>NZ_CP151953.1:0-4800000 GCF_038593005.1 Paenibacillus sp. FSL E2-0178
TCTCCACAGGGCGGGGTTATCTCGCCGCTGCTGGCAAATATCTATCTGAATACGTTTGACTGGGGAATGAAGGAGCAGGGATTTGCCGTTGTCAGATATGCAGACGATGCTGTGATCCTATGCAAGAGTAAGGAGAAGGCAAAAGAGGCATATCTGGCAGCAAAGAAGATCCTGGAAGAGGACCTAGGGCTGCGGATGCACCCGGAGAAAACCAAAGTGGTGGATTTTAAAGAAGGATTTCGTTTTCTGGGATTTGACTTCAGGAGGAACTATGTGAGCTTGCCGGAAGCGAAAATGAAGAAATATAAGGAACAAATCCGAAACGCGACCCGAAGGCAGCAAGGAACCAACCTGGAGGGAATGCTCAAGAAGCTAAACGAAATCATCCGAGGATTTGGAAACTATTTTGGGATAGGAGATGTAAAGAAAAAGTTTGAACGTCTGGATAAATGGACGCGGATGAGGGTGCGAGCCTTCAGGCGCAAAAAGAAATCTACGGTGTCAAACCGGTTGATTCCAAATAAGGAACTGGAAGCAGCGGGAATGGTATTTCTAACAAGCTTACTCACCACGCGTTCCTAATTCAGGAGTGAAATAGGCAATCCGGCGATGGATGAAGGAAACTCACTCCTGAAGATGGGGAACTGACGAAGGAAAGCCGTGTGCGGGAAATCTGCATGCACGGTTTGACGGGGAGTCCGAGGGAGTAATCCCTCGTCTTACCCTACTGTGTGGGCGTTAGGGTGGTGGGGGTTGCTTAAATTAACGGTGTCCACAAAATGCCCACAAATAAATAGTGGGAATTATTCGAGGATAGATTTCATGTAGCTATTTACAGAGGTTGTAAACGAAATGACAGTATATTTCAAAAATAGTCATATTTCGGCATTTTAAATTAACAATACCTTACATATTTGTGATAAAAAATGGATTCTAATGAACCATGGAAAATAAACATATAAAAGGATAATATTAACTTTGTAATCGGCCGATTAACGAAATTATCGAAAGGCGGAAGATCATTGAAACTTAAAAAGATTCTATCTGTACTTCTTGTCTCAGCTGTTCTTATGATACCTTCGGCATCAGCCTTTGCAGAATCTAATGCAAATGCCGCTGAGGTAACACCATTTCTCATAGGTATTGGTGATTCTCAGGCATCTGCAATATCGCTTGTGCTAAGTAATGGGGTTGATGTGGCCACCGGTGGTGTTATTTATGACCTTTTTATACAAGACGCTTCCGAGAAAGATTGGTTTAAGTGGACCAATACATCTTCAAGTTTTAGGAGGGTTGCTGCTAATATAGGTGGCTATAGTGGAAATGGTCCTATCAGAGCGGGCTTCAAAATCAATTATAACAACGGTTTCGGTGAGACTGATTTGTATTATTCTGATAAGGCAAACACTACAAACACTCAAGTCTTGGGAAATATTTTTGTCCCACCTGGAGCCACAGTATACTTAGTAGTTGATGCACCTAATTTCACAACACCTCCTTCGTACCATCTTAATTTTGCAGCCTACACTTTTTAACGGTTATAGTGCAAGCGCCTCTTGAATTTAAGAGGTGCTTGTTTTTTAGAATAAGGAATGGATCAGAGCGCCCACGAAGGCGTTTTTATTTTGCCCTCGGAGTCGATCCGGGGGGCTTTTACATCAAAGAGAGGAAAGGGGAGCGGGGGGATGGGCACAGAGGTATCAACAATACAAGAGCTGCTGCCACTGGTTGAAAAGTATGGGCTGTCGGTTGTATTACTGTTCTTGTTTATCATATTTGCTTATATTCAGTGGCGGGCAGTCGCAAAAGGCGAGTTGGTTCCGCGTAAGATGCTGGATCATGCCCTGGAGGACAATGACCGCCTGCAGGATATCCTGGACAAAGAACGGGCAGCTTTTACGCAGCCAACCTTTGAAGTGCTGCAGCGATTAAAGGTAGATCATTCCGCCAATAGCGGAAATGATGAGGATAGGGGAGGACAACCGTGTGGAGTAAATTGTTCAAACGTCTATCGCCACAGCACAAATCGTTTTTGTTTTCTATTTAAAAGCAGTACCTCACCAATAATGGTGAATAATGGTGGGGTATTTCTTAACATTCCTGAAAACTTTGCTTACCCACATATACATAATGTTCCAAATGAATTATTCTGTATTTATGAATAATGAAAATTATCAATATAGAGATACATTTTTTTTGATTTGGCATCCAGCAGCCTTGTGGATCGGATTCTTTTTAATATTGTTGGTGTTGATATTGTTTTACTGGATTTATAAATATCGAAAGAAGAGAAAAAGAGAGCAGGAATAGTATATACAAAGTCCGGCAGAGTGACATTGACTTTTTAACGGCAGCGCTGACTCAATCCAAGGTATCTGTCTGGTACAGGGAAGATATTCGGACCCAATCGGCCGCCTAATGGATTATGGTGGCATCGTAGAAGGCTACACTCCGAAATCATTAAGCTGTCCGGTTCCTATTTCGTCCGTTTTGAATAGAGCATACATAAAACACTCCCGCTAACCACTATCCTAGACGGCTCTTTTTCAAGCTAGTAAAACGCCCACAACACTGCCCACAAAATGCCCAAATATATATGGAAGGAAGGCGGTGTATTTCAAAAAGGTAACGTTCCTACAAGCCTTTCTTACCGTGTATTCAGCGGCGTTCAGATTGATCTGGAAAATTCCAACTGTAAATCGCACCCAGGTTCACGAATGGGAAAGAGATCAGTACATGACACTTTACTAGGATATAGCAGCCCTTGGCGCTCTAGGCGCCGGTTTTTTTTGTGTTTATAGGCCAGGGGACTTTTCCTACTCAGTGCATATAAAGCTCACCGTATTGATCCACTCTTCGCGACCAGTATAAAAGGATGTTAAATAACGAGGCTTTGTCCCTACATTAATATGCATGTAAAAATCCGCATGACAGGAAGGGAATGTTTTATTCATAATTCAACAACAATAGACATAAAATATCGGTAGAATATTATAATAATTGACAACTTATGGACTATGTAATAACAAAAGGGAAAGATGTGTTATTTAAGTGTAATCGGCCGGTTAACAATAGTTGGAAAGGCGGAAGAATTGTGAAAATTAAAAAGTTTCTTTCTGTTCTTCTTATCTCAGCTGTAATAATGATTCCATCGGCTTCCGCATTTGCTGAAGAAAATATTTCAGCAGCCGAAATCACTCCTTACGTTGTTGGAATTGGTGATAGCAGAGATAATGCACTTACCATTACACCGAATGAATACGGTGGTGCGATATATGATCTGTTCATCCAAAGTGCTACCGATCAAGATTGGTTTAAGTGGACAAATACAACAACAAATCTCAAAAGAATTGGTGTTCATGTGGGAGGATTTAGTGGTAACGGTCCTTCAAGAGCGGGTATAATTATTAATTACAATAATGGTCTCGCTGAACTGGGCCCACTTTACACAGGAAAGGCAGGAACTGCTGAAGCGCAATCGTTTAGCAATGTTTTGCTTCCGCCTGGAGCAACAATATATGTGGTCGTAGACAATCCTAACTTCTCTGCAATGACACAGTATCATCTGAATTTTGCTCATTACAACATTAGTTTTTAAATCTAACATGGATGCACCTCGAAATTTTTTGAGGTGCATTTCTATTAAAAATTCATTTATCACATTAAACTGCTTTAAGGGTGTTTTAAGTTTGGTCTTGGAGCGATTTGGGCGTCTTTTTATTACATACTTTTAGAAATAGAGGGGAGCGGGAAGAAGGATGGTTCATTCATGTATAGGAATTATTCGAAAAGCCGTGTTTTTTGTTAAATTCAGAGCATACATAAAATAACCCGCCGGGCTTATGCCTGACGGGTTATTTTTTGAATTAATAAATTTGTCGGTTTGGATGACAGAATGATCATTTCTTGAGCATCGTCAAGACTTAGTTAACTAAGATAATATAATAAAATGTAATACCATTCCCAAAGTCAGCTGCGACAGTACTGGTTCCTGGATGTAAGGCAGTAAACTTTCCTTCAGCCGGTATTATTTCAATAGATCCGTCATAATTAATATACCAAAAATTATAGCCAGTCAACCATATAGTTTCGCCTACTTGCATTCTAACAATAGCCTGAGTCTCGTCAATTGGTTTTATTACAGCATTTGGAGAAATTGAAGTTAAAGAGCTAAGAGTAGAAGATGGAGCTTCAGCAGCCAAAGATGTCGATCCTACCGTAAAACATGCGGCAATAGTTAAAAGTCCAACAAGCAATTTCCTTTTCATAAATAGATAATCCTCCCAAAAAAAGTATTTAGTTACATGAAAAACAATACCCCTAATGGATAATAATGTATATGAGTATTAAGGATGATTTGAAATACGGTATTATGTAAGAATGTATATAAATGAGTCTCATCTTCTGGCCGAAGGGCCACTTTCCGCCTTTGAACTGTGAAGGGATTCTGTTTGCTTTTCTTGCTTCATTTAAATAGGGAAGAAGGATGTTATCAGGAAGCTGCTCGACTTTGATTAGGAAGTAATGCAATGAAGCGGAATGAAAATAACTTAAGAGCATTATTTAAAAATAGAAAAGGCATCGTGCTAATGATCATAGGATTAATTGTTGCGGGAACAGCTCGGATTAAGCAGGAGAAAAGAGATAATAAAAAAAGAACCTTTAAAAAGGTCCTTAGCGGGAAATCTCAGACAACTGTTTGGTGTGGGCCTCTAACAACTCGACGACAATCATTTGCCCCGTGACGCCAAAATTCCTTAAGCAACGCAATTCAGCCAATGAAGCTTTCATCAAATCACCCACGGTGATGTAATTGCTCTCATATAACGAATTAAGAATACGAGAAATGCTTTTAGGGTTTCTGGTCGATCTCTGTCTTAAAGTGTGAATAGGTCGCGGATATAATCTACGGTCAATTTCAATGTAAGACATGAGGGGAAGAATATCTCTAGTGGACAATCTCTTGTTGTCTCCCTTCATATATCTGGTAATTATTATAAATATATGAGAAAATAATTCAACCCTTTATTTACAAAATACACATAAAATACAAAATTATTATTTAGGATAATATATATTTAATAGAGTTATTAAATTTAAAGCGACTCGCCGGAATAATGGCTGACGGGTTATTTTATTTACATCCCAATGGTTTGCCGGATGGTTTATTTTACATAATGTACCATGTCCTATATACTGGATCATATACACACTAAAGGAACCTTTTGCAGGTAGCTTACAATGGTGATCGCTTTTATGACTAAAGCAAGGCTGAAGTGAAGCATGTGTTTAGATGGTTTGGGCTTGGGATCTATGGCTGTTACAGAGCTGATACTGGCCGTGGTCGTTGCGGTGCCGGTATTTCCTTGTTAATAAATATGATACATAGGGGTATGAAATGAGAAATAAATATGTAAGTATCATTGCAATGATCCTATTATTAACGCTAATTTGTTCTCAGGCTGGAGCTGCAGAAGGGAATGGTATGTCAACTGAAACCAGGGAACGGATTATAGAGCAATATGGGCTGGATTCACCGGTAGCAGGTAGTCCGGACTGGAGCGGAATGGATGTGGGGATAAGCGGGCCGGTTGATGTGCTGGTTATAATCTGCAGGTTTATTGTGAGTCCGTTAGTGTTCGCGATTCAAGAAATATTCTAGCTGGAGGGAATAAGCATGAACCCGCGATATGATGCAACGCAGCCAGAACACAAAGTCCGCAAGAAAACAGCGGCAAAACTGTCTTTTGTAATTATAGTAGTACTAGTTTTACTAGCCGTCATGAATCCGGGCAAAGAGGACTTTGGAGAATACGCAGTGAATCATCTGGAGGGAACGCTGGGTGTAGAATTTGCCGGAGGGATTACAGATCTGGTCGCTCAACCGCTGGTGGAGTCATTTACCATCAGAGAAAATTACATTCTGTTCTCCACCTTTAGCATACCTGATATTCAAGACGGTAAGACATTTATCGGGGATATTAAGGCGAAGCGCAAATACCTTGGGCTGTTTAAAATCATTTTCATCAAGCTCTAAACTCTAAATAGGGTATACATTTTGTTCCAGAACCCGGTATAATTAAACTGATTTGTGTGCTCTATGAATCCTTATCATTCTTGCTTGTGCACTGAGGAGGAAAGATGTTGAATACTGCGTATAAAGTTCTTTCAAGTGATGCTGATATATTCGCGGCGGCACTTGCCCAGGTGAAGGTCTATGTCGTTCAGCTGATCGAGGGTAAACCTCATGTTATAGCTGATTACGCCGGACCTGTACAGAAATGGACGCCGGAGTATGTATTGCTGGCCGGAATGACCTATAGACGTGACGAATTTGAGTTCCGGGTAAGGCTGCCCAAGAAGTAAAAGCAGGAAAACGCTTCGGGGTAACGAATTAGTAGCTGAGGAGGTGGTCGCAAGTGAGTAAAGTTATTTTTGAGCTTCAGTATGTGAATGGGCAAATTGAAGAGCTAGAATCTGTGTTTGAATCGGCGGCAGAAGCCAGAACCTATCTGACATCCGGTGGGTTGACAGGCTGGATTCCGGCAGGAGGCAAGTATCTTAATCCTGTAAATATTATCTCCATCAAGGTCAAAGAAAGCTAATTATAATATTACTGCCAAATCACACAGTCTCCGAAGCCAATCTTTGCATTTCTTATACTATAAAACGTAGAAGAGGTGTAATGATGACGCAAAGAGAACGAAACAGAATCCGCAGAGCAATTAATGCACTGCTCGCACAAAGAGCAATCCTGCTGGAAAGACTTGAGGAAATTAATGAGAACCTGCGCAGATTTCCAAGCGGTTCACGTGCCAGAAGAGAATTGCTGGCTGCAAGAGCATCCATCCGTGAAGCGATTCGTTTAAACACTATTGCTATCCGGTTGTTGCGCAGCGTGTTGTAGTCAGTAGGCAAAGGATATGAATCCACTCAAAGACATCCTTCCGGGATGTCTTTTGTGCGCTTGGCAGCGCATCGTACTAACGGGTGAGAGTCCCGAGTACACCGCGAGATGGCGGAAGTACATAGCTGACTCATAGTGCTCTGTCCGTGAGGAAGGGTGCGGAGGATGAGAAGGCAAACCCCGGAACAGGCGGCAAAACCAAGTTGGCCGGCAGAGCAGGACAACCTTGCAAAAGAAAGGAACGTCCCATACCATCCGTAGCTTTGTAGGTTAAGAGGACTGGATTCGGGGGAAAGTGCGATGACGTGACCCAAGGAGATCTTATCCTCTCCGCGAAGCGGTAACTTTCGTTCAAGATCGTGAGGTCAAGAACGAAATAACGGGGGGTAAGAAGTCAGACGTAGGGATAGTAGTGAAGAAGCTTGCCGGAAAGGCCGCAAAGGCAAGTGAATCGGCGCAGTGTCGCCGGTACAGGCGCTGACCTGAAAAGGCAGTGACCTGGTGCGAAGCCCGAAACCGTGAAAGAGAAGTGCTGTAAAAAAAACTGCCATGTACCAGGCAGAAGCCGGGGAGCCACGAAGCGCGTAGAACCGGGGTCGAACATAAGGGTAGACCGTCTGGGGGAAGACCAACCATGCACTCGGAATACTGCCCACAGGGCTAATCCGCTGGGTGTTAGAAGGGAAGTAGATAAGGCATGGAGGAAAAGACGAAAACCGTCAGGCATTTCCGTGAAGGAGAAGGTGGCAAGAAGCGCAGATGGTACAGCCTCATCGACAAGATCTGGGCAGTATCAAACTTGGAGGAAGCCTTTCGAGAGGTGAAACGCAATAAGGGGGCCGCAGGCGTAGACAAAGTGACTGTAAAGGCATACGAGTCTGAGTTGGAGAGCCATGTACAAGCCCTTCAGCACGCACTGCGAAACAAGACATACCGGCCAAAGCCGGTAAAGAGGGTCTACATCCCGAAAGCGGACGGCACGTTAAGACCTCTAGGCATACCTACCGTAGAAGACCGAGTCGTGCAAGCGGCAGTGAAGCGTATCCTGGAACCCATTTTTGAAGAGAAATTTTTGGACTGTAGTTATGGCTTTAGACCGGGAAGAAGTGCCCATATGGCGTTAGAGAAGATCCGCAAAGATCTAACGGAGGGGTACGTATACGTGATTGATGCGGACCTGAAAGCGTACTTCGATAAGATTCCGCACGAGAAGCTAATTCAAGAGGTAAGCGAAGAAGTTGTGGATCGTAGTGTTCTCGAACTTATTGGACGATTTCTGCAAGCTGGGGTGATGGAAAACGGTAGTTTTCAGCTGAATGAGCAAGGCACCCCCCAAGGCGGGGTGATAAGCCCATTGCTAGCGAACATCTACCTCCATCCGCTAGACAAGCAAATGACGGAACGAGGGCACCGGATAACGCGGTATGCGGACGATTTCGTCATTTGCTGTAAGTCGCAAAAAGGAGCAGAGAGGGTGCTCCGTGGAGTGGTGCAGTTTCTGGAAAGGGAACTGGGACTACAGATACACCCAGAGAAAACTAAAATCGTGAACAATATGGAAGAGGCGTTTGTCTTTCTAGGGTATGAGTTTATCCGGGGTTCAAGGATGTTCCCATCCGATAAAGCGAAACGGAAATTCAAAGAACGGGTGAAAGAGATTACGCGACGAAACCAGACGGTGAGTGTGGAGGAACTGGTAAAGAAGAAGCTGAATGGATACCTGCGTGGCTGGGGCAACTATTACGGGCATGGACAGGATTTCTACTTCTTCCGGGCAGTGGATAGCTGGATTCGACGAAGGTTGAGGGCGGTGCAACTTAGAAGTTGGCGGAAAATCGGTAAACTGCACCGAGAATTACGACGCAGGGGATACAGGAAGCCGCTCCCACAGCTTCGAATGATAGCATGGAGAAATTCCAGTGGCTACCACGCACACTATGCATTGCCGAACAGTTGGTTTCAAGAAATAGGTCTCTGCTCATTGCTCGACCTGTACAAAGAACTTCATCCCCAGAGGGGATAAGCACGGAGGAGCCGTATGCGATGACCCGCACGTACGGATCTGTGAGAGGCCCATGCAATTGCGCATGGGCCTACTCGATTTACTTGCGATTGAGAGTGTGGAAAGGCCGGAGTATAATTGAACGATGAGGAGAACAAGCTGCACAAGAGCTTGATACAGGAAGGTGTGAAGAATGGACGATCAATTACGCCAGCGTTTGGGACTGCCGGAATTACAAGATAGTACACTGTTGGTTAACGCAGATCCGGTGATGGAAGAAAGTTCTAAATGGGATGCAGCCGGAACCACCGTGCTGAATGTCTCCAGAGAAGATGTGGAGAAGGGGCGGCTCGAGAGCTATTTGCGTGAATTTAAGAAATATGAGAAGAAGCGACTACGGGGCAAAATCATAATTATATTCAATGGGTATGAGCAGGATCGCCGGGAAGTCTATCAGGTACGGGAGATTACGAACTGGGTTGACCGTCTGCTCAAGAATGTGCCTCATCTGTTCTATTTCCTCAGCAGAGACAATTACGCGATGCGGATTGCGTTCTTTTGTCTGTCTGAGGTGGTGGGCCGCTCCGGGATGGAAGTGTCCATCACTAAAGAACAGGGACGCAGGCTGATCGAGAAAGTTACCAAGAGTGCATTGGTCTATGCCAAAAAAAGCAAAGACTCACCTGCGGAACAGTGGAGTCTGGCTGAAAGTATTCTGGACGAGCTTGGTTATGAGCAAACTGTGCAATAATGCTGTAAAGAACCCCTTTGGCGTAAACCCGTCAGAGGGGTTCTTGTGTTCAATATTGGGATTTATAGGCGGCTGCATGACTGCGGCTACTCCCTGATGGTTACACGGGTGCCAATGGGAATGATGGCAGCCAACGCGACCACGTCCTGGTTATACATGCGGATACAGCCGTGGGATACCATATGGCCGATGGAAGAAGGGTCATTGGTTCCGTGAATTCCATAATGCGGCTTGGACAGGCCCATCCAGAAGGCTCCGAACGGTCCGCCCGGGTTGGGTTGCTTGTTAATGATCGTGTACTCGCCTACCGGCGAGACGGTCAGCATTCGGCCAATGCCGACAGGAAATCCCCTGGTTACGGTGTCATTATCAAGCAGATAAAGCATGCGCTGTGAAAGGTCGACAATAATTCGATAGTTGGGCATGGGATCAGCACTCCTTTGTAACAGGATATGTGCGGATAGCTAAAGCGGTTCGGAGTAAAAAATGCCAAAAAACCAACACAGGAACAAATGTTCCTGTGTTGGTTTTTTGGCATTTTGGGCAAGCGTAACAGGATCTAAAGAGGAAAAAGGCTGCTTCGCGTGATGCGGAGCAGCCTGATTATGGAGGAGAAAGATTAATGAATATCGCGGAATAATCCAATGACTCTGCCCAAAATAGTAACGCGGTTAAGGCGGAGAGGCTCGTAAGCCGGGTTCTCCGGCTGCAGCCGGATATGATCACGTTCTTTGTAAAAGGTCTTAACGGTTGCTTCATCTTCTTCGGTCATCGCAACAACGATGTCACCATTATCTGCGGTTTGCTGTTGGCGGACAATAACATAATCGCCGTTCATAATACCGGCATCAACCATGCTGTCGCCGAGTACAGAAAGCATGAATACCTTGTTATCCCCTACGTAATGAGTAGGAAGCGGGAAGTAATCCTCAATATTCTCTGTAGCGGTAATAGGAACACCAGCAGTAACCTTGCCAATTACAGGGATACGGGTAACCGTCTGGACGAATTGATGTACATTCTCTGAATCTTCCTGTCCGAGCAATTCAATTGCACGCGGTTTCGTAGGATCGCGCCGGATCAGGCCTTTCTTCTCAAGCCGGTCCAGATGACCGTGCACTGTAGAACTGGAGGCCAGGCCAACAGCTTCACCAATTTCCCGAACGGACGGAGGATAACCCTTGCTGCGGACTTCGTTACGTATAAATTCCAGGATCGCCAGCTGGCGACTCGAAATCTTTGACATCGGAATCAACCCCATATACTATGTTTGGGAAAATTATAACATAGAACTGCCGTTCGTACAAACATAAGTTCTAAATTGTGAGAATTATAGCCCAAAAAATAAAGGGAACAGTTGTTCGAAAAAACTATTGATCAAAACACATGTTCGTGTTATATTATTTTTGAAAGTAAGAACAAGTGTTTGGAGGACGATATTTATGTTAAAATACAGTACCTACAATAGTATCTACAATGAGGATATCAAGGTGTCCGCTCCCGGTAATCCATTACCCCATAATCTATTGGCACAATTCAGAGACAAGACCCTTCGCCTGCTGTCTGTACTTACTTCAATATTCCGCCAGGTCAGCTTCATCAAGATATCTCTGATACTATTACTCACGATTTCCGGATTTACAGTAGTCGGTAATGTGTTCGCTGGTTCTGTCACTTTAATGAAGCCTGAGAAACGGATCGTAGTTGAACGCGGAGACACCTTGTGGAGCATTGCCCTCAAGAATAAACCGGATGACATGAGGACTGCTGTATATATAGAAGGGATCAAGAAGTCAAATGGTCTGAAGGACAGCGGAATTAAGGCAGGAGATATACTGTCTGTGCCGGTATATTAACCGATAGAAGCATACTGGTGTTCGACTAAGAGAGCTTTCAGGGGGTAGACCTTGACAAGCTCTTTTTCTCATGGCAAAGTTAGAATGAATTTATAGGGGAGGGGAAAGTATTGAATATTGACGAATTGGTCGCACGCATCAATGAATTGGCACGCAAACATAAGGAAAGCGGCCTGAATGAGGAAGAATTGGCAGAACGCGCCAAACTCCGCGAGATTTATCTGGGCAATATCCGCAGCAATTTCCGGGCCCAGCTTGATACCATTGAGATTGTGGATAATCCGGAGCATGAAGAAGGCAACAACGGACAGAAAGCTTAGTCTGCGGCCTTTTCATAGATAATACAGGATGACTAGGGGGAACTAACATGGCCCGTTCTTGGGAAAGAATGGTTCAACGCAACACCAAGCAAATCAATCAGCAAAGAAAGAAGCAGGGAAAAGAGACGATATATGCAACGAACTCTAAAGCTGCTGCAAAGAGCACCGATATTTTCAAAGGCCGGAATATTGTATTCCCTGTCGTATTGCTGTTGCTTGGCATTATGTTCTGGGTAGTCGGTTCCATTGATGAAGCGAAAGGAAGCGGAATACTGGCTAACTGGCTGGGGGTAGTGCTGTACTTCCTGCTTGCCGCGCTGCTATTCTTCCGCCGTCCGTTCCTTAAGGTGGAACGCGCCCGTCTGTCTACTATTAAATACAACCGTGAACGCTTTTTGCCAGCAGCTGAAATCGAGAAGATTACCTTGTCGCGCAGTGTAGTTACCATTAAGTATAAAGGCAAGCGCAAGCAGTGGATTTTCTCCAAGCTAATCAACCGGTATGATACCGCCGCTATGGCTGCACGCCTGGAACAATTCGGCAAGAACAACAACATTGAAGTAGTGCACGAATAGTAAGATAGACCAGCATAGGGAGTGGGAGAACGAAATGCCGATTACCGCCGTACTATTTGACCTTGACGATACACTGCTATGGGATGATCGAAGTGTGGAAGAAGCATTCCGCTACGCCTCTGAGGCTGCAGGGGATTCTGTTGATCCGCAGGAGCTTGAACAGGCGGTGCGCAGAGAAGCGCGTGCGCTTTATGAGTCTTACGAGACTTTTCCGTTCACGAAGCTGATCGGGATTAATCCTTTTGAGGCACTATGGGCTAACTTCACAGCTGGAGACCAGCCGGAATTCCGGCAGCTGGAACAGCTTGCTCCGGCCTACCGCACCGAATCCTGGCGCCGCGGACTTGCCTCTCTTGGAGTGGACGATGAAGCGCTGGCGGCACGCCTCGCGGCCAAGTTCGCCGCTGAGCGCCGCAGCCGTCCTTATATATATGAAGAGACGCTTCAGGTGCTGGATGAGCTGCGCGGCAAGGTGAAGCTGCTGCTGTTGACGAATGGCTGTCCTGCACTCCAGCAGGAGAAGCTTGATGGTGTACCTGAGCTTATTCCGTATTTTGACCATATTGTCATTTCTGGAAGCTTCGGTAAAGGGAAACCGGACAAGACAATCTTCGAGCATGCCCTCGGACTGCTGGATATTACGCCTGAGCAGGGGGTCATGGTCGGAGATAAGCTTACGACTGATATTCTCGGAGGTTTGGCTGCAGGTCTAACGACGGTCTGGATCAACCGGACGGCCAAGACCCCTGACCCGGACATTACTCCGGATTATCAGATCAGCCATCTTTCGGAGCTTCTGCCATTGGTACACTCCCTATAACTGAATTAGATGAAGCCGGTATCCTTATAGGATATTGGCTTTTTTGATATCCCTGCAAGGATCTGGACGAATGTAGTTCATGTATATGACTATTCTCATGTGATAGGGCGGTTAACGAAGCTTATTTCCGACAAGTTGAATAAAATGTGTATAATAAGGAAGAAAGCAATCTGACTTTCGCTGTTAACATGAAGATGAATCTATCGATGAACCGGGAGGGCTCCAGATGATTAAGCCAAAGTTACTTAGAGGTCTCATTTGCATTGTCATGGGTATGACGCTTGCCGGCTGTTCAGGGAATGATGAAGAGGATATGTATATGCATGCAGCTGCTGATTCCTCAATGGTGCCCATCAAGGTAGAGCTAAGCTGGAGTCCGGAAGAAGTATCCGTTAACGACAAGGTGATTTTTAAAGCTGTCATTAGTCAGGACGGAGAAGTTGTTGAGGACGCCAAAGAAGTGATCTTCGAAATTGTAGATAATGCAGAGCCAGGCAAGAGCACTCAGCTGAAAGGGGCAAGTGACGGAGAGGGAGCTTATATAAGTGAACGTACATTTGAGCAAGCCGGCAGCTATACGGTCACTTCCCATGTGACTGCCCGGACACAGCACTCTATGCCGTCTAAAGAACTCACGGTACAGCCATAATGAGTTTGTGAGCTGTAGCTATACTGTCAATACAAATAATGCAGGGTGGAAAGGAAGGCTTTCCGAATTCCCTTTATTCTGCTAAACTTACTCTAATGTTTTACTGGGGGGATTGAAAGTGGCCAAATTCACACTTGCAGAAAGCTTGCAGCAACGCATATTAATACTAGACGGAGCCATGGGCACAATGATTCAACAGGTGCCGCTTACCGGCGAGGATTTCGGCGGGGAAGAGCTGGATGGCTGTAATGAAATGCTGGTGCTTACCCGGCCGGAGGTGATTCAGGATATTCATGAGAAATACCTGGAAGCCGGTGCGGATCTGATTGAGACTAACACATTCGGCGCCACCTCAGTGGTGCTTGCAGAATATGATATCCCGCAGCGGGCCCGGGAGATTAACCTGGAGGCTGCCAGACTTGCGCGCAATGCTGCAGATAAATATGATACACCTGATCGCCCGCGGTACGTAATAGGGGCCATGGGGCCGACCACGAAGACGCTCTCCGTAACAGGGGGAGTCACGTTCCAGGAGCTGGTGGACAGCTATGAAGAGCAGGCAGTCGCGTTGATTGACGGCAAAGTAGATGCCCTGCTGCTGGAGACTTCCCAGGACACGCTGAATGTGAAGGCCGGAAGTATAGGTATCCACAATGCCTTCGAGACAAGCGGAATTACACTGCCGGTGATGATCTCGGGTACCATTGAACCGATGGGGACTACGCTTGCGGGGCAGAACATCGAGGCCTTCTACATTTCGCTGGAGCATCTTAAGCCGATCTCTGTCGGATTAAACTGTGCGACCGGACCGGAATTCATGCGCGATCATATCCGTTCGCTGTCGGCCATTTCTTCAGCAGCGGTAAGCTGCTATCCGAATGCCGGGCTTCCGGACGAGAACGGCAACTACCATGAATCTCCGGATTCACTTGCCCGTAAGCTGGCCGGCTTCGCCGAGAAGGGCTGGCTGAACATTGCCGGAGGCTGCTGTGGCACAACCCCTGATCATATCCGGGCGATGGCCGAAGCCCTGTCGGCATATCCGCCGCGCGGACTGGATGGCATTCATCCGCCGGCACTCTCCGGCATAGAGCCTGTGTACATTGAGAGCGATAACCGTCCTTACATGGTCGGTGAACGGACCAACGTGCTGGGATCGCGGAAGTTCAAGCGGCTGATCGTTGAAGGCAAATATGAGGAAGCTTCAGAGATTGCCCGCGCACAGGTGAAGAGCGGAGCGCAGGTCATTGACGTCTGCGTGCAGGACCCTGACCGTGATGAGACGGAGGATATCAAACGCTTCCTCGAGCTGGTAGTGAAGAAAGTCAAAGTCCCTCTGATGATCGATACCACCGATCCGAAGGTGATTGATCTGGCCCTGCAATATTGCCAGGGGAAGGCGATTATTAACTCCATTAACCTTGAAGATGGTGAAGAGAAATTCGAGCTTGTGACTCCGCTGATTCATAAATACGGTGCTGCGATCGTTGTGGGCACAATTGATGAAACCGGGCAGGCGATCCTGGCTAAGGACAAGCTGGAGGTTGCCAGACGTTCATACGATCTGCTGGTGAACAAATACGGGCTAGCCGCTGAAGATCTGATCTTTGATACCCTTGTATTCCCTGTCGGAACTGGGGACGAGCAATATATCGGTTCTGCAAAAGAGACGATTGACGGTATCCGCCTGATCAAGGAAGCTTTGCCTTCCGTTCATACGATTCTGGGCATAAGCAATGTATCGTTTGGACTGCCGGAAGCGGGTCGTGAAGTGCTGAACTCGGTATTTCTCTATGAGTGCACCAAAGCCGGGCTGGATTATGCGATTGTGAATACCGAAAAGGTGGAGCGTTATGCCTCCATTCCGGAAGAAGAACGCAAGCTTGCCGAACAGCTGATTTATAATACGAATGACGATACTTTGTCTGCGTTCGTAGCGGCTTTCCGGGAGAAGAAGGTCGAGAAGAAGGAGAAGATCTCCAATCTCTCGCTGGAAGAACGTCTCGCCTCGTATGTCGTTGAGGGAACCAAGGAAGGGCTCATTCCAGACCTGGACGAAGCACTGAAGTTATCCGGTCCGCTTGAGATTATTAATGGTCCGCTGATGGCGGGGATGTCGGAAGTCGGCAGATTGTTCAACAACAATGAATTGATTGTCGCCGAAGTGCTGCAAAGCGCTGAAGTGATGAAGGCCTCGGTCGGTCATCTGGAACAGTTTATGAAGAAAGATGAGACCTCGGTTAAAGGAAGAATTATGCTCGCAACCGTTAAGGGCGATGTACATGATATCGGTAAAAACCTTGTGGAGATTATCCTCTCCAATAATGGTTACGAGATCGTCAATCTGGGGATAAAGGTTCCGCCAGAGAATATAATTGAAGCCTTCCGCAAGGAAAAAGCTGACGCCATCGGATTATCCGGCCTCCTGGTGAAGTCGGCGCAGCAGATGGTCCTGACGGCGCAGGATCTGCGCGCTGCCGGTATCGATGTGCCGATTATGGTCGGCGGTGCGGCATTAACCCGCAAGTTCACCAAGACCCGTATCCGCCCTGAATATGACGGCCTGGTCCTATACGCCAAGGATGCCATGGACGGCCTGGATATCGCCAACCGGCTGATGAATCCGCTTGAGCGGGGCAAGATTGAGGAAGAGGTACGCCAAGAGGCAGAGGCTGCCGTTGCTGTAGCTCCTCCGCAGCCGCTTCCCGAGCTGACGCGTGCCGTCCGCTCCAAAATTTCAGCCGATGCCCCTGTGTTTACCCCGCCGGATCTGGAGCGTCATGTCCTGCGCAATTATCCGCTTGGACATATTATTCCTTATGTGAACATGCAGATGCTGCTCGGTCATCATCTGGGGCTGCGTGGTTCCGTGGAAGCGCAGCTGGCAGCGGGAGATGCGCGTACAGTGGAATTGAAAGAAACCGTAGACGATATTCTGCATCAGGCGATGCTGGAAGGTACCATTGTTCCACATGCCATGTATCAGTTCTTCCCGGCCCAGTCGAGCGGGAATGATATCCTGATCTATGACCCGCAGAATCCTGCCAATGTGCTGCATACCTTCACCTTCCCGCGGCAGAACGTTGAGCCGTATCTCTGCCTCGCCGACTTCCTGAAGCCGGCGGACAGCGGGGTTATGGATTACGTCGGGTTCCTGGTCGTGACCGCCGGCCATGGTGTACGTGAATTGTCCACGGAGCTTAAGGACCGGGGAGATTATCTCCGTTCCCATGCCCTGCAGGCAGTAGCGCTGGAGGTGGCAGAAGGCCTGGCTGAACGCGTTCACCATATGATGCGGGATACCTGGGGGTTCCCGGATCCGGCGGATATGACGATGAAGCAGAGACACGGGGCGCGTTATCAGGGAATCCGTGTATCCTTTGGCTACCCGGCTTGCCCGGATCTGGAGGATCAAGGGCCGTTATTCAAGCTGCTGTCTCCGGAGGATATCGGAGTTCACCTTACCGAAGGCTTCATGATGGAGCCGGAGGCTTCGGTATCGGCTATGGTATTTGCACATCCTGAAGCACAGTATTTCAATGTGGAGAAGCTGTAACTGCCTGATTGATCATCACCTGTCAGAAGGGCTGTGCCCGTCATAGCGGAACCTCCCGTCACCGGGAGGTTTTTTGCTGGAAATATAAGAATTTATATGTATCGTATCCAGCCGATTCCGCTTGAAAGATGCTTTCAGCGCCAAAACAGAGTAGAATTCTTTTCATAAGAACCGGCATGATAAAAATAAGGTGAGAAGTACGAGAGAAGAGAGGAGGGGCATAATGGAAATTTATTTCTTGGGAACAAATGCCGGGGTACCGACACTGCAGCGGAATGTAACCTCAATCGCCCTCAGGCTGCTTGAAGAACGGCGCACGTTCTGGATGTTCGATTGTGGAGAAGGGACACAGCATCAGGTTCTCCGTTCACCGCTGCGGCTGGGCAAGCTGGAAAAGCTGTTTATCACCCATTTGCATGGTGACCACTTGTTCGGCCTTCCGGGGCTGCTGTCGAGCCGCGGATATCAGGGCGGTACATCACCGCTTACAGTGTATGGACCCCCGGGGATCAAAGCTTATCTGGATATTTCACTGTCTGCAAGCCAGTCGCGAATCCCCTACAAGCTTGAGATTATCGAGCACAGCGGCGGGCTTGTGTTTGAGGATGACACGTTCAAGGTTGAGGCGGGACTGCTGGAGCATAGAATTGACAGCTATGGGTACCGGGTAACGGAGAAAGACAGTCCGGGCAACCTCGATGCAGAGCTGCTTAAGAGTTACGGGCTGAAGCCCGGGCCGCTGTATGGCAAGCTGAAGAGAGGCCAAGATATCACAACTGAAGACGGGACTGTAATCCGGGCAGCGGATGTGATCCATGCGCCGAAACGCGGCCGCATTGTTACTATTCTGGGCGATACCCGTCCTTGCGAGGGAACACTGCCGCTGGCACAGGATGCTGATCTGATCATTCATGAGGCTACCTTTGCTCATGACCTGGCCGATATGGCCTATCAGTATCATCACAGTACAGCCCGGCAAGCCGCGGAGCTGGCACGTGAGGCAGGCGGGCGTGAACTGCTGCTGACCCACTTCAGCTCGCGGTACAGCTCACAGGAGGAGCTGATTCCACTCCTGGAAGAGGCGCAGGCCATCTTCCCGAATACACTGCTGGCGGAGGAATTCTGCACCTTCCCGGTCCACCGGAGAGCGGCGGGAAATGCCCCCGGGGAATGAATTATTTTCCGGGAAAGCGCAGGAAATGACAGGGCTGTGCCATAAAAAGCCTGCCGGTACTGCGGTTCGCTATCGTTCGACGAAGTATGTTAAATTTTAAATAGTTGGAGAGCTTTAAGCGTACGAAGCAGTAGAGAAATTGGCGAAACGGAGTAGCGGATAAGTTAGGATACCATCAAAAAACTCAATAACAGTGGGCTATAGCGGGAAAGGGTTAGAAAATTGCGAAGATATTTTATAGAATTAACAATTAATGCGATGAATTGAATAAACGGGACTCAAACAGGGGGTATTATGAACAATATAGGTGGTTTGTTAATTGATCTGGACGGAACCTTGTATCACGGCGGCCGGATGATTCCGGATGCAGATCGGTTGATAACAGCGCTGCGTAGAGCGGCTGTACCGTTCCTGTTTGTCACGAATAACTCTTCACGCACAGCGGCAAGTGTTGCTGCTCATCTGCGCGGGATGGGAATTGACGCGAATCCGGAAGAGGTCTGCACCTCATCGCTTGCTGCGGCACGCTACATTGCTGAGGAATCACCGGAAGCAACCGTGGCGATACTTGGAGAAGAGGGACTGGTGCAGGCCTGCGCCGAAGCGGGGTTGACCCTGGTCACGGAGAATCCGCAATATGTTGTCCAGGGCATCGACCGTTCTTTTACATATGAATCGCTGGCCCGGGCCTCGCGCTGGATCCGGGAAGGAGCCAGGTTTGTGCTGACCAACCCGGACCTGATGCTCCCCTCCGATGACGGGGTGATGCCCGGCGCCGGAACCCTTGGAGCTGCAATTGAAGCAGCCAGCGGAGTGTCACCTGTAGTAATCGGCAAACCGGAATCCCATCTGATTACCTATGCGACAACATTGCTGGGGATCACACCTGAGGAAGCGGTTGTAGTCGGAGATAACATGCGTACAGACATTTCTGCCGGTGTAAATGCAGGGTGCCGCACGATACTGGTGCTGACGGGTCTGACCACACGCGATAATCTGGAGCACTACCAGACTGTTACGGGAGTTAAGCCGGATGAAATTTGTGCTGATTTAGCTGAACTAATGGTACTGCTCGGTGTATAATGACAAAGGTATGCCTTTTACCAACCTGGAAGGGAAGATGACAATATGCCGGAATTGCCGGAAATGGAGAATTACAGAAAGCTGCTGAGCCAGCATTTAATAAATGTTCCAATTACGGGGGTAACCGTTAACAGAGAAAAAACAATCAATATGGAGACCGCGGATTTCGTGAACGGTCTGGTTGGGGCGCGTGTTGTGTTCGTAGAGCGCCGTGCCAAGCATATCCTTTTCCATCTGCATGACGGCAGAAGACTGCTGCTTCATCTGATGCTGGGCGGACTTTTGTTCTATGGGACAGAGGAAGAGCGTCCGGACCGGACTACGCAGGTTGAACTGGCTTTTGGAGAGCATATCCTTTATTTCATGGGCCTGCGCCTGGGGTATCTGCATCTCCTGTCTGTTAAGGAAAGTGAAGCGGCAATGGGTAAGCTTGGACCGGAGCTGCTGGACCGGAGGATGACGGCTGAACGCTTCGCCGGACTGCTCAAAGGACGCCGCGGTGCGCTGAAGAGTCTGCTGGTCAACCAGCATGTTATGGCTGGAATCGGCAATTGTTATGCCGACGAGATTGCCTTTGAAGCAAGACTTCTGCCGTCTACGCTCGTTCAGAATCTGTCACCGGAGGCAGTAACCCGGCTGTATGACAGTGTGCGCAAGGTATTGACGGAGGCAACCGAGATTGGCGGTTATATGGAAATGCCGTTCATGACCGGAGATACGGTTACCGGTTCTTACAACGATGCTTGTAAAGTGTATGACCGCGGCGGCGAACCCTGCCTGCGCGGCGGGGGAACGATTATCAAGACAGAGCAGTCCGGACGCAAGGTATTTTATTGCCCGGATTGTCAGCATGACGCTTAATCCCGGTATAGGGGCACATGTCAGCATACGCGGCGGATACGGGCAGGCTGCCCGGTCCGCCAGGGAGAGCGGTGCGTCATGTTTTCAATATTTTCCGAAGAATCCGCGCAGTCTGAAGCTTAAGCCGGTTGACTACCGGGATGCGCATAGCTGTGCCGGTTATTGCCGGGAACAGGGAATGGTCTCCATTGCCCATACCCCTTATCCGACCAATCTGGCCGCAGATTCCGCAGGCAGAGCCGTTATGGCTGCTTCGCTGCGCAATGATCTGGAGATCGCCGAGGCTTGCGGATCCCTGGGCATTGTGGTGCATTTTGGCCATTTTGCCGGAATGGAGCCATTACAAGGCTATCAAAATATTATACAATGTATAAATGACACCCTGTCAGGATGGGAAGGCCAGACAAAGCTGCTGATCGAGAACATGGCAGGCAATCACGGCCATGAAGGCATGACGTTGGAAGAGCTGGTCAAAGTCCGTGAACTGAGCCGCTATCCGGAGAAAATCGGCTTCTGCTTCGATACCTGTCATGCCTTTGCATCAGGGATTTGGAATCCGCAGCATACGGATGAGCTGCTGCAGAGGGGAGAAGCACTCGGCTACTGGCCGCATCTTGCTGCCGTACATCTGAACGACTCCCTGTTCCCCTGCGGCTCCCGGCGGGACAGACATGCTCAGATCGGCCAAGGCCATATTGGCTTGAAGGCGCTGCGGGAGCTGCTGACCTCTGTTCCCCTGCGCAAGGTGGCAGCGATTGCGATGGAAACGGAAAAAGGGCCTGACGGCACTCACAGGGCGGAAATTGCTCTAGTCAGGCCTTGGTTTGAAGCGGAGGATGAATCGTGATGAATATATATATGGACGATATGAGAAGACGGCCTTCCGGTTTTGCACTGGCCAGAACCACCGGAGAGTGTATGCTGATGCTGCGCAGCGGCCCGGTTGATATTTTGTCGCTTGATTATGATATGGGCCCGGAGGATTTCTGCGGCGGTGAAGTGGCCAAAAGGATGGTGCTCGAAGGATTATTCCCGCGGGAAATCTATCTGCACACCTCCAGCCTTGAGGGGCGCAAGGAAATGTACGAAATCTTGTATCCGGCCGTGCCTGCCGGCACACAGCTGCACAATGGCCCGCTTGGGCTGGAGAGGCTGCAGGAAATTGCTGCAGGAGCGGCGGCAGGATGAAGGATATGAATCAGGAAGAACTGATGGAGCTGCTCGGAAGGCCGGGAGAACCTCTTGTAGTGTTCTTGTATACCCCGCTGTGCGGGACCTGCAAGGCCGCACGTCGTATGCTGGAGGTTGCGCAGCATCTGCTGCCGCCCGGACTTCTGATTGCTGAGGGCAACGTAAATATGCTGCCCGGACTTGTAAACACGTACCGTATATCCAGTGTGCCTGCACTGATGGTAGTGCCGGCGGACCGCCGCGCTGAACCGGAAATCTTTTATTCAATGGGCTCGGTAGAACGGGTACTGGATTACATAAGGAGAGTGACCTCATAATGATATCTTTACAACATCTTTCCCTGCGCAGGGAACAAAGCCTGATTCTTGATGATGTATCTCTGGAAATGAAGCAAGGCGAGAACTGGGTAATTCTTGGGCGTAACGGCTCCGGTAAAACCACCTTGCTGGAAATGATGACTGGTTACCTTTTTCCAAGCAAGGGTTCCGTTGAAGTGCTGGGCTACAAATTCGGCCAGTGTGATGTACGCGAGGTGCGCAAGGAAATCGGCTATATTGGTCCGTCCCTGATGGAAAAGCTCTCGCTCAGCGATCCCGTATGGGAAGTCGTCGCAACTGGCGCTTATGCCTATTTGCGCTTTTATCAGGCAATCCCGCAAAGTGTGCAGGATCAGGCGCTGAAGCTGCTGGACGATATGAATCTCAGCGAACTGGCGTACCATCCGTTTGGTACCCTGTCCCAGGGGGAACGCAAGAAAGCGATGCTGGCGCGCTGCCTGATAGCCGAGCCCAAGCTGCTGATCATGGACGAGCCTTGCGCCGGCCTTGATCTCTACGAGCGTGAGAAGATGCTGGCCGAGATCGACAAATTGAAGCAGCGCAATGTGGCTGTAGTGTACGTAACGCATCATGTAGAGGAGATTGTACCGCTCTTCACCCATGTAGCGCTTATCCGTGACGGGAAGCTGGCGGGAGCCGGTCCCAAGGAAGAAGTGCTGACTAGGGAAATGCTGATGGACACTTTCGATATACCTGTTGATGTTGAATGGGATAGCGGCCGTCCCTGGATAAAAATAAGACCTGGAGGCACATCGATTTGAATGATTTTACGCAAGAACCCCTCGAGCCAAACCTGGCTCCTGATGAGAAAATAATTTCAAGATACATCTGCACCGCGAATCACGGCTTTGCTCCCTATGCACAAGAGGAGCTGCGCCGCTTGTTCGGAGCGGTGAAAAGTACATTGCTGCTGCCGGGTGAAGTGTTCCTGGCAACGCTGGAGGCAGAGCCTGAAGAGGTATCGCGGATGCTGGCACATAACCTGCCGATCTTCCTGCGGCATATCCAGCCGGTGCAGTTCCAGGACACAGGCGATATGTCTGCTATGGACAGGCTGGCCGCATACTTAAGCCGGCGGACAGAGCTCGAGGGCGAGAAGGTCTCGCTGCATGTGCGCAAGGGAAGCACGTCCTTCTGGGAGGACAGCCCGGGAGAGCTGCGGGAGTGGCTGCAGGGAAGGCTTGACAGTCTGGGTGCAGAATTCACCGTGCAGGATCCGGCATGGGTGGTGTCCGTATATGCAGATGGAGAAGCCCTGTATGCCGGTGTATCCCGGCCGGAAGAGAATCTCTCCAGCTGGAACGGCGGGATGATCCGCTTCCGCAAGGAGGACGGGCAGATCTCACGGGCTAAGTTCAAGCTGATGGAGGCGGAGAAGGAATTCGCCATTCCGTTCTACAGCTTCAAGAATGCGGTGGATATCGGCGCTTCCCCGGGCGGCTGGACCTCGTTCCTGCTGGAACGCGGCCTTAAGGTAACCGCTGTGGATCCGGCCCTGATGCATGAATCGCTGCGTAATTATCCCGGACTCAAGATTCTGCGTAAAAATGCCGGGGAGGTCAAATTCCGCGAGAATGAATTTGATCTGCTGGTCTGCGATATGAGCTGGAGTCCCAAGCTGATGGCGAAGCTGGTTACCGGACTGCTCCATAGTCTGACCCCGGGCGGTACAGCCATTGTCACGGTGAAGCTGATGCATAAGAAGCCGCTGGCGATGATCAAAGAAATTATTGCCATGTTCGAAGGTGAACGGATGCAGATTCAGCGTGCGAAGCAGCTGTTCCACAACCGCGATGAAATTACACTTTATATGATTAAATATTAATTAGGTTCATGGATAAAGGGAAAGCATCCCGCTATTTGCACCGCCGGCTTCATGCCGGTACCAGGTGCTGACGGCGGATGCTTTCCCTTTTTTGTGTGACAATAAGGAGGAAAAAAGATGAATGTAACGGGCAAGCTGACAACCGGACAAATCCTTGGAGGACGTTACTCTATTACCGGACTTATCGGTGCAGGAGGAATGAGCCGTGTATATCTGGCAGAAGATTTGCGGCTGCCGGGAAAGGTATGGGCGGTTAAGGAAAGTGTGATACGGGAAGGGGGCGGGCATCGAATTGGAGCTATCCAGGCAGAAGCAGAGCTGCTGATCTCACTGAATCATCCTAAGCTGCCCAGGGTTGGCGATTTCTTCCCGCCGGACCGTGACGGCTATAGTTATCTGGTGATGGATTACATTGAAGGGGTAACCCTTCATCAATCCATGATTGAGCATCCGGCAGCCCTTACGGGAGGGCGGATTATCAGCTATGCCAGGCAGCTGCTGGAGGTCCTGCAATACCTGCACAGTCATCATCCGCCGATCGTCTACCGTGACCTGAAGCCCTCCAATATTATGCTGACCGGGCCTCATGAGCTGCGGCTGATTGATTTCGGTATTGCTCGTAAGCTGAGAACCGGATCTGATGAAGATACGGAGAAGCTGGGAACCGCCGGCTTCGCTGCCCCGGAGCAATATGGCAGTGCACAGAGCAGTCCGCTGTCTGACCTGTACGGGCTGGGTGCGCTGCTGCTGTACATGGCTTCCGGCGGACAATTCAGCAGCTGGCAGCCGGGAATGGAACGGAGGCTGCACGGCAGCATTCCGGACCGGTTAATTCCGGTAATCCGGCGCCTACTGCGTCATCATCCGGAGGAGCGGTACGGCAGTGCCCAGGAGGTGCTGTCAGCGCTTGAACCGCTTGAAGCCGAATCCGCAGAGCTGACGGCGCCGGAGCTTAAGCCGGATTTGCAGGCTGCTTCTGTTAGGCTGCCGTCCCGGCAGACTATAGTAGTGGCTGTGCTTGGCGTAGCTCCGGGACTGGGGACAACGCATACTTCACTGGCTGTGAGCCATTATTTGTCGCGGACTGGCCACACCGCCTGGGTGGAATGCGCTCCTGATGCGCAAGTATTTAATCGTATTAAAGGAATGGCAGAAGTGGCTGAAAGAAGTGCCATCCATGGTGGAGTGCTGCCGGAGCATCCCTTTACCTGGAACAACGTAGATTTCTGGAAGCTTGCGCCTGCTGACGGACTACCTCAGCGGACGGGGGAGTCGTATTCCTTCGTGGTTCTGGATCTGGGGACAGGCGGTTACGAAGGGGCCCTGGCAGCCTTCACGGCCAGCGGCAGGCCGGTGCTGGTGGCCTCCGGTGCGGACTGGCGGCTGGAGGATACGCTGCACTGGCTGCGCCGCAGCGGGCTCACCCCTCAGCCGGACTGGCGGATCTGTCTGCCGCTGGCCGGCAGTTCAGCGGCAGCCCTTCTGGCTTCTGCTTTGGGACAGGCCAATGTGTGCAGCCTGCCGCTTCAGCAGGACCCTTTTCAGCCCAAAGGGAAGCTGGGTCAAGCGGTTGGAGAGATGCTTGGACTGGGAACGGACAAACGGTTTTCTGCAAAAAACAGTGGAATATTTCAGAAAAAACGTTGAAATCACTACTTTTTCTGCGTGTTTTGCAGGAATTAGGCTTATTTTCTATTTCGGCGCAGGACATAGGTGTGCTAGAATGGAGTGATGTATGTGCTTAACCCGTTTCGTAATATTTATAATATAGACAGGAGCTTGCGGAGAATTTATGAGTTTACTTACTGTAGAAGACGTTTCCCACAACTTTGGGGACCGGGTATTGTTCAAGGATGTATCTTTCCGCCTGCTGGATGGAGAGCATGTAGGAATTGTTGGAGCTAACGGCGTGGGCAAGTCGACGCTGATGAATATTTTGACCGGTAAATTGTTGAAGGACAGCGGCAAATTAGAGTGGACTCCGCGTGTCCGTTACGGCTATCTTGATCAGCACACCCAGCTTACGGCGGGCAAAACGGTACGCGATGTGCTTAAAGATGCCTTCCTGCCGCTGCTGGAGCTGGAGGCTGAAATGCTGGCCATCACTGATAAAATGGGCGACGCCACTCCCGAAGAGCTGGAATTGCTGCTGGATCAGATGGGCACGATTCAGGAACAGCTGGACATCGGCGATTTTTATATGATTGATGTGAAGGTGGAGGATATGGCGGGCGGCCTCGGCCTGTCGGCAATCGGTCTGGACCGGGACGTAACCAGCCTGAGCGGGGGGCAGCGGACCAAGGTTCTGCTGGCGAAGCTGCTGCTGGAGAAACCGAATGTGCTGCTGCTCGATGAGCCTACCAACTATCTCGATGTGGAGCATATTGACTGGCTGACCAATTATCTGAAAAATTATCCGTATGCCTTCATGCTGATCTCCCATGATACGGAATTTATGAATAAAATCGTGGATGTGATCTATCATCTGGAGTTCTCGAAGCTGACCCGCTATACGGCCAACTACGAGAAGTTCCTGGAAATGGCGGGTATGAACAAGGCCCAGCACATTGATGCCTATGAGAAGCAGCAGGATTTCATCAAAAAGCAGGAAGACTTCATCCAGCGCAATAAAGCGCGGGCTTCCACATCGGGCCGGGCCAAGAGCCGTGAGAAGCAGCTTGGGCGTCTGGAACGGATTGACCGTCCGGAAGAGGCGATGAAGCCGACCTTCCAGTTCAAAGAGAGCCGGGCCAGCGGGAAGACCGTGTTCGAAGGCGTTGACTTCGAGATTGGTTATGATCGTCCGCTGCTGCCAAGCAAGCTGAATATGATGATTGAACGCGGAGAGAAGATTGCTATTGTCGGGTACAATGGTGTCGGCAAATCCACGCTGCTCAAAACGATTCTAGGCGTAATCCCGACCTACAGCGGCAAAACCTATCTGGGGGATTACCTGAGTTCAGCGTATTTCCAGCAGGAAATGAAGGCGGAGAATATTACCCCGATTGAAGATGTATGGAATGAATTCTCAAGTCTCACCCAGAATGAAGTACGTGGCCATCTGGCACGCTGCGGGCTGAAGAATGAACATATTACCCGTCCGCTTAGCATGCTGAGTGGTGGCGAGCAGGCCAAAGTACGTCTGTGTAAGCTGCTGATGCGTGAGAGCAACTGGATTCTGTTCGATGAGCCTACGAATCACCTTGATATTGTTGCCAAGGCAGAGCTCAAACGGGCGCTGCAGGAATACAAAGGGACGATTCTGCTTGTCTCCCATGAACCGGAATTCTACGAGGACTGGGTAACGAAGGTATGGAATGTGGAGCAGTGGTCTGCTCAGACTGTATAGATGAATTACAACGTCCGGGGAGGAGCGCTGCAAGGCGCTGTTTCCCGGATTTTCATAATATAGAGTGATAAATGGAATAAACATTTTCTATTGGATAAAGGGGGCTGTTCAGGAATGGGTCCTAATGACAATGACAAACTGGCTCCGGCATCAGCGGCGGGACGGGACGGAAGGTATTCAAGACAGGTCCGCTTTACTCCGTTCGGGGCTGCGGGTCAGCAGGGACTGGCGCGTTCAAGTGTGCTGATAGTAGGAATGGGCGCACTGGGTACAGGGATTGCCGAGACTTTGGCGCGCTGCGGGGTAGGCCGGCTCATCCTTGTGGACCGTGATTATGTAGAGTGGAGCAATCTGCAGCGTCAGCAGCTGTATACGGAAGAGGATGCCCGTCTGCGGATGCCCAAAGCGGCTGCGGCCAAATCCAGACTCATGGAGATTAACTCGGAAATCGTGCTTGAAGCCCATGTGCTGGATGTGCGTGCAGAGGAGATGGAGAGCCTGGTTCCGGGGGTGGATCTGATTATGGACGGGACGGATAACTTCGACACCCGGCTGATCATGAATGACCTGGCGCAAAAACACGGCATTCCCTGGATCTATGGCGCCTGTGTCGGAAGCTACGGAATTACATACACCATCCTGCCGGGTGAAACGCCCTGTCTGAATTGTCTGCTGGGTACTATCCCGCTGGGCGGGGATACCTGTGATACGGCCGGCATTCTGCCGCAAGCTGTGCAGATGGTTACGGCGAATGGAACGGCTGAGGCGCTGAAGCTGCTCGGCGGTTACAAAGAGAAGCTGCGCGGCAAGCTGCTGACATTCGATATCTGGCAGAGCGAGCAGCAGGAGATTGGCGTCAAGGCGGCGAAAAAGGTAGACTGTCCATCCTGCGGTGAACATCCGGTCTATCCGTATCTGTCGGCAGCTAACACAGAACGCAGTGATGTGCTCTGCGGCCGGGATACGGTGCAGATCCGCCCGGCGCAGCGCCGGAGCCTCAATCTGCAGGAGACTGCCGCCCGCCTCTCCAGGCTGAATAGCGGCAAGGTAGAGAGCAATCCGTATCTGGTCTCCTTTACAGAGGAGCCTTACCGTATGGTTGTGTTTGCCGACGGGAGGGCATTGATTCATGGAACCAGTGATATTGCTGCGGCACGCAGCTTCTATCACCGGTATTTCGGATAACGAAGGAGGGATAGGATGAAGAACGGAACAATCAGGCATATGGCTATTTTTACATTGAAGCATGCCCCGGACTCTGCGGAGACTGCTGCCTTCCTGCGGGACGGAGCGGAGATCCTCAGCGCCATTCCGGTAGTGAAGAATTTCGAGGTGCTGCGCCAGGTCAGTGTGAAATGTGACTTCAAGTATGGCTTCTCGATGGAGTTCGAAGACCAGGCGGCTTATGATGCCTATAATAGCCATCCCGAGCATCAGGCATTTGTTGCCAAACGCTGGGAGGTAGAGGTAGCCGATTTCCAGGAGATTGACTTCGTGAATTAATCGTCCGTAGCCTAAGCAAAGTAAAGCAAAGAGACCATTCCAGGGAATGGTCTCTTTGCTTTACGGGAACTCTAAGCTTCATCTGCGCCGGTACAGCCGGTGCAAAGGTGGAAGGTGGGGGACTTCATTGTGAATGAAATCATTGCCTGGTATGCGCCCGGTCCGGCGCCGGAGGTGCGGGAATCTGAGGCGGAACGCAAGAAACGGGAAGAGGGTCGTGCGGAGCTTGATGCCGCAATCCGTGAGCTGGGTATGAAGACAGCAACAAGCGGAGATGTAGAGAATCTTCGCTTGCTGCTGTCTGGTCAAGAACCAGTGCTGCTGCTCGCAGAGCTGGGTGAACCCGCAGGCTGGTCAGGCTGGAGGGTAGTGTCAGAAATGCGGGAAGGGGGGATGGTTCTGCCGGTAATGGTGATATCCGGAGGGGATGAAAAGGCGCGTGGTCCGGCAGCTGTATCAGCTTTTGATGCAGGGGGCAATGAATATATGGCGGGGCCTGTACATACCGGTGAGTTCAAATGCAGGGTGCTCAATCTATTGAAGCTTACCGGACGCCGCAGAGGAGCGGCTTCGCTGCTTAAGGTGGATGGCTTATTGCTCGATCCCAGCCGCCGGCAGGTCAGCCGGGACGGAATAGAGCTGAAGATGACCCCCAAGGAATTCGACCTGCTGTACTATCTTGCCGTTAATTTGGGTGAAATTTGTCCAAGAGACGAGATTTTACAGCAGGTATGGGGGTATCATTTTCACGCTGACACTAATGTGGTGGATGTCTACATCCGGCATATCCGTATGAAGATAGACAAGGGCCACCGGAATAAACTGATACATACGGTACGCGGAACCGGATATGTACTGCGGGCGCCGGAGAGCGGTGTCACAGGTTAGGGAATACTTAACTGACTCTCCGGCTTTTTTGAGAACCGTGCTATGGACTTGCAACAAATCGTGAATGAAGCACGTTTAATATTTAATAAGAGAGAGCTGATCAGATGCGTCTACAGTACGCGGCGTGCTTTCAGGTAGGTTTTTTTCCAGTTGCCCGAATTCAGATCTGAAATCGTTACTCCAGGTGAACCGTAGGTGTGGAGAATCTTGCCGTTGCCTGCATAGACTGCTACATGCGTTACATTCTTGCCTGTTGCCCGGCTTCCGCTGGAGAAGAACACCAAATCGCCGACACGCAGATTGGCCTTGCTCACGGATGATCCGACTTTGGATTGGGCTACGGAAGTACGCGGCAGGTTAACGCCATATTTCTTGAAAATATATTGAGTAAATGAAGAGCAGTCAAAGTATCTTGTAGTAGAAGTGGATGCACCGAACTGGTAGCGCGTACCCAGATATTTTTTGCCGAAGCTGACAATACTTGAGCCGGTTGAAGATGCGGATACGGATTCTGCTGTGACAGCGGAAGAGGATACGGATGCGGCAGCAGCAGGGGCTGTGCCTGCTCCGGTAGCCATTAGGGTGCCGAGCCCGATTGTTGTGCACATTCCAATAGCAATTGCTTGCTTAAACCATTGTTGCTTATTCATGTAGTAATACCTCCCAGGTTTGTGTTTATCTTTCTAGTTTCTTTCTCTGATTCGTAGTATAGCAGGTTATCTATTTCCTAAATTATGGAGCAGAGGCTTCAAATGCAGGCTGGGTCTACGTTGTAAGCGTTTTATTAAAATCTCATTAAAAGTTACAAAATATTAATATTTAGCCTACGCAGTTGTATAAAAAAGCCGGGAAACCCTTACTGTGTAAGGAGATTCCCGGCTTTACATTTTTGAAACAAAGGTTACAGTGATGTCTCTAAAAACCTATGTAATTAGTCCTTACTCTGGATAATTAGCAGGAGTCCGCTCTCAATGGCAACCGTTCCGCTAGCGGCTGTTAGCACATTACTTACGGCCAGAGACTGGCCTAGCTTAAGGGTGGCATTCTCCAGCGGATATTGAAAACCCTGCAGCGTGATTCCCGTAACCTCCGGTGTCAAAGGCAGTAGAGAGACATAGGTATACCCGCGTTCCTCGACTACAGCATGCGAGCCGGTCAGCGTAATATAGTTATTCGCATCCATGATAGAACAGGCGACCTGACGCTGCAGTGCCCGGGTCATCATCTGGATACTGGCCAGTGTATGGTCCATACGGGTTCCGGTTACACCCATAAGGAGAATGGACTCAGGCTGTGTATTCAGGGCAAGATCCAGCGCCATTTCACTGTCCGTCAGGTCCTTGTTGACCGGATCGCAGCTAATGGTTTCCTTGCTTCCCGCCTGGATCAGCAGCAGCGCTTCGGGGGAAACGGAATCGAAATCTCCGACGGCAATATCAGGTGTGTATCCGTGATCAATCAGGAAAAGAGCCCCCCGGTCCGCTCCGATAATAAAATCTTCTTCATCTAATAGGTGCAAACCATCCGGTGATAGCTCACCGCCTGCATATATGACAACACGCCCAGATGGCAATATGATCCCCTCCTTGTTGTGGCTATTAAGTTAGTCACCCTGAACAGTATAATGCAGTTTGAAAAGTTGTACAATTGCTGCCATAACGCTAAAATGAAGACAGATGCATTTCGCTGCAGGAATTATCTGCGGATTGGAAGGCATAAATGGTCACGGGAGGTGAGAGAGATCGTAAACGTGTTATTCGTATGTCTGGGCAATATTTGCCGTTCTCCGATGGCTGAAGCAGTTCTGCGCCACAAAATAGAGCAGCGGCATTTGTCCAGTCAAATCACTGTAGATTCAGCCGGAACCGGAGACTGGCATATCGGCAAGATGCCGCATGAGGGAACAAGAGGGATTCTGGATCTGCATGGAATCAGCTATGAGCACATGACAGCCCGGCTGGTGAGCGGCGAAGATTTTGAGAAATTTCAATATATAATCTGCATGGACAAGTCCAATGGGGACAATGTTCGCAAAATTCCCGGAGGCGAGAAGTCGGAGCTGTTGTTCTTCATGGATCTGCTGCCGAACGAGGAGCTTCGTGAAGTGCCGGACCCGTATTTTACCGGAAATTTCGAACAGGTATATGATCTGGTGAATGCCGGCTGTGAAGTGCTGCTGGAACGTATTATTACCGAGAAGCTGGAGCAGGCATAGATCCGCAGCTAGGCCGGTTGCCGTCCTTACATTTAAGGACGGGCACCGTATGCCCGCCCTGTACTGAAAGCGCACTCACCTGCACAACATACATAAGTTCGGAAGATGTTCACTTTTTAGGCCTTAAAAGCTGTTTCAGCGGTTGAAGAAATAGAGTAATGATTCCGGTAGCTCTTTTTGCCAGAATCCCCAGAGATGGCGGCCGTCTTTCTCACGGTAGGATACGGTGGCTCCCCTTGACTCCAGCATCGCTTTGGTTTCCCTGTTCATTTCTACGAAATCGTAGATTCCGGTATCAGTCTTGTAGTCTCGCTCCTGCAGACCGACGACCATATTGATCTGAAGCCACGAGAGATCATCTTCCTGTTCCAGCTGCTGCCGGGTTTCGGGGTAATAGGCGCCGGAGAGGCTGAGCACACGGTTGAATAAGGCCGGATAAGCCAGGGCAAGATGCAGGGAGACACTGCCGCCCAGGGAATCGCCGGCGATGATTCGTTCTTCCGGCGTACGCCGTACAGGATAATTATGTTCAATGAAGGGAATAATCTCTTCGGCGAAGCATGCAAGGTACTGCTTGAAGCGGCTGCCAAATGGAGCGTACTCTTCGGTGCGGACAGCTACGTTCACTTCAACACCCACTATAATGAAGGGATCCACATCCTGCTCCAGAATCAGCTGCCCGGCAAGCGTGGCGATCCGGCCGAAGTTGAAGAATTCTTCCCCGTCCTGGCAGTAGACCACCGGATAACTGAGGACTTCGTTATAACCGGGAGGAAGATAAATGCGCAGCTTGCGTTCCTCCTGCAGGTGCTCGCTCCACAGTGTTTGTTTCACTATTGTACGTTTCAGAAAAACAGGTTCGCTCATTGTCCAATCGTCACCTTTCGTGTCGGATTTTGCATTAGACTAAGTGTTACGTTAAAATTACCCAAGCGGCAAATGTGGGATATATCATTTACTTGAATAATATCCTTCTATCTGTTATAGGATATTCCAAAGCCTGTTATACATACAAAATTTATGGAAACATAAATTTTATGCGTATTTCTTTGACGAAACAGCTACAACAGGTGTATAATAATTCTATAACAGAGACCACTGATATTCAAATTTTTTTATTGAGGTGAAGATAATGACTAGAGTTCCTTATGAAGTGTATACAGAGGACGTTGAAGCCCTTTCGGTACTTTCCCCGGATGGAGAAGTTATCAACAAGGAAATGATGCCTGATCTTACGGATGACCAACTGAAAGAAATTATGTACCGTATGGTATTTACCCGTACTTGGGATGACCGTGCCGTCAACCTGGGCCGTCAAGGCCGTCTCGGCTTCTATGCACCGGTATCCGGTCAGGAAGCTACGATGATCGGCAGCGAGTTCGCTTTGCAGAAGGAAGATTTCGTCTGCCCGGGCTACCGCGATATTCCACAGCTGGTATGGCATGGACTTCCATTATATCAGGCTTTCCTGTATTCCCGCGGACATCAACACGGCGGACAGATTCCTGAAGGCGTAAATGTACTTATGCCGCAGATCATTATCGGGGCACAGATCCTGCATGCTACCGGTATTGCAATGGGCTTCAAATTGAAGAAACAAGCTAATGTAGCTATTACTTATACAGGTGACGGCGGTTCATCCGAAGGTGACTTCTATGAAGGCCTCAACTATGCAGGTGTCTTCAAACTTCCTGTCATCTTCTTTGTTCAGAACAACGGCTATGCGATTACAACTCCGTTCGCGAAGCAGACGGCAGCTAAATCGATCGCCCACAAAGCGGTTGCAGCAGGTATTCCGGGAATCAAGATCGATGGTATGGACGTGTTCGCGGTAATCTCCGCTGTTCAGCAGGCTGCTGAACGTGCCCGTAAAGGCGAAGGCGCGACATTGATTGAAGCCGTAACTTACCGTTTCCGTCCACATTCCCTGTCCGATGACGCCAGTAAATACCGCTCCAAGGAAGAAGAAGGACAATGGAATGAGAAAGATCCGATTGCCCGTCTTGCCAAGTACCTGGAGAAAAAAGGCCTTTGGACCGAAGAAGACACTCTGCGCGTAAGAGAAGAAGCGAAAGCAACTGTGAACGAGCAGATTAAAAAAGCAGAACAGACCGAAAAAATGACCATTCCCGGCTTGATCGACAGCATGTTCGAGGTAACTCCGAAACATCTTGAAGAACAAAAAGCCGATTTTGAATAAGGGGGATATCAGGCAATGGCACAGATGAATATGAAAGAAGCAATTCGTGACGCAATGCGCGTTGAACTGACTCGTGACCCCAATGTTCTTATCTTCGGAGAGGATGTTGGTAATGTAGGCGGCGTGTTCCGTGTAACGGAAGGGCTGCAAAAGGAATTTGGCGAGGAGCGTGTCTTCGATACTCCGCTGGCTGAATCCGCAATCGGAGGTTTGGCTTTCGGTCTCGGCGTACAGGGTTTCCGCCCGATTGCCGAAATCCAGTTCGTAGGCTTCATCTTCGAAGCACTTGATCAAATCGTCATTCAGGCTGCCCGCCTGCGCTGGCGTTCCGGGGGCAGATATAATGCTCCTGTAGTCTTCCGCACTCCATTCGGCGGCGGCGTAAAAGCAGCCGAACTTCATACCGATTCCCTGGAAGGCCTGATTGCCCAGAGCCCGGGTATCAAGGTTGTTATTCCTTCCAATCCATACGATGCCAAGGGACTGCTGATCGCTTCGATCCGCGACAATGACCCTGTATTCTTCATGGAGCACTTGAACCTGTACCATGCTTTCCGTGCAGAAGTGCCTGAAGGTGAATACACCGTTGAATTGGGTAAAGCTAATGTAGTACGCGAAGGAACTGATGTCTCAATCATCACTTACGGCCTGATGGTACATACTGCTACCAAAGCGGCCGATCAGCTCGAAAAAGACGGCATCAAAGCCGAAATTATCGACTTGCGTACGGTTAGCCCGATTGATATCGATACGATTGTTGCTTCTATTAAGAAGACCAACCGTGCCATTGTAGTCCAAGAAGCACAAAAGAGCTCCGGCGTAGCTGCAGAAGTGATTGCTCAAATTAATGAAAAAGCTCTGCTGCATCTTGAAGCTCCTGTGCTTCGTGTAGCTGGCCCTGATACAATCTTCCCGTTCGCACAAATCGAGGATTCCTGGATTCCTACACCGGCGCGTGTCATTGCGGCAGTCAAGAAAGTAATGGAATTCTAAGAGAAATGACCTTGCCGTCCTTGCAAAAGGGCGGCACCCGTTTCTGCAATACATTGTACTGCTTACAAACTAAGCGTATGCAAACATAACTTTTAGGAGGTTATCAAGGTGGCAAAATTTGAGTACCGGTTCCCTGAGCTGGGCGAAGGTCTGCATGAAGGCGAAATTATCAAAATGCATATCAAAGCCGGCGACAAAGTAACCGATGACGATATCGTAATGGAAGTTCAGAATGACAAGGCAGTAGTAGAGGTTCCTTGTCCGGTTAACGGCACAGTGCTTGAAGTCTTTACCAAAGACGGCCAGGTATGCCGTGTAGGTGAAGTTGTGGCAATTATTGATGCAGAAGGCGAAGTTCCTGAACAGGAAGGCGGCCATCCTGCAGAACAGGCTTCCCAGGAAGCAGATGCAGCTAAGGGCGGAGCAGATACAACATCATCTCCGGCAGCCAGCAGCCCTGCAACAGGCGGAACCAGCAACTTTGAATATAAGTTCCCTGAACTCGGCGAAGGCCTGCATGAAGGGGAAATCATCAAGATGCATATCAAGGTCGGCGACAAAATCACCGATGATGATATCATTATGGAAGTTCAGAATGATAAGGCTGTAGTTGAAGTTCCTTCTCCTGTCAACGGTACAGTGGTAGAAGTGTTCACCAAAGACGGTCAAGTATGCCGTGTAGGCGAAGTAGTGGCCATCATTGCTGCAGAAGGTGATGTTCCTCAGCAGGAAGGCGGCCATGCAGAAGCGTCTGGTGCGCAGGCAGCAGCTCCTTCCCAGGCTCCGGCAGCAGCGGCAGCAGCTCCGGCTCCTAACCGTGAAGTGCTGGCAACCCCAAGCGTACGCAAATTTGCCCGTGACAAGAGTGTTGACATCTCTCAGGTAAATGGCTCCGGCAAGAACGGCAAGATCACACTTGAAGATGTGGAATCCTTCCTGAAGGGCGGATCAGCAGCACCTGCGGCATCGGCTCCGGCGGCGGCATCTGCACCTGCAGCAGCAACAGAAGCTCCAAAAGCTAAGGCAGCAGCTGCACCGGCAGCTTCCGGCAATGCAAACCTTGAAGAAGAACGCGTACCATTCAAGGGTATCCGTAAAGCCATTGCCAATGCTATGGTTAAATCGGCATACACAGCTCCGCATGTTACCATTATGGACGAAGTGGATGTTACTGAGCTTGTAGCCTTCCGCGCCCGCATGAAGCCTGTAGCGGAGAAGAAAGGCGTGAAGGTAACTTACCTTCCGTTCATCGTGAAGGCACTCGTTGCAGCTTCCCGTCAATTCCCTGCGCTTAACGCTATGATTGATGAAGCAACGAACGAAATTGTCTACAAGAAATACTACAACATCGGTATCGCTACAGATACAGACAACGGTCTGATCGTTCCTGTAATCAAAGACGCTGACCGCAAGAGCATCTGGATGATCGCAAGCGCGATTACAGATCTGGCAGTCCGCGGACGCGACGGCAAACTGGCTCCGAATGAAATGAAAGGCAGCACCATCTCGATCAGCAACATCGGTTCCGCAGGCGGTATGTTCTTCACCCCAATTATCAACTTCCCTGAAGTTGCGATTCTGGGTACAGGACGCATCACTGAGAAGCCGGTTGTTAAGAATGGCGAAATCGTCGCTGCTCCGGTTATGGCCCTGTCCCTGAGCTTTGACCACCGTATTATCGATGGTGCAACCGCTCAGAACTTCATGAATTACATTAAGACCCTGCTTGCAAATCCTGATATGTTAGTTATGGAGGTGTAATAAATGGTAGTCGGAGACGCTTCAATCGAAATCGACACATTGGTAATTGGTGCAGGTCCCGGCGGGTATGTGGCGGCAATCCGTGCCGCCCAGCTCGGCCAAAAGGTAATCATTGTAGATAAATCGGAACTCGGCGGCGTGTGCTTGAACCGCGGCTGTATTCCTTCCAAGGCGCTGATCTCGGCAGCTCATCAATTCGAGGCTGCTCAGCACGGCGAAGTATTCGGTGTTACTGCCGAGAACGTCAAAGTGGACTGGGCCAAAACCCAGGAGTTCAAAAACGGCGTTGTCAAAAGAATGACTTCAGGGGTAACCAGCCTGATGAAAGGCAACAAAATTGAAGTATTCAGCGGTGAAGCTATGTTCATCAGCACAAACGAAGCCCGTTTGTTCAATGATCATGAATCCCCGCGCTACAAATTCAATAACTGCATCATCGCAACGGGCTCCCGTCCGATTGAACTGAAGCCTTTCCCGTTCGGCGGACGTATTCTGTCCTCGACTGAAGCGCTTGATCTGCCGGAAATTCCGAAGAGCATGATTGTTATCGGCGGCGGCTATATCGGAGCAGAGCTTGGCCAGATGTATTCCAAATTCGGCACCAAAGTAACAATCATTGAAGGTCTGGACACTGTTCTGCCTGGCTTTGACAAAGACATGACCCGTCTGGTTGCCAAGAACATGGCGAAGACCGGTATTGAAATTGTGACTAACGCCAAAGCTGAAAGTGCTGTTCAGAACGACAAGGAAGTAACCGTGAAGTACTCCGTGGGCGGCGAGTCCAAAGAAGTGACTGCCGATTACCTGCTGGTAACTGTAGGACGTCGTCCTAACACTGACGGTGAACTGGGTCTGGATCTGATCGGTGTTGAGCTGGACGAACGCGGTCTGGTCAAAGTCGACCACCAGGGACGCACTAATATTCCTAACATCTTTGCCATCGGCGACATCGTTCCCGGTCTTGCTCTGGCACATAAGGCTTCTTACGAAGGTAAAATTGCTGCTGAAGCCATCTCCGGTCACAAATCGGTTGTTGACTACAAAGTTATGCCTGCAGTAGTGTTCACAGATCCTGAATGCTCCAGCGTAGGTCTGACTGAGAAAGAAGCGAAGGACAAGGGCTATGCTGTGAAGAGCGGCAAATTCCCGTTCGCAGGCAACGGCCGTGCCGTTTCCCTGAATGCTCCGGAAGGCTTCATCAAGATTGTGGCTAAGAGCGACAATAATCAGGTGCTCGGCGCGCAAATCGTCGGTATCGAAGCTTCCAACCTGATCGCTGAGCTGGGTCTGGCCATTGAAATGGGCGCTACGCTCGAAGATATCGCCCTGACGATCCACGCGCATCCAACCCTAGGCGAAATCGTCATGGAAGCGGCTGAGCTGGTAGAAGGACACCCGATTCACGTGATTAAATAATACCCTTACGCCTGCACGGGTAAGATCATAAGAGGATGTTTCCAAAGCCATGTTGAATGGTTAGGGAACATCCTTTTTTTGGATAGGGCAGATCTTGTGTGAACGGAGTCGGATTTTGCGTTTTTTCTACAGTTTAGTAAGTTACAAGGACGGTCAGCTCATGGTAAACTGGTATAAGAAAAAAAGAGAGTGGGGTGCGATACTGCTTGCGTAATTACTTGGATTTATTGCAGGATATACTGGACAACGGTACAGCCAAAGGCGACCGGACCGGCACAGGCACTTTGTCTGTATTCGGGCGTCAGCTCCGCTTCGATCTGTCGAAGGGATTTCCGCTGATGACCACCAAACGCATCCATCTGAAATCGGTGGTGCATGAGCTGCTCTGGTTCCTCAAAGGGGATACCAATACTTCTTATCTGAAGGAGAATGGAGTCTCCATCTGGGATGAATGGGCGGATGAGAACGGTGAGTTGGGACCGGTATACGGTTCGCAGTGGCGGGCCTGGGAGAGCAAGGACGGACGTCATATCGATCAGATTGCGAATGTTATTGAGTCGATTAAGCATAATCCGGATTCGCGCCGTCATATCGTCAGTGCCTGGAATGTAGGCGAGATTGAGCAGATGAAGCTACCGCCATGCCATTTTGTGTTTCAGTTCTATGTAGCGGGCGGGAAGCTCTCCTGTATGCTTACCATGCGTTCTGTGGACACGTTCCTGGGGCTTCCTTTTAACATTGCCAGCTACGCGCTGCTCACCCATATGGTGGCCCAGCAGACGGGGCTTGAGGTCGGCGAATTTATCTGGTCAGGCGGCGATGTGCACATATATACAAATCATATGGAGCAAGTGGCCACACAGCTCGCGCGGGAGCCTTACGCATTGCCGAAGCTGAATATCCGCCGGGTGCCTGACAGTATTTTTGATTATACGTTTGAGGATTTCGAGTTTACCGACTATGTCCATCATCCGGGGATCAAAGCGCCGGTTGCTATATAACCCTGTCCGGAAACCTAATCTATGATTTCATGGAAAAGAGGGCATGAATATGAGTATCACCATGATTTGGGCGATGGCTTCGAATGGTGTGATTGGTAAGAATAACGATATGCCCTGGCATTTGCCGCTGGATTTCGCTTATTTCAAAGCAGAGACTCTCGGAAAAAGAATGCTGATGGGCCGTAAAACATGGGACTCTCTCGGCGGGAAGCCGCTTAAAGGCCGCACCAGCCTTATTCTGACCCGGGACCACAGCTTTGCGCCGGAAGGTGCGGAGGTTATACACTCTTTGGAAGAAGCCCTGGCAGAAGGCCGTAAAGAGGATGAGCTGATGGTGATCGGCGGAACTGAGATCTACAGCCTGATGCTGCCTCATGCAGATAAGCTGCTGGTCACGCGGATTTACGCGGATATTGCGGGCGATACGAAGTTTCCGGACGTCAACTGGAGCCACTGGAACGAAATCTCAAGTACACAGGGGATTCGCAATGAACAGAATCCTTATGATTACCGTTTTTTTGTATATGAACACAGGGAGTAACGAAAAAGCGTTTTCTCTGACACAAGATGTGAAATAGTACAAATAATCAGCAGATTAGTCCATTACAGTGTGAAAGTATTGAATGCTACTATAATTAAAATTAGAAATGATATTTCACTAGGTAGTATAAAATATGCAGGTTCATCACCTACGCTGCATTAGATATATTTCTGCCGCAGGTATGTTATAGTGTACTATACATCAACACGAAGAGAACGGATGGGGGAAACGTAAATATGTCTACACCTACTGGATTTATGGAGTATAAGCGCCAGCTCCCAGGGGACCGGGATCCCGAGCAGCGCATCAAGGATTGGGAAGAGTTCCATGAGCATCTGACCGAGGACGAGCTTCGGACCCAGGGTGCCCGCTGTATGGATTGTGGAACACCTTATTGCCATACCGGCATAGATATGAGCGGCGGTACCTCGGGCTGTCCGGTGCATAATCTTATTCCGGAATGGAATAATCTTGTCTACCGGGGATTGTGGAAGGAAGCGCTGGAACGTCTGCATAAGACGAATAATTTCCCGGAATTTACGGGCAGCATCTGTCCTGCACCCTGTGAGGGTTCATGTACCGTCGGCCTGATTGGCCAGCCTGTCACCATTAAGACCATTGAGCTGGCAATTGTAGACAAAGGCTTTGAAGAGGGTTGGGTGGTACCGAACCCTCCGGAGAAACGCACAGGCAAACGGGTTGCCATTGTCGGCTCCGGACCGGCAGGTCTGGCGGCAGCAGCTCAGCTGAACAAAGCTGGCCATACTGTGACGGTCTTTGAACGCAGCGACCGCATCGGCGGCCTCCTGATGTATGGCATCCCTACCATGAAGCTGGACAAACGTGTCGTGCAGCGCCGTGTGGATCTGCTGGCAGCGGAAGGTATCCAGTTCGTAGTGAATACAGAAATCGGCAAGGATATTCCTGCACAGCAGCTGGTGGATGAATATGATGCCGTTGTACTCTGCGGCGGAGCGACCAAAGCCAGACGCTTCAATGTAGAAGGCAATGAGCTGAATGGCGTAATGTACGCTATGGATTACCTTAACGGTACGATTAAGAGCTATCTGAATTCCAATCTGGAGGATGGTAACTATGTATCGGCTGCCGGCAAGGATGTTATCGTACTTGGCGGCGGGGACACGGGTTCCGACTGCGTGGCTACCTCATTGCGTCACGGTTGTAGCAGCATTACACAGTTCGGTACGCATGACAAGGCGCCGCTGGAGCGCGATCCGATCGCTAACCCATGGCCGCAATTCCCTAATGTCTATACGCTGGATTATGCCCAGCAGGAAGCCAAGGCGGTCTTCGGTGAAGATCCGCGTGAATTCTCCATCATGACTACGAAGTTTGTAGGCGATGAAGAAGGCAACCTCAAGGAGCTGCACACCGTGCAAATCCGCCGTATGGTGGATGAGACCGGACGGAAGATTTACCAGCCGGTTCCGGGAACTGAGGCTGTCTATCCCGCTCAGCTTGCGCTGATCGCGATCGGCTTCGACGGACCGGAGCAGGATATTATTGAAGAGCTCAAGCTGGATACGGACCGCCGCAGTAATGTAAAGGCCCGTTACGGTAAGTTCAACACCAATGTGGATAAAGTATTCGCAGCCGGAGATATGCGCCGTGGTCAGAGTCTGGTGGTCTGGGCGATCAACGAAGGCCGTGAAGCGGCACGTGAAGTTGATAGATATCTGATGGGTTCTACCGTACTCGTCTAGATAATAAGACGCCTTAATAATATAATAAAATGCACAAAAAAGCCGTCATCCCAGCATTTGCTGAGTGACGGTTTTTTGTGTGCTGCTATAAGACTGTAATCCACGTGAACTAGTCCTCCAGCTTGAAGCGTTCGATCTTAAGCTGCAGGGCTGCGGCCATCTTGGACAGCTCGGTGGAGGAGGAGGAGATTTCCTCCATGGAGGCAAGCTGCTGCTCGGTAGCCGCTGTTACGCTCTGGAATGCATCTGAAGTCGAACGCGAGATGCCGGAAATTTCATGAACAGAAGCAGCAACCTCCTGCGCACCGGCAGACATTTGCTCGGTAATGGCCGAGATGTCATGCAGCTGGCTGTTGATTTTGGTCGTGGAGTGCTCAATACTGATAAATGCTTCCTTAGCTTCGGCAGTAACCTGAATGCCCAAATCTACATCTGCTGCAACCGTATGCCGGATGGCTTCATAGGTCTGATCAATCAGCCGGGTCATCTGCAGCAGGGTATCCTGGATATCTCCGGCGGTATTCTTCGATTGATCCGCCAGCTTCCGTACCTCAGTGGCAACTACAGCGAATCCTCTGCCATGTTCTCCGGCCCGTGCGGCTTCGATTCCGGCGTTCAGCGACAACAGGTTTGTCTGTACGGCAATGGCCGTAATCGCGCTGCTCATAGCCGAGACTTCGGTGTTCAGGCCGTTTAATTGGCCGATCAGCTCCGAAGAGTGGTGGGTGGAGGTACGGATGGCATCCATCTGCCGGCTGACCTGTTCGATCTTGAGGCTGCCGCTAAGCACGTCAGCTTCTGTATTGGCTGAAGAATCTACAATGGTGGCTGCAGCTTCAGCGATTTTTTGGATACCTGAAGACATTTCCTCCATCGCACGCGAGGTCTCGGCCATCGCTGAAGTCTGCGTTTCAGCACCTTCTGAAGATTCCTGCACGAGTCCGGTCACATAAGCAGTAGCTTTGGAGTTCTCCTCAGTCGTGGCTGTAAGCTGCTGGCTTGAAGAGGCAAGCTGTGCCGAAGTGTCTGAAATATCAGAAACGATACCGCGCAGAGAACCTACCATCAGATTATAATTCTCCGCCAGCTGGCCGATTTCGTCCGACCGGTTAATGTGAATCTGTTCGTTCAGATACCCTTCGCTCACCCGCTGCGCGGAACGGTTCAGACTGCGGATCGGATTCGTGATGGAGCGGATAATCAGGAACAATAAGGTCATGCTGACGATCAGAGACAAGGCCAGTACAATTGCTCCTGTATTAATAATTGGCTGCGTCGAATCAGAGAATTCCTGGGTCGGAAGAATGCCGACAATCTTGAATCCGGTATTGGCATCGGTTGTATAGTAACCCCGCATATCCATGCCTGAATCCGGATTTGTATAGTCGAGATCTCCGCTTTCATTAACCAGCATCTCCACGACATAGTCTGCTACATCATCACCTGCAGCTTTTACGGGATGAGAGACGAACTTATGATTCCGGTCAACAATATAAAAATAGCCTGTTTCCCCTGGCGTGGTCTTGTTGATTTTCTCACTTAAGGCTTTCAGGTTGAGGCTGGTTGTAATCGCACCCTGGCCATCCTTCAGCGTTTCCGAGATAAAGAGCGTATAGTTGCCGGTTGTTGCTGAGACAAAAGGATCGATGATTGTGATTTTACCGGGATTCAGCAGGGTTGCTTTATACCAGTCTCTGGTGCGCGGATCATATTCCTGCTTCCCGGGATCGGGGGCTTTCATCCAGGCACCCTGATTATTGCCCACCGTTAGGATCTCCAGCTCGGGATGCGCCTTCATGAACAATTCAATCAGCGTACGCGTTTCCGGTGAATTTGCATCAATATCGGAAGAATTAATCTGCTGGCTTAGCAAATCTACATTTCGCATTGCGGCTGAAACATATTCGTTGATTGTACTTGCGACCAGATCCACACTGGAATGTGTGGCATCCTGCATTTTGATCTTCAATTGCTTGTTTGCACTGAAATAGGAGAAAGTACTTACGAGCAGGATGGGGATCACCAGCATAATACTGAATAGGATCATCATTTTTCTTTGCAGCGACCCTGACTTGGATTTTCGTTTAGAACGGTTGACGGATTTGGACATTGGAATGGTTCCCCCTCGGATACATGGAAATCGGCTTTTATATGTGAATGTAGCCGTTTCTTTGAATAACTCTACTCATATATTCGGTTTATCGACACAGTTTTTTCATATCTGAAGACGTCTGGAAAAAATATTTAATTGCACTTCGCTTCAATCTATATGAAAGGGGATACATTTAACAAAAAGTGGTGGTTTATCCATTAGATGTTTATCAGTCAGGACTTGACGGTTGCCGAAATATCGTATAGATTAAGTACAATATTTATAGTGTACAAAGCGTTGACCAAGGATCTATGTTTCCGTACCCGCCAGAACAGAGAGGGGATTCACCGGCTGAAAGGTCCCTCAAGTGCGCGTGAAGCATACCCTGCCTTGGAAGCTGCAGCTTATGGCGATATGCATAATGCTGCCGGCCCCGGCCGTTATCCGGATTTGAGGATCGCCAGGCTCTGTATGGCGGTTGAACCAGGGTGGTAACACGACGCATTCGTCCCTGACGGATGCGTCTTTTTTGCGTCCTTTTGGAGTTATTAAGCTGGGCACTAAAAATATTTATCGAAAGAAAGAGGCTGATCACTATGCGCCAAACCAATCTATTTGTCACAACTCTCCGCGAAGCCCCTGCTGAAGCAGAAACGATGAGCCACCAGCTGCTGCTGCGCGCCGGATATATCCGCCAGCTGGCGGCAGGAGTGTATACATATATGCCGCTGGGGCGGAGGGTACTCCGCAAGATTGAGAATATTGTCAGGGAAGAGATGGATGCCTCCGGAGCGCAAGAGCTGCTTATGCCTTCTCTGCAGCCCGCAGAGCTCTGGAAAGAATCGGACCGATATGATGTGTACGGTAAGGAGCTTATGAAGCTGCAGGACCGTCATGAACGGGAATTTGTGCTGGGACCTACCCATGAAGAGGTAGTGACGACTCTTGTAAGGGATGAGATTAGCTCATACAGGAGGCTTCCGCTTACCGTGTATCAGATTCAGACGAAGTTCCGTGATGAACGCCGTCCGCGTTCAGGGCTGCTGCGGGGCAGGGAGTTCCTTATGAAGGATGCCTACTCTTTTGACACAGGCTGGGAAGGTCTCGATATGAACTATGAGCAGATGTACAATGCCTACGGGCGGATATTTAACCGCTGCGGTCTGACCTACCGGGCAGTGCAGGCCAATGCCGGAGCGATCGGCGGAAAAGGCCAGAATCACGAATTTATGGCTTTGTCAGAGATTGGGGAGGATACGGTTGCGGTCTGCTCCATTTGCGATTATGCCGCAAATCTGGAGCAGGCTGAAGTACGCGGCGGAGCAGCATTCGAGGAGCGGGATTACAGCGGCATCCCTGTACCTGTAAAGTTCCACACGCCTAATCAGAAGACGATCCAGCAGCTGGAGCAGGAGAGCCGGATCAAACCGCAGGATATTATCAAGACGCTGATCTACACCGGCGGCGGCCGGTCCTTTGCCGTGCTGGTGCGGGGAGATCATGAGGTCAATGAACTGAAGGTAAAGAAGTATCTGGGCTGCGGTGAAATCGCATTGGCTGAGTATGATAGTGTGCAGGCGGCGGCCGGAGTTGAGAGCGGCTTTGTCGGTCCGGCAGGATTGTCTTTGACCATCCTGGTTGACGCAGCCGTTGCCGTCATGACAGAGGCGGTCACGGGTGCCGGGGAAAAAGATTACCATCTGCGTGGCGTAGTACCTGGCCGCGATTTCACGCTTGCGCATGTTGGGGATTTCCGCAACGCTGCTGCAGGTGATATCTGTCCGGAGTGTGGCGAAGGGAAGCTGGTGTTTCATCAGGGGATTGAGGTAGGGCATGTCTTCAAGCTCGGCACAGTCTATAGTGAGAAGCTTGGTGCGACCTTCTTAGATACGGCCGGGCGGAGCCAGCCTATGGTGATGGGCTGCTATGGTATCGGAATTTCGCGGCTCCTGTCATCAGTCGCAGAGCAGAATCATGATGACCAGGGGCTGATCTGGCCGGCGGCCATAGCTCCTTATACGGTTCACATTCTGCTGATGTCCGTGAAGGATGAGGGCCAGCGTGAGGTTGCTGAAGCCTTGTACGCACAGCTCACCGCCATCGGCATTGAGACGCTGCTGGATGACCGGGATGAGCGGGCCGGGGTCAAGTTCAAGGATTCCGGGCTGATCGGTATTCCGGTTGCTCTGGTCGTGGGCAAGGGGGCAGCAGAGCAGAAGGTCGAATATATGGACCGCCGAGCCGGGACCAAAGAAGTGATTGATATCAGTGAGGCTGTGGCGCGGGTGAGCGGGATCTAAGGTTACTTGAGCGGGACATGGTACAAAGGCCGATTAAGGTTTCAATGGAACCTAATCGGCCTGCTGTATCTATCCAATATAAACATCTACCTCTGTACTCCGAAACGCAGCAGGCAGTTCTTCCATAAGCGGATGGGCATTTTCAAAGTAATATTCTTTATCGGTATCCTTTGATATAAAATCCTGCACGAAATACAACATTTCCCTCATAAAATCGGCCACAATGTAAAAATGTTGTATGGAATGCAGCAATTCTCAGGCATTATGTGTCTAATCGGAACAATTCTTGTATTTTGTACAACAATCCGCCTGCACGTCTGGGTATTTACGAATCAGAGCTGCACAACGTACAACATTATAAATAACTCCGTTTGATTACCCGTAACAAAAACTGCGTCTTTTACGCAAATGTGTTTTTCACTCTTTTAGATATGAGTAAGTAAGGCAACCAGATCAGCATATAAGCCAATGAAGATATAACACCCTGATATATATTTATTTCTTCATAGAATTCCTCCGGCAAAAAATGAATACCCAGCAGCCGCGAATAAATAGTGCGAAATGACATATTTAGATGTATCTATTGGAATGAGAAAATATTTATTGAACTGGGACTCAACCTGTGAGCTATAACCGCTAATTCCGCGAGTCTGAACTCAGTCTTCAAGTCAATACGTTAAAAAGTGGTGAAGTAATGCTATAATAGACTACTGGACGTATTTTGGAAGAACCATGGGTAAGGAGCGATTATTTTTGAAGACACTCATTATTGCGGAAAAACCGGACATGGGGCGGAATATCGCCGCCGCAATAGAACCGAAGGCCAAAAATTACCGTTCCTATCTGGAAGGGGAGCAGTACATTATCACCTGGGCGATCGGGCATCTGATTGGCCTGGCGGAGCCGGAAGCTTACGACAACAAATATAAAAAGTGGAACATTAATGATCTGCCGATCATTCCGGAGCAGTTCAAGCTGGTGCCGAATGCGCGCACACTGGATCAGCTGAAGGTGATCGGAGAGCTGGCGAAGCGCAGCGACCTGCTGGTCAATTCCTGTGATGCCGGGCGCGAAGGGCAGCATATTTTCTCGCTAATCCAGCGCCATCTGGAGCTCAGCCAGCCGGTCAAGCGGCTGTGGATATCTGACCTGACACCGGAAACGATCCGCAAAGGGTTCCAGGAGCTGAAGGACGGATCGGAATACGAGAATCTGACCAAGGCGGCAAGGGCACGCAGTGAAGCGGATTGGCTGATCGGGATGAACGGTTCGCGGGCGTTTACGACCAAGCACAATGTGCTGCTGTCTGTAGGTCGGGTGCAGACCCCCGTGCTTGCGCTGATTTATGACCGCCAGAAGACAATTGAGGCGTTCTCCTCGCTGAAGTTTTTTGAGGTGGAGGGGCATTTCAGCCAGAACGAACTGAACTACAAGGGAATGTGGCAGGGGGACCGGCTCACTGACGGTGCCAAGGCAGAAGCGCTTGCAGCCAAAGTGAAGGGCAAGCCTGCCAGAATTGAATCGTATGAGGTTAAGGAAACCAAGGAATATCCGAACAAGCTGTATGATTTGACGCTGCTGCAGCGTGAGGCGAACGGGAAATATGCATTTTCGGCCAAAAAAACGCTGGATATTGCCCAGGCGCTCTATGAAAAACACAAAGTGATTTCTTATCCGCGTACTAACTCCAACTATGTGACGGAGCAGAACATCCCGGAGATGCACAAGACGCTGTCGGCGCTGCAAGGTACGCAGTACGATGAATGGGTGAAGGGTGCCAACCGCAACCTGGTCCATAAAGGCAATAAGTTTATCTGTAACCCGTCCAAGGTTGAGGATCACCATGCCATTCTGCCGACGAACCGCAAGGCGAACGGACTGAGCGCGGATGAGGCCAAGCTGTACGACCTGGTCGTCCGCCGGTTCCTCTCCCAGTTCTATCCGGCTGCTGAATACAAGGTGCATACTGTAATCACCGAAGTGGAGAATGAGAAGTTCAAAACCACCGTCAAGGAGCTGCTCAGCCTGGGCTGGAAGGTGATTTACGGAGACCAGAAGAAGGACAAGTCCAAACCGGCCAAGGGCAAAGGCAAGGAGGATGAGGAGGACGAGGAGGTTGAGGTGAACGAGCCGTTCTCGATCTCAACAACGGATGAGGTTGTCTGCAGTGACGCCATCGTTAAGGAGAAGGATACCCAGCCGCCGAAGCATTACACGGAAGGGACTTTGCTCAAGGCGATGGAAAGCGCAGGCAAGCAGATTGAGGATGAGGAGCTCCGCGATGCCATGAAGGATTCGGGGCTCGGCACTCCGGCGACACGGGCAGCAACCATTGAGCGGCTGAAGAATGTCGGCTACGTGGAGATGCAGGGTAAAAAAATCGCCATCACCCAAAAGGGCCGGACGGCGATTGAGCTGATCCGCGGTGCGGGCGTCGAGCTGCTGACTTCGCCGGAAATGACCGGCCAATGGGAGCGCCGCCTGAATGAGATTGCCCGCGGCACAGCCGCGGACGGCCAATTCATGGAGAACGTCAAACGTTTCGCCTCCATGATCGTGGACAAGGTCCGGGTGCAGTCCCGTGCAGCCAAAACCTCCTTCGAAGGCGAAACCCCTTCGCTGAACGCCGGAGCCAAAGGACGCAGTGCGGGAGCTGCGCCGCGCAAAGCTGCGGACCGCAAAGCCGCCGACAAACCGGCTGTGGCAAGAAAACGCAGCGAGCCGGCTGCCGCGAAAGCAGATGATTCCGGGCCGAAGATAATCGGCAGCTGCCCGCGTCCCGGCTGCGGCGGGATGATCTTCATGGGCCGCAAGGGCTACGGCTGCTCCCATTACAAGGAAGGCTGCAAATTCGTGATCTGGAAAGAAAATCACGGCCGCACGCTCACCGACGCCCAGGTGAAAGCATTGATCGAGAAGGGCAAGACCGGCAAGCTGAAGCTGGCTGCCGAAGACGGCTCTCCGCTGGAAGGCAAGCTGGTGCTGACCAACATGGATACAGGACAGCTGGCTGTGGAATAATTCATTAATGAAAAAAGCGCCCCGGCCAGTTTTTCCCGGCCGGGGCGCTTTTCTATATGCTTTTATAGGCTGTGAAGTTACTTAGCTCCTTGCAGCGCGCTGTCAATTGCAGCGCTTAAGCCTTCATAAGAGGAGTCCGGCAGCAGAACGCCGTTCACCATGAACTTGGGCGTGCCGTTTACACCGTAAGCGCCGGCGATCTTGAAGTCTTCTTTTACATCGAACATATAAGTATGGTTCTTGACGTCCTGCTCGAACTGTCCGTAATCGATGCCTTCGATGTTATCCTTAACGAATTTCAGGATGAACTTCTGCGTAGCCCAGATCTTGCTCTCATCCCCCTGATTGGCATAGAGCTTGTGGACATATTCCCAGAACTTCTCATTGCTCTGCTTGTATATGGCTTCACCTGCACTGGCGGCAAGATAGGAGTCCCGGTCAATGAAGGCAAAGTTCATGAAGTAGAACTGTGCTTTTCCGGTATCCACGTAATCATTGATGAACGTATCCAGATAGGTTGCGGTCCATTTTTTGCAGGCTGGACATTTGAAATCGGCAAACTCAATGACCTTCACCTTAGCATCTTCCTTGCCCAGATGAGGCTGTTTCTCATATTTCAGCCCGTCAACAACGATTGTTCCCTTCACATCTGTGTAATTGGGCAGGCCCTCTAGTTCGGCTGAACCGGATGATTTGCTGCCTGTAGTGATGAAGAACAGTAAAACCACCAAAAGAACCACAATGACTGCAAGCAACATGGGGAGCAGACGTTTGTTACCCGTGGAATTCTTGGAATTCTTAGATTTCATAGGTTTGTTCATTGCCTACCTCCTGCGCGGGATGAAAATCTACTCAAATAGTATAATAATACCCGCAGCAGGCTGCATATGTCATTTGTAACACCAGTTACCCGTGATGCTTGCGCAGGGCAGCCGAACGGATCACCGGCGGTACCTCATGAATTGCTGAAATGGTCATGACCGACTGCTGCATTTCACGCTGAAGCTCAATCAGGTTGTAGAGCCACTCATTCTGCTGCTTCAGATAGATGCTGTTAATGCCGGCAGTCAGCGCGGGAAGCACGTCCGTCCGCAGGGAGTTGCCGATCATCCAGGTTATTTTGCGGTCGAAATTGTAAGTGGTCAGGATATTCTCAAGCGCCTCCACATTCTTATGCTGGCGGATGTAGATCCGGTCATCGAAGTAGGCGTCCAGCTTCATTTGGGCGATTTTGCGCTGCTGGATGGAATCATCTCCGCCGGTGTATAGGTACAGGGAATGACCATCCTGCTTCAAGGTATCAAGGGTTTCCACCATACCCGGGTAGGCTTCAACCTCCTGATCATATACGCTCAGGCCGAGCTTCATCAGCTGCTGCTCCTCAAACGGATCGGTCTTGCGGTTAAATTTGGCGGCGAAATATCGGTATGTGGCAATCAGGGATTTCGGGAAATTATCGCTGGCCAGTCCGCTGGTGCTGACTGTTTCTACATCGATTTCTACCTGCTTGGTGCGGAACTCGCTCATGGTTGGTCCGTAATCACTGAACCAGTCCGACATAAGCTCGAAATACCGGCCTAGAATGAGGTCAAAATATTTGTTGCAGTGCACCAGGGTGTCGTCCAGATCGAAGATTACTTGTTGTGTCAAATATTTCATACTGCTCACTCCTAAATGTTTTGTGAGGAATCCTTCTATGATGTGCGCTTCGAACAAAACCTGCTCCTGAAGCATCCGCCTGGTTGTGTAAGTAAATACGCCTCTGCTGTAAATGTACAATTATTATATACGAATATAGGACTCCAGAAACATCTGAAGTTCAGCTGCGCCATCCGGCCGTATGCTGTAGCGTTCAGTGCCTTCACCGCGCAGATGTACGCGCAGCAGTCCGGCGACCCGCAGACTGAGCAGATGATGCATCAGCATCTCCCGCGACTGGTTCAGCTCGGATTGCATTTCCCACAGGGTCTTGGGCTCACCCGCCACAAAGCGGAGCAGTCTCAGCCGGGTCGGGTCGGAGAGGGCCTGGGTTAACCGGAGCAGCACGGTAGGCGGCTCCTCTTCATTCTCGGAGGGTACATCGACCGGATATTGTACAAGCATCAGATTCTTATAGAAGCAATAAGTATTGATCGGCCGGTTATGTACCGTAGGAAGCAGCACAATGGTCTTCAGCTCAGGAATATCTTCAATAACAACACCGCCCGAGGCATATTCGATCAGCGGCACCATGTCCATTTTGCTCTCAAGCATTTTTTTCTCGGATGCGTCTTCAATCAGGAGCGGCAGGATTGTGTGTTCCACATGACGGAAATAATGCTCATACCACATCCGCAGCAGCGGGGTATAACCGTTCTTGATCCGGGCACATTCTTCAAGTGTGAAGTTGTGGAAGAAGGGGGCGGTCCGCACCAGGCAATCCTCAACGGTAGAGGCTTCAAGCTCATTCAGGAACTGCAGTACTTTGGAAGCTTCCCCCCGGCTGTAAGCCCAGGCATAGAGCACATCATAGTCGTCAAAAGGCCACTCGGCAGCCTGCTTCAGCGCGGCCAGCTGCATCGGCGGGAACCGGCCGTCTACATCCCGAACCCAATCGGTGCCGATCTCCAGATTGGAAATCCATTTCTTCGTCACATATAGCATAAAACTGTCCAGCAGTTCATATACGGGTGATACATCAATTTCGAGTTCATACTTCATCAAGCCGGGTCACCTCCAGAAAATCCGTCACTTCTATATATTATCTCTTGTTTTGAAGAGGGTTGTCCACTATAATGTTCGGTGTTTGCCGCTCTGACGGCAGTTTTGATCACCGCTGAATTACATAGGAGGATTTATTCGTGTCCGATTCCAAATCTATACCGCTTGAGCACAGCAGCAAAATGAATTATATGATTTTGATTACCGTAATTATATTGGCAGGACTTAGCCAGGGGATGCTGCTGCCGGTATTATCCATTCTGCTCGAGCAAAAGGGTGTATCCTCCTCACTGAACGGATTAAATGCCGCAGCGCTATACGTAGGATCCTTCGCAATGACCCTGATTGCAGAGCGGGTACTTGGCGCCATCGGCTTCAAGAAGCTCATTGCCGCAGGCCTCAGTCTGGTGCTGGTGACACTGCTCCTGTTCCCGCTGCTTCCCGGGGTCAAGGTCTGGTTCGTGCTCCGGCTGCTGGTAGGCATAGGTGATTCAGCCATTAACTACGCCGCTCAGCTATGGGTACTGCTGATGTCACCCGCCGAGCACCGCGGCCGCAATCTGTCCCTGTATGGAATGTCCTACGGACTGGGCTTCAGCCTGGGACCGCTGGGCATCATCCTGCTGCGTTTCGGCCCGTCCGCGCCGTTTCTGATTACTGCCGGACTGTTCGTGCTTGTCCTGCTGCTCGTTGCGGTCAAACTGCCGGATTCCCGTCAGGACCCGATAGACCATAGTGAAGGTCAGGCCAAACGGTTCGGACGAAGCTACAGGCTGGCCTGGTACGCACTGATCCCGGCACTGCTATACGGATATATGGAAGCGAGCCTGAACAGTAACTTCCCTGTCTACGGACTGCGGATCGGCTTCAGTACGGATCAGATCGCTACGCTACTGCCGTTTGCCGGCATTGGCGGCCTGCTGCTGCAGCTGCCGCTTGGCATATGGAGCGACCGCTATGGCCGCAGAGCCATCCTGATTGCTTCGGGAGTAGGCGGAGGCCTTGCCTTCACACTGCTTCCGCTGGCCGGAGAGCATTTTCTGCTGAATCTGCTGCTCCTGATGATTGCCGGAGGCCTGGTAGGCTCCTTCTTCTCCCTTGGCCTAAGCTATGCCGCAGATATCCTGCCGCGCCATCTGCTTCCGGCGGCGAATGTTGTGTCTTCCTTCCATTATAGCCTCGGAAGTATCGCCGGACCCGGTGTCGGCGGGCTGCTGCTGCAATTCGGATGGGGTGGCAGTGTATTTGCAGTAATGGGTGGTTTATATATTCTCTTCGGACTGACAGGCTTATTATTCTCGCCACGGAAGATAATTTGAGGTAAGATAAGAACGAATGCTCGCATGGAATTTGATCCCGCTTTCAGAGTACACTATAGAGTAGAGTTGAAGACAGGAGAGGCTGAACTATGATTACAGTTGAACATTTGGCCAAAGCGGTCGGGGAAGATAAAGCACCAGTTCTGCAGGATATCGGATTTCAATTAGAACCGGGTGAATTTGTGGTTATTCTGGGAGCCAGCGGAAGCGGGAAATCGACACTTCTGAAATGCCTGGCGCTGCGCGAGAAATGGGATAGAGGGAATTTCCGGGTGGACGGCAGGGACATCATGAAGAGCCCTTTTGCCGGCAAACGCAAAATCCGCCGCGAATGGGCCTATCTGGAGCAGAATGCGGAGCTGAATCCGAACCGTACGGCACTGAAGAACGTGCTGATCGGACAAGCCTCACAGACACCTCTGTGGCGGATGGCTACAGGAATGGTCCGCTCTGATGATTATATGGGAGCGATGGACCAGCTTGATCTGCTGGGTCTGCTGGACAAAGCAAAGATGAAGACGAGCCACCTCAGCGGCGGTGAACGTCAGCGTGTGGCCATCGCCCGCGCATTGGTTCACGGTGCTAAGGTTATACTTGCCGATGAACCTGTTACCGGTCTGGACCCCAAGACTGCGGAGAATGTGCTTGAAACGCTCCGTAAGCTGTGCAAGGAAACTGGATTAACCGTGATTACTGTACTGCCGATTGAACTGGCGGAACGTTTCGCCAGCCGGTTATGGGTACTGGAAGACGGAAGAATCAAACATGATGTGAAGGGGCGCCGGCTGACCTCACAGGAGCGGCTGCATCTGTGAAGCGGCAAGGTGTGCAATAAGGAGAGAGTGATGAAGTTGAATAAACGGTTACTCGGAAGGCTTACAGCAGCCTCTTTGTCCCTGTTTGTAATGTCCGGCTGTACCTTCATCAGCGATCCTGTTTCCCAGATGAAGGTGCCGCAGCTGTCCGCTGACAAAGCTTCGCTGATGACAGCGATTAATTCCTCACTGAAGCCGCTCGATGCAACGCTGATCCGTCCGGCCAATGATGATGACAGTTCTATTTTTACCGAGGATCTGGACAAAGACGGGATTATGGAGACGCTTGTCTTCTACCAGACGAAGAATGAAGCTGTAGTGATCCACGGGATGATTCTGGAGAAGCATGAGGACACCTGGGTCAAGAAGCTTGTTTTTGACGGTGACGGAACGATGCTGGATTCGGTTGATCTTAGGGATGTGACGGGTGACGGGAAGCTTGATATTGTTACCGGCTATTCGCGCGGGGAAGAAAAGGGCATGGTGGTCTACAGTTATTCCGGCGGAGAGCTGGAAGAAATACTGACGAAGCCTTACACCAAATATATACTGGATGATTTGAACGAGGACGGGATTGCCGACATTACAGTCGTGTATTTCAAACGCAATGAATTCGCCACAATAACTACCTACCAATACAACGACAGCTTCAAGGTGCTTGACGAATTGGATAATCTGGACCCCTATTTCGATAATTATTACAATATTGTCTCAGGAAAAGTGGCGGAGAACAAAGAAGGTATAGTTCTGGATTCTGCTGTGGATTCGCGCTCTGCCTATACAACAATTGTTGTTATGGAGAATAACAAGCTGCGCGTAGCCATTCCGGGGGATGTACGGACCTTCAAGGACCGGAAGATTGTCAGTGAGGATATTGACCTGGATGGAATTATTGAGATCGGAATGCTGGAGCCCCCCTCGGGCTGGGAGTATTTCGACCCTGAGACCATACCGTATTTCAATTCTTATTACAAATGGGACGGAAAAGACGGCTTGACCTTTAGTACTCAGTTGTATAATGATCCTTCGGACCGGTTTACCATTAATTTTTCTCCGGAATGGCATGAGAATGTCACTGTGGATACCAAGTCTGTCCAGGACAAATCGCTTAAATTCATTATGCTCGACACCGGGGAGACTGTAGCTGAGGTATCGTTCTTCTCACCGGCAGAATGGGATAGGGTAAAGAACTCCGGCTGGAAGCTTCTGGGGCGTGATCTGGACAAAATGATCGGCTACCGCGGGGAACTGGAGCAAAACACCATCGGGGGAGAGAACGGAAGAGTCAAATCTTCTATAGAGAGGAAGGGAATCGATGAGTAAAGTACTGATTCTGGAGGATGAAGAATCCATCCGCAGTTTTATTGTGATCAATCTTAAACGCAACGGGTTTGAAGTGCTCGAAGCCGCTGACGGCAATGAGGCCCTGCATAAGCTGACAACGGTTCCGGATATTGATATTGCCCTGCTGGATGTCATGGTGCCCGGCATCGACGGCTTTGAGGTCTGCAGACGCATTAGAGAAACTAACGAGCGGCTCGGCATTATTTTTCTGACAGCCAAAGTTCAGGAGCAGGATAAGGTATATGCACTGTCTGTGGGTGCGGATGATCATGTCAGCAAGCCGTTTAGTCCAACCGAGCTGATTGCCCGTATCCAGTCCCTGCTGCGCCGGGTCAATGTTCACCGTGAGCAGTCGGCCAAAGTCTCATTTCACTCGGGTCCGTTTACACTGGATCTGATCTCGAAGCAGTTCAAGAAGAGCGGTGAAGCGATTGAGCTTACGCCTACCGAATTTTCGCTGGTGCAATTCTTCCTTGAGAAGGAGAATACGCCGCTCAGCCGCGACTCCCTGCTCGATCATGTGTGGGGTAAGGAGTACATGGGTGATCCCAAAATCGTTGACGTGAATATACGCCGCCTGCGCCAGAAAATCGAAAATAATCCGTCAGAGCCAGAATTCCTGCAGACGGTGTGGGGGCACGGCTACAAATGGAAAGGTCAGGTACAATGATTAAGAAGGGGATGCGCAGACAGATCGTACTGCACTATATTCTTGTAGTCTTTGTGGCGCTTCTCCTCGTGGAGACTATTTTTCTGCTGGCGATCCGGACGTATTATTACGACAGCATCTACAGCAAAATCACCACTCATATCAGTGCGGGGGAGACTTTCGTAAAATATGAATTCTCAGCGGAACGATCACCGAATCAGCTGCTGAACCTGCTCGACTTCTTCAATCTGGAGTATACCGAACTGGAAGTTCTGACATTGAATGGAGATATCATTACCAGTTCCACCGGATTTCAGCCGGACCGGACCATCACCACCAGTGATGTTCCCGAGGCTGTGGGCGGCAGTGTCGGGCGCTGGGTGGGCCGGCAGGCCGGGACGAATGAGAGTGTAATGGCCGTCTCCAAGATGGTGCAGATCAACTCGCATGAAACTTACATCTTGCGTTACCTGACCTCCATGGAGGGGGTCAACAAGGATCTGCTGAATCTGACGCTGCTCTCCATTGGCATCGGGGCGGCGGTTATGTCGATCGTGGTCTTATTCAGCTTCGGTCTCGCGAATTCCATTGTGCGGCCGCTCAACAATATCACGGCTGTGTCGGCGCAGATGGCCAAGGGGAAGTTCACCACCCGCATCAAGGGGGATTACCGGTACGAAATCGCCGAACTGGCTTCAACGCTCAATTATATGGCAGAGGAGATTGTCCGCAGTAATCAGATTAAGGATGATTTCATTTCTTCGATCTCCCATGAGCTGCGGACACCGCTGACCAGCATCAAGGGCTGGAGTGAGACACTCATCTCAGGCGGCTACGATCCCGAGGAAACCAAGCTGGGCATGGGCATCATCTCCAAGGAGAGCGACCGGCTGATCGGGCTGGTGGAAGAGATTCTGGACTTCTCCAAGCTGCAGCAGAACGAAATGAAGCTGTCGATTGCCCAGGTGGATATCAAGGTGCTGCTGCAGGAGACGCTGCTGAATATCTGGGCTAAGGCCGAGAAGAAGCGGATTCACCTGCTGCTGGAATGCGAAGAGACTATCTTCATAAGAGGCGATGCGAACCGGCTGAAGCAGGTATTCCTCAATCTGGTCGACAATGCTGTGAAGTTCTCGCCAGAGGATTCCAGTATCGTCCTGTCCGCTGAACGCCTGTCGAATACGGAGATGGCCGTAACCGTAAGGGATAGCGGGATCGGCATCAGCGAAGCGCATCTGTCCAGAGTGCGGGACCGGTTCTTCCAGGTCGATGCGCTCAACGGCGGAACCGGCCTTGGCCTTGCGATCTCCCAGCAGATTGTAGAGCTTCATAACGGCAAGCTGGAAATGGACAGCGAGCTTGGCAAGGGTACTCAGGTTACCGTTATTTTGCCGCTTGATGATGTGCAGGAGGAGAAGGCATGAATACACAGGAATCAGGGGAATCTTCTTCAGAACAAAGGCCCGAGATGATCCGCGGCGGACGTGAACATTCAGCGGATATTCTGAAGCTCCTCCGTGAAGCGGCAGGCTGGATGGAGAGCAAAGGAATCAACCAGTGGACGCCGGGGCAATTCAGCATCCGCGATGTGGAGGATTATTTGAGCAGCAGAGAGGTTTATCTGGCCATGGAGGGAGCAGCTCTTGCCGGGATGTTCACCCTGCAGTTCAGCGATATCCAGTACTGGGGAGACCGTAATGACGAATCCTACGCCTATCTGCACCGGCTCGCTGTAGCCAAATCCCACCGCGGCATGGGGCTTGGCGGCCAGATGATCCGCTTTGCGTTACGAAGAGCGGAGGAACGGGGTTGTGCGGGTCTCAGGCTGGATACAGTAGCCCATAATATTAAGCTTAACCGTTACTATCAGAGCCTGGGATTTCACTATATGGGTACCCGGGATGTCGGAGCAGGCCGGTTGGTTAATCTGTATGAGTATGAAGCGGAGACCGGCGATCCGGGCAGCGTAATTCTCCGGTATATGGGGGAAGCTGATTACGCTTTAATGAAGGAATGGAGTGTTTCCCCGGAGTATTTGAAGAAGTGGGCAGGTCCATCGTTGTCCTACCCGCTGGATGACCGGCAGCTTGAGCGTTATCTGGACGGAGCCAATCATCCGGCAGAGTCTGGTCTGCTGGTCTATTGTGCGGTGCTGAGAGCTACCGGACAAGCGGTTGGACATATTAGCTTATCCGGAATCGACCGTGAGAACGGTTCGGCCAGAATAAGCAGGGTCGTCGTCGACCCCGGGAGCCAAGGGCGGGGAATCGGACTGCAGATGGTTCGTGAAGTCCTGCGTATCGGCTTCGAGGGGTTGCGGCTCCACCGGATATCCCTTGGAGTCTTCGATTTCAACACGGCGGCACAGAAAACCTACGAGACAGCCGGATTTACACGGGAGGGGATTTCCCGTGAGGCCGCTACATTCGGCGGGCGCTATGCCGATTGCATCGAGATGGGCATATTGGACAGGGAGTGGAGGGCAAACCGCCCCTACGGCAAATGAATAGGAAAAACCTACAAAAGGGATACAGCAGAAGGTCGGATAGACCTTAGCTGTATCCCTTTTATGTAGCAGCCCTTAAGGCTGATAAAAGATTATGAAGGCATCCCTTCCGCGCGCAGACGGCCGGTCTTCTCGTAGACCTCCTGAAGCAGACGGGAAGGCTGGGTACGGATGATTGGCTTGGCTGCTACAATCTCATGCGGGCCGACAACCACGATGTTGTCCGCGCTGCCTTTAATCACAGCGCCGTCTTTGATGACTGCTCCCTCACCGATAATCGCATTCTCAATCAGAACACTGCGGCCGATGCGGACGCCAGGCATAATTACACTCTGCTTGATCTTGCTTAGCTTGCCGATCTCTACACCGCCGAAGATAACGGAACGCTGGAGACTGCCTTCCAACGTGCAGGTTTCGTGCATCAGGCAATCTGTTGGCGGTGCCTGAACCCGTGGTTTATAAGCAGCCAGCTTCGTACGGTAAGCCCGGCTGTACATCGGCCAGCGGGAGTTGTCGAGCTTGAAGCCATTCTCGGACTGCAGCAGATCCATATGTGCCTCCCAGAGGCTGTCAACCGTACCTACATCTCTCCAATACCCGTCAAAGCGGTAGGCGAACAATAGGTCGTTGGCATCCAGCATGGACGGAATGACATCCTTGCCGAAGTCATGGCCGGATTCCGAATTAGCGGCATCCCGCAGCAAATAACCTTTCAGATACTCCCATTCAAACATATAAATTCCCATGGAAGCGAGGTTGCTTTTCGGAACCTTTGGCTTTTCGGCAAATTCAGAGATCTGGAGATCATCATTAACATTCATCACACCGAACCGGCTGGCTTCATCCCAAGGCACTTCCATGACCGAAATGGTGGCTTTGGCTGCTTTGCCTACATGGTAATCCAGCATTTTACGGTAATCCATATGATAGATATGATCTGCAGACAGGATAAGCACATGCTCCGGATTCTGGCTGTCAATGTATTCTATGTTCTTATAAATGGCATCGGCTGTACCTGAATAGCTGTCTCTGCCTTCAACCCCTGAAGGAAGCAGCTTCACGCCTTTATCGCTGCGGCTGTGCAGTCCCCAAGGTTCGCCTTCCCCAATATGCTGATGCAAGGAATCGGCTTCGTATTGTGTCAGTACTCCAATAGTGTCGATCTTGGAATTTACACAATTGCTGAGTGGAAAATCAATGATTCTATACTGTCCTCCGAAAGGGACTGCAGGCTTAGCCATACTGGAGGTCAAGGGGGCTAATCTGCGGCCTTCCCCGCCAGCCAGGAGCATGGCGATACAATCTTTTTTACTCATTTGTTATCCCTCCCATTTTTTTGTCAATGCTTGTAATATAACCTGCCGGCAAGCGCTTGAAACGACATAGGTGAATTATATTGCTGTGCTTCAAGAAAAATTACATTAATAATTTTCTTTATTCAGAAATCATTGAATTCGCCTGCAAAATTCATTTTCAAACGGCACATATTGGGGTAATGTAATAGGTGCATCCTATATACTAAGGTGGTGATGATTTGGCCGAAATACCAAAAACAGTAAACCTCCCGTCATCTGAAGATATTTATCTGTTCCATGAGGGCACGAATTATCGCAGCTATACGATGCTTGGCGCGCACATTGCCGTGGAAGAAGGGCAAGCCGGCATTCGCTTTACCGTGTGGGCTCCTCATGCGGCATATGTAGGACTGGCTGGTGATCATAATGGCTGGGATGGAACATTGGACTCCGACTCGTTATATAAGATACCCGATTCAGGATTTTGGAGTCGTTTTTTTCCGGGTATAGAGCCGGGAACTTTTTACAAATACAGGATTCATGGTGCAGATGGAACAAGCTTCCTCAAGGCTGATCCTTACGCGTTCAAAGCTGAGGTACGTCCGGCCACCGCTTCCGTTGTGGCGAATCTGGATGGTTACCAATGGGGCGACGCCGCGTGGCGCCGTAAGAGCAAAGCACCGTACAATGCGCCAATGAACATTTATGAAATGCACTTCGGGACCTGGCGCCAGAAGGACAATGGAGAACTCTATACTTATAGAGAGATGAGCAGCCTGCTGATCCCGTATCTGACGGAGATGAGTTACACTCATGTGGAGTTTATGCCGCTTGCTGAGCACCCGTATGATTTGTCCTGGGGGTATCAGGGAACCGGTTATTTTGCGGCCACCAGCCGCTTCGGCGAACCGCAGGATCTGATGTACCTTATTGATCAGTTGCATCAAGCCGGCATTGGGGTTATCCTCGATTGGGTTCCGGCCCATTTTGCCAAGGATGCCCACGGCCTGAGAATGTTTGACGGTTCGCCGCTGTATGAATACGCCGATCCGATGCTGGCCGAGAAGCCGGGCTGGGGCACACTATCCTTTGATTTCAGCAAACCGGAGATCATATCGTTCCTGATTTCTAATGCGCTTTTTTGGTTTGAGATGTATCATATTGACGGTATGCGTGTGGATGCCGTAACCAGTATGCTGCGGCTTGATTTCGAGAAGCAGCACCATCAGTACACAAAGAACAAGCACGGGGGCCTTGAGAATCTGGAAGCGATCGCGTTCATCCAGCAGTTGAATACGGCGATTTTCCGGTATTATCCGAAGGCTCTGATGATGGCCGAAGAATCCAGTGCCTGGCCTGGCGTAACCTCACCTGTTCATGAAGGGGGGCTCGGGTTTAATTACAAATGGAACATGGGCTGGATGAATGACACTCTTGGTTACATAGAACATGATTTCGGGGCGCGGCCCTACCATCATAATTTGTTGACCTTCCCGATCGTCTATGCCTACGCCGAGAACTATACATTGCCTCTGTCCCATGATGAAGTGGTACACGGCAAGAAGTCGCTGCTGAACAAAATGCCCGGCTCATACGAGCAGAAGTTCGCCGGTCTGCGGGCATTGCTCGGTTACCAGATTAGTCATCCGGGCAAAAAGCTGTTGTTCATGGGCGGTGAGTTTGGTCAATTCATCGAATGGAAGGATCAGGATCAGCTCGACTGGCTGCTGCTGGATTATGAGGCCCACCGCCGGATGCTCGCTTACACGGCTGCCCTGAATAAGCTCTATCTTACGGAAAAAGCGCTGTGGGAGCTCGACCATGACATGGAGGGCTATCAATGGATTGACGCCGATGACAGCGGCCAGAGTGTTGCCTCCTACATCCGCAGAGGGAAGAGGCCTGTGGATACCTTGCTGATTATTATCAATTTCCAGCCGGTGGAACGGCGTAATTACCGGATCGGTGTCCCGCGTCCGGGGACCTATGAAGAGATATTCAGCTCGGAGACCCGCGAATACGGCGGTTCTGGTCTTCATAATGAACCTGTTAAGAGTGAGAAGAAGGAATGGCATAACCAGCTGAACAGCCTGGAGCTGACCCTTCCGCCGCTTGGATTCCTGGTGCTCAAGAAATCCGGACGCAAAACGATTAAATAAACTATTCATATCTATAAGGGGGAAATCTGGATGAAAGTTCTATTTGCTGCAGCTGAAGCCCATCCATTTATCAAAACAGGCGGGTTAGCCGACGTAATCGGTGCCCTGCCGAAGGCGCTTAAGGCTGCCGGAGTAGATGTTCGGGTAATCCTGCCCAAATACAAGGGGATCGCAGAGAAGTATTCCTCCCAGATGGAGCATGTCGCTGTCCTTGAGGTGCCGATCGGCTGGCGCAATCAATATTGCGGGATTGAACGGATTGTCTTTGAGGGAGTTCCTGTATACTTTATCGATAATGAGTATTACTTCGGACGTGACGGCATCTATGGGTATATGGATGACGGCGAACGTTTCGCTTTCTATAACCGCGCTGTGCTTGAATGCCTGCCTGCGATTAACTTCCAGCCTGATGTCCTGCATTGCCATGACTGGCATGCCGCGGTAATTCCGCTGCTGCTGCAGGCGCACTACCGTCACAACCCGTTCTACAGTGAGATGCGTACGGTGTTCACCATACATAATCTCCTGTACCAGGGGGTATTCCCGTATTCGGTACTGGGCGAGCTGCTCGGTCTCGGCGACAGCTATTTCCCTGGCGTAGAATATTACGGGAACGTGAACTATATGAAGGGCGGAATTGTCTACAGTGATCATGTGACCACGGTTAGTCCTACCTATGCCGATGAAATCCGTACACCTTATTATGGATATGGCCTGGACGGCCTGCTGACATCGCGTTCAGATGCACTAAGCGGGATTGTCAACGGGATTGATACCAAGAGCTACAATCCGGCCAGTGATCCGTCTATTTTCACCCGTTACCGTTCCAATCTGGTCAAGAAAGCTGAGAATAAGCTGGGACTCCAGCAGGAACTCGGCTTGCCTGTAGCTCCTTATATTCCAATGGTAGCTATGGTTACCCGTCTCGTGGATTCCAAAGGACTGGATCTGCTGACCCGGGTTCTCGATGAGCTGCTCTACTATGACGATATTCAGTTTGTCCTGCTGGGCACCGGTGATGAGGTCTACGAACGCTGGTTCCGCGAGGCACAGTGGCGTTATCCGACCAAGCTGTCTTCACAGATTCTGTTCAATGATGCCTTGTCCCGCAAAATATATGCGGCCAGCGACCTGTTCCTGATGCCGTCCAAATTCGAGCCTTGCGGCATCAGCCAGCTGCTGGCTTTGCGTTATGGCAGTATTCCTGTAGTGCGTGAGACCGGCGGACTTAACGATACCGTTCATGCGTACAACGAGGAGACCGGAGAGGGCAACGGCTTCACCTTCAAGGACTATAATGCCCATGATATGATGCACACGCTCCGCCGGGCCGTATCGTTCTACCACAAGCCGGAGCACTGGAAAAAAGTAGCGAAAAACGCATTCACGGGTGATTACAGCTGGAATGTATCCGCGCAGCAGTATATTGATATTTATAACAAGATTTCGGATAAAGTTACGGAGTAGAAGGACTATTGTATAGAAAAGGCATTCCCCGATCATGGTGATGGGAGGAATGCCTTTTTAAATTATGTATAGGGATAATAATACTGACTCATACTCACATTCGAAGTACCATTCCACTGCAGTCATGCTGCTCTGGTGAATAAATTGTTTGGTCTTCCAGCTCAAAACCGTACCTCGTATATTCCAGTCGTCAAACCATTTTGTTATTGTGGCTAATCCGTGATATTCAGGTCCGTAACATTCTGTATAGGTGATGTTTGGGTCGAAGATTTGGCTTAATATTGAATTGTTTTTATGAATCCAAGACTGGAAATACTTTTCAATGACTTGCTCACGTTCAATCATAATATCCCCCCTGTTATTGTTGCTATAAGTGTACTACAGAATATCTATCACCCATATGAGATTCTCTATCTAACCGAGTCAAAAAAGGTGATGCTCCAGGCAGCCGATTCTCAGCTTCTGGGACACCACCTTTTATTGTTTACAGTTATCTGTTAGTTACCTCAGCTTAAATTCCGGTACAATATCCGGTACCCATACGGATCAAGCGCAACATTCATCATCCCGCCCTCCGGAACCACATCTTCTCCTGTCAGCGCATCCAGCCAGTCATCGGTTTCCATCGGGTGGCTGAGCGTGCGGGGCTGCAGCGAATTGTTCATCCAGACGGTGAAATGGATCCGCTCATCTGCCCGCTCATAGACGATGCACGGGTCATTCTCACAGGCCTGGAGAATCCGGAAGCGGCCTTCCCGGAGCGCCTTATGTTCCTTGCGCAGTGCGATCATCATCCGGTAGAAATCATACAGCTCACGGTCCTGCTTCGTTTCATCCCATTCCATACATTTGCGGCAGTCCGGATCTTCACCCCCGGTCAGGCCGATTTCGTCCCCGTAATAGATGCAGGGAGTGCCCATGAACGTGAACAGGAAGACGACAGTCAGCTTCAATTTGCGTTTGTCTTCCCCTAGAACGGTGAGCAGGCGGGGGGTATCATGGCTGCCGAGCAGATTGAAGACAACCTCGTTCGTCTGCTGCGGATAACGCATGAGCAGGCTGCCGATCCGGTGGCCGAAGGTGATGCCGTCCATCCCGCCGTTGAAGAATTCCAGCACCGCCCCCGAGAAGGGGTAGTTCATTACCGAATCAAACTGGTCACCGAGCAGCCAGGTTAAGGAATCACTCCATACTTCGCCGACAATATAGGCATCCGGGTTTGCGGCTTTGACCACTTTGCGGAAATCACGCCAGAAGTGATGATCGACCTCATTCGCCACATCCAGCCGCCAGCCATCTACCCGGATCTCCTTGATCCAGTACTCTGCAACTTCCAGCAGGTAGGACTTCACTTCATGATTGGCGGTGTTGAACTTCGGCATATTGCTATAGAAGCCGAATGTATCGTACGTGGGGATACCTTCAACAATCTCAGCCGGAAAAGAATTCATATGGAACCAGTCGCGGTAGACGGAGAATTCGCCTTTTTCCAGAACATCCTGGAAGGGCGGGAATTTGTCGCTGCAGTGGTTGAATACGGCGTCCAGCATGACCCGGATGCCGCGTTTGTGGCATTCTTCTACGACCTTCTTCAGCAGCTCATTATCGCCGAAATGCGGGTCGACTTTTTTATAATCCACGATGTCGTATTTATGGTTGGAGGGGGAGACGAACAGCGGCGTGAAGTAGACGGCATTAATACCCAGCTCCTGCAGATCATCCAGATGATCCAGCACACCTTGGAGGTCACCGCCAAAGAAATTATCGAGCTTCGGTTTGCCGCCCCACGGTTCTGTGCCTTCCGGATCATTCAAAGGATTGCCGTTCGCGAACCGCTCGGTCATGATCTGATAGAACACCGCATCCTTGGCCCAGGTGGGTACTTTGAATAAGTCAATTCCGTGTATATAAGGAAACTCATAGAAGTGGTTGGGCGGCTGCGGACATTCAGTCCGGATGCCGTTGTCGAGCAGATACACCGTCTCCGAACCCTTGCTGACGCGAAAAGTATAGCTGAGGCGCTTGTATTTGGGACGGACTGCCGCTTCCCAGTAGTCGAATTTATCGTCGGAGGCAGCTTTTTCCATTATGATGTCGTAAGAGGTATGCTGCCAATCGTACTTGTCGCCAGTAAGCGCAACTACGTAGTCCACATCATCACGTTTGGTACGCACCCGCAGATGTATGGTTGTGGCATCGTAGGCATAAGCCCATTTATCGCGGGGAACATGGTACATCGCTTCCAGCAGCATGACTTCACCTCCTAAAAGTTTTGTGAGCAACTGCTTCCCGATTACGCTACGCAAAACTCGCTTCGAAAGCATACGCCTAAGTTTTGTGAGCCTATTCACCTTATACGTTAAATAACGCCTACAGCGGCATCTGAACCAGCCCGGTTATTCCGGCGGCAAATGGAGATAGTAAATAGTATATACCTCTTTTCATAGGATGTGCAAAATGGGGGAATAGCAGACCCGGCCAACAGCCTGCAATTAATTCATGAATTTAACAGGCTTTGTCACAAATTTGTCTTTGCATATTCATGCGGAGTGATTTATAATAAATCGGTCAATGGGACTACTTAGAGAAATGAACATAAAGAGAATAGGGGAGACAGACAAATGAACAAATGGGGTAAACTTTCAATGGGACTGCTGCTGGCAGCGGGACTGCTGGCCGGATGCGGCTCTAATAACAACGAGAATAATACCGCAGCAAGCGGAAATACCAATACGGGAACTGAAGCCAAGACGCTGATTCTGGGAACCAGCGCGGATTTCCCTCCGTATGAATTCCACAAAATGGTGGACGGCCAGGATACCATCGTAGGTTTCGATATTGAGATTGCCAAGGATATCGCTGCTGATATGGGTGCGAAGCTTGAGATTAAGGATCTGCCGTTTGATTCCCTGCTGAACGAACTGTCGAGCGGAAGAGTAGATATGGTGATCTCCGGACTCAGTCCGACACCAGAACGTGCTGAAGCTGTGGGCTTGTCCGATATCTACTACAAGGCGGAGCAGGCTGTCGTTGTGCGTGAAGCGGATAAAGATAAATATGCAACGATGGATTCCTTGAAGGGGATCAAGCTGGGCGTTCAGACCGGTTCGATCCAGGAAGATATCGCCAAAGGCATTGAAGGCGCACAGCTGACCTCTCTCGGCAAAATCTCTGAAATCGTACTTCAGCTGCAGTCGAACCGCGTAGAAGCTGCTATTATGGAAGGACCTGTTGCCAAGTCCTTTGTGAAGAATGTTAAGGGACTCGCGATTACCGATGCCAAACCGGAAGTTGAAGATGACGGCTATGTAATCGGTGTGAAGAAGGACAACACAGAATTGCTGGACCAAGTGAATAAGACATTGACCCGCCTGAACTCGGAAGGCAAGATTGATGAGTATGTAGCGGCAGCAAGCGAGCTTGCTGAGAGCAAATAGAACGCGGACCCGTGCACACGGTTAGCCCTGAATTAAGTACAACCCGCAGCCTGCTGCGGGACAATGCTCTACTTTGCAGAAAATGGCGGTGATCCGCTGTTTTCTATTTTTTTGAGAACAGGAGGATTGAAAGGCAATGAGTGTATTTGAACTTGCTTATGATTACCGCAATTTTTTCCTATCCGGTCTGAAGTACACACTGCTGCTCGCGGTGATGGGCGTATTCTTCGGCTTCGTGCTGGGTATCGCGGTTTCGCTGCTGCGGATGTCCAAATGGAGAATTCTGCGCTTTATCGCCACCGCCTGGGTGGAGTTTCTGCGCGGGACGCCAATGCTGGTGCAGCTGTTTCTGATCCACTATGGCCTGCCGGAGTTCGGTATTTCGCTGTCCCCGATCCAGTCGGGTGCGATTACGCTAACGATTAACAGCTCGGCTTATCTGGCGGAGATTTTCCGTGCCGGAATTCAAGGGGTGGACCGCGGTCAGACGGAAGCGGCACGCTCGCTCGGGATGAAGCAGGGGATGACCATGCGTTACATCATTCTGCCGCAGGCGCTGAAGAATGTGCTGCCCGCGATCGGAAATGAATTTATTACCATTATTAAAGAGTCTTCCATTGTATCGATGATTGGGGTGGCTGATCTGCTGTTTGAAGCCAGATCCATTACTTCGATCACCTATGAAGGACTTAGCCCGCTGATCGTGATTGCCGCCATGTATTTTGTGCTGACCTTCACGTTATCCAAGCTGCTGGGCATTCTGGAACGGAGGCTGAATACGGATGATCGAGGTTAAGAACCTGCAGAAGAGCTTTGGCAAGCTGGAGATCCTCAAGGGGATTGATCTGAATATTCACAAGGGCGAGGTTGTTGTAGTGATCGGTCCCAGCGGCTCGGGCAAAAGCACCTTCCTGCGTTGTCTGAACCTGCTGGAGCAGCCAACCGGCGGTGAGATTTCGTTTGAAGGACAATCGATTACAGCCAAAAAGCATGATATCAACGTAACCCGCGAGAAAATGGGGATGGTGTTCCAGCAGTTCAATCTGTTCCCGCATAAGTCTGTGCTGCAGAACATTATGCTCGCGCCCTTGAAGGTGCGGAAACAGCAAGCTTCCGAAGCGGAAAAAATCGCCACGGAGCTGCTCCGCACCGTCGGCCTTGAGGACAAGCGGGATGCGTATCCGGCCCAGCTCTCCGGCGGACAGAAGCAGCGGATCGCGATTGCCCGGGCGCTGGCGATGCAGCCGCATGTGATGCTGTTCGATGAGCCTACCTCGGCGCTTGACCCGGAGATGGTCGGTGAGGTGCTGGAGGTTATGAAACAGCTGGCAGTAGACGGTATGACGATGGTCATTGTGACGCATGAAATGGGCTTTGCCCGTGAAGTCGGCGACCGGATCCTGTTCATGGATGGCGGGGTTATCGTAGAGCAGGGGACCCCGGCAGAGGTGTTCGGCAATCCCAAACACGCCCGTACCCGTGATTTCTTGAGCAAAGTTTTATAAAATTCCTGGAACGGCCGCTGAAAATTCCTTCAGCGGCCGTTTTTGTGAGGGAATTAAATTTTGGCGGAGCGTGAAATGGGTGATATAGTATACAAATGATCAATCTACTTGAAAGGGAGTACATACAGATGAGAGATGATCTTTGCCGGATAGGCATTATTGATATTGGTTCCAACTCCATACGGCTTGTAATTTATGATACGACGCAGGCAGGCGGCTACAAAATTATTAAGGAATGCAAATACTCTGCCCGTCTAAGTGAGAAAATTACCAAGGAAGGCAGACTGGAGAAGAAGGATATGGATACGATTATTCCTGTCCTCCACCAGTTCAAAGAGATTTGTGATGATTTCGAAGTGGATAATATCCGCGCAGGAGCTACCGCCGCAATCCGCAACGCAGCCAACTCCGCCGAGATTATAAGCTATCTGTCTGAAGCGTCATCCATCCGGATTGAAGTAATCAGCGGGCATCAGGAGGCTTATTTCGGATTTCTCGGGGTCATCAATGCCTTTGATATTCAGGACGGCTTCGTCATTGACATCGGAGGCGGAAGCACGGAGGTCACCTTGTTCCGCGGACGGCGTTATCAGCACAGCATCTCTTTCCCGTTCGGTGCAGTCAATACGAACCTGATGTTCAGCCAGGGCGGCAACTGGAACGCTGATCAGGTCCGTAAGCTGCAGCTATACGTTACCGGCAGGCTGGTAGAGCATGATTGGCTCACTACGGGCAACGGGCTTCCGTTATATGGACTCGGCGGAACGCTGCGTTCACTCGGCAAGCTGGACCAGAAGAACCGGGAATATTCGCTGCCGAACTCCCATGGCTACGTGCTGGAAGGGGAGACCATAGAGAAGTTCATGGAGACATTGCCAGCGACTCCATATGAGAAGCGCAAGGATCTGGATGGTTTATCGAAAAGCCGGGGAGATATCATCGTGTCCGGTCTGGTTATTTTCCATACGGTGTACCATTATATCGGGGCCAGCCGTGCTGTAATTAGCGGGGAAGGCTTGCGTGAGGGTATGCTGCATGATCTGCTGAAGCCGGAGCAGCCGGTCCGTGACAGCGCGCTGGAGTACAGCCTGGATACCATTATCCGCTTTGATATCCGTACCTCCAAGCGGCATCTGGATCATATCTATAAGCTGGCGCTCGGCCTGCTGGGGGCTTTTGAGAGGGAAGGTGACCGGGAGGAGCATGAGATGCTGATCTACGTGGCGATTATGCTGCACCGTACCGGCTCCAACATTAATTATTATCAGTCCAAGCGGCATACCCGCTACTGGCTGATGAATTCCCCGATCCGCGGCCTGACCCACCGGCAGCTGATTCTAAGTGCGTACATTGCTTCCTACAGCACCAAAAGCCGGAAGCAGAAATTGTCCCAGATGCATAAGGACATTTTGCTGGCTTCCGACGAAGAGTGGATTCATAAGCTGGGTACGCTGGTGCAGTTAAGCATTGCCCTGGACAGCACCGAGATCGGCATTGTCAGCGGGGTCAATACCCGGCTGCATAACAATACGCTGGATCTGGAGCTGCAGGGCGGACAAGTTCTTATCGGGCTGGAGGACATTGAGAATGCGCTCAAAGCCTTCAGGAATGCTTGGTCGGTGAAGGTAAAGCTCGGCTTCCCTTCCAGCGGGTAACATTCATAGCAGCGAACTGGCTCCGGAACGGGGCCTTTTTGTCGTCCGCCCGTTCGTAATAACCGTTAGGCTGCAGGAAGCTGGATTTCACATTATCCATCAGCGACAGGTCCAGTATTTTGACGATCTGCTTGCGGATGCTGCTGTCCTTCACCGGACACATCAGTTCGATCCGCCGCGTCAGGTTCCGGGTCATCCAGTCCGCACTGGACAGATAGACCTCCGGTTTGCCGCCGTTCTCGAAATAATAGATGCGTGAATGCTCCAGGAAACGGTCGACAATACTGCGGACTGTAATCCGTTCGCTTAATCCTTCAATGCCCGGACGCAGACAGCAGACACCGCGTACAATCAAATCAATCGATACACCGGCCTGTGCTGCGCTGTACAGGTTGTCGATGACCTCCTGATTGGACAGGGAGTTCATCTTGGCGATGATCCGTGCCGGTCTGCCGGCAGCAGCATGTTCTGCTTCGCGCAGGATCAGCTTCTGGAGCGACAGGCTCATATTGGTCGGTGCCACTATGAAGGAGTTCCAGTTATAGTTGGCAGAATAACCGGTCATCTGGTTGAACAGCTCCGAGGCATCCAGGCCGATCTCATGATTGGCGGTGAACAGGCTAAGGTCTGTATACGCCTTGGCCGTGCTGTCATTATAGTTACCAGTCCCTACATGCACATAACGGCGCAGCTCAGGGCCTTCCTGACGGACAATCAGCGTGACCTTGGCATGGGTTTTGAGACCGACAAGGCCATAGACCACGTGGCAGCCGGATTGCTCCAGCTTACGCGCCCAGGCAATGTTGCGTTCCTCATCAAATCTGGCTTTCAGCTCCACAACTACCGTAACCTGCTTACCTGATTCGGCGGCATTGGCCAGGGCGGTGATCAGCGGGGAGTTCCCGCTGACCCGGTACAGGGTCATTTTGATCGCCATAACCTGCTCATCTTCGGAAGCCTGAATGATGAAGTCCGTCATAGCATCGAAGGATTCATACGGATGATAGACCAGCACATCACGTTCGCCAAGTACCTCGAAGAAGTCCTCATTCTCCTCGAATTCCGCCGGATAGAGCGGCTCGATCGGTGCATGATGCAGGTAGCTGAAGCCCTTGACGCTGCCGGCGAACCCCCGCAGGAAGCTGAGATCTAGCGGCCCCTCAATTTCAAACACGAAATCCTCAAGCTCGAATTCGGCCTGCAGCTGCTCCAGGGCATAAGGGTGAATCCCCTTCTGTACTTCAAGACGGGCAGGGACGCCGCGGCGGCGTTTGCGCAGCTCTTTCTCAATCTCCTCCAGCAGATCCTCTGCGCCTTCCTCATCAATGGTCAGATCGGAATTGCGGGTCAGGCGGAATTCACTGACAGCTACAGGATCATACCCGCTGAACAAGGTCTGGATATGCTGGCGGATCACATCTTCAATGAAGACAAACTGCCGTTTCTTACTGTTGGAGCGGTGGGGCAGCGGGATACAGCGCGGCAGATTCGACGGAATCTGCAGGATTGCGAAATAAGGCTCTTCTTCCTGGCTGTTCTTGCGTGTCAGCACTACTGCCAGATAGATGAACTGGCTGTGCACAAGCGGAAACGGACGGCTCTGATCCACGGCCATCGGCGTTAAGACTGGATAGATGATATCACGGTAATATTGTTCAATGGATTGCTCCTGGGCATGCGTGAGGTCCTTGTAATCAACGAACACGATCCCTTCCTTGTGCAGACTCCGGGAAATGTCCTTGAAGGTACGGTATTGGTCGGCGATGATTTTGGTGACCCGTTTGATCAGACGCTTGTACAGGCCGGAAGGGGTGTAGCCGGTGAAATCCTTTTTGGTATAACCCGCCCGGATCTGATCCTGTATGCCCGCTACCCGTACACTGATGAATTCATCCAGATTGCTGGACACAATCGCCAGGAATTTGGCCCGCTCCATAAGCGGGTTCTCCGGATCCTGTGCTTCGGCAAGGACACGGCGGTTGAATTCAATCCAGCTCAAATCGCGGTTCAGATAGGCTGTTGCGGGACTGGTGTGGTTGTTTTTTTTCTCTTCTGCATTCACGTTCATTGACCCTCCAAGTTATGCTTCAGTCTCTACATTATCTATCGTATTCTATCATTCTACTATTTGCCAAAGGGAGAAATGTTAAAACTGTGTAAAATTTTCGCGAAAACTTAAAAAAGATTGCTGGAACCACGATAATTCTAACGATAAATATTAAGAATATGTAATAATTAACCCGATGAAAACGCTGTATATAGGCAAAATATTTCCAAACGTAACAAAAACATAGCCATTGGTTACAAAGTTGTGATATATTCATAACTGTTAGTTTACAAAGCACCGCAATTCCAGAGACCTGGCAACAAAAAAGTACATAGGTCCAGCGTTATCTTGGCGTCACTGGCGGAGCGTATCCGTTATATCCTGGACGCCCACTAATGAAGGAGGCTATTTAATGAAAATCAAGTTCGGAGCCATCACAGCCCTGGCTGCTGTACTGGGACTCGGCACATTGCTCCAAGCCGCCCCTGTTCAAGCTGACAGCGTACATATCGCTGGAGAAGCAACTACCTTTTATACGCTGTCCAATCATTATGACATCAGCGTAGAAGAACTCATGAGCGCAAATCCGCAGATTTCTGCAAGCAACATCTATCCGGGTCTTAAGCTTGCCATTCCCGGCACTGTTCAGGCCAAAACGGTAGCAGTCACAGAATCGGCAGCCGCCGCAGTTGTAACTAACGCAGACTTGTCAGCACTGAGTGTGGAGCCTGCATCAAACACCGTTCAAGCCTGGGGCAAAGCTTATACTTATGCCAAATCCATACAGGTAAAGGCTTCGGCCTATTCCTCTGCTGCCAGTGAGAATGGTAAATGGGGAGCGGTTGATTATTTCGGTAATGCGCTTAAGCTGGGAACGATTGCAGTCGACCCTAGTGTCATTCCGCTGGGTACCAAGGTTCTCGTTACCGGATATTCTCATCCGGGTCTCCCGAAGCAGGCATTCCTGGCGACCGCCACTGACATGGGGAGCGCGATCAAGGGCAACCGGATTGACATCTTCATTCCCGGCAGCCAGAGCTTTGTAGCCGATTTCGGCTATCAATATGTACAGTTGTATATTATTCAATAACCCGATAAATGTATAGCTGCACCATTTACCAAAGGAAACAAAACCCGGCCGTTCTCCGGCAGGTTTTGTTTCCTTTTTTAATTTATAAAAGGTTTCAAGCTATAATTTATCCCTCGGCTTCTATTTGATATACTGGCTCACCGGTGCATCAGCCGGTTCATTTGCTTTTGCTGACTTCGAACATTTGCGGAACAGTCACGAAGCTATACCCGCGTTTGCGCATAATGCTGATGACTTCCGGAAGCGCCTGTATGGTACCCTGCAGATTGCTGCCCCGGCCGCCGCCGCCGTGCTGGAGTATAATTGCGCCTTTTCCGGCCCTGGAGAGGATGTTGTTCCGCACCTGGGTCTTGGATAAGCCTCTCCAGTCCAGGGAGTCGACGTTCCAGTTCACCAGCTTGTAGCCGTGGGCTCTGGCCCATTTCAGCTGCTGCTCACTGATGTCACCGTACGGGGGACGGATCAGCCGCGGTTTGTAGCCCGCAAGAGCCTGGATAATATTCTCGGTACGGATAATCTGGGTGCGGAATTCATTCATCCCCAGCTTGCCGAATTCGGGATGATTGTAGGAGTGGTTGCCGATCGCATGGCCTTCCCGGATGATCCGCGCAACCAGACCGGGATGTTTCTCGGCACGGCTGCCGACCACGAAAAAGGTGGCCTTGACATTATATTTATGGAGTACATCCAGCAGCTGCGGAGTAAAGCGCGGATCAGGCACATCGTCAAAGGTCAGGGCAATGATCTTGCGCCGCGGACCCTGGGTCTTGATCGTATCCGGATATTTGCGCAGCAGCTGGCTTAGAGAAAGTCCTTTATTTCTTTTGTGGCGCCGGGCTGAAGACTGGGAGGCGGTGGAGGCGGTGGAGCCGGCTGGAACAGCAGGATCTTCTTCCATAGAGACATTCGGCCCGGCGGAGGCTGGAGCGGATACAGAAGCAGACGCAGCAATCGGGAAGATGCTGGGCAGGATCACTATTATTATGAAGATAAGGAGCAAAACGCGGCGGATTCTTGCCAACTTCATGGGTTACGCCTCCTCTGATCACACAGCTGGATATTTTGAAATACAAGGGTTGTTATTCCCAGCCTTTGCGAATTTATGCTGTCAGCATGTGAATCACCTAAAGATTTAACCTGTCCGTAAATACGTGTATACTTAATGAATACGGGGGTAAGCCCGCCAAATGATGAGAGAAACGGGAAGGATGGAGACAAGAATGACAGATTTGTTTGCACCTTATGAATTGAAGGCCCTCACTTTGAAGAACCGGGTGGTTATGCCGCCGATGTGCCAATACGCAGTTGAGAAGCAGGATGGGATTCCGACGGACTGGCACTTTGTGCATTATGTCAGCCGCGCTGTCGGCGGTACCGGATTTATCATCGTAGAGATGAGCGGGATTCATCCGGATGGAAGAATTACCAATCAGGATACGGGGATCTGGGAGGACGGACAGATTGCGGCGTTTAAGCGGATAACAGAGGCTGTTCATGCCCAGGGTGCCAAAATCGCCATCCAGCTCGGACATGCCGGCCGTAAGGCGGTGGATGCCAATCCCCCGGTTGCGCCTTCAGCGATCCCGTTTGATGCACATTCCCAAACGCCCCGTGCGCTGACGCGGGACGGGATTGCAGAGATGATCGGGGCATACCGGGATGCTGCACGCCGGGCGGTCGAGGCCGGATTTGATACCGTTGAGCTGCATGGAGCCCACGGGTACCTGATCCACCAGTTCCATTCCCCGCTATCCAATGTCAGGGATGACGAGTACGGCAGCGATCCCGCGCTGTTCGGTGAGCAGGTAGTGGAGGCGGTGCGTGAAGTGCTGCCGGCGGAGATGCCGCTTCTAATGAGAGTTTCCGCTAAGGAATATGTAGAAGGCGGATATAATGAAGCTTACGCGCTGGAGTTCTGCCGCCGCTACAAAGCTGCAGGAGTAGACATGTTCCATGTATCATCCGGCGGGGAAGGCCCGATCGGCTCTAATGGAGGTCCTAATGCAGGACCGGCATATCAGGTAGAGCTTGCAGAGTACATACGCAGCGGATTGCAGGTACCGGTGATAGCTGTCGGCCGTCTGGAATCCTACGGGGAGGCCCAGGCGGTAATTACCGAAGCGAGGGCCGAACTTGTGGCTGTCGGCCGGGGGATGCTTAGTGATCCGTACTGGGCTTTGCATGCGGAAGGAGCGCTCGGAGGGGTACATCAGGACAATTTGCCTAAACCTTATATGCGCGGGATTTGGAACAAGAAATAGAAGGCTGTGATTGTGAAGTATGTCACAGATTTTAAGCTCCTTCTAAGGCATGGTTAATAAGATTAAATTTGAAGGAGCTTGATAACGTGGCGACGGTGATAAGTAACGAGCGGCTTGGAGACGGAGTATACCACCTGGTGGTTGAAGGAGGTAACGGCGGTGCGATGGGTCAATTCTACATGCTGCGGGCATGGGGAGCCTATCCGCTGCTGTCCAGACCGCTTAGCATACATCAGGTGAATGACAGCGGTGTTGATTTTTTGTATCACGTAGTAGGGGAAGGCACGGAGATTCTTGCCGGACTGAAGCCGGGAGACAAGCTTGAACTCGAAGGGCCATTCGGCACCGGCTTCCCGCATGTGGAAGGTAAGGTCGCGTTAGTAGGCGGGGGCATTGGAATTGCTCCGCTCTATTACTGCGCCAAGGAGCTTCCGGAGAGTGACATCTACCTCGGCTTCAGCCGGGAACCTTTTCGTACCGAAGCCTTCCGTCCGCTTGCTGCCGAGCTAACCGTCGATGTGGGTGGCCACATTCTAGACAGCGTGGATTTCACGGCCTATGATCACATATTTGTCTGCGGTCCCCATCCCATGCTGAAGGCGGCACAGCTCAAGGGCATAGCTGCGGAAACAGCCGGCAAGCGTCCTGACGTATATCTGTCGCTGGAGAACCGCATGGCCTGCGGCATCGGTGCCTGTCTCGTCTGCAGTGTATCCTGCAAGGATGGACAACGGAAGGCCTGCGCGGACGGCCCCGTCTTCCTGGCTGGGGAGGTGCTGTTCCATGATTAATACAACTGCTACTATTGCCGGTGTTCATTTCAAGAACCCGATTGTTATGGCTTCGGGCACGTTTGGCTTCGGCCGTGAATATGGCAAGCTCTATGATGTGTCCCTGCTTGGCGGAATCTCCGGCAAAGGGCTGACGCTCCATGCCAAAGCGGGAAATCCCGGTGTACGCGTGTATGAGACAGCTTCGGGCATGCTGAACAGTGTAGGACTTGAGAATCCGGGAGTGGAAGCCTTCCTGGCCAAGGAGCTCCCATATTGGGAGACACTGGACACGGCGCGTATCGTGAATCTGGGCGGCAACACGCTGGCTGATTACGTGCTCGGCGCCGAGCTGATCCAGCGCGATGCGGATGCCCGCCTGCTTACAGGCAAACCGGCAGTGGATATGATCGAGCTGAACATCTCTTGTCCGAATGTGAAGGAAGGCGGCATCGCCTTCGGCGTGAAGACTCCGGCAGCGCTTGAGGTTGTCCGGGCAGTTAGAGCAGCAACCCGTCTTCCGCTGGCCGTGAAGCTGTCGCCGAACGCCGAGGATATCGCAGAGATGGCTGAGATGTGTGAGGCTGAGGGAGCGGATGCCGTCTCACTGATCAATACGATCTCAGGAATGAAGATTGATGTGCGCCGCCGCCGCAGTGTATTTAATAATCTGTATGCCGGTCTGTCTGGACCTGCCATTAAGCCTGTAGCCTTGCGGATGGTGCATCAGGTATCCAAACGAGTATCCATTCCGGTTATCGGGATGGGCGGCATCACCTCAGCTACCGATATTATTGAATTCATTATGGCCGGGGCAGCCGTCATTCAAGTAGGAACGTACAACTTCATGAATTTACGGGCCGGCAGTACGCTTGTCGAAGAACTGCAGCAGTTTATGGCTGAAGAGAATATCAGCTCGCTGGATGAAATCCGCGGTATTGTATAGCTGGAAGGCTGATCCTGCGATTCTGCATAACTTTTTTGCACAGCCTGAGAGATCTTCACTTGCCATGGTTAATATAATGGGTAGGGGGAATTCTGTTATGACATCCGATCAGCCGCATCCTGATGACATTGAGCTGTCTGAAATCACGGTTGGCCGTGACCTGCTGCTGCTAATTACCGGAGGTGTCCGTCATATCGGTGCGGCAAGCACCGCTTATATGGATGGTGACACTGCCAGGGTCATGACTTCAGCGGTCCCGCATCATAAAGAGCATACGATCAGCGAATCGGTTGCACTCCGGGCAGCAGCAGCGCTGAACCGGACAGTCACTGTTGTAATGGGAATTCATTATGACAATCTGACCAAAGAGGGCATTATGGAAGTCGTAAATATTGTGAATACCAAAGTGGACCAATATTTATTGCAGAAGGTTTAACAATTTTTGAAACGATAGTGGCACTCCCTGCGTAAAAGATACCAAATGAGCAACTAACTTTTATTTTGGAGGAATGAACCATGTCTATATTTAAAAGATTGCGTGATCTGACCATGTCCAATGTGAATGCGATTATTGATAAAGCGGAAGACCCGGTCAAAATGACCGACCAATACATTCGTGATATGACCGAGGATCTGGAAGATGCGGAGAAAGCGGTAGCTGCCCAGATCGCTATTGAGAAGAAGTTCAAGCAACTGTACGAAGAGCAGGAAGCACTGGTGAACAAGCGTAACCAGCAGGCACACGCTGCCGCACAAGCCGGTAATGCAGATCTGGCCCGCCGTGCATTGGAAGAGAAGAAATCGGCTGAAGCCAAGCTCGTAGAGTACAAGACCAGCTTCGACCAGAACAAGGCTTCAGCGGACAATCTCCGCGGCAAGCTCGAAGAAATGCGCAAACAGCTTACACAGATGAAGAACAAACGTGAGACCCTTGTTGCCCGTTACAACGCAGCGAAGGCGCAGACTGAAATCAACAAAGCCATGAGCGGATTCAGCTCCGATTCGGCTTCCGCCGGTCTCAAACGGATGGAAGACAAGATGCTTCAGGCAGAAGCGCAGGCAGAAGCCAGCAACGAGATGAGCTCCGGCAACAAATCGCTGGATGATGAATTCGAGAAGCTGGGTAAAGACCAGGCGGTTGAGGATGAGCTGGCTGCATTGATGAAGCAGTACGACAAACAATAATATATTGGCATAAGCCGGAGTTCAGGCGGTTGTCCACAGGCGAAGGGGAGACAGAACTAGCGGTTTCTCCTTCGCCTTATCTTTGTCTTACCTGGAAGGTAATCTGAACAAGCGGGGGCTAAAGCAATGGATTTCCATACCCTGGTGTCCATGGTAGTGTGGACGGTCAGCGGCGCAGTACTGCTGTGTGTGCTGATGTTCGTGGATTCGCTGTTTACCCGTTATGATGATTTGGAAGAACTCAAAGCAGGCAATATGGCAGTCACTACGCGCTTTGTGCTGAAGCTGGGGGCTCAGGGCTATATTTTATCGTCATCCATTGCTGCGGCTAGCCGGCTTGGGGAAGCGCTTGTTGTCTCTATTGTATCTTTTGTACTGTTGTTCGTTCTGGAAAAATCAGCCGAGCTGCTGCTGGGCAGGGTGGGCAAGCTTGATCTCGACCATGGCACTCAGCTGGGCAAAGTCGGCTACGGTCTGCTTGCAGGCTCTTTGCATGTAATCGGGGCTTTAATTATTGCTGCATTTATTCGTGGATAACATACTTACTCTGACACAACTAAGCGGATGCTTTCGAAGCGAGTTTTGCGAAGAAAAATCGATGTAGTGTATCCTGACAAAACTTTTAGGAGGATTGATGGCTTTGGGTTTATGGAAAAGGATCGGTAATATGTTCTCGAAGCCGGAGGCGCCCGCTGCGCCCAAAAGCATGCTCGACCTGTCTCCCGGAGATATTTGCGAAGTATCTTTGGTAACTTACGAAGTAACGGGCCGGACGAAGACCAGCGGCCGCAATGCTGCTGTATTGACGCTTCGCGACGGAAGCCAGATTTCCTATCTGTATATTGAAGAACGGGAACAGCTGCAATACAGATTATATCATCCGATCGACGGGCGTCTGGATAGCCCTTCCGAGGTACCGGCTACCTTGGAGCTGGATGATTGTACCTTTTATCTGGAGGAAGAATACGAGGGGTATGCAGCAGTCACAGGCCAGACTCCTTACATGAATGGCGGAGAGCAGCATGTCTGGCAGTACCAGTCGGATGATTCGCGGCTGCTGCGCGTGGAATGGCAGAATGGCCGGTTCATGCTTTATGAAGGTGAAACTGTCATTCCGGCTGATGTCAGAGTGATTCGCGCGTCTTAAGGTTAACATGGAGCAGAAGAGATCAGTCTGTTAACAACTGAAGCGTATGGAGATTAAGGGATGCAACTGCCTGTTACAGGCCGTGTGCGTCCCTTTTTGCGTGCGAGCCAGCCCGGAGCTGAATTTCCCTTTGTAGTGCCGCATGTTAAAATGGGCGTAGCTCAGCAGATGCAGGAAACTGCCAACTTAACAAGGAGGATGGACTACTTCCATGGCTAACCCAGAGAACCATAACAAGGAATATACCAATGATAAATTTCAGCGCTCGGCGCTTCAGGTGACAGAGGCTCAGGTTCGGCTGACAGCATATGCAATCCCCCTTACGGATGAAGAGGTTCCTTTGAATCAAAGCTGCGGGCGCTATCTGGCCCAGTCTGTTCATGCACCGCATCCCTTTCCGGCATTTGACCGCTCAAGTATGGACGGCTTTGCAGTTATCGCAGCAAATACAGCATCGGCTGGCGATAACAGCGTGGTGTGGCTTGAGGTGGTAGATGTTATTCCCTGCGGCGCAGTAGCGTCAAGAGAGATTACGACGGGGACTGCTGCGCGGATCATGACCGGAGCGCAGGTTGCGGATGGAGCGGACACTGTAATTATGTTGGAAGCCACAGAGAGCCGGATGGAAGATGGTGTTACTTATGTGGGCGTTCGCAAGCCGCAAGCGGCGGGTCTTCATATTACGCCGCGCGGCCTGGAGCTGGGGACAGGAGAACTGGTGCTGCCTGAGGGGAAAATAATCGGTGCCGGTGATATCGCTGCACTGGCTGCGCTGGGTGTCGCGAATGTTCCCGTACATCGCAAACCTAAGGTAGCAATCTTCGCCACCGGGACTGAACTGCTTGAGGTGGACGAGCCGCTGGCTCCAGGCAAAATCCGCAACAGCAACTCTCCTATGCTGGAGGCGCTTGTACGGGAGGCAGGCGGAGAACCCGTAATGCTTGGTGCGATTGTTGATGATCTGGAGCTTGCCCGGAGTAAAGTCCAGATGGCACTGGAGAGCTATGATCTTGTAATTACTACTGGAGGTGTGTCCGTCGGAGATTATGACATTATGGGTGATCTGATCCGCGAGCAAAGCGGCGAAATGCTGTTTAACAAAGTAACCATGCGACCGGGCAGCGTTACAACCGCAGCAGTACGTGGAGGGACTATTCTGCTGGCCTTATCAGGCAACCCGGGAGCCTGCTTTGTAGGGTTCCAGCTGTTCGCCCGGCCTGTCATCGGGTTGATGCAGGGGGCGGCGCAGCCTTTTTTGCCGGAATGGACTGCTGCGCTTGGCGTGGATTATAAGCGGGTAAACTCCTTCACCCGGTATGTCCGGGCCCGGCTGGAGATCCGGGAGGGCGTTCTCTATGCATATCCAGCCGGCGTTGACGAATCCTCCGTGACGGTTACGATCAAAGACAGCGATTGCCTCATCGTCATTCCGCCGGATAGCGGGCAGATGAATTCCGGGGATAAGGTAACCGTACTTAAGCTGCCGGGGGAGATCCGGGGGTGAATAGTGGGGGAGACGGGAACCTCAACAGAAGCGGATATCAGCTTTGAAAGGAAAGGTTAAGGAACTGTGCAGAAGCAAGTAGAGCAAGTAGAGCTCGGGCGCGAACCCGGACGCGCGAACCTGAACCCGGACCCGAACCCGGACGCGGACGCGCGAAACCGAACCTGGGCGAAACCTCATAGATGGGTGCTCATCAGCATGGACAAGCGTATGGTCATGCTGAGTATGTCATTTTGTGAGAAAATGTAAAGGGAATACTGGGGTTGAACAACTTATGAGTGCTGATAAAACGTAGGCACTTAATGTATTTTAACGTTTGATGTCTTATTATCGTTTGATGTTTTATTATTGCTTGATGTTACTATCGCTTAATGTCTTACTATCGTTTGATGTTTGGTTTTATATTTTATTTAATATTTTCACCATATGAAAAATTCATAATAGAAAAGTGACTTACTGGTAGTGCATGAGATGCTGTAGTGCATGGGATGATGCTTAAGTTTGCTTAAGATTCATATCGTAGCGGCTTAAATGTTGTACGTAATGCAACTCGGACCCCAAGATATCGGGGTGTTCAGAGAGATTGTTGTATGAAATACAAGAATTGGTTCGCTCAACGGCTTGGGGGAGGAGAATTGATGCATTTTGTACAACAATTCTCGATTATAGCCGGAATCATAAGGGGATTGTTGTATTTTGTGCAAGATTTGGCAAAGTAATCAGTCTTCCTCACACGTCACGGGTTGAAAACGTAAAATCTTGCCCCAACAGACCAAAAGGTCCAATACTTACTGTGGTGAAGGCTAAAATTGATGTGAATATTTTTAATTTTGCTATGGGCAGCAACGGGGCTAATTCTAATATTACAACATATGAAAAATTCACAATAGAAAATCGAAAAAAGTTAGAGCAACCTGCCAGCAGGATCATCCCATCGTGCTCCTATTTTCATAATGCGCATCCCGAAAAACGGGTTACAAGGGAAAGCCCTAAGTTCTCAGAATACTTAATGAAAATCAAAAAGAAACCCGGATCAACTACGATCCGGGTTTCTTGATAGTCTAAGCTCAGAAGCAGAAGTACGCTTCAAACCGCTGCTATGTCGCGTAAAGCCCGAATCAGGCATATGGATACCCATGATCATTCGCATGCGGCTGAAAAAAGGAGAATCAGGTGAACAAATGCGCTTGTATCCGAAGATATGGAGCAGACAGTCTGAAAACCTCAATCAACACACAAATACGCCAGTAACTAGCCACCTGTTGCTATATAAAACAGTAGAGCAACCTAACTTAGTCTCAACCTTTGTTCACTGACCAGTGCTCAGGATGCGTAAGCGATCCCGGCAGCTTGGTAGCCGAATCTCCCTTAGCGGCTTGCAGCTGCGCTTGGGTAAGAAAGAGGCTATCCCGCAGATCGGCGCCGCTCAGATTCGTGTCGCGGAGGTCAGCGCCAATCAGGTCGGCATGCCGCAGATCTGCACCGCTGAGGTCAGCGGCGATGAGATATGCGCCGCGTAAGCTGACACAGCGGAGATCGGCCATACGCAGCTTGGCGCCGATCAGATCAGCCCCGCGGCCGTAGTTTTTCTGCCGCTTGGGAGCGGGTTCCAGCTGCGCCCGCGCGGCATTGCGTGCCAATTCGCTGGCGCGCAGCAGCAGTTCGTTGACTTCAGCGCGCTGAACTGGCACATCTAGCGTCAGGAGTTCTTCTGGGCTGAGTGTAGTCAGGTTCAAGGTTCGTTCTATCATCAGCATAAGAGAATCATGCAGAATATCAGCGCCGGGGAATGCTATCGCCTCCCGCAGATACCAGAGCAGCTCATGAAGCTGGCGCATCACCAGGAAGACCTCGAACATCTGCCCGGCGGTTTCAGGGGCCTGCTGCCAGTCACGGCCTCCATAGGTCAGATTAGAGACCTTCTGCCCGGCTCCGAAGCAGTCATACACTGTGCAGCCCCGGAAGCCTTTCTCCCGCAGTTCCGTGTGAATTCCGCAGCGGAAGTCATCCCGCAGATTGGGGCAGGGCTGTCCGGCATTCTTATCAATAGCGAAGTCGGACGAAGCGGCAAAAGGGAGCGCCGCGCAGCACAGGCCGAAGCAGTCCAGGCAGTCAGAGTGCAGCTCAAGCAGTCCAGTGTCCTGAGTTTCAGTCCAATTTAAATAATTTTCAATCAAAGGAATAATACCTCCACATAATTAATGAGACTCTGCCCTGAGCATTCCGCAAATGTCAGACTATTGGGAAGATTCACTCTCCAGACGGCGCTCAATAGCTTCTGACATTGTTTTGTCCGTGAGATGGGCATAGATTTCGGTCGTTTCAGTTGAAGCATGTCCGAGCTGTTCTTTTGTCCTGTAAATATCATTTTGCAGATAATAGTCGGTTGCGAAGGAGTGCCGCAGCTTGTGTACAGTCAGATAAGGTTTGCCGAACCGCTTGGCGTATTTGATAATCATTTCTTGAATCGCCCGCTTGGTCATCCGTTTGCCCTCAGTGCTGCCATTTGGCAGGGTGATGAAGAGCGCTTTTTCCCGTTTGGGAGTCTTATATCTGGACTGGCGGAGGCTGAGATACAAGCTGAGATCGTCCTTGGCCTGCTCGCGGAAATAGACCGGAGTCTTGAAGGTTTCGTCATTATGACCCTTGCGGAAGACATAGAGCAGCTTGTTGTTCACATCCAGATCATCCACATTGAGATTGACTACCTCGGATACGCGCAGGCCGGAGTTCAGAATCAGACTGGCAATACAGGCATCCCGTTCACGGTTCAGCTGAAAAGAATAATAAGCCTGCTTGTTGGCTTCTACATCTTTGCCATAACCCTCGTAGATGTAGCCTACGAATTCCAGCAGCTCCTCATCCTCCAGAATTTTGCCCTTCAGCTTGGCGGCCGTATCCTTCGGTTTGTGAATCCGTTTGATCTCCACCTTGGCCATAATATTACGCTTAAGCAGCGGATAAAAGTTCTCATCCTCCGCAATCTGGCTTAAGTAGTGGAAAAGGGAGCGCAGCGCGGACAGCTTGCGGGACACGGTAACACGTGTATTCGCACTCTCAGCCCGGGTAGTCAGATGCAGGCGGTAGCCGACGATGCTGTCCATATGCAGGGTCTCCAGATCGAGCAGCGTAATTTCAGTATTGCTCGCAGCTGCGGATAGACCTTCACCGCGCAGCCAGCCGAAAAAGGATTCATAATCACGGATATACTCCAGCAGCGTGGAGGGGGACAGATCCGGACGCTTATAATCGATGAACTGCTGCACGAACCAGGGCATCTGCGGCAGACGCTGGTCGAGGTTTTTCCGGTCGGTGTTTTTTTGAATACTGATAGGAATCACCTTCTTTATAGTTTGCCGGAAGCCCGATAGGGCTGTCATTCTATCTTAACATGTTTTTAGCATTTTATGGCTTGAATCTGCTTCCGGGAAAGGCAGTGCCCTTGCTCCTGATGTAACAAAGTTATATGATGTGAAGTAAATTTCATATAAGGTAATTTTAAATTCTTGAAAAGTCCTTGAAAACACTGAGAAAGCTTACTGTTAAAGGGTTTGTGATGAAATTCTATTTACTGACTTTTACTGATTAATGACTGGAAAAACGCTGTTTTGACTGCTTTTTGTGACCTATTTGTGATTTGTAAATCGAGTCAAAGCATGTGACTATGCTGGCTTTATTGCTTGTTTTATCAGTTTTCTAATTAGTTTTTTGTGACTTTTCGAATCTAAAAAAATGCATCAGAAAGATGATAAATGAATTAATCAATAATCAACGATTAGAATAGATACTTTTAAAAGGTACATGTACGTCTGCCCACAACAGATGCATGTGCCTTTTCGCGTTTAATCAACATCCATAGCAACCAAATATTAGATGCTGACATACTATCTTCCGTGGTAAAATATTACTATATTACGTATAACGACAAAGTAATTGTTCTGCTTTTCGATCCATTTAGATTGGGGGAGCATATGAAACTAGAACAAGCAGAGAAAATTGTTAACGCATATGGAGCAGCTCTATCTTCTGGAAAAGAGGGTGAAATGGCTAGAAGGATGTCTCTTCTTCCATGTGATAAAGAAACAATCATTAAAGCGAATAAGATATACATTGCTTATCTTATTAGATATAAAATCATCAATGATAAGATTATGGATGCGTTGATTGTCTCACTCAGCGGAATCGGTTCGTTTATTGAGGATAACAGAGCGAATCAAATCAATAAATCTATACAGTTGTATAAGTCTGGGGAATACGATGAATATGTGAATTCTAAAGAATATAGTGAATTCCTGCAGGGGATAGTCAATATAAATATGATTGAGGATGTTCAAGAGTTTATTGAAACAGTTTATGGCTTTGATGATGACGATCCTCTCTATTTTCAAAGAGTATGTACCCTTGCAGGAGTTGAGTACATAGCCGAGAGAACAAACAGAAGGTCATTTTGGAAAACTCTTTTTAAAAGGTGATTTTATTAACAATACCTTACAGGGAATGATAACAATGACTCAAAGTGTAAAAGAGTTTGTAGGCGAATTGACTGGTATATCTGCAAAAATGGTATTAGATGATTGGACTTGGCAAGCGTTTGGATATAGAAAGCGTCCTAAACGTGGAGCAAAGTTTAATCGGTTTGTTAATCAGAAAAAGCTAATTAGTGAGACATTTCTAATCCGTGAAATTTTTATATCATGTTTTGCATCTGGAATTATAGCAATAGAGTTTGACAGAAATATGACAGAGAGAATTCTGGATTTTATGCTTGAACGATTTATAAATACAGAAGGGATAATTAAAGCTCTAAGATTTGACTCTAAAAGAGAAGCTAAGAATTATCTACTTGAAGGTATACAAGAATATGTCGTGGTTGATCTCGAGAGTTTTGTCACAGTGTTCTTTAAACGTGCATCTGACTTTACTGAGAACACTTTTAATAAAGGTTGGCTTATTTCCGCTTCAAGGTTAACTGTTGATAAAGATAGCCCTTGGGTCATTATCAATAAAACAACAAAAGAGAATTTTGACAAAGAGTTTTTAGATGATCTTTAGAAAAGAGGCGATGTTAAGTTGAGCAATTATCCTAAAATTTATGATTCTTTTGAATTTCCAGGAGTATGGTGGATTCCTGGAGAGGAAGAAAATAAAGTTGCAGGGGTACTAAAGTTTAGGGTCAATGAGATATTATTAGAACTAAATGATGAAGAAGTAAATATTTTTAAAGTTAGGAATGATCCGCAAAGATTAGCTGTACTTCACGGGAACTGCCTTGAGGGAGCAGTTACTCTGTTTGACGGATTTCCTCTCAATCAAGACATAAAATATGGTGTTGGAAATAGTAATCCACATAGTATTCTAAAACTGAGTTTCACAAAGTTAATAATTGGAGAACGTTATCAGACGCTTGGAGATATTATATTATCAGAACTTTCGTTTGAATTTTCTAATCTTAATGAATGGGTAAATTTTTCACCGATTGATTTTAAGCCCCTTGAGAGTGGAATGTCATTATCTATTGGGAGCGTTGAGATAGTTAAATCATGGATAAGAGAATTAGAAGCTGAAATTTCTTTCAACTATCGATTTGAAAATTTAGGTGAGAATTTCTCATACCAGCAACTATCTTACAAAAATATTGTTACCATAACGCCGAAACAATCCCAAACTTTAGAATGGTATGAGATTGTTGCCAAGAAACTTAAGGATTTGCTAACTATTCTTACAGATACCAATATATTCATGGAATACGTTGAGTATTCAACGATCGAACAGCATATTAGATATTATCCTATTTCATATAATGATTACGAGAAAACTAAAATTCATCCACGCAAAGGGTTTGTTATCCCTTTGACATTGATTAAAGATGAGATCGAGAATATATTAAATAATTGGTTTACATTGAAAATTACATCAAGTACCTTGATTTATGTTAATAACATTGTGAATGACAAGTACATGTTTCTCGAAGATAAATTCTTGGCATATAGTAAAGCTCTTGAAAGTGCACATCGGGACAGTTACTTGGATAACAATAAATATGTTGATGAAGATTTGTATGAGCAGATAAAGAGTACAATGTTACTGTCTATAAAGGAAGAAGCAACAGGAGACTTATACAATAAACTGGCGGCAACATTGAAGTACGCAAATGAATTTGGCTTCCAAAGGAGAATTCAAGAAATCATTAAATCATTAGATCCTAAAATTAAAGATTTGGTGCTTATGGGATTAAAAGTTAGTGGATATGCTGATATTGTTCGGATAAATCGAGATTACAATACCCATTTTGGAGAAGAAAGCGAAAAATTGTTTTCTTCTCATCAGTTTATGAGTATTAATGAGAGCTTGAAATTAATAATGTTAAATATAATACTTAGACAGATAGGTATTTCGGATGATCTCCTCTGGTCGGTTTTAAACTCCAATAAAAATTGGATAGGGTATTTGAATAATAGGAAGGATTTGTTCGTCTGAGTAAGAGGATTAGAAGCCCTGAGACTCTCTCGAGGGCTTTTTCTTTGTGTCTGCATATTTGAACTTCGGACAATTAGTCATTAATTACAACGCGTTATGTAAGCTGTGAATGGTATTGCAGTATGTACTATTCGTTTGAAAAATCATCTTCAAACTGGAGAAGGACGGGTAGATCTTTAATGTTGAGCGCATCTGCTATTTTTTCAATAGTCCTGTTTGGTCTTTATGTTTACAAGGGGTTCAGTAGTGGGGGAGACTTCAGTGGCTTCGCAAATGTCTTACAGGCTGGCTAAAGGGCATTACAGATAAGTTCAATCCACTCATGCCCGACTTGAATCATATGAAATGGTAATAAAAAAGACGCACTGGTGATTATTAGTCACTGTGCGTCTCTTTTTCGTTTTCTTTTGGTCGTAGCAATTCATGCTCGTAAACTTCTTTTACCTTTGAAAGATGATCTTTAGCTTCATTGAGCAACCGAGTAATTTCTCTGGATGAATCGCGAAAAGAAGCGTATTCTTTTCCAGTTAACAGCCAATCGCAACTTACCCGAAAAAAGTCAGCGGCAGCTACAATAAACTTACCTGGAGGATCACTAATATTGTTTAAAACATTATTTATAAAGTCTTCATCATATTTTATTACTGAAAATTCATTAGATCTATATTCAAAATATGATATGTGTGCAGATAAATCCTTGACTGTTAATCCTCTATCAAGCATTAACCTCTGAATCCTTTCGCCAATTAGTTCAACAGTAGGTAAATCCTCTTCATTTTCTGAAAATAAAAATTTTGCGGCCTGAGAGTTATAGATATAATTGACTTCGCCATAACCCGCTTTCTCCATCAAAACAGAGTAGGAGCACCCGTAAACTTTGCTTAATTCCATGATGACTTGCGGGGTTGCTTTGACAGTTCTCCCACTTGTATTTTTTCCGCGCTCAAGATTACTAAGATGAGCAGCACTAAAGCTACATAGATCCGCCACATCTCGCAAGGAATAACCCTTTTCTTCTCGTAATTCTTTTATATATTCTCCAAACTTCTGTTCATTAGTAATATCCATTTGTATTCTCCTGTAAACATATTGTTTATAATTGTTGACAACGTTGGATAAGTAGATTATATTACCAATATACAGTTGTTTACGTAATAAAACAATCCGTAAATTCCTGTAAACAATATATCTTCAATAATTAAATAAGAGACAATTGCTTGTCTCCGTAGCAAACCATATTTACTTATTGCAATCACTTTGCTAAAGGTACTATAACGGGAAAATTTTAAATTCAGCGACTCTTAAAATCATCCCCAAAATCGCTGATTATCAAACTTTGATAATGGAGAGAGGTGATACAATAATAAACAAATACTTTTTAGTCGTTGCTGTCATATGTACTTTAATTGGCATTGTCAGGTATATGTTCAATAACATCGGTTATTGGAACCTCAAGAGTGTTACAAATATTATCAATAACACTCATAGCAACATATTCGCCCTTCCACATCTTTGAGGCGGTTGTGGGAGAGATATCAACCATCTTTACAAAATCCATTTTTGATATCTTCTTTTTAATTAATGTAATCTGAAGTGGGTCAAATGAGATCATCAACATTCTCCTTCCTTTAAAAATAATATCATATTTAAGGTGGAAATACATCTAAGAAGAGATATTTCCACTAAAGCGGAAATAATTACGCTTTAATCTTGACAGGTTACTCGGAATCGATTATGATTATATCCAACAAGACGAAAAAATATTCGCTTTGGTGTAAAATTAATGCATAAGAAAGAGGGTGCAACGCTTCCTGTGTATCCATAATTAGTACAAGTTAATGAGTTCGTATAACAACCAATAATCAACACTGATAATGCAATAATCAAAGTACGTCATAATTCGACATCGTTCATGCCAAAAAACGACAATATTCCAAAATGGTGACATATGTTATATAAATCCATTTTGGAAATTACTAAATGGCGTTAATAGTCATAATTTACTATATTAATACACATGTTGCTTCGTAAGTCCCGATTTATTACAACAGATTACCTATAAGAGGAGAGATATAAATGATCAAACTAACAAAAAGCAACAGATATTCTACGGATTTGAGTGCTACAAAGGTATTTGAAGGTATTATCCATATCAATAATAAGGGGATCAAAAACATGTCAAGTGAAATTAGCCAGCCTGAACAGCAACTCAGCATTGAAGATGTTATGAGTAAGGTGGGGTTTGAAGAGAAGGCCATTAAGAAAGCTATTGCCATTAAGTATGAATTAAATCATTTCCTTAAAACTGAAGAGGATCGCATTAATCTTGTCCAACAGGTAAGAGAAAAGCAATTATATCCATGGATGAGAATGTTCCCATTCAAGGTTTTAGAAATTTCTAAGCAAATCGGAACGCACCACTATACATATAACAATTTCAGCCACCTAGAGCAAATGGATATCAAAGATGCCTTGCAATGTCTGTTTCTCGAACCATTCAATCAATCAATGATGGACTTGTTTTACCAGACTAAATTAACACTGGCTCAAATTTTTGAACTCAGGCTTAAAAATCCGAACTCATTATTCCGTATCTTAACTCTGAGTTACGCATAACAACGAAAGAAGGTGATATTTATATTGGATACGCAATATGATAAATGGGTAAGTGAATGGCTGGACTTTCCCATTGAAGAAAAGGAGCTATGGACTAAAAGTAAATAAATTGAGATGCGTAGCGCTGTGGACAAGTATTTTAAAGAAAATAATTTATCTACATTGCTATTTGTATCCTTGTTAGAACACACAAAAGAGTTTAAGCCTGAGCTTCAGACTGCTATTGATGCGATTGAAAAAACTATTAGCAATTATCTTGAATCATTAACTAGTGACATACTTAGAGTATTTGCTCCTGCCTGGGGTATGCGAACTGTGAAAAAGATTGACGATTTAGTTGATAAGTTGTTTGCATTCTTTAAAGAATAAAAAATAAATATATCAGTAAAGCAATAATGGCTGTATGCAACTGCATTTATTTTGTAAAGGGGAATCAACAATGAATCAAATCATTAAAGATTTGTGGGAAGATTACAGGAAGGCAGTCAAGGAATATGGCTATGGTAAAGAATCTAAAGAAGTGTTAATTAAAATTTACAGTTTACGGAGGGAAAACAAAGATGCAGGCAGCAGTTAACAATGTCGTAGGATTTAGTTCTAGCACAGTCGAGGAAGATATCAATATTTTTCTTGAAAAATTAGCATTAAAAAGTGAGCGTACAAAGGAAAGTTACGGCAGAGCTATACGTAGATTTTTTATGTGGCATTGTGGGAAACTCCTTAACCAACTAGTTGTAACCGACTTGCAGATAACAAATAAAAAAATGGTACAGTATCAACTCCACTTGAAAGGTCTAACAGACGAGACAGGTGAACCACTTTACACTAATTCCACAATTAATCAATACACTTCTGCTGTAATTAGTCTGTATGAGTTTCTTAGCCGAGATAAGGATAACAATGTACGTGCCGAAGATGTCAAGTTAGATATGCTGCCCGATGATGGCGAAAAATACGGAGAGTTGGACTGGCAAGAGGCTGAGATAATGGCGCAGCTTGTCTTAAAACAAAAAAAAGGCTTTGAAAAGGCTGCACTAATTAGATTAGCGTATAAGACTAGTTTCCGTAAAAGCTCCTTACTCTCCCTCCAGCTTACAAACTTCAAGTTTAATTCAGAGAGTAACTGCTATATTGCACATGTTGTGGGAAAAGGAAATAAGAAGCACGAGAAACCCATTTCTGTCGAGTTGTATAATGATTTAATAGCAATTACAAAACTAAAATACTATGCAAGATACAATGATAATAAAATTTTTCACCTATCCGACCAGGGAATAAGAGACATGCTGCAATCCCTAAAACAAGAAATGGGAATTTGCGAAGAAAGAAATATAGTCTTCCATAGTTTCCGAAATTCTGCTGCTGGATACATAATTGAGACTGGCGGCGGTATTGAAGAGGTGCGAGATCAACTTGGTCATAGTGGATATGGAGCACTTAATCGCTATATGCATAAAAACAAGAATTATAGTAATATGGCTGGTTTAAAGATGGGTGAGGAGATTGATAAGGCATTATTCGAGAGTATGAGTAAAGAGGAACTACTAAATTTAATTTTTACTCAAAGCGAAGGTTTCATTTTGACGATGCAAAGACAAATAAATAATTGACAATGATTTTAATTATAATTATGTTTAGTTTATTTATTATTTAAAACTAATAATACATATAACAAAAAGGAGAAAATACAAATGAAATCAATCGGAATCGAAGCAAAACGTTATAGAGAGTTACAAGGTATCACTGTAGAGGAACTACACGAAGAAATGAATAAATCTATACCAACCAACATTGATGCGATTTATTCGTTTGAATCTGGAGAGTATAATGAAAAATTGTATTTCTTGAAAATTGGGCAATTTACAACTTTCTTTTATAAAACAATTCTTGATATCAATAACAAAGCAACTAGTAGCCTGCTGGAACACATTGAAATTTGGAGAATGCGCGAAGAGATTCTAAGAGGTTTTATTGTTGAAGAGAATCAATTTAGAAAGCTAAAGAGATTTATTACTGAATCCAAAAATCTAACAAAAGGAATCAATCCAGAAGTGTATGAACAATTTGTAGAATTTGAAGAATATTTTCAAGATCAAGTTAAACGTGATATTGGAGTAAATAAATATGCTTGGGCGTAAATTTTAAAGTAAATACATCTAAAATAAAGGACTCCCTATTGTTTAGGAGTCCTTTTTGTCGTTCTCGTCAGATCTTTCTATGATAAATAGCTCATGTACCTGAACTCCCAGTGCTTCGGCTATGCTGAATAACAAAATGGTTCTATGCTGCTTACTTCCATCAAAAGAATTAATGGTCTTTTGAGAAAACCCAAACTTTTCAGCAAAGGCTTTTTGGCTTTTATAGCCTTTTTCAATTAAAAGCTCATTAAGGCGTGGAGTAACATTTACAATCATAGGAATTAACCTCCTTTATAAGATAACTATATTATAAGATAAAAAAAGAAAAGCATCAAGAAACTAGTTGCAAGTGACTAGTGACTATGGTATTATGAATACAAGAGTTAAGGAACACACACTAACCCAAAGGGAGACGATGCAAATGTCAGATTGCGTACAAGCAGCAAAGGAAATCAGAGCAGCATTAAAGGTAGCATTTCCAGGTGTAAAGTTTAGTGTTCGTTCATCACGCTTTAGCATGGGTTCAAGCGTTGATATTTCTTGGACTAATCTGCCTACACGTAAAGCAGTTGAAGCCATTACAAGCCAATACAGCAGCGTTAGACGTTGTGAATACACTGGTGAGATTCTTTCGGGCGGTAACATGTATGTGTCTGCTAATATTGACTATACTCCTGAGTTTCGTGCAGAAATAGAAAGCAAGATGAATGAAAATGACTTGAACAACCATTATTACTATAATCGTGCATTTGAAGAAATTTGCGAACAAATGTGGAATGAACAAAATGAGATTGGAAACGAAAGTGAAAATAATGAAAATACATATAGTCTTACGGTCGATTCAACCGACTGTGAATCAAATAATCATGCAACACTTACAATCAATGAAGAAAAGGACGGAATTGAAATCCGATTCACATATAAACCATCGGAAAATGTGCTTCAAGCTGTCAGAGATTTAGGATTCAAATGGTCTAAATATAATGGTGGTAAATGGTGGGCAAAGAATACTACAGACCGTTTAAGCTATGCTCAGACGTTGGTTGATACGTTTAATGATATTGCGGTTGAAGGTCTGGGACATGATGCACCAGAACCAGAAGAACAAAAGCGAACGGAAGACTTGACACTGTCAACTCTAGAATCAACTAACCTAGTATGCTCAGATTTGCGCACATTGGAGCAATCACCAGTAATCAATAATGTGTATTCATTCGCTGATTATAAAGCAAATAAAGCCGCCAACAATGAACCAAAGTTAACGGCAGAAGAAAAGCAATAGTTAATAGCTATACAAATGTTAGCAGGCACAGAGGATACGCAAATACAATTAGATATGGGAATAGAGATAGATACATTGTTTAGGTGGTGTATAGCTGTAGCTATGGAAAAGGATGGTAAAGATTCATTTGAGCTATTAAAACAGAACTAAACAAGAGGCATGATGAGTTCCATTCTCTTATCTATGGGCTTCAGCCCCTAGCTATTACTAGGCTATGTTTATGACTTTCTCTGTATGTTTCTAAGTATGCCTACAACACTAATTACAATGGCAGCTATAAGCGCAACAATTGCCCATGTGCTTGTTTGCATGGTAAGCAGCATGGTTATAGAAGCCAATATAATCAAGGCATACAATCCATTCTGAGCCATTCTGAACACTCCTTTACTTGAATAATCTTACTCTCAATAGTATCATGTAAATGAGGAATAGAGAGCCTGTATTAGCGCTCCCTTTCTTTTTTACCGTCGGTGTTTATCCTTTCGTGGAGGGTAAGCACCATTTTCTTTTGTGTATGTAGCCATGTTGTCTTTGCGTTTCTTTTCCCTGAGTCTCTTTTCATCTAAGATGAATTTGACGACTGCAAGGATAATGGGAATGAATGAAGCGTAGGTTTTGATTTCTTCTAGCATGTTATCACCTCTTTTCTATATTCTTATTATAACCGATAACGTGCATAAAGTAAATATTTATTATTATATTTAGTATTGTTGTTGGTGAATGTGAATGAAATGTGAATGGGTATGAAAGGAGATAGGTGAGAGTAGCAGGGTAAAGATGAAAGAATAATAGTTATCAAATGACAAGTAATGGTGATGAATAGGTGATAGTAAATTGAATAGATTGGATAAATGAAAGCTATCAATAATTATGTAATGATAACTTATAGTTATAAGTCTTTGTTTCGCTGTTAATCGTTAACGTTCGATATTAGATGATTGTCTAATTAGTTTATTGGATGAGTATACAAACAAAAAATAAAAATACTTAAACTATTGAAAAATTTAAACAAATATAATGGACTGTCTATTTATGATACAGCCTGAAGAAATACTATCTAAATAGCTTCTAATCATACTTATGCGCTATTTAGTTGCCTACATAGGGGGCTATTTTACATCAATAAATGGTATTTATTTACATAATGGTCTGCTAGCACATGTATCTCCACACTCAACTTATATAAGTGTATATTCATCTTATATCGTTGTTACTTCTACCGTAAGTCTTCCTGATATTTTCACCTCAATATTATCGTTTTTATTATCTCATTCCTCTTAATTTTCCCTTATATTATCTACACTTTTCTCCTTATCCAGTTCCACGTCAACCACCTGAATCATCCACAATCTATCCCCAAATTACACCTAAACCCTTATTCTGTATGGAGTAAAGCGATATTAATCATTTTTAGATAATTATCGATGTTTTATTGTTGATTGTTAATCTTATACTTCTTCTTGCCATATGTATGACCATCAAAGTAATGAGCATACTATTCATAAATTTGAATATGGAGTGAATCGAAATGTTAAACTTTTCAGACGTTGAAGTCCAGAAGACTGTAGAATATTGGACTCCAGAAAGAAAACAAAATGCTGTTCCTCTAACACCACCAAAATATAAATTTAATGAGATTGATGACAAGAGCGTTCGCAATTATCTGGATGAAGCAGCCCAAATTATCATTCCAAGCAATACTTCTAATGCTAACCCAACTACAATTATTTACGGCACTCCTTTTAAGGCCGATGTGACACAATTTCCATATCATGTTGGAGGGAAATTCTTTTTAACTAAAGTTAAGACAGATGGAACAACAGAGGATAGAGTTGGATCAGCACAGTTTGTTGGTCACTGTAGTATATTGTTGACTGCTGCACATTGTGTTCGGGATTCTGTGACTGGTAATTACTACACAAACCTCTTGTTCAGCCGTGGATATAACGATGGAAACAATGATGATTTTCCAATCTCTAGAGTATCAACTCTTGATAAATATGTCGGCAGCACAGAAAGTGCCCGTAGATCATATGATTATGCCTTTGCATTTACGAATCGGCCGTTTAATGATTGGATAGGTTTACAAGTTGGCAATCCACATAATGCTTTCCGAGCAATTGGGTATCCTTCAAATTATGAAAAAGGAGAGAAGATGTATGCCGTAGATGGCACCAAGGGAACTGTTCAAGATAACGTTGTTGAAATGATTGGAAATCCTTTCGCTCCTGGAGCGAGCGGAGGAGCTTGGATAGCAAAGTTTTCGACTGAACGTGATGGATTGATGAATTTAGCAGTTGGGCTAAATGGAGGATATGCTTTAGATGGGTCGGAAAAATGGTACAGTCCATTGTTTTTGAATCGGGAAACAATAGATCTGTTTTACCAAGTGATGAATAGGGAGCGCTGCTAAGGGGCAGAAGGTTCGTAAGAAGATGGAGGAAAAAGTATTTCTTCTTTAATAAACTAAAAATAACTATATACAATTAAATAAACAAGGTGTACACTATACTTATCTTAATGAAAGGAAATGATTAATATTAAAAATGAACCACCAGTTTATGTGCCAAAGAGCATTATTCTAGATAATCGCTTGACCTCCATGGAGTTTTCAATTCTACATCGCTTAAATGGATTGAGGATTGAAAGCGAAATACATTTTGATAATTATTGTGCCAATACATTGTACAGATTGCAGAGTATTGTTAATTTAAACAATAGTAATGTTAGGAATATTAAAAACGCTTTACATAATCTATTTGAATATAACTATCTATCTGAACCACCCGAATATAAAATTGGCGTGGGTACAAAGTTGATGCTAAATCCTAAGACTAACAACTTCTCTGAAAAGTCAGGCGTGCTTGTACCTATAGCAGATTATCTAAAAGTATATAAAGCACATGGACACTTAGCAGGGAGAATGTTATTTATTGTACGAGTAAAAGACTCCGACAATATGTCGATGGATGAATTGAGTAAGATTACAAATGAACCTATAGCTGATATAGAAAGAGTATTGAAACTAATAGCTGAAGAGATTAAAGAGGAGGGAGTTAATCAATGAACCGTTTCTTCTATGTATACGACAAAGCTTTAATGAAATATCTACGCTATGAACACGACTTTGAATTCATCACAACTGGATTACATACAGTAAGTCATGACCAGTTCTGGCAGTTTGAGAATGTACCTGAACTTCACGAAGCAGTCAGACAGTTCTCTAAGCAATAATTAATTTCTAGAAGGGAATTTCTATCATGAGCAAGTCAACAATAAACATTCTTAACAGTACAGTACGCAATCCAGGCATTACGTCAAATGACTTTGTGATGATTGCATTTTTTCAATTATCAGTGTTCAATCATAAAAATAAATATACGCATGATATTAACTCTGATGAAGTAAGGCGCTCTACGGGACTCAGTGACAAAGTAATAAACAAAGTGTTTCTTAATCTTTATAATCAGGGCTATCTTTTAAATGAGATTGGAAAGCGGAGTCCACACAAACCAATAACAGTATGCTTAAACGAGAGAAAGTTTAACATCAAGATCAGAAAAGAAGATGAGTTTTTCACTGAAATGCCAATACTGCTGTTCAATATTATGAAAAATAAACTAATTACACCTCCAGAATTTAGGTTTCTATATTACATACAATCATACATCAACAACACGAACAGGAAATTTTGCTTTTGCAAGGAAGAAACAATAGCTAATGAGTTAGGGATATCGAAACCAACAGTTATTAAGCTGCACCGATCCTTGGAGAAAAAGAAACTCCTGGACGTAACTCAGCATAAACTAGAACACCATGATCAGTATGACCAGAACGACAAGTATGATTTTAAAAAATTCAATAACCACTATGTAGTTAGGCATGAGAATTTCGAGAGATTATACAAAAAAAGCTCTAAGTAAAAAATGTGCGTAGTCTCAGTAAAGTTTGGGCATAGTCTAAGTAAAAAATGGGAAGAGTCTGAGTAAAGAAATGGCGGCCATTTTTTTACCCTAGTAAGTTATCTTTAAATCTTTTAGATCTTATAGATGTTTAGATTAAGTATTTACAACTGGCTCACGCCTCTTGTTTGAAACTTGAAACGCTTCGCTAAGTAATGAGGTCAAGATCAAAACCAAAAGATCAAAGGCATCTGGAACAAGGTTAATGTATGGTTATGAATTGTTGACTATTATCTCATTATCTCACATCAATTCTAAGTATCATTTCTCTTATTAATCTATTTATAATCTTAACCTCATCTAACTATCTAATGTAGTTGGAGGGGGAAAAGTATAATCAATTAATTCATAGCAATAAACAAACGAAAAATAACTATAATTAAATACATAAATCGGAGGTAGTATTAATGAGTAAATTTGTTAAAGTTGTAGGTTTTGCGTTTGATATTAATTGCGGTTTCACTCAGAATAAGGTGTATGAGCTGCACACCTGCAATGATGAGGAGTTTGCTTATGATGATTTTGGCCGGGAGAACTATAGCATAACGAATTGTGTAAAAACTGAAGAAGTTGAATATAGTCAAAAAATCCCACATTGACTCGCTTTGCGAAATCGCAAACCATAACCTTAATTGAAGTTTTGCCATTGGTTTCACACTACGTTAAATAGTCAAGTGGGGATTATCCCCTCTTGATCTACCCCCCAAAAATATGAGGGGAAGCTAATCAATATTAACCAAATGGGCAATCGGTTGCCCATATTGATCGGCACATTCCCATTAACTGTTAATGTAACGGCTCGTGCCGTCAATGTAGATGAATGGTTATGATCTCATTTAAAATGGTCGGCATTTTGTCCGAGGAATCCAAATGGAAAGTCGTCTTTCGTTTTGCCTAGTTGGTCACATTGTATTGAGTGGCGATGTCGCCACACTATTAACTGTTAATGAATAAACTCAATAACGAATCGTTAGTCAGTAGTGGTCAAACTGACCACCACTCAATAGCTACCGGAAATTTTCCGTAGGGTTGACACAGCGTCAACTCAACAGTAACTACCTAGGCCATTTTATCCTAGGTTAAGCAGCAATCAGATAGAAGGTAACTAATCTAAGGTGACACGTGTCACCAACTGACACGGTTAATGCTGGCATCAAATTGATGTTACCCTTATCGTCAATGCGCACAATTTTGTGCAGATTGAGCCAATCGTCAATTTGACGACACCCAATATCATAGGACTGTTTATTTTTAAGCACACCTATTCAGCTCTCCTTCAACTTGACGGTAACTGAACCGAGTGCGAAAAGTTTCCCATTCGATTACCTGTCCTTGAAATTTCAAGTTGATATCGGTTATAGCTCTGCCCCTCATATTTGGGGGGCAGGAGGATGAAAATTTAACCCTCCTTATGATGTCGATTGAATCGAGGCTATCGGTATGGTCGATAGGGAGAACGAAATTTCGTTCCCCGTGGATGAAGCTCCAAGTTAGGACTCCTAATTAAGCCACCGGAAATTTTCCGGAAGTAACCAACAGTTACTTCCGGGGGGGATGTTGAACATACATCCTCTGACTCCGCAAAGTTGCGGAGTGATACGGTAATTCCGTACAGGTTCCCGACTGGTCCCTAAATCAAGGGTTTTTGATGACTAATTTGATGTAAACCCTTGATATATAAGGACTGCAGGGTGGTCCCCGGTGGTTCCTTAACCTGTACGAATTTCAAGGCGGTTGAAGCTGAAGGTTATGGACAGATTTGTCTAATACCCTTTATCGTGAAATCGCGAAATAGTAAGGAGCGGTAAATTTGACGCACCTTTATCGGGGTTCCCCAAATAAGTAAGGAGGAGGTCCTCCGAAAATAGCAGAGGAGCTAAATAGCAAAACTTCAATATGAGTTTTTGCTTTGGGGTTCCCCAAAGCGAGTCAGAGTTAACAACAGGTAATATTTACGGTTCGATATCCTTTTAAAGGATAACGGATTTGCTCCGAGATTTCTCGGAGCGAGTTGACGAACTCAATTTTGAGTTGGTTGATGATGTTGATGGCGAGTTAAATATCGATGTAGGATCCCAGATCTCCCAAAATGGTATATCCGAATCTTTTCCCCCATATGGGGGAGAAGTCATCCACGACCTCAAGTGTTGAGAGGGCCTAACTTAAGCCCTCTGAGAAGAAAAAGATATTAAAATAAAAATAACTATATACAAAAATATTGTTTGATGCTATATTAAATGCGTACCCAATAACAATCAAAAGGAGATGATAAGATGATGACATCAAAAGAAGCATTTTGTGATCAAATGCAAAATTTTTCAAAAATATAAACCAATAAATCCATGTTTTTTTAAAAAAAAGATGGAAAAGTATTCCTGCATGTGTTATTCTCTTTCCCGGGGCTGAATTATAAAGGGGAATATTACCAAATGGAAGATCAGCTGTTAGAAGCAGTATTAAATCCAACGAAGATTAGAATTATTGAGGTTTTAAGTGATGGTCGAAAAAGTACTCAGTATGAGTTGATGGAAAAGCTAGACATTCCGAAATCAACATTGTACCGTCATTCTAAAACACTATTCGATTTAGGCATTCTGCGAGTATCTGATACTGTGCGAAAAGGAGGAGCTATAGAAAATGTAATATATCTAGCTGATGACGAAGATTTAAAAGAAAGAACTAAAGGAACAATGGAGTTTATCAAGCATATAAGTCGGTTAATCGGAGAACATAACCGTAAATATGCTGATAACAACGAATAAAATACATAGAGTATTCGTGGTTGTGAAAATGTAGAAATGTTAAGTCAACGATCCTCGTAGAGTATTACAAATATTGCCCCATACTCTACGAGGATAAATGAAAAAAATAAAATAAAAATAACTATTATACTATAGATATAAAAAGGAGGTTTAGTTATTAAAAGATTAAACAAACCAGAACAATTCAAAATTGAAGAGGTTAAGGGGTTTTACGAGTTGCTGTGGGGATGGATTCATGACCAAGATCATTTATACAACCTGTATAAATATATTCGTGACAATACTAAACCAGATTCACAATTTCCGTTATCTAATGAGTCATATAGTGAGCATGTAGATTTGTTTATAGACATATTTTTTAACACGTTAAAACAATACGATGGAGATACTTTGCTTAATCAGTATGAAGATAAGTATAATAATAAATAATAAAAAGAGAATTAAAGGAGAATAGATAAATAGTATTGCAACTTGAGAATTTTAAAAGAAATAAAGAGAGAACAAGAACAAAAGAAATCTCTAACCCTAACACTCTTTCATATGATGAAATGAAAGATTTTTACGAGTTGCTATGGACTTGGATTGAAATGAATGACCACTCTTATGATCTTTATTCCTTTTTTCAAGATAGTATGGAGCCTGATGGAATGATTTCTCTCGCTGAAGATCCAAGTGCAGTAAAGTTTGCTCAACTGCTTGATGAATACGTTGAAGCTGATGGTATGACAGAAATTTATAAATTCCACTATGACAAAAATAAAAAAGAATATGAAGAGTATTCCAAAAAGATTAAAAGAGCTAACTAAAATACTGGGATACATAGGAGCAAACAATGGGAGATAACGATATCCCAGAGTGATTAGTGTATTAACAAGGAGAGATAATAATTGAACAAACAAATAGTTCTATTGTCAAATGATCTAAATGTTATTACAGCAGAGATTAACAGTTATAAGCAAATTGCAGGACAATCCATATTTGAGATTGGCAAGCGGTTGAAATATGTAAAAGAGAATAATCTGGTGCATGGACAATGGATTGAATGGCTAGAAAGCATTGGCTTAGAGGCAACGAGTGCCAAGCGAATGATGCAAGCTTTCGAACAATTCGGAAATGGTGCGACATCGCACGATTTGCCATCAAGTAAAATATTCGAAATGCTCTCTTTGCCTGAATCAATTGACCGTTCAGAATTTATTGATCAGAATCACACTATCCCATCAACAGGCGAATCTAAATCAATAGATGAAATGACTGTTCGCGAGTTGCGAGAGGTGAAAAAAGCACTTAAAGACAAAGAAAAGGAGGTGAAAGAACTTGAAGACAGCAACATAGCACTGCACGACACCATTGAATCATTAAAATCTCTGCCGCCACAAACTAAACAAGTAGTTAAAGAAGTTGTTCCAGAACGAATCAAGAATGAACTAGAGGATTTGAGAAGTAAATATGATAAAACAAAATCAAACGAAGAAGCATTACAAAAGCTCATTGGTGAAATTGACAGTGAAAAATCCAGGTTAGAAGAATACATATCTTCATCGGAATTTGAATTGCTTGAAACTAAGCGAAAACAAGAGATTATGCAATCTAAAACACACGTTAGTATGTTTGACTTACAATTGAAAATCCAGAAGTTTATCAATGAGACTGCACCCCCGTTATATCTTCAAGGTGCAATGGCGTATGCAGATAGTTATGTAAGAAGAGAACTAATTGAATCAACAAAATCTTTAGAGAAGTTTGTTGAGAATCTAAAAGAGTACTTATCTGAAAGCACCCCAAAACATCAAAATTATAATAATATTATTGAAATCAAACAAATAGAGGAGAGTATTAATGAATAAAGAATATAATAATTTGGAATCTATGAGAACTATGCTGGAAAGTCAACTTGAGTTAGTTAATCGTATGGCCCACCTTACTGAAGAAACTAAAAATAATGTAATCAAAACATAACGTTCTGAAAAGATTGTGTTTAAGGTTGCAAACCTAGTTATTGATAAGTATGAATCAATGGTGGTGAAGGAAAATCTTGAGGATTGGGAATCTGATGAAATCTCAAAACTCATTGGGGAAAAAACCACGGAGATTACTAAGCTGCTTCATCCTTCTATATCTCCAAGTAGAAAACAAGGTGATGAGTATTATAAAAAATGGACGAAGGTTAACAGAGGTCTGTACACAATATATAAACGAAATGTTAATGGACATAAGGGGCCATATTCTCACACACAACGGATTAAATTTGAGCAAGCTAAAGAATACATAAAATCTCTTTCAAGCGTAGACTACCATTATCTTAGAAGTGGAAAATTGTATTTGGTAAAGAAGTTCAATTTTAAAGAACCAGTATTGCAAGAAAAATTGGACATTGAAAAGCTGATTAATGGTCAAATTGATATGGAAGAAAGTTCAAATGGACGAATTCAATAATTGAAATTCAATAAAACTCCCTCCCTAACCGGAGGGAAACATCAATTTTTGCCCGTTTTTCGCCAAAAACGCCACACTTTTTATAAAAAGTATAAGAAAAGCCCCCTATGCTTGGGATGTTTTTAAGAGGTGCGAAGGTAGACATGTGATAGGGGGAGGGGCATGGCCTGTATTAGGTATAGAAATGTAATCGAAACGACGGAAACTAGAATTGCTTAGCAAGCCTACAAACCCTTATTCTATATGGCTAATAAAAAATATAGATAATAAAAATAACAAACATAAAAGGAAGATTGAATTATGAATAAGCAAGATTTGATATCGAATGCAGTTAGCAAAACAGGATTAGATAAAAAGATTGTAGCTCAAACTACAGAGGCATTATTTGAGGCTATCGTAGAAGCGTTAGTATCTGAAAATAAGGTGAATATTGCTGGGTTTGGAGCATTTGAAGTTCGTGTTCGTTCTGCTCGTTCTGGAGTAAACCTGAAGATGCTTAAAGAACTCAAGGATCAAGGTGTTGATCCAGAAATCGCCAAAGCACAGGCAACTATTCAAATTGAAGCGACTAAAGTTGCTGCATTCAAACCTTCAGCAGCACTTAAAAGAGTTATCAAGTAAATAGTATATTACAAGTAACCAAGAATTATGTGAGGGTATCATATACTCTCCTAATCACAACGTATAAAATAACTAACTACAAACTACGCGACCCATTACACTACATAATGGGAATCGCATAAAGCAAATAACTACTTGTTTGTTTTATGCGGTGTGGATATTGATCCATCGCTCTACAGGGTAATAGTAAACCCAAAATTCCTGTAATGAGGCAGGAGAACAATTTAATACGGAAACAGCCTATGATGTGATAGGCAACCTTTTATGACGGAGGCAATATGGAGGATGGTGAGTTAAAAACACTGTCCTTTTATATTGTTCAAAAACATATAAAGGATGATAGAAATAGGTGAAAAACAAATCATATGAAAAATTCACAACAAATGCTGAATAAATATGTATCGTATAGCTCACATGAGTACTGGGATGAAGCTATGGACGCTCTTGCCCACGAGGACGAGAAATACGGAAAAAGTGTGAAAAACAAGAAACGCAAACAGGCTGTAGTGGGTAGTGAGCAGAAGTGAAATGTTATTAAATGTATGACAAATACATCAGGTTAAATTGATTTTTATCAATGTTCATTAATTTGGATTAATTGTAGGACAATTAAATATGGAGTGTGGCACGGTGTAGCCTTGATCTAGACCGATCTGCAGAATTCGTGGCACATTGTAGCACACCAACCCAATATAAAGGAGATATACATACATATGGCTAAACGTAATAACTCGATTCAATTTAAAGGTTTGCTCAATACTGAGGTTATGGAGATTACTGAGGAAGATAAGAACGGTATCGCTACTTATGATCTGCTCGATGAATTGAAATTCTATGACGGAAAGCATATCTCAATTAGTATTAAAGAAGATTTGCCAGTCCAACCTAAGGAATAATATATGGAATTGAATAATATTAAACGTGATTCGTCAGAAACTATTGACGATTTTTTGCTACGTCTGGGTGAGAATCTAGCTACATATGACCTTACATGGACTCAAGCTGCAAAGTTATTGAATGATGAATGTGATGATGAATACTCTGAATCCAGATGGCGTAAGCGATATAACAGTTACGTTGAGTTGAAGCCGATTATTTTGGCTAAGTATGCAAATAATGAAGTTGTTCAAGAAGTTCGAGATGCTACTGTAGAGCAACGTAAAGAACGCATTAAACTGCAGACAGAGAAGAATGAATATAATAAGCAATTACGCGAACAATCCAGAGCAGAATTGCTTGAAGAGAAGATTATTGAAGCTGTAGAGAAACGACCAACTATTGTTATTCCTCAAATACATATAAAGAAAAACAATGCTAAACGTGATTTCCTAATGCCTATTGCAGATATGCATACCGGAGTTGAGTTCTGTCTACGTGGATGGGAAGGAGAAATCCTGAACGAATATTCTCCTGAAATTATGGAGAAACGTATGTGGAAGCTACTTGAGGAGTTTGTGGTTATCAATGATGAGCAAAAGATTAATCATGTGACCCTCCCTAACCTCGGAGATAGCGTAGATGGAATTCTAAGAATGAGTCAACTAATGAGTTTAAAGCTTGGGGTGACTGATTCAGCTATTTACTTTGCAGAATTTATGAGCCAATGGCTAAATGAGCTGTCTAAGTATTGTTACATTGATTACTACTCCATCTTCGGAAATCATGATCAAATGAGAATGCTATCCGGTAAACGTGATGAGTTCCCACATGAGAATGCTCAGAAGTGGATTACGAAACTTATTGAAGCAAATCTCAAAGACAATAAGAATATTTCGGTAAACAACTGTAATGAATTTATGTATGTAGATATCCTGGGAACAAAGGTACTCGGAGTCCACGGCGAGAACGAGAGAAATCTTGAGAATAGTATTAAGGATTACATGCTGACGTATAACAAACCTATTCATATGCTACTCTCTGGTCATTTACATCATTACCATGAGAAGACAATCGCAATGAATGGTAATCGCAATGTAGAGTACATACAGACGGATTCGATTATTGGAATTGATGACTACTCACTGAAGTTGAAAAAGACTTCTAATGCGGGTGCAAAGGTAATGATCATTGAAGAAGACAGAGGCAGAACCGTTACATATAACATTAAATTGTAGGCAAAGGGAACGATGATTCGTTCTCTCTTTTGTTTTATTTTTCTGGTGTAGGAAGGTTTCTCTCTCCTTTTCCGGCCTACATCACAAAAATAAAATAAAGAGTAAAGGAGGGAGAGCGTATGGCTAGAGTTACAGGAAGCAAGAGCAAAATTATAAGCGGAATGGTTAAACCCGTTAGTGCAAAGAAGCCATGTACAAGTTGTGGAAAGAGCAAGAACGTTAATGAACCCAATTCAGGCTTCTACAAATCCAATCATAAGCTTGATGCCGATGGCAGAACCAGTGCTTGTAAACTCTGTATAAAACAACAGATAGATTATGGCGACTTACAGACAGTAAAAGATGTGCTTCGCACGATGGATCGTCCCTTTTTATCTGAAGTATGGACGTTAAATGTTGAGGAATGTAATAGAGACGGTATATCAGACTATTTCGGAAAATATCTCAAAAATATACAATTGAATCATAAAAATTCAGGTTGGAATGATGGAGATAACTCTCTAGGCAACAACCTCTCCTCTCCTCAAGTAGAGAAGGTTAATCCTGGCGAAGAAATCATTTTTTCAGATCAGGATGAACAAAACAAAGCGGATGTATTAAGAATGATTGGATATGATCCATTTGAGTCTGAATCTGATATCGACAAAAAGGGATTATACAACAAATTAGTAGATTTTCTCGATGAAGGCACACTTGAAGACAGCTACAAGCTTCCCGTTGTCATTTCAATTGTTAAAACCTTTGGACAAATTGACAAAATCGATAGGGCCATTTCAAAATTGACAGCGGACATTGACAGCCTTACTCAGAATACAGGTAGCATTAAGTCTTTAATGGATGCAAAGAAGGGCTTACTTACAGCAATAACTGCACTCGCCAAAGACAATGGACTATCTGTTAATCACAACAATAATAAGAGTAAAGGTGGCAATACTCTAAACGGAATCGTAAAGAAACTGAATGAAATTGGTTTGGATGAAGCCTCTGTGAATGTATTTAATCTTGAAACCGCTGAAGCCATGAAACAGATTGCGGACATTAGCCATCGGAGCATTCTGGACCAATTAATGTTAGACGAGAATGATTATGCTGAGATGATTAGCGAGCAAAAACAAATGATACAGAAACTGGATGGAAAAGTCATAACTCTGGAAGAAGAAAATAGAAAATTAAAAATTGCACTCAAGGTTTACTCAGATGGAGGTGATGCATCCTCATGAATATCATAATGAAGCAATCTCAGAATCAGATTTCACAGCGAAAGCTAGAAGGGTATCTTAAATTAGCTGAAATCATTCAATGGGGACGTTAGTAAATCTCCAGTGAAGTTTTGTGAGCGGTTCTTTGGAATTGAATTTCTAGACGCACAAAAATATGCATTTATGAACACTTGGCTGAAACCCTATAATGTGTGGGTGATTACCCGGAATGGCGGGAAAAGTACCCTAAGTGCTCCATTAATTATGGCAAAAGGTATTTTGTTTCACGGACACAATACATACATACTCAGTAACGTATCGGCTCAAAGCCAGGATACCTTTATGAAGATAGAGAAGATTGCTAAGAATGAGATTAACAGCTTTACTGGACTAACTGATTTCTTTATGGGCGAACTAGTCAAGTCTGCAGCTAATACAGATGGATTCACTCATGCTCAGTCGGGCTTTAATTATAAGCTCTACAACGGTAGTGCTGTAACAAGCTTAAGCGGAGATATAAATAACAACCGAGGCAAAAGAAGTGCGCTTAACGTGTATGATGAGAGCGGTTGGACGGAGGAAGATTATGTGGTAGCCACTACACCGTTTCTATTGCAGAACTCGTCTTTCCGAATGGGTGGGGACATTAATGTAGACACCTTACCCAAACAAGTACCGAACCAACGACTGTTTATTTCTTCTGCATCCAGTACAGAAAGTTACTTCTATTCACTATATAGAGATTACTCTAAACAAATGTTACTCGGAAATAAGGATTATTTCGTTTGCGATATTAACTGCGAAGTTATGATTCGTCCTATGTTTAACGGCAAGTTATATCCAGTTCCTCTTATAGAAAGAGATACCATTGACGCAGAAATGAGAAAGAACAAAGAGAAGGCACTAAGAGAGTTCTATAACAAGTTCTCGGTAGACGGTGGAGATAATCAAGTCTTTAAAAGAGCTGGAGTCATACGGAACTCGCAGAGTCGATTGCCTGTCATTCATAATAGTGCCTCTGAAAAGAGACAATTTGTTTTTGCATATGACCCTGCACATCATTATGATAACTCTGTATGTTTGGTCGCAGAAATTATCCATGATGAAGGTATAGGCCCAAGAATGGAAATCGTAAACGGTGTAAGCTTTGTAGATCTTGGAAAGAAAAAGAAAACGCCGATGCGTACACCTGAACAGATGGCTGCATTGAAAAAAATGCTGCTTGATTACAATGGTAAACAGCAAGCCGATTACGAGAATATTGAATGTCTCCTGATTGATGCGGGTGCAGGTGGACACGGGACGACCTATGCAGATTATTTTATGGATGACTGGGACGATGTGGATGGTAGTAAGCATAAGGGTTTGATTGATAAACAAGAGAATCATGAGTACATTTCTAGATTTCCAAATGCGGTTGATAAATTAAAATTGATGAGTCCACAAAAATATAAGCGTGAAATGTACGATGCTTTGTTAGAGATGTTGAATCTTGACTTGATTTCGTTTACCGCTGAATACGATGGCAAAGATTATATTATGGTTCCAAAGGAAACGGGAAAAGAAGTCGTGGTTGAAGATGAGGACGGAAACAATAAAGTTGAAACAGAAATACAATATGTGAAAGCTAAACTGGATTTCGATCAGCAACTTGCACTTCGAAATATCGACTTGTCGAAGGAAGAACTCGTAAATATATATCGTCACAAAGGAACCAATGGAAACTATCGCTATGACCTCTCCACCGAAAAAGAGGGGAAGATGCATGACGACAGGGCGTATTGCCTTGCAATGCTTGGATGGTATTTACAGAAGGTGCGTCGTGAACTTGTAACCAATAAACCAAAGGCCAAAGTAGATATCACAAAATACATGTTCCATAACTAATTATCATGATTGGAGGTGAGTGAAATAACAGAAGATACTAAATTTTCTAATCCTGCTTATGAACGAGAAATGATCCAATATGATAAGCTCTCCGAAGGTGTTTATGCCTTATCATATAAGAATCAATCATATAGAGCTAAGTACACCAAGGAACAAATCAACTCTTATATAGAGAGTAATAATGTAGATAAATTAAGGGAAGTATCAAATTACTTTTTCTTGGCCTCAGGTCAATATCGGGGGTTAGTCCAATACTTATCTAACATTCTCACATTTGATTATTTAATCGTTCCCAAAGTTAAAAAGAGCGATGTGTTAACTTCGGATAGGTTCGAGCGTGATTATCAATACATAATGGATTATACGGACAACAGTTATATCGAAGAAGCAGAACGCTTTATCACTTTTATTACACTACTTGATGGTGTATTTTACGGATACGAGAGACAAGTAGATAATATTGTGTCAATACAGCAGTTACCTCCACAATATTGTAGATCAAAATATAAAGTGAATGGAACTTACGGTGTTGAGTTCGACCTCAGATTTTTTGATATGTATAGAGATACTGAATTGAAACTGAAATTGTTTGAAATGTTCCCCCGTGAATTCCTCGATTACTACCTCGACTATAAAAATGGAAAGACAAAAGAATGGATTCCATTAGATCCAACCTTTGCAAGATGTCATAAGTTTACCGACACCCCAAAACCTTTATTATCTGATGTGTTTTTAGATTTGGTTGATTTGAAAGAGTATAAGGAATTAGATAAGTCTCAAAGTAAATTGAACTTGTATAAGTTAATTGTGCAGAAGCTTCCTATAGATAAGGATTCTGGGCTTCCTCTCCTTCAACTTGAAGAAGGTAAGGCACTCCATGCCAATGCAAAGAAGATGATTACGCAAGAGGGAATTGATGTATTAACTAGTCCATTGGATATCGAGGCAGTCAACCTCCAAGAAAGAGGATCGACTGTTAAGGATAATATTGATCGAGCAACGAACAATGTTTATGAATCGGCCAACACTTCAAAAATTCTCTTTAGTTCGGGTACTGATGGCGGAAGTATTGGTTTATCATACTCCGTTAAAATTGACGAAAGTTCTGTCTATCCCCTGTTGAGTCAATTTAAAAGATGGCGAGACAATAAATTCAAGACGTTGTTTAAAAGTAGGTCGTATCAGTTCGAAATTCTTTTTCCCAAGATAACCATCTTTAACCGGAAGGAAATGTTCGATTTATATAAGGAAGGCGCTACCCTTGGTTACTCCAAGTTAATGCCTTTGGCTGCAATGGGAGTGAAGCAATCAACCTTCATGAATTTGATTAATTTTGAAAATAATTATCTGAAACTAGATGAGCAATTAAACCCTCTCCAATCCACACATACTCAAGGTAGCGAAGGCACGAAGGGAAGACCTAAATCTGATGATAAAGACCTGTCTGATAAAGGACGCAAAACAAGGGAAACGGATGCCAATGCAAACCGAGCTAAATAATACTTGTGGCTTTGAGAGGGGGTGAAGAATATTTGGAATTAAAGATAAATACAAGTCTCCCGATCTACTTTGAGGAAATCGAAAATATTGAGGATGCAAGATTTCTTAAGGGGAAGATCTGGATTTGTCATACGGGTAAAAACCTTAACAATACTAACTTTGATAGACAGGTTATCCAAGAAGCAATTCCATCTTTAGCTAATACACCTGTGCTTGGTTTCATTCAAAAGAATGCAATGAATGAGTCTGATTTTCGCGGACATGAACAAAGAATAGTCATCAATAAAGATGGTGTCCAGATAGAATACATAGGACGAGCATATGGTATTGTTCCTGAATCGAATCATGCTAAGTTTGAAATGAAACTGTGTGATGATGGTGTTGAACGTGAATTTCTAACTTCAGAAGTATTATTCTGGAGGAAATTTCCTGAAGCAACAGAGATTATTGAGCGAGATTTAATTAAGAATCACTCGATGGAATTATTTCCAGCATCCATAAAAGGCTCTTTCACAAAAGAGGGGGTATTTAATTTTACCCAATTTCAGTTTGATGGCCTTTGCTTGTTAGGAGATGATGTTACACCAGCAATGAAAGGCTCGATCCTGGAGAAGTATAGCGAGATTAAGAATACAGCTAACTATAGTGATATGTTGCAAGAATTTAATACCTATTATAGTGAGTTTACTAAACAAAAAGGAGGCGAAAAAGTGGACGAAAAGCTAGAACTAATGAACCAGTTTACCAATCTTTTGGGCGAAGATATTGCAGAGATCAAAGAGAACCTTGATTCCTACTCATTTGATGAACTGAAATCTAAACTGAATGAGTTATCAGAACTTAAAACCCAAAATGAGCAAACTACTGTGCCAGAAACATTTAGTCTTACAGCTATTCAGATGCAGCAAGAAATTAAGAAAGCACTAAGCACTGAAATGTTTAAGGATAGATGGGGGGATTCCGTTAAAGGATACTGGTACATCGATCATGACGATACAAGAGTGTATGCAGAAGATGTACAAAATGGTTATACTCCAGTGGGTCTCAATTATTCGATGGTAGGTGATTTTGTTACCATTGATTTTGCATCAAAAAAACGTGTGAAATTTATTCCTCAAGATATGGAAAATGAAGAGGAAGTTGAGCTTTCAACAACTTTTGTTTCTATTGAAAGAAATGATTTTAATGTTGAACAAGCGAAAACACCAGCAGAAGATCACAATGGTGAACTTGAAGAATTGCGTAATTACAGGGCTATCAGAGAAAATGAAGATAAGTCTAAAATGATCGACAGTTTTACACAGCTTACCCAAGAAGAATTGGATACATTTAAAGGTAAACTTGATCAATTCACCAAAGATGAACTTGAATTACAGTTGTTTGCATTGGTAGGCAAGAAGGGTCTTAACTTCTCAACGAACAATCAACAACCAAATCTGATTTACTCGTTGAGTACAATTGATGCACCTGCACCTTCTAACCTACCTGAATGGGCAAGTTACGTAGAGCAATATAAATCAAAACAAAAATAAATATATTGGAGGCTATTAATAAATGGCGATTGTAAAAGGAACCTCCGTTTACGGAGTTGTAGAACTGAATAAAGTAGCAGCAGTAAAAACAGGTCAGATTTATACACAATATGAGTTGGATGCAACAGATTTTGCAGCGACCCCTGCTGAGAATGGCATGTTGCTTGTGGTTGACCATGTAGGTAAAAAGATTAAGAAACCAACTGCGGTAACAGCATTGGTGGGTCTACATGCTTCTGTCGAAAAGGACTATGAGAATAAAGGCCGTAAGCATTTTGCTGCGAAGCCAGGAGAATTTCTCCCTCGCGTAGATAAACTCAATGTTGGAGATGTATTCGAAACAAATACGTTCCAATACGATGACACCGTATATGCCAATTATACTGCACTTGTAGCTGCAATTTCGCCCACTGCTGTATTTGGTGTGGCTGCAACTAATGGTTTTATTGATGTTAAAGCAGCTACAACCCCTACTGCAGCGGTTGAGTTGAAAGCGGTTGAAGGTGTAGTTTTGCCAAATGGCGAAAATGGTATCAAATGGGTTGTCACAAAAGCCTAATCACTAAACATAATCATGGAGGAATGTAAATAATGGATTTTTCACTTAAACAAATGGCGGTTGCCGTATATAAAAAAGAAGTACCCGCAACTAATTTTTCGTTGTCTGATATGGAAGGTGCTCTGCGGGATAAATTCCGTGAGCTGGCTCCTGATTATAATACGTATCGTCGTAATCAACTTGATATTTTTGAGCTGGTACAAGAAGTAATCGATGAAGTAGCTCCGAAAAAGATTGAAGCTGCTATTGGATACTTTGCTCAGGTTAAGTCTTATACACAGGGAGAGCGCCCACGTTTCCGTCTTAAAAAGGGTCGGAACAATGTAAAACGATTCATTACGCGTATTGGTCTTGGCGGAGTACTGCAACGTGTTCGCTTGGATCAAGACTTTGTTGAAGTCGCTACACATGCTCTGGGTGGTGCAGGATACGTAGAGTTTGAACAGTTCTTGGATGGTCAGATGGATTGGACGGATCTGATTAATCTCATTATTGATGGGATTGAGTCGGAGATCTATAAAGAGATTCAGGCTGCACTGATTGCAAGTTATTCTAAGCTTCCAGCTAGCAATAAGGCTGTTTCTGCAACGTTTGACAGCGCTGAAATGTCTAAGTTGATTACCACGGTTACTGCTTATGGTGATAAAGCTGCCATCATCTGTACGCCAGAATTTGCTGCAAACATCGTACCTGATGCTAAGTTTATTGGTGATGCTGATCGTCAGGATATGCGTAACCAGGGGTATATTGGTCGATTCCTAGGTGCGGATGTAATCGTTCTTCCTCAGTCTTTTGCGGATAGTGCAAATACGACCAAAATCTTCGATCCACAATATGCTGTTGTCGTTCCAGTGGGTTCTGCACCGGAAGATAAGATTGTTAAAGTAGTACTTGAAGGGCAGACCATCGTTGATGAAGTGAAGAATGCGGATGGATCGAAAGAATTCAGTGCATATAAAAAGGTAGGTACAGCCGTATTGTCTACAAATTACTTTGCGATGTACCGACTTACTGGTCTGTCTTAATCATGATGCCCTAAGTTTAACTTAGGGTACTATTCAAAAAAAGGAGAGAATTAAATTGGCTAGAAAAAATACAGGTGAATTTAAAGTGGATGTCTGGAATAACAGCATGGGACGGGTTTCTTTTATTCTTGATGATAAGAAATATCTATGGGACAAGGTTGGCGCAAAGAAGTCAGTTGATCTAGATATTTTGAAGGAATTGGTGAATATTACGGGCGGCTATACACTTTTAAATGAGGAATTGCTTATTAAAGAGTCCTCTATTCGTGAAGAGCTGGGTCTGCCAGTGAGTCCTGGGCAAATGTTAGATGCAAAAGGCATTACCGAACTCCTTGGTAAATCAAGCGTGGAGATTGAAACGATCCTTTCTGATTCCAATAACGCTGTTCTTGAAAAGGTTGCTGCTGAAGCTATTAAACAAAAGATTAGTGATTTGGATAAGATGGATGTTATCGAAAAATACAGTGGTGTAGATGTACTTTCGGCAATTAAGGAATTGAAAGAGGATGCCAAATAAGAGGAAGTGAGAAGTTATGAGTACTCCATATTCCAAAGTATTCCATTCGTTTTTGGGTAAAATTACTGACTATACATATGAATCTTATACCGATGAGGAATTAGGAGGAGACTTAACTTCTCTTCTTAATTCATCTATTGTCGAATTCGATTATCCAAAGGTTGATATCAGAGATAAAGACGATGATGCACTATTATTTAATAGAGATCTTGGAATCGACGAAATAGAGATTTTGTCGTTCCTTATGGTTGAACGTTGGATTGAGAGACAGATTAATAATGTTGAACTTGTAAAACAACGCTTCTCGAATAAAGATTTTCAGTACACATCGCAAGCAAACCATCTCGACGCTCTGTATAAAAATCAAGAAAGAGTTCAAAAGAAAGTGACTACATTAAAGACAAAATATTCGTATAGACAGACTGGCTCAAGTTATTATAAGCCTGACTATAGTGGTCTAAGCAAGGGTGACTAAATGGACTACTTTGATGGATACAAAAAGAGAATTAACACTTTCAAAGAATTTAATTCATTGAGCCGAGTAAGTTTGAACTCTATAGTTATTGTTAATGAAGACACAGAGATCGCTGCTCAGATCGTTGATGACAGTGATACTAAAGACCAAAAAGCAATAACAGTGATTGATTTCAAATTAAAAAATGGTGACATCATTGATTGGCAAAATGAGAAGTGGATAAACATTGTGACGGATAATATGGCAGATATCTATTCTAGAGGTGTGCTGCGTAGATGTAATGGTTCACTCAAATGGGTAGATCCTCAAGGTGAAATCAATAAACGCTACTTTACATTTAAATCTGATCCATCGACTAACTTTGGTGTCAGTGAGGGCAGAATCTTATCCATTGGAAATGAGCGTCGAACACTACTTGTAAGTTGTGATGATGATACAAGGTTATTTGAAAGAGACCAAAGATTTATCTTTGATTCACGAGCATGGAAGATTACAGCAATAGATAATATATCCATTAAAAATATTAGCATTGTAACCTTTGAAGAGGATCAGATTAATACTGCTAAAGATAATTTGGAATTGGAGATTGCAGATTATGTTGACCACATTTCAGACTATAAAATATCCATTGGTAATGGACAGTCCTTAGCAATCAGTATTGATCAAACGCTACAATTGAATGTTACTGTAACCAACAAAAATATCCTCGTTCCATCACCCTCAATGGAATTCTTAGTTAATGACAAAGAGATATTGAATGTCGATGTAAATGGGCTAATTACTCCTTTAAAGATAGGAACAGCCGTAGTGACAGTTAAGTTTAAAAGCGTCTCAATAAGTATTGAGATTAATGTTACAGAAGAGATTTTACATACATATTCTTGTGAGATTGTTGGACCTGAAGAAATGAAGGTAAGCAGAAGTCAGGTGTATTCAGCGAAGTTTTATCGTAATGGAGTTGAATATTCAGATGAGAGTACATTTACATTAACAAGCGACGATGACGTATCTTCAACAAAATTAGCTACTCTAAGTATTCATGATATAACTGCTAACACATGCACACTTGTAGCTGCTTCAACAGTCGGTTATGTAAAATTACACGTAGCAGGGCAGAATGGATTTTCAACAACAAATAAAAGAATTAGAATTAAACCTTTGTATTAAATGTTAGTGAGGTGAAGCCATGTCATTTCTCAATGAGATAACTGACTATAAGAATACGGTGATAAGCAGGCTGCTCAGTGATCAAGAATTGTGCAAGGCTATTGCCTACACTAATACAGATTTCCTTGAGCAACCAGATATAGAATACACTGATGAATTGATGTATGAGAACATTTTTCCTCATCGTTTTATCCCCGAAACAACCAATGAATCTAAGACATACATAACCATCTCTTGTACAGACTATAGGCCATCTGGCAACAGTTATAAAAATGGGATTCTTGGCATTTACATGTTTACACATCGAGATAACTTTAAGACAGACTATGGATACACACGAATGGATTATGTTTTGAGTAAAGTCGAGGAGTTAATGAATTCACAACGAGGGATAGGCCTTGGTGAATTGAGCTTTAATTCGTTGAATGAGTATGTGATCAATGAGAAGTTTCAAGGATATGCCTTAACCTATAGACCAGTGGACTTTAATTGATGTTTGAAATTGAAGAAAGTATTGAGCTTAAACTTTTACTCGGTCAACCAGTTAGCCTAAGTGGTATCAATATCTATTCTCCTCTCCTAAAGGATATTGTATCTGTGGGTTACGATAAATATAATCATGCTCTATCATCTCTACTCTTTAATAAGAGTAGATTCCCCGATTTAAAAGACCTAAAGGAATCTAATTTTGATTTATTTACCTATTTTTATATCCATGATGAAGCTTTCAAAGACGCAATCGAAATGGCTTCAAGATTGATGTTTAGAGATGAGATAATTTTAGAGGTATTGGACGAGTCGCCACGATTTAAAGTTGGTGATTTTTTTATTTGTTCTGAGAATTTTTCTGATATTCAAAAGGTAATCAAATGTGCCAACAAAGTTCCAGATACTTCAGACAAAGAAGAATTCAATCCTGCCAATTCTAAAGCAAAAGAATTCATAGATAAGATTATGGGGGATAGAGCAAAAAAGCCACAGAAGAAGCCAGTTAGTAATCTACATAGTTTAATTTCGGGTCTCTCTTGGAAGTCCCCCAATATCAATATCTTGAACATTTCCGATCTGACGATTTATCAGTTTTACGATGGGTATTACAGATTGGAAAATATCGACCACTACAACAACATTATGAATGGAATCTATTCAGGTAAAGTCGATTCAACAAAAATAAAAATTCAAGAAAATACTTGGACAAAAATAATTACATAACGGAGGAATTTATTAATGGCAGTTACAAATCGTTGGGCAATTCGGGATGTTGCTACGGCATCATTCTTTGATCAGGTTACAAAGAAACTGAAAGCACGGCTAGATACTCTGAAGCAATCTGGTTTGGAGAATACATCTGACACGGTCTATACCCAAGGGGGTAGCGGGAACCCGAAGGTCGTGGGTTTTTCGGGTAATCGAGCAGCAAAATTCACATTGCAAGATGCACATTTCACCAATGAAATCATCGCTATGATGCTCGGTACTGAAGTAGTTACAGCCGCTACACCAGTTACAGTAGATAATGTGTTGACTGTAACTGGTGGAACTGTGACACTGGAGCATACACCAGCTGCAACTGGTGCTCTAATTAGTGTAAATAAATATTTGCCCGATGGAACAATTGGAAAAAGCTTTGAATTTAAATCGGCTACTCCAGCGACAGGCGAGTACAGCGTGACAGGAAAAACACTTACATTTGCCACAGGTGATGTCACTAACGGAGAAAAGGTTATCGTCTACTATAAGACTATGGCTGGCGCTGAAACCAAGCAAATTAAAGCGCAAACTGATAAATTTGCTGGCTCTTATGAGTTGGTGTTAGATGTTCTTGTACGCGATATTCTGACCAAAAAGGATTACGCTGCTCAAATCACCATTCCATCTGCAAAGATTGAGGATAATTGGAGTATGGCTATGGCCCCTGATGGCGATCCAGCAGTACAAGATATTGCTATGGAAGCATTAGCGGTTCCAGGTTCGAAAGATTTGTACACCATGTACATTTTCGATGAAGCAGATTTTGCTTAAGTCTAAGTCACTTAAATAAATATGAGATGCGGTTGGGTCAATATTCCTGACCGCATTTTTTACTAACTAAAAGGGAGAGATTTAATTGGCAAAGTTGTCAGTAGCAAAGATTAATAAACTCAATAGAGAAATGGATAAGAAACGAAAAATCTATATCCTGGAAGACAACGATGAAGTTGATATTAACGTGAAATTTAAAGAGACAGTTATTAACCGTATTGTAATGGAATATATCACTATTCTTGAACGTATCAGCAGAACTGAACAATTAGATAATGAACTGGTTATTGGCTCTATTGGCTTACTTAATCTGTTTATGCTTCGTGAATTTAGTAATGTCCCTATGATTCCTAAGACATCTGAGGACTTACAAGAGAATATAGAAATTGCTGATGCTCTTTATAATTGTGGAATCATGGATGCAGTCTTGGAACAGTTTGATGTGGTTGAGAAGCAAAAGGTATACGACAAATTGAATAAAGTTAGTACTGAGACTGGTAAGTTTTTAGGTGAAGCAGCACTTAAAGAAGCACTCACTTCTTCAAAGGATTCTGAAGAAGATGGATTTTAAAAGTATGAAAGATTTAGAAAAATACTTGAATGAACAGATTGCAAAGTCACTAGAAAACGATGTTGGTAGTGGGGTTGCAAGAGCAAAACTTAAAGAGAATATTCAATCCGAGGTGTATGACAAATATGATCCAGTCATGTATCAACGCGATGGTGAAACAGGCGAGGGTACAGGAGGATTAATTGGTGATGCAAATATCTTAGTTGGCATGGTTGATAAAAATACAGTGTCAATTGAATCTCATCGTATGGATAACGGTCGTAATGTTGGAGTAGTTGTTGAAACAGGAGTTGGTTACAATCCTGAGTGGAAGTTTCCCTATACGAATAAAGGTAGGCCATTTACGGAGGTTACCAGGGATAAGCTGCGGAATGATGGTAGTGTTGAACATGCCATAGCGAATGGTTTAAAGAGACAAGGATTAGATGTTCAATAATAAGTTTTAGAACAAGGGAGAGTATAATCTATGAAAATGAAAAAATATGAACTTGAGTCGTTTATTAATTATATACATCCTTTAAAATTGGATCGTCCCGACACAAGAATGAAAGCGCGGTTTGAGAAAATTTTAATAAATAAATATAATGATTTTGTAGATGAAATGAATGAAATCAACAATGTTTATGCTGTCAAAGATAACGATGGAAAACCAATCATTGAAAATAATAAAATGACATTTGAAAATAACGAGGAACGGTTGAAAGAAATTAGGGAATTGAGTACTGAAGATGTCTACATTGAACAGAATGAAGAAAATAAGAAGATGCTACTCTCTATTAAAGAATCAGTACTTTATCGTGGGCCTTCTGAGTTTGCAGGAGATGAGGCACTTATTTATGATTCTCTAGCTGAAATCGTCGAACAAATTACATACAAAGAATGATTAAGAAGGGATTTAAATCTCTTCTTTTTTTTATTTACAGATCAATAAATACAAGAAAGAAGTGATTTAAATAAGATGGCAAATAACCCATTAGCAATACTCATAAGTGCCAAGTTAAATCCTGGCCTTAGCTTGAAATCAATTAATGATAATATTAAAGGATTAGCAAAACACCCATCACTACAAAAACTCGATCTTAAAGTAAACATTGATAAGTCATTCGTATCAAATTTAGCTTCTCTGTCCAAGAACCTGAGCACCATTACATCTCAACTTCAGCTTCAATCAACAGCTAATATGAATATTAACAATAGCTTTAAGAATACAACCCAGTCTATTCAAGAACAAACCAAAGCTACAAACGAGGCAATTCAGGCAGAGAAAAAGTGGCAAGTTGAACGAGAAAAGACGAACAGTAAGGGAACCACCACTTCTGTTCTTGGAAATAATCTAAATAACGATAAGAAAATTCAAAAAGTGAATGCCGATAATACTGTTCAATTTGAGTATACGAAAAATCAACTCAAAGATTATAAAGCCATTGAAGCTCTTGATAGAGACCATTACAATGCCCTGAAGACTGAAAAAGCCAGAATCGAAGCAATGGAGAAAGTTCATTATCTAGCACTTCAAAAGAATAGAGAATTAGACTGGAAGAACCTTCAGGCTTCCAACAAGCAATCTGAGGCATTGGATAAAGCACACTATCAGGCTTTAAAGATTAACAATGATATGATTGCCAAGAATCAGAAGCAGACTCAATCATTAATGAATTCTGCTTATGCTGGTAAAAGTGCTACTAATAGTGCAACTGGAGTGGCGGATGCAAGCAGACTTGAATTTTTAAATCGCCAATATGATAAAGTCCTTGCTAACTTGAATGCCGTCAAGAGTAGTGGGAAAAAATTAACCGATAGCGAATTAGCAGGTATTAATAACCGTATTGAAGCTATTAATAAACTGTCAGCCAGACAAAGAACACAAGAAAAAGAAGTTGCCTCTCTTGCTTCTACTCAACTCCGTGCCGAGACGCAGGTCAATAATCTATTAGCAAATAGACACTTCTCTACGGATGAAACGGTTAAACTTAGAGGATTACTCACTCAATTACAGCAACTCGATGTTACAAGTAAAAATTATAAAGTAACCGCGAAACAACTCACGGATCAGATTTCAAAAATGGGTTCTGAAGCCCAAAGAGTTTCTAGTCATGCTCAAGGTCTAGGTGATAAACTCAAGCAAACTTTCTCTAATATGTTGATGTATGCTGGCGTAGGCAGTTTTTTTTATGGTGCAATAAATGCTTTCAAAGAAATGACTCAAACAATTATTGAAGTAGACTCACAAATGACTCAACTAAAACGAGTAATGGATGACGATTCTGACTTTGATAGTATGCTTACAAGAAGTATTGATTTAGCCAATGAGTTAGGAAGAAGCATTAAAGAAGTAAATGAAAATGCGATTGGCTTTGCTAGAATGGGTTTTGATGAGAATCAAACTTTAGAATTAGCTAAAACCGCTACATTATTTCAAAATATTTCTGATCTAACTCCTGATGAAGCTATAGATACGCTAACGGCGGCAATGACGGTATTCAATGTAGAGGCAAATAAGAGTATTGAAGTTGCGAATAAAATCAACGAGGTTGATAACAACTTCGCAATTTCCAGCCAGAACATAGCTCTAAGTATTACAAAAGCAGGCTCTGCCGCAAAAACCTTTGGTGTTTCTATGGAAAGATTAATCGGAGATACTACCGCTATCACTACTGCAACACGAGAAAGTGGGTCTGTGGTTGGTAACGCACTTAAAACCATCTATTCTCGTCTTACAACAATGGAAAAGTCAGAAAGCATCCTTGCTAATGTTGGGATTGCCATGAGAGATCTAAATGGAGCCACAAAAGATGCTCCAGTTATTCTTGATGAACTATCAAAAAAATGGGGTTCATTATCAAAAGAACAACAACAGAATACAGCAGTTGGTCTTGCTGGTCGCTTTCAACTTTCCAGATTTCTTGCCCTTATGCAAAATTATCAAATTTCAATTAATGCGACCGAAACAGCTTTGCATTCTCAGGGTTCAGCAGTAACAGAAAACGAAAAATATATGCAGTCTCTTGAGGCAAGAATTCAAAAAATGAAAACGGCATGGGATACCCTTTCTCTGTCAGTTGGTGATGCGCTTATATCCGATTCTATCGTTGTTCTAACATCCGTTATCTCTGGATTTGGCAGCGTATTAACGTCAACTGTTGATACATTTGGTGCACTTCCAGTGATTTTTGGTGTTTCTTACGCCGGACTAATGCTTTTGAGCACTGGTTTCAAATTATTTGCCGCTAATCTAATGTCTACTCTTGCGGGACTGTTTGGAATTACACAGGCTGCGAATGGCACAAAACTTGGGTTAATGGGATTGTCTGCATCAGCAAAAATAGCAGGAATAAGTCTAAAAAGTATGTTAATAAGTACTGGTGTCGGAGCAGTTCTCGTTGGGCTAGGATTTATTCTTGAGAAGATAATAGGACACTTCTCCAAAACCTCAGAAGTTGTAGACGAAACTGGAACCAGCCTCGATAAATTGAAAGATAAAACTGGTAATCTGAAAGAATTACAGGATCTCTCTAATGAATATGATTCCTTGGCTAATAAAACCAGTAAAACAACTGAAGAAAAAATAAGATTGGCAAGTGTTGAATCGGATTTGGCTTCAAAACATGGTGTTACCATGAAGACAGTTGAAGATCAGACAGATGCTGTACAAGCAAATACTGCTGCTATTCAAGAAAGAATTAACAAGCTAAAAGAAGAAGCAGCAATAGAGCAGCAGAAAGCTCTGGATGAATATAAAGCCAACAAGACAAAAATCAATACAGATATACAAAAAGAACAATCTGCCAGGGATGCCGCTCAAGCAGAAGTGGAATATTTAACCACTATGCAAAAAAACCTTGAGAAGTCAATTGCAAATAAAGAAGTAATCAAAAATGATAAGGGTCAACTTGGTGAATTTGCTCCCTACCAGCTTGGCATCAATCCTTCTGATTATGATACTTCTGGACTAGCTACCATAAGTGAATCTATAGCGCAAGCAATTATCGATGCTAAGAAATTAGTTGACAGTTCTGGCTTAGAATTTGATAAAGCAGTTAGCAAAAGAGAACAGGCATTTAAGGCTCAGTTTTCTGCTTATGCTGATACCATTGAGGCTGGAGGAACAGAAGTTAAAGCATCGACCCGAGTGCTTGCCGATGGTTTTGCTTCGATCATGGCAACTACAGATGTTGATGATTTAAAGGTTCTTGAACAATATAAAAATGAAGTATTTACAATTTTTCAAAACACAAAAATAACTAGTCTTAATGATGCAATTGCTGCACTAGAAAAGTTCGCTGGAAGTGCGGGGTTAACTAAAGATCAATTCCAAATTCTTCAGACATCTATTAGTGCACTGAATTTTCAAGGTATTAATGATGGCGTTGAAGGTTTAGGTGAAGAATCGGAGAACTCAGAAAAACAAGTTCTTTCATTAACCGATGCTATGAAAGCCCTGCAAAGCGGTTTAAATGGGTCCGATGATCAGATGATGGAATTTGCAAAATCTGTTTCTGCAGCTAAAGATGATATTGATCTATTGAATAAAGCACAAAACGAACTGACTGAGAATGGATATTTATCCTCTAAGACTATACAAGAAGTTAGTGAGAAATATACTGATTTCATCAAGGTCACTGGACTAAGCAAAGATGCCATTTATACTTTTATTAAGGCAACCAAAGAAGAGAAAAATGTAGTTATCCAGAATGAGATGGATAAAACAAAAACTCTCATTGATGAGACAAAAAAGCGTATTGAAGCTATCACTGATGAAATGAATGCAAAAATGGCGCTTTTAAGTGTTAATTCTTCCGATGATTTGAATGCCGAGAAGTTGGGAATCAAGGCTTTACAAGAATCTCAAAAGATACTGACTGAACTGCAAGCTAAATATGGCATTCTGTCTAATACTCTTAATGATTTTAAAACTGATACAACAAAAACAGGAAAAGAGAACGACAAACTCAATGATTCTTATTCTGATACGATTGAAATTCTGACTGAACTTCAAAAACAGCTTAAAAACGTTCAGAAGCTCCAGGATGAAGAAGAAAATAAGCGTAGAAGAATGCGACAAAGTTCTAAAGAATACCAAGAATCACTAAAAAAGACAATTGAATTAAAAAAACAAGAGTTGGCTTTGCTTGAAAAAGGCTCCAAAGATCCTGCACAGCTTGTTTCAACTAAAGTACAAACTACTGTTAAAACATCAGAGGGGTCAAACGTCCCTTCTTCTTCCGTTAATTCAGGTTCTGCTTCCATAGATAATATGTTAACCAATGCTCTTGGTCTTGCCAGTGAAGGTAAATTTAAATATGAGCAAGTTTCGGGTAAATTCAAAGGTACATATGAAGAATTTGTTCAAGGTGCTACATCAGACTGTTCTCAGTTTGTTCAGGAAATGTTTAAAGAATTTCTCAATACTACTCTTCCCCGTTCCGCTGCCGAGCAGGCTAAGCAAGGTGTGGCAGTTCAAAAGGCGGATTTACAAGCTGGCGACCTAGTATTCTTTAACACTACAGGCAAGGATAATTCCCACGTTGGTATTTACACAGGTAATGGTAAATTTGTTCAAATGGGTGACAGTGGCCTAAAAGAATCAGATATGAACAGCTCATATTGGGCAGATAAGTATCAGGGTGCTCGACGTGTTGACAGTTCATCTTCCATATCTGGTTCTTCTTCTGGTGTTACAACCAGCAAAAACGGCAATAAAACCACAAAGACCACTGGTGCTACGACTAGTGAGATTGAAAAGGCCGCCGAACAAAATGAACAAGATATTATTACAAAGCAGAATGAGATTTATGACAGTCAGGTGCAATATCTTGAAGAGATAAAATATCTAGCAGATAATGCGGTTGAAGAACAAGAACGATTAATTGCTGCTTCTCAGAAGCGACAAGAGAAACTTGATCCAACTAGCGTAGAGTTTAAGAAAGAAAATGATGTACAGATAAATCTAAAGACTGGCACTCAGTCGATTAAAAATCAAGAAGCTTTAGACTTACAAAAGGCTATCAAGGAATATGGAATTGAATCGGACGAGTACGACAAATTAATCAAGCAGCTTCAGACTGAACGTGCCGATATTCAATCTGAAAAGTATCAGACTCTTGTTGATAATTTGAATATTGGTATCGATGCATCCAAAAAGCGGATTGATGATTTAGATAATCTTATACAGCAATCTCAAAATAAGATGACCCAATTTGCTGAGGGTTCGTTAGAGTATAACAAAGAGCTAAACAATCAAATTGAACTCAAGAAGAAGCAGAAGAAAGAAAACGATGATTTAATTACTTCGCTTGAAAATTTGATGATGAGTGAAAATTTAGACGCTGCTACCAAAAAAGAATTCAAAGCTGTTCTGGATGAACTTAACCTAAAGGATTATACCGCCGATATTAAAGACCTCAATGCTGAACTAATTGCCTCTAAGGGAACTCCTCTAACAAAAGAGATTGATGATCTCAGCCAAAAAATAGATTTATCTAAAGCTACTATTAAGGGGTTCAAGGAAGGGACTAAGGAATATAATGATGAACTTAAGAAGCAGATTTCATTAAATAATGAATTAATAGCTGCCACTAAGAAACTCAAAGACTATGCTGAAAAGCAGTCTCAGAACGAAGAGTTATCTGCATCGGTTAGAGAGGAATATAAGAAACAAGTTCAGGAATTAACACTTAGCCTTCTTGACTATGCAGATGCAGTTAAAGAAATTCGTGAGACATATGCTGACAACGTAATAGAGAAGTATAAAAAAATGCTTCAAGAACAGCAGAAACTTCGTGATGCGGCTTATGACAAGGAAAAAGAAGCAGAAGATGCTAGACATGAAACCAGAATGGATAATCTGGATGAAGAAATGTCTAAGTTTGAAGAGACAATCAATGCTCAATCCAAAAGTCTGGATAGAGAGGTTGCTGAAGAGGATTACACTGATCAGTTAGCCAAACTTCAGAAAGAAAAATCTGAATTGGACAGTAAGTTTAGCTCTCTTTCACTCGATGATTCACTTGAAGCAAAGTCGAAACGTGCTGATTTACAAAAAGAGATCGATGCTAAAGCTGAAGAGATCACTAAACTCCAACGCGACAGAGAAATCACAATTCGAAAAGAAGGATTGTCTGATCAGCTTGAAGACCGTAAAAATGCCATCGACAAGGAGAAGAAGCTTGAAGACGATAAGAATAAAGCGACTCTCAAAGGTATCGAAGCCAATAAAAAGCTTAACGATGACTACTACGATGGCCTTCTAAATGACGAACAGTATTTCTATAACATGAAGCAAAATCTCATGAGCGAAGATACTGTCAAGGTTCAGAATGAGTTAAGTATTGTTCAGGCTGCTTATGACACATTTTTCAAAGAACTGGAGAAAAATTCAGGCGTTTATGCATCAAAGATTGCAAGCAATTTAAAATACTCTCTTGGACTTGATAAAGACTATGCAAACAACTTCCCTACATCTGATAATACTGATAACTCTAATGGTACAGTAAGTCCTGTAGTTGAAGCTCCTAATAATGCAACTCCTGTTGATTCAATGAATAAACGTAATGTTGCTTGGGATGAATACCTATCCAATAAGCAAAAAGCAGAGCAAATGCAGATTGAAATGAAGAATTTGCTTAAAGATTCCTCTGATTACAAGAATAAGCAGACAGAAATCGAGAGGCTTCGTGCGATAAATGAAGAATATCGTAAACAGTATGGATTCCAGGATGGTTCCTATGCTGAGTTGAGTAAACTTACTAAATTTCATACAGGTGGAATTGTTGGTGAAAAAGGGACCACAACGAAGAGTTTGCTTCAAAACGAAGAGATTCCAGCAGTATTAAAAAAGGGCGAGGGGATTATTGATAAGCCTCGTGACTTCTTTAAAGAGATTGCGGGGAACGTTATGAATAATCTCAGTAGTATGCTCTCCAATTTCAATGTGTCACAGATTTTTAAATCTCCACTTCAACCTCATGCTGTTGAGAATAATTTAAGCATTAATGTTGAAAATATTAATGGAGATAAACAAGGTGCAAAAATTGTAACAGATGCCATCGAAGATTTATGGAAAAGAAAAACAAAAAGTGGATGGTAAATAAGTATCAAGGGCTGTCATTGTAGACAGTCCTTTATTATATGGAGGTAATATGTTAGGAGATATAGATTACACTAAAAAACCATATAAGCCTAACTATTTTCTTGCAAAACCTGATAAACAAATAATCGGAAAATTAAGTGAAGCATATAAGGACAGCTTAAGCGATCCTATTAATGAAACAAGCGAACTAACTTTAAGCATCCCCTACTTTATAGATGAAAATCACGTACTAACATTCAATAAACATGTTGATATGATTAAAGAAAACTACCTCATTAGGTTAGTCTTCGGAAAAACATCAGAATGGTATGTAATTACCACTATCAACGAAATTATGAATGATGACTCAAGTTACAAACAACTCACCCTCTTGGGCTTAGAGTTTGAATTGGCACAGCGTGTACTGAAGGGTTACAAAGCAGAGTCTAAGGGTGCAAAAACTGCATTAACAGAAATGCTTAATGAAACAACCTGGACTGTTGGTGATGTTGATCCCGATTTCGAGTTATCCAAACGCAGTTTTGAATTTTTGGATAATAAATTACTCGGCAGTATTTACGATGTTGCCGATACATACAATGCCATTGTTCAGTTTGACACCAACCTACAGACTGTGAACCTAAAGAAGCCCGAGTTATTCGGTGCAGATATGGGACTTACGTTTTCATATGAAAGCTTACTTAAGAGTTTTGATAAAAAATCTGATACCAACGAGCTTGTTACTAGGCTACATCTCAAAGGTAAAGACGGATTGATAATAAACTCTATTCATCCAACGGGTAAGGATTACCTTGAGGACTATAGCTACTTTATGTATCCATTTCATAGAGATGAAGATAAAAATGTCATTGAACATAGTTATTCGATGTCAGACTCTCTTTGTCATGCTATATTGGATTACCAGGAACTTGTTAAGGCAAATAAAGACCAATTCTCAATTCTTAAGACCGCTCGTGATGGATATGTTACTACACTTTCAACTAAGCAATCTGAGTTAGTTGATCTTCAAAACCAGTTAAAATTGATATACAACATCGTTGACAATTATCAATTGGGTAACAATAATAAACCGACAATGTTTTTTGAATCGGTTTCTTACAATGGTTCATCAAAAACAATCAACTTCGACCTACAGACAATGTACCCATACGCAGTTATGGCTAAAGTTTCGAATGCAACTAATGTCCAAGTATCCCTTAATGGAGCGTTAAAAACTGTATTTTCTAATACTTGGACATTGCTTGGTAAAGTGAGTGGATTGACTACATCGAGCGTTTTGATTGCTGGTAATGGATCAGCTAATGTAGCTATGCAAGTTACAGCAATCAATGAGTCAGAGTATGATACTTCATCGAACGATACTGCTATAATTGACCGTTACTGCCCAAACAATAAACAGATGCAGATTGATGGAAAGAAAAATGAAATCACTGAACAAACAGGTTATTTGAACACTATTTTAGCTCAAATAGCTAGTTTACAGTCCCTCCTCTCCAGCTCAAATAATTTCACACCAGATCAACTAATTGAACTGCAGCGTTTTGTAAAGATTGAGACTTATGAGAATAGCAATTGTATTGACGCAGAAGATCTACTTAAATATGGCGAAGAGAATTTTGCAGAAGTAAAAGTCCCTCAAATGTCGATGGAAATTGACTTAGTTTACTTTTTGAGTGTTTTAGAAGAACAATCTAAGTGGGACAAGCTTAATAAGGGTGACTATGTATCTATTAAATATGAGCGTATAGGGGTCAATGTTAAGGCAAAGATTATTGAGATTAATTATGATTTTGAAGGCGAAAAGATATCCATAACTCTTTCTAATGTTAGAAATGATGGTAGTGCCGCATCAAAAATGAATGAGTTTATGAAGAAGAGTAGCAATTCGTCTACTACCATTGATGCAAATAAGAAGGACTGGCTTAAATCAGTTACAGATATATCAGATATGAGCTTGTTGTTTGATGAGTTCTGGGATAAAGTTACGAATCAGATCAATATGAGTATCAATAACACTGTAACGACTGACAATCGGGGAATAACAATTACAGATCCGAATGATATGTTACGCTTCATCCGCCTGACAGCAGGTTCAATTGGTATCACAAAAAGTGGTGGACTTCGGTATGAAACTGCTCTCACAGCTGATGGTATTATTGCAGAAACCTTGTATGGCAAAATCATCCTCTCACAAAGAGTGATAGTAGGCGATGCAGCAGGTATTTGGCTGATGGAAGGTCCAAAAACAACAATAAAAGATCGCTATGGTCGCGTTGCTATGATGTTGGGTCTTTATGAAGAGAATCCTGATAAGTTTGGTATGATTATTAATCGTTATAACGGTAACGACGCAAATTCCACTCTCATCAACAAAGTGATAGCAAACAGTGAAGATGGGTTTAAGATTCAACGCTGGAATGGATACTCTTTTGATGATAAATTACATTTAGACACAGACGGAAATATATTCGGTCAAGATATCACAGCTAAGAGATTAAAGATCATATCTGACCAGAATGAGTTGTTGTTAGACAGTTACACCAAAGAAATGAATATCGGTAAATTCGATAATATCATTACCGATGGCAAACTAACTGCTATTGAAAAGTTACAGGTATTAGGTGAGCGAACTAGAATTATTTCTGAGTATGCTAAATTGTTTGACCAAGCAGAACAGTACAAGAAGACTACTCGTGATGATACGATTAGAATTAACATCCCTCCTTTTACAGCCTCCTACAATGCATTGATTGCTTATCTAGAGCCATTGCTTAGTAATATGACTGAGACCTCTACAATTGATCGTGATGGGTTTATTCAGAAGTTCAAAACTTACTATGACCAAGTAGTTGCAATTGTTCAAGGAATTAATGACTCAATAAAGTACAGTAGCTTGCAACTAGGTTCCCTCTATAACGGTGTCATCCTGGATGCCCTTAACGGTGTTACTGTGACTCGCTCGGATGAAATGTATCGCACTCGCCTGAATGCAACCGAAGGTATTAGTATAGAAAAGCAGATTAATGGTCAATGGGTTAAGAAGTTCTTTATTGATGCAACAACAAGTCGGCTTATGGTTGAAGAGTTAATTGCCAAAAAACTAACAATTGTTAATGACCTCAATGATGTATTCCTTGATATTGATTCCAGTTACTTAAACATTGGGCGTTTTACTAATATTATCACTGATAATAAACTAACTTCGATTGAAAAGTTAAGTCTTCTTCAGGAATGGCAAACAATTCAAACTGAGTATGTTAAATTACTTCAACAAGCAAACCAGTATAAAACCTCTCAAAGAGACAATCATCAAACGGTCTTGATTGACATTCCACCATTCACTTCTTCGTTTAACGAACTTGCTGCTTATGTAATTCCTCTACTTGCTGATATGAGTGCAACTACAGATATTAACCGCGATGATTTCAAAAACAAGTTTCAAAGCTATTATGATCAAGCTCAGAGAATCATTAATGAGATAACTGATGCTGTGAAGTGGAGTAGTTTACAACTTGGGGTGGCCTATAATCGTGTGGTTATTGATGCTATTTCGGGGATAGTGGTTACACGTTCAGACAACGTTGTTAAAGCTATGTTCAACGCAACCGAAGGAATTAGTATTGAAAGTAATGGCGAGAAAGTTTTCTTTGTAGATGCAAACGGAATACTTCGAACTAAAAAAATGATTACTGAGAATCTTAAAGTAACTACGAACGCATTTGGAGATTCAAATGATGGGCTATTGATGGATGCAGAGAGTAGAACTTTATGGCTAAATCGGTGGAATGTCATAGGAATTGCAGCATTAAATGCTGAAATGATAGCAGCTACATTCTTATCGTCTGATTTTGGATTTATAAGCAATCTAATAGCCAACAAATTATCTACTCTCACAAATTCGGTAATTAATGGTTGGACTAACTACATAGAGATTCAAGGAAACTCAGCAAGTTGGCTCACTGGGCGGGTAAGTGGAGCGGGAGTGCAGAAGACACTTCCTGATGGAACACCCATGTACTGGATTGATTCGTCAAAAAGTGGACAAATGACAAATGAAGTTACTCCATGGCCTGCATATGCATATCCAATGGATTCTATTAAGAAACTTTCTATAGAATTTAAAGGAGAAGGAGAGGCAGCTTATCCTGTAATTACATTGGGACAAGGCACTGGAGCTGGCGCAAAGGCTGGAAAAGGCCTTATCGAAAAACAAGAAGGTAATTTGGGGGTTTCATATTACTCTGGTGATTCTAACCAAAAAGAAAGATCCTTAGTATTTAATGACGCTTCAATTACGCTTCTGTCTGAAAACGGGACTTTAGATATCAAGCATTCAAGTGGTGTTAGTTTTAATATAAATACTGATGGAACAAGTATTAAAATGTTCCATCCCACATCAGGAGAGGTACGCTTAACAGCAAATGGATTAGCTGCGGATATAACCGGATCAATCAACTTAAAAGCATCTGAAGCTATTAACATGAATGCACCACAATACAATTTTGCATGATTCGACATACCCATTGTAAAATCTCCCAATTAATAATAAAATTAAGCTAAAGTGAAATTGTGGAGGATAATAATGAACGATAAAATTAAAATTATTTCTGCTTTCTTATGTGGAGCAATTTTCTTTTCGGGTGTCTCTTTTGCCGCAGACACGTTAACTGCAACTTCCTCTAACCTTAAAATTATTGTGAATGGAAGAGAGGCGAAATTGAGTAAAACCCCTGTATTAATTAATGGATCTACATATTTACCAGTAAGAGATGTGGGAACAATTACTGGTTATACTGTTGACTACACAAAGGGGAGCGTAATGTTAAATAATATAACTGCATCATCCGAGCCAGTATCTAATTCAAGTTCTAGTATTGAACAAAATGTTATTGAGTTTAAAAAATTGCCTATTACTATTGAGAAAAATGGATATTCAGTAAGTGTGGACAAGGTCAGCGCCGGAGAAATCTCTACTGATATAGAGCTTCAGATTGTAAACAATAATGCACAAAGAACAACAGTTAGTTACGATACGGTAATGGGTAGTAACTACCGTGTTGATAACTTTGCTTACAAAGCCGTTGGAGATGTAAGCCTTGTAGGCAAAGAGAAGTTTCCAAGAGAAATCGACGGGAATTCTACAACAAAAGGAATTATTTCAAAAGGCTCTGTCCCTGTCGGAACACACAATATATTGTTTCATGTTGAGGTAGGTTCCGAATCGTTCTCATTCTATATTGATACAGTTGGTATACTATAACTGACTTGATTGTGTGCTTCTAACCAAATCCAATCCCCACTAAAAGCCAGCATAATTGTGTTGGCTTTTAGTGTTATTTAATATTCCTATTATTCGAATTCTCTATTAGCATGAATGGAGGGGATAGTGGATAAACTGTCATCTAAATTAAGAATATAGTATTTCAGGAACTCATAAAACGTATAGACCACTAAATATTGGGATGGTAATATATTACTAATACATATTTGGAGGTATACATGAATACTGATTGGGATAATTCAGATTTGTTAAGCACTTATGTTGGGAAAGTGAAATATTATAAGGATAAACATACTCATTCCTATTCTCATGGTGAATTATTATTAGAAGGCTATAGGTATACTATTTTAGACTTAATAGATAATAAAACATATGAAACTATCTTAGAGCCGGAGTATACATATAAGGTGAGTGTTGTTGAACATAATACAGAGTATACTCATCTGACTATTTCAAAGAATGACGGAAGTTTAATTGGTAGTTTTATGGTCAATTTTTATCGCTCTAGAGTAAATGGCAAAGCTGTTTTAATTGAAGATCAAATACCGATCATTGAAGAACATATTAATGCCCTCAATAGAAAATTTTCTAATTTGGTCGCGATTTTCGAAACGTCGGTTGTTAATGGTATTGAAACATTAAAAGCGGATGTGGATTCTTATCAAATCATAAGTAATTTCTTGAACATATGTGACTATAAATACTTTCTAGATATCGATTATTTTCGCGCTTTCGAAAAAAAAATTAGGATTGAAACAAAGTTTGGAACAAATCTGATTCATAGTGAATCGCACAATGTATCATATGGTGACGCATTCTATGAAGCAGAAAGTTTCTTTGAAAACGAATTTTCAATGTTAATTAGAATTGTTAGTGCGAATATTAATGTTTCATTTGAGGAATGTATTTTTATAACGTGGACAATACTTAAAGAGCTATCAGTAGTCTATTTCTCTAATATACTCATTCAAGATTATGGAGACTATTTTATAAATTGTAATAGTATTGGTGAATGTGTAAATGTATACGTGCAAATCGATACTATAAACCCTGATTCAATGGCAAATGCATCACTCTTATCTTATTATTGTATTGATAAATTTCCAAAAACGAACCTGAATTTTTTAGAAATGTACCATAGAGTTTGCTCTGAAATCTCTCTAGCCAAAGATCAAGTGAAATTAAACAATTTCCGTTCACTGCTACTCAATACCCACACAATGAAATCTAGTATTGCTATTGATGATATCGATCTAATGAACGGTCATGAATTCGAACATTTTATATCGTCTTTATTTGCAAAAATGGGATATTCAACTTATGTTACCAAAGGCTCTGGTGATCAAGGCGTTGATGTGGTCGCTGAAAAGAATATGATTAAGATTGGCATACAGGCTAAATGCTACTCAAATTCAATTACAAATAAAGCAGTACAAGAGATTGTTGCAGGAATAAAACATTACAATCTTTCAAAAGGGATAGTAGTAACAAATAATTACTTCACTGAATCCGCTCAGGAATTAGCTAATTCTAATGGTATCGTGTTATGGGATAGAACTATTCTTAAAGAAAAAATAGAAAATTATTTTAAATAGTTAAAGAAGAAGCCGCCTAAAGTCACTTTTCTATCAGAAGTGACTTTTCGATGCCATAAAGCCCTTTGTTTATAAGGGTTTTTTATTTTGCTTTTTAAAGGAGATGTTGAAAATCGCAAATGTTGCTATCGACGGTTCAAATATTGCCGAGACGACCGTAAGTGGATATGTTAGCTATGATATATATCGATGGCAAAACGGAGATGAATTTTCCAGTGGATATTGGTATTACTCCAGTTCTAGCACAACAGGAGCAAAAATAACAGGAACAGTTCATTCTACCCAAAAAATGAAAGTAAATGGTAAAAGCGTAGCGGTATCGGGAGATATTACGAATGAAACTTGGGTAGCCTCACCAGCTATTCCCGGCAATACCTCAACCAGAAGATATGAGGCAACTTCACCAACTTCAGGCAGTGGTCAAGGAACAATTCAAGGAGATAACAGTAAGAATGTTAAGGTAAATGGAAAATTGGTTGCGATTGTAGGATCACAGGTTGAGACATGTCTAGGCAGTACCACGACAATTCAAGATGGTAGCAGTCTTATTAATTTGTAAAGAAGGTGGTTTAAATAACAATACGTGACTCCCTCTTTTTCTCATTCAATGGGAAAAGATCAATTGACTACGGTATATACAATGTTAACCTGGATGGCGGAATGCAAGAAGAATCCTTTGCACCTTCTGCCGAAATCATTGAGGAAACTATAAAAGGAAGAGATAAACCCTATTTCCAACGTGTCAAAAGAGATCCACTTAAATTCTCAGTTAACTTTGCATTTATGGATACTTGGGACACCAGAAAAATTAGTGAAGTTGCCGAATGGCTTACCTCGCCCGAATATTACCAAGAGCTATACTTTTCAAATGATATCGGGGTTGATCCAGAACGTATTTTCTACGCAATGTTTATTGAAGATTCTACTCTCGTCCATAATTGTCTTAAACAAGGTTATATTAAATTAAATGTTAGGTGCGATTCTCCTTACTCCTATTCTCCGATTATGACAAGCAGAGAATACATCTGGGACAAATCTTATGCTGAAATTAAGAATCTTGATTTTAATACTGGAGAGAAACAATCCTCCCTTATCGTTGATAGTAATGGGAAATTAACACTTAATCCATCCCGACCAAAGTGGAGTCTTTATCCATCTGGAACTAAATGGTCTGATTTATAAAGAAAGGAGTTGAATGAATGGCGACAACTACAACTAAGATTGGACTGAAAAAGCCAAGCATTACCGATGAAATTGAAACGACTATCAATGATCTCTCTACTAATTTTCAAAAAATAGATGATTTATCTGAAGAGTATGCTTCGTCTCCTCCATTATCAGGGAATTTCAATGCCACAAAGCGATTCTGGAACAACTATTCCTTAAGTTCGGGTTATGTAGGTTGGACGAATATCCGTACAGGAACATGTGCTCCAGTCTGGGAAAAATTAAAATTATATTCTGTTGGGTCTGTTGTGGTTCCAGAAAGAGATAATGGGCATTTTTACACTGTTATTCAAACAGGCCACTCCGGTTGGACGGAACCTATTTATCCCGTATCTGATAATGGGCAAGTCAACGATACCAGAGGTGCAAACATTCGCCTATCCTCACATCTATACAACCTGAATGATATTGCTCTCCCTACCATCGATAATGGACGCTGGTATTTGTGTATCCAGGCAGGTGAATCCTCAAATCTCGAACCCACATGGCCTCAAGTTGATGGTGCAACAGTTATAGACGGTAACGTAACCTGGAGGAGTTACCGGATTGCAAAATGGAAAGAGAGTGGCCCAGCCGCCCTATTTAAACCATTTGGGAAGATTGAATAGGTGATCTCATGACAAGTTGGAATTATCTATGTAATTTAAAAGGGGTTTATGTTTCTGATCCGATACCAATCCCTTTAAATGTTGACGGAGCCATTAGCAATATCATTTGGAATCAATCGGTTTCAGGGGAAGCAAGAATAACTGTTCAAACTAGAACTTCATATGATGGAATCAACTGGACAGAATGGCGGAATTGCATTAATGGAGGCAACATTCCAGATATAAATGAAGCAACATATATGTACAATTTAAAAATAGTCATTCGTATCATCATTGAATCTTCGAATCATTCGAGTCTCCCAACCATACAAAATGACTTCACCTTGACGTTTGAGCCTGTAATGATTTTCGAAAATAAAGGAAATCGCAACTGTGAACCCGAGATATGGATTACTAAATTAGGTCATGGAGATTTTTCAATCATTAATACTTCTCATAACAATGAAACATTTAAATTCACTAACCTCGTTGACCAGGAATTGCTTTATGTGAATAACGAAAATCAGGATATTCAAACGAGCAATCCTGTGGTTTATCGTTATAAGGACTTCAATGATAACTATTTAAGTTTTCCAGTTGGAAAGAATGTTTTGAAGATATCCGGTAATGCAAAAATTAAGTTCCGTTATCAATTTAAACGTATCCAGTAAGGAGGTGAACACTTGGCTGAATTAAATACATATCTAGAATACAATGATCCATTAACAATTATCAGACGCACTGGAAAACCAGATGACCCCTATATTGATCGGGCAGATGTCCTTCCAGTTATCAATGGTAAGATCACTCTGCTTGAAATCCCTTCACGTACAGACAGAGTTCAAATTGCTGGAATGACTGAAATCGATCAGGAGATATATGAAAACCGTCCATTCCTAGCCACCAATGAATTTTTGGTTCATTACTCGGTCGGAGTCGTCCAGGTAAACAGTGCTTTGGAAGGTACTGCTCCACTATGTAGATATAAGGCGACTGGATTAATCCTTTACCCTGCAAGCAGAATCTACGCAATGATACATCGTAATCCAGATGTTGTTTCTACGCTTCAAGACTATATCGACCAAGTACAAGACAAAATCAATGAGAATAAAGTGATCATTGAGAATATTGAAGATCTAATGAACCAGACAAAACGGGTCATTGTAGATTCTAAAGCAGCTACAGACTTGGCCTATAAAGCGACAGAGGAAGCCGATAGAGCTACGAATTTAGCGCTGGATGCTTATCAAACAACAAGACTCGTGTTTAAGGAGCCTGTAGCTACATTAACCGATGTAAGAAATACATATCCCTTTCCTTTGGTTGGCTGGACGGTACAAACCTATAAGGATGGGAAGCGATATCGTTACGATGGCAACCAATGGATTGAGATTGACGTGTTCGGATCAAATTTACAAATTGTCAATGAATTTAAAGATGGATTAATGTCAGTTGCTGAACATCTTAAATTGAAATCATACCCCGATACCCTAAAAGATCGAATCATTACGTTTTCCCTCCCCGATGCGGTTCAGGGTGTCATTGAAAATTTCATTCCCTTTCCTTTTGCGGGTCAACTCATTGAAATGAATGGATATTGTGAGATTGCTGGAGAAATGGTTACGGAGATTAGCCTGGAGCGTACAAGGAATTTAAAGGATTGGGCTGAAGTTACGAACCGGAGATTACGCTTTGAGCCGAATGCAAATTTAGATGATAAACTCGTTACATTCAAAAATACGGTTATAGGCGCTGGAGACATATTCAGGATTAATATGAACACTCAAGGGTTAGGCATCTACAACATTACGATTAGCTTAAAAATCAGAATATAGAAGGAGATAAAAATATATGAATCCTGTAATAACTTGGATGAACGCAACACATTCTGCACCCGTTACTACGCCCTTCAACTTTGGTGTCATCGATGCGGATGATGTAAGTACACCATATACGTTCAACATTTGGAATAATAGATTCGATGGTGCTGGCGGAGGAACAACGGATGTTTCAAAAATGGAGGACTGTACAATCACAACTCGTGATATGTCCGGTGGTCTTGGTAACACTGTAGGATCAGAAATTGAAGTTGTTAAAAATAACTGGTTCCATGCACAGGTCGATTCGCTTGGAGAAACCGATCTTGCACAAGAGTCCTCACGTATTGGTAAGGATTTTACAAAACCAATCGGCACAACAGGCACGACTAAAAAAGATAATACAGGTGCAACGTACGCTACTCCACTTAAACCTGGAACAAAGGAGATTTTAGGTGTTAAAAACAATGGTGTTCCAGCTGATGCTGCTGGTAACTATGTAACAGTCACTCTTCAGGCTGACGTACCTCTGGAGGCAAAAAGTGGTCAGCAAGCGTTTAAAATTCGGGTTAACAATATGGCCCCCTATATCGGTAACGATGTGGCGTAAATTCTTTAAATTGCTGGAACCCCCTAAAGATTCTCATACTACAACGTGACTGGCAACGGTGAGCGTGAACGTGGTCGAAAGACAGAAAAAAATGAGAATATGGTCTATGCTGAAATAAAAGCCAAGCTTAGTAAGATGGTGCTAAGGACTGTTTAATGGGAAATCGTAGCAGGGAAATCTCTTTCTAAGAGAGACCTTCAACGAGCGTAATAAGAATATCCTATTGGGATAATGGTGCGCTCTACTCCGACTCAGATGTTATGAGTGTTAAAGTATTCCGAAAGGAACGGTACTTAGGCAGTTACAGATACGTTTAAGAAAAGCACGACATTTCTATAGTTAAGGTTAAAGAGGCACTTTTCAGTGTCTCTTTTTTATTTCTCAACAATACAATGTGGAGGTCATTTATGATTCTAGGAAACAATCAATATCGCTTCTCCCCGGTTCCACAAGGACAAAATTTCATCTGGATCGCGGATTATATGGACGGTTCATGCCTCGCAGAATACGAATTTGATACCAGAATAAAAAATGATTATTACCGAATCGACAAAAATAAACTAATTCGTTTCGGTCTAATTGGTATGGGATCGCAAATCTATTTTGATGTTGCTAATGGAATCTTCAATATTAATAAAAATCGAATTCAAGTGTCTTACATTGCGGATGGTATTGAGTATCCATTAACAGGTCGGACAATTTTATATAATGACATTATTCAATACAAGGATGCTGTTGGTGACGGAAAGCTTTTATCAAAAACCGCAAGTGGTAGAATCAGAAATAATATTGTGGCTCATGTCGTAGGCTACAAAAAGGCAATGGATTTGTCAGACGTAAATATTAACTTCAAAAACCTACTGCATATTCCACAAGATAAAAATATTCCACCTTATCTAGAAATAAAAATATCCGTGGATAAAGATCTGAATGGAGAACTTGTATTTAGGATCAATGGTTTAGTAGCAAATAAACTCCATGCCCCCCTACTCAAAAATCAAGCTGGTATTTATAACTGGGAATTAATTTAATCAAAGGAATGATACGTAGTGGAAAACTTTTATACAGACAATTATAAGCGCGTTTGGGGCAACAAAGCCATCGGTGATACAACTATAGTCACCACATCTAACAATGAAATTACTGTTTTATCGGGTTCTCATGAGTACACGTTTTCAATCCCTGTTGGCACATACGCTTCTTCATATGCCAGAGGGGAATCAGAATTGGTTGATGCTATAAAAACAGTAATACAAACCAATAGTTACCCCATTGAAGTCTTCTTGGGCGGAAATCATAAAGATATCAAATATAATTCATTGGTATTTAGGCTTAGTGATGATTCAGAGATTGAAGAAATCAGTGGTTCCTTTTATGATGCTTTCTTCAACTCAATTTAAGGGTGTGAGATAAATGGCAACACAAGAAATAGGAATTCCCCTCGATCTCAGTCTTGGAACGCATAATAATACGGAGTTTTTGAATGGAAAGCTCCAATTGGTTGAGATAGCAAAAGCTGATTCGGGAATACCAATATTCCCCCCCGAAGGATACTGGATCTCCGAAGTAATCCGCATAGCAGACAAAGTAACTCATTTTAAGTATGTTGCTAAAACTCTTACGGGAACAGGGACTTATACGATATACACTCAGTCCTCTCAAGATAGTTATACCTGGACGGATTGGGAAGCAGTCGATCTTTCAACGGGAACTATTATCACTCCAGTAGGTTATTATGCTCGTGTGAAAATCGTTATCACGCCTATTAATAGTAACGTAACTTTCACCATTGATGGGTTTGATGTAAACGGTAAATACAATAATACCTACATCAATTCATCAAACGGCGTTCTCGAACTCAAAAAGTTATATGCAAATAAATATGTTCTTGATACAACGTGGACTGGTGAAGGGAAAATGATGACTGGTAATATTCCTAAATCGACATACAAAAAAATAGATAAATTAAGTTTCTTGGAATAGGGGGGATGTGTATATGGCGGCTCCAGCAACTACAGGGCAGCTTCGAACAACTGTCAGTGAAATGAAAGTCGGAGATTATATCAAAGTTGGGTCACTTAATGGTGGCCCATGGCTGTTTAACAATGGAACAACAGAATTACCAACGACTGGAATTCCTTACGCAAATAGCTTTGCGAATTATTACTTTTATATGATAAAGGTAGCGAGAGGATTGTTGATTGCGGATAGAGTTACGCAAAATACAGGGAGTTGGGATTCATTTAACACCAATAAACTAATTCAGGGAGTACCTTGGGATAGCGGAAATCTTATTCCCGTAATGACTTCTAATGCCACTCCTATCGGTGTTGCAAGCGCAAGTAATATATATGCAGCAGCTAATGACGCTTGGAAAGCATTTGATGGGTCTGTCAGCACGTTATGGGCGACAGGAACGGCCTCGTTACCGCACACCTTAAGCTATGAATTTCCAACTCCCAAATTAATAACAGCGTACTCGATAACTCCTGCAAACGATATGGCGGGACGAGCGGCACAGTCTCCCAAAGATTTTAATTTGGAGGCTTGGGATGGTGTTCAGTGGGTTGTAATAGACAAGCGACTCGGTATTACAAATTGGACGATAGGTGTCACGAAAACATTTTCATTTTCAACTAAACTTAGTTATTTAAAATTCAGACTGCAAATCTTCTCGAATAATAATGGTGATGCCCCTGTGAGTATCGGGGAGTTTAAATTGATGGATATGGTCGGAATCTTCCGTTCTCTCACTGGTGGAGTTGCTTATGCCAAAAGAGCCTCGGTGATATCAGTATCTCACTCTACGTATGTAAGTGCTATAGGGACAGTAAGTACAAGTAGCGAATGGGGCGCTGGATATGAGGCGTGGCGTGCTGTTAACTTCACTCGATATCCAACAGGTGGTTATTGGAGTTCTGTGGCAAACATAAAAGTAGGATGGCTTAAATATCAATTTACGAATGCAAGAAAAATAATAGGATATGCCATCTCGACCTTAGCAGCTCCAGAAGGAATTACTCGTTCAGCTCAAGCATGGACCTTTGAAGGGTCAAACGATAACTCGAACTGGACAGTGCTTGATACACATTCAGGGATTACTTGGGCTTCAGGCGAGACAAAAACTTATAATATAGCAAATAACACAGCCTATATTTACTATAAGATAAATGTCACTGCCAATAATGGCGGAAGTGAACTTAATTTCGATGAGATTGAGCTATATGAAAATACAAACAATGTTGTCGCATCAGCAAGTGACGTAGGGCTTGGTGTGTTCCCGCCTGATAATGAATGGGATAAATACATCGTTAATTTTCCTGTGGGTAAAATTCAATCAAGTAAACCGTTAGACGATGTATTTCATCACGTTCAAACTCTTTGTACATGGACACAGGATACTCCTATTCTAGCAAGAGGTGCTGCAACACTTAGAGTTGGAAGAGGAAGAATAAATGGGATAGCTTCAACAATTCCTGCAAGCTCCTATTCGGGAGTCGATTATGGATTCCGGCCAGTTCTAGAATATAAGGAGGTGTAATTATGGCTATCTACACGGGTAGAACAACGATACATGATTATCTTTTGAATGAGTCGATTTCAGATGGAGATCATACGCTTGATGTTAATGGTGTTCCGATAGATATTGAGATGTACAATTTTACCTCAGACGTTGAATATACAACCTCTCCAACAGTAGGCAACACAACCGCAGACACAAGAATGCTAGTGTTGAATTATAAAAGGAACCTAATTATAGGGGCGGCGACAACAGTCACACCGCAAGTTCGAAAGAAAGGTATGACCATATTTGTCTCTGGAAATCTGATTAATAACGGAACGATCTCAATGACTGCTCGCGGTGCCAATGCAGCTGGGCAAGATATTTATTTATATAAAAGCCCATCAAATCAATTCGAGTTTATTCCTGCCGTTGGAGCCATTGCAAAAACTCAGGCTACGCAAGGCAGCGAAACTTCCGGTCACACATCTGCAGCGGCAGGGAATAATGGTATAGGAAGACAAACAGGCAGTGGTGGCCCAGGTGCAGGCAGAGGTATTGCGGGTGGAACTGGAGCAGCTGGAACATCATACTCTGGCGGCTCTGGAGGGGGCGGAAGTAATAATTCAAAAGGCGGAGACGGCGTATTAAACGGTGGGGCTGGTGGAGCTGGGTTTTCAACATCGAATTATAGTCATAATGCTGGCGGTGGGGCAGGAAATCCCGGAGGCGCTGGCTATAATGGAGGTGTTGCAGGAGCAGCTGGAACTGGTGGATTGTTAATTATCTATGCTGATCGATTTACCAACGCTGGAACGATATCATCTTTGGGGTCAGCGGGAGGGAATGGATATCGTGCTGGTGGCGGCGGCTCTGGCGGCGGCTCGATTAACATATTTGTTAAAGACACTTTTGCTCTTGGGCAAATCACTGTGGGTGGTGGGGCAAGAGGAACAGGCACCAGAGGTTCCGAATCAGGAGATGGGGGCGCTGGCGGCACTGGAACGGTAACCATTTATAATCTAAATAGAAACAGAGTCATTGAATATCTCGGATATATAGAAATCGTAGAAGATATAAATGACCTTGTGGTAGGGAAAGCGATTCGCACTCACTATGCCGCACAGTCTGATGCTGTAGGTGAGTTTAGCAATCTTGGAGAAAAAACGTCCGACCTCATTCCTGTCGCAAGTTCAGTTACTCCCAATGGAGATTTCTATTGGATTGTGTGTGAAGATTCAAATGAAAAGAAAACTTTAGTTGCAGATAGAAACATCCAGATTTCTATTTCATGGGATACGCTAAACGCTTCGGGCATAACAAGTGCTTGTGGTGTACCTATAACAAGTCTAAGTAGTAAAAAATATATAACTACAATTCGGATCCTTTCAGGTGGAGTCACGTCGACAGACAAAGATAATGAGTGGGATAAATATATTGTGAACTCAACACTAAACGATACAATTGCTGCTGGAGACAACAACATTTGGAATTGGAATGTTGGCACTAATACTTGGACTTCTACGACAATATCCGGGACTCCGGCAAGTAGAGTTGTTCGAGGGTTTACGAGCAATATCTCCATCCATGGCAGCAACCCTACAAATACAGCCACAACCGTAAAGGGCTTCCGACCAGTACTTATTATTGAAAAGATAAAAGCTGAAAGATCCTTTATAAAGTTTGAGGATGAATACATCAAATGGAATGAAGACACCCTATCATGGCAGACAATATCAACAGCTCTCCCCTCAGTTGACACTTTTAAGAGTGTCGGTATAAGCGATTTATCTGAACTGGATAGAAAATCAACAACGTTTATTAGTGTTATGAATGACAATGGTGCATCTGGTTTGGTATTGGGAAGTGGAAAGGTGTACAAAAAGAGTGTGGATTTGAAGAATTTGTTTGAGATTACGAACATAAAGGTGTAAAAAAATATAAATTAGAAAGGAGTGTTATTGTGGGATATTATAGTAGTTTACTTCCTGTCATGACTAGCGCGGCAGCTCCAGCGCCCTTTGCAGTACAAGCAAATGAGCAGGTTGCTTCAGGGCTTGTGTATTATGCTCTTGATAAGAACCCTTCAACAGCATGGCAAGCAAATAGTCTGCCAGCAAATTCATGGTTTAAAGTGGATTTTGGGAAAGAAGTAAAAGTTTCGAAGTATTCTATTACGACCAATTCTCCAGCTGTTCAGGCTCCAACTGGCTTTGATTTGGAGGCCAGTGTTTCAGGATTGTTTACTGGCGAACAAGTAAAATTAGATATAAGAGCAGCACAAACATGGGTTGATAAAGGAACTTTGCAGTTTGAGATAAATAACACTAATAAATACAGGTATTATAGAGTGAAATTCACTTCTGGAGCTTACAGTATGAACATAGCTGAAATTGATTTTCTTGTATTTTTAACGAATGATAAATTGTTATTGTCAAAAGGGGATAAATTTATATCAACTAATACAAAACCAACCACACAGGTAATTGAACTTGATGTGGCTGATGAGGATAGGTATATTCGCTATGGCTTGGACTCACTCGACTTCAGTCCTGTTTTCAATGAAAAAAAACATTTGGTGGCGACCTCAAGTGTATTAAATACAGGAAAAACATATGAGCATGCTATTGAAATGTCAAAGCGTCAAATTAACAAAATAACGCTAAATTAGAGACTTTATATTGTATAAGGAAAATAGAATCCTCAAATTCGAAACACATCTTCGATCTCAATTGAAGATGTGTTTTATTTAGTATAAAAGGAAGGATGTGTATGAATTTATGGCAACTTATACGATTCAACTCGAAGGCTGCTATAGCGGAAACTGTGTAAGGCTAAATGAGTTAGAACTCTATAATAAGATTGGTAAGATTAATTACACCATTGTTGATGCCTTTGATTCTAGAGTTGGCGCTGTACCTTATTATTGGAATCAAGGTACACTCTTCGGGAAGGAAGGGCTGAACGATGGAAATAAGACATATTCCGCTGCAACTTCGACAGCTTTTTTATATAGTACTAGTGCATCAACTGTCACTCCATCAGATGGGCATTTTGTTAGAATTAGTGTAACGTGCACAGAAGCTCCGACTATTGTTGTTTTGAATTTCACAGGCAGAGATTCTACTCTTGGTGGTGTTGCGAAGTATGTAACGCTATTTCAGGATGGAGTATTAGCCACAAAAGATAGCGGTACTGTAATTTTGTCAAAAAAAACAATTGTCAATGAATATACCGAACAAACTTTCACATCGTATACGAAAAAATTCTTGATATCATCAGAAGGAAACTATTACTCCATTAAATCAGGCACCCCAGTAGTTTATAGCGCTGACGTTACTGCTACAATGACTTCGAACACAACTCCTACAGGTTACGTGGTAAGTACAAATAGTGATTTAAATAATGGGAATTATGTTGCGTGGAAGGCATTTGACGATTCTGAGAGCTACGGTTGGTTGACCAGTAGCAACATATTGACAGGATATCTTAGAATAAAGATTCCCTCCCCCAAAATAATTAAAGCTTATCGCGTTAGCAGCGCAGATAATCTACTTTTAACGAATGCATCTGAATGGGCGTTTGAGGCGTCTAATGATGGAATCGTATGGACAATTTTGGATACGGTTAAGGGAAGTCCTTTTCTGTCTAAAAAAGAATCTAGAACGTATTCATTTAATAATGAACTCGCATATCAATACTATCAATTTAATTGTACAAAGAATAGTGGTCATGCGACTCAAATTGGATTAGGAGAGATTGAACTGTTTGAAGAGGTAACTAAATCCGTCCCTACAACCCTTATCTATTTAGAAAGTATTACTGAAAATACTTTTCTCGACCTTGGATTATCTAATAAATTCGAGATTGAACTAAATAAACAAATGCTAATCAGAGGTTACCTCAAAACTTCGAGTGAACATATTGGATCAGGAAGAGTCTTTAAGAGATCGATTGACACCACTAATGTACCAATCAAAAAAGTAACAATCACATAATAACTCATAAATGATTGATTATTGAGTTGGAAATAGAAAGGAGTGAAGTTCTAAATGCCGAATACACAAGATAATATGGCTCGATGTGGAGTCGCTTGGTTTAAGATGGATGAATTGTCGGGGAATATTACTGATAGTAAAGGTTCATTAATAGGAACACAGACGAATGTTACAAGAACATCTGGTGTTAGTGGCAACGCATTGAATTTCGTAGGGAATGGAATAGTTCAGTTTCAGGACACAGTGCTTCCTAGGGGGAAAAAGAGCATTAGATTTAAAGTTAAGACTACACAAACTACAGGAGGAACATTTCTAAATACTGGGGTTCCGGCAGCAACAAGCTCAAACCCACCTGCCTATGGGTTCTTTTTCGGTGTAGAAAATGGGAGATTAATTTTAATTTACTACCACGGAAGCACTGTAAACCTAAGAGTGGATATTATCTCTAAGGTGCTCATAAACGATGGAAAGTGGCATGATATTCTATTTACATGGGATGGAACCACGAATACAAATGCTGCAAAATTATATGTGGATAATATGGAAACTCCTGATTCTATGGCTACCTATCCAGTTCTAGATACAACTCCACATTCGGTTTTTATGACATTAGGAAGAACAAATAATACATCTTTCTATTATTACTATAGTGGATTAATTGATGAGCTTGAAATCTATAATGATGTCATTCAACCCGTTAGAAATCGAAGTCTCATCTTCCATAATGGACTATATAAAAGATACACCACATTCTGGGAAGTTATAGCAGCTACAGTTACAGATGCAGATTATATGTCATACGGGATGAGCGCTGAGAAATTGTCATCTATTCCAGAAGGCGCTTGGAGTAGTTTGTCAGGGATAATTGAATTGTTTCATTTTGCAGATGATGGCACTGCTTCAGAAGCACAATTCAATATCGAAACCACTCCCTTTACTCTTGCAGAAGAATGGGAAAATAAAACCATCAAGGTTATTGAATATACTGATAATCCTGCACAAACGGAATCAGTAATTACAATGGAGACTGAACCATTTAGTTTATACGATGAACTTGGTGATACAGTAGATGTTCTATATTACACTGATGACACGACTAAAACATACGCTAACTTAACAGTGACAGCAAATTATACTCCGCTGGATGAGATCAATGGAGATTTTGAAGTTGTTACTTGGACGGACAGTCAGGATATTGCAGTAGGCAGCGAACCCACATTAGCATATGAAGCTTTACCATTTGAGCAACTTATTACCTCCCCAGTCGATATTACAACGTATGGATCAATTAAATCACTTGTTGCCAGTAAAATTACTCAAACAGTTGAAGGAACATTAAAGTTCATTACATCATTTGATTCTGGAGCAACATGGAAGGTGTATAAATTCGGCAAGTGGAGTGCTATTGATATATTGAATAAAAGTAATATCAAAAAGAATGGCATGACACTTGAAACGATTAACTCTATACCTGAAAGTGCGCTAGTTGGACTTAAGCGAATCGGATATTATCTTGATAACAGTATTCATCGTAGCGGAGAAGTAGCTCAATTGGATTATTTGAAAATGATTTCAAGCTCCCCTACTCAAGATGTTAAGTTTAGCGATGTTGCTTTTTATCTATTAAATACGACAGCTACGATTCAACTCCAACTCCAAGGCAATAAGCTGGTTGGAGAATTAAACGATGCGGATACAGGCAGAGTCCAATACAGAGTTATACTTAATGGGAATTACTATTATCCAAATTTCGGTGATTTCTCTCCCCTATTGCCCTCCCCACAAAACATTCAACTTAATTTATCTGAAAAAGATGTACTCTTTGGGCAAGAAAATGTGCTCAAGGTTGAATTTAAAGATTATTGGGGTCAAGTTGATTCTTGGCAAACAACATTTATTGGGACATACTCCGGTATTATGTTTAAGGACGAATCGGGGAATTTTTATTCGAATTCATTCGGAGAGATATTAAAACGACTTGAATTTGGAACCCTCTTTGCGGGACAGACCACCCTTGAACAAAAAGTTATCGTTAAGAATCAGTTGGGTGTTAAAGTGCAGAATCTTATCTTAGAAATTGTGAAGGAAAAGTTGCCTCCAGGTGTATTCATTGAGTTATCCCGTTCAAACTTCCCGTTCGCTTCTGAAGATCCGCTCCTGTTTAATATGTTTTTTGACGCAGAAGATGAATTTGAGTTTTATGTCCGTATAGTCACTCAAGCAACTGCACCAACAGCAGCCAACGGACAGTTTGAAATTAGAGCAAAAGCAGATCCAGTTTAACAAGATCTCAATACAATGAGATAGAGGAAGTGTGTAAGTGGATGAAGTAAATGATATTAGTAGTGTTATCACCATAAAAAATAGACTATCCAATAAGATGGATGGCAGTTTTATTTTATATCGTACAAACGATGAGGACATCGAAGCCAATCTTGTCATTAAACAACATAGCGGTGATGACTTAAGATCAGTCATTGGTATTAAGGTTGAAAAGCATCATGATATCAATGCCTCGATAGATGTGATGTATCGTGGGAACACAGAGATTCAAGGTGGCATCGAAGCCATAGCTGTGAATTTCTTGGAATCATACATAGAGGTTAAACCCCATAATCAAATGTTCGGTGGATTTGAATTATTCGAGGCTCCGAGAGTAGAAGTTACTCTCTCCCCTGTAGCTGACGCAACCACACGAAGCAGAGATGATTTAAGAACCATAAACTACGGTGATACACGTAGTATGTTAACCGGAAAAAGCCCAGACGAAGAATTTGGTGCCTTTGTGCAATTTGCAGATTTTCAAAATTCAATTCCTGATTTGAAATTCATTGAAAGTGCAAAGTTGAGACTGTATTATGCCAGTTTCCCCTTAGACAGCGACCTTGCATTGCATCAACCCAATACGATCTGGCGTGAACTGGGAATCACCGATGCTAATAAGCCACACTCTGTAGAGTTACTGCATGACTCATACACCATCAATACCATTGATCGATATGTTGAGTTTGATATTATGGAAACGGCGTTACGTTGGCAATCAGGGACGTTGGAGAACTATGGTTTGATCCTCTCAACTACGGACGACAACAGATTGACATTCCTCACCAGGGAATCTGACCGATCACCACAATTAATCATCAAATATGTAACCTCCCAAGTTTATAGTATTGGTCGTTCTGAGATGGAATCAAGTATCTTCGTTTATGGTAAAAAAAACTATGACATTTCTGGTGTGTTGACAGTTGATAGTGATGTGGGAATATATAATTTAGAATCATATCTATATGTACATAGACAAGCAGATTACTTGTACAGTGACATTCCATCTAAGATACCAATCTCAAAACCAGAACTCTTTTCATTTTTAACGATCCAGAAACGTGAACATACAGAAATCGATGCCACACTGACTGTAGCTGTACATAGTATGACGGAAGTTGAGTCAAATGTTAGTTCAAGTAAACCAGATATAGACTCCTTATTAACTATTGATCCTAAAATATCATTGGCAAGTTTGATCACTATTGCAAAGCCTATGACGGAAGATATAAATTCTCTATTCGCAATCTCTAAACCTGATTTAGCTTCAGCACTGACCGTATCCGATCACACCAGAGCCAATAATTATCTGGATTCTGAGTTGACGGTACGAACCGAGTATGAATCATTTATGGATTCAACACTCAGCATATCGATAAGAGATATGGCGGGATTATTGACTGTAAGGGCCATAGATCAAATCGACATGGATGGTATAATCCAGGTTCCCGATAAGTTTGACGTAGACTCTACCCTTGGATATTCTCATCCTGACTTAAAGGGAACGATAACCATTAGGGCAATTGGCAATGAGTATCTAGATAGTTCCATTGAGGTTCCTTATTATGAAGACCTACCTTCAACATTTGGGTATTCACATCCAGATTTAAGTGCAGTTCTAACGGTTACGTATACCTCTGAGGTAGACGGTGAAATGTACGTAAAGGATAAAGAATATCTGGATGGATTAATCGATGTAAAGAAAATCAATGAAATTTCCGGTTATTTAATGGTCAAAGCTGTCAATCAAATCGATAGTGAGATAAGTGTTAATCGTCCAGAGTTATTTGGGTATCTTTCTCCAAGAGTAGTCGGAGAAAATGAACTTATTGCTGAGATACTAATTAAGAAAAGAAATGTGGCAGACTTGAACAGCTATATAAGTGTTCGAGGGCAGGGGAATCGTAATTTTGTAATACTATTTTAATAAGAAGAGTTGATGAAAGAGGGGGTTTATCATCCCCTCTTTTTTATTTTGATTTCGGAGAGTGTAAAGTGAATGATTTAAATTTAAAACTATTAGCCAATAGAGACTACACCTTCCTCTATGCAGCTTCAGGCATCGTTGGAACAATAGTATCTTACGCATTTGGAGGTTGGAGTGGCTTGTTGGAAATCTTGTTGTTGGCGTTTGTAATCGATTATTTGTCGGGTTGTGCTGCTAGTGTGAAAACAGGTGAAGGCCTAAAAAGCAGCGTTGGCTTCTGGGGTTTGATTAAAAAAGGTATGATGCTCCTCATGGTGTTTTTAGGACACCGCATTGATCTAGCGCTAGGTATGACATTTGTTATGAATGGAACGATATGTTTTTGGTTAGCCAATGAGGGAGTTAGTATTACTGAAAACTATGGCAGACTCGATTTAAAAATTCCTCCAGTATTCACTAAGGTGTTCACTATATTTCAGGAACGGGCTATAGCAAATCAAGAAGACAAAACAGAACAGCAAAAAGACGAGAATTAATGTTCTACCCGGCTAGAGTATCCCCAAAAATCTCGTCTCATTTGGATTATAGCATGAAGGATTAGAAAGGAGAATATTTAAAAATGAGACAACAAAGAAATTTTCTTTTATTGGAAAGAGATGAATTTAAAGATTGGCTGGATAAGCAGAATGTGAATCGTACAATCAAGTATCTACAGGTACATCACACTGCTTCTCCAAACTACACAACACGTAAACATCAAGATGAGTTCAAGTGCCTTGAGGGCATGCGGGATTATCATATGATTACAAATGGTTGGAGTGCTACAGGTCAGAATATTACAACATTTGAGAACGGTAAGATTGCCATCAGTCTTGATCGAGACTTGAATAAAACTCCTGCTGGAATTGGTGGTTTTAATACGGCAAATATGTGTATCGAGAATATTGGCAACTTTGATAAGAATGGCGACATCATGACAGATGAACAGAAGAAAACAATTGTTCATCTGTATGCTTGCCTTGCGAAGAAATTCAACATTCCAGTAGATACAGATCATATTGTTTATCATGCGTGGTATGATGTAAACGGAAAAAGATTGTCAGATTATATTCCAGGAAAATCTAAAAAGACATGCCCAGGAAATGCATGGTTCGAAGATGGTAATACGATTGCTGCAGCTAATAAAGGATTTATCCCAGCAATTAAGGCTGAATTAGAACGATTGAGCAAGCCAATAGTACCTGCTCCGCCTTCCTCACAAACAATCTCAAAGGATGATGAACAAGTGGATAAAGTTAAAATTGTACATACCAAAGATAACACCTTACTTGACGGGTTTATGAAAGACAATAAGAATTATGTTTGTGTAGACGACCTAAAAGAAAAAGGTCTGATCAAAGCAACTTGGGACAACATTAATAAGAAATTGTATGTAAGTTGAATTGATTCACCAGCAAAAACTGCATTCTATCAATTAAATTAATGGAGGAATTACCTTGAATGACTTATACATAATCGCTGGCTGCACCCTGCTCATTGTAGCAGGCTTTTTTATTATTCCCTGGCTTCAACGTAAAAGTTTGCTCACAAGTAAACAGATTGAACAGATCATGAGTTTGAGCAATATTGAACGATTGGTTATAGACATCCTTCCTATTGCTGACATGTACAAAGACAAAGCTAATTTTGTTTTGAATTTGGCAGATGAGGTGATTGACTACGTAAATACATATGCTAATGGCACACTTTCAAAAGATGATAAAATTGTACTTTCCCTAAAAATGATTAAGAGTGTCTGTGAAAAATTTGGAGTGGTTCCCAGTGTTCAAGAGATTGAATTGATCAAAATTATTATTGAACAAGGAATTGAATTTGCAGAGAAAGTTAAGTGAATATTGATATTGAAGGGGAGATTTCATATGAAACATACTGTCAAAATGTGTGTTGAACCGTTAACCAGACAGAGATTGGCGAACCCATTCCTCGACATTCCAATGCTTGAACGTTTGAAAAAAGCTGGGAGTATTGATTTGCGAAATAATTACATAGAAGAATTGCTTCCTAATGGATACGCAAAGATTAGAGCGATTGACAATACGATTACATATGCGTAATACCGAGATAAGATTGTTATATCTTTGATGAGGAGTGAGTAATTTGGATCCAAACATTCTAAAAAATGCAGAAATTAGTCTAGACACACCTGAGAAAGCTAAACTGTTTTTCGATTTACTCCACAATCCTAATCCTGCTAACGAAAGAATCAGAAAGATGATACTTGAAAGTCCTTCAATACCTAGAAGACAGTAAAAAAAGCCCATGAACATTACAATATATAATAATATTGAAAATGTTATGGGCTTTTTTTTGTTTTTCAAGAGAGAAAAGTCACATATTTAATGAATATTCGCTACCATTCAAATAGTATTGACAAATAATAAAACTAAAAATAATTATATATTGCGTAAAATTAAATTTATGTGTATAATAAATCTCATAAGAGGCAACTAATTGAGTAAAAAAATAGGGAGAGTGAGATTATATGACACTTATTTTTAATAGTTTCGAGACTAAAAAAGTTCGCAAAAATGAAGTCTGGTTAGCTGATCTTGGCCCGAAAAAAGGTTCAAAGCAGAGTGGAGTGCGACCAGTGCTAATTACAACTAATAATGTAGGTTGCTCAAAATCGTCAATAATTCAAGTTGCTCCAATTACAAGCAGTACAACAAAACGAAAAATGCCCACACATGTACATATAACTGCTGAAAACAATGGATTTATAAAGGATAGTACTATTATGTTTGAGCAATTGTTTCCATTAGATAAAAAAGAAGATCTCAAATACAAGTTGTTTGACTTACCAGAAAAGTATGACGGGGAATTATTTAATGCATATGTTGCAGCTTATGGTTATTAAACTAAAAATAAATATATACAATGATATTCGTTTAATGTTATGATTCTAACTAGGAGGTGAAAAGAATAAGTAAGACTCAGATGGCAGCAACACCATCATTATATGGCGAGGATACTAAACAAGTAACTGAATCGTTGCAGCATAAGCCCACAGAGAAGAGTAATGAGAACACAAAAAAGTTGATTGAGTACTTTGATAAGATTGAGGATGGGCTAAAACAAGACAAAGTTTACTTAGTATATGAGCAAACGGATGATACTCATGAAACGCTAATGGGTGTATTTTCATCAGAGACAAACGCTGATATTTTTAAACAGGAACTAGTACATAAATTAGCAAAAAAATATGGATACGAAGATTATAATTATTGGGATTATGAATATTATTTTTTCATACAAGAATGGAAGGTTCAATAATAGTGAAGGACAAAATAAAATATTTAATGCAGCTAAAAAAGTTCCCCGATGAATTGAAAAATAAACCTTTCTACCTCCTAAGACATAAAAATGATTATGGAACACTCAATCCCAATTCGCCGTCTGATCTTGAGTGTTGGTTTGAAGATGAACCAGAGAAAAAATGTATATTGTTGCACTAACTAAGATAAAGGAAGTAAAGCAGATGACTGAAAGCCAAGATTTAATACGAAATGCTATTGCTGAAGCATTAGAATTTCATATGAATGACAAAGGTATAACAGTATCAGTAACACAATTAGCAGATATTATAGTAAGGCATGTTGATTTCATCGATAATCCGGTTTTGGCACATAAGGGTATCAATTGGTACGTTAAGGATTTGTTTAAAAAAATTAAGTGAAGTTGATAAAAGACTGATTTCATGAAGAAAGGAAAGATTCATGAGTATAGAGCAACAAAGATTTAAGCGAGCTATTGCTCAGTCGTTAATTGATACATATGGATTTATCCCAGTTGAAGCAACAGAGAAAGCATTTTGTAATGAAACAGATGAATGGATAGTGGCAGATTTGATCTGGGCGCAACACATGGGTCCAGAATATTGGGCTGAAGTTATTAATGAAAGAAGTTGTGGCAAGGTGAAAGCAACACCAATTAAACCTATCCGTCCTACTGTTGTAGAATTCGACACGGAGGAAAAATACCTTGCTTTTGCTAAGTACGCAACAAGTAAACTTGAAGATATTGAGATGACCGAGAGTGAGAAAAAGTTTAGGGAAAAACTGAAGAATCATAAACGGTCAAAACAGAGAAGAGAAACTGACAACGAAAAAGCAGCATTAGAACATGCAGTAAAGTTCTACGCTGAAGGATATGAAGCTATGTTTGATTTTATCTGGGAACATGGGCAGCAAGATCGGTTAATGAAATATCTATACGAAAGAACGGGAGCTAGTCCAGAACGAGAGGTAAGTAAAGATACATATGCCGCCATTGCCGAAGAAATCAAAGAGCGACATAAATTGGTTTAATTGCAAAATAAAAATAAAAAGGTGAACTGATTTGATTATAAGCATAGCGGAATGGAAGAGACAGGTTAGTGCTAATTATGACCTCAAAAATAAGATCATAACTGATAAACTATCGCACGGTGTAGACGGTGTAGAGTGGCTTGTGATGCATTATCAACCAAGCTGTGTACGAGCAACTGGATTGACTGAGTGGATCGAGTATTTGGCTGAGGATGGATTCACAGACTACGAATGTGTCATGCTTGATGCCCTTACTTTAAAATCAGAAGTTTACTTTAAGAGGTATGACTATGGTTGGCCCATGTCGGTTGGCTATGCACTACACTATTTGTACACATTGAAGGAAAAATCGTATGATCAATACTTTAGATTTATCATGAAAATTAAACGAAGACAGGAGCTAAATATGAAGCTGAGCGAAACTCGAAAAGAACAATATTTGAATAAGCTACAAAGTAAAATTAATGAATTAATGCAAACTTTGAAGAATGAAGACGAGGAAGTATTACAGGGATTAGCAGAGGATGCTACCTTGTTGTTGACATCTTATACATGCCTGGATGAATCGGGCAAAAAATATAAAGTGGTATTAGATACCTATACGGCGACAAATAAGGCAAATAAAAGTGTTGTTTTAAAAACTAAAAAGTATGGTGCTGCTGTTGCTGTGTACTATAATTTGTTGCAAATGCTTAATAATAAACCTTGCAATTATGATATAAGGGGGAATTGAGTTAGTGATTGGAACGAATACATATAGTACAGAAAGTGCAAAAACATATGCCTGAATTTAGAGCGAAAGGAATTGAGCATAATTAAAGAAAAGCATTCAGACAAGGTCATGATTGGTATTAAGGATATTATGAGCAAGATGGGGATTGGCCGTGACAGTGCATACATGATCATTAAGCGAAAAGAGTTTCATGCTATTAAAATAGGTAGAAGATACTTAGTTCATGAAGAGGTTTTTGATAGATGGCTCAAAGAAGGAAAATGATTAAAAGTATTAATAATACATATGATTAACATTATATGGGAGCCGAACTATGTGATATAATAATATCAGTCACATGCTTTGACTCCCATTCTATTTGAACGGGAGAGTGTTTGAATGGCAGTTCCTAAATACGATGAGAAAACTAAAACTTGGAAATTTATATTTGATTATTACGATGAATCTGGAGAAAGAAAACAAATAAGGAGAAAGGGGTTTAAATCTAAGCGAGAAGCAAATGATAGAATGCTTGAATTAAAAAATGAGGTTAAGTCAGGGCAATACTCATCTCCAAATACACTTAGTGTTGCTACCTTTTTTGAAGATTGGTTTAAGACTGATAGAATATTACAGGTCAATGAGACTACTTATTATAGCAATTATTTGTCATTTAAAAATCACATTAAGCCCAAATTAGGGAACATCAGATTACAGAAACTTACACCTATGCAATGCCAAAAGTTCGTTACTGGTATGCACGAAGCGGGATATGCAAGAAATACTATTGACAGAATAGCTACTATCATAAAAAAGGCACTGGACAAAGCAATGCTTTATAAAATCATTCAAGATAACCCAATGCGAAAAATTACATTGCCTAAATATGTGAAACTTGAAATGAACATTTGGACCCTTGAAGAAACTAAACAGTTTCTAAAAATTACAAAGGGCTTTAGATTTTACTGTGCTTATGCTTTAGCGCTTTATTGTGGTCTTCGTAAAGGTGAGATATGTGCGTTAAGATGGCAAGATATCGACTTCGAGAAAAGAGAGCTTGCAATTAATCAAACATTAGTTAATTTTGGAAAGACTATTAAGCAAGGTGCTAAAACTTCGTCAGGTGTTCGTAAAGTATCTTTACCAAATGCACTGATAGATATATTAAAAGAGCAACGTAAGGAGTATTTGGAAACAAAATTACGACTAGGTTCAAGATTTATTGATATGGATTTAGTTATTTTTAATTATAAAAATGGAAAGAATATCTATCCAGATAATTTAACTACCTCATATAAAAAGGATTTAATAAAGGCTGATTTGCCTCACATACGTTTTCATGACCTTCGTCATACTCATGCAACAATTCTTATAATGGAAAACGTAAATGTTAAGATCATTTCAGAACGAATGGGACATTCTAAGGTTGGCATAACTTTGGATACTTATAGTCATGTGATCCCGTCAATGCAACAGGAAGTTGCGGACACATTAGACAGAGTATTGAGTCTTTAAGTAGAAAATTGTGACCCATTTGTGATTTTGAGCTAAGAAAGGTTAGAAAACCCTTGATAATAAAGGGATTTATCATTGGAATATGATGTGAAGTAAACGAAAACGGCAGAGGTGAACCTGATGGAACTTGGAATCGAGCTGGTTCCTAAAGAGCAGAAGCAGATTATAAGCAGATTAATGCAGTTCTATTTGTATGATTTTACGCGGTACCTGGAGCTGCAGGTGGACCGTGACGGATTGTTTCCGTCTTATCCCGGGCTGGAGGCCTACTGGAACAGCGGTCTAAACAAATTTGCCTACTTATTCACGGTGGACGGCAATATCGCCGGCTTTGCGCTTGTAGACCGGCTACTGCGTGATCCGGAGGGACAGTTCTATATGACAGAGTTTTTTGTGATGCAGAAATACCGCCGCAGCGGCGTAGGAACCTGGGCTGCACACCGGCTGTTTGATATGTTCCCCGGCGACTGGAAGGTCTCGCAGATCCGTGCGAATACACCTGCGCGTAACTTCTGGCACCGGGTGATCGGTTCTTATACAGGAGGGGAGTTCCAGGAGAGGTTCAACTCCCGGCAAGGCAATCCCAGCCAATACTTCAGCACATTAAATACTAATAGAATTAAGAAATAAATGCGGGCCGGAACATGAGTGACTCCCGCCGCTCATCACATACACTTACCTGAATGACGCGCAACTTTAGGGCGCTTCCAGCGTCTGGTAACTGAGGTGATCACAAATGTCCACGCGTAAGAGTGTATTCGGAGCGGGCTGCATTACAGTTGTATTAGCGTTCAGCTCAGGCTGCGGCAACGGGGCAGAGATTAATTCGTCCGGTGCCGGGGGGATGGCACAGCCGTCCGCAACGACAGCTGCAACAGCTGCAGTATCCGTTACTCCATCTCCAGCCCATGCTACCCCGGCAGTAATCCAAACAGAACCGCCTGCGGTCAAATCAGTCGCGCTGATTCCGGCAGTACCGGATTACAGCGAGAGCGGCAGAGGATATGAGATTAAGGGAGAGGTTGTCCAAGCAGCGTTCTCCGCAGATCAGACATTACCACTGGGGCTGTTCATGCCTGAAACGATGGTGCGGTTTGAACAGGATGGAAGGACTGCCTGGGGCACACCGGATAAACAGAATTATATTACTTTAATTAAACTTGATGGAACGGATACGGCAGCTGGTGATGGAGAATTTGGGCCAGGCAATGATCTGGTGCTGCTGAAATATAAGGAATACCTCGGAAGCAAAGTAGAAGAAAGCACAGTGAAAGGAAGCCAGACGGCCGAAGCATTCAAATTCACGGCGAAAAATCAGGCTTACAGGGCGGAAATCCATGTTCAGGATGAACAACGTACAACTTTGCTTCCTGTGTTCATTGATATGCTTAGAGATATTGAATATATGAAGAAGCAACCGCCCATCACTCCGGGTGTGTTCTTAACAGCGCCGGATGTAGGAAGTGATCCCGGGAAAAAGCAGGCGCTGCAGGAAACGATGGACTGTCTTGAAGCCTGGGCGGCAGGGGATAAGGAGAAATTCGACTCTACTCTGTACTCACCGCAGCTTAATGAAGCTCTGCAGTTTTTTCTGGATCATAAGAATGTCTATCATTTCTCCGAATTGACCGTCCGGGGCATTCCTATGGAAGGGGCCAAACGGGCTGCCTTCATCGTCAGCTATACCCGGATGACTTCAGAGGGATATATTGTTGATGGAGCTAATGAAATCTCTCTGCTCAAAAACAAGCAAGGTGAATGGAAGATAGCTAGTATTGATTAGCCGGTTAATAAGGTTGTATGCAGATATTAAGTGTGCTATGATTTGCACATATTAGTAGCAGTGAAGGAGTCACTACTTCCTATGGCAGAGCTCAAACGATTTGGGTATGGATTGCAGGCGTTAGTCGTGCTCGCTTCATCTAAGGAACAGTACTCAAGCAGGGAGATTGCTGAACAGATCCGCTGCGAGCCGACAGCGCTGCGCAAGATCCTGTCCCGGCTTACTGAAGCCGGTTATATTGAGGTACGTCAAGGCCGGGGCGGAGGCTATATGCTGGCTAAACAACCCGGAGATATTACCCTGGCAGAGGTATACCTGTCCATGCATGATGATGTACCTATGCTGGACGGCATGCTGGACACTACCGGCAATCATTTGTTTGGACAGAAGGTCCGCCAGTCCTTCGATCAGATTATGACGGATATCCGTTTCCAGGTTGAGCATGTGTTGAAATCGTATACGGTTGCTGATTTGGTGGAGTGACGGCTGAGATTCCGTGGCCGTTCTCCAAACACATGCTTTTTTTGATTTAAAATGTGCAAATAAATGCACAATTAAATAGCACTATTCAATTATGGAGGAGATTAAATGAGAATACACTGGTTTGGACACTCCGCATTTCAGCTCACATCTGAGCAGGGCACGGTAATTCTGATTGATCCGTACGGGAAATTCCTAGGCTACCGGATGCCCCGGGTTAGGGCGGATATACTGGCAGTCACCCATGATCATAAGGATCACAATCAGGTTCATATCGCTGAGGGCGACTACGAACTAATTAATAACCCAGGGCATTTCAGTGTAAAAGGAGTGGAGATTCATGGGGTGCCCACTTATCATGATAATGTTGAAGGGGCCAAAAAAGGCAGCAATACGGTCTTTGTCTTCACCGTCGACGGACTGCGGATTTGTCATGCCGGTGACCTCGGCCATATTCTGACCCCGGAGCAAGTGGAGCAGATAGGGGAGGTTGATGTGTTGATGATTCCTGTCGGCGGAAGAATGACGCTGGATGGTACTGGAGCAGCGGCAGTGGTGAAGCAGTTGCAGCCGGCGGTTGCCATTCCTATGCATTACAGCACCAAAGCGCTGGGACTGCTCGGCCGGTTTTATTTTGCCAAAGCGGATAAGTTCTTGCAGGCTGCAGGCCGGCCTGTTAACGATGTAAAAGAGCTGGTGATTACTGGTGAGACCCTTGCCGGACTGAATCACATCTATACTCTCCAATATGAACCAAGCTGAATGGGCTGGAAAAGAGGATTGTTGATGTCAACCCTATCTGTGACTCGGCGTAAACCGCTATATGTTCTGATGACCCTGATTACCGCTTTGGCTGGCGGGGGGATCTTTATGCTAATGCATCTGCCGCTACCTTGGCTGCTCGGCCCTATGATCGCTGTGCTGACCGGTTCCAATCTGCGTAAGCAAGTATATATCTGGCCCGGACAAATACGGAATACCGGGATGATTATCGTCGGCTATACGATTGGTCTCTCGTTGACCGGTTCAGCACTGAATCAAATAGCTTATCAGCTGCCCTCTATGCTGCTTATGACTACGCTTCTGCTGCTGTTCTGCGCCGGAATTGCGGTAATTGTATCTAAGGTGTCGGGGACCAACTACAAGACCATCCTACTGGGAAGTATCCCCGGCGGCTTAACTCAGATGCTGGTGCTGGCCGAAGAGTCGAAGGATATCAATCTTACGGTTGTAACCGTCATTCAGGTGGTCCGGCTGATGATGATTATTATCTGTGTGCCGCTGCTGATCTACAGTCCCTTGTTTGCCAGCCACGCTGGCGGGGGAGAGAATACACCTCTTCTGGTTGAATTTGCGGCCGGGTGGGGAGGGCTATTCCCGAATATCTTTTATTTTGGCGTCGCTTGTACGGTATGCGGAATTGTAGGCCAAAAGATTAAATTTCCCACCGCGTATCTCCTCGGTCCGGCTATTATTACGGCAATTCTGCAGATCAGCGGTCTTCAGGGGCCAGCGCTTCCGGATGTTCTGATCAATGCCGCGCAGCTGATGATTGGGGTATATGTCGGACTGCTGCTCGATCCGCGTAAGCTGAACAATAAACTGCTGACTCTATCGCTGGCTGTAGGCAGCGGGGCAGTGCTGATTGCCGGAGCGTATGGCCTCAGTCTGCTGTTCGCTTATCTGGATTCGGTATCATCAGCAACCGCGCTGCTCAGTCTTGCTCCCGGAGGGATGGATCAGATGAGTCTGATCGCGCATGAGGTAGGGGCGGATTTGCCAACGGTGGCGGGCTATCAGTTATTCCGGACGTTTTTCATCTTTTTTGCAGTTCCGCCGTTGTTTAAATTGATCTTCCGGGAGAAAAAACGCAAGACAGCAGGAGTTAGTTAACATAAAAAAGATTATGTTAACTAACTCCTGCGTTTGGTCAGCTAAAGCGGAATTGAAGTGAAAAGAGAGCCTAAAAGAGAACTTAAAAGTGAACTTAAAGCAAAGCTTGGGATGCCCTCCGGGGGCTGTCCCGGGCTTTTTCTGCTCGTGCAATTGGGGAATTTCTCAAAATGTAAAAATAGTCACATCATTTAAGGTATCCCGGTGCATATAATTTGTTTTGAACAGTGTTAAAAAACATTACAGTGTTAAATTAAATAACGCCTTGTTAAAGGAGTCTTACAATCATGGGCAAAGAAGAGAGACAAGAGCAGGAACGTGAAGCGATGCGTAATTTGATTCTGACAACGGCTGGTGAACTAGTGGCCGAGAAGGGGATTGAGCAGCTGTCTATCCGCAAGATTGCTGAACGGATGGAGTATTCCGCCGGGATCATTTATCACTATTTTCAGGGAAAAGAGGATATAGTGGAGCAGCTTCTTCAGCAGGGGTACAGAGAATTGATGGGCGGGCTAACAGCCGAATCAGACACTGCGCGGAGTGAAGTATCGGCTGAGGATAACTTAAGCCAGTCGCTGTCACAGTTTATCCGGATGACCACCGCGGAAGGGTCGCAGTACCGGAATGTGATGCTTAATGATTCGCCTGCTGTACTTAACCATACTGCAGTACTGCATAAAGGAGCTGCAATGGAGCGTAATGCAATCAGCATGCTCTGCAGGGCTCTACGCCAATTCAGAGGGATGGCAGCCCGCCAAGAGGAGGAAATTGAACTTACTGCCCAAGTGATTTGGAGTGCGGCATTTGGACTGATCATGAGGCTGAGCGTCGAGAAGAATCTGCCGGAGGAGCAGAAGGAGGCGCTGATTACCCGGCATGTCAAGGCAATGCTGCTTATTGCAGGGAGTAGGGAATAAGTTTTTAAGATTATTCGGCTAAGGGGTAGAAGGCGATGGGGTATAGACGATCAGTTGGCATTTTAACGGGATTAATTATTATCCTTGCGATAGTCGCGTCGGGGTACGGATTACTGTCAGGTCACGGACGGGGGGTGAAAGGGAGTTCTGAATCCTTTACCTCAATCCGGGGTGAGAAGGTCGAATTATATGGTAGCGGAATCTATAAAAATGATTCAATTTCCGTCGTTGCCCAGGCCAAAGCCCAGGATGGAGTTACACTGGTACTGGGGGTTCCCTTGCTGCTCGTTTCACTGGTTATGAGCTTCAGAGGGCGGGTCAGAGGGCGGCTGCTGTTAGCTGGAGCCTTGGGATATTTTACGTATACTTATGCGTCCTACAGCTTCCTGTCTATGTACAATAACCTGTTTCTAATCTATGTAATATTGTTCTCATCCAGCTTATTTGCATTTATTCTGACTCTGCTGTCATTAGAGAAGGAGAAGGTTGAACGTTTCTTCAGACCAAGTTTACCGGCACAAAGCATAGGTTTATTCCTGCTTTTCACCTCATTAATGATCATGTTGTTATGGCTGGGCAGGCTCGCTGGTTCTTATCGCCAAGGGACAGCACCCGAAGGGTTGGAGCATTACAGCACATTAGTGATTCAGGCACTCGATTTAGCCATTGTTGTTCCGCTATCTTCAATTACCGGAGTACTGCTCATTCGCAGACGGCCTTATGGTTATCTGCTTGCTTCTGTAGTCATAGTAAAAGCTGCGGCCCTGCTAACCTCCATCACTGCCATGATCATTGGGATGCTGAGGGCGGGAGTAAGTGTATCCACGGTAGAGCTGATAGCGTTTCCTGCGTTTAATATAGGTGCTATTGTTTGTTTATACCTTGTATTGAGCAATGTACAGGAACCGGGATAGTCTTCAAACCCATTTACCATAGATAAGGAGCGGCGGATAATATGAGTAATAGAACACTGATTCTATATGCAGGCAAGTATGGATGTACCGAGAAAGCGGCATTTCTGTTGAAATCAAGGCTTGGTGAGGCTGAGACTGTGAATCTAAAGGATGCCAAAGTACCGGCGCTGGCTGCCTATGACACGGTGATTCTGGGCGGTTCCATCTACTACGGTACAATCCGTAAAGAAATGGCGGCATTCACTTCCAAAAATGTACAGGAGCTGTCGGGTAAGCGGCTCGGGTTGTTCATCTGTGCAGGGATGACCGGGGAGAAAGCGGAGCAGGAGCTTCAGCAAGCTTATCCGGAGGTTCTGTACAAGAAGGCACTTGCCAAGGAGATCCTGGGCGATGAGATTTATCCGGAGAGAATTTCAGCACTGGACAAATGGGTTCTGCGGATGGTCAAGGGGAAAGGGGATGAAGCTGGAGCTGGATTATCGATGAATAAGCTCGAAGGATTCGCGCGTGCAATGACAGTGAGTTAGATTGGCTACAAGCCAACGGCAGGGGCTGGAATGATACAGTTTCTGTAAAAGAGCGGCAGCTAAGGGAATTGATCCTGTGCAAAGAGCTGCCGCTGCATTGATTTTGGGAAGATATAGCATTCAACTCTATTTAGGGTAACATAATTAAGGTTATGTTAACTAACAATCTATGTTTATCTCTAAAGATAACAGACCGCCCCACTATATATTATACTATTTCAACATATGAAAAATTCATAATAGAAAAAGCTTCCCCAATTACTCCACTTAGCTACCTCACTCACTTCCAAATACAATACGTACCTATCCACAAACAGATAGAAAAAGGATTGAAATACCACTACCAGCTACAGAAATCAACAGTATTTATTGCGATTAATTAACGGAGCTCTTCCGTCAATTTTGATGCCATTTCCAGGGACTTCAGCGCATGCTGCAGAGAGAGGATGGAGTCCGTACCGTCCTGCAGACATTGGAGTGCATGGCGTAAGCTTTTTTCATATGGATTGTTAGGGGGCAATGGAATACTCTCTTTGCCTATAGACGTATATGCGGTTAAGCTGGCCTCTATATCCCCGTTCGCATAACCGATCTCGTGGAACACCAGCTTCGCCTGATCGAAATAAGCTTCATAACCGACGGTAAAAGGATAAGTCTCCGGCATCTGCGAAGAGACAATCAGCTGTGCGCTCACCTCAGGTTGAAGGAAGGAAGCATGCACCAATGCTTGACCGTCTTTAGCTCCAGAGGTACCCCAGACCGCAGAAGGTGCAGGTGAACCCAGCAGCCATTCGATGAAATCCAGATCATGAATCATCAGATTAGCTGCGATTTTGGAGAGGCCCAGGTCCCCCCATAGCGGTGCCGTTTCCCGGCGCAAGGTGACCTGCAGCAATTTGCCGTATGTAAGATCTTGAACTGCCTTATATAAGTACTCATAGGCATAATCGAATTTGATGAATTGATTGACCAGAATTCTCCGGCCATATTGCTGTTCAGCCATGAGCATCTCCCGTGCATCTTCCGGCTCCAGAGCAACCGGCGTTTCGCAAAATACATGCTTCCCGCGTCTCAGTGCCTCCACAGCATAAGTCTTATGAAGCGCAGAAGGCAGACAGATATCTATTACATCCAGCCCGGGATCAGACATTATATCTTCTATAGACAACGTGATCTCTACCCCAAGCTCTTCCTTCAGCTTCAGCAGCTTGGCTTCATTTCGTCCGAAGACGACCACACGGTCTGTAGACTCCAGTTGCTTCAAGATCGATGCATGATAGGCTCCAAAACCTGTTCCCAATATGCCAATATTCATTTACAGCAGCTCCTTAGATTTGATACATTCATCATAACGTCCTATTGTTGACAACAGAGTGGCAAGAATAGAGTTGTGAAATGATGCGTCATTGAAATGTAGAAACTGGAGGGATAGGATGCGGCTGCACCGCTTGATTGCAATTCTTTTATTGGTTGAATCCAGGGGCAGGATGAAGGCGGCTGCTCTGGCAGAGGCCCTCGAAACGTCCGTCCGCTCCATTTACAGAGATATTGATGTCCTGGCTGAATCGGGCATTCCTCTCGTTACAACAACCGGGCCGAACGGCGGAATTTCATTGATGGAGGGCTATACGGTGAATCTGAGGCGGCTGCATGGCGAAGAGGTGGTTCATCTGTTTTTGACAGGAATGGGGATGCCTGCAGGCGGTTCGGGTGAGACCGGTCTTCTGCTCCAAAATGCTCTGCTGAAGCTCGAAGCAAGCTTGCCCGCTCCTTATCAGGAGGATATCCGTACCGCGCAGAGCCGTTTTCTGTTCGATGATACACCGTGGTGGAGTGATCGGGCGGCAGTGCCATATCTGGAGACGCTGCGCACTGCGGTGTGGCGAGGCAGACGAATTGAGACGAAGTACCGCAAAGTGAATGGAGAGCTCTCCTGCCGGAAGCTGCATCCCTATGGACTTGTTGTCAAGCAGGGCGGATGGTATCTGGCCGCTTATTGCGAGGGAGCAGAGGCTGTTCGTACGTTTAAATGCGAGCGGTTTGCCGCGGTGTCGTTAATAGAGGGGACCTATACTATCCCAGAACACTTCTCCCTGCAGGAATACTGGAAAGTAGGAGAGCTTGCCTTCATTAATGCCAGCAAAGCACGGGAAATCTACCCCGTAGTCATCCGCATGCCTGTGCATAATCAGGGGATCAGTAAGAGGTTAGAAGTTATGAATATGGAACCAGAGGGTGAATTCCAGATCATCACTGCGAATATGTACGACTATGAGACTGCGTGTGAGAAAGTGCTGCCCTTGCTTGTCCAAGCTGAAATTATGGAACCGGCAGAGCTTCGGGAATACATTAGCAGTCAGGTGCGTATATGGAATAAAATGTATTGTTAAGATTGATATTGTTGAAATAGGGTAACATAATTAATATTATGTTAACTAATTGAAGACAAGTGGTTGTTAAGCAATAGCTCGAGAGTGAATTTATGGCAGCGTGTTATTGTTATAAAGCCAGGTAAACAAAATAATCCCCAGACCTAAGCTTCTCAGCCAAGTCTGGGGATTATTAATGTCTTAGGCACTTATGTTATCCTTATCGCCAGCTTCGGCAAGCTCTCTGCTCCGGAGCCTTTTGTGTGCCGTAATCAGGAAAGGAAGGCCAAGAGCCGTTGTCAAAGCCAGCGGCACGAATACGGCCGGACCATTCGCCGTGCCGAATTGATCAAGCAGCAGGCCTCCCAGAATTGGGGCCATTACATTGCCGAGATTATTGAAGCCGATCGTACCGAAATAAGTACCTTTCCACTCCGGACGTGCAATCCGGTCTATGAGCATATCCATCATTGTGAAGAGCAGTACTTCCCCGATCGTGAATAAGACAACACTGAACATCAACAGAGCGACTCCGCCAGGCATACCGAACAGCAGCAGACTGAGAGCGACGCAGCTATTTCCCAGGATTAGAGGAATGATTGGCGGGAATTTACTCGCTGTGCGGACGATCGGATACTGCACAATCAGCACCGTTATCGCATTCAGAGACAGCATGTAGGAGAAGAGCTGTCTGCCATTACTGAAGTGGGGGTTGTTCGCCAGATATTGCGCCAGTGTTGAACTGAAGTGCCCATATCCCAGCACGCAGAAGATTGTACCGAGCAGAACGGGCAGGAAGACCTTATCCCTTCCGGTGGTAGACAGCGCTTCAAGCAGCTTCGGTGTCCGGGCTTCGCCGTGAACCGGCAGGTTGGCACGGTGTACAGAGAATTGCAGGAACAGTACAAGTCCATAGGCGATGTAGACGATACCGGCGATCATGAACGGGAATGTGGATTTGGCTGAGCCCAGCTGCAGGCCAATGATCGGCCCGAAGACAACCCCCAGATTCACCGCTGCATACCGCAGATTGAAGACCAGCAGCTTGTGATCCGGAGGTGTAATATCCGAGAGTAAAGCCCGCGAGGTCGGTTCGAATACTGCACGGCATAGCCCATTTAGCGTATTGACGAGGAAAAAGACCCATAAATGCTGCGCGGCTGAGAAGCCGAAGAATACGCAGGCCCAGCCGAACACGGAGACCAGCATAACGATTTTGCGGCCGATCACGTCAGATATGTAACCGCCGTAGAAGCTGATCAGAACACCCGCCAGAGAGCTGACGGCTACCGTAAATCCTGTTTGGGTGGCAGTAGCGCCCAGGACTTGTGTCAGGTAAATCGATAGAAAAGGGATACTCATGGAGGTGACCAGCCGGCCAAACATCGTTCCGATGATAATGGTCCAAGCCAGAGGATGAATGTGCCGCAGATGCTGTTTCATAGAATCAGATGTCTCCTAATCGGGTGATTGAATTTGGCGAATGCTTCTTGATGCTGTATTAAGTATAATTGTATAGATAAAAGGATGAAATAAAAGTGTAAGGATTTCATGTGACTTTTCACCTTTAAAGGAGCCTGGATATATGGACAATAGCAGCATGAATTATCTCTGTTTGGCCGCAGCTTTAGACCCGGCTTTTATTGTACAGCAGCCCATTCCGGTCACTATTGAGCAACTAACCGGCATCCTGTGCTGCACGCCGCGCAATGTAAAGTTTATTCTGCGGAAGCTTGAGGAACAGCAATTGATCACATGGATACCCGGCAGAGGCAGAGGGAATTATTCGCAGCTGACGTTCCTGCGCAGTGTGGACGAGGTGCTGGAGGAGAAGTTTCAGGACATGGTCCATAAAGGCCGGATTAAACCGGCGATCGAGTTAATTAGCCAATATCAGGTGAACGAGCCGCTTAAGGAACGTCTGCTGGCAGTACTCGACAAACAAATGGGCTTCTGGAGTGAGCCGGACTCCACATCCGGGCAGGAGGTGCTGCGGATTTCCCGTAACCGCCCGATGGAGAAGCTGGACCCGGCGATGGTGTACACAGCTTTTGAAACCTATTTGTTGGGGCATATTTGCAGTACATTAATTACCTATGATGCAGAGAATGGCAGCTTTCTGCCTGGGCTGGCGCATACTTGGGAGGCCAATCCGGACAGTACAAGTTATCTGTTCTATTTGCGTAAGGGGGTAAGGTTTCATCACGGACGAGGGATGATTTCACGGGATGTCAAAGAGACTTTGCAGCGTCTGACCGATCTGAATAGTCCGGCGATCAGCCATTTTAAGGATATCTGTCATGTCGAGCTGGAAAGTGATTATCGTATCCGGTTTGACCTCGTGCAGCCCAATACCTTTTTTCTGCATCTGTTCAGTTCAATCTATATGTCTATTCTGCCTTATGATGTGGATTTCGCCGCTAATCCGGTAGGGACGGGGCCATATCAGGTACTGGATCTGAATGAGGATGTACTGGTGCTAGGCGCATATGACCTCTATTACGGAATCCGCCCGCTGCTGGACCGGGTAGAAATCTGGTATTTACCGCATTTGGGATCGAGTGTCCGCCAGTATCAGCTTACGGATGCCGGGCACAACCCGCTTCCTGCCGGGGATGAGCAGGGCCATAGCATTGATTACCCGGCCTTGGGTTGCCGCTATATCCTGTTTAACTTTAGAAGAGAAGGACTTCACCATCAGCAGGCTGTACGGCAAGCGTTACGGATATTGTACAATCAGCCGGCCATGATCCGGGAACTCGGGGGCAACCGGATTATGCCGGCGGATAGCTTTTTGCCCTGGAAGAGTAATCAGCAGGAGTTCAGAGAGCCATTGCTTGAGGAAGCAAAAGCGCTGCTTCAGGCTGGCGGCTATGGGGGAGAAGTGCTGACGATTGCCTACCGGAGCCGGAAGGAGGATCAGGAGGAGGCTTTATGGCTGCAGGAACGCGGCGGGAGGATCGGACTTAAGCTCCAGCTGCATCCTTTGACCGAATACGATCTCGCAGATATCATGGGCTATGCTGACTTGCTGATTGCCGAAGAGGTGCTGGAGGATGACTGGCAGTGGGGGATGATCAATTATTTCCGCAATGAGTCGAACTATCTGCATGATCTGCTGCTGGATCGTCAGAAATCAAAGCTGCAGCGGGTACTGGAGCATTTCTCCCGTCTGCCTGCTGAAGAGCGGGCGGAGCTGCTGGATCTGGCGGAAGACCAATTGCGCGACAACTGCTGGGTGCTCTATGGCTGCCATATGAACAAAAAAGCGCAGCTTAGCCAAAACCTGTTCGGACTGCAGACCGGCTCTTTCGGATTTCTGGATATTTCGAAGCTATGGGTTAAATCGGGATTCCAGTAATTCGACCTCCAACTCACCGCAGCTGATAGAAAATTGCCGCATGGGGTATATAGATACATAGACCACGGCGGGAGCCGTACGAAATCAGCTGCGCAGGCGTTTGCCGGATTTCGGTATATGAGCTTAAGGAGGCTGCCGGATAATGGAGCAGACAAACGAAAGCATAAGAAGCTTAATCAAAAAGGGCAATAAATCCTCAGGCTCGGCTGCTATCGGCAATACAGGGATTGCCATCGTTAAGGGAATCGCTTTTGCACTGACAGGCAGCGGTTCAATGTTTGCCACAATGATGCATTCGATTGCCGATGCCGTGAATCAGATGTTTGTATTTACAGGCAGTGTGCTGGCTGAGAAAAAACCGACACGCCGCTTCCCGGACGGTTTCGGCCGGGTGATTAATCTATTCTGTATGGTGGCCGTAATTGTCGTGACCATCATGGCGTACGAGACAATGCATGAAGGCTTCCATCTGCTGAAGCATCCGGCTACGGATTCGCAAGGCTACTGGATCAATGTGCTGGTACTTGTGCTGTCGATCGCGGCAGACGGGTTCGTCTGGGTGAAGGCGATGAACGAGGTGCTGCATGAATCAAGGGTTGAGGCCAAGGGGCTGGGCAAGTTCACGGCTTCCCTCAAAAATGTAAAAAGAGCCGCCCCGCCTACCCGGCTTGTCTACTATGAGGATCTGGTCGCAACCAGCGGCGGGCTGCTCGCCATGATTGCCATTCTGGTTACCGCTTTTACAAACTTCAAGCTGCTGGATGGTGTGAGCAGTATTCTGATTGCCTTCATGATGATCGGGGTGGCCTTCCGTGTAGGCTACGACAACATGGTCGGGTTGATCGGTGTGGCTGCACCGCCGGAGATTGAGGAGCGGGTGGCAAAGATTATTTTTGATGACCCGTGGGTGACGGATATTTATCAGATGCGGATTCTGCAAGAGGGACGTTATTACCACGTCGAAGGACTCATCGAGCTGAAACGGGGATTGACGCTTGCCGATGCCGACGACATTAAGTTCAAGGTAAGGGACAAGCTGCTTGCAGACCCGCATATTTCGGATGTGACGCTCGGCATACTCGAGGATAATGGAATTCAGAACTGGGTACCGCAGCATGAGCTGCAATGAGTCTCTGCTTAAGCTGGAACAGGAGAGAGGGTTAACTTGAAGAAACGGCTGCTGCCCCTAGGGGACAAGCAGGCCGTTTCTTTGTGCAGGCGAAGCGGGGATTACCTCAGACCGCTGCCTGCTGCTTGCCGTCACATTTCTTGCAGACGGTGAGCTTATCGCCCGCCAGACTTTTGCCGAAGTACAACAGCTTGATACGTGTGCTCCCGCAGATCGGGCAGGTACCTCTTGCTCTGGAAGGGGTGCGCCAGAGTGCTTTGCCGCGCTTGTTTTTGGCCATGATACGTCCCACCTTTGTAATGTATACCCCTATCCTATGCCCAGAGGGAACCTACGGTTCTGCCGGAGCTGAAATCATTTGAAGGGAAAGGGCGTCCGTTGAAAAAGGAGCTAAATTGGCCGAAATATGCCCCGAAAAAACAGCGTATAACATAAATTATACGCTGTTTCGGTTCTGAGAGACTTTTATATGAGTTCTGGCACTAGTGATCAGCTCAAATAGAGTCAATTTAGTAGAATAATAATATATTAATGTAATATAATCCCATTCTCGAAATTTGCTCAGGCTTTCATGGTTTCTGCGCTCTGAACGCATGCTATAATAATTGGAAAACAAATGCTGGAGGTATTGTATTGATACATAGCAGCCCGAAACATAAATGGAGATCGGACAAGCTGTCTCATCTGGGGTCGTCAATTTTTGCTGAGGTGGCCGCCTGGAAGGAGGAAGCACGAAAATCCGGACTGGAGGTCATTGATCTCGGGATTGGCAGTCCGGACCGGGCGCCTCTGTCTGAAATCCGTCATGCCTTAAGCGAAGCAGTGCTGCGGGAGGACAGTTATTCGTATCCGGCTTCCAAAGGAAGCGATGCGTTCCGCAAGCAAGCGGCCAAATGGATGAAGTGGCGTTTCGATGCTGAAGTTGATTCGGATGAAGAAATCGTAGCCCTGATGGGTTCGCAGGACGGACTGGCACATCTCGCACTCGCGGTCTGCAATCCTGGGGATCTGGCGATTGTGCCGGACCCCGGCTATCCGATCTATTCAGGATCACTGGCTATAGCCGGCGTTAGAGCCTGGCCGCTGCCGCTGCTGGAAGAGAATGCGTTCCGGCCCGATCTGGAGAGCATCCCTGATGAGGTATGGCGTGAAGCGGTATTTATATTACTCAGCTTTCCCGGCAATCCGATATCTGTCACGGTAGATCTGGCTTATATGGAGCGGTTAGTGGAGCTTGCTCTTAAATGGGACGTGCTGATCATTCATGACCTGGCCTATTCGGAGATGGGCTTCGATGGCTACCGGCCCGTCAGTATCCTTCAGGTCCCTGGAGCGCTGGATACGGCGGTTGAATTTCATTCCTTCTCCAAAAGCTTCAATATGGCCGGCTGCCGCATCGGCTTCATGACGGGCAATGCTCAGGCCGTCGGAGCGCTGCGGGAGCTGAAGAGCAATGTGGATTACGGTGTCTTCGATCCCATCCAGGAAGCGGCAGTCGCAGCGCTGGAGCAGGCGATGACTACCGGACCGGAGCAGGGAGTGGCTGCGCTGTATGAATGCCGCAGGAATGTTTTTGTGGAAGCCTTGGCACATGAAGGCTGGAGTGTGCCATTGCCGGAAGCAACGATGTTTATCTGGGCGAGGCTGCCGGAGAACTATGGAGTGAACGGTGAAGCCGGAAGATCACAGAGCTTCGCTCATGAACTGCTACTGAAGACCGGGGTAGCGGTAATTCCCGGAAGTGCTTTTGGGAGTCAGGGAGAGGGTTTCGTCAGAATAGCGCTGGTTGAGGATGAAGAGCGGCTTCTGGAAGCCGCCCGGAGGATAGGGGAGTTTCTGCGTACGAATGTTTAAACTTCGCGTATGTTACTGATATTCTTGTGGCAGGGCAACGGCTAAGATATGGTGTTCAGTAGGAATCAGTGCGGTTCCATGATCGATGGTTATATTGCCGAAGTATGGATACTTTGAACCGCTGTTGATCATCCCCAGCAGTGCGCCGGTATCGGAATGGTTGATCGAGATATAGCCATTCTTGTAAATGGCGAATACAGCCTTGCCAACGTGCTGCAGGTGCTCCACCTTGTCTGCCGGATGATCGAACGCAACGACATTGCCGTTCGCAATATTGATTCCGCTAATCTGTGTCTCATGCTGGAAGAAGGCCATTCCGTCCGCGGGACCGGCCAGCCATTTGCCGAAGCTAGCATAGCTTGTGGGGGCCGTATTGGTATCCGCTCCACGCTTAAAGCGCGTAAGAGTATATCCATCCTGGTCGAGATTGCCGTCTGCCGTATAAACATAAGAGTTCTGGATGGAGGTAGCAGCACTCCCCAATCTGGAGATGTCGTCCAGCAGATTATAGTTTTCCCGGCCGGAGATCTTGCCTGTAGCGGGATTCAGCTGTACCAGAGTCAGCTGGTAACCCGGCACGGCCGTTGCCGTATTCCCCGCTGCAGTCTTTGCCTGCTCACGGAGTAATAGTTGTCCATTCTGATAAGTTACATAACTATATAACCCCTCAATTCTCCACAGCCGCTTCCCGGTAGCCGGATCAAGGCCGTAGAATTGGGTGCGGATGTTATCGACCGTGCTGGAAACGACAAACACACCTGAATATTCTCCATAGATGGTCCCTGCATACATAGGAATATCCTTGTTCTCCCATATTCTCTTTCCTGTAACCGGGTTATAGGCCGCGACAACGCCGTACTCATTGGCAAAATAGACTTTTCCGTTAATCAGGCGGGCCTGTGCCCCAATCTCTATAGGCCGCTCCGACACCTTAACCTTCCAGATCAGCTTTCCGGTGGCAGCGGACACTTTGACGAGCTGTTCCTGATTGTCGATGAAGAATACGGAGTTATTCGTGACGATTTGCGGATGTGCCCCCTGTTTATAGGACCACTGAACTTTGCCGGAGGCTATATTTTTGGCGTAGAGCGTCTTGTTGATGTCTGAGTAGTAGAGAATTCCGTTCATAATAGGCGGCTTGCTGTCATACATGCCCATGCCATCCGTGGCTACTTGCCACTTCAGCGGCAGCAGCTTGTCTTTGGAGACCGCAATGACTGCATTGTTCGCGGAAGCAGCGTATGCTGTACCCGGCAAGAGGTCAGCTGAAGAGAGAGCGGTGAGGGATGAGAGCAGGGAAAGGGCGAGTAAGCTGGTGAGGATGGGTTTCATTGGCAGCATCTGAGTCATCTCCTTGATGTGTCTTGTACTAAATAGTAAGACGCCGGGAGCAAGGATTGGTTGCTAAAATAAGGAAGACAATATTGTAACCGTAGGTACAGCCACAACTATAACCATAATCATAACTACAATCATAACAATAACGTAACATAATAAACATTATGTAAACTAGGTAATTCGCTGAGCGGTATTTAGGGTAATAAGGAGCAACTACAGTTATCAGGAGGTTGCCTTTATGGGATTCAATTTCGGAGGCTTTGGCGATAAAATACAAGGATTAGTGGATACGTTCAAAGAGGGCGGAGTCGGTGAGCTGCTGCAAAAGCTTCCGCTAGATCAGCTGCCTGTCGATCAATTGCTGGAGAAGCTGCCGCTGGATCAACTGTTGTCGGGTTCTTTTCTGCAACAGTTCACTCCGTTCGAATCATTGACGGAGCTTCTGCAAAGCGGGGGATTCTCTGCCGGATCAGCAGAGGAGCTGAAGTCGCTGCCGCATGATCAGCTGAACGAGCATGTCACGAAAACTACCTCCTTCAGCTCACTGAAGGACATGCTGGTCAAAGCGGCGGAGTTCTATTCCCAGCGGAAGTAGCGCGTTTATCTCCATCATTTGACCACTGGGAACCAGTCTGATTCAATAAAACAGCGGCAGCTCCGGATGTATATCATCCATGGCTGCCGCTGTTTTCATTATGTGATTTCGTATTTTAACGTAATCTTTATTGCTTGAGCCAGGCCGTTGCCAGCAGCAGGGCCCCTTTTTTGGCATGGGTCTCTGCCAGGGCGTTAAGCATCACGAAGTCGTGGATGATGCCCTGGAACCGCACTGCCGTAACCGGCACTCCTGCTTCGCGGAGTTTGGCCGCGTAGGCTTCGCCTTCATCCCGCAGCACATCCGCTTCGCCGGTGATGATTAAGGCTTCCGGCAGACCGCTCAGCTGCTCCAGGCTGGCCCGCAGCGGGGAAGCGGTAATCTGTGCCCGCTCCTCCGGATCAGTGGTATATTGATCCCAGAACCATTTCATGCCGGTGCGCTGCAGGAAATATCCTTCGGCGAACAGGTGATATGATTCTGTATCGAAGGCAGCATCGGTTACCGGATAGAACAGCAGCTGCTTGGAGATTGCCGGGCCACTACGTTCCTTGGCCATCAGTGTGATGGCCGCAGTCATATTGCCGCCAACACTGTCTCCGGCAACGCTAAGCTTGGACGCATCCAGCCCGTAAGTGGAGCCTTCTTGGGCAATCCATTCCAGTACAGCGTAGATTTCTTCAATGGCTGTAGGGTATTTGGCTTCGGGAGAGAGGCTGTACTCCGGGAAAACGACGGCAGCTTCGGCACCGACGGCCAACTCGCGGATTAAGCGGTCATGCGTATGGCTGTTGCCGAATACCCAGCCGGCTCCATGAATATAGAGTATGACTGGAAGAGAAGTAGAAGCGGAGCCGATAGGACGGACAATTCGTACCTTCACCTCACCACCAGGTCCGCCGGATACCGTCAGATCCTGGATATCGGCTTCGGGCTTGAATATTTCACTGGATTGGACTGTATTTACCGTTTCGCGGCCTTTCTCAGGCCCAAGGTCGGGCAGAAAGGGAGGCTCGGAGTTGTCATCAGCGAATTTCTGGGCTGCAGGCTCGAGAACAATCTTCTTGTCTTCTGGCATGGTTTACAGTCTCCTTCTTAGTTCTGATTTAGGTCAGGCTCTCCTTCATCCATAACCATCTGACACTTTTCTGAAACGTAAAGCGAACGGAAGCTCTGGTCAAGGGCTGGAAACTCCGCCGCTTATATATAGATAAACAGGCTGCATCCTCAAATAAGGAGGAGTGCAGCCTGTTTCTTATAAGCGCTTTTATAGTGCGCGCCGGGAAATCTCTTCAGCATCACTAGCTACAGGAATATTTCCTGCACGTTTACGTCCCTGTCTTAAATAATCCACCAGAACAAACAACAGTGTAATCAGCAGTGGATACATGATCGCCCAGCCTGTAAACGGAAACACGGCTACCGTAGCGGCAAAAGAAATCCAGCTGATCATCACGCCTGTCCGGCTGCCCCGCAAAAGGCGGATTCCTGCAGCACAACCGCCAATATAGGTGAGGATGAAGGTGGCATTGGGAAATTTAATCAGTGTCGTAATCGAGAGCAGGCCGCTGCCATACAGCGATAACACTGCTGTGAAGCAGAGGGTCAGGAAGCCGATCGCTCCCACAGGTGTCTGATAGCGGTCTGATAAGCGGCCCATCCATTTCGGGGCATATCCCTGCCGTGATAAGGCATATGCTACGCGTGATGCAGCGCTTGAGTAGGCGATGATCGTCGCCGTACAGATGAAGAGTCCGGTGAGTCCGGCAATGAATCCGCCCCAGGCTCCAAGTGGCTGACTGATGATCCAGACCAGTGAAGAGTCGGCTCCTCCGCGGAGATAGCTCTGCGTACCGACTGTAGCGAGTGCCGAGAGGAAATAGAGGACTCCGACAATGACCGCAGCGATGGTCACACCCTTGACCGCAGCGCGCTGCGGGTCCTTGAATTCTTCAGACAGATGTGAGACGGCCTCCCAGCCGATGAAGCACCAGAAGAGGATCGCCGCCGCCTGCCCGACACTCATCCAGCCATGCGGAACAAACGGTGTGAAGTGGACACTCTCCATTCTTGGCAGAGCCGCAGCAAATGAGAAGACCAGCACGGCAACAATCGCGATAACCACGGCGATCTGCACTTTACCGGCAACCTTCATGCCGATCCAGTTGACAATCAGGCCAATGGCCAGCATTCCTGCAGCGATGGCAATTCTGGCCGGATCGCCCCAGCCCATGGCGGCTGTCATATAGCCCGCTCCGGTCAGTGCAGCGACAGGACCGCCAATCGGCACGGACATGAGGAAGAACCAGCCGACCAGTGCGCCTGCCTTCGGGCCGAAGGCCAGGGTGACGAAATGGGATACCCCGCCGGCATTAGGGAATTTGGCCGAGAGCAGACCCATGGACAGCGCAAGCGGGAGAATCAGCAGGGTCATGAATCCCCAGGCCAGCAGCGAAGCGGGTCCAGCCATCTCCGCTGCCAGTCCGGGTACGATTAACACACCTGAGCCGAGGACGGCTCCTATGTACAGGGCAATAGCCTGCGGCATCCCGATATTCCGTTGTAATGATTTATTTTCCTTCATATAAATAGTCCCGCTTTCCTTGTATTTAAATATAGAGTATCAGATAATAGATCCATTGGAAAAACGGAATTATCGAATGGAATCCATTCGAATAACCGATAGGTTGAAGGAGGTACTATGGAGTCTAAGCATCTGTTCACCTTTCTCGTTGTAGTTGAGACCGGCAGCTTTACCCGCGCAGCCCAGAAGCTTGATTACGCCCAGTCCAGCATTACCGCACAGATTCAGGCGCTGGAGGCAGAACTGGAGCAGCCCCTGTTTGACCGGATCAGCAAAAAGATCATTCTCACCGATGCCGGCCGCCGCCTCCTGCCGTATGCCCAGGAAATCTCCAAGATGCACACGATGGCCGAGAACGCCCTGCGGTCGGAGACGGAAATATCCGGTTCGCTGCGGATTGGTGCACCTGAATCTTTGGCGGCCTTCCGCCTCCCGGGGATTATTAAGGAATTCCGTAGCCGGCATCCGCAGGTGCAGATTACGCTGAAGCCGGGAGCCTGCTGGGAGCTGACGGAATTCGTCCGCTCAGGAGAGCTTGATCTAGCCTTTCTTCTCCAACCGGAGACGGAGTATAAGGAGATGTACTGTGACACGCTGATCCATGAAGCAATGGCGCTGGTCGCTCCACTGGATCACCCGCTGCTGGAATTGGAAGAAGTAGAACCGCTGCATCTTAAAAATGTAACGATTCTGCATACCGAAACAGGCTGCACTTACCGCACTTTGTTCGAGCGCCATTTGAACAGTCATGGAGTATTCCCCGATCCGAATCTGGAGTTCTGGAGCATTGAAGCGATCAAGCAGTGCGTAATGGCTGGACTCGGTATCTCATTCCTGCCGATGATTACGGTCCGCAGGGAATTGGCGGAAGGCAAGCTGGGCCGGCTGAACTGGAATGATGAATCCCAGCGGGTGGCGACCCAAATTGCCTATCACAGCAAAAAGTGGAAATCCCCAGCGTTAAGTGAGTTTCTTGGAACGGTGCAGAAGCATGCTGTAATGTGGAGGGAAGAGGAGGAGCACGGGGCATGAATGAGCCGGAGCATGAATATGAAGAAGAGCTGGATGCCTTTCTGATCTGGATGAAGGACGCCGGCTACACAGCATATACACAGAAATCTTATCTTGCTGATGCACGGGAATTTCTGGGCAGTCTGAACGGGCGGGAGCTGGGTACTGTTAAAAAACTGCAGGTTGTCTCCTATCTGACTTCTGTGCGGGAACGCGGGGTAAGTGATGCGACACGTAACCGTAAGCATGCCTCAATAAGCTGCCTCTTCAAGGCACTGACGGAGCTGGAGCTGCTGAATATCAACCCGGCCGCCGGAATCAAGAAGTCCAAAACCGAAAAAAACCGCGAGCCCCTCTATCTGGATGAACAAGACCTGCAGCGGTTTCTGTCAGCGGTAGACGGCAAGTACAGAAGCCGCAATCTGGCTGTTTTTTTGCTGATGTCGTATATGGGGCTGCGGGTAGGGGAAGTACATACGCTGAATCAGAGTGATTATAATGTAGAGAGACGTTCACTGCGTGTCTTCGGCAAAGGACGCAAATGGCGCAATGTCCCGGTTCCTGAGGATATTGCCCCGTATCTTGACCAGGCGCTGACGGACCGTCTTAATCCTTGGCACAGCAAGGAGGAGGCGATGTTCATCTCGCAAAAAGGCCGCCGGCTCTCCATCCGCGGCATCCAAGGGATTGCTGCGGATACATTCAGCCGCTTCCAGAGTGATGTGCCTTCGTCCCAGCGCCGGCCGTACTCCAGCCATAAGCTGCGGCACTCCTTTGCCACCATGCTGCTGCGCAAAGGAGCGGATCTGCGCACGGTGCAGGAGCTGCTGGGCCATTCCTCGATCCAGACGACCACTGTGTACACACATATTACGAGCCGTGAGAAGGAAGAAGCTATGTCCAGACTGCAGATCGGCATGCCGTATAAGACAGGCAGCGGTGACTCGTGAACCTGGAGCTAACAGCGTCAATACACACTATGAACTTTTGTTCAAAACATAACGCATAAATCACATGGAATGTGCATTTTTATAATGACAACACCGCCGTGAATTGCTAACATGATAAGGGGTTATTATTCAGGGTAGAAGGCGGAGAGGGACAAGCCTCGAAGTCGTAGACACAACGATTAGACCATGGATGAAAGAAATTGATAAGCTGGACAGCAATTCTGACTTTAATCGGTTAACGCGTCTTCGCGCGTCTGATGGTAAGGCGGGCTGAAGAAGAAGCAGAGTCTGAATCTTGAATCTCTTCCTATAAGTAAAAATAGCCGCCAATCCCCTGTGGGTTGGCGGCAGGCTTGTCCATGCGCGGAGACTATAGCTCCAGCTTGGCAATCTCATTTTTGAGCTTATCGGCGGATTGCTGGAACAGAAGCTGTTCTTCGTCACTGAGCGGAAGATCAAGTACTTCACGCACGCCGGAACGGTCTACGACACACGGAGCGCCGAGGAATACATCTGACACGCCGTTGTAGTTGTTCAGCAGTGTGGAGACATTCAGGACGGAGCCTTCATTGTTCAGAATGGACGCAACAATCCGGTCCAGTGCCAGTGCGATGGCATAGGAGGTAGAGCCCTTGGCATCTATGATCTCGTAGGCGGCATTCTTGGTGTCCTCGAAGATCTCATCACGTTCCGCTTCATCGAAGCCCAGATCAATTCCCGCGACATTGGCGAGACTCCAGACCGGCAGCTCGGAATCGCCATGTTCACCGATGATTTGTCCATGAATACTGCGCGGATCGATTTCCTTATGAAGCCCAATCAGGTAACGGAAGCGGGCGCTGTCCAGTACAGTACCGGAACCGATAACCCGTCTGCGGTCGAAGCCGCTGATCTTCAAGGTGGCATACGACAGAATATCGACCGGATTTGTGGCAATCAGCAGGATAGCGTGATGATTGTATTTCGTGATTTTTTGGATGATATCTTTGAAGATCGAGATGTTCTTGCGCAGCAGGTCGATCCGGGTTTCACCAGGCTTCTGGGAGGCTCCGGCAGTGACGATGATGATGTCGGCTTCCTTGCAGTCCTCATAGGTGCCGGCCCACAGCTTCACACCGCCGACAAATGGCATGCCATGGTTCATATCCAGCGCTTCACCAAGCGCCTTCTGATGGTTAACATCGATGAGTACTAGTTCGGGCATGCGCTTACGCAGCAGCAGCGTATAGGCCGTCGTGGTTCCGACTGCACCGGTGCCGATCACTACGACACGATTGGGCTTAAATGGGGCCATTGTTAGATCTCCTCCAGCTTTCGAATTTTGAAATATAAGGGTGTATAAGTTAAACACCATCATTCATCCTTATATTTCTCGCTGAAACGGTACCGTCCTATAGAAGGAAGGCAGAGCCGTTTCCACTTGCGGTCCAATCTTATCCATCATAATCTCTAGGGATAGTGTTTTCAAGCTGTCCGCTTTTAATCCATTACCCCAAAACGGGCATGCTAACAATGTATTTCTTATTATCCACTCAACCACTTGACAGGAGCGAATTTCAGAATGGATTTATTCCGCAAAAAACCGCTGGCTATTCCCCAGAATACCGGAGCGGAGAAACTTAGCAAGACACTGGGTGCAATGGATCTGACCATGCTCGGTGTAGGGGCCATTATCGGCACCGGAATTTTTGTAATGACGGGAGTGGCTGCTGCGGAGCATGCCGGACCGGGACTTGTGCTGTCCTTCATCATCGCCGGCTTTGCCTGTGTGTTATCCGCACTGTGTTACTCCGAATTTGCTTCCACACTGCCCGTATCGGGCAGCGCTTATGCATACAGCTATGTCGCCTTCGGGGAACTGCTGGCCTGGATTCTCGGATGGGATCTGGTGCTAGAATACGGTGTAGCCGCAGCGGCGGTAAGCAGCGGGTGGTCCGGTTATTTCCAGGGACTGCTGGAAGGCTTCGGCATTCATTTGCCCACCGCTTTGTCAGGGGCGTATAATGCAGATAAAGGAACCATTATTAATTTACCTGCAGTTGTCATTATTCTGCTGATCTCTTACCTGCTGACACGCGGGGTTAAGGAAACCGCCCGTTTCAATGCAGTGATGGTTGTGATCAAAATCTCGGTGGTGCTGCTGTTTATCGTCACCGGTATATTCTATGTGAAGCCGGAGAATTGGACGCCATTCCTGCCGTTTGGTTTCCATGGTGTAGTGAATGGTGCGGCAACCGTATTTTTTGCCTATATCGGATTTGATGCCATTTCGACTGCTGCCGAAGAAGTAAAGCGTCCGCAGCGAGATCTGCCGATCGGTATTATCTCGTCGCTTGCGATCTGTACCGTGCTCTATATCGCTGTATCCCTGGTACTTACGGGGATCGTGCCTTATCAGAACCTCAATGTAAGTGATCCGGTATCGTTCGCCCTGCGGTTCGTTGACCAGAATATGATCGCCGGTCTGATCTCTGTAGGTGCGATTGCCGGGATGACTACCGTGCTGCTGGTAATGCTGTTCGGACAGACCCGTCTGCTGTTTGCCATTTCCCGTGACGGATTGCTGCCGCAGAGCTTGTCCAAGGTCAGCCCCAAAACACATACGCCGGTGCGCAGCACATGGATGGTCGGCGGACTGATTGCCGTTCTTACCGGCTTCGTCCCGCTTGACCGGCTGGCCAATCTGACCAGTATCGGAACCTTATTCGCCTTCCTGGTGGTTTCGCTGGGTGTTATTGTGCTCCGCCGTACGAAAACGGATCTCAGAAGAGGCTTCAAGGTTCCTTGGGTTCCGTTCATTCCGCTCCTTAGTGCGGCAGCCTGCGGTTATCTAATGTATAATCTGGGAAGAGAAACCTGGATGGGCTTCCTGATCTGGCTTGCAGTAGGACTGCTAATCTATGGTCTGTACGGATACAAACGCAGTAATTTAAATACGAAGAAATAACGGATTAACGGGAAGAGGAGAGAGAGCATTGTCATCCACAGCTTCAGGTTACAAGGTTCTGAGAAGGGTGCTGCTGCTTCTCCTGACCTTACTTATTCTCTCGGCTTGTTCTTCTGCTCCCGCTCCCGAGCCTTCCCAGCCCCCGCAGCCGACGGAAGCGCCGGAAGAAGGGCAGATGATTACGGTCATCACACCGGATGCCAAGAACGTCGATAATGAGAATGCCCCGAAATATCAGATTCAGACCCGGCTGACAGACTTCAGGCTGCTTAACCCGTCAGCGGGAATAGCCTGGGGTGTCACCAAAAATGAGCTGCGCATGTATATGACCCTTGATAACGGCAAAACCTGGGCCAATATCTCGCCGGCTACGACTGTGCAGTTTCTGAGCAACCCGGTGTATGGCAAAGAGATTTTCTTCACCGATCCCAGCAACGGCTGGATTATACGAAGCTCTTTCGGCACGACCGAGACCGTGGTGCTGCGCACAACAGATGGGGGACATACCTGGAAAGTTTCTGCTTTTCCTGACACCAACACCTTGTCCTCGTTCTACTTCAGTTCACCGTCCCATGGATGGCTGATGACTTCCTGGGATGCCAGCTCCACCAAAGAGAGCAAAGCCTTGTATGCTACGCAGGACGGCGGGGCAACCTGGGCCTTGGTCATGCAGAATGAACAGTATAATCCGAATCTGCCAAACAATACAATTCCCCTGCCGGGCGTTACGACCGGAATGATATTTAAGGACGGGAGCCGCGGATTCGTAACGCTGCAGACCGGGGCACTGCCTAAGATCTATGTCACCAAAGACGGCGGAGCAACCTGGGCGGCAGGCTCTGAATTTCTGGTCAACGAGAGCTTTGGAGGCTGTGACCGGGTCATTGCCGGTGAACCTGAATTCTTCGGTACGGATCATACAAGCGGATGGCTGTCTGTAGGGTGTCAAAAAGAAAAAGAGGCCAGCATGACCTACAACGGCTATTTCACTGCAAACGGGGGAGAGAACTGGAAGTTTATCAGCTTCAGCCGGCCGGCGTTGACGGGAATTAACCGGCATGTGGCACCTGAATTCCTCAGTTCGCAGGCGGGCTGGTCTTTAGAGGGGAACCTGCTGTACAAGACGATGAATCAGGGACAGACCTGGACGGCACTTCCGGCCAGCAGTGTACTGCAGTCCAAGCTGCTGGAATACCCGGAAGTAGTGAAGCTGCAATTCATCTCGGATGATGTAGGCTGGCTGCTGATCCAGAAAGAAGAGGACCGCAGATCTATCCTGCTGCAGACTACGAATGGCGGAGTGAGCTGGCGGGTTATGTAAAGGTAATTAAGAGGTTGTCCGCATTGGCGGGCAGCCTTTTCTTTTGGATAATAAGGCCGCAAAGCCCTCTTAATATAAGGAAAAATCTTATTTAAAATTTTCTTTAAAAATGTGAAAAAAATCACATGACAAACTTTCACTCCTGTGATATATTTAACACATAGAGAACAAGTTCATTTTTTCACAAACTTTCATCCCGAATAGGAGAGATTATTATGAAAACATTTGAAACGGATTATATGACAAGAAACCTGCTGCAATTGTGCTACAACTGTGACGATGCTCACCTGTGTGAAACGGAAGAACAATGCAGAGCTTGCTGGGCGGACAACGGTATGCTGCCGGAAGAAACAAGCGAAACCAGACAATTGCTAGATCTCGTACATGCTTAATGTGATCACCTCTTTTGGTATAATGAAGACCATTTAGGTTCCCGGATATAGGGGGATTTAGGTGGTCTTTTTGGCGTGCTGTCATCACCCCAAGTGAAGATTCTCTCGGAGCAGCCGGGGTTGTTACACATTTGTTATGCTGTCTTGAAGGGAAGAGGCATATACATGTAGAGAAGACCTGCAGGGCAGGGAATCTAACCAGATGGGAACAAGGGGGAAGAGACCATGGGAACGGGACCGGATCCATCCTGGATGTTTGATTTTACAGGAACGGTATTGCCGATATTCCTCGCTGTAGTCGTGGGGATTATCGCTGTGTCTGCAGGCAGAGGACTGCTTCAGTGGAGCCGGAACAATAATGCCCCCCTGCAGTCCATACCCGCCCGCATTGTCAGCAAGCGCAGCGAAGTCCGCCAGCAGCAGGCACAGGATGAGAGCAGCCGCACCAGCACAACCTACTACCTGACGTATGAAGCGGAGGATGGTGTCCGCAGAGAGTTCAAGGTGGATGGCCATGAATATGGCATGAGTGCTGAAGGGGACAGAGGGGTGCTGACATATCAGGGTACAAGATATCATGGCTTTCAGCGGCGCCCGCATTACTCCACAGCGGAATAGTGAACAGGCTTGTTCATGGATAGTGTGATGTTTATTTGAAAAGTGTTCAGCAGCCCCCTTGTAACCGTCAGCGGTGCAAGGGGGTATTTGGGTTGTGCTTGCCTCGGCTCAAAGGCAGGTTTTTCATGGTATAAAGTATTGCTGCAGACTGCAGGAAATTGGGCGGGGACTGTCACCACTTAGGCGAATGCACATACAATACAGCGAGCAGTAAAGAACAACGGATGCTTGGCGTTACAGCTTTGTTCCATAACTGTCAATGAAGTGATTACAAGGAGGAGAACGCGTGGCCGTCATCAAAACGAATTCGGAGGATGTAAGGGTGCTTGCGCGGCTGATGCGGGCCGAGGCCGAAGAGGATGGGGAGTCAGGCATGCTGATGGTCGGTAATGTCGGGGTCAACCGGATCCTCGGCAACTGTCTGGACTTCAACAACATCCGCAGTGTGAATGATATGGTGTACCAGAGCCCGGGCGGCTTTGAAGCCCCGCAGAAGGGGTACTTCTATCAGCGTGCACGGGAGGCCGACATCCGTTTGGCAAAACGCGCTATCGCCGGGGAAAGAACCTGGCCAGCATCAAATGCACTGTGGTTCTTCCGGCCTGTCGGGGCTTGTCCGGCCAACTGGTATAACCAGCAGAACACCGGCCGCTACAAGGCGCACTGCTTCTTCACTCCGACCCAGGTGGATTGCCCGTCATTATTCTAGGTACGCTTAAGTGAATGCTAATTCAAATTCAAGGAGGTTATTCGTAAATGATCGTTCAACCCTATCGTCCCGTTAATTATATGATGGGCAGCAACCCAGCAGGTGGCATGAGCAACATGAACAACATGAACAACATGAACAATATGAACAACATGAACGGCATGGGCCCGATGAATACTATGGGTGCCATGAGCAACAAGGGGAACATTGGAAACATGGGCACCATGGGTACCATGGGTACTATGAGCAGCATGCCGCCGCAGGTCACCAGCGGCAGCCCCATGACGCCTGCCGGAACCGTGGTCTCAACAACTGCACCGGTGTTCGAACAGTCTTATGTGGAGAACATCTTCCGCCTCAACCTTGGCAAGGTCGGCACCTTCTACTTCACCTACGAGAACAACAAAGACTGGAACGCCAAGGTCTATACCGGTGTGCTTGAAGCTGCCGGCCGCGACCATCTGATTATCAGCGACCGGGCGACCGGACAGCGGGTTGTGCTGCTGATGGTAAATTTCGATTATGCCACCTTTGAAGAGCCGCTTGTCTATCAATATCCGGGAGTTATCGGAAATCCGGCGGTTGTACGGAGCTGCCGATAAGCTTTCTGGCCATTTATCCATAGAATAACGCAAAAACGGCTGTCCACCTTTGTTTAAAGGCGGTCAGCCGTTTCTTTTGCTACCGTACGCACATATGCTGTATTTTTCGAGGGGACACGCATGCTTGCTGTTTCACCTAATATATTTATATAATAAAAGTATTATTTATAATCCGTGATTTATGTACTGGAGATGAAGGCATTGGGAAATTGATACGGAAAGGAACAGCTGGCATGATCCAGTCTGACATTTTGAACAAACGAAGGAGGTGGGCCTATCCGCCCGCACAGGAAACGGCGGATAGGAGTATAAATTGAGCGACCCTTTACCCGGTATATTAAATGTAGGTCTTATTATTTTGATTGTGCTGCTTAACGGTTTTTTTGTTTCGGTTGAGTATGCGATGGTGAAGGTGCGCAGCGGGCGCATTGATTCACTGATTGAGGAAGGCAGCAAGCGAGCCCCTGCAGCAAGAAAGATTGTTCATAATCTGGATGGTTATCTGTCGGCCTGTCAGCTTGGCATAACACTTGCCTCGCTTGCGCTAGGCTGGCTAGGAGAACCGGCGATTGCTACGATTGTAGGGCCGGTTATTACGAACCTCGGCTTCGGAGAAACAACTGTTTTTGTGGTCTCGCTTATCATTGCGTTTATGTTCATCACTGTTCTGCATATTGTACTTGGCGAGCTTGCCCCGAAGACCATTGCGGTGAATAAAGCCGAGGCAGTACTTCTGCTTGCTGCAGGTCCGATGAATGTCTTTTACCGGATCATGTATCCCTTCATCTGGGTGGTTAACGGCCTGGCACGGGGGCTGCTGCGTATCTTCCGTCTGACGCCGGCATCGGAGCTGGCTACAGCCCATACGGAGGAAGAAATACGCATTCTGATGCAGGAGAGCAACAAAAGCGGATTGATCGACAACACGGAAATGACCCTGGTGGATAATATCTTCGAATTTGCCGACACGATGGCCAGGGAGATTATGATTCCGCGCACGGAAATGATCTGTCTTAACACGCATCTGGAGACGGACGAGAATCTTGAAATTGCCTTTGACGGAATGAGAACCCGTTATCCGGTCTGCGACGGAGACAAGGACCATATTCTCGGCTTCATTCATATCAAGGATATGATCCGTGATAATGCGCCCAAGTATAACGAATTGATCCGTCCGATATTAACTGTACCGGAATCGATTCAGATTAGCAGCCTCCTCAAGGTCATGCAGCGTGCCAAGACCCAAATCGCTATCCTGATTGATGAGTATGGCGGTACCTCGGGAATGGTTACTCTGGAGGATATTATGGAAGAGATTGTCGGAGAGATTCAGGATGAGTTCGACGAGGAACGTCCCGGCATCGAGAAGCTGGGGGAGGATGAGTTCTCTATCGACGGCCTGATGCTGATTGAGGAGATCAATGATACGCTCGGAATCCATATGGAGACGGATGATTACGATACGATAGGCGGCTGGCTGTATTCCAAGCTGGAGGTCAATCCTCCGCAAAAAGGCCAGACGGTGGAGTTTGACAATCATTTATTCGTGGTAGAAGAGACGGACAATAAGCGGATTTCCCGGATTAAGCTGCTGAAGGTGCAGTTTTTGACGGAGGAAGCCGGAGCGTAATTACAAGAAGACAAGAGCATGGCGCTGTTACAGCGCTGTGCTTTTTTTTGCATTCAGGGGCTCCGGTTTTTGCAGTGCTCTCCTTAGGCAAAAACTGCTTGTCCCATAAGGCAAAATCCACGATTCGACTGGATTCACCAAGGGTAAGGTAGTGTAAATAGGTGCAGTGCAATATTGTGAAATCAAGGAAGGAGAGAGGCTATGGAGCATCATCCGAATCATTACAATGATCTGCTTGTCCTCTTATCTGTTGCTATAGCATTTCTATCGTGTTTCACAGCCCTGGATCTGGCGGAACGGCTTCTCCGTGGCCGCAAGGGGAATCTCTATATTCTGCTTATCTCTGTAGTGCTGGGTACAGGGATGTGGAGTATGCATTTTATTGGAATGCGGGCGATGGATATGGGAGTTCCGGTATCGTATGATCTGCTGCTGCTTGTGTTCTCGCTGATCATTCCTGTGGCCGCTTCTTATATGCTGTTCGTAATGCTTGGCAACCCCCATACCCGCAGCCGTGTCTATCTGGGTCTTGGCGGCATGCTGTTCAGCAGCGGAATCCTGATCATGCATTTCAGCGGCATTCTGGCGATGAAGCTCTCAGCAACGTATGAACAAGGGTTCTTTTCCATTATCCTGTCCATCCTGTTCGCCCTGGTTGTCCCTGTTATTACCGCATCCTACGACCCGAAATGGCTGGAGAATGCCTACAACATGTTCAGTGTCAAAAAACTGCTGCTCGTGTTAACTCTGACCGGAGCGTTCACAGGTATACATTATTCTGCAATGGCCGGCGCTTCCTTCACAGTAGTAGACTCATTCTTGTATACAGGGCGCGCTCCGCTCTTGGATGATTCACTGCTGGGCATCATTCTGGGAGGTTCCTTCTTGTTCATTGTGACGATTGTGCTTGGCCTGCTCTATAGGGACCGGCAGCATGTGCTCCGCTTTGCAGCGTTTAATGAGCAGCGTTATATGGCCTTGTTCGAGCATAACCCGGATATGGTGCTGTGTATTGATCCGGCCCTTAAGAAGATCATCAGTGCCAATCCTGCCCTGCGGTATACCACCGGATATGGAAGAGAAGAACTGGGGGAATTCAAGAACATCCTGTACAGTGAAAGGGATGAAGCCGCGGTCAAGGAAGCTGTGCGCAATGCCTCCCAAGGGAAGTCCTCCAAGCTGGAGCTGAAGGTTATCACCAGGGACGGCCAGCAGATGATCTGCAGCGTAACGGTATTTCCATTGCTTCATAATAAGGAACAGCTGGTCTATATCGTTGCCGAGGATGTCACTGCCCTGATGCAGTACCAGCATGAACTGATTCAGGCCCGGGATGCGGCAGAGAGTGCTGCCAGGATGAAAAGCGAGTTTCTGGCGACGATGAGCCATGAAATCCGCACGCCGCTGAACGGAATTATCGGCATCAATCAGCTGCTGGCCGAAGAAATCAGCAAACCCGAGCATCTGGAGCTGCTGAAGCTGCAGAGTACCAGCAGCCAGGCATTGCTTCATGTAATGAGTGATGTTCTCGATATATCCCGCCTGGAAGCAGATGGTCTCGTGTTGAACCAGGAGCCGTTTCAGCTGACTGTGCTGCTGCAGGAGTGTATGGAGCTGTTCGAAGTGATCACAAGAGACAAGCAATTGTCGTTTGTGCTGTCGGTAGAAGAGGGGCTTCCCGGCAAGTTCGTGGGAGACATTGCGCGGATCCGTCAGATCCTGGTTAATTTAATCGGCAATGCGGTGAAATTCACTCCTTCGGGAGCGGTTACAGTTACTGTTGAATCCTGCGGCCTGATGGGAGCCTCTCAGACGCTGCAATTCAAAGTGCAGGATACGGGTATTGGCATTCCGCCGGATAAGCTGCAGCTGCTGTTCCAATCCTTTTCCCAGGTGGATGCTTCCCACACGCGTAAATATCCCGGTACTGGTCTGGGTTTGGCCATTTGCAAGAAGCTGGTGGAGCTTATGCAGGGAGAAATATGGGCGGAACCGGCGCCGGGCGGCGGGACCCAGTTCTTTTTCAGAATTGTGCTACAGTCGCTGGATTCATCGCCGGAGCTGATTTACAACCAAGAAAATGAAGACAGCGGAGTGCCTCCGGCAACAAAAGCTGTATAATGTAGGGTTTGCCAAGGAGAGAACTTTAATTATATAATTTTAAAGTAACTTATCTTTTATCACGACAGTCCTATGGACAGAAAGGAACTCTCTTTGAGCAAATCAAAAAAGAACAATGTCGCGCTTCCCCAGATGAGCAAGCAGGAGAAACGCCGGGCAGAGCAGGAGCAGCAGAAGCAGAAAACGAGAATTCTGATCGTGAGTACAGTGGCTTTAGTTGTTATTATTTTTGTAGGATTATTCATGCTGGCCTCGAAGGACGACTCAACTACAGGATCTGCTGCGGCTCCCGTTGACTTCAACTACAGTGAAATGGCACGGCTGGGCAAAGAAGATGCACCCGTCAAAATCGTTGAATTCGGCGATTACAAATGTCCGGCTTGCGCCCAGTTCACCGGAGTGATTAAACCGCAAATCGTTCAGGAGTATGTTAATCAGGATAAAGCAGCCTTTTACTTCGTCAACCTGGCCTTTATCGGTACGGATTCGAGAACAGCCTCACTTGCGGCACTCTCCGTGTACCATCAGAATCAAGAGGCCTTCTGGAAATTCTTCGATGCTATCTATGCTAACCAGGGTGAAGAAAAGGTAGAGTGGGCAACCCCGGACTTCCTGGTAAGTCTGGCACAGCAATTAGAACTGCCCATTGACTTCGATTTGCTGCGTAAGGATATTGAAGACAAGACCTACGAAAGCGAACTGGAGAGAGATATCCAGCTTGGCACAGACACAGGCGTAACCAACACGCCATCACTGTATGTCAATGGAGTCAAGGTGAATGAACCTTTTAATATGGAGGAAATTGATGCTCAAATCCAGGTAGCTGCGGAAGCTGTGGCTGCACAATGAATAAATTCTCTGCATTCTGCCGCCGGAATTGTCTCTACTTGGCCTGGTTCGTCTCGGTTGTTGCTGTAGCAGGCAGTCTGTATCTCAGTGAAGTGCTGAAATATGAGCCCTGCAAGCTATGCTGGTTTCAGCGGATATTTATGTACCCGCAGCTGATTTTGCTCGGAATCGCCACTTACCGGGGGGATAAGCGCATTATCCCTTATGTTCTTCCCTTAAGTTTGATTGGCGGAAGCATTTCGATCTATCATTACGCGGAGCAGAAAATTCCGGCACTCAGCAAGGTGCTTCCATGTACAATTGGTGTGCCGTGTAACACGGATTATCTGAATTATTTCGGATTCATCACCATCCCGCTGCTGGCACTCATTGCGTTCGCATTAATCACAATTCTGCTATGGACAGGGCGTAAAGAGGATGCAGGTGAGTAAGAAGCCGTCAGGCAGAATGAAGAGTAACTATTTCCCTTAAATTGAGTGTAAATTATTAAGCAGAAATGCTGTAAAATCACGCGATAAAGGGATAATGAAAGAGAATGAAAGAGCAAGACATACCGGATCATGGATTTGGTTGTTTTGGTTGTTTTTCATTCTTTTTTCATTTGTTTCAACGCTTTACGGAAGAGGCATTGTAGATTATTATTAGTCCTTGTGAGAAGTTGAATATGCGCTGAATTTTCCGGAAGGAAAAACGGGGGAACCAAACTTGGCCGAGTGCCAACGGGGTGAATCGGAAGCGGGTCAGCAGACTCGAAAACCGTAGGGCTACCACAGCCCGAATCCGCCAGCTAACCTCGTAAGCAATAGTGGGATAATGACCATGCACTCAAGGCATGCGGATCATTTCCGTATGCTTATTTTTGTGCCTGCATTTATGAAATCCACTTATGAAAACAGCGCGCGGTACTGCCGTTTCAACTTAACAAAGAGAGGAACTGTTACTACAATGGTAAGCAAGGTAAAACGACTATTGATCGGGCGTCCGATGAAGTCGAACGAACTCGATCATGAAAAGTTATCCAAGGTGAAAGCACTGGCTGTCCTGTCTTCTGATGCGCTCTCGTCTGTAGCCTACGGAACAGAACAAATCCTAATCGTACTTGTGGCCGCAGGTTTCACAGCTATCTGGTACTCATTGCCAATTGCATTAGCCGTATTGGGCCTGCTGGCCATCTTAATCCTGTCTTATCGGCAGACCATTTTTGCTTATCCGCAGGGCGGGGGCGCCTACATTGTTGCCAAAACCAATCTAGGGGTTCATACCGGATTGCTTGCCGGTGGCTCTTTGCTGGTCGATTATATTCTAACGGTGGCGGTAAGCGCCTCGGCGGGAACGGATGCGATCACTTCAGCGTTCCCGGGTCTTCATAATCATAGTGTACTCATAGCGGTTACTGTCATTCTGCTCTTAACGATTGTCAATCTGCGGGGTGTTACTGAATCAGCTTCCTTCATAGCCATTCCGGTATATCTGTTCGTCGTCTCCATCTTTGTACTGATTATCGCCGGAGTCTTCAAGTATGCAACCGGCGGTGCTCATGCCCAGGTTCCTGAGATCGGCTCAGCGGTATCGAACGTAAGTATGTTCCTTCTGCTTAAGGCCTTCAGCTCCGGCTGTTCGGCACTGACCGGGGTAGAAGCGGTCTCCAATGCGATCCCTAACTTCAAAGCACCGGCTGAGAAAAATGCGGCTAAAACGCTGATGCTGATGGGTCTGATTCTCGGGGCTATGTTCACGGGGATTACGCTTCTGGCTTATTGGTACGGCATCATGCCGGATGAGAAAGCGACGGTTGTGTCGCAGATTACCGAGTCTACCTTTGGCCGCGGCGGTTTGTACTTCTTCATCCAAGGTATCACTGCAGTAATCTTGTTCCTGGCGGCGAATACAGCGTATTCGGCCTTCCCGCTGCTGGCTTTCATGTTCGCCAAGGACAAATATTTACCCCATGCCTTCATGGTGCGCGGAGACCGGCTGGGATTCTCCAACGGCATTATTTTCCTCGGCGTAATGTCGGCTGTGCTTGTAGCTGCTTTTCACGGAAATACCGAAGGGTTGATTCCATTATACGCCGTTGGGGTATTCATTCCGTTTACCCTTTCACAGCTTGGCATGATGGTCCAGTGGTACAGAACTAAGCCTAAGGGCTGGCAGAGCAAATTCGCTGTGAATACAGTAGGCATGCTCACAACCTTAACCATAACACTCATCTTCATTATTACTAAATTCTCGAGTGTATGGATGGCCTTCATCTTCCTGCCGCTTGTAATCATCGTGTTCCACCGGATTCACCGCCATTATATGAATATTGCCGATCAGCTGCGCATTTGTCCGGCGACGGATAAACCTTGTATTAAAGGAAGTACAGTAGTGGTTCCCGTTGCCGGTGTTACCCGTGCGGTGCTGCATTCGATCAGCTATGCGAAGTCATTGACTGAGAATGTAGTGGCTGTATATGTCGGATTCGATGAAGAAGAGATTCACAAAATGGAACAGAAGTGGGAAGAGTGGAACCCTGGGGTGCGCCTGATTGTACTCCGCTCGCGTTACCGCAGCATCATCCGCCCGCTGGTGAAATTCATCGATACGGTGGAGTGGAAAACCGCTTCTACAGACCATATTACTGTACTCATTCCGCAATTTGTTACGAAGCATTGGTGGCAGGCGATTCTGCATAATCAGACCAGCTTGTTCATCCGTTCTTATCTGATGAATCAGAAGGATATCGTTATAGCAACTGTACCGTATCATTTGCACAAATAGACATACCCTTTATATGTAAAACGGCTGTTTCCGCAGGTTGCGGGAACAGCCGTTTTTTGTTAAGCGCAGGGTGAGTGTACATGGAACCAGATAATTTAGTTGACAGAGAGAATGAGAATCAATATCATCAGTTTATGTGAGGCGAAGGCCGCAATCACCTTTGACCAATAATGAATGTATATACAGGAGGGGTAATTAATGTTTTCGTTCAACCTGCAAAGATCAACAAGCATGAAGCTGGCTATGGCCGGACTCATGACCACGACGTTGTTATTATCCGCATGCGGAAATAACAATGCAGCCAATAACGGGGCTGCGGCAACTACGGCACCTGCAGCAACTGCAGAAGCCACTACTGCACCGGCAGAAACAACAGCTCCAGCGGTAGAGCAAACAGTAACGGATGCCATGGGACATAAAGTCACTGTCCCTGCGAACCCGCAGCGTGTGCTTGCTTCTTATCTGGAAGACTATCTGGTCGCACTTGGCGTGACTCCGGTTGCCCAATGGTCCGTGACAAACGGCACTCAGGATTACCTTGCAGCTGAGCTTAAGGACATTCCAACCATCAGCTATGACCTTCCACTCGAAGCTGTAACCAGCTTCGCACCGGACTTCACTATTGTACAATCGGAAGGTACTGTCCAGAACGGTCTGTATGACCAGCTGAACAAAATTGCACCAACGTATGTACTCGGCGACGAAGTCAGCAAGGACTGGCGCAAATCGCTGCTCAAGATCGGCGAGCTGTTGAACAAAACGCCTGAAGCTGAAGCAGCAATTACAGCGTACGATCAAAAAGCTGCTGATGCAAAAGCCAAAATCTCTGCTGCCATCGGCGATGAGTCCGTTGCCATTCTCTGGCTGGTCTCCAAGAGCTTCTTCATTGTAGACGAAACCCGCAGCAGCGGAGCGGTATTGTATGGAGATCTTGGACTGAAGCTTCCGAATCTGGTTACCGAAATTCCTGCTGAGTCCAGAGCAACGTGGAATCCGATTTCACTTGAGAAATTGTCTGAGCTGACTGCAGATCATATCATCCTTGTGAACAGTGACGGGGCGGATGCTGCTGAAGTTACGGATGGCGCGATCTGGAAGGGGATTCCGGCTGTTAAGGCGGGGAATGTTCATGAGTTTGGCAGAGCAACCAGCTGGCTGTACAGCGGTCCTATAGCTAACTCCAAAACAATTGATGATGCTCTGAGCAGTCTTGTAAAATAAGCAGCGTTCAAAATGCCGGTGATCAGCCTTTGCCGGTAGCGAGTGTGCAGGTCCTTGTATCCCCGGATACGATGATCTGCACCTTTTTTTAAATGGAGCGATAGATGAGGGCGTTCAGTATAGATTACGCGTTATCTGCTTGTACAATATTCATATATTTGCGATAATGAGAATGATAATCAATTAGAAGCAAGTAATAAGCAAGTAATAATCCTGTTAAGGAGACGGCTTATGGTTTCATCCACACGTTCTAACCTCAATCCTTCTAAGGCCGCAGAGGATAAACCCATCAAGTCGCGGCCGGTAGCTGCAGCTACGATCCTGCTGCTCGGAATAGCCGCCATCATCTTCGGGCTGATGCTGTCTGTATCGGTAGGAGCGGCAGATATCCGGCTGGCTACTGTATGGGAAGCTGTCTTCCGCTTCAATCCGGAGCTGGGACAGCATCAGGTCATCCGGGAGCTGCGGATCCCCCGGGCTTTGGCTGGAGCGCTGGTGGGTGCATGTTTTGCTGTCGCCGGCGCGATCATGCAGGGGATGACCCGGAATCCGCTGGCGGATTCGGGGCTGCTGGGACTCAACGCCGGAGCTGGTGTCGGCCTGGCATTGGCTTTCGCCTTTGCGCCTTCGCTGTCTTTCATGTATATCATGATCTACTGCTTCATTGGAGCGGCTGTGGCATCGCTCTTAGTCTTCGGCATCGGTTCGCTGTCCCATAGCGGGCTGACACCGCTACGCCTGACCTTAGCGGGTGCGGCGGTCAGTGCCATGCTGCTGGCGGTCAGCCAAGGCATCGCCATTCTGTATCACCTCTCCCAGGATATTGCGTTCTGGATGGCAGGCGGGATTGGCGGAGCGAACTGGACACAGCTCAAGATTATGTCCCCCTGGGTTGCAGGTGCGCTTATCGGGTCGCTGGTGCTCTCGCGTTCCATCACGCTGTTAAGCCTGGGAAGGGATGTTGCCGCAGGACTGGGGCAGCGCACACGGCTGGTACAGACCGCAGGGATGATCATTGTGGTCATTCTTGCCGGAGCGGCGGTCTCGACGGTGGGGCCGATTGCTTTTGTCGGATTAATGATTCCGCATATTACCCGTTATCTGGTGGGGGTGGATTACCGCTGGATCATTCCTTGCTCGGCAGTACTCGGGAGCGTGCTGATCCTCTTTGCCGATATTGCTGCGAGAATGATTAATGCGCCTTATGAAACACCGATAGGTGCCCTGATTGCAGTATTCGGCGTACCGTTCTTCATCTATCTGGCCAGCAAGCGCAAGGGGGAGCTGTAATGAACAGGACCATGTCTGTACCCTCAGTGAAATCGCGCCGCACCAGAGAAGCCGGTATTCTAACGCTGCTTGCTGCACTTATCATCATTATTTTTATTGTCAGTATGAATACCGGCTTCATGCGCTTATCACCACTTGATGTTCTACATACTCTGCTCGGTGAAGGAACCAAACAGCAGAAGCTGATTCTGTTTGATTTCCGGCTGCCGCGTATAGTGATCTCACTGCTCATCGGGGCGGGTTTCGCAGTATCCGGATCTATTCTGCAAGGCTTGTCGCGCAATGCTCTTGCTGAACCCTCTACCTTAGGGATCAACGCCGGAGCGGGATTCGCAGTGCTGATCTTCATTTCATTTGTCCCGGCAACCACAGCGGGGCCCATCTTTGTTCTTCCGCTGCTGGCGCTGGCAGGTGCAGCGCTTACGGCCACGCTGATCTATTTTCTCTCCTACCGGAGAGCCGACGGACTCTCGCCGACACGGCTGATCCTGATCGGAATTGCCGTAGGTGCCGGCATTTACGCTTTTCAGCTGATCCTGTCGTTAAGACTGGACCCGCAGAATTATCAGTTCGTAGCCATCTGGCTGGCCGGCAAAATCTGGGGCGGAGACTGGCGCTTTGTGCTGGCATTGCTCCCCTGGATATTGATTCTGCTGCCGTTCGCGTTCTACAAAGCCCGGGTGCTTAACGTACTGAACCTGGGGGATGAAACCTCCAAGGGACTTGGGCTGCCGCTGGAGCGGGAACGTCTGCTGCTCTTGGCTGCTGCTGTGGCTCTCGCAGGCGCCTGCGTCTCGGTCAGCGGAGGCATCGGCTTTGTCGGACTGATTGCACCGCATCTTGCCCGCAGACTTGTGGGCCCGCGTCATCAGATCATGCTGCCTGCAGCCGCTCTGATAGGCGCGCTGCTGCTGCTCACCGCAGACACCATCGGGCGCTGGATTCTGCAGCCTACAGAGATACCTACAGGTATCGTGGTGGCGATCATCGGAGCCCCGTACTTTTTATATCTTTTGGCAAAATCTAAGGCTTAACATAGGCATTCATAGGCGAATTATCATGAAAAATTAAAATTCTAAGGAGTGAGTATCATGTCGGAACGTTTGAATACAGAACAGCTGAGTATCGGATACGCAGAGGCGATGATTGTAAAGGGGCTGAACCTGTCACTTCCGACAGGGAAGATTACAGCGCTGGTTGGAGCGAACGGCTCAGGTAAATCGACCATTCTGAAGACGATGGCACGCATCATGAAGCCGAAGAGCGGCAGCGTCATGCTCGACGGCAAATCCATTCATAACCTGTCCACCAAAGAGGTGGCCAAGCAGCTGGCGATTCTGCCGCAGAATCCTACTGCGCCTGACGGTCTGACTGTATCCGAGCTTGTGGGTTACGGCCGCTACCCGCATCAGAAGGGCTTCGGCACCATGACGCCAGAAGACCGCAGCATCATTGCTAATGCAATCGAAGTTACCGGTATGACGGAGTTCCATGACCGTCCGATTGACCGGCTCTCCGGCGGACAGCGTCAGCGGGCCTGGATTGCCATGGCTTTGGCGCAGCAGACAGATATTCTGTTCCTTGACGAACCGACGACATTCCTGGATATGGCCCATCAGCTGGAGGTGCTGCAGCTGCTGCAGAAGCTGAATGAAGAAGAAGGCCGGACGATTATCATGGTGGTACATGATCTGAACCATGCATCCCGTTATGCACAGCATATGGTAGCGATCAAATCCGGCAATGTGATCAGTGAAGGGGCGCCGGTTGATGTAATGACACCGGTAGTTCTGCGCGAGGTATTCGGCATTGAAGCCGATATTGTGCCTGATCCGCGTACCGGAGTGCCGCTGTGCCTTCCTTACGAGCTGGCTGCATACAAGGCAGCTGGACTATAAGCGCGAGCTGGACAGGCTAGTGGAGCGGAGAGGGGCAGCGCAATGAACGAACTATTGATTAAGGAATTCACCACCAAGTTTGACCTGCATCCTGCGGTACCGGAGGGAGCTCTGCACTCCTTCGCTGCGGCTGAACTGGTGCATGAGCAGGGGATGAAGGCATTTGTAGACACTTATGGGCCGTTAATGAAAGCACTGGACGATAAAGCGGTTGCTGCATATTTCGGCGGCTATCTGTCCAATCTGGCGCTTGCTGTCCAGTATTCAGTCACAGGATTCTCCTTCGTTCCTGAGTTCAGCCTAGCGAATCTGGGGATTCATCTCATTCCGGCAGACGGATATTGCCGGATTGCCTTCTCCCTTCACGCGTGGAAGACTGAGCAGGCTCCTGAGGAACAGCAGAGCAGGGACGCGTGGCGAAATGATGTGTTTGCCCGCTTTTATCAAGAGACTGCCGGGCCGCTGGTACGCTGTATTTCACAGGTGAGCGGTTTATCACTTGGTGAGATATGGGGACAGATGCCGTCCAAATTCAATTATTATGTGGAGTCCTTTGCAGCCGGAATTACCGATCCTGCAGTGCTTAAGCGGATTGAAGCAGATTACAGCTATCTGAAAGATGAACTGCCTGCTGAAGTATTCCAGATGCCCCGGAATCCGTTTCATGTGAAGGTACGGAGAATTGAATCGCTCGTTGACCAGGAGCAGACTGTACAGATGCGCAACCGCTGCTGTATGTATTACCGGACAGAAGGCGGCCGTCTATGTTATACCTGCCCCCGGATGAAAGAAGAGGAACGTGCAGCAAGAAGGGAAGAATTCCGTTCAGAGCGTGCTGCGGCCGGGAGTTAGGTTATAAAAGGGAATGATGAAACATAATAATGCTGTATGCAGCTTCCAAACAGGCTCCTGTCATTGACAAGGGAGCCTGTTCGTTGTTAAAGTTGTGGTTGCCGCGATGCACAGTTGAGGCAGGCAGATGATCACGGTCATCATTTTCATAGAGTTAGGAGCATGAAGTATGAATATCGACAACATATATAAGGACCTGCAGCAGCTGGTCACAGCAGGCTCGCTGAAGCGCCACGAGAGTCTTAAGCATCTGGTGTATACCCGGATGGGCGGGGAAGCGGATATTTGGGCTGCTCCGGCAACCTACGATGAAATTCAGAGAATATCTACATATGCGCATGATCATGATATTCCGCTTACTGTACTCGGAAACGGCTCGAATGTCATCATCCGGGACGGGGGCATCCGCGGTATTGTGCTTCAGACCTCCGACATGACGGAAATGGGCATCCGGGACGGACTGCTCTACGCGCAGTGCGGGGCGAAGATTATTGATGCTTCAAGGTATGCGCTGGAGCAGGAGCTGACGGGTCTGGAGTTCGCCTGCGGCATTCCCGGAACGGTAGGCGGGGCGCTGTATATGAATGCCGGAGCTTACGGCGGTGAGGTTAAGGACGTGCTGCAAAGTGCACTTGTGATCGACAAGGACGGACAGCTTATTACTATGCAGGGTGACCAGCTTCAGTGGGGATACCGCAAAAGTATCTTTGCCAGCGGAGAGTATATTGTGCTGGAGGCCAGATTTGCGCTTCAGCCGGGTGATCCTGCTGCGATCAAGTCCTCCATGGATGAGCTGACCTATCTCCGCGAATCCAAACAGCCGCTGGAATATCCTTCCTGCGGCAGTGTGTTCAAGCGGCCGCCGGGCCGCTATGCCGGCCAGCTGATTCAGGAGAGCGGCCTGCAGGGAACCCGCATCGGCGGAGCGGAGGTATCGCGCAAGCATGCCGGATTCATCGTCAATGCGGATAATGCGACAGCCAGTGACTACATCGGACTGATTCAGCATGTGCGTTCAACGGTGAAGGATAAATTCGATGTCGAGCTGGAGACGGAAGTTGAGATTCTCGGGGAAGAAGCATAAATCAGCTAATAAATTCTTGTATCTGAATCAATAGACGTGTGTAAGGCCATGGGTGTGTTTCACCCATGGCCTGTATGTGTCTCAAGTAGAGGGGAAATAAACATGACGCGCACAACTTTCCTGTAATACTAGATCATTCAGCTTAAGGCTAAGGAATATTTCGCTCTGTCCGTCTCCAGCTCGACATTATCCTCAGCTACTGTATTCAGCTTCAGCCCGCTGACCGCGATCTCATAATTAGGCTGCGGAAGCGGCACAAGCTCACCGTCTGCATTGAGTGTATTTCCCGTTCCCCGCAGAATCAGTGCACTGCCCAGGTATTCATCAAGGACATCCTCAGCATTGCGGTAGTCTACGGTGTCCAGATTAAAGTGAACTGTATCCAGATCATCCAGCTCCTGCTTCTTGATCACCAGGGTTGGATGCTCCTGCGCCTCCAGCCAATCGATAAGCTTCTGTACGTTTTGTTCCATATAGGATCCCATCCTTTGGTTAGTAAGAGATTGATAATTCTAAGTTACCCTTTTCCGGGCAAATGAATCCATCGTATTTATTAATGATATTAATGATTAACATCATAAATAAAAATATAAGCGTAAAAGAATAGATCCCGATTAGGTGCACGCCGGAAGATGCATTGTTTGCCGTTGCCCATTAGGGTGTAAACTACATCTATGCATTTCTATTAACAATACATAAACGGGGAAGGTGAGCATAATGTGGGGTGCATTGATGTGGGGCGCCATTTCCGGCTCAGCTGTATTACTCGGGGCGTTGCTCGCTCTGTTCCTGTCCATTCCAAACAAGCTAATCGGCTTCATTATGGCTTTCGGGACAGGCGTACTTATCGGAGCAGCTGCTTATGAACTGCTGGAGGATTCCGCGAGTGACGGCGGGCTGACCCCGACGATCATCGGTTTTACCGCAGGAGCACTGGTGTTCACGCTGTTTGACTGGTATATCTCGCGAAAAGGCGGAGCCGGCCGCAAACGCTCAGCCAGAGCTTCAGGGAAAACGGAAGCTAAAGGCGGGAGCGGCATGGCTATTTTTGCCGGAACGGTACTGGATGCTATTCCTGAGTCAATCATGATCGGGGCCAGTCTGATTGCCGGCCAAGGTGTAAGTCTCTTGCTGGTTATCGCTATTTTTATCAGCAATATTCCGGAAGGGCTGTCGAGCACGGCCGGGCTGAAGCAGGACGGCTACGGCAAAAGAAAAATCATGCTGCTCTGGCTCGGCGTACTGGTAATCTCCACCCTGGCTTCAGGTGCTGGCTATACATTTATGGATCATGCAAGCGGGTATACGGAGGCGATGATTGCTTCTTTTGCCGGGGGCGGGATTATCGCGATGGTCTCCTCCAGCATGATGCCAGAAGCTTATGAGGACGGTGGACCGCTAACGGGATTCATCGCTGCGATGGGGCTGCTGTGCTCGTTGATTCTGGATCAGCTGTGAGGGTTGTCAAGCCTCCGGCAATCATGGTATAGTTCAAGACGCACCCTATGTATAGTCATAAGCACAAAGAAGGAATCTGCGCGCGCAAGCGCAGGAGAGGTTCGCAAACTCCCTCTATAAAAAACTAAGACCGCTACAGGCATGAGCAGCTTTCCGGATATCCGGGGGCTTAAAGAGTACGGGCATTTGCCTGTACTTATTTCTTGTTATGCCGCGCGTGTCTCATCTTAGTAGAGCCAGGTTTTCGAAATCTCGTTCTTCTTTCCAGTTCAGGCCGTGAGCCTAGGGAAAAGAGAGGGGTTTTTTGTCATGTCAGAAGGCAGACTGAAAGAGGAAATGCAGGAGGTTACCCTGCTGGGTAATCAAGGTACGAAGTATAATTTCGGCTATGCTCCGGAAATTCTGGAGGCGTTCGATAACAAGCATCCCGGCCGTGATTATTTTGTCAAATTCAACTGCCCGGAGTTCACCAGCCTGTGTCCCGTTACCGGACAGCCGGATTTCGGCGTGATGTACATCTCGTATATTCCGGATATCAAAATGGTTGAATCCAAATCCCTGAAGCTCTATCTGTTCAGCTTCCGCAATCACGGGGATTTCCATGAAGACTGTGTCAACATTATTATGAATGATCTGATCTCGCTGATGGAGCCCCGCTACATTGAGGTCTGGGGCAAGTTCACGCCTCGCGGCGGCATTTCCATCGATCCTTACTGCAACTGGGGGCGTCCGGGAACGAAATATGAGGCCATTGCCGAGCACCGGCTGATGAACCACGACCTGTATCCCGAGAAAGTGGATAACCGTTAATCCCTCAGCACACAGAACAATAAGGAGGAGTGAACTTACAATGAATAAAAAAGCACTGGTCGTCTTCAGCGGCGGCCAAGACAGCACCACCTGTCTGGTATGGGCTTTGCAGCAGTTCCAGGAGGTTCAGGTTGTTACTTTTAATTATAATCAGCGGCACGCCGCTGAGATTGAGGTTGCCAAGGAGATTGCCGCTAAGTTTGGGGTGAAGCAGCATATTCTCGATCTGGGACTGCTGAATCAGCTGGCCCCGAACGCGCTAACCCGGGACGATATCGAAATCGCTGCCGGGGAGGGCGAGGAGCTTCCGAGTACATTTGTAGACGGACGGAACCTGCTGTTCCTGTCCTTTGCAGCGATTCTGGCCAAACAGCTGGGCTATAGCCATATCATCACCGGTGTCTGCCAGACGGACTTCAGCGGATATCCGGATTGCCGGGATGTGTTCGTGAAATCACTGAATGTCACACTCAATCTGTCGATGGATGTTGAGTTCGTGATTCATACCCCGCTGATGTGGCTGGACAAAAAAGAAACCTGGAAAATGGCCGACGAGCTTGGCTATTTCGACTATATCCGTGAGCAGACGCTTACCTGCTACAACGGGATTATCGGCAGCGGCTGCGGCACCTGCCCGGCATGTCTGCTGCGCCAGCGCGGCCTTGAGCAATATGAGGCGGAGCGCCAGGGGGCTGGACTATAATGCTGGGCGAAGTATCTGTCTGCAAAATCTTCACCTTCGACGCCGCCCATCAGCTGATTGGGCACAAGGGGAAATGCAGCAATCTGCACGGGCATACGTACAAGCTTGAAGTTGTGCTGAAGGGTGTACCTTCTGTGGAACAAGGTAAATCGGACGAGGGGTTTGTTGTCGATTTCAGCGATATCAAAGCGACCGTGAAGCAGCTTGTAGTGGACCGGCTGGATCATGCTTTTCTGGCCATGGGCAATGAGCCTGTACTGGAGACACTTACGGCTACAGGCTCCAAGGTAGCACTGCTGTCGTTCCGTACGACGGCGGAGAACATGTCAGCATACATCGCTTATGAGCTGAAGCGGGCTGCTCTGCCTGTCTATTCGGTTAAGCTGTGGGAAACTCCGACCTCCTGGGCGGAGGTGCTGGCTGCAGATATTCCGGAAGAGGGACCGTCTTATCGTCGGTACGGAGGCTGCGACCATGAGTAAAATACCTGTTATTGAAATGTTCGGCCCGACCATCCAGGGGGAAGGGGCAGTCATTGGCGTCAAAACGATGTTCGTCCGCACCTACGGCTGCGATTACCGCTGCAGCTGGTGTGACTCCGCCTTCACCTGGGATGGCTCGGCGAAAGATAAAGTAACTATGATGGAGCCGCAGGAGATTCTCGCCGGGCTGCTTGAGCTGGCAGGAGAAAATTTCAATTGCGTAACCATCTCCGGAGGCAATCCGGCGCTGATCGGGGAAGCCATGGGTGAATTCATCACCCTGCTCCACGAACGCGGTATCCAGGCGGCCATCGAGACACAGGGCAGCCGCTGGCAGGATTGGTTCAGTGATGTCGATGTGCTGACGATCAGCCCCAAGCCGCCAAGCTCCGGGATGAAGACGGATTGGGACAAGCTGGATGAGATTATGCTTAGAGTCGGCAGTAACGGAAAGGCTGCCCATAGCCTGAAGGTGGTTGTTTTTAGCCGGGAGGATTATGAATATGCCCGGAAGGTACATTTCAGGTACCCGGAGGTCCCGCTGTTCCTTCAGCCGGGGAATGATAATGTCACCGAGGAAGGCGACATTTCAGGCCGCCTGCTGGGCCGGCTGGAATGGCTGTTTAATCTGGTAATTGCCGACCCGCAGATGAACAAGGCGCGGGTGCTGCCGCAGCTTCACGCACTCATCTGGCATAATAAGCGGGGCAAGTAAGGCTTGCACATTATATATTGAATGAAGACCGAACCTCTGCGATGCGGAGGTCCGGTCTTTGTGTTATAGTCCCCCGGTCCGCCTGCTCTTCCTTTGGGGTGCCGGTACCCAATACCTTTTAATGTAATTATTAGGATTAATGTAACAAGCGGAGGTGCATCACCCATTACAGGCGTAATATACTTGATGGATGATCATGTATGAGGGGGAATTGAAATGGAGAACGGATACTACGCAGGCTGGGGAACGCTGGCACTGATTAATGCGGGAATTGCCCAGGGGAAAAATCGGAGCGGATTAAACTGGTTTCTGCTGTCATTGCTGCTGGGACCGCTGGCTACCTTTATCCTGGTGATCTCGGATAAGCTACCAGAGTGAATTATCAGTTATAATATTAGGGAGTATTAGTGCTGGTATGCAGGAGAAAGTCTGCAGCAGGAGAATAACAGTCCGGGGAGGAATTGATGATGTCAACCGCATTACTGATCATTGATGTTCAAGAGGCGATGTTTGCTTATCCTGATATGAAGCTGTATGACGAAGAAGGAGTTCTGGAACGGATCAGCTCGCTGCTGGACAAGGCCCGCTTAGCCGGGGTTCCGGTGATTTACATCCAGCATACCGAAGAAGAGGGGGAATTTGTGAAGGGCATCCCTACCTGGGAGATCAGCAGCCGCATTGCACCGCAGGCAGGGGAGAAGGTAATCGAGAAGACAACTCCGGATTCCTTCCATCTCACCGGGCTTCAGGAAGAGCTTGAACGGCTTGGAGTGACGGAGCTGGTCATCTGCGGGATGCAGACAGATTACTGTGTGAATGCGACCAGCAGACGCGCACATAGCCTTGGGTATTCCAGCGTACTGGTCAAGGATGCACATAGTACCTTCGATGATAACCATCTCACAGGTGAAGAAATCGTGAAGCAGCATAATGATGCGCTTGGCTCCGGAATTGCTGCGCTGCGCTCGGAACAGGAAGTAACCTTCCGATGAATCCGGTAATTACCGCAATGAAGCCCATCCGCCGCTCCAGGCTGAGATTATTTGCCGGCAAGCGCTTTTTTATCTGGAAAAGATATTGGAAATGGATCACAGCACGGGGCAGGCTCGCCAAGGAACTTCGCCCGGAAGCTCTGCCTTATGAGGCGGCCAGCCATGCCACACCTCTGCTTCGGAGCCTGCGTAATGTCGATATGCAGCTGCAGTATAATAAAATAACGAATTTGCGCCTGGCTGTTGCCAAGCTTGACGGACTCGTCATCCGTCCCGGCGAGACTTTCTCCTATTGGCGGAGTATCGGCAAGCCGACCCGCAGGAAGGGTTATCTGGATGGAATGGTTCTGCATTATGGCGGCTTCCGGTCCGGAACGGGAGGCGGTCTCTGCCAGTTGTCGAATCTGATCTACTGGATGGCGCTGCATACACCGCTCACGGTTACTGAACGGCACCGGCACAGCTATGATGTTTTTCCCGATGAGCAGCGGACACAGCCTTTTGGCAGCGGGGCCACCTGTTCCTATAACTATCTGGATTTGCAGCTTAGAAATGATACGGAGTACACCTACCAGCTGAAGCTTTACCTGGATGAAACCCATCTGCACGGGGAGTGGCGTAGTGACAGCCGGCAGCTCTACAATTATGAGGTCTATGAAGACGGCCATGTGATCAGCCTGGAGCCGTGGGGAGGATATGTACGAAGTAACGCTATCCGCCGCAGGGTGCTTACGCTTACAGGAGAGCTGGCGGGTGATGAGGCTGTCGCCGAGAACCATGCGCTGATGATGTATTCTCCGCTGCTGCACGGATAAAGCCGGAGGATTTGGGGTTATAACATAGTGTAGCGTGAATTTACAGCCTGCTATGTCCATACCTTACTTCTGAAGGAGTGACGCTCAACATGAAGGCAGTAACCTATCAGGGCAAGAAGAAAGTCGAGGTTAAGGAAGTCGCTGATGCGCGGCTTGAAAAGAAGGATGATATCATTGTCCGCATTACCTCAACCGCCATTTGCGGATCGGATCTGCATATCTATAATGGCGAAATCCCCGGCATGCATGATGATTACATTATCGGGCATGAGCCCATGGGAATTGTGGAAGATGTGGGACCGGAGGTTACCAAGGTCAAGAAGGGTGACCGTGTCATTATTCCTTTTAATGTAGCCTGCGGGCAATGCTTCTTCTGCCAGCACGAGATGGAGAGCCAATGTGACCACGCGAATGAAGCCAAGGATACCGGCGGCTATCTGGGCTATTCGGATACTTACGGCGGCTTCGCCGGAGGGCAGGCCGAGCTGCTGCGTGTACCGTACGGCAACTTCGGCCCCTTTGTCGTTCCGGAGGATGCTGAAATGGAAGACGAGAAGCTGCTGTTCCTCTCGGACATTGTACCTACCGCCTGGTGGGGGGTTGAGAATGCCGGCGTGAAGCCCGGAGATACCGTAATTGTGCTCGGATGCGGGCCGGTGGGTCTGCTGACACAGAAATTCGCCTGGATGAAAGGCGCATCCCGGGTCATTGCCGTCGATCATATCCCATACCGGCTGCAGCATGCGAAGCTGACGAATAACGTGGAAATTTTTAATTTTGAGAAAATTAAAGAGTTTGAGAAGCACATGAAGGAGATTACGCGCGGCGGAGCGGATGTGGTCATTGATTGTGTAGGTCTCGATGCCAAGAAGACGGTTGTAGAAAAGGTAGAAACAGCCTTGATGCTGCAGGGCGGTTCACTAGGGGCGTTCCGTACCGCATCAGAGGTGGTCCGCAAGTTCGGTACGATTCAGCTTGTAGGGGTGTATGGGCTGAACTATAATATGTTCCCGCTCGGTCATCTGTTTGAGCGCAATATTACGCTGAAGATGGGACAAGCCCCGGTCATTCATTATATGCCTGCGCTCTACAAGATGATTAAGGAGAATAAGTTCGATCCCACAGATATCATCACCCACCGGCTGCCGATCAGCCGAGCGGAGCATGGGTACCAGGTATTTCAGGAGAAGGAAGAGGACTGCATCAAGGTTGTGCTTAAGCCATAGATAGAGATGCTTATCAGCATTGGTATAGCTCGTATGAGGCATGGAACCCGCTGAAAGACGGATTCTATGTCTCTTTTAATGAAAAATGCTGCTTTTTTCTGCAATTTGCGTTAAATTAACATAATGAGTCTTACAAAACACGAAGGGGCGACTACGTATGAATCCCAAAAAACCGCCCGTTCCCGTACCGCTGCTGATGGTGATCGGAATTGTGGCCATATCCTTTTCTTCTATCTTCATTAAATGGTCGTCTGCTCCGGTGTCGGTTCAGGGGATGTACCGGCTGCTGTTCACCTCACTGCTGATGCTGCCGTTCGCCCGCCGCTATAGCGGAGCAGCTTGGGCGCTGCGCCTGAAAGACTGGATGCTGCTGGGCGCTTCCGGTGTTATGCTGGCCCTTCATTTTCTGCTCTGGATGGGCTCATTGAATTACACGTCAGTGGCCAGCTCGACGATGATCATGGCTCTGGAGCCGTTATTCATTATGCTCGGTGCGTACATACTGTATAAAGAGCGAAACAGCGCCTCAGCTATGCTGGGTATGGCTATTGCTATCTTTGGAGTTGTCTTTATCGGCTGGGGCGATATCGGACTATCCGCCGAGAACCTGAAGGGTGACATGCTGTCGGTTGGCGGAACCGTAGCAGTAGCCGCACATTTGCTGATCGGTCAGAAGCTGGTGGCGCGTATGCCTTCCTATTTGTACAGCCTGATTGTATTCATCTCTGCGGCCTTCGTTTTTGCTGTTTACAATCTGGTAACAAGTACACCTTTCTTCGCTTATCCGGCCCGGGAATGGGGCATCTTTGTCCTGCTGGCGGTGGTGCCAACCGTATTCGGCCATATTCTGTTTAATTGGCTGCTGCAGTATGCCTCTGCGACTACAGTATCGATGAATATTCTGGGAGAGCCTGTCGGCGCGAGCATTCTTGCTTTCCTGCTGCTGGGTGAACAGCTGAGCGGTTTACAATGGGCAGGAGGCGTGCTGGTCATGGCCGGCCTCGGAGTCTATCTGTATTCCGGACGCAGGAAGGCGCTCAAGCTTCAGGAAGCTATGCCTAATGCGTCATAATGCGTTAGAACGGTGGAGCGAGGACATTTTTTTCACAGAACATATATAAAGGGGTAACGAATGTAATGAATGAACAAGATCAGAACGAACCTTCAGGTCTAAACGGCGGGGCTGCTCCTTCCAGTGAAGAGTTGTGGAATGAGGATACCTATGCGGCATGGACAAGCCGGTTCGGATCACCAGCCGAGGCAGCAGAGAAGCTGGCCAAAGATCCGGCAGGGAAGCTGTTCCCGCTGAATGCTTATATGGGCGATGTGCAGGGCCGTAAGATTATGAACCTGATGGGTTCGAACGGCATGAAGGCAGTAGCGCTGGGGCTGATGGGGGCGGAAGTGACGGTTGCTGATTTCTCGGAGGCGAATGGGCGTTATGCTACTGAACTGGCGCAGGAAGCCGGAGTGAAGCTGGATTATATCGTCTCAGATGTGCTGGGACTGCCTGAAGCTGTGCTGGACGGCTCGTATGACCTGGTGTTTGCGGAAATGGGAATTGTCCACTATTTCACCGACCTGGCTCCGTTTATGACTACGGCATACCGGCTGCTGGCACCCGGCGGGAAGTTCGTACTGCGGGATTTCCACCCGGTAACGACCAAGCTAATCTCCTCCAAGGGTTCAACCGCCAAGGTGCGCAAGCATAAAGTGAGCGGTGATTATTTCGATACGGCACTGGAAGAGAAGCAGGTGTCCTATTCCAAGTATATGCCTTCTTCCGAAAAAGCAGCGATGGAAGACAGACCTAATGTAGTCTATTGGCGGCGCTGGACACTCGGCGAGATTGTAACGGCTGCTGCGGCCAGCGGGCTTGTTATTCAGGAGCTGGTGGAAGAGCCCAACCTGTCGTCGGATGTATATGACAAGGGGATTCCCAAGACCTTCACTTTGGTGGCGGGAAAAAGATAATAAACGAAGTGGAAACGGCTTTGCCGTCCTTTTAAAGAAAGCAAAGCCGTTTCAGCGGGGAATAGCAGTAATTTATAGTGTGAAACCTAAGAAGTCATATGTTTCAAACAAAGGGTATCTCTTGAAGCACGGTTACGTTCGTGCGCTAAGGGATACCGTTTTTGTTATGTAAATGTAAATAAAGCGCACTGTAGACATAAGTGTTGTACGTTTTACAACTTTGATGTATGGATAGCCAGGTGTTTAGAAGGATTGTTGTATGAAATACAAGAATAATCCTGCTCAGCCGCTTGGAAAAGGTGAAATGCTGCCTTTTTTACAACAATTTTAGTTTCGGGTCAATATAATGAGGGAATTGTTGCATTATGGGCAGGATTTTATATAAAGTTACCGGATTTATACTCTTGAGAGCGGATGATCTGGGAATTCCTACAACGACGTCCATCCGCCGCCCGGAAGTCCAGCTATTCACTGGGTACCGGATCTTCGCGCTGGTCCTCCTCCTGTAAGCCGCCACCACCTGCCATTCCGGCAAAAGCCTTCTGTAACGGGGAGAGGGTGTAGTCTTTGCGCCAGGCCAGCACAAATGCACCATCGCCGGGATGAAGTCCCGGCAGCGGGGCATAGGCCAGACTTCCGGCCGCCACCTCGGCCTCAATCCCTGATTTGGAGAATACTCCGACCATCCCGCCGCCGCTAATCATACGTTTGACCGCCTCCGGCGAGCCGAGTACGGCATGGTTCCACACTTTCACATGATTGAGCTGCGTCCACTTGTCGGAGATTCCGCGCAGGAAGGAGGCGGCTTCATGCTGCACCCAGGGTTCTCTTGCTGCCGTTTCTACCGTAATTTCCTGCGCTCCGGCAAAAGGATGGCCGGGCGCAAAAACCAGCACCGTTTCATCTCTGGCAATCACTTGTGTATGGAAGGAATCATCCTGTCCGTCCGCGCTGTGCAGCACGGCCAGCTGAATCTCCCGGCTCCGCAGACGCTCCCTGACAGCATCATCCGGCAGTATGGACAGGAACACATCAATTCCATCATGCAGGCCAGTGAATTGGGACAGCAGTTTAGGCACAAGATAATTACCGGGGATGTCGCTTGCTGTAAGCTCCAGATTCCCCGAGGCCAGAGAGGTAAACTGCTTAACTGTCCGCTCAGCTTCTGCCGTCAGCGATACAATCCGCACAGCATATTGATACAAGGCGCGTCCGGCATCGGTCAGCAGCACCCGGCCGCTCCGGAACTGGAACAGTGAAGCGCCAAGCTCACTCTCGAGACTCTTCATATGGAAGGAAACGGTCGGCTGCTTAAGTCCCATCTCGGCGGCTACGTCCGTTACCTTTTTATATTTTTCAATCAGGACTACGATTTGTAATTTCACAAGATTCATGCTGATTCCTCCGGTTTGATGACGATAAATTAACGATTGTTGCTTATATATAGATTATATCTATGGCATTATTCAAAATCTATTATAACTTTTATCTTCCGCTTTACAAACTCAGTACTTTTACATAACGAACGAGCTCTAGAATAAGAAGAGTCAGAAGAGAAGCTGACATGAGCACAGACAATGCTTCCAAAGTGAGTTTTGTACGAAGCAGACCAATGAAGCAGACACTCACAAAACCTTTAGGAGGAAAAAAAAACAATGCAATTCAGAAAATCTTGGATCATGGCTTTGGCTTTAACAAGCGTAGTAGCACTTTCGGCATGTGGCAACGGGGGAAATAATGCGGCAACCAATAACGGAGGCAATGCAGCTGCAACAAATACACAAAACAGCAGCGGCGCCGAACTAAGCGGATCTATCCTGGCTTCGGGCTCCACAGCACTTCAGCCGCTCGTAGAGCAGGCAGCAGAGAAATTCATGGATGCCAATGCAGGCGTGGATATTCAGGTTCAAGGCGGCGGAAGCGGAACAGGCTTGACACAAGTGGCTGAGAAGCAAGTGGATATCGGTAACTCCGACGTATTCGCAGAAGAGAAATTGAAAGATGCTGATGCTGAGAAAGCGGCAGCACTCGTTGATCATCAGGTAGCCGTTGTAGCTATCGCAGCAGTAAGCAATCCGGATGCAGGCGTAGATACACTGACTAAGCAGCAGCTGGTCGACATCTTCACTGGCAAAATCAAGAACTGGAGCGAAGTCGGCGGCGCTGACCAGGCGATTCAGATCATCAACCGTCCTGCAAGCTCAGGTACACGCGCAACCTTCGAGAGCTTCGCGCTTGGCACCAAAACGGATGATCTGCCAGGATCTATTCAAGAGGATTCCTCCGGTACTGTTAAGAAAATTATCGGCGAAACACCGGGAGCTATCGGTTACCTGGCTCTGTCCTACCTGGATGATTCCGTTAAAACCTTGAGCTATGACGGTGTTGAACCTTCTGTAGACAACGTAATTTCCGGTAAATATCCGGTATGGGCTTACGAGCACATGTACACTAACGGTGAGCCGAATGAAACAGTAAAAGCATTCCTGGACTTCATGATGACTGACGAAGTACAGACAGGTGACGTAGTAGAGCTTGGTTACATCCCGGCTTCGCAGATGCAGGTATCCCGCGATGTAGCAGGAACTGTAACAACTAAGTAAGTACTACAGATTCATTCACAGGTATCATCCATTAGAACTTCATGTGATTAGAGGCGGATTTCTTCTGCCTCTCTTTTCACTTTAGAAAGAGGGAGCATCTTGAGGGTAAAACCAAAGAAAACGCGGTTTGAAAAACATCATATAGAGAATTTTATCGGACGCGCTTATATGTCCTTTTGTGTACTGCTATTGATTGTAATCATTGTATCGATGGTTTATTTTGTAGCCTCTAAAGGAATTGCGAACTTTGTAAGCGGTGAGGTTAAGGTTTCCGATTTCCTGTTCGGCACGAAGTGGTCGCCTGAAGCGGATACGCCTTCTTATGGAGCTTTTCCGTTTATAGCCGGTTCCTTCCTGGTAACCCTGCTTGCCGCGCTTATCGCAAGTCCGCTTAGCATCTGCGCCGCATTATTTATGACTGAAATCGTCCCTGGCTGGGGCAAAAAACTGCTGCAGCCCGTTATCGAGCTGTTGTCAGGTATTCCGTCTGTCGTATACGGATTCGTTGGCTTAAGTGTCATAGTGCCTTTTCTGCGGAATACATTGCCCGGACAGGGCATCGGGGTTGCTGCAGGCGCGCTAGTACTGTCGGTGATGATCCTGCCGACCATTACCAGCGTGGCTGCAGACGCGCTTGCTTCTTTGCCGCAAAACTTGAAAGAATCCTCCTTTGCGCTCGGTGCCACTCGCTGGCAGACGATCTCCCGTGTCATTCTCCCGACGACCTTCCCGGCTATTATGACAGGGGTGGTACTGGGGATGGCCCGTGCATTCGGTGAAGCACTTGCTGTACAGATGGTTATCGGTAATGCACCTTTTGTGCCGCGTTCGCTGTTCGAATCCGCGTCCACGCTGACCAGTGTTATTACGCTGGGTATGGGGAACACGACGATGGGTTCACCGCAGAACAACGCGCTATGGAGCATGGCTCTCGTGCTTATGCTGATGACATTTGTATTCGTATTGCTTGTTAGAATGCTCGAAAGGAGAAATAAAATTTGAAGCCGAGAACAGCAGACAAAATTGCCACTGCTATCATTGTAACGTTCGCTTTGCTTATCGTAGCTATTCTGGTTGGCCTGCTTGGATATATCCTCATCCGCGGGATGAGTCATATCAGCTGGGACTTCCTGACATCGGCACCACAGAAGATCCGTGCAGGAGGCGGTGTAGGACCTCAGCTCTTCAACTCCCTGTTCCTGCTGGTGCTGACCCTGATTATTACTATACCGCTTGGACTTGGAGCGGGGATCTTCATGGCAGAATATGCCCGTCCCGGCAGACTGACTAACTTCATCCGTCTGGTTGTGGAAGTATTATCTTCCTTCCCGTCCATCATCGTCGGTCTGTTCGGTCTCTTATTGATCGTCAATACCTTCAATCTCGGATTCTCGCTGATCTCGGGAGCACTCGCGCTTACCTTCTTCAACCTTCCGCTGATGGTTCGTATCACCGAGCAGGCTTTCCGCACGGTACCTAAGCAGCAGAAGGAAGCAGGCTTCGCGCTTGGTTTATCCAAGTGGAAGATTGTGACTTCGGTACTGCTCCCGGTAGCTCTGCCAACAATCATTACGGGAACGATCCTGTCCGCCGGACGCGTCTTCGGTGAAGCGGCGGCATTGATGTTCACAGCGGGCATGAGCAGTCCGCGTCTGGACTTCAGCAACTGGAATCCGCTTAGTCCTTCTTCACCGCTTAACCCGTTCCGTCCGGCAGAAACACTGGCGGTTCATATCTGGAAGGTCAACAGCGAAGGTCTGGCGCCGGATGCGCTGCAGATCGCAGCAGGTGCTTCGGCAGTGCTGGTGCTGACCGTATTAATTTTCAACCTGGCTGCCCGTTACTTCGGCAGATTCATCTACCGCAAGCTTACCGCTTCCAAGAGAATGAACTAGGCTAATAAGACAAACAGAGTTTACGCTTTCGAAGCGAGTTTTGCGTAGAAGACTCAGAAAGCGGATGCTGACCAAACTTTTAGGAGGAGTAAGAGATGGGCATAGCGGAACCGGTGGTACGCGAATCATTTCAAACTGAGGATCTGAGTATTTTTTATGGCACTTATGAGGCGGTTAAAGGAATTAGTCTTCCCTTCGCCCAGAATACGGTAACAGCATTGATCGGCCCTTCCGGCTGCGGGAAATCAACCTTTCTCCGTTCTCTTAACCGGATGAATGATGATATCTCCGGCTCGACTACCAAGGGCAGCATCTGGATTGACGGTATAGATATCAATGCTTCCGGAACAGATGTCATTAAGCTGCGGCAAAAAATCGGCATGGTCTGGCAGAAGCCGAACCCTTTTTACAAATCCATCTATGACAATATTGCCTTTGGTCCTAAGTATCATGGAATTAAGGGCAAAAAAGCACTGGATGAAATCGTGGAGAGCAGCCTGCGCCGCGCCGCCCTGTGGGATGAGGTCAAAGACCGCTTGAAGGACTCTGCACTGGCATTGTCCGGCGGACAGCAGCAGCGTCTGTGTATTGCCCGGGCATTGTCGGTTAACCCGCAGATCCTACTGCTTGATGAGCCGGCTTCAGCACTTGATCCTGTATCGACAGGCAAGGTGGAGGAGCTGATTAAGGAACTGAAGGAAGAACTGCGGATCGTAATTGTTACCCATAACATGCAGCAGGCAGCGCGGATCTCGGATTATACAGCCTACTTCTATCTGGGCTCGCTTGTGGAATATGACAAGACCGAGAAGGTCTTCAGCAATCCGGAGAACCAGATGACCCAGGAATATATTATGGGCCGTTTCGGCTGACGGACAGGCATTACAGGCATTGCAATAGTTACAGAAGCCATAGGCACCATTCCTTGCGGATGGTGTTTATTTTATATCCTAAATGCAATATATAATGTACATAATGGTTATCTTCTTAGGAATTACCGCGCTGCAGTGGCTAATGATGAAGCGGTCCAATAAAAATGCCGGCAATATGTAGAAAATACAGGTGCCACTTGTAAAACTAATCATATTAGTTTATTATTTAACTAATCACATTAGTTTCGAGGAGGGTCCTTATGAGAGTAACTCAAGAAGGGTATCTGCACCAGCTAACCTGGCTGCCGCGCTTATTTCCCGTTAACTGTTATCTGGTCGAAGAAGAAGAGGAGCTTACTCTAATAGATGCAGGCATGCCATATAGTTTACAAGGTATTCTACAACAGTCCGCCAGGCTTCAGAAGCCGCTTACCCGGATCGTGCTAACCCATGGCCATATGGATCATGTCGGGGCGCTGGATGCGCTCAAGAAGCTTGTTCCAGAGGCCAAGGTCTATATCTCGGAACGGGATGCGGCGCTGCTGGCCGGTGACCGCTCGCTAAGAGCAGGTGAGCTTCAGACGCCGATTAAGGGCAGTGTACCTGCCAAGATAGCAACGAAGCCTGACGTGCTGCTGTACGAAGGGGATACCATCGGTTCATTGACGGCCATAAGTACGCCCGGGCATACTCCGGGATCTATGTCTTTCCGGGATCAGCGCAGTGGCGCACTGATTGTAGGGGATGCGTTCCAGACCTTCCGGGCGACCGCTGTGTCCGGCAAGAAGGTACCATTGTTTCCTTTTCCGGCTATGGCAACATGGAGTCTGGAGCAGGCGCTGGGCAGTGCCTATAAGCTGATTGATCTAGCCCCTTCAGTGCTGGCTGTAGGACACGGAAATCTGGTGAGGCACCCGGTAGAAGCCATGAGACATGCGGCAGCAGAGGCGGGCAAGGTATTGGTGAATGGAGGGAAAGTACATGGCTAGAGCCGGTTTGGACACACATACTCTTGTGCTGGCAGCAGCAGAGCTGGCTGACGCACAGGGTGTTCAGGAGGTGACGCTGGCCGCACTGGCGGCCAAGCTGGGCGTTCGCCCGCCGTCGTTGTATAATCACATTAACGGACTCGCGGGTCTGCGGACACTGCTGGCGATTCATGGGCTAGAGCAGCTTTATGACGCCATGTCAGCGGCAGCGGAAGGCGCACGGGGCGAACAGGCCGTTCATGCGCTGAGTCAGGCTTACATCGGATTTGCCAGACAACATCCGGGGCTGTACGAAACAACATTGAGAGCACCTGAGCAGGGCGATACCGCACTGGAGGCTGCGGGCGGGAAGGTCCTGTCACTGATTATTCAAGTCCTGTCCTGCTTTGGGCTGGATGAGGAAGGGAACCTGCACGCCGTCCGGGGATTGCGCAGCATACTGCACGGGTTCTCTGCCCTTGAGAATCAAGGCGGCTTCGGAATGCCGCTGGACTTGAATGTCAGTCTTACGCGGCTGATCCGCGCTTATATTGCCGGAATCCGCTGCATGGGTGAGGGAGCAGATGAGCTTGAATGAATTTACATCGAGGAGGCGGAATGAGTGGGTAGTGTAGAAAGCATAGAGAGTATTACAACATTTGAGGAGATGGCTGAGGTTGTGGCCAAGCTGGGGATCGTACCGCTGGCCCCGTTGATCCCTGGGCATCCTTCTGTAAACGGGCTGACCCTGGCGGAGAACTGGCATACCGGTTCCGAGCTGGACCCCTGGGGCTGGCGGGTGAGATTTCCGGGAGAAGGATTGGCCGGTTACGGAAAGTTTATCAAGAAAAAAGCCGTTCTGGTATCCCGTGAGTGGCTTCCCGCTTATCTGGCGGCGGCAGGAAGTCCGCGTTCCCTGGAGGAGCGGTTTGACAGCGGTCTTGCTACCAGAGAAGCGCTAACGTTATTGCAGATTATCCGGGAGCACGAAGGCATAGAGACACGCCAGCTCCGTTCTATGGCTGATATGAAGGCCAAAGAGAAGAAAACGGCTTTTGACAACGCCGTAACCGAGCTTCAGGGCACTCTGGATATTGTAATCTCCGGAGTTAAGCAACGGCTGAATGTGGACGGTGAGCCGAACGGGTGGAACAGTACCTCTTTTGAAACCTCGGGCCACTGGATGAATGAAGCGGGAATTGAATCTTTTGAAGGAACGAGAGAAGAGGCGGTGGCGTGGCTGCGTTCGAGAATGGACGGGAGCTGGAAGCCGGAAGCGATAGCCTGGATCTTCAAAGCGTTAGGCTGGAAATAAGCATATCAAGGTAGTCCTCGAGATTAGCGGGGACTACTTTTTTTGTATAGCCGTAGTTGCCAGATTAGAGAGAGGCTGATTCTAGAACCCCTGTCTGCAAAATAAAACGGCTAATCCATTTCCCGCAGGAACAGACCGGCCGTAAGCGCTTACGGGAAAACGTATATATTGAAGCTGCCTTATAGCATAGGGGCGAGGTATGCAATCAGAAAGTACAAGAACCCGAACAGCAGCATGATATAGGCTGTGTACTTGATTGCATCGGAGGCTACGATACTTAAGTCTTTGGGGGCCTGGACTTCCAGACGTTCCGGTTCAGTCGAATCCACTTCTTGGTTAAAAGATTCTTTCATCAGGATTCCCTCCTAAGTGTTTGGTAAGCATAAACTTCCAGCATCACTTCGCAATTCTGGCATCAGAAGCTTCGAGGTAACTTTGGATGCGGAACTTGTAAATACCATCCTTAATTGTATTGTGACATATTTGTGAATTAAATTCAACAATATTGTGAATATTCTTTGAACTTATCTTCAAATTTGGGCTATTGGAGGAATGAACAAGAAGGAAACTAACGATTCTAGTTCTAAGCTGTACGATGGGAGCACACCCTACCAAGGTTACTTAGCGGAATCTGAGTCGGAAAATTCTCGATACACTAACTCCATAGCTCTCTTATACAAAAAGACCCCGCCATTCTCCCATAAGGGGAACGGCGGGGCCACCACAATTCATTAACAAACGTCAAACCACAATCCTCAAGCTACAATCTATAGGCAAAAGCTTAAGCCCAATCTCCGTTACGGAAGATAGGGTCAACAGAGCCGTCATCGGCAATTCCGTCGATGCTCATCTCCGGGGAGCCCATCATAAAGTCTACATGTGTCAGACTCTGGTTCATGCCTCTTTCAGCGAGCTGTTCCTTCGTCATACTAATGCCGTCCTGCAGCGTGAAAGCATAAGCAGCACCCAGCGCTAGGTGACAGGAAGCATTCTCGTCATACAGCGTGGTGTAGTAGAGAATGCCGCTCTCCGAGATCGGAGAGTGGAAAGGCACTAGAGCCACTTCGCCGAAGTAGGCCGCTCCTTCATCCATAGCCAGCAGGGAAGCCAAGGCCTCCTGGCCGATCTCTGCCGTAAAGTCTGTGACCTTGCCGTTCTCCAGGGTCAAGGTGAAGCGGTCAATGATGTTGCCGCCGTAGCTAAGCGGCTTGGTGCTGCTGACCTTGCCGTTAGCACCGGACTTCAGCGGAGCCGTGAATACTTCCTCGGTCGGAATGTTGGCCAGGAAGGACATGCCGCGGCTGTTCACCGCACCGGCCTGACACCAGATATGGCCTTCGGGCAGCTCGATCGTCAGATCGGTGCCTGGTGCTGTGTAGTGAAGCTTGCGGTACTTTTTGGCGTTCAGCAGATCGCAGCGCTGCTTGAGGCCGCTCAGATGGCTGCTCCAGGCTGCAACCGGGTTCTCCTGGTCTGCGCGTACAGCCTTGAAGATTGCATCCCATAGCAGTTCAATCTGCTGCTCAGGCGCAGCGTCCGGGAATACCTTGGCGGCCCATGAAGGAGAAGGGAAGGCGATGCCGCTCCAGCTGACATGGTTAGCCATCATCATCTCCCGGTAAGGAGCCATGGCCTGGCCGGCAGTCTTCTGGTTATCAGAGATCCGGCTTGGTTCTACCCCGTTTAGCAAATCCGGATTAGCCGAGATAATGGTCAGGAACGCAGCGCCATTACGCGCGAGATCCTCCAGCTCATCCGCCTGCCACTTGGGCGGCTCGAGGAAGCTCTCGGATGGAGCGAGATCATAACGTGTCCGTGTAACGAATTCATCGGTATAATTAACCTTTACCAGCTTTGCTCCTGCTTCATAGGCTTGGCGTACAATGAGCCGTACCAGCTCTGCGGAGACGATATCCGCATTGACTACAAGCGTTTGACCGGGCTGAATGTTGACTCCGATCTTTACAGCGAGCAGGGCGTAATTTTCGAGCTTTTGCTTGAAATCCAGCATGATTTCAGCTCCTTTCACGATCTTCTATTTTGTAATATGGAGTAGAAAAGGCATTAGAATGCCCAGTTGCCTTTCAGGAATACAGGCTCACGCGTACCGTCAGCCGTGATACCATAAATATCCATCTCTGCTGAGCCGATCATGAAATCGACATGGGTTACGCTGGTATTGAGACCATGGGCGATCAGCTCATCCTGGTTCATTTCTTTGCCGCCTTCGAGGCAGAAGGCATATGCAGTGCCAATCGCCAGATGGTTGGACGCATTCTCGTCAAACAAGGTGTTGAAATACAGGATATTGGAATCAGAGATCGGCGAGTTGTGCGGCACGAGTGCGACTTCACCCAGGTACTTGGCGCCTTCATCGAGACTGATCAGATATTCCAGGGCTTCCTGGCCTTGCTCGGCGCTTACGCTGGTAATCCGGCCCTGTTCAAAGGTAATCGAGAAGCCGTCAATAATATTCCCGCCGTAGCTGAGCGGCTTCGTGCTTCTGACAGTACCGTTAACGCCGGTTTTCTTCGGAGCCGTGAACACTTCTTCAGTTGGCATGTTGGCGACAAAAGAATGACCTTTAGCATTGATGCTGTCGCCCTGCGCCCAAATATGGCCTTCAGGCAGCTCGATACTAAGGTCGGTTCCAGGTGCTATGTAATGCAGGCTTTTGTATTTCTTAGCATTGAGAACATCCGCTTTCTGCTCCAGCGTATCCAGATGCTCCTGCCATGCGGCTACAGGGTCTTCGCGGTCCAGGCGTACGGTGTGGAAGATTGCCTCCCAGAGTTTATCTACGCGCTCTTCTTCAGGCACGTCAGGGAATACCTTGTCTGCCCAAGGCTGGGACGGGATGGCTACAATGCTCCAGCTGACTTTATCGGACATCTGCATTTCGCGGTATTTCGTAAGTGCAGCTCCCCGGGTCTTCTGGAAATTGGCGATCCGCTCAGGATCAATACCTTTGAGTGCGTCCGGATTCTCGGCAATAACGTTCAGAAATGCAGCGCCGTTCTCGGCGAATTCGGTCACTTCACCCGCGTACCAGGTTGGAGCCTTGGTGAACACTTCCGGTGCGGCATGCTCGAACTGCTGGCGCGTAATGAACTCGTCACTCCAGTTAACCTTGACCTGGCTTGCGCCGATGGCATATGCTTTGGCGGTAATCAGGTGGACGAACTCGGCTGCGGAAATCGGAGCGTTCACGACCAGGATTTGCCCCGGCTGAACATTTACACCGATCTGCACAGCCAGATCAGCATATTTACTTAGCTTGGATTGAAGCTCTGTTTGAGTCATTGCGATTTCCTCCATTACCATAATTTTAGCTCGGAATAAGCATTGTACTAAATTATTAACCGCCGGATGAAAAAAGTCAATTACAGCGCAAAAGGAAAGGAATTGCTTACATATCAATGTTATACTGAATATTGTGGGCATGATCAGATGAAAGGAAGGAAAGAGTATGAACCTAGAAATCACCAAAGCAGAAATGAAACGCGTAGAGGATAGAAGTTTTGTCGGGAGAACGGTGTTTACACTGGAGAATCACAGCTCCCCTTATGAGATCACTTTCTTCAGTTCACGGGGAACCGAATGGGATTACAGCCTGAGCTTCGCCGGTGAACCGGGAAGTGAAGAGCAGTTCCTTGAGGTGGATGCCCTGCTGGAGAATGATGACGATGTATACAATCAGCTGCTGGACGCGGCACTCGACACTCAGGAGATTCCGGAAGAAGAAGCCTAAGATCCATCCCGGATAGCCTTGTCATACAATAGACTTTCTATGTACAAGCTGTTATTTAAAAATGCGACTCCGTTCCGGCAGAATAATCTTGCCGCACAGGGTCGCATTTCACATTTCACAGGTAACGCAGAGTTTAGCCGATGGTAATATTGCCTTCAGGGTACCGGTAGAGTTCCTTACTATTCTTCGGTTTGAGTGCATAAGCAAGTGTAAGCGGTCCTGTCCGGCCGACAAACATCAGAATGATCACCAGCACCTTACCGATTGTTGTCAGCTCTGTAGTCAGTCCCATTGTTATACCGGAAGTACCGAAAGCGGAGACTGCCTCGAACAGCACGGTCAGAAAATCCGCACTCTCCGTCACGGACAGCAGCATGGTCGAGATGACCACCAGCATCAGTGACAGCAGAGTCATGGTAATCGCCCTGTAGACATTCTCCTTCGAGATCCGGTGGCGGAACATCACGATATCTTCTTTGCCCCGGAGCTTGGCATAGGCTGTGCTGGCCAGAATTGCAAAGGTGGTAATCTTAATCCCGCCGCCGGTGGAGCCGGGAGCTGCTCCGATAAACATCAGCAGAATCATCAGGAATTGCGTGGATTCACGCAGCAGCGGGATCTCGATCGTCGTCACCCCACCGGAGCGTGGCGTAATCGCCTGCAGGAAGGAAGCCATAATCTTACCTCCGGCATGCAGCGGCTTCAGCGTGGAATTCAGCTCCAGCCAGAAGAAAATAGCCGCGCCAATCACAATGAGAGCAGCAGAAGTGGCAAGGACAACCTTGGAATGGAGAGTCAGCCGCTTACGTTTCGGAAAGTCGATTACATCAGATAATACAATAAAGCCGATACCGCCGAGGAAGATCAGCAGCATGGAGGTAATATTCACAATCGGATCTTCAACATAGCGGGTTAAACCGCTGAAGGGCCCGTGAACATCCCCGAACAGATCAAAACCGGCATTGTTGAAGATGGATATACTATGGAATACTCCGTAATACGCTGCTTTGCCAAAAGGCATGTCCATCATAAATCTTGCGGCAAGAAGAATGGCCCCGGTCAGCTGAATCACCAGCGAGTAGATCAGCACCCGGCGGATCAGCTTCACAATTCCCTGCATGGAATTCTGATTCATGGATTCCTGCAGCAGCAGACGCTCCTTCAGTGAGATCCGCTTGTTCAGCACCAGCGTGATCAGCGTCGCCATTGTAACGAACCCGAGACCGCCGAACTGGAAAAGCACGAGGAGTACAATCTGTCCAAAAGCCGTCAGCTGCGTTCCTGTGTCAATGACAGCGAGTCCGGTTACACAGGTCGCTGAGGTGGCCATGAACAGTGCATCAATGAAAGAGATTCTTCCGCCGGTAGAAGCAGCAGGGAGACACAGAAGCAGGGTGCCGGCCGCGATTAGTATTACAAAGCCCAGTGATAGTATTTTGGGCGGCGTCAGCCTGAGATACCCAAAGGATAGGTTAGCCAAGTCTCATTCTCCTGACATCTGGATAGGATCTGACAAGATTATAGCATAACTTATATTCCCGTCACCAAAGAGGCAGGAAATTGACATATTTTATCGAAATGATTAAAGGCTCCACCTACTACTGTACTTTTAGAGGAGGCTCTACTTGCTGTGACAAGTCCCATACGGAATCAGGTTGGCGCTGTCTTCATCCCGGTTAGTGATATCGAAAGGTCCAAAAACTGGTATTGCAGCTTGCTTGGACTGCCGCTTGACGGTGAAATTTTGTTCGGGCATCTGTATGACGTGCCGATGCAGGGTCCGGGAATCGTGCTCGACAGCAGAATTTTTACAGCCGAGGCTGTGCTGAAGGTGCCTTCCTTCCATCTGCTTACCGACGACATTGATGCTGCCTATGATTATGTCAAAGCTACCGGAGCTGAAATTCTCACAGATATTGAACATGATCACTGGTTTAATTTCAAAGATCCGGACGGGAATGTGCTGATGATTTGCCGTTCAAGCAACTAATTAATCGCATTAACTATATTAATTAATGTTGTTAATTATAATACAGGGAGTATTGCGAATGATAAGAGAAGCCACACCGGAGGATGCCTCCGGCTTAGAGAAGCTGTACCGGATTCTGTTGCCGGAGCACACGGATATCCAAGTATCGCCGCAAAGAATCAGCCAAATTGCCAGTAATCCTGACAGCCTGCTGATCGTATACGAAGAAGACGGGGAGGTAGCGGGTACGTTACATCTGCACTTGTGCATGGATGCGCTTAGCGGTGACCGCCCGTTCGGGGTTGTAACTGACCCGCAGCTGTGCGGCAAGGGAATAGGAGCCTCACTGATGCAATTCGCAGAAGAGGCAGCAGCGGCCAGAGGCGCCCTTAAGGTGATGCTGTCCAGCAAGAGCTGCCGCACGGATGCCCACCGCTTCTACGAGCGTCTGGGGTACGACAGAGAGGGAAGCAAGCTTTTCAAAAAATACATACCGGTCTAAATGCAGGAGGAATGAAATGGATATCATACTAAGGGAACTGATTCCTGAAGACGCCGCCGCACTCTTAAGTCTGCAGCACCGGCTGGATCAGGAAACTTCGTATATGCTGCTTGCACCCGGAGAGAGGCAGACCGGAATTCTGCAGGTGGAAGAAATGATCGCAAGCTTCGGGAATGCTCAAACCTCTATCCTGATCGGAGCCGAAGCTGACGGTGAGCTGGCGGGATACCTGTCAGTCAGGGGAGGAAGCGTCAGCCGCAATAAACACAGTGCCTATATAGTCATCGGTATCCTGAAGCAATATCAGGGCATGGGAATCGGCAGTGCATTGTTCCACGAGATGGACTTGTGGGCGAACCGGAGCGGCATTGTGCGTCTGGAGCTTACGGTAATGAAGCATAATGAGCGGGCTGTTGCGCTGTATACGAGGTATGGTTTTGAGATTGAAGGCGTGAAGAAAAAGTCGCTGCTGGTGGATGGGGAATGGGTAGACGAATATTATATGAGTAAAATATTTAACCCCGCCTCTATATAGTTAATGGAATTAATTATAGGCGTGATTACTTTAGTACTCACCAAATTATGCAAGAAAGGCGCTTCCCTGAGGAAGCGCCTTTCTGTATTACTGCAGCGTATCTATCCGCTTTAGTCGCTGTGTACTGCGGAATCTTCGGTGACCGGAAGATCAATCTTGATCTCAACCTTACGGATACGGTGGCGGTTCATCTCACGCACAGTTAGAGTGACATGCTCATACACATGGCTTTTGCCGACAACCGGTTCTTCCAGGTGGCTATACAGCCATCCGCCGATCGTAGTCACTTCGTCGTCGTGGAAATCAAGACCTGTAAGATCTTTGATCTCCAGCAGAGACACATTGCCGTCAAACAGATAATGGGTCTCGCTCAGCATCTCTACATTTCTGCGTTCGTCCCCGTCGAATTCGTCGCGGATCTCACCGACAATCTCTTCCAGGATGTCTTCAATCGTAATGAGGCCGGAGGTTCCGCCGTATTCATCCAGCAGCAGGGCGATATGCACACGCTCCTTCTGCATACGGGTCAGCAGCGTCTTCACCGGCGTTACTTCCGATACGGTTAGAATCGGCAGAATCAGGCTTTTGAAATCAAAATCAGGGTTGTTGTCATATTGCAGGTACAGCTGCTTGGTATTAATCATACCGATGATATTGTCTTTGCTGCCGTCTGCTACAGGGAAACGCGTATACTGCTCCTTGCGGATAATAGCGATATTCTCCAGCAGCGAATGGTCGGTGAACAGACATACCATATCTGTCCGGGGAACCATGATTTCTTTGGCCAGCATTTCATCAAAGGTGAAGATCCGGTTCACATAACCGTATTCCGCTTTGTTGATTTTGCCGCTCTCATAGCTCTCGGACAAGATCAGGCGGATCTCGTCTTCACTGTGGGCATCGCCATGTTCACTGGCCGGCTTCATTCCGAACATACGGACGAGCAGGTTGGCGGAACCGTTCATGATCCAAATCAAAGGGTACAATACTCTGTAGAACCAAATAATCAGCGGTGCGGTAATCTGACCGATTTTCTCCGGAATGTTTATAGCGGCCGTCTTCGGTGCAAGTTCACCGACAACGACATGCAGGAATGTGGCGATAATGAAGGCCAATGCAAAAGCAATAGGCTCGCTAACGCTGTGACTCAGGTTCGTAAGGTCGAACAATGGCATCAGCAGCTGCTCAAATGCAGGCTCTGCCAACGCCCCGATCCCGAGTGCAGTAATGGTGATTCCAAGCTGGCAAGCAGACAGATATCCGTCGAGGTTAGCAGATACCCGCTGTACCGCTAGCGCATTCTTCTTCCCGTCGAGTACCATCTGGCTGACCTGGCTTCCTCTTAATCTCACTACTGCAAACTCCGTTGCTACAAAAAATGCGGTTAAAATAATCAAAATTGCCACGAGCGTCAAACTAAGTCCTATACCCATATAATCTTTACCATCCCTTTCGTCCCTAAAATAGGTTATACTCATATTATGAGTTCATATGAACCTATTGTACGAACTTTTCAATGAAATATCAAATGGTGGAGGGTTGCCATCTATGGAAGCATTTACACTTAGCCGGATAGAGATGTCCGGACTATTACTGTCTCTAAGCGAAAACTCGGAGCGGAAGCCGCTCCATATTCTTCAGGAAGCCTGGACCAAATTCCACCGTGAAGAGGTGCGGGAGGGGACGTCACTGCCGGCTTTTCTCTCTACGGACATTCCCCCGATTCTGCAGAAATTGATCAAAGGCAGCGGCATCAAAGGGTTATCCCTTGGTGAAATTGCCTCGCTCGGCAGTCTGATTGAGTATTCCACATTATCTGTTACGGCTATGCAGAACTGGGTAAAGCGTGACTTCAAGGAATATCTCGGGGCGCCGCGCGAAGGGAAGAAATACTCCATTAATCAGGCTGCGCTTCTATTTATAATTGATGATCTCAAGGCTGCACTCGATTTCGAGAGCATCCGCCAGCTCTTCCGTATGCTGTTCCTGGCGCCTGAGCGTGATGATGACGACCTGGTCGAGCCGGCACAGCTGTATCACGGGTATGCAGAGCTGTTCGAGGAGATTAAGACCCGTTCCCCGGTGCAGGGGCAGGCTCAGCCTGGTAACCCCAAAGAGTATTTGTTGAAATCCGACAGTGCGCTCAAATCGGCGATGGACGGAATGATGAAGCGGCTCAGCCATCTGACCAGATCACAGCGGGATGCCGTGCAGAATATGCTCCTGATCGCCGCCATATCGGTTCAGACCTGTTATTTTCAGGCGATGGCCCGGCAATATTTCAATGCGGTGTTATTCCTTGATTTTTGAACCGTCCGATTCTAGAATGTGTAAGTGAAACTAGTCTTACTCCGAGACTTAGCGGGAATCAGGGAAGAGGGTGCTTGTTATGATGAATCAAATGTCGCTGCTGCAGAATCCGAAGCAAAGAAAACTGCTCTTCAGTGCAGGACTCAGCTGGATGTTCGATGCGATGGATGTGGGGATGATATCTTTTGTGGTGGCTGCGCTGGCCAAGGAATGGTCGCTGGGACCGGAGAAGATCGGATATTTAACCAGTATTAACTCGGTGGGTATGGCGGTGGGAGCGGCTGCGGCCGGGATTCTCGCGGACCGGTTCGGCCGCAAATCCGTATTGCTGTGGACGCTGCTGATCTTCTCGATAGCAAGCGGCCTGTCAGCATTCGCCGCAGGGTATGTAATGCTGTGTGTGCTGCGCTTCATTGCCGGCTTCGGGCTGGGCGGTGAATTGCCGGTTGCCTCGACACTGGTGTCCGAGAGCATGCCGGTCAAAGAAAGAGGACGGGCCGTCGTACTGCTGGAGAGCTTCTGGGCGCTTGGCTGGATTCTGTCCGCGCTGATCGCTTATTTCGTTATTCCGGATTACGGCTGGCGGATTGCCTTCGCGATTGGCGCAGTCCCGGCGCTCTATGCGCTCTACCTGCGTAAGGCGATTGATGACTCGCCGAAATTCGCCGAGATTAAGAAGGCTCCGGTATCCCTGCGGAACCGGATAACGGCAGTCTGGTCTGCGGAATACCGCCGTTCGACGATTATGCTGTGGATTCTGTGGTTTACGGTTGTTTTCTCCTACTACGGTATGTTCTTGTGGCTGCCGACAGTTATGGTGCTTAAGGGCTTCAGTCTGGTCAAAAGCTTCGAGTATGTGCTGATCATGACGCTCGCCCAGCTTCCGGGATATTTCACCGCCGCTTATTTCATCGAGAAATTCGGCCGGAAGTTCGTGCTCGTGATCTATCTGCTGCTGACAGCGGTCAGCGCGGCCTGGTTCGGGAATTCCACGACCGAAGGCATGCTGATGGCCGCCGGGATCTGCCTGTCCTTCTTCAACCTGGGGGCATGGGGCGGGATGTATGCTTATACACCGGAGCTATATCCGACTACCATCCGTTCGACGGGTGCCGGACTTGCGACCTCTTTCGGACGGATCGGGGGTATTATTGCACCTACACTGGTCGGCGTGATGGTGGGGAATTCGGTCGCGATCAGCACGATCTTCATGCTGTTCTTCGTAACGATTATCATTGGTGCGCTGGCCGTGCTGTTCCTGGGGAAGGAAACGAAGGGTACAGAGCTGCTATAAGCATAATTGGAACAATCATCAGGAGTTATACTCCAACAAAGGTCAGCCGGAGCTTCCGGCTGGCCTTTGTTGTGGCTTTAGCCAGTTGAGTGCGTGAAATGCGCAATACAAAAAACCACCCGCATAGCGGTAGAGGGAAGCCTCCGCTATTGCAGCCCACAGGGGGAATATAGTATATTCTTAAGGAAGACACAAACGAACGTTCTCATTGTCCGGCAATGTGCGGTGACAGACACTCTAATCTAGGATCTTGAGGGGCCAGTCTCTCAAGGTCTTTTTTGAAATATACGCCAGCATGGATATGTTTACGCCTGCCGAAACGGCGGTTGGCATCTTTTATAGCGAGGAGAAGTAGTTTCTGACTATTGCTTGGGAAATTCAGGGAGTCTAGGGGGCTGTTCAGTACAGGACTGGAGACCGCTGCATCACCTCATAAGGCATATGGTATAATGGTAAAAATTATTATGGCACACTAATGGAGCGGGTAAGTATGGCTAAAGACAGGCAGGGCCTGCATTTCACGGAGCTGGTCTGGGAGAGCACGGAGCAGAATATGGCGATTCCGCCGCGGAGTTCTGCAGAAGCGGTTATACCGAAGCCTCCGGATGGTCCGGGCAAGAAGAAAACGTCCCAATATGATACAGTACAGCTCCAGTTATGGGATATGGAAGAGACACAGGAGCCGGTAACCACTACGGAAAGCCAGTTTGTCCAGCGGGCCCGGGAGCTTGCGGATCATAAGGAGCCTGCGGCTTTATTTGTTCCCTTTAAGAGCTATTGGCCGACTTACGGCCATATGACAGGTGCGCAGAGCCGGTGGTATTTCTTCTGGCGGGATGAAGTCCGGCAAGGGAGATACCCGAAGACCGATCTCTCCTATATTTTTCTGCATATATATGAGCTGATTAACGGCGTGGGCTGGGATGAGCCGCAGGATGGATGCCGTCAGCTCGGCTTGCTCTGGGAAGCCTACCGTGACAAGTATAAACGTCTGGATCAATACCTTAGCGGGTGGATTGCAGATTTCTCATTCGTGCATAAGCTGGATATCCCGCTCTCGGAGATTGTTATCCGTACACGCGGGCTTGCCGGGGACTTGGCAGAGCTTGAGCTTGTACGCTGCCTGTCTGCTGCCCCGGAGCAGCTTAGCATCGAGGTGCTGAGTGTGATGTCGGATTATGATATCAGCAAATCGAAATTCTATACAGGCGAAGGTAAAACTGCTGCGGAAAAGTACATCCCCCAAGTAGTGGCTCTAATTGATACGTATGTCGCGCGGAAGCACGGCTCGAATCTGATCACGATGTTCCCGCCCGGTCCGCCGGTTGTCCGTGAGCGGTATTTGTTCCGCAGCGCAGTATATGATATCTCACTCTATGGCTACTCTGTTCTTATACCTGTCGTACGAATCAGCAAATCGCCGCCGCTGCGCAGCCTGATTACACGCTTATTCCGGCTGACCGAGAACAAACTGCGGGCGCTTATGGGTTATCGCGGACGGCTCAAGGATGTCAAGGTTGATGCCGACATGGAGGACTTGGTGACCAGGTTCCTGCAGCGTGAATTCCGCAAGGCGGAGCAGGAGGAGAAGGGTCCGGCAGTTGTAATTGATCAGCGGAAGCTGGAACAGCTGAAGAATGACTCCGAGGTGGTGCGTTCGCTGCTCACGGTGGAGGAAGCGCTGGAGAAGGATGATGAAACGGATTGGGATAATGAGGCAGTGGATGAAGATGAACCTGGAAGTGCTGCGTTTGCGGCTGGTCCCAGGTCAGAGGAGCCAGCGGTTAGAGAAAGTAACGAAGAGCAGCTGGACCTTATTGTTGAAGAACCTGCTGTGCAAGGACAAGCAGATTCTCCGCTGCCAATTATTGATGGCGAAGCGGACAGCTGGACGCTCTTCGCTTCTGAACTGAGTCTGCTGCAGCGGGATGTGCTGCTTGCGCTGGCAGAGGATGACGGCCTGCTGAAGGTGAACAGGCTGGCAGCGGGCGGCGGGACCATGGCAGAGCTGCTGTTCGATGAGATTAATGAACTTGCTATGGATAGTCTGGGGGATCTCGTCATTGACGGTGAAGAGCTGACCGAAGAATGTATATCCATGCTGCACTATATAAAGAGGTGAAATCAGGAATGAACCCACTCAAAATACCGAAGCGGATGACCACCGCGCTCGTCAACTCGCTGACAGCGGGAGTTGTGCCGCGTATCGGTCTTGAATATATTGCCGTCGGCCGCCGGCCGGAGGTTGAAGCCATTCTCCGCGATATGGATAATATCGCCGAGGGCGGAGCCGCCTTCAAGCTGATTACGGGCAAATTCGGCAGCGGCAAAAGCTTCCTGCTGCAGATTATCCGCAATTACGCGATGGACCGGGACTTCGTGGTCGCGGATGCCGACCTGTCGCCGGAGCGGCGTCTCGTGGGTACGAAGGGGCAGGGGCTTGCCACCTACCGCGAGCTGATGAGCCATCTGTCAACCCGGACGCGTCCCGATGGCGGGGCACTGGAGATTATGCTGCAGAAGTGGATTATGTCTCTGCAGCAGGCCGTCATGCAAGAGAAGGGCTATGGGCCGGATGCGCTGGAGCTTGGTGAAGAAGTGGAGCAGCGGATCTATGCGGTTGCCTCCGAGATGCGCGGGCTTGTGCATGGCTTCGACTTCGCGAAGGTGCTGGCCTCTTACTGGAACGGGCATAAGCTGGCTGATGACGCACTGAAGCAGGATTCGCTGCGCTGGCTGCGCGGCGAGTTCGCGACCCGCACGGAAGCGCGCAAGGCGCTGGGTGTGGGCGTTATTATCGATGATGACAACTGGTATGATTATATGAAGCTATGGGCGGAATTCACCGGAGCCATCGGCTATAAGGGGTTGCTGCTGTTCATCGATGAGGGAGTGAACCTCTACAAGATAACGAACAGCATCTCCCGCCAGAGCAATTATGAGAAGCTGCTGACTATGTTCAACGATACGATGCAGGGTAAGGCAGAACGGCTGGGGATCTTCGTCGGCGGCACGCCGCAGTTCGTTGAAGACCACCGGCGCGGCTTATTCAGCTATGAGGCACTCCGTTCCAGGCTGGTAGCCGGGCGGTATGCCGGTGCCGGACTGAACAACTTCACCGGGCCGATCATCGCGCTGGATATGCTCTCCCATGAGGAGATTCTGATTCTGCTGCAGAAGCTGCGGGACATTCACGCGCTGCACTACGGGTATGAAGCCAGACTGACGCAGGGGCAGCTGGTGCATTTCATGGAAGAGGCTGTGAACCGGCTGGGGGCAGAGGAGCTGCTTACCGCGCGTGAGGTCGTGCGCGACTTCATGGATCTGCTGCATACGCTGAACCAGCATCCGGAAATGTCGTTCGAGAAGCTGGTCGGGGAGCGGACTCCGCGGCCTGCCGAGACCGGGCAGAATGAACTGGACGGATTCCTGGCGGAGTTTGACCTATGAGTGATAACCCGTTCTACCGGCTGGCTCCGTTCATTAAAGAATTCATCTACAAGAACCGCTGGGATACGCTGCGTGAGGCTCAGGTAGATGCCTGCCGTGTGCTGTTTGACACGCCGCATCATCTGCTTATCGCTTCCGGGACCGCTTCGGGTAAGACAGAGGCGGCTTTTTTCCCCGCGCTTACGGAGCTGTATGAGCGTCCGTCCGCATCTGTAGGTATTCTGTATATCGCTCCGCTGAAGGCGCTGATCAATGATCAGTTCACCCGGTTAAATGATTTGCTCCGCGAAGGGAATATTCCGGTCTGGCACTGGCATGGCGATGTGCCGCAGGCGGATAAGACGAAGCTGATGCAGAACCCTTCCGGGGTGCTGCAGATTACACCCGAATCACTGGAAGGCCTGCTGATGAACCGCCCGAATGCCATCCCGGCGCTATTCCATGATCTGCGCTTCATCGTAATCGATGAAGTGCATGCCTTCATGGGGGCGGACCGCGGCATTCAGGTGCTGAGCCAGCTGGCCCGGATCTCGCGGATGGCCGGCTGTCATCCGCGGCGGGTGGGTCTGTCCGCAACGCTGAGCGACTACGCCTCCGTCACGGAGTGGCTGGCGGCGGGCACGCGGGAGAGCGTGGAGGTCAGTGCACCGCAGGGCGGGCGCAAGCTGCGCCTGAGCGTGGAGCACTTTTCTTTCCCGGATGCGCGGAATGAGGAAGAAGCCGAACACCTGGAGCGGGCGCGACAGGCTTATTACGGCTTCATCTACGACCATACGCATGTGAAGAAGGCCTTGATCTTCACGAACAGCCGCACGGACGCCGAGGAGGCGATACTGGAGATGCGGCGAATTGCCGCTAAGCGCGGCGAGCGGGATGTCTTCCATGTGCATCATGGAAGCATCTCCGCTATGCTGCGCGAGGAGACAGAGGCCGCGCTCCGCCAGGGTGCGGGGCCGGCAGTGGCTGCAGCGACGCTGACGCTGGAGCTGGGGATTGACCTGGGCGAGCTGGAGCGGGTGCTGCAGCTCGGCGCGCCTTACAGCTGCGCGAGCTTCGTGCAGCGGCTGGGCCGCTCGGGCAGGCGCGGGGACGCCGCCTCCGAGATGATCTTCGTCACGCCCGAGGAGGAGGACGAGGAGGCGCAGCTGCCTGCGCGGATGCCGTGGACGCTGCTGCGGGCCATTGCCGTAATCGAGCTGTACGTGCGCGAGAAATGGGTCGAGCCGCTGGTCGTGCGCCAGCTGCCGGTCGGGCTGCTGTATCATCAGACGATGAGCATCCTGAAGAGTATGGGGGAAGCGGAGCCGGAGGATCTGAAGGAGGCGGTGCTGAGCCTGCCGTCCTTCCGCAGCATTGATCCCGCTGATTATGACGCCTTCATGGAATACATGCAGGGCATGGGCCATATTGAGAAGATGGATGAGGGCAGTCTGCTGATCGGGATGGCGGGGGAGAAGATCGTCAATAACTTCCGTTTCTATGCGGTATTCAAAGACGATGAAGAGCATGTCGTCTATAATGGCACCGAGGAAATCGGTTCAATTACTACAGTGCCGCCGCCGGGCTACTGCTTCACCCTGGCCGGCAAGCTGTGGAAGGTGGAAGAGGTCGACAACCGCCACAAAGCGGTTTATGTCAAAGGATCACGCGGCAAGGTAGACACCTTATGGCTTGGAGCCGGAGGGGATGTCCACACCCGGATCATGACGAAGATCCGCGAAGTGCTCGGATCGACAGCCTTGTATCCGTATCTTGCGCCAAGCGCGGCCGCCAGACTGGAGCGGGCCCGCAGGCTTGCCAAAGAGAGCGGACTCTTGACGCGTTCTGTCCTGCCTGCCGGAGGAGACTCCATGTTCATCCTTCCATGGGCGGGCAGCCGGCAGTTCCGTACGCTGGAGCGTCTGCTGAAGAACAATCTGAAGGGACCGCTCGGTCTGCGGTCCGTCGTGCCGATGGAACCTTATTATATGGTTGTCGCCGGCAAGGCGGATGCAGAGACGCTGGAGGAAGAGATCATTGCCGAAACCGCCGCAGCTACGGATGCTATTTCCCTGCTCGGACCGGATGAGGCGCCTTACCTCGGCAAATACGATGAATTCATTCCGCATGATCTGCTGCGCAAAGCTTTTTCGCTCGACGGGCTGGATGTTCCGGGATTGCTCAGCGTGATTAAACAGTGGAAGCAGCCGCCAGCATAATTGATATAGTAATATATAACAAGAAGCAGCCGATTCTAACGTGATCGGCTGCTTCTTTTGAATAATTAGTGGCGAAAAGTAATGCTTGCTTTCAACGGGATGCTCCAATGAAACTCATGGACCCAACGATCAGAATGTTTTAAATGTTTGTAGGGCGGCCGTGTAATTATTTCGTTTACAATAAGTAATCGCTCTGACAACATAGTACGGAGATATTGGCTCTGATTAATATCGTTGTTGCACACCTTTGAACCACACGGATTTGATCGACAAGGTATCCGAGATGTTGGTTGTCGGATCACCGGTTACTAAAATAAGGTCAGCGCGTGCGCCTTCGGCAATACGACCGCGATCGTTAAGACCAAAGCAACGGGCCGGTTTTGCGGTAGCTGACTGAAGCGCTTCTATCGGAGTGAACCCGGCCTTCACCAGCAATTGCATTTCATGATGGACGCTGGCTCCATGAGCAAGGCCGCCAAGATTCGGAACAGGAACCGGCGCGACATCCGTCCCTACCAGAATATCAACTCCGGCACGGTGAAGGTCCATCACATTTTTAAAGCTGTTCTCCATATTGCCTTGCGGAAACGTATTGAAGCTTGAGTTCAAGATATCGATCCAATCCGAACTTAACTTGGAATGAACACGCGGATCATTCGCCAATTCCGATGCCGGATTTCCAAGGATAGATGAATTCAACACCAAGCACGGTGTAACAAAAGCGCCTGAAGCCGCTATGGACATTACTAACCCGGACGTATTCTCGGGTCTGTCGATAAACAAGTGGCCCAAACCGTCGACTCCAAAATCGATGGCCTCTTGCGATGAAAGAGCCGTCAATACGTGGGCGATGACCAGCTTATCGAACTTGTGGGCTTCTGTCACGGCTGTTTTTAGAATCTCCTCGCTTAGTACAGGCAGGCCAGGCGCACCCATGACCGTTCCTTCTTCAATCATGATCTTAATATAGTCGGCGCCATTCTCCACTTGGGTATGCACATGTTTAATCGCTTCTTCCACCGTTGTCACTTGCGGTATTTCTTCGTGATCGTGAGCGTATGCAGCCAACATCGATTCCCGGTCTTCCTCCGATAACTTCTCTAGTTCCTTTAATATGAATTCCGGTATTTCATCTCCATCTGGCAATAATTCATCTGGGTGTCCGCCCGGAGCGGTGATCGCTGTGCCAGCAGAACGGACGTCTGCGACGTCATTTACATTTTTCAACTGAATCTCGCGCCCTCTTTTTGTAAAATCGCCGTTCATTTCGAGTTCTGTTGTCACGCCGAATTTTAGTGCATCTCGTAATCCGCCGATCGAGGTGTGGACATGTGCATCAATGAAACCAGGCATTAGAGTCGCATTTTCTCCATCGATAATCGTTGAACCAGCCGGAAGGTCTCCGCCCACTGAAATTATGGACTCCCCCTTAACGACAATATGTCTTGGCGCAATCATTTGATTTCCATCAAAAATACGTATATTTGTGATTGCCGTAACTTGTTCTAACGCAGCATTTTGTGTGACCTTCTCCATCTCCATATGAATTCCTCCCAAGTGTTTGTAATTTGAACAATTCGAAGTATAACTATTAGTTAACTAACTGTCAATAATCTAATTATTCTTTTGACAAGCCTATAGGATCACTGTATAGTTTATTTGCTTACAGTTAGATTCCTAACAATCACAGGGGGGAAGATCATGGAATCCCGAAAGGATACGCCTTATCTGGATTTGTTTCAGATTATCGGTCTTAAGTTAAAGAAAAGAGCGGACGAAAGTATAAAAGAGCAGGGGTTAAACGCTCAACAAGGAAAAGTAATCGATTATATTTACCAGAACCAAAATAATCATATTATTCAAAAGGACCTTGCCGATAGGTTTCATCTACGTGGGGCCAGCATTACAAGCATGCTTCAAGGTCTAGAGCAAAAAGGGTTCATCGAGCGCAAAATCCCGGCCAATAATGAACGGCAAAAAAATATATATGTATTGCCAAAAGCGATTGAACTGATTGCAGACTTTCAAGACTCATTCCAAAGGGTGGAGGAAGAAATCGTTCAAGTCCTTACCGAGGAGGAGAAGCAAATCTTGAAGGAAATATTGATCAAAATTAATGAAAGATTATCATAAAGGAAAAAACCTACTCGACGGCTGCTTTCAATGAAATACCGAAATAAGGGATTAGTTATTACAGGATAAAATCATTGAACTCCATAACGGGGTAACTATAGCTTAACAATCATTTAACCGAGGTTGCCGGTATGAGACGGCAGCCCCGGTTAGCTATGGGCAGACGTTGAAGTGAGTGGATAGGATATCCTTGGAAGAATTGCTTTTCAAGGAAAGATGAAAGGGTGAGGATTCTATGGAAGTGAATGTGTTAGAGCGTTTACCAAATCCAATAATCTTAAACTTTAGGGGTTAGATATAGAAATGGAGGGGTGACCGAAGATGGATTCTGTTGCAAATGTACGGCTGGCATCCTTAACCGATGCTGAAGATCTTTCCAGACTAAATCAGGAATTTAACGGTGGTGCACCAAGACCCGCAGCTAAGATAATTGAACATTTGAATATAAATCATAATGAACTGATTGCCGTAGCAGAGATAAATGGTAGAATCGTTGGTTTTGGCTGTGCTCAATGCTTTTCTTCATTTTGTTATGATGAACCCTATGGAGAAATTACTGAACTCTACGTAGAAGAAGCCGCTCGAAGAAAAGGAATTGCAATTGCCATTATTTCTTGCCTGGAAGAAAATTTTAGAGAACGCGGAGTGAAAAGTATAAAGGTACTGACAGGTAGAAGCAACACTGCTGCAATCAGAACCTATGAACAGTGCAGCTATGTTAAAGACGATGAACAGATGTTAGAGAAAAGGTTGGACGATTAGGCTGCTTAAGTGCAGTATACCTAGAAAAAACAAACCTTTATTCTGTAGTTCCCACCTTGTTGGAAGCGCTTCACTGGATGATAATAAGCATATCACGAACACAGGGGGCATCAATTAATGGTCAACAGAAAAATGAAGCAATCCGCTACCATCGCTTTCACCGCAGTTATGGCGTTAAGCCTTGCAGCATGCGGCAATTCGAACAACAATACAAACGACGGCGCCAAGAACAACGCCGCACCGAGTGCAGCTGACAGCGGAAACGCCGCAGCAACAACTGCTCCGAGCGACAAGAAAGTAACAATTACCTTCCAGAATATCTATCCTGACCCTGCAACACCGGCTTACAAAATGATCAACGAGCTGAGCGAGCAGTATCAGAAAGACCATCCGAATGTAACGATTGAACTGGATACGCTGAACACGGACCAGCAGAAGGTGAAGCTCAAAACACAGGCTGCTTCCAAAGAAGTACCGGACATTACCATCGTTAACCCGGCTGCACAAATGAAGCCTTTCGTAGATGCAGGATTGTTCGCACCGCTGAATGATATGCTCGAACAGAACGGCCTGAAAGACACTTATCAGGAAGGCCTGCTCGATTACTACAGCTTCGACAACAATGTGTATGCGCTTCCTGACGGCAACAACATCGAAGTTGTGTACTACAACAAAGACCTGTTCGCACAGGCAGGAATTGCTGCTCCTCCGACAACCTTTGAAGAATTGCTCCAGGATGTCAAAATCCTGAAAGATAAGGGAATTACCCCACTGGCTATCGGTGAAAAAGATTCCTGGACCGGCTCGTTCCTGTTCATGAACATCCTGCTCCGCACCAACGGCGGCCCTGGATTCCTGCAGGATGTGCTTGACGGCAAGAAAACCTTCGAAGATCCTGCATTCGTAGAAGCTGTAGAAGCATTCCAGCAACTGGTTCAAGCTGGTGCATTCCCGGATGGAGCTACTTCCATTGATGCCAATGCCGGCGGTAACATCTTCAAAACAGGTAAAGCAGCAATGTGGTCGATCGGATCTTGGGAAACAGGCGCAATTGACGCATCCCCTGTAGCCGGTAAAGTTGGAGCCTTCCAGTTCCCTACAGTAAACGGCAAGGGTGACCCTAACGAATTCATGCTTGCACCAGGCAGCGCATTTGCCGTATCTGCAAACAGCGAACACCTGCAAGAAACCAAAGACTTCCTGAACTACTTCGCTTCCGAATATCCTAAGAAACAGTTTGAACTGAAAAATGCTGTAGGTATCGGTCAAAAGGTAGACGGCGACCTCAAAGCTGCCGGTTACTCTGATCTGGCTGTTAACATTGCCGGCCTGTTCAACCAAGTTAAAGGCGGCGACCTGGCGTTCGATAACACGATGAACCCTGCAACAGCTCAAGTTCACCTCAGCAGCATTCAGAACCTGTTCGTTCAGAAAATGGATTCCGCTGCGGTAGCGAAAGAGCACCAGGCTGCATTTGAAGCCAACAAATAAGCAATAAGCAATACGCTACAGGCAACCGTAAAGCTGTCCTTCTCGATGCGAAGCAAGCTGATCCAGGCTTCTTCGCATCGAGTTTATCATGAAGATTTTCAATGTGAATATCGTGAATATCGTAAATAGACAAAGAATCTGCTTGTTTAGGAGGCGGGAAAGATGAAAGTACTTAAGGTGCCAGCACGCACAATAGCCGTCTTCATACTGCCATGTCTGCTCTTGTACGTGTGCCTTGTGTTTGTTCCCATACTGGTATCATTATATACGGGCTTATTGAAGTGGGACGGTCTTACTACTGCGGAGTTTATTGGTTTAGGCAATTTCAAAGATATGTTCTTCAATGATCCTGTGTTCTGGCCTTCCGTACGAAGAACGCTGCTGTATGCAGTGGCTTCCATGCTGGAAATTCCACTATGCTTAGGAATGGCTATCCTGCTTAACCGTTATCTGAAGAAAGCCAACACACTGGTGTCGATCTACTTCACACCGGTTATCCTGTCGGTTGTTATCATTGGACAACTCTGGAAGACCATCTACAACCCTACTTCCATGGGGGGCATGCTGAATGGCGTGCTGGTGTCACTGGGTCTTGACAGCTGGACTCACAACTGGCTCACCGAGCCGAACATCGCTATGTATTCCCTTTATCTGGTATCACTCTGGCAGTTCTTCGGCTACCATCTGCTGATCCAGTATACCGGAGTGCAGAATATTCCTGATGAGCTATATGAAGCGGCCAAAATTGACGGAGCAGACGGTTTCAAAGCGGATCGTTATATTACCCTCCCGCTGATTGTTCCGATCTTCAAAATATCGATTATCCTGGCGTTTATCGGCTCCCTGCAGGCCTTCGATCTGGTCATGGTCATGACAGGCGGCGGTCCGGCGCATGCGACGGATGTCATCTCAACCCATATGTATAACAGTTCCTTCATGTCCTTCAAGTATGGATACGGCAGTGCGATCGCAACGTTCCTGGTTGTTGTCTGTCTCATCTTTACCGGAGTGATCAATACCATCTTCAATAAACTTGAGAAAAAATACAACTAGGAAAGGAGTGCGCGAATCATGCGTAAATTTAAAAAAGGAATCGTGTATCTTCTTTTTGCAATCCCTGTGGTCACCCAGCTGTACCCGCTGTTATGGCTGCTGCTTTACTCACTCAAGACCAACGAAGAAATCATGGACGGCAGCTTCTTTTCTTTTCCCAAAAAAATTCAATGGCATAACTACTATGAAGCTTACACCTCCGGGAGTTATCTGAAGTATCTGTCCAACAGCGTATTCGTTACTGCGTTTACAATGATCTGTGTCATCCTGCTGGCTTCAATGGCAGCTTATGCGATCTCGCGGTTCCGCTGGAAATACGGCAATCTCGTGATGACCATCTTCCTGATGGGGATGATGATTCCGATGCAGGCTACACTGTTGCCGCTGATGATTATTTTCAAAAATATGCATATCCTGAATACTCACTGGTCGTTGATTCTGCCTTACGTCGCATTCTCCACGCCAATCGCCGTATTCATCTTAAGCGGATTCATGAGAGCTATCCCGCATGAGATTGAAGAGTCGGCGTTCATCGACGGAGCGAGTGTGTACCGGATCTTCCGCAGCATTATTCTTCCGGTGTCTGTACCGCCGGTAATGACGGTATGTATCCTGACCTTCATCAACATCTGGAACGAGTACATCCTGGCGGCAACGTTCATCTCGTCCGAGAAGCTCAAAACCCTGCCATTCGGGGTCTACACCTTCGTCAGCCAGTATTCGGTCAACTATGGTAACATCGGCGCATTCCTCGTTATGGGCGCGCTGCCGGTCATTCTGATCTACTTCTTCCTGTCCAACCAGATTACAAAAGGCATGGTGGCAGGAGCAGTTAAAGGCTGATCTGCACAATTATGAATTCACGCGTTGCATATAAAATTGGGTTAGATTTATAATAGGAAACGGCAGGACAGGGTGTTGAAAGGAGAGAGTCCTATGAAGAGCGGCTTTCATTCCATCCATCATCGGTTGTTCTTGCTGTTTCTTTTTTGCATGTCCAGTATTCTGCTTATTGTCAGCTTGCTGTACTATAACCGGACTACGGATCAGCTGCATGAGAAGATCAGTGATTTGTCGCAAAAAAACGTCGCCCAGACCGCAGGGTTATTCACACTCCTCTACAAGGGTTATGACGCTTTGTCCAAATCGCTCAGCAATAACTTCGAGATGATTCGTCTGATTAATGAGAAAACCGATGAGCCGGCGGTGGCTTATATCAATGAGCAGACCGTGACGAATATTATCGGCTCGATTTTTTATTCACGGGATGACCTGGTGGGCATTCATGTGATCACAGACAGAGGGAAGATTTATAATTACGGTAATTATATGAACGTGGTCGATCCGGATTACGCCGATGAAGACTGGTATCACCAGCTGCAGGCCTCGTCAGGTAAAATGGTCTGGCTGGGGGTGTACCAGCATTCCCTGATCGATCAGGTGGAGGACAGCCCGGTGTTCGCCTTCGGCCGGCAGATCTATGATCTGAATGAGCATAAGCCGATCGGGATCGTGCTGTATGAGACGAATCCCCAGCCGGTTCTGGACGCCTTGGAGAATCTGAAGCTCGGTGAGCACAGTCAGGTATACCTGATGTCCCCGGATGGACGGTTTGTCACTTCTGCTACAGATCCGACGCCGGACGTCTCCAATCTGCCTATGCTGCCGACTACGCAGAATGTGATGGTTGAGCAGCAAAGCGACCGGCTGGTCGTAGCCTCCAAGCTGTCATTCTCCGGCTGGTGGGTGATGAGTATAACCCCGGACAAGGATTTGAATGTAGAGCTGATTGAGATGAAGCGTTATTTGCTGATTGTCATCTCGGCGCTGATTATTGTCTCCACGCTGATTGCCTCGATCGTATCTCAGACCATCTCCTCGCCGCTGAAGAAGCTGATCCGGGAGATGAGGCAGGTAGAGGTCGGTAACTTCCGCGGAATGGTCAATGTCTCCTCCTATCAGGAGATTAATATTCTCGTGGCTTCGTTCAACCGGATGGTCCGGCGGATCGAGGAGCTGATTGAACGCGTGAAGCTCTCGTCCGTCAGTGAGAAGAATGCCGAGCTGCATGCGCTGCAGTCCCAGGTTAATCCGCATTTCCTGTACAATACACTCGATATGATCTACTGGATGCTGGATGAGGAAGGCAATGAGCAGCTGGGTGAGCTGGTCTTGTCCCTGTCCTCAATGTTCCGTTACAGCAGCCAGTGGGAGGATGGGGCCGAAGTGAGTCTGCGCGAAGAGCTGGAGCAGATTGGCCATTATCTGAAGATTATCTCGATCCGGCTGGAAGGCCGGCTGCAGATTATTACGGAAATCGATGAACGCTGGCTGGACATCCGTGTTCCCAAAATGACAGTCCAGCCTGTAATTGAAAACGCCGTCAAGCACGGTCTGGAATCACTGGGCCGCCAAGGTATTCTGAAGGTATATACCAGAGAAGAAGGTTCTGTTCTTAGACTGATTGTGGAAGATAACGGAAACGGAATGAATGAGGAGCAGCTGAAACGGCTGCAGGACTCGCTGAATGGGGACGCTCCTAGTCCCAGTCCCAAGGAGAGCGGCAAAAGCGGCATCGGCCTGCAGAACCTGCACCGCCGGCTGCAGTTCATGTTCGGGGAGTATTATGGCCTGCAGATTCAGAGTTTCCCCGGAGCAGGGACACAGGTTGCCATCGTGCTGCCGATTTCAGTGGAAGGAGAACAGACTACGTGAATATTCTTATTGCCGATGATGAACGGGTCATCCGTGAAGGCATCAAGCGCACCATTGGGCAGATTAGCCCGGAGCATCAGGTATTCGTGGCCGCCCGGGCGGAAGAAGCGGTTAAAATCATGGAAGAACAGCGCATCCACATTGTGCTGACCGATATTCTGATGCCGGGAATGAACGGCCTCGAATTCATGAAGATTTCGAAGCGCCGGTATCCCTATGTGAAATGGATTGTCATCTCTGCCCACAGCGAATTCTCCTATGCGCAGGAAGCGGTCCGGCTGGGTGCGAGAGACTATCTGCTTAAGCCGATCGGCAAAACAAAGCTGACCGAGCTCATTGACAGCCTAACAACGGAAATCCAGCAGGACAACAATATCTCGCGGCAAGGCGAGCGGCTGAAGGCCAGTCTGAGATTCCTCCGCGAGGGGGTATTCCAGCGGCTGGCCTCTGGGCTGGATATCGGGAATCTGGATATTGAGCCTTTTATTGAAGATTACAACCACTTCTATCTGGTAATGATCCAGCTGGACCCGGGTGACAAAAGTGTCCGCCTGGAGCATTTCATCGTCGAGAATGTACTGTCTGAGCTGATCGACCAGCATGGACGGGGATTCGTTGTCAGCTATGACCGGCAGAGCCTGCTGGGTCTTATTACGCCGGGTGAGAACATCCGGGTAGAGCAATTTCAGGAAGAGGTCAAGGCTCATTTGACGCATTACCTGAAGATTCCTTTCCAGATTATCCACTCCGGGCTCAGCTATGACTTCAACACCGTGCCGCAGGTTGTAAAGCGGATGCGGGAGGCATCGGCCTCCCAGGCGCTTGAACTGGAGCCGATGAAAGGCAGCGGGGAGAAGGCCATTGATGTTGCCCTGCACTATATCAAGGAGCATTTCTACGAGGATCTGTCGCTGGAGAAAATGGCTTCGGTGGTGTTCCTGAATCCGGCGTACTTCAGCCAGCTGTTCAAGCAGAAGACGGGGCAGGGCTACAAGGAATATGTAACCTCCCTGCGGCTGGAGCAGGCCAAGCTGCTGCTGCTCAATCCCAAGCTGAAGCTGGCTGAAATTGCTGAACGGGTAGGTTATCAGGACATGCGCCACTTCACGCAAATGTTCCGTAAGAAATATCAGCTTACACCGACGGAATACCGTCAGCAGGAGAGCATCAACATTCTCATGAGCAAGGGTACTCCACCGCAACAATAAAAGGAAGCTGATGCCGGTTATCGAAACCGGTGTCAGCTTCCTTTTATTGATTTTTTCACCATTTAGAAGCTGTTTAAATTGTTGAAATAATTCACCGTGCCGGTGTCAATATTACCAAACATCACGAGTGCAAGAACAAACAGGAGGATGAGTACAGCGTAAATGATGGTGCCGACAATCCCGCAGACCAGCCCGGCAATCGCCAGCCCCCGGCCTTGCTCATAGCGGAGACGGATCTCCTTGAAGGCGAGTGCAGCCAGAACGATCGCAATAATCCCGAAGATAAGTCCGATATAAGGAACTACGATGGAGAGAATGCCGAGCACCAGTGCTGCGATCGCTTTGCCATTCGTCCGCTCCTGGCGGGGCGGCGGGGGAAACTGTTGATAAAATTCCTGATCTCCAAAGGGTGGGGGTTGATAACTCATAAGTTAACTCCTTCATAGTTTGTGAGCAGAGGCTCCATAGACAGATACATGTTTCTAACAGTATATAATATTTTGAATACAGAGATAACCGTTAATAGTTAATCCAGTGCTCAAGCTTCACTGCGGGGGTAAGTCCAATCGATTTAGCCAGACGGATCGAGGCGAGATTGTCTTCAAGTACCTGATACCTCGGAATATATCCCCTTTGCAGAGTATGGTATAACGCTGTGCGGACCACGCGCTGCGCCAGTCCGTTTTTTCTTGCGGCAGCAGCCGTATGTACAGCTCCAATCTCCCAGACAGACTCCTCATTGCGGAATACCATACAAGTGCTGAGCGGCACGTCTCCCTCGAACAATGCTACAGAGAAAGCCCCCTCCTGAAAATATTGACTGATTTCCCCCTGTGAATAGTCGTTAGCCATCCATAACGGCAGCAGCCGTTCATCTATTGCTTCACTTACGATGCATGCCCCGTCCGCGCTGAAGGTTTGGCCTTCGGCCGTAGAATAGGAATAGAGACTGCGGACTTTATGCAGTGTGAAATACGGCTCCAGCGCCTGGCGGTACGCATCCTCCTGCAGCTTAAATACGAGCCTTGCGTCCCTTGGCAGCAGCTTCAGCAGGGCGGGGAAGACCTCCGGGCTGCTGTAGTCCATTAGCACAACGGTGTCGGCCTCAGGATAGGTCCGGTGATCGTAGGGGAAGGTCACGGTAGGCATCATCAATAACACTCCCCAGTGATCCTGCTGTTCGATTAGCGTACTGTCAATCTGAGTGTGATAGGCGGTCATCATTTTGAGCAGCGTTATATTCTTCAGGGGGCTTCGGCGTAATCTCCCCATGACCGCTTCATAGTGGCTCAAGTCATACACTTCCTTTTCTCCGGTAATCATCAGCTGCTGATCGTAATTCAATTCACAGTTCATCCAGAAGTTTGAAAAGGCGATGATAATTGTCTAATGTGCAGGTATCCTCAACTTTCACACCAGACTTGAAAAAGATGATATCACCAGTACCTTGGTTAACCTGACCTTTGTGTTCGAGGATACGTTTCAGATGTCTGGCTGTTCCAATACTTCCTGAGATGAAATCGACGTCTTCAGGGAAAACCTTCTTAAGACTATTCTCAAAATAAGGAAAATGAGTACATCCGAGTACCACCGTGCCGTACTGCTGCAAATTAAACCGGGACAATTCTTGATTCAAGTAGGGGATGATCTTCTTTTCATCAAATTCAAAGCTTTCAGCGAACTGCACCAGCCCGGGAAGAGGTAAACTGTTCACAATTTCCCCATGATCTATACGGTGAACTAAATCATGATACTTCTTCTCCTGCAGCGTAAGTCTCGTGGCTAACACCAGAACTTTTTTCTGTTTTCCTTCGGATTGTTCAATGGCAGGCTTCACTGCCGGTTCGATGCCCAGGATAGGAAAGTCATACCGGCTTCGGAGCTCCTCAATCACGATACTGGTGGCAGTGTTACAAGCAATAACCAAAGCTTTTATATTGTGTTTAGCAATGAAATCTACAGCATTTAGAATGTACTCTCTAACTTCTTCTTTTGTTTTCTCTCCATAAGGAACATGTGCAGTGTCTGCGTAAAAGAGGTAATCTTCTTGCGGCAGAAATTTCAGTGCCTGATGAAGCACCGTTAACCCGCCTATTCCGGAGTCAAAAAATCCTATTCGCATATTTCCACTCTTCCCGTGATTATTAGAATGATTGTATTATTCTATCACTACATTAACTTTATAACTACATTGTCCGTTCAGATTCACACACTCTAATTCATATATGAATTCTGATTCCCGGCTGTGCTTGAGTTCTGGAATTTCATCGGAAAACATAAAAAAGGCCGGACTTCCGCCAATGTTTTCATCAGCGAAGCCCGGTCCTTTTACATTCAGCTTTCGTTCTTGGTCACGCCATTTAAGCTTGGCACATAATCTTCTGCTTTATCCGGATTTACCATCTGGGGGATTTCGGTGATGCTGGAGTGATTCTGCTGGTTGTTCTTTTTATCGGCACGGTTATCAGCACGGTCATGCTTCGGATCTGCACTGTTCTTGGGCATACTGTTCACCTCCATATCTGTTGGATAGTATGAGATAGCGGTTTGCATTTTATCCCGGCAGACTTAAACGTTACATAGAATACTTAGCAGGCAGGCGCCTTCCCCCGTTGACAGGTGCGCTATAATATATTTACTAAAAACTGTTCACACCAAGGAGGGGAAGATCATCGCTGAGAAAACAAAAGTTGTTGAAGTTGTTCCCTACGAGCCGGCCTGGAAGGCAGAATACGCCAGAATTGAAGCGCGGATGCTGGAGATCGCGGGAGATCTGATCATAGCGGCTGAGCATGTGGGCAGTACTTCCATCGAGGGACTATCGGCCAAACCTGTTATCGATATCGATCTGGTGATGGAGAGCTATGAGAAGCTGCCGGAGATCATCCGGAGATTACAGCAGTACGGTTATGAGCATCAGGGCAATTTGGGGATTGAGGGCAGGGAAGCCTTCAGAAGCGTGAAGGATGACGGCTTCATGAAATACCATCTCTATGTCTGTCCCAAGGACGGGAAGGGATATCTTGAGCATATCGCTTTCCGCAATTATCTGCGCAGCAGTCCAGCTGACCTTGAGGAGTATCAAGCGGTTAAGCAGCGGCTGGCTGACGAATACCGTTATGATATCGATTCGTATTGTGAGGGGAAGACAGAGTTCGTGCACTCTATTCTGCGGAAGGCAGCTGATTCCAGAATCCGGCTGTAGATGGGCGGTTAGGCAGAACGGCGTGATATTCGCGCACTCCGGCCGGGTAGTTGAACCCATAAGTCCTCCAGCTGTTCAGCTGCGGGGAACCGAAGCAGATGTGCGCCTCGCGTGCCGAGTTATCACAGACCATGGACCATAACGTTCCGAAGCCCTCACTGTAATGATGACAGCAGACTCCCTTAGGGTATTCTGTGCCTGCGATGGCTTGCATGGCTCCCACGGGGCTTTGGAGGGCAACTTCGTCCGTAAGTGCCGACCGCAGCGCTTCATACCTTGTCCTCGAATTCCCCATCACCTGCAAATTATGAACCTGCATGGATGGAAGGGTATAATGGTTGGCTGGGAGGACAAGCTGGTTGCAGTTCCCGCCCGCCGCTGCCGGATAATACTGGACCTCTTTTTGCGTACCGGCAGTTTCAACTAGTGCGATATCGCCTTTGGCGTCTGAGATCAGGAAATTCCGGTAGTCGGAGACTGGCATGCTGCGCATCAGCAGCGCCGCTTCTTCCGCAGTGGTGCAGTTGTCAAGCAAGGCGCGGACCACTCCCGGAAAAATAAAGCCTTCCCCGGTCATCTCCGGCCGGATTCTCCCCGACGTTGTTGTAACGGTAAGCCCTGCATCATTCATTCCGTCATAACGGCCGAACAGCTGGAGCGCAAAGCCGATATGTGCAGGTTTACCCTTCACCCGTGTTGTACTGAGCAGCAGCTGATTATAAGGCTCATCCTCCCAGCCAAAATCATAATTACGCATATGACAGATATGCCCGCCGTTATCCGGACCTGTCCGGTATGCAGCCTGTGTGCAGTGGCCGGAAGGCTGGAAGTAGGAGCAATAGAACACAACCTGGCCGGGTTCGATACCGGTCTCGTCGGCGAAGCCTTTGATTTCTTCGTTCATGCCGGGGCAATATTTCTCGAAGCTCTCCATCACTTTATCTGCCGCAGACGGCAGAAGCGGGGAAGCCCCCATGAATGGAGAGGATAAGAATGAGATTAGCTCGGAATTGTGCTTGTAATGAGCGCCTAATGCACGGCCGACCTCATAATGTGTGCCCTCCGTAACGATATGGGAATATTGTGCGGTCCTGCGTTGAATAGGGGGATTAGCATCCATTGTATAAGTACCTTCTCTCGTTTACTCTCTGCGCAGAGTAGGTCCATTATAACGGGCGAGCTCTTCAGTCGGCAAAGTCCGTTCCGGCCGAAATACCCGCATGGGCTGCTATACAGGGAAGCGCAATCATTATAAGGGCATATTTTCTTGGACGGAGTAGGAAATACTTGTATTATTGTCATTTTCAAGGTAACTTATTGATATAACTTCCGGATTAACTTTTGCCGGAGGCGCAGTTCCAATAACGGTATATGCAAGCCGAAGAGGAGCATTCCCCCAATGCTCCTTTTTGCGTGAAATGAGAAGGGTTACTTTCGATGGAGGGTAAATCCCAAAAATCCTGCACGAAATACAACATTCTTCTCTCAATATTGAGCTTAAACGAAAAATGTTGTACAAAATGCAGGATTTCCCCGTATTCATGCTGTTGTGCTTGGAAATTGTTGTATTTCATACAACAAACCTTACAAATTCCCTTATATCTATGAGTCCAAGTTGTATTACGTACAGGCGTGTTGATTACCCAGATACTGGATTGATTAATTCACAGAAATCTCCAGTATTTCTCCGGAGCAAATCAAACTGAACCTGCCACTCGACCGGAAGATTCTGGTTCTGCAGGAACTGCATAAATTCCAAGAAAGTAAGCTTTACGAAGCAAGGGACTTTGTCTTTCATTACGTCAAACAACCACTTTAAAAGAACATAGACCATGAACGCCGCAAACAACTGATTGTAGACCGAATTCTTTGTTTTTCCAAACAATTTAGGTACATTGAGATGCTGCTTGATCCAGCGGAAAAAGACTTCAATTTGCCAACGGGCTTTGTAGATTTCGGCAATGACTTCTGGGGACTCTTCTCTTAAATCGGTGACCACTCGGACCACTTGGTTACGGTCATTTTTGAATTCAACCACACGTTGACGCTCCGCAGAACGGCACTTTCCTTGGCCGATATTGCAGATGATATCTCGTACAATCTTGGGATCTCCTTGGAGTTGGTAGGTGTGTATTTCCGGTTCGACTAAGTGTAGATTGTCTTTAAGCCGAATCACAAAGGACTGGCCTATGGACACATAATGATCCAATCTCCCGATTTTCCCATAGGCCCGGTCCTGTACTATAATATAGTCTGGATTTGCCAATACTTCGCCTAACGGAGCGTCGTGGCGTCTGGCGATCGTTTCTTCCACCTGAAGGGGAGACTGCTGAGCATAGGAGAAGGCCGTGTGCATTTTGAGGCCCCCTCTGTGCTTTTTGTATTTCGCAAAGGACAGTTGATGGTTGGATGCCGTGATCGTCGTAGAGTCGATTAGTAATAAATCTTTGGGAAGATTCAGGTGACGCCGGGTTTCGCGATTACATTTTTTCACCAGGAGTCGAAAGACTCGTTTAAAGATCTCATAGGGAACCTCGCCGGCTTTTTTCGAGAGGGTTGAGTAGTGAACAGGAACTAAATCATGGGTTGGAGCTAGCCTTGCACACTCACGAAAACCGTCCCATTTCAGATAACTGGCTTGGGCGAGATAGTGCAGCATGGTATACACCGTGAATTTAGTTGCAGTGTCCGTATAGTCTTTCTCTTGCCCGGTTAGTTCGGCTACTTCTTCTTGGGTTAAAACTTGTTTAAATACAGCTAAGAATGGGTTATTCTTGTTCATGAGGTCGCCTCATTTCGGTTTGGTTTGGTGGTACTTACCATTACCCGAAATGGCGGCCTTTTTTGTCCTTTTTTTGGTAAATCAACACGCCTGTATTACGTACAACATTTCAAAGCTAATTAGTGACTCGACATCCACAGCCACCCCCTAAGGCCCAAACGAAACATTCTGAAGAACATACCGGATAACGAAGAAGGCAATGATCAGCACAGAAGCGAATCCCAGCAGGAAAGAAACAATGTCTCTGCCTGAACGTTTGTATTTTCTCATTTACGGTCACCTCGTATAAGAATAATAAAGACCCCTGTTGAGGGGTCAACTCTGGGGCATCAGGCTGTTGTTGCGAATTTCAAGAGTTCATCAGGGACTGCGATTTCACCCAGTACCGCTTCTGCGGCTGCCCAAGCCAGACTAAACTCTTTTCCGCTGTAGAGGGTGCGGTTACGGGTTGGGCTGGAAAGTGACAAATCAAAGACGATAAATTCCCCTGCATCTGTTGCAACTCTGAAGCTCACGGAACGGTCATGCTTCTGTATCCGTACTTCTTCCATATGATTTAACCTCCTAAGACTTTCCTCTAACCATAAATATTATACATAATTATTCCATTCCAGGCATAGCGAAGAAGCTACGTTGATTGTATTCTCCTGCCAGCTCTGAACTGGCGGGATTTTTGTATCCATCTGTCCCGGAAATACCCCCGGCCCTCCCAGATAGAAGTTTCTTCTAACGTACACGCGATTTGTTAACGCTACCGAAAATAAGATAATATGAAACTACACATAATGTATGCATAGAAATCTTTTACTTCATTGGAGGCGTTGCACCATGTCAGACTCTAAAGCCCATAACGAAAATGATCCGCTCAACCGCACATTGCTGAACGAAGCCGGTCTGGAACTGAATGAATCGCTGGACCTCACGAACTGCGACAAGGAGCCGATCCATATTCCCGGGCTTATTCAGCCGCATGGCGTGCTGCTGGCAGTGACGCAGGGCAATGACAATCTTATTGTCCAGGCCAGCCGGAACACAGATGTACTGCTGGGAATTCCTGCAGAGACGCTGCTCGGAACTTCTATGGCTGAGCTGGTAGGCGATAGTCAGCTTCAGGCCTTACTGGAGCGCAGTGTGAACGCCAAGGAAACCGCAGATTTACAATATATTGTCCTGAAGATTGAAGTTGAAGGAGAGATGACCGATTTCTTCAGCATTATTCACGAAAGTGAAGGGCTGATGATTGTCGAGCTGGAGCCTGCCTCAGAAGAGGAGGGTGCAGGAGCCAATGATTTTGAATGGATCCGCACGTTCTTCGGCCGTATGAAGCAGACTGCAGGCCGGATTGAAGCCAGTCAGGCAGCGGCTGAACAGGTCAAAGAAATGCTCGGTTATGACCGCGTGATGATCTACGAATTCGATGACGAGTGGAACGGGAAAGTTGTAGCTGAAGCGAAGGAGGAAGGTCTGGAACCGTTCCTCGGGCATCACTACCCGGCATCGGATATCCCCAAGCAGGCGCGTGAGCTGTACTTGCGCAACTGGCTGCGGACCATCGTGGATGTTCACTATACGCCGGTACCGATTATCCCGGTGCTTCAGCCCCTAACCGGCAAGCCGCTGAACCTCAGCCTGTCGATCCTGCGCAGTGTCTCCCCGCTGCATATCGAATATTTGCAGAATATGGGAGTTGGAGCTACTACAACCATCTCGTTAATTAATAATAACAAGCTCTGGGGACTGATCACCTGCCATCACCATTCGCCAAAGTATGTACCGCATCGCATCCGCAATCTGTGCAATTTCCTGGGTTCCTTCTTCTCCAGTGAGCTGTACCAGCGCCAGCAGCTGGATACGTATCAGACAGAGCTGCAGCTGCGGACCAAAGCGACGCGGATTGTCGATGTATTCACAGGAAATTCAAGCTCCTTCCGGGTGATTGAGCAGCTGGGAGAGGAAGAGCAGACGCTGCTTGCGCTAATGGATGCTTCAGGAGCAGCGGTATGTTACCAGGACAAGCTGATGCTGTACGGGGTTACGCCTTCCCAGGATCAGGTACGGGAGCTTGCGGGCTGGCTGGCCGGTAAAGCCAGGGACTACACTTACTGTACTTCGAGGCTCAGTCTGGAATATGAATCAGCCAAAGCTTACAAGGACAAGGCCTCCGGAGTACTGTATCTGGCCCTGACTCCCGGACAGCAGAACTATATGATCTGGTTCAGACCAGAAGTTGTAGAGATTGTGGACTGGGCAGGAGATCCGGCCAAGGCTGTCATTCAGGAGAATGACGGGATGCGTCTGTCTCCCCGGAAATCTTTTGAGAAATGGCGCCAGGTCGTTCAGTCTACTTCACTTCCCTGGAAAGAGCAGCATCTCAACATTCTGCCTCAGCTGAAATCTATCCTGCGCGGACAGACGGAGAATCAGCTGCGTCAGGCCGAGGAACAGGCACTGCAGAATGCACGAAGTCTGCGTCATAATGAACAACGTTATCTCCAGCTGATGGAGCTGTCACCGGTAGCTTTCTTTATGATTACCGATGATCTTATCGTCTATAGCAATAACCGTGCGCTGGACCTGATGGCTATAGAGAAGGGCAAGTCCCTAACGGGTCAGCCGTTCCTGAAATATGTGCACGAATCATACCGTCCTGCATTGCGTCAGTATTTCTCGGAGCTCACCCTGAACAAGAGCCAGTTCGTAACCGGCAGCGGACAGTTTCAGAATGCGGATGGACTGACGCTGGACATGAACCTGACACTGGCCTCTGTAATCCACGGCGGCAAACCTTCCGTCATGGCTGTTCTGAGTAAGGGGGCTAACGCTGATGCGAAGGGTGAAGCCTACACCAGTGTAACTACCCAATTGCAGAGTTACCTGACAACGGATTCCTTAACGGATCTGCCGAACCGGCTGGCGTTCGAGAACGAGCTCACTAGTACATGGAAGAATTGCCTGCGCGCGCAGGAGCCGCTTCTATTACTGTCTATTGACATCGATGATTTCCATTCTTATAATGCGGTCCACGGGTTAAAAGGCGGAGATCTGTGTATTCAGTCAGTAGCCGATGTACTGAACCTTATCAGCAAGCAGCACGGCGCCTTCGTCGCCCGCTTCGGCGGAGCAGCCTTCATCCTGACCTTGTCCGGGGCAACCGCCGGAGAGGCGGAGCAGCTGGCCGAAGCTGTGCGCAAGGGTGTCTATGATCTGCAAATTCCCCGCGACCGTTATGAAGAAGAAGGCGTGGTCACCGTAAGTATTGGCGGTCTGCTGAAAGTCCCTCTTACAACGGACCGTACTTCAGAGTTCATTGCCGGGTCGGAGAAGGCGCTCTATGAGGCGAAATCCAGCGGAAAAAACCAGGTTGTATTTCACTGAATAACCGTTATGAACACAGAAGCCGGGTAAGGTCCGTCTGGACTATACCCGGCTTTTTGCCGCGCCAGTCTATGTGTCCAATCCACCATTGGCGATCCGCATACATTACAGAATAAAGCGAATGTACTTCTGCATACGTAAACGGAGGTGAAACGCGGTGTCTGTCGAGAAGCATATGCTGGCAGCAGGAACTCCCTATGCCACACCTTATTATGTCGTTAGCAGTGCAGCGCCCGGTCCTGTATTTATGATCATCTCCGGCGTTCATGGCAATGAACCGGCTAGTACCCGTGCGGCACAGGGGATCGTAAACCGGTTCAAACGCGGAGAGTGGGTTCTGCGCAGAGGGAAGCTGATTATTGTCCCGCTGGTGAATGTATCCGCACGGCGGAAGGGCATCCGCGGCAAACCTGATTTGAACCGTACCTTCCCGGTGGGTACAGGCGCTAAGGCTAGACATCCGCTGTCAGCAGCGGTGTTTCAACTCGCTGCACGTTATCGTCCATCCTGGTATTTGGATCTGCATGAAGCGAACGGGCTGTCACAGCTTAATCCGCGGCGCGTAGGGCAGACGCTGATTATCAGCCCGGCTAGCCGGGCGGCAGGTGTGGCGAAGCAAATTGTGAAGAAGATGAACCTGTCGGTTCCGAATAAAGCTTACCGCTTCAATATCCGCCGCCGCGAGCGCGCCGGGACTTCACGTATGGCTATGCAGCGACTGCTCGGAGCGAGAGCTGTTACAGTGGAAACCTGCTGGAGTCTTGATTTCTCCTTAAGAGTGCGGCTGCAAAGTGAGATTGTCAGTCTTTTCCTAAGGGCTGCGGGTTTAACCGGCTGATGCCGTATAGTTCAGCTGCTCTGTAACCCCGGATCTTCTTTGGGCTGCTTTCCGTTGCCGGGAACAAATACACTCCCGTAGCTTCCTTTGTAGACAGGAGTGCCGAGTGCTTTCACCCAGTCCTGATACAGCCTCCCGGAGCTGCCGTTTCGCACAATCACATAATCCGGGTGGTCATATTTCACGATATCAGGCAAGTATTCGGAGAAGCCGTACATCGAGCGTTCGAAGGCATTCCAGCCCATGATTCCAATCGAAGCCTTGGTGATAAAAGGGTCCTGACGCCCGTCACAGAGCACATCCCCGCCGCGGAACATCACATAACCTGAAGACCCATAGCTGGACAGCACCTTAGGCCGCCTGCCTGCCGGTGTATGCTCCAGTACATAGCTCATCTCTAAGACAGGGTAATCTGCAGCAGTCACCACTGGCGGGACCGAGAAGATATATACAGTGTTGATCAGCAGCCCGGTGACAAGTCCAAGGGCAACCGCTCTTCCGCTTGTCCGCAGCCTGAGCTTGCCCGGAAGCGGAACCGCTTCGAAGAAGACTGCCGCGAAATAAGGAATGAACAGCCACATGAACAGATTCTGCTTGAAATTTGATACTCCGAGATAGAGGATACCGGTCATCAGGAAGAAGCGGAACGGCTTCCGTTGCAGGGAGAAGGGCAGGGTGACCGCGAAAAAGAGCAGCAGAAGCAGAATCGGCAGCTGGTCCGGCCGGCTGAAGGAGAGAGGCTGCCATTCATTAATGAGCAGATTGTAGTTATTGTGTGTGACGGTGAAGATGAACAGCAGTCCTTGAAGTCCTCCCGGATTCGGCAGACCGGCCAGCAGGACCAGCAGGAAGACGGCAGCCCGCTTCCAGCTGAGATTGCGTGCAATTAGCGATTCCAGCACGGCCATACCGGTAAACACGGCAATCACCAGCCATACTCCGGTATGGACATTGGCAACGGCACAGGAGAGGATCATCATTGCTGCCGCATACCTGGCCCCGGGCTTCAGCTGATACTCCCGCATGCAGATGAAGAACCAGACAATCAGCGGAGAGGAGACCATCTGCGGTCTACCCTTGAAGTAGTTATAGTAGATCCAGCAGGAGACCAGCAGGACAAAGGGCAGGAGCAGAACATGATTCTCCCGCAGACCCAGCTCTTTACGTGATACTTCTCCAAGACGAATAAGTCCCAACAGTAAGCCAAGCAGGCACAGGGCGGTCAGCAGATAGATCCCAGGCCAGCTGAACCACTGGTACAGTCGTGTAATCAGCAGCTGAAACCCGGCTTCATGCGGGATATACGGCAGCTTGTCTCCATAAAAGGTATGTATCGCATGATGCAGCACCTTCCCGTGCTCAAGCATGTAGCGTCCGACCTCCAGATGCCAGAACGTATCCGGATCATTATACGAATATTTAGGCTGCATGAGCAGTATAACGGCAGCCGTCAGCAGCCCGCAGCTGAGCGGGTAGACGGCGGTTTTTCTAGACATATGAACTTCCCCTCTGTGTAGGCATTCGGCTTCCGCCTCTATATAGCATCACCACTTCCCATAAGTGATTAGATCAATACCTGCGAGAGAGCGGTAGTCCAAATATGCGGCGCAGCAGCAACCCGACCGTTGCGAATAGAGGATTGACACCACTGGACATAGTGTATATATTATATATATACATTAAATACAAATACCGCAAAGGACGCTGGTGCTGCTGCATGAATATTTTGATATCAAGTACATCCGGTGAACCGATCTACGCCCAGATTGTGGGACAAGTCCGCCAGATGATTCTGCAAGGGGAACTGGTCTCCGGTACGCCGTTGCCATCGATCCGCTTATTGGCCAAGGAGCTACAGATCAGTGTCATTACCACGAAGCGGGCTTACGAGGAGCTGGAGCGTGAAGGGCTGATTAACTCTATTGTCGGCAAGGGCTCTTTTGTCTCCGGGGCAGATCAGGAATATATCCGGGAGCAGCGGCTGCGGATTGTAGAGGGCAAGCTGAAAGAAATCATTGATGAGAGCAGACTGCTGGGCATGGAGTATGCCGAACTGGCGGAGATGCTGAAACTGCTCTATGAGGAGGAACAGGAATGAGCGATGTAATCCGGTTAGACCATTTAACCAAAAGCTACGACCGGTTTGAGCTGAGGGATATCTCATTGTCCATCAAGGAAGGTTTTATTACAGGCCTGATCGGCCCGAACGGTGCAGGCAAAACCTCGCTGATCAAAATGATGATGGGTATGATCTACCCGGATCAAGGCAATATCACGATGTTGGGTCAGAATAACCAGCTATATCAAGCAGCGGTCAAGGAGCGGATTGGGTACGTCTCAGATGAGAATATCTATTATGAGAATCTCACCGTCAAGCAGATGAAGAGAGTTATCGCGCCGTTCTACACCCGCTGGAATGAAGATACATATGTGAAGTTTCAGGAGCTGTTCAAGCTTCCGCCAGGCAAGAAGATTAAGGATCTGTCCAAGGGGATGAAAATCAAATTCTCGCTCGCCATCGCCTTATCCCATGGTGCCGATCTGCTGATTATGGATGAGCCTACCTCGGGGCTTGATCCGATTTTCCGCAGAGAGATGCTGGAGCTGCTCAGTGAGCATATTCAGGACGAGAAGAAATCGATTCTGTTCTCCACCCATAACACGATGGATCTGGACCGGATTGCCGACTATATTGTATTCATCAACGAGGGGCGGATTGTTTTCAATGAGATGAAAGAGAGTATCAGCGAGCGTTACCTCCTGATCAAAGGCGGGAAGGAGCTGCTCGACCGTGATGTCCGGCGCTGGTTCGTCGGCATCCGCGAGAGCGGACTGGGGTTCGAGGGTCTGATCAGCAACCGTGCGGAGGGCGAACAGTATTTCAGGGATACGGCTATCTGCGAGACGCCTACTCTGGAAGAAATCATGTATTTTACGGTAAAAGGAAGTGAAGCGCATGTATAGCTCCCTGCATCTGATCCGCAAAGACTTCATCCTTACCCGGAAATTCATTCTGCTGCTGGTGCCGTATTATATACTCATGGGATATACGAATGCGGATGCCTACACTATGTTCTCGCTGTTTCCGGCCATGCTGCTGCTGATCAATGCCTGCACTATTGATATGCAGCATAACAATCAGAAATTTCTTGTCAGTCTTCCGGTACCGAGGCAGCGTCTGATTCAGGCCAAATATTTAACGCTCATTCCTTTCTTGGCCTTCAGCATCCTCTGCACACTGCTGCTCTATTTGTTTGCATTTGCGATGGGGAAGATAGACGCTCCGCTCCGCTGGAGAGAGCTGGGCCTTGCGGCCGCGTCTTTTCCGCTGCTTGCTTCCTTCTATCTGCCGCTGTATTATTGGCTGGGACAAAAGGGCATGCAAGTCGTCAATTTCGTATTCATCATGTTAATCATGCTGAACGTCACGGCATTCAAAAGTTTATCTGAACGGTTTCCGGCACTTGCAGAATGGTTCCAGACCGGCAGGCTGGACAGCACGCTTCTGCCCGTTATTGGTGTTCTGGCCTATCTTGTTATTATCTACGGCTCTTATCTGCTCTCTTTGCGGATTTTTGTTAAAAAGGACGTATAACCCCAGCCGGGCTGCCGGCAATCCGGCACCATAAAAAACGACCTCAGCTTCCACTATAAAGTGGAGGACGGGGTCGTTTTTGGTTCTGCAGGGGCAGCTCAGCGGAAGGTGCCGCCTTGCTCCAGATTGTCGATGAAGTCCTTGGCATCCTTCAGGGATAAATTCCGTGCTTCCCGCATTACCTTAATCGCCTGAATCTTCTTGCCCTCCGCCAGCAGCAGATGCAGCCTCCGCTCCAGATCAGGAGCAATCTCCGGGTTCTGCACGAACAGCGGGGTCGGAATGCCGGCCATCCTGCCTCCAGCTCCTGCAGGTCCCCCATATGCGTCCCTCTGCGCCAACTGAGACTCCAGCTCTGTTACGCGCTTTTTCAGACGGAACACACTTAACATAAGCAGCAACACAAGAACCAAAGCCAGAATTGCGATAATATCCGTATTGTCCATGGGAGCGGCTCCTTTCTGCCCTTATAGCATCGATCACAGTAACTAGACCTATCATATTCTACTACCCGCTGAGCAGAAGAATGAACACTTCAATCTTGAATTAGGAACAGATCATACGTAGTTCTGCGGGGCCGGTTGAACAGACTTCATCCCGTTTCATGCAGAATGTCATATTCATCCCTCTAAAAGTATGATATTTTTATGCGAAATTTCAAATATTTATGGAGATGGGGGGCTTACCGGTGATAACTCCGTACAATCTTGAAGAGTATTATGTAAGGATCGGCCGGCTGAAGCAGCGTTATTTGTCAGAGCGGTTTGAGCAGGAGCTTCCGGTATTCCATTCTCACCTGGAAGCGGCCCAGTGGTTCCGCAGCATGTTCCCGGGCGGGTTCATTTTTGTGGAGGAGATGGAAGCGGCTAACGCTGAGAGCTATTACTTGTATGACATCATCCACGACCGCGAGCTATGGGAGCGCAGACAGCAGGATTTGAAGACCAAAGGCACCGCTTCCGGACTCGGCATGCTCCTATGCACCCAGCGGGTCGATATTTACGAGGACGGATCGGTGCAAATCGCTTTTTAACAATAAGTGCTGTTTCAGGACAAATGAATCAAAAGTGAGATTAAATGGTGTATAATCATGGAAAGGGAGGTGATTTCATGGGTGACTTCTTTAATCCGGGACCACATGCGAATTCGACTGATCCCGGCGGGCATAAAGCCAACCATGACGTGAATGCGCAGAAGTATCACACCGAAGGCCCTCCAGGCTTATGGAGGCAAATATCCGATCTGGTTATTGCCATAGCTGTCATTGCCTTTTTCATTTTTGTGATCATGTGGATCTTTTGATCTGTCTCCCCAACAAGCGGCTGTCCAAGACTGGTTTCATGGTCCTGGTGCATCCGCTTTTTGTTGTTTTACAGGTGAATAAATCAGAGTATCCAACACATACTTACAGATACATCTTTTATTTGTAACAGGAGGGGTACTCAGGTGGAGGCAGATGCAGTCTTTGAAGGCGGTGGCGTAAAGGGAATTGCTTTTGTAGGAGCCATTGAAGTGATGGAATCCAGAGGATATACCTGGAACAAGCTTGCGGGGACTTCTGCCGGCGCGATCGTCGCAGCTTTGTTGGCCTGCGGTTACAATAGTGCTGAAATCAGAGAGCTGATGAGCTCGCTGGACTATATGAAGCTGCTCGGGCGTACCAGAATGAACAGCCTGCCGATCTTGAACAAAACGCTTCCGTTAATGATGAAGTCAGGCATTTACAGCAACCACATTTTAGAACAGGTAATGACGGAATGGCTGAAGCGTAAGAAAGTTGTAACGTTTGGAGATATTCCCGAAGGCAAGCTTTCGATAATAGTCTCGAATATAAGCAATGGGCGGATTGCAGTTTTTCCTAATGATTTGCCTCACTATGGTCTGAAGGCGTCCGAATTCCCCATAGCCGCAGCAGTTCGGATGAGCACCACGCTGCCTTTCTTTTTTCAACCCTATGTCTGGCATACGCCCCTGCAGAAGAAACCCTATTATATGCTGGACGGAGGAATGCTTAGCAATTATCCGATCTGGCTGTTTGACGTAGATGGAGTCCCGCGGTGGCCAACCTTCGGATTCAGACTGTCGGAAAGGCGAACCTATGCCCAATCGATAGAGATCAATGGTCCGGTCTCTTTACTCAAAGGGATGTTCAAAACCATGCTGCAGGCTCATGATCAAAGACATGTAGACAAACATGCGGAAGAGCGCACAATATTTATTCCTACTGGTAAAGTAACGACGACAAAGTTCGAATTGACGGAAGAAGATAAGCATTTCTTGCTCTCATCCGGCCACACTGCGGCAGATAAATTCCTGGAGACATGGGATTTCGAAGACTATAAGCATAAATTCAGAGAAAATCATGCAGCATTGCCGGTTCAGCCCTTTTCCGGTGAATCGCAGCAGGAGTCCGGTATTTATCACTGAAACCCAAGGCTACTACTTCCACATTGAGGAGCAGTAGCCTTTTGTCTGGGGATTCACAAATTTGCCAATAGCATTGCCGGGAATGTGAAGGTTTCTTTTATAGAGATCAAGAATATAGACACAATGCCGAAGTGTGAGACAAAGTGGATATTGAAGCTTCTTTATAATGAGGAGTGATGCTTAAGATGGAGTATGAATTTGATAGCGAGATCAAGATGCTGGAAGGCAAAATGAAATGGAAAGTAGTGTATTTCCCTTATGCAGTGAAGGAAATATTCGATACGAACGGTAAAGTGCCGGTTAAAATTACCGTTGACGGACACCGGTTCGAACATACGCTGCTGCCGTCAAGAAACGGGCATTATTTTGTATATAATGAATTCATCCGAAGAGCCGTACTTAAAAAGCCCGGTGACAAACTCCATGTCATTCTTACAAAAGATGAGGAGAGCCGTAATATTGTGGTGCCGGACTACATCACCAGAAACCTTGAAGATCACGATATGCTTGATCCATTCCTGGATCAGCCAGATTATCTTAAGCGGGAGCAGATACATTACATCGAGCTCGCCAAAAAGGAAGAGACGAAGATTAACCGCATACTGGCTTTAATTAACACACTGAAAGATAAATGAATCCTGTTGAAGGACCTAAAGGACAATGGCACTGCAAACGGATTTGGAATGCTTCTCTGTACCCACAATCCGGTATCTATGAAGGACGGTCTGGTCCATTTGGCCTTTTGAGGGGAATCGACAATAAATACTATAAAAGAAAAATATACGTTTTTATTTGAAAAGTCTGCAATAAAAGGTTGCAGGCTTTTTAATTATTTCAATTTTGTGAAAATTAGCAGATTAAGGAACTGAAAGGCAGGAATTTATTAAAAAAAAGTAACAAAGTTAATAGTAACACTATAATATTGATTATAGCCTATATATAAGTAGTAAGAGCCTATAAATGTTAAATATGTAATCTGTGATTTGGGAGAAATTCAGCCGCGTGGTTCTGTTAAATGAGATGAACGAGAGGACGATCCGATGAAAGCTCTAATGATGGGTAATGAGGCAATTGCAAGAGGCGCTTATGAAGCAAATTGTAAAATCATTTCATCCTATCCCGGAACACCGAGTACGGAAATTGTCGAGAGCATCAGTGTCTATGAGGGCGTGTATGCCGAGTGGGCACCCAACGAAAAGGTAGCTCTGGAAGTAGCAGCAGGCGCTTGTATCGCCGGTATCCGCAGCCTGACCACCATGAAGCACGTAGGGGTGAATGTGGCGGCAGACCCGCTGTTCAATATGACCTATGAAGGTGTAAATGCCGGTCTGGTCATTGTTTCGGCAGATGATCCGGGGATCCATTCCTCGCAGAACGAACAAGACAACCGCATTTATGCCAGTCATGCCAAGATGCCGCTGCTCGAGCCGACCAGCTCCCAGGAATGCAAGGATATGATTGTAGAAGCCTACGAGATCAGCGAGCGCTTCAATACGCCTGTCCTGTTCAGGACCACAACCCGGGTGTCCCATTCGAAGGGGATTGTTCACTTTCAGGAAGACCTGGCGGTGGAGGAGAAATTCAAGAACTATAAGAAAAACAAGCTGGACAGGCTGCTCCTTCCGGCCATCTCCAGAAAGCGGCATCTGGAAATCGAAGCGAATCTCCTGGATATTCAGGCATACTCCAATGCCTCCCCTCTAAATGTAATAGAGTACAGCTCTCCGGAGATCGGCATAGTGACGAGCGGAATATCCTATCAATATGTTAAGGAAGTGTTCGGAGATACGGTATCCGTGCTGAAGCTGGGTATGAGTTATCCTTTTCCGGACGAGAAGGCCAAAGAATTCGCTGCATGGGCCAAAACAATCTATGTCGTCGAGGAGGGCGAGCCCTTCATCGAAACCTCACTTAAAGCGATGGGCATTGCCTGTACCGGTAAGGAGATCATTCCCGTCTGCGGCGAGCTGAACCCGGAAATTATCAGAAAAGCGATCACCCGTGAAGAATTCGACTGCTACGAGGGTGTCCAAGTACCGCCTAGGCCGCCTAGGCTGTGTGCAGGCTGCGGTTATCTCGGATTGTACAGCGCAGTCAAGCAGCACAGGGACATTATTGCCGCCGGGGATATCGGCTGTTATACGCTGGGCGGCACCGAGCCGATCAAGGCGCTAGACACCGTGCTCTGCATGGGCGCCTCCATCTCTATGGCAACGGGCATGCAGCGGACTCAGGATTTCAAACCGATGGGCAAGAAGGTATTCGCCTTCATCGGTGACTCCACCTTTTTTCACTCAGGTATGACCGGACTGCTGAACGCAGTTTACAACAAGACTCCGATTGTCATCTGTATCCTGGACAATCGATCCACATCTATGACCGGCAATCAGGAGAACCCGGGCACCGGGCGCACACTGCAGGGCAGCACGTCGGAAGCCATACGGATTGAAGATATTGTGCTCGCACTGGGCATTAAACCGGACAACCTCAGAATACTAGACCCCACCAACCTCCAAGAAACGCAGCAGTGTGTGGACACAGCCAAGCACAGCACTGAACCGTTCGTAATCATCTCCAGACATCCTTGTGAACTTCTCAAAAGCAAAGCGGAACCGACAAAAAAATACATCATTGACAATGTTACTTGTGTGAATTGCAAAAAATGCACTATGCTAGGCTGCTCGGCAATCAAAATTGTGGACCGCCAAATCATGATTGATCCGCTGGACTGCAAGGGCTGCAGCATCTGCCAGCAGGTTTGTCCCTATGACAGCATTAAGGAGGCTTAAGCGACCTATGACAGCAGCTACAAGCATTATTTTAGCCGGTGTGGGCGGAAAAGGTGTCATTACTGTAACCAATGTGTTATCCCAGGGACTGGTTGCGCTCGGGTATGACGTGAAGGTCTCCGAGGTGCACGGTATGTCGCAAAGAGGCGGAAGCGTGCATGCACAGGTTCGTTTTGGCGACAAAATCTACTCTCCCCTGATTGAAATGGGCACAGCGGACTATATTGTCGGCTTCGATCAGATCGAAGCGCTGCGCTGGGGAAGCTTCCTGAAACAGGAGGGGCGGATGCTCGTCAATCTGGCAGAGCTGAATGAAGATACATACAAAGGAAAGTACGAGGACAGCTTCAGCCGGTACAAGCATGTCACTTATGTCGAAGGAACTGCCATTGCCAAGGAAACGGGAAATGTGCGGAATGAGAATTTCGTCATGCTGGGCGCACTGCTGCAGGCGCTTGGATTTGAATTCGGGGCCTGGAAGAGCACGATGGAGAAGTATATCAAGAAGCAGTACCAGGAGGACAGCATTCTCTCTCTGCTTAGAGGGATGAGGGAACAACGGGTTGTCGAAGAAAAGGAGACGGTATATGAGCTCTAAGGCTTCGGCAAGCAAGCTTAAGCCGCGGAGGGCTGCAGCAGGGCAGGATGTGGCGATTGTCGGCATCGGGTGCAGATTCCCAGAGGCAGAGAATTACAGCAGCTACTGGAACAACATGATCAATCATGTGAATTCCGTCAAGCCTATCAGTTATGACCGCTGGCAGAACGGAAGATACGGACTGAAGAATGAGGCGGACCTCGGCTGGGACAATGATCAGTTTGTGAAATACTGTGCTTCATTATCCGGCATCGACAAGTTCGACAATACCTTCTTTAACTTGTCACCCAGAGAGGTGGCGAGCATGGACCCCCAGCAGCGGATTCTGCTGGAGGAAACATGGCATTGTCTTGAGGATTCAGGGATTCCGCTGGCGGAACTCCAGAAGGAACGGACTTCTGTGTATGTCGGGGTTACCGGCAATGACTACGGTCTGATTGCATTGACCGGCGGTGATAAGGTCGATCACTATGCGGGCCTCGGCAACTTCGAATGTATTGCGGCGAACCGTATCTCGCATACTCTGGGCCTGACCGGAGAGAGCCTCTCTCTGGATACCGCTTGCTCCTCTTCACTGGTTGCTGTTCACAAAGCAAGACAGAATCTCCAGGCCGGAGAAGCGAAGTATGCCATAGCGGCAGGCGTGTGCCTGGCCTATCATCCTTGGCGGTACGTGACCTTCTCCAAGTCGAATATGATGAGCCGGGACGGACAATGCAAGGCTTTTGACGAGAATGCGGACGGATTTGTGCAGGGAGAGGGCGTTGGCGTCCTGCTGCTGCAGAAGCTGGAGGATGCGGTGCGGGACGGCAACCATATCTACGGCATTATCCGGGGAACGGCAGTGAACCACTGCGGCGCTTCACAGACCATCGCTGCACCGAGCATGAAAGCGCAAAAGGAATTGGTTGAAGCCGCTTTGCGGCAAGCCCGGGTAGATGCTTCGACCGTCAATTATATTGAGGCGCATGGCACCGGAACCGCTCTTGGCGATCCGATTGAAGTCGAAGCGCTGACCCAGGTGTTCAGGCAGTACACCGATCAGGAACAGTTCTGCACCATTGGCTCGGTCAAGACCAATATCGGACATTTGGCAAGTGCCTCCGGCGTTGCCGGGATCATCCGGGTGCTGCTGATGATGAAGCATAAGACTATTCCCAAGCTGCTCAACCTTACCGGTCTGAATCCGCTGCTGGACTGGGAGCATACCCCGTTTAAGGTAGCCACGGACAACACGGAGTGGGTGCCGGTCAATGAACAGACCCCGCTGCGGGCGGGCGTAAGCGGCTTTGGCTTCGGCGGAGTCAATGCCCATGTGATTCTTGAGGCCTACGAGCAACCGAAACCGGCCAGAGCCAGTAACAAATCCGTACCGGGTGCGCAGCTCTTCACTCTCTCTGCCCTGAATAGCGACAGTTTGAACGAGAGTATAGCCGTCTGGAAGTCTCATCTGAATTCGCCGGAGATAGCGGACGTATCCATCGGAGAGTTATGCAAAACGCTGCTTGCAGGCAGACGCCATTGCCGGGAATACAGAATCGGCGCTGTCATCCGGAGCAGGCAGGAGCTAGCCGAGTATCTGCAATCCGCTGCCTCCGCTGTTGAGCGGCTGGAGCCGGGCCGCAAGCGCTGGTCGGTACATTTCACCAATGTCATCTATACAGGATACACGGAGATTAAGAGCGTGATGGAAGAGCCGTATATCCGCGAAGTTCTTGAAGAGGTTATTGCCGAAACTGAGCTGCGCGGCGGGCCGGCCGCTATCCGGAGTGGCCTTACAATTGCCAAATGGAACAAGGATAAGCTTGCCGCCTACTCTTTCCTGATTAATTATACGCTGGCTAAAGTCCTGATCAGCCTGGGAGTAGATGTCGCATCCGTGAGCGGTGAGCAGCAAGGGACGCTGCTAGCAATGGCGGTCAGCGGAATGATTACGCCTGTTCAGGCGTATGACATTCTGACCGGCAGGGCTACTCTTGCGGAAACGGTGCTGCAAAGACCGGAGCTGACCTTCATAGACCCTGTTCATCAAGTGAAGATTCACCGTATTAACATTGGCCCGGCGTATATTGCCGGCTTGCGCAATGTATGCATCACCGGTGCTGACGCTGCGGCGTTCAGGCATTATGTGGAGAAAGCCAGAATACTCAGCCGAACCCAATTTACCTTTAAGAAATATTTGCGGGATTGGGATCAATCCCCGGCGCTGCAGGCAGCGAAGCTGTCCACAGACTCGCTGCTGCATCAGGAGCAGTTGTTAGCTGCCGGTGAGGGCGGCCAGGCAATGGAGCGGCAGCGTGTTCTTCTGCTATTGATCGCCTACGGTTCGCTGCTGAAGCTGAATCAGAAATGGGATTTGTCGGAACGCATCACTTTAAGTGATGCGCGGCTTAGTGAATGGGTCCAGCTTGTTCTGGATGAGGTCATATCCAAGGAAATGGCCGTCCGGCTGTTAACTTCCTCTGATGAGGAAGAGGCTGGAGTACTCGAAGCTGTCCGGAATCAGCTCAATGAACGGCAGGAGCAATTGAATTTAAATGTCCCCTATACCTGTCTGCATGAAGCCAATCAGCATATGGACGAAATTGCCGGGCCCGCAAGCTGGAGAGAACAGCTTCAGGAGCAATGTGCCGGGCAGAGCGTCCTGCAGTCTGAGGTGATCCGGCTGTGTGCAGGGGATAAGGAAACGGCAGCATTATCGCCTCAGAGTGACGGAGCCTTCGGGTTCCATGAGGTTCTGCTGAAGCTATGGCTGGCTGGCGCAGATTTGGAATGGAGCAGGCTGTATCCCGGCGGAAGCTTCAAGAAGCAGCCATTGCCCGGCTATGCCTTTAACCGTTCTTCGCATTGGATGGCGGCCCCTCAGGCCGCTCCGGCTCAGAGCCATCCGATGATTGATCTGGCGAAGTCCAGCCCGGAGCGGCTGCTATTCGTGAAGACACTTAAGGTGAGCGATTTCTATGTTGGCGAGCATATTGTGGATGAACGGGTGATTTTGCCGGGAGTCGCTTATCTGGAGATGGTCAGGGCGGCCGGCGAATTCGCGGCCAGGACGCAGGTGCATTCCATTAAAGATGTGCTATGGGTGAACCGGCTGGAAGTGGCCGATACACGGGATGCCTATATACAGCTCACTCCCGAATCAGGATATATGAAGTTCCAGGTGTATACCGCGGAGAACGGTACCCGGCTTATTCATTGCACAGGCAAGCTCTATACCGGGACTGCACAGCAGGCGGAGCGGCGCAGCTTCAAGCTTGACGCTATTCAGGCCCGGGGCGGAGTCAGAATTGCCAAGGATTTCTGCTACAACGAGGTGTTTGGAAGCTCCATCGGTTTTCAATATGGGCCAAGCTTCCAGGCTACAACAGAAGCATTGTGCGGAAGCGGAGATTCGCTGGAGAAGCTCGACCTTCCTCCGGACCTGCTGCCTGCATTTAGCCAATATATGCTGCACCCGTCCCTTGTTGATGCTGCGCTGCGGGCAGTGACCTGGATCGGCGGAGCCGAGGCGTACAAGCAGCTAAGATTGCATATTCCGTTCGCACTCGGTGAAGTCCGCATCTACGGCAGGCTGACGCCAAGCTGCTATTCCTATGCGGAGATCGTACCGGAGACCGCAGGCAAGGCAGCGGGGATGAAGCGGTTCAATGTCTACATTCTGAATGAGCAGGGGGAAGTGCTGGTGGAGGCCAGAGACTTCACGATCCGGGCCATTCAGCCAACCAATGCGGTTAGTGCGGCAAGCCGTATTCACCTGTACACTGAGCGCTGGCAGGAAGCCCAGCTTCCGGAAGCCGGGGGGCTTGGCGGCCATAGTGAAGGGATCAGCAAGGCCGAAGTGAAGAATATGCTTTATATGGTCCGGGACAAAGGGAAGGCTCACCGGCTGGCAGAAGCATTCGCCCGGGAGCATATGGTTCCGGACAACATCATTATTGTGAATCCGGGAGCGGACTACAGCGCAGCTGCCGGAAGTCTGGAATACAGCATCCGGCCTGAACAGGAAGCGGATTATGGCAGGCTGCTCACGGAGCTGCTGGCTAAGGGGATAAGGATTGACGCTATTCTGTATGAGTGGGATGGGGAACAGGCAGAGATCCTGAACGCTTTTTATCCGGTTCTGTATCTGTTCAAGGCGGTTACTCAGCTCTATTCCCAGGATCAGGTCCGCTTCTTGCTTGGCGCAGTCCGCAGCGGCAGCCAGCCGGGAGCGGGAATGCTGCGGGGGCTGTCCAAGGCCCTTCAGGCCACCAACCGCAGCTTCATCCCGACCGTAATCTATTGCGACCATGCTGAAGAAATTCCGTTCTACGCGGCGCAAGAGCTGCTGTACCGCAAGCAGGCGTCATTTGTGGAAATTAGTTATACAGGCGGAGCGAGAGCCGGCCGTGTGATCCTTCCGCTGGAGTCACTACCCGAAGCAAAGTTCAGTGGTTTCCGCAAACAGGGTACCTACCTGATTACCGGCGGAATGGGTAAGCTGGGACTTGCCGTGGCCGAATTTGCCCTGCGGAATTATGAAGCCAATGTGGTGCTGACCGGAAGATCCGCACTGGATGAACCGAGAAGCCGTGAGCTTGAGCGGCTGCAGAGTTATCCCGGGCAGGTTATTTACTTGCCTGGTGATATCGCGGAGCGGCAGACTGCCGCCGAGATTGTGGCGCAGGCCCAAGAGGCTTTTCATTCCATTCACGGCGTCATTCATTGTGCCGGAGTGCTCGGTGAGCACCCACTGATGGAAGCCAGTCCTGAACAGATGGCAGAAGTGCTGCTGCCCAAGATCCAGGGAGCGGTCAACCTGGATGAAGCTACGCAGCAGGAGAAGCTGGATTTCTTCGTGCTTTTCTCGTCCGTTTCCGCAATCATTGGAGATTTCGCCAGAGGTACTTATGCGGCGGCGAACAGCTATCTCGACCGCTTTGCCTTACTCCGGGCTGAGCAGGTTAAGGAGGGTATGCGTTCAGGTGCCTCGGTGTCTATCAACTGGCCGGTGTGGAATGACGGCGCGATGCAGTTGTCCGGAGAGGAAGCCGTACAATACCGCCAGCAGGCCGGGATGGAGCAGCTGGATACACAGGCCGGTCTTGAACTACTGGAGCAGCTGGTCCGCACGGGTGAATCCCGTATTATTGTAGCCTGCGGAGAACGGCAGCAGGTGAGCCGGGTACTTGCGGCAGTTACAGAAGAGAAGCCGCAGCAGGAGAGGGTGCTGAATGCTTCCGCGCAGAGTGTTCATGAGCGGCAGCGGGCAGCAGCGGTAACGGTAACGGGCGGGGCAACAGCTCCACTGAAGCTTCCGGTTCCGCCAATCCAGCAGCAGCCGCTTCATAGCGGTCTTGTCCCCAACGTTAAGGTGGAGGAAGCTATTCAGCAGTACTTGAAGGGAGTCGTGTCGCAGGCGACCGGGGTTCCGGCAGCGCAGCTTGAAGCCTCAGCCGACTTCTCCAAATACGGCATCGATTCCATCATGATCATGGAGCTGAATGGAATACTGGGCAAGGACTTCTCCGATTTGCCAAGCACACTTTTCTTTGAATACAGCACGATTGCCCTTCTGGCGGCATTCTTTATGGATAATCATGCGGAATTCTTTCAGCAGTCCGCCGGGGAGTCAGGGCAGAGTAGGGGAACGGAGCAACAAGAAGCAGTAGTGGATGAAGCGGCGGAACAAGTGATGCCAGAAGTGATGGCAGCACAAACGGGAACTGTACAGGAAGCGGCTGTAAAAGAGGAAGCTGCCCCCGCCATGTCCCGGCATCAGGGTGCAGAAGCAGTAAGCGGGGATATTGCGATTATTGGCTTAAGCGGACAGTACCCGATGGCGGATACGCTGGAGGAATTCTGGGATGTGCTAAGCGGGGGGCAGGACTGCATTACGGAGATTCCGCCGGAGCGCTGGGATTACCGCAAGGATTACCATCCTGAGAAAGGCAAGCCGGGCAAAGTGTACACCAAGTGGGGAGCGTTCATGAAGGATGTCGAGAAGTTCGATGCCGGATTCTTCCATATCTCCCCTCGGGAAGCGGAGCTGATGGACCCGCAGGAGCGGCTCATGCTCCAGACCACCTACCACACGCTGGAGGATGCGGGAGCTGCCGCGGATACTCTCTCCGGCAAGAAGGTTGGCGTATTCATCGGCGTTATGAATTCCCATTATCAGCTGCTAGGTGCCGAGCAATACAATAACGGCCGGCTCATGGATGTCCGTTCTTCGTTTGCGTCCATTGCCAACCGGATTTCATATCATTTCAACTTCAAGGGACCGAGCCTGGCCATTGATACGATGTGCTCGTCTGCGCTGGTGGCTATCCATATGGCCTGCGAGAGCATCCGGCATGGTGAGAGTGAAATGGCGGTGGCCGGTAGTGTCAACACCCTAGTGCATCCGGCAAAATATATCTTCCTGACCGATCAGCGATTCGGCTCCACGGAAGGCAAGTGCCGGGCCTTCGGCCAGGGCGGGGACGGCTATGTTCCCGGTGAAGGCGTTGGCGCGGTTCTGCTGAAGCCGCTGGAGGCGGCGCTCCGTGACGGGGACCCTGTCTATGGCTTAATCAAAGGAACGGCGGTCAATCACGGCGGCAAGGTCAGTTCTTATACTGTGCCTAATCCAAATGCCCAGTCCGAGCTGATAGAGGAGGCGCTGCGGAGGTCTGGCGTGCATCCCGAGCAGATCAGTTACATTGAGGCCCATGGTACCGGAACCGCGCTGGGAGACCCGATCGAGGTGGCCGGGTTAACGAAGGCGTTCAAGAAATTCACCGCCAAAACGCAGTTTTGCGCCATTGGCTCGGTCAAGAGCAATATCGGACATCTCGAATCGGCAGCCGGTATGGCTTCCTTGACCAAGGTACTGCTACAGATGAAGCACAAGCAGCTGGTGCCTTCAATTCTTGCGGAACAGCTCAACGAGAATATAGATTTTGCCAAAACGCCGTTCTATGTACAGCGTTCGCTCCAGCCGTGGAAGCCGCTTAAGGAGGAGACGCCGGATGGGCTGAAGGTTCAGCCGCTCAGGGCGGGCATCAGCTCCTTCGGGGCAGGCGGCACCAACGCCCATATTGTGATTGAGCAATATGAGCCGGACGTACCTCCTGCAGCGCAGAGTGAGGAGCAGCTCATCGTGCTGTCCGCCAAGAGCAGGGACAAGCTGCAGGCGCAGGCACGGCAGCTCGCGGCATTTATCGCCCGCCACCGGACGGGGGGACGGGCTGTGGACACAAGTGAGCTAATAGCCGCCCGATTACAGGCTGTCCGTAACCGCTGTCTGGACGTTGTCGCGGAAGTGCTTGGCGTGAACCCCGGGCAGATCGACTACGACGAAATTCTGACTGAGCTGTGCGCGGATGCTGTGCACCAGGTTAGGCTGGCCGATGCCATCAATGAGCTGGTTCAGGAACATGCTGCCGACAGCACGCTAGGGGCTAACCGGTCGCTGCGTGAGCTGATGAATCATCTGGAATTGGCTGAGCTTAACCAGAGGAATGCCGGGATCGGATTTGATACCCAGGCTTACGCCGAGACTGCTGTCGCTAGTGCGGCGGAGATGGATGCCGCCGATACAGAAGGATATACACTGCGACTAGAGGATGTCGCTTATACGCTGCAGGTTGGGCGGGAAGCTTTTGCCGAGAGAGTGGCCATTGTCAGCCGGGATATCGGGGAGCTTAGGGAAGTGTTAATCCGCTTTGCTTCCGGAGAACCGAATTTGCCGGATGTCTACACAGGCAGCCTGGACCCGCAGCGTGATATTGCCGCCATTCTGTTCCAGAACGAATCCGGGCATCAGTTTATCACCAGCGCGGTTCGCAACAGACAATTGCCGCAGATTGCCCAGCTCTGGCTGCTGAAGGCGAAGATAGACTGGAAGCTGCTGCATGATGAACGCAGCGGTGGACGGGTGATCCCGCTGCCGAATTATATTTTTGACAAGAAGAGATATTGGATCGGCAATGGCTTCTCGGCAGCTGCCGCTGAGGCCAATCGCTACACGATTGAAGCGGAGCCGGATTGGGAATCGGAACCGGCCTGTGATGAGCAGAACAGGAGCCTTCGGCCACAAACTTCACAGACTCCGCAAACCGTGACTCCGGCAGAATCGATCGGATATGTAGACACGTCTGCAGACTCGGTGGAGCAATGTCTGAACCGCACCCTGGAGGAGGTCATTTATTTGGAGGCCGGAGAGGTTAACTCCGATCTTCCATTCTCGGAACTGGGCGTGAATTCAGTCTTGACGCTGGAATTGGTAGACAAGCTGAACGACCGGCTCGGCCTTGCACTGCATTCTAATGATTTGTTCAATTACAACACGGTACGGCTGCTGACTGCCCATATTCTGGAGACAGCAGGAACGGGATTTGCGGCCTCCGGGAACTCCGGGCTGGCAGTGGATAGCCCTATAGATCTGAATGAACTTGAACTCTTACTGGAGGGGAGCTAATGCCGATGCAGAGCAGAACACATACACCGGACTTTACGCAAAATAATGGGAATGTGCGCAGCGATGATATCGCCATTATCGGCCTCTCCGGCAGATTCTCCGGCGCCCGCAATGTGCAGCAGTATTGGGACAACCTTGTGCAGGAAGTGAGCAGTCTTCAGGAAGCGCCTGCTGAACGCACGGAGCTGAACAAGCTGACCCCGGCGCAGAGGGCACATATCCGTTATGGGGGCTTTCTCCCGGGCGCGGATCAATTCGATCCTTTGTTCTTCCACATCTCACCTAAAGAAGCGGAGCATATGGACCCCAGACAACGGCTGTTTCTGGAAGAATCCTGGAAGGCCATAGAAGATGCGGGATATTCGCTGCAGGATATGTCAGGCAGCAAATGCGGCATTTTCGTGGGCCTTCAGCAAGGGGAGTATCTGGAGCGGTTCCTTGGTGAGACGAACGAGCATGTCCCTACGGGGAACAGCTTGTCGGTCATTCCGGCGAGAATTTCCTATCTGCTGAATTTAAAGGGGCCGAGCATCGCCCTGGATACGGCCTGCTCCTCGTCACTGGTAGCTTTGTCACTCGCTTGTGACAGCCTGCATAACGGCAGCAGCGAGATGGCGATCGCCGGAGGTGTCCAGCTTATGCTCACGCCATGGATCTATATGTCGCTTGGCAAGCTGGGGATGCTGAACACCGATGGAATCTGCAAGCCGTTCGCCGAGGAGGCGGATGGCATAGGCCTGGGTGAAGGCGTGGGTGCTGTGCTCCTCAAGAAGTATGCTGCCGCGAAGCGGGACGGAGACCACATCTACGGAGTCATCAAGGGCATCGGGGTCAATCAGGATGGTAAAACCAATGGCATTACCGCCCCAAATGGTCTCTCACAGGCAGCGCTGGAACGTGAAGTCTATGAGAAATTCGGGATTAACCCTGAACACATCAGCTATGTGGAGGCACATGGCACGGGCACACGGCTGGGGGATCCGATCGAAGTCGCTGCCCTCACGGAGACCTTCGGCGCATTCACGGACAAGAAGCAATATTGCCATCTCGGCTCAGTCAAAGGCAACATAGGACACACCCTGTCCGCCTCGGGCATGGCGGGTCTGATCAAGGTTCTCCTTAGCCTGCAGCACGGCAGAATTCCCGCTACGCTTCACTCTGGTGAGGGGAACAAGCTAATCGATTTTAAGAACAGCCCATTCTATGTTGGAAAAGAGACCGAGGAATGGCGCAGGGAAGCCGGACGGCCAAGAATGGCGGCGGTCAGCTCGTTTGGAATGAGCGGAACCAACTGCCATGTGGTGATTGCGGAGCATATAGAGCAGGAAGAAGCTGTCAACGGCACAGCCGGGGACAATGACGGGAAAGTGCTGCTGTTCGCTTTGTCAGCGAAAAGCGATACGGCACTCGAGGCCAAGGTACAGCATCTGCGGGATTATCTGCAGGAGCACAGAAGCTTGGGCAGACTGGCCAATATATCGTATACGCTGCTGGCCGGAAGAGATCATTACACCTACCGCAGCATGTTCATTGCCGCAAGCAAGGAAGAGCTGGTCCGGGAGCTGGAGGCTTTTCTTCATAAGCAGCCAAGCTCAGGCTGGTGTAGCGGCGGCGGATCGGGCGGCAGTGAGCGGGTGAACCCTGCGCTGAAATCCAAGATGGAGCAATTGCTGGTCCAGTTTCATCAGGACCGGCTTACTCCGCAGGAACGGGCAAAGGCGGCACAGTTGATTGCCAATTATTACATCAAAGGCTATGCAGCCGATTTCAAAAGCCTGTCCGCTGCCGGGAGCTTCCGCAGAGTGCCGCTTCCAGGCTATCCCTTCGATTATATGCGCTGCTGGATTGAGGCAGCGGATGAGAAGGGAAGCGCGGAGAATGGCGGAGCTGCCGGAAGTACCGCAGCTGCCGGAGGGGCTCGCGGAGTATCCGGAAGTGGCGGAGCTGCCACAGGAGCTGACCAAGTATCCAGAAGCAGTTCAGCTGCCGGGGCTGCCGGAAGTGCTGGAGCAGCGGCAGAGGGGCAGCTACATCCGCTGGTTCACCGCAATGTGTCAACGGTGCAGGGAATCGGCTTCATAAGTGAACCGGAGGCTGCCGGAAAATCCGTGTTCGGCAAGTCCATTTATGGGGCAGCGGTATTCAGCGAAGCTATTCTGCTGGCTATAGGCGCGCAGGCAGCACTGCTGGGAAGTGGTGCTCCGGGTATTGCCTCACTGGAGCAGATTCAGTTCTGCCATCCTGCTTCTGACAAGCAGCAAGTGAAACTGAATATTCAACTTCAAGGTGAGGGTGAGGGGAATTCCCTCCGGTTCGCTATCCTGCACGAAGGACCGCAGCAGGATATCCTGGCGGCAGGTACGGCCAGAACAGGCCTGGCTTATCCGTCTCACGAACCGGCAGCGGTGGATATAGGCAAGCTCAAGCAGGAAGCAGCGCAGGTTCGGACTGGGGATGAAGTCTACCGGGTACTGGAGAATCAAGGTATAGCTTATGAAGCACAGGCACAGATCATAACAGGCTTGTACAGCAGCCTGACAGACCACTTGGCGGTAATTTCACCAGGCCCATTCCATTCGGAGGACGATGTCATGGCAGCTATGTTAACTGAAGCTGTCCTGCAGGGGCTGAACATGGATATTATCGGCAATGGCGGCACGGCGTCTGCAGCTTATGAGATCGGCGAAATACAGCTAATCCGCCAAGCCTCAACGGCGAAATATGTTCATTTTCAGTCGGGTGGTCTGGAGACTACCGGCAGTGAGCTTCATTATGACGTTCATGTGCTGAATGAGTCGGGTGAAGCGGTGCTGTACTTTAAGAACATCCAGATGGTCCCCGTCAGCACCCGTGAGATTGTTACCGGGGAGCAATATGCTCTGCTTAAGAAGGAATGGATGAAGTCGGAGCAGCCTCTTGAGCGCAAACGGGTTGAAGGGCAGTATCTCATCATCGTAAATGAAGAAATGGATGATGACGCACTTGCAGCGGTCAGAGCAAGCTTTGAAGAACCGCTAATCCTGTGTGACGGAAAGGCGCAGCAAGCCCGTGACTCCGTGTTACCTGTTGACTTCACGCTTACAGAAGATAGTGAACAGACGATTGAAGCCGTACTCGGGATGAAGCTGAAACTCAAGGGAATCGTTGATTTCTCCGATCTCCATGCACAGCCGAAGCCCATGTCCAAGCAGAGCTACGGTAAAATCATGCTTCTGCAAGCGCTGGTTAAGCAGGCGGGCAAGGATTTTCGGATTGTTCATTTGACCGGCGGGGTTCAGAATCCGGAGAACCGTACGGCTACTCTGGCCGGAGCGGATATCGCCGGGATCATCCGCACGCTTGGCGCAGAATATAGACAAGTCACCGCCCGCACCGTGGATATCGGCCTGGATGCTTCGGATATTAACCGGCAGCTCCGGATTGTCCTAGGCGAATTAAGCCTGGAATCCGCTACCGCTGAAGCGTGCTATGCGGACGGATTGCGGTATGAGCCGGTTATCACCACGCTGAAGCAGCAGAATAAATGGATCGGCCGCGAACGGCATAACCGGTTGAAGGTAGACCCCAAGAAGGTCTACGTCATTACCGGAGGCACGCGGGGGATCGGGGCCGAGGTGGCCCGTCTGCTGATCCGAAGAGGCGCACGGAAGCTGGTGCTGATGGGGGTTCAGGCTTTTCCTGCCCGGGAGGATTGGCCGGACATCTTGTCCGGCACTGTCCATGATCCGGGAAGTCTGGCACGAATCAAGCGGGTAGTGGAGCTGGAAGCCTCCGGTGCCCAGGTTGAGGTGTATTCCGGTTCGCTGACCGATGCCGGGCAGCTTATGCCTTTTGTTGAGAGCATCCGGCAGCAGTGGGGCGGAATTGGCGGTGTTGTGCACTGCGCAGGCTCCAATCTGAATCAGCACCCGGCCTTTGTGAACAAAAAAATCGCCGATATCCGGCAGGTCTTTGAACCTAAGGTTGAAGGGGTGGCGGCACTCCAGCACATTTTTGCCCAGGATAAGCTGGAATTCTTTGTTCTATTCTCCTCCATTTCAGCTCTGGCGCCGCTGTTGTCTGCCGGGCTTAGCGATTACAGCGCAGCCAACTATTATCTGGACCTGTATGCACAGCATCAGCACACCCTCGGAAACAGTTATTATCAGTCGATCATCTGGCCGAGCTGGTCAGAGGTCGGGATGCTGGCGGATTCCGGATTTCAGCTTAGCCCGCTCTATACACAGTCAGGACTTACCGCACACAGCCTTGCCGACGGCCTCTTCATGCTGGAGGACATCATCATTGGCAGTAATCCGCCAAGTGTGATTCCGGCTATCCTGGATATGGATCTTTACCGCCCGGAATTATTGATCAAGGCAAGCGCTGAACGGAGTAAGGGTTTACCTGGGGCGAAGGCCGTTGTGAAGAGTCAAGGCAGTCCTGACACTGCGGTAGCCGGGGGGAATGTACAGAATACACTGAGTACCCCAAGTGAGCTGCAAAAAGCGTCCGCCCTGATTCTGGATATCTTCTGTGCAGAGCTGAAGCTGCCGGGGGACCGTGTACGTGAGGATGTTCCGTTTGCCGAAATCGGTGTGGATTCCATTCTGCTGATCGAGGTCATTAAGAAGCTGGACACCGCTTTTCAGACCCGCATGGATCCGGCGTTGTTCTTCGAGCTTAGAGACATGCGCGCGCTGGCAGAGCATCTCTGCTCAACCGGCGCAGAATATAAGAGTCAGCCGGAGCTGGTGCAGGATGACCCGCCTTTGCTGACAGGCAATAGAATCAGATTCGCTGAACCGTATAACCGGGTGCCGGAATTTCATTACGGCCGTGGCAGGGAAGCAAGAATGCAAGCGGTACACAACGTACAGGACGAAACGCCTAGCCCTGAAGGCAGGCATGACGGACGGATTGCCGTTATCGGCATGGGCTGCCATTTTCCGGGGGCTGGAGACAAGGACGCCTTCTGGAACAATCTGCGGCAGGGACTGGACAGTATTACGGAGGTTCCGGCCAGCCGCTGGGATAAGGATGAATGGTACGCACCTGTCTATGCAGAAGGCAAAAGCATCAGCAAATGGGGCGGGTTCCTGGACGATATCGAGCGCTTCGACGGCGGGTATTTCGGCCTTAAGGAGAATGTGGAGCAGATCAGTCCGCTCATGCGTCAGTCCCTTGAGGTTACTGCGGAGACCATTCTGGATGCGGGCTATGAGATGGAGGACATCAGCGGGAAGAAGGTCGGTGTATTCATCGGCGCCCATCCAGGCTCTTATCCGGGCTGGGTGCAGGATATCAATAAGAATACGATCATCGGCATCGGGCAAAATTTCATCGCGGCTTATGCCTCCCATTTCTTCAATCTCAAGGGTCCCAGCCTAACGGTGGACAGCGCCTGTTCTTCCTCGCTCCTCAGTCTGCACCTGGCCTGCCAGAGCATCCGCTCCGGCGAGTCGGAAATGGCTATAGCGGGGGGGGTGGATCTGCTTCTGGATGAGCGTCCCCATCTCGTATTCAGCGCCTCCAAAGCCATGTCGCCGGACGGCAAATGCCATACCTTTGATGAGGAGGCGAACGGCATCGTCCCGGGAGAAGGCTGCGGGGCGGTGCTGCTCAAGCCGCTGGCCAAGGCCCTCGCCGACGGAGACAGAATCTACACGGTCATTGAAGCCTCGGCAACCAACAATGACGGCCGTACGATGGGGGTTACCACCCCAAGCATGCAGGCCCAGGAAGAGGTTATCGCTGAAGCGATCCGCCGTTCCGGTATTAACCCGGAGACGATTGGTTACGTGGAGACGCACGGCACAGGTACGATGATCGGCGATCCCATTGAGCTGAAGGCCCTGACCTCGGTTTACAAAAGATATACCGGTGCCACAGGCTTTTGCGGTGTGGGCAGCGTGAAGACCAATATCGGCCATTGCCTCAGCGCGGCAGGCATTGCCAGCTTCATTAAGGCGGCGCTGTGCGTCCACCACAAGATGCTTGTTCCCACGCTGAATTGCAGCCGGCCCAATCCGCGCTTCGACTTCGGGCACTCGCCTTTTTATCCGGTGCTTGAGGCCGCAGCCTGGGACAGCCACGGGGAGGTCCGGCGGGCAGCCGTCAGCTCCTTCGGATTCGGCGGCACCAATGTTCATATGATCATCGGGGAGTGCGGGGAGGATGCACTCAACGGTTATACCCGGCGCAGATATCCGTTGCCTGCACCGCTGTATAACAGGCAGCAGGCCTGGGTAAACCGCGGGAAGGAAGAGGGCAGGCAGACACAGGATGAACAGGATCAGCTGTCCTTTCTGCAATTCGTGGAAGAGTAGGCATGAATACGGGAGAGCGGAGAGGTGTGCACGCATGGACGCTTTAAACGGTGTGAAGTTCAGTACAGTAATTAAAAACAGCAATTATATCGTCAGAGATCATCGGGTTCACGGAGTACGGATCATGCCGGGTGTGACGCTGCTAGACATGATCTACCGGTTCCTGCAGACCAAGGGCATCAACCTGCGGGATATCGAGCTGCGCAAGGTTCTGTTCAGCGAGCCGGTCTCCACCAGCGGACAATATGATAAAAAAATCCAAATCTCGTTCACCAAAAAAGCGGACGGATACGAGGTCGTGGCGCAGAGCCGGAAGATTAAGGAGCACGAGCTTCTTGACAGTACCTGGGATGAAAACCTGCGCTGTGAGCTGCATTTGTCCCCTGCGCGCACCGGCGAGAGGAAATCAATCGACATTCAGCAGATTAAAAGTCTGAGTCATCGCGTAGAAGATATGGACCATGCCTACAGCTATGTACGGAGAATTGATATCCGCCATCTGGAATTTATGAAGGGTCTGGGGAAGCTGTATTACGGCGATCAGCGTATCCTGGCTGAGATTACCCTGGGCGAGCTGGCGAAGGAATATATGGACCAGTTCTACATGCACCCTTGTTATCTGGATGCGGCAACGCTGGTTCAGGGATTCGTCGTATTGCAGGAGCTGGATTTCTCCAGGGACATTCAGGCTTCCATTCCGATGTTCATCGAATCCTTCCGTTCCTATGAACCGATGAAGGAGCAGATCTATGTCTATATCAAGGATGAGGGTTATCCGGATGGAGACATCAAGGACCTGATGTATTTCGATATCGAGGTGTATAACGGGCAAGGACAGGAGATTGCCAGCTTCAGACGCTGGGGCCTGAAGAAGATCCGCTCCAGGGAACTGATCAGCGGGCCTCTGAAGGTTCAATCTCCAGCAGCTTCCCCACTGGCTTCGTCCGCACCTGCTAAGCTGGAGCCGGTCCAAGTCAAAGCCCAAGCTCCGCTGGCCCGTATAGGAGATCCGGCGGAAGAAGGTATGCGCAAGGCTGCCGTCACCGCTTATCTGAAGCGGCTGGTAAGCGGTCTGTCCGGAAGGGATGAGGCTGAGCTGCGGACCGATGAGGGTTTTTACAATCAAGGGCTGAACTCACAGCATTTGCTGGACATCGTCAAGCGGCTGGAAGAGAAGCTGGGATGCCCCCTTTACCCAACATTGCTGTTTGAATACGCCACGATGGAGGAGTTAAGCCAGTATATTCTCCGGGAGCATAGCGATTCGTTTTTTGGCTCCGATACAGCGGCTGGCGATGTGCATCAATCGGTCAAGCCGGAACCGTCCGCTGCGGCCATTCACGCCTATACCTCCGCTTGGATCAACGGCCCGCTAACACAGCTTAGCGAGTCAGGATACCCGGGACAGCAGGAGCAGGTACTGGTCTTGTGCGGGCAGCAGGATGAGCTGCTGTCTCTGGCGGGAATAGAGGCAGGCAATCGCTACACCTTTGTGCTTCCGGGAGAGCAATTTACCGCAGCAGAAGCTGGCATTTACCGCATGAACTTTAACTGCGAGGATGATTACAGGCAATTGGCAGATGAATTGCAGGCAGCGGACCGCATGCCCACAGTTCTGGTCAACAGCCTGAATTGCGGCGGGCGGAAGCAAGGCGGTCTGCCGGAGTCCGAGCAGCAGGTGATCCCCATGTTCTACATCCTGCGGGAGCTGCTGAGAAGCAGAATTAAATCGGCAGTAAAGGTGCTGTATTTCTTCGATCAAGAAGGTTCTGCCGCTCATCCGGGCGATGCAGCGATGGAGGGATTCCTGCACTGCATCCAATCCGAAACGGATAAGGTGGCTTATAAATGTATTGGCCTGGATGCGGAGAACCGCAGGCAGCTCCGGACTATTTTCCAAGATGAACTCTACAGGGGCTGGGATAGCGGACGCCGTGTGGTGTATGAGCAGGACATACGGAGAATACAGACCTACCGTAAGGCAGGACGCGTAGCTGGCGGAGGTAAAACGGCCATTCGCAGCAATCAGGTCTACTTGATTACAGGCGGAGCCGGAGGCATCGGACTGAAGCTGGCAGCCCATGTTCTGCAGCAGGGCGGGACAGCCATTCTCTGCGGCAGAGCTGCCAAGCTGCCGGAAGAGGCTGCAGCAGGGTTAGGCGCGCATCAGCGTCTGGAGTATGTAGCTTGTGATGTAACGGACCGGATATCGGTGGAGCGCCTGCATGCTTTTGTGAAAGAGAAGTATGGGGAATTGGACGGAATCTTTCACTGTGCGGGACTTACACGCGATTCGTTACTGGTGCATAAGGACAGTGATGAGCTGCGTCAGGTGCTGCGGGTGAAGGCGGAGGGTACGGCCAATCTCGATGAAGTGTTCAAGGCGGAGCCGCTCACGTTTTTTGCCGCTTTTTCCTCCGTGGCGGGAATTCTGGGCAATCCAAGTCAAAGCGATTATGCGTATGCCAATTTATATATGGATGGCTATATACAGCAAAGAGAACTCTGGAGAGCGCAGGGGCTGAGAAGCGGCAAATCCCTGTCCGTCAACTGGCCACTCTGGCGCGAAGGCGGCATGAAAGGCGACGAACATACGGAGTTTGCGCTAAAACACAGATTTGGCATCTCGCTCCTGGAGACTTCCGCAGGGATAGAGGCGCTGGAATGGGCGCTGCAGCGGGAAGAAACCCTATTGCTCATGGTTCCGGGGGAAGAAAGCAGGATTGACGCTGTCTTGGTCCGGGACGGGGAGTGGAATGAGGAGTTACATAAGGAAACGGCGGCTACACAGCCTGAGATGGCACCGAATCCGACTATCCGTTCTGCCGGAGGTACAGAAGAGGATGACCTAGCGATTATCGGAATCAGCGGGAGATTTCCGGGTGCGGACAATCTGCCGGAGTATTGGGAGCTGCTCAAGGCAGGACGGGACGCCGTATCGGAGATCGATCCGCTGAGGTGGAGTCATGAGGAGCAGCAGCAGATTGCCCGGGAGAGCTGGGGCAAGGACAGCTCCCGGTGGGGCGGCTTCCTCCGCGATGTGGACAAGTTCGATTCACTGCTGTTCAATGTGGCCCCTTATCAAGCCGTGCTGATGGACCCGCATGAGCGGGTATTTCTGGAGCTGGCCTGGGAAGCATTCGAGGATGGCGGGTATATCCGGTCTGCGCTCAAGGGTCAAAAGGTAGGCGTATTCACCGGAGCCATGTGGATGCAGTACCAGCTCTACAACACCAGCCGGCAGGTCTCCACTTCCACCCTCTCGTCCATTGCCAACCGGGTCTCATATTATTTTGGGCTGACCGGACCTTCGCTGGGCATTGATACCATGTGTTCCTCGTCGATGACGGCACTGCACATGGCCTGTCAAAGTGTGAAGAATCAGGATTGTGCCATGGCCCTGGTTGGAGGGGTGAATCTCTCCGTGCACCCGGATAAGTATCTTCTGTTGTCCCAAGGGAATTTCGCTTCCTCGGATGGCCGGTGCCGCAGCTTCGGCGAAGGCGGCGATGGTTACGTGCCTGCCGAGGCAGCGGGCGCCATTCTGATCAAGCCTCTAAGGCAGGCAGAGCGGGATCATGACCGGATCTATGCAGTTATCAAGGGCAGCGCCATTAATCATGGCGGGGAGGCCAGCGGGTTCACGGTTCCCAATCAGCGTGCACAGGAGGAGGCCGTGTCCGAAGCGATTCGCAGAAGCGGCATCGATGCCGGCACCATCAATTATATCGAAGCGCATGGCACGGGGACCTCGCTGGGCGATCCGATTGAGATCAAGGCGCTGATGAATGCTTTTGCTCCCCATAAGGATGAAGCCTTCAGCTGTGCCATCGGTTCAGTCAAGTCCAATATCGGCCATGCCGAAGCAGCTGCAGGCATATCCTCCATCGCCAAGGTGCTTCTGCAGATGCAGCACGGGCAGCTTGTACCATCAATTCATTCTGAACGAATTAACCCGCATATCCGGCTTGGCGATTCGGGCTTCTACATTCAGCAGAAGCTGGAGCCGTGGAAGCCGGTCACCCGTAACGCAAACGGGCGGACAACGGTGTACCCGAGACGCGCCGGCATCAGTGCTTTTGGTGCGGGAGGTTCTAACGCCCATGTCATTCTGGAGCAATATACCGGCAGCAGAAGCAGAGGGAATCAGGATCAGCAGAATGTTGATAATGATCCGTATATCTTCATATTATCCGCGCAGACCCCTGAACGGCTGCAGGCTTATGCCCGGCGGATGAAAGCTTTTATGGAACAAAGAACAACAGAGGGCCACGGTAGTCATAAGGACATGACAACTGCCCTGCAGGAGGTCATTGCTCAAATGCTGGACCTTCCGGTCACCGGGATTGGACAGGATCACTCTCTGGAGGAGCTGGGCCTCGGGCCTGTTGAATTCATCCAGCTGTGTGACAGGCTCCTGGCGAGCTTTGGCATCCAGGCAAATGCTTCTGCCGTTAGCGGTGACTTAACAGTGGAAGAGTTCAGCAGTCAGCTTGTACACGGAGTTGCAGGTATGGAAGGTTATGAGGCTGCTGAAGTCAGGGCCGGGGCGGTGCAGAAACTGTCGTTGCCGGGGCTCAGCTATACACTTCAGGTGGCCCGGGAACCCATGAAGCACCGGCTGGCTGTCGTGTACCGTACACTTAGTGAGCTGCTGGTGACGATCGGGGATTATTTGGAGCAGCGGGCATCCGCTCAACTGTTCACGTCAGAGGCAGGCACGGCTGCACAAGGGCAGGCAAGCAAGGCGCAAATGCAGAGCCATGTACAAATCCAGGCGAATCCGTATACGCTGGGCGATGCTGAACGCCTGGCCCAGGCATGGGCGGAAGGCGCAGCTATAGACTGGCGGACATTATACGGGAATGACGTACCTGAGCTTCTTTCGCTGCCGCATTATCCGTTTGCCCGTAAAAGCTATTGGATCGAGCCGATTAACCCTTCACAACTAATTACAACTATACAAGAGTATGCAGAACCCGCTCCAAGTGCCGGATTCGCAGCGCCTGAAGCATTTCCGGCGTATGCGGGAAATGAAGTTATGCTGGAGCATGTGGAGGGCGGCGTCGCTATTATCCGGATTCAGGATGCCAAGCATAACAATACTTTTACCCATGAGGTTATACAGGGGCTTACCCATTGCTTCCAGGCCGCGCAGCAGGATGAGCAGGTCAAGGCGATTGTAGTTGCCGGGAATGAACGGATCTTCTCCATGGGCGGAACCCAGGAGCAGCTGCTGGATATTTCCGACTCCAAGCTGAGCTTCACAGATGCGCCGATTTTGTACAGGGGGATGCTGGAGTGCCCTATTCCTGTGATCTCTGCGATGGAAGGCCACGCTTCCGGTGGCGGCCTGCTGTTCGGACTGTATGCGGATATTGTGGTTATGGCTGAGGAGAGCTTGTATTCCGCTGCTTTTGCCAAATACGGCTTCACTCCGGGGATGGGCGCAACCTTCATTCTGGAGGACAAACTGGGCAAGAATCTCGCGGTTGAGATGATGTTCACGGCCAAAATGTATTCCGGCGAACAGCTCAAAAGCAGATCAGCCTCCGTCATCTTCCGGGCAAAGGACAAGGTGCTGCAGGAGGCGGTGTCGGTTGCCCGGCTGATAGCCGAGAAGCCGAGGACCACGGTCAGTGTGCTGAAGCAGGAGCTGTCCAGCCGGGTGCTGGATTCATTGCTGCAATGCGTGGAACGTGAGAATGAAATGCACCGGATTACCTTCACCACCTCAGAGGTCAAAGCAAAGATCCGCCACTTATACCGGGCCGCGGAAACAGGGGGGAATGAGCGGGAAGCTGTAACGGCAGCAACCCTGTCTGCACCTGAAGATAAAGGAAACAAGGCAAGCCTGCCGACCGGGGGTATACATTCCGGTTTAACGGACCATGACGGTTCAGCAGGAGCCGGACGGAACTTCAAGGACGAACTGACCCGGATCATCGCTAACCGGATACAACTGGATGAAGCAGAACTGGACGAGGATATGAATTTCAAGGATATGGGTGTGGATTCCATCAGCGGCGTTGAAATTGTGCGCGATCTCAATGAGAGCTTCAGCCTGCAGCTCGACACCATCGATATCTATGACTACTACTCTATTAATCTTCTTGCCGCGCATATCGGGCGCAAGCTGGGGGCGTTTTTACAGGTTAAGGAAGCGGAAGTAACGGGAATACCGGGATTATTGGCAGTATCCGCAGTCTCGGGAACATCATCAGGTATAAAAGGGGAAGCAGCAGCCGGGATCTCAGGAGGGCTTGCCGGATCAGGAGTATCAGAGATATCCGCCAGCTCTTCTGCCTCATCGGTTAACCAGGAGGACCGTGATCTGCTGGAGCTGTTGTCCAGGCTGAACGAGGATGAGCTGGATGTGGACGAAGTAGCCCAGTTTTTGGAGGTGTACTATGAGTAACGGCGAGACGATCAAGGACATATTGCAGCAGATCAAGGACCATAAGCTGGAGGCACGCGAAGGTCTGAGACGTATCCATGAGCTAAAGCAGCGGGGAGATGCGGTTTCCGGTGCAGAGCAGACCCTCTCTCCGGAAGCCGTGGAGCAGCAGGTCAAGGATGTGCTGTGCCGGGTAGTGAAGCTTCAGCCGGAGGAGCTGAGCCATGAGCTTTCTTTTAAGGAAATGGGCATTGATTCGATCAGCAGTGTGGAAATTGTCCGCGATCTGAATGAAGCGCTGCATATCCAGCTTGACGGCATCGTGCTCTATGATTATCCGACCATTCCCGAGCTGGCCCGGTATATGGTAGATGAGATTCAGAAGAACAGCGGCGCAATGCCGGTGAAGCGAATCAATGCCAGTGCTGCGAATGCGAACCCGCAAGAGCAGATACACGAACCTGTCCAGTCCCAGCGTTTGAACCACAGATATGAATATATGAATGATCTAATCGATCAATTCTCGACAAACAAACCGGCAGCAGCGCCGTCCAAACCGAAAGCGCCAATGAAGGAGCCGGTGAACGACTTTAAGGAGCCGGTAAAAGCTTCTGAACCAGCCGCAGTCTCGCCGCCCGCCGCCCGATCCCTGAAGCCACTAACCGGGCGTCAGGCCAAGGAGGAACAAGCATCTGCGGCGCAGGCTGCCTTATCCGCTGGACAACCGGCCTCTGGAGCGCCCAAGCTGACACTGAAAACCGGCCCAGCCCCCATAGCTCCCGCAGCTTCAAGTACAGAGGCTACAGGTAAAATCAAACTGGGCTTTGCCGCCTCCCGCCCTGCGGAAGAACCGGTAAAGATCATGCCGGAAGCTCCACCAGGAGTTTCCGTTGACCAAGCCCTAGCCGCCGCGGCAGAAGGCATTGCGATTGTCGGGTTATCTGGCAGATTTCCCGGCGCTGCTTCGGCGAGAGAGCTGTGGCGTAATCTCCGTGACGGTGTAGCCAGCACGGGTGAAATTCCCGCCAGCCGGTTCGATATTCGGGCATGGTATGACGAAGACCGGAAAGCGGATCAGAAGACTTATTGTACGGTTGCCGGACTGCTTGACCATGTGGATGAATTCGATCCGTTATTCTTCAATATTTCTCCTAAGGAAGCGGAGATTATGGACCCGCAGCAGCGGATTTTTCTGGAAGAGGCCTGGAAGGCGCTGGAGGATGCCGGATATTCCGACCAGGCGGTGCAGGATACCCGCTGCGGCGTATTTGTCGGCTGTGCACCAAGCGATTATACCAAGCATCTGGAAGCGAACCGTCTAAGCAATACCGCAGATGCTTTTACCGGAACTTCTTCGTCGATCCTGGCTGCGCGAATCTCGTATTTTCTCAATCTGAAAGGCCCGAGCATTTCAATAGATACCGCCTGTTCCTCGTCGCTGGTTGCCGTACACCAGGCATGTGTCAGCCTCTGGAATGAGGAGTGCGACATGGCGCTGGCCGGAGGTATCCGGCTGATGATTACCCCGGACAGCATGGTGCAGAGCAGCCAGATGGAAATTTTGTCAGCGCAGGGCGTATGCAGACCCTTCGATCAGGAAGCAGACGGAACCTTGCTGAGTGAGGGTGTAGGGGTCGTGGTGCTGAAGCCGCTGAAGCAGGCGCTGGAGAACAGGGATCATATCTATGGTGTAATCCGCGGCTCAGGTGTGAATCAGGACGGCCGGACCAATGGCATTACCGCACCGAGCGTGAACTCTCAGATTCAATTGGAGAAACGCGTGTACGAGAAGTTCCGCATCGATCCGGCCGAGATCAACTATGTCGAAGCGCATGGAACGGGCACCGCTTTGGGGGATCCGATCGAAGTAAAGGCCCTGACCGAAGCGTTCCGCGAATTTACGCAGGACAGCCAGTATTGCGCGCTTGGGTCCGTCAAAGCCAATATCGGACATGCCACAATGGCCGCCGGTGTCGCCGGAATGATCAAAATCCTGCTGTCTCTGAAAAACAGACAAATCCCGCCGCTGATCCACTATAACCGGCTTAATGAGAAGATCAGGCTGGACGGAAGCCCCTTCTACATCAACACCGAGCTGGTAGATTGGCCGGAGAACAAACGGGGCTCCAGAATGGCTGCAATCAGCGGGTTCGGCTTCAGTGGCACGAACTGCCATATCGTCATCGAAGAATACCGCAGGGGAAGCTAGAAGCTGTAAGAGCGGCCGAAATTCATACATTCATTAGGAAGAGAAGTGGAGGCTAAACAGATGAGCAATAATGGCATACATAGCGGCGAACGCCCTTTTTATCTGTTTCTCTTTTCAGCCAAGACCCGGGAGGGCCTGATTCGGAGACTTGCGGATCTAAAAGAGTGGATCAAGGAAGAGGCGGACGCCAGTACGGATGTCGGAAATATCGCCTACACGTTATCCGTCGGCAGAAGCCACTTTCCCGAGCGGGCGGCCGTGATTGCCGGCGATCTGCAGGAGCTGGAAACGGAGCTGCTGCGCACCCTGGAGGCGCTTGCTGCAGATACTGGCAGTGCCTCCCGCGTGCTGCGGCGAAGCCAGAACGGGCGTGAGGATCAGCGAAGGCTGGACGGGATTATGGTGAAAAAAACAAACGGGGCTCCAGTCTCCCGGCAAGCGCTGGATGAGGCCGCAGGACTGTATATGGAAAGCTGCATTTGCAGCTGGAACGTCATGTACTGCGATCGCCAATATAACAAAACACCGCTGCCTACCTATCCGTTTCAGAAACACAAGTATTGGCTGGAGCTGAACACGGCAGCGCCTTTAGCCGCAACAGGAGGCGCTGCGGTACAAGCGATAGGCCCGGTACTGGATAGCAACCAGTCTACGGTGCATGAGCAGTGTTTTGCGAAAAAGCTGACCGGCACAGAGTTCTACCTGAACGATCATATCGTATCCGGCCATAAGCTGCTTCCGGGTGTGGTCCAGCTGGAGATGGCCTTGTCCGCTGCGGCCGCTTCCCTGCCGGGTACAACGGTCCGCGGGATAACCGATGTTGTCTGGGCTTACCCGATTCAACTGGAAGACGGCGAAGCCGCTAAGACTGTGCAGGTGCGCCTGTATCCGGGGGAAGCGGAAGCTGAACTAGATTATGAGATTACAAGCCTGTCCGAAGGAAATACGGTCGTTCATAGCCAGGGCAGTATCAGTTACACAGCGGAAGAACCGTCTGGTAATCTGCTGGACACCTTGGATATTACCGCGCTAAGCCAAGGGAAGACGCGCGTCAGCGGAACCCAAATCTATGACAAGTTCAGACAACATCAGTTGCTGCTCGGCCCGTCCTTTCAGTCGATAACCGAAATGTTTGCCGGGGAGACAGAAGCGTTAGCTTTCATCGAACTGCCTGCACATTTGCGCGAAGGCTTCAAGGAATATACGCTGCATCCCACCGTGGTTGACGGAGTACTGGAAGCGGTCATCGGGCTGGTCAGCTCTCAGGAAGAACTGGAGGATGCGGTGGCACTGCCGTATTCTTTTGACAAGCTGGAAATCTTCGGGAGCCTGCCGGCGAGCTGTGTATCCTATGTGAAAAAGCTGGAGTCCGCCAATAGCGGCGGTGACCAGGAGTTCGATGTCGTGCTGGCCGACGGGCAGGGCCGGGTCCTGTTGAAGTTCACCCGCTTTGTACTGAAGGTCTTCCATCAGGGAAGACAGCAGAGCACGGAGGAGATGAGCTTTGCCTACGAGTGGAAGGAAAACGGTACGGCTCTTCCGCCACAAGGAAATATTCAAGGTGATGTGCTCTTATTTACCGGGCAGTCTGAGCTATATAAGGAATTTGCCAAGGCCAAAAGCAAGGCCGGTCAGGGCCAGTTAATTATTGTGGAAGCCGGTGCAGAGTACCATCAGGACGGAGAAACGCATTACCGGATTAACCCGGAGCAGCCGGCCGATTATACCCGCTTGATTCGTGAATTGAAGAACAGAGGCTGTACGCTGGAGACCATCGTGTATGAACAGCCGGAGGTCGCTGCTGCTTCTGCCGGGGCAGCTGCCGCCGGAGCTTATCTGCACCAGCTGTATCTGGCCCAGTCGCTGATGGCTGGCCAGGAAAACCGGCATACCCGGGTGATCCAGTTATGCCGGGGCGGGGAGAAAGAGGCTGTACCACCGGAGCTTGGAGCACTGAGAGGATTCAACAAAACACTCAGGCTGGAGCATTCCAAACTGCATTTCAGCACGCTGTTCACCGGACAAGCCAGCACGGAGGAGATATACCGGATGGTTGCCGCCGAGGTCCAATCGGCTGACGATGAAGTGCTGTACCAGCAGGACAGAAGGTATGTTCATGCACTGAAGGAGATTGCACTGCCTGAGAAGGAAAGCGTGCAGGATATCCTCCGTCCTCAGGGCGTGTACCTCATTACTGGCGGACTGGGCAAGCTGGGGCTGATTGTGGCGGAGCATCTTGCCGGGCAGGTTCAGGCCAGGCTTGTGCTGATCGGCCGATCAGCACTTCAGCCGGGGCAGGAACAGCAAATCGCCCGTCTGCAGAAGCTCGGGGCAGAAGTGCTGTACGTGCAGGCGGATATTTCGCAGGAACAGGCAGCAGCAGCGGCTGTTGCCGAAGCAAGGAGCCGGTTCGGCAGCCTGCATGGCATCATTCATGCGGCGGGAGTCACCCGCGATGCACTTATCCAGGTGAAGGATGCGGAGCAGGCCGGCGAAGTGCTTGAGGCAAAGGTCCAGGGGCTGATCTATCTCGACCAGGCAACGCAGGAGGATAAGCTGGATTTCATAGCGGCATTCTCCTCAATAGCTGCAGTGACGGGAAATACCGGGCAGAGCGATTACGCGTATGCCAATGCTTTTATGGACGAATATATGCTGTCCCGACATGCCTTGGTGCGATCGGGTCACAGATACGGAAAGTCCATCTCCATCAATTGGCCGCTCTGGAAAGAAGGGGGGATGCAGGTAGAGGAACAGACTCTCTTGTTCTTCCGGAATACCGTGGGTCTGAAACCGCTGGAGACTGCGGCAGGACTGGGCTATTTCGAGGCAATCCTGAACGGGAATGTATCACAAATATTGCCGCTTCAGGCAAATCGCAAGAAAATCAGCAGCATTCTGGGCCTGGAAGCTGCGGTTTCCGGTACAGCTATAACCGGAGAAGGAGCCGGTCACCCGGTGAATCTGGCAGCCGACTTACTGGAACAGACACAGCAAGCCATCACCGGAGTCATCAGCCGCTTGATGAAGCTGGATGAAGCTGTGATCCATCCCGATCAGGATTTGGGCGAATACGGAATGAGTTCCATTACGTTCACGGATGCGGCGGGTGCGGTCAATGATACGTTCCAGGTGCGGATGACACCGGCGGTCTTTTTTGAATATCCGACGGTCCGTGCATTATCTGCCCATCTGGCAGAGAGCTATCCGGACGAATTGGTTGAATATTTCAGTCAAGGAGCCGCGCAGGCAGCTGTAGCCTCTGTTGATTATGGGCCGGTTAAGGCGGGGACCTCCGGTACGAAGGCCAGACAAGGGTGGAAGGTGCCTCAGCCGGAGCCAGCCGGAGCCGTCAAACGCGAACCGGTTGCCATTATCGGGATCAGTGGAGCTATGCCTGAGTCGAGGGATCTGGAGATATTCTGGGAGCAGCTGCGGCAGCAGAAGGATCTGATCTCGGAGATTCCCGGCGACCGCTGGGATATTCAGGAACTGAACCGGCTGAAGGGCCGCGGCCCGGACAAGCCGATCTCCGGCTGGGGCGGCTTCATGAAGGACATCGACAAGTTTGACCCGGGCTTCTTCGGCATTAACCCGCGTGAAGCCGATCTGATGGACCCGCAGCAGCGGATATTCCTGGAAACCGTGTGGTCTACCCTTGAGGATGCCGGATATAAGGCTTCGGCGCTGTCAGGCAAGAAGGTGGGGCTGTTCGTTGGGGTCTCTACGAATGATTACAGCACTCTTCTGCAGGACAACGATATCGAGATAGAGGCTTATTCTTCCACAGGCAGCTCTCACTGCGTACTCGCCAACCGGATTTCTTACCTGCTCAATTTCCGCGGCCCAAGCGAGCCGATTGATACAGCCTGCTCCAGTTCCCTGGTGGCCGTGCACCGGGCGGTGGAGAGTATTCAGAACGGCGACTGCGAACAGGCGATTGCCGGCGGTGTGAACGTGATTGCCGCTCCAACCCTGCACATCTCCTTCAGCCGGGCAGGCATGCTGTCACCGGACGGACGCTGCAAAACCTTCGATCAAAGCGCTAACGGCTATGTGCGCGGAGAAGGTACAGGAGCCGTTCTTCTGAAGCCGTTAAGCCAGGCCGAAGCAGACGGGGATTATATTTATGCGGTTATCAAAGGAACGGCGATCAACCATGGCGGCAAGGTCAGCTCGCTGACGGTGCCGAATCCGAAGGCGCAGGCTGAGGTGCTGGTGGAAGCCTATGATAAAGCCGGTATTTCCCCGGATACTATCGGTTATATCGAAGCGCATGGCACCGGTACCAGCCTGGGAGACCCGGTGGAGATCAATGCGCTGAAAAGTGCTTTTAAGGAGCTGTATCACAGACACGGAATCCTGGTGAGCCGGGAGCAGTATTGCGGACTAGGTGCGGTTAAGACTAATATCGGCCACCTGGAGGCCGCCGCAGGTATTGCCGGAGTCCTGAAGGTTGTGCTGGCGATGAAGCATAAGACCTTACCGGGCAACGTTCACTTTAACCAGCTGAATCCGTATATCGAGCTTGAGCATTCACCTTTTTATATCGTGGAGAAGACGCAGGAATGGACAGCGCTTGAAGGTGTGCCAAGACGGGCAGGGGTCAGCTCCTTCGGCTTCGGCGGAGTGAACGCCCATGTGGTATTGGAGGATTATACGCCTGCAGCCGCCAGCGATTCTTCCGGTTCTGGTTCCGGTTCCGGGCAATCCGGGGAGTCGGGGCAGGGGAACGTGATTATCCTGTCTGCCAAGACCAAGCCCCAGCTTCAGCAAAAAATGCAACAGCTTCTCAGCTACCTGACGCTTCATGGTGATAAGGAAGAGCTTACACTGCATAACATCGCCTTCACGCTGCAGACAGGAAGAGAGGAAATGGCGGAGCGGATGGCTTTTGCCGCCTCCGGCAAGGAGGAGCTGGTGAACATTCTGCGCAGCTGCCTCGCCGGGCAGGAACAAGTATATGCAGTGTGCTACGGTCAGGTATCCGCACAGCCTGCGGCAACGACTTCGCTAACTGTCAAAGCGGGGAATCAAATACCGGCGCAGCCGTTTACAGCCCTGGAGCTTTCGGAGCTGGCGGAACAATGGACCTCCGGAGAGGCGGTGGACTGGAGCCGCCTGTATGTGAACCGGAAGGGCAGACGCATTCCGCTGCCGGTGTATCCTTTTGCCAGAGAAATCTGCTGGGTCCGTAAAAATACACGCCGTATCGCTCCCAAGCTGTCGTCCGCAGAAACGGCTGCCACCGTACTCCATCCGATGGTTGACAGCAATGTCTCCACTATGGAAGAGGAGAAATTCCGAACGGTGCTGCGGCTGGATCAGTTTTTTGTGAAGGATCACGTGGTCGGCGGCAAGGTTCTGTTGCCTGGTGTAGCCTATCTGGAGATGGTAAGAGCCGCTGCCGCTTTGGCGGGAATCACCCCGGTAACGGGGCTGAAGGATGTCAGATGGATTAAGGCCGTGGAGCTGGAGGAAGACCGGAAGGTAATTTACACCTCTTTCCGGCTTGTTGAATCAGGAGAGCTGGAATACCGGGTGTTCAGTGAAGCCGGGGATCAGCGCGTTATGCACTCCTCGGGGATTATTTTGCAGGAGACACCGGCTTCCGCCCAAACGCTGGAGATTGCGAAGATCAAGGAGAGAAGTACATCCACCTTCGATCATGCACAGTGTTATGACCATATCTTCAAGGGCGTCGGCTTCGATTATGGCCCTGCTTTCCGGGTGACGAAGACTGCTTACTGCTCTGTACAGGAAGGCTTGTCCGAAATTTCTCTGCCACAGCATCTTGAGGCGGATTACGCCGACTATGTGCTGCATCCGTCGATCATCGACGGTGCGGTGCGGTCGCTCTCATGGGCAGGAAGACGCAGCGATGAGGACTTGACGCTCCGGGTGCCGTTCGCCCTGGACCGTATGGAGCTGGTCGGTGAGGTTCCCCGGCAGTGCTACGCCTATGCGAAGCCTGCAGAGGGGGCAACCGGCACGGATGATGAGGGAACGCGGAAGTATGATATCCGGATTACCGACATGGAAGGCCAAGAGGTTGTGCGGCTGTTCGGTTTCTCGATTAAGCAGTACGCATCAGCCAAAGGAGCCGCACCCGTGCAAGCTGCCGGTTTATCGCTGTATGCGTCGGAATGGATAGAGGCTGGTCTGCCGCAGGAATCCGCTGCGCTGTCCTCTATTATAGTGTTCGGCTCAGCGGCTTTGGCCGTTTCTATCCGTGAGCAGGCTACGCAGCAAGGCTTGGCGCCAGACCGCTGCATTCAGGTTCAGGCAGGGGCCGAATATGCCCGGCTGAGCAGCACAGAGTATGTGATCAACCCGGGACAGGCAGCGGATTACCTCCGGTTACTGGAAGCTTTGAACACTCAGGGCGTGGAGCTACAGCATATTGTGCATGGCTGGAATGTGAATGGCGGTGCCGGGGCTGGGGCTGCGCTGGAAGATAAGGGAAGTCTGCAAGAAGGGCTGGCTGAATTTCTGGAGGCGCAAATGGATCAAGGGCTGTATTCACTGCTGCATCTCTTGCAGGCGGCGGCAGCATCGAAGCCGAAGTCCAGAATCAGATGCTTATATGCCTATGACAGTGCAGAACATGTGCTGACGCCGCTGAATGAAATGGCTGCCGGATTGGCCCATTCAATCTCTGCCGATCATCCGTTGTTCCAATTGAGTCTTGTTCAGCTAAATGCAGAGGCCCCGGCAGAAGCCGCAGATCGGTTGGTCCAAGAATTACTGCCGCCGCAGCTTGCCGGCGGGACAGAAATCAGATACGACGGCGGAGCACGTTATCTGCGGAAGCTCCTTCCGCAGCCCATGCTTCACCAGGCCGGAGAATCCAGGTTCATCAGAGGCGGTGTCTATATTATTACCGGCGGCACCGGAGCACTCGGCATGCTGGTGGCAGCTGAATTGGCCGCTACGGTTCAAGCCAGGCTGGTGCTGGCCGGAAGGCAGCCGGTGGATGCGGCCATTCAGGTGAAGCTGGAGCATTTGGCGGGACTTGGCGCAGAAGCGGTCTACCTTCAGGCAGATGTTGCCGACATGGATAGCGCAGTCCGGTTAATCGGACAAGCCAAAGCTCGCTTCGGCGGGATTAACGGCATCCTTCATTGTGCCGGAATCGGCGAGACGGTGAAGGCAGCGGAGAGCAGCAAAGCCGGCTTTGCCCGTATTCTCGGCCCCAAAGTCAGCGGGACCCTGAATCTGGATCTGGCCAGCAAGGATGAAGCGCTGGATTTGTTCATCCTGTTCTCGTCCACCTCTGCACAGATCGGGGATATGGGAGCGGGCAGCTATGCGGCTGCCAATAGCTTCTTGGACCGCTTTGCCGTCTATCGTGACCGTCTTGCCGCACAGCATCAGCGGCAGGGCAAGACCGTATCCATCAACTGGCCGCTCTGGCAGGATGGAAGATATCAGGTTGCTGCAGTCCAGCAGCAGGTGCTGGCCGATTATTATGGCATGCACCTGCTTGACAGCAGAGCAGGGCTGAATATTCTGGAGGCTGTGCTGAAAGAGGAAGCCGTGCAGGTCTTCGTCGGCTACGGCGATCCGCACAAAATCGCACGTGCTCTCGGTATAAGCGGAGCAGGTCAAACTGGTCAAGCTGGTCAGGCGGCCACAGCGGCGCAGTCAGCAAGCAGCAGCGTTGACAGCGGGGACCTGCTGGTACGGACGCAGGCTTATCTTGTCAGCCTGCTTGCCAAGACTCTGGGCATCTCTAGGGACCGGATCGGCCAGGCTTCGCCGCTGGATGCCTTTGGTCTGGATTCGATCATGATTCTGGAGCTGAATGAGTCGCTCCAGCGCGATTTCAGCGGACTGCGGACCACATTATTTTACGAATATAACACGGTAGAATCGCTTGCCGGTTACTTCACCGGGCATTACGGAGCCCAGCTTGCTTCCCTATTGAAGCTTGAGCAGCTGCAGAACCCGGAGGCGTTGAAGACGCCGGTACAATTGTCGTTAGACCCGCAGGCTGCGGCCTATACAGCACCGCAGGGCGGACGCTTCCTGCCGAAGGCAGGGGAGGCAGTACCGCCGGTAAGAAACGCGGTGAACAATGGCGGTATGGATATCGCGGTCATCGGCATGGATGGCAGATTCCCGATGGCGGGCAATATCTCCGAGCTGTGGGATAACCTGAGGGACGGCCGGGACTGCATTACCGAAATTCCCGCTGACCGCTGGGATTACACGCGGGACTACGATGCGGAGAAGGGCAAGAAGGGGAAAATTTACACCAAATACGGCGGTTTTATCGACGATGTGGACAAATTCGATCCGTTATTCTTCCAAATGACACCGCGGGATGCCCAGTTGACGGACCCGCAGGAACGGTTGTTTCTGGAATGCGCCTACCACACCGTCGAGGATGCCGGATACACCAGGGAGAAGCTCGCCCGTTCTAAGGTCGGAGTTTTTGTCGGCGTCATGTATGGCCATTATCAGCTTATCGGCACGGAAGGCTACGCCTCAGGCAATCTGGTTGCGCCTAACTCGTCCTTCGCGTCCATCGCCAACAGGGTGTCGTACTTGTTCAACTTCCAGGGGCCGAGCATGGCGGTTGATACCATGTGCTCCTCCTCGCTGACCGCGATTCATCTGGCCTGCGAGAGTATCCGCAGCGGTGAGAGCGAGGCTGCGCTTGCCGGAGGCGTCAATGTGACGATCCACCGCAACAAATACGTGTTCCTGTGCAGCCAGCGTTTCGCCTCGAGCGAAGGCAAATGCCGGGCCTTCGGCGAAGGCGGAGACGGTTATGTAGCCAGTGAAGGCGTGGGCGCAGTTCTGCTCAAGCCGCTCAGCAAGGCCATAGAAGACGGAGATCATATCTACGGTGTCATCAAGGGAACGGCAGTGAATTCCGGCGGCAAAACCAGCGGCTACACCGTGCCGAATCCGGGTGCCCAGGCTGCGGCTATTGCCGAGGCCCTCCGCAAGTCGGGCGTGCATCCCAGAACAATCACCAGTCTCGAAGCGCATGGCACCGGGACCTCCCTGGGCGACCCGATTGAAATTGCCGGACTGTCCAAGGCCTTCGGCCAGTACACGGACGAGAAGCAGTTCTGCTCGATCAGCTCGGTCAAATCGAATATCGGACACCTGGAATCTGCCGCCGGGATTGCCTCAGTAGCCAAGGTTATGCTGCAGATGAAGCACCGGATGCTCGCACCGTCGATTCATACGGAGGAACTGAACAGCGGCATCCATTTTGAGGATACGCCATTCTATGTGCAGCGCAGCCTGGACCGCTGGGAGCAAGCTCCGGGCAGCGGAGAGATACGCAGAGCCGGCATCAGCTCCTTCGGGGCAGGCGGAGCGAACGTGCACCTGATTGCCGAAGAATACGTACCGGCACAGGCTGCTGCAGAAATCGCCGGAAGCACGCTGATCGTATTGTCCGCCAAGAACCGGGAACGTCTCATGGAGAAGATTCATGAGCTGCACCGTTTCCTGGAAGCACCGCTTCCGGGAGAATACACACTGGCAAATATCGCCTACACGCTGAGCACAGGCCGGGAGGAAATGGAGGAACGACTGGCCTTTGCCGCCTCGACAATGGATGAACTGAAGTCAGCCCTGCAAGCTATTGCGGCAGGTATTGTCCACGAAGGGGTACACCAAGGCAATTCGGCGGCGGCGCTAACGAACGGAGCCGCCATTCTCGGAAATGACCCCGAGGACATTGCTTATATCGCCGCGCTGGCCCGCAGGAATCAGCTGGAACGGATCGCGAAGCTATGGGTCCTCGGCACGCCGATTGACTGGAGTCTGCTCTTTGCAGGCTATAAGCCGCAGAAGGTTTCCCTGCCGCTGTATCCTTTTGCCAGAGAACGATATTGGCTGGAGAACACGGGAAGCAGCACGGGAACAGCTGTAACAGCAGCGAACGGACAAGCAGGGAACGGGCTAATGCCTGAAGGGCTGCTCGCCCTGCACCCGCTGCATCCATTGGTGGATGTCAATATCTCCACACTGCGCGAGCAGCGGTTCCGCAAGCGGCTCTCTGTCGAGCAGTTCTACCTGCGGGATCATATCGTTGCGGAGCAGATGCTGCTGCCCGGTGTCGCTTACATTGAGATGGCCAGAGCTGCAGGTGAAATCGCCGCCGAAGCCACGGTCAGCGCGGTCCGGGACATTGTCTGGCTGAAGCCGGTGGTGATGACAGAGGATTCCATGGACCTGGATATCGTTCTGGAGCCTGAAGGGGAGGCTGTGCATTATGAAATCTTCAGTAATGCCCGGAGCGGCAAGGTTGTTCATTCCAGAGGCGTTCTGGAATTCGCTGAGGTGCCTGCATCCCGGAGAAGCCGGAGCCTAGACCTGGATGGAATCAAGGGCCGCTGCCCGGGCCGCAAGGATAAATACGAATGCTACAAGCATGTATTCAAAGGAATTGGCTTCGATTACGGTCCTTCCTTCCAGGTGACAGAAGAGGTGCTAAGCGGAAAGGAAGAGACGCTGGCCCGCTTGTCCCTGAACGAGGCCTACAGAGCCGCATTGCCTGAATTTGTACTTCACCCGGCGTTATTCGACGGGGCGGTACGCTCGGTGGCCGCAGGCAGGGATGAAGCAGGCAGAGCCACGCACATTCCTTTCTCGATGGGGAACATCGGGATATTCGCACCGATTCCTGCCGACTGCTATGTATACACCCGGGTGAAGGAGCAACCGGGAGAGAACAACCAGGGACTGAACATTTTTGATATTGCCATTCTCGACCTGGACGGCCATGAAGTGGTCAGAATCGAGGATTTCATCGTCCGGCCGTTTGCCGGGAAGCCGGAAGGCCGTCGCCCGGAGGAGGAGATATTCTACTATACTCCGGTCTATGAGAATGAGGCGCTTGTCCCGGTAATGGGCGCAGAGCGGCGGAATGTTCTAATCTTTGGCGAACCGGCTGGCGGCGGGGGCAACGGTGATAAGGATGCCACTTATCCTCCGCTCCATATGTTGCCAAGCGGAGCAGACGGCTGCGTCTGGATTACACCACATACGGAATACCGGCCACGTCAGGGAAATCATATAGCGATTAACCCGCAGAGGGAAGCGGATTATGTGAGACTGCTGCAGGAGCTGCGGGAGAGCGGCTTTGACGCCACCCATGTCCTGCATCAGTGGGCAGGAACGGCAGCGCCGCTGCCGCTGACTGCGCTAAGTGATGACATGATCCAGCCTGTGCTGACACAGATGCTGGAGAACGGCGTATTTTCCGTCGTCTCACTGTTCAAAGCCTTCGTCCAGGTATACGGACAGCAGCCGCTGAAGCTGCTGTTCATCTACCGGACAGACCAGGGAGCCTTCTCGGCTCCTCATGAACTGCTTGCCAGCTTCGCGAAGTCGATTGTAACGCTGCACCATAAGTTCCAGATTGCCAGCGTATCGGCGGATGACCATACAATCAGCGGTGCGGGCTTCCAGGAAAGACTTTATCAAGAGCTGTTTTCTTCAGAGAACACAGGTCATGCGGATATCCGTTATACCGGAGGACAGCGGCAGGTGCGGAAGATCAGACCGCTGGAGCATGGCGGCAGGAAGCCGGCTGCTGCATCCCCCGTGACTTTTAAAGAGAACGGTGTGTATCTGATTCCGGGCGGTACAGGCGCGCTGGGCATGATTTTTGCCAGATATCTTGCCCGCACTTACCGGGCCACCGTTATTTGCACCGGCAGACAGCCGGCAAGTGAGCGGACGGATGTCTTCATGGCGGAGCTGGGGCGGCTTGGAGGAGAGGGCCGTTATCTTCAGGGCGATATCGCAAGCGCCGGGGATGTGAAGAAGATCATGGGCAGCATCAAGAACGAGTTCGGCGTGCTTGACGGTATCATCCATTGTGCAGGCCAGGGCGGATCAGTACCAGTAACGGAAACGGACCGCGCGGCAGGCCGGGAGATCATGAATTCCAAGGTAAAAGGCTTGATCCACCTGGACCTGTTCAGTACGGATTTTGATCTCGGTTTTCTGATCCTCTTTTCCTCCATTTCGGTGGAGTTGGGTGATCTGGGCGTTGGTTATTATGCCATGGCCAACAGCTTCATGGACCGTTATGCACAGCTTAGAAATGAATCAGTGTCACAAGGGAAGCGCAAGGGCCGGACGATTTCGGTCAATTGGCCGCTGTGGAAGGACGGGGGATTTGAAATTCCCGAGAGTGAGTCGGCGTTCTATTCCAGCTACCTGGGCATGAGCATGATGGATGAGGATACGGGCATCCGGGCTTTTGAAGCCATCTGCCAGGCGGGCAGCGGCAATATCATAGTTGCTGCAGGGAACAAGCCCAAGATTGATCATGCGTTCAAGCTGGAAAAAAACACACCGGTGCAAGAAGTTCCGCTAGAGGACAAGGAGGCCATTGTTGACCTGCTGACCCGGCTGCAGGCCGGAGAGATGAGCGAAGCGGAAGTGGAACAGTGGATGGGGGGCCTACGATGAGTGACGCAAACCTGGAAATGGGCAGAATTCTGGAGCAGATCAAGCGGGGAGAGATAGACCCCGAGCAGGGCTATATGCTGATCCGGCAGCTGAAAAGCCAGCCCGCAGTGCCAGCAGACACCAAGCGGACAACCGGATCAAATGCAGACGCACAGGGAGGTCAAGGGCTGCATGACTATGCTGTCCAGTATTTGAAGGGGCTGCTCTCGCAGGTCATCGGTCTGGAGACAGACCGGATCAATGCGGGGCAGAGCCTGGAGGAGTACGGGGTGGATTCGGTGGCGATTATGGAGATCAACTCGCTGCTGGACAAGGATTTTCCTAATCTTCCGAAGACGCTGATGTTCGAATATGGTAACTTGGCTGAGCTTGCCGGGTATTTTGTACAGAATCAGCGGGAGCTGTTGGAAGGGCAGGCCGGCTACCGGCAGACCCGCGAGAATTACCAGACGGCTAAGCCCGCCGTACCGGCGGCAGACCTTGCACCGGTCCAGAAGAAGACTGATGAACCTTCGAAGAAATACAGATCCTTCGTGACGCCCGGTAAGAGCCGGGACCAGGCAGAGGAGCAGGCTCATCCGGCAAAGGACGAGGGGATTGCGATCATTGGCATCAGCGGCGCTTTTCCGGGTGCCCGCAATCTGGATGAATTCTGGAATAATCTGAAGAACGGTGTAGACTGCATTTCCGAGATTCCGCCGCAGCGGTGGGATCACAGCCGATTCTACGATCCGGAGAAAGGCAAGAAAGGCAAAGTGTACAGCAAGTGGGGCGGTTTTATCGACGAATATAACTGCTTTGATCCGCTGTTTTTTCAGCTGACGCCAAGGGATGCGGAGCAGCTAGACCCGCAGGAGCGCCTATTCCTCGAGAGTGCACACAGCGCTATTGAGGATGGCGGCTATACCCGGCAATCCCTGTGGAACAGTAAGACAGGTGTGTTCGTCGGCGTCATGTACGGCCACTACCAATTGTACGGAGCGGAGGAGACCGCCAAGGGAAATACTCTGACACTCAGCTCGTCGTATGCCTCCATCGCCAACCGGGTGTCCTATTTCTTTAATTGGAACGGGCCCAGCATTGCGCTGGATACGATGTGTTCCTCGTCGCTTACCGCGCTGCATCTCGCCTGCGAGAGCATTTACCGGGGAGACAGCGAGATTGCGATCGCGGGGGGAGTGAATGTCACCATTCACCCGGATAAGTATCTGTTCCTCTGCAATCAGCGGTTCGCCTCGAGTGAAGGCAAATGCCGCGCCTTCGGCAGCGGCGGAGACGGGTATGTGCCCGGCGAAGGGGTGGGTGCACTGCTGCTGAAGCCGCTCGCCAAAGCAATGGAGGACGGAGACAACATCTATGGGGTGATCCGGGGAACCTCGATTAACCATGGCGGCAAGACGAACGGCTACACCGTTCCCAATCCGAATGCGCAGTCGAATATTATCGCGGAGGCGCTGCGTAAATCGGGCGTCCATCCACGGCATATCAGCTATATGGAGGCACATGGAACGGGAACCGCGCTCGGTGATCCGATAGAGATCAGCGGCTTGACCAAAGCCTTCAGGACCCGGACGGCAGATAACCAGTACTGCGCGATCGGCTCGGTCAAAAGCAATGTCGGTCATCTGGAATCGGCGGCCGGGGTGGTCTCCATCATTAAGGTGCTGCTGCAAATGAAGCATAGGCAGCTTGTACCCTCGCTCCATTCCGAGGTGCTGAATCCGAATATTAACTTTGCGGAGACCCCTTTCTATGTTCAGCGCCGCCTGGAAGAGTGGAAGCCTGCCGTTATTGAAGAGGGAGGCGTGTCCAGGGAATGCCCGCGTTATGCGGCGGTAAGCTCATTCGGCGCAGGCGGCACGAACGTGCATGTCATCCTGGAGGAATACATGGGGAAGCCGGAAAGTGTCTTGTCCGCAACGCACATTGACCGCGGCTGCGGGCCGTACATCTTTATTTTATCCGCCAAAAACAAGGACCGGCTGAACGCTTATGCCAAGCATGTCCTTGATTACATTGATCTGCACACGGTGTGGCAGGGAAATGCGCCGGAAGAGATCAGCAGCACTGCACTTAGAAAATATGTGATCGCCGATATCACCGCCTGCTTCCTGCAATCGGCCCTCCTGCCTGCATACATCAGCGCCCAGGAGGCCATTGAGGAATACGGCCTGTCAAAAGAAGAGCTGATGGCTGCTGCGGACGCTCTTTATGAAGCCTATCCGGTCCGGCTGCCTATGGGCCTCCTGACGGGCAGTGCCACGATTGAAGGCATTGCCGGTCATCTGCTGGAGCAGCTGGGTTCAGCAGCCATTGCGGCCAGACATGGACTTGGAGCGGGAACGGCAGAATCAACGGAAGATGTGGAAAGCTCAATAGATACGAACCGAACGGCCACCTATGATTTTCGTCTGGAAGAGCTGATCTATACGCTTCAGGTTGGCCGGGAACCCATGGAAGAAAGACTGGCGATCGTGGTATCTGGTACGCAGGAGCTGAGGGAGAAGCTGAGCCAGTTTCTGGCCGGCAGCCGCAAAGTCTCCGAGGTCTATGCGGGAAATATCAGCTCCGGCAGCGAGATCCGCGATGTATTCACGGAAAGTGAGGAAGGGGAAGCCTTCCTGCTGTCCCTGGTGCAGTCCGGCAAGCTGAGCCAGCTCTGCAGATTGTGGGTTAGCGGGGTGAGCTTCAACTGGCAGCTGCTGTATGCACAGAGCAAGCCGGGCAGAATCTCTTTACCGACTTATCCGTTCGACCGGACACGCTACTGGTATAACTCTACGGAAGCCGCTGCAGCAGTATACAGCAGCAAACCCGCAGCCCTGGCGGCGGTCATCGATTCCAATGAATCTGTATTTGAGGAGCAATGCTACAAAAAAAGCTTAAGTGCAGCCGATGCCTACCTGCGCGATCATGTGGTCCAAGGCCGGATGGTGCTGCCGGGAGTGGTCTATCTCGAAATGGCCTGGCGGGCAGGGGCGCTCTCCAGCCGGGAGTGGAAGGTGCAGTCGGTTACCGATGTGAAATGGCGCAGAACGCTGGAGCTGCCGGCAGACAAGGATGTCCAGGACATCTTTGTGGGGCTGGTTGCCCAGGAAGACGGGATCGGAGCCAGCATCTATTCCCTGAACGGGAACGGACAAAGAGTACTGCACTGCACCTGTACGGTGAATTATACGGACGGTGAAGCCGAAGCCGCGGATGCGGATGCTGTGGATATTCCGCACATCCTCCAAACAGCCAGCCGCACCCTTTACCGCGAAGACTGTTATGAACTGTTCTCGGCTCACGGAATGAAATACGGCCCGAATCTGCGGACCATTGAAGCGGTATATACCGGGGATCACGGCACCTTGTCCAAGCTGACACTGCCGGTACACACGCAAATGCCGCTTCAGGAATATATCCTTCATCCCGGATTTGCTGACGGAGCGATGCAGACAGCATTGTATTCGGTGCTCAGCGGCCAGCGGCAGAATGGAACCTTTGTCCCGTTTGCCCTGCAGACTGTAGAGGTCTACAGACCGTTGACCCCTGTAAGCTATTGTCTGGTTGCGCCTGCTGCTCCTGCTTCTGCGAAGGAGCAGGGCATGCAGTTCGATTTGCTGCTGCTTGACAGCTCAGGTCTGCCGGTAGTGCGTTTCTCCTGTCTTTCGGGAAGAGATTTGACCTCTGCGGCGCAGAACACCAAGGCGGCGGAAGCAGATACGGGCGCTTCGGCCGGGACTGCGCTGCTGGATGAGATGCTGACCAAGCTGCTGAACGGAGAAGCCGGGGTAGATGAAGTTGAGAGAATGCTGGGGGGAATCTAAGTGAGATCAATTATTGAAAGGATCGCCAGCGGAGCCATCTCCAAGGAGGAAGGCCTCCGGCAGATTGAGGCGCTTAAGCGCTCGGATAAGCAAGTGCTCCTAACCTTCACCAAGACTTTGGCGGAACAGCCGCTTACAGACCTTAAAGGGGATACTCTCGGACATGTGCTCGTTCTGGCAGCCGATAGGGGGCTTGAGCCTAAGCTGCGCGGCCAGTTTGCCTCCTTGTTCCAGTCGCTTACGTTTGTGACGGCGGATGAAGCAGGCACCGGGGCGGAAACAGGTCAGGACAGGCTTCCTTTGCAGGATCAGGAGGATTATACACGGCTGCTGTCCGGCCTGGAGCGGCAGGGACGTTTTCCCGGCAGCATTCTTCATCTCCTGTCCCAGGAGGAAGTGGCCGATGGAGAGGCGGATGCTGCCATGGAGAGCGGCGTATATTCAATGTTTGCGCTGACCAAAGCCCTTCTGTCCTTCAAAAAACGCGCAAAGGTTAATATCCTGTTCCAATATAAACAAGCGGAGAATCACGCGGTGCATGCTGCACTGGACGGTTTTGTGAAAAGTGTCATGATCGAGAACCCCGGCCTGTTGTACAAGACGGTATCCACCGATCTGGGCCGCGAAGCTTTTGACCCGCAACTGCTGGAGCAGCTGCTGCTGGAGCTTGGCTCCATGCAGAACGGCCACCGGGAAATTCATTACCGGGGTTCCCGGCGGTATGTGCCGGTTCTTGAACGGTATACTGCTCCGGCAGATCACCTCCCTGTACGGCAGCAAAGTCCCGCAGCTCATCCGGTCTACCTCATCACAGGCGGTCTGGGTGCGCTCGGCTACACGCTGGCCCGCCATTTGGCAGATACCTGTTCAGCCAGCCTTATTCTAACCGGAAGAACGCCGCTGAACCGTGCGCTGGAAGAGAAGCTGCAGGCGCTGCACAGAAACGGTAATCAGGTGAGGTATGTCTGTGCTGACGTGGCAAGTCCAGCCGATACCCAGGCGCTGTTCTCCGAATTCAAAGCCAGCTTCCCCCGGCTTTATGGCATCCTGCACTGTGCCGGAATGACCAGCGATTCCTTCATCCTGCATAAGGAGCGGGAAGAGCTTGAACGGGTGCTGACCGCGAAAGTTGCCGGTACGCAGAACCTGTATGAGGCATTTGGGCAAGAGCCGCTGGAGTTCATGCTGCTGTTCTCCTCCATCTCCGCCGTGACCGGCAATGTGGGGCAATGCGATTATGCTTACGCCAACAGCTTCATGGACCATTTTGCCAATGAAAAAAGAGCCTCTGCCGGTGTAAACATCCTCTCCGTCAACTGGCCGCTGTGGCAGGAGGGCGGGATGATGACGACAGCGGACAGCCTGGACATTATGCGGAGGAACCTTGGGATATCGGTCCTGCCTACGGCCGAGGGACTGGATGCCTTCGATAAGCTCAGCTGCCATATGGCGGAGAATGCCTTAGTACTCTATGGCGATGCTGCACGGATAGAGCAAGCGGTAGAGGCAATCAATTATCCGCAGCAGGGGGACAAGTCAAGGGCTGACACAGCGGTTGCCGGTAGCGGAGCTGTATTATTGCCTGAAGCATCACCCGCTATATCTATAGATACGGAGGCGCTGAAGCAAGGCGCGGAGCAATATTTGAAGAGTATTTTCATCAAAGTCACCAAAATCCCGCCGCATGCGCTAGGCCTGGATGATTCGTTCGAGAAGATCGGCTTTGATTCCATTATGGCGATGAGCATCAACGAGGAGCTGGAGGCCAGCTTCGGCGAGCTTTCCAAAACGCTGTTGTTCGAATACCAGACGCTGCGGGAATTGAGCGAATATTTCACTGAGCAGCACAGGGAGGTACTCGCCGGTCTGATTGAGCCTCCTGCCGCCAAGAAGGCTGCCGTGCCGCCGCAAGGACTTCGTTCAGATGTGCGTCCGCAGCTCCCAGGCAAAACGCCTATTCCGCCTAAGCGGATTCAGCCTTCCGCAAACGCCGGGCAAGCTGCCAGGCAGCGGGACCGCAGCCGGGTGAATGAGGATATTGCGATCGTCGGCGTCAGCGGAAAATTCCCGATGTCCCCGGATCTGCAGGCCTTCTGGAATAACCTGCTTCAGGCGCAGGACTGCATTACCGAGATTCCCGCAGACCGCTGGAGCATTGACGAATATTACACTACCGATAAGAATCAGCTCGGCAAAATGTACTGCAAATGGGGCGGATTCCTTGACGATGTGGACCGCTTTGACGCTTTGTTCTTCAATATATCGCCCCGGGAAGCGGAGATTATGGACCCGCAGGAGCGGCTGTTCCTGGAGTGCGCCTACAGTGCCATTGAGGATGCCGGATATACACGTGATACGCTGGGCAGCCGCAAGGTCGGTGTTTTTGCCGGTGTGATGTATGGCCAGTATCAGCTCCTGGATGCCGAGATTGACGGCAATAAAATCGCCTTATCCTCCGTCTATGCGTCGATTGCCAACCGGGTGTCCTATCATCTCAACCTGAATGGACCGAGTATCGCACTGGATACGATGTGTTCCTCGTCGCTCACTTCGATCCATCTTGCCTGTGACAGCATCCGCAGGGGCGAGAGCGATTTTGCCATCGCTGGGGGCGTGAATGTCTCCATTCATCCCGATAAATACATATTCCTAAGCCAGCAGAAGTTCGCGGCCAGTGATGGGCGGTGCAGAAGCTTCGGTGAAGGCGGAGACGGATATGTTCCCGGGGAAGGCGTTGGCGCTGTTCTACTGAAAACGGTGGACCGGGCAGTACAGGATGGCGATCATATCTACGCCGTAATCAAAGCCAGCTCCATCAACCATGGCGGCAAAACCACAGGCTATACCGTGCCGAATCCGACCATGCAGGGTGCGGTGATCCAGGAGACCTTGCAGGCTGCTGGAATTCATCCGCGTACGGTCAATTATATTGAAGCCCATGGCACAGGAACCTCGCTCGGTGATCCGATTGAGGTCAGCGGACTGGTCAAGGCCTTCAAGGATGGGACAGGCGACAAGCAGTTTTGTGCCATCGGCTCAGTGAAGTCCAACATCGGACACTGCGAATCTGCAGCCGGGATCGCGGCCATCACCAAGGTGCTGCTGCAAATGAAGTACGGCGTGCTTGTTCCCTCGCTTCATTCCGAGGAGCTGAACGGCCACATTAACTTTGAGGAAACGCCTTTTTATGTGCAGCGGCAGGCGGGTCCGTGGGATCGTGTATCGCTGCCGGAAGGCGGAGTTCAGAAGGAATATCCGCGCCGGGCAGGGGTCAGCTCCTTTGGGGCAGGCGGAGCCAACGCGCATATTATTCTGGAGGAATATATCCCGGCCCCGCAGAGCAGCAGTCAAGACAGCAAAGGCAGCGGTGAGCCGCACATCATTGTCTTATCCGCCAGAGCAGAGGACCGGCTGAAGGCTTACGCGCTGAAGCTGGCACAGTATCTGGAGTTGCCTGAAGCGGAAGCGGCCAGTCTTAAGGACATTGCCTATACGCTGCAGGTGGGACGGGAGTCTTTTGCAGAGAGGCTGGCGATCATTGCCGGTTCGGTCTCCGAGCTCAAAGCGCTGCTGGACGAATTCAATCAGGGCCGATTACCGGGCGGCAAGGTATACCGTGGCAATGTCAAAGGCTTCAAGGATTATATCGAGCTGTTCAATGCGGGTCAGGCGGGAATCTCTTATGTAGACCTGCTGCTGGACGGCGGCAATACCGGTAAAATAGCCCAGCTCTGGTCCCTGGGATTGGATGTGGACTGGCGGAAGCTGTATGAATCAGACAGCTGTACAAGAGTTCCGCTGCCGACTTACCCCTTTGCCCGGAACCGTTATTGGGTCAGCGAGGTGAAGCGGCGGGAAATCCGCGTCCCGGCTCTGGTCCCGGAGACTGCTGGTATGGGAGAGCTGGTCGAGCATAATCTGTCCACCATCGACGGCTACCGTTTCTCTTCCCGGTCTGCGGTGATCAGCAGCTTCTATGAGCCCTACACCTGGCAGGGACAAGAATACATGAACGGCTTCGGGCTGCTGGCGTTTGCGCGGGAAGCACTGGAGCTGGCCGGTTACAAGCAGGAAGGGCTGCTGCTGGAGAATATGGCATGGTCGGGTCTGATAGACCGGCAGCAGCTTCCGCCGGCACTGGACATTCACATTTTCCCGAACAGGGGAACCGGAGCGGCCGAGATCCGGGTCGGTGAGCACGTTGTCTTTCAATGTGAGGCAGTTGAAGAGGCTAACCAGACCGTAGATGCAGTCTATGCAATGAAGGATATCCCGGAAGCAGGACAAGGGGAGCCGGTTCTGAAGCAGGCCCGGCAGGCACTACGCTTACTCTATGGCATTGAGTCCGGACTGAAGCATGTCACCGGCTTGCGGCAAGACAAGAACAGCTTGCTGGCCTTTGTTGATCTGGGGGAAGCTCCGGCAGCGGATTCCCTCTCCGCAGAGGCCGTGGATTCAGCCTGCCACACTCTGCTGGCCCTCGCTGCGCTGGAGCAGCCGCAGCATCCGGCGGTGCTGCATTCCATCCGCCAAATGTCATTCCGGCACAAGCCGCTGCAGCAATTCGTGATTCGTGCCGAGCACATTGCCGGGGATGAATACACACTGGCTGTATTAACCGGAGATGGGACAGTGATCTGGATAATGCAAGGCGTTCGTCTTGCCGCTCTTCAGGCACAGGAGGTACAGGAACGGGAAACCGTCCAGTATTACACCACCGCGTGGACCCCAAGTCCGCAGGAGACGGCCGGAAATCTGACCGGTGATGTGGTGCTGTTCCTGGATGATATACAGGAGCTGCCGCACTTCAAGCGCAGCTTCGCAGCGGGCGCAAGGCTGATCTTCGTCACCGCCGGGGAGCAATATGCCCAGCTTGGTGACAATCTCTACAGCTTGCGCTTTGACGACAAGCAGCATATTCATACGCTGCTGGAATCTCTACAGGCGCGGCGTGTAAGCCTGACGCAGATTATATATTTGGCAGCTTCGGCTGCAATGAAGCCGCGCGACAAGATGAATCACAGCGTATACCCGCTGCTGTTCCTGACCCAGGCGCTGATGGAGAGTAAGGCTGCGGCCGGCATCCGGCTGCTGTATGCCTTCAGGGAGACAGGGGATGCTGGCAGTCTGCTGGATGCCTCAATGGGCGGATTCATCAAGACGCTGCATCTGGAGAGCCCGAATTACAACTTCAAGACCGTCTCCCTGGCAGCTTCGCTGCCGCAGGAGGAGCTTCATTCCATTCTGGAACAAGAGCTGCTGCTGGACCCTGGGGAGCAAGAGGTTCAATACAGCAGCGCGGGCCGGTTCGTCAAGCGGCTCGTTCAAGCCGGAAGTGAAGCAAAGCCCGGCACTCCGGTGACCGTCAGAGCAAACGGTGTGTACATCATTACAGGTGGGCTTGGCGGGCTGGGGCGCGTGTTCGCCGCTTATTTGGCCGAAACGGCGCAGGCGCAGCTTGTCCTGACCGGCCGTTCGCCGCTGGACCGGGAGAAGGAGGAGAAGCTCGCGGCGCTCCGGGCGCACGGGGGTTCTGCCGAATACCTCGTTTCGGACGCCGCAGACGGGCAGGAAGCAGGGGAGCTTGTCGGCTATGTGAAGCAGAAATACGGCCGGATTGACGGCATTCTGCACTGTGCGGGGATTCACCGGGATGCTTTTATTCTGAACAAAGACCAGGCAGACTTTGACCAGGTCATCTCCTCCAAGATCCTCAGCACACTGAATCTGGATCAGGCTGCGCAGGAGGAGAAGCTGGATTTCATCCTGCTGTTCTCCTCCATTACAGGAGAGACAGGCAATCCCGGGCAGGCGGATTACGCCTATGCGAACAGCTTCATGAATGAATTCGCGGTCTACCATGAACGGCTGGCTGAAGCAGGTGCCCGGTCCGGGCGCACCTTCTCCGTGGCCTGGCCGCTGTGGGAAGCGGACGGCATGCAGCTGACCACGGAACAGCGGAGAATGCTGGAGCTGCAGACCGGCCTGACGCCGCTCCCTGTGCAGCAGGGCATCGCAGCTTTTGAATACTTGCTCCAGCAGGGCAATATCAATCCGCTGATTGTCGGATACGGTCAGCCGGAGCGCGTAAGCAGGCTGCTGGAACGGATTAACCGTGTTAATCCGGTGGAAGCGGAGATTCACCCGGAGGAGCTTGAAGATAGCAGCCTCTCTGGCACTGACTTGCTGGACCGGACGCTGCACTATCTGACGGAGCTGTTCAGCGGACTGCTTAAGCTTCAGCCGGAAGAGATTGATATTACCGCCGAATTTGAGGAATACGGCATTGAATCGGTGATGGTCGGCTATTTCAACGGCAAGCTGGAAGAGGATCTCGGCGAGATTTCCAAGACCCTGCTGTTTGAATACCAGACCCTTAAGAGCCTCGCTGCACATATGGTCAGCCGCTACACCGGTGCTTTGAACAAGCTGTTCCGCTCTCACGGTTCAGGCCGGGAGCTCCCGGAGCAGGCTGTTTCTTCTTCAACCGCTGATTTGGCTGGCCAGCCGGTAATCTCTGCCGCCCAGCCGCTGGTATGGAAAGAACTGACCTCCTTCGCGGGACAAGGCGGGCAAAGGGGTACAGCCCATGCGGCGGCCGGGAAGAGCGAGGAGATCGCAATTATCGGTCTAAGCGGGAAATATCCGCTGGCCGGAGATATTTACGAATTCTGGGATAATATCGCTGGCGGAAGAGACTGTATCCGCGAGATTCCCGCAGACCGTTGGGATTATAAGAAATATCTGGGCGGAAGCTTCGAGAAGGTGCAGGAAGGCAAAATGTACAGCAAGTGGGGCGGGTTCCTCGATGATGTGGACAAATTCGATCCGGCATTCTTTAATATTGCGCCGCGGGAAGCAGTGATCATGGACCCGCAGGAACGGATGTTTGCCGAGACGGTCTGGTCGGCTCTGGAGGATGCGGGCTATACCAAGAAGAAGCTGCAGCGGGACGGGGAGGAGCATGGCGCGAATATCGGCGTTTTTGCCGGAGCGACCACCTATTCGTACCAGCTGTGGGGACCGGAGGAATGGGAAAGGGGCAATCTTTCGGCCATGCCGAACGTGTCGCCATGGTCCATCGCCAACCGGATTTCCTATATGTTCAACTTCAGCGGTCCCAGTCTGGCGATAGACACCGCCTGCTCGTCGTCACTTGCGGCCATTCATGCGGCGTGCGAGAGCCTGAAGAACAAAGAATGCCGCCTTGCGGTAGCGGGCGGAGTGAACTTATATCTGCATCCTTATAAATATGTGCTGATGTGCCAGACCAAGATGCTGTCTCCGACGGGGAAATGCCACAGCTTCGGCGATGCCGCTGACGGCTTTGTCCCCGGCGAAGGGGTGGGGGCCGTTCTCTTAAAGCCTCTGAGCGAAGCGATTAAGGATAAAGACCATATCTATGGCGTGATTAAGGCGACCGGAATCAACCATGGCGGCAAGGTCAGCGGTTATACCGTTCCGAATCCGAATGCCCAGGTCAGCCTGATCTCCAAGGCGCTGAAGCAGGCGGGAGTGGATGCAAGCAGCCTCTCTTATGTCGAGGCGCACGGTACAGGGACCAAGCTGGGAGATCCCATCGAGATTAATGCGCTCAATCAGGTATTTGCTGAAGCGAATCCGCCCAAGCAGTCCTGCGCCATCGGTTCGGTCAAATCCAATATCGGCCACCTGGAAGCGGCAGCAGGCATTGCCTCCATTACGAAGGTGCTTCTGCAGATGAAACACCGGCAACTTGCCCCTTCCATCCATGCGGAGCAGACCAATGCCAATATTGATTTTGCCAATTCTTATTTCCGAGTACAGCATGAGCAGGCACCTTGGACGGTTGCCGGACCGGACGGCTCAGCCGTAAGGCGGGCCGGTGTCAGTTCCTTCGGGGCCGGTGGAACCAATGCCTATGTGCTTATTGAGGAATACACCGCTGAAGTCCAGGCGGGTGTGCCTTCGGCACAGCCTGGTTCCGGCAATGGACACAGCAGCGATGCTCAGGTCATCGTGCTGTCAGCCAAGACACCGTATTCCCTGAAGCAAATGGCTGTGAAGCTGCGCTCATTCCTGGAAGGCAATCCGGATACCGCGCTTGCGGATGCCGCATACACCTTACAGACCGGACGGGAAGAAATGACCTGCCGCCTGGCCTTTGCCTGTACCTGCATCACGGAACTACAGGCGAAGCTGGACAGCTATCTGGCCGGTGAGAACCTGGAAGACATCTATTCCGGCAAGGTATCCAAGCGGACGAAAGGGGCAGTGCTCACGGCCGGAGTTGCTGCAGAAGTGGCAGCTGAATGGGTGCAGGGGGCCGAGGTTGAGTGGCCGAAGCTGCATTCGGGTCAGGAGGTGCGGATTATACCGCTGCCGACCTATGCTTTTGAAAGAGAGCGTTACTGGATCACCCGGACCGAATCGCCGGCTTCCGCAAAGGGCGGGGAAGAACGCAAGCTCCATCCGCTGGTGGACCGCAACCTGTCCAGCTTCAGCAAGCAGCGGTACGAGACGGTCCTTCAGGCGTCTGATAGGAACAGCGGACTGGCGAATACAGCCTTTATCGAGCTGTTCCGCATCACCGCAGAGCTGTCACTGGAGTCCCCCTGCCATGTGATTGAGGATGTGATTTGGGGAGTGCAGCCGCAGCCTGGGGCGGCGGACAGCCTTATGACCTCCCTGTATGAAGCTGGAGCGCACATTGAATGTGAGACAGGCTATGACAACGAGCAAGGTGACTATGTTATTTGTGCCCAGGGTAAAGTCACAGCAGCTCCTTACAGACCTGCAGCCGCAGTAACGCCAATCCGTATGGCTGAACTGGGCTCGCCCGCTGCGTGGCCTGAGCCTAATACCACCGCCTTTCAGCATATTGAGACTATTCATGAGCTGCGGACCGGCGCACATCAGGCGGCAATCAGCGTTCGCCTTAAGGAAACTCTGGACTCCGCGCAGAACCGGGCGCTGCTTCACTATTCGGCTGTTGAAGAACTGCTGGGTTGCCTTGTGCGGCTGGCTGCACAGGCTGACCGGGTTGAATACCGCAAGCTGCTGAGATGTACGGTGCTCGGTCCGCTGACCCGGGATGTTCAGATACTCGCCCGGTGGCGGACGATGAGTGACGGGCTGACAGCAGTTGACATCTCGATCCTTGATCCGCAAGCGCGGGTTCTGATGACCATGGAAGAGCTGACCCTGAAGCTCACAGAAGCCCCAGTCTTAGACGCAGAACGGCCGGGAGTACCCGCAACCGTCTGAACAGGGCAAGCGCCAGAATATAGCATATCAAACATAGGTTGGTGGTCAGCACAATGAGCATGGACAAACCGGAAGACCGTAAGGAATTAATCTATTTCCAGGAGCTGTGGGCGGAATCCGCCCCCGTTCCGCAAGCCCCGGCGATCCCCTCTAAGGAAGAGGCTAAGGCAATGCTGCTGTTTATGGAGGCAGGGGACAGGGAAGGACAGGCGGCAGTGAGGGAACTCAGCCGGGATTTCACTGTAATTACCGTACTGGCGGCAAGCACCTTCCACAAACAGGACGGTCATACTTACACGATCAATCCTGCGGTGGAACAGGATTATACCGCTGTGCTGGCTGAAGCTGCCAGGGACAACCTGCAAATCGCCTATATGGCGATGCTCTGGAAGAATACCGCGCCGCCGGATGATCCACTGACACCGCCGGATACCGGTGCTATTTTCACTATTTTTCATTGGGTTCAGGCCTTTCATGCCCTTAAGCTGCGGCTGAATATCCGCTGGCTGTCCGTCTCCCGGAGCGGCTGCGGAGAGCAGCCGGCAATCGAAGCTCTGGGAGCCTACGGCAGCTCGCTGCAGCGGGTATATCCGCGTCTTCGCTTCACTCATATCGGGCTGCAGGATGGAGAAGCGAATCTGGCGGAACTCATCCGGGAGGAAAGCCTGCTGACCCGCTTTTCTTTTGCACATGAAGTGAGATATACGGGTGGCTGCCGATTGGAGCAGCAGTTCAGCGAGCTTAACCTGGGGACAGACGGGCCTGCTCTGCTGAAGCAAGGCGGCGTGTACATGATTTCCGGCGGAGCCGGTGCGCTGGGCATGATCCTGAGTTCTCATCTTGCGGAGAATTACGGGGCGAAGCTGGTTCTGCTGGGCAGAAGTCCGCTTACAGCCTCAGTGGAGGATAAACTGGCGGCCTTGCGTGACTCCGGTGGAGAAGCGCTGTATCTGACCTGCGATATTGCGAAGCCCGCTGAAGTGCATTCGGCAGTCCGTCTGGCCAAGCAGCATTACGGAGTCCTTAACGGTGTGATTCATGCGGCGGGCCAAGCGAGCCATCAGCTTATTTTTCAGAAAAGCACGGCCTCCTTTACAGAGATTCTTCAGCCGAAAATCGCGGGTATTGCTGCTCTGGATGAAGCCACACAGCAGGAGCCGCTGGATTTCTTTGCCGCCTTCTCCTCGACTTCATCCCTGCTTGGGGATTTCGGACAATGTGATTATGCCGTGGCGAACCGGTTTTTGGACCGGTTTTGCCGCAGCAGGCAGCAAAAGGCCGAGAAGGGCGAACGGCAGGGCAGAAGCCTCTGCCTGAATTGGCCGCTATGGGAAGCGGGCGGAATGCATCTGGACAATCAGGGGGAACAGCTCTATCTGCAGACTTCCGGAATGGGGTATTTAACAGAGGCGCTGGGCATCAGCGCTTTTGAAGCCATCCTGGCGGGCCAGGAGCAGCAAGCTGCAGTAGTATACGGGGAACGAACAAGGCTGGAAACGCAGCTGAGGCTGAAGCCGAAGGAGGCCGAGCAGGCCAGAGGAGGAATAGCAAAGTTGGAGGAGCATAGGGAGAATACAACGGAGTCCATGGAAGAACAGGTAATGCGCGATGTGCTGCACCTGGCGGCGCAAATTTTGCAGACACAGCCCGGCAAGCTGAACCCGGAGGAGAACATGGGCGATTTCGGCTTTGATTCGATTTCACTGAAGGAATTTGCTGACGGGTTAAGCGAGCTGTATGACATTGAACTCTCTCCTGCTGTCTTTTTCGCCAAAACCACACTGAGCGAGCTGACCCCGTTCCTGCTGGAGGAATTCAGCCGGGAGGTTCAGGCGCATTATGCTGCGGCGACTCCTGTGACTGATTCACTTGAGCAGCAGATACGTATTGCACCGCTGGCGGCACAGGAGGCAATTCCGCAGAATCTACAGAATGCTCCGGCTGCGCAGACAGTTCCGCTTGAGGTTCCCGTCGGTCTGCCCCGCTCCATGAGAGCTGGTGCAGGGGAAGTACAGCCGCCTGCGCTGCTGCCGCTGGCACAGAAATTCTCCGGCCGCAGCAAGACCAGCCGCGCAAAGGTCGTGCCGGAAGCTACGGAGCGGCGGGATGTGGCGGTGATTGGCGTGAGCTTCAAGCTGCCGGGCGCAGACACGGCGGAGGAGCTGTGGAATTTCCTCGAGCGCCAGGAGAATCAGATCCGGGAGATTCCTGCAGACCGCTGGGACTGGAAGGCCTATTACAGCACCGACCCGCAGGCTGAGAACCGCACCAATTCCCGCTGGGGAGGCTTTATCGGCGGCCATGATACCTTTGACGCCAAGTTCTTCCAGCTGTCGCCCCGCGAAGCGGAGCTGATGGACCCGCAGCACAGATTATATATTCAGGCGGTCTGGAAAGCGGTGGAGGACAGCGGATATAAAATGTCTACACTTGCCGGGAAGCAAGTGGGCGTATTCTCCGGCGTTCAGTTTACCGATTACCAGCAGTTATTGTCCGCGAATATGGAGAAGATTCAGGCCCAGTCCAGTATCGGCAACGCAACAGCCTTACTTAGCAACCGCATCTCTTACCTGTTCAATTTCAAAGGGCCCAGTGAATCAATTGATACCGCCTGCTCCAGTAGTCTCGTAGCCTTGCACCGGGCGGTGAAATCCATTCAGCATGGCGAGAGCAGCCTTGCGCTGGCAGGCGGGGTGAGCCTGATGCTTGATCCCAATACCTATGTAGGTGCTGGAGTCATGGGTGTATTCTCACCGGAGGGGCAGTGCAAAACCTTTGACCGCAGTGCGAACGGCTATGTCAAAGGAGAAGGCGTCGGCGTCGTAGTGCTGAAGCCGCTGGATCAGGCCGTGGCGGATGGCGATCACATTTACGGCGTGATCAAAGGCACAGCCGAGAATCACGGCGGCCGGGGTCATTCCCTTACCGCTCCCAATTCGGATGCACAGGCTGAGCTGGTGGTTCAGGCCTTCACCGAAGCGGGCGTAGATCCGGCTGCGGTATCGTATATCGAAACGCATGGAACAGGAACGGAGCTGGGCGACCCGGTGGAAATCAACGGGCTGAAAAAAGCCTTCTCCGAGCTGTACCAGAGCCGGGGACAGGCTCCGGCCCCCGGTCCGCAGATCGGTCTGGGCGCGCTCAAGACGAACATCGGGCATCTGGAGCCGGCTTCCGGTATTGCCGGAGTGATTAAGGTTCTGCTATCCCTCTCCAGGGGCAAGCTGCCGGGTAACCTGAATTTCAAGGAGCTGAATCCTTACATTCAACTGGAAGGCTCCCCGTTCTACGTGCTGGAACGCACGAAGACTTGGGAGGCCAAGGTGGACGCGTCTGGCCAGTCCTTACCACGCTGCGCGGGTGTCAGCTCCTTCGGCTTCGGCGGCACGAACGCCCATGCCGTCATCGAGGAGTATGTGCCGTCTGTGGCGCCTGCGCAACCTGCGGATGAACCTATAGTATTCCTCCTGTCGGCCAAGAACCGTGACCGACTGCGCGAATACGCTGCACTCTTCCGCGGCGCTCTAGCCGAGGCTGTAGATATGCGAGGGATCGCCTACACGCTCCAGGTGGGACGCGAAGAGCTGGAGGAACGGGTGGCTATCGTCGCAGCCACTGCAGAGGAGCTGCGGGACAGGCTGGCTGCCTATTGCGGCGGATATGAAGCATCCGGCCTGTACACGGGCAGCGTTAAGAAATCCCGTCCAGAGACAGGAGCTGAGGACTATTCACAAGCGTTTATCGCCCATGCCTTGGCGGCTACGGATCACGTTACCCTCGCCAAGGCATGGACAGCCGGAGCCCGTATTTCCTGGACCGAGCTATACGGGAATGCGCGTCCGGCGAGAGTTTCCTTACCGAGCTATCCATTTGCACAGACCAGGTATTGGATGCCGCTGAAGAAGGCAGACCCCGCTTCCGTCAAGACTGTGGCCTCGGAGCCAGCCTTGCACGCCTTGATCGACCGCAACCTGTCGACGCTGTATGAACAGGAGTTCGGGAAGACCTTTCAGGGCGACGAGTTCTATCTGGCGGATCATGGGCATGTTCTGCCAGGCGTTGTCTATCTGGAGATGGTCCGGGCAGCCGGAGCCTTGGCTGATCCTAAGCATGCTGTAACCGGAATCCGCAATGTGGTCTGGTCGAGTCCGGTGCTTGTGGACAAGGAGGCGTTACTGGTCAGAACCGCTGTGCAGCCCGGACCCCAAGGGATTGACTTCAGGATTTACTCCGAGCAAGGCGGGCAGCGGGTGGAGCATGCCCAGGGCAAGCTGGAGCTGGGTTCTTCCGGGGGCTTCCGGCAGGAGAGCCTGGATATCAACGCCATAATTGGCAGAAGCAGCGGAGGGGAGCAGGAAGCTCGTGCCTATTATGAGCTGCTGGGCAGCCTGGGCGCTGAGCTGGGCAGCCGGTTTTCGGGGATTCAGGCATTGTACTGCAATCCGTCCGAAGCCGTCTCCAGGCTGGCTGTTCCGGACCGTCTTATGACCACATTGGATCATTACCAGCTGCACCCGACCCTGACCGATGGAGGCTTGCAGTCTGCGGTGGCTTTTGCCTACCAGACCGGGCTGATTGACCGGCAGGTGCTGTTTGTACCGTTCGTGCTGGGACAGCTCGAAATTCTGGATGCTTCAGTACAGCCCGCCTACGCCTATGTTCAGCGTTCGCCGGGTCAGGGACTGAAATTCGATATCGCTTTTGTGGCAGAAGCAGGACAAGTGGTTTCAAGAATGAAGGAGCTTGCCATCCGTCCGTTTCAGGTGAACCCGCTGGCAGGGGTCACCACAGCATTGCCGCAGCCGAAATCCGCCGGAGGTGAGCTGGTCTATTTGACTCCAGGCTGGGTGGAGAGTCCAATAGAGCCACTTGCGGTGCCGTCCGCACCGGGAACCAGACTACTGCTCATGGGCGGCGCTCTGGCGGAGAAGGAGGCGAGTCTGACAAACACACTTGGGGACCCAGCCATTCGGGTGAGCTTTGGCTCAATATACAAGGCACTAGCCGTTAATCAGTTTCAGATTGATCCAGCCGATCCGGAGAGTTATACGAGACTGGCCGAAGCCTGCGGCATTGCTGAGGATACGAAGCTGCAGATTGTTTATCTGCTTAGCGGCACAGGTGCCCGGACGGTCAGAGAGTGTGTGGCTCAGGACGTCTATCCTGTGTTTCATCTGTGCAAATGGCTGGCTTCCTTCGGGTTCCGAAGTCCGGTCCGCCTGTTCTGCATATACCGCGATGAGAAAACGGTGGCCGCCTATAGCGCATTGTCCGGCTTCTTCCGCTCAGCCGTGCTGGAGAGTCCCAAATTGCAGGGCAGCCTGATCCATATTAAGGATCACAGCAGGTTGAATCATGTGCTGGAACAGGAGTTTTCAGGCAGCCAGCCTGAGCATGAGGTGAAATATGAAGCGGGCTGCAGATATACCCGCCAGTTAATCCCTGCACAGCCGCCCCGGGACCGTACGCGCAGGCTGAAGGCCCGAGGTGTCTATATGATTGTCGGCGGACTCGGCGGACTGGGCTATAGGGTTGCCGAGCATCTCGCAGAGAATTACCAGGCGCGCCTGGTGCTGTGCGGCAGAAGCCCGGAAGGTGACCCGGCCAAGCTTGAGCGGCTGAAGTCGCTGGGTGCAGAGGCGGTCTATCTTTCGATGGATTTGGCCGATGCGAAAGCGGTGGAGCTTACGGTAGCTGAGATTAAGAATTTGTTTAACCAGCTGGATGGAGTCATTCATTGCGCCGGAGTAATCAAGGATTCGCTGCTGGTTAAGAAGAACATGGCGGATTTTGCCGATGTGCTCAGTCCCAAGGTATACGGAACGGTATATCTGTACCGGGCGTTGTCACGGGAAAATCCGGAGCTGCTGTTCGTGCCATTCTCCTCCTCAACCGCCTTAGTCGGAAATATCGGCCAGAGCGATTATGCCTATGCCAACAGCTTTTTGGATCATTATGTGGCGCTGATGAATGAGAAGCGAGGCAGAAGCGATACCGCAGTGAACTGGTCCCTGTGGGAGAATGGCGGCATGCAGGTGGACGGCGCTACCAGGGAATTGCTCTGGTCAAAGTTTGGGATGAACCCGCTGTCTGATGAACAGGGACTGCGGGCCCTGGAAGACAGCCTGTCCTTCCGGGAGGACCAGGTGATGGCGGTATCGGGAGACAGGGAGAAGCTCATCCGTACCTTCACCGGCCAATTTCGCCAGGCCAGCCGGCAAAGCCGGCAGCCGGAAGGCAGTTTCGCCGCTGCGGCCGCTGCGCCTGGGGATAACGGACGAAGCCATCAGCTGGAGGAGGCGCTCATCGGCATCATGGCGGATATTCTCAAGAGCAGCCGGAGCGAGGTCAGCCGGGATTCTGATCTCAGTGAGCTTGGCTTTGATTCGATCTCGTTCACTGAGCTGTCGAATGCCATCAACCGGGCCTTAGGAGTGGAGATTACACCAACGCTGTTCTTCGAGCAGTCTACTCCGGCTGCCATTGCGGAAGCGATATACGGTGAATACCGGACGGCGATTGACCTTCATTTTGCACCGCCGGAACGAGGCGGCGAACGCGTCCCGGTTCAGGCCCTGCAAGCGGAAGCACGGCAACCCCACCTTCAGCCGGAGACTGAATTCAGGCTGCTGCACCGCAAACCGGATACCTCCTTGTTCCCGGACCTGGCGGATCGATCAGGGCGGAACACCGGTGCCCTGCCGGACACCAGGGAGCCTATCGCTATCGTGGGCATGAGCGGGATGATGCCCGGAGCGGACAATCTGGAGCAGTTCTGGTCCAATCTGGAAGCACAGAAGGACATGGTCACGACCATTCCTGAAGACCGCTGGAGCTGGCAGAACCGCTACGGCGACCCGCGCCGGGAGACGGGCAGAACCGATGTGAAATACGGTGCCTTCCTTAAGCGCATCGACACCTTTGATCCGCTCTTCTTCGGCATTTCGCCGGTGGAAGCGGAAAAGATGGACCCGCAGGAAAGACATATGCTCCAGACCGTATGGCATACGCTTGAGAATGCGGGCTACAAGCCGGAGGAACTGTCGGGAACCCGGACCTCGGTATTCATCGGGGTATCGAACGGGGATTATCAGGAGCTGCTGCTGAAGGATGAGATTGCCACCACGCTGACCCGCACGATGCTGACGAACCGGATTTCTTATTTCTTCAACTGGAGCGGACCGAGCGAGCCGATTGACACGGCCTGCTCCAGCTCGCTGGTAGCCATCCACCGCGCGGTGGAGTCGATCTGGCATGAAGGCTGTCCATATGCAGTCGCAGGCGGAATCAATCTGATCGCCAGCCCGAACCTGTTCATCGCTGGCAGCAGCCTGGGGATGCTGAGCAAGGACGGGAAATGCAAGACCTTCGACAAGGACGCCGACGGGTATGTGAGAGGCGAAGGGGCAGGGGCGCTGCTGCTTAAGCCGCTGTCTGCCGCGCTTAGGGACAAGGATTATATTCATGGCGTGATCCGGGGAACAGCGGTCAACCACGGCGGGAAATCGAATTCGATTACTTCCCCGAATGCCAAATCCCAGGCGGAAGTCATTATCCGCGCACATGAGCGGGCAGGCATAGACCCTTCCACGGTCACTTATATTGAGACGCACGGAACAGGTACCAGCCTGGGCGATCCGATTGAAGTAGAGGGACTGAAAAAGGCATTCAAGGCTCTGTATCAAGAGTGGGGCAAGCCGGAATCAGAGCTGCCGCAATGCGTAATCGGCTCGGTCAAAACAGCAATCGGCCACCTGGAATCGGCGGCAGGCATAGCGGGTGTAAGCAAAGTGCTGCTGTCCATGAAGCACGGGAAGATTCCGGGCAATATTCACTTCAAGGAGCTGAATCCCTATATCAAGCTGGAAGGCAGCGGTCTTAGCATTGCAGGGCAAACTGTCCCATGGAAGCCGTTTGCCGGAAGCCGGGGCAGTGAGATTCCGCGCCGGGCGGGCATCAGCGCTTTTGGTGTAGGCGGAAGCAATGCGCATATCATTCTGGAAGAATACCGCAATCCGCCGGTTGAGCTGCCTGCACAGAGCCGCTCCCGGCACATCATTATTCTGTCTGCCAAAAGCCAAAGCAGTCTAAAGGAGAATAGCCGCAGACTCCAGGCCTTTGTCGCCCGCAGCCTTGCGGGAGAGGCGGCTCTTCCAGCGGAGGACAACGCCCACAGTCTGGAAACAAGCCTGCGGCGCGATGTCATTGCCTTGTTCAGACAGGTGATGGTTCTTGACGGTGAGGACATTGATCCTGCAGCGGAGCTCGAGGAATACGGACTGGACGCAGTCAAGAACGTGCAGCTGCTGGAATTACTGAAGGACAAATTCACTCTCGAATTCAAGGACGCTGTGTACGGCTTCTCTTCGCTGAATAGTCTGGTGATGTTCCTGTTGCAGCACGATCCCGAGGGGATCAGCAGTTACTACGCGGCGGGACGCAGTAGAGTGCACCTGGAAGGAACTGCTCTGCCGGACAGCCTCACCCTGGAGCAGCTGGCTTACAGTCTGCAGACCGGACGCGCTGAAATGACTGAACGGCTGGCCATTGTGGCCGACAGCCTGAGCATGCTTCACGGGAAGCTGGGAATGTACCTGTCCGGGCAGCAGGATCAGGCGGGCATACATGAAGGACAGAGCAGCCAGCGTTCGGCGCTCAGCAAGCTGTTCGACGGCGAGGAGAGCCGCTTGTTCATGAATGAGCTGCTGCTGGGAGAGAAGCTGGACAAGATTGCCCAGCTATGGGTGCAGGGCGTTGCCATCGACTGGACGGCCTGGTACCCGCAGCCGCTGCGCAAGACGCCGCTTCCCGAGTACGCCTTTGATGAGGAAAGATACTGGCTCCCCGGACCGGACCGCATAAGCGCGCCAGAGTCTGCCCTAAGCCCGGCTCATACTCCGGAAGCAGAAGTACTTGCGGAAGAAGAGCCGGTTGTTCTGGATGACGATCAGCTGCTGCTGTGGCTGAACAAAGTACACAAAGGGGAAATAAGCGCCGAGAACTTAAATCTGTTAGTGGGGGATCTCTTGGAATGAGCACCTATTCGAGAATGCAGTTGTTAAAGCTGGTGGAGAGCCAGCAAATGTCTCCGGAGGAAGCATTGAAGATCATCAGGGAGAACAGTCAGCGTCCTGCAGGCCAGCCACAGCATCAGCCGCAGCCGCCGATCCAAGAGGAGCCGCTAATCGCGGCTCCTGCGGACCGGCAGGATTTGGGCTCGCAATTGAACAAGCTCCTGGTGGAGGGAGTAGCCACGCTGCTTAAGGTACCGGCGGGCAAAATCCACCCGGATGCCGACTGGAAAAGCTTTGGGTTTGATTCCATCAGCTTCACGGCCTTTCACAGCTATCTGACGGAGAAGCTGGGATTCAGCTTTCCCCTGGATGTCTTCTTTGAATACAGCACGATCAATACCTTAACCGGATTCCTGCTGACCCAATCCTCCGGTGCAGAGGTCAGCTTCAGCGGGGAGCCTGCAGTACACCCTACGGGTCACCTGCTTTCTCAAAGCCCCGCTGAGACTGGAAAGTTCACCCCTGCCCGGCAGGATTCCCTGTGGCTGGTCAACAGTGCGGATACCTTTTTTCTCGACTTCTGGAGCAAGCTTGCAGATTCCTCCATCAATGCTCCCGGGACGAACTACCCTCCGCTGTCCACAGCTGAGCTGGATAGTGTCCCGCACAAATACATCCAGCTGCTGGTGAATACCTCGGCCGGTCAGAAGATGGAGGTAGTAATCTCCGGTCAGGGCAAGCCGCTGGTCATTGTCGGAGGTGTGGGTATGGCTTCGCCGATGATTCTGCATCAGCTCGATTATTTCTCAAGCCGCTGCCGGGTCATCAGTATCCATAATCCGGGCTGCGGACTCAGTGAGGATATCGACAATTACTCGCTGGAGCACAGGGTCGAGGTGATTGCGGAGGTGCTGGACAATCTGGGAGTGAGCGGGCCGGTGGATTTTGTCGGCATTTCCTGGGGGGGACTCGTCGGGCAAACGTTCAGCGTGGAGTATCCGGAGCGGGTTTCCAGCCTGATCCTGGTCAGCTCCATCTATGAAATCGTCAATGAGAACCCGCAAATGAATGCTGACGCAGCGATGAAGAAGGATCTTGAAGCAGTCGAGCGGGGACTGGATTCCCTGGAGCTGATGGAGTATGGGAAGAGCATCAACAAGCAGATTTTCACGAAGTACATGGAATATTATCTGCCCGGCAATCACAAAAGCTACTCGACCATCCAGCTGATCGGCCGCATTCAGGTGCCGGTACTGATCGTATACGGCAAAAAAGACACCATCATCAATACCCGGCAATCCAGAGAAATGGCAGTTGCAATTCCGGGGGCCCGCTGCGTTGAAATGGAGGACGCCGCCCACTTCCTGTTCATGACGCATCATGAGCAGCTGCACCGGGCGATGGAAGAGTTCATCTTCCGGCCCGAGGCTGAACCCTTCAGCCTGCGGGACAGCTACGCGCAAATTCTGGATGCTGAGCAATTGCGCAGATCAGAGCTGGACATACGGGGAATCGAAGGCTACGAGGGACTGGAAGAGCGTCTGAATGAGCTGTGCATGAGCTATGCCTACCGTTATATCAGGCAGTGCGGTCTCGACACCACTCCCGGCACGATTCATGACCGGACAGAGTGGGTGAAGCGGCTGAAGATCCTCCCCGGGTATACCAAGCTGCTGGACTGCATGATCGACATGCTGGCGGAAGACGGCGTGGTGAAGCTGTTGAACAGCCGCGTCAAATTCATCAAGGCCGAAGCGGAGATTCCGCAACCGCAGGAGCTGTATGAGGCCTGTCTGCAGGATTTCCCTGAGTTCCGGGGGATGCTCCAGTTCCTGGATTATTGCACCGGCAATTATAAGGATGCGCTCAGCGGACGAATCCCTCCGGTCAGCGTGCTGTTCCCTAAGGGCAGCTCGGACGCCCTGGAGCGGAGCAACCGGGATACCGTGGAGCATGGCAGGGAACGGGTCTATGCCCGGGTGGTGCATGATATTCTCTCCATGCTGATCGCCAGGGACGGAGGCGGCGGACCGCTCAATATTCTTGAGGTCGGCGGCGGAACCGGACTCTTGACCCGGCAGCTGCTGGATCTGGCAGAACTCCCGAATGTGAACTACTATTTCACCGATATCGGCGAATATTTTATTAACAAGGCGAAGGATGAGCCCGAATTCACTTCCCTGCGCTTTAAGACTTTTGATATCAGCAAAAATCCGGCAGAGCAGGGCCTGGCACTGCACAGCTTTGATGTTGTGCTCGGGCTGAACGTGGTCCATGCCACTAAGGATATCGGCGGAACGCTGACCAATCTGCGGCAGCTGCTTGTACCGGGCGGTCTGATGCTGCTGATTGAGGCCTGCAAACGCCTGCGCTGGGTGGATATGGTCTGGGGGCTGGCCGAAGGCTGGTGGATGTTCGAGGACCGGAGCCTGCGCGATAAATCTCCGATTATTGACCCTTATGCCTGGGAAAAAGTATTCGTGGACGCCGGTTATCAGGACATTCAGGTCTTCCCTGGCGACGATGAACGGCGCTTTATGGCCGACTGTGTTCTTGTCGCAGCGCACAAAAGGTAAAAATTCAAAAATATGATACTAATTTTAACATTATACAGCATAAACATTCATTGACATTGAAGGAAATCGTAGATGATAATTTAGTAGATTCATAAAGAAAATTGTGGAAATATGACAAACCAGATTTTCGAGGAGGCGGACATGGAAGCAACGTATGATCTGTTTACCATCAAAACGCAGTGTATGACTTTTTCTAACTACGCTTATCTCGGAATTGACAAGACCTCCCGTAAAGCTTTTGTTGTTGATCCGTCCTGGGATGTATCGCAGATGATTCAGATTTTGGAGAAGCAGGGCGCTTCCCTGGAGGCTGTACTGCTGACGCATTCTCATTTCGATCACACCAATATGGTCAAAAAACTGGAAATGCTCTATCATCCGTCGGTCTATATTTCCAGAACAGAGGCGGACTACTACAGATACCGCTGCACCCGGCTCAGAACCGTTGAAGACATGGACCGGATACGTATCGGGGACACCCAGATTACTTGTCTGGTGACTCCAGGGCATACGCAGGGAAGTGTCTGCTACTGGGGCGAAGACAACCTTTTCTCCGGGGATACGGTATTTATCGAAGGCTGCGGCTTATGCGACAGCGAGGGGGGCTCGGCAGAGGATATGTATTACAGCATCCACCGGCTGATCCGGCTGATTCCGGCACATGTGCGGGTTTTCCCGGGCCATTCCTTCGGCGATCCGCCGGGCAAAGAGATGAGCTATCTCTATAAAAGAAATCTGTATTTCCAAATCGATGACATCAATCATTTTGTGAAATACAGGAACAGAAAGAACAATGCCAGAGTTTTTGATTTCAAATAAGCTGCTCAAATTCAGGAGGTACCGTAATGCACAGCGAAATGGTGTTTATGTTCTCCGGGCAAGGCTCGCAATACAACAAAATGGGTCTTGAATTGTACGAGAATCAGCCTGTGTTTCGACAATCCATGGAACAGCTGGACCGTATTTTTCATGATCTGACCGGCAAAAGCGTAATAGAAGAGCTATATCTCAACACCAAGCGCAAGGGTTCCAGATTTGAGGATATCCTGTATACCCATCCCGCGATCTTCATGGTTCAATATGCGCTGGCGGAGACTTTGAAGTCTGAGGGAATGACTCCCCGCTATACGCTGGGGGTTAGCCTGGGGGAATATGTGGCGCTGGCGGTGGCTGGGGTGCTGACGGCTGAACAGGCGCTGGAGCTTATCGTGAAGCAAGTCGAGCTGCTCAAAAAGACCTGCAAAACCGGTGCGATGATTGCCATTTTGGACAATGAACAGCTGTATCACGGGAATGCAGAGCTGAACACCCGCTCGGAGCTGATTGCCGTGAACTTTGAGAAGCATTTTACAATCGCCTGCAAACGCGAGCATGTCAAAGAAATCCAGCAGTTTATCAAGGAACGTAACATCGCCAGTCTGAAGCTGCCTGTGAACTATGCCTTTCATTCCGCATCCATCGATGAACTGGAGGAGCCTTACCGTACATATTTGCAGAAGATTGACTACAAGACTCCTGCCCGGGGAGTCAGTCTGGTATCGGCTATGGCCGGGGGAAGCGTGCAGGCTGTAGGAGAGTCCTTTTTGTGGGATGTACTGAGGAAACCGATGAATTTCCGCGGTGCACTGGAGAGTCTGTCCTCCGGCGGGGAGCGGCTGTTTCTCGACCTGGGTCCGTCGGGTACACTGGAGAATTTCAGCAAATACATTCTGGAGCAGCCGCAGGCCCGGCAGGTACGGTCTGTGATTACGCCAATGGGCAGCGAGCTGAAGAAGCTGAATGAGATCGTGGCAGAGTATGGGCAAATGAACCTTAAGAAGGAGGCGTCGGAGGCGAAGATGAAGATGAAGTCTTATTTATTCCCGGGGCAAGGCGCGCAGTTCATGGGTATGGGAGGCACGCTGTTCAAGGAGTTCCCCGAATATACCGCGATTGCCGACCGGGTGCTGGGCTACTCCATTGAAGAGCTGTGTCTGAAGAACAGCAGCAGGCTGCTGGATACTACCGCTTATACACAGCCCGCGCTCTATGTCGTTAATGTCCTGTCCTATCTTAAGGAGCTGCGGGATTCCGGGGAGGCCCCCGATTTCGTAGCCGGACACAGCTTAGGCGAGTACAGTGCGCTGTATGCGGCAGGCGTGTTCGATTTCGAGACCGGACTTAAGATTGTGCAAAAGAGAGGCGCGCTGATGAACACGGCGACCGGCGGCGGTATGGCCGCCGTCATCGGCCTGACCGAGGAAGCCATTCACCGGATTCTCGCCGACCACCGCCTCGATAAGCTGGATGTGGCCAACCTGAATACGCCTACGCAGATTGCCCTTTCGGGGCTGATGGAGGATGTGCAGGCTGCCAAAGAGATTTTTGAACAGAATGGAGCTTCCGCTTATGTCGTGCTGAATGTCAGCGGCGCCTTCCACTCCCGGTATATGCGCAGCTCGGCGCTGCAATTTCAGGAGTTCCTCAGCCAGTTCGAGTTCGCTCCGCCCACTATTCCGGTTATCGCCAACTTGACGGCGCGGCCTTATTCCGTAGGCGATGCCGTACATTATATGACAGAGCAGATGGTCAGCAGCGTGAAATGGTCCGAATCTGTCTGTTACCTCATGGGCAGGCATCCCGAAATGGAGCTGACCCAGATCGGCCCGGGTCACGTCATCGCAGGCTTGGTCAGCAAAATCAAACGGGAAGCGGAGCCGCTGATCGTGGATGATGCCGCCGAGGCACGGCTGTTATTTGCCGAATCGGCATCAACTGCCGAAGCCGATACAGTAGCGGAAGCGGCTGAGCCCGTTGCAGCAGTTGAAGCTCTGAGCACAGCAGAGCCAGTTGTAGTTGAAGCTCCGGAGACAGCTGAAGCCGGGAAACAGGAGGAAGCTTCTGAGACAGTAATTGCTGCAAATGAAGTAGAGGAGTTAATTGCAGTGAGTGCGATACATGCGGCTGAGGTTCAGGAGGTCTCTACAGGAATTGAACCGATCGCAGCTGCGGAAGCTCCACCCGCAGATTTCACAGTGGAGCCGGAGCCTGTCCAGTCGCAGGAAGAGGCGCTGGTACAGACTGCCTTCACCGGAACCCGGCTCGGAAGCGCGGCATTCAAGCAGCGCTACGGACTGGATTATGCGTATTTGCTGGGAGGGATGAATGACGGAATCTCCTCCTCAGAACTGGTTGTACAGGCTGGCAAGACAGGCTGTCTCGCTTTTCTGGGCGCAGGCGGGATGAAGCCGGCAGAGCTTGCAGATGCCATCCGCCATATCCGCCGGGAGCTGGGGAACAGCAAATCTATTGGGGTTGCCGTAACCTATCATCCAATCTATCCAAACCGGGAAGAGGAGCTGATAGAGCTTCTGTTGAGAGAGAAGATTCAATTGGTTGAAGCCTCCTCGTACCTCACCTTGACACCGGCTCTTGTAAAGTACCGTTTGCTGGGACTTACGAGAGCGGAAGATGGGACAGTGCGCCGTGCCAACCGGATCATTGCCAAGGTATCCCGGCCGGATATCGCCACACTGTTCATGCTGCCGGCTCCGTCCCGTATCGTGGACAAGCTGCTGGCCGACCGGCAGATTACGGCAGAGCAGGCAGAGCTGGCCCGGCTTGTTCCGGTGGCGGATGATCTTTGCGCAGCAGGAGATTCGGCAGGTCCGACCGATCAGGCCAATCTTATCAGCCTGTTGCCGACGCTTTTGCGTCTGAAGAAGGAATTGTCCCGTACCTTCGCTCCGGTGCAGGAGATGCACATCGGTGCCGCCGGAGGGATTGGAACCCCGGAAGCTGCAGCTGGCGTATTCCTGATGGGCGCGGACTTTATTTTGACCGGATCGATTAATCAATGCACGGTGGAGAGCGGGGCAAGCCCGGAGGTGAAGGAGCTTCTGGAGCAGGTGAATGTCTACGACATGGCCTATGTTCCTTCTCTGGAGCTGTTCGAGCTGGGCGGCAAGGCCCAGGTGCTCAAGAAGGGGCTGTTCTTCTCGGCAAGAGCCAACAAATTGTATGAGCTGTACCGTAATACCGGCTCTATCGCGCAGCTGGACAGCAAGACGAAGTCTCAGCTCGAAGATAAATATTTCGGCCAGCCGATGACGGACGTTCTGGAGATATGCAAGCGCGGAATGTCTGCGGAGGAGAGGGCTGCTGTCCAGGGAGATTCGAAGCAGCAGCTGGCGGCCGTCTTCAAATGGTATATCGCCAGAGGCAAAGCCTCCGCCATCGCCGGCGAATCCGGCAATAAGGTCAATTACAGCATTATGTGCGGTCCGGCCATGGGAGCCTTCAACCAGTGGGTGAAGGGTACACAGCTGGAGGCCTGGAGACACCGCCGGGCTGGCGAGATTGCTATCAAGATGATGAACGGGGCTGCCCAGATCATAAAAGGAGAGGTTCTTGTATGAACAAAGACCAGGTACTGGAGATTATGAAGAGTAAAATGATCGATATCCTGCCGGATTTGACAGCAGAGCAGATTCACAGGGAAGCAAGCATGAAGGACCTCGGCGCGAACTCCATTGACCGCTTTGATATTATTTCCGACACCATGGATGAGCTGAACATTAAAATCCCGCTGCTGCAGTTCGGGAGCCTGAAGAATATCGGGGAGGTCGTAGATTTCCTGCATGAAAATCTATAACGGTGCAACAGGCTGGCGGTTTGAGGATTTCCGCCCGGTGACGGTCACCGGGATGGGGGTCCTCAGCGCGGCGGCAAGCGGTATAGAAGCCTTCGGGCGATCCCTGAAAGAAGGCCGCAGCGGAATTGGCTATCTTCAGGGATTAACCTATCCGGACGGACAGCCGCTGATCGGCGCTGAGCTGCGCGAGGAAGGGCTGCAGGAATCCTTCCGCCGCTATGAAGGGGATTTATCGCGGAATGCCGGACGGTTGTTCAGAATCTCCGGCAAATCGGTTAAGGCCTCCGCACTGGCCGGAGCCGAGGCATGGCAGCAGGCGAAGCTGAATGTAAGCAGGCCGGAGGCAGAGCGGATCGGCCTGATCATTGCTGGAAGCAATATTTCTCCGGCGGTCAGCTATGCAGCAATGGTGGAATGCGGACACCAGCTGGAGCTGCTCCATCCCAGATATGCGCTGAATTACATGGATACCCATCAGCTTGGGGTACTTAGTGAAATGTTCGGCATTCAGGGAGAGGGGGCGACGGTTGGCGGCGCCTCAGCCAGCGGCAATGCGGCGGTGCTGAGGGCAGCGCAATTAATCCAGCTCGGGATTGTCGATGTTTGTATGGTTATCGGACCTTTGGCCGATCTGTCCCCGCTGGAGCTGCAGGGCTTCCTCAATATAGGGGCGTATGGAGGGCGGAGCTTCCATGATGCACCCGCCGCGGCGTGCCGGCCGTTCGACAGCAGGCATGAAGGCTTCATCTTCGGACAGGCTTCCGCCTGCCTGATCCTGGAGGGGGCGGACAGTGCCCAAGCCCGGGAAGTGGAAGTGCTGGCGACTATAGCCGGCGGCGCGGCTGCTCTGGACGGACACAGCCTGTCTGACCCGAGTGAAGACGGACAGGTGCGGACGATGGAGCAGGCGCTCCGCACCGCCGGAATCGCCCCCTCGGTCATTGATTACATCAATGCGCATGGCACTTCTACACCGCTGGGGGATGTGACGGAGCTGAAATCAATCTCACGGGTGTTTGGCGGCCAGCTAAGTCACATCCGGTTGAATTCGACCAAAGCGCTGACCGGACATTGCCTGTATGCGGCCGGAGTGGTGGAAGCCGTGGCGACGATCCTTCAGCTGCAGGGGAATTTCCTTCATCCGCTGCCCTCTCTGGAGGACCCGATCAGCCGGGAGCATTATTTCGCTTCCAGCCTGGCGGAACCGGCGGGATTTACTTATGGGCTTAGCAATTCCTACGGCTTCGGAGGAATCAATACCAGCATTATCATCAGAAAAGGAGCAAGCTGAATGCGAGTAGGAATTGAGAGTATCAACTTTTACGGGGGACCGGCGGTGATCTCCGCCCGCAGTATCTTTGAAGGCAGAGGCCTTGACCTCAGCCGGTTCGATAATCTGATGATGGACCGGAAATCTGTGGGTGTAGCCTGCGAAGATGCTGTAACAGGCGGAGTCAATGCGGCGAAGCCGATCATCGATGCCTTAAGCGAAGAGGACAAGAACCGGATCGAGCTGGTGATTACTGCCAGCGAGTCCGGTGTGGATTTTGGCAAATCGCTCAGTACCTATATCCATGACTATCTGGGGTTGAGCCGCCATTGCCGGTTGTTCGAGCTGAAGCAGGCCTGTTACGGCGGTACGGCCGGGCTGCACATGGCTGCCTGCTTCATCGCCTCGGGTGCTTCCCCCGGAGCCAAGGCGCTGGTCATTGCCACGGATGTAGCGAGAGCAGCAGCCAAGAGTACCTACGGTGAGCCGACTCAGGCTGTTGGAGCCGTAGCCATGCTCATCAGTGCCAATCCGGAGATTCTGGAGCTGGACTTCGGCGCAACCGGACATTACAGCTATGAGGTGATGGATACCTGCCGGCCGCTGCCGGAGATCGAGACCGGGAACCCAGATTTGTCGCTGCTGTCTTATCTGGACTGCCTGGAGAATGCCTATAAGAATTATAAGGAGAAGGTGGACGGCGTCCATTTTCAGGAGACCTTTGATTTCCTGGCCTTCCATACGCCCTTCGGCGGCATGGTCAAAGGCGCGCACCGCAAGCTGATCCATGAGGAGCTGAAACTGAGAGGCGCAGTAGTCCAGCAGGACTTTGACAAAAGAGTCGCCCCGTCCCTGACCTACGGCATGCAGGTGGGCAATGTCTATTCCGCAGCTTTATACCTTAGTTTATGCAGTTTGATTGATCAGGCAGACATTGCGGATTACCGCAGAGTCGGGTTATTCTCCTACGGCTCAGGCTGCTCTTCCGAATTTTACAGCGGGGTGATTACGCCGGAATCCGTAAGGAAGCTAAGTACGATGAATATTCAGGCGGGGCTGGACAGCCGTTATGAGCTCAGCTTTGAGGAATATGACGACATCCTGGACCAGAACGTGGAATGGCTGTTCGGTATTCGGGACAAGAAGGTGGATTTCTCCGGATTCAGCCGCGTCTATGATCACTTCTTTAAAGGCAAAGGTTATCTGGTTCTGACCGAAGTCGATGACTTTCACCGCAAATATGCGTGGAGCTGACAAGTGACTGCTATGGAGTATCATTCTATTGCCGTAAGTCACCTGGACGAAGGGCTCTACAGCATCCGGCTGAACCGTCCGGAGCACAAGAACAGTATCACCGCCACCCTGGTATCAGAGCTGCAGCATGCCTTAGGAATGCTGGAGGAGCTGAGCGCCTGCCGGGTGATTGTCCTTGAAGGTACGGGCGGGTATTTCTGTACCGGGATGAATTTTCAGGCGTTTACGGACGGGGAGGACGACGCACCCGGTGATTCAGCCGCCCCGCCATCCGTAGATTTTTTGCAGACGATGAAAAGGATCGGCGAGCTGTCCAAGATGGTGATCGCCAAGGTAGACGGGCAGGTGCTTGCCGGTGGTGTGGGGCTGATGGCTGCCTGTGATTATGTGGTCGCTTCGCCGCGTTCCACCTTTGCCCTGCCTGAAGCGATCTGGGGCCTCGTGCCCGCTCTCGTCAGTCCTTATCTTATCCGGCGGACCGGCTATTGGCAGGCATACAAGATGACCTTGACCACGCTGCCCTTGTCCTCGGAAGAAGCGCTAGGGTGCAGACTCGCCGATGAAGTGACTGCTGACCCGGATGCCAGCATTCTGCGGCTATACCGGAGAATCAGCCGGATCACGCCGCAGACAGTTAAGGAGATCAAAGGCTATTTCCGGCAAATGTGGATTATCAACGAAACGATGGAACATGCCGCCGTAGCCGAGATTGACAAGCTGACTGCTTCTGCAGAAGTCAGAGAGAACATTCAGAATTATGTGCGTTACAAAAGATTTCCCTGGGAAAAAGAATAGGGGCACAGTGATGCTATATACAACCTTCGCAAGGCAATACGAACAGTTCCTCTCCCACACGGTAAGAAGGATCAGCTTTGAGCTGGAAGGCCCGGAGGATCGTTATGGGCTGAAGCTGAGTGTGGTCTCCCTGCCGCCGGAGGACGGGCCACTGGATTATCTGAGTGCGGCGGAGAAGGAGCAATACTTCGGCTTCAAATATCCCAGACGCCGCAACAGCTACCTGCTCGGCAAGCTGGCCGCCAAGATGGCTGTGGCTGAGGAGCAGGATGATCTGTCCGAAATTAGGATCAATCACGGGATTATGTGCCAGCCGCTGGTGGCCGGAAGCGACCGGAAGATTACGATTACCCATTGCGACGCCCTGGGAGCGGCGGTTGATTATGACCCGCGTCTTCTGCTGGGCGTTGACATGGAGCTTGTGGATGAGAAGGCGATGGACGCGTTAAGAAGGATTACCTCCAAGGAGGAAGAGGCGCTGATGGAGGACCTTGGACCTGAGCTTGCGCCGACGCACTTCCTGACCCTGCTCTGGACGGCCAAGGAAGCGATGTCCAAAGTGCTTCAGACCGGCTTCACCGTTCCCACCGACCTGTTCGAAATCAAAGCATGCACCCGCGGTGAGCAGGGAGTGATCAGCCAGTTCAAGAATTTCCCGCAATTCAAGGCCATATCCGTTCTGCGCCGTGAATATGTTTTTACCATTGTGCTTCCGGCCAAGGCCATGACTAACGGCTCGGAAGCCCGGTTATTGCAATGTCTGCAAGAGATGCTGCCATTATAACGTATGAGTATCAACCATTTCAGGAGGTGCTTTATGAAAAGTCTCGTCCTTTACACAAGCGTCTATGGAAGTACGAAGCAGTATGCGGAATGGATCGCGGAGGAGCTTGGAGCCGATCTCGCGGACATCGACACGTTTGATATTAAGCAGGCAGGCCAGTATGACACCGTAATTATAGGTACCTATGTGCGGGTACAGAAGCTGGTCATCGCCGATTATCTCAAGAAGGTCTGGGACCAGCTGCAGCATAAGAAGGTCATCCTCTTTTCCGTCTCCAAAACGCCTGTGCAAAGCGAAGCCTCCATCAAGAACTACAACAAAAGCATTCCCGAAAAAATCCGTGCCGGGCTGAAATATTTCCCGCTGGAAGGCCGGTTTAACTTTGAACAGCTGGCCGACAAGGATAAAACCATGATGAAGGTCGGACAGAAAATGACCCGGCTGTTCATGGGCAAGGAAATGGCAGAAGAAATGGTCAGAAACTGCGACGATGTGCGCAAAGAAAACATTTCGCCGATTCTTCAGGAACTGCGTCAGACCTCATGAGCACACCCTTGTCCAGGAAGGAGTGAGCGGATTGCAAATCGCTGTATGTGTCAAGCAGGTAGCCTCCGCTAACATGGGGCCTGTTATGAACCCGGCGGATGTCTTTGCCCTGGAAGAGGCGCTGCGGATCAGGGAGCGCCAGGGCGGGAGCGTAACCGCAGTAAGCATGGGAGCAGAATCCGCAGCGAAGATCTTACGGAGCTGCATCTCACTGGGTGCGGATGCAGGCGTGCTGCTGACTGACAGGCTGTTCGCGGGAGGGGACACACTCGCAACGGCCACTGTGCTCTCCCGGGGGCTTGAGCTGATAGGCAAGCCGGATCTGATTCTCTGCGGCACCCATTCGACTGACGGGGAGACCGCACAGGTCGGTCCGGCCCTGGCGGAGAAGCTGGGCACTGCGCACACCACGCATGTGCTGGAGATCCTCGCCCTGGAAGAGCGGCACATCACCTGCAGGCGGATGACAGAGACCGGTTTTGAAATTGTGCAGCTGATGCTCCCGGCCCTGATTACGGTGCATAAAGGCATTAATCAGCCGCGGATGGCTACTATTAATGGAATTCTGAAGGCTAACCGCCGTGAAATCACCAGGCTGTCCGCCCAGGACCTGAGCCTGGACAAGCAAGCCTGCGGGCTTGCGGGATCGCCTACCCGGGTGCAGGCAACCCGTCCTGCCGCAGACCGGCAGGTGCCCTTCACCGTAAGCGGCAAGAGCCTGCGGGAGCAGATTGAGGAGATCGCGCAGCTTTTGACAGATAAGAATATGTCACCGGGTATATGATGCTTTTTCTAAAATATAAGAATTTATATGTTTCACATGATAACTTATCCTTCTATTTCTCGCTGAAACAGTACCGTCCTTACAAAAGGACGGCAAAGCCGTTTCCACTTGTTATTTTCATTCAGATAAGGAGGCTTCCATGCCGGACCAGAGCCTGCGGGCCAGAGAATATGAAGGTCTCATGATTGCCGGTGAATACGCCGAAGGACAGCTGAGCCCGGCTGTATATGAGCTGCTGGGCTCAGCCCGTGAGCTGAACCGGAAACTGCAGACGGACATTGCCGTCGTGCTTATCGGAAGCGGTACATCAGCCTATGCGGCCTCATGCATCAGCCATGGCGCGGACACCGTCTATGTGCTCGATCAGCCCGGCCTCAGTCCGCTGAGCGAAGAGGTTCATACGGAGCTGCTGCATCAGCTGGTATTGGAGGTTAAACCGGAAATCCTGCTGCTTCCCTCCACTATACATAGCAAATCCATCGCTGCTAGATTAGCTGCAAGGCTTAACACCGGCTTAACTGCGGATTGCACAGAGCTTGACATTGATCCGCCTAGCCGGGTGCTGCTGCAGATCCGGCCAGCCCGGGAAGGGGCGTTAATGGCGACCATCTGCTGCCCGGAGGCCAGACCGCAAATGGCGACAGTCCGGCCCGGGGCCATGTCCCCTTGCGTACCCGATCCGTACCGGACCGGACGGATTATTCATCCGCAGCTCCAGCTTCCATCCGTGCTACGCACCTCTATCCTTGAGGTGATTAAGAGCAGAGAAGCGCCGGGCTCCGCCGCTTCCGGTATTATCGTCGCCGCAGGACGGGGCGTGTGCAGCAAGGAAGGAATGGAGCTGGTCCGAGAGCTTGCCGCATGCCTGGGCGCAGAGCTGGGTGCAACAAGACCCGTGATTGACCAGGGCTGGCTGGATTATTCCCGGCAGATTGGCTTAACAGGCCGGAATGTGAGCGGCAGAATCTATATCGCGGTCGGCATCTCGGGAGCGGTTCAGCATACTGTGGGCATCCGCAGAATGGACACCGTGATTGCTATCAACAGGGACAGGACAGCCCCTATTCTGGGACTTGCTGCGCACGGCATTGTTGCCGATTTGTTCGAAGCGGTGCCGCTCCTGATTGACCAGGTTAGACAAAACATAACAGTAGGCAGGTGAGCATATGGAAGAACGGATAAGCTTTGCACAGTTCCAGGGAATCTTTGCCGAATATTTGGGGATTGAAGCTTCAAGACTGACCCCGGAGGTCAATCTGCTGCTGGAGCTGGGGGTTGATTCCTTATCTTTGGTCAATGTGATGCTTAGGCTCGAAAGAGAGTACCAGGTCATGTTCAATCCCGAAGACCGGGTAATGACCCGGACACTGGGCGAAGCCTATGAGCTGTTTGACAACTATAGAAGTTTGGTCCTGGACGCGCAGACCGGCAATTAATCATCTTGATGCAGAGGAGCATGACCATGTTGAATCTGTCTATACGTGCCCTATCCTATTACATCCCCAAGGGGCGGATGACCAACGGGGAGATCGTAGATTTGTTCGCGGAGAAGTACTTTCAGCATCTGCCGAAGGATGATCTGGAGCAACTGGTGTACGGCAGTAAGCGCAAGCTCGATTTTCTGGAAATTACGACCCGTTCCTGCTCAGCGGACTACCGGGAGGAGAGCTCTGTGCAGATGGCCGTTAAGGTCTCGCAGGAAGCGATCGGCAAAGCGGGCATCACAGCAAGCGAAATTGACCTGCTGCTGTTCGTGGGTGTGTGCAATCCCTTCCGTGAACCGTCTTATGCGATTATCCTGGCGCATGAGCTGGGAATGACCCGGGGCAATTTTTACGACATCAACGACACCTGCAACGGGTTCCTAAAAGCAATGGAGCTGTCCAGCCTCTATATTCAATCGGGCAAATACCGCAATATCCTCGTTGTAACCAGTGAGAATCCGCTGGAGCTGTTGGAGGCCTCCAACTATGCAGGCAAGGTCGGCAGTCTTGAAGAAGCCGATTACAAAATGAATCTGCTGTTCGCCGGGGCCGGAGCCGCCGCCATGCTGCTGAGTGCTGACAATGGCGAGAAGTCCATCCAGTACTACGGGGAGCAGAGGAACCATGCGGATTGGGAGCTGTCGCTCTATGTATCGCCCAAAATCCATATGCCCGCTCCAAGGTTCGAGGGAATGGATTTCATGAGCTGGGCGGACGGGCGCGGGATTGCCGCCAATGTCATTCGCGATATGCCCGGCTTTGTCTATGAATTCCTGGAGGAGCATGAGCTGCGCAAAGACAACATTGATTATATCTTCTCCCACCAGCTGGGCCGCAATATCACCAACTCACTGCTGAACAAGCTGGAGGTCAAGACGGAGAAAGTCTTCCCCGTTAATACCTTCCCCGAGAACGGCAACATGGGGAGCGCCAATATTCCCGCCGGTCTGGCGATCGCCGAGGAGCAGGGGCTGCTGTGTAAGAGCGACTCGATCCTGCTGCTGGGCAGTGCCTGCGGCTTAACCTATGCGGCGGCATACCTCATATGGTAAGGGAGGAAGGCAGACTATGACGGTCACGAATTTTCCCGTTCCCAAGCTGATTGTAAGAGAACCGCTCGACAAAGCAATCATCCGCAAAAAGGTCGCCTACGGCAACTATTCCTGCACGGACAAGCTTGTGCCCATGATCAGGGCGCGTGGCACCAATCTGCAGACGGATGATGAAGGGAATCTGCATATTATCGGCTGGCAGCGGGATATCACCCGCATGCGCAAGCAGGATGTCTCCCTGTCCTTCATGATTCATCTTACCGTCAGCCCGGACGGACTAATTCTGGAAGCGGCGGTGGATGATCTTTTTAACGGAGGCAAGGGTGTGCTCTGTTCGAGGGATTACCTGGAGCAGAAGCTGAAGGAGGAGCTGGAGGGTCAGTGGTTTGACAAAAAACTCGCTGCCCGGCTCCGCTTTGACCGGTTCAAATGTTTTCATATTTTTGAGATTATGAGCGGGATTTACAGCTCCTATTTCATGCACAAGCAGCAAGGGGACACTGGACCCGGCGCTTTATTTTGTGAGGAAGATATCGTAGATATTTACGCCGCTGAAGGCAATCTGTATTTGACCGGGCTCCAGGCGTTCAGCGGTAAGGAGGACATCAAGTATACGGTTGTCCTGTACGATGTGTTCAATCATATTACCTTCGACCAGGAAGGTTATATGAAGCTGAAATCTCCGATTCTGGCGGAGTTTTACCTGGACGGGGAGCTGGTCCATACAGACGAAATCTACCAGAAGGACAAGGATTATATCTTCATCCGTATGCAGAAGTTTCTGTTCGTATGCGTGGAGAAGCTGAAGGCGGTGCTGTTTCCGGATTTTGCGGACAAAATGATGAACACCAATCTGGCTCCCGGCGCGTTCATCGGGATCATCATGCAGGCCATCGGCATCCGTTCGTTCTCGAACAACTTCAATTATATCCAGTATATTATGACGGCCATGCAGCGCCCCCGCAGGCTGCCGGGCTGTATCGGCGCCATTCTGAATGAGGAAGAGGCAGCGCAGCATTTCGAAGGCTTTGATTTATCCTATTTGGGCTAACAAAGGAGACTAGGGCACACCGATGATCCAATATGAACGTTTGACCATTGACTGCGTGCTGGACACATTACAAAGGGATTTCCCGGACAAGCCTGCGGTGGTGTTCGAGCAGGAGACTGTCACCTTCGCGCAGCTGTATGACTATTCCCTCACCATTGCCGGTAATTTGCTGGACCTCGGGATCAAGAAGAACGACAAGGTGGCCGTGCTGCTGCCCAACAGTCTTGAATATCTGTACGTCTACTTCGCCCTGTTCAAAATCGGCGCGTGGATTGTTCCTGTCAGCACACGGTATGAACCGGATGAAATCCGGCGGATTCTGGACAATTCCGATGCGGAGACGATCATTTACCAGGACCGGCTGGGCATTTTTAACTATGAGGAAATTCTCTTGTCCGGGCTTCGTCCCGAACTGCCGGCGATCCGCAATTATATCGTGCTTGGCGATGAGCCTGCACCGGGCAGCATGTCTTTTGCCAGGCTGCTGAAGCCGCTCACAGTCCCTTTTCAGGACAGACAGCTCGAAGCTATTGATCCTGAGGATATTGCGATTCTCGGCTACACCTCCGGAACCACCGGCCACCCCAAAGGCGTGATGATCACGCACCGCAATCTGGTGGCCACCTCCTACTATGGCGGACAGCTGCTGGATATACACGATGATATCGGCTTCTCGATTGCTCCTCTCTATGCTGCGCAGGGCTTCAATGCCGTGCTCGTCTACTTTGTCTCCTGTATCACGATGAAATGGATCTCCAACTTCAATCCGAATGATATTCTGACCCATGTCGCCAAAAACGGGATCAACCTCTTTCACACCCAGCCGACGATGTGGAGCCTGATCCTGGCCATGCCTTACTGCAAGCCCGGTCTGTTCAGGGAGCTGCGCAAGGTCGTGGTCTCCGGTTCCCTCTGTACCCCGTATTTAGCCCGCTCCATCGAGGAAACGACCCGCTGCACGCTGATTAACGCCTACGGCATTATTGAGGCTACGGGTCTGGTCACAATGACACGGCTGGATGATCCGCCGGAGGTCCGGCTGAACACCGTGGGCAGGCCGATTGAAGGCTTCGAGGTCAAGATTGTCGACCGGGACCGCAGGGAGCTGCCGAAGGGCGAGATCGGGGAGCTGGCAATCAGAGGCTATCTGATGAAGGGCTACTACAACAACGAAGCCAAGACGCGTGAGGTAATTGACGAGGAAGGCTGGCTGTACACCGGCGATTTGGCCTGCTATTACAAGGACGGCGTCAATATTTGCATTGCCGGCCGCATCAAGGATATGGTCATCCGCGGCGGCTTCAATGTCTACCCGGTAGATATTGAAGAATGTGTGCTGAACATGGACAAGGTTGAGGATGTATCGGTTGTCGGGGAGCCGGACGAGATTCTGGGTGAGGCCCTGGCTGCTTTTGTGATCCCAAGGCCCGGAGTTCTGCTTACCGAAGGTGAGGTCAAAGCCTATTGCCGCGGCAAAATCGCGAACTATAAGGTCCCGGACCGGGTACATCTCGTCTCCCAGCTGCCGGTGCTGGAATCCGGGAAGGTGCAGAAGAACATCCTCCGAAGATGGGCTGTAGAGGGTATTCCGGCGGAAAGCCAGTTTTTGCTCAATGACATGATCGTCAGAGGCATGGCCGGGGAGCTATAAGATAACCCCGCAAAGTGAGGCTTTGGCTTCAAATTCTTATATTTCAATAAATCACAGGTCGAGGGGCGCTTATTGTGGATTTCAGCTATACCGTGGAGCAGCGGCAGATCTGCGGCTTAATGGAGGAATGTTGTGAGCGGTATTTGAATGACGGAGTGTATGCGGATGACGAGAGCGGCACCTTCCGCAGGGATAAGTGGTCCCGATTAGCCGGTACCGGCTTGCTCGGACTTCCCTTTCCGGCAGCGTATGGAGGAGCGGAGCAGGGAATGCTGACCACGGCGCTGGCGATTCGTTCGCTGGCGCGCCGCTGCCAGGATGAAGGCCTGGTCTTCTCGGTATGCGCTCAAATGTCAGCGGCCCAAGTGCCGCTATGGGTGTACGGCAGTGAGGAGCAGCAGGAAGGGTATCTGGCACCGCTCATTGATGGAAGATTCATCGGCAGCAGCGTAATTACGGAACCTGGGGCGGGCTCTGATTCTTCCGCCATGATTACCTCTGTCGAGAAGGAGCCGGAAGGTTATATCCTGAACGGCATCAAAACCTTTGCAACACTCGCCCCGGAGTCCGACATCCTGCTGGTGTATGGCAAGCATGCGAATGGACTGCCCATGCTGGATGTGTCGGCCTTTATTCTGGAAGCACGGCAGCAGGAATACGAGATTGGACAGGTCTTCGGGAAGATGGGCCTGCGGACCAGCCCGATGAGTGAGGTTCTGCTGAACCACACCCGCATTCCGGCACATAGGCTGCTGGGACGGGAACGGCAGGGGATGGGTGTTTTTTTCAAGGCGATGCTGTGGGAGCGGATTATAGTCAGTGCTTATCATGTCGGAGCCATGGAACAGCAGTATGAACAGACCTATCATTATGCGGGCCAGAGGAAGCAATTCGGGCAGGCCATCCGCTCCTTCGAGGGGGTCTATGACAAGCTGGTCCAGATGAGAATCCGGATGGAAACAAGCAGGCTGATGCTGTATAAGGTGTGCGAGGACTTTGACCAGGGCCGCTGCGGAATGCACAACGCCTCCATGCTGAAGCTGCATACCTCCGAATCCAAGGTGCAGAACAGCCTTGCGGCGGTACAAATTTGGGGAGCTTACGGCTATGTGAAGGAGAGCCCGCCGGAGAAGCAGATGCGGGATTCCCTTGCTTCCAAGCTGTACTCGGGAACGAGCGAGATGCAGAAGAAAATCATGCTGGAAGGTCTGGGGGAAGGGTATGAGTGATTTCCTGCTGCAGCATTACCTGCTCCGCAGCGCTGAGCGCTGCCCGGACCAGACTGCGCTGCGCTTTGAAGGCAGGGAGCTAAGCTATGGCGGGCTGCTTCGGCGCAGTATTCAAATCTCCGATGCACTGATCGATACCGGCATGGAGCCGGGGGAGACCGCTGCAATCTGTCTGGACAAGTCCCCGCAGGCAGTATGCGCCATGTTCGGCGTACTGTTCACCGCAGGGGCGTACATTCCGCTGGACACGAGCTACTCTCCTGTACACAGAATGTTGACCATTCTAGAGCAGAGCGGGACGCGGTTTCTGGTTACTGATGGTGCGAACCTCCTGAAGCTGCTGCAAGGTGCGAATCCGGAGCAATGGGAGCGGCTGAGGTTACTTCATATACTGCTGGTGGAGGGGGGCGCCAAACTGGACGACGCAGATTTTGTCAAGATCGTACATGCTTCGCCGGAACAGCCCCTTCGCCATTTGTACAAGGGCAGAAGACAGCCGATCAGCGAGGATCTGGCTTATATTCTGTACACTTCAGGCTCCACAGGAGTACCCAAAGGCGTGATGATTACCCACCTGAATGCCAGAACCTTCATTGACTGGTGCTGCGGTTACTTCAAACCGGAAGAACATGAACGCTTCGCGGCCATCGCACCTTTTCATTTTGATCTTTCGGTGTTTGATATTTTCGTGCCGGTTGCCGTAGGGGCAACGCTCGTCCTCCTGACGGCTGAGGTCATTCAGCATCCGGCGCGTTTTACCAAGGCCATCGAACAGGGGGAAATTAGCTGGGTCTATTCCGTGCCTTCACTCTGGGCTGCCGTGGTCCAATACGGCCGGTTGCCAGCAGGCGGGCTGCCTTCGCTGCGGGGCGTGCTGTTTGCGGGAGAGGTTCTGCAGCCGAAGCTGCTGCACCAGGTGATGGAGCTGCTGCCAGAGGCGGATTTCTACAATCTGTACGGGCTGATTGAAACCAACGTCTGTACCTATTATCCGCTGAGTGAGCAAGACGGTATACGCGACACTCCCGTACCCATCGGGTATCCCTGCGGGAATACCGGAGTTGTCGTGGTAACCGCTGACGGGCGCATTGCCGGTGCCGGTGAAGAGGGTGAACTCTGTGTAAGAGGCTCAATAGTCATGAAGGGCTATTACCGCAACCCTCTGCTTACAGAGCAGAGCTTCCGCAGCATACCGCCGAATTGGGGTCTTGGAGACAAGCTCTACTGTACCGGGGATATGGCTATGGTTAACGAAGACGGAGTGCTCGTCCTGATTGGCCGCAAAGACGCCTTGATTAAGCGTTCCGGCTTTCGCATTGAGCTGCCGGAGATTGAACGCGTGCTGCATGACATGGAGAATATTCTGGATGCCGCGGTCGTGGATATCCAGGATGGTGAAGGCCATCCGCTGATCTGCGCTGCCGTGGTTGTGCATGAAGCTGGCAGCTTCACCGTCCTTGGGCTGAAGCAGGCTGTCGGCAAGCTGCTGCCCCGGTATATGATTCCCGATATGGTGCATGTCTTTGACAGCTTCCCTACAGGGGGGAGCGGCAAGGTTGACCGGCAGCAATTGAAGCATGAATTCCGCAAGCGGCTCTGAAGGAAGATGAGGGGAGAGAAGACTGTGCAGATGCAGGACAAGCTGTATGAGATTATCGCCAGCGTATGCTACTTCGATAAGGAGGAGCTGCATCCCGGCTTGTCGGTTGAGGGTGATCTGGCCATTACCTCGGTGATGATTGTGGAGATTATCGCGATGGTGGAGAGCAGGCTTGACGTGAACCTGGAAGAGCATGTAGATGAGCTGCTCAGCTGTGAGACGCTGGGCGATCTGACTGCGCTGACCGCTGAGCTGAGCAGTGAACATCCGCAGGGCAGCCTGCCCGGGAGGTGAGAGCTTTGGCCGACTCCCATTCCAAGCTGTCCATATCTGCTGCTGCCACGCTGCACGAAGCGTTCGAAGCCCGGGCAGTGCAGCAGCCGGAGCATCCGGCCATCGTTTTTGCCGGAGAGTCAATAAGCTACCAGGAGCTGAACCGGCGTGCCAATTGCCTGGCACATGAGCTGATTGCCCGGGGCGTTCGTCCGAATGATCATGTAGGCATAAGTGTGAAGCGCAATATGAATCTGGTCATGGCCCTGCTTGCCGTGTTAAAAAGCGGCGCTGCCTACGTCCCGGTGGATCCCGGCTATCCGGCCAGCCGCAAAAACTATATTCTGCAGCATTCCGGGGCTTCGGCCGCTATCTGTGATGACGAAGAACCGCTCGCTGTGCCGGTTCAGATCAGCCTGGGGTCTGCCGAAGTGGACGCAACCGCTGCTCCCAATTCAGCAGACTATCCGGCAGACAACCCGAATATCTCTATTGACGGCAGCGATCTGGCCTATATCATGTACACCTCCGGCTCTACCGGCACGCCCAAAGGCGTAATGATCGAGCATCGTTCCGCTGTGAATTTAATCTCCTGGGTGAACCGGGAGCTGGATATAGGCAGCCATGACAGGGGCTTGTTCGTAACCTCGGTGTGCTTTGATCTGTCCGTGTATGATATCTTCGGCCTGCTGGCCGCCGGAGGCACGATCGTCCTGTGTCCGGAGCCGCAGATCACTGATCCTGACAGCTTAACACGGCTGCTGCTGGAGCAGAGGATCACCTTCTGGAATTCCGTTCCGACCACGCTGCATTATCTGGTCCGGCACTTGGCGGAGTATATCCCTGATTTCGCCCAATTGGAGTTGAGGCACATCTTCCTGAGCGGAGACTGGGTTCCCCTGGAGCTGGCGCGGAACTACTCGCGTTACTTCCCCCAGGCGAAGCTGACCGCTCTCGGCGGTGCTACAGAGGCTGCGGTCTGGTCCATCTATTATCCGGTTACGGAGGTCCGGGAGGATTGGACAAGCATTCCCTACGGGATACCGGTTGAACAGAATTATTGGTACATTCTTGACGATGACCTGCAGCCGGTTGCGGCGGGAGAGACAGGTGAGCTGTATATCGGCGGTATCGGGGTAGCGCGCGGCTACATCAAGGACCCGGTGAAGACGGCACAAGCCTTCATGCCGGACCCCTTCCGCGAATCTGAGGCAGACCGGATGTACAGGACTGGGGACCTGGGCCGGATGCGGGAGGACGGAACCATCGAATTCCTCGGCCGCCGCGATGATCAGGTCAAGATCCGAGGCTTCCGCATCGAGACGAAGGAAGTGGAGAAGCTGCTGCTGGAATATCCGGGCATCCGGGATGTTGCCGTTATGGCCAGGAGCCACAGTTCAGGGGATAAATACCTCTGTGCCTATCTGACTGCCGCGCAAGCCGTCTCCGGCGCTGCACTTAAGATGTACCTGGCTGCACGCCTGCCTGCTTATATGCTCCCGTCCGTGTTCGTCCGGCTGGAGCACTTCCCGCTGAATGCCAACGGCAAGGTAGACAAAAAGCAGCTGCCTGAGGTTTCTCTGCACAATATTCTTACGGATAGTGAATTCACTCCCTGCACCACTCCGTTGCAGCAGTCCATTTGCCAGGCATGGGGGGCTGTCCTGGAGCTTGAACCCATCGGACTGGACCATGACTTCTTCGAAATTGGCGGAAGCTCGATTGAGGCGGTTACGCTGCAGAGTGAGCTTGCCCGCAGGGGCATTCCCCTTACTTACGAAGAGCTGCTGAGCGCCTCTACCATTAGGGCGCAGGCCGGGCTTGTGGAAGCGGGAGTTACTCCGCGGGTAAGTGCAGCCTGTATCCCGCCGGTTCAGGTTCACTGCGGGGAAGTTGCAGCTGCCTCCAGCCTCCCGGTAAAGATCATAACGGAGCCGAGCTTGTCCCGTCCGTTCACACAGCCGCAGCCGTTTACCGATCTCTATTACAAAAGCTGCCTATATAACTCACTATTTCCTGTAGTGAATGTCTTTGGCCGGAATATCAATACGTTTCTGAGCAGCGATATGTTTGTGTATACTCTGGAATCTGCACAGGCAGAGCCGTACCTCTCTGCTGCCTGCATGGAATCCGCACCCCCGGAAGCTATTCTGGAGCAGCTGCACCTTACGGCCCGGTATGAGTCCCCGCAGGGCGGGAACGGGCTGAAGGAGAGGCTTACCGCTGGACTGGCCCGGCAAAGCCTGTTCATTCTATGGGTGGACAGCTTCTATGAACCGGCCCGTAGAGACGCTTATATGAAGAAACATCTTGCCCATACGCTGCTGGTCTACGGTTATAGTGAGGCGCAGGATCAGTTTATTGTGCTGGAGCACAGCCATAAGGATGCGCTGAATTACAGGGAACGGACCCTGGCAGCAGCGGATCTGCTGAACAGTTATCAGGGGTACCGCCAGCATCTAATGTCATCTGCGCAGACGTACACCCTGATGGAATTCCCGCGCTTCCAGCAGCCGTACACCTATGAACTGCTGCCAGATGTTAATAGACTTAATTGCCTGTACCGCACACAGCGGGACGACATTACGCAGAGCCTGCAGGCGTTGTCTGCCTTCAAAGATCACTATACTTCACAGCACTGGAGTTATACAGAGCAGCACGTCAACCGCCAGATTGCTGGCCTGAACGCCATCATTGATTTCAAGCGGGCTGAAAAGTACCGGCTGGAGCGTCTTCTTACCGAACGGCAAGCAGCTGCAGCGAGGCTCGGAGAAATTACCGGTGCATGGCTGGACATCCGCAGTGACCTGATCAGGTGCAGCAAAGGCATTGCGCTGCCGGACACATGGAGAACTGTTCATGGCCGCTTACTGGAAGACATTGTACACAAGGAGCAGGAAGTCATGGAGATGATGTGCCGCCCGGCAAGCCGGGGCAAGGAGGGAGCTTGGCAATGAATCAGACCATTCAGAATCAGCTGCATTATTTATCGCAAAAGTACAACGAATATAACCTTCCCATGTATTTAAGCTATCCGGTGGACAGCCACTGGCGCCAGCCTGCGGATGAATCTGCTATAGCTCAGGAGCTTAAGGAAATCGAAGAAGCACAGGTTTATGTGCATGTTCCGTTCTGCAAGTCGATCTGCTATTACTGCTGCTGTGACCGGGTGCTGAGTGGCAAGGATGAAGACAAGGATCATTATATCGATGCGCTGGAGCAGGAGCTGGCACTCAAGCTCTCCGGCCGTTCCCGGAAGCTGAAATCCGGTAATCTGCACTGGGGCGGCGGGACCCCGGCATATTTGAATGAACGGCAGATCGAACGGCTGTACGGAATTATTGCCCGGTACGTGGATTTTGAAGACAACGCCAGAATAAAGCTGGAGGCTTACCCGGACAAGCAGATTGTTACCGAAGGCAAGCTCCGGCTGCTGAAGACACTGGGGTTTAACTATATCAGCTTTGGCATTCAGGACTTTGATGCCCGGGTACTGAATGCGATTCACCGGGAATGCGATCTTGAGGATACACGGGAGATTATCGGACTTGCCCGGAGCATGGGCTTCACCGTCAATGTGGATTTATGCTATGGCCTGCCCTTTCAGGGACTCGGGGAATTCGAGCGTACCTTGCAGGAGATCGTACGGATTGCCCCCGATAAAATCGTGGCTTTTCCCTATGCCCATTACCCGGCCATCTACCCGCTGCAGCGCAAAATCCCGCATCTCAGCCTGCCCAACAATTATATGGTGTCCCGCCTGTTCGAGCTGGCCCGCCAGTATTTATCCACGGACTACACCGAGATGGGCAGTGATACCTTTATCCGCAACAACGGGCGGGAGAAGCATCCCGGAACGCATGTGGTTCGTGATTTCATGGGCTCCTCCGAAAGAAGCAGCCAGCATCTGCTGGGTCTGGGCAAGTCGGCAGTCAGTAAGATTGGCAGACTCTATTATAAGAATGTCCCGGCGATGGATCGTTATTGCTTCGCGCTTGATTCGGGCAGATTCCCTGTTGAGACCGGGAAGACCCATCTTTTGTCCGGGGAGGATGCCATTCGTGAGGATGTTATTCTGAAGCAGCTGCTGGGCGGTAACCCTATTGACAAGCAAATGCTCCAGGAGTGCTTTGGTATCGATTTCGACTCTTACTTTCAGGAGGAGCTAAGCGTGCTTAGAGGCATGGAGAAGGATGGCCTGCTGCTGGGTGTGGACTCTCCGCGAATTACAGTAACCCCTACCGGTACGTACTTTATCCGGGCGATTGCCCATGTTTTTGATCCCTACTACAAATCCACCAGGAATGGAGAAAATAGTATATGAAAATCACAGAACAAGTTACAATGATCGTAGCGGGTTTGACCCGTATTCCGGCAGGGGAGCTGCACCTGGACACCGATATTTTTGAGTCCAGATTGCTGACCTCCCTGGGTCTCCTGGATCTGGTTGCCAGATTGGAGCAGGAATTCAAGATTATTATTCTGCCCGAGGAACTGATTCATGAACACTTCGCGAGCATTGCCACAATTATCGGGTTTATCGATAACAAGCTGGCGGAGGCTTCATAACAGCGAGTGTCTCAGGACTGCCAGGGCTGCTAAGAGGTGAGCCAATTGTTCAAGATCATGATCGTCGAGGATGATATCAAAATCAGAACCCTGATGACCGATATCCTGCGCAAATACAGCTATGAAGTGGTGGAGGTTGCGGATTTCCTGCAGGTGGAGAAGATCTTCGAGCAGGAAGCGCCGCAGCTTGTGCTGCTTGACCTGAATCTGCCTTATTATGACGGGTTCTATTATTGCCGGGTATTCAGAAGGAAAACTACGGTGCCGATTATTGTGATCTCTGCAAGGGACGAGGAATCCAGCCAGGTGCTCAGCATGGAGTTGGGGGCGGACGATTATATCGTGAAGCCGCTGAATATTCAAGTGCTGCTGGCGAAGATTATGGCGATCATGCGCCGGAATTACGGGGAATATGCAGGCAAGCCGGAGCCGGAGAAAGAGCCGCTGCCGATTCATCTGGATGACCGCAATTTCAGCATTTCCTGCAAGGGAGCCGTAGAAGAGCTCAGCAAGAATGAATATAAGCTGCTGAAGAAGCTGATGGAGAATATGGATACCATTGTCACCAGGGAAGATCTGCTGGGAGAGCTGTGGGATGATGTGCATTTCGTCGTGGATAATACGCTGACGGTCAATGTCACCCGGGTCAAAAGCAAGCTGGCCAGTCTCGGTTTTCAGGATGTAATCAAAGTCAAAAGAGGCGTGGGTTACATTTTTGATTCGGCTATGATCGGAGGGACCCGCCAGTGAGCATTAAGCTGTTTCGGGGTTTCATGCGTGATCATCTGTCGTTCACCCTTGTCTATTTTTTAAGTCATATCCTGGTGAGCGTATACTGCAATTTCTTTATCAGCAGCAATATCCAGCTCATGTACCTGCTTAGCATCTATTTTTATGTATTTATCATATTTATGTGCTTCCGCTTGATCAAATACGTCTCCACCCACCGGGAAATACAGCGGTTATCCGAGAATATCGAGATTGAGGAGAAGGGCTATTCGTACGAGCAGCAAGCCGTCATTCAGCTCATTCACCGGATACACCATAGCTATCAGGACCAGATCTATGAGGTCAAAGCCCAGGCCGACAACACCCATAAGTTCATCTCGCAGTGGATACATAATCTCAAAACGCCCTTGTCAGTCATCGACCTCATTCTGCAGAACTACAAAATGAACCCCACCGGCCATGCCCTGGCCCTGCAGCATATCGAGGAAGAGAAGGATAAAATCCTTAGCATGCTGAACCAGATGCTGAAGTTCTTCCGCCTGGAGCATTTCACCCGGGACTATAATCCGGAGCCTATCAACCTGCTGGAATCACTCAGAAGCCTGATTAACAGCAAGCGGAATCAATATATCTATAATAATGTCTACCCGGTGATCGAATGTGAGGACGAGCGTATCATGGTCATGACGGACAGTAAGTGGAATACCGCGATGCTGGATCAGATCATCTCCAATGCAATTAAATACTCTGACTCGGGCGAAGCGGCGAAATCCATCCACTTCCGCATTGAGCAGCGTGGCGACAAGGTGGTATTGTCCGTCCGGGATGAGGGGATCGGCATTGAGCCGGTCGATTTGCAGCGGGTCTTCCAGCCCTTTTTCACCGGAAAAAACGGACGTACCCATCACCAGGCGACAGGCATCGGCCTCTATGTCTGCTCAGAAATAGCCCGGAAGCTGGGCCACCGCCTCACGATTACCTCGGAAGTCAATCAAGGCACAGAGGTGCAGATTTCTTACCTTTCAAAAATGAAAGATAACGTAAGGTAAATGGATGGATATGGAATCCAGTGTCTACTACAATGAAGCTATAAGCTGTAATTGAGGATAAATATATGACAAACGGGAGATGAAACTGTGAGCGTAGTACTGGAAGTCAAAGAGGTTAAGAAGGTTTATGGTGTGCAGAACGGTGAGAATTCCACAGTGGCGCTGGATTCCGTCAGCTTTAACGTAGAGAAGGGGGAGTTTATCGGCATCATGGGCCCTTCGGGCAGCGGCAAAACCACATTGCTGAATATCCTGAGCGGCATCGGTAAGCCGAGCTACGGCGAGGTTTTTATTGGGGGCAAGAATATCACCTCCCTGGATAAGAATGAAATGGCGCTCTTCCGCAGACAGCATCTCGGCTTTGTCTTCCAGGAATTCAATCTGATGGACAGTCTGACACTGAAGGAGAACGTCATGCTGCCCATGATCCTTGACAAGCGGGACAAAGCGCAAATGGAAGCCAAAAGTGAAGAGATTATGAAGCTGCTGGGCATTGAGGAAATCGCCGGCAAGTATCCCTACAACATATCGGGCGGCCAGCAGCAGCGGGTGGCGGTCAGCCGGGCGCTTGTGAATGATCCGGATATTATTTTCGCCGATGAGCCTACAGGCAACCTGGATTCCAAGTCCTCCAATGCAGTGATGAAATGTATCGAGAAGATGAATCAGGAACGGGAGAGCACCATCCTGATGGTGACTCATGACGCCTTCGCCGCGAGCTTCTGCAAAAAGATCATCTTCATCAAGGACGGTGCCATCAGCATGGAGATTGTCAGCAGCGGGGTCCGCAAGGAGTTTTTTGATCAAATCCTCGACTGCCTGGCGATCATCGGAGGGGAACGAAATGACCTTTAGAGATGTCACGATTAAGAACTTCAAACGCAATGTGCGGAATTTCTTCTCCTATTTCATTTGCAGCGCCTTTGCGATTACGATCTTTTTCCTCTATGCCGCCTTGCTGTTCAATAACAGCATCCGGGAAGGGGCGACAGAGGATGTGATCCAGATTGTGCTAATGCTGAGTCTGGCTGCACTGACCCTGTTCTCGGTGTTCTTCATTAACTATGCGCATTCCTCGTTCATCAAGTCGAGAAGCAAGGAATTTGCCATCTTTATGTCGCTCGGGATGCACAAGAACGATCTGCAGAAGATTATCCTGCTGGAGAATCTGATTATCAGTGTCTCCTCGCTCATTGCCGGGATTATCACGGGCGCAATCTTTTCACGGCTGTTCCAGAATGTGGCGATTGATCTGCTGGATCTGCAAGGGGTATCCTACTCACTCAGTGCGGCAAGCTTCATCGTCACTGCGGTTGTATTTACCGTGATTTTTGCCGCCTCACAATTGATTTCAAGTGTTAAGGTCGGTAAGCTGGACATCGCAGACCTGATGAAGGATTCCCGCAAGCAGGATAACCAGGCGAAGAAAAGTGACACCCGTCTTGGGCTGGTGGGAGTGGGGCTGGTTGTGGCCTCGATCATCTTCCTGGTGGTAATCTCCAATCACGAAAGTCTGAATACGAATCCTTTTATGATTATTACCTATATCCTGCTTAGCTTCATCGGGATCTACATGGTCATCTCCCATCTCGGAAACACATTGATCAGCTTCCTGAAGAATAAGAAATTCTATTACCGGCATATCCTGTCCATCACCGAAATCAATCATAAATTCAATCAGAACAAGCGGATTATGTTCATTCTGAGCATTCTCAGCGGGATGACTATCTTTCTTGTTGCTTCGCCATTCTCGCTGCTGCAGCTGTCGGAGAGCATCGCGGAACGAAATAAGTATGATATCGAGTATATCTCGGTAGCCGGCGTGCATGTGCTGGAGAGCGGACAATTGGAGCAGGTGCTGAAGCAGTCCTCCGAGCCGCTGAAGTCGATCCAGGAAACCAGCTTCCTGAACCTCAAAATGAATCTGGAAGGAGATAAATACGATGTCCTGAAGACGAAGCCGATTGTGTCGCAGGACATGTACAACTCTCTGACCGGGGAGAAGGTAACGGTTGGCGACGGGGAAGTTCTTAATATTGTTACGGCCTGGGAGCCGGGCACCCATGGCATTGGCGAAGGGGAGGCGATTCAATTCACGGATGGCACGCAAACCTTCAATTACAAGGTGAAATCATCCTATCACGGGGATTGGTTTGCTACAGCGAGCTCTTATCCGACAAGCTCCGGGATCGTAGTGAGCAATGAGGATTACAAGAATATGGAGTCCAAGGTAAGCCCGAATGCAATGGGTACCCACTACGGAATTGATTTTACAGCCTGGAAAGGGACAGAAGGGGTTGTCCAGAAGCTCAAGGATACGCTGAATGCTACGGATAAGGATGGAAGCGGGCAAATGTTTGCGGTAGCCTCCAAAGTGGATGCCTTCAAGGAGCTGAAGAAGAACTATTCACTCTTCGTGTTCGTCACCTCGCTGATCGGTGTATTGTTCTTTGTAGCAGGCGGCATGGTGCTGTATTTCAAGCAATATACCGAAATCGGGAACGCCACTGTCTTTTTCCGCAAGCTGTATAAGATTGGCATCAGTGATAAGGAGATAAGGTCGGTAGTATCGGCAGAGCTGCTCATTACCTTCTTTGTTCCGCTGCTGCTGGGCAGCATCTTCGGCTACTGCTTCATCTATCTAATCACCCACGTCATGAGCGGGTCCGACATCATTGGCGAATTCATGAAGAACACAACGATTGTGGTCGCGATCTATTTCGTATTCCAGCTCAGCTTTTACTTCATCACCAAGCGCAAGTACAGCCAGGAGGTTGTCCGTAAGCTGACCCGTGCGGCATAAGGTTTAGTATAGCTGGCAAAAAGGCAGGCTGGGAATCGTCTCTGATTCTTGGCCTGTTTAAATGATGTGGATCTTTTGATTTATTCCTCCCAAAAGCGGCAGTCAATGGCTGGTTTCCCGGTCCTGGTGCATCCGCTTTTTTGTTGCATCCATCTAAGGAAAGGATAAGCCTAATGAAATCTATGAACAAATTTAAGGTTATTGGTTGTTTGGCGTTGCTGTCATTCGTGATATTGGCCGCACTGTGGGTGTATTCGAACCATTCTCCGTTCGGTAACAAGAATAAGTATGTTAGAGAGTATGTGATTGGTGCTTAGGGAATCAAAGGTTCTGTAGACATTACGCAGTGGGGAGATGATCCGGCATATCACATTGGGGCAGACCGCAAAGGTTATGCAGTTTTCAAGGACCCGGAACAGGCGTTCGCCCGGATGAAGATTGATTATGCTGCAGGTATTGAAGCTATCCGCAAAGAGTTTGAGCTGCGTCCATTATCTATGGAGAACTATCAGCAGTATGGTACATACGGATGGCAATTGACGGAGACGGAAGATGCGGATGCAGTAGCGCAATCGCAACTGGTGACCGCTTTTATGGATATTTTTGAGAATAGTTATGTTGATTGAGGGGTTCCAATATACAAGAATTACATAGGTGTTCATTATATGACATAGAGAGAAGGAGAAATCAGATGAACTATAACCGGACAGACCGGACCCTTGAAACGGACAGGTTACTTCTGCGCCTATTCAAACCAGCGGATGCGGAGGAAGTTAGAGACTATTGTAACAATTACAATATCTACCGGAGTACATTGACCTTGCCGTATCCGTATCCACTAGAATGCGCTGTGTCCTGGATGGCCAATCATGAGCAGAACTTTGACCTGGACCGGATGTATGAATTCGCAATCACAGATAGGAACACAGGCAAATTGTATGGAGCAGTCGGCATTTCCAACCATCAGCCATACCATAACGGTGAGATCGCTTATTGGATCGGAGAAGCCCATTGGGGTCAAGGTTATGGAACTGAAGCAGCCCGGGCAGTTATTGAATTTGTTTTCACCGAAAAGAATTATCACCGGGTATACGCACGTCATTTCGCATCTAATCCGGCATCCGGTAAGATCATGCAAAAGTGCGGAATGAGCTATGAAGGGACGCTGAAAGATCATATTTACAAGAATAATTCTTATGAGGATCTTGTTTATTACGGGATACTTAATCCTGTGAAGGAAAATCCGGAAACATAAGAATCTAACAATCAATCGGCAGTTTATTCTCCCAAAATAACGCTTGCCTTAAAGTGTACTTTAAGGTTTAGGATGAGGAAGAACAGCTGATTCCGCCCTGGAAATAACCGATAAGGAGCGATCCGGCCCATGGCATTCACAATCAAAGAAGCTTCAGAGCGGCTTGGTTGCCCGGCTCATACGATTCGTTTTTATGAGAAGGAGGGATTGCTCCCTTACATTAAGAGGGATAAGAACGGGAATCGACTGTTCGAACAAGATCACCTAGATTGGATCCGGCTGATGACATGTTTCCGGGCGACTGGGATGAAGCTGTCGTTGCTGAAGGAGATGGTGAATCTTGCACTGGGTGGTGATTCCACGATTCCACAGCGCAAAGCGATCTTAAACCAGTACAAGGAGGATTTATTTCGCCGCCAGAACGAATTGGCCGAAGCGCTCGACGCCGTCAATAACAAACTGTCGATATACGAAGACATCGAGAAAGGGAGAATCCCTTCCGAGAGCCAACTGTTAATCAAGATGGAAGAGTCAGAGCGACAACAAACATAGAAGGAGGGATTAACAAATGCAGCAAAGAATTCTGGGCAATAGCAATATCCCCGTCTCTTCGATCGGACTGGGAATTATGGGAATGTCTCCAGGCATATACGGGGAGACTAACGACGAACAGTCGATCCAAACGATCCATCGCGCTTTGGACATTGGCGTCACGATGTTCGATACCGCGGACGTGTACGGGAACGGGCATAACGAAAAGCTGCTCGGCCGTGCTCTTAAAGGGCGCCGCGAGCAAGCCGTTATCGCCACCAAGTTCTCGTACACCCCAAATTACGAGAGCATCAGCGGCCATCCTGATTACGTTAAGAAGGTAGTGGAGGATAGCCTTCGCCGTTTGAATACGGATTACATCGATCTATACTACCAACACCGTGTCGATCCGCAAATTCCGATAGAGGAGACGGTCGGAGCGATGGCAGACTTGGTCAAGGCAGGCAAAGTTCGGGCGCTCGGCCTGTCCGAGGCTTCCGCTTCCACCATTCGCCGCGCTCATGCCGTGTATCCGATCTCCGTGCTAGAGAGTGAGTATTCGCTCTGGAGCCGTGACATCGAAGAGGAGATACTCCCTACCGTTAGAGAGCTGGGGATCACCCATGTGGCCTACAGTCCACTGAGCAGGGGCTTTATCTCCGGCGAGCTTCGCACTTTCGAGGATCTTGCCGCAGGTGATCTTCGCAGATGGATGCCGAGGTTCCAAGGAGACAACTTCCGGAAGAACATTGAGGTTGTCGACAAGATTAAGGAGATCGCGATGGAGAAGAACTGTACACCATCCCAATTGGCCATTGCCTGGACGATTGCCAACGGGTCGCTGCCTATCCCGGGTACGAAGCGTATCAAGTACCTGGAGGAAAATGTGGCCGCAGCTGATATCCTTCTCATGAAGGAGGACCTCGAACAAATCGATCAGGTCAGCCCCAAGAATGTCATTCACGGCACGCGTTATATGAAAGAACAGATGACGCTGCTCGACGGCTAGACGATAATCAGAAGAAGAAAAGGTCCACGGGCTCCGTGGACCTTTTGCAATTGGATATTGTTTTAGGAGGTAGGCAGCCGGGAACGCTCGTTTTCTCGTTTTACAGATCGAATCAAAATCGCTTCAGGCTTCTGGACTTCTGGACGAGCCTGACAGAAATCGGATAGAACCCATTGACGTTGCGCGCCAATTGAGTCTTCCGATTAAAAGCTGCGTTCTTCGGTGGTTTCGTAACCATAGTCGAAGGTTTCTATAGTACCGTCATCATATTGAAGAGTAAGCTGGTCAATAATAATCCGCTCCAGTGTGTTCTGGTATGTAAAGTCACTATAAATAAATAAAGTTTCATCAGGCTCAACCGGCCCCACGTATTTAACGAGAAAGCTGCTTTCACCGCTCAGCTGATCATAAGAAGGATCGCCTACCGGATTATACGTGCTGATATGTGCGGTGTAATAATTGATCGTCTTTCCGGTTAGATTGTAGGCTTCCCAGGTAAGCTTAACAGCATCGGCTGAGTTCATGCTGTACTTGAAATCAATGGGCTCTCCAATGCCTTCTCCAGATGGGACGTCTGCCGGTAGCTCCTCAGCGTCATAGCCGGCAGAGTCATCACCGATGGTACCCGTATCATTGTCCGATGGCATATCTTCCAAGACAACGGGTTCCAGAGAAGGAGAAGGTGCAGGTGCGACGTCTACTGCAGCAGTAGAGGGGATCTCAGTAGGGCTCGGCGGGATTTCTGCCGCAATGGGACTGCTTGCCACAGTCTGCCCGCTCAGACGCGGGTCAATGCTAGGGGCCACATAGATCCCCAGGAGAAAAGCTATCATGATGGATAAAACAAAGATGAGAACTAGATTAAACCGACTCAAATACACACTCCCTTTAATTTTATTTATAATACGAACCTACTTATAATGACATGATTATTAAGGATTTGACAATATTTTTCTGGAAAATCAGACGGCAACGCTTTCTCCAATGAGTGGGAGGTCTTGTAATGTAGGTGGAGTAATGAATTCTATAAATAATTCTGAAATAGCATTGATATATAAATTACAATATGTGTAAATAAATTAGTATGAAAGAGGGGGTGGGAATTTTATTGAAGATGTGGTTAGCAACAGTACTAACTTAGAACTATATGACAAGAGTTAAATAAATTAGCCCGAATTATGATACTGAGATTCAGAATTATAGTTAAGACTATTATGAATAGCCTAGAATTCACGGGATGATTCAGGCGGTCGAGTTACAGACCATCAAGCACAGCCTAATTAAGAACAACATAAACGTTAACAATACTTGAATGACTGTACTAACTAAATGAAAAGTGTTGTGCCGATAAAAGGAAATGCAAAAACAATTTATTAATCGATCTATGTAAAGATAAGAGGATCAAATCAGCATTAAAAGTACATAAGTACAATGAGCCAAATCAGATGCAAAAACATTGTCATGAGATAAAGAAAATGACGTAAACGTGGCCGACCTCGTTTGCTGAGCACCATCTTTCCCCGCCATTTTCCAGAGCTAGCTTCAGCTAGATTTAACTCAGCATGCCGCAGTAAAGCATTTCCGTGTGTATATCCGCTTAGATCACCAGCCTCACCGAGTACACCAGCTAGATTGTTAACATAGATGCCTCGTATTTCAAGGAGCTTCTGTGCATAAGGAATACGCTCAATAATGAGGCGGAGCTCATGCTCAATTTGTTCAAGCTGGCGCTGGGCCAGGTCATATTCTTCGAGTAATTGCCCAAGATGGAGCTTGTATGCGTGGAGTGCCTGAGTGGCACCCACACTGGATTTCGCAAGTGAAATGAGTAGTTCAGCACGTTTAACTCCAGCATGACGCTTTACATATTGCTTCCAACCGCTATGGACCTGTTCAGTATTTAACAGACGGATCTCTATAGGTAAGGGGAAGAGTCTGAGTGTTGCGATTGCACTGGTGCAAGTAAGGATTTTAAAGACCTGACGAAGTTCAGGAAAAACAATGTCTACCCAGCGATGAATTTGATTAACCGCAGCGTTGAGGCGCTTGGTAACCGTCTCTCGGTTTGCTATTAAAATACGTAGTTCCTCGTAATCTTCGGGATGAAAACGAACTGGGGAGTAGTACCCGTTTTTGACCATGTCTGCTATGACAAGCGCATCTTTATGGTCACTTTTAGACGGTGTATTATCCCGGTTTTCCTTGTTCTTTTTGACAAGATGAGGATTAACCAGAACGGGCTCCATGCCTTGATCGAGTAGCCAATGTGCCAGGCTAAACCAGTAGTGGCCAGTGGGTTCCATACCAACTATGACGCTGCTGAGTTTGTAGGATTTGAGTAGATCTTGGATCCAGCGTTCGAACAGATCGAATCCTTCACGATGATTACCGAATTCGAGCGGAGTTCCCAAAGCAATCCCACGAAAGCTGACCGCGCGGGCCACATGGACTTCTTGAGCGATGTCTACGCCAATGACCAAATGATGAACGGTAACGTTTTCTATGATTAAACAATCCATAAGGAAACTCGAATCGTTAGGTGTATCGGTTTCTGTTGATTCTACTACGGCCTCCTGATAAATGCAGCATTTAGCTGACGATTCTTCTCTTTAAAACCTACGGTAATTCAACGACTTCAGTCTAACACTTTATTTTCACCAAACAGTTACATATACTAGAATATAATCATTTCTCATCTTTTTGATGAAGGGAATAAACATTCACATAGTACATTTTTTTTGTACTTAACAGTAGAAAGCAGGTGAAAAGGTGTCTAGATTATATAAGGATGGATTTGATAAAGAGTGTATAAAGGAACATAGAGAAGAAGTTTATGGCATTGCCTATACCCAAAACATACTTTCTGGGCGTTGGAAATATATCATTCTTTGGTATTTAAAGACCAAAGAGCGTCGTTATAGTGAGATTAAAGCTTTTTTATGGGATATTCCACAAGGTTCTCTTACAAAGCAACTTCGAGAATTAGAAAGAGATGGCTTAATAAATCGTAAAGTTTATCCAGAGGTTCCTCCTCGAGTAGATTATTCATTAACCTCAAAAGGGAAAGAATTCATTCCTATAATTAATTTGATGGAAGAGTTCGGGAAAAAATTCAGAGAGGAGGTAGACTAACCAAAGCGTTCACATTTATCGTTTACAATTTACCCCAAAATTTAAATGGTGGATAAAGTAATAGTTGTGGGAGGAGAGATCGTTCTAACGGCAGTTTTCTTTTACGATAAAAGTTTGTGAAGAAATGTATTAAAGTAACGTAGGAAGAAGTAAAGATCCTAAGCTGTCATTGTGGCAGCTTTTTTTGCACTAACCAAGCTATTCAGTACAAAAAATATACTAAGGCAATTTTTATTGCCCTCTTTAAAAAAATGAGAATTGGTTTTATTCTATTGTCTGTAACAAAGTTACTCAATGCACCAAGTTGATAGGCAAACGGTGTAATAAACTGAATCTGTCATTTTAGTGTGAAACGCTGATGTGGGTTCATCTTTCAATCTTTTGAGTTAGATCCATACTTTTGCCCCCGTTCTAGACAAATTCAATCCGTTAAAATGTGAGGAGGTCCGTTTCACCATGTTATAGTTAGCACGCTAAATACATTTTGATAGTGGGGGCGTACCTATGGTCTTTAAGGTTGGATGCGATTTTCATAAGTCGTTAGATAAAATCTCATCCCCAATGCGTCGAGATTATAACGAAAGTCTAACTTAATCTTCATGTACGCCAGGATAAACTACTCGCTCGTTTGTGGTTAGGTGATGGAATAACACAAATGTAACTAAGCTATGTGAACATTTAAAATGCGTACCGCCTATGGTAACAAATATGGAGAATAAAACAATCAAGTTATTTCTAGGAGGAATTACGATGTCAAACTCTCAAAATTCAGAAAAAATCGAACAGCAACTGTTCTTAGATGTGATTCGTGAACGTCGTTCTGTTCGTTCATACGATCCAAACGTGCAGATCTCACGTGAAGAAATGACTGAAATACTCGAACTGGCAACATTGGCTCCTTCGTCTTCGAACCTGCAATCATGGCGTTTTCTCGTTATCGATAAACCAGAGTTGAAAGAAAAGCTTTTGCCTATCGCGTTTAACCAACAACAAGTAGTCGAAGCTTCTGCCGTTATTGCTGTGCTAGGAGATTTGAAAAGCTACCAGAAGGTAGAGAAAATTTATGGACAGGCTGTTGAAGCAGGCTTTATGACGATTGATACGGCTAAATCATACATCGAACGAAATGTTGATATGTACTCAAACCTGCCTCCTGAAGAGACGCTACAAATCGTATATACGGATGGCGCCCTAGTTTCGATGCAGCTCATGCTTGTCGCACGATCCAAAGGTTACGACACTGTTCCGATGCATGGATACGATAGAGCAAAGTTATTTGAAGCGTACGGAATTTCCGAGCAGTATGTGCCGGTTATGATCATTGCGATCGGAAAAGCAACGAAACCAGGACATCCTCCTACACGTCTTCCTATTGAGGATGTAGCGTTCTTTAACGAATTTCCATCAGAATAAGCTTATTTGGCTGTAGTTATTTCGGAAAAAGAGAAAGCCCCTGAAGGAGCGGTCGGTAATCTAGCTACGACTAGTGAGACAACTGCTGCTCCTTCTACTGTTGCAGTTTTGATACGTGAGTATATTTTGAAAGACAGTTCGAATACGTTGCTTTCCCCGGAAAAGATCGGCAATTCTGAAGCTTGCGCGCAACGAGATATTTGCAAGGCATGGATATGTATTTAAACAGAAGGATTTGCAGGACTACTTTGCCTCCAAGCCTTGGTATCATGCAGACTCTGCCTACAAGGAACATCTTACCTGACGGAGAAACAGAACGTTGCGCTACTTCGTGACTATGAAGCTAAATATGCTGACTTTAAGCTCGAGTCTTCTCATACAGATGACGTCCATTTACGGGGTTATACAGGCGATTCGAGCTTTAAACAGAAGAAGATGAACGTGGATCTCTAAATTTAACGATTGTGAGGAGGTATGTTTAATAAATAGACAACTAGATTTAAATCGTGATATAGTTAGCTTGCTAAATACATTTTAGTGGGTGGAGGAATATCTATGAATGATAAGGTGGATTGCGATATTCGTCAGTCGCTAGATAAAATTTCATTTCAAATGCGTCGAGATTATAGTGAAAGTCTAAGAGAACTTAATCTTTATGTAGGCCAAGATAATTTACTCTCTCGTCTGGTGCTCAGGTGATGGGGTAACACAAATGCAACTATGTGAACATTTAAAATGTGAACCGCTTATGAAGCGCATGGAGAGAAACTTGCTCTAGGTGTTCTCTGTTCAAATATTTAGTATATTAAGTAAATAATTTCAACCTTAATATATTAAATAGTTATAATATCGTTTATCAAATGGATTTCTAAAGGCGCATTGAACCCTTCTTTACAACTAATATTTATTTAGACCCTGAGGATACTAGTAGTATTCGAGATATTAGTAATAAAAAGAAGAACTGTCAGAAGATAAACCTCCAGTAATTAGTTAGCAGGCTAAATATCACCCCATTTGTTTAAAGGGATTTAACCCAGGTTCTTTTAGTTACTTGGAGAAATAAAGAAGAAGAGATACATGGAGAATAGAAAAGAGATGCAATTAGCACTACAAATGGTTTCGTTTCTGGATACGGAGTTGAATTCAGCGCTTGGAGGATGCCTGGGACCGACCTAGCAGCACAAATACGGATAGTTATTTGGAGCGGGCTAAATTAGCTGAAAAGGAAAACTTTCAAATGATCTTTATCGCCGATACTCCAGCATTAACCGTCGACTTAGGACCTCAGATTCCTTTTCAAACTAGCTAACCAGACTAGACTGACAGAAGGCGAAGTATTCTATAATAGAAAGTGAGGAAAACGCAATGAAAAATCGTGTAACAGACATTTTAGGGATTGAAAAACCTATTATTCAAGGACCAATGAGTTGGCTAACAGACGGTAAGTTTGTAGGAGCTATTAGTAAGGCTGGAGGACTGGGTGTGCTTGGCATCAATGCTGGACAATCAGAACCTGCCAAGACCGTTGAAGAAACGGTGGAGAATATGCGCCATGAGGTTCGTATTGCTAGAAGTATCACCTCAAATCCTATTGGAATCAATATCATTCCTACGGTGGCAGGTTTTGACCTCTATACACAACCCATGCTAGACATGATGGTAGAAGAGGGGGTCGAAGTGGCTGTGATGGTAGGGGCATTTTCAAAGGAATGGACTCAAAAATTTAAGGCCAACAATATCAAAGTCATTTATCGAGGGGCACCAACTGTTGAAGTGACAGAGGAAGCTATCAAAGGTGGTGTGGATATTCTAGTTGCCACAGGTTTTGATGAAGGGGGACAAGTTCCAGCAAACGTTATTGGTACCTTTTCTATTGTGCCCTTGGTGGTAGATGCTGCAAAAGGTCGTGTGCCAGTATTAGCCGCTGGCGGGATTACAGATGGACGCACTGCCAAAGCCGGAATGGCTCTAGGAGCGGAAGGGGTGTTTGTCGGGACTGCCTTTCTTGCCTCAAAAGAGTCTCGTATGGCTGATAATATTAAAGATGCTTTAATTAAATTAGATGCTAATGATATGTTGCTTTATCGCACGCAACCTGCCTATTACCGTTCTCTACCGGGGGAACTCCCAAATAAATTGGTAGAAATGGATCGCAATTTAGCCACAAATGAAGAAATTTACCAAGCATCGAATCCAGCATCGGGGATGAGAAATGGCATGCTATACGGTGATTTATCAAAAGGTTTCGCCTCATTGGGGCTTGGCATTTCAATGATCCATCAAATTGATTCGGTTGAAATCATTATCGATCGTTTAATGAGTGGCATTGAGTGAAAATATATTCTGGTAGATGCTTTAAGATAAGAAAGGACGATTAAAATGAACAACAGAGAAATACTACAGAACTGGTTGCAGGATATGATGGTTTAAACCTTTATCTAACCAGAGATTATCCACAAAATCCACCCAAAGCGGTACTGATTATTTCGCATGGTTTGGCAGTGCATTCGCACGGCTTTGCCGATTTTGCCAAAACGATGAATAATCATGATATTGCCGTCTATCGTTTTGATGCATGAGGACACGGTAAGTCAGATGGTAGGGATAAAATCCATCTCAACAGTTATTTTGAAATGGTAGAAGATTAACGTCTTGTGGTAGAAAAAGCCAAAACCGAAAATCCCAATCTTCCGATTTTTGTGATGGGACATAGTATGGGTGGACACATCACCGCACTTTACCAAAATATCCGCAAGCTGCTGATGGTGTGATTTTGGCAGCGGCTGGGTGCGTTACAATCAACTAAATCTTGATGACTTACCACGCCCAGAACCTGCTGACATCTTTGTTAATGGCATGGAGATCCTCCATAAAATGTTGAACTTGCCAATGGTGGAAGAAAGCGACAATGATTGGGACGACCCATTGATGTTAGAAACCTTTTCTGTGTCCTTTTTCAATGGTGTTAAAGAAGGCGCGCAATACCTCAAAGCTAATGCTGACAAATTTATCGCACCTGTTTTACTGGTAAGCGGTTGTGATGATGTTTATGTTGTGCCTATAGATGCCATTGATTTTTATCAAGAAACGGCTTCAAAAGATAAAAGTTTGAGACTTTATAGCGGACTTGGACATTATTTGATGTTTGAACCAAATGGAGATGTAGTAGTTGATGATATTGTGGGATGGATCAATCAGAGAGTGAAAAAATAATAAAGGAGGAAAACGATGCACGACTATTTAGATAATTCAAACAAGCAAATCAAGCTGGCCATCATGTTTGTAACAGGCTATGGTGGTGAGGATTATTCTTGGCGATTTAATGATAGTAATCCAAAGGCTTACACCGACATTAATGCCTATATTGAGCTTGCCAAACTTGCTGAACAGGGTAAAATTCACACACTGTTTATTGCGGATACACCTGGGATGGTGGGAGCTGGGGTAAATGGTGATACGGCTCGAAAATCACCGATGTTTGTAATGGAACCGATGACGATGCTAGCTGCTGTTGCCACGCATACCCAGAAAATCGGTTTGGTAGCAACCTATTCTACCACTTACAACTTACCGTATAATTTGGCTCGCCAACTTAAAACGCTGGACCACATAAGTGGTGGGCGTGTCGGTTGGAATGCGGTAACAACAGGAACTCGTGAGGTTGCTTATAATTTTGGAGCTAGTCCTCTGCCTGACACTACCACTCGTTATGAAATGGCAGATGAAATGGTAGAAGCAGTGCAGTCTCTTTGGGGAAGTTTTGGCGAAAATGCCTACATTACAGACCAACAAACTGGCGAATTTATCAAAATGGATCAATTAACCCCTGCCAATTTCAATGGTCAATACTACCAGACCCGAGGCCCACTTCCCATTCCACCAAGTCCGCAAGGGCAACCGCCTATTTTTCAGGCAGGTCCAAGTTTTGAAGGGGTGGAAATGGCAGGTAAATTTGCCACTGGTGTTTATGCTAACCCTTTTACGATTGAAGAAGCTCGTCATTACCGTAATTTGTTAAAACAAAGTGCGATAAAATACGGTAGAAACCCTGATGAAATCAATATGTTTTCTGGTTTTATGGTTACGGTGGGCGATACTTATGAAGAAGCACTTGCCCGCCGTCATCAGTTACTGGATTTTATGGGGAAAGATGCATTTGAAGGACAAATTCGCTATTTATCAGCGATGATTGGCGTAAATTTAAATGACTTGAATTTGAATGAACCCCTACCAAAATCTTTACAATATCAAGCCACGCCGAATCCAGGCGACCCGCGCTCACCAAGAGCAGTAGAGCTAATCAAACAAGGGCTAAGTCCAAGAGATGTATTGGCAAACGGAGTCATCAATTATCACCCTGTAGTGGTTGGCACGCCTGAAGATGTGGCGGATTTCATTGAAGAATGGTTTAAAGCAGGGGCAACGGACGGTTTTTCCATTGTGCCAGAAAGTCAAAAAGGTGTAAAAGATTTTGTGGAAAAAGTTGTGCCCGTGTTGCAAAAACGAGGCTTATATCATCTTGATTATGAGGGAAATACTTTGCGTGAGCACTTGGGTGTGCCGAAGCAATATGGAGTGAGAAAGTAGGGATAAAAATAATGAGAAATCGTGTAACAGATATTCTTGGAATTGATAAACCCATTTTACAAGGACCTATGAGTTGGATTACGAATGCTGAATTTGTTGCAGCAGTGAGTAATGCGGGCGGTTTAGGGATTCTTGGACCTAAAGCCGGTCAAACGACAGTTACAGTCTCTCCAGAGGAAACCGTGGAACGTATGCGCCGTGAGATTTAGAAGATAAAGGAACTGACACAATGGACGTATTGCTTCTAAGACAAGAACATCCTTTGGGAATTGATGATTTTATTGATTTGGTCGTACCGATCCTACAGGAAAAGTAATATTCCGAAGTGAATATAAATCCCGCACGTTGAGAGGTAATTTAGGTCTTCCTTTCCTGGAAAATAGGTATACAAAAGATAAAGCCTGACGACCATCATTATGGTGCAGGTAGGGCAAAAAATAAACGATTATCAGCCGCGGAACAGTAAAGAGCATGCAAATGCATTAAATATAAAAGTTTATTTACACGTATTCACCATGCTTCTATGACTATCTATAAAAAAGAAAAAGGCACATAATCACGGATGTAGCGGACAGTTACTGATTGCCAAGCGAGTATGATTGTCATGCTATAAAATGCCCCAATATTAAGGAGGATATACAGAATGAAGTATAAGCAGCTTGGAAATACAGGACTTTTAGTTTCACAACTTGCGTTAGGCACAATGACGTTCACGAGTGGAAAGGATAACCATAAAATTCTCGGTTTAGTTGGGCAGGAAGAAGCCGACAAGATGATAAAAAAGAGTGTCGATATCGGAATTAATTTCTTTGATACTGCTGATAATTATGCAGAAGGTGAAAGTGAAATTATTCTTGGACAATCCTTCCGCAATCTTGGTATTGCGCGGGAGGAAGTTGTAATTGCTAGCAAAGCCGCCGGACGAACAGGTATGGGACGTAACGATGTCGGTGCTTCAAGAGGACATATTATGAATGCAGTGGAAGCAAGTTTAAAGAGATTGAAGATGGATTATATCGATTTGTATCAGATTCACGCCGATGATTTCTTGACACCTGTAGAAGAAACTTTAGGTGCTTTAAATGATCTGGTAACACAGGGTAAGGTACGATATATTGGCGTATCGAACTGGCATGCTTGGAAAATTGCTGATGCTCTTGGTATTTCTGAACGCAAAAATATGGCTCGCTTTGAAACGGTTCAGGGGTATTATTCTCTTGCCAGCCGCGATGTTGAACGAGAGTTGGCGCCTTTGATGGAAGCAAAGAAGATGGGACTTCTAGTGTGGGGTCCGCTTGCTGGCGGTCTGCTGTCAGGGCGTTACGATCGACACAATCAAAAAGCAGAGGATTCGCGCCGCTCTGCGGTTGATTTCCCGATTGTAGATAAAGAGCGAGCTTGGAATATCATTGATAAGATAAAACCGATCGCTGAAGCACATGGGACAAGTATAGCAAGTGTAGCGCTCGCTTGGCTGATGACAAGACCAGTTGTAACCTCTGTTCTTGTTGGCGCGAAACGATTGGAACAGTTGGAAGAAAATCTGGAAGCCGCAAATTTAGAACTGACGGATGATGAAATTCAGCAACTTGACGAAGTAAGTACACTGCCTCCTGAATACCCAGGTTGGATGGTTGACTATCAGAAAAGAGATCGCCTGGAACCGCTTTTTTGACAGAATATTCAGTCCAGAGTATCGTGAGCTTAGGTTATAACGAAGGAATGTAAAGGCAATGAACCGTTGAGATATGGGATGGTGAACCCCAAGGGAATTAGTGGAGTATGTGCAGAAGAAGTAAACTGGGGAAATTTTTCTAGCTATTCCAGATGCCCAGCCCAGCTCTTGATCGGTAATATCTGTACCTTTTCCTATGATTGATCTGATCCAAGTCGATGAAATCCTACGAATTAGTAAGTATATGTGAGATAAAACATCGGCATTATAGTTAGCAAGCTAATAATCATTATAACATAACTAGCAAAGGGGACCAATCCAATGAATAATACGCTTGAATTGCTTCAAAACCATACCTCCGTTCGTTCTTATACGAATCAACACCTGACAGAGGAGCAACTTGAAGCAATCTTTAAGGCAGCTAATCAAACATCTTCCTTCAGTCATTTTCAGGCCGTTTCAATCATTAGAATCACAAATTCGGAACTTCGTAAAAAAGTGATGCAGCTCTGTGTCAATCAGCCTTATATAGAAAAAGCAGCAGAGTTTTGGATCTTCTGTTCGGATTTCAACAGAAACCATCAAATTGCCCCGGATGTTGATCTCGAATATATTGATTTTCTTCTGATCGGTTCACTTGATGCCGGGCTCATGGCGCAAAATGCATTAACTGCAGCAGAATCCATGGGACTTGGCGGCGTATTTATTGGCGGGGTGAAAGCAAATATTAACGAATTATCTGAATTATTGCATTTACCTAAATATGTAATTCCAATGGTGGGACTATGTATCGGTGTTCCGTCTGGAGATAAGCCTGCACTGAAGCCGCGGTTGCCTCAATCCATGGTATTATTTGAAAACCAGTATCAGCCACTCGATAAAGAGCAATTAGCAGTCTATGATGAAACCATGCTGAAATATTATGGAGGCCGTCCAGTTAAAGCTCCATTTACCGTGAAAAAAGTAAAAGGATGGAGTGAGCACATTCAGGAGCATCTTCCAATAACTTTTCTGCCAGAAATAGTGAAGTATTTGAACAAGCAAGGATATGCCAACAAATAAATGCCCTTAAGAGATGTGGACACCTCAACTTCACAATGTTATAGTTAGTCCACTAAATATACTTTACAAATTGAGGGTAAATTATGAACGATAAGGTTGATTGCGATATTCGTCAGTCTTTAGATCGAATTTCTTCCCAAATGCGCCGGGATTACAGTGATTCTCTAAGGGAACTTAACCTGTATGTTGGCCAGGAGAATTTGCTTAACCGGTTGTGGTCAGGTGATGGTATTACACAAGTGCAAATATGCGAACATCTGAACTGTGAACCACCTACGGTAACAAACATGGTTAAGTCACTAGAGAAAAACGGATTTATATACCGTAAGCGTGATGAAAAGGATGCAAGGGTTATGCGGATTTTTTTAACAGATAAGGGCAAAGAATTAGAGGAGCCAGTTGGTTTCAAATGGAGACAGGAGCAAGATAAATTACTACATTCCATTTTACCGGAAGAACGCCTGCTTTTAAGGCAGCTTTTAAAGCGACTGGAGAGGAACTTACTATAAGTTCCTCACGCGAAATTGCTTAGCAGGCTAAATATTAAATCGATTAACTAAGTTGATAAATAGTCAGAGCTTCCTTTATCGGCTAACTAAAGAAAGGAAGGAGAAGAAATACATGAAACAAAGAAATGAGATGCAACTGGCTCTACAAATGGTTTCTGGATATGGAGCTGAATTCAGCGCATGGAGAATGCCTGGCAATCTGGCGGCGTACACAGATATGGATAGTTATGTAGAGCGGGCCAAATAGCTGAAAAAGGAAAATTTCAAATGATATTCATCGCCGATACTCCAGCTTTAACGATTAACTTAGGTCCCCAATCTCCTATGTTCCCTATGGACCTATGTTAGCACTCATGGCTGTAGCTGGAGAAACGAAACATATTGGGCTTTTTGCTACACTCTCAACGACATTCAATTATCCATATAACTTAGCACGTCAGTTCAAAGCATTGGATGTTATAAGTCATGGACGTGTAGGATGGAATGCGGTCACCACATCCGAACCATTAGCGGCAGCAAATTTCGGTGCTCGTGTTGCCGATCGTAAAGAACGATATGACATGGCTCAAGAAAGCATACAAATTGTCCAGGCATTGTGGGGAAGCTGGGAATCAGATGCTTGGACGTTAGATGTAGCAAAAGGGAAATTTGCCGATATGGACAAAATTCAGCCTATCAATCTTCAAGGGCGATATTATAGATCCCGCGGTCATTTGCCAATCCCTCCCTCTGATCAAGGACAACCCGTTATTTTTCAGGCAGGCGGAGGGGGTGAGGGATTGGAACTGGCGGGAAGGTACGTTTCTGGTGTCTACGCAAATCCTTTTGATATAGAATCTGACGTGAACACAGACAAGCGCTTTGACAAAGTGCCGTTCGTTTTGGCAGAAATCCAGATGACATCAAGATGTTTGCAGGTTTTATGTTTTCCCTAGGCTCAACTGAAGAAGAAGCTTTGGAACGGCGAAAGCAGCTTATGAGTTTTAATCCTGGGGAGATTCCAAGCAGGGTAAGTTACCTTGGGTCTATGATTGGTTTACCGCTATCTGTGAACTCGGTTGATAGTGATCAGCCTTTAGCAACGGATTTGTTGAAAAATGCATATGCCAACCCAAAGGACCCACCTTCCCCAAGAGCTTTGGAGTTGCTCAAACGAGGGCTATCCATTCGAGATGTTCTTGCCCATGGGGTCATTAACTATCATCCGGTAGTTGCAGGTATCCCTGTGCAAGTTGCTGACTTCTTGGAAGAATGTTTTTTGGCGGGTGCAAGTGACGGCTTCTCGGTTGTTCCGGATATATCCTATGATGGAGTTGCTGATTTTGTGGATCAGGTTATCCCGATTTTGCAAGACCGCGGCTTATTCCACAGGGAAAATGAAGGAACAACGCTGTGCGAGAATATGAGAGTTCCTTATCAATACGGAGTGTTTTGAAAACCAGTATCAATCATCACAGGATAAAGAAAAGTTAGCCATCTATGATTAATCGACGTTGAAGTATTATGCCTCAAATGATGAACTAATTAAACAAAAAACAAGAATATGCGAATAGATAAACCAAAATATTTACACACATGGGGGATATCAATGAAGAAGCAATACAATACGCGTGCTATCTTGGCGTCGCTGCTTATCTGCGGTTTTGTTGGCATGTTTAGCGAGACTGCATTAAATATAGCAATGACTAATTTAATGGACGTGTTCCAAATTTCAGCAGCAACCGCACAGTGGTTGACAACCGGTTTCTTGCTGACTCTAGGTATTATAATGCCGATTAGTGGAATGCTGCTGCAGATGTTTACAACGAGACAGCTGTTCACAGGTTCGCTCATAAGCTTGATTATGGGTACTCTCATTGCAGCGCTCGCGGTTAATTTTGAAATGTTGATGTTCGCTCGAGTTTTACAGGCGGTAGGTATGGCATTATTGCTGCCACTTATGTTCAATACTATTCTTGTCATATATCCTCCGGAAAAGCGGGGGGCGGCGATGGGCCTCATTGGACTAGTTATCATGTTTGCGCCAGCAACCGGTCCGACCATAGGCGGGCTATTAATCGAGTATTTAACATGGCATTATATCTTCTGGTTGTCTCTGCCGTTACTGATTATTGGGTTGTTGATTGGGCTGAAGTATTTGGAAAATGTCACTGATGTCACGAAGCCCCGGATAGATTTATTGTCTGTCGTATTATCTACAATCGGTTTTGGAGGAGTTGTTTTTGGCTTTAGTAAGGCAGGCGAAGGATCAGAAGGATGGAGTAGCTTAGTTGTGGTCATTTCAATCGTCGTTGGGCTCATCGCGCTGGTCCTGTTTATAATGCGGCAGAATGTTATGCACGATCCCATGATGAATCTTAGCGTTTTCAAGCATCCGATGTATGTCGTTGGTGTGCTTATGGTACTATCTTGTACATTGATTAGTATGTCGATCATGATTATCCTGCCGATGTTTCTGCAGACGGGTGCAGGACTGTCTGTGTTCACTGCGGGACTCATGCTTTTGCCAGGCAGCGCACTGAATGGTATCCTCTCCCCGCGCATGGGGCACTTGTTTGATAAATATGGGCCCAAATGGCTTGTTATTCCCGGACTCGTGATCGTTTCAGTCATATTATGGTTCTTTACTACCTTATCTCCTGCTTCTTCAGTGGCCTTTATCGTGGCTTTGCATATCGGCCTCATGGTTGGATTAGGCATGATATGGATGCCTGCTCAAACGAACGGGCTAAATCAATTGCCGCCGGAGTTATACCCGCACGGCACGGCAGTCATGAACACACTGCAGCAGGTTGTGGGCGCGATTGGAACAGCGGTCGCAATCAGCATCCTTTCGAGTGGTATGGAGAAATACATGCGCGGCTCCGCCGCTTCGGCCAAACAGGCCGAAATTTCAAACGCGATGACGGCTGGGTCACAAAACGTGTTCGTCTTCACGTTGATTATAGCACTGATTGGCTTGGTCATAGCGTTCTTCATCCGCCGCGTCGTAGTCAACCGTGAGGCGATGAGAACAATCCATTAATGTTACGCGGTTTTCTATGCTTTGATATTGAATGGGAAACGATAAGATAATATTTGGGAGGAATGAAAATGAGATTTGGAATTATAGGTGCAGGGCCAATCGGGTCAAGTATTTCTCGAAAACTAGTTAAGAATGGGCATGATGTAATGATTGCAGATGCTCGTGGAATTGAACGTTTGAAAGGAAAAAAACTTACAGGAACGCCTGTGCGTGTAGAAGAAGTGATTAAAAATATTGATGTTCTTATCATATCTATTCCTTTCCATGCACTGCCAAGCATTCGCAACGTTATAGATGAAGTTGGGGAGGAAGTTGTTGTTGTTGACACTTCAAATTATTATCCTCAAATGAGCGGTAAAATTGAAGAAGTTGAGAACGGGATGGTTGAAAGTGTTTGGGTCTCAAATCAATTAAACAGATCAATTATTAAAGCTTTCAACAATTTATTAGCCTATACTTTAGAACATGAAGGAACACCAGAAGGTAATAGTGGACGTATTGCCACAGCCATCACCGGTAATGATGTACAGCAGAAGCAAAAAATCATGAATATAGCCAACGAACTAGGTTTCGATACAGTAGATAGTGGTTCTTTAAATGATTCATGGAGACAGCAGCCAGGTACTCCAGCATACTGCACAGAACTAACTAAGGAGGAACTAACAGATGCATTAAAAAAAGCAAATAAAGAAAAAGCCCCATTTCTAAGGGATAAAGCGATGGAGATTCTGTCAGCGGCTGCAGGAAAATATTCACATGAAGAAATTGTTAATCTAAACAGAGAATTATATAATTCCTGATTCAGGAATTTAGCCTTCAAAAAGCGGCAGACTAGGCAATGTTAGTAAGGTCTAGTTCTGTCGCTTCTTCATAATACTAACGTTTCTAAACCTTCTCCGGTAGCGTTAGTATAGGGTCTGCAGCGCTCGAACGATTTGACGCAACAGTTCGGGAGATAAGCCTTCCTGCACGTCAAGAGAGGCCAGACCGATGCGAAGGGTCAAGAAGGGAGGCATAGATGGCGGGGAGACGGTCACCGGAATAAAGGAAGGCGAGGAAGAGCGAGGCACGCTGGAATCGATTTTGCGGAGCCAATATTTTAATTGATGTAGGGGCAATCCCTGTGCTTCTCATCAGGCAGACATGGTGAGCCCACTGGCTCGATAGTCCTTGATGCGCTCTGTCCATTAGTGCTGGCGTCTTTCGGCTTTGGTCATCTGGCAGATCTCCTTGATTTAAGATATGCCTATGATCTCACGACTGGCGTTAGGTTTACAGGTGGGCTGGGTTTGGCGCTTACGCTGTGTCCATTATTCGATTCACAGATCCAGTTCTTCGAAAAAAGTCAGTCATCTCTGTGTCGATCAACCATATATTGAAGAAGCGGCAGAGTTCTGGATCTTCTGTGCAGATTTCAACCGCAATCATTAAATTGCTCCAGAAGTGGATATCGAATATATTGATTTTTTGTTAATCCGTTCATTTGACGCCGGACTGATGGCACAGAATGCGTTAACCACTGCCGAATCCATGGGGCTCGGTGGGGGGGATATTGGTGCTGTCAGAGCAAATATTAACGAACTACCCGTCGTATTGGGTCTACCGAAGTATTTGATTCCTTTAGTGGGGCTATGCATCGGTCATTCAGCTGGAGATAAACCTGAGCTTAAACCTCGGCTGCCTCAATCCATGGTATTAATTGAAAATCAGTATCAATCTCTAGATCAAGATAAAATAGCTACCTATGATGAGAAGATGTTGAAGTATTATGAAATCGACCGACGAAAGCCCCTTTCAGCGTGAAAAAAGTAAAAGGATGGAGTGACCACATTCAGGATCATCTCCAGAGAAGTATTCAGCCTCAAGTGATGGACTATTTGAAAAAGCAAGGATTTGCTAAAAAATAAATTTCACGACAAAGCCAAACTTCCTGAACTTTAGAGTTGCCCCCAATAGGCGGTAGCTCTAAGGTAAACTGACAATTGTAATTTACCGTGATAAATTTAGTATGCTAAATATCATTTGGACGACAGGAAGGGATAATTCATGACAGATGCAGTTGATTGTTATATTCGACAGTCGTTAGGTCGGATTTCCTCCAAATGCGTCGGAATTAGTGAGTCTCTAGGGAACTTAATCTCTATGTAGGGCAAGATAATTTGTTGTATTGTCTGTGTGATGGGGTAACCCAGGTGCAACTGTGTGAACACTTTAAATGTGAGCCACCAACGGTAACGAACATGGTTAAATCACTGGAGCAGAACTGTCTGACCGATCTGGAAAAATCAGAACAGATGACTTCGTTGGTTGATTAAAATCATTAAGCTACTAACGGGAACCATAGCTATTGTAGTTGAGACCGCGCTTAACCTTCAAAATTCCTTGGTTTGATGTGCCACTTTATAACTAAGAGATTTAGTGAGCATTGTCGCTGCTTCATTCCCATGCATTTTTAAGGATTCAGCGGCTGGTTCGATGTTTTTCTTATTGAACTCTTCAGGATTAGTAAGAGATGCACATGTAAATGAAGCGACATTAGTGGCTGCAATCTTAAAGGCCAATTTTATAAATTACAATAGAAAAGCCGTAGCTGTTGTTACCTAAATACGGCTCACTTTTTCGATTAGTCCAGGTGTATCATTTGAACAACATTCTCTGCTATACGTTGTTCTGTTAGTTTAGTTTGTTCAGCAGTATGCAGAGTAACTGCTTCATTAATCATGTTGGCATAGATTTGTACGAAAAAAGTACGTTCATCAGAGTATATTTCCTGCATACAAAGATTCAAATAATGCTTTAGTGCAATGACTAATTTTGAAGAGAGTAGAGGAATAATTTTGTTATAGTTACGGCGACATTTCTTTTTGACTTGTTGATGATACTCAAAAGCTGCGAATACTAATTGCATCATATTATCTTTTGTAAATGCACACACACCATGAGTATGTTGTTGAATAAGTTCTTCCGCTGACTTTTTTATAATCTCATCCAACAATTCATATTTATCTTGAAAATGAGCATAGAAAGTTGCCCGATTGATTTGGGCCCGTTCCGTTAAATTTTGTATTGTGATTTTATCAAAATCTTTTTCTTCCATCAGTTCAAAAAGTGACTCAAAAATGGATTCTCTTGTTCGAGTTGTACGAATATTTCTTACTTTAAGTCCCATGGATCTAACTCCTTTTTTTAAACCAACAAATGACTCGCATTGTTGGTTGTTCCTCAATGATGTTCCAGATACAATTGAACTACTAAAGCAACTATTGTTGTAATAGTATAATACTAAGAAGGTGGTTAGTCCATTCAGAAACTTTAAAGTGCAAGGTTAATAGTAAGTCCCGATTTCATCTAACAATGTAATAAAATTTCAAAGTAATTAAAAACCAAATATTGGAGGTATTTTAAATGAAACTTACAGGCAACACGATCTTCATTACAGGTGGCGGCTCAGGAATTGGACGTGCATTGGCAGAAGCCTTACACAAGCTTGGAAACAAAGTAATCATCTCGGGTAGAAGAAAAGAGCGTCTGGAGGAAGTACTTAGTGCTAATCCCGGAATGTCTGCAGTTGAACTGGACATACAGGATCTTTCCAGTATTGAGGCAACCGCTAAGCAACTTATTCGGGACTTCCCTGATTTGAATGTCTTATTTAATAACGCCGGCATCATGCTTTTCGATGAGGCTGTGGGTGTGATTAACGAAGAGGTTCTGGTTTCAACGGTCTCAACAAACTTGCTTGGACCCATTCGAATGACGTCTTCATTAATCGAACATTTGAAGTCTAAAGAAGAAGCTGTGATCATTAATACGACTTCTTCAATCGGGTTTATTCCGTACGCAGCGGCTGCGGTGTATTCGGCGACCAAAGCAGCGCTCCATTCTTATACCTTATCACAACGCTATTTGCTTAAAGATACAACAGTAAAAGTATTAGAAATTATACCACCTGGGGTTCAAACGGAACTCATGACAGATCTCAAAGACGATCCGCATGCGATGCCACTTGAAGCATTTATTGAAGGAACAATAAGATTACTCGGTACGGATGCTGAAGAGGTTCTAGTGGAACAAGCGAAAATGATTCGTGATAATCAAGGCCCGAATGAAGGAGCTTTTGTAACGCAACTTAACGATATGGCGAGCCAAGCACCAACAGACCATTAATTACAGCAGAATAGTAATGACGCTTAACTTCGTGTAACACGGAGGCGGAGGCTTATTATAATGCAAATCGGACGTAAGTGGAATTCCTGCCTCAGTGCCCGATTCCCGGGATACGCGCCGTTTGTTTTTATACATTTGAACACTGGGAGGAATTACAATGCAAACCGTTACATTGAACAATGGTGTGAAAATGCCGATTATCGGCTTTGGTGTCTTTCAAGTGCCGGATGCTGAAGAATGCGAGAACGCCGTATATGACGCGCTGATGGCTGGTTATCGCCTGATCGACACCGCGGCCGGTTACCTCAACGAGGAAGCGGTAGGACGCGCGATCAAGCGTAGCGGCGTACCACGCGCAGAGCTGTTCATCACGACCAAGCTTTGGGTTCAGGATGCCGGTTACGAGAGTGCCAAGCTGGCGTTTGCTAAATCTTTGAATAAGCTGCAGCTCGACTATCTCGATCTATACCTTATTCACCTGCCGTTCGGCGATTACTACGGCGCTTGGCGTGCGATGGAAGACCTGTACCGCGAAGGCAAGATCAAGGCGATCGGAGTCAGCAACTTCCTGCCCGACCGTCTGATGGACCTCATCGTGCATAACGAAATCGTGCCCGCAGTCAACCAGATCGAAACGCACCCGTTCTATCAGCAGACTGAGAACGCCGCTTTTATGAAAGAGCAGAGAGTGCAGCACCAGTCGTGGGCGCCGTTCGCTGAAGGACTGGGCAACATGTTCGGCAACGAAGTGCTGACCTCGATCGCAGAAAAATACAACAAGTCCGTCGCCCAGGTCGTGCTGCGCTGGCTTGTCCAGCGTGAAGTCGTTGTAATTCCAAAATCGGTGAGAAAAGAGCGGATCATCGAGAATATCGACATTTTCGATTTCGAATTGAGTGCAGTTGATATCGAACAAATCTCTACCCTCGATACGCGGGAGAGTTTATTCTTATCCTTCCACGATCCGAAATCTGCCAAGATGCTGGGCACCTCGAGAGTCGAACTGTAATCCTTGATCGAACAGTAAACTCATCACGCGTTTATCCTCATCTATTAGAAAGGACAGGGTGCCCCTGTCCTTTCTTTACTTGAACATCGAATTCTATGCATAGCAAAACTGCTGCTATCTGCAGGTAACACATGGAACCACCGGACCTCTATCCTGCTCGTTCGTATTATGAGATCAACCAGTTCTTTCAGGTTGATCCTTTTTTTATTTGGGCGTGCCCAGAGGCACGCATTATCTAGTTGGTGCAAGTCCAACCAAGAGAGGGGCCAAGGCCACTCTTGTAGCTAGGATGCTTGCGCATGGCGAAATCTGTGTGTAAAAGCGCATCGACAAAAGTACCGGTCAGAGACCGGGAGAGCGACAACCCAGGCCGTAACTTCAAGTGAATCCTGCTGCGTCGTCCAAAAGGCTCTGCGAAGGGGAGAAGAGGATGCCGAGTCTCGCGTATAATGGATGAAGGCCATGAAGCTGTACAGAACTTGGAACAACGGTGAAGAATCCTCCGGCGTAGAGGGAACGGCATGGGTCAAAAGATAATGCAGTGTTACTTACGAGACCCTCCCCCACACGGATTTTTTTTAGGAACCCCTAAAGAGGTGCTCAATAAGTCCAGAAGATGAAATGAACCGTCTGTGGGAAGGGAGTCCGAGGGGCTCATAGTGCGTGCGTGGCAGCACGATCATCAGTTGGGTTAAAGTCCCGCTGAGCACCGGACTAGGGAGCTCATATCCAAACTTGGGGGTAACGCCTCGGGGGCCGGTATTTTTTTTACTGGAGGGCAGGGCGTCTACCGCGAGGCAGAGTCTGAAGGGCTTGAGGAGAAGTACCAGGCCGTAGTGAATCGGGGCTACCCGAACTCGCGAACCGGTCGGCCAAAGATGGGGCAAGGTCGGGTCTGCACTATGGAGACGAAGGCGTTCTAGTCCACCCATCGCACCTAGGTGTGTGCGGGCGGCATGGTACGGAAGATGACGTTGTGACCCACGGAGATCTCGTCGTGTCTGAAACGAGTGCACTTCCAGGACGAGTGGATAAACAAAGTCGAAGCGGTCGGGCCGCGTCTACCGCTTCAAAGAATACGCGGCAGCTTCAGTAACGGATGCTATAAGGAAACCCCGAAGTGCATACCGGACGCACGGCGAGAAGTAGGAGAGCTGCATACTACTTACGAACGGACGAAAAAGTCAACTTGGTGTGACTGCCTTCTGTTCACCCAAAAGGTAAATCAGAAGGGGAAGGCGGCTCGCTTTATGGAGACCGGAGCTGGCATGAGTTTCGCGAGTAAGCGGCAAGGGAGGAATATTTTCTAAGTGAAAGACCCAAAACTTGCAGGCGGAGGATACGAAGCGCATGTAAGCAGAAGGCACAGGACGAAAGGTTCATTCATTAGTCAACAAGGTGTATCACCGAACAAACCTGGAAATGGCATGGGAAACGGTGAGGGCAAACGGAGGTAGTGGTGGAACTGACAAGGTCACCTTCCAGGCCTTCCAAGCTGTAGCCGAAGTGGAGCTAAAGAAGCTGCACGAAGAATTGAAACAAGGGACGTACCGACCGATGCCGGTCAGACGAATTCACATTCCCAAGAAAGGGAAGCCAAACGAGAAGCGTCCGCTCGGCATCCAGGCGATAAGGGACAGAGTCTGCCAGCAAGCGCTGAAAAACAGGCTGGAACCTATCTTCGAACCCTTGTTCAGTGAATGCAGTTTCGGATACCGATCGGGTAGGTCAACGCACCAAGCCATGCGGAAGATTTACCGCGAGATGATGGACGGGTGCGAATGGATTGTGGACGCAGACCTGCGAGATTTCTTTGGGACGGTTCATCACGAACCGCTGGTCGACAGGATTGCGGAGCAAGTAAGCGATGGTAGAATTCTCGAATTGGTCAGACAAATGCTCGAAGCCGGGTACATGGAAGGTGGGAAGAAATACGCGACAGCGAGCGGCACGCCGCAAGGTAGCGTAGTAAGTCCGCTGTTTAGTAACATTTACCTGAATCGGTTCGACCATGAAATGACGGACAGAGGGTACCGACTGACGCGCTTCGCTGACGATTGTGCGCCACGAATGCAAGGCGCGTAAGAGCCAAACAATGCTGAACAGAAGATGAAGGCGGGCCCTTCGGAGCCGCTGTGCAGGCGGAGGCTTCGAACCACCGTAAGCTGTTGTGGTCAAAAGCCGTGGTGGTGAGCGTTAAGGAAAAGGCAGGGCAAAACTCTGTCAGGTGAGTGTTATGGGGGACGAACACAAGTCAATGGCTGATAAAGTGTCGAAAGCGTAGGGATGTCATCAAAACCAGGAGGGAGTCGTTGGCCTGGGAGGAGTCTGGAGGAAACCTGTTTACTGTCCAGATGGTGACAGGCATGAAGGCGGGGTGAACGTAACACAGGCTTTTGTTCGGAACGTGGGAACCTAAAACTCCGATGCGAATGGAAAAATCCAAGCGGTAATCCCGCAAGGATGAAAGTACAAATGCGGAGTATAGGGGCGGAATAGCCCGTAGTAGCGATGACCCCACTGAAAAGGTGGCGGAGCCAAGGGGCTGTGTTATCCCGTTTTGGAAATACGTCAACCGCGAAAGTGGGAGGAACCAATGGACAAAACAAAGTCGTATGAAATCTCAAAGCACACCGTATGGGAAGCGTATGAGCGAGTCAAAGCGAATAAGGGAGCAGCCGGAGTCGATGAGGAGTCGATTCAAAAGTTTGAGGAAAACCTGAAAGACAACCTCTTTAAAATTTGGAATAGAATGTCCTCAGGAAGTTACTTTCCTCCGCCAGTTAAGGCGGTAGAGATACCGAAGAAGAATGGCGGAGTAAGAATATTGGGGATTCCAACGGTCTCCGATCGAATCGCGCAAATGACAGTGAAGTTGTCTTTGAGCCGATCGTGGAACCTATATTTCACACCGACTCCTATGGATAATGACCGGGTAAATCTGCGATTGATGCCGTTCGAGTCACAAGAACCAGATGTTGGCGATATGATTGGGTGTTGGAATTTGACATTAAAGGTCTGTTCGACAACATCAATCATGGGCTGCTTATGAAAGCAGTGAAGAAACATACGGACTGTTGAATTAGGCTGGTCTTATTTATTTACTTAGTACTTCTTCACAAAACCCGTATTTTGTACATATGTCTATAGTTAAGTCGGCCCCTTTGTTTTGTAGTTTGACAACACAAAAACATGTTTGTGAACAAGAACATAGTCCCTTGTGACAATAACTTAGTCCCATTGCCGACAAAGCCCCTATTCTAGCAATAAAAAAACAACTAAATTGGAGTTGTTTTAATAATCATGCTTCTTAATATAAGAACTTACGTAATTAATCAGTTAATAATTTTTTGGATAATTCATGGATATCCTTGCCGGTACATATGATTTCACCATCATACTTGGCTCAAGGCATACAGACATTACACTGTGATCCAAAGACCAGCCATGCAAAATAACTACCGGGAATCCTTCACCTACAATTTTGCAGTTAATGGACAATGAAATACACAGCCTTTCCCGTTGTTGGGTTGATTACGACACTCCATCCATCAAGTCAACAGGCATAACTCTCGCTTGCCCGGAAGAAACAGCTGCTTGGATCACTGCAGCCCTCACTCTCTCGACGACGTTTCTGTCCAGCACTGCAGGAAATGGTGAATCCGATGGTGTCCTTCATCTCCATGAGCGAATGGCCAATCTCCAACAAGCGGTCCCTGTACCAGGCATGTCAATAAAAAATAATGACAAAATCGTAATCTATTTTTAATAAACGGCTTGTAAGCCTTGGAGGAGAAGTGAAATCGCAGTCATTAACAATTAATGTTAATAAATTCTGTGTTAGAGTTGAATCAGACAATTAACCAGACTGCAACAACAGGAGGTAACATATGAATACAACTCACGACACAAGACGTTTCCGCAACTTAAGTATCGTAGTCAGCTTAGGCGTGGTCTTGCTTACTGGCGCAACCGGCTTGACCGGCAGCAGCAGTACAGCATTTGCGGCAACAAGTACATCTGCCTCAGACTCCGCATCTACGAGCGTTGCCGATCAGGTCATTGCAACAGGATTGAAATATCAGGGCGTCCGCTATGAATACGGTGCAGAGTCAGGGGATTCGAGTTCTTTTGACTGCTCTTCATTCACGCAGTTTATTTTCGAACAAAATGGAATCACACTCCCCCGTTCTTCCAAAGACCAGTCTACAACTGGAACATTTGTGCCAAGAAATGAGCTTCAGCCTGGCGATCTTGTATTTTTCTATTCTCCGATTCACCATGTAGCGGTATATATGGGCAACGGTAAAATACTTCATACGTACGGAGAAGATGGAGTGACCATTACTGCTCTGGATACAGGCTGGTGGGATTCACATTATACAACAGCACGCCGCGTATTACCTGCTAACGGACAAGCTGTTTCAGATAGCGGATCTGCTACTCCGGACACACTCTCCCCAACTTCTCCCTCCGCTGATTCGTCTCAGGATCAGACGATCGGTGATGCTTGGGATTGGCTTAACAGTATTGAATAAGCTTCTTAATCATAAGAAAAATGAAGTTATCTTAAACGATGGAGTATGCGGTTTTACTATAATATGAAAACTCCTTAACCGTGTACTTGGTGAGGGAGTTTTTAGTGTGATTATTACAAGCAACGGAGGACCCATGGATTGTGAACGCCACAACCACTATACAATTGAACGGTATCGTTGAATTTGAAAGATTCACCCGTGTATAACGCTGTAAATTCTCAACTCCCGCATCTTTAGTTGTATCCTAAGCGTCAAATGAAACCCCGCGGGTAAACTCATTAATCTCCATAATTCCTGGCTCTGGCTGAAGGATTAGTCTGCCGTTGACTGAAAGGCGGGTGAAGCTGATATTGTTGATCGTCCGTTCTTCATCATAGCCAAAGATTTGGCTTGGAAGACTGGTGTCGCCATTGTAAGTGATATCCTCAAAGCGGATATTCTCGATCCGGAATCCTGGTACGGGATTATAGTCTTTGTTCCATACTACTCTTAGGTCGATGAGACGGCCCAGCTCAATATTCTCGACACGGATGTTGCGGTAGACCACATTCCGGACCGAATTATTATCACCTGCGTTGATAGCCAGCGCTCCCATATAATTCGGCTGCGGTTCATGGTGCTCCAGAATGTCGATGTTCTCAAATAGAATATCTTCAATAATATCTCCATTCTCCCGATGGTTCCCATGGGTTCCGATCATCAGGGGATGAGCGACATCTGCCCATAATACAGAGTTCCGCACGGTAATATGGCTGGTATCACCATAGTAATCCCACCGTGAGCCGTATATGGCTATACAATCATCTGAAGTACGCAGAAACACATCGTCGATATCAATATGCGAGCAAGACATCATATCAATGCCGTCGGACCAGCCCCGGGTACTGAAGGATTTGAAATTCTGGATATGCACATGCTTGGATTGTCCCAAATAAATAGTGTAATGCGGAGGATCCAGCGTAATAATCCCTTCAACCGAGATATTCTCCGAGAAGACGATGCGGATTCCGCGGAATGCCGAGAAGCGGTGATAGTCAGACAAATAAAGAATGCCTCTGCCGCGTATCGAGACATTCTTCACATGGTCACAGACCATTGAACCGACAACAATTGCCCCGCCGGCAATATACACGGTCGTGTCCGAAGGAATCTGCAGCAGCGTCTGCTCCAAATAATGCATCCCCGGAGCGAAATAGATCGTATCCGGCAGGTTGCCCCCTTCCACCTTGGGTGTTGCCAGCAGGCGGTAAATATCCTCCGTACGGTGGATGGCCGGCTTAAGCAGGAGAACATGATCTTGCATCGGGTCCGGCGTAACCGCCTCAATGGGATTTGCGAACAGATGAAGATTGCTGAACCGCTCTCCGTTAATCTCTACCGATAACTTCAGAGGCCGGTCCAAGGTGAAGGAAAGTGTCTTCTCCGTATGTTCAAAAGAAAGGTTCGCTGACAACGGACGAATAACCGCTTCCTGAATGCTCTGCTTCAGGCTCTCAATCCGTACTTCTACCCTTCCGCTCATATCAAAATAGGCCATAGAAGCTTGCCGCACATGGTGCATATCTACTTTAGCCTCGTACACAAACAGCTGTTCCCAAGCTTGTCCTGGATTCCTGACATACACGGCAAAGTCATCTGTGTTAATTGCCCCACCCGGTGCACTATAAACAATCGTCTTATTCATTTTTCCTCCATGTCGATGTTGTAGTTAATGATTAGTAACATTAGTACTCCACAATTTCTTGCTTAAAGACCGTGCAGTTCTCGATAATATACGGCGCTCTTGTATCTTTATTAATAGCGTGAAGCTTTATCCCTTCCAGTGTCAGCCGCTCCACATTACGGATATCCATAAACGCCGCCCGGCTCCAGGTTGGATAATAGTTCTCGGATACTTGTTCCGGATGGTTATACCGCATGTCCCATACCTTGGGATAAGCCGGGGGGATGTCTTCTTTATCAACGCCTCCAATAAAGGTATACGTAACATTCCTTAAGGTTACATCGCGGATGGGATAACTGTCGCAGGCATCAATCCGGATTCCGTTGAAGGATGGAGAGCCCATTACATCGTCAGTGAAACGGTAGTGGGTATGCTGCATCTCCTCGTCGTCCGTCGCCGTAATATCCGCCAGCGTAATCCGCTCCATGGTCCCGATTTCCGGTATAACCTCAAGACCGACCGAAGAACCGATTACGTCCAGCCGGTTGTTCAGGATCATGAAGACCGGACGGGTTACATTCCGCATGACCAGGCCCTGTGCTACAATATCGGTAATGCTGCCGCCTTCTGTGCACTCCAGCTTGATTCCTTCACGCCATACATTCTCAAATGTACAGTTGTGGATGGTGACAGCAGAGATATCGCCTACAGATTTCAGCCCGATGCGGATTCCGGCACAGATAGAAGTGAAATGACAATTGACAATATGCACATTCTTCATCGGATATTCTTTGCTGCTGGCTTGTAAACAAAGATTGTCGTCGGTACCTAGTATTTTGCAATTGGAGATAAACACATTTGTACAACCATCATAATCGAGGCCGTCCCCGTTATATTTTCTGTCATTACGAATGTTCAAATCCTCGCACCATATATTCTCACTGTCCAAAAAAGCCGTTGTCCATGCCGTTGAATTATAGAGCCGCAGTCCCTTGACCTGAATGTTCGTACAGCGCAGAAACCGCATCATCATCGGACGATAAATGCTGCCCTCATTCGGGAAGCTCTCCGCATTGCCGTTTATTTCACCTTGGCCGATTATCCCAATATTCACCGCATCCTCGGCATAAATAAAGCATTTATCCATGTCCTGTTCATTGATGTAACGGTTATAATGCGTTCCGTCCGGGTAGTCACTGATATCCGGATTGGCCAACAGCACAGCAGACGGGTTCACCTGTAAATACACATTGGATTTCAGGAAAATGGTTCCCGAGACAAATGTACCGCCCGCAAGCACCACGGTTCCGCCGCCCGCCTCAAAGCAAACATCAATCGCTTTCTGGATTGCTCCCGTATCTACGGCAATGCCGTCGGCCACAGCGCCATATTCTTTCGGATCAAAACTATCCTTCATCATTCGCTCCTCCAATTATCTTGATGAAAACGATCATTATTCAAGCTCCGTGATAAGTGCTTCTCCGTCCTTTATCTGATTGAAGCCTCTCAGTTCGGCCTTCAATTTGTCCATGGACCGGCCTAGCTCTTCCTTCTTCTCCCCGCTCCAATAACGAATCTGCTCTCTACGTCATGGTTATTCCCGCTTTCAATAATTGGTATGGAGTTCCGTGTTTAAGGGGGCCGCTGCGTACATGGATGTGATCGTGAAAACTTCACTTCCACTACCTGGCCGTCATAATGGAACAGAGATGTTGTTTCCGCACCACGCATCGTTCGTCCCTGCGAGAAGCCGTTCGGATAGTTGTCTCCGTTGAAAGAATCTGCTTCAAGTTCTACCTCCGTTCCCATTGTGCTAAATTGATGCTCTTCATATCGCTTAATTGTATTCCCGAGCGTGTATTAAAAGTTTCTGCAAATTCACCTGAAATGTTTATATTTTGTCATACCTTTACCTGACCGGCAGCCGGTGCGTCAGCACGGGAGCTCATAAAAAAGAGACCAACAGGCTTAATGGCAGCTGATGGCCTCTCCGTTGCTTCAGAAATACACTATTCCTTCTCTTCTTGCCGGACAGATGGTGGTTCGGTGATGTTAATGGACATAGTTTTCAATAAAAAAGACGAGACCTTATTTTCCCGGTCTCGTCCGCGCTAGGATAAAATAATTCGTTATTCGAATTGCAAATTCATTTCTGAATATTCAATTCCTGCTACTTTCCGATTGAAATACTCACCGGAACAGCATCTCACTTGTTCAGCTCTACACTTCTCATAAATTAGAAGCAACTGATTAAGTACAAATATTCTTTGCACAATATGAGCAAGAGAGAACTTAGAATAAGTTACTCTCCATTTCCTTCAAAAGCCGTCTTAATAGTAAGCGCTCTTCGAGTAAAATTGATTTCAGTAATTTCTCTTGCTGCTGCTTCCACTTGACTTCGATTGGTTGTTCTAACTCTTTTCCCTTATCAGTTAAAAAAATTCGCATAACCCTTGCATCTTGTTCATCACGCTTGCGGTATATAAATCCGTTTTGCTCCAGTGACTTAACCATATTGGTAACCGTAGGCGGCTCACATTTCAGATGTTCACTTATTTGCATTTGTGTAATCCCATCGCCTAACCACAAGCGATACAGCAAATTATCCTGGCCAACATAAAGGTTAAGTTCTCTTAGAGATTCACTGTAATCCCGGCGCATTTGCGAAGAAATCCGGTCTAGCGACTGACGGATATCACAATCCACTGTATCATTCATAGTTTACCCTCAACTTGTAAAGTATTTTTAGCGAACTAACTATAACATGGTGAAATTGAGGTGTCTACCGGTGAACGGAGCTTTACGTGGATGGCCTATATTTTACTTGATACCAGCTGCCAGCTCATCAACCACTTCTTGTACCGTTTGGATCTTTGTGATTGGCGTAATTCCAGTACCAACAGTGATAATACCACCTTCGCCAATACCTTCAAGCATACCGATACGGATTACACTAGAGCTACCCCCTACCTTAGCAATTTCTTCACGAGATGCGCCCTGGTTATCCATAGCCACCAATTTTTCAGCAAACGGTGTAGGCAACGAACGGTAGTAAGCAGGTAAAGTACGGTACAACAACAAATCTGCTGCAGATGAATCCACTATCCTTTGCTTTACTGATTGTGCTGCGGGGTTTTCAACAGTAGGAATAAAACGGCTTCCTAAAAAGACACCTTCTGCCCCCAATTCAAAGGCGCTGGCAACACCGCGAGCATCACCTATTCCACCAGCAGCGATCACTGGAATATCAAGCACATCAACGATTATAGGCGTTATTGTAAACGTACCAATAATATTTGTCGGCAATGTTCCACCCTCATCAAACCCGGTAGCAACATAAACATCAACACCCATAGCTTGAGCAGACTTTGCATCTTCGATCGTTGGAGTTAAAGGACGGTAAACAATCTTAATGCCTGCTTCCTTTAGTGGGGTGATTATTTTTTCAGTTAGCGTTCCTTCAACACCATTAAGAAGAATAACTTGCACACCTTCTTCAATGACAACTTCCAAAATGGGCCAAGTATACTTCATATCTGCATCAGTGATTAAAGTTGTACCAAATGGTTTATCCGTCAGTTCCTTTGTCTTCCGGATCTCACGGCGCATACGTTCCGCGGTTTCCTCCGGTGAGGTTGTTATTGTCGTTTGGCCGGCATTAGGACCAAGAATCCCTAACCCCCCCGCATTACTCACGGCAGCAACAAATTCAGCATTCGTAATCCAACTCATTGGTCCTTGTAAAATGGGTTTTTCAATTCCAAGAATCTCTGCTACACGATTGTTCATTAATATTATCCTCTCTTTAGCACCCTATAGTCGCAATACTGTATAGCATAATTGGTCTCCTCTACGGGTTATGCTACAATAATCATTAGCTTGCTAATAATATTTGTATTCGTTAGCAGCCTTGGCAATATCATACGTCCATATGTTTCATTTGCGAAGAAGGCAATTTAAATGAACGTAGTACATATTTTTGTACTTTTAGACTGGGAGCGATATCATGCGGGTATGTAATGAAGGATTTGAAAAAGAGTTTATTGATGAAAAAAGAGATATGTACGCAATAGCCTTTACGCAAAATGTACTTTCGGGGCGATGGAAATACTTCATTATCTGGTATCTGGAAGGGGAAAGACGCCGGTTTACCGAGATCAAAAAATTCCTGGGAGGCTTGTCGCAAGGCTCGCTCACTAAGCAGCTCAAGGAGCTGGAGGACGACGGAATTATTCTGCGCGATGTGTATCCTGAAGTTCCGCCACGGGTCGAATATTCGCTGACAGAGAAAGGAAACAAGCTGCTGCCGGTCCTAAAGAAGATGGAGGAATTCGGTAAAGAATATGGCGAGAAGCCTGAATTAGATGAAGGATAAGGGTAACGGTAAAGGTAAAGGTAAAGGATACCCCCTATTCAGCCAGCACATAAAATCGCGCAATCCAAACCAAACACCTCCAAGATTATCTCCCTTTCTTACGACTGGACAGGGTTCCATTCTCTTGAAGGTGTTTTGATCTGCTCATAATTAGGACCGGCCGGGGTTTGTTAGATGGAACTGATTTTCAGCAAAATTCTTCCCCGTCCATGTCTGGCTTCGCTCTTCTCCAGCGCTTGATCCGCTTGGCTTAATGGGAATATGGAATCAATCTCCGCTTTAATCATACCTTCGGCAATTAATTTCGTTAGATGCTGCAAGTCTTCCCGGTTAGGGGATTTGGTATTGAACTTAGCTGTAACGCCATATTTTTCAGCGTTTTCTTGGGAGGGATCTTGAGTTAAAGAAACCAGGATTCCGTCTTTTTTAAGAACCTGCCAGGATCTCGATTCTGTCTCGCCGCCAACGGAATCAACTACCAGATCTACGTCCTTTGCGATATCTTCGAATTTTGTTGTGGTATAATCGATGACCTGATCAGCCCCCAACGATTTTACGAAGTCCACGTTTGAGGATGAAGCCGTTGCGATCACGGTTGCCCCTTTCCATTTAGCCAACTGAACTGCAAACTGTCCAACACCCCCTGCTGCCGCATGGAGGAGAAGGGTTTGCCCGGACTGGAGCTCACCTTCAGTGAACAAGGCTTTCCAGGCGCTTTCTGCTCCAGCTTTGATCGTTGCAGCATCCTCAAAAGTGAGATTTTCCGGCATCGCCATCAATTCTTGTTCCTTCGCAATTCCATATTCTGCATAAGCGCCTTTGATGCCGCCAAAAACACGGTCTCCGGGCTTAAATTCCGTTACCGTTTGCCCCACCTCTTCGACAACTCCTGAAGCGTAGAAACCAGGGATATAGGGAAAGGTTACAGGAAATACATTTTGAAGCCAACCCTTACGAATTTTAAAATCAAGCGGAATGACCGTAGCATACACGATGCGAACCAGGACTTCATCCGCTTGCGGTTGAGGGCGATCAATGGTGACTAACCTCAAAACATTTGGATCCCCGTATTCGTTGACCTGAACAGCTTGCATAGATTTATTCGACATGTTTATCTCTCCTCCTATATGATTAATAGTTTGGTTTACTTGCATTTATTTTTCAAGATTTGCGGCTATTTTTTTGGCCAAAACTGCAAACTGAACTTTTTCTTCAGCACTCAGATGTTCCGTTGTAATCTCCTCCAGCTTGCGCCAAGCCTGATCGACTCTGGTTTCTATATCACGCCCTTCTTGGGTGAGTGATACTATGGTTACCCGTTTATCCACTTCGGAACGGCTGCAGCTGACGAGACCCGCAGCTTCCAAACGGCGAACGGACTTCGCTATGGTAGAGTGATCAAGCCGCAACGATTTTGTGAGATCATTCTGCGATTGACTGTCCCGGTGCCATAATTGCATCAGCACCAGTTCCTGGCCCGGGTATAAGCCTGCTTCCCGAAGCAGTTGTCCCGCAATCCGGTGATGGGAACGAGCCAGACTGAAGATCGAGAAATTCACGGGGAAATGCGTGACTGCGCTGATTTCATCCTCAATGGTTTCGCTGTTGTCACTAGGCTTCAATAAAGTCATCTCCTTTTATGTGGTCGACAACATATCTGCACACCTACAGTAACATTTAAATATGTGGTCGTCAACATAAATTCAATCAGACAAATTAAAAACAGAACCCTTAAAGTGCTCTAAGGGTTCTGTTTATTAAATTATTTATTTGATATATTTACTTTTATACTTATCAAGAAGCATTCCGGCTTTGTCCAATTGCTTAGCACCTTCTATAACCTTCTTGTTACCCGTTTCGAATTTGGAATAATTTATTTTGGTCGTCTTCAGGCTATCCCGCATTATAGTGAACCCTTCCAGCTGGAGTTTTGCTCCTGCCAGACAGTAGTTATGTATTTCTTTCAACTCTGCATTATTGGCTTTGAGGTTTTTCAAGCCGGATACAAACTTAGTATAATTGGGCAATACAGTATTGTTTAAAGTAAGAAAGAGTGACTTTCTTGTTGAATCGTTCAGGTGTCTATTTTGAATAAACGTATCTATGGCTTTATTTTCATAGCTTGCTATTGGCTGCAACTGTTCATTATAATCTTCCAAATCCCGTAACATGATTTCTTCGCGGGTAGGTTCCTTTATCACTACCGGCTTTGTTGGCTCAGAAGCTGGTTCAGGAATGACTGTATACTCATCCACCACTTGAACAGTGAATACATAAGGTTCAAACTTTTCTCCAATATTGACAGTTAAGGTAGCAATCCCTTTATTTATTGCATGAAGTTCAGAAACCCAATTCGTTTTCCGTACGACCTTGACAACATTATCATCTGAAGAGATTGGAGTGAAGTCATGTTCCGTAACGTCTGCATCGGTCCAGTCAGTGATGGCTATTTCGTATGACTTCCACTCTCCAACTTTAATCTCAGCAGGTTTGGTCACTTTGACAATGTCGGTGATGTTCCGTGCAGCCGCATGAATACTACCACTCCCGGATACAACCGATACTATAATTGCTAGCATTAACGAATAAATCAAACTCTTTCGTTTCATATAACCTTATTCCCCGCTTAATTATTAATAGTAAAGCATCTACCAATTTTGCTAGAACATTTTCTGAATAGGTTGCAGGTAGCAAACAGCAAAGTGCTTTCCTCTGATATTATATAACTTAGCAGGTAAAATTGTCCTGTGTTTTTTGTTGCTGCCCCATTAAGGTTCTTAATTATCAACCTCATAAAGGATCGATTTTGAGACCGGGTCCATTCTTATCCACTCACACAAATAGCCGGCCGCCAGGAATCTGCTGGCAGCCGGCTATTCAGCTTGTTATTTAATACAATTATATATAATCTGTGCTGCCTCTGCCCGGGTCGCGGCAGCCCCTGGACTCAGCTCTTTGCCCAAGCCCGTGAGTATTCCCGCTTCCACAAACTGCTTCATGGCTGTCTGGGCATATCCGGCTACTGCACTGACATCTGTAAAGCTGTCGTAGCTCTGAACGTTGCTGCCATCCGGCAGACGGTTCAGCTGCTTCATGATATTGTACAGAATTACCGATGCCTCTTGTCTGCTGATGACGGCCTCCGGCATAAAGGAGTTGCCGCCCACACCGGAAATCAAGCCCAGTTTCTTGGCTGTACCGAGATAGCTTGTGTAGTATTTATTCCCTACATCTGTAAAGTTATCGGCGCTATCTGCATCAGGCTTAATGCCGAAAGCATTCATGACCATCATCAGAAAGTCAGCCCGCTTCACCTGGGCCTCGGGTGCAAACACAGAGCTGCTTACCCCCTTAACCACCTCTCTCGCTGCCAAGTAATCGACAGCGCTGGAATACCAGTTGCCCGGTGCAACATCATTGAATTTGATTTCGTTATACCCTACAGCATAATTTGAAAAATGGGCGGTCTGGAAATTAACCTTTCCGGCTGCAGCATCGTAGCCGCCATTAACCAGCTGAAGGTTTCCTGTCTGATCGATATAATACACTACAATGGCATTTGATTTTTCCGTTGCTTTTGGCGTATAAGGTACACTGATCTTAACTGTTTCACCGTTGAATGTTGTAACTTCAGCATTTCCGGCTGTTACAGAGAAGTCTACAACCGGCCTGTCTCCAAGCTTACTCCGGGCTTTGTCCGGCAAGCTTGATGAAGCAAGCTTCTTAATGCTGATTGTGCTATCTGCTGCTGCACTTCCAATTGCAGCTACTGCTTTAGACGTAAAGGTAATATCAGCAATGCCTGTATTCAGCTTCAGCTCTGCCCCGGCGGCTTCCATTAACTGCTTGAGAGCATCCGTAGCTATAACTACATCAACAGATGATTGGCCTGTTTCCGGATTCATCTGAATCTCCATGACAACCTTTTGACCGGCCGCTACGGCTTGCTTGACCTTGCCGACCAGATCACTGATTATAGTGGAATTCAGCTTGACGATGGCAGATCCTGCTTCCTTGCCTGCCGTTGCTTGGATCTTCACACTATAAGTAGTGCTGCCGTCAGCAGCGGTGCCCGAGGTCACGGCCACCGGAATTGCCGCCGGAGTACTGGTTGCAGTACTGACGCCCCCTGTTGAAGCCAACCCGTTATCTTCACTAGCAGCTGTTGGACTTGGTGTTGGTATTGGTGTCACCGTTGGTATCGCCGTTGGTGATGATGTAGGTGTAGGTGTAGGCGTAGGTGTTGGTTCTACTGGAATGTCACCAGTCTTAACCAGCACAATATCATCATAAGAGCCCCAGTCCTTCGCATTCCCCTCAAGGGAAATCCCGATCTTCAGTATTCCATCCGTAACCTTGATATTCCCAACAACCGCTTGGTTCCATACATTCCAGCCTTTGTTCGCGAAGCTTGAGCTCAGTAGGGTCTTCCCGCCATTCAAGGCATACAGCTGATTCTTCGTCTCATCCCCGGCGCCCTGCGACCAGGCCGTCAGCGTGTAGATTCCATTCTCCAGAGCGGTAAGCGTCTGATAGGCGTCCAGTGTAAAGGCGGAATCCTTCCAGAATCCCAGTGATCTTGCACCGGTACGGCCATCCGAACTCGCGGTCAGGGCAGCAGGGTCAGGAATGGTCCAGCCATCAGGCAGACCCGCTTCATTCACCTGCTCAAAGCCGGAGTTAACCACAGGGTTCGAATCCACCGTGAAGTGGAGGGTGTAGGTTCTCACTACCTCTCCCTTGACAACAACGGTTGCACTTCCAGGCAGCGCAGCCGTTTGTGTAATTTCTGCCGATATGCCTTGTTCTGCAACCGCCTCAACCGCTGGCAATGCAGTCGTACCATACGGTAGAACTACACTGTAGTCCTGAACGGCCGGATCAAATCCGCTAACCGTAGCGCCGTTCACCCTCAAATCCAGCAGCTTGCTGGTATCCTTCTTAATCAGCTCGAAATCGTCAATATTCCCCCACTCTCCATCAGCAAGCTTAAGATGAGCGCCCAGGGTCAAGGTTCCATCCGTAACTTCAATTTGATCCAGAACCGGCTTACTCCATTTCTGCCATCCTGTATTTGTAAACTGCTGTGTTCTGCTGCCGGCAAAAATTTCTGAAATCTCTTCACCGCCCCCGCCGGATACCCAGGCCGACAAAGTGTACGTTCCATTCTCCAGACCGGTGATCGTCTGCGAAGTCCTGAATTCAGCAGGAGTCGTACTATAGTAATGCAGGGCGGACGACCCCGAATGTGCATCTTTTTCAATATTGACTGCACTTGTATCTCCCGAAAGCTCCCATGCGTTCAATTCATCTTCAAACCCGGGATTCTGTATCAGATTTGAACTTGGAATTACGGTGATCTCGCTGAATGCGGAGAATCCTCCGTCATAGGTAACTGCAGTCACGGTGGCACTTCCGGCTGAAACCCCGGAAAGTATTCCACTATAAGGATCTACTTTAACAACCTCCGGCTTAGAGCTTGTAAAGCTCACTCCTTTATAGGTTGCATTCAACGGATCGAAAATGGCAGTTAATTTATCCGTCCCGCCTACTTCAATAGCGGTTACAGGCTTATCTAAGGACACCGCGGTAACCGGATGGCGGTTGATTTCGGCTGCACCGTCGATGAAGGCATCCATAGCCAATGTCGGTGAGCCGTCAATATTCCATGCCGATAACGGATAGCCGAACAATACACCGGTAGGCTCCCAATAAAAGATACCGGTTCCCCTATTGTCCGGAACAGCCTTCAGTTTATTCTGAACGGCCACGAGCATATTGTATACGCTATCAACATCGTCTGAAACATTACCTCCAACCTCAACGATCATCACTTCTTTGCCATATTTAGCTTCCAGCGCATTCATATTGTTGCTGAGATCGTTAATGGTAGAGGTGAAAATGGCATCAGGATAATAAGATAAGCCGATGATATCGTAATCCGTATCCTTAAGACCTGCCGCTGTCAGACCGGCAAAAAATGGCCCAACCCCTGCTTCAGCTCCGCTGGCCCGATGGATGATGACCTTAATATCCGGGAACACCGCCTTGGCAGCATGTGAGCCGGCCTGAATCAACTGAACGAGGTTGGTTGTATTACTGTAGCTTCCTAAAGGATGCAGCATTCCATTATTAATCTCATTTCCGATCTGCACCCATTCCGGTGTTACATTTGCATCTTTGAGCGCCTGCATCACTTCCGTAGTGTACTGCGAGACATGCGCCTTCAGCTGTTCTATATTGTCATCCTTCCAGGCTTGAGGGGTAACCTGTTGACCAGGGTCAGCCCAGCTGTCGCTGTAGTGCAAATCGATCATCACACGGAACCCGTAGGCACTTACCCGGGAAGCCAGTGCAACAACCTCTTGTGTGCTGTTATGACCACTGGCCGGATCATCCGACGGGTTAACCCAGGCCCTGATTCTGATGGAATCGATGCCGTGCTCCTTAAGTATTTGTAAAAGATCCTCCTCTTGGCCATTATCATTATAGAATTTATAGCCTAAAGCCTCCATTTGCGGCAGCCAGCTGATATCTGCACCTTTGGAAAAGCCTCCGGAAACCGATGAAGCGTTTACATTAGCGGGCAAACCAATTGATGCTGCCGACAGAATCATCGCCCATGTAAGAATGATTACAACAACTCTTTTGCTGATTCTCATAGCTTAACCTCCATTATTTATTTAATAACTGCAGTTTCCAGCCTTTAACATCCTTATTGTAAAGAATTAAAGATCAGGTGTGGATGGAGCAGATCAACTATAAGTAATACTTCTGCAACAAACTAAAAAAAATTATTAATCCAAAGCTCTCTTTAATTAAATTAATAAATTCGATTACATATTGTAGAGATTCCTGTTTCTGTATGGGTATTAAACTTCGCTATTGCATAATTATCATTTTTTAAATTTATTGCATTAATTGTGATTCTTATCACAGTTGATATTCAATTTCCAAAATATAATAAAAACACTATAATTACATTATTTTCATATATATCCATTTCGGGGGTCTGTGAACAAGAGTGTAGTTGTAAATTTCATGAAAGGGGTTTTGCCGTCTCCACACACTCTCCCTCCGTACATTTAAGGTTGTTCGCCGCCTAAGTCCTTGCACCCCAGATCGCAGCTTGAGTACACAGGCTAGATAAAAGGATGTCTACAAGAACCCGGCATAACTTAAAACCAACCATTTTGATCGGAGGAGTATTAATTATGAAAAAGACTGTAGCTTCGCTTCTTGCAGGTGTTGTAGCACTTGGGTCCTTTGCCTCGATTGGCACTGCTGCTGAAAACAATGAACGCAATAATCCTGTCGAGCTCTTCTCAGGCTCGTCCCCTATTTCGATTACGGACCAATCCTGGAAAGCTCCTGCTGGCTCCGCTTCTGAGGACAAAGTATGGGGATATCTTGAAAGTGTGAAAGGTAACCTGAATCTTTCGGCTAAAGAGGATATTCGGGGAAAATTCAAAATTTCAGAGCAAAATACAAACAGCAAGACCGGCAGCCAGCATTACCGCTTAAGCCAGTATATCTCGGGGATACCGGTATATGGAGCTGATCAAACTCTGCATATCGACAAAGCCGGCAACGTTACCTCCCTGCTGGGAAGCGTAGTTGAAGATGTTTACCAGACGATTCCGCAGCCGCTGATTCAGCTCCAAACCATTTCCGGAGCAGATGCCATTCTGGCAGCCGAGCAGGATGCGACGCTGGAACATGGACCGCTTGGTGAGCCGCAGGTTACTCCTACAGCGGATTTATATTATTTCATCGTTGACGGAGAACCTAAATTAGCCTATAAAACGGAAGTGAATGTTCTGGAGCCCGAGCCTTTGCGGATACGGTACTTCATTTCTGCGGAGAATGGCAGCGTACTGTTCAAATATAATATTTTAGAGAACCTGACGGGTACGGGTACTGGAGTGTTTGGAGATACCAAAACGTTCGAGACACGCCTCTCGGGTTCAACCTATCAGCTCTATGACAGTACCCGCGGCAAGGGCATTGTGACGTATACCGCCAAAAACAAGACCTCTCTTCCGGGGACGCTCTTAACCAGCACCAACAATGTCTGGACTGACAAAGCCGCGGTTGATGCCCACACGTATGCTGAGAGAACCTATGATTATTATCTCCAGCATTTCGGCCGCAACAGCCTGGACAACAACGGACTGCAGATCCGTTCCACCGTCCATTACTACACTTCCTATAACAACGCATTTTGGAACGGTGCGCAAATTGTTTTCGGTGATGGAGATGGATCTACCTTTACACTGCTGTCCGGTGACTTGGATGTTGTGGGCCACGAGCTGACGCATGGTGTAACTGAGAAAACATCCAATCTTGAATACTATGGAGAACCAGGGGCACTGAATGAGTCCTTCTCCGACATTATCGGAAATTCAATTGAAGGTGCGAACTGGCTGATCGGCGATAAAGTATATACACCGGGTGTAGCGGGTGACGCACTCCGCTCACTGGCTAATCCCCCATTGTACGGACAGCCTGACAAATACAGCGACCGCTATACCGGTACCGGTGATGAAGGCGGTGTGCATACGAACAGCGGAATCAATAACAAAGCTTTCTATCTGGCTGCCCAAGGCGGTACGTTTAACGGTGTAACGGTCACAGGTATCGGCCGTGAGGATGCCGTTCAAATCTATTACAATGCACTTGTATATTACCTTACGACTTCATCCAACTTCTCCGCTGCACGCACAGCAATCATTCAATCGGCAACGGAATTGTTTGGAGCAGGCTCGGCTCAAGTAACTGCCGTAACCAAAGCTTACAATGCGGTAGGCGTCTACTAAGAACAGAATAACAGGCCAATGATCCTCAAGATCATTGGCCTGTTTGGTGTAAAAGGGATCGATCAACTGCTGAAAATCATATTGCAGGAAATCTATATATTATTCGCTTACTTTTGTGAGCACACCATCTTTATTCTCGTATATTCTTTTTTCGTTTTTCTCCATTTTATGTATGATCTCTTCTTCCAGATTAATTCCCAGAAGTTCCGAAAGTCCTATTAAGTAGAGTGCAACATCAGCCAGTTCTTCGCCCAAATCGTCTTTCTTTTTCAGATAAGCTTCGCAAGCCTCTGATAATTCGCCATATATGAAACAGAATTCCTGGAAAATATCTGTAACATTAAATCCTTTCGCAACTTTATTCTGATAAACTCTTTTTTGTAATTGTAATAAATCAATCATTGTATTCTCTCCTATTCTACAAATATTTTTCATGTACTAAAAACAGTATTTCACCCCTTTCAAGCAGCTCCGCAGGATTATTCTTGTATTTCAGACAACAATCCTTCCGATCACCATTTATATCTACAGTGCTTACCAAAAAGTCTAACATTCCAAAATATAGAATTCTATGCGATTTGAGCGCAGGGTGAATTCAAAATTCTGCGGTACGAACGGACTGCTGCTGACTCATATGGCCAATCTGCAGCACAAAAAGATGCCACTAATTATGGCATCCTTTCAAGCAGCCTATAATGATAGTCAGCCACTATTTTTTACCGTGAAGTACACTTGATAGGGTTCATAACCGATATCGCGAATTCTTCTCAGCTGAATTCCCGGGTCCTGATTGGCCGTTTTGAAGAAATAGCGCCAGCTGCCCCACTCCCGTTCATTTTCCATGATCAACTCAGAGGCAACATCATCTAGCTGTGTAAAGAGAATCCTCTCATTCTCACAAATCCCAGCCAGCACTTCAGGACCAAAACGAAACGCACCTGTCTGTTCGTCGTCCGGCAGAGGAATGAAGCGGATCCCGACAGGCAGAATGATACTGACTCGATCACCGTCCTTCCAATTCCGCAGCAGGGTATAAAATGCACTGTGATCCGCAGATTTCCCGTGAAGCTGATCGTTCACATAGATTACGGCTTCCGACAGGATCCAGTCCGGAATCCGGAAATGGATGGCAAATTCACTAGAAGAGTCTGTATGGACGATGAAATCATACTTTTTATAATTCGGCAGATTCTCGTGAAGCGCTGTAACCTCATTCAATTCCTGCTGTCCTGCGGTATTCGAAGAGTTCAGCATGCTTCCGCTCATATGATCCTGAGATTGATGAATGCGGACATTCTCTCCATTGATCTCTGTGGTCAGCTCTGAATGGAAATACTGGCATACATAGACATCGTTGTGATTCTGATAATAAATGCCTCTGTTCAACGCTGCATTGGCTTGTACCATCGTTCCGTGGCAGCAGAAGAAGCTATCGGTCTCCGAACTCCAATCCTTCCGTAAGCCTGCCTTCATCGGCAGGAAATAGGTGAGCAGCCCTGTTCCGGGATTGTCGTGCCGGTTGCCGGTCAGATGATATTCCTGGTAGTAGGCTTGAGCCATAATACCGTTGTACAGATTATATTCAATATACTGCGCATATGCCGGATTTGATGTATGCCGGAAAAGAAACTCTGCCAGACGAATCATATTATAAACCGTACAGTGCTCCTGATTTTTATCCCCGAGGCGTGCTTTGATCTTCATTTTGGGCATCCACACTTCACCTGCCGTATTTCCGCCAGTTGCCAGAGTGCCTCTCTCCGTGACCGCACATTTCCAGTAGGCAGTGACAATGTCCATCCAGCGTTGTTCGCCGGTGACCTCGTAAGCTCTGGCACAGCCGAGTACTTCAGGAATGGTGGTGTTGGCATGCATGTTGGTCAAAGGGTCTTTGTTCTCCAGTAACGGGCGGAAAAGTCTGCTGCGGTAATAACGCTCCAGCAAGGTCTTGTATTTAGCATTCCCTGTAATATGGAGCAGGTCCGCCCAAGCCTCAAGCATCCCCCCTGTCTCCATGTCCAGAATGTCATCGAATTTCTCTCTGGTGAAGGTAGTGCTCCATGTGACGAACCAGTCTGCAAAACGATCGGCCACCTCGAGCGCGTGTTGACTGCCGGTGAATTGGTACATATCCACCAGTCCCATAAATAACTTATGGATATTATACTGCGGAGCCCATATCGCTTTACCTTGAGCAACCCAGTGTAAATATTTCTCCGGAATAGGCGCTGCCCATTGTCCACCGTTGTCCTTCTGGCATTCGGCAAGCTCGTCCAGGATGAGATCCGCTTTGAGCTTGAGTTCCAGATCGCCGGTCTCATGAAACCGCATAGCTGCCGCAGACAGCCAATGTCCAAGAAAATGTCCCCGGATCTGACAGACTGGCGTCTCCCATCCCCCATGTGCATCCTTTGGAATATCTCTGCCATGGTATCTTCCCGCTTCTACTTTATAGTTAAACAGGAGATTATCATTTGTCAGTTTCATTAAATACCGCCGGTTTGCTTCCTCCCTGCGTGTCAGATCATTATCATGAAGAACGACATGCTTGCCCTTAAGTTCTCTCATTGCTGCAGCCCCTTAATATACTGACATTGATTTTACAATGAAAGTATATAGCAGCGCTTCCATCAATCCAATGATTAATCCTAATATAAAGTTGATCCATACTGAGTAATAAGCTGAAAGCCGGTGTTAAATAAAATTATGATAGATTGCCTCCACTTTCGGTTTGTTAGCCCCATTTTTTTAAAAAAGAGCGGTCCTTTAAGTCACTGAAGTGACTTAAAGAACCGTCCCTTTTGATTGCCGGGTTACCGGAATTATCGTAATCTACTTCACTGTTTCAATCCGGTTGATGATCTATTGTGATACCTTGGCTTCTACTCCTGCACCGCCGTCAGCACCAGGTCGTCGAAATGGACTTCACCGGCGGCGCTGCCTTTATACAGATAAATCGTGGCGCTGGTGCTGGCGCTTCCTGTTGTGAATTCAATTTCTTTGTGCACATATCCTGTGCCCTGCTCGAAGCCCCAGGCATCCGTGAATGTGCCGCCGTAATTCTTGACCCCAAATACCGCTACACCGCCGTCTGCACTTTGTCCTAAGCCGGACAGCCTGTAGGTCGTGTCCGGAAGCAGGCCGGAGACCGTCTGCTCCATGCCTGAAGCCGGCCCGCTTAGCCTTGCGGAGTATTCTCCTGTATACGGGGCAGTGTCTGAGATCGCAGCACCATTATAATGGACTGCCCAGCCGGTGAAATCACCGCTCTCGAAGCCGGGGTTCTGCAGCAGGTTGACAGGCTCCGGTTCCGGTTCGGTCTCCGCCGGAATGAACTTGAAATAATCATAGTTCGCCGTAAATCCTGTACCGCCTCCCGTGAACAGGCCGATCTTCGGCTCCGCAATTTCCACTGTCTGATCCGCTCCGGCCTGCTGGTAGCTCACACCGTCAGCGGAAAAGAAGCCGCTGTACGTATTGCCCGTCTTCACGAGTCTGAGGTATACGGCCGAGCCCAGAGTATCGGCAGTTTCGACATGCTGCCGCACGGTATTTTTTTGTGCGGTGAACTGGAATTCGTTGCCTGTGCCGTACATCCGGGTAATCCGGACGAAGGTCGCATCGCTCTCATAGACAATCAGGCCGCCCTGGGCCCAAGGGGACGCCGGCAATCCCGTCAGCTTAGTCTCCAAGGTCCAGTCCCCTTCAGGCGCTCCGGTGAGCAGAAGATTCTTGGCCGTTGCAGCCCCCTCTGCGATTTCCCCGCTCTCTGCTGTTATCCGCATAGAGCCGGGATTAGCCGTCAGCGACCAGGCTGCACTGTTCTCCCTAACCCAAGTCCACTGACCATCCAGATCGGGCCCGGCGAATTCGTCACTTCCGCCTTCGGTGAACACCGGTTCGGCTGGACCGGCGGGGGATGCGCTGAATTGAATCAGCTCCAGATCGTCGAATGTCACCTGTCCGGACCCTCCGGCTTTGTACAGAAATATCGTAGCGCTGGTGCTGGACGCTCCTGTCGTAAAGGTAATCTCCTTGCGGGTATAAGCAGCTGCAGTCATATAGACACTCTGTTCGGCGTTGCCGTGGTTCTTCACTCCGAATACGGCTGAGCCGCCGCCGCTGGCTGCGCCATAAGCGTACAGCTTATACATGGTGTTCGGATGCAGTCCGCCAATGTTCTGCTCCATTCCGGCATAGTTGCCGGTAAGTGCTGCTGCATAGGTCCCGGTATGTGCTCCGGTGTTTACGATAGAAGCTCCATTGTAATGAAGCGGCCAGTTGCTGAAATCACCTGTCTCAAACCCCGGATTGAGCAGCAGATTACTCTGGGAAGGTGGCTGTGGCAGCGGAGGCAGATTGTTCGGGTCCAGCCCCGCTCCCTGGTAGGCCCCAATATTGGGAGCAGTGCCTGCCGGAACAGCATTGCCGAAATAATCGCTGCCGCCGTTGCTGCTGATGATTCTGCCGCTGCCAATGGCCGGAGAGGTATTCAGCAGCTGATAACCGGCCAGCGTGCCGCGTCCGATGCCACCCGAGCCTGGCGAAGCGAGCTTCGGATCAGTGGTGATTTTGTACGGGTCAGCCGGTTCGCTGGATGGATGGTTGCCGTAGAACAGATTATTATCGAATATGTTGCCGGTGCTGGAGCCGAACTGGTATCCCCCGGTGCCCAGATTATAGATCAGGTTGTTGTAAAAGGCCGTATTTGAAGCATAGCCATCCCAAAAGCCGTAATTGACCACCTTGGTGCTGGAAGTGAGCGGCAGATAGACCGTATTATTATAGAACTTCGCGCCGCTGACCGGGCCGTTCAGATTGAACACCGCACCGCCGTCATTCTCGCTGATATTATAGCGGACGACCGCATTGGTATTGTAATTGGAGGCAGTTGTCCCGTCATTGACGACCAGTACCATCCCCCCTGCGTTATGGTGACTGTAATTGTACTGGATAATAGTGCCGTCACTGTTATAATCCGCATCAAAGGCCATTGCGTCGCCGCCGGGGGCGGTGTTGTAGACTTCATTGTACTGGATGACCGCATCTTTCGTGCCCCATACCCACAGCGGCACATGGTATCCGGACGCGCGGACATGGGTATCGTACACCACATTATGCTCGATGACCCCGCCCGTCGTATTGAGCACAACCGCCCCGTCGGCAGCCACATCGTTAATGACATTATTCTGCACCTTAAGACCGGTGGAGTAGGTACGCTGTGCTCCATTCAGATAGATTCCTACACTGTCGAGCGAATAGATGTGATTATTCTTGATGACCACGTCCGACACATGCAGATCCCAGTCCGGACCCCAGACGATAATTCCGCCGTTATGCACATAATCAGTGGCTGTTGTCCCTTTGACCTGATGGATATCGAGATTCTCGAACACGAAATGCTTATAGACCTTGGGATTGGTCCAGCTGCCGCTGCTGCCGCTGACATGAATGCCTCTGCGCTCGCCCGAACTGGCTGCATTATTGGTAATCTCGAGATTACGGACCTCCCACTGCTCCTGATTGTAGAAATATACGGCAGCGGCGGCACCACCACCTGCAATCAACGGCTTGGCCCCTTCGCTGTACCGGTCAATCTGAATCGGGCTGCCTTCGCTGCCGGAACCCTGGGGTGACAGCGTCCCCGTCCAGACTCCGCCCGCCTTGAACAGAATGCGGTCCCCAGGCTGAAAAACTGAGGCGTTCACTTTGTCCAGGGTCTTCCAGGCCTGGGCTTCGGAGCTGCCTGTGTTGCTGTCGCTGCCCCCTGCCGAATCGACATAATAGGATGTACCGTCTGCGCGGACCGTTGACGGGACTAATACGGACAGTACAGATGCCAGAATCAGGATTGCCGTCAAAATCAGCTTGTTCATCTGATGCCATGGTCTTCTTGTCATCTTGTCTTAAACCTCCCGATATGAATGGTATGCTACTGCATTTGCAAGCCGGAATATCCCGGCTCCGTTAGCTCAATCCGGGCGGAACGGATTCGCAGCTCCAGTTCCCGCCCGAAGCCTGTCTCCGCCGCCGCTTTCTTGTTCCGCTCCTCCGCTGCTGTTTCTGGCTTCTGCGGTTTTACATCGCCAAGCACCGCCATTACCCATTCCCCTGTGAAGCCTTCATCCATGACCGGGCTGATCTCGCCGGGCTCCCGCTCACCGGTCAGCCAGGCGTACAGCTGGCCCTGCTCGCGGAAATACACTCTGGCGTTTGCGCTGTCCAGACTTTCACTGCTTAGAGTCAAGTCAGGAAAGGAAGCGTTATCATTTCTCGGTTCTGAAACCGCCTCTTCCGGGCTTCTGCCCTCAAGAAGCAACTGACGCACCTCAGACAGAAGCTGTTGTGTTCCCGGCTTGTTATCCGCTACACCTTGCCCTTTGCTCCGGTATGCTATGGAAATGCGGGTAAACGTAAGCTCCTGTTCCTCAGGAATGCTGCTAACTTGATCCTCCCTTGCCGGTTCAGCATCCCGTCCGTGTTCCCCAGGCACTGTCATCCTCTCCCGAAGCGCAACCTCCAGATTGCTCAGATAGTAAGGGATGAAGCTGCCTTCATCCAGCTCGGCCGGACCAAACACCGCTATCCCGGCAGCCGCTGCCTGAGCCCGCCGTTTGTTCTCGCGTTCCATCTCAGAGAGCAACCCGTCAAAGTCCGTGCTGTCAACAAGCCCTCCTTCATACCCCATCTCCAGCAGAATCCGGCTTCGTGTCCAGGACGTAAGCGCCTCACGCTTGAGCAGCTCCAGCGGATTCACCCCGTCAATCTCCAGCTCCCAGAAGTTCTCTTCATACGCCTGATGGTAAGTATCCCGGAAGTATTCAATCACCTGCGTGCGCTGGAGTCCCATCGCATACTTCAGTTCCGCCGCCGTCACTGCATGCCCGTTGATCCTTGCCACCTCGGCCGCTGCCATCCGCTCCGTTATGCCCAGTTGAGCCTTGGTGGAAGCATTCTCCTTTCCCTCAGGCCCAACGAGCCTTTCCGGGACTCCGCCTCCGCTTAACAGCAGGACAACGGCCAGACACAGCGGGACACCTAAAGCTGCGGCGGCTCTGCTTTTTGTCCATTTCACCGCATTCTCCCACCTTCCTTAACAGGTATACATTGCATATTCACCAGGCAGCAAAAAGGAGGAGGATGATCCCGGCTTCCCGTCCGTTTCCCCTCCTCCTTCCGGCTAGCCTCCGGCAGATGCAGCCGGCAGTTTTAATCCTGATGATTCCTGCTGTGTTCCCCCGTCACTTCGTGCTGTCAAACCATTCATTGGCTTCCTTCGTCATCTGCTCTCCGCCAATGCTATACCATTCCTTGACGAATGTATCGAAATCCTCCAGCGGCTTGCGGCCGTAGATGATCGCCATGATCGCCTCTCCTTCGAGCTTCGTTGTGATGCCTCCCTTGGACTGCATCGCCGGTGTACTGGCGCCAAGGAACTTGGGCGCCCAGTAGCTGTCCTTGGCCCATCCATCGACGACGATCTGCGCCGCCTTCAGAATATCGGGATTGCCAAGAGCCGCAGCTTCAGCCTCTGTAAGATTTCCCTGTTCCAGCAAATCCCCCTTGTCTGCGGATTGCTGCAGCACACTGAACGGGTCCTTCGGCTCATACAGGAAGTATTTGTAGACCCCTACCGAGCCTCCGGGGATATCCTCGCTAACCGTGGAGACCGTTCCGTCCGCCTTAAGGGTATAGTCATAGTCTTCCGCCCAGCCGTGCTCGAATTCGCTGCCTGGTTCTTTGTCCACTCCGGCGAACAGACGGTTGAGATACAGGAACAGAGCGTCGGTATGCTCAAAGCCTTCCCTTACGAGCATCCCTCCCTTCAGGAACGTGGTATCCCGCGCTCCCGCCTTGCCATTCTCAGTGGGGATGGGGTAGGGCTTCATCGTTGCTCCCGGTACGTTCTTCTGCAGGTCAGGAACCGGCCAGCTGCCCATCCAATACGGAGCCACCACAACCCCTACCCGTCCCTGGCCGATCAGCTCAGCGAGCTTGTTCTCATCGTGCAGCCCGGCCTCCTTGGAGATATAGCCCTTCTGGTACCAGTTCCGCATTACCTCAAGGCCCTTCTTCATCTCCGGTACGGTCGAACCATGCACCAGCTTACCGTCCGCGCCCTGGTTCCACTGGTAAGGAACGGTTCCGAACGGCCCGAAGATCCAGGTGCTCTCCCCGAGCCAGCCTGCCAGCGGATTCGGGTGGCCGCCGCCCGAGCCAAGACTCACGCCAAGCGGAATGATAGAATCCGTATTGCCCGGCTTCTTATCTAGCAGCGCCTGCATGAAGGCCTCCAGCTCCTCAAAGGTCGACGGTGCCTGCATCCCCAGTTCGTCCAGCCAGTCCTGGCGGACCCACATGACAGCATTATCGTTCCCGGCGTTGGCAAAGTAAGGCAGGCCCATATGCTTACCCTGGAAGGTAACCTGGCTCCAGATCAGCGGGTGGGAGCTGAAGATCTCCTTCACACGGTCCGAGGCATACTTGTCGAAATCCGCTGAAACATCCTTGTAGGCTCCGGATTCGATCAGCTCATTCATCAGTCCGATATCCATCGTTGTGACGACATCCGGCAGCTCCTGCTTGGCTGTCAGCATCAGCCGCATCTTGGTGGCGAACTGCTCGCCGGGCACCTCCCACAGATGCTGGATATCAATCCCCAGCTGCTCCTTCGCCCAACGGGTATGCACATTGTCGCTCAGTGTCTCTCCGTTTTTGTACTTGAAGCTGGAATCCGTGGCTGTAACGGTAGTGATGGTGACCGGAGTTTCGAAGCGGTATGTCCCGTCCCTGATCCCTTCAATCCGGGCAGCGTCTCCCTCCGCCTCCGCAGGCGCAGACGGCTGGGCGGATGACGGCGGCGCTGTGCCGGCAGCCCCGTTGCTGCTGTTCGGTGAACAGGCTGTGAGCAGCGACAGCAGCAGCGTTGCCGACAGCAGCAGCGCGAACCTTTTTTTTGTCCTCTTCATGCAAGAGCCTCCCTGTGTTCCTGTAATCTCTGACGCATTCATCTTATTACAACGCTTTCACGGGAGTAAGAGAGAAAGATTTAAGGTGATATGGTAAATTCTTAAGCATTGTTACAGCAGGCGTTCCCGGTATTCCTGCGGCGTAATCCCGTAATAGTTCTTGAACAGCTTGCTGAAATACGGAGGATTCTGGAAGCCCAGCCGGGCGGCCAGCTCATAAATCCGGATCTCCGTAGAGCGCAGCAGCACCGCCGCCTGCTCCATCCGGTAACGCATAATGTAATCACTCAGATTCTCGCCCGTCTCCAGCTTGTACATGGAGGACAGATATACCGCATGGAGCTTCACGTGGTCGGCAATGCTCTGCAGGGAGACATCCCGGGCAAGATTCTCTTCGATGAAGCGGTGGATTCTCGCCAGCAGCTGGCGCTTGTGATCGTTGTATTCCGCATTCTCCGACTGCGCAAGACAGGACAATATCCCCTCCGCCCAGTCCGCAATGGTGGCGGCACTACGCATAATCCGGGCTGGTTCACCAAGCTCTCCCTTCCCGGCTGTCGCCTCCATCAGGGTCTTTCCCTGCTGATGGGCAATGGCCAGGAAAGCGCTCACCAGCGTATGGTACAGCTCGGCCAGATGCTCTTCGGAATCGAGCCGCTTCTCCTCCATTTCGCGGACAATGGCGGACAGCTTGCTGCGTACCTCCTCCCACCGCCCTCCCTCCATCAGCCGCAGGAATGCCGGCGGCGCATAGAGTGAGGTCAAGGTGCGGTCAACCGTCCGGTTGCCGCCTGCAAGAGCCAGGAATTCCTGCTCACTGCGCGGGATTTTCCGGAATTCATTCAGTGATTTGCGGTAGACCTGTGCCAGCTCCCCGGGAAATTGCAGCGGCTCACTCAGCAAGAGTGAGACCTGTCCTTTGAGCAGTCCGGACACCTTCAGCTGCAGTTCATGCGCATGTGTATGCAGAGCTTTCACATCCATTTCGCCCATCTCCTGCGGTTGCTCCCGGCTGCGCAGCGCAAAGATGAGATAGCCATACGCATCACGGCAATGCCAGACATCACAGTCCGGCTCCAGAATCTCTGCAGCAATATTCCGTACCGCATATTCAAACAGCAGAGCATCCGGTTCTTCTCCGCTGCCGAATACCTTCTCGGGCCGCACCATCACCAGCAGCAGCGAATCCTCCGCATGGAAGGGTAGCTGGTACTCCTTCAACCGCTCGGCTAACGCTCCATTCTCCGGCAGCTGGCCTGACAGCAGATTATTCAGAAATCCCGACCGCAGCATCGGCATATGCTGGTGCAAGGTCCGCCGCGCCCGTTCCTGGGAAGCAATCTGCTCCCATTCCGTGCGGAGGCCGGCGGCAACCCGCTTCACCTCGGCCAGCAGCTCTTCATCCTTGACCGGCTTCAGCAGATAGCCTACCGTCCGGTGCTCAATCGCCTGCCGGGCGTATTCAAATTCGCCGAAGCCTGACAGCAGCACACAGCGGGTTCTTGGATAATGCTCATGCACATGCTTGCATAAGGCCAAACCATCCATTCCGGGCATGCGGATATCCGTGACCACAATATCGACCGGATGATGCTTCAGCAGCTCTGCCGCCTCCAGACCGGATGCTGCCTGATACACATGCTCCACACCGGCGGAAGCCCAGTCATTCTGGACCATGCTCTTAAGAATCATCGGCTCGTCATCTACGAGCATCAGCTGCATTTTCACTTGGCTGTCCTCCTTCATGTTCCCTTTTCCAGCGCAGGGTGACCCGTAAACCGCCGAGACCCGGCGAGGCGTCCAGCCTGATGCCGGACCCCGGACCGTACTGCTGCTTCAGACGCTGATTGACATTCCACAGGCCGCAGCCTGTCTGCTCATTCATGGGCAGCGCCAGCTCTTTCATATAGCCGGCGATCTGCTCCTCCGTCATGCCCGCCCCGCTGTCCTCAACCTGCAGCAGATTATACTCCCCTTCTTGTACACCTGTGACCTGTATCGTTCCCGCTCCCGGCTGCGGCTCCACACCATGGATAATTGCATTCTCCACTACAGGCTGCAGAAACAACCGGGGGACCGGCTCAGCCAGCATTTCCATCGGAATATTCAGCCCGAAATCCAGACGCTCCAGTCTGAAGGCGTAGATATGCAGATAGTTCCTGGCCTGTTGTACCTCTTCCTCCAGGAGCGGACGCTGGTTCTCCACCCGTGTCGTATAGCGGTAATAATCACCCAGATGATAGACCATCTCCCGGATCGTTTCCGTTTCCCCTGCCTTGGCACAGGCGGCGATGAAGGAGAGGCAATTGTACAGAAAGTGGGGATGAATCTGGGACTGCAGCTGCTTCAGTGTTGCGAGCCTTGAACGGTTCTGCTCCTCATAGACATCGTTGATCAAATGCTGGGTCTGCTCGGCCATCTCATTGAACCGCAGGCGCATGTAGTCAAATTCGTTATTAAAGCGCTTTCTTATGCGAAAGGAATAATTGCCCCGCTCAAAGCTCCGCAAGCCTTTGACCACCTCTGACACCGGCTTCTGCACATGCTGGTACAACAGATAAGAGGCAATAAGCGCCAGCAGGGCCAAGACAACAAAGCTGAGATAGAACATTCTGCGGCTCTGCACAACCGGTGCGTGAATAACATCAAGCGGGACATAATCCACCAGATAGGCATCCAGGGAAGAGAGATACGCATAGCTGATAAAAGTATCCTCCCCGCCGATTTCCAGGCTCCGGTGTCCGGATTCCTCCAGCGGATCTTTGAGCAGCCGGCGCCCGGTTTCCCTTGCGGCCGCATCGTCTGCCGATACGGCACCGTAAGCTGTACCGTAAGCCGTGAGCAGAAAGGCTTTGCCCGGATTATCCTGCTTGTAGTCACCCAGCATCCGCCGGATGTTGTCGACCGTGAACCGTACCTCGAATACAGCAACGGGCTCCTGGTTCTGCTCCTGCGAAAGATAAGGGTCCCAGACGAACATCTGATAATACGGATTCACCGCACCGGTGCCCGGATGCAGCCTCCATACACCCGCGGGAGACAGCTTCATCTCCTTCATGTCGAACGTGTCGCCCGGATTGGTGGATATACGTCGCCGGCTCTCCGGCAAATAGACGGACAGATCGTTGCGCCAGTTGCTGGAAAGACTCTGCAGCTGCAGCTTTTCCTTGACCTGTGTCTGGTAGTATAGCGTCTGATAATAATCCTCGGTAAGCAAATTGAGCTGCAAATCCGTAATGGAGGAATCTCTCGTCAGCACACTGGAGGATAAGGACAAGCGGTCGATGTTCGACTCAATCTGATTTTTCAGGAAAAACAAGCGGCTTTCGTTGTTATCTGTAATCTGTCCATCGATGACTTCAAGACTCTTCTCACTGAAATACGTATAGAGCAGAGCCATTGGCAAAATCAGCATAAAAATAACAGCAGTGATTTTGACAAATACCGGCCGGTATCTCCGCATGGCAGCACCCCCTTAACAAATTGACAGTTACCTTAAATATCTATATCTGTACAGTTCAGGATTGTCAAGCCTAATATGGTTGTAGAATCCGCAAGCGGCGGACATTTAGGAGGAGACCCGTATGAAGCCAGGCACAGATATGGCGGCCAATGCCGCTCCCAAGGCCAATCCCGGAACCGGCACAATAGCCAGGCAGTTTGCCGCCACATGGAGGCTGCATCTTATGCTGGTGCCAGCCGTCATCATCGCGCTGATATTCAAATATGCCCCAATGCCGGGCATCATCATTGCTTTTCAGGACTTCAAGCCCTGGAAGGGGATTTCCGGCTCTTCGTGGGTGGGCTGGAGCAATTTCGAGCTGATTTTCTCGATGCATGATTCCCGGCAGGTCATTCTCAACACACTGATTATCTCCTGTCTCAAAATCGCCTTCGGGCTCGTAGTTCCGGTGATATTCGCCCTTCTGCTCAACGAAATCCGCCAGACGGGGCTTAAGCGTTCGGTTCAAACCCTGGTCTATCTGCCCCATTTCATGTCATGGGTGATTCTGGGCGGCATTCTCCTTGATCTCTTGTCCCTGGAAGGGATTGTGAACCAGCTGCTCAGCTTCTTCCACATGCAGCCCGTGATGTTCCTCAGTGAAGGGAACTGGTTCCGCTTCACTGTCATTCTGAGCGACTTGTGGAAGGAATTCGGCTTCAGCGCCATCGTCTTCCTGGCCTCGCTGTCCGGCATCAATCCCGCGCTCTACGAAGCGGCGGAGATTGACGGGGCGGGCCGCATGAAGCAGACTCTCTACATCACGCTCCCCTCGATGCTGCCGATCATCGTTGTGGTCTTCACCCTATCGCTGGGCAACATGCTGAACGCCAACTTCGACCAGATCTATAATCTGATCAATTCCCTGGTGCTGGACAAGGGCGATATTATCGATACGTATGTCTACCGTTCTTTCCAGGAAGGCCAATATAGCTTGTCCACCGCCGTCGGCCTGTTCAAGTCGGTGATCGGCTTTATCATGATCGGTGGAGGCTACTATTCAGCCTACAAGTGGGCAAATTACCGGATTTTCTGACATGCTTGTCAATTTGAAGGAGGAAAGGCCTCATGTACCATAAAAACCCGACCTACCGCATATTCTATCTGTTCAATATCGCTTTTCTTGTGCTGATATCCGTGGTCTGCGTGCTGCCGCTGCTCCATATCTTTGCGGTGTCCCTCAGCGGTAAATCGGCAGCAGATTCCAACCTGGTCGGACTGATCCCCGTGGATTTCTCGCTGGATGGATATCTGCGTACCTTCGAGAATAGTAATTTCCTGTCGGCACTTAAAATCTCAGTGCTGCGCAGCGCTGTCGGCACGATACTGGCCATGTGCGTAACGGTGCTGGCCGCCTTCCCCCTCTCGCGGAATTCCAAGGAATTCCGCGGACGCAGCTTCTATGTATGGTTCTTTCTGATTATTATGATCTTCGACGCCGGGCTCGTCCCGCATTATATCCTGATGGAGAAGATCAACCTGATCAACTCCTTCTGGATCTTCATCCTCCCGGGCCTGGTCAATGTCTGGAATATCATCCTGATGATGAATTTCTTCCGGGCATTGCCGCGCGACTTGGATGAAGCCGCGATTATGGACGGTGCAACCTCCTTCCAGATTATGTCCAGGATTTATCTTCCCGTGTCGCTTCCGGCCATCGCCACCCTGTCCCTGTTCACCCTTGTGGGCCATTGGAATGCCTGGTTTGACGGCATGCTCTACATGACCTCGCCCGACCGCTGGCCCCTCGCCACGCTGCTGCAGACCATCGTCGTTGTGCAGGATTTCAGCAAGACCGGTATCCGCTTCGAGGATCTGCAAACGCTCTCCAACCGGAGCGTCAAATCCGCGCAGATTTTCATCGCCATGCTGCCCATCCTGCTGGTCTATCCTTTTCTCCAGCGCTTTTTCGTCAAGGGTATCGTGCTTGGTGCCGTTAAGGAGTAGGATGAGCCAGTCCTGGTTCTACAGCAAATAATCAGTCGGATTTCCTCTACGTTCATCAGCTCAGCATGTTTAGCTTATATGAGATATTTGTTCCCTTAAACGCAGAAAAACCCGCGCTCGGCGCGGGTTTTCTCGTTTAAGTTATTTCTTTTGACAAAGCTCAGATCAGTGTCCTGCCCCGTGATTATTAATGGTAATAAGGTTAGATGCCGTATTTACATTTGGACTGCTACTATCTGCTGCACTTGCGGAAGTTGAGATTACGACAGAACTAATCAACAATGCGACTGTTAATAACAAGCATGTTCTTTTCATCTTTTAAAAACTCCCTCTCTAAGATATTTTGCATGATCCTGCGGTGTCTCTCTAGTTGTGAGGTTGAAGCATGGGGCCTGACGAGTTCATAAAATGCAGTCGTCTTCCTAAAGCCTGTCCCGTCTTCAAGATTATCACTTAATATCAAATTATCCAATATTAGGTTTATGGCATCGACAATTTTTTCCCTCTTATATAAATAAATGGATTGTAAATAGATGTAATCTATATAGTACCTTACATCTTCACGTTTCTCTTTGCTGCCTATTTCTTCGACTTGCTCCTTAAATTCTTCAAGCACCCAATCGATAGGGTAATTATATTTAATTGCGGATTCTAACACTGTGATTAAGCCTGCCAGAAGTTCTTCTTTATCACTCTTGAGGATAAATTCCACATAGTCAGACAGAACATTCGTTTTTCCTTCAAGCAGATCCAGAACGTAGGTGTTTGCTACAGCAATATTCTTATAGTATTCGACCTCTGCAAGCCCCTCTTCATTTAATTCTTTAATCCAGCTCAAGTCTGCATACCGGCTGATGCATTTCCTTGACTCAGAATAATCACCTAATTTCTGATAAGCAATCCCTTTCATGCACGAACTGTAACCAAAGTAATAGGCTATGTGTCTTTTTCCGTTTTTGCTGTTGGCGCTATGTTGCTGTGTGGAGTCATATGTAATGGCCGCGAGTTCAAAGAGCTTGTCTGAAATTTCGATGATTGCTGCCCAGTTTTCCCATGAAAACGAGACTTTAATCATATTTGTTAAAGAATCTGAATCCATCCCATCCAGTTGTAGCAATTTCTATTTCACTCCTTTACATTCCATTATATACCAGATTATAGACCTCGTTCTTCCTACGGTCAATTATTTTGCATAAAAAATCCCCTAAACCTATATTATTTTACCATAATAACCCATATAATTAACAATTGTGACACATTTCACCTGCATTAAATGCAAGAAAGGCATTCAACTCCTCTGCAATGAAACGGAACAAAAAAGCCACAACCGGGACATTGCTTTTGCCGGCTGTGGCTTCTGTTTGTAACTTTGTAAACTTGTGTCTGTGGCTGCCGTTACTTTTTGTCCTGCGCCTGCTGGGTAGGACCATAATTGGCGGCTCCGGTGAAGTGAACATCTACAGCAGACGGATAGGTTTTCGGTAGCTGTAAATCCCGCTGGTACAGTCTCAAGTGCTCTCCGCGCGGAAGCATATCGATGACGTCACAGCCTCTCCAGGATACCGAATACTCTTCGCCCCGCACCGTTTCTTGGACCACCGCCGTTTCGACAGGATGCTCCAGCTCGACAATATCTCCCGCAGCTACATTGCGGAATACCGCCAGATTACCCTCCCTTGAGGCTGCGCATTCTACTCCATTAATCTTCGTGCTTAGGTCCTGCCCCATCCAGTCGTACACCCGTACCGCTACATCACAGCGCATCTTGGGCCTGATGGAAATATAGCCTGTATCGGGGTAATTCATGCTTACCGTCGATTCCTCCGTCTCCTTATCCACGGGGATATTGACGAGTACTCTCCCATCACAGAATTCCACGGCCCGATTCCATACGATCTCCAGTGCCACCGGAGCCATGCCGACGCAGCAGCCCGCAATAGAGCGGAATTTGGACAATGAGATGGAGTTAACGAGGGAACCGCCGGTGAAGCCGCCAATCATTCTCTTGTCAATCTCCCTGTAGGTGACTCCCTCCCCGTCAGGCAGGGTATTGTCTGTCACTACATAGGAAGATACCTTGACCTGGTTCTCCACCAGCTGGTTCCGTGCAAACAGGGTCATATCACCCCAGTATTCCTCGTACCCGGCCAGAATCAATTCATTGGCGCATTCAATCATATCCTTGATGCAGCAGGTTTCACAGTGCTCTTCATGCTGGGGATGCCACTGGGCATATTCGGGCACCCAGCCGAAGGAGGAGGACAGGGAACGGATATAATCATATATCCCTTTGCCTGCGGCAATATACTGCCCGGTCCCTGTGATACGTCCAAGACGGACCAGACCCGAGGCCACCCAGCCCGCGGAATGGACATGGCCGAAAAACTCCATTTTGTAATTAAAATACCGTGAAGGTCCTAAGAGGTGGTTGGCAATGCCGACCGCCAGATCAAGCGCCCCCCCGTCTCCGGCGATCTCATATCTGCGCACCAGGGAGTGAAGAATAATAGCATTGCGGATTGCCTGCTCCCCCCGCCCGGTATGCCGGGACAGATCGAACCCGCCGTCTTTCAAATACACGTCATTTGGGAATTCGTACACCGGCTCCTTTTCCTCATAATCGCCTGACCAGAAGGTACGGACCTTTCTTTCGATGACCAGGGAGCGGAGCCCTCTTACAAGCTCGGACGCCCTCTTATCCGGCTCCGGGTCCAGAGGATTGTTCTCCACCATCCGGTTCAGCGCCGGAAGAATATAGCCCATTTCATGAAATGAGCTGTGATTCGTATGGGTCCAGGGGTATGGCTCATGAAAGCGAAGCCCGTGCTCTCCCCAGGACTTCATGAGATGGCGGTAAAAGGAGGACTGAACCTCTGCTCCCTCTTCCGTTTTCAGCATTTTGCGGACGGCGTCAATGGCTTCATACCATGATCCGACCAGCTCGGCATCATCCACCCGGCAATGAGCGGCTTCAGCTGGTTTTTTATGAGGCAGCACCAGCCAGTACGGAAGGTTATCTTCCTTTTCATCTACCATGGATGTCAGATATCCCAGAACAAGCTTAGCATTTCGTAAAGGCTCGAATTTCTCATATAACGGAGTTGACATATCTATCCCTCCATGACTCCCGCCGCTTCAATTGGTTGATCCTTCGATTCCGGCCGGGCATTAGTAGTGTTAATGTTAGTAATGTAAACCTTAAAGTCGTCGAAATCGATAGAGGCATTGGCGTAGCCGTCGATACCGAAGCGCTGGCCGGTCAGCTTGCTGCCGCCGGTATGGCGAAAGCTGAAGTCTGTGGCCACCGGAGCCGCAGCATCGTTAATATAGACGGTATAAGTCTTGGCGTTCCAGTTAGCCACCATTTTAATTTTATACCAGGTGTTAAGGTTGAAGTCTTTCACCTTAACCTTGCTGGAGGCTCCATTCTGCACAACAATTTTACCCGTATCAAACGCCGTGACCATAGAGTAATTGCTGCTCCCGCTGTCATTTCTCACCATGGCGCCATTGGCGTACGGGAAGCTGCTGTTGACTCTGGCACGGTATTCGATAACGATACGCTGATTCGCAGCAGCCTTGACCTCACCTGTATATGGCAGGAACAGGTCAGCCTTGCCGGAAGCAGAAGCTGTGGTCAGCCGCAGGAATTTATTCCCATCCTCCTCCTGCACAGTGGCCGTAGCACCATTAGTCATCCCCTCTACGTTAAAGCCGTAAGGATATTTGCCCGCCGTATCAACCGAGAAATCCCGGTATACATTATAGGTCACGCCCCCCCCTGTAAGGAGGAGAGAGTTATCCAGCGCTGTCTCAGCGGCAGTAATGGCATTCAGGGCTTCATCCGCTTGCTGCTGCGAAGCTGTACCGCTCATGGCCAAGGCATCCGCCGCCGCAAGCGCGCTCATTAAGGAGGCGTATGCCTCCTGACTGTAATGACCGGGAGCGTCACCTAAGGGATAAGAGATCCCTGACATTGCGGTGCGCTTCGCGTTCACAGCGGTCTGGAGTCTCTGCCCTACAGTACTCTCCGTACGGAGGGAGGGCGTCCAGAGGGTGTCGGTCGGCGTCTCGCCGCTCTTCGTCAGGTAGATACGGTCGATATACAGACCGTCCTCGCGCATCCACAGGCTGAAGTCATGTTCGCCCGCTGTGGCGGCGGTAACCTTACCCACGTTTTTCCAGTGCCACTTCTCATCCAGATTATTGCTGAAGAATACATCTGCCGGGAAGTTGCCAAGCGTGCCGTCCAGCCCGCCGCGGATGGAGTCGGAAGCGTTATCAACATACCGCCAGCGGACCCAGACATTGTACGTACCCGTGTTGCTGAAATGGATGGTGTACGTCAATTCCGGACTATATACAGGGAATTCTGCATTCGCTGACCATTGTCCGCCCAGATCGGGAAGGCGCATGGCCATACCGGTGTCTGATTGAGTCAGACGCCAGGCATTGGGAATCTTCCCTGCCGCCTGGGCCTTATCCCGCTTTGAGACGGTGTACGCCTTCATATCCGCGGTAATCTGATCTTCGGATTCAAGCAGATGCTCCATGGCGTATTCGGCTTCAATGCCCACCTTTCCATCCGCTTCTACAAAAGCTCCCCCGCCCCAGCCGGCCGGGATATTCTTCGGCTGCGCTGCCGCCAGGGTCCAAGGAAGAAGATCATTGCCGGAGCTGAAGGATGTGTTGTATTCGTGGTGGTAACTCTCGTCAGGACCCAGCTCGGTTGGAATAATACCCTCCGGACAGGTGTAGAGCACCATTTTGTCAACCATAATAAAGTTATCTACCATCCACAGCTTGATAGTGTGTTGTCCCTCTGACAGAGCGGGCAAACTCACCACATGCTTCTCGATCATATGGAAGATGTTGCTGACCCAGATGGTGCCCTGCCCCTCATCGGCGGCGGCCGATTCCACAACCATTGGGGCTTCGTTATCTACAGATACTGCAAAGCGTACCTTCCCCTTGGAATTCAGCGTGGGAATCCGGTAGATTTCCAGCGGGAACTGGCCTGATGAGGTCAGATTAATGTCATACTCCAGGCTGGGAGCAGATGAGAGAATTGCACTCTCCTCTACGGCACTCAGGTCAGGAGCAGAGGCACGCACGACATCACCGCCAAAAGCACGCCCCAGATCAGGGGCGATCTTCCAGGTCTTACCGCCCTTTGGATTCAAGCGGCTGTAATGCTCGGCTTCGATCGAGACATAGCCGTCAGCCTCCGCGTAGCCCTGGATGGCGGACAGGGGCACTGCCGGATTCTCAATGACCACCTGAATGGTCTTATTCGTGCCTGCGGCAGTATCGGTAATCGTAATTGCTGCGGTTGCGCCCTGGTGGGCTTCCATCTGATCCACGGTCACCCAGATCCGGGTCTCGTCGTTTACGGTTCCTGCCGCAGCAGATAGCTGTATCCAAGGCTGATCTGCGGCGGCCGTCCAGCTGATGCTGCCGGCTCCTTTGTTGAAGACTAGAACGAACTTGCCATCCTGGTTGTATGGGGAGAAGACCAGAGCGGAGTCCGCCTGCGGCATTACCTCACCCTGCACGACCACCCCCATGGACGGGTCGCCCAGCACCAGCGCCGGTGTGCCGGGCGGAAGCTGATTAATGACCGGAGGGGGCGCAATCTCGGGATCGATGAATCCCTTCCATTTGCCCTCTGCCATCGAACTATAGCGCGCAATCTCGTCTTTTTTTGCCAGATCGGCCTCCTGAGAGAGCTTGAGGAACGTATCAGCGGAAGCCATCCTGCCCTGATCGGAAGCGAGATTACTTCGATCCGCATAATAGTAGGCTTTGTTGACGTAATAGGCCCAGTTTATTTTGGATTGCACCAGTTCATAGAAGCTCAGCTTCTGCGCCTCAGGCAACGCATTGTATATAGCGGCGGTACGGTTGAACAAGTCCTGATATACGGCCATGCGACTGGAGCTCTCATCTCCATAGTCCGTCTGGTTGAACAGGCCCACCTTCATATGCTCAAGCTTGCGGACATTGGTGTGCTGGTAGAAGGCGCCCAAAATATCAGCGGTCTCGTCACTGTACGCACTGCCAAAATGTTCGGAAGCCCAGTCCTTAAGAAATTGATCTGCGCGGTTCTTGTACTTCTCTGTGTCCCACCCGTAACGGATGAAGAAGGTCATCTCAGCCTCCTGCGGCTTGATATCGCCCACATTGAGGATCCAGGACTTGCGGATCTGATGATCCCACGACTTGCTGAGCTCCTCGCCGATCAAGGCCAGAGGGATTGAATTGAGCCATAGATAGCTCTGGTCAACAGGTGCCCAGTAAGAGACATGATAGTATAGACCGTGTCCGCCATCGCGCGCACGTTCTTCGGCCTCCGGAACACTCCGCATGATTCCGTGATTATCATCGCACCAGATCACGGTCACATTCCCCGGCAGATCAAATCTGGGATGATTATAGATAGGCAGAACTTCCTTGTAAGGGATAAACGCCTGGAAGGCATTCTCGTATTTATCCTGGCCCAGTATCTCCCGAAGCAGCTTCTGCTGTTCCCGGATGATCTCATTCATAAGGGCAGCTTTGCGCTCTTCCAGATCACCGCCCAGGTAATTAAAAGCAGGCTCCATGAGATTCTTTACATTGAAAGCCTCGTCATGGATTCCCCTCATCCCTAGCGTCCACTGCGCCTCGGTGTCCTGATGGCGTTCAATATTTTCCCGCCAGTACTGAAGCACGGCCTCCTTGCTCACGGTGTAATCGTACTGGATCGTGTCGGGGTTAACCCCCTTCCGGGCAGCATAGCTCTTTTTCCACTCATCCCACTCGTGGGTGTTCGTCCGCAGCAGCATATCGGGATGACTGGAGCCGAGCACGATGCCGTATTCCTGCACCAGCTCCATATTGCCCGGAACATTGTTGATTGAATTGACATGCATGGCCGCCCAGAGGTAATTGCCCTTCAGCCGCAAAATGAGCTCGAAAATTCTGGCATACGTCTGCGGCCCCATCGTGTCCGGGTCTTGGATGACCTCTTTGGCCCAGCGGCTGAGCTTTTCCTCATCATTGAGGAATACGCCCCGGTACTGCACATCCGGCATGTCAGTAACCGAAGTATTGGCTGCTATATATACCTCATCCTTGGTTTGGATTGCAGTGTCCGCGAAAAAATACCACGGGTCTACCCCCAACCGTTCCGAGAGCTCGTATACGCCAAAGATGGCTCCGCGGGAATCCGATCCGGCGATGACCAGCGTATGGCCGTCTACCACCTTGATCAGGTAGGCTTCCCATTTGTTTTTAATTGTGCTTACTTCAGCTGCGCTGATCTTCCCCTCGGTAATAAGCGCCTGGATCTGAGCACTGTCAGCCAGTGTGCCCACGATCACGACGGGGCCCTGGGGCAAGGCGGCCCCGCTATTCACATGGGCGTCCAGACGGGTGACCCGCTTGATATCCTCCTTCAAGTCATTCACCACGCGTCTGACCGGAGCTTTCTCCCCGGCGTCAACCCAGAGGGCCGCGGCCGTTCCGTTAGCCGCTAATGGGAAATCGCCGGCCTTCCCCGCTTCAGATAGCATTCCTCCGTCCTCTGAAAGCGGAGTATTGGCAGCATAGGCGGGCATCACCCCGGCCAAAAGTACGATTGTGATCATCATTGCAAACAAACGTTTTGAATATCGGATCACTTCAGCTCACCCCATTATTGGTTAATCTCCGGTAACCCTGACTTTAAAATCGTCGAAGTCGATGGAGGCATTAGCGTAGCCGTCGATGCCGAACAGCTGGCCGGTCAGCTTGCTGCCGCCGGTATGGCGGAAGCTGAAGTCCGTGGCAACCGGAACCGGAGCATCGTTAATATAGACGGTATAAGTCTTGGCATCCCAGTTAGCCACCATTTTGATTTTGTACCATGTGCTCAGACTGGAGTCTTTAACCTTAACCTTAGTAGAGGCTCCGTTCTGCACGATGATTTTACCCGTATCAAACGCCGTGACCATGGAATAATTGCTGGTACCGCTGTCGTTTCTCACCATGGCTCCATTGGCGTACTGGAAGCTGCTGTTTAATCTGACGCGGTATTCGATGACGATGCGCTGATTCGTACCGGCCTTGACTTCACCTATATACGGCAGGAACAGATTGACCTTACCCGCTGTAGCTGCAGTTGTCAGCCGCAGGAATTTATTCCCGCCTTCCTCCTGCACAGTGGCGGCAGCACCGCCAGTGAGAGCTTCGCTGACAATGCCGTAAGGGTATTTGCCCGCCGTGTCGCCGGAGAAATCCCGGTAAGCGTTATAGAACACACCATCCTGTGTAGTGTTAAGCGAAGCTAACAGGGCCGCTTCTGCTTCAGCAAGCTTATTAAGCTCCCCGTCAAACTGCACTTTGGTTAAATCCGCGTTCCCGGCCAGTTCCTCCGCGTGATCCACTTCGGCCACGAAGGCGTTATACTTGGATTGACTATAGTTACCTAGCCCGTCGCCCAAAGGATAGGAGAAATTGACCAGCTTGCTGCGAAGCTGATTCACAATCTCATCCAGACCGTAACCCGGAACAACTTCTACGGAAACGGTGGAGAAGAACTCACGTCCGGCCAGCTTCAGGGTAACAGGCACCTGAACGGTGCCAATCGAACTGAAATCAAGTCCTGTCAGCTCCCGGCTGACGACAGCGGCCTGCTTCGGCTCGTTGTTGTAGACAACATCCACAACGCCGGGCAGCGTGGGGCTTACTCCAGAAGGAGTCCTCACTACTGAAGTTACTTGAACCGCATCCGATGCTGCAATTACCTTTAAGCGGAAGGTAACCTGCTTGCCGCTATATGCGGCTGTAATGAGGGCTGTACCCGGTTTAACCGCGTATACTGAACGGGTGACTGGATTAGAATCTATCCGGGCCACTTCGGGATCGCTGCTGGTATACTGGGCATTCTGTGTCACATTCTGTACTTCATAGTTGTTGTAATGTGCTGTTAGCTGAAGGGGTAAGCTGGTCAGCCCGCTGGTCAGAATGGGCTTCAACCCGCTGAAGACTACGGAATGTACAGATCTAGATTCAGCAGCAACATTAACTGTGGCTGTGGCCATTTTCCCGTTGTATGAAGCGGTAATGATGGCATTTCCTGCTCCGGCAGCCTTAATCTGATTCCCGCCGTCAATAACAGCCACCTTCGTATCCGAAGAGCTGAGGACAACTCCCGTGTTAACAGCGGAATAGGTAGTGCCTGTTACCGTATACAGTGGCAAGCTGCGGGTTTCCCCCAAGCCTAGCGTGAACCCGGGAGCTTCAAATAGAAGCTCCGCCGTATCAAGCCGGAATACGTCCATACTGTCGATCTCAGCCACATTGTTCCCTTTCGAGAAACGGAGGAGGTTGTCGCCTTGCTGAAGATAGACTTTCGCCGTGGAGGCTCCCCAGCGGTTATCACCCGAATAGACGATGTTCATAGCGGCCCCGGATCCGCCGTTGACCGACAGGATATGGGAGGCATCTCCCGCACCCGGTGAGCCATTGGCATTACGCACAGACAGCACATAAAATCCCGCCTCCGGTGCGTTTACTGTAAATTGGGCATAATCATTGGCGCTGCTGATGTTGGCGACTTTCACCCCGCCGGAAGCGGAGGCTTCCCGACGGACAGCCGGGGAAGATTCACCAGCCGGATCTTGCACCAATAGAGCTGCTTCCGCTTCATAACGCGTCCGCACCGGCTCACCCGAAGGCACTGCAAGCGGACTGTTTGGATTGGCGGGTTCTCCCAGGTTCGGCGTATGGTCTGCATTCCAGGTGAACTTCTGCGCACGGACATTGCGGGTCCAGCCTGAGCCCGGCCAGCGGGCGGTATGGTAGATAATCCAGTCCTCTGTACCGTCTGGAGAGGTGACGATACTGTGGTGGCCCGGGCCGTACACGCCATTCGCACTGGAGAAGACCGGCTGATCGCGCTTAATCCAGGAGCCCGGATTCAGCGGATCATCACTGAGCTTGGCGGTAATCAGCCCGAGGCAGTAGCTGTCCGTCCAGCTTCCGTTGGCAGAATAGATCAGATTAATGGTGTCGCCCTTTATCGTGATCTGCGGGCCTTCATTGATTCTGCCCGGGGACGTCTCCCAATCATGTTCAGGCGTAGATATCAGTACCCGCTGCGAGCTGATGGTCCGCGGATCGCTCATCCGGGCGATGTATAGATTCTGGAAGCTTCCGTCCGTATCTTCCCAGCCGGACCAGATGAAATAGTGTTGCTCACCCACCGTCAGCACCGTGCCGTCGATCGCCCAGCGGTCGGTGGGATCGGTGATTTTACCTTTGAACTCCCAGGTTCCGCTCAGCGGATCTGCACTGGCGTTCTCCAGCACGTACATACGGTGGTTGGCGTTGGTTCCGTTGTCGGCCGCGAAGTAGATATACCATTTGTACGCTCCGTCCGTATCTTTGAGATAGTGCATTTCCGGCGCCCACACATTGGAGCTATACTGGGTCCCCTTAACCGGTGTCCAGGCCAGGCTCCGCTCACCCGCTTCAATGCCGGTGATGGTCTTCGCCCTGCGGATCATGATCCCGCTGGCATTGACGAATACGTTGTAATAATAGCCGTCCGTATGCTGGTATACCCAGGGATCGGCTCCCGTCTGCATAATAACATTGTAGAAATCGGACACGTTATTCCCTCCTTGTACAGCGGCCGGCCCCGGTGAAGCTGGCGTTGACTCTTCCGCAGCAGCCACCCCGCCCCATTGTGGCAGCATCAGCAGCAGTGCGAGACACAGCAGCAGCACTCTGGATTTTTTGCCAGGCATGTGCAGCCCTCCTTTGACAGATAAAAACGCTTTCATTTTTTCATCTCCCTCTTGGTTAGATTTTTCGGGTTAGCGTCCTCATTCTACCTTCTGGAGAACTTTTAAAAAATGTACTATCTTAAATGGTTTTTGTAACCGTTTTAGAAAAAAGTGCCTTCAGTGTGGCAGGAAACCATAAAATCAACCGGAGGGTGAATCTGAGGTTATATAAGAGGCACTTAAGTATTGAACTTGAAGCTTCGTCGTCACTGCGGTGAACATTTGGACTTCCGGCCGCTGTTGTCACCAGATTCCTTGATTAATACGGCTCTTCGCGGTGGAAATCCGGTGACTGCTGCTGCTTCCGATGCTAGCTTTCCTGCGGAAAGCTTTCAGGCGGTCGCTACTGCTACTACAGTTCCAAATTTCCGCTCCGCTTCTTTTGCTTTTTGTTTATTTCTTTAGTGCCTCTTATATGGAATAAATGATTAGTTGGATAAACGTATCTTAATTTGGACGGTTTGCAGCATCTGAGAGAATTAGTTGGATAAACATCATTTAATTCCAGGGATTTCCTCTACTCTGCTCGATTTGCCGTCTATTAAGTGCTATTTTTCCAACTGTTCCCTGTGAAGGACACCTACGTTCATGAGCAAGTGTAGTTAATCCAACTATTTCCGGCGACGACAGGCGCTGCCACACCTTTGCCCATACTCTTCCCAGTTTCTGAAGCCATGCAATCAAAAAAGGACACATCCTGAATAACAGATGGGTCCTGATGGTACGAGTCAGGCTATCTGCCCTTCCCGGTAAAGATCTGTCTGATGTCCTCCAGGGGGAACCTTGGGAATCCAGCCGAATCTTACGAATTACGGACGCGGGTATTCTGTCCGCAGGATCGGTGTAGTTATAGCTCATATCCCTTTCGTTCATCTCATAATATTCTGAGTTGCTGTTACTCTTTCAAAGGCTACTCTTCTAAAGATATGCGGTCATTAACCAGCTGCGGAATCTTCACGGTCACTGTGGTTCCATGCCCAAACCGGCTTTCTATGGTGATCCCGTAACCTTCTCCGAACAGCAGCCGGAGTCTGTTATGAATATTGGTGATCCCAATACCTGTTGCCGGTTGGCCGTCTGGCGTGCGCTCCGGGGAATCCGTGTCCAGCTTGGCCTTGAGGGCGGCTAGTACTTCCGGTTCCATTCCTTTCCCTGTATCTGTAATACAGAAGCACACATCTCCATGCTCATCCATCCTTCCGGTAACCAGAAGCCGGCCGCCTTCGTCCATCCGCTCCAGCCCGTGGTAGACAGAATTCTCCACAATAGGCTGGAGGATCATCTTGGGCGTCTTCATAGATAGCAGCCTCTCCTCCACATCAAGCTCCATGGAGAATTTATTCTCGTAGCGGATTAAGATGATCTTCATATAAGCCTGAATACAGTCAACTTCTTCCCTGATCTGTACAAGATTATCCTTCTTGATGCTGTACCGGAAGATTTTAGACATACAGAATGTAATTTGCGCAATCTCTCTGCTTCCGTACTCCAGCCCGATGCTGCTGATACAGTTCAGCGTATTATAGAGGAAATGGGGATTAATCTGGCTCTGCAGGGCAGAGAATTCCGCCTGCTTCTGGCTCAGCTCGGATTCATAGAGTCTGGCCTGGGTACCAAACATGTCTCTGGCCATTTCCTCCATTTCATCCATCATCCGGTTAATGTCACGGGCCAGCAAGCCCACCTCATTGGTGAACCGGACTTTAATACGGAAGCCCATGTCCCGTCTCCCCACCCTCTTCATATCCATCACAAGTCCCATCAGCGGGCGCATCAGATTGTTCATGAAGAAGCTGCCGGTTAAGAGCATGGTTAGAATAATGCCAATGCCGACGATAATACTGACCTTCCGCATCGGGGCCATGTCCGCAGTCAGTTCACGCACCGGAATCATACTAACAACCCGCCATCCGTCAGCCTCCTCCAGACCCTTGACCTGAACGAGAATCTCCTCCCCGTCGATGGTTTCTTTTACACCATTAAGCAGGATATCCTTATCCATAGACAGCATATCCCTGAACAAGGTACCGCGAGCATTAGAATTCGTGGAGGCGATTACTTCGTCCCGGTTATTCAGTATGTACAAGGTGGAATTGGCTGTTAATTCTGTATTTTCCACCAGCCCCTGCATCTTGTCCATATTGACCATCACGGTGCAGTAACCTGTAATCTGGGAGAAATACACTCCCCCAATATTCTCCACAATCGGCGCGATATAGAAGAACTGTTCCGTACCTGTCCGTTCGTCTTTCAGAATCGTGGTGAACATCCCCTGCTCCCGCAGCATAGGGTCATCCTTATATTTCTGAATAAAAGTATCATAGGGGTTGATGAAAAAAATATCGCCGCTTGCCGAGTCCAGACTGTGCAGCCGCCTTCCCTTGATGTCGTTAATGATGATGCCGTTCACATAGGAATTGAAGGATCTCATGTATTCCATAAGATCCAGTGCATACGGACCGCTGTCGAACGCTCTTTTGTAGTCATCAACCTCCACGGAGAATTCCTGAATTAGCTTGCTGTTGACTGCAATTCCGGTGCTGACCCGGATATCATTGAACACCGTATCAATCTTGTGGCGGGTCTGTTCAATCATCTGGTTGCCGTAAGTGGCAGCCCGCTTCTGGGTTAAATTAGAGAAGCTATGGAAGAAATAGATCTCCATGACGGTAAATATAACGATCGAGAAAAAAAAGATAAGCCATATCTGATGTTTTAATTTCACTTTACTGGTCTTCATGGCTTACCGCTCCGATCCGATTAGCTTTTTCTGAATTTGGTGGGCGTCATCCCGCAATGCTTCTTGAACACTTTATTGAAATAATAATAATCCACATACCCCGACTTAACGGCAATTTGCTCAATGGACAGGTCCGTATGCTTCAGCAGCTCCCGGGCTTTCCTGATCCTCAGCTCTGCCACATATTCGGAGAAGGTTCTGCCCAGATTGTTCTTGAACAACTGGCAGCAATACACCTGATTAATGAAGAACTGGACAGACAAATCCTTCAGATACAACTTCTGCTCAAAGTTCCGGTCGATATAGGCGACCATCCGGTTGAAGCAGGATAGGATATCCCCTTCCTGCAAGGAACGGCTGCTGCCATGCCGGATGACCGTAAGGACGTCATGCAAGAAGCTGCACAGAGACGCAAAGTCTTCGAACCGTTCCTTGATCTCGGAATAATTGAGGAATTCCAGCTCCATGTCCCTCAGTTCCTCAGCATACGTGTTTATAAGCATCCCGACAGCCTGATTCCATAAGTAGACCACCTCACCCATGCCCAGAAGATGGTTCCTGAAGTATTTCTGCAGTCCTGTAATGTACACATCCATATCGTCAAGCGAATTCCCGTGAATGATGGTATAGAGTCCATCAATACAAGGTTTCATGAGATGAAGCTTCGGCTCATAGTGAACGGCTGCTGAAGTCTGCTCCAGAAAAATATGCGAGGCGGACAGGTCAGCTTCTTTGATAAGTTTGCTCACCTGCTGAAGCTGGCTGCTGATGCTGCTGATGCCCACACTTTGGATTCCCGTCTCTGTCAGCACCCCTTCATACGGGGTCCACTCCAAGCTGCTCAGATGCTCAGCCATCCGCACGACCAGCAGCTTCCGGGACCCGGCTTCAACCTCCACGGCAGTTATGTTCCTGCCCTCCGGAGACAACAGCTTCCTGATACCCTTAATATCACTCCGCAAATAGACCGCAAACACTTGGTAATAGCATACAGCCATGCTGGCCGGAAGCGGCAGGAATCGCCTGATCTCGGTCTCATCCCCCGAGGTCAGCGCATCCAGAAGAAGGTGATTGCGCGTTGCGCTTCTCCGGGAGAAGTGAGCGGCCAGCTTCGCAATGAATGTATCCGCCATATCGACATCCAGAGGCTTCAGGAAATAATCGAGCGCCCCGTGGCGTATCGCTTCCTGGGCGTATTCAAATTCCCCATATCCGCTTACGATGACAAACTCAATGTTCAGCCCTTGAGCTTTGGCCCGCTTCATCAGTTCCAGCCCGGAGATATCCGGCATCCGGATATCCGTAAACACCAAGTCCGGCTGCTGTGTGCGTATGGCCTCCCACGCTTTGTAAGCGCTTGTATATTGTCCTGCAATTTCAAAGCCATATTTCTCCCAGTCGAAGGCGTTCTGTATTCCTCTTATCGCCCACGACTCATCATCTACAATCATGACCTTGTACATGGGTAGCCTCCTGAACCTATGGATTCCTCTGAATAATAGTGAAATTGTCCGGGAATAGCAACCGAAATTCGGATAAACCATGATGAAACTCTCAATGGCTTATCCGAATATGATGAGCTTATTTTTTGGCGGCTTGGCTCTCTCTGTAATTCTTCACATTCTCCTCTTGAACAGCTTTCCCGCCGGCGTCCATATATTCTTTCACCAGCTTCTCGTACAGGGCGTCGAACTCTGAAGGCTTGGCAACGATCAGCCTGTCAATCATTTGCTTGTTCATGTCGCCCAGCGTTTTGCCGTACTTGATATTGGCTTCGTTCGGTATGCCATAGTTGTAGCTGCTATAGCCGTCCGTTGTATTGATTGCATAGGAGTCAATCGCCAGATTCTCATAACTCTTGTCCCCGGCTGCCAGCGCTGCCGCATAGGTTCTGACATTCTTTTCGGTATCGCCCAGCTCAGCGCCGTTTACAATCATCGTATAATCCATATTCAAATTGCTCATTTGCATTTTCTCGCCGGTCTGTGCAATCCCGTGAGGGATGCCGTCTACCATCTTGTGGTTAACGCCCTCATCACCGAACTGCAGGAAGAACATCACTTCCGGATCAGCCATCCAGTTCAGATATTTAATCGCCAGCTCCGCGTTCTTGCTGCTCTTGGGAATGAAGGAGAATATACCATTCTCATTATATACCTCTTTGAGGTATTTGCCTTCGTCATTCTTGAAGGTATCAATCGGAACATAGTTGGCCTCCGGTGAATTTTGCATCAGCGGAACACGTATTTTTTGTGTCATCGGATAATCCCAGTTGGCGGCATAGAAGCCTACCTTGCCGTTGGTTACATCAGCATCCGCCTGCTTGGTTGTTTTGTCCAGGGCAAAATCGGGGCTGATCAGCTTCTCATTGTACAGCTTGTTCAGCCATTGGTAAGCCTCCTTGTTACCGGGCTTCAGCCAGTTAGTCGTGGTGATGAATTCCTCCTCCGGCATGGTCTTCCAGAACGATTGCACCAGGTTGCCGAAGGTGTAGTTCATCCCGGCAGCCGCTGTAGCCCAAGGGATGACGCCGTCAACATTACCGGGGTTCTTGTCACGGAAGGCTACCAGCGTCTCATACAATTCGTCCCGGTTCGTCGGAACCGGCAGGCCCAGCTTATCCAGCCAATCCTTGCGGATGAACATTCCGTTCCAGGCCAGCAGGGTCCGCTTGCCCGGGATGGAGACCTGTTTGCCGTCATATTTTCCGTAGGAGAGCACCTTGTCACCCAGGTACGACTTCAATTGCTGGCCGTGCTGTTCCAGCAATTCGTCCAGCGTATAGAGTCCCTTGCTTTTGGCGAAGCGGGTGACCAGGGTCCCGTCGTAGGTGAAGGAAATATCAGGAGCCTGGTTCGCGGCCATTAACACATTCAGCTTGTCGACTTCCTGGGAGCGGGGGACAGGAACAAATTCTACAATGGCGTTATTGGGCTTGCCGAATTTCTCATTAACGTATTGGGTCCATTTGTTGTTGTTCAAATCCGGCTGTCCCTGAACCCCGCGGTCGAACACTTCTACCGTCAAGGTTACCGGAGCACCGGAAGGGGCGCCAGATGCAGTCGTTGATGCCTCTGACGATGATGTCTCCCCGCTCTTGTTGTCATTGCCTCCACAGCCTGCCGCAACACTGGCCAGAAGAGCTGTACTACACAGAACTGCTGCTATTTTCTTCATGTCCGTCTTCACTATAAACCACCCTTTCATGCCCCTGTTTATTGAAATCGTTCATGCTGTAAACCCTTAGCTTTACATTTATCATTCAACTGTCCTGGAATCCCCTCCTTTGATCTAATATGTTGTTCTATCAGCCCTTGATCGCCCCTGTCATCACACCGTCTACGAAATACTTCTGCAGTTTGGGATAGATCAATAGAATCGGAACGGTTGTAAACATCACGCTCGCTGCTTTCAGGGATTCAGGCACAATGAAAGAGCCTATACTTCCTTCTCCCCCCTGCTGGCTATCCAGCTGCTGATTGGCCGAAATGATCTGGTACAGCTTGAGCTGCATAGGGTACAGCTCCTTCTTCGTAATATAGAACAAGGCATCCTGGAAGCCATTCCACCGGTCCACAGCATAGAAAAGGCTTAATGTGGCAATGGAAGGCAGCGAGAGCGGAAGCACAATCCGGATGAGAATGCCCAGATCCGAACACCCGTCAATGGACGCTGATTCCTCCAGACTCTCAGGAAGCGAGGTGAAGAACGTTTTCAGTATGATCAGGTTGAAGACACTCATGGCGCCCGGCAGAATCAGACTCCATACCGTGTTCATCATACCGAGGTTTTTAACCAGAATATAGGAAGGAATCAGTCCGCCGCTGAAATACATCGTGAAGACGAGGGCTGACAGAATGAAATTTCTTCCCCACAGCCGCTTCTTCGTTAACGGATATGCCGCGCAAATGGTCAGGAACATACACACGACGGTGAAGAAAATGGTAAGCACAATACTATATCCCAGCGTGTACAGCATATCCATATCGCTCAAGATCGTTTTGTACGTTTCTGTAGTGAAGCCAACCGGCCACAACCCTACCTTCTGGGCTACAATCGCTTCGTTAGAGCTTAGCGAAAGCGCAATCATATATAAGAACGGAACAATACATGTGAAGGACAAGGCCACAATGAATACTATAATCGCAACATCGGCTACACTCATTTTTTTCCCTGGACGCACGTTCTTCATCAGCTTCACCATATTCCATCCTCACCTAATTTCTTCGCGATATAGTTGGCGCCTATGAGCAGGGTCAGACCGACCACGGATTGGAATAAGCCTACCGCTGTTGCCTGGGAGAAGTCTCCCGAGCTGATGCCGACTCTATACACGAAGGTACTGATTACATCGGAATATTCACTGACCAGTGAATTCCCCATCACGAAGGGGCGGTCGAACCCGATGGACACCATCCGCCCAATCTGAAGGATCAGCAGAATGTTGATCGTCGGCTTAATGCCGGGCAGAGTAATATGCCACATTTTGCGGAGCCTGCTGCACCCGTCCATATCGGAGGCCTCATACAATTCCTTATTGATCCCGGTGATCGCCGCCAGATAGATGATCGTCCCCCAGCCGATATTCTGCCAGACACCAACGAAGATGTAGGTGATCAGCCAGGGGACTTTCTGCGACAGAAACTCAATCTTCTCTAGTCCGAGGGCAGCTATGAAGTGATTGACCATCCCGCTGTTCGAGAACATCAGGTATACAATCCCCCCAATGATCACCCAGGACATAAAGTGCGGCAGATACAGGACCGTCTGGGTTAATTTCTTGAATCTGGCCTGCCTTACTTCATTCAGAAGAATGGCGAGCAGAATCGGTGCCGGAAATCCCGCGATCAGATCCAGAACATTCAGCACCAGGGTATTCTTCAGTGCACGATAGAAGCTGTCCTGCTGGAAAATAAACCGGAACACATCGAGTCCAACCCACTCGCTCCCCCTTATTCCTGCGAAGATGTTGTAATCCTGGAATGCCATAATCAAGCCATAGATGGGAGCATATTTAAAAATGGCAATGTACGACAGAGGCACCAGCAACAGGGCATACAGGATGGCATCTCTTTTTATTCTGAACCAAAAATTATTTCTCTTGTTTATTCCGACATGATTTCGCTGATTGTATAAAACCGCTTTCATTTCTCTCATCCCTCCGGCTGTATTAAGGAGCTCTCATGTCCTTCATTATAGCTTCCGGGGCAAATAAGAAAATGTACTCCCTTAAATGAATTTGGTAATAACTTAAAAGGCTAAAAGTAATATAAAAAAACAGCATCCTCCGGTTACGGAAGACGCTGTTCTTACTGTTCATTGAATTACAAATGTTATTCATAACCTGATTGCGTTAGGTATCTGGTTTATAAATTTTGCAGCCTTCGATTTTGAATGGATGGGTTTGAGCGGATTTTGTGGAATTCAAATTTCAAGCGGGTGAAGTTGGGAACCGCATATTTGTAAAAACGTTTACGCAAATATCCCCCCCACATTTCTTAGGGAATGTCCGCCTTTTTTTCTTGTCTTCGCGCCCGTTAAGCTAGGCCCGCATAAAATAAATTCATGAGATTAAAGGGAATGGCGGGATGATCAGTGGAAGAAATCTGCGGAAACGAGAAGCCGGCAGGCACAAGCCTGAGAGAGTCCGGGTTCTACCGGGATGTGTGGGAATGGGCAGCTTCCGCTCCCTCTGGAGCCGGGGAAAGTGTTGTACCTTTTGAATTTGGAGGAGCCGCTGAATACAGGGCCCCCAACACACTTGAACAGGAAGTTCACCCTTACCTGCAACCCTATACCCTTCAACCCGGAGGCGGATATGTGGCATGTATTCCGAGCGGGCGTGTGTGGGGACGATCTGGATCTATCCTGACATCAGACAGCAAACTGATCTTCGACCTGTCCCCCGAATACGATGGACAACTACACAGAATGCTGACGCCGGAAGAACATCCGGCTTTGCAGCGGCGGAAGGCCCGGGAGCTTCAGGAGGTCCCTGGAACGGCTGGGGATGCTCAGGACTCTAAATATATCTTTTCAGACCCTCATCATGAATCCGAATCCTTATGGAGCCTTCGTGGAAGAGACCTTAGCTATGTTTGACGTACCGGAATCGTCCGTAATTCACGCCACAGATGACCGGGAAATTCAGGCGGAGCGGCTGGTAGTTCCTTCTCTGATGATGAATTCCCATTACCCGCCTTGGACCACTGCTACCCTCCGGAGGTTTATGCTGCCCGGACACGTCACAACCCCCCATTCACCAAGCCGTATTTTCATTTCCCGGGGCCAAGCTTCTGCCCGCCGGTTCATTAACGAGAATGAAGTCATCCGGTATTTGGAGGCGTACGGATTTGTTCCTATTTGTCTGGAGGATTGGACCGTGGCCCAGCAGGTTCAGCTCTTTGCTTGTGCCAAAGCGATAGTATCGCCGCATGGTGCCGGACTGGCCAATCTTGCTTTCTGCATGAAGGGAACCGTTGTTATCGAAATTTTTCATCTCCGGCATGTTGTGCCTACTTACTGGATGATCAGCAACCACAACAAACTTGACTACTACATGATGTACGGACAAGATGACGGTACGGCACATGACCGTTTTCCGGGACTTGCAGACTTCACGGTGGATTTGGACCGGCTGGAGCAAACACTCGGTATGGCCGGACTGAACAAGCAAGGCGCATGAGCAGCCGTTCAGGTGAAGCAGACCGTCATTACAAATTCCACTCTCATTCAAACAACTGCTTATGCTTATTGAAAAACTGATAAAAGAATTGGACATTGTCCAGCTCAAACCATTCTGCTGTCTGAAGCGGTTTTGCATCAAGGTTGTATATTTTTGCCTGTAGTGTGCCTAGAACATAAGGTGAATGAGTAGCAATGATGAATTGGCTGTCCAAATATCGCGCCAGCTCATTGATTTGCTCGGCCATTTTTATCTGATTGGCTGGAGACAGTGATGTTTCCGGCTCGTCCAGTAAGTACAATTGCCCGGGCAGCAGATGCTCCTCGAAAAATTGCATGGATGTTTCGCCATTCGAGTATTTCTCTTGTGAGAATTGAATGTCGTCCAGCTTCTTCTTAAAGGCATACGTTGCTTCATATTCTGCTGCCTGTTCTTTGCTCATTCCTTTGTTCATCTGCTCATATAACAGTCCCTCACGCAGGACGGAGGCTTGTTGGATCTTCTTGACCTCATATAAAATATCCTCTGATTTCAGATACCGGCTTCCTTCTGGGAGCCGCCTGATTGCACGCTCTTGCTCATCCTGCCCGAGCTGATAGCTGCTTCTCTCCACAAACCGCTGAGCATAAATACTATGCCCATAGCTGGTCATTCTTTCGGCTCCCGGAATCCCCAGCTTGCCCGAAATTACATTAAGTAACGTGGATTTGCCGCTGCCGTTATTGCCATAGAGCACCGTGATCCGGTCAAACAACAGCACCTCTCCGGCGATATGCTTAAAAACATGGTCAGGGTAGGTGTTGGGATTGCGCTCGATTTCATCAGACAGCTTAAAGCTCCGCAAATAAATCATGGCTGTGCTCCTTCCTCTGTTGCTCCGCCATCGGCTCCCGGAGAACCCGGCTCCAGCCGGAAGTCATCACGGGCAGCATCTTTGAACAGCGGCTCGGCAAATCGTGAGCCGGAATCGTTCCCTGTGCCGCGCTGGTAAGCGGTGAAGCCGGTGTAGGGTTTCTTTTTCCAGACCCAGTACGCCTCATCTGCTCCAGCCTCAGCGTAATAAAGATTACCATCCACCGTGTTATTCCGGTTGCTCATGTATTCGTTGCTGATGAAGACGCTGGAATCTCCAGCTACAATAATATTCTTACTAATCGTATTGCCGCTTAAGTTCGCTTGCAGATACAATTGTCCATTGCCGTCGCCCAAGAGGTCATTCTTGTACAGTGTATTGGATACAACCGTACTATCGCTGGTGCCGCCGCGCTCTCCGTCATAACCGCCCATTGCAATGCCGGTCAGGCGATTGCGGTAGATCAGGTTGTCTTGTACCGTGATGCTGCTGGTTAGCCGTCCCTTATGTTCGGAAGCAAGCTCAATCCCAATGTCATTGTCGTATACGCGATTCTCCGCAACAAGGATTGACCTGCCCCCGTCGATGTATATTCCGCCCGCTGCATTGCTGCCGTTCGGCACAGAAGCGCCGTATGACGGATTAGTATTGGATGAAATCCCGTAGACTACATTACCTCGTACCGTTCCGTTCCTAGCCTGATCTACCGCCATGTCCCCGGCCGTACCTTCAAAGCCGATCAGGTCAATCCCGATGTTGTCATTGTCATGAATGATATTGTTCGTAATCGCAAAAGCATCCACATTGCCATTCACAGCCAGCGCTTCACTGGAACCGAGGACCAAATCATACACTTCATTGCCGTCAATGGTCAGGCCAACCAGGGCTGCGTCTGTTTCAGTGCCGTACACCGCTATACCGTGGGCATCTCTGCCGGAAAGCTCGTCCCCCTCAGGAATGGCGGTATTGGCGATGGAATGAATGCGGTTATTCAGTAACGAGATGGACTTCCCTGAGCCGTGAATATAGATGCCTGCAGGCACTTCACCTCTGGTTGATGTCTTATAATTGCGAATTTCCAGTTCCCTAATGGTTACATAGCCCGCCTGACCGATCTCGATAAGTCCTTCCAGCCCGTTAACCGGCAGACCTGCCCCGTCAAGGACTGCTGTCTCATTGGGATAACCGGCGAACACGATAGGTCCCGCCGCCGCTGAGCCTCCTCTTGAGATGCGCAGCTTCTGATGATACACGCCTCCGCGAATATAGACGTAACTCCCCGGACCGGCATGATCGGCAGCATACTGAAGCGTCTTCCAGGGCGAATCTATTGTTCCCGGGTTAGTGTTATCTCCAGCTATAGATACGTAATAGGTATTAGCGGCATCCTCCGGATCTGTATTTACAGTTGGCGAAGCTGGTGAGATGGGCGGAATGGAAGAGATTGGGGAGGGTGTATCCGGCAGCGGTGGATTCTGGCTGCCGGAACATCCCCAGATCATAAGCAAACAAAGTAAAATGGCGGATCGCCGGAAGTTTCTGAGCATATTCGCCGTCCTCTCAACAAGCTCAAATGAGCTTAATTTTACTGAATCTAGTGCTCTTCTATTATAATTGTGATAATCAATTCAATTCCATTGATTATCATAATTGATAACCCTAATCAAGACAAACCAAGAGAGTCGTATTCTATGTAAAAGGGCTATATAGCAAAAAACAGACCCGGATAGGATCTGTGTGCGTACAATTCGAGAGACATCTGCATAGATCGCATGTAGAGGTAGACATAAATGTTGTACGTTTTACAACTTTGGTTCGTAAACAGCAGGGTATTCGTAAGGATTGTTGTATGAAATACAAGAATAATCCGTCTACGCCGCTTGAAACAGATGAATTGCTGCATTTTTTACAACAATATTGGATTTGAGCCGATATGGAGAGGGGAATGTTGTATTATGTGCAGGATTTTATGAAAAGCTACAGAACTTCGTCTTAAGCCCCAGAAAGCTGATGAACCGGGAAATTCCTGCGGCAACTGCAGCCGCCCGGAGCCCGGATGCCACATTATTCACGGTTGAAGGATTTGGTTGTATGTTAAAATCTTAAGTTCTTAAGTTCTTAAGTTCTTAAGTTCAGCCTATTTAGCTGGTCATTGTCCTGTTAATCAAATACCTGACGCAATTCAACCTGGCCTTCACCATGCCCTTGCGGGTCCGGCATGCGCATAGCCCACGATATGGCTTCTTCCCTCGAATTCACATCAATCAGAATGAACCCGGCAATCAAGTCTTCCGATTCCGTGAAGGGGCCGTCTGTAATTACCGGGTCTCCCCCTGCTGCCGGATACGAAAGGCGAATCCCGTTTGAGCTTGGATGAAGTCCTTTTGCTGCAACCCGCACACCTGCCTTAACTAATTCCTCATTGTACTGTGTCATGGCTTGCCTGAGTTCCGGACTTGGGAGATTCCCGGCCTCCGAATTCTTCGAGGCTTTGACAATCAGCATGAATAACATGAATATGCCTCCTTAAATCCCGTTGATGATTTGCTCGCAATATTAACCCTGACCCTATTATAGGGATCAAAGCTTTACTTGTGTAGTAATTTCCCTCCAATGTATTTTGGGTCAGTCCGTCGCTGTACCGGAAGCACCATACTCTTCGATTTGAAGCTTAACCTCAAGGTGTACCGGAAGCCCGGTGAACGTCTGATCCCAATGCTCCTTCACTTTCCGCCATTCCTCAGGATGCTGAATTCTCAGGGTTTTACCGAATCCGCCGACGTCGGCGTGCAGCTCATGTTGCATTTTGTCAATCACCGTCTCAACCAGCTTCCTTACCTCCTTCTCCAGCTCCATGGCATCCCGTCTCATAAAAGCCGCATCCAGCCGGTCCCCGTCTGTTGAGAAGGTTTCGGCGTACCGGCCTTTTGATTCAATCTTAACATGGAACGAAATCTGACCCTCCTCCACAACCGCTTTGATCTTGCTGCTCATCGCTTTCACCTCATAGGTGATCAGCCTGCCGGTGTCATCCTTGTGGGTTTTGAGTACACCGCCCTTCCCCTTGCCTGTCAGCCAGACTACACCCTCCAGCTCCTTCTCGCTCAAAAAACCGCTAAGCTTGCCTGACTCCCCGTCAATGATTCCGGCTCCGGCAAACTTCATTTCATTCTCCGCAGCAATAACATTCTGCAGTAGAAAGCTCTTCTTGCTGTGCAAAGGCCCAACAATCTTGGTAATGGTGACCGGGTCCCAGATGCGCAGACTCCGGTCTCTGTTGCCGAAGATGCCTTCGAGCACAAAAGCCGGTGTCTGGCCGGGCAGCACATTGTTCAGTACATCCTTGGCTTTCCCTTTGCTGACCAGGACCAGCACGCTCGGGCGGATATCATTATCCCGGCTGAAGAAATCAATCAGCTCTGACAGCTTCGTGGAACGGGCCAGCTTCTCGCCAATAACAATCACCTTTAAGTGGTGTCCGATCGGCTGGCGGTTGGTGCGCAGCGAGAGCTCACGGATGGCCTCAAAGATAGAATCGCCGGTCTCGGTCATATTGTAGAAATTTCTCGAAGCAGCCCCTTCTTTTTTGGAGCCTACAGCGCCTTGCGGCACAATAAATTGATAGGTCGCTGATATCCGCTCACGCTTGGAATAATCTCCGCCCTCAGCCTCGAACTTCTTTTCAATGACGGTCTCATCAGCCGCATCCAGTGCTACCGCCACTTCCATATTCAAATTCTCAATCGGTGCACTGCTCCAGCAGGCCGTTAACAGCATTAATTGAGCGATCGACACAATCAACAGAATGCAGCGCTTCATGAATCTGCTCTCCGGAAATAAGCAATGAGCAGCAGCGGCAGCGGGATCAGTCCGAAGAGTACAATTGCCCAATTGCCAAGCCCAGTGCCAAAGGCAAATAAATTATTAATGTTGTGCGGCACTTCCGTGATGATATACGCCACCGGCAGCAGCAGGAACAGGCAATGATCCAGCTTGAGGTTGAAGATTTGCGAGACTCCCAGTGCGGCTCCGTAAAAGGAGATACAGAACGTACAGAAAATCTGCATTATCCAGATTACCAGCAGCAGTGACTCGAACCGTTCGAACAGCAGATTCACTTCAAAGCTGCGGATCAGGTCAATGAATGGCCAGGTCCGGGTAACCACTCCTTCTACAGAAAATGCCCCTATCGTCAGCACAACCGCCAGCAAATAAAAAATCATTGAGATCAGGGTTCCGATCACGAGAACTCTGCCGGCCCGTTTGGGCTTGTCCATAAAAGCAACAAGAAACAGCAGAGCTTCGCCCGCTGTATAGGTTAGGGCCGTTGGCTTAATTCCTCTCCAGACCGGAGTGAGGCCTTCTCCAAGTACAGGCCGCAGATTGTCCAGATCGAACACCTTCAGGCTAAGCAGGCAAACGCCGAAGAATATGGCACCGGCCAAAGGAGCAACCAGTCTGCTTAGCCGTGATAAAGCATTGATTCCCCCTCTGCAGAGATAAAGGGCGACCCACAGGAACAGGCCGGCTACTGCCCATGCAGGGGTACCTTCCAGGAGGAAGAACATGGTTACCTCCTGCATAGTACGCAGCTCATAGCCGGACACCGCGAGGAAATACCCGATGATCACCAGCCCGAGCAATACGGCGACCGGTTTACCGGTAATTTGGGTGCTGTATTGAAAAAAGGTCTGGCCCGGAAACCTCTGGCTGAGTCTGACAATAATAATACCTGTTATCATCGAACAGAGCGCCCCCAGTATTACTGAAATCCACACATCGGGCGTGCCTGCAGCCTGCACGGTTGTCCGGGGAAGGCTGAATATCCCGGCTACGAGAATGTAATTTACCATAATAATGGTCGCTTGACTCGTTGTAATTTTGTCATGGGCTTTAGTGATCATAGGCTCACCTCCCTTTCACTGTGCTATCTTTTACGCAGCTTATCCTTGGGCTCCAATAGTGAAGGACGGCGCTTCATCAACTGCAGCGGTACCCGGACAATAAAGTCGCGAAGATCACTCATCCGGTTAGGGGTGATCATGCTCAGATAAGGCACACCGAAGCTCTTCAGCTTAATCAGATGACTGCTCAGCAGGAGGAAGAACAGTACTACACCGTACAGCCCGAAGGTAGCGGCGAAGAACATCGCGAAGAAACGGAGAAACCGTAGGGTGATCCCTGCACTGTACATCGGTACCGAGAAGGAAGAGATCGCCGTAACGGCAACGACAATGACCAGAATCGGGCTGACAATCCCCGCTTCTACCGCCGCTTGGCCGATAATCAGACCGCCGACGATACCCATGGCCGGGCCAATCGGCTTAGGCAGACGCAGGCCCGCCTCACGCAGGATTTCGATCGAAATCTCCATAATGAGCGCTTCGATTAAGGTCGGGAACGGAACTCCCTGGCGTGAGCTCATGATCGAAATCGCCAGCTTGGTCGGAACCAGACCGGGATGGAAGGAGAGGAAGGAAATATAGAGCGCCGGAGCAAACAGTGATACGGAGGCGGCGAAGAAGCGCAGCATCCGCAGCAGGGAGCCGGAGAACCAGCGGTCATAATAATCCTCCGGGGATTGCAGCAGCATCCCGAACGTCACCGGCATGATCAACGCAAACGGCGTGCCGTCAAGCAAAATGGCAGCCCTTCCCTCCAGCAGTGCGGCCATCACCCGGTCCGGCCGTTCCGTATTCTGAATCTGCTGGAAAGGGCTGAGATAATTGTCCTCTACCAGTTGTTCGATATAACCGGATTCCTGCACATCATCGATATTAATCGTATGAATTCTCCGCGTGATTTCTGCAATCAGTTCATCATTAACAATTCCTTTAATGTAGGTTAGTATCAGCTCTTTCTCGACTCTTTCCCCGACCGTAAACGAGATCATCGCAAGATCGGTGTTCTGTCCGTGCCTGCGCAGCATGGCTGTATTGTCGCTCAGCGCTTCCGTGAAGCCGATCCGCGGGCCGCGCAGCAGCGCTTCCGAGATCGGTTCCTCTACACTTCTTGTATTCCCTTTAGACGTCCCCAGGATGAAGACCTCGTTCATTCCTTCGATCAGCAGCACCGCAGAGCCGAATAACACCTTTTTGAGCGACATGTCCAGCTGATTGGTGAATTCAACTTCCGAGACCAGCACCACCTGATGGACAATGATTTCTTTCAGGCTCGCCGGATCAGGCGGAGTGTCCAGCCCTTCAAATGGACGTGCTGCATTCATCAGCGGCCTTAGGATATTGCGGTCCATCCCATCCTTGTCGGTGAGGCCGTCCAGAAAGAACAGCGCTGCCTTCAATTTCAGGATGCCTACACGCAGCTCCCGTACATTAACATCCGACATATCCGCACTGATCTCCCTAAAGGTCTGCAGATCCTGCTGAAATTGTCCGGTATAGGTTAACGTTGGCTGCTGATTTTTCTGCGAAACTGTTGAAGGAACGATCTTATGATTCTTCACGGCTTCACTGGTTTGCTCCGCTTCACCGGTATCCTCGGAGCTTGGCACGCCTCCGCCCTTCTGGCCTTCCGCCCGTCTTCCCCGGGTACTGGCCTTGCCTTCCTTAGCGCGAAGCAACAGCATGCATCTTGTCAAAATAACAGGAACAATAAAAATAATAAGTGCCTGCATGCACACACTCCAGCCGGGAATGTAACCCGTTATGCTCTTCCACAATACAAACACCCCCTCTGATCGTAACCCTTATTTTGGCCGATGCTGGATAATTCATACACCCCTGCTAATTTAAAAACGGTAAAGTACTGCTCCCTGCATTTCCGTACACGCAAAAACAGCCATATGCTCCCGCTTGGGGACCAGACAGCTGTTAGTCTATATTTTAAAATGATTGTGCTACACGTTTCGTTTCGTAAGAAAACTGCGGATGAGGCTCACACTGAGTTCCAGATCTTCTTCGAGCGGGAAATGCCCTGTATCTAACAAATGAACCTCCACATCTTTTAAATCCTTTTGAAAGGCTAAGGCTCCCTCCGGTCCAAAGAAAAAGTCGTTTTTACCCCACGCAGCGAGTAAAGGCGGCTGAGAGCTCCGGAAGTATTCCTGCCAGACCGGATATTGTTTCAAATTATTCTGATAATCGTATGAGAGCGCGAGTTGAATGTCTTGATTCCCCGGACGATCCAGGGCAATTTGGTCCATATTCCAGTTATCAGGGCTTATGGCCTCAGGATTACGGGTTCCATTCACATACTGAAACTTCGTCAGTTCCGGTGTCAGTAGATTGAGCATACCTTCAAGACTGGCCGGATTCCCTGGATCATTCCAAAAGGCACGCATCGGTGCCCATGACTCTCCGATTCCCTCTTCATAAGCATTTCCGTTCTGTGAAATAATGGCTTGAACGCGTTCCGGATGCATATGGGCCAAACGGAAGCCTACCGGAGCACCATAATCATGAACATACAGGATATATTGGTTCAGGTTCAATTGTTCAACGAATGCATTGATCAGCAAGGCCAGATTGTCGAAGGTATACGTGAATTCTGAAGTTGACGGCTGATCGCTGTTCCCGAAACCGGGATAGTCCGGAGCTACGATATGGTAATCGACTTCGAGTTCACGAATAAGGTTTCTGTACATGTGCGATGAAGAAGGAAATCCATGCAGCAGAAGAAGTGTAGGCTTCTCCCTGCTCCCTGCCTCGCGGTAAAAAATATTCAAACCTTCAACTTGTGCATAGCTGTATTGTATAGTCATTGAGCCAACCTCCTCATTATTACCGGTAACCAGCTTACCTGTTCCGATACTCAATAGCATACATACAGGTCTGTATAGTTTCAAGTTATTTTTTTAGATTTATCATTTGCGTAGTAACCGTGGGCCATTTATAATAGATAGACTGATCTGTATACTTTTGAAATACTGTGAACCGGAGGGAATCCTGTGGCTAATAAAAGTAAAAAAGAACATATCCTAACTGTCGCCTCCGACTTATTTAATAAACAGGGAATCCGGGCTACCGGTGTAGACCAGGTTGTTTCTGAATCGAACATAGCCAAAATGACGCTCTACAATCATTTCCGTTCCAAGGACGAGCTTGTCCTTGCTTATCTCATGAAGTACGATTACGAATGGAGAAAACGGTTCGAAGACTCAGTCAACAAGAGCGCAAAAACACCCAGGGACAAATTATTAGCTGTATTCGATATGCTTGGAGAATGGTTCGGGGAGCCGGAATTTAATGGCTGCGTCTATATTAAGACGGCAGCGGAATTCATGGATCACTCCCATCCTTACTATGAAGCAGCCCGTAATTACAAAGCTTTTATGAAAAAATACATCGATTCTGTTCTTAATGAATGTCCGTCTGTGAATCGCGAAGCCTTATCCAGCGGTCTGTCTCTGTTAGTGGAAGGCGCGATTACTGCAGCCATGCTGCAGACCGATCCCAAGCCTGCGGAGCATGCCCGGGAAACCGCCAAGGTGATCATTGATTATTATCTGCAAAGCAAATAATAAGTAAGCCGGTCCCGAAAGGGACCGGCTTCATTTAACTTTTTAAGATTAATCCCGTTTGTTCTCTACAGATTTCATACGGTTCTGATCGTCAGGCACACGGTCAACACTAAATTCCTGGCCGGCTTCTGCCTCGCCATGGGCGCTGACACTCCGGGCAAAATTGGTGAACTGCTTTTTGTGCTCATCTTGCTCGTGCTTTAGACGAAGAAGCTCCTGCGGATCCTGATTTGTCATTGTCTTAACCTCCCGGGGAATTCAAAATGCCGCGATTTACGATCATCTTTTATCAACTTTTCCATTGATTACAATGCCCTTATTCGAATGATTTATTCATATTCATCCTGCTCTCAATAGCCCTCCAGCTGTCCGAAAGGCCAACTGCTTACCTCGCATTGACCATATGTATCATCACCTGTCGCCACCACTGTGCCATCCGACTTAAGCCCGACACTGTGAGCACAGCCTGCCGCAACCGCCACGATACCGCGCCAGTCACTTATATTGCATTCGCCGTGTTTATTCCACCCTTGAGCTTCCAGCGTACCGTCTGCTTTCAGCCCGATGGTGTGATGACTGCCGGCTGCTATCGCCACTATGTCCTGCCAGGTGTTTACGTTACATTGGCCTTCGTGATTCCGGCCTGAAGCAACTACCGTGCCATCTGCTCTAAGACCGGCGGTATGGAGATACCCTGCCGCAACCGCCACTATATTGCGCCAGCTGCTAACATTGGATTGGCCATACCGGTTATTCCCCGTAATTGTGACCGTGCCGTCCCGTTGAAGTCCGGCGGTATGCCAGTCGCCAGCTGCAACCGCTATAATGTCACGCCAGCTGTGTACATCGCATTGACCTTCATTATTCCGGCCCACGGCCACTACCGTGCCATCCGATTGAATGCCAACTGAACGGCGCCAACCCGCAGCAACCGCCACGATACCGTGCCAGCCGCTTACCTCACATTGATTATGCTTATTCCAGCCCACAGCGGCCACCGTACCGTCTAATCTGAGTCCGAGGGTATGTGAATTCCCCGTATGGGCATTAGCTGCAGCAATTGCCACCATATCCTGCCAGCCGCTTACGTCACATTGACCATATTTATTGTCGCCCACTGCCATTACCGCCCCATCCGGCCTAAGCAGGACCGTATGACGATAACCAGCTGCTATGGAAGGCACTTTTTCCACCACATTCATGAATCTCGCTCCTTCATTGAAGACTTCGGTATATTTGCGGCTCCCTCTAGAGTATCTATCCTTGGCTGTCTTATCAAGCTCGGAATCCAGATCCTACTGTGCTAAACTTACCAAGTCCGGCTGCAATTTGTTCCGCAGAACATACAGCATGATGGCCCCGACCAGGAACGCCACGACATCGGAAATGACCAGCGACCAGACCACCCCATGGAATCCGTTCATACGGTTGGCAATGTAGAGCACAGGGATCAGAGTGGCGCCTTGAATCACTGACATAATAAAAGCTGCAGTTCCCTGCGCAGTTGCCTGGAAGATCCCCGTAAATAGCGTCGTCATTCCTGTAATGAACAGGGATAAGAAGGTCACATGCAGGATGTAGCTGCCCATTTCTATCAATTGCGGGTCATTCGTGAACAGCCCGATTAAGTGGTCAGAGATCAGGTAGACAATAACGCCGAACACGACAGCTAGTGCCAGTATGGTTTTAATCGTAAATTGAATAGTATGCTTCATGCGCAACCGGTTAGCTGTAAAAGAGAAGGCAATAAGCGGCACGACGCCCTCGCTTAATCCCATCAGGATTAACTCGGGGAATTGCAGCAGTCGTGAGGAAATTCCGAAGCCCGCAATAGCCTGCTCCCCATATTCGACCAGATAACGGTTAAAGATGAGTGACATGGCACCCATGAAGAGACTCATCACAAAGACGGGAACTCCGATTTTGAATACATTGCCCAGAATGACCTTGGTAGCCTTGAATTGTTTCAGTGAGACCGTTAAGAATTGACTCTTAAATCCTATATGATAGGCGTAATAAGCACTCGCAACTATGTTAGAAATGACCGTGGCAGACGCAACACCGATTACATCCCAGTGGAAGACGAAGATGACCAGCGCATCGAGAATTATATTCACGGCCACACTAAGCAGCATACCAATCATAGATGTAATTGCGGCTCCCTCCGAGCGCACAATATTCTCCAGTGTGAAGAACAATACGACGAAGGGTGAGCCAATAAGCATAATGGTAACGTAGTCCTTGGTAAATCCGAAGGAGTCAGGCGTTGCCCCCAGGCCATGTACGATAGAATTAATGAGCGGCAGGCCGACGGCCATCGCGATAAGACCGAGAACCAGGCTGCTGTAAAAGGCGAATGCAGATACATGCTTAACATCAGCCGTATTTTTCTCTCCCAACAGACGGGAAATGAAGGCACTGCTGCCGACTCCAATCAGGTTACCCAGCGCCATAATGACCGCGAATAACGGTAAGGTTAAGGCAAGTGCAGTTAACATGGCAGTATTATTAAGGGTGCCTATGAAAAAGGCGTTTAAAATGGAATAGATGACACTCATTGACGTTCCAAGCATCATGGGTACTGCGAAGTGTGCTACAGCTTTTGCGACCGGTGCTTTTTCAAAGTAATGGAGGTTTTCTGTATCCATGTGGTTCACCACTTTCTTAAGTTATGTTTGTTTGCAATTTGGTTAGAATTCTAACTAATAATTGATTACGAACTTTACGCCGCAGCAAACAAACCCGTAACAAGGACATTGCGGGCTTGGTATGCGGGAATGGACGTAACCGTAATTCAAATTCATTATTTACGCTGAAAAGGTATTGCGCTGCCTCTGCCCTGCTCTTGCGGAAAGACAGCGCCAATACTTCTTATAGTAAATGTTCTGCTTACTTATCTTCCGGATGGTCTGAGTTGTCCTTCGAGCCGTCTCTACCATCTCTGGAAGGCCAGCCGAAGCCGTTCATGCCGCCGCCATGACCTTCCCTGCCAAATCCGGGGAATCTTCCGCTAAAGCGTCCGTCATCCATATTTCCCCACATTCTGCTCATTTGTCCGCGCATAGCCATCAGCTTGTCGAATTCCTCTGTCCCGATGCGCTCCTTAGCGGCTTCCATCCACATGGCCATTACGTCACGATCTGCATCTGTTCCAAGCTCATCCTCTAGCGCTGTAATGACGCGGACCAGGTATTCCCCGAAGGCTGCCTGTTCTTCTGGAGACAGGACTGAAAATATACTGCCGCCCTCAACCTCCTGGCCTTCTTCCGCTTGCCCTTTGGGCGTGAGATAGATCAGCATGATACGTTTGTCTGTCTCTGAAGGTCTGCGGGTGATATACTCGGCCTTCTCCAGTTTGGCAAGCAATTCATTGAGCGAGGATACACGGATGTCCAGCATATAGGATAAATCCTTCGTGCTGATTCCGTCCTTCATCCGCAGAAACGCCATGATCCGGCCTTGCCCGCGTGACGTATCAGCCATGGGACCCACAGCAGCGTGGTTCTTCAGGTGTTGTCTCTGCAACAGCCATTGCAGCTTGGCAAGCTTGTCGAACAATTCAGCATTCATATTCATTATTAATCCTCCCCGGGATATATTCACGGTACCTGTTAATCAATGTAACGGTACCTGTTGAATTTATTATAACGGTACCTGTTATACTTGTCAAAGATTTTCTACAGGTGCCGTTAATAAATTTTCCGCTGGAAGCATTGCTGGTCTTTCAGGTAATCAAGCAATAGCCGGTTGAAGTGCTGCGGCTGACATAAATGGCTGGGATACATGGCATCTTCCAGTATTGCCAGCGTGGCGAGCGGATATTTGGCCGCTGTTTGTCTCACCTGCTCCAGAACCCGCTCATTCTGATTGCCTGATACACAAAGAACGGGAACCTGCAGCCTTAGTGCAAACCCGTAGCTGTCCGTATGTCTTAGTGCCAGACGCTGTTTAATCAATTCTGTTGTCCGTTCATGGACAAGCTCTCTTCTCAGAATATGATACGCAGACAGCCATTTGTTATATGTAATGCGCAAAGAACGGATGAACATTTCAGCCGGAAGATAATGGGCGACCCATGCGCAGATTTGAAAGAGCTCCAGCACTTTGCTGCCTTTGGACGTACAATCTCCTAGGATGTAATTGTCCACCAACACCAGATTAATTACCCGTTCAGGATTCAGATAGGCGAATTTCTGGGCAAGCACAGCACCGCTGGAACAAGCTACGATGACGGCCCGTTCTACGGACAGTCCATCCAACAATCCCTTCAGATCTTCACACTGCGTGTCTACAATCCGGCTAATCTCTACATCCATTTTACCGGATTGCCCATTCCCTCTTAAGTCAAACAGGATCACTTTCGCCCGCTTGCTGAAATACTCCGCCTGAGGCTCGAACAGATGATGTGAAGTCGAATAATCATGAATAAAAACAATGGGCAGACCACTGCCCGACACCTCGTAATAGAGGGTAGTTCCATTGACGTCAATATACGGCATTACCTGTGCATCCTCTCATGTCGCTTACGGGGTTAGCTGCCGGATTCGGGCTTGAAGAGTAGCCCTACTCGATTTCTCGAGATTCACCCCAGAAAACTTGGTTTCCCCGCTTCCATTACGGAACTCAGCGATTACATATATTTTTGCGGATATAGATTAACAGAAACTTCAGTATAGCCCATATTCGTCTAAGAATGAATAGCTTAGGTGAATTTGCCCAACACGCGCAGAAACCGGCCGCAGTGAACCCAAAAAGCAGAGCAGCGATTCTCCCGTTACCGGAGATTCACTGCTCTGCTTGCTTTAAACATCATCTATAATCAGCGGTTCAGGATGTCATCCACCTCTTTGGCGAGATTGTCCAGGCTTGCCTGTATTGGCAGGTTCTCCAGCCAGATATCGTTGATACGCGTACCCATCAGATCTTCAATCTCATGGTAGGTGCCGGTCATCGGACGCATTTTGCTGAATTCCAGCTCATCGGAAGCGACCTTGTAGCCAGGGAAAGCAGCTATGGTCTCTTTCATCAAGTCTGTGTCCAGGGAAGTAAGACGGGTCGGTAGATATCCGGTATTAGCAGAAGCATACGCTGCCTGCTCGGTATCCGACAGCCATTTCATGAATTCGAAAGCGGCCGCCTTCTCATTATCCGTTCCCGTATTCGCCAGATACGTATTCGATCCGCCGACCGGGACGCCTCGTTTTCCGTCATCTCCGGCAGGAATCATGGATACGCCGAGATCAATTCCACTCTCCGCGGCCATGCCGGCGAACGTTTTGTAGCCGCCGACACTGGAGAAGATCAGCGCAGTGGCCGGATTGGCAATGGAGGCATAGTAAGCATCCTTGTCTGTGACCCCGAGCACTTTGATCAGACCCTTGGATTCCAGATCTTCAATGAAGGTGATCAGCTTTACTGCACCTTCGCTGTTGATGTTGGATTTTGTCTCATCCTCATTGACCACATTGGTATCCGAGTACGAATGCAACAGCGCCTCCATCACCCAGAAGTCATAGTTGAACAGGTACATCGGCGGCTGGCCGGTAGCATCATAAGCGGTCTGCAGATAGGCCTCCAGTTCGGCAAAGGTCGCCGGACCGTTCGGATCCAGTCCCTCTTTAGCGGCGAGCGTCTTGTTTACATACATTACGGGAACACTCCGCATATGCGGAAAGGCATACAGATCCTCGCCCAGATACAGGTTGCCGAGGTCGCCGATTTTGAAATCCGAGGTATCGAATTTGTCTGTTTCCATGAACGGTTCCAGATTGGTAATAATGTCACTGTCGGCAAAGCCCTTAGTCATCGCCACTTCATCAATAAAAACATTCGGCAGCGTACCCGCTATGGCTGCGGCGTTGATCTTCTGCTGCATTTCCCAGTAATCGCCCTGATATTCAGCATTCACATGGATATTCAGCTCGGCTCCCTTCGTCTCGTTGAACTGGTCCACCAGATTCTGGTTCACATCCTCCACGGCAGAAGTCCAGAAATTCAGCTCGAGGACGGAATCCCCTTTCTCATAGGCCGCTACACTGGATTCGGCTTCGGTGGTGGCACAGCCTGCAAGAACGGCGGTCAATGCAACAGTGGCGAGCAGCGGAGCTACTCTTTTTCCCCATACCTTCATTATTCGTTTCTCCTCCGTGAACTGCTGTATTTGGTATTCAACATGCAAGGCCGCAGGGTATTCCCGCTACTTCACTCCCATGTAGGTGAACGCTTTGATAATCTGTTTGCGTGCAATCAGGAAGACCAGCAGAATCGGCACGATCAGCATCATATTCCCGGCCATCACGATCTGCGGGCTGAGCCCCTCCACATCCTGAAGCTTCTGAATTCCAAGCGGCAAGGTCCGGACAGCATCCGTTGTGGTCCATACGAGCGGGAAAAAGTAACTGTTCCACGTCCCGATGAACGTCAGCAGCGCGAGTGTGGACAAGGTGGGCACAGCGGCAGGCATCATGATCGTATAGATGATTTTGAACTCACTGGCATTATCCAGACGGGCTGCCTCCAGCTGGGAATCCGGCACCTGCATGAAGGTCTGCCGCAGCATGAAGATGGCTGTACCGCTGGCAATGAAGGGCACGATGAGCGATACATAAGTGTTCAGCAGCCCGGACTTCGCAAACATCACGAAGATCGGCAGGAAGATCAGCTGGCCCGGAATCATCATGGTGGCGAGCACGATGCCGAACAGCGCATTTTTACCCTTGAATTGATATCTTGCGAATGCATAGGCTGCCGGCACAACAACGACCAGCTGGCCGAGCATCGTCCCGAGCGTAATGATCAGGGAATTGCGGGTATAATGCAGAAAGTTAATCCTCGTAAAAGCATCCCGGAAATTCTGCCATTGCAGCGAATCCACCCAGAATTTCGGCGGCATCCGGAGCACCTCGCCCAGCGTCTTGAACGCGGTGAGGATCATCCAATAGAACGGCATCAGGAAGATCACGATCAGCAGAACAGATACAATGATCCGCAGTCCTGCACCCGGCAGCCGAAGCCAAACTCTCATTGTTTCACCCCCTTTTAGCGGTAATGAACCCGTTTATTCAGTGCTTTGAAGTAGAAAATCGTAATCAGCCCCACGATACCCATCAGCACGACCGCCATTGCGGAGGCGTAGCCGACCCGGTAATATTCGAAGCTCTGCTTATAAATGCTGAAGATCAACGTGTTCGTTGCGTTGGATGGACCACCCTGTGTCATGATATTGATCGTCTCGAACACCTGGAAGGACCCGATGATATTCATCAGGATCAGGAAGAACAAGGTCGGTGAGATCATCTTCAGCGTAATTTGAAAGAAAACGGATCGCTTGGACGCATTGTCCAGAGCCGCAGCCTCATAGAGATACCCCGGAATAGAGCCCAAGGCGGAGCAAATGATCAGTGCATTGAACCCGACAGATTTCCAGACCGAGACCAGTACCAGCGAGAACAGCGCCACATCCTTATCGGTCAGCCAGCCCACCGGCGCTGCTCCCAGCACAGACAGCAGATAATTGAACAGCCCCGTATCCGTGTTCATCAGCCACATCCAGATTAGCGACACGGATACGAGCGAGATAATGTTGGGCGTGAAGCTCAGCGTCTGGATGAAGCGGTTCAGGGGCGTGTTTTTCTGTAAAAAGAGCGCCAGCCCCATCGCCAGCACCATCACCAGCCCAACGTCCATGACCATGTACAGCAGCGTATTGAGCAGGGTATGGAGGAAATCCTGGCCGCTGAACAGCTCTGCATAGTTGCTAAGTCCGGCGAACTTCATCGGCCCGCGCATATTCCAGGTGAAGAAGCTCAAATAAATGTTGTACAGAATCGGATAGAGATAAAATACGGTCAGGATGATCACTGCCGGAGCAACCAGCAGATAGGGAAGCACCTTCACGGAAGGACGCAGCCGCTTCATGCCGAATCACCGATGCTTCCGGCTGTGCTGATTCCGGACTGTGCAGCTACCCGGACCCGCTGCTCCTGTGCGTCGAAGAATGCCAGATGCTCCTTCTTCACATAGAGTCTCACTGCTTCCAGCTCGCGTTCCGGACGGTCGAAGCATTTCACCGAAATGATCAGCCCGTTCTCCAGCAGCACTTTGTAGATAATCTCCGACCCGAGCAGCTCCCGGCCGCTGAGCGTACCCGTCAGGCTAACGGTATTGTCCTGCTCCATTCCCGGCTCCAGGGCAAACTTCGCCTTCTCCGGCCGGAAGCCGAGATACCGGGCCTGCTGCGGAGCCAGCTTACGGATCTCTTCCCCGCAGCGGTCGAGTGCGAGAATATTCATCGGCGGGGTGCCAATGAAACGGCTGGAGAACAGGTTGGCCGGATCGTAATAGAGGTTGTGCGGGTTATCCTCCTGCATGACCTTCCCGCCATCCATCAGCACGATCCGGGTGCCCATGCTCATTGCCTCCACCTGATCATGGGTTACGTAGACAAAGGTCGCACCCAGCTTCTTATGCAGCTCGATCAGCTCCGCTCGCATCTGCTGCCTCAGCTTGGCATCCAGATTGGACAGCGGCTCGTCCATCAGGAACACGGCAGGCTTCTTCACCATGGCCCGCGCCAAGGCGACCCGCTGGCGTTCACCGCCGGAGAGAAACTCCGGCTTTTTGTGCAAATGCCTGGTCAGTCCGACGGTCTCCGCAATTTCAGTAATCAGCCGCTGGCGTTCCTCCTTCGGCACTTTGTTATTCTTCAGCCCGTATTCGATGTTCTTCTCGACCGTCATGGTCGGGTACAAGGCATAATTCTGAAATACCATCGCCAGATTCCGTTTGCCCGGCTCTACCTGATTCATGCTTACCCCGCCGATGTGAATCGAGCCTTCCGTGGAATGCTCCAGTCCGGCAATCATTCTTAGCGTTGTCGACTTGCCGCACCCGGAAGGGCCGACCAGCACCGTGAAGCTGCCGCTCTCAATCGTCAGATTCAAATCCTCAATAATCAGCTTGTCGCCGTATTTCTTGGTTACCTTTTCCAGAACGATGCCGCTCATATTCTCCTCCTCCAGCAGTGGTCTTCCGCCTGCTTCCTTTCGTCTCTCAGTTCTTCAGGCACTCCCGTGCAAGGTCTGGTTTATTGGTCATAATCCGCGTAACCCCCAGATTCCGCAAGCGGATCATCTCTGCCTCATCGTCCACTGTCCAGGGATTAACCTCGAACCGGCTGCGGTCCGCCAGCTCCATGAAGGCTTCATCTACCCCCAGATAATACGGATGCAGTACATCCGCCCGGCAATTCGCCGCATATGCCTCCAGCCGGTAGAAGCTTTCCATGAACGCAATCGCCGTCTTGAGCTCCGGGTAATCGCGCTTCAGCCGGGCCACGGCATTGTGATTAATCGAAGAGATCAGCGTATTCTCTGTGTAGCCATAACGGCGCACCAGCTCCGCTGTCCGCATATTCACTTCACCGTAAGGCCGGGAATAATCCTTGGTCTCGATGTTAATGTACAGCCCGTGCTTCATGGCGAACTCCATCACCTCGCCAAGCTCCGGCAGGCGGCTTCCGTCCGTTCCGTATTTCCCGGCAAAAGCATACGAGAAATCATACTGCCGCAGCTCTTCGAGCGTCAGTTCTCCGACCAGACCGGTCCCGTCCGAAGTCCGGTCAATGGACAGATCGTGGATCACCACCAGCTTACCGTCTCGGGTCAGCTGCACATCCAGTTCAATGCCATGCGCCCCCATGTCGAGAGCCAGCCCGAATGCGGCCATCGTATTCTCCGGTGCATAGGCGCTTGCTCCCCGGTGAGCCAGTATCTGTGTCTGCTTCATGCGCGTACCTCTCTAAGCTGATAGCAGACATCCGGACGGTCAGTGATGATCGCATCTACACCGGCCTCCAGCATCATGCGGATATGCTCCGGATCATTTACTGTCCAGGCGTTGACCTGAACTCCTGCCGAGTGGGCTTCTTCTACCAGTTCGCGGTTAACCCCGATGTACAAGGGATGCAGAGCATCGGCTCCGGTCATTTGCGCATATTTCCCGCCCTCGTACAATCCTGCAATATAGAGCAGCGCTGTCCGCATCTCCGGGTAAGATTCCTTGAGCCTTACCATAGAGGTATGATTGAAGGAAGAGAAGATCACTTGTCCGCTGAGGCCATAATCCTCCACCAGCTTCGCCGCCTCTTTCCCGAGTCCGTTATACAGCTCCGACTTCGAGAGGATATCCTTCACTTCGATATTCAGATATAGATCATGCTCCTTCACCAATTCCAATACTTCGCGCAGAGTAGGGATCTGAGCATCCGGGTATTGCTCCTCGAAGCCCTTATTGAAGCGGAAGGCCTTCAGCTCAGCCAGCGTGTAGGCCATAATATCTCCTTTGCCGTTAGAGGTGCGGTCGATCGTATCATCATGAATCACCACGATCTCCCCGTCTTTGGTCAGATGAATATCGATTTCCAGACCGTCGGCATGCTGCTGCACTGCGAGCCTGAAGGCTTCCAGTGTATTCTCCGGGGCATAGGCGCTTGCGCCGCGGTGGGCGAGTATTTTACAATCCTGCATAGTTTCTCATCCTCCTGTTATTGGGGTTCGGCTTGCTTGTTGAACAGATCGGCCAGGGAGTTCAGAACATAACCCGGAAGAATCTGCTGCCGCGCAATATCCGCTCTTGTGCTCACTCCGGTAAGGACAAGGGCCGTCTGCATGCCGCTGCCGTTACCCATTAGAATGTCTGTCTCCAGCCGGTCACCCACCATCAGGCATTGCTCCGGGGGACAGGCCAGCAGCCGAAGCGCCTCCTGCGCATAATAGGAAGAAGGCTTGCCAATAATCACATCAGCCTCTGTCCCGGCCGCAGTTTCCAGCGCTTTGACAATCGCCCAGGTATCCGGGATATAACCTCCGGGCACCGGGCAGGCCGGATCGGGATTGACCGCCACCAGCCTGGCGCCCCCTCTTGCCGCTCTCATTCCGAGCACCAGCTTCTCATAATTGAATTCGCGGTCCATGCCTACCAGCACATGGGTTGCTGCCTCAGGGTCCCTGGTTACGGCCACTCCGAATTCCTCCATTTGCCTTCGCATCACCGATTCTCCAACCAGATACACCCTGGCTTCAGGCTCTTCCCGTGCGAAGTAGCTGCCGCTGACATAGAGTGCCGTCAAGATTTCCTCTTCCCCGCAGGCCAGCCCCATGTGCTCCAGTCTGCGCTGGCAATCCCGGGGAGTATGGACCGAGCTGTTGGTCAGAAAAAGAACTCTCCGGCCCCTTCGCCGCAGCTCCGCAACCGTGTCCACCACACCCGCAAGCAGCTGATCGCCAATCAGCACGGTCCCATCCAAATCAAAGCAGTAGGCTTCATATGAAGCGATGTCCATCAGCGCTTGCTCCTTTTCATTCAGGTTCACTGGTTCTCCGCGCCGGAATTTCCGCGCAAAAAAACCAGCTCCAGAAATTAAGCCTCCGATTACAGCCTCGTAAGGCTCCATCGAATGCTAATAACTGACCGCTGGGTTTTCTCATCGTCTCCACCCCGGGGTACGTTATTCACTTATTTCACGCTTCCACTGCCACAGGGCCGCGTCCCCAATCGAGACATAATCGGCGCCGCTGTCCAGCGCACTGCTGATTTCCTGCTTTTCCCGGATCAGTCCGCCTACGATCAGCGGCTGCTTAATGCGCTGCTTCATATCTTTGATGATTCTCGGCATCAGTCCGGGCATGAGCTCGACCTCATCGGGATTACAGGTCTTGATCATCCGAAGCGCGGTTTCTATCGCTGCCGTATCAATGGCGAAGAAGCGCTGGATACTGGCGAGCCCGTGGGCTCTGGCTGTGGCGATGGCATTGCTCTTGGTGGTAATGATCCCGTCGATCCGGAAGGCTTCAGCCAAATACTGAATCGCCGCCGCATCTCTGCCAATCCCGCCGACCATCTCCACATGGACGAATACCTGCTTGCCTGCATTCTGCAGCGGCTTCACAATCTGCCCCAGGTTATTAATGTTGCCGGTCATCAGATTCACACGCTTCACACCGCAGGCAACCGCCTGATCAATCTGTGACTCCTCGGTGATCGAAGCAATAATGGGGTTATGCTTCAAGTAAGCATCCTCCCTTCACTTATAGCTTGCTGCCGCCAGCTTGTCTTTCTGCTGGTCCTAGACTCTATGTTACAGAGCTTTTATTCGCTTAATATCAGAGCGCTGTAAAAGTTACAGTTAACATTCAGGCAAGGAATTCCATTGCCGCAGATAACTGACAGGGAGTGCAGCAAGTTGTTTCATTCACTCGGTAAGCATGCCGGCAGAATCTCTTAGACCGCTTAATGGAGACTTTTCAGAGTTAGTTAGTAAGCACTTTGAGCATCATTGTTGTACGTTTTGCAACTTTAATTCATAGATAGCCAGATGTTCGGGAGATTGTTGTATGAAATACAAGAATAAACCTGCTAAGCCGCTTGGAAAAAGGTGAAATCCTGCATTTACTACAACAATTTTCAATTTGGGCCGATAGGATGAGGGGAATGTTGTATTATGTGCAGGATTTGATGGAAAGAGTAATTTATATTCTGCTTAGGGAAGCTGCTGTCATAAGTAGAGGCATCCCCATACATCATTAACTGATGGGGATGCCTCTTGTAAACACAACAATCTATTTAAAACCTGCTCTTCCCGACGTAGCAGCCTACGCCAGCCTTCTTCAACAAATCAGATGGTAATCAGATCCTTGATCCGGACCGGAAGTCCGGTCCGCATGGCCTGATTGGCGGCGATTCCGGTCATGATGGAGCGGGCACCGTCCCGGTGGTCGGCTGCGCGGTGGTAAATATCCTCGTCCGGGGTTCCGAACAGATCGTTCAGCAGCACAGGATCGCCGCCGCCGTGTCCTCCTGTTCCTTCATCCACCTGGACTTCATAAGGCGCTCCAAACATAGGGTGCACCACAATATGTTTGCCCTCCACAGCTCCCTCCAGGGCACGGTCACCTCCGGCATTGACATAGGATTTTTCCACGATGCTCATTTCGATACGGCCCTTGGAGCCGTTAAAAGCTATCCGGTAACCCTCCCAAGGCATGTAGGCGTTCAATGAATACGTAAGAATCGCCTTATTGCTGTACCGGACCATTACCCCCATGGTGTCCTCAATACTGATCCCGTCGCCGAACACGCTTTGATCCCGCTGATAGCCGTCCTCTGCTTCTGCATCCAGGTACATCTCCTTCAGAACGGGATTCTCATCCAGCTTCAGGGCAAAGGGATCGTCCTTGGCAGCCGGATTTCCGGTGGCACGCTGATAGAATGAAGTTACGCCGCGGTTCTCGGCATTCTCCCGGCCATAGAATCGCAGGTCGCCGAAGGCAAACACCGTTTCCGGCTCCGCACCGATCCAGAAGTTGACCAGATCGAAGTGATGAGTGGATTTGTGAACGAGCAGTCCCCCGCTGTTGCGCTTGTCCCGGTGCCAGCGGCGGAAATAGTCCGCTCCATGCTCCGTATTCAGCAGCCATTCGAAATGAATGGAATGCACATCCCCGATTACCCCGGAGGCAATCAGTTCGCGGGCCTTTGTATGATGGGGGGCATAGCGGTAATTGAAGGTAACCCTGACCTTGCGTCCGGTACGCTCCACCGCTTCGTAAATCTCCTTGCATTTCTCCACATCAACGGTCATGGGCTTCTCTGTGATCACATCACAGCCAAGCTCAAGCGCGCGGATAATATATCTGTGATGGGTCCAGTCGACACTGGTGACAATGACAATATCCGGTTTCTCTGTCTCGATCATGGTGTCAAACTGCTCAGCGAGGTAGGTGTTCACCTGCGGATACCCGTGTGTCTCCGACAACAGCTTGTTGGCGTAATCCATACGTGTCTGATTCACATCGCAAAAAGCGGTAAGCTCCGCAGAATCCCTGTACTCCTTCGCGATAGCTTCATAGAAAAATTGCGCCCTGCCGCCAATGCCTACCTGTACATAACGCTTCTTGTCCAATTCCGTGTGCCTCCTAAAGTTAGCTCTTAAATTGAGTTTCAGTTTTTGCATCGCAGCCGTGCACTACCCTCAGTTATCTGTCTCAGCCGGAAAGTCCAGACTGAACAAATAGGGGGTCAGCGGCTGAAGCTCTATAGTCTGGCCCGCAGTGCTTTGATCTGTAAGCAGATCCATGAAGCCGTTTGCCGTTAATCCATTGCGGACTACTTTGACCAGCACGGGTTCCGGGCCATAGTTAACCACATTCATGAGTGTATGTCCCCCGTATTCAACGGTTCTCCACTCAACATTGTATACGGGAGCACTGTCTGCCGGATCAAGCAGCAGCAGCTGCCCCGGATTTACAGTCTGCAGGACCGGTAACAAGTAATCTCTGATTTGGCCTGTGGTCCAGTCCGTTGCCGATATTATGTCCGCATGGGTGAACACATAACTTCTGTCTGCGGCAGAGAGCGGTGCACCGTGCGGTGTAAGCTCCAAAGCGTGGGAGCCGATCAACAGCACCCGTCCGCCCTGTTCCATAAAGTGTCTGATCCCGCTCAGCGTCTCCGGATTGACTCTTGAAGCGTTCGGTACAATCAGCAGCTTATAATCGTCCAGCCCGCCATTGTCCACCTGCTTTTCAGAAACATATCCGGCCTTGTAGCCGCTGTAAGACAATGCTTCATAAGCGCGGAGCGAGACTGCCGAGTATTCGCCCGAAAAGACACCCGAGGCGGTAGAAAACAGAATCGCCGCCTGCGGCTGTTCGTTCTGGAAGGCGGTAACCTGACCGGCCAGCCGGTTCAGGTCCAGATTGGTCCGCCCCGCCTGTGCTATAACATCCGGCCGGTGCAGAATGCTGCCCTCGGTACTGGCCGTTTCATTGTATGTCCGCTCCCAGACCCAGATGGCCGAGCCGCCCCTGCCGTGAATCGCACTCTGCCACAGTACGGAGCGGACATGCTTTGCCTGTTCCGGCGTATACATTTTGTCCCCGTCTGCGATCAGATGATGCTCCGAATTAAAGACCGGGGCTTCTTTGAAGGAGGCCTGCAAATCATAGAAGCTGAGTTCTTCCATGAAGCCCTTCGGGCCTTCGTTGATATAATTCCAGTTGTCATTGCCGTTGATCTGGCTGAACTCCGAGAAGCGCTCGATATCCACACCCCAGGACAGGCTGCCCCGGGGATCACCCATGATTTTCGCCTGCACAGGCAGCTCTGGAGCAAGCTCATGGATAATTCCGGCCATCCATTCATGCCAGCCGGCGAAGTAATCCTGGTTGAACAGCACATAGTCATAAGACGCCGGAGAAGCTGTAATATTCTCAGGCATAGGCACACCGCTAAAAGAGCTATAGGCCGTTTGATAGACGCCGTTCAGCTCCCCGATATCGCCGTTATAGATTCCTTCAAGATACGCGTGCCAGGCAGGCAGTGCATAGGCATCCTTATTGGCCGTATAGACCGATTCGTTGGTGAGCGTAAGACTCTGCAGCGAATCATAATCCTTGATAGCAGGAATCAAGGCCCGCAGATAATCCTCTATAATGGATTGGGCCATCGGCTGAAACAGGGAGAATTTGATAGAGCCGTTATTCTCCACCTTCAGCTCCGGCCACTTTGCGAGCACCCAGTCCGGAAAATAATGCGGGGAAATCAGGAGATTGACCGCAACATCATAATCCTCAGCCCGCTGCAGCGCCGGTAACAGATCCGATTGGATTTTGCGGGTGGAGACAACGTACTCCTTGTCTGGGGAATAACCGCCCAGATCCTCAAAGCCGGGATTCTGAATCAGATTCACCGTGCTCCCGGCCTTGACGACGCTTAAGTCATCCACCCAGACCGTACCTGTATTCTCGGATAAAATAACCAGCGGGTAGGATACCTCCCCCTTCGCTGTGGTATATTCGAATGTTACTTCTGTCCAGTCATAGGTTCCGCCAGGCAACGGCTGACGCTGCTTCCAGCCCGTTCCGCCCGGGAACCAGACGTTCCTGGCATTGTCACCCTTCACCCATACCTTGAATTCATAGGTAGTCTCCGGCTCTACTGCTATGGTCTGGGCGACATTGATGAATACATTCGACTGCCGCGGCGATGCATTGGCAATCTTCAGGGAATGATTGCCGGAATGGCTTATCCCTTCTGTAATTGCTGCTGTAGCAGACACCGCACCGGAGCGGTTGACGGTGTAGCGGTTTACGAAATCTTGTTTGTCCAGAATGACATCCCTTGGCCCCAGCTCAATCTGGATTACGTTAGCTCCGAGATCCTGAAGCTTCGGAATATCCCGCTTCACCTGGTTGAAGTGACCGTAGCCCGTGAAGAAGATTGGCCGTTCTTCGGTGACGCCCGTACTCCTCACGATGGTGTCACCCACGAAGGAATATCCGGAAATCTCCGGGCGTCCGGAGACATACCGGGGTGCGGACTGCGGGGTCAGGCTGCCATCCAGATACCCTTCCAGCTGCTGCTTGCTGCCTGCAAGCATCCTCTCCAGCTCAGCCGCCACATACTGCGCTCTGCCGAGCCGCCCCTGCACGATATCCTCCTTGCCGTAACCAATGAAGTCCTTGATTACGGTATAATCAATCCGCTCATAATCTGTGGACAGTCCTTGTGCCTCACATTGCAGCAGCAACTGCTCCAGACCGGGCAGTTGTGCATTCACACTATCCAGCATGGCCTCAATCTCTGCGGGATCGAGCACCGCAGTCACCTTCAGCTCCTGCCGCTTGCCGGCAGTACTCCCTTGCTGCGCAAGCGTGAATTCAAGCAGCTGCTCTCCGGGGTCCGCCGTGGTGAATGGCAGGCTCCATCCGGCGGCCGAGCCGGCAGGCAGCGTGAAATCCGCTTCAACACCCGGCAGGCTGGATGACAGATGGAGGTTATGCGGTTCACTGGTCGTGTTCACAGCGTAAACCGAATAAGAGACAGTCGTATTCACATTGATCTCCCGGGGACCTTCCACCCAGAAGCTCCAAGGGTCGGCGGAAGGGACCAGATGAACCACTGCATGGTCGGCCGGACTTTTGGCTTTGCCGATACCCGGTGTCCATTCCAGCCAGCCCCGGCGGCCAGCACCGTCATTGTCGTTGAACAGCAGCGTGAACGGAAGCTCCCCGTTCTCCGGCATACCCGTGGAGATGGCAGACCACGGCATCCGTACCTCATAGAAGGTCTCCTGTCCGGTCCGGCTGGCTGCAGCCGTGATCACTTCCGCTCCTGCTGCGGCTCCGCCTTCGCTGAACTGCCAGACATGCGCTTGCCCGTCCATATAATTGATGGCGTATTCCGGCCCGTAGCTGCCGCCGGGACTGAAGGCGAACTGGATGCTGTCCCCTCTCCACATGGTGCTGTCGGAGACAGGAACATGCACATTATCCGTCACCTTCGCCGCCCAGTAGAAGTAGCTCTGGTCATAAGCGAGATAGACGCTGGCGGATACATCCGCAGGTCCTCCCCAGCCTTCGACCAGCACCTGCCCGGCAGCCTCCGGAAGCCGGATCTCTGCGTAGCGATCCCATTCGTCCACTGCCCCGTCAATGACGATGTCCTCCGCTTCCAGAGCCAAAGCGTGCGTATGCTTACCGAAGCTGCTGCGGAAGTCTTCCCAGTCTGTAATGACCGGGGAAGCCGGTTCTTCATAGACGGACTCAGTTACGCTGGCGCGAGTGCCCGGAGCATCCGGCGGTATGATTCCCCCAGGTGATGCATTCGCTCTCAATTGTTCTCCGTAGACAGCAGAGGGGAACCCCTCTGCCGCCATGGAGAATACCAGCAGGATGATCAACGCCCATACGGCTTGCTTGCTGCTTCTCCTATTCATCGTTGCGTATTCCTCCCTTCTGAATGGTCAGTCATGACTTGACTTGAAGTTCGGTTCCAATGATCCAGGCTGTTCCTGCTGCGGACTGGCCGGAAGCGGAATCCGCTCCACTTCACCTTCTGTGAATTGCCCCCGCAGCTGCAGCACATAACGGATATGTGCAGGCATCACCTCCCTTACATCCGCCTTCCCCTGAATCACGGCCAGCGAGGCAGCAACCCCCGCCGCTTCACCGATGGCGCTGACCGACGCCATGATCCGGTAAGAGCTGTGCGCCTCATGGGTTCCGCTGATGCAGCGGGAGGCGAGCAGGAGATTGGAGCAGCCCACGGGGATCAGGGAACGATAAGGAAGATGATAATATCCGTCCCCGGGAATGCGCTCCAGCCGGGTCGCTCCTCCATCCGGGCTGTGAATGTCCAGTGAGTAGGCGCAAGCTGCAATCATATCCCCGAAATGCCGGTTGTTCAGGCAATCTTCGGCTGTCAGGACATACTCACCAGTGATCCGCCGGCCTTCCCTGACACCGAGTCGCGGCGCGATATAATCCATCCTGGCCTGCCGGAATGCCGGATGCCCGCAGATGGCCCCGAACAGTTCATTGGCTTGCCGGGTACCCTCCTCCATGCCCAGGCTTACTGAATCCGGACGGGTAGGGTCCACTCCCAGCACAGAGGTGGAGTTGAAGAGCAGCGACTTGCCGTCCGGATAAGGAAAGCAGGTGATGCTCTGCCTTGGATTAGCGGTCTCCCCCTTGTCCTTAAGCTCCTGATAATACGGCAGCAGCTCAAGCCGCAGGGAATGGATCGCCGGCCAGGTCTGGATATCAGGATTCTTCAGCTTCAAGGGATCGAAGCCGCTTACACGAAAGGTGGCGGTGGCTGATTGCAGCTTGCCGTCACCTTCACGGCCGATTTCGTACTGCATCCCTGCCATTGCGGACAGATTACCGTCCGCCGTGGCATCCAGAAATACCTCTGCGGCAACCGTTCCAGCCTGATTGCCCTGAAGGTGAAGTCGCTGAATCCGACCCTTCTCCACATCAACCTCATTCACCGAGCACCCGGTCCACACAGTTAGCGTTGGCTCAGCTTCCAGGAGCTGCTGATAGGTGGACTTCAGAGACTGCTCATCATAGGTCGGCACCCGCTGTTCGTTGAAATGGGTATACGCCGCCGGGAACAGCTCGCGGTGAATGCCGCTTGTAACCGGGCGTCCCATAATGTCGCGGAAATTGCAGATCAGCGAGACGCTGGAGAAGACGCCGGTGCCGCCGACTTCAGGTCCCGCCTCAATCAGCAGCACCCGCCGGAACAACCTCGCAGCAGCCAGGGCTGCGCTGATCCCGCCGACTCCTGCTCCTACCACCACAAGCTCGAAATTCCAGTTTCCCTTCATAGCGTCCGCTCCCTTCTCTCTCTTCAATTCCTCAGGCTTCCGGGGGACTGAACAACCTCACGGAGGCTGGGGACACCACTGTAGATTACCTTGTCATCGCAGATGATTTCGCACCATTCCGGGCTCATCCGCACATCAATGATATGCCCCCGGAAAGCGAAACCGGAAAGAGAGACCTTTCCTTCAGCGGGCGGGCGGGGATGAATCCATAAGCTGCCGTCCAGGCGGGGATCGAGACCGGCCAGGCCAAACAGTATTGCTTCCGCGCCGGCCAAGCCTGCGACCACATTCGCCCGCTTATGCACGGGTACAGCCGGGCGGTCACAGTAATGCTCCTGCGGATAATACGGCAGATGCTGCCCCATCCAGAAGTGGCGCTTCAGTGTATCCCAGGCCAGCTCATCGCGTCCGGATTCCCACAATGTCAGCGCCAGCATCGGCCCATCCCCGGTATACGCCCCGCCTCCCGACCAGTCCGGATCATTCTGCTCATAATGGAGCTCATCTTCGGCCGAGATACTGCTTACGCCGTATTTGCCGAGAAATGCACCATCCCTAACCTGTGCGAACATTCCCTGCTTCATCTCCTCGGTGCAGGCACCGAAGCGCAGCGCGTCATAATATTGAATCGAATAGATCCATTCCGCATGGCCTTCGGGATAAATGGCCTTGAACCAGGCTTTGTCCTCATCCCACAGATGGGTGCGGATCGACTGGCGGATACGCTCCGCCTTGTCCCGCCATTCCTGTGCGGGCTGATCCGCCGCCAGATCCAGATGCTGCGCCAGATCGGCCAAGCGGTCATAACTCCAGGCCCGCTCGGCATTCGGACTGGCTACGATATGTTCATAGCCTGCACCCCGCATTTCCAGCAGGTTCGGTTGAAGGCCGTAATCCAGCAGCTCATTCCACTCCGGCAACCGGCTATCGTCATATAAGGCCAGCGTCCGCATGGTCGGGAACAGCTCTGCCTCTCCCCCATGCAGCACAAAGATCGACCAGGCAAAGTTCAGAAACGACCATAAGCTATACGAGTAGGGCACATGGGCGCCTTGTCCGCTGGGGGCAAACCGGGAGTGCCGCTCAATGCCGCTGGCTGCCATCAGACTAGCCAGCTCTGCCGCTTTGTCCTTCCCCAGCATTAATGCCAGCGTTCTTGCTCCGTACCCCCCGGCATCCCATGGATAACAGCAGATCCCTGCACCTTCCAGGCCGGAGACGGCGGGAAAAGGCTGAATGGCGAATTCCGGATTCTCCCACAGACAGACCATCCCGCTGATCAATGAGCGGCGGTAATAGTCTTCCAGACCCGGAATATCCGATTGCAGCACCGGCAATTCACGACAGGCTTCCTCAAGCCGGCGTTCCCAGACAACGGTTGTCTGCCGGGCCATCTCTTCCAGGGTTTGCCCTTCTTCCCAACGGAACTCTTGTCCGGCAGGAGTCAGAACCGCAGCCATCCGGAACACGGCCTCCTCCCCTTCTCCAAGGCTTCGCTCCTGATCTCCTTCACGAAGCAGGGTAATGCGGACCTGTTCATTCTCCCAGATTCCTTCCTCAATCTGCAGCGCAGGACCGGCAGAGGTCAGCGGTGCTCCATAGTCCCAATCGTCCAGCGGAACCATGGCCGGGCTTCCCGGCACCAGCTCAGGTAGAACAGCAACCGTTACCGTTCTAAGACTGCGGTTCTTGATCCGCTGAGTCAGGAGGAATCCATGGGTATCCGCCAGAGGCGTCAATTCACTGGACACCGCCAGTGATAACAGGTTTCCGTCCACCAGATGATGGTATGTTCCTTGTCTTTTGATCTGATCGGGCTGCCATACGCCCTTCGCATACAGTACGCCACAGTCCCCTTTTCCTAAGTCTCCGTTATCCCGGACAGGATGTCCGTCCGCTGTTATATGAAGTTTCACGCCCAGATCCTTGGCAGCAAAAGGCGGTGAATAGCAGCCTTGAACGCCGCTGACCGTTCGCGCAGAAGGCGCAACTGTACTATAGCCGCTGCTCACCCAGAGATGTTCAGCAGGTGCCAGACTTTTCCGTAAATCAAACGCAAATGAACCGAGTGTATAGTTTGTAGTCACCTTCATGTGTTCCCTCCAGAAATGGAATTCTGCACTTCAGCCCTTCACCGAGCCCAGCAGAACCCCTTTGATAAAATGCTTTTGCAAAAACGGATAAACGCAGAGGATTGGCAGCACCGTGATGATGATCGCCGCGGCCTTCAGCCCCTCCGGCTGGATGTATTGAGAGGAATCACCGCCTGCAAGCAGGGAATCAATCGGCGTCTGCAGCATCTGGTACAGCTTGACTGTTACAGGCAGCAGCTGCGATTTGCTGATGAAATACAAGGCATTGGAATAGGTGTTCCACAGAGCAACCGCATAGAACAGCGAAATCGCAGCCAAGATAGGCTTGGATAAAGGCAGCGTCAGCTTGAAGAACACCGTCAGATCCGTTGCGCCGTCAATCGTCGCTGATTCTTCCAGCTCGGCCGGCAGGCCTTCAAAAAATGATTTCATCACAAACAGATTGTAAGCACTTACCAGCCCGGGCAGCCAGATCGCCCAGAAGGTATTAATCAGGTGCAGCTGCTTAACCAGCAGGAACAGCGGGATCAGCCCGGTGCCGAACAGCATGCTGAACATCACCATAAACGTAAAGATCTGCCGTCCTTTCAATCTCCGCTTCGAAAGCGTGTATGCGGCCAGCGTAGTTGCAATCATCTGGAGTACAGTACCTACGGCTGTGATGATCACTGTATTCTTGAGAGCGATGAGCAGCTGCCCGTCGATGAACAGCTGTTTATAGGCCTGAACGGTAATTTCTACCGGCCACAATACCACTTCACCGGAAATGATCGCCCGGCTGCTGCTCAGCGACATCGCCAGAATATTCAGAATCGGAAACACCGTTATGAACGCACACAGGGCCAGAAACAAATACAGCGGCATACTTTTCAGTCGGTTTACCATAATCCGCCTTCTCCCAGCTTTTTCACAATTTTGTTGACCGTCAGCACCAGAATCAGCCCGATCAGCGCCTGAAATAATCCGACAGCCGTTGCCAGACTGTATTGCGCGTTCTGCAGCCCTGTGCGGTACACGAACGTGCTGATGACATCGGATACACTGAAGACAGCGGCATTCTGCAGATTAAAGATATGCTCGAAGCCCACATCCATCATCTTCCCCATCTGCAGAACCAGCAGGACACCAATGGTCCCGCGGATACCCGGCAGCGTAATATGCCAGATCTGGCGCAGCTTGGTGGCTCCGTCGATTTTGGCCGCTTCGTATAAGCCGGGGTCAATAGATGAGATGGCGGCCATATAGATAATCGTACCCCAGCCCGCGCTTTGCCAGATGGTGGAGACAATGAACACCACAGGCCACCAAAAGGTGCTGGTCATGAAGTAAACCGGATCAATCCCGAACAGGCGCAGGGCCGCGTTCACTACTCCGGTGGAAGGTGACAGCAAGGAGACAATGATCCCCGCCAGAACTACCCATGAGATGAAAAAAGGCAAATACAGCATGTTCTGCACGGCCCGCTTGAACCAGTTCACCCGCAGCTCATTCAGCAGCAGGGCCAGCAGGATCGGAGCCGGGAAGGCAAAAACAAGATTGTACAAGTTCAGCAGCAGGGTATTGCGCAGCACATTCCAGAAGTCTGCGCTTCCAAACAAGGTATGAAAATGCTTAAGTCCCACCCAGGGGCTGCCCCAAACCCCGTCCAGCAGACGGAAATCCTTGAAGGCGATCAGCTCGCCGTACAGGGTGACAAATTTGAACAGGAAGAAATAGGACATGGCCGGAATAAGGAACAAGTACAGATAACGGTCCCGGTAGAGATAAAATAGCAGGCCCCGCCCCGGATTGTTCAGGCCTTTGGAGCGTATGGCCGCCGGACCGGAGGGCTGGTGCAATGTTTTTGGCATATAGCTCTTTCTCACTCCTCTATAAATTTCGGGAGCCTGGAATAGGGTTCATTCCGCAGCTCCCTTATATCCAAGAATAGTATGGGTTACTTCAGCTTGTCTTTGTTCGCGTCGTACCAGGCCTGAACCTTGGCGGTTACACTGTCTCCGTCCAGGCTGTTCCAGGCTTGGCGCAGCTCTTCGACCGCTTCATCCGGTGTCTGATTGCTCATCGCCATACGGGTGTTGATTTCCTTCCATTTGGTTTCAAACTGGCCGGCGATGGAGGCGTATTCCGCAACTGGCGGGATATATGGCAGATCCTTGCGGAAGGTATAGGTCTCACTGTTCTTAATAATCGTACTTTTGAGGGCAGCCATATCCTGATCATCCTTGCTGTCCCCTGCCCGGGTAACCAAATATTCCGGCGTCTGCTGCTCCTGCTGAACCAGCCGGTATTCCGAAGCATAGCCGACCTCTGTCTTCCATTTGTCAAAATCGGTTGTTACCGGAATGCTGTCCTTCAGCTGATAATGTACGCCTTCAGTTCCATAGGTCAGCGGCTCCCAGCCTGAATCCAGCATCCAGTCGATAAATTCCATCGCAGCCTGCGGATTTTTCATGTTTTTGTTAAAAGCGGTCAGCAGATGGTTAGGGACTTCGACCTCATAGCCATTCGTTCCATATTTCGTGGACAGAGGCGGAACTGCGGCCAGTGTGGCCTCCGGATTATTTTTCCGCAGCTCGGTAATGGTATTGTCCATGTTCAGGTTACTGAAATAGATGCCGGAGCGACCCGTGGTCCACAGCTGCTTCTGCCGCGAAAATTCCTTATCTGTCGCAAATTCCTTATCAACGAGACTCTCATGGTAAGCGAGCTGGCGGAAAGCAAGCGCGTCTTTATACCGTTCGGTGAAGAAGCTCTGGGTGAGCTTTCCGTCCTCCACGAACCAGGCCGCACTGCGCGCCATATACCAGTCGTCAGTAATCGCCGTATAGGCCGTTGACATCGCCATTGGAATGGTATCGGCCGTACCGTTGCCGTCAGGGTCATTGTCACGGAAGGCTTTGGCGACCACCACCAGCTCATCCACCGAAGTCGGCATAGCCAGTCCGAGTTTATCCAGCCAGTCCTGCCGGATGAAGATAGCGGTATTGGCACGGGCAGGCCGCATGCTGGCGATGGCATAGATTTTACCGTCATCCAGCGTCAGGTACGGCTTCAGCTCGGGATGCTCCTGCAGATATTTTTTGTAGCTGGTGCTGTACTTGTCGATATACTCATCCAGCGGCTGAATGGCTCCTTCATCGGCCCAGCGGACAATAAAATCGCGGTTGAAGGTAGTCATCATATCCGGCGCCTGATCGGAAGCAATCAGAACATTGAATTTATCCGCCTCCTGATTGCGCGGAATCGGCACCCAATTGACCTTCACTCCGGAATTCTCATTGATATACTTTGTCCACCGGTTCTCTTCATAAGAGCCTTCTCCCGTTGCCACCTGCCCCCTGTCATAAATGGAACCGGATATCTCCTTGGGCAGCGAAGCATAGGGATCTGCGCTTGGTGCCTGTGAGGCAGCGGCCGGGGATGGCCCTGCGGATGTTCCGGCGTTTCCGTTACTGTTGCCGCATGCGGACAACGCCGCCGTTCCTAACAGCAGCACCGCGAGAAGCGCGGGGGTGAGCTTTCTGTTTCTGTACATTCTTTTGACCTCCAATGGACTTGTGATGTTGGGCAGATCATGTCTTGCTTAGACGGTGAAGCCTGGCGCCTGGCCTCCACCTAACTATAGCGGGCTATCCGGCAGACTGAATAGTTGCAGAACCTACAATGAACTCTCATCTCCCGCTATCCGGCGGATATTTGTAGATAACGCTACATCATAATGGAAAGTGACACCCGCTTACCGCTGCATTATGTCATATAATGAAGTGAACATCCGCCGGTTAAGGAGCGATAGCAAGTGAAGAGAAGAATTTCAGCCAAAGTACAGCTCATGTATACCGCATTATTCATCCTGATTATCCTGATGACAGTGGCGATCAGCTATATTAGCTCTATCCGCCAGTTAGAAAGGCAGGTGATTGGTTCGAATCAGAATGTGCTGAGCCAGATCAGCAAACGGGTAGACAGCACACTTCAGGAAATCGATTTAACCACCATCAATCTGCTGCGGAGTAATGATACCCGGTCTTTTTTTGAGGACTCCGGTCCGGATTCCGCACAGCATTTGCTGGGCCTCTCTATACTTCAGGATCAGCTGGGCAACAATCTCGCAGCTAATTTTAATATGAAGGCGATCTATCTGTATTCGGAGAAAAGCGGCAAGCTCCTCTCTGCGTCCGACTATTACCCGCTGGAATCAGCGCATTCCATGGGCTGGATCAAGTCCTTTACCGGCAGCGGCAAGACAGGCAAATGGAATGCCTCTCCTCCGGCAGCAGAGAGCAGCGATTTCCTGCTTGTCCGCAATTACCCTTTTACCGCCGGACCCAAAGACAGAAGCGGTGTAATGGTCACGCGAATTAATGAAAAGAGTATCTCGAAGATGTTCGGCGATCTTCAATTCAGCGACAGCTACAATGTATTTCTGGTCGACCGGAACGGGAATGTGCTGTCCCATAAGGACCCCAAGCTGATTCATCAGAGCATTCTGGACAACAGCTACGCTTCCCGGGTACTTGCACGCGAAGGGCGGGGGTACGTGGTAGAGAAAACGGCCACCGGGAAAAATCTCGTATTCTACGATAACTCTGCTTATACCGGCTGGAAGCTGATTTACATCGTATCCCAGCAGCAGCTCAGCACGCTTTCGCTTACAGTGCGCTATATTCTGATCGCCATGGCCGTGCTGATGGTTGTCATCGCGGTTTCTGCAAGCCGCTTCGTCAATCACCGCTGGTTTGCTCCCATGGAGTTTTTCATTGCAAGGCTGGAGGAGATTACTGTGCGCACTCCCTCTGGTTTCCAGAGCTTAACATCTTCACAAGCCCTCTCGTATAATGATCTGCATAACAGAATAGAGCAGGTATTCACCGGATATTCCAATGCAGAAAAGAAGCTCCACGAGAGCATTCCGGCGCTGAAGCTGCAGATTATGTTCGATATTCTGACCGGCAACCGGACGAAATTCGCCTCCGCTGAGCCTATGCTTAATCATGTGGGCATTGAATTGTATCCGCAGCATTATATCGTCCTCACCATTGAATTCGATAATAAGGCTATGCTGGAGAAGGTTGGAGACATGAATCTGTACCTGTACGCGCTGTGTAATGTAGCTGAAGAGATGATCCGCTCCCGGCAGGACAAGGTCAAAGGGGCTGCGATTCAGATGAACGATGATCAGGCGGTAATGATTCTGAGCTTCAGGGATGCGGGACGTGCGGAGAATACAATGGAAGCCAGATCATTCGGAGAGGATTTCATGGCCTATGTTGAGGTGCAGTTCAGACGGACGATCTCCGTCAGCATGGGGGAGTATTATGATCATTTTCAAGATATCCGCAAGTCTTATCTGGAGTCGGCAGGGCTGATTTCCTGTAAAATTCTTATGGGTCATAATGCGCTCATCACCTCAAACGATGTTGGTGCATGGGACAGCGGCAGGCTGCTTGAGGTCTTCGAATCCGTTGATGCTGTGCAGGAAACGGTCAAGCAGGTGAACGCGGAGAAAACCGGAATCGTGCTGGAGGAGCTGTTCAAACGGGCGGCGCGATGCAATCTGTCCAAAGAGATGATGGTCCAGCTCTGTCTGCAGGTCATTCTAAAAGCGCTGCGGACCGCAGCTGACTCCAGCCTGAATGAACAATTTCAGACGGAGCATGAAGCGGTGTTCATCCGTCTTCAGCAATGTGAGACATTGTACGAGATGCGGATGGTTCTAAGCTCGCTGATGACCGAACTGATTCAGTCTCTGCAGGAGAAACGGAGCAGTAAGAAAAAAAGCAGCGAGTTAATTGAAAGCGTTCTCTCTTATATCACAGAGCACTACGCCCAGAGCGATATTTCCGTTAATTATTTGGCGGACCGGTTCAGCATCAGCCCCAATTATTTAAGCAAGCTGTTCAAGGAATATACCTTCAGCAATTTTGTCGACTATCTGATTGAAGTACGCATGAAGGCCGCCCACCGGCTGCTGCTGGAAACCCCCATGAAGCTGAATGATATTGCCGAGCAGGTCGGCTACACCAACTTCTCCAGTTTTCTGCGCAATTTCAAGAAATACTATGGCATGACGCCGACGGAATACCGGCAGCTGCATTTGAATTCCTGATTGAAACCTCTTTGAAAAGCGCAGAAAGCCGCCCATCCGGCGGCTTTCTGTGCGTATATGTTCTTGTCGACAATGCTTGCTGTTATCTATATACGGCTCAAAGCCGCTCCAGAAAAGGAACAGCCAGTCCTGCAATCCGCTGAAAGCCAGCCGCGTTCGGGTGAAGACCGTCAAGGGTGAAATAATCCAGGGTTAACCGGGTAATCCCGCTTTCAGCATACAGATCAAGGACGGGTAAGGCGTAATAGACTCCAAGCCCGCGGATTGCTTCAGCGTATTCCGCCAGGCGGAAGCCTGCGCCGTTCCTGACGGTGGTGTCCCACCCGTCCTTATCCCGCTGAAGCGGAGTCCATAGATTCAGACGGGAATCCGGCCTGCGGGTTAACAGGTCCTCAATCAATGTGGCGTAGGCACCGCGAAAGGTATGAATGTCCCGCCCTTCCATACTCCCCAGTGGCTTATCGAGCCTGAAATCATTGGTTCCCGCAAAAACTGTAACACAGTCAGGAATATCTTGTAAGGCTAGACCCGCATGCACAGTCGCCCCGTAGTCGCGGTCTCCGCCTGCTGCCATAGAACAACCGCTGACCGCGAGATTGATCATTGTTGCGAAACAAACTTCAGCACACACCAGCGGCTGATAGCCACCCGCCGCGCTGATGCTGTCTCCAAGCGTGGCCCAGCTTTTGCCCGCCCATCTGCCGGATTTATTCAAATAAAGTCTCCTTTCCCGTTAGTGTCTCTTGATGCAACCTTTATTCACTTAGCTGCCCATTACGGGTTACGCACAAATTTGACCGCATCGGCAGCAACATATCCGCTTGTTCCGCTATTGCGGATCGTCACACTGCCGGAGGTGCCGGCATTGAAGGTGTACGTTCCGATTAGGTTCCATACCCCGCCGTTTGAGGTCTGGTCTATGGTGAGTGTTGCCGTCCCGCCTGCATGAATGACTTCAATTGGGATCGCAGTGGAGCGGTTAAAATGCTCCGGCCACATCATATAGACGCTATAAGTGGCGGTGACGGGCAACTCGGGTGTATACGCAATACTTTTGCTGCCTTTACCGCTGTTGTCATCATGTACATAGTTGATTCCGTACCGGTCTGTCTGAACCGCAGAGGTCTTCCAGCTTCCCGTCTTTAGCACACCTGTGGTGTCGTTATTGTCCACAATAACCTCTTCTCCAGGGAGGGTTGGCGGCGTACCGCTGCCCGGTTCAAAGGAGGCCTTGAACGTCTTGCCTTTGGCTGCGTTGACATTGACTGTTAATTTGATGGTCGGGCTGAGCTGCGTCACGGTAATTCCGGGGTCCGCAGTATATCCGCTTGCCGAACGGTCCAGTTCAACCTCAATAACACCGGTATTTAACTGTGTCGGATCGCTGACCGATAGTTCCAAAGTGCCCTCTTCAGCTTCTCTGGTCATGACCGACGCTTTCTTGTTCACTGTGATCAAATCGACGGAGCTGGCCCCATCTTCCCAGAAATTCGCCCCAATGATGCCCAGTTTCGTTTCTTTTACCGCTTGAACAGAGGAGGAGTTTGACAGCACTTCAATATCAGGCGCAGCGGCATAAGCAGCCACTTGAGCAGCCGTCTTGCCCGGCAGCAGGACATATTGATATTCCCCGCCACCCGGATTCGCACCATGATTCAGCCATAAGGTCATATAATTGCGGGTTATCGGCGTGGACGGGGTTACCGGACGTGGGTTGATCTGCTTCCAGTTTCCTGTTCTGGCCTCTCTTTTGGCGGCAAGCGATACATTCTGTGGAAAATAATATCCGGTATCGGCACCAGCTGTGCTGCCGGACAGGTGAGCCCAGTCTACCTGGTCTAGGGAATCCGACCACCCCAAAGCTGAAGGCTGTACTTCGCCATTCACAGTGAGTGTATTACTGCCCGCTGTGTTCAGCTTCCGGTTCTCCACGATGGTTTCAACGGCAATATTGTCCGTGCTGGTGATGCCTGCACCCAGGGAGACGATTTCGTCGTCAAACATGAACCAGGATTTCCGGGCGCCAAGCGTATGATCCGCATACTGCAAATCCATACCTGAGCTGCCGTATAAGTTCTGAATGTCGGAGCCGCCGGTCCACGTATATGCACTGGTATGGCTGCTTGACGGGGTCTGGGACAACACGGTTGTTCCCGGCAGGCGGTAATTATCGACGGTTGGCCAGAAATCATTGCTGTATTGTCCGAGATCGCTGTTATACAAGCTGGTCATCCCGGCTGAGGTGTACCAGGCTTTGGCGTTCTCGCTGTTGATCGCTTCAAAGCTGCTGATGCGCTTCGAATACATAGCAAGTCCGATGCTATAGTCAGGCCGGTGCTGGACTGCCCGGTCCATGGCCGAGAACTGCTTATAGACCTTAAGCTCTTCCGCCGGCTCAATCAACGGGTCCGCGCTTATGCTCTTGGCCAGTACGATGGATGGGATCGGTGCACTGGAATAGAAGGACTTGAAGGTATCCGACATTATCCAGCCCTTAAGCATCTGCTTGAAGTCAGCCGCTTGCGCGGGCGGCGCGATCCCGGACAACAGCAGGATACCTTGCATTGCTGTATGTCCCGCGTCATGATCCTGACTGTAATTTCTGGAGATTTCCCTGCCGCGAACCATATCCATCATGGCGCCTTTGTACATCAGCGGCTGATAGGTGTTGTATACCCAATCCCAGACATTAGACTGGTTAGGATCGGTGACCTGCCATGTTGAACCGTGGAGCATCCCCATTAGATCGCTTACAGCCAGCAGCAGACTGAGTCCATACCCTCCGGTATAGGGGATATTGCCATGCTGAATGAATGAACCATCTCGATAGAAGCCGTCTCCGCTAACCGTGTAATTAAAAATCGAAGATAGCCCGTCACGCGCAGCGGCAATCTTGGCACCATCTTTGACGAGGATTCCCCGAACGCCTACAACGATCGCTTTCCACGAGCGGTTGGCTCCTGTTAAGGTGACGCTTGGCGAGAAACGTTCTACGGCTTTCATATAATTCGTAATTTGAGCCGGACTTAGGGAGTCATACATCAGCACAGCTGTATCGTTCAGCTGCATCGGTATGCCGATCTGCCAATCCCACCAATTGCTGGTTCCGCTGGCGGTCGTCGTTACCGCCTCATGGTATCTGGTTGCATACATATAATCGAGTGCAGCAACGATGTCGGTCTCAAGCTGACTATCCTGGTACAACGCCGAACCAGTGGTGGCATAAGCGAGCGCCATGGTGTACAGACGTTCATAGGTCACCCGGATGTGAATCGAATTCCCAATACCAGGGTTATCGCTCCACAGATAGGTACGGCTGGGCGAAGTATTCATTGTCTGCCAATAGCCGTTCGCTTCGGTAGTCAGCCTGGTAATTGCAGCGGCTATATCAGTATCCGCAGTATTCAGGGAGGCTCCTCCGGTCAGCATAACCTTGCGGTGCTCCCTCATTCCGTCGAATTCATCCGCTGCGCGGGCACGCTCCATACCCGTTATTCCTCCAAAGCTGCCGACAGACAGGAGCAGAATTAACATAATCATGCAGCTTTTCATTAGTATTCTTCTCATCCATAATCCTCCTTTTTTCATTCATTGCTTCGTTTGCTTCGTTTTCGTAATCCAAACACTTCTTTTTCCAGCCATAATCCTTCCGTTCCCGACTGTAATCTCGCCTATGATGAAGCGCTTACATTTAATAGTATGATATGGAATGGCCGCTAAAGAAACTACGTGAATTCGAGAAAAGGTATGAAATTTCGAGCGATCTCGGAAGGATACCTTTCATTTTGGATCATCAGATAGTCAAACCACCAAACGGACTGAAAATCCGCTATTTTCCCATATCTGCCATTTATTCTGGCTAAGCGGACTCAGATTCCGTTAATGGGCCTGCCGCAGCCCGTTTCAAGCCCAAATGAACAAGTTAGCGGATTCTCAGTCCGCTTAAGCCCCAGAAAGGGGCTTTTCTGCGAAATAAGGGTTTTTGAGTCCGCTTCACTCTGCTGACGGCACACTCCCCTGATCTTCCAACTGTTGCTTGGCTAGGACTCCTCCATTCATGAGCAAATGGAGAAAATCCATAACTATTCCAAGCCGTCTGCGCACACAAGTCTGCCAATGTTGTTCCTCATTTCATAGATTCGCTAGGTCCCAAGCTCAACATGAAACGAGGCTCCCCCGGCACCATCCGGGTCAAACCACAGTCTTACCTTGCCAGTTTCACTGTGTTCTACCGTTATCCGGTCTGACTTGTTCATCACACGGGTAACAGGGTGATTGAATTCAATCCCGATTTCGATCAAACTGCGCTGCCTTTGTGTCGGATCGGCTATGGCCAGGCTCCAGCCTGCCGGATTCCTTTGCAGCACAATGGAGGCTTGGCTGCTGCAAGCAATCATCCCGCTTGTATACCAGCCTGCCTTCCAGAAATGCGCTGCTGTAATTCCCAGTTCAGAATCTTCAACCGCATGCACCTGAGCATTCAATTCAAGGATTCTCACCCTTGGTTCCTCAGCAAAACTAGCAGTCCCTTCCTCACTGTAGCCAGGCAGGAGCACGTAAGCATAGGTATCCCCCGCCGGGGCTTCTCCATGACCGAACCACAACGTCTGATAGAACCGTTCCAGCTTCTCAGGTGAACCGGCATCGTTGATTTCCTTCCAGCTCCCCTGGCGCGGTTCACACAAGGCATGTACACGGCATTGTTCCGGAAAAAAGAAGCCCACATCCGCTCCCCGCTCACTGCCCGCCATATGAATCCATTTGGGGTTAAGGGTCTCTATCTCGCCAGATCCAGGCTTCCGGCAGATCCTTGTTCCGTCTGCTGTAATCGCATGGTCTCCCAACGATTTCAATTTCCGGTTATCGATGACCGTCTCTACTCTGGCGGAATTAAGGCTCTTAATATCCGAACCTAAGGCAACGATACGGTTTCCGAACAAAAACCAGCTTTTGAGCGCTGTCAGTCCATCGGCCTCGTTAACCACATCCTCCAATTCCATGGCGATGGCGCCGTACTGGTTGTGAAGTACGGCCCCGCCGACAAAAGACTTGGTGCTTAATCGGCCTTGCCCGGCTCCATGCTCCTGACGCTTGTTTGTTACTGTAGTTCCGGGCAGGCGGCAGGGATCAACCGTCGGCCAGTAAGCATCGGCATATTGCCCCAAGTCACTATTATACAGCTGGCCCATGCCATACGAAGTATACCAGCCCTTCAAATTCTCTCTGTTGATAGATTCATAGCTATAGATCCGGCTGGAGAACATACTGATGGAGTAGGCAAAACCCGGACCCTGCAGCACCGCCCGGTCCATATGCGCAAACAGCTTGCAGAAGGCCTCTTCCCGGGCAGGCTCCACGAGTTCATTGTCCAGCAAAGCTCCGGCTTGTGCGGCAGTATCCGGCGGTGCATCGGCTAAATACAATTTGTACGTGTCAGCCACAATCCACCCTTTCGCTCTGGAGAGCAGCCGTACCTGCTCCGCTTCATCCAGTATGCGCGAGAAGCGTAAGCAGGAGGTGATCACCGAATGCCCGCACTCATGATTCTGCGAATCCGCCCGCGAGATTTCCCTGCCGCTGGCCATATCCAGCATAGATCCCCGGTACATAAGGGGCACAAATGTATCCTCAATCCATTTGGCTGTCAAATCGCGGGCTTCACCCGGCAATTCCCAAGGGGTATCATGCAGCCATACCATCAGCCGGACCACATCCTGCAGCAGTGAGACCCCATATCCGCCGGTGTACGCGTATTTATCATGCTGAATAAAGGAGCCGTCCTCATAGAAGCCGTCCCCTTCGCTAACATTCTTGAATACCGGAAGCAGCGCACTAAGGGCGGCGGACAGCTTCTGCCCGTCGCCCTGAATAACGGCAGCAAGAGCAACTGCCGTAGACTTCCAGACCAGATTCGCTCCGGTGGACGGCGGAGCCTTAGCCACGAACCACTGCGCATGAAACGCCGGATCGCCGACATATTTGTCTATGGGGAGGAGCAGCTGCTCTACAAGTTCTGTATCCAGCAGCTCCTCCATGAGCAGCAGGGTTTCCAGCAGAGCTATCGGCACGCCAATCTCCCAATACCACCAGTTTCCATAGGGACGTGAGCTTTCGTTGTATCTCTGTGCATATAGAAATCCCAATCCATAAATCACCTGTTGCCTTAATGTAGAGTCCAGATAACAAGCAGACCGTGATGACTTCAGAGCAATCGCCATCCCTCTTAAACGGCCAATGATCACAAATACATCTGAAGCGTTCTCAGCATAAGGAACATCAGCCCATAGCAACTCCTGGTGATCGAGCATCGTATCCTGATCATGCCTGACACTTTGCAGCGATTCATGACTCAGCGTATCTCCCGAGATATATTGCAGCCATTTGTTTCTCAGAATCTGCATGCGCATTCTCTCCTTCAGCCAACGGTTTGCCCTTTATGCCAATGTGCGCGGTTCCCTCTCCTTGAGCGGGGAAGGTGGAATCATGCTTCCCCACTCTCCGGCTTCAGAACCAAGCTCCAGCAGAAGCGTGCCTCCTCCGGCGATTTCTTCATGGCGGACCCAGGCACGGTTCAATTCCTTGCCGTTGATGGAAGCAGACCGGATATACCGGTTGCCGGACCCGCTGCATTCACCCTGAGTCTCGATCGTCAAAGGAACGGGAGTCTCCTTCGCTCCAAGCAGCAAGGTTACCCTACTGAACAATGGTGGAACGAGGAAATAGATATCCTGACCCATCAAAGGGTACAACCCCATAGCTGAACAGATGAAAAAAGCACTCTGGCAACCCATATCCTCGTTATCACCCAATCCGTCACGTTCAGCCCTGAAGTATGTCTCCAGACATTCCCGGACCCGGTCAGCCGCCCGGTCGGGTCTTCCCGCATAAATATATAAATAAGGAATATGCAGCATGGTTTCTTTGGAGTTATAGAATCCGCCGTCAAAGAAATCGTCTAAATGCCTGATAAAAGCTTCTGTCCCCCCATGCCGTTCGACCAGTCCATGAAAGTCATGATGCGTGCTGAACGACCATTGCAGGCTGGTTCCTTCGTAGAAGTAAGGATCATTCCATGAATCCGGCAGGCAGGATGTGGGGTCAAAGGACCTTGCCCATTCCCCGTCCGGAAGCCGGGGCGCAAAGCATTTAAGATCCTCCCGCCATAAATTCCATAGCTTCTCCGAGCTTTGATAATACTCTTCGGCTGTCTTATCCTGACCGAGAACCTCAGCTAACCGGCCGATACACCAGTCCTGATAGGTATACTCCATATGACGGGATACACAGTTCTTCTTCACATCCGTCGACAAGTACCCCAGGGAATGATAATCCTTCAGGTGACGGCCATAGAGCCAGGTGTCCGGGGACGTAACCTCATTATTCTTGCGCATTTGCTTCAAGGCTTTGGCATAGTCGATTCCCTCAAGCTTTTTAAGCGCCGCTTCACAGAACAGCACATCTGCGGAGCTTCCTCCTTGAATCATCGCGCTATGTCCCATAATCCAGGCGTCCGGCAGCCAGCCGGTATGATCCGCGATATCCAGCAGACAATTGAGGATATCCGCTTCAAGCTGCGGGTCGAGCAGTGTAATCAACGAGTTGGCATTTCGGACGCTGTCCCACAGTGCATACAGATCAGTGAAATGCCGGACCCCGGATTCCCAGGCGAAGTTCTCATCGTCTACTCCCAAGTCACTCGGCATACAGAACAGCCGGGTCATCAGGGTATAGAACAGCCGCGTATGCTCCTCGCTACCCCCTTCCACCGTGACTCTGCTGAGTTTATCCTCCCAGATGCTACTGGCCGCTTGCCGGATTTCATCGAATCCGGCGGACGCTTCCCGGTCCACACTGGCTCTGGCCTTGCCGACACTTACATAAGAAATGCCAGTCTTCGCCACCAGAACTCCGCAGTCACCGAAGCTAAGGGAAGCCTTACAATTCGGACCATCTACAGACGGGCTGCGGCGTACTCCGCCGGTGTCCGCCAGCAGGCTGCTCTCCATCGGCTGATCGAAGCGGATATAGAAGTAGACGGAATAAGGGAATTCATGCCCCCAGCCCCCGCGCAGGTCGGAGCGGCCTGCAATCTCGTACTCCGATATCACTTCAAGGTAGCCGCCCGTGGAGACGCCGGTAGTCTTCCCCGGCTCATCTCCGCCTACCTGAATTACCGCCCCGGCATCAATCAGCAGGTTGGCAGCATCCCCGGGCTTGAAGCTGTAACGGTGGATGCCTGTGCGGGCTGTGCTGGTCAATTCAGCCTGTATGGCAGCGGGCATTAATTGCACGCTGTAATATCCTGCTTCGGCCTGCTCATTCTCCTTAAGGTAAGGATCGATATGGAACCGCTGCATGCCGGTATAAGGAGTAAAGCCTACATTGCCGTAACGCCCTCCGCCCCCCGTTCCGCTGACATGCGTATGACTGAATCTGATAATCGGCCTCGAACTGTCGTAGCCGTGGGATAGCTGCGGCGGCAGCGTATCCGGGCCAAGCCTTACGATGCTGCCCGGCAGATAAGGCCCGCACAAGCAATTATTTTCCCCATCCACACCTATAAACGGATCGACATAATCCACTCTTCTTCTCATCAACGTTGTACCTCCTTCATTGCCGGTAAAGCCTTCCCTCTACCAAAAGATTTCGCTCTCTCCCTTTAACTTCAGCAAGGCTTCCAGAAAGTAAAAGTCGCCGTAGATGATAGGCACCTCTACTTCGGCATTGGACGGGAAGCTGCCGGTCCCCTTGGTAATCAACGCTTCTTCCGCCGGGTCCTCCGGCGTGTAATGACGGAACAGCGATTCCGTTATTGCCGCGCCGAGCTTCCGGTAGCGCGCTGCTTCTTCACCTTCCAGCAGAAAGGCAATTTCCAGCATTCCGCTGGCTGCGCAGGCCGCAGCTGTTGAATCTTTGGCCCATAGCTGTTCTGCAGGTGCCCGGAAATCCCACGGTGGCACAAGATCCTCCGGCAATTGTGCGGCGAAATAATCCGCAGCCGCTTTGGCCGCATCCAAAAACCGGATGTCGCGCGTATAGCGGTACCCTATAGCGAATCCGTAAATCGCCCAGGCCGATCCGCGGGACCAGGCGGAATCCGGGCTATACCCTTGTCCGCCAAGCGCTTCTATCCGCTCTCCCGTTCCGGGATCGAAGCGGACGATATGGTGCACCGAGCCATCCTGACGGATGAATTCGCGGAGCGCCATCTCAGAGTGTGCAGCGGCTATATGCCGGTACCGCGGGTCCTTAAGCTCTTCGCTGGCCCAGTACAGTAAGCCAAGATTCATCATGCAATCTATAATCGCCAGGCCTTCACTGCCTTCATACAGCCAGGCACGGATGAAATGCCCTTTAAGATTAAAGCGGCTGGCTAAATGGCTGGCAGCGATCAGCCCTCTTCTTCTGGACAGCATATTGCCGGTGAGCTTGTAGTCGGCCACCGCTGACAGACTCCAGAGGAATCCGTTATCATGATGGAGCTGTTCGTATTCCTGAAGAGGCGCATCCAGCTGTTCTTCACAGTTCTCGGCGATCCTCCGGTATTCCTCATCGCCGGTAGCCCGATAAGCGAGCCACAGGATTCCGGGCCAGAACCCGTTGGTCCAGCAATCGGGGTCACGCGCATCATATTTTCCGCCGTAAGAGGCATTAGGGAAGGTTGCTCCGATTCTGTGGCGCGTGTTGCTTAATTTGCCCAGGGAATAATCCCAGGCCTCATTGATCCAAGTCTCCATCGTGTATGGTCTCCTTTTCTCTTGTACAGTTAAATGGCAGGACGCCCTGAAACAACAGACCTCCTGCCATGCTTCAATCCGTTAATTATTGAGCTGCTTTCCAGGCATCAATTTGGGTCTGCAATTCTGTTTGGACCTTCTCAATGCCAGCCTTCTTTAATTTCTCATTTCTTTCCTCAAGCATTTTGGCAGGGTCAGGAATAGCCCCCGTGCTTGCGGCCCGGTATTCGCCAATGACCGAGGTAAGCTGAGTAATCTCGTTCTTGACGGATGACTCATCGAATACGAACCCTAACAGCGGTGAACGTTTGGCCTCATTGTTGAATTCCTTCCAGCTTGAATACAAATCATCAGGCTGACCCGGCTTGAGATAATTGATGAGCTGATTCCCGATCACCCAGAACAAGGCGCTGGTGCCATATCCGGAATCGGCAATCGGCTCGATGCGGTTCTCGCTAATCTTCTTATAGTGGGTGCCTTCAATTCCGTTAACGAACAGGTTCACGGCATAAGGATCAGTATGCAGCGCATTTAACACCATCATGGCCCGCTCCGGATCTTTGGAGGTGCGGGAGATGGAGAACATCGATCCGGCGGCAAGGTCCGTGGTTACAATAGGCTCTTCAATAACCTTAGAGACGAAATCATATTTATTGTCGGTGGCAATTTTCAGTTCAATATCAGCCCCCGGCTTCCAGACGGCCTGCTGCATCCAGATTTTACCCTGTTTTCTTAAATCACCGATGTCAGTCGTTGTTGTAGCTGCATCGCTATTGATGTAGCCCTTCTCATAATAGCTGCGGTTCAGCTCATATTCCGCTTTGGCAATCGATGAGATTTCCGGATCAACAACCGACTTTATCTGGATGTTATCTGTATTCGTATAGTCATATAAGAACAAAGGAATCTTGTTAGGCGTCGGCCCGATAACGCGGAAGTTCGAGCGGGTCTCATACATCATGCCTTCACCCGACTCCTTAATGAAATCCAGAATCAATGCCGGCTCTTTCTCCTTCAGCAGCTTGAACCAGGGTTCAAAGTCCGACATCGTCTTAATAGCCTCAATAGGGATACTATATTTGTCGACTATATCTTTCCGGTAAGTGTAGGCCTTGCCCTGGGTAATCTCTTTGTTTGTGGGAATCCCATACAGCTTCCCTTTGTAGCGCGGAGCCTCCAGGTAGATCGGGTTCAGGTTCTCCGAGATGCCCTGCCCGTATTTGGCCAGCAGATCATCCAGATCCAGGAAGGCGCCCTTAGAGACGTTGCCGAAGAAATTAAGCCATGAGGCTGTGAATACAAGATCCATTGGCTCACCGGCATTTAACATCAGCTCGGTCTTCTGCTTGTATTCGCTGGAGGCGATCGGCTGAAGATCAACAGTGGCATTAAATTTCTCTTTGAAATATTCACTGAGCTTGGCTTCGACCAGCGCATCATCCCGCTGCGGCGCACCGAAGTAGATAATCGACACCTCGTAAGGCTTCAGTGATTCCGGACTGTCAGCAGGTGCCGCAGTACTCGTGCTCTCCGTGCCTTTTGATGCTGCCGGTTCAGAAGTACCCCCGTTATTACCGCCAGAGCATGCCTGCAAGGATAACGCAAGAACCAGAATAATCGCTGTGAATAGCGGTTTGCGCCCTTTTAACTTTTTCATATTAACCCTCCCTAAATGATTAAGCTTATATATAGAACGGCAGACAGAATAGGCTGCTTGCCGGTTCCACCGCTGCTTTAGCCCTTAACAGCCCCTACTGTGAGGCCTTTGACAAAATATTTCTGAAAGAAAGGGTACGCGATCAGAATCGGCCCCATCCCTATGACGGCCATTGCCATCTGTAAGGATTCATTCGGCAGGTTCTTCATCATCGTTGGATTCTGGGCGGCCAGCTCCACATTATTGCGCAGATACTGCACGTCATTGAGGACACGCATCATCAAATACTGGAGCGGATATTTGTCCTCACTGCTGATATACAGCAGCGCATTGAACCAGTCGTTCCAATAACCGATAGTGCTGAACAAAGCCATGGTCGCCAGGACAGGCAACGAGAGCGGCAGAACGATCCGCAGGAAGATTCTAAGCTCACCCGCACCGTCAATTCTTGCCGATTCAATCACTGCAGGATGAATGGTCGTCTGGAAAAAGGTCCGCATAATAATTACGTTGAATGGCACAATCAGCATGGGCAGGATCAGCGCCATATAGGAGTCCTTGATATGCAGCACCTGAGTATAGATTAAATATCTGCTGACCATCCCGCCATTAAACAACATCGTGAAGAACAAAAAGAACGTAAATGCATTACGGAACGGATAATCCGCACGTGAAATGGGATAGGCATATAGTGCCATGAGCAGTACACTGAGCGCTGTGCCAAGAATGGTTATGGTAAAGCTCACCCGGTAGCCCGACAGAATCGTCTGAAAATCCTTAAAGATGGATTCGTAGGCAATCAACGACCATTTATCCGGAACGAAGCTGTACCCCTGAGTCAGAATGGACTGTCCGTCTGTGAAGGATACAATAATGACTAGCAGAACAGGCAAAAAGCAGATTAGTGAGAGGATTACAAAAGCAATGTTTAAAATTAAACTGGAAGCTACAGAAATTCCGCCGATGCGGCTGCCGGAGTCGTTGGCCATGATTGTTCTCCTTTATTTAGAATAATGCCTGTTCCCGGTCAATTTGTCTGACCGCGCTATTGGTTGCGATCACCATGATGAACCCAACCACCGATTGAACAAGCGCCGTGGCCGAGGACATCCCGATATCATTTAATTGCATCAAGGCCCGGTATACATACGTATCCACGGTATCCGTTACCGGATACAATGCCCCTGAGTTCATGGGCACCTGGAAGAACAGCCCGAAGTCTGAACTGAAGATACTTCCCATCGACAGAATCGTCATAATGATAATGACCGGCCGGATAAAAGGGATCGTTATGTTCGTAATCTGCTTCCACTTGGAAGCCCCGTCGATAAGTGCAGCCTCATAGTATTCGGGGTCAATTCCGGCGATCGCCGCAATGTAGATAACGGCACCGAAGCCGGCATGCTTCCAGGCGTTCACGAACACCAGGATATAAGGCCAGTATTCCTTCTCCGAATACCAGAACACCGCATCCTGCCCGAAGGCTTTGAGGACGGTGGCATTGATGAAGCCATGATCCGGCTGCAGGAAAGCGTATACGAGATAACTCACTACTACCATTGACAGGAAGTGCGGCAGGATAATGAAGCTTTGATAAGCTTTTGCCAGAAACCGCCGCCGGATCTCATTGATGGCCACCGCGATCGATACCGACAGCACTAGGTTCAGTATCATAAAGGTCAAGCTGTACAGCAGCGTGTTTCTTACAATTCTCCACATATCTCCCGAGGAGAACAGGAATTTGAAGTTATCAAATCCTACCCATGGGCTCCCCCAAATTCCGTCAATGTAATTCACATTCTTGAACGCAATGAATATACCGAACATCGGCAGATAGCTGTGCGCCAGAAGGACAAGAACGGCCGGCAGCATCATTAGTGTCAGCGCCTTGTACTTCCACATGGCATGGATAAATCTTGAGAATCCAGTGGCTCTAGTCATGTCCATTACTCCTTTCATGGACTTATTATAGAACCATCTCTACACGGCTACGATGATGCATTCCCGTAAAAACGTGATCTTTTAAACGCCCATAGCCGGTAGTACCTCATTCGGGGGGCTTGCGCAAAGGCAGGGTGATGATTGCCCGTGTCCACCCCTCATCGCTTCGTTCATAGGTCAAACCATACGCCTCCCCGTAATGGAGCTGGATCCGCTGATGCACATTTCTGATGCCATATCCCTTCGGACTATGCTCTTCCTGCATAATGGCAGAGAGTTCATCCGGATCTACAGGCAGATGCCCGTTGTCCTCTACGATGAAGCGGAGGGTATCTTCACTTTGAACGGCAGATACCCGTATTTCTCCTTCCCCATCCATTCCGCGCACGCCATGAATAATGGCATTTTCGATCAGAGGCTGAATAATGACTTTGGGAGTTTCATAGCCGCTCAATGTTTCATCGATCTGCCAGCAGACCTCAAAGGTGTCAGGGTAACGTTTCTCTTGCAGCCGTGTATAGGCCTGGGCATGCTCCAGCTCTTCCCCGGCTGTAATCATTTTCCGGCCTTTACTGAGGCCGATACGCAGCAGCATGGACAAGTCACGGACCATTTCGCCAACCTCGGTATTTCCGCTATCCAGCGCGTACCAATAAATCGAATCCAGGGTATTGTACAGATAATGGGGCGTGATCTGGGATTGGAGCATCAGCAGCTCATACTCCTTTTGTTTCAGCTGCATCACATAATTTTCTTCAATCGAATAATCCAGCCTTTTGGTCATTTTCACAAATGATCCATATAGAATGCCGAATTCATCATGCCTGAGCGGCTCCTCTGTCCAAGACAGCGTTTTGCCGGGTTCATATATTTTCATAACCGAGACGAGCTTCACTACGGGCTTAACGACAAGCCGTACTAAATAGAGCACGAACGTGAGGACAAATGCTAAAAAAACGACGGAGATTATGACGAGCATATTTTGCAGCCAGATTTGTTTACCGGTAATGGACGCTAAGGGGATTTTGTACAATAATCTGGTGTGGAATTTCGGGCTGTCCGAATAGGCATAGAGCCACTCTTCCCCGCCTTCTTCAGCGAAGGTGAAGCCATAAGGCCCCGCAGGTCCGATATTCTTGTCAATCTCGGCCAGTGAAATGCTGCCTGAACCTGCGGACATTAACAGCTCATCCTTGTCATTGAATAAGAAGATACCGGCAGCAGACGGCACCTCAACAGATACCATATCCCGGGTTAAAAGCACCTCTACCTTGTTGACCACCAGCAGGCCGATGGCCTCATTATAGTCCCGGGGATTGAGAATACTGCGCATGAACGAGATCGTTTGCTCACCGGTCTCTGCATGCGTAATGCGCAGTGCTCCGCCTCCGCTGTCATCCATGTTGCTTACCATAGCGTCAGGTAATCCGCCCGCATCATTATCCAAATACTTGAATCCCTTTGTCTTATGGGAAAGATCAAAAGGCGTATCTCTACGCTCAATATTTCTCATATAAATTGCATATTCCGTGCCCCCGGTAGACCAGCTCTCCAGAATATTATCGGCCTGCTGGATTTCATTCAGCGTGTCAATTCCGGTCCAGAAGCTATACCCCGCCGGATTACTGAAAAAGTGATTATCCAGCAGTGTGACCGTCCTGTCATTGATCGCGGATATGGTTTTGTCGATCGTCACATGATTTTGTTTAACCAGCTGGAGTGTTGTACTGCCGACTTCTTCCTTGATGGTGTCTACAGCCACATAAGCTGAAATCCAGCCTACTACTATAAAGGGGAGGACAATCAATACGAGGAATGCCAGGGTGACTTTATGCTTCAGTTTCAGTTTCAGCTTCAGTCCGGTTCCCTCCTCTGGCTTGCTTGCGGAATTCCGCCGGTGTGAGCCCCAGCATTCTCTTGAACATCCGGCTGAAGTGCTCAGGCGACTCATACCCTACCGCAAAGGCGATTTCATACCGTTTCTTGTCTGTGGTAATCATCAGCCGCCGGGCCTCTTCCATCCTTAGTGCCGTCACATAATCCCAGAGGTTGGTTTTCATATCACGTTTGAAAATATAACCCAAGTGGGCTGCGCTGAAATGAACCTCCTCGGAAATATCCTGGATTTTCAGCGCCGGATTACGGTAATTCTTCTGGATGTAGCTGGTAATCCGCGAGATCACATTCTGATCTCTGGCCTTCGAGAGCTGCTGCAAAAAAGCAACCGAATCTTCAATGTACCGGTGCAGCCGTTCCAGCTTCTGCTGTCCGCTAAGTCCCTGGAACACCATATCCGGGTTGAAATCATAGAGGGAAACCCCGTTCCCCTGTCCGTATTCGACCAGCAGCCCGTAAATCCGGTAGATCAGCATCCCGCAATAGCTGTTCGTGACCTCCTGTGACTGTTCAGACACCCGCAGCTGGCCAAGGATGTTTTGCGGATTCACGTCCCCTGCGGATTCTACCGCTGATTTCATCTGCTCCATGAATTCACTGACCTTGCTCATCCAGACGACCATACTCAGATTATCCTGCACGGCTATATCGTGATAATAGAAGACTCTTTGTCCGGGATGGACTTTGGTCCACTCCGCCGCAGTGTCTGCTTCTTCCATCAGCCTGGGGAGCATTAATACATCTCCGCCCAAAGTGCTGAGGCCGATCGTTGCCTCCACATTCAGATACTGCTTCATATTCATGGCGATCATCTGCCCGATCATATGGATCTGCGAGTGTACTCTAACCCGGGGATCGCCCATTTCTTCGGCAGATAACTGGATAATGCTGATGATCGAATGGCCGAACCCGTTGAAGGTCAAACCATTCCACTCCATTAAGGTTTCATTCATAATATTAATCGCCGCATATTTCAATAATTTGCGGTCATGCAGAGTGACCTTCTGTTGGCTGAAGCCGGCCTGGCTATAATCAATGCGGCTGGAGATCACGCCGAAGAATTGTCCTTGTAATAGCTCTCCCAGTTCACTGGTCACATCTTCAATATCCTTCCGGGTCAGATTCCGCTCTGTAACCAGCTCCATCAGCCACTCATTACGCCTGGACTGGTCCTGTATCGGCCTGCTGTCCGCCTCAAGGCTCTTCCCCGGAAGCTCTTTCTGGGTTAACGCTTTGCGGACTACCCGCAGCAGCTCTGCTCGCTCTACCGGCTTGACCAGATAATCCTTAGCCCCCAGCCGGAGCGATTTTTTGGCGAAATCAAACTTCTCATGGGCGGAAATGACAATCACCGGGACATTCCACTGCTCCATATAGATATTCTCCATTAATTCAATTCCGCTCATCCGGCCCATCTGTATATCGGTCAGCACCAGATCAAAGCGGTCCATCCGCAAATAATCAATCGCTTCGAACCCATTGATTGCCGTTTCAACATAAGTGATGTTCATGTCCGAAGCGAGCAGGAAGTTCTTGATCCCCGCACTCACTCTCGGCTCATCGTCTACCACGAGAATTTTATACATGATGCTCCCCCCTTTTGTATCACAGTACACTCGCTGCAAATTCCGATAGAATGATCTATTTCATCTTTTGTGTGATCTATATCAGGATTGTTAACCGCCTGGCTCTGAAAGACCTTTATTTCATAGGTTCGAAGCCGTTACAGCCCTAGTATAGATCACATATTTCCTGTAATTCATCATCGATTAGTGATAGTAACTCTTTTATGCTCTTTTTGCAAGCGTTTACATAAAAGAGGAAAGGAGATTAGGGTTCACACTATCCGACTATGAGGAGGTTAAACAGATGTTCAGATCAAGCCTATTCCCCGTACGATTCAAAAAGTTATTGCCTGTATGCCTCAGTCTGTTGTTGATCATAAGTGCTGTTGCTCTGTCTCCCCGGCCTGCCGCAGCAGCGGTTAACCCCTTGCCGGGACCCGGCCACCCTCTTCTGTATGATGATTTTGCCGGCGGCGGGCTGTTCAAGCAAAATTGGACGAACTGGTACAATCAGAACGGGGGCAGCGGCACTTTCACCAAGACGGTCCAAGGCACCCGCACGATTGGAAAGTTCACACAAACCCCAAGCTCCTCCACCTCCTGGGCCAAGTTTCAGCCGATGAACGAGACCTTTGACCTCTCGGGCTACCGTTACATGAATCTGTCTCTGCAAAATGCAGGTTATGCCCAGTCACTCATTCGTGTTGTCATAAGCGATGGCATCACCAATTATAATCTTACCGGTGGTTATGTACCTGCAACGAATACCTGGACCAGCCTGCAGTTTGATCTGGATGCCCTGTCGCCCAAGATTCAGAAGGAGAAAGTCAAACTGGAGGTGTGGCTTAGACAAGCCGGCGGGACTTACGGGGAAATGCTGATCGATGATATCGTGTTTACCACGGCCTCCGGCGGTACCGCGCCTCAGTTAAGCCCGGCTGTGATGAGTGCGGATACAGATGGCAGCTATAACCAGAACACTAATTTTACCTTCGATGCCACTTATACCGACCCGGATAACGAAGCGCCTTATGCCGTCCAGGTGATCATTGATGACACGGCCTATACTATGCGCGAAACCGATCAAGCCGATGTTACCTACACGGACGGAAAAGATTACAGGTTCATGACCAAGCTTACGGCGGGAGCCCACTCTTATTATTTCCGCACCACAGATACGACTTCCAATGAAGTCACGACCGGAATTCACAATTTGAGCGTAACCAATTCCTCTTCTGTGATTGATATTGTAGTGAGCCAAGCCGGATACAGTGCAGACGATATCAAGAACGCCAAATTCATCTCAACCACAACCGTCACAGACGCCACTTATGAAATCTTGGATGGATCTAATGTCGTGTCTTCAGGCACCATGACTTACGAGGGCTTCTACTGGAATAAGCATGTCTATTCTATCGGTTTCTCCTCCGTCACGGATGCCGGGAACAACTACAGGGTGCGAAGTAATCAGCAGTATTCCTATCCTTTTGTAATCACGCCTAACCTGTGGGATCAATACAAGGATGAAATGACTGCCTTCTACCGTCTTCTGCGTGCCTCAGTAGCCACCAGTGATGCTTATCCTGAGGGTTACAGCAGTGTAGCTCCTTCCGCCAAGCTCTACCATGCCGCGGGTCACCTGGATGATGCCCAGTCTGCGGACGGCCTGACCCATTATGATCTGACCGGCAGCTGGTACGATGCGGGGGATTACGGCAAATATGGCGGTAACCAATGGGTCGGCGCGGAGATTGCACTTGCTTATACGCGTTATGCGGACAAAGACAGCGTGAAGTACGATAACGACAGCAATGGCATCCCGGACCTGGTAGATGAAGCTGTCTTCGGCAGCGAATATCTCATCAAGTTCGCGGATCAGCTTGGCGGGGAAATGTATAATCTCAGGAACAATGCTTCTTTCGTTCACCCGGAGAAATCTACCGACAACATATCCGGCACAGCGGATGACCGGAAGCTGACCGATTTAAGCGTCGGCGGCTCAGCCAAGTCAGCGGGTACACTTGCTGCTACAGCGCGCGCGATCCGCACAGCGATTAACGAAGGCGATATCGAATCCTCTCAGATTGCAGAACTCACGGATTTTGCCGACCAATGCGAGAGCGCAGCTGTAATCTTTTATGATTATGTGGTTGCCCATTCTGACGGTCCAATAGGCTCTTACTCCACCAGAGGAGGCATCCCCAATTCCAAGCTGCTCGCTGATGTGGAGCTGTACTTGCTGACCGGCGAGAACCATTATAGGAATGCAGCCTCGGCTACAATTAACGCCTTAACCTTGGGTGACATCTCATCCACGAACTACTGGGATATGAGCCCGATGTCCATGGCTGAGTTCTATCCGGTTGCCGATGCTGCAACACAGTCTCATATTCACAGTTTGTTAAAAGGACAAGCGGATTTCTTCCTCTCCACGTCAGATGATACACCCTATGGCGTACTGAACCAGTTTAAGAATTTCGGTGTAAACGAACCTCATGCTTCTTATTTGGGGGACCTGCTGCGGTACTATGAATTATTTGGTGACCCGGCAGCACTGGAGGCGGTGGTAAAAGGCATGTACTGGCTGTTCGGAGAGAATCCGTGGAACATCAGCTGGGTCTCCGGCATTGGCACCCATCATGTGATGTTCCCGCATACCCGCTACAATGAGGATTCCAATACTGCGGGTGATACAGGGATTATCTTCCCCGGCGCCATGGTCAGCGGACCGAATATGAAGGATCCTAAGAATCGGAACAGTGTAAGCCCCTGGTACGAGGACCGGTCCCTCTATCTGGATGATACGAATCAGTGGCGGTATAACGAGTTCAGTATCAGTATTCAGGCAGGACTCCTGTATACAGTTATGGGACTTAGTGCAACTCCGGGAACAGGGGCAGACAACACAGCGAAGCCGCCCGCCTTGCCGCTACTCTCTCCGGTGATTGGAGAATGGGTCCGCGGAGATGTAACTGTTTTTGCTGAGGCCGGGGATGGTCTGAGCCAGGTAGAGTATGCGGCAGCCGGATTGCCTTATCAGCCGATGACGGTATCCGGTAATGTATATTCAACTGTAAGCGGTGCGGTTTACGCTGCTGTCATCGATGAGAGCCAATCCTTGCCCTACACCAACCGGAGAGTAGATGTTCGTGCGAAGGATTCTTCCGGCGCATACACCTACAGCTCCACTCATTACACCGTTGCTCCGGCGTTGCCGGACCCCTCCACTCCGCTGTTATATGATGATTTTGGAGGAGGCGGATTCTGGGGTGGTTCTGCGGCCAATACAACATGGGTCAACTGGTATAATCAGAATGGCGGCACAGGAACATTCACCAAGCTAACCGCAGACGGACGTTCAGCCGGCAAATTCGCCCAGACTCCGGCAAGTGTGACTTCAGCGGCTAAATTCCAGCCGTGGAACGATGTGGTCGATCTGAGCGGCTACCGGTATTTGAATATTACGCTTAAGAATCCGGCCTCGCCTGACCTCAGAACCCGGATTGAAATTAATGACGGCAAAAGAACGTACAATCTGACCGGAGGCTGGGCTCTGGTTCCAGCGGACTGGAGCGATCTGCAATTTGATCTGAATGCACTTAGTCCGGCCATTGATAAAAAGGCACTCAAGATGTCCATTTGGCTGAAACAAAATACAGTCACTGCCGGAGAAATGCTGATTGATGAAATTAAGGCGACCAATCAGGTCAGCGGAAGTGCGCCAACGTTAACTTCAGGAGGCGTAAATCATACAGCAGGCACGCCGCAAACCGAGTTTACTTTCACAGTCACTTATACCGATGCGGACAATCAGGCCCCATTTGCCATGGAGCTGGTCGTGGACGGCGTTGTCCGGACCATGCAGCCTGCTAATCCGGGTGATACTAACTATGTTGACGGCAGAGTCTATCAATACACGACCAAGCTGCCTCCCGGCCAGCATTCCTACTACTTCCACACTACTGATACTTTTACCGATGCTATAAGTACAGAGGTTCAGAGTGGCCCTATAGTTGGTTGGGGTAGCTAATAATACCGCTGCACAAGGGGCTGTCCCTAGCAGGGGCTGTCCCAAGCTAAGAAAGAGCTGCTTGGGGCAGCTCTTTCTCTCGGATCTGGATCAACGTGTGCACTTGAGCGGGCGCTGCGCGAACAGGAATTTCTCGGTTCCTCGGTTCATCCGCTTTCTGTGGCAGAGATCCAGATACTTTTTATTAAATCCTGCACATAATACAACATTCCCCTCCTCAAATCGGCCCAAATCCAAAATTGTTGTACAAATTGCAGCTTTTCACCGTATTCAAGCGGCTCAGCAGGATTATTATTGTATTTCATACAACAATCCTCCCAATCAGTTGACTATCCATGGATCAGAGTTGTAAAACGTACAACATTGTTGTCTACAGTGTAAGAAAATCATTGTTCATCCGGTGCTGGGTGAATTGGAATTTAAAGAGGCCGTTCAAATCCGCTCCAGAAAAGGGATGGCCAGCTCAGCAATCCGCTGAAAGCCTGCCTCGTTCGGATGAAGGCCGTCAAGGGTGAAATAATCCAGAGTTAACCGGGTAATCCCGCTTTCAGCATACAAGTCCAGTACTGGCACCGCATAATAGGCTCCGATCCTGCGGACCGCTTCAGCGTATTCCGGCAGACGGAAGCCTGCACCGTTAATGAAGGCAGTATCCCATCCGTCCTTATCCCGCTGAAGCGGAGTCCACAGATTCAGACGGGCATCCGGCCTGCGGGTTATCAGGTCCTCAATCAAGGTGGCGTAGGCACCGTAAAAGGTATGAATGTCCCGCCCTTCCATACTTCCCAGCGGCTTATCGAGCCTGAAATCGTTGGTTCCGGCCAAAATAGTAACACAGTCAGGGATCTCAGTTAAGGAACGGCCCGCATGTACTGTCGCCCCGTAGTCACGGTCTCCGCCCGCTGCCATAGGACAACCGCTGACTGCGAGGTTGACCATTGTTCCGAAACCAACTTCTGCACACACCAGCGGCTGATAACCACCCGCCGCGCTGATGCTGTCGCCAAGCGTGCCCCAGCTTTTGCCTGCCCATCGGCCAGACACTCTCAAAAACACACCCCCTCACTACATTTGCTGAACCTCACGGATAAGCTCATACAGCTTGGACACAAACATGCCTCTGGTCACACTGGATTCGCGGCCAAGCTCTATAAGCGGGTCCTCCCGGGCGGAGAGGCCAAGCCCTCTTAATGCAACCTGTACCCAATTCGCCGTCATCGCCCCGGTTAGCAGCGGCCGTTCATGCCAGTACTCCCGCGGTCCGGCTTCCTCCAGGGGCAGCCTTGGCCCCATATCTGTACCCACCGGAATTAGATTGTCTGTCGCCGGAAGTACAGGCAGGCTGCGGCATCCGGGTAAGCTGCGTGCCCATGCAATCAGTCTGGAGGCTTCGGATAACGGCATTGGATCGTCTAATCCGGCAGCATAAGCAGTGAAGAACCCCTTTGTTCCCAAGTATTCCGCGGCCTGCCTTGCGGGATGATCCCAGGCAACATCTTCGAAGTAAGTAATCCGCTGCTCCCGATCAAGCAAGCTGATCTGCAGTGCATCGACAGGCACAAGACGCACATCTGTGTTCCTAGTGATGGCAAGGTCTGCGGCTATGCCGGCCGCCAAGCCGAGCTGCATCCAGCATGGCTCCATCCGGAGGGTGCCGAAGCCCATATGACTGGCGGACACGGCGACCGGTACCAGCAATCCGTCAATAACTTGCGGAACTATAACACCATAGGGAATCTGATAGATTTCAGACAGCCAGTTGAGGCCGAGGAAGCCCTCAAGCGCTTTGTTTTGACCTTCGGGCTCCCGTTTCTTCACGGCATGAGAATCAATGGGGTAATCCCCGATCGCGATGCTGTCGTATTGAATCGGCGCACGTTCTAGACCGGGAGCGAGTCGTGCATCATTTTCTGTAAACGTGTACTCTCCCTGTATCCTTCTGGCTTCACGCACATATAGCTGCGGCGGGAAATAATCGTAAGCGGTAAATTCATCCGCCGCATACCCCCAGCTTAATGCTTCTTTGCGAAAGTCCTCCGGCAGCTCCTCATCGTGCTGAATAAACCACAGCAGCCCCTGAATATACTCCTTCTGGCGTTTCGCGAATAGCTCCCTTGTCCTGCGGTCCCCATCGGCATAAGCCGTATTCTCCTCCGGAAGATCCGTCGAGCACATGCAGTAATGGTGGTTATTGCTGTCTGTTTTGCCGTTCGGCACGGCCAGCATATTAAGCACTTCGCCAATAGACTTGACCCGTTGCTCCGCCACATCGTTTGCCAGCAGGGCATATTCGTCACGGTTATACCCCTGCGGTCTGGTACAAGCAATGAAATTATCCCGGTTCCGGGTTAGGCACAGCCGGTAATTATACGCTTGTATCCGGTCGTCCCCTTCGCCGGTGCTGCCGCGATACACTTCCTTCGATTCATCGAAGTTCATATAGAGCCTGCCGGCATACTCCTCGTTCCACTCTTCCCGGGATTCGCGTCCCAGCCGGTAAGGAACACCTGCCATCGCCGCCAGATCCCCCTCGTAAGTCCCGTCCACGAATACCTTGCCGACCAATTCCTGTTCGCCAGCATGCGTCTGTACCCGAATCGCCAGCAGTTGAGTGCCTTCTACCCGGACACCCTTCAGCTCTGCACACAGCTGAATGTGAAGCAGCGTTTCCTTGCGTGTCATCTCCTGCAGAATATGCTGAGCGACGGACGGTTCGAAGAATAATCCGTTATTGCAATCCTGGACCTGCGCGGATTCTTCGCCGTACCGGTCACGATAATAAGCATGTACGCGGCCGGCAAATTCACGGAATACGGCGCCGGAGGCTTCAAGAGAGAGAATATCGGTTCTGCCTAGTCCGCTGGTCAGCATTCCGCCCAGATGATCTGTCGGTTCCAGAAGCAAGGTCCGCCGGCCCTGCCTCGCCGCTCCGAGCGCTGCACCGATTCCGCCGGGTGTTGCTCCGTATATGACAACCTCATAGCTTTCCATTTATCCTCTGCTCCTTCAAATGGTTATTAGCCCTTAATTCCTGTGAAATTAATCCCTTTCTCCACGAAACGCTGTGTGGATATGAACAAGATCAGCAGCGGAATCAGCGAGAGGACGCCGCTCGCACTGATCAGGTTCGGCCGGACGATGGTATTGCGGTTGGTCGTCTGCTGCATATCGTTCATCGCGACCGGGAAGGTCCAATGCTCCGGCGATTTCGTTACGATGTAGGGCCACATGAATTCATTCCATACAGGCACGAAGGTCATGACCGCCACGATGGTGAATACAGGGATCGACATGGGAACGACAATCTTCAAGAAGGTTCTGAGTTCACCAGCACCGTCAATCCGGGCCGCCTGAAGCAATTCCTTGGGCAGCTGATCGAAGAAGCCTTTGAACAGGAAGATTACGAAGCCCCAGGCGAAATGCGGCAGGATGATGGCCCACAGGGAGTCACTTAGATGCAGGTTCTTGATGAGAATATATTGCGGGATCAGGATCGATACCCCGGGAATCATAATTGTCGCCAGGAAGAACATCAACAGGAAGAATCTCAGGCGGCTGCTGCGGATGAGCTGGGACAAGGCATAACTGCCGATACCCGCGAAGACCAGCTGCCAGATGATGACGGTGAACGTGACCATTCCGCTGTTGATGAAGTAACGGTAGAACCCGAGATCCCCGGCTTTCCCAAGCGCTATATGCTGCAGGCTGGCGAAGCTGTCGAACAGCCTTAGCTTATTGCGGGAATGCCCGACACTCGTTATTTTCCCGGCTAACACGTCATGGGACACGAAGAAGTCGCGGTAGAGCTTCGCCACCTCATGGTCAGAGGAGGGTGCCGTAGCCTTGGCCGGCTTAGAGGCCGGGCCGTACCATTCGAAATCACTCAGTTTCCGCTCTGCGATGGTGGGCAGCTTAAGCTTCATCACCTGATCGTTGACGACGCGGGTAGGCACAATCGACATCTGGCCCACATAGAATTGCGCCGAAGTGGCCTTGGCCCGGAACAGCTGCTGGCCGTCCCTCGTCCCGTTCACGATAATCTCACCGATATTGTTGCGGATTAAGGATGCCCAGGGGAACCAGATCGCCTCCATTGCTTCTTTCTTATAGAAGGTCTCATCCCCGCTGTCTGCGCCCGTGAAATCTAATGTAACAGTAATCGTGTGAGGCACGTCCGGAATGAATTTGGGCGTAACCGATTGAATCGACTCGTTGTCCATGATGGAAGTAAGGCACAGCCATACGAGTGGCAGCGTACCGAACAAGAGAAACAATATCGTCACAGCATAGGAGGTGAACTTTAGTCCCTTCTCACCTCGCTCAGAGATGCGGTTAGATTTCATAAGGATCAGTTCTCCTCCTTCTGCAGCTTGAATTGAATGACCGTCAGCAAGGCAATGACCAGAAACATGAAGAATGACAGGGCAGCCGACATCCCGAAGTTCGATTGTTCGAAGGCAGAACGCTGAATGAGCAAGGAAACGACCAGTGAAGCATCTGCAGGTCCTCCCTTCGTCAGAATGAAGATATTATCGAATGCAAGCAGCGCCCCGGACATGAACGAGATGAACTGGATCAGGATTACGAAGCGGATATTAGGCAGCACCAGAGACCGGATTCGGCGCCAGGGGCCGCAACCGTCGATTTTGGCCGATTCGAATAATTCTGCAGGGATCGATTTGATCGCAGCATAGTAGAGCAGCACTCCGATTCCGCCGCTGGCGAAAAACCCCGGCAGGACAATAGCGAACTTAGTCATGTTAATATCGTTGAGCCAGCCGTAGGGACCAAGGCCGATCTTGCCGAGCAAGTAATTGAACAGCCCGCTGTCGGGGTTGTACATCCACTTCCACAGCAACGCGCCTGCCACGACTGGCAGAATGCTCGGAATCTGATACAGCACCCGGTACACTCCGTTCGCCTTGCGGATCTCGCTCAGGAAGATGGCTTGAACGATCGGCACCCAGAAGGTTAACGCGACGGACAGGAGGAAGATGATAAAAGTGTTCTTGAGCGCAAGCCAGAACGTTGATGTCTGCAGAAAGACGAAGTAATTCTCTAACCCGACGAACCTGCCGGGCGGATTCACGATATCGTAGTTAAATAGACTGATTTGCACGGCCGAGAAGATCAGATAATACTTAAACACGATGAAGACGATAATGGATGGCAGTAGAAACAAGACCGGCGTCCACCGGATACGGAAACGGGTCCGCGGGGCGGGAAGGGCCTTCAGGGGAGGACTGGATTCGAGCTTCATCTTTTCACCGCCTGCACAAGAATAGATGCCGGGATCTCCTTGCCGGAAACCCCGGGCAGCTTAACAGTAATCTGTGTTTACTTGCCGGATTGACTCAGGATATCTGCGTTATATTTATCGATAACTTCCTTCTGCGCCAATTGTTCCGCCGCCTTGAGCTCCGTCAAAGGATCAGCATTCTGATCGAGCAGCACCTTCTGAATCGGCTTCACCACATAGGGGCTCAGACTCGATTTCAAATAATATTCCAATTGCTGCGTTTCGGCCGCCTTACGGATGGCACTTAAGAAATCAGCGGGCATGCCTTCAACATAATTCGATGTGTCTACGTCTTTGACGACGGTAAACGGATTGACTCCCAGCCCGTTGTCTTTATTGAACTGCAGCCGGGTCTCGAAGGCTTCCTTGGAGGACATGAACATAATGTAATCAAAAGCCGCCTGCCGCTTCTCCGGGGTTGCCGACGGGCTGATCGCCCAGAAGCTGCCGCCCACCTGTGATGGGCCTACACCCGCAGGACCGACCGGGTAAGGCATGAAGCCGATTACACTCGGGTCCATACCCTGGCCGACGAAGGTGTTATAGGCATCGGATGCTCCGAGGATCATCGCCGACTTCCCGCTGTAGAAGTCCTTGTTATTCTCTTCAAAAGACTGGAGAACATTGCTCTGAACGACTTTATGCGTCCATTTCAAATCCTTGTAATACTGCAAGGCTGTGACGGTAGCCTCAGAAGTGAAGTTAAGCTTGACCGTTCCGTCCGGCTGAAGCTCCGTCAAATCTCCTCCGGCTTGCCAGACGTAATACTCGAAGTGCCAGTCGCCCCAGTCCATGCCGAGAATATCGAAACCGATAGTGCCCGGATTCTTCTCTTGTACGGTCTTGGCCGTAGCAGCGAATTCATCCCATGTGGCAGGAAGGCTCGTTATTCCGGCAGTTTCGAACAGCTTCTTGTTGTAATAGACGCCCGTCGAATACATTGAGAGAGGTACGCCATAGATTTTGCCGTCCCGTGTAGCCATGTTGAAGGCGCCGTCGATAAAGCGGTCCTTATCAGGGGAAGCGTTGATCAAATCGGTAATATCCGCTACAATGCCCGCTTGAACGTATTCCTGCATCTTGGGGAACGACGGCCGGAACACGTCAGGCTGCTCTCCGCCCGCAACCGCTGCCAGGAATTTCTCGGGCGTTTGCGTCTCATCCTCGTGTGTGACCTTGATATTCGGATAAGCAGCATCGAACTTTGCCTGCAGTTCTTCGGCGACTGCTTTCGTTGCGGCATCCGGCGCCGGCTTATCCCAAACGGTAATCTCGACGATAGCTGCTTCCTTGGAAGGCTCTGCTGTATTCTCCGCCGCAGGCGTATTGCCCGCCGGCGTTGCCGCCGATTCTGCTGCCGGATCGTTCCCGTTGCCGGAACCGCACGCCGTCAGCAGGCCGAAGGCGAGCGACATGGTTAACAGCGCAGCCCGCTTGTGTGTAGACCCTTTATAACGCTTCATTTCATAATCCCCCCGTGAAGTGTGATTGCTGTACCCCTTCATCATAAAGGGTTGCAACCGCTTACTAAATAGAAATAATTAACCGGCTAAACATGAATATTTCACCTCCAGGACAGCGGTCCGATGTCCCAGCGGAGGATTGTTTGTTCTATGCACAACCGGATTTTAGGGAGCATGTCGTACAGAATGTGAGGCGCACCGGGCAGGGCGACCTCAAATCCGAGGTCCTTCCTGTGCAGCAGCTTACAATAAGCTTCGGCCGTTGGACTCCGCGTATCCGAGTGGCGGTCCCCGATTCTGGCCAAGGCAGCCACGGCGAACGAGACGTATTGGAAGTGTACTTCGGCAGGCGTCTCCGACGCTTCACTTGCATCCGGGTCCGGGAAAGCTTCTACAGGTTCTTCCAATAGGGTATACAGCAAATCAGCCGCCTCCTTGTCCGCAAGTAGTCCCAGCAGGAGAATTGCCGAATAGCCCCGCCCATGGCCGCGCTTATGGACGAGGCGGGTCTGTGGTACGAAGGGGTCCTTCACGCGCGCGAGCTTTCTCAGCACAGGTGCGGACGAGGCATCCCCAAGCAATGCAAGTGTGAATGCACTATGCTTACTGAGGTCAGACTCAGGAACCTGTGTCATCCAGGCTCTTAATGCAGCGTGAATAGATCCACCCATTCTAACCGCCGACCAGATTGAAAGCCCCGGATGCGCGCTGGACATGCCTTCCCTGATGCTCTCCGGCGCACCGAGCCAAGCCGGACCCGTATTGTGACCTCTTGCCTGCAAGCAGCCTGTTGCGGTGAGCAGCGCGGATAGCTCCGGATAAGGAACCTCGCGGAGCGGTACTTTCCTGGTTATGGAGAGATAGGCGGCATTGGCGGCAGCCTCCCCTGCTTTTTGCATATCCCGTTTCATCCGTACACAGGTGGCCAAGTCATGATCGACGGCCAGACATCTGCCCGCGACGAGCAGCCCCTCCATTCCTCTGGGAATGAACGCGCCGAGCGGGACCGGAACGGAGAGTTTGTGTCCCCACATGCTGCAGGCAACGGTCCATTTCTGCAGCACCTCGCTCTCGAAGGCGGTATCCTTGCTGTGCAGATCAACATGCGCATACGCATAATACAAGGGCTCCGTTGTATGAATGTCATTGAGGACGCATTCGAGTGTCACCTGTGCTTCCCCTTCGATCAGCCGTCCTTCCCTGATTCCGGTCAGTGGTGCAAGGCGGAGCCAGCGGTCCCGCTCAGTATAAGTATCCTTCAGGTGCGTAGAGACGGTTGCGGACGTGAGGATTGCTTGCGACAGAGCTAACGCATCTCCCGGATCGGCATAACCCGAGTCGGTATGCCGGCAGTTAACCTGTCCGTTCTCCAGCTTCAGCCATACGTTCGAGAACGGCTGCAGCTGGCCGTCCATCTTGCGGCCGCAGTACATGCCCGCTCCTGCATGCGCGCACACATGCGCGTCTCCCGTACAATCAATCACGACTTCACAGTCCGCCGTGAATCGGCCTTCCGGGGATATCCATTCGATTCCGCATACGCGCTTGCCCCGTCTAAGGACTCCTGTGATTGTGCTCTCATACCGGAGGTCTGCGCCAAGCTGAATCACTTCCTGCTCCATTACGATCATTTTGGCTTCTCCGTTCAAGCCTTGCGAAGGTGTGAAGCATCCGGCAGCAAGCGTTAACACCTGCTCATCCAGAGGCTCGGATATGCCGCCCCTCGACCCGTAATAATAGCTCCATACAGCCCCGGCCGTTCCTGTACCGCCCATGCCATGCAGACGCTCTACGCCAAGAACCTTCAGCCCTTGCCTGGCCGCCGTGATCGCCGCAATCGATCCTGCTGTTCCCAGCCCTGCTACGATGACATCATAGCGTCCCGCATAAGCTCCCCCGAAGGACGAATGGTTGACCACGCCACCGCTATACCTTTCTGCGTGCTCCATCTGCTGCTCCCTCCCATCTCTTTTGGTGAACATAGCCTTGATCGATAGCTTCAACCGGGTGCCCATACCCTTTTGACGGGAGCCAGAACCAGCCGTCCATGACGAGCTGCAAGCCTCGCTGCACTTCACAATCGAAGACGGAGGCGATGGCGGCAATTGTCCAGGGGAGAAGTACGCTTGGACGGGTATGCCAATAGCTTAATAGACCGTTTCTTGCAGCAGGCCAATCGTCGTCTGCTGCAAGCGTCCATTTGACGATATGCTCTGCGCTGAAACGGCCTTGAACGAACTCCACCCCGGGATCGCTGGCAGCAGGCAGGCCCTGATCTGCAATTCCTGTGTGAATATACGCATTAAGGCTGCGCCCGGACGGACGGATCTCTGCCGGACGGGATACCCGGCATGTAGTCGTATCTATAATGCGGTCGGCCGTTACCGTACGTAGACCTGATGCATTGAATAGATCAACCTCGAAGCCTGCGGGGAGCTGCCGGATCTCAATAATCTCTGTCAGGAGCAGCACCTGAACCCGGGCATCCAGCAGTCTCCGGCACAGAACAGGATGAAGGCCCGGCAGGTGCACCGGCTCTAAGGCAGCCCCGGTCAAATTGCGCTGACGGAGCTCCAGCACGAACGAGCGTCCGAATGAGGACAGCGGAATCGGCCCATCGTTCCGTCCAGGGTTGAAGCTCTCGATATACTCTTGCCCTACTGCTGCCGACCGCTCGACGACCAGAGTCGACTCCGGTGCCGCTAACGCTGCTCCGATTCCGCTGCAAGTCGCTCCGCAGATTAGTGTCTTATAGTGTGCTTGCCATGTATGTTCCGTGATCTTCATCGAACCCTTGTCCCCCCTTGTCAACGCTCATCGGCCTTACTCTGAAGCAGCCGACATGTTCAAGCGGTACTGCACCGGAGTCGTACCTGTCGACTTCCGGAACACGCTGCTGAAATAAGCCGCATCGGGAAAGCCAACCAGAACGGCAATTTCCTGGATCTGCAGCTCCGTCTTCTTCAAGAGCTGTCCGGCCTTGCGGATTCGTTCTTCAGTCATGTAGCTGATGAAGCTGCTTTTAAACCGTTCTTTGAACCGTCTGGAGAAATAATTCGGGTGGATATAGAAGCGGTCAGCAATGACCTGGAGACTGATCGGCTCATGCAGATTATTGTCTATATAGAGCTTGATTTCATCCATAAGATCGGGATTCGAGGAATGCCGCATCCTGTTTAAGTGATCCATCATATTATGGGTCATAGCGGCAAGCTTGACCTCAATCTCCGTCCAGCTCTCCACCCCGTGAAGCCAGCTCAGGAGATCGCCGACCTCACCGATGATCCATTCCGGGATACTTGTCTTAAGCAGCAGATATTTGCGGTAGAGAAGATGGAGATCAATGCAGAAGCTCTCCAGCTGATTGAAGCTGGAAGCTTCGTACTCCACGAGAGCTTCGATACGGGGGCCGAGCCACTTGATTAAGGCTGCGGCATTGCCATCGTTCAAAAGGCGGAATACGAACCGCTCATCCTCTTCCGCAAGAACCGAGCTCCCGTTACCCTGACCGCCGGCTGCCGGTGTCAAGCCGTATACTTTATTCCGTCCGTGGATAATCCGGTCCCGCAGCGCTTGCTTGGCTTGCTGATAGGACTGATGGATCTGGCGGATATTCCGCACCGGCAGGCCGAAGCCGATGGTCACCTCAAGCTTAAGATAGCGGTGAATCCCCGTCATCCCCCCTTCAAGCTCATGCTTTATAGAGGTGAGGCCGATGGAATTGCCGTCTCCAAGGAGGTAGACAAGCTCTTTGTCATAGATGGAATGGCGGAATAACATCCCTTCCCGCTCCCTGGATTCAATCAGCTGGGAGATGACATTGGAGATTGCAAATCTAAGCAGAGCTTCGTCTCCCTGGAGGAAAGAGCTATAGGGCAAGTCGGGCCGTGTGACTTCGAACAGGACGATTACGAACTCGCGGCAAGAAGTGTTCATGGAAGCCAGCTCCCTGTCCTGCTCGAAGGCAAAGCCCTCGTCTCCCTGCTGGATCAGCTGGGTCAACAGCCGCTCACGCGAAGTCTCCTCGCTTCTTTGCTGAAGCAGCTGGAGCTCATCGCCGAGCGTGGAATGCCGTCGGTCCTGCTCGATCTTCGCCATGATCCGGATCAGGCAGCCCCGAAGCTCTTCGGGTTCGACCGGCTTCAGCAGATAGTCGGCAACTCCGTATTGGATGCCTCTTTTGGCGAACTCGAATTCTTCATAGCCGCTGACCAGGATAAATTGCAGTTTATCGTCGACCTCCTTGGCCTCGCGGATGAAATCCAGCCCGTTCATCTCCGGCATCCGGATATCCGTAATGACGATGTCCGGCCGGAGCTCAGCCAGACGCTGCAAGCCTTCAATTCCATTTGCGGCTTCGCCAATCTCCCCGATCGGCAGCCCCATCCGTTCGATGATCCGGATCAGGCCTTGCCGTAAGATAGGCTCATCTTCAATCAGGAGCAGTTTCATCCCACTACTCCTCCTCTCCCAGTTTTCTTAGATGAATAACGGCTTCAGTGCCTTGCTCCGGCTCACTGGTAATGGTAAGACCATATTCATTTCCATACAGCAGCTTGATCCGGTTCTGCACGTTCATCAGTCCGATGGAGGATGGCGGCAGCTCGTCACGCCGCTGCTGGATATCCTGACTCAGCAGCATGTTGAGCTCCGCCAGTCTTGACGCTGCAATCGGCGGGCCGTTGTTCCATACAGAGAGATAGATTTCCTGATCGGACCGTCTCCAGCCCCGGATTCGCAGCTCGCACTGCGCAGACATTCTGTCGAAGACATGCACGAAGCAATTCTCCACCAAGGGCTGTATCAGCAGCTTCGGAATGGAGAAGCCGTATATTGAATCCTCCACTTCGATCGTATATTTGAACCGGTTCCCGTACCGCTGCTGCTGAATATAGAGGTACAATTCGATCTGACGCAGCTCAAGCTGTATCGTTGACGTCCGGGCAGCACTTATGTTGTAACGGAACATCTTTGCCAGTGACCTGCTGATCAGGCTAATACGGTCGTCATCATGCAGGGTGGCAAGGCTATCGATTATGCCTAGTGTATTGTAGAGAAAGTGAGGATTGATCTGCGATTGCAGCGCCTTGATTTCCGCTTCTTTACGGACTAAGTCTGCCTCGTACACTTTCCGGATCAGCGACTTGATCTCCTCAGTCATGTGGTTAAAACGGTGAATAATGTAACCGGTTTCATCTTTGGTGCGGATAGGCAGAATAATATCGTAATCGCCCTTCTCAACGGCCAGAATGCCTTTCTTCAGCTCTTTGAGTGGTGTAAGAATTCGTGAGGACAGCAGAATAGCCACCAGCATGGCTCCCAATAAGCAGGCAATTCCGATCAAGATCGTATCCCGCGCCAATCCGTTCACCTCTTTGAGCAGGGTACGGACATTAACGATGCCCACCAGTACCCATGACGTATTCGCCAAAGGCTGGGAAACGTACAGCACTTCCGAATCGTTACGGCGCTCCAGCGGTTTACCGGGCAGTGAGGAATCAGCAGAGATCCGGACCGTCTCTTCCCTTGCATCCACCAGCAGAAAGTCCACGCCTTCCGTCTCACCAAGTCCTGAGAGCCATTGCTTCAGATACTCATAAGACAGCTGGACCATCAGGACACCGATTATAGGGAACTTGGATAGCGTGCTGATATTCTTGACTGCCTGTACGAAAGTCAGCGTGCTAACCTCCTGCCCTGTACGCCGGTCAAAAGCTATCGAGGGGACCCAGACGCCTCTGCCGTTATTCGCCACCGCGATCTCCTTCAAATCTTCGAAATCGACTACATCCGTGTTATTGAGATTGCCTTTGATCAAGCGATTGCCCTCAAGCTGTGTAACCACGATGAATTCGACTGCGGAATGATCGGTCACGAATTGACTGAAGTTGCCGGAGAATTCACTATAAGCCAGCGGATCGGAGCCTAACGTCTGCACGAAGCTTTGGAATCTCGGGTCAGAGAAGTAATTCCATGCGGTACTCTTGATATTGGCCATCTGCGTCTCCAGGTTGGCGGCTGATTGCGAACTGAAGAGCTCCATATTCTGGATCTCGCGCTGCTTGATATCGGAGGACGTATGATCGTAGGTATATAAGCCAAGCGTTGATACCGTAATCGTGATGATCGCGAATAAGGCGAGCAGCATTTTACGGAAAAGGGAGCGTGAAAAATAGCCGAATACAGCCATAATCCCCTTTGTGACCGAATGGATTAACGAGAGTATGGCCATCGCCCCCAGATCATAATTTTTTCCATAATTCATTATAATCCGATTATTACGCTAAAGGGAGTCCTTCCTGACCGGCTCTCTCATAAACCGCCGTCACAATTTCGGCAGGCCGGACCGGCAACCGAACCCGTCCATCCTGCCCTGGGGTCAGCCTATGCAGACGTTCCTCCATAATGTTGCTTTTGTTCCATACGCCCCCGCCTCCCGGAGGTGCATCCAGCAATAAGACCGCTGGCTGCATAGACGCATTGAACCAGCGGACGGCGAGATCGCCGGTTTCTTCCGAAACCTTGACCGAGGTTAGTAACAATCCGTCTCCCTCCCATTGCAGCCAAGAATGGGTAGGGGGAAGTTCTCCGGATTTCAACCCGGTTGGAATTACCGTAAAGGGAACCGACTGGCGATAGGCTTCCGCCGCCGCTTCAGTCCGGAACGGCTTACCCGAATACGGAATGAGGCTGAGCTGGGCCGTATGCGTTCCCAGGCACTGTGCCTCCGGCGTGCGGAACACGCCCCAGTCCCCTAATTCGCCCACGGCCCGAAGCAGCGTGACGGCAAGCGTGTTACGGCCGTCCTGCAGCACTTCATACTCGTGCAGCCCGAGGCCAGCCGCCATCAGACCGGCCTCCACGGAATCGATGCCGGAGAATGATTGCTGAGGATGGCAGTAGCTCGGATTGACCCATTCGGGGTCGGGTATATTACTGCGCTCCGCAATCTCGAAGACTGACTCCGCGTAATGGCTGTCCGCCTGAATGCCGGCCGGGAAGCAGATACGCAGCCGGTGATCCTTCGCCTGATTGTCGTAATGGACCGATAGCTTCAAGCTTCTCGCTCCCCGCTCCAGCGTCACCTTCATCCTGAGGATGAGCGGAATCTCACGCTTGCCGCGCTGGGCTTGCCGATCCATGAACGGAACCATCGCATCGATCTCTTCCTGCAGCAGCGAATCCGCTTCTGCCGGAACAGCCCACCGGTGAACGATTTCGAACGCGGCTGCACCGGCCCAATTCTCCACCAGTTCGCAGGAAGACACCGGGCTGCCTTCCGTCGTCAGCGCAGAATGTCCCTGCGGTGCGGTATATACGTATTCATTGCCGATATCGCCCGTATCCTCGAAATAGCCTAGTCCGGGATAGGTTGTCTGCGATGCCTTATCCAGCAAAGTGAACGTTCCGTTATCTGCAATATCCACCCGAATCCATTCATTCTCCATTGATCGCGGACCTGTAACCAGCGAAGACGGCGGGAAAGATGCAGCTGGCAGCGTATCCGTTGCCCAGGCGAATGTCCGGTATCCGAGAGCCGGAATTTGGCCGGCTAAGAAGGTCAAGCGGATGATACGGGCGTAATAAGGCTCGCGGAACCGGTCCTTCGGCAGCTTGTAGCCGAAGCGGACGCCGAGGTCCTCCACCTGCGCTTCAAGGTTCCCGCCCGAATCCGTAATGACGTATCCCGGCCGGAAGGGCAGGCTGCTGAGTCTTTGCTTCAGCTCAGCCGGCTTGCCTTCAGCCAGATACAACCGCTGGGTCTCCAGTTCCACCGTGACGACACCGTGCTTGGGCCAGCCGGACGTGTTGAATACAACGAACGGCAAGGCGTTACCGTATGCTGCGAAGCAAGAGGTATCCACCCTGCCCGCAAGAGACTCCGCGCTGTCCAGGGCGACCGATTCCGCCACCTGAAGACTTTTGTCGAACCGTGTTGCCATCTCCCGGTGAACCTCATCAACACTGCAGCCGCAGATGCTGTCGTGAGGATGATTCTGCATCAGCGTCTTCCACGCATAAGCAAGCAAGTGATGCGGGTAGGCATCCCCCTGCAGGTAAGCGAAGGCTGCGAGCGGCTCTGCAACACGCTCCAGCTCTGATTGGCCCAGGGCATTCTGCCGCTTCAGATGAATCCGGCTTGAAGCCGTGTTGACTAGTGTATACCAGCCGTCACTGCGTAAGCTTCGCAGTTCTCCTTGGATGATGTTAAGCTTCTCCGGTGCCGCAGCCCGGACCTGTTCGATATAGGATTCGAAGTCAGAATGTACGAACCGGGTATCCGGATATAACCGGCGTGCGGCCGCAAGCGCTGCGGACAGATCGGCCTGGACCGGCTGATGGTCGCAGCCGTTCATGAGCAGCAGGTGAGGTGTCGAGGCATACTGCCCTGCCGCTGCTATGCGTTCGTCCCAATAGGCCGTAGCCTCTTCGTTCCGGACCGGTATCTCCATCCCATTGTTGTACCAGTTCGCGAATAAGATACCCAGGACTTTCGTGCCGTCAGGCGACTCCCAGTACATCTCGGAATAAGGCGATTCGTAGCTGCCTGATTGCCGGGTGTAATTATTGAAGCCTGTCGGCTTCACCCCTCTACCGAATACCGCCGCTGTCATGCCCGCTTGCGCGATCAGCTGCGGCGCCTGCCCGATATTCCCGAAGGAATCAGGGAAATAACCGATCCTCGTCCAGCGGCCATAGGGCTTCGCGGCCTGCCAGCCGGCCAGCAGGTTCCGCACGTTGGCTTCCGGACTGGTCAGGAACTCATCCTGCAGGATATACCAGGGGCCGATCAGGATACGGCCCTCTCTTATACGCTGCTCAAGCTCTTCCCTGCGATCAGGGCGCACTTGTAAATAATCGTCCAGGATGATCGTCTGCCCGTCGAGATGGAAGCTGCGGAATTCCGCGTCCCGTTCCAGCACGTCCAGCAATTCATCCATCAAAGCGACCAGTCTCACGTGATGCTTCTCAAACGGCATATACCATTCCCGATCCCAATGTGTATGGGATATGACATGTACAATGTTATTCATTGCGGCACTCCCCTTGTCGTTTCTTCGGTAGACTCAGCGTAATTGTATAGAGTTTCGCTAAGAGCGGGAATGGAATATCTGTACTTCCTCGCTATGAAAATTTAAACGGCCATGCCAAACAGCGGTACGGAGACTACTCCCCGCACCGCTGTTGTCCTGCTTGGTTCTATAAACCGCTAATTTTGAAATTATCCAGATACACGCGGTGATCCCGCTGGGAAGTCGACCCGATCAGGACGGCCGCATAAGCAGTGGCGTTTCCGTTAAATCCGTCTGTCTGGAAGCTGTAATTGCTGGTACTCCCCGTAAAGGTTATATTTGAGATCGCGCCCGTGGAGGTATCAACCGTATAGGCCAGATGCAGGAAGCCGCTCTCCGGATTCCAGGTTCCGGTATACGCAATCTCGGACCGGACAGATTGCCCGTTCACCTTAAGCGTGATGGCGCCCGTCCGGTTGTCGATGCTCAGGCCGGTAAAATAAGACTCAGCAAGCTCGCCGCTGCTCTGTGAGGGAAGTGCGGCGTAGAATCCGAGTCCCACCTGCTCGGTAGCTTTCACCGGGAAGGAGAGATCCGCCTCGATGCGCATCTTCCCCGGCTTCTGGTAGGCTCCGGAGCTGACGATTGGAATGGCCATTGCGCCCCGGGAATTGCCGGCCGCATTGATCTGTGCCTGCGGCAACGGATTTCCCTGGCTGTTATTCACATAAGCGGAGAAATTGCCGTTCGAAGGGAAGCTTGCCAGCGACCAAGTCCCTCCTGGAAGATTAGCCGTGTCCGGTGCTCTTCCGGAAATCAAGCTTCCGTTGCTTCCGCTGAATCCGTCGGAGATCAAGGTGACTGCCTCAACATTCACCGCCACATTTGCGGTTAAGCCCTCATACGTGGCTTGGACCACAGATGTTCCGGCCGACACCCCGGTAATCACCCCTGCCGCATCGACGGCAGCTACTGCCGGATTGCTGCTCGACCAGGCAACCTGGACACCGCTCATGACCGTGTTATTCTGATCATAGACTGCAGCCGTTACAGAAACCGTCCCCCCGACAGGCATGTGGACTTCGGTCTGATCGACCGCAATCGAAGCCGGTCCGGGGAGGTCTGCTCCAAGCTTCGTCCGGTCTGTTAAGATTAGATCCCCGAAGAGATTCGGATTCTTGCTGAAGCCGATCCCGCTCATATACTCCATCCATCCCCGTCTGCCTGTTCCGTCATTATCATTCACGAGCAGAGAGAACCCGATGGAGTTCGCCGCAGACGGCGTCATTCCGGCGGGAAGCACATCTGACCATTTAACCGCCAGCTCGTAGACGGTTTGGGTGCCTTCCCGGTGGATCGCGACGGATGAATTCTGCAGGTTATTGCCGCCGATGCCGCCTCTTTTCATGATTGCTTGTGTCTCCGGATTCAAGGCGACGATGTTCTCACTCCAGCCCAGTTTACCAGGCTCGACGGGACGGCCCGGATCGATTGCGAACTGGATGGAATCTCCCTTCCAGGCATCGCCCGGAGGATTGTTGTTAATATGGGTATTATCTGTCACCTGAACCGCCAGGTAGAGCTGCTCTGCGTCCCACTTGGTATAGGCGGTGGCACTTAGATCTTCTATTCCTCCCCAATCCGTCATGAGCCGGACCTGCGAGGCCTGATCCAATACGAATGACTCCGCGTGGCTCCACTCCGCTGCACCGATAACTCCGTCTACCGTAATAGGCTGGTTCGACTTGACCGCTGTCAGAGCGCTGATATTCCGTTCGATGAGCTGCGAGAACCCGTCATCCCGGTCTACCTTGATCTTGACAGACAATGGAGCGTCCTTGCTTAGCGACGGAGCCGGAATGACAAGAGTTGTACTCGAATGAGGCGCAACAGGCGCAAAAGGTAGCGTTCCGGCCATATTAGAGGGTTCCAGCACGGTGACTGTTCCCCCATCCATTGGCCCGAGTGCATTCTGGTTGTCAATCGTGACCGCCAGATCCCAGCCGTCTCCGGCTGCGTTAAGGGCGGGAGAGACATGCACAGCGTCAGCTTCCTTCATGAGAACCTCCAGCGTCAGACTGCCGTACCGTTCGCCGGACGCACCGGTCGGGTAGAGGCGTGCGCTGCCGGTGGAGGGGGTTCCCGGGGCTCTGACGGTTAAAGTATCCGTTGCCGGTCCCGCACTGAAGGAGCCTCCTGATACCAGCTGCCAGCCGTCCGGAAGGGCCAGACTGTAAGTTCCAGAGAGCGATTCTGCCCCGCCTGCCCGCGTGACCTGTATCTGAACTTCTTCCCCCGGTGCCGCCGTTATAGCAGAAGTGTCCGCCTGAAAGGTCGGCGTATCCAGCACTGGAGCCGCGGCGAGATTGCCGACGAGGTAGACGGGTTCCTGCGAAGCCGTGAATGTCGTCGTGCCGCCGATCGTATCGAAGGAACGGGCATTACCGAATAGATCTCTCAGCTCTACCTCGGCGGTACCCGTATGCAGACCAATCTGCTTATCGGTGTTTGACCAGATTACAGTGATATCCTGGTTGTCGGACGCACGGTGGAACTTATAGGCTCTTACATCATTGTCCGCCAGACTGTAAGCCTGAACGAAGGTGGCTCCGCCCAGCAGCTCCGAGACGGCATTGAACCCGACGAACGAAGGTTTCGGCGAATTATCGACGTACAGCACACCTTGACTGCATTCATAGAAGGTGTTGTCGGTACAGTCGTTCAGGAAATCGTACCAGTAAATTCGATCGATCAGCTTATCATTCGCCAGATTGGCTACATACAATTGAACCGCATAAGAAGCCGAATCAAGCTCCGTTACCCCTCCCCATTTCTGATCCATCGTCGGCCAGCCAATCTCGGTCAGCCATAGCTCAATATCCTTGGTGAGCCCATGACTACTCTGATAAGCTTTAATATAACTGTCCAGATCCTGAAATTCAGCAAGCGTCTCCCCTTGTTCAGGATTGTAGGAAGGGTACACATGGAAGGACATCACATCCAGATATTGCGTGGCCCCAAGATCGACCAGCTGCTTCAGCCAAGGCTCATCATAGTTCAAGGTGACACCGCCGACTACCTTGAGGCTTGGATTCACGCCTTTGATAATCGTATACGCGTTCTGCAGAATCGCCAGATATTGCGCGGGTGTCAGCTGGGTACTGAGTTCATTGCCGATTTCAAAAGCGTTCACCTTGCCCTGCAGACTTGTCACCGTCTGTTCTATGACAACAGGATCTGTGCTTGTCACGATGAAAGTGCTTAATCCGTTTGCGGCTGCGTTATCAATGTAAGTCGTTGGGTTGCCCGGATTGTAGCCATCCCGGATCGATACCGCGCCTGCCTGGACAGCCAGCGGAAGCCGGATATCTGAGCCTCCATAGGCTTTGCTGAAATGGGTGTTCATGCCCAGGAACGATTGGACAGGTTTACCCGTCAGATCGGTGATTGTTCCGAGATGCAGGTCTTCATGAAGCTGAATCGTTCCGTCTGCACTGGCGGCGTCTACGGATACGGTATACGTCCCTTTGTTCAGAATACCGAAATTCAGCGGCTTGATGAAGCCCTTCTGCTCCGGATTCAGGCTGACATCGAACTCACCTTCATCCACCGTAATATTCGAATAGTCAAGAAGACTGTACTTCACATGCAGGGCCCTGCCGGATTCGAACTGATTGTCAAAAACCAGGTTGACGCCCGATGTTTCCGTCTCCTTGAAAACACTGCCTGTCTTGACTTGTGCCCCGCGCATCGACACGGTAGGGATGAGTTCAGCGGTTACCTTGGCGAAGCAGACCGGTATACTGGTCTCAATCCGGAAGTCGGAGCCATTATTCAGACGGTTGCTGAACTGGGCATCCTCTATGATGTAAGTCGCCTGCTTCCAGGTATTGCTGCCGGTCAGTACGGTCAAGTCTGTGTAAGCGTACTGCGTATGTGATGAATCATAGGCAAGCTTGAAGCCTTTCTCTCCGCTCACGGCGCTGTCGTAGTAGTCTACCGTTACCTTGACCGTGTTTTTGCCGCCATAAATGTAATTATCGGTTACCTTGAAATAGATATAATGCGCGCTGGCGGCAGGATTCGTCTGCCAGCCGGTAATGCCATTGTAAGTCTGGATTGTCTTGGCATTCGAATCTCCGGCAAACGGCGTCAATCCGTTCTCCTGTGTAACCGATCCCATGATAACGCTTACAGGTCCGGTCACCTTGGTTACAGTCACGGGAATGTTCGTGGTGAGGGTGCCGTACTTCGCTGTGACTACGGCGCTTCCCAGCTGCATGGCCGTGATCTTGCCGGTGCTCTCAACCTTGGCGATGGCAGCGTTGCTGCTGGTGTAGCTGAGGGTCAGCTTGTTCATCAGGAACCCGTTCTGGTCCAGTACAGCGGCAGCAACCGTACGGGTTGATCCGATGGGCAGACTTACGGCAACCGGAACCACCTGAAGCCCCGTTGCTGCAGAAGTTACCGCACTCTTCGCGACAGTGATGCTCCCGAACAGGACAGGGACAGAGGTGTCAATCCGGAGGTCAGCCCCATTCTCCCTATTCGCAAAGTTAGCGTCCTTTAAGGTGTAGGTGACGGTCTTCCAGGTGTTGCTGCCTGTCAGATACGTCTTAGGTACGTTATAATCCCATGCACTTGATACGGAGTCGTAGGAGAATCCGAAGATGTTGTCTGCGCTGCCGGCCATATCATAATATTCGAATGTGACCGTGACCGTATTAGTTCCGCCATGGATGAAGGCATCCGACACGTTCAGGTAAATATATTTCCCGCCCCCGGCCGGGTCTGTCCGCCAGCCGGATTTGCCCTGGACCGTCTCTTTGATGACCCCTCCCGGTCCGTCCCCGTTCCAGGCCGTTATTCCATTCTCTGTATTCGTCTCTCCCAGCACAATACTAACCGGACCCGGTACCGGATCTGCACCTGCATAAGACGGAACGACTGCGACAATCAGCATCCAGACAAGCAGCAATGACACAACGGACTTCCTCTTCATTATTAACCCCACCTCACCTCATCTTTAAGGTAATTGCACCTTCATTATAATGACGGGGAGCGAAGGACCCTATGAATATCCTAATGTAAGCGCTATTAAAATTTGAACAAGTCGAATAATGCTGAGAAATCGGCATGGTTTCAGTTCTGAGAATAGGCCGTTACCCCCGCTGTGTATAGGTTGTCCACTAACCTGTGGAATTCTTCCGGCGGTAAATCCTTTTCCCGCTGAAGCCATAGACGAAGCAGAGAAAGTGAGGTTGAAATCTGAAACTCAATCAGGTATGGCTTTAAGGAATCGTTGTGCGGAACGTTTAAATCCAATCTATCCAGGATCATTTCTCTTTTCAAGCGTTCTATAAAATGGATACTGCCATAATCACCCAGGAGGGCCTTAAGGACCGAGAGATATTCCTGGTTTTCCAGACAATGAAGCGCATCCTGAACAGTATAGGCAGCCAGCTTTTTATTCGCCAACTCTTCTTTGATGTAATTCAACAAATCATTCTCAACAGAGTCCAACAATTCGTAAATATCAGTGAAGTATTGATAAAAGGTGCTGCGGTTATATCTCGACTTCTTCGCAATCTCTTGCACCGAGATTTTTTCAATCGGCTTTTGGCTGTACAGCTCACAAAAAACATCTATGAAATTTTGTCTCGTTTTTTCCGTGATTTCGGGCTGTTTTTTCATTCCATACTCCTTCGCAGACAAGATTATCATCCGACACATCCTGAAAAACTGATGGTTGATGAGGGAAGACTAAAGATTTATGATCACATCATACAACACGCTGTTGGATAGTCAATACCGGAATGTTAAAAAATAGGGGGATTATTATGCCAGTGAAACAAAAAAGAATTTTGATTTTTGGTGCAGGTGTTATAGGGAGCGCGTATGCAATCAAATTCTTGGAAGCAGGGGTGGATGTTACTCTGTTTGCACGTTCTAACCGGTTTACAGCCTTGAAAGAGAAAGGCCTGCAATATCATGAGAAAGGTGCCGTTAAAGCGGTACAGGTAAAAGTCATCGATAAGCTTGAAAATGATGATGTATATGATTTTATTTTGGTAACCGTTCGTTACGATCAAGCCGAATCCGCGTTGTTAGCACTCAAAGACAATCAAAGCAAAAATATTGTTACCATGACTAATAATTCAATTGGATTTGCTTCGTGGCTGGATATTGTGGGAGACAGACTTTTACCGGCTTTTCCCGGGGCTGGCGGACAGATTAAAGAGGGGATTTTGTATGCCCGGTTTCCGCCAAAGATGCTATTCGCTACTACATTTGGAGAAATCAACGGTTCAGTGAGAGAACGTGTAAATAACCTCGCACAATTATTGACAACAGCGAAGCTTCCCTACGCAATCAATAAGGATATGAGAGCTTATCTAATTACACATTCCGTATCGGACATTGCATTGCTTAGTGTTTTACACTCTGACCATAAGATTATTGACATAAAAACAGTCAGAACCAGACAAACGGCACACCAAATAACAGTCACCTTAAAAAAGTATTTAAAGGCCATCCAACAAGCTGGCGTCACTATTAACCCTGCTGGATTTAAAATGGTGCTTATATTGCCAAGCATGATACTGGATTTATTCTTTATGATATGGCTGCGGACTAATATGGTACGGGATATGCTTCTGCCGGATTACGCGGATAGTGCAAACAGGGAAGTTGTACAGCTGAGGAACGATTTATTGAAGCTCTTAAGTTAAAATAATTAGCTCTTCAGCTTAATATAGGGACGAAGCAGATAACTTGCTATTTTTAAAGGATTAAGGTTTGAGCTTGTTAGCAATTTTTTGCCCAGGCTGCTATCGAGATTACGGATAATAAGATCCAAGGTCTCATTCGAGAGATGCTCCATCGTTCTGCGCAGGACTAGCGAGTTCTCATAACTCTCTCTGATCGGCTTGGTAAGCTCCTCATAATTACCCAGACCACATAAATCGCGGGCGGCATAAATCCCGGTCATCCAGGAGGCATGCTGTCCGAACCCCATGAACGGCATCATTGCCCCGAAGCAATTACCAACATAAAATGTATTGCCGATCCTGCCGGAGTGACATACCCCTAGGGGGTAACCGGTGATTTGGAATTGGTCCGTAATAGGCAGCGCTTGCTGGAGTTCCGCTTGTACCTTGAGATAATAACGCTCCCATAGAGTTTCTATACCGGTATTCATCTCAGGGAGATCAGGAATGGCAATGACAAGGTTAGCCTCTTTCTCCGAGAATGGAATCAGGTATCCGTATCCGAAAGGTGCGAGGTCATAGTCCAGCCAAGCCTTAACCTCATACGGATCGAATTGGCCCTCAACCGTTGCGCCTTTGACCGAAACCGTCAGATCTTCCCTGAAATTGCGGGTTTTCTTCGCGTAATCGCTGTCCCCCGTTGCAAGCACCACATGCGTATAGTCTGCAAGCAGTTCCTCATACGTTTTGTCAGATCTGTAATGGATTTTTGACTTAACCTGCCTCCCCAGCTGTGCTTCATAAGAATTCTTATGTCTTCCACGAATGTTCGTGAAGCCTAGCTGCCCTTCCAGAATAGCCTGCTCATGCTTCGAATAAAATGTAAACTTTGAAATGCCGGCAGCCGGATGAAGATATATACCGTATTGCTCCGATAAGTAAGCGATACTGTCATTAACGGGACGGGTGAACATGGAGAGCAGCACTTCGGCATTCACAAACCGGTCTCCAATCATATTGCGGCTCTCAAAAATTACGGGTTCTATTCCATGCTTCTCAAGTGTAATGGCACAGGCAAGCCCCGATATTCCTGCCCCCATGATTGCAACTTTCATCTAGCGCTCACTCCTTCCAGACATTCTCTTGCATACATTCTTCCCGTAACAGCAGAGTGAGTATTCATTTAGGCTTTAGCGATTTTACGCAGAAATACCCAATTTAATAGTTTATCTGTAATTATTTTCATCGTCAATCTGCTAACTCATAGGTCTAGTGGTATTTTATAGCATATAATCTCTTTAATTAGCTAAAGGAGGTGAATTTACATGAAAAAGGAAGAAAAAGAGTTGCTTGCAGCGATTTTGGAAGTCACCGAAGCATCTGATAACGATGTTACACGCCAGAACAACGTCAATAACATTCACTAAGTAACTCTCCGCAGCCCATCCTCCTCATTGAATCTTCCAATGAGGAGGAATTCTCTTCATGATGGAGGTTTTGGAATGGTAAAAACTGCGCTAATATACCCTCCGGTCAGCGATCCTACTTCAGGTTATCACAGCCTATGTTGCTTGGCGGGCTATGCGCGGCAATTCGGCTTTGAAGATATTGATATTATTGATAGTAATATAGACTCCTGGCTGTATACCGTAACGCCTGAGCAAATCGGAAGAACAATGCAGTATATAAATGAACGGACTGCACAGCTTCAAGCATTGGAACAACCTACGCCCATTGAACAGATGGAGCTTTATTACGCGCTCAAAGTACAAGGCATGAATTTTGCCGGGGCGCTGCCAGCCGCGCTGCATACTTTCCGTGATGAAACAGAATTCTTTGACTACAGGCTGTATACCAGCGCCGTTGAGACTGTAATGCTCTGGATGGATGCCTTATCTCTAAAGGGCTTTCCGGGGCAATTCAGAGGGTTCAGCTTAGCCACCAGCGGATTTTTCAATGTATTTAACTCCATGGATATGCGCGATACCCGAATTACCGGAGTGATCTCAGCACCTTTCACGAATTATTTCAGGAACGAATTGATTCCCGGCATCATCACTGGCGGTTATTCCCTCGTGGGGATCAGCATCACCTATGTCGCCCAGCTTCCTTTCGCGCTCAGCATGGCGCAGCACATCCGGGAGAGCTGCCCGGAAATCCGGATTATATTTGGCGGGACTGCCGTCTCAGATTACTGGAAATATATTTTGAACAAAAGCGATTTCTATGCTGTATTTGACTCTGCAGATGCCTGCATTATCGGGGAAGGTGAAAGTGCACTGGTCTCTATCCTCCAGGCATTGAAGCACCATAAACCGCTGCCTGCGTCACCGAATATTGCGCTGCATCCCCGGTACCAGGCGGTGCATGGTGCCTCCGCTCTGGAAATCAAATACGAAGATATCTGCTCCTTTCCGGTGCCGGAGTACAGCAAGCTGCCCTGGGAGAAATACTTATCCCCCTTCCCGTTCATTTACTATTCTCCTTCGCGGGGATGTTATTGGAACCGGTGCACCTTTTGTGATTACGGCCTCAATACCGATTCGCCTACCAGTCCCTGGCGGCAATACCCGCTGGATAAGATTATGGAAGATTTGAGGACGCTCGCCGTCACCTACAAATATATCTATTTCTCAGTGGACGTGTTATCTCCGGCCCTGCTGCTTAAGCTGGCGGCAGCGATTATGGAAGAAGGACTCGACATCCGCTGGGGAGCGGAGATCCGGTTAGAGGAATACTGGACACCGGAACGCTGCGCTTTGCTTCAGCAAAGCGGATGTACCGCCATCTCGGTCGGATTTGAATCCGGCAACCAGCGGATATTGAATCTCATTAATAAAGGAACCAAGGTGGACCGGCTGCAGGAAACGATCCAAATGTTCAGCGAAGCCGGCATCGGTGTTCAAATTATGGGATTTACCGGATTTCCTACGGAAACGGTTGACGATGCCCTGAGTTCAGTTGATTTTTTGCAGCATAACAGCAGACACTGGACTTTTGGCGGGCTTGGCCAGTTCATCTTAACCAAAGGTGCCATTATAGCCAAAGAACCGGAGCGCTTCGGCATTCTGGATCTCCGGCCTTTTGAGGGCGAAGATGTCGCCTGGAGGCTGCATTACAGTGAGCAAACGCACTTGCTTGCCAACACTTCCCGTTGGGGACCGAAGGAGCTGACAGAGGCCAAAGCATCCCTCAGGAGCAACCTGTTTGACCGTCCCTGGGTGGGGGGAGTGGATACTGCGCATTCGATGTTCTATCACGACCGTTTCAGGAACAAGGTCCTTCAGGTCATCAACGGGACAACTCAGACGGCAGCTAACGAGAACTCGATTTTGGAATTAAACGGACACCTTCTAGAGGGACATTATTACCTTCCGGTCCACAAGCTTTTTAACAAAAAGAACCTGGATAACATCCTGGACAGATCCGAATGCGAAGGAAAGGCAGTCACCGCGCAAAATATAACTGAACTTCTTGGGCAATGGAAACCGGATTGCTCCAGTTACCCTCAGCCCAAAGAACAGCAGCTGTTCGTCCGGCGGGATGGCACTCTTTTTCCGTTTCCTGTACCCATGATCGAGTTTTTGCGGAATTTCGTACCTGGCTTAAGTTTGACGGAGCTGCTGCAGCAATCGGCGCAGCATGAGTTCCATACTGAGTTATGGCAACACTGTATCTCGAACCGGTTTCTGCGGCTGAAACGGTTACCGGCAGCAGAAGCTTGAAGATCGCTTTATGAAGGAGGTGTGCTATTCCTTGAACCCCGCAATCAGCAAACCTAATTACAGACTCCTGTTAAAACATAATGCCGATTTCCGCTATCTATGGCTGGCCCGTGCCAGCTCCGTCTTCGGGGATTCCTTATACAATCTGGCTATCAGCTGGCTCGTGTACTCGATGACCGGCTCCTCGCTCCAGGTGGGGCTGGTCATTGTCGCCAAGTTCCTGCCGGAAATGATACTCGGTTTATTCATTGGCGCCTGGGTAGACCGCTTGAACAAAAAGATTCTTATGCAGATCGCCGATGCCGTTCAGGCTCTGCTTACCGTAACCCTTGCTGTACTCATGTTCACCGGGCAGCTTCAGCTGCTGCATATCTATCTGATCACAGTCGGCTTATCGATTATGGGCAATCTGTTTGCTACCTCGCAGAGTTCCTTCCTGCCCGAGCTCATCGCAGACAAAACCTATCTCATCTCAGCCAATTCACTGCTGTCCGTTTCCCTGCAAATCACCCGTATTCTCGGAACGGTTGCGGGTGGAATATTGGTGGCCTCTATCGGAAATTCAGGGGCTGTGATTGTGGATGCGGCAACCTTTATCGTCTCGCTTGCTCTGATTCAGCAAATTAAGCAGCGCGGCAAGGCCGGTAAGAATTCCCGTGCCGCCAACGGCTTATCCATCTTCGCGGAAATCGGCGAGGGCTGGCAATGGCTGCGGGGACAAACGGCCATGCTCGTGCTTATCCTACTCGGTACACTCAGCAACATTGCCTTAGGGCCAAGCAATGTACTTCCCCCCATGCTGATCGGTGAGCTGCTGGAAGGCGGTTCCGGCGAGCTTGGTATTTTCAATGCAGCTATAGCTGTGGGGCTGCTTCTGGGCGGACTGTTCGTCGGCAGCAGGTCTCCCCGGAGAATTGGTGTCTGGTTCTCCTGCGGTCTGGGGGTTCAAGGCCTTGGCATGTGTGTGATTGCCTTATCTTCCGCTCTCTGGCCGGCTTGCTTCGGCAACTTGATCCTGGGCTTTGGCGTAACAGTCACGGTGATCCCGATGAGCACCTTGTTCCAGCTGCTGGTTCCGTCTCCGCTTCGGGGGCGTGTCAACAGCATCAGCTCCATGGCCTTTAACATCTCCATCCCCTTAACCTATGGCGGAGTAGGTATTCTGGCTGACAGAATCGGCGTGGAAGTATGCTTCGGTCTTGCCGCTGCCTTGTTCGCCGTTTGTCTGATCATCGGGCTGACCAATCATCATCTGCGCAGCCTCGACATCCAGGCTCCACAGTCATCCCCATCACCTCAGACCAGTCAGTCGGTATAAGTAATCTACATACTAAATATTAACAGGCATCATGTTGGTTTCTTGAGTACACAAAAGGCAGACCCATTTCTTCAGGCCTGCCTTTTGTGTTTCCTTGTTATTTCATGTATTCTTTGCATCTCTTCGTGACCCGGTAACGCTGGTAAGTCCAGTCATGCCGGTAGGACCGGTAGAACCTGCCGGGTCAGGTTATTTATTTCATTCAAATATTTCGTTGAATACCAGTTCAGCTGAAACCAGCCGATGGGCCGGTACCAATTGACCTGAAGCATCCTTTCCCCATACGGAAATTTGAACGGGATCGCCACCTTCATCGATATCCTCGGTCAGAAACACAAATTCGAAAGCGTCAAAACTTGCGAAATAATTTTTCGTGATCACTTGTTCTGCAGCAATTTGGAGAAATTCGTTGATATACAGAACTCTCGTTCCGTTGTTCAGATAATAACCCCGGATGGATACTTCTGATGCCAGACCAGCACTACGGTTATCCACTCGAACCGTAACCTGCTGAGTGGGTCTCACTCCATTAACCGGATTGTTCTCAAGCGGACCTGTCGATAAAATAGGCATTACTCCCACTTCCTTCACTAAGATATTTTTTCATTGCATTGCGTTACTGCCATTCATCACTCAACCATTTGCCACAATTACTGTTGCTAGGGTCTGGTCTGGTCAACTCTCTATAAATACAAGCTGAGTGATTGATATATTAATATTCAGACTTAACGGTTTGGTGTGGACTTAGTGGTTGAACCAAAAAACTGCAGAATCCGAGAATCCCAAGTTCCTCAATAAACAAAATAAAGACTGCAACTCATTTACGAGTATACAGTCTTTATTTTAGCAGTAAGCTTCACCAGTTTTTCATAATCGATCTTAAGCTTCTACTTCAACAATGATATTAATAATCGAAGCGTCATGGTCTTTAATACGAAGGGGTGCCGCGAAGGCGGAAATGAGTTTTTTATCAATTAACGGCGCTGGGTTAATATCTTCATAAATTAGCATCGTCGGCTCTTTATACTTCTCATGGTCTAAAAAGGCATGGTGGACAAAAAATCCGGTTCTTTTGGCTTCCGTCATATTTTCAATGCTTAAGGTATCAATAGCTACGGCTTTGCAGTTTGGCAGCTTCGTCCGGATGTATTCAGCAGCTTCGGGAGAGACGGCCGGGAAATGATTCGCGTATTGTTCGAAATCCGTATCCCTGTATTTCCAATAGCCCGTATTGAAGATTAGAATATCCGCTTCATGAAGCTCTTCGTACGCCTCAAGCATAGCGGTTGTAATGAAACCGTCAGCGCCCAGCGGGCAGTCAATCAATAGCGGGCTTCTGTAGATGAAGTCTTCAATTGGAACAGCATCTATGCCCTTACCGTTATTCAAATGATGCCACGGTGCATCAACATGGGTACCCGCATGAAGATAAATGGTCAATACACTTCCGTTCCATTCGTCTCCTTTACTCAAGCGCTCACGAGGATCTAATTTCACTTCTGGCAGTCCTGGAAAAACCGGCATTCCAGCATAAATCGGGTAACCGATTTCGACGTATTTTGAAATAATAACACTCTCCTGTAGTTTCTTTGGGCATAGTACAAGTTCACCCTGATTAACGTTAATCGGTTATTAAGTTCTAATAACACTTACTGGGCAGTCAGAATCAGCGGTCCGTCCGCCGTAATTGCGATCGTATGCTCATACTGCGCCGACAGCTTGCCGTCTGCTGTTCTTGCCGTCCACTCATCATCGTCAATCGTGATACGGTACGTACCTTCGTTGATCATGGGTTCAATGGTAAATACCATGCCTTCCTTTAACCGGATGCCTTTGCCGGCTATGCCGATATGCTCGTAGCTCGGCTCTTCGTGCAGGCTCCGCCCGATCCCGTGCGCCAGCAAATCACGCACAACGGAATAACCGTTCGCTTCCGCGTGTTGTTGAATCGCCGATGTGATGTCGCCGAGCCGGCCTCCGGGAATCGCCCGGGCGATCCCCAGGTCCAGACATTCCTTCGTCACCTTCATTAATTGCTGCCCCTCCGGCCGGATGTTGCCCACCGCATAGCTCACGCACGAATCGCCGAACCATCCGCCGTATTCCGCGACGATGTCGAGCTTCAGCAAGTCTCCGTCCATGACCGCCCGATTCGAAGGAATGCCGTGTGCCACTACATCGTTAATCGAAATACAGGTTTCTGCGGGGAACCCGTTATAACCTTTCGTGAACTGCTTGCCGCCCAGCTTGGTAATGTGCCTGGCTACAAAGTCATTGATTTCTTGGGTGGTGATCCCAGGTTCGATCAGGCTGGCCACCGCGCGGTAGCAATCCGCCACGATTTGACCCGCCTGTTTCATTTCTTCGATTTCTCGGGGGGATTTTAGAATAATCATCTTTGGTTTATTCGCTCCTTATGCTTGCTAGAATTTCAGAAGCCGGGCGATATCCCCGGCCTCCTCGTGCAGTTTCCCGCGGCGAAGCGAAAGTGAGGCGCACCCGGTCATCGCGGCCAGCAGCATTTCCGCTCGCTGCAGCTTATCCGGTGATTCCGCTGCGTTTCCGCCGGAAGCGGCAGCCCCCTCCGCCGCGCTCCCGGTTTCCAGCAGCGCGGCAAATGGCGTGAGCACCTCCTGGCGGAAAGCGTTCGAGAGCGGGGAAGAACGCCCTTCAGGCAACGAGGCAAAACCCTCACCCGCCAGCTTATAAAGCAGGTATACGGAGTGGTCCTCCGCCCAAAGCTGCAGCAGCCGGATGCTGGCGGTGGCGGGGTCAAACTCTACGGCACCCATCCATCCCCCGGCCCGGTCTAGCGCGTCCCATAGCAGATCGTTGAGCAAATCGCCTTTATTGCTGTAATAGTGATATACCGTACCATACCCGAGTCCCGCCTGCGCGGCCACATCGCGGATTTCCAGTAATGGCCCTTTATCCAAAAACACATCGGCTGCGGCTTTGCGGATCTGCGCCAGCCGGCGCAGCCGGATATCCTCATTTTGTTCCTTCGTGCGTGGAGTCATCTCGTCCATCCACCTCTTTTATTTTTGACCTGCTGTTATGTCAATATAAAACATCGGCACGGGAATAACAAGTATCTTTTTGAAGTTGGCTATACATATGAAGTATGATTAGTGAAGGAGTCCGTCGCGATATACCTATGAACGGGAGGCATTCTAATCATGAGTGATGAGAAGAACATGGCTTACATTCCAGAGGACCATTCGCTGGGTATTTCGGTAATTACTGCGATTCATTCCGGCAATATCCCGTTGCTGAAGCTGCTGCTTGAAGAGAATCCCGGGTTGGCCGCCTCAAGAATTGTAAGGAACGGAGAATTGCGTTCCATGCTGCATATTGCAACTGATTGGCCCGGACATTTCCCTAACAATACAGTGACAATTGCACTGTTGATTGATGCCGGTGCTGAGGTGAATGCCCGGTTTACTGGACCGCACAGCGAGACCCCGCTTCATTGGGCTGCAAGCTGCAATGATGTCGAAGTGCTTGACCTCCTTCTCGATGCCGGTGCCGTCATAGCCGGTGGAACGCCGCTCGACGACGCAGTGGCATTCGCGCAATGGCGGGCAGCGCATAGATTAATTGGGCGTGGAGCCAAAGCTGCTCTTTGGCATGCAGCCGCGTTGGGTCTGGTAGATGCTATGAAAGCTCATTTTGCCGGAGACCCGCTCTCACAGCAATACCCTTGGGGAGCGGGACACTCATCGCCTCCGGACGAGGTGAACGTCGCTTTCTGGTGCGCTTGCCACGGCGGACAACGACACGCTGCCGAATACCTGCTCGGCCGGAAAGCGGATATAAACTGGCCTTCTGTGTGGGACGGCCTCACTCCCTTGGACGCCGCTCAGCGCAGTGCCTCCCCTGATCTGGTACAGTGGTTGCGCGGACTGGGTGCTAAATCCGCTACCGGACTTCTTTGATGTTTCTCCGCCAAGCTTCTGTATTCAGCTCATTATTCATGACTGCAGCCACATATGAACCGGCCGAAGCCGAAGCAATTGCCTGATGCATCATAGATGCTGCATCCCCGGCGCTATAAATGCCCGGGATATTTGTTTGTCCGGATTCATTAACGGCGAGCACTCCTGTTTCTGCAAATTCGCATCCGATGGTGCGTGGAAGGTCAGAGCCCATCGCCAGCTCAGGTTTGAAAAAGATTCCCCTGGCTGGAATCACCGTCCCGTCTTCCAATACAACTTGTTGAACGATACCATCCTTCGAGTCGATATGCCGGATCGGTGAATCGAACAAGGGAATATCATTGTGCTGGAACTCCTGGCGCTGAGCCTCGGTCAGTTCATCCGGACCATTCGTACAAACCGTAAGCCGGCTTGTCCATCCGGAAACAACCGGAGCGAAATGCATTAGGACTGTCCCCTTCGATATGACGACAAGCGGCTGATCCCTTAATTCCCAGCCGTCACAATACGGGCAGACGAAGGCGCTTTTTCCGTATACCTCCTTAAGGCCCGGAATAGAAAACGGCTGATCCTTCATGCCGACAGCAAACAATATTTTTTTACTTGTTATCATTTGTCCTTCCATCGTGCTCAATTCAAACTGACCGTTGGTGCCTGCGATCGATATCACTGTATCCGCTACGAATGATGCCGTGGGATAGGCCAGAATCTCTTCTTGTGCAATTCGCCGGAACTCCTTCGGAGTGATCCCGTCACGGGTAATAAACCCGTGAACCGCACCAGTTACAGCATTGCGTGGACGCCCCTCATCAATCACCACTACCTTTTTCTTCGCCCTCGCCAATACCAAAGCGGCATTCAGACCCGCCGGTCCGCCGCCGATAATTGCCACATCAACATATTGTTTCTCCATAATGAATAGCCTCCTTCATAGATTCGAAATGTCTACAATTATACCGCAAGAAGCCTGGGACTTCTTGTTTGATTCGATAAAACAGATATCAAAGAGCTTCTTTATCCACAATAGATGGTTTATTACTATTTTGCAATGATTATTTTTAAATTAATATTATCTTTCAGTAGTGGTATCAGCTCCGATTGGCCGCTTGGATCAGTCCGGTAAGGTATTGCTTCTGCTCTCCCTCAGCTTTGTCAGCAAGCTTCTGCAGCTTGTTCTTCCCGCCCCAGATCAGGTAGACAAGATGCTCCACCTGGTAGTAATGCAGGCCATGTACCTGATCGAGCAGTAGTCTAAGCAGCCCCACATTTTTCAACTCTCGCGTCATCTTCAGCTTTAATGAATCTGTACAGTACAGCATACACGTCAACAGCACGGGAAGCATCTCTTTGTTAATGCCGTATTGTTCGATTAACGCAGCTGTGAATCTATTCTGGACAGACTGATGTTCAACATCTACCTTCTCCATATATTGAAGGACCAGCGGGAAATATGCCTGATCTGTGAGACCCAGTCCAAAGACCGCATAGCTGCCCGGCATGCAGCATTTCTCCGCTTCTGCATCCGTATACCATTCGAAGGTTTCCATCGCTGCTATGGCATACTCTTCAAGCAACGGGTGTATCTTAGGGTATTCAAGCGCATTCGCAAAGAAACGGTGCGTGCCCGTTTTGGCGAGTCCTTTGAGCGGCAGCCAGTGCTTAACTGAGGAGGTTAACTTGATCTGATAGCTTTTTGGAAAGCCCGACTTCAGCAGATTCGTCAGATACCGGAGCGCAAACGCATAACTCTCCTCTGACTCCTGATTAATACGGATGCGTACCTCGGCAAATACATCATTAGCGCTACATTCCACCTGATCATTGCGTAATCTCGTAACCTCTTCAGCAAAGGCACCGCTGCCATAATTAATTAGCCGTGCAGCCTGGACACTGCCGAGTTCGAGCGCGCATTGCAGGAAGACAAGCCCCGTACTTCTGCTGTAGGAAGGCTCATATTTGAGGATGCAAACTGCAGCATAGATCACGAGCCCAACCGTTTCTTGCCCGGCATTTTCCAGCACAGCATCGTTCCTCTTCGTAAATCCCGTCTGCCACTGGGTTCCTGTGTTCTGGAAATAACGCGGCAGCCAATGATCTTCTACCCAGTTCCTGAGTGCTACAGTGATAGTATTGCGATGCTCAGCCAGATGCTTGTTCCCCTTGTTCAGGTCTTGTATCTTGTCATACACAACGGTGATTCTGCCGGAATCCAAGACGGGATACAGTCCTTCATCCAGGAGATGCCGGGCCAGGAAAAAGGTTTCCAGCGGCTTGGTCGGATATTTGCCGGCATCAAGCTTGTTTAAGGTATAGAGGCGGATCTGTTCCAGCAGCTGTTGCTTCTTCGCCTCATCTACATATTCAAGAATACGAACATTAACAACACCGTTGCTTACTTGGAATTTCCCGTCAAATCTGAACCGGTAATCCAGGACTACCTGCGGCAATGCATTTAATTTATTCTGCATATACGAAGCAAGCTCAGGGATGATCTGCTCCCGTACTTGTACCTCTGTCAACTGCTCAGATGTAGTCTGCTTCCTTTTATCCGGTTCGTTTAAACCAAGCAAATTATCTGTCACATCCACTCTGCCATCCGCATATTCGATAAGAGCGTACCCGTGAATGCCCGCCTGCAGCGTGGTCCGCTTTACAATTTTCTCTGCATCCTTATCACTGATATAGTTGAGCCACTTGTCTATTTCCATTTTCATTTCTTCAAGAATTGCTTCCAGCGTATAATCCATGTCTATTACATGCTCCTTTGCACAGCAATATCGGCAGTCAAGTTATTCATGCCCATTCTATTATTATGTACATTAAATATTAACGTATCTTGATTTACCGTTCAAATTTTAAGAGTTGATACCCACCGGTTACGCTGATACTAGTCTTCAGGTAATTTGACAACCCCAAATAATTATACCCATAATGGAAAGATTCAAAGGGTCGTACGGCGTACGGGAGGGAAACTGGATGGAATTTGAATTGCTGGGCCGGGTATTATTAGCGGGTTTATGTGGGATCTTCATTGGATTTGAGCGGAAGAACCGCATGAAGGAAGCCGGAGTTCGTACACATTTTGTCGTAGCCGTGGGAGCGGCGCTCATGATTATCGTTTCAAAATACGGGTTTCAGGATCAGATCGGGTGGGAGAATCTGTCCGTTGATCCATCGAGAATAGCTGCCGGAATCGTCAGCGGTGTGGGTTTCCTGGGAGCCGGAATGATCTTCATGCAGAATAATACGGTCAAAGGATTAACTACAGCCGCAGGAATCTGGGCTACGGCAGGTATTGGGATGGCCGTTGGCGCAGGGATGTATCTCATCGGCATTGGGGTGGCCTTGATCATTTTTGTGGGACAGATTATTCTTCATGGGCACATCAGCTGGCTAAGTTCACCGCAGACCGAGCGGGTCACCCTTGTAACAGATTATTATGAGCAGACAATGGAACAATTGCTGAATCTGCTACGGAGTCATGATATATCCGTGCTGGCTTTCGAAGCAGAACGCGAGGCTGAACTTACCACTATAGTTATGACAGTGAAGTTTCAACGCAAAGCTCACTTGGAGACACTGCTTGCAGTCATGAATGAGGAATCTCATATTATCCGGTTGCAGGTGGAATAATAAGGCCTGACCTGAACAAATTGTTTATGGTCAGGCTCTTAAGCTCTTATTCTCGAATTAATTATTAAGTTTATCTTACCATTGAATGGAATTAGCCTGCCCGTTAACTTAATGAAGCATCGGCTAGAATCTTTTCTCTTTTACACTGATGAAGAGTTACAGGCAAAGTTAAGCATCCTTGATCCTGTGGAATTCGGGTTAAGTCTTCCATCCTTTTCTAAAGGCAAAAAAATCGCCCTGTCAGCCTAAGCTAACAGGGCGATTTTGCCGATTCTTTCACACGATAACTTTTCCTTTTATTTCTCGCTGAAACGGTATCGTCCTTTATAAGTGAAGCAAAGCCGTTTCTACTTGCGTGTCTTAAATCTCTTCGAGAGCACGAAACCAAGGATGATCAGACCCATTCCGGCTAGGTACATGCCTATCGGACTTTCTTCACCGGTCTGAGGCAGCTTACCCGGCAGACCGCCTTGATTTGTTGGTTCATTTTGTGAAGGTTCATCAACTGTTCCTTTAGGCACTTCATCTACCACTACTTCGATCTCGATCTCCTGGTCCTCTCCATTATCGCTAACGATAATAGTGAACTTGTCTTTTCCGGTATAGCCAGGGTCAGGTGTGTACTTCCATTTCCCGTCTGGTGTAATCACGACGGTTCCATGTTCAGGCTCATCACCAAGGCTAGGAATTCCCCCAAGCGGGATTTCACCCTCGACCGGAATATCCTCTATTGTGTTGACAGCCGTTGGCTGTGGACTTGGAGGACTGCTAATTACAGGTGTTGCTGTCGGTGCATTTGTCGGTTCACTTGTAGGTTCTGGTGAAGCCGATGGTGAAACTGATGGTGTCACCGTTGGAACTACTGTTGGACCCGGTGTGACTATGACTCCTGGTATTGAAGGAGTTGTTGGCGTTGATGACGGCGTTGACGGCACATATGGTGTTGCTGTTGGCGCCGTTGGTTCTGTTGGAGCTGGCGTTGCTGTTGGCACTGGTGTAGGTGCAACAGTCGGTGTTGCCGTTGGTACTGGTGTTGGCGCTACTGTTGGCACTGGTGTTGGTGCAACAGTCGGTATTGCTGTTGGTACTGGTGTCGGCGCAACCGTCGGTGTTGTTGTTGGTACTGGTGTTGGCGCTACTGTTGGTGTTGCGGTTGGCACTGGTGTTGGTGCAATAGTCGGCGTTGCCGTTGGTGATGGTGTTGGCGCAACCGTCGGTGATGGCGTTGGCGCTACTGTTGGTGATGGTGTTGGCGCTACTGTTGGTGTCGCTGTCGGCGATGGTGTCGGTGCCACTGTTGGCGATGGTGTTGGCGCAACCGTCGGTGTCGGTGTGGCCGTTGGCGATGGTGTTGGCGTCGCTGATGTTTTGTTTGTTATTTGCAGATCTATGGCTGTAGTTGAATTAATTTTAACTGCATGAGGTGTCGTATCTAACAGATAACCTGCAGGTGCAATTTTTTCAACTACTGCATAATCGCCGCCGAGCAGTTTTGTGAATTCAAGCTTGCCTTCTTCATCTGTTACTCCCTCATTAATCCAAATCTGCTCATTGCCGATGACACGGAATAAGTCAAAGGCAGCTCCTTTGAGCGTGTTGCTAGGATCACTGGCATCAATCTTTTCAATGCTGAGCGTGCCTCTGACACCACTGCCTGTGCCTGAACCGCTGGAGAGCTGAACTTTAACTTCAGAATTGGTTTCTTTGGTAACCTCTTTCACATTCTTACCTGTGAGACCTACCTCGTTGCTGACTGTTTCATTATTTTGTGCAGTGATCACAGATTGGTACTGAAGAATGTAAGCTTCCGAGATTTCTTTGGTAAACTTCAGTTCGAAGCTTTCTTTGCCTTCACTGTCTTTCAAGAAGTCCAGCGTATAATCTGTGCCGCGAGTCAGTTCCACTCCGGAAGATGTGATGTTCCCGTCGCTTCCAACATTTGTCTTAAAGAGATGATAAGTGTTGGTGAGCAGAATTTGATTCTCACTAGGAATATCTGTTACTACTGCATCCCTCACAACGGATTGATTACGGTTGATATACACCGTCCAGTCAATCTTATTGTTGTTTTGTACACCTGTCTTGGCGATATATTCGCCTCCATTAGGAATGTTGACAGAAGCTTTGAGGTCAGCGGATTCTTTAGTCGTGCCGTCATACAGTACTGCAGTGTTGTCGACAGTCTTTACGTCAATAACCTTATCCGCGAAAGTAGTTTTAAAGGTAACGTAAAAGGCATAATTGATCGTTTTGTTAAAGCTTACCTCAAGCTTCCCGTCGTTCAGAGTTACGTTGTAATCCTCTTCAGCGACGTTTGCGCTCACCGTCGTGTTTCCATTCGTGTCGTAGACCCACTTGAATACCTTAACGGAATCCAGATCCACAACTTGACCACTGGTAATCGTATCCACCAATTTGGCATTGGCCAAGGTTTTCATATTGTAGTTGGCCCCGACATTCCAGGTAATCTTTTTGTTGAAGGCATCGTACGATCCGTTTTTGAGTCCATTATTCTTCACTTCTGCTCTTGGATCGAATGTTGATGTTGTTGTGATGGTCTTAGACTTTCCACCCTCCAGCCAATTCAACACTGCCTGATTGACAAACTGGGTTTTCCCGTCCGCCAACCAATCAAAGTCAAACTTAGTGAGGTATGTGATGGTGTACGGTTCAGAGATTGGTGCTTTAAAAGTAATCGTAAATCCGTCGTTAACCGTTATAGGATCATTTTCGTTATAAACAACCTCAGTGGCGACGGCGGGACCTCCAGCGACCGGTTTAATCGTAAGGCTTCCCAGTACCAGCTTGAGTCCTGCGTTAACGAAGGTATCCGTTACTTTCAGATTTTCCATCGTCTTTGAATCTTTGTTGATCGTAATAGTCCAACGTACTGTCTTGTTCAGATAATCTTTTTCGCTGTTACCCTTGACCAATATTTGTTGGGTGATATTCTGAGAAGCTGAGTCCGAATGTTCACCGTAAGTCACTGTATTAGTGACCTTGCCATTTTCAAAAATACGTTCCGGCGCTTTAGTTTTGTATTCGATGCGGTAAGCAGAATCAATATCATCATTGAATTTGAGTTCAAAATGATATTTACCATCTACCACTGAATCTGTAACCGTATATTTATTATCCGGAAGAGGCTGGGCATCTTTGACCCCTTTACCATCGGCCGCAATAGTCACCGGGTACACCTTCAGCGAATCTGGAATGAGTTCCTGTTTGAGGTCAATGGTATCCTTCAGAACCGCGTCGTTTGCCGAAATAAACTTTTCATTGTAATTGAATTCAATTGCCCAGCCAAGAGTCTGGGTTGCAGGATCGTAGCCGTTTGTTACTTTGGTAAGCGGCTTCCCACGGCCAACGGTTACGGTAGCCTTCGATTCTTTAGATAAACCGTTGTCTCCCGTAAAAATAGCTGTATTCTCATAGCTGACCGCATCCTCACCGCTGGCTGTAATATCGGTAGTGAATTCTACACGATACGCCTTGGTGATTGGGCTCTGTTTGAATTTCAAGTCCAGCTTCGCCGGAGTGGACCCGGAGGCATCATAACTGCTGCCCGGAACAATGGCTCCAGGTGTTACTGTGCCATCCAGTTTCACTTCTAGTTCACGTACTACAATGGTGCTTGTGTTAAGCGTCAACCCGTCCGGAATCGCATCGGTAATAGCAGCGTTGCCCACATTTTCCAAGACCTTGTTGACATCGACGGTCCAGCCGATTTGCGTCGGATTGTAGAATTGAGGCAATGGAGTACCTTTCTTCTCTACAGTTGAACTGACGTTAGGCTTGAAATGAAGTTCAATTACCTGGGTGCCGCCATTGATCGGAAACGTCACAAATTGCGTGGTCGACCCTTTTATTTTTTTAGAACTAAGCAGTGAACGGACAGTAAAGGTCCCCTGCACTTGATCATATTGTTCAATAAATTCATTAAACGTAAAGACAACATGATTATTACCTTTATCGACATGATAGGTGCCTACTGTATCTCCACCAAATAGAAGATCCCCATCCAAATCACTATAAAGCTCAAACTGATCGGGAATATTAAATTCAAACGTGGAGCCTGCTTCATAACCGTGCCCATCTGCTAATGCCCACGTGTAGTTCAGCTCGGAATAGGAATCCAGCTGATATACATTGCCGGTGACCGTCTCTGAGTAGTCCTCATCCGTATACACGGCCAGAGAAACGCTAGTGATCAGATTTTCTGTGATGTTACTGGGTTCCGCATGAGCGCGATCAGTGAAAGCGCCAAAGCTTGTGGTCCATTGGGAAACCAACAGAATAAGTACGAGCCAAATGCTAATCTTTTTCATTTTCATTGATGGATACTTCCTCCTTTTTCGTCATCGATTATGTTTGAAGCTTCATGCCATTGCCTGCGCAACTTGTGGAAGAACTGCGCCGACAGTAGTTTAAGTTACTGTAAACCTGACATATGAACAATTTCTGAACAGCTTCCGGATTTGCGTGTGGAAAAACAAAATAACCCGCCAAGCTTAAGGCTCGGCAGGTTATTTGGTACTTATATACGGCTTATCCCTTTTACTTAATCACGGGTTACAAAGTGCTCCACCTCATCTGCTAAATTCGATATTTTATTTTTAAGAAACTCAGGGTAAACCTTATACTCCTGTAATTCATTAATATCAACCCACTGGAATATCAATCTGGATTCATCCGTTTCTAAGGACTTAAAAAGTCCGCTTAAAGGAATCTGTGTAGCTTTGTTTAAACGAACTAGATGATAATGACATAACGTATGGGCTTCTTTTGCTCCCCACTTCCAAAAGGCTTCCTCAACCCAAATTAGCCGTTCTACCGATATGTTTACACCGAGTTCTTCCTTATACTCCCGGATTAGAGCCTCTGCACTTGTCTCCCCCCAAGCCACATGACCACCTGGAAGAGCATATTCAGTATCTTCGACTCCCCGTTGAAGAAGAATTTTACCCTCATGAAGCAAAACTCCGGCGCTCCGGAAATTATGAATTCGATTCTCTTCAGCAAATAACCAATCTCTGTTTTTCATGCTCAAACACCACCAATCTCTAAATTTTAAACTTTTCAAACATCATTGTATCGCCTTGCCTCAGCTATTCCCCACTTCTCAGACCCGCCCGGTACTCACTAGGCGGCATGCCGGTGTGCTTGCGGAATTGCTTGGAGAAATACAGCGCATCATTGAAGCCCACGGACGAAGCCACCTGTTCAATGGTCAGCGGAGACCCGAGTAGTTGTCTGGCCTTGTCCATCCGCTTTTTGAGCAGAAACTGTTTGGGCGAGAAGCCGGTTCGCTGCTTGAAGGCTTTGGACAGATGCACCCGGTGGTAGCCGAGTGAAGACGCCAGGTGATCAATACTGATCTGCTGGTGGAACTGCAGCGAAATCCAGCGGATAGCCTGGTCAATCTGCCGGTCAATAATCTCGGGCATTTCGGCAGGGTGCAGGGGCAGCGCGCTTAAATTACCCAGCCCGAATTGATGAAGCAGCAGCCGTGCCCAGCCTGAAGCCTCCAGACTCTCCAGCCGCGGGTAAGCAGACTGCTGGAAGGCATGCCGGATACGTTCGTACAAGCTGTGAAGCTCTGTGACATTACCGGAATGCATGAAGGGTTGTTCTCTGGTAATGCCGACAGCGGAGAGAAGTTCTTGAACGCCAATCCCCTGCAAGGCTACCCACGCATAATGCCACGGGAAATCCTGATCTGCCTGATAACTGAAGAGCGCACCGGGGAAAATAACGAAGGTGTCCCCACTCCTGCACTCGGCAGAGAACGTCCCGCTTTGAAACAGGCCCTCCCCTTCCAGGACAGTATGTATCAAATAAAAATCGTGAACGGAAGGTCCGATTTTATGGCCGGGATAAGGCCTTGCCTCCCCGCTGAACAGGACAGACAGATCCTGCTCCTCAGGTGTAAGATTAATCCCTAAAGTGAAATCATAATGGTCCGGATTCATATGCAACATTCCTCCATATTCATCTTGTCTTTCTCCATAGTCGTGCCTTCGGTTCTATTCTATAGTGATTATAGAAGAAAACAGCGGAAAAAGCTTCTAAACCAACGATTATCATTCGGATTAAGATTCATATTCCCAAATGAATGAAGCGTATTCCGCAACTTACAGGAGGCTAATGTCTAATGTCCAAAATTACATTTATCGGTGCCGGAAGTACTGTTTTTGCCAAAAACGTTCTGGGAGATATCATGGCGACGGCTGCACTTCAGGGCTTTGAGCTTGCTCTATATGATATTGACCTTCAGCGGCTCAAAGACTCCGAGAATATGCTTACGAACCTGAAGAACAGCGGCGGCAGCACCTGTACCATCATCGCCTATACCGACCGCAAAGAAGCGCTGCGCGGAGCTAAATATGTAATCAATGCCATTCAGGTCGGCGGATATGATCCATGCACCATTACAGATTTTGAAATTCCGAAGAAATATGGCTTGCGTCAGACTATTGCGGACACTGCAGGCATCGGAGGATTATTCCGCAATTTGCGCACGATTCCGGTCATGCTCGATTTCGCTGCGGATATTCGTGAGGTCTGTCCGGATGCTCTATTCCTGAACTACACGAACCCGATGGCCGTTCTAACGAATGTGATGAACACTTACGGCGGCGTGAATACGGTGGGATTATGCCACAGCGTGCAGCAATGTATCCCCGGATTATTCAGTCACCTAGGGATAGAACAGGAAGGTGTACAGGCGACGATTGCCGGTATCAACCACATGGCCTGGCTGCTCAAGGTTACCAAGGACGGCAAGGACTTGTATCCGGAGATCAAACGTCTCGCTGCAGAGAAGCAGCTTGAGCCTCACGGTGATATGGTCCGCTATGAGATGATGCTGAAATTCGGCTATTACATTACAGAATCCTCCGAGCATAATGCCGAATACCATCCGTATTTCATCAAAAGAAATTATCCTGAGCTGATCGAGCGCTTCCAGATCCCTCTTGACGAGTATCCGCGCCGCTGTGTTGAACAGCTTGGACGCTGGGAACAGATGCGTGAGGAGCTGGTAAATAATCAGGAGCTTACTCATGAACGTTCCCATGAGTATGCCTCATATATTCTGGAAGCGATGGAGACCAATGTGCCGTTTAAGATCGGCGGCAATGTTATGAACACAGGACTAATTCCTAATCTGCCCAAAGAAGCCTGTGTTGAGGTCCCTTGTCTGGTTGACCGCAGTGGAGTGACTCCGACCTACGTAGGCGATCTGCCTCCGCAATGTGCTGCACTGAACCGGACGAATATCAATACACAACTGCTAACGATTGAAGCCGCCATGACACGCAAGAAAGAGCATATCTACCACGCAGCCATGCTGGATCCGCATACTTCAGCAGAGCTATCGATGGATGATATCATTAATATGTGTGATGAGCTGATCGCTGCCCACGGTGACTGGCTGCCTGACTATCAATAAAAGGTGAAATTTGTTCTATCGCTATAAGCAAAGAAGCCCCCATAGGACCCTATAGGAGGCTTCTTTGCTTATGAATAAGGGTTTATTTTGACTCATACAAATCGCTCAAGTTATCTGGATTGAAGTCTAGCTCCTTGCCGCTATGATTAACCACATATACTCTCTCCGGCGGACTCTCGAGGCTTCTACCCGTAAGTACAAGCTGATGCCCTCCTTCGAGGGGATAATTCCTTATATATAATCCTGAACCGGTATCCTCAAAAGAATATTTGTTTAAATCGCTCCAATCCAGGGCTTTGCTCTTTTCCGATAAATCCGTTAATTCATCTAATGAAATATAACCGTCCGACCCTCCTCCTTGGTTGTTTTGGCATGCTGAACCAATCATTAGAACGAATAACACAATAATTGATAACTTCAAATATTTAGCTAATCTCATATACAACCCTCTCCAGAATGCCATTATCCAGCTGGTGATCTATAGGGGTGAATATACCATAATATAGAAGTCAAGAGTAAGTCTGCAATAAGAATCTCCTAGCTCTCAATAATCTCAATAATCTTCCGCTGGGCATCTATCGCTTCGGGGATGGGCATGATCACAAACACATGGTTCATTTTGGGATATACAAAGGTATTGATTTCAATTCCTTGCCCGGTTAGCTTGTCATCCAGTTTCATCGCATCGGGATATAGGCCTTCGTGCGTTCCGATGAAGTGAGTGATTCTTCCAAGGCCTTCAAAGTCACCGTAGATGGGACTGATTATAGGATCGTTTAAGCTTTTATCATCCGCCCAGATCCTTGTAATGACTTCCATTCCACCCACCGACAGCATCGGGTCCTTCTTTTCATATTCAGGAATAAGCGGGTTAGTCAGCCCCATATCCACACAGGCAGACAATAGAATGATGTCCTTGGGCTGGGGAATATCATTCATTTGGAGCAGATGGGCCAGACCCAGTGAGATGTTTCCGCCTGCTGAATCGCCCATAATCGTCAATTGTTCCGGACTTTGAACGGTTCCCAGAATATCTTTATACAGGTTAAGGAGCTTCGGATAGGTATTCTTATAATTAAAGTTAGGGATTTTAGGATAAATAGGGGCAATTATTTTCGCATTAAGCGACTGTGCCATTCTATCCATGAACATCCAGTGAAAGCTTAAAGGCTGGTTGACCCAAGCACCGCCATGGATATAGAGAATTACTTTTTGCGTCAAGGATTGTTGGTCATTTATTGTAAAAACCTTAATTCCCTCAAACACTTCCTCCGTAATTCCGCTGATGAATTTAACATCACCAATCATATAGGGTTTACTGTTTTCTTGGCCTACCCGTTTTACAAACTGTGTCGTGTTTTCAATACTGGAAAAGCCTTTTTTTGTGTTTCGTAAAGCTAAATACTTCTCAAACAGAAAACTCTTCGTTGAACGTCTTTTGGTATAAACTTGTATACTCATCCTTACCCCTCCGGTCATGCTACAGGATTACTGTATTTGCATTATAAGGGTTGAAGTATACTTCAAGGTCAAGGGGGATTCCACTAGAACCACTTAAATTTCGATATTAAACCACGGACCTGAAGCTTGAAGGACAGCCCAAAGTTTTTCCGGAAGTTCAATGGTATTAATATTGGAAGCCTTGATAGCAGTTTGAATATCTGATTCCTGTCCGCTTTGAACCTTGTCAATCCAATCTGGATCTGTAATTAACGCATGTCCGATGACAGCCAGGTTAAGTCCTTTATCTAATCCTTTTGCAGCATCACCGGGCGTTACCATAGAACCCGCAGCCAGCAGGGGAATCCGGCTATTCACATGTTCAACGATCAACTCAAGATAAGTCTTATCATCTTGGCTATCAACTGGCTTAGAGGATAGAGCATCAGCTAGTGAAGCATGCACATAATCAACCTCTGCTTCAATCAGCCGGTCAATCAATACATAAGTATCTTTCATCCTTATACCGCCTTCTTGATGTTCATCAGGAGAAATACGGTAACCGAGAATAAACGGTTTAACAGCATGCTTTTCAATAACCCTTTTCATTTCCTTAACGATTGCCAGTGGAAAACGAAGGCGGTTCTCAAGTGATCCTCCCCAATCATCCTCACGTCTGTTGAAGTAGGGAGAGAAAAAGTTTTGAACTAAAAATCCGTGTGCACCATGAATTTCAACCCCGTCGAACCCTGCTTCTATCGCTCGTCTTGTTGTTTCTCCAAATGCATGAATGACTTCCCATACTTCATCGTTCGAAAGCTCCCTCGGCATAACGGAAGGAGCAAATCCTGTAGCTTCCGTCTCAACAGCACTGGAACTAACTACATCTCCATTTGGTGTAAGATCCGGGAGTGCTTTGCTGCCTGCGTGAAAAATTTGAAGCACAGCGGCAGCTCCGCCGCTTTTGGCCGCATCCGCCAATCTACGTAAACTTGGAATGAATTTATCGTCATAGGCTGCAAATTCATTCGTAAAACCAATCCCATTAGGCTGAACATGTGTACACCCTGTTATAACCAGACCTACACCTGTTACTCTTCTTCTGTAATAGTTCACTTCACCATCTGAGATTGTGTAATCGTCATTACTGGCCCAGGTGGTCATAGGAGACATTACAACCCTATTTCTAAGAGAAATCCCATTTTTGAATGTGAAAGATTCGAACAGACTGTTATATTTTGTGTTCATTTTCTTACCTCTTTCTAATTAGTCATTTCTAAACGTACCAGTTGATGAGCGGCAACAACATTGTTACAATAACTTCATTAAGTATTAGAGTAACTCGAAATCAATATTATGGAGGTATGAAATTTTGAATCAATCATTACATGAACCCAAATATACGATTAAAGATGTAGCTGAAATCACCGGACTTACCAAACATACGATCCGTTACTACGATGACCAGCAATTAATTCCTTTCGTTTCAAGAGATGGCAGAAACAACCGTTTATTCTCTGACCATGATCTGGATTGGTTACGAATGGTTCACTCCTTTCGTGTTTCAGGATTGCCGATTTCAGAAGTGAAACATTACATTGCTATGTGTTTACAAGGTGATGAGACGATTCCTGACAGGGCTGAGCTTGTTGCAAAGCAAGAAAAAGAACTAGAAGCAAAGATCCATGCGTACAACCTTCAATTAATGCACATTAAAGAAAAGAAGGCGTATTACAAAAGCGTCTTGGCTGGCCAATTGAACGATACCTGGAATCCGGTTAACAATAACCCGGAATGCGGTGAGAAATATGATATACCGGAACATATCCATTCAGCATCAAAGGCTCATGTTTCACCCTGAAAGTTAGTGTAGGGCTTCGTGTGCACACGAAGTCAATATTTTTCTTCTCACAATATTTCAACATACCCTTCGGTTCCATGCACACGGATGCGTTGCCCGTCCTGGATGAGTCTGGTGGCATTCTCCACTCCGACAACTGCCGGTAAGCCGTATTCCCGTGCGATCACTGCGCCATGGGTCATCAGTCCGCCGACTTCGGTAATTAAGCCTTTGATGGAGACGAACAACGGAGTCCAGCTGGGGTCGGTAAACAAGGTGACCAGGATATCCCCCTCCTCCAGATTAGCCTCTTCCATGTTGAGGATCACACGTGCTCTGCCTTCTACAACTCCTGCAGAAACAGGCAGACCTGCAATAGCCCCAGCCGGGAGATGATCCCGTTTGTACTGGCCGGACAGAATTTCTCCATCAGAGGTAATCACACGCGGGGGAGTGAGCTTGTCATATAATTTATAGTCCTCTTTACGCTTATTGATGAGCTGGTAATCAATTGTATTCGTGCGTACGGTTTCGTGAAGCTCTTCAAAGCTGAGGTAGTATATATCTTCTTTGTCGTGGATAACACCTGCTTGAACGAGCCGTCCGGCTTCCTTCAGTAACGCCTGCTTATAAACCAGGTAACGGCTAACCATACCGTATTTAGGATATTCCCGGTAACCGATGTAATTCCGGACCAGGTCAATTCTTACTTTGGTTTCTTCGGCTTTGTGTACTCCATCCGGTAACTGCTTCAAGCGGTCTAACAGCTCCTCTTCTTTATCCCAAGCTTCCTGCCGCCCCTGCTCAAATTTCTGTCTGCTGGCATCCGGTGCAAAGTTTCTGATGTTGCTAAGAATCATGGGGATCAGTATCGCCGGTTTCTCGCTCCAGCGGGTTCTGGTAATATCGATTTCTCCGGTACAGCGCATTCCGTATTTGCTGAGATAATCCGTCAGCGCGTCATGGGTTTTTTGCCCGCCCTCATAGGTAATCAGTCCCTCCAGGAAGTCCTCCTCTTGTTCACTCTGTAAATAATCAATGACCTGCGGGTAAGGACGAATCACATCTGCGACATCCATCAGTTCCAGACCCATTTCTGAAGTGATATTGTTCTGCACTGATTGTGAAAGGGTATCAGCCGCGTTAATTTCACCTAACCACTCGTTCATTTTTTCGTTAATCCATGCGGAAGCATCCATTGCGGCCATGAACACCGCCGTACTTTGCGGGTTGAATAGAACCCTCTTCAGTTCCTGGATATCTTCAAGGATGAACTCGAATAGAGCCGGGCCTGATTTCGTCTTGATGTTGCGTTTCAGCTCTTCTACCGATGCTTCATTACTCTTGATCAGCTCCGTAACGATGGCCGGATCGCTGCCTATTGGTGTTTGAACGCCAACGGGCGGCTTACCTGGACTGCTTTTGCCGGACTGCTCCGCCGCTTCAGCTTGCGGTGAGATGGGTATGAAATCTCCCCGCTCCACGATAGTCATAAGCGCGTCTTTGACGAGCGGATCGGATTTCCCCAAGGTATCTATGATCATCATTCTTGCGGGCGAAGCCAAATAGGAGGTGACATCGACAAACAGTCTTCCGCCGGCTATACGCATGGGAGCAGGAGTAATTAACAGGTGAAAAGACAGGCCCAGCGGCTTCATAGCATCTGTCATCATTTGCCCATGACCCACAGATACATAAGCGCGGTTCTCTTGATCATTGGCTTCAGGGATCGGGAATAGCGTGGTAATGGGACGGCTCTGCACAATATAGAAGGTATCATCAGCCAGACACCATTCAATATCCTGAGGTGAGCCAAAATAAGTCTCGATTTGTCTGCCGATTTGTGCAAGCTGTAAAATCTGCGTTTCAGTAAGCGTCTGCGCCTGTTGCTGGCCGGAATCAAGCTGCCGGGTTTCAGTACCGCCTTGCTGCAGTCCGTAAATAGCCAGTTTTTTGGCTGCAATCCGCTTATCAATGATCTCGCCTTCCTTCACCTTATAGCAATCGGGAGACACCAGGCCTGAGACCAATGCTTCTCCAAGTCCAAAGCTGGCGTCGATGGACAGCAGCTTGCGGTTATTTGTAACCGGATCGGCGGTAAACAGAATACCTGAAGCCTGCGGGAAGACCATTCTTTGAATGATAACTGACAAATAGACCTGAGTGTGGTCAAAACCATTCTGCAGCCGGTAGATTACCGCGCGGTCCGTGAATAGTGAGGCCCAACATTTGCGGATATGCTGGAGGATGGCATCAACGCCGATAATATTCAAATAGGTGTCTTGCTGGCCGGCAAAAGAGGCATGCGGCAGATCCTCAGCAGTCGCACTGGAACGTACCGCGTAAGCCTGTTCACTCCCCAGCCGGGAGAGAACCTGTGCAACTGCTGTTACAACCCCGGACGGAATTTCTGCTTCCGTAATCATCCGGCGGATCTCCCTGCTGATTTCTCTAATCTGCTCCCGGTTGTCCGCTCGCAGTGTGGTTAGCCGGTTCAGAAGAACATGATAGGTTTCGTTATGCAAGATTGCTTCCTGATAAGCCGTGGTTGTAACACAGAAGCCTTCGGGAACTTGGATGCCTTTTATTCCTGATAACATCCCCAGATTTAACCCTTTGCCGCCAACCAGCAGCAGCTGCGTATTATCCATTTCCTCAAAACCAAGAACCAAAGTATCCATCCCGTATCTCCCCTAACTATTGAGTTGAAAAAATATTTGACAAGAAATTTCCGGCATGTTATATTAAATATATAAGATGCATTAACTATGTTGTTTCAAATCAAAACAGTTGTGAAGTGATTATATCATCGTGTATGTATATATGCAATATGAAGAACCTGAGCTGCTGCTCAGGTTCTTTTTTTGACGCATGGGAAGTTATATTGAAGCGGACTGAGGATCTGCGAATAACGCCTGATTAACACAAACAAAGGAATCTGAGTCCTCCTCTATTCGTCTATTCGTTACGCCCGTAATAGAGCTTCAGGTTCGTCACATTCACCAGATACAGGATATCGATACCTTTGGGACTGCGGTCAACCGCCAGCCGCTCGACCGGGATACCCGGCGCAAGCGATGTTTCGGTCCAGCCTGCGCCCGTATTTACGGCCATGAATGCACGATCGCTGCCGCTGCTTTTCACGTAATAGATTCTTGCGGCATTGCCTGCCCAGGTCACATCAATCGCGGCTGTAGTCGGAGCTGCATTATAGACCGTCTGCAGCACCCAGCCTCCTGTGCCATAAGTGGCCTGCTTAACCGAGAAGCTCGTAGCGCCTTCTTCACGATAGCGGTAAGCGATAACCGGGCGGCCGAGTGTATCGAGCGTCATCTTGGCGCTCTGAACGCCCGGTCCGCCGGGATCGCTGCCACTCTGTATATAGGCTTCACCAGGAGCCATAGGCTGTACAATATCTGCGGTAGTCAGTGAGACCGGAGCTGACACAGGCGTTCCGTCTGCTTTGGAGAATACTCCAGTGGAAGGACTATATTTCAGATAAGACAGCTGGTGGCGCAGCGGGCTGGCAGCGAAATACGCCCACTCGAACAAGATATGAAGATCTCCGCTGGCATCAAAGACCAGATCGTCAGGGTAGACAGACCGGTTAAGGTGCGCGGCAATCACCTTGACCTGGCTCCACGCAGATTCGACATTATTCCAGCGGAACAGAACGGCCTCTCTTTTGCCTGCCGGATCTTTGTCTGCACGCACCATCAGATACAAATCCCCGTTCGGGGCTGTCGCCAATACCGGATAGGTTACCGTCATGCCTTGAGGCAGCTCATCGGAGTGATTCTGCGGAATCCCTCCTACCGTATCCGAGCGGAAGTACTGCCACGGATTGCTGTGCATGGAGGCAAATACGTGAAACCGGCCGCTCCCGTCTCTGGCCATCGACGGCTGATTATGCCCCAGATCGTCGAGATACTCTGCAGGTGCGGTACCGTTCATAAGCGGCAGCTTGCTCCAAATCCCATCGTTATCCCGTCTGGCAATGGCAACGGTATGCTTACCGGCAATAGCTCCCGGTGCATTATAGGCCATGTACGCATACTCATAACCCAGTCCATACGTGGCAAGGGGAGACCACCATCCGGCCTGATTGCTGGAATCCATCGGAAATGGAACCTCTTCCAGCACAGCGGCTGCGCTACCTGTTCCTGCTGGCAGCATCAGCATCAACACTGTCATCATGAGTCCGAGCTTCCATTGTTTAATTTTCTTCAACCCTTCCGCCTCCTTCAGATAAATGCTTCTTACAAAGCGTAGTATTCATTCAATCATTCATCCATCCATTCATGTAAACGCATTCAATTTTATCCGATGCACCTCCTTCCCTAGGATCTTTCAAGTATTTCTGGACCAAGAATAGCACGCGGAAGCGTGATTTGTTACTGTACTTTTGCAAGATTACTGTGTAGGAGGTTAGAAAATTCCACAAGACAAAATCAGCCTAACGGGTGAATCAAGCTGGAGCTTAAGCGCCTTTGCACCCCTCCACGGGAGAACAATGTGTTCGATTTTTCGCATACATCTGGTCCGGTTACCTCCACGGGAGCACATTGTGTTCGATTTTTCGCATACATTTGGTCCGGTTACCTCCACGCAAGCACAATGTGTTCGATTTTTCGCATACATCGACCCTCCTTTGGCCCGACTTCCGGGGATTCAGCGGGATTCCTGATACAAGAACACATTCGTCCTTCTGCCAGATCTGCTCTGCTCCGAATTCCAAAGTAACCGATTGTCCATAACTCACGCCTAGCATCATTTCCTATGCAATAAAAAAGGAAAGTCCGGGTCGCGGACTTTCCTGAATGTGAAGCTTAAGCATCTGCACGGCTATCAGCCTGACCGGTCTATTTCCGTACCGTGACGATCATCTTCGGCGTTCTGGTTTCACCCGCCGGGTTGCGTAACACCACCTCGTATTCATAGGTCCCCGGAGCTTTGCCGGAAATTGCAGTGACTGCCGATTGTGCACCTGGTGTCTGTGCCCGCAGGGTTTGGGTATCTACCAGAATTCCATTCTCATATAGCTCATATCCGGTAGCATTCGTACCCCACCACAGATTCATACTTACATTATAGCTGCCGTCACCGTCCCAGTTGTCGTTAGACAATACAGCTTGCCCTGGAGAGGCATCCGTGACTGTTACACTCAGCGGGGCACTCTTCGTTGTACCGTATGAATTGCTCAGTTCACCTGTATAGACATACGTACCATTCCGTTTGCCGGTAATATCGATCTGTACAGACTGGGCGGAAGGGGACTGGTCTGCCAGAGACACTTCTTGGATCAGCTCACCGTTCTCATACAGCTTGAACTTTGTGCCGTTGTTACCCCACCAGAGATTCATGGTGATGGTGTAATCTCCGTCTCTCAGCCCAGTATCATGGCCGTTGTTGTCGGACAATGCAGGAGTGCCGGGGGCACTGTCCGCAAGTGGTGTGCCCTGGCTGATCCATGCGGCCCACTTACCCAGTACATCTGCCTGTTCCGCTGTAAATACCGTATTTCTGCCGGCATTGACATCATCGCCATAGGCTGCGAGCAGCTGCCGTGCCTTCGCACCTTCATGTGCACCCGCTGCTAGTTCTGCCAGCTGCAGTTTGCCTCCCAGCAGTTCGGCAAGTGCCCCGGCGCCCGGATCTTCCGAAGCCGCTGCGAAGGTACGTGTCAGTTCAGCCAAACTTGCAAAGGTAGCCGAAATGCCGAAACTGTAATCCACACTCGTTTCCCGGCCCGCTAAGTCAGAGACCTTAGCTGTTACCTCATGCAAGCCAGGCTCCAGCGTATAAGCAGGAGCGTTCAACAGCATGCCGCTTGGTTCTGCTACACCGGACACGGTATCGGAAGCTGTATATATAATCTCTACCTGCTGGTCAATCGTGTATTCTGTCTGGCCTTGAATATCGATGGCCGGAGGGGCGAGATCCACAGGTACTGCAAGTGTCTGTTCAGCCTCCTTATTGCCGTCCAGGTCAACGCTCCAGTAAGTGACGGTGTGTTTGCCCTCATCACTTATCGTCAGCTTCGTGCCGGTCTGGATCTCCCCGCTGTCGACTTGATAGTAAGTCGAATCGACTCCGGAATCTTCATCCGTTGCGGTAAACGTTACTTCTACCGCTGAAGTATACCAGCCATTCTGCAACTCTCCTGCCATAGCCGCAGTAGTATGCGGCGCTGTCTGGTCCGAAGGTTCTTCTTCAAGGGTAACCAGACTAGAGAGCGGAATGTCCAGCTTTTGCACAAGCTTTGCGACCATCCCGGATACCTTTACCGCACCGTTCATCTGAAGATGTGTGTTGTCCTCGGTTGTACCTACCCACATAAATATGGATTTGGTACCTTCCGGTCCAAGCTCCTGGAAATATTCCCAGCTGGCTTGATTCAGATCAATCAGCAGGGCTCCAGTCTCCTGTGCCGTTTCTTTCATCGCCTGCACATATTCCGGGAAGCTCTTGTTCAATACTTCTCCGGTGAAATCGCGCCGGTTCACCGGCGTGACCAGCACCGGAATTGCGCCTCTCTGCACAGTACCGTTAATGTAATCTTTCAGATACACCTTGAACTGCTCCGGTGTAAGATAACGTTCCGGCCGGGACGGTGTGGAATCATTATGCGACCACTGCATGAACAGATAGTCACCTTCATGAATACCCAGCAGAATGTCGTTAAGATATCCGCCAACCAGGAAGGTCTTACTGCTTAAACCGCTGACAGCACGGTTATCAATACGAATCTGCTCCAGATCGAAATAACCGCCCAGCGTCTCACCCCATCCAGCCTGCGGGCGATAGCTTTCTGCATAATTGGCGACCGTGGAATCGCTTGCCAGATAGAGGGTTGGCTGGTCAGCTACGCCGGTCTCCGGCAGGCGCTCGATCTTCAGCGCATTGATCTTCGGAGAATTGCCGGAGAACGTAAAGTCAAAAACACCGTCAATAAGGGCAATATCATAGGTTACTTCGGTAAATTGGCCCTTGGCTACGGTTGTAACCGGAACTTTGGTCATCTGTTCGACAACCACAGCAGCGTTAGTCGCTTCCTCTGCATCGCCAATAGTCATGGTTACGCGGTAATTGGCCGGCTTCATCTCCACCAGGAGGCTGCTGCCGTTCATGCGGATGAAATCCTCTGTCAGCGCATTTCCGGTTTCGCGGTTCTCATCCTGTACCAGCGCGGTATCCGTAAAGCCATAGCCATTCCCTTCAATATAAGCTCTTTTGGAATCTACCCTAGTGTAGCCTTGCGCAGCGCTTCCGGAGCCGAAATCAAATTTGTATACGCTGATATCACCAGCCGGGCTACTGGTCAATGATTCCCTCGCAACCGTCAGCACATTGACTGCATGGTCGACTTGAGCCTGTGTGGCCTCCGTACCCATGACTGCCTCCACGGCTGCCAGTGCTTTATTCAACACTGCGACAGATGCGTCTGTATAAGCTGACAGATCCAAGGCTTTCACTTCTTGATGCAGCGCAATCAATGCCGCCTGATCGCCTGCAACCGGTGGAAGCATCTTGCCTTCGAGCTTCACATTATCGATCTGCGTGGTCCAGCTCAGCGTGCCGCCGCCTCCCTTTCTCGTTCCCAGGAACCGGAATCCCCTTACGTTATTGGCATAAACGCCGGGACTCATCGGGATATCCTTGATCGTCTGAGTGATATTGGAGTCTGCCAGACTCGTCAGCGTTAAATCAAGCTTCTTCTCAGCAAAGTTAATCTTCACATTGGCATTGACCCACTGATTCTTCAGGATGTCCGTAGCAATTCCGCCATCTGGAACAGCTGTGGTGCCGGTTCCATAGTCAGGTGTATACGGGCCTACAAAATAATGGATTTTCGTGTTGGGACTAGCGGTTCCCGTCTTTGTTAATAGAGTGAAAATGGTATTCTCGTTTGAATCCTGCAGGGTCAGATGTCCCTCTGACGGGGTAGCACCTACGTTGCCGGAATGCCAGTTGAAATTAACATTAACGATGTCCCCGTTCACCGCATCGAACAACCGGAACACTTTCGCGCGATTCCCGGAGCCGGAACCGGTAACCGACATCACCTTGTTTCCGCTTAGCTCCGTTACCGTGCCTGTCATTGTCCCGGCTATACCCGTGGCATTCACCATTGAATATTGAGCGGCAGCCGGATCGCCCTCAAAGTTCTCCTCATAGACCTGAACCTCCGGTTCTGGCTCCGGTTCCGTAATGTCCGGATCGATTACTAACGGTGATATGGTTAATCCCATATCTTTCACCGCACCGGCTACCAGACCGGCAATAACCTGCGCACCGTAGCTGCTGAAATGCGTATTATCCCCAACTCCGTTCGGGTACTTCGGATATTCGCCGGGATTAGCGTACAGGAAGATTTTCTCCGTAGCCGCCAGGCCGATACGATTGTAATCCGCAATGCTTAACTGGCTCAAATCAATCAGCGGTACATTCAGCTCTGCCGCTACTTCTTTGGCCGCCTTCACATATTCGGGGAAGCTTACGTTAAATTCCTGAGTGACTGTATTGAAGTCTCTTCGTCCTACCGGCGTGAGCAGGACAGGGGTTGCACCGCGCTGCTTGGCTCCGTTCACATAACGGGCCAGGTAGGTTTTATAATCCGCCGGGGACGCATAGCGGTCAGGAATTCCAATGCTGGCATCGTTATGACCGAAGGAAATGAAGAAGAAGTCTCCCGGTTTGATCCGCTGCAATATCGTATCGAGACGGCCGTCAACCATGAATGATTTGCTGCTTCTGCCACCGATCGAATCGTTCTGGACTACCACACCATTCGCAAAATACCGTCCGAATTGCTGGCCCCACCCTTCCTGGGGAGCCTGCGCAGTGCTATAAGACTGCATCGTGGAATCGCCGGCCATATAGATCGTCTTTGCAGCTCCCGGCGTCTTCTCAGGGTACTTCTCGATAATAATCTCCTGCACGTCAATGGCTGTGCCGGAGAAAATGAGTTCCAGCTGACCGTCTACCACCGCAATATCATACGAGTAGACCAGAGGTGCTCCCGCGCTCACGCCAGTGACGGCCAGCTTTTGAACAAATTCAGATTTGACGCCGATATTGGAATCCCGGGCATCAGCACCAAGCTTGAGCGTTACCTTGTAATTGGCACTCGGCAGGTCAACAGCAAACTTCGCGTTGTCCGGAAGCGAAACTTGGTTTGCGTCCACTATAATTCCGCCTGTACTCTCAAAACCGTATCCGGTTGCCTCTGTGTAAGGTGTATCCTGAACTGCTGTTGCTCCGGCAGCCGGGCCCGTACCAAAATCAAAGTGATAGACCTGCTCAGTTGTTTCTTGTGCTCCTGTAAGAATTACGTTCGCCTTAGGGAATTCCGTTGCTTCCGTCCCGAGATAGAATCCGGTGTGCGGCGGCTGGTTGTAGGCGACATTCTGCCAGGCTATACCCAAACGGTATACCGGATCCTGCATCAGCGCGGGAATCTTGTAGCTTGTAGGAATCGTTGTCGTATAGAGTCTATACTCCGAGCTGTCTTCGCTGCGCAGCAGCAGCTCTTCACGCCAATCGCCCAGGATATCCGCCTGAAGGGCAGGGTTGCCTTTGGTATGATTATTGGTCAAGGTACCGGTTGCCCGGAAAATCTCCTTCAGCTGCTTATTCTCATAATCCCACTTGTAAACGAGCGGAATGCCTTTGGCTGTAGTGTTATTCCATTCGTGGTCGAACAGCTCCCGCTGAAGATCCCCGTCCCACCAGATCGCAAAGTTGGCGCTTCGCGGCACTTCATTCTGTTCATAAATGACTTCTCCGTCAGCCGCGTATCCGCGGGATAAAGGGTCCATTTGACCATCGACAATCGTAGATGCCCAAGATTCATATCCCGGATAATTCGGATCGATATCCGCAGACATTCCGCGTCCGGTATCCTTGCCGGTATACTGGCCCCAGATAATCTCACCCGTTGCAGCATCGCGCATTTCCAGCCCGTATTCGGCATTCGTATGTTCATGTACGCTTACGATCTGATAACCTTCCCGGTCCGGATCGAGCTTGCCGGCATGCATCGCATCGCCGTGGCCAAGTCCGGTGCTATAGATCAGGGTTCCATCATCGTCAATCGCCAGGGATCCGTACATGATTTCGTCTTTACCGTCACTGTCAACATCAAGCACGCTTAAATTGTGATTTCCTTGTCCTTCATATTGCGCTCCTGCTTCATTCGTGTCGAAGTTCCAGCGCTTCACCAGCTCGCCGCCAACATAGTCGTAAGCTGTGAGAGTCGTTCTTGTATAGTAGCCGCGGGCCATGACTACGCTTGGCTTCACGCCATCCAGATAGGCAATCCCCGCCAGGAAGCGGTCTACGCGGTTGCCGTATCCGTCCCCCCACGCACTTACATCCCCTCTTGGAGGGTCGTAATTCACGGTGGATACGGCTGCGCCGGTCTGACCGTCAAATAGCGTCAGATATTCTGCTCCGGAGAGGATATATCCGCTCTCATTGCGGTAATCCTTCGTGCCGTCACCGATAACTGTGCCTTGGCCGTCCTTCGTGCCGTCCGCTGTTTTGACGACGACTTCAGCTTTGCCGTTGCCGTCCAGATCATATACCATCAGTTGTGTGTAATGGGCTCCTGCGCGAATGTTAACACCCAGGTCGATTCTCCATAGCTTCGTACCGTCCATTTCAATCGCATCGATATATACGTTGCCGGTATACCCGGCCTGTGAATTGTCCTTGGAATTGCTCGGGCTCCACAAGAAAACGATTTCATAATCGCCGTCGCCATCCAAATCTCCTACAGAAGCATCTCCGGCGTAGTAGGAATACGTGCCGCCGTCTTTGGTACGGCCGTCAGCCGGTTTATCCAGCGGAATGGGCATATAGTTGTTGTGCAGCACCGATACCGTCTCCGCCTGCATTTCTTCCTTACCGCCAATGACGGTAGAAATCTGATACTGCGAGCTGTCTGCGCCTGTCGCGTCCACGTAATTGGTGGAGCCGCTGATCGGAGCTGAGTTTACTTTATATCCGTTTTTATATATATTGAAAGCGATTTCATCTGAATCCGTATTCAAGTACCTCCAGCTCAAGTAGACACCGTTATCAACCAGGACCGCTACTAACCCCCGGTTCAGATATTCTGCCTGACGTGCGGGAAGGCTGCCCGTTGATTCTGCATGTACCGGAGATGCCGGAATGGCAAGCGGGAGAACCAGTAGTAATGATAATAAGAATGCGAACACTGATTTTTTGACGAAAATTACTTTTTTGCCCATGTACTTAACTCCTCCTATTATTCTAAACTCATTTAGAAATCGGGGGAAACTTGTACGTTCACATCATAGTTGTCATTTAACACACCTGCTGCAGTCCTCTTAACTTTAATATGCTATACCTGCTCAGCCAGAGGTTATCATCCCCTTTCATTAGGTCCCACCAAATATGCACAAGTGTATCAAATAATGGGATTCAATTCTGCTCAAAAAAACGCACTTTCAACCCAGAATCGACTATTTTAAAATATAAGGATTTATATATTTCATGATATAAAGCATCCTTACAGGCACAAAAAAAGAAATCCCGATAGGCAACTGCCTGCCGAGATTTCTGTAATGTTATTACCTATCCTTGTACCCCTCTGACAGCTCCTTCATCAATCCATATACAACTCAACCAGCTTATAACAGCGGTCACGGGTAACACTGGCCAGCGTGATGGCATATTCCAGTCCCTCCGCTGTCCCTCCTTCGTATTTGGCTGCCTCCTTGGCCGCCGTCTCATCGCGGAGTGTAATCCAGTTCCGCTGTTCCTCTTTCAGCTTAGCCATTTCTGCTTCGGGGAGCTGCTGTTTGAGCACCTGGTAGATCTCATTCAGCGCTTTGTCCCACCGTTCGTTCTCCTGAACGGCCGCTGTTGACATTGCAAGCGTTGTGCCTTTATCCGATATAGCCTTCAGGTCTGACAACCCCTCTTCAATCTTATCCAGTTTGTCAAAATAGGCCTGACGCGTGGACTCCTCCGGCTCCGGAGTAGCTTCAGCAGTAGTCTCCGGCGAGGGAGCTGCCGTCGTTGTAGCTTCGGGAGTGGGCTGCACAGTAGCAACCGCCGTCGCAGCTGATGTAGCCTCCGGTGTTGCAGAACTTTCAGCCCCAGTCTGTTCTGGGGCCGCCGCATTGCCGTTGCCGGCCTCATTATTGCCGCAGCCGCTTAACAGCATACTTGAGATCAAAAGTGTGGTTATTATTGCTTTTTTCATAAGTCCTCATCCTGTCGGTTTGGTATAGTAGTTAGCATACTTCACAGATCCGGCTGGAATCAACTGCCTCTAGACTTATTACCTGTAACTGCCGCTTACTAATCATTACCGGACCAACCTAGCAAAAAGAAGATTTCGCCGATGATAAACTGCTGACAAAGAACATCATTCAACACAAAAAAGCGGCCCTGATCCTAAATGTTCAGAATCAGGGCAGCTTAAGTTCAACTACACTATGTCATTAAATATTCTCTGCTCACCTTAAGGTCTGATCAGTACTTTAAGGGCTTCCCTGTTATCCATCGCGCGGTAACCTTCCGGAACCCCGTCCAAATCAACGGTTACGTCGAAGACACGTCCAGGTTCAAGGGTACCGTCAAGTATATCCGGCAACAATTCTTCCATGTATGCACGAGTGGGTGCCGGCCCGCCGGTAAGCGTAATATTGCGTCCGAACAAGCTGGCAAAACCGACAGGAGCCTCCTCATACTGCGGAACGCCAACACGGCTGATCACGCCTCCGGCCCGGACCGCTCCGATACTCATCTCGTAAGCAGGCATCAGCCCGACGCATTCCAGAACAACATGTGTCCCTTCCCCGTTCGTCAGCGCCCGTACTCTTGCAACGCCTTCTTCTCCGCGTTCAGGGACAACATCTGTAGCACCGAAGGCAATCCCGAGATCCGTCCGCACTTTGTGACGGCCCATCAGAATGATCTGCTTGGCTCCCAGCTTCTTCGCCGACAGAACGGCCAGCAGTCCCACAGCGCCATCACCGATTACAGTTACTGTTGTATTCTCATTCACGCGTCCCATCACCGCCGCATGATAGCCGGTACCGTATACGTCAGACAAGGTCAGCAGAGACGGCAATAAAGGAGAGTCGTCCTTAATTTCATCCGGCAGCTTGAACATGCTTCCCTGTGCTTGCGGTACCCGGACATATTCTGCCTGGCAGCCGGTCATGAAGCTTCCATGCACACAGGAGGTCATCAGTCCTTCCTGACAGAAGGGACAGGTGTTATCTCCGACGGCAAATGGCACAATAACCAAATCGCCTTGTTTGAATCCGGAAACCTCCGAACCCATTTCCTGAATACGTCCAATCACTTCATGCCCCATGGCATCACCTTCGCCATGCTCATGGGCATGCATGCTGTGATAAGGATGCAGGTCGCTTCCGCAAATACAGGCGGCTACTACCTTAATAATCGCATCCGTCGGTAGTTTCAATTCCGGGAGGGGCAGCTCTTCTACGCGTACATCACCGGCAGCGTACATAATATTTGCTTTCATTTCTAAGTTCCACCTTTTCACTTAAATTAACCGTCTATTGTATTTACTGGGCTCCAATTACGTTGTGCGGAACATACAGCTCTTCAAGGAAATTAATCTCTTCAGCTGTTAATTTCACCTGCAGTGCACCGGCAGCATCTTCGAGCTGCGACAGCTTCGTTGCGCCTATAATTGGGGCAGCTACAGATTCTTTCTGCAGCAGCCAGGCTAGTGCGATATGGATGCGCGGTACACCGCGCTCTTCGGCCAGAGACGCCACACGCTGGACGATCAGACGGTCTGCCTCAGCGGTAGAATCGTATTTCCATTTCTGGACATGGTCAGTCTCGGACCGGTGAGTGCTTTCCGACCAGTCGCGGATCAGTCTGCCTGAAGCCAGGGGGCTGTAAGGGGTGACCGCAATTTTCTGATCCTTGCAGAGCGGCATCATCTCCCTTTCCTCTTCACGGTAGATGAGATTCAGGTGATTCTGCATCGAGACGAACCTTGTCCAGCCATTCTTCTCGGCAACATGCTGGGCCTTTTGGAACTGCCAGGCGAACATTGCCGATGCGCCGATATACCGGGCTTTTCCGGCCTTCACTACATCATGCATAGCTTCCATCGTTTCTTCAATCGGCGTGTTGTAATCCCAGCGGTGAATAATGTAGAGATCTACATAATCCGTGCCCAGCCGCTTCAAGCTTTTATCGATTTCACTCATGATGGATTTCCGGGACAACCCTGCACCATTCGGACCTTCATGCATACGTCCCCAGACCTTCGTAGCGAGAACCAGTTCATCCCGGTTCGCATAATCCTTCAGCGCGCGTCCGGTAATCTCTTCACTTGTTCCATTCGCGTAAACGTTCGCTGTATCAAAAAAGTTGATCCCGAGCTCCAGGGCTCTTTTGATAATCGGCCGGCTGTGCTCTTCATCCAGAACCCACTGATGGCCTCCCGGCAGCACCTCACCAAAGCTCATACAACCCAGACAAATCCGCGACACATCCATCCCTGTATTTCCGAACTTAATATATTCCATAGCCAAACCCTCCGTTTCCTATAATTATCTATTACAATTCAGCATACCATTCGTCATGAACAGCTTCGAACCAGTCTGTTGGTCCCGGGGTCATAGCCAGATGTACAAACCAGCTGTCCTTGGTTGCACCATGCCAATGTCTAACGCTAGCCGGGATGTTAACTACATCACCTGTCTGGAGCAGCCGGGCCGGTTGGCCTTCTTCCTGATACCACCCTTTGCCGCCGGTGACTAGCAGAACTTGTCCCGCCTGATGTGCGTGCCAGTTATTGCGGGCGCCTGGAGCAAAGGTCACATTACCGATTGCCGTATTCAGCGGTGCCGGATCTGTAAATATCATCTGCAGGTAAGCATCGCCTGTGAAATTAGCTTCAACCTTGTTGCCTAGCGGGAAAATGGTGCTACTGCTAAGGTGTTCATTTTCCATCGTAGATTCCTTCTTTCTTGTAATATGGTTGTGACAGCTCACGTTAATGTACTCACGTCTATTAGTATAACAACATTCAGTAACTTTCCAATTGCTGATTTCGCCGTTTTTGTACAATACTGAAACGAATGCGGGAATTTGTTCAGTATCGTAAGAATTCGTTTGATAAAATAATATACAATTGTTTATAATTATAACCAAGTATAAATATTAGAAAGCCCGGTGAATGATATGACTAAGATCGACAGGAGAATCCTTAAAACCCAGGAAGCCTTAAAGGCTGCAATCATTGACCTGATGAAGGAAAAGAGTTTCGACGATATTACCATTCAGGATCTTTCGGATCGGGCTAACGTCAGCCGCGGAACGATATACCTGCACTATATGGATAAATACGACCTGCTTGATAAACTGATTGAGACTCATATTGACGAGTTACGGGTAAGATGTGCAGCCGCTGCAGACTTGGATTTTGCAACCGGGTCCGTATTGTGGACGGAATATTTCGAGTCCCATTATGCTTTTTTCTCCACGATGCTGGCCAGTAAAGGGGCTCCGTTCTTCCGCAGCCGGTTCATGGAGTTTCTGGTGGATGAGTTCCAGGATGAGGTGGACAACACCAAAGGAAAGAATGAAGGATTAAATCAGGATCTGGTCGTGAATTTTGTGGCCGCTTCGTATGTTGGCGTTGTCGAGTGGTGGTTCATGAACGACAGACCTGTAACTTATCTGGTATTGGCAGATCAGCTGGGAGCCTTGCTGGATAGAATCTGTGAGTAGTAAGTACGTTCAACCTTTCGAGGCGCCTCCCTCCCCAATTTCCCCCAATTTCTATTATCCTCTAAATAAAAGCGCAGGCGTTAGATCATAAATGCTAAATGATTGCCTAATCCTATCACCAGCAAAACGTATTCAATAAGAGGATTAGGCAATCATATGGCAGGATTGGTCTAACGGTTCTCTTGTAATCTGCAGCATAATAAGTAGGTAACGGATAGCATGTCCCGATAGAGAGACAATATTTCACAACCTATGGAGGTAATTATATGCGGCAAGTCATTCTTAACAATGGTGTGGAAATGCCGGTGCTAGGGTTCGGAGTCTATCAAATTGCCGATCAAAGCCAGTGTGAACAAAGCGTGCTTGACGCGATCTCAACAGGTTACCGGCTGATAGATACAGCTGCCTCCTATCTGAATGAAGAAGCGGTAGGCAAAGCCATTAGACGCAGCGGCGTAGCCAGAGACGAGTTATTTATTACTACGAAGCTTTGGATGCAGGACACTGGTTATGCGAAGACCAAGCAAGCGGTGGAGAACTCTTTGAAGCGGCTGCAGCTCAATTATCTCGATTTATATCTAATCCATCAGCCGTTTGGTGATGTGTATGGTTCCTGGCGGGCGATGGAGGAGCTGAACCGTGAAGGGAAAATCCGGGCGATCGGCGTCAGTAATTTCCATATGGACCGTCTGATCGATCTGACTCTTCATAATGAAATCGTCCCTGCCGTGAATCAGGTGGAGACACATCCATTCAATCAGCAGATCGAAAGTGCGGCCTTCATGAAGGAGAACAAGGTTCAGATCGAGTCCTGGGCGCCTTTTGCTGAAGGAAAGAATAACTTGTTCCACAATGAACTGTTATGTTCAATCGCTGACAAGCATCATAAATCCGTTGCGCAGGTCGTTCTGCGCTGGCTGACTCAAAGAGATGTTGTCGTGATTCCCAAGTCAGTCCGCAAGGAAAGAATGGCCGAGAACTTCAATATTTTTGACTTTGAATTGAGCAGCGGGGATATGAACTCCATTACTGCGCTGGATACGAAAGAGAGCCTGTTCTTCTCCCACCGTGATCCTGAAATGGTCAAGTGGCTTGCCAGCCGTAAACTGGATATCTGATAGAAATCTGGAGGAATCGTCATGCTGGAGGCTATCTTCAAACAACAAAAAGAATTGGCAAAGCTTATTAAACACTTCTCACCAGCGGATGGTGTACTTGAAACAGCAATTCCCCATCCAGAAGCTGCGGAAGTTGCATTCCGTGTCGGTTATGAGAGTGCCTCCCAGTTCAGCCGTGAATACTCGCGGATGTTTGGCTCTCCCCCGAGATCCGATGTGAAGCAGCTAAAGGAAATGTACGATCCTGCGAAAAGCATGGTTTTCTTGGGAGATTAGTACAACATCAGCGCATAGAAGTGAGTTATTCAACAATGCAGCAATTGATGTATTCAGTATCAGGCAGGAATTCAGTGATAGTTGTATTTTGTGCAATTAAAAACAACGAAAAGGGAGGCTTTCCTCTTATAACTGTATTCTGTACAACTAAATCTGCCCCAATGGCTGAGAACCGAGGTACAATGGCAGTTTAATTGTACGAAATACAACTAAACGGAGAATCGGTTGTAAATCGGATGATTTAGTTGTACAGAGTGCAATTAAGCATACCGCATACTCCCAGGCATATCCCATAGTTGGGTCACTTCAAACGCTTAGCAAGCGATTTGCTAAAGTGGATTCCACTAACGCTTACTTGTGAGCATGAGAAAAGGAGCAGATTGCCGTTGCAATGTACTCCTTTTCTCATGCACTGTAGTATTCTGTATTATTCAAACCATTGTCTAGGCCCCACCGTATGAATCTTCAAACACCTCTCTTTGCGCAGTTTCCTCTGCGGACTCATTGTCCTCCCCTTTTCCCCCCGGGCAATTCCCAGTTGTTTTTGCCGTAGCTATGCTTCACTAATAAAAAACATCAAGAAACAGGCTGTTCTCGCTCACAAATCAAAACGTCCCGATGATCTGCACAAGCATCATCCGGGACGTTCAAATTACACTCTTTATTTTTATAAGGACGGACTATATTCCTCATAGGACAGCAAAATGTGCTCTTGTGTTAGTGGACTATGCTCTATAATTGCCTTCCGTTTGGCTTTCAGCACAATCTGTTCAATATCTGCGAAGCTGCATCCGTCAAGGCGCCCGCACACCTCTTCCGTCAACCCCGCTTCTCCTTCGAATCCATTGATCAATAGCTCGATATATTGACGCCTGCTGAATTCATCCGGCAGCGAATAAGTCATCTTCGTATCAAATCTTCTCCAGATCGCCCGGTCCAGTTCATTCTCCAGATTCGTTGCCGCTACAAAAATACTGCTGTCGCCGAAGTCATCCAGACATTGCAGCAGGGTATTTACCGCGCGTGCCATCTCTTTGACCTCGTCATTGCTCTCCCGTGTTCTTGCAATCGCATCAAATTCATCGAGGAAGAGGACGCAAGGTGTTGCTTTGGCATATTCGAATATTTTGCGGATATTGCTTCCGGTCTCCCCCAAATGACTATGAATAACCGCATCCAGCCGAACCAGAATAAGCGGAAGCTCCAGCATCTGAGCCATATAGAATGCGGTCAAAGTCTTCCCTGTGCCGGGCGGACCATACATGACCACTTTATTGGGAATGGGTACGTTGTGTTCTTCGAATGTTGCCCGCATCCCGAGTATAGTAATGAACTCCTCAACAATCTTCCGGTTCATCTGGGGCAGTACGAGATGCTTTACTTTTCTGGCACATTCTTTTGGTGTGTAATACGTCCCCATATCTATACCTTTCGCTCTGGGAAGACGCTGATTGCTGCTGTTTTTATTCATTGTTGTCTGGAAGCTCCTTAAATGTAGCATGAGTGTACTTATCCGGTGCAGTTAATACTTTATAGTGACATTTATTTAATCGTAATTATTACTATTTAAACAATATACCTGCTTACTCCCTGCATTGTCAACCTGCGGCACACCAGAGAGTCTGATCATCCAAAAGGGAGCTTGAGGATGAATGGGGCTGGCAAAATTATGGTGCGGCAGTCTTGACAGCTACTCAAGTCAGGAGTAGTATTTTGGAATACTTCTAATGTTCCTGGAAGATCATCGAATACAAAGGAGGCCCCCTATGATTGATGCTTTACGGAAACTCGGATTGTCCGATCTCGAAGCCCGCTGTTATCTGGCGCTGCACGGTCAGCCCCCTTCTTCAGGCTACGAAGTCTCTAAGCAGGTGTCAGTATCGCGCTCCAATGTCTATGCTGCGCTGCGCGGCCTTGTAGAGAAAGGTGTCTGTCGTGCTGAGGAAGGTGATCCGATTACCTTCGCGGCGATTCCAATCGGACAGGTTGTTAAGCTGCTGCAATCGGAGTTCGAACGAACTGCACGCCTACTGGAGAGTGAGCTGACTACCCTGCCGGATACTCCGCCCTTCTTCAGTAACTGGAAAGGAGATCAGCAGGTGGATCTGGCGATCCGCCGCCTCGCCGCCAATGCCAGGGAGGAGATTCTGGTCGATCTTTGGGCAGAGGATCTGCATTGGGTCGAGGAATCGCTGCTCTCAGCCGAGCACCGGGGTACCGCCGTTCATCTGATGATCATCGGTGAAATGCCGACGGAGCTTGAACATGTCATCGTACATAGTGTGCCGCCGGGGGGACCGCATCGGTCACGCAATTTCTCCATGCTGCTGGATAAGGAAACGGCGGTCATCGGCAGCTTCAGCCGGCACGCGCCGGTATCGGCGCTGGAGAGCAACCACCCGGCGGTGCTGAACGTACTGCAGACCTCGTACTTCCACGATGTTGTGATGATGCGGATCGAGAAAGATTTTGCCAGGGAGCTGGAGGACCGGTACGGGAAGGATTATGCACTGATCCGGCGGGAGCATCCCGAGATGCATGCGAAGAACTCCGGCATGTAATGAATTTAATGTATACCTGTGAATTAGAAAGGATGACATGTTTTGAATCCAAAAGGCTCGTCCGTACTACATAACCGCTCGTTCCTGCGCCTGTGGATCGCACGGATATTCTCGACCAGCGCTTTTCAGATGCTGTCTGTCGCCATTGGCTGGCAGATGTACGCGCTGACTGATAGCGCCTTCCAGCTGGGCCTTGTCGGCCTGGCGCAATTCCTGCCGATGCTCCTGCTGACACTGCCGGCCGGACAGACCGCTGACCGGTACGACCGCCGGACTATCGTCTATCTCTGCCAGCTAATGGAGAGCGTAGTTGTCCTGCTGCTCGTCCTCGGCAGTCTGCAAGGCTGGCTGGGCTCGCTTCATCTGCTGGTCGCCGCCGCCATTCTCGGCGCCTGCCGTACCTTCGAAGGCCCAGCCTCTGCCGCGCTTGTGCCGGACATCGTGGACCGGGAACAGCTGCCGAAGGCCGCAGCCTGGTCTGCCTCCGCAATGCAGACCGCGATGATCGTCGGCCCGTCACTTGGAGGAGTGCTTGTCGTTTGGGGTACTGCCGCTGCCTACATTGCCTCACTTGCAGCGCTGCTGATCTCGACCGTGCTCATCTTCTTCGTCAAGACCGTTCACTTCGTGAAGAAGCTGGACGCCGTCAATATGGACACGTTCCTTAGCGGCCTGAAGTTTGTCTTTGCCCGCAAAATCATACTCGGCACTATCTCGCTAGACCTGTTCGCTGTGCTGCTTGGCGGTGCGACTGCCTTGCTGCCGATCTTCGCCGAGGATATCCTGAAGACCGGCTCACTCGGTCTGGGGCTGCTGCGCTCTGCGCCGGCGGTCGGGGCGATCCTTGTGTCGCTGATTCTAACCCGATATTCGGTGGAGAAAGCAATCGGCAAGACACTGTTCGCCTCCCTCGTTGTGTTTGCCTTGGCGACCATTCTGTTCGGGGTGTCTCACAGCTTCTGGCTCTCGCTCTTCGCTCTTTTCCTCATCGGCGCTTCCGACGTCGTAAGCGTCGTAATCCGTTCGACGCTGGTTCAGGTCAACACACCGCAAGAGATGCAGGGCCGGGTCAACGCCGTCAACTCCCTGTTCATCGGCACCTCGAATCAGCTGGGTGAATTCGAGTCCGGGACGATGGCCGGTCTGGTCGGTGCTGTACCGGCGACTGTCATAGGCGGGCTTGGCACCCTCGTCATCACCGTAGTCTGGATGTATTGGCTCTTCCCGGTCCTCCGGACGCAGAAGACCTATATGGCGGAGAAAGGGTAATAGGGAGCGGATATTGGAAATTATTCACCTGTAGATAATGGTCTAAATAAAATAAAGTTAAGGCTGCCTATAGGCAGCCTTATTTGTGCGTTTATAGACACTCTCTATGCTTCAATACAGTTGGGCAGCCGCCTCAGGAGTAAAGGCTTGAATCTCCTCCACCCTGCCCTCGCGGATTTTCTTTGCCCATGCCGGATCACCCAGCAGCGCTCTTCCGACGGCTACCAGATCGAACTCCTGATTATCCAGCCGCTTCAGCAGTTCATCCATCCCTTGATGCTCCGCTTCCCCGCCTTCAGCAGGATCATTGTCTATGCCAACGGAACCAACGGCAATCGTTGTCTTCCCGGTGAGCTTCTTCACCCATCCGGCGAGACCCAGCTCAGAGCCCGCGAATTCAGGGTCCCAGAACCGGCGGGTCGAGATATGGAAAATATCCACGCCGGCCTGTACCAGCACATCCAGGAATTGCTTCAGCTGCTCCGGTGTATCTACCAGCTTCGCCGTGTAATCCGTCATTTTCCACTGGGACAACCGGATGGAAATCGGATAATCCGGTCCGACTGCAGCGCGGACGGCCGCGACAACTTCGGCTGCGAATGTGGTGCGCTTCAGGAAATCGCCGCCATAGCGGTCCGTCCGCTGATTGGTTTGTTCCCAGAAGAATTGGTCAATCAACAAGCCGTGGCCGCCGGAAAGCTCTATCCCGTCGAAGCCAGCCTGCTGTGTATTCACTGCCGCATCGGCATAGGCTTGAATGACGCCGGCAATTTCTTCTTCTGTCATCGGCTCGCTAATCTTGTTCCCTTGCATATCGATGCCTGATGGCCCGATCGACGGAGCATCCGGGATTGGCCCGGAACCTGCGGGACGAATCATTCCCATATGTGACAATTGGGGAAAGATAATCCCGCCAGCCTCATGAACCTGTCTGACGACTTCACGCCAGCCGCTCAGAGCGGCTTCGCCAAACAGATTAGGAAGTCCCGGATCACTGCTCGCCGCCGGATGGTCAATCATACCAACGGTGATGATCAGCCCCACCCCATTCTCAGCGCGGCGGCGGTAATACGCTGCCATATCCTCACCTGGAATACCCTTGGGTGCAAAAGCACGCGCCATCGGTGACATCACGATCCGGTTGGGTATATTTAATTGTTGAACCGTATAAGGTTCAAATAGGGTCTCCAGTGAATGAATTTGCTCCTGCTGTTTAGCCATGATTAACGCCTCCTGTAGATTGTATGATTATTCTCAAAGCGGGGTATGAATGCAATAGTAACAAGCTCCAGTTCCCCCTTCAACCAACAATCTGCCCAAGTTGTTGCTTAAGCTAGAAGCCGGAAAAACTGTCGTATTGGCAGATCCTATTTGTCGTCTACCAATAAGCTGATTATAATAAAGGGATTCTACTCTCTACTGAAAGGGGTGTTCCTTGGATGGCTGGCATACTCCCCCCCAATCCGAACGACCCGCGGGTGATTCGGACCCGCCAATTAATTCTGGATGCCTTCATCCGGCAATTGAATATCATGGACTTCAATTCGATAACCGTCGGCGATATTACCAAAGCAGCCACTATTAACCGGACCACCTTTTATGCACATTTCCAGGATAAATATGCGCTGTTCGAAGCCTTTTTGTTAGACGCCTTTACGAATATGGTCCTCCATAAAGTCGATGCAACTGGACCGTTGACCGAAAAGACGCTTCAGGAGCTTATCGTGGCCTTATGTAATTATCATGAAACCAGCCACCGCTGCTTCAAAAGATATGATTCCGTAGCGCTCCTGCTTGAGGAGAATATCAAGCTGCATCTTGAAAAGCTTATCCTGCAGCTTATTAGCGAATCAGACTCAGCTGCAGATTCGAAGCCGCTTGCCACTGCGGCCACCCTGCTAAGCTGGTCCTTATACGGCGTAACCTACCGCTGGAATGTGGAAGGAAGAGCGGAGTCTCCCTCTGAACTTGCGGAGCGGGTCATGCCGTTGATCACGGGCGGATTCCCCATGTTCAATCCGCAAGTTTCCTAATCAGACTGGCCCAGGTGTAAAATCAGCGGCAGCCTCGGACGCGAAAATCGTGTCCTGGGCTGCCGCTGTTTATATTGAGCCAACGTTGTGGGGCAATATCGAGATAAATAAGCGCTGAATGGTGAAGGTTGTCGCATACACGGTAGATAGATTATCTTGATTTACTTTAGGAGGGAGCGAGTGCTATCAAATCCTGCACAAAATACAACATTTCCCTGGATAAATTGGCTCAAAAACAAGTTTGTTGTATAAAATGCAACATTATTCCTTTTTCAAGCGACTTTGGTGGAATATTGTTGTATTTCATACAACAATTCTTCCGAGCACCCGGCAATCCAGGAATCAAAGTTGTAAAACGTACAACATTTATGCTTACAATACTTCTTTACTTCCTTACTCCATCCTTCCTTCCTTACCTAAGACTCCCCATTCACCGGTATGAAATCAAAGGTGGGAAATTAACGGATTTCGCTGTTTCCGCCAGCAATTGCACGGCAACGTCTATTCCCCCACGCCCTCACGTCTATAGATCAGCAAAAAAACACCCCACACCAGCCGGAATTCTCCAGCGGCGCGGGGCATCTTTTATCAAACCAGCTATTCTAAATCAACCGTCTTGTTCAGATCCGACTTCTCCGTATCCTGATTGGTGATTCGTTTGAACATATAAGTCGCCATCTCGGCCAGATTACCGCTCTTCCAGTATTCAGCAGCTTCGGCATGCACCTGAATCAGGATCACGTTCGGGTCATCATAGGTGGTCTTCAGGAACGTGTTATAGCCTGCACTCCAGAATTCTTTTTTCTTCTCCAGATCCTCGACAATCCTGGCGGTTCCGCGGATGGAGACATAGGATTTGTCAGCGTACACTACATTAACCCTCGGATCATGAAGGATCTCATCGAACTTGCTGGTGTCCTTCTTGGTCAGGAACCACAGGTCTCCGTCAAACTCGACCTCCTGTGTCTTCATGGGACGGGATACCAGGCCTTCGGGTGAGATCGTCGTGAACATCGCTGTATCAATCCCTTTGATAAGGTCTCTGACCGTCTCGACAGCTTCCTGATGACTTTTATCCAATGTTGACATGCTTATCGCCTCGTTTCTTCCGGGTTATGGGAATAGGATATCCAAATACGTACCTATTATTAACCCGATTAGGCGGTAATCTATCTCTAAAGGTTCAGTCACAGCTCACCACCTGGTTCAGTATTCGCCTTTGATTACGAAGAACGAGCCCCGGATCGTTCCGGCCAGCTTAGACTTCTGTCTGGCGAATTTGAACTTTGTCTCCAGCTCCTTGGGAATCTCCATGCCCTCAGAGAGCTTGAATCCGACAGCCCGCTTCTTGGGATCATCCACGGTATACATCACGTTAAGCGCCAGACCATCCTCATAAAAGACGTAAGCAAACCGGATATTCTCTACCTGAAACCGCGAGGTCTCCAGGGGCTTGGCCGAGAATTCAAGATCACGTTCTTTTTTCAGAATTCCATTCACATAATCCAGGGTCTCCTGGCTTTCGCTGGCCGGAACAACCGTGAACTCATGCTTATATTTATTCATGAAGTAACGCGCTTCATTCGCACGCAATCCTGCAAGTGCATCCACTACAGGTGACGACTCCAAGCCGGCCGTAGACACCTCTTTGAAATCAACGATATAAGACATTGCACTTCCTCCTCGGCAAACCCGTTATTTACTTACAACAGGAATCCACATTTCACCTACAACCTGTCCGTCCTGCTGCCCCATCTCAACGGATGTATTGGGTCCGCCCACATAGGCGACATCCTTCGCTTCCGGCAGAGCTTGACCAAAAGCAACTCCGGCCAGCTTATTATTCAGTTCATCAGCCGTTGCCGCTTCCCCTCTAACCACCAGGTATTTCCCCTTAGGAAACTGGATAACTCTGGCCTCTTCCGGCGCAGCTGCTTCGGTCATGACACCCGCATAATACATCATTTTGTTGTTCACCGCTTCACTCACGGCAAAAATATAGTCGTTCACGGCCATCGCCTTCAACTTATCGAGCCTTCCATCTTCACTGACGGCCTGCCAGAAGTCTGACTTTTCTTTGTTAATACCGGCATAGTCCGTGTAATCGCTCTTAAGCTCCGTACCTAAACCTATAACGATGAAGCTGTCTTTTTCCTCTAATGTGTAATTTGCCATGTCGCAACCATCCTTTGTATTTGGAATTTGTCTTCTTGTCTTGATATGTATATGATAGCCTTAAATCATGTCATAAAATGAAACTGTTTAGGAGACGCGATGAAAAAAGTTGAACGGGTTAATGTCATCATGCGGTATATTAACAACCGGGCCCACTTTACTATTACTGAAATCATGCAGGAATTTAACATCTCCCGTTCGACTGCGATTCGGGACATCCGGGAAATCGAGGCTCTGGGGATGCCGCTTGTTGCCGAAGTTGGACGGGATGGGGGGTATTCTGTGATGCGCAATTCTGTCCTTCCCGTGGTCCGGTTTACAGATAATGAGCTCAAAGCCCTGTTCATTGCCTTCATGGCTACAAGAAACGGGCAGCTCCCTTATCTCAAGAGCCGTCAGTCTTTAACGGAGAAATTATTGGGCCTCCTCTCGGAGAACCAGCAGGAGGACCTGTTTCTTCTGAATCAAATTCTGCTGTTTGAAGGGACCAACCCGAACAATCCTGACCTTCTTGATCTGTCTGATCTCCCCCACCCCATGCTTGAGAAGCTGATCCAGATCCTCCTGGTGGACCGCTATTTGCTGATTACCAGCGAAGAAGCGAAGCTCCTCCAGGTTTATCCCGTTTATCTCTTACGCCTCTATCGTGAGAAAAGCTTTTGGCTGATTGAGGCCTTCGACTTAAACGATGAAAGGAAGCGGATTATTCCTGTGGACCAAGTCACCGATGTTGTCCTAAATCCAGATAAAAAAAGATTAAGCAGGAAAAAGATCCTGGAAAAACTGAGCAATCAGGAAGAAGAAGTCAACCTCGTCCTTGAACTCGGCCCCAAGGCGATTGCCCAATTCAAAAAATATCATCCATTGAAGGTATCGCTCTCCTATACGAATCCTTACCAGAGCACAGCCATTCTCAAGACGTATATCCATACGGATATGCCCGAAGAACTGGCGGAAATCATAAACTGGCTGCTTTTCCTGGGCGGAGATATCAGACTTAAGGAAGCGCCGGAGGAAATCTGGAAAGGGTTAAAAGAGAGACTGCGGTTATTATACCTATAATCAGTGTGCCACCAAATGTACCGGATATTCAGATTACAATTCTGACCTCTATACAACCTGTCCAAAAGAGTTTAATATTTTCAAGTAGTGTAATGACAATATCTGATTTGGCTTCAGGGAACTTATCCGGAAAAGGAGACTTTAGGAACATGCTAGATTCAAACACAACCAGCCTATTGAAAAAAACATTGAGAGCAAGTATCGGTAACCAGGAAATCGCAGGTGCGAACCTGATGGTCATCAAGGACGGACGCGAGGTGTTCTATCACGAAGACGGCTTAGCCGATGTCGAAGCGGGACGTCCTGTCACCCGGGATTCGATCTTCCGTCTATACTCGATGACGAAACCGGTTACATCAGCCGCCATCATGCTGCTGCTTGAGCGCGGTGAGATCGATTTGTTCGATCCGGTAAGCCGTTATATTCCAGGGTTTAAGAACCAGCTGGTCGAAAAGAACGGAGAACTGGTGCCTGTCAGCCGGGAGGTAGTCATTCACGATCTGCTGAATATGACCTCGGGACTCGTATACGGAGGAGATACAGGCAAAGCCGCTCTGCATACGGAGGCTTTGTTCCAGGAGCTGGACAGCCGCTTGCACGGCGATAACCGGATGAGCACCATGGAATTCGCCACCCGTCTGGGTGAAGGCCCGCTTTCGTTCGAGCCGGGTTCGTTCTGGCAGTACGGGACCTCAGCGGATGTTCTGGGAGCCATAGTGGAAGCGGTTAGCGGCATGCGGTACGGCGAATTTTTGCAGAAGGAAATATTCAGCCCGCTGCAAATGCAGGACACCGGCTTTTGGCTTCCTGAAGACAAAAGAAACCGCCTGGCCAGAGTCTACCAGGAGGACGGCGAAGGAGGCTTGAAGCTGTATGCGGAGAGCCATCTGGGCATCTACCATCATATGGACCGGGAGCCGGCCTACGAGTCAGGCGGAGCGGGCCTGGTCTCAACGATTGACGATGCTGCCAAGTTCACCACCATGCTGATGAACCAGGGCAGCTTGAACGGCGTTCAGCTGCTCAAGCCTAGAACCGTTCAATATATGACTACAGCTGTTCTAAGCGATGGGCAGCAAAAAGGCTTCGATACCTGGCATTCCCTGCAGGGGTATAGCTATGGCAACCAGATGCGTATCCTGAAAGACACCGGAAAAGCCGGAGTGATCGGCGGCCAGGGTGAATACGGCTGGGACGGCTGGCTGGGAGCTTATTTCACCAACAGTCCGCAGGACAGCCTGACCTTCCTGTTCATGATTCAGAAAAAAGATGCCGGCACACTGCCGGTCACTCGCAAGCTGCGTAATATTGTGTTCAGCTCGTTGTAAGAAACCTGCTCTTCTTGTCCAATATACACACAGGGTCCAACTCTTGCTCCGTTAAGAACAAGAATTGGACCCTGTGCTATGAAATGAGAAATTCTGCTAAGTTACCAGTTCGCGTTCTTCCTGTTCGTCTCAATGACTTCATGGAAACGGTCAGGGAAATTGGTATAGACTCCATCCACACCCCAAGAATAAGCTTTATCCATATTGAGCTGATAATTAATGGTATAGGGCATGACCTTAAGTCCCGCCCGCTTTATCTGCGCCACATAAGACGCGCTGGTCCCCTGGAAATTCGGGCTGATGCCGACAGCATAGGACTTCACATCCGCCAGATAAGCTTCGGTAAGTCTTACCGAGGTATAATCATTCCATACGAGCTGGTACAACGGAATATCCGGGTTGATGGAATGGAACTTCCGCAGACTGGCTGCGCTGAAAGAGTGTATGGCCACTACTTTTTCCAGATTATATTTCTTAATGTATTCATTCAAGAGGACTTCGATATTAATCTTCGGCGTTGATTCCTTGATTTCAAGGACATAGCTGATCTCTTTGCCAAAGGTTTCGAATACCTCATCGAGGGTGGGGATGGTGGTCCCTGCATATATTTCTCTGGCAAACATCGGATACGCTTTATTGAACCACGACCCGGCATCCAGCTGTTTGATCTGCTCCAGCGTCATGTTCTTTACATACCCTTTGCTATTAGTCGTGCGGTTGACCGTATCATCATGGATAACAACAGGAATCTGATCCTTGGTCAGGTGGATATCCAGCTCAATCGAGTCAGCATCCATTTCACGCGCCAGCTCGAAGGCCGGTATCGTGTTCTCCGGAGCATATCCGGACGCACCACGGTGGGCGATCGTATATACTTTTTCCGCCGGATCGATGATTTCTTTCACTTTAACCCGGATGGTCGGGAAGGAAGCGTACAGTGTTGTAAATAAGAGGATAAATATTAGTACATGCATTCCGATAAAATAAGCTTTATGGCTGACAATCTTTTTCATTCCGTCGTCCTCATTTTCCTGTAACCTTAACTTTTGCAAATATTATTATATTAACAGTTAGGGTCATTGAAATCCACATTTTTAATTACAGCGCAATCTAACAGCATAATTCTAAGCATTCTCCCTGCCCGCCGGCGAGATCAGCCTCATGCACCGGAATCCAGAAATATTCAAAGGTCAGACCTAAGTCTTCTCCGGATGCTTCTATCGTATGTTCCCACCGGGCCGGCCGCTCTTCAATTAACTCTAACTGATATACATGTCTTTCATGATGTTGTTGTTTATACGCCGCGTAGTACAGATACGTCTTCAAATGCTTGACTAGCCGCAGCTCATCCTTCGTTATTCCTGACTCCTCCAGTATTTCCCGGAATAATGCCGTTTCTATACTCTCGCCCGATTCTACAGTCCCGGCAGGAACCTGCACACCAGCTTCCGGGTAGTCCCTGTGCCTGAACACGAGCAGCTTATCGTTATATATAATGTAGGCCAGTACTTTGGTGTGATATTGCATTAGGTTGTTCCTCCATTGTTATCCTAATTATGATAATCCCAGACCGTTCATCACATAGGGACGTACGATGTCTACAAGGAGATCCGTCCGTTCCTTCTCCCCGGCTTTGAACCATTGATACGCTGCGCTATAGATCGCTGACCCTGTCATGGCCGCCAGCATTGTTGTCTGATTGGGGTCTGCGGAATGAGGATGATCTCCTTTTACAAAAATGCGCTCAATAATCTGCTGCAGCAGCTGCTTGATCTTCTCGTCCACCAGTGTAGCAATCGATTTGGAATCCATCCGGCAGATCTCATAAAAATCCAAAATATACCGGTAAGTCATCAGGATGAGCTCGTTACATATTTCATCTGTGAACTCCAGCGCATGCTCCACGGGTCCGGGAATCATCTTGCGGAAAGCCTGTTCGATGATTTCATCCAGCAATGCATATTTATCCTCGTAATGAGTATAAAATGTGGCGCGGTTAATGGTAGCTCTCTCTGCGATATCTTTGATGGTGATCGTATCGAAGCTTCTCAACCGCAGCAACTCCCGGAAGGCTTCTCTAATCAGCTGCCCTGTGCGCACAACCCTTGGATCTATCTGGTTAACCATCGCTAACTCCCCCTGCTTAGACATCAAATCTTAATCTATGTTGTTTAACCGACTTATCCCCGAGTCTGCCGATTGAAATCAACGGGATGCCGGACTATCATCAATCGTATCAGACATGTGTTGTTTAAACAATGTGTGTTACCTAATTGAAAGGACAGATGAACTTGAGTATACATTCAGACAGAATATTAATCGTTGGCGCTGGAGTGATTGGCAGTGTGTACGCACTCCGGTTCGCACGGTCAGGACTTGACGTTACCTTACTGGCCCGGGGCAAGCGGCTGGAAGCCCTCCAGAAGCAGGGTCTGCGATACAATGAGAAAGGCACGATACAACAAATTCCGATAAAAGTAATTGCGGAGCTGGATGACGAAGATATCTACGATTTCATCTTTGTTCCGGTCCGGTATGATCAGGCGGAGTCTGCTCTTGAGGCGATTAAGAATAACAGAAGCCAGACCATTATTACGTTGACCAACACGGTAGGTTATGACTCCTGGCTTGAAATCGTAGGCGAGCGGCTGCTTCCGGGCTTCCCGGGTGCTGGCGGAGACCTCAAAGACGGTGTGCTCTACGCCCAGTTTGGAACGGAGCCTGGGCAAGGGACTATATTTGGTGAAATCAATGGACAGACGACCGAAAGAGTGAATCGTCTTGCCGGACTCCTTGAGCAGGCAGGTCTAACTAATATAATCGAACCGGATATAAAGGCCTTCCATATCTCACACGCTGCCCTGGCAGCAGTCAACAAGCACTTTTATACGGAGGATGGTACGGGTATGGTGGATTTGGAGACTGCAAGAAGCGACAGTACATTGAGCAAGCTTGCTGCTGATATTAAACGCAATATTAAGCAAGTTGAGCAGTCCGGAATACAGGTCATCCCGCCGGAAACGAAACAGATGGCTGATTTGCCGGAAGAGGACATTATTGCCCGGTACCGCCAGATGCTGAGCAATGACTTCATCATTGATGTTAAGCTGGGGAATCAGGCTGTCAGCAGAAGAGCAGAGATCCTGATGCTGGATGAGGCGTTCCGTAAAGATTGATGGGAGTCAGATCACCTTAACTAATCCGGGTATTCAAAAGCGGCATCTCCCCATTATCTAATGGTGGAAATGCCGCTTTTATTATAATTCAATTTCCCATATACTTCTCTACACCGGCCGGATCCATGAGCACCATCTGTTTATTACCAATCAGCTTGATCAGGCCCGAATCCTCAAACCTGGAGAACTTCCTGCTAATGGTCTCGCGGGTCACCCCGACATAACTGGCCAGCTCTTCACGGGACAGCGGAAGATCAATATGAATACGGCTGCCATGCCGCTTGCCGTATTTGTCACTGAGTTCCATGATCATGCAGGCAATCCGGATCTCCGGATCTTTGGTCGCCAGGCTCTGCGCCAGATTCTCTGTGTGGGCGAGTCTTTTGGTTACACTTTTCAGCAGCCGGAGAGAGATATCCGGATTATCTGTCATTAACTGCTCCATATCATTCCGGGTCAGCATACAAATATTAGTGTCTTTCAGGGCATATGCGTTAAAATTACTAAGCTCATCACTGTTAAAAATACTAAGCTCCCCGAAGAAATCCCCATTCGTCAGAATGTGCAGGATTTGTTCCTTGCCTTCAGGAGTCATTTTGGATAGCTTCACATGCCCCTGTTGAATAATATACAGCGTATCTGACGGCGCCCCTTCAAGAATTAACGGCTGACCTTTGGTAAACTTGCGGTGCTTAATCATAGCGCTAATTCTGGTGAGATCATCGTCCGTCAATGCAGCAAAAATCGGCACCTTGCGTGTACAAGGTTCTGCGGCGTGCTGGCAGGAGTGCTCTTTCATACCGTTCCCCCTGAAATGTAGTATTTAGAAGCTGCTTACTCTAATGAGTAACAGATTTCTTATCTTCAACTGCTACGAAGTGACTTGTATCCTCTCCGCAGACCGGACATACCCAGTCTTCAGGCAAATCTTCAAACGCGGTGCCGGCGGCTACGTCCTCATCAGGATCGCCTATTGCCGGGTCATAGATATAGCCGCAGGGTGTACAGATGTATTTCTTCATTCTTATCAGCTCCTAATAGGTTGTTTTTTAGTTCAATCGGGATTGTACTTCAGCCATAATAGCTTCTATGTTATTGCCGTCAAGATGAATTCCGGTCAGGCTGATCCCTTGTTCTACAGCCCACTTATACGTCAGGGAGGCAGCGGCTCCTTGCCAGGATAACGCACCGGTAATTGTATTATCTTTCACATAGATCCGCGTATAGGCGCCATTCTCTTCTCCGCTGACCGACACATCGCATTGCCGTTCATCTGTGTTGCCAATGGAGAACAGAGAAATCCCAAAAGCATTAAACAAAGTAACCGGAACCGCTCTGCGGTAAACGGTCAGACTGTCAGCCATGTTGCTGCCGGCAATCCTTCCCTGTTCTATTGCACCGCCCCATAGTCCTTCAACATGCCCGTTAATTTCAGCAACATCACCGGCAGCAAAGATGTTCGGATCGCTGGTTTGCAATTGTTCGTTTACAATAATGCCGTTCCGGACTTGAATTGCCGATCCGCTTACAAGCGCCGTGTTCGGGACAATTCCGATAGAGTATACAACATGGTCACACGGGAGATTAGAACCATCGTCCAGCGTAATCCCGGTAACATAGTCTGTACCCGTAATAGAGGTTATCCCTGCTTGCAGAATCACCTTCACTCCGGATTGTTCCAGAGTCTCCTTAAGCAGGCTGGAGGAGTGCCCGTCCAGCTGTCTGCCCATCAGGGACGGGGCTGCTTCGATCACGGTTACCTCGTAACCTGCTTCGAACAAAGCCCAAGCCGTCTCGATGCCCTGCACGCCTCCGCCAATTACCGCTACGCGGCTGCCATCCTGCAGACTATCTTTTAACCGGTCCGCATCGTTCATGTCTCTGATTGTATGGACATTGTGAAGTCCGGCACCTTCGATAGAGAGTGCACGGTTCCTCGCGCCCATACACAACAGCAGCTTATGATACTCCACCCGCTGGCCGTCTTCTGTCTCTACCATCCGGCAATCCGGCTGGATCGAGGTGATCCGGGTTGAGGTCTTGACGTTTATACGGTTATCCCGGTACCACTTCTCTTTCTTGATCAGCACCTTCTCGCTGTGCAGGTCGGTGAACAGGCTTTTGGTCAGCTTAATCCGGTTATACGGAAGCCCGCTTTCCTCACCTAGAATCGATATTTCTGCTTCTGCGTCCTGATCGCGGATTGCTTTGGCGGCATGGACGGCGGAGACGCCGCCGCCGACGATTACATAATGCTTCGTCATGTGTTATTCCTCCTCCCTAGATTGAGCTCAGCAGCAGATCTGATACAAATTCAGCCGCATTTTTAATTTTCTGGACCTTCTCCGGCTCTTTAGGGGAGAATCTTACTCTAACCGGGAATTCAACATGTGTCATACCGGTGGTTTTGATGACCTCCGAAGTGCTTTGCACGGTCATATTCGTTCCGTTCAGATAGTCCTGAATGACCTCGATGGCTTCTCCGCTCCAGCCGTACGAGCCAAAGGATGCCGCAAGCTTGCCTTCCAGATTCATATGCTGCAGCTCCTTCAGCACATCCTCCAGGTTCCCGATCATGTCCGCATATTTAGTAGAGCTGCCGATAAAGACCGCGTCTGCAGAAGCAATGCTGTTCAGAATATCCGCAGTGCTGCTTTTATCCGCATCCCAGACTTCCGTTCCGATATTATTCTCCTGCAGGCAATCCTGAATGATTTTGGCCATTTTCTTCGTGCTGTTCTTGATGGTGGTATATACGATGACTGCTTTTTTACCTTGAGTCGTTTCGCGGCTCATCGTGGCGTACAGATCAATGAATTTAGGGATATCCTCCCGGATCAGGAATCCATGGGATGGGGCAATCATGCGGATATCCATATCCTTGACCGCTTCCAGCAGTGTTCTTACATATCTTCTGTGCGGATGGATAATGGCGGCATAATAGCCCTTGTAATCTTCAGTGATATCAAATCCCGCTTCATCACTGAACAGATTCTCAACAGCTACATGTGTACTGAAGATATCGCAGGGGAACAGGATCTGATCCTCGATACAATACGTGATCATCGTCTCGGCAGTATGAAGGTACGGCGTTTCTTTGAACAGCAGTGTTTTCCCGCCGATATCCAGCGTATCGCCATCTTTAACGACCAGGAAGTTCCGGCTGTGCAGCTTATACATTTCCTGCAGTTCCGGCACAGCGATTTCGGTGCACACGATTGTGGCATTTAGAGCCTGGGATGCAAGGGCTGCCAGGCCGCCGGAATGGTCGGGCTCCGTATGGTTAATTACGATGTAATGAATATCCATGAGGTCAATCATACCGGCGAGACACTCGGCATATTCACGGCCGAACTCCATATCTACCGTATCAATCACGGTCGGCTTGCCCGTTTTTAACAGATAGGAATTATAGGTTGTTCCTTTAGCCAGAATCAGGCGGTGGAACGGAACCTGACGGTTATCTATTTTGCCTACCCAGTAAGTATCCCCGGCGATTTGTTTGAATTGTGTACTCATTTTGTTAACCTCCAATGTTTTGATTGATAATCCTTATCAGCAACCTCATTCTATTACGGCTGCCACACAAAAAGGAGGATTCAAATCAAATTCCGGAAGTTTATGAAAAAGCTTAACGCTATACTTTTAATGTAGACGATTGAACAGAAGGGGTGGTGCGTAGGGTCACAGTTGGACAGAAATAATGAAATTTCTCTTGCGTGTCAGCGGTCAAAATAAAAAGCCGATCCCCATGAGATCAGCTCTTCTTAGCCACAAACGTTATACAATCCGAAGTCAGCCTAACAGGTTCCCCTTTTCTGCTGATTTCATATTCCAGCGGTTTTACGAAGCGTTGCTCAACTTCCCAGCCGGCATACTGCTGATCCAGCAGCTCGAACATTCTTGCCGTAGTTAGATTCACTTCAAACATGGGATCGAGTTCTTCCGCTTGTGCGAGGTTAACTTCACGAATGTTCGAAGCGATAATAATACAATTCGCTCCATTTCGTTTCGTTCCGGCATTCATTTCCTGCAGTTTCCGCTCCAGTGCCTGCTCTGAACTGACATGCTCTAAAGAAGATACGGCTACGATAATATCATACTCATCTGGTTCAATGGTGAACTGTTCAATATCGGATAACCTTGCCACTATGTATTGTTCAACTCCATATTCCTTACTGTAGCTATTCAGTTTATCTATAGCCGATTCCAGCAGGTCAACGCACACTACTTTACCATCCCTATATTTCAAAGATTCAGCGATAGGCATGCTGTTCCGGCCAATTCCCGATCCTAAATCCAGCACACTTAAGTATTCCCGCTCCTTATATTCCTCTAAAAGGCTGATCACCGTCTTAACGGGTCTGTGCAGCCAGGACCCTGGCTCGAATAAGTCGTATGTATCGTAACAGTCATCATGATATTTCTTCTCTTCGGATCTGATATTGGCTATTCTGTCCATTGGTTCACCTCACGCTTTCAACGATTCCACTTCATTCTGTATTTGCTTTATTCAGGAACTTCAATATATTCAGATACTCTGGATTTCAGTATTTCTATTAGTTCTTCATCCATAAATCTATAGTCGTCCGGGATATCAAGATAGATTACCTGTTTGTTCCTTAGGGAGTCTGCAAATTTGTCCCTTAGCCTTCTTGTATGCTTCTTCTCCATTACGAATATCAGATCCGACCATCCGATATGTCCTTCGGTCACCTTTATTCTTGCTCCTTCTTCCGTGCCTGCCGACCTTGCTTCGTAACCGTTATATCCGTCAAAAATCTTCTCAGCAATCGAACTGCGCCACTTATTCCGGCTGCAGATAAAGAATAGTTTAATGTTGTATCGCCTCTATATTTACTTTGGGATTTCTAGTAATGCGCTCTTATTAATTTGTAGTTTATATTTTCTATAAATTGTTCAATCCTAATCACTTCATCTTCTTCGGGATTCATGATCTCAATAACATATTTTGCAAAACCCATTGGCCAAATATAATACAATTCATTTAATGATAAAGCCGAGGCGCTGCAAGGTGAAATTATTGATAAATCATTAAACTGGTTGGAGCTTTTTGTATCCATTTGCTCAGCCCACCAATCGGGTTCTAAATACGTCATACAATGATTGCATCTAATCCCTTCAAAATTCGATCCACTATCTATAAATGTTACTTCATTATATAGCTGTTCACTTATTTCTTTGTTAACGGTCATTAATCTCATTTGATTTTTAATTGCATTTCTCTCTTTTTCGCCGGGGATGGTTTTCTCATGCTTTGGTATGATTTTTACAATGTAATTAAACATTATCACTCCTCCTATTCCCTGCTTAAACTGCAGGCTGGCCGTAACGAGCATGCACGTAAGCTTTAACTGTATTATGTACAACTAAAGCGATCGATTATTGCGTTGAGAGTGTTTTAATTGTATTTTCTACAATTAGAATCATCATATTTCGTAAGAGAAGACTTTCCGCTATTTTTAGTTGTACAGGATACAATTAAACCGTCAAATTAGATTAGGTTTATCTCCCTGATTTAACTGTACGAAGTACAGTTATTTCCTATGAACTCCACATTAGTTACTTACTCTCTAACAGAACCACATTTCCAAGAAAAGGTGATTGCATCAACTCTATGGTATCTTTCTATTTATCTACGGTCAATCTCATTTCTGGGTCTGAAGATGGAGTTATCTATAATAATTTATAGCATTATAAAGAAAAACCCGCATATAATGCGGGTTCCAGACGATAACTACGCCAAATATCTCCCCGTGATCGAATGCTCCGCATCAATAATCTGCGAAGGTGTGCCCTCAAACACCACTTCTCCGCCTTTGCTGCCTCCGTCCGGCCCCATGTCGATGATCCAGTCTGCCTGGCTAATCACATCGAGATTATGCTCGATGACGATCACCGTATTGCCGGCATCCACCAGCCGGTTCATGATCTCCAGCAGGTGTCCGATGTCGGACATGTGCAGGCCGGTCGTCGGCTCGTCCATCACATAGATGCTGCCCTTCTTATGCAGCTCGCTGGCCAGCTTAATGCGCTGGCATTCTCCGCCCGAGAGCGTGCTGAGCGGCTGGCCGAGTGTAATATAGTTCAGTCCCACATCACTCATAGCCTGAAGCTTGCGCACCACCTCTTTGAGCTGGAAGAACTCAAGAGCCTGCTCAACAGTCATCTCCAGGACCTCAGCAATGGATTTGCCGTTCAGCTTGTAGGCAAGCACTTCCTCCTTGAACCGTCTGCCTCCGCATACTTCGCAAGGCAGCTTCACGCTGTCGAGGAAACCAAGGTCTGTATACACGACACCAAGTCCCTGGCAATTCTCGCAGGCCCCCTTGGAGTTGAAGCTGAATAGCCCTTGATTCACCTTATTGGCCGCGGCAAAAGCCTTGCGGACATCATCCATAATTCCCGTGTAGGTAGCGGGATTGGAGCGTGTTGAGACGCCAATCGCCGATTGGTCAATAACGATCGTATCCGGATGCTGACTGAGGAAGACATCATTAATCAGCGTACTTTTGCCCGAACCTGCGACACCTGTTACCACTGTCAGTATGCCGGTAGGAATATCCACACTTACATTCTGCAGGTTATGCAGAGAGGCATTCTGGATGGGCAGCTGACCGGAAGACGGTCTGCAGTCCTGCTTCAGCTTAAGCGGCCGCTTCATATGGGTGCCTGTCAGTGTACCTGACTCTAGCAAGCCCTGGAAGCTGCCTTCATAGACAATATTACCGCCACGGCTGCCGGCGTGAGGCCCGACATCAACAATATGATCCGCCAGCTTGATGACATCGGGATCATGTTCAACGACAATGACGGTATTCCCTTTGTCGCGAAGCTTCTCCAGCAGCTCATTTAGCCGGTGGACATCCCGCGGATGCAGCCCAACGCTGGGCTCATCGAAGATGTAGGTGACATCCACCAGGCTGCCGCTTAGATGCTTCACCATCTTGACGCGCTGTGATTCTCCGCCGGATAGCGTATCGGTCTCACGGTCCAGCGTCAGGTAGTCCAGCCCGATATCGACCAGATGCTGCAGCCGCTCCGCCAGCGACTTGACGACCGGAGCTGCGGCAGGTTCCTCTATCTCCCGGATGGTGCGGATAAGCTGCCCGACTTCCATAGCGGACAGCTCCGCAATGTTCCTTCCATTGATCCGGCAGCTGAGCGCAGCCTGGCTAAGTCTTGCTCCATGGCAGCTGGAGCAGGTGCCTTCGGTGATGAACGGGGCGACCATTTTTTGCGTACGCTCAGATTTGGTCTTCACATCCTGTCTGATATACTTGCCCGTGAACTTCTCAATAACACCTTCTACCGTAATGTTAGTTGCCTTCCCGGCAAAATCCATCTTCACTTTCCTGGCCTTGCCATACAGCAGCTGTTCCAGCTCCGCATCTGAATATTCGCTCAGCTTCTTGTCCAGATCGAAGTCACCGGCCTGCACGATCATGTTCCAATCCCAGCCGCCGACTGCATAATCCGGCAGCATGAGGGCTCCATCATTCAACGACTTGGACATGTCCACGGCCCGGCTCATATCGACCCCCAGCTTGCGGCCGATCCCGTTACATTCGGGACACATCCCTTGCGGATCGTTGAACGAGAACATGTTCACTCCGCCTACATGGGGCTGTCCCACCCTGGAGTACAGCAGACGGAGAATAGGCGAGATGTCGGTTATCGTACCCATCGTGGAATGAGAACCGCCGCCCAGCCGTTTCTGATCTACAATAACAGCCATGCTCAGGTTCTCGATCCCGTCTGTATCCGGCTGCGGATAACGCGGAAGGAAGGTTCGCACGAACATGCTGAAGTTCTCGTTCAGCAGCCGCGTGGATTCAGCAGCAATCGTATCGAAGACGATGGATGACTTGCCGGAGCCGGATACTCCGGTGAAGATGGTGATTTTCCGTTTCGGGATACGCAAGGATACGTTCTTAAGATTGTTCTCCCTTGCACCGGATATCACGATATACTCCTGATTCATTTCGTTCATGCTTAGCATCCCTCCAGGTGGTATAGATTTCTTTTGTTTCTATTATCCTTAGCATTATCCTTAGCATTTGATTACGGCATTGCCTCATGATTTTGAAAAGATATACTATAGTTATATCGTTGCTGTAGCTAATACACTTAAGGAGAGAGCAATATGCCGATTGAACGTTTTCAAATCCGGGTGTCTGATGAAATCCTTGAAGACCTGAAATACAGACTGGATCATGTCCGCTGGCCCGATCCATTAGAGGGTTCTGACTGGGAACGGGGTACGGATCAGGGTTATTTACGGTCGCTCGTTACGTATTGGCGTGAGCAGTTTGATTGGCGCGCCAGAGAAGCCGAGTTGAACCGCTTGTCACATTTTCGCTGTAACGTCGATGGAATCGATGTGCATTTCGTGCACGAGCGCGGCAAAGGCCCTAATCCGCAGCCGATTATCCTTACGCACGGATGGCCGGACAGCTTTGTGCGATACGAGAAAATTATCCCTATGCTTACGGACCCTGCCCGTTATGGCGGGAATCCCGAGGATTCCTTCGATGTCATTGTCCCTTCCGTGCCCGGATTCGGCTTCTCTAATGGCCTGAAGCGCGCTGGTGTGAATAATGCTTATGTGGCTGAGCTGTGGGCCAAACTAATGACTGAACATCTGGGCTACCCGAAATTCGCTGCGGCAGGCGGGGATGTCGGCTCTGGTGTTACACGGTATCTGGCATTCAACCACCCTGAACTTCTTACCGGTATACATCTTACCGACATCGGCATCATCCGGAATCTTCTGGCTGTCCAGGATAAGTCGGGGTTGACTGAAGAAGAGCTCCTGTACATCAAGAATACTTCGCAATGGATGGCTGATGAAGGCGGGTACATGTCGATTCAATCGACGAAACCACAGACGCTTGCCTACGGACTGAACGACTCACCTGTAGGATTGGCAGCTTGGATTATTGAGAAATTCCATGCATGGAGTGATTGCAAGGGTGACCTAAGGAACAGCTTTAGCGAGGATGAACTGCTTACGAATATTATGATCTATTGGGTTACCCATACAGTAGGGTCAACAGCGAATATCTATTACGAGAACACGCATTCACTGCCGCCTCTCGGGCGCATTGAGGTGCCTACCGGTATAGCTATTTTCCCGGGAGATGTCGCCTTGCCGCCCCGGGAATGGGCTGACCGCAATCTGAATATCACCCGCTGGACTACCATGCCCCGCGGCGGACATTTTACAGCCATGGAAGATCCCGCGCCTCTGGCTGAAGACATCCGTGAATTTTTCAGACCATTAAGAGGATAAAAGATTTCACTGCTTCACCAGCACAGACAGCTCGCCCTCAAAAACCTGATCGTCTGAGCTGGTGAACGTTGATAATAACACCGTAACCAGGCCTGTTGCATTCCGCTTCTCTTCTACCCCGGTCACTTCAACCATGGTATACAATTCATCACCCGGATATACGGGGCGCATGAATTTAATGTTGTTCATCGCAGTTCCGGCAATAACCTCATCCCCATAACTGCCTGTCTCCACCCACAGCTTAAACGACACAGCCAGGGTCTGAATTCCTGAAGCAATGATTCCGTTGAATCGGCCTTGTGCTGCCTTCTCTTCATCCAGATGCATATATTGCGGATCAAATTCGCCGGCAAATCTGGTGATATCCTCTTTCGATAAGGTTAGAGATTTGGTTCTAAATACTTGTCCGATATAAAATTCATGAAACCGCATGATTGCACCTCTTGAAGTAATTTTGCTCGTTTATTTTAGAGTAGGATTATATCACAGATCCGGTGTACCGTCTTATACAATCTTGACTGTAACCTAGTAGAATTGGAACGGCAAGATTCACTTTGATGTTATTTAAACGAAAAAGGGCCCCGGGAAATCCCGGCAGCCCTCTAACACCTGCTATTCAATTCTAGCATAGCTGCTTCGTATAAAATTTATTCCAGACCCTGTTTCCCGTAGCCAGTGAGGTTCTCAACGACTTGCGGATCGTAGTGGGAGAAAAATGCGCTTTCGCCTGTATCGAGTGCAGCGATCTTAGCCATGTCCTCCGGCGTCAGTCCGAAGTCAAATACATTTATGTTTTCTTCCATTCTGTTTCGGCTAACTGTTTTGGGAATGACTACCACGCCTCTCTGAATCAGATAGCGCAACGCCACCTGGGCCGTGGATTTATGATATTGATCAGCCACCGTTTGTAAGGTGGTGTTGGTGAACAAATTATTTTTCCCTTCGGCAAAAGGACCCCAGGATTCAATCTGCGTATGGTATTTCTCCATGATTTCCTGAGCTTTGACCTGCTGGTTGAAGACATGGGTCTCCACCTGATTGACAGCCGGCACTACTTCAGTAAACTGCACAAGGTCGATATATCGGTCCGGATAGAAATTACTTACACCAATTGCTCTGAGGGTACCGGCCTTATACAGCTCTTCTAATGCACGGTACGTTCCGTAGTAATCCCCAAACGGCTGATGAATCAGGACCAGATCCAAATAATCCAGCTGCAGCTTTCGCAGGGATTCTTCAATAGAAGCTTTAGCTTGTTCATAGCCTGCATTAGAGATCCATACTTTGGTTGTGATAAACAATTCTTCCCGGGGAACTCCGCTCTTCTTAATAGCACGGCCAACGGCTTCCTCATTCCGGTAAGCTTGTGCGGTATCAATGGAACGGTAGCCTACGCTTAGGGCATCCAGCACACATTTCTCACATTCCGCCTGATCTGAAATCTGATAGACTCCATAGCCCAGAATCGGCATTTGTACTCCGTTGTTTAAGGTTACATACTCCATTTATAATTCCTCCTAAGTTAATAGTTACAAGTGATTTTAACCCCGTCTGATTAGTGCCGGTTATTCACCAGCCGGAAAGTCCGTTGAGGCAGCCAAGTCGGTCTGCTTCTCGAAATCAGCAACACGCTTCATAAGGGTCGACAGGGTGGCGGCCAATGCCTGGGAGCCTAACACCATACGCATCGGTGCAGGCTCTACGTCCACACTCTCGATAATACGGGCAGCCATACGCGCCGGATCGCCGGGAGCCAGCCCATTCGAACCGTCCAGCATGCTCAAAAAGCCGTGCGCAGGATTCCCCTCATATTCTGGCATTAATGAAGCAACCTGTGCGCTGCCATAGCGGAATTCGGTACGGGCTCCTCCCGGTTCTACGAGTGTAATCCCGATGTTAAAAGCAGCGACCTCCTGGGCCACAGATTCACAGAAGCCCTCAATGCCGAACTTCGTAGCGTGATACATCGAATTGCCCGGGAAGGCAACCTGTCCGCCATAGGAAGACAGCTGAATAATACGGCCGCTGCCCTGTGCGCGCAGATGTGGCAGGGCGGAACGGATGAGCTGAATCGGGCCGGTCAGATTCGTGGCGATGATATGATCCACCTCAGCGTCAGACAGTTCCTCGGCTGCACCGAACAAACCGTAACCTGCGTTACTTACGATCACGTCAATCACTCCGGACTTGTCAAAAGAATCATCGACCAGCTTCCGGATGGCAGGAACATCGGTCACATCCAGCAGCTCGCAAATGAAAGTATCCGGATATTTCTCAATAAGACCGGCTACCTTCTCTTTGTTGCGGACCGTTCCGATTACCTTGTCCCCTTGCTCAAGGAGCTGCTGCGTCATCACATAACCAAACCCGCTGCTGACACCTGTAATCAGCCATGTTCTTTTGTGCATAATCATTTAATCCTCCTGTTAACTATCATTTCGCTGCTGCTTCGATCACACACCGTAGCGCATTCAGACTACGCGGATAACCGATGAAAGGCAGGCATTGAGAAATGACCTTGATCAAGAACTCCTTATCATTTCCAAGCCTCATATTGGCTGCGGCATGACTGGTCGCCTGCGGTTCACAACCGCCTTGCGCATACAGGAAGCAGAACGTAATCATCTCTCTTTGTTTGAGATCCAGTCCTTGCCGGGTATAGTAGTCGCCGAAGCAATTAGCCGCAAGCCATTGATTGATGTGCCGGCTCTCCTCCGGGCCTGATTTCCAGAACTCCTGCATACTCTCGCCAAAAATATCCACCTGCGCCTGAATCCCCGCTTCAAGACGCGTTTCCATAGTGGTTGTGGCCTGCCCCGGTAGAGGAAGCTCCACACCTCCCGCAGACAATACATCATTCAGGACATGCAGGAAGGGAAGAACTCTGCCAATGCCGAGATAAGCGACGGACTGATAGACAATTTCCTTGGCTTCCACCGGTGTAACGCCAAAGTTCAGGGCAGCGGGCAGCATTGCTTTGAACTCATCGATTCCCTGACAGCCGATTAATACAGATAGAATGGCCATCATACGGGTCCGGTCATCCAAATCATCCTGATGAACCACTTCATCAAATGCAAAATTATCAAACCGCTCGATAAACTCGGGATCTGTTACATGAAGCTTGGATTCGTAGCCCGGAAACATTCTTTCGTGGTATTTCTTTGCGGCATCTGTAATCTCCATTGTGTACTCCTCCTGATTATTTCTGGACGTTTATTATTCTTCCGCCAAAAAGGGTCAACCAAACAAGTTGGCTAACCCTTTATTTAAATGAATTCATGTCTATTATTATACTCGAGTCTCTTTGTAATACAATTTATGATTTCGCCTAAAAAGTACAGTAATGCACTATTTTAACGAAATTGTCTATTAAAAATTAACTTCCAGGTCCGGAGCTAATCTCCAGTTGTTACACCGGATCATCGTGCCTAAAGGATATTCAAAATCACATTCGCCCATAAATGTGAAGCCAAGCTTACGGCAAATGGCGTTAGAAGCAGGGTGGCTGATTTTGGGGAAAGCATGAATATACTTGTGCTTCTGCTCTGAATGGATCCTAGCTATGGCCTTAACGGTTGCTTCTGCAGCTATACCTTGCCCTTGTAAAGCAGTTAACACGCTCCATCCGATCTCATACACAGGTTCCCCATGCCAAGTCTGATCCCAGTAACCTACACTGCCGGCTACTTCTAGCTCTGGCTGCAACAGGATCTTGAACATTCTCCCTGTTCCAGTTCCGGCAATCTCACAGTAACGTTTATGACGGGACAGGAGCTTCTCTTCCGTTTCCGGTCCTCCAAGGAAAACTGTCATCTCGGGAGAATTCAATTGCTGCAGCAATCCGAAATCTCCGGCATCCCAAGGTTCAATGCTTACCTCCGGCCTGTACTTCTGCTCTGCCATTACACACACCTCCACATATAATTGCTGACGGGCTCTCAGCTTCATATTATACGATCCCATTAAAAAAAGCCCGAAAGCTAAACTTCAGGCAAGTTTCTTCTATAGTTAGCCGCTGGGAAGCGAAGAAATGCTGCATTTCATACAACAATGGCGGATTGGCGCCGGAAAAATGAGCAAATTGTTGTAATTTGTGCAGGATTTTTCAATGATATTGAATCCTCACCACTTACCAGGGCAGCGTATTACCGGCATAGTCAATCAGAGTAAGCTCTTGCTGTCCGTAATCCGGCTTCAGGCGATTCGCGATCTGCCGAAGAATAGACCCGGCTGATTCATCAGCGGTGAGGCTCCCGGTTGTATCCAGCTTCCCTTGCATATAAGTCTGGACATGCCCGGGATGGACAACCATTACCTTGCCGCCTTGCGCCGCAATCTGATTCTGAATTAACTGAGACTGCATATTAAGCGCGGCCTTGGACATGCAGTAAGCATACCAGCTGTTGCGCCAACAGGTTCCAATACTGCCTGCTTCTGATGAAATGTTGACGATCAGCTTGCTGTCACTCCGGAGAATAGATTCGATTAAGCCGTTCGACATTCGCAGCGAGCCTAGTGTGTTCACCCGGAAGACCTGCTCCATTTCTTCGAAATCCAGCGTATCCTGAACCGTCATCTTCATATCACCCAGAATCGCCCCGTTGTTAATCAGAATATCCACCCGGTCCGTGCAAGCTGCAATAGACTCGACAGCTTGTTGTACACTATCTCCGTCGCTTATATCCAGGTTCAGCACCTGCAGCTGCTCTTCATAGCTTGCCTTCAGCTGTTCCAAGGCCTCATTGCTCTCCTGCAGATACTGCCCGGCCAACACATGATAACCCTGCTCCAGCAGTGCCTTAACCAGACTCAGCCCAACGCCCCGGTCAGCACCCGTAACTATAGCCCATCGACTCTCCAACAGGACCACCTCCTGACTCAAATTCACATAAATATATTGCTATATACCAGTTGATTATACGAGTCCGAGCGTGGCATATCCATAACGGAATGCTTGTAGTTCATGTAATAATGTCCGCAAAATAATGTCCGCGCAAAAAAACGGAAACCGGGTAATTGCTGCATTACCTGGCTTCCGTTCCTCTAATCGAATGTGATCTGTTTAATTATTAACCAGCTCCTGCTGGACAGCAACAACCTTATTGGGCATCCGGATCTCCTTGATGACTCCGTGTTCCAGCCGGATTTGCCGTTCGGCCAGTTCCCCGACCTCCGGCGCGTGGGTCACCATAATAATCGTATGTCCCTCCTGATGCAGCTCCTGGAACAGGTCCAGCACAATCTTCTCATTGGCTTCATCCAGGTTCCCTGTCGGCTCATCGGCCAGAATCAGCGCCGGATAATTGATCAGCGCCCTGGCGATGCACACCCGCTGCTGTTCTCCTCCGGACAGCTGGCGCGGCAAATGCCTGGCACGCCCTTCCAGACCTACTCTTGCCAGGGCCGCCGCTGCCTCCTTCTCGTCAGGCATACTGTGATAGTATTGGGCAACCATAACATTCTCCAGTGCCGTAAGATGCGGGATCAGGTGAAACTGCTGGAAGACTAGGCCGATTTTATCTTTGCGGATCTCCGTCAGCTTCCTGGAGCTCATTGAGCTGGTGGCTATGCCGTCTATCTTCACCTGGCCGCTGCTCGGCTTGTCCATAAGTCCGATCATATTGAGCATCGTGCTCTTTCCCGAACCGGAGGAGCCCATAATAGACAGCCATTCTCCCGGTTCTACAGCGAATGTGATATCCTTCAAGGCATGCAGACTGTCATATTTCTTGCTAACTCCGGTGATTTCCAGAATACTCATTGTCCTTACCCCTTTCAGTCTTATTCCCCTTTGAGCACAACTGCCGGCTCAATGCCGATGACGGATCTGAGCGGAATCAGCGAAGCCAGCCCGGCTACAAGCAGGGCTGTAACCGTGACAAGCGGAATAACTGCCCAGCGGAAGGATATGGAGGAATGAAAGACGCTTTCCCCGATGACCTGGGCCAGGAAATAGCCGAACACCAATCCTACAAGGGTTCCTGCCAGCGCCAGTACCCCGGCTTCGCTCAGAAACTCCAGCGCCAGTGCTTTGTTCTGGGCGCCGAGCACTTTTTTCAGGGCAATCTCCTGCTTGCGCTCCATCACCATCGTCATCATCGTGGTGGCTACGCATAGTAGAGTAGATAAGAGAATAATGATCACGACGATATAGACCAGCGAGCTGATTTTGTCCAGCATGACGGTCTCCGAGCCGGAGATTTGCTTGATCGGACTAAGCTCCATTTGCGGATAGTTCAGATTGACCGCTGAGGCTGCCGCATCCAGTCCCTCCCCGGCAATACTGAAGTAAGCTGCATTCGCTTGGCCTTCCTGATGAAACAGCTTCTGGGCATCTGCCAGATTGATGAATATTTGATTATCTTCGGTCCCGCCGCTGCTGATCGTCCCGGTTACCGTAACCTTCTGCTCGTTACCTGAGACTTCATCCTGAATCGGAAGCACCGTTCCAATCTTGTAACCCAGCTTCTCCGCTAAGTCCTTTCCGACAAGCACGGTTCCTGAGGCATTCCGGTCTGTATCCATAGTTCCTGTAACTTCCCAGTACGGTGTGATCTTCGGAATCTGATCGAACCAGGTACCGACTACCACGAGTCTGCGGGAATTGATTGTCACCAGACCATAGAGATTGGACGTATATCCGACGACATCCTGCTGCGGGAATATACCGGCGATCTCCTGTGTAGTGCTCTCCGGAAATACTTTGTTCTGCGATTCCGAGGTTGGCGTGAGGATCAGGTTCGCGCCATACGAGCGGAATTCCATCCCCATCTTGATATTGATATCATAGTACACGCTTAGCAGGCCGGAGATTACCGCGGTTCCGACAATGATAGCGAATAGCGCAATTAACATTCTTGATTTCCGCAGCTGAAAGGAGCTGATCAGCATCCTGATGAACATCGTTGATTTGCGCATGCTTATCTCCCGCCCCTCATTACATTAGCTGGCTGCAGACGGATAACCATCCGCATGGCCGAGAAGCTTCCGGCCAGGGTGAGCAGCACGGAGAGCAGCAGGACGAGCGGCAGAACCAGTCCTTTAAATGAAAGCGCGGTGTCGAATACAGTGCGGTCGATAATCTGGGCGAAACCAAGACCCGCACCGTAACCAAGGAGTCCGCCTGCAAGCCCGGAGATTACGGCTTCCATCACAAATAACAGCAGTACGGCGGAGCTCTGTGCCCCCAGCGCTTTCATCAGGCCGATCTCCTTGCTTCTTTCCAGCACTTTAGTAGTCATCAGGCCGGAGATTCCGAGACCGGAGCTGATGAGCGCAGCAGCTGTAAGGATGAACATCAGCAGCTGAATTTTGGTTAGAATCATGCCCTCGGATTCGGCAACCTGCCGGATAACCTTAGCCTCGGAGCCGGGCAGCGCCTTCTCAATCTGATAGGCAATCGCACTGACATACGCGGTGCAATACCAGGTCTCATAATCCTTCGCGGATAGCCGGTCCGGATTCAGCGCGGCCCTGCGGGCCAGCTCGTTCTCCGGGGTGGTCAGTGCACTCACTTCAACTCTGCTTACCTTACCGGTAAGCCCGGTCGTTTGCTGCAATGTGCTTAGAGAAACGAAGATTTTGTCATCATCTGTTCCTCCGCCGCTTAAGATGCCTGCAACCTTCAGCGGCAGACTCTTGCTGACACCGCCCGCTTCAATATTGACGTCCACGGTCTGTCCGGGTGTTAATCCAAGCTGTCCAGCCAGGGCTGAACCTACAATCGCAGTGCTGCCGTCATCGTCCTTCACCCATTCCCCGTCAACCTGCCACCATGTTTTGAGCTGCCGGATACCTGTGTTAATCTTCTCCCCTGTAGGCAGATCCAGATCTTTGTTGAACCAGGTGCCTACCACCGCTACAGGATGGTTCACGTTATTCACGCTGGCGGAAGCCTCCAGATACGGAGTAAAGGCCACTATATTATAGGCCCAGAAGATCGTCTTGATCTTGGGCAGCTCCTGCTCATCAATGAACTCTCTGTCAGCCAGCGGATTGAAGTCCACCCCGTCGATCTCCGCAGGCAAAGCATCCATTTTTGGAAGGACCTGCAGATTGGCACCGTAGGTTTTGAGTTCCCGGTTCATTTTATCGCCGACATCCAGCGATACATTCAGCATGGCTGTAGCGAGGGACGCTCCGAAGGCAATGGTGATAATAAGCAGGAGCTTGCCCTTAAAGCCTACAGTAAACGCCTTGGCGAGCATTCTGAAAAACATTTTCCCATCCCCAATCTTATAACGCCGTCATCCCTTAATGCTGGAACAGATCCTCCTGATGAAACGTAGCGGTTTCCTTCTCGAGGTCACTGCTGGCAATAACGAGATTGCCTTTATCCATGTGATAGGCCAGCGGGATCGGATTACAGCCGCCTTCGAACCCGATGGTCGGAATGTTCATAATGACGTCGCATTTCCGGCAAATGACTTTGTTGCCTTTCTGATAATACCCCGATGATCCGCAGATTTTGCAGGCATCGAAGCCGATTCCATACATCGTCTCGGATTTGCGGATGATAATGAACCGGACAATCGTACCATCTGCGGCCGTATAACCGAATCTGTGGAGATTCCGGTCATTTACAGAAGCCTGCGGAATCACGATGTGCTGGCTTGGATCGGGTGTAACCGGCTCCGCCGGGGATAATTCGATAGTCTGGTTGGCCAACACTGCCTCAACACTAAGCAAGGCAGGAACAAGCACCATCAGGGCGGCAATAGCTGCCAGCCAGCGCTTGTCATTTCGTACCCGGGCTTTGAATTTCCGCTGGACTGCAGGATTCCACGTCTCTGACAGTTTTTCTTCTCTCCGGAAAAACGACAATAAGACCGTTACGGTCCAGATGAAAGAAGCTGCCAGCAATACGTATAGATATTTATCCATATTGTTAATAACGGGAATCAGAATGTCCATCGTCACCGGAGTTAGCGGAAATACCCCTCTGGCGAACAGGATCTGTGCAACTGTAAACAGCTGGTTAAGCATCATCGCGGCCAGAAGCAAGACACTTCCAGCCACAGAGCTGCGGGCCGAAAGTGTACGTGTGCTTCTTACAAAAGACAGGCCGAACAATATGCTGCATACCAGGCCGAGCAAGCCGCCAGTGAACTTAAGGATAAGCTCCGTGTTGACTACACTGTAGGTCTGGATGAAGATGCTGCTTGGAAACTGCAGGATGCGCATCACCGGCAGCACGGTCAGGCAGACAGAAGTGAGGCAAATGAATACGGTCCTCACGCCGCCTCTGCTCCACAGCAATTGCGCTGCATTGTTCTTCCGGGTGTGAAGCTTTCTTTCCCTGATCACCCAGATTAGCAATGCAATCTCCAGGATGAAGGACACCGCCATGGTCCAGCCGGTGAAGCTTTCTTTCTTCGGGCCGGACCATTTCAGCAGGTATAGTACTACCCAACCGATAACGGCTGAAGCAGCTGTCCCGGAATAGATCCATTTACTGAAGCGGCTGTTTCCGGTATGGCGGAGCCATACAATAAGAACGGATATAATCAGCGCGATCTCAAAACCGTTGCTGAGTGTAATCGCAGTAGCTTTTAACATGTCTTCCTCACCACACTATTCTCCGATTGAGCTTGCGAAGGTTCTGTCCGGTCCGGCTTACCAGGTTCTTGGCACCCAGGAGAATTCCCAAGTCAAGTCGATCGGCTCCTGCCAGAACCGGCCGGTAACCCCAGTCGCATCATCCGTGTGCAGCAGATAGTCCATTTTCTCCGGGGATTCTACTACATAGTTCAGAACATAAGTACCTGCGCCCGGAAGTTTAACGTTAGCTCCATAATGTGCGCCGTCCGAAGCATTCATCGGCATGAAGGTGCCTTCAGAGACAACGGTGTCTGTATCTTTGGCTTTGATCTGATAATGAACAGTCAGGTAAGGAATGAACTCCCCGATACCGAAGCCTGTCTCGTTCCCTTCCAGTGCGGCAATATCTGCTTCGAGGTGGAAGTCAGACTGTGCGGCTGGCAAGCCTGCTTTATCCATAGGCTCCATATCCACCGGCTGCAGGTACAGGGCGCCAATCTTGATGCCATCCACTTCCTGCTCTTCCCCGATCGGGAATTCTTCAAAAGCTGGCGCTTCATCCGCTGCAGCATTGACTGCCGTATTATTGCCTGATGCCGCGGCATTGCTGCTGCTGTTGTTGTCCGAACTACAACCTGCCATTATGGCAGACATTGCGAGTACAATTCCGGTAACCATCAATACATTTTTAATTTGTTTCATCCTCTACACCCCTAATGAATTATTTATTTATGAAGCATTGCCAATAACGTTATGACGCTTAACCCTGTGCAGGCTTGCCATCCGGTTTGACTGTCCCTTTGCGGGAAGAGATCAGGTACCAGATTAGTCCTATGGCGGTAGCCAGCAGCAGCAGACCTTGCGCGGTTAAGCTCTCGACCGTCGGATAGATTCCGAAGAAGCTGATAATCGGGAATCCGGAGACCGAACTTGCACTAATCATTGCTCCAGCCTGGAGCTCCGTGATGGCTTCTCCGGCGAACACGAAGGCCAGATAGTACATCAGAATGCTGGTGCCGATGAAGAACGGCTTCAGCGGAATACGCAAACTTCCGAGGCGGATCACCAGGAAGATGACGACCAGCGCCAAGGCGCCTACCAGAATCCCCAGCCCGATCATGCTAATTCCTTCCCTGTCTTGTCCAGTCACTAGAGCCTGGTAGAAGAGCACAGTTTCTGCACCTTCCCTGTATACAGCAAGAAAGGCTGCAAGCCACAAAGTCACGGTGTTACCTGTCGTAATGGAGGTCTGAATCTTGCCTTCGATGTAATTCTTCCACCGTTTGGCGTCTGCTTTACCGATTAACCAGAAGCTCATGGAGAACAATACAGCTACGGCCAGCAGCATCGTAATTCCCTCTAGATTCTCCTGGCTGGCACCGCTGATGTTGAATAAATATTTGAGCCCGATGGCAGTCAGCACGCTTGCCCCAAGCGCCACTAATGTGCTCTGGTAGATAATCTTGACCTTATCCTTATTGCCCGACTTGAGCAGATACGCAATGATTGCCGCGATAACCAGAATTGCTTCAATACCTTCACGCAGGATAATGACCAGTGATGATAAGAAAATCCCCCACGGCGTACTGTCGGACTTACTCAGCGTTGCCGCATCCTCCTGCAGCATGTCTACCAGCTCAGACATCTGCTGATTCACCTGGGCCTTGGTCGCCCCGGCCGTCATGGATTTCCGGATCTGGCGGAATTCTTCCTCAATCAGAGCATTCCGTTTCGATGAAATATTATATTTCACCGCTTTCTCCATCTGCCCGGCTTCATAGGGACCATAATACGCATTATTGACCTGGTTCTTGGCCTCTGCGACATCCCCGCTAACATAAGTCTTCAGCGCTTGCTGCAAAGTGTCATCTATCTGCTCTACCACCTTGCGCCAATTGCCGTCCGCTGCATGAGCTTGACCTGGTATGATCAATAGCATCAACAGAAACACTGCCAATACAGTCCGCCAAAAACGACCCTGCAACCGAATCCCCCCCGCCAGTTGTATTATAAAAATTGCTGTTCAATAATTGATAATGATTATCAATTTCATTCTTGTGGTTTAGTGTAATGAATAAATCATCGCAAAAATATGATATTTGTCATTTCAATTTGTCTTTCATTCATTTTTATACAAACTGTAAAACAAAAAAGAGTGTTCCAAGCAGCGGATTCCGCCTTTTGGACACTCTTCATGTGCATTTACCTTCATTTATCAGGTGACAGCCCTTCGATGACCTTGTCGATATTCCATTGAATCATCTTAATGTAGGTGTCGCCGTCTTCCCCTTTTTTAGCTAAGGAATCAGTGAAGATCTTAGAATGTATAGGCACTCCTGTCTCATTAGAGATGGTCTCCATCGTCTTGGGGTTCACGCTCGTCTCCAGGAATAATGCAGGCACCTGATTCTCTTCAATAATACTAATGATCCGTTTCATTTGCTCCGGCGTCCCTTGGCTGTCCGTATTAATCTCCCAGATGAAAGCCGATTCGAAGCCGTAAGCCTTCGAGAAATACTTGAATGCCCCTTCGCTGGTAACGAGAATCCGCTGTTCCTGCGGGATCTTATTTACTTCCTCTTTGGCGTATTGGTCCAGCTCATTCAGTTCCTTCACATAAACTGTCTGATTGTTAAGATAATACTCCTTGTTGTCCGGGTCCTGTTCAATTACACGTTTGGTGATCACATCCACGTACTTAATGGAATTCTGGATATCCAGCCAGGCATGGGGGTCCACTTGCGTTTCCTTGCCTTTCTCAGTCAGATACATCGGTGTCACTTCATCGGAGACAGCAAAGGCAACCTCATTCTTGTTCGTCACCTTCAGCAGGTCCTGGAACCAACCTTTTCCCGTCTCCAGATTCAGGCCGTTATAGAAAATCAAATCTGCGCTGGACACCTTGCCCGTATCGGCAGGTAATGGATCATACATATGCGGGTCTGTTCCGATGGGAACCATACTGTATACTTCAGCTTTGTCCCCGACAATATTCTCGGTCATATCTGCGATGATGGAGTAAGTGGCAACAATCTGCAGCTTATCCTCACCCGCTTCCCTCTCATTAGTATTAGAACAAGCAGCGAGCAGTGAGATCAGAACGATAGAGGATAGCCATTTGAGTTGTTTCATCCTTGCTTCAGCCCTTTCCTTAAGAAATTATTTTTGGGTGACAGTATGAAGGAGACCGCGAACAGGCTCACACCCACCAGTACTATCGTGGCACTTGTCGGGAGATTAAAGCCAAAGCTGAGATACACACCTACAATTCCCGATACCGCACCCACCGCAGAGGCTAATACAATCATGTGGATCAGCGTATGGGTCCATAAATAGGAGGTGGCTGCCGGGATCACCAGCATCGCAATGACCAGCACAATCCCCACTTGCGATAACGAAGATACCGTAACTACAGACAGCAGCATCATCAGCAGATAATGATAGAAGCCTGTTTTTAAACCATAAGCCTTGGCAACTACCGGATCGAACGAGCTGATCAGCAGCTCTTTATACAGCAATACAATAATGGCAATCACAACGAGCATGATGATGAAAGATTGCGTTAACTCAGACTGCGGAACAGCGAGGATATTCCCGAACAGAATATGAGTCAGATCCAGACCGCTTTTGGCAAAAGTAATGAGGACAATCCCCAGGGCGAAAAATGAACTGAGTATAATGCCGATGGAGGTGTCGCTTTTGATCGTACTGCGGCTTGTAATGAATTGAATGAGGATGGCGGCTAACAGGCCAAACAGGGATGCGCCCAGCAGGATGTTGATCCCCAGTATGTAGGACAAGGCTACACCAGGCAGTACAGCATGAGATAAAGCGTCGCCCATCAGCGACATCTTCCGGAGAACAATGAAGCTGCCCAGCGCCCCCGATACAATGCCCAGGATGATGGCGGATAAGCCGGCGTTAAGCGCGTAGACCGGGATGTTGAACAAGTCTGACATAACATTAATCATGTTCGGCCCCTCCTGCCCCTTTGATGATCACATTGCCCAAGGAGGCACCATATGCTGCGCGGATATTGCCGGTAGTGAAGGTATCTTTCACATCTCCAAAGGCAATCAGTTTTTTATTCAGGATAATAATTTTGTCAAAATACTCTTCCACTTCATGCAGATCATGGTGAACGACGAGAATGGTTTTGCCCTCTTCACGAAGATGCTTAAGCAGATTCACGATAATCTTCTCACTGACCATGTCGATCCCGACAAACGGTTCATCCAGGAAAAAAACGTTCGCTCCCTGGGCGAGTGCCCTGGCAATAAAGACCCTTTGCAGCTGTCCGCCGGATAAATTGCTGATTTGTTTATTCGCAAGATCGCTTATATCCACCATCGCCATACATTCCTCGGCCCGTTCCCGCTCTTTTTTGCCGGGGCGCTGGAAGATTCTCAGGTTCGGGTAGGTTCCAGTCAACACCGTATCCTTCACTGTGATCGGAAACGTGAGATCAATATCGTTTTTTTGCGGCACATAGGCAATCTTCCGTTTGTACTCCGAAATATCCCTGCCCTCAACCCTGACCGAGCCAGTTCTCTTCTTAATCACTTCTAATAATGCCTTAATCAGTGTTGATTTCCCTGCGCCATTCGGTCCGATGATCCCCACCGTATGCCCGAACGGGATCTCGAGATTCACATTTTCCAGTGCTGAACTGCCGAAATAATCAACGTTTAGGTCTTTAATCTCGATCATATGCTAACTCCTTATCTGCTAATTGCTGTCTGAAATCTGATATAATTATGAGTCTGAATATTTTTTGTTTCCTGAATGAAACAATAAGTTCTGAATACATAAAAGTTTCCTTCGGGAAACTTTTAGTCTTATGAACAATATATTTAACTGCGGGCAATTTGTCAATAATAATTAAAATTTGTGTTACAATTTCAGCAGAAGGGGTGGTGTTAAATGGTGAGAATCGCAGATTTAAATCTGGAGCAGAATCAGCAGGAAATATCGGGATTACTGGAGGAGCATAGCCGGCGGATGGATGACAGCATTCCGCCGTATGAGCGCGAAGTGATCTCGCTGGCAACGTATGAAGGAGATACATATGTAGGGGGTATTACCGGAGATATGGTCTGGAAGATTCTAAATGTTCATCTACTGGCCGTCGATCCCGCCTATAGAGGCAACGGACTAGGCGGAATACTGCTCAAGGAGCTGGAAGACAGAGCCCGGTCGCGCGGCTGTAAGGTAAGTGAATTAACTACCATGAGCTGGCAGGCTCCGCACTTTTATCAGAAGCAGGGGTACGAGATCTTCGGGGAGATCCATGATTGTCCCCAGGAAGGCCAAACGAAATATTATTTGAAGAAAAATCTTGAATAGCCACGCAAAAATGCTCCCACACTGCCTGGGAGCATTTATTATATCTGCGAGAATTATGAGTTCATTTAGTTAACCGACTTGTCATATTGTAGATAGACTACATGCGTCTGCAGGTATTCGTTCAGTCCATGTTTGCCGTCGGCACCGCCGATCCCGGACTTTCTCCAGCCCGCATGGAAGCCCTGCATCGCTTCAAAATTCTCGCGGTTAATATAGGTCTCTCCGTATTTCAGGCGTTTGATCACTTTCATAGCGACATTCAGATTCTGAGTGTATAACGAAGAGGTCAATCCGAATTCACTGTCGTTGGCAAGCGCGATTGCTTCATCCAGGGTGGAGAATGAAATGACCGGGATAACCGGTCCGAAGATTTCATCCTGTACAATCTCCATGTCGTTGGTAGCATTGGTGATAACCGTGGGCTCGAAGAAGCTGCCTGCACCGTCCACCTTTTTACCGCCTAGAGCAATTGTAGCACCTTCTTGAACTGCCCGGTCCACCTTCTGCTGAACCGATTCTTGTGCGGCTTTATTAATCAGAGGTCCCATATGAATATCCTTATCCTTGAGCGGGTCTCCGTATTTCACTGCCTTCATAGCTTCAACCAGGCGGGAGGTGAATTCATCCTTAATGGCCTCATGTACATAGACACGCTCTGCACAGTTACAGACTTGGCCTGTATTAATCACACGGGAATCCACAATGGCCTTGATGGCCAGGTCCAGATCGGCATCCTTCATAACAATGGCCGGTGCCTTGCCCCCCAGCTCCAGACTGACCTTGATGATATTCTCGGCGGCTGCCTCCATCACTTTTTGTCCGGCCGGTACGCTGCCTGTAAGACTGACCATTCCGACCTTCGGGTTACTGGCCAGTTCATGGCCTACTTCTCCGCCTCTGCCGGTGACGAGATTGAATACCCCTTTGGGCAGACTGGCTTTATCAACAATACGGCTGAAGGCAACGGCATTGTTCGGGGATTCCGCACTGGGCTTGACGACAATCGTATTGCCGGTAATCAGCGCCGGAGCCATCTTTCTCGCAATCAGGAAGAACGGGAAATTCCAGGGCAGGATGCCTGTCGTTACACCAATCGCCCGTTTAAACACAAAAATATTCTCATTATCACGGTCGCTCTGAACGATCTCTCCTTCATAACGCCGTGCCCATTCCGCCATATAATCCAAATAATCCGCTGTGAAATTCACCTCTACAGTAGATAATTCCAGTGTCTTGCCTACTTCTTCCGAGATCAGCCTGGCGATGCTGTCCGCCTCCGCGCGAATCCCGTCTGCAATGGCATGCAAATATCTGCCTCGCTCCACCGCAGGAGTCTCCTCCCAGGCTGATTGGGCTTCTTCCGCTGCATTAATGGCACGTATGACATCATTCCTTGTAGCCTTGGGAACCTGTGAGATTACTTCATCTGTTGCCGGGTTGGTTACTTCGATCCATTCTTTGCCTTCGGATTCCGTAAATTGGCCATCGATATACATCAAATGCTTGGTCACTGTTTCTCCCCCTCAAGGTAGATTATTACAATTGCCCCACCATAGTGTAAACGCTATCAATATTTATTGTCAATAAGATTCACATTTACTATTTGTTTTTATGTTGTTTTTCATTGACTTTTTGAGTTAAGCTATAATTATAGGGTTACATTGATTGGAGGGATCGGTCGTGAAAGTCAGTATTTTCTCTACTTGTTTAGTAGACCTTATGACCCCGGAGGTCGGTATTGCTATGGTTGAAGTCCTTGAGAGACTGGGTTGTGAGATCGATTTCCCGGCTTCGCAGGTCTGCTGCGGGCAGCCCACGTATAACAGCGGCTATCTGAAGGATTCGAAGCTCGCCATGCAGAATATGATGCTTGCCTTCGATAAATCCGATTATGTCGTGGGTCCTTCCGGCTCCTGCATTGCTATGTTCCATGAATACCCGAAGATCTTCAAAGGGGATCCGCAGTGGGAGTTGAAAGCGGTTGCTTTGAAAGAGAAATCCTATGAGTTCACGCAGTTCATCGTCAGGGTGCTGGGCGTTACCGATGTTGGTGCAAGCCTGGAAGGAACCGCCACCTACCACCGTTCCTGCCACATGACAAGGCTGCTGGGTGAGAAGGAAACTCCACATCAGCTGCTTGAACACGTCAGAGGACTGCAGCTGGAGCCGCTTAAGAACAGCGATAACTGCTGTGGTTTTGGCGGAACCTTTTCGGTCAAAATGCCTGAGATTTCCGAGCAGATGGTGGACGAGAAATGCGGCTGTATCAAGGATACCGGAGCAGATATTCTGATCAGTGCGGATATGGGCTGCCTGCTGAATATCGGGGGGCGTCTGTCCCGCAAGGGTGAGCCTGTCAAGATTATGCATATTGCAGAAGTGCTGAATCAGCATCAGCCTGTTGTTAGCAGAGGAGGAAGCCAGACTTGAGCCTGCAAACCGATAAACGTGATTTCAGTGAACGGACTTTGGACGGCCTTGGGGATTCATTCATGCGAAATGCTGTCGGTTCTGCGCAGGACAGTCTCAAGACGAGACGTCTGTCTGCCGCCACCGCATTAGGGGATTGGGAGCAGTGGCGGAATGTAGGCCAGCTTATCCGCCAGCATACCCTGCAGAATCTGGATTATTATCTGGAGCAGCTCGCAGATAATGTTGAGCGACAAGGCGGCCATATTTATTTTGCAGCTACCAAAGAAGAGGCCAGCAGTTATATACGGGATGTTGTTGTGCGTAAACAGGCCAAAAAGGTTGTAAAATCCAAATCTATGGTCACGGAGGAAATTGAGCTGAACCATGTCCTGATCAAAGCCGGCTGTGAGCTGATTGAGACGGATCTTGGGGAGTATATCCTCCAAATGGATGATTGGGACCCTCCTTCGCATATCGTCGCTCCCGCACTGCATAAAGACCGGAGACAAATCCAAAAGGTATTTACCGAGAAGCTTGGATATACGGGAGATGAAACCCCGGAGAATCTGGCCGGATTCGCCCGGACGGTTCTGCGGCAAAAGTTCCTGGAAGCCGAAGTCGGGATCACGGGCTGCAACTTCGCCATTGCTAATCTGGGAGCGATTAATCTCGTGACCAATGAGGGCAATGGTGATCTTACGGCTGCCATTCCGAAGACCCATATTGCGGTGATGGGTATGGAGCGGATTGTCCCGACCATGGAGGAAATGGAGGTTCTGGATAACCTGCTCTGCCGCAGTGCCGTCGGACAAAAATTAACCAGCTACATTACAGTATTGGGGCCTTCTGCAGCCGGAGAGACAGATGGTCCCGAGGAATTCCACCTGGTTGTCGTCGACAACGGCCGGTCCGATATTCTGGGAAGTGAATTTAACGAGGCGTTGCAGTGTATCCGCTGCGGTGCTTGCCTTAATGTCTGCCCGATCTACCGCCATATCGGCGGGCATGCTTACGGTTCAATCTATCCAGGCCCGATAGGTGCGGTAATCACTCCGCTGCTTGGCGGGTACGATGACTATAAGGAGCTGCCGTTTGCCTCCAGTCTCTGCGGTGCTTGTACAGATGTCTGCCCGGTAAAGATTCCGCTGCATGAGCAGCTGATCATGCACCGCCAGAACATTGTCGAGCAGCGAAGAACAGGCGCCGGAGACAGGCTTCAGATGAAAGCGGCCAGCCGGCTGCTGTCCTCCCCTGCCCTGTTCGGCCGGACCCTGCGGTTAGCACACTCTGCCAGCCGATTGATGAGTAAACAGGGACGAATCGTAAGAGGCCCCGCCTTAATTCATGGCTGGATTCATGCCCGCGACCTCAAGCAGCCCGTCAAGCAGCAGGACAGCTTCCGGGCATGGATGGAGAAACGTAAAGGAGGGTCAGAGCAATGACAGTATCCCCGAATAAGGAGGATTTTCTGAATACAATTGCCTCTAAGCTGGGCCGGGAACGTAAGACTAATGTTCAGCGGCCTGTTATACAGGACTTGATTCCGGACAGCTATGGCGACCTAACTAACGACGATCTGGTAGAGATTCTTAAGGAGCAGTGTTTCTTCATTCACACTCAGGTGATTGAATCGAAACCGGAGATTCTGCAGCGGACCTTGGATGATCTTATAGCAGCGAATGGCGGCGGGCTGGTTATGACATCCGGAGATCCCCGGTTTGCCGAATACGGGCTGGAGTTCCCGGATGCCGCCATGTGGGAGGAAGCAGCAGGAAGAGAGGAGAATATTAGGCGGGCTGAATCAGCGAATACAGCGATTATCTTCGCTGACTGTGCGCTGGCCGAGTCCGGAACGGTTGTGGTGGAGAGCCGCCCGGATCAGGGCCGTTCCCTTCACTTCCTGCCAGCACATTATATTGCGGTGATTGAGCGGCAGAGGCTTGTGCTCCGTTCTACTCAGGCAGCAGCAGCGTTTAACCGGAGAATTCAAGCCGGTGAGCCGGTGGGCTCATCAATTAATTTCATCTCCGGCCCCTCCAATTCCGCCGATATCGAAATGAAACTCGTGGTGGGTGTACATGGACCGCTGAGAGCCACTTATGTACTTATTTAGTAATCCGTAACATCAAATTCTCTGTCCTTATAATAAAATTTCCGGTCTTCCTCGGTGATCTCACGGATAATTCTGCAAGGGCTTCCTACAGCAATCACGTTATCCGGTATATCTTTGGTCACAACACTGCCAGCACCAATTACTACATTGTTGCCAATGGTTACACCGGGATTCACAATGACATTGCCGCCTATCCAGACATTATTGCCAATCGTTATAGCAATACCGTATTCATATCCTGAATTTCTGGAGTCCGGATGGACGGGATGACCTGCGGTATAGAGCGATACATTCGGAGCAAACATGACATTGTCACCGATGACGACTCTGCCGACATCAAGAATGGTACAGTTGAAATTAGCATAGAAATTATTCCCTACGGAGATATTCGTTCCATAATCACAGTGGAAGGGCGCTTCGATATGAACTACCTCTCCGGTCTTGCCGAAGATCTCCCGGATCAGTGCTGCTCTCTCCTCTTCTTCATCGGGACGGAGCAGATTGAACTGATGGACTTTGAGTCTCGCAGCTGTTCTCTCTTCCGTTAATCCATCGAGCCAGGCTTTATAAGGAAGTCCTGCAAGCATTCTTTCTTTCTGGTTCATTGTTTGTTCCTGCCTTTTCTTGTAGGGTTGCCGGCTATGCTGCACTTCAGCCAGCACTTATTAAATGACTTGTAATAAGTTATACCATAATTATAGTTGAAGAACAAGCAGCCCCGCCGGCTGGCGGGGCTGCGGGACATTTTACATTGTCACATGTGCTCTCTTATATAGAACAGGTATTGCTGCTGCAATAAGGATGATCCCCATAACAGCGGGTGCGGCGTGTCCAAGAGAAACGTAGATTTGCCCCCCAATGAGAGGCCCGATCATCCTGGCCAGCGCCTGAATCGATTGGCTGCCGCCTTGAATCCTCCCTTGTTCACTCGAATCGACAGACTTGGAGAGCATCCCGTTGAATGAAGGCCCGAAGATCGAATCACCAAAACCGAAGATGAACATCCCAACGATGAAAAGCGGATAGAACGCTAAGAGAGACGAGACGGTAATGAACCCATAGCCTATAATCTCCGAGACCATTCCAAGTACGGCGATCTGCTGATCACTTAATTTCTTCAGAAGCCTGGGCATGATGAAGCCTTGCGACAGGATATCCTGAAAGCCCATAATGGAGAACATTAGCCCGATGATTACCGGCTTCCAGCTGAAGGAATCCATTGTGAATTGTGAGAACACAGCCTGCATAGATCCATTAGGTATCCAGAGCAGGAAGGCGGAAATAAGCACCCTGTTCAAGTTTTTCATGGAGAGCAGACTGGCCAGCTGTGAGAATGGATTCAGTCTAACCAAGGTAATCTCTTTCAGTCTATTATTCTTGCTCAGACTCTCCGGCATGTAGAACAATCCGTAGATAACATTCAATAAAGTAATGGCCGCACCAAAAAACATCGGTACAGCATAGCCAAACTTGGCAAGTAACCCGCCTACACTCGGGCCAATAATAGTGCCTGCACCTACTACCGCACTCACCCATCCAAAGTATTTGGTTCTTTGCTCCGCAGGAATAATGTCGGCAAAATAGGCGAAGATTGTGCTGATGCTCCCGCCTGTTATACCTTCTATGATCCGTCCGGCGAACAGTACCCACAGGGCTCCTCCTAAGCCAAAAACAAAGTATCCGATTGCAGAACCTAACAGGCATATTAAGAGCAATGGACGGCGGCCGTATTTGTCGCTTAGTGCCCCAAGTACCGGGGCCGCAAAAAACACGCAGAAAGCATAAACGGAGGTCAGCAGTGTAACCATTACCGCTTGTTCTCCCGGATTATCGGTATACGGCCGCACTAAGAATGGAACGACAGGCGCTATGATAGTGAAGCCTATTCCGCACAGAAATACAGAGATAAGGCCGAAGATTAAAGCGTGTCTGTCTACGGTTTGTTCTGTGTTCTGTGTAGTGTGTGATTTGGATTTGAACATGTGATTCTCCCCTCAAACGTCATGATTATGTTTCCTAGGAAACATAATCATCCTACTGCATTTTTGTTTCCTCGTCAATAAAAACCGCATTAACAAAATTTCCTGGCCGCCCATTAGCCCTCAGCCAGTGAGGAGGACTGAGAATCCGCTATTAGAGCAAAACAGATGTTTTTGCGGGTCACGCGGACTCAGAATCGCTTATATGGACGATTCCCCCTCTTTTCGGACATGAATGAATAAGATAAGCGCTTCTCAGTCCGCTTCATCCTCATACCAGGCTTTTTTGGGAAAATAACGTCTTCTCAGTCCGCTTCACCCGCAGCTTTCTATGCAATAAAAAGACAACCGTTCTCGAAAGAGCCCGGCTGCCTAAGGTTTCATTATCAGTATTCAATTCATTCCGATTTCAAATCTGCACCGAGTTTTGTGATTTCTGTATCCAAATGCCTGCTATACTTCTCAATGAAGCCAAGCATGCTGTCATATTGCTCCTCGGTTACCTGCTCGAACACGGCTTTATCCCGCTCACGGAATTCCTGGTGCAATTCTTCATGGACTTTGCTGACCGCTTCCCCTTGCTTCGTAAGCCTGAAATAGATTTCTTTCTTATTATCCGGCTTCTGGTAGCTTTCGATATAGCCCTTTTCCATGAGCTTCTTGGTTATTTTGCTTATGGCACTTCTAGTCATATAAAAATGCTCCGCAAGTATGGTCACGTTGGAATCCGCATTTTGCCCGATATATTCGATGCAATGTACCTCAGAGGGCTTGTACCCCTTAAGACTCACTTCCATCTTGGATTTATTCAGCCAGCTCAGCTTGTTAAATAAATCCCTGAAATTCATCAGGACCTGTTCTTCTTTGTTCATGGCCTGCCCTCCCGACGCCTTAGTGCATTAACATTATTATTGTAGCACTTATTCCACCCGGTAGGTCCAAAAGGATTCCGACCCGAACCTGGTTTGAATCTCCTCCGCAGTCAGCTCCCGGCTTCCCACAAGCTCCGCCGCTTGATATTGTGAACGGTGGGCCTGAATCGAGGCCATTTTCTTCGCTAGGAATGCAGTCACGTCTACGTTCACATCCGCCGGGCCAATCATCTGCTCATGGTTGCTGGAGAACGCAATACAGTGAACTATTGGCCGCTGCGCAGCCGGGAGCCTGCTGACCGCCCGGATGACAGCGGCTCCGGTGGCATCGTGATCGGGATGTACACTATATCCCGGATAAAAGGAAATGACCAGTGACGGGGTCAATTCTTGGAGCAACGCCAGCAGTGTGTTGTCCAGGAGCTGCGGGTCTTCGAATTCGATCATTTTATCGTGGAAACCAAGCATCCTTAAATCTTGTATGCCAATCGCACGGCAGGAGGCTATCAATTCCTCCTTGCGGATCTCCGGCAACGTAACCCGGTTGGCGAATGGCGGGATTCCCATGTTCCGCCCCATCTCCCCTAAGGTCAGACAGGCATAGGTCACCCCGGCACCGCTGTCGATGTACTTTGCCAGGGTCCCTGCAGCAGCGAAGGCTTCATCATCGGGATGCGGAAATACAACTAGAACGCGCTTATGTTCAGCTTGATTAATATCCATTACTCACAGCCTCCTTCATTCTTCATTGTTTCCATTAAAATATTCAATAACAACGTCACGGAATATCCGTCCAGCCTGTGAAATGTATCGGCTCTTATGCCATAACAAGGCGATTTCCCTGACCAGTCCCTGATCCTCAACAGGGATCAACACTATATTATCCTGGGCATTCTTGGCCGTGCCGGGTATGAAGGCTAAGCCGATTCCGGCTTCCACCAGGGCGGCGAGCCTTGCCGGTTCATCCCCTTCATACACATACTGTGGCGTAAATCCTGCGGATTGGCATACGGAGTCCACCAAATCACGAATCCCGTAGCCTCTTGTGACACCGGCAAACCATTCATCCTTGAGCTCTATTAGGCATACGCTCTGGCGGCCTGCCAAACGGTGCCCCGCTGGAACGGCAACATAGATAGGGTCGTTGCAGACGATTTGACACTCCACATCTTCTCCCCATACCGGAGGTGAGGACAAACAGAAATCGACCTCTCCCCTTCGAAGAAGGGTAATCATCTCCTGCATGGACAGCATTTGTACGTGGAAATGGACAGCCGGCAGCTTTTTGCGGAATTCCCGGAGGATATTAGGCAATGTGCTTGCGGTGGTGACTGCTAATTCAAGTGTATCCGGCTCCAGGCTGGACAGATCTCTAAGCTCCTGCCTCCCCTGCTCCAATTCAAACAAGGCCTTCTCCGCACGCGGAAGGAATCTGCTGCCGGACTCATTTAAGCGCAGCTTCCTCCCGGTCCGGTCAAACAGGGGAACCCCAAGATCCTCTTCCAGGCGCTGGATGGTCTTGCTGAGTGAGGACTGAGTCACATGCAACGTAAGCGCAGCCTCGGTCATATGCTCCAAACGGGCCACTGCGATGAAATATTGCAATTGAAGAAGTTCCATAACCCGCCTCCATTCATTCCCTCAAGTCTATGAAATCATAACATAAAATGCGTTGGAGTAAATAATCCAATTCAAGTACGATATCCCTAACGCAATGATAGGGGGAAAATATAATGAATACCCGCAGCTGGTGGTTAATGATATCCGTCGGGCTGGGAATCCTGCTAAACCCGCTCAACTCTTCGATGGTTTCTGTGGCTATACCACGATTACAGCATCAGTTCCAGCTTGATTACACCGTAGTCTCCTGGATTATCTTCTCATTCTATATTGCCAGCGCGGTTGCTCAACCTGTCATGGGCAAAGCCAGTGATATATTCGGCCGCAGGACCATCTTTCTTACCGGGCTGGTTATCGTCTTCGTTGCTTCTATATTAGCTCCTTTGGCCCCGGGCTTCGGGTGGCTGATCGTATTCCGGATTGTACAATCCGTTGGTACCAGTATGGTGGTGGCGGTAGGAATGGCTATTGTACGGGTGCATATTACGGAGAAGCAGGCTACCGCGCTGTCTGTTCTGTCTATGTTCACATCGGGAGCCGCAGCCATTGGGCCTTTTATCGGAGGGGTACTGATTCACTTATGGGGCTGGTCGTCCATCTTCTTCATCAACGTTCCCTTTGTGACGGCAAGCTTTGTGTTAGCCTGGAGGATTATTCCTAAGGACCAGCCGCTGGCGGCCGCTGCTAATAAGCTGTCTATGCGCCAATGGATGAACCGTATGGATGTAGCTGGTATTCTGCTATTCTCTGTAGGTCTGGTCGCCCTGCTAGCTCAACTGCTGTCTGCCAAATCCTCCGGACATGTCTCCTTATTCAATGTTATAGCCGGCCTGGCCGGACTAGTTCTCCTTGCAGTCTTCGTGCGGCATGAGCTCTTCGCCAAATCACCCTTTATTCCGCTGCGGACTTTCGCGAGCTATCCGGCGCTGACTTGGGTCAATCTCCAGTTCATGCTGGTTAATCTTCTGTTTTATTCTGTCTTTTTCGGCCTGCCGTCTTACCTGCAGCTGGTTCGTCATGTCAGCGAGTTCCACACGGGAATTCTTATGTTAAGTCTGGGTTTATGCTCACTGGTTGTCTCTCCGCTGGCTGGGAAATGGATTGATGTGTCAGGTCCAAGGCCCGCCATGGTAGTATCCGCAATCCTTATGACACTCGGATCAGTATGGATCGTGATGTTGAATCCGTCATCTCCGTTGATCAGCATATGCCTCGCTCTGGCGGCCTTCGGAATCAGTAACGGATTGAACAATGTCGCGATGCAAGCCGCCTTGTTCAACAGTTCCCCCAAAGACATCATCGGCGTATCCTCCGGATTATTCAGTACGTCCAGATACTTCGGGACCATCCTCTCTTCGTTGCTGATCGGCATCGTGATGGGGAATCAGTTCAGCTTCGGCGGATTCCGGGTCCTTGGGATCATCCTCACCGTTGTTGCCCTGTCTCTGGTATACATGGGCTGGCGGCGTATGGATTCAGTGCAGCAACTATAGAATCTTATAAAAAGGCTCCTCCGCAGTCCTTCTGACTGTCGGCGGAGCCTTGATAAGTTCATATTAAGTATCTGCAAAACGTCTATGCTTCTGTCATAAGCCCCTTCAGCCTGTCTGAAACCGATTCACTATCAGGGAAGATTGCGGCGGCACAGGTAAGAACGCGAATAGCTTCTTCATGGTGGCCCCTCCAGCTTAAAGTATCCGAAACGCGCACAAATTCAAAATCTGCGGAATAATGCTTGTCTTGCTCCAAACTATTGATACGCTGATATTCTTCAAGTGCTATATCGATTCCATTCGTTACAGCAGCTTTGGCAACAAGATGTGCCATCGACTGCTTGAGCTGACTAATATCCGAACCCAGCAGCAGATCAAGGATTGGATAGGTTGCACTGCCAAGCCATACATAGTCACAGTTGGTCATTATAGAGATGCCGATATGATCATCCGGGAACAGGATCAGGTCACTCAGAAAGCCGGTATCCCATCCGGAATGCGAGAGAATCCGGGCCCCTTTATATTGGCCCAGGAACCATCCCAACCCGACCTGCTCATGCTCAGGGCCCCAGCCTGTAGCCATGGTAGGATTCCACATCAGATCATAGCTGCCGGGCTGTAAGGCATTATACCGGTCCTTGGCCTTCCCCTGGCTCAGCTGCATCAGCATATAATGGCACATATCTTGGGCGTTGGTATACAGCGTGGAACTGGGGGCATGCGCCCTGTTGTATGGAAACACCTCACTTACACCAGGGCCGTACCCTGCTGAATTCTTCAGTACATGAGGAGCGGCCAGAGCACTTTCCACCTCCTGCTTCAGAAATGAACTGGATGTCATCCCCGCCGCTTCAAGAATATGCTCATTCATATACTGCTCAAAGCTCAGACCGCTGACCTTGGCGATCAAATCCCCCAGAATCTCATAAGCGATATTACTATAAGCAAAATGAGTGCCGGGTTCGCTCAGCAGCTTGTGACGGCTGACGCTTTTCACGTACCGTTCGAGACTCTCTTCATCGTATTCAGGCCGGTCCCAGGCATAATCCTCTTCATCCGGCATGCCGGAGGTATGGTTGAGCAGCTGCCCTACAGTAATCTGAAGATAACGTTCATCCTCCATTTTGAAATAAGGAAGATAGTTCTTGACGGGCGAATCCAGCTCTACCTGTCCGCGTTCCACCAGCCGCATAACCGCTGTAACTACGAATGTTTTGGAGACGGAGGCTTGATGAAATAAAGTGCTGCTATCCACTCGCTCACCTGTCGCCACATTGGCTGCTCCATACTCACCTGTGAAGATAACCTCGTTATCTTTAACAATGCCTATAGCTAATCCCGTAAACGGTCCATTCTCAACAAAATCGGTTAACATCTCGTGCAGCGGACTTACTCTAGTCTTAATATTATTCATACAATTGCCCCCTAAATGTGCCGTATTCATTGGATAAATATAACATCACCTGGGGTTACTTAATGTGTAATAAACAGATTAACCTGAACTTTCCCTAAGCTACCCTTCAACCACGTCAGCCCGCAGGGCGGTGGCAACCTCGAGCAATACAGGAACTACGGCTTCTGTGGAAAGGGCTACGTACAGATCTCCCATGTACAACCGGAAAGGAAACTCCATCCCTTCATAGCTCCACATGAAAAAGTCACCCTCAATGGACATCGTGCTCTCGGGCCCTTTTACGGTTAAGACTTGTGAGTACGAGAAATCGGGTTTGTCTGCAAAATACTGTGTGCACTCTTCCAATGTAATGGCTTGCTCTGCATTGCCTTCCTGCATAGAACGGGTAATACGCAAACGCTGACTCATAGATGAACCTCCGGAATTAAGAATATGAATGCTATGACTGCATTGCTTCTGTTAGATAAGATCTGACGGATTGAGAATGGCCAGAATCTGATGATCCTCCCATACTCCCCTGATTTTCACGTTGCGCTGGGCAATTCCCTCCTTGTGGAACCCGGCATTCTCCAGCACACGGATCGATCCGGGATTTGCGGGGGAAGCTTCCCCTGTGATCCGGTGGAGCTTCAGCTCCTCGAAGGCATAGTGTACTACTTGCTTCACAGCCTCTGTCATGTAGCCTCTTCCGTTATAATCCTTATCCAGGCTGTACCCGATCATGCAGCTCTGCAGCGGTCCCCGCACCACAAAAGACAACCCTACGGTGCCGATAATCCGGTGATCCGCCTTATGGAATACCAGGAAATCGTATCTTTCGTCCTCTTCCCTGTCTTCCTTATACTGTGCAATCTTGTCGCGCTGGTACTCTTCCGTATAGAACTCATCAGGAACATCAGGCGAATGTTTCTCAAAAAACTCCCGGTTGCGCTTGTACATCGCTGTAAGCTCACCGGCATCGGTGTCCTCAGGGAAGCGGACGTACACTTGTTGTTCAGTCATCTGTAACACTCCTATCGAGCTAAATTCATCACATAATTCACTGCATCTTCGAGATTCACTGCAATATAGTCCGGTTCGGTAACAGCCCCTTGTTCTATGTACTTAGCACTTATGTCTGCGCACACAGCAATTCTCCATTCCGGTTAGTCGTATCATGCTCCTCGAATGAATAGGTCCAGAAGCGTTCGGTGCCGAACTTGCTGCGGATTACAGCATCTGTTATATCACGGCCGCCAAGAAGCTTGTCCTCCTGGAACTGGGAGCTGTGCGATAAAATAGACTTAATCTTCACAGCGAGGAATGAGGTCACATCTATAGTTACATCCGCTTTCCCGATCATCTTCTCATGATTGTTAGAGAAAGCGGAGCAATGTACAACTGGCCTTTCTGTCAGAGGTAACCGGGCAATGGTGCGAATAACAGCAGCGCCGGTGGCATCATGATCAGGATGGACACTGTACCCCGGATAAAAGGTAATGACTATCGACGGAGTCAGTTCCTGAATCAGCTTCATAATTTGACTATCCAGCAGATCCCGGTCTTCGAACTCGATCATTTTATCATGGAAGCCGAGCATTCTTAAGTCTTGAATACCTATTGCCTGACAGGACGCAGCGAGCTCCTCCTTACGGATCGCCGGCAGGGTAACCCGATTCGCTATTAATGGAACCCCCATGTTGCGGCCCATCTCGCCGAGTGTCAGACAAGCATAAGTAACCTCAGCCCCTTCTTCAATGTACATAGCCAAGGTTCCGGATACAAAGTACGCCTCATCATCGGGATGGGGAAGTACAACTAAAATCTTCTTATTGTCCATAGGTCTGCTATTCACGGTTGCTTGATCCTCCATTTGCATTAAAAAGGGTTCCGGCTTAGCTGCAGCGCCACAATCAGCTTGCCTTGATTATCATGTCCGGCCAGGATTAGCCGCTCGGTTTCGTTCTCATCCACATGGGTAAGCCCTTCCGCATAAATCCAGCCCTGCTCTGTCTTCAGGCCAACCCGGTAAGGACCTGTTCCCGAAATTGAGCCGTGCGTGTAGCGGATAAGTGCATTACTAATGAACGCCGATCCCGGCGGACGCGAACTGTCAATGTGACTGGCATAAGCACCAGTTGTGAGCTCCAGGTGTATATAAAGGTCCTGACCGGTGAACCGGTCGATTTGGGTTTGGATGTCTTTGGGGTGAATTAGCTGCATATTGTCCTCCTACAGTGTACGATTGTATTTCTCTGCGACATGATTAATGACCGGAATGATAAGATAATCCTCGATGAGCTCCATCTTCTCCGGGCGGAACAACTGAATTTTCTTAAACTGATAGTAGTCCGTCAGCACCTGCTGTATGGAGGTCTGATTCTGCAGTAAATACTTCGTATTCATAATCTCGCGCAGCAGCAGCTCATCTTGAAGCAGAATGAATCTTTCGTTGACCGGCTGGAATATGCCTTTGTCTATACCATGACGGTAGAATTCCAGCGATTGCTGCTCGCGCTTCAGTAGTGCCGACCTCAGGCTGTCGGACAGCTCCGGGTAAGCGCTCTGCAGCTCCTTCAGGAACACCTCAGATATTTTACCGGCGAGCGAAACTGACTGCTCAAACAGCTGCTGAAAAGAAACCCCGAATAATTCTTCCTCCACCTGCACGGAAGGAAGCTTCAATTGATCTATGTAGTCCACAAAAATGTACACTACACCGGCAATGACCTCTTCTTTTGAGGAAAAATGCTTGTACATAGTAGCACGGCTGACATCCATCAGTTTCGCGATTTCTTCCATTTTCAGCTGCTGGAAGCCATCCTTCATAACGGCTGGAATGATTTTTTTCAATAGCTTGCTTTGCGCCAGGGACTTCTTTGGGTCTAAGGACATACTGTTTTTTCCTCCTGTTGGCCAGTGAACCCATTATACATGAAAATCACATAGCAAGAAACAAAATATACTTCTTAGACACTTTATGCTTTATTTGTTTACTTTGATTACTTATCGTGATATTATTTCCTCGTCTTCATACTATCCCATCTTAAGAACAGGAGAATGTCTACATGTTTACATTGGATCGCATGTATGTGAATGGTGAGTATATCGAACCGCAAGGGAAGGAGATTCAGCGGCTGATCAACCCGGCTACCCAAGAAGTGATAGGTCAGGTTGTACTCGGTAATGAGGAGGATGCCCGACTGGCTATTGCTGCGGCTAAGGAAGCTTTTGCAACCTTCTCTCAGACTTCTGTGGAAGAACGCAGTGAAATGCTGCAACGGCTGCATGATGCTGTACTGGCGAATATGGATGCAATGGCGGAAGCGAATATTATGGAATATGGCGCCCCGACAAAATCAGCCATCGGCCGCGTGAAGCTGGCTGCTGCTAATTTCCTCGATACGAAGCAGGCGCTGGACAACTTTGAGTTTGTCCGTTATATCGCTTCTGCCAAGGTAGTCTCTGAGCCTGCCGGTGTCGTCGGGGTCATTACGCCCTGGAATGCAAGTTATTCACAAATCACGGCGAAGCTTGCGGCGGCCATTGCTGCGGGATGTACGGTTGTCATCAAGCCGAGTGAGCTTAGTGCCCTGCAGACCGAAAGAATTACGGAAGCATTCCACCATGCAGGACTCCCGAAAGGAGTCATTAATGTCGTGAATGGTTACGGTCATACCGTGGGTGCTGAATTCACCCGCAATCCGGATGTTGCGCTTATTTCTTTTACCGGATCGACCCGTGTCGGCAAAGAAATCCTGAAAGGTGCAGCAGAAACGCTGAAACGGGTTACGTTGGAACTCGGCGGTAAGTCACCTAACATAATTCTGGATAATGTCGATTACACCAAAGTGATTCCAGTAGCGGTAGCTCAAGGATTTATGAATAATGGGCAGGCTTGCGTAGCAGGTACACGCCTTCTTGTTCCGGAGCATCGTCTCCAGGAAGTGAAGCAGCTGGCACAATCAGCTATCGGGGCAGTGAAGGTCGGCAATCCCTGGGAGGAAGACACGGTGCTTGGCCCTATTGTTACGGAGAAGCAGTTCCTGAACGTACAGCGCTATATTCAAACGGGTATTGATGAAGGCGCAGAATTGGTGACAGGTGGCATCGGCCGGCCTGCGGGGTTAGAACATGGTTATTTCGTTAAACCCACCCTGTTCGTAAATGTTACTGAGGACATGACGATTGCCAGAGAAGAAATCTTCGGACCCGTATTAGTGGTTCTCACCTATAAGACCGTGGAAGAAGCGATTGCAATCGCCAATAACACCAACTATGGCCTTGGGGCCTATGTGCATTCCGCGGACCTGGATCAGGCCAATCGGGTTGCCTCCAGAATTGCTGCAGGTGTTGTGAGCATTAATGGTGCCAGCCCGGAAATGAAAGCCCCCTTCGGCGGTTACAAACAGTCCGGGCTTGGCAGAGAATACGGGGAATATGGTATTGCGGAATGTCTGGAGACGAAGACGATTACGGGCCACGGTATGCAATAATTACAATTGCTCAAGGAATTCAGCTGAAATCCTTGAGCAATTCTCTTGCTGTAATATGCACTTCTTCAAGTTCTTCGCCCTTGGTTGGGTTATAGGCTATTCTCTGAATCTGCTTCTCTAATGGATGTCTGAATTCTTCAGGCAATTGACTTACATAAAACTGCAGACACCATGCCTTCCATATGTCATCTCCTCCGTTTAGAATCTCCTCTATGTATGGAACCGTCTCTTTAGGAACCGTCAGCAACAAATTGGAGATTTCTTCTGCTATAGGCCAGTTTATATCCTGCAGCCATTGTAACAACTCCGGGATTAATGGGATGAGGTCCTTTTTATCCAGCTTGTTCAGATCGTGTACCCGTTCAAAATCGTGTTTGTCTCTTGGCAATAGAGTGATCGAATCATTCATTTATTTGCCCCCTTCTTAGTATTAGTTGGTCACCAACATCCCTCCTTGTGCATATGCTAAAGCCATATTGCTTACAGGAAGGAAGCTGAATGAATTGCTACGTACGGACCCGGTATATCAGATTCTGAAGTTGCTTGAAGAAGAGAAGGAACCCCGCTTCAACCAAATAGGTATGGACGAAAGAGATTTCAATATTACCCTGACCCATATTCACGAAGCCGGTTATGCTAATTCAGGTGAGTTAACTCACTCAGGCCTCAACTATATTCACGGGTATGAACAAAGGTTGAAATTCAACCAGTCCCTGCAGAATTCTTAGTATTATATTTGGTAGATTTCTGGTTTACCTGCCCTCGCGTGATCAATGCTTACGCTGCTGCAGGCTACCACTTCATCGGAGCACTGAAAACCAACCGGATTCTGTATCCCCAAGGCATGCGAACTTCGGTGCAAGACTTCGCGAAGCACATCCAAAAATCAGATGTTCGCCTCTTGATCGTGAACGGTTCGTCGAACTGGATGTATCGCTACGAAGGAGCGCTGACTGGAATCGAGAACGCCGTGGTTTTACTTTGTTGGCCGAAGCTGGCTTTTGGGGAACCGAAAGCCTTGCGCGCCTTTTGTTGCACGGATATTTCCCTGGGAACCGAAACCATAGCCACATACTATGCCAAACGCTGGCCTATCGAAATCTTCTTTCGCCAGTCCAAAAACAACTTGGGTTTTGACACCTACCAAGTTCGTTCCGCGAAAGCGTTTATCCGCTTATGGGCGCTTTTAGCTTGCATGGTACGAAAGCAGGTCCAACAAGACCGACTTAGGTATGTTTACGAGTGCGCCCAAAAGGAAATCCCGTTTCATACGGTTTGTGAGCGATTCAATGTTGCCTAAGTGGTATTGGAATTTTCTGTATCGTTTTTGTTCATTTATAGATTCTATATAGAACACATTTCATATCACCCTCGAATCAAGTTCTTATAAGATAATCTCCTGTCCTATTACGATACACTTACCGTTACTTCCATGCCCTATCTCGTCTGTCTTAACAATTGGAAGTTTGGTCGATTCGCTAATCTCCTTAACATACTCTTCAACGACAGAAAATTCATTGTAACGCTCCAGTTCGGTAAAAGATCCCAGGATCAAACCCGCGCACTTGTCTAAATATCCAACTTGTTGAAGTTGAGCGATTAGGGAGACTATTTTATTCGCTCTTCCCCCTAAACTTTCTAAGAGGATGATTTTATTAGTAGGGTCAGGAAAATAGCTAGTCCCAGCCAACTTCATAAAACATCGAATGTTTCCACCGATTGCTATACCACTCATATGGTTACCACGAACCCACTTATATTGGAAATCATAAAGATCATTATGACCTTCGAAAAAGGATTGGTAGAAAGCATTTTGTTGTTCTTTTCCATCAGAATAGACCAGATTCATCAACTGATAATGATACGAATTTATATTGCCTAGTGTATATAATCCATTCAGAATTACCGACAAATCACTCATTCCAAAAAAAGGCTTTGGATTCATTCGAATCCTATTGTAATCTATGTACGGTAAGATTTGGTTAGCGGAATCTCCACCTGAGATATCAAAAATAGCCATAATTTCATCATCATTAAATAGTCGATTTAATTCCGCTGCTCTTACCTTAGGAGCACCACTGAAATAGGCATCTCTTCTGAACAATGTACTAGCAACGACTACTTCAAGTCCAAAAGAATTCAGTACCTTGATTAAGGCCTCTACTTCAAGTGAGTTTTCTTCTCTCACACCATCTGAACAAGCGATTAAGCCTACTTTATCGCCTTTAGACAATTTTAAATTCGCGGTCATCTTTTGAATTCCTTTCTTAACTAAGAAACTCTGAATTCTTGATTTTGGCTACAGATTCGGCAATAACCACAGACAAATCATTTTTTTGAGCAAAATTTAATCTGCTATTCACAGGGACGATTCCTGTATATAAAGATTGATGGTCTGACTTACCGTTATAATCATGAAGGTGCATATGACTTATACGATCTTTAAAATGTGTGAAGACTGATTCTTCTTCAAAACCCGCCTTCGCATCGTGACCAACATCCCATGTGAGAAAAAATTTTGAAAAGCACTTAATTTATCAAGCTCTTCTCGGATATAAGAGAAATGAAAATTCCCAGTATTCTCAAAACATAATTCAATGTCATAAGTATTGGCTAAATGATAAAGTTCAAAATATGATTCATAAATTATGGCGCAATCATCTACAGCTCATAATAATATTTCAGCTTGTTATTAACGAAATACAGATATTGATGGCCGTATACGATATATCCCAAATCTTCGTTATAGCTGTCGGGCTCTCCCCATGACAGATAGACTTGTTCAAACGTCATGTCGGTAATGATCCGCTCATCCCGGATAGCAGCCCATACGGCATCACTGCTGGGATAAGCTGTCCTAGGATTCTTAAAGTAGAATAGCTCCTTAAGGTAATCAACAGGGTTAACGGTCGTGTCTAGACTGATATAGATTTCCTGACCGTTCGCCCGGCGGATCTGTACCTCTAAACCGCCATCACCGGGACTGGAACGGAAATCTTTGACCGTAACCTTCTCCATGTTCTTAAAAGGACTGTCCGGAATCTTTGCATTTACAGCCCATGCCGAATCACCGTTGAAATTCTCTTTGAAAGCAAAGAGGTTCTCTTCCGTATACAACGTGTCGGTCTCACTGTCGTCCAGATCCAGCGTCCAGGTTAGTCCAGCTTCGCTCAGCATGGTGAATGTAGAAGTATTGGTATCATCCGCGTATTGAACATCTGTCACCCAGTGGCTGCCGGGATGTGCATATAGATAGACCTTCTTGCCCACAGCCTGGCCCATGGTTCCTGGCAGCTTGCTGATGGCGTAGAGCATAGTGTTGCTCTTTATTTTGCCTTCTTCCGTACTCCAGATGAACAGCGAATACGAGCTGGTGGCATATTTGCCGTCTATGGCTCCAAGCTTAAGCAGTGTTTTGAACGCGACATAGTTGGAGTTTTTATACAGTATGGAGTTGTCTTTGTTCAACTTCGCGCTTCCCTTACTCCCGGTGACGGTCACAACAGAGGCTGCGGTAGCAACGGTAAAGCCGGGAATCTGATTCAGCAGCTTCACAGGTACATAAGCCGAACCATTGACGAGTACAGACTTGGATGCCGAGATCATAAGTGTCCCGTCCACAAATGTGGAAATCTCCGTGTACTTCGGTGCTGCGGCTGCCTGTCTGGTGCCTCCCGGATACCCCAGCCCAATCATGAGCAACAGCGCGGTGAGCAGTAATACAATCTTTTTCATAGTTGTTCGAATTCCTTCCCCCATTGTATGTAAGCTGCCCCTGGCTGTACGCCGGATTAGCCCAAACCAGTAAATTCGACAATAAGTTAATTATTTCCTGCAAAATTCCTTGATTCATCGACTTTTCTGTATCAGAGATCTGGTGACTTTTATAAAATCCTGCACAGAATACAACATTTTCCTCGTAATATCGGCCCAAATCCAAAATTGTTGTATAAAATGCAGGATTTCACCCTATTTAAGCGGCTTAGCAGGATTATTCTTGTATTTTATACAACAATCTTTCCAAACCCACGGTTACCCATCAATCAAAGTTGTAAAACATACAACATTGTTGTCTACAGCCATAAAAAAGCAGGCACCTGTGGGAAAATTTCCGGAGTGCCTGCTTTTTTATCTGCTTCGTTAGTTAAAATCTACTTCTCCATTGCACTCTGCCTTGAAACGTTCCTGGAACTGCAGTTCAAACTTCAGCTTAGTATCAAAAATTTGCTTCGAGCGGTCGAAATTCAGCTGACCTCGTGACTTCTTAAGATAATTATCGAACTCTTCACTCTCCCAGAACCGGATAGTATCCCATACATTCTCCTCTTCATGCGCACTATGGAAGAATTTCATCCATATATCCATGGTGCCGAAATGATCCAGCATATCAGCATCTTGTACAAGCTTTATGTAGTACGGGAGCTCCTCATGATTTCGAATATTATGTAATGCAATAATGTCAGATATGAATTCCAGCTGCTCCGGGGAGCATTCATCCTTCAGCAGTGACTTGACCAGAACAGAGCCGGTCTCCTGATGGGGTTCAATTCCTTTGGTAACATCATGGAAGATTGAGGCAACATAAATGATATCGTCCATTGTACCTTCATCCGGGAACAATTCTTTTCTTAAGCTTAGAGCAATCTTGGCTACCCGCTGACAATGATAATAGACGAACCCCGTCTCTCTCTGCAGATGAGATTTCCGGTGACTCATTGTGTTAAGAGCAATTTCACTAATTCTGTCCAGATTCATTACGTCCACATCCTTTAGGCATTTGTTAATAATTGTATACCACTCCTCTGAAAAGATAAACAAAAGAGCAGAACTCCTCCGGTACCGGAAGAAGCCCTGCTCTTTATTATCCGCGATCTGATCCAAACACAAGCCCGGCGCTGGCCTTCGCCTGTTCAATAACCCGCATCACCCGCTCACTGTGTGCGAGCATTTCGGCGGCTGTCTTCCTGTCTTGCTCTCGGATGAATCGTTCGAAGTGAAGGAATTCGTCATACATCCGGTGGGGGTGATCCTTGTGATCCACCCGGGCGGGCTTCTCCCGGTTAAGGACGTAATCGTAGGAGTCGCATCCATTCGCGGAGCCATTGATCTGTATGTACCCTTCCGTCCCCTGAATGTTCACTGCACCAGGAGCTGTGCTGTCTTTGGCACCAATGCAGACGCATTTGAAATCACCATAGTCCAGCAGCAGCACGCCCGACGTATCGATTCCCCGTTCCATGTTCGCCCGGTATTCCACGTACTGTGGACTTCCGAAGAATCCGACGACCAGATGGATGTTGTAGATATTAATGTCCATCAAGGCGCCGCCGGACATCTCCGGATTGAATGCAGGCAGAATCTCACCGCGTTTGAAAGCATCATAACGGGAAGAATACTGCGAATAATTGCACGTCACCATTTTAATGGAACCGAGACCAGCCAGCTGCTCCTTCACTGCCACAACATTGTTCAAATATTGATTCGAGATGGCTTCAACCAGGATAAGCTCCCTGTGTTCAGCAATCTCTTTCAGCTCCAGAAACTCCGCCAGATTGGACGTGAACGGCTTCTCGCAGATGACATGCTTGCCGCTAAGCAGCGCCTCCTTCGTGAAGGCATAATGCAGGTGATTCGGCAATGCCACATATATAGTATCAACGTCTGTATCCTGAAGCATGGTGCTGTAATCTGTATAGAGCCTGGTTATCCCATACTGGTTCTGCAGCTCCTGCAGAGCGTCTTCCCTGCCGGGTCTGGCGAAGATGGCTGTCAGTGATATTCCCGGAATCTCTCCGATGAAGCTGAGCAGATCCTTGACAATCATTCCGGCTCCGGCTATTCCCAAGTTCATTTAGCGGCACCCCTTCATTCCCTGCTCCAGAATCTGCATAACGCCTATGGTCTCTCCATCCTTAATTACCTTATCTGTGCCAAGAACGATGGCATCATAGATCCCGTCATACACCCTGGCATAATCGCCTTTGGCTGAGGTGACCTTCTCTTCATGGTACTTGCCCTCATCATCGAGATACGTTAGAATACCATAATGCTCCGGCAGGTCAATACCGAAGTCACTGTGTCCCTCAGGCAGGTAAAATAACTTCAGATGCTCCTCCTGACGGTCCTTCGTCTGCTTGACGAACACACCTTTTTTTCCGTAGAGTATGAAGCTTGGCCGCTCTTTGAGCCGGAAATAGCTGGATTTAACCGATACTTTTAGCGAAGGATAGAAGAAATCCAGATCGAAGTAATCATTCATCTGCTGCGGGCCCAGCAATTGGCGGACGTCGTAATGAATGGTATCCGGTTTGCCGAAATATGACAGCACCTGATCAATGGTATGACATCCATGTCCATACAAGTAACTGTAGTATTTAGAGAATGGAGTTGAAGCCGGAACCTCGGGACGATAGTAATCAAAGTGCATTTCCACTTCCAGCAGATCTCCAAGCTTACCGGATTCTATAACCTGCTGTGCGGTGAGGAAATCCGAGTCATAACGTCTGTTCTGGTAGCACTGAATGATCAGATTCCGCTCTTTGGCATACTGAAAGATAGAGACCGCTTCTTCTTCCGTCAGCATGAAAGGCTTCTCCACCAGAACATGCTTGCCGTGATCCAGCGCCATTTTGGCATAATGATAGTGGGAATCGGTGTTGGTGCATACTACAATCAGCTGAATCTCCGAGTCATTCATCATGGATTCAAGATCGTCAGTATATTCAATCCCAGGTACTCTGGGCCATTCCGCTTTCGTAAGCGAGCGGGCGTAGATCGTCTTGACCTTCAAGTGATCGCGGTTCATGGAAAATGGAAGGTGGTAGCGGTTGGTGCTTTTGCCGTTGCCGATATAGCCGAGTGTTAACATTATAATTCCTCCTCTTCTCTTCTCTTTCATTAATTATAGAAAAAAAAGACCCGCCGTGAAGACTTAGCAGGCATAACGGTACAATTATCCGTTCATATGTAATTACCGGTGTAAATCCTTGAACATTATGTTCAGAGCCGGGTCTGTTATAGCTTAGAAATTCAATTCTTGAGGTGAACCTTAGTCATGAAGCTGCTGCTGCAATTAAAGGAAATGAACCATTTTACCACCAACGAACGAAGCATTGCTGCCTATATCCTGACCCATAAGGAAAGTATGCTGCCGATGTCCATACAGGAGCTGGCCAAAGCTACCTATACCTCGCATTCTGCGATTAACCGCCTAACCCATAAACTCGGACTTGCGGGCTATAAGGAATTCATTCTAAAGCTGGCCCGGGAGTTCCAGCTGGATGTCCATAGCATTTCTAATGTGGATGTCAATTATCCGTTTGAGCATGGTGAAACTCCCATTCAGGTAGCCAAAGAAATTGCAGAAGTAATGAAGGCAACCATCGAGAAGAATTTTGCTTTTCTGGAGAATGCCCAGTTAGCCGAAGCTGCTGAAATCCTGGACCGGGCCGGCAAGATATTCATCTATGCGCTGGGCGATTCCGAGATCCGGGCGAAGAGCTTCCAGAATAAATTAATCAAAATCAATAAATACGCCGTGATTGCGACGGAGCTCTCGGAGTGGGAATATCATACGGTTAATCTTACGCAGCAGGACTGTGCCATTTTCTTAACCTATCACGGGTTATCAGCGAATAATTTGCAGGCGGCAAAGTACTTCACGCGCAACAGCATTCCCTTTATCACCATCACCGCAGCTCACGGTACGGAATTGGCCAAGCTCAGCACACTGTGTATCCAAGTGCCTGAGGATGAAGTGAAGCATGCCAAGATCGGTACCTTTTCATCGCAGATTGCCTTTGAATATGTCTTAAATGTCATCTATTCCTGCATCTATAGAATCAACTACTCGAAGAACAAGCTGGCTGCCCGGCAGGTCGTGAAGGATTTCTATACCGATGACGTGAAGACAGATCTATAGGTTGGGAAAAGCGAGCTTATCGACCTTGATATTCACGATAGGCGGAGACAAACCCAGCATATGCTCAACGGCCTGATGGACGTTATCCTTAAGAATCTGGCATACCTCAGGAATCTTGTATCCGTAGTTAATTATGATATCCAGCTGAATCGCCACGGCTTCATCCGTAACATCCACTGATAATCCATTGGTGCCAATCTTACCGCTTAGTCGCCGTGCCAGATTTCCGCTGACCGGGTTGCCGGACATTCCGGCAATTCCCGGTGTTTCGGTAACTGCATAGCGGATTATACTTGAAATTACCCGGTCAGAAATCTCCACAAGCCCTTTGAACGTATCCTGCTTCATTATTATTCCTCCTGAAAGTTATTTATCTGGGAATCCGGATCATGAACACCGTCGGCTCCCCTTCCCGGCTCTCCAGCATCAGGGAACCGCCCATCTTCTCTACGTTCTTCTTGGCAATGGATAATCCGAGACCTGTCCCACCGCTTGCTGTCGTCCGGGCTTCATCCCCCCGCACAAACGGATCGAAGATCGTAGACCAGAGCTCCTTGGGAATGCCCACTCCATTATCGGCAATCTCAATCCGGACAGTCGTGTCCTCCGGAATGACCGTCACACGGATGCGTGTCCCTTCAGGATTATAGGCCAGCGCATTGGAGATCAGATTGTTGATCACGCTTGCGAACAGCTCCGGATCATAATGGGCATACACCTGCTCTTCAGGCAGCTGCAGCTGCAGCTGGAACTCTTTTTGCTCAATTTCCCCGTAAGTGTCGGCAATAATCTCCCGCAGCTGATCTCCCAGCTCCAGCCGCTCCACGCGAAGAATGAAATCCGGTGAATCCAGCTTGAGCAGGTCCAGCATATGCTGAATCAGCTTCGTCACCTGTACGGATTTGGTATAAATGTAATTCAGGTATTTGGTCTGCCGTTCAGGGTCCGTAACCCGTCCTTCGACCAGCGCCTGCGCATAACCCTGAATACTGGTAATCGGTGTCTTCAGATCATGTGACAGATCGACCATCAGCCGCTGCTTGCTCTTCTCGGCCTGCCGCTTCTCCTCCGTAGTCCGCTCAATGACATCCGCCATATAGTTGAAGCTATTGCCGATCCGCAGAAACTCCGTCTCCGCATAGAGGGCAATCCGTGTATTGTAGTGCCCTTCCATCATACGGTTCATGCCCAGATTTAGAACCCGCAGGGGCTTCTTGATCCGTCTGGAGACCCAGTAGCTATATACAAAGATCAGCATCAGAATCAGCCCGCTGACCACAAACACATAAAAGAACACCGAATGGTTCAGATAGGCCAACAGCATTTCGTTGTTAATGGATACGCTGACCACATCGCGGGGAATCTTGAGCAGCAGCCAGGCCACTCCGCTGTCACTATCCACTTGAGAAATGGAGTAGTAATAGGGCTGATCGCTGCGGTTCTCCAGCCCCTGGAACAGACTGTTCTCATCATAGCCCAGGGTCTGATCCTGCTTATCTCCAATAACGCGGATGACCTGCTTGCCTGAATCGAGCAGCTCCAGCCACCCTCCGCTTTGCAGCAGCCGGTCGCTCTCCGGTCCCTGGCCCAGCTCGTTACGGTAATCTCCGGCTTCGACCGACAGATCCGGATCGGGGATCAGCTTCTCCATGATGACGTGAGTGATATCCTTCTGGATGAACAGATAGACCACCAGTACAAGCATCACCAGCATACAGTTGAACAGCAGAAAGTCGATCGTCAGCGACGTTTGCAGCGGGCGGTTATCTCTACTTTTCCACGGGTGCTTCAATTTTGTACCCCAATCCCCTGATCGTCTTCAGGTATTCCGGTTTCTTGGAATCGCGCTCGATCTTATCGCGGATATTGCTGATATGCACCATAATGCTGTTGTCCTCATAGACATAGAAATCTTCCCAGACGGCCTCATAAATCTTCTTGCGCGTAAATACCCGGCCCGGCTGCTCCATCAGCAGTTCGAGAATTTTGTACTCCGTAGAAGTCAGAGCTACCGGTTCGCCGGCCACCTCAACCTGACAGCTGCTCCGGTCAAGCGTTAACCGTCCGAGCACAATCTGTTCCTTCGTCTGCTCTTCTTCTACAGCCTTGGCATCGAACTGATGCACCCGGCGCAGCAGGGCCCCGACACGGGCAACGATCTCCAGCGGATTGAAGGGCTTGGAGATATAATCGTCTGCTCCCAGCTCAAGCCCTAAGATTTTATCATGATGCTGGCTCTTGGCTGACAGGAACAGCACCGGGAAATGCTCATGCTCACGAATCCGCTTCAGCAGCTGCAGCCCGTCCATCCCCGGCATCATAATATCCAGAATGGCCAGATCTATCTTGTTATTCTGCATCTGCTTCAACGCCTCAATCCCGTTCTGTGCTTGCAGAATGTTGTATTCCTTCTCCAGATACAGCTGCAGAAGCTCTACAATCTCCGATTCATCATCAGCTATGAGAATGGTATACATGGTGAAATCCCCCTCTATCTAGTCATGCAAGCTGCGCTAACTGTAACTATAGCCTGCCATTCTTAATCCAGTCTAAACCAAATCTAAAGAAAAGCTAAAGATTAAAGTTAATGGAACTAAAGAATTGCCAGCTAGGCGAGGACGTAACTTCGATGGATGTTTGGACTTCCGGCCGCTGTTGTCCCCAGATTTCTAAATTGTACCTCTTATCGCGGTTGAAATCCGGATACAAAGGCGGACGCTACCGCTCCTACAGTTCCAAAAAATCCCCCTTAGTACGTTTGCCTTTTAGCACAGTTCTTAAGTTCAGCTTAACTGCTAATCTTAAGAATAATATCCCGAAACAGCAAAAAAAAACAGCCCGCACAGCCAATGCATGGCTTAGCGGACTGTCTTATCAGATTTAACCTGGCTTTGATAGCTCTTAACCGGTGAATATGCGGCTGCAGCTTAGACCGTAGGCACGGTTCCTCCGTCTATCACATATTCGGCTCCCGTAATGGAAGCTGCACGGTCGGAGGCCAGGAATGCCACCAGCTCGCCTACTTCCTCGGGGAAGCCGGGACGGCCCAGCGGAATCCCGCCCAGCGCATCCATTACAGACTGCAGCGCGCTTTCCGCACTGCCCGTAACCTTGGCGATATTCTCCATCATGGCATCTGCCGCTGTCGTTTGAATGAATCCCGGAGCTACGCGGTTTACACGGATGCCTTGCGGGGAGAATTCTTTGGAGAGGCTTTTACTGTAATTGCTTAACGCAGCCTTGGCGGCAGCATAGGGAATGGTGGACTCGATCAGCGGCAGTACTCTTTGAATAGAAGAAATGTGGATAATTACGCCCTTACCCTGTTCCAGCATCAAGGGGATCAGGCCCCGGTCGAGCCGGACGGCAGCAAGCAGGTTCAAGTTCAGCGCATCCATCCAGTGCTCATCGTTTGCCGCCAGGAACCCGCCGGGAGGCGTAGAACTGCCGCCAATGTTATTCACTACGATATCGATGCTGCCGAAACGTTCCTTAACCGCCGCAATCACTTTCTCCACGCCTTCTTTGGCAGACAGATCTGCTTGTACGAACAAGTCAGCATCTGCCAATCCGGACGGGAGTGTGCGGGCAGTAGTCATCACTGTAGCGCCGGCAGCCTTAAACCGGTTTACGATGGCCTCCCCCATACCTTTAGTTCCGCCTGTTACGAGTATTTTTTTGCCTTCATATTCAGTCATTGGATTTGCATAAGTAATTGTCATGGTTTGGTTCCCCTTTTCATCATTTGATTCTTTAATCTTAAGCTTGATTTACTCATGCGTCTAATTTATTATTTTCATTAAATCCATTACTAATATTAATATAATAGGGGGTCCTGAAATGGAGCTAACGCAATTGGAGTATTTCCTGACTGTGGCCCGGCTTGAGCATATGACTTCGGCATCCAAGGCGCTTAGAATTACCCAGCCCGCGCTGAGTCATGCCATCTCCAAACTGGAGAATGAGCTGGGCGTTCCTTTATTTGAGCGGAATGGTCGGGGCGTCCAGTTGAACCGGTATGGGGTAACATTTAGCAAATGGGTGGAAGAAGCCATGAAGAACATCGGTAACGGTATTCGTGAAATTGATGAATGTTCGAATGCGGAGACAGGCGTGGTACACATCTCATATCTGAATATTCTCGGTGTTGATCTGGTGCCTTCACTGATCAGGGATTATCAGGCGGGCAACCCCAAGGTCCGGTTTGATTTGTATCAGGGAAATCACGGGGATATCGATGAAGCTCTGGAGACCGGCACTTCGGATATGCTGATTACTTCCAGAGAAACCACAATGACCGATGACGAATGGATGATTATCCGGCGTATGCCGATCTTTATTGTGGTCTCCACTCAGCATAGGTTTGCTTCACGCTCCAGTCTGAGTTTGTTTGAGCTGTCCGGCGAACCCTTTGTCGGCTTAAAAACAAACTGCGGACTCAAAGCTACGATTAGCTCGCTATTCAAAAACACCCATTTCGAGCTGGCCTCCACCTATGAAGCAGAGGACCTGATTACGGTAGCCGGCTTCATCAAAGCCGGGCTTGGAGTCTCTGTACTGCCCCAGACGCTGGGCTTGATGCTGGACGGCCTGGTCTGGATTCCGATTGAGGAAGAGGGCTGGGAATGGGAGGTCGGCTTGAAATGGCGTCATGACCGTTACCTGTCTCCTGCCTCCAGACGGTTTCTGGATTATATTCAGCAGACTTCACTGGAGCCTGTACGGGGATAGTGGATTAAGGGGTTGATGAAGATTTCCGTCTACAGACACAAATAAAGAGCGGTCTCCATACATTCGGGAGCCGCTCTCTTTTGTTGGCTATTGCCAGTGTCATCATTCCTTAGGATAAGGCTCTGATCACTTCTCCGCCAGCGCTGCCGGCCGGCAAGGAGGCAAGGTCAATAATGGCATCAACAACCGTTGCCGGATCGTTCGCACCTCCCGGGTTCTGTTCCGTCTGCAGATTGCCGGGGTCGAACAGGTTGACGATGATTCCGTGCTTGGCTTCTTCAGCCGCCACCGTTCTCATCAAAGCCTCCAGACCTGCCTTGGCAGCTGAATAGGCACCCAGTCCCGGGTAGACCAGATTGGCCATCACCGAGGTAATTGATACGATGCGTCCATATTGCTGCTCTCTCATTATCGGCAGGAAAGCGTTAGTTACGAGATAAGGGCTGTACAAATTGAGCTGTAGAGTTTGATCCCAAGCCGCAAAGGTTAAGTCGTGAATATGTGTCGGGGCTCCTGTTCCGCCCGCATTGTTGATCAGAATATCCGCCGTCCCTGCCTGCGCAATTACTTGGTCACGCAGGTGCTGGACCTCTTCAGGAATTGTAACATCTGCAGGAATGACTATCGCTCTGCCACCGGACTCTTCAATAAATGAAGCTGTCTCTTGCAGCTTCTCCTGACGTCTGCCTACCAGAATGACGGTTGCACCCTGCTCTGCCAATTTAATCGCTGCAGCTCTGCCAAGGCCTGTACCCGCACCTGTTACTACTGCAACCTGATCTGTTAATGAACCCATAGTACTGTCCTCCTTCTATTCTTAAGAACTCCGTGACTAACATTCTTACTTCAACGAATTTGCCCAGGACTCTACCGTCAGCACATCAGCTTGGGCGGGAAATACCTTCCCGGTAAGCACACGGTGAACCTCAGGATTGGAGTCGATACAAGCATCTGACAATACGGTAAGACCATAATCCTTATCTGCCGCTTCGCGCAAGGTAGACAGGACGACTCCGCTTGTTGCGATACCGCTCAGAATCAGCTTATCTATTCCGCGGGAGCGAAGCAGCTCCTCCAGCTCACTCCCGGAAAATGCGCTGACACGGTATTTGCCGACAAACGGCTCGTCCGGCAGAGGCGAGAGTGCGGCATGAATCTGCATCGACGGGTGCTCCGCAGTGATTCCGCTATTGCCGGGCATTCTGCCGAACATTTTGTTAAGTGGGCTAATCTGAACACCTTCGCGCATGGCAACACCAACATAAATGACCGGTATGCCATGCTCGCGGGCTGTCATTATTGCCTTCTGAAAAGGCAGTAGAGCCCCTTCTTCCTGTACATATCGCGACACAATGGCATTCTGCATATCCATCACCAGCAGTGCGGTCTGGCTTAGTTCCTTCGTCACGTCTTGCACACTCCTTCGTTATCGAATAGTATGAAGTGGAGAACTCTCCGCTTATCCTTGCCTTGATATTAAACGGAGAGGTCTCCACTTGTCAAGGCGGGGACTACAGAAGAACAGGAAGTGATGATCAATGGATCAACCGGTTATTAACTGCCGTCCCGAACGCAAAGACGCCGCCGAGAACCGGCAGCGTATTCTGGATGCAGCATTACGATTATTTGAAGAGCACGGCGTTGAGCCGGTCAGTATGAATCAGATCGCTGCGGAAGCGCAGATTGGTGCCGGAACGCTGTACCGCCGGTACCGCAACAAAAACGAGCTGTGCATGGACTTAATCAGGGACCCCGTGGATCAATTGTCCAGGGACATTAAAGCCTATCTTCAAGGCAACAATTCCAGCCCGCCTTCCGAACGGTTACGGGGACTGCTCGCCCTGTTTCTGCAGTTCAAAGAAATCCATGCCGGACTGATTGCAGGCGTTGAGCATTCGTCTGCCGCACTGGGTGCGCATTCCAGAACAAGTACTTCGCTGTATGAAGAATTTCATCAGCTGCTGGTTCAGCTTTTTGAAGAGGTCAGTCTGGAAGCCCGGCAAGCCGGACCGGACAGTATATTCAGAGCAGATATGCTGATGATTGCCCTGAGCAGTGATTCGTATCTGTTCCAGCGTAATGTACGCGGCAACTCCCAGGACACCATACTGGATCAGCTGTGCCAGACATTTATTTAGAACCCTGCGCGCAGGCTCTGCCTTATCTGATATTCAAACGGACGCTGAAGGTGGTTCCAGTTCCCGGTTTGCTGTCTACACTAATCTTGCCGCCGAGCATTTGCAGCGCCTTCATCACCAATGCCAGCCCAAGGCCGTTGCCTTGCTGCGAATGTGAGGTATCGCCCTGATAGAATTTATCAAAAATATGCTTGAGCGTCTCCTCGTCCATACCGCAGCCGCTGTCCGTCACCCGTACCACTGCATAACCGGCTATGGTTGTCAGCTTAAGCGAGATTTTTCCGCCTGGAGCGGTGAATTTGATGGCATTGGACAACAGGTTATTCCAGATCACCTCCAGAATACTCTCGTCATACCTTACGACAATCGTCTCCAGATCAGCTTGAAAGGTGATGTCCTTGCTCTCCCACAGATTCTCATAGGCCAGAGCGCAGCGCCGCAACTGTTCACTGAGATCATAGGGTGCGGATAAGGGAAGGATCTCCTGATTCTCCAGCTTGTTAAGCTTCAGAATATTGGTGATAAGCTCCGACAGATTCTGTGAGGCGTTCATGATTGTATCTGCATATTTATTCCGCTGCTCATCTGACAGCTTGTCTTGCTGTATAGCCCGCGCATAGCTCTGAATAACGGCCAGCGGCGTCTTGAGCTCGTGGGATACATTGGCGATGAAATCATCCTTGAGTGTCTCAATGCTGGAGAGCTCCTCCGCCATGGTGTTGAAGTCTTCGAACATGACTTCTACATAGTCCTTCTTGCCATCCTTGCGCAGCGGAGCCAGCCTGACCGAGAAATCACCCTGGGCGATCTTCCTGGCAGCATCGCTAAGACGCCGCATAGGCCGGCTGAAGGAATAGTGGCGGAGAATGCCAGTGACTACACTGAGAACCAGGCTGATGAACAGGAAATAGCCGATCATGGAAGGCGCTATGAGGAGTGCGGAAGTAATCCCGTCTTTTCTAAGCGAGAAGTAGATCATCACAAAACAGCCGTTAACGATCATCAGGGCGATAGACAGCAGTATCCAGTCCTTCCAGAGGACGAAGCTGGTGTTGATCCGTTTGTTCTTGTTCCCTCTCCCGCTCATAACGGCTTCGCCTTATAGCCGAGTCCATGCACTGTGACAATCTCAAAGTCCGGACAATGGGAGAATTTATCCCGCAGCTTGGTGATATATACATCTACCGTGCGCGGGCTGCTCTCGCTGTCCAGTCCCCAGAATTCATCCATCAGCTGGTTGCGCGTGAAGGTTTTTTTGGGATAAGACAGCAGTTTAAACAGAATATTGAATTCCTTGACCGTCAAAGCAACCTCCTCTTCATCCACGTATGCCGTCCGTTCATCCGCATTCATCAGCAGACTCCCGATAGCCAGCCTTTTGTCGCTGGCAATACTCGCCCGGCGCAGCAACGCTCCGACCCTCAGCACCAGCTCATCCATATCGATCGGCTTAACCATATAATCATCGATGCCGATACGGAAGCCCTTTTGCTTGGCTGAAATATCATCCCGGGCGGTCATGAATAATATTGGAATGGTCTTGTCCTGGTCGCGGATTAACGATGCAAATTCAAAGCCGTCCATCTTCGGCATCATAATATCCGAAATGATCAGATCTATCATATGGTCAACCAGCTTGTCAAAAGCCTCCATGGCCGTGCTGCAGCTGACGGGTTCATAACCGTTCTCTTCCAAAAAGGAGCACACGATTTGATTGAGCTTCAGATCATCTTCAACCACCAGAATACGGATCATGCAGATCCCCTCCTTTTATAAGTGCAAATTCACTCGTTACGGTGTTCAATCAGTGCCTGCAGCCGGACACTTGAGTTGTTAATGCTGCCAATGAATTCAGAGATCAGTCCGATACTATGCTCCTGCTCCTCAGTAGTAGCCAGCATCTCTTCTGTTGCCGCTGCATGCTTCTGGGCGATACCGGAGATATTCCCCACTTGCTCACGCACCTGATTGAAGATTGAACTTACCTGATCGGTCAGATTCCGTTCGGTTAGTATGTATTCGTCAATATGCCGGAAGGTGCTCTGTATACTGTCAATGCTCTCCAGCACTTGACTGCTGATAGCTTCTCCCTCTATAACGGCAAGACTGCCGTGAGTTGCCTTGTCGACGACAAGCTGTGTGTTGCGCTTGATAGTATGAATAATAGCATCGATTTGCTGTACTGTATCCATACATTGCCGGGCCAGCTTCTGGACTTCATTCGCCACTACCGCAAACCCCGCTCCGGCTTCGCCTGCTCTGGCAGCTTCAATACTGGCGTTCAACGCCAGCAGATTCGTCTGATCGGAGATCCCTTTGATCGCTGACAGGAAGCTATTCACCTCATCCATGCTGCGGTTCAGCTCTTCGACGGTAGTCAATGAGTCTCTAACTGCTGTGTTGATAATCCCCATTTGTTTGCCCATTTGCCGGATGTTCTCCGAGCTTCGCCTAACCACTACTCCGGCTTCTCCGGAGGTATGTGCCAGACCTTGCGACAATCTATGGATACCCGACATTTGCCCGCCCGCTTCATTCATCATGGTACTGATATGGGTGAGACTCTCTGATTGATCTACGATGCCTTCCGTAACCTCATGGATATTCGTTGTAAGAACACTGCTGATCTTCTGTAACACTCCCGCATCCCTGCTGCAGTGGGCAATATCCGTATTGAGTGCCGTCGTATGCTCATGAACAACATCCACCATAGTATCCACGGCATTTAACAGTTCTTTGGCTTCGGCTTCCTTGCGTGCGGATAGCTCAATCAGATCAGCACTTCTTTTACAGACAAAGTACAATGCCACAATAGTCAGTTCTATGAAACCTATAGTCATCAGGAAAGTAGTATCAAACACATGATGCTCCGAATAATAAATTACGATATACGAAATATTGTACAAGCCGCCAAAACCGTACAGCAACACCCTATTCAAATAGAGGGCAATCACACAGAGCACAACCATGATCAGCATCCCTGCACCCGGTGATTCAATGTATGGGATGGTACAGGTCAGAACCGCTATTGTCAGAATAACAGTGGTCTGCAGCACATATTTCTTCCGGTAAATGAACCATGTGACGACGGCCAGCTCCAGGAGCAGCGACACCACGACCTCACTTCTAACTTCACTGGTACCCAGGAAGAAGCAGAAGGCGGCAAACGTGATCCACAGGATACAGGCGATAATCTTATTCACTTTAATAGTATTGGTCATCAAAAAGCTATCATTCATTTCCCGTTCCTCCAAGTAGCTTAAGTATCCCGCATTAATTGTTCTTGCTTTAAGTCAGCAGACGGCTCGCCTGCTCGCAGGCCTGATATAGTCTCTCATATTGCTCCTCAATCAGCGGGCCTGCCTCCGCGGTCACCTTATTGCATACATTGTTGTATAGCGGATAGGCTGCCCCCCAGCCGGCAAAGCCGATGAGTCCCAGAAAGATACACAGCAGAATTCTGCTGTCCAGATAACTGAACACGGCTCCGCCGACAAAACAGGTGCCAATAAGTCCGGTAATCAACGCATTAATAATAGCGCGGGAGGTCTTGGACTTCTCCAGCCGCTTAATAGAAGCGAGAGCATGATCACATTCCTGCTGAAGCCTTTCTATACCGTCCACTTTTCTGATTGTCCGGTTCCGCTTAAATTTCAGTGCGACAGATCCGGGTTTGATATAAGCTGCTCCGGGGACCTGCCGTTGCGTATTCTCTTCTGCCTGGATCCAGCCCAGATTCTTGTAGCAATCCTTATACAGCTGCGCAAGCTCCTGATCTGCCTGAACCGTGATGTACTCAAAAGCTACGAATCCGTTATCCATCCGCTCTTCCATTCTCCCCACTCCTTCTAAGATCTTTACAAGGATAAGCACTTGCTCAACGCTCTATGATCCTCATTATCACGCAATGTTGTTAAATAAATGTTAAACTCCGCTACAATCTTTGCGTGATGCTGATTTAACAACTCTTTAACATCTGTATAACAACTTCTCAACATTTCATTGGCACACTCATGTTGTTGCCCGGGGCGCCATGGACCGGCCGGTGAATTAGACATTAGAGAGGGTGGAGTAGAGTGAGTAAAGAGAAGACGGGAAACATCAGTTCAATTCGACGGGGACCTATTGTGTTCATAATGATTTTAGGTGCTTTTCTGGCTACGCTGAATCAGACGATTATGAGTGTTGCTGTGCCGGAGTTAATGGTTGATTTTGGAATCGCAGCATCGGTCGCCCAGTGGCTGACTACAGGATATATGCTGGTAAACGGGGTGCTTATCCCAATTACTGCCTACTTAATGCAGCGGTTCACTACACGTGAGCTATTCCAGAGCTCCATGCTTATTTTCCTGGCAGGTACAGTCTTATCAGCGCTGGCCGGGAATTTCCCCGTACTGCTGACCGGACGGCTGATTCAAGCCGTGGGTGCGGGAATTATCATGCCGCTGCTTATGAATGTTATCCTGACGCTATACCCGCCTGAGAAAAGAGGTGCGGCGATGGGCATGGTTGGATTAGCCGTGATCTTCGCCCCTGCACTTGGACCTACACTGGCCGGTTATATCCTGGAACAATACAGCTGGAAAGCTATGTTCTACGGTATCCTTCCGTTCACAGTACTTATCATCATCGGCGGTTTCATTTACTTGAAAAACGTATCTAATCGCTCCTACCCGAAGATTGATATTCTCAGTGTTGTCTTGTCGACCGTCGGATTCGGCGCTTTGCTGTATGGATTCAGCCGGGCGGGTACCGCCGGATGGTCCAGTATGGAAGTGCTCCTCTCGCTCGGCGCGGGAATCGTCTCTCTGGCCCTGTTTACCTGGAAGCAATTAGCTTCCGCCAACCCGCTGCTTGATCTGCGGGCGTTCAAGTACCCGATGTTCTCCTTAACGACTGTTATTAATGTTGCTGTTACCATTGTGATGTATGCGGATATGATATTACTTCCACTCTACCTGCAGAATGCCCGCGGCTTCACGGCTATGGAATCCGGATTAATGCTGCTTCCCGGATCGTTGATTATGGGCTTCCTGATGCCGGTCACCGGCAAGCTGTTCGACCGCTTCGGGGCCAAATGGCTGGCCGTCATCGGTCTGCTGATCATGATCGCCACTACCTTCAGCTTCACTAATCTAACCGATTCAACGGGTTATCTGTATATGGCCGTCATGTCTACCGGACGGCGGATTGGACTCGCCATGATCCTAATGCCGATCCAGACTGCTGGTCTGAATCAGTTACCCGCCAAGCTTAATGCCCACGGCACGGCGATCTCCAATACGGTTAAGCAGGTTGCCGGAGCCGTAGGGACTTCCCTGCTGGTAACGGTAATGACTAACAGCACAACCTCTGCTATGAAGAGCATGGCTGCCGGGAGCGGCGCAGGTAATATGACCCGGGAGCACATGCTAATGGAGGCTTCCATCCAGGGCATCAATGACGCCTATCTCGTCATCATCGGCATCAGCATCGCGGGATTGCTGCTCTCCCTGTTCATTAAGCAAGTGAAGCAGACATCCCGGGAGCAGACTGAATCTAAACCCGAAATGAAGCTGACCACGACAGGTACAACCGAAGTCTGAATAGATGAAGTCTTATAATCTTGAAAAAACACAAAGGAGCGACTCTCCCGATGGAGAATCGCTCCTTTGTGTTATTCGTTCGTTACTGCTATTGAATCAGCGCCTGAAGCTCGGCAACAGTTGCCTGGTATTGCGGTTTGAATTCAGCAGACTTCATATAATTAGCCACGCTGGTCAAGAACTGTCTGCCTTCAGGGGTCTCGCTCACCTTGCCTGCATCCAGTGCACATACCAGCAGATTACCGTTGCCTACACGGCATTCCGTAAGGAAGCTAAGCTTATGATTACGTTCGAAATTATCAATGGTCTGCACAACGGGATTCCAGCTGCGGTCCGCATCATCCATGATCAGCGATTTCGAATTCTCCACAATGCTCCACCATGGATAGGTCGAATGCTCCTCACCCGGGAACTCACGAAGTACCGGGTGGCTGTTATCAATCAGCAGACCCATCGTACCGACAGGTACAGGGCGGTTCATGCTCTCCGAGATGGAGCGGAACATCGGATAACACCAGAAATCAGTGCAGTAGTACCCTTCAATTGCATTCTTCAGGGATTCCGGCTCTGGCATCAGCAGCACATTGCCGCCCTTCTCCAGCAGTGCAAGCGCCTCTTCGGACAGCTCCGTGAATACATGAATGTCCTCAAGCGGGTTGCTGCTCTGCTCAGGGTATACCCACAGGTCGTAGCTCTTGCGGATATCCGTCCCCTGGATGGAAAGGGATAATATGATCTTACTCATCCGCTCTACGACAGGAAGAGTTACCGCCAGATCGCAGATGTCGATATAATGGCTTCCGGCCGGAATGGCCGCTAAGGTTGTTCCTTCAGCAATTACATTACCGTCTGCTGCAAGCTGCCATAGCAGCTGAGCGGAATCCGGCATACCGCTGCGGAAGCAGCTAAGCTCCACATGGGCGGCGAACAATTCACCCGCAGTATAATTATACTTAGGGAATCGTGCCATCAGCACCGCATCATTGCAGAACGTACGCCATTCCTCGGCACTGATCAGTCCCTTGGAATCCATGAAGGCATCAAGCACGCCAACCAGCGCAGTTCCCTGACCGCTGAAATCCTGCAGGTCCAGCAGCTGGAAGCCGGCCAGCCGCCGCGAGCGGAAGGCAGCCTCAAGTTCCTCCTTATAACAGGCTACCGCAAGCTGGCCGGAGGCTTCAAAGTATTTCGATGCCAGATGTCCCAGTCCCTTACTCTCCAGCCGTTCACGGAAAATCACAAAGTTCTCAGCTTTGATCGAACCCGTGTATTTCGTGATTTCTTCGAAATTAGGGAACGTAGCGTATTGTCCGATCTCATGCGAGACTACCGGAACCTGCGGAATCCATTCGCCGGATTCTCCGCCAGCCTGCACCGTTTTGGCTTCGGTGCCATACTGGATCTGGATCTCGCCGCCGGCAGCAGCAGCCTGTCCTCCTCCATTCAGGAAGTCCGGAGGAACGATCTGGTCGTCATAATCCTTCATCGTGCCGGGCACAGCGGTCTGGACATGTCCCAGCGGAGCATCGCACATCGCATAGGAGCCTCTGAACAACCGGTCACGGGTGAAGCGAACCCCGCTGAAGAAGTCGTCATGCTCCAGAATCTCCGGTACCCATTGGTGGTTATTGGAGCCTTGGGTGTATAAAGGCCGGTCATCGAACGCTTTGTAGTCCTTCAGGAAGGAATCAATCTTCTCTTTGCTGCCCCACAGCTCGTTGCCGAGAGACATCATCACAAAGGATGGATGATTGCCGAAGTCCCGCAGAATGGCATAGCCTTCGCTGATCAGGTAATCCTGCTCTGCCTGATTATGCCCTTCGTCCGTCTCTACCGTAATCGTACCCCAGAACGGAAGCTCCGGCTGCATGTAAATCCCAAGCATATCTGCAGCGGTAAAAGCAGCCTCCGGCGGACAGCAGGTATGGAAACGGTAATGATTGATCCCGTAAGACTTGGCGATGCCAAGAATTCTGACCCATTCTTCAACATCTGTAGGAGCATAACCGGTCAGCGGGAAGATCAGTCCGTCATGTTTGCCGCGGAGGAAAGTCTTCTCCCCGTTAATCGTGAACTTGTCGCCTTCTGCCCGGAATTCCTTCAGTCCGAAGATAATCTCCTGCCGGTCGATGGCATTGCCTTCGCTATCCTTCAGAACCAGGAGGATATTATACAGATTGGGAGCGGATTCACTCCAGAGCAGCGCCTCTTGGCCGAGTGCATAGTCTACTGAGAACTTCCCCGGTGATACTATGTACTCCTGCTCTTCTACCGTGTGTGAATCCTCACTATTGAAGCTCTTGGCAGATACTACAAGAGTAGTCTCGCTCTTACTCTCCAGAGTTGCTGTGATGCGGACGGAACGTGCAGCCAGCTCCGAATCCAGGCGGATGCCGCTAAGCTGTGACTCTCCGTAGAATTGCAGCTCCATACGGCCGGTAATTCCGTTCCAGTTTGTCTGGGTATCCGGCGAAGTCAGATGTCCGCCTTTGGTCGGGTAACCCGTGTTATCTACGCGGATCGTGATTATATGCGTACCCGGCAACAGCTGCGGGAGCTCGTATACATGGGCGGTGTTCAGACTGTCACGGCTGCCAATCTCCTGCCCGTCTACCCACAGCGTTGTAAGCCGTGTACGTTCCAAATATAGATAACTGCTCTTGCCGGCCAGCTCCTCTGGAATGTCAATCTCCCTGGAGTACCAGACGGATCCTTCGAACAGATATTCATCCGTTAGAGCGCTTACCAGAATCTCCTCATTCTTCGGTCCTTTGCGGGCATGGGAGGTTGTTCCCGGCAGTGTGATTACATCTGTGTAAGGTAATACGAGTCCCTGCTTACTCTCATCTAACTGCAACTTCCATTCGCCTTCGAGGCTGATCTTTGTCTGCAAAATCCTCACTCCTAATCGTGGTAATCTCTAAGCTTCTGTTGTATGGTGCAGGCTGCTTGCTATTCTTCCTGAATAAGCTTAGCATATTACGCCAAATATTACAGTCCTACCTTCCGGAATGCATTAACACTCCATTCATACTACATTTACACGCAGAAAAAAAGCCCCTGCAGCTCGCAGAGGCTTGTCATCTTAATCCATAGCTTCGATCTTGGTAGCAATATTCGCGCAGAATTCCCGGTCGTGCTCCACAAACAGGATTGTCGGCGTATGTTCCATCAGCAGCTCTTCAATCTGCATCCGGGAGATTACGTCAATGAAGTTAAGCGGTTCATCCCAGATATGCAGATGCACCTTCTCACTGAGGCTCCGGGCAATCAGTACTTTCTTCTTTTGGCCGCCGCTGTAAGTGGACAGATCCTTCTCGAATTGAGTCCGTGAGAAATCAAGCTTGCGCAGAATCGATTTGAACAGACTTTCATCGATTCCGTGCTCTCTGGCATATTCGCTCAGACTGCCCTGCAGATGCGAGGTGTCCTGGGATACATAAGAGATGGCAAGCTGGCTGTCCTTCCGTATAACACCTGTATGATGAATCTCCTCTCCGCAGATCAACTTGAGAATACTCGATTTCCCGGAGCCGTTGCTGCCGGTGAGTGCAATCCGCTCGCCCTGCTCAATCGTGAAGCTCACCTCTGAACAAACACTTTTGTCCCCGTAAAAGACCGAAACTTCATCCAGCTCGGCCAGCTGTTGCTTATGATACGGAAGCTGGGATATTTCCAGACTGTCCGAGCTTTCAATGTTCCGCAGCAGCTTGGATTTCTCGGTGATCGCAGATTCCTGCCGCTGCTGGATCGATTTCGAGCGTTTCATCATTTTTGCAGCCTTGTGGCCGACATAGCCCTTATCTAATTTGGAGCCGGAGTTCCGGGTGCCGTTCTTGGACTTCTCTACCTCATGGGCCCAGCCGCCCGTCCGTTTGGAGGAAGCCGATAACCGCTTAATGTCCCGCCGCAGCTTCTCGTCTTCCGCCAGCTCGAAGTTATCCTGCCTCGTCTTATTCTCCCACCAGCTGCTGAAGTTCCCCTTCTGGATCTCAATATTGGTCTTGTTGATCGACAGGATATGGTCTACACAGTTGTCTAAGAAGGCTCTGTCATGGGAGACCAGAATATAGCCGCTCTTCGTGCTGAGATAGTCACTGACCAGCTTACGCGCTTTCATATCCAGATGGTTGGTGGGTTCATCGATGAGCAGGAAGCTGTTTTCCTTGATAAAAAGAGCAGCCAGCAGCACCTTCGTCTGTTCCCCGTTCGATAATGAATTGAAAGGCCGGTACAGCACATCCTCCGCTACCTTCAGCAGGTTCAGCTCCCGCATTAATTTCCAGTGTATATAATTCGGGTCAATTTCACTGATTACATCCAGCGTCTGACTTGTGGGGTCCGCAACCGGAAACGGGAAGTATTCAAAGCTTACTTGTGCGGATATCGTCCCGCTGTATTCATATTTGCCGAGCAGCAGGTTCAGGAAGGTGGTTTTGCCCCGGCCGTTGCGCCCGGTGAAGCCCAGTTTCCAATCGGTATCCAGCTGGAAATTCACATGCTCAAAAATATTATCGTAAGTGCCCTCATAGGCAAACGTCAGATTGCTCACATTGATTAATGACATACAATATCCTCCTGTATAAAATAATAAAAGCTGCAAGAAGGTTATCTTCTTACAGCTCAAATAAATACAGCAAATTCAGCCCGGACGGACTTGAATAAGGATATATTGATTGAGTGAAAAGATGCAGACCCTTCTTGCATATAAAGAATAAAACGTGCGCACGAAATAACGCCCTTATAAGATGAACTTATGAATGAAAATGTAGCCATTCTTAAGATCACGTTCTATAAAGCTGTTTTATTGTTTAATACCGCAAGAGAATCCTACACTATACTATTCAACTCCAATCGTTTAATTAAGTGCATTTTACCATGTGCTTTATCGGATATCAACCCGGTCCGTATGCATACAGTGTCTATTTAAGCTGAGATTAGGCCGTATTTCAGGAAGCAGTTATACAGTCCGTCTTCCTCAATGTGGTCGGTGATATCATCGGCAATCTCTTTGAGCTGCTCTCTGGCATTACCCATAGCAACCCCCACCTGGACATATTCCAGCATCTCCAGATCATTAAGCCCATCGCCAAGCGCCATACTGTCTTCACGCGGAATGTCCAGGTGCTTCAGTAGATCGGCAATAGCCGAACCCTTGTGGACACCCGGAATCATCAGCTCCCCGCTGTTCTCTCCAAACAGGGGGATAGAACTCTGGAGTGCTGTGAACCTTCCTTCTAATGCCTCCCGGATCTGATGAAAGGGCAGACTGCTCTCCAGAAAACAAATTTTGTTGACATCATCCAAATATAATTCTTCGTTCCCATAGGTCAGTGTTGCGATATAAGGATGCGGGGACAGCCGTTTTCTCTCCTGCGCTGCAGGATCATTCAGCAGATCGCCATAAATTCTGCGTTCCAGATGCGGCTGTAAATTCCGGCTTCCGTATAGGGCAGTGTTGGATTCCAGAATGAAATCCACCTCATTGGCGTGAAAATAATCGACCAGATGTTTGGCGTCTTCCGGAGTCACTTTTTTGTGATAAAGCATTTCATTGCCGTTCTCTACATACCCGCCTGCTGCTCCAATTAAGCCGTCGAAGCCAATATTCCAGATGGAGTCATAGATCTCAGCCTTCGAGCGGCCGGTACACAGGTAGAGCAAATGCCCGTTCTCCCGCGCCTGTCTGCACGCCCGCTGCGCCGATTCCGGTATGATTCCATTCTCTGTGAGAAGTGTTCCGTCAATGTCGATGAAGACTATTTTTTTGCTGCTCTGACTCATGAATCCCCAGCCCCCTTGTGTAATGTTCCTCTGAACTATAATTTATGTAATGCGTTCCAGGTCAAGGATTATTTTCAGCAATGAACGCGAAAAAGGACTGACCCACAACCATGAAATGGTTAATAGGATAGTCCTTAGCATGCAGAGTACGATCAACGGGTCTGGATCAGATCCGCTTCATCCGCCCCGGTAACCACCGAGATGATGCTCTTCCGCAGCTGATCTGCATTCTGTGCCTGATAGGGATCGGCAGCATAGATGACCGCATCAGCAATGTAGCCCTCGGCAATCCGCCCCAGCTCATGACCGCTTCCAAGGATCTCAGCTGCGTCTTGCGTAGCGGACTTCCATGCTTCTGCCCGGTTCAGGCCGTAATCGAACAGCGTATCGAATTCCTGCAGGTTGTAGCCATGCAGTGAAGGAGTAGCATAATCTGTACCGAATCCAAGACGTATTCCCGCCCGCTTGGCATATCCAATGGCCGCGGCATGAGCATCGGCTGCACGGGCGGCCCGTTCACAGATGACCGGACTCAGCGCCAGTACACCTTTGGGGTCAGCTGCGATCCGGTAGATCGAAGTTGTCGGCACGAAGGCTACTCCGGACTCGGCCAGTCGGCCAGCCTGATCCCAGGTCAGGAACATCCCATGCTCAATGGACTCCACTCCGGCCTGGATGGACCAGTCAATTGTCACGCCGCCCCAGGTATGTACCAGAACCTTCTTCCGGTTCGCGTGTGCATGACGGACGATGAAGGCGAACTCTTCCTCAGAGAAGTTCGGCTCCGTTACCTTCTCGGTAGGCGCGCCTAGACCGCCTGTTGCCATGATTTTGATCCAGCCTGCTCCGGTAGCGTAGATCTCTGCCAGTCGGCCCTCCAGATGCTTAACTCCCTTGGCATCTGCTGCGCCCAGCATTTCACTGCTGGTCTGCACCCGTAGCGGCTGCTGATAATACTTCACAAGATGACGGATGGTGCTTGGCAGAATGCCGCCGGCATCACGCGCCGTAGTTACGCCAGTCCGTAAGGTGGCTGCGAAGGCCTCTGCCTGCATCACTTCAACCTCCCGGCTGTCCCGGTTCAGCTGGTCGGCATGATCGAAATCGGTCCAGGCCAGATGTGTATGCAGATCAATGATACCCGGACTGATCCATAGCTTCTGCTGAGGTTGTTCCCCCTGTACATGCTGCGGTTCTGCTTCCTTAACCGAAGTGAACCGGCCATTCTGAATTTCAATATCAAACGGTTTGCCTTCGATACCTGCGATATGGATGCCGCTGTACGCCTGAAATTGCGGGTGCTTGAGAATCATAGGGCTTCACCCCAAACCTGACGGACAGCTTGTACTGCCTGCTCTGCATACTGCTTCAGTAATCCGGCAAGCGTCCGCACTGCGCCTTCAACACCTTCCCGGCTGGCATTTGCCCCAAAATGGTTAATCCGCAGCAGCTGGCCGGATAATTCGCCGTCTCCGGGAGCCACGATGCCGATAGGCTGCTTGATCAGCAGGTTCTGCTCCCCGCTCACCCGAACCGTGGTCGTCAATGTGGAATAATGCCGGCTGTTCTTCTGCCAGGGTTCAAGACCCAGAGCTGTGATCCCCGCTATGGCAGAAGCTGCTGCACGTTCATGGCGCTTAATCACTTGAACCAGTCCCTCATCGGCAACAGTAGTCAAGGCTGCGATCAGAGCTCTGGCCTCCAGTGTTGGAATATTTGGCGGGACGCGAAGCGGCGGCGTGCCGTCCGGTGCCGGCTTCAGATCGAGCAAGGATAGAATGGAATTGCGGGGCGCTCTTTCATTCGACTCCAGGAAGGCCCAGCCGCGTGGTGAAATACTGACTGCGCTGACGCCGTTAGGTCCGGCGAGCGCTTTTTGCGCACCCATTACGGCAAAGTCCACGGACCACTCATCGACTAACAGAGCCTCTCCGCCTACTGCTGATACGGAATCTGTTACCGTAATGAGATTATGCTGGCGTGCAAGCCCGAAGATTTCCTTCGCAGGGTTAGAGCCGCCTGTAACCACTTCTGCCTGTACGAAAGAAATAGCAACCGGATGATACCGCTCAACCGCAGACGCCACCTCTTCCACAGTAATGACTTCATCGAAGGAAACTTTCACTTCGATCACCGTCGCTCCGCCGCGCTCCAGCCATTGTCCAAACAAACTGCCGTAAGGGCCAGTCACTACATTTAGAATGGTCCGGCCGGGTGCAGCAATTCCTGCAGCTACCGCTTCAATGCCCAATATGGCTTCCCCCGGAATGATCACTGGAGGATACTGGGTGGATAAGAGATCAGAGAGCTGTCCTGTTAATGTATTGAACTCAGACAGGGACAGCGGGACAAATCCTTGTGTTTCTCGGTTCATATAGACCTCCTGATGTAATTGATTTCATTGTGGCATCTTCGGAACCGCAGATAACAGCTCGCGGCTATATTCATGCTCCGGACGGATGAAGAATTGATCCTTGGTATTGATCTCTACCAGCTTCCCCTGCCGCATGACGGCAACGGTATCGCTGACCGCATGAATAACCCCGAGATCGTGGGAAATGAATAACACGGTAAGATTAAGCTCAGCCTTGAGCGTGTGGAATAGCTCCAATACGCTCCGCTGCACGGATACATCGAGTGCACTTGTCGGCTCATCGGCGATCAGCAGGCTCGGCTCCACACTTAGAGCGCGTGCAATGGCGATCCGCTGGCGCTGGCCGCCGGAGAATTCATGCGGATATTTGTCCAGGGATCTGGCTTCCAGCTGCACCCGGCTAAGGAGCTCTTTGCTTCTTGTCTCCACTTGGGAACGGTCGACAATCCGGTGAAACAGCAGGGCTTCAGACAGAATCTGCCGGATAGAATGCTTGGGATTCAGCGAGGCATCCGGATTCTGAAAGATCATCTGAATCTTTTTATGCTGCTCTCTGCTTCTCTTCTTGCGCAATTCCTGGGAACCCAGCAGAATCTGCCCCTCATCCGGAGCGATCAGCCCGGCAATGACCCGCGCCAGCGTAGACTTTCCTGAACCGGACTCTCCGACAAGTCCAAGCGTCGTATGCTGCTCCAAATCCAGCTGAATATGGTCGAGCGCGGTAAATCCGCCGTAACGGACCGTTAAATCCCGCACCTGCAAAGCTAAATCCATTATTGTCTGCTCCCTTCAAGCTCAAGCTCCGGCAACGGAAGCACCGAATCGATCAGCATCTGCGTATAGGGATCAGCCGGATGCTGCAATAGACTAAGCGTCTCGCCGTGCTCGACTATCTGCCCCTGCTTCATGACATACAATCTGGAGCAGAGGTTAGCGGCAATCGCCAGATTATGGGTGACGAAGACCATTGCGAAACCGAGTTCATGCTGCAGACTGGTGATCGTGTCGATGATCTGCCGCTGAACGGTGACATCCAGGGCGGTTGTCGGCTCATCGCAGAGCAGAATGCCGGGCTTACAGGCAAGAGCCAATGCGATAACAACACGCTGACACTGGCCGCCTGACAGCTGGCTGGGATAGCGGTCTTTTTTTCTCAAAGAATCCGGAAGACCCAGTCTTTCAAGCAGTTCCAAGGCAATCGTCCGTGCAGCTCTCCGGCTGACCTGTTGTCTGTAATACACGACTTCTGCCAGCTGCTTCACAACCGGACAGAGCGGGTCCAGTGCCCCTCTCGGGTCTTGGAATACCATGGCACTGCTTACCTTACTCCGTACGGCCCCTCCGGTCTGCTCCACACCACGAGGAAGGAGACCAAGGATTGCCCGCAGTGTAAGCGACTTGCCGGAGCCCGATTCCCCTACCAGCCCGAGACTCTCCCCGCGTGCAAGCGAGAAGCTGATATTATTGACGAGAATTTCTTTCGACTTGGCTGCAAGTGTCAGTGATTCTACTTCAAGCACAGGCTCAGTTGACATTATTTTTTCCTCCAAATATCGGCCAGGCCATCCCCTAACAGAGACAACGCTATCCCCGTATATACCACGGCGAATCCCGGAACTGCTGACAGCCACCAGGCGGTGGTAATGAAGGGTTGTCCGTCTGAGATCATTGTCCCCCAGTCCGGTGTAGGCGGTGCGATACCGATACCCAGATAACCCAGTGTAACAATGGCTACAAGCAGTCCGACCATATCCGTCATCAGCACGACAACGGCTTGCGGCAATACATTAGGCAGGAGATGGCGCAGAATAATGCGGCTGCCGGGCAGTCCCAGGGTCTGGGCAGAAGCCACCCATTCCTGTTCCCGGAAGGATGCGCTAAGACCTCTGACCACACGGGCAAATACAATCCAGCCCACGAGAATGAAGGTGATATAAATCCCCCGCTCCCCGGCACCGCTGGCGAAGGCCACAATAATTACGATCAGATAGAACGGGAAAGCGATAAATGTATCTGTAATCAGTGCAATAATTCTATCGGTCCACTTGCCGTAATACCCTGACAGCATTCCCAGTAAGACACCGGTACAGAAAGGAATGATCTCGGCCAGAACCATGATAGTCAGATCCGTCCGCGCTGCATAGATCAGTCTAGTAAACAAATCACGCCCCAGCTGATCGGTACCCAGCCAGTGGGTGGAAGACGGCGGCTGCAGGAAGGCGCTCAAGTTCTGCTCCGTCGGATGATACGGACTTAAGTAAGGGATGAACAGAGCCAGCAGAATGAGCACTGCAAACATAATGATTCCGATCAGCAGCGATGGGGTATTCCATATCCGTCTCAGCCCGTTTACTTGCTTCTTGCCCTCTGGCAATTGTATATCTGGCGTTGTAGTTGTCATTGTTTCCCCTTCGTTCTGGGATCCAGCCACCAGGAGATGATTTCAATCAGCAGACTGATGATCACTACAGATAGCGCGCAATAAAGGGCTATTCCTTGGATGACAGGGAAATCCCGATTCGAAATTGAAGTGAACAGCAGGCTGCCGATCCCTTTGATGCCGAATACCTGCTCGACGACTAGCGTACCCCCGATGAGATAAGAGATGTTAACTCCCAGCAGCATCAGTGTCGGTAGCGCAGAGTTGCGCAGGACATGCTTAAACAGAATAACTCTGGAGGGTATACCCGCTGCTCTCAGCGTGACGACAAAGTCGGATTCGAGTACCTCCAGCATTTGGGCCCTGAGCGAGCGGACCAGCGTAGGAATCTGTGAAAAAGCAACCGTTATCGCCGGCAGCGCCAGGCTTCGCAGCGTCCCTGTGAAGCCTTCACCTACTCCCCCGACAGGGAACCAGCCCAGCCGGACACTAAAGAGCAGAATCAAAAGGATGCCAACCCAGAAGATTGGCATACCGAGAGTGATCGCAGGAAAGATACGGATCAGATGATCCAGCAGTTTATCCTTATGTGTGGCTGCAGCAGTAGCAAGCAGAAGTGCAGTAATAATTGCAAGCACACAGGCAATCAGGATAAGCAGCAAAGTTACAGGAGCCCGCTGCATAATCAGCTCTCGTGCCGAGGTGCCCATAATAATCGAGTTACCGGTATCCCCTTGCGTGAACAAGGTCTTCATAAACCGGATGAATTGTTCCCATAGCGGGAGATCCAGCCCCAGGGTGTGATGCATATTCTTAAGCGCTTCGGGCGTACTGTATTCTCCGAGAATCATTTTGGCAGGGTCGCCGGGTACAATACGTATGAGGAAAAAGACTGCCGTCATCACGCAGAGGATAACAATTAAGGCTCTTACAAGTGCTATCCCCAGCCACTTGTAAGAACCATTGTTTCCTTGCGCACCGGTTAAGGTTCGCCTGGAATTCATCATTTGCTTACGCGCACATCTTCCAGACGGATACTGCCGTTAGGCAGAACAACCAGTCCATCCACTGAAGAACGGGCACCAATCAGGATATCCGGGTAGTAGAGCGGAATGTAAGGCACTTCATCTGCAAGCGTCTGCAGCAGCTCGGTGTAGATGGCTGCGCGGGCATCGCCGTCGGCTGTTTTTTGGCCCTCATACAGCAGCTTGGTTACATTATCGTTCGTGTAATGCGTCCAGTACGATTTGCTGAAGCCTTCCGGATCGGTCTGGAACGCCAGGATCGAGTTCGCTTCCGGAGAGTCGGCTTGACCGCTGTTCAGCATCGCCGCGAAATCATAGGCGAAGAAGCGTTCGCGGAAGGTAGCCAGTTCAACGGATTCGATCTCAATCTTGATTCCGATGGTCTGACCTGCTGCCTGAATAATCTGTGCTTCCTGGGCTCTTGTGCTGTTGCCGGAAGCGATCAGCAGCTTGGTTGAGAATCCGTTAGGGAATGCAGATTTGGCAAGCTCTTCCTTGGCTGCGGCTGCATCGAAGTTCAATGACTTAAGGGTATCATTGGCGTTGTATGGAATCGTTGTCGGCAGCAAAGAATTGGCGGTCTGTGCATATCCGAAGGTTAATGCTTTGGTCAGACCGTCACGGTCCAGCGCCAGCGCCAGTGCACGGCGGACATGCACATCGGAGAAATGCTCATCCAGCGTGTTGAAGAACAATTGCTCCGTCACCCAGCTGCCGTTCGTTACGACAGTAGTGTCTGTGCCGTCCTTAACCTCACCTGCATTCTGAAGGGACAGCGCTTCTACTGCATCCACTTCTCCTGCCTTCAGCTGGTTGATCGCCTGACTGTCGTCTTCAATCAATTTATAGACAAGCTTATCGATATAAGGCTTGCCTTCCTGCCAGTAGTTTGTGTTCTTGGTGAAGGTAACATCACCAGCAGGGTCCCAGGATTCAACTACGAAAGGGCCCGTGCCTACCGGCTTCTTGAAGAACTCTTCTTCGCTGACGCCGCCGAAATTATTCGGGATGATACCATTGGAGAAGTTGGACAGCTCAGAGATGAACGGTGTGTAGGGTTCTTTTAGCTTAATTACCAGTGTCTTGTCATCCTGTGCCTTGAAGGATTCGACCGTCGCCGAGATCGCCAGCGGACCTTCAACCGTCAAATGACGGTTCAGAGAGAACACAGCATCCTCTGCTGTAACTGGCGTTCCGTTCGAGAACTTCAGACCGTCACGCAAAACGAAGGTATACGTCAGGCCATCTTCGCTGATCGTGTGTGACTCTGCAAGAAAGTCCTTAATTTCACCCTTGCTGTCAAAAGCGACCAGCGATTCAAACACTTTATCAATCGCGAACGCATTATTGGAGGTGATCTGGTTATGCAGATCAAACGAGGTTACGGAAGCCGGCCGGCCATAGGTAAAAGTACCTCCTGCAGCAGGTTCTGCTGTGCTTGTGCTTTCCGTTGCGGCTGGACTCGCACTTGCCTGAGCGCCATTACTGGTGTCCGCATTGTTGTTAGAACCGGAGCAGCCTGCCAGCAGCATTACAAACATTGCTGTCAGTGTCCCCATTCCAATCGTTTTTCTAAATGTAGCCTTTAACTTGGTCACGTGTGATCCACCCTTCCTCTATAAATCATATATGTTTAGTATGGATTGTATTATGGATTACACATCTTCTTCTGTCAAACAAAAGTTCAATGGAGCGGCAGAATTGAATCTAATCCTTCCATTGCAGGAAATGAATTCGTAATCATCTGCTCTCCATCGCTGCCTGGAGGTCATAAGCGCTAATATCCATATCGGTCTCTCCGCCTAGTGCCAGCTTCGCCAGCTGGCTGCCGATAAACGGGCCCATTGTGAGTCCGGAAGCTCCCAGTCCATTGGCTGCGAGAAGCCCTTTCCATCCAGGGACAGCACCTAAGACCGGAAGGAAGCCTGGTGTAAACGGGCGGAATCCTACCCTCACTTCACCCAAAGTGCTGTTTGCCAGTTCAGGTGCCACCTCCAGCCCCTTATTCAGAATCTCCTGCATGCCGCCAGCGGTCACTCTGGTATTATATCCTTTTATATCATTCTCATGAGTTGCCCCGATTACAATATGCTGCTGGTCAAACGCGAGCAGATATTGATCACTCGGCGGGATGACTACCGGCCATGCTTCCGTATCCCGTTGGCCGGAAACCTTCAAGTGTAGGATTTGCCCTTTTTGGTAGCTGACTTTGAAATCAATGCCAAGCGGCTGGAGCAGCGGGTTCGCCCAGGCGCCTGCGCACACAATAACTTCATCCGCCGGGTAACACTCTGCACCTACAGTAACACCGGTCACCCGGCCTGGCTCATATTGAAGCGCCGCATCTCCGGCAATTCTGGTGGCACCCTGCTGCTGCGCAGCGTGAAGTAACGCATCCCGCAGGGCGCGTCCATCTACCCGGGCAGCCCCGCTGATATGAACAGAGGCATACCCTTCAGCAAGCAGCGGGAACCGTTCACGGGTTTCTTCAGCCGTAAGCCGCGTAATTTCTCCGATTTCCGGTGCATCCGCCAGCCGCTGACGCGCCCGCTCTTCTAATTTGTCCAGCTTGCCCGCATCCGTATGAATACTAAGTGCACCTACCCGGGCATAGCCCGAATGGGTTTCGCCTGCATGCTCAAGTTCCGCGATCAGCTGAGGATAATATCTTGCACCAGCCTTTGCCAGCCGGTACCAGGTCTGATTGCGCCGCTGGGACAGCCAGGGACAGATGATGCCTGCGGCCGCATCCGTGGCTTGTCCTTGATCTTTACGGTCGACAATCAGCACCTCTGCCCCCATTGTTGTCAGCTGGTAGGCTGTAGATGCCCCGAGAATCCCTGCTCCAATTACGATGACTTTCTTCATAAGATATGTACAGCCCTTTCACTTGAGGTTAGAATTCTTTGCGAGAAATTCAAGGATCGTATCGTTCACCAGCACCGGCTGTTCCCTTCCCATATGCGGCCGGTGGCCGGCACCCGGGACGATCAGGCATTGTGATCCTTTGATCAGCGAGACTAGCTGAATGATCTTATCCGCTGCAGCGTATGTATCGTGCTCTCCTGCAATGATTAGAACCGGACAGCCGATACTGCTTAACTGTGCTTCGCTCAGGTCCGGATATCTACGCCAGTCAGTAGCTGATTGCCGCATGAATTCCTGCCAATTACCTAGATGTGCTTCTTCATGCCTCTCTTTCATCTGACGGATGAATTCCTGTTGCCCAAGCTCCAGCAGACGCTCCGGCTCAAAGTCTTCAGCACCAGCCGGATTGCAGAATCCGCCGGTTCCAATTGTAGTTAGCGTAGCAACTCTGGCCGGATCATTTACTGCGAGGTACAGTCCGACATTTGCACCCATGCTGTAGCCGATCAGATGCGCTTTTTCAATACTCATGCAATCCATGAAGGCTGCGATATCATCCGCCAGCTGAGGCGTAGACCATTCGAGACATTTACACCTGGTTCTGCCATGACCGCGGAAATCAATGAAATAACAGGTGTACTTATTTTGGAAATCCAGAATTTGACTAGAAAAGGCCAATAACCCGCGCGAATAACTGCTGTGCAGAAAAATAACTGGCTCTCCGGTACCCATTTTTTCATAAAACAATTCCAGGTCTTTAACTTTAACATGAGGCATGATAATAACCCTCCATCTGCAGGAATAATTATATTTCGGCAAGTCTGACCCTTAACAGCTTAGCACAGGTTGCCTCATCAAGCATCAGGCGGGAGTAAACCCTGGCCCCAACCCATTTCACGCAAAAAACAAAAAGAACAGTAATTCCCCGGTTAGAGGAGGATCACTGTTCTAAGTCTCAGATAGATAAAAGTGCTTCCGAAGAGAGGTGTTGTGTCAGACTATCCAGCTCCGGGGAGGCGTGCCAGTCATTGTCCTCTGATTTGCCGTATTTAATCGTATGGATGACTGCCTCGGAGGACAAATAAATATTATGATGCACGAAAGGCGCAAACGAGACTGTTTCTCCTTCACGTAATACGCGAAGCTTGAAATCTTCTTCTTTCAGTTCCGCATAGACCATCCAGCCGGACTGCACGACGTAGATCTCAGAGACGGATTTATGATAATGACTGCTCTGCCAGGCACCTTTCTCAGAGGCTACCGTCCGGCAATAGGAGCTTCCGTCCGCTGAGCAGATTAATCTGAATCTGCGCTCACCGCTATCCATAAGATCATGTCTGGTTTCAATGCCATACTTATAAGCATCTTCGTCAGAAATTCTGTGCATCGTTTACGCCTCCGCCAAATCCAGTTCTCTAATCCGCTCCTCCAGCTTAGGGAACACGCGGAGTGCATTATTATAGAAGACATCCTCCCAGTGTGCTTCCGGGATCAGATGCTTCACGAATGTAATGTAGGCATCCAGCGGAACCAGCGGCCAGTCGGTACCGAAGACGAGCCGGTCATATTTCTCGGCGAATACAATCGCCCTGCGGAAATGATCGGTGTAGGTCTGCTCGGTCAGCAGACGGTCCACCTTGGCCTGGTCTCCGACGATCCAGCCGGACAGGTCGGTATAGAGATTCGGATTCTTCTCCAAAAGCGCCGCTGTGTCCATAACCCAGGGATCGCCCAGATGGCAGAGCATAAAGGTAATATCCCGGTGCTTCAGGAACGTCTCTTCCATAGACAGCGGATGCGAATATTTCAACAGTCCCCGGTCAGAGTAAGTTAGCCCTCCATGAATAACGACCGGCAGTCCGTAAGCAGAGGCCAGCTTGTAGACCGGATCGTAGATCTCATCCCCCACATTGAAGTGATAATACCCGGCATAGAGCTTGATTCCAACGACATCCTTCTGTTGCAGCGATTGTTCCAGCGCCTCCAGCTGCCCGTCCAGATGGAGAGTCAGCGGATTAATTCCGGCACAGGTAAACAAATTGTCAGGAAGTGTCCCGCTAAGATCAAGCAGCATGGGATTAAGCGCTTCGGAATCCGGAAAGCTACCTGCGGCCGTCTCCGTTACGCCCATACCGACTCCCGCGACAACACCGGAGCGGCGGAACTCCTCCAGAAGTCCTTTGCCGGTATAATCGATATGCGCTAAACTCCGGGCTGTCTCGTGAAAGGTATCAATATTCGAATAATGCACATGTGCATCAATGATTTTCATGGGTGCTTCCTTTCTTCAGCTCATTTGTTGAACCGGATTCCCAGTAGATCGGCGTAGGCCTGCTCAGGAATCTTCAGATCCGAGATAAGATAGAATTGTGGCTTGCTGAACCGCTCTTCCCCGTCTTGAAGATACAGCGGGTCTATGGCATACGACAGTGCCGCATGAGTGTTGGCCATTAAGGCTGTAGAAGTAAGATCCGGTGCAGTAACTAGAGTCAGGCGCTGATTACGTTCTGTGGAGCCCACTTGAAGGATTCCGTTAGTACTTCTAACCCCCAGTTGGACTCTTCCTGCCTTATACACCAGCTCTTCACCACTGCTGTTCTTCAGATACCCTCTGCTGTCCTTAAGGTCAGCGGCCGCACGGTAATGGGACGAGGTTTCAAGCTCGAGCGGATATAACGGCGTGCCTGTATTCTGTTCAATGTGTACAGTAGAGGCAAGCACAGGCACACCCGGAAGCATCATGAAATACTGATTCAGGATAAGTCCTTTGTACTTATCATTCTGCTGAATGGTAACGCTCATGCGTATGCCCGACCAGCGGTTACCCTTATCGTCCATGAGCTCAGCGAACTCAGCGGTCCGCGGCTCCTCCATGAAGCTGCGTAATGACATGTCAGTGACCGAAGTTAAAATCCCACCCACCCAGGGATTCCACCATGATTTAGCTATGGGCTGTGGAAAAGAGGAATCCAGCCATTCCTGTCCCCGATACTCCAGCGAGAATAATCCCGGAGCAAAATCGCTGCTGGCCTGTATCCGCAGAATTCCGTTGTCTACGGCAAGCACCTGGGACTGCTCAATCTCCAGCGTCTGACGGTGGATAACCTGATCCGACACAGGAAGGACAAGGAAAGCTCTGGAGCTCTCATAAATATCCATATCCAGCTGCAGCGTAAGGAGATCGGGCTCAGAGCCTGAAGAACGGGTCAGCGTAAGGCTGATTTCCGAGAGCTTGTGTTCACCTTGTACCGTAATCGATGTCTCCTCAATGCTGCCTGCACAAGAAGAAACAGTGATCTCGCCATCCAAATAACTCTTCTTCTGCTCCAGAATGGAGAGTGTAAGCGGACCGCTGATGAACGGGTTACCCTGATTAAGCTTCACTTCCAGTTGTTGTGCAGCATTCAGATCGCGTGTGTTGCTGCATTGCAGTGCGAACGAACGGAAATCCTGCCAGGTGTTCCAAGTTCCCAGCGCAATCCGCAGCGGAGCTGTCTCCAGCTTGCCTCCAGCCGGAATCCGGCCCAGCGAATGCTCAACTGCATGCAGCCACGACTCCTGGATAAGCATTAATTCTGCCGGCCAGCTGATTCCCCGCGAGATTGCCCCATGTGAAGCGAACATCCAGTTCTCTGTGAACTTCTGCACATCCCAGTAGTCCGGGCTGGAAGCTTCTACACCTGATTTCAAATCCAGATACTTGCCGTTATAAGGAATAACGCCTCCCCTGAGGCTGAACTCGAAGCTGTCCTTCAAGACCAATTCTTCCTCCTGATCCGTGTCCAGCGGGTTATGAATCCTGAAATGCCGGGAGATGAGCCCATTGCTGTTCAGTTTCACCACCATGGTCAGCAGCATGCCCTTTCTTGCTGTCAGTTCATAGACGGCTTCAAGCACAATCGCTCCATCATCTGTATCATACTGCACTTCAACAGGCGATACCTTCTTGAACTCATTGGTATACGGCAGACCGAACTTCGGATAAGGCAGGCTAACGACATTCTTACGGCCGTCATATAGCTTCAGCGTATTGCCGGATTTCTCCAGGACTGCCGAATATCTTCCGCTGCTGATGATCCATTCCTTTTCCATTTTGCCGCCAAAGGCAGCATCTGCCCCAGGGAAGACCAGGCTCATCTCCTGCTGGAGAATTAATGAAGCGGCCTCCTCCGGACTGCTGCCCTCATTAAGGATCTTCACATTATGATACCAAATGCCGTAGGCTTGCAGCCGCGCTTGTACAGTAACCGTTCTCCGGCCCTTTGCCGGAACTTCGACTTTAAGTGCAGACTGCCCGAAAGCGAGTATAGCATCATCAGGCAGGTCGAAGACGAACACCGTATCTGCGTTGTATTCATTTTCGACAATCACATCAATTTCAAGCTCTTCGCCTATATAAGCTATTCTGTCCGGCAGCTGCAGCTGTACTTTGACCGGGAATTTGGGTTCAACCCCGAGTTTGAATACGGCGGGCAGCCCATTAATGAGCAGTTCGGCCTCAACAACCGGATGGGTCTGATAGATACTCTGTTCCTCTTCTGCCGGATGGATGAAAAAGCTGCCTTCGATCCTTGCCTCGGATTCAATCTCCTGCGCTCCGTTCAGCTCAAAGCTGATTTGCGGATTGCTTATACCCTTAATCTCCAGAGCCAAAGGCTTTCCGCTTTTATTCACAGCTTCATAGACAATGGGGTATCGGGCTCCAAAAGGCAGCTCATGCCGGTCAGGAATCGTTGCCTGTATCCGGTAATCCTCCGTCTCAATCAGGCGCAGGCCGCGGCCGCTCCGCTCATACTGCATTTTCAGCTGCAGGCCGTCTTTCAGCCATTCATATGTAAAATAGTCAAATCCGTTATCCCCCTGGCCGTCAGGCTGAACGTTGATCTCGCGGATGCTGTCGTTATACCAGTCGATCTTCCCGAAATAAGACTTCACCGCTCCGGTCTGCAGCACTGAAGGGATAAAATTCATCAGGTGGGTGGTATCGTCCCGTTTCTCCCAGAAAAAACCGCTTTTCTTATAGGTAGGAACCGCCTTGACGTTCCCTGCCCAGGTGTACAAATCAAGCCGGGGCCAGCCAAGCCGGATGGTCTCCTCGACAGCTTGTCTTACCAGTCTCTTGCCAACCTTACGTCCATGGAAATCCGGTCTGACATTGAGCAGTGGAATATAAAGCGCGCCTGTATCCTCTTTGTAGTGGGAGAAGCTGCAATATCCGATAACCTCTCCGCCCGCAACGGCCAGAAATACCTTGAGCAGCGTGCTGTTCTCGTGTTCACGGAGTACACTTTCCTCTGTCCGGTAAGTATTGTCCCCGCCCCAGCTCTCAAAGCTCCGATTCCACATCTCGGCAATGGACGCGGCATGTTTGGCAGGCACGTATTCTTCAATAACTATTTCCTGTGTTTCCGGCATTACGGTATTCCCTCCTCAGATCACTATAGCTTCTCACCTAATGCAATGCACACACGGCAATAAGTGGATGTTTTTTACAGTATATAATAGAAGGTTTAACCATAGTAATATCTTCTTTGATTATAAAAGATTATTACCTACAGCTATCATCATACCCTGCCCGCTCCGGTCATTGCAAAACTATGCAAAGCTACGCAAAGGATAACCTTGCACCCACCAGATACCCGATAGAAACAAACAAGAGCGACCAGATAAATGCACCGGCAACGGTGACAATCAGATATTTCCTGAAAGACATTGCACTGATTCCGGAGATATAGCTCGTAACATGTCTGAGGCCCGGGACGAAATAAGCGATGAAGACCGTCCAGTTGCCGAACCGGAAGAACCATCGTTTCACACTCGCGAACCGCTTCGGCGTAAGCCCTATCCACTTCCCGTATTTGTCTACCACCGGCTGCCCGAGTCTCAGACCGATCGTATAGCTGATCAGCATACCTGTTATTGAGCCGATGAAGCACACCAGCACCGAAACTGAGAAATCCAGCACCATTGTCGAAGATAGATAGCCCACGAACAGCATCAGCAGCTCATCGGGAACGGGGAGGCCAAGAAGTCCCAGCGCGAGCAGTGCAAATATAGCTATATATCCGTATTGCGAGATCATCTCCATGATCCAGGGCATAAGGCATCACTTCCTGTTGACGAATTTTTTGAACGACGGGAATGGAATCCGGCTTACCATGAGCAGTGACAGCAGCCCCATTACGGCGATGACCAGCTCCGGCTTCATCCGTTCATCCACCAATGCAATCATTGATAAAATAACGCCTGCAGCCGTAATTGGCATCCCCGTGAACCCCTTCGAAGGCGCAGACAGATTAAATCTGGCCAGGCGCAGCGCCCCGCAGATCAGGAATGCAATCGCTGCAACAGGTCCAAGCCACTGCATATTCTCCAGCCTGTACAGCAATATGAGGAAGGTTGGAGCAAGTCCAAAGGAAATAATATCTGCCAGAGAGTCCAGTTGTTTGCCGAAATCGCTGGTACAATTGAGTATTCTAGCCAGTAATCCGTCCATGACATCACATATTGCCGCAAGCAGTATCATTAGTAAGGCGAGATTATAACGTTCTTGAATGGTGAAAAGCAAGGAAACTGATCCAAGTCCCAGGTTTCCCAGTGTGCACATTGAAGGCAGCCAGTTCCATTTCATGCTGTTTCACTCCTTTCTCAAAATATAAGAATTCTTGACAGGTTGTAATGAGTCCGTTCAGCCTTCAAAGGTCACACTAAAACAGACGCCGTCCGTTGTGTTTATCACTGCATACCGGCAGCCGTGCATATCCAATATCTGCTTCGTAATCGACAGCCCGAGTCCGGTTCCCCCTGTCAAACGGCTGCGTGAAGCCTCCGCCCGGTAGAAGCGCTCCCAGATCTGCTCCAGCTGATCCTCGGGAATATTCTCACCCTTATTGTGTATGTTGAATGAAAGTGATTTCTCTTGACCCTCCACGGCAACGGTTATTGTACTGCCATGCTCCGCATGTCTGATCGCATTGGTCAGCAGGTTGCTGATTACCTGCTCAATCCAGGACGCATCGGCATAAAGCGGCCGCTCGTTCGCAGGAATAATAACCACATTCAGCTGCTTGTCACCGAGTGAATGTATCAGCTTGTCCGTCACATTCTCCGTCATTTCACTCAGCATGAAGGAGCTTTTGCGGAGTTTGATGGTTCCGGACTCCAGCTTGGCTAAATCGAGCATATCTTTGACGAGAAACTCCATCTTGTCGGCTTCCTCGATAATGACCTTGATATAATGATCCTGTTTGCCGGCGCTTACCCCATCCTCCAGACCTTCGGCGAATCCCTTGATAATACTGAGCGGAGTCTTCAATTCGTGAGAGGCGCTCGCAAAAAAGTCCTGCTGCATCTGCTCCATTTTCTTCTTCTGCTCCATATCCTCAACCAGCTGCTGATTCGCCTCACGAAGCTCACCCAGTGCAGCATCCAGACTTTGCGACAAAGTGAACATGCTTTTGGACAAGCTGCCCAGCTCATCCTTTTGACGGATCGAAGAATGACCTGTGAAATCGAGCGACACCATCCGTTTGGCGATATTATTGAGCTTAATCAGCGGACGGGTAACCATCTTGGAATAGAACAGTGACAGGACCAGTATCAGAACAAACCCGCCGATCCCCAGATATAAAAAGAACCAGCGCAGCGCTACATTCGAATCCTTAACATCCTGCAGGGAGGTGACCGTGAATAAGAGCTCTACTTCCCCGTTCGCCTGCTTGACCGGAAGAATGATGATAGAATTCCGGATGCCGCTCCAGGGAGCGGTCCACTCCTCTTTCACTATGTTCAGATTACGGAGTTCTTCATTCTGATCAAGTGTCAGAGGAAACCAGTCCTCCAAGGCCTCGAAGAGGATGCCCTGCCGCGGATTCCAGACTTTCAGATCCGGTAATACAAGTTCAGTGATTGTCCCGGAAATAGTACTCATCCCATCTTCGGGCTCCTCGCCGATCTGCGGACCGCCTTGCTTCGTAATCGTGAGCGGATAGATCAGATTCCCGGGGTCATTGTCTTCCTCAAGACGTTCGCCCAGGACGGTGACTTGATCATTTTCCTTGAGATTGGCTGCCCTAAGCGGATCCCCGTACTCGTTCATGAACAGGGACATCGGAATCACCTGAATCTTGCCGTCTCCATCCATCACCTTCATCCGGAACGGATCCTCAGACTTCATTCGGCCATCCAGCTTCAGAATGACCATTTGAGTCTTATTGCGCAGCATGAAGCGGACCAGTTCGCGGGAAGTACGGCTCCGACCCCAGGATTCTTCTGTATAGCCCGTCCCGAAGCTCTTAAGATGCTTTTCCACCCTGTTCTCCTTCTGGCTCTGGTAGAAGCTGTCGAAGAACAGCAGCTGGCTCAAGATCACCATCCCGTAAAAACATACAAAAAAGATCACGGTCATCACAAACAGCTTAAAGGTAATTCCGCGTCTTTTCATTCCTCAACCTCAAACCTGTACCCTGTACCGATGACCGTACGGATATAGCGGGACTCATAACCCAGCTTGCTGCGCAGTTTCTTGATATGGCTATCCACGACACGGGAGTCTCCTTCAAATTCAATTCCCCAGACCCGGCTGAGGATCGTATCCCTGGAAATCACAATCCCCTTATTGCGGATCAGCAGCCATAAGAGATCATATTCCTTCGGGGTAAGCTCGACTTCTGCACCCTCTACCTCCAGGCGGTGTGCCAGCGTGTTGAAGATGGCCGAACCAAACTTCACAATGCCCGAATCCGGCAGATGTGTGCCTTGGGCCCGTTTCATCAGCGCATTTGCCCGGGCCACCAGCACTTTGGGACTGAAGGGCTTGGTTACATAATCATCTGCACCTAATTCAAAGCCGTATATTTTGTCGTCATCTGCAGACTTGGCGGTCAGCAGAATAATGGGGATCGCTGATTGCCTGCGGATTTCCCGGCAGACCTCAAATCCATTCAGCTTGGGCATCATGATATCCAGAATCAGCAGATCCGGCAGAAGTGAATCGAACCAGAGGAGCGCATCCTGTCCGTTGTCGGCTTCGCGCACTTCCCAGCCGTTCTGGATGAAATAATCCGATACCAGTTCACGGATACGCAGCTCATCCTCGACGAGCAGCAATTTTTTCTTCAATGTAGTCCCCGCTTTCCGCCCGTTTATACCACTCAGCATAGTCGAGTGTTATGTCCTTTATGTGCCCTGATTCATATTTCCCCAAAAAAAGAAGCAGCGCATTGCGCTGCCCTCCTGAAAAGTAACTATTCAAATGTACTGTTGCTGCCTTACCCTGCCTGAACCGCATGCTTGAACTGGCTGTTATACAGCTCATGGTATACACCTTTAAGGGCAAGCAGCTGCTCGTGGCTGCCCTGCTCGGCGATCTGACCGCCCTGGATGACGAGAATCCGGTCCGCATCCTGGATCGTGCTGAGCCTGTGGGCAATCACGAAGCTGGTCCGGCCCTTCATCAGGGTCCGCATCGCCTGCTGGATATGCATTTCAGTCCGGGTATCGACGCTGCTGGTCGCCTCATCGAGAATAAGGATAGCCGGATCGGCAAGGATGGCACGGGCAATCGTCAGCAGCTGGCGCTGGCCGTGGCTGAGTGTCGTTCCTTCCGTACCCAGCATCGTATCATATCCCTGCGGCAATCTTGCGATGAATCCGCTGACGTTAGCCAGGCTCGCAGCTTCTTCAACCTCACGGTCGGTAGCGTCCAGACGGCCGAACCGGATATTCTCACGAATCGTTCCTGAGAATACATGCGCGTCCTGCAGTACCATCCCTAACTGGCTGCGCAGCTCATTTTTGTTCAGCTTGCGGATATCTCTTCCGTCGATCAGCAGCTCCCCGCTGTTAATTTCGTAGAAGCGGGTCAGCAGGTTAACAATAGTGGTCTTCCCTGCCCCGGTCGGGCCGACGAGTGCGATCTTCTCGCCAGGCTTCGCTTCGAAGCTTACACCGCTCAGAATCGGAGCATCCGCCTGATATCCGAAGACGACATCACGGAAAATCACTTCCCCGTGTACCCGGGGCAGCTCTTGCGGCTGCTCGCCGGTGTACTCCGAAGGCATATCCATCACTTCGAATACACGCTCCGCTCCGGCAATTGCCGACTGGATCAGATTGTACTGATTCGCAAGCTCGGATATCGGCCGGCTGAACTGCTTGGCGTAGTTCAGCATACTGACAATAACCCCGACCGTAGCCAGCCCTTTAAATGCCATCCATCCGCCCACACTGGCAATCAGCGCGAAATCCAGATTGTTAATCAGGTTCATGACCGGACCGACCAGCCCGGATACAATCTGCGCCTTAATGCTGACCTTGTTGAGTTCACTGCTCATTCCTCGGAACCTTACCGTTTCAGCTTCTTCTCTGCGGTACTGCTTAATTACCTTCTGGCCGCTGATCGCTTCTTCAATGAAGCCGTTGAGTTCACCCAGATACTGCTGCTGATTCTTGAAATAGATCCGGCTCAAGCCTGTAATCTTACGGCTGGCCAGCAGGACCAGCGGGATTGTCACCAATGCGATTACCGTCAGCGGAACATTCAGCATCAGCATAATGACCAGTGAACCGCTTAATGTGATGAGACTGTTCAGCAGTTGGGTAACACTTTGATTCAATGAGTTCGACACGTTGTCGATGTCATTGGTTGCCCGGCTCATCAGCTCGCCATTGGCACGCGTATCGAAGAAGCCTATAGGCAGCTCCTGATATTTAGCGAACAGATCACGCCGCAGCTCGAACACCGTTCTCTGTGACACGGAAGTCATTACATAGGCCTGCACCCAGGAGACGGCGCTGCCTAGCAGGTAAACACCGCCCAGCATGATGCAGAACCGGACGAGCAGCCCATAATCATGGGGAATGATTGCCGAGTCTATCGCTTTTCCGAGCAGGTAAGGCCCTATTAGTGCTACTACGGCGTTAAGTATTGTAAATATATAGACCATAATGAGTCCCGTACGCTGACGGTTCAGATAGGACCAGATACGTTTGATCGTAGCCATGCGGTTCTTCGCTCGAACCTTCGGCACCACAGCTCCTCGTCCGCCGGGAGGACCCCCGCCGAACCCGCCTGGACGAACGGGGGCCTGTGCCTGATTAGGATGATTGGACATAAGGCTCCTCCTCTCCCTTCAGCTGCGACTCCCGGATATCCCGGTAAATCTCGCTGTCTGCCATCAGTTCTTTATGGGTGCCCTGGGCAGCAATCCGGCCATTCTCCAGGATCAGGATCCGGTCCGCATCGATAATTGATGATACACGCTGGGCAATCATCACTATGGTGCAGTTCCGCAGCTGAGTCTTCAAAAGCAGACGAATCCGCGCATCCGTTACCGCATCCAGCGCGCTGGTGCTGTCATCCATAATCAGAACGGCGGGCTGAATCAGCAGCGCACGAGCGATGGATAGCCGCTGCTTCTGTCCGCCGGACAGATTAACGCCGCGCTGCCCGAGCAAGGTATCATAGCCTTGCGGCAGCGTATTGATAAATCCATGTGCTTCGGCGGCTATAGCTGCCTGCTCTACCTCTGCATCTGTTGCTTCCGGACGGCCGTAGCGGATATTGTCCCTGATGCTGCCGCTGAACAGCAGCGACTGCTGCATTACGAAGCCGATCCGGCTGCGCAGATGATCAATGCCAATCTGCCGGATGTCTGTTCCGTCAATGGCAATAGCTCCGGACAACACCTCGTAGAACCGTGGAATCAGGCTGACCAGAGTCGATTTGCCGGCACCGGTAGCCCCCAAAATAGCAACTGTCTCACCGGGATTCGCAACAAAGCTGATATCCTCCAGCACAAGATTCTCATCTGCCCGGTTATAGGCGAACGAGACATGGTTGAATTCGATCCGTCCATGCGTAATTACATCACTATTCGCCGAAGGAGCTTCTGTAATCTCGCTTGTGGTTGCGAACACTTCATTCACCCGGTCTCCTGACACCTTAGCCCGAGATACGAACGCGAGCATATTGCTTAGCATCATCATGGACATCAGCAGCTGGGTTACATAGTTAATGAATGCGATCAGTTCACCCACCGGCAGCTTCCCGCTCCAGTTCTGCAGCCCGCCGAACCAGAGGACGGCAATAATACTTGCGTTCAGGATAAGCATCATCAGCGGCATGTTGAGCGCCATTAGGCGAATGGCTCTAATTCCGGTATTGGTATAGTCTGTGTTAGCGGCATCGAACCGCTTCTGCTCATGTCCCGCGCGGACAAAAGCCTTGATTACGCGGATGCCGGACAGGTTCTCCTGCAGCACATTGCTTACCCCATCCAGCTTCTCCTGCATTCTAGCAAACAAAGGAAAAGATAGACGAATCAGCACGTATAGCAGAATGAACAGCAGCGGGACTGCAGCCAGCAGGATTAGCGCCAGCGACGGGCTGATCCGGATCGCCATCACCAGACTGCCGATCAGCAGCAGTGGAGATCGTACAAACATCCGTAATATCATCTGCATGAAAGTCTGCAGCTGCACCACATCATTCGTTAAACGGGTGATCAGCGATCCGGTCTTCAGCCGGTCCAGATTCCGGTTAGAGAAGGTCTGGATATGCTCAAACAGCTTAATCCGCAGATCATTTCCGAAATTCTGTGAAGCGATACTTGAAAAAACAGTACAGCCTACACCGCCGACCATACCTATGATGGCAACCCCAAGCATGATCCCGCCTGTCGAAATAATATGCGGCAGATCATTCATCATCAGGCCCTTGTCTACGATGCTGGCCATCAGCGCCGGCTGCAGCAGGTCCATAACAACCTCAACTACCATTAACAGCGGGGCGAGCACGCACCAGAGTACGTACGGCTTCATGAACCCCCTGAGTTTCCACATTCAGGTCACCTTCATCTCATCAGTCGTCCGTTTACGGCAAGTATGTGATTTTATCAGCAATTGGCGTTCTCTGCTTGGCAGCAGGGATTTCCGCCGGATAACCCACAGCGAGTACAGCAATCACATCATGCTCCTGCGGTACGCCTAGAATCTCACGGCCCCGGACCGAAGCGCCCAGGGACGACCAGAACACACCTGCGCCTGCTTCATGGGCAGCCAGCATGAAATTCTGAATATAGCAGGAGACGGCCATAACGTTCTCATCACGTTCCATCGGGCTGGCGGCTGGCTTGGAGAGAATGCCAATTAACAACGGAGCACCGCCGAAATCTGTCTTATGGTTCAGCGCGGCTCTTGTCTCGGGTCCAATAAACAGCAGCTCCCAAGGCTCGTTCATCCGGTGGTTCGGAGCATAGCTTGCCGCCTCCAGCCATGTGTTCAGCTCATTCTCGCTGATAGCGTCAGGTTTGAAAGCCTTAATTGTTCTGCGGGTCTGGATGGTATCAATGATTGTCATGGTTTATGTCCACTCCTTCAGTTGTATTCTCTTGTTCTGCCAGTACTTCACGCAGCTCGAAGGCCTGGATGAATTCCTGGATGATTCCATCCGTTGCTTTCAGCTCACCGCTGATCACCTGTCTGATAGCTTCGAATTCCGGCTGGTCCAGCTGCTGCATTAAGGTTGAGCGTTTAACATGGAGCCGGTCCAGAAAAGCAATTGCCCGGCCGCGGCGAAAGGTTTGGGCGCTCTGGAAATTCCTCTTGCCGTCATCATGGGGATGGCCACAGTTCTCTCTGTGCTCTTTGTGCCCTTTATGTTCATGTTTTCCTTCGCGCATGATACTCTCCTCCTTCTGTTGTATACATATGTATACGAATATCACTTGTATACAAATGTATACTCTTATTCAGGGGATTGTCAAGCCGCATGACAAAAACAACTCATAAAGGTCCGCAGCAGCGGTCTCTTCATGAGTTGTTTCTGGATAGTGCAATTATACGGTATCCGTTACAATTTGGTTCGTCATTTCTGCTCCAGGGCATATTTCGTGAACGTTTGCTGCTTGAAATCATCCCAGGCCGGAGTGGATAGACCTGCTTGCTGTTTAAGGGGCTCAAACGCTTGATAGAGTGCGGAAATCTCGCTGAAGGAGCCATCGACAAGCTTCATGAAAGGCAATTTATGAACAAACTTCATTCCTTGGTAGAGCATCGTTGGATGCCGCTTAACCCCTTTGACGAGTGCTGCCGGATTCGTCTTAATGCCAAGCTTGTCAAGCACACTGAATCCTTCATCGATCAACGCAACGGCTTGTTTCCAGCGGGCGTTATCCTTTGTTGCTTTTGCCAAGTCGCCGTTATGAAGATAACTGACTGAAGTGATAGCTACAATTGGAACAATATGGCTCAGCAGCCATGCGTTGATATCCTCCGGATAATCAAGCTTGTATTTCGTCTGCCGGAAGGCCTGTGCAAGCTCGGGCTTGAAGGGAACCTCCCCTTCCAGGCTGCCCAGCACCATTTGAACGCCCATACGAATGCTGATCACACGGCCGTTCTTCTCCCGGATCCCCCCGCTAAGCTGAAACCCGAACACTATATTCTGTGGAGTCCGGCTGTTCTCCTTGAAGAAACGCTGCATGCCGTGAGTATCTCCGTTATTGCCGACCAGAACAATATTGGTGCTCAGGTTGTCCGCCAGAATCGGCAGCACCGCCGGGAAGTCATTATACTTCATCACTACGAAGATCAGATCATAGATATCATCCGTCCGCAGTTCAGAAATGACCTTCACCTGATCTAAAGTCGTTTTACGCTGAAAATAATGCCGGATCACCAGTCCGTCCTGCCGCAGCTGAGCCGCTCTCTTCGCCCGGGCGAGCACCGTTACGTCATTGCCGCCCCGCACCAGCACATGTGCCAAATAACTGCCGAGTACACCTGCTCCAATAACTAATATCCGCATATTAATCCCCTCTCATCTTCAAACATTTGTTCTTTTCTAAACATCTGTTCATTAGATTATCAGCAGAGGGGATGTTGCGCAATTGCCAATGCGGGCATGTCTGTACATTTATGAACATTGGGCAGGTGATTGTCTATTAATAAGCTTGAGCCCAGGCCCGGCGGATCTTCTTCATTCTACAATCGGGGTGTGAACCGCGACGATCAGCATATCCATATGCCGGGCATGCCGGAGCAGGTAATGGACGAAGCTTTCTTTGAACAACGCACGCCATAGAGGCCTGCGCGACTGGCCGATGATCAGCTGTGTCGTCTGCATTTCATTCATCCGCTGCAGCAGATGCTTGTGCAGATGCTTGCGGCTGACGGCCTCGGTAATATCCATGACGCCGCCCAGCCGCTCCGTCAGATGCTTCAGCGTATCAAGCCGCTTCTGCTCTTCTATTGTCCGTATGCGGGTACAATGAACATAATGCACATGCCACTCGGCCTTGAGGCGGTGCGCTATGCGGAAACCGCGGCGGATTAACCGTTCGGCCTGCGGGCCGGTGTCCACACAGACGAAGATCACTTCCCGTCTGCTCCAGGGACCCCGGAGGGAGGGCTCGCGGTCCCACGCTTCCAGGCGTTCATCCACATCATCGGCAATTTCGCGCAGAGCCAGCTCTCGCAGCGCGATCAGATTGCCAATGCGGAAGAAAGACTCCAGCGCCTGATTGACCTTCTCGGCAGCGTATATCTTCCCTTCCCGCATCCGCTGCTGCAGCATCTGCGGGGTAACATCGATGAGCTCCACCTCGCTCGCCATGCGCAGGATCGCATCCGGCACAGTCTCGCGGACACGCACTCCGGTTAACTGTTCCACGGCATCATTCAAGCTCTCCAGATGCTGCACATTGACTGTGGTAATGACGGAGATCCCGTTCTCCAGCAGCCTGATTACATCCTCATAACGTTTCTTGGTCTGGCTTCCGGGAACATTGGTATGGGCAAGCTCATCCACCAGCACCACCTCGGGATGCCGGGCAAGGATCGCCTCCGTATCCATCTCCGTAAGTTCAGCAGACTGGTAGTGAATCTGTGCTCTGGGGGTCGTCGTTAATCCGCCCACCTGCCCCTTCGTTTCCAGCCTGCCGTGAGTTTCCAGCAGACCGACTACAACATCAATCCCTCTGTTCAGCAGCAGATTGCCTTCCTGCAGCATTTTGTAGGTTTTGCCCACGCCTGGGGCTGCGCCGATATAGACCTTGAAGGTACCACGGCGGATCTTCTCAATCCGCTGCTCCAGCTCCTGGCTGGTTAAGCGGTGGAAGGGCTCCTCTGTTCCCTTAGGGGCCGAGCGGACCGGCAGAATCCGCTCCCCGTCCCGTTCAGCGCGGTCAGCCATCAGGAACACATCGATGTTCCGTGTCCGCCGCAGGACACGGCTGGCGATGGAGCCATGCCACTTCTCCTGCCAGCGGCTTTTCTGCGAATGGCCCATGACTATCCGTGTGACATTATTCTGAATCGCATAACGTACGAGCAGCGAAGGAAGCAACCGTAGGCGGATTACCTCCAACTCTTCAAACCTTGCATTAATCCGTTCCGTCAGCTTGAGAATGGAACGCTTGAAGACCTGCTGATCCTTGGTCAGCGGGCGGCCGCGCACGAGAAATGTAACAATAATCAGGTCACCGTTCAGCCGTTTGGCGATTTGCTGCCCCCTCCGGATATAGAGTGACCCATTCCAGTGATACTGCGCAGAGACAAGAATCCGCTCCGTTGCACCGGAGGGTCCGATCAGCCCCTCGGCTTCCCGGTGTTTCTCCAGCGAATCATTGACCCCTTCCGCCATCAGCCGCAGAGACAGCTCGCGGAGCACGCCAAGATTCCCCCGGCGGGAGAGGGCCGGATGCGCCCCTTCTCCAAGCACCCCTTCCTCCATCCGCTTCAGAATCGTTTCCGGAGAGACATCGATTAGCCGTACCTCATCCGCGAATTCCAGTGTGTTCAGCGGTACGGTGTCTTCCGCACGGATACCGGTCATCTCATAGATTCTCTCACCCATACCGGCAAGCTCATAGACATTAATGGTAGTAATCACGCTGATCCCCTGATCCATCAGATAACGGATGTCCTCCAGCCGTGTCGGGAACCGGGCGCCTTCACGGTTGCGGTGCGCCAGGCCATCGACCAGCAGCACCTCGGGATTACGCTCCAGCAATGCTTCCAGCGGAAGATCCTTCTCTTCCTTCCCGTCCTTCCACCAGTGGATGCTGGGAACCCGTTCCAAATCGCCAAGTTGCTGAACGGTTTCCGCCCGGCCCATGGTTGATACCGCACTGATCACTACGTCGATGCCCTGGTGCTTCAGCAGCTTGCCTTCCTCCAGCATATGGTAGGTTTTGCCCGATCCGCTAACCGAGCCGATAATAATCTTCAGCCGCCCCCGCTGCAGCTGATAGATGGAATAGAGGATTTCCTCCGGTGACTTGCGTTTATATGGTGCCATAAGTTAACCTCCTTTCCTGCGGCACTAACCGGAAATGACCCTGTCCGTATAGCTTACGGGCAGGGTTCAGACCGGTATTACTTCGCTTTGAGTTCCGTTAATGCCAGATTCAGCTTCAGTACATTGACACGCTTTTCACCGAACAGTCCCAGATCCCGGCCTTCGGTATACTCAGACACCAAGGCTGTAAGTGTCTCTGGAGGAATTCCGCTCAGATTGCTGATTCTGGGAATCTGCACAATCGCTGCTGCCGGTGAAATATGCGGATCGAGACCTGAACCGGAGTTCGTGACCAGATCAATAGGCAGCTCACTTACGGGTACACCGGGATTATCCAGCTTCCACTGGGTAATTGAATCGCTTGTGCGCTGCAGCATATCAGGATTTGATGGTCCATAGTTGTTCGAACCCGAGGCTTCAGCCTTATACTCAATGCTGGATACACGGCTCTGGAACAATGCCTGATCCGTGAAATTTTGCCCGATCAGTGTGGAACCGACCACCTGCCCCGCTGAATTCTTCAGCATGCTCCCATTGGCCTGCGAAGGCATTAACACTTGGGCGAGCGCGGTAGACGCCAGCGGATATATGATTCCGCAGAGTACAATGAATACTGCGCTTAGCCGTATAATTGTGAAGATATAGGCAGCTTTTGAAGGTGACTGCTGCTCTTCGGCAGTCTCTTTATTGGAATTGGCCATGATGGTGTTGCCTCCTTAAGAATTCAATCGTGTGCTTGTATACTTGAAATTGAGATTGTCCCAATTAGAATGTTGGTCGTAACTCCGGTGAATATTTGGACTTCCGGCCGCTGTTGTCCCCAGATTTCTTGATCTGTACTGCTGTTCACAGTGGAAATCCGGTGACAAAGGCGTACGCATTCGCTCCTACAGTTCCAAAATCCCCCTCCGTTACTATCATCATATATTGTATCAATGCCATTTCTAACGTTCACTAAATCCAAATCCTAACGATCATATCAATCAGCTTGATCCCTGCGAACGGAACAACGACGCCGCCAAGCCCGTAGATGACAATATTCTGTGCGAGCAGCTTCGTAGAGCTCATCGGCTTATAGGAGACACCGCGCATAGCTAGCGGAATCAGCAGCGGGATAATGATGGCGTTGAAGATCAGCGCCGAGATAATGGCAGAGCTTGGGGAGCCGAGTCCCATCACATTGAGGGCTTCCATCTCCGGAATCGCCAGTGTGAACATCGCCGGGATAATCGCGAAATACTTGGCAATATCGTTAGCGATACTGAAGGTAGTCAGCGCCCCACGGGTCATAAGCAGCTGCTTCCCGATTGCTACAACCTCAATGATTTTGGAGGGATCAGAATCCAGATCGACCATGTTCGCGGCTTCCTTGGCAGCGGTCGTGCCGCTGTTCATCGCCAGCCCCACATCGGCTTGAGCCAATGCAGGCGCATCGTTGGTTCCATCACCGGTCATAGCTACCAGCTTGCCTTCATTCTGCTCGCGGCGGATAACCGCGATCTTGTCCTCCGGTGTACTCTCGGCAATGAAGTCATCGACTCCGGCTTCACGGGCAATGGTAGCCGCCGTCAGCGGATTATCGCCTGTGCACATGATGGTCTTGATCCCCATGCTGCGCAGTTCATCGAAGCGTTCCTTCATGCCGGGTTTAACCGTGTCCTTCAGATAGATCAGCCCGTAGATCCGGTTATCTACTGCAACCGCAAGCGGTGTGCCGCCTAACCGGGCTATTGCATCCGAGTTGCTGTCCAGATCAGCCGGTACTGCGCCGCCCTGGGACAGCACCCATTTCTTCACGGAATCTACGGCTCCCTTACGCACCAGGCGTCCGTCGCGCAGATCGATACCGCTCATCCGGGTCTCAGCCTTGAACTCGACGAATGCTCCGCCTTCGGCAAGACTGCCGTCATAGCTGAGCTCCAGCTTCTTGGCCAGCTCCAGTACGGAGCGTCCTTCCGGGGTCTCATCCTTCAGCGAGCTGACTGCCGCCCAGGCGGCCAGCTCAGTTCCTGACTCACCGCCTACCGTGACGAATTCGCTCGCCATCCGGTTGCCGAAGGTGATCGTCCCGGTTTTATCAAGGATCATTGTGTTGATATCCCCGGCGGCTTCCACCGCTTTACCGGACATTGCCAGCACATTGAACTGGGTAACACGGTCCATCCCGGCAATCCCGATGGCTGACAGCAGTCCGCCGATCGTAGTCGGGATCAGACAGACCAGGAGAGCAATCATCACAGGGATCTCCAGCTGAACGCCGATGTAATCAGCTATTGGACGCAGCGTAACTACAACGATCAGGAATATAATCGTCAAGCTGATCAGAAGCGTGTTCAGGGCAATTTCATTCGGTGTTTTCTGCCGTTTCGCCCCTTCAACCAGCGAGATCATCCGGTCCAGGAAGGATTCGCCCGGATCACTCGTAATCCGCACCTTGATCTGATCACTAACTACGCGGGTACCGCCTGTAACTGAGCCGAAGTCCCCGCCGGCTTCCTTGATGACAGGCGCCGATTCTCCGGTAATAGCTGATTCATCTACAGAGGCCAAGCCTTCAATCACCTCACCGTCACCGGGAATCATTTCCCCCTGACTGACGAGAACAACGTCGCCTTTGCGCAGCTCGGAAGCCGGAACCTGCTTGATCGCTGATCCAGCCAGCTTATTGGCTGTAATGTCCTGCTTCGTTTTTTTGAGCGAATCGGCTTGCGCTTTGCCGCGCCCCTCAGCCAGTGCTTCCGCGAAGTTAGCGAACAGCACCGTGAACAGCAGGATGAAGAATACCGAAATATTGAAACCTACCGAATGCTCCGCATTGAAGTAGCCTGGTGCCAGCACCATAAGCAGTACGATTACCGTGCCGACCTCAACCACGAACATGACCGGATTCTTCATTAACGTTACCGGATTAAGCTTCACTACACTGTCCTTGGCCGCACTTAGAAGGATAGGACCTGTCAGCAGTTTTTTTCTTTGTACAGTACTCATTCTCTTCTCTCCCTCTCCCTACCGTAAAGTCAAATATTCTGCAATTGGACCGAGGACAATGACCGGCAAGAAGGTCAGCGCGCCGATAATCAGCACCGTACCAATCAGTATTCCGGTGAACAGTCCGTTATCCGTACGGAAGGTACCAATCGTCTCCGGCACCGGCTTCTTACGCAGCAGTGAACCTGCAACCGCCAGCATGGCGATAATCGAGACATACCGGCCCAGCAGCATGACGATACCCGTTGTGATATTCCAGAAGGAGGTATTATCGGCCAGTCCTTCAAAGCCAGAGCCGTTATTGGCTGCAGAGGACACATATTCATACAGAACCTGGGTCATCCCGTGGAATCCGGGGTTGCTGATACTCCCCTGACCAAGGTCGGTCAGAAAAGCAGCGGCGGTCGGAACCAGAATAATCAGCGGATGAATCAGAATGGCTATGGCAATCAGCTTCATTTCCCTCGCTTCAATCTTCCGTCCAAGGAATTCCGGCGTCCGGCCGACCATGAGCCCGCATAGGAAGACTCCGAGTATTGCATACATCAGCATATTGACCAGCCCGACACCTTTACCGCCAAACACGTTATTCAGCATCATCAGCGTTAGAGGCGTAATGCTGCCGAGCGGCGTCAGCGTATCATGCATATTATTCACACTGCCGGTTGTGGCGGCTGTAGTAACTGTTGTGAACAGAGCGGACTGCGCAATCCCGAACCGCACCTCTTTCCCTTCCATACTGCCTTGCGAGGCATCAATGCCCATCGCGTTAACCGCCGGATTACCCGCACTTTCAGCAGCATAATTCAGTCCCAGCAGCACGACGAACAACGTCATCATCGCACCAAAAATCATCCAGCCCTGGCGTTTGTTCTTGGCAAACTTCCCGTACATGTACGGCAGGGAAGCGGGCAGCAGCCACATGGAGAGAATCTCCAGCACATTGCTCAGCGGACTGGGGTTCTCAAAAGGATGCGCCGAGTTCGCTCCGAAGAAGCCCCCGCCGTTCGTTCCGATATGCTTAATAGACTCCAGTGAGGCAATCGGCCCGATCGCAATCTGCTGGCTCTGTCCTTCGAGCGTCGTAACCTCAAGTGCAGGTTTCAGTGTCTGCGGCACATGAAGCGCAACGAGCGCCAGTGTTACAAGCAGCGCGAGCGGAATGAAGACCCGGATATGCGCTTTGACGAAGTCTTCGAAGAAGTTCCCCACCGAGCTGCGTCCTGTAATCCCTCTGACAAAAGCGACAGCTACCGAGAATCCGCTGGCCGCCGAAGTGAACATCAGCATCGTCATTACAGCCATCTGTGAGAAGTAGGACACGCCTGTCTCCCCGCTGTAATGCTGAAGATTCGTATTGGTGATGAAGCTGATCACCGTATTGAAGGTGAGCGTCTCTTCCATGTTGCCAATCCCGCCCGGGTTGAGCGGAAGCCCCTTCTGCAGCCGCAGAAGGATGTAACTGAATGTTACCAGGGCAATATTCGTTACAATAAAGCTGACCGCATATTTCTTCCAGGACATCCCGCCCCGCTGCTTCAGCCCGATCAGACGGTAAATACCTCTCTCCGTTCCGCCGAAGATCCGGTCTGTCCGGTTCGGTTCACCTGAGAATACATGATATAGATAAGTTCCTGCCGGTTTCACCAGCAGCACCAGAATTAGAATAACTGCTACAATTTGCACAATACCCACGGATGACCCTCCTCAATATACAAACTAACCTTCATTTCTTTCTTGCCTACTCTCTCTCCATACTGTATCAATAGATTAAAAATCAACGTTATAAGGTAAAGTGACGGAGGGGATATTTGGAACTGTAGGAGCGAATGCGTACGCCTTTGTCAGCGGATTTCCACCGCGATCAGCGGTATAAATCAAGAAATCTGATGACAACAGCGGCCGGAAGTCCAAATATTCACGCAGTCACGACTAACCTTTTTGACACTGATTTTTAGATCTTTTTATACAGCCCCCTTTTTAAAATTTCTCCGGATGAATCAAAGCATAAACCAGATACAGAAACAGGAGTAACGTTGCCGCAAGGACTACCGCCATCACTCATTCCCCCCTTGTTCATCCACTACATGACCGCACCATTGCACAAATGCGTAGAACAAAGCGAATACCGCTGCCAAGGCCACCGTCATATACACATCCATCATTGTCTTTGCCACTCCTCATCCGAATTTATAAGAATCTCTCTCTTGTAACTTCCGGTCTAGCGTAACATTTCTCCCGTTAGTTCAGGGTTAGGGTTTCAGCAGGCGTATTAAGATGACATTAAGAGCGGTAAATATCCTCACCCAGCACCTGATTGACCGCCTGGATAAAAGCCTGATGGCCCCCGTCCGGTTCCATTCTGCGGGGCAGCGCCCGGGCAAGAATCTGTTCCGTCCCCTTCGGATCGAACTCGAAGCTGTCTGTGAGAATCACCCTGACCTCCTCTGGAGACGCTCCATTAGCGAACCGGTCCGCTGCTTTATATACATCACAGTTCTCATAGCAGCCTTCCTGCTGCAGGCCGATCCAGTCGTATCTCTTTTTGATCAGCACCAGTAATGTTGTTATGACCGTGAGCAGACCGATATTTCTAAACATCAGATCCATGAATATTGCCTTCTTTCTTCTGTGTTTCACTTCCGGTTCAGCTTACCACTCCCGCCATTAGTTCAGGATTAGGGTTTGCTTCAGCGAATTAAGATTTCGTTAAAATGCCGGTAGCGCAACCGCTCCAGGTAGCCGCCTCCATAGCTGGAACGACAAATAACCATGTCCGTTAAGGACATGGTTATCGAAGTATTTGACAAGCAATGCTGTGCGAATTCCGCCAGCCGGTTCAGATCACCTTACTGTCGTCTCCCGCCTGGAGCATCCGGTAACCGACACCAATATGTGTCTGGATAATTTTCGGCTGTGAGGGTGTACTCTCGATCTTCTTCCGGAGCGTAGCCATAAATACACGCAGTGCCGGAATATCATACGTATGGCTGCCCCAGATTTCATGCAGGATGTAATTATGGGTCAATACCTTACCCACATTCTTGGCCAGCAGGCACAGCAGCTTATATTCAATCGGTGTCAGATGGATTTCGTCATCCTCCAGCCAGACACAGCCTGCCGAGTAATCGATCCGTAAATTCCCGTTGGTAAAAACAGACGAATCCTTCATCAGCTTCTCGCTGTCCCCCCGGATCCGGCGCAGACTGACCCGCAGCCTGGCCAGCAGCTCCTCCACGCTAAACGGCTTGGTCAGATAATCATCTGCCCCCGCATCGAGCGCTTCAATCTTGTCCCGGTCTTCACTGCGCGCACTGACCACAATAATCGGAATATTGGACCAGGCCCGGACCTTCCGGATAATATCGACACCGTCCATATCGGGCAGTCCCAAATCCAGAATCATAATATCCGGCTGACTGGACACGGCCTCCAGAATCGAAGCTTCCCCTGTCTCCGCCGTATGATATTTATAGCCCTGGGTCTCCAGTGTTGTCGTAATCAGCTTGCGGATAGGTTTGTCATCCTCTACCACAAGTATCAAAGGTTTATTCATGGACATTCACCTCTTCTGCCTGCAGGGTGAAGCTGAATACCGTCCCCTGCGGTGCGTGATCTCGTAATTCAATATTGCCGCCATGGGCGTGGATAATCGACTTGCAGAGTGCCAGCCCTAGGCCTAATCCGCGCCTGCCGTCGCCGCGCACGTTGTCTGCCGTGTAGAACATCTCGAACACCTTGGCTTTGGCTTCAGCTGAAATGCCGGGGCCATCATCAGCAACCTCCACCACTACCCAGCCCGCCTCGCGTCTGGCGGATACCGTTATATGTGACCCGGATTGAGTATATTTGATCGCGTTATCCACCAGATTGATGATGACCTGAATAATCAGCCGTGAATCCATTCTGGCCATAAGCAGCTCATCCTCCAGCCGGATCTCAATATGGTGCTCATCCTTATTGCGGTTTACATGCAGCAGCGCTTCGGCAATCACTTCCTCCAGCAGCTCTGCCTGAAAATTCAGGTGAAGAGCGCCGTTATCGATCCGGGTAATGGACAGCAGATTCTCCACCAGATTAATCAGCCACATGGAATCATCGTAGATATCGTTATACAGTTCCTTCTTCTGCTCTTCATTCAGGACCATCGAGTTGCCGATCAGTATGCCCGCATTGCCGGAAATACTCGTAAGCGGTGTGCGCAGATCATGTGAAATGCCCCGCAGCAGATTGGTCCGCAGCTGTTCCTGCTGGATTTGCAGAGAGATTTCCTTTTGCTTTTCATTCAGCTTATCTTTCTCCAGGGCAAGGGCACATTCACCCAGCATGGCAATCATCAGGCTTTTCTCAAAAACCTCCAGCGGTTCTTCCTCATCCATGACAATACCTGCCACCGCAAAAACCGTATCCCCTCCGCGCACCGCATGATACAGACAATGAGCTGCCGAGAACGTATCTGTAGAAGCTCCTGCCCGTTTATTATTCTGCAGCACCCACTCCGCAACCTTGCGCTCATCATCGAAGATATAGCTCTGGGGATCAACTGCAGCTTCCTCCTTGGCAAAAATCAGCGGTTCGGCAAGCTCACCATCCACTACCTCATAGACAATAATGCTCCGGTCCAGTAGCTTGACCATTTGCAGTGCCGTTTCATTGATGATCGCCGGGGTATCCTTGGCCTGCTGCAGCTTCCGGCTTGTCTCGAGCAGAACTTCGGTACGGTAAGCCTTTTGCGCCGACTCCCTGGCCTGCTCCTTCACCCGCAAAGTCAATGTGCTCGTAATGAACGAGGCTGAGAACATCACCAGAAAAGTCACCGGGTAACCGGAATCATAGGCCTGCAGAGAGAAAAAAGGCGCCGTAAAGAAATAATTAAAGACAAGCACACTCAAAATCGAAGTAACCGCGCTGTACAGCCGCCCTTTCGTAACCATCGCATCCAGCAGAACACCCAGGATATACACGGTGATAATATTGGCTTCACTGAAGCCGAGATACTTGAACCATAACCCGATCAATGTACAGACCAGCAGGATGCCTATAGTTTTGCCGGTATCAGCCAGCGTCAGAAGCGGAGATTTGGCATATTGCGGGAATTTTTTGTACAAGGAAGGCCCATTATCCGGAATAATGTAAATATCAATATTCGGAGCGGACGCCGTCAGCTTGTCGACAATGTTAGATTTGGCCGGCCAGCGGGTTTTGTGCTGCGAACGTCCCAGAACGATCTTGGAGACCCGGCTTGTTTTGGCGTATTCGGCAATTTGTCCGGGAACATCCTCCCCATATACGGTCGCGACCTGTGCCCCGAGCTGCTCTGCCAGTCTCAGATTCTCACGCAGCTCTGCCTTGTTCTTGGCGGTTAATTCTTTCGTCCTCGACGTTTCCACATACAGTGCTGTGAACGTTCCATGCAGGGCGTCGGCCATTCTGGCCGCAGTGCGGATCACCTTCTTGCTGGAGATTGCCGAGGACAGGCAGACCAGTATATGATCCTTCGTATAAAAGGTAGCACTGGCCGCCTTCTCCCCGAGCTGTACGGCAATTCTGTTCAGCTGGTCAGCTGTATAACGCAGTGCAATTTCCCGCAGGGCAATCAGCTTTTCGGGAATAAAGAAACCGGCATGCTTCTGCTGCAGCTGTTCATCCGGGTATATCCGGCCTTTTTTTAAACGGTCTATCAGATCGCCGGGTCCGACATCAACAAACTCCACCAGATCCGCACGGTCAAATACGCTGTCCGGAATGCGCTCCAGCACAGGAATACCCGTTATGGAGGTCACGACATCGGTCAGACTCTCTATATGTTCCACATTTACCGTGGTGTATACGTTAATTCCAGCCCGCAGCAGCTCCTCCACATCCTGATATCTTCTTTTGTGGCGGCCTCCCGGAGCATTGGTGTGGGCGAGATCATCGACCAGGATCAGCTCCGGCCTTCTGCGGATCGCGAGGTCAATGTCAAACTCCCGGACTATTTCCCCGTGAATAGATATTTCCAGCGGTGGAAGACGCTCCAGCCCTGACAGCAGCTCCGCCGTATCTGCTCTGTTATGAGACTCGATAAAGCCTGCGGCCACCTGAATACCTTCCTTTTGTTCTTCATGGGCGGCATAGAGCATAGCACAGGTCTTGCCTGCCCCGGGTGCGTATCCGAAGAATATTTTCAGCCTGCCCCGCTGCTTCTCTGCCGTTGTGTATCCTGCCATTCGAATGGTTCCTTCCTATATGGGCATCATGCCGTGCGTTCGTACTCTTAATGATAGCGTCAGTATAGCATGTGCACAATCAGCATGACATTACGGAATTGGCTGTGGCATTAAGATTGCATTAAGATGAGGAGATGGATGGAAGCATTTAGGAGGTGATCCGCAGGCGGTGCCGAATATTGTAGAGTAGCAAATTACAACATACCGAATCTAAGGGGATCTGAGATGACAAACGAACAGCAATCCGGACAAGGGACAATGGAGATGATTTTGGCAGGTGCAGTGAAGCTTCCCGGGGTACAAGTAGACCGGAGTGAATTCCTTGCACAGCAGTTTGCCAAATATGATACTTATGGAAATATGAGTACCATTCTGGAACGAGGACCGCTTGAGGCCGGGATCAGCCTATCGGTCATTGACAAACTAGCCAAGACGCTAATTGAAAAGCGTACCATCTTAAGTACAGCAGTCTCCACAGCAGCCGGACTTCCCGGCGGATTAGCCATGGCGGCGACCATTCCGGCAGACACCCTGCAGTTTTTTGGCGTAGCGATGCGCTTGTCCCAGGAATTAGCCTACCTGTATGGAGGCGCGGATCTGTGGCAAGGCAACACCCCGGATTCGGAGCAGGTTAGCCGTGAGCTTACGTTATATCTGGGAGTGATGTTCGGAGTGGCCGGCTCTGCTCCGATGCTGCGCATTCTGAACGCACCTAATTCCCGGCAGCTGCTGAATGAGCAGACCCGGCAAGACTTGGCCCAGACGATGTATTACCCGCTGCTGAAGAAAATCTCTTCTTATATCGGGATTAAAATCACCAAGAAAACCTTTGCCCAAGGCGCATCCAAGTTCATACCTGTTCTGGGCGGACTTCTCTCCGGCGGGATGACCTATTTCTCCATGAAGCCTATGGGGCACCGCCTGCGGGAAGCTTTGTATGATGCTTGCGATCATTATTCGGAAGCTCAGCTGGCGCAGGACAGGGATAAGGTGCAGCGTGCGGTTGCAGATTCGGAGATTAATGTAATTGAAGGCGAATTTTTTGACTTAGGGTTTGATTCGAAGCCAGAGCCGGCAACAACTGCTGCTGCAAGACCGGAGAAATTTAGTGCCGCGGATGAGCTGCTGAAATTCAAGCAGCTGCTCGATATGGGCGCAATTACGCAAGAGGAATTCGACCGGAAGAAATCCGAGCTGCTGAACAGCTGATTTCTCGCATGAATCTTGAAGAGCTATTCCCTCTGCTATTGCAGGAGGCATAGCTCTTTTTTGTGAGTAAAATTCATGATGCTCTGATCTAAGAAGAAACAGAAGTCAGTAAATATAACATGTATGTTCTTATTTAATAATAGCCTCTGTTTCAAGAATTGGCGACAAGACTGCACTGCCAGCCCAATATAAAAAATCCGAAAAGCCAACTATATCAAGCGTCACTTTATCCTTTTAAAGGATATACGCGCACAAGCGGACGCGCAGCAATGCATGTTTTTGCCGGATTTCCGAACTCCCTTTATAATCATAACAATGATTCAATATAGAGATGGAGTGAGTAAACCTGACATGAATACAATTCAACTGGAATTCACTGAGCCAAGAAAAATCCGGGCCAACCGGAGATTACAACAAGGAATACTGCAAATCCTCAAGGTGCTGCTGGGCACACTTATCGTGAGCATTGGTGTACTTGTCCTCAAGCATTCCGAGATCATCACCGGTGGAACCGTGGGCTTGTCGCTCAGTTTATCCTATTGGCTGGGTACTTCTTTCTCCATTACGTATCTTCTGGTCAACATCCCCTTTTACGTGCTGTCCCTGTTCAAAATGGGCTGGAAATTCACCGTATCCACGCTGTTCGCTGTCTCCGCTTTAAGCTTGATGTCAGCTGCGGCTGCCCGCTTGCCTGAATTCGTACTTCCGGGCTGGTTCGGAGCAGCAATCGGCGGCTCTGTCATGGGTCTCGGGATGTCCTACTTGTTCCTGAACGGCTCATCGCTGGGCGGGAGCAATATCCTGGCTCTAATTTTCCATAAAAAGTTCGGCTGGAATCCGGGGAAAGTTATGTTCGTGCTAGACGGTCTGATCATCGCCGGGTCGTACTACTCCATCGGGCTGTTCAAGGGGATCTACTCCGTTCTTTCGATTGTCATCCTGTCCTTCATGATTCATTTGTTCAAAAGCCGCTTCGCTGCTCCGGCCAAAGCCCCGGCCCGAACCCGTATCGTCCCGGCGGCGGAAGCTTCTTAATTGACATTATTGAAGCAGCCTCAGCCAAGTCAGCGATCCCGAGCACTGGTTGATGCTTGTTACCGCTGTGCTTGATCAAGTGCATCTTCTATCGCTTTGAGATAAGCCTTGCTCGTAAGCGTAGCGCCGCTGATACTGTCTACCTGCAGCGATTGAGCCTGGATCACTCTGCCGAACAGCTCCTCCGTAGAAGCCGCAGGCTGATTCTCCGCGTGCTCCAGTAGCTTAATCGCTGTTACTTTCTGCGCTGCAATAGTTACCTGAACCGTATTCGCCCTCCATTTATACATCCCGCCTGCGTATTCACCCACATAATTGCCTGCATGCAGCTGTTTGAAATCCACTTCACCGATTTGAACATTCCGGGCTTCACGCCGCTCTTTCTCCGTGAACAGCCAGCCTGCAGCAAGTCCAACCAATACAATAATAATTACAGAAATGCACATAATGAGCAGGTTGCGTTTCCACTTTGGTTTCACTTCAATCCCCCCATTCTCTGTGAATGAATATTATCTTATTCATTCATTATTTAGCGTTCTTAGCCATTCTTCGACCGATCCGATCAAATAGGCGTCCGGCCAGTCTTTTGAAGAGGCCCAAAGGAACTTTATAATAATAAGCCGACTCAAACCAGCCGTTATCCTTGTAATGACGGTAATCTTTCGACTTGTCATCCAGCATGTTATGAATACTGGTCCGGGACAAGCGGAACAGCATCAGTCTGAACAACGTGGGCACCGGAGGTGACGAACGCATAAGCCCTTTGTAGAATCTGGCGGCGGCCTTGCGGATTTCCTGTGAATTTTTCACCTGGGCAGCTTGTGTTATCGGCTCCATCGTATGAAGCACACAGCCACGGGTTACCTGGAAGCCCAGATTCTCCCCCATACTGCTAAGATATTTGACGATACCCTTGCCGCCGTGAATGCCCTGGTTGACGACCGCTGTATAGGTCTTGCCGAAGAACTGCGGCCGATGGAATACATAAGCCAGCCGGTCCAGCAGATTCTTCATCGATGCCGATACATGGAATGCATAATTCGGAGTGGCCATAATAACGCCGTCGGAGTTCTCCATTTTCCCGATCAGCACATCCCTGTCATCTTTGAGCGGACAGAATTCTTCGCCTTTACTGAAGCAGACCTTGCAGCCCCGACAGAACTCAAGCCTGTAATCCTTCAGGAAAATGTACTCAAACTCAATCTCCCCGTATGTCCTTAGCTGAGCTTCAAATTCGCAGACTGCCCTGTACGTGGCATGCTTTTGCTGATTACCAATGATTGCGGTGACTTTCTTCATGACTGTCCCTCCAGAGTAGTGATGAGATCCTACTTTCATTTCGAATCTTTGTGAATGAATATAATTATATTCATTCATTTCATATAATAACATAGATATGCCCCGTTGTCTGTCCGGATTCTGCTTGATCTTGAACGATTAGTGAAGACTTGCTACTTATTATTGTGTCCCTTCCTGCATGTTAGAAAGGCCACAAGCGTTATCCGCTCATGACCTCATCATGCCCGTATAGTATTCAACCGGGATTAGTCCATACTAAATTGTCATCGTATTCGTCAACCGTCCCAGCTTCTCGATCTCTACGGTTACTGTATCCCCGGCTTGCAGATATACCTGCTGCTCCGGCGGATACCCCAGCATAACGCCTTCCGGAGTACCTGTCATAATCATATCTCCCGGCTCCAGTGTGAAATGCTGTGAAATATAGCTGATAATCTCATCACACTTAAAGATCATATCGGCTGTATTGGATGACTGGCGAAGCTCGCCGTTAACAGTACACGAAATCGCAAGCTGGTTCGGGTCCCCCACTTCATCCGCAGTTACGAGATAAGGTCCGACCGGAGCGAATTTATCACAGGTTTTGCCCAGGAGCCACTGCTGGGTCCGCATCTGCAGATCGCGGGCGGAGAGGTCATTGCCGCAGCAGTATCCATAAACGTACTTATAGGCTTCCTCCCTGGAGACATTCCGGGCCGTCCGGCCCATCACGATTACAAGCTCGGCCTCATAGTCTACTTTCTGCGAGGCAGCAGGCAGCGGTACCGGCTCCAGATGAGCTGCCAGCGCGTTATTGAATTTGCTGAACAGAATTGGCGTCTGCGGTATAGGAGCATTCGTTTCTTCTGCATGCTTGCGGTAATTGAGTCCGACACAAATGATTTTGCCGGGACTGGGAACACAGGGGGCAAGCTGCAGTGTGGATTCGTCGAGCAGAACTACGGCATCTGATTCTGGCACAGTTAATCCGCTTACTGCCTGCCCGGCAAGTCCGTTAAGATGCGATAGCATTTCCGGCCCTCCGGCAATCACGTTCTGCAGTGTTACGGAGCTTGTTCCTTTCAGGTAACCAGATGCTGCTAAAGCATGTTCAACATCCAGTATGCCGGCTTCCGTGTGTACTCCAACGCGGGTGACGCCCTCTTGAATATAGGATAGTATTTTCATATCTAAACCGCCCTTTATAGTCTTGTAATAAAAGCTTGGACAATACCGAGCACTTCATCAGACCAGAAGTCCGGGCCGCCATGATCGGCTCCCTCTATTTTGTAGAACTCAACATCCTTGCCCTTTTGCTTCAGGTCGTTGTACAGCAGCACACTTTGCTCAAAAGGAACCAGACGATCCTTATTGCCATGGATCATTAGGATAGGCGGAATATCCACTTCCTGCGAAATATGATTCATAATAATGGTTGGTTCCGCCTGCACCGGATTCTCCAGTACATTCAGACCTCCGATCAACAGACCTTCGGGAGAATCTGCTCCGGCATGGTCCATCGTAGAGTGCGCCTCATTCATCCGCGTAATATCTGCAGGACCGTAGTAGTCGATGATTCCCTTCACTTCGCAGGATAATCCGTCGTACACATCCGTATCGAGCTTCCTGTCACGCGGAGTTATCCCCGTCATCACCGCCGTATGACCGCCGGAGGAGTCTCCCCAAATTACGATTTGCTCCGGATCAATATTAAACTGCCCGGCATTCTTCCGGAGATACCGTATAGCTGTCTTGGCATCCTGGATCTGCGCGGGGAACGGCGCTAGGTCTGACGGGCGGTATTCCACGATTGCAACAGCATAGCCTTGTCTGGATATCCAGGACAGCGGTGCGAGATTCGCATCCAGATGCTGCTGTCTCCATGCTGAACCTTGCACGAACACCAGCAGCGGCCAGGTTGCATCCGGACGTTCATGCTGTGACGGTAATATCAGATGCATATGCAGGGGCCGACCGACCCTCTCGCAATAGGTATGATTGTGCAACACCGTGCAATAGACCGCATCAGGATTCATACTCAGTACTTTCATCCCTGTCGCTGTCGCTTCCGATGCAGGGAATGCTTTGTAGCTGAGCTCTCTGGGTTCAATCCGCATCATCATTTGCCTCCTGTTGAAATCAGTTGAGTAAATTTTACCACTTCTATTCATACCTTGTCTTGCCGATGCATTCAGGTGCAAAAAAAAGAGCTGCGGTAAGATACCGAGCTCCTGTATAGATTCACATCCAAAACCCTCTTGTAAAAGCTATAGACCCGTCGTAGTCGACGTATACATTTTGGATATTGGGATTACTCAAAAGATCAGTGACACAATAGAATAGCGGGATAACCGCCATTTGCTCGATAAGCAGCTTTTCTGCTTTGGCGTAAATTTCCATACGTTTTCCAGTGTCTGTTGTCTGCTGGGCTTGGTGCATATAACGATCATACACTGTATTGCTCCACCCTGTATCATTAGAGACGCTTTGTGAACTGAATAGCTCCATCATCGAAGCCGGATCATTGAAGTCAGCGGTCCAGCCCGCTCTTGCCATGGTATAATTCTGATTCTCGCGGTTTTTCACTAGCTCCGGGAAGCTTTGAATTTCTATATTTACATCAATTCCTAAATTCTTATGCCAGCCATCAATGACTTTTTTGGCGATAGCGCCATGATTACTGCCATCATTCACAATAATTGTAAATACTGGCAGTTTGGCAAGTCCCGATTCTCTCAATCCTTCCTTCAGCAATACCCTGGCCGCCGCAGCATCCTCTCTAAAATATGCCCGGCCGGACATCTCTGAGCGGAAATTCAGCTTCGCTCCGTGAATACTTGGCGGCACAAATCCAAACGCCGGATTACCGTAACGCAGACTTTCACGGTCAATCGCCATCGCCAACGCTTTTCGGATCTTCAAGTTGTTAAAAGGAGCCTTACTCAGATTGAATTGATAAAAATAGGTTGAAGCATAAGGGGCCTCATCTAAAGACCTTTCGGTTGCGCTATCTAATGAAGCATAATCTACCGATTCCTCTCCTCCGCCTCCAACCCAGTCGACCTCTTTATTCATGTAAGCGATTGTCGGATTCTCCGGCAGCAGCAGACGCACCTCTGACAGTTTAATATCCTTGGCTGCATAATAATCAGGGTTTTTAACTAAGGAAATTTCATTATCCGTCCATGCTTTTAGCTTAAATGGACCATTAGTTATCATTGATTTGATGTCTGTTGCCCATTTGCTGTTGCCCTTTGCGGTCTTAGCGTAAACCGGCAGATAAGTACTTTCCGCAAGCAACTGAATGAAATAGGAGGTTTTCTCCTTCAAGGTCACTTGAAGTGTGTTGCTGCTCAATGCTTTAACACCGAGAGAAGAAGCATCCTTCAGGATTCCCTGATGATATTTCTCAGCATTAATAATGACGTACATATTAAACGCGAAAAGATTATCTGTTTCCGGAGCGAGCGCCCGCTTCCAGGCATACTCGAAGTCCGAGGCCAGCACCTGCTGCCCATTGCTCCATTTCGCATCAGCACGAAGGGTAAAAGTATACGTTAGTTCATCATTCGATAGGGTCCATGCTTTCGCAATTGCCGGCACAGCCTGGCCAGCAGCATTCAGGCGGACCAAGCCTTCGAACAATCCTTTAACAACCGTAACTGAACTGTCATCTGCAATTACTGCCGGGTCAAGTACCTCTGGAAGACTTCCCAGACCAATACGCAATACCTTATTAGCTTGTGCAGCATATGAACTGCCCGTCTCTCCCGTGAGCGTTACACTCATCATTAAACCTACTGCCAAAATGATATGAAGCAACCTTTTCATCAACGTTTCCCCTTTGTAGGATAGCATGGAGGGCAGATATTACGCTGTCGTAATTTATCGAAGATCATGAATTATATTCAATAAAAAAAAGAGGAGCCCGCTTGAGCCCCTCCCCTTACTATCCCTGTCTACTGTATCAGCAGCCCAAAGCCGGTCTGAATATAATACAGGCTTGGATAAGCAATATTGCTGGTAGTCAGGTTGTTGAATGTAGCCGAGCCGTTGCCGGTATACGTGTAGATCGCAGCTCCCTTATGGGCGCCGGAGAAGCGTGAGGTCGTTACTCCATCGAGCCCTGTGCCGTTAATGTTGATGTTGTTGAATACGATATTGGAGAATCCGCCTCCGTATCCGAACTGGATCGCATCGCGCTGGGTGTTGATGATATCGATGTTAGTGAACGTTACGTTCTTGATCGGGTCACTTGAAGCTTCGAGGTCAATCGCGCCGCGCTCCCCGTCATACAAGTCACGGCTGGTGCCGCTGTTGATAATCGTGGTATCCGAGAAAAGAATGCCCGTGTTGTTGTTGAAATGAGCACCCGGAAAGGTCGTGTTCAGACGGATGCCGGAACCGCCTACCGTGTCGATAATGTAGTTATGATCCGCCTTATGACCGCTGCCTCCGAAGAAGGCAATCCCGCCTGCACGCCAGTTATTCTCAATGGTGTTGTATGAGAAGGTATTATTCACCCCATCCGGAGCACCGAAAGTGTTGCTCGGCCACACGGCCAGACCATCGTCTCCGTTATTGCGCACATTGGTGTTGCGGACGGTCGAGTTGCTGGTACCCTGGGAGTAGTTAATACCGTCAGCCAGGTTGTTGCGGATACGGCTGTTCTCCACAAGCAGATTGTTCGCGAAGATTGCCGGGGTCCGTGCATAATCCCCCACCCACATGCCGCATTCAAAATGCTCAACCCAGACATCATGGATAATAGAGTTATTGCCGAAGTTATCCATGAAGCCTTTGTAGATGGCATTCTGGTTGTAACGCGATCTCAGGTTCGAGTTCATATAGACATTGCTGAAATCAAGCTTACCCAGGATGCGGAGCGAGATCCCGCCGCCCGCAGCATTAGGATTGGTGAACTGCAGGTTGGTATGCCAGTAACCAGCACCAGTAACCGTAAAGTTATTGATCATATTGCTGACAGAGCCAATCACCCACATGCTGCTTAGATTGAAGGTTCCGGCTGGAATATAGAGCGATTTGCCGCCTGTGACTGCTGCTGTTACTGCACTGTTGAAGGCTGCAAGATCATCCTGTCCATCACCCGCAACTGCACCGTAATCGGTTACCGATACCGAGTTGGCCGGACGGGCGATTGCCGCCGGTACTGGCTCGATTTCCAGGAAGTCTACACCGTATTCCAGACTGTCCCCGTTATTCTTCTGAATACGGATCGTATCGCCGGGCTGGAGCGGTGTATCCATCTTCCAGTGTACTTCGTCGAAGCGGAACAGCGGACGTCCGGCACTTGGTGCATCACCAGGCTGGTCGCCGGAGAAATATTGCCAGGAGTAATAGGAAGTAAGCGGGATGGTTTTGGCTTTGGTGCCGTTTACGTATACATCCAGCGCTCCGGTAAGACCCATACCGTCTGCCGAATCCGGCATGGTGAATCTCATCGTGACCCCGGCGCCGCCTTGACCTGAACGGACGGTCCACTGGGCATAAGAGCCATTCGAAGGAAGTGCTACGTAACTCTGGCCCGATGCTTCTGAAGCAATCAGCATCTGATCGAAGTTTGGAGCAGATTTCAGTGCAGCAGATCCGCCACGGGTCGCATCCTGCGTATCATAGCGGGCATAGGGCACGCTTGCTCCGCGCAGGGCATATACAACCAGATTAACGGTATTCACATTATTAGCCTGCTTGGTCGTAACTTCATTCGCATCTACAGCAATTGTTGTGGTGACGGTGTAATTGCCGTTGACAGCGCTCCATGTCCCCGGGATGGAGACATTCACAGAAGCACCGGCAGCAATCGCTCCGCTGTAGGATCCGGTGAAGGTCTGCACGGTGGAGCCAGCTGAATTCTTCAATACTACAGTGATTCCATGCGCACCTCCTGCGGAAGCAATCGTCCCCTGATTCTTGAGATTGACTGCAAAGGATACGCTATTACCAGCTACCGGATTGCCCGGTGTCCAGGATGTCGTACCTACAAGGTCAGAGCTTGATACAGGAGCAACAACAAGTGATGAAGGACTGCTGTAGCTGTTGTTGCTGTCATTCTGTTCAATGATCTGATTAGTCTCATCTACTTTGGCACTGAGCGGGTAGGTGGCGGCTGTTCGGGTACCGGCATTCAATGACACGGTTGCCGAAGCACCCGCTGCCAGAGCTGCTACCGGGGCCGAGCCTGCCAGCTCATTGTTCAGATAGAAATTGACTGTCGTGGCCGCTGCTGCGGCACTGCCGCTATTCTTCACGATGGCATTCAATGTAATCTCATTCGTTTCAACGGGAGAAGCCGGAGTCCATGACATGCCTGTAATCGTCAGGTCCGGGTTCGGTGCAGGTGTTCCATAGACCTGGAACTCGGCAATCTGTCCCGCAGGGGCACCTGAATTGGAAGCAATATTGATCTGGACACGCTTGACGGTTGCCGTAACGGGAATGGTCACCGTATTTCCGCTGGCTGGGTTGAACGTATACGCCTGAGCGGAGACCAGATTGCTGAAGGTTGTCGTGCTCTGATTATGACCTAGTACTTGAATATTCTGAGTCCGTGTCCCCCATTCCGTGGCCGGGTTCAGCTTCAGTACAATCGAAGTGATGTTATGATTGGCGCCGAGATCAAGCGTGAGCGAACTTGGATTGCCGCTTCCTTCCCAGTAAGTAGCCGTATTGTTGTCGTTGGCATTACCGGCAACGAAATTCTGTGTGCTGGAGGATGCGCTGATTGCCTTACCAATAGCGATGTTCCCTCCAGGGGACACCGTTGGTGTGGGCACCGGTGTGGCTGTCGGTGTTGCCGATGCCGTCGGAACTGGGGTTGCGGTAGGCGCAGGTGTAGTTGTGGAAGTAGGTGCCACCGTAGCCGTAGGTACCGGTGTTGGTGATGGAGCCGTTGTAGGAGCTGTTGTAGGTGAAGGTGTCGGCGTGGCGGTCACTGCTGCCGCTACTGCAATCTGATCCAGATTGACGTTACCCGTATCACCGGCATCATATTTGTAGGCGATGGTATTACTGCCGGAGTTCAGCGTCAGCAGCTCGGCCTTCGTGCTCCAGGTATCCCAGTTCGCCAGATTAGGCAAGGTGGACTGGCGGATTTTGACTCCGTTCACATAGATGCTGAGGATCTTATCGCTTCCGCTCGCGTTAGCGTATTTCAGCGTAACATTCCGCGAACCCGCTGCAGCTACACTCACCGTGAAGGTAGTTGCCGGTCCTTGGGTCAGATAACCGTCAACAAAACCCGTACCGGAGTAACCCGCATGATCTGTGTTCACTTTCCACCCCGCCGGAGAGTGCGGCAGATTCTGCTTCATAGGTACCGGCTGGAACCGGAGTTGCAGCAGGAGTGACTGCAGGCGTGGCCGTTGGGCTGCTGGAGCCGTAAATTTCAAGCTCAGAGAACTGGGCTGCCGGCCATCCGGTGTTCGCGGTTACGAGCAGGCGCACATAACGCGTACTGGCTGCTGCAAAGTTAATCGTGACACTGTTGCCAGCAGCCGATGGATTAAATACATACGCTGCCGAAGCCACGATATCCGTAAATGTGGAACCGTTCGTACTCCCTTGTACGGCCAGCGTCTGCGTGCGTGTCTCCCAGCCTGCAGGAATCTTCAGCACAAGCTGGTCAATACTGGTGAGTCCGCCCAGATCAACCTGAATCCATTGGGGAAAAGCATCATTCGCGCTTTCCCAATAGGTGCTCTGGTTACTGTCTTTAACGTTATCCGGCGTATACGTTTGCGATTGACCGCTGGAAGTAATGGTTTTGTTAAGTGTCAGATTCTGTCCGCCCGCTGCAGACGAATGTGTCAGTGGTCCAGCGGCCATAAACAGAGTTGAGATTAGCAGCGTTACTACAAGCGACCATACGACATACTTGTTGCGCATTATAATCCTCCTTAATCTGATGTTAGAACGGCACCTAGAATTTTCTGAAGTACTAGAATGATAGCGATTACAAAAAAATAAATCCTTACCAATCCATCATTCGCTTCCAACGTGAAGGTGCCCCTCTACTGATATTGCCTCTTCTCAACCGGCTTGCGATAGTTCTGCCCAGCCCCCTCTCACTGCAATACACACTCATTATAGTTTTAACGCAGTGCAATCTATAATAGCTAATTCTACGGAAAAGATAGGCGATTCAATGATCGTGATGATTTGCAGCAGCGGGTCAGCCTGAAACATCCTGAATAGACAAAAAAGCACCTCCGCCAGGGAAGTGCTTCGTACTTCACTTAACATTTCGCATCGGATTTCTGCTCTCACAGGGCACCTTGGTCTGGCATAACCCGCAGCCAGCTCCTGATGTAGCCTCTCCGCCGTTCTGGACCGCCCACTCCCGTGAACTCTGGCCATACACAAATTTCATGCAGGCGATTTTGTCATGGCCGTTTGTGCTGATCGCCTGCACCGGGCAGCGGGTAATGCAGACGCCACAGTTCCCTTTGCTGCATAACAAACAATTTCCCGTATGACTAGCCGCAGATCTTGGATCAGACGGTAACTGCAAATCCGTTACTACCGACAGCAGCCGTATGGCAATTCCCTTCTCCGAAATGAATCCATCATTAAGACTGAAGGTGCCCAGCCCGGCAGCATAAGCAACATGACGTTCGGACCAATTGGAGATTGGACCCGTTTCTGTACTGGAGATCCCGTACCAATCCGTATCCAGCGGCGCAGCCGCAAGGCGGCCAAGGTTTATTATATAGTCCGTCAGATGAATGCGTGCCGCCTTCAAGAAATATTCATCCCCGAACGTACGCAGCAGGGCCCACTCCCGTGAAGCTCTATCCTTCTGCTGACGGTTGGCCTTCCTGATGGATTCATGAATGGGCAGCACTATGCTGATCACCGAACCGCCATTGTAGGTCCCTGAACCGAATGAACGCTCTATTACCTCTTTTGGCGTTGCATGGCCGGGACCAATAATGCTTTTATACTCCTCAAACAAAGGATCGTCAGCTGAAGCAAATTGAATGATAGGCTCATCATAATAAGGTCCCTGAAGTACATCTGACCAGTTTAATGGGCTCTCCTTAACAAAGGCTTTCATCACTTCAATAATGAGCTGCTTCTGTTCCTCTTCCGCTCTTTCATTAATTGCAGCACTGTCTGGGTGCATGGTCTTCCCTCCTCTTGAGTGTACTCTTTCTATCCGGAAGTTATCGTGTACATACACGAAATGGCGATAAGCAACTGCTGTTGCGTCATTACTGCGTAAAGATTGATGAACCAAGAGTCGAGATTATGCTCAGGCCATCAGTTTCTCCACTTTGGATAAAAGGGTAGTAAGTACTTTCATATCTTCATCGCCCAATGCCTCCTGCAAAAAACTCTGCGCCTGCTCCCATTGGTTCCCGGCAGCTATATATTTCACTTTCCCGCTCTCCGACAGGATCAGCAGACGGTTCCGGCTTCCCTGCGCAGAAATATCCTCCACATAGCCAATCTGTTCCAGTGCCTTGAGATTGCGGACAATAGTGGTCCGGTCCAGTCTCATCTCAAGCGCCAGGTCGCTGACACTTGCCGGTCCTAGGGAGTAAATATGCTTCAGTAAAGAAAACTGGCTGTTATTTAAACCGCTTGAAGACAGAAATCCGTCATATATTCCTGTGACTGCTGAGGAAGCCCTCCGCAGATTAATACAGCTGCAGACACTAGAACCGTGGATAATGGGTGAAGAAGGGTCTCCGGCTGTTGTCATAGATTATTCTCCTCCTGTTGTATTTATCGTGTACATACACTATTTCAAAATGGAGAGCTTTTGTCAGAGTCATTTATCACAAGGACGCGTAATTTGAAAAATGAAAATAATCCTCCCTGAATCTTCAAGGAAGGATTGTGGATACAATGGTTTGAATTTCTAAGACAACTCTTTGATATACCAGGCGTCGCAGGCATAATGCTCTGAACCGGCAAGCGGAGCATCCAGCAGCCCGAAACCGTGTTTGACATAGAAACGGCCTGCAGCTTGCATGGTCTGCAGCGTCTCCAGATAACATCTGCTGTAATGCTGCCTGGCGAAGGCCAGCGCCGTGCCTAATAAATCTGCAGCAACACCCTGGCCGCGGATGGCGGATGACAGATACATTTTCTGCAGCTCACAGATCCCGTTCTCCTCATCAAATGGTGCAATTCCGCAGCCGCCAAGCACCTCCCCATCTTCTTCAACAATCCAGTAAGCCCTGTTCGCAGCACTATTGTAATAGGTGTATAGGTCATGCATGCTGTCATCAGCCCAGGCGAGACCGTCACGGTTGCCCCCGAATTCAATCAGACAATCCCGGATAATCCCTTCAATAGCCGTATTATCTCTGCGCTCTATGTATCTGATATTCAACATTCTGTTAAGCCTCCCGCCATTCTTCCGGGCTATGTCCCGTTATCCTATACACTTTATCATAACAGCAGACTTCCTACTCCACAACAATCGCAAAAAGCCGCAAACACACCCCTTCATACCTGTGGAATAGGATGTATTTGCAGCTCAATATCTAAAAGATTATACTTTGATTACTTTTTAACATCCTCCATGCTGGCTCCGAAATTAATATGATAGACCCATCCATCCAGAACAAGTGCCGGAACGGATTTCACTCCTGCCAGCTCAGCTTCTTCAATCCGGGAGGTATCCGTGCTGAAATTCACGACTTCGATTTCGGTTTTGGCCGGGTCCAGATAGTTCAGAATCATCTGCTCCGCATCTACACATACCGGACAGCCCGCATGATAAAACACCGCTTTTGCCATTGTAATTCCTCTTTTCTAAGTTTTGTTGTTTCTGACAACTCTTATTTTAGAGAATGGCAGGTGCTTTTTCTATTCAGAATAGGCTATCATTATCATAGTTTCAGCCAATGCAAATTAAACAAAGGAATGAAGTGAATCCTCATGGAAATGAAGCAGCTGGAGTATTTCTTGGCCGTTTGTGAAGAAATGCATTTTACCCGCGCAGCGGACAAGGTCCGGATATCGCAGCCTTCGCTTAGCCAGCAGATCCGGAATCTGGAGTATGAGGTCGGCACCCCGCTGTTCGACCGGATCGGCAAGAAGATCGCATTGACCGAAGCGGGCAAAATACTCAAGCATCACAGCCAAAATATCTTCTACGAATTGAATCAATCCAAAAATGCGATCGACGAGCTCCACGGGCTGGAACGCGGTGCGCTATCCGTTGGCTGTCTTTATACTGTGGAGAGCTACCTGATCTCTCCTGCGGTTATCCGGTTCCACAAGGAGTATCCGAATATCCGGCTGTCCATCCTTGGGCTGCCTACCAGCCAGATCAGAGAGGGCCTGCTGATGAATCAGCTGGATCTGGGTATCCTCTTCCTCCCGCCGGAGGACCCGGAGCTGGATAGCATTCCGCTGTTCATGGAGGAATTATGCCTAATCGCCCCCCTGGAACCTGCGTATGAAGCCTGGCAGGACGGCATCCCTATGAAGCAGCTTGCGGAGCTTCCGCTCGTTCTCCTGCCGGACAACTTCTTCATCCGGCAGCTGTTGAATGACTACAGTGAATCATTAGGATTCACAATTAAGCCTTTTCTGGAGATGACCACGATAGAGGCACTTGTCCATATGGTGGAGAGCGGCATGGGCTGTACGGTTCTGCCCCGCAGCTTAATGGAGCATCTGCAGAAGGATTCGGTACGGGTGCTTCCGATTATTAATCCTTCGCCGACACGCCGGATAGGCGTTGTGTTCCGCAAAGAAAAATACATGTGTGCAGCGACCAAGCGCTTCATCCGCGAGCTGCAAGAGAATGCTGCACATTTCAAGGAGAGCGTCTAATGAACAAACTTGTATTTTTCCTCGGTCCGGGCGGGGCCGGCAAAACAACACTCGCCAAAACCATAGCAGTCCGGCGCCCGGCCTCTGTATTCGATATGGATATTCTGCTGCGTCCGGCAGCTACCGCGATCATGACTATGCATGGACTGGACCCCGATGACAGGGATTCGGATGAATATAAAAGCTTATGCCGGGATCTGGGGTACCGGATTACAATGGACGCTGCACTGGACAATATCGGCCTGCAAAGCGATATATTCGTCGTAGGTCCTTTCACCAAGGAGGCCGCCGACCCGGAGTGGATCGGGCGTGAACTGTCGCGCATCGGACGTACACTGGCGGAGGTCGAGGTCAAAGTTGTGATGGTCAGTCTTCCTGATGCGGCAACGTTCCGTGAACGGCTTGAGGGCAGACAGTCCCCGCTGGATGCCTGGAAGTTCGCACACTGGGATGAGTTCAGCGCTTCCTTGGGCAGCCGCACTGTGGCATGGCCGCTTCCGGCTTCCCATGTGGCACAGATCGATAATTCCCATCCGGACAGGAACGTTGCTGCTGCGGCTGTGGAAGCTTTTATTTACGGGGAGGCATCTTCCTCCGCATTCCTTATCGAAAAGAACCTCCCGCCTATAATAATAGACTGAGAGGTTCCTTTGTAATTCGGATAATTATTATTGTTTTATCGCATGAATATAATGAATCGTCTCAAAAGCGGTCAAAGCATCACTCCGGTTGCTGAAGAACCTGTCATTGATCTCCGCAGGGGACAAGTGCTCATAAATCAGCAGGCCTGCTTGCTCCAGCAGCTGCTCCAGTTCATGATAAGCGAAGCAGGATTGCATCGGCTCACCGCTGACGGCAGCCATCTGTAGCATCTTTTCCACCCGGCCGGACAGTCCCTTCTCTTCAAAAAGCCGCTCATCCGCATAATCAAATACGATAGAGCTGCCTGCCGGGAGACCGGCGAATACTTCAGTAATCAGTCTGGCATTCTCCTCTTTCGTCAGATAGTAGGAAACACCCAGCAGGCTGAAGAAGGTCTTGGCTTGTGAATCAAACCCTTGCCCAATCAGATTGGAAGAAGAGAATTCCCTGGTGAAGTCCATGGGTACAAAGTGAAGATTGCCCGGGATCTCCAACTGGGCTTCATGAAGCCTCTGCTTCTTGAACTCCTGTGTAGCCGGATAGTCCACTTCAAATATCTCCAGCTGGTCTTTCAATTCAGGATGACGGTAGCCAAAGGTATCAAGTCCGGCTCCAAGGATGACATACTGCTTCAGTCCTAAGGTTAGCTCATGCAGTAATATGGCCTCACAGTAAGCAGCACGCGCGAGCGGTGTCGGAGACAGCTGTACATGTGTAATCCATTTCAAAATGGCGTCCGGATCATCCTTATGTTGATTTGCAATGTCTGTGTTGAAAAAAGAGATGCCCTGCACCATATTCTTGCGGATGTCTGAAAACTCCTGCGGTGAAATCAAGTCTTGGGCCAAATAATCATCGAAAATCTTGGGTGTGTCATATTTACTGTGATAGGCTCGGCCAAACGCTGCTACTTTGGAAGTCAAACTGGACTCATTCTGCTTCAAACGTGTATCCTCCCATATAAAAATAAGATTCCCCCGGCCGGGAGAATCTTATTATATACACAAACTATTAATATGTAAATTATAGCATAATTAATATATTTTGTCAATGATAAAATTCTCCAAGAAAAGCACCAGCTTCCCTGAAACTGGAGATCACCCCGCTGCCGACAGCTGCACAGAGCGCTGCTCCTACAGCAGCCTCTTCAGTTTGCGCACCGGCTGTGAACGGCACTCCGAATGCTGCTTCAGCCTTGGCACACAGCACAGGATTACTCCGCAATGCATTACCGGAACCTATGAGGCGGGTGAACCCCTTCGCCCCCTGCTGCTCCAGATCCTTCAGGAAGCCGTATAATTCATCAATCATCCCCTGGAGAAAAGCATGGGCCAGTCCGGCAGGTGTGAAGTTATCCAGTGTGATTCCCTCGATGCTGCCGCGCTTGTCCGGCTCTGCTCTTGTACCTAGAAACTGTGTATTTACCTGTAGTCCGGCGGTCATACCATCTGCTGGCTCTTCCGTAAGCAACTGAGCCAGCAGAGAATAGATATCTGCAGGTGCTTCTCCTGTGTAAGCTGTGATCAGCTGCCGGAAGAAGCCTTCCAGCAGAGCATAGGATCTGCCGCCGCTAAGCGCAGCACCTACCATGAGTACTCCACCGCCCGGATAAGGGCGCACCTCCATTGCTGACGGAGCAGGGTTGTATTCAGGAAGCCAGGCCGATAGCTGGCTGCCCGTACCGATGTTCAGCAGCAATGAACCGGCGGGCTGCGGCACGCTGCCCAGGAAGCTGGCCTGATTGTCCCCGAGCGAAGTGTACACAGGTATTCCCTGTGGTGTTACACCGATTGCAGTCCCGGAAGGGACGACCTGCGGCAATATCGCCACATCGATTCCAGCCTGAATGAGTGCTATTTGATCAAAATCACCTGTCTGTATATTGAAGCCCCCGATGCCGGCCGCCTGCGTTGCATCAATTAGAGGTACTGCGCTGTTCGCCAGCCTCATCGCGGTGTAATCCGCAATCGTGCAGAAATGGACTGCGTGCTCAGGCACCAGCTGATGCTGCAAATTATAATAGTGAGTGGCCAGTCCGTAGCCGGGAGCTATATGATATCCGGCAAGTCGACTTAGCTTCTGCGCATAAGTGTAACTGCTGTCCTCCACACAAGGCTGGCCGCCTCTCCCATCCTGCCAGGTATAGAGCGGGCCCAGAGGATTGCCGCTCTGGTCTATATATACAATCCCGTGCATCTGCCCGGTCAGGCCGATTCCTGCTGCTTCCGGCTCCCTTGACAGCAGGAGACCAAGGATACGTTCAACCTGCTGCAGAATAATCCCCGGCTCCTGCAGACGTTCCCATTCATGATTCGGGCTGAAGGGTTTACTTGCCTGTTCCTCTGTCAGCGAATGCAGCACGGTTCGTGTCTCCAGATCGTAGAGCAATCCGGAAATTGAGGTGGTTCCGATATCCAGTCCGATCACGATCATGTACTTCATCCTCTTTCCGTTCATATAGCCTATATGGTAAGCCTTCACGAAGTATAGCGTCAACCCGGCGTATAAAACCCCATGGATCAAATGATACTAGACCAGACAAAGTATAATTCAAGCGGGAGGCGTACATGTGAGACTTCAGAACAAAGTGGCAATAGTGACCGGGGCGGCATCCGGGATGGGCAAGGCGATTGCGGCTCTCTATGCCAAAGAAGGCGCTAAGGTAGTAGTGGCGGATATTCATTTGGAGGCTGCGGAGACGGTAGCCGGGGAGATTAAGTCCGGCGGCGGTGAAGCCCTCGCGGTGAAAGCAAATGTTGCTGATGAATCTGATATCCAGAACCTGATCGACACTACAGTAAAAACCTACGGAACCGTAGATATCCTGGTGAACAACGCAGGGATTATGGATAACTTTGAACCGGCAGGTGACATTGAGGATGACAGCTGGAACCGCATCTTTGCCGTCAATACTACATCCGTAATGCGTGCTACACGTAAAGTACTCCCTATCTTCTTGGCTAAACAGCAAGGGGTGATCATTAACGTAGCATCCGCAGGCGGACTTTTTGGTGCCCGGGCAGGTGCAGCTTACACAGCCTCCAAGCATGCGGTTGTCGGATTCACCAAGAATACCGGATTCATGTATGCTCCTCAGGGCATCCGCTGCAATGCGATTGCTCCGGGCGGGGTGGAGACCAATATCGGATCTACCATGACGCATATTAATGAATTCGGGATGGGACGTACGCAGCCGGGATTGGCTCTTAACCCGCGCACAGGCAAACCGGAGGAAATCGCGCAGCTTGCCCTGTTCCTCGGCTCAGACGAAGCAAGCTTTATTAATGGAGCGGTGGTAACGGCCGATGGCGGATGGACTGCTTATTAAGAGTCTGCCCTGCTTCAAAAGAAAGGCCATCTCCCGTTATTCACGGTTGATGGCCCTATTACATACCGTTGTTAGTTGCGTGCATCCTGCACCCTGATATTACTCCCGAACAATGTCGAATCGCTTGTCAGTTTGTAGGCTGGGTAGCCTGCCTCTGCTTCCAGACGCATCACATCATCGAATAGGGATTCCTGCTGCCGGTCACACAGAAAGGTGAAGGGTTCGGTTTGAAATACGATATCCGTCGGGGAAGGCCCGTTTACAATCCGGATGACCAGCACGCCATTGCAGCCGCAATCCTCTGTATCATAGAACATTTTGAATTGCCCGGGCTGGCCGGCAAGGCTCTGCGCAAGCCGTTCTTCGGTGAGCGGGTTTAGTTGTATTTGCATCAGATATTTCTCTCCTTTGTAGGGCAAAATGCCTGCGAATTCGATCAGGTGTCCAGTATAGTGTGTATTTTGCCCGGACTCCTGTGATAGCAGTCACTTTGGGTATGACATTAATATAACATATCATCAGGCGTTGACGTGCCCAAGCCTGTGCTTGGGACATATCAACGCCTGATTAGGGATTATACTATATCCTAGCCGATCTGTGAGCGCACTGTCTTTTCCAAGCTGAGCAGTTCCTCTCTTACCTTAACCACTTCGCCAATAATGATGATGGCCGGATTGCTGATTCTCATCGCCGCTGCCAGTTTGCCGATACTGCCGAGCGTTCCGGTCACTGTCCGTTCGCGCACTGTTGTCCCGTTCTCAATCAGGGCAATAGGTGTCAGCGGATCTTTGCCGTGCTTAAGCAGCTGATCACAAATCTCGCCCAGTTTCCTGACTCCCATATAGATGACAAGGGTGTCTACACTATGGGCAAGTGCATCCCATCGTACCGGAGAGTCCTGATCATGGCAACGGCTGCCCGTCACGATAGCGAATGAAGCCGCCAATCCGCGATGGGTCAGCGGGATTCCGGCAGAAGCGGCTGCGCCGACCGCCGAGGTGATCCCGGGAATCACTTCGTATGGGATTCCCGCTGCAGCGGCTTCCAGCGCTTCCTCTCCGCCGCGTCCGAAGACAAACGGGTCTCCGCCTTTCAGGCGTACCACGTGACATCCGGCTGCAGCATAGTTGATCATCAGCTGCTGGGTGGATTCCTGCGGCATCGAGTGAAGTCCGGGCGCTTTGCCGCAGTAGATGCGCAGAACATCGCTTTTGGCATAGCCCAGCAGCTCTTCATTCACCAGGCGGTCATACAGAATCACATCTGCACTCTGAATACGCCGCAGTGCCTTGACTGTAATCAGCTCGGGATCACCGGGGCCTGCACCGACAATGGATATGCTGCCCCGCTTCATAGGCTTTTCTCCAGGGCGGCTGTGGCTGAGATCACTGTATCGCGTCCCGGCGTCAATCCGGCTTCAGAAGAGGCTCCGGCTTTGAAGCTTTTTTGCGACAGATAGAGAAGAATGCCTGTGAACAGCAGGCCTCCGGCGAAATTGCCGATCAGAACGGGAATGCCGTTCCAGATCCACCAGTCCGCGAAGCTGACATTCGCGCCAAGCATCATTCCGGCAGGAATAACGAAGAAGTTGACAACCGTATGCTCGAAGCCTTGCCCGAAGAAGGTCAGGATCGGCAGCCACATGGCGAAGATTTTACCGGATGTGGACTTCGAGGTCATAGCCATTACCGCACCCAGCGTAACCATCCAGTTGCAGAGCATGGCTTTGATGAAGACAAGGGTCATCCCCTCAGCCCCCATGCTCTTGTATGCTGTAGTCTTAGCCTCACTGGTCGTAATTAATGTCTGGATCAGCGGATTCGACATATCCGTCCCCATCTTCGTAATTGTGAGTCCATACAGAGCTGCGTATACTGCGCATCCAATCAGATGCCCGATAATAACCCAGAAGAAATTGCCCAGCATCCGTTTTATTGTTGTCCGCTTCTCCAGCACAGCCAGCGGGACCAGGGCAAAGCTGCCGGTGACGAGTTCTAGCCCAAGCAGAATGATCATCACAAAGCCTACAGGAAACAGAAGTGCACCAACCATCGGGATCTTGGTCTGGGCGGTGGCGGTAAAGGCCAGCGTTGTGGCACAGGCCAGTATGGCACCCCCAAGGCTGCCGCGGACAATCAGCTGCATAATGCCCAGTTCCGCTTTGGTCTTGCCGGCTTCAATCATTGAGGCCAATACTTCACTTGGTTTGACATAGTCCATTAGGAATCCCCCTTATATGCTCGGATGAATTATATCGTTAGGTACAAGCTGCCGCTGGTGTGATCAACCTCCACCTCATAGGTTGTCACATGCCCTGTATCGGGTGCCTGCACGTCACCGCTATGGAGATCGATCCGCCAGTCATGGAGCGGACAATGCACCTTGGAACCGCAGACCATCCCTTCGGATAAGACTCCGCCTTTATGCGGGCATTTATTCTCCACTGCCAGCACCTCCCCGCTGCTTAACCGGAACAAGGCAATCTCGGTATTTCCCACCCGTAACTTACGCGATCCCTTGATGTCAATATCGTTCAAGTTACCAATGAGCATCTTGGTCATTGTCATTTGTAAGGCCCCCTTAGACTGTCTCCGGCAAGGAGATCGGTTCGAAATTTTTGCGCAGCTCCGGTGTATTCACAATTTGCTTCCATGGATCGGTGGTAAGACTAAGCGTCTTCTGAATTCTCTCCTGCAGCGCCAATCGTGCCTCGCGGGACTCCAGCGCCTGCTTGATGCTGTCAAGCCCGACACGTTCCACCCACTGGGCAGTCCGTTCATTCCACCCGGCATTCTCACGGTAATATTGCAGGAACGCACTGGCCCACTCCATCACCTCATCATCGGTCTTCACCACGCAGAGCAGCTCCGTGGCCCGGACATGAACGCCGCCGTTACCGCCGATATGCAGCTCCCAGCCGCCGTCAATGGCTACGACTCCGAAGTCCTTAATTGTCGCTTCCGCACAGTTGCGCGGACATCCGGATACGGCCAGCTTCACTTTGCCCGGTGTGTTCAGCCGTTCAAAAGCCTGTTCCAGCCGGATACCCATTCCAAGGGCATCCTGCGTACCGAACCGGCAATAGGTGGAGCCGACACAGGTTTTCACTGTCCGCAGTGTCTTGCCGTAGGCATGACCGGAGGGCATATCCAGCTCTTCCCACATCTTCGGCAGGTCCTCCTTCTTCACCCCAAGCAGATCGAGCCGTTGTCCGCCGGTGAACTTGACCAGCGGCACCTCGAACTTCACCGCAACCTGGGCAATCTTGATCAGTTCAGCTGGAGAGGTAACACCGCCGTAGATTCTCGGCACCACGGAATACGTACCGTCCTTTTGGATATTGGCATGGTAACGCTCATTGGTGAATCTCGATTCATTCTCATCAATATATTCTTCAGGATAGAGCATCCCCAGATAGTAGTTCAGGGAAGGCCGGCATTTGGCGCAGCCTTCTTCATTGCCCCACTCCAGGACATTCATGACCTCCTTGACGGTCATCAGCTTCATCCGCTTGATTTCGGCGACGATCTCATCCCGCCCGAGCGTGGTGCAGCCGCAGATTCCTTCTTTGACCGTTACGGCAGCCTCGCCGGCATATAGCTGCAGCAGTCCTTCCACCAGCGGCTTGCAGCCGCCGCAGGAAGCCGAGGCTTTGGTGCAGGCTTTGATCTGCCCTACACTGGTACAGCCGCCGGAGGTAATCGCCTCGGCAATCGCCCCTTTCGAGACTCCATTGCAGCCGCAGATGATCTCATCATCTGCCATTCCTTCAAGCCGGTTCCCTTTGGGCGCCAGCGCATCAGCAGATATTCCGAGCAGCAGCTCTTTCTCTCCCCCTTTAATATTCTCGCCCTTCTTAATCATCGAGAATAACTGCGCCCCGTCACCTGTATCTCCGAACAGCACGGCTCCAATCAGTTTATCACCGTGAATGACCAGCTTCTTATACACACCATCGGTCTCATCCTGGAACCGCAGCGCCTTGGTGCCGGGCTGTTCGGTGAATTGTCCTGCCGAGAACACATCGACGCCGGATACTTTCAGCTTGGTAGAGGTAACCGAACCGGCGTAGCCTTCTGTTGGTACACCTGCCAGCCTTTTAGCCAGGACAGCCCCCTGTTCATATAGCGGAGCCACTAGCCCGTAGGCAATACCCCGGTGTTCCGCGCACTCCCCGACGGCATAGATGCCGGGCAGGCTGCTCTCCATATAGTCATTTACGATGATTCCGCGGTTGACTTCAATCCCGCTGCTGCGGGCAAGCTCTACATTCGGCTTGATGCCGACAGCCATCACAATCAGATCCGCGTCTTCAATGCTGCCATCTGCGAACAAAAGGCCTTTGACCCGCTTTTTGCCAAGAACCGCTTCAGACTGCTTCTTCAGCAGGAACTTCATTCCCTGGGCTTCCAGTTCCTTGCGCAGCATTACGGAGGCGGACTCGTCCAGCTGGCGCTCCATAATATATTCATGGATGTGGACTACCGATACCTCCATCCCCAGATGCAGCAGCCCTCTTGCCGCCTCCAGTCCGAGGAGACCGCCGCCGATCACCAGCGCTTTGCCATATTTTTGCGATACCTCCTGCATGATTTGTGTATCCTTGATATCCCGGAAGGCAATGACGCCCTCCTTCTCGGCACCTGGGATCGGCAGCATGAAGGGGTTGGAGCCGGTTGCCAGAATCAGCTCATCATAACTTGCAGTAATTCCTTTATCCGTATGGACTTTGCGCTCTACAGGATCAATGGAGGTTACGGTGTGTCCCGTATACAGCTGAATATTGAAGCTCCGGTACCACTCCAGGTCGTTGATTACGATCTCATCAAGGCTTGCACCGCCTGCAAGAACAGAAGACAACATGATCCGGTTATAATTGGGATGCGGCTCCGAACCAAAGACTGTAATGTCATAAACCTCCGGCGCTAATTTGAGCAGATGCTCAATCGCCCGTACCCCCGCCATTCCGTTACCGACTAATATCAGTTTTTTGCGAATTGCTGACATGTATCTCTCTCCTCTCCAGGTAAACAACAGAAATAGCCCGCTTCACTCCGCCCGGAAACATACTTCTTCCGTTGCGATTTAAGTGAAAGCAGGCGCCATTGCCGCTTCAACCGAATACATCGTTGTATTCGCAGAATTGATGAATTTGTTAAAACGACTATACTACAGCCATCCTAATTACGTCAATAATTATGACATATAAAATTTTATTATTTTAATTCATCGACAAAATTACCTGAACTGTGTTATATAATATTACATCATCTTTATCCCGACTGTACTTATTCTACACTGGTGTGCAGACTTATCCCCTTATTATATGTAAAAGGAGCGTCGTCAACTATGCATTCCCTGTTAGTTATAGATCCGGGCAGAACAGAGAATTCCGCAGAAGAACGCTCCTCCCCAACTCCTGACAGTATCCTCAGTTCCTGTGGTTATGTGATCGGAACGGCTGCTACGGAAGATCAGGTCTTTCCGCTGATCGGTGACACGGATGCCTTCATTCTCCATCTCCCCGTTACTGAGATCAGCTATTGGAGAAGTATTCTGGTTCAGCACAAGGTTGCCCCGGTACTCTGGTGGTGTACCCCGCGGACCGCAACGTTATCCGTCTCTGCCTGTGGAGATGATATTATGGTGGACGGAATATTGTCTCCGGCGATGCAGCCCCAGGAGATCCACTGGATTCTTCACTTCAGCTCCAGGCAATGCTTCGAGCGCCAGCAATGGCTCAAGGAACGGGAACAGCTGTTATCCCGGCTTGAGGAGCGCAAATGGATCGACATGGCCAAAGGTATTCTCTCCAAAGCCAGGAACATCAGCGAATCCGAAGCTTACGACCTGCTGCGGAAGCAGGCCATGAACGAACGGAAACGGATGGTCGATGTCGCTACTTCCATCGTCAAGGTGTATCAGATGCTGCAGGATCAAACTTAAGGAGACTTCCATATGATTAATATTCTGAAAGAAGTGGCCCGCGGCAAACGCGGTGCCAAGGATTTAAGCTACGGGGAAGCGGAATATGCGGCGGAAGCCATTCTCGGACAGACTGCTTCTCCGGTGCAGATTGGCGCTTTCCTGATCGCCGAACGCATGAAGCTGGAGAGCCTGGAAGAGCTGGAAGCCTTCGTCGCGGTCTGCCGCAAATATGCCTCACGGGAACCTGTCCAACAGGGGATCGATTGTGCCGGACCCTATGACGGCAGGGTTCATTCCTTCATCGCCACGTTCCCTACTGCCTTCCTGCTGTCTGCCGCCGGTCTGCCGGTTACCCTGCATGGCTCCGCAGGCTTGCCTCCGAAGTGGGGAATTACGCTGCAGGATATCATTCATGCATCCGGAATTGATATTGCCGGTCTGAGCCGCAGTGCCGCCATTGAGGCGGCGGAGGCCAGCGGTGTGCTGTTTGCGAAATCGGAGCAGTGGTGCCCGCCGCTGGGAGCTCTGCGCGGCCTGCGTGAAGATATTGGGCTGCGTACGATATTCAACACAGCCGAGAAGCTGATTGATTATTCCTGTTCACCTTATATCGTCTTCGGCATTTTTCATAATACGGTATTCGACCGCATCTCCCGGCTGATTGTGAAGCTCGGATATCAGCGGGGACTGGTTGTTCAAGGCGTGGAAGGCTCGGAGGATCTGTATATCGACCGGCCGAACCGCGTATACCGCATTCAGGATGGAGCGGCGGAGCTGGATATCATTGATCCGGAGTCGCTCGGACTGGAAGTGCCCGTTCCGGAGGTCGACTGGACAGCCGAAAGACAGCTGCGTACCGCCGAGGAAGTGCTGCAGGGCGGCGGACATCTGGCGTTCTACAATCAGACACTGCTGAATGGTGCAGCCAGGCTCCATGCCGCCGGCAGGGTCAACTCTATTGAGGAAGGCGTCTATACCTGCAAGCATCTGCTGGATAACGGCCAGGCGTGGAACACGTATGCGAAATGGAAAAGCGTGATGCTAGGAAGCACAGCAGCCTCTCTCGGGCAGGTGTAGCCTGCTTTGCAGGCGTATATATGGCGGCAGACCGTATTGCGGTCTGCTTTTTGCACGCGGTTGAGCGCCGGGCTGGCCTGGTGTTGCTTTGCTTTGCGGGAGTACCGGCAATCAGGCACTTTTTCTGCGGGAGCATACCGGGGTTCTACACGACTCATTCGCTAATGTCGAGGACTGAGATTCCGTTAAGTGTCCGAAACACGCTTATTTTATGTCCGAATGTACAGGATAACGGAATCTCAGTCCGCGTACGCACCAATAGAAGCTTTTTACATGAAATAAGGGAATGTCAGTCCGCTTCTTCACTTATTCGAACATCACCATCGCCAGATTCAGTTCCAGCACCTCCAACACCATCAGTACCACGAGCACTCCCAGTACCACCAGCACCTTCAGCCCCACCAGCACCCGTTCTTAGCAAGCCCTCCACTTATCCGCATCTCTCCTGAAACGGCGGCTTACCCGTCCCTATAAAGACAGTATCTTTTCAGCTAGTGTGAAGCAAATAAATTCTTGTCTGTTGAAAAAAAGCACGCAGTCCGTTTTTGAACGGGTGCGCGCCTAGCATTTAATTTAATCCGTATGCAGCGCACTGCGGCGCTCGATGGCTCCGGCGGAGTCTTTAGAATCGCTTTTGCCTCCTAATTTGAACACCAGAATACCCCCGACGATAATGAGCACGCCGATCAGCTGGTTGAACGAGAACGGAACCTTCTCCAGCCCCAGCCAGCCCAGGGAATCCCAGAGTAAGGCGAAGCCGAGCTGAGCAGTCAGGACAATGGAGATGGCATAAGTTGCGCCTAGAATTCGGGTGGCCTGGACCAGACAGATGACGACGCCTACACCGATCATACCGCTGAACCAGTACCAGGGCTGCATATGCTGCAGCGTGAACATGTTCTTCCCTTCCATAATCAGCCCCATAATCAGTGAAGCTGCGAACCCCATGCCCAGCACCAGTGTGGTGGTTGTCCAGGAGCCTGTATGCTCATTGACCTTGGCATTGAAAATATTCTGTAGACTAACCAGTGCACCCGCGATCAGCGCGAGTAGTATTCCTGCTAACATATCTGTTGCTCCCTTATATGCTGATTTGTATTGCCTTATTGCCTGGGTTTATTCGTAAATATTGCGGCTGGCCAGAGCTGAGAGCCCTTCCCTGTCCTTGACGATAATTGCCCCGGAGCTGCGCTCGGTCAGCCCTTCCTGGCAGAACTTCCGGATCACTCTGTTCAAATGCCTGTAGCTGGTGCCGATGAAATTCGCGGTATCCACCAGATTAATCGTATTCAGCTGGCCGGTAAATTGCGGATCCGATTCGTCGTAGGAGATGGACAGCAGGTAGCTGGCCAGCCGCACATCCACCGGATGCATCAGATTAAGGCTGAGGAAGCTGGACTTCCGGTAGAACTTCTGAGTGATGATCTCCAGCATAAAATGCAGCAGCGGCGGATGATCCTTCGCATATTTATTCAGCCAGCGGTACGGCACCGCAATCATGTGAACCGGTGATACCGCCTCTACCGTATTGAGCATTTCCGTACCCTGAATATATTCAACATCGCCGATAAGCTCCAGCGGTGTTTTGAATGAGATGATTAGTGTTCTGCCCTCTGCCGAGGTCGTGTAAATCTTAAGCTTCCCCTTGACCAGCACATATAGTGTGCTTGAAGGGTCTCCTTTGGAGCAGATATGCTCTCCCGGATCGTAGCTTAGCAGCGACAAGAGCGGTTTGAGCGGCTCTGTGAAAATATGATCGAGCTGATGCTTCTGCAGATATGCCTGCAGCCGCCCGGAATCTTGAATTTCCTTCATGCACAGGTTCACCTCCGCTTGACCTAATCATCAGAACTTCAGCACAACCACACCCAGGATCATCATCCCGATCCCGATAAACTGCGGCAGCTTCATCTTCTGCTTGGCTACCCCGAACCAGCCCTTGATGTCGATAACAAAAGTCAGGCACAGCTGGGCAATCAGCAAAGCAGAGATGGTTAAGGTGACACCGATGCTCTGAATCGCCGTAACCTCACTGAAAATAACGAATGCGGCAAATCCGCCGCCGATCAGATACAACGGATTAACCTTACGGAAGCCGTGTTTCTTCCCGTCCCGTACGATCAGCGCAATGACCAGCGCCATCAGGAACCCGGTGAACTGCGTGATCGTCGCTGCCTGCCACGTACCAATATCCTGGCTGATTCTTGCATTCGCTACCCCTTGCAGCGTAATGCAGGCCCCGCCTATAAATGCGAAAATTATCCCCTTCATCTGTCTCTCTCCTCTATATACTGTCTGCTTTAATTAAAAGCCAGTTTGCCGGATTCGGGAAGGACATATGTCCTGAATTGTAAAAGTGTCTGCGGACGGCTGCCCGAAAGCAGCCGGTAAAGAGATAAAAAGCCCATTCCAAACCGGATTTCCGGCTCGAAACGGGCTTATAACGGTATGGTTTAGGAGAGCAGCTTCATTTCCTTCAGCTTGTCCATAATCATCACACTGACAGCTGACACGCGCGCTTTGTCTTCATAGGTTAACCAGGCCAATTCCTCGATTTCGGAAGCCGGGCTCAGTTCACCCGTGAACTCTGCGGTCAGGCAGGTCATCCGGACGGAAACGCCTTCTGCTTTGCCATGCGCGGGAGCTTCAAAGCTTCCGAATTCTGCAATGGTCTCCGGTATGATATGAACAGATAATTCCTCTTCGATCTCCCGGATCAATGTCTGTGCATCACTCTCACCAGACTCCCGTTTGCCTCCGGGGAAATAATAGGTGTCCTTTCCTTTGGAACGCGCGCCAAGCACCTTGCCATCCACGATATATATCCAGGCAACTTTATCTATGATTTCAGCCATTGTTCATCTGCTCCTTCATCGTACTTTAATATGCATATGCTGCTCCGCTTCATCCCAGGGGACCGGATACGCCTGGCCTTTGGCGCAGAAGATCGAGGTCGAGGAGTAAGCCTGATCGGCATTTTTATTATAATTCCGCTGCTGAATTACTGTTTCGGTCTGATGGCACGGCTGATAACCGGCGACTCTAAGCGACAGCGAACCCTTGCCCTGGGTCATGGAAGCCAGTCTCACCCCATAATTCATGAAGCTTGCCACTGGAACCGTACCGGTAATGACAGCCTTGGACTCCGTAATCTCAGGTGGATTGAAGCTCCCGCTGGCCTGCTGGATATCACTCATTACTTTGCCCACGTAGTCTGAATCTATCCGGAGCTTCAGGTCATAGACCGGCTCCAGCAGCAGATTCACGGCCTGCTCCAGCCCCTGGCGTAAGGCCCGGTAAGCTGCTTCACGGAAATCTCCGCCGCTCGTATGCTTATTATGCGCTCTGCCGCTAAGCAGGGTGATCTTGAGGTCAGTCAGCGGTGACCCGGTCAGCAGGCCGTGATGGCTGCTCTCCAGCAAATGCTGCTCAATCTGATGCTGATAGCCCACGGCCAGATCATCCGGGTGACAGCTGTTGATGAAGGTAATACCGCTGCCGCGATCCCCCGCCTCCAGCTTCAGATGAACCTCAGCGTAGTGGCCAAGCGGTTCGAAATGTCCGTAGCCGTAGACGGTGCCAGTGATCGTCTCCTTGTAGAGAATCTCCGGTGGCCCAAAAGCAATCCGGATCCGGAACCGTTCAGCCATGATCTGCTCCAGAATCTCCAGCTGAATTCCGCCCATCACATGAATATGCAGCTCCTGCAGCTCTTCATCCCAGCTAACATTGAGCGAAGGATCTTCCGCGCCCAGCTGTCCAAAGGCATTCATCAGTTCTTTCAGGTGTACCGGCGGCTCAAAAAGGACTTTGGATTTCAGCGTAGGAATTAGGCCGCTTTCCTGTGAGTACGTCAGTTCACCAACGCCCTCACCCGGCAGGGCTTCAGTAAGCCCTACAACCGCGAACAGCTCCCCTGCGGCAGCCCAATCGGCGGAAATATATTTGGTGCCGTTGTATTTGCGGATTCCGGTAACCCGCGCCGATACACGTTCCGGTCCATGTCCATACATTAAGTTGTCCCTGTTCTTCAGTACTCCCTGTAGAGCCTTGATGTAGGTGATACGGGTGCCTTTGTCATCGTGGCGGATCTTATAGATTCTCCCCGCAAATGGCAGCTCATGATCGTACTCCGTGAAGGTTAACGCGTTCAGAACCTCCAGGAACCCGTCCACCCCTTGATCAAGCAATGCGGAGCCCTGCATACAAGGAAAAATGTCGCCCCGTTTCAACATGTCAGGCAGTGCACTGCGGCAGACATTGTCAGGCAGAGCTCCTTCCAGATACATCTCCAGCAGCGCGTCATCACGCTCCGCTATAAATGCTCTCAGCTCATCAGTCAACGCCTCCCCCGGCAGCTGCGGCAGCATTAAGGCATTACCGCTGAGCTGCTGCCGGATCTCTTCGAGTACACGCTGCGGGTCCGCACCGGCACGGTCGGTTTTGTTAATGAAGAACAGGGTGGGAATGTTATGCCGGCGCAGCAGCTTCCACACAGTTTCTGTATGACTCTCTACACCCTCCACCGCGCTCAGAATGACCACCGCATAATCCAGCACCTGCAGACAGCGCTCCATCTCTGGAGAGAAATCAACATGGCCCGGGGTATCCAGCACGAAATACCGCGAATCCTTATATATAAATTCCGCCTGATCGGCAAAAACAGTGATACCGCGCGCTTTTTCAATCTCGTGGGTATCCATGAAGGTATCCTGATGATCCACCCGGCCCCGGCTGCGGATCGCTTCGGTATGGTAGAGCAGCTGCTCAGCGAAGGTCGTCTTGCCGGCATCTACATGTGCAAGCAGTCCGACGGTTATATTGTTCATAAGGTGCGGTTACACACCTCCACGGATATGCGGAACAACCTCGGACTGATAGAATGCGCTCAGGCGCTCCATGTCAGCTGAACTATAGGAAGGGACTTCAAGTGTAGCGAGATTATCCGCTACCTGAACTTCATTCTTGAACCCCGGAATCACGCAGCTGACGGCCGGATGGTCCAGAATCCAGCGCATGGACGCTCTGGCCATATTGCCGCGTCCTTCAGCAATCCACTCCAGCTTGCGGGCCAGTTCCACTCCGGTAACAAACGGAAGTCCGGCGAAGGTCTCACCAACGTTGAATTGCTCGCCGTTCGCGTTGAAGCTGCGGTGGTCGTTCTCCTGGAAGGTACTGGTCTCCTTGAACTTGCCGGTCAGCAGACCGCTGGCCAGCGGCAGACGCACCAAGATCCCTGCGCCGCGGGCAGCCGCACGCGGTAATAACTCCAGCGCCGGCTGCTGGCGGAACAGATTGAAGATCACCTGAAGCGCCTCTACTCCCGGATATTCAAGGCAGAGCAGTCCTTCCTCTATCGTTTCTACACTTACACCGTAGTGGCGGATTTTACCTTCGGCCTTCAATTGGTCAAGGGCCCCGAAGACACTGCCATCCCGCAGAATTTCCATAGGCGGACAGTGAACCTGATACAGATCAATCGCTTCCCTTTCCAGCCGCCGCAGGCTCTGTTCACAATATTCGCTTATTCTGCGCGCAGAGTAATTCTCCGGATCATGAATATCACCGGCACGGCAGAATTTCGTAGCAATATGTATCTCATCCTGCTTGCCTTTGGTTGCCTTGGCCAGCAGCTCTTCCGCATGCCCGGAGCCGTATACATCGGCAGTATCAAAGAAATTAACGCCCTGCTCCATAGCCAGCTGTAAGCCCTTAAGCCCGTCTTCATCCCTGCTGCTGCCCCAGTCCCCGCCGATTGCCCAAGTGCCAAAGCTGACTTCACTTACTGACAAACCTGTATTTCCCAGCTTGCGGTATTTCATCGTAGAACCTCCGTTTATGAGTGTAGTTAGTGTAATGAACCCTATGGAACCGTTAACAAGTGACTTTATTATTATGAATGGTTTGCGCGAGAAGGTCCAGTCTCTCTATAGTTATACCGCACCATGCTTAATCGCAGATTGCATACTAGTCCGTTAGGCGGGGGGCTTCAAGTCCATCCACCTCTGACGCGGACTGAGATTCCCTTATTTGAGCAGAATAGGATGATTTGCTGACCCATCGGACTCAGAATCGCTTATATTACTCGATACTGTGCATTTGGGGCACGATTTAACTAGATAACGGAATCTCAGTCCGCTTCATCCTCAAAAGGTGGTTTTTTCAGGAAATAGGGTCCTCTCAGTCCGCTCCGTACAACACTGGCTTTCTTACCCAAATGCAACATAGAATTGCTTACAATAAAAAAGACCGCCTCCATTATAACGGAGCACAGTCTTTCACTAAATTCCGGTACAACATTATAGCTCTATCCGGTAGAACGGTCCTCATCTCTCGAAAAGACTACCACGATAATGGAATACAACATCCCTCTGCCAAAAGTTCTCATAATACTCTCCTCCTGTCACTGGATTATATTGTATATTACCCCGGTGACTGAAGTTTAAGCTCCAGGCTCTCCATGACAAAAGCAAACACCGGATAGCTCTCCACAGGCTCGAATCCCAGCTTCAGTGCCAACCTATGTGACGCGGTATTCTCATGTGTGGTTTCCCACAAGGGTAGCTGGCCTCTCTCCAGGTAATAAGTAATCAGTGACCGTGCGGCAAACGTTCCATGCCCTTTGCCTCGCTCAGCTTCTGAGTATGTATCCACATCAATGAAATATCTGTTGTTAACGGTGAAGCCGTTATGCTTACAGACAGAGACTGCCTGACCCTCTACCTTCACCACAGCTCCGGTGGTTGTCAGGCTGCTGAAGCGGCTATGTATTTCGGACATATCATCTTCATGCTCCTCCAGAACTGGAAATTGCCTGTAGTCAACGGTCACACTGCTACCTGAAGCGTCTTCCGTAACCTTGCCCTCAAGCGGATTGAACCTCGCACGATTGAACTCATATACCGATTCCATATGTCTATATACTTGTAGTCCGGCATACCCGGGCCTAAATAACGCCGTCCATGCCTCGCAATCATCCGTGTATATCTCGAACCAATTCTCTTGCCGCCGTCGGCAATCCGGAATCACTTGGGTCTGCAAAAATGCTGTCAGTTTCATCCTGTTCAGCTCTGTACTGATATCACCGGCAGCATACATCCATCTCCCTGTAGCCCAGACCACGGCAAGGGAGGGTGCAGTTGCATCATCGGCAAATACCCGTCCGGGATAATTCCCCTGCAAGACTGACAATGCGGGAATATGCTGCTTCTTACTGGCAAAGAAAACTTTAACCGCAGGATAATCCTCAAATTTCAGCTCAATCATCGCATTAAACCTCCAATACAATCCATGTTTCCGTTTAAAATAATATTCTATTATGCTATTTGTCGACAATGGTAGCATTTCACTTGTGGATTATCTATATATTTAGTATTGTTTAGATATATTCAGTATTAATTTTCTCTAATTAGCAAACATCCAGAACCACTAAATAGAATCTATACACTCCATACATGAAAGGAACGTGAAATCATGAAGATCAGCGCCAGAAACCAGTTTGAAGGAACTGTAGTGTCGATTGAAGAGGGACAAGTCAATGCTAAGGTTGTGGTGGATACCGGAGGCCAGAAGCTCACCTCTATTATCTCAGTAGAAGCGCTGCGCGATTTGGAACTGAAGGAAGGCTCTCCTGTTACCGCAATTATCAAAGCTTCCTCCGTATTGCTGATGGCATAACCGGCTTACGGCTTGCGCCGGGTAAGCTCATAGCCTGTACACGCCCGCACGCCAAAAGACCTGATCCGGCTATCCGCCGCTGATCAGGTCTTATTGGTTCAATACCGCAGCACCAGCACAAACCGCATTCCATGCTCCAGCGGCTCCGCGAAGATGTCGCCGCCCATCTTCACCAGCAGCTGCTTGCAGATGAATAGGCCGAGGCCGTTGCCCGGCTTCCCGTCCGCATTGGAGCCGCGCCAGAAGCTGGTGAAGATATAGGGCAGCTCGCCCGGCAATAGCGGCTCGCCTGAATTCTCAATGACGATGAGCTGGCGGTAATCCTCTTCCCGGAAGGTCATGCTGACCTTACCGCCATCGCCGTATTTTATCGAATTCTCGATAAGATTATTAAGTACTTCAAGCAGCCTATCCAGATCACCCAGCAGCAGCTTGTCCTGATAAGGCCCCACCTTCAGCTCTATCTTCAGCAGCTCCAGCCGTTCTTTATGACCCGGGACAATCTTCCGGATCAACTCACTGATGTAGAACTCTCCCGGCACGACCTCCATCTCCTGCAGGGAGGAGACCGAGGCCGTGATAATATCCCCGATCAGCTGCTCCATCTGCTCCGCTTTCTGGCCGATCAGTCTGGCGGCCGCTTGGCGTTTCTCTTCTCTGTCATAGAGGCTTCCATCCAGAGCACTGGCGTATAGCCTGATTGTAGCGACTGGTGTTTTGAGTTCATGTGACAGGGCGGCGACGAGCGTCTGGCGGTCTTTTTCCAGGCGGAGATTGGTCTGCTTCTGGGCATCCAGTGTCTGCAGCAGCAGGTCCAGCCCCCATACGAAACGGCCGAAGAACCGGCTCCGGTGCTCCTTCATGCCTGTATTTAATTGGCCTCTGGACAACTCGTAAGGCAACTCCTGTAAGGTGTGAAACGGCTGCAGGATCTGCTTCCGGATATAGAACAGCAGAACAGTTACAGCCACAAGCGCCGCCAGCAGGAACACATTCAGGATTAGGAATACGCTGTGATCCGCACCGGGCAACCGGTATGAGAACCTTAAATACCCTGTCAGCTGCTGCTCCAGATAGACAGGTTTGACCGTGAATTCGTATGAATCCGCTACACCTATTCCGGCAAAAAACCGCTCAACAGCCTGAGCTTCCGCCCCTTGATCTATCCAGCTTAAGCCGTTAACGTATGTATAATCTCCCGGAGTAAGTATAATCTCTTCCGGCCGCACCCCGCGCTGCACCTGCTCAATGATCCGGTTGATCTCCACCCGGTAAGCTTTGCCGGGCTCCCGTATTTCCCGGTAGGATACATATGCATTCAGAATGGCAATCACGATGAACCCGGCGAGTATTGTCCAGAGAATCAGTTTGTTATATGCCTTCATACTTGTACCCTACCCCCCAGACGGTTACAATCCGCCTCGGCTCTTTGGGGTTCAGTTCGATTTTGTCCCGCAGCTTATTCATATGTACCGTCAGCGTCGAAGGCTCACTGAAGCTGTCTGCCCCCCATACCTGCTGGAACAGCCACTCTTTGCGCAGAGCCTTCCCCTTGTTATTCATCAGCAGCACCAGCAGCTCATATTCCTTGGCCGTCATCCCGAGCTGCTGCCCGCCTCTATATACCATCATCGAGGTCCGGTTAACTGTAAGGTCTCCATCAGCCAGCAGCTGCTTATCATCGTTCATATCATAGCTGCGCCGCAGATGCGCTTTGACCTTGGCTGTCAGCAGGTTGACCGAAAAAGGCTTCTCCAGATAGTCATCCGCACCCAGCTCCAGACCGATAATTTTATTGTCATCCCCATGGCGTGCGCTCATAATCAAAATCGGCAAATTGAACTTTTCTCTGGCGAGTCTGCAGACGGCGAAGCCGTCAAGCTCCGGCAGCATAATATCAAGCAGCAGCAGCTTAACCGCATGCACTTCCAGATATGCCAGTCCCTCTTCCCCGGAGGCTGCAATGAATACAGAATATCCCTCCACCTGCAAAAAATCCTTGATCACCTCCGCCAGCTCCGCATTGTCTTCAATGATCAGAATATCCGCCACGGCTATCTCCCCCTGCTGCTTGTTACCAGCCCATCTCCATCAGCCAGCCCGTCAGGCTGCGCTCACGTTCCCTCGAACCCTGCTCCGGCGAATATTTGCCCAGGACATGCTCGCCCTGAATATTGCCATCCACCATATATAATACTTTATCGCTCTGTGCGGCGACCTTCACATCATGGGTCACAATCATCAGTGTGGTCCCTTCACGGTTGATCCGGCACAGCTCATTCATTACTTCCTGCGCAGCTTTTGAGTTAAGCGCACCTGTCGGCTCATCGGCAAACAGCATCGCCGGCTCGTTAATCAGCGCCCGGCATATACAGGCCCGCTGCAGCTGTCCCCCGGATACCTCCGTAATGTCATGCGCCGCAGTTTCAATAATGTTCAGCTTCCGCATTAGCGCATCGGCGTATTGATTGACATCACTGCGGCTGCGCCTGCTTCCCTTCCCGGATAACGCCTGATAGCCCGATAGAATGATATTATCATAAACGGACAGATTGCTCAGCATATGCATCTGCTGAAAGATAAAACCCATCTTATGCAGCCGCAGCTCAGCCATCCCCTTCTCGGAGAGCTGCGAGAGGCTCTGCCCGTCAAAAACCACTTCTCCCGCCGTAAGCTGGTCCATCCCGCTGACCGTGTAGAGCAGTGTCGATTTACCTGAGCCGGACGGCCCCATTACGGACACGAACTCTCCTTCATGAAGCGTAAGATTAATATTGCGCAGGACATTATTCTGGCTTTTATTAACGATATAGGTTTTACATAGATTGGTTACTTCAAGTACTGCTGTCATGCTGTATTCCTCCTTGGGTAGATGATTTCGGTTCTCTTACAATCATTCTTTATTCATATTCCAGATCTGCACATGTCTGATTTGGCCGCAGCTGGTGTATACCGCCAGCATTACGACAGCGAGGATGAGCAGCGGATAGAACAGAAAGACCTGAAGCGGGACGATCGTAAGCTCCAGCTTCGTCAGGCCGAAGATCCGGAAGATGATTCCAAGCAGACGTCCTCCAAGGGTATTCGCTGCAATCACCCCAAGGATTAATGAGGCAGCCATGATAATCAGAATGCGCAGTACCTGCCACAGCCGGATGGCTGAATTCGTGAAGCCGATGCTTTTCATCACTGCAATGCCGTGTACTTCCTTAGTAATCATCAACCTGACGAACAGACTGGTAATGAAGAATGTAATGATGCAGATAATTGCAGTCAGCAGTGCATTAATGCTTCGCAGCTGGCCCATGAAACCTCCAGTGATCTCGCCCAGCATTTCCATACCTGTTTTGATGTTAAGCCCGCTGAACTGACTCTGAATTCCTTTCATAATCTCCGCCTTTTGCTCCTCCGGGTCATTGATATTGCCTGAGAACAGATAAGCTGATACAACCTGCGGGTTGTAATCCCGGGCAATCCAGACCCCATAACCTTCGTTAGAGATACTCTGGAACAGTCCGCTGATAATGAAATTGCTTCTTTCCCCATTTATTTCAAACTGGATATTATCCCCCACCTTCTTGCCATACTTTTCGGACATGATGGTCGTAATGGCAATTTCGTTCTTGAGTATAGGGGCAGTGCCCTCCAGATATGGGATGGACTCGTCCTGATCATTCTTCTGGGCGTTAATCCTCCGGTTATCCTGACCGTCATCAGAGATATATTTGATCATGAGCGCATAGTTGGCCGTGAGCGAGACATCGAAGCCTTTATCGCGGAAGCTCTGGCTGAGTATCGCCTTTTCCCGCTGGATCTCATCCACAGACTTCTCAGTCATTTCCGTTTTGGTATAGAAATCCGCACCGACTGTGCCGAAATACTCCAAAAACTTAGGTGTAACGATCGTATTGGTCAGATTAACCGGGATGAGGATGATCGCTGTACTCAGGACAAGAGTCAGGATGAGTGAAGTGTAGCTCTTCAACCGGTTCAGCACATCGCTCAGTGCAAGGAAGAATGCCGTAGGCAGGAAGCGGCTTTTATGTAAATGAATTCTGCGGGAAGCCTTGAAGCGTTCGCCGGTTTGCCCTTGCCGGATGGCGTCAATGGCGGAAGCCTTGTTAATCTTGCGCATACAGAGCAAACAGAACAGCAGAATGAAACCTATAATGGCTACAGTACTGCACGCGGATATAATGATGCTGATACTGCCGCCCGGCAGAATCATATACTGCGAAGTCCTGCCGGACATCAGCCCTGTAAGCGGAAGACTAATTCCAAGTCCGATGATGCCGCCAAACAAGGACAGCCCCATATATTTCGTTAAATAGAGCTGTTTGATCGCGTGGTTCCTGAAGCCAATCGCCTTCATCACACCGATCTCCTTGTACTCATCCTGCAATGTGGAGACAATCGTGAACCGCAGGGTAAGAAAGGCAATGAAGATCAGGAACAGGCTGATCGCAAACATCATTGCGGAGATGATCCGGTCCGTCATATAGGACATAGCAACGAGCGACTTGTCGACCTCGAAGTTAATCGGCAGATCCGCACCGGCAAAGGCTCCGGACAGTTCAGTAGGCTCGATACCCGGAACAGCGTTGAAACTCCATAAATTCACGCGGGAATTCTCCGGCAGCGTCTTCTCAATTTCGTTAAAGTCTTCTGTGGAGATTATCAGACGTTTGAGGCCCAGCAGATTCGAACCCATAAATGCATCCTTGAAGTAACCGCTGACGGTAAAAGTTCTCGTAATCCCTTCCAGCTGGAAGCTGATCCGGTCTCCGGTTTGGATGCCGCTAGTCAGCATCAGGTTCGTAGGCAGTCCAATCTCCCCTTGCTGAAGGGTATAGGGCTCATTATCTGCGCCGAAGATCAGGTTCACCTGTTCCGGGATGGCGGACAGCACAAGACTTGTATTGCCGGAAAAGCTGGTACGCCCCTCTGGCATCTTGATTTGCTCCAGTGAAAGACTGATTTGTTTCTCCGTATACGCCGTCCCCACTTTCTGCTCATTCTTAACCCAGTCCTGGACCGCCCCGTTATATTCGGGAGTATCCGCCAATGTGATATTAAGATCAGCCACTTTACTTTTGCTAATGAAGCTGGCAAGGGCACTGGACGTCGAATACATCAGGCTGGAGCTGCTTGCTACGAGCGTTGAAGCCAGAATAATGAGTACCAATAGAACGGTATTCATCACTTTTTTACGCCGCAGATCTTTTTTAAGTATTTTCAGGAACACGATGTTGTTCTCCTTTCGTCAAGCTCTGTCCTGAGTATAGCGGGTCAATTATTAAATAATCCTTAAGTCGCTGCAAAAGAAGTCCGCGCAAAAAAAGAGCTACGGAATGATCCATAGCTCTCTAATTACTTCTTACCTAAACGTCCTGCTCCGAGATCCCCGATTCCGGGTCAAAGGTAAGCATCTTCGTCGCTATTTTATCAATAAAGAACCGGTCATGGCTGACGGTAACTACCGCTCCGGGAAAATGAATGAGTGCCTGCTCCATCACTTGAATACTGGTCAGGTCCAGATGATTGGTAGGCTCATCCAGGATGATCACAGCAGCTCCGGAGAGAAGACATTTCGCTAACGCTACTCTGGCCTGCTGGCCGCCGGACAGATGTCCGATCCTTTTGCTCAGATCTATTTCCGAGAATTGCAGCATAGACAGGAATTTGTTCACTTTTTTCCGCGGCGCATCGAGTCCCAGACCATACACATTAACCGCATGACTTACTGTATCTTTAGGATCAAGCTCGTCCCACATACGATTGAAATACGCGTAACTGACACCTCTCTCCCAAGTCACAACCCCGGAATCCGGCTCCTCCTGACCCGTCAACACCTTGATTAGCGTCGATTTCCCGCTTCCGTTAGGGCCGACTATGACCATCCGGTCTTCCTTTTGAATGTCGAAGCTAATGTTCTGGAAGATAGTCCGGCCATCATAGGTCTGGCCAATTCCCTTCACTTCAGCAAGCTTGTCCGGAAAACGCAAATTGCTATATATATCGGTAATCAGGACATTCACCGGATGCGGCTCCACCCGCTTTTTGATCTCCGTCAGCTTGCGCGACAAGCGGTCTTTGGGAGACTTTTTACGGCCCCGGGTATCAATGGCTTCAGACTCCATAAGCAGAAGTTCTTCTTCCCATTCAAACTGACGGTCGAGTACCTTTTTGCGCATCTTCTTTTTTTGAACATAATCGGTATAATTGCCTTCGTACTCCTGAAAATGATAATTCTCGATCTCTATAGTCCGTGTAACTACCCTGTCAATAAACTGCCGGTCATGTGAGACCAGAAGCATCGCCCCGGTGAAACGGTGCAGCCACTGCTCGAGCCATACGATTCCTTCCATATCCAAAAAGTTGGTAGGTTCATCGAGCAATACGACATCGGGCACCTCAATTAAGACCTTGGCCAGTGCCGCGCGGTTCCGCCACCCTCCCGATAACTCCTCTACAGGCTGATGCCGTGATCTCTCATCAAACCCCAGTTTAGTGAGCACCGTATTAATCTCCACCGAGACATTCCAGCCATCCAAATGATCCATCTGTTCAAAAAGCTCCGCTTGCCGTTCTAACAGGGTATTCATCTGGTTATCATCCGTTACTTGCCCAAGCTGTTCCCCGATCTGATGCAGCTCCTGTTCGATAAGCGTCACCTGCCCGAAGCACAGCTCCAGCTCCTGTTGAACAGACAAGGACCCGGATAGCTCCGAGAATTGGGAAAAGTAACTGATCTTAACCTTCGGGTCCAGCTCCACGTTCCCGGCCGTAGGCTGTTCTTGTCCCATGATTAGCTTGAACACCGTTGATTTACCTGCACCATTGCGTCCGATTAGACCTATGCGTTCGCCTTTGCTTACACGGAAATAGATATCTCTGAAAATCAATGTATCCTCATATTTCTTAGTCACGTTCTCCATACGTATTACACTCAAACCTATCGCCCCTCTGGTTCATAACATCAGAATTCATCTATCCGCACACAGAGGTGATTATAACATTAAATCCGCTTTCCCGTTCTCCGATTACACAAAAGGCCGCGATCCGCGGCCTTTTGTGCTTGAAATTAGAATTGTTTTTGGGCAAAATCATAAAACGCCACTGCTGCTTCCCAAGCCGGGAAGCCGGCCTGGGCCAGCTTATCGCTGCCTCCGCCTTTGCCCTGGTATTCGCCGAGATGGGCTTTGAAGAAGGCTCCGCAGGACAGATCAGCAGCACCGCTGTGGGCGAGCACCGTTTTATTATCCGCCGCGCTCAGCAGCAGAACAGGCAGGTCCGTTAGCGCTGTAAGCTTCGCCGCCAGACTCTGCAAATCCTTAAGCGGTCGGGTATCAGAAATATGTGTAATCAGTCCGCTGCCGGGTTCCAGTGCGGATATTAGCTCCCGGGCCAGATAGATATCATTCTGTTCCTTAAGCGCAGCCAGTTCAGTCTGCACCAGCTTCTGCTCATGCTCCCATTTCTCTATCCGGTCGATAATTTCGTCCTTACCGGTGTTGAATCTGGCTGACAGCTGCCCCAGAATACGTACATTATCATTGAATTCATCCAGTGCACGGCTTCCGCATTTGAAAGTAATCCGGATATTGCCCTTCTGCTTCTCAGACCGCAGCAGCTTGATCATGCCGATGGCTCCTGTTGAAGCTACATGCGTCCCTCCGCAGGCATTATGTTCAACACCTTCAATCTCCACAATCCGGATATCCTCTGTCACCTTAGGCAGCTTCACAAGCGGCAGCCTGGCCATCTCTTCTGCTGTTACGAAGTAGCTGACAATGCTCCGGTTCAGGTATATCTGCCGGTTGACCTCCTGTTCAGCCTCCGCCATCTGCGCAGCAGACAGCTCCGGCAGCCCGATATCAATCGTGGCATAGTCACTGCCGAGATGGAAGCTGAGTGTCATGGCCTGGTACAAATCACGGAAGACCGCCGACAGCAAATGCTGTCCGCTATGCTGCTGCATATGGTCAAATCTCCGGTTCCAGTCGAGCCTGCAATTGACTTCAGCCTGATCAGGGAGCTGCGCTACCTTATGAAGCACCTCATTATCTTCCAGCACTACATCCAGTACCGGAAGTTCACCTATGTACCCTGTATCACAAGGCTGTCCGCCGCCATGGGGATAGAAGGCTGTCTCTGCAAGCGTCACATAGATCCCGTCTTCACGTTCAACGGAACCGCTTATGGTTGTACTCCATTCATTCAAGTAGGCCGAATCATAGTACAGCTTCTTAGTCATGGTTAGACTCCTCCGTTCGCAGCTTCATCAGGACCGAAGAACCGTTCCATTACAACGTAGTCCTTGCCGCCTTTGCTGAACACTTCTTCTGTAGCCTGCATGCCGAACTTCTTGTAGAAGCCTGCTTTGTAGGTTCTTGCGTTGCAATAGATCCGCTGTACGCCTGCCTGCTCTGCCTCTTTCAATACTGTCTGCAGCAGTCTGCTGCCGTAGCCCAGACCCTGCTCCAGCTCCAGCGTAGCAAATTTGCGGAACTGCGCTTCCGAACCATTAATGAACAGGGATAACACTGACACCAGCTGCTCTGCCAGATACAGCCCGTAATGCACGCCCAGCTCATCATCCGCCAGCTTGATGTAATCCGGCTCACGCTCGGGCCACATCACTTCATGCCTCAGTTTCCATGCTTCTTCTTTCTGTATGATCCTGATCTCCATCTCATCCACTCCAATATATGTACTTAATGCATCGTATCCCATATCTGCTTGCCGATCAATATGACAGTGACTGTTATGAATAGCGGGCGGATGTAAGCCGCTCCATTTCGGATAGCTATTCTGGAGCCGACAACAGCTCCGATCACCATCGGAATGCCCAGAATCAGCCCATGGGTATAGCTGACAAAGCCAAGGGCTATAAACGTAAGCAGACTCGTGATATTGCTAGCGAAATTCAGCATTTTGGCATTGCCGGCGGCCGTAACAAATTCGAAGCCCAACATCAGAAAAGCAAAGATCAGAAAAGATCCGGTTCCCGGTCCGAAGAAGCCATCGTAGAAGCCTATGACCAGTGCCGCGATAATCCCGATCAGCCGTGTTCTGCCATTGCTGCCGGAGAAGGTGGATACGTCCCCCCATGCTTTTTTGAACAAAGTATAGACCGTTATCACTACCAGCATCACAATGACCAGCGGCTTCAGAAACTCTGATGGCACCTGACGGACGGTAAGTGTACCGGCCACCGCCCCAATGATGGATAACGGAATCAGTGTTTTGACCAGCTTGAAATTGATTTTGCCGGAGCGCACGAAAGAGGCCGTACTGGTCAGCGAGCACATGGACCCGGCTAATTTGCTGCTGCCCAGCAGCAGAGGAAGCGGAATCCCTACGGACAGCAGTGCAGGAATTGCAATCAGTCCTCCCCCGCCTACCACAGAGTCAATTAATCCGGCCAAAAAACCGCAAAGCACCAATACTGCCACCATGCCAATCGTCCAATCTTCCATCCTGCGGAAATCCTCCTGCTATGTACTTTACATTTGTTTTCAGTAAACTTCATTCAGCATACACAATTTTGGCGGGATGCACCATAGATTTGTGAAAATGCGCACGGCTACGCTTACTCCTGTCACGCCCAGCCATGTGAAGCAAACCAGACATCCTCCCTGAACTTGCTCCAGGCTTCCTTTACATAAGAAATCATATTATCAGGAAAATCATCCAGCGGGAACCAGCGCAGATCATCGCATTTATCAGGCTCGGTGTTGCTAATCTCACCACTCCAATGCTCCGCTTTGAAGAAGAAATCAATCCGTTCATTTCCGGAAATCCGGATATGCATCGCTCCGAGCATTTCAAGGTCTGATGGAGCGATAACAACACCGCATTCTTCCCGGACTTCACGGATGGCGGCGGAATGAAGCTCTTCTCCTCCATCCAGCTTGCCCGCAGGCAGACCGTATTCTCCATCATGATGTCCTGTGTTCAAGCGCCTCAGCAGCAATATTTGCCCGTCTTTGATCAGAAATACATGGACTACACTCAACAACCGGAAAGGTTCCATTTCGTAATTCCTCCTATTAGTTCAGCCAATTAATATACGGGAACATTAGTTTGCATATATCATCGACTATATCATATCAGGGTGATCTATGTCAGACGGGAATGGTACTGTCTTCTTCATTGAATGCCAAAAAAGCGGTGAGGTTGCCCTCACCGCCCGCTTGGCCCCTGCTACTACATTATCAGGAACAAATCATTTATACGTATTCTGCTCATTTTTCTTATAGGTCGTTTTGTCATCCCTTAGGGATTCCTTGCGGATGTCACTCTTCTTCTGTTCCATTTGCTGCGCTTCCTGACTGGTGACCGGGTCCTGATCAAGCTCCTTGACGGTATTGACCAGGTTCTTATCCGGTGCTGTATATTCTTCCACTGTATTGCCTCCTCTAAGTAGTGTGCTACTCGGTTCGGTTTATTTTGGCAAAGATCAGCAGAGAATATACACAGCATGGAAGAAGTGAAAAAGCGGACAAGCCCGAAATAGGCTTGTCCGCTTAGCAAAGCAGCTTATTCTATTCTTCCGAATCCACGTTGTGGTAGACCTGCTGCACATCGTCCAGTTCTTCGAGAGCGTCAATCAGCTTCTCGAACTGCGCCTGTGCATCTTCAGGCAGGGCCACATAATTCTGTGGAAGCAGAGTCAGCTCGGCTACGGTGAATTCCGTAATGCCTGCGCCGCGGAAAGCTTCCTGTACAGCGTGGAACTGGTCGGGTTCGGCATACACGATCACTGCTTCATCCTCTTCCAGCACATCACGGACATCCAGGTCTGCTTCAATCAGCAGCTCCATCACTTCATCCGCAGTTTTGCCTTCCACACCGATTACAGCTGTCGGATCGAACATATACGTTACCGAGCCGCTGACGCCCATATTGCCGCCATTCTTGCTGAAGGTGGAGCGTACCAGCGGAGCTGTACGGTTAACGTTATTCGTCAGCGCATCGACCACGATCATCGAACCGCTTGGACCGAAGCCTTCATAACGCAGCTCCACGTAGTTTTCGTCGCCGCTGCCTTTTGCTTTTTCAAGTGCACGGTCGATAATCGCCTTCGGCACATTGTAAGTTTTGGCGCGTTCCAGAACCACCTTCAGTGCACGGTTGGATTCCGGATCAGGTTCACCCTTCTTAGCGACAACATAGATTTCTACACCGAACTTGGCGTAGACCTTACTTGTATTGGCATCCTTGGATGCTTTCTTTTCCTTAATATTATTCCACTTACGACCCATATCGTTACCGCTCGCTTTCCAACATTTGATTAAAAACAGTCCTGTATATTATACCTCTGTTCGATATATCCCGTAAAGGGCCGTCCGGCTCCATTCATAAATCCAGTAAAGACAGCATCCGGTCCGTCCCCGCAGCCTGAATAAGCATCGGCAGACGCGGGCCTTCATCCGCACTCAGAACTAGCTGATAGATAATGGTGAACAGCCTTTTTTGCTGAGTCCGCATCGTTTTTTTGTCCTCATGATGACAGATGGCGTAGATCTGGGTCATTCTCTGCATTTCGTCCAGCTCACAGTTTCTTAGCAGACTGCAGAGGGTGCGCAGCCATTTCAGTTCTGCCGCGTCCAGTGAATGATAATAGGCTAAGTTCGGCGAAGAATTGACCGTAATCAGCTTGTGCGGCATCCAGTTTCTGATCCAGTGCTCCGCCCGGTCCGCCGTCAGCAGCAGCTGATGCTCATCTGCCTTCTCCCCATTCTTGGTGAGAATATCCCGGAGCAGTTCCCGGTCGAAGTTGATTAATGGCAGCAGACTGGACACCTGATTGAAGCTCGGGGACGTTCCGGTAGAGCCGCTAAGCAACGATAACTCCAGCGCATCCGCAAGATCACCCGTTAATGTTCCGGCATGAACTGCAGCAGCATATCGCTCGAACTCCGCATAATTGCGCAGCACATCCTCATCCAATCCAATATGAAAAGCCGCATTCGGCTGGTATTTGGCGAACAGGAACAGGATATTCTCCGGGGCATATATGTTCAGCAGATCATCGGGTGTGTAATTATGCCCGGAAGAGCTGGACATTTTGGAGTAACTGCCTTTAATGCTGATAAATTCATAGGGCTCATACATAGGCGGCGGGTTGCCGAAGATCCGCTCCGAGATTACTGCGGCCACATTATAGCTTCCGGTTTCAGAGGAGTGATCACGTCCTCCAGGCTCAAACACCACCTGCTCCATGTTCCAGCGCATCGGCCAGTCGATTTTCCAGTGCAGCTTCAGGTTGTCAGCCTCAGGAACACATATGGTATCGGCATGACCGCACTTACAGCTGTACACCACGGTCTCTGCGCTGTCATCGAAGCTGTGAATCGTTGTCGCATCTTTTCCGCACCGTCCGCAGTATACGTTCACCGGATAAAAAGCTGCCCGCTCTTCCGCAGAGCTCTCGCCTGTTTTGAACGACATCAGAATATCGTAGATTTCTTCCCGGTGGCGCAGGGCATGCAGGATTGCCGGATTATAGCGGTGTGACTGGTATTCCCGGCTCTGATAGATGAATTCAGGCTCGATCTCAAACGCCTGCAGCGCCTGCTCAAACTCCGCCTCGAAATGTGCCGCATACGAAGTATGGCAGCCATGCGGACAGGGAACCTGCGAATACGGCAGCCCTATGTATTGTCCGAACGCGGGGTCCACATGTTTCGGAACCTTGCGGAACCGGTCAAAGTCATCCCACGAGAAAATGAACCGTACCTCCTTCCCCGCCCGCCGCAGTGCTTTGGCTACAAACGAAGTGGTTACAATCTCGCGGAAATTTCCGATATGGACCGATCCGGACGGACTGATCCCCGATGCACATACAAAAGTCTTACGCTCTGGATGGTTTTCTATTAACTGGTTTGCTATTCTCTCTGCCCAATGCATGGCCAATCACCTCTACTGTTAGTATGGAGCTCATGTGGAACCTGTTTGACTTGGCACGAAGCCGGCTTGCCCGGGAACGCAAAAAAGCTCCCGCCCTCAAGATTGTTATCTTGAGGACGAGAGCTTGAATAAGCTTCGTGGTACCACCTCTGTTCGCGGACATGTTGCCAGGCCCGCCTCTTCGGGTACGGCCATTACGCTTATACCCTATCTCTGTAACGGGAGATCCCGGCATAGCATCCTTGGGGCTGTGCCCAATTCCGTATGCAGCTCAGAGACTTTTTTCAGATCAGACGCTTCGCTGCCCCCTTTCACCACTCTGGAGCTCTCTGTGAACGCTGCCGCCTGCCTACTCTTCTCTTCATCGCTTGTGTGTATGTAAGTAATTATTTGCAAGTGTACTGCGGGAGGGAGGGTTCTGTCAATAACAAAGCATTAACCGGGAACAGTCCCCCCTTGGGAGATGCCGGTGTGGAAGCTGTTAGGGTACCGCCTCGCACGATAAGCAAGTGGAAAAACGTATCTTAATTTCCCCATTTCTGAAGTATTAGTGAAAGCAAGTGGATAAATGACATCTAATACTATTGGTTTTTGCTGCTCTGGGTGAAAGATGATCATTTAAGTGTTGTTTTTCCAACTGCTACCTTGACAGGGACCATTTGTTCATCAGCAAGTGGATTAAATCCAACTAATTCCGGGTCCTCATCCCGGCGCGTGGTGCTTGGCCCAAGGTGGTGGTCACCCCCCCATCCCATCAGGTCCTGGCGAAGCATATATCTTATATCTCCCCTCAAAAAAGAGAGCAGGTCACTCCTTCGTACAACCCCGCTCTCTATGCAGCATATACCTTCTACACCCAAACCTCATCCGCCGTCTCAATCACCAGCCGCAGCTTGTCCCACTGCTCTTCTTCGGTCAGGATATTCCCTTCCTCGGAGGAGGCGAAGCCGCATTGGGTGCTGAGACAGAGCTGATTAATATCCACATATTCTGCCGCTTCGGCGATCCGGGCTTTGAGCTGCTCTTTGTTCTCCAGGCCGCCATGCTTGGTGGTGACCAGTCCCAGAACGACGAACTGCCCACGGATGTAGCGCAACGGTTCGAAATCACCGGAACGTTCATTGTCATACTCCAGGAAGAACGCGTCCACTTCGGCGCCAGCGAACAGCTCTTCGGCAACCGGCCCGTAGCCCCCGGCAGCAAACCAGGTCGAGCGGAGATTACCTCTGCAAACATGCAGCGCAATCGTCATATCCGCAGGGCGCGCAGCGATGCTCTCATTAATCAGCCGGACATAGTCCTTCGCCAGCTGGTCGGGATCGACGCCTCTGCTGCGCAGATGCGCCCGGTGTTTGCCGCTGCAAAGTGTGCCCCACGTGGTATCATCCAGCTGCAGATACCGGCAGCCGGCATCATAGAAGGCCTGTATCGCATCCCGGTACACCCGGATGATATCTCCATACAGCGTTGCGGAATCCGAGTAGACCTCATTTCCGTTATAATCCTGCACGAAATGAAACAGCGCCGGTGAGGGAATGGTCATTTTGGCAAACGTGTCTCCGGCCATCTGCTGCAAACTGCTGAAGTCTGCCACCATAGGATGGTCGCCGAATGCGATTTTACCGGTAATCTTGAAGCTCTCGGCCCGGTTCACCGGTTCCTTGGAGCTGCCAGCCGGCCCGAGTGTGATCTTCTGCGTCCCCTGTACCCCGAAGAAGAAATCAAGATGCCACCAGGAGCGGCGGAACTCGCCATCGGTTACGGCATGCAGCCCCAGGGATTTCTGTTGTTGGAGCAGCTTGGCAATCTCTATGTTCTCCACCTCACGCAGTTCCCCGGCGGTCATGGTACCTTGGGCATGCAGGCTGCGCGCAGCTTTGAGCGCTTCTGGCCGCAGGAAGCTTCCGACAATGTCATAGCGAAAGGGCGGTGCATTTCTTGTCGATCCGATAACTGGACTACTCATACGTCCCTCCTGCTGTTAAAGTAAGAATGATTCAAGCTCGAAATAATTATCCGACACCAGATCATTCAGAATGTTAATATACCCCGACATAATCTCGCTCGGTTTACGGTCCTTGTGGGCAATCCAGCCGACAGAGAACACCTCTTTGCTGTCAAAAGGAATAGTGACCAGTCCCGCATCATTCAGTTCAGAGGCCATTATTCCTGTGCCTACCGTATACGAATCACTTCCGAGCAGCAGATGAGTCAGTGTGGCGCGGTCGGTAACTTTAATATTCTTCTCAATCTGTGTGAAGCTAAGCATTTCCTCCGAGAAGTGCAGTGAATTGTTATCCCCCTGCTCAAAAGTAATATAAGGAAACGCAAGAATATCATCAATAGTGATTCTTTCTTTGCCGGCCAGCACATGTCCTGCCCGCACATATACATGCGGATTCGTATTGAATAGCGGTGTAAACTTCAGGTTCCCGTCGCTGAACAGCTTGTTCATTACCTTATAGTTACTCTCATTGATATACAGAATACCAATATCGCTGCGCAGGGTACGCACATCCTCAATAATCTCATAGGTCTGCGTCTCCCGCAGGCTGAAATTGTATTCCGCTATCTTACTCTCCTTCATCAGCTTCACAAATGCGTCCGTAACAAAAGCATAGTGCTGCGTTGATACCGAAAAATAGATCGGACTGCGTTTCTTGCCGGTATAGCGGTTCTCCATAAACTCCGTTTGTTCAATAATCTGCCGGGCATAGCCCAGAAACTCCATACCTTCCGCCGAGATGCTGATCCCGCGGTTGTTGCGTTCGAAGATTGTAATGCCAAGCTCGCTCTCCAGCTCCTTGATAGCATTCGAGAGGCTGGGCTGTGACACAAATAGCCTTTTGGCCGCTTCGTTCATAGAGCCGCTGTTCGCAATCTCAATTGCGTAGCGGAGCTGCTGCAATGTCAAACCTCTTCCCCCTCTGATCAAGGAATTCACCTATGCTACAAATAAGAATTTAATAGTTATCCTATCACACCTTGCCGCGCCCAATCTACTAGGGATTATGTAGCGTGAAAAGCTGAAGTTATTGGGTCCGCTTCTTGCCTGCATCGATTTTGGACGGATCAAGTCCTTCCCAGATGTTCTTGATATCCGCCTGCTCGGGATTCTCAAACACCAGGAATGCCGTAGGCAGATAACGCTCCCCGTATTGTGAAGAAGGCTTGTTAAGAATCTCGTTGTCCTTCACCAGTACAGTGGATGATCCCCCGTCCAGATTGGCTGCGATCACTGCACCCTGCTTCAGCATAATCTGCTGCACATCATACAGGTTCGCCCCGATGCTGTAGCCCGGCTGCCGGCCGTCGATGACCACGAAGATCAGTGCACCGTCCGCCCGCTGGCCCATAGCCGTTCTTGGGGCGATCCCCCAGCCTTCAGCGGCATTCTTGATCTGACCTTTACCATTTACGATAATCCGCGGCTGAAAAGTAACCGCCTCCTGCACACCCATCTTGCTCAGCTCATCTAACGTATAATTTCCGGCAATCATTTTGCCTTCTTTATCGAGACCCACAATCTGCGTAGACTTCTTGCCGCCAAGTCCGTTATAGTACAGCTTCCCTTGCGAGACGACCAGTCCGATCGGCTTGAAGCCATTGCCCTTCCAGTTCGGGTCGGCGAAGCCTCCACCGTTCACCCCGGCGATTGCGCCAGTCCGCGCCACCATACTGGATACCTTTTCCCCTGAACCGATCTTATTAGGTACACCGAGGCGAACCTTCTTCGGATCGTTAACAATCATCACATAACCTACGTACCCGCTGCCATTCACCTTTTCAATCTCGACCAGAGGTTTATCTTTATCTTCCTCTACCACGGGATCCGGTTCAATCACATGGGTGTCCACCTCGTTGCCCATCTCCTGAAACCGTTCTGTATATTCGCTGACGCGGTTCTTGAGCTCATCTTCACCAATAATATATTTGGCCATATACCGGTGTTGTGTCGTAATTAGCGTATCCGCTATCAAATAGCGGGTGTTCTGGGCAGACGGCGCGAGATAGAGCCAGCCTCCGGCTACAATCAGCAGTATGAGGCAGAACATAAATACTCTGAAGACTGTACGGAAAAAGCCCCTTTTCTTGCGCTTGCGGGCCGGTTTTTTCTTCTTGCGGATAGTGGAACGTTGCGGTAATGATGAAGAATTCACTTCTAGATATCCTCCCTAAACAAGCCTTTTGTTGTATACTTCTATAAACTCACATATCTCATAATAGACCAATATAGAAGTTTAAAAGTTTCAGTTTGGTCAATTCTCTGCCCATTATCTGTTGTTTTCTGCTCATGGATAGGAATCAATCAGAATGCAGCAATTAGAGATATGTAGAAACTCTCATACGTTATTTTGAAACCACGAAAGATATGATCAACGATTGAATTCTAAGCAAGGGAGTGCAGCTTCCATTGAATAAAACAGAGCGTCTTTTATCAATTGTGATGGAACTACAGCGAAGCAAATTGCAGACAGCTGATGAATTAGCAGAGGTCTTAGGGGTTAGTGTAAGAACGATCTATCGTGATATGCAGGCTCTGAGTGAAGCGGGTGTTCCCGTCATCGGTGAGACAGGATTAGGATACTCTTTAATGGAAGGCTATTTTCTTCCACCCATCAGTTTTACCACAGAAGAGGCAGTATCACTTCTTCTTGGAGCTGAATTCATAGAGAAACGTTTTGATCCGACTTATCGCAATAGTGCCCGTTCTTCCCGCAGAAAAATAGAAGCCATTCTTTCCCGGCCCATCCGTGAGGAGACAACCCGAATACAAGGAAGCATCCGGTTGCTCCAAAAGGATGAAATGGCCGTAATGGCCCGGGAGAAAATAAATTTGGGAATCATTCGTGAAGCCATGCTGGAGCGCAAGAAAATTCGTTTCACCTATCACAAGCGGGTGGCTGAAGCTGATGGGAACCGGGTAAATGTGCGAACTGTATCGCCATACGGATTGGCACATGATGAGCAGAATGGCTGGCTGTTACTTGCTTTCTGCGACCTAAGGGAGGATATCCGCCATTTTCGGGTCTCCCGGATCAGTGACCTTACCGTGACTGAGGATACGTTTCAGACTCCCGATAACTTCAACCTTGAGTCCTACCGGCCGAAGGATACCCGCAGCATACGGGTCTGCGCCATTTTTAATCCAGACATTACAGACAGAGTTGAAGAAGCCAACAACTATTATATGGAGACTGCCGAATCTAAAGAGGACGGTTACCATGTCACCTTTCGTGTCCGCGAGCCGGAAGAATTGCTGAGTTGGATGCTTGGATGGGGGGCAGATGTAGTAGTCACTGAACCTGAATCCTTCAAAAACCGGATAAGAGAAGAAATCGAAAAAATGAAAGAACGCTACTGACATGCTGTTGGCAGTAGGGGGCTTGTATAATCAAGACATACGAATAGTGCATTGAAGATTTGCAAATGCTGATTTTGAGGCGATGGCGAGTCAGAGGATTATTCTAATAACATAAACAGGAGGACATTATTATGTCAGCAATTGGACCCGACTTCATTTCACTTCAGGTGAGCAATCTTGAAGGCTCTGCGGAATTCTATCAAAACTATCTGGGACTGGTCCGCTCTCAGGCGGGACCACCTCATGCTGTGGTCTTTGATACCAAGCCTATTGCATTTGCTCTTCGTGAACTAATGCCTGGAATCGAACTCGGTGCAGGTACTCAACCTGGACTTGGTGTCGCTCTGTGGCTTCATGCCCCTGATACGCAAGACATCCACGACAAGCTTATTGCAGCAGGCGTAACAATTACATCCGCACCCATAGACGGACCCTTCGGGCGAACCTTTACATTTGCCGACCCGGACGGTTACCAGGTTACTCTTCACAGTAAAGCCTAATACGCAAAAGTATCCCGCTTAATAACTAGTGATAGGCTCCCCATAGGGTAGACAGGTGAGATCTTACAACCTTTCTATCTTATGGGGAGCTTTTTCATGCCGGCGAATTGTCAAGCTAAGTAGAGCACGAATCCGACGCATACCCGTCCAGCGACACATGCATGAACAATACGAGTTTTCTCATGTTTGCTTCTCTTCCGATTCAGAGCATCTCACGCCTTCCGGACAGCGGGCGAGTAAAATACGTCAGCATGCATATGCTGAATTTCGGCCCAGTTGCGGGGATTGGTCGTATCTGGTGCACCGTGCTCCAGAATGTCCTGATATAGGGCAGTTTTTTGTTCCAGATGGGCTATATGCCGTTTGGCTTCTTCAAGCTTAATGAGCGCTGCTTCTTTATGCTTCATTATGAGTTCACTGCGTTGCGGTAGGGTCGAATCTCCTTCGAGACAGAGATCAATGTATATTTTGATAACTTCAATCGGCATCCCGGATTGCTTGAGACATCTGACGCCATGCAGCCAGTTGATCGATTCTTCATCGAACAGCCGGATATTATTCTGGTTTCGCTGTACGCTGGGCACCAGCCCCTTATCGGTGTAAAAGCGTACAGCGTGCTCAGTGAGTCCTGTAATCTGGGCGGCTTCTTTGACCGTATGCATGTGTGATCCTCCTTAAAAAATGATAAGACCGCTTGACTTCGTGTTACACGAAGGCGATAGGCTTATTGTAATGCAACTCGGATGGAAGTGGAACCCCCGCTGCAGTATCCTTCTTCCGGATACACACCGTTTGCTGTTACACATCTGAATACTTGGAGGAATTATAATGCTAAACGTAACCTTAAACAATGGTGTGCAAATGCCGATCATCGGTTTTGGTGTCTACCAAATCCCGGATGCTGGAGAATGCGAAAACGCCGTATATGAAGCTCTGATGGCTGGATACCGCCTCATTGACACGGCGGCCGGTTACCTCAACGAGGAAGCGGTCGGACGCGCAATCAAGCGTAGCGGCGTGAAGCGTGAGGAGCTGTTCATCACGACCAAGCTTTGGGTTCAGGATGCCGGCTATGAGAGTGCCAAGCTGGCGTTCGCCAAATCCTTGAATAAGCTGCAGCTGGACTATCTCGATCTCTACCTTATTCACCAGCCGTTCGGGGATTACTACGGCGCTTGGCGTGCGATGGAAGAATTGTACCGTGAGAACAAGATCAGGGCGATCGGTGTCAGCAACTTCCTGCCCGACCGTCTGATGGACCTCATTGTGCATAATGAAATCGTACCTGCCGTCAACCAGATTGAAACGCACCCGTTCTACCAGCAGGCCGAGAGCGCTGCTTTTATGAAAGATCAGGGCGTGCAGCACCAGTCGTGGGCGCCGTTCGCTGAAGGACTGGGCAACATGTTCGGCAACGAAGTACTGGCTTCAATTGCTGAGAAACACAACAAGTCCGTCGCCCAGGTCGTGCTGCGCTGGCTTGTTCAGCGTGGTATCGTTGTGATTCCAAAATCAGTGAGAAAAGAGCGGATCGCGGAAAACTTCAATATTTTCGATTTTGAGCTGAGCGCGGATGACATCGGACAAATTACCGCCCTCGATACGCGGGACAGCCTTTTCTTATCCTATCACGATCCGAAGTTCGTCAAGATGCTGGGTACCTTGAGAGTCGATCTGTAAACCTTGATCAAACCGTTAGTCTGCAACTCCAGCCTATCACCGGTGTCTGCCTACACCGCCTCCGCCGCTTGCACTGCCGCCTCCGCCGGAATTATTATCGTCATCGTCGTCATAGGAAGAATAACGCCCCGCTCCACCACCATTGGTAGAACCGCCGTCCCCCTCATTTTCATCCTCGTAAGAGGAATAGCGCCCTACTCCCCCTCCGCTTGATGAACCGCCTCCTCCTTCATTGCTTCCCCAGAAGCTACTCTGCGAACTGCTGCGATTCAAGGCTTCGTTACGACGCCGCTCATGCCGGCGGTGCCGCCGCTGCCTCATAGTAGAACCTGAGCCGAACCTGGTAACGAGGCGGTTCATATTTTGCTGATTGAACGGATTAAGCCGTGATCCGAAACGGGCAATTAAACGGTTTCGGCCGGAAGCTGCAAAACTGAATAGAGCAATGATTATCAGATACACTCCCATAATCTTTAATCCTGTAGATGCGCTGACAGGCTTCGGTTTAACGTTAATGTTCGATTTCACAGGTGATTTGGTTCCTGCTGCAGCGGTTGATTTGGTGCCCGCAGCATCCTGGCTGGCATCTGCTCTGGCCAGGAAGAAGCTGTAGAACGCGTTCGCCGTCCCGGTTGCCCCGCCCGCATAATCTTTTGCGGCAAATTCGGGTTCAAGCACCGTGTCCAGTATTCCGCCAATGCGTTCATTGCTCAAGACTCCATCGATTGTCTTGCCCTGTAATACATGATAATTATCTCCGCCGATATCGAGCACCAGCATCACATCTTTAGGCCCTGCGGCTACACCGGCGAATTTCGCATAGGTATAATCCTGCAGGCTTTTATCACTGGAATTCTTGATTGTCACTACATAGATCCCGCTGCCGGTCGTTGCCGCATAACGGTTGCTGGACTGGTTCAGATAATCCTTCGTAACTTGTTTGAAGACCCCGGCATTATCCGATACATAGTTTTTGGTGCCGACAGTCTCCGAATAGATTCCGCCAAGGCTCTGAATTAACGCACCATAGGTTTTGCGCGCGCCAGCACTGTAATCCTTCTTGGCAAAATCCGGCTCCAGCGACTCCGATAGAATCCGGGATAACACATTGTCGTTGAGCGTATCCTCCAGGCCTTCGCCCGGAACCGCCCAGTAATCATCATCCTGGGTGGAGAGCAGCAGCAGGACTCCGTTATTCTTATCTGCCGAACCGACTCCCCATGCATTGAACAGCGAGGTCGCATACTCTTCCATCGGTGTTCCGTTCGTAGTATTCACCGTCACCAGCACAACTTGAGCACCAGTCTGCTGATGCAGCTTCACGCCGTAATTGACCATATAATTCTCTGTCTTCTGATCGATTACGCCCGCGAAGTCATTCACATAAAAGGACTCCGAATGAGCGGGAACAGCTGCCTCCATCCGGCTTGGCGCCAGCGGCAGCAGAAGCAGGATCATCAGGATGACGGTAAACGCTGCTAGTATACTTTTACGATTCATTCGTACCCCTCCGCTAGTTATATCTCTTCTATACTATATCGGTTACGCACATTATGGTATATAGTTCCATTCCGGTTGTGCTTATGTATGAAGCAAAAAAAATGGCAGGCCAGCCCGCAAAAGGGGAGGCGCTGCCGTTGTATTTCTGCTATCTCTAGTCAGACTATTACAGATATAAGAATTGAAAAGAACAGATTACCGGTGTCTGCCTACACCACCGCCGCCACTTGCGTTGCCGCCTCCGCCGGAATTGCCGCCCCCAGAAGAACCTGAGGAGTGGCGTCCCACTCCGCTGCTGCTGGAAGATCCCGAGGATTGACGGCCTGAGCCGCCTCCGCTTGAAGATCCGCCTGAGCCATGATTGGTTTCTCTGCTGGAGGAGGATGAACGCCCTGAGCCGCCTCCGCTTGAGAAGCCTCCGCCCCCATGATTCGTTTCTCTGCTGGAGGAGGAAGAGCGGCCCGAGCCGCCACCGCTTGTTGAACCTCTGCCTCCCGAATTACTGCCCCAGAAGCTGCTCCGTGATTCTTTGCGGGACGATGAGCTCCGGGGTTGAGGCCGCTGGTTATAGCTTCTTTGGTTATGGCTTCTTTGGTTATTGCTTCTACGCCTGATGCCATAATCCGGCTGCCCCGTCCAAACACCATAGCGCTCTATATTGCTTGGGTGATACGGGTTAATTCCGATTCCGTACCGGGCAATATTCCGGTTGCGGCGCGAGGCGGATACACTGAACCCCCACACCAATATAAGAAAACAAAGAACTACAGCAGTTCCGTCTAAGCGGGGAACCGGCCGCTTGTCCAGCGGATCATAAGTAGAGGCTGGATACGTGCGCACCGGCACATTCGATGAGCTGACCGCAGCCGGAGAGCTTACCTCTGCAGGCGGCTCAGTGCTTTGAACTGCAGGCTGTTGGCTATGATCCGCTCTAGCCAGGAAAAAGTTATAGAAGGCATTCGCCGTAGCGGTTGCCCCGCCGGCGTAATCTTTTGCCGCAAATTTCGGTTCAAGCGCAGTATCCAGAATCCCGCCAATTATATCATTAGTCAATAGATTGTCGATATCCTTGCCCTGAAGTACATGATAATTATCTCCGCCGACATCGAGCACCAGCATCACATCTTTAGGCCCTGCGGCTACACCGGCGAACTTTGCATACGTATAATCCTGCAGGCTTGTATCTCCGGAATTCTTGATTGTCACTACATAGATCCCGCTGCCGGTCGTTGCCGCATATCGGTTGCTGGACTGGTTCAGATAATCCTTCGTTACCTGCTTGAAGACTCCGGCATTGTCTGCGACATAGTTCTTGGAGCCAACCTGCTCCGAATAGATTCCGCCAAGCTCCTGAATTAATGAACCATAGGTTTTGCGCGCACCAGCGCTATAGTTCTTCGCCGCGAAATCCGGCTCCAGTGACTCCGAGAGAATCTGAGATAACACATTGTCGTTCAGCGTATCCTCCAGGCCTTTGCCCGGAACCGCCCAGTAATCATCATCTTCGATGGAGAGCAGCAACAGGACTCCGTTGTTCTTATCCGCAGAGCCGACTCCCCATGCATTGAACAGCGAAGTCGCGTAATCTTCCATCGATGTTCCGCCTGTAGAATCCACTGTTACCAGTACAACCTGTGCACCGGTCTGCTGATGCAGCTTCACGCCATAATTGACCATATAGTTCTCTGTTTTCTGATCAATGACTTCCGAGAAGTCATTCACGTAGAAGGACTCCGAGTGTGCCGGAACAGCCGCCTCCGTGCGGCTTGGCGCCAGCGGCAGCAGTAGCAGAATCATCAGGATAGCGATAAGCGCAGTTTTTAAAGTTTTCCCATACATTAATACCCCTCCGGCTCTCATATCTCTACTCTACTATATCGGTTAAGCACACAATGGGATATAGTTCCATTCCCCTTATACTTATGTCCGAATCTAGTAAATATTCAAAAGAGACTGCCCGGAGGTTACTCGTTATTAAATCTGTCCGGATGCGATCCAAAACGCTGGTTGTTGTTCAGCGCATTAATGCGGCTGATTTCATCCTCTGACAGCTCGAAATCAAAGATATCGGCATTCGCGATAATCCGCTCTTCCTTGACCGACTTTGGAATCGTCACAATGCCGTTCTGCAGATCCCAGCGCAGGATGACCTGAGGCAGCGTTTTGTTATGGCGTGCCGCAATGTCAGCAATCACCTCATTGTCCAGCAGATGGCCTTGGGCCAGCGGAGCCCACGCTTCAATCTGGATACCTTGCGCCCGGCAAAACTCACGAAGCTCAAGCTGGCTAAGCAGCGGATGCAGTTCCACCTGGTTAACCATCGGCTTCACGTTAGCTTCAGTTAAAAGATCTTCCAAATGATCAATCTGGAAGTTCGAGACACCGATCGCCCGGACTTTGCCATCCGCATACAGCTTCTCAAGCGCCCGCCAGGTGTCTTTATATTTGGCTCGGATCGGCCAATGCACCAGATACAGATCTACATAGTCCAATCCCAGTTTGCTGAGACTCAGGTCAAATGCCGCCAGCGTAGAATCATACCCCTGATCGTTATTCCATACCTTGGTGGTGATGAACAGCTCTTCGCGGGCAACCCCGGATTCACGGATCGCCTGGCCGACTCCCTCTTCATTACCATACACAGTTGCTGTATCAATGCTTCTGTATCCGGCCTTAATTGCTGCTTTGACAGAATCCACAACCTCTTGACCTTCCTGGACCTTGAACACTCCCAGACCAAACCAAGGCATTTCTACACCGTTAGCTAACTTCGTTGCCGATTTTAGATTCATCATTATCAGAATACCACCCATCTATATAATTTGGATTGTTGCTAGAACAATGAGGCAGGGATCAGCTTGCGGCCGCCCTTAATCAGGGTTGAATCCAGTGCATCTCCTTTATCCCCGCCAAAATACAGTTGCCAGTACACGCCGAAGCGGATGCTGACATCATTCTTCACCAGCTCCGGCGGCGTAACGATCAGCCACTGGAACTTCAGCGCCTTGGAAATCTCGAATACCGGATCAAGCACGTTATTGGAGACCATTTCACCGAACGGATTATCGTACAGGAAGACCGTCCAGCCTTTATTCTCACGGTTGACGCGCTTGTGGGTCATAATCATCATCGCCACCAGCAGCTGAACCGACTGGCGTTGACCGCCGCTGCCGACGGCCTCATCCAGCGCCCCGCGGTTAATGACCTCCCAATCCGAGTAATGGTACTCTTCCGGTGCTGCGTAGAGGAAATAATTCTCGGTGACCGGTTTATATACCTGAAGCACCGGGAAGCGGTTCTGCAGTGCGGCATACACCATCCGCCCGTCATTAATCAGCTCTCTGACTGCGGAAGCCGGAACCTGCTCGATCTTCGGGAACTTCTCCAGCAGACTGCTGATGCAGCGGTTGAAATACTCACTGACCAGCGGTTCGATGTCATCTGTCGTTCTCGGAACAGTAATATTCTTGTAATTCAGCCGGACCAGCGGGAAAGCATGCCCGTTCTCATTATGAATGATCATCCGGCGTTCCATCCGCTTGAGAATGTCGGTAATCTGCACGACCCGCTTCGCGGCACGTCCTACCCACAGCTTGCGCGACAGCTCCATATCTTCCTTGTCACTGCGGATACTCTCAATCTGATCACGTGAGCTCTGGAGCATGGAGTCCAGTACCTGCAGTGCAATCGAGAAATCATCCCAGTGAACTGTGTTCAGGCGATCCTGAATTTTGGTCTCCAGCTCAACGTTCCAGCCGGACTTGGCCAATCTGCCGCTGAGTGTTGTCTTCTCTTCTTTGACTTTGCGGGAGATCTCCGCACGCTGGCTGCGGCTCTCCTTGCTGCGCAGCAGCCAGTCTGCAACCAGCTGCTCACAGTTCTCCCGCACATCCAGCTGCACGTCTTCGGGCACATCCCGCAGCGGCATGCGGCTCTCCACATGGGTATCCATGACCTTGCTCTGATTGGAGAGGGTCTGCAGCCAAATATCCATAGAGGCAAGCGCCTGCTTGCAGGTACTCAGCAGATGCTCATTCTCGCGGAACCGCGCACTGAGCTCTTCTTCCTTCTGGCCCAGCGGCTCATGCCAGAGCTCTACAGCACGCTCGTGCTTCTCCTTGATGGCCTTCTCGGATTTGCCCAGCTCCTTCTGCAGGTTATCCAGCTCCGCCATACAGCGGATGTAGGAATCACGGATATGCTGATAATCCTCATCCAGAATCGCCGTGTCACTCTTCTGCCGTGTTCTGGCCGACTGAATAACCTCCGGTGATTCATCCGGTTCGGGTGCAGACTGCCATCCGTCATCAACCTGCTGTACTGCTGCTTCCAGTTCAACCAGCTGTTGACCTGCCGCTTTGATCTGGGCAGCCCGTGTGCGGATTTCCAGCTCATTCTGGCTGAGGGACTGCTGCAGACTTTCCACGGTACTCAGCAGCTGCAGCAGCTTATCCTGTAATCCTTCATCCGGCACAGCAGTTTCCTGCTCTATATCACTATCCGTGGTAGAAGCATGTTCACTTGGGAAGTGAATTTCCGGGAACCAGTTCTGCAGCCGCGGGAACAAGGAATATTTAGCTTCTCCCAGCCATTTCTCACGCTGCAAGGCGAGGCTGTCCATATCTGCCTTCAAATGTGCCAGCTGCTGTTCCTTAACGGCAATCTCTTTGCTTAAGCCTGTCTTCAATTCAACTGACTTTTGTTTGTCCTTGTAATCCTGCTCCTGCTTCCGGCTACGATCCGCCCACTCACGCAGCGCCGCTTCCCTGGCCTCATGTTCCATTTTCTCGGCCTCACTGACAGCCAGGTCTCTGGAAATTCCGGATAGAGTCTCTTCATTCAGCGACATTTCAGCGTTCAACTCATTCAGACTCTTGCCAAGCTCCTGCTGCCGGGTCTCTAATACCTTCTGTCTGGCCCGCAGACTTACGGTGTGTTCACCCTGGAGCAGACGGTCATACTCCTGTCTGGCTGATTTCAGCTTCGCCAGATACCCTTCCGCATCCTGCAGCTCTTCTTCCCGTTCTTTGAGCCGGGAGGCGATCCCTTGCTTCCAGTCCAGGAAACGCTCCGGCTGCAGCACCATCTGCGGCCCCTGATGGGAGAGCAGCAGGAATGAATCTCCTGTGGCATCCGCCATTTCCTCACGCACGAAGACCGGGACAGGCGATTTGAGCAGAAGCTCCTGGAGCAGCTCAGGCTGAAGCTTAGCCGATTCACGCTTCGTTACAATCAGCCCGTAAGGGAGCAGCGGGTGACGTTCCAGCTCCTCTTCACGGACCAGGTAAGACTGGTCGTTCAGATATGCACTGCCGATCATGGAGCTGATCTTCAGCGCATCCAGGGCATCCTTCACCGTCAGGATATCATTATTAGGCAGCCAATAGGCTTCCTGCTGCAGCTCTACATCCAGCAATTGATTATAGTATTCCCGTCTAAGCCGCTTCGTCTGCTGCTCGGCATCATCCAGTCTGCGGATGAACCGTTCCTGGATAAGTGATTTGGCCTCGAACAATGCTGTCGTCCCGAGCTGCTGATGTTCTTCATACATTTCCAGCAGGACTACAAGCTGTGACCAGAGCTGTGATTCCTTGCCCATCTGGGCTTCAATCCGGTCCGTAAGCTCCTCCGCCTGGCTTGCAGCCCCCAGCAGCTTCTCAGTCAGCCGGGTATGTCTGGTATGCAGAGCAAGCTTCTCTTCTTCTGCGGACTGGCGCTGCTCGTTCAGGGCAATGATATTCTCGGCAATGCTTCTGGCTGCAATCAGCGTGCGCTGAAGGGCGGCTGCCGGGGAATGGGCAGCCTCCTGCCCGTGGCGGGAAGCAAACACCCCCAGATCTTCGGTATACTGGCGGATGAGCGCCGTCAATTCATGAATCTTGCCCTCAAGTCCGCCGAGTTCAAGCAGGAATGCCTCCCGTCCTTTGCGCAGAACGGTCTCTTCTGCACCCAGTGCCTGCTGGCGGCCGCTGAAGAACAGTATTCGCGTTTGCCACAGCCGGTAGACCTCATCCCACTGCCGGCGAAGCTCCTGCTTGGCCGCTTGAATGACCTCTTGGCGCTCCTTCATCGCAAGGGAGCCTTCGATGGCTTCAATTTCCTTCTGCCACTGCTCCATCTGGCGGATCTGCAGTCTGCGTCTGGCTAGATAATGGGCAACCTCAAGATCCTTTTCCTTGATTTTCGATTCCTCCAGGCGCTGCTTAGCCCGCGCCTGATTATCCGAGACCGCTTTGAAATCATCCTGCTTGCGGTCACGCTCTTCCTTGAGCTTCAGATATTTCAGATTATCCGTCTCAAATTTCAGCTGCTTCGCTTCCTGATAATGCCCGGCCAGCTCATCCGCAGTTTTGCGGCGCTTGTCTTCGGCATTCTTCAGCTCATCATAGATCACCGTGTACAGCTGCCGCCCGAACAATTCGGTCTCCTGAAAGCTGCGGTCAGCCTCAGTCCCCTGCTTGACGGCCTCATAGAGCGGGGCGGCAAGTGAAGTGAATTCGGCAAAAGCCCGCTCTCTCTGCTCCAGCATCGGCAGCCGCTGTGCAACCGTAGCGGAATCTATGAACATCCGCTGAAGCGAGCCTTCATCCTCGCGCATGCTGCCGTTCAGACTGGACCCGATTTCCGGAATGATTAGCTTCTCGAACAGATTATGGTTGGTGAAAGCATCATTCTTCTGGAAATAACCTTTAATTCCGCCCTCTTCACCGTTGATTCTCCGCATATTCCGCCATTCATCAATATGGATATCCCGGTCCGCCAGAAAAGCATAATATTTCTTCAGATCCGAGCTGTGGCTGCCATACGCAACGATCTCATTACGCCGTTCACGGACAAACTGCTGAATCGCTTCAAAGCTGGCTGGAGTGTTCAGCTTGTGATCATAGAGCGGCAGGGTAGACAATGTAAGCTCCGCATTCTCATCATAATTGAGCAGCGCATAGAGCAGATAATCTACTTTGATCTCCAGCTGATCCATCGAGTTCTGGGCAGTCATTGCGATTCCGGTCGTTATGTACTCCGTCCGTTCCGGCTCGTCCAGCCGCCATTCGATGGCAACGTGGAACGTATAGGGCTTCAGCTGTTTTTTGTGATTATGGAAGAAGGCTTCTACCTGGTTCTCGTTATCTTTACCCCAGGCCGCCTTGGGCATCAGCAGCTGGAATATCGACTGCAGCAGCACTCCTTTTCCCCCGCCGTTCATCAGCGTAATCAGCGTGTTGGACGGGCCTTCCTCATTGCACAGGTCGAGGATCATATCCTCATATTTCTTCAGCATCTTCTCATATTTAAGTCCGGCGATGCGGATTCGCTCAATGCGCGGCATGGGCTTCCTCCTCCTTCTCGCTTAGTGTCCGGCCAATCAGGGCCTTCAGCTCCTTATAGCGGTCCACATCATGATAGAGATAACGCATCCGCTCATACAGCTCTTCCCGGGGGAAAATCCGCTTCTCATTCTCGGAGATGAATACCAGATGCTCTTCCTCCAGCAGCTTCATCCCCTCATGGATCAGGCCGATCCTTGAGCCGGCGCCGCGGGTCAGCGAATCGCCTTCCTCCTGGCTTTTGGTCTGCATATACAGGCTGCTCCATACTTTGTGCATCGCCTGAATATCCAGCCGCCACTGCTTGCTGAAGCTGCCGTCTTCGTCCATATCCATCCATGTCTGGAACAGGGCGGATACCTGATCCGAGAGCTGTATGTAGGACATGCTGTCCTGACCCGGCTTGAAATGCTGTTCATCCTGATCCATCTCAGCCAGGAACACCAGAATGATTACGTTGATGATATGCAGATGCGTCTTGCGTTCGATGCGCGAATATTTATTGCGCAGCTGTGTGAAGTTACTGGCAAAGCCGGAGCCCATTGGACTCACGAGCAGGTGCAGACGATGCCCGGAGTTCATAATCCGGCAGCCGGCTTCCTTGGCTACATATTGTAAGGCATCATAAGCAATGGTATCCTGCAGGCATTCAGCAGCAGCGGGATCATCAAGTGATATCACCTTGCGGCGAAGCAGGTCGAAGAACAGCCGTGAAGCCTGTTGTACTTGCTCTAACGAATAACTCATGCAGAATCATCTCACTTCTCTACTATAGTAATGGTATAAGGACTGATCTCCAGGCCGGGCCAGCGGATGCTGTCCTGCTGCCCGTTAGCAATCCTGGTCTGCAGCACTTTACCCCGCAAGGTCTCAAGCTCCGGGTGGTCCGCGATCAGCCGCCCAATCAGCTTCTGACATTCGTCAGCCCCGCCGTGACCTTCTGATTCCTGCTCCAGCACCCTAATTTCGGTATGGGAAAATTGAACCCACAGGTCCACTGCATTGGGTGTATCCGCCCAGCGCCGCTGTTCATCCTCCGTGAAAGCCTCTGCCGAGAATGTAAAGCTTCCCTGTTCTGCCAGTCCGGCGAAGACCGGCAGCCAAAGCTCAGATACCTCGGTCCACGGTATGCTTTTGGGGACATAGTGGAGTTCCTCCTCCTCCCCGGCTTCATCCGGGTCGTCCGGTAATTCATCCGGCAGGAAGCCGACATCCTGCTCTTCCCAGGCCCAGGCCAGCGGATAAATGAAGTCTTGGCTGGGAGAGAAGAGTCCACTGATCAGGGTTTCCATGCTGTCTCCATCCGGCAACCCTTCCGGCTTCACCCATTCCTCCCAGACATGGGTACGGAAGTTGAAGCCGGCGGCACCCCAGAACAGCTCGGGGAAGTTGAGCCTGAGATTGGTTTCCGCTTCAAAAATGCTAAGTACCACTTCGGCAAGCTCATCATGCACCCGACGGGAGAGCTCGACCCGCTCGGAGAGCAGCCGCAGCTCATTGAAGTCGATGACATCCTTCTCATCATTGGCCAGCCGGGCCAGCGAGCGGTGAATATTATCGAAATGCTTCCGTTCCTCGTCAAACTGCTGATGAATCTCCTCCAGCCGCTGGTGCCGCTGGGCGCCATATTCGCTGAAGATATGCTTCGGATTGCGACGCAGCGCATTGCGGTATTCCTGCTGCTGCTGCGTCATCTTCCGCACCCGGGAGATCAGTTCATTCACATCCTGCATCGCCCGGGTTACCCGTCCATGCTTGATATGCATCTGAATCTCGAGCAGCTTAATGCTGATCTGAAATTCGTCAATGATCTCATGGCTCATGAAGATCAGCTCCATCGCATATTCAGAGAGCCGGTAGATTGTGGTCCCGTTCTCTTCCCAGCTGGTCCGGGTGGCATCTTCATCCACTGTGAAATATTTGTATTTCTGCACCGCCATCTGACGGGACTGATCATCATAATAGTTCGCCTCGAAATCCCCTCCGCCTCCGCTCCACAGCAGCCCGTCCACCAGCCGTTCTACCGATTCCGGACTGCCAAGCTTCGCGATGCCGAAGCGTTCAAGTGAGTTCCATGTCAATTCGACCAGGTCCTCCCTGGATCTCTGCTCATTCGATTCCAGCTCCAGATAATAGACCTGCAGCAGCACGCTTAGAGCAATCATTTCCTTATAAGGCTGAAGCTCGCCGAGATTCATGCCTGCCCCCAGACTCCATAGGGGATTCAGCCGTTTATTCCGTTCTCCAAAATCATTCCAGTTCATGCTCCAGCCAACCTCGCCATCACTTCATAATTTAGGACTTCCTGGGGAATCCTCTTGTTCTCTTTCAGCAGTGTATTCATGCACAGCAGCAGTTCGGGAACAGTGGATACTTCTTCACGCACAATCTTCAAATGATGCGGAGGGCAGTCGTTTTGTTCTTTTTCATAATCGTACGATTGATGGGCCTTGCTGAGCATATAACTATACACCGGGAGTGCCAGCTTAATATTCAGCTCCGGATAGCTTCGCTTCAAATTTCCATAGATGTCCCAGCCCGTCTTATCCATATCACCAACGTAGAAGAGCTCAGCTTCAAGCGGATGATCCACCCGTTCCTTCAAAAAATACAAACTGCTGATGATCTTCCAGCCTTCCCCGTAGATCAGCATATCCGGTTGCAATCCGCATACCATTAGTCCGTTCACCATCAATCTTTTGGCGGAATTGTAGAATGAATGGTTCTCCGTGATCAGTACCTTCCGTGTAGGTCTATTCGGTGTCTTATAATGTTCGAAATCTTCATATACAATATCAGCTTTAAGCATTTCCAGGTTCATGCCGAGCCTGGTTAGAAATTGCTTACCTTCGGGCTTCGACAGAAACTTCTCCTGATCAAAAAGCTCCAGCGAACGCTCCTCGCGAGTTATTGACTCTCTATGCTCTGCTGTACGCAAAAAATGATATATGCGCTCTATGTATTCCCACACGACTGCGGACTGCGCTTCAGGATGATTCCTGTAATAATCCAAATTCAGCTCTTTGGCACCGATGACACGCATCATAGCAGCTTCACTCCAGCCTGCCAGAGAATAAACTGGTGCAGCCAACCAGTAGACTTCATCCAGTTTTGTATGCATGTATTGCTTGGGTTTAGACATGGCTGTTAAATATCCTTCATCAACCAACTGTATAATCCCGGATTGAAACGCCGAGAATCCTCCTGCACTATCCTCGTAGTCACCCCGGTATTCGAAGGATTTCTGTATTGCTTCCACAAGGTCTCCAAGATTAATAATACTTCTGGTTTTGCGCGAATTCCTAAACTTACTCTCAATAACTTCCTTGATTCGCTCTTTCATGCCTTCACCCTCACAACATAGCATAAACCCAAATCCTCCCCGAGGGGTGAAGTATGGGCCAGAACATACAGAGATATAGACGTTGAGTAAATGATTAGGACCCATAAAAAATGGGAATGTATGTTTCTATCCTCATGTCTTTCTATTATATCAATGTTTCTCAGATCTGGCTATTTGCAAAAAATAATAGAGGAGCCCGCGATGGGACCCCTCTAAGTTTCGCTTGGGCACCCGGATGGATGCAGCTACTTATATTTCACATTCAACAGATAATCAAGATTAGCCTTCACCGCAGGCCACTCGTCATCAATGATACTGTACAGCGCATTATCCATAACCATGCCGTCAGAGGTGAGGCGCTGCTTGCGCAGCACGCCTTCCCGGACAGCGCCAATCCGTTCAACCGCCCGCTGCGACCGGAGGTTGGTACTGACAATAGAGAAGTTAACGCGGATTAATCCGAGTGCCTCGAAGCAGTATTGCAGAAGCAGCGACTTCGACTCTGTGTTCACAGCTGTTCTCCAGTAATCCGGCGAAATCCAGGTGCAGCCGATCTCTGCATTGCGGTGCGTCCGGTCCAGATGCATGATCCGTGTAGTGCCGGCAATCCGGCCGGAAGCCTGCTCAATGATGACAAAAGGGATATCCGTGCCTTTGGCCTTGTTCACCAATGCCGCATCTATCAATTGTCCTACCTGCTCTTCTGTACTGATCCTTCTCCAGGTATATTCCCAGATCAGCGGATCGTTCAGCACCTTAACCAGCTCCGGCTTATGCTCTTCCATCAGGGGCACAAGCCTGATCACGCCGCCCTCCAGTTGCTCAGCATTCTTTGAAATCATGCATCAGTCCTCCAGACCTTTGACTACCTATTTTTTGGCTACCTATTTAATGAAGCAATTTATTTCCGCTCTGCGATTTGGCCGGTCAGCAGCTGAATGAATTCCTGCACGCTAAGCGAGATTTGTGTACTCTCCGCACGGCTCCGAACGGAAACAGTACCGTTGTTCTGTTCCTGATCTCCGAGTACGAGCATATAAGGTACCTTCTCCAGTTGGGCTTCACGGATTTTGTAGCCCAGCTTCTCATCCCGCAAATCAAGCTCCACTCTAAGTCCGGCGGCTTGCAGCTGGCCTTTAATCTGAAAGGCATAATCAGCATGAACCCCGGATACAGGCAGCAGCTTGACTTGCACGGGAGACAGCCACAGCGGAAATGCTCCGCTGAAGTGCTCTGTAAGAATGCCCATAAACCGGTCAATGGAGCCAAATACAGCACGGTGAATGACTACCGGACGGTGCTTTCCGTTATCTTCACCAATATAAGTCAGATCGAACTTCTCCGGCATTTGGAAATCCAGCTGGATTGTACCGCATTGCCAGCTTCTTTTCAAGGCATCAAGGACATGGAAATCGATCTTAGGCCCGTAAAAAGCGCCATCCCCCTCGTTCACCCGATACAGGGTCCCGTTGTTCTTCAGCACGCGTTCGAGCGACAGCTCCGCCCGATCCCAGAGCTCTTCAGCCCCCATATAATCATCCGGACGTGTGGACAGCTCCACCTTGTACTCGAAACCGAATACTTTGTACATCTGATCAATGAGCTCCAGCACCCGGCTAATTTCATCCTCGATCTGTTCCGGCAGGACAAACAGGTGGGCATCATCCTGGCAAAAAGTGCGGACACGCATCATTCCATTCAGCGCTCCTGAGAATTCATGGCGGTGGACCTGGCCATATTCAGCAATCCGGATCGGCAGCTCCCGGTAGGAACGAAGACTGTTCTTGTAGATCAGCATATGTCCGGGGCAGTTCATCGGTTTGAGCGCAAAATCTGTATCATCCACTTTTGTGAAATACATCTCGTCTTTATAATGATCCCAGTGCCCGGATTGCTCCCATAGCCTTCTGTTCATCATCAGGGGTGAACGGACCTCATCGTAATCACTATACCTCTGCAATTCACGCGAGAAGTTCTCCAGCTCTGTACGGATGATCATGCCCTTCGGCAGATAGAACGGCATGCCCGGCGCTTCTTCGGAGAACATGAACAACCCAAGTTCCTTGCCCAGCTTGCGGTGGTCGCGCTTCTTCGCTTCTTCCAGCATGTGGAGATGCTCCTCCAGCTGGGATTTCTTGAAGAATGAAGTTCCGTAGATCCGCTGGAGCACCTGATTATCTGAATCCCCGCGCCAGTAGGCTCCCGCTACGCTAAGCAGCTTGAAGGCCTTGATCCGCCCAGTAGACGGCAAATGCGGCCCCCGGCACAGATCAGTGAATTCTCCTTGCTCATACAAGCTGATCACTGCATCCTCCGGCAGGTCACGGAGCAGTTCAAGCTTAAGGGGCTCCTTCAGCTGCCGGAACCGTTCCATCGCTTCACTTCTGCTGACAACCCGGCGCAGAATCGGCAGATTTTCTCCGATTATCTTCTCCATTTCCCGCTCAATCGCACCCAAATCCTCTACGGACAACGGCCGTGCTATATCAATATCGTAATAGAATCCATCCTCTATGACCGGACCGATACCCAATTTAACATTCTGATCCCCGTAGATCCGTTTGACAGCCTGGGCCATCAGATGAGCAGTACTATGTCTGTGGATCATTAGACCCTCACTGCTGTCCGCCATTATAATTTCAACGAGGCTATCCTGTTCAACCGGGTGATCAAGGTCAACGAGCCTGCCGTCGATTTTACCGGCTACCGCATTCTTCTTCAGACTTGCACTGATTGACTCCGCAACCTGCGCAACTGTGGTGTTACGCGAATACCTCCTAATTGTTCCATCCGGCAGTTTCACTTGAATCTCCATGATTGTGGCCTCCATTTCTTCAGGTTTCTGTTAGTGTGATTTGAACGCAAAAAAACGCATCTCATCCCGGAAAGGGACGAGTGCGTCTAAGCTCGTGGTTCCACCCTAATTCGACTATGTATCTACGGACCCCCGGCTGTTCGGCGGAAACGTGATAAGCACAATCCTCATGGCATCCGTTAACGGGGATGGGTCGGTGACATTTACAGCCTCACTAACAGCAGGAGGGTTCAGTGTCACGGCTGCAAAGGGGTAACATCCGGCTGGTCTCTGTAAGAAGCTCTCACCTTGCACTTCTCTCTCTGGTCAGTCCTGGGAGGATATCCTGTCTCTGGTCATTGCCTTAGATATGGTGTTGCTGGTTACATAATACTGAATGCCTTCGCTAAAAGTCAATACTGCGGTGAAAAAATAGTTGTATGCCGCTGTCCCCCCGGCAATCTATCCGTTAATATCATTCACTGGAAATCCGCGAAATAATCATACCTGCTTCTTCAACCGTAGCAGCAATATAATCCGCTCCGGCAGCCGATAACTCTTCCTCCGAACCGTAGCCGAATAACACGCCAATGGAGGGCACACCGCAGGCCTTCGCCCCGATAATATCATGCTCCCGGTCCCCGATCATCAGCGCCTGTGTGGCAGGAATATCATTCTGGTCCAGCACATACTGGATCACCTCGCGCTTCTTCGAGCGCGTCCCGTCCAGATTGCTGCCAGCGGTGAACTTGAAGAAGTGATCCAGCTTGTAATGGCGGAGAATTTCCTCAGCAAAGACCGTGGGTTTGGATGTCGCCACATACAGGCTGAATCCCTGATTCCGCAGGTTCTCCAGTAACTCCGGAACCCCTGGAATCACACTGTTCTCGAACATGCCGAGCGTCCGGTAACGCTCCCGGTAGAAGTCCACACCTTGCAGGGCAGCTTCATGTGTCAGACCCTGGATGTGAACAAAAGAATCATAGAGCGGCGGCCCGATATACGGGATCAGCAGGTCGGAATGCTCCACCTCAATATCTAATTTATTTAGCGCATATTCCACGCACTTGGTGATGCCTTCTTTGGGGTCGGTTAATGTGCCGTCCAGATCAAATAAGATATGATGCAACGCGTCCTTCACTTCAAGTTCGTGCTCCCTTCCTGTTTAACTTTGTCCATCATACCTTCCTTTCTTCATACTTTCCACACACTTATCTACTAACATCACTATGTAAGCTATATTTGAACCTGGAGGATGTAACATGAACATGACGCATTATATGTCCCTGCTCGCGGACAATCAGCCATGGAATTTGATTCTTTTTATGGCGATTCCCGTGATTTTTGCTGAGACGATTACGGTTACGGAGTTTATTATTCTGTTCACCAAGAAGCTGAACGGGCCGCTCCGAGCGTTCAACCGGGTATGCAGTATTCTTGCCGGACTTTATTTCACCGGAGTTTTCCTGTACTTGTTCCCTACCGCCTTCATCCCGCTCACCGCAAATGGTGAATGGCACACCTGGGTGGATGTGGTTGCGGTAAGCTTTTATCTGAGCGGAGTCATCTTCCTGCTGCCTCTGGCCCTGCTGGATCTCGGTCTCATCGCCCGCAAACGCAGTGAAGAGAGCAAGCTTAAGCTGCATTTCATGCTAATCAGCGGCTTCCTCGTTGTTGCCCACATCGCCATGATCTTCGGGATGGTGAATCCGGAAATTATGGGCGGAATGGCTGGAATGAACCACTAAGAGTTGAGTCATTAAGCTTATAAAAGATTGACAGGTGTCCAGGGAGGCTAAAGAAATGGCTGCCCGGGCACCTTTTTGTTCATTACGCACAAACCCGGCAGAAAGAGATCGCCTCTCAGCTATCCGAAGCATGTGCGCTGCTGAATTTTGTCTCATCCGTCCAATCATTCCCGGAGCATCGCGTATATGATTTACTAACGATGGAGACTGGATAGAGATGGGTGAATTCATGAAATTACAAGACGTCAAAAAGGACTATGGACTGATCGTCAGCTTAGGTTCATCTTGTGCGCCAGCAATTAACCTGAAGAGATACGGCCTTCGGAAATTCTCAATGCCTCTAGATTGGATGATTTCGTATTCACTGACCGACATTAACCGGCTTCTAAAGAATGAGTTCAGGAACTTTATGGATTTCAAAAATCTGCATCCGCTGGATGAGACCCATTTTTTACTGGATGATGGAGATCCCGTGTATTTGGATCATTCCAGGAACAATCTGTCACCATCTTATTTCATACGAGACTCTTTGTATAACATCATCTCCGCCCACGATTTCCCGATTATTACAGGTCAGGGCTGGAGCGCTTCCTATCCCGCTTACAGGCTGAAGCTGGAATACCGGATCGGCCGGTTCTGGAACAGTCTGCTCAGCAGCGACGATAGTTTATTTGTCAGATGGTTTGCAAGCGCTGAACAGGTGCTGGAGCTGCATATGATATTATCAAAACTTTTAAACAACAAGAAATTCACAATCCTCATCCTTAATCCTATACCCGGCCTTAGTGCAACAAGAGAAGCGGAATGGGGCATCGGCAATGTCTGCGTTCTGGAAGTGCCCGGTGATATGAATGATTATGCGAATTGGGATTACATCCTGCAAGGTATAAGTCTAAAACATTCTTAGTTATCTCTTAAAAGCAACCTCACAGCGTGTTCCTGCGCCCACCTTACTTGTAAACACAATCGTACCACCGAGCAGCTCGACCAGCTTATTCACAATGGAAAGCCCGAGGCCGGAGCCTCCGTATTGCCGCGAGCGGGATTTCTCTACCCGGTAAAAACGGTCAAAAATAAAGGGAAGCTCCGCCTCCGGAATACCGATTCCCGTATCCTCTACAACAAATATTGCCGAGTCCGGAGTGAATCTTAGATTCACCCTGATCTGTCCCTTTTCGGTATAGCGGACAGCATTCTCCAGCAGATTCATCACGATTTGCTCCATCCGTTTGCCATCGCCTAATACTCTTACCTCCTGCCCGTCATCGTACGAAGCTGTCAGCAGCAGACCTTTCTCCTTCGCCGGTAATTCCACCCTGCGGACCGCCTGATCCACGATCTGTCTGAGATTGACCTGTTCCAGGTTCAGCGGAATTCTGCCCTCTTCCATCTTCGCCAGCTCGAACAAGTCATCGACCAGGTGCTGCAGCCGGTGCGCTTCCTGATCGATGATGTCGAGATACAGCCCCTTCTCTTCCTCCGTCTCATATAACCCGCTCTTCACTACCTTGGCATACCCCTGCAGATAAGTAATCGGTGTCCGCAGCTCATGCGAGATGTTGGCCAGAAATTCCTGGCGGGTATCCCTGTAACGCTGCAGGTCAACGGCCAGATCGTTAATGGCTCCTGCGAGGAAACCAATCTCATCCTTGCCGCGGATGGTAAGGCGTGTCTCCAGTTCACCGGCGGCGATCTTGCGGGTGGCTCTCTGCATCTGCAGAAGCGGACGGGACAGGACCACGGCAATGATCCAGGTGATGCCGAGCGCCAAAAGGAACGCGCCAATCCCCGCGAGCAGCAGAATATTGCGCACCGAAGCCAGCGATTCTTCCATACTCGTGGTAGAGGACATTACATACAACGCCGAACTGACCCCATCCTCACCTGTGATAGGTTGTCCTGTGACGAAATACCGGTGCCCCGCTGGATCTTTGTACAGGAAGCTGACTGTTTTGCCGGTAAAAATGTCTGTAAGATCCCCGGTCCGGATGAACGCCCGGTCCGCAGAATCGTGAACGCCTGAATGCAGATTCGTACGGCCATCAGGAAGAATGTTAAATATACTGACATTGGAGAATTCAGCAAACGTCGTCATCATCTGGCTGGTCGTGGACTCCTTGGACTGGGCCATGACCGTGAAATGGGAGGCCAGCTCCTCCGTTTCCGTCTGCATTTCGTTGTAATAGAAGCGGGTGAACATCCTGTCGATCACCATGCCCAGCGACAGCAGCACGATCAGGAATACGGACATAATGACCAGCCCAAGCTTGGAGCCGATGATATTATGTTTCATCCGGACTACCCGTCACCTGGAATTTATATCCGAGGCCCCATACCGTTTGCACCGGATTATACGCCAGGCCCGCTCTCTGCATCTTTTCGCGGATATTCTTGATGTGGGTGTCGATGACCCGGGTTTCACCGCCGTAATCGTTGCCCCACAGCCGTTCGACCAGCTCATCGCGGGTGAATACCCGTTGTCCGCTGCGCGCCAGCAAGACCAGGAGATCGAACTCTTTTAATGTAAAATCAACGTTCTGGCCCTGTACACGCACCTCGCGTGCCTCCGGGTAAATCCGCAAATCGGGATACTCCAGTACTACTTCCCGGGGCGCCAGTGACTGCGTCAGTGCAGAACGGCGGAGCAGCGAATGTATCCGGGCCAGCAGCTCCTCCGGCTCAAACGGCTTGGTCAGATAATCATCTGCGCCGATGCCAAGACCCTGCACCTTATCCTTAATCTCCGAACGCGCGGTGAGCATCAGGATGGGGATATGACTCTGCTCCCGGATCACACGGCAGACCTGCCAGCCATCCATGTCAGGCATCATCACATCGAGCAGAATCAGATCAAACGCGTGCTGCCCCGCCATGCGGATGGCTTCCTGCCCCGTGGCCGCTTCCCTGGTGGTGAAGCCCTCGTTCAGCAGATATATACGCAGCAAATTCCGCATATTCCATTCGTCGTCTACTATAAGTATTTGAGATTTGGACAAGCCGTTCACCCTTTTCGTGGACTGGTTAGTAGTTCGTGCATTCATTATACCCAAGTGGAAACGGTTATGCCTTCTTACTTGTTATATAAAGTAGGGTAAGACGAGGGATTACTCCCTCGGGCTCCCCGTCAAACCGTGCATGCGGATTTCCCGCACACGGCTTTCCTCCGTCAGTTCCCCATCTTCAGGAGTGAGTTTCCTTCATCCGTCGCCGGATTGCCTATTTCACTCCTGAATTAGGAACGTGTGGTGAGTAAACTTGTTAGAAATACCATTCCCGCTGATTCCAATGCCTTGTTTGGTATCAGCCGGTTTGACACCGTAGATTTCTTGTGACGCATAAAGGCTCGCACCCTCATTCGCATCCATTGATCCAGACGTTCAAACTTCCTCTTCACATTTCCTATACCGAAATAATTTCCAAAGCCTCGGACAATTTCATTTAATTTCTTGAGCATTCCGTCCAGGTTGTTTCCTTGTTGCCTGCGGGTCGCGTTTCGCACTTTGTCTTTATATTTCTTCACTTTCGCGTCCGGCAAGGTCACATATTCCCTCTTAAAGTCAAAACCCAGAAAACGAAATCCTTCCTCGAAATCCACCACTTTTGTTTTCTCCGGGTGCATCCGTAGATGCAGTTCTTCTTCCAGCATCTTCTTTGCCACCAGATATGCTGCCTTTGCCTGCTCCCTGGTCTTGCACAGGATCACAGCATCGTCCGCATACCTCACTACGGCAAATCCCTGCTCCTTCATTCCCCAGTCAAACGTATTCAGATAGATGTTCGCCAAGAGCGGCGAGATCACTCCGCCCTGAGGAGACCCGATTTTCGTTTCATGGAACTGATCATCTTCCATGATTCCCGCCGTCAGCCATCCGCGAATGAGCGTCAGCACTTTGCCGTCCGAGATTCTTTCTTGTACCTTCTTCATGAGACCCTCGTGGGGGATTTCATCGAAGAAAGATACAATATCCAGGTCTACTACATGTTCATATCCGCTACGTTTAGCCCGCCGGATCGTGTGTATGGCTTGATGCGCCGAGTATCCTGCCCGAAAACCAAAGCTATAATAGTAAAAATCCTCTTCGAAGATGGGCTCAATGATTTGACGGACGGCTTGCTGACAGATCCGATCCCGGACCGTGGGAATGCCTAACGGTCTTAATTTCCCATTTTCCTTCTCGATAAAACGTCTGCGCACCGGATCGGGTACGTAACGACCCTGCTGCAATAACCTTTGGAGTTCCCTTAGGTTCATGCTCACATTCTTTTCGTACATTAGGGTGCTGACTCCATCCACACCGCCACTTCCTTGATTCTTCTTTACCCATAGCCAGGCTTCGTGCAGATTGTTCATTTGGTATACCTTATCGATTAAGGAGTAGTAACGTCTTTTCGGTTTCATTGGTGTTTCACCACCTTTACCGTTACTCACCAAGCTGGTCTTGTTTTCGCTACAGAGTATCGATTCCTTGCTTGTTCCATCCCGGCAACTACGTGTTAGAAAAAAAAAACTTCAATCGCTCCTGCTGCCTTTGGATGTACTCAGGTCGCCAGTTTGCCTCATCCTCAAGCGCTCTTTCGCTCTCGGCGGGACGTACCCTCTCGGTCAAACCCTCGCTGGTTTAAGACGCTTACGATCTCCACTCACGAACACTCACAGTCTTTGACGAAGCACGTTCCCTTCGCCTCTGTCTCTCCTCTTTTGGAGTGAGAGCAGGGTATGCGACACCACCTTTTTTTTTTTTTTTTTGCTGGCACTTGCCCCCTAAAAAAAAAAAAAATCGGGCACATACTCGTCCAGGTCTTCTCCTCCAGTCTGTTACCAGCTTTCATTGGCCTGGACTTCCTCACTACTACGGAACGATCCGCCATCTCGCAATCCTTCGATTTGGCTTTCCCTTTCGGTTATACCGCCCCTACCTTGTCCGCGTTTGCGTCAAGGAGACTACGAGACTTCCCTCAGTTATCTGCACCTTCTGTTCCATCCATCCTGACCCTAATCACGTCGATGAGTCCTACAGGTCATCTCCCTTTGTTTGTTTTCCTGTAGGCTATACGATTTCGTATAGGCTTCCCCGTTCTTTGGGCGGGTCGCCCAGCATCGCCGCCACCTCTGGTTCACTGCATTCCGGGCTGGACTTTGCCTGCAGGCCCTTCAGATTCTTCCTCACGGAAGACACCCTGCCCATCCGTCTACCTTCGGTTGACGGATGTCTGCTTTGGCTACGGCACTTTAAAGGGTAAAGTTACCGGGTGGATTTGAACCACCTAGATGATGCGACTGTGAGGCGCACCAAAGAGGCCGGCAGCGGGTCCCGCTGCCGGCTTGCTCTGTCTAATGCCCCGAGTGCGGATTATCACCGGAGGCGGAGGAAATCTCCAGCATGTCATCGATCTCACTCTGCGCTGCGGTGCTAATCGTTGCCGTATCACCGGTCAGCCATGCGTGATTATACGGCCCTTCAGCCGGTGAATCCTTGAATTTGGGCTGCAGCTCCATCGTATAATTCATCAGAGAATCCGGCAATCCTTCCTGCTTCATGAAGACCAGCGGCGCGTGTTTGCCCAAGTGGGAGAAGGGGGCAGCGGCAATCGCCAGCATCGTAGAATCCGTAGTCAACAAGGACAGGTTATGTCCGGGAGTAGTGATTCCCCAGCCGAAGCCGTTCGCCGTATCCTTGAATTTGGCAAAGGCAATGGCATTCTCATAAGGATCCTCTCCCGCTATGCGCGTAACCGTTCCGTATTGCTTGAGCTGCTCCTCCACACCTGCTGAAATGACAGATTGGGGACCGAGAATATAGATTGCTGCACTGCCGCCGCGTTCCTTGAGCGCTTCTGCTGTTGCAGCCGGGATTTCGCTTTTCCCCACAAATAGTAAAGGCTCCGGCATATGAGCGATCCAGTTGACAGCCGGGAGGGTATATTCAGGACTATCCATCGAGCCGATAATGACACTCTGCGGCAGCTCGCCTGACACCTTTGCATAGTAAGCATCAATAGCGCCTGCTACAGCGGCTGGATCATCCCCTTCAATCTTGTCCAGCTTCAGATTAAGCGAGCTGAGCTGAGTCTCGACAGCTTCGGACGAAGGCCCGACAATTACTACCTGAATACCGTCATTGCTCTCTGCGCCAAGCGGCTTCAGCCGCTTCAGCTCAGCCAGAGTCTCATCCGGCACACCGTCTTTGGTGAAAAAGAGCACCGGACCGTTGCTGGGATGGTGGATCAGATCCGTGCTTACCGCGGCAATCTGCCAGTTATCCACACTTGTCAGGACTACAGACGATGGCCGGTTGCTCTTCGTTTCAGCCGTCCATAAGGTCCGGGAGACCAGCACAGCCGCCTGAACAGGGTCAGAGGTGTTGATCCGTGTTGTATTCTTGGTAGCGATCCAAGGTGTAGTTACCGCTGTTTGTGCAGTGATAGCACTTGATTCTTCCTTGTTATCCGCGCCCGGGCTGCAACCCGCCAATGTAGCTCCAAGCAGCAGGATAAAGGTCGCCGTCAGTAGTCTACTCTTCATTATTGTCCCTCCACTTCAGTTGCTCTCGCGAATAACTAGAAGTGTACAGGACAAATGTGTAGAAAGAATGAAGCAACAAAGTATACTGCGAGCCTCCTCCTGCTTCTGTACAATATGGATACTATGGTATCTGGAGGATAAGCGGCATGGACAATCACTATATTGCAGATCGTATCAAAGCTTATAAGGCAGACCCGGAGTCTGTTTACAACACTTGGTTTCTGAATAATAGCGAGCGGTTAAAGGCATTCCGTACAATCAAAAACGGACTGACAGACGTCATCCGCAGCATTGAAGCCCGGACATTCGGCAATGATTATAAAGGTTCATCCTTGGAGTTTGTAATGTCCGCCATTTGTGAGCAGAAACAGATTTTTGAAGGAGCGGCTCATGCCTTCTACTGGAAACCTAAATTGCGTATTCCGGATATTTATGAGAATGATGTCCATCAGCTCGCTTTTGGACGCTTTCTGAAGGCAGTGCAGCAAGCCAGCCAGGAGAAGCAAATTCTGGAGGAGATTTATAAACTCGACAATATGCATATCAAAGGGCTTGGCCCTGCCGTAGCCAATATTATATATTTTCTTCATCCCACCCTGTTCCCGCCGTTCAATACCGCAATTGTAAAAGGCTATAACGAACTTCTGGGCCAGAAGATCAAGCTGGGTTCATGGACTGCATATCTGGAAATGCGTGAAGGCCTGCTCCAAATGAATAATGAACAACGTTCCCTGCTGTCCAATGATTTAGGTGCTATTGGAGGGTTTGTGTTTGAAATTGGCACCGGCCGTCTCATTGTAAGCGGTAATGCAGAGCGAATTCTGGAATCTGAGGCAGTCAAGCAGGAGAAAACCCGGTTAAAACGTCATACCGAGTTCATGAATGATATCCGTGAAGATAATACACATAGCGAAATGCAATATCATCTGGCAAGATTAGGCCGCTCGCTCGGGTATAAGGTATGGATCGCCCAGAATGATCACAAGAGACAATGGAACAGCGCAAAGCTCGGCGAGCTTTCACTGCCCGCATTGCCTCCGCTTCAGGTATCCAAAGCAGCCTTTGACACCATATCCTTCATTGATGTGCTTTGGCTTGATGATAAGAACAGAATGATTGCTGCCTTTGAAGTGGAGAAAAGCACGTCCATCTATTCGGGCATCCTTAGGCTGTACGATCTAGCCTTGTCACTGAATGAGCCAGAATGCAGCTTATACCTTATTTCTCCTGACAGCAGGGAAAAAGAAATTCAGGCCCAGTTGCTGCGTCCTTCCTTACAGCAGAACAACGCAGGGCACATATCTTATATTTTATTCTCGGATCTGCAGTGTGAATGTGACGCCATGTGCAAATACGGTCGTTCACATGAGGTGCTGGAGGGAATATCCAGAAAGCCGGTAAGAAGTTAACGACGGCGGAATCACACGATAATCACGCTGTGAACCAACAGCCCAGGCAGGATTCACCCTGCCTGGGCTGTAGTCCAATCTCCAGCTCGCTCAAACATCAAACCGGATTACTACCAGGCCACGCGGATAATCAGGCCTTTGGGATCGCCGACTTCGAGATAGGCCGCCTGGCCGTTGACATCATCATAAGGGAAGCCGTAGGCCAGCCCGCTGATGCTGTGGTCATGCCAGAACTTCGCATAGTAATTGGCTGGAGCCGCTTTGTAATAGTCCGCGACATTGTTCCAGTTGCCGGAGGTGTAGACATGGCGGTTAATGGCAGCGCTGGTGGCTGCGTCAATAAGCGAGCCATCGTTGCGGAGAATATCCTGGGTGCTGTAGCTGGAATAACCTGCGAAATAATTGCTGTTGGCCCCGCCGGCTTTAAACGATCCATGGACAGGAGCGATAATCCGGTAAGGTGCCTGATCCGTAGCAAGTGATTTGAAAGCAGATGGCACTTCATTCTGGTATTTGCTGAAGATTCCGGCGCGTGTCTCCGATTCCAGCTCGCCTACGGTTTTATCATAGCCGCCAGACAGGCCAACCAGCCGGTGCTGGATCGGGAAACCGAAGGCATCTACGCGCGTCGTGTTGCCGTGATAGCCTGTAGCATCCACCGTGAATTCAACGAAGTCGAAATAGAGATTACGGTTAGGGTCGGTTGGATTATCAATATCCGGTCCGGCAAAGCCGTCATCATAAGTCTTGATGTACAGCGGCGTGCCTACGCTGAGGAACATGCGGCCGGAGGTGATTTTGGGCATCGTTACCCAGGAAGCCTGACTTACGGTATGGTAGATATTCGCGTAATTCACGCCGTTTTTGGTCAGATGGCCGGAGGCATCATTCAGCGCATTAGAGATTGGCAGCAGATTGCCGCTCAGGTCCAGATAACTCCATTTGCCGTTGGCCGGATTGATGCCAATGACTCCCCAATATACCTGATTGTCCGGATAGGCCCCGCCCGTGCCGTTCATGACCTTCACCGACACGGAACCTCCCGGCGGGGTGGGAATGGAAGAGGCGGCTATGGAATAGATCGAAGCAGAGGAACCCCCAGGCGGGGTAGTCGGCGCCGTTCCGGCAGTATACGTAAACCAACCGGTATCATATGCCGGTGTTCCATTATTGTACGTGAAGAAATAGGTGAGAACCGTTCCGCTGGCAACGCCTGTGACCACCTGCTCATAGCGGGCCTTGCTGCTGTTGTAGGTTGTACGGTAATTGAGCTGCGTTCCGGAATTGACCTTATAATGTACATCGACCCAACTGGTGCTTACCGTAGATTTGAACCAGATCGTCGCTGAAGTTCCCGACAAATCTACTCCCTGTGTATAATCAGCGGCGGCAGCTTTGGAACCAAAGAAAGGCAGGCAAGAGAGCAGAAGCACGAACGCAAGCATGGACATTAGCCATTTTTTAGGCATCGTAATATTCCTCCTGAATTATAGTGGTATTACTGTAATCATTACCTTTGGCAACCGGAAGCTACAGACAGATCATTCAGCATTTCAGAAAGCCTCCACCCTCCTCCATTCCCCGGATCAAAGCCAGAATCATCTATAATTGTATGCGTTTACAAATATGATTATAGTAGGGCAAATCTTCATTTAGTAGGCTCGAAATTTCGGATTTAGGTTCCCATTTTTTGGTTTTATGACTTAATTTCTTCCGTTTCGCCTCTAGAGCGCTGCAAAAATAGCAAAAAGCCCTCAATCCCCAGATGCCAGGTGATTAAAGGCTTTCTTAAAACTAATTCCCCTATCCGCTTTTACCAGTGCTGCGAAATAAAGGTATCCCGTCCGGATTGCTCACGGTCCTCTTTATAATGCTTCGGATTCTTCTTGTGATAGTCCTGATGATAGTCCTCAGCCGGATAGAAATGGGGTGCAGGCAGAATCTCCGTCACCACAGGAAGCTCAAATCTGCCGCTGACCGCCACTTGCTCCCGGGAAGCCAAAGCCGCCAGCCGCTGCTCTTCGTTGTAGTAGAATACCGCTGTCCGGTACTGCGTACCGCGATCCTGAAACTGCCCGCCGTCATCGGTCGGATCAATCTGCGGCCAGAACAGCTCCAGTAGTCTCTCGTAGGGGAAAAGTGCCGGATCAAACGTAATCTGAACCACCTCAAAGTGACCCGTTGTCCCTGTCTTGACCTGCTCATATGTAGGGCTCTCCACCGTGCCTCCGGCGTACCCTGATACGATTCCGTGAATCCCTGGAAGCTCTTCAAACGGTGTAACCATGCACCAGAAGCAGCCCCCGGCAAACATCGCCTGTTCCATAAGCTTAATCCCTCTCCCTGTCTCTCATCTGCAATTCATACATTATCACATGTAATGAAGATAAGGCCTGCTGGTCATAAAGTCAATTTGAGAGATTAGACCTGCAGACTTTTGACCATAATGACGTGGGGAATTCCATCCTCCATAAAGACAGGCGAGGAAGTCTCATACCCCAGCTTCTGATAAAAGCCTTCGGCCTGCTTCTGGCCATGCAGCTTGGCTTGCCGGAGTCCTTGCTCAGCAGCCATAGCCTCCAGTGTGCCGATAATTACGGACCCTAGCCCGCTTCGGCGGTACGGGGCCAGCAGACAAATCCGCTCCAGCTTGGCCCATCCGTCCACAACCCGCAATCTGGCTGTCCCTACAGCAGCCTCCTCCGCCTCGTGAAACACCAATATATGCTCTGCTTGGCTCTCATATTGATCAAATTCATCAGCCAGCGGTACGCCCTGCTCCTCCACAAACACTTCACGTCTGATCCGGAAGGCCTCTTGTAATCCTGCTTCATTCGTAACCTTATCTACATGCATATCATTCTGCCCCTCTCTCTCCAGTTAGGATTGCTTAATGCCCGCCCAGAAAATCCCCCAGATATCCTCCAGGCGCTGTTCAAATTCGTCTTGCTTGTAAAAAAACATCTGCATGGCGATCCCGTCAAGCAAACAGTAATACGCCGAGAGCAGACTGTCTGCCCGCTGTTGCCGTATGATCCCCGTGTTCATGCCTTCCTCAAAAATCGCCCGGTACAATACAGCGGAACGCTGCTCCATCCCCGCAATCTGCGCCTCCAGCAAGTCCTGGAAGAAAGGAGGCGGAAATTGCACGGCCATTTTATAGAATGCGGTCAATACCGGGTGCTCCACTTTGTAATAGTAGTTCTTATACATAATCTCACGCAGCCTCATCTCTATAGGTGTATCCCTGAGGCCCTTATACAGCTGTTCAAGAAATTCATAGTAATGACGGGCCATTTCGCCGAAGGCGGCCATGAACAAATCTTCTTTTTTCGGAAAATAGGTGGCAATGGATTGCTTCTTAATCCCTACCGCCTGGGCTATGCCGGCCAATGATGCTCCTTCAAAGCCCTTCTCGGCAAATTGTGCACATGCAGCCTGCAGAATCGCGTTAGCAGTCATCTCTCAAGCCTCCCTGACGATCGTCAGGTAATTATCACATGCAGATTATAATTTGTCAATCTTGCAGGTAACACCCCTGTATGATCGTTGCAGCACGCCAAAAAAGGATCACAGCACGTGATCCTTTTGCCTTGTACACCATGAGTGTACTACGTATCATCTTATTCCAATCATTCTACACATACTGTCCTGCCGTCAGACCCGTTCTGCCCGCCGAGGACTTGTAGATTCCATCGATCAGCTCCAGCGCCTTAATGCCCTCTGCTGCGTCAATCCAGAACTTACGGCCGTCACGGATGTGGGCATAGAAATCATGAATTAACCGCGAATGTCCGGTCCCCCAATACGATTTACCTCCGGTGCTGCCGGTTGCCGGTTCGCTGAGCAGCGTCTCTTGCCCGTCCTTCAACAGATACAGGCAATCCCTACGCTGCAGCAGCGTTCCCTGCTCGAAGACCAGCTCCAGTTCAACGGGAGAATTCACCCCATAAGCATTGGTTCCGTAAAAGAGTCCGCGCACCTTGTTCTTGAAGCTGATGCAGGCATGTGCACTATCCTCCACCTCAATAACATCATTCAGCACATCAATGGTGACACTGCCCTTCACGGAAGAGATTTCACCGCCGAACCATTGCAGCAGATCCAGAGTATGAATAGTCTGGTTGATGAGCACACCTCCGCCTTCAGTGGCCCAGCGTCCTCTCCAGCTGCTATTCTTGTAATAATCGCTGCTACGGGTCCAGGTAACTACCCCCTTCATACAAATGAGGGCTCCCAGTTCGCCGGAATCTATCATCGTCTTGATCCGGACCGAAGGGTCATTGTAACGGTTCTGGAAGACTACACCGAGCTGTCCCTCCGCTTGATCCGCTGCTGCCTGTATTAACCGGGCCGAAGGTACATCCAGTGCCATCGGCTTCTCGGTTAATACATGTTTGCCGGCCTTCAGCAGTTCAACCGCCATCCCGGCATGCAGATGATGGGGCGTGCACAAATGGACAATTCCGATATCTGCCCGCTCCAGAAGCTGCTTGTAATCCGTCAAGCCCTCACAGCCGTAATCCTGGGCGGATTGCGCTGCCTGAACGGGATCACTGTCCACCACGGCCAGCAGCCGCGCATAATCTATAGAAGCAATGGCCCTGGCATGCAGCGGAGCAATCGCACCACAGCCGATAATCGCTGCTCCAATTGGATTCATCTTATACACCTTCCGTTCTTCTGATAGCTGTGATGCAACTATTTGAGAGTATCCGGGGTCAGATTGAGCGCTTGCCGCTGTGCCTCCAGGCATAGTTCGGCCGCCTTGAAGGCATGCTCCTGGGTCATGGCATTTTCTGTACGCTGCAGGCAGTCCAGGATTAGCTCGCCGAAGAACGGAAAGCCGATTTTACCTGCTACATGCTCATAATGCTCTCCTTCGCGGTCCACATAGTAGACATGGTCAGGGGTGCTGGAGCGGCCAATATCGCTGTATTTGCGCAGTTCGATATACCCTTCGGTGCCCATGATGATCGTCCGTCCATCGCCCCAGGTTCCTAACCCCTCCGGAGTGAACCAGTCTACGCGGAAATATTGGGTCGCCCCGTTATCGCCCACCAGCGTGGCATCACCGAAATCCTCCAGCTCCGGGTAAGCCGGATTGTTATAATTGGCTACCTTACTATGCAAAACCTTGGCATCGCGGCAGCCGGCGTAGAAGAGGAACTGTTCAATCTGGTGGCTGCCAATATCACAGAGAATGCCCCCATATTTATCACGCTGGAAGAACCAGTCCGGACGGCTTGGCGCATTTAACCGGTGAGGTCCCATTCCAATGACCTGGAGAACACGGCCGATTGCGCCTTTTTGCACAAGCTGACCTGCATACACAGCGCTCTCCACATGCAGTCTCTCACTGAAATAAGTCATGTATTTCTGCTTCGTCTGTTCCGCCTGAGTCCGTGCTGCTGCCAGCTGATCCAGCGAGGTGAACGGTGTTTTGTCCGTGAAATAATCCTTGCCGTGTGCCATGACGCGCAGACCCAGCGGACCACGCTCTGACGGAATAGCCGCCGCCGCTACAAGCCGGACCTCAGGATCTTCAAGAATCTCTTCAGCCGAGCGTGCGGCCCGGACACCGGGATAGGTGTTCTGGAACACTTTTACCTTCTCCGGGTCAGGATCGTATACCCATTTCAGCTGTGCTCCTGCTTCCACAAGCCCGTTGCACATCCCGTAGATATGCCCGTGATCCAGCGCCAGTGCGGCAATTACGAATTCACCGGGGCCAACTACAGGCTTGGCCTCATGCACAGGGGCATACATCATCCCATCCTTGCGGCTCATGCCTCAACCTCCAGCTTAGCGTGCAGATAGTTCAGACTAATCTCCAGGCTCTCAAACGGATCACGCTGGCACACATCCTGCTCCACGATATGCCATTCCACACCTGTCTTGCGGCAGGCTTCAATAATCGCTCCGTAATTCATGTTCCCCTGGCCGATTTCGGCAAAAATTGGTTTGCGCGACAGAACCGTCATATCTTTGAAATGCACGGCCTGCATTCTGCCCTTCACTTTATGAATCCACTCTACAGGATCGCCGCCGCCTGCCTGAACCCAGTACAGATCCAGCTCAAAGCCGAACACCTCCGGATCACTTTCCTGCAGCAGAATTTCCATACCAGTCATACCTTCGAAACGTTCAAATTCAAAATCATGATTATGATAGACGAATTGCAGGCCATACTGCTCCTTCAGGGTACGCGCAATACCGGAGGCCAGCTTGGCAAAGGTGCGGTAGCCTTCCTGGCTGGTCTGATACTCTGCCGGCAGTCCGCCAAGGCCGATGTACTTGCAGTTCCACAGCTTATGTTCAGCTGCGAGCGCATCCAGATCATTCACCAGCCGGTTCCAGGGGACATGCGTTGCACATATTTTCAAACCGTATTCATCCGCATACTCCTTCACCAGCTGTGGGTCAATGGGACCAATCCCCGAGATCTGCACGGCCTGGTAGCCGATTTCACTCACCTTCCGCAGACTTTCTCTTAACCCCTCCGGGGTCTGGGTAAATTCACGTAAGGTATACATTTGTGCGGCAATCGTTGAACGTTCCATCTCATTTATCCACTCCTAGCTTAGTTTGAATTGGTTAGATGATGTTATACCTGCAGGTTAAAGAGCGATGCTAGTGGGTTCCCGATACATCCAGGGCTTTCTGGCTGACGGGTGCCTTTTGAAAAGTAGAGTTCTGCACCTGCACCATCAGCTTCTCGTGGAACAAGTCACTGTCGATCGGCAGGTCTACCCAGTTGTCAGTCCACGCTGACAGGTACATCGCATTGGAAAGAGTCAATCCGTGAATCCCCTCTTCACCAGGCGCCAGGAGCGGCTCGTCATGAAGAATGGCATTGGTGAAATTTCGCATAATGCCTTTATGCTGATCTCCATCACCAGGTGCAACCGGAATCTCGCATTTCCAGCACTCGGGTGCTCCGAATCCTCCGGTAAATTCAGCATTGAATTGCGGCTCCGGTGTGCGCAGGCGGAAGAACGTCAGCTTCCCGTCTTCGATTACGATTTTACCGTTGTCGCCTGTGATCTCGAACCGGTTCGTTCCCGGCGCCTCCCCTGTAGTGGTGATGAACAGCCCCGTTGCGCCGTTCTCGTATTCCACATAAGCCGTCACGTCATCCTCAACCTCTATGTTGCGGTACTTCCCGAATTGGCAAAAAGCCCGTACCCGCTTCGGCATCATTCCCGTCGTCCACTGCCAGAGATCCAGCTGATGCGGGTCCTGGTTAAGCAGTACACCTCCGCCTTCTCCGCCCCAGGTCGCCCGCCAGCCGCCGGAATCATAGTAGCTCTGTGAGCGGTACCAATTGGTGATAATCCAGTTCGTCCGCCGGATCTCCCCCAGCTCCCCTGACTTGATCAGCTCTCTCAGCTTCTGGTAGAGCGGGTTGGTCCGCTGGTTGTACATAATGCCGAACTTGCGGTCAGACTTCGCAGCAGCGTCGTTCATCTCTTGAACAGCTTTGGTGTACACGCCTGCGGGCTTCTCTATCAGAACATGCAGCCCGTAACCCAGTGCTTCAATCGCGAGCGGCGGGTGGTCATAATGCGGTGTAGCAATCAGCACAGCATCAATGGTCCCGGACTTGAACAGCTCTTCCGGTGACAGGAACCGCTGCACGCTATCCGGCAAATGCTCCTCCGCCCAGTCCAGCCTTTCCGGGCTGGTGTCACATACGGCTGCCAGCTCAGCCCCCTTAATATCACTTAGCAGGCTCTGCGCATGCGCTCGCCCCATATTGCCCACTCCGATGATGCCAAATCGTACCTTTTCCATCTCCCAATCACTTCCTATTACAGTTTATGATATGAGGATAACCTTAATCGCCCTCGCTGAACATGACTGTAATTAAGGTGTTTTTGTATATAAATAAGATGTATTAGATAAATGAAAGCGGTATAATGAGTTTATGAGCGTTGTAAAGGAGCTAAACCTATGAATATGAATGCCAGCGGAAATCTGACCGGACGCCTGCTGCAGAATCTGACCGTTACAGTTACGCATGCCCAGTTGACCAGCAGATACCCCGGATGGAATAGGACAAACGAGACCCCTTCCTTCAACCGGCTGTACTATATTGATTCCGGCGAAGGCAAGGTGATTATCAACGGCGTGGCCTATTATCCCAAGCCCGGGCAATTAATGATCATGCCGGCCGGCTCTACCCAGACTACCGATACCTCGCCGAATGATCCCTACACACGCTACTATTGTCACTTTGATGCGCAGATCGGGGAATGGCCGCTGTTTCATTCTGCCAATAAGCTCTATATCAGCGATGTGCCGGACCCGGATGCGGTAAGGGCGATTTTCACGGAAATGATTGATTTGTTTCAGGATACCGGCTTTCTGGCGACTCTGCGGACACAGGCATCGCTGCTCACGCTATTGGCGCTGTGTCTGGAATCGGGAGGCTACAGCAATTTCCTGGATGACCTGACACATACCAGCGATCAGGGGAAGCTGGCGAATGTGCTGACTTACATTGACCAGCGACTGATGCGTCCGCTTGATGTGGAGGAGCTGGCGGAGCTCGTTCATCTGCATCCGAACTATTTCATTCCCTATTTCAAGAAATTCATCGGCGTTCCCCCGATGCAGTACGTTCAGCTGAAACGGATGGAGCTCGCCAAAAGACAGCTCTCCTACACCGACTTCAGCATCTCCAATATCGCCGAGCAGGTCGGCATGGAGCTGGCCCATTTCTCCAAGGTATTCAAGAAGACTACTGGCGTTTCTCCATCTGCTTACCGGAGCAGTACGAAGTGAGCTTAAACACTTACCCTCGAGTTGGATCAACATCAGCGCATTTGGATGGACGCTCACGCTTTTCAACATTCCCGAGATTCGAAGTACCATTCATCAATTCAAACTGCGAGTTGAACCTTCGCTGACCCGATTGTTATGTAGCCCCCTCCGCCTGTAGGAAGCTAGTTGGATTTTCTACACTTAATTTTTCTGCTGGATTTACTTGATCGGGACTAAGTGGAGTTTTTCCAACTAAATCTCCAGATTCAGAGTTTGTTGCAGTATTAGATGACGTTTATCCAACTAGCATCCCCTGAGTATACGAGCACACTAAGAGGGAGATTGCCTGAAGAGGCATCATTCTTTTCTAAAAAAACAAAAAAACAGCAAGCCTCCAAAAAGGAGACCTGCTGTTTTTTGATTGAAACTCAAATCAATGGATGCATTTACTGTTGTTCTTAAGATTGTAGTAGCACCTTACACTTAAACAGCGGAGCGGGCGGACTGATTGTGGAAAAGCGGCAGCGTTCGCCTTGGTTTCCGGATTTTCACCGCTAAGGGGAATGAAAAAAATCCGGAAAGCACAGCGATTGTAACAACAGTCCGTTTGCGGAGCGTCCACCCAGGCGCTGATGTTAATCCTACTCCATTTTAGCCACAACCTATTTTATCCCGAAATACGCATCGGCATTGTTGTAACAAATATTCTCAATCGTCCGGCCCACAAAAGCATAATCACGCGGCAGATCGCCCTCTTCAATCCATGTGCCGAACAGGTTGCAGAGAATCCGGCGGAAGTATTCATGACGCGTGAAGGAGAGGAAGCTTCTGGAGTCGGTCAGCATGCCGACGAATGGACTGATCAGGCCGATGCTGGAGAGCGCCTTCAATTGCTGCAGCATGCCTTCCTTCTGATCATGGAACCACCAGCCTGAGCCCATCTGCACTTTGCCTTTGATCCCCGAGCCCTGGAAATTACCGATCGATGTTGCAATCATCTCGTACTGTGACGGATTCAGCGTATACACAATGGTCTTCGGAAGCTGTCCGCTGGCGTCCAGATCATTCAGCAAGGCGTTCAGGCTGCGGGCCATATTGAAGTCCAGAATGGAATCGAACCCGCTGTCCTTGCCAAGCGCATCGAACATCCGTGAGTTGTTATTGCGGAGCGCCCCGATATGCAGCTGCATGCTCCAGCCCCGCTCGTGATACAGCCGGCCTAATTTGAGCAGTGTGTAGCTCTGGAACTTCTGTTCCTCCTGGGCGCTGATCTCCTCGCCTTTGAAGGCACGGGCAAATATGTAAGCTGCTTCATGTTCCGTCGAATGTGCGTGCGGAAGCTCACCGAAGGCCTGATCCGACAGGCGGCAGCCATGCTTGTGGAAATAATCGATCCGCGAAGTCACAGCCTTCATGAATTCGGAATAACAGTGAACTTCCAGTCCGCTGGCTTCACTAAGCGTGGCAACATAGCCGGCAAAACCTTCATCGCGGATATTCAGCACCCGGTCCGGTCTGAAGGTTGGAGCAACCACGGTCTCCAGTGCACTGTCATTCTTAATAAGAATGTGATGCTCCAGGGAATCAGCCGGATCATCCGTTGTGCAGACGACGTCAACATTCTGCTTCTTAAGGATGCCCTGTGTAGTCATGCCGTCTCCTTGCAGCTGTTCATTACAGCGGCCCCAGACGCTCTCCGCATTATCGGCCGAGAGCAGCTCATCGATGCCGAAGTAGCGCTTCAGCTCCAGATGTGTCCAATGGTACAGCGGATTGCCCAGCATCTCGGGTACTGAACGCGCCCAGACCATAAATTTGTCTTTGTCCGGAGCGTTCCCGGTAATCAGCTGTTCATCGATGCCGAGCCAGCGCAGCGCACGCCACTTGTAATGGTCCCCCGATAACGCCAGATCGGCGATATTGCGGAACTTGCGGTTGCTGCTGATCTCCTGAGGATTCAGATGACTGTGGAAATCGTAGATCGGCATTTTTTGGGCATAGTCATGGTACAGGGTTTGCGCACTTTTGTTGAGGAGCAGCCAATCTTCATGAATAAAAGGTGAGGTACTCAATGTGTTCTCCAGCCTTTCGTCATACCGTATTTTAGAAGATAAGAATGTATAAGCTACTCGCAATATAACGTTCTTATCTTTCCCGCAGAAGCGGAAATTTGTCCTGGTAAGGACGGTATTAGCCGTTTCTGCCTGTTTGCACTACCATACTACCATACTTGTATGGTAGTATGGTAGTGCTTCTGAACAACTTAACAGGAGGGCTACGCGATGGAATACATTATCGGTACACAAGCGGTTTCCACACGGGACATCGTGTATCGTTCTTTGAAGGATCAGATTTTGCTGTTGGAGCTCCCTCCCGGCACCAGCATCTCGGAGAAGGAGATTTCACTTAAATTCAATGTTAGCCGAACTCCCGTCAGAGAGAGCTTCGTCCGGCTGGCCCAAGAGGGCCTGCTCGATGTCTATCCCCAGCGCGGAACGGTTGTCTCTCTTATTGATTCCGGACTCGTCGAGGAAGCCCGCTTCATGCGCGAACATCTGGAGCGGGCGGTTATGCGCGAGGCCTGCAGCTCTTTTCAGGCCAAACATCTTATAGATCTTAAGGCGAATCTGGATAAACAGAGACTCTGCATTGAAGATCAGGACTATAAGGAAATGTTCATGCTGGATGAAGAATTTCATCATCTGATCTTTACAGGCTGCAGCAAAAAGAATACCTGGGAAGTAGTCCAGCAGATCAAGGTCCATCTGAACCGCAGCCGGATGCTTAAGCTTACGGCAGATCATAATTGGGAGCATCTGTATCAGCAGCATTATTGCCTCTATGAAGCGATTCAGACACATGATGTTTCGCAGGGTGATCATATGATGCAGGAGCATATGGCATTAACCATTGCCGATCAGGAAATGCTGATGGAGAAATACCCGCAGTACTACAAGTAGAAACGGCTTATCCGTCCATTTAACAAGGAATCCGAGGAACTGAATAGAAGCCCCGCCCGGCGGGTAATGATGCCCGATAGTAAACAGACTTAGTCCTACTTAGGAATATACTTAAATTAGAGAAGGGTTGGATACTTATGTCTGAGTTGGCACTACAGCCTCAACTGGCAGGCAAAATCACCGTGATTACCGGAGGAGCCGGCGCACTTTGCAGCGTGATGGCCCTGGAATTAGCCCGTCAAGGCGCCAAGGTCGCCATTCTGAACCGCACTGCGGACAAAGGCGCCGCTCTGGCTGCGCAGATAACCGCAGCCGGAGGCCAAGCACTTTCCCTCGCCTGTGATGTTATGGATTCCAACAATGTGCAGCAGGCAGCCGATGAACTTCTGCAGCACTGGGGGCCTTGTGATTTATTAATTAACGGAGCCGGCGGTAATCAGCCTTCGGCTATTACGACCCATGAGACCTTCGCGGACGGAGACCTGGAGAACCCGGATATCGTCTCCTTCTTCGATCTGTCTGTAAGCGGGTTCCGCAATGTCCTTGATTTAAATATGACCGGAACGTTAATTCCGACCCAGATCTTCGCCAAGCAGATGCTCGGGCGCACCGGAACATCAGTCATCAACATTTCCTCTATGAGTGCCGCTTCGCCGATGACCAAAGTTCCGGCATACAGTGCTGCCAAGGCGGGAATTAACAACTTCACGCAATGGCTGGCCGTCCATCTGGCAGATGCGGGAATACGGGTTAACGCTATAGCCCCGGGCTTCTTCGTAACCGCTCAGAATGAACAGCTGCTTGTGGACAGTAATGGAGAGCTGACAGAACGTTCCCGCAAAATCATCTCCCAAACCCCGATGCGCCGTTTCGGTACGCCCAAGGATCTGCTCGGCACCCTGCTCTGGCTGGCAGATGAGCAAATGTCGGGGTTCGTCACCGGAATCACCGTGCCTGTGGACGGCGGATTCATGGCTTACTCAGGGGTTTGAGCGTGATCTATGATGTGATGTGTTCCGTTCCACTGGACTAAGATAATCCCAACCAATGTACCAGCCCAAATCCGAGCAGCGACATGAATACCGAACCTATGAATCCGGCGATTACCGGCTTACGCCCCATACTGCTGAAGGTCTTGAGGTCTATCCCGAGTCCAAGTCCCGCCATCGCCATGGCCAGCAGCAGATAGGCAAGTGTGATCATGTCTGACGCAAGCTGCTGAGGGATGACCTCAAGTGTATTAATTCCGCTCATCAACAGAAAGCCTGCAATAAACCAGGGAACCGGGAGCTTCTTGCGCTCCCGGTTTCCTTCCGTTTCGGCGGCATATCCTTCTGCTCCATTGGATAGTTTCATGCGGCGGTGTAGCTTCCGCTCCCTGCGGCCTTCTATCAGGCCCAGAATCAGAGCGACCGGAACCAGCATTGCTACCCGCGTCAGCTTCACCAGTACTGCCAGATCGGAGCCTTGCTGCCCGGCAGGTACGGCTGCAGCGATGACATGTGCCACCTCATGCAGGGTTGCTCCTGCGAAGATTCCGTACCCCGAAGCACTTAAGCCCATGTATGGATATAGAATCGTATATACAAGTGTAAAAACAGTTCCCAGAATCGCTACTGTTGCCGCTCCTACTGCCGTCTCGTTGTCTGTCGCTTTGATCTGCGGGGCAATGGCAGCTACTGCTGCCGCGCCGCAGATGGCTGTTCCGCACGCGGTCAGCAGCCCCAGTCTTCTGTCCATCTTCAGCCAACGCGCCAAACCATACACAGTGAACAGCGTGAACACCAGGTTAATAGCTGCAATCCCGGCCACCTTTGGACCCGTCTGAACGATATCTCCCAGATTTAGTCTCATCCCCAGCAGAATGATTCCTGCTCTGAGCAGTCTTTTGCCCGAGAACCGTACGCCTGCCATGGCCTGCTCCGGAACACCAGCTACTGCTCTGAGGCCAATCCCCAGCAGAATGGCCAGCACCAGCTGGCCCATAATGCCGAGGACCGGCAGCAAGGCTAAATATTTCGCCGCAACCGCCAGAGTGAGTGTAACCACAATCCCGCCGGCAAAGTAGAAATATCTATGATTACTCCGCTGCAATCTGTAACTTCCGCTTCCATTCATCCGTCCCGCGCCCCATTCACTACTTCGTTATAACAACGCTTTTATAGCTTTACTATATAAGCATGTTTACGGAATGTGAAATACAGGTTTGCTATTTCAATCATTACAAATACTTATGTTTAGGCGAATTCACTATGTTAAAATAGAAAAAAACCGTAATTACAGCTACATCCATCTTCAATAAATGAGGGATTATTATGATTACTGATGGGCTCCGCGTTTTCGTTACCGTAGTAGAGCAGCAGCATTTCTCTAAGGCGGGCGAGCTGCTCAACCTCTCCCAGCCCGGGGTCAGCCTGCATATCCGCAATCTGGAGAACGAATTCGCAGTGAAGCTGCTGCACCGTTCCCCCAAGCAAGTACGTCTTACTGAAGCCGGAGCCATTCTCTACAAGCATGCGAAACAGATGCTCATGCATTATGAAGAGGCAGGCCGGGAGATCCGGCTGCTGCAGGATGAAGTGACCGGCACCCTGCAGATCGGAGCCAGCTTCACGATTGGGGAATATGTGCTCCCGGCCCGCCTGGCCGATTTCGCCCGGCAATATCCGCTGGTCAGGCTCCAGGTAACAATAGGCAATACGGAAGAGATTATTGCTGCGGTCCGGTCTAACCGGCTGGATATCGGCTTCATCGAAGGTGAAACGTCAGGCTCCGATCTGTCCATCATCCCGTATATGAAGGACGAGATGATTCTGGTCGCACCCTCCGCTCACCCGCTGAGCAGTGAACTCGCTGTAGAGGATCAGATGCTGCATAATGAAGTCTGGGTGCTGCGTGAACCGGGTTCCGGCACCCGGGCTTTCAGCGACCGTTTTTTGCAGGAATCAGGTATTCAGGTCAAACGCTCCTATGTATTCAACAGCAGTCAGGGTGTCAAGGAAGCGGTCAGCGCCGGACTTGGACTGTCCTGCTGTCCAGATGGATTGTACGCAAAGAGCTGGCCAGCGGCGAATTAAGTGAACTAAGAATCAGGCATACACTAACTGAACGGGATTTCCGGATCATCCGGCAGAAGAATGCTCCAGATACACTGGCTATGCGGGTCTTTATCGGGAAGCTGCTGGATTGATTAACTCTGCTCCCATTAATCAGCCGGCAGTAGCCAGACCAGAACAGCTTCAAGACGCCCGGCCCCCCACTGGAATATGTGTGGGGGACCAGGCGTCTTGTAAGATCAATTATTCAGCTATTCTGGCAGGCCGAATCATGATTACCCCTGCCGGCGGCACCTCTAGTGCATGCACTCCTTTATTCCACAGCAGCCTGTGATCCGCTACAACCGTTCCCCGGCAGTCGAGGATTTTCACAAGAAGCAGACCCGGATCGCGGTCCAGCTCCAGTACCAGGCGAGGGTTCAGCGTCCCGTTGATTACCAGAACCAGCCCGGGCAAATCCCCTGCTACAGGGATTACTGTATCATGATAAGCGGCAAACACCCACTTCTGCGCGGTCCGGGCGATGACAAGCGGATACAGCAGCTCGGGACTCACAGGCTCCAATGTGCCGTCCAGCAGTACATCCCGGTGCCCGCGCCAGAAGCTTAACCAGAAGCCCAGCATAGCCTTATGCGGCTCCGGCAGAGTATCCAGCCGGACGGATATCTGCGGCACAGCGAACAGAATGTTAATGAACTGTAATGCCGCTGCCTCTACCGGTTCCTCCGGATTCCACATCAGCATATCGGCATGTGCCGCGGTATCCCCGCAGATCAGCCGGATATCGATTGTATGCATCCGGTTCTGCAGGGCATCGTTCGGACAATCTGCTGCCCGGAACATATTGCCGTATTTGCGCATCAGCGGTCCGGTATAATTCTGGCGGAATTCGATCATAATATCCGGCTTCAGCTGCCGCAAGCGGGAGAGGATTCCGCTTAACAACAGATCGACGGCTTCCGGAACCGAGCCTGTATCCCTGCCGTTCGTTCCGTCCTCGTGTTGGCTGGCAGCCTGCCCTTCCACATAGAAGCTGTCTACAAAGTCGAGCTTGAAGCCGTCCAGATCCCAATCCAGCAGTGCCTGCTCATATAAGGAAATTAAGTATTCCCGGACTTCCGGATAACGGGGATCGGCCACGCCTGCTCCGAAGCTCTCACTATAGTAGAGTAACTTATCCTTGAAGCGCAGCCAGGCTTCACTATGCTTGCCAATGAACGGCACGGCATACCACAGCAGGTATTTCATGCCAAGATCATGGACACGGGCTACATGAGCCTGCATATCCGCGATTTTGTCCGGGCTGGCCTTCCAGTCTCCGCAATACGCATACCTTCGGGCTTCATCTGACGTCTGCCAGCCATCATCCACAATTACCGCGCCGCAGCCCAGTTCAGCTGCGAGTCTGCACTCCAGCTCTACGATCTCCGGCTTCAGCTGCTGATGGAAGCTGTACCAGGTGGAATATACCGGCTCCCTTGCGGTATCAGGAACCGGGGACGGCTCACTCCCTTTCAAGCCTGCCCACCATTTCCCCGCTGCGTCCAGTGCTTCATAGTAAGGAACGCTGCGGGAATCCAGCCGCAGGATGAGCTCATAATGTGTTATGGGAGAGACATCGCCTGCGAACAGCGTTACAGCACATTGAAAGCTGGACGTTTCTTCATTCAGCCCCGCACGCAGCTCCAGCGGATTCAAAACGTCTGAACAGGCAAAGGTCAGAGCGTTGTTCCCCCTGCTGCCATACAGGCTGACAACCGGTGCAGAGAAAGTGGATCTGGACAGGAACCCCTCCCGCCAGTCGGGAACCAGTCCCCTGTTTCGTTCCGCTGCCGGATGCCACATTCCTTGAATATCAATGGCCTGGCAGCTCCAGCGAAGGGTTAGCTTGGGGGGAGCTGCCGGAACAAGAGCACTGAGTGTCAGGATGGCGTAGGCAACGCCATCAACTCCATGCTCCACATGAAGCTGAGATTGAAAGTCCGGACTGCTTCCTTCAAGAAGGATCTCGTAATCTCCTGTGTGAATGGTCTTCAATACGATCCAAACTCCTTTGTAGCCGATTGACTGCTTATACAGTTATAACCGGCAGGGAATCGAAATCTGCACACAGGTGCCGATTCCGGAGCGGCTGGCGATCAGCACTCCGTATTCACTGCCTCCATGCAGCTTAATCCGGGAATCTACATTACGGATGCCGTAGCCGATCCGGGTCCCCTCAGGGGACAGAATCTGCCGGATGGTATCCGCATTCATGCCTACCCCATTGTCTATAATCTTGAATATGATGCTGTCCTCCCTCTTCTCTGCCACCAGCCGGATTCCGATGGTGCTGCCGAACCAGGCATGCTCCAGCACATTCTCAATCATCGGCTGCAGAATCAGCTTCACCGTCGCATACTCCAGCACACCGGGATCAATATCGTAATATACCGACATCCGCTCCCCGTATTTGATGCCCTGAATGGCGATATAAGCCTTGGCATGCTCGATTTCATTGCCCACGGTTGTAATAATTCCGCCCCGGTTCAAAGACAACCGGTAGAACTTGGCCAGCTCCTGAACGAGGGTGTGCAGCTTCTGAATATCTCCGAACTGGGCCAGACGATTGATCGAGGAGAGTGTATTGTAGAGGAAATGCGGATTGATCTGCGCCTGCAGCGATTCCAGCTCCGCTTCTTTTTTCTGAAGATTGGCGACATAATTCTTGTGAATCAGCTCTTCGATATTGCTGCCCATCCGGTTGAAGGCTACGGCAATCTGTGCAAGTTCGTCATTGCCCTTATACTTAATTCTCTTGTGAAAGTCTCCATCGTGAAAAGCGTTAAGCGATCCCACAATCTTCTGAATCCGCCGGGTGAAATAGCTGGATACTCCAATGCCGAGACAGGCCAGGACCAGCGCACTGGCCAGACAGACCAGCAGTGTCATTCTCCGCACTTCGTTTGCACTCTCATCGAACTGGCTGTTCGGAATATAGGCCTGCAGCACCCAGCCGATGCCTTCCAGCGGCTCACTCAGTTGCAGCAGGTTACCGGCGGATTGCAGGCTGGCGGCTTCCGTATTCTCCGGCGAAGATTCCAGCACCATTCTGCCGCTGCGGTCGGTCACCACAAGGGTGGCATATTCGCCGATCTTGCGGTAATCCACCGAATCCAGCAGATCCCGCATCTGCACCGTTACCCGGATCAGACCGATGCTCCGCTGCTTCTGGATATCATCCATCCTCTGGATCAGCGAGATATTGCTGTTCTCTTCATCGCGCAGAATCTGACGCCATTGACCGGCACCCGTTTTAGCTTCCGGCGCCACGAGGTCATGATACCAGTCTTCTCCCCGGATTCTCTGCAGATGAAATATCTCATACCGCTTGGTCGAGAGCAGCGGATTGGGTCCAATCTCGCTGTAGTATAGTTCAGGAATGGACTCATTCTCCAGATACAGCGACAGTCCGACATTGCCTGCCGTGTAATTGAGCAGATTCTCAAGCGTAGGCATCAGGGTCTTCGTCATGGTCTCATAGCTGTACCAGCCTTGATCATAGCGCCGCAGGGCACTTTGCAGATTGAAATTGTAGTATAAAGTGCTGGATATCCGTTCAATATTATCCGTACGGTAGGTGATGTTATCCCGCATTTGCTGCAGTGTGCCTTGTATATTCTCCCTCGTCTTCTGTTTCAGCGAGTTCACGGAATGACTGTAAGCGAACATGCCTACTGTGCCCACAGCTACCAGAAGGCAGAACACATAAGGCAGAATCAGCTTGTATCCGTAAGGCATGCTTAGCCTGCGCCGCATCTTACAGATGTCTCCTGTAGTCGCCCGGGCTGACTCCGTAATAATCCTTGAATTGCTTGCTGAAATGGGACAGATTCTTATAGCCGACCCGCTGGGCAGCTTCATAAACCTTAAGCTTCGGGTCTCCAAGCAGCAGCTTCACCCGTTCCAGCCGTCTTAAGGAGACATAGTCGGAGAAATAGATTCCCTTCTCTTCGTAGAAAATCTGACCCAGATGATTAGGCGAGAAGGAGAAATGATTGGCAGCATCCCGCAGCATCACGTTGTGCTCCAGACGTTCCTCTATATAAGCTTCAATCTCCTGTACGAGCTTGCGTTTCTTGCCTTGCCGTTTGCGCTGCAAATGCTCCGACAGCTCGAACATACGGCGGCGCAGCCAGGATTTCATATCCTGGGTAGTCTCGAAATGATAGAGAATACTCAGATGCTTCCGGTCCAGTCCGAGCACCTCGTAGAAGTCCTCATTAATCGTATGCAAATAAGCATCGAGCTTCGACACCACATGCAGAAACAGCTGATAGATCTCCAGCTTGGTCTCCATATGCCCTACCCACACGAACAGCTCTTCATTACAATCGTCGATGGCAACCAGCCGGTAAGAGGACATGGCCTGAAACAAGGCCTGGAGAATATCGTCAAGATCCTTGGCTTCAGCCGTAACCGGCCCTCTGGCATCCGTGTGCAGGATCAGCTTGCCTTTGCCCAGGAACAGCTTCAATCCAAGGGCTTCCTTGGCCCGCTGAAAGGAGTAATGCAGCTCCTTCAGACTGTTCACCAGCGGTCCGGCTCCTATGGTCACTGTCAGCGGAGTTCCGCTGACCGCATGGTGAATGAATTCCCTTAGCCGTCCATGGTCTACACGTTCTTCAAGGATTAGAGCAAAATGGAACTGATCCAGTCTGCAGACCTGAATCCGTTCCATCGCACAGAACTGTTCAACCGACAGGCTCAGCTGCCGCTCTATTGCCGCTTGGGCCTCCTCACTATAGCCGTTCAGCTTCCAGGCCAGGTCATCCGGTTCCAGCAGAGCGGTGTACAGGCGGGATCTTTGCCAAGCAATCCCCATGCGCTGAAGCAGCGGCAATACCCGGTCCTCCTCCGGTGTTCCATCGAGAAGCTGCATGAACAGCTCACGCTTCAGCAGGGGTTCCGACTCCGAGAAATAATGCTCCAGATGGCTATGCGCCCGTTCCTTGTTCAGGGCCTCCTTCACATCAATCAACGTCCGCCGCATATCCTCATCGTCCACAGGCTTCAGAACATAACCGCAGGCACTCATGGAAATGGCCTGTTTGGCATACTGGAAATCCTCATAGCCGCTGACAAAAACAATCTTCAGCTTCGGATTCAGCTCAAGTGCTCTGCGGGCAAGCTCCATCCCGGTCATAATCGGCATCTTGATATCCGTGACGACAATATCCACCTGCTGCGCTTCCAGCACTTCAAGCGCCTCGAAGCCGCTGCTTGCAGCTGCACACACTTCCATGTCCATGTCTTCCCAGTTCATGAAGTATTGCAGCCCCTTCAAGTCCAGCAGCTCATCGTCAACCAGCAGCACCTTATACATTCCATCCCCTCCTTCGGACCCGCTTGCTGCCAAGGCGCAAGAGCGGAGGTTATCCCCATAAGGCGGAAGGCAGCCCCTTCCCAAATAATGGGGTATACTTGGCTTCAGTATACCCCACGCCCCAGGCAGACTCTATTGTTATTTCATCTTGCTGAGGTTGTTCTGCCATCTTTCTGTCTGGTACGCCAGCAGCTTCCCGTACCCCGCTTTTGAGGCATCTTCATTCGCTTGGTTAATCAGGCTCAGCACCTCTTCATCACTTTTGGCATACAGTGTCTTGGCAAAAGCCTCCTGATAGATATCGTTAACGGCAGTGGCAATGGTTCCTTCTTCCGAATCCGGAAGCGGATCAAGGTTCACGAATTCCGTGAAGTTCCGGGAAGTCTTCCAGGTCACTTTCTGCTGGGCCAGCGTCGTCCAATTCTGCTTATCAGCCGGCAGCTGCGCATCCATCTTGGCTTTGGTCTGATCGATGAATGTCGTGTTGCCTACCCAGTTGAAGCGGCCGATTCTTTCCTTGTCTTTCCCTGCCTGCTCTGTGCTAAGTCCCCCGGCATTCAGAATCGGTACTCCGTCTGCGTCAGTCTCATCCCAGTAGAGCCCCTTACGTCCGAAGTTGATAATCCGCTGGCCCTCCTCCCCGGTCAACCAGTCCAGGTATGAGAAGATCGCTTCAGGGTCCTTGGCATTCTTCGTAATCACGAGCACATTCCAGCCGAGGGAATTGTAATTATTCGGAGTGATTTTGGTGGCATCCAGGCCGGCTTTGTGGATCGGCCAGATGATCTCGTAGCCCGCTTCCGGATCGGTTGCCTTCAGGGCACCGTCCGCTCCCCGGCCCGGATTGACCACATCGCCATCCACGTATACCGCGACGCGGCCTGTTTTCAGCTTTTCGTTAATCTGGTCGCCGGTCTGCGTGAATACATCCTGTGAAATCAGCTTGTCGCGGAACAGCTTGCTGGCATACTGCATATTCTCAATGAAAATCGGATCTTCAAAGATCGACTTCAGTTCATTGCCCACAGGATTAGCTCTTGTCAGATAAGGTTTGTTCTCCGCCCATCCGCCATACATGGTATCAATGCCCCGGCCTTTGGCTCCAACCTCGAGGGGAACAACATCACTGTACTTCTCCTTCACCAGCTTCAGATAGGCATACAGATCATCGAAGGTTTCCAGCTTAGGCGAGCCCAGCTCTTTATAAATTTTCTTATTGATGATCCATCCGCCGTTGCCGTTGGGGCTTGAGGTATACCAGTTCGGGAACTGGTACAGCTTGCCGTCGTCTGAGCGGAGCATACCAAGTGTGGCTTCCCCGGCGTTATTCTTAAGATTCGGATATTTGTCGAGATAATCATCCAGTGCCACCAGCATTCCGCCTTGCCGCAGACGCTCGACACTTGCACCGCGGTCCGTCATAATAACATCCGGCAGACTGCCTGAAGCAATCATGGTGCTGAACTTCGTCTCGGCAGCGCCGCTTGACTGAACGGGAGTCATGTTGACCTTCAGGGTATCGGCAATCCAGCGTGTGGTTGAGTCGGCGCCCCACTGCTCAGTAGTATCCCAATCATAATTGCTGTAATAGCTGAAGGTTACCGGCTTCACTGTGCTTACTGCGTCTGTGGAAGGCTCCGTGGATGCGGGTACCGCTGTTTCCGCTGCAGCAGTGGCTGCCGCCGGTTCTTTACCGGGTTCTGCCGTACTCTGAACTGCCGCGTTATTCCCTCCGCCGCACCCGGCCATCAGCAGCACCGTGCATAATACAACCGTCATTTGTGTCCATCGTTTGGTCATCCGTTTCAAATTAAGTAACCCCTCTCTACATGTGAGTTCAAGAAATCTGCGCTACTCTTTCAAGGAACCGATGAGTACCCCTTTGACAAAATATTTTTGCAGAAACGGATACACCATAATGATCGGCAGCGTTGCCACCATAGTGGTAGCCATAATCAGCGACTTGGTGGTGACAGACTGCACCAGAGCCAGACGGTCCTGGGCTGCTGCATTGCCGACGGACTGAAGCTGATCGGTCACAATATTGGAGCTCAGGATCTGCTTCAGCAGCGTCTGGATCGGAATCAGGCTGGGATCGTTAATATAAATGCTGGCTGAGAACCAGTCATTCCAGTGATAGACGGCGGTAAAAAGGGAAAGTGTGGCCACGACGGGACCTGATATGGGCAGGACGATGCGGATCAGCACACCGATATGGTTGCAGCCGTCAATCCGTGCCGACTCCGCCAGTCCCGCCGGCAGGCCAAGAAAGAAGGTCCGAAAAATAATCATATTATAAACACTGATTAACCCGGGAATAACGAGAACCCAAAAGGTGTCCATCATGCCAAACTCCCGCAGCAGCAGAAAGGTAGGAATTAAGCCGCCGCTGAAATACATTGTAATGATGCAGAAGACCATATAGAACCTGCGCCCGATCAGCTCATGACGCGATAGCCCGTAAGCCAGAATAGCTGTGAACAGCACGGACAGGATCGTTCCGGTCAGCGTTCTCAGAATGGATATCATGAACGCCTGCCCGATCCGGCTGTCCTGAAAGACGACCTCATAGTTATCAAACGTTGGGACCCGGGGCCAGAACGTGATGCCACCCAGCGATGTATCCGAGCCCATATTGAAAGAGATAATCAGGGAATTCCAGAAGGGATACAGGGTGACGAAGCCCAGCAGGATCAGAACGATATAAATGAACAGCTGCAGCACTTTATCCCCCGTTGACAGCTTCATCATAACCTGTAACCCCTTTCCCCGCAGCGTCTGATTTCATGAACATTTCTGCATCTATACCGCTTTGATGCTTCTTCGCTCACCATAGGCTGGAGCCCATTTTTCTGGCTGCCTTATTGGCCAGTGCCAGTAGTGTTACACTGACAACTGCCTTGAACAACCCTGCTGCTGCCGCGTATGAGAAGCGGTTATTCAGAATCCCCATCCGGTACACATAGGTATCGATCACATCCGACACATCACGGAGAATCGGATTGGTGGCCAGAATGAGAATATCTTCAAACCCGGCGTAAAGAATATTGCCCACCGCCAGAATCATGAAGATGATAATGACGGGCCTGATACAAGGCAGTGTGATCAGCTGGATCTGCTTGAATCTCCCCGCCCCGTCGATGGAAGCGGCTTCATACAGATGCGGATCAATTCCGGCAATGGCAGCCAGATAGACAATGGCGGCAAACCCCATCTCCTTCCACATCCCCGTCCCTACGAGAATGCCCCAGAAATATTCAGGCACAGACAGAAAGCTGATCGGTTCAGATGTCAGATTCAGGCTCATCAGCAGCATGTTAACGCTTCCATTATCAGTCGACAGCATCGAGCCTACGAAACCGCCGACGATCACCCACGAGAGAAAATGCGGCAGATAGCTGACGGTCTGCACGACCCGCTTGAACATTATACTCCGGACCTCATTCAGCATCAGTGCCAGCAGTATCGGTGCCGGGAAGCCGAAGCAGAGCTTCAGCAGACTGATCACCATCGTGTTGCGCATGACTCTCCAGAAGTCCGGGGAATTGAAGAAAGCTTCGAAATGCTTCAGCCCCACCCATGGGCTGTGTAGAAATCCGCCGAACAGCTGATAATCCTGGAAAGCCATTAGAACTCCGTACATGGGCAGGTAACTGAAGATGAAAATGAAGATCATAGCCGGCACAACCATCAGTTGAAGATCCCACTGCCTGATCCAGCCGGTCCACCAGGATACCCGGCTCCCTTCCTTACGGATATGCAATCTCCGCTCGATTTCCACATTGGTCATCCTTCCTGTTTCTTTGCTTTACACCTTCATTCTATGATCTCCAGGAAGGAGCTACCAGTAGCGCAGACAACGAAAACTGTGGTCCAGCAACGGAGATTTTTTCCGGATCACTCCGGCTGGTTTGAGTTAGTTACAGTGGGCTTATTCTTCCTCCACCGGTAATTTGATAGCTTTTACATCGTCTATATACAGTGTTCCGCTGCCCTGTGTCCCGCTGCCTTGGGCAATATAGAATGCGAACTCTTTAATGGAACCCAGATCGATGACGCCGTTGCCGCCGGTAGACCAGCCGGGCCGCAGGAATTCGGTAAAAGGAATGCTAACAAGCACTGGCGTTGTGCCTTGAACCGGAATACTCGCTTCCCATACCTCACCGTTCGTCTCATGAAACTGAACCGCAAGCTGCCGGTTCGAGCCATCCGGCTGCAGCCAGAAGGAGATGGCTTCCATCCCCGGCCATTCCTTGCCCATGCTGCGGTATAACCCCGCATAGCCGGGATTTCCTACCGTATAGTCCAGCTTAAGCCCGTAGGTACCGCTGTTCAGATGGTAAGTGTCCAGCGTGACCGTTGCCAGGTTACCAGAGACATTCCGCTGCCATTTGGCACGCAGGCTGCTGTTCGAGCTGCCATACTGCTCGAAATCATCAATGAGATAACTGTCCGCAGGCGGCGGCACATACGGGCCGTTGCCTGTTTCGCCGTTATGGAGCGAACGCGGATTGCTATAGAGCGCTTGAATGGCACTGAGTGAATTTTTGTCGGTCAAATATTGCGACCAGGTCATGAAATACGCATACCGGGGCTGCTTCTCCATCAGCATATCCATGTCCGGCAGCTCCCCGTTCTCCCCGATAGCAATCGGTCTGCCGCCGCTAAGCTGCACAAGCTTGTTATAATACGTATCCCGGTAATCGTTGTTATAGATATCCATCGCCAGCACATCTACGGCATCATGACCGGGATAATAAGGAGCCGAATCATAGGCCCATGAGCTCTCGGCATTCGGGCTCCATACCCAGATCAGATTATCCAGACCATGCAGATGGGTGAAACGGTCATACATATTGTCCCACAGCTGCCTGAACAGCTCCGGCCGCGCGCCCCACCAGAAGAATTCGGCATTCATCTCATGATACGGCCGCCACAGCACCGGAATGTCTTCGTCTCTCAGCTGGGCAAGATATTCTGCAACTTCATCCACTTGAGCGGCCCACTGATTGTAGAGTGCAGTCCCCGGAGTAACAATCTCCGTCATCTGAGCTGCCGTTACATCTCCTGTGACACTTTCCCACCCTGCGGTGGCAGAATCCATTGGACGGGGCTCATGGTACGTCAGGGTAATGATGCTGCCCGCATGACCTTGGGCAATTGCCTCGTCAATCATGCCCTGGCGCAGGGCGCTGAAATCCCCGCCGGTATAATAGGCGAAATCCGAACCCCAGATCGCCGGATAATATCCGGTCAATTCTGCTGCCGTATCATACCAAAGGGATGGCGCTTCGTAATAGTTATGCTGCCCCGTGTACACAGCATTGCCGACCGTGGCATAGAGCCGGTCCAGAAGAGACTCCGCTTCCTCCGACGCTCCAGGATTCACCGGGAACATCTTGCCGGTAGTGAGCTCCAGTGAACTCGCCGCTGACACTGCCGTCCCTTCGCTGACTGCTGTCACCTTCACCTCATAGAGACTCTCAGGTGACAGACCTTCCAGCTTATAGGCATACAAGGATTGACCAGGAACATAAGGCACCGTTATACTGCTCCATTCAGTATCCGCCGTCTTTTTGAAGGTAATGCTATAATTCTTCACACCAAAAGGACCCGTAGCCGCCAGCCACTCCAGATCTGCGGACACACCATCAGCAAGGTTCACGGTAAACCCTGCTGGCGCCCCAGGTGCAAGGTCCTCTGGAAGCTCCGGCAGCTTGCCGATATATACCTGATCCAGGAACTGATCCGTCCCTGTCTGATTCATTGCTGTCAGCTGTATATATTCGGTGGTACCTGTTGTCCGCAGCTGATTCTCCGAGCGTACCCATACCGAAGCAGTATTTGTGATCAGCGGATGCTCAGTTTCAGAGGATTCCTGATAGACACTGAGGCTTACGGTAGATGCTTGCGGGGGTACAGCTGCTGACCTGGTCCAGTAGGAAACCAGATAAGAGTCTTCCCCGTACACAGGAATCTCCTCGCTTCTGATTGCCGAATTGCCCGTCAGGCGCGCCGCATATTGTCCAGCGTATGTTCCGTAGGTTGTTGTCTGCACTGTTTCCGTTTCGGTCCACGGGCTGATCGAAGCCGTTTCGAAACCGCCGTTAGTGAGCAGATTCACGCCCGGTGTCGCCTCCATGCCCATCACAGCACCGGATGTATTGCCGGCCGTATCTCTGGAACGCAGCATAATGGCATACACAGAGAATGGATCAAGATTCTGCAAAGTATAGGTGTATGATGTGACGGTCTCCTGATGGGGAACCGATAAGGTATTCCAGCCGGAGTCTTCTGTTTTTTTGTAGGACAGCTGGTAAGATTCGACCGCCATATCATCTGTAGAGCCCGCCCAGGTCAGCTTAAGTGAATCCGGCTCATGCTCGGCTGTCCAGGTTCCGGGAGTTGACGGCCGTTCAATATCTACATTCTCCCGGATCACCGCATCGTCAATGTAGTAATCTTTGCTGGTGCTGTTCCAGAAGGAGAAGCGGATATACTGCACCCCGGGAGCCGGTGTGTACAGCAGCTGCTTGTACTCCCACTGGGTCGAACCGGAGAAATAGAGATATTGCTTCGTCTGCTGACTGCCGAAGGCATCCAGATCGATCGCCGCACTCGTCACTCCCGTTCCTGCGAATTTGACCCACAAGCCTACCCTGTAGGTTTTACCTTCCTGCACTGCTACGGACGCAGATGCCCCGCCTGTATTCCGCTTTACCTGAAGACTCTTCGCGCCACCATGCTTCTCGGCGGTTGTCACCACCGGACTCCCCCATTTCTCCCACGACACATCTCCCGCTTCGAAGCCGGGATTTCCAAGCAGATTCTCCCCTGCCGAATAAGATACCGCTGGCGGCAGGAGAATTGATGCAACAAACAGAGCGAGGGCCAGGCAACCATGCAACCATTTTTTGCTCGTTCGTGCAGCCACTTTGTTCAGTCCTCCATTTGAATAGAGCCGGATTATATTCGATGATTACATCGTCCGGCCCATCAAATGTAAGCGTTTTCCTTGAGACTCAACAAGAACCCGCAGCAACGAAAACTGTGTTTCAGCAATGACAACGCAGTTAAAAGCAGCAATACCCGCTACAGGCTGATTGTCCCGCGGAAAGCACCGTTGCCGCAGGTGACGGCAAGCACTTGTCTGACCTCACAATCAAGCGCAATCCCCTTCCAGCGGACAGCTCCAAGCGGGGCATGCTCCCACTCCTCCCAGGTATCTCCCCCATCCCGGCTCCAGGCCATTTCAGATTCTGTGCAGGTCCTGACCATCGGTTCGCTGGCCGATATCAGCACATCCTCTCCGTGTTCACCCCGCCCAACACAGAGTGCTGATACATTGAAGAGCTTGCCTGCCATAACCGGAAACAGCTTGTGCCAGCTCTGTCCGCCGTCACTGCTGCGCCATAGCCCTTCCGAAATAAACCCCGCATAGATTGTCCCCGGACAGGAGGGAGAGTACGCCACTGAGCTCAGTACTGAAGCCGGGCCGCCAAGCTGAAAAGGAAGCCCCTCTCCTATGAAATCCCAGGTGTCACCATGGTCTGAGGATTGCCAAATCCCCTCCGTGGCTTCTCCGGCAATTAACTGTCCTGCCTGATGCGGATTCGTATCCATGAGCTGGTTGGACCCGCAGGCATTCTTGACCTGATAGACTACAACGGACAGCAGCTCGGCTTCAATCCAGCGCTTCTGATGCGGAAGTGTCTCCACATAAGCCGGAGGCCGAAAAGCTGTGCGGTCCCATGAAGTGCCGCCGTCCCGCGACCGGTAGATTCCTGCGCCTGCACTGACTGCCCCGTCCACATAGGCATAATAGATGCCCGGCTGATTGCCGTCCTCACGCAAAGCCTGCACGAATAACCCGGGACCCAGTGTTAGAGCTGCTCGGGCACGGTCTTCACCATCGCGGTATACAGCGATACAGGCTGTACGGCCGTGGCCGATGAGGCCGTACAGATACAATCCCGGATCTGCTGCGGAAATAACAGCCGCAGAGCTTCCGGAATAGCCGGACAGTCCGGGCAGACTGCGGAAGGAGAGACCGCCATCCTCAGTCACCTTCGGGGAATGATCCGCCATGGTTACACAGAACTTGCCGGGCTGCAGCTTATCTGCCACCACCGCTTCCATGCAGGTGGTCTCAAGCCCCCGGAACTGCCCGGCCCGCCAGGTCATTCCTCCATCCCCGCTGTAGGCTACCCCATACCAGTTGCAGAGATAGAGGCGGCCTGGTGTGAACCGGTCTACGATAATCTTGGAGATCGCCCAGCCGGCAGCAGAAGCCCGTGAACCTCCGTTAAAGCTGTCCATGTATGCCGGAAAGCCGCTTAAATCATTATCATTGTGATGATGCAGCAGCTTCCACCGCTCCGCGCCATCGTCTGAAACATACAGCGGTATCGGCGGAATGTCCTGCATCTGCGGGCGCAGATCAGGTGCAGTATACCAGCGCTCCGGGATATGCCAATCCTGGACAAGGGCCCCGTACCGCTGCTCTCCCTTCAGCAGACCTTCTCCGGCAGACTGCCAGGTCTGCCCTCCGTCTGCACTGCTCTTGATGCCGCCCCAGATGCAGGCGGCCAGCAGCCGCTGCGGGTCCCGGCTGTCGAATGACAGCCCGGCAAAGCTGGGACCTTCAACCAGCAGCTCCCACGATTGTCCCGAGTCACGGCTGAGATACAGCCTGCCCGCCTTCCCCCGCGGGCGGTCCTGCAGCAGTCCTAATATGCCGTACTCCCCCGGATCGGCATAATCCATATTCAGCTCCTCATCGCTGATCGTTCCGGCATATAACATACCCTGCTGATCCGGGTGAAAAGCTACACACCCGAAACGCTCCTCCGGAAGGCTGCTCTGCTCCCAGCTCTCTCCTTCATCCCTGCTGATCCAGAGTCCGCCGGTATACCCTCCGGCCGCTACAATACCGGGATGAACGGGATCTACGGCAATGACCTCCCCGTACATCCGGGTCGGCCCGTTGCCGTAGAAGCCCATCCCGCCGCAGACCTCATACCAGCTGTTCCCGCCATCTGCCGACTTGTGCACCGCGCCGTAGAAGGTCCTGCTCCTCACTTCGCCGCAGCAGCGGAACATCACCTCCGGGTGATGACAGCTAATGGCAAAGCTCTGCACCTGATGGTGGTAAGCCTGGGTCAACCCCCGGTTCAGGGTCTCCCAGCTCTCCCCGCCATCACTGCTGCAGAAGACGCCCGCCACATCACAGCGGGCATATAATACACGGTTGTCCGCCGGATGCTGCAGCAGGCCGGTAATATAACCGCCTCCGCCCAGCGCCGCCGGCAGCAAGACACCCGGCAGATTCAATGAATTTTCCATGTCAGCTTCTTCCCCCTCGCTTCAGTTCCTTTAAGCATAACTTGGAGCTGACCAGAGCGGCATCCCCGGCAGCAACGATATCTACCGCTGAACAAAGAATGTGAATCGCAGTACAAAGCTGCTGCTTCTTTTCCAAATTCATAATTGCCTAATTAAGGACAAAGTTACCTTACAAAACTCCATTCAGACTTATGCGGGAGCAGTATCCAGGGAAGCATATTGTATTCGGTTTTTCGCATACATCTGGCCCGATTACCTTCGCAGAAGCACATTGTATTCGGTTTTTCGCTTACATCTGGCCTGGTTACCTTCGTAGAAGCACATTGTGTTCGGTTTTTCGCATACATCTGGCCCTGTTGCCTTCACGGAAGCTCATTGTATTCGGTTTTTCGCATACATCTGGCCTGGTTACCTTCGCAGAAGCACATTGTGTTCGGTTTTTCGCATACTCGTCCTTCAGACGAATCTGCGGTTGGAAGAAAATAAAGTTGTAGACTGGCAGATGTTTCATTAAGCAAAAGGAAGTTATGTTTAAGGAGCCGATACTTTATTAATACAAAGCAGAAGGATCCGCCGCAGCGGATCCTTCTTACTTCTGTTGCCAAGAACAGCTCAAATCTCTTTTAGTAGTGGAAAATGAGACTAGTGCCCGCAATTGGATAAAAAGAGCCGAATGAGCGGGAAACTTCACGTTCTGTTCTTTACTGTTAGAGATTGGGGGAGTTCCCCGGTCTAAACAATTTTCACTCCATAAATGAGCGCTCGTTCGAGACGTCGTATTTTAGAATGTCCATTGTCATCCTGTTCCCCCACTTTTTCAAAAAAGGCGCTAACTCATGTCTTTCAACATGGGTGGTCAGCGATTCTTGATCTTGCCACCGCTGGACAGTCAGCATACGTCCGGTGCGTGCATCTTCCAAAGTAAAGGCATAAAACAGGCATCCCTTTTCAGCTCTGGTGCTGGAAACAACGGCCTGAACTTCTGCAGTGAACTCATTCACATCAGACGGATGTAGGTGAGCGTAACCCATGAGTATCATCATTGCTTTTCATCCTTTTCTTAACCAAGTGAGTAAATTGCTTCATAACTGATTCTCGTTCTGCTAGGAGAGTGATAATCGTTCGAGCTGCCATCCTTACACGATCGTGAGCACGATTTTTCCTTGAATGTGCCCACCGGATGCCCGCTCATGCGCCTTGCGAGCATCGGCGAGCGGGAAAGTACTATCAATGGCGACGCGAACCGTCCCGGCATCGAGTAAGCGTCCTAATTCCGCCAACTGCGGACCGTTTGAGCGCACCTGGGTCATTGATACCGTGATGCCCAGTTTCGCGGCTTCCTCAGCGTCAGAGAAGCCTATGAATACCGGGAACAAAGCTCCGCCCCGCTTGAGCGTGCGCAAGAATCGACCGGTTGTTGGACCACCAAGGGTATCGAGGACGAGATCAACTTCTTTGGCGATATCCTCAGGAGAGTTTTTGGTATAATCAATGAATTCGTCAGCACCAAGCCCGCGCAGGAATGACTCATGTTTACCCGATGCGACCGCGATGACATGCGCGCCCTGCCATTTAGCCAGTTGTACCGCTATATGCCCCACGCCGCCCGCAGCGCCATTGATGAGTACCGTCTTGCCCTTAAGCGGCACCGGACGATGCGGCTCCGGTTGAAACGGATTCGCTTCACTATGCCCCAGCTCAATCAGGAACTGCCATCCGGTGAGACCTGCCATTGGCGCTCCTGCAGCAAGCACGTGATCGATGCCAGCCGGTTTCAGCGCAAGATCTGATGCTGGTGCGGTGACGTACTCGGCATAAGCAGTGCTCTCCCCCATACTAGGAAAACGAACCATACCGAAAACTTCATCGCCGACGGAGAAGCCTTGCACATCCGTAGCTACCGCCTCGACGACGCCCGACACGTCCGACCCCAGAATCAAGGGAAAGGAGACCGCTGGCTGCCACTCAGGAGGAAGATCCTTATACCCTTCGCGCAAATACCAGTCAGGCGGATTGATGCCAACCGCGTGAACGCGGACCAGCACCTCACCTGGTTTCAGCTCGGGAAACGGCGCCTCCTCGTAACGCAGTACCTCTGGGCCGCCGAATTCATACTGGCGAATTGCTTTCATTGTATCTTTAGACATCTGGCTTTCTCCCTTCATGCAAATGAGTTATACTTACCAGAGCAGCGCTCCGTTTAAACGGATCACCGTTCCGTTTATGATTATACGGAGCACTGCTCCTATTGTCAAGGGGGATAACTATGCGATCAGATGCAAAGAAAAACTATGAGCACATACTGACAATCGCGAACGTCGTTGTAACTGAGCACGGCGCCGATGCCTCGCTGCGCGATATCGCACGCAGAGCTGGTGTCGGGCTCGGCACACTATATCGTCATTTTCCGACCAGAGAGGCGCTACTTGATACATTGCTCCGTGCAGGCTTCGACGAGTTGACCGTAAAGGCATGTGAGCTCGAAACTGCGGATTCACCCGGTGATGCACTTGTGTCTTGGCTACGTGAGGTCGTTACATTCACTGGGATCTATCAGGGTGTTGTGACAGTTATGGTTGAGGCTATGGAGGACACGGAGTCCGCACTCCACGCTTCGTGCGTCACGTTACGAGAGGCAGGTGCACGGCTTCTCGTTCGCGCTCAGTCCAGGGGACTTGCGCGTACCGACATGAACGGTGATGACCTGTTCGCGCTAGCTGCTGCACTTGCATGGCTCGGCGACCAGCCCTCGTCAGTGCCACGAGCTGAGCATGTTTTCAGTATTATTGTGAGCGCAATTCTAACGAATGGAGCGAGCAGCGATTTCAAGGCATAGCTGCGAACTTAGGTAGGTGGGATCCTTAGTCGAGGTTAGTTAAACAACAACAGCGGCAGAAGAAGACTTTATCTATGCAGTCTTCTTCTGCCGCTGCTTCATTTTATGGATCAGTCTAAAACTTAGTTGTCCACAACTGATGTACAGCATCTTCCTAACTAACAAAAAAAACCGAACCCCGTCTCCGGGATTCAGTCTCAACGATCCACTCAAATCATAACCTAGGCTTGAACCAGCACGCCATCCTCCAGATGAAGCACACGGTCGCACCACTCCAGCATGCGGTCATCGTGGGTTACCATAACGGCTGCCTTGCCTTCGCTCCGCACCTCGTCAGCGATCATCCGCACTACTTCTCTGCCGCGGCTGTAATCCAGACTCGCTGTAGGCTCATCTGCGAACAGGATAGCCGGTTTGTTCATCCACGCCCGGGCAATGGCCACACGCTGCTTCTCACCGCCGGACAGCTGCTCGGGATACTGATTGCGCCGCTCCCAGATTTCCAGACGCTTCAGTAGATAGGTTGCCCGAACCTTGGCTTCCTTCGTGGTGAGCTTGGCCAGCTTGGCAACATAGAGCAGCTGTTCCTCCACCTTCAGGAAAGGCAGCAGCTGTGCGCTCTGGAACATGAAGCCGATCTTTTGCAGCCTCAGCTCCGTCAAAGCCCCTTTGTCTTTGTCACGCAGCGATTCGCCATCTATGAAGATTTCCCCGCTTGTCGGGGTGAGCAGAGCACCGGCGGCAGAGAGAAAAGTGCTTTTGCCGGAACCCGAAGGACCCAGTACTGCTACGAATTCACCTTCGTTCACCGTAAAATCCAGGTTATTCAAAACAGTCATTGCCCCGTCTCCGTCCCCGTAGGTTTTGGTCACTTGCTTCATGATTAATTTGGCACTCATGCTCCAGTCCTCCCTATCGCTTCCAAGGCATCCACCTTGGCTACTCTTGCTACAGAAATCAGTGAACCCAGCAGCGACATTCCGATGAACAGCAAGCTGGTCAGAATCATCGTCTGCCCGTCCAGCTGGAACGGCATCGCATCCGGCAGCCCCATATTCATTCCGAACGTAAGCAGCAGGCTCAGTGCCAGACTGGCTACAGACAGAATCAGGACTTGGCCGACTACGCTCCAGGCTAAATAGGACATTTTGGTACCCATTGCCTTAAGAATACCGAACTGGCTGGTCTTCTGGATTGTGATGACGTAGAAGAATACAGCAAGTACAACTGCAGCAATAACGAACAGGAAGGCTATCATCATAAGCAGTGAATTCTGTTCAGCCGCATATCCGGGGACACTGGAAATCGCCTGTTTCTGGGTAATCACCTCTACCGCCTGCTGCTGTCCGGCAATTTCAGATGCCTGTGCAGAAGATACTTTTAGCGCGATAACGTTGTAAGGAGCATTGCCTGTGCTGTCTGAGCTGCCGCCCTGAACCGCCCCTTGCTTCATGGCCTGCCAATCCAGGTGGTTAATATATACCACCGGAGTGTGGCTGTATGAGCTGTCTTTCACAAAACCGCTAACCGTCCAGCTCATGCCTGTTGCCTGATCACTTATTGTACTGCCGATCGTGACACCGGACTCTTCCAGCTTCGAATCTACCACGGCACTCCCTAGAACTTCATTGGTGATTCCAGTACCTTCCGTCACTTCAGGAGCCAGCATCCCCGCCATATCTACGGCAAAAAAAGTAATGTCCGCCTTCACATCCGCATCGGCAGCTGTAATAGTACTGGTCTGCACTCCAAGCGGAGTTGCCTTCGCCTCCCCGGCTACCGCACGGGCTGCTGCAAGCTCTGATTCGCCTAACTGTGAACGTCTAAACGTATGGTCAGCGTCGCTCTGCACGACAAAATAATTCGCAGGCATATTCTCCAGTGCCGAGATATTCGCATAGGCAAGTCCTCTGGCCAATCCCGTTACGAACAGAACCAGAAACGAAACCAGCAGCATAATCACCATTATGAGGCTGTAGCGTGCTTTGGAATGCCTCATCTCCCGTAATGCCAAAAACATATAACCACTCCTTCTAATCTGTATATCCACAGTTTAGAGGATGAAAATGAACGGAGTATGAATAATGAATTACATTATACGGATTGAACTATAGACTTTCCAAAACTGATGTTATGCGCAGGCTGCGGTGAATGTTGGACTTCCGCTGCTTTCATCAGTTACTAAACGTCTGCTCAATCAATATATTGGCAGGGCAGGCAGACAGTAAAGGTAGTCCCTTCTCCAACCGTACTTGCCACCTCGATCGTACCGTTATGCGCCTGGATAATCTTTTGTGCAATGGCCAGTCCCAGCCCGCTGCTGTTGCTGTCACGGGTGCGCGCCTGATCGACTTTGTAGAACCGGTCGAAGATCATCGGCAGCTGCTCCGCAGGAATACCTTCACCGTTGTCCGCCACCGTTACGGTGCAGGTATGATCGTCTGCACGTGCTGCAATACTGATTGTGCCGCCCGCCGGAGTGTATTTCACGGCATTCGAGAGCAGGTTCATCCATACCTGATAGAGCAGGTTAGGGTCGCCTTCCAGTGTAATGTCAGCTACGTGCAGCCGGACCGCAAGCTCCTTCTCTGTAAGATGCCATTCCATAATCTGCATGACCTGGCGGAGCTGGGCACGGAGGTCGAAGCTTCGCTTCTGCAAGGCATGTTCTTCATAGTCGAGTGAGGATAACGTGAGCAGCTGCTTGCTGAGCACGGATAGCCGGCGGCTCTCTTCATCTATGATCGACAGGTACTCCAGCCTCTGGGGTTCGGGCAGTGCACCGTCTTTGAGCGCATGGGCAAAGCCCTGGATGGACGTCAGCGGGGATTCAATTTCATGCGAGACATTGGCGACAAATTCCTGACGCGCCCGGTTCGTCCGTTCCAGCTCACGGCTCATCGTCATGAAATGGGAGGCCAGCTGGCCGATTTCATCGCGCCGGGCGGTATATAATTTGATGTCGTACCTGCCTTTGGATATTTTGAGCGTAGCCTCGGTTAACCGCGTTATGGGCTTCACCACATGGAATACCGTAATGAGCATGAACCACAGGCTGAATAAGATAATGACGCCAATCAGCACGGCAAAAAAGATCCGCAGCTCCCCAAACTGCACCTCAGCATCCGGACGCATGAACAACGCATAAGTCTGTCCGGTGATCTGAACAGGAACACCAATCGAATTGCTGAGCTGATTATCGAAGAAGCCGGTGATAAATGCTGAGCTGGGGAAATTACCGACTCCGTGGTAAATCCCCCCCGCCAGCACCTTTTGCAGCGCTCCCTCTTGCAGGTCATTTTTGCGGAAAGGCAGGCCGTAGAATTGTTCATCGCCGTTGTCATTGGACAGATACATCTTGTACCCTAACGAGGCTGTACTCAGCAGATACTCTTCCACCGCATCCGGGTGGTCCTGAATGAACTGCTGCAAGCCGATGGCCATTTTGGTCAGCTTGGCATCGTTCTGCGGTTTGATTTTGGCCTGATAATAGAGATTGGAAACCAGGAACCCCAGTACACTGCTGATCACTATAACCGAGCAGAACACAATACTCATTCTTACGTACAGCGATCTCATGTGTTCACCATGTCCACTTTGTAGCCAATCCCGCGTACCGTGCGGATCGTGAAATCATTCTGGTAGTCGCTGAACCGCTGGCGCAGCCGTTTGATATGCACATCCACCGTCCGCTCATCCCCCTCATAATCCGCTCCCCAGACCCGTTCGATCAGCTCACTGCGCGAGAACAGCCGTCCGGGATATTGCGCCAGCTGGGCCAGCAGCTCGAATTCCTTCACCGGCAGCAAAAACACCTCATTCCCGTCACTGATCTCATAATTCTTACGGTCAATCACCAGTGAGTTCAGGCGGATTTTGTCATCAGAGGCAATCGAATAACGGCGGAACAGTGCCTTAATGCGGAACAGCAGCTCCTCCGGTTCAAAAGGCTTGGTCACATAATCATCCGTCCCGCGCAGATACCCCTGCTCCTTGTCGCTGAGCTGCTGGCGGGCCGTCAGGAGGATCACCGGAATATCGTAAGTTTCCCTTATGTACGAGCATAGCTCCAGGCCATCCATGTGCGGCATCATCACATCCACCACCGCGAGATCCACTGTCTGCTCCTGCATCAGAGTTACCGCTTCCCGGCCGTCGCCGGCTTCCAGGACATGATACCCCTCTCTCGTCAAAACATGCCGCAGCAGCGTGCGGATATGGACATCATCGTCGGCTACTATAATCTTTTTCAACTGTAAGCTCTCCCTCCGGGCTTGCCGAATTCAATGACATCATACTAGCAACAAACCATTCTCAAGACAAGCCTATGAACCTTCACCCGCCCTTGTGAGAAAAGGCATAATGCTCTCCTTCAGCGGTGTGACAGGACGCCCCATTAGCCGTTCCAAATCCCCGGAAGTGGAGGAGGTATCCAGCTTGCTCATAAAAGCGTAGATCCAGTGCTGAACTGCGGCATCCTGACGGTGCACCACCGGCTTCCCGGCAACCCCGGTTAATACTTCAGCCAGATCTGCAAAATCCCAGGTATGTGCAGCGGCAAGCTCATAAATATGATTGCCTGCCTCACCTTCACTAAGCACAGCCGCTGTTGCCAGCGCAAGGTCTCCACGTGTTACCGAATTGAACTTCCATTCACCCGGAGCGGTAATCAATTCCCCGCTGGTCAGAGCTTCCTTCAGCCCCAGCACTCCTACGAAATCAATGTATAGGGCATTGCGCAAAAAGGTATATTCCAGTCCGGACTCTATAATCGCCTGCTCGGTTAATGTGTGCACATTGTCCGGCTTGCTCTGCTCTGATCTCTGCCGGGGAAAAGCAAAACCCGTATAGAGAATATGCCCGACCCCGCTTCGCTTAGCAGCATCAATAACCCGCTTGTGCTGGGTCAGACGGACGGCGTCATCCGTATTCGAGCTGGAGATTAGCAGCAGCCGGGATATCCCGCGAAAGGCTTCGTCCAGCCATTCCGTCACATCGTAATCGGCATAACGGACTTCTACGCCTTGCTCCCGGAGATACGCCGCCTGCTCAAGCTTCCGTACTCCGGCTACAATCTGTTCTGCGGGGATACGGCTGCGCAAATTTTCTATGATCAGACTTCCCAATTGTCCTGTGGCGCCAGTAATCATTATCTTCATTATTAACTCTCTCTTGTATGTTCGCTCAATTTGTTCAGCAGACCCAGCAGCTGGTGCAGCTCCGTATCCTCCAGACGCTTCATCACGCCGGCAACAGCTTCCCGGTTTCCAGGCAGCTGTTCAGACAGAAGGGCGCGGCCAGCTTCGGTAATCGAAATCACCGTCTTGCGGCCATCCTTGGCATGATCCGCACGGGAGATATAAGCGTCTTTCTCCAGCGGAGTGAGCAGCAGGCTGATATTGGCTTTGGTTACACCGATTCTCTCTGCGAGCAGCGAAGGGAGTACCGTTCCCCCGTGCTTCGCAATCTCAACCAGTACGCGGATTCTTGCCCCGTTCAGCCCTTGAGCCTGCCAGTATTTCTCAGATACGGCTACTGCGGTTGCTGTCGCTCCCACCATCGCGAAGAAAACCTCATTGTGGAGCGGCAGCTCCAGCACATACTTTTGCAGGGCATCCATCCGATCATCCTTTAGTTCTTCCTTTAGTTCTTCCATTTGTTCATCTTCATCCATTTGTTCATCCTCCATCCGAGCGCCTATTCCTTCATTCATTCGTCCATTCATTCGTCCATTCATAGAATCATCCCTCTGTTCGTTCAATTGTTCGTCGGCAGGTTTATTCATTCGATCGCTCATTTTGATCACCTATTCTATCATTCGAAGTTCCGTCCATAACGCCCTTTAACGAGATATGACGCCTCATAACGAGAAATATCGCCCCTTAACGAGACATAACACCCCTTAACGCCTCTTAATGCCGCAAGCTCAATTTAGTTAATGGCTTAACTATATTTATATAGAGATTAACTCAACCAGCTCTTATTGTCAAAATGTTGCATCAGAGCACCCCCGGCAGGTGTGGGTTTATACTAAAAGCCATTAAAGACATATAGTTTGGATGTGCGTTTGTGTCGGCGTTTGTATGGGCGTTTGTATGGGCGTTTGTGTGGGCGTTTGCATGGGCGTTTGCATGGGCGTTTGTATGGGCGTTTGTATGTGCGTTTGTATGGGTGTTTGTGTGTGCGTTTGGACACGCGGTCTTGGTACTAGCTAGTTTGATCATACGTTTTCAGTACTTGGTTGGTTAGGCATTTGGTTGGGATTGGGTTGGGATTGGGTTGGGGGATTCATTCGGATCTTGCGCAGGATTACTGGTGATTTAACCGGACTAAGCCTGGAATGTTGTACTAAATGCAAGATTTTTTCTTTATTTACTTGGAAAATTGGTTATTGTTGTACTATTTACAACAATTCTTACGATTCAGCGGGTTATCGGACTGAATTGTTGTATTTTGTGCAAGATTCCCGGTAAATTAGCGAGATCGAATTTGAATTGTTGTACTTTCTGCAGGATTTCCCTCGCTTGATGAGATCAGGCCTGCTTTGTCCCACTTTTCGCATAACATAAAACCCCCTATCCTTCAGTCGAAGGTAGGGGGCATGGCGGAAGGCACACGGATTACGTCAAAAGGTACAAGTTACGGTAGATGGTACAGTTACAGTAGATGGTTCAGATCCGGTAGATGGTACAGTTACCGTAGATGGTACACATCCGATAGATGGTTCAGTTCCAGTAGACGTTACAGTCACGGAAGATGGTTCAGAACACAGTAGCTGGCTCACGTACAATAATGTTGCCTCCACTAGACGATCCTTTAGATCAATACCGCCTTAGCCGTTGAAGTCACTGGTTCTTCGTTGTAGCTCATGCTACCCTCCAGAACAACCTCCAGCTTGATCAGCTCAGAGCGGCTGGCCAGACGGATCGGCGGTCCCCAGGTTCCGTAGCCGGAGGAGACAATGACATGCAGCTTGTCTTTGAGCAGATAACCCCAGTCCAGCTCGAACAGGCGTCTCGTAATCCAGTGATTCGGAGCAATCTGCCCGCGGTGGGTATGTCCCGACAGCAGTACATCCACTCCAGCCCGCGCAGCAAGCTCGAAGCCGGTCGGCTGATGATCCATCATAATAATCGGCTTCGTGCGGTCAAGTCCGTCCAGCAGCGCCTCTACACTGAGCCTTCCGCCCGCTTCCATCGCCTCCGCCGTCTTATCTTTGCGGCCCACAACATATACTCCCGAGGTTTCCACAACCTCATCCTGCAGAACTTTAATGCCGATGTTCTTCATCACTTCAGTGTACTGTGCAATCGACCCGCCATAATACTCATGATTCCCCAGCACAGCATAGACCCCGTAACGTGCCTTAAGCTGCTTCAGCTGCTGGTCCATTCCATTGCGGATAAAAGGTTCAATGCTGTCATCCAGCACATCTCCGGCCAGAAGCACGATATCGGGATTCATCGCATTAATCTCCGTGACCATCCGGCGTAAATGGCGGTTCCCGACAATGTTGCCCAGATGCAGGTCAGAGGCAACCGCTACCGTCAGCGGAACGCTGGTTCCGATAGACTTATCGACTTTCAGTCTGTGGCTCCGCACCACTGTACTCCAGGCATTGCGTGAACCCCATAGCAGGAATACGGTAAGCAGTGCCAGTACGGTAGCTCCAGCTTCGGTAACAAACGCCGAGAGGCCCACACCGGTGAGCGCCAGCACTCCATATACCAGATCGGTCAACGGCAGCAGAATCACGGCAAACTCCATACAGGCCAAATAATAGGAGCCGACCACCTTGAACAACCGGCCAACCGGCTTAAGCGCCTTCGGCAACGGAACTCTGCCAATAATATAAGAGAAGGCAATCACAAGAAAGACAGGCCAGTAAGCAGCAGCATGAATACCCGGCAGCCATTCCTGGAGCAGAACCCACAGATGCCATCCAATGTAGAAATTAACAAGTCCAAGCACAAGAAGCATGATAATTCCCGAAGCCAGCATGCGCATGTTTTTCACCCTATTCACTCCCTTAAGGTAAGTTTCTATAATATCTACTTCAGATCATATCACAAAGTATTAGTAAGGAATAAATTGTGCTCCGCTACTATGAAAAATCTTAGATAGATGCAGGAACCACGCATAGTAAAAACGAATCCGTTCTATGTAACAGTTGAGTAACTATTTAGGTTAAGCGGGAGAAAGGTGAGGATGTCCTTGGATCACTCTTTTAAGATTTCGTTTAGTATTTATTCAAAGATTTCTCTATTCATTTCATTATTAATTCTGGTTGTCGTATTAACCGGCAGTGATTCAAATGCAAATATACAAACCACTCCAATAGAGCTTAACAAAAGCTCCGTTTCAAATATCCCCTATTCCATTCGTTCGAGCATGTCTTTTGCATTTCATAAGGCAGAAATTGAGAAGCAATTGGGAAAAGCCGATATCACCAGACGCATGAAAGGCTATTCCTATGAAATACGCAATGTTTCTGACGGCAGCCATATTTTTGTTATGTATATGAGAAGCAACTATGTTTCTAACGTATGGAGATTAACGCACTTGTTAAGTCAGGACAGCTTTAGCAAGATTAATATCGGAGAAAGTACACTAAGCGATGTGGGAAAAATTGATCCCTACTTCATGGAGTTTAATTACTCTGATCAGCAAAAGATGGCAACGAGTGAACATAAGCTAGACGATGATGGAGTAATGATTATTAGCTATACATATAGCAATAACGCTTGGGTTGTTGATTCGATCGAGCACACCAAACAAGATCCGTCAGCGTTTGCTGCAAAACTTCTGCCTGAGGATAAAGAATTGCTGCTGGTAGATTATTAAGCTGTGTACGCACAGTAAAAAAGAGCCCAACGGGCTCCTTTTAAACTTCACTGAACGCTTTCAGAATTTTTGCTTTAGTCTCCTTTAGCCGTGTCTCTGCACGATCCGGGTGCAAGGGCTCACTCCAGGCCAATCCGTCACCCTCGTAGCGTGGAACAACATGCATATGGTAATGGGTCAGATCATTAAATTTACCGCCGTCAGCACAAATTCTGATTCCGTCCGGTTTGTACAGGCTTTTGAGCAGCGCAGTCACCTTCTGCGAAGCATCCATAACCGCATGCGCGGTTTCCGGGTCCAGCTCGTCAGTATCCAGGTAATGCTTTTTAGGTAGGATCAGGGTATGCCCTTCATTAAACGGAGCGATATCAAGTACACAGGTTACATACTCATTCTCGTAAATAATGTTGAGGTCTGGTTCAATACCATTAGCGATTCTGCATCCCAGGCAATCCATATTGCGCCTCTCTCCCCTCTAAAAAAAGAAAATGCCCTGCGGCATCTTCGTGTTCCGGATTATGTAGTTAAACGGCTTTGTTACCTTTTGCAGCGATGCAGTCCCCGATCAGCTTGTCACATTTGTGAATATGATTAATCAGCCAGTCAGTCAAAGTACGGTTAAGCTTGATTGTTGACAATACGGATACGCCTTTGGTCTTAATGCTCTCTTCCAGATCCAGAACGGTCTGTACGAATTCAGCATGCGTCTTCTGGTGTTCTGTCAGTTCAGGGAAGTCGATGTCCTTCATCAATTGCTCTTCACTGCCGAAATGCTCCACGGTGTAGTCCTTAAGGAACTTCAGTGTTTCTTCGATCTTCTCTTTGCCCTGCTGGTTGGTACACGCTTCAAAAAAGTCATTCAGCTTCACAAGCAGCTGTCTGTGCTGGCAGTCAATCTTCTCTACTCCGATGTCATATGAATCCTTCCAGTTAATCATTGACTCACCTTACCCTTTTCCATAAATTACATAATGAAAAGCATAATTCATTGTCCGCTTTTCCGCATAAAACTTCTATTAACAACATCACACGACAGCAGAAAACAAATTTCTGCGGAATTGACGTTGCAGTTTGTTATGGAAGGAGTACGATATAGCTAAGTCATTGACCTGTTCATATGCGAGCCTGTATTTCGCCTTCTCAAGTTAGATTCCACTCCAGATTGTATCTGTACAGCTTCGATGGGCGGTGACCGGCATCACGGGTACTCTCATCCGTCTCAATTACCCGCTCAGCAATCTTGCGGCGGAATGCGGCGGCGAGCAGCTCTTTGCCAAGGATGATTTCATACACACGCTGAAGCTCGGACAAGGTGAACAGCGGCGGCATCAGATTGAACACAATATCGGTATACTCAGCTTTGCCGCGCAAGCGTTCGATTGCAGCCTGCACCATCATCAGATGGTCAAAAGAGAAACCCGAGCTCCGGACAATCTCACGGTCCATATGGCGGACATGGCCCCGGATGGTTTCGGTAAGCTTGACCACACCGCTGAGCCTCGCCTGTTCATTCTGCAGAATAATCTCCACAAATGTCTCCAGCCGGATACCCTGCTCCAGCTCCTCGCGGCGGGTCTCCAGGATATTGTAGGAAACCTCAAACCAGGCGGCGGCTGCCGCATCATCCCCTGCTTGTACAGTCAAGGCTTTGCGGTCCACGAGTGCCATGTAAGAACAGCTGATCACCCGCATCCGCGGATCACGCTGAACATCGCCCCAGGTATATAACTGTTCCATATAAATATTATCGATATTAGTCTCACTGTACAGCTCCCGGCGGGCTGCCTCCTCTACACTTTCGTGGATCCCCACGAATCCTCCAGGCAACGCCCATTGTCCCAGAAAAGGATGTTCACCGCGCTGTATCAGCAGAAGCTGCAGCGACTTCTCCGCCAGCTTGCGGTAATTATCCTGCTGTTCCTCCATTACGGTGAAGATCAGCATATCCACAGCAACTGACGGACGTTCATAGTTCCCGGCGTCATACGTCTTCAGGAACTGCTCCTCGGTTAGACCGTTGTGATCAATGACAGGTTGATTAGGCATTGGCAGGCTCCTTTTATAGGAATATCTTAATATTATCCCATTGTTAATAACATATCGTTATTATATACCCGCTGCCAAGGTATGCGTCAAGTAAAAAGGTGTTGAATCCATCTATATATCATCACAAGGGTTCAATATGGACAAGCACTGTAGCTACTTGATGGCGGTCCTTCAACTGATCTTCAATCTCTTCCGTAATGTCATGGCTCTGCACCACATTCAGTCTGGAATCCACAAGTACCGTAGTATCCACTAGTACATTGTTTCCGTGAATGCGGGCTTTGATATCCTTAATTAACTCTACGCCTTCAATCTCCGATACCGTCTGCTTCATTAATTCCAGCTCACCTGCATCGAATCCGTCTGTCAGGTCATGAGTGGCTTTGCGGAAGATATCCCAAGCGGTTTTGCAGATCAGCAGACCGACAATGGTAGCGGTGAGCGGATCAAGCCACGGAATGCCGAACTGTGAGCCGATGATACCTATGAAGGCACCCACGCTTACGAGTGCATCCGAACGGTTATCCTGCGCAACGGCATGCATCGCATTGCTGTTCAATTTGCGGGCAAGCTTGATGTTATACCTAAACACAGCGATCATAATCACAGCACAGGCAGCTGCCGTCCACGCGGCAATTAGATCAGGGGTTTCCAGTGAAGGCTGAATGAACTTGTTGACACCCTGATACAGCACTTGAAAGCCTACAGCAATCATTATGAAGGAGGCGATCAATGCAGCAACTGTCTCTGCTCTGAAATGACCATAGCTGTGATTGGAATCCGGGGGTCTGCGGGAAATCTTCAGGCCTGTCAAAATTGCTATGGAAGCAATAATATCGGTGCTGTTATTCAGTCCGTCCGCAAGTAATGCCTGCGAGCCTGAAACAGAGCCGATGAACAATTTGACGGCAGATAGCAGTATGTAGGCTAGTAGACTAAGCCAAGCCCCTTTTTCACTTTGCTTGATATCGCTGTAATTATCCAAGAAAAAGGACCTCCAAATAATAGTATTGTTCCATACTACACGCTGACTAGCGGGTGGGTCTAGAGAAACAGTGTTGCCGGACGGCGCAAGAGTTAACCCCGCCAAATAGAGTTGCGGAGCCGGAAGTATGTTGCCTCGCACAACATTGTTTGCCCCGGTTCAACATTGAGCACAATCCCTGCTGCAGAACCCAGTAACTTTTCATTGCAAACATCGTCTAACTAATAAGAAGCCGTCACGGCAGCCGCATTAAAAAGCGGATACCATCCTTATAAAGGAGGCATCCGCTGTAAAAGCAAACGAAAGGGACAAGTCCGGAATCATATTATTCCGCCGGAGGTGTAAAGGAACGGGCGGCGAACTCGGCATCCAGCATATAGAAGGCATTACTGTCCGTTTCAATCCGTTTGAGCTTGGCGATAATATTGCTGAAGAGCGCTTCTTCTTCCACCTGCTCGTCAATGAACCATTTGAGGAAATAGATTGTAGCATGCTCGCGTTCATCCAGGGCCAAATCAGCCAGATGATAGAATTTCTTCGTATTCTGCTGCTCATGGGCGAAGGCATGCTCGAACGCATCCAGCATGGATGAATATTCATTGTTCGGCTCCGGCAGGGCGGCAAGGGTGGCACGATAGTCACGGTCATTAAGGAATTTGTAGATTTTCATTGCATGGAACCGCTCTTCTTCAGCCTGCACCAGGAAAAAGTTGGCGAATCCATCCAGACTTTCACCGGAACAATACGCGGCCATTGCCAGGTATACATGAGCGGAGTAGAACTCGAAATTCATCTGTTCATTAAGCGTGTTCATTAATTGTTCTTTCATTGACAGGTCACCTCATCCTTCTCATTTGTGTACACAGTAAGCAGTTCTTATGTAAAATCTACTTCATCTTATCATTCCTACACGCCAATCAGCAAACGAAAGGACGAATCTCAACAATGAAATGGTTCAGCCCACGGCAATATAAGTCGACCCCGCATCAGCACCCGCTCCTCCTCTTGACAACCGTTGTATGTCTTCTGCTGGCAAGCGGTTGTGAAGGAAGCGGAGGCTCTGCACAGGCAGGCACGGGTCCTTCGCGGGCACCGGCATCAGCTTCACCCTCTGCTCCGGTGACTACACCGGCAGCAACAGCAGCAGCAACACCTGCAGCCAGTGTCCAGCCCTCCGCTACTCCAGCTTCGGCAGCAGACAGTACAGACACTAATGACGTTATCTCCCGGAAGCTAGCCGGAATGACACTGGAGGACAAGATCGGGCAGATGCTGCTGGTCGGAATCGATGGAACTACGGCAGCGTCAGCGGCACAGAAGATGATTGCCGAAGACAAGGTTGGCGGAATCATCCTCTATTCCGATAATATCAGCAGCCTGAAGCAATTGGTCAGTCTGACCAATGCCTTGAAGAAGAGCAATAACGGCAATCCGGCCCCGCTGTTCATGAGCGTGGACCAGGAAGGCGGCAAGGTGAGCAGACTTCCTAATGAATATGCAGTGTTCCCTTCCAATGCAGCGGTAGGGAAAGGGAATAATGCTGCCGCTGCCGGAACGATGGGCGAACTTCTGGCCCGGGCGGTGAAGTCCTCCGGCTTCAACATGGATTTCGCACCTGTCCTTGATATTAACAGCAATCCGGATAACCCGGTTATTGGTGACCGCTCCTTCGGCAGCACTGCAGATCTGGTAGTCCGCCTCGGCATCGCCGAAATGAAGGGCTTAGAGTCTGAAGGAATTGTGCCTGTAGTGAAGCATTACCCCGGCCATGGGGATACTTCCGTCGATTCCCATCTGGAGCTGCCGGTAATTAACAAAACAGAGGCGCAGCTCGCCAAGCTGGAATGGCTGCCTTTCCAGGCGGCTATTAAGGAGAAGGCAGATGCAGTAATGGTAGCCCATATCCTGTATCCGAAGCTGGACCCCGAGAAACCCGCTTCCCTGTCCCGAGTAATCATCGGTGAGCAACTGCGCGGAGAGATGGGCTTCAAGGGAGTCGTCATTACCGATGATCTTACGATGGGCGCTATTGTCAAGAACTACAGCCTCGCTGCGGCTGCAGTCGATACTGTACGGGCCGGCAGCGATATTCTGCTGGTCGCCCACGAGTACAAGAATGAGCAGGCGGTGCGGGCCGCTCTGCTCAGCAGCGTGAAGGACGGTACGATCACAGAGGCACGGATTGATGAAAGTGTCTACCGTATTCTTGCACTGAAAGCCAAATATGAGCTGACCGATCAGGCGGTCCCCGTCCCGGATCTTACCGGGCTGAACAGCGAGATCAAAGCCTGGCGTAAGCCATTTCAGCAGAACAAGTAGTTAACAAGCGGAATCGGTACCACTCTCAACAATTTATACGGTCTGGGGAAGTGAAGCTTACTCCTTATGCAGTAGCGAGAGTTGTGAACCAGCAGAGTTGGAAAAAAGGCACTTAATTCTGCCGAAATCATGCGCTTCAGGGAAGCAGTTGGATTAAGTACAGACATCAAATTAGATGTACTAATTCCACTTAGATCATCCGCCGCGCTCCGCCTGTAATTTATATTTAAAAAAAGCCCCAAACCCGGCAATCAACCAGGTTTGGGGCTTTTCACTGCTGCTATACTACTGAAGAACTACCGTATCCCCAGCCTTCAAGCCTGAGAGTACTTCAGTCTTCTCTGTCGTTTCCATGCCGATCTTGATCTCCGTGCGCTCATATTGGCCGTTCCCTTTGTCCAGCATGACATAAGCCAGATCTCCTTCATGGACAACGGCAATACTGGAGACCACTACCGCCTTCTCTTTACGCGAGGTCTCGATATCACCGCTGAGGCTGAGGCCGCCGATCAGATGCTCGTCGGGCTGCAGGGAGATGACTACTTCGAATTGCGGGATTTGCCCAGCCGTATTCTGGCCGGTGGTCGTCGTCGCAAATTTGGATACCTCGGTTACTTCCCCATTAAGGATCAGATCCTTCATCGCTGTCATCTTCACCTGTACCTTCATCCCTTTTTTGATACGGAAGATATCCTGCTCTCCGACCTGTGCAATGAACTCCAGCTTGTTCAGATCAACGATCTTGCCGATGTACTGGTTATCTGTAACTGTCTGCGGACGTTCAGTACTGCTGTCGTAGAGGAAGATGCCGTTCTCGGGTGCATGATAGACCGCCGTGTTCAGCTTCGCTTTTTTATCCGCAAGCTCCTTGGCCTGGATCTCCGCATTCACCTGATTCAGCTCGTCGTTCAGACGCGCAGCCTCCTGGGCAGCCAGCGCCTTCAGCCGTTCCGCTTCCGTACCGGCCGGAGCCGCACTATCATCCTCCTGCTGGCTGACAAAAGCGTTCAGCTCCGCCTCCAGCTTCGTTTTGCGGTTGGCAGCTTCTGCCGTCGCAATCTCATTGCGGAGTGTGCTCTGATCCAGGGTAAAGAGGACATCCCCTTTCTTGACCTGTGCCCCGTTCTCTACTTTCCAGGCGGTCACCTTAGAGGCAAACGGTGCATACACCAGCGTCTCCTGCTGGTATTGCGATCTTCCTTTTACCTGTATCGAGCTGGTCAGCGTCTCCTCCGTTACCGGGAAACTGATTACCTGCATCGTTTCCGGCGGAAGCTCTGCCGCCTCCTTGCCCTTGAAGAACTTGGTATACCCCAGATAACCTGCGGTACTGATGATACCTAAGATTATGATCCACTTCAGGCTCTTCTTTAGAGTCCTCTTCATCATTTCGGCTTCCTTTCTAGCTTAGGCTTAATCTCGTTTAATAGCGGTCAACGCATCGGTTCGGGAGGCGCTGATGGCCGGATAGATTCCGGACAGAACTCCGGTCATAATGGCAAAGGATATCCCGATCGGCAAATTCATCGGCGGGATGAAGAAATTCATCCCATCGCCTGCCGAACCGACCAGCTTATTAAGCCCCATGACAATTAAATAGGAGAACAAGACACCGAGCAGTCCGCCCAGCAATCCCAGAAGCGCGGCTTCTGTAATAAACATATTGCGGATCTGACCCATGTTAGCCCCCAGGACTTTCATAATGCCAATCTGCCGGCGACGCTGATGGGTGGACATCGTCATAGCCACAATAATGGAGATCGAGGCGATAATCAGAATGAATACACCGATGCCGAGTGCTGCCATCTTAATCATGTCAAATTGTTCCTTCAGCATCTCCTGCTGGAACAGATTGTCTTGAGCGTTCAGTGACAGCTTCTGAATCATCTGCTCGACCGATTTGATGTTCGCCACATCGTCCACTTTCACTGTAACTGCGTTATAGCTGCCCTCTTCCGGGAGATTGAGGACACTGGTGGTGGAATTATCAAATACCAGCTCCTTGGAGAGCTGCGCTGCAGTTTCAGGTGATATATACATAATCTTGTCATACGAAGCCTGCATGTCGTCGATCCCTTTTGCTCCTTCAAGAATGCCGCCCACCTGAAGCGGGGAGCTAAGCTTCGTTGCAGGTGTAGTTGTGCTATAGTCCTGCGCCTGAATCTGAATCTGCTTGCGGTACAGCTCGGAGGGCTGGATCGATAGTTTTCTATACTGCTCCTGAATATCCTGATTGAACGGATCATTGCCCATACTTTCATAAAGCTTCTGGCGGGTCTCCAAGTCGATTAAGCCCAGCGTCGCCCCGTAATTGAGCACGATCGTTCCCGGCTGGCCATTCGCTCCGCCCTGCTTGAATTTATGATCGTATTCCGTCAGCATCTGCAGATCGGCGACTATGATCCTGACATCAGCAATCTTATTGTCGATCGTCACCAGCTGCAGATATCCGGCCTCCTGAAAAGGTGAAGCGGCCTTCACATGATTCAGTCCCTGGATAATCTTCAGCTTCTGGTCCGTCAGCTTGCCCGGGTCGAGGTTCTCATTCACCTCTCCAGAACCGCCGCCTCCGCTGCCACCCTTGCCGTTTGAAGGAATCCCCCCGCCCGGCGAGACCATAATTTCGTCCATTTTGAAACTTTGGTTCACCTGTTCGGTCACATAGACTTGAGCAGATTGGCCCACACTCAAGGCCACGATAATTGCTGCGCAGCCGATGGAAATCCCGGTCATACATAGACCTGTAACCACCTTGCGCCGTTTGACCTGTTCCCAGGCCATCCGTGAAATATCTCTGATCTTCACGGCTTCCCTCCCTCTGCAGGCTCAGCTTCAGCAGGTGTCTGCTGCTCAGCTTCAGCAGGCGTCTGCTCTTCAGTCCCTGCAGCTGTCTGCTCCTCAGCCTCTGCAGCTGTCTGCTCCTCAGTCTCTACAGCTGCCTGCTGCTCGTCTTCCACAGCTGCCTTCTGTTCAGTCTCTGCAGCTGTCTGCTCTTCAGTCTCTACAGCTGCCTGCTGCCCGGCTTTCGCAGCTGTCTGCTGCTCAGTGATCAGGAAGCCGTCTCTGAGCGTAAAGATCCGCTGCATTTGTTCCGCCACCTTATATTCATGTGTAACTACAATAAACGTGGTTTTCATCGTACGGTTCAGATTCAGCAGAATGCTGATAATCTCCTCCTCGGTCTTGGAATCCAGGTTCCCGGTAGGCTCATCTGCGAAGATGACCGACGGTTCTGTGATCAGTGACCGGGCAATACTGACCCGCTGCTGCTGTCCCCCGGAGAGCTGGGAAGGGAATAAATCCGCTTTGTCGGGAATGCCCACCTGCTCCAGCAGGGCGAGCGCCTTCTTCTTGCGGACGGATGGAGACACCGATTGGAATACAAGCGGCAGCTCCACATTCTCCCGGACAGTCAGGCTGGTAATCAGCTCATACGCCTGAAAGATAAATCCGATATGCTTGCGCCGGAACTCGGCAAGCTTATTCTCGCCCATCTTCACAATGTCCTGGTCGGCAATGTAAATATGACCTTCCGTCGGCTTCATCAGTCCGGCCATCAGGTTGAGCAGTGTAGACTTGCCGGACCCGGAACTCCCCAGCAGTGCGACCATCTCTCCCTGTTTGACGGCAAAATTGATTTTATGGAGAACGGATGTCCATTCATTGCCGGTTTTGAACGAATGCGTTATATCTTCAACACGCAACATGGAAGCTGCTCCTTTTTAAGAATACAAGAATTTATATATTTAGTTAGGCTGATGTGAATATCAATTACTCTGATTTAGGCGGAAGCTCTTCTTTGACCAAATAGACCTGGCCGCCGAGCATCAGCCGTTCGCCCTGGAATTCATCATACAAGGTTAATTTATAAGTACCACCGCCGAGAGTTTTGTACAGGCTTCTGTTGATGGAGAGCGAATAGACGTTGTTCGTTCCCTCTATCAGGTCGGTACCTATGGTGAGCGTCTTTTCCTGCGAGATTCCGAAAGGATCGGTAATTTGTAGAATAAGCTTATGCTCCAACGCTCCTGCATCGTATTGATAATCCCGCTTCAAATTGTAGTTAATTGAAATATTGATAGTATCCGTGGATATCAGATGTTTGCCTTCTGAGCTCAGGAAGGAAATGGTATAAGGATACAGAACCGTATTCAGTAGTGTGGTTGCCGGTACATTGGCCTGCGGATTCAGCTGGAGCGCAGCCACATCCACAAATCCGGTCGCTTCCTCTTTACTCTCAATCAGCTTGCCTCCGTTGATACCGGCACCCAGATAGAGGGAGATGTCACTGATGTCCGTGGTTTTGGGCAGCTTGGTCCAGAAGACCACGAGCTGTTTCGCACCGGGAGCAGCGCTGTTATCCGATTGGCTAGGCGTTGCCTCAAAATATTGGCCATCTTTGGTTCTGTAATACGCCTGCAGCCGGGCCATCTTGCTCTGTCGTTTCTCTTCACTGCTCATGAGCAGCTCAGTATAGACCAGATTATAGTTTTCCCCTTCATAGACTGTGGTTCTGTTCTCCTGCACAGTGGCTGTTTTGCCTTTTCCATTGACGGTGTAGTTCTTGCCCTGCGGAATGATGGCAATACTGTTAATCGAGTTGTTGATGCTCAGATCCAGGAATGGAACAGTTTCTGTATTCACTGTGCCGTATAAGGCGATTCGGATATCCTGGAACTCAGCCGTATAGGCGATTTTGCCGAGTACATACAGTACCACTGACTTGCCGGGGGCCAGGACCGATGATTCTTTATTGTCCATGAACAGATCCGTAGTCACGAGCAGGCTGTCATTGTCGAGCTTAATGGAACCCTTAAGTTCCGGCAGGGTCAGCGACACGGATTGTGTATTGGTAATTTTCAGTCTGGCGGCTACAATATCATCATCTCTCCAAGGGTAACGCTGCACAGATTGAATACTATAGGAGAAAGAGCCGTATGAATTCGTCATCATGTACTCCTGCCCCGTCTGCACATCCGCACGAAGCGCGTAAGGAATGACGAAATAGGCAACCGGGAAAATCATTTTGGATGTCGTCGCTCCGCTGCCGGCATTCCCTGCACCAGACGCTCCTTCTGTACCTTCTGAACCTGCCGTACCAGATCCAACTGCTGTATCCGCGCCAACCGCTTCGATCATCATCAGCTGCAGGCCGGACTGCTCCACTTCAAGCGGTACGCGGACCGTCAGCGGAATGATTTTGGTCTCTAGCGGCTTGAGTGTAACTCCGCTTAACCCCTTCGCACTCACCGGAAAGGTTGTGCCTTTCTGGGATTTGACCGCCAGCTCATAGCTTGGCAGCGTTACTGCTTTGTTGCCGGTATTCTTGATCTGCATCTGAAAAGTCCATACCGCATCCGCATCCTGGGAATATACATTGGCATTGCGTATCAGCGTTTCTATGGTATTGCTGTTCACGATGATTTTTTTGACTACGCCGCTGCCGACGACCAGATTAGGTGATGTGGCCGCTGGAAGCTTATAGGCCGATTTCGGCAGCTCCAGCTTCGTAGTTTCATCCTTTTGCGTAAATTGTAGCTTCATATTATCCGTCTTAAGGTAGGCTGGTATTTCGGCCAGATAATAGATGCTCCGCTTCTCTTGCGGCTGAATCTTGTAATCTGCCTGAGTGCTGCTTAATGCAAGCTCAAAGGAAGTCCCGCTGGCGGATACCAGATACGCGGAATACCCCGGATCACCCAGCACCTTATTTCCTTTATTGGTCAGATTGAGTCCAACCTTGGCATAGACTTTGCCGCCGTATTTGTAGAGCTGCAGTGAATCCGCACTGGCTGTAACAGGAATGTCGTTCATGGTGGTATTCAGGCTTGTACCGGCTGCAGCAGCTGTAGAGTAATTCGCCGGAACTGCGTAAGAGCCCGTCTGCTTCAGATACCCCTTCGCCTTGGCGTCCCAGACCAGCATGGAGATCTTAAGGCCCTGCAAGGATGAAGTTTGTCCCACATTTACATAGTAGGTAACGCTCAGACTTTCTTTCGCGCCGACTTTTTTCTTCAGTGCATCCGTTCCTACCGGATTCCCCGGAAGCACTGAACCGCCAGGTGTTACAACCCGTGAGAAATATTTCAGCAGACTCGCGCTTGAATTTCCGGAATTGGTATATTTCAGCGTATACGATACGATATTTCCGCCGGTCTGACTCCAGATGTTCACGTTCTCAAGGACTGCAGTCACCCCGGCTCCCAGCGGAACGGAATTGAATTTGAATGCTGGTGCAGCGGCGGGTGCCGCCGCGTTCTTTGATGTTGCGGCTGCGGCGGCAACGGGGGCAGCGATGCTGCCGGCCAGCTGGCCGGCTACAAGCGTACTCACGAGCAGAGCAGCATATGTAACTCTATACTTTCTCATTTATTTCCCTCCAGATGTATTTACTAGCAATATTATAGTTGCAGACAGCGTGGAAATTGTATCCACTTTGTAACCCTTCGCCTCCGGTTGTAACCTTCTCAAGCAAAAACATGTCAAGTACAGCACAAAAAGCGCGGATAATGTAACAAAGTTTGTTAATATTGTTTCGGCTACGCTATGATTCTATGAGCTGAACAGCCGTCTGTACTGGTTTGGCGGTAGGCCTTCCAGCTGTCTGAAGACCTTAATGAAGTAACTGGACTGGTGAAAACCGCATTGCAGCGCAATTTGCGAGACAGACAGCTCAGTCGAAACCAGCAGCAGCTTGGCACGGGCCATCCGGCAGTCACTTAAATAACGGTTCGGCGTCTTGCCCATTATGCTCCGGAACAACCGCAGAAAATGATAGCTGCTGTAACCGGCAAGCCTGGCCATCGCTTCCAGTGTCCAGGGCCGCTCGCATTCGCTGTGTATCCTGTCGGCCGTGAGCCGGATGGAATGTCTGATCTCCAGCGGCACCGACCCGTGCAGCGGTTCAGAATTCTGCATCAGCGTCACAAGAATCTCATAGAGCAGGGTAGACAGACGCGGTTCACTCCGGGTCTCATAAGCCGCACTTAGCCTGTACATCTCCTCGAAGACCGGTTCATAGCCCGTTCCGGGATCGAAGGTGAAAAAATAACCGCGGGAGTGATCCGCCTCCTCCAGCATCGGCAAAGATAAAGCTGTGGCGAAATGGACCCAGCGCACATTCCAGGCCTGGCCCGGATCAGAACCGTATTGCTGGTAAGCCCCCCGCGGGAACAGAAACCCGCTCCCCCGCTTCATCGATATCCGTTCCCCTTCCTGGAACACATACCCTTCTCCGCCAAAAACCATATGAAGGTTATAGCTGCCCAGGAAACCTTCGCTTCTGCGCTCCGCATGCTGCGGGAAGTCGCTGTAATGGCCCAGCATCTCCGGATAGCATACATAATGGGCATACGCTGGCTGCGGTAGAACATAATGCTTTTTCATACGATCCCCTCTTCTCTCCGCCTTGAATCAAGCACGCAATATAGTAATACAATAGCAATATTATGTTATATAAGTGTATATACTGCTGATAATACAATAGATTGGTACCAACAATAAAGCATATATTTACACTTGGAGGTTACTATGAAGAAACCTGTTGCTGCAGAACGATTCGAGCTTGGCGTCTGTTATTATCCCGAGCACTGGCCTGAATCCATGTGGGCGGATGATTACCGGCGGATGGTTGAAACCGGATTCACAATTGTACGTATGGGCGAGTTCGCCTGGTCACTCTTTGAACCGGAAGAAGGCCAATTTCAATTCGGCCTGTTTGACCGTGCTATAGATTTGGCGCACAGCTACGGGCTGAAGGTGATTATGGGAACACCTACTGCCACTCCGCCCGCCTGGCTTACCGAACAATATCCTGAGGTATTAAATGTGACTCATGAAGGTGTGACGATGCAGCATGGCATGCGCCGTCATTATAATTACAGCAGCCCCAAATACCGTGAGCTCAGCGCCAGAATTGTGACTAAGCTTGCAGAGCATTACGGCAGTCACCCCGGAGTGACCGGCTGGCAGATCGATAATGAATTGAACTGTGAGGTAAATGTGTTCTACTCGGAGAGTGACCATCTTGCCTTCCGGACGTGGCTTCAGGACAAATATGTAACACTGGATAAGCTGAACGAAGCCTGGGGCACCGTGTTCTGGAATCAGACTTATACGCGCTGGTCACAGGTCTATCTGACCCGGCCAACCCCCTCGCCTAACCAGCCCAATCCGCATCAGGCACTGGATGAGAAGCGTTTCATCTCTTATAACACGATTTATTTTGCCAAAATCCAGGCGGATATCCTCCGTGAACTGGCCCCTGACCAGTGGGTGACTACGAACGGCTTATTCGGACATCTGGACAGCCATGAGCTGAATGACGAGCTGCTGGACTTCTTCAGCTATGATTCATATCCGCAATTCTCAACCATTTACTTTGATCCGGCAGAGGTGAACCCGCTGCGTGACCGCGGCTGGGGACTGTCACTCTCTGCGGTCCGCTCGGTCAGCAGCAACTTCTGTGTGATGGAACAGCAGTCAGGACCCGGCGGTTGGGTCAACCGGATGGATATGCCATCTCCGAAGCCCGGGCAGATGCGGCTGTGGACTTATCAGTCCATCGCCCATGGTGCAGATATGCTGCTCTATTTCCGCTGGCGGACAGCTACTATGGGGAACGAAATCTATTGGCACGGCTTGAATGACTATCATAACCAGCCGAACCGGCGCGTGAAGGAAGCTGAGCAGATCGGCAAGGAGCTGGCAAAGATCGGCAAAGCCTTCATCGGCAGCCGGACTCAGGCTAATATCGCCATCGTTCGGGATTATGATAATGAGTGGGACGGGGAATATGACATCTGGCACGGGCCATTCATGTGGCAGAGCAACAAGGAATGGTTCAAGGCACTGCAGCGGAAGCATATCCCCAATGATGTTCTGTATATGCGCAGCAATACAACGCTTGCGGAGCTTGTGCGTTACGAGGTACTGGTCTACCCGCATCCGGCCATTATGAGCGACGACACAGCGGCCCTGCTGGATCAATATGTACAGCAAGGCGGGAAGCTGATCTTCGGCTGCCGCACCGGATACAAGGATACCACCGGACAATGTTATATGCGGCCTTTTCCCGGAGCAGCCCAGGAGATGTGCGGTGTAACCGTGGAAGAGTTCACTATGGTCAAAGGAACACGTCAGCCTACCTCGATCCGTTGGACGAATAATCCAGGGACGCTTACGGGTGCGGATGCTTTCAATGATATTCTTCATGTGGAAGAGGACAGTGTCGAGGTTATGGGAACCTACGCTACCGATTATTATGCCGGCAAACCGGCGGTAACCCGCAACAAGCGCGGCAAGGGGGAAGTCTGGTACTACGGGGCTGTATTCAATGAGCAGGCCGTGCTGCAAATGATCGGAAGTTTGGGGCTGAATTCACCAGCTGCCGAATGGCTGGAATTGCCGCCGGAGATTGAGCTGCAGATCCGCGCTTCTGAGGAAGATAACGCCGCAGGACTCACCTTCCTGCTTAACTATAGTGAAGAACCGGCAGAGATCGTGCTTAAGGAATCCAGAACGGATCTGCTGAGCGGACAAACCCTCACGGGAAGTTATACGCTGGACGGATATGGCGTTCTGGTGCTGGAATAACAATTCCTGTTAAGCCAAGGCATGACTAAATCAATATAAAAGGGTTCCGCCGCCGCAGATTGCTCTGTGGATAGCGGAACCCTTTTGCTTCTGCAAGCTGGCCGGTACCGAAACTGGCGAGGGCATTGCAGCATATAAAATATAGAATCTCCTTGCAATTCGCTGTGAATTATTAGATATTAAAAACTGAAATTCATATTCAGTTTCAACGTGGAAGTTAGTGATAGTTGTATTATGTGCAATTAAAAACAGAGAAAAAGCATGTTTGCCTCTTATAACTGTAGTCTGTACAACTAAATTTGCCCGAATGGGCGAGCACCCCTCTACATAGGGCAGTTTAATTGCACGAAATACCACTAAACGCTTAAACACTAGTAAATCAGGTGATTTAGTTGTACAAAGTACAATTAAGCATACCTGATATATCGTAACCAGTCACTGTCAAACCTTCAGCAAGCGGTTAACCAAAGTGGTTATCACAAGTTTATATCTGACGCTATACATAGCTTGGAAATGAATAGTTTGGAATATAGAGGAGCGAGTGAATCCGTGAAGTCAGAAATTATACAACAGGAGTCTCCGGCGAATGGCCGCCTGCAGCGGGATGCCCTAGAGGTACCGGAGGGGAATGACACCTTCCTGCAAGGGGTCAAAGACTGCCTCCCTACTCTGCTCGGCTATCTAAGCATTGGCTTTGCAGCAGGCGTCGTGGAGAAAACGGCCGGCCTCTCCATTGCCGAAATAGCCATGATCTCCATCATTCTTTATGCCGGATCAGCCCAGTTTATCGCCGCAGGAATGATTGCGGCCGGAAGCAGCGCCTCCAGTATCATCATCACAATTCTGCTGGTCAATCTGCGTCATCTGTTGCTGAGCGCGGCGATATCGCCGTACTTCCGCCATTTGAATCCGCTGCGCAATCTGCTGATTGGCTCACTGCTTACCGATGAGACCTTCGGGGTAGCCATCCAGAAGAGCGCCTCCAGGAAGCGGATCAGCGAGAAATGGATGCACGGGCTTAATATTACAGCCTATTTGAACTGGTTCCTGGCCAATATCGCCGGCGCCTTCCTCGGACAGTGGATATCCAGTCCGGAGAAGTGGGGGCTGGATTTCGCTCTGCCTGCCATGTTCATCGGACTGCTGGTGCTGACGGTCATGGCACGGCGCAAATATCTGCTGGACATTACCGTCGGCTTCATAGCCGTCATTGTTGCCGTTCTGGTCTCTATTCTGTGGTCGCCCAGCATGGGCGTGATTGCGGCAGCCCTTATAGCCTCTACGATTGGAATGGTGATTGAACAATGGAAATAAGACTGGACATCTTCTTCATTATCCTGGGCGCTGCACTCGTTACCTTCATCCCGCGCGTTCTTCCGCTTATGCTGCTTAGCCGGATCTCCATTCCGGACTGGGGGATGCGTTGGTTAAGCTTTGTACCGATTGCGGTAATGGCTGCATTGGTCGCCCAGGAGCTATTCGTAACAGATGGCAGGTTCGCCGGCCTTTCCACGAATGTGGAGCTGATCGCGGCATTGCCCTCCTTCTGGGTAGCCGTCAAAACCCGCAGCCTGCTCGGAACCGTAGTTACCGGTATCCTGGCGCTGATGCTGCTGCGTCTGCTGTTTTAAGCCCTTATACTTCAGCTTCCAGCTTCAGGGTCTTTTTTACATATTCGCCAATATGATGAATCGCCTGCTGCGCTTCAGGCAGCAGCGCAGCCAGTATCTGAAACACACTCCACATGTTCTCCCACACTTCCAGCTTGGCGGGTGTCCCCTCCACAAGTGCCTTACCGGCCAGCCGCTCGGCATCGCTCAGCAGCACCTCGTGATCACCTACTTGAATGAACAGAGGCGGCAATCCAGTGAGGTCTTGTCTCAGCGGTGATAATAGTGCAGGAGCTTCCCCGGCATACTCCCCAAGATAATCTTCCAGAATACGCTGATTAGTCTCCCGGCTTCCTGTGGGATCTCTATCCGCCCGGCTCGTATAAGACTCTCCGTCCAAATGAACAAGATCTCCATGAGGCGAGAGCAGGAATGCCCCGCCCGGAAGCGGCTTCCCTTCATCCCGCAGAGAGATCAGCGTCATAAGGGCAAGCGTGGCACCTACGGAATCTCCGCCAAATATGATATGCCCGGGCTTGAAGCCCTGGTCCAGCAGCCACAGGTACGCAGACAGGCAATCTTCACCCGCAGCCGGATAACGGAATTCCGGAGCCAGCCGGTATTCCACAGTAAGCACAGCAATTCCGCTGGCGGCCGAGATCCTTGCGGCCAGATCCCGGTAGACTGCACAGCTGCCGGCCACAAACCCTCCGCCGTGGAAATACAGAATCACCTTTGTATCCCAATGCGCATCCTTTTTTCCACCAGTTCTGACCCACTCCCCACTGAACCTCTCTGTCCTTACCTGCTCAACCTGCACACCGTTTAGCACAGGCAGTTGTCCGGCGGATTCCGCAAGGGCGGCGCGGATCTCTTGGACCGATTGTCCCGGATACGGTTTATTGTGCTTCAACTGGTTGGAAATGACCTGCAGCTGTCCGGCTGGAGTAACACTAGGGCATAACATAACGGTTCATTCCTCCTCTTAATCGTTCATAGACACAATATAAACCCTGTACCGGAGTACAGGGTCAAGTGGCTATCTCAGATTATATTCCCGGCAGATTCAGCCTTTCATGTTCAAGATATCAAGAGTCTCCTGGACACCCGGATGTCTGTCCTGTGTAAGGAGGCTGCTCTTCAATTCTTCCAGCTTTGTGCGGGTCTTGTGCCGTTTGGCAATCTCCAGATCAACAGCGGCCATTTTACTCTCTATGACTGTAATAAAGTCCGGTATTCCGATACTGCCGTCTGAAGATTTGACCAAAGCTTTCTTGATCTCACGCAGAGTGAAACCGCAAGCTTTCGCATTCTGAATGAAAGCGATCCGTTCCAGCGCTTCCTCCGGATACATCCGGTATCCGGAGGACGTGCGCTGAGGCTGCGGAATCAGCCCGTATTTCTCATAATATCTGAGCGTTTCTATGTTTACTCCGGCCTCTTTGGCCAGCTCGCCTCGTAAATATGGGGTCATCCCTATTTCTCCTTCCTGCAGGATTAGCTACAGCTTCAACTGTTCTTTAAGTGCTGTAATCTCTTCAGCAGAGAGCTCAGTGAGGTCTGACTGTTCCTCGTCTGCATATCTGGCTTTATTATAAAATGCAAGCAGGCGGTTATAGGCTTCCCCTTCGCTAACCGGGTTTTTGCGCTGCCGCTTCTGTCCTTCCGACCATGCTGCCACGTCGGCAGCCGTCTCCTGAGGGGTCAGATAGGCCTTCACCTCATATCCGTCAGTATGCTTGGCGCGGAGCCAATGACGATAGAGCCAGCGGATGCGTGCCCGGCTTCCGTCCATTGTCTCCCACCGGTCCCGGCGGCTGGATGGTGTAAGCCTGGTACGCAAGTAATCCCTGAAGCCCTGAACGGTCTGCTCCCAAGTGAACAGGCTGGTCTCTTCATCCTGATAACCGGCAGCAGCTGCAGGCGATTCTCTGCGCAGCAGTGTCAATAGCCAGTCCATTGCTCTGCGGAGCAGTCCACCGGTATTTCTGTATAACCAGCGTACTCCGTAATACAGCACCACAGCTATTGCAGCCGCCCCTATAATATAGAAGCCAATGTTAAGAATTGCGGCCAGAATGCCAGGTTCACCGGCTTCGGCTGCCGGGAATTCCTGAATGGCTTGTGGAGGAGCCTCCTCCGGCGGAGGATCCTCTGCACCAGAGGATAGCCGGCTGAGCCAGGTGAAGAAGAGACGCACCGCATTCCACAGCAGCATACCCACCGCTTTGCCGCCGCCCGCCGCCAGGATTGCCGCCAGGACAATGAATCCCGCCAGATACAGGCGGTTATGCCGCCGCAGGCCTTCAGGCAGACGTGCTGAATCACTGTTTAAGGAGCTGTAGCGCAGATGGCTGCTGTTGGAATCAATCAGTGCCAGCACCAGACATAAGCTTCCGCTCCAGGTTAGAATAGTCACATTAGCCTGAAGCTCCGGAATCTGGGAGAAGGCTATGGAAGCAATGAAATAGATCGTGATTCCGGCCAGATAGATTCTGAACCGGTTCACCCGTGAAGCTGTAGTCATGCCAAGATACGCACAGACTGCGGCACCCGCTACCAGCGGGATGCCCGGGAGTGTCAGTGTGCTGCTTATCAGTCCGGACAAGAGACCCAGCAGCAGCGCCGCCAGCAGCTGCTGCCATAACCGGCTGCATCTATGCCGCAGCAGTACACCGCCTGCAACCAGCAGCGGTAATAGGTAAATCCACCGAACCGCTGCTTCACCCGATTGCAGATAAGTCTGCAGCGCCAGCCAGACAGGCAGAAGCAGCAGCCAGTCTATGAAAGCAGTAATCCATAGCGCAAGGTTGGCCTGGAATGAAGACGAGAAACGGAGCTTCATAGCGCTGCACCGCCTTCTTCCGGAATATCCAGCCATTCTACGCCATTCCCCATGAAACTCAATACCGCAGCGGCATCCTGCAGTTCCGCTCCCCGGTGACAGGTAATGATCAGATAATCCGTATCGCCTTCATCCTTCTCTGCTTCAATCTCCATCAGCCTGCTCATTGGCAATGTTCTGTCCAGATTCAGTCTGGCCAGCATGCCCAGGAATTCTTCAGCATGTGATATCGGCCAGGTATCCACCGGATCTCTTGCCCCGCCGCCGTCCAGCCTTCCGTTGCTGAGCAGCCGGGTCTCAATGCCATGGCTGATGGCATATTCAGCCACGGTCGCCGCATACCGGATGCCTAGCTCAATCCGTTCCACATCGGTTACGGTCCGCCACATGGAATCGCTGATCTCCACATTCAGGCAGATTACAAGCCTCGAATCGGCCGTGTAATCCTTCTGATGCACCTGCATGCTTCCTGTCCGGGCTGTCGCTTTCCAGTTGATCGAAGCCAGGGAATCCCCTGCACTGTACTCGCGGGTACCAGCGGTCAGGAACGGATCTTCTACAATCCAGCGCTTGACGGGCAGCTCGCCGAGCCAGCTGTGCACCGGCAGCGGAAGCTCATGAAATTGAAGCAGCCCCGGGTAGACAAGCAGCTCCAGCTGCAGCGGGAAGGTCTTCGATTTGCGGCTCATCCCGAAGAGATCCCCCGTGGTCATCGTTGCGGTCTCCAGAAGAAACAATCCGCGCTCCCGGCAGATCACATTATGCCGGCGTTTGATGTGGCGGTAAGACCTGAGAAAGAACAGGCTGACATGATTCTGTGAGATCTCGCCGCTGCTGATGCCCAGATTCTCCTGGGAGCCGAACTCAAGCCCCCGGGCGATACTGGATTCCAGACGCAGCCAAGGCAGCGGAAGCAGCTTCTTATTCATGATCTCCTCGACCATCTCCACCTGTTCTCCTGCATATACGGCCTTGGCCGAGAAATAGCGGGTATAGGTGACCTTCTTAAGCGCGTTACGGTCGTATATAGCAGAGACGAATAACAGCAGAAACAGCGTGCTTGCAATGAACCACGGCAGCGACATGGCTCATTCCACCCTTCCGCCTCTGGACAGGACAGCAGCCTCCGCCGGAACCTCCACCTCGCGCAGCACCTGAAGCACGACCTCAGCCGATTGCCCCTCGCGGACTCCGGGTCCGCGCTGAAGGATTAGCCGGTGTGCAAGCACCGGAACGGCCACGGACTTAATATCATCCGGAAGTACATAATTCCGCCCTTGAATCAGAGCATATCCCTGCGAAGCGCGCAGGAGGGCGAAGCCTGCCCGGGGGCTCGCGCCAAGCCGGACAGCAGGGGATTTACGGGTAGCCTCGACCACACGGATCATATAAGCCAGCAGTTCATCACTTACATTAATACCAGCGGCAAGCCGCTGCATCTCTTGAATTTCCTGTGCACCTGCAACCGCACCGGTATCCTCCAGCGGGTTGTTCTGGCGGAACCGCTGCAGAATATGAACCCCTTCATCAAACGTAGGGTACCCTGTTGTAATCCGCATTAAGAACCGGTCGAGCTGTGCCTCCGGCAACGGGAACGTCCCCTGGCTGTCAATCGGATTCTGCGTGGCAATGACCAGAAACGGCCGCTGCAGCTCATGAGTCACACCGTCGATGGTAATCTGCCGCTCCTCCATACATTCCAGCAGGCTTGACTGGGTACGCGGAGTTGCCCGGTTAATCTCATCAGCGAGCAGGATACTGGCGAATACCGGACCTGGACGGAATTGAAATTCCCCGCTTTTCTGGTTGTAGTAGTTGATGCCGCTTAAGTCAGAAGGCAGCAGGTCGGGCGTGAACTGAATCCGCTTGAACGCGCAGTCCAGCGAGCGGGCCAGTGTTTTGGCAAGCAGCGTTTTGCCTGTTCCGGGCACATCCTCCAAGAGTACATGACCATTTGCGAGCAATGCTGTCAGCAGCAGGTTTACACCATCTTCTTTTCCGACAATTACCTTAGCCAAATTTCCCCTTATCGATTCGATTAGAGCAGATGCTTCTTGAAGATTCATGTATAATGACACCATCCTATTCCAAAAAAAGGTATGTACTATAGCTTAATCATACCAGAAAGCGTCTACATTATATAATTGGGAGAATCAACAGTCATTTCAGCTGCTTGCCGGACTTCGAGCGTACCCATGCCACGATAAAATAGTACACCGGTATAAACTCCACAATCAGCCAAAAAATAGTCGTATTGAAAGAATAATAATTGTGGTAATATACGGCCACATTCATCGAGTATACAAATGCAATTGTAATGGAACAGACCGTCAGGAGCGGAATCATAACTTTTTTTGCTTTTTGTCTGGTAAGATACAAGGCACATTTATAAGCAACATAGATCATAAAAGAGCTGTGAATGAACATTGAGGACGACCATATGCCAATCAGAATCGGATCAGAGTTTCCCAGGAGATCATCATTTGAGGAACTGCGGATCATCTGCAGGAAGGGAAACTGCAGTTCCTTCCCGAGATACGGGCCGAAATTCAGCATGGTCATAAGCCATACTATCAGAACAATCAGTATCACAGTGATCCCCCCCAAACTAAGTGGCTTCATGATCTTATTGCTGATCTTAAGCTCCGGGGCAACAAAAAGAAACACAACCCATTCGCCAAACCAGGACATCACCGTAATCGAATCCTTAATGACGATGTGCGGGTCATGATAATGGAGAAATGCCGGAAGCATAGAATATTCTGCATGCTGGATGAATAAATACGTACTTAGAATGGCAAAAACAATGCAGATCAGAGCAATGCCTTCCGACATATACACCATAGAGGCAAAACCCAGATGAGCGGTGTACATAATGACCAGACCCACAACAAGTATAATAAAAAGCGGGGGAGTTCCGCGCAAATAATTGCCTCCGAAGAACAGTGCAAAATTGTGTATATCATATGATACGTAATAAATACACCAGCACAAGAGCAGAATCACTATGATTCCATGCAGCCACTTCCCCATAATCTCTGCCCCGAACTCAACCCAGCCTATTCCCGGCTTGAGCTTTCCCACCATGATCGTGAAATATAACAGAATCAGCCCAAGGAAACCGCCAAGAATCAGGCTTATCCATCCTTGATAGGATGAGGTTTCAATGAGACCGGGAATCAGAAACATCGTACTTTGAGAGCCAAGGTATACAATCGAGAACCGAGTCATTTGCCATTTAGATGTCCGCATATTTCCTCCTTCGCTCCCTTATTTCTCCGAACCAAAATCTGCAATTTTAAAATCAGCTGTCACCTTGATCCGGGCCTCCCTGCTGTAATAATCCTCCCAGTGATCACGCAGACGTTTCCATTCTTTCGGATAATTCCATTCCAGCAGCATACCGAGCTGAAGTACATCTACTCCCGCCTTCTGCACATTTTCCAGCGTCTCCGAAACTTCCTTTACCACTTTCTCCTGAAGTTTGGTCTTAAGCAGATGGCTGAGCTGGTCCGCTTTACGTTGTTTGGAGTCCTTGAAGGAGGTTATACTCGCCCGGCCTTTTAGCTTCACATGAAAGACTGGCCCTTCAGGAGTCATCTTGACAGAGGAGGAGGCTTTGTCATTCAGAAAATACGCAGTTGCAGTCCCCTTGCCATCATCATCCCATGCAAACGAATTTACAGATTGAACGTAATGATTTGCTGCCCAAGCCAAGGCTCTACCCTCTTTCACCTTCAGTATGGCCTTCATCTTCTTATCCTGAAACAGCATCACACCGTCTACCCCGCACCAATATTCCGTTTTCCCCTGCTCGGAAGTTTCACTTTTTTTGCCGAAAGATAAATAATTCATGGCATAGCCCATATGGTAAGATTCCGACAGGATGCAGTCTCTGATTGTAGTACTTAACAGAATCTTTTGCCTGGCCATATTATTGAGCACCTGATCGGGCAATTGCTCGAAGACCGGTGTCAGCATCGGGATCTCCTTAGCCTTGCCTGGAGCAGCCATAATATAGGTTCCGAGAGAATTCTCAGGCTGCCGCTGGAACCATTCCAGCATATCTCCTATCCCCTGCTTGGCATATTGTTTGCCCAGTACAATAATCTTGAGATGTGAAGCCTCCATTTTGCGTGACAAATCCTTCTGAATCAGCAGGATAGCTTCCGGAATGGTCGGTGCAGTCTTGGATACCATAGAGTAGCTCTTTCCGTCTCCAGCCCCGCCCCCTTGTGCGCCTGAATCCAGACGGTTCGGGAGCGGTGAACTGATAGTCACCTCAACCGTTCCGGGTTCCTCACCAACATCAATAAACAAGCCATATACAAAGGTCAATTCGTCGAGTTCCAGCTTGGACCAGCAGCCGGTCAGATTCAAAAGCAGCACTAACACAAGGATCAGCTTGAGGGGCTTCATTACTTCTGTCTCCTTTTATTCTTCCTGTCGGTATAGGAGGAGCTGCGCTCCGTCATATACTGGGACGGAACACGGACCACGGTATCCTTCCAGTCTTCCAGAACCAACGGAGCCACCGGCTGGAGAAAGGGAGTACCGAACGATTTTAGATTAGCCAGATGGCCATATATGATAAAAACGGCGATAAAGACACCAATCAGTCCCATCGTCCCTCCCAGAATCAGGAGCACGAATCGCAGCAGCCTGAAGGTCAATCCAAGCTCAAGATGGGGGATGATGTAGGAGGCGATACCCGTGATGGAAACTACAATGACCATGGGTGCTGAGACAATTCCCGCCTGTACCGCAGCCTGCCCTATGACAATACCGCCGATAATAGAGACAGTCTGGCCAACCGGCTTCGGAATGCGGGTCCCTGCTTCTCTCAGTGCTTCGAAAGTAAGTTCCATGAGCAAAGCTTCCGTCAGTGCGGAGAAAGGGATATTCTCACGGGCGGCAGCAATGGTGATCAGCAGGTTGGACGGAATAATCTGTGCGTGGAAGGTTGTGATCGCCACATATAAAGAAGGCAGAATCATCGATATCAGCGAGAAAAAGAAGCGGACCAGCCGGATCCAGCTGCCAGCGTAGAAATTCTGGTAGTAATCCTCAGAGGATTGCAGGAGCGCAAAGAAAGTTACAGGTGCCAGTAATGCCGACGGGGTACCGTCCTGCAATATGCTGATTCTGCCCTCCATCAATGATGCGGCTACAGAGTCGGGACGTTCTGTATATTGATAGATTGGAAAAGGTGAAAAATGCCCCTGGCGCATATGCTCAGCCAAATAGCTGATGCCCAGAATTCCGTCGACTGAGAGATTATTTAGTTTCTCTTCCATTTCAGCCAGGATTTCCGGTTTACAGAGCCCTTCGATATAAACCAGATATACATCGGTTTTGGTGTATCTGCCGATCGAGAAATGTTTGGTCTTCAGATCAGCATGCTTGATCTTGTGGCGCAGCAAGGACAGATTCGTCTGAACATCCTCGATAAAAGCCTCCTGGGGTCCAATGACCACCAGCTCGTTCTGCGATTCGGACACTGCTCTCTTCTGATACTGGGTAATTTCGAAATAATAGACATACGGCAGTCCTTCAATACAGAGAACCGGATTCCCGCTGACAATCAGCTCCACGGCCCTGTCCGGATGAAAAGCCTTCATATAAGGAATCGCAAAGGCTGAGCCGCGGTCCAGACGCTCCATGAACTGCGGCCAGGCCGGTTCACTGTTAGCCTCTGATTTCAGCGGACTGGAAACAAATTCCTGCAGGCTGAGCATGTCCACAATGGCAGGAATATAGATCAGCATGCAGGAGTGTCCGTACACATGTATCGACTGGTATACAGCATCGCTGCAATCCGTGAGCTGTTCTTTGATGAGCTCCAGTATATTCTTGTCCGGCACCCTGCCTGCCTCCTTCCGGTTATAGAGAATCTTCCTTAGTGTGCCAGAACACCCTGAATTTATGCCCCTTAAGCGCAAATAGCCCCACTATGCGGGCCCCAAAATATATAAATTTCATTAAAAAAGGAGCCGGATCATCCCGGCTCCTTCATTAAACGGTGTATTATCGTTACTGTATCTGTCCTTAGTAGCCCATCACAGGATGAGGAATATAAGGCTCCTCCAAACGGAGTACATCTTCCGGACTGAGCGTGACCGACACCGCTGCGGCGGCATCCTCCAGATGGCTCATGCTGGTCGCTCCGACAATCGGTGCTGTGACCGGCTTCTTCTGCAGGACCCAGGCTAGTGCAACCTGGGCACGCGGAAGACCCCGTTCTTCAGCAATCTCTTTCACGCGCAGCGCCACAAGGCGGTCTGCTTCTTCGGTTTGGGAGTACAGCAGCTTAGCAAATTGGTCACTTTCCGATCGGGTACTCGTCTCCTGCCAGTCCCGGGTCAGCCTCCCGCGGGCCAGCGGACTCCAGGGAATCACTCCGATCCCTTCCGCTTCGCACAGCGGCAGCATCTCCCGTTCTTCCTCACGATACAGCAGATTCACATAATTCTGCATCGATACGAACCGTGTCCAGCCATGCTGCTGCGCCACATGCAGTGCCTTCAGAAACTGCCAGGCAGACATCGAGGATGCTCCGATGTAGCGTGCTTTGCCTGCCTTGACCACATCGTGCAGCGCTTCCATCGTCTCTTCAACCGGTGTCGACGGGTCCCAGCGGTGAATCTGGTACAGGTCCACATAATCCGTCCCCAGCCGCTTCAGGCTATGGTCGATCTCGCTCATAATAGCCTTGCGCGACAGGCCTCCGCCATTGGGGCCCGGGCGCATTTTACCATGGACCTTAGTGGCAATGACTACCTCATCACGGGAGGTGAATTCCTTGAGTGCACGTCCGACAATCTCTTCGCTGGTACCGTCAGAATAAATGTTGGCCGTATCGAAGAAATTAATGCCCAGCTCCAGCGCTTTGCGGATAAACGGCCGGCTCTCCTGCTCATTCAGTGACCAGGGATGGGTCCCGCGCTCCGGTACCCCGTAGCTCATACACCCCAGGCAAATCCGTGATACATCCAGTCCAGTTGTTCCCAGCTTCACATATTCCATAATCGGCAGATCCTCCCTCTAGCAAATTAGATCCTATGAAACCGATTATAGTATACCGCTGCTGGCCGGAAATGGAAATCAGTCCTGTTATCCGGCTTATTGAAACGTAGCACCGATGTTCGTACCGCTTGGCGTGCCTGATCCGATCAGATCACTTCCGGCGGCCAGCTTCAGAAAGCTGCCGAGGCTGAATGAACCGTCAGCATTTCTTACCACCGAAGGAGTCAGGCTGACAAAGTCGGCACTGCTGACGGCAAGACCTTTGGCATTCGTGCTGGCATTGCTTTTCCACCATACATTGGTGCTGAGGATATCCGTTCCGCTGGTTTTATCACTGGAAGCGCCGGCAAAACTCAGATTGTTCGTAAACTGATGCGTTCCTGTATCAAAAGCATAATTGCTCTGACCATTGCTCCACGAGGTATTATTGGTCATTTGGATGGAACCTGGATTGCTGTTGTAGGTGAACCCGTGTTTTTTGTTCTGAAAAGCGATGCTGTTCTGCACGATGTGATTGACAGCAATCTTTTCACCGCCGAGCTTGAAGCCGTTGCCGTCACTGTTCGCTGTGCTGTTTCCGTCCGAGGTCTGGCCGTTCTTATAAGCAATGCTGTTCTTGATCGTGACCACCCCAATAGGGCCGGTATCCGATTTGGTATAGAGATCCCAGCCGTCATCTGTGTTCCAGGCGGAGATGCAATAGTCGAACACATTCCCGGGTCCAATCGTCAGCTTGGCGGCAAAGCCGTCGGCATCCTCGCCATTATCCGGATCGAAGTTGTCATGGGAATACACGCCGATGATCTGGTTATAGCTGGGCCAATCGGCCATGTTGGACAAGGTAGAGGAATAGCGGCTGATTTGCAGCCCGGAGTCCCGGTTATGATGAACCTCAACATTCTGGATAATGTTGTAGTTACCGCCGATGAAGATACCGTTATCTCCCGCGCCTTTCACTTCAAGGCCTTTTACATTCCAGTAGTGTCCGAAGATCTGCAGGCCGCGCTCAGTGGAAGCAAAGGTCTCCCCGGAGAAATCCAGTACCGGCTTCTCACTTCCATAGGCCACCAGGTTCTTGCGCAGCCCTGAGCTTCCGCTGTTCTCGCGCTCAACCGTTACCGGAGCTGTGAAGGAGTAGGTACCTCCGCGCATGTAAATTGTTCCTCCGGCAGCCACTCTTGTAAGTGCCGAAGAGAGTGTCGTCGGGCTGCCAATTGTACCCGGATTAACGGCTGCCCCGTTTGGTGCAACATACAGGCTTCCGGATACCGGTGTTGCTGTTGGTGCCGGGGTGACCGTAGGAACTGGAGTTGGAGCTGTGGTCGGTGTTACTGTTGCTGTAGGTGTACTTACAGGAGTTGCCGTTGGCGCTGTAGTCGCCGTTGCTGTAGGGACTGCAGTAGGACTTGCGGTTGCTGTCGCTGCTGGTGTTGCGGATGGTGCAGCGGTCGGAACCGTGGAACCTGCCCCGTTGACTACGACATTGTCGAATTTGACTGAAGTCTTGTAAGCGACAAGGCCAATACCTCCGGCAGTCAAAATGTTATCGTGTGCATTTAATTGCAGCACATTATTCACATACATATTTATTGAATCTCCACTCAGTTCAAGCTTCACTGTGTATACAGTGCCTGTAGAAACCGCGAAATCTTTGGAGGCCAGCGTAGTGCTTGAACCCGAGACTTTTTTGCGGATTTCGAGTGTGCCGCCATTGCTGTTCGACAAGGAGGCAGCGTAGTAGTTGTTGCCGTCCGTATACCGTCCACACACATAAGTCCGGTTGCTTCCGTTGAAGTTATCCACCTTCACATCCGCTTGCACGCTATAATCAGTCCATGTGCTGCTGCCTGCGGAGGTGCGGCCTTCTGTACTGGCAGATTGATAATATACCTTGGAGCTGCCATCCTGAACTACAGACCATGTGCCCGTGGTACTGGTCCAGCTGCCTGCACTGCCGGATTCAAAATCATCATTGAACAGACTTGCCGCAGCAGCCGAAGGTATGCCCCATTGCAGCCCGCCCAAGACGAGCACAGAAGAAAGCGCAATCATTAAAGCATAAGTAAATCGCTTTTTTATTTTCACGTTAACATTAACCTCCAAAGTGTTGGTTTATTTAATAACCATTTGCAGCGTTTGCATTACGGTTGCAATTCCAACGAAAACTTGTATGTCTAAGTGCAGCAGCTATACGCCATGGCGTTCCTCCTTTTGTCCGACTATGCAGATCACTGCTTTGTGTTCTTTTTCGCAGCAGCCAATCTAATCTCCACTATAAGTAAATATTTGTAATTGTACAGAGGTTTCAGAACCATTTTATTGTATTTCTTTGAATTATAGAATTTTCTATGAATTTTCTGCGGGACTCTTCTGAATTCACAGAGATGTGCATACGAAATAACCCCACTATGTGGGGTCTTAGCTTTAATTAATATTTGGTGTCAATTTTGGATAAAAGGCTTCAGTTTCTTCAGCAGGGTCTGCAGCTGTTCTGAGCAATTTTCGTACATCTGCTTGGCTTCTTTATGCTTCGTAGACAAGCTGAACAACTCCAGATCGGCTTCGCATTTCTTCAGCAGCGCATACAGCTGGGGCTTGTCCTGCGGCTGCTGAACCTCCACATTATCCGTGTACAGATCTACGGTAAGCTCGCCGTAAGAGTCTACCTGGCCCAGGAATACATTCTCCACGCTCAGATCGAGCTTACCAAGTTCCCCCTCCAGCCAGCCGCGCGACAGATTCAGGGTATCGAGCGGTTCATCCATAATTTCGCCGTCCATAATCACAGCCTGAGTCTCTCTCTCTGGAGCAACCTTAATCCCAAGATGCTTGGGTGTAAGCGGCTGATTCTCGCGGGTGAGCAGCACATTGATCGCACCGTCCGACTCCATAATGGCAAATTCAACATCAGCCACTTTGAAGACATCCTTCTTGCGCAGCTCCTCCAGCAATTCATCTGTGGTCAGCTTCTCCTTCTTCATATTGTTCTCCAGAATCTTGCCGTCCTGAATCAGCACGGTAGACTTGAAATCAATGAAATCCCTGGCCTTTTTGCTCTTGATTTGCAGGAATTCAATCCCCAGCGAGAATGCCCCCCAGACGACCAAAGCGATCAGGCCCAGATGCCAGGTCTTGTCTGTATCCAGCGAGACGTACGCCGCCAGGTTCCCTATTGTAATTCCCGTAATATATTCGAAAAAAGACAGCTGCGAAACCTGCCGCTTTCCCAGCAGCTTGGTTAGCAAAAACAGCATGATTACCGCAGAAATGGTTCTCACTACGACTTCCAGTGCTTCCGGCATTCGTAAACCCCCTGTAAGTTATTCATTATCCGCATATGTTGCTTCAGCTTCATTATTTGTCAAAACAGGCGGAAAATAACCAAGAGAATAAATTCCTGCTGCCAAACGGACGCACAGGCTATCTGCTAAATGGGATTTGTTACCTGTATGTCCTGCTACCGGATGCGGATACTACACCGTGAGATTCTGTTCCAACCCAGACCCTAGGAGGTAATGATCCCATGACTGTTGCATCACAGGTCAAAACCTGCGTAGCTTCGCTGAAGAGCGCTCAAGCCAGTCTTGAGCAGTTCGCCATGGAAACCCAGAACGAGGAAGCCAAGACCCTGTTCACCAATGCAGCCGAGCAAACCCAGCAGATCGTTCAGCAGGTTGAGGGCCGCGTAGCGGAAATTGAGAAAGAAGAGCCGCAGTATAAAGGGTTCTGACCATCATTAGTTATTATGAACGCCAAATAGGCTGATCCATACGCAGACTCCTCTGCTACCGGATCAGTCTATTTGTTACTTATGAATACAAGTCTCACACTTTAACTGCATCTGCAATTAATGAAACAAAACCTAACTTCCCCTCCGCATTTCGGTGATCAAAACGCTTCGACCGGTAGATGAAACCGCTGCGCTCATCCCAGGGAAATTCATGAAATTGGCCGGATTCATCACAGTACTCCAGCAGTTTAACCTGATACCCTGCGGCAGTGAACATCTTCTGCAGAGTAATATAAGTATGTACGATCCGGTGAGAAGCAGCAGGATGGTCCAGGGGTCCCGGCCCGCCGATCTGCACAATGTTCTGATAAGCTTCATCCGGGAAGAACCCGTCGGGAACAGCACAGCGGATATATCCGCCTGGAGCCAGATAGGTATAGCAGTTGCTTGCTGCCTGCACACCTTCCTCATAGGTCAGATGCTCCCAGACATGTTCGGCAAGAATAGCCATCAAGGAATCAGCGCTGAATTTGCGCGACCAGTCTTCGTTCCGCAGCAGATTCAACTCTGACTCTTCCGTATGCAGCCATCCCTTGTTATGCGGACTCCCGCCGCTTCCAATCACTACTCTTAATGGTTCATTCAACCGGATCACTCCTTGCTTAGCATCCACTACCCTGGTATTCATTGTAATCCCAATTGGAGATATCCGGAATACAGCTTTGTCAGATTGATATGGATTTATGTGACTTATTTTGCATAACGGATTCTCAGTCCGCGCCACGCTACTCTCCACCCCTGCTCCAGCACTACCAGTAACCTGAAGTACATGTTTCCCAGATCATCGCCGATTTCCTTATCTTTAACAAAAGAAAAGAGCCGCCGGTTGGCTGCTCCTCCCCTCTTCCGTTCATTTTATTTATCCGGCACATTCGGCTCGGCCTTCCGGATGAATTCCGCAATGTCCAGCTTGCTGCCGGTCCGCGCACTCTCCAAAGCGCCAAGCACCATCGCCATACTGTAGCGGTTATCACGGCAGTCGGTCTCGGCGGGACGCTGCTCCGCAAGCGAGCGGAACATCTCTTCAAGACAGCCCTGATGGAAGGTCTCCTCCATCTGCACAGCCGGCCCTTCTACCCGCTCATATTCATTGAGGAACTGTCCGGAGGTTTCACCGCCACCGATAATCTCGGCATACGGCATATCCCGGCCACCCCAGATCGCTGCCCCCCGTTCCCCCTGAACCCGCCATGAGGCTTCCCAGGACGTAGGCGCACCTTCCGCACACCACGAGCCCTGATAACAGAATACGGAGTCGTCTGACATTTCGAATATACAGATAGCTGCCGCATTCCCTTCATACCACGATCCTGGAGGGTTGAATTCCTGGCAGTACACACTTACAGGATCGGCGCCGCTGATAAAGCGGGCCTGATCGAAGGTATGGATGGCCATGTCCAGCAGCAGCGGGCTGTCCATCGCTTCCCGGAATCCGCCGAAATGCGGAGCCAGAAAGAAGCTTGCGCTTATGGAACCCGTCCGCCCTATGGCTCCCTCGGTGATTAGCCCGCGCAAAGAGCGGATATGCGGATCATACCTGCGGTTCTGCATTACGGCATGGCTCAGCCCTGTGCGTCCGGCCATGTTAACGATTTCATTACATTGCTCCATCGTTTCCGCCAGCGGCTTCTCGGTGAAGACATGACATCCGGCTTCCAGTGCCTTACTGGCAATACTGAAATGGCTGGACGGCACGGTGATATCGAACACCAGATTGGCCGCTGTAGCTTCTATTGCCTGTGATATATCTGTAAATACCGGGCAGGTGAGTCCATGCTTCTCTGCCATCGCCTGCGCGGATTCCACCCGGATATCTACGAGTCCGACGATTTCAATATCAGCATGCTTCAGCGCATAGCTGATCCATTCATTAGCCATGGCTCCACAGCCCGCAACAACTACACGATACTCTGCTGTCATAGGTGTTCCCCGCTTTCTGGATTAGACCGGATTTGGCACGAAGCTGCCGCCCCGGCAATTTTTCAAATAATGGAGTGCATGAACCTGGCCGGTCATTTCCAGATCGTCACGGTAAACGGGATCATGCCAGCCTTCGATATCAATCGTTCCTGTGTACCCGGCCTGCCGCAGTACCGAGATTACATCGGTCCAATTCGTATCCCCGAAGCCCGGTGTCCGGTGCCACACATACGGTTTAGGTCCGTGAATTCCGTATTCCTTGATAATATCCCAGGCAATCGTTGCGTCTTTGCCGTGCACGTGGAAAATTTTGTCCGTCCATTTGCGCAGCTGCGGAATCGGATCAATCAGCTGTACCATCTGGTGGCAGGGCTCCCATTCCAGACCCAGGTTATCGGCATTCACCGCATTGAACATCTTCTCCCATGCTATAGGGTTATGGGCGATATTCCAGTCCCCGGATTGCCAGTTGCCGTCCATAGAACAGTTCTCAAAGGCGATTCTGACGCCACGGTCCGCGGCTCTTTTGGACAACTCACCAAACACCTCTGCGAATTTCGGAATGGACTCGTCAATCGAAACCCCGGGAAGTCGTCCGGTGAAGCCGGAGACCATATCGGTTCCAAACAAATGGGCGTGGTCGATCAGCCGTTCCCAGCTGCCCAGCGCATCCGAGTTATCCCCAGTGCCTGTAAGCGGATTCCCGAATATCCCTGCAGAAGAGATTACGAAATCATGCTCCGCAGCCAGTTCACGCACCCGTGCAGCAGTTTCTGTCAGATCCGTGTTTCCCGTTGTCTGCCAGAAGGTCAGGCTGAATGATTCGAACCCGTGACCTATAATTTGCGGAATCACTCTTAGTGCGTCTCCGCCTCCCACCAGTGTCCCGATTCTCATTGTATCCTGCATCTTGTATACCACTCCAATATTGGTTTATAGTTAGTTCAACAACCCAAGTATATCCTTCATTTCGGGCAAAATCTCTTCTTATCTTGTGTTAAACTAGCTGAATCTTGTGGGAGTTGAAGCCATCTTGACTTATCCGAAGGAACTGAAGGAATATCCTGCGCTCGAGGAGAAGATCTATCCATTCCGCTTATTCTTCAACCAGTGCCAGGGCGCCAAGCCCGAGCAGAACATCCTGTTCCTGCACTGGCATGAGCATTTCGAAATTATTGTGATGCGTGAAGGCCGGGCGATCTTTCATGTGGACAGCAAACCTTATGAAGCCGGACCCGGAGACGTGATCGTGGTACCTTCCGGCGGGCTTCATGTCGGCTATAGCTTGTATAGCGGAGATGTATCTTATGTCTCGATTGTTTTTCATGCCTCATTGTTCAAGGACCGGAATCAGGATTCCCAGCATGAGCAATTTGTGGCCCCTTATCTTAGCAATCAGTATCAGTTTCCGGTCATGCCGGTGGTGCATAATCCGGAATGCGCCTCGTATTATCCCTTGCTTGAGCGGATTATTGAGGAGGTGCAGGCTAAACAACCGGCTTTTCAGCTCGTGGTGAAGAACCAGCTCCACTTATTCTTCACACACCTGTCCCGTACCTTCCCCGCCCAGCAGAGCGAACGTCATTCTATCAACCGCGAACGCTTCAAGCCGCTGCTGGAATACCTGGAAACACATGTTGATCAGAAAATGTCGGTCGAGAGCGCTGCCCGATTCGTTAATCTGAACGCTTTCCATTTCTGCAAAACCTTCAAGAAGCTGACCGGACGCACCTTCATCGACTATGTGAACCTGTGCCGGATGGATGAAGCCGAGCGGCTGCTGCGGGAGACCGGCTTCAGCATTACAGAGATTTCCGGCAGAGTCGGCTGTGACAATCCCAATTATTTCACGAAGCTCTATAAGCAGTACAAAGGCCTGACACCCTCTATGGTTCGTAAATAGCCATAACAAACACCGCACATCCATTAATGTGCGGTGTTTGTTTTTTACATTTAGAATCTACATTTCAGATATCGGAACCCAGCGCCGCTCTTCAATCGAACGTTCCACAGCTTCCAGTACAGCCTGGCATTTCACACCGTCCCGGAAATTCGGCTCAGGCTGACGGCCTTCGGCAATCGCATTCGACAGCTCCAGCATCTCGTGAATGAATGTGTGCTCAAATCCAATGGTATGACCCGGCGGCCACCAGGCTTCAGCATAGTCATGTGCGGGATCGGTAGCGAGCACTCTCCGGAAGCCCTGCACATCCTCGTCATCCGAGGTCAGATAGACCTCCAGTTCGTTCATCCGCTCGAAGTCGAATTTCACACTGCCCAGACTGCCGTTGATCTCAAAAGAATTGGTCGAACGATGGCCGGCCGCGAACCGTGTCGCCTCAAAGCTGCCCAATGCACCGTTTGCAAAACGGGCCAGGAACAAAGTAGCATCATCCACCGTTACCGCGCCGCGCGGTGCATCTTTGCTGGCCCGGGCGCTGAGACCTGTCATCTCCGTTGCCAGCGGCCGTTCCTTGACGAACGTCTCACTCATGCCGATGACCTCCTGCACATCCCCTACCAGGAAATGGGCCAGATCAATCAGATGCGCCCCCAGATCCCCATGCGAACCTGAGCCGGCAATCTCCTTCTGCAGACGCCAGACCAGCGGGAATTCAGGGTCGAGAATCCAGTCCTGCAGGAACCAGGCACGGAAATGATAGATCTTTCCCAGCCGCCCGCTCTCAATCAAGCGTTTCGCCAGCCTCACCGCCGGGGAGAAACGGTAATTGAAGCCAACCATATGAACAATACCGGCCGCCTCTGCAGCCTGGAGCATTTCTCGCGAATCTGCCAGATTCAGCGCCAGCGGCTTCTCGCAGAAAATATGCTTGCCAGCAGCAGCAGCAGCCAGCGCAATCTCCTTATGGGCATTGCTCGGCGCATTGATGTCGATTAGGTCAATATCGCTGCGGGAGACCAGCTCCTTCCAGTCCGTCACACCTTCCGACCAGCCCAGCTGGCCGGCGGCCTCCTGCAGCGCTTCCTCATTCCGTCCGCAAATGACGGACATTTGCGGTTTGAGTGCCTGGGGGAAGAACATAGGAAGACTGCGGTAGGCATTACTGTGGGCTTTGCCCATGAACTTATAACCTATCATTCCGATCCGTAGCTGTTTCAATATGAATCCTCCTCAAAGAATACTTCCTGATTTCAAGCCGCCTTCAATCAGCTATATTACACTGCGGGAAATTATTGTACACGCATACATTTTCTCATTGAGAGCGGTCTCAGTCAATCTGCATCTCCCCTTGTCCACGCGTATGGCTAGATATTCACCAGCATGATCACCCCTGTTACCGTAAGCGTACTTAGTAATGTAGAGAAGAACACGGCCTGCGAAGAGAACTCCGGTTCATTATCAAATTCAACAGCAAGCAGCACAGAACTGAGTGAGGTCGGCACAGCAGAGGAGACAATCAGCGCTTTGGCTACCAGCCCCTCCATCCCAAGCAGCCATAATGCCAGCGCAGCAATGGCCGGTCCGGCAAGCAGTCTGAGGGTAACAGACAAGGTGAGATCAAGCCTTTTCCCGGATGGCAACGACCATTTCATTGAACCCAGCTGCACACCCAGCGTTACCAGTGCCAGGCCGATAAACGCATTCGCCACATAGCCAATCGGGGCTGCAAGGAAGCCAGGAAGCGGAATCTCCAGTCCCCGCATGACCAGTGCCAGCGGAATGGCATATATAACAGGTTGTCCGGCAATCGTACGGAGGACCCTCCGCAGACTGCTCCGGTGAGCATTAACACTATAAATGCCATAAGTATTCGGCAGGAAGGATTGCAGGGTTAGAATAACGACCTGTACGGCAAGTGTTAGCGGATTACCGGAGAAGGCCAGCTGGTTAATTGGAAGCCCGTAATTCGCACTATTGGCAAAAAGCACACTGTTGCGCAGCGCAGCAGGCATTCCGCCCTTCAATCCCCTGGCGCGGACTACAATCTCCAGCACCGCATACTGCAGCAGCATATATATGCAGAAAAATAAAATGATCTGTCCGAACAGCACCAGCGAAATGTCCGTCCCGTACAGCAGCTGAAATACCACAGCCGGGGTAAGCATATAGAAATTGAGCTTGGACAAGGTTTTGATGTCCAGCTTGAATACCCGGTATAATACCGCTCCCAGGAGGATAACGATAAACAGGGGAATCACGTTATTCAGCAGAATCGAGGTAAAAATAATCATATCCCGTGTCAGCCTCCCTGCAGCATGGTACGCAGCCTCAGCTGTCCATCATTCTGCTTCGTATAAGTTAAGGGTTATCGTTCATCCAGGTCTGCACATACTTCAGGAACCGGCTTGTTGCAGGCGATGCATATTTCATCGAGCTGACGGCAATTCCCAATGAGCGGAAACTCCGTTCCTCCAGCTCAAGCATGGCCACATTATGATTCTGGAACCGGGTGACCAGCTCCGGGAGGATGCTGATGCCCAGGCCTTTTTCCACCATAGCTATAATCGCATAGTCATCCCCGGCCGAGAATTTGATGTTCGGCTTAATCCCCGCCTTCTCCAGCACCCGCTGCACATCATAGTCCGAGCCGGGCCTCGGAATGATGAAATCCTCGTAGGCGATCTGGGCCAGCGGCATATACGGGGCTTTGCTCAGCGGGTGGTCCAACGGAAGAATCGCCAGCATCCGGTCCTGCTTCAGCGGAAAGACCTCGAACTTCTCCCGGGTAGGCAACGACAGGAAGCCGCAGTCGACCACACCAGCCTCAATCCATTGCTCAATCTCCAGATATCCGCCCTCCATCAGCTTGAATTCAATATACGGGTACTCTTTGCGGAACTGTTTGATCATCCCCGGCAGCCAGTGTACAGAGACACTCGTGAACGTCCCAATCGTAATTGTCCCTGTCTCCAGACCGTGAATATCGGCCACCTGCTGCTTCAGCTGTTCATTCCAGTTAAGGATTTCGCGGATCGGCTGAAGCACCTGCTCCCCGTTCACCGTCAGCTTCACACCGGAACGATTCCGTACCAGCAGCGGGAAGCCGAATTCGTTCTCCAGACTGCTGATCGTATGGCTGATACCGGATTGGGTGAAGCCCAGCACCTCGGCGGCTTTGGTCAGACTGCCCAGTTCAACCACTTTGAGGAACACTTCATATTTGATTATGCTCATTGCTGACCCCCAGGTTTGCATGAGAATTACTCATGTTTCATATGATAAACATTCAGTTACCTTATGTATTTGAGCGTATTATACTATAATCACTTGAAATAAAGAAGGATGATGATGGAATGAAGCCGCTAAAGGCCGAGCTGATGCTCATAGTAGTAACGATGTTCTGGGGTTCCTCCTACCTGTTCATGAAAATGGGACTCGGCACACTGGGGGAATTCAATCTGATTGCCCTGCGCTTCGGGCTGGCCTTCATTCTGGCGGCTCTGCTGTTCCGCAAACGGCTGCGCAGTGTGGATGCCAGAACATTGAAATATGGAGCCCTGCTCGGCTTTCTTCTGCTCGGTGTGTTCACCTGCATCACCTTCGGACTGAAGACCACCACGACCTCCAATGCCGGATTTCTGGTCGCTCTGACCGTTGTTTTTGTACCGCTGCTGGATGTTCTGATCTTCAAAAAGAAGGTCGCCCCTCCGCAAATCTTCGGTGCCATTCTGGCCATCGCCGGCATCGGGCTGCTCACTCTGAACGGGTCGCTGCAAGTACAGCCTGGTGATCTGCTCTGTATTCTGGCTGCCATTTTCTACGCAGTGCAGATTCTGGTTACCAGCCGCGCTGTCAAGAGCAGCGATTCGCTGAATATCGGCATTCTGCAGCTGGGGTTCGCGGGAGGATATGCCCTGATTCTGTCAGCAGTCTTCGAGACTCCTGCACTGCCTTCGACACTTCCCGGCTGGATCGCCATCCTCGCACTCGGCATTTTTTGCAGCGCCTGCGGCTTCATCCTGCAGCCCGTTGCCCAGAAATACACAACGCCGACCCGCACCGGATTAATCTTCGCCCTCGAACCGGTCTTTGCCGCCTTCTTCGGCTACTGGTTCGCACATGAACAGCTTTCGCTGCAGGGCTACACCGGCGCTGCCCTTGTCCTGCTGGGCATTATAGCTTCCGAACTGCTCGGCAGATTGCACTTAGCCCCTTTTCCGGCAAGGATGCTCAAGAAACGGCGGGCAGATCTATAAGGCTTCAATAATTGCTCTGATCTGCGCTCTCGCTGTCTTGGATTCCGGGAAGAAGAACAGCGGCCAGACATGCAGCATTTGCGGATATTCATAGTAACCGATCTTTATTCCTTCAACCAGTAAACGGTCTTTGAACCTCTTGACATCGGGATACACAATGTCATGCGTCCCCGTGAAGATGCTGACCGGACCTATATCCGTGACCTCCCCATAAGCGGGGCTGATCAAATGAGAAGTAATCTCCTGATCCCCCGCATACCACTGAGCAATTTCTTTGATGGCAGGAACTGCCGTGACAGGATCTTTACGCTCCACTGCCTTGATTTCCGGGTTGCTGAAGGTCATGTCGAGCACCGGGGAGATCAGGATCGTGTGTGCAGGCCGTGGTATCCCTTTTTCCTTAAGCAGCTGCACTAGTGCAAGCCCCATTCCCCCGCCAGCCGAATCCCCCATGACCACAAGCTTGTCTCCACACTCTGAACTCTGCGCTAACATCTCCTCATATAACGGTACCAGCATCTGAAATACTTCCTTATGTCCATATTGCGGTGCCAAAGGGTACATGGGAACTGCAATCGTACACTTCAGCTTGTCCGCCATACCGGCCAGGAACTCCCAATGCAGCGGGGATATCTTCAGTACATAACCCCCGCCGTGCAGATATAGGATCTGATTGCCGCCCGAAAGAGACTTTGCTGAAATCACATAGTAAGGATAACCGGCTATCTCACGCTCTTCGACGCTGCATAATGTATACACTTTAGCCGGCGGCTTACTGCTCTCCTTCCGCTGTTTCGTTTCAATTTCCTTCCGCAAAGCTATTCCTGTCTTCTTCCACATGGCGTTAATCCTTATGAGGCGCAGGCCCAGCTTAACCGCTATGCTCTGCCAGCTTTCTTTGGAACCCTTCATTGTTGTCCTTCTTTCTGCGTCATCACGGCTTCCCGCAAACGCTGCGCCCAGGCCAGATCCAGCTCCTGCGCCTCCAGGCGCACCTGCAGCAGATCCATCGTTGTCGCATAGAACCGCCCTCCCGGCGCGGCAGCATCAGGAGCAGTCTCTTTCCGGAAGGCGTCTATCCCTTTTTGCAGCTCTGCAATGCCTTTAGCGGCGTACGCAAGATAATGGTCTACAAGCGCCAGCTGCGCTTCAGGGGCAAGGAACTCCAAATGCTGGGCTTTAATATGAAAAAGCTTCTGATAGGTTGCCGACTCCGTCCCCGTATCCATCATCAGCTCGGTGAACCGGGCCCGTCCTTTACCGGTGAGCTGCAGCGCACGGGATGGCCGTTCACTGGGATAAGGCACTGAAGAAGGATCGGCTTCGCAGATCAGTCCCTCTCTCTCAAGTCTGGACAACAGGGTGGACAGCGTTCCGCGGCTGATTTTCTCCCACGGGCTGATAATCTTCGCAATTAGATAAGCATGCAGCGGGAAATGCATCAGCAATGACAGGACCAGTAATTCATACATAAGGAAACCCCTTATCGATAGTTTTAATAAAACTATATAGAATTCCTTTTCAGCTGTCAAGCGGTTAACAAAGTACACCAACTGGCGCCTGTCACGGATACAATTCCACATACCGCCGTAATTCCTCCATTTCGCCTTCTGTATCGCATCCAAAGCGATGTGATGTATACCTTTAATTCTTCCTTTTGCCCTTCTGTATAGCCGTACTATAAGATGACAGCAATTGAGTTACTTAAGTTCTTGCTGTAAAGACATAAATGTTGTACGTAGTACAACTCTGATGCAGAGATACGAGTATGGTTGGGAGAAATGTTGTATGAAATACAGGAATAACCCCGCTAATCCGCTTGGAGGAGCAGAAATGCTGCATTTCATACAACAATTTTGGAAAAATTATCGATATGACGCGGGAAATGTTGTATTTCGTGCAGGATTTCGAATCGCAATCGCGACAACGGGGGTAAAATGCGAAAAAACCGCCCCAGCGATTAGCTGAGGCGGCCGTAAACCCAAGATATGAATTAATGTCCCATCATTACAGCAGCGTCGGCCTGCTGTCCTTCCGGAGTTCCGGCGGAACCGGCTGTCTTCGGCTTGCGCAGAATCAGACTGATGACCACTCCGGCCAGCGCGATGCAGGCGGAGAGGAAGAATACATCATTGAAGCCCTGTACAGCGGCGACAAGCGGATTGCTTCCGGCAGCCATCTCACCCATATGAACGGTAATCTGGCTGGTTAAGTATCCGGTCATACCGGCAACCGCGAACGATACTACGACCTGCTGGGCTGCGGCGGTCAGCGGAGTCACCCGGCCAACCCATTCACGCGGCGCAGAGTTTAGAACATGAGTGTTAACCGGCATCATCGACAAGCCCATACCCAGACCCATCATAGCGAGACAGCCCATGATAACGGGAAGACTGGTGTCTACCGTAACACCGGACAACAGGAACAGTGCAGTGGAAATGACGCTGAGTCCGACGAACAACAGCGGACGTGCACCAATTTTATCAAATAAGCGGCCGCCCACCGGCATACCGATACCGGATGCCAGCGCCTGCGGAAGCAGAATCAGACCAGTCTCAAGCGGTGTGTAGTTGCGGATCTGCTGCAGATACAACGGAACGAACAGCATGGAACCGAACAAGGCAGCCTGGGTCACCCAGGATAGGATAATGCCGCGTGTGAAGTCCGATGAACGGAAGACGCGCAGCTCCAGCAGCGGATGCTTCTGCATCAGCTCAGCGATAACGAACAGCACCAGCGCCACACCGCCGACAGACAAACCTACAAGAGCCCCCGTCGAAGTCCAGCTTTCACCTCCGCCTTGATTGACGCCATAAGCAAGCATGGAGAACGCAAGCGGAGCCAGAATGATACCGAAGATATCCAGATGCGCTTTGCCCTTCTTCTCGGTAACAGGCAGATATTTAACTCCCAGAATAATACCAACGATACCGATAGGCAGGTTGATCAGGAAGATCCAGTGCCAGCTCACGTATTCTACCAGCCAGCCGGAGAGGATCGGACCAAGTGCCGGAGCCAGCAGCATGGGAATTCCGAGCATCCCCATAATAGAACCTCTGCGCTCTGCCGGAGCCAGTCTGAAGACCATGGCCATACCAATTGGAGCTACCATACCGCCGCCTAGACCTTGAATAACACGGAAGATGACTAGCTGCGTCGAGGTCTGGGCAACCGAACAAAGAACGGACCCCAGTACAAACATAACAATAGTCGTTAGAAAGACCTGCTTGGAACCGAAGCGGTCAGTCATATAGCCAGCCAGCGGAATTACAGCAGCCAGCGCCAGCGTATAACCCGTAATCGCCCACTGAACGGTCTTAAGATCTGTTGCGAAATACTGCACCAGATTCGGTACCGCAACGTTTACAGCAGTGCTGTCCAGGATAACCATAATCATGCCAACGATAATAGCCATTAACGGCGGAATAATGGCTTTAAGCGAGAACGGTGCTTCCACTGCTGCACTGTTTCCTTTATTTGTGGTGTTTGTCATTCTCTTCTCCACTCTTTTCTCTGTTTATAATTAGTTATACTTATGAAAATAAAGTTCAAATAACCCGTCAATCTGCTCCTCAAGCGGCGAAAGCCTGAACATCTCCTTGAGATCCTCCCGTTCCTTCGGCAGGCTGGAGACCATAATCACCGGAAAAACAATGGCCCCATAGACTTGCATCATCATCATCATGAGCTTGTCGCGGTCCTGCTCCCCGGTGATCTCACTGAGCACTTCCTTAATGCGCTCCAGCCTCATCAGCTTGGAGTACTTCGCATATTCATCCTGTGAGCCCATAATATGATGTCTTTGATCAAGCATCTGCCGGGCCATTCCCGGGTAACGGCTGAGATTCATTATATAACGCATGAAAAATAGCTTCATCCGCTCCTTCGGCGGCAGGCTGTCATCTTCCAGTGCTTTGAAGGCATCATCAAAGGTAGACACCAGTCTCTTCACTGCGTCGCCAAACAGCTTTTCCTTGGAGCCGTAATAATAATTCACCAGTGCAAGATTCGTCTCTGCCCTTGCTGCGATACTCCGAAGGGTGATACAGCTGAACCCCTCTTCGCGGATCAAATCCACGGTTGCATCGAGTATAATCTGCTTCGTATCTTTATCTGAAGAATCAGCTTTGTTGTCAGATTTAACCATAATGCAGCTTGTCGCCCTCCTTTGCCGCGATTTCTAATCATCGATTTAAACAGCGTTTAATCAGAATTTAAAATTACTCTCTTTGGAGTGATCTGTCAACAGAAGTTTTCAGGAATTTTCAAAAGAGTTAGCATTAATAAAAAAAGAAGCATCTCCGGCAGCGGATTACAGCTGCGAGATGCTCCTGCTATGAATGATTAATTATTTGTTATTTCGACGGGCTGGCCAGCACTTCCGCTGCCTGCAGCGCCGCCAGGCTCAGCTTCACGATTTTGCCCGATGTATTCAGCTCCAGTGTCAGCAGCGCCTCGGATTTGGAGAAGGACAACACGCTTGTTATTGTCATATTCCCGTCATGCTGCCGGCTCTCCGTAGATTTCACTCCGAAGTACTGGCCTGCCGGAGCGCTTACACCCTCCCAGCTCTGCTGAATGACGGGCAGCGGGGGCTGCTCTGCTTCCGCAGTGAAGTAACGCTCGCGGAGTCCTGTATAGTTGCCTGCGGCCAGCAATCCGGCTACAGCTCCGGCAGTTACCTCCGGTGAGTAGATTTCAACCAGCCCTTTTGCCGGATTATAGGATGTAACCAGCCCGATCGCACTAAAAAACGACAAGGGTGCATATGCGCGCTGCTGCTTCAGTTCAATACTATCTGTAAAAGGCACCCGATCCTTGCCGTTCAGAATGATCTCTTTCCCGCTCAATCTGAACTCAATCGTTTCCTGGAACCGGTTCAGCTTGAACTGTCCTGTGGCACCTACAAAGGTAGTCTTATACTTAAGGATTTCCGTAGTCTCCCGGAGCGGGAGCATGAGGGTTGTTCCGCTGATATAGGTTTGCGGTCCATCCAGCTGCAAGGCTTGTCCGTTCACAATAATATTTACACCCGGTGCTGCGTGGACACTATTTCCGGTTAATACTCCCGATCCTGCTGCCAATAACAGTACACTTAGGAAAACGGCTGCGATTCTGTTCTTCAAATCGATCCCACCTCTCCTGTAATATAATTATTATGCACGCAAACTTCAGGGACTAAACTTATATTAATCATTAACCGTTCTGCGCAGCTTTGGAACAGCCTCACTCCACATTAAAGTTAAAATACTGCTGTGGATAAGGCTCCTTGATCAGTGTGAAATGCCACCACTCCTTGGTATAGGGCTTGAAGCCCTGCTTCGACATGGCATCCTTAAGAACTTTACGGTTGGCATGCTGGGTACTGTTGACCAAAGTGGTATTATAATAAGAAATCTCACCAAAGAAATCATACGGGCTGCCCATGTCAACCAGCGCCCCTGTTTTTTTATCAGCCAGTGTCAGATCAATGGTACTGCCCCGAGAGTGTCCCGATTTCTTGGAGATGAAGCCCAGCTTGAACAGATTACGCTTGTCCAGCTTGGGGTAATACTGTTGCTTCATCTTAATATCCGCGGCATCCTGTGACCAGCGTACGAAGTGATTAACGGCTTTTTGCGGACGGTAGGCATCATAGATTCTCAGGATATACCCTTTGCCAGCCAGATCCTCACTGACTTTCTTCAGCGCACTCGCTGCTGTCCGCGAGAAAATCGCCAGCGGAGCCTTATACCCGTCCACCCTTGTTCCGGTAAAATTATTCTCACTGTAATAGCGTATCTCATATTGCGCCGTAGGAATCACTTCATCCAGATACACAAAGCCGCCTGGCAGGTTGTGCTTCTTCTCCACCTTGCTTTGCGCCGGGGCTGCGGCTGTATTCTGTAGCTTAGGAGCAGCCGCTGTGGCTGCTGTTGCTGTTGCCGTTAAAAGCGTAGCTCCGCCTAGAATAAGCGCACATGAGACCAGCCCTAATTTTCTACCTGTATTTCGCAGCTTCATCACAATGCTCCCCCCTCTCCAGCCTCGTCCGTATTTTTTCACCCTACAAGTATACGTGCAGCCGCACTAGGCGTCCATAGTTAAGTCCAGGCTTGTGTCCGCAGGGAGCATATCCTTCCGCCGGTAGACACCCATCAGCAGCCCGACAGCGGCGAATTCAATGAAGACATGTTGTCCGTAGCTGAGGAATGGGAACGGTATAGCTGTAATTGGCATTCTTCCGCTGAGGATCGATAGACCATAAGCTAAGCGGAGGGCTAGCATAAGGGCCAGAGCAAGGATAAGCATCCGCCCGTAGGTATCGCGTACAGCGCGGGTATAGGAGATCATTTTGAGAACGAACCAGCCCACTGCCGCGATGAAGAGCAAGCCCCCGGCCCAGCCGAAGCATTGAACCAGAAATACCGGAAAAAGATCCGAATACGCATACGGCAGTCCTTCTTCCGCACCTCCGAAGCCATACCCTCTCCAGCCTGCGGATGTAATGGTCTCGTGAATTCTGCGGTTGAGGTAACCCGGGCCATTAAGCATGTAATTATGATTTATCGCTCCGATGACCCTGTCACGCAAGTTCAAATTATTCCAAACATAGATGGCTCCGCCCGACACAAATGTTATAACCATTAATCCGGCTGTAATCCAGCGCCGTGTTATCCATACATATAGCGTCAGCGATACTGCCAAATAAACCACCAGCTCCGGTAAAGACCGGATCGCCGCATAGATCACCGCAGGCAGCAGCAGGAAGGCTACCTCCGCTAATTCCCTGGTCCGCCTGCGCCATTTCAGCATAAAGCTGTGGCTGGTCCATATTCCTGTCAGAGCGACAACAAATATATAAGGACTGTATCCAACCAGATCAAAATATAAGCCCATAAAACCAACATAGCGTCTATTCCCATTGATTAATTCAGGACCCAGCAATAGGCTGGCAACAATAGCCATTAATGCTGCAGCATAGATGAATCCTGATGCTCTCTGAAGCAGCTTGAAATTGACGAAGTACATTCCTGTCATAACGGCGATCCCAAGGATGATATACACCGTCTGGCGCATCGTCAGATCAGATAGGGCCGGGTTGAAGGATGTTCCGGCTTCTATAGCCCCCATCCCCAGCAGACTTACAGCTGACAACATCATTACTGCGGTGAGCAGCCCCCACGGAATCCGCGGTTTATGGATTCTGTGCAGATCCCGGCCAATCACCTGCGGATCACCCATTTGCGCGATAGCATATTGCTGTGCTTCTTCTTCAGTTGCGCCAAGCTGCTGCCGCTCCAGCATTAAGTCCTGGAAGTGCCCGCTGAGCTCCTCCCTTATCTCCCTGTGCATCCCTTTGGCTCTAACCTCTGCACACACCCTGTCCAGATAGTTGTCCAGCTTCTTCCGCTGCTCCATCATACGCCGCCCTCCCCCAGCACAGAATCCACCGCGCCTTTAAAAAGATTCCATTCCGCTCTCTTCTCCTGCAGCTTCGCCTTGCCCTCATCCAGCAGCCGGTAATATTTGCGTTTGCGCCCTTCTACCTCAAGCCAATACGCCTCTACCCAGCGTTCGCTCTCCATCGCATGGAGTATCGGATAGAGCGTGCCCTCCTTCAGGGAAAATACCCCCTGCGAGCGCTGCTCCAGCTCTTTAATCAGTTCGTAGCCGTATAACGGCTTATCGAGCAGCAGAGTGAGAATCAAGGTCCCTGTGCTGCCCTTCAGCATTTCTTTACTGACTTTCATTGGCATCCCCTCCTGTTCGAATGGCAATTCACTGATACATCGTTAATCTATGCTTAATATACTTTAATTCCCAGTTGATGTCCAGAGATTGTCTCCACGTCAGCCATATGAGTAATCCGTTAACTTGCGTATGAGTAACAGTTAACGCTGGCAGACAAGTAACCCGTTAATATTTGCGCATAAGCTGCCTATTGGGGCATTAATGTTGTATGTTTTACAACTTTGATCCCCAGATACCTGGGCGTCAGAGAGGATTGTTGTACGAAATACAAGAATTGTCCCAATAATCGGTTTGGAGTAGGAGAAATGTTGCCTTTTTTACAACAATTATGAATTAGGAGCGTTATCATGAGGGAAATGTTGTATTTAGGGCAGGATTTTATACAATGAATGCTCTGTGAGCTCCATATTGCACATAGCAAAAAAGCACACCCGGATTACGGATGTGCTTGCAGTCAATTAATGAGATTAGTGCATGGAAGCCTGCGTCTTGTGCGAGACAATAACACGTTTAAGGAAGAAAGCAACAACCAGACCGATTATGGCCATCACCATACCGAAGATGAACGCATTCTGTACCCCATGGGTAAATGCAGCGCCAATATTCAGCGGATCACCAGGGTCAGTTACAGTCTTCATGTAGCTCTTGGAACCGGAGGTCATAATGCTTACTGCCAGAGCCGTACCAATCGCTCCTGCAACCTGCTGCAGAGTATTCATGATCGCTGTACCGTCAGGATAGTATTCCAGCGGTAGCTGATTGATCCCGTTCGTCTGGGCAGGCATCATAATCATCGAGATTCCGATCATGAGCACGCTGTGAAGTACAATTACGAAGATAACGGTAGAAGTTGCTGTAATACTCGAGAAGAACCACAGCGAGACAGCAACGAGCACAAGTCCTGGAATAACGAGCCATTTCGGACCGTATTTATCGAACAGGCGTCCCATTACCGGTGACATCAGTCCGTTGATAATTCCGCCCGGCAGCAGCAGTAAGCCTGCTTTGAACGCAGTATAGCCTTGTCCCTGCTGCAGATACATTGGAAGAATCAGCATCGAGGACAGAATCACCATCATACAGATGAAGACCATCAGAACACCGACCACGAACATCGGGAATTTGAAGGCACGCAGATTAATCATCGGCTGCTTCATCGTCAACTGCCGGATGCAGAATAGAACGAGCGCAATTACACCAATAGCAATGGCGATAATCACCTTCGGACTTCCCCAGCCTTCCGCTTCACCGGCGCTGCTGAATCCATACACAATGCCGCCGAAACCAAGTGAGGATAATACAATCGAGAGGATATCAATCTTCGGCTTGGTCACTTCTGTGACGTTCTGCATGAAGAAAATTCCGCTGAACAGCGCGATCACCAGGAACGGCAGGGACAGCCAGAAGATCCAGTGCCAGCTCAGACTCTCAATAAGCAGGCCAGCAATAGTAGGGCCGATCGCCGGAGCTACCATGATGACGAGGCCGATGAGACCCATCGCTGCGCCTCTTTTCTCAGCGGGGATAATAATCAGGATCGTGTTGAACATCAGCGGCAAAAGAAGTGCAGTTCCCATCGCCTGAACCACACGCGCTGTAAGCAGGAATTCGAAATTCGGCGCCATTGCAGCCAAGAATGTTCCCGCAATCGAGAAGCATAGCGCAGCAATGAACAGCTGTCTGGTCGTGAACCACTGTAGGAGCAGCCCGGAGATCGGAACCAGAATCCCCAGCGTCAGCAGGTAAGCCGTAGTCAGCCACTGCGCTGTGGTCGGAGTAATTTGTAATACATTCATAAGATCACTTAAGGCTACATTTAATGCGGTCTCACTGAACATGCCGATAAATCCGGCAAGCAATAAGGAGACGAGAATTGGAAGGGTCTTGAATTTGCGGGGCTCTGTGTGCCCTTTACCAGTCATAGTTGCGTTCACTCTCATATCCTCCTGATAATCTGTTTGTTCTCTCTCTATTTGTTACTGGTATTGCAGTGTTACGATGGTACTGTTGAAACCTTAAGCCAGTATTGCCGGAATACTCTCTGCTGCCGCAACCAGCGGCTGGACATTTCGGCAGGTTAACGCCAGCAGCAGCGCACCTTCAAACAAGGAGACCACAACAGTCGCTTTTCCCACAGCAGCTTCCTCCTGCATGCCATCCTTCATCAGACGCTGGGCGATCACATCCTGCCAATCCTTGAACACACATTGACAAGCGGTTCGCAGCTCATTACTGACACAGGAAGTCTCAACGGCTACCCAGAAGCTGAACGGCACCAATCCTTCAAAAGATGATTCCTCCGCTTCCCTCGCCATAGACAGAATGAAATTCTGCACTGCCTGAGCAGGTGAGTCTTCACCCTCTACATAATGCCGCAAATTTTGGGAGACCATTTCACTTGTCCGGTTAATACAGGTCAACACCAGCTCTTCTTTGCCGTGAGGAAAATAATAATACAATGATCCTTTGGGCGAATCGCTGTCCTTGATGATCTGATTTAGCCCGGTTGCATGATAGCCCTGTGTGAAAAACAATCTTGAAGCCGTATCCAGAATAGCTTCACGTGCATTATGCTTGTTTGACAAGCCGGACACTTCCTTTATAGATGTTTCTGCACTTTTATAACAATTGGTCTACATAATAAAACCATGAGTGGGCTCCGGCTGTCAATGGATAATAATTTCAAATTTTAATGTTTACGCTTACCGATTGCCACATTGCGGATCATTGGTTATAATTTAATTATTCCAATGCGAAAGGTGTGATTTCAATGAGTGAGCCTTCAATCATTAAGGGAATTCCCCGGCCGTTAGTCAGAACTAATCAGGCTTTTATCGTAATTTCTGTATTATTGTCACTGTTTACGGGAGCTTACTGGATTCTTGCCCTGCCGCTTGCCGCAGGACTGTCTGGTCTACTCTTCGGATATAATCCGGTGATCAAGGTTGCGGCGAACTTCCTGACTAAGGAGCGCTCCGCCTATGTACTGGAAGACTGGGAACAGCAGCAGTTCAACCAGAGCATTGCCGTCTTCTGCCTGACTGCAGGACTGGTCAGCTTCCTAGCTGGCTGGACCGTAGCGGCTTATATCTTCACGATCATGGTCGCAGTAGCAGCCACAGTAGCTATCCTCGGCTTCTGCATCGGGTGCTTCATCCACTACCAGTGGAGAATGTATACCTATAGACGCAAACAGGCAGCCCTCCACAAATAAGCAGGAGTCTGTGCTGCCCGTACGGTGAATTTTACAGGGCCAGTAAGCCGCAGCAGCAGTATGCTGCCAGACCTATGCTGGCCTCCAAGCTCCTTCTCCTTAACATCCCCGGTTATTCCACAATATAATCCGCCAGAATTCGCTCCACTGAAGAAGCGAAGCTTTTGCCGGCGCCCCAATCGAGCTTAAGGATCAACCCGTTGGAGCCTCCCGCCGGAATAAGCCGGACATTACTTCTGCCCTTCAGATTATCCACTAGAATTACCAGCGCCGCCTGATTACCGGACCGGAAATAATACCGCTCATAGACCAGCGTTCCGATCATCTTACCTTCACCGAGATCATTCAGCTCCTCGTACAACAGCTCCGACTCCTGCGTCATTCCCTCTTTGATCAGCGCAAGCGTCTCATTGGGCTGCAATCTAACATCGAGTTGATAGGCCTCATTCATGCTCATCACTCTCCCACGGGTTTAGGTATACAACTATTTGCCTAGCGGACTTCGCCAGCCACATCCCAGCGGTGACGGAATTTCTCCAGCCGCGGATGCAGTTGTGCCGGCGCTTCTGACAACAGCAAACGCAGCTTGACGATCCATTCCTCGAATGAAGAATAGGACGCGAACAGATTAGCCATCTCCGGAGTCAGATAGAGAAAGTAAGGTGCGGAATAGACCTCGCTGATATGGCGCAGCGCAGAATCGAGCGGGGTGTATTTCTTGCGTTTCCCCTCCAGACTTTCCACCGTAATGAAAGACCGCCCCTGATCTCTTTTCCACTCATGCAGCCGGTCCTCCCGTTTATAAAAAGCCTGCACCGGCTCCTTCGTCATCCGTCTCACGGTTTCTTCATGCAGCGGATACAGCACCAGCTTGGTGAATTTGCGCTCTATCGCTGTCTCAGCCGCCTTCAACAAATCCATATCCGAGATATGCTCGAATGAATCATAGAAGATTAAGGTCCCTTTGCGTTCACCGGCTGGGGGTTCATAACCATAAGGCACATGCTGAATGTCTCGTTTCATCATTACCCTCCTGTGTGCTTCAATATCCACAGCATATCATGCTACCCCGGATCGCGTACAATTCCTGGACCTAGAACGTATGCCCTGAATGGTAATACTCGCCAAAAAAAGCAGCGGTGCCATGACAGGCAATCGCTGCTATATGTAAGTGTTGCGCAGTGCAAGGACATTCTGTGCCCTCATATCTAATACCGGCTGGCAGGTGCCCTCATTCCTACAAGACGGTGAGTCCGTCAGGCTCTGGAGCGGATTGCTCCTCCTGCAGCCGGCAGCGCCGCAGAAACACTTCGGTTAGATCCTTAGCCCGGACCACCAAATACTGATCAGGAAAGCGGAAATCTGTTGAACAAGCGGTCAGCACGTAGCCCGGATCTACCGGATATTGCCTGAACGCATGATCGGGCAGCCGGTCACTAAGCACAGACTGCTCATATTTCAAAGCATACTGCTCAGAGAATACCGAACGGATCGGAACCGTCAGGCCAATGCCCTCCATCTTCAGATAACTCTCCTTCCGCGTCCACAGGTCATAGTAATAGCGTATTTGAGCCTCTGATTTCAGGCTCTGGTATTGCTCCATTTCTTCAGGGGACAGGCTGTACCGGGCTAACGCCGGATTTATGGCAGCCATCTTCTGAATGTCGATTCCTACCCGCTGTCCCTTGCGGCTGACGATACCTGCTACCCATTTTCCCGAATGTGAGAGGTTATAGTCCCACGGTTCGCGCATAGCAGACAGCCGGGGTTTGCCAAACACCCCTTTGTCAAAACAGATCTCATCATTCCGCATTCCCTCCATATCCATGGCGAACATCCGGGCAAGGATGTCTCCGATAAGAGACCTGCGAACATCGTCTTCACGTTTCAGCCGGCTGCTGCTCATCCGGCGCTCCGGTGACACATAGGGCAGCAGCTCAGGAACCGAAAAAGCGGTCCCGAGTGATACAGCAATGATATGCATGAACGGCCAAGCCTCCTATCGGTTCTCCGGTCTATTCCTGCTGCTCCCGGAACCAGCCCAAGGTTTCTTTGACTGCGTCCTTGTAGGCGGTTGGAGAATATTCCGGGAACCGCTTCATGAATTTGTTCTCGCTCAGTACCAGCGGATACTGGAATTCGTATAGCAGCTCATGGAATTCCTTAGCTTCTTTATCGAATATACCTGCCAAACCAACGGCCCAGCCCGGGAGGGTCCGGCATTTCCTTGGACTGTCTGCTTCATCCTGGATGAGATTCAGGAACTGGCGGCCTTCAATCGCCCCGGAGCCCGACACATGCCATTCCCCTTCTTCCCCGCTATACGCCAGCAGGACGGCTGCTTTGGCCGCATCACGGATATAGACCAGATCATGGGGAACATCCAGCCTGACCGGCCAGGCGATGGTTTTGGCCCGCAGCGCTCCGTTGAATATCGGTCCGAATACCCTGTTCGTAACGTTGGGGCCATAGTAGTCGGGATAACGCGGAATGACATAGCGGAAGCAGTTCTCCGCTGCCCGCTTCTTCAGGAGCTCTTCCAGCTGGTTACGGAGCTTTCCTTTACGGGTAAGAGCCGCCTTGGGATGGTTCTCATCCGCGGGAAGGTATTTGAATCTGCCGTATCCATAGACATTGCCGGGAAATACCAGCGTCTGCCCGGAATGCAGCTTCGCGGTAACCCGTTCCAGCGCTTTGGGCATGATCGTGTACCAGTCCTGGTAAGGCACATTAAGACAGAAGTAGACCGTTTTCACTCCTGTCAGGAGAGCAGCAAGAGCCCTCTCATCTTGTATATCCAGTGAAGCCATAGTCAGCAGCGGTCCTCTCAGTCTGCTTAGTGCCTCATTAGAACGATGATAGGTCGCTGTTACCAGCTTCCCCCGCCACAGTAATTCTTGGGTAATGGAATGGCCTAAACCGCCATTGCCTCCGATTACGAGATTCATAACATTACCGGCTCCTTATCGAGCGTATGAATACCTTCAGCCACCAGCTTTACGGTTTATTCAGTCTGCCCGGGATGATGTTTAGCAGTTATGAAGAACCGTTACATGCCGCTTCCTCAAGAACTGCCGGATATAGAACTGCTGCCGAATTCTTAACCTGCTATTAGTATACAGCCAAGAATATGCTGTCATCATTGGGATAATTTGACGATTATTGTCGTTTGAGGTCCTTAATATGTAGATATGGTGAATTATTGCGATTCAATAGTTTTGCAGCACCCTAAGCTTATCTTCGCCGATCATTGTCCCGTGTCAATCATCATTTAAGAGCATTCAGTCTCTGGTCCGCATATACCGCTGCGCCAAGTGTGCCCGCCCTGCTCCCCAGTTCGGCTTGAACGATCCTGCATTTGCTCCCTGAGAGCTTCAGCGCATGAGCATTTACAGTGCCGCGGACGCTGCCCAGCAGCCGTTCTCCTGCGGCAGCCATGCCGCCTCCAATAATGATCAGCTCCGGGTTCAGCAGATTAATTACATTAGCCAGACCGTACCCCAGCAGTTCTCCGGTTTCATGCATGACTTCGACCGCCAGCGGGTCCCCGAGATCATAAGCCTCCGAAATCATTTTTGCGGTAATTTGTCCGTCATCCTGATTCGTCCAAGTCTGAATCAGACTGCTCCTGCCATCCAGCAGCTTCTCTTTGAACGTGTTGACCATACCCACAGCAGATACATACCTCCCGAGGCAGCCGGAGCTCCCGCAGCGGCAGGGCCGGCCCTGCCTGTACATATTCATATGTCCGATTTCACCAGCACTGAAGGTTGTTCCGTACAACACCTTGCCGTCATGGACAATGCCTGAGCCGAGTCCGGTTCCAAGTGTGAGCAGCACCAGGTTACGGCATCCTTTTCCGGCTCCCTGCTGCCATTCCCCATATAAGTTAACCCGCACATCATTATCGATGTAGACCGGAAAATCGTAAAATTGCTTCATTGCATTCACTATATGTATTTGTTCCCATCCGGGAAAGTTCGGCGAAAAGATCGACAGGCCTTCCTCCGGGTCCAGCAGACCGGGAATGCCCATCCCCATACAGGTGATCTGCTGCTGATCTATCCCCTTGCCCTCTGTCAGCTGTGTAACGGCCAACCTGATCCGCTCCAGCACATGCGCCGGTCCTGCCGCCGCTTCCGTTGGCAGAGACAGCTCCTCGACTGCGTTGAAATCCCCATCGAACAATCCCGCTTTGATATTGGTTCCGCCCAAATCGACGCCTATAGTATAATTGTTCATCGCTTCTGCTCCTTTACAGTAATAGTCCTGGCTTCACTCTCACCACTTATTATGCGCTTTCATTGATTGGGCAGGTAGGATTTTTTGAGCATTGTTATAGTATTTTCTACACAAAAAGGGCCGTCCGCGCCAGCCAATGAATAGCTGCTTGGACGACCCTGTATAATGTTCTTTGCGGAATCCCTTAAGACCCCGCACCTTTGTACCGCTTAACGCCATAGCTCCAGGCCATCAGGCCGATGCCGAGGAACACTGCACCCACTACGGGGGTCAGCAGCGCCATCCCCTTCATCTCATCACGGTGGAGGAACAGGGCTGCCGGATAGATCCCAACAAAGGCAAACGGGATAATCCAGGTTAGCAGCACCTGAATCGCCCGGTTGTAGATCGTAACCGGATAACGGCCGTAGGTCTGGATATTATACATCAGCGGCAGAATACCAGTTGGCGCATCCGAGTAGAACGACAGTGAAGTCAATGTCGTATAGATGCCGGTATAGATTGCTACCGCACTGAGTGTCAGGATAATCAGCATCGGAATGGTCCACCATTCGAACGGCAAGCCCAGATTGCTGCCGCTGATGGCCATAACAATCAGTCCGATGAAGGAGCCCACAAGTGAAGGCGGGTCCACATTTTCCAGGAAAATCTGGAACAGGTTATGCGCCGGACGGGTCAGAATGCGGTCCATCTCGCCTTTGACGATATAGCGCTCACTGAAGCCCCACATATTCACGAAGCAGCTGAACACGCCGAACGGCACCATGAAGAAGCCGTAGACGAACACCACTTCGTTCTGATTCCAGCCGCCCAGGCTGTCGGTATGCATGAAAATGACCAGAATGAAGATAAAGTTCGTTGCCTGGAAGAGCAGATCGGAAACAACCTCCACCCAGAAATCAGCGCGGTAAGTCAACCTTGTCTTCATATAATTTTTCAGATATTCAATTAACAAGCCCAAATAGTACATTCCGGCTCAACCTCCCTGCACGAACAGCCGCTGGCGCGCTGCGTGATATAGCCAGACAATCGGAACCAGCAGGACCAGGAACCAGATCACCTGGATGCCCAGCACATTCCATATGCCCACTCCCTGCACACGGCCCGTGAATACGGAACCCGGCAGATACGTGATGGCCTGAAAGGGCAGAACCTTAAGAATGGACGATAACCAGACCGGAAACAGCGTAATCGGTACGATCAGGCCGGAGAACAGGTCAACGATAACACGCTTCATGCGCATCATCCCTTCATTATTCTCGACGAAGAATGCAGAGAGCCCCGTTATGATATTAATCTGTGAGCTGATCAGGAAGCTGAAGAAGAGCATCACCAGGAAACCGATCCAGGCGGAGGGTTCTGTCGGCAGCTGTACCGGAAACAGCAGAATGGCAATCACCATGCCCGGAATCATCAGCATCATGAAGCGGAACAGGCCTTCGCCAAGTCCCTGCATCATTTTGACCAGAACATAGTTATAAGGGCGGATGAACTGAATCGCGATGCTGCCGTCACGGATATCGGTAGAAATCTCCCTGTCCAGGTTATTGAAATAGAACGCCCGGGCCATCCACGAGACGGCTACATACGTAGTCATCTGTGCTCCGGTAAAGCCGCCTAGCGACTCCCCGTTGCCATATATAGCTTTCCAGGTGAAATAGTTAACCCCGATATTCAGCGTGTAGATCAGAATTCCTGAATAGTAATTGATCCGGTAGGCCAGCATCGTCAGGAAGCGGATGCGGATGAAATCGAAATAAGCGCCGAGCAGCAGCCTGCGTCCGTTCTCTCCGGAACCGCCTGAAGAGCCCCCGGAGGAGGCAACTGCGCCATTAAGCTGCTCAGACATGGATAACCTCTTTCTCATCTAGGAGTGCAGCTATCTTCTCTTCCGGTTTCTCTGCCGAACCTGACTGATAAATACTGCGGACAATATCATCCGTGTTCGTCTCAATGATTTTGATATCGGTAATATCTGCCTGTCCAACCACACGGCCCAGTACATCCGATACATTCAGCTCGAGCGGAATCCATACCTTGGCACCCAGCTCATTCTCGGCGGTCCAGGTAACCGGCATTCCCTCTGTCCACTGCATAAGCTGCTGCAGCTTCGTCGCAGTACCGAACTGGAACTGCACCTCACGTCCGGTTCCCCACCGCTGCTTGAGATCCTCAAGACCCCCGTCATAGATAATCCGCCCGTCATCGAGCATGATTACCCGCGAGCAGAGCGCTTCAATATCCTGCAGATCATGTGTCGTCAGCAGGATGGTCGTGCCATGCTCACGGTTCATATCCTTGAGAAACTCACGAATCTCCGACTTCACGACAATATCAAGGCCAATCGTCGGCTCATCCAGAAACAGTATCGACGGATTGTGCAGCAGCGCAGCGACCAGCTCACAACGCATCCGCTGTCCGAGACTGAGCTTGCGTACCGGACGGTTCAGCAGCTCCTGCAGCTCCAGTCGCTCGACGAGCTCATCCAGCCGTTTTTTGAAATCCTGCTCGGAGACCCGGTACACCTTGCGCAGCAGCTGGAACGATTCGATGACACCGATATCCCACCAGAGCTGGCTGCGCTGTCCGAATACGACTCCGATATTCTGTACGAACTTCTCCCGTTCCGCATACGGCACGAAGCCGCCTACAGACAGACTGCCGGCGGTAGGTACAAGAATCCCGGTGAGCATCTTAATCGTGGTCGATTTACCGGCCCCGTTCTCCCCGATGTATCCGCATATTTCGCCTTCCGGAATACTGAACGAAATGTCCTTCACTGCGGTCACTTCGGAATATTGCCGTTTAAACAAATCAGCGAAGGCCCCTTTGAGGCCCTCGCGGTTTTTTTGGACTTTAAATGTCTTGCGCAAGTCCTGCACTTGAATAGCATTCATAGGTTACCTCACTAAGCTAAGTATTGGGTTCAGTACCCCATTATAATAGAATGAATCCAAAAGTACTACCTATTTCCCTTACCATTCTGCTCTGCCAGAGTACGGCCGGCTTATTTAGCTACTCTGCCCTCAAAAAAATCCGCGCTCTGCACAGTCTCCAGGTGTCCGGAGCGGGCTACTTTGGTCCGCAGATACTTTTCGTTGAAGACCGAGACATCGCCCCATAGCGGTACTCTTTTGACCGTGTTCATTCCGGCAGCTCTCAGAGCTTCCATCTTCTTCGGATTATTGGTGATCAGGGTCACCGGTTTGCTGCGCAGGTGCTGAAGCACGCTGATTGCGTCTGTGTAATCTCTGGAATCATCGGCAAAGCCCAGCTCCAGATTAGCTTCAACAGTATCATATCCTTCTTCCTGCAAAATATAAGCCATGGCTTTGCTGAACAGGCCGATGCCTCGTCCCTCATGATTAGCCAGGTAAAAGAGGGCACCGGAACCATGCTGGGCAATCATCTTCATCGATGTGTGCAGCTGGAAGCCGCAATCGCAGCGTTTGCTGCCAAAAATATCACCCGTGTGGCAAATGCTGTGCATCCGGATCAGCGCTTCGTCGGAGTTCTCGAAATCCCCATAGACAAGAACGCTCGACTGTTGTCCATCCGCAAGGTTCATTGAAGACAACCGGCTGATAAGCAGCTCTGTAGCCTCTTTACCTTCCGCTTGCTGAAGCTCTTCATCCGTCACTTTCAGCCAGCTGTACCATTTGAAGGTAACGGTCTCCCCGTCCAGGTTCACCGGCAAGGTAATGGGACCAACCAGTATATTCGTGGAATCATCCATTGAGATCCGTTTGATTTTGTTCTGTAATATGGAAAGGATATCGGGTTTGATCATGAGTGCACCGTCCTAAAGTTTTGATAGCATTAGCTTCTTCGATTCCGTTTCGCAAAACTTGCTTCGGAAGCATACACTTAGTTTTGATAGCATAGCCCAAGCAACTTTTCTCCCGAAAATGCGTAATAGCCTATGCCTGGTTCGTAAAATTTTAATATTCATTATTTGCACTAGTAACTATTTGTAAGTTAGTTTATCATTGTAATATAAGTTCGTCAAGTTATAATATATATTTAAATATTAATGATTACTTATTGTAAGTTTATGATATAATGAATGTTGAGGTGATGCTAATGAACAATTTCGAAATGTGTCCACGCTTCGAGAAAGCGGTCGATGTGCTTAGTAAACGGTGGGTTGCTCTGATCGTATTCGTACTGATGGATGGTCCGCGGAGATTCGGGGAAATCGAGCATTGCTTATCCAATCTAAGCGGCAAAGTATTATCCGACCGGCTGAAGGAAATGGAGAACGAAGGGATTATTCAGCGGACGGTATATCCTGAAATGCCTGTGCGTATTGAGTATTCCTTAACCGACAAAGGCACGGCACTGGCTCCCATTCTTGGTGAAATCGGCAACTGGTCCACGGATTGGATCGAGATTGGCGTGACCAAATGATTGCCGGCTTGCATGCGAAGCAGCGCCCCTGAAGTTCCTTAACCAGGAAACTTTGAGGGCGCTGTTTGTTTGTCTTATAAATCTTTGCGCTGAAAATGCAAAATCCCTATCGCAAAGGCAATTACGGTATAACACACAGCATATACGATGAATGACACTGACGGGTACGCACTGATATTAATGATGCTGAATCCGCCGTTACTAAGAGAAACAAGACCGCCAATCTCATTCAGACTGAACAGCTCTGCGGTCATTCTGCGCTGCAAGGCATCTGCCGGCATCAGCATCGACATAATTCCGGTCAGATTATGCAGCACATTCAGCGCGTCGTTCTCCAGACGCAGCGAACCGCTTAGCTTATCAAGCATTCCTCCCAGAAACCCTGCCCCATAGAGCATCGTCATGAACACACCGTTACCCAGCGCCGAGAAGATCCCTGAGCCCAGCATGGATACGGAGATTAACAATGGAACCACAGAAGCAAACAGCAGAAATGACTTCACTAGTGCTGCCGGATCTCTGGGAACACTCGCATGGACATTTGTGATCAGCAGGATAGCCAGAAATAGAATGAAGGCATAACTTACACCCAGTGTTACGAAACCGAGCCAGCGGCCAAGATACCATTTCCAGCGGGGCAGCGGCCGGGGCAGCAGTGCCTGCATGACTCCCTGTTCCGCTTCCCCGGCAATTACCGAGAACGAGCTGAAGATCGCCAGAAAGGCGATTACAAAGGCGCCGAAGAAGTATCCCAGACTAAGAATAAAGGCTCCGTTCGTAAATCGTGTGAACAGCTCGCTCCCGTTATGTATGGACCCTGCCCCAGGGTCATTCTTTCCAACCGTATCGGCCACAAACCAGAAGGCGATCAGAAAGACAACCGTGAGCAGCAGAGTCAGCAGCATCACCTTTTTGCGCAGCATTTCCTTCCATGTCATTTCAAGTATGGTACTCATTCGCTCTCACCCCTATGGCTAAGTCCGGATACGGCATCCATGAACCACTCTTCCAGCCGTTCTTGTTTGCGGGTGACTTCATATAGAGTCATCCCCTGCTCCACAATCAGCCCGTTCAGCCAGCCCGCCTGCTCCTCGTTGTCCAGCTCTGCTTCCAGCCATACGACACTGCTGCCTACTTCCGGTTCTTGCCCGGTTTTTCCGGCTCCAGCGGCCGTCTGCCGGATGGTAAGCCCTGTATGCTCATTTAGCCAGGACAGCAAAAAAGGCGTATACCCGCCCACTTTGAAATGCCAGCTGGTCCGCTTGCTCAGGATCTCTGATACTTTGCCGTGCCGCAGGACCGCCCCGTTATTAAGCAGGGCCATCCGGTCGCACAGCACTTCAACATCCTCAAGCAAATGGGAGTTGAGAAATATCGTGATCCCCCTCTCCTTCAGCCGCTCCAGAATCATCCGTACTTCCATTCTCCCGATGGGATCAAGAGCAGAGGAGGGTTCATCGAGAAAAATAATTTCCGGCTCATTGACCAGCGCACAAGCCAGTCCCAGCCGCTGCTGCATTCCCTTGGAATAATGCTTAACCCGGTCCTTCCCGCGCTGACCAATGCCCACTTCCTGCAGCAGCTGTGGAATCCTTCGATCCGCCAGAGTCTTCTTGATCCGGCAAAGCCTGGCATGCAGTCTGACTACCTCTTCTCCGGTTAGCCACTCCTGATAACGGTATAGCTCCGGCAAGTAACCCATCTTGGCTTTGGCTTCAAGAGAACCGAGCGGGTGACCCAGGATGGAAGCATTCCCGCCCGTGGGCGAGATGAGTCCCACCAGCATTTTGACAAACGTACTCTTGCCGGCACCGTTGGGGCCGAGGAAGCCGAAGGCTTCCCCTTTCCCCACAGTGATGGTAACATCCCGGCAACCGCGTCCATTAGTATACTCTTTGGTCAGGGCGTTAGCATCAATCGCAGGTACGCTGCTCATTGTGTGATCAACTCCTGTACCTTCTGAATGAACTTGTCTCTATCCGGATAGACATCTCCGCCCGTAAGCTGGAGCATCTGACCATCCTGTACCCAGACTGCAGAATAGCTATAGCCTCTGCTGAACTTCATTTCGGTTAGAATAACAGGGGTGTCGGCCACCGTAATCTGTTCATCATTGCTTCCCTTTATCAGCGGCATCGGAATATCACCGGACAGAATCCGGCTCTTCTGCAGGTCGCTTCTCAGATAATCGGGAATTAACGGAAAGTTAACTACCGCATCCAACGCTTCATCTATATCTATAGAAGGATCAACGGTAACTACAGGTGTATTCATCTGTGACAGGGTAGCCCAATGCTCCTGATCTGGAGACAGGTCATAATTCACAATTTCGGGCAAATGCAGCGTAAGCGGTTTGCCGTCCACAGACTCCGGCAGCAGATCGTTCGAGCCTACACGCTTCAACGCCTGATTCACTTCATCCACGTTCAGTGTAAGGGTAATATCACGGGACGGACTCACCTCTACAGTCTTCATACCAGTAATATCTTGGCCCTTCAGGGGTTCATATCCCAGCACTCCTTGTATTTCCCCAACCGGTAGCTTGCCCTCGACAGTTCCGTTAGCTATCGAGAAGGTGCCAAAGGAATTCATCGTCTTGTGGAAATCCCCTTCCCCGCTCACCTGATAGAACATATCGCGCAGATCGCTCTCTTCCACTACCGCTACATCCTGCATCCGGAACTGGTTCAGAATAGCTGCCATGGCGGTATTGCCTACTGGAGTAGCCAGAATAGCGGCGAAGATGGCAACCCCTGCAGCGGCAGCAGCCCACTTACGGCTGCGGCTCAGCACTGGTCTGCGTGATTTGCGGATGGAATTCTGCGGAAGCTCTGAACCTGTATTTTCTCTTGCTCTTACTGAAGATATAGAATTGATTTCTCTTGCCGCAGAATCCGCTATAACGGTTTCCTCTGTCTGACCCGCTAATGCCGCCTCCTGCTTGCCCCAATCCGCCCATACCGGATTCACCGTTTCTTGTGCGAGCTTCTCCTGTAGTTTAGTCCATGCCACATCTGTTCCCAAGGGCTGAGAATTCCCGTTTGCTCTACTGTTCATTGCTTCATTCCTCCCGGATGATCTTATTCTTGCGGAAGCGACTTCACCGCATGCTGTTTCAATTTGGCGGTAGCCCGGCTTAACAGCGTGCCTACCACCGGCGGTTTCACACCGAGCTCTCCGGCGATCTCTGCATAGCTGTAACCCGAATACTTAAGCAGCAGAGCCTGCCGGTCCCGCTCGGGAAGCCCGTCCAGCCAGCTCCGCACATCTTCCTGGTCCAGCTTGCCCAGCACTACTTCTTCCCCCGTAGGGGCTGAGGCATCTGTGTCGTACATTAACTCCTGCTTATTAATCAGTCTTCGCTCCCGCACTTGCTTGTTCAGGTAATCGTATCCGATCCGTGTAAGCACTCTATGCAGCCAGGCTCCCAGAGCTTCGGGATCATCCGGCGGATTTCTGTACAGTCTCAGAAATACCTCCTGCGCCAAATCATCGGCTGCACTCTCATCCCTTACAAGCGCGGACAGCTTTCGGCGCACGATTGGATAATGTGTATAAAAAATCGATTTAAAGTTGTCTGATTCCGGAATGTCCATCAGGTAATCCTCCTTATCCGCTGCAGCTATAAGTAAGACGAAGGCTGAAGCATATTTGTATCATTCCCGTTTCAAATATTCATCCCATTCTTACCATAAGAGCTGCCGATACGCAAAATAACCCCACAAAGTGGGGCCTTAAGTTCGATGAATATTCAATTAACAGGCACTACCTGTACCCTACATGTCCATGTTAAGTATTCAGATAATTACCATCCGCAAGGTCAGAATATCCATAAATGTGACAAAAATTAATGAAATAACGCACCTATTTAGTATAGACAGGTTGCTCTGGGCGGTAAAATATAGTAATTTAAAAAGTGTAAGCTATTATAAATTGAGAGGTGGAGCTAACGATGGAAAAGATGTGTATGGAAATGATGATGAACATGTGTATGGAGGACATGATGTGCAAGATGAAAAACATGAAGATGTGCATGGAAAAAATGACCGAAATGGGCATGATGGACATGGATATGGACATGATGATGAAGAAAATGCAGGAATGCGATGAAATGATGACTATGTGTATGACCATGATGCGTGAAGGAATGCAAATGTCCAAGTAAGTGACCGCAAGTTGTTGAAGTGAATCCGCTAAATTCACTCTAACAGTATATTCGCATATCATGGCAGAGCAGACTAACTGCATGCCATTTTTTATGTCTATTTTTTATGTCTATTTCTTATTTATATTTCTGTATCTTCTACCTTATTATATCTCCGTGTATCCCTTGCCTGGCTTATCTGATCTTGATATACCGATCCTGAATCTGTTTGGCTACGGTAATCCGCTCCATCTTCAGCTCCCAAATCTGCTCTTTCCACCGGTCGCTACCCTCATCATCCTCATGATCTCTCAGCTTATCGAATAACTGCAGCAGCATGAAGTTAATGTGATCGAACCGCGACCAAAGCTCTCTTACGCTATCCACTTGTTTCTGTGCTTCCGCAAGCTCTTTATAGTTCTTCAAGCGATCCAGGAGATCAGCCTGCCACTGTTCATCGTTAATTGCTATGGCGTAATTTAGAAGATCCAGATAATCATCGATTGACATGTGTACCGACTCCTTAATTTCTTTATACCAAGTATTATACTCGGTATTATGTATATTGCAATAGTTTGCATAAAAAAAAGCAGACATCCAAGATGTCCGCTTCGGAATAACTATTACGCTGCAGAGTTACATCAGCTTTTGGATATCATCCTTAATCTGCTCGGACTGCGGTCCGAATACAATCTGTACAGCCCCTTGCCCCAGTCTCATTACACCGGAAGCGCCAAGCTGCTTAAGTGCAGAGTCCTTAACCGCCTTGTCATCGTTAACGTTAAGTCGCAGACGGGTAATGCAGGCATCAATGCTGCGGATGTTCGCAGGGCCACCGATGTTCTCCAGAATCTTGGCAGCCCGGGAAGAAGCTGATACGGTTGTTGTACCTTTGCCGAGGTCAATCAGTTCATCATCTGTATCATCTTCACGGCCAGGTGTTTTGAGGTTGAACTTGACGATGATAAACCGGAACAGTACATAGTACAGAACGAAGAATGCAAGCCCCACAGGAATCAGTACCCACGCATTGGTGGAGAGCTTCATATTAAGCAGGTAGTCAATTAACCCGGCAGAGAAACCGAACCCGAGCTTCACATCCAGCACATACATCAGGAATCCGGCAAAACCGGTAAGCAAAGCGTGTACAACATACAGAGCCGGTGCAAGGAACATGAAAGAGAATTCCAATGGCTCAGTAATACCTGTCAGGAAGGAGGCAATCGCCGAACCGATAAAGATGGAAGCGACCATTTTGCGTTTCTCAGGCTTGGCGGTATGAATAAATGCCAGTGCCGCACCAGGCAGTGCGAACATCATAATCGGGAAGAAGCCTGTCATGAATATCCCTGCAGATTTATCTCCGGCGAAGAAGCGCGTCAGGTCACCATGTACAATATCTCCGGCAACATTCGTGAAATCACCAAGCTGGAACCAGGCAATTGCGTTAATGACATGATGCAGACCAAAAGGAATCAACAGACGGTTGGCGGTGCCGAAGATAAATGCACCTACTGCTCCCAGACCGACGACCCAGGTACCGAAGTCACTGATAACATCCTGGATTGGACTCCAGATCATACCGAGCAGAACAGCAAGAACCATTGTAGTTACTGCAGTAATGATAGGAACGAAACGTTTGCCTGCGAAGAAGCCAAGCCAATCCGGCATCTTGATATTGTGATATTTCTTGTACAGGAATGCTGCCCAGGCCCCGGCAAAGATACCGCCGAGTACACCCATGTTCAGCTTAACATCGTCACCGATGAACGGCATTTGGGCCGGTATTACTTTGAGAATACTGTCAAGAATCTGATAAGCTATGAGTGCCGATAACGCGGCCACTGCATCCCCTGCGAATCCGATAGCCACCCCAATGGCAAAGATTAGAGCAAGGTTGCCGAAGATTGCACCTGCGCCTGCATTAAGGAATGGTGCAACATATTGATTCAGGAATCTGCCTGCTGCCCCCAGATGGAAATCCTTCTCATAGTTAATGAGTGCGAACCCTTGCAGAATCGCTGCCGCCGGCAATGTGGCGACTGGTAGCATCAATGATTTACCCAACTTCTGTAAAAAAGCTAACATAATGAAATCATCTCCCGGTTTCATATTAGTACGTATATGTTTTTATAGCTTTGAAGCCACTGTAAGAATACTGTTCTTCCCTGCAGTAACGGAGCCGTAATGAAAGTCCACAACAGGCGTATACTCCGCGTTACTGGTCACAATGACCGGTGTAATGGTACGGTATCCGGCGGTGCGGATAGCCTCCAGATCGAATTCAATCAGCGTCTGGCCTGCTTTCACTTCATCTCCGGTAGCAATACTGCTGATGAAGCCGTTTCCCTTCAGGCTGACCGTATCGATCCCAATATGCATTAGGAGCTGCAGACCGGAGGAATGCTCCAGGATAAGTGCATGATTGGTTTTGACCACATGGGCGATTGTTCCGTCAAAGGGAGCGATTAATCTGCCCTCGGTCGGTTCTATGGCAATTCCCTTGCCCATATGCCCGCCGGCAAACGTCTCATCCGGCACTTCAGTTAACGGAACGGCTTGCCCGCTGACTGGAGCGGTTATCTCAATACTTGCTTCAGCATGTTTCTCTTCTTTTTTGGATTTCCATCTGGAAAACATAAATGTCACTCCTTGCTGCTCTTATTTATTTTTCTCTAAGGTCTGGAATAACCGGTGCAGATGCATGGCAAGGAAGCATATTTCTTCTTCCGGTACATCTACACCGAGCTTGCCCTGCATGATCTTTCCCATTTTGAGAGCCAGCTTGTATTCATCCTTATATTCTTTCTTGATGTGCTTCACGAATGGATTATCAATGAGCGAACCCTGCAGAATCCGTTCAATAGAGAATCTCAGGTGTACCATCAGCCGGACATGATTCATACTGCCCTGTTCAAAAATAATATTGCGTTCGTTGCGGATCATATCCATCAGATCACTGACGATGTTAGAGGCTTTGACCAGCTGACCAACCGGCACATTGCTGACCGCAGAATATACGTGATAGGTGAGGAACCCGACTTCATCTTCTGGAATCCGCACCTCGAATTCCGCGCTGATCTTCTCCGCTGCCTTGTAAGCGATCTCAAATTCCCTGGGAAAGGTCATCCGGGTTTCCTCAAGGAACGGATTGACAATGTCCATACCGCTCCGCAAGCGGAATATGGTGAACTGGATATGGCTGGGGAGCGCCAAATAGATCTTGTCGTTTAACTTGCCGGGAAACTCACGGGCGATATCCGAAATAATCTCATCCGTAATCCTCATGACCTTGGGATCTATGTCTTCCAGCAGAATCTGATACTGGCTCCATTCCTCCCGGTCCTCCAGCCGAAACAGCTTCTCAATCCGGGGATCATCTGCATCAATCACACCTGCGTCTTTAAGCGCAAAACCGATGCCCTTGCCGATAATCACATATTCCTTGCTTTTCTTGCCTCCTTGGACCATCACGACATTATTTCCAATCACCCGCAAAACCTGAAATTGTTCATTTTCCCTCGCCAAGTTCTCCCTCCTTTCCGTCCATTGCCTGATTTTTCGCACAAAAAAGAGCCAAGACTGACTCAAACGAATGAGATCAGATCTTGGCTCATGCCCTATTAAGGTAACACGCCACTTGCATATAAATGATCATTTATGATCTCATAATAAATCATACCTTGTATTCCGTCAATGGCTTTTTCGAAAAGTCAAGTTTTGCCCCTGCCCCTCTGGCTGTATCGTTGTAGTCTGCACCATTATTCAGTATTTATGCATAATAATCCCTTAATTTCGTATAAAAAAGAGTCAGACAGAGCTCTCTAGAAGGAGTTCTTGCCTGACTCTTCAGTTGTATGCTTATTAAGTCCGTTCCTGTATCCACCGGCACATCCTGGTGACTACATCTTTCATTACTACAGGTTTGCTTATGAAATCTGATGCTCCTGCAGTCAGACACCGTTCACGGTCTTCCTTCATAGTCTTGGCTGAAATCGCAATGATCGGAAGCTCTGTGAGTAATAGTTCTTCCCGGATAATCGACAAGGTATCGTAGCCATCGAGATTCGGCATCATGATGTCAAGCAATACAATATCCAAGTCAGGCTGTTCTCTGACCATCTGCAGACACTCGTAACCTGTCTGGGCAGTGAGGATATTCATTTCATAAGGCTCCAGGCCCTTCTGCAGTGCAAAAATATTACGTGCATCATCATCTACAATCAGCACAGTTCTGCCCTGAAGTTTCTGGAATTCCTTTTCAAACAGCAAATCCTTGCTGTTGACCTGAGTCTCCCGATCGGCAGACTCTAACTGTTCAGAGGCTGCTGCTGCCTGAGTCTGCCCCAGGAGGCTATCTGGCTCTTCCCCGCTGTCCAGCTCACGGCATGGAAGATAGAGCGTGAACGTGCTGCCTGCACCCTCTTCACTCTCCAGACTGATATGTCCGCCCAGCAGCTTAGCCAACTGTAGCGAGATGGATAGCCCTAATCCGGTTCCTCCGAATCTGCGCGCAGTCGTCCCGTCAGCCTGACGGAAGGCCTCAAAGATCAGTTCGCGGTTCTCCGCCGAAATGCCGATACCCGTATCTTTTACAGCAAAGGACAGTAAGGATTCATTCATGGCGTAATTCATATCCGAGTAGGAATCCAGCTTGTGGACATCGACAGAGACTGAACCATGCTGTGTGAATTTGAATGCATTGGATAGCAGATTACGCAGGATCTGGTGCATCCTCATTTCATCGGTGAAGAACAGATCGGGAGCCTCCGCGCCAATGTTCACCTCAAATTCTAAATTCCTTCCCTCAGCGAGCTTACCGAAATAACCCTGCAGCAGGGACGGCAGCTCTGTAAGATTAACGGCATCCATTTCCACCAGCATTTTGCCGGCCTCCACCTTGGAGAGATCAAGAATATCATTAATCATACTCAGCAAATCACTGCCGGAATTGTAAATCACAGAGGCATACCCCTGTTCTTCTTCTGTCAATGTGTGATTGCGGTTCTCTGTAAGCAGCTGCGAGAGAATCAGCATGCTATTGAGCGGTGTGCGCAGTTCATGTGACATATTGGCCAGAAACTCCGATTTATAGCGGGAGCTTAGCTCAAGCTGTTCATTGTACCGCTCCAGCTCTATTGCTGCGTTCTCTGCCACAGACTTCTGATCCTCAAGCTCCTTGTTCACTGTCAGCAATTCACTGGTCTGGTTCTGCAGCTCCTCAGTCTGTACCTGAAGCTCCTCCGACTGCACCTGAAGCTCTTCGGATTGCACCTGCAGCTCTTCATTCATAACCTGTGAATCATGCAGGAGCTTCTGAATCTCCATCCGGGTCATCACGGAATTGACGGTCACGCCCATCATTTGCAGCAATTCATTCAGCAGCTCGAAATGATAAGGCGCCCACCGGGTAAGCGCAGCAACCTCCAGCACCGCTACCGTCTTGTTCTCAAAAACAATCGGAGCGATAACCGCAAACCGCGGAGCCGTCCTGCCCAGCCCGGAAGAGATATAAACATAATCCTCCGGCAGATGCTCGATAATGTTAACCCGCTGATCCAATGCGCACTGGCCAATCAAACCCGCTCCAGGCTGAACGAGATCTCCGCTTAAACGGGCTTCTTTATTCTCGGCTCCAGCATAGGAGTACATCCGCTCAAAAAGCTCATCCCGGTTAAGCACAAATATAGTGGCGTACTGCATTTCCAGCATCAGCGACAGGCGGTTGATAAAGATCCGGCACAAAGCAGCCATATCCGTCGTTTCCTGCAGTGCAATGGACATCGAAGTAAGCTGTTCACTGTTCCACTGATCCCGCTGCACAGTGTCCAGCAGGCCATTGGTCGCTTCTCCCAATTCATAGATCTCGTCGAACGTCTTCACTTTGATTCGCTCTGACTTATTCCCTCCGCTGGCTATTTCGTTAATGGCCCGGATCACACTGTGCAAAGGATTCACAATGCTGGCTGAGAGCAGATAGGTAATGAGTGAGGCTAATAAGGCAACGAGACCCCAAAGAATGTACATCGTAATGAGCAGCTTATGGTTGCTGTCTTTAAGATTGCTTATACGCTCATTGGTAAGCGTCCGTTCAATATCGCGGAAGTAATCGGATTGCGAGCGAATCGCATCGATTACAATTTTACCTGCGTCATTGCGAAAAAAAGCACTTACAGTCTCATTCTGGCCATTCCGCTTCAGATCAACCACATATTGGCCGGCCTCATCGATCCATTTCTCAATATTATCTGAAATGTTATTCAGGTTCCCCACTTGCTCTGGATTATCTATAATCAGACCGTTTAGCTTCGCGAAATTAATCCGCCACTCTACAAGACCGTTGTTATATGGCTCCAGGTAAGACTCGTCCCCGGTAAGGGCGTATCCCCTTTGCCCGGTCTCCATATCCAGTACATTTTTTTCAATTTGATATGTAAGTTCATGAACCTCGATATCATGGTCACTCAGAAACACGGTTTCTTTCTCCAGGCTGGTAATCCTGTTGGAGACGATAACCAGAAACAGCCCCAGCATTAATAAAATGATGACATATCCAAGTGCGATTTTGCCACGGATCTTCAAGCTCCACGCATGCTTCTCCGGCAATGGTCCAACCCCCATCTTGCGTTATAATATACTGCATTTCCTATAATTGTAAAGGCTGGAGCAAAGGTTAACAAGTAGACCGGATTGCCTGTGTGTAGCCCTACAAATATCCTTCTGTGCGCGGCAATCTATCCTTGAGCTGCCGTACATTGGCTTCCAGTTTAATAATAATTTCTTCCAAATCCAGCGGATCGATCCCTTTGATAACCGGAGCAGGTGCTGTTGCTGCCTTGGTCTCGGCCTTCAACTCCTTCATTTCAATCTGCTGCTCCTGCCACTTGTCCATCAGATCGGCAATGGTAGCATAGAACCGCTCATAATCCTTAATTACACTATCCAGAAACGTATCCACTTCCTCGGCATCGTAACCGCGAAGCTTCATGCTGAACTCCTTCTCATGAATAGTAAGTGCATCCAGAGTAATTCCGAGCTGGCTGAACAGCTTTCTTTGCTTGTCCAACCGGCGTTTCATATGTTCGTCCATTTAAGTAACCTCCAAAGTTATGCTGCATTCATCCGGCAGTAATTATTATAACAGGGTGAAAGCAACCTGAAAACATCACTAAAGTTGCATTTCAGCAGAACGGAGCCTGCTGATTGCACTCTGGGACAATAGGGTAAGGAAAGATTACAACAGTATAACCACTACGTACACCCGAAAGGAAGATGACCCGATGAGCCACTTAACAAAATCAGAGTTGACTAAGCTCCGGCAGCTACTTGAGGAGCGCAGAACAGAACTGGAACAGCATTTCTCCAGCAATGGAGCTGAAGACAGCCTGCTGGGCGATTCACTCACACTCTCTACGGGAGAACTCTCTTCAATCGATAACCACCCTGCCGATACAGGAACCGAAACTTTTGAACGCAGCCGCGACCTGTCCATCAACACTTCACTATCCGAAGAATTAACCGATATCGAAGCTGCCCTTCAGCGGATCGAAGACGGTACTTATGGAATCTGTGAAATCAGCAAGCAAGAGATTCCTTATGAACGTCTTGAAGCCATCCCCTACACCCGTTACGCCGTTGAGTATGCACCGTCCAGCCGGAATTCAGACGTGCGTCCCGTGGAAGAAGAAGTCATGACTCCGCCGCCTTCCGGCGCGGGCCAGGGACGGCAGGAGCATAGCGGGAGATTCGATGACGCCGGTGCCTGGGAAGCTGTCGAGGATTACGGCAGTGCAAGCTCACCTGTCACCCCTCCCGGGCAGGATACGGAGGATGAGGATTCCTGAGCTACGGGCGGAATGACGGATCAATAGATTAGCTTCAGAAGTTGTCTGCTACTGCCTTATTCAGTATCCCCAGACAGCGGTCCAGATCAGTCTTCACCTGTTTTTTGTACAGCTTGGCCTTCTCCTCCCCGTCAGCAGTGAAATGGTATAGGACAATCTCCTGAAAATCGACTTTGGGATCACTGCCCTTTAGCTGCTTCGTGCGGTAAAGTATTCCCTGCTGCACTAATTCATGCAGCGCACGGTAAATTTCACTTTGGGGAGGAGAATACCCATACGCTTTGAAATCTCTCCGCAGATCCTCCAGCATCTGATAACCGTATCCTTTGTGCTGTTCCACCATCGTAATCAGATATACCTTTATAAACGCCCGCTGGGCAATCATAAACGCCATAGGACACCTCCTGGGTGTTTTTTTGATATGGATTGTTTGATATAGATTGTTTGATAGATTTGTTTGATATGATTTCTTTGATAGGGTTGTTTACAGTTTGTTTTAACTTACTTGTATCCCTAGTATAAACCCTATTTCCCATCATTCACAACAAGTAATGCCCAAGTAAAAATTCAGGATATCGGAAGGGTTTGAATTAAAGGTTCCTTTTTCCGGTTCGAAAAGTTTGATAGGTATATGTTGAGTTTGGTTTAAGGCGTATGGGTAGGTAGGTACGCGGTGGTATTTTTTTGTACTTCTATTGTGAATTTTTCATATGATGAATTTGAAGAATACCTAGGGTCAGTGCGGCGAATTGCCCTTGCTTGCTCAAGCGGACTGAGAAATCGTTATTTCGCTGAAAACCCACTTTATACGGCTGAAACGGACTGAGATTCCGTTATCTTGTTCATTTGAGTGTAAATCGGGGCATTTCAGAATGCTTAACGGAATCTCAGTCCGCATCCCCCTGTATTTAGCCAGAATTAACAGGTTAGCGGAATCTCAGTCCGCATTACATGCGGATTAGTCATGAAGAGACCGCCAAGTTAAGGTAACGAAATATACAATTGGTCAGTTCCATCTTGATCCCCTACTGACTGGACTTATTCATTATGATTTTTTCATTTGGGAGTTTATTTATAGTGATCTATTATTGAGCATCTAAAAAAGTAAATATAGATGTTGAGTTTGTTTAATTTTATCAAACTATTATGAATTTTTCACATAGTGTTATTATATCAACAGGATTTTTGGTTTGTTCTTTGGTCTTCTGTTGATCTTCTGTTGGTGTTCTGTTGGTGTTCTGCTAGTGTTCTGTTGGTCTTCTGCTGGTGTACTGTTGGTGTTCTGCTGGTCTACTGCTGGTCTACATTGAGTTATTTTATCCATCTGATTCCGTCCTTCCTTTTATTTCATTTGTTTTTGTCTGTGTGCTATTTTGGTCGGTTTTTGTTTTTGTGTTTTACTTAGCCGGTTTTAGTTTGTGTGTGTTCTTGGTCTGTTTTTCTTGGTCTTCTGTTCCTCTTTTCTTGGTCTTTTGTTGCTCTTCTGCTGGTCTACATTGAGTTATTTTATCCATCTGATTTCGTCCTTCTTTTTATTTCATTTGTTTTTGTCTGTGTGCTATTTTGGTCGGTTTTTATTATTGTGTTTTAATTATCCGGGTTTAGTTTGTGTGTGTTCTTGGTCTGTTTTTGTTTGTGTGTCTTTCTCGTCTGTTTTTCTCCATCTGTTTTAGTTTGTGTGTTTTTCTCATCGGTTTTTCTTTGTATGTTTTTCTAGTCTGCCTCCCTGTCTGTTTGTATTGTCTGTTTCTTTCTTTGTTTGGTACTTTACTTCTTTTTAATGCTGGAGTTTCTAATGTGAATTTTTCATGTATTGAAATTACACTTCAATTCACAGATTTATTGTTGTAAATGCAACATAAATCATGTACTATTTTTTTACCACCCTGTGAAAATAATATTGCGGGCTGCAGCAGACACGGCAAGATTACCCGAACCGAACAAGACCTCAATGTTGTACAAATTGCAACCTGTATGTATTGATCCAAGGTAATTCGTAAGGATTGTTGTATGAAATACAAGAATCGACCACGCATAGCGGCTCAAACACAGGGTAATGCTGCTTTTTCTACAACAATTTTCGAATATACTCGATATTCTGCCGGAAATGATGTATTTCGTGCAGGATTTTAGTTAGTGTCGTTAGTCTCTGAAGTTCAGCTTATACAGGCTAGTTGTAATAACGGAAGAATGTTTGAGATAAGGAGGAATCGTAAATGAATATAACTATAACAAAATGCTCGGCCGGCGATTTGGGCTTACTTCAAGAAATTAGTGTTGAGACCTTCAGGGATACATTTGAGCATCAAAATTCTGCGGAAGTTATGCAAGCCTATTTAGAGAAAGCTTTTAACCTGGAGCAATTAAATATCGAGTTATCTAATACCGCTTCTGAATTCTATTTCATCTATTCTAAAGGGGAGCTTGCCGGGTATTTAAAGGTAAACACGAATGAGGCCCAATCTGAATATATGGGTAACCATTCGCTTGAAATTGAGCGGATCTATATCAGGAGGCCTTTTCACAAACAGGGACTTGGAAAATATCTGATAAATAAAGCCATAGCAATTGCGGTAGAGCGGAATATCGAGAAAATTTGGCTCGGCGTGTGGGAACGAAACGGGAGTGCGATTGCTTTTTATACAAAAATGGGGTTTGTCCAGACGGGGATGCACTCTTTCTATATGGGCGATGAGGAACAGACGGATTATATAATGACGAAAAAGCTTATTTAGCTTAACCCTGACATGGCCTTACTCTGCAAAAAGGTAACCTCTGGATAAAAGCAATAAGGACTGCCTCAGGCCAAATGCTCCTGTAAGGCAGTCCTTGTTATCATTTATGATCATGTTCAGGCAATTTGCTCATTTAGAATTTGTCGCGGTTATAGAGATCCGGATCGCTGTCGGCGTTCATCGCACCTCTGTTGCCCAGCGTGTTACCGACCCTCGTATCCTCAGGAATAATATCGGGATTCGTAGGTCCGCGGTCTGCCAGTGTGCTGTTTACGGTATTGTCTGCATAGAGACTGTCGTAACGGCTTGCATTAAGGGAACGGTTGCCCCGGAAAACATTATGGATATCCCTGCCGCGGCCGTTGTCGTCAACGAGGACGAGGATTTTGCCGCTGTCCACGTATCCTTCGTAATCACGCGCTTCATCCTCCGGAATGCCGAGTCCGATTAATCCGCCCACGAGTCCGCCTGCACCTGCGCCGATTGCAGCACCTGTTAAAGTGGCTACAATGGGACCTGCTGCAAGGATCGGTCCTATCCCCGGGATAGCGAGTGCGCCGATTCCTGCAAGTAATCCGGTGATTCCGCCGACTACGCCCCCGGTTGCCGCTCCTGTTGCTACGCCTTCCGGCGCCATCGTTCCTGTATCCTCGGAAATGCTTTTTAAATCATCACGATCCCGTGTAATTACTGAAATATCGTCGTTAGTGAACCCTTGACTCTGTAAACTTTCAATTGCTCTGGTCGCTTCTTGTTCTGTATCGAATACACCTACGATTTTATCTGTCACTTGAAGCCCTCCTTCGAAATTGTCGTTCGCTATTGTATTACCCGTTCACAGGTGTGCCAAACAGCGATTCCAATTCTTTGCGGGCTAATTTGCGTTAATATGCAAAAATGTTTATTTGGACGGACGGGTGCGGTTGGTTGGAATAGCCTGCAGCGGATCATCCGGCCAGTAGTGCTTGGGGTAGCGGCCTTTCAAATCTTTTTTGACCTCAAAATAAGTGCCCTGCCAGAAGCTGGCCAGGTCTGAGGTCACCTGCATCGGTCTTCTGGCCGGAGACAACAGATGCAGCAGCACCGGAATCTTCCCTCCGCCAATCCTCGGCGTATCGGTCTGCCCGAACATTTCCTGCAGCCTCACGGCCAATACCGGAGATCCCGGATTGCTGTAATCCAGTGGAATACGCGAACCGCTAGGCACGGTAATATGTGTGGGCGCTTCTCTATTCAGCGTCTGCCTGCTGTTCCAGTCCAGCATATTCTCCAAAGCCTGCGTCAGATTCACACGCTGCAGATCGCGCAGATTGCGCATTCCATGGATATACGGGGCCAGCCACTCGTCCAGGGTATCGCATAGCGCAGCATCGGACATATCCGGAAAGTCCGCCCGCAAGGCATGAAGGAAGCCCATCCGCTGGCGAAGCTGGATAGTTCCCTTGTCCCACGGCAGCCGTTCCAGCCCTTCTGCAGCAATCACTTTAAGCAGTACGTGTTCCGTCTCTTCTGCGGTTGCGCGTTCATGCGTCGTCTCCTTCAGGATGAGTGCGCCCAGCCGGGTTACTCTGCGCGCCTTCACGCTTCCGCTCTCGCTGTCCCAGTAGACTTCGCGCTCTTCAAGAAGGCTGTCCGCATGATGCTTCAGCAGATCCTGCTCGGAGAGCTCTGCGGCAAGCATGATCCGGCTCTGCCCGGCACGGTCATCCACGCCGGGCGCCACAATATAGGGCGAGCGCGCCAGCGGCTGGCCCTCGCGCATCGCCGCCCCCCGGCCGCCGGAGAGGAGAAACGCGCCATCGCCGCGTTTTTGCCCGATGCGGTCGGGATAGGCGAACGACAACAGCAGCCCGCTGAGGCTGATGTTGTCAGGCGGTCCGCCCGGCGCTGCCTGCAGCTGCGCCAGGAAGTTCCGGCTCTCGCGCTGCACCGCGCGAAGAGCCTGCGGGTCCGCTCCGCCGCCGGCCGCGGAGCGCCCGGACCCGAGCAGCGCCTCCACGCGCAGCGTGAGGTCGCTGCTTAGTGCCGCGGGACCCTTGAAAAGGTCCCGCTCCTGCAGCAGCGCCGCGAGCAGTGCCGCGAGCGGCGCCGCTGCTAGGTCTGCCGCGCGCAGCAGCATGTGCGCGATGCGCGGGTGCGCGCCGAGCGCGGCCATGCTGCGGCCGTGCGGCGTAATGGCGCCGCCGGCGTCCAGCGCGCCGAGCTGGCGCAGCAGCGCCGTGGCCTGCGCGTAAGGCGCGGCAGGCGGCGCATCGAGCCAGGCGAGCGATCCGGGCTCCGGCACGCCCCACAGCGCCAGCTCCAGGGCAAGCTGCGCCAGGTCGGTCTCCATAATCTCCGGTACGTTATCGTCCGGAAGGCGGTCATGCTCCTCACGGCTCCATAGCCGGTAGCACACGCCCGGCGCCGTGCGGCCGGCCCGGCCGCGCCGCTGATCCGCCGAGGCCTTCGAGACCGGCACCGTGGTCAGGCGCGGCATGCCGGTGCGCGGAGAGAATACCTGGGTCCGTCTTAGACCCGTGTCAATCACCGTGCGCACACCTTCAATCGTCAGACTGGTCTCAGCGATGGATGTCGCCAGAACGACCTTGCGTTCTCCCGGTACAGCCGCTGCGACCGCTGCATCCTGCATCTGCTGCGGCAGCTGACCGTAGAGCGGACGCAGCACAGTTCCCTCCGGAAGACCTCCGGAGGCCAGCTCCTGCTCCGTCCGGCGGATCTCCCGTTCGCCCGGCAGGAAGACCAGTACATCCCCCGGCTGCTCGGCAAGTGCCCGGCGCACGGCACCCGCCGCCGCTATCTCGGGATAGATCTTGTCGGGGCCCGGTACATACACCGTTTCAACCGGATACGTCCGTCCCGGACAATTGACTACCGGCGCCCCGCCAAGCAGAGCCGATACCCGCTCACCATCCAGTGTCGCCGACATCACCAGAATGCGCAGATCCTCCCTCAGTACACTCTGCGCTTCGAGCGTCAGCGCCAGCCCCAGATCAGCATGCAGGCTCCGCTCATGAAATTCATCGAAAATCACGAGTCCGACATCACCAAGTGCAGGATCGCTTTGCAGCATTCTAGTTAGTACGCCTTCTGTAACAACAACAATACGCGTATTCCTGCCGACCCTGGTATCCATCCGCATCCGGTATCCGACCGTCTGACCGACACTTTCCCCGAGACAGGAAGCCATATAAGCCGCCGCCGAGCGGGCTGCCAGACGTCTGGGCTCCAGCATGAGAATGGTTTTGCCGGCCAGCCAGGGCTCGTCCAAAAAAGCCGGAGGGGTCCCTGTGGTCTTACCCGCTCCCGGCTCGGCGATCAGTATTGCCGCAGTAGTATCTGTAAGTATTCTTTTCAGGTCAGGGAGCACCTGCATAATTGGAAGCTGCTTCATTTCATCTCTCCATCATCCGCTACAAATTAGGTATAATTGGAATTAACATACTTTAATCAGCTATATCCATTTCATTATCATGGGCGAAACCGTCCCGGATATCAAGGAGTTCAGCTCAAATTAAGATTATAAACTGCCTGCGGACTAACAACGGACGACTTGTTTGAATTGAAGGCTCTCCTTTACCGGAGACTCTGGCTCAAGTTTTAACTGTAATTTGTACAACTATAACGGGCTATTTCTGCCTTAGAGCCGGTTTAATTGCACTCTCTACACTTATTAAATTCTCTTATGCCGTAAAAGAACAATTCTCCTATTTTTAGTTGTACAGAATGCTGTTATCCCGGATCATCCACTTCATCTCCGTCTTTTAACTGCAGGAAATACAACTATCCGCTAACGCTCTGTATTATTGTCTGCACTATAAGAGCTCACGTTACAACCCTCTGCTGTACAGACTATGTATATTTTAAGCTCCACCTATGTACACAGAGAAACAGCCCCCAGTTCTTCAAACCGGAGGCTGCTCCTACATATTCCCTACTAGTCCATTCCTTCAAGGCGCTGCCGGATCTTATCGCCGTAATCCATATAAGCCGCACTGCCGTCCAATCCGCGCTCCTGCAGCAGAACCTGCAGACGCAGGCGCTTGAGGGACAGCTTGGATTCCAGCTCCTTGCGCTCGCCGCTATCGCTGTTCCCGCTGCGATGGCAGGCGGCCAGCAATTCTTCCAGGGTTACACACTCCGCACGCAGAGAGACTTCCTCCGGGAGCAGCCCTGCATTCTTCATGATCTTGTAGGACATCCGCAGATCCTCAGGCACTCCCGAGAGATCCTCCAGTTCCAACGGCTTGCCATGCCCCGGCAGATTAGCAAACTCTCCGCTGCGCATGGCCTCCTGAATTCTCTGTTCTGCAAGCCAAGATAATATAGCCATACACACCGCTCCATTCGCCAGCACCTGCTGTTTGCCCTTATTTTAGCACAGGCGCTGATGAAATTCATTCCCGGTTTACCTTCTCCTTATGATAACCCCGCTCCCCGTAAGGAGACAGCTGCTCCAGCCATTTGGTCTCCAGCTCCGGCAGCATTTTGCGGTATTTCTTCAGTTCCTGTACATCTGCCACGAAATCCTCTTCAGGCTTAATCTGCTCCAATACCTCAAAACGGAATCCGGCCTCACCATATTTATTCCAATCGGCCTGCAGCTCCTTGTTGTCATGGTTGTTGATATCCAGCATGAACTTATGCTTGTTCCAGACTCCGTCGAGATTCAGGCTGCTTCCTACATACGCTTTGTCATTGCCGGTGTTTACAATTCTGTATACCCCCATCGGCCTGTGCGAGTGCGCATAATTATATCCCAGCTCTTTGCGTCTTGATTTATCCATTCTCTTGTCTCTCCTTCTCATCTGCGTTAGCCTATCTATTCTTCCATAAGCTTCTGCTATAATTTCACCCAGTAGCTGCTTCCATCATCTTCGCGGTCCAGCAGTCCGTAATCGATCAGGTAGCGCCGCAGCGTCACATAATCGGAATAAGCCGATTCCAGCACGGCGTTAATTTCTTTCTCACTGTACTGGCGTCCCGTCTCGAAACGCTGGATCAAATGCCGCAGAATTGCCGCTTTGCGTTTCTGTTTCTTCGGGAACTCTGATAAAGGGCCGTCCAGGCCCTGTTTGAAATAGGCACCCAATATCTCGCTATTCTCCTGTTCAGTAATGGCGAACCGTTCATCAACCATCACAGCCGTACGCGGAATACTGACAAAAGGGGATGAAGCCCCCGGCTTCTCTTCGGCCAGCTCCATTACAGCCAGGAATAGCCTGGCCTGCTTCACCTTCTCCCTAAGGGTGAACCGGTGATTGCGAACGGTGGACGTGCTGCCGATTCCCAGCTCTTTGGCAGCCTCAGCGTCACTGAGACTTTGACGGAAGGCCTGCAGCAGACCTTTCTGCAGCTCCGTTAATCCGGTCAGCTTCTTATCCAGCGTAAGCAGCCAAGTGAACATCCCCCCATGCGTGCTCTCTACATGCAGGGCTGCGAACCTCTCAGCTTCATAGAATTTGTCCCCATCCTTATAAATAATACCCTTCTCGAACTGCTCACCGCAGACCAGACAATGGAACACAGCCAGGTGTCCGTCACCTTCACACGTGTAGCCCTTCTTCAATACTGCAATGGAAGCATTCCAGAATTTCTCCGAAATCCGGATCGCTTCATTTCCTTCCGACAACTGGATCACCACATTCTTTGTTTGTTTTTATATAGACATAATATCATTACGTTTGTTATTTTACAACTATCTAATTAGATTGTTTGTTTAAAAAACAAAAACACTGCCAATCATGGCAGTGTCTCTGGAAACAGGAGGTGGTTATTTGATTAACCGTTCTATAGTGAATCCGAGGCTTGCTTCAGCAAGGAGGACAGCAGTTCATAATCGACAGTCTTGCCCTCCGTTAGCTTGGTTGTCAGGCGGTCTCCGCTTCCCGCTTCGAATTGCCCTTCAGGTACCTCCAGCGCTGCTGCATTGAATATAGAGAAGCTTACCCAGCCTTTGGCGGTGGAGATTACAGCTGCATATTTCCCGTTTTTGAGAAAATGCGGTTTGCCATACTGAATCCGTTCCGTCACGTCAGGGACCGTTTCGTGAATCACTTGACGCAACTTAGAGCATATCTCCGCTTGCCAGGATACTTTGATTTGAGCAATGAAATTTGTAACCTCTTCGTTCATGGAATCACCTTTTTCTGGAGGATGTGATGCAGGCTCTTACGGTTTGGCTATAGCAGCAATATCCCGGTTCTCCACAATATCACGGTCATGGCCCCGGCTCACAATATGAATCATTGCCAGTCCCATTTCCTGCAGAGTTACAGCATACCCCGGAAATAAGGCGCGAAGCACGGGGTACATCCATCCAATAGCATAATAATATTTATGTGTGCGGGTCAAGCCCGGAGTAGGCCGGATAAACCCCGGACGAAAGAAGTAGGCTCCCCGGAACGGCAGCTTGCGCAGATCATTCTCCGTCTTGCCCTTCACTCTTGCCCACATACTGCGCCCTTGTTCTGTACTATCCGTTCTCGATCCGGTCACATAGCAGAAGACCATGTCCGGATTCACGGCAGACAGCTGCCGGGCCACATGCATCGTAAGATCATAGGTCAGCCTGCGGTATTCCTCTTCCTTCAACCCGACCGAAGATACCCCGAGGCAAAAGTAACAGGCATTATAGCCCGCAAGCTGTCCGCTAATGCTGCTGAGATCATAGAAATTCTCATGAATGATTTCGGTTACCTTGGGATGGGAAATGCCGCAGGGGCGGCGGTTGATCTGCAGAATCTGTTCTACATCCGGATGCTTCAGGCATTCATGCAGTACACCCTCACCCACCATGCCGGTAGAGCCGGTAATGATTGTACGGATTTTGCCTCCGGCTGCTGCCGGTTGGGATGATTTCATATATTCGCCTGCTTTCTTTGTAACTATTAGCTCTAACCGCTCTGCGTCTTATCCTATCAATCCGCGGCAAAATCTGCAGAAGTGCTAAGCGCCTCCCAGCGTAAGGTTTCGGCCAGCTTGGCCTGATCGATCTCCTTGGCCATCCCTACAGCATCACTGCCCAGCAGCAGACGGAGCGGCGGATGGGCCTCTTCCACAATCGCCAGCATTGCCTGCGCCGCTCTGGCCGGATCTCCGGGTTCTTGTCCTGTGCGGCTCCGTACATGCTTCAGCAGTTGACCTACTGTGTCCTTATACGGTTCTCCGGGTTCTACATGACTCATGGAAGGCCCCGCCCAATCTGTACGGAATCCCCCCGGTTCAACAATAGTTACCTTGATTCCCAGCGGGGCAGCCTCTTTGGCGAGTACTTCCGAGAAGCCCTCCACCCCCCATTTTGCCGATTGATACGCCGCGAGTCCCGGAGCCCCTGCACGTCCGCCGATAGAGGATATCTGCAGGAAATGCCCGCTTCCCTGCTCACGCAGAACAGGCAGCGCTGCCTTGGTGACATGGATGACCCCCCATAGATTTGTCTCCATCTGTGCCCGGAAATCATCCAGAGAAGTCTCTTCGATTGCAGAGATATTACCATAACCCGCATTATTTACAACAACGTCCAGACGCCCGAACCGTTCAACTGCAGCTGCGATAGCCGCCTCTGTCTCCCCCGGATCAGTCACATCCAGTGTAACCGCGAATATTTGCCCGCCGTAACGTTCTTCCAGATCCGCAAGCTGCTGCGGATTGCGGGCCGTGGCCACAAGTTTATCCCCATTAGCCAATACAGCCTCAGCAAGGGCACGGCCTAATCCGCGCGAGCTTCCGGTAATGAACCATACTTTTGACATATCCTTTAACCTCTTTCTCTTATTTATTAAACGATCGTTCGTTCTTTTATAATCAAAAAAAGAAATTATCAAGCCTTAATCGCATCCCAGCTAAGCTTGATAATCTCCGAAAGCCTGTCCTCGTTAAATTCGCCGTTTCCTTTGAAATGCTCCTTGGCCAGGGCGGTGACAGGGAAATAACAATAGGTCAACAGCAGACTGGCGTCAAGCTGCTTCAGCACGCCCTGCTGCTTCCCGCGCCCGATATAATCATGCAGGGGCTTGAACATCAGCGCCATACTCTCATCAAGGCATAATTTCGCAAGCAGCGGAGAATTGCTGAACTGCTCCAGGAACAGGAAATAATCCCGGTTCTCCAGTAAGAAATCACGCAGATTCCTCATCATAACCGCCATTCCCTGCTGCACCGGCTGATCGGCCTCAAGTCCGTGTACCATATTCAGGCTCATCTTCTCTTTCACACGGGTATACAGCTTGCCGAGCATGTCCTCCTTATTCGCAAAATAAACGTAAATTGTTGATGGTGACACCTGGGCACGCTTCGCAATCTTGGACATTGAAGTGTCGGAGAATCCGATCTCATTCAACAGCTCCAGGGTTGCCTGAAAAATAGCTTCACTTTTATTCTCATCTTTATGTCTCATGAGGCTATAATAAACGATCATTCGATTATCGTCAAGCCGGCATAAAATAACCCTGTCCAGATCATGCGGATCTTGGGACAAGGTTATTTTCTACAATCTATTTATACAAGCTACTCAAGATAATAATGACTCCGCTCCATCAATAACAATCTGTGCACCGGTAATATGGATCGACTCATCCGAGGCCAGGAACGCCACCAGATCAGCCACATTCTCAGGTTTACCCGGACCGTCTGCGAGCGGCTGTGCACCTTCGGGGAATTCAATCGGAATCACAATCGATTCCACATCCTCATTGAACTCTGTGCTTTCATCGATATTCGTGGATATTGCTCCCGGGCAAATGACATTCACGCGGATTTTGAACTTGGCCAGCTCCAGTGCGGCCATCTTCGCAAACGCCACTTGGCCTGCCTTCGTTGTGCTGTATGGTGACCAGCCGAAGCTGGCGAATCTGCTGTTGCCGTTAATCGAGCTGGTGATAATGATGCTGCCTTTGCCTTTCTCCTTCAGGTGGGGAATACTGTATTTCAGCGTCAGGAAGGTACCCGTCAGATTAACTGAAATGGTTTTCTCCCAATCACTCAGGCTCAGCTCCTCAATCGGACCGACCGCTCCGTTAATGCCGGCATTCGCGAAGACAATATCCAGCCCCCCGAAATGCTCCACGGTCCTGCGCACCGCTTCTTCCATCCGGACGGCATCCGAAGTATCCACATCAATGGCTAATGCGCAGTCTTTGCGCAGCTTGTTCAGCTTCTGCTCTAGGATCGAGGTACGTTCATTCACCAGATCGAATAAGGCCACATTCGCACCTTCGCGTGCCATCTGAATCGCAGCCGCTCTGCCGATCCCCGAGCCCGCACCTGTAATTATGGCTGTTTTCCCGAGAAAACGCTGTTTTTTAGCTATATTTGGGCTCATATGTACACTCTCCTTCCGTATCGTCCATCTTCATGTGAATGGCTCTGTTTCAAGATTACCCATTTGAGCCTGGATTATAATCATTTTATGCAAAAATTGCACAAAACTTGTGCAACTTGCACAGGTTAATCACACCATTACATTAAGAAAGGACCCCACCATTGTGAGGCCCCGCCTGTTGTCTTTAATTATCCAGCCGCCGGACATCCACTTTAACAGTAAGGGTGCCCGCTACCCCGCGGTAGACGCCTTTGACCGGAACAATATCCTTGTAATCCCGTCCATGCCCAAGCTTGATATACCGCCAGCTGACTTCAACATTATTAGTCGGATCGAAGCCCAGCCAGCCCGTTCCCGGAATATGGGTCTCTACCCAAGCATGCGAGGCCTGCTCGAAATTGGCATTGCCTCCCTGCAGATCACCGACAAAATGATACCCGCTCACATAACGCGACGGCAGCCCTACACTGCGGCAGACGGCAATCATCAGATGCGCATAATCCTGACAGACCCCGCGTTTGAGCTTCAGCGCTTTTTTGACCGTTGTGTTTACACTGGTCGCTTCAGGGTCATACGTGAACTGTTCATAGATCGTTGAGGAGAGCTTCTTGGTCCACTCATACATATCCTCGGCTTCCTCAAAAGGATGCTGTGAAGCAAACTCCACCAGCTCAGGCGTCACCTCGGTATACCTTGTCGGCAGAATAAACTCCACATAACGGTTCTGGAACTTCTCGTCATTAAGCAGCTTTACCTGCTCCTCCAGCGGGATATGCGGCAGGTCCGCACCCTGGGCCTTGTCAAGCGTCACCACCGTCGCTTTGGTATGAATCACCATCTCGGTATGCGGCTTGTTCACTGAATAGGCATGGACGCGGTTGCCGAAGAAATCTTCATAGGTCAACAGATTGGCCGGCGGATGCACCTCCACCTCATGATGGTAACAGGATTGGCGGTAATTGGTGCGCGGCGTCAGTCTGACCTCATTGACACTGTCCGTCACCGGCTCCGAATAAGTGTAAGTTGTCGTGTGATTGATTTGGATCTTCATACCGAGACTCCTTCACGGCGAAAAAATGCACCCTCCATCGTTTTGCCGAGCTTCTGGCAGGATAACATCAGAGCCTGCAGAACATCCTCGACCAAGTCGCCAGACATTTCTTCCTTCTCCATATAGTCCAGCTCGGCTTTGATCTTCCCCGCCTGACGGATGACCTTCTCATGTCCCGAGCCCTTCTCGGAGCTATCCAGCTCCAGCTTAGCCAGATGCTCCTCCAGCTTATGGAAGGAGAATCTTATGGAACGCGGGAAATGCGGATTTACAATCAGGAATTCCAAAATGCACTCCGGTGACATATCATCCGCGTAATACCGGCGGAATGCCTGATACCCGCTCACCGATTTCAGCACCGCTTGCAACTGCGTATAGATCGAATTGATGTCCTTCGATTTGCAGGATACCGTTACTGCCTGAAGAATACGCGTTGTATTCTCGGCCCGTTCCAGGAACCGGCCGCTTTCAATGAAATGCCATTCGTTGCCGCGAAGCATCACCGACTGTTCTGCTCCGAGGAACATGGCGGCGCGTTCTTTGATCTGCTGATAGAACTGGTGGGGGCTGTTCATAATATCTGCTACTGACTGCTCGCCAAGCCACAGATTGAAGCTGTTGGCTATATCCCACAGCTCACTGGGCAAATGCTGGCGCAGGGTGCGCAGATTGTTCCTGGCCTGATGCACGCAGGAGAATAATGAATTCGTATTACCGAGATCCAGTGTAATGAAGGACAGCACATCCTGCTCGCCGAAGCTCTCGAACTGCTGCAGATATTCATTCCGGACACCAAGCGCATCAATCAGCCTCGACCACTTATGGCCCTCCGCCTGGAAATCCTCTTCCTGTTGAATATGATAATGCACATCGATCAGCCTTGCATGATTCTCGGCCCGTTCTATATACCGGCCAATCCAGAATAAAGCCTCCGCATTGCGATTCAGCATCGTAGCCACCCCTTCACCTTACATATTGATGCTGCATTATTGGTGAATCCATATTACGCTAGGCCATTACCCAAGTGTCCTTCACTCCGCCGCCTTGTGATGAGTTCACGACCAGCGAGCCTTCGCGCATCGCCACCCGGGTAAGACCGCCGGGAATCACATGGGGCTTGCGGTCAGCCCCCATTAGCACGAATGCTCTAAGATCAATATGGCGCGGCGCCATGGACGCCCCCGACAATACCGGTGCACGGGAGAGCGACATTATGGGCTGGGCGATATACCGCTCCGGTTCCGCCAGAATTTTGAGCCGGAAATCCACCAGATCCTGCTTGGTCGCCTCGCTTCCGATCAGCATGCCGTATCCGCCGGAGAGTGAGGTCTCCTTCACTACCATTTCGGACAGATTATCCAGCACGTACTGCCGCTCCTGCGGCCGGGATAACAGGTATGTCGGAACATTGCCCAGAATCGGTTCTTCATTGAGATAATAACGGATCATATCCGGCACATACACATACATGGCCTTGTCATCTGCGACGCCGGTTCCTGGTGCATTGGCAATTGCGATATTCCCGGCACGGTAGGCATTCATTAAGCCGGCAACCCCAAGCAGTGAGCTGGGCTGAAAAGCCAAAGGATCGATGAAATCATCATCCAGACGGCGGTATAGTACATCCACGCGGCGCAGGCCATTCATTTCCTTCAGGTAGATCTTATGGTCCTGGGCTACCAGATCCCGTCCTTCTACCAGGTGGATCCCCATTTGCTGGGCAAGAAAAGCATGCTCGTAATACGCAGAGTTATATTCACCAGGGGTCAGCAGAGCGATCACCGGATCTTTGGTGCGCGAAGGGGAAAGGCTGCGCAGTACCGACAGGAACCGGTTCAGGCTGTGATCCACATCGCGGATCGAGCTGGCGAACGATAATTCGGGAAAGAGCTGGTTCATAAGGGATCTGCCTTTGAATAAATAGGAGAATCCGGAAGGCGTACGCAAGTTATCTTCAAGCACATAATACTCACCGTCATGATGGCGGATCAGGTCGATCCCCGAGGTAGTAACGTACGCACCGCCAGGGACCCGAAGTCCAGTCATTTCCGGCCGGAAATAGCAGTTGGATATAATCATCCGCCGGGGTACAATCCCGTCCTTCACGATATATTGCTCATGGTAAATATCATGAATGAACAGGTTAAGTGCTGTAATCCGCTGCACAATGCCGGCTTCTAGCCGCTCCCATTCTGCCTTTGGAATGATCCGTGGAATCATGTCGAAGGGAATTGTCCGCTCCATCGGTTGATCCTGTGCCGGGTTGTAGAGTGTAAAAGTAATGCCTTCTTCCATCATCCGACGCTGCATCAGCTTCTGCTTGCCTTGCAGCTCTTCGGGGCTCATCCCGGAAAACATGCGGTTCACATGCTTGTAATGAGGCCGGATACTCCGTTCATCGGCATACATTTCGTCGTAAAAATGCTGCAATGGATACGGAGCTACACCGGGCAAAGGATCTAGTTTGGACATGAGCCCGACTCCTCTCGGATCAGTGTGGTGTGTAAAGTTTGTTGACAAATTAGCTTAATTTTTAGGAATTTATCATGAAAATATTAAATACTAACTTCATAATACGTAAATGATAATGTTCATGTCAATATATATAACAGCAAAATGGAGTTTATGAACCATCCCGCATGATTGGAATCGCTTCCTTTCTCTTAAAGGTGCCTTGGAGGCGTGCTAATGGGAATCATACATCAAATTGTATGCAGGAGCGTTGACAAGCAGTACTATTATGAATTTTTCATATGCTGTTATTTTATAGTGTTCTTGGTAAAACAACGGCCGTTCCTTCTATTTAAATGTGGGCGGGCTGCTTCATGCCTTAAAAAAGTGGGTTCGATCGCTTCATGCCTCAAAGAAGTGAGTGGGGCTTCTTCATGCTCATCACCTATGATGCGGACTGAAATTCAGCTATTCTTGCAAATTCCGGTGATTTGCGGAGCATTCGGACTGAGAATCCCTTATATGACTTCTGACGCCTCATTTTCAGCTCAAATGAACAGGATAACGGAATCTCAGTCCGCTTCACTATCATTAAGCGGTTTTTTCAGGAAATAAGCTCCTCTCAGTCCGCTCCCCATACTGGCTGCAGCTGCAGCTTCTTCTAACCTTACACTGACATCTACACTTTCACTCTCACCTTTACCTTTACCTTTACCTTTGCCTTCCACTTCCACTTCCACTTCCACTTCCACTTCCACTTCCCCCATGAAACTGGTTCTTCGAATGCTAAACTTCCTTATTTCCGGATTTTCAGATTTCCAGATTTCCAGATTTCCAGATTCAACTATACCTTTTTCACAATTCATGCAGTCTATAGTTTCCCATACGAACAAAATCACCCTAACGGGTGAATCAGCCTGAGCTATGCAGCCTGTACAGCTGATGTAGATTTTAAGCCATCTCACATTGCTCTATTCTGATTGCTTCCGGGGCAGAACCTGGTGAAATCGAGTGCACTTATGCTCTTCATTTTTGCCTGCCGCCCACTTTTGGCGGATTCAGGGGCACTTTTGCCCCTCATTCCTGCCTGCCGCCTACTTTTGGCGGATTCAGGGGCACTTTTGCCCCTCATTCCTGCCTGCCGCCCACTTTTGGCGGATTCAGGGGCACTTTTGCCCCTCATTCCTGCCTGCCGCCCACTTTTGGCGGATTCAGGGGCACTTTTGCCCCTCATTCCTACCTGCCGCCCACTTTTGGCGGATTCAGGGGCACCTTTGCCCCTCATTCCCGCCTCCGCTCACTTTCAGCTGAATCAGAGGGATTTATCCCTTTAATTTCCTCCTACCGCCCACTTTCGCCGGAATCAGAGGGATTTATCCCTTTGATTTCCTCCTGCCTCCCACTTTCAGCGGAATCAGAGGGATTTATCCCTTTGATTTTCCAAGCCTCCAACTTCCGGGGATTCTGTGGAATTCCGGATACAAGAACACATTCGTCCTTCAGACGGACCTGCTCCAATTTCCAGAAAAGCTTATCCACAACTGACGAATATCGTAATTTCCTATACAACAAAAAAGCCCCCAGGGCATTTTCGCTCCCTGGAGGCCTTATAGATTACGTTCATACTGGTGCAGCAGGAGTTGAGACCCGGATATTACGCTTGTCCTTCGGTCTCTTCCTCTTCGGAGATCATGCCTGCGAACAGGGCATGCACGAACTGGTCGGAATCAAACGGCTGGAGGTCTTCCATCTTCTCGCCCAGACCCACCAGCTTCACCGGGAGATTCATCTCCTGGCGGATGGCTACTACAATTCCGCCCTTCGCGGTGCCGTCCAGCTTGGTCAGCACCAGCCCGGTCACGCCGCTCTTCTCTCCAAACAGCTTGGCCTGGCTCAGTGCATTCTGGCCGGTCGTTGCATCCAGCACCATCAGTACCTCATGCGGGGCACTCGGTATTTCGCGCTGAATGACCCGGAAGATTTTGTTCAGCTCTTCCATCAGATTGCTCTTGTTCTGCAGTCTGCCGGCGGTATCGCAGATCAGTACGTCTACGTTACGCTGCTTGGCAGCCTGTACCGCATCGAACATAACAGCTGCCGGGTCAGAACCTGCCTGCTGCTTGATCACATCCACGCCAGCGCGCTGGCCCCAGACCTCGAGCTGTTCAATTGCACCCGCACGGAAAGTATCGCCTGCCGCCAGCAGTACTTTCTTGCCTTCCTGCTTATAACGGTGCGCCAGCTTGCCGATCGTTGTAGTCTTACCGACCCCGTTCACGCCGACGAACAGAATGACTGTAATGCCGTCCGGATTCTCGTTCAGACTGTTATCGTCATCGCCTCGCAGCAGCTCCATCAGCTTGCGGGATAGAATCGGCTGCAGCTCTGCAGCATCCTCGATCCGCTTCTGCTTCACTTCGATGCGAAGCTCTTCTACCAGATTCATTACTGTATTGACGCCAACATCGGCACCGATCAGAATCTCCTCCAGCTCTTCATAGAATTCTTCATCTATCTTTTTGCGGCGGATGATCAGATCAGAGACCTTCTCAACGAAGCCCTTGCGGGTCTTCTCCAGGCCGTCGCGGAATTGTTTCGTTACGCTTTCCGTTTTGCCGGAGATGCTTTCTTTCAGTTTCTTAAAAAAGCTCATATTGTTCCTCCTAAAAGTTTGTGAGCATTAACTTCATTGATTGGCTTCGAACAAACCCGCTTCGTAAGCATCTGCCTAAGTTTGTGAGCATTACCTTCATTGATTTTGCTTCGAGCAAACTCGCTTCGCAAGCATCTGCCTATCAGGCGATTTCCGCCTCTTCATCCTCCAGCCGCACCGATACGAGCTTGGATACGCCGCCTTCTTCCATTGTCACGCCATAGAGAACATCGGCTTCCTCCATCGTTCCTTTGCGGTGGGTGACTACGATAAACTGCGTCTGCTCCGAGAACTCGCGCAGATATTGGGCGAAGCGCACGACATTGGCTTCATCCAGCGCCGCTTCCACTTCATCCAGTACGCAGAACGGTACCGGCTTAACCTGAAGGATCGCGAACAGCAGCGCCATAGCGGTCAATGCGCGTTCCCCGCCGGACAGAAGCTGCAGGTTCTGCAGTTTTTTGCCCGGAGGCTGAGCAACAATATCAATCCCCGTATCCAGCATATGCTCCGGATCAAGCAGCATCAGGTCTGCCCGTCCACCACCGAACAGCTTTGAGAATACCGTGCCGAATTCACGGCGGATAGCATCAAAGGTCTGCTTGAAGCGTTTGGACATTTCCTCTTCCATCTCATGAATGACATGATACAGTGTAGTTTTGGCTTCGACCAGATCGTCTTTCTGTCCGCTAAGGAACGTATAGCGTTCATGCACCCGCTGATACTCTTCAATGGCGCCCAGATTCACCTCACCCAGTCCGGAGATGCTGCGCTTCAGACGCTGTACTTCCATCTGCGCTGCAGGCACATCCTCGGGAACCGGATAACGCTGCTTAGCCAGCTCATAGCTTAGTTCATAATCATCGCTCAGCTTGCGCAGTATATTATCCAGCTCTACATCCAGCCGCCCGACGGCAACCTCTGTTGAACGGAGCTTGTCTTCAACCACTTTAAGCGCCTGCCGCTGGTCTTTGGTCTCTCCTTCGGCCAGTTCCAGCTTGCGAGAGATCGCGGTGCGGTCGGCACGGGCCAGGTCGAGCTTCGCTGAGGTATCTTCCTTCTTGAGCCGTAAGCTGTTCACATCTTCCTTCTGCTTCACAGCTTCGCGTGTATTCTCTTCCAGATCCTGCTCGATGGTCATCAGCAGGCTGCGGCTCTGCCGCAGCTCTTTCTCCTGCGAGCCGGCATCCTGTCGCATACGCCGCAGCTGCTCCTCGAGGGAGAAAATCTCCTGGTCCAGCTTCCCTTCCGTAACCTTCATGCCTGTCAGCTTACCCTGCAGCTCTTCCTTAGCGGTTTCATTTGCCTTACGGTCGGATTCGGCGTTCCGGATGGCCTCATGAGCTTCCTTCTCTTCCTTCTCCAGCCGTGCAAGCTCCGCCTCCGCCTGCTTGCGGGTCTCTTCGAAGCCGCGGACCTCATTCTCGAATCCGCTGCGCTCTGCGCCCGCACCCTCTACCTGCTCCTTGACGTGGCGAAGCTCCTGCTCCAGCTGCTTCAGATCACCGGATACCCGCTGCTCTTCCAGACGTTTCTCGTCACCGTCATGCCGCAGCTCTTCCAGCTTCTGAGCCGCTTTGTCCTGCTCGGTGCGCAGACGGAGGATTCCCTGCTTCAGCTTGGCAATCTGCTGCTCGCTCTCTTCAATCTCGCCGAACAATTGGTCCAGCTGCCGTTTGCGGCTGAGCAGACTATTGTTCTTCTTATGCTGGCTGCCCCCGGTCATCGAACCGCCGGCATTGACAACATCTCCTTCAAGCGTTACGACTCTGTACCGGTATTGGCATTTGGCTGCAATGCGGTTCGCCTGCTCCAGGCTCTCAGCGATAACCACATTCCCCAGTAAACTCCCTACAATGCTAGAATACTTCTCCTCGAAACCAACCAGCTCAGAACCGATTCCGACAAACCCCTCGGCACCTTCCACCATACTGCGGTCACTGCCGGTAATCTGCCGGGGCCGGATGACATCCAGCGGCAGGAAGGTCGCCCGTCCAAGCTGGCGCTGCTTCAGGAAAGCAATCGCCTGCCGGGACACAGCTTCGTTCTCCATAACAACATGCTGCAGTGAAGCGCCCATGGCCGTCTCAATAGCCATTTCGAGCTTCTCCGGAACGGAGATTAGTTCAGCAACCGCGCCGTGTACACCGGTTAACTGTCCTTTACGGGCACCTTTCAGCACTTCCTTAACCCCAAGCATGAAGCCGTCAAAATCATCCTGCATTTCCTTCATCGTCTCATGCCGGGAGACCTGGGCTTCGCGTTTCTGCTCCCATTTACGCAGGCCGCTTTGCGTTTCCTCCAGCAGCTTCTGCCGCTTACCGGTCTGCTCGCTCTCCGTAATGTACGCACCGCGCAAAAGGCCGATTTCCTTGCCGAGTCCGGCAATCTTATCCTTAAGCCCGCTCTGGGCAGAGGTCAGCTCCTCCAGCCGGGCTGTCCATTTGCCGCTCTCTTCCTGGCTGCGGCTCATCCGCTTCTCCAGGCTCTCCTTCTGCTGATCCGCATAGCGGATTTCATTGCGCGCCTGAGCCATCAGGTTCATCAGCTCGAGCAGCGCGCTCTTCAGCTTCTCTTCCTTGCTCTGGCTGATGCCCCCGGCAACACCCTGCAGCCGGGATTCTTCATCAGCCAGCTGCAGACGCAGTTCCTCCAGCGCCTGCCGGGACTGCTTCAGCTTATGCTCAAGCTCGGCAAGCTCACGCTGCCGTCCCTCCGAACGCTCCCCTACAGAACCCAGGGTCTGCATCAGCTGTTCGCGGTTGTTCTCCAGGTTGCGGCGGCGTTCCTTGAGCAGCTCTCCGTAGCCTTCGCTCTTCTCATTCGCTTCACTGTAATGCAGAAGCTGCTCCTGCAGCTTCTCCACTTCCTGCTCCAGGCTCCGCAGCTCGGCACGGCCGCTCTCCAGCTTGGCGTCATGGGCGGAGACTACCGTTGACAGCTCCAGCTGTTCATCCTTCAGCAGCTCTAGCCGGGCATTCCCCTCCTGCCAGGCCGTATGTATGCCTTCAATCTGATGCACATATACGGAGATCTCCAGATGCTTCAGCTGCTCACGCAGTTCCTTGTAACGGATAGCCTTCTCAGACTGATCCTTCAGCGGCCCCACCTGATCCTCAAGCTCACTGATCAGGTCATGAATCCGCAGCAAATTCTGCTCGGTCTCGTCCAATTTGCGTCCGGCGTCTTTTTTGCGTGATTTATATTTAACAATCCCCGAAGCCTCTTCAAAAATCCCCCTCCGGTCTTCAGAACGGGTACTGAGTATCTCTTCAATCCGGCCTTGTCCAATAATCGAATAAGCCTCGCGTCCGATCCCGGTATCCATAAACAGCTCTGTGATATCCTTCAGCCGGCAGGCTTGCTTATTGATTAAATATTCACTTTCTCCGCTGCGGTGCACACGGCGGGTAACCGTAACCTCGCTGAAATCCAGCGGCAGTACATGATCCTCATTATCCAGCGTAAGGGAGACCTCGCCGTAATTGACCGCTTTGCGGGCATCACTTCCGGCAAAGATAATATCCTCCATTTTACCGCCGCGCAGTGATTTGGCACTCTGCTCGCCAAGCACCCAGCGTATGCCGTCGGAAATATTACTTTTGCCGCTTCCGTTCGGGCCGACTACGGCCGTAATTCCGCGCACAAATTCCATTTCCGTTTTGTCGGCAAATGATTTGAAGCCCGCTAATTCAATCCGTTTCAGAAACATAACTCGCCTATCACCTCTAACCCATTATACCATAGCGTTTCCTTGCCTAGAATCGTCAAACTCCAATCCGGGCACCCTGTTACATCTATCATTTCGAAAAAGAGCAGCAAAAGTCTGACTTCCGCCTAAACGCCGGCATTCAGACCATTGCTGCTCTACTCCGCTTGCTCAGCTTTGCTGTTCAAGTCTACCTCAGGCACCGTCTTCCTTCAGACGCAATAACGCCGCTGCGGCTGCCTGCTGTTCCGCTTCCTTCTTGGAGCGGCCGCTGCCGCTGCCCAGCGAACGGCTGGCCATGAACACTTCAGATACGAATTCACGCTCGTGCGCCGGTCCGCGTTCTTCAATAATCCGATATTCCAGCGTACCCATGCCATGATGCTGTATCAGTTCCTGAAGCTCAGTTTTGAAATCGCTCATCTGCATTTGCAGCTTACCATCGGTTTCGACCAGCGGGAAAACGTGATTATCCAGAAACTTCCGGGCCGTTTCCAGTCCCTGATCGAGATAAAGCGCTCCCACGAAGGCTTCAAACACATCGGCCAGCAGAGCCGGGCGGGTACGCCCGCCCGTAAGTTCTTCCCCTTTACCCAGCAGCACAAACCGTCCGAAACCGAGCGTCTCGGCAAACCGGACCAGCGACGGCTCGCATACAATAGCGGCACGCAGCTTGGTCAGTTCACCTTCAGGCCTGTCCGGGAGCAGATTGTACAAGTATTCGGACACCGTAAGCTCCAGCACAGCGTCACCCAGAAATTCCAGGCGCTCGTTGTCCTGATGCTGATTGAAACGGTGTTCGTTCACATAAGATGCATGGGTAAAAGCCTGCTTCAGAAGTACAGGATCGTGAAATTGGATTTGAAGTTGGCTTTGTAACTGCTTCAGGTCTCCTTTCACTGCACTGTCCCCCTACTTATTATATTTTTTGAGTATAACAGTCGCGTTATGGCCTCCGAATCCGAATGAATTCGACATCGCGATATTTAGATCCGCTTTGCGGGGCACATTCGGAACATAATCCAGATCACAATCCGGATCAGGGTTGTCCAAATTAATCGTAGGAGCAATTATGCCCTTCTGCAGCGAAAGACCGCAGATAATCGCTTCCACACCGCCGGCAGCGCCAAGCAAGTGGCCTGTCATTGATTTGGTGGAACTGATTGCTACCTTGTACGCGTGCTCACCCAGAGCTTTCTTCACAGCCGCGGTTTCCGACTTGTCGCCTACCGGTGTAGATGTACCATGCGCATTGATGTAATCGATATCCTCCGGATTAATTCCGGCATCGCGGATCGCCATCTTCATGCAGCGTGCTGCACCGTCAGGATCTGGCTCCGTCATATGATGGGCATCGGCACTCAGGCCATAACCAATCACTTCGGCGTAAATCTTGGCTCCGCGTTTCTCTGCATGCTCCAGAGATTCAAGAATCAGGATTCCTGCGCCTTCACCCATAACAAAACCATCACGGTCAACATCGAACGGGCGGCTTGCCTTCTGCGGCTCGTCATTGCGGGTGGACATGGCTCTCATTGCACAAAAGCCTGCCATACCTGTAGGACGGATGGTTGCTTCTGCACCGCCGCAGATCATCGCATCCGCATCACCACGCTGGATCAGGCGGAAGGATTCGCCAATGGAATGGCTACCTGTGGCACAAGCGGTTACCGTCGTTGTATTCGGCCCTTTGGCGCCGAGATTGATCGACAGCTGGCCGGAGCCCATGTTGGCAATCATCATTGGAATGAAGAACGGGCTGACCCGTTTCGGGCCTTTTTCCAGCAGCAGATTGTGATTGTCTTCCCAAGTACCCAGACCGCCGATACCGGAGCCGACAGAAACACCGATACGCTCAGCATCGATATCTTCGCCAATCTTCAGTCCGCTGTCCTTCAGGGCATCTTCGCCGGCAGCAACCGCAAATTGCACGAAACGGTCCATCTTGCGGGCTTCCTTACGGCCGAAACGTTCCTCAGCATTGAAATCCTTGACCGAAGCCGCGATTCGCGTAGTATATTCACTGACATCAAAAGCTTCAACAAGAGATACTCCGGATGTACCGCTCATCAGACTGTCCCAGAACGTTTCCAGATCCTTGCCCAGCGATGTCATCACTCCCATACCTGTAACAACCACTCTTTGACTCAAACGCGTTCACCCCATCTGTAGGCTGTAAATACTTCCACAACATGTAAAAGTATTCCGGCCAGAAGTCTATATAAACTGCAGTCGCCGCAAGATTAACCAATCTGCGGTTCTGTTATTTTCCCCATAAAGATGCTCATGCACCCTTTGCTGCTGCCCTTAAATTACCTTAAAATGAGGAGAAGTCCCGCCCTGGCAGGAACGGGACCCTCAATCATATGACTCTAGGTATGAGATTGTATGTACTTCACAACTTCACCCACGGTCGTAATACTCTCTGCATCTTCATCAGAGATTTCCATATCGAATTCATCTTCCAATTCCATAACCAATTCTACTACATCAAGAGAATCAGCACCTAAATCATCTTTGAAAGACGCTTCTAATGTTACCTCAGCTTCATCGGCACCTAAGCGGTCGATGACAATGCGTTTTACACGCTCCAATACATCGGACATCCGGTTCACCTCCTCTTTTGGTATTATACGAGATATGAAGTCAAAATACCATAGAGCACAAAAAACGCTTTCTGGCCGCCTCTGCTCTCTTCCCCCGTAATGATCTAACGCTAGCGTTACCTTACATGTACATTCCGCCATCCACATGAAGTGTCTGGCCTGTCATGTAGGCTGCCCCTTCCGAGGCCAGGAATACCGCCGTATTAGCAATGTCCTCCGCCCGCCCAAGCTTAGCAAGGGGAATGCCCTTAACCAGCTCACTGCGGACTTCATCGGACAGCTCACGGGTCATATCGGTATCGATGAACCCCGGCGCAATGCAGTTCACGGTAATTCCCCGTGAAGCCAGCTCGCGTGCCGCGGATTTCGTCATCCCGATAACCCCTGCTTTGGCAGCCGTATAGTTCACCTGACCGGGATTACCCGTCACACCCACGACAGAGGAAATATTGATGATCCGGCCGTAACGCTGCTTCATCATCGGACGTGTCGCTGCCTTCAGGCAATTGAACACACCCTTCAGATTCGTCTCGATGACCTGGTCGAATTCTTCCTCTTTCATGCGCATAATCAGATTATCCCGGGTAATGCCGGCATTATTCACAAGAATATCAATTTTTCCCCAAGTGTTAATAACCTCTTTCACGAGGTTCTCAGCCTGTTCGCTATTACCGACATTCCCTTGCAGAGCAATTCCTTCCGAGCCCAGCTCCTGAATCCGGGCTACAGTTTCCTCTGCCGCCTGAAGGCTGCCCGAGTAGTTCACGGCAACCTTCACGCCCTGCTCCGCCAGTGCCAGTGCAATTGCGCGGCCAATCCCCCGGGAACCGCCGGTAACAAGGGCGGTCTGACCTTTGAGTGCTGCAAACATTTCCAGTTGTCCCCCTTCAATAATCATGCCGCTATTCTCATGCCAAGCGGATTACCAGCCAGTCTGAGCGCTCCCCAGACTGTTGATATTCACGAGCTTAACATTCTTGTCAATTTTGCGGATCAGGCCTGCCAGCACGCTGCCGGAGCCGATCTCTACAAAAGTGTCCACGCCGTCTGCAATGAGCCATTCCACGCTGTCCTGCCAGAGTACAGGAGAGAATACCTGCGCTACCAGCAGATTACGAATCTCTTCCGGATCCGTAACCGGGGCAGCTGTGACATTGACGATTACCGGCATAACAGGAGCATTAAAGGTTACTTTCTGCAGCTCTGCAGCCAGCTGTTCAGCTGCTTCCTTCATTAATGAAGAGTGGAACGGGCCGCTGACCTCCAGCGGAATTGCCCGTTTGCCGCCTGCTTCCTTAACACGCTGCACCACTTCATTCACGCCAGCCACGGTGCCGGAAACCACGATCTGTCCCGGGCAGTTGACGTTAGCCAGCTCAACGGAATTGCCAGCCTCTGAAATACTGCGGCAAAGTTCCGAGAGGGCCGCACGGTCTGCGCCAAGTGTAGCAGCCATAGCCCCTTGTCCTCCTGGTACAGCTTCTTCCATGAATTGTCCGCGCAGACGTACCAGCCGCACTGCATCCTCATAAGAGAGGACCCCGGCGGCTACAAGAGCGCTGTATTCACCAAGACTGTGACCTGCTACATAATCAGGCGTTACCCCTAAATCCCGCAGTGCTTCCAGATAAGCCACACTGGCTGTAACCAATGCCGGCTGTGTATTGACAGTCTGCTTAAGCTCGCTCTCAGGTCCTTCAAATATAAGCTTACTTAGCGGAAATCCAAGTACTTCGTCACCCTTTTCAAATACTGCACGGCTCTGCGGCAGGGCTTCATATACATCCTTACCCATACCAACTGCCTGTGCACCCTGACCGGGAAAGACAAATGCGATTTTACCCATGATGCTAAAAGCTCCCTTCCCGTTAACAGCGGCTCCTCCCGCCTTACGCCAGGATAGAACCGCTTCGTTCTGTTAGTATTGCCCTGTTCTTTACCAGATCAGTACGGAAGCTCCCCAGGTGAGTCCGCCGCCGAAGCCGACCATAAGCACAGTGTCGCCTTCCTTCATCCGGCCTTCCTCTGCTGCTTCCACAAGTGCCAGCGGAATGGATGCCGCTGAAGTATTCGCATATTTATCAACGTTGATGACACATTTCTCAGGCGGCAGATCCAGACGCTGCATCGCCGATTGAATAATCCGGATGTTGGCCTGGTGAGGCACGAACAAGTCGATATTCTCCTTGGTCAATCCTGCTTTGGTAAGCACACGTTCCGTAGCCGTGCCCATCACGCGCACTGCGAACTTAAATACTTCACGGCCGTTCATATAGATGAAATGCTTCTTATCTTCTACCGTCTGCTGGGAGGCTGGCAGACGTGAACCGCCTGCTTCCATCTTGAGCAGGCTGCCGCCGGAACCTTCAGCGCCAAGATCGAAGGACTGGAAGCCGCGGCCTTCCGGAACTTCACCTACGATGACTGCGCCGGCACCATCACCGAACAGTACACAGGTGTTGCGGTCTGTATAATCCGTGATGCGCGACAATGTGTCCGCACCGATAACAAGCGCATTGTTATACATGCCGTTCTGGATAAAGCCGGTTGCCGTAGCCAGACTGTAGACAAACCCGGAGCAGGCTGCCGACAGGTCAAAGGCCGCAGCCCCTTTCGCGCCCAGCTTGTCCTGAAGAATACAGGCTGTGGATGGGAAAGTGCTGTCCGGTGTAACTGTGGCCACAATAATAAGATCAAGCTCTTCCGCCTTCATGCCAGCGGATTCCAGTGCCTTCAGCGCTGCTTCATAAGCAAGATCGGATGTGGCTTGTTCCGGAGCGGCAATATGCCGTTCACGGATTCCTGTACGGCTGACAATCCATTCATCGTTTGTGTCAACGATCTTCTCCAGATCGCTGTTGGTCAATATTCTTTCGGGTACATATTTACCTGTACCAATGATTCCTACCGGACGTAATTGTTTCATATCGTCACTCACTTCCCGCTAATTTCTCTGGATATACTGGCTACCAGATCCGCCTGCAGCGCAATCCGGGCCTGTCTTACCGCATTCTTCACCGCGTTGCCGTCGGAGGAACCATGCCCCTTCACGACTAGACCGCTAAGACCGAGCAGCGGCGCTCCGCCGTGCTCCTTATAATCCATTTTGCCCTTAAGACTTCTAAGCTCCGGCATCAGTATGGCTGCGCCCAGCTTAGTCTTAAGCGATTTGCTGAATTGCTCTTTGAGCAGAGCGAACATGGCCCCTGCCGTTCCTTCCAGCGTCTTCAGAAGGATATTGCCGGCAAACCCGTCACAGACCAGCACATCGCAGGCTCCGGTGAGCACATCCCGCGCCTCCACATTGCCGACAAAATGAATTCCTGTCAAAGCTTCAAGCAGCGGATAAGCTTCTTTGGTCAGCTCATTCCCCTTGCCCGGCTCAGTCCCTACGTTCAGCAGGCCTACCCGGGGCTTCGCAATACCATGCACCTTATTGCGGTATATGCTGCCCATCAGGGCATATTGGGCCAGATGCTGCGGCTTGGCATCCATATTGGCACCCAGGTCCAGGGCTAATACGCCGACATCATCCAGCGTCGGTATCATCGGTGCCAGGGCAGGACGTTCTATACCCTGCATTCTTCCCACAACCAGAAGCCCCGTAGTCATAAGTGCTCCGGTATTGCCTGACGAGATCATGGCATCGGCTTCACCTTCGCGCACCATCCGTCCGGCGACTACCATGGACGAATCCTTTTTACGGCGGACCGCCTTCACCGGCTCCTCATCGGAACCGATTACATCCCCCGCATGACGCACCGTCACATTAGACGGCTTGTTCTTCAGCAGCGGCGCAAGTCTGGCTTCATCACCGACCAGCACGATCTGCGTATCACTCCACTCCGCTGCAGCGGCCAGGGCCCCTTCTACATTACACTCAGGAGCATTATCCCCGCCCATGGCATCAATGGCGATCAGCACTCCGGTTTCCCCCTTCGCTGTACTCTTCGATTGCAGAACGGTACACTACAAAATGGCCTTGAAATACAAGTTCTTCTCCAACATATGTAAACACGTCCACCTCAGCTTTGCCGTTCCGGCCCGCAAGCGAGCGTACCTGCGCTTTGGCGATACATTTCTCACCCAGCCGGACCATGCGCACGAACCGGATATCGGCTGAAGCGGTCAGGGCAATTTCATCATTGATAACAGCAACTGCCAGCGAATTCGCCTGGCCGAAGACATAGTGGCCGCGGGCAATTCCGTTTCTGGAGAAGACATGCTCTTCACGGATCTCAAAAATTGAAATCCCGCTCCGGTCCAGCTGCAAATCGACTATATCACCAACCACTTCGTCGACAGGCAGCGAGCGGACCTGATCATAGGAGTGCTCTGCCATTTGCTTCATCCGTTCACGCAGCTCCGGAATCCCCAGCTCCATCCGGTCCAGCCGGATCGTCTGAATGCTCACCTTCAGCTGGCGGGTCAATTCCCGGTCCGTTACAAAAGGATTACCTTCAATGATGGAGAGCAGCTGCTGCTGCCGTTCTTTCTTGGACAACCGTTCGATGGCGACTCACCTCCTGGCACATGCCTTTAATGAAAAGCATCCGGCCGCAAGAGTGGCCGCTTGTAGTTATAACTCTCTGTTCTTAATTAACAATTAGAACCAGGTACTAATATGTAGTATAAAGCATGACGCCGCAAAAATAAAGCTTTGACTTGAAAACTCGCGCAAACCCGCGGCGGGCTTGGAGATACGGTGCAAGAATCAGAAGGAAACTATCATGTAAAGCATATAAATTCATATATCCCCAAAAAAATAGCACTTCACCGGCAGATGAAGTGCTACTCTTATATGCAAATATGCAAACTATTGTTTGATGATCTCTCTTGCTTTGTATGTTCCGCAAACTTTGCATACGTGGTGAGCCAGCTTCAGCTCTCCGCATTGTTCACATTTCACCATACCTGGAACTACCAGTTTAAAGTGAGTACGACGCTTGTCACGGCGTGTCTTAGACGTTCTGCGTTGTGGTACTGCCATGTTAATCAACCTCCTGATTTTGGTTTTGACCCGTAATAACCCGGGATTTGTTCTTAGTTATCTTGCTTGGTAAAGAATCCTTTCAACCCAGCGAGTCTTGGATCGATCACTGTGTTGTCGCAACTGCAGGTGCCTTCGTTCAAGTTCTGTCCGCATTTCTGACAAAGACCAAGACAGTCTGCCTTGCACAATACCGAATCCGGTAAGTGCAGTACGAAATTTTCTTCCACATAGGGGATAAGATCCACAATCTCATCCTTGATGTAAATGAGTTCCTCACCTTCATCTTCCGGAAGAATTGGCTGTTTAAGCCACTTGAAAGTCTCAGCGAAAGGAATGTTCAGCTTACTGTTAACCTCCGTGAGACAACGTGAACATAACATGTCCACTTCTCCACTCAGCGTTCCCACCACGTTCACACTATCGGTTCCCGCGGGCAGCGCTTTAAGGTCTACTGAGAGTGGTGCAACAGCAAGAATATCCTTGCGCCCTTTGACAACCTCACTGACATCCACAACATCGTGAAGGATCAGGGGCTCGTCGGCATTCGCTAATTTGCGAAAGTGAATGTTCATAGTTATCACTCCAAACAAACAAAATTTATTATACCTATTATTACCGGACTTTGTCAACCATTTTTCCTTTATATTGTTTCAGGCACAGAGACAATTTATGATATACATAAGTTTAATGCAAGAAATCTGCAAAAAACGGGAAGGAATGAGCCTGAATCCGGAACCCGGATCGTCAGATATCCCAGAATAGGGTGTGAAGCAAACGTGACAACTGTAGGCATTATAGCCGAATATAACCCTTTACATAACGGGCATGTCCACCATTTCAGCGAGGCCAAAAGAATCTCCGGAGCCGAAAGCTCCATCGTCATCATGAGCGGCCCGTTCACCCAGCGCGGCGAGCCGGCGGCGGTCAGCAAGCGCGCCCGCACCGAGATGGCGCTCCATATGGGCGCCGACCTCGTGATTGAGCTGCCGGTGGCGTATGCCGTCCAGCCGGCGGAATGGTTCGCCTTCGGAGCGGTATTCCTGCTGGAGGCGACCGGCGTCGTGGACAGCCTGTGCTTCGGCTCCGAAGCCGGCACTTTGGGCGCACTGCTCCCCCTGGCCGGATTCCTGGCCGAGGAGAGCAGCGCGCTTAAGGACGAGATCCGCGCGCGCATGGCGCAGGGCGCGGGATTCCCCGCCGCATACAGCGCAGCTGCGGCGGCGGCCTGGAAGGCCTCTTTCATGGGAGAGGAGAAACCGGCAGATGCCGAAATTCTATTGCGGCAGCCCAACAACAGCCTCGGCCTGCACTATCTGATCGCGCTGCAGCGGCTCGGCAGCGCGATCAGGCCCTTCACCGTGCCGCGGACCGGCGCGGGCTTCCACGACCCGCTGCAGGGCGGGTCGTCCATTGCCAGTGCGACAGCAATCCGCAGGCTGCTGCAGGAAGGCGGCTCTCCGGCAGCATACATGCCGGAGTATAGCGTGTCCATCCTGGAGAGAGAGCATGCAGCGGGCCGGGGGCCGGTCATGCTCGAGGACTTCCGGGCTCCGCTGCGCCACGTGCTCTCCACACACTCAGCAGCCGAGCTGCGGACGGTGCAGGATATGAATGAAGGGCTGGAGAACCGGATACTCCGCATCCTTCCCCAGCTCGGCAGGTTCACGGTCGCCGGTCTTCTCCAGGAGCTGAAGAGCAGACGCTACACCCATACACGGCTGCAGCGTCTGCTGCTTCATACCTTGCTGAATCACAGCAAAGAAGAAATGACCCCGGCCGCACTGGCCCAGGGTCCGGGTTATATCCGGGTTCTCGGCTTCCGGGAGAGCGGCCGCAGGCTGCTGAAGCAAATGAAGCAGCGCGCGGCACTTCCGGTAGTCACAAGCCCTGCGCGCTTCTCCCATCCCATGCTGGAGCAGGATCTGCAGGCGGCAGCTGTGTTCGCCGCTGCCTATGCCGATCCTGTACGAAATGATCTGTACAGCGATTATCTGGAGCCGCCGGTCAGGATTTGATGACCGGCTGTTCTTCCATATATTTCAGCGCGTCTGACAGAGTCGATACCGGAATCAGCTTCATGTCTGTGCCGATCTGGTCAGCTTTCGCCTTGGCTTCTTCATAGTTTTTGACCGGAACAAAGAAGAATTCGGCATCTTTGCGGTCAGCAGCCACAATCTTATGCTTCACTCCGCCGATTGCCCCCACATTTCCCTCTGCATCTATTGTACCCGTACCTGCTACCCGGTGGCCCTTGGTCAAATCCCCCGGAGTGAGCCGGTTATAGATTTCCATGGTGAACATCAGTCCTGCGGAAGGTCCTCCTACATTCGTATCCACAAAACTGACGCCTTTCCCCTCTTCCTTAGGCTGTACCTTTTGAACGGCTCCGATAACAACCCCGAAGCCCGGCCGTCCGGCCGAGGTTTCTTTATCCTTAACCTCCACCAGCTTCACCTGCTCGGAAATTTCCTTGCCTCCACGCTGCAGGACTACCTCAACGGTATCGCCGATTCTGTATGCGGACAGCAAGGCGGACAGAGCCGCCGGATCGGCTGCGTGCTGTCCTTTCACACTGATAATCTTGTCGCCCGGCTTGAACTGGCCCTGATTGGTTGCGTCCGGCACCGAGAACACGTACAAATAATCCACAATATCCTCATACGGCACTTTGGCAGCATGATAAGCGGCCTGTACAGCATACGACTGTGAACTGTTCATATAAAAGACCTGCTCAGCCGCGTATTCCTGCTCCGTCTTATCCTGCAGGCGGGTTTCTTTCAGGACAACCTCTGCATTCGAGTTAAATACGGAGGCGACCAGAAGAGCCACATTGGCATAACTGGCGGATACGGTAGTCATCATGAACGTGCCCTGCTCCTCGGGATCAGCATTCTCCACCTTGATCATCGGGGCTACCTCGGAGGCGCTTCCCGGCTGATACACAATATACGGAGTATTCATAAAGACAGCAACATAGAGAATGACCACAAATGTAAATAAGTAGGCTGTGGCGCGGATACCCACACGGCGTTTCTGTTGCCTCAAGTCTCTTCCCCTTCTTTCCCGCGGCATGCAGCCCCGGCATTGGAATGTGCTGCCAGGAGCCGGGAGCTTCTCTCCGGCTGTGGCATGATGGTTGTCTCCCCTGCATAAATTGATAACAAGCTCTGCCCATGTCCTAAGCTATGAAGAGGTGATGCTACTAATGATTAACTTTACAATACGGCGGTTCTTCCGGGGTTCAGCTCCATTCCTATCAGGGGCGGCTGCGATCCTGCTCGCTATAGCGATCGTCCTGGCACCGGAATCCTCATTCAAGGCTTCCCTTGCGGGACTGAAGCTCTGGTGGACCCTTGTCTTCCCGGCACTACTGCCATTCCTGATCCTGTCAGAGATGCTGACCGCTTCAGGGTTCGTGCATGGCATCGGCGTCCTGCTGGAGCCGCTGATGAAACGCCTGTTCCGGCTTCCCGGAGCAGGCGGCTGGACGCTTGTGCTCGGAATCACCGCCGGCTTCCCGGCCGGAGCAGGAGCGGTGATGCAGTTGCATAAGCAGGGGGATATCACGGACAAGGATGCCGGACGTCTGGCCTCCATGGTCCATTATGCCAGCCCGGTTACACTGCTTATTGTCGTCGGCACCGCTTTTCTGCACAGTCCGGCAGCCGGATATGCCCTGCTTGCCATTCACTGGCTGTCAGGCCTTGCCGCCGGATGGCTATCCGCTCTCTTCAGCGGAACGCGGAAGAGCAGCGGGGCCGCCGCCACTGTCAGAAGACTGCCTGGCAGCGGCCCGCACGCCAAAAAAGCATCCTTGCCCGGGCGAATCCATCAGGCGGCACTGGATGCACGTGCCAGAGACGGACGGGGCTTCGGCAAGGTGCTCGGCGAATCTGTATCCGCCGCCGTCCAGAATCTGATGATCGTAGGCGGCTATATGATCATGTTCGCTGTAGTTATTAACATCATCACCAGGCTGCTCCCGCAGCTTCCGTCTCCGCTGGCTGCCGGAGTGTTTGAGATTCACCTCGGTGCCCATGCGTTAACCTCGGATTCTGCCAGCCCTGGAGGGTTCTTGTCCGGCAGTCTTCTCGGTCCCGCTTTGCTGTCAGCTCTGCTTGCCTGGAGCGGAATCTGCGCACAGCTTCAGGCGCTGACGGTGCTTAAACCGGCTAATGTCCGCTTTCTCCCATTTGCTGCAGTCCGGTTATTGCATGGACTAACCGCCTTTGCACTAACCTTCCTGCTATGGAAGCCGCTCGTAAGTATCCGCGCCGCTGTACTTCCGGTCTTCACCGGTACCGGTTCAGGCAGTCTGGAACCCGGCTTGGGCACTGCAACCGGAATATGGAGCTTGTTCCCTCAGATCCTTAGTCTGCAGGGACTAATACTCCTGCTCCTGTTAAGCTTATCAGTGGCTCTGAAGCTTTTTACTTGGCGCCGCCATCCATCCGCTTGAACTTAAGCTTCATGGCCTGTTCCACTTCTGGCGTTACAAAATCCGAGACGTTCCCGCCAAAGTGGGCAATTTCCTTAACCACACTTGAGCTAAGATAGGAATATCTCGGATTGGTCATCATAAATATCGTTTCCGCTTCGGGATCCAGATTATGATTAATGGATGCATTCTGCAGCTCATACTCAAAGTCCGTGACCGTACGGATTCCCCGGACAATCACCTGTGCATCCTTTTGCCGGACATAATTAACGAGCAGATCACGGAAGCTGTCGACCTCTACATTCGGGATGTCCGCTGTAGCCTGGCGCAGAAGCTCTGTGCGCTCCTCGACTGAAAATAACGGATTCTTGCTTAAATTGTTCAGCACCGCCACAATCAGCCTGTCGAACTGTTTCGCTGCACGGTGAATAATATCCATATGCCCCAGGGTTACCGGATCAAAGGTTCCGGGATAGATTGCCACACGCTCTTTTCTAATTTGCAGACTCATCATTAACCTCCTTGCCACTGACGCCAACTTCTGGCAGAGCAGCTTCATACTGATAGATTGAGATCGTAGTCTCCCCATATACGGATTGCCGTGTCCTGCTGAATCCCGGTATATTCTCCGGATATTCATAACCCGATTCATGCTCAAGCACAATTACGGCATCAGGCTTCAGCAGATTCTTGGCTGCCATCGTCATCATAAGCTCATCCCCGTGCTTCAGACGATACGGAGGGTCCAGAAAAACAAGATCAAACGCTCTCCCCCGCTTCTCCAGCGCAGCAAGTGCTCTTCCGGCATCATTGCGGTAGACTTCGGCCTGCGCCTCCACCTTGGCTGCCTTTAGATTCGCCCGCACAGTGTCGAGCGCCTTCTGCTCCATATCCACAAATACGGCTGCTTCCATCCCTCTGCTCAAGGCCTCAATCCCAAGCCCCCCGGTACCGGCATACAGATCCAGCGCCGTTCCGCCTTCAAAATAAGGCCCGATCATACTGAATAAGGCTTCCTTCACTTTATCGGTTGTAGGCCGGGTGCCCTTGCCTGGAACACTCTTAAGCGGCCTGCCCTTTGCAGTGCCCGATATTACTCTCACCGATCATCCACCTGCTTTTATGTCTCTATTTATTATGCCGTTTCCGGGCATAAGTCCAAGCCTATAGTACCACAATTATTCCGTGAAATAAAAAGATTGTCCGACTTTGTCACAATGCGCAGTTCAGAAGTTTTGGAGAACGGATGTATAAAAGTCCGGCAACCGGGCCATCCTGTAACTATCGACATCGCAAAATGTCGTAGACAACCGCGGAGCAGGCTTACGTTTCCCCATAAGCTCTTCGTCCGGTTTCTCCTCTCCCATGAAAGAGGCTCCCGAAAGGGAGCCTCGATTTTTTGTGTGTTGGGAAACCTATACGAAAAGAAAAGCCCGGTACCATGCGGTGCCGGACTAAGAAAATTTATTTAATTCGTTTAATGAGAGCCTCTTGCTCAATCGAGCGTGCCGAGAGGAGTTCGATAATCCGATGCTGATTCTCCAGAATGGACTCCATCCGGATTACCCGTTCATTGGTATCCAATACCGCACGTTTAATCAATTCCTGATCCTGCTTCAATATTTGCACATCTTGCTTTAATATATGCACATCTTGCTTCAGCGTCTGTTGATCCTGCTTCACTATTTGCACATCTTGCCTCAGCGTTTGTTGATCCTGCTTCACTATTTGCACTTCTTGCTTCAAGCCGGTCTGTTCAGTCTCAATCCGTTCCAAGCGCTCATTCACAGGCTCTAATTCTTCACGAATGACGGATCTTAACAACTTTGCCAGATCATTATCCATGCATCCAGCTCCTTAAAACTTAATAAATAGATTGTACCAGAACCAAGCTTCTTATTCTACCTGCTCTGCTTCAAAATCCACTGCCCCATATCTTTAATCACCTGGTCATCGACCATACCCGGGACATTATATTCATCCGGTGTTCCTGCCCCTGCTCCGTCATAACCTACGAAGAAATGATTCAGGCCCGGATACAGCTTGAACTCTGCCAAGCTATTATTCTTCAGAACATCCTTCCAGAGCGGATAATCCACGTCCGCATACACCTGGAAATCATCGCTTCCCTGCATAACAAGCACAGGTTTGGTCAGCTTCCGGCCCAGCTCGGCGGTACTGTGCTGATCCATTTCCTTAAAGTAATAGGCAGCTGCACCAAACACAGCCGGAGCTGCTTTGGCCTGCTCGTCTGTCAGTGCCGGCAGCGCCTTGGCTTTGGCCAGCTCCGCATTCACGCTGGAAGCGGCCTCTGCCTTAGCTGGGATAGCATCATCCAGCCTAGAGATCACTCTCATATTCTGGTCGTAGATAATCTCCCACAAGCTTCGCGGTGAGCCGGCAAGCAGGATTAACCCGGCGAAGTTGCCGCCATCCGCATCGATTCTCGGGCCCAGCATCCCGCCCAGGCTGTGCCCGGCAAGATATACCTGAGCAGCATCCAGACGCTTGTCCTGCTTAAGCAGAGCTGCCGCTGCAATGGCATCTTCAACCGTTTCTTCCTTAACGGTAACCGATGCGGCAGCACTACCCATGAATTCCTGCGGATAGCTGTAGCCCCGCTTGTCATAACGCAGAACTGCAATTCCCTGCTCTGCAAGGCCATATGCAATGTCACGGAAGGGCTTGTACGCATATGCCGCTTCATTAAGATCAGAGATACCCGATCCGTGCACCAGTACTATAGAAGGCAAAGGCTTGCCGGTAGCTTTGGGGAGTGTCAGAATGCCCTTAAGCGGATGTAAAGTCCCTGCTCCTACTGTAACCGCTTCTTCGGTAACACCTGCCGGCAGAGCCAGCTCCGGCGCTGCTTGCGGATCTTCGTACGGAGTAAACCACAGCCCCTGAATCTGGCCGCTGCTGTTGACTGTAAACGTCACCGTGAGCTTTCCATGTGTAAATACAGCGATACCGGACAGAGAATACCGCCCATTGTCACGGCTGCTTTTCAGCGAATCGACCTTACCATACTCTCCATAAGCAGCAGTAAAGCCCTCCCAGACCTGCTGAAGTTTGAGACTCGACAAGTTATTCCGCACCTCTGTACTGAAGAACCGGTCTGATAATGCTTCATACTGGCCGGAGGCAAGCAGCTTCATTACTGACTCGGTGTAATTCTGCGGTGTGCTTACTTCTGCCTGGGCGGAGCCCGGACCGGGCTTGGTGATATAGCCGATCTCATCCAGCAGCAGCAACGGCACATAGATACGATTGTTTTTCAGAACAGCTGCACCTTCAATGGTAAGTGTATCCTTTCCATTTAGGATAAACCGACCGCCTCCCAGCTTCATCAAGAGCTCAATACCGCTGAGCTTGATTTGCAGACTGGAGCTCTCTTTTATGTAAGCCGTCTGAAACCCCAAAGCTTCTCCCGCCTGACGAACAGGCACCATGATCATTGTACCCTCCAGATATGGCGCCTCGGCTGCGGGGAACTTCAATACTTCACCGTTCACACTCAGAGTTACTTTGTTATCCGCTGCCTGCGCTACCCGCGGTGTGACAAAGCCCGCAGATAACAGCAGAGAGCAGGCCAGCATGGACAACAAGAATCGTCTTGGTCTTCTCATTGATTACAACTCCCTTCAATAATCACATCCTTTTGTTTTTACGGAGCATTTGGCAGATAGTTACATAATTCACAAACTTATTTTCCGCCATTCAAGTCCTGTGATAAGCGCACCATATCCCTGCAATGTATGCCATTTTCGTATATGATCTCCGCGTAATGTCTGGTGAAAAAATCAAAATCTACGCCAACGATCCGAAAGCCGCATTTTTGATATAACGCCAGCTGTCCCACACTTGAATTCCCCGTCCCCAGTTCAATAGTTGTATAGCCCGTTTGCCTCGCCGTCTCAATGGCCTGCTGCACCAGCATCTTGCCGATCCCTTTGCCCTGATGCTCTTCAGCAACTGCCACATTCACGAGCTCGGCTGTATCCGGCCGGGTAGGCAGCAGCACATACACACCCAATACCTCCTCATCCTGGACAGCCATATAGCAGTCTCCTCTTGTGAGGTAGTTCTTCACCAATGATTCGGACGGATCGGCAGACAGCAGCAAATCCATCGGCGGCAATTCGCCGGGCAGCAATTTCCTGATATCCATACATGCCCCCTTGTTCTGAAACATCAAATCCTGTATCTCAACCAGCGTAAATTCAAATTCTGCCCGATTCTTTCAATAAAATAAAATCATGACCTCGCCGGGTCATCTTCATTCCGGCTGTCCGGACGGTTACAGTGCCATTGCCAGCTCTCAGGAAGCTCACATTCTCCACCATCCGGCTGTCCACAAGCTCCTCCATAATATCGGCATACGCCCCGGCCTCCAGCCCCATTTCATCCTGACCGACCGGCTTGTCCAGTTCAATCCGCTTAAGTATGGCATAGACCAATTCCTTCTCTTCCATGAAGCACCTCTTTCATAACTGCACTGATTGCCATGAAGACAATGACTACTATTATCGCATATTTCTGCCAGACATAGCTAATCAGAAAAAAAAGCGCAGTCCCAAGGCCTTAGCCCCGGACTGCGCTGACTGACGTTAAGTTCTAGTAGAAGCAGGCACTCAGAATAATGACCAGCAGGATATAAAGTACCAGAATCGCACCGGTTGAAGTCCAAGGACTTACCGGAACCACATTAACGCCGCCTACATTACCACCGTATCCGCAATCTGCACCCATGAGATTACCTCCTTCAAAATGATGACTACAGAACAGAATATGAGCGAAATCCCTTAACAGATTGGGCGAAACGGTCAAAATTTGGGGGTATGTACAAGGGCATCCTGCCCGCCCGGTCAACCGAACCGGACAGGATGCATGAATCTGCAGATTAATCGGAAACCAGAATTCCGTCAAAGCTCTCAGGACCTACACGGACCGTACCGAGAAGGTTAGAGGTGATGAATGCAGTATAAGTCAGCTGCGGAGTAATCGGCGGAATGAAGTCATCCGCAGAGAAGGTGATAACCTGTGGAGCCAGCACACTAAGGCTGAAAGTAGAGGTAGCGGAATACACCAGCGGATCCGTAGGCAAAGTTCCTCTTACAATACTAATAGTGACACCAACCAGTGCCAGCGGAAGCTGCACAGATACCGTTCCTTTTAGAATTACACGCGGATTCGTCGTTACACCTTGAGTGATAATACCAATCTGCCCAAACAGCTGCGGGGTATTAATAACCAGAATCGGTATCGCAATAGAGTTGGCAGTACTGGCATTCTGCGAAGTTCTTCCATCAACATAAGTTCCCATATCAAGCACCTCCTTTCTTCATATACAGTGTATTAACAAGTCCCCGGGATTGCTTGGATATATCGCCAATGCACATCTCCCCATATTACGAGCAGCCTGCTTAATCTTCCTTGGTGGTCCCTCCACGCTTGTTAAAGGCCAGTTCAAACAAACCTGTTGCCGACAATCCCGCAAGCCCGCCTGCCCATAAACGCAGAATTAGATTCATGTCCGTAAAAGGATAGGCTACAGCTCCGACCAGCAGACCAATACCCAGTCCTACTGCGGGAACAACGTTGCGCGGAAGATTCACACTGTTCTTCACCAGTTGAACCAGCGCCATTACAAAGACGGCCAACAGCGACGCAAACGCCAGCACATTGTTAAGCGCATCGTTGTACATAAGGTCTACACCTCCTTCCCGGTAACCAGCAGTCCGGCCCTGTTCAGCACCGTCAATATCCGGTAGAAATCATAGCTTCCTCCTGTAGGGGTATCGAGCAATCCCGCTGCTACCGCTGCCTGAACCGCCGGCTCTGCCCAGGCAGGTATACTGACTGCAGCTCGGCTTTCTATTGCGGTAAGCCGTTCTGCTACTCCTTTAATTGCCTGTCCCTGTTCCAGAACACCTGTTTTGAGCGTATCCCGGCTCACTGTAAGTCCTGCCAGCAATACCCGCATTTCCTGAAGCTCCGTTTCCAGAGTCGCAAGCCTTTGTTTATCTTCAGCCGACATCTCCTCATCCTCCTTCAGCTCATCGTATTGATACAAGTTATAAGCATCCATAATCTGAATCAGCTTTGACGCGTAGTTCGGATCGGTCGCATACCCTGCAGCGGCAATCTCCCTGGCAGCCGTTCTGCCGTCCGCTCCAATCACCTTGCTGTATAAATCCCGGTTCCAGGATACGCCCTGGGCAATCAGCGCAGAATGGTCGGCCACAGACTCACCCCAGTTATTGTAGGCTCTGAAAAGCGCAGATACCTGCACAGCTTGGCCGTTCCTATATTCCGTAGTCCGGATTGACAAGCATCCGGCGGGTCCGCTGCCTTTGATGCCAAACAGATTATTAGCCTTCAAGGTCAGGCTGCTGTTCCCCCAGCCGGATTCCAGCGCGGCCTGGGCAATAGTCAGGGAAGCCGCAATATGACTGCGCTGCATATCAGCCACGGCAAAGGAGACCATTCGGGAGATAAACTCAGAATCCGTCATTTCATCACATCCCTTCCTACTATATTAAATGCTCGTTCAGTTATGCTGCCTGTGCTTATCCCTGATATACACTATTCAAATTGGATCTTTCCATACCTGAAATATTATTTTTTGACTATGATCATCGTCTTTTTGTATATTATAATTTACATTTAGACAATAATAATATACAATTCAATTTAGGGGGTGAAATACTTGACTGAGCTGAATAATCGTGTCAGAGAATTCAGGGCCAGGGACAGATTGTCCCAGAACGAGCTAGCCCAGCGGATAGGCGCTTCACGGCAGACCATTGCCCTTATAGAACGCGGAGACTATTCGCCTTCAGTAGTGCTGGCGCTCAAGATCGCAGAGGTATTTGCGGTAACGGTGGAGTCGGTATTCTGGATTAACAAAGAGGAGAGTGAACCCGATGAATAAGAAGATTAAGAAAACTAAGAAGAGAACGAACCCCCGGGGGCTTATCATGCTGATCGGCAGCATGACCCTTGGAGGAGCTATCGGTTATGTATTTGCTTCCGGCGTGATTACTGTGCCTAAGGATTTCCATCTGAATCCTTCTATCTTTTACGATTATGATGTGCTGTTTGGCAGTATAGCCCTGCTCTCGCTGCTGCTGACCGCGCTCACTCTCTATAATCTGGTTAAGGCCCGCCGGATGAAAGATGAGCCTAAGCATGACGGAGAGATTGAGAACTCTAAAGATAAGGCGCTGAGCAGTGTAATACAGTTAAGCTTCTATACTATGATTATTTCATTACTGTGGACTCTGATGAGTCTCGCACATGCGCTTGGACCCGGAGGCAAAGAATCTTCGGATTCACCGTTCATGTTAGCCAACATGCTTACCGCACTAGTTGTCATGCTGTTTTCCTTCGTTTTGCTGCACTATTCTTTCAAGCTGTACAACAACAATTATCCGGATCGTCAGATAAATATTAGTCTGGGTAATTCGCGGGACGCCCAGCGGGAGCTTTTTGCCAAAATGGATGAAGGCGAACGGTGGATTGTATACCGCTCCTCCTATTCCTCCTTCACAGTAACATCCATCTCCCTGCTCATAGGGATGGTCTTCTTCACTTTGTACTCCCTGGTATTTGGCTTTGCCCCGGTGCCTATCATGGTCCTCGCGCTAATTCTCCTTATCCAGCAAGCTGTTTATTATCATCAAGTCCATAAATACAGCTGATTGCAGCATTCAGCACCTGTATAACCTTAAGGATCATTTATGCAAAAAGCGCCGGAGCTCCCGCCCCGGCGCTTCTTTAAGTTATTCGTCCGGTTAGCTTCAGCTAAAATACGCTGAGGATAATAACCAGCAAGATAAACAGTACCAAAATGGTAGCAGCAGATGTTCCAATACAGCCATAGCCGTAACCAGCCACATTCTCTCCCATTACAATTCCTCCCTCAGCCTGTGCCGTTGTTTATGTCTTTCCTTAGCATCATATGCCTGAGGTCCTGAAAAAACTGGGCTGATGCACAATATGGTAATTATAAGCAAAAAAAGTATTGTGAAATCTTCCATCGTAGCGTAAACTAGTAATAATTAACTATATCGGAGGGACTAATTTACTATGCCTTCATATTATTTTAAGGAATTCTGGACACCGCTGAGTTGGGTAGGTATTAAGTTTTTCCGGGATGACGAAGGATTTCTATGGATTAAATGGTGGTCTAAGCCACGCAAGAGATTACGCTGACTTCGTTCGATACATATCTGCATATAGTTCTCTATAACCAGAATGCCAAATAACCTTTCTCTGTCATTTGACGGAGAAAGGTTATTTGCTGTGATGAATATGCGCTGGAGAACTTAAGAAGCCGCCTCAAAAGTAATCCGGTTCTTTCCGCTCCGCTTGGAAATGTATAATGCTTCATCCGCCAGCCGCAGGGTTTCAACAGTGTCGCTGCCCCCGTCCGGTGTCCATACTGCAGCGCCTACACTACAGCCGACATGCAGATTCTCGCCTCTGATTACAATGGGCAGATTGATTTTACTGATAATCCGTGAAGCCACAATTTCTGCCTCCTTCATAGGTTTACCGGCAGAAGTATTAAGGATAATGACGAACTCATCCCCGCCCAGCCGGGCTACGATTTCATTATCACGTGTACAGTCCATCAGTCTGAAGGCTACCTCCTGCAGCAAGGCGTCGCCGATTGCATGGCCGAAGGTATCATTTACTTTTTTGAAGCCGTCCAGATCAAGGTATAAGAAACTAAGCGTTGTGCGGTTCTGCTTGGCTTTGCTGACCGCATGGGCCAGAAATTCATCCAGCGCTGCCCGGTTGGGCAAGCCCGTAAGCTTGTCATGCAGCGCCATATCCGACATGTAGCTCAGCTTGTTCTCTGTCTTGGTCAGATTATTCACCAGGTTGCGCAGTGACGCAGACAGAATCGCCACATCTTTGAACCGGGTCGAGGATGGAATCTCCACATCAGCACCGGAGCTGAGCAGATCGGCTGTGCGGGTAATGTTCCTCAGCGGGCGGCTGATCCATCCGGCCAGCAGCCAGCCGATAACCGCGAAGACAGCTGCGGTGATCAGTCCGCTGATCAGAATAAAGCGCTCAAGCTGATGCACCGAGGCAAATGCAATATCCGCTGGCTGGCGGATAATGACTGACCAGCCCAGCCCGGGATAATTCAGATAGCCGTCCCCGTAGGCATAACCGGTAAGATAGGAGTCCTGGTTCCGCTCCTGTTCAATAATCCATGAACTATTACCGCTGCGGGCTTTCTGCAGCACTTCATTCGGCATTCTTTTGCCGACGAGTGCCTCGGGACCGAGAAGGATCGTGTCATCTTTCCTGCTGACTACAAACACTTCCACACCCTTCAGGCGCTCCTTGAGCGGGGTCACAATGGAAGCCTCGACCTCACGCGACCACTCCCAGCTGAGGTGCGCAGCCAGTACACCGCTTGTCCGGCCTTGCTTGTCAGTAACCGGCACGCTCACATCCACAAACTGTAAGGCTTCGCCGGTAGGATTCGGAAGCAGCTTGGAGAGCAGCACCGCATCATGGACATCACCGGTGAAGGTCCCCTTCAGGCCTTCCTGAAATACCGGCCGCTGGCTAATATTCGTACCCTGGAGTATATGATCTGTGGAAGAAAGGACATTCCCTTTATTATCGAGGAAACCCACCCAGGTGAACACCGGCAGACTCTTCTTCAGCTGATTAAGCAATCCGCTGACCTCTGAGGAGTCAACCGGCTCCTGAAATGCATTAAGCTTGCTCAATACCTCGACTTCTCCGGAACGCGACCACATGAAATGATCAAGCTTCTCAGACATTTGGTAGGCTTCTTCCGCCAGAGAGCTGCCAATGCTGACCTCTACGGACTGTGTAGACCGGTTGCCGATAACATAGCTGAGCAATGCCGTTAACAGGATGATAATGACCGCAAAAGCCGTTGAAAATAACGTACGCAGATTTAAAGACATTCACATTCTCCTCTTCGGAAGACCTTTTCATAGCATCGACCGCCGAGGTTGCCTGGTAGCTCACTCTATGTCGAAAAGGGTCGATAATTATTTATCGGAAGGAATAAGCGGAAATATAATACAGCTTCCGGCAGACTTGCGGATTTCCTTAATTTAGCTCATAGGTTGTATCAATATTGTGCTGAGTTGCGCGGATGATAGTGTTTACATTTTGGCATTATAGTATAATCTGCCCTGTAGCACATGCCACCTTAAGGAGTGATTGATGATGACAGAACAATTTGAGATGTATGATGATCCGTTCAAGATGCTTATTCTGCTGGCAACGCTTATATCGGAGAAACAGGGGACCGAACTGAAATTTGAGCATGTTCCTTCTTATGAGAATGAGGTTTTTGCCATTGAACACCAGAGATTCCTCTACAAAAAAGACGGCACGGAAATTACCTGGTTTGAGTTCCTGGGCAGAGATATCGCCTCTTCCAGTGATCTGACCCGTTCCCAGTACAACAAAATGTTCGTAGATTGCATGGCTTCACTCTATAGCCTCTAATTCTTCACCAGGTTACATAAAGCAGCTCCAACAAACACTGCAGCCATGCCGTCCCGTTCCGGGGCGGCAGTTCCTTTGTTGCTCACTTATGCAGGTATATAGTGAACAGTCGGCCAGACCCTCCGCTTATCCCACCTTGGCTCCCATCGAGCGGGCCAGCAGCACAGCCTGCTCCACATCCAGCCGTACCCCTTTAAGATCAAGACTCTTCAGGTCAATCCCCTCCAGCTTAGCACCCTGCAGATCCGCTCCTGCAAGCTGGCACTGCGCAAGCTGTACACGGCTTAAGTCGGCACCGCGCAGATCCGCTTTTTGCAAATTGCAGCCCTGCATATCTGCCTCGGCGAACCGGATGCCCCGCAGATCCTGCCTGCTGAGATTCAGATGACGCAGATTCGTATAAGCCCAGTCCCCTCCGGTGAGAGTAATCCCATCCATATAGGCATTCGCGAAATCGGAACCAATCATCTTACAATTCTCGAACTTCGACACAAACAGATTCGCCCCGGTAAACTTGCAATTGGTAAAAGCCCCGTCTCTATGCAGTGAAGCATTCAGCAGCGCACCGGTAAAATCACAATTCACAAAACGGCAGCCGCTGGAGGTCATTTCTTCCATGGAAGCCCCTCTGAACGAGCAGTGTTCAAAGGTGCAACCGTTCATCTCTCCATCCTGCATATTGGCATAGTCAAAATTTTGATTCTGAAAAGTTTCATTGTGGTACTGATACATAATGTTTTGACCCCTCTTCTTATGGGTATTGAATCTAAAGTTCTGAATACCGGATTATAAATTATTTTAAAATATACTACTTTAGGAGATTGTCCAAGTGTAGCCGTTTCGATATAATAGCAAATAAACTCGCGGAGGTAAATGATGGATGACTCCAGCAGAAAAGAACCGTTCCGTTATGTTATGAACCAGCCCATCGATTGCTGGCTTGAAATCCCGGCCAGTAATAACGGGCCCGGAGCCGGAAAATTGACGGAAGGCATCCTGCTAGACCTTAGCCGCTCCGGCTGTAAGGTACGTACTTCTCTGAACCTCCGTTTCACTGCAGGCGATACGAAGCTGATTATACATTTCCAGCTGGCGGAAGAGAAGCTTCAGTATGAAGGAAGTGTCCGCTGGGGCTGGATGTTCGGCCTTGGACAATTCCAGTACGGGGTAAGACTTGATCTGCAGGAAGCCGAGGAAGAACAGCTGCTGCGGGAGCTGGAGATCTGGACCCACGGCAGAAGGGCTCAAGGATTGTAACTGTAATTTGCACAAAAACGAAAGCAAGGCTGACATCGTCAGCCTTGCTTTCTCGTTGAATGGACATCTGCACAGGGCAGCTCCCTACGCGATCAAACTTCAATTCTTTTTTTCACCATTACAACCATTGAATAGATCAGTATTATGGCAACTACAAATTCGAACAAAAGCGGCCATTGATTCGTAGAGAGGTATCTGATCGTTACTCCGCTGTCTGGCCGCAGATTATTCTCGTAAATCTCAAAATTAAAGGTATTGTCCAGACCAATGAAATAGCTGTTAAACATAAACTTTTCAAGATAGGCTATACCATTCTGCAGAAGTGTGAGGATCACAATCCCTATCCATACTCTCCCCTTGAAGCGAAAGCTTAATGCTATAGTAATAGAGAACATAACCATAATCATCATGAAACCAACTGACCACATAAACTGCAATAAACATCTTAAGCCAACTGACACTATATTATCCGGCAGGAAATCCAGCGGGTAGATCAGCTGGTAAATGCCAAAATGCACCAGACCGAGAGTAATCACCGTCAAGATTAGCAGCAGCGCAAACAGCAACGGTGACATGACCGTCTGCAGGGCAGTAACCGGGATAAGCCGCCGCTGGTAAGACTTCAGATTCCGGAAATAACTGAATACAGCTATAAATACAAGCGCCAATGCAAGTATAAAGTAGATAACCAGATTCAGCGAAATTAGTTGTTCATTGACCTTAGTGCTGGATATCCAAATCGCAGGCTGAACCAGCAGAGCAATAACAATAAAGACGAGGATCCGTTCCCTTCTGCGTCTCAGGTCATATTTTAACAGCTTCAGCATTCGGCAAACACCTCTCTGAACAGCTCATCTATACTTTTCCCGCGCTCGAGTCTGAGCTCTTCCACTTCGCGCTGGAGAACGATCTCCCCGTTTTTCAAGAAAATAACCTCGTCAAAAATCCGTTCGATATCGTTCACCAGGTGTGTAGAGATCAGAATACTGCTGTCTTCCTCATAGAACTCCATCAGCGCATTGAGAATTTTGGTCCGTGCTACAGGGTCGACACCGCCGATTGGCTCATCCAGCATGTAGAGTCTGGCCCGGCGCGACAGCGCAAGGGTGAGCTGGAGACGTTCGTTCATCCCTTTGGATAACGTCCGGACCTTATCCTGTACTCTGAGATTCATGAAATCGAGCATCCGCTGGGCTTTGGCCTGATCGAAGTCCGGGTAGAAATCCCGCTGGAACTTCAACGCATCCCCCACATTCATCCAAGACTCCGTAACGGGAACATCAGGCATGAAGGATACAAACTTCCGGCTCTCCACCCCAATGGGAACACCGAGGACTAAAATCCGGCCTGAGCCCGGCTGTGCCAATCCTGCGATCAGCTTCATGAGGGTGCTTTTGCCGCTGCCGTTGCTGCCGAGCAGTCCGGTAATTCTGCCTACTCCCAGCGTAAAGGAGACATTGCTCAGCGCTTGTTTGGAGCCGAAATTCTTGGTCACGCCCTGTACTTCAAGTAACTCATCCACTCTTGGTAATCCCCCTATTCTTGGTCACGCTGATGTATATTCTCCGCTACGGCCGCCAGAATATCTTCACCCTGGAAGCCGAGCTCCTGCATGCCGCGGATAAAACGGTCCAGCACATCCTGTGCCATTTCCTTCTTGATGGTCAGAATCGTCTCTTCTCTTCCGGTAACATATCTGCCCATGCCGCGGCGGGTCTCCACGATTGTCTCACGCTCCAGTTCCTGAAAGGTTCTTTGTACCGTATTCGGATTAATCTGCAGTTCTGCGGCCAATTCACGTACTGAGGGGATTTTGTCACCGGGCTTCAGCTTGCCTGTGATGATCTCCCCTTTGATGTAATTCATGATCTGAAGATAAATCGGCTGGTTGTTATCAAATTCAATAACCATCAAGCAACATCCCTGCGTCTGAAGACCGCAAATCCCGCGAGCAGGAACAACGCCATATATATGCACAGCAGCACAATGGAGAAGTTCAACGTCATTCCCTGCATCGGCGCACCGCCATCTTTGTAAGCTGCAAGATTGAGGTTCGGGAACAGGAAGTATTTATAGAAATCACGGTAGATGATGATTTTATCTATGGTAGTAGCAAAGATAGTCGCACCGATCGTTACTCCTGTTGAACGGGTCAGTATTCCAAGCATAAATCCGATCGTGGCATACACGATGCAGTATACGGATGAGTACAACAGTGAGGTAAGGATATCGCTGAGTCCCGAATCCCCTCCGCTGAGTCCAAAGAAGATCATTCCTGAGACAAACAGCGCGATTGTCGCAATCAGCAGCATACTCAATGAATAGAGCAGTACGGTTACATATTTAGAGGCCAGTATCGCAGTCCGGCTGCGGGCCCGGATCAGCAGAAACTTGATGGTCCCCTGGCTGTATTCTTTGGATACTATCCCCGCTATCCCTACAATGACGAGGATCACCAGCACCTGACCGATTCCTGTAGGCAGCAGTGAGTCTGCTGTGAATTCCGCCGCGGAGGCATACGTATCCGCCCCTGCCACCGTGTGCACAATATAACCTATCACAAATACCATCAGCACCAGAAGGGCATATGGAACAGTAAAGCTGCGTTTCTTCGATATTTTGAGCCATTCATTCTGTACGAGCTGATTAAATTTACGCAATGCGGTTACCCCCTGTCCATTTCAGGAAATCATCTTCCAGGCTCTGTTTATTCTCGGTAATCCGGTATACCCCAACCTTGGCTTCACTGAGTGCAGCCACAAGCTCCGGAACATTCCCGTCGGGCAGGCTTACATGCAGCTCGGAGTGAGCTTCATCTGTCCCGGTAACCTCCACTCCCTGCAGTGCTTCGGCAACAGTACGCGCGTTCCCGGCATTATCCACCCGGATGGTAAGGGCTACTTCACTGCGCGCTTCCGGCGCCTCAGCAAGCTGCGTAACCGTTACAAGCTTCCCGTTCTGAATTACAACCGCGCGGTGGCAGATCTGTTCAATCTCGGCCAGCATATGGCTGGAGATCAGTATTGCAATGCCTTCCACCTCGGCAATCGTGCGCATATAATCACGCATTTCCCGGATTCCGGCGGGATCCAGCCCGTTGGTCGGTTCATCCAGAATGAGCAGCTTGGGCGAATGCAGCAAGGCCTGGGCGATGCCAAGACGCTGGCGCATACCCAGCGAATACGCTTTTACCTTCTTATCCATCGCTTCCTGCAGTCCAACCAGCGCCACAACTTCATCAATCCGCGATTCTCCGGCCCCGTCACTCATCCGCAGATACTGCTTCAGATTGTCATAACCGGTCATATGGGGATAAAACTCCGGGTTCTCTATGATCGCTCCGATCTGCGAGATGGCCCGCTTGAAATCCTTGCGTATGCTGTGCCCATGAATAAGGACATCTCCTCTGCTCATTCGGATAAGTCCGGTCATCATGCGGATGGTGGTCGTTTTACCCGCCCCGTTCGGACCCAGCAGTCCGATAATTTCCCCTCTGCGGATATCGAAGCTAAGGTTATCTACTATCGCCTTCCCTTTTATCACCTTGCTGACGCCTTGCATTTCCAATACGGTTTCTTCCTTTATGGGGCCTGACAGCCCTTGATTACGAGTGGACGAATTCATGACAGCCTCCTTGTGTAGTACGGGATTGTTATTGTTTCCAGCTTTGTTCCAACTGTGTATTCCCAACATTGTATTGGTGTGTTAGTTAAATAGTACACTAGACATTTCGATCTGTAAAGACCGTTTGTTAATTTTTTCCTTTTCCTCTCCGGAAACAGGCTATTCATGCGGGGGGTTTAACCATACCAGTCTTCCAAAGCAATCATAGAATAGTATTGCATCTGACAGTATCGTACTGCATTTGCCATTCCAGCTTCGAGGAGGAGTTCGCATGGACAAAGAGGTTCATATCTCACAGACTTATCCGCGGCTGACCGTGTACAGCGAAGAAAACTACCGGGGAAGAAGCAGAATTTACCGGGGCAATCTGGGTATCCGTAATACCGACAATATTCTGGACGGAATCGAAAGTCTCCGTTTCTTCTCCACCAGCAGCAATGCTACGCTCGTCCTGTTCAGCAGAACCCGGTTCAGAGGCAGCTTCCGTGTGCTTCGCGGGAACCACAGCATCCGTGATCTGGATGACTTTATCTCCGGCAACGATGTAGAGTCGATTATCTCAACTAACCAAAGGCTGACCCTGGCACAAATCCGCAGCATCCGCAGCAGCGGAAATCTGCCTTCGGGTTACCGGCTGATCTAGTAGCATCCGCAAGACAAATAGGGCACACTCCGGTATCACCCAGCCGGAGTGTGCCCTATTTGGTTGTTCAAGGCTGTTAGCCGGACTGTTATTAACATTCAAACTGTACGGCATCACTATTAGGTAAGAGACAAATTCAAGGGCGGCAGGCAGTAAACAAAAATATCCGCGGACTGAACAATATGATATGTTAGAAATGTCAATAGTATCGGCAACGCTTGAGGAGGATTAGGATAAGCATGCTCAATCTAGAAATATATCCACCTGAATTAAGCGGATTGGTTCTATCCGCCATTGGCACCTTTCAAGTCATAGCTAATTTAAGATTAAATAGCGTAAGGACAGGAGTCTGGAAGCTTAGTTCAGACACCGGCAACAAATGTTATTACTTAAAAACCTATACCAGAAAACAAAGATGGCATCCGGAAGTTTTTGCTTATACTCATTGGACAGGTCACTTGAAGCCGTATGTACCAGAGCTGATCAGTTCCTTTGAGGGCGATGAATGGCAAGCGATATTGATAACTTCGATTAATGGGACAATCCTGAGAGAAGCGGAACTAAGTTCCGCAGCTAATGATGCTGCTTACCGTAAAGCTGGTGAACTTACAAGAGTCTTACATCATTCACAGAATGGCCGTTGGTTTGGCCGCCCCGATAAGAATGGAAATCCAATTGAGTTAAACCATAATGCAGACCCGGTTAAATATATATCCAATTCAATTATTGATGTTAGTAAGCGGTGTACTCAGGAAGGGTTGCTGCAATCTTCAGAGATCGAGTTAACCCATTGGGCTCTTCAGAACACTCAAATTTTTGAGCCTGCTAAACCAGTCCCCATAAGCTGGGATTCTACACCAGGGAATTGGCTGGTTGATAATAACGGTATTTTCACCGGAATGATTGATTTTGAGAATATGTTATGGGGTATTGATGTGGATAACTTCTCCATTCTATTCGGGCGGTATTTCAAAGATAATAAACGTGCTATGAAAGCATATTTCGAAGGCTATGGAGCCGAGATACTTAAGGAGAGGAATATAGAAGTGCAAATCTGCTGCATTAAGATGGCAATTGGCGATATATATTGGGGCACCCTCAACAAACAGCCGAACGTCATCCATTATGGCAGGGAGCTTTTACATAGGATTTATGATAATAATTTATTATAAGATTGAATACGGCCAAAAGACCCGTAAGAAGCTCTCTTTCAGCTAAGCTTCTACTTACAGGTCTTATTTGTTATTCGCTCGCTTTTAAGCAAATAAAATTCCAGCTACACCTTCCCGCCCGACATCTGTATCACCTCTGCAGCGAGCACTGCGATCTGCTCCTGCAGCACCTTCACTTCATCAATGCCTTTCCAGTAACGGGTGACAAAATGAAGAAAGACGTCGACCTTACGCAGCAGGATCAGCGTCGGAATCGCTGCAAATTCTTCTGCGGTAAGCATGATCTTGCGGCTAAAGCCCCGCCAGAAATCACGGATAATCCGCTCTTCCTCTTCGTGGCACAGCATTCCGGACAGAATGACCGCAGCCTCCATGGCCCGCACATCCCAGGTACAGAACTCAAAATCAAGCAGCGCCGTCACCTGCGCAGCATCCTCCGCATCCACCAGCAGGTTGGAGGCATTAAGATCGCCATGCACCAGCTGGTGGGGTAATTCCTCCAGCTGCTCCAGTGCGTCTGCCACACCTTCATAAGCCTCAACCAGCACTTTCAGTTCGGGCAGCAAACCCTGGAGAGATTCAGGTGGATTCAACAACAGGTCGCGGAGCGCTTCCCGGGTGCACAGCGGGTACGACCGCCCCAGCTCATAGTAGGGCCTGTATACAGGAGGGCTCTCCGGCTTCACATCAGCGAGCACAGCAGATAATGTCCCGGCCGCCTCACCGAACGACTCATAGAAGCCGGAATCCTGTTCAGCGGGAGATTCACCATCAATATAGCCGAACAGGCAAGCGAGTTTTCCTTCCCCCTCATCTAGCTGAACCATCGTTTCCCTTGTGGAGGTAAGAATGGGAACGGGGGTTTTAAACGGCAAATCCAGTATAGCCAGCTTCTGCAGCACAGCATGCTCGAACTCTATTTTATTCCGGTCCCGATGTGTATCATAGATCCTTAGTACAGCGAGGCGGGCGTCCTTCTCCACGAAGTAGGTGGTGTTATTCCAGCCTCCGCTCCGCTTCCTTAACGTTCCATTCCACTCCGGCCAGGCCTGGCTTACAATGGTATTCATAGGCTTGTACCCCTTTCTCATTTTTTGTGCTGAGCTGTAACGAATCTTCCGCAGCCGGTTCTTATCTATGTAAGGTGGTGAACATGTGGCCGAGGTAGAGCATATCTACGCCGGAATACACAAATTGCTGAGGAAATTACGCAAGAAACGTTTGTCAAAGCCGTGAAAAATATTAACCAGTTCAAAGGCAATTGTAAAATCAGTGTCTGGCTCTGTCAAATCGCTAAAAATACCTACTTCACTTATATGGAGAAGCAAAAACGCCGGGAACCCGCTGAGCCGCAGGAAACGCTGCAGGCAAGCAGTCTTAATCTTGAACAAAAGCTCAAATCAAGGCCATCTATTATGGCCCCAAGGATAATAATCCGATTCTGATCTGGAAGCAAGACATGGATCTGCCTCCTGCAACTGCAGCTGTTGAAGCCCAATTCGCAGAACAGAATTAACTGTTAGGGAGCATATTCTGCCAAGCTGTGATTTTTCCGCTATAATGTATTTCATATGAAACATGCAAAGGATGGGATACTTATGGACGCTACTGTTACCAAACGCTGGCTGCTGGCTAGGCTCTATGAGCCGGAGCAGGCTATCATCGACTGCCGCTTCACCCTGGGCAAACCCGAAGCAGGCCGGGAAAGCTATGAACAAGAACATATTCCAGGCGCTGTCTATCTCGATCTGGAGCTGGATCTGTCCAGTCCGGTAGGCATGCATGGCGGCCGTCATCCCCTGCCTGATCCGCAGGTGCTGGCGGCACGGCTCGCGAAGCTCGGAATCGGGAACGATTCCCGTATCGTTGCCTATGACGATGAGAGCAGCATGAACGCTGCCCGGCTGTGGTGGCTGCTGCGCTACCTCGGACACGAGCAGGTATTCATCCTGGAAGGCGGCTTCAGCCAGTGGAAAGCCGGGAAATACCCGGTGACAGATCATCAGCCGGTGCGGGTGCCGAGTACTTTTACAGCAAATGTGCAGACGCAGATGCTGGTGGATGTTGAAGAGGTTCGCCGGGTGTCGGAGAAGACGGCTGATGCTGGGGCTGATGCTGCCAATACCATTCTGATCGATTCCCGGGCCAATGAGCGCTATCACGGCCGGAATGAGACCCTGGACCCGGTCGGGGGGCATATCCCCGGTGCGGTCAACTACTTCTGGAAAGACACGCAGAACGCAGACGGCAGCTTCAAGAGCGCCGATGAACTTGCGGCGCATTTTGCCGGATTAGACAAGGAAGCTGAGATTATCGTCTATTGCGGCTCCGGCGTAACCGCCTGCCCGAATGTGCTGGCCTTGGAGAAGGCCGGGTACAAGAACGTGCGGCTGTATGCGGGGAGCTGGAGTGACTGGATTTCGTACGAAGAGAACGCTGTCGCCACTGGCGAATAGTTACCATGAAGAGCCCGTGCCTGCCTGGCACGGGCTCTTGTTACTTTCCAGCCAATTAGAGAAGCAATTTACCTTCGCAGCCGTACTTTGTATTCGGTTTTCCGCATACAATTACACGAATTCACCGTCCCGCCTCTTTAAATGTCTGGCTTTCCATAAGTATCGTGGGCCATATTACTCTTCAGATCAAATCTGGACTTTGGAGCGTACCCATATACTCATAATAAATCACCCGCTGAGATACTCCTCTTGCCACGGGGCGAAATTTCCCTTTATCCACCAGCTTGCGGCAGTATTTTATGACCGTCATCGTGTGCAGCTCCAGCTCTCTCGCGGCATCTGCCGGGCGAAGGACACGATGGTGACGGATGGCTGACCGCATCAAATCACATTCGATTTTAGAATAGGTTCTCTCAGCGATTCTATGTGCAGACATTCCTGCCGACAAATATGGATACAGAATGCTCCGCAGCGCGGAGAGGATGAAAGACGGATTTTCTTTCAGCTCATCCAGCGATATAAAAAGCAGCATGCATTCCTGTGACTGTAGGAAAAGCCCGCGGTTCAGGTCCATCCGGTATTTGCTCCGGTCCGTGCCATGTGAGCCAAAGTCCATAATCTCAAATGCAATACGCGAGGCTCCGACCTCCCATAGTACATCGACAAAATAGGATCTGCCACGCCCATCCTTAACTTCATATTCCGGGTGTAGTCCCTGATAATGTCCCGCCAGCGGCCACCATACCTCTTCGATAAACAAGCGGTTACCATAGCCATGACCGCGTTTTAGTGCATCCAGGCGTTCTCCCTTTCTTCGTTTAACATGTTCGCCCAGCCAATGCTCATGTTCTTCCCTAAAGCCCATTGTCCTTCCCTCACTCTGCAATCTTCACTCTCCAGTCAAAAGTCACAGTAATTAATTGTTTGTCTAATGACATAATCTATGGTATCAATTGTAAGACGAAGAACAAAATGCAAAAGGAAAGAGGTTTTTTGATGTGGGATCGTAAAGAAATAAAGGGAAGGGCTAAGAATGTCCTCCGCACCTCGTATTGGAAAGCTTTTGTAGTAAGTTTACTGCTGGTCTTGCTCGGAGAAGGCTCAGGTATTCCAAGCTTTGATCGGAACTGGGGATCGTCGGCACGTTCTAAAATTTCCAGCTCCGGTGTGGAATTAGATTGGAGCGTGTTAGGATCTTTTCTTGCAATCGCATTATTCATAATTGGCATCTTCGCAGTAATTGGAATAGCGTTATACATCCTGATCGCTTCCCCCCTTGCTGTTGGTTCATTGCGTTACTTCAAACGATCTGCCGAGGGAGAAGTCCGGATGGGCAATGTCGGCTATGCATTTAACAGGGACCGGTATTGGGCTATTGTTCTAACTATGCTCTGGAGAGGTTTTTTGAATTTCTTATGGTTCCTGCTGCTGATCATTCCTGGCATTGTAAAATCCTATGCGTACAGCCAGGTGCCTTACATCCTTGCGGACAATCCGCACATTGGATATAACCGCGCAGTAGAATTAAGCAAGCAAATGACACGCGGTCATAAATTCAGCATGTTTGTGCTTGATTTGAGCTTCATTGGCTGGATTCTGCTGGGCCTGCTGGCACTCGGCATCGGCGTCTTATTTGTCCAGCCCTATATCAACGCCACGAAGGCCGAGCTGTACCTGGAGTTGCGCCACAATGCGCTTTCGTATAATTTGACAACAGCCCATGAACTCCGGTTAGCACAGACCCCCTTTTACTAGAAACCTATCTGTTATCTGCATACCACTATTTAGGACAGATTGCACCCTATGAAAAAGCAGCAGCAGCCCCGTAGACCGGAGGTTACTGCTGCTTTTGTATGTAAGACCGCGTCTTTCGGGCAATTTTGCCCGGGAGGAAATAAATAGAAACTTTGGGCAGGCTTTTACGTAGTAATACGAAGTTTATGAGCTTGAAGCCCGGCAAAGCATTCCATATTGTGGAGCGATTGGACTTCATTCTACTACCGAAGGGAGATATTCCTATGAATATAGCCGTCAAGCTGATGCATCGATTCAAAGACTACGATAACCGGAGTAAGCTGAAGATCTATCAGGACCAAACGGAGCTCATCAGGAGCCGGAATCTGCAAGCATGGGAGGATAGCCAGCTTCAAGCGGAATCCCTACGGCTGCAAAAAGAAGCACGGTCGGGTACGCCATTGGACGAGCTGCTTGTTGATGCATATGCGCTTGTCTGTGAGGCAGCGAAAAGAACGCTCGGACTACAGCCCTACGATGTCCAGATCATGGCTGCGATCGCACTGCATGAGAGATTCTTAATCGAGCAGCATACCGGTGAAGGAAAAACGCTATCTGCGGTTATGCCTGCTTATCTAAATGCACTGACCGGCGAAGGGGTTCATGTGCTGACCTTTAACGATTATTTGGCCAAGCGCGATGCCGGGTGGATGGGTCCGGTGTATCGTTTCCTCGGATTAACGGTTCAGCCGGTGCAGGCGGGCATGAGCCTGTCCCGGAAACGGGAAGCATACGCCGCCGATATAACCTACGTTACGGCGAAAGAGGCAGGCTTCGATTACTTGCGCGACACGATCGCACTAAGCGAAGCCGATACCGTTCATCGTCCGTTCCACTATGTCATCGTCGATGAAGCGGATTCGCTGCTTCTTGACGAAGCGCGGGTGCCGCTGGTCATCAGCGGGGAGTCGGACTCTTCCATCAGTGACGGCATTCTGTTCGCAGAAGTGGCCCGGCACCTCCAGCCCGTGGAGCATTACGACTTCGACGAGTTCCAGCGGAATGTTTATTTGAATGAAGCCGGCGCTGCGAAGGCGGAATCCCTGCTGGGTTGCGGAAATTTGTACGATAGCCATAATTCTCACTTGTTAACGTTATTAAATTGCGCGCTGCATGTGGAATCGTTATTAAACAAAGACATTGATTATATCGTCCGGGACGGTAAAATCGAGCAGATCGAGGAATATACCGGCCGCGTGGCCGAGAATAGGTATTTACCGGACGGGCTGCAAGCCGCGCTTGCGGTCAAAGAAGGGCTGCAGTGGAGCGTTGGAGGGAGAATTCTCGGCACAATTACCCTCCAGCATTTCATTAGCCTGTATCCGGGAATTTGCGGAATGACGGCGACCGCGCACGCTTCCGCAATGGAATTCAAAGCGGTTTACATGCTGCAGGTCGTGCAAATTCCACCGAACCGGACAAACATACGAATCGACCATCCGCACGTGATTTATACCCATAAAGAAGCCAAATTTAAAGCACTTGTACAAGAAATCTCGTCCGTTCACAAGGCGGGACGTCCTATTCTCATTGGAACATCCAGTGTCCAGGAGTCTGACATGCTGGCAGAGGCATTAGCGGCTGCGGGTGTACCCTGTCAGGTTCTGAATGCAAAAAACGATGCAGAAGAAGCCGGGATCATCGCCAAAGCCGGAGCAGCCGGCGCCGTCACGGTGTCTACGAATATGGCGGGACGCGGCGTCGACATCCGGCTCGGTGGTGGTGACCCCGCGCAGGCAGAGGTAGTAGCCAAGCTGGGCGGGTTGTACGTGATTGGCACCCATGTGAATGAAAGCGTACGGATCGACGACCAGCTGCGCGGGCGTTCCGGCCGCCAAGGCGACCCGGGAGCCTCCGTATTCTACGTAAGCTTAGAGGACGAGCTGATGCTGCGGTTCGGATTCGATAAAGCGGTTCGCGTTCCCAGGCAGGATGAGGCTCTCGATGGTCCGCTGCTCCGCAGCAAAATCGCGCATACCCAGCGCGTTATTATGAGCCAAAACTTCGATATCCACCAGGAACTGAACGGTTATTCGGATATGTTGGAGGATCAGAGGCGGATTCTATACGCGGAGCGGCTCGGAATTCTGCAAGGCACGAAACCGATGAGCCCTGCGGAGCAACGGGTACGGCTTTTTTATATCGACGCGTTCTGGGCGGACCATCTGGCATACGTCTCTTACCTTCGTGAAAGCATCCACCTGGAGAGCCTCGCCAGCCGCAGTCCGATCGATGAATTTCATATGCAAATTTCCCAGGCCTACGAACAGATCCCCGCTAAAATAGACCATGAAACAGCAAATATGCTTAAAAGGCTCAATGGCTCGAATGATCCGGCAAAATGGGATGAGTTCGGTCTCAAGAGTCCCCCTTCTACCCGGACTTATATTATCAACGATCAATACCTGCAGAATAAGCGCAGCTCATGGACCGGAACGACTGTATTGGCTTATTGGCTTCGTCCGGTATTGAGGAAGCTATTATGGCCGGTACTCAAGCTGCCTAAATATTAATTGTTGCAGCGCAGCTGATTAATCAGGAACACACAAAAATACATCGCCGGTGCGTATACGGCACTTGGCGATGTATTCAGTAATGACGAACAATTGGAAATCAGCTTAGGAAAATTCAATTCGTCAGGCGTTATTTACAATGTAATTCCCCTGCTTAACTGTAGAACTGCCAGAATACAAGCAACCCCACCAGAACAGCCATCATGACTATAGGAAGAATAGCAGACCACTTGCCACGGGCAGTTGAAGCAGAGCGGTTCTTCCTCCAGGATAGCAGCAACGCGGCCAAGAACAACACCGCCAGTCCAGTCAGACCATAGTTAACCAAAATCTGCGGATACACTTCTGCATAGGCTCGTTCATTGTTGCTTAGCATCCTCAAGGCCAGAATCAGGTTGTTCACCACAATGCCGGTACCTGTCAAGGTGAGGCCAGCTGCCAGCATACGGCTGACGGCACGAGGTGCAGGGCGTGTTCCGGCTCTTCGCTTGTTCAATATTGCCTGTATCAGCAATACAAATGGGGCGATAACGAAATAGAGGATGGCCAGTACCGCAAGCACAGCATTCATGAGCAGCACCGGCATTGACTTCCCAGCAGGCAGCGGCAAATAATCTGTCGTATATACCGAGATGGCCTCCACCTTCCCCTCACTGACTGTGGCATGCAGCATTGGCCAGGCATCCAGCGCCGAGTCTCCGCTTACTTTCTCATAGAGATAGGGCTGAACCTGCTTATAGCTTCCGGTCATCCCGGCAAGTGATACCCGGAGTTGATCTTCCCCCTGCGGCTCAAGCTTCATCAGCGTAAGATAGGGGAATAGATTCATGAAGCCGTGTCCGGGGCGCCGCGCAGCCATGAACTCACCTTGAACCTCTGACGAATCCGGCAGATCACCGGCATCTGCCTGCTCACGCGTGCCCAGTATAGCTTTGGTCAGACCATGTACAATATTGGATTCGCTGGCCTGATTGGTCATAATTATAATCGCGAACCGGTCTTCAGGCACAATCTGCAGATTGGTGGCAAATGCAATCGTATTTCCGCCATGTCCAAGCGTACGCTTCATTCCGGGATATTCCCAGAACCCATGGGCAATACCCGGCATTCCTTCAGCTGAGGTATAACTCTGAGTCAGCATCGTGCCCAGTGTCTCCGGCTTCTCAAATAGAGGGGATGCTTCTCCGGCTGCAGGCATGAACGCCATCGCAAACTTAGCCAGGTCCTCTGCAGTGCCGTTATTGCCTCCGTTAGGGTACATGGACATATAATTCCATGATCCTTGCGTAAAGGCCCCTTCTCCCTCGAAGAAATAACCTTTAGCTTTATGCTCCAGCAGCTCCGGACGGTCCTCTACAACAGAATAGGCAATCGAATCCTTCATCCCGAGGGGATCAAAAATATGCTGCTGAACGTATTCATGATATGGCTGGCCGCTGATTCTCTCCACAATATAGGCAGCCAGTGAGTTGCCGTAGTTAGAGTAGGCTATAACCTCACCCGGTCTGTAAATCTGGGCCGGCTGGGCCAGCTGCAGACCCTCTTCCAAAGAGCGTACTTCCTCAGGGGACTGATAAGCCATGTCGAACATATACTCCTCGAATCCGGCATTGTGGTTCATCAGATGAAGCATCGTTATGGGATCATCATATTTCAGCCTGGTCAGGAAATTGTCCGGCAAAAGCTTGCGGATATCTTCATTCAGATTGAGCTTTCCTTGCTCAACCAGCTGCATTACAGAGGTCCATACGGTAAGCTTGCTGATTGAGCCCCATTCCATTACCGTATCCTTCGAAACAGGGACCTGCTGCTCCAAGTCAGCGTATCCGTAACCCTTGGACAGTACCACCCGGCCATCCTTTACCATAACAACAGACGCACCTACGGATTGTTGTCCTATGTACTCTTTTACATAATCGTCGACAAAAGCTTCCAAACGGGTCAGCGGAATCCCTGATGGGGTTGCTCCCTCTGCTCCCCCGCTGCCTTTCCCGGCAGCAAATGCCGTGATACTGCCGGATAATAGCAATAGTATTGAGAACATAACGGTAAATCCTTTTCTTAACAATTAAACCTCTCCTTTAGTCGAGTAAATTCCTGCAGTTCCCCCATTCTAACAAATATCTTCCTCCATAACATTACAAACAGCTTACATTTATGCCGGATGGACTGGTATTATCTTAATTGGAGACAGCATTATACCCACTCAGGAAGAAGGCATCTCATGAATAACTTTTATCATACGTTAGCTTATATAACTGATACATTTTATGCACCGGCCCGCTTCACTGTTGATTCAGTGCGGGAAGAACCGCAGAATGCCGAATACGGCGCAGGGCGGTTCCAGCTGAATACCCGGTCCGTTCGGTTTCGTGTTGCAAAAATCACCCCAACGAAGACAGGGCAGTTTGTCGTCTTCTGGGAAAAGGATGCGGAGCGGAAAAACCGGGCATTTGCCTATATGGACGCTCCCGATATATTGGTAATCCATACCTTCCATCCCTTCAGCGGGGAGAGTGGACAGTTCGTCTTTCCCAAAGACGTGCTGAGAATGCACGGGGTGCTGGCGGACAAGGATACACCAGGGAAAATGGCAATGCGCGTGTATCCGGACTGGGATACCGTGACTAATAAGCAGGCTTCTGCTGCGCAGAAATGGCAGCTGCCTTATTTTTCGAGAATAGCTCCCATGAACGATCAGCATATGCAGGCCTTAACCCGGTTGTATGAACCAACGGAGCTACAGCTATGATTCTGTTCATTCACCGGAAGGATCTGCGGACGGATGATCTTCCCGCTTTTGACGCCATCTGCTCTGCGCAGGAAAACTCCCTGCATGTATTGATTCTGGAGCCTTTTTTGTTACGGAATGAACGTTATCTTGAGCATAGCGGCCTGAATTTCCTCCAGCATGTATCCAGCCTGCAGCAGGAATATGCGCATAAAGGTAAGCTTTTGCATATTCTTTACGGGGAGCCGGATGCTATCTTAAGGAGTCTGGCCGGGGTTCATCCGATTCATGAGGTTAGGGTCCATGCCGACTATACCCCCTATGCTCTGAAAAGAGACAGGCTTCTGCGTGACACGGCCCATGCGCTGAGCCTACGGTTTCACACCCATCATGACAGTATGCTCTGTGACTTGGAAGACTTCATGGATTGGTGCGGGCGGAGTGAGCCCTTTAAGGTATTCACCCCCTTTTACCGCCGCTGGCGCAGCTTCCTCTCGGAACGCTTCCGGCCTCCCTACTCTACGGGTCTTCACGAACTGCAAACCGTGGAGATTCATCCGCAAATAACAGACACCTTCCGGATTCCCGGAGAGATTAACCGGCTGCTCACAGCGCTTGCCCAGCCTGCGCAGACTATGCGCCCCTGTCATCTGTTGGAGGATTTCCTGCAAAAGGAGCTGCAGCATTATGCGGCACACCGTGATAACTATTCGCAGGAAGGGACAAGCCGGCTCAGCAGGCATCTTAATACAGGGGCGATTTCTGTCCGGACAGTCTATAACCGGCTTACGGAGAATGAGCACTTAGGGGAAGAGTGGCTGAGACAGCTGGCCTGGAGGGATTTCTATCTGTATCAGGCACGGCTGGATCCTGTGTTTTTCAACTACGAGAATATGTATGATCTTTCAGCTCTGGGGACACATAATTTCGAGGCATGGTCCCTCGGCAAGACCGGTATTCCGGTCATTGATGCAGCTATGCGCCAGCTGAATGAAACGGGCTGGATGCCAAACCGGCTGCGGATGATTACGGCGATGTTCCTGACCAAGAATCTCGGCTGTCCGTTTATTTACGGCGAGCGTTACTTCCGGCTGAAGCTTAGCGATTATGACAATACTTTGAACCGCGGCGGCTGGCTGTGGAGCTCTTCACTCGGATACGATGCCTCGCCTTATTTCCGGGTGATGAATCCGGTAACCCAGTCTCAGACCCACGACCCCAGCGGCAGCTATATCCGCACCTGGATGCCTGAGCTGTCAGAACTGTCAGACCAAGCCATCCACCTGCCCCGCGCTGATGCCATTGTTGATCTTAAGCGGTCACGGGCGCTGGCAATAGAACTCTACAAGGAAATATTGAGCAGCAAAGGAGCTGCGTCTCAAGAGTGAGCTGCCGGAACCCACGGCAGACGCGGATTCCGCTGGCTGTGCGGAGGCAGTCTATTTCCACAAGAATCAGAGTGGCTTATAACAAGAAGGGTCCATCCGGACATTCGGATGGACCCTTCTTGTACTATCGCTCTGAATGATTAAAATTCACATGAATGGACACTACCTCCGACCGCGATCCGATACGGATCGGCGGACCCCAGAATCCATATCCGGAAGATACTATGGAATGGAGCCGCCCTTTCTGCAGATAACCCCAGTCATTCTCAAACAATCTGTCAGTCAATATATTGGCAGGCGCAATCTGCCCGCGGTGGGTATGACCGGATACCATCAGATCAATCCCCTGCTCCTCTGCGGTGTCGAAGCCGACCGGTTGATGCTCCAGCATAACTACCGGCTTCGAGCCATCTATGTTCTCCATCAGAACAGACAGCTCCGCTCTATCCTTATCACTGTAATCCTTCCGCCCGATCAGCGTCAGCCAGTCTCCCACCTCAATGGCTTCATCATAGAGAACCTGAATCCCGCTCTCCTCCAGAAGACTGATGATCTCCTCCGTCCCGCCTTTGAAGCGGTCATGATTGCCCAGTGAAGCATACACGCCGAGCGGCGCTTCAATCTCCGCTAAAATCGCACCGATGCCCTTGTTTTTATACGGCACAATATCATCATCTACAATATCACCGGGGAATAATACAATATCCGGCTTCAGCGCATTGATCTCTTTTACCATCCGCTCCGCATGGCCTTTTCCTGATAAATAGCCAAAATGCATGTCTGATGCCATCACAATATGAAGTTCACCTTGCGCCGGACCTGCCTTGTCGATCAGTATGTCATACGAACGGACAACCGGACTGTAAGCGTTGAAGCTCCCGAATCCAAGCAGACCGGCCAGCAGCAGCATAGTAAGAATCCCCGACCACTTCTGAACAGCAAGACGCGGCAGCCTGCTCAGCTTCGTTAACCAGACCGATAGATGAACAAGCGGCAGCAGCATAATCAATAAGCTGAACAATGCCAGCCAGTAGCTGCCGATAACACTTAAAATGGCCGATCCTGCGACCACTCTGGACAGGATCAGCGAGCTGGCCAGAAAAACAAGCGCAAGGATATAGAATAGCCGGAACCTGCCAGACACTACCGGCTTGATCCAGCCCCAGCCGCTCCAGCCGATGTAGAATACAATTAAGGCATATACAATGATAAATACGATTCCGATAAGGATATACATGTTAACCACCTTATGTAAATTTCATCCGAGCACAAAAGCTTTTCTAACCAGTCTACAGTAACTTCAGGCACTACTGCAACTGAGCTGTGTTTTGTTGTTGACATTGTCCTGTAATTATCATTTAATGGTTTGGACCTTTCCTTACTTTACAGACAACCCTGGAGGATTTCATCATGGCCAAACCTTTCTTTCCGCGGCTGCAGGGAAACAGCCGGGGCTGCTTAACCTTTGAGCCCTTTTTCCTGATTCCCTACAGCATGTTCTCCACCTATGCCACGCTTTATATGTACGAACTGGGACTGACGGAGCTGAACATCGGCTGGATTACCACCATCGGACTGATCGTCCAGGTATTCTCTTCATTAATCAGCGGATATTTAACGGACCGTCTGGGACGCAAGCGGGCTATTTTATATTTTGACCTGCTTAGCTGGAGCCTGGCCACCCTGTTATGGGCCGCATCACAGAATCTGTGGTTTTTTGCGGCAGCTGCGGTCATTAACGGCTTCCAGCGTGTTCCGCATATTGCTTTTTATTGCCTGATTGTCGAAGACACCCGGCCCTCTGACCGGACGTATGTCTTCACCCTGCTGCAGATTATCGGTGTCATCGGAGGGTTGTTTGCACCGCTGGGCGGTCTGCTTGTACACCAGTACGGCATGATTCAGGGAATGCGTATGATGTATGTGCTCGCGTTTCTGTTCATGACCTTCCAGTTCGTCGGCCGCCAGCTAACGACCCGCGAAACCGAAGCCGGAATAAGGAAACGTCAGGAAACACGTGAACTTGGACTGCGGGAAATTATGGTCGAATATGGCGGCGCCTTCCGTGAGCTGTGGGTGGAGCGCAATCTGCTGCTGATCTTCGGCGTATACATCCTGTTCAACTTTCAGGCCACGCTGAAGAGCACCTATCTGTCGCTATATCTGGCTGATTATCTGCACATAGATAGCGGTATCCTTTCTCTGTTTCCCGCAGTCTCCTCTATAATCATGCTGCTGACCCTATGGCTGCTTATGCCCAAAATCCCGGACCAGAGCGCCCACCGCTCCATGATGGCCGGCTTCGGACTCTCTGCGCTGTCCAATGCCATGCTGGTGTTATATCCTTCGTCCAGCCTCTTGTGGATCGGACTCAGCACCATACTGGCAGCCGTGGGACTGATGATCAGTTCCCCTTATCTGGAGGCTGCCGTACAGAACGCCATCGATGACGATAAGCGGGCCAAAGTATTTTCCACGCTGTCTGTGCTGATCCTGCTGTTCACTGCACCTGCGGGCATCATCGGCGGCTGGGCGTACAAGCTCGATCCGCGAATCCCGCTATGGCTGGTTACAGCTGCGTTCGTCCTCTCTTACGCCCTGCTGCATCTGTACCGCAGACGGACTGCGCGGAATCACAATTCTCCGCAGCAGCTTTCACAATAAACCAGGACAGGGATGTCCCTCAGACCATTTATGGCCTGGAGGACATCCCTGTTTCTATTTTACGGCTATGACGTTGAAGAATCCGACTTGATCCGTTCCTTCTCCAGCACCTCTTTGAGGTCATCCTGGATACGGCGGTTCCACAGCGGAACACCGGAGCGGTAAGCCGCCCGGCCGGTCAGGTGGGCTGACAACGGTGAAGTCATAAATACGAAGACGATCCCCAGCAGCAGCTTCGCGCTGATGAAATCCAGGAAAAAAGCAAAGTAGAGAAACGCCCCGGTGAGCACACACAATACACCAAGCGTAGCGCTTTTGGCAGCAGCATGTGATCTTAAATAGACATCCGGCAGACGGATCAGCCCCACAGAGCTGACAGCACTGAGCAGTGCACCAGTCAGGATAAGCAATACGAACAGCAATTCAACGGCCGTCTTGATCATTTCCATATTCAAACACCACTCCCCTTTCGATATATCTGGCCAGCGCCATCGTTCCGATGAAAGAGAGAATGCCGATCAGCAGAATGTATTCAATGAAGGCCTCAGTCTTGAACAGGATCGAGAGAACCGCCACCATCGCCAGCAGGTTGATTCCGATTGTATCGAGTGCTGCGACCCGGTCAGGCAGCGAGGGTCCTTTGACCAGCCTCCAGGCGCAAATCGCAATCGATATGACCATGATCGAAAGTGACAGCATGAGTATAAAATGAATCATGAACGGGTCACCTCCAGAATCGCTCGTTCGAACGTATTGCGGATATTCGCGCCGAACTGTTCCACATCCTGTATATCCATCGCATGAATGTATAACGTCCGGTTATCTTTGGATACCTCCAGCACCACAGAGCCCGGAGTCAGGCAGAGCAGTGTAATCAGCACGGCAACCTCCCAGTCCGACTCCAGCTCCGTATGGTACATTAGGATGGCCGGGCGGATGTTGAGGTTCGGCCGAAGCACCGCCTTGACCACGATATAGCTGGATACAACCAGTTCCCGCAGCAGCAGGCCAGCCAGCTTCACAATAGCCCATACCTTGCCAAGATACAGCCGCCCGTCGAAGAAACGCCGCATAGCCATAAGAACGGCAATACCCAGCACATACCCGACAATGAAGCCGGAGGCCGTCCAGTCATTATTCAGGAACATCCACAAGAACGCTATCATGAGATTTAATAATATTTGAAAGGCCATCTTCATCTACTCCTTCATGACAGCGTTAATGTACACAGCGTTAATGTACTCTGCGGGATCAGCCAGCACGGCCCCGGCTTGGGCCACAAGCCCGTTCACCGTTTCGGCGCCGACCCCCATCATGATGATGAGGACAAACAGCACGGCGGCCGGTGCCATCATTGCTTTGTAGCGCAGCGGATGGACTTCTTCCTCGCTTCTTTCACCACCCCAGAACACTTCCTGGAACACTTTGATCAGCGAATAGAGCACAACGAAACTTGAAGCCAGTGCAATAAGTGCAAGAGCGACATGCTGCTCCCCGAAGCCACTGCGGACCATCATCACTTTCCCCGCGAAACCGCTAAGCGGCGGAACGCCCACCAGCGCCAGAGTCAGGATGAAAAACATCCAGCCCGTCCATGGATACCGGCGGATCAGGCCGCCCATTTGCCGTAGCTGCTCCGTTCCTGACGCTGCAATAATCATACCGCCCAGGAAGAACAGCAGCGCCTTGGCAATCATGTCGTGCATCAGATAGAACACTACCCCGTTGAATGAATCCTGGGTTGCCACCGATATGCCAAAGGCAATAAAGCCTACGCTAATCACAATATTGTAATTAAAAATCCGGCTCAGATCATTGTAAGCCAGCGCGCCGACAGCTCCAAGAATCATTGTTGCTCCGGCCATCCAGCCGATCAGCGTATGTGTCAGCCCCGGATCATGAACAAAAATCAGGGAGAATGTTCGTGTGATGGCATACAGACCAACTTTGGTCAATAAGGCACCGAACAGTGCCCTTACAGCCAGGGGAGGAGCACTGTATGAATCCGGCAGCCAGAAGAACAGCAGCAGACCGGCTTTGAGCGAGAAGACCAGCAGCAGCAGTACAGCAATTACATTCATGACACCGCCCTGCCCCGCCTCCGCTACACGGACCGCCAGATGCGCCATGTTAAGCGTACCTGTCGCAGCGTACAGATAAGCAATTGCCGCTACGAACAAGCTGGAGGAGATCACATTGACAAGAATATATTTCAGTGTCTCCCGCAGCTGAACCCGGGTTCCGCCCAGAACAATCATCGCATAGGAGGCAACCAGCAATACCTCGAAGCATACGAACAGGTTAAACAGGTCTCCCGTAAGGAAGGAGCCGAACACACCGGTCAGCAGGAAGTGGAAGAAGGTATAGTAGTAGAACCGCTCCCGCTGTTCCCCGATGCTTGCGAAGGAAAAGAACAGGCAGGCCGCGCCAACAACCGCCGTGGTTAATACCAGCAATGCCGCAAACATATCAGCAACGAAGACGATGCCGTAGGGCGGCAGCCACCCTCCCATGTACAGCGTTTGAATCCCGTTTGTATTCACCTGGTACACAATAATTATCGCAACAGCAATATTGACAAATACACTGATTGCACTGATTATACGCTGCAGGTTAATTCTTTCTTTCAGAAAAATGAGGATTACCGCTGTAAAAGCCGGAATCAGCAAAGGCAGTACCAGCAGATTGTTCATGGTCTCTCCCCCTTGCTTCCTTCCACATCATCCATGCCTGCCGAGCGGTATGCCCGGTAAGCCAGCACGATGAAGAACGCGGATACCCCAAAGCTGATTACAATCGAAGTAAGGATAAGCGCCTGCGGCAGCGGATCGACATAACTGTCCGCTTTCTCGCCAAGCAGCGGTGAAGCACCAGTCTTAAGTCCCGCCATGGTCAGCAGCAGCAGATGAACACCGTGAGTCAGCAGTGTTGTCCCCAGAAGGATGCGGAGCAGGCTTTTGGATAAGACCAGGTATACACCTACGGTAAACAAGACGCCGATCGCCAGGGCAATAAGGATCTCCATCAGTTATCCCTCCCGATCGTAAAGATGATATTCATGGTAACACCGATCACTGACAGGTATACGCCCAGATCGAACAGTGTTGCTGTAGTAAGCTCGGTCTTGCCCATCACCGGCAGCTCGAAATAGCCGAAGGTCTGGGTCAGGAACGGAACATCGAATACAAAGGAACCTATCCCTGTGAGAAAAGCTATAGAAATTCCGGCCGCAATTAACTTACGGTAATCGACAGGCAGCACCTTCTCTACAAACTCTGTACCGAACGCAATCGAGAGCAGCACGAGCCCGGCTGCAGCCATCAATGCGCCGATAAATCCGCCGCCCGGATGGTTGTGTCCGGCAAAGAACAAATACACAGAGAAGGTAATAATAATCACGAAGGCCACTTTGGCCACAGACTGCAGCAGCACATCATTACTGCGCGCATAACGCGGCTTGTTATCGTCCGGCACATCTCTGACCAGATTAGGCTTGCTGCCCGGTTCAAGCTGCAGCTTAATCATTGAATAGATAGCCAGCGAGGCCAGACCAAGCACCGTAATCTCAAACATGGTATCAAAGCCGCGGAAATCCACCAGCAGCACGTTGACTATATTCTTGCCGCCGCCGAGGGTATAGCTGTTCTCCACGTAGTAGCTTGAGATGGACTCGAACGGACTGCTTCCAAGCGCCGCCAGTGCGACAAGTGTCATCGTTGCCCCGAATCCTACGGCGATGATCAGCTTCGGGATCTTCACGCGGAATTTGACCTTCTCCCGCTTCAGTCGGGGCAAATGCCGGAAGCAGAGCAGGAACAGCGTCACCGACACCACTTCGACGATCATCTGCGTAAGCGCCAGATCGGGTGCACGGAACAAGATGAAGAGCAATGTCACCATATACCCTACCATTCCCGTTAACAGAATTGCCGCAATCCTGGACTTGGCGAACGGAATCGCGAGCGCACCTGTCAGCATGACCAGCACGGCCACGACTTCAAAGAAGGTGACCGGAGCATACTGCCCTTGGCCAAACGTTATTCCGTCTGCGTACAGCAATGAACCGCCAACTACAACAATAATCAAGGTGAAAATATACATCAGATAATGGCGCATGGAGCCTGTCATATATAGCCCTGTCACCGAACGGGACACCCGCTCCACCAGCCGGATACTGCCATCGTATACCTGGTTCAGTGTGTACCCGCTGCGCCATTCCTTATCGACCAGACTTAACCGGCCATACACACGGTATACGACAATTCCCAGCAGGATCACACCCAGAGTCATCCACACTTCAGCTGTGAAGCCATGCCAGAAATAAATGTTCACATAAAAAGGCGAGCTTGCCGCAAGCTGCGGATGAATAGCATTCATTCCCGGCACAATCAGTGTCTTGGACAGGATGTTCGGGAACAGTCCGGTGATAACAGCCAGCAGTGCCAGGAGAATCGGAGGAAGCAGCAGCCCAAACGGTGCTTCATGCGGCTTCTTATCCAGCTTCTCGGGCTGGTATTTACCGAAGAAGGTATGGAAAACCATAATCATGCTGTATGCAAAGGTAAATATGCTTGCAATCCAGGCCAGCACCGGAAAGATCGTGAAGAAAGATTGCGGGCTGAGGATATCCAGCTGTCTGATATTCAGTACAGCCGTGAAGAACATTTCCTTGCTCAGAAATCCGGCAAACGGCGGGAGGCCTGCCATGGAGAAGCTGCCGATCAGCGCTACCGTGAAGGTCACCGGCATCAGTGACACCAGTCCTCCCAGCTTGCGCAGATCACGTGTATTCGTCTCATGGTCGACAATCCCGACCACCATAAACAGCGAACCTTTGAATATGGCATGATTAATTAAATGAAAGAGGGCAGCCGTTGTTGCGGCGGTAAAGAACACAGCCTCTTCGCCCGTATAGAATGAAGCTGCCGATCCCATTCCCAGTAATCCCATAATCAGCCCCAGCTGGCTGATTGTAGAATAGGCTAACAGAGCCTTCAGGTCCGTCTGCTTCATCGCCTGGATCGATCCATAGATCAAGGTGATCAGGCCGACGCCCGACACAATCCAAAACCACTCATGTTGCCCCGCAAACACCGGGCTGAAACGCGCGACCAGATACAGTCCTGCTTTGACCATCGTAGCCGAGTGCAGATAAGCGCTGACCGGGGTCGGTGCTTCCATCGCATCCGGCAGCCAGATATGGAACGGAAACTGGGCCGATTTGGTGAAAGCCCCCAGCAGAATCAGAATCATCGACGGTATGAACAGCGGCTGTCCGCTGATGTCCCCGGCCTGGCTCCAGATTTCGCGGATGCTGAACGTCCCGGTCATGCCGTACAGCATCAGGAAACCTGCGAACATCGCCAGGCCGCCGAAGACCGTGATCAGCATCGACTTCAGTGCGCCGTAGCGTGACTTCTGTCTGCGGTGCCAATAAGCAATCAGGAGGAAGGAGGATACACTTGTCAATTCCCAGAAGCCGTACAGGACCATCAGGTTATCAGACAGCACCACCCCGAGCATTGCGCCCATAAAGATCAGGAGATACACATAAAACGGAGTCAATTCTTCCTTGCGTTTGTCCAGATAATAAATCGAGTAGAAGATGACCAGCATCCCCATTCCCGTAATTAACAAGGCGAACAGCAAACTTAATCCATCCAGATGAAATACCAGATTAATGCCAAGGGACGGAATCCAGGATACAGTCTCATATCCGGAATCCCCTCCCTTAATGACAGGAATCCGGGTCAAGAAATAAATGAACAACGCCAGCGGTCCGGCAAGTACAAGCCAACCTCGATGGAGCCTGGCCATCCGCCCGCGTAGAAGCGCTATCATTAGGGCCAGCAGAAACGGAACTAGTACGGTTATATGCAGCAAAGGCAAGCCTCCTTTTCCACTCTACAAAATAAGTTGTGAACAATGGTACTTACTTCTGGAAGTAACAACGATTATAAGGGATCGCTTAGTGTCCCCTCGCAGATATGCAAATATCTCGCTTTACCATCTTGCTCAATTCTGAACAAGCCATTCTCAAATTCCGTGTGCAATTCGTGAAAAAACTTCCCTTTGATGAAATCCTGACCTTCCGGCTCATCGCTGAGCTGATAAACGCCCTCATTCTTCACCAGATAGGAGATTACACCTTCTTCATGCGTCTCTTCAAGACCGGCGCGCATCCGCTGCACTGCCACAACATGCAGATCCATCATCTTCATTTTGCTGATCAGCTCATTGACAAAATTGCGCTTGGTCAGCTCCTGCCACAGTGTCTGGGCGGATTGTCCGATAATAATCTGCGTGACATCCTTCTCTTCTGCCGCTTCAACGATTACATCCGTTGTCTTGCGGCCCCGGCGTTTGCGGACCATAAACTCTGCTCCGGCCTCCTCGGCCAGACGCTTCCAGACCGCCATGAACATTTCTTTGCTCTGATTGTATTCATCACTATCCGAACTATCCACATTGAGCACATAGAGCGGTGCCCCCAGCATCTCAGACAGCTCGACTCCACGCCGGATTAAACGCTCCCCGTGCGGACCATAATGAACGCATACCATAATTTTTTCCTTGTGAATGACCTTCGCCCTCCTGTAACATGGGCAAGAAATACAAAAGGAGCCTACTGGCGTTAGGCCCCTTTCTGTTGTTTCAAACCCTAAAAATTATACTTAAATTATATCTATTCCGATACTGTTTGTAAAGTTTACGGACAAGGATATGACAACATTGAAACATAATTACCATTATATTGAAGCCTAAATCAGTCCTTTCCCAAGCTATATCTGGCATCGCATGTAAGGTTCATAGAATTTCTTAATGACCACCCCAAAAATAATTGATTGGTAAATTGATGTTAGGTTTTATAGAATTCTTTTAAATTAAAAATAATTCCGGGGCTGCCCGAATCCACTATCAGACAGGGAGTGCTAGCTAAAGTGTCCATCGTTCATTCCGTTACTTCAGAAATTACTAACCAGGCTGTACAATATGTTCATCAGATCTACGCGGAGGTCCAGCAGCGCGACCCGCAGGAGCCCGAATTTCATCAGGCGGTCAAGGAGTTCCTGGATTGTCTCGTGCCTGTCCTGGCCCGTCATCCGCAATATATGAAGCATGGGATTCTCGAACGGCTGGTTGAACCCGAGCGCAGCATATCCTTCCGCGTGCCCTGGGTCGATGATGCCGGCAAGGTCCGGGTCAACCGCGGTTTCCGCGTTCAATACAGCAGCGCCATCGGCCCTTACAAAGGCGGACTCCGCTTCCATCCATCCGTTTATCTTGGCATTATCAAGTTCCTGGGCTTCGAGCAGATTTTCAAAAATGCCCTGACCGGCCTGCCCATGGGCGGCGGCAAAGGCGGCAGTGATTTCGATCCCAAGGATAAATCCGATCAGGAAGTTATGCGCTTCACCCAAAGCTTCATGACGGAACTGTACCGCCACATCGGCCAGGATACGGATGTTCCCGCAGGGGATATTGGTGTCGGCGCACGCGAGATCGGCTATATGTTCGGACAATATAAACGGATTCACGGAGGACATGCGGCCGGGGTTCTCACCGGAAAAGGGCTGCTGTATGGCGGAAGTCTGGCGCGTAAGGAGGCAACCGGTTACGGCTGTGTATACTTCGTGCAGGAAATGCTGTCATCGACACGGGGAACCAGCTTCGAGGGCAGTCGGGTAGTTATCTCGGGATCAGGAAACGTCTCTATTTATGCTATCGAGAAGGCTCAGCAGCTGGGAGCTCTTGTTATCGCGTGCAGTGATTCGAACGGATACATTCATGATCCGCAAGGCATCAACCTCGCTACTGTCAAAAGACTGAAGGAAACCGAACGCCTGCGCATCAGCGAATACGTGAAGGAGCATCCGCATGCACAATATATTGAAGGCTGCAGCGGAATCTGGAGTCTGCCTTGCGACATCGCCCTGCCTTGTGCCACCCAGAATGAGCTTGATCTGGCATCCGCCCGGACGCTGATCCTGAATGGAGTCCAAGCCATCGGTGAAGGGGCTAATATGCCGACGACAATTGAAGCGGTAGAATTGTTCCTTGAGAATAATGTATTGTTCGCTCCGGCCAAAGCGGCTAATGCGGGCGGTGTAGCTGTCTCGGGACTTGAAATGAGCCAGAACAGCATGCGGCTGGCCTGGAGCTTCGAAGAGGTCGATGCCAAGCTGCAGGAGATTATGAAGAATATCTACCGTAGAACGGTACAGGCGGCAGAGGAATACGGGGTGGCCGGTAACCTGGTGGCTGGAGCTAACATCGCCGGTTTCCTGAAGGTTGCCGACACTATGCTGGCGCAGGGGATTGTGTAATAAGCAGCAGATCAACGGCGGGCGCAACAGCCTTGGTTAATACAAGCGAGTAGCTTGGACTACCCGGAAAGATGCGTTGCTATACGTATAGAACTTCCCTGTAGAGCTAGGCCTGAATCTATTCTTGAATGTATTGTTGAATGTATTATTGTACGTAGTGCAACATAGATTCACTGATACTGGGGAATTTGTAAGGATTGTTGTATGAAATACAACAATTGTCCCTTTTGCCGCGTGAATGCGTGGGAAATGCTGCTTTTTATACAACAATTCTTGATTAGACCCGATATTATGAGGGAAATGTTGTATTTCGTGCAGGATTTCAGTATGACGATTAAGTCCAGCTTATTTAGTGACCGCATTTGTCCGGTTACTTCCACTCACTATGAATCAGAGGTACTTCTACCTCTGATTTTTTTTGATTCCAGCAGAACCTGCAGAAGGGGTGTCTCAATAGCCATGCAATGGCTGCTTGAGACACCCCTCGTTTTTTGAGTAAGCAATACTTAAGTTTGCGGTGAGAACGCTCCGCGAACGGACCGTTGTTCCAATTGCTGTGCTTTTTAAGCAGGATCAGGGTTTCCCCCGGGCGAGCCCCGGCCGGATCATCGTCATCACAGCAGCCGGCTGCTCGCACCAGCATGCCCGTTGCGCACTCTTCGCCAGACTACAGCAGCTCGCGCCGCAGCGTCTCTGCCGATTTAGGGGACAGATGGCCGAGCGGAATATCGAATACCGTCTTGGCACCCTTATGGCCTTCATGCTTCAGGCGGACAGCTGCGCGGGCATAGGCTACCAGCACGCTGGCCGTAAATTCAGGATTACTGTCCAGCTTCAGCCCGAATTCGGCAATCTGCTTGCTTCCGCCGCCGGTTATACCGCTACGGATAACGAAGCCGCCATGCGGCATGCCGGAATGCTTCGCAGCAAGCTCTTCCTCCGAAATGAAGTTGACCGTTGTATCATAATCGGCAAAATAATTCGGCATCTCCACAATGCTCCGGGTAATAGCCTCATGGTCCGCCCCTTCTTCCGCCACCACGAAACATTCGCGGCGGTGCTTCTCGCGGGTAGTCAGCTGCGGGGTCTCTCCGCCCCGGATACTGTCAATGACCTCCTGGACAGGAACGGTATATTGCACGCCTGCCTTCACACCGGGAACGCGGCGGATCGCATCCGAATGCCCTTGGCTGACCCCTGTGCCCCAGAAGGTATAATCCTCACCTTCCGGCAGGATGGACTGCATCAGCAGACGGTTCATGGAGAACATTCCTGGGTCCCAGCCCGTTGAGATCACACTGACTGTCCCGCCGCCTTGGGCTGCCTTATCCACTTCAGTGAAGAAGTCAGGAATTTTGGCATGGGTGTCAAAGCTGTCCACTGTATTAAACAATCTGGCCAGCTGCGGAGTCTGCTCCGGCAGGTCTGTTGCTGATCCGCCGCACAGAATCATTACGTCAATTTTGCCTATGTATTGCTCGGCTGCGGATATATGCTCTGTGACTGTTCCTGTGATCTCCGCCAGCTGCTGCGGGTCTCTGCGGGTAAAAATAGCTGCAAGCTCCATATCCGGATTTTGTTCAATCGCCTGCTGTACCCCTTTGCCCAAATTCCCGTAACCGACAATCCCAACTCTGATGTTTGAAGTCATGTTTAATATAGTCCTCCCTTGCCGGTTATCCCGGAGATATGAATCCTTTAAATTATAAGTATATATACATTACACGAAATGTAAACATTTAAGAGTATATAAATTGAATTTTCCCGGACTTGTCCTTTCCTCGTTCTTCACTTACAATGAGTCCAATTGATAATCATTCTTAATGATGGGGTGGAAAATGAAGATGCCAGCTGTGATCTCTCATACGTATGGAGACAGTCATTACATACAAACACCGGACGGGCGTCAGCTCCATTACATGGAGAACGGAGCCGGTCCGGTAACTGTGGTATTCGAATCGGGCATGGGCATGTCCCGCTCTGCCTGGGGGCTGGTGCAGCCGGTAGTCGCCAGATACGCGCGGGCTGTCGTCTACGACAGGGCGGGCAGCGGAAAGAGCGACGTGGACCGCGCCCCAAGGACCCTCAGCAGAATGGCTGATGATCTCATGTGCTTATTGAGCCGCTTGGGAGCGGGCCCCTTCATTCTCGTCGGACACAGCTGGGGCGGCCCCGTTGTCCGCACAGCAGCTTCCCGGAACCCTGGCATCATCCGGGGACTCGTTCTGGTCGATCCGACAGACGAGCATTGCGGACTCTATTTCGAGGAAGCTTCCGTGAAGCATTTTGCCAAGATGAATACTCTTCTTCCGCTGCTTGCCGGAACCGGATTATACAAGCTGATGGGAAGCAAGCCGGGCAAGGTGCTGCCAGCGGATGTCTACAAGGAACAGCGGCAGGAGGATTTCACTATGCGGGCAGCTCATACCATGGTTGCTGAGGGAGCAGCCTTCCTGGAGGATTTACGCGCACTTCTGGCGCATCCGCTGAGGCTGGAAGGCATAGAGGTATCCGTGCTCTCCGGAACGCTAATCACCCGGATGGAACGGAATTTCCGGCCGGCGCTTCATGCAGCACATAAGCAGACGGCAGCAGGATTGGCACACAGCCGCCTGGTCGAAGCCCGGCAATCCGGTCATATGATCATGTACAGCGAGCCCGGACTGGTCGCAGATGAGATCAGACGGATGATCGATTAGTCCGGGTTTACCGCTCCCTGTTCACCACATAATTCATTAAATGCTTCAGGAAGGTGATATTACGCGGGATCCCGCGCAGTGCCTCATTGGCCTTGCAATAGTGATCCCACATCTCTTTACTGGCCCCTTCTTGGCCAAGAATCGAGACAAAATTCGAATTATTGTTAACAGCATCATTGCCGACAGGCTTGCCAAGAACATGCATATCCCCTTCCACATCAAGCAAATCATCCTTAATCTGAAAAGCAATGCCCATATGATAAGCAATTTTTTGGAGTGCAGCGATCTCCGTATCGCTAACCTCAGCCAGCATGGCCGGCATGACCAGACACGCCTCAAAGGCCACTCCTGTTTTGTAAAAGCACACATTATTCAGCTGCTCCAGCGTCAATGTTCTGCCTTTTGCATCCAAATCCATCGCCTGGCCCATACACATCTCCTCTGCCTTCCGGGCCGAATAACGGATCAAGGCAAGCACAGTCTCCGCCTTAAAGCGGTCAAGCGAGGCTTGCTCCCCAATCGCCTTCTGGATCAGATACAGACCGGTTAACTCCGCAACTGCACTGCTGTGAATCTCATGCAGGGTCGTGCGCCCTCTGCGGGTAGAGGCATTATCCTGGGAAGGCAGATCATCGAAGATCAGGGAGGCGGTATGCATGTATTCAAGCGAGCGGAGAAGCGGAATTATAGCTGCTGGCTCCAAGCCGTATTCTTTCACACCCATCACCCAGGTTAGAATCGGACGCACCCGCTTGCCGTCACCCTCCAGACTGTAATTGGCCGCATCGATCAGCTGCTCCTTCATGGCCGGAAGCTCCTGTGGCTTAGCGAAGAGCAGTTCGTCATTGATTAGACTGCGGACACTTTTAAACGTAGCGAAGAACTCCTTCTGCTCTCTGGCATCCTTCTTCAAGTGCTCAATCATCCGGTCCCGCAGCAGCTTATCAAAAAAATCCACATCATCCGCTTTGTCTACCATCATCTGGATGAGCCTGTTAAACTCCGGGTTGCCTGCTGCAAAAATCCTCATCGTCTCATTATACTTTTCCGTCCCGACACGTTCTTTATAACGTTTCAACCCGTTAATTGCCCGGTCAAGAATAACCTCGCGGGCCTTGGCATCGGAATGATATACATTGTGGATCAGATTGGAGATCACCGCCCAGTATAATTCAAAGGGATTCATCAGATCCGGCTTTTGCTCATGATATTTCAAATAATAGGTATACGGTGTAACGGCTCCATCACGCATATCCTCGGTCATATCCGCGAAATCATCGGCAAGCTGATTGTAGAGGCCAAAAAAGAAAGTCCGCTCCTCAAATCCCTCATCCGCAGGCGCACTAATCACCGAACGCGCAATGAGCCGGGATGACGATGACTTCAAGATAACGGGGATGTACAGATCCTCGTTAGTATAATCTCCCCTGGTGAGTACCTTGACACGGTCCATATCCTGAGCCTGAAAAAAGACATAAGACTGTCCGAAAAAGATATGCTGTGTCTCCGGATGCTGCTGCTGCTTAATATACTCGAATGCCTCAGACAGTTCCGAATGAATATACTTGATCAGCTCCATGTTCTCCCCGGACCAATCCCCAAGTACCGGCACAACTCCTGTGAGCAGTGCTGAACGAATCAGCTCAGAGTATTGCTCTTTCTCTTGAAGCGTCAGTATCCGAGAATCCAGCAGATCGTCAACGAAAGGATACGTCAGTCCATAGGAATAGCCAAGCCTGATCGCTTCATTCAATCTGCGGGACCGTTCCACAGGCGCAGTATCATCGTCCAGCTCTTCGATAACATGCAGAATAACGCCAACGATAATCTTGATCAGCTTGCGCTGGGCATGCTCCGCGTTCATTCCCTCCGGTATATGGGCAGCTACAGATCTTAATTTGGCAAACACCCAGATCACTGCAGCTTCTATCCCTTCCTTCTGGGCCCAGCGGTATACCCCATCCAGATTCATGAAATCCGGCACTTCTCCGCTGCCTGAGCGGGCTGACTTCAGCAGATGCTGGTTCAGTTCAGCGATGGTTCTCCTGATCCGTTTCTGTGTATCTGGAGAATCCGGCGCCTTACCCAGATCCCTCATATAAATGTAGGAGACGCTCCGGTCCAGATAATCATCCAGCTTCTTCGTGTAATTCAGCCATTGGATGTAGCGGTAATAATCTTGGGTGTCCGGCTTTTTCTTTCCGGGTGACCACAAGGACAACACGGAGAAGCGCCGGATATGCTTCTTTTTCCACTCATGGATATCCGCCGTCAACGCCGTCACATAAGATTGGCTCTTCAGCTGATCATGGAGTGAGCTTAAGTAGCGGGCGGCCTTCTGCTCAGCCAATTGATAACCCGTTTGGGGATGATCTCTGACAGTTTCATTCATTGGATGCACAACCTTAGCTTCATATTGGTTTATCATGCTGTATGGGGGTCTTTGAACAAATGGGGATCCTGCTTTTTATCCTTATACGAACAAGTGGCTGCATGGTTACGAAATCAAGTTAAGGATTGACAAACGGGCAATAAACAATTAAAGTTTTAACAGTTACATCATTGATAATGATTATCAATTTCATAAATTTATCATTGAAAGGGAGATTGTCAGAAATGAAGAAATTGTTGTTACCTCTACTCATCCTTACCCTCCTGCTACTAAGTGCCTGCGGCAATAATGCAAGCAACAGTGCAAGCAACAGCACGGCAGCTGCCACAGCTACACCGGCACCCGAAGCCAGCGCAACTGCAAGTGCTGACAACAGCAGCACAGATACCATTACGTATGAGTCCGAAACCGGACCTATCGAAGTTCCCGCCAATCCCCAGCGTGTTGTAGTTCTTGCAGGGTACGCAGGTAACCTGCTCGCTCTGGATGTCCCCCTCGCCGGAGTGGATTCCTATATCAAAGCAAATCCGAATTTCCAGGATCAATTGAAGGATGTCGCCGAAGTCTCCGAGGAGAATGTGGAGAGTATTCTGAATCTCAAACCGGACTTAATTATTGCTTCGTCAGACACCAAGAATCTGGACAAGATGAAACAAATCGCACCGGTGGTTACCTATACATACAACAAAGTGGATTATCTGACCCAGATCCTGGAGATCGGCAAAGCGGTTAACCAGGAGCAGAAAGCCGCTGACTGGATTGCTGATTTCAAGGCACGTGCCCAGGCCGCCGGTGAAGAAATCAAAGCCAAAATCGGTGCGGATAGCACGATCTCGGTTATTGAAGGGGATTCCAAGAATCTGTACACTTTCGGCAGCGCCTGGGGACGCGGTACAGAAATAATCTATCAGGCCATGGGGCTGAAGATGCCGGATAAAGTGAAGGAAATGACAGCCAAAGACGGATACTTCAATTTGTCACTGGAAATCCTGCCGGATTATATGGGAGATTACGTTATTTACAGCAAAGACCCTGCCGGGGATGCTTCCTTCCAGGACACTTCCACTTACAAGGATATCCCGGCCGTCAAAAATAATCATGTCTACGAAATAGATGCTACATCTTTCTATTTCAACGATGCTCTGTCGCTTGACTATCAGCTTGATTTCATTTCCAAATCACTGCTGGGAAATTAATTATTATTTAGGAAACCAGCCAGGTTGAAACCGAAAAAAAGGAGCGCAAATCGCGTTCTTTTTTTTCGCAAATTGATAAGGAACGGATGGTCGAAATGGAGAAACAGTCTCCGCAAAAGCCGATAAACTCAACTTTTGTGCTTAAGCTGCTCGTCAGCATGATTTTATTTGTGATTGTATTTGCCGTGGCGGTCAGGCTCGGTGCCAAAAATGTTTCACTGGCGGATATTTGGAGCGCCATCAGCAACCCGAAGGCTACGGGTGGTGATATCTCTACCATCCGTGAACTGCGGCTCCCCCGCGAAGTCGGCGGGATTCTGGTAGGCGCCGCCCTTGCTGTTGCCGGGGCAATCATGCAGGGACTAACCCGAAATCCGCTTGCCGACCCGGGGTTGCTTGGTTTGACGGCAGGTGCCAATGCTGCACTTGCGGTATCCTTTGCCTTCATCCCCTCCATCGGATACTACGGAATCATGATCGCCTGTTTCATCGGCGCAGCCTGTGGCGTGATGCTGGTGTTCGGCATCGCTGCACTCCGGAGGCAGAATATGTCGCCTCTGCGGATGGTGCTGGCCGGTTCTGCCGTATCAGCTCTGCTGACCGCTGTAGCCGAAGGAATCAGCCTTCAATTCAAGATCTCTAAAAATGTATCGATGTGGACATCCGGCGGGTTGATTGGCACCACCTGGGGCCAGATTACAGCAATTGCCCCTATTATTATCATTTGCCTCATCGTTTCCATTCTGTTGTCCCGTCAGCTGACAATCCTTAGTCTGAACGAAGGAACAGCTGTAAGTCTTGGGCTCAAGACGACTCAGGTTAAGATTGCATTGTACATATTAATCACACTGCTCGCAGGCGCTGCTGTTGCTCTTGTCGGCAACATCGCTTTCGTCGGCCTGATGATCCCCCATCTCGTGCGGGTATTTGCCGGGACAGATTACCGCGCCATTCTGCCGCTGTCCGCCATTGCCGGCGCCACCTTTATGGTGTTCGCCGACACACTCGGACGGATGATTGACGTCCCGTTCGAAACGCCAGTCGCCGCGATCGTGGCTGTGCTGGGCCTGCCGTTCTTCCTGTTCATTGTCCGTAAAGGAGTGCGATCCTTCTCATGAAACCAGCCCGGCTGTATCGTAATCAACCGCTTGTCGTATCGCTGCTTATGCTTCTTATCCTGGCCACCATCGTTATCGGAATAGGGATAGGATCTTCCCCGGTGTCTTACGGGAGACTGATTCCGACAATCCTCGGGCACGGTTCTTTCGAGGATAATTTTGTACTGTTCTCCATCCGTCTCCCCCGGATACTGATTACGCTGCTCGCAGGTATGGCGCTTGCTTTATCCGGTGCTATTCTGCAGGGCATTACGCGCAATGAGCTGGCTGATCCGGGAATTATAGGCATTAATGCCGGGGCCGGGGTCGGGGTTACCGTCTTTTTCATTTTTGCATCCATTGACGCCGGGTCCTTCATATATATGATTCCGCTTGCAGCATTCGCCGGAGCCCTGGTAACCGCTGTACTCATCTATGCTTTCTCCTACACCCGCACCGATGGCGTTCAGCCGATCAGGCTGGTCATCACCGGAGTCGGGTTCTCCATGGCGCTCTCCGGCGTGATGATCGTACTCATCTCTTCGGTGGACCGGACCAAGGTGGACTTCATCTCCAAATGGCTGGCCGGTAATGTGTGGGGTACAGACTGGCCTTTCGTTCTCGCCCTGCTGCCTTGGCTGATCATTCTGGTCCCTTATGTGCTATACAAATCCAGAACACTGAATTTGCTTGCTTTGAACGAGCCTACTGCTATCGGGGCAGGTGTGGCGGTCTCCAGAGACCGGGTCCTCCTTATGCTGGCGGCGGTTGCACTGGCGGCATCGGCTGTTTCGATGACCGGCGGCATCGCCTTTGTCGGCCTGATGGCTCCGCATATTGCCAGAGCCCTGGTAGGAGCACGGCATCAGCAATTCGTGCCGGTATCCATATTAATCGGCGGCTGGCTGCTGCTGCTGGCGGATACGATTGGCCGTAACCTGACCCAGCCTGACGGTATCGCTGCCGGGATCATGGTTGCATTTATCGGCGCTCCTTATTTCCTGTATCTTCTATTGAAGAAAGAAGGGTAGTACTGACGCAAACTCTCCGCGTAAGCCCACTCCATAGACTAACGCCCTACATACTATATTGGGACCTGACTGCATACATGCAGTTAAATTGTTAGCTCAAAAGGAGCTGGAATCAGTGAAATCAGGAACGAGACTTACCGGGCGGGTTATCTATAAAGGTGATCCGGGCTATGAAACGGCACGCAAAAATTGGGATCCGCATACGGACAGATTCCCGAAGGTATTTGTCTTTGCACAGAAAACGCAGGATGTAGCCAACGCCATCCGCTGGGCCAACGAGAATAACATCCCTATCCGGCCAAGAAGCGGCCGGCACTCGCTGGAGGTCAATCTGTCCCAGGTCAACGGAGGCATTGTCATCGATGTAAGTGAACTGAAGAGCATCAAGCTCAATAAAAAATCGGGAACTGCAGTTGTGGGGACCGGAAATACGGTGGGAAGAATCGCCCATACGCTTGCGCGGCAGGGATACATGGCCCCTTTTGGGGATAGCCCCACTGTCGGAATCGGGGGCATTACACTAGGCGGGGGAATTGGGCCGCTTCAGCGGACCGTAGGTCTGGTCAGTGATAATCTGATTGAGCTTGAAATGGTGGATGCCAAAGGCAGAATTATTATCGCCAATAAGAACAGCAACGCCGATCTCCTCTGGGCTTCCCGCGGGGGTGGCGGAGGTAATTTTGGAGTCTGCACCCGTTATAAGTTCAAAGTGCGTCCCGCGCCGGCCACGGCGACCGTCTTCCGCATCACCTGGCCCTGGAACCAGTTCGAGAAGGTACTCAAAGCCTGGCAGCGCTGGGCTCCTTCCGTTAACACCAGACTGGGCAGCGAGCTATCCATTGGTCCCAAAAAGGGCGGTAATGTCAGCATGCTGGGCCTGTTCCTCGGATCAAAAGCGGAGGCGGTCCGCCTCTTAAAGCCCATTACGGACGTAGGGACGCCCACGAATCAATTGATCCGCTCATTACCTTATCCCAAAGTAGTGAGTTTCCTGCTGGCTCCCGATCCGGTGCAGACCCAAAGATTCAGCAACCAGTTCTCCAGCGGTTTCGGAAGAAAACCTTTCCCGGACACAGCGATTAAATCTATGCGTGAGTTCCTTGAGAACGTGGAGGGCGAGTTCGCAGGGTTCTATTTCCTCAACTGGGGCGGGGCTGTAAGCCGTAAATCACCCAGATCTACCGCCTTCTACTGGCGTAAAGCGAAATTCTATGTAGAGTGGAACAGTTCATGGGTCAAGAAATCGGATGCTGCCAAAAATATTGCCATAGTGCGGAATACACGCCGGAAGCTGCAGCCGTTCATCGTGGGAAGCTATATTAATGTTCCGGACCAGGGGATCAAACATTCCGGACCGGTCTATTATGGAGCGAACTATCCCCGGTTACGGAGAGTCAAAGCCAAATATGATCCCGGAAATGTATTCAACAATCCGCAAAGCATTCCTCCGGCCCGTAAAGTATAAGAATAAGATTACGCTGAACATAAAGAGGCCCGCATGTATCCACGCGGGCCTCCTTCTTATGGTTGCAGCCTTTTACTGTCCGGAATTAGCCAGGAATTCATCAATCTGCCGCTGAACTTCTGCGATGATGGTATCAATTCCAGCTTCCTTCACCTGTGCCTGAAGCTTGGCCAGTCCGCCGTCCACATCCTTCACTGAACCGTATTCCAGCGGAATGCCATATTGCAGCATCACATTACCGACATTAGCTACCTCGGTCTTCACTTTGCTGTTATCGAAGACAAAGGTCTCCAGCGGATAGTGGTAAACCTCAGCTTCCCATTTGTCGGTCAGCGCATTGCCTTCGTCAGGGAAGGAGGCGTTGTCCCGGTTCAATGGGGAGTTAAAGCCCCAGTTGGAGAATCCGGTATAGTTAGCATTTTTCTCTGCATTCGTATATTTATCATCGCCAACCGGATTATAATGCACAGCCGTAATGCCGTTCATCATCAGATCATGCAGTTCCTTGTCATTTTGCAGCAGATCAATCACCATCAGTGAACGTTCCGGGTTCTTGGTCGTAGCGTGAATGGAGACCCCGTTCTGGGTGGAGACAGCCACAGACTTCTTCTTGTCCGGTGTAATATCAGCCAGAGCCAGCTCATACGGTGAATTTTTCTCGCGCATATCTGTCATTAAAGCCCCAAGTGTGCCAAGATTGTGTGTGATGGATGCTGTCTTGCCTGCACGGAACTCCTGCTGGTGATCCAGCTTGCTGTTGAGTGCGCTCTTCGACCAGGCGTTGTGATCCGCAAGATCTTTATAATAGTAGACAAGCTCTTTGAATTCCGGAGTTTCATATACATTGAATACCTTACCGGCCGGATCTGTCAGCTTGAAGCCAATCGGCAGATCAAAGTCGAACATGTTCCATTCATTCTGCTGCTTCAGCAGGACCCGGTCCAGATTGTGCAGCTTCCAGTCCCCTGTCTCCGGTACGAACGGAGTGACACCCTGCTCCTTCTCGGAGACCGTCTTGAGATAAGTAGCATACGCCTCCGGGCTGTTGATCTCCGGCAGATTATATTTCTTGCGCAGGTCCTCCCGGTACAGGATCAGCTTCTCAATCGTTTCCCCGCGGTTCTGAGGCACCATATAGAGCTTGCCGTTCACCTTCGCCTGACCCCAGCCCACCTCCGGCATGGCTTCCCAGGTCATCGGCGCGTATTTCTGCAGCAATTCGTCGGTCAGCTCAAGAAACCCGCCTTTGAGGGCCTGATCATTATAGCCTGCCCAGTTGGCAGAGTAGATGAGGTCAAAATTCTCATTCGCCGCCAGCTTGAGCGGATATTTCTGCGCCCAATCCGACCAGTCCAGGAACTCGGCTTCCAGCGTAGCGTTAACTTTCTCCTTCAGCTTCTTGTTGATCTCTCCAAATACCAGGTCATAGTCGACCGGCTTAGGTCCTACAAAAATCATCTTCAGTGTTACGGGCTGGGACGTATCCACTGTGCCGGAATCTCCGGCTGGGCTGGCATTCGTCCCTGCAGCTTCTGTCGCGGCTGCCGAAGCCTGCGGCTCCGCCGTGCTTCCTCCGGCATTACCGTTGTTATTGCCGCATGCAGCAAGCAGAGAGATCATCAGTATACCGGACATTAGTGTTAATCTTTTTTTCTTATTCAATTAAATTTCCCCCTTGCGTATGTGTAATCGCTTACAATTACAGTATAATAAAAAATTCAAGCCCGTCTAATGTAGGCAGTCAACGATTATACATACTTTTGCAACGACTTTTTGGGCGGAAGTGCAATAAATGATGAATATCACCGCTCTGTTTATTTAAACAACCCAAAGAGACGGCATTATCTTTAGCAGCCCTTATAAGGCTGTTAAGACAATGCCGTCTCAAACCATATGGTGCTATATCAGGTTCAGCTGCTTATTTCTCAAGAAATCCTGTAGAGGGATTCGTAATGAAGAAGCCTTCTTGGGGAACATAGAAATACTGAATCCAGACACCGTCGAGCAGCGGTTGACGTGTATCCAGCACAATCTCGATACCTTTATCCGTGGCAATGACTTCATCATGCTCAGTCGGTGTATCAAGAGCAACATCATAGTGGCCGTGATTGCCGTGATCCTGAGTAATAATGACGCGGATCTTCTTGCCTTCCGCTTCAGGAGTGTTCAGCATATCCTTCAGAACCTTTGCAGCATTGCGGTTAACTTTAACTTTCATCCTCTAGCGACCTCTATTCTTTGTAATTTACAATAAGAAATTCATTATAACATAATATAAGGTGCTATATATAATTCAGCAATAAATTGCGCCAGCTGTTGGTGCAGCAAAAAGAGAGCCGGCCTGGGCTCTCTCCTGTTTTCTTCCATTTGCTTATACTGGCTGGAATTAATCTTACTTCGCTGTATACAGCTTAGTCTTCATCAGGGCTTCAAGGAAGGAGAACTTGCTGAATGCAGTCCCGCCTTGTGCCAGCGGATCAACCAGATTGACAAATACATTGCCGCCCTTCACAGCTTTCAGGCTCTTCCAGATGGCGTTCTTCTGCAGCTCTTCCAGTGCCTTAGGATTGTCTTTGTTCTCATCCGCCGAGAACTGTACAAAGATGTAATCCGGGTTGATTGCGGCAAAGGATTCCAGGGAAATATTCTGCTGGGCTTTGACCTGCTGTACTTCCTTCGGCACAGTTGCGCCCAGATCGGCATACAGGGAGCGGTTAAAGAATACGTCCTGCGGATAGAGGAACAGGCTGCCTGAGCGGATGCGCAGAGCAATGACCTTCTTGTCCTTGAGCTTCGGTGCAAGCTTCACTTTGGCTTCCTTCAGTTCCTTCTGGTATTTCAAAATCGCAGTGGTCGCTTCCTTCTGTTTGCCCGTAAGTGCTGCGAGCAGCTTCAGGTTGTCCATCCAATCGGTGGCGATATGCGATACTGGAATGGTTGTCGCGATCTTCGCCAGCTTCTCATTGGTCTCCGCCGGGAACTTCGTGCTGCTGAGGATAATATCCGGTTTGAGCTTCAGGATCGCTTCCAGGTCAGGTTCTGCCTTTTCCCCGATCGCTGTTACGCCGCTTGTTATTTTGGAAAAGATTGAAGGGAACTCACCACCGACAGTCAGTGCTCCCTTGGGTTTGAAATTGAGTACCAGTGCGTCTTCCAGCGCCTCTACTGCACCGGTAATGACAATATTATTGGTTTTGACCGGAACGGTGTATACCTTGCCTTTATAGGTAATCTTTTGCGTTGCCTGTGCGGCTTCCGCAACGCCTACAGGTACGACATTTACACCTGCGGCAGAAACGATACCCAGCGCCATAACACCAGCAAGTACCAAACCTGTTATTCTCTTAATCATAGCCTGCTACCACTCTCCATCATTTATTAATAATGATAATCATTATCACCATTACTAATATAATAGATTCATCTCCCCTTTTTGAACATGGATTATTGTCGTTAAAACCATGGACGATCTGCGTAAAGTGAATATTCCCTTAACTATTCTTTACGAATGAGTCCGCCCCTTCAGATTAAACGATAAACCTAATCCGGCTATGGCTACTACGGTCAGGCTCCAAAAAGCGGCATGGAATCCCTGCATCATATTCACCGGGAAGGTGAAAGAACTGTAATTCATCGTAATCGTCATTATGGCTATCAGCAGAACCCCTCCCATAGAGCTGGCTAACGAGCGGATCGAAATCGTCATTGGAGAGGCATGTGCAATCATCCTGGGAGATACACTTGCCATCGCATAGGCGGTAACAGGGGTCATAATAAACCCGATTCCCACCATTAGAAATACATAGAGCACAGCGAGTATAAGTATGGATGAATCCTGGGATAACATAAGCGAGATTAGCAAAGCTACCCCGGCAATGAGGGTAAACCCGCCGCGAAGCACCAGCCTCACTCCATAGCGGTCATATATTTTTCCGGAGATTACACTGGTACCCCCCAGCAGCAGCGCACCCGGCAGCAGCATCAGACCTGACTCCCTTGGCGTCAGCCCCCGGACATTCTGCACATATAACGGAATCAGCAGCTCAGCACCCACCATTACAATGAACATCAGCACCCCAATAATTGTGGCGAGGCTAAAGCTCCTGCTCTTGAACAGCCTGAAATCCAGCAATGGAACGGTAAGCTTCAGCTGACGCCTGATAAATAGAATTATGAACAATATCCCGCTTAGGATAACGGCCCCTGCCCATACCCGCGAGGCACTTTGATCTCCTGCCAGATTAACACCGTATAACAGACCGGCAAATCCGGTTGTTGAACATAGAATAGATATGTAGTCCAGCTTCTCCCGGTGTCTCTCCCCCACATTCTGCAGACTGAACGCAGCGAGCAGCAGATTGGCTATCACTACAGGCAGCAATGCATAGAAGAGAATCCGCCAGGAGTGATCCTGAACGACTAATCCTGACAGGGTCGGACCCAGCGCCGGAGCAAGGCCCATTACCAATCCGATTAACCCCATAGCCGAGCCTATCTTCCCCTTCGGGAACACCCTAAGAATCGTTGTCTGGAACAGAGGCATCAGCAGTCCTGCGCCCAAGCCCTGAATAATACGCCCGCTCAGAATCAAGATAAAGTCCGGGGATATTCCCGCGACCAGTGTACCTGCTGCAAAGGCACTTGCCGAAGTGAAGAATAAACCTCTTGTCGTGAATCTTCCGATTAAAAATCCGGCAACAGGCACCGTTATGCCTGCAGTCAGATAGTATACAGTAATCAGCCACTGGGCCCTGCCTTCATTAATCCCCAAATCCAGCATCATTCTGGGCAATGCCGTATTCAGCATCGTCTGCATCAGCTGCCCGAGGAAATTCGCGATGACCAGCGAAGATACGATTAATCCGGGTCTGCTTTTCATTCCGTCTCCACCTGTCTCTCTTGTTATAAAATATATTAAAGATATACTAAGTCCTTAATAAAAGCGGACTACGCCCTCCACTTTAACTTCTGACAGATTGTTCCGGTTAATTGGACAGGCAATAAACACCTTCAATCAAAGACTTAATGTATCTACAATATATTCAAAAGTACAGATTGTCAATCTGTACTTACAGGAGTCCGCATGCTTTTACCACTGATTCTTTCACCACTGCTTCTTTTACCACTCCTTCTCATAATCTGCCTTCAGCAATTCAAACTGGTTCCGTGTAAACCGGATCAGTCCATCCTGTGCCATCCGCTGCAACTCTCTGGATAAGGCACTCCGGTCCACAGTCAGGTAATCCGCCAGATCATTCCGGCTGAATGGAATTTCAAAGACGGGCGAATTATTTTTTTGGGCCTGCAGGCTTAAGTAGTGGATAATCCGTTCCCGCAGTGATTTGTGTGAGACCAGATCAAGCTTCTGAACCATCGACCGGTTATTCTCCAGCAGCAAGGTCAGCATATTCTCAATAATCCGGCTTCTCAAATGGCAGGTCGCCTGGCCCGGACGTACAATTTTGTTAATCTTGATGAACAGCACGCGGCACGCCGAGCCTGCAACCGCTTCGTAGCCGCTGGGCTCCTGCTCCAGACGAAGGGCGGTCTCCCCGATAATCTCCCCGCTCTCAAGCTCCGAGAATATGAACCGCATGCCCGAACTATTCTCCTTGCACAGCAATACATTTCCCTGCAGAATAATACCCGCCGAATCCAGATATTCCTCCTGCTTGAAGATGACATCCTTCTTGGCGAAATCCTTGATGGTACCCTGAAGACAACCGAGTGCCTGCTGCACCTCGCTGATCATAAATCCTTTAAATAAGACCGTGCTTTGGATTTTGTTCATATATTGCTGCACATTTATCCGCCTCCTGTTGCCATGGCAACAGAGTCATTGTACAAACTCTGCTACAATTCAATAAATGAGAACGATTCTCACCTTTTCTCATTATACCAAATGTTAAGAATCATTCAATATATACAGGAGGACGGCATGAGCGGAATGACTGCAGGCACAGTATTTTATTTCAATGACATGATTAGCATCCGGCCCTATCAGATATCGAGCAGAACACTGAATATCGCAGAAGGTTCGGGACAAGCCGCTGAAGCACCTGAATGGGTACTATACGGCATGGATAAGGATGAGACCATCAGCTCGGAGACCTCGCCCAGATCCAAGCTCATTCACGTACTGGAGGGAGAGCTCCACATGCTCATAGCAGAGCAGCCCTGTCCATTAACCGCCGGGGCAGCGGTAATCGTCCAAGCCGGTACCTGGCATGAATTCGCTGCGCAGAGCAGCTGCAAATTTCTGCAAATCAGCATATAACCTGGAGGTAGATCGTATGGAGCAAGAACACTATATTAAAAGATTGCCGCAAGCAGAAGTTATGGATTTACGGAAGATCATTACGGTGGAGGAGCAGCAGGTATCCAGCCTGACCCTGGTACAGCGCTCCAGTCTCGCCATGACACTGATCTCCCTGGATAAAGGCTCATCGATTGGCGGCCACTCCTCCCCGGGCGATGCCATGGTGAATATTCTGTCGGGCGAGGCTCAGATCACCATTGCGGATAAACCATACACGGTGTTGGCAGGGGAAACGATCATTTTGCCGGCTAATATTCCCCATGCGCTGTATGCTACAGAAGCCTTCCAAATGCTGCTGATTGTGGTCAAACCGGAGAAGAAGGAGCTGAGACACGTTGAAAAAAGAAGTCGGGCATAATTTCCTGGCCAAACTGGGCAAAAAGCGGCTGCGTCCCGGCGGTGTCGCTGCTACGGACTGGTTGATCCGGCATGCGAAGCTGACTAAAGACAGCCGGGTGCTGGAAGTGGCCTGCAACATGTGTACCACCTCTATCCAGCTTGCGCGGGAGTATAAGTGCCAGATTACCGGGATTGATATGGACCCCAGAGCACTTGAGAAGGCTGAGAAGAATATTAGAGATGCCAATCTGGAGGGTTACATCCAGGTCAGACAGGCCAATGCGATGAAGCTGCCTTTTGAGGATAACAGCTTCGACGTCGTGATTAACGAAGCGATGCTGACCATGCTGAATCAGGCGGCAAAGCAGAAGGCTGTAGCTGAATATTTCCGTGTGCTGAAACCCGGCGGAGTTCTGCTTACGCATGACATCACTTTTGCGAAGGACAATATGGCCGGGGAGCTGGCGGAGCTGCGCCGGACAATTCATATTAATGTAGAGCCGCTGCCTGTGGCAGAATGGGAAGGACTGTTCAACTCCACCGGATTCAAGAAGATCGAACATTCTACAGGCACTATGTCGCTGATGAGTGTTAAAGGCATGCTCCGTGATGAAGGTGTCCCCGGTACGCTGCGTATTTTCAAGAATGCACTCAAAAAAGAAAACCGCGCCCAGTTCAAGAAGATGTATACCTTCTTCAATACAACAGGCAAGGACCTGAATTATATCGCCGTGTGCAGCAGCAAGGACTGATGAAAAATCCCTGTGCCGCCTGGACTAAAGAGCTCATACACAACAAAAAGGAGCTGTCCCAAAAGCCATGAACTGGCTGCTTGGGATAGCTCCTGCTTTTGTAACAGCCTTCTTTGGCTGGGCTACGTTAAGCGCTCTGCTCTGAGATAGAGGCCATTACTTCGGCCGTTACATCTTTTCCGCCCCTGAGGTTCGTAATCAATGCACCAATGGTATAAATCGGCCCCCAGGGAATTCCCCACCAGCCTACCACTGCACTAAGCAGTGTGAACTTGAGTCCCTTAGCAACGGCATTCTCGTCAGCTCGGATAAAGTAGATATTGGAGCTTCGTCTGAACGTCATCAGGATAACCGAGAAGCAATACGTGTAAATAACGAATTTTCCGCCTTGCTGTATTTGACTCGTAATACTTCCGCTGTCCATACCCTCGATGCCTTTTATGATCATTGTAATTCCCCTTTAGTGGTTATAGTCATTCCAAGCTGAAATTCCAATGTAGCTGGATTATGTACATGCTCCAGATATTCTTGGCATCGCCGGTGCACGGGAAGGAATGCATCGCTATGAATACGCCCAGCCAGACTAATATATAATCAATTACCGTAGCGAGTCCGAACTGAATCACCGGGATAGCTGAAGGCAGCCCGATCAGGGCGATAATGATCGTATTCATCAAGGATGGGCCGAGTCCGATCCTTGATTTTGTGCAAGCATGCTCATTACAAAATCAAATAGCAGCCAAGCAGTGCAGAACACTGTTGGCTGCTATGCTTATGAACTCATTGCTGGTAGCCTGATTAATCCAGCTGTGTTCCGTTGCTGGCGATTACATTCTTGTACCAGTAGAAGCTGTCTTTGCGGAATCTGGCCAGTGTGCCGTTCCCTTCATTGTCCTTGTCGACGTAGATGAATCCGTAGCGCTTCTTCATTTCGCCTGTTCCTGCACTGACCAGGTCAATGCAGCCCCACGGAGTGTAGCCGATCAATTCTACCCCGTCCTCCAGCGCTTCACCCATGGTCTTGACATGTTCCCGCAAATAATCGATCCGGTAACCGTCTTGGATTGAACCGTCCGCTTCAACGGTATCTACAGCGCCAAGTCCATTCTCTACTACCATCATAGGAATACCATACCGGTTGTAAATATGATTCAGGGACCATCTGAGTCCTTGCGGGTCAATCTGCCATTCCCATGCGCTTGCCTGCAGATATGGATTCTTCAGCCCCATCGACAGATTGCCGCCAATAGCCTCCTGATCCGGCGCTGCACTCACGCAGGTGGATGAATAGTAGCTGAAGGTGTAGAAATCTACACAGCCATCCCGCAGTGTCTGCCCGTCCTCCTCCTCCACCTGGAGCTTAATATTCTTCTCCTTGAAGTATCTTGTGGCGAAGCCCGGATATGCGCCTCTGACCTGTACATCCGAGCAGAGGAAATTGCTCAGATTATCCTTTTGCTGCGCCAGCAGAACGTCTTCCGGATTACAGGTCAGCGGGTAAGAACACATGTAGGCAATCATGCAGCCGATCTGGAACTTCTCATTGATCTCATGCCCCAGCTTCACGGCTTTGGCGCTCGCGAGGAACTGGTGATGCAGCGCCTGATAACGCAGTTGCTCATTGTCGCCGATTGCCGAAGTGCCGAGCTCTGCATTGCCCTGCGGCATGATCGCTCCAGCCATGAATGTTCCGAACGGCATCGTCAGAATATTAATCTCATTGAAGGTCAGCCAGTATTTCACACTGTCCTTGTACCTATTGAAGATCACTTCACAATAACGGACATAGAAGTCAATCGTTCTGCGGTCGGCCCACCCGTTATAGGCTTCAGCCAGATGAAACGGGGTTTCATAATGGGAGATCGTTACCAGCGGTTCGATCTGATGCTTTTTGAGTTCGGCAAAGACCTGATCGTAGAATTGAAGGCCCTCCTCATTCGGCTGTACATCATCCCCATTCGGGAAAATCCGTGACCAGGCGATGGACAAGCGGAATACTTTGAAGCCCATTTCGGCAAACAAAGCGATATCCTCCTTGTAGCGGTGATAGAAATCCACTGCCTCATGGCTAGGATAGTTAGAACCGGCTTCAAGAACAGGTGTGATTCTTCTGGATACCATATGCGTTCCGGCAGTAATCACATCGGCAGTGCTTAGTCCCTTGCCTCCAGCATCGAATCCGCCCTCCAGCTGATTGGCAGCGGTTGCGCCGCCCCACAGGAAATCCTCCGGAAAACTTTTGTACAATGTGCTCATTATAGTTCCTCCTCGTTTGGGGTTTCTTTGCACAGATCAGATCATGACAGTCAGCAGATTCTCCCTGTAATCAATGCTCTTCAGGTCCGTCTCAATCACATCGAGATACTCGGCGGAATTTGAAATAATGACCGGTGTGGTCAGGGTATAACCGGCCTCTCTGATCGCCGCTACATCAAACTCCATCAGCAGCTGGCCTTTTTTGACCAGATCTCCTTGCTTGGCCTTAGGGGTGAAGTATTTGCCCTTTAATTTGACGGTATCCTTGCCCACATGAATCAGAATATCGACCCCGTTATCACTGGTGATCCCTATGGCATGCCCGGATGCGAACAATGTGGTCAGTACCCCGTCTACCGGTGAGTATACCTTGCCTTCCAGCGGCTCAATCGCGATGCCCTTGCCCATGGCTCCTGTAGAGAAGGCTTCGTCTGTCAGCTCGGACAGCGCTCTGACCTGGCCCTTCAGCGGACTACCCACAGTCTCCTGCTTCACCAGCGTATTGCGCGGGGTGCCTGTGCTCTTGCTCTCTGCAGCCTCTTCATCCTTAAATCCGGAGAAGAATACCAGAATAAAACCTAGAATGAAGCTGATTACAATCGCCGCAATTGCCCCGTAGAAGCCTTTATCCATACCGTCCGGACTGATATAGCTTGGGATGCCGAAGATGCCCAGACCGCCGAGAATATAGCCCTTGGTGCCCATCAGACCGACAATACCGCCCCCGACTGCCGCAGCGACACAGCTTAAGACAAATGGCTTCTTGCGCGGCAGCGTAATCCCGTATATAGCAGGTTCAGTGACACCGAAGATGCCTGAGATGATTGCCGGAATAGACAATGACTTGAGCTTGACGTTCTTGGTCCGCAGCAGAATAGCCAGCACGGCACCGGTCTGGGCAAAGGAAGCCCCGAAGGAAGCTGCCAGAATCGGATCGGATTTCAGCACAGCCATGTTGTTGAGCGCAATCGGCACCAGACCCCAGTGCAGGCCGAAGATGACGAATACCTGCCAGAACGCGCCAACCAGCAAGCCTTCAATAACCGGACTGAGATTGTAGAGGAACAAGGTTCCCTCTCCCAGCAGTTGTCCCGCCCAGGTGGAGATAGGGCCGATGGCGATCAGGGCCAGCGGAACGGTGACGAGCAGGGTGAAGAACGGGACCAGGAATGTGCGTACCACACTCGGAATCACCTTTTTGAAAAAGCCCTCCAGCTTAGATCCGATATAAGTAGAGATGATGATCGGAATGACGCTGGACGTATAAGACATTAGGATGACCGGAATCCCAAGGAAGGTAATATAGACCGGAGATTCAAAGATCGTTCCGCTAAACAGCGTATAGAGCGGCACGCCGGTTGCCATGGTGCTGCTAAATGTCGGATAGACCAATGTAGCACCAATAGCCATTCCGATAAAGATGTTGGCGCCAAACTTCTTCGCCGACGTATATCCGAGGAAAATCGGGAAGAAATAGAACAGGCAGTCCCCGAGCGCATTAAGAATCTGGTAGGTACCCGAAGTATTCGTAATCAGTCCCAGCGTCACAAACAGGGCAGTGAACCCCTTAATCATTCCTGTTGCGCACAGCACACCAAGCGTCGGAGAGAATACCCCGGAGATCATATCGATAAATCTGTTGAACAAGCTTGTTTTCCCGGCCGTGGCTGCCTCTGACCCGTCTTCCTGAAATCCGCCAGCAGCCATAACCTGGGCATATACCTCAGATACATGATTGCCGATGACGACCTGATATTGGCCGCCGCTCTGAATGACTGTAACGATTCCATCCATATTTTTCAGCACATCTGTGTTCGCCAGTGTGTCGTTCTTAAGTTTGAAGCGCAGACGGGTCACACAGTGGGTTAATCCGTTAACATTTTCTTTGCCGCCGACATTCCTGATAATTTCATTCGCGAGTGCATCATATTTCATCCTAAACCCTCCCATTCCCGATTAAAAAACAAAAAACGAAACCACACGGCAATATTCTGCCGATTTGGTTTCGCCTGCATGACCAGTAACAATCCAAAGGTTTTATTCAGTTTGTCTTTGTGTTACCCGCTGAATATGAATCGTCAAGTACAGCCTTTCCTCATCCAGAAGCCGGGTGTCCAGGTACTGCTCAATTTTGAGTACACAGCTATGCGCCTTTTTGTATTTGGTCCGTACCTGCTTGAGCAGAAAATCATCAACCGGCTCCACCGCTTCCTTCTTGCGTGACCGCTGAAAAAAATACCGGAGATGGGTAATGAACCGCTCATAGCTGACCGAACTCTCATAAATCTCGTTGTTATAGGAATACTTAACAATATTGAGAATGTCATCGATCTGTTGCGTCTGTCTGGTGACATCAGCAATTCTATGACCGGAGCTGTTTATTTGCGCATTGATCAGATGCAGGGCAATATTGCCGGCTTCATCCTCCGGCAGGCGGATGCGGGTATAACCCTCAATGATCTGCAAGGCTTGAAGTGCGATACCATATTCCTTGGGATAACAGCGCTGTATCTCCCAGATGAGCGGATTGGTATTGCGGATCCCCTGGTCCCAGAGCCTAAGTGCATGGGTCAAATGATCCGTTAATGTAACATAGATATAATCGCTTAGGCGCACCTTCAGGGAATGCTTGGCATATTCGATAATATCGTAGCTTAAAGCTACATATTCGGCGGGTGCATCTGCCATTAATGCTTTGAATTTCTCCGAAGCATCATTCTGCTTCAGTACAAACGTCTTCTCAATCAGGGATACATCGACCGGATCGCCGGCGTTCTTCTTGAATCCGATGCCGCGTCCCATGACCACCAGCTCATCTTTACCTGAATCCTTGGCAATAATGGCATTGTTATTGAAAATTTTTTCGATAATCAACCCTCTGCCCTCCTTTATCCCGAATTTCATTCATCAATACAGGATGTAGACGGATTAATCAAGGATTCCCGCGGCGTCCCGCAGGCCTTAACATAAAGAAAGGCAAAACCCAAAACACGTGACCATGTTTTGGGTTTTGCCTTTTCAGTAACAATCCCAAATTCAGAATAGCACTCTATTTCTCTTTTGGCAACAAAAATGTTTGCGCTTTCAATGAGCTTTATTCCGTCCGGATGACCGGAACATTCTGCGTACGCAAATAAGCAGAGGAATGATTTCCGGGTAATACGGAAATTAATCCTCTGCTTCATGTTACTGTTGAATAAGAACTTACACGGATGATGAAGTGACCGACCGGGAATTTCTCCAACGCAGCTTATACAGCTCCGGCAGGACAACTCCGATCAGCACCAGAATCACTCCGGTCCACTGCAGGCCGCTTACATGCTCATGCAGTACGAACGAGGACAGCAGCACGGCAACCGGCAGTTCAGCGGCACCGAGAATACCAGCCATGCCTCCGCCAATATGCGGAACACCGATGGCGAACAGGACTGGCGGGATAAAGGCGCCGAACAATCCCAGCAGGAAGCCGAACAGCAGCAGCTGACTCCACAGCAAACCGTTAAACAGGAAGTATGGCGGGAACAGGATGAACAGCAGCAGCAGGCCGCCGGTAACCATCCAGGCGCTACGGTAGGCCGGATGCGCAGCCGGAACGGCTTTGCCGCTGAAGATAATGAACATAGAGTAGCTTACCGCAGATAACAGCCCGAGCATAAGCCCGAGTGCGTTAAACTCGGCAGCTCCCTGATTCAGAATCCCGGCTGCCAGCAGCGTTCCCCCGAATAGCAGGATCAAGGTCAACACGGTGATCTTATCAGGACGCTGGCGTTTGCTTACGGCCTGGATCAGAACGCTGATCCAGGTGAACTGGAACAGAAGAATAATCGCGAGCGACGCCGGAATATACCGGAGGGACTGGTAGTACAGCAGACCGGTAACCACTGTTGGCGCGCCGGCGAGCATCAGCAGCAATCTGTGCTTCCAGGCCAGCTTCATGGCCGGAGCCTTGCTGACAGCAGCCGCGGCCGCAGTATTATTGCGGCTGCGCTGTTTACGGTTCTCTCTAACCTTAGTATATAAGGCCAGCAGCCAGGCAAGAATGCAGCCGGTCAGCAGCTGTGTACCAACGACTTCGCCCAGCTTATAGCCTTCTCCGTATGCTAATACAACGATTGTGGATAAAATGCCGTAGCTCATAGCGCCTACGAGCACGGAGATTAAGTATTTCATATCTTTCATTTCAATTATGCCTCCTGATTCTCTGTTGTGTCGGCCGCAACACGCAAATAATCCTAACTCCGGGATAGGGACCTGTGTAACAAAGTCCTTATCATCGTAGTTAGGAAGAGTAGGCTTCCTGTAGAAACCCTCGCCCTGATGTACCTGATGGCTGCGAGGTTATACGAGAACAATATGTAATTATCGGGTTGACGACTGTTCATATGTTACACGTCAAGTGAGCTGGCGTCAACCCTTAATTCTTAAAATTTGTGGAGTTACGGAACATAAACCTCTGTGACGGTATTAACCGTGTTATTGCTCACCGTAATCATACAAGGAGGGGCGAAGCCGGTAAACTGCTCATAATACGCAATAAACTCCGCTTTGCTGACGCTTTGGAGCGTTCCGGGATTCACACGGTCTATCAGCTTATACTCCGTTTCCGCCGTGACAGTGTAGAGATCGTTAATCTTATATTTGTTGAGGATATAGAATCCTCCCGGCAGATCCTCCTCCGTGATACCCAGGGCGGCAAAACGTTCAGAATCTTCAAGCGTCAGCCACTCCACCTGATCCAAATTCAATGTGTCGCTGTCCATGGCAAGACCTGTAACGTAACCAAGGAAGCTGCTCACAGGTGCAATTGCAAAATCTGCGGCAGTTGCCTCATAATCTACTACAAGATGGTCTCTGGATACCGGCTGGCCCAGTTCAGTTCTGATATATTGAACCGCCACCTGAATCGGGTCAAGCCATGCCTGTTCCGTCCCCCCATCAGCTCCCGCCTGCAGGCCGGCATAGTATGCAGCCAGAGTCTCTTCCGTCTCCGGTGTTTCGTAATACTCATTGCCGCGCGTATCCATCCAGCGTTCAACGGTCCAGATACCTTGCTCCCCCTGCTTCACCGGCTGGGATAATAACAGTTGGCTGGTCTCGCCAGTGGTCAAAATAAATTTGACCAGGATATGATTGCCGCTGAATGTCTCATGCGGAAGTATGCCTTTCCCTTTGAAGAACTTGCGGAGAGCTATCTCCTGACCGGCTGGCCGGGACATGTCGTTCTCCCCGCTCCTGATCTCCCCCAGATACTCCGGTATAGAATCCTGATAGGAGAATACAAGTATCGGCTTGCCCATACTCCCGTCTTCGGTAAGCATGCCGTCTTCTATATTTATATTTCCCAGCTGCATTAATTTGTCTGCATCATCCGGCTTCAGCCTGTATTCCAATGCCCAGAGCTGTACAGGCGTATCCAGCAGGTGATCGAATTCACCGATGCGCTCAAATTTAGTGATGGTGCTATTCTCAAAAGTTAGATCCGGCACCGCTCTTTGATAGGACGCAATATTCGCCTCAATGTATTGTTCTGCGTAATCCCTTTCTGTCATTTCTGCCTGCTGTCTGGGGTTGCCAAGCAGCCCCGCGCTGATCGCGGCGGTTCCGGCAATACAGAGCAGGACTACCCAGAATGCGGGTTTGCGGTAATGTAAAATATTACGGATCCGTCCTTTCGTACCACTCTCTCCAAAAGCAAGCGGCGAGCCGTAGGTAAAACGTCTCCCGGTTGACAAAGCTAACAGCGAAAGCGAATAATCCTGCTTGATCCCGCTGCCCAGCTGCCGGATCACACTCTCATCGCAGGATTTCTCCATATCCTCGCTCATCAGGAAGAATGCGAGCCAGACCAGCGGATTGAACCAGTGGATACAGAGTACAACATAGGCTAGAGGCTTGATGATATGGTCAAATCTGCGGATATGCACCTGCTCATGCTTGATGATATAAGCCCGCTCCTGATCCTGCAGACCGGGGGGAAGATAAATCCGCGGTCTCAGCATACCTGAGACAAACGGGGTTGAGATCCGCCTGGTTTCGTAGATGTTCCCGGATAAGAGCCGCGCGTTCTCCAGCCTGCGTCTCAGGCGGATTGTGGCAGTCAGGCTGTGTACAAGCATAATGCCAATCCCGGTAAGCCAAATATACAGCGCAGTCTGGGCCCATGGATTACCGGAAGCCGGGCTGTCTGCAGATTGAGCTGTAGCAGTCACTGACTGTGATACAGCATTCACTGGCTGCAGGCTTGCAGCACCTTGGCTCTCCTCCGGTACCTGCAGGACTTGAGCGGACCGGGAATCCGGCAGGACTGCCCCTGCAGCAGCTTGTGAAGCCGTCAATTTCACTGAAATCTGTTGCGCCTCCGCCGGTATTAGACTGATGGCACTCTCGAAAGAGAAAGGGCAGATCAGCCGAAACAAGACTATGGACCATAATGCATAGGAATAGATCTTGGGAACCCTGCGGAGCATCAGCCGCATAAGGATTACAATTACAATACAGTAGCTGCCTGTAATAGTCATCTTCATCAGGTGTTCCAACAGCTGATCCACGGCTATTCCTCCTTATGCTCCTTGATTAGCTTCACAAAGGCATCTACTTCGCTGTCACTAAGCTTCCGGCTTCTGGTGAATGCCGCCAGAAACCTGGGCAAGGAGCCCTCGAAGGTCTCCTCCACGAACTGCTTGCTCTGTTCGGCGTAGAAATCCTCTTTATTCAATATTGCCGTGACTATACCATTCCGGTTCTCACATATGCCTTTGCTCTCCAAACGCTTCAACATCGTATACGTTGTTGATTTCTTCCAGTTCAGTTCAGTCTCGCACAGCTTTACTAGCTCGCCTGAAGGAATAGGTTCATGGCTCCAGATCAAATCTGCGAATTTGGACTCCATATCCGTTAATGCATTTTTTCTCAAGTTATTCAGCCCTTTCGGTCTACAAGTTGTAGACTCAATTGAGTTCAGTTTACAACTTGTAGACCGGAATGTCCAGAACTGAAACCCAGCCCGTTCAACGTGCCAGCAGCACTCCTTTTATTGTTCTACTGTAGTCCCCAGCTTCACTTCACCTGTGATTTTATTCCATTGCAGGCCGATACCGAGAATCCCGCAGATTTCCTCCAGCGGGAACATTGTGCTATCGGGCAAGCTGCCTATTTTAAACTCACGGCCTGATTTCTTGCCATTGATATACAATTCGAGCGGATCGCTGACCTTAACCTGAATCGTCGAATTCCCGTAAACAAAGGACCAGACAGTGAAATGATAATTGCCGAGCTTCGGATCCGGATTGGATATCCCCCTGCTGACCTGTACACCAAGCGCCTTGAATACACTGGTTAACGGAACATACAGTTTGCCGTCAATCACTGCTGCGGTTCCATAAAAAGAGAACGGCTTCCCGTTCACGGCGAAAGTTAGCGGATGCTGGACCGGCGCCAGGACATAACCCTCTTCATCCCTGGTTGTCGTACCGCTGCCAGTCGCAAGTCCCGAGTCAAAACCGTCCCCCCAACCGAGAAAAGCACCCTCTTTGCGCTGGGCAAATCCGAAGTTCCCGCTGCTTCCCCAAATGTTGGTGATGCCGGCTCCGTCTTTTACCTGAAACGGTTTAACCTGCGCTCCTGAGTTGTAATTCCATTGCCAGACTGTCCCATTCTTCTTCAGTACATAGAGCCGGTAGAATCCCGCCTGCAGCTGATAGACGCCGTTAAGACCGGCAACGGGTGACGTCGCTTGAAGCTCCTTGTTCCAGCGCAGGATCTGGCCGTCGCTTCGGAGCAGGAACACCTCACCTTGGGAGGCTGTCATACTTGTTATAGAGGATGAAGCCAGCTTTCCTATACTGACCGGATCACCCTCAAGGCGCATCCGGTTCAGGACACTGTTATAGAGGCTCACCTGCTTCACACTGCCAGCCCCGGTAAGAAACAACGCATCGTTACCATTAATCACAGCGGATTTAATTCCTGAAACGCCTTCAAGCGCTAGATACCGGATCTGCACCAGCGTGCTGTCAGCCTGATCATAGGACGGATACCACAGCATTGCGGTCCCGTCTTTTTTCACAGCAATTCCCTTGGAGCCGTCCGTAGTCAGGAATGAAACGTCCTGAAGACCTTCGAGCTTAACCGGACCTCCCCTTCTTTGATTGGGCAGAATGGGGTCATTCGGAATGAAGCTGCTGTAGGCTTGACCCCAGCCCCATACCTCACCGCCCCCGCTGAGCGCGAAGGATGTATTCCCGCCTGCCGCCACCTGCACGATACCGCTTAGACCCTCCACTCTTCTGGGAACGTACTGATTAATGCTGGTACCGTCGCCGACCTGGCCTTGTTTGTTGTATCCCCAGCCGGTCACTGTCCCGTCGCTCCAGGCCGCAATTCCATGCGCAGAACCGCCGGATGCACTTACCACTTTTAACGCAGGCGCCGCAGCTGCTTCCTTGCCGGAAGGCAGGAATACGGACACCACCAGTATACATACTATGAGCTGAATAACTGTTTTACGTAAAAGCAAAGTCTTTTCCCCCTCGCACTCTTCTTTTCCCCATAATTATCCTATCAACTAGACTAGTATACTTCCAATTATTAGTACAGCACAGCGGGGAAATGTAAAATCCCAACATGCTAAACGTTACATACACAGTATTTCTCTCCATTTACGAATCAAAAGGAGCAGTAGCTAAATATACTCTTGGAGGGGGTGTTAATCCTGAATAATTCCGGACCTGTGAAGCTGCTGGGCGTAATTGCCGGAGTGGTCGTTCTGAACATTGCTATCTTATCGCCAGGACTGCTGGGAGTAGCCATCGGCGGGTCCAGTGCTCTTGAAACTGCAACAGGGGTAACCTTGCTGGTTGTCAGCCTGCTGATTGTGCTCTACGGGAGTTATACCCTGCTCTTCAAACGGGCAATTGTTCCCGCTGTCCCCTCTCTCGATTCACGGGAAGACTATATAGCTGAACTTAACCGCTACCGTAATGTGAGGGTACTGAAAGAGGATGTCGCCCTGGCCCTGGATCAGCTGGAGCGGATGGATAAGAAGAAGCAGACGCTGTTGAATGTTCTTTCCGGGCGTTTCGAGCGGACAGAGCTCAGTTTCCGGAAGTTCCACACGGTGATTCAAGACGTTGAGAAGCTCCTATACCTGAATATCCGCAGTATCTTGAACAAGCTAAGTGTATTCGATGCCGCCGAGTTCTCCCAATTTACGGGTACAATCAACTCCGGCAGATTCACAAGTACATTCATCCAGAAGAAGAACGCCTTGTTCAACGAATATTTCACCCATGTCAAAGGCTGTCTGGCAGCCAACGAGGAGATTCTGCTGAAGCTGGACCAGCTGCTGCTGGAGATCTCCCAGCTCGGAAGTGCTGATTATGACGCCGCTCTGGAGATGCCCTGCATGCAGGAGCTGACCGCCCTGATCGGGCAGACGAAACTCTATCAATAGTGAATCAGTAAGGAAAGGAAGATGATTATGGCCAGGAAAAGCAAAACATTCATCGTTCTGGGCCTCATTGCCGTGTCCGTCTTTGCGCTTGTCTACTTCGGAATCAGCCTGACCGCGAACTTGGGCAAATCCAAGACAGAGATCTCTGCAGAAGATGCTGATAAAAGGCTGAACAGGATCTATAAAGATATTAACGTGAGCAGTACCGCACCTGTAAAAGGGCAAATTGATCTTGATCCGGCAGCAGTCGGCGATTCATTGCCCGACATCTCCAAATTCCCGCTTTCTGTGAACAGTACAACGGACAGCTATGCCGAAATTTTCTCCTCGACCGAGAAATCCGGCACCGGCAACGACGGCTGGCTGAATGAAGTGGCCAATGACTTCAACGCTGCGGGTATCCTTGTGGACAGCAAGCCTGTCTCAGTCAGCATCCGTAATATTGCTTCGGGTACAGCCGCAGATTATATCCGCTCCGGCAAATATGTGCCTGACGCCTACACTCCGTCCAATGAGCTATGGGGTGAAATGGTCAAGGCAAGCGGCGTCTCTGCGGAACTTGTATCTGAACGGCTGGCCGGCAATGTGGCCGGGGTGGTCATGAGCAAGCAGAAATATGATCAGCTGGTCGGCAAATACGGCTCGATTAATGTGAAGACGATCACCGATGCCATTGCAGCGAATGAGCTTGCGATGGGCTACACTGATCCTTTTGCCAGCTCCACGGGATTGAATTTCCTCGTGACTGCACTGGGCACGTTCGACAGTACGGATCTGCTGGGGGACAAGGCGGTTCAAGGCTTTGAGAAGTTCCAGGCGAATGTGCCTTTCATTGCCTCCACTACCCTGCAGATGCGGGATGCGGCGAAGTCGGGCATGCTGGATGCCTTTGTGCTGGAATATCAGACGTATGTCAATGCGGCGGATCTGACCAGCGGGTATGTGTTTACTCCCTTCGGGGTACGGCATGACAGTCCGCTCTATGCACTGGGTGATTTGCCAAAAGAAAAGCTGGAGATCATCCGCAAGTTCGCCGAATTTGCCGTGCAGGACAAATACCAGACAGCAGCCTCGGACAGAGGCTTTAACGGTCTGAATGATTACAAGTCCGAGCTGGCTCCGGTGGACGGCTCCCTCCTCTCCTCAGCCCAGAAGCTGTGGAAGGAGAAAAAAGACGGCAGCAAACCGATTGCCGCAGTATTCGTAGCTGATGTATCAGGCAGCATGGCCGGCGAACCGCTGAACCGGCTCAAGGAATCACTGCTGAAGGGCCAGAAGTTTCTGGGCAAGGACAACAGCATCGGGTTTGTCTCCTACTCCAGTGATGTGACGATTAATCTGCCGATCGGCAAATACGACACCAATCAGCAGTCCATGTTCGTTGGGGCGATCAATAGCCTGCAGGCTACCGGGGGGACGGCTACTTTTGACGGAATGGTCGTGGCCATGAAGATGCTGAAGGAGGAACTCGCGCTGCACCCGGAGATGAAACCGCTGATCTTCGTGCTTAGCGACGGGGAAACGAACGAAGGACATTCATTGGATGAGATCAGAGGATTGATTGAGAGCTACAAAATCCCCGTGTATACAATTGGATATAACGCCAACATCAAGGCGCTGGAGAGCATTTCAAGCATCAACGAGGCGGCTAATATCAATGCAGATACTGAAGATGTGGTCTACAAAATCGGCAATCTGCTCAATGTGCAAATGTAAGTCCCATAATCCCGAAGGAGGGTTCCCATGTCATTCTCAATGGAAATTCCCAGATCTGAGAAGCTGAAAGAGGCCGTCGAAGAGCAGGTGCAGCCGGAGCCGGAGGAAGTTACGCAGCTGAAGGAACAGGCGGTCAATAATGTATCCAATATTCTTGCCTTGGATTTCGATTCACTGGAGAAACGTAAATCAGTGCTGCAGTCGATTGACAGCTTCGGGATGGGCACCATGCGCTCCTCTTCGGAGAAGAATTCGCTCCTGCAGGTATCTGTAGGTAATCTCTCCAAGACCGGTGATGAAGGCGGCCAGGTCGCCAAGGGATTAACAGAGCTGCATCTGCAGCTGAAGGATCTGGACCCGAGTGCAGTTGATTTCGCCAAAAGCGGCTTCCTGGGCAAGTTCTTCCATCCCCTGCGCAATTACTTCGCCAAATACCAGAAGGCGGATAGTGTCATCTCCGATATCATTCTGTCTCTGGATAGAGGCAAAAGCGTGCTGAAAAATGATAATACCACCTTAGAGATTGAGCAGCAGACTCTGCGGGAGCTGACTAAACGGCTCAAAAAGGAAATTCAGCTCGGCATCCTGATGGATCAGGAGATCGAGACGCAGATTGAGGCGGCTAAACAGCGCAGTGAAGACGAGGATAAAATCCGGTTCATCACCGAAGAAGTCCTGTTCCCGTTACGTCAGAGGGTAATGGATCTGCAGCAGATGCTGGTGGTCAACCAGCAGGGGATTATGGCCATCGAAGTCGTCATCCGCAACAACAAAGAGCTGATCCGCGGTGTGGACAGAGCACGGAACGTTACGGTATCTGCGCTCAAAATCTCGGTTACGGTCGCAAGTGCCTTATACAATCAGAGGATCGTGCTCAAAAAGATCGAGCTGCTGAACCAGACCACCAACAACCTGATCAGCGGCACCTCCAAAATGTTGAAGGACCAGGGCGCGGCCATCCACAAGCAGTCGCTCGAAACCAGTATTTCCGCTGACACCTTGAAGCAGGCGTTCACGGATGTCCTCTCTGCACTTGATTCTATCAGCACCTACAAGCAGGAGGCCCTTCCCAAGATGCGGGAGACGATCAACCAGTTCCGGGAACTGGCGGATAGCGGCGAACAGCAGATCCGGCGGCTGGAAAAAGGCAGTACGCTGGGGTTATAGCACTACTGTTGTCAGCTTAAAATAAAGGATTGGACTGAGCTCCGAAATCAAAACAGCGACAGTCAAGGACGCTATTTCCTGTCCTTAGCTGTCGCTGTTTTGATAGATAACGTTTAGCGAACTATATAATAATTATAATCCTGTAGGCATTCCCCCCCAAGATTGGACATGTCTGTACCCCAAAAGTGTATACTGTTGCACCCACCGCAAGAATTGGAAACCGCGCATGAAATACCTGGAACTTGAGTAACTAAACGGTACCGTCGCTCTTCAGCGCTAGACTATAATCACCTCCTACCCGAAACAGCTGGAGTAATAGGCAGGCGTTACCGCCACAACGGAATACCGTCAGTACGTGATACCTCAGAAGCCGGCTTCATTTAGTTTAACAGGGATGCCAAATTCCATTTCCCACTGTCCTGCCGTATGGTCAAGCGAGTTGGGGAAGAAAATTTCCAGGGCTGGTCTCGAGACGTCCCATACATACGGGCTTAGAGGAAGCCACTCGGTGGAGACTAAGTGGAGCAGATCTCTCACCCTATCCGGTCTGTCTTTCAACTGCACAAGGGCGTACTTGCCACCGGGAATCGTCCGGACACCCAGATCGCCAGTCGGTGTCATCCGGTGCTCCGTTGTAATACAAGCATCGTACCTGTGTCTGCCATCCGGCGTGATGTAAGGGTCGTCTAAGATGAGTCCGACAGTTAAGCTGTCTTTATTCAAGGCTTCTCTCGCGACCAACCATGAGGCTACATGCTCAAAGAGCCCTGTAATATCCGAATTAATCCTTCCTTCATTGATAGTACCCCTATATCGGGCATAGATCGTATTCATCGGAGCAAGGCTCCGAATCTCGATCGGAAGCTCTGCCAGCTTGCAGGACAGTTCGGTGGACTTTTCTAAGGTGACTTTAGTCCTAAACCGTTCTGCGATCGTCCGCAGACGAAATCTGTCCCGGTATTCAGAAGCGCTCAGACCGGTATGCTTGCGGAATACTCTGCAAAAGTGGGCCTGAGTTTGCAGACCGCAATCCAAGGCGATATCAGTTATACTTCTACCTGGATGAAACAATAACAGCTTAATTGCCTTCTCAATGCGGATCCGCTGGATAAACCCGTGCACATTCTCATCCATCACCGTTTTAAACACCCGATGAAAGTGATAGGGTGAGTAGGCACTCACGTCCGATACTTCTTCAAGGGTTAATGGCTCCGTAAGATGCTCTTCCATGTAGTTGACGACATGGTTGATCCGGTACCGATATTCCAATTCCAAGGCTTTTGCTGCCACTATCCGTTTCCCTCCTTTCCTTTTTCCTATTCATAGATTCAGTCTTTTTTTATTATAGCAAGAATTGTTAATTCGTTAGCAAGAAATTGGAAGACGATACGCGCCCATTACACTACCATAAGGGAGTTCGAATTATAAATTTAAGGGGTGTGTTACTCTATGAACAAATTATTCAGCTTCGCTAAGCTGGCCATGGTGGCTGGGGCATTTTGTCTGATACTTGCCACTTCCGCTTGCTCTTCCGAAAAGTCCTCAACCTCTGTGCCAACCCTCAACAGCTCCAAGGTGATTAGCTTGCCTAATGGGGAGTGGCAGATCGGCACTCCAGATCAGGTTGAGATGGATTCCAAGGAAATCGAGGCAGTGATGCAACTTGCCAAGGGATCGGCGGTTCTTTCCATGCTTGTTGTTAGAGACGGCACAATCGTCTCCGAGTATTATAAGGATGGCATGCCGGATTCTATGCTGGCTGTAAACTCCATCACTAAGAGCGTGACTTCGCTCTTAATCGGGATAGCTATCGATAAAGGCTATCTGAAAGGAATTAATGAGCCGATCGAGGCATTTTTTCCCGAATATAAAGATTCGTTCGATTCATCAGCTAAGAAATCCATTACCATAGAGCATCTGCTCAGTATGACAAGTGGCTGGCATTTCCCGGAATGGACTGAGTGGAACTATATGCTCAAACCAATGACAGAGACCAAGGATTGGAACCAATTTATACTTAGCCAATCAATGAATGACGCCCCAGGTATTATTTGGAACTATAATACGGGCGGTTCCCAATTGCTGGCGGCGATTATCAGAAAAACGACTGGAAAATCCGAACTTGATTTTGCCAAGGAGCATCTGTTAGGTCCTCTCGACATTAATAGTGTAGAGTGGCCTAGTTCACCGGACGATTCGAATTCAGGTGGTTTCGGACTGAAGATGGAGCCAAGGGATCTAGCGAAGATTGGCCAATTGGTGCTTAACCATGGCATATGGAATGGTAAACGCATTGTATCGGAGGCATGGATCCAGGATTCGACCACTCCGCATTCGGAGGGAAATGCGAATTTTGGAAATTATGGCTACCATTGGTGGATGAATCAGTACAGCGGACACAAGGCCATTTTCGGTATGGGTTATGCTGGCCAATATTTGACCCTCGTACCTGACCTTGATCTAGTAATTGTCGTAAACTCGGCTTTCTCCAAGAATCCCCAAGATACCCTCCTCCCCATTCAGTTTATCGAGCGTTTGGTCAAAGCCGTGAGAACAGATTGAGGAAATCCTAAGAATCGCTCTACAACTTTCATTCGTTTGAACCGGGATGGAACAGCCAACCAAGAGGCAAATAATCAAGAATGTTATCCAAGGTCATTTTTTTCAAGTGATAGTCAATACTGTCATGAGTTATTTGTACAGATTGCTCTTCGATTACGTATTATTCTATAAAACATTCCATTATTCTGCCGATTCCCCCCAGCGCTCCAGAGGTAATAAGAAGACAAAGGGGGCTGAGCTATGCGTTGCCATAACACGAAACCGCGGACTTCTGTACAACCTATCATCTGGTTATTGTCTCTCTTCTTCCTGCTCTTAAGCTGCGCCACCTGGTCTCCCCGGTCCTCAGCAGCCGGCTTCGCCGCTTCCTGGCCCTACAAGGCAGATGTTATACATAGCCAGCAGATGGTTGTTGTCGAAGCGAAGTCCATCCATTCTCAGACTGGCCAGCTCTCTCTTTATCAGAAAGCTGGCGGGCAATGGCAATCCGTCCTCTCAGAAATTCCCGTCACCTTAGGCAGCAAGGGCATCGGCAAAATCAATGAAGGCGACGGGCGGACCCCCTCCGGCATCTACCGCCTCGGCTCAGGCTTCGGATCAGCAGCGGATCCCGGCAGACTTCGTATCTCCTATACAAGAACGTCTAATCAGGATTACTGGGTCGATGATCCGTTCTCCAGCCAGTACAATCAATGGGTGAACTATGCCGGCAATCCGGATCAGCGCTGGCGGTCTTATGAGCGGCTCCAGCAGCCCCTATATAAATACGCTGTCATTCTGAAATACAACGATGATCCGGTTGTGTCCGGCAAAGGCAGCGCTATCTTTCTGCATATCTGGAGAGCCGCTGGCAAGCCTACTGCCGGCTGCATTGCCATGTCGGAGTCTAATCTGCTTCAGCTGATGAGGCTGCTTAACCCTGACCTATCTCCGGCCATTGCTATTGGCATATCCGGCTGACACAAAACCAGCGACTTTTTTAGCAAATATTGGTTTGTATATCCTTCCGTACTAATGTATATTTATACAGCTGCTGTAATGAATATACCTGTGCCAAGGAGGGATACCACGATGCATTTTCTGGATATAAGCCAGTTCACCGCTGAGCAGATCCTTGAAATATTTGAATTAACCGATCAGCTTCGTTACAGAAGCCCGGAGCCTTTACTTGAAGGAAAAACGATGATTCTGTTCTTCCCTGACACCAGTCTGCGGACCCGGATCAGCTTCGAGAAAGGCATCCGGGACCTGGGTGGAGCGTATATCACATTTCCGCCGGAAGCCCTGGACAAGAAAGAGTCTCCCGGCGATATGATCCGCTATCTTGAGAATTGGGGTGACGGTATTATCGCCAGGCATCCGGACTTGTCCAAGCTGGAGGCCTTATCCTCCCATGCCTCTATTCCTGTAATCAATGCCATGACATCACATAATCACCCCTGTGAAATTCTGGCTGACCTGTACGCATTGCGGTCCACAAGGGACAACTACCGGGACCTAACCTATACCTTCGTAGGCCCGGCAGGCAATATATCCAGAACCTGGATGGAAGCCGCCAAGACCCTGAACCTCTCTTTCAATCATGTATGCACGGCTGGAAAAGAGATGGGAACAGATACACCTAACTATAAATATCACACCAGTCTTGACAGCATTCTGCCGGAGAGCGACGTTATTCTTACCGATTCTTTGCCAGTGACATGCCTGACCCAGGAGTATCTTAGCGCCTATCAAATTACCCTTGAGCGGATGAGATGTGCCAAACCGGAGGCGATCTTAAATCCTTGCCCTCCCTTCTTCCGCAATGAGGAAGTAAGTGAAGATGCGATTGCTTCGCCTTATTTTTCCGGATTCGGATTCAAGAAAAGCCTGATCTATCTGCAGCAGGCCATTCTTATCTATTGTTTGTCCCGTTAACTGCAGGACCTGATTAATTCTGTTCAATTAATAATGGGCTTAAGGGCAGTTTTCAGATAGCTTTCAATTCGAGGTGTGAAGCGGTCATCCGAGGCATCAAGCATAGGCAGCAGCTTCTGGATTATTTGCAGAATACGGCTATCCCCTGGCCCCTCCAGCAGCACATTCTCATAGGCTTTTTTAAGTGCAGGGTCAACAGCTTCATCCTCATAATCATAAGCCGGAGTGTTGTCCGTCCCATAGAACGTTCTCGACACTGCGTATCCCAGTTCAGTTTGGACAACGCTGACCCGGTTGGACTTCGAATATTTCTGGACAAAATCCTCCATGATTACCGCCCTGGCAATAACCTCATCCCACGTAATGACGATTCCGGCATCGTAGGTCGCCGGGCGGTTGCTCTCTGTGGCCATGAGATCTATATAGGCGGCAATATCTTTTGCAATATACGGTTTAAACGCTTTGAAGCCCTCATAATGCATAATAGGATAATACATTCCCTCACTGGTCTCCATTTTATAACCCATGTCTCTCGATTCTATTAACAATTTCCGGATATTGGCCTCCTGAACCGAGCTCAACAATCCGCTGTATGTTAGCCCGCTCTTGGCTGCAGCTCTATCAATTACTTGCTGGACTTGCTCCGGGTAGAGTTTCTCCGCGAAAGTGTCAAGCCGGGCTGCCTGTGCATTCTCCAGCTGGAGCGTCATTACAGTAGCATACCAGGAGCCCGCTTCACCGATATGATTGAGCAAATAGTTCCGCGCCTGTATGAGGCTGGCGGGATTCTTAATGTACTTTTGAAACTGGTTATACACGGCCTCCTTCTGTGAGAATGCTGCCGCAGTGGCCTGAGGTGTAGAATTCCCTGCGAATATGCTGCCAAAGATCAGAACTAGGCTTAGTAAAGCTCCTTTACACCATACCGGCAAATTGAAATGTAATCTTCTCATCTGCTAACCTCCCGAAGAATAGATGTCTGTCTGATAGCTGAACTTAAGTTTAGCTATTCTCTTATTACCCGATTACCAGATAAGATGGCCCCGGATGACAGAATTTGAGCTGTTTGCAGAAACTGGCCGCATCGCTCCAGGCGGATAATATTTACATACCGGCTGAGGTGTGAGAAGATATCTTTTTGTTTTTTGGCAGAAAAAGTGAGAAAGATCAGACCGTCCGCACGTCTTATAAGTAAATACGTCCATTTGGAGGCAATAGATGAAGGAACAAGACAATGCCGAAATCATAATTGCCGAGGTGCTGGCCGGAAATCGTGAGGCCTTTGCTATACTGGTAGACCAGTATAAATCCGGTTTATACCGTCTGCTGTTGGGCATCGGTGCGAGCCATCAGGATGCGCAGGATCTGGCGCAGGAGACTTTCATTCAGGCCTATCAGAAGCTGCGCAGCCATAATGAACAGTCCAGCTTCGCCGCCTGGCTCTACGCCATTGCCATCAACCTGTTCAGATCACAGAAGCGGCGCAAGGCATTCTCTTTCTCGGGGGGCTCGATTCTGGAGGAGAGGGATCAGGCTCCAACACCTGAAGAGCGGTATATGATCAAGGAAAACAAGCTGGAGCTGCAAAAAAAGCTAGCCCGGCTTCCGGAACGCTACCGGATCGTGCTACTGCTGCGTTATACCAATGAATTGACCTATGAGGAGATTGCCGCCATCACGGGAATTACTTTGCATCAGGTGAAGAACCGTCTGCACCGCGCCCGCTTGAAGCTCAAAAAACAATGGCCGAAACCGAAGGAGGATTCCAATGAAAATATCGGATTACCGCACACACGATAATGTGGCAGATGAGGAAATGCTGATGTCTCTGTCCGGTTATGATGATCATCAGATGGATGAGGATTTCACGGGGCGTGTTATGGAGCAAATCCGCCAGACGGAGATTTTGCCCGCATCAAACGGGTCCATGGCTGGCTATACCAGCAATCCCGGCCGCAGAAGGTTCCGGCGTAATGTACTATGGGCAGGTTTGGGTACAACTGCCATTGCGCTGGCGGTCCTGCTGTTCCTGCTCCCGGACTTATCTGCTCTACAGCAGATCCAATCCGCCAAATCCCAGCGGCTGCTCATACTGCCTTCGGAGTGGAGTGACCATCACCTGCTGGAAGCCATGAAAGCCGGGGTAGTGAAGCTGCCTGATATTGAGGTCACGGATCAGGGCTATACGCTGACGCTGCAAGAGGTTGTTGCCGACCCGAACCGGATGATTCTGAATCTCAGAATTACCGATGCCAACGGGCAGCCTGATGAAGAAATGATGAATATGTTTGATATCACCCAGCTGCAGCTCCGTAACGAGGAAGGGCTTGAAATTGGAGACCTGCAGGGCATTAATCATATGAGTACTAAGCTCGGCCCCGATAAGTTCAGGATTGAATATCTGTTATTAACCTATAATTTCAAAGGAGAACAGCCCGGGGATACCGTATTCATCGAAGGGAAGGTTCATGAACTGATGCTGGACTACAAAACCAATGATAGGATTTCGGGGAATTGGAGCTTCAGTTATGCTGCAGACATGACAACCGCCAATGCTCTGACAGTGAACACTGATTTGAATAAATACAGCTACACCACACCTCAAGGGCTGGAAATTCTGATGAAAGGCATCACGCATTCTCCTGCAGGTGCCAAAATTGAATTCAGTACCCTGCTGAAGGATGAGCTGGCCTCCCAAGTTCCGGAGAACCGCAGGGTTAATCTGGGTGTCAGGTATCATTTCGAGAATGCCAACGGTCAAATTGTGGGATCACTCATTAATAGTAAATATGGCGGAATGTCTGAGATAAACAGAGTCGGTCATGATCTCCAATTGAACTGGAGTTATTACTTAACGGAGCTTCCATATCTCAGCGAGCCTATTTATTTCGTACTCGACGGCTTCTCCATCCCTGTTGAATCGGATGATTCATTAACGTTCAATCCGGCGCTTCTGAAGACGCAGCCTGCTGTTTTTGCAGCAGAGGGCGATATCTTGAATGTGAATAATATAAAAATCACTGAGACTCAAACCTTGCCGGGTCTGTCGGCCTGGATGGCTGTCAGCGGCAAATTCAGCAATGAATTCGATATGGACAAATGGATGGCCCGCGACGGCAATGGCACTGAATATGATGTAATCCGCTGGGTTTCCTACCGGGAGGGGGATCTCGTTACCTTTGGCGGGAGTAGTGAGAACGCTGATCCTATGTATCTGATTGTTGACGGTATGAAATCCATCCCGAAGGAGCTGACGCTAATCCGCACAGTCACAGACAAACTCTTCAATGACGCCGACTGGAGCTTCGAATTGCCTCGCTCGGCAGCAACTTCACAATAATTTCCGCGTCTATTCCTAATAATAGGGATTCCTCATCCCAATAATAGGAAATGGATGTGAATCTATGAACCGCAGTATTAGGTTATTCTTGCTATTGCTTGTATCCATTGCCGCACTCGGCGGCTGCAGTTCAGAGCAGACTGGTTCACCTAAGCCTTCTTCCTCATCCGCTGCTCCCGGATTCACGGGAACGGTGCCCACAAGCACACCTGAACCTGCCGTTTCCCCGTCTGCTGCTCCTGGAATTACCGTAGCCCCTGCTGCGGCGGCTGTGCCGGATCCGGCAGATTCCTTCCGGGGTGTCCGGCTTGTCAGCAAACAGGGAGAGGTTATACGAGAATGGGCTTCAGCAGCCATTAACTTGTTCCAACCGGTAAGGACCGGCCTGAACGAACAGCAGCAGTTGCTTATCTACCACATCGGCAGTGAGCAGCCTGAGCTTCTGGCGGAGGACGGAAGCATAACATCCTGGCCGGCGCCGCAATGGTCCGGTGAGGAACCTCCCTACGGTAATGACTACGGCAATGATGTGCTCTATGCCGACCGGCTGCTGAATGATGAGATTTTTGCCGTCAAAGGAAACCGCACTTTATACCTGGTGAATATTACAACCGGAGAAGCCAAAAAGCTGTATTCTGCCGAGCGGCCGGTCTATGGCCTCACCGCATCCCCGGATAACAGCCAGGCTGCCCTGCTTGTTGCCTCTGAGCCGTATATAGGTCCTGACGCCGATTTGATTGTGCTGAACCGCAAGGGCGAAGAAGTATTCACCAAATCGAGGGCCAGCGTTCAAAGCCACAGTGACGGATTTCTGTTTATTTATCCGATGGCCTGGAAAGATCCCGGTATCCTCACAGTTCCGGTCAGCGGATATGAGCAATATGGCAACGGTGGAGTAAATCTGGTTCATACCGATACTGGGGTAACCGAGTTCTTGGAGAAGCCTTCCCTTCCCGCTGACCTGGTGCTTCTCTTCGAGGAATCCGCCGGAAAGCTGAAATTCCCTGAAGAGCTGCACTTCCTCCCCGAGCCTGGAGACCAGCCCGCGTATTATGCGGTTCAAGGCATGAATTCGGATATCTGGCTGCTTAATCAGAAGACCCGGCAAGCCGTGAAGCTGGAGAGGGGACGTCTGCTGAAATGGACCACTGACGGCAACCTGCTGATAGGCAAAACCTCAGGGGAACTGCTGGAGGCCTATATAGGAACAGATTCCTTATAACATGCAGTCTTTTCGATACCGTATCTACCACACGCAATAAAAGCGGGGATCAGCCTATGCGCCGGTCCCCGCTTCCCTGTGTTCACTACAAATTTATATTTTCTCATCCCAAATCTTCCGCTCATTCTCCTTCACCAGCAGCTCAGCCGCCTCGGGGTAGACCGTCCGGAACGGATGATGTTTGGCTTCGATGACCTCCACCATTTTATCAATCATTTCCTGGGGGTCCTGCTGCAATGCAAGCATTGCGGCACCTTTTAGCATATCCGCGCGTTTGGTGAAATTGACTTTCTCGTCATACCATTTCTCTTTCTCTTCAAACATCAGCTGACGAAGATAATCTTCCCCTTCTTCTTGGCTACGAATTTACGGGCAACCGTCTGGGCCATCTCCAGTGAGCTGAATACATTAGTCTCAAAAACCCGGCGGACATTCTCCAGCGGAATCTCCGCCAGTGGCCCGGCTTCCCCGATACCTGCGTTAGCTACATAGATATCAAAATCATAGGCTTCCAGCTGGCTGCGGTCCAGCTTATTGTTCACATCCAGCTTCAGCACCTCGAGCTCCACGCCCTCCGCCTTTGCCGCATTCCGCGAAGGGCGGCTCGGTTACATTTTCTCATTCGTGCAAGCCTTGGGACTCTTTCCATCACTCGTCAGACTATATTTCCTTTCCTTACCGTAGGATTACCGCCTTTCAGCATACATAAGAACGCAGAATCCCCTAGCAACTTCCTTGATAACTTTAATGTTATAGTTAATAATTGGTTCTTTAGATTTATATTCCATATTGTGAATCTCTCCGATATCTTATTAGGACAGTATTTACTGTATACCACACTGCCAAAGAGGAGACTTCACATGAACGCTTTAAAGTTATTATCCAGAAAACTAGGTTGTATTCTGCTTGTACTGTTACTGGTGACCATCGGTACAGCCGGCGCCAGCCGGACACAAACAGCTTCAGCGGCAACAGCAGGCAAAGCATATGTGTATTATGTATCCAATGAAGTTCTATATCGTGTAACGACAGACGGAAGCGAAACACAGAAAATCGCCGAGAATTTCGATGGCAACGGATTAATGTCGACAGGTAAATATCTCTATTTTTACTATGAGAGCATCATGGGTATACAGCGCCTGTCATTAACTGATCCCGATGCCTTAATCACCAATTTTAGCGGAGATCGCAATATTGTCTATTTCCTGATCGATGGTGACTTCCTGTACTTCATGGATGACACGGGCAGCATCTACCGGACTTCAGCCAATGCTGAAGATGATACCCAGCTTACGCGGGTCGCAGACAATGCAGATGCGAACTTCCAGTGCTTCGACGTCCTGAATGGACGAATCTACTATAATGCCTTGAAGGATACAACCACTACCTGGGTAGCTTCTAAGCCTAGTGACGGGAGCGGAGCCATTCAATGGATCGCCAGCGGAGCTATTCAGGATGCCAGTTTCATCCACCCGTATGGTGCCAGCCTAAACCTGATGATTGACACTATTTCTGGTGAAACAGAATATTCCCTTAATTCTAAGGTGCTCTACACGCTTCCCTTAAGCGGAGGGGCTCCCAAAGCAGCCAATGCCAAAAGTCCGCTGGATTCAAATGAAGTGTACGCTGGCACCTGGTCCAATAATTACTTCCTGTTTAACAAAGGGATTAAACTTGATGCAAAAGGAGAGAACAATTTCAGCACTGGCAAAGGCTTCCTGATAGACAAAAACGGAAAGATCCTTCAACTTAGCCAGAATAGTGTCCTAAGCATCAGCGAGTTAAGCAATACCAAACTGGCATATGTGGATTCCAAGGGCAAAGCATATATCAGCACTCTTGCAAATGGCAAAATAGCCTCATCCAAGGCACTTGCACTGACTAATGTTATCAATGTCCAAACCGTAAAGAATGGAACCACGCTTACTACCATTTTTTATACCAAAACCGATGCTTATGTACTGAATGCCGATTCAACACTGACCAAGATGGCGGGTGTAGAATCTGACTACTCCGTAATTACAAACGATATCCCGGGTATATATTATATTAACGCTGGAGACAACGATTGTTTGTACCGGTTCAGCAATGACGGTAAAACCAAAACCAAGCTTTCGGCTGGCCCGGTAACTTTTATCGGCTTGCTCTCCACACATTAAATACCAGACCATGACGGAGCTTCTATTTGAAGCCCTGGTTCAGAAGAAAAGACCATGCACTGATATAACAGCTGCATGGCCTTTTTTTTCATTTAAATATCAATTCACACAAATAACCGTATCCCGTCTGAAAAGTTCCGGAGCAAGCCGCAGACTTCTTCCGGCTCCGCCATTCATCATTTCAATCAGCAATTCAGCGGCAAGCGTAGAAGGCATTCTGAATTAGCCCGGTTTAGGAGCGTTTCCCGTAGGCCTTGCCCTCTTTTACCGTCTGCACATGATACATATTTACTGTAGTACTAATGATATATGCAGGCTTCTCCTGCCCTCTGCTGTTCTTGTGGCCCTGAAGATGCGCGTCGCTCTTCTCCCAGTTCTTCCAGGCTTCCTCCGATTCCCAGCGGATCAGCAGGAGAACCTCTTCATGCTCCTTACTCTTCTTATTGACCATCACGCTGACATCGATCAGCCCGTCCATTTCCTCCAGTGCCCCCGGTTTGCTGAAGCGTTCCACTACGGCGCTACTGTTGCCTTTTTCTACAACGATGGATCTGGTTTGCACGTACATATTGATCTATTCCTCCTGAGAATGCTGCTATAATGCAATGAAGTTCGGCTATAGCGAGCTAAATTTTAATACTCTCATTCTAATTGATAATCGTTATCATTTCCAGCCAAGCTGCAGCACAATAGATAAAGTTTATTTTATAACAGATATCTCACTAGAAAGAATAGAACTTCCGGTATAAAGTTTTAATAGTTGTTGTTACCCAATACGCATAGAAAGCAGGCAGAGTATCAGATGAACATCGAAGTTAAGCTTACCGGGCTTAATGAAGCCTATATCATCAAAAATATGTACCCGCTCTATCTGCATGACTTGTCGGGACATTACGGACTTGTGGAAGGGCATACCCCTAACCGGCATGGTATATTTGAGGATGATGACGATTGCCGCACACTTGCGGACCAGTTCGAAGTACAGAATATCTGGTGGGAGAAACCCGGGATTCTCTACCCTTTTCTGATCATGGTGAATTCACTGCCGGCCGGGTTCGCACTGATTGCCACTCCGCCGCACTGTGCGCAGGGGGTTAATTATTTCGTGAATGACTTTTTTCTGCTGCAGCCCTTCAGGGGGAATGGCATCGCGGAGCAAGCGGCTGTGGAGGTGTTTGAACGGTTCCGGGGCGAATGGGAGCTGTTCACCAATCCGGCGGCGAGGAATATAACCGGTCAGAAATTCTGGCGGAAGACAGTCTCCCGCTATACGCAGGGTCAATATACAGAGCGCACCGGAGAGACGTTCGACGGAAATATGCTTGCCTTCCGGTTTAATAACCGTGCTTTACAGGCTGATTGTTAACTCCACTATTTCTGGCTACCCGTCCCCAAATTTGTTAAGCTTCCCTCTCTGTTTCCGAGTCATAAACTTGAGTAGCATTGTACTCAGCCCGAAATGAGGTGATTATAATGAAAAATATCCTGCTGGTGCAGCATTGCCAGTCCGAGCATCACATCAACAATATGACCGGTGGCTGGACAGATACTCCCTTAACTGAACTAGGCCGGCAGCAGGCTGAACGTATAGCTCTGAGACTCTCCCAGGTTGCTTCCGGAAAAGAATATGTCCTCTACTATTCCGATCTGCTGCGCGCCAAACAAACCGCAGACATTATAAATGCAACGCTTGAGTTGCCTATAATCGTAGACGGTGAACTGCGGGAGATCAACAGCGGCATTGCCGCCGGGCAAACCAGAGAATGGGCCAATGAACATAGGAATCCGCGCGCAGGCCATGATTTCGAGCTGGATTACCGGGAGTTCGCCGAAGGAGAGACCTGGAGGGAGTTCTATGCGAGGGTCAGTCATTGCATGGAACGGATTACACTGACGGAACACAATAATATTATTATCGTGACCCATGGAGGAACGATCTCTTATATCATTGCCTGGTGGCTGAAGTTTGAACTGCATATGCTGGCCCAAGCTTATTTTCCTGCCTCTGCAGGCAGCCTCTCCCGTTTGGGTCAGAATAACTTCGGTCAGCAGACACTTAATTTATTTAATGACACCTCCCACCTGCAAGGATAGATATTCCTGAGGCTCCACAGGATCCACAGCACAAGGGCTGACGCGCTGCAAATACAGCGGCCAGCCTTTTCTCATCATATTTTACGGCAGAATGGGCACGTTAATTTCCTTGGCATTCTTCCCCGTACCTGTCTTCATGATCATATTCAGGGACTTGGGCTGATCCAGCAGATTGCTGCCGTATCTCCGTTCAAACCCCTCATAAGTTCCGGAACCCAGCGTCATTCCTAGATGGACAGTTCCATATTTTGTAATCGACTGAATTTCATTCCCGTATACAGCCTCAAATATATTTTGCCTGTTCTGCCAGGTAATATCTGACTCATTCTTAATTTTAATCATCGTCCGGATCAGAAGTGGTGAGATTTCAACCTTCTCCAGTGTCACTTCGATCCCGTCGAGGACGAAGTCTTCATCCGGCTGAACAATGACAGTTTGCTGCTCTTTGAATTTCGGGTCCAGCTTGAAGCTGACCTTGAGTCTGGGAGAATAATGCATGTCGGCTACAATTGTCCCTGTCTTCGGCTGACCAAGCTTGCCGGTGTCCACAGAGGCGATCTGGAAATCCGCTTCCAGCTGCTCCGGGAACGGCTTGTTCCGGTCCAGATTGATAATGCTTCGGCCGTAGTAAATACGGTTATTGAGCAGGCCAGAAGCCGTAGCATTGCCCCCGATTCCGCCACCGTTCTCCAAATATTGTCCTGTTGATATATCCTTCATTCGTGCACTGCTGGTACCATAGACCTCCTGGCCTTCAGCCACTTCTGCGGTATACAAAAAGATAATCCGGTTCTCATCCGCTGTAACGGCATTCAATGTAATCTTATAATCTCCGCTAGCGGCACTTTGATTAATCATCTGGATATAATCATGCCGGATAGCTGAATCCAGAGTCGCCGCCTCCATATCAAAAGAATAGAGCCGTTTAAACTTTTCCAGCTCTCCCCAATTCACTACTCCAGGAGGTGCGGCAGTAGGCGATTCAGAATCGTGGATTACTGGAATGAAAAATAGGATCATTGCGGCAACCGCAGCGGCAGCCAGGCCGATAAAGGAACCTTTGGTGAATCTGCCCTGCCAGCTTCTCCTGCGTCCGCTCTCCATTCCCGTCTGAACTGCCATTCTGACCGCATTGCCTCCGGCGTCCGCTTCAGCTGCCTCGTGTATACGGACCGCATCAGACAACATCGCCTGTTCTTCCCTGCTACTGTTCATTCCATTCACCCCGGTTCTTCATAATCATCCTAAGCTGCTTCAGTCCTTTGTGCTGCCAGGTTTTGACTGTCCCTTCCGGCTTCTTAAGCAGCACCGCGATCTCGGCCAAGGTCATATCGTTGTAATATTTGAGCAGCAGCACATGACGGTATTTCAGCTTCACCTGCGAGAGCGCCCACTGCATCTCCATTGTATGAGTGCTGTTATGAATGACCGGCTCCATCATATTCTCCGCTGCGGTTGGGACTGCCCTCTTCCTTCTGCGCTGTTCGTCAATGCAGACATAGATTAATATCCGTATCAGCCAGGATTTGAACGCCTGGGGGGCCTTCAGGGTTCTTCGTTTCACCCAGGCCCGGCAGGTTGCTTCCTGCAAGGCTTCCAGCGCATCGTTGCGGTTGCCCAGATAACTGTAAGCAATATGATACAGCTGATCACTGTGCTCCATAACCGCCTTAACAAAATCCGTCTCTTCATGCGGCACAGCGGCAGCAACCCGCTTCATCTCAGCCCCGGACATCGTCATCTCTCCCTCTCCTCTCCATCACTTTTACATGAATTAGACGGAGAGGTATCACAAACAGTTTTATCCTGCGGCAATTATTATCACAAAAAAAGCCGCATTCCCCGCTGACCGGGAAAAAATGCGGCCTTACTTGTGGAACGCAGCTAATTAGCCGCCGCCGGATATCCTCCGGCTACAGTACCCAATTGCCTTGGCGGAACACCGGCTCAATGGTCCCATCGGCCAGCTCCCCGTCAATATCAAGCTCCGCCGAGCCAATCATGAAATCGACATGCGTAAGGCTGACATTGGCTCCCCTGGCAATCAGTTCTTCGCTTGTCATGGAAGTCCCGCCTTCAATGTTAACCGGATATGCACTGCCCAGGGCGAAATGACAGGATGCATTCTCATCGATCCCGGTATTATAGAACACTCTGTTCAGCCGGGAGATCGGAGAGTCATGCGGCACCAGTGCCACCTCCCCAAGATAAGAGGCCCCTTCATCCGTGTCCAGCAGTGAGGTCAGATGCTCACGTCCGGATTCAGCATCATAGGCTGTAACCTTACCGTCCGTAAAGGTAACCGTAATTCCGTCCACCAGCCGTCCGTTCAGATTAAGCGGAAGGGTGCTTTTGACAGTACCATTGACACCGGTGCGATGCGGCATCGTGTAAATTTCTTCCGTAGGCATATTTGCTACAAAATATACACCGCCGGCATTCTCGCCTCCGCCCCCGCGCCACAGATGGCCTTCCGGCAGTTCTACGCGCAGATCCGTGCCCGGTGCACGGTAATGAAGGCTTTTATACCGTTTGGCATTCATCCGCTCCTGGCTCTGCTTCAGGTCACCGATATGACTGCGCCAAGCAGCAACCGGGTCCTCGCTGCCCACACGGTTCATCTGGAACACCGCTTCCCACATCGCCTCAATCCGGCCTTCTTCAGGCAGATCAGCGAATACCTTGTCCGCCCAGGCGCGAGTAGGTGCCTTGACCAGCGACCAGCTGATTCGGTTGTTGCGGGTATAGTTCTGATATTTCTTGCGGGCTACCGCAGCAGCCTTAACCGCTGTAGATACTTTGGCAGAGTCAATTCCGCGGAACAGTTCCGGGTCCGGTACCTTAATATGTAATATGGCTCCGCCTTCTTCAGCGAATCCCTCCAGCATATCGGCATGCCACTGCGGATAATATCCGAAGGAGTCCTCCGAAGCCTTCTCGTAACGGATGCGCGTTACCGCTTCATCATCCCAGTCCACAAGCACATATTTAGCCCCGGCCTCGTAGGCTTTGCCCACGATCAGCCGGGTAAGCTCCACGGTCTCCAGCGGTGCATGCACCATCAGCACTTGCCCCGGTTGTACGTTCACGCCAACCTTCACCACAAGCTCTGCATATTTCTCCAGCAACAGATCAAAATCCTTCATGTCTTCTCTTCCTCCGTATCTATTCTGTCTGTGAATGATTCTTGCCTTGCTTTGAACAAACCCACTTGTTATTTTAACGCAAAAAAGGGCATGTGGCGATCAGTTAATCCCCCTCTGCCCATTTTCCTGTATAGACGCCGTTCTCATCACTCCGGATCATAAACCGGGCTTCGCTGAATACCGAGTTATGCCGGTAAGCAGACATTGTCAGCTCACTCTCTGTAATCCTCTCCGTTGATTCTCCGGTTAGCGGACTCCAATAGATCGTCTCACCCGGCGCTATCGTAATCTCCTTACCCACCTGGTTCACCTTATAGTCTGGCGCATTCCAGCGTATGAAGCTGCCCGTACTTGCGCTCAACCTAATCTCATCCGCATCTTCAGCATTCACAATCAGCGTATATCCGGGGGCCTTGCTGTCGGTTACACGGTAGCTTCCATAAGAAGCCTCACGATCCGGCTGCGCCAGCTCCGGTGCTCCGTCTGCAGCATGAACCGTTAGACTAAATACCTTCTGCCATGCCTGAAGCTTCTCCGGTCCGGAAGAAATCTCCCTGTAAAAAAAGGCAAGCAATCCTAGAGCGATAATGAGCAGCACTCCCGCAACGAGGCGAAACTGGGGCTTCTTCATTCCGGTCCTTGTCCTGTTCATTTCCATCCCCCTCAAGTCGTATTAATCTCCCTGCTGCAGCAGCTCAATATTATGTACTTTTACACCCGGATCTCCCGGGCCTGCTGTGCCGGAAACGGAAAGTGCATTCCCCTTCCGCCTCCGGTACCGCAGAATCTACTGTTTGTCCACCTGCAGCAGCGTAATTGTCTTCACATCATACGTATGTGAAATCTTCTCTTCGTCAATCACTTTCAATTTCGTGAGACTCGCTACTTTGGCCGGGTCTGCCTTGGAGAGCAGCCTCCACAGTTCCGGATCTGACAATGTCTGGTAAAGCTTATCATCATCATATTCCTTCCGGTTCTGCGTGACAAGCTTCACTTTGTAGCTGCCGATAACGGACTCTGCCTTGCCTTGTTCAGCAAAGTAGGCCAGAATATCCTGCCTCAGCCCGGCCAGCTCCTTTTCCAGCTCCTTCTGCTTAGTCTTTAACTTATAATACTGCTGCACCTTCTTCTCCATCTTGTATCACGCTCCTCTCAACATATGTATGCAGGAAAGAACGGCTAGAATGATTAATTCCATGGAGTAAGCTCAGCATTAATTCTATACTGAAGTCGGTTCAAGCAAGTTATAATAGGGGAAATAGTCTGCAACGTTAAGAACTAGGGTCTCATACATAATGTTTAGCATCCTATCGTGAAATCGTTCAGACAAAAACTAGGGCAGCAGGTGAACCATGTTTCAATCCTATCTTTTTCCGATCTCTTATGCATTTATGGCTTTTCCGTTAGCGGCGCTACTCTTCACTTTGCCGTTCCTGATCGTTCAATACCGCCGGCACGGTTATATCAACAAGATTCGGGCGCTGATCCTCTATTTGCTGCTCCTATACTTGCTGAACGCCTTTTTCCTGGTGCTGCTGCCCATGCCGGACTCACGCCATAACGCTGCGCCTACCGGGCATATGCTCCAGCCTGTGCCGCTGCAGTTCATTCAGGACATCTTGCGCAATACGCATCTCTCGCGTAATGACCCGTCAAGCTATTTTAACGTACTGCGCGAAACGGATTTCCTGCTGGCTGCCTTCAATGTTGTGCTGACCTTACCCTTCGGGCTGTTTCTGGGCTACTATTTCCGGACCCGCTGGGTCGTGTGCATCATGCTTTCCTTCGTGCTATCGCTATTGTTTGAGATTACACAGATTACCGGGATTTACGGTTTCTTCGACCATCCTTACCGGATCTTTGATGTCGATGACCTGATCACCAATACATTCGGCGGAATTGCCGGATTCCGGATCGCCTTATGGATCTCCGGATTGCTGCCGCGGATTGAACAGCTGGACAGTCAGGAGGATTTATCCGCCAAAAAGGTTACCTACACCCGCAGAGGCATTGCTTGCCTGCTGGATGCAGTCCTATGGATCTCTGCGGTACTTCTGCTCAATCAGCTATCCCTGAATATTTCATTCTGGGCAGTAAGTGTGGTGTATTTCCTGATCGTTCCTCTCTTAACCGGAGGGCGGACGCTCGGCAAATGGGTGGTGCGTATCCGGCTGGGCAGTGCGGATGGCGGTCCGCTCAAACTCTGGATGGTGTGGATGAGATATGGACTACTCTATGGATTGCTTGGAGGAATAAACTTCCTGTCCCTTGATTCTGTCCTAATGCTTAATTTCGGCACAGCAGGCTCTACGGTTATACGAATTACAGCCGCGCTTGCCGATCTGACCTTCTTCATTCATCTGCTGCTGCGGATGTTTAAGCGTGACCGCCCGCTATTCTACGAAGAGTGGAGCCGGACACGCAATGTGATTACCTGGCCGGACACGCAGCCGGCAGCTGCCGCTGAGACGCTGACCAACTAAAATTCTATGTATAGAGGGAAGAAAACAACCATGAAAAATAATGATGCAGACCTTAGCAGCAGCCCCCTCAGCAACATTCAATCCCCCTCCCGGGAGTGGCAGGAATGGATAATTGAAGCGGATATAACAGCCATGCAGCAGGAAATGGAGCAGGGGAATTTAAGTTCCGAGCGGTTAACAGCGCTGTATTTAGAGCGGATTGACCGGTATGACAGCCTGCTGAACTCTGTACTGGAGATTAACCCTGATGCACTGGAGATTGCCCGGAGGCTTGATCAGGAACGCCGGGACAAGGGAGTACGTAGTCCGCTGCACGGAATTCCTGTACTTGTTAAGGATAATATCGCTACTTCGGACAAGCTGCACACCAGTGCGGGAGCGCTGGCATTGGCAGATTACAGGGCTGCTGAAGATGCCGTAGTAATTAATATGCTGCGGGCTGCAGGTGCAGTGATTCTGGGAAAAGCAAATATGACGGAGTGGGCCAACTTCATGTCGCCCACCATGTGGGCGGGATACAGCTCACGCGGCGGACTGGTGCTGAATCCATACTGGCCCGGCGAGCTGTTCATTGGCGGCTCCAGCTCGGGAAGTGCTGCGGCCGTTGCCGCAAATCTGGCAGCAATCGCTCTAGGAACGGAAACTTCCGGTTCCATCATTTGTCCGGCTGCCCAGAACTCGCTGGTTGGCATCAAACCTACATGGGGACTGGTAAGCAATGCGGGGATTATACCGGGGATCGGCAGTCAGGATACAGCGGGTCCGATGGCGAGAAGCGTATCGGATGCCGCACTACTCCTCAGTGTCATTGCCGGTACCGGAGAGCATCCCCCCAGCGCTTCATCCGATGGGACAGCAGGCAGACAGGATTATACTGCCGCTCTGGATATTGAATACGTGAGATCCAAACGGATTGGTATCCCGAGATTCTATTATAAGGATTTGGATGAGGAGGCACTGCTCCTGATGGAATCTGCCATAGCTGTTCTTAAAGAACTTGGAGCTGAAGTCATTGATCCTATTGAGCTTCCTTGCCAGAATGCCGAGTGGAATGCTGTTATACTACAATATGAATTCAAAAAAGGCTTGAACCGTTATTTAAACGGCCTGCCTGCTTCTATCCCGGTGCATTCCCTGCAGGAGTTAATCGAATTCAACAACCAGCACAGCGCACAGGCGCTGAAATATGGTCAGGGAACGCTTGAATGGCTGGATACTTCCGGAGACGAGATTACGGAGCAGGAATATCTGGAGCAGCTGCAATTCTCCCGGTCCATGGCTGGCAGACAAGGCATCGATTATGCACTGGAGCATTACGGTCTGGATGCCATCATGTTTGCCGGATTTCACGGTACTGACCTGGCAGCCAGAGCCGGCTATCCGCTCATTACAGTCCCGGCCGGATATACCACTACCGGGACAACTGCACCGGGAGGCTATATCACCAACGGTCCGCAGGGGGTCACCTTCTCCGCTTCAGCCTTCAGCGAAGCCGTGCTGATCGGCATTGCATACAGCTTCGAACAGGCCACGAAGCACCGGCGTCCGCCGCTTCTTGATACCGCCGGAGAAGCTGATTGATGTTACAAATAGAGGCGGTACCCCGCACCCGGGATACCGCCTCTGTTCTTTTATGTTCTTTTGTATAACGAATATAAATCTACACTTCCGCCGCATCGGCAAGATGAAGGACTACCGGACAATGATCACTGCCGAGAATATTGCACTCTATCCCTGCATCCAGAAGGCGCGGGGCCAGCCGCGAGGAAGCCAGGAAATAGTCGATCCGCCAGCCTACATTCTTCTCTCTTACCTTCGGCATATAGGACCACCAGCTGTAGGCACCTTCAAGCTCAGGATAGAAATATCTGAACGTATCAACGAACCCTGCCTCCAGCAGCTCTGTCATCTTTCCGCGTTCTTCATCGGTGAAGCCTGAATTACCACGGTTCGATTTGGCATTCTTAAGGTCAATATCCTGATGGGCCACATTCAAATCCCCGCAGACGAGAACCGGCTTATGCGCATCCAGCTTCAGCAGATAATTGCGGAACTCATCCTCCCATTCCATCCGGTAATCCAGTCTCGACAGATCCCGTTTGGCATTCGGAGTGTATACATTCACCAGATAGAAGTCTGCAAATTCCAGGGTAATAATTCTCCCCTCGTCTTCGGTTTCCTTGTCCAGACCGTATCTGACAGACAGCGGTTTAATCCGGGTGAAGACGGCTGTACCTGAATATCCTTTTTTGAGGGCATAATTCCAGTACTGCGAATACTCCTCACCGTGGTCCAGAACAATCTGACCCTCCTGAAGCTTCGTTTCCTGCACACAGAAGATGTCTGCGGCGCTTTCCCGGAAATATTCGTTAAACCCTTTATTCACACAAGCTCTCAGACCATTTACATTCCAGGACACCAGCTTCATCGTTGTCATTCTCCTTACCATTCACTAGAATTACTTCCAGTGTACCATATTGTCCTCTATTTGAGCGTAGCAGCCCTGTCTTTTGCCGGAATGCTCTTCGGGCTTATCTTATACCGCTTCTACGGCAAACGGTCCAAAGATAAGGCGTATATTAAACCAGCTTCATAGGTCATAGACCTAATCCATAGAGTAATCGAACCGCAAAGAGCCCCCGCCCGCCATGGGTAGAGGCTCTTCTTCTATTTAATTCTAACTCTCATCGCCCTATTAAAATGTGCTAATCTCCCAAGACATTCGTTACAGCAATCATAGTTTCGGCGAATATGATATCCTATCAAACGAAAAAGGAGGTCATTACCATGGCAATCTTGTTACCGCAACAATTCTTCAACCTGGCTGCAGGCGTTGGTAAATCTTATTATGAGAATCTGGCTGGAGGCATCAACGCGGCTGTAACTGTAAATAACAACTCCGGTTTCCCTGTGGATCTTGTTCTTTACAGAGTCAATGCGCCAGTCGTCACTTATACTATTCCTGCGCTGAACAGTCTCACAGTTTCTGTAAACCTGCTGCTTGTTGCTGCTCTTCTCAGCTCAGCTGCAGGCGCAGTCTTCGGCACCATCGAAGTTGCAACCTCTGATTTCTAAATCTAATGTCAGAGTATCCCCCTCATACGCTCTTGGGCTTTTCGGGACTTCCCTCAGTCCCGTTAAGTCTTTTTTTTGTTTCTCATGGACATGTCTAATCAAATTCACTTCGTCAAACCACTGCCGCCTTTTTCAATCTTGTGATTTTATTTGTGATTTGTGATTCTCGAAAATCGCTTGTTAAATCTTCGGCACTCTCCCCGTCAATCTCAATACCTCCAGCTTCCGCTGCAGCTCCAGCTGCCATTCGTGGTCGTGTGTCGCTCCAGCCAGCACGGACTGATTTTGAATCATCAGACAGTCCCAGCAATACCTGGCATTCTCTCGCAGGCAATATTGCAGCTCCTTAGCCTCTTCGATCGTCAAAGGTCCAGTCATGTTAATGTGAAAGATCTCTGCCAAGCGTAAATGTACCGGTAGCATATGAATCACTCTCCTGTATCATCATCCTAATACATCATATGCAGGTGTATCAGAAAGATGATACGCGTATGAGGATATTGATACATTTTTTCTTGTGATGTATACTTTTGGAAAAGGAGGCTTGTCCGTGATAAAAAATAATATAAAGGACATCATGGACCAGCAGAATAAAGGGATACGAAGCACTGCGAGGGAGACGGGGTTAGCCATCAACACTGTGTCGGGGCTATACCATAATACGTCCAAACGCGTGGACTTTGAGACGCTGGAGAAGCTCTGCAAACACCTGAAGGTTAGCACTGGAGAACTCATTGAGTACATAGAAGAATAAATTAAAGTGAGGGATGTGGTTTTATGAAATGGAAATACGGTATTTTTGGAATGGATAAATATGACCTGGGTGGCGGAATGAATGATATGCTCTTGTCCTTCAACACTTATGATGAAGCTGATTCCTATTTTAATAGCGAGAAAAGTTTAAAGTACGATTATTGGGAACTTGTCGATTTCAGTACTTTGGATAGGCACGATATCGACAGTGAAAACCCTTTGGTATCCATTCAGCAGACTATTAATAAGATTGAGGAGTAAGTATTCTCCTCTCGAAATGAAATCCCCCGTCAGAAATATCCTGGCGGGGGATTATTTATGTAATGACCCGGATCACATCATCGATCTTAATCCAGCTGAAGTCCTCTTCCATTTGAAACTTGATTCTCCTCAGTTGCCGATCTACTTTAACCACAGCCCCGCGAACCTTCAAATCCTTATAAGGGTCAAATAATATAATCGTGACCTGCTCCTGCTTCAGCAGTGAGTACCCCAGCGCCTGGTCAATCAGCTCCCATTCATCAGGGTCGATCGCGGGCCGGCTGCGTCGTCCCTGTTCCTGCATTTCCTGCCTCAGCAGCTGCACATGCTCTGGCAGCATAAACCGGCTACCTTCCCAAACACTCTCCAATTTCCTTGCCATGATGTCTGCCCTCCTAGTAATCGGTCCAGTAATCTATGTTTCCTGTCAATGGTGCTTGCTGTGACTTGTGCGGGCCTGCTGCAGCATGATCTTTAAACGGAACGTCCCTTTCCCATGCCTCGATCACAACGGCGGTCTCCACCGGCTGCTTGTCGTCCCACTGAATGTAATACTGCTCGACCAGCTGCAGCATGCCCGCTTTGATCGCTGCAGATCTCCGGCCGCTCAGCCGCTTCAGTTCAACTAGATTAGGCATCCGACGGAAATGGCCGTTAAATTGGAACATGATCCGCAACAGCTTGCGCGCCGTATCATCCAGCATGACGATTCTCCGCTACTGGTCTCCAGGACAAAATACTAGCAATCAGAAATACCCGAGGCGCGCCGGTAGTGAGGCAGGTGGCCCGGATGCGGCCGTCACGGATGCCGAGGATCTCAATCTTCCGCTGCGTGATCTTGCCTGCTTTGTCCAGGTATATCATTTCAATCGTTTGGCCGATGCTCATTTTCATGATTGATCGCCTCCGAAACAAGAACGTTTGTTTGTATTATAACCATGATACGGATTTTTAAGCAATGATAAATAAATGAAAAAGCACCCATAATATAGGGTGCTTTTCAAAAAAATCATCTTTTATTTATTCCTCGTATCAACTTCAAATTGCTTGTCAGGGTCCATTGAAAAGTTTTTAATAGTACTGCGTTCTGCTAAAATAGGGTTAACAAAATCTCCAGATGGTTTAATTTTGGCACCGCATGAGCCTGTAATTATTAGATTTTCTAATCCAACGTCAGTTGTGAATACCGTGACAAATGCTGTCATTTTTATCTTCACCTCATTAAAATATTATAAGTCGACAAGCGCATTTCTATTATATTTCTCTACCCTCTGAATTAATGAAATTCACCGGTAACTTCCCATTTAATCCAAAGAATTGTTTAACTACAGTTCTCATCGAACCTATGCCATGCTGATTTTCAAAATCGTTCATAGTTTCTATTTCAGCTGTTATTCTAGCGTCTGGAAATTCAGGATCAATTGACCTAATATCCTGGAGACCACTATCAAGTTTAAATACATAACTATTATTTTCTCTATAAACTTTAACTGTGACCATATTCATCGCCCCAATCGTTCTTGCTTTTTTATATTATAGTTCGTGATTCAAAGCTTTCGGGATGAACCGGGTGCTTACAATCTTTATTTAGTCTGGAGTATATCCCTCAACAAAGCCTCCATAATACATAAAACAACCGTCGGTATCATCTTCTTGGCGGAACCAAACAGAAACCTTTATCTCCGTCAGGGAAGCAGATAAGAAGTCTGCATCACACTCCAGGACTTTGTAGATAGAGCACCGTCACTCCTACGTAAAATAACGAATCTTCAATGTATTACTTTGACCACTTGGTGTTGAGAAAAGAATCTTATCAATCCTCTTTTTATAATCGTACATTGCTTCACAACACATTGGCATCTTGTGATTTCCATCTTGTGCCGGGTATCCCCCAACTTTTGTATGTACATCACCAGATACAATATCTACGTATTCTGCCCCTGCCTCACGCGCCTCATCTATTAGTCGTTTAACTTCGTGGCGAAAATCGCTTCTTGTTGGGGTTTGACTCATGATCATCCCACTTTCAGAGAATATACGACTAGTATATTTTATTTGGAACATTATGTATATGTGGGCAAGGAAAATTTTCCTTCGGATATCACGTGGGGTGTATAATAAACAAGAAAACCCGAGGTGTGGACATGGATAAAAAACTTAAGCAGAGTTTAAAGGTCGCAGCTTTAAGACGAGAAATGATTGTTGCTTGGTTGAAAAATGGAGAAGAAATAAAGGGGGTTGCAGAGGTGTCTGTAGATCCGGATCGTGTGAAGATAAATACTATTGATGGTTCAATTTGGGTACCAATCCACGAGGTTGAGCGCGTCTCAAGGATAATTAAATTCCAAACCAAAAACCAATTTTACAAATAAAAAAGACCAGTGACAAATCAGCCACTGACCTATTTTATATATTACCATCCTAAAAGATCGACAAAAGATGGAATGCATACCCCTTCAAGTGCACTCCACATAAAGGGGAACTCACCATTCATTCTAGTAAACTCTCTGTGTATAATATCAGCAATTGATTCGCCGAACTTAAGCATTGACTCTGTGCGTTGAGATAAATAGGGGATTAGATATTCATATTTATTTTCTTCTCCTAATTGCAACTCTATTAATTCACCCTGATTGTTAAAAGGGCCTAACTGGTATCCTTTATCATCTTTAAGCAAAGAAATCTGTTTTCCATTATGAATAATAAAATCACGAATGTTCTTCACTAAATTGAATTCATCCTTAATATTTGTTAGCAATGAAATAAGATCCTCGGGTAGAAGTTGTTGAGGCTTTGAATTTGATTCAGCAAATGTTAACAAAGAGTTAAATGAGTCAAATGAGATTTTCCCTATGTTCTTTTCTTCAACTGCTAGGCGCAGAACTTTTGACATGAAGTCATAGATTGAACGCATATTGGTAAAATATTTTTCAATTATCTCCATTACATACAAAAAATCTTTATGTTGTATTCCGTCTGGTTTTGTGAAAATAAATTGCAACATATCATTAAGTATAGCAAGTCCATGTATATCATGAACTAGCGCAATACGAGCTTCTTCGATTAGTCCTTGGTATTGAGGTCGTAGCTTATGTACATCTCCAAGTAAAGGACGCAAAATGCAGTCAAGGACACTAATTAATTTTAAACCGAGTACACTTTTGTCAGCTTCTAAAGCTTCAATAGTCCAACCAATGCTTGTACTTTTGTTAACAATCATCATTACTTAACCCCCATATAATTATCGATAGTTTATAAAGTATATAGGTCACTTTTATTATTGTAAACGACAAAAAGCCCACCAGCCGAAGCCAGTGGGCAATTATTACTGCTTGGTCAATACTGTCGCTTTATAAGCAAGGTACGCCTTCTCAACGGCCGCCCGGATTTCCTCTGGCGCAGCCTTGATACCCCGCACCTCCAATTGATCCGAAGCATATACCAACGCCTGCTGCAGCTTATCCTCCCCTCCCAGCTCCTTGTAGACCGTCTGAGCGTAGGCAAAACCCTCGGAAGCAATCTTGTGCAGCAGTTCCCGCTGAGACATTGACAGCCGAGCATCGAAAAATGAGTCTGCCTTTACCTGCAGCAGTGCTATCGTCCGCAGGATAACCGTGGCAAGAATGCCTACAATAGCCAGCACGACGGCTGTGATATAGGGCTGGGCTTGATCAATAATGGTTTGCATATAATCCTCTCCTATTCTGTCGGCATGCCCGCAGCTCGCCGCAGGTGATTTGCCGTATTGTTGTAGAAAGCCATTGCCGTCTTATCGCCCTTAACCTTTGCGGCCTGCCAGCCGGGAGATAACCACCGGAACACCAACTCCTGGACGTTACTCTTCGGCAGCTGAGTAAACGGCGCAGCTGATCCCGGCTGCAATGGAATGCGGGCAGCTAGGCGCAGGTTATTCGCCAGGTTGTGCAAATGTAGAGTACCTACCGAATCGTCAGCCTTCCGGGCAGCAAACCACGCCGGGGATATATAATCCTCAATGAGCGCCTGCGCGACACTGGCCGGCAGCTGCACGGCAGCCGGTGCCACGATGACCGCCGGCTCCTCCTGCATCTCCCTGGCAACGTCATAGAGCAGGTCCTTCAGCGTCTTCCCGATTGTCTTCAAAGCCTGGTCAACATCGCTCTTGCGGGTCGGGTCCAGCTGCTTATGGCTAGGGATGTGTGTCAGCGGGTTAAGTTTCCACTTGTCGCAGCAGTAGGCCAGATACCACACATAGCGCTTGTATGCCTCTATGGTGTTGATCTTACCGCCGTAACACAGCTCAACGCCCAGGGCAATGTCATTAGCATCGTCGCCGTATTTGGCGTTGTCCGTGGTCACGTTGTACAGCACATGCCAAGCCTTTTCCGCCTGGTCCGTTCCGGTGCCGGTCGGGATGATCTCCAGGATGCGCTTGTCGTCCACGAAAACCTGCGCGGAGGCCGACCGGTTAACAAGGGTCTGAAAATACTCGAAGTGCTTATCCGCTGTAGCCCCGGGATTCCCGGTATCATGGGCAACTAAAAAGCCCGGCGTGCCCGTTACTAACCGAGTGCCGGGCCGAACGTTCTGGCGCTTGTTGATATAGCGCCGCTCGATCGTATATTTATTTTTGATCATTACCGTCTAACTCCCTTCTTCTTTTCCGGCCGTTCTAAGAACAATCCTAAGTCTCTGCCTTGCACCAAGATAGCCAGCGCGCAGAGAGTAACCGTCGTGCCGATCACTCCGATGGTCCAGCCCCAATCCTGCAACAACCGAAAGGAGTAACCGCTCCAACCTTCAATGCGGCCGAAACGGATCACGAACCCGATCAGCCGTTCCAATGCATAGGCCGTGAACATCAGCATACCAAGAACCAGCCCGATACCGACAACGCCCTCCCGGTACTTCTTCCTGAAATAGATGTGCATGGCTGCTGTGATATAAATGATGCAAATCAGCGATAACGCATAGCAGATGAGTGTAATGGTGTCGTTAGCGCGCATAGTTCTCCCCCTCTCTCGTACTGTGATCGTAAATAAAAGCGCCGGCGAAGCCATTGGAACGGACGACTTCCTTGTGTCTTTCGTCCAGGTCCTCATATCTCCGGATCGCCCACTTCACTTCCTGTTCCTTCTCTTCTAATTCCGCCTCTTTCTTTTTGATGGCGGGTATCTTTCTGAGCAGTTCGAACAAACTTACTCGCGGCATGTTACCCACCTCCGTCCTGGTCGCCCGGATTCAAACGATCTGCAGGCTTCATTTTCTCCATAACATCACTACTCCGATTTAGAGCAGCCACGGCGGATATGGCCTTCTCGATTGCGTCATCCCGCTGCTTCTCCGCCTTCTCCAGCGACTTTCCCGGCACCAACTTACCAATAACCAACCACCTACCTACAATGACCAACAGCAGCGCTTCCCCGAGCGCAAACAACCAACCAATACCATATTGGTCCGCCAACGACAGGGCGTCTTTTAAGCTAGGCAAATCCATCCTCCCGCCCCTCTCTCTACATGGAAATAGCCCGCGGATCGGCTCCGAGGGCAAAAAAATAGCACGCTCCTCTTCAGGGCGTGCCGCTATTCAACCGGTGATTCCAAAATCTCTGCCACTTTGCTGTCTGCTGCCTTCTTGCGGGCTTCGTCCAGCGCCGCCAATGCTTCACCGATCTGCATATCGATCTGCTGAAGCAGCTCATGCTGCCGGCCGGGATGGGAGTTGACGAGCAGCATTACCACTGACACTGCCTCCTGTACGGGATTGCTCGGATTAACCGAGATGTCGAGATTGAATACTTTGGCCAGAGGGATCACCTCCTTTCAAGGGATTAAAAAAAGAGCCCGCCGAAGCGAGACTCCCGTATTAATATGTTATTTTTGAAGCGCAGTAATTTGAGCGTCTAGGTCAGCAAGTTGCTGCTGGCGTGTGGCCAGTTCGGCTTTAAGTTGTTTCAAATATTCACCGGTGTCATTTAATGCTTCTTTCCATTCTGGAACCAGAAAAGAGTTTGGATTGTTTGATATTTGATTTACCCATTTATCCACCTGATTTTTCTTATAACTGTCTATGAAGGATTCTAATGTTAGAATCTGAGATTCCACTTCATCACGTTCAATCAATAATACTTCTAAGTCACTACCCAACCCATTTTCCTCTGATACTGAGGTCGTTGAATAAAAACTGTTAAAAGGGATGCTTCGAACATTTCCAAATAGGAGAGCAGATGAAAAGATAATTATCAGTATTTTGTTCATAAATTATCTCCGATTTATATTTTATTTTAGAAGATCTGCAATTTTAGCATCGATTTCTACTAATTGTTGATTCAAGGTTACAAGTTCGGACTTCATTTCAACAATTTGTTTCTTCAATGATTCAACCAATCCCAATTGCTGTTTACCAAGAGTGCCATTGTTGGCCAGTTCTTCAGCCAATTGTTCGTGAGTAGGAATAACATCAGATTCGATGTTCTGTATTCCTGCTTCTCTTTTAGCAATCTCTCTAATGACCTGATCTCGCTGGCTATTCAAATTTAATAGCAGGGCTGATTTTGGCGTTATAGTCGTCTTGCCGTCAACACTCATAATTATTTTCTTCCCTTCAATGGTCAACTCAGCTCCAGTCGCTTCCGCAACGGACCTAACCGGGGCATAAGCTGAACCGTTAATGATTACAGCATCAGCAATCTTCGCACCGTTCTTTTCAATCGAAAAAAGACCCTGAACTTTCTGACCGATGAGATTATTGGAGGCAGCAAACGCCGATGCTCCACCAATTAATAAAACCCCAGCAATCACCCCAGATATTATTTTCTTCAAGTCATCATACCTCCCTATTTGTTTATCCTAATAATACCATATGTCGGTAAATAGGGATGGAAGGATTAGCTTAGATTACGCCCAAGGTTCACTTGCGAGATAAGTCCAGATTGAGTTTATATCCGAACTTAATGATGAAATTTGAGACTGTAAAGAAGATAATTCTGATTGCAAAGTGTTATGGGATGAATCACTGTAAAAACTGCTCCACGAAGGAATTCTGACATATCCGCTCGAGGGGCTCAGTATCACGTTGTCACCAATGATCATCGCATTGTCATAAGCACTCATAATAAATCCTGATATCGGGGAATTGAATATTGTCGATTCATTACCGTTTGCCAAGAATCTGATCTTGCTGACTCCCCCGTCGTAAGCCGGAATTAGGATCCCGTTGTCAGGATCAGCATATACACCAAATGCAATGCTTGACGGATCAATCTCTACGCGCGGGTAGACACCAGGAGCAGCAGTCCTGATCAGCGCCCCCGTCACTGTGCCGGCAATGATATCCGAATAGGTCATAGTACTCTCTTCAATCAGACCCGTCAGCGTAATCGACCGCGCCACGACATTCCCGGCCATGTCCACTCGGAACGGAGCACTCGCCCAATCCGCATGCCCCGCGCTGATGCCGCTAGGATTGATCTTGGTGATGTTGTTACCCTCGCCGATCTCCATGCTGACGAAGCTACCCAGCACCCCAGCTATCACTTCAGCGGCAATGCCCCGGCCGGTGATGGCCGTTCGCGCTGTGGCCCCGCCGTCCTCCGTGATAATGAGCCCGTGTGAAGTCAAGACCATCTGAACATTCGGATGATCCACTTCCTGTAGGACGATACCGCGGCTATCGTAAATGATCTCGCTCTTGGAAGCATTGATGTCGATGACAGCCTGCTTCGCGAATTCTTCAAAGGCAGCTGCCCGCAACCGGCCCCCGGACAGGAGGTCATTCAGGATCTGTTTACTGCGTTCCAGGTCGGCCAGCACCTGCGTATCATCCCGCATCTGGTAATTGGAGAGCGTCGCCTGCGAGTGCTTATCCATGGCAAATGGATACTCTGTCAACTCCATCACCCGGCAGCTGACACGCTGCAGCTCCATTTCCGGATCATAGGCGTAAACCGTATCGCCCAGGCCCGGCTGCTGCTCGTCCGGATCAATCTTGTAGATATCCGCCGCGCTGACTCCGATCTCAAACTCCGGCATTTCCTTCTTTCGGAGTGCTTCTCGGGTTGCGATCAGCAACTCTTCCGGATCCTCAATGTTCTGATCAATCAGCTCGCCATCATAGAAGGTGTTGACGTTGTTGGTCCAGTACTGAGCGTACGGCGATATCAGGTAATTGACGGCCAGTTTGTTGTCGACAATGGCGCCGGGAACGGACTGCAGCAGGCTGCGTTCTTCGGCGGTAAGATAGTCGGCGGAAAGGCCGATGAATGTCCGGCCGTCCTTCATCTGGGAAAACAATCGGGTTGTCAGGTTAGATACACTGTCCTTAAAACTATCGCTGATGATATTCTTCCGGATCCGATATTCGAATCCATCGTCACTGCCGATCCGCTTGTACAAATGAATGACGAAGTTATCTGGCTCAATCTCGCAGCCATACAGGTTGACAGTATCCTGCAGGGCAGCCAGCGCCGTGGTCGCTCCCCAGTCCTTAACGTCCCTCAGATCAAAGGTGTCATGTGTGACGAAAGAATACACGCCACCCGTGGCCGCGCTGATCTTGTCGAGCAGAACGCTGATGTGGACGCCGTATGCTTCGTCGATGTAATCGCCGTAGGGCATCTTGAAGTCGACCATTTTGAACATGATGTGTGTGCAGATGATCTGGGCACTGATGATCTTGTTGCTGCGATCCCGGGCACGAGACTGAACGACATAAAATTGGCCACGTTCGTCTTGAACATGGCCTTTGGGTATGATCAACTCTTTATAGTCGGTGCTCGTCATTGGTACGGTGAAGGATATCTCATAATCGCTGTTTAGCCGGCGGCGTCGCTGGACGTCCGCGGATTGTACCAGCAGACCGGTTGGGGCACGGTTACGGTCGAAGGATTTGAGATGCTGCTGCATGTTGGTGGCTCCTTTCATGGACATGAAAAAACCACAATCAAACTGAATGTGGTTTTTCTACACTAAATAATATATTTAATCAAGTACTGTACACCTGACTATCTGGTTGCATGTTTCAGGACTGAGTTTGGCTGATTCTTTAATGTAATGGAATACAGATTTAATTATTCCGTTCTGATTAGTTGGCTCCATCCTTGCTATTTCGTTTTCAAATTGTATTTTAATTTGTCCTTCAATACCATGCGTCAATAGTGAATAACAATTTTTATGATTTGAAGTTAAAACTTTTAATTCTTTTTCTAATTTACCAGATATAACTTTAAACGTTGTTAAAGAAGGTTGATTATTTATAAACCCACCTAAAATAACATCACAGTGAGAATCTTTTGCCATATTATCTGCAATAAAGTCAAAAACTTTATTCGAAATGCTTATCAAGTCTTTATCGGTCTTTAAGGTTGAACTAATAAAGTCAACTATTACATCTAATAAATCATCCTCACCATACCTAGATATTAAAGAACCCGCTGTTCCTATTAATATCATGTTCTCGATATTGTGAACTTTTATGTCGTTTTCAATGACAACCTTATTGTGGCGCGAAACAATATCTCCATTATTATCAATAATTACATCCTCAACAATCTTCTTTGAGTCCGCAGCTATAAATACATAACCCTTATCATTGCCTGTGAATACTGCCATTCCTGCCAATATAGTCATGTTCATCCTCCTTATACTATATTGACAATAGAAATGATTTTGAATTACGTCAAGACTTTTCTCGAACTTGGTAATAACGTTACGCAGTATGGTCCGTTAATTCATTAATGTATATTCCAAAACCATAAACTAAAAGGAATATAATGCCGATTTATAGCTTTAGTTGTATAATGATAAAATATTGTTGAGATCAGGAGGAAATCCGCATCATGTTATACATTTTATTTATTGTTACTGCTATTTTTGTTTTTTGTGCTGGAGTATTTCGCACAGGAAATAGGTTTAATCCATTGACATTTTACATAGGATTTTGGGGCTTGTGGACCATAGTATCTTTAAATAACCCATTCACCTTAAATGATGTCACGAGCAGAACCTATCTAATAGTATGGGTACATGTGATTATTACCTCAGTAGGATTCCTGCTCATAAATCAAGGAAACATACAGAAAAGGGTAATCATTAAAGAAATATCAGCCTATGAGTTTCTCCTTTCAAAAAAATTTCTAATTCTTCAACTTTTCACATTGCTGGTGCTCGCTTATTTTTATAGGAAATATAATTTGCTGCTGTCCAGTATGAGCATTTTAGATAGTAGAAGAATTGTCTATGAACAGGGACTCTTATTCGGTTCTTCAGTAAGCACAATTTTTTATTCGTGGATAATCACCCCAATAGTTAAAGTGTCGATTCTTCTGCTCCTATCTAATCTAATTTTGAATGGTAGAAAAAATGTATCACTTTGGATTTCGATGGTGAATTGCATACTGTTCTCCTTTATTGGAGGTGGACGATTTGTATTCTTTGAGATTATATTCTTCGTACTGATTGCGTTTGGTTTTAAATACGACATGTTTAAGAAAATCACTGTCAATTTCAAAAAGGTTAAGCGTATAAACAAACTCTTCTATGCGACAGTTATTCTTTTTGGAGTCTATTTCATGAATTTAAACACTGCCAAAAGACTCGGAATATCATCTCCGAGTCTTCGGGAATCCATTGATATATTCACAAATACATCTATCAAACAAATGGCCTTATATTTTATAGGCCCGTTTCGAACACTGGATTACTTTTTAACCGCTAAGATAGCGGAAGTGACTGGGCATACACTTGGTCGATCATTTTTCTCAGGTGTTGAAGAGATATTCAACACTTTTCTAATTTTCTTCAGTAGAAATGGCATGTCATTACATACAGCCAATGAAGTATCTTCTTCCTTCACCGTCCAAAGTATAGTTATAGGTAATAATATAACCTTTAATGCCTTCTATTCCGCCATAATGAATTTTTATCTCGATGGCGGAATACTTCTTGTCATTTTACTTTCTGCGCTTTTAGGGATAGTGATGGCACTAGCTTATAAATACTATCTCGCTAATACAAACATTTTAACTTTTTCCTTACTTGTCTTTATGACCTACCAATTAGTCGCAACAGAGTTCCGATGGAACTACTCGGCTCCAGGAACTTGCATAGCTATCGGAGTGTTAGTTTTCCTACACCGCAGACACGCCAAAAAGTCATTAATAGCCGAGGAGGATAGCTTACAAACCCCTAATCCCTTCTTATCCTTTAATGGAAGGAAGCAATTTTAGCACTGTCACTCCTAAGATCATTGACTCCGTTGTCGCGTTGTTGTTAGTCACATTAACGTACACCTTTGCTTTATCAGTATAATCTCTCCACCAGTAGTGAACAGTGAATAGCGGGTGAGTTGAGTTTCCGGGAAACAATATCGGCGTTATTGTATCGTCCTTTGCAATGTTCTCCAAAAACTGTACTGTTATGGTCTGATTTTGCCCCGCTGTCATAGATAGCGAGGCATTTTCCATATACAGCTTTCTCATGTTGCCCCAATCAAGCCCGATGATAGCTGCACCATCTTGGATATATTGGTTCTCACGCATATAGTGAATATGTCCATTTACTGCAGTATCCACAAAAGAGGCGCTATCTTTAATTGATAAGATAGTACCCGCTGTTACAAGCGAGCAGTCATGGACAGGTACTTGTTGACCTACATTACTCATTGTAATAACGCCCACGCCCACATTTGCAGGCCACTTAATGATCGCTCTTAACGTAGAGCCTCCATGTCTGCAATCCTCAATTTTCACTGATTTCAAAATAGCTGTAGGCTTGAACGTAATGTTACCTAGCATTTCTCCTTCGAAATAACATCCGCTTATCTTCAACGATTCGCAATCATTAAGGCTCATTGACCTACCGACATTACCTTGAAAAAGAGAGTCGATAATCCGAACATTGTACAGTTTTGTATTTGGATTACTCCCTGTAACCAAAATTCGATGATCGATTATATTCTCATGCGCCTCAAAATAACAATTTGAAATTGAGAAGTCATAGGCTCCTACAAAATCAAATAGTGCCCCATTACCAGAGACACATTGACATGCCATCAACCTATAGCTCTGTATATAAGCTGCGTCTGAGCAGTAGATGAAGGTGTCCACGTTTCTGAGCATACATCCAGTCAGGTTAACCACTATGATTTTATCCGCATTGAAAATCCTTGTACCCGCCAACCGCACACTTTCGAAATAGACATCATTAAAGAAGAAGTCACTGACCATAGGCAAATCGGAATCAAAAACAAAGCCGGAGTCTGTTTTCTTAATCCCACCTTTATTAATTCCAGTAATCACAAGCGGAATCCTCAAGGTCTGCCCTAGCTTAAGTGTTCCTCCCGTGATATCAAACAACCGCCATAGATTTATTGCTCGCCTCTGAGCAATCGCATCGTTAATAGCACTCTGTAATTTCTGCAGGTCTGTTCCAGTGTATCGATCAGGGTTAATCGCATTCTCCGCCAACTGAGTAGCAGTCTGTTCCCATTCTCCATTAAGTCGGTCAGGCAAAGTTGCGTGTGTAACACCAGTGAATGGGTTGTACCGAGATGCAGCAGCCTCCGGCCCGCTGTCTCCGGATATAATCGCTTGGTCCAGCTCGGTCTTGATGATATCAAGGCCTTCTTTGATATTCTCAGCACCGATAACCTCGCCTTCATAGGTCACATGTTCGGCCGGATGGGCTGCCGTTGAGGCCTTATGAGTCGTAATGTCACTCTGGGCGCCAGTTATCCGACCTTCATGGTTAGTCAAATCTGTCTGAATATCGGCGTAGTTATCATTGTGCCTCTGTAGGTTCACGAGATCGAGGAGCTTCGTAATAGTCCGTCGATTAAAAATCATATCCGTATGCTCCTTTCTAATAGAGATATTGATAGCGGTAGATCACTTCAACAGTGATATTGGGGCTTGTAGCTGTCACGCTGAATGTTGTCTCCCCCGGTTTAAGAACGAAGAATAATCCATTGCTTCGAGACCAAGCATTAACCCCATTAAGCTGCACCGAGCATTTATCCAAGTCACTGTCTAACTCAAACACATCATTAGTTCCAGCGCTGCCGGTGATGGTCAAGGTCTGGCTGCCGTCACTCATCGAAAGGTTGGTAAATGCCCCTGTGATACGGATCAATGGGTAAGCCAGGGTTGAACCTTCATTGTTAACGGTAAAGGTCTGACCGCTTGCTGTGATCGGGAATGAAGAATCGGAGATATAAAAATAGCCCTCCCCGAAGGAAAGGCCCTCTCCATATTCCCGCAGCTCAGTATCCTGTATCGACTCGATCCACGAATCGTCCATTTTCATGGGCACATCAATCTTCCGATTTCCCGTCGAAGTATCGAATGCCATAGAACCGCGATATTCAGCGATGAACCTCTTTTGCGGTATATCATCAAAAATGACGATTGCCGGGCCATTCTTCACATCAAATGCACGGGCTAGGTTCGCCACAGTGCCGTAATAGTCGTCACCCATGATAAATAGACCCAGGCCGAGAGGCCGGGACGCATAAGTACTGCCGAAGCTCTTTACGCCGTCCCTGCCGGCAAGCTTGATGGTGTTTTCCTCGGTATCCGGCAGGGGCGGTAGGTCACGGGAGACCAGCAGGATGTTCAGGGTTGAGAGCCAGACACCGTTTACTGATACATCATTCATCCGGACTTCACTCCCATCGTCTGCATCCTCCGCGCCGTCTTCTCTCGTTCAGAATAAAGGATTTCCGTGTCTGCCCGGTCTTCCAAGGTTACGCCGTTTACGGACATGTCGATGTGGTTCTCGACTTTGGTCTCTGACTTTGCCACACCAGCTGCCGCTCCGATAATGCTTGGATTGTCCAGGATCCGGAACAAGCCATTGAGCTGTGCCGTGTTGAAGATCGCTTCCTGACCGTGTGCGATGATCGGTACCGGGGCACCGGCAGCGCCTGGGATAATCCCGCCAACATCGAAGCTCTGCAGCTTATCTCCTGTATCCTTGGTAATGCCGTACAGATCACGAATCGCTTGATTGCGCGAGGTTAATCGCATCATTTCAGTGCGGTTGCCTGCGGCAGCAGCTGCGGCATACGCATCCTTGTTGGCGTTGTACTCTGCCAGGTCAGCATCCTTCTGGGCCGCTTGCTTGGCAGCAGAGATTGCCGACATCTTCGATTGGTACTGAATGATGAAGGCGTCCAGATCAGTCAGAATCTGCGTATTGGCCGTGCCAGCGGAAGATACCCGGAAAGCAGCGATGCCCGCTTCAATCACCTTGATGTCATCGGAATAAGTATCAAAGGCTTCTTTTAGATCATCATAATGGGCTTCAGTCTTATCCTTCTCATCCTCGAACGCCTGAAGCTGAACGTCCTTCTCATCCTGCAGCGCATCCTTCTGGGTGTTCAGGTCCCGCTTGCGGAGGTCACGCTCATGATCCTCAATGAGTTTGTCACGTTCCTCAATGGTCTTCTGCCGTTCCTTAAGGCCATCCTTACCAACGGCGGAAGCAAGTAAATCGATGCGAGCGTTCTTCTTGGCGAGCTCCTCTTCATAATCCAGATCACTGTTCGCTTCAGCTTCCTTCGCCAGCAGATCATCGATCGCTTTAATTTTGGCGTCCTGCGCGGAGACATAAGCATCCTTACGTGATTCAATCGCAGCCAGTTCAGCCTTCTGGGCCTCATCAACCCTGTCCTTCTCAGCATCAACCAGTTCTTTGGTCAGATCCAGCGTCTTGTCCGTCAGGTCCTTCCGGGACTGATAGAGTTCCTCATCCGCCTTCTCGTAATAAGTAGAATCAATAGCGTATTGATTTCGCAGGTCCGTCCAGGCTTTCACCTTATATGCAGCGATATCCGATTCGGTGGCTCCGGACTCTTCCAACCGGCGGGCTTCCTTCTCAATCAGCTTGGACCGCTTCTCGTACAGTTCGCTGATCTGCGTCTCCGTCTCGGTGGCAACTTCCTTGCGTGATTGCCGCACCTGATCGTCAGCCGCCTTGTACTGCTCAGAATCTTTACTGTAGCGATCCCGCAGGCGGGTCCAGGAGTCCAGCTTCATCTGAGCGATTTGCAGCTCCGTCTTCCCGCTATCCTCCATCCGCTTGGATTCAGCATCAATCCAGGTGGTGGAAAAGTCATACCGGGACTTAACCGAATCCTCACCCAAGCGTTTGAGTTGCAGGGTCAGTGTGCGAGCATCATCCACCGACTCAGCCAAGAACTTAGCATGCTTCTTTCGGAGTGCCTCATACTTCTCCATCTGCTTTTCGGCCGTCAGATCGTAATAATCAGCCTGGAACTGGATCGTTTTCAAATCAGCTTCATAAGCCGCCTTTCGGGCTTCAGCGGCAAGCTCAGCAGCTGTTTTTCCGGTAGCTGGTTTATCCTTCTTCGGCTTTTCCGGATCAGTCAGATCAATGCCCGGACCGCTTGGCCCATCCAAGTCAAAATTACCTGATGATAGAGCGGCGGCGGCAACTTCAATTACCTTTTGTTTCTCCGCCAGTTCCCGCTGTTGATCTGTCAGTTTGGTCAGTTCTTTTTCCGTCTGCACCTTCAAAGTATTATTCACGATGTCCATGACGTTAGGAGTCTTCCGCTTCGCTTTCTCTTCATTTTGCTTTATCGATTCTTCAAATGTAGAAGCCTGAGCACCATTAACGGCATTCATTGATTTCAGAAGTTCACCATAATTCTTGATCTGAGCCTCAACAGCTGCTTTCTGTGCCGCCGTCTCTGTCACCAGAGCCTGCATCCGATTACTCGCTCCAGAAATAGCCTGGTTAGTAAAGTGACGGTCTGATTCAATCTGACCTTCAATAACACCGATATTGTCAGCGCGGATCCGTCCGTCCTCCTCCTGGACAGCATTGAGACCAGGATACTCCCGCTTGAGCGCGTTCGTAGCATCGACGAGTTCCTTCTTTTGTGCCTGATCCAACTTCTGCGCTGAGGACAGTTTTTTGAAGGTAGCAAGCGACTTTTCCAAAGCCTTCAGCTTGTCGTTCTTTGCAGCTAGGTCAGAAACTTCCGCTTTCTGTTCTTCAAAGAGAGCACCGACAGAACCCTTAATCGCCGTGTTCATTTCCTTAAGCTTCTCAGTCGCCTTCTCAACGCCGTCAAAACCCATACTCCGAAGTTGTTTATCGATCTTCTCCAGCTGCTCATTGATGTCCATCGCTTCGGACATCATCTGGGGATTCCCTTGACCGGCTTCACCCTTCTTTTGAATCTCATTTAGCCGTTGCTGCAACTTCTCGCGCTCATGAAGTGCCTTGGTAAGATCCTCCGTCTTCTTCCGGAGTTCGGTCAGATCATCCACGGAACGCTTAACGGGGGAATCATTAAGTGTATCGTTGAGCTCCGCCTGCGCTGCTTCAAAGTTCTTAGTTGCCTCTTTGCTCTCATTGTATTTCCCGACGAGAAAGGCTGCGCCGGCAGCGACCGCTCCAATGGCTACAGCTAAAAGCCCTAACATTGGAATGGTTTTTGCGGTGAGTGTGCCCGCCAATATCGCGGCTTCGTACGCGACCTTGACTGCGTCTATCGCTTTTTTTAATTGATAGGCAACGACAACGCCGCCAAGTAATAGCGGTGGCAGAGCTGCAAACGTAATGAGTGCAGCCTGCGTTGACTTATCAAGCTCGGAAAATCCAGTAAGCAAGGCGGTGATACCTTCAACTGCTTCCCGGACTGCCGGTAGGAACATATCCCCGATGATGATCCCGGCAGACTCAAAGGCGCTGCCCATGTTATCCGCAGCACCCTTCAGGGTATCCATCTGAGTTTTCGCAACACGTTCCGCTGTTCCACCTGCTTCGGCAAGGGAATCGGTATAAGCATTGAGTTTGCCGCTTCCAGATTCGATCAGCGTAATGAATGCAGATGCCGCTTCACGTCCGGCAAGTGTGGCAGCTACGTCAGCCTGTTGTGCCTGGGTCAGCCGCGGCCAAATCTCTGTCAGTTGTTCGACAATCCCGGATAACGGAAGAATGTTACCTGCGGTATCTTTAATCGAGAAGCCCAGCTTATCCATATATCCGGCAGCTTCCTTGGAAGGAGAAGCCAACGCCAGCAGGATCGCCCGCAATCCGGTACCCGCCATCTCTCCTTTAATGCCGGCATCGGATAATGCACCAACCGCCGCAGTGGCCTCTTCGAGAGACAGCCCCATGGACTTGGCAACCGGGGCGACGTATTTCATCGCCATACCCAGGTCAGTCACATCGGCATTGGTCGAAATACTGGACGATGCCAGTACGTCCACGACTCGAGTGGTCTCAGTTGCAGCCATACCAAACCCGCGCAGGATGGAAGAGGCAATATCCGCTGTTGTGGCCAAATCAACATTGCCCGCTGCTGCCAGTGACAGCACGCCCGGCATAGCCGCAATGATCTCTTTCGTGTCAAAGCCTGCCTGTCCCAGCTCGGACATTGCATCAGCGGCCTGTGAAGCCGAGAACTTGGTCTGAGCACCGAGCTTAATCGCATTGATACGTAGAGCTTCGAAGTCAGCACCGGTTGCTTCCGTGATTGCCTTAACGTTCTGCATGGCCTGTTCGAAGTCAGCTGCCGTCTGCACGGATTTAGCAATCGCAGCTCCAACAGCAACCGCCATGGCAGCGTAAGCGACGCCGAGTGACTGAATCTCAAAGTCAACACTACCGGTTACTTCATTAAGCTCTTGCATCTGCTCAATGATGTCGTCAATCACCGAACTGCTGACACCAAGATTCTCAAGTTCCTCTCTGACACTGGCAAGTTGCTGTTCAAACACTTCAGGATTAGCCCGGCGGATTGCTGCGTTAATGTTGTCAATATTCTGACCGCTTGCACCAACATCCTGAAGCGCCATGTTCAACTTCATAAAACTGCCGGTTGCCTCGTGAGCATGATTGCCCATCTTTTTGGCAGCATCGGCAGCACCAATTGTACTTTTCTCAGCTTGGCCCATACTTTTATTGATTTTGCTGATTTGCTCTGCACTCACGCCAGACTCTGCCAGCGCTTTGTTCAATGTTTGAAGGTCCATCCCGGCCTTCTTGGCCGTCTCCCCCATACTGGCGAAATCCTTCTTCACTTCTTTGATATCGCGTTTGATCCCATTGGCATCGGCAGTCAGCCGCGCCTTCAGTTCCCCAAGGTTTCCTCCTGCCACTGATTAACCTCCTCCCTTCATGCGCGCAAGCTGCGCTTGATACTGATCTTCTGCAGAAGCCCGCGGCTTCTCCGGCGCTTTCGGCAGCACTTTGATATAGCGATTAATGATTTCCTGCCGGACTTTCTGGTCCGTGATATGTGGGTAAGACGCTATCTCAAGCTGAGCAATCACATCTGAGGCGCGGGCCTGATCCTTCAGGAGCAACAGCTGCGGCAGATCAATAAAGAAGTACTCGTTCTCGATCTGATACTGCGTCTTGTCCAGCACCGTGCAGCAGCGTAAAACAAAATCATCGTATGTTAACCCTGGGCCTGATTCTGACGAGCCGCGATTGAGGTCACGAACTGCTGCGCCATCGGCGGAATCAGGCCGCTTAAGTTTTTTAGGGCTGCATTCATGTCGTTCTTGGCCCAAGTGAGATTCAGGAACTCCGTGCATTCAGCCAGGCTCGCCTGCTCGCTGAGTTCGTCTATATCCAAATCGCTGAGTAGCGATGTGAGTTCGTAGATTTCATCGATCATGACTTCCGCTCCGGCGACGATCATAATGGAACGGTCGGCCGGTGGGACCAGGAATACTTTGACGAGCAGATCACCGATCGTGCCGAGGTGATCGGTCAGCTTCTTCAGGCGATTACGGGTGAGTTTCGGAACGGATACTGTCCTGTTGCCGAGCTTCAGCTTCTCTTTTCTGGTAAGTGGAAACACGTTCATCCCTCATTTCTCGGAATACAAAAAAAGGAGAAGGCACAATGCCCTCTCCCAGAATGGTTCTATTCAGTTATGATTTACGCTGTGGCGGTGATATCGCCCCAGGTGTAGAGCAGGCCCTTTGGTGTGGCATTAACATCCGGATAAGCCATAGCAGCAACAGTCAGCCGCAGGTTGTTATCAAGGACGAACGCGGCGTTCATATCAAACTTGATGCCGACACTCTCGATGTAAATGAACCGGGACGGATCAGTGATGCCCTGCGGCTTGATAACCGCCCGCTTGCGCGGCAGCTCCTTACCAGCCAAACCTGTGACCTGATACTTCACCTTTGCAGGGGTGTCGCCGTCTATAACCTTGGATGCATTCGGGTTGTAAGAGACAACCTTCTCGAAGTCCATATCTGGAGTCTCAAAGTTGATCGCTCCTGTGGTACCGGTGACAATGGACTTCACCGGCGCAGTACCTGTTTGGTCAACGGTTGGTTCGAAGTAAGTTGTGGTCGTTGTGAAATTGATACCACCCTGGGTCAGGTCGATGGTAATAGCATCAGATTCTTCAGTACCATCCGCATTAATCCCCCAGGTGAAAATGCCGGGGCCTGCGTAAATCTTATTGATATCACTCATGAATTAATTCAGCTCCTCTCTTATGATTGCAAGCTCAGAACACCCACGAGGATGTCTGTGCTTACGGAAAAATCGACATGGACAAAGCCGCCCTGGTTGTACAGCTCGGCATCGAATGGTCCAATGAAGCACTGCTCACCTGCAGGAACAGAAACAACCTTCTGCCCAGTTCGCCCGTATTTATCGGTAGACATTGGAATTGTCACATTAACTGCGCTGCCGGATCCGTTATCGACGTACAACAGCTAAGCACCGTTGTTCTGGAATTGCATGTCATCGGCAGAGTTCGCGGCCTGCGTCGCCAATTCTACTCCCGCCAAACTCGCGGTCGATCTCGCTATCGTGGCTCTTGCCATGATTATTCCTCCTTCGCATAAAACTCAAAATTGGTTGAATAGATCGGCCTGTCCTTTTCATCCAGCCCAATGAAGATCGGCTGCATCGTTGCCGTGCTGGAAAAGACGTAGGTGCTACCGACCATATAATTTGATTCTCGGTGCAGTAGTTTGGACAATCCCTTCGCCACAGCTTCAGCAGCTGCCATGTTGGCCGCTGCGGCCTTATAGGACTTGCCCTTGACGATAATCTGATAGGAGGGCCGTTCCGTTGGAACATAGTCATCCGGCGGAGGACCGCCCGAGTCTTCAACAAACAGACAGGGAAACTTTGCCTCAGGGAGATCCGCCGGAATGAAGTTAGCATCCGGATAAACGGAATAGCCCGCTCCTACCAGATAATTAATCAGATCACTTGCGAGCATGGCATCACCATCCTTCCAATATCTTGGACAGCTCACTTTTGATCAGTTTTTCGTTCAATTTAATTGCATTCGCCAGGTACTTCTTGCCCGGCATATAACCTCTATAATTGCCTTTGCTCAAGGTCTTCTCCCCAGGCTTGAGTGTGATCACCTTGCCCAGCGAAGATTTGTTAAATCCCTCATGCTGGATGACGGAGTAATCATTCACATCTACAGTAGCCCCAAAGTCGATGGAGGATAATCCGATTAGCTGAATAAGCTCCCCAACTTCCAGTGCTCCCTCCAAATCACCGCTATCATTAGGAGCCAGCCTCTTCGCATCATGGATGATCTTCATGGCCAGTTTGGTCAGTGTTGCATCAAGGCGAGTCTCAATGTCCTTCTCCAGATCATCGAGCCGGTCAATGATCTTGTCCAATCCGTTCAGCTCGAAGGAGAACGCGCCGTTATCAGCCATAGATGACCACTTCCTTAACGTCATCGGTACCGAGATACTTCCGGATCTCATAGTGCTTAACATCGATGCGGACCTCTGTACCGATTGCATCGGTGTACAGAAGCCAGTCATCGAAGCCAATTGCATTGATTCCCTCCAGGTAGACAGTGTAAGCGACCGTAATCTCCTCGCCCTTGGCGTTCTTAACGAGCTTCTGCTCCTCGACCACCTTGGCATCCTTGATGACGGGATCAGCCGGGATAGGCCTCCCCCAATCATCGACACCGGGGTGATAATGGATAACGGTCGCTGGATAACCGAACAGACTCATATCAGACACCCGCCATATTGCAGGTCAGTACCGCCCTCTTCAGCTTCTTCTTCTGCAATCTCACTGGCCGTCTTCCCGAGCAGGTCCCGCACGTCCGGTGCCACAACATCACGGATGCCGCTATACGTGACGCCCTCTCCGTGATCATCTACAGACTTGACGCCATGCTTCTGGAACTTGAGCGCTGGGTCCAACCCTTGCATCTCCCAAATGGATTGAAGGGCAACAATCTCCACGGTCAGAATGACGGCGGGATACCAGCGAGCGAGGTTACGCTCTGCCTGTTTCACGGCCAAAGGCTGCTTCAGTGGCTTCTTATCCCATGCTTCAGTGTCAAGGACGTTCTCCGCTATCCAGAGGTTGACCTCTTCGGTAGTGGGCATGTCTCATCACCTACTTCTTTTCAGCTTCAGTGATGGCAGCAGTAAGTTCCTCGGCAGTCTTCGTGTCAAAGCCTTCAATGTCCAGCTCAGCAGCCTTCGTGCGGAGCTCCTGCAGCTCGGCCTCTTTCTCAGCGATGGCTTCCTTCAGCTTTGTTTCACCCAGCCGTCCAGCCTGCGGCACGCCGAGTACCTTTGCCCGCTCCTTCAGAGCCTGCAGCTCGGTGTCATCCTCCGGCAGTGGTTCGACTTCCTCGGCATAACCTTTAGCAATCAGATCCAAGCCGATTTCATCATCCACTTTGCGTACAATGTCTCCCGGTTTCAACCACTTGCCGCCGTTCTTCACAACGCCCTTCAGTTTGATGTCCACTTGATTCACCCTTTCCTTTACGTGATCTTACGTGATAAAAAGAGGAGCCCCGAAGGAGCTCCTTAGATTACAGTTGCACTCATAACAGAATCGGCATACGGGAACGAAGGGAACGCCAAGTTCACACCGACCGTGCGGAGCCGCAGTGGATGCTTACTGACCAGATCACGGAAAACGTAGATACCATTTTCGCCAGTCGCTTCTGCTTCGATGCCAGATACCATGGATTCGGTTGTCTCAGCCCACAGGTAGTCACCCAGCTTTCCGCCTGGCAACATCACGAACCGATCTTCCGGTGTCATGCGGACGGTGGAGTAACTGGTCTTGCCGTTCACCAAAGCTGTGTTTTCAGTTCTCGCCACAGTGTCATAAGCGAGGATGCGCGGCAGCTTCATGCGGTCAGTGATCTGATCCAATTGACTGGAATCCAATTGAGGTGGCACTGCCGTCCCCGTTGGGTTGCCGAAGTAGAATTGCCGCATGGACAGGTTGTTCAGCAGGTACGAGAGAACAGTTTGGCTAGTAAAGGCGCGTTCCAGGATCACCCCGCGGGCTTTCTGGATGTTATACCATGTCTGCATGTCGAGGAGTGGAGTAGAATTCACCAGATCGCTCCATCGATCAGTACCACTCAAGACAGGTTTCTGATCATTGGTAAAGCCGTAGTCAACAGCAATGCGAACATCGTCCTCAACATAGGTTACAGCACCGAGGCTCGCTGCCTGCATAGCGATCCACTCTTTACGGGCCCGGATACTGGATACTGCATACTTCGCATCATCCAACTGATCCCGCACAATGCTGGCAACTTCCTGTCTACGCAGGCCGGATGCCTGGCTTGCCATGAGCAGCAAACGGATCAGCTTCTCATCCATCCAACGGCCGCGCTGAATCTTGGGAATCTCAATGCGCTGTCCGGATGTGCCTTCCCGGGAACCGTACTTGGTTTCCGTACCAAGGTGTGCGATCTGTGCCATAACAGGCAGTGTCGATGCCGACTTGATCACGTCTACCGTCAGCTCATCCGTTTGCAGCGGCGGGAACAGGATATTCTGCCAGTAATCATTCTGAATCGTGAGGTTGGACGCATAGACCAGCAATTCCTCCCCGGACAGCGCCTCTTCTAACAACAACAGTTCTGGATCCATATGTTATTCATTCCTTTCAGGTGAGTAGAATTGGATTAAGCAAAGGTAATGCCGGGCATCTTGGCTTTCAGGGCAGCATCAACAGTAACAGCCAGGCGAGCAGAGATGAGCTTCGCCACTTCAACGCCGCCGATGACATGGTCACCATCCTTGACGTTAGTCTGACGGACAGTGATAAATGTCGGAGTGTCGCCGCCGTCTGCCATGGTCAGCACGCCGTTAGCGGTGGTATAGGCATTAGTGATCGCCGTGAAGGAAATCGTCTTAGTGCCGGCATTAATCGCGGTGATAGTCTTCGGCTCGGTATTCGTGCCGTTGTAAAAGGTGACGATATCCCCGACAACCAACCGGCTGACATCATTGAGCACAGCTGTCGTAGCGCTTGCCGCGACATTGGACGTAAGCGCCAGGCCGCCAGTGTATGGACGGTACTTCCCAGATGCCGTGATCTTCGCCATGGGCGTACCCTTCTTGATAATGCGATTGCCATCGGCATCCAGCGGAACCTTGGTGTAATCGACGGTAGCGCCGTTCGTAATAAACCGGACAACTTCCATCGAAGCGAAGATTTCATAATCGCCTTCCACTTCAAAGAGTGGACGTGGTTGTAATCTCATAACGAGTATTCCTCCTTATTTTTTTGCCCAAGGATCATTGGCAGCTGCGGTTGCAGTGCTGTCGTTTTGGGCTAATTTCTTGATGTTATCAAGTGCTGACTTCTTCTGGTCCGGGGAGTTCGGAACGGGTGCACCAAATCGGCCAGTGCTTCCAGCCTTAGCTTTCAGCAGGTGCGGCTTCTTCTTTGCCAGCGCCTCCAGAGCTTCCTTGACGCCCTCCAGCTCGCCTTTGTCATTCTCCTTGACGGCGGTCAGATCAGACAGCGCAGCAGCATCCTCCCAATCGGCAAACCCGAGTTCGTTCGCCAGTACCTTTACCTCGGCATTTAGCAAGCGTTTGAAGGTCTTGTCGTTCTGTTCCTTCTCACGCGCCTTGATTTTGTCCTCGACCAGGCGGTCGACTTCAGCGGGATCAAGTTTCCCGTCTCCGGTCTTGTCCTTGTCCTTCGGCTTCAGGGCAGCTTGCATGGCTTCGACGGAGTCATAACCCAAGTCTTTGGCCAGCGTTTTCTGCGCTGCCTTCTCAGCGCGGGAAAGGCGTGACTGAACAGCAGCATCCAGCTCTGCCTGTGTGAAGGTTTTATCCTTCGGCGGGTCAGCAGGTGGATCTGCTGGCGGATCGGCCGGGGGATCCTGTGCAAATAACTGAAGATTCATTGGTAAACGGCCTGGCTTATATTTAGTGAACATCATATTGACCTCCTGTTTTATGCCCGGGTAGGCTTCCTCGGTAGGCAGTTTAAAGTCATGCCACGGTTTGGACAAAAGAAAAAGCCGCTCGGTTAGAGTGGCTTCAGTTCACATCCGCAGAACGGACAATATTTAATTGATGTTGACTGATCGCAATCAATCCGTAAATCCCATTCATTTTCCTGTTTGTCATAAGTGATATCCACCCAGTAAGAAGGAAGGTCAGTACATTTATGCACGCTCAAAATCATCCCTCCCTCATCTGGATCATCACATCATCCTTGCCGCATTCCAACAGTCCAAGCGCTTCAGTGTTCTGGATATGACTCCAAACCGTCTGAATACTTCCATCGGCCAACTTCACGACAGCAACAAATGCCTCAATCCGCCCCTGTTCGGCTGCTTGCTGCAGGCTACCTGCGCATGCCAGCGGAGTGACCTTGCCTGCGCGAAGGTCTCGCCGTTCCTTGATCTCATCCATGGGTAGATAACCTCCCCATACACGAATCGCACAAGTATCCATTTTTCTGGAATTCATCAAGCCTGATGATGCGGTAACAGCCCGAACATTGAGGCTTTCGGAATGGTTGCGGCTGCTTCATTTTATCAACCCATGTCTGGAAATCGCTCTGCGGATTGCCATATGCTTCGTCCCAGCGAACAGGGGCATCTTGAGTTTTTAAAACTTTCCTTCCGTCATTGGTCATTTGAATCAGCCTCCCTTCTTCTTAATTTCAATGTTTGCCTGCCGGTACAACTCCTGCAGCTCCCCATATTTCTTGGTACCGCGCACCTTACCGCTGGCAAACTGCTTCAGATCAGGCGTATCGTTCGGAAGCGTGGCCTTGTACCTGATCCATTGCTTCCGGGTCTCATTCTTCCGTGACTTCTCACGCTGCAGCTCGTTGTACCGCTTTATATTGGCTTCGGTACGGCTTTCTTGGTCGAATGGCCGATTGCTGTCCTTGATGGTCTGCTCGACCTCGGTAGCAGGCGTATATTCCTCCACCCATACCGAAATGGAGTGAACACAATGGCTATGATACGGCGGCCGCAGCTCCAACTTAGGGAAACGCTTGTCTGCTCCGCTGATAGAGTAGACACGGCCCTGATACTTGGCACACATCGAACAGGTGATGCCGACAGAGTTGACATACACCAGGTCCTGTCCGTTCTGCACGGCCATGTTCTCAGTACCAGTGACATGTGCCTTGCGCTGATGGTACTGCACAACGCCTGCCATGTACTTGTCAGCAGGAATCTCCGCTCCATTTTTCGCAATCATCCCGGTGATGCCCTGCTTGTTAACCTCAGCAACGGCATTCTGTGTAGCTTGCCGCCGGCTGACGCCCTGGATAAGCGACTGCTCATTCGCACGGCTAACGGCAGTTTCGATCCGCCGTTTGGCATCACGACTCATGTGTTCCGACGCCTCAAGAATGGAGTAGAAGCCTTCGTCTGAGATCGTTTGTACCGCCTGCTGGTGGATGATAGTCTTAAGTGAACTGTTAACCGCTTCGCTTGCTATCCCTGCTGCTGTCATCTGCTCAACCGCTATAGCAGCCCCGTTACGGTATTCAGAGCCAATCAGATCAGCCAGACCTTGCCCGGCGCTGCTGGTCAGCTCCTCGACGATTACCTCAACCTGCCGAAGCAGCAGTTGCCGGCGGCGGTTCGAGATATTGCCGTCCTCCAGCGATTGTACGAGGGCTCGCAGGCGTTCGTCCGTCAGGACATACTGAGCGATCAGTTCCTCTGAGGTAGCCATCCTACACCGTTACCTTTGGCGGCTGTGCGAAGGTCGGGTTCAAGGTGTCGACCGCCTTCTCATCCTGAATCTTCTGAACTTCAGCAGCAATCGCATCCTCTGACCAATCCGGATGCATGCGACGTACCGTGGTTTCCAGCGATTGGACGCCATCGACATACTTCTTGCTCTCTTCCTCGTCCTTCTCGCTCTCCGCCTTCGGCAGCATGTCGCCCCACTCAATGACCGGGTTAACAGGCTTCAGACCGCCCTTCCCGATCGCATTCTCAAGCAGCATGCACTTCCGGATGGCGTCCTTGATAGCTGAGTCAAATTTATCCTTGATCGCCTCGGCCTTGATAACCGACTGAATCCATAGATAGAGCAGCGCAATACCGGTATCTCCCTTAGCATCCTCCAGCCCGGCAGCCTGGACGGAAGTCTTTGACACAGCCAGCAGGTAACGGATCAGGCGCTCCACATGCTTGAAGGACTGGTCCGTCTTGGCATCCCAGGTGATGTATTGCGGTATGGCCCCGGTCTTCTCATCGAAGGACACAACCTCAAGATCTGCTCCGCGAACAAACCGAGCGCCGTAATCGCGCTGATTCTGATTGGCGACCGTATCCCACAATGCTCGGGGAATCGCCAGCTTCGGCTTGCCGTGCTTGTCAAAAACAATGGAGTCCCGGGTAATGGTCCAGTTGATTTCTTCCTGAATGGTGTCGATGTTCCGGAGAGCCGAACGGCCCCGGGGATGCAGCAGGGTTTCATCGTTGATCACGAAGCCACAGAGCAGCTCACTGACATCCTTCAGGGTTTCGTCATCCGGGATCTCAATCTCGTAAGTGACGGCATACTGGTTGATATCGATCTGATCACCAACGCTCTCGCCGTCCATCTTATACACCTGCTGCTGAATGGTCAGGCCTTCATCACTGAGCTCCTGCCGTTCAACCCGAAGGAACTTCAGCTTCCCACCTCTGCCGTCATCCCACTCTTCAGTCCAAGCAAGGTCAGCCCCGTTCCCATCCTCATGCGTAAAGTACCGATCACCCAGCACCCATTCGAACCAGACCTTACCCTTAGCACTCCGCCGGATCCGGTAAGCGATCAGGCCGTCAACCTGGTGCTGCGTGACCGCTGACCATATCTTGTCATTAGGTTTGGACGCGGTGACCACGGCAGAAACAAAGTCCAGTTCCGGGCCAGCTTCCACATCAGCCGACACATTGCCGAGCGCCCGGTTGATTAAGTCAGCCGGCACTTCTGCGACCAGGCAGGCGAAGTTGACCACGACATACTGATGCTCGCTTGTGATCTTGATGTCTGCACTCATGCCGCGGCGGATTAACCCCGGCCGAGACCGCCGGAACACACGCTCCGTGGTTTGAATGCTGCGAGCCCGCGGGAAGATCTGGTCATGATCTCCACCATAGAGCAGTCGGTAATAGTTCATGTCCTCGACCTCGGTGTCATACGGCGGTGGTGGGAATCGCTTCTTGCTGTAAATGATGGTCACGGTTACTCCTCCTTTCTGGGCATAAAAAAAGCCGCCGAATGGCAGCTCCTCTTTTGATTATAATGTTCTTATTTCCTTTGGTTCTGCATTGCCCTCTCTAATTTTAACCTTTGTCACATTACGTAGATTAACTACGTCTCCTTTGACTCCAAACCATCCGTCTCTGCTTTCAGTAATTTTAATGGCTACTTCAGCATACTGGTTAGCTTCGATAATCATGTTATGTGTATCACCACCAACAAAAGTGAAATGAACATAAAATGTTTGCACTTAACACACCCCCTTTTTATCCAAAATTCGACATAGGTGAGCTTTCACCTGCTTAATATTTATAAAATTTACCAGCCCGAAGGCCGTTGATTAGCATATAGCGACTCTGGCCGTCTCAGTGGCTCAGCCGAATAACGAAGCGCAGCCATTGCATCATCGAACACATTGACCGGCTCATCCAAATAAAGCCCTGTCTTCTTGTCCTTCCGCCAAGACCATTGCTGTATCTCCTTGATGGTATTGATGCAATCCGGATGAATGTGAATCTTCCGCTGCTTCAGGTAATCGATCTGAGCCTGCACGCTGCCGGGCTCCTTCATGACACCGGAAGCATTGTATCCGGCATTCTGCCACATTTGTATGCGGTCAGGCTCGGCGGAATCGCAGTACATCGCCAGATACTTACTGAGGCCCTGCCGATCAGCCAGCTCAATGATCCCGTCTGTCGCCATCTCATGAACATATATCTCGTTACATACAAAAAACTCACCGTCTTTGACACCGACCGTGAGAATGGCATTTGCATGGTTAAATCCAAAGTCCTGCGCATGATGCATGCTATCGAACATCCCGAAAGAAGTATCAAAGTCATGCACAATGAAGTTCTTAAAGATCAGGCCGCCAAGCTCGCCCCATTCTCCCAGCCCGTAAACCTCGTATCCCTCCGGATCCTGCTCCTTACGCATCATCATGCGGCGATGATAGGCTTCATCAATGAACCGGTTCTGCAGATACGTGGAATGGTGCGTCAGGATGTCTGGGCTTGAATAATCGAAGTACTTCCTCTTAATCCAATGGGAAGCCGACACCGGGTTGAAGCTGAAGGTGATCTGATAATAGAGATAAGGATTCAGCAGAACCCCGCGCAGCCGGTCATCCAAGATATCGACATCCGATTCCTGCAGCTCGGTTGCTTCCTCCACCCAGATCCAGACCAACTTACCCTTCGTGAAGGTAATGGACTTGACCTTTTCACGGTCTCGCACATCGTTCATGCCGCGGAATATGATCTCATTGCCGGTTACCCGGCTACGGATCATTAGCGGTGAACGAAGGACTTCCCAATACTCGTCGGCCCGGTCACCGTAAATCCGGTTGATCGCTCCGACCAGCTCCGCATACGTGCTGTTCCGATTGGTCTCATTGACCTTACGGACACACAGCAGGTTAGCGCCCTCATACTTTGGATCGCCAAGCTTCAGAATGAAGTCCTGTGCTATATTAACGGATTTGCCAGATCCGGCGCTCCCACGCATAACCCGGTACCGATGATTGGAACGGTTAATGATCTTGAAATGAGAATTAAACGCCACAACTACCGGGGCACTCATGATGCATCATCCCCATAATCAACGATGATGTGAAGAGGAGGCTTGCTGCCGTCGCTCCCGCCTTTCTTATCAAGAATCGAAATTTCCTTCTTGAGCTTCTCAACGCGGAGCTGATGTTCTGTATCCGCTCCATCCTGCCGGCACATCTCGTCATACTGCCGGATAAGGTTCTGCAGTGTGGTCATTGCCCGGCTCTGCGCCGTTAGGAATGTAGCCTGCTTGTCCCAGGCGAACTGAATCTCCCACTCGGTTTCCTTATTATCCGTTTTCTCAGTAGTGACCAGTTTGGACTTCTTAAGCTCTTTCGTAAGATCATCCCGGTCCTTCACCAGCATGATCTGCTGCGCCCGGAGAATAGCAGCATACTGAATCGTGATCTGATCCCACATCATATCAATTGGAGAACGGGTTTCAAGCTGCTCCATGATCTCTGCAGTGTCGTCTGGCAGGAACTTACGGAAGAAGCCGTGAGTGACGGCCTTGTCGTTTCGGAATGGACCGCCGTGGCCGCCTTTGTTTCCCAACGCATTCTTGCTGCCGGGTGGAGCACCGCCGCGATTGCCGACAGCGTTCTTGTTCCCCTTCGGCGCGCCAATCTTTCTATTAGAACGTTCCGGTTTATTCGGAGCGTTCCCTTCATCAGTTCGGAACGTTCCGTTTAATTGACCGGACCAGTTATCCTTGCTCTTCCAGCCCCGGATCGTCCCCGCAGACACATTCAGCTGAGCAGCAATTTCCACAAGATCGAGCTGCCCGCCGCTATCCAGCCACAACTTTTCTGCTTCTGCCCTCTTTGGGTCTCTTTCTCTTGGCATTTACATTTCACCACCCCCGGAATCATATATACAACCACAGCATAAGATACAGAGAAAACTGAATAGGAAGGAGCGATCCACATGAAAAAGAAGCTATTTTATGTGTCCCTGAAGTTTATGGGAGCAGAGCTTGTAATCATGTGGTGGTAAGGTAGAACTTTAACTTGCCGCCAAAGGGGAGAGATTTTGTCCCCGTCCGGCGAAGAGTAAATATATAAAAAGCGAGCTCTTAGAGGGCTCGCTTTTGCTTTTCAAATATGAGCAGTAAATGATAATCCTTTTACTGATAAGGGATTTCATTGAAATCAACGCCGACTCCACCCTGTAAAGAGCGTCCCCATATGTGCTTCAGAGGTGACTGGAAAGCCTGTACCAGCCGGAATCATTACCCTAATCTTATGTTATGTCGGTTTTGCTGTAGAGTCAGGCTGTAATCCATTTGCACGCTGTTTGGCTTGTGCCGCCCTGCCCTTCCCCGGCTTCATCCTCACAAACGGACGCTCTCCATTATAAACGCTGAAATCGCCTCACAGAAGACCATATATCGACATGAAAAAAGCACCAGTTAAGGTGCTCATTTTTATTATTCTTGTTGAATGACTTTAGCAAAAACTCCATAAACATGACCACATTCGTCACAGAATGCAACTTCGAACCAAGGTTTTTCGTGTCCACTTTTAATAATACTCTCTTCGCAAGTGATATACTCAATTCCCTCGATCTCACATTCAGGGCATTTAGGTAGGGCTCCAGGCATTTTCCACACCTCCCTTCGACATCATATTTCGACGCTCAGGAAGATTTTCCCTTCTGACAAACAGGCCTTCCACAAAACTGCCTTGTTCCTTCCCAGCGCCCCCATATACAGCGTGCGCATTTAGCTGGCTGATTAGGATGTTCTTTAACCAACGGAGGCCGGATGCTATTCTGTTTTCTCGCCATGATGCTCATCCTTTCGTGAGAACAGGTATATCCACTGGCTGACTTCACGATTGGATATCGAACTGTTTTTCAACGCCTCATACAGGTCCCGTTTCCATGCTTCAGAACCAACAGCGTCAATCTTCTTCTCCAACTCAGGCTTCGTCCTGCTGATCAACGTACGGGCCGTGGTTTTAAGCGCTCTGCATATATCACCGATATTCTTACTCTTGCTGTCATCCAGTAGATAAGCCAGTAGGCGCTGCTCCTTCTTATTGAGCCTATACGGACCTGCGAGTTCAGCCGCAACCTCTTCACAGGTCATTTCAAGATCATTAAGCTCTGCTGCTATCTCCACCAGAATCACCCTTTCTTCATAATAAAAAAGCCGCCCAATATATGAGCGACTTCAGAATATGTATTCGATTCAATCGTGCGATGAGCCTGGTCTATAGAGCGGCGTCAGCTTCGCATCCGCAGCAAATGCGCTGCGCTCTTTGCTTAAATCTTTACCTCCATAGTTACAGAGGAGAACAACACCATTTTACCGACCTGGAGAAATCAGAGTCAAAGCCGCCGCAGCTGATCACAACAGATGTGCTCCCGGAAATCTCATTCTCTCTCTTCATTGCTCACTCTTTCGGCAAATGCTGCCGGGAGTACTTCCGGACGGTTCCATCTATAAACTCAGCTTCTATAACCTTGAGCCCGGAAGTGACTTTATCTGTGCTGATGACCCGGGCCGACTCATGCACGATGTTGCCATTTACCCGATATCCGAATTTCCTAATGTTCCCGACTTCCACGATGAGCACCTCCAGTTATACCGGCTTATATTTCAGTTTCATTTCGTCCATAAGAACCTTGACTTCCGCCTGCTCCCGCTCGATTCTCTCCTGGAGAACATCACGTTTCGCATGATTCTTCAGAGCAGCGAATCTATCCCGCAGCTTACTGATGGAACGCTGCTTCTCCCGTACAGCAGTGTCTGTATAGAACGATGGATACTCTGTCTGGCAGTATGGGCAGATGAAGTAAGTTTCCTCAACCGAATTCTCTAGCCTGCGCTGCTGCAAGTCTATATGAAATCCACCTTTACAGTTATCGCATTTAACCGGCATGCCATTCATAGGTTACCCTCCAGAAGTTTGATTTGATCTTATCATCGGTTGGAACAAATTAAATCCGGCACTCACTCAGGCGGCCGGCGACCTCCACGATCCAATCTTTAACCGTTGTGGTCACGGTTCTAGGGGGACAAGGGTAACAAGATCGGAGTAAAAGAAAAAGCGAGAGGAGGTACGCCTCGGTTAATGCTGCATTGCTGCAGCCGTGCGTGTCACTCTCGCCTGATTTCCACATTACCAATATAGCACGGTAGATTCTTCATGTGGTGTTCAGAAAACCCCGCTATTCCGCCATGTTTTCATCAGTTCCTCTTCAAAATTTCATCGAAGAATCCCATCTGTACCAAGGAGTTCGCTATCATCTTGGTGCCCCGCTCAATGTAACGGTCCACGGTGCTGCCTGATGCGTAAGTAAACAGGATCGTATTGCTGCGGTTATGTCCTTCAATGAAGCGAGCCTTGATTACCTTCTTTATTCCCTGGTGCGGAATCAGGTTGTATGCCCGGAAGATCATGAACGTATAAACGCGGTACCGCTCGTACATCCATTTCTGCTTTTCGGTCAGGATTACGGCATTGGCCGTCTTGTCAGCGTGCAGCTCGTCCGCACTCAACCTGCGGGCAGCCTCTCCATCAATCGCAACCTGAGCCATTTCTGATTGGAACCCGTTGAAATCTTCTATAAACAAGATCATGTCCCGATATCGTTCAAGGTAGAACTCGGTCTCTGTAATTTCCTCCTCTGATGCTTTAGCAAACAATTCCCCTTGCTCGTATGCCATCGCCATTCCCCTCATTCCCCTTTATGTTATAATGTCAAGAGGAATGATTTACCGAAATGACCCCCGCCCCGGCCAAGGATATGGGGGTCTTTGCATTTGTGGAAAAAATAAATGACCTTCTATGCTTGTTAGCTTTTCACTTATTGATTCCCCCCTCTTTATCCGATAGATAGATTAGGAGGTGAACAGAATGTTCGGTAAAATTATTCATGCTATCGATACAGTACTCTATATTTTTAAATTCATGGCCTACGCACTTATCGCAATGTATTTGTGGGGACAGATGAAAGCTGGCGATATGCCCAACAACGAAAAAGTCGCTGATTTTCTAAAATGGACTGATAATGCCATGCTTCCTTTCCTGATGTATGCAGCCGCCTGTGAAGCTCTGCATATTCTTTTAAGACCCTTTATAAAATTATCTGAAATGAAAGAAGCGAGACTAAAAATCTTTAAAATATGAATTGTTTATTTCCCACAATCTATTTATTGGAGGAATCCTTCGTGCAACAACAAGAAATCGTAGTTAAGTTTTATCTAGAGCAAGATCAGGTTATTTTGTACTTTGACGCCATAGGATTTTACATGAACATTGGTGGATCTGACCGGGATATAACTTGTTGGCCTTTTGCAAAAACAGCAACTTTTTTAATGGATACAGATACCGCGGAAGATGCTCGTAATTTTGTTGAAGGATACACTCAAAAATTCTTAAATGAGTTAAAAGACGATACATATCAAGGAGAATGGAAAAAGAGATATCTCGAAAAAAATAATATTGTTCCAAACATTACCGTTCGCTCGATTCACATAAATAATGATAAATCGTGTGATTTGTATAATTAATCCTCTCATTACATCACCTTGTATGAGCACTAATATGAAGAAGGGTCAACTTAGTGCTCATACCGCTTATGCCTCCCCAACAATCCCAAATAAGTCCGGTTCCAACATACGTAATAAGCGTTCAGCATCCACTGCCGTTCCTTCGCCATCCAACACACGGTAACAGAACTCATCATCCAACGGACCCCATAAAATCAATTTTCCTTTTTCGTAATCGTCCGCATACTTCTCATTAAAGGCCAAGGCCAGGATACAGAATGTTTCGTCTTCTCCATAACGTTCGATCACTTCAGAGGAAACGCCGACAGCTGCCAACTCGGCGCGGTTTTCCTCGCTATTGCTTACCAGGATATATGCATCATCACCGCCCTGCTGCTCGATTACCTCAAGGCTGTTCAGGACATCCAGTATTAATTGCTTTTCTTCGTTACTCATTGCTTATCAGCTCCTTTATAGGGGAGAGGGTGGTTAACCCGCCCCATTATTCACTTCGCAGCAGCTACGTCCAATCCATATTGTTTTGAGGATCATAATCTGTCGTATGTCAAACAATAAGGAGGCAACTACTATGTCCTGCCCAAAACATAAAAAAGTAATTGTCGTAAAACTGCACCCTGGTCAAAAAGCGATTATCATTTGTAAGCACAAAAAGCGTCGGTGGCACTATTAAGATGATTTTAAAGGGCGCTCTTCTGAGCGTTCTTTTTTCCTTATGAAGGATACATAATAATCTGCTAAGCCGCCTTACTGTTGACAGCGTTCATCTCTCCTTAAAATGGACTAAATTAATCCAAATATCTTTGAATATAGGCATATGCCGTGATCACCATAGGTTGTAGTCCATAGACTGTTGTCGAGATATATATCCGAGGAGGCAACTCATGGAAACAAATTATCAATCGCTCGCCTGGAACAATGTGAATAAATATGTTGGCATGACTACAAATGACGGTCAGACTCATGACGGGTTTATTGCTCATGTTGATCAGGATTACGTAACGCTTGCTATTCCTTCAAACGAAATGATGAACGGAATGCCCGCTAACGCATCTACTTACAGACAATTTGGATACTATCCAGGTTTCTATCCACGCCGTCGCTTTTATCCGAGACGCATACCATTTGGTGCCATTACCGCTTTGTACTTGCTTCCATTTTTTATTTAACTCAAATCACTGATGGGAGGGGCGCTATCTGTTCCCTCCCTGGGACTAAAATAACTGCTGCTGTATGATGGCCGTCCGCCTCTGCGCAATCTCAACATACTGCGAACCGATTTCTATAATGGTGCATTCCCGGTTGTTCTCCATGGCGACCTTCATGGTCGTTCCGGATCCACCGAATGGATCAAGCACTGCCCCCCCGGTGGCGCACCAGCGAGAATGCAGGGTTCAATCAGCTTTTCTGGAAAAGTCGCAAAATGGGCTTCTTTGAATTGCGCCGTGGCCATTGTCCATACGGAACGCTTATTGCGGGATCCGGAATACTCCCGGTCCTCCCGGTCCTCCCGGTGCTGCTTGGGCTGTCCGGGAACATCTCCCTCACTCACCTTCCGCGCAAAGCTATATGCCTTGCCGACCGCCTTCATGGGTCTGTCCGCTCGCGTCCCGCCGTTTGCCCGATTACTGCCTGGTTGCCCGCTCACATCTTGAGACAGACGGGCAGTGCTTGATTCGGTCAATTGCTCTATGATTGCAGCCTTGTCGTAGTAATAGCGCTCCGACTTAGCCAGCAGAAAGAAATATTCGTGCGCTTTTGTCGGACGGTCTGTCACGCTCTCCGGCATAGGATTGGATTTGCTCCAGATATTGTCCATCCGGAGATACCAACCATCAGCTTGCAGGGCGAATGCGACGCGCCAGGGAATGCCGATCAGGTCTTTAGGTTTCAGCCCCAGCGGGATCTCCTTTTTCAACGGCTTCATTCCGCCAAGGTTTCGCTCTCCTATTGTCGGGTCTCCCATGCCTGAAATGCCTGCTTTTGCGTAGCTATCACCATAGTTGAGCCAGAGCGTCCCATCCTTTCGCAGCAGCCGCCAAACCTCCCGGAAAACCGCCACACTATGAGCGACAAACATTTCCGGGGTCGGCTCCAGCCCCAGGCAGCCGGTCCATGCTGGCACAGTCACCGGCGGCAGCCCGGGCATCGGCGTGTATGTTGTCTCCGGCCAGTCTGTCGGCGGAATGCCGTAATCCCGCAAGCCCCAATAAGGAGGGCTGGTGACGCAGGTGTGAAAACTCTCTCCGGGCAACTGCGGCATGATCTGCATGTTGTCTCCTTGAAGGATCATTGGATACCCCCTTTCTCACCACTTGTCATTGGTGTCATGTAATGGAACATGTATCTTTCGAGGACAAGGCGGCTACCCGATCGGTACAGGAACCGGAGGTCCTGACTATCACTGCCAGTGATGCGGTAGACCGGATGAGCTATGTCCCCTAGCTTAGCCAACACGACGGTCGTCGCTGAGCCGACACCACCGATGGAATGCTTGCCCTATAGGCTAAACTCCATCTGTCCCGCAGCAGACCTAATCAATGCAGCACTGTCGGCCGCTGCTCCTCACCAGGAGCAACCCATACTGGATTCCAACTGAGCTGGAATGATATGCCCGCTTCAGCTTCCGCTGCCGCCATCAGAATGACATTGCCCATAGCCTCCTCAGCTCCCGGAGGAACAGCATTCCCGATGTACTCCCGTGCCTTGGCATCATTACAGCCCTCAAGCTGGAACGGTCTGCCGTCTGGAAGATGCGTCGGGAAGTTCTGCAGCATGGCGAGCTCATAGGTAGTGAGCGGCCGGTGCCAAGTACCATCTTGGGCGATTATCACCCAAACTCCCTGTTCGTTGTCTTTCGGAATTCTCGGATCAGCTACCGCTGCAGCTGAAGCATGAATATCGGCGCTACCAATCACTGTCTTGGCTGGCTGATCCCAGTGTTGGACACCGTAGCTGTCCGCACGTGGAGAGCATTTCAGTGAAGGATCTGCTATGGCAATAGCCCCGCTGCCAAATCGCGTACCTGTCACACATGGCGCCACCTCGTCAACCCGCACTACCCGGTAGGCTGCCGGGTGACGACTAGGACTTTCCTTCAATGCAGGATCAGCAATACTGGCTCCGCCCTGATATGGTCCAGCAGCGCCGGTTATGCAGGAGGATTGTTCGTCTACCGATTGTATCCGCAGAATATTTGTCTTGCCTTCGCTGTTAATATGAAGCCGTGGGTCTGACACTGCGGCAACACCATTACTTCGACCGGGTCCCGCCGTACTGGTTACAGCCCTGCTCGGTTCATTCCAATCAGCCACTTCATATGCCCCTCGCCGCGGTTCATGAGCAATTCGCAAGTTCTTCCAATCGACTTTGTTCAGATCTCGCCAATCTCCGCCGGCGAGTATAAGGGCCAATCGCATCCAAGTCTTCCACTGCAACTGCTGTAATCTGTTCATCGGACCGCCTGCAACTGTATCTCCTGGAGCAGGCAAGGGTCCAAGTACCTCTCCGATGCTCTTCATGGGCTTAGCTTCAGGGTAATAAATCACATTTGGAATCTGCTTCGGATCGCGAGCCTTAAGAAGAAACCGCACTCGATTTTGCCCAAGCCCGCCAATGGTACCCAGGTTGTGATCAGACCGAACACTTACCTCATATCCGTATTTCTTAAGCATCTTCAGAATCTGCTTTAATAAAGGTTCGCCCCGACTGGTGATTCTCGGTACGTTCTCCAGTTGAATGACTGCCGGGATGGCTCCCCCATATTCCAGACAAGCCTGCAAAGCCATTTCCAATCCATGAACAGTAAGGAAATTAAGCGCCTGATACTGAGCGGATGCTGCCTTATCAGACGGCAGTAGCCCGCTCAGTCCCTTGCATGGCGGTGAGAGGAACAGAAAGAACGGTACCTGCTCCTTGAATGCCTGCCAGATATCCCAAGGCGTTGTTTCCCTCCAAGTCTCAGGAGGCTCATGTCCGTGCCAGGCTTTGTACTGCCAACGCTTGAACAAATCCATCACCACAGAAGTTTTCTCACCGCAGATCTGATCATGATTCCGGCATGCAACAGGGTCGTTGTCGATCGAGCACAGTACCTTGAACTTATAAACCTTGCCGCCATATTCAACTGTTGAGCGCATTGCTCCGGCCGTGGCCCCACCGATCCCCGCAAAGAGGAACGCTGCTGTTTTATAGATGATGTTATCTGGTAAGCCCAAAGCTTCACGCCCTTTCACGTATGATCACGTATGAGTTCTTTTCCCTGCAGCTGCAGCAATCCACCTACCGGACACTCCCGGTTGCAATACCCGTCTATTTTGGAATAAGTGCTGCCATACTGTTGATTAAGCTCCACGCGCTGCGGGCAGGACCCGCAATGCTGGAGGATATCGCTTATTGCATATACCGCCTGCAGTCTGGTCATCATTCATCACCCTTTCTATAGAAGCCAACTGAGCAGCAACCATAGTACAAACATCGAAATGCTAAAATGGGCGAGTACTCGATTCGGGCTCGGCAGCTCCTCTTCTCGCGCCGTCATGATCCGGCCGCTTTCGTCTCTGAAGCGAATGACTGTTTTCATCGCGGATACACCCTCTTCATTTTGTAGTTGATCTTGCCCCACTTCTGCCGGCGCCGCCGGAACAGCTCCGCGGCAGCTTCCTGCCGCAGAACCGGGTGCGCGCCGGTGTCCCACATAATCATTCGTAATTGCTGGGGAGTCGCAGCGCGCCAGTTCATGCTAATCCCAGATTGGCAGTCGCTTGACCCTTACCCTTAGCCCTTCAAGTGAGAGCTTAGGATTGTTGACGATATAGTAATCCATGCCATTGTGTTCAACGGATGAGTACACCCAAACTTGATCGCCCCAAGAATCTGTGATTAGATATTCAATCGATGAACCAGAGGTGTAATATTCTCCACTCGGAAGATAGTAGCGTCCGCTCGTTCTCTTTTGAAGAACACCTTCTTCAGTAACAGGAGCATTGATTTGCCCGAGCAGCCGGCGAACATCATTCAGTTTTTCACCGATTTTATTGTTCATTGACCAGAGATATTGTTCTTGCGGATCCTCTCTGCTGTAAATCCCCTCATTCTCCGCTTCCTCTATTAATTTCGCGACCCGCTTCAGCTGCGGCTCCAAGTTCTCCAACGCCGCCTTGATTTTGTCCTTCATATTAAGTCCCTCCCGTTTTATACAATCCTGGCCTTGCTCCAAAATCCCTTAGTGTCGGTGTTAGCCTCTTTATTTCGTTTCATCAGGAAATCATAGTACCGTGGTCCGTACTTCTCGACTTGGTCCTTGCGATTCTGGATAATGTCAGCGACCAACTTTTCTAAATCATTGGTACAGTAGAAGTATTTGAGATAGCGATCCAGTTCGACATAACTGTGATCGATGTTCTTCAATAGGTTGAAGCGATTGGACCTGCTGAGCTTCCCCATGTGATCGCTAATCCGGACGCTGTTCGCCACGCCGTAATCGAATTTGAGATAAACACTGTTGGTGGTGAAGGCGTCATACCGCTGTACGGTGATTCCGTGGGCTTTCACCGCCCGGGTAATCCGGTCCGCTAACTTCCGGATGGATTCATCCTTTGGACGCCGATGTGACTTGCCCATAAGCCTGCACCGCCCTTACTCCGGCCAGCTCCGCCGAGTATTGGAAAAATGCTTCAGGATTTTGATCATCCAGTGCCTGGTCAATCATCTTGAGTAGACGTTCCTCATTAAAGCGCTGGATAGAGGCTTGCCAAATTGCATCAGCGTGAACGCTCAGCATAGATTCATAACGCAGCTGCATGAGCATCCCGAAATCGATGAACATCGCGCTCCCTCCTTTGTAAGAGAAGAAGCAGCTGTTAAGCTGCTCCTCCGCCACCCTTCATTTTCTTAGCTGCCAGTTTCTTGTAGGCGCTGAATTTCCCCTGGAACTGTCCCTTGGTCATTCCCTGAGAAACAGCGTTCTCCAGCCAAGTCTTGTCTTCCTTAGCCCGCTTCTCGATCAGGTCCGGGAACGGGATAGGCTGACCTTGATGCTCAATTTCCGGGAAGATCGGGCGTTCCTTCAGAATGAAGGCATCCAACTCGTCTTTATCCACTTCTTCAGCATCTGTAGGGTCTGCCGGGTCCTGACCTGGTTCACCGGACGGATCACCTGTTCCCTGGTCAGCACCGCTTTCCCACTCCGGCACGAATCCATCGCCTTCACCATCTTGAACAGGGCCGTCTGCTTCTTCAATAACGATATCTCCGTCTTCACCTTCAGCCGAACCGCCATCTTCAGTGACTGGAGCTGCCTCAGCTGCTGCGGAAGGGGCTACACCCTGGGACTGCATCCACTCATGCCAAGCTGCTGCGGAAGGGGCTACACGCTTGCGGTATTCATCAATCTTTTCGACGATCTTGCCACTGCTGATGCCGAGCTCAGAAGCGATCTTCATGTAAGTCTCCCCGCCGGCCAAACGAAGGGAGAAGGCGACAAAATCATAATCCAAATCCTCGAAGGTCGGCGCCAGGCCGGACTGGATGAATTCTTCGATGATGGCCAGTTCGATTTCTGCCGGCTGCTGCTTAATCTCGATCTTCTCGGCGGGAAGCCCCAGGTCCATCGCAAGCTGCTCACCTTCTGGCTTCACTTCGGACACAACACCGTTATCCACCCTGTAGGTCTTGATCGGCTTCTCTGTCCGGGCATTGATCTCGATGTTATAGTTAACGACCGCGGAGTCCAGCGAGGCCGTCACCTTGTCTCCAATCATTTCGTGCAACCATTCAATCTTTCCGCGAAGCTCTTCGCCGGACACAACCAGCAAGATGTTCACATCACCGTCAGCCTTCAAGTCAACCTTTTTCACAAGCCCTTTAAAATCGAGATATCCCACAATTCCCCATTCCCTTCATGTTTGGGTTAAGTTAATTCCTTGATCTTCACTTCAATGCGCGGCCGGTTACTATACCGCTTCCGAACAAATGCATCCACCACCTGGCTGTCATCCTTCCAGATGATGCCCTTCAGAGCATCCTTCACCCCTTTCAGGTAGTTGTCAGCATCCGGCTTAGTGACCGGGAGAATTTCGCCCCGCTCAGCTTCCGCCGCTTTCTTCTTACTGAAACTCTTCGGTGTGGAACGATAAGCTGTGATGGCAATGCCTAAAGCTCCTTCCAGCAGAGTGGTCGGTGCATACTCCCGGGCGGCCAGCCGGACATAATCCTTGTAGTCCCGGGATTTGGCTGGGTCATATGCCCTCGTAAACCCGCCCGCAGTACTGAACTTAGGCCGGCCCTGGGCGACTGGCTCCCCGTAAACGGTGAACTGAATCATTCGGCTTCCCACCCCTTTCCCTGCGCGGCTTCATCTCGGTGTCCAGAACATACACCGTGCCGATCACATGCCCACGTTTATCAAAAACAGCGAAGTAATACTTCTGCTGGAACAAAGGATCAATAGGTCTATTCGGAATCATCCAGCCTCACCCCGTTTCCCCGTCACAAGTTCGAACTCGGCGATGCCTTCGTCCACCTGTTCAGGATCCAACTCTGCGAATTCTGCCAGCAGAACCGAGCGCTCCGGTACGAGCCCCGTGTTCTGGTAGTAGGTGACCATGAAGTGATACACGTGCCAGTAATTCCAAGCGCCATTCACGACACTGCCCTCCGGGTCGTCCGGGGATTGCCGGAGTACCGATTTATCAGTACTAACTGTTCACGCGTATCCCGCTCCACAAACCAATTCCCCGCAATCAATCCAGCTGCCTGAATTTCAAGCATCTGCCGGCGTGTTGGCCGCTTTTCCTGTTTCATTCCCGTTCCTCCTAGTGTGGTTTGTCTTCACGAAAAGGTTTATCCCAGCCTTTCAATTTCGCCTCATATGCCCAGTAGCCTTGCACCTCGCCGTCATAAGTCTCGCGAAGCTTGGATAAGCTGCTGGCTATTGCTGTGCATCCGCTAAAGACATAGCATTTTTTCAAAGACTCTATGTCTTCGAAAGTAACTCTAACTAATTCCTCACCGAGAAACTTTTCGGCTTTTTGATATCCGCCATCCCACCATTGACCGTTACAGTGAATGACCTCACCATTCTCAAGCGTAATATCAAACTCTCTGCCACCGAAAGCCTCAAATCCCATTGTCGGCCTGGAATAGTAGTAGCACGATACAAAAGTACACGTGTCATCCAATCCGATGATTAAATCGCCTTGTTTGTAGTAAGTGAACTGGACTGGATTCGATAGCACATAAGCAAATCCATCGTTAAATGTAACTATGGCTTCAATTTGGTTAATCACTCTATCCCTCCCTTACGCCCACTTGCGTTTATCAATATCATCCGGCGGAGCCGGAATGTCGCTGTGTGCCCGCTCGTAGTTGACGAATTTATTGAATTCCTTCAGGAACACCAACTCTACCGTTCCCACCGGGCCGTTCCGCTGCTTTGAGATAATGATCTCGATGATGTTCTTCTTCTCGGATTCCTTATCGTAATAGTCATCTCGGTACAAGAAGGCTACGATATCGGCATCCTGCTCGATGGAACCAGACTCCCGGAGGTCGCTCATCATCGGGCGTTTGTCCTGGCGTTGCTCCACACCGCGACTGAGCTGGGACAGGGCAATCACCGGAACCTCAAGTTCCCGCGCAAGCTGCTTCAACGTCCGGCTGATCTGAGATACCTCTTCCTGCCGGTTCACTCCCCGCTGCCCTCTACCCTGGATAAGCTGCAGATAGTCGATGACAATCATGCCGAGCCCCTTTTCCTTCTTCAGCCGGCGGCACTTGGAACGGATCTCGTTGACCGTGATTCCTGGAGTATCGTCGATGAAGATGTCGGCCTCGGATAGAGACCCCATCGCCATGGACATCTTCTGCCAATCATCTTCCTCAAAGTGCCCGGTCCGCATCCGGCTCGCATCGATGTTGCCTTCAGCACAGACCATGCGCTGTACGAGCTGAGCATTGGACATCTCAAGGCTGAATACGGCAACGGTCTCTTTGGCGCGGACTGCCACGTTCTGAGCGATGTTCAGGGCGAACGCTGTCTTTCCCACCGATGGCCGGGCTGCAACAATGATCAAATCATTACGCTGGAAGCCGGAAGTCATCTTGTCGAGATCGTCAAACCCGGACCGGATGCCAGTAATCCCTCGCGACGTTTCCCGTACGCTGTACCGCTGCTCGGCATCTTCCCAGACCTGCATCAGGACATCCTTCATGGTGGCAAACTCCCGAACCGGCACGGACTGATCGGAGAGTTTCGAAACAGCATGTTCCGCCATCGCGATGAAGCCCTTCACGTCCTGTTCCTCTCCAGCGTTGCGCAGCAGGTCCATTGCAGTGTCTATGGCTTGGCGTCGGAGGAACATTTCCTGTACCCGCTCCGCATAGTAACCGGCGTTCGCCACGGTTGGAACAGCTCCAGCCATCCGAGCCAGATAACTGACTCCACCGACTTTCTCGAGCTCCTCGCTGTCCTTAAGCTGGGAGGTCAAGCTGACCATATCGATCGGCAGTTCTGCGTCGTTCAACTTGCGCATAGCCCGGAAGATACGGGCATGGCCTTTATCGCTGAATTCTCCGCCCTGCAAGATGTCTGCAGCAGCATCGTAAGCCGTCTGGTCCAAAAGTGCGGCTCCAAGAACAGCCTGCTCTGCTTCAAGATCAACCGGTGGCTGAATGCCCATCTGTTCTAGCATTTCTTCACGATTCAACATTTGCTTCGCCTCGAATCTTCCGCTTCACTTCGTCCCAGTACCCTTCAGGCGGCGGCTTGCTGCTGGCGCTCCAGGTATCGAGATTAGCAAAGTGCTGATCAGTCAGAATTTTCATCTGCTCCCGCTCGATCTGCTCCCCGAGACGGCCGCGAATTTCCGCAACATTTGGCGGAAATTCCTTTGTCTTGATATGGGCGTCAACATTCTCCTTGGCAGCTTCAAACGGGAAATCCTTCAGGTATTTGTACAGCCGTTCAATGTTTTCGGGCGACTTGTCAAATCCGGGATAGTTGGCCTTAATGGTGCGGACCAGAAGAATGACCTCCAGCTTCTCCACGTCGTCGTTCCTCCTCGATCATCATGTCTATTTCGGCAAGCTCTCGTTGCTGTTTGGTTTGGCGTTGCGGCTTATCTGGCGTCTCTCCCGGGGCGACTCCGTCAGTCGGTGCTGCGGTAGTTTGGGAGTTCAGCCAGGCTTTTTCAATCCCGTCCACGTAGTATAAAAAGCTTGTGGGATACTTAAAGCCGTCTCCCTCACGTTCTCGCTTTGCCTGAAGCAGGCTCTCCATAGTTCGGATGGTAAAAGGGTTAGGCGTACCTCCGGCGACCATCCTACCCATGGCTTCGCGTTCACGTGGGGAAATGTGAATATCAAGTCTGTGATTCATTTTGCAAAAGGCATTTAAAAGTTCGAACATATCTCCTGGCTTGCCTTGATCAATCTCATCAGCGAACTCATTGTCAGTAGTAGAAGTAATAGTAGTACTAAGATCTTTTAATACAGTGTCGGGAAAGTGGTCCAATTTTCGGACAGCTTCACCGTCAGCTTTTGAAAAGTAGTCCGGTTTTCGGACCACTTCTTCTCTAACTATATTAAAGTGGTCCGAATTTTGGACAGGTTCGCCGACAACTATTAGATCAAATCTGACCGTGTAACTGCCCTTGGCACTCCCCCGAGGAGGGGAAGTATAGCCGATCAATCCGGCATTGACGAGTTTACTACGATGTGTGTTAACGGTATCCCGACTCTTAATTCCGGTTTGAAGTGTAAGCTCAGTGTTTGTCATTTGGAAAGCCCGCTTCCATCCCAGCTTGCAAGACTTCCGCCATAAGGCGACCATGATTGCAATTCCCTCTGGTCCATATTCCTCAGGACCGCCTATCGCTTCATACTGGTTAAGGAGGCCGGCCATAGTTGGTTCTCTGGCTGACTCCGTCATTCACTCCCCCCTCCCGCAGCAGCCGTGCTAATTCACTTAATTATTTCTATCGTCCTGAATATAAATGTGTGGGTACTTTGCTCGGACCACGGTGAAGCCCGGATGCCCCCGAGCGAAGTACTCTTTGACCTCTGCTTTGAATGATTCCGGGTCAGATGACCGCAAGGCCCACAATCGTTCACTGATCATGCTGGTCCAGATCCGTTCACCCATCGGGCCGTTCATCGATCTGCTACCCGGACGAGCGCGCCGGTAGTCTCCTGAATCTCTTGCTTGAAACGCTCAGCATCGCTGTTCCCGTCGGATAGATGAAGCAGCCAAATTTCCTCAACATTCCGGGTATCGTTGACTTTCAACATCTCCTTCACATTCTCCAGGGAGAAGTGTGAACGTAGCAGCCGTTTCTTCTGTGCTGGATGAAGATGACCAGCAGCCACCCGCTCATTGACGATATCCAGAGAATAATTACATTCACACATGATGTGAGTCAGCCCGCTGAAGCGATGCCGGCAGTAATAGGTATCTGTCAGGAAGACCAACTTATCGCCCGCTGTATTCGCCAACAGGAAGCCCAAGGGCTCCTCCACATCATGCTGAATATCGAACGGTAGAATCGTCCAGGTGCCAATCGCGAACTGCTCCAGCGCCTTGATTACCTTCAGACGATGACCTGACAGCCCTCTTGCAGCTGCCGTCCCTGCGCTGGTATAAATGTTGATGCCTGCTCGCATAATGTCAGGAGCAGCCTTGCTATGATCCAGGTGCTCATGTGTGATCAAGCAACCGGCAATGTCCGACATTCGGAAGTTAAGAGCCCGCTGAATCGACTTATAAGGAAAACCGGCTTCCAGCAGGAGCGCGGTGTGGCCGTCCGATATACGGTAGGCATTACCGGCACTGCTGGAGCCGAGACATTGGATGTCGATCATAGGCTAAAAGAGTACTTCATCGTCTGGATTCGCATTAGAAGACGCACCCTTTGGAGGGACATCCTCAAAGAAATCATATGGGTCAGGGCTACCTGCAGGGTCGACCTGCTGAGTATCAGACGTGCTGGCTGGTGGTTCCTCTGGTGTAACATCAATAATCGTTCTATTTGCATTAGCTCGGATTTCCTCGTCAACTTCCGCCTCTGCAAAATCACTCTCCATTTGCTTCAGTCGGAGGTAATCGTCATCAATCTTCTGAGAGTCGATAGTGATATCTCCATAAGCTGCGCGGTAAACTGTCTTCCAGGCCATCTTGTCGTACCAGCCTTCTACCGTTTCCTTTCCGACGTTTTTACCATTTTCCCATTTGTCTTTTTCGCCTCCCCAGAATTCAGCTGAAGCATGATCTGGTTTTCTCTTTTCTATATCTTTCTTTGTCATAATCACAAGCTTGTTCTTCTCAGGAGCCAGAGAAAAGCTGTGATAATAGAAGCCACCGACGATATCTCCGCGATCAAACGCATTAACAATTTCAAATTCATAGCCTTCATATTTATTTTTGGAGTCCTTCTTAACTGGTCTGAACTTGTCAGTGGAATAAACTAATTCGACCGTTACATGATCTGGAACGTCTAGGCCGTATTTCGTAGCCTTAAGCTCAATGCCCCGGTATCCTTCGATAAAGGTAATATCGTATTTGTTCGTATGCTTGTTTTTGTAAGGTATAGGGTTGATATGATTCGGTTGCGAAGGATCAAAGCCAACCCTAGCCATTGCTACTACATCACGAGCGAGTTTTTCCATGTTCACGTTCTGCCAGGTAACCGGCAGTGCATCGCGGTATTTCTCTGTTTTCTTCAGTCGTTTTTCCTCAGTAAGTTTCAGGATAGCGTCCAAAGCAATAAAGTAATTCTGAGCCAATCGCTTTTGGAAATTGGTGAGGGCAACCTCGCCGACACTGGAACCAAATTCGGAAATGACCTTTGTCATGAAGCGTTCCGATTGGGTTGGTTCCTTCTTAGCAACTGCCGTCGGAGCTGCCTGCTGTCTCGCTTGATCTGTAGAACTCAATTAAATCGCCTCCTGAATAGCTGCCGTCTCAATGCGCAGCTTCTTATCTGCTTCACTTACTACCAGCCGGATCACTTGAGCGTCCGTTCCGATCAGCTTGGTGACTGCCTCCGCATTATCCACGAAGATCGGAGCGCTGAAGCCGTAATGCTCACCCAGCGTATTAATGATGTCCAGGCCGACATTGATCCGAGCCGCATTGTTCAGGCCGCCGTCATACGGAACGCCCTTATAGAGCGTATCGCAGACTTCCTTAATCCCACCGTTGATCTGATCTTCGAAGAGGCGGAACCGGGCAAGCTTGAATTTACTGTTGATCTTGGCATCCAGCATACTGACCTTGGTCTTGGTGAACTCTTCACAGAGGAACAGTTCATGCTGCAGACGCTCATACTCTCCGGCGAGCTCCCGCTCCTGGTTCTCCAGCTCCGTCACACGCAGCTGCGCGCGGCGGACACCATCAAATTTAGCAAGATCCCGCTCCATTTCCTCGATCTCAGAACGTTGCTGCCGGATATCGCTCCGAACAGCAGCTGCAGCATCATTAGAAGAAGCTTTCAGATCGCTGATCTGCTGCTGTACTGTCGCTGCCTCAGCCTGCTTGTTGGCATAATCCGGATCCGCTGCAGGGTCTTTCACACCAGCTCGAAGATCGGTCAACTCAGCTTCGGCGTCCGTCAACTCTGCTTGGAGCAGTTGCAGTGCGCTCTTCAGGCTTTCAACCTCTCCACTGAACCGCACAATCTCCTGTTCAAACTTCTGAGCTTCGGCGACTGCCGCTTTACCGGAAGCGTTAATACGTTCCTTTCGTTCAGCCAACCTACGGTTAAAAAAAACCTCTGCCTTGTCATGAGCAGCCTTGACCTGGTCTTCAGGTAAGGACTGGCCGCAGGCGGAGCAATGAGCATCGTGATCACCAGCAGGTTCAAAGGTCAACCCCTTCAGTTCAGCAAACTCTGCCCGTAGCCGTTCTGCTTCCTGCCGGCGCCCTGCTGCCAGCCTTTCGTTGTTCTGGATGCGCTGCTGCTTATCTTCAATGTCCCGGCGGTATTTGTTGACTTCCATATGCATCTGATTGACTGCATCCCGTTTAAGAGCAACCTTATCCAGGACATCTGACTGCATGCGGCTCTTAATGGCGATCAGCTCGCCCTCAATTTCCCGCAGCCGTTTCTCTTTCACGGCAACCTCGCCACCAGAGAGGATTCGAGAAAGCTCAGCTTCACCTGATACAACCCGGTTGCGAAGGACAGCCATGTCTTCTTTAAGAGAATCTTCATCCAGCTCCGAAACATCCGGCATTTGGCGCTGCACTTCACTGATCCGCACTGGCAGCTCCTTGATCTCCCTGTTAATCACCGCACACCGGGAAGAGATCACCTTCTTGTGAGAGTCAAGGTCACGCCCATTCAGGATGCCGGGCAGGGGAGCAAGCTTCTTGTTACCGTGAATCACTTCGGCATCCGTCAGATCCCCGCATACTTCCAGCAGTGTCTTCCGGCGATCCTCCTTCTTCATTTGTTCATTGAAGTAAGAAGGTGAAGTCAGAAGCTTGAACAGTTCCTCTTTAATGAGGGAATCTACTTCGGCGGTGTACTCGCCCTTTTTCACTGGAACACCGTCCAAGAAGTAATTCGTCTCATGCCCTTCGAAGGCGTCCGTCGCTGATCCGCGCTTCTTCGTCCACTTCTCGGAGAAGACCCGGCGGAACGTCCGGCGGCGGCCATCGATCAGGAATACTCCTTCGACCTCGTGTTCTAGCTTGTGACGCAGGACCTTACCTGCTCCATCCAAGCCTTTGATTTCAAAATCGGCCTTGTTCTGCGAATCCTTACCGAACAGGAGCCAAACAAAGCCATCGAAGACGGTTGTCTTCCCGGTGGCGTTATCGCCATAGACATCAGCGTCCCCGCCGTTGATGGCGAGGACAAGTTCTTTAATCCCTTTGAAATTGCGGAGCGTCAGGCGCTCCAGATTGATACGCTTCAAGCGATCCCCTCCTCGATAGCCGTTTCACACTCGGCATGTAAAATCATTTGTTGATCAGGTGTTTCGGGATAACGGATGCCATTCAGGTAAGTCCGGATGGCATATTCGACCTCAGCCAGTTGGTCTGGATCAGCATGCAGCTGAAAGCTCCCGAACTGCTGCCGGATCGAAAGCACCGGTGGCGAGTAATTAGTAGGAGGTACAATCTCTACTTCGATGCGCTGACCGCTAATGTCAGCAGAATAGGCAGTTGACATTCCATTCACTCCCTCTTGTGTAGTGCGCCTCCACCTGCTAAGATGGAGGCAAGTTGATAATTCAGTTTTCAAAGAGCAGGCGTCCCGGTGCAACGGGGCGTTTTTTATTTGCGGTTTTGCTTGCGAGATTCACGAGCAGCCTTCCGACGCTTCTTCCGTAGGGCCTTAGCCCATTTGGACAATGGTCCGTTGGATGAAAGATCGACAATCACGCTTTCGTTATCACCAAGCTGCTTATTGGCTTCGCGTTGCAGTTCCCGCGGAATCGGTACAAATCCACCCGATACGGGCTGAGATTGCTTAAGGCGGATCAATTCGCCTGTGTCGATATTCAAACCGCTTCACTCCCTTCCTTAAGCTCATCCAGCGCAATTTCTAGCACTTCCAGCTTTTCTTCCACATCTCCGACTTCATCTGCAACTTCTTCGAGTTCGTCAACCAAATCGTTCAGATCATCATCAATGAAGTCCGAAATGCTGACCAAGATATCAGTTGTCGTATGTTTCGCATCGTCCACTGCGTCTTGAAAATCTTTAAGTGTCTGAACTGCTTTCTCAATCCGTTTCTGTAAAGTCATTTCTCTTGTCCTCCTTCCTATGTAAGATCAAGGTGGGCCGGGACTTGAACCCGGCATCGGTTTGCATCGTAGTTTATGGCCGCCATGTTTCGGGCAAGCTTCACCGGAAAGGCTAAGTGGGCATTTTTCTGTACGATCATGCCGTACAAACTCTTATAAGCGCCGGAGAATTTCACTCCTACTTCACTTTTCGTTTTAAGGCGCTGCATACTCGTTCTGTCACCACCTTGGATGCGTCAGCCGCATCTCCAAACGCCAACCCGGAGGAAAGGTTATTTCTAAGGGTCGACGCTTGGAGACAGGGGCCGAAGCCGCTGCTCATATAGCTTTTTCTCTACGTTTCAACTCCACATCGAACGCTGTCTTGATTGTGGGAGTAAGAAGGTGGTTCGTAATATCTGAAATCAAATCCCAATTATGAGTGGCCTTCTCGTTCTGCTTAACAGCTCGGTTGTAACGGTGAGGATCGGCGAATCGATCTGAGTACGCTGCATGGGTCAGGTCCACGGCTTCGAACCACCGTTGTCTGTAATGGAGATAAGATGATACCAGGGCTACGGCGAATTCCTGCACTTCCTGCTCCGTCACACCGCTTCCCCCTTGCTTTTACGGTCATCGTCCCGTAAAATGGACGCAACGAGATACTTTAGACGAGTTCTCAACGAGGTCCGCCCTGCCAGGCGGGCTTTTTTCATTTGTTCCTTAGCTGCTGCCAGATCCTTCTGGTGCAAAGAAATCATCATTTCAAGCCATTTAATGTTGCTCTCCAGCTTTGCCGGGTCAATAACTGCTGCCTGCTGCTTTACCAGCTTCAGGTTGTGTTTAGCGTTCTGTGCCACGAATCTCGCTTCCCCTTCCAATTGTTCGAGTGTTATCATTTCAGATTCCCTCATTTCATGTATTGTTTGGCCTTCAGATCTGCGCGGTGTTCTTTCCAGGTCGATAACCAACTGAAGGAATATTCCTTGCAAAGCACAGCGGCCAGATGAGTTAGTGCCGTAATTGCCTCTACCGTCTCCATCAACAACCGCTTGATCTGCTTTCGTTCTGAATCGTTAAGCTGCTTGTTTGTCTTGCTGATTGGAGCGTCGCTGGAGGCTTCCAGTACTTCCTTGACCTCTTCTATTGTTTTGAACATCACGCTTGCTCTATGTAGGTCCACATTATCCAGCCAAGGAGCAGAAGCACCACCGGTGACTTCCGCCGCCGCTGCCAGATAGAGTTGACCGTCATCGTAATGCTCAACTGCCGCACTCATGACTGGCTTTGATGCCTTACGCGTCCCTCTGGCGATTTTCCCTATTAATGAAGCGTCAGCATGGACGATGAGCCCTGCCTTCTCCCTGGTATCGCCTGAGCGCTTTAACACTTGTTCTAATGCTGGTCCGAATTGTCCGATTGCCAACTTATAATCCTCTCCTTTGTCCGGTTTTGCGGGTTATATCGGACAGAGGCCTGATGTATGATTGTCTTAAGCAATTCCCCTTGCCGCTTTCCCTGCCCGCCGCTGCCGGTACAGCTCGGCGGGTTTTCTTCATCCTGTAGCATGATTGCGTCTTGCCTTGTACTTTTCGCTGGCGTTCTCATTGATCCAACCGACTTGCTTCTCAGCCCATTGCATCAGGAGATGAGTGACAACCCGAGGATGACCAAAATCTCTGATAACGGGAAAATCGGGCCGATTGAAGAGTTCAGCCGTTTTTGCTTCACCGATGCCGAGTAAATTCATGAACTCTTCACGGCGTAAGAATGGCGGAAGCTCTTGAGTAGTTGCAGTTTGTACTGATGCTGCGACCGTTTCTCTGATCCAACGTTCAAGGTCATCGGTTTCAATTACGACAACTGGCATTTAGATCACTTCCCTTTTTTCGTTATCAGTACATGATACTTGTACCTTGAGACCTGAAAAAATATCATTGATGTCCTTACCAAGAATTTCTGCAACCTTGAACGCATCCGTAAGTGAAGGATTGGAATATCCATTCTCCCAGTTACTCACTGTAGCCTTTTGATATCCTAACATTCCTGCAAGTTCTTCTTGTGTCAGTTCCATATTCTTACGCGCATGTGTCAAGGACTGGTTTTTCATATTGTTCACCCCTTCGTACACTAATCTTGTACTTGATACTTTGATTATAAGTACAAGATTAGTGTATGTCAATACTAAAATACATGTTTTATGTACTTTATTTCAAAAAGTATCGAGTAACTGTACAATATAAGTGTACTTTTGCCGGGATGGAGGTGTTAAATTGTTTAAACCTGAAAGGTTAGAAAAATGGAGAAGAATTCGGAAATTAACACAAGAGGAACTGGCTACTAAAATCAATATGACAAAGGCAGCAGTGAGTAATTATGAAAATGGACATAGTTCTCCATCGGGGGATACTCTTGCCGCCCTTGCTGATGTTTTGGATATCGATACTGACTACTTGTTAGATAGGACTGATACCCCAAGACATCTTAACCAGCTAAAATACGAAGGAAATTCAGATGAAACATTTTTTGAACGCAAAGAGTTAATTGAAATGATAAATAAGGCTTCTTCTGAAGATCTTGCAGATTTAAAGATCATAGTCAAAAGGTTTGTTAAGGAAAAATGAATCCGAAAGATGGCTCTCATTTTCACATAGAAATAAATATAAAGCTTTGATCTCATCAGGGTCCGCATCAGATATAAGTTTTATTAGGTGTTCTCTATCATCCATCTGATATCACCATCCGGTCTTGGTATGTAGATCATATTATCATACGAACTCATGTTCGTAAATGTTCCAGAAAAATAGTATAATAGTTAGGTGGGCAGTGCGATGGAACTTGTTCCCGTCCGCTGTCGCATTCCCGAGTTGCTTGTCCGGCGCCACAAGATGGAGTCGGCGACGAGTCAGATTAAGATCAATCAGCAATGGTTAGCAGATAAGATCGGCGTCAGTAAGCAACAAATGTCCGATTACATTAATTTACGAACTGGAATTATGAGCATCCAGCGGGCTGCATTGATTGCTTATCACCTCGATTGTCAGATTGATGATCTTTTTGAATGGGAATGGCGATAGCTGAGTGGCTATGCCGCTCTTGAGGAACAAGTACACTTATATCAGTACTATTGAATTCTCTCGATCACCTCACAATCACGAAATCTACTAGCTGTAATACATAGATTATCAAATCTAGATGGAAAACGCTGTCGAAAAAGGACGAACGAAAGATACCCCTAAACACCATTGAAGGGGTTGACTTTCACACCTAGATTTGCTTAAGCACATACAATTCGCTGCCATCCTTAAATTTTATCAAGGATCCATTATTCTCAATTGAAATGATTTGATCAATCTTGCATTCTTGCACCAAGGCCGTCCTTCCTACCAATACAAATCCATGATCCTTATATGCTTCAGCTGCTTCGACCAGAATATCGAAATCTTGAAAAGATCCTTTACTTGTATGATAAGCCAGCGTTGAATGCGAATTACCAGTCCGCTGCCACTTATCTATGTAATTCACATCCTTGAGATCTACGTCCCTGCATACGAGACTATCCTTCTTCTCAATCTGTAGCCTCTTCATTCGTCTAATCATATAATTCTCCTCTGCCGGATTCTGGATGGTTTTAGATTATTTTACGACAAAGTTCTACATGCGGCATTGCATAAAATATTACAGTCGCTTGGAGGTCACAAGATGTATATGAACTTATGGCTCAATTACAAAGCTACTGAAGACCACTTTTTAGAGCATCTGGAATTAGTCCAGGACAAGCCCTATGAGCTCCATTTCTCATACAACAACTTCATCAAGCTTTATACAATGCACCTCATCCAACCGGATGCAGCCGAGAAGCTTGTGGCTATTTGTCTGAAAGATATCGAGTTGTTCCCAAAATTCCGTGATGAATGTCATTTTCGGAATCCGACCTATGGTTTCCTTCCCTTCCTCCCTTCGTTCAAAACCTTGATCTTACATTATGAAAATAGAAACCAGCTGCATGAGGCAATTGATATATGTAACGCTGCTATTCACTATGAGCTTGATGATAAAACGAAGGGCGGTTATCCAGGAAGATTGGCCAAGCTGGAGAAGAAATTAGAAAAGAAAATTAAATATTCATAAAAGGTTTAGGGGGCGACACCATGGCCAACAAGAAAAAGGGCTCACCAGATTCAGACGGAAATATGATTAGCGAAGACGCCCAAGGGAAAAAGCGATCACCCGCCCCAACTCCAAAGAAAATCCCCGCCAATAATAAACAGGGCTACAAGTGGCGACTTGTTATTGAGGGGCCGCCTGATCCAGTGACCAATGAACGCACACAAATCCCTCGTGTGCGGGATACAATTGCTGAGGTGAAAAAGGCCTGCCAGGAAGAATATGACCGGTTAGCCGGAGGAATAAACGTCAAGAAGGCAAAAAAAGTTACCGTTGCTGAGGCTGCTGCAGAATGGCGTAAAGAATATATTAAGACGATTGATAAAGATGCCACACTAGCAATCAGAGATAAGTCAATTAAAATAATTAATAAAAACATCGGAAAAATGCATATTGCGAATTTAACAAAAAAACAATACCAGGAATTTCTTGATAAGATGGCCACCATCGGATACCAAGTCAAAGATAAAGATAACCCCGGCCAATTTATCAATAAGCCGTATGCCGTCAATTCAATTAAAAGTACTCACACTGCCGCAGGAATGATATTTGAATGGGCTATCAAAGAAGGATTACTAAAGAATGATCCGACAGAAGGTGCAGTCATTAAAGAGAAAGCGTTGACCGTTGAGGAAATCGAAGAAGAAGATTTAGAAGCGTCTTATTTAGAGCGTCATGAACTCGAAAGTTTCTTAAACGCCGTGTCGAACCATGGATTAGAGCGTGATATGGAGACTTTCTATTTCTTAGCTTTCACTGGGCTTCGTTCGGGGGAGTTATGCGCACTTAAGTGGGCAGACATCAATTTTGATACAACAATGATTCGAGTAACCAAAACACTTTATAGTCCCGGCGGCATGAGAGACTACAAACTAACGCCGCCTAAGACGACAGGATCGATACGGTCGCTTAATTTAGATCTTGCCATAATAAATCTACTCCAATCGTACCAGGAGCAGCAGACTCAGATTCATGAAAGATACAAAGCTCATTTTGATGATCATCATTCTAAGAACTTTGTGTTTTGCCGACCTAACGGATATCCGTATAATCCTACTAATGTGCTCAATCGAATGGATCGAATCTTAGGATATACAAACATCACCAAGCATGCCACACCTCATATCTTCCGGCACACCCACATCAGCATGCTTGCAGAGGCTGGAGTGGACATTGCGAATATCATGAAAAGAGTCGGGCATGATGATCCAAAGACAACAACGAAGATTTATCTCCATGTCACAAATAAGATGAAGCAAGATGATGCAAATAAAGTAAATATACAATACGGCGACTTACTGAAATTGAAATAATTTAAGCTGCTGTGATTTTTATGTGATTTTTCTAAATAACAAACCCCTCTTAACCCTTAAACACCAAGGATTTCAAGGGGTTTTACATTCAGTACAAGGTATCCCCCTCATACTCTCTCATTAACATTCCCTTGTTCAACATCTCCAGCTGTTTGACGGCCGGGGATGTTTTTGTGCTGTTATGATACAACCTCTGATTCAGGCATCGGTCCGATATACGTAGATTGCGGGCGGAATATCCGGTTATTGGCCGCTTGCTCCAGTATATGGGCCGTCCAGCCGACAATTCTACCAGCCGTAAACGTTGGAGTAAATATCTCCGGTGAGAGCTGCAGCGCCTTCAGAATGGCAGCGGCATAAAACTCGACGTTAGTGAACAGCCGCCGGCCCGGCTTGTATTCCTCCAGCAGTGCAATTGCCGTGGCTTCTACATGCAGGGCAAGGTCAAAGGATACATCCTTCCCGATCATCTCCAGCGTGGCAATCTGCAGCGCTTCTGCACGGGGGTCCTTGGTCTTATAGATGCGGTGTCCAAAGCCCATCAGCTTCGTCCCGTTATCCAGCGCATTGCGTAGCCAAGGCTCTGCCCGCTCTACCGTTCCGATATCCTCCAGCATTGAGATGACTTCATAAGGTGCACCGCCATGCAGCGGCCCTTTCATCGCCCCAATGGCTCCGCATACCGCTGCGCAGATATCTGATTCAGTCGAGAGCACTACCCGGCCGGCAAACGTCGAAGCATTCATGCCATGCTCCATGCAGAGGATCAGATAGGCACTGAGCGCCTTGACATGAGCTTCCTCCGGCAGCTTTCCTGTCAGCAGATACAGATAATTCGCAGCATGGCCAAGCTCAGGAAGCGAATCCAGAGGTGTCAGGCCCTGCAGGCTGCGGGCTCTGTATGCGATGATCGCCGGTAGAACGGCCGTCAGCCGTACCGCTTGCTTCAGCGTTGGCGGCCAGGTTGTATTCTCTTTATCGCCTAGTGCGGCAACTGCACTCTGCAGCACCAGCATAAGCGGTACCGACGCCGGATACAGATCCAGCATCCTGCACAGATATTCCGGAATGACTCTCTCCTCTGCCATCTGTGCCTTCAGCAGCGCCAGCTCCTCTGCATCCGGCAGATGCCCGTTCCAGAGCAAATAAGCTACTTCCTCATAACTTTTGCTTACCGCAAGCTCTTTGGCCCAATATCCGCGGTATACCAAATGTCCTTTCTCTCCATCGACCAATCCGATTTCAGTTTCTCCGGCAACTACGCCTTCCAATCCGGTTACTTTAGCCATTGACCTTTGCTCCTTTTACGATCCCGCAGGAATTGATTCATCATATAAGGAGTATAAACGTCAAATTCGATATTGCATATTTATAGTTTTTTATGAATCCATAAAAAATATCTATCAACCCTGCGGTTCAGGCGCCATCAGCTGCTTCAGCTTGGATTCTGTGTTGGAATCTCCGGCGGGGGTGTAGATGCTGCAGCGCAGATCCGTGCTGCCCTGCACCTGAAGCGAGGTCAGATGGAACAGCATTTTGCCGGCTTTGGCATGCCGGAACTCCAGTACTACGTCCGGAGCGGAGCTTACCCGGCTCTCCTCCCATAGCTGATTGAACTCCGGATGCTGATCCTTCATCTCCGCAATGAATTCATCATACCAGCGGTCCTCCAGATATTGTCCGTAATAGGCGCGAAAAATCGACAGGTACCCCCGCACAAACTGCTCCCAGTTCACGGCCAGCCGTCTGAATTCCTTGCGTACAAATAGCAGGGAGATCATATTGCGCTGCTCCGGCGGCAGCTTGGCGAAATCAAGAAACACATGTGCGGCCGCCTCATTCCAGCCGACAATGCCGCAGTGCCGGTCCGAGATAATTGTCGGACAGCTCTTCAGCTCCTGCAGGATCTTCTGCAGGGACGGATGAATCACTGAGCTCTCCTCTTGAGAATAAATCATACTTCCCGGCCCGTTATCCAGGGCCAGGGCAAATAAGTAGCTCCGCTCATCCTTGGTCAGCCGCAGTGCTGCGGCAATACAATCCAGAACGGATGGAGATACTTTAATATCACGCCCCTGCTCAAGCCACGTGTACCAGGTATTGCTGACCCCGGCCAGCTGTGCCACCTCTTCGCGTCTTAGCCCCGGCGTCCTTCTGCGCGAGCCTTCCGGCAGTCCTGCCGCTGCCGGCGAGATGGCCGCACGTCTGGATTTCAGGAAATCGGATAATGCTTGCAGCCTGTTCTGATTGGACATTGATTCTCCCTGCCTTCCGGTTGGTCTGCCTATTAGTGTAGTAGTAATTATACTAGTATAAACTACAACTTGTAATAGGATAAGTTAAGTGGAACAATAGGTCTAGAAAGCATCCGGTTATACTTACAACACTTAAGTTTATGCTCACATAACTTTTAGGAGGATTATCGTATGGAACGCGTAGTGATCACAGGAATGGGCGTTATTTCGCCGCTTGGCAATACCGTAGAACAGTTCTGGAGCCGCTTGGCTGCTGGTGAATCGGGAATTTCGCCGATTACTACTTTTGATACATCACATTTCAAGACCAAAATTGCCGGCTCTGTACAAGAGTTTGATCCTGACGCCAGATTCGGCCGCAAGGAAGCGCGGCGCATGGACCGGTTCAGCCAGTTCGCGCTTGCCGCCGCCGAGGAGGCCTGGGCGCATTCCGGCCTGCAGCTGGACAAGATTGACCGCGAACGGCTCGGTGTCTATGTAGGCTCCGGAGTAGGCGGCATCCAGACCCTAATGGAGCAGGGTGATCTGCTGCGCTCGCGTGGCCCGGAGCGGGTAAGTCCAACCCTGATCCCGATGCTGATCTCCAATATGGCAGCCGCAATGATCAGCATTAAGCTTGGAGCCTTAGGACCGACCCTCTCACCGGTCACTGCCTGCTCGATTGGTAACACCGCCATCGGCGAAGCCTTCCGCCTGATCCGTTACGGCGGAGCCGATGTGATCCTCGCCGGAGGTGCCGAAGCGGCGGTGACCGAAATTGCCCTGGCCAGCTTCGGCAATGCAACCGCCCTATCCACCCGCAATGAGGAGCCGCAGAAGGCCAGCCGGCCTTTTGACCAGAGCCGCGACGGCTTTGTCATCGGGGAAGGCGGCGCAATTGTCATCCTGGAGTCGCTCTCCCATGCCTTACAGCGGAATGCTGTCATCTATGGCGAGGTAACCGGTTATGGCGCCAGCTCTGATGCTTATCACATGGTAGCCACTCATCCTGAGGGCATAGGAGCCTACCAGGCGATGAAGCTGGCGCTAAGAGAGGCCGGAATCGCCCCGGCAGAGGTGGATGTAATCAGTGCCCACGCGACCAGTACGATCGTCGGAGACCGTTCTGAGACCATGGCAATTAAGAAGCTGTTCGGCGAGGATGCCTACCGGATTCCGGTCACTGCGAACAAGTCGATGACCGGACATGCTCTTGGTGCAGCCGGCGGCCTGGAAGCGATCGCCCTGCTCAAAAGCATGCAGGAGGGCCTGATTCCGCCGACAATCAATCTGGAGCAGCCCGACGAATTGTGCGACCTGGATTATGTTCCTAACCATGCCCGTCAGGCGGATCTGAAGATCGGGATCTCCAATTCCTTTGGCTTCGGCGGACATAATGCAGTCATCGTGCTGCGCAGGTATGAGGAGTAAGTCAGGATGAAGTTACAGCATTCAATGGCCTAAGAATAGTATGTTACTACTTAGCAGCGGATCTCCAGGCGGAGACCCGCTGTTTGTCATACAAGTTACCGGTCACCCACGGGACTGGAACACAGGCGACAATACCTGCCATTGGATTCGTTACCGGCAGAATGGGGACTTTTAGAAAGCACTCTACACCTAAATGTTGTACGTTCTGCAACTCTGACCGATAAGTAGCCGGGTGTTCGGCAGGATTGTTGTAGAAAATACAAGAATAATCCGGCTAAGCCGCTTGAAAACGCTGAAATCCTGCATTCTATACAACAATCTTGAATTACGGCCGCCAGGATCAGGGAAATGTTGTATTATGGGCATGATTTTATAAGAAGTTACCCTATCAGGATCTGCATACAAATCAATTGAAATACGCAATAGTTTTCTCAATAAATGCCTTGGCCGATTTAGTCAGAAACCGGTCTGACCGGTGAATGATCTCAAAGTGACGGTATGGCGGATCATCTGTAATTCGGATGCAGCGCAGTGTCGGTTCATTCATCGCTTGGATCAGAGGATACGGCAGCAGGGTGCCTCCGACATTGGCTTTTACCAGGCTAATAATGGAAGTGGCCGAACTGATCTCCATAATCGTATTTAAGCTGAAGCCATACTTACGGCAATAGTTATCCACCAGCTCTCTGCCTGTAAATCCTTCGGGGAACATCACCGTTTGGATATCACGCAGCTCCCGGATACCAATCGAGCTTCGCTTCGCCCAATCATGATTCTCGGAAACGACCAGCACATATTCTTCACTGCACAAAGAAATGCGTACAAGCCGGTCATCCGGAGCAGACGAGACGTCGATGCCGATGTCTACTTCATTCTCCAGCACTTGATTCAAGACGAAGACCGAAGAGACAACCTTCAGCTGCACCTTGGGAAACCGGGTATGAAAATCTGTCAGCAAAGGAGTAATCCGGTAGTCCAGATCGGAAGGGAGAACACCGATTACCAGGCGGCCCCGCTGATCATTGCGGAATTCAGCTAATGCATCCCGGGTATTCTGTAAATGACGGATCATCTGTACACAGTGCTCCAGAAACAGATTTCCTGCCTGTGTCATCACAATCCTTTTGCCGACCCGGTCGAATAAGGGAACGCCGAGTTCATCCTCCAGCGCACGTATTTGTTGACTCAGGGTAGGTTGGGATATGCCAAGCTTCTCAGCTGCCCGTGTGAAATGAAGCTCCTCGCACACCGCAATGAAGTTTTCCATCTGACGAATCTCCATATCGGCCACCTCCAATCATTGGTTTTAGTAATCATTTTAATAGAAACAATAGTATTGTTCAATCATTCTAATGATTCTATACTTAACCGTGCATCCCCCAATGCTCTGTAACGGGCTCATGATCACGGGTGAATGCCACAATACTACTACCATGAGGAGATTCAGAATGAAACTTTTTTACATCGTCTTGGCGCTTATCCTGGCTTCACTGAATTTACGGCCACCTATTACATCCATTTCTCCTCTAATGAGCACCATACAAAATGATCTGGGTATAAGCGGGATTACCGCCAGTCTGTTAACTACACTTCCGGTATTATGCATGGGCCTATTTGCTCCGTTCTCCGTTAGATTAAGCAGAAGGTGGGGAAATGAAGGGGCCATTGTTCTGGCTCTAATCCTCATCGGGCTGGGTACGGGATTACGCTGGTTTGTGGACACAACTCCATTGATGATGTTCACTTCTTTTTTGTCGGGTGTAGGGATTGCATTGGCAGGGCCGCTGTTGTCCAGCTTCATCAAACAGCATTTCCCTGACCGGGTGGCAGCCATGGTAGGGATCTACTCTACAGCGATGGTGGCGGGTGCGAGCATTAGTGTGGGACTTTCGGTTCCGCTTCAGCATCTGCTGGGGGGATCATGGAGGAGCTCACTGGCTGTATGGGCATTCCCCGCAGCCATTGCATTGCCTGTCTGGTTGCGGTTAGCCTGGTCTGAGCACACAGACCGGCAATCCGGTATAACTAAGAGTGTACTTCATGCACCTCTTCCGGTGAAAAACAGGCGTGCCTGGGTGCTGACCCTATTCTTCGGGCTGATGGCAGCGATCTTCTATTCCTTAACCGCCTGGCTCGCGCCAGCCATCCAAAGCCAGGGGTACAGCCAGGAGACGGCTGGAAACATCCAAACCTTATTTACATTGATATCGCTGCCCTCTACGTTGTTCATTCCCATGCTTGTACACCGCTACCAAAGACGTGTATTCTGGCTTGTCGGGTGTGCGTTAATGGAGTTGACCGGTGTCCTGATGCTGAACCTGTCCGTTAGCCCTTGGCTCGCGGCGGTCCCGCTCGGTATTGGTGCGGGCGGACTGTTCCCGATTGCATTAATGTTGCCCATTGATGAAACAAGCAACGCCCAGGAAGCCAGCAGCTGGTCTGCAATGACCCAATCCGGGGGTTATATTCTCGGAGCGCTTGGGCCGCTGGCCATGGGCTGGTACTACGATGCTACGGGCAGCTTCGTACAAGCATTCTATGGTTTGGCCGGCATCATCGTGCTTCAGATTATCGTTCAATTGGCAATTGGGAACAAAAAAAGTTCTCCAGAATAAAAAACAGCGGCAGCCAGGGACTATAGTTGGTCCTTTGCTGCCGCTGTTTCGTATAACTTGTTAACCCTTTACTTTATATTTCTGCTTACAATAACTATAGCCTTGACCGGGATAAATTCACTTGTTCTGCGGGGATACATGACTTCCCCAGACTGAGATGCCTTCCGCCGACAATGCCGTGAATGTCATTACGTTGCTGGCGGTCGCTTCATTCCATTCACGCAGGAACACGCCGCTATACTCCGTCCCGTCTATAGTCAGCTTCGCATTATGCTCATCACCCAGGCTCCATGTACCTGTTGCTGCGCCGCTTATCGTACCGTCTGTGTTCAGCTTAATGATCTCCGACTTCACAATCTCAGCGGTGATATCCTTACCGTGATTCACATATTTGTACTCTCCGGTCACATCCTTACCGGAGTACTTGCCGATCTTCTCCCCGCTGTAGCGGTGAGGTGCCACAACCGGCCAGCCCGCTTCGTTCAGGAACATCTGGTGTACCCGCACTTCATGCTGCTCGCCAAGATACGGGAACCGGGTATGGAAAATCAGATAATATTGCCCGCTCTTCTCATCATAATATGCCGAGTTATGTCCGGGAGAGACATACCCTGCACCGCTGGCAGAAGGTTCCTGATCCGTGTTCAGGAACTCATAATTCCCCATCAGCTTCACCCCGTAAGGGGCATATGCCGGATCATCAAACAGAACACCAGCCGTCCCCTGCGCGTCAATCATAGCTTTGCCTTCAGAATCCTCAAACGGTCCGTCCGGATTCTTGGAGCGGGCAACACGGATATTATAGCCGCCGTTCGCATCGAGCCCGCCGTAAGACAGGAACAAGTAATAGTAATCCGTCTCCGGACTGTACAGCATATAAGGCCCTTCTATCCGGGCATGATTCGCCCCCAGCAGCTTCTTGCCATACCCTTGGTCTGCCAGCGGGAATCCCGTAGCCGGGTCCAGCTCCAGAATGAAGATGCCTCCGGAATACGAACCGTAGACCATCCACAGCTTTCCGTCCTTATCAAAAAACACATCAGGGTCTACTACATTCGGCTTCTCGGTAGCATCATAGACCTCACCGTCATCTCCGGTGCCGGCCATTCCCGACTTAAGGATAATTCCTTTATTCTTATAAGGACCTTCGACCTTGTCAGCGGCTGCGATGCCGAGTGCCGACAGCGGTGAATCCCCCCGGCAGGCATTGTAATACATGTAGAATTTCCCGTCCGCCAGTTGAATGACATCAGGCGCCCAGAGCGTGTCCGATTGTGCCCAGCTGAGAGTCTCACTGAGTTCCTCCGTTACATTGGGGATAAGCACATTGTCATCCGTTACCCCGGAGGAAATCTGAGTCCATGACATCAGATCCTTGGATTTGGCCGAGGCCAAATGTGAACCAAACACATAATAAGTATCGTCTGCCTTGATCACGGATGGATCGTGTACCGATACATTCTCAAACTCAGGTGTTCTTGCAGCATTCCCGCCACTGCAGGCAGACAGCAAAGCTAAGGATATCAAAGATGTTAGCGTTCTTGTTCTCAACTTATAACCCCCTTATGTATACCCTTACATTTTGCTGCGCAATGACAAATTAGTCAATACTTTTATTTATATATATTTGTATTATTTTATATTTATATAAACTTAAAGTCAGGCAGATCGGCCGGGCATGTTCTTTGCGGTAACTTTAAGCTTCGTCCACCTTCGAAGAAACTCATTGCTTCCTGAATCGTCAAAAAAGCGCCAAGCCGCAATCGGCCTGACGCTAATCTTAATAGTATGTGCTATAGCCCGGTTCTTAATACTCGCTGCTGTTCTGCACGAGAACCGGCTCCGGATACGCATTGCTCAAGACGCGGCGCTGCTTCTTCACGACATCCGGCGGTTCTACCGCAGGTGCCATCGGATGCAACAGCCAGGACTTCACAAGATGAGTATCTGAAACCTTGTACATTGGCGGTTCTTTCTCCATGTCAATCGCCATGGCATATGTGCTCCGCAGTGCGAAGGCATCACCCTTAGGCGGCTTGATCAGATCGGGAGGTGTTCCCGGAATCGCTGTAAGCAGGGAACCCTTGCTCTCAAGGCTAGGCATGGAAGCCAGCAAGCCCCAAGTATACGGATGTCTTGGATCATAGAAGATCTCTTCCGCTGTGCCCATTTCAACGATTTGACCGGCGTACATTACGGCTACACGGTCTGCCATTCTCGCCACAACCCCAAGGTCATGGGTGATGAAAATGATCGCTGTATCAATCTTCTTCTGCAGGTCCTTCATCAGATCCAGGATCTGTGCCTGAATGGTAACGTCAAGCGCGGTTGTCGGCTCATCGGCAATCAGGAGCTTAGGGTTAGCGGCAAGTGCCATAGCAATCACGACACGTTGGCGCATCCCGCCGCTGAACTCATGCGGGTACTGCTGGAAACGGCGTTCAGGTGAAGGAATTCCCACCAGATTAAGCAGCTCGATGCCGCGTTTGTAAGCAGCTTCTTTAGTGATTTTCTCGTGCTTGAACAGTACTTCGGTAATCTGTCTGCCGACTTTCATCATCGGATTCAGCGAGGTCATCGGATCCTGGAAAATCATACCGATTTCTTTACCGCGGATTTTTTGCATTTGCTTCTCATTCTTGCCGATCAGATCTTGTCCATCGAACAGAATCTGTCCACGCTTATATTCGCCCGCAGGCTGAGGAACCAGCTTCATGACTGCTTGCGAGGTTACGCTCTTACCGGAACCGGATTCGCCTACAATCGCCAGAGTCTCCCCTTTATTTACATGAAAGCTGACACCACGGATTGCTTGGACTTCTCCTCCGCGTGTTCTGAATGATATAGCTAGGTCTTTTACCTCTAAAAGGCGCTCCATCCTGTCACCCTCTCTGCTTCTTTTCAAATTATGATAATAATTCTCAGTAGCCAAAAAACACGCAATAATATTATTTTATCTATCATTAGGGGGTCACGTCAAGATTTTTCTGAAAACGTCACCGTAACAAATCATCATTCTCAGCTGCTGTTATGTCTTGTCCTGTTCTTCATCATGCCCCATACAAGCAGTGGTGTCAGGATCAGCATGAGCAGCACCGACCACCCTATGTCAGCTTCGCTGACAACATTCTCATACAGCAGGCGGTAAAAAGCATATATCGAGTACGGCAATGCTACGAGCACAGCAGTCACTACACCCGGGGTGTACAGCCTCAGAACAATACTTTGTGCCAAATGTGTGAAGACATGCAGCAGAAACACAGCGAGCACGGCTAAGTAGAGCCAGTAGAACTCTAAAAACACCGCAACGAAGGTTACCCCCACTATCAGAATATACACGAAGAGCACATCCATAGCAAAATTCCTGGTGGTCATGCCCATCATAGGCGCCAGGCGCTTCTGCAATGACGGGGAAAGCGACGATGTTATAGCTGGACCGTATTTGTTCCCCCATGCCTCAACTGTAAGAATTTCCTCAAAATCATGAAACATGAAGAATACAGGCAGCAGCCAGAGCAAGCTTGTTACGTCCATATGTATTTGCAGCCAGTTCAACATCATAACATCCGTCTCCTTTCGCGGGAAAGTTGTCATCCGGTATGTTCTCTGCTGCCCGTCGTCCCTGCCTTACTTGCGGGAATAACATTCAATGAAGTAAATTAGATCAATATAGCAATCATACAGCCTGATCTGGGAGCTCAGATGTTTCTTCACTTCATTATAAGGATCACCTGAGAGGTTCACCATGAGAAAATACTCACTCCGAATCAGGCAACTCCTCTCGATTCTACAATCCCTGCAACCATCGATGAAAGCGAGGTCAATATTATAATGATCATAAAACCCAGAACGCGCGGTTTCATCTGTACGACTGCCCACCCCGCAGGCTGTGCGCATCAGGTACAGCAGCAAGTGAACTATGTACAAAATCAGGGAAAATTTACAGGCCCCCGCAATGTACTCGTAATCGGGGCTTCAACCGGGTATGGACTTGCAGTCAGGATTGCTGCAGCCTTCGGTGCAGGAGCAGCAACTGTAGGTGTCTATAGACCCAGCACAGCCAGCGAGACGCGGACGGCCTCCGCAGGCTGGTATAATTCCGCAGCTTTTGAGGAAATGGCCTATACAGCCGGCCTGTGCTCCTACAGCGTATGCGGGGACGCTTTCACCGCTGAAACGAAAGAACGGACCATAGAGTTGATCCGCAGTGAGCTCGGACAAGTTGATCTTGTCATTTACAGCGTAGCCTCGGCACGCAGAACAGACCCAGAGACCGGAGAAGTTCATCAGTCTGTATTGAAGCCGATCGGCAGCACTTATACCAATACAACGGTCAATTTCCATACCGGAGAACTAAGCACGGTACAGATTGAACCGGCCACCGAAGCTGAAATCGATGACACGGTTCATGTGATGGGCGGAGAAGACTGGCAGCTCTGGAATGAAGCGCTCCGGAATTCCGGTGTTCTGGCCGCAGATGCGGTCACCCTCGCCTTCTCCTATATAGGTTCGGAGCTAACACAGGCCGTCTACCGCGACGGCACCATCGGCCGGGCTAAAGATCATCTGGAAGCCACAGCCTTACAGCTGAATGCCCAATTATCACCAAGCGGAGGCCGCGCCTATGTAGCAGTCAGCAAGGGCCTGGTCACCCAGTCCAGCTCGGCGATCCCTGTAGTTCCGCTCTACATCTCCGTCCTCTACAAGGTCATGAAAGAACAGGGACTGCACGAAGGCTGCATCGAACAAGCATACCGGCTGTATACCGGTTTCCTGTACAACCCGGAAGGGACTCCGGTAGACGGACAAGGGCGTATCCGGATTGATGATCATGAGATGAGCCCCGCTGTGCAGACAGAAGTGGACCGCATCTGGCCCAAGCTAAGTACGGAGAATGTCTATCAATATTCCGATCTGGACGGCTACAGACGTGAGTTCTTCCAGCTGTTCGGCTTCGAGACTGACGGCGTTGACTACGAAGCAGACATTAATCCCGTTATCGCCATCCGTAACAGGTACTAAGTGCTGACTGAAATCCTTCTGTTCTGATGTACTCAACAACAGCCAGGAGGCCGGATCTCCGAAGAGAACCGGCCTCCTGTTTGTATTATCCTGTTACAGCCGAGAACAGCTTCCAGGACTCCGCGAGGTTCTCGTGGGCCCAGTTTACATGATTCTCATCCTTATACTGGCGTGAATAACATTCAATTACCATGATAAGATCCAGATACAGGTCGTACAGCCGCTTCCGCAGCAATTCGTCCGGACTGCTGAAAACTGTCCCGTACCCTTCATAGAACGCTTCCGAGTTCTCGAAATGCCGGAAATAATACTCCAGCAGCACATCGCCCCACATGGCCCGCTCCCAGTCAATAATAGATACGATCCTGCCATCCTGCACAAAAATATTACCGTTCCACAAATCCCAGTGTACAAGACGCGGCTGCGTCACTGCATCCAGCGCAGGCAGATAACGCCCCAGCGCCTGCTCAATTTCCGGCAGCGATGCAGGTAACGCGGCATCCAGTCTCACAGCATCCTGAAGCACATTCAGCAGCATCGCCTTGAAGGTCTCCCTCCAGGCCATTCCGCCTCCGGCAGGATCTGCACCGAATAATCCAAAGACTGGCCCTTTAATCTCATTGATCAGACGCTGGTACCGCCCGAGTTCATACTCGATGGAAGAACGTTGCTCTGGAGACAGGCTCTCCTTCACATCACTGTACGGCTCACCTTCAATCTTCTCCATGAAGAAATAAGGGCATGGAATCAGCTGCAGGCTCTCATCATAACTGTAGACTTCAGGCACAGGAATCCCGCCTGCGGCACGGACCAGGCGGAGCGCTCCGACTTCAGCACGCATAATATTCTTCTCATAGCTAAGCACCGCTGTCTCCGGCCCAGGAGCAACCTTAAGGATGACCGACCGTCCATCGCTTAGCTCCAGATCATATCCTGTATTAAAAAAACCTCCGGTCAGCTCTCTGCTGCTGACAACCGCTACATCTGCACCGAAGGCGCTGGCTGCCAATAGACTCAGCTCCTGGTCATTCAGCTTGACCTTGGTGAAGCTCTCCATCTGTTAGACCCACCACATCTCGGAAAGAGGCTCTTCAATAAGTACCTGGCGGAGATTGTCTACAGCCTTGGAGAAGCCTTCCTCAATGGACATCAAGCCATCTTCGTGTTCAATGCTGACCACATAGTCGTATCCTACAAGGCGGAGCGCACTCATCATGTCCGCCCACACCTTGACATCATGTCCGTAGCCTACGGAACGGAACTGCCATGCGCGGTCAAGCATATTCGTATAGGACTGCATATCGGTCAGGCCATGCTTGTTGACATTGACCGGATCGATTACCGTATCCTTCGCATGGAAGTGATGAATTGCGCCTTCACGGCCCAGAATATGAATCGCCTGCACCGGATCAATCCCCTGCCACCACATATGGCTCGGGTCAAGGTTCGCACCGATGGCTTCCCCTGCGGCTTCTCTTAGTCTCAGCAGCGTAGCTGGCGTATGCACCGAGAATCCTCCGTGCAGTTCAAGGCCAATCTTCACATCATGCTCAGTTGCGAAAGCAGCCTGCTCCGTCCAATAAGGGATCACTTTGTTCTCCCATTGCCAGGTCAGGATCTCCTGGTAATCATTCGGCCAAGGTGCAACCGGCCAGTTCGGGTATTTCGCGCCTTCGTGGTCACCAGGGCAGCCGGAGAAGGTATTCACAACCTTAACACCCAGCTTCTGTGCCAGCTTAACCGTGTTCACGAAATCCTCATGATCCTTGGCTGCCAGCTCCTTCTGCGGATGCAGCGGGTTGCCGTGACAGCTAAGCGCACTGATAATCAGACCGCGGGATTCTACCGCGTGCTTGAATTCCTTAAGCGCCGCTTCATTCTCAAGCAGCAGCTTCGGATCGCAGTGGCTGTTGCCGGGATAACCTCCGGTGCCGATCTCAACTGCCTTCAGCCCTTTGGATGCTACGTAATCCAGCGCTTCCTCCAGCTTGCGGCCGCCGAACAATACCATAAATACTCCAAGTTTCATTGATGTTGCCACCTCTCCCTGATCAGTTCTCGTATCTTGTTATGCACCGTAGATATCGAAATTCTTGATGGTCTCATTCTTCTCTGCCGCTTCAAAGATAGCTTCAATCAGAATAAGCACACGCAGCACTTCAGCGTTCTTGACAATCGGTTCAGCTGTACCTTCGATTACAGCAGCCAGATTATCATAGAAGCTGGAGGATAGCTCAGACGCCGCCGGCAGGTCTCCGGTAATTGTCGAGCCTTCCGATGGCGGAGCCATCGTCTTGGTTAAGCCTACACCTGCACGGATCGGTGTCGGTTCTATTTTCTCGGATGCGTTATTGCGGGTGACTATTCTTCCTCTCAGAGACCAGTCCTCAATAATAGCCGTTCCCTCAAGTCCCTTCACATACCATCTTGGCAGCGTGATAAAGTTGGTGGTTCCGACTTCAACGATGGCTTTGATCCCATTCTCAAACTGCAGGCTGGCCTCGAAACCGTCATCCACATCATTGCCGAGAATATAGCTCAGGCTGCTGCTTACGCTTGTGACTTTGCTGTCAATCATGAACAGCAGCTGATCCAGCAGATGAACGCCCCAGTCCAGCAGCATCCCTCCGCCCTGTGCTTTCACATGACGCCAGTCGCCGGGAATCCCGTTAGCACCATGCACCCGGGACTCAAGCTGGAAGAGTGATCCAATCGTCTCCTTCTCATACATCTCCTTGATTACGCGGAAATCCTCATCCCAGCGTCTGTTCTGGTGCACCATCAGCACACGTCCGGCCGCATCTGCCGCTGCCTGCATCTCGGTAAATTCGGCCGAAGACATGGCCACCGGCTTCTCACAGACCACATGCTTGCCCGCCTGAAATGCACGAACAGCAATATCCTTGTGCACATCATTCGGTGTAGCGATCAGAATAATGTCCACCTCCGGATCTGCCAGTACTTCCTCATAGCTGGAATAAGCGGTGTAACCTGCTTCGGCAGCCAGAGCGCGCCGCTCCTCCAGCAGATCGAAGGCTCCGCTCACTATCACGCGGTCACTTTCTTTAATTAATTGCGTGTGATAGCTTCCCATTCCGCCGTAACCAACGATAACTACAGTATGTTTGATTGAACTCATGGATTCCACTCCTGTTTTCTCTAATAGTCGCGTGAACCGGAGGTGCTCTTAGTTGTCAGAACTTCCGTCAAAATAAACGGCACGACCGGTACGTGCTGATTCATACACTGCTTCAAGGATCTGGGTAACAACAAAAGCCTGCTCCGGCAATACAACCGGATCTTTATCTTCTCTTACCGCTTCCAGCCACAGACGCGCTTCACGGTCAGCTTCAGTCTCAGCAGCACCGGAGTAGAAGGCTACTCCGCCTGATCCAAGATCAACCTTGGTTTCGTACAGGCGTCCGGCACGTTCGCCGTTCAGACGCAGGCCGTCCTTCATGTCTGCTCCGCCCTCCGTACCGGCGAGCATCGTTTTGGCTTCACCAAATTCTGACACATTCAGCGCCCAGCTGGCTTCAAGCACAATTGTAGCACCGTTCTCCATTGTAATGAAGCCGAATGCGGAATCTTCCACCTTGAATTGTTCCGGATCCCATGGACCGAAAGCATTCGCCGCATTCTTCTTCTGGCCCAGCTTGTGGAAGGTAGAGCCTACAACCATACGCGGTTTGTAGTTATCCATCAGCCAGAGCGTCAGATCCAGTGCATGTGTACCGATATCGATCAGCGGTCCGCCGCCCTGCTTCTCTTCATCCAGGAATACGCCCCAAGTCGGAACGGCACGGCGGCGAAGCGCAATAGCCTTACCGTAATAGATATCGCCGAGTTCTCCGCTCTCGCACAGCCCCTTCAGATAATCACTGTCTGCGCGGAAACGGTTCTGATAGGCAATGGACAATTTCTTGCCTGTGCGCTTGGCGGCATCCAGCATTTCCTTCGCCTGGGCAGTGGTCTTCGCCATCGGCTTCTCGCACAGCACGTGATTGCCGGCTTCGAGGGCGGCCACAGTGATCTCGGAGTGGCTGTCGTTAGGTGTACATACATGCACGATGTCGAATCCGCCGGCAGCCAGCAGCTCACGGAAATCGGTGAATACAGCAGCGCCTTCAGCGCCGTAGGTCTTGGCAGCCTCTTGAGCACGTTCTTCTTCGATGTCACAGAATGCCACCATTTCGGCATCCGCCTGACGGGAAAGACTTGGCATATGTTTGCCGTTTGCGATACCACCGCAACCGATAATAGCAATTTTGAGTTTGTTAGACATGAATATTTCCTCCTTGATTACCATATGATTTGATCCAATTCAAACTGTCAGCTACACTGGCAAGCGGTGAACGGCTGCAATAATCCTGTTCAACCACTGCCCATTCCACACCAGCCGCCGCTGCTGCTTCAATAATTGCAGCCAGATCGACTTCACCTTCACCCAGTACAACAGTCTCCGGAGAACCGTCTTCGCGTTTCTTCAGGTCCTTGAGGTGGATGATCGGCAGGCGTCCTGCGTATTTATTGATGTATTCTACCGGATCATATCCGCCATAATACACCCAGCATGTGTCCATTTCCACTTGAAGCTGCTCAGCAGGCACCTCTTCGAACAGGTAGTCAAAAGCTGTGCGGCCGCCCACCTTCTCCGTGAATTCGAAATCATGATTATGATAAGAAAGAACAGCTCCGCCTGCCCGGCATTTGTCGCCGATCAGCCGCAGGTTCTTAGCCACTTCAGGCCAATTACGCTGTTCTTCCGTCAGAAATGGCACGATCAGATTACGGTTGCCAATCTCCAGATTGAAGCTGATTTCCTGTTCCGTATCGTTCAGCATAACATCGTACGGGCGATGCGCTCCGAGAGCAATGAGTCCTGTTTCCTCAAGCAGTGCCTTCACCTGCCCGGCCGTCCGGCCGAAATAGTGGAAGAATTCCACACCGCTGTAGCCCAGTTCGGCAACCTTGCGTATTGTCCCTTCGAAATCCTGTTCCAGTTCGTCTCTCAGCGTATACAGCTGAAGTCCTACCTTCAACATTATTGCTCTCACTCCTAAGTTTGATCCGAGAGTCCGACTGATCTTGCCGCCACCGCCCTTTGCCCCGCACCTATGCCAGGCATTCCACCTGAACAAACGGGCTGTAAACATAGGATGTAATATAGCTGTCTATCTGCCATCCGCTGCTTCCAGTGTTTGCCTATGTAGCGATCAGAGCCGCAATACAGCCTCCCCCACATCATTTGTATGTTTTTTGCTTAGGTACATGGTAATATGAAAGCGTATATAATAAAATGAATAATATGATTAAAACATGAACAATCTGCTTATCATTTAACAACTAGGAGGACTCATGACACCTAACGCAGCCTGCCACATCCTATCCGCCGGATTCTCCTTCCACCGCAAGCCGTTTCATATGTCCCGCAGCGAAGGCGTCCAGTATTATCTGCTGCGCCTCCAGACCGAAGGACGCAGCCGGACCATGGAGGGCGGAGTCATCACTACTGTGGAGAGCGGCAATCTGATGCTCTTCGCACCGACCGATCCCTACTACTTAAGTATCGACAAGGAAGTCTACCCTGTCGGCAAGCCGCGGATTGAGAGCGGTGACTATCATATTTTCTGCAGCGGTCCCTGGATTGAAGAATGGTGGGGACGCAAGCATCGCCCGGCCGTACTCCGGCTGCCGCTCAGCGATCATATTCTTGGCCTGTTCCGCCAGCTTGTACTGGAGCAGCGCCGTTTATCGGATTCTTCACCGGATATCTCCGCGTGTTATCTGCAGATTCTATGTATGGAGATTGACAGGCTGATGTCCGAGCAGCCGGCAATTTCACCCAAGGCCTATCTTGCTTACCGGATGAAGCAATATGTCGAAGAGCATGCCGCGTACGCCTTCCGTCTGGAGGATGTGGCCGGCCATGTCGATATTTCCGTCTCCCGCGCGGTTCATCTGTTCAAAGAGGCGTTCGGCACTACGATTGTGAAATATGTAAATGACGTCAGGCTGGATATGGCCAGGGAGAAGATTACCTTCAGCCCGATGCCGCTGGAGCATGTATCTGAAACTTGCGGGTTTGCCAACTATACGTACTTCCACCGTGTCTTCCGCAGCCGGTTCGGAATGTCACCCAAGCAGTACCGTATTCATAGCAGGGCGCAGGCGTAAGCTCACGAGACCAGGAGACATGCAAAAGGAGCGCCATCACCATAGATCCGCTCCTTGTGTTTGACTTTATTCAATTGCTGGCGCTTGCCGGGTGTCATCCGTACATGCTGGGAGATGGCGCCGTAATCCTGATTCATCCTGCGGTTTCTTTCGGCACACCAGGTGCCGGAGCGTTCTGCCTTCAGCAGAGCTTTTTGCGTGCGTGTACGTGCCATATGCGGTAACACTCCTTGTCATAAGCTTATTCAGTACATGCGTTACATGCGGTACTGTTATCTTAATTTTAACATAATCACCACACCGCTGCCCGGTATAATTAACTATAATTGTTTATTCCTTTTCGGTCAGCTTAAACCGCCTTGTCCCCGGCTTGCGGCGGTGCAGCTTATTACAGTATTCTTGATGGACAAGGTACATGCGTCTGGCAGAAGAAAGTCATCAGTTATACTTAGAATGGAATAGGCAGAATCAGGAGGAGATATTAATGAAATACGATGTGCTGTATGACGGCGCTTTTGCCATGCTGAAGGTAGTCCTGGAGTCAGGCGAAAGTGTGAAGGCGGAGATGGGGGCGATGGTCGCCATGTCGCCGAATGTGGAGCTGAGAGGCACGGTAGACGGCGGTCTCATGCGCGGACTCGGCCGGATGCTGAGCGGGGAGAAATTCTTCTTCCAGGAGCTGACCGCCACCCGCGGACAGAGTGAAGTGTTGCTCTCACCAGGGGCAATCGGGGATATTCAGGCTATTGAGCTGGACGGATCGTACAAGCTGATGGTGCAGAAGGATGGTTTCCTGGCTGGAACCCACGGTATTCAAGTGAACACCAAAATGCAGAATCTGACCCGCGGCCTATTCTCCGGCGAAGGCTTCTTCATTGTAGAAATCAGCGGCAGAGGTACGGTCTTTCTCTCTTCCTTCGGAGCCATTCACGCCATCAACCTCGGCCCTGGCGAGGAAATGATCATTGATAACGGCCACCTCGTGGCCTGGCCGGATTATATGGATTATAAGGTGGAAAAGGCAGCCTCCGGCTGGCTGAACAGCTTAACCAGCGGGGAGGCACTGGTCTGCCGGTTCCGCGGCGAAGGTGTTGTTCTGGTCCAGACCCGCAATCCCGGAAGCTTCGGGACGTGGATCAAGTCCTTCGTGCCGAACCGGCCGTAGCAGCGGCGGGCTGCCGATTCCGAACATAAAAATAGATTGAACTTGTATAGAATAATCACAGGTTCAATCTTTTTGGAATTTCATCCGCGTTTGACCGGGTACTTAGGCCATCAGCTTGTCGAAATGACTGGAAATGAGCTGAATCATATCTTCCGGTGTAACCATCTCGGGATAGATCACACTATGGACGACCAATCCGTCTACTAATGCATGCAGCGTCTTGATTTCCCGGTCCAGATCCAGGTCCTTTCTTAACAGATTCACGGCATCCAGGTACTCCATCATCTGGCAGAAGCCGCTATACAGCCCGTTATGTACTTCCTTTTTCAGCGCCTGTATGGCGGGGTCCGCTGCTGCCCGTCCGACAAAAGCCAGCCAGACCTCCGCTTCCGCTCTCCTCTCTTCATCAATAGGCATTAATTCATGAATCAGCCTTTCCACATCCTCCCGGGGATTCCCCGAGTATTGAAAGACCTCAACTCTCTGGTAACTTCGTTCACTCACAAGTCTCATGGAAAAGGCAAGCAGCTCGGATTGGCTGGCAAAATAATGCCGCAGCGATCCCAGCGACATGCCCGCCTCCCTGGCAACATTCCGCACGGATACAGCTTCCAGACCATCACGCCGGATGATCCGCCAAGCCGCCTCCGCCAGATGATTACGGCGTTCGTCATGGTCCACTTTTTTTGGCATAACGTCATTATAGCATGTGCACCAGCCTCATATCCCTGCTCCATAAGTCGCAAATGCGCTGATTCTCCGCTGCAATCAAATAAAAAGACGCCGGCTGTTAAATCAGCCCTGCGTCTTTGAATGTGCCCCTGCTGCGGCTCAGGATACAGCCCGGCATTCTTTATCGCCCTTGCAGCCGTTTCCCTTGCAGGTATTATAGGTGCCTTTGAAATCAAGCCGGTGATCGGTCACACTGAAGCCGTACTCACGGGCCAGCCGCGCTTCAAGGTCCGCCAGCCAATCATCCTTGATCTCCTCCAGCTTGCCGCATACACTGCAGATCAGGTGGTGGTGCATATGAACATGATCGTCACCGCGCAGGTCGTAGCGGGCAACGCCATCGCCGAAATTCATCTTTTCTACAATATGAAGTTCACACAGTAGCTCCAAGGTACGGTATACGGTCGCAAGTCCCAAATGCGGATAACTGCGCTTGACCAGCATATAGACCTCTTCCACGCTTAAGTGATCCTTCTCGTTGTCCAGCAATACTCTTACTATAGCCTCGCGCTGTGGCGTAAGCTTATAATTCTGCGCCGCAAACTGCTGGCTGATATTTGCTACTCGGTTCACCCGGGTTCCCACCTTTCCGGAAGTTGAACAATTCCCGACAATAATTAGTAATCTTTACGATATAAGCATAACAAACTTGTCCGTCAAAGAAAAGGCCTGACACCAGTATAACATCACTTTTCCCCAAAAACGTATAAATAGGTTCTGCGGATTATGATTATATTATCGCCGGCTAGTCTTACGCCCAATCCGAAGTGCGCCCTCCCTCCATACCTTATATAGACTAAATCTCTTATAAGTGAGGATGATCCGGATGGTGAAAATAAAACCTAAGCAGACCCAGCGGCTTGTGACAGCCCGTGTACTGCGCAGAGTAGCCACGGCCATGCTGCCGTTCTACCGGAAAATTGCCGGCAACAGCAGTTATGCCGCTGATTGGACAACCGCTGTTGTCTCCGCAGATCTTGATCTGATGGGCAGACTGCTGGCCAGAATTCCCACCCTTGCCAGGGTAGAGAATTATGGGACGAACGGCATCGGCTATTTCATCTCGTTTCCTTTTCCGCTGCCGGTTGCGTTCTACACGAATGGAACAACGATTCCGCCGGGCACGGTCCAGTTCACCTTCAGTACAGCAGCCCACCGGAGCATCGCACGGGCCGTTATTCCGCTCTACCGGGAGCTCTCTGTAAATAACAGCTTCGCGGAGAGTCTGGCTGCAGCCATCCGGCGCAGGGACCGCGGTGCGGTAACAGCGATGGTACGCAGCCTCGTCACAGCGGATTCGCTTAAATCCGTAACCATTGAAGAGAGCGGGATCGCGCTGCTGTTCAGAACCCGGTTCAGTAAATACCCTTACCGCAACCTGCTGTTTCAGGAAATGATGTAGAACGTCTGCAACCTTTTCTATTGTCATTGCGTCATTAGAGTCAAGTTGAAACGGTTACGCCGTCCTGTAACGGACAATCACCGGATCAGCGGGAAATCTAGTGGTACAACCTACAATAGAGGTGGAATTCAGATGAGTATCAAAAAAAACACGATCGCAGCTTTTACAGCCGTAACGCTTCTTACCTTCTCTTTCGGCGGACAAATTTTTGCAGCCGGCAGCAGCTTTAAGGATATTGACAGTGTAACCGGTAAGGACAAAATCAACTCTCTGAAGCAGCAGGGCCTGATCAAAGGGATATCGGATACCCAGTTTCTGCCCGCATCCACTGTAACTACAGCACAAGGCGTTCAGTTTATAACGGGCGGACTCCAGCTTAGTCTGGCCGCAATCAGTTTCAACAAGGCTCCCGTAGCCAGTGCGATCTTCTCCAAAGTAAAAGACAACGCCTGGTACGCAGAAGCCTTCATCAATGCACACTATAATGACGTGGATATTCCCGCTGATATTGATCCATCCAAACCGATTACCAAAGAGCTGTTCACCAGCCTGCTGATTCAAGGCGTTGAGAAGGCAGGCAACTTGCCGATGATCAACATCGTGCCGGTGGATATCACCGATGCAGATGCGCTTGAGCCATCCTACCAGGGCACTATCCAGCGGTCCCTGAAATACAACATCAACACACTGGATGCTAACGGCAAGTTCAACCCGAAGAGCCAGCTCACCCGCGCCGAAGCGGCAATTATGCTCTACAACGCACTGGACTATTTGAACTCACGCAGTGATGCAGCAACACAGAACTAACTAATGGCTGAGTAATCCTTCATGCCCTCCCCCGCGCATGATGAATTTACAAGCAGAAAAGGCAGTCCGGGATTCCCCTCCCGGACTGCCTTTTTGCATTAATGCCAACATTCGTTTAGTCTTCTCCGCTGAGCCGGTTCAGGAACTGCAGGGCGCGCGGATTCTTCGTCTGCTCCAGCACCTGCTGCGGAGTCCCCTGCTCCAGAATGACCCCGTTATCCATTAAGATGATCCGGTCGGCCACATCGGCCGCGAATTTCATCTCATGGGTAACAATGACCATCGTCATTCCTTCCCGGGCCAGCTGCTTGATGACCTTCAGCACCTCACCGACCAGCTCCGGATCGAGCGCCGAGGTTGGCTCATCGAACAGCAGCACCTCCGGCTCGACCGCCATCGCCCGGGCAATCGCCACGCGCTGCTGCTGGCCGCCGGACAGCTGATGCGGATAGGTATCCGCCTTGTCGGCCAGCCCTACCTTGTCCAGAAGGGCAAGCGCCTTCGTTCTGGCTTCCTCCCTGGAACGCTTCTGAACGGTCACCTGGCCCTCCATTACATTGCCGAGTGCCGTCATATGCGGGAACAGATTGTAGGACTGGAAGACCATTCCCGTCTGCTGGCGCAGAGACAGCACGGTACGCTGTTGAATTTTGCCGCCGGGAGTGAAATCCAGCTTAATATTATTCAGAGCCAGGCTGCCCTTGTCGGGAGTCTCCAGCAGGTTGAAGCATCGCAGCAGGGTGGTTTTGCCGGAGCCGGAAGGTCCGATAATGACCATCACCTGGCCATGCTCAACGGTAAGATCAACACCCTTCAAGACCTGCAGCGGACCGAAGGATTTATGTAAATCACGTATTTCAATCATGGGTATGCCTCCTTAACTGGCCGAATACCGGTCCAGCCGCTTCTCCAGGTATTTCTGCAGCACCGATAATACTGAGCAAAATAACAGATAAAATAATCCCGCTTCGCAATACAACAGCAGCGGTTCATAGGTAGTGGCTGTAATTTGCTGAGCTTTTCTGAACATTTCTACATATGTGATGCTTGCTGCAAGTGATGTATCCTTCACCAGACTAATGAATGAATTGGATAATGGCGGAACCGATACCCGGGCAGCTTGAGGCAGAATCACCCGCCGCAAAGCCTGTCCACGGCTCATCCCGACGGAGAAGGCAGCCTCCCATTGGCCTTTATGTATAGAGAGAATAGCCGCCCGGACAATTTCCGAGGAGTATGCCCCGACACTAAGGGTGAAGCCGATCACAGCTGCGATGAACGGATCAAGCACAATGCCTACCGTAGGCAGCCCGTAGAAAATAATAAACAGCTGCAGCAGCAGCGGTGTTCCGCGGATGACCCAGACGTAGAAGCCGGCAATCAGCTTCGGAATTCTCCAGGAAGAGAGCCGCACAAGCGCAGTAATTACAGCAAGTGTAAGCCCAAGCGCAAAGGAGACCAGGGTCAGCGGAATGGTAAAAGCCACCCCGGCTTTGAACAGAGGCAGCAGTGAATCGAGAAATATTTGTATTTTGCGGTCATCCATCGTTCTGACATCCTTCTTGGAACGGCAAGGCGGAAGCACAACCGGCTCCGCCTTGAGTCCATAAGTTATTTGAGACTGCCGTTACACAGGCAAGCTTATTTCGATACATCAGCTCCGAAGTATTTCTCGGAAATCTTCAGATATGTCCCATCATCATGCATGGCAGTCAGCGCTTCATTCACTGCCTGTACAAGCTCATCGTTACCCTTCAGGAAGACCGCTGCACTATACGAGCCTTCTGCAATCTCATCCACCTGCTTGATCTTGATATCCGGCTTCTGCTTCTTCAGATCCAGGAAGGACAAGCCATCATTGACGGTTGCATCAATCCGGCCGGAGGTCAGCAGATCAATTGCCTGATTGAAGCCTTCTGTGGATACAATCTCTGCACCGTTATCCGTTGCAATCTGTCCGAGGTTACTTGTCAGGGACTGGCCGGCTTTCTTGCCCTTGAGGTCCGCGAATGATTTGATATCTTCATTATCTTCACTGACGATCAGCACAGCCTTGGATACGATATACGGGTCAGAGAAATCATATTTCACTTTGCGCTCATCCGTAATGGAAACTTCATTGAAGATCGTATCGAACCGCTTGGCATCCATACCGGCAAAAATACCGTCCCACTGAGTCTCGATAAACTCGGCTTCCACGCCCAGACGTTTAGTTACTTCTTCAGCAATTTCGACATCGAAGCCGGTCAGCTTGCCGTCGGCATCATGATATGTGAACGGGGCATAGGTGCCTTCTGTTCCGATACGCAGCTTGCCGCTGGCTTTGACAGCTTCCAGGCTATTCTGCTCAGCAGGTGCCGCACTATCTGTAGCTGCTGCAGTAGGTTCAGCCGCCGTATTGCCGCCTGTTGCTGCATTATTGTTATTGTTGTTGCCGCATGCCGCAACCACGGCCATGGTCAGGAGCAGCATAATTGTCAGACTAAGTTTTTTCATAAGATTAATCCCCTCTCATCTCTCTTTATGTTCCGGACTTGCCGGCAAAATGAATCGTAACATTGAGCTGTTACATCCGTCAATAACTTTTTCCGATAATAAACATCGGATTTATGCTATATCGGTTTTTGATAGTTTAGCTTGCCCCGAAATATGCTTATGCATCAGGATTACCCAGGAAAGATTACCGTAAGCGCTTGGGTGGACACTCCACGAACGGACCGTTGTTCCAATCGCTGTTGTGCCCAGATTTTATTTATTCTCCTTAGCGGTGAAAATCCGGGCACAAAGGCGAACGCTCCGCTTTTCCACAATCAGTCCGTCCTCTCCGCTGTTTAAGTGGATGGCAATCTAAATGATCAAAAACGCAAAACAGCGACTCCCCAGTAACGGAGAATCGCTGCTCTAAATCTTACCGGGTTCTTATTTATAACGGTATCAAATCAACCAGACTGCTTAAACTATTACAACCACCCGCGCTGATTGGCAGCTGCACCTTAACCGTGCATGATTTCAGGCACCGCTTTCTCCTTGGAGCCTCCGCTTTCTGATTTGCGGCCCCGGCGCAGCAGCAGCCCAAGGACGGCGCCGCCTAAAGCTACAAAAATCATAATGTGGAAGGTATCCGCAAAGCCCTGGGCCAATACAGTCTGCTTGGCCAGCTGCAGGGCCTCCTTCGAGGCTCCGTCCACCGTCTGCCCGGCAGCGGCTGCCGCCCCCTGCATTTCAAGACCACGCGCGGAGGTTCTGGCCGTCAGAATCGTAACCAGTGTCGACACTGCAAGTGAGTTGATGACCTGCTGCATCGAGTTGGTGAGGGAGGTTACCCGGTTGACCAGATCGCCTGGCGCCTTGTTCAGCAGATGCGTATTCATCGGCATCATCATCATCCCCATCCCTGCACCGCACATAATCAGCGGAAGAATGAGATCACGGCTCTGGGTGGTCAGATCCACATGGGAATACTGGAACAATGCGCCAGAGACCAGACTGAGTCCGCAGACCACCAGCCAGCGCACTCCGATCCGGTCGAACAGAATGCCGGCAATCGGCATCATCAGCCCGGAAGCAATGGCCTGCGGCAGCAGGGTCAGTCCGGTATCAAATGCGCCGAAGCCGCGGGCCTGCTGCAGAAACTGCGGCAGCAGAAATAAAGCACCGTATAAGCCGAACTGGGCGATCCACTGCACGATAATTCCGGTGGTGAAATCCACAGATTTCAGAATCCGCAGCTCCAGCAAAGGGGTCTTGGAACGCAGCTCGGCAATGACAAAGGCAATCAGTGCAACAGCTCCCAGAGATAACCCGATTAGCGTTTTGTCCGAGGTCCAGCTCTGCGCCCCCTGGCTTACACCGTAAGTGAGTGAAGCAAAAGCCAGCGGTCCGAGCACCATTCCGAATTTATCCATGCCGGGAACGGTGTTCTTCGCCGCATTCGGCAGCTTACGCAGCCCGATCAGCACACAGATAATACCGATGGGGATATTAATCAGGAAGATCCAGCGCCAGGAGTGGTATTCCACCAGCCAGCCGGACAATACAGGACCAATCGCCGGTGCGAACAGCACGGGAATTCCCATAATCCCCATAACAACGCCCACTTTACTCTTCGGAGCCAGTCTGTATACATACGCCATCCCGACCGGGAGCACACAACCCCCTCCAAGACCCTGCAATACCCGGAAAACGACCAGCCATTCTGCACTGCTTGGCGTTGCACACAGAATCGAGCCAACCGTAAACACAATAACGGCTGTCAAAAAGACATTCTTAGCCCCGAACCGGTCAGACAGCCAGCCCGACAGCGGAATCACCGAAGCCTGCGCAAGCATATATCCGGTTACAACCCACTGCAGTGTGTGCAGATCTGTTTTGAAATCCACGACCAGCCTGGATAAAGCCACATTCATTGCTGTACTGTCCAGGACAACCATAAATACGCCGGCAATAATCGCCAGCAGCGGAACTAAAATGCTAGATAACCGAAAATCCGCATCCTGCTTCAAGGTCTGATTCATACTCCTTCTCCTCCTGAACTGTCCGCTTCAACCACGTTGACCTGCGGGCAGGTTTGTCTATATAATTAGTGAACGGACAATTGTCCGTTATCGCATTTCATAGTCTACGGACAATTGTCCGATGTGTCAAGCGGAATACGCCAATTCCCCACACTTGATTCGTTTACCGGTAGAATAGAGACTTCTTAGTACGCACTGTAGGCATAAATGTTGTATATTTTGCAGCTTTGATTCATGGATAGCCGGGTATCCGGATGGATTGTTGTAGGAAATGCAAGAATATGAAAGGGGACATCATGAAAAAAACAGAGACAGAAGTTGAACCTGTAACATCAGCTCCGGGGAACATAGAGAACACAGAGAACAAAGATAACACAGTGAACACAGACATCGCTGCAAAAGAACCCGCCGATCCCTATATGCAGCGGATACTCGAGGCGGCCCGCCAGCTGTTCACCGAGAGCGGCCTCGAAGCTGTCAGTATGTACGGCATCGCCAAACGGGCCGGCATAGGGCAGGGATCGCTCTACCGCCGCTTCACTGATAAGGGCGAAATCTGTTCCGCCCTGCTGCTGGACAGCACCGAGCAGTTTCTGTCGGGAATGGAACAGCAGCTCGCTGCCAGCGCCGGTGAAACGGCTGCCCTCACGCATCTCCAGAGCAGCATTGAGCAGGTCGTTGGTTTCATTGAGCAATATGCGGAGCTCTTGAATATGATCAAATCCGAATTCACCGGCAAGAAGCAGCTTACCCAGTTCGAACATCCTTTTTTCCAGCGGCTCGGGGTGATTATGGGTGAACTTCTGCACCGCGCATCCGCGAATGGAGAGATTATCGGGATCGATCCCCGCTTCGCTGCCACAGCGCTGATCTCTGTACTTAGTCCCGATCTTTACCTGTATGAACAGAAACGGAACGGCTCCTCCAAAGAGGAAATCTCGCGGGGAATTGTTGCATTGTTCATCACCGGCCTCTCCAAGCGCTGAGCACAGGCTCTTTACAAGCGGGGAAATTATGGTATATTAAGTAGCAATTACGAATTCAATAGCACCTGTTATTTCACTAGGGGAGTCGGCCGACTGAGACGGAGCTTAAGCTCCGGACCCTTGGAACCTGATCTGGATCATACCAGCGGAGGGAAGTGGAGCAGAATGTATCAGCGGTTCCGCGTCTTTGCAAACTGACTGTACCTTCAGGCCCATTCATTTCCTCCGGAAATGGATGGGTCTTTCTTGTTTTCGTAGCGTAATCACTTTTCCTAAGGAGGCTTGCTTCCCCATCCTATGATCAACATCGCTAACCTGTCCTATTCTTTCGGCGCAGCTTCAAGGGCTCCGGTCTTCTCCGGGATCTCCATGAAGGTCCGCCGCGGGGAGTTCATCTCCGTTGTGGGTGCCAGCGGCTGCGGCAAAAGCACGCTGTTCAAGATTATCGCCGGCCTGCTGGAACCCGGCAGCGGCGAGGTTGCCCTGCACGGGCAACCGCCTAATAGCGCCTCGGAGCGGCTCGGCCAGGTCGGCTATATGCCGCAGCAGGATCTCCTGCTGCCCTGGAGAACCGTACTGGACAATTGCCTGCTGCCCTGGGAACTGAAGCGGAACGGCTCCAAAGAGGAAGCCGTTATTCAGATCCGCAGCATGCTGCAGCAGTTCGGTCTTGGTGAGACCGGGGCTGCGTATCCGCATGAGCTGTCGGGCGGTATGCGCCAGCGGGTTGCAGTACTCCGCACCATTGCCGCCGGGAATGATCTGCTCCTGCTGGACGAGCCGTTCGGGGCACTGGACGCCATAACCAAGCGGGAGCTTCACCGCTGGCTGCTGGAATTATGGTCGGGACTGGACAAGACTGTGCTGTTCATTACCCATGACCTTGAAGAAGCGCTTCTGCTTAGTGACCGTATCTATCTGATGACCGGCGGTGCCGGGGGCGGTATGCAGGAGTTCATCACCGGTCTTCCCCGCCCCAGACATCATAGTCTGAATTACGAACCGCAGTTTGTTGCCCTGCGGCAGGATTTGGAGCTGAAGCTGTATGACAACCGTCTTCTATAGAAGATTGCTGCGGGAATACAGCCCGTCTATTCTGCTCGTGCTGCTGATCTTTGCGGTCTGGGAAACGGTGTCCCGGCTGGGGCTGATTCCTCCGTTCATCCTGCCGGCTCCCACGGCCATCTGGAGCGCTCTGATGGAGGAGCGGGGTTTGCTCTTCGGTGTGCACCTGCCCGCAACACTGCTTGAGGTACTTACAGGCTTCGCTCTGTCCGTCTTCTGCGGAAGTCTGCTGGGAACAGGCATGCATCTGTTCAGGCCGCTGGCCAAAGCGCTGTATCCGCTGCTGATTATCAGCCAGACGATTCCGCTGGTTGCCCTCTCTCCCCTGTTTATCATGTGGTTCGGCTATACCTTGTGGAGTAAGGTTGCCGTAGTGTTCCTGACCGCCTTCTTCCCGGTGGTTGTCGGCACCTACGACGGGCTGGGCAAGAATACGGAGCAGTACCGTGAGCTGCTGCTTACCTTAGGCGCAAACCGCTGGCAGATTCTCCGCAAGGCTGCTGTTCCGCTGGCCCTGCCGTCCTTTTTCTCCGGACTGAAGCTGTCGGTGGTGTACTGCGTCATTGGAGCTACCATCGGCGAATGGCTTGGAGGCAGCCGGGGGCTCGGTTATTTCAGCCGGAGAATGGCCGGCAATCTGCAGAGTGCCGAGATGTTTGCCGCTGTTGTGCTGCTGTCCGCCCTTGGGATCACTTTGTTTCTGTGTATTGCTACGCTCGAGAAGTTATTTCTGAAGAAAAGAGGACGTTATTCATGACTCCAATCCGCTATAACCGTTATCCCTACACCCGTAGTGCTCAACCTTATAAGTTGCTGCCTTATGTATTGCTCCTGTCTGTTCTCTTGGTTCTGCCAGGCTGCGCCGGCAATAACGGGTCGGCTGGCAATAACGTGCCGGCTGGCTCCGGCTCATCATCGGCATCATCCGCTCCGGCGGCAGCCGCAGACGGTACAGCCCATAAGCTGACGATCATGCTCGACTGGTATCCGAACGCCGTTCATTCCTTTTTGTATGCGGCACAGAGTGAGGGGTATTTTGCCGAAGAGGGGCTCGATGTTGAGATACAGATGCCTGCCGACAGCAACGACGCGCTGAAGCTGGTAGCTGCCGGACAAGTCGATCTGGCCCTCAGCTACCAGCCGCAGGTGCTGATGGCCCGGGGAGAGCAGATTCCGGTCAAATCCGTCGCCGCTCTGGTACGGCATCCCCTGAACCATCTCATGGTTTCCGCAGACAGCGGAATAACCCGCCCCGGGGAGCTCTCAGGCAAGCAAGCCGGTTACTCCTCCATTCCGCTGTATGAAGCCATGCTGCACACTATGATCCAAACCGATGGCGGTGATCCCGCCGCCCTGAAGCTGATTGACGTCGGCTTTGAGCTTATCCCTGCCCTCTCCACCGGGCGTGTGGATGGAATTATGGGCGGCTTCATCAACCATGAGCAGCTGATATTAGAACAGGAAGGCCATCCTGTGCGTTCTTTCAATCCGGTAGACTACGGGGTTCCTGATTATTATGAGCTGGTGCTGGTCGCAAGTGAGCAGGGTCTGCAGGATTCCTCGGAATATTTCCAGAAATTCATGAATGCTGCGCGCAAGGGTCAGCAATTCGTCACTAAGCAGCCGGAGCAGGCGCTGAAGCTTCTGCTGGAGCATCAGGATGCCACCGCACCGCTTGATGAAGCCATCGAGAAGCGCAGCCTGGAGATTCTGCTGCCGCTGATGGACGCCGGGTCACAGCCCTTCGGTTATCAGGATACCGCTTCCTGGGAGAATGTCCGCAAATGGCTGAGCGAGGGCGGTCTGCTGGCAGAGCAAGTTGACAGTGCGGATGCTTTTATTAATTTATAGAACATGCTTTCGAAGTTAGTTTTGCGAAGTGATCTCAAGGATGCGTATGCCATCAAAACTTTCAGGAGGAATAATTCATGTCTTTTCTATCCAAGGTACGGCTGGCAAATCCGCTCGTACATAACATTACTAATATTGTTGTGGCTAATTTCACCGCTAACGGACTGCTGGCGCTGGGGGCTTCCCCGTTCATGGCCGACGCACTGGAAGAGGTGGCGGATGTTGCCGCGATGTCAGGGGCGGTCGTGCTGAACATCGGTACACTGAATGAAGCCGCCATCGCTTCAATGGTGAAGGCTGGACAAGCCGCAAACCGGCATGGTGTCCCGCTCGTGCTTGATCCCGTTGGAGCAGGCGCTACACCGTACCGCACTGACGTTACCGCGAAGCTGCTGGGTGAGCTGCAGCTGACCGCTCTGCGCGGTAATGTGGCCGAAGTAGCCAATGTCGCCGGAGAGCGCTGGGCCAGCAAAGGCGTCGATGCCGGAGCAGGTGAAGGCGATGTGATCGCCTTGGCGAACAAGGCTGCGCGGAAGCTGAACTGCGTGGTGATCATCACCGGCAAGGAAGATATCATTAGTGACGGCACGCGCACCTACATCGCCAGCAACGGCCATTCCATCCTGACCCAAGTCACGGGAACCGGCTGTCTGCTCAGTGCCGTAGTTGGCGCATTTCTTGCAGTAAGCGGAGGGAATGTGCTTGAGGCAGCAGCCGAAGCACTCTCGTTCTACGGCGTGGCGGCCGAGATTGCCGCTGAAGCCGCTGAAAGACAAGGACCCGGCAGCTTCCAGATGGAGTTCCTGAATCAATTGTCCCTGGTGACACCAGATATCTACAGCAGCCGGTCACGCCTGCAGCTGCTTGAACAATAACCGCACCTTAAAGGAGAATAACCGATGACCCGTATACGTAAAGCGTTAACGATTGCCGGCTCTGACAGCGGCGGCGGTGCCGGTATCCAGGCTGATCTGAAGACCTTCCAGGAACTTGGAGTCTACGGAATGTCCGCGCTCACTGCGGTTACGGCACAGAATACCTTAGGCGTTCAAGGTGTATATCCGCTGGAGCCGGAAGCCGTTGCTGCGCAGCTGGATTCTATTGGAAGTGACTTGACACCTGATGCCATTAAGACCGGCATGCTGTTCAGCAGTGAGATTATCGGTGTTGTCGCGGATAAGGTGACAGCGTACGGCTGGCAGCAGCGGCTTGTGATCGACCCGGTAATGATTGCCAAGGGCGGGTCCGCTCTGCTGCTGCAGGAAGCCGTGCAGGCATTGATTACCGGACTGCTGCCTCTGGCTCTTGTGGTTACCCCCAATCTTCCCGAAGCAGAGATGCTCACGGGGATGAAGATTAATGGAATGGCAGACAGAGAACAGGCTGCAAGACTCCTGCATCAGATGGGGCCGCAGTACATTGTTCTTAAGGGCGGACATGATCCGGAAGGCGATCAGCTGGTGGACCTGCTCTATGACGGCCGGGAATTCCAATATCTGACCAGTCCGCGGATCGAGACCAGGCATACGCATGGGACCGGCTGTACTTTCTCGGCGGCGGTGGCGGCAGGACTTGCGCTCGGCCACTCTATAAATGAAGCGGTGCATACAGCCAAAGCCTTCATTCAGGCAGCCATCGAGGACAGTCTGAATATCGGGGCAGGACATGGGCCGACCAATCATTTTGCTTACGGGAACCGCATCAGATCAGGGGGGCAGCAGCTATGAAACGGATTGACAGTCAGCATATACGCAAGCTCCTTAAGGTATATTTCATTATGGGCAGCGTGAACTGCCGCCTCTCTCCAGCCGAGACTTTATCTGCCGCAGCAGACGGGGGAATCACCTTATTCCAGTTCCGTGAAAAGGGTCCCGGTGCTCTGACCGGCGCTGCTCTGCTAGAGCTTGGACAGCAGCTCCGGGCAATCTGCCGGGACAAGCGGATTCCGTTCATCGTCAATGACGACTTGGAGCTGGCGGTTGCACTTGATGCAGACGGGGTCCATGTGGGCCAGGATGATCTGCCGGCCCGGACGATCCGCCAGCGGCTCGGTGAGCACAAGATCATCGGCGTTTCCGCCCATAATCCCGCGGAAGCGCAGCAGGCGATTGCGGACGGAGCCGATTATCTCGGGGTCGGTCCGGTCTACCCCACCTCCTCCAAAGACGATGCCGAAGCCGTTCAAGGGACGGCTGTCATTGATACGCTCCGCCGCAGCGGACTTAATATTCCCCTGGTAGGGATCGGCGGTATAACCCTGGATAACGCCCTGCCGGTGATCCGGGCCGGTGCAGACGGAATCTCCGTAATCTCGGCCATAGCCGGAGCGGAGGATATCCGGGAGACCGCAAGGGCGTTCGGGCGGATTATACAAAGCGGAATGCTTCCGGAATGAGCTTAAATAAATGAGTGTATTTCAATTCCAAAAACACCCGCAGCTGCCTTCACACAGGCGCTGCGGGTGTTTCTTATGCATTCCGGCATAACCTGTTTACCGCTATTTCAGCGTAACATTTACTTTTGGAATATTCAGGCGTATAATCAGTTTACATTGTTAACTGTTAACAAAAGAAACTATTATCAGGTCAGAGGAGGTTGCCCCATGACAGATCCGGCGCAAACGATAGAGGTGTATCATTCCTTGCTCGCCGTTGCCCGCCAGCTCCGTAAGCTGGCCCATCAGAGCGCTGCGGATCTCGGATTAACCGTGCATCAGATCGGTATACTGAATTCTCTGCTCAAGCATCCCGGTCAATCGCAGAAGGAAATAACGGAGCGTCTGGTATTTGCCAAGAGCCGCGTAAGCCTGCATATTGATGCATTGGCAGAGAAGGAACTGGTGACCCGGACCGCCTCCGAGGCAGACCGCAGGGAAACGAGGCTGAATCTCACCCCGGCAGGTGAAGCGCTGTGCAGGCAATACAATGAAGACGCCTATTCATACCAAATGCTGGGGGCGGCGCTGGATCATTTTTCCGGAGAAGAAGTCCAGTCGCTCATTCAAATGCACTCACAGCTGCTCGAACAGCTGACCCGGGATCAGGATAACTTAAATACACACAAAGCTGGTGATGAATAATGGGCAGAGGTTTCGGTCCAATGGGATTCGGCGGACCCGGACATGGCAAATTAAAGTTCGATGATGATGAGGCGAAGCCGGATATATCCAAGACGCTGCTGCTCCGCATCGTGAAATATTTCCTGCCTTACTGGAAGCAGACCCTGCTGGTGATGATTGTGCTGTGCATTACTGCAGTGCTCGGGCTGCTTCCACCGATTCTGATTCAGCATATTATCGACCGTGCGCTCCCGGATAAAAACCTGAGGCTGCTGGTTCTGCTCGTCCTCGCCTCGCTCGGTACAACTGTAGTGTCCGGTCTGCTGGGCGTGCTGCAGAATTACCTGAACTCTTTTATCTCGCAAAATATTGTCCACGATATGAAAAATCAGATGTACCGCCATCTGCAGGGCATGCCGCTGCAGTTCTTCTCAGGGGTTAAGCAAGGGGAAGTCATTACCCGGATGACCAGTGATATTGCCGGGATACAGGGCGTGTTCAACAGCACCATCGTCAATTTTGCCAGCAATCTGTTCATTCTGACTACGACAGCGGCAACTCTGTTTATTATGAACTGGAAGCTGGCGCTGCTGGGCATACTGGTCGTCCCCCTGTTCATTATGCCAACCCGCAAAATGGGCAATGTGCGCTGGAAGCTGGCCAAGGAAACCCAGGAGAAGATCTCCGAGCAAAACCAGATCATCCAGGAAACGCTCAGTCTCAGCGGATATATGCTCATGAAGCTGTTCACCAAGGAAGACACCGAGCTGGCGGGCTTCAGAACCGTTAATGCCCAGGCGACACGCCTGCAGATCCGGGAATCGATGGCCGGCCGCTGGTTTATGCTGGTTCTCACCACCTTCACCAGTATCGGGCCCATGCTGATATATCTGTACGGGGGGTATTTATTTATTCAGGGAGAGCTGACGGTTGGTGCGATTATCACCTTTGTGGCGCTGCTGGGCAGATTATACGGGCCTGTGATGCAAATGACCAATCTGTATGTGGATGTGAACCGGTCGGTGGCGCTGTTTAAACGGATTTTTGACTATTTCGATATGGACCCGCTGATTGTGGATTCGCCGCTGGCCCTGCCAAGCAGTGCTGACGGTCAGAATATCGTCTTTGAAAATGTAAATTTCGCCTATCAGCCGGGCAAAACGGCCCTGCAGGGGATTTCCTTCACGGCTGCCGCCGGATCACTGACTGCGCTGGTCGGCCCCAGCGGAGCGGGTAAAACAACCATTACCACCCTCATCCCCAGACTCTATGAACTGGATTCAGGTGTGATCAGCATCGGCGGCAAGGATATCCGTGAATTCACGCTGCACTCCTTACGCTCTCAGATCGGGCTGGTTACCCAGGATACGTATCTGTTCAACGGGACCATCCAAGAGAATCTGCTCTATGCAAGCGCCAGTGCCACTGAAGCTGAGATGATTGCCGCCTGTGAAGCCGCTTATATTCATGATTTCATTATGAAGCTGCCTGAAGGCTACAGCACGGTAGTCGGTAACCGGGGAATCAAGCTGTCCGGCGGAGAGAAGCAGCGGATCTCGATCGCCCGCGTGCTGCTCAAGAATCCGCCTATTATCATCATGGATGAAGCCACCTCGTCACTGGATACAGTGTCGGAGTTCTATATCCAACAGGCGATGCATCAGCTGCTGCTGGGCAAGACCAGCATCGTTATCGCCCACAGGCTTTCCACCATTATGGCTGCCGATACCATTCTTGTCGTTCAGGACGGCGCTATTGTGGAGTCTGGACAACATGCTTCTCTGCTGGCGGACAACGGGGTCTACAGGGATTTGTATAACAAGCAGTTTCAGGCGTCAGAGTCCGCCACTTGATGTTGTACGGAATGAAAAAAGGGATTCCAGAAGGCCATTAACGGCTGCCTCCAGAATCCCTTTTTATAATTGAACAGACAAATCCAGGTTTATCTCTCAGTACGCAATGGCTCCAGCTTGTCCATCCATCCGCTGAAGTATTCCGGCGTCTCATTCTTCTTCAAGCGGTCATAATATTCGTCCACAAAACCGCCGTCTCCGGCACGCTGTCCTGCCCACTCATAGAATTCTTCAAACCGCGTCAACGCAAAACTACGCTGCTCCAGAATCAGATAGGCACTGAGCAAGCTGTCCAGTGTCAGGTCTGTGGGGTTATTTTTGTACTCCTGCTCACTTAGCCGCAGCTGATCTTCCGCATATAACTTGGTGAGGGTCTTATCCGGTACATACCGCGTTCCCTGAAGCTCATACACGCCTACCAGCGCTGGACCAAGCGGCATTTGCCCGGAAAAGGGACTTGCCAGCAAATCCTCATCTCCGTCCTGATCCGTATCCTCATAGTTCACCGAGACATTATCGTTAACAGTTACCTGCATGACTCCGTCGATTTCCTCCACGACAATATAGGATGATTCAGGACGGTTATCCATCAGACTGAACAAAAAGGTGGCATGGTTATTCTGCACAAGCGCTTCCGCCCAGAGATCATCTTCCTCACTCCAGATATTGCCGCCTTCCATCTTAATTCCGGCCTGTTTGCTGTCAAAGACAATCTTCCCGTCCTTCACAACCGCAAACTGCGTATACGTAAATTCCCCTTTGTTCCAGTAATACACCTCGTAGATCTGCCCGTTCAGCTGAACGGCATCCATATGTAAGAATCCTGAATATTCATCCGAAATCTCCGGGGAGACTTCCGGTACTTCCCCCGTAAAATCAGCGGTTGTATCCGCCGGAGAGGCTTGTGGTGCAGTTGACTGTGCTGCTTCTGAAGATACAGATGCTTCCGGCGGCTCTGCAGTTTCATTACTGCCGGTTCCCGAGCAGCCGGCTATAACCATTAGCGCTAATAGCAAACTTATTATTCTCATTTGATCCTCCTGATGGTTTGTCAGTGTGTCAGCAAACGCTTAAATGCTGTGAATCCCTATTGCTCTGCGTCCAGTCTGGAGTGGAGTTCAGCCTGCTCTTCTGCGGTCAGATGCCTCCACTGCCCCCGCTCAAGGCCGCTGAGCGTAATGTGCATGACCCGGATGCGCTCCAGGCGGAGCACCCGGTAACCCAGTTCTTTGCACATCCGGCGGATCTGCAGATTCAGTCCCTGGGTTAAAATAATCGCGAACTCGTTGTCCGTGATCCTGCGGGTGAGGCAAGGCTTGGTCCGGGTCCCGAGAATATCCACACCGGCTGACATCTCCTGAAGGAATGCTTCAGTCACCGGCTTGTCCACCGTAACGTTATATTCCTTCTCATGCCCATGCTCGGAGCGCATCATCCGGTTAACCACGGCTCCGTCATTGGTCATGAGTATCAGCCCTTCGGACTGTTTGTCCAGCCTGCCAACAGCAAAGATCCGGGAAGGATAACCGACATAATCAATGATGTTCCCTTCCACCTGCCGGGCAGCTGTACAGGTAATCCCAACTGGCTTGTTAAGAGCCAGATAGACCCGTTCTTCCCGGTCTGGGCTCAGCGTAACGCCGTCAACGGCCACCGTATCTCCAGGCTCAACACTGGCCCCCGCTGCACAGGCTATACCGTTAATGGTTATACGTCCCGCCGCAATCAGCCGGTCCGTCTCTCTGCGCGGATATACGCCTGTCTCACTTATATATTTATTAATTCTCACTCCAGTACCCGCTTTCCTGCCCTACATATTAAAGAACACCTGATTCACTTACAAATCAGATGTTGCATATGGGCACAAGGCCGCCTTATTTACTGCCTCCGGTTTTGTTGCCGCCGCCGCTGCCCTTGGCTGCGCCTGCTCCCTTGGTTCCCGGTTTGGTACCCGGGCTTCCGGGAGGTCCGCTTTTTGCCGGCTTCACGGGTTTCGCCGTCTTATTCCAGCGGGTCCAGCCCTTGCTCCCTGTCCCTCTGCCTGTGCCGCCGCCTTTACTTTTTGCCACAATATCACTCCGTCAGTATTCAGTTTTCGTCATGCATTCCTCTATCTTACCATTATTCCTGGGGTAATGTCAGGTAAAACCGCAAACAACCTGCGCGGAGAAGCTCCGGCAGGCTGCATTACGAACTGAAATGAAGTTGTTCCTGCTGCTTATTTCGGCTGAATATAACCTTCGGCCTTCAGCAGTTCAGCGATCAGGACAGCACCGCCGGCAGCACCTCTTACAGTGTTGTGGGACAGGCTGACAAATTTGTAGTCATAGAGTGAATCTTCACGGAGTCTGCCGGCTGAAATTCCCATTCCGTTCTCAATATCACGGTCCAGACGGGTCTGCGGACGGTTCTCTTCTTCGAAATAGGTAATGAACTGTTTAGGTGCGCTTGGCAGTCCCAGCTGCTGCGGACGTCCCTGGAAGCTGTTCCAGTGTTCCAGAATCTCTTCCCTGCTAGGCTTCTGCTCAAAGGATGCGAATACCGCAGCCATATGGCCATCAGCAACCGGTACACGAATACACTGTGTGGTGATCACTGGCTGTTCGCTTTTGACAATCCCCTCTTCAGTTACCTTCCCCCAGATCCGCAAAGGCTCCTGCTCGCTCTTCTCTTCTTCGCCGCCGATGAATGGAATCACGTTGTCCACCATGTCCGGCCAGTCGGCAAAGGTTTTACCGGCTCCTGAAATCGCCTGATACGTCGTCACAACAACCTTCGAAGGCTTGAAATCATGAAGCGCATGCAGTGTAGGCATGTAGCTCTGAATGGAACAGTTAGGCTTGACAGCGATAAATCCGGTTTCGGTACCCAGACGTTTGCGCTGCTGGGCAATCACCTCAAGATGCTCAGGGTTGATCTCAGGAATCACCATCGGAACATCCGGCGTCCAGCGGTGCGCGGAATTGTTGGATATAACCGGAGTGCCGGTGCGTGCGTAGGCTTCTTCCAGTGCCTTGATTTCTTCTTTCTTCATATCTACAGCGCAGAAGATCAGATCCACATCCGCAGACACTTCCTCTACCTTGGATGCGTCCTGAACCATAATGCTCTTAACGGCCTCCGGCATGGGTGAAGACAGCTTCCATCTGCCTTTGACGGACTCTTCGTACGTCTTACCGGCCGAATTCGCGCTCGCGGCAATAGCCGTTACCTGAAACCAGGGATGATTCTCAAGAAGTGCAATGAAACGCTGGCCGACCATACCGGTACCGCCAACAATACCCGCTCTCAACTTACTTGACATAAGAAATTCATTTCCTTTCAAGCAGCGCCTAGCGATAGGTGCTTTTTAATAACCGATTATAAATGATATATGCATGTTACACAATATGTGATTATAAAGTAAGTGTTTCCTGTTCCTAAAAATTATCGCGCCATCCCCAGACGCTTGGACAATTCACCGAGATCCTGGCCCTTGAGCGCTCCCTCGACCAAAATAGGCAGTAACGCCGGAGTACAGGCAAAGCAAGGGGTTCCGTCACGGGTGAGCTGGGCGGCCAGGCGCTCGTCGTAGGAAGGCTTCCCTTCATCCGACAGGGCCAGCAGTGTCATCGTCCGCACACCGGATTCGCGCAGCTCACGCATCCGCCGGACCAGTCCGGCCTGGTTGCCGTTCTCATACAGATCGGAAACAATGATGAACAGCGTCTTCTTCGGCTCCTCAATGAACTGCTCACAATACTTCACGGACTTATGGATATCCGTGCCGCCGCCAAGCTGAATGCCGAAGAGCATGTCTACCGGATCATTGGCACATTGCTCAGTCAAATCTACGACCTCAGTGTCAAAAGCGACCACACGCGTGTTAAGCGCCGGAATGCTGGCGAAGATTGAGCCGATCACCGAAGCCCAGATGACAGAGCTGGCCATCGATCCGCTCTGGTCAATGTCCACGATCACGGTCCATTCCTTGCTGCGGCGGGCCCTGTCGAAATAAAAGAACCGCTCGGGGATAATCATCCGCCGCTCTGCATCATAATGCTTCAGATTGCGCTCAATGGTCCGCTTCCAGTCCAGCCCGCTCAGGGACGGCAGCGGAGAATGCTGCCGCTTGTTCAGCGCGCCGGTGACGGCACGGCGGATATCCGTCTCCAGCAGCTTGACCAGCTCATCAACCAGTGCCTGGACTAGCATTCTTGCGGTATCCTTTGTTTTCTCGGGAATTTTACCTTTGAGTGCCAGAAGCGTACCCACCAGCTGGATATCCGGCTTCACGGCCGCCAGCAGCTCCGGCTCGAACAGCAGCTGCTTCCAGCCTTTGCGCTCCATGGCATCACTCTGGATAATCGAGACAACATCCTCCGGGAAGAAGGTGCGCACATCCCCAAGCCATTTGGACAGGTTAATAGCGGCATGCCCTGATCCCGCCCCTCTGCCCTTCGAACCCGCTTGAGAGGTCCCGTCAGCTCCGCCAGCACCTGCCTCATTATAGATGGCAGCCAGCGCCGCATCCATAATCAGCTCTTCCTCGGTCAGTGTAGGTCCGCCGCCTGCCCCGTAACCGGATAAGGCTTCCTCAGCTTCCTGGCCTAGAATCAGCCGCCAACGCGATACCGCCCCGTTCCGCCCGTTATCCTTAATATCCTCCGCCATCTATAGGTCACCGAAGTCAAAATCATTCAGCTCATCCAGCATTTTGGCTTCCTCCTCCTTCAGCTCGCCTGTAAGAATCTCAGCAGCCTGTTCAGTGTTCACACCCCACAGCTCACCCAGAAGCTCGGAGATCATCGTCTTCTCCCGGGAAGAGAAGGTACTGAATGCCCGGCGCAGAAAGACCAGGGCACGTTTGAATTCCTCATCGTCCAGGGCATTAATATAATCATTCAGCTGCTCCCACAGGCTCATCCGCGATAACAGGCCGTAGCGGTTACGCATAGACAGCCCTTCGAACCAGCCCGCCCCCAGATCAGCAGGGATACCCGGAGACAGCCGGCGTGACACCTCTGCAGCCACATCTTCCGCAGAGACCGCAGCCCGCTCCATCAGGATCGCGCAGGCGAAGCCGGACAGCCGGGGGTTACGGTCATCCCGCTGTGACAGCTGCTGCAGCTCCTGCAGCCACAGGGCAGTATCCAGAGTCCCGCTATGTTCCAGCGAGATGCCGTTCAGCTCATTCATGGCGCTGATCATCAGCGCCGCAGCTTCGTCATTGCAGCCGCTCGCATCCAGCAGGAACAGGCAGCCGCGCCGGAACAGCTCCTCCAGCAGCGGCACGAGCGGAGCGGTATCCACCTTGCGGATATCGCCGAAGCCGATAATTGTCGCCATATCCCGGGCAGCGGCGGCAATAGCAACTACATCGCGGCTGTCCACCGCCAGGCTCTGCAGCACCCGGCTGCTCTCCTCCATCTGCGAGGTCATCGCACACTGGCAGGCGATGCGGATCAGCGCAGACGCATCAGTAATGGAGCGGCACTCCAGCAGCTTCTCCTTCAGCACATAAGCTGCAGCGACTTCAATGGTCTCGCCGAGGAGAGTCGATTCAACCACCTGAATCTCCACCTCCGGTGACCACTGGATAATCCAGTGCTCTGACCAGGTTGCCCCGGACTGACCGCTTGGCATATTCCGCACGAAGGATATGCCCAGCAGCTCCAGCCTGTGAAACAGCACGGAACGGTGCAGATCCAGGTAGGCCGCTTCGGCGCTGGATACCCGGCGGTTCTCCCGCAGATCGAGCGCCAGGTCACTGGCTACAGTGGACTTGTATTTCTCCAGCTTATACCGCTTCAGCAGCCGGTTCAGGTCATCCTGGATCGGTGTCTGGCTGACACCTTCGGCCAGGCTGCCAATCGCCGTACCGACATCTACCCGGGCCAGCGATTCGGCAACAACCGAGAGGTCGCCATGGCCGAGCAGTGTCTGGGCGGCATCGCGCAGATCACGCAGTGTAGGCGCGCTCCCGCCGTGCAGTGCTGCCAGCGACTCTGCCAGCCGGACCGCTTCAATGACTTCAGCGGTGGAGCGGTGCGTCCCGGAACCGCGTACCTGCCTAGCCACGGAGGAAAGGTAGAGATGCGGCAGCTCCTCAGCCCTGCCGGACTCCATCAGCTCCCACATCAGCTCGAAGTAATGCGGAGCCCCGTTGCCTGCACCATAGCCGGACATTGTAGAGAGCTTGTAATACGAATACGGCATCAGCGTCAGCTTCGTGCTGCGTGTAGGCAGTGACGCCAGCTCGCTGTCGGTCATCCCGTCTGCAAGGTCTGCCAGTGCAGCAGCATGGTAAGCGCCGCAGATCACTACTATCTTCTCCGGCTGATGGCCGGCTTCAATCTTCTTCCGGATCTGGCGCCGCATATAAGCTTCGCGCAGCGCGTTATAAGCATATTCGCGTGGCTGCTCTACCAGCTCCCGGGACTCTGACAGCTCACGCATCCGGGCTGAGAACGCCAGTATCGCCGCACGGTACGCTCCGCTGCTGGCGTTATGCTCGTAATTGCGTTCCCAATACATATCATAATCAGATTCACCGGCGAGCCGGGCAATCCGGCTGTATACCGATTCCTGCTCCTGCAGCTCATCATCCGTAGGCTCACCTTGTTCATCCGCCGCAGGCTTAAGCACCGGCCTGCTCCCGGATTCAAGCCGCAGGGCATCCTGCAGACCCAGGGTTACGGATGAGGGAAGATCGATGAATTCCGCTTCTGCCCCATGCTCCTTTGCCCATCGCATCCCCTGGTATTCCGGGGAGTAGACAGCGAACGGCCACAGCACCGTCCGCACAGGCAAATCCTCAGTAAAGGCCAGAATCGCAACCGGAGGTTTCGTGACGGTGTGAGTCAAATGACGGATCTCATCAGTTGCATCACTGGGTCCTTCGATCAGGACGGCGGTCGGCTGAAGCTCATTCAAGTATTCCAGCAGATGCTTCGCACCGCCCGGAGACAGATGGCGCACCCCGAAAATATTCACAACGGCAGCAACAGCCGCCCCACTCACTCGTTCATCTCCTTGCAGGCTTGATACAATCCGCGCCAGTCCGCTCCTTTTTTCTTCATTACATTATCGAGGTATTCCTTCCAGACCAGCTTATCCTTGTCATCATCCTTGACGATAGCCCCCTGCAGGCCGGCAGCCAGATCCCCATCGGTCAATTCTCCGCTGCCGAAGCTGGCTGCCAGGGCCATGCTGTTCGTCAGTAGGGAGATGGCTTCCGCCGTGGAGATTACACCGGCCGGTGTCTTCACCTTCTCCTTCTTGTCGAGCGTCATGCCGCTGCGCAGCTCGCGGAAGATCGTCACTACCTTGAGCAGTGCTTCATCCGCCGGAACAGAAGCCTGAAGCTCATACGAAGAAGCAATCTCTGCAACCCGCTTCTTCACGATCGACAGCTCGGTCTCCAGATCAGACGGTGCCGGCAGCACAATGATGTTGAACCGGCGCTTGAGCGCCGCTGACATTTCGTTCACGCCGCGGTCACGCGTGTTGGCAGTGGCAATAATGGAGAAGCCTTTGCGGGCACTGGTCTCCTTGCCCAGCTCCGGCACGGAGATCGTCTTCTCCGAGAGGATGGAGATCAGCGCATCCTGCACCTCGGAAGCGCAGCGGGAAATCTCCTCAAACCGGGCTATCCCGCCGTCCTCCATTGCCCGCATAATCGGACTCTTGACCAGCGCCTCCGGCGTTGGCCCGTTCGCCAGAAGCATGGCATAGTTCCATGAATAACGTACATGCTCCTCACTGGTTCCGGCAGTCCCTTGCACGACCAGGCCCGAGTTGCCGTAGATCGCAGCCGCCAGATTCTCGGACAGCCAGGACTTCGCCGTTCCCGGCTCACCGATCAGAAGCAGCGCCCGGTCTGTTACCAGCGTGGCCACTGCCATCTCTATCAGCCGCGTGTTACCGATATATTTCGGGGTAATCACGGTCTTGCCCGCCTTGCCTCCGGCAATGAAGGTTAACACCGAACGCGGCGACATCTGCCACCCGGCAGGGATACGGCCTGTATCTTCCCTGCGCAACGCCTCCAATTCCTCACGGTATAGAACCTCGGCTGGCAGACGCATGTAATCCTGAAGCTGACTTTGTTCCGTCGACATGAACACCTCTCCTTTATAAGAACTCATCAATTAGATTTCTTAAGCTACATCCGCCCTGGATTATTGCACACTCTTCAAGCTGTTCAGCACATACTCCAGCTGCTGCTTGCATTCATATCTATATTTAGGGACAATCGCTTCCAGACGTCCTGCATAGCTGGCCGGGAAGCGCTCCATCAGTTTAAACAAGTAGAGCTCAAATGTGTAAGCTGTATGAACATTTTTATTCTCCAGGGCTGTCATCAGCAGCTCAAGACGCTCCGGCTCCGGCACCCCCGCCCTCTCCAGACCCTTGAAAATATTAGAAAGGAGATCATAAGTCGTGCGTTTAAATGGCTCCTGCAGCTTGCCAAGCAGGTAGTCCCGCACGCCCTTATGCCCCGGCCGGGCAAAAGCGCTTGCCAGGTTCACCGCATCATGCTGAATGAACCAGTCCAGCCACCGGGAATCCCAGGCTGCCGCAATCTCCTCGGCTGACAGCATCTCCCTGCTGTAAGGCTGCCTGATTCCTGCAGCATCCCACTCTACCTCATACGCTCTCCGGCGGATATCCACGATCTGCTCCTCAATCGTACTAATCAGCAGCTGGGCGCGCTGAGCCGCATCTTTGGCATCCTTGCCCACCAGTGCTTTCAATTTGTCCATAAAGGTTCCGCCGAACCGGCTGTACAGCTCCTTGGGCGTCATTACCCGCTGGGCGGCGTGGAAATAATTCGGCAGGAAACGCACACTGCGCTTATCCAGTGCCTCCAGCTCTGCCAGCGCAGCTCCGCCCGGAGTATTCTCTTTATACCAGGCTGCCTGGTCAATGAGCGGAATCCAGCCGAGCGGGGAGAACCGGGCGTACTCCTGAAGGATATAGCTGTAGATTTCATCCAGCTGCGGGCTCCGCTCATGGCGCAGAGCGGTCAAGAATGGAAGAAGGCTATTCCATGCACTCTCTGTCAGCTTCTTGTCCGCATTATTCTGCGGCGCCTTCTGCAGTTCTTCCATGAACAATGCCGCCAGCTTATCAGACACCTCTGCGGAAGCTCTGCCAGCCAGTACACCGGCAACCATCTCACGGTCCTTTTTCGCCGTGAAAGCCTCCACAAGCCGTTCACCGCCCTGCTGCGAACCGCCTGCAGCCAGCGCCGAGAAGGCAGCTTCACGTATGGCCTTCTTCTTATCTGTTGTCCACTCCAAGAGTGCGTCCACATACGGCTCATGACCGGCGAGCCATTTCATAGCGGCTACCCGGATGTCTTCACTGCCGCTTCCGGCGATGCGGAACATCTCCTCCAGATACCGGTCTCCTCCCACCTTGCCGATCACCTCAAGCTTGCGGACCTCGCTCCTGCCGCCGGCTGGATCCAGGCTTTCGAAGAGGAATCCGGCAATGTCCGGTCCATAGGACGGAAGAATATCAGTCATGGCAAAGTCTGCAAGTTCCGAATATGGATCGTTCAGTGCCGAGACTGCCGGCGGGAGCAGCCGCAAATCCTGAAAAACACCGTCCTTAAAAGCATCAATTACAATTTCATATCTTCCGCTTCCCGTTGTACTGAGCGCCTGCTGAACGGCACCAATCTTGCGGTAGGGCTGATTCGTCTTAAGTTCAAAGCTCAAGGCCGGCAAAGGTCCGGGGGTTCCGTCAACTGCTGTTGTCCCCTGGGTATACAGCACCGACTCCAGCAGCAGCGTAAGCTCCTGCAGTTGAACACCGGGAGCGGCCTCTTCAGCACCGTCAGGCTCCAGTAATGAAGCCACGCCCTCGCCCAGCTTCTTAAAGACCGGTGCGCGTTCCCCCAGCTGCTGAAACTGCGGAAGCAGTCGTTTCAGGCGGAAGTCTCCGGCCGCCAGCCCGCTTCCGGCAATATACAGTCTTCTAATCTCCTGATGCAGCTCCTGTAATAACGCTGTGCTCATGGACTGTCCTCCTATATGAATGAACTTGAGTTACCTTAGAATTCAGATGCTCGCCGCTGTCCTTCCTTGAACTTCTAATACAGCAACCGGATGATTTCTTCACCCTTAATGACTGTCAGCGGCTGGGCAGTCAGCCTTCCCTTGTCCAGGTTATGCTCGAACATCACCAGCAGGTAGCAATCCGTATGCGCGGCAGCCGGCACAAACGGCAGCATATGCACGGTTCCCTGCGGCAGGGACGGAATATCCTCCAGCGCCAGCCTGCTGCCGGATTCATCCGTTATGACATATTGTCCGCTCTCCGTAATGCCCAGACTGGCGGCATGCAGCAGCATCACCGGCAGCTTGTCGCTGAGCGGATTCTTGATCTGGTTCTTCACCATCTTGACAGCTTCCGCGTAGGAGCGGTGAGCCTGGGCAGTAGCCCGTTCTATATCCGGGCCTTGCACTGTTCTTGGAGACATGGCTTCAAAACGGACCCGTGCATTCATATCGCCCGGATAAGTATAGAGCTGAGGGACAACAGCAATCTCGAAGAAGCTGTCTTCCTCCCGCATCAGCTTAGCGGCCTTATACGGCCGATAATTGACCGTCCGGTGGATCCTCCCGCCTTCCGCAGTGAGGTCCACCCAATACCCGAGATCCACATATTCCAGCCGGGCCATATCATTGAAGCTGTAGAAGGCGAGCTGCAGCAGCTCTGCCCCATCCTTCACCAGCCCGTATTCCTTCAGTTCGCTCAGCTGCCAGGCATGTCCCAGCCACTCATCGATGGTCGATTCATGGTCGAGTGCAAGCTCCGGGTCCTCGCTCCGGGCCAGCAGATACGCCCGGCCCTTCTTAATAAATGCATGAAGCCGTGACAGCTGCTCCATCGCATATGTATAATTCTGTTCCTGGTCCTTGCCGCCGAACATGAGAATCGTGAACCGGCGCAGCTCAATCTGTGCTCCTGACAGATAATAGTTGCCAAGCTGCTTCACCTGCTCCTGAATCGTCTTCATGCTCGAACGGTCAATGGTGGACAGTCCGCCGCGGACGAACCCCAGCACCAGCTTCTCAAGCATATCGAGCCCTTCAAGCTGGGCGGTAATTTTTTTCTTAAGCGCGGATTTGTTAATCTTCTTCGGCTTAGGCTCTGCCCCTTCGGCCGCCTGCTTCACCTTATTCTCTTCCCGCTTCTCAGCCTTCTCACGCTTGGAGGCTATGTCCTCAGGGACGGGAGCAGGGCTGAACGTCTGGCCTTCGGCCTTGGCATAGAGCAGCCCTAACGCATGCTTACAGGGAAACTGGCGGCTGGGGCAACTGCAACGGAATACCGGATTGTCCGGCACGATGAAATCCACAGAACACTCATAGGGAGTCTTGCCGCTCCCTGCACATTTTCCAAACAGCAGCTCTCCGTCCTCCGACTGATGGAGCTCTATGAAGCTTTTTTTGCGGACCAGACCTTGACCGTTCTTGATGGCTGCAGCATTGGGTGCAAGTGAATCAACGTATGATGAAGTAAGTTCAGGCAAATCAGATTCCTCCCGGCTGAAATAGGATGTACGCGGCATAAATAGGAGTGCGGTTATGACACATGCAAGTTATTACCCAACTTCAACGGATAAGATCACATGTTTGCATTTATCTTAGCAAAAATATTCCACCGATCCAATCCAGAAGGCTGTCACAGGGTTAAAATAGTTAATATGACCTAGCTTACTTATCCAGTTAGCGCAGGCAGGGAATAAGTGTATTTCGTGCAGTTAAAAACAGGCTTTCCAGCGGATTTGTCCCGTTAATTGTATTCTGTACAACTAAAAATTACGAAAAGTGATCATTCAACGAAAGGCAGTCTATATAAGTGTATAAAATACAGTTATCCTGCTTAACTCGAACTGTCAGGCGATTTTAGTTGCACTAAATACAGTTAGAGCCAGGCTGGTTTCTCTGCTTCAAGCAAAGTCCGCCTCTGCTCCACTCCTTACGTCTGCCCGTCTGCCCTACCACTAGAATAAGCCTTGTCTCTGTCTGCAAAAAAAAGAAACGGCCCGCTGTCACAGAAGACAGCTGCCGTTTCAATATTCCAAGCAAATTATTTTATTTAAACCAGCCTTTTTCCTTAAAGCGCGTGATCGCTTCAATCCGGTTGCCGACATCCAGCTTGTCCAGGATCACAGAGATATAGTTGCGGACCGTTCCGGTCGTAATATACAGCTGGCTGGCGATCTCCTTCGTATTCTTGCCGTCCGCGATCAGCCCCAGCACTTCCTTCTCACGCTGCGTCAGCGGATTAGCTTCGCTGCTGTAAGCCTCATCCATCAGCTCCGGCGCGTATATCCGTCTGCCGTCCATCACATTGCGGATCGACAAGGCCAACTCTTCGCTTGGACTGTCTTTGAGCAGATAGGCATCAACTCCGGCTTTGACCGCACGTTCGAAATAACCGGTCCGGGCAAACGTGGTCAGAATCATGATTTTGCAGCCCGATCCCTTCAGTGCTTCCGCCGCTTCGAGACCCGTCATGGCCGGCATTTCAATATCCATGATGCAAATATCCGGCTGATGCTGCTTCACCAGCTTCACAGCCTCTTCCCCGTTGCCTGCCCGGCCCACAACCTTCATATCCTCCTCCAGATCCAGGAGAGCAGCGAGCGCCCCCAGCAGCATGCGCTGATCTTCGGCAATCACTATCGTAATCATTACACATTTACCTCCATTTCCGGCCGCTGTGCAACATTGGGCACCTTAATGACAATCGTTGTTCCTTCGTCACGCACCACTTCCATACTGCCGTTGACGAATTCAAGCCGTTCCCTCATCCCCTGCAGCCCATGACCTTTATGGTAGTGATTAGTCCCTTCAATTCCCGCGCCGTTATCCTTCACCTTGATGATCAGGTCGGTCCGGGAAGGTTCGATCTGAATCAGGCACAGCGAGGCACCGCTATGTTTGACCACATTGTTCACGGCCTCCTTCATACACATGCTCAGCACATTCTCGGTAATCAGGGAAGTGTTGGTCAGGTTAGGGTCACCCTCCAGCATGTAGCCAATCTCTGCCGCCTGGAGTAATTGCCGGATACGGATCAGCTCATCTTCAAGCCGGATGCCCCGCATCTGGGTAATCATTTCCCGGACTTCCTTGAGGGCGCTGCGGGCCGTCATCCGGACATCATTAATTTCGATCTGGGCCTGCGCCGGATTCTTGGTGATCAGCTTGCCTGCCAGGTCACTCTTAAGGCCAATCAGCGACAGCCGCTGCCCCAGCGTATCATGCAGATCACGGGAGATCCGCTGGCGCTCCTCCATAATGACCAGCTCGGAGATCCGTTTGTTGGCATCCTCCAGCTGTCCCTGCAGCTTATCCTGATTGTTGCGGTTATAGGTCGTGACAGGCAGCAGCACCACGGCAATGATACTGACCAGCACGAACGGCAGCTGCGAGAGGAACACGGGATTACGCGTAATCAGCTCATAGTTGATGGCCACGATCGTTGTCAGCAGATGAATCGAATACAGGGTGAAGAAAGCAGCCCGTTTCTGGATATTTCCGATGAAAAAAGCCAGGAACAGCGCAAAGTACATATACCCGAAGAGCAGCGTCATCGTTATCGAGACAACAATCTGCACACTGGTCCAGAAATAGACTACCCATCCTTTCGACTTAAACGCCAGCACATAGCAGGCGAAGAAGACGATAATCATCAGAATTCCGTATACCCAGCGGCCTGCCGAGGCCGAGCGAAAGATCGAATAGAACGGAAGAATGTAAAAAACGACCCATACATAGGGGCTCAGTCCCGTGCTTTTATGAAAAATATGATGCCACTTCTGCATGTTAGCCATCCTTTTTGCCAGCAAGATTATACCCCCATTTTAGCACAAACCTTATGTAAACCGGCAATTCTGCAGAATGATTTGGACAAAAAGAAAGAACAGAACCTGCGGCATGATCTCCCGGTCCTGCCTTTCTCTTCTATGACGGCTTCTATTTACTCTGGAATCCCGGTTTGATTACCTTCAGCACCTCGGCTGCCGCAGGCTTCTTCTGCTGCAGCCGCTGCTTCATTTCCTTGAAGCTGACGAACGTTTTGTGCTCCTCATCCCACAGACGGTATTTCAAGGCCTGCAGACTGGTGCTGAGCGTGATGGTTGTCGCTTTTTGCAGCGGCGGTGTGGCATTATGGGCCAGCTCCAGATTATAATTGGGCACCTTCGGGCTCAAATGATGCACATGGTGAAAACCGATGTTACCGGTAATCCACTGCAGCAGCTTCGGCAGCTTATAGTAGGAGCTTCCTTCTACTGCGGCGTTGACATAGCTCCATTCCTCATCATGCTCGAAGTAGGTATCTTCAAACTGATGCTGCACATAGAACAGCCAAATGCCGAGAAACCCGGAGACGAACACAACCGGCAGCTGCACCAGCAGGAATGCCTGCCAACCGACAAGCATAATCATCGTACCGTACAGAGCTACTATCGAGACATTCGTCAAATACGTATTCATGCGTTCCTTGCGTCTGGCACCTTTGGCGTTGAAACGGTACTGGATCACGAAGACGGCAATGGGTCCGAGTACAAACAAAACCAGAGGGTTACGATAGATCCGGTAGTATAGTCGCTGCAGAGGTTTCGCGGCTGCATATTCATCCACGGTCATAATCCAGATGTCGCCGATGCCTCTTTTGTCGAGGTTGCTGCTTCCCGCATGATGTATCGAATGGCTGTGCTTCCACTGGCGGTAAGGGACCAGAGTGAGCACACCGGTTATTGTTCCGAAAATATCGTTCGCTTTGCGGTTCTTGAAGAATGAGCCGTGACAGCAGTCATGACAAATAATAAAGGTGCGGATGACAAAACCTGCAGCCGGAACGGCGAACAGCAGCGTCAGCCAGTAGGAAACGGATAAGCTGAAATAAGCAGCAGTCCATAGGAGCACTAGTGGTCCAAGTGTATTAATGAGCTGGTAGATGCTCGCTTTACGGTCTGTTTTTTCGTAAGGGGCTACGCTTTTCTTCAAGCTGGAGAGCTGGGATGTCTGGTTTGTAGTCATCGGGATCGTTTCCTCCTCGGATGCATCCATTCAAGGATACTTATCTCTCTACATTATAGAGAAGAAAGTGTCACCCCTGTAAGTCACAAACATCAACCCCGGTGTATGACATATGTCATAGTCACCCCTGAAGAGATTGCTGTCCCGGCTCCTTCGCCCTGACCATCGGCAGCAGAATCAGCATCGCGATCAGGAACAGTATGCCGCTTCCGGTGAATACCGTGAACAGCGAGAAGGCTTCCTTCAAATAACCCGCCGCAGTCATCCCGATCACCATGAAGCCCATGAACATCGGACCCATAATTCCGCCAACCCTGCCCATATAGCCGGCCTCGGTATTCCGCAGAATCAGTGTGTTGATGCCGATATGGATACACGGGTAAAAGAATCCGGTCAGCGTCTGCAGTGTGATCGTCAATGCTGTATGATGCGACCACCCCACGCCGACCGTTCCAGCCGCACTGACCAGCAGACCGAATGCAAGCATCGTCTGTGGCTTCACGGCCTTGCCTTTGCTCATAATGAGCATTCCGCCGAGCAGCATCGATGCCCCGTTCGCCATCATAATCCACTGCAGGAACCCTCTGTCTCTGCCCAGATTCTCAATGATTACGAATATCCCCAGCGGCTGGATCAGTCCTGCGGCAAGTCCCGCAAACGCAAAAGCCGCGCCCAGATTCCTCAGCACCCGGCTCGAACGCACATAATCCAGTCCGGATTTCATTTCAGCCATGATCCCGTTCCGGAGCTTTCCGGCCTGTTGCGGCGCGTCTTTGGGCAGCAGGCCCAGTATGAGCGCTGAGCCAATGAACATACCGCCCATTACAGCCAGCGATACCTCAATCCCGTAATGATTATAGATGAAAGCGCCGATTACCGGACCAATTACCATAAAGAAAGCAGACAGCGACTGGAACATGGCCATCACACTCTGGAGCTGATCTTCAGGCACATGCTGTTTGAACAGCTTCATCGCAGAAGGCTGCGAGAACTGTGACAATATTGCTGATACCAGGGTGGCCAGCAGCAGTGCTCTCCACGATCCGGACATGACAACCAGCAGCACCACAAAGACGGAACACGCCGATAACGCATCGCTGATCATCATCGTCCGCTTGGGCAGCCACCTGTCCGCGAAGGTACCGCCTATAATGGCAAACAGAAAAATCGGAGCATATTCGGCCACCGAAATGAGCGAGACATAGAAGGGATCATTATGCGTAATATCCGTCACGTACAGCAGAATCGCAAAGTTCCTCACCCATACTCCGAGCTGCAGCAAAACCCTTGACATAATAATCGTTCTTACATATTTGTTCCTTAACACGATCCTATCCCCCATACATTAATATAGACTAAATAGATATATATCTAATTTGTTTATTAATATATAGATATTAAGTTGTTTTGTCTAGTTATAAAATAGATTATTATTTCATCAATCTAATTTCCAACTGTGAATGTAGCTCGAATCCTATAACGTCACAGACGGACACTGTTCCATAAAAAAAGCTCCAATCAAGTGAATGATCCTGGAGCTTGTGGAGCTTGTGCGGCTTGTTCAGCTTATAAGAATCTTAAGAAGACCACTGCACATTACTTCATTTAGATTACTTTTGGGCCGCCGCCAGCAAACAAACGCCCGTATCCTCCTCATTTTTCCGTGGAGGCACATTGTATTCGGTTTTTCGCATACATTGGCCCGGTTACCTTCGCGGAAGCACATTGTATTCGTTTTTTCGCATACATTCGGCCGGATTACCTTCGCGGAGACACATTGTATTCGGTTTTTCGCATACATTGGCTCTCCCTAGGCTCGCGTCCGGTGAAACCAGAGGGGTTACTGAAGAATATCATCATTTCTATAACCATAAAAAAAAGCACCCGAAGGTGCCAAATGTGCTTGTGCTCGTCCTTATGCTTATATTCTTATGTTCTTATGTTCCTATTTCCCTACATTCCTACGTTCCTACATTCCTACATTCCTATGGTCTATATGCTATCTTTCCTTATCTACTCTTTACAGTTAGAGCCGCCCCGCTGCATCAAGCCTGCTTCACATGCTCCTCACGATACTCCGTCGGCGTCTTGCCCGTGGCCTTCTTGAACACTTGCGTGAAATACCGCGGGTCCTGATAACCGACCATTGGAGCTACCTGATAGACCTTCACCGTACTGTTCTGAAGAATGTACTTGGCGTTCTCCATCCGGCAGTGGGTGACGAATTCCAGGAAGGTATAGCCCGAGATTTGTTTGAACAGGGTACAGAAATGGCTGATGCTGAGATCGGCCACCTCGGACACTTCCTCGATGCTGAGATCCTTGTGGTAATTGGATTCAATGTACCGTTTGACTTTCTCAATGATGCTGCGCCCGTCTTCGCGGGCTGCCGTACTGTGACTCTGCTGCAGCCATTCGCGGAATTCCGCCTTGAGCACTTCAATCATATCCGACAGCGTTCCCAGGCCATGCAGCTTGCTTAACAGACTCTCTACCGACCATTCATTATGCGTGTTCAGATGCTCGAACTGCCGGTAAAGCACCACACTCATCTCAATAATCAGGCGTTCCGCCAGCTGCTGCGGCAGGGCCTGGGATTCTATGAAGACAGACATTTCATCAAACAGGGCAAGCATACGCTCCAGGTTCAATGTGCGGATACTCTCAATCAGCGAGAGCTCCAGCTCCTTGGGATATTTCACCTCACGGCTGCCGGCTGCCGCAGTCTCCTCTTCGATGAACACGCCCGCCTGACCGGAATAGAAACGCTGATACAAGGCTTGCGCGGCCAAGGGATACACCGTGCTTAACTGATCTATCCCCTGGGTGGTGCGGCTGATGCCCACAGAGCAGTTCAGCTTAGAGTATCTCTTGATGCCGTTGATCAGCTGTTCACCTAGCGCTCTTTTGCCGGTGCTGATGGCGGCCGGGAAAAGCAGGATCCACTCCCCGTTATAGAACGGGAAGATCGACAGCGCCCCGTTCTCCAGCGACCATTCCTCCAGAATGTTGCGGACCGCGAACAGCCAGAGATGCTTCTCTTCTGCACTCCACTTGGCCGTGAGGCCGGCATAGTCGTCCAGACGGACAACGGCCATGAAATATTCTTCCTCAAGCTCACTGTTCTCCAGCCACTTCAGATGCTGCAGCGGGCGCGGATTGCCGAGCGTGAACTCGGCCAGCATCCGCTCACGGGCAAGCAGCGACAAGGTCTGGACGGAGAGCATCAGCTGCTCATTCTCCTTCTGGCGGTCGAGCCGTTCTCTGGCCCGGGCAAGCATGACCGCCAGTTCCTCATGATCGATCGGCTTCAGCAGATAATCAAACGCGCCGAGCCGCAAAGCTTCCCTGGCATACTCGAACTCGCCGTACCCGCTGATGAAGATGAAGATCAGCTTGGAGCTGCGCGGCAGCACCTCTTTCATCAGAGCAATCCCGTCTATGACCGGCATGCGGATATCACTGATGATGATCTGCGGTGAAGTCTCCTGAATCAGCTGCAGAGCGGCCTCCCCGTTCTTCGCTTCACCAACAATAGTCAAACCCAGCTCTTCCCAAGGAATCGCAACCTTCAGGCTGCGCAGAATAATCGGCTCATCATCTACGAGCAATACTTTATATTTCTCCTGATGCTCACTCATCTTATTGCACCCCCCCAGGCTTTATTGAACGTCCGAGCTCCGGATCAGATTCCAGTATTGCTTGGACGCGTCTTGCAGCTGCTGCAGAGCCTGATCGGCCTGCATTCCTCCACCGATCATCTCTTCAATCACACTTAAGAATGTCTTCTTCACTTCAGGAGACAACAGATTATCGTAGGGTACGAAGCTCTGGTGGCTCTCTTCCATCAGTTCCATCACCTGAGCGAATACCGGTCCGGTCTTATCCGGATCGAAGGCAATCCGCATCGAGGGTATTCTCAGGCCTTCGTACACAATACGCGTCTGGATTTCCTTGGTATAAAAGCCTTTCATCAGCTCCAGCGCAGCTTCCCGTTTCGCACCCGTAAGGCTCGATGACAGCCCGATCCCCATGGTGTAGCCGCCGGCAATCGACGGTTCCGCCCCTTTGACCAGCGCCGGAAACGGAATCACACCCACCTGATTCTGGAATTCCGCCGGAGCTGTCTGGCCTGAGAAAAGATTGATGTCCCAGTTACCGTTAAGATACATCGCCGCCTTCCCGTCAGTGAACAGACGCACTGCATTCTCGGTTGACGTATCGTTGGATTCGCTGCTAAAAGCGCCCTCACCGATCCACCGGTTCAGATGCTGGAAGGCCTTCATATAGCCGCTGTTCTGAAATCCGGCTTCACTCTCGCCTGTCACCAGCTCCTGAATCAGCTCCGGCCCGGCATAGCGGTCCATTAAGTAATGGGCGAAGATCCCGGCAGGCCAGCGGTCCTCATTCCCTAGCGCGAACGGGATATAGCCCGCCTGCTTCAGCTTCACAATCGTCTCGTCCAGTTCCGCCACTGTTTCCGGAATTTCCAGTCCAAGCTTATGAAAAATAGTTTTGTTGTAATAGAGCGGCTCTGCATTACCTTCAATGGGCAGGCCATAAATATGTTTGTTAAAGGTCCACAGATGCAGGTCCTTGAACTGATTGCTTAATCCGTTCATGTCCGTGAATTCGGTCAGATCCATCAGCCGGTTCGAACGGACATAAGGCTCAATCTCCGCCCCGCCGAACAAAACGAACATATCCGGCGGCGTACCCGTCACCATCTCGCTCTTCAGCTTCTGTTCCCGGTGAATGTTCTGGTCCAGTCCTTCGAAGTTCACCTTCACGTTCGGATGGCTCTCCTGGTAGCTCCGCACAACCTCCTCGAAGATGGCCAGCAGCGGCCGGTCATGCTCTTTGTTCCAGAAGTGCCGGAACGTTAAGGTGATTTTCTCGGGAGAGTTATCTTCAATCGGCTCCCGGTCCTCCTGCATAATGAACCAGACCGCACCGGACATGAGCACGATGTAGAGCAGAATCCACCCCCAGTTGGTCAACCATCTCGCAACGTTCCGCTGGTCCTTCATTCCGTTTCTCCTTCTCATGATGGCTGAATCTTCGGAATGCGGATACAAACCGCTGATCCGAAGCCGGGGGATGAGCAGACCAGAATGCCATAAGGATTGCCGAACCGGATGTTCAAGCGCTCATGTACATTCTTCAGCCCTACCCCGCTGTCGCTGTATTTCCTCAGATTGGCCCGTTCCTTGTTCCACTGGCTCATCAGCACCGCAAGGTCAAAGCCCGGCCCGTTATCCTTGACGATTATAATGATATCCTTGCCGTTCTCCTGGGCTTTGACCGTAATGGTGCCATGCTCCTCCATCTGCTCAATGGCATGATATAAAGCGTTTTCTACGATTGGCTGGACAATCAGCTTCTGGGTCATCACCATCTTCAGGGAATCGGGCAGGTCCAGCTCATACGAGAATTTCTCTTCGAAACGGAACTTCTGAATATCAAGATAGTGGCGGACATGCTCGAACTCCATTTGCAGCGGAATCAGCTCCTGATTCTGGCTGATGCTGATGCGCAGCAGCCTGCCGAGCGAGATGACCATTTTGCTGATATCCTTGTTGCCGGCCAGCACCGCCATCGAGTTAATGGATTCCAGTGAATTATAGATGAAATGCGGGTTAATCTGCGCCATCAGCGCCTGCATCTCCGCTTCCTTCTTGCGCCCCTGCTCGGTCTGTACCTGCTCGATCAGCTCATTGATCTGCGAGCTCATCCGGTTGAAGCCGTCGATCAGCGAATCGCTCTCATCATTGGCACGGAGCGGCACCGTGATCGGCATGAATATCCCCTGCTTGACCCGCTTCATCCCGTTCACCGCACTGTTAATGCTGCGGACGAGCCTGCGGATGAAATAATGGTCGAACAGAAAAGCAGACAGCAGCGATACCATCCCAAGAATAATGGCGATATTGCGGATGGACACCGATTCCGATGAAATCAGATTCATAGGGGTAATCGCGGCCAGATACCAGTCTGTATTATGTGAAGGCAGGAAAGTGATCAGAGACCGCTCCCCTTGATAATTGTCAATGTAATAGTCCTGCTCCTGGGTATAATTCTCCTGCAAAAAAGGAAAATCCGTCCTTTGTCCAATATACTCTCCGGACTTGTTGAAGACGATATTGCCCTGCTTGTTCACCAGCAGAATATCCCCTTTTTTCAGGGTCGCCGCTTCCCAGAAGATCTGATCTAGCAAATCCGGCTTGACATACACAACCAGGTAGCCGATATCCTCCAGTGAATAATAATCTTTAATGACTCTGGCCTGTACCAGCACCGGTTTGCCCGCGCTTGCCGAGCCGTTCTCCCCGGGACCGGACCAGACGGGACGCCCTTCAGCGCTCTCCATCGCTCCGAACCAGACCTGTTTGTGCATATCGGCAAAAGACATCGGCGCATTATATTGATACAGCAGCCGGTCTTTACCGTACAGACTGAAGGATGTGACCATCGGATGATTGATCAGCAGATTGTTAATCTCCTGCTTGCGGTCATAGGTAAGCACAAAGTTCTGCTGCTTGAGCGATTGCTGAATCGCCGGCTGCGTGATCGCAGAATTGGTAATTGATGAAATCTCGCTGAGCGCGAACTTGAGCTTGCGGTCCGTCTCCAGCAGTGAAATCCAGTAGAAATTGCTTGATTTCTTCTCCATGGCATTGGAGAAATTGACATACGTAACAATCCCCATAACGATCACGGGAATGAATACGAGAAGAATAATAGCGAACAAGATCTTGCGGCGGAGCTTCATGTATGGTCCCTTCCTCCTGCTGACTCTGTCCATTATTATTCTTCACAGCATTCTATATTTCCTGTTACAGCCAATAACAGTTCATCAGCTCTTGATAGCGCCTGAGGTCAGACCGGCAATAACCCAGCGGCTGAACAGCAGGAATACGACCAGCAGCGGCAAGGTTGCCGTGAAGGTTGCGGACATAATCATTCCATAATCCAGACCGTCACGGGTAGTGAACAGCTGCTGCAGAGCAATCTGTATTGTATAATGCTCCTTGTTCTTCAGCACCACCAGCGGCCAGAAGAAATCATTCCATACGGTCATGAAGTTGAGAATACCCAGTGTAGCCATTGCAGGTGTAATTACCGGCACCGCAATCTTCCAGAAAATTCTGAAGTGCCCGCCGCCGTCGATCCGTCCGGCTTCAATCAGCTCGGTTGGAACCGCAGCGGATATGTACTGGCGCATCCAGAAAATCCCGAAAGCATTAACCATCGCCGGCACAATCAGCGCCTTGAAGCTGTCAATCCAGTGCAGCTTAGCCATAATAACATAGGTCGGCAATACCCCGAGCTGCTGCGGAACAATCAGTGTAGCGATTACGAATACAAACAGCATATTTTTGCCCGGGAATTCATATTTGGCGAACGCATAACCGGCCAGTGTACAGAAGAACACGACCGAGATCGTCACCATGGACGATACGAACAGCGAGTTGCCGAGCGCCTGGAAGAAGTCCGATTTTTCCAGCACACGCTTGAAGTTGTCGAAGAACTGGTCTCCAACCGTCAATAGCGGCGGTACATGGAACACAGCTCCCTTGTCATTCGTACCGACGACGAACATCCAATAGAACGGGAAGATAGAGACCAGTGCCCCGAGGATCAGCAGACAATAGAAGCCCAGCTTGCCGAAAAAGCCGAGATCATCCGGTTTTTTTCTGAACATACGAAGTGTGCTCACGCTTTTTTCCCTCCAGTCTCTCTGCTGCCGCTTCTGGAAATCAGCATGTTCAGGACAGAGAACAGTATCGTGACGAGGAACAGCAGAACTGCTGTAGCCGCCGCTGTACCGAAGAATCCGTTGCGGAATGCTTCGCTATACAAATAGGTAACCATCGTGATACCTTCCTGCCGGGTAGATCCGGTTCCGGATTGGCCGAGGAAGACATACGGCTCTGTGAAGAGCTGCAGGGCACCAATCGTCGATTGCAGGGTTACGAAAATAATAAACGGCTTGAGCAGCGGCAAGGTGATGGAGAACAGCTGCTGTCTGCGGTTAGCCCCGTCGATCCGGGCCGATTCATACAGATCCATCGGAATACTCTGCAGTCCGGAGAGGAACAGAATCGCGTTATAGCCCGTCCAGCGCCACATCACCATCGTTGAAATGGCAATTTTGACACCCCACCAGCCGGAGTTGAAGGCCATGCTCTCTACACCTATTCCGTTAAGCAGCCAGTTGATCATCCCGTTGTTGCCGAACAGGGTGCTGAATACGAGCGTAACGGCAACGATGGAAGTAATATTCGGCATGAAATAGAGAATGCGGAATGTCTTTTTGAACCGGGTCATGCCCGAGTGCAGCAGCACAGCCAGAAGCAGCGCCAGGAACACCTGCGGCACAGTACCCATCAGGCCCATGATCAGCGTGTTGCTGAATGAGATCCAGAAGGTCGGATCGCTGGTGATCAGATCGTAGTTTTTGAAGCCCACGTATTTCATGGGACCCAGTGCATCCCACTTGAAGAATGATAAATAGAATGTGAAGAAGATCGGATACAGTCCGAATATCGAGAACAGAATAAAGAACGGTGAAATAAATGTATACGCAGTGAAGCGGCTCCGTCTTTGTTCGGTCAAAAAAGGACGTTTGCTCTCGGCATGCGGACTCGCTAATACGGGCTCAGCCATGTCACACCTCCAGTGAATTCGTAAATATAAATCCGGACTCACAGAGGATGACGCTCTCCGTGAATCCGGACATTTGAGGAATCGTCTTCCTCAATAGACTAAGATTAGCGTCACCAGGAATTTAGCCGCGCTCTGCAAGAGTTTTCGACTGCTTTACAGCATCTTCCCACTCTTTTGCCGGATCAGCTTTCTTCTCAAGTACGTTCTTGAGCGCATTCTTGAAGAAGGTATCCGTCTGGTCATGCAGCGGTCCGTAGTATACCGGTTTAACGCGGTTAGCCGCTTTACCGAATTCAACAGCTGTCTGCTGACCGCCGAAGAACTCATCCTTGAAGTCTACGAATGCAGGATCTTCATACAGTGCAGGGATGGAAGGCATCAGACCTTTGGTCTTGAAGGATTCCAGCTGGTTGTCTTTGTTAACAAGCCATTGGATGAAATCATAAGCCTCTTTCGAATGCTTGCCTTCCTTAGGAAGGGTGATGAATGAACCGCCCCAGTTGCCGGCTCCTTCAGGAAGCTGGGCAATTTTCCATTTGCCGGAGGAATCAGGTGCGTTGCTCTTGATGTTACCAGCCATCCATGCCGGGCCCATAACCACTGCGAACGAACCGTCGTTCATGCCTTGACCCCATTCAGGCGACCAGAGCATAACATTGCTGATCCAGCCTTCTTGAATGCCTTTTACAGTAAAATCATAGGCTTTCTTCACTTGCGGATTGGTGTCGCCGATGAAGGTTCCGTCCGCTTTGCTGAAGTAGATTTCGTCAGCAGACTGGTCACGCAGCGCGTTGTACGTAAGATCCGTCAGATCGGAGAAGTATTTGCCGGTTTTATCTTTGAAGGCTTTGGCTACAGTAGCGAATTTATCCCAGGTATCGATCGCTGCGCTGAACCCTTCAGGATCACTTGGCAGGCCGGCTGCTTCAGCCAGATCGGTACGGTAATAGACTACAGTAGGTCCGATATCTGTCGGAAGTCCAAGCTGGAAGCTGCCGTCAATAGAAGAAGCCTGTTTCCATTTCCAGTCCAGATAGTTGGCTTGGATGTCTTTGGCACCCAGATCGTTCAGGTTGTAGAATTTGTCCTGTGCGCCCAGGAAGCGTTCCATGAAACCGATTTCAAGCTGGAAAATATCAGGTGCGCCCGAACCGGCCGACAACGCTGTGGTCAGGTTGTTGTGGTGGGCCGTCTGGTCACCGGTGTTCTGTACCTTGATGGTTACATTCGGATGTTCCTTAGTGTATTCAGTAGCCAGTTCTTCATAGTTCACGTTGCCCAGTGTCCAGAAGGATAGCTCCACCTTCTCTGCTGGCTCTGTATTAGCCCCTTCAGTTGCCGGTGCATTAGTGCTTGCTGCGTTGCCGCCTGTATTACCTTCTGCAGCCTTGTTGCCGCCGTTGTTGTTTCCTCCGCATGCCGCGAGCGAACTCATGAGCATGATGGAAACCAGCGTCAGCGCCAGGTTTTTTCCTTTTTTCATTCCTCTGTACCCCTCTCAAAGGTTTCTCTTACAAGATTTAGTGTACAGTAGGCAGATGTTTTTTTTGAGGAGGCAAACTCCCGGTTTATGGTAGAAATATTTATGATTTATATAAGATGCACTTAAGTTTGAACTTGAAGCTTCATCGTCACTGCGGTGACATTTGGACTTCCGGCTGCTGCCCGCCCCCGGATTTCTTCATCTCATCTGCTATTCGCGGTGGAATTCCGGTGACTGAAGCTGCCGAAGTGGATTTGAAGCGTGGACCCAGGTATACTAATTGTATTTGCTGTACAGCAGTTATCCCGATATAAAGGAGAATTATCCCATGCCCATCAACCGTCCTTTGCTGACCGACAGCGATCTGCAGGAAGCGATTGACCGCAAGCTGCCCGTCCGTGTATTCCAGGATGACCATCTGGTGAATTCAGGTGCGACGGTGGTCCGTTTCACAGACTCGGATGTTGTTATCCAGTCCCGGGTCAGCGATTTAACCTATTATTCGCGCAGCCGCTGCGAATTCTTCGAAGTCCGGCCGTAGCCCATGAAGGAACAAGCCTTGGGCAAGTGTGAGCTATGCGGCCGTTCCCCTCTCGCAACCACCGTCCATCATCTGACTCCCAGGGAGAAAGGCGGAGCGCTGCTGCCTACCGCACTTCTCTGCAAGGCTTGCCACCGGCAGATTCATGCCCTATATACCAATAGTGATCTGGTTGTTCTTAACCTGACCACGCTGGACAACCTGAGGCGCGACTCACAGATTGCCGCTTATCTAAAATGGATTACCAGGCAGCCGCCCGGTTCCGAGCCTAAGCTTCGTAAATCCAAACATGTGCGGGGCGGACGTTAGGCGGCTTGGCATTATGCATGAATAGATTGCCTGTTATAGAGACACTATAGAGCAGAGAATGGCCGACAGGCTAACCACAATCTATAGTGAGGCAGGTGCATTTATGTTCAAGCGCTTTGACGAAATTGCCATTGAGATTCCCGAAGTAGAGCGTCCAGACCCAAATGCCGCGGCTGCAGTTCAAGAGCTGATGGGCGGTAAATTCGGCGAGATGTCGACTCTGAACAACTATCTGTTCCAGTCCTTCAATTTCCGCGGCAAAAAAAAGCTCAAGCCCTTCTATGACCTCGTTACGAGCATCACTGCCGAAGAGCTGGGGCATGTAGAGCTGGTGTCACATGCGGTCAATAAATGCCTGTTCGGATCGACATCGTACAAGGACCCGGATCAGACTCCGCTTGAACCTTTCAAAGATGCGCGAAACACTTATTTTGCGCTCAGCGGTGCGCAGTCGTCTATGCCCTTTGACTCGATGGGCCGTCCCTGGAGCGGGGAATATGTGTTCAACAGCGGGAACCTGATTCTCGATCTGCTGCACAACTTCTTCCTGGAATGCGGAGCCCGTGCGCACAAAATGAAGGTGTACGAATTAACGGATCATCCGGCAGCACGTGAAGTAGTAGGCTATCTGCTCGTCCGCGGCGGAGTCCATGTCGTGGCTTATGCCAAAGCGCTGGAGATGGCCACGGGAGTTGATGTAAGCAAACTCGTCCCCATCCCTTCCCTCAGCAACAAAGCCTTCAACGAGACACGCAAATACGAATCACGCGGACTGCACACGAAGCTGTACACGAACAGCGAAGGTGATTTCACGGCGATTAAGCAGATCTGGAAGGGACCGCATCCGGAGGACGGCCAGCCGCTTGAAGTCATCGAAGGCTCGCCTAAGGGATTCCCGGTTCCCGATGCACCTGAAGTACCGGAAGAATTCGCACCGGGATTCTCCGAAGAGGAATTTCTGGCTATTGCAGCACGTCTGCAGTCAGCAGCCAACATAAGAGAATAGGATTTCAAGGTTTAACCATCATAAGCAAGAAGAGTTAACAAATAAATATTGCAAAAAAAACAGGTGCCTTCCTATGATGGAAGGCACCTGCTTCTGCTGGTTCTATAGTTTGCTGCGATATATTCTGCATCTGGTGGTTCCTAGTAAAGATTCATTTCTTCCTATCGCCATAGGCACTGAGCTTCTCATTGAGAACTTCCTGAAAGCTCTGGACTTTGTCTTCTGATCTCTGCGGCTTAGGATTGAGAACGGGCTGAGGTCTAAAAAACTGATGATTAAAAGCCATAAGATTATGTACGCTCATACTCATTGAAGTTCAACCTCCTTCTGTAATCTTCACCTTAGTTTGCGTGAGTGCGAAATATCTTATCCCTTATATAACCCGCTCTTTCAGTTCCTAAACAGTTTTATCTCAGAAAAATGGAAATAGCGGACCCAGACTTGAAAAATAAAGTCCGGGTCCGCCGCTGAGACTTATCTTTGTATTAACATCATTAATGGAGGAGAGCAGCGAACAACCTGTGATGATCTTCACCTCATGAACCAATCTTATTCCATCACGTTACGTTGATACACAAGCCCTGAATGGTAGGATGAAGGCATTATAACGAAAAATCAGTCACGCCTTTCTTAGAGGCATATTTCAGCGTATAGGTTCCTCCGCCCTCAAAGGGCATCGTGGCCATTTTTATCCGGGTATAATCAAGCCTATGCTCTCTTAATACCTTTTTGATCAGAGCCATACCCCGTTGTTCATTTGTAACGACACAAAAGATGTTAAGCACAAATTGATGCGGGTCTGACACCGTTTTGCCCAAATCATAACCATCCACATAGCCCAGTTCAGCATCAGCCAAGTATTTATTCAGATATTCCGTTACTTTATCCCTCAACCATTCATCGCGCTGGCTCCCTTTGATGCTTTTCAAGGGATATTGTACGACTACCCAGCATTTCTCATTCATTCCGGTTCACTCCCTCGGTCTGATTAGCTCTCAACATGTCCTACGCAGAAAAAACCAGCACCCGCACCTGCCTGATTATGTATGTGAACTCTCAGAAGTCCCAAACGGCGGATAATTGTATTTCATACAATTAAAAGGTAGCAAAAAACAGAATGTGCCGGATTAGCTGTATTCTGTACAATTAAAAATGGCCGAAAGTCCATATTTAACGAAAGAAGGGGTTTTAGCTGTATGAAATACAGTTAACCCCCCAGTCAATCGATAATCAGTTGATTTAATTGTACGAAATGCAGCTAAAACGCCCCTAATTCCGCGTTATTTCTTCACTGCTGCCCAGGACGCTTCATCCAGCAGTTCCAGCTCCTCCGGATTTAGCCGGAAGGCCATGGCTCCGATATTCTCCCGGGCATGGCGGGCTTTGGATGCTCCCGGGATGGCGACTACGGTGTCGCCATGATAGTGAATCAGCCAGTTAAGGGCTACCTGGCCCGGTGTCACCTCATATTTCTCTGCCAGCTTACCCAGAGAATCAATCAGCGGCTTGCTGCGGGTCAGACTGGCATCGTCCAGACCCGATTGCATCCGCCGGATCCGGGAGACTGCAGCAATCTGCGACGGATCCTTGTGGAAGCGTCCGGTCAGGATGCCCTGCTGCAATGGAGAGTAGGCGATAATGGAAATTCCCAGCTCCTTGGCAGCGGCCAGAGTTCCGTTCTGATCGATATTGCGGTGCAGCAGATTGTATTTGACCTGATTGGATACCAGCGGGAGCCCGTAGGTTTTCAACAGCCGGTGTGCCTCTACCATCTGCTTGGCCGAATAGTTGCTTACGCCTACATAACGGATTTTGCCTGCCCGCACAAGTCCTGCCATGGCTTTCATCTCGCTGGCAATGGAGGATAAGGAGAACGGCTGGTGTATCTGATACAGATCAATTCCTCTTCCCCCCAGACAGGCGATACGCTGGTCAATCGTTGCGGTAATCGAGCCGGCTGTCCGCAGCAGCGGCCACCACTTGGTAGCGATCAGCGGTGCGGCATGCGGACTGCCCTCCTTCCGGAGCTGATCCAGCACATGAGCCAGCGCCTCTTCCGATTTGCCCCCTCCGTAGATTTCTGCCGTATCAACCCAGTTCATACCGCCTTCCAGGCTGATCTTCACGATCTCCAGAATATCCGTATCGGTAAGATTACTCCAATAGCGGCCTACAATGCCGCTTCCCCGGCTGAACTGCCAGCAGCCGAGTCCAAGCGGCGATACGGATAAATCTGACTGCCCCAGCGGGCGTAAATTGACCTTGCTTGCGAGTGTCTCCATATTTCATCCTTCTCTCAGAGAATTAATTGAATACAATATGTAAGAGCTTATATAGCTATGAGACAATATAACTGTACACAAAGCTTAAGTCTTACCCTACGGGCTGTCAATTATCGTGCCATTAACACTGCATAATAAGGCCATGGCCTTAAAAAAGGAGGATATGGTATAATTGCCCTGCCATACTGCTCTAATTCTTGCAGGAAGCTTACATAAACACAACCATAACGGAGGGAATTCATGTTCAAACTTTTTTTCGGTTATCTGCTGCTGTCCCAGCTGGTAGGCAATCCATTTCTGGCCCTGATTATCCTGCTTGTCGTACTGTATTTCCTGGACCGCCGTTATGTCGGGATTTTTCCCAGCGTTACGAAGCCCCTTCGCCGCAGACGTCAGATCTCCAAACTGCGGACGACCATTATGCAGAACCCGAATGATGTAACCGCCAAATTCGATCTGGCCCGGCTGCTGACAGAGCGCAAACGCTACAGCGAGTCCAAGGAGCTTCTGACAGCAATTGTTGACCGTTACGAAACATCGGCTGAGTATTGGGTGGAGCTGGGATACGCGAACCTGAAGCTCGGACTGCTCTCCGAAGGAGAGTCCCAGATGCTCAAGGGACTGGAGATCAACCGCAGGGCGCAATACGGGCAGCCCTACCTTCGGCTCGCCGAAACCTTCCGGCATACGGACCACGACAAGGCCCTCTACTATGTGAGCCAATTCCAGGAGATTCAGACCTCCTCCAGCGAAGCTTATTATCTGGCAGGTTCCATGTACAAGGCGTTGGGGCGCGGGGAAGATGCCAAGCGTGCTTTTGCCGAATCGCTTGCCATTTACCGTTCATTACCCAAATACAAGAAACGGCAGGAACGCGGCTGGGCGCTGCGCAGTTATTTTGCCAAGCTGCGCTGAGCGGCAGACTATAATAATACAGGACCTTTACCGCAAACAACCTCCGGCTGCTGCACGTTACCGTGCCCCGGAGGTTGTTTGTGTTATTTTACAGGAACCGTTATCTCAAGTTCAGGAATATAAAGCTTATGCCCGTCTTTCCAGACGTAAGGTTTGATTATGATACTCTCCGGCCTCTTCTCAAAAGGTTCAAAGACACTGCTCTGTGATATCGTATGCCGGTTACCGCTACTGCTGCCATCTACCATAACAGCCTCTTGCCCTTGCCCATCCCACAGCTCGAACCAAAAAATGAAACTCCCCTGTTGCTTGTATTTATCTGGAATAGCTTCCTCTATAGCCTTGATATCCGCTCCGGGGTCTCCCGTAACTTCAGTTAGCAGCCGGGTCGATGTTTGGCTTAGTTCCAGCCGCGTGACCCGCAAATGAATATGGTCATGTACCTTGACCTCTCCGGGAACAAGCACAAGATCGCCCAAAGTATTCTTGCTCACCGGAAACTCAAAGCGGAATGGCTGATCAATTCCATTAATAGAGACCAACATGGTGAGATCAAATTGCTCAGGGAGTTGCAGATTAACCCCACTCAGTGCTGTAACGATGACAGAGTCAGGTGCTCCCGTACCTCCCGAAGCCATGGCGTTTCCCGTATTCACCGATTTTCCGTTCACCCGAAACTCAATATTGTTGATTCCTCCCGCTTCCTCACCCATACGGGTCAAATCTAACCATTTCCCCTTGTCACCGCCGTCTGCCTGAGTACGGGTAAGCACCAATGACAAGCGGCTTCCGTCATACATTTGTTCCGAAACAGTGATCGTCGTCCCGTCCTGAGTAACGCTCTGCTGAATATTTGTGGTTAGACCTGCTTTATTTGCTTTTTGAAGCCCGGCATCCCCTACAAGTCTGAATACACTTTCCATGAACGGCAACTGTTTCAGGGTCTCTGCCATTGCCGGAGAGATGAACCCCAGACTAACAATGATCACCAGCCCGGCGGCCACAGATGCGGCACTAATCATCAGCCGGAACAGCCAGCTACGTTTGCTCCTGTGTTTGGAGATGTTCTTGTCTGGAGCCTCCTCCAAGCTTGCCTCATCCCGTTCAACGATCATCCGGTAAGTTTCCTCCATACGTGTGTGCAGCTCTGCAATCTCCTGAAGCCTCAATCCCTGATAATAATGCAGCTTAACAATCGTACGCGATACCTCTTCCAGCCCGCTGATGGCCTGACGCAGATCCATATCTTCTGCGGATGAAGAAGAGGACTCTATACTCTCCGGCGGATCGGACATGACTACAACCCTGTCCCTTCTGCGCAGAATCATGTTGCATTCATTGATCAGAATACGAAACAGCCAAGTGTTGAAATATGCCGCCTCTTTCAATCCGGAGATTGCTCTAAATGCCTTCAGCACAGTCTCCTGCATGGCGTCCGCACAATCCTCGTCATTCCTGACCATGGACTTCGCCATACTGTACATCCGCCTATCCAGACTCTTCACCAGTTGGATGAAGACCTCACTGTCGCCTGCCTGTGCACGCTGGACCAGATCCTCTTGTACGGTATCCAGGGTAGATCTCCTCCCTTCCTTCGGGATGCTGCTGCTTCCCGCTTGTTAGTTGTATATAGCTGTTTAGATGAAGCACAGGCGCATAAGGTTACCTCAGTACGAACAATTATTTTCTCTTCTTATGTAAACAGCAAAGAACAGGCTCCATTAAACCGGAAGCCTGCTCTTTATTGTATCCTATCAGATAATACTGAACCTTAGAGATTCAGGGATTTCGGCTTTTCCTCTGCAGCTGCCGTACTGAACGGCCACCAGTTGGCCCGCCCGAACAGCCGCACCATTACCGGCACGAAGAACGGAAGGAACAGCAATGCGTACAGGGCCAGACCCGAGAGCACCACGGTGGCAATCTGCATCATCGACAGCACCCCTGAAGGATACATCGAGGCGAAGGTACCGCCCAGGATAACAACGGCTGACAGAATTACCGTCCCCATATTCCGCATGGCATGCAGAATGGCTTCACGCACATCCCATGTTTTATTCTCATTGAACCGGGCCATCAGGAAGATACTATAATCTACCCCGAGGGCAATCAGCATAACGAAGCTGAAGAACGGAGTCGTCCAGGTGATCCCGGAATAGTTCAGCAGATGGACGAAGATCGCCTCCGTTACGCCCAGTGCTGTAAAGTAGGTAATCAGCAGGGAGATAATCAGATACAGCGGCATAATGATTGACCGGAGCAGCAGCACCAATATGATGAAAATACCGCCCAGCATCAGAATCACCGTCCGCGTGTAATCCTCATTAGAGATTTTCTGCAAATCGCTGTAGGTGCTGGTCACGCCGCTCATGGCTGTCTCCGCATTCTCCAGCTTCGTACCAGCCACGGCGCGGTCCACTGCCGCCTGGATATCCCCGACACTGTCAATGGCTTCAGCACTGTATGGATTCTCAGCGAATACAACATCCAGTGTCATGACCTTGCGGTCTCCGGACAGATAGGTATCAAACACCTGCTGAATGCCGTCAGCTTCAAGCGCCTCTGCCGGTACGAAGAACCCGCTCAGCTCGTCATCCTTGGCATCCTGAATCTGCTTAAGGTAATCCTGTGCGGAACTCAGGCCGCCTGTGATTTGTCCCAGGCCATCCGCACTTTGTGTAAGACCATCTGTCAGCTGGCCGAGCTGGCCTGTAAGCTCACCGAAACCGTCCGCGAGCTGCTGCTGTCCGCCCTGCAGCTGATCCAGCCCGCTGGTGATGGACGGAAGCTTGCCGACAATCTGCCCCTGTCCGTCTGCCGCCTGATTCAGGCCGGATTGCAGCTGGCCGATACCGGCCACCAGCTGATCCAGCCCTTTCGCCAGCGCGGATTGGCCTGCTGCCGCTTTGGCATAACCGGCATTGGCTTCGCTCAGCCCCGCTGCCGCCCCTTTGAGCTGGGCCGATATCTGGCCCAGCCCTCCGGCCAGCCCTGCAGCTCCAGCGCCGCTCTGCGTCACTGTACCTTTGATCGTCTGGTAATTGATATCCTGCAGCAGCTCCGGATGTGCAGTCTCAAGTCCAGCGAAGGAGCCTTCCAGACCTGTCAGTGCATCTGCAACACCCTGAAGCTGTGTCTGCAGGCCGGCAAGCCCTCCATCCAGCGCCGTCAGGCCGCTGCCGATCTTCTTGTAGCCTTCGAGCAGCGCGGTATTGGCCGCTGCCAGCTGTTTCGCGCTTGCCGCCGCCTGCGAGAGGCCGGCCTTAATCTCTCCGGCACCGGCTGATCCGCTGCGGATGCCGTTCTCAATACGTGACAGGCCGTCACCCAGCGCAACGATGCCTTCCTTGAGCTCAGCTGTACCTTCCGTCAGCTTGGCGCTCCCGGATGCGGCCTCTGTAAGTTTCGGCCCATTCTCTTTCAGCTGCTCGCTTGCTTCTGCAAGCCCGCTCTGAATTTTGGTTAAGCCTTCATTGCTCTGATCCAGCCCGTCGGCGAGCGTAGCGACCTGGGTAGGGATCAGGAAGTCATTAATTTGCTCCCCGGTCGGACGGGACATGCTGCGCACAGCCTTGACTCCGTCCACCTTTTCCAGCTCACGGCTGATTTTCTCGGCCAGGCCCATATATTCAGCCGTATCCATCCGGTCATCATTCTTAATGACAATCTTGCCCGGCATCGACTCACCCGGACCGAAGCTCTCCGAGATAATATTGAAGCCTTTGACCGACGCGTAATCCGAGCCGATTTCATCCATGCTGTTGAAGCTCAGCTTCCCGCTGTATGTAAGCAGGAACGGCACAACGATGACTGCCACAATCAGCAGCGCAGCCCAGGGTCTCTTCAGGGAGAAGGAGCCTGCCGCCCCCCAAATCCGGCTCTCGCTGTGCTCCAGCTTGCCGCGTGACGGCCAGAACAGCTTTTGACCCAGCACCGCCATGAAGAACGGTACAATCGTCACGAGCGCCAGCAGCATCACGGCAATCCCGACAGCCACCGCGACCGCTGAACGGTACAGCATGAATTTGGACAGGCCGATCGCCAGGAATCCGACGAACACCGCCAGCCCTGAATAGAATACGGTACCGCCCGCTTTACGGTAAGTAGAGATAATAGCACTTTGTGTATCCTCGGAATGGGCAAGCTCTTCCTTGAACCGGCTGATCAGCAGGATGCAGTAATCCGTCCCGATCCCGAACATAACAGCGACCATAAATATCTGTGTGAATGTGGACAGGGGGAAATCAAACCGGTCCACCAGAAAAGCCACAACCGACTGTGACACAATATAACTCAGCCCCACGGTAAGCAGCGGCACAAACGGCGCTACGAACGAGCGGAACACAACGAACAGAATGAGCAGAATAAAGACAACTGTAATGTATTCCGACTTCTTCAGCCCGGCTTCCGAGCTGGCAATCGTATCTTCTGTAATCAGCTCTTCACTGGTCATATAGTGATCAGCGGTGACATCACCCAGCAATGTCCCGGCCTTGGCCGGCAGCTCTTTAACCTCTTCCTCTCCGCCCTGCACCGACAAAGCAACCATGACCGTATTGCCGTCTTTAGCAATAAGGGTATCCTTAAGTTCAGGCTGTGTAAAAGGATCGGTAATCGCACTGAGATTCAGGGAATCCTTATTCGCGGCCAGCTTCTCAACGCCTTGCTTAATACTCTCGGTGTCCGCAGCCTGCAGGCCCTCCGGCTTGTTGAACACAAGCGCAACCTGATGTACCGTTTCCCCGCCTTTGGCTTCTGCCACTTCCTTCATGATCTCGGCGGCCTTTGACGAAGTGTATCCTGCCGGGACCGAGATCTGCCCCTTCTCCCGTACCAGATCGGACATAGCCGGGGCGGTCAGGAATAACACTACTGCCACCGCCAGCCATATAGCGATAATTGCCCATCTTGCTTTTAGAATGGTTCTCAATTGTTTCTACCTCCTGGTTCCTGCATCAGAAATGCCAGCTTCTCAAACATCGTAATGAACCGCTCGATATCGTGATCCTCGAAGTGGAACAAGTAGGGGGAGATAACCTCCTGCATCTGCTTCTCGGAAGTGCTGTAGACACTTTTGCCATGCTCCGTCATCGTTAGATACACCTGCCGGCGGTCATTCTCATCACGGGTCCGCTCAATCATTCCCGCTTCGTCCAGCCGGTTGATGATAGCCGTAATTGAGCTCTTGCCCACCGCCACTGCCTCAGCCAAATAGGTGGAGGTACACTTCTCCTGTCCGGCAATCAGCCGGAGAATCAGGAACTGGTCATTCGTCAGCCCTTCGCCAAAAATATCCCTGAGTCTGGCATTAATCTGCCTGGTCACAACCATATAAGCGTCCACGTAACGGTTGATCCATTCCTCTGCATCCTTTTTCATGCGGGTTCCTCCTTTACGAAATAATAGTTCACGTGTAGAACAGTTTCACAGTAAAACTATATTGTCCTATTCTTAAAAAGTCAACCGCTGATCATGAATTTTACATTCCAGCGCAAAAACAGCCACCCTGCACCGTAAAGTGCTGAATGGCTGTTCTCTTCCCCTATAATCTGTCAGTAATGTTCTGTTACGTTGAGGCCAGCCTTCCGCTTTACTCCTCGTCCTCGGTCTCTTCAACCTCGTACACACAGCGGAACATTTCGATTCCGGCTGCGTTCTCGCCCAGACTGTATAACATAAATCCAAGGCTGCGGTAGAAATCCGCGGCAATCTCATCTTCGGTCTCCGCCACCAGATAACGCGGCTGACGGGTCGTCACCAGCTCCAGAATCATCCCCCGCGCATAGCCCTTGCCCCGGTTCTCCGGCAGCACTGCAATATGGCGGATATCCAGCGATCCGTCCTCAGTCTCTTCAAAGCCGGTGAGGCCGAGCAGCAGCCCTTCCTCCTCCCAGCCGCATAGCTGCAGTGCCGTTTGCTCCCGGTATTCTGCCGACGTGCGCTCCAGCGCATCCGGATCATCTATAACCGCATAAGCCAGCAGCTCGTTCACCTCAGGGGTTCCGACAAGCGGCTTCAAATCAATCAACATTATTTGACCTCCTAAAAGTTTGTATAGCACTTCCCACCATTAAGCGGCTTCCTGCAAGCCTGCTTCGAAAGCACATGCTTAAGTGGAGAAGGTTCTCCTGTTGCCGGTGAGATCAAAGGTTCAGAGCAGCCTCCGCCTATCCCCGCACCAGCCGCAGCAGTGCATATCCCGCCCATACCCCCAGCAGGTTAAGCAGCAGATCATCAATATCCAGGCTACCCGCCCGCAGCAGCATTTGCATCAGCTCAAGCACTATTATACATAGAACGGATACAAGCGTTAACCGCAGCACTGAGCGGTAAGCGGTGCTAACCAGAGGCAGCAGGATACCAAAAGGCACAAACACGGCCACATTACCCAGCAGGTTAACCAGCCGCCCCGAGTAAGACACTCCGTTACTCATATCAAAATACAGACGCATGGTGCGCAGCGGCTCCAGATTGTAGCGCAGCGGCCCCTCTGTCTGAAGCGTCCGTCCAAAGCCGAGAAACATCCAGTAGATCAGCACTGCACTGTATATGAGTAGCAGCAGCCAGGCCAGTATCCGCCGCCCCGGGGGCAGCTTCTGTCTATTTGCCGCCGGTTTTCTTTTCCGGCGGTGTTTACGCGTGTTAGAGATTGCTCTCACCTTCAATGATTTCAATGGTGCCGTCATTCTTGCCGATCACTGCCATATCGGCAATGCCGATGAACAGCCCGTGCTCCACGACTCCCGGAATACGCTGGAGGGCAAGCGCCAGATCAGCAGCCGAGTCAATAGCCTCGAAGCGGCAGTCGGCAATATAGTTGCCGTTATCCGTCTTATACAGCTCACCGGCGCTGCGGCGCAGCTCCGGCTTACAGCCAAGCTTGGCCAGGTCAGCGACAGTCCACTCCCAGGCAAACGGCACGATCTCAACCGGCAGAGGGAATTTGCCAAGTGTGGTCACGGCCTTGCTCTCATCTGCGACCACAATCATACGGGTGCTGCCCATCGCAACAATCTTCTCGCGGAGAAGCGCGCCGCCGCCCCCTTTGATCAGCTGCAGTGCACCATCAAGCTCATCCGCACCGTCAATGGTCAGATCCAGAGAATCCACGTCGCCAAAAGCAACCAGCGGAATTCCCAGCTCACGGGCCTGATCCTCCGAAGCCTGCGAGGTAGCCACTGCCGTGATCTTCAGCCCTTCACTCACACGTTCACCCAGCTTGCGGATGGCCCAGTAAGCCGTAGAACCGGTACCCAGCCCTACCTTCATTCCGTCCTGTACGTACTCGACGGCTTTCTCTGCTGCCAGCTGCTTAACATTGATACTCATTTTATTACCCCCATGTTATCCGTTATAATGAACCAAGTACAATAATGCACACCAGGAGGATTCCGGATGAGAACCGAAAATCAGATTCAATCCAAAATCAACGAATTGACGCTTCAGCGCAGATCTCTGGAGTCGCGGCTGGCACCCTTGTCTGCCGGTGATCCGCAGCGGGCAGCGCTGAATGTCCAGCTGACCCGGCTGGAAGATATGATGATGATGCTCGAATGGGTACTGAACGCACCCACGGGTAAATATCACGCCTAACGGATAGTTAAGGACAATATGTAAGCCCGAACAGATCAGCAGGCAGGCCTACACTGTCAGCTCAGCTATATTCTTTGAGCATGGCCTCATATAATATGGCATTGTCATGTTCAAAGCAGATAAATTCAATCCGCTGCAGCGGGAGCTCCACTGATGTCCGTTCACGCACATAAGTCACGACTGAACCCAGCGCCGTCTTGCAGGCCAGCTCTTTGGGGAAGTTATAGATTCCGGTACTGATGTTCGGAAAGGCGACACTCCGTGCTCCGTTAGAGCATGCCAGACTGAGGCTGCTGCGGTAACATTGGGATAAAATAGCCGTCTCGCCTGCAGTGCCCCCCTTCCAAATCGGTCCTACGGTATGAATGACTCCCCGGAACGGGAGAAGACCTGCTGTCGTTACCGCGGCTTGTCCGGGGAGTATCCCGCCTTGCTTCTGCCGGATTACAGCGCATTCTTCTGCAATCCGGGGTCCGCCCGCCCGGTGAATCGCCCCGTCCACTCCCCCGCCCCCGTAGAGGCCTGAGTTGGATGCGTTCACAATCATCTCACCCTGCCAGGCAGTAATATCGCCTTCACTTACTGAAATCACTACATTATTAACTGTGATTTGCATGTTCGGCCTCCTGTTTCGCCGCAGTCTCCAGCGCTTTAATCAATTCCTTCTCCCCCCTGCGGACAGCCTTGCCCGGAAAAGATAAATGTTCAAACCGGACTCCCTGCATCGCGGCCTGGCGGAGATTGCTGAGCATATAATTCTGCGCGTCGGACAACACCATCTCGCCCCGTCCGGCAGCAACCCTGCACAGCGCATGCGTGATGAAGGACTCTCCGTCAGCCCCGTCAAACAGCGTGAATTGAAATAAAGGGACTGCTTCCGGCAACTCCTCATTCGGAGAGAAAGTCTGATGATATACAGAATACATCAAATGGCCGGTATAGGCTCTGGATGAATCATTCTCCCGTTCAGCAAGCATTCTGCTGTTCTGAAAGGCAATAATTCCGGCGGCGAACAGCAGAAACAGCACCACACTTCCAATCAAAATAAATATTCCCTTCACCGCCAATCGCATGAAATGGACAATACCGTTTCTATATTATCATGTAGAGAAGTCTGCCGGGAATGGCCCAGAGGCAAGAAATGTTTATTTAAGCGTTTCATCTATAAAGTTATTTTGAGATATTCAAATTAACAGTTGAAACTTCCCGTGGCATGTCTCATAATGAAGTGGAGCAAACTGATTTGTCAATCCATACGAAATCAAGGGAGGATACCTGGAAATGAAATTTTTCTTGGATACCGGAAATATTGAGGAAATCAAACGTATTACCCGCCTCGGATTAGTGGATGGCGTAACGACGAACCCGTCGCTGATCGCCAAGGAAGGCAGATTGTTTAAAGATGTTATCCAAGAGATCGTGGCGATTGTTCCCGGTCCGGTCAGTGCCGAAGTTATCGGTCTCACAGCAGAAGAAATGCTTAAGGAAGCTTACGAAATCGCTGAATGGGCTCCGAACGTCGTAATCAAGCTGCCAATGACTGAAGATGGCCTTGAAGCTTGTTATGAACTGACTAAGAAAGGCATCAAAACTAACGTTACGCTCGTATTCTCCGCTGCTCAAGGCCTCATGGCAGCCAAAGCGGGAGCTACTTATATTAGCCCGTTCGTCGGACGTCTGGATGATATCGGCGTTGACGGCATGAAGCTGATCAAGGATCTGAAGACCATTCTCACTAACTATGGCCTGAAATCCGAAATCATTGCAGCCAGCATCCGCAATATCGCCCACGTAGAGCAAGCAGCTATTGCCGGCGCTCATATTGCTACCATCCCTGGTTCACTCTTGCCTTCCCTCTGGAAGCACCCGCTGACAGACAACGGTATTGAGCGTTTCCTGAAGGATTGGGAGAAAGTGCCGCAAGTTTAAAATTATAACGGTTTATTAGTTTAAGCCCCCTTCCGCTAACGCGGAGCGGGGCTTTTTGTTATTTGCTGTCACGCAAATGCCTTGACCAATTTGATTGTTGTGATTATAATTGTCATAACAACTAATTTTCTGAAGGAGCATTTTTCATGCCGCATTCTTCTCCGCAGCAATTTCTCGGTTTCCTGCTGGGCTCCACCCACCGCAGGATTACCACCGGCTTTGCCAGGGCTCTGAAGCCTTATGATATTACACCCGAGCAATGGTCGGTCCTGCTCATGATCTGTGACCGCAGCGGGATCAGCCAGAAGGAGGTTGCCGCTGCTGCCGCCAAGGACCAGCCGACCACTGCACGGATCGTTGAGCTCCTGCTCAAGAAAGGGTTCATCAGCAAGTCAATGAATCCCGGTGACCGCAGGGCTTTTCAGCTCTACGCCACAGAAGAAGGGCAGTCGCTTATCGGAAATACGCTCGAACTGGAGCAGCAGACCATTAATACTGCCGTGGCCGGGCTGAATCCGCAGCAGCTTGAAGAGCTCCGCAGCATGCTGGAGCTGATCTACCACAACACTAACCATCAAGAATAGGAGCACACACCTTTGAGCAATTCAACAGAACGTCTATGGACCAAGTCCTTCATTACTCTCACCCTATGCAATCTGCTGCTGTTCACCGGCCTGCAGATGACCTTGTCCACCCTTCCGGCGTATGCGGAAGGAACACTGCATGCAACTTCCGTGCAGGTCAGCCTCGTAACCAGCCTGTTCGCACTCAGCGCTATCGCTTCCCGTCTATTCTCGGCCAAAGCCATGGAGAAGGGCGGCCGTAATCTGCTGATCTTCCTCGGACTGTCCGTTTCACTCGCGGCCGTAGCCGGCTATTACTTCGCAGGCAGTATCGCTGCCCTGCTGCTGCTCCGGATGTTATTCGGTGTTGGCTTCGGGATGGCCAGTACAGCCTTTCCGACTATGGCCTCCGATGTGATCCCTGTCCGCCGGATGGGTGAAGGCATGGGCTATTTCGGGCTGTCCACCAGTCTGGCGATGTCAGCCGGTCCGCTGATCGGGCTCAGCCTGCTGCAGGGACCCGGCTTTGGCTCCCTGCTCCTCGGCGCAGGAGCTGCGCTGGCTATTATCTTCCCGCTGGGCTACCGCCTGGCCAAGACCTTGCCCCCGCAACACAAAGAGCCCGCAGGAGTACCCGCTTCAGCCTCCGGGGGCGGGGCATACCGCAGGCTGTTTCTTCCCTGCCTGCTTAACTTCCTGTTATCCATCTCCTATGGCGGACTGATTGGCTTCCTGGCGCTCTTTGGAGTTGAGAAGAACCTGTCCCACGTAGCCTACTTCTTCCTGTTCAATGCCGTGTCAATTGTGATTATCCGTCCGCTGTCCGGCAAGATTTATGACCGCTTTGGCCCGGCAGCACTGCTCATCCCGGGAAGCCTGTTTATCGCCGGCGGTTTGCTGCTGCTCTCTTTTGCATCAACGACAGCTGCCTTGTTCCCTGCCGCCTTATGTTACGGCTTCGGCTTCGGGTCGATGCAGCCTGCACTCCAGACCTGGATGATCCAATCCGTAGAACCACGCCAGCGCGGACTGGCTAACGGCATGTTCTTTAACTCCCTTGATCTCGGAGTCGCCATCGGCACCTTACTGCTTGGTGCAATTGCCTTGTATACAAGTTATGCCGTTATGTACAGATATTCCATAATCGCACCTGTCCTGCTGCTCGTAATCTACCTCTTCGTCTATGCATCACAGCGCAGCAGAAGACGCCACTCCCATGCACAGGATGTGATCAGCCACACGTAACCCCCGCAATAGTCCAAATACCTTCCAATGCCCCCATGACATCAGCAGCAGCGAACCATCGGCGGTCCAAGTTCCACTCCGGTGAACCGAATGCTGCTGTACAGGGCGGCACTCATCGTTCACAACACCTTTTATTGTGGTTATTTCTGAAGTCTGATATTCGCCAGCGTCAAAAAAACCGCCCGGCGTTTACACGCTTAGACGGTTCTGCAGACAATTCATTGCTCTCAGTCCTGTAAAGCTCCTGCTGATACAGTCTCACGTACCGCAGCCGGAAGGAACGGGTTAGGCTGGCCCAGGCTGTAGATATGAAGCAGATGCATCGCCCGGGTACAGGCTGTATAGAAAAGCTTGCGTTCATGCTCACGGCCATATTTCTCTGCCGAGCCATCGTAGATAATTACCGCATCGAACTCCACGCCTTTAGCCAGATAGGCGGGCAGCACCAGAGTGCCCTTTTGGAAATTAGGCGTTTCCTTGGTAACCAGCCTTACCGGCAGCCTGCTCTGCAGTTCATTATGCACACGTGCACTTTCTTCCGCTGTTTTGCAGATAACAGCTACATAATGATAGCCCTGTGCATGCAGATTCAGCACATCCTGCTCCACCGAGGCCAGCAGGTCGTCTTCACTGTCCACGACCGTCAGCAAAGGCTCCTCGCCGCGCCGGTTAAACGGTACGATTTTCTCCCCTCCGGGAATCATCGCCCGTGTAAACTCGACAATCTCATAGGTAGAGCGGTAGCTGCGGGTCAATGAGATCACTTCCGTGTTCTCTTCGCCATAGATGCTGACCAGCCCGGCCAAATCCCCAAGCACCTCACCTTGCGCATAGATTGCCTGGTTGAGATCACCCAGTACAGTCATTTTGGCCCGCGGAAAGAGCCGGCGCATGAATTCCAGCTGGAACGGCGAATAATCCTGCACCTCATCGACAATCACATGACGGATCAGTGTATTGGTGCGGAAGCCCTGACTGAGCTCCTTCAAATACAGAAATGGCGTCGCGTCTTCGTAGGCCAGTTCGTTCCCGGCAATGGTAGCCAGCGTGAAGCTGCAGATGTCATCCCATACATCAGGCAGAACCTGGCTGCTGTTCAGGCTGTCCATTAACTCCCGGTCGGCAAACAGCCGGCTGTACAGCCCCTTCACATCAACGAACCGTCCGCGCTTGGTCCAGCCGCGCAGCGGCTTGAGGCGCTGGCTGACGATATAACGGGCGAGCATGATTTTCTCCGTTTCAAAATCATCAAAGCTATCATTATGCCCTCCGCCCTTGCGGCGCATCATATTGTAAGCACGCTGATAGTCGCTGTTGTCCATAAGCTCAATCTGGTCATCGACCCATGATGCACTGCGTTCCTCAATGCTAAATGCTGCTATTCTTTTGAGCAGCCAGCCGGTCATCAGTTCGATCCGGTTAGCCAGCTTGATACCCGGGTCATAGCTATAGAACTGGCGCTCCATCTCTTCCTTGCCGACAACCGCACGCCCCTGGAACATCAGCGGCTTGAACATCATGCCTTCGTGCTCCAGCAGGTTTACATAGCGCCTTATGACATCCAGGAACGATACGGAGGATTTATAGGTGATCCCTGCTCTGCGTATGGAGGCTTCCGGCCCATCCGGCGCGTTCAGCAGGCTCTCCGTCTGATTGAACACATCCTCCAGCTGAAACTCCTGTCCGAGCCGGTGCTCCAGATACATCTGGAAGGTAGTCTGCTGCATATTCTCTTCACCGAGTTCAGGCAGAACGGTTGATACATAGCTGTTAAACAGCGGGTTCGGTGAAAAGAGCAGCATCTGGTCTGCCTGCAGCACCTCACGGTATTTGTAGAGCAGGTAAGCTACCCGCTGCAGCGCCGCTGAGGTCTTGCCGCTTCCGGCCGCACCCTGCACAACCAGCATCCGGCTTCTGTCGTTGCGGATCACCGCATTCTGCTCCTTCTGGATGGTCGCTACAATGCTCTTCATCCGGTCATCGGCGCTGTGGCTCAGCACCTGCTGAAGCAGCTCATCGCCGATCGTTACGCCGGTATCGAACATCACTTCGATCTCTCCATTATCGATTACAAACTGGCGTTTGAGCTCCATGTTCCCCGTAATTAGTCCGCCCGGCGTGTCATAGGACGCCGGACCCGGCGCACCGTCATAATACAGGCTCGATATCGGGGCCCGCCAGTCGTAGATTAGGAAGGTTCCGTTATCCTCCATCAGTGAACCGATGCCCAGATAGATTTTATCTGCCGCAGCATCAGCGGATTCCGAGAAATCAATCCGGCCAAAGTAGGGGGATACAACCAGCTTTTTATATTTTTTGAGTGCTTTACTGGACTGCAGATGATGGCGTTCGCGTTCGTTCAGGATCTGCGCCTGCTGCCGCAGGCTTGTTGAGGTCTCGCCCAGATCGTCAGGACTGCTGAAGTTCACGGTAACTTCTTCCCAGAAGTCCTTACGCATATCCACGACATCCGTACGGTGGAGTCCAAGCTCCTCCGACAGCAGCCGGATGTGGGTAGATAACTGCCTGGTAATTCCGGTTACCCGCTCCTGCTCCTCTTGCCACTCGTGATCATGTTTATCCAATGCATTTCATCCCCTTCAGAAGGTTGACATTCATTATTCTACATGTTATAATTAAATTGAATAACTATGTTTTTTTGAATTAAACTTTATTTGATATCTTTTTATATTACCAACTCTTTAGCGCTTTTACAAGTTTCCGGCACAATTTTTTTATAAGATAAGAATTGCTTCACGCAATACATAACCTTATGATGTATATATTCATCCGGCCCCTCTGGGACCGGATTTTTTGTTCTTTATATTTTCCCCGTCATATCGGCAGTGTCCTTCTCGTCCGTGTTCATCCGGTTAATCTGATCAGCCACCCTATCCAGACGATCCAGCTGATAGCCGTAATCATATATTGCCGCTGCCACCACGGACAACCGCAGCTGCCCGGATTTCTCAGGATCATATCCGTGGATAGCCGCCTCCAGAAAACGGTCGTTGTCCTCTGCCAGAAGTTCAGAATCATTCGCACCCGGCTTCAGCTTATCCTCGAATTTCAGCAGGATGTACTCATGATATTTAATCAGCTGCTCCAGATGCCGGTCAAACAGCTCATCGGTACGATCTGTCCGCTCGGCCTGGAAGTAATGCCGGTCTATAGCCTCCAGCACCTGAAACCCCTTCTGCAGAGAATTGAGCAGATTCTTATACACCACCATCTGCCTTGTCTGACTGTATTTCGCCCTTCTTAGCTGCTTCTGCTCCTCTTCGAACAATGCATACTTGTCAGCCAGCGCCTTAATGGAACCCTCCAGACTATTCTTCTCATCCCGGAATACACTTTCCTTCATTTCATGCGATACTGCAGTCCTTAGCAGCAGTGACAGGCTGGTGAATACATTCTCAATCTGCTGGATGTACTGCTTGCGCGGCTTCGGCGGAAAGACTGCGATATTAATAATGAATGCCGACAGAATACCGGTCAGCGTCAGCAGAAAGCGGGTGAGCGCAAATTGCCACTGCCCGGAAGCCTCCATTACGGAGATCACGGTAACCAGTGTCAGGCCGATCGTATCGGCGCGGTTCATTTTCATGCTGATCATAATCACCAGAATACATACCAGCCCGACCGCAATCGGTTCATTGGACAGCAGCATTCCGCCCAGCAGTGCTATCACCGCTCCCATGGTGCTGGTCTGAATCTGATCGAGGAAATACCTCCATGATCTGTATATGGATGGCTGCATGGCAAAAATAGCCGCTATAGCCGCACCGACAGGGGAGGCGAAATTAAATAGAACGGACAGATAAAGTGCGAGCGTGACTGCCATTCCTGTTTTGAGTATGCGGGCACCAAAAGCCAAATCCATCCCTCCTAAAGAGCTTGATCTATTTCAATATAGATGCTGTGATTAAAAATTTATGTATATCCTGAAGGTATTCGGTAAATCTCTAATAATTGCACACACATTATTACCCATGAAGCACGCTGGCGAATTTTAGTATGGCTTAAGCCGGGTTTAAGGATTCTTTCAGCTTTCGGGGAATACTGGATACATGTCAGCCAACACACAACTCAGAAGAGGTGAATCATGAACAACCCTATCCAAAGAATTACTGCATTCACTGCAGCCGTAATGCTCACTATGGCACCGGTTGCCGCTTATGCAGAGAATCCGTCTGCCGGCACACCCACTTCCGCACCGGATTCCATACACGCCGGCAAGGAGCATGGGCATCCTCACAGCGGGAACAAGAACTTCCGGGCCGGAGGCCATTTCATTATCAATGAAACGGCTAAGCTGCTTGAGATGGACCGCTCAGAGCTCATAGACAGCCTGAAGGCAGGCAAGACACTCTCTGCCCTCGCCCAGGAGAAAAAGGGCTGGAGCGAAGATCAGTACATCCAGAAGCTGAGTGAAGCCGCCAGCCTCAAGGTCGACGAGTCGGTCAAGGACGGCCGGATTACGAAAGAGGACGCCGACAAGCTAAAGGCCGGGCTGCCTGTTATGATCAAGCTGAGCCTTAGCCGTGCGGCTCAGTTTCATCAGGCCAAGCCTTCACAGCAGCCTGCTGCGCCGAAGACACGCTAAAGCACCAGTCAATAATGCGGATGCCCTGCAGATTATTTGCGGGCATCCTTTTTGCCGTGCGGGCCTGCCCCTTTGCGCTCCCTGGAGTTCCGGTAAGCCTCGAAGCAGGCGGCAGACAGCATCAGCCATGCGCCGCTGGCTGCGTATCCGCCGATCACATCACTGGGATAATGCACGCCCAGATATATCCGGCTCCAGCCGATCCCGCCGGTCATCAGTACGGTGAACAGAATCAGGATGAATCGCTCACGTCTGTTGTGCATATGCCTCCAGAGAAGATAGGCAATCACTCCGTATAAAGAGAAGGCAGCCATAGAATGTCCGCTCGGAAAGCTGTACCCGGCCTGTTCAATGAGTCTGTGTATAGTGGGACGTTCGCGGTGGAACCACAGCTTCAGCAGTGTATTCAGCAATTGCGAGCCTAAGCCCACCCACAGAAACAATGCCAGCTCCATCCGGTGCTTCAAGGCGAAGAATAATATAGTCATCGTGAGCAGCGAAATCCCGATAGCCAGCCTCGAGGAGCCGACGAGCGATAAGCTTTTGGCCAGCGCAGTGAGCGGCGGCGACTCCATAGATTGCACGATATGTATAACGGCACGGTCAAAGCCAGCAGCTCCGCCCTGCTTAACCAATACAGCGATCAGGATAAATCCCAGCAAAAACCATATAAAACGGCGAAATCCGCCGGACCAGTAATGATAATAAAGCATAACTACCCCCTTGTCTATTTCCGCGCCTGATGACAGATTTCCTGGAAGAGTCTCTCCCGTGTTATAATTGCCTAAGAAGTTAATTCATACTAAAGATGGAGTGCTGCCAAAGTGGAAAGTCTAAAATTACAGGAACGATTGTTGAACCAGTGTATCTCAACAAAAGTGCCCGTGACCATTTTTACAACTAACGGAGTCAAAATGCAGGGACTCGTAACCTCTTATGACGCTTATACTATCACCTTGCAGGGTCAAGGTGACGGCAGACAGAACGTACTCTTCAAATCGGCAGTCTCCACGGTAGTGCCGCTGAAGCCCGTCTCACTCAAATAAGCAGTCCCGCCCGGCGCATCTCTGGGCCTAACACCTACAAATTAACCGTCCCGAATTCAAAAGGAACACCGGAGCAAGCCATTCCGGTGTTCCTTTTGCCATTGTTGCCTGGCAGGACAAGCATTACACTTTGCAGTTAGTAACCGGTCCGAAATAATTATCCGGCAAATACTGCAGGCATGACACAGACCGGCTTGGACAATTCCGCCGTATTTCCTGTGAAGGTTAACCGCCCGCCGGCAGCATCCAGTGAGAAGACCACCAGATTATTGCCGTCCCGGTTGGCTACAATCAGATAGGCTCCGTCCGGCGTGACCGTGAAGTGGCGCGGATGCCCCCCTCTTGTGGATACATGCTCCACCAATGTAAGCTCAGCCGATGCCGGATTTACAGCGTAGACCACAATACTGTCGTGGCCGCGGTTAGAGCCGTACAGATATCTGCCATCCTTGGAAAATGCAATTTCGGCACAGCTGTTTTTCTCTGACGGGTAACCTTCAGGAAGTGTCGATACCGTAAATGCCGTCTGTAGAGTCCCTGCAGCAGCATCATATAGGAAGGAAGTTACGGTGGAATCCAGCTCATTGATCACATAAGCGGATTTGCCATCCGGATGGAACACGAAATGGCGTGGTCCCGCTCCTACATGCAGTGCAGTATCTCCAAGCGCTTCAAGCTTCTTCGCTTCTTTGTTAATCCGGTAGGTCCGGATCAGATCCAGCCCCAGATCAGACACAAACAGGAAGCGCTCATCCGGACTGAAGATGGCCGAATGCGGATGCGGCCGGTCGTGGCCCGGAAGATCACTATGTCCGGTATGTACTGCAATATCCGTCAGGGCTTCGGGTATCCCGTCTGCATCCAGGGTGAGCAGTCCTACCGTTCCCCCGTGATAGCTGCATACTACAATATGTTCGCTTTCAGCATCTCTATTGATATTACAGGTCGTGGTTTGACCCGTGCCTGCGGCAGGCATCGTCGGAGTCCGCTTCAATTCAGTCAGCTTGCCGGTCTTCGGCTCAATCGCGAAGGTTACAATCTCTCCCTCTTTGCCGCCCTCCCCACTTGGCTTCTCGCCAATCGCATACAGCTTCAGCCCGGAAGGGTCCACATTTACGAACGTCGGGTTCGTTATGCCATCAGCTGTATCCAGCCGTTCAAGTGTACCTCCGGCTTCACCGTCAAAAGCAAACACCTGAACTCCGCTCTCCTCAGCCGTTGCATAAGAGCCGGTAAACAACAGCAGCTTCGTATTCTCATTCATCTGGGTAATCCTCCTCCAACTTGTGGTTATGGATGCATATCAGCCATCTATATAATTTACAGTTTTTCGTGAGGTATGACAAATGCAACGGAAAAAATGACAAAAAACATTTCAAAAATAAGACTTCTCAAAGCAAAAAGAGTATGCTATAATGAAAGCGCTAACATCAATGTTAATTATGTATAAAGGGGGAACACGAATGAGCAGCCTGCTGGAAGCCAGAAATGTATATGAGGACTTCGAGGTGGAGACAGACATTCTGTTCTTTAAGGTCGGGGACCATGACCTTGTCATTTTTCACGGCAGAAACTACAACATTAAAAAGAGAATGACTGCCGAGCAACTGAACCGCTTATTGTCAAGCAACAGCTATTATCATGTGTACGGGGGCTGCTACGTTAACCTGAACAAGATCAGCTCCATCGAAGATGACTGTATCTATTTCGGTGAAATGGGCTTGTATGCGAAATCTGTACGCGTTCCCAGACGCAAACAGGAAAGCATCCGCCATCTGCTGAGAGGACTTAGCTCCTAAGGCGGATACATATCCGCTGCCTGCTAATCCGTAGAATACAGCATGGAATCATTTTTACGCATTCAATGTCTCTCTCATCTGGCCGGAGCGCGCATGGGGAAACCTATTGCTGCTCCGGCTTTTTCCTGTTTCTTAATGGAATATTAAAAAGTTATTATGCTTTTTTATACTTTCTTAAGGTTTGGAATTCTGTTTTCTGGTAAAGTTGTAGAAAGACAGGCACCACCTATATTGAAGGGAGTCATTAATTATAATGGACAAAAAAGATTTCAACGAAAATGGACAGCTTGAAAACGGCGGAACGCCGGAAGAGAACGACACTTCTGTAGTTACCCCGGAAGATGGAATTGAACCTGCGGAGGCTGTATCTGAACCTCAGGCTGAAGTAATTATTCCGGCAGCACCTGTACAAGCTGCAACAGAAAGCTCCGGCAGCGTACACTCTCCGAAAATTGAAGAAAGCGTTCCCGTAATGAACAAGGTAGGCGACGGTACTCCTCCGTCCAAGCCGGCAGCACCTGCAGGCGGCAAAGGCTGGATGATTGCCTCCATCATTTTGGCAGCGGCATTAATCGTAGTCCTGATTGTGCAGCCTTTCAAGAAAGACGACAGCAAGATCGCTGTTGCTACCGTTAACGGAACGGATATAACGAAAGCACAGCTCTACGATAAATTGGTTGAAGCAGGCGGCGAATCCACGCTGCAGAACCTGATTACTACCACTCTCGTGGATCAGGAAGCGAAGAAAGCCAACATTACCGTAACCGATGAAGATATTAATCAGGAGATCGCAGATCTGACCACCCAGTTCGGAGGTGAGGAAGCTCTGAATTCTGCTCTGCAGCAGAGCTCCATGACTCTGGATGACCTGAAGAAGCAAATGCCTCTGCAGGTTGAGATCCGCAAGCTGGTTGAACCGAAGGTTACCATTACGGATGAGGACATCACCAAATATTACGACGAGAACAAAGCTACCTTCAATCAGGAAGAAGAAGTTCGCGCTTCCCACATCCTCGTTGAAACCAAAGAAGAAGCTGATGCCATCGTCAAACAGCTGAAAGACGGAGCAGACTTCGCCACACTGGCTAAAGAGAAATCTGCAGATACCGGTTCCAAAGACAATGGCGGAGACCTCGACTTCTTCAAACGTGCCGATATGGTTGCTGAATTCTCCGATGCGGCCTTCAACCTGAAGGTTGGTGAAACCAGCGGCGCTGTGAAGACCGATTACGGTTACCACATTATCAAGGTTACTGACCGTAAAGAAGCACATGAATACACGCTTGCTGAGAAGAAAGAGGAAATCACCAAGACTCTGAAAGCGCAGAAAGTCTCGGAAATGTCTTCTACCTGGCTGGCTGATTTGACCAAGAATGCCACCATCACCAATACTTTGACCGATACTCCTGATGCATCCGCTACTCCGGCAGCATCTGCCGCACCAGATGCCAGTGCAGACCCTGCAGCTGCTGCAACAGAAGCTCCAGCCAAGTAATCTATTCATTCCTGCATAATACACACATACCTAAAGAGGACAGGCGGATTCCCCCGCCTGTCCTCTTTGCTTGTCCGGCCTTAGGCCCGGACGCAGCCGTCAATGATTCTTTTTACGGATCTGTTTGTCGTGATTCTCGCCCCACTCCTTGGCCTGTGCGGTGGCAATGGCAATCGCCCGCCCCTCCTCATAACCATCCTCAAGCAGCGCATTGGCAATTTCCACAGCCTTGTTGCGCACAGGTGCAGTGAAGTTCTTCAGAGAATCCGGATAGTCTCCCTTATTCCATGGCATAACAAAAACCTCCTTGATCTGACTATACTCATACTTAGCCGGATCAGGGAGGTTCTAAACCACTTATTGTAATGTTTCCTTATTTAATGACTTTCACACGCTCTTCGATCGGCTGGAATTCTTTCTCTCCCGGAGGGGTTACAGTTGTACCGAATGGCAGCTGTGCAATCAGCTTCCACTCTGCCGGAATACCGAATGTTTCTTTGACTTCATCGTCAATCAGCGGGTTATAATGCTGAAGCGAAGCGCCCAGACCCTGTTCTGCGAAAGCTGTCCACACTACGAACTGCAGAATCCCTGAGGACTGGTTGGCCCAGATCGGGAAATTCTCTGCATACAGCGCGAAGTTTTCCTGAAGATGCTTCACTACCGCCTGGTCTTCGAAGAAGAGCACGGAGCCGTAACCGGCTTTGAAAGAAGCTAATTTCTGGGCAGTGCCTTCGAATTGTTCAGTCGGAACGATTTTACGCAAGGTTTCTGCAGTGATATCCCACAGTTTATCATGTTGTTCACCCAGCAGAACCACGGCTCTGGAGCTCTGGGAGTTGAAGGAAGTCGGGCTATGTAATACTGCCTCTTCAACGATCTTCTGGATCTGTTCATCAGAGATTGGGGATTCTTTGCTGATTGCATATACGGAACGTCTGCCTTTTACCGCTTCGAAAAAGTTCTTAGACATAAAATAACTACCTCCATTTAATTAAGTAACTTACTTTTATAAATCTTAACACTTTTCCTACCGGAATACAACTCTTATTCACAACTTTTTCCTGTCTGCTTACTTATGCTTATATATCAGCTCTTAGTGTCGCTGTATTCGCAGTAATTATGCGCCTTCCACTATTTTCTATAAGCTGATCTTCACGTTTAGAAACATGGCACTAACTTTTCGTATATACAACCTGTCAATAAATACGCTACAATGATTCAGCAAAAGTGCAGAAAGAAGGTCATTTATGAGCTCCCCTCTTAAGGATGGAACTAAACGAACAATGAAATTCACATTATTAATGCTGCTAAGTTCTGCCTTGATTCTAAGCGGCTGCAAAGACACAGCTTCGACATCATTAAATACAGCGGCCGCGGTTGCAGAACCTGAGACAGCTATAGATTCCACTGCACCTGTGTCCTTCTGGGTCGCTACCGATACACATTATCTGGATAAAGCGCTTGAGGATGGCGGTCAAGCCTTCCAGGCCTATGTCACAGGCGGAGACGGTAAGATGCTTCCCTACAGTGATGAATTAACTGAGGCTCTTGTCTATGATGTGGAACAAAAGAAACCTGAATTCCTCATTCTCAGCGGCGATCTCACCAACAATGGTGAAGCAAGCAGCCATAAAGAGTTAGCCGCGAAGCTGCACCGGATTGAGGCAATGGGCACCAGCGTATATGTTATTCCCGGCAACCACGATATCAATAACCCTTGGGCCAGATCCTTTGACGGTGACAAGCAGGTAGTTGCAGAGCATATTAATGTGGAGGATTTCCTCGCGACCTATGAGGATTTCGGTTACCATGAGGCGCTATCCCGGGATGCTGACAGCCTAAGCTATGTGGTTAAGGCCGCCCCAGGCCTCTGGCTTCTGATGATTGACAGCGCCCAGTATGCGCATAATGAAGAATATAATTTCCCGCAGACGGACGGACGGATCTTACCTTCAACCTTGTCGTGGATGGATGAGAACGTGAAGCTGGCCGCACAGGAGCATGCCTCGATCATTACTGTAATGCATCATAACCTGTTAAGCCACACCTCCATGGCGGTATCCGGCTTCAAGCTTAACAACAGCCAGGAAACCATGAAGACGCTCCGCAAGGATGGCCTCAATCTGGTCTTATCCGGGCATATCCATATGCAGGATATCCGCCGGGACCCTGCCGAGGATTCTATTGATCCGGCCATGCCTGTATACGATATTGCTACAAGCGCAATGGCGGTTAATCCCCATCAGTACGGCGCGATGACGTTTGATCCGGTCTCCCGGGCTTTTACCTATAATACGGCCGCAGTCGACGTGGAGGGCTGGGCTCAAGCGAAGGATATTACCGATCCTCATCTGCTGAACTTCAAATCGTATGCTGAGGAGACCTTTGCAGGTGAATCTTATGAGAAGGCAATGACCAGACTGAAGGATAGCACCTTTACAGAAGCTCAGAAGCAGTCAATGGCCGAGGTCATGTCCAAGCTGAACGTGAAATATTTCGCCGGCACCGCCGCTGACTCACTGGACGAGATCCAAGCCATGCCGGGATATAAACTGTGGGAGAGTATGGAGGGCGGATTCATGTCCGGGTATATCCGCAGTATGGCCGAGCATTCAGAACAGAGCAATGTGTCGCTGGAGATGGTTCTGACTACACAGTAACCGACATTATTTTGAGAGGAGCATGCTTAGTGACAGATACTCATGAATCCCCGCCAGGCAGCAGCCTGCCTGAGATCATCTCCAAGCCGGCGCACCGGGCGCTGGCCGGAGCCGGTATTGTAAATCTCGAGAAGCTAACCACAATTACCGAAGCAGAGCTGCTGAAGCTGCACGGTATGGGTCCCAAGGGCATCCGGATCCTCCGGCAGGCGCTTGCAGACAAAGGGCTTGATTTTGCCAAGTAAGCGGGGCTAGTGTGACGCTCAACGTGATACATCAAACAGCGGCAGCCATGGACGGAATGAAGTCCTGAGCTGCCGCTGTTATGTTTGTACTGGCTTAGCCGGAGACATGAGCCAGCTTTAACTGTATTTTGTACAACTAAAGCTTGCCCATATGCCTCAGAAGGAGTTTTAATTGCACTCTGTACACTTATATAATTCATTTTTGCCGAAGAAGAATACTTTGCTCAATTTTAATTGTACAGAATACAGCTATTCCTGCATAAACGGGCTTTCGCCGTCTTTTAATTGTACAAAATGCAGTTATCTGCCATGCGCTCCTCATTTCCTACTTCAGATCTGACCTTGTAATATAAGCATCTACAGTTATTACCACGATTCTCAAGTTGATCTATATGTAATTCCTTATACTCTCAATCTTTTCCAAAATATTCTTCCAATCAGGTTCATCTGCAAGCAGGATTGTCCCACTTTCAGTTGAGCTGATTATATCTTCATATTGAATTTGATTTTGTTGTAATTGATCTAAGTTGATCTCTACACCAAGAGGTTTCTTAGCACACTGCAATATTTGCTTTTGCATTTCATAGCCGAATGACCGGAAACATTGTAGCAGCTCCCCAACAAACTCATTATACCCACAGCTATACTTACCTCGTTTAGTATTCCAAAAATATATTCCATTCTCATCTATAAAATCAGCTGTCCAGTAAAAATGGATTTCATTTTTATTTCTTATTATAAAAAGATCCGGTCCGCCTACTAGATATCCAAAATCCAGCTTTCTGGAGAACAACCATCCTTGGGCAGATTCCATGAATAGATCATATTGCTCGTCACTCTCATCCCAAGTATTCATTAACCACTGCTGTAACGATTTTCGGTAATCTTCTATTTTTTCAATTGAATTCACATATTCGAAAACTTCATCAGGTACGGGAAATGCGATATAAGGAAGAATATCACAAATGTCACTGAATATTCGGGCAAACGGATAGTCTATAAAAGGTACTATTTTATCCTTATTATGATTCTTCAATAACTCTTCATTGTACTGGGGAAACTGAACTCCAGCGAAATCAAACCAGTAATAAGAATCGGTTAAAGCGAACCAGCTTAGCGTTGATTTTCCATTGTAACTCCATGGGGCTATGTCTTCAATATTCTTTAGTATAAACTTTAACAAAATATCACCTCGATGATATAGTAATTTAGAAATTAGTAGATGTATTCGTTACCATAGAGAAAACCGTCAGAGAGAAAATCAGGCAGAGCGCTTCAATTTCTTGTGTAATATAATAAATGGCTCCGACAACCACAAGCCCTGTTGCATTACAGATAACAAGCCGCTTTACCAGCGATACTAAGCAGGATATGCGACACTAATGAATTATCGATGCCCGTGACCATTATGCCGTATAACACACTTAACACTGGCGAGATGAGGCAGATATTCATTAAAAGTTCTCTTTTTGCTTTGTCCATGTTCTAAACTCCTAACAGAAGTCTCTCATCCACATCGTGGAGAGAGACTTCTGTTAGGAGTCCGCGGTATTTTTTATTTCGCGGTTACATCTATGATTCCCCTCAAGATTCTATAAACTGCAAAGCACGTCTGGTATGATAATCAGAGATTCCCTTTGCAGTCTGCTGATCCGGATAACATCTCTGGACCAGCTTTAAGCCAGCCGAGATCAAGGAAAGATGATGATGATATTGATAGAACAGCTTCCTGTTTACATCGAGATTATCATTCTTCAGATACCGGTAGAAATCGCCAAAACGGAATTCCATAAAACTGTGCTCGTGCTCAATATCGTAGAATCCGGCTCCTTCAATATCAATTAAACAGGGTTCAAGCTGATCCGTAACCAGCACATGGTTAGGACCGAGCTCTCCATGGATATATCCAAAACGGCTTCTGGGTTCTACTCTTGATTCAAGTTTGTACAGCATATCGAGCAGCTTACCCTGATTCCTGCGGATTACATCAATATATTCAGAGGCATAAGTCAACTGAATTATAGCATTTTGCAATTGGATAAGATGACATTGTCCCGTGTCGTGCTCGGTCTGATCAGGTTTTCCGTAAATTTTGCTTTCCCCCGCATGCATGCCCGTAATCATGTCTCCCAGGCGTTGAAAGATAGTATCCTTAACCCTGGAATCGGAATGACTGAAATAGGCCTCGGCAGCTTGCCCGGCTACATACTCAACAAGCGCATAATCAAAATCATAAGGATTCCTGTCCTTATTCATATCATAGAGGGCAGGCGTCCGGATAGAATGTTCGAGTAAGTATCTGTTGTTTATCTCAAATTGTTCGCTGCCGTAAGATTGTACATTGGTATTCTGACCGGCAATTTCTTGCTGAAAATAATTCATGGTTATATCCCACACATACAGCACGCAAGAAAATCCATTAGTGCAATCTATCTTATAGACCACCTTTTGTGCGCCTCCATGCATCTTTGTAACCATTGCAACAAAATAACCTGTGCCAAAGACCTTCTCTACATACGCCTGTAAGGCAGCAGGATCGAGATGACAATAATTTTCCAAGGAACAACACTCCGCTTCTTCATTTATTGCCGGCTACCCCACTGTATTATATTTACCGGAAAAAATATAGACTGTTTCTTTCAGTTCTGTTATTATGTTGAATTAGGTCTTGAATAAAATCGGCATACAAAACAGTCCTTGGAATCCTTCCAAAGACTGTTTTGTATTTGCTGTATTTCCCCGGATATAGCCCCTGTTCTCTTACTCCGTTTGGACTGCGAGCAGCTCCAGAATATCCAGGTTATTGTTTACGATAATCAGCTTATCCTTATACTCACTGCTCTCAATAAACCGGGGAAGCTTCACGAGATTATAATCTCTGTTCCACTCTATCAGCTCCCGGACACTTTCAATAGTCTCACGCTTGTTAGATACGGCCGCTCCGGATACGCGTTCTTCATGCCTCTTACATATCCGCTCTTCTTGTACGGATAAAGGTGTCATAAGCACGATGACCTTGTCCGCAGCCAGTAAAATTGGCCCTACCCACGCGCGGTATACACCTTCGATATGTAATTTCATTACCCGTCTCCCCTCCGCCCCATCAGACGCTAATAACCGTACGGATAGCATCCGTACGGTTATTAGTCAATTTTATTATACTAGATGCCTAACGCTTACTTCCAGATCTCATCGGCAATCTCTTTGATGAAAGCAAGCTTGCGCCATTGCTGTTCCTCTGTCAGGTGGTTGCCTTCTTCGGTCGAGGCGAATCCGCATTGCGGGCTCAGGCATATCCGGTTCAGATCAACGTATTGCTTCGCTTCCTCAATCCGCTTCAGAATATCTTCCTTGATCTCAAGCTCACCGAACTTGGAAGAGAATACGCCAAGCACAACCTGCTGGTTATCCTTCAGGAAGCGGAGCGGCTTGAAGTCCCCAGCACGTTCGGTATCAAACTCCAGATAGTATCCCGAGTAGTTATCGATGCCGAGCAATGTTTGTACGATCGGCTCATAACCTCCGCCTACACCTGCATAGGTGGATACATAATTGCCGCGGCATACATGTGTAGTCACAATCAGATCCTCCGGCAGACCGGCTACAACCGCTTTGTTCAATTCTGCAAATTCATTCGCATACTCAGCAACATTCACACCAATCTGCTCCATGACAGCCACAAATCGCTCGTCACACAGGGCTCCCCATGTGCAATCGTCAATTTGAATACTGCGGCAACCCGCTGCATAGATATCCATAATCGCTGCACGGTACGCCTTGGCAATATCGGCAACAAGCTCTCTGCGGTCAGGATATAGGGCGCTTGTACTTTCCTTATTTTCCGCCCGGTCCAGCTCGAACAGGAACTGCGCAGCTGCAGGAATCGATTGGCGTGCAACCACGTCATCACCAGCAATTCCTTTCAGAAAAGCATAATGCGCGACAAATGGATGGCCGCTATAGCCTATTTTACCGGTTAGGCGGGCTGTTTCAGGTCTCGATTCGGCACCATTAAAATTATAGCCTTGATCAATGATTGTACGTGCTACACCATCGAAGCCCCAGAAAAAGTCCAGATGCCACCAGGAGCGGCGGAATTCACCATCGGTAACCGCTTGAAGTCCTACCTCCTTTTGTTTCTGCACGAGCTTAACAATCTCAGCATTCTCAACTTCTGTAAGCTGGCTGGCGATGATTTCACCGTTCTTGTATTGTAATCTGGCATCCTTAAGCGCGGCAGGGCGCAGGAAGCTGCCAACGATATCATATCGGAAAGGGGTAGTGGTACGTTTCAAAGGTTCGGTTTGAGTGCTCATTAGGTAATCTCCTCGCTGAATAATTATACAATCAATATAGCATAGAAGGTCAGCTATACCGTTCTACTCATCCGTTATGATTGGTTATAATTATTTGTTATAGCCAGGGTAGATTATTTGCCCTCATTAGCCATGTAATTCTATCAACAGTTCATTCAGCCGGTCGAAATTCTGTTCATTAGCTTCCATCAGGAACGGCCTGGCCCCTGCGAGGAATGTCGGGTTCACAAATACTTGACGGAATATCACAGTTGTCCCGCCGTTACTGTCTTGAAATATTGCTGTAACCTGAAATTCAGGTTCATTTAGATGATGGATGACGATGCGCTCAAAAGGTTCGATCTCTTCAAAAGCACTGTGATTGGGATAATTCTTCCCATCCGGTCCATGCATAACAAACCGCCACTCGCCTCCAGGTCTCAAGTCAAATTCATGAAACGTATTGCTGAAACCCTCCGGCCCCCACCAGCGGGCCAGCTGCTCAGGGTTTGTCCAAGCCCCGAAGACGGCCTCCCGCGGATAATTGAACCGGCGTGAATTGATAACTTCGTTCTCCTCTATATCACCTGTCATAACACGGCCTCCTAGAGTATAGTGCCTAAAGTATCAAGCATTTCCTTCGTTCCATGCTCGCGCACTTCTGGAGTATCGTAGCCGTCGAAGAACGCTCCCTGCTCAGTGAATATCAGCGTAGTGCCGCCATCAACCGGGATGAGCTCAACCGTTGTAATTGAAACGGAGATTCGAGTCCCATCCGAATCCAGAGTATACGTATAGACAATCCGCTGCTGTGGGACTATCTCCTGGTAGCATACATCGAAGGTAAAGACCGGCCCGTCCGGCGGACCTCCTCTGCTGAATTCGCGACCTCCGACGCGAAAATCAAAAATTTCTGGTTTGGAGAACCATTTTGACTTGGCAGCCGGGTCAGCCCAAGCCTGGTAGACCCTCTCTGGTGATGCGGCGTATGTCCGCTCGACTACAAAAGTAGCATGTTTAACAAAACGTTCTGTCACGGTTAGTCCTCCTCTGACTCCAATCCATTATTTGCTCCGGCAAGAAAATCCCCGAGTGAATCCAGCCGGTACACCCAGCTTGTATGCCGTTCAACAACCAGCTTCTCATGGCTTATTTTCATCGCCTGCAGTAGCCGGGTGAAATCTTCGACCGCTAGCGCTGTCTTGCCCTGCATTAGCTTAGATACATGCTGCAACTGCTCCAATAGAATCTGCTGCTGCCTGATCTGCTCTTTCACCCGGCCCGTCTGCAGGTTTACGATCTCTAGTGCGCTGATTTGTTCACCGCCCAGTATGGACTTAATCTCCTCAAGGGATAAACCCAATTCCTTAAGTGAAACAATCTGCTGCAGCTGTGACAGGTCGGCTTCATTGTACAGCCTGTGACCGGAATCGGTCCGGCCGGATGGCGAGAACAAGCCGGTCTGATCGTAGAACCGCAGCGTCCGGACAGTCAAGCCAGTCAGCTTGGCCAATCCCCCCACTTTCCAGTGTCGTTCCATAGTTACTCCTTCGTTAACGTTAACGGTTTACCGGTGTTTTTAGTATAAAAGATGACGTAACGTAAGATGCAAGCGAAAATATCTACTAAAAAATATCTTTTAGCGGCTGCACCGGTTGGTCACCGATAAAATCCCGTTTAACTCCCTGAACGATCCGCTTCATACAGCTTCGTCATATGCTCCATATGAGAAACTCCCCAATCATTCAATACCTGCAGCACAGAACTTAATCCTTTCCCATATTCCGAGATTGAATATTCAACCTTTGGCGGGATCTGATTGTACACTTCACGGTGCACGATATCGTTATACTCAAGTTCTCTTAATTGCTGGGTGAGCATCTTCTTGTTATTATCCGGAATGGATTTCTGCAGTTCTCCGAATCGCATGGTGCCTTTGTTCATTAGCTGCAGCAGAATAACAGGCTTCCATTTGCCGATCAGAATGTCCAGTGCCGATTCAAACTTACAATACGATTCCACAGCCTCCAGCTCCTTATCCTGCGTATGGTTACTTTTTCTTAACTATGTTTATTAAAAGTGCCTACTTTCGCGTACTGCTTCATTGGGGCTATTATACCAGTAACGAACGGCAAATAAGTAATCTGGAGGAGTCATTCATGAATATTGCATTGTGGATTGTACAGGGAATTGCAGCAGCAGGTTTTGTATATTCGGGCTGGCTTAAGGCATTCCGGTACGGGCAGGCGAAAAAATCCTGGGGATGGGTATCGGATGTTCCCAAGGCATTAGTGGTCTTTATAGGGGTAGCCGAACTATTAGGCGCAGGCGGATTGATACTTCCTTATTCGCTGAATATTGTACCTGTGTTAACGCCGGTTGCCGCAGCAGCTCTTGCAGTGACTGTCCTAGGCGGCGCCCTTTTCCATATCAAACGCAAGGAATACCGGGAGATCGGCGTGAACATAATCTTTATCGTGTTGGCTCTAATTGTCGCGGTTGGACGGTTCTGAACGAGAATATCAAGATAGTCCTACTCAGCTTACAGTTGGCCCGTCCAGATATTCCAGGACAGAAAAATGCATACCGCCGCCATTACAAAAAAAACAGCAGAAACCCGGGTGTTTGAACGGAAATTAACGCCATAGGCTGTAAAAAAGATTGCTGCTGCTAATTTAGAGGTTAGCTGATAATAACCATTTTGCGGAAAAGAGGAGCTGCTAAATATAACGGCCGCAAGCAATGTGGTAATAATAAGAATCTTAAACCACATAGGTTCTGTTAAGAATTGTTTGTAGATTAGAATGATCCGCTGCATCCTAGCCGCCCTTTCATTTATCTGAAATTTTATCCTTTTCTTTAATTTCACTATACCTGAATATAAAAAAAACCGGAACCACCTAATTTCTTAGGGGTTCCGGCTTCATGCTTACCTCTTTAAACCTTACGGACGGTCAATCCAGATATATCCGTCTTCATCCACTTCAACGGTAGCATGGAGACCTTGTGCCAGAACACGCAGCGGCACGTAAGCATCTCCGTATTCATCCACGAATACAGGCTGTGGAAGCTTAACGGTAGCGCCGGCAATCTGTGCCTGTGCGGAGCCGATTTTGAATACCAGCAGATCGCCGTAGACATCATCGGTTACATTAATCGCACGATTAGCCGCATCCCACTCAACAGAAGCATCCAGGTCCTCTGCAATATAGCGCAGCGGAACATAAGTGGTGCCATTGTCCACGATAGGATAATAGTAATCATCATCCGGTGCGATCATCAGGCTCTTATACGTAATTCCCATATCATCCTTGAGCAGGTTATAGACCGCAGAACCCTGTTCAAAGCTTCTCAGCGTCTCACCCGGTGTAAGCTGCGCTGACGAGTAATCAATGCCGCCGGTTGTGCTGATCGGATCAGCAGTTACAGGACCATTCACGTTCCAGGTCTCTGAAACCAGCTTCACATTGATACTCTGCAGCGGCAGATCTTCACTGGCCGGAAGAGCAACCTTGAGATCAATATTCTGCTTACGGACATGGAAGCCGCTGTCCACGAACAGGTCCACGGTCAGCTTCGTGTCTTTGCCGAGAACAGTCTTAAGTTCAGGAGTACTCTCGTAGAGACTCTCGAGCTGCTTGTCGTAGACCAACAGGAGAGCATCCACTGCCAGCTTGGCAGCATCATGCGCTACAGTGACTACGCCTTCTTTGTCATCCAGCGGGATCTCTCCGAAGCCGAGACTATTCAGATCTTCACCTGAAGCCTCCAGCAGCGGATACAGATAATCATAGAGGCCGCTGATCAGGGCAGTGAAGCCTTCAGTGTCTTTGGAGATCGATCTCAGGAAGCTCTTCAGCAGGACTGGAAGCTCTTCACCCGTAATTTCGGTATGTAGCTTCGTCAAGCTGGTCTGCTGGCCATATACAGATTCCGATACTGAGGCAACTGTAATTGCTCCAGGATTCGGCAGGTTCTTCACCACGAACTGGGAGATCAGCTTGGAAAGCTCCAGTGTCTTCGTCTGATCCAGACCTTCTATGCCGAGTGTGTCTTCATATCCCTGAATCGGGAAGTAGAACGGCTGCTTCGCACCTTCAGCCGTAAATACAATATTCGCCTGATCCATGAAGAAGGAGAACGGAATTTTGGATTGCTTATACCCGACAATACCCGATGCCGAGACATTGCCGTTGTCCTGCAGCTTCACACTTCCAAGCGTAAGGGATAATGAATTAATAAGATCAACAATCTCCTGATCCTCTGCACGGATGCCTACTGCCGGAACAGCGCTTAAGCTAAGCGTTGTGCTTGATTCTGAGGATTTCACATCTAAATCCCCAAGCAATGCCTTGTTGACATCAAATCCACCGACGGTTTGGCAGCCTGCCAGGATCAGCAGCAGTGCAAGAAACGGCACCAGCCATTTAGTTCTTGCTTTCATTTTCTTCATAGCATGTCTCCTCTAGCTCATAATGTGGTAACGTATCCATCATCTCAAAGGAGGAAGGATTTGTAAATGTAGAGGTCGGATTCTATTATCCCTTCATAGGGTAAATAAACTCCGCCACTCTATAGATACCCAATCTTGGAAAAAGAGAATCTTTACCAACGCAAGTACCGCTAAATGTGCGGGATAAAATGACCACCAGACCCAGCGCGGCAGCCGTTTCCGCTCCAGTAATATCCAGAAGCCCGGAGTCAGCGCAATGAGAAGGGTAGGCACAATACTAGCCATCTGCACCAGCCAGTTATAATAGAACAAATAGAATACATTCAGTGCAAAATGTGCCAGCACAAGCCAATACGAGCGGGTATAACGGAAAATCAGGACCAGAAGCAGCCCGTACGCATTATAGTCCAGCGGCAGAAGATCCATGAGCAGCACCGCAAGGATAACTACCGGAATCCCGTACCACAGCTTCGGCAGCTTATCGAGCAGCGTCAGCACGGCAGCAGACAGCAGGAGGGTGCACACCACATTCCATCCGCCGGGGTCCAGTGCCAAATTGTACGGAATCTGGGCAAGCAGAGCGATCACCAGCAGCCGCCGCAGATAGCGGGGTCTCGATGAAGTATGTATATGCCCTTGCACCAGCGCGTAGCAGTAAATCGGAAAAGCAATTCTCCCGACAAACCTCCAGGCAAGCTCGCCCGGGAAAAAAATATAGCCGATGTGGTCGATCAGCATGGTCAGCATGGCAATAATCTGCATCTGTGGCCTCCTGTCACAGTTATGTATTAGTTTACGCCTTAGATGCTATTATCCATGGCCGGACGGGTTGCTGCAAGTGTTGCATGGGATCTTTATGTCAAAAAACCAGAATTGCCCCCTGCCTGGGAGCAATTCTGGCGGCATTTCAAGCCTAAGCCGTCTTCGACTTATTATAAATATCAAAGCCAACTGCCAGCAGCAGCACCAGACCTTTAATGCCCTGCTGCCAGTCTACGCCGAGGCCAACGAGCGACATCCCGTTGTTCATGACCCCCATGACCAGACCGCCGATGATTGCGCCGACCACGGTCCCGATCCCGCCGGAAGCGGAAGCTCCGCCGATGAAGCAGGCGGCAATGGCATCCAGCTCGAAGTTGGTGCCTGCTTTGGGTGTAGCCGAGTTGAGCCGTGCAGCGAACACCAAGCCGGACAATGCGGCCAGTACACCCATGTTGACGAATACCCAGAAGGTGACACGTTTGGTTTTGACCCCGGAGAGGCTTGCCGCCTTCTCGTTGCCGCCAAGTGCGTAGATATGCCGGCCCATCGTCATGTGATTCATGACGAATGAATAAATCGCGATCAGCACCAGCAGAATGACGAGGATGTTCGGAATCCCGTTATATTGGGCAATGACATAAGTGAACAGGTTGATTACAATGACCAGTGCCGCCGCCTTGCCAACCGAAATCCACACCGGGGATTGTTCAAATCCGTATTTGAGGGTAATTTTGCGGCTGCGGTATTCCTGATAGACAACCAGAACCGACAGGAGGACTCCGATGACCAGGGTCAGCACATTCAGCGAACTGCCGCCGGCGATATCAGGGAGGAACCCCGAGCTGATCTTCTGAAAAGCCTTGGGAAACGGTGCAATGGATTGTCCATTAAGCACGATCATCGTTAGGCCCCGGAACAGCAGCATCCCTGCCAGGGTGACGATAAACGCGGGGATTTTGATATAAGCGACCCAGAAGCCCTGCCAGGCACCGACCAGAGCGCCCATCAAGAGCGAAAGAATCACAGCTAGCACAGGATTCATCTTCATATCGACCATCATAATGGCCGAGAGTGCGCCGATGAAGGCGGCCACCGAACCTACTGACAGATCAATGTGCCCGGTGATAATGACGAGTACCATCCCGATGGCGAGCACCAGAATATAGCTGTTCTGCAGAATCAGATTGGTTACGTTCAGCGGCTTCAGCAGAATGCCGTCCGTCATAATTTGAAAGAAAATAGAAATAAAGATCAACGCAATAATCATGCCATATTGGCGGATATTCTTTTTGAAAAGTTCAGTAATGGCTCCCATGCGGTGTTACCCCCTGCTTCGTGTCATAAATTTCATCAACAGCTCCTGCGATGCATCCTTCCGCTCCACTTCCCCGCTGATGCGCCCTTCGCACATCGTGTAGATCCGGTCACACATCCCGATAATTTCCGGCAGCTCGGACGAGATAACCAGCACGCCCTTACCTTCTGCCGCCAGACCGTTAATAATCGAGTAGATTTCGTATTTGGCGCCCACATCAATCCCGCGTGTAGGCTCATCCAGGATCAGAATATCCGGCTGGGCATAGATCCATTTGCTGAGCACCACCTTCTGCTGGTTGCCGCCGCTGAGATTGACGGTCTTTTGCAGAATGCTCGGCGTCTTGATGTTCAGCTTCTTCCGGTATTCCTCGGCGACCAGCACTTCCTCATTCTCATTGATCACCCCGCGGCGGGAGAGCTTCTTCAGATTGCTGAGTGATATGTTACGTTTGATATCGTCAATCAGAATGAGGCCGTATTGCTTGCGGTCTTCAGTGACGTAGGCTAGCCCGCTTTCTATTGCCTGGGTAATATTGTTAAGGTGTACCTCTCTGCCGTGCATAAAGGTCTGTCCGCTGATCCTCTTGCCGTAAGACTTCCCGAACACGCTCATGGCCAGCTCCGTTCGTCCAGCGCCCATCAGCCCGGCAATGCCGACAACCTCGCCGCGCCGGATGTGCAGATTGATCTGATCCAGCATTTTGCGGTCCTGCTGGGTGGGATGATATACTTCCCAGTTACGGATCTCGAAGATGGTTTCCCCCAGCTCCGGCGTCCGCTCCGGATAACGGTTCGTCAGATCGCGCCCGACCATGCCCTTAATAATCACATCTTCAGTGACTGCATCGCGCTTCATATCCAGCGTCTTAATGGTCTGCCCATCCCGCAGAATCGTTACAGAATCCGCTATCTTCTCGATTTCGTTCAATTTGTGGGAAATGATAATCGAGGAAATCCCCCGCTTCTTCAGCTCCAGAATGAGCAGCAGCAGGTTCTCGCTATCATCCTCGTTCAGCGCCGCCGTCGGTTCATCGAGAATGAGCAGCTTCACTTCCTTGGAGAGCGCCTTGGCGATCTCTACGAGCTGCTGCTTGCCGACGCCGATCGTTGATACTCCGGTAAACGGCGATTCCTTGAGGCCGACGGTTGTAAGCAGCTCCTTGGTCTTCACCGTCGTTTCGTTCCAGTTGATCACCCCGCGCCGCGCTTGCTCATTGCCGAGGAAGATGTTCTCCGAAATCGACAAATACGGAATCAGCGCCAGCTCCTGATGGATAATGACGATACCCAGGCCCTCACTGTCCTTAATATCCTTGAACTGGCATACCTGCCCCTGATACAAAATATCCCCTTCGTAGGTGCCATGCGGATACACTCCACTAAGCACCTTCATCAGCGTGGACTTACCGGCCCCGTTCTCCCCGCAGAGGGCGTGGATCTCGCCTGCCTTAACCTGCAGATTGACATTCGCGAGCGCTTTGACGCCGGGGAATGTCTTCGTAATGCCTTTCATCTCCAAGATATATTCACTCAAGTGTCTCTCACCCAGCTTTCCTTGTGACTGTGCAGCGGCTGCCAGCGGCTGTCCTGAATCCTGGCTGCCGCCGGTTTACCGCTGCTAATAACTGCCATATAAGCTGAACTTAAGAAGGATCTCTGCCTGCTTCTTAAGTTCACTCTGTGCAGCCGGTTACTCTCCCAGCTGATCTTTGGTATAGTAGCCGCCGTCTACCAGCACCTTGTCTACGTTGCTTGCATCCACAGACACTGGTTCCAGCAGGTAGGACGGAACGATTTTGACACCATTGTCGTAGGTTGTGGTATCGTTGACTTCGGCTTCCGTACCCTTCAGCACGCTTTCAGTCATCTCCACCGCCTTCTTGGCCAGCTCACGGGTATCCTTGAATACCGTCTGCGTCTGCTCTCCGGCCAGAATGGATTTCACGGAAGCCAGCTCGGCATCCTGTCCGGTAACTACCGGAAGCTGCTTGTCGCCCGAGCCGTAGCCCACGCCCTTCAGGGAGGAGAGAATGCCGATGCTAATGCCATCATAAGGAGAGAGTACAGCGTCGAGATTATCGCTGGCATAGTTGGCGCTCAGCAGGTTATCCATCCGCGCCTGGGCAGCAGCACCGTCCCAGCGCAGCGTGGCGACCTGATCCATCGTAAGCTGCTTGCTGCGGACGACCAGCTTGCCGGAATCGATATATGGCTTCAGGATGGACATCGCACCATCGAAGAAGAAGTAGGCATTGTTGTCATCCGGCGATCCGCCAAACAGCTCGATATTGAATGGGCCTTTGCCGTCTTTCAGGCCCAGCTTCTCTTCAATGTAAGAGCCTTGCAGCACGCCCACCTTGAAATTATCGAAGGTTGCATAGTAGTCTACATATTCACTTTTTTTGATCAGACGGTCATAAGCGATGACTTTGACATCCGCATCATGCGCCTTCTGCAGCACATCCGTCAGGGCCTCTCCGTCAATTGAAGCGATTACAATCGCATTCACGCCTTTGGTGATCATATTCTCAATCTGGGATACCTGGTTCTCCACGACATCCTCTGCATACTGCAGATCAGTGCCGTAACCCAGCTTCTCGAACTCCTTCACCATGTTGTTGCCGTCATTCACCCAGCGTTCGGAGGATTTTGTCGGCATGGCGATACCGACCTTGCCTTTGGAAGAGTCTCCGCCGCTTGCGGAATTCCCGCTGTTGCCGCATGCGGATAAGATGAGTACGAGTGTTAGTAGCAATGTGATCACTGAATATTTTTTCATTCCTGCACTACCCCCTGGACTATTCTGTTGTCTTCCACGGGTGCTCCCGTGTGACATGTTGAGTATAGCAACGGAGGCCATGGGGCGTATTTACACTCAGACTACTGTTTTTATAAAATTCCAACTTTTGTAATCGGAGGGTACAACAAAAAACCGCATGCAGCCCGGAGGCGCACACGGTTAAGGGTGAAGCAATGGAGTTATACGGGCTGATTCAAATCGCTTAACGCCTGCTTGATCTCTTCCAGCTCCTGCTTCAATTGGGTGAACAGGAGACGGTTACTCTCTGCAGTCTTGTGTTTGAAATTGGTCTTGCTTAAGAAAGCCATATAAACACCCGAGATTCTTCTGGTGATATTCTCCGCTTCCGCAGGCCCTGAGGACAGCCTGAAAAATTGATTCATCTGCTGTCTGGTCAGCTCGGTGAACGCAAATTTCTCCAGACACGACTCCAGAACTACGATGCTGCCCAGTGCAGCTTGCCTATATTCTCCGGCCGTTCCGGTATTGCTCACAGCATTGACTTCTTCCAAATTGCGCACCCCTTGCGGTATGTATATATGAACATCCTACTCTTTTCTGCGCCTGCCGTCACTTCCATTCTCAGGCTGCACCCCTTTGCGGAACTGCAGGGGCGACACGCCGGTCTGCCTCTTGAAAGCTGTGCTGAAATAATGCTGTGTCTCATACCCCGACTGCTCAGCCACCTCATGGATGCTCAGCTCTGTTGAATGCAGCAGCTGGGCGGCCCGGCGGATTCGTATTTGCGTCAAATACATGCCGAAGGATTCGCCCAGCTCCTGCTTGAACAGGCGGCTGAGATATACAGGTGACGCCAGAAGCTGGCCGGCCATCCCCTCCAGGGTAAGCCCGTATTCGCTGTAATGCTCCTGTATATACTGCTTCGCCCGGCGGACGAGCGGTGACAGCGGCTGCTCTTTGGCCAGCGCCACCCGGCAGCTCCGGTAGGCTGAAGCCAGCTCGGTAATCTCCCCCAGTACAAGCCGGGTGCCGACTTCAACAGCAATTTTGAGATTGCTGCGCACAGCACCTTCTACCCCGGCAAACACCTGCTCGCCTGCGTCATCCCACAGCAGTGCAACGACCAGTCCGGCGGTGTCCCGGAAGATCACCTTGGTATACGGCTCCAGCAGCTCCGTGATGATATTCTCGATCGCGAACAGGAACAGCTGGCGTTCGTTCTCCTTCATCCCCGGATGCTGGCCCTCCCATCTCCAGCGGATAATGCCGATCCGCTCCGGCCGCTCCGGCGGCAGCTGCAGGAATTGCAGCTGCTCCCTGATCTCCGCCTGGCTCAGATTCCCGTCCAGCCATTCCTGGCAGAAGCGCTCGCGCAGCAGCGGGAAATTCTTCTGCAGCTGCCGGGAGGCCTGCTGCAGATGCTGGCTCTGCTGCTTCTCCGATTCCAGCTCATCCCTGACACCCCGGAGCACCTGCATCAGCTGCTTCGGCTCGGCTGGCTTCAGAATATAGTCATTCACCTGCAGACGGATCGACTCCTGGGCATATGAGAATTCATCATGGCCTGTGATGACGATGATTTTGCAGCCGGGCAGCTGTTCCCTCAGCCGCTTCATCAGCTCCATGCCATGCATAATCGGCATATTAAGATCCACCAGCGCAATATGAATGGAATGCTGTACCGCCAGCTCCAGCGCCTCTTCCCCGTCTTCTGCCTCGGCAACCACAGTCATCCCCAGACCGTCCCAGTCCACACATTGCCGGATGCCTTCGCGGATGATCCCCTCATCATCGGCAATCATTACTTTCCATTTGTCCAGCATGTTCGGATATCCTCCTCTTCCTTAATCCTTCGCAGGATAACTGTCACGGACCACCGGATGCCGGACGGTTACGACCGTTCCGCTTCCGGGTTCACTCTCAAGTGTAATTCCATACGGCTTCCCATAGGTCAGTCTAATCCGTGCCTGCACGTTCAGAATTCCGTAGCCGCTTCCCGCGCTGTCCGGCAGCGGCGCTTCTGTCTCCATATGCCCGCTGTCCTGTGTTCCTACAGCCTCAAGCCGCTGCTTCAGCAGACTCAGCCGCTGCGGAGTGATCCCTGCACCGTCATCACGAACTGTAAGGTATAGCTCATTCTCCCTTTCCACGACCACAATAGATAGATGTCCGGGACCGCGACGTTCCTTAATGCCGTGATAAATCGCATTCTCCACCATCGGCTGCAGCAGCAGCTTAAGCACATACAGCTCCTGAAGCTGCGGCTCCACTTCGATGGAATATGTCAGCTTGCTGCTGTAGCGGACATGCTGGATCTTCAGATAGCTGACGATATGCTCCAGCTCATCGGAGAGCGGGATCATATCGCTCCCTTTGCTTAAGCCCAGCCGGAACAGCTTGGACAGGGACTGCACCACCTCGGCAATATCCTCCGCCCCCTTGCTGCGGGCCATCCAGTGGATTGTATCCAGTGTATTGTAGAGAAAATGCGGTTTGATATGCGCCTGCAGACTGCGCAGCTCCGCTTCCCTCTTTTGCCGCGCCTGCAGTTCTGTCAGGGACAAGAGCCGGCCAATCTGGGCCAGCATGGTATTGAAGCTGCGCCCGAGCAGTCCGATCTCATCAGAACGGTTCCCCCAGTAGCGGATCGTCAGATCGCCCGACTGCGCCTTGCTCATGAAGGAAGCCAGTTGTCCGATCGGACGTGAAATGGAATACGCGAGGTAGAAGGAAGCCGTCATCCCCAGCATACAGACTACAAACACGAAGGTTACGACATTGAAGGTAATCTCGCGCACCCCAAAGGCTGACTCATCCATCGGAAACACGCCCATCGTTGTCCAGCCTGTAAAGGGAGAGGTCCGGTAGATCAGCTGCAAATGGCGGCCGTCCACGATTTCCGAGGTGATGCCCGAAGACTCGGTGAACAGGCCTGCCGGAATCTTTTGCATAAAAGGGTGCTGCGGCGCGTAGATCATCTCCCCGTTGTCGTCCACCACCGTCAGGTAGCCCGTCTTGCCCAGTGTGACATCTCTGGCTGTCTCGGCAATGACCCGCAGCTTCAGGTCGACCAGCACCACTCCCTGCACAACCTGCGTTTCAGGATCAACAATTGCCCTTACGGCGGAGACCACCTCGCTCTCCTTATAATCCACATGGGACATTACAGCGCGGCCGTAAGGATGCCCGACAATTTTGAAGATCCCCTTATTCTCCGCTGCTTGCTTGTACCAGGCCTCCTCCGTCAGCCGGGTACCGGAACGGGTATACATCTCATTGCTGATGAAATCGCCTTCACTATTGACCAGCATAATCCCGGCAATCTCGGAGCTGAGTGTAGTGAAGCCCTGCAGAAACTTGCGGATGTTATATTCCGCCGACTCCCCGTTGTCCTCAGTACTGCCTCGCTGCCCGTTACCCGTCACATTCCCCTTCAGAAATTTCTGCACACCGGGGTCAAACGAAATCAGATAGGTGATCTTCTGCAGATTCTCTACATCGCTCTCTATGGCCGTATTCACCTTGCCGATCAGCTGCACCGTGTTCTCGTTGCTCTGTTCCTCCACGATCCGGTCAACCGTCCAGCCAATCAGCAGCCCCAGCCCGATGGAGGGCAGAATGCTGATCAGCAAAAAATGAATAATCAGCTTGTAGCGGATCGGCATATTATTCAGCTTCAGCTTCTCCATGTTCAGGCTGCCCTTGCGCATCACATGCTCCCCCTCTGCCGCAGCAGCAGCCTACTTGGCATAATAGTTATCCACGTTCACCCGTGTGACCACGTCTATCCCTGTATCAACCGTATCCGGCACGGGTACGGGCTTATTGTTCGCATACACTTCAGGGTCCGCTTCAAGATCACGATGCAGATGAAACAGCTCTGTCAGCGACCAATAGCCCATATTCCAGGTCCCCTGTGCCATGGTTGCCGCAATCTTGCCTTCCTTCACCAGATCGAGCGTGCCCTTATCGGTATCGAAGCTAATAATCTGCGGTGCAAGGCCGCTGCCTTGAGCAGCATCCACCGCCTCTGCCACACCGATCCCGCCATTGGATTCCGTGGCAAAAATCCCGGCTAGCTGCGGATACCCGGCCAGCAGCTGCTCGGCAGCTTCCCGCGAGGCCACCTGGTCTCCCCGGCCATCCTTGACGGCTACAAGCTTCATTTGCGGATACTCGTTTCGGATAGTATCCCGGAAGCCATCGGTCCGCTCTTGATGATTATGCTGATCCGGTGTGGTGATGATGGCCACTTCGCCTTTGTTGCCGGTCAGCTCAGCCATCTTGTGTGCGGCCTGGGTCCCGGCATTGTAATTATCCGTTCCCAGGAAGGAATAAGCCTTGCTGTCCGGCGCTCCCGAATCAAATAATACCACCGGAATGCCGGCCTCCACCGCCTTGTTGATCGTCGCCGTGAGCAGCTTGGAATTCACCGCCGAAATCGCAATCCCCGCCGGCTTCTTGGCGATGGTCTGCTCCAGCACGGTCATCTGTTCATTGGCATTATGCTGGGTCGAGCCGTGGTATTCCACGGACACATTAAGCTCCTCTGCCGCATCCTCGAAGCCCTTCAGCACGCTTTTCCAGTAGTCGATGCCGATCTGGAATGTGACCATCACATATTTATCTTCAATATTCCCGCGCAGTCCGGCTGTCTCCCACGGGTCCGCCGAATCCCCCTGCTGCTTATAATTCAGCACATAGATCAGGAAGATACCGATTAGCAGCACATAGACTAGCCAGAGTTTTTTCACGTATGTAACCCCTTTCAAAACAAGAAGTAAAGGACACCGTCCACTTGCCCTGACCGATGTCCAGTCTAGTCTAAGGGCTCGGCAGGCTTCCCGTCAATTACGATCCGCTGGATTGATCTGCTACGGCCGGAGCATCAGTTGGAGCACGGGTTGGACAACCCGGAAGCCTTGCTCTTAGATTTATGAATCTGATACGACATTTTATGTCGTACCAGCTGTTTTATACTGGAACAGTAACATTCAAATTGCTGAAATGAGGACTACACAAATGGTAAAAACAAAGCGCGGACGGGTACTCTGGACCCTGCCCTCCCATGGCCGCGGCACCTGCCCGGTCTGCGGAACAACCAGAATTAAGCTGCTCTACACAAAAGTAAAGTCTGACGGGGGAACCCTGAAGGTCTGCAAGCGCTGTGACAAGGCGCCACAAGCCAAAGTAGATGCCGTAGCCAAGTAAAACACAACCCGGATGTCCGCCCGGCTTCATGCTTCATGCATGGATGCCAGGGCGGCATCTTTGCCTTGTTGCGGTGGAAGTTCATCAGACGCTATACTGAAATCTGACAGAAAGGAGCGGAGCCGCATGAGCCATATTCACCGTATTCAGTGGTTTGACCAGCAAATCAGAAATGCCTGTTATCCGAACAGCAATATTCTTGCGGAGCAATTCGAAATCTCCAGGCGCCAGGCGCAGCGGGATATTGAATATATGGCGGAATCTCTGCGGGCTCCGCTCCGCTACGTGGCCAGCCAGCGCGGGTATATGTATGAGGATAACAGCTTTGTCCTGCCTCATCTGTACATCACGGACGAAGAGCAGCAGGTACTGAAATATCTGGCTTACCGGTACAGCCATTATGATTATGAGAACGGCCAGACTATCCGGAGAGTCGGTGGCCTGCTGGAACGGTTCACAGACCAGCCCTTGCAGGCAGGGGAATTCAAGCTGCCTGTATTTGAAGTAAATGCCCGGCGTCTGCAGGTCATCGGACTCTTAGAGCAAGCTATTCAAGCCCGCAGGGTAGTACACATCCTCTGCCGGAAGCAGCCGGATCACCCCCGGGAATTATATCTCTGTCCAATGAAGCTGAGCCGCCGTCTGGAGGAAGATTATGTGCTTGCTGCCATAGAAGGGAATTCCCGGACAGAGTTTTTTAACTTGACCGAGATCCTGCAGCTGAAGCTGACGGACAGATATTTCGCAGCGGACGATGAATTCTCAGCCGCTCCGCCGGAACAGAATAGACAGCTGAAGCCGTTCACAGCCAGAATCCGGCTGAGCGGGATGCCTGCGGATTCCTCATGGGGAGGGTATACGATCCGATCCGCTGATGGAGAAGTCTATGAAATCGAATTTTTTGACACGGAGGCCTTTGTGGGGCAGCTGTTCAGCTCGGAATGGTCCGAAATCCTGTCCCCCAAATGGCTGAAAGAGAAAGTAAGAATCAGATGCCAGAACGTACTGAATCTGCTGAATGAACAGGAGGGTCGGAGTGATCATTAACGGAATACAAATGAAGCGCGAATCCAAATCTATTACCGATGCCCTCTATGCCGTTCTCACTGCCTCCGGGTTATTCCATGGACCCACATTCATGCTCTCCGGGCTCAGTGGTATGGCCTTCAAATTCTCTGTACATGAGAAGCTCTTCCCCTTCTCCGTTACTGCGTATGGACAGTGGGGCAAAGAGCATGGACCGGCCATCGATAATCTCGGCATCCTTACCGGACATAGCGGAGGCAGAACAAGACATGATTCGTTCGCCGTATATCAGCAGGCCGCCATTGAAGATGTGAAGCATAGTCTGGACCGCGGACTCGCCTGTGTCTACTGGATACCGGAGTTCGGCGTTATTCACGGCTATGATGAGGACGACCGGGTGTTCTATGTGCAGGATGGATCGTCCATCGGGACCCGTTATGTGCTCTATGATAATTTCGGCCTCAACATTACCCCGTTCTGGTATTGCCAGTATATCGGAGATAAGGTGGATATTCCGCTGCGTGACGCAGTACTGGAATCACTGAGGCTCGCCCTTGAGGATTGGGAGACTCCGTACAAAACACTGCCCGATCAGAGCATTGCATCAGGCAGACTGGCTTACAGCTTCCTGATCCGGGCTCTTCAGCAGGGAGAGTTCGACAGCAGCGGGGCCGTCTATATTCTCGAATCTTACCTGACGGCGCGCTCAGAGATCACGAGTTATCTGCAGGAGGTTGAGTCCGTATTGCCGGGCCTGAACGAGGTACACAGTATTTATGCTGAGCTGGAAGAGATGGTGCGCGGGCAGTTGAAGGTTGCACTTCCGTTGACTAACAGCAGCCGGGCGCTGGTACACCAGCAGCTTCCCTCACTCTGTACCACCCTGCAGCAGGCGCTTGAGCTGGAGGAACGCGCTATGCAGCAGCTTAGAATTATCTCCGGGCGGTATCCGGACCGGAAACGTTCAATTATTCCAAGATGGGGGGCGCATACGGCCAGATGATGAACAGAACAGAATTGGATTCAGTACCGGCGGCCGTGCATCCTCCGCAATTGTCTCATTCTTATGTAGATGCCATGTACCAGGTTCTGTCGGCTAACGGCTGGTTCACAATGCCCAAATATATGTTATCCGGAATGACTGCCTCCTGCTTCCGTCTGTCCTTGCATAGACAGCTTCACCGTGACTCACCAATGGCTTATAACTGGATGGCTGAGCACACGGTGGCAGCAGATTTAATCGGCATTGTCTCTGCACAAGCGGCAGGGTTTCATTTCACCCCTACGTTTCCGCTCTATCAGAAGCAGGCTATCCTGGCAATCCGCAAATCGCTTAAGCAAGGCACAGGCGTCATCTGCTGGAAAGATCAGTTTGTGGTGATAACCCGCTCCGATGATCAGAAGCAGGTATTCTGCTACAACGAAATATCTTCAAGAGCAGAACTGGAGCTGCCTTATGATCAGCTGGGAAGAAATGTAGGCCCTTATTGGCACTGTCAGATCTTCGAAGGACAGATCCAGAAGGACATACGGCAGGTGATCAGAGAATCCTTCATCCAGGCTGTATACAAGGCAGAGGTACATGATCCGATGCTGCCGGAATCGCAGTATGCCTGCGGTCTGCAGGCTTATGATGCCATGCTGGACGCCTTGTCAGGCAGATCATATGATGCTGCCGGTGCATATGAAACCTTGGTGTTCTATGCTGCCTCTAAGAAAGACGCGTCCAGCTACACCAGAGCAGCCTGCGAATATTGGCCTGAGCTCGAGTCTACCGCCAGCCATTATGAGCGTCTCTCTGCTGTCTATCATGAAATTGCGGCTCTATTAAGCCCGGACGCGTCACACACTCCAGCTCTACGGCAACAAAGGCTGCTTCCTCTCATCCGCGAGGCTAAGCATACCGAGACCGAAGCGATCCAGTCCATCCGCCTGCTGCTGCGCGAGCCGATCGAGAACCGCTTCCATGATGTGGGGCTGCGCTGATTCTAGCCATTCCGGTTAGAACATTAAGCCTTCCGCGTACTTCTCCCCTTCCAGCAGATCATACTCGATCAGGCGATAGTCATTGAGCAGCTCCTGCTGCCCGGATGTCAATCCCCTCAGGATTCCGCTGCTGCCGGACCCGACCAGCACATTCTTGCTGAGACCGGGGATTTCTTCCTGCACCTGCTTCAGCAGCTTGTAATAAGCAGGCAGCGGCTGGCCGGATAGTCTAAAGACGGTCGGGCCAAGGAAAGCCGGGCTAAGTGTCCCCAGCGTCTCATTCCCGATCTCATAGTTAGCCAGAATCAGCAGCTGTGTCTCGTGCTTCAGCCTAGGCTCCTGATCCCAGCCAGCCTCTGTATAGATCCCGGCGGTCAGCGCCGGCAGATGGTCACCCCAGAATACAGCAATGGTTGGACGTTCAATCGTCAGCAGCTCCTGCTGCAGATAAGCCAGTGCCTCATCAGTCAGCTTAGTATCCTGCACATAGGTCTCCAGCTCGTCCTTCTGCGCCGGCTGTCCGCCTTCTACGGTAATCGTGTTCGGTCCGTTCACCCCTTTGGTAAAGGGGAAATGATTCTGCATCGTCACCAGATGCAGGAAGGCCGGCCCGGACGCCGACTTAAGCTCGCGGACAGCCTCCTGTACAGCAGCCTTGTCGGAGATATAGCCATCCGGGGTGATACGGTTAGCATCCGGCAGATCCTTTTCACTGATGAAGCTGTCGAAACCCAGTACCGGATAGACCCGGTTGCGGTTATAGAAGGTCTCATCGAACGGATGCAGCGCCAGTGCCTGATAGCCCCGCGATTTCAGAATACTGACGATCGACGGCAGTGAGGACATTTTGACAATCCGCTGTTGATAGGGAATGGTTCCGTCTCCAAGGAAATACATCGACAGCCCGGTCAGGGCCTCGAATTCAACATTGGCCGTATTGCCGCCGAATTCCGGTGACAGCAAATAACCAGACGGAGTCTCCCCCGCCGCCGCATGAATGAATTTCAGCGGATCTTCGCTTAAGGTATACCCCGGAAGACGCGTAGGATCAAAAAAAGCCTCGTCCATCATAAACAGAATATTCGGCTTTTCCCCTGGAATAGCTACTGCCGGTGCATCCGGCAATGCCGAATACTTGGATGCCACCGCTTCAACCGCTTCACGGCTGTACCCCTCCGGCTTCTCCAGCAGGCTCTGGCGCAAATTCCCGGCAAAAGCAAATATGAATCCGTTCTGCGTATAGTTCACCTTCTGGTTCCAGAAGATGTTCTGGTAGTTCATAGCCGTAACAACAGATGAATGGCCCGAGACAAGCACAAGAAACCCTGCGCTCAGCGCCACAGAGATCCCGCCTAGACTTAGGCGTAAAGGCAGGTTGATTCTGTTCCTGGGCAGCTTGCGGATCATGTACGTCAGACCAACAGCCACTAATATCGCAGCTATTACCGCTAGTGGTGAGATCATACCTTTGGTAATCTTGCTCATTTCGCCGGCATTTTTGACCAGCATGAGATCCCATGGAAAAAGAGGTTCGCCCCTCGTAACAAGCTTCTGATAATCGGCAATACCCAGCAGCAGACATAGTACACTGACAACCGCTGGCCCCGCATATGTATTAGGCAATATCACTGAACTTAAGAGCAGGATGAAGAAAATGAATAAGCTTCCTGCACCATACAGCCATGGGTACCTGCCGATCCACTGCAGAGCACCTGTCAAATTCATACTAAAGGAAGCCGCCTGCAGGAAATAATTCAGCACAAATCCCCCGGCCAGCAGGACTAACAGCAAATAAGACAAACGTTTGGAAGGCAATAACCGCGACAAATGGATTCACTCCTATACTTGATTAAAGGAGTAGTATACGCCTTTTAGCTTAAAGCCGCCTTAAAATTCAGTATCCAAAAGAAGTACATCTTCGTATTATGCACCTTACAGCCTCTTCCATAATCCCCTGATACGAGTTTATCAGCATGGTATTTCACGCAAAAAAGAGCAGCGAACTTCGCTGCTCTTCATTCTGCTAACTCTACAACTATATAAACTGAAAAAAGAAATAACAAAAAGCAAAAGGACCGGAGGGGAAATTTGGAACTGTAGGAGCGGTAGCGTCCGCCTTTGTCACCGGATTTCAACCGCGGGCAGCGGTATATATCAAGAAATCTGGGGACAACAGCGGCCGGAAGTCCAAATCTTCACCGCAGTGACGCCGAAGCTTTATGTTAACTTCTGAAATTCAGTTTATACCCCCCTACTTCACATACAGGCGGCTAGTCTCCTCCCAATACTCTCCCGGCTCCAGACCAAACAATCCGATGTCATCGGCAGGAAGATCTACCTTCGGTGCATTAACCAGGTTGATCTGCGGCTCCGGACAGAAGAATCCTTCAGTAGCTCCATTGTTCCAGATCATCCACTGCTTATAAGAGGTTCCCACATCATACACCAGCGTAACGCCAGCTTTGCTGTCGGTAAGCTCCATGCGGTTGCGGCCGTTCTGGGCTACAGCGGTATAGTGGTTGTCCATTGGCGCATAGAACGGATACAAGCCCTCATCACGCAGTGCCACTTCATCCGCAGTCAGCTCCTGGAATTTGCCGGTCGGCAGCATCCGGTCGCTAAGCTCCCAGCGCTCGCCGATAGTCAGCTTCACGCGGTAATCCTGCGGCGTACTGCCGGGTGCGAACGGTGCATTAATGGCAGTATGGAACGCCAGCAGACAAGGCATCAGCTCTGCACCGTCATTATGGACCAGCAACTGCTGGGACAGGCCGCCTTCTCCCAGAGTATAGCGCAGCTTGACGGTGTATTTGAACGGCAGATATTGATAAGAAGGATGATTCTCATCCACCTTAATCGCTACAGTGACGAAGCTTTCGCTTTTGCCGCTGCCGAATTCTTCGACCTCCCAGGCCGCTGTATGTAGGAATCCGTGCAAATGGTTGCCAGTCTTGGCTTCATTAACAGGGAAACGGTAGGTTTGTCCATTCCACGGGAACTCTCCATCCTCATAACGGTTCGGCGGGAACAGTACAGGGATACCGTGAATCCCGGGGCTTGCCTTGAAGGCTTCCATTTCCTCTGCGCCTGGCTCATGCAGGAAACGGTAACCGCTCTCAGTATCACGGAAGCAGATCAGGTTGCCTCCGATGCCCGGCAGAACGGCTGCCTCATAACGTCCGGCCTTGAGCCAGACTGCGGCTTCTCCCTCATATTGTCCTTCAAATGCAGTAATCGACATAATAATTTTAATCTCCCTTCCATAAGCTCATAATGACTCTCTCATAGATAGAGTACCACATCTGCCGGATCGGCAACATGTCATTTTTACAGTTGTTCCACTTCGACGCTCATGACATGCTCAATTTTCTTCACATCATAATAGATTTCCGTAGCATAATCACGGTCCGGTGCGGAGATCACCATATCAATCATTTGTCTCCCGTCTTCGAGATCCTTGATCTTCATCCGCCGGATCGTCCGTCCGGTTTTACGCGTTTTACGCTGCTCGGCGATGATATGGCGCTGCTCAATTTTCTGGATCACATCGGTTAGAATATAGTTCGGTTCCATGATGATTTTAATCGATATCTCATGTTTGTTCAGCACTTCCGGGCCGATGGCCTTAATTAGCAGGGGCACCGCATTTACCGCGAACATAAGCAGCACCACTGCATAACCCGCTTCTACATAGAATCCCGCGCCGACCGCAATTCCGATACCGGAAGCCGTCCAGATGAGCGCCGCTGATGTCAGTCCCGATATCGCATCTCCGCCTCTGCGCAGAATAACGCCTGCCCCGAGAAAACCGATCCCGCTGACAATCTGCGCCGCCAGACGCATCGGGTCCATATTGGGATGCTCCGGCCCGCCGAATTTATCATAAGCATGAATCGAGACCAGCGTTACCAGACAGCTGGCGATACTAATGACCATACTGGTCCGGATTCCCAGCGGTTTCTGTTTCAATTGCCGGTCAATCCCGATGAACAGCCCGAACAGCATGGCCACAAGCAGCTTCACAATCGATTCTGTGTGTAAATCAATGTTCATTGTTGTCCTCCTCTCCGTGACAGATAGAAACAGTATACCTGAAAATCACTGCAAGCTTTACTGTAATTTTTCGCAAGCTGATTTCAAAAGAATAAACGGACGCCTGCACCTCTGCAGCCGGTCATCAAACGGTTTCTGATGAGCTCCGGCAAAGGGACAACGTCCGCTTCAGTTAAAGGCTGTACTTCACCCATTATATGAGTGTTAAAGTACGATTAGAAGAATCAGCCATGCAGCAGCGATTCTGCTCCGTCACAATAGATTTCCGTTCCGGTAATATGATCCGAATCCGCAGAAGCCAGGAACAGCGCCAGCTTGGCTACCTGATCAGGTCGCCCGGGCCCCTTCTCCAGCGGCTGTCCGCCATCCGGGAATTCAACCTCGATTTGCACTTCCTTAAGATCATCCGAAGGGTACGTATTGTCATCAATGTTGGTGGTGATCGCACCAGGACAGATGGCGTTTACGCGGATTTTGTACTGGGCCAGCTCCAGCGCCGCCATTTTCATAAAAGCGACCTGCCCGGCCTTCGTGGTGCTGTATGCCGAGAACCCGATGTTGGAGAATACCCGGTTACCGTTGATGGAGCTGTTGATCAGGATACTGCCGCCCTGCTCCTTCAAATGGGGGATGGCATATTTAACCGTAGCGAACGTACCGCGCAGATTGATCTGAATGGTCTGGTCCCAGGACTCGATATCCATCGTCTCAATCGGTGTCATCGCACCATTAATTCCGGCATTCGCGAACACGATGTCCAGCTGCCCCCACTTGGCCACAACCAGCTTCACGGCTTCCTCCACCTGCTGCGGCTCTGCGATGTCGCATTCGAACACAGCGGCTTCTCCGCCTTCCTGCACCACCTGACGTGCGACCTTCTCTGCGTTCTCCACTGTGCGGTCCAGAAGTGCCACCTTGGCTCCGTTTCTGGCGAACTCCAGCACCGACGCCCGGCCGATCCCCGATCCGCCTCCGGTTACGATTGCTACTTTGCCTTCCAGTTTCTTAGTGGTCATAAGTGTAGTCTCCTCCCAAGGTCGTTGTTATTGTTCAAGTCAAGTTCTCTCCTTAAACTTTACCTCTCATACCGCGTTGTGAATCGGCTGCCCTGCTGTTTTGCCCATCCTCATTTGGGGATATAATTTAAGAGGCATTAATGAAATTGACTTTAGACATGCCTTTATTTTCTACACAGAGGAGATTATTACTCATGATGAACCATAATGAAGAGATTCGTGATCAGATCTGCGCTGCAGTCTCCGGCCTCTCGTCCGAGACCCTGAACCGGAAGCCAGCCGAAGGCAAATGGTCACCTGTGCAAGTGCTGGAGCATCTGTATCTGATGGAAAAAGCGATCACCGCCGGGATCATGCAGGCGCTTGCTGCCACGGAAGAAGCTGTCACAGAGCCGAAGCCCTATCAGCTGACGCTGGACCGCAACCGGTTCATTGATGCCCCGCCCCATCTTGTACCGTCCGAGGAATTCATCCCGCTTGGCGATGTACGGGCCCGGCTGGACCAGTCCCGTTCTGACCTGAAGTCGGTGCTGGGCCAGAGTGAAGAGAGCCTGTGGAACCGCAAGCTGTATCCCCACCCGGTGTTCGGCCCGATGGATGTCGCCCAGTGGGTGGATTTCATCGGCATTCATGAAGAACGTCATCTGGCTCAGCTGAAGGAAGCCCTGGATGGAATTTGACCCCATTCTCTGCACCATTAAAAATGTAAAGACAAAGACACAACAATAAAGGCTTGAGCAGCTGTCCAGCTAACAGACAGCACTCAAGCCTTCTTCAGTTCAATCCCTGCTTATCCCAGCATCATCCGGTCATCCGCCAGCTTATGGCCGCTGATGGCTTCGAACTCACCAAGCAGCCGTTCTACCGTCAGATCCTTCTTGCGGGATTCATCAAAATCGAGAATGATCGACCCCTTGTCCATCATAATCAGCCGGTTGCCTAAACGGATGGCCTGATCCATGTTGTGGGTGACCATCAGTGTAGTCAGCTTCATCTCACGTACAATGGATTCCGTAAGCTTCGTGATCAGTTCAGCGCGCGAAGGGTCCAGCGCAGCTGTATGCTCATCCAGCAGCAGAATCTGCGGCTGGGTGAAGGTCGCCATCAGCAGGCTAAGCGCCTGCCGCTCGCCTCCGGAGAGCAGCCCTACCTTAGCGCGCAGCCTGTTCTCCAGGCCAATGCCCAGCTTGCTGAGCTGCTCCCGGAACAGCGTGCGTCTGGCCGCATTCACCCCGAAGGACAGCCCGCGGCTCTGGCCCCGCTTATAAGCCATGGCCAGATTCTCCTCAATGGTCATATGAGGCGCCGTACCGGCCATCGGGTCCTGGAAGACCCGGCCGATCCAGCGTGCACGCTGGTATTCGGCCAGATTGCTGATCGAGCTGCCTTCAATGCGCGCTTCACCGAGATCCGGCTTCATAACACCGGAAATAATATTCATCAGTGTCGATTTACCGGCCCCGTTGCTGCCGATAATGGTCACGAAATCTCCGGCACTCAGCTCAAGATCTATGCCCAGCAGGGCGATCTTCTCGTCAGGTGAACCCGGGTTGAACAGCTTGGATACGTTATCAAGCTTTAGCATCTGCTGCCCCTCCTTTCTTGCTGCTGCGCGTCAGCTCCGCAAGCTCTTCAGTCCGTCTGCGGGCCATCGTCTTCTGCTTCAGGAACCGCTGAACGGACGGGAAGACGAGGGCAATGATAACGATAATAGCCGTAATCAGCTTGAGATCCGAAGCCTTGAGCCATGGCACCCGCAGAGCCAGCGCCACAACGATCCGGTAGACTATGGAGCCGAGCACTACGGCCAATGTAGCACGGAAGACGTTGCCCGCACCGAATATCGCTTCCCCGATAATTACCGAAGCAAGCCCGATAACAATCATGCCTATACCCATGGATGAATCGGCAAACGTAGAATATTGGGCGATCAGCGCACCCGAGAGGGCCACCATTCCGTTCGCAAGACTGATGCCGAGAATCGTAGTAGTATCCGTATTGACACCGAAGCTGCGGATCATCCGGGAATTATCTCCTGTAGCACGCAGGGCAAGTCCAAGGTCTGTACGCAGGAACAGATCCATCAGAATCTTGACCAGCAGAACCACAAAAGGCATAACCAGCAAAGGATTAATAGAGCTGAAGAGGGATACCTCACCCATTAAGGAAACATTCGGCCGCACGAGAATCCGCAGATTGATGGAATATAGCGCAATCATCATGAGAATCCCGGATAGCAGGCCGTTGATCTTCCCTTTTGTGTGCAGCAGACCTGTACACATGCCTGCAGCCATCCCTCCGAGCAGGGCACAGAATGTTGCAAGCAGCGGAGAATAACCATGGGTAATCATGACCGCTGCAATCGCGCCGCCGGTGGTGAAGCTTCCATCCACAGTTAAATCCGGGAAATCAAGAATACGAAAGGTAATATACACCCCGAGTGCCATAAAAGCGTACAACAGGCCCATTTCCAGGGCGCCGATTAATGAACTATACATAGATGACTTCCTCCTTCAAGCGGCAAAGGGCGCCCGCATTGGAAACGCCCCGTTATGATAACTGTATGTTATTGAATAATGTTATTGTCAGGATCTGCAACTTCAGCCTTCATAGCATCCGTTACTTCAATGCCTTGTGCTGCTGCCGCTTTGAGGTTAAGAATGAGATCCAGCTTCTCTTGCATCGTTATTTTCATGTCGCCTGGACTTGTGCCGTTCTTAAGTACTTCCACTGCCATTTCGCCAACCTGGTAGCCATGGTCATAGTATTTGAAGCCCACAGTGGCAAAAGCACCCTTCTCAACCGTATCACGGTCTGCCGAGAAGAACGGCAGCTTGTTGTCATTAGCTGTCTGAATAATCGTATCCACACCGCTTACGACGGAGTTATCAAGTGTAATGTAAAGGGCATCCACACGTCCTATAAGGGATTCAGCCGCCTGCTTCACTTCCGACGTATTCGTGATGGCTGCCTTCACCAGCTCAATCCCGTGCTTGTCCAATTCTTCCTTGGCGATATCCGCCATAACTACTGCGTTAGGTTCACCTTCATTAATGACAAGCCCCAGCTTCTTCACATCCGGGAACTGCGTTGCGATGAAATTCATCAGTCGTGTAATTGACTCAGGGTTCGTATCGGATGCGCCGGAGACATTGCCGCCGGGATGTTCCAGGTCGCTTACGAGCTTGGCATCCAGCGGATCAGTGACTGCCGCGAACAGAATCGGCGTATCCTTCACTTTCTGGACAATGGATTGTGCGGACGGAGTGGCGATCGCCAGCACCAGATCATTCTTGTCACCCGCAATCTTCTGGGCAATGGACAGGTTGTTCGCCTGATCCGCCTGGGCATTCTCCAGATCCACCTTCAAGTTCTCACCTTCTACGATTCCGGCATCCTTCAGTGCCGCCAGGAAGCCTTCCCGTGTAGCATCCAGCGACGGATGTTCTACATACTGTGAGATGGCAATCGTATAGGATTTCGTGTCCGCAGAACCGGTGTCTGCCGGAGCGCTGGTTGCGTTTGCCGGAGTATTTCCTGCGTTAGCTCCATTATTTACGGCTGCATTATTGTTACCACAACCTGCTGCTACCAGCATCAAGGACATACTCAGGCCAAGCCAAATGTTCTTTCTCTTCATCAGATAACCCCTCTTCTTTTACGGATTCAGCGCGCGAACCTGGGTTAGCGGTTCAGCATTATCGCTTTCATCTTTGAAAGCATTAAAGCAAAAGCCCGCACCATTTCCGCATCCACTGCCGCAATCTATTAAACATATATTATATGTAGGTTGATTTTCCGTCAATCATTTATCACGGCTCCATATTTTACAAAAAACGCACAATGGGCTGATGTTTCGACAAGAACAAGCCTGTTGCTCTTGACATTGATTGCTAAAGCCTTTTCCACATAAAAAAAGCCGCCCTGCACAAACTTTACTTAAAGTTTGAAGATGGAGCGTGCCAAATGCCAATAATCAATTCATCCAAAACTGCGGCCACAGCCGCAGTGCTTACTGCCGTCATTCTTGGCTCAACCGCCTGCAGCTATTCCAGCAAGGACACTACCCCGAAGGTGAATTCGGTTACGCCAACCGGAACATTTGCCGGAAGCTACTATGAGAAGAATTCCATCACGGACAAAGAAGGCAAGTATTGGATTCCGTTGAAGCCAGCCGCTGCCTCCATAGGATACCGAATGAAAGACGACACTTCGAGCGGAGGATATACCAAGCTGGGCTACAGCGATGTAATGTACATGCTCCGTCCGGATTCCAGCCAGGTTTTCTCCCTGGGGGAGAAGATCACCCTGCCGGACGTTCCCATCCGCCGCGAAGGTCAGATCTACATCACGCCTAATTCATTATCCAAGCTGCTGCAGACCGAGGTTGGCTGGAACCCGAGCACCGGAGAGATCAATATTGCTGCCCCTTCTGACAGGGATACTACCGCCAATACAGGTGCAGGTGAAGCAGCCAAGCCGCTGCGGATCCAGAGCGTCTCCAATGTGGATACCGGTGAACTGATCGCCTATGCCAAGAAGTATCTCGGCGTACCCTACGATTTCGGTGCCGGACCTTATGAGGAGACCAAACGGTTTGACTGCTCATCCTTCACCCGTCATGTATTCAAGAAATTTGGCGTAGATCTCCCGCGGCTGGCCAAAGATCAGGATAATATCGGCAGACGCATATCAAGGAGCGAGCTGGAGCCCGGGGATTTAATTTTCTTCACGGTACCCGGCCGGTTCGAGAGCGACGCCATTCCCGGTCATGTAGGCATCTACATGGGGGGCGGCAGTTTCATTCATACTTGGGGCGATCCCGGAGTACAGATCAGTGACCTGGACAGCGGGTACTGGAGTAATGTTATTCTGCACATGCAGCGGGTGTTATAATCCCCTAAATATAACAAATGCAAGGAAGGTTACGGGCTTCTGCAGAAGCGCCGTACCTCCTTGCATTTTTTTATGCCACCGCCATTATCCGGCAGTATACTATTCCCAGTTCTTACTGCGCCCGCTTAAGCGGAGAACCAGCTTCACCAGCTCCACAATAACCACTATCGCCACTGCAGCCCCGCAGACAATTCCCCACTGCAGACCGCTCAGATGCTCCACTCCGAACCATTCATTCAGCCCGGGAATGATAATAACCAGCACCAGCAGAAGTCCCGAGATGACCGAAGCCCCCAGCATGTAGCGGTTGCTGAACAAGCCGATCTGAAACAATGACTTCGTATTGGATCTGACATTGAATGCATGGGTAAGCTGCAGTAGTCCCAGCGTAGCAAAGGCCATCGTGACTGCAACACCTTCATCGTAATGGGTATGTGCCCAGTAATACACCAGCAGGGTCAGTGCCGCCTCAAGCAGCCCTTGATAGATGATTCCGATCCCCACGCCTCCGGCAAAAATACTGCTGCTTGATTTACGCGGTTTCTTCGACATCACATCATTATCCGCTTTTTCCAGTCCGAGCGCGAGCGCCGGCAGGGTATCTGTGACCAGATTAATCCACAGGATATGAATCGGTTCAAGAATCCGCCAGCCGATCAGTGTCGCAATGAACAGGGTCACCACTTCCCCCAAATTGGCCGACAGCAGGAACTGGATCGCTTTGCGGATGTTGCTGTATACCTTGCGGCCTTCTTCGACAGCAACGACAATCGTGGTGAAGTTATCATCGGCCAATACCATGTCGGATACGCCTTTGGCCACATCTGTTCCTGTGATGCCCATACCAACACCGATATCCGCTGATTTCAGCGCAGGCGCATCATTAACTCCGTCACCGGTCATAGCAACAATTTTGCCCATTTGTCTCCAGGCCTTGACGATCCGTACCTTATGCTCAGGCGATACACGGGCGTACACGGAATAATCGGCCACTCTTGTGGCAAAATCCGCCTCGCTGATCTGATCCAGCTCGCGGCCGGTCAGCACTGCCTTGTCATCGTCGATGATTCCAAGCCGCTTAGCAATGGCTGCAGCCGTGTCCCGGTGGTCCCCGGTGATCATCACCGGCCGGATGCCCGCCCGTCGGCATACGGCAACCGCATCCCGGACCTCCTCACGCGGCGGATCGATCATCCCGGTCAGGCCGATGAACACCAGATCCTTCTCCGTCCCCTCCGTTGAAGGATCGGAGGGCTGCTCTGCATGGTCGCGGTAAGCAAACGCCAACACCCGCAGCGCCTCGTCTGCCAGACTTTTGTTGCTGGCTGTGATTCGGCTGATATGTGCCTCCGTCAAGGGCACCACAGTGCCATTCTCTTGAATATGGCTGCATTTGGACACCAGTACATCCGGCGCTCCCTTGGTCAGCACCCTGAACCCGCCGTTATCCAGCTTATGGATCGTCGTCATCAGCTTGCGGTCCGAATCAAAAGGCAGCTCATTCACCCGCGGATAACGCTGCTCCAGCTCCCGTTTGTCAGTCCCGATGCTGAGTGCAAAGTCAACCAGCGCCGTTTCGGTAGGGTCGCCGATAAGGGCTTTACCGCTCCGGGTCCCGCCTGCTGAACCAGGCTTCGCCTCTGCCCCGGCTCCATCTGTAGCTTTCCCTCCAGCACTTTTGCCTTCGTCTATGCTGGAATCATTGCATAGGGTCATCGCCTGCAGAAGCAAATCATCGCCCGGCGTTTCGTTAAGCTTCGCATCGGCCTCAACCGTCTCTCCGCCCACATACAGCTTTTCCACGGTCATTTTGTTAAGTGTTAATGTGCCCGTCTTGTCAGAACAGATAATCTCTGTACTGCCCAGTGTCTCCACCGCAGGCAGCTTGCGGATAATTGCCTTGCGCTTAGCCATCCGCTGCACGCCTAGCGCCAGAATGATGGTTACGATGGCCGGAAGACCCTCCGGAATCGCCGCTACCGCAAGTGAGATGGAGGTCAGCAGCATATCAAGCAGCTCTCTGCCCTCCAGCCAGCCGACCACGAAGATAACGACACAGACACCCAGAATAATGAAGGTGAAATATTTGCCAAGCTCATCCAGCTTTTTCTGCAAAGGGGTAACTTCATTCTCCGCCTCCGAGATGTATCCGGCGATCCGGCCCACTTCGGTATGCATTCCCGTAGCCGTTACCACACCCACACCCCGGCCATAGGTAACGCTGCTGCTCATATAAGCCATATTCGTCCGGTCACCGATCACAAGATCGTTGCCCGCAAGCACTCCCGACTGCTTATCCGAGGGCAGGGATTCGCCCGTCAACGCCGCCTCCTCGGTCTTCAGTGACGCCGCTTCGAGCAGACGCAGATCAGCAGGCACCACGTTGCCGGCTTCCAGCAGCACAATATCGCCTGGCACCAGCTCCTCGCTTTTGATCTCTGTGACCTGTCCGCCCCGGCGGACTCTCGCCTGCGGAGAGGACATGCTTTTGAGCGCTTCCAGCGCCTGCTCCGCTTTGTTCTCCTGGATGACACCCAGCACCGCGTTCAGGATCACCACCAGCAAAATAATAACGGTATCCGTCCACTCTCCGAGGATTCCCGAGAGTACGGCAGCCGCCAGCAGGATGAAGATCATTACATTCTTGAACTGCTCAATGAATTTAGCCAGCAGCGATTTGGACTTGGCTTCCTGCAGCATGTTTTTGCCGTAACGTTCCAGTTGCCTTGCCGCTTCTTCTGCAGTCAGTCCGGCTTCCCTGCTCTCCAGCTGCTTCAGCACCTCGGCCGTATCCAGAGTATGGAACAATACACCTTCTTTACTTTTGCTTTTAGCAGAATCTGAGTTCAAGTCATCCGCTCCTTCTATAATTTATTTAGTTCAAACCCTTATATGGAGTTTTACCCAAAAATAGCAGGAGAATTCTAAAAACATATGTAGATTTATCAAAGGTTACGCCTGCCCGAACGGGCAAATCCTTTGAACCGGGTCCCCTTGGTGGACAGCTCCCCCCTGTCTCCCTCAACGATCAGACCATACGCTTTGGCCTTCACCTCCAGCTCCCTCCGGCTCCCGTTCTGGAATTCAAAGGTTACATAGTAGCTGGTATGTGTACCCGCATGCCCTCTGCCGCCCCAGACCTCTGTGCGTTTCGTAACAGCTGTCGCCACCCTCGACTCGAGCGGACTGGCATTATTGGTCATCCAGATCTTCAGGGCTCTGGCAATAGTGTAAGCAACAAAAACTGCGATCAGCAGCAGCACAAGCTGTAATAAATAAGGCCCTTCGGAGAAGAAGCCGCGGGAGGAACTGGCTACAGCCGAATTCAGAAATCCGTTAAAAATGCTCTCTTTATGCAAATTAAACGCTCCTTTGGTAAAAATAATTATAAAATGTTCATTTTACTAGAGAATACGCGGTGTAACAGCTCCGGTTTCGTGTTTTCAAGACATTTACCTCAAAAAAACAGCGCCGGAAGTTTGGTCCTGCCCAGAATCATATGTTATGCTTTAACTACAATATACAGTAAGGAGGTGTTCTCTTGATGACATATCTAGCGCGCTTGTCCATTTCTAAGCTGCTGAAGGCGGCCTTCATACCAGTGCTTCTCCTGACATTTCTGGCTGCTTCTTCCCAGCTGCTGAACGAACAGGAGGCTTCCGAAGTGCAGCATGCCAGACTGGAGCGTTATGAGCATAAAATGGCTCAGCCGGTCCGGGCGCACAGCACAACGTTCCATTACATTCCTTCCGCGCGTCTGGCCCATCCTGAGAACCTGCTGGCGCTTCATCCGGAAGCGTCCCCGCCTCTGCTCTGTGTGTCGTTCTTCCCCATCATTTACATCATTCTGAAGCGGCTGCTGCTGTATCCGCTGAAATGCACATCACACTTTATAAGGTAAAGGCTTTCCAATAAATCCTTTGAGCGCACAACGCATTATCTATAGCAATCGAACCTACAAATTCAGGTTTCCTGCTGAAAGGAGGAAATCCATTGAAAATCAGATATAGAGGGGCTGCCCCCCTGCGCCATTCCAAAATCCTGCGCCTGCTCTCCGTTATAGGCGGGGGCTTGCTCGCTGCTGTGGGACTGGAACTGTTCCTGATGCCGCATAAGCTGCTGCCTGGCGGAATCGCCGGATTGTCTGCTCTGCTGTCACATTTAACCGAAATGCGTCTGGGCTTATTTCTGTTCCTGCTCAACCTTCCGTTCATTCTAATGTCGCGCAGGCAGATTAATCTCCGGTTTGCCCTGTATACGATGCTTGGATTAATCTGTCTGACGGCGGGCTCGCTGGCCCTGCATCACTTCCCTGCAGCCACCAGTGAACCTTTGCCCGCCGCTATTGCCGGCGGACTGTGTCTGGGCTTTGGGCTTGGCATCTCTGTCCGCTTCGGAGGCATCACCAGCGGAAGCGAGAAGCAGGGAGTCCGGCTGCTGAACGGCGGTCCGCCCAAATCTGCTGAAATGGGCATTATGCTGTTCAACTGTGCCATTCTGCTCTTCGGCGGTTCATTGTTCGGCTGGGATCAGGCTATGTACAGCATCATTGCTTACCTGCTTGCCTTTGAAGCCCTGCGCTTCTCGTTAAGAGACCTATCCCTCTCCCAGGCTGTCTGGATTACGAGCAGCAACTGTGAAGAGATCCGCCGCAGGCTCCAGCAGTCACTTGACCGCGAAGTTAAACTCGTCAGGTCCACCGGACCTGACGGACAGCCCGGCACCGTCTTCTGCCTGGCAAGCAGGCTGGAGGAAGAGGAGCTGGCTTCCATCGTCCACGGATGCGACCAGGACAGTAAGATCGTCATCAATGCGGCCCGGAACAGCCGGATTTCCGCGCTCTTCCGTAATCACCCGCCAGGTTGACCGATGGTATTCAGCGGACAGCTTACAGCCCCTGATCAACCAAAAAGCGTTCCCGCATTTAGTTGCGGGAACGCTTTTTGGTTAGATCAGTCAAGGGCAGGCTCCGCCCTTTCAGCGGAACATTCCCCATAAGCGGATCAGGTGAAAGGTGTTGCCCGGATCAATCTTCTGGGCAATCACAAATTTAACAATTTGCTCTTCCTGCGAGGACGTCAGCTTCTCATTCATCACTGCAGAAGCGTTGCGCACCAGCCTGCGCACAACGGCAGTGTCCTGCAGCTCTTGCTTGGAAATTCCGTTGATCATATTCTTGATGCGTTCCTTAACCGCCGGATTCTTCATCTTCAGCTTAATGCGATCCACCAGCGCAGGACTGATTCCGAATTGCTGATAACCCAAGCATAGCACCTCCCGTCATATCCAATCATTCACAGTATATGAGGGCCGGTCTCCGCATGTGCCTAATCAGTCAATTAAATCTCCCTGGAATATTTGCTCCTGCTGCAAATACCCGCGCAGCGGAGCATAATCCGCCGATGTCCAGAACGCGGCATCCCGCAGCAGCTCTGCCGCATCATCACGCGCCAGCTCCAGCGTCTCGAAATCAGCCGTCATATCCGCCAGCCGGAATTCCGGCAGCCCGCTCTGCTTCGTCCCGAAGAAATCCCCCGGTCCCCGCAGCTCCAGATCACGCCGGGACACCTCGAAGCCGTCATCCGTATCCGTCATCGCCGTCATCCGCTCTCTGCCAATTTCCGATTTGGGATCTGCCATCAGCACGCAGTAGGACGCATGTTCTCCTCTGCCGACCCGTCCGCGCAGCTGATGCAGCTGTGAGAGGCCGAAGCGGTCGGCATCCATAATGATCATCAATGTGGCATTCGGTACATCCACACCCACCTCTACGACCGTAGTAGAGACTAACAGCTGCAGCTCATTGCTGTAGAAGGCACGCATCACTTCATCCTTCTCTGCAGGCGTCATCCGCCCGTGAAGCAGCCCTACCTTATAGTTCGGGAAAGCCTGCGACATCTGAACATGCAGATCAATCGCATTCTGCACATCCAGCTTCTCCGACTCCTCAATAAGCGGACAGATCAGATAGGCCTGCCGCCCCTGGTCAATCTCACGGCTGATCAGATTCAATACCCGCTCCATCAGATCAGGCTTCACCCAGTAGGTCGTAATCGGTACACGCCCTTTGGGCCGTTCGGACAGCGTAGACACATCCATGTCGCCAAAAACAGTGATAGCCAGCGTACGCGGAATCGGGGTCGCCGTCATCGTCAGCACGTCCGGGTTATAGCCCTTGCGCCGCAGGACACTGCGCTGGTTCACCCCGAACCGGTGCTGCTCATCTGTGACTACAAGTCCCAGACTGCGGAAGAAGACATCATCCTGAATTAAGGCATGGGTTCCGACGACCACATCCAGCATTCCCAGCTGCAGAGAAGCCAGCAGATCCTTACGTTTGCGTCCGTTCACACTGCCGGTCAGCAGACCGACTGTAATGCCGAACGGTTCAAACATTCTGGTGAGCGAGCGTATATGCTGTTCGGCCAGAATCTCAGTCGGCACCATCAGTGCCCCCTGAAATCCCGATCGTACGGTCGCATACAGCGCAATAGCCGCCAGTACGGTTTTGCCGGAGCCTACATCCCCTTGCAGCAGCCGGTTCATACAGTACCCTGAGCGCATGTCATGCAGAATCTCCAGCTCCACATGCTTCTGGGCGTCCGTCAGTTCAAACGGCAGACTCCGCACGAACTGGCGGACTGTGGCGTTATCCACTGTATGGACCACACCGTCCATTCTGCCGCGGTTCAGTACGCGGAAGGCCTGTACCTTGAGCTGGAACAAGAAAAGCTCCTCATAGACCATCCTGCGCCTTCCCTGCTGTCCTTCGCGTGTATCCTCCGGCTGGTGGATCGTGGCAATTGCCTTTTTACGCGACATGAAATCATACTTGCGCATAATACTGTGCGGGAGGATTTCCGGAATCAGCTCTCCATACTGCTGCAGGGCCTGGCCTATGATTTTGCGGATCCAGGATTGTGTGATCTTGCCGCCTACAGAGTACACCGGCTGCAAGGTTCCCGTCTTGCCTTCTCCCCGGTCCGGAAATTCATAATTGGTTACGGTAATCTGATTGCGTTTCTGGTCCCATTTTCCGGTTAATACTACTTCGCGGCCCACTGTCAGCTGCTCACGTGCATAATGCTGATTGAACCATGTTGCCGTGAACATCCACGGCTCGGCCACCATCTTGCAGCTCATACGTGATTTGCCCCCGAAGCGCTGCAGCACCGGAATGCCGATTACCTTAGCTACGACGGTTGCTTTATCGCCATGCTTAACTTCACTAAGAGACTTTGGCCGGAAATCCTCATAACGGAACGGGTAGTATTCCAGCAAATCCTTCACTGTAAAGACGCCAAAGGCGTGAAGCTCGCCTTGCTTTTGAGCGCTCACGCCAGTTATTTGTTTCACTTCAATTGATTCCAAAGCCAGCACCATGTTCATCCCCTATACTAGGCGGGCCAGATGAATACGGCTAAGGTCCCGTTGCCTACATGGCTGCCTACGACAGGTCCAATGTTGGTCAGTACCTTCTCTTCCAAGGTGAAATGCCCGGACAATTCCTTGAGGAATTCTTCGCCGGAAGCCGGTTCAGCCGTATGACCCACGGCCACATTGATTTTGTTCACACCCGGCAGATCTGCCTTGAACAGCTCGATCATGCGGGCAACTGCCTTCTTGCGGCCTCTAACCTTCTCTACCGCATAGATGATTCCTTCTGCATCAATTGACAGGATCGGCTTGATATTGAGCAGCGTACCCAGGATGGCGGACGCTTTGCCGATTCTGCCGCCCTTCTGGAGATATTCCAGCGTATCCACCAGGAAGTACAGCTTGCGCGATTTGCGCAGACTCTCTACCTGCTCCAGAATTTCCTCCGGCGTCTTGCCCTGACCGGCCAATCTAGCGGCTTCCACTACCATGAACCCGAATCCGTAGGAAGCGGACAAGGAGTCAACCACGGTGACCGACTCCCCTTCCTCTTCCAGCATGGATTTGGCCAGGACAGCAGATTGATAGGTTCCGCTAAGTCCGGAGGAGATATGGAAGGACAGGACCTTGCTGCCCGGATAACGTTCCAGAATACTGCGGTACACGTTCATATATTCGACCGGCGACGGCTGTGAGGTGGTCGGCAACTGCGGCGAGCGGGGAAGACGCTCATAGAACTGCTCCGGAGTCATATCCAGATTATCCCGGAAAGCCTCTTCGCCGAACATCAGTGTCAGCGGAACGACTTCAATGCCGTACTGATCCGCCAAGGCAGGCGGGATATCGGAAGTGCTGTCGGTAACGATTACGGTACGATTCATGGATTTCCTCCCCTTACTATGATTTAGCTGATCCACTCTGCTTGCTTAGGTCTAAGATGTCTATGGTTCCACTGAGAAAAGATAGTAATACAGCGGCTGGCCTCCATCATGAACTTCTACTTCAACCTGCGGGTACGTTTCTTCCAGCCATGTGCTGAGGGAATCTGTAACGTCTGCTTCGGCATCTGCACCTGTCAGCACCGTTACAATCTCGTCACCGTTCACCAGCATGCTAGCCAGCAGCTGCTTGCTTACAGCAAGCAATTCATCGGCGGCAGCAACGATCTTGGAGTTCGAGATTCCGATATACTGCCCGGCTTTGATCTCCAGCTCTTCAATGACTGTATCGCGCACGGCATTGGTAACCTGTCCCGATTTGACCTGTGCGATTGCCTCCAGCATATTGCTCGTGTTGGCATCTACCGCTTCCTCTTCCTGGAAAGCAAAGGCGGCCGAGATTCCCTGGGGAATACTCTTGCTAGGGATAACCGTGATGTCACGTTCGCCTTCCAGCAGCTCCTTGGCCTGCTGCGCAGCCAGTACTATATTGGAGTTATTCGGCAAAATGTAGATATGCTTCGCTGAAATAGAAGATATCGCATTAACGAAATCCTCCGTGCTAGGATTCATCGTCTGGCCGCCGGCCAGGATGGCATCCACGCCAAGACTGCGGAAGATATCAGAGATTCCATCTCCCGAAGAGACTGCGATGAAGCCGTATGGCGCCAGATCATCCGCAGGAGGAACTGCCGGCGACTGTATGCTGGCCTTCTCTTCCGGAATATCGGCGAATACATCCGGCATTGGAGCAATATCCATTCCGGCTGTCAACAGATCGCGGTGCTGCTCACGCATGTTAAGAATGTGAATCTGTGTGATCTCACCATGCAGCAGCGCCAGGTTAAGCACCTCGCCGGGAGTCTTCGAGTGCACATGCACCTTGATGGTCTCATCATCCGAAATTACGATAATGGAGTCACCGTTAACTGACAACGCTTTCCGAAAAACTTCCTCATCAAAATCTGATTTCACAGATGCGCCAAGCTGGCGGTTGATGAAAAATTCCATATCATATAAAAATTCGATGTCTTCCGTAGAAAGCTGGGATTGGGCGGAAGACTGTACGGAGGACAATACGTTCTCAGGTTTAGTCAGTACTGCTGCAGGAATTGGTGCAGGAACTGAGGCTTGTCCTTGTACAGGTGTCTGTACAGCGGCTGATCCGCTGGTCAGATACTGGTGGAAACCTTCATAGATGTAGACCAGACCCTGACCGCCGGAATCCACAACACCGACCTGCTTGAGCACAGGCAGAAGTTCAGGTGTATTGGCTAGCGCTTCCTTGGCTTTGGCCAAAACCTCGGTCATCAGCTCAGTAACATCCGTTGTACGGCGCGCATAATACACTGCATGTCTCGCAGCTTCCTTGGCGACGGTAAGAATCGTGCCTTCAACCGGTTTAACCACTGCTTTGTAGGCTGTATCAACGCCAGTCTGCAGTGCTGCAGCGAACTGCTGCGTGTTCAATTCTTCATATTGGGCTGCATAACGTCCAAGACCTCTGAATAACTGCGACAAAATAACGCCGGAGTTCCCCCGCGCGCCCATCAAGAGTCCTTTGGAGAGTACTCCTGCACATTGGCCTACAGAGGCAGTATTATTTTTCTTCAATTCATTCGCGCCAGCGGTCATCGTCAAATTCATGTTTGTTCCCGTGTCTCCATCCGGAACCGGAAAAACATTTAAAGAATTGACATGCTCCGCATGCTGCTGCAGCTTTTCCGCACCGGCGAGTACCATTGCGGTAAAATCTGTCCCGTTTATAGAACGCTTACTCAATGAGAATTCCCCTTCCTAACTTCATGCCTAATCAATTCTATGATTAACTGGACATAATGCACTAATTTATATTGTACTATAAGAGTCTAAAGAAATAAATGTTTTTGAATCGGTTGACGTAGCAAATTTTGCTGTGATATTATATTTAAGTATTGTTTTACGCAGGTGTAAGTAACAAGGAGGTGTAATCTATGTCCCGCAAATGTACAGTAACAGGCAAGAAACCGGGCAGCGGCAACCACGTGTCTCACGCAAACAACCGCAACCGTCGCTCTTGGGGAGTTAACGTTCAGAAGGTCCGTATCCTAGTGAACGGCAAACCGAAACGCGTGTACGTCAGCACCCGTGCTTTGAAAGCCGGTAAAGTTGAACGCGTTTAGTCTTGGATTATCCTAGACCTAGCGATATCTCATATGAAGCAAAAAGCACCCTTTACATTCGTAAGGTGCTTTTTTTCATGTTTTCTGTTCTGCCTCGCTCAGCTCTTCTGAAAAGTGTTCAAAATCGCTTTAACAAAACCTCCCAAAAATCTTGGCAGCTTGAACGTGTAAAATTTCATGATTAACCCTCCCATCAATTCATGCCATGCAGTAGGAGACTATCCTGTCATGATGTGTATGCCAACGAACTGCAGACCTCCCTTATTGTACAAAAAAAGGCTACATGAGATTTCTGCTCATGTAACCATATTTATGCGGGTATAACTTGGCCTATACCTAAGCACTCGCGATTAAAGGACAGCACCATCCGCCGCCTCGCGGATCGCCCGGATTGCACCTGCGCGGTCACTGCGTCCGAAGACCGCATTGCCCGCTACCAATACATCAGCCCCTGCTTGAGCCACGAGAGGTGCTGTAGCTTCGGCAATTCCTCCGTCCACCTCAATGCGCAGCCCCTTGTGATTGATCTCACCGGCCCATTCTCTAAGCTGTGTAATCTTATGCAGCGTACGCGGAATGAAGGCTTGTCCGCCAAACCCCGGATTCACTGTCATGACCAGCACCAGATCAACATCCTCGAGAACCTCACGCACAGCAGCTGCCGGAGTACCCGGATTAATCGCCACACCGGCCATCAGGCCGAGCTCCTTGATCTGATGAACCACCCGGTGCAGGTGTACACAAGCTTCTGCATGGACGGTAATTACAGCCGCCCCTGCGGCGGCAAAATCAGCGATATACCGTTCCGGATTCTCGATCATCAGATGAACATCAAGCGGCAGGGAAGTATGGGCTTTGACCGCTGCCACAATGGCAGGACCCAGGGTAATGTTCGGCACAAAATGACCGTCCATCACATCTACATGAATCCAGTCCGCACCGCTGGCTTCGGCTTCCGCGACTTCTGCGCCAAGTGCGGCAAAATCTGCTGACAATATGGAAGGAGCAATAATAACCATGTGTTTAGTACCTCCGCTTTTTATCTTTCATTTCGTTGTAGAACAGCTTGTAATGCTCATAGCGGCTGTCCGCAATCTCTCCAGCCTGCAATGCTTCTAGCACCTTGCAGCCCGGTTCGTGAAGATGGCTGCAGCCGCGGAATTTGCAATTCTCCGCATAGGAAGCGAACTCACGGAAGCATTCGGACAATTCATCCACACCCAGCTCCAGAAAGTCCAGCTGGCTGAACCCCGGTGTATCGGCCACGAAACCGCCATTCCCGATATCCATCAATTCAACGTGACGTGTCGTATGACGCCCGCGGCCAAGCCGCATGCTGATTTCACCTGTCTCCAGCTCAAGGCCCGGTACGAGGCGGTTCAGCAGGGTTGACTTCCCTACGCCGGACTGGCCTGAGAATACACTGATGATTCCGCCCAATCGCTTCCGCAGCTCATCGGCGCCTGATCCGTTTAGTGAGCTCGTAACCATTACTTCATAGCCAATTTGTTCATAGAGAGCTTTGACTGCTTCTGTAGCCTGGCCCTCATCATCCGCCAGATCCTGCTTGGTCAGTACAATCAGCGTGTCCAGTCCGGAATGCTCGATATGAACGAGGAATTTGTCCAGCAGGTTGAGGTTCATATCCGGTTCCCGTACAGAGAACAGCAGTACGGCCAGCTTCACGTTCGCTACCTGCGGACGGATCAGTTCAGAATCACGGGGGAGCAGTTCATCCACCATCCCCTCCCCGTTCTCGGTCAGCATATAGATAATCCGGTCACCTACCAGAGGAGCTATTCCTCTTTTCTTAAGTATTCCGCGTCCCCGGCATTGTACAGCCTGTTCCTCCGTTGCGATGAGTCCATCCTTAAGCGGCTTCACATAATAATATCCGCTCAGCGCTTTGATAATGATTCCTTCAGGCATACATATTAAGCCTTCCTCTCCTGATTTTGCGCAAATGACCCAAGATTATATCCCCGGGTCATTTCGCCGCTCCAGCTGTAATGGTGTTGCCACCGCCCCGCTGAAGCTTATCTCTTTTTATTTATTCTTGTCCTTGCCTTTGCCCTTGCCATTTCCAGGGGAAGCGGCAAGCAGTTTATTATTGTTGTCTTTACCTGGTACGAAGCCCGTCTGGTCACCTGCACCTGTCTCTTCGCCCTCTCCGCTGCCCGGCGGCAGAATCTCCGGTTCGATTGTCGGCTCAACAGGAGTCTCGGTCGGTGCAACGGTCGGCTCAGGTGTCTGTGTCTGAACCGGAGGCGGTTCAGGCGTCTGCACATTATTATTCTTGACATCCACGTAAGTTATAGGATAAGTCTCGAGGAAATCCCCGTCCCGGTATACGGATACCATCCCATCCTTGTTGGGAGCAAGCAACATGTTCACGGATAAGGTCTGACTTTTGCCAATTGTGCGTGTGCCCCACTCCTGGTTCTCGCCATTATTACGCGCATCTGCAAAGACAATGCGGATTTTGCTCTTCTGTCCGTCCACTGCTGGTGCAACCGGTACGTTAAAGGTATATTCCAGTGCTTCCGGAGGATAACCTGAACTGAGGTAAATGGTTATTTTCTCACCGGGGGGAACCTGATCCCCTTCCTCATACGCCCACTGCTTCGTGACTTTGCCCTTCTCATACGTGAAGCTTGGCTCTTCCTTAATTTCATCCAGCACAAGGCCGGCTTTCTCAATCGCTGCTTTGGCTTCCTTCTCCGTCATTCCAAGGAGGCCCGGCATATTCGTGCTCTCTTTCCCCTTACTCACGATCAGCTTAACCGTTACAGTCTCAGGATCATACTCACTATTTGCTGCAGGCTCAGAGCTGATTACTTTGCCCTTCTCAAATTCCTCACTGAAACGTTCGTCCGGACTGCCGATTCTATCCTGTGCAATACCCAGTGCAATTAGCTCCTTGACTGCATCATCATAGCTCATATTAGAAACATCCTTAAGCTTAGGCAGTACCTTAGCAGTACTTACCGTCAGAATAATATGCGTCCCTTCCTTGACCATCGTGTCAGTCTTGCTCTGTTTCCAGACGATATTCTCTTCGAAATTCGCGTTGTACTCCTGCACGGGCGGCTCCTCTGCGAACAAGCCCACCTCTTCAAGGGCAGCTTTGGCTTGCTCAAAAGAAATACCGGTAACAACCGGCACTGCCACTTCATCCACGGACAATTTGGAGTTGACATACCAGACGACCCCGCCCATGGCTATCAGCAGTATCAGGGTAAGACTGATCCACAGTGCTGCACGGCCCGATTTGCGCTTGCCGGGTGGAGGAGGCGGAGCATCCTCCATACTGCGGACACGTTCCTCTCCGCCGCCGCCACGGCTGCCCAGACCCCGCTGGAGCGGTTTGATTGCAGGAATTACCCGCGTTCTGTCCTCGTCCTCTTCGTCATCGAATAAGACCTTGGACTCGCTCCGCCGTTCTGGCAGCAGACAGGTCTCCAGATCCTGCAGCATTTGCTTAGCGGACTGATACCGTTCTTCCGGATTCTTGCGCATTGATCTCAGGATTACATTCTCCACGCTTTGCGGAATCAGCGGATTCAGCAGGCGCGGCTCCTCAAATTCCTCCTGAAGATGCTTCAGCGCTACACTAATAGGACTTTCCCCCAGAAAAGGCAGCACCCCGGTAAGCATCTGATAGAGCACGATCCCCAGAGAATAGAGGTCGGACTTCTCTCCTGTGGTCACGCCTTTGGCATGCTCAGGCGAGAAATAATGCACAGAACCGACCACGGAACCCGTCTGGGTTATGGTAGTGGACGTAACCGCCCGGGCAATTCCGAAATCCGTTACTTTAACCCGGCCATTACGGCCGATCAGAATATTATGAGGTTTAATATCGCGGTGAATAATCTGATTCAAATGCGCATGATCAAGTGCATCACAAATTTGTGATGCAATCCGCACGGACTCGTCAACCTGCAGCGGAGCCCGCTCTTTAATGATTTCGTTAAGATTCTTGCCTTCAATATATTCCATAACAATATAATGGACTTCATCTTCCTGGCCGACATCGTAAATGCTGACTACATTTGGATGAGATAACGATGCCGCTGATTGCGCCTCCCGCCGGAACCGGCGGATGAATTCCTCATCATGCACAAACTGGTTGCGCAATACTTTGATAGCAACATTCCGGTTGAGCAGAATGTCATGGGCTCTGTAGACGAGCGCCATGCCACCTCCACCGATCCGTTCGATGACTTGGTAGCGGCCGCCCAATTCGTGACCGATCATCTATCCCACTCCTTTGTCTCGGGCACTGCGGCCTCTCCTTGGTGTTCTAACATAGCAACGCTGATATTATCGTTGCCGCCGGCAAGCAATGCCAGCTGAAGTAATCGATCCGCTCTTTCTTCCAGAGAAATCTCATGAATTCCGGCTACCTTGGCCATATGCTCGGGGCTGACGAAATTGCTGAGTCCGTCGCTGCACAGCAGCAGAAGCTCCCCAAGTGCAAGCGTAACAGAAGCCAGATCCGCAGACACCACGGCATCCGTCCCCAGGGCCCGGGTCAGCACATTACGGCGCGGATGGCTGCCCAGCTCCTCCAGGCTGATCTGGCCGTTCTTGAACAGCTCATTGACCAGCGTATGATCCTCGGTTAGTTGTATTGCAGCACCGTCCTGAATGAGATATGCCCTGCTGTCTCCGATATGGCCGATGTATCCCGCTGACCCTTTCAGTAGAGCAGCTACGATGGTAGTCCCCATGTTGTGGTATTTCTCATCGCTTTGAGCCTCTTTGTGGACCGTGTGATTGGCTTCTAATATGGCGGCTGACAGTGCCTCCTTCAGCTCTGCCTCCGGAAGATCAGGCTGCAGCTGGTCCAGAATGTTCCTGACCGTCTCCAGCGCAATCCTGCTCGCGGTATCGCCAGCCAAATGTCCCCCCATCCCGTCGGCTATAATGCCGAGGGTATAACCGTGGCGCGTAGCGCCGATCCAGACCGAATCCTCATTGACGGTACGTACCCGGCCAATGTCGCTGGCTTGAACTGTTCTGATCAAATATCCTCACCCCAACTCCATATGTTTGGCACGCAGCTGACCGCATGCGGCCGCAATATCATGGCCTTGCTCACGGCGGATCGTAACGTTCACGCCATGATCGGCCAGTATACGCTGAAATTCAAAGATATCATTGCGGGAAGTCCGTACATACTTGCGCTCAGGCACATGGTTAACCGGAATCAGGTTCACATGGCAGAGCATGGTCTTAAGCACTCCCGCTAATTCCTCGGCATGCTCGGGCTGATCGTTCACGCCGCCGATCAAGGCATATTCGAAGCTGATCCGGCGGCCTGTCTTGGCCTGATAATAGCGCAATGACTCGATTACATCATCAAACGGATAGCGGCGGTTAACCGGCATCAGCTTGGAACGGAGCGTATCATTAGGCGCATGAATCGAGATCGCCAGATTGATCTGTGTATCTTCGTCAGCAAACTTGTAAATATTCGGCACAATCCCGCTGGTCGATACTGTAATATGGCGCTGGCCAATATTCAGACCCTTCTCGTGGATCATGAGGCGCAGGAATCTCATGGTTGCGTCGTAGTTCTCGAAAGGTTCGCCGGTGCCCATGATAACGATGCTGCTGACGCGTTCGCCGCGGGCATCAAGAATCTGCTGGGAACGCACTACCTGGGCCACAATCTCCCCTGCGGTCAAATCGCGCTTCAGACCTCCAAGCGTAGACGCGCAGAAGGTACAGCCGATCCGGCAGCCCACCTGGGTAGTTACACATACGCTATTGCCGTAATTGTGCTTCATAATAACTGTCTCAATCGCATGATCATCATGCAGACCGAACAGGAATTTCACAGTACCGTCTTTGGATTCCAGCTTCGTAATTTCAGTCAGAGCCGAAATACTGAATTGTTCCACCAGCTTGCCGCGCAGTGCCTTGGAGAGATTGCTCATGGATTCAAAATCATTGACCCGCTTCACATACAGCCAGTCAAAAATCTGTCCGCCGCGAAAAGCCGGCTCTCCGTTATCCTTGGCCCACTGCTGCAACTCTTCTAAAGAAAAATCATATATTAAAGGTTTCATTGTTATTAGCACCTGTTCTTTCGTAAATTATATGCGTATTATTTCTCATTCTTCCTATTTTAACACAAATTCCAGAGCCGGTAAAAGAAAAGCCCGCCGCGCAAAACCTCTGCGGGGCGGGAAGCTGTAATTCCATGCAGAAATCACTATATTACGAGAGTCTCTCCAGCCGGGCAATATAGAATCCGTCGCTTCCGAAATGATGGGGAAGCAGCTGTATTCCAGCGCCTGCGGCAATTGCGGTTCCCTCAAGCCGTTCCCAGACGGCGGTCTTGAAGCTGACCGGAGCGAACCCGGGATTACGCTCCAGGAAATCCCCGATAATCCGGCCGTTCTCCGCCTGCTCGGTAGTGCAGGTGCTGTAGACCAGCACACCGCCAGGCTTAAGGAGCCCGGCAACCGACTGCAGCAGTTCATGCTGCAGCGCAGCTACGCTGTCCACATCTCCGGGCTGCTTCCGCCACTTCAGATCCGGCTTGCGCCGGATCACCCCAAGCCCCGAGCAAGGGGCATCCAGCAGAATCCGGTCGAAGGATTCCGGCTGAAGAGCGGCACCCAGCTGCAGTGCGTCGCCGCTTAAGGTAGCGATGCATTCCAGACCCAGACGGGCCGCCTGATCTGCGATAAGCTTCGCCTTATGCTCATGCAGATCATTGGCCAGTATAGATCCTTCGTCCTTCATCAACTCGCCCATATGCGCGCTTTTGCCTCCGGGAGCGGCACAGCAGTCCAGCACCTTCATTCCTGCTTCAGGGGCTACAACTTCAGCCACCAGCATGGAGCTTTCATCCTGCACCGAGAGATATCCGTCCCTGTACCAGGAAGTCAGAGCCATATTGCCGCCGCCCTTAACAATCAGCCCGAAGGGGCTAACCTTCGATTCAGAGACCTCAAGACCCGCTTCGAGCATCTCGGCCAGCAGCGCCTCACGGCTGATCATAGTTGTATTGACGCGGACACTGACCGCAGGCGCTTCGTTATTCGCAGCACATATGGCCTCCGCCGTGTCTGTGCCATATTCCGCAGACCAGCGGTGCACCATCCAGAGCGGATGGGAATGAACAATAGAGATCCGATCTTCCCTGCTGAGCCCCTCCGGCAACACCGGCAGTTCCCCAGCCCGCAGCACGCTGCGAAGCACGCCGTTAACCATGCCGGAAATCCCCTGATGGCCGCGTTTCTTGGCTATATTCACAGCCTCATTAACGGCTGCATGCGAAGGAACCCGGTCCAGATACATAATCTGGTACAGGCTCAGACGCAGCAGATTACGCACCCAGGGCTGAAGCTTAGCTACTCCCTTGCTCACAAAACCCTCCAGAACATAATCCAGAGTAATCATCCGTGAGATCGTGCCATACACCAGCTCCGTAGCCAGTCCGGTATCTTCACGGCTGAGAGCGCCTTTCTGCAGGCTGCTGCCGAGCAGCAGATTGCTATAGGCCCCCTGCTGCTCTACGCGGACAAGAACATCAAGCGCAACCTCGCGTGCAGAAGCTGCCGCCGGCGGTTTGCCGCCCGGCTTCTTCTTGCCTGCTCCTCTGGCTTGACCACCCGGAGCTGAGCTCCCGGAAGCCGCTGACGTGTTGCCTCCAGAGGGATTACGCGGTCCGCCGCCTTTGCCGCCCGCGCTCAACCCAGCACCGTGCCGGGCTTAAGACTTGCGCCGCGGCTGAAATCTGCCGCACTCATCGCTTTTTTGCCGGCAGGCTGTACGGTTGTCAGCAGGAGAATCCCGTCGCCGGTCTTCACTTCAACTCCACGTTCGCTTACAGACAGCACTGTACCCGGAGCAGCATTACCGCCGGCGGAACTGCCGTTATCCGGCTTCGCCGCCGCCCATACCTTGAAGGTCTCGTCATTCCATAGGGTGAAGGCACCCGAGAATGGCACCAGCCCGCGGATACGGTTATAGGTTGCCAGTGACCCGGCCGTCCAGTCGATCCGTTCATCCTCGCGGCTGAGATTCGGCGCATAAGTTGCTTCGCTGTCATCCTGCACCGTCGCCTCTACACGTCCAGCCGCAAGTCGCGGCATTTCCGCCTTCAGCAAATCACGTCCGGCAATGCTCAGCTTCCCGAACATGGTGCCTGAGGTATCCTCGTCCTCAATCGGCACCTCTACCCGCGAGATCATATCTCCGGTATCCAGTCCTTCCGCCATATACATCAGCGTCACACCCGTTACCTTCTCACCGTTAATGATGCAGCGCTGGATCGGGGCGCCGCCGCGGTATTTCGGCAGCAGTGAGCCATGGACATTCACACATCCGTTCTTCGGCAGCTCCAGCACACTCTTCGGCAGAATCTGCCCGTAAGCCGCTGTAACAATCAGATCCGGCTCATAGGCAGCCAGTTCAGCTACCGCCTCCGGGCGCCGCATCCGTTCCGGCTGAAGAACCGGCAAGCCCAGTTCAAGTGCAGCCTCCTTCACAGGTGAAGGGGCAAGCGTCTTCTTGCGTCCTTGCGGACGGTCCGGCTGGGTAACCACAGCGACTACCTCATAGCCCTCCTCCAGCAGCATCCGCAGGGAGGGTACCGCAAAAGCCGGCGTTCCCATGAACACTATCTTCATTTCATTCACTCCTCAGTTTCACTGCGTTCTGCTGTATACTCATATACCTTCTCGGCGATATCCGTGAACAGCACACCGTTCAGGTGATCGATTTCATGCTGAAAAGCCCGTGCAAGCAATCCGCTTCCGGTAATTGTAACTTCGTTGCCTTCACGGTCCAGACCGCGTACGGTTACTGTCTCTGCACGGCGTACATCGCCGTTCAGACCGGGGATACTCAGGCAGCCTTCAGGTCCGAACTGCTCCCCGTCCATGCTGATAATCTCAGGGTTAATCAGCTTGATCAATCCATGCTCTTCATCGGCATCGACTACGATCAGACGCTTTAGAATTCCAACCTGCGGAGCTGCGAGACCAACGCCTTCCGCGTCATACATCGTATCCGCCATATCGTCGAGCAGTTTTTGCACATTCGGGGTTACGGTTGTTACGGTCTTAGCTTTCTTGTGTAATACTTCATCCGGTTCTTTCACGATCAGCCTGATTGCCATTACAAAAACACCATCCTTGTTCTGAACATGTCTATAGTATATAAAATGAAATCATTCTTTCATTTCATAGTAAAACACCTTACCCATTGTAACACGCCGGGAGATTACATCAACATCTGCGGGTCCACATCAATGCTGATCTGCAGTCCTTTGTCACGGACAGAGTCCTCCAGCTCCTCGGCCACCTGACGGGCCAGTCCGATCGCATCAATCGCACCGCGCCATTTGATAATACACTGGAATCTGTAACGGCCTTTGAGCCGAGGCAAGGGTGACGCTACCGGACCCAGCAGATCCAGTGCATCCGAGGAGAGCTTGTCCAGACTGCCATACCAGCGCAGCTGCCTTGCTTTGCCCTGGATATTCAGGGCATAATTCTCCGCCAGCTTCAGCAGCAGCGGAAGCTGCTCATGCGACAGCGTAACCAGAATCAGCCGGCAATACGGCGGATAATGCAGCTCCTTACGGTGCTTCAGTTCATCCCGTACGAACGATCTGTAATCATGTCCGCTGGCATGGATGATCGAATAATGCTCCGGTGTATAAGACTGCACAACCACTTCGCCGGGCAGCTGATGTCTGCCCGCTCTTCCGGCAACCTGTGTGAGCAGCTGGAACGTCTTCTCCGCCGCCCGGAAGTCCGGCAGATTCAGCGCCGAGTCCGCAGTGATGACACCGACCAGTGTAACATCGGGGAAATCCAGTCCCTTAGCCACCATCTGCGTTCCCAGCAGTACATCGGCCTTCTTATCCCTGAACTGGTTCAGCAGCTTCTCATGTGAACCCTTCTCCGTGGTTGTATCCACATCCATACGGATGACACGTATACCGGGAAACAGCTTGCCCAGCTCCTCTTCGACCCGCTGGGTCCCTGTCCCGAAGAAGCGGATATGCTCGCTGCCGCATTCGGGGCACAGCTTAGGCGCGGGCTCGGCATGGCCGCAGTAATGGCAGCGCAGATTGTCGCTGCGGCTATGGTATGTCAGCGAGATATCGCATTCGGGACAACCGGCGACATATCCGCAGCTCCGGCACATGACAAAGGTAGAGAACCCTCTGCGGTTCAAGAGGAGTACCGTCTGCTCCCCTCGTTCCAGCCTGCTCACCAGCGCAGCATGCAGCCTGCGGCTGAACATCGAGCGGTTGCCTTCCTTCAGCTCGTCGCGCATATCGACCACTGCCACCTTGGGCAGCTCGTTGCCAAGTGCGCGGCTAGGCATCTCCAGCAGAATCGGTGAGAAATGAATATCGCTCTGTGATCTGGCTGCGTGATAGCTCTCCAGCGAAGGCGTAGCCGAGCCCAGAATCACCACTGCCCCGCCCTGTTCAGCCCGGCGGACCGCGACATCACGGGCATGGTATTTCGGATTTTCTTCCTGCTTATAGGAGCCCTCATGCTCTTCATCCATAATAATGAGGCCCAGATTGGCGAATGGAGCAAACACTGCCGAGCGTGCGCCGACAGCAACCATCGCTTTGCCCTCACGGATCTTGCGCCATTCGTCGTAGCGTTCGCCGACAGACAGCCGGCTGTGCATTACTGCCACCCCGCTGCCGAACCGGCCTTTGAACCGTTCAACCATCTGTGGAGTCAGGGCAATTTCCGGCACCAGCACTACGGCCTGACGCCCTTGCTCCACACAGCGCTGAATGCACTGCAGATAAATCTCCGTCTTCCCGCTGCCCGTTACCCCGTGCAATAAGAAGACTTCATGCGTTTGCTGCTCTACAGTTCCCACAATCCGCTTATACACAACCTCTTGCTCCGCTGTCAGCGGCAAGGGTGTACTCGGCTTGAAATCGCGTCCCTGATAGGGGTCGCGGTATACTTCAATTTCACTAATCTCAATATACCCTTTGTCCTCCAGCGCCTTCACCGTGCCGGCCGTAACCTGAAGAACCGACAGCACATCCTTGAGCGGCATGGGAAGTGTTGCCTCCATATCGATCAGGAAGGACAGCACTTCCTTCTGGCGCGCCGAACGCGCCGGGAAGCCGGACAGGGATTCGCGTGCTGCCGAGAGGCCTATGGCCAAATCAACGGCCTTCAGCTTCTTCTTGCCCATCTTGTCCTTGATCGACTGGCTCTCCGCCAGCACACCGCGCCGCACCATGAACTTTACAGTCTCAGCAGCCTCCGGGAAGGTGCGGGTCAGCAGCTTCATCGATACTTCCCCGTGGCGTCTGACGAAGTCAGTAATCTCCTGCTCTTCGTTGTCAGCCTCCAGGAAAAGCGGAAACAGCTCATCTCCGGGAGTATGGGCTGCTGCCTCTGCATCACCCAGCGAGATCAGCCGCTCGGCTTTGCCCTTCAGGGCAGTCGGAAGCATAGCCTGCAGTGCGGAGATCCGTCTGCAGGCATATCTTTGGCTCATCCAGTCGCCCAGCTCTACCAGCTCCGGCGACAGCGGAGGCAGCAGATCGAGCACTTCCACAATCGGCTTCATTCTTGAAACGCTGCCGGTCTCTCCCGACTCCAGGGATACAACAAAGCCCTGAACGGTCCGGGGTCCAAACGGAACCGCCACTCTGCTGCCTACTTCAATCCAAAGCTTCAATGAATCGGGAATCAAATAATCAAACGGCCGGTCGGTGCTGCGCACAGGAACATCGACAATGACCTTGGCAATATCCATTATAACAAGGCTCCGGCAACACGCTCAGCGGCGAGCTGCAGCACCCGGCGCGCTACCTCATCCTTGGAAGCTAAAGGAAGATCCAGTACCAGGCCGTCTGCATCATAGACTGACACAATGTTGGTATCGGTGCCGAATCCGGCACCTTCCAATGCTACATCGTTGGCTACGATTAGATCAAGATTCTTGCGCACCAGCTTGTCTTTGGCGTAGTATTCCGCATTTCCGGTTTCGGCGGCAAACCCGATCAGGAACTGCTTATCCTTCATTTTGCCGAGACTCTCCAGAATATCGGTAGTCTTCACCAGTTCAAGGGTCATGGTGTCACCGCTCTTTTTGATCTTGGACTCCGCGCTGTGTCTCGGACGGTAATCTGCGACAGCTGCCGCTTTAATGAGAATGTCGCAATCGGCCCAGCGCTCCGTGACCGCTTCATACATATCCTGCGCCGATTCAACGCGGACCAGCCGGATATCGGCATCGCGCGGCGGCGCTTCATCCGTACGCGCGGCGATCAAGGTAACCTCTGCCCCCATGGCGCGTGCTGCCCGTGCCAGCGCGAAGCCCATTTTTCCGGAGGAATCATTGGAAATGTAACGGACAGGGTCGATACGTTCAACCGTACCGCCAGCGGTAACAACTACCTTTTTACCAGCGAGCGGTCCGGATTTCTTGTCGTTCTGCAACGCAAAGAAGTTCTCCACAACCTTCACGATGGCTTCCGGCTCTTCCAGCCGCCCTTTGCCCACGTAACCGCAGGCCAGCAGTCCTTCACCCGGTTCAATAAAATGTACCCCCCGGTTGTAGAGTGTATCGATATTGCTCAATACCGCCGGATGCTGATACATATGAACATTCATTGCAGGAGCCACCATTACAGGAGCTGTGGCGGCAAGCAGTGTAGTAGACAGCATATCATCTGCCAGCCCGTGCGCCATTTTGGCAATAATATTCGCGGTAGCCGGTGCGATCAGGACCAGATCGGCCGAATCCGCCAGATCAATATGTGAGATGGAGGACGGGTCGCGTTCCTGAAAAGTATCGCTGTATACCCGTTGCTTCGACAATGACTGCAGTGTCAGCTCCGTAATGAACTGCTTGGCCGACGCTGTCATGATGACATGAACCTCGGCGCCTTGCTGGGTAAGCTTGCTGGTCAAGGCCGCCGCCTTATAAGCAGCAATGCCTCCTGTGATTCCGAGTATAATCGACTTTCCTTGTAAACTCTTCAAACTGATCTCCCCCCTGTTCCTCAATCTGTGGCCATTGTATATGCCGCTATGAAAAGAAGAAATGAAAATCTTCATATTTACGTCAAAAGGAAGCTGTATAGATTTCATTTAGTTTTTTTGAATAAAGGAACTATCGCCACTGCGGTGATAGTTGGACTTCCGGCCGCTGCCCATCCCCAGATTTCTTGATTTATACCGCATATCGCGGTAGAAATCCGGTGACTGATTATGCTTCCGAGGCTAGCTTTCCTGCGGAAAGCTTTCAGGCGGTCGCTGTCGCTCCTACAGTTCCAAAATCCCCTCCGCTGCTCCGTTCACTTCACTCAAAATTTCAAGTTCAATCTATCCCGCTTCATTATTTCCTTATAAATAGAGAAAAAAATAACAACCTTCCGGTTGTCAGGAACAGCCCGGTGCGGGCTATTATCTATTTCATTGTGCAGCTTAACTGGCTTAACTCAAGAAGAAACGGCTGCGCCATCCCTAAGCGGGATGGTTTCCGTTTCTGCTGTGAGCCTTGAGCCGGAACCTTGAGACTATTCTTCGTCGCCGCGTGTTACGATAATGCGGTCTTCATAGATCTCTTCAAGCGCAACACCAACAAACTTGTGCGATCTCGGGTTCTTGATATCAGTCTTTCCGCCTTCACGGAGTGCTCTAGCCCGGCGGGCTGAAGCGACAACCAGGGAATACTTGCTGTCGACCTTGGTCACCAGTTCGTCAATGGATGGATATAGCATGTAGAACACCTCTTCATCTTTTACTATAAATATGAACCAATCCTGTAGAACCTATCATCTCACCTTACAATGTTCGGCGATAATAATGCTTTCTATTCGCTTGCAGGCCAGATCGATCTCGTCATTCACTACTGCGTAATCATAATGCCGGATCAGGCCGATTTCATCCTCTGCAACAGACATGCGGTGATTAATCACATCAGGATGCTCCGTACCGCGTCCGCGGATACGGTCCTTCAACTCGTCCATCGACGGAGGAAGAAGGAAGACAAAGATGCCTTCTGGGAATTTGTCTTTGACTTTGAGAGCTCCCTGAACCTCGATTTCCAGAATAATATCTCTTCCGCTCTCGAGTGTTCTCTCCACAAAGTCACGCGGAGTACCGTAATAATTGCCTACGTACTCCGCATATTCGAGCAGCTGGTCACCTTCAATCATGTCCGCGAACTGCTCTCTGGATTTGAAAAAATAATTGACGCCGTTCTCTTCACCTGCACGCGGTGAACGCGTGGTGGCGGAAACGGAATAGACGAGTTCAGGCATCTTCGGCCGCAGCGCAGTGCATACCGTACCTTTGCCGACGCCGGATGGGCCGGATAGTATGATCAGCAATCCTTTTGACATAGTACACTCCATTTGTTGTTATTCGTCGTTATCGTCATCTTTGCTGGATAGGCGGTGAGCAACGGTCTCCGGCTGAACGGCCGAGAGAATGACGTGGTCGCTGTCTGTAATAATGACGGCCCGCGTCCGTCTTCCGTAGGTGGCGTCGATCAGCATATGCCGGTCTCTGGCCTCCTGAATAATTCGTTTGATCGGTGCAGATTCCGGGCTGACAATGGAAATAATGCGGTTGGCCGACACGATATTCCCAAAGCCGATGTTGATTAATTTGATTGCCATGTTCCGGTTGTTCCCCCCATAAGTTACATCTTTGCTTGTTTCAGGTCCCTGTTATTCTAAATTCGCCGCTTGCTCGCGTATCTTCTCAAGCTCCGCCTTCATGTCAAGCGTGAGATTCACGATGTCCAGATGATTGCACTTGGACCCGATGGTGTTGGTCTCCCTGTTCATCTCCTGAATGAGAAAATCAAGTTTGCGTCCTGCAGGTTCACTGCCAAGCAGCAAAGCCCTGCATTGCCCGAAATGACTGTACAGCCGGGTAAGCTCCTCATCTATACTGCAGCGGTCGGCGAAAATAGCAATGTCCATGCCGAATTTATGCTCATCCCACGGGAAGTTCCCGTCATTCAGTCCGCTGAGCCGCTGCCGCAGCTTCTCGCGGTATTCATGCACAACCAGAGGCGCAAGCCCGGTTATCCCGGCATGCAGCTCCTCCAGCCGGTCAACCCGGCGTGACAGATCAGCAGCCAGATAACCGCCCTCGCGGGCACGCATCTCCAGCAGGGCCTCCAGACTAAGGCGGAGCCCCTTCTCGAGGAGCTCTGCAACTTCTTCAGAGGGAGACGCAGCAGCAGTCGGAATCTCTTCCTTGAATTCCATAACACCGGGCATAGAAAGTATATCACGGAGAGTCAACTCTCCCTGGAATCCATACTCCCGTCTTAAGGCCTCTGCTGCGTCCAGATAGGACTTCACCAGCGTACGGTTCAGCGCATGCGCGTCAGCCGCACCCTCGGTGAGTTCCCTATTAATGATGACATCTACCCGTCCCCGTTTGATATGGGCTTGAACGAGCCGCCGCACCATATCCTCATAACCCGTCCAATCCCGGGGCATCCGCAGCACAACTTCGCAGTAACGGTTATTCACCGATTTGACTTCGAAACTAATCTTGTGTCCACCGAATTGCAGGGATGACTGACCGTATCCGGTCATACTAAATGACAACGGAATCACATCCATTACACTATTGTAATTGATTCTTACTAGCGAAACAAGGGGGACAATCTGCGTCCCTGCTTCGCCCAGACATACTCCAGCAGCTGTACACTCATATCATAGAACATAAAGGGTGTAATCAGATAGATGCCGTTAAAATGCGCAGTCGCCGCATCCAGCAGCTCCTTGGCGATGAGAACGCCTTCCGCGCGCCCCGCTTCGCCTTCCAGTCCCTGCATGCGGCTGCGGACCTCGGGGGAGAGCTGAATTCCCGGAACCTCATTATGGAGATATTCAGCGTTCCGGCCGCTGGCCAGCGGCATGATTCCGATAAAGATCGGAATATCCAGATGCTCTGTGGCTTTGGCAATCCGGGCAATTAATTCAGGATCATAGACAGGCTGGGTCATAATGTAATCCGCACCGGATGCGATCTTCTTCTCCAGCCGCTCCACCGCCTTGTCCAAGTGCTTGACGTTGGGATTAAACGCAGCACCGATCACGAACTTCGCCTTCTGTTTGAGCGGCTTGCCCGAGAAGGCCACACCGTCATTCAGCTGTCTGATCATACGTATAATTTCAAAAGAGGTCAGATCATAAATAGAGCTGGACCCGGGCAGATCACCGAAACGTGCCGGATCACCGGTTACAGCCAGTACATGGTCAATGCCAAGAGCGTCAAAGCCCATTAAATGCGACTGGGTACCGATCAGATTGCGGTCCCGGCAGGCAATATGCACCAGCGGCCGCAGCCCTGTACGGGCCTGAACCAGATGCCCCAGTGCCATATTGCTCATCCGGGTAACCGCAAGCGAGTTGTCTGCCAGCGTCAGCGCATCCGCGCCGGCTCTGCGCAGCGCTTCCGCTCCCCGCATGAACTTCGCAATGTCAAGATCACGCGGCGGATCAAGCTCTACGATCACTGTATGCCGTTCCTTCACCAGATCCACAAGCGTCGGTTCTGCTCCGCCCTGTCCTTCATCCTCGCTCAAATGCTCATGCACAGAAATCCGTTCTGCCATTCTATGTTCATCAGGCTCCGGAAGCGGCGTAACCGCATACTCCTTGAGTGCAGCGGAAATTTCCGCAATATGCCGGGGAGTGGTGCCGCAGCATCCTCCAATGATCCGGCTGCCCATATCCGCGAAGACCGGAGCCATCTGGCCGAAATATTCCGGTGATGCCCCATAGCGGTACTGGCCGTCCACATAATCTGCTACCCCCGCATTGGGATAGATCGATACAGGAAGCACAAGCCGCCCCTGAAGAGTGCCCAGCGCACGCTTGATGCCGTTCGGCCCGGTGTTGCAGTTGAAGCCGATGACATCCGCACCGTCCTGTTCCAGAATGCGGAACGCCTCAGGCAGAGTAAGCCCGTCCAGTGTTCGCGCCGAGTCATCTACAGCCAGCTGGCAGATTACAGGAAGCCCGCTGAGCTTGCGGACGGTTCTGAGTGCCAGGTGGAGCTCTTCCACATCATAAAAGGTCTCCAGCATGATACCGTCCGGCTGCTCTTCCAGCAGCGCAGCAATCTGCTGCGAGAAAAACCGCTTAAGCTCAGCCGAGGACAAATTAGCCCGTTTGCCGGCGCGTATAGATCCCACAGCCCCGACTACATAGCCGGTCTCTCCGGCTGCACGGCGGGCAATGCTCACCCCGGCGCGGTTGATCTCGGCAACCTTGGATTCCAGCCCGAATTTGGAGAGCTTATCATAGTTCGCCGAATACGTGTTACTCTCCAGCAGGACTGAACCGGCTTCCATGTAGCTCCGGTGGACATCCTCAATCACCTCCGGAGAGGTCAGATTCAATTCCTCATAGGAGATGCCTACAGGAAAACCCTTTTGATATAAAAAGGTTCCCATCGCCCCGTCTCCGACCAATACGTTATTCTCCCATGCAGAGCGCAAATCCGGCTTCACCGTAAGAACCTCCCCTTTTTTGTCATTAGTTTCATACTAATGTAACATAAAACGGGATGGATGATAAGCTTTGATCAGCGGAAACAGACGCCCTTTGCATGGCATACCGGCAAATGATTCATACTACTCCTATTCTTTTACAGAGGAGCCTGTCCAATGAAAAAAAACACCCGTAAGCTGCTGCTGCGCAAATATGCCGTCATCCTGCTGCTGTCCGCCCTCTCGCTGCTGTATTTGTATCTGGGGGATTGGCTTTTCGGGTACGGGCTGGATAATATCGGCTACATTTTCGATTACCTGCTCTATACTGCTTCCGAGAAGCTGACTGCAACAGTGCTGATCCTCTGCATGATCGTGCCGGATGCCGTCTACTGGATACGGGGAACTCAGCCCGGACGCGGTGCAGAGAAATGAGCCCGGACTGCCGCCATCACCACCAGCACCGCCGGAACAACCAGCATGAAAAAAGGATACACCAAATATAAAAGACCTCCGCCCTCATCCAGATGCTCTGTAAAGCTGCGGGCATCCAGCATGGAGGTGAACAGAATAATCAGCGCACAAGGATACAGCATCCGGCGGAAAGGCATATGGAACAGCTCCGAAATACCGACCAGTGCAGCGGCAAAGAACACAGCCATTTTGAAAAACACCCCGATAATCAGCACCATCACTACAAATATATCCACACGCTGGATGAAATCCGAGATCGAAATCTTGCTGATCGTCGGCATCAGCGGCAGCGGCGAGCGCTCCACAATATCCTCACCCAGAACTGAAATATTCAAGGCCATAGTGAAGCTGAGCAGAATGGCGGAGAAAAGGATACCGGCGGCGATGACCCATGGTCCTTTTTTGACACTGGACAAATAGGGCATCAGCATGGTGAAGCAAACCATCTCCCCGAACGGAAACATGTAATTCTGATGCGCCACCGAGACCAGCACAGGCTGGAGGCCATTCTCGAGCACGGGCAGCAGTCTGTGCAAATTGATAGACCCCGAGAGCACCAGCATAATTGTGCCGAACAAGCCGATCAGCATCACCACAAGCGCAAAAACCACCGAAGTCCTGCTCAGCACCTCCACGCCTTTATGCAGCACATACGCCCCCGAGAGCAGCATCAGCGTACTGAGAATAAACAGCGGAGTGTTGTGCATGGTTGCCATAGCGAGCATAGTGCTGCCATCGCGCAAATCCCGGGCGGCAAGATTAATGTAGAGAATGATGTACAGTATGGCCACCGGAGTTCCGATATATTTGCCGAGCAATTGCCGCGTATAGGCGGTAAAAGGCATGTCGGGGTGCTTGCGGTACAGATAGGCATAACCCGTGAACACGATCAGACCGGCCACACAGCCGACCAGAATCGAGAGCCAGGCATCCCTGCCGGACTCCATACCCAGATTGACAACCAGTGCCGTTCCCAGCTCAAACAAAACGGTCAAGCAGAAGAACTGGCCCAGTCCGATTTTGATCGTCCCCATATGTAGACCTCCCCGGTTCTATTTGTTGATCTGAAAAGAGTTGCTGCGCATATCCGTATGCCGGATGACGGCATCTGCGTCAAATTGGACTTCGCAGACTGCAAAAATATCCTCCCAATGATCCTTGACCTGCTTCCAGCCGTGCGGATGGTTCCGCTGCAGCACCTGTCCGAAGCCGAGATAATCGCTTTTGAACTCCCGTGCTGAAGCAATCGCTGTCTTAATCTGCTTAATCGTTTCCTCCGTCAGCTGTTCAGACAATCCCTCCAGTACCTCTGGTGAAGTAAGGTCCAGGGAATTGGCAGATTCCTTAATCGCAGCCTGCTGTCTGATTTTCACGATAATGACCGGATGCTCCGGATCTGTAACAGCCGCCTTCAAGGTTACCTGTGACTGATAGACATTGAAAGACAGATAGCCGCCTTCTTTGTCCTTGATTACAACGGGAAACTCTTTGATTTTGTTATGCAAAAGAACGGTGCCCAGCGCGGCGTCGCCGTCCAGCCAGCCTTTCATTTTATCGTCCTTGAACGCTGCCAGTCCTGAAATTCTCAGAATGTTCTTGGGTGAAATGCTTTTCAGGTTATCGTTGGTGTCTGCTCCCTCCCTGCTTCCGCTCGTAAACACCCCATTGATAATAGGTCCGCCTCCTGTGAGCTGAACCCCGCGGATCACATCATCCACCTCCATCCGGAAGTTGTAGCCGAACTGCTTCGAAGTCGTCTCCAGCTTCTCTACCAGATCATTTACAGGGATTTTGCTGAACACGGTCATCGTTGACATCAATTCATGCGCCGGCTGACCTTTGGCAATAAAGATCAGACTGGTGAGCCTGGTATCACTCTCCCGCTCCAGCACATCCAGGATATCCTTGATCCCTTCACGGGCAAGCTCCTCGGAAACCACCAGCACCCGTACATGTCCAAGTGATAAGAAACGCGCTGTTTGCCGGGAAGCATCGGCCAGTGCCTCGAACATCGTCCGGCCGGTACCTGTGTACATGGCAACCGGGGAAATCCCCCGGGCATTCTCCCCTGATATTTCCTCAGCAACGATGACCTGAAAAGACAGCCGGTATTTCTCAGCCTCGGTCGGCCCCCGGTCGATGGCTACCCCTGAGACAATGGCCCGGCGGTTAAGCTCCACATTATCCCAGCAGCCGGTAAGCAGGAGCAGCGGCAGAAGAGCCAGCAGCAGTGCAGGGAAGACGGATATCTTATTCATCAGTTTCATGTTGTTCACCTTCGGCCTGCTGCCTGGCAGCGGTATTATTCTTGAGAATGAGCGGAGACAGCTGCTCGTCATAGCCCGTCGTTAGCTGCATGTATTCAGGCAGCTCTGCGCGCATCTGCTGCGGTGATTTGCGGGGGCCCATCAGCCAGAGCGGCAGCCTGAGAATCGTATCCTTCTGCCCTTTGACCGAAAGAGGCACGAACGGGGACAGATAGGGAATGCCGAAGGTACGCAGGCTGTTCATATGTGCCACTAGTACAATCAGTCCCAGCGTAATCCCGTAGAAGCCGAACATGCTTGCCATGATCAGAAAAGCAAACCGGATAAGTCTCCCGGCAATCGCCATGTTATACGCCGGAATGGCAAAGCTGGCAATCCCGGTCAACGCTACCACGATAACCATGATCGGTGTAATGATCCCCGCTTCCACCACAGCGGTTCCCAGGATAAGCGCACCGACGACGGATACCGTTTGCCCGATGACACGGGGCATCCGCACTCCGGCTTCCCGGAGAATCTCAAAAGCCGTTTCCATCAGCAGCACCTCCACAAAAGCCGGGAAAGGCACATTCTCCCGCTGGGAGAGCAGATTGATCAGCAGTGTTGTCGGAATCATCTCATAATGAAAGGTAGTCAGTGCAAGATAAACGGAAGGGCCGAGAATCAGGACCAGAAAGCTGACATAACGGATGACCCGCATCATAATGGCGATATCAAAACGCTGGGAATAATCCTCTGCAGACTGAAAAAATTGCGTGAACACCGCCGGAAGGATCAGGACAAACGGGGTGCCGTCGACAATAATGACCACTCTGCCTTCCAGCAGATTGCCTGCCGCCACATCCGGCCGTTCCGAATTGTATATGGTAGGAAACGGTGTGAACGTCTTATCCTGAATTAATTCTTCAATGAAACCCGACTCCAGCACTTCATCTAGGGTTATCTTACGCAGACGTTCCCTGACTTCCCGGATCAGATCTTCCCCGGCTATCCCCTTCATATACATCAGAGCCACATGAGTCTGTGTTTCTGTACCTATCTTCATGTATTCCAGACGCAGCTTGGGCGATTTGATCCGGCGGCGGATCAGTGAGATGTTCGTGGCCACCGACTCTACAAAACCATCCTTCGGCCCCCGGACCACAAGCTGCGAGGAAGGCTCGCTGACCGATCGCTGCTCCCCGCCCCGGGTCTCGCAGATAATAGCTGTCCGGTATCCCTCCAGCAATATAACGGTGTCGCCTGAGAGAACGGCCAACATCATATCCTTCCATTCCTCCTGCAATACCGCGTCGCCGATTTCCAGGGCGCGGTTTAGAATCAGCTGCGGGAGGGGGGAGCGTCCGGTGCCGGGCTCTGCGGTGAATATGGGGGCAGACTTAGCGGCGGAGTTAGCAGCAGACTCGGCTGTGGCGTTAATTGCAGCTTCTGCCGGAGCGGCGGTGCCGGAAGCTGCTGTATCGCCATGGCTGGTCTCCGGTGCGGCTTGATCGCTGGCTGTTACCATGTCGTCCGTATCGTCCGGGAACAGGTCCTCCGTATTGCCCAGCAGCGAGCCAATTACAAATTCGTTAACGGCCACCGTATCAGCCAATCCGCTGAGATGAATTGCCGCCGCTTCAATCCGGCGTTCTCCCCCGATCTGGATTCTGCGGACTTTGAGATCCGGACTGCCGCCAAGCTCAGACTGCATACTATCCAGATTCCGGGCAAAGTTATCGGACAGATAAGGAGCTCCGCCTTCAGCTGGCTGGTTCGCCGGAGCTGCAGCTGTTGCCTGTTTATGTTTATTGGACCATGACTTCATATCCGCCTCATCCCTCCCATGCTCATGCAGAGTTCTATTATTCGCGGATATCCTTGCCATTATTCGGCTGGCTTCCCTCCGGGTGGAGGTCGGGGGTATCCATGGGTAGAATGGAGATTTTTAAGTTCACGCCACTTAAGTTCACGTCACTTGAATTCACGCCAAACCGGTAAAATACTGTACGTATTACAGCTTTGGCTCATAGATAACCGGGCATTCTAGAGGATTGTTGTATGAAATACAGGAATTATCTCGCTAAGTGGCTTAGCGGAGGAGAAATTCTGTATTTCGTACAACAATTCCGGATTTGGAGCTGATTAAAGTAGGAAATGTTGTATTTTGGGCAGGATTTTTAAAAAGTGGAGGGCTATGGTGCAATTGGCGGAGTTCATCAGGGAACTCGTGCTCCAGCAGCAGCTAAAAAGTTCAAATTCCACCGGGTGAAGGCCCGGCGGATGCAGAAATCCCCCGCAAGCTCGCAGCTCGCGGGGGATTCCATATCTATTGCTATGGGGTTTAATCCGGCTTAAATATCCACCGAGCCCGTATACACAACCTGAGCAGGACCCGTCATATACACATGGTTATCTTCCTCATTCCACTCGATGAACAGGTCGCCGCCCTTCAGACTGATCCAGGCCGAACGGTCTGTTACCCCGTTCAGTACGGAGGAGACCAGAGTGGCACAGGCTCCGGTTCCGCAGGCCAGTGTAGGTCCGGCACCGCGCTCCCAGACGCGCATATCCACATGTCCGCGGTCCACAACGGTAGCGAACTCCACATTTACTTTGCGCGGGAAGAGCGGATGAACTTCCAGCTTCGGTCCCCATGTTCCGAGGTCGAAGGATACAGCATCATCTACATAAATAACCGCATGCGGATTGCCCATGGATACGGCGGTGAATTTGAATTCCGTTCCGTCCGCCTCAATCGGCTGATCGAGCACAGGCACCGCATCGATAGCTACCGGAATCTGCAGTCCTGACAGAACCGGCTCGCCCATATCCACCGTAACAGTCTCCACTACACCATCTTTTACCTTCAGGGACACTTTCTGTTCACCGGCACCAATCGTTTCAATCACAATCTGCTCCGATTCCACCAGTCCGTGCTCATACACATATTTGGAGACACAGCGGATGGCATTGCCGCATTGCTCGGCTTCCGAGCCGTCAGAGTTCATGATACGCATCATATAATCACCGCGCTCTGAAGGCAGAATGTACACCAGCCCGTCAGCGCCGATGCCGAAGAACCGGTTGCACAGCGTAACTGCCAGCTCCGAAGCATTGCCCGGCAGCTCCTCTTCGCCGAATACAACTATAAAGTCATTGCCTAGTCCGTGCATCTTAGTAAATTCCATTGTATCGTCCACTCCTAAAAGTTTTGTTTGAAATATGCCAGCCGGTTCATCGTAAACCAAGCTTCCCAGTGTAACCAGCATACCTTAAAGGAGTGGAGTGATGCTATTGATTTTATGCCGAAAACTTTGTACTTTTTATCATCTGCCGTCCGCCGCTGCGGCTGCGGTTCTTCTTGCCGCCCCAGACGCTGCCTGCACCCATCAGGAAAGTCGGAACGCCGGCCATCACCAGCACCAGGCACCATTCGCGGAAGCTGAGCGGAACGGTTTTGAATACCGGCTGGAGGAACGGCAGGTACATAACGGCCAGCATCAGGATCACGGATGACAGAACGGCGAGCACCAGTGCTTTGTTCTGGAACGGATTCCGGTGGAATACCGACCGGGAGCTGCGGCAGTCGAAGACATGGATGAGCTGGGCCATAACCAGTGTGGCAAAAGCAACCGACTGGGCCCGCACCAGCTGCTGTGCATTATCCGGAGCAATACGCAGCGTCAGCCAGAATGCGGCCAGAGTGCAGAGGCCGATCAGCAGACCGCGGCTGACGATCTTCCAGCCCAGACGGCGGGCGAAGATATTCTCCTTGGCTCCGCGGGGCTTGTGCTCCATTAAATCCTTCTCCGGCTGGTCTACCCCCAGCGCCATCGCCGGCAGTCCATCCGTGACCAGGTTGACCCAGAGAATCTGGATCGGCACCAGCGGCAGCGGCAGCCCCAGCATCATGGCGAAGAACATCGTCAGTATCTCGCCGACATTCGAAGCCAGGAGATAGCGGATAAACTTGCGGATGTTCTCATAGATATTCCGGCCTTCTTCAATGGCTGCAACTATCGTCGAGAAATTGTCATCCCCTAAGATAAGTGATGATGCTTCTTTGGTTACATCCGTGCCGGTGATACCCATGGAGATTCCGATATCGGCCGCCTTGATTGCCGGAGCATCGTTCACACCATCCCCGGTCATCGCCACCACATGGCCCTGGCGCTGCAGCGACTTGATAATCCGCAGCTTATGCTCGGGAGATACCCGGGCATATACATAGACGTTATCGGACACTTTGTCGAGTGCATCATCGTCCATCCGGGTAAGCTGGCTGCCGGTCAGGACAGTTCCCCCACGCTGCAGAATGCCGAGCTGATGGGCGATTGCTTCCGCAGTCGTTCCATGGTCTCCGGTAATCATCACGGTTTTGATTCCGGCCCGGCGGGTAACTTGAATAGCATCGCGCACTTCACGGCGCGGCGGGTCAATCATTCCGGCAAGCCCTACGAAGACAAGCTGGCATTCTGCTTCTTTCTCGCTGCCGGCCACTTCTCCGGTACGCATCTCGCGGTATGCCATCCCCAGTACGCGCAGCGCACCTCCGGCCATTTCCTCATTGGCCTCCAGCACCTTCTGGCGCAAGGTTGGCGTACAAGGAACTACTCCGCCTTCCCACAGCATATAGGAGCAGCAATTCAGCAGCACATCAGGTGCGCCCTTGGTGCAGATCATCCGTCCGCCGGGATGGCTGACGATTACAGACATCAGCTTGCGTTCTGAATCAAACGGAAACTCCGTTTCCCGGGTATAGGTAACAGCAAGCGTTTGTGCGGTTAACCCCATTTTGGCAGACAGGGTTACCAGCGCACCCTCTGTCGGATCTCCCTTAAGCTCCCACACAGACTGGGTGTCTGCAACCTTTTCGGCTTCCGCGCCTTTGCCCTTCTTCTTGCCGCGTGTATCAGCAATAGTCTCAAAAATCTCAGCATTGCTGCATAAAGCGCCCACCTGCAGCATCCGCCGCAGACTCTGGTCATTCTTCAGATCTACAGGCTTGCCTTTATGGAGTACATGTCCCGCAGGCGAATAACCCTCTCCGGTCACTTCCAGACTCCGTCCGCCGTTCCACACCCGCGTTACCGTCATTTTATTCTGAGTGAGCGTCCCCGTCTTATCCGAGCAGATGACCGAGGCACAGCCCAGGGTCTCTACGGACGGCAACTTCCGGACGATAGCCTTGCGCTTGATCATCCGCTGGACACCCAGGGCTAGAGCAATGGTTACAATCGCCGGAAGACCTTCCGGAATGGCTGCTACGGCCAGACTGACACCTGCCAGGAACATCGCCGGTGCAGGCTGTCCATGCAGAATCCCTGCAAGAACAACGACAATCGTGAGACCCAGGGAGACATAGATCAGAATCTTGCCAAGCTGCTCCAGACGGTGCTGCAGCGGCGTTTCCTGGGTTTCGGTATTCTGGATCAGGTCGGCAATCTTGCCCATCTCGGTATTCATACCGGTGCGGATGACGACTGCCCGGCCTGTTCCCCGGGTCACCATCGTGCCCATGAAGCCGATATTCTTCTGGTCGCCAAGCGGAATCTCTTCGGCATGAATCGCCTCCGCATGCTTGGAGACCGGTAAGGATTCCCCCGTCAGTGCCGATTCTTCGGCGTAGAGGGCGCTGCACTGCAGCCAGCGGACATCCGCAGGGATACGGTCACCGCTCTCCAGCAGGACGATATCACCGGGGACCAGCATTTTGGCTGCAATCAATTCCTGCTTCCCTCCGCGCAATACCTTGGCAGACGGGGCAGACAGCTGTTTCAGTGCCCGGAGCGAACGCTCGGCGCGGAACTCCTGTACGAAACCGAGCACCCCGTTAAGCAGAATAATGGCAATAATCGTAATCGCATCGAGATATTCGCCGAGCAGGCCGGATACCAGTGTCGCACCCATCAGCACCAGCACCATGAAATCCTTGAACTGATTGAGCATGAGCGTAACAGGCGATACCTTTTTGCCCTCCGACAGCTCATTGTACCCGCTCTCTTTACGTCTCTCTGCAGCAGCCTCCGCGCTCAGACCCGCTCCCGGATGAACGCTGAACATCTCCTGCAGCTCCTCTGCACCGAGGCGGTGCCAACTTTTTTGTTCCATGACTTATCTTTCCCCTCCCGGTCGTTTCTTGACTTCCGGCGGCGCACAGCTTTTCCACCTGTTCATGTCCAAGTGTATTCATGGTCGTCCCAAATTATCACCGCATCGGGTTTCTCCTTTTGCGCAAACGAGTGAAAGTATGGCATCATAGGGGGAGTACATTATTTTTAGGCGACAGGAGAACTTTATCATGGCATTAGACGGCATCGTTACCAAAGCGATCGTGCATGAGCTTCAATCCTTCATTGGTGCACGCGTCAGCAAAATATATCAACCCAGCACACATGACCTGATCTTCACCCTTCGCGGTGCGGGCGGCGGCGGCAAGCTGCTGCTGTCAGCGAATCCGACCTATCCCCGGCTGCATCTGACCGAGAGAAGCACTATCAATCCGGCGGAAGCGCCCATGTTCTGCATGCTGATGCGCAAGCATTGTGAAGGCGGCACCATCGAGAGCATCACGCAGGTGGGCATGGAGCGGATCATTCATATCACTATCAGGACCCGGGATGAGCTGGGAGATGTCTCCGCCAAAAAGATCATCATTGAGCTGATGGGACGGCATAGCAACATCATTCTGACCGAGCTGTCCACCGGCACGATTATCGACGGGATTCATCACGTCACCCCGTCAATCAGCAGCTACCGGGTCGTTATGCCTGGAGCAGCCTATACCGAGCCGCCGCAGCAGCATAAGCTGAATCCGCTCGGCATAAGCCAGGCCGCTTTCATCTCGTTGATGGCTTCGGCAGAAGAAGATGCCCTGTATGCTGCGGAGCATCCGGAGGAGCCTGAGGAGGATATGATCGAGGGCGAAATTGCGGGGCTTCTGGCCTCACTGGAAGAACCGAAAGCCGACGGCTCTGGCGGCCCTTCCCCATCAGCCGACCCGGCGGGCTGGCTGGTGCATGCTTTTAACGGCCTGAGTCCGCTCATTGCCGGTGAGATCGTCCACCGCTACAAGGCACTCGGGGGCGATGCCCAGGAGTTCAGCAGCGGGGTAAACCACCCGGACCAGCTGTGGGAAGCCTTCAATTCTGTAATGGAGCCGGTTAGGGAGCTCCGGTTCTCGCCGGTCTCCGGCTTGAATGCCAAAGGCAAGCCCATCTTCTCCGCCATACCGCTGAAGCTGATGGGCGGGAATGTGAAGCAGTACAGCTCCATCAGCACATGCCTGGAGGATTATTACGGGGATAAAGCGGAGAAGGATACCGTGAAGCAGCGGGTAAGCGACCTGATCCGTTTCCTCGGCAATGAACGCGGCAAAAACATCAAGAAGCTTGCCAATCTGCAGAAGGATCTGGACGAGGCCCAGGACGCCGACCAGTTCCGGATCTGGGGCGAGCTGCTGTTCGCTTCCCTGCACACTTTGAACAAAGGGGATAAGACGGCAAAGCTAGTAAACTATTACGATGAGAATCAGGCAGAAATCACTGTTCCGCTAGATCCGCTCTTAAGCCCTACGGACAATGCGCAGCGCTATTTCAAGAAATACAACAAATATAAGAACAGCCTGCGGGTCATTGGCGAACAGCTGCTCAAGACCCATGAGGAGATTGCCTACATGGAGACGCTGCAGCAGCAGCTCGCCCACGCCTCACTGAATGATATCGAGGAAATCCGTGAGGAGCTGGTAAGTCAGGGCTACCTGCGGGACCGCAGCAAAAAGGGCAAAAAGAAGAAAAAGGCCACCCGCCCTACTCTGCAAGTGTTCACCTCTTCTGAAGGCATCGACATCTATGTAGGCAAAAACAACCTGCAGAACGAATATGTCACCAACCGTCTGGCTTCGGCGAACGATACCTGGCTGCACACGAAGGACATTCCGGGTTCGCATGTAGTCATCCGCAGCGAGGAATTCGGCGATGCAACCTTAGAAGAAGCTGCCCAGCTCGCCGCTTACTTCAGCCAGGCGAAGCAGTCGAGCAGCGTTCCGGTAGACAGCACCCTGATCCGGTACGTCCGCAAACCAAGCGGGGCGAAACCGGGCTTCGTCATCTACGATCATCAGCGGACGCTATTCGTCACACCGGATGAAGAGCGTATCAAAGGTCTGGCAAGTGTTCTGCGAAGCTAGTCCCGGCTAACCAAACAACCTCCATCCACTGGCGTCATCGCCAATGGAATGGAGGTTGTTTTTGGTATTGCCGCCCTCTAATTTCATAGGGCAGGTATTTTCACAGGCTGCCGGCCCTTCCTTAAGCGGATCGCTTACCATTCAGGTTCAGGCTCAGCTTCGGGCTGCCTTCAACTGCTCCAGCACAGCTGTGGAGACATGGACACTGCCGATATCCCCGTGGAAAATCACGCCTTGCCGCGCCCCATGGAAATCCGAGCCGCCGGTGACCAGCAGGCCGAATTCCTCAGCCAGCGCAAGATAACGCTCATGCTCCGCCGGACCATGATCGGAATGGTAGACCTCGATTCCGCGCAGAGCACCGGTCTCCAGGATCTTCCGCACCAGTTCATCATCCCCGTAAATGCCGGGATGGGCCAGCACCGCCGCACCGCCCGCTTCCTGTATCCAGCGGCAGGCGGTTTCCGGCGTGATGCGCGGAGGCGATACATACGCCGCTGCACCTTCAGCCAGATATTTATCGAACGCATCCCGCATGTCCGCTGCTGCTCCCAGGCGCACCAGCTCATCGGCAATATGCGGCCGGCCGACACTCTCATCCGGCTTCAGCTCCCGGCCCATGCCCGATAACACCTGCTCCATGCTGATCTCAATCCCCAGCCCGCGAAGCTTGTCTATTATTGCCTCATTTCGCCCCAGGCGGGTATTCCGCTGCTGTTCCAGCCGGGACAGGAACAGCTCCTGCTCTGTATCGATATAATAGCCGAGCACGTGAATCTCTTTCCCTCCGGCCCGCGTACTGATCTCTACACCGGGAACCACCGTAATTCCCAGCCGCCTACCGGCTTCCAGCGCTTCTGCAATACCGCTTACGGTATCATGGTCGGTAATGGCTACCGCTGCCAGCCCTTTCTCATAAGCCAGACGCACATTCTCAGCCGGAGGCTGCATACCGTCAGAAGCCTGTGTGTGGCTATGCAGATCACATCTTCCCGGCGCGGGCCCCTCTTCGATTCCCTGCGTATGTTCACTGTTATTATTCTTCTCTTCCATATGAATCCCCCTCCATTCTCCAAGTTATATCTTGTCTGCGGGTTCCTGCCCCGGACCCCGCCCCAGTACAGACGCCTTAGCCGTTCTATTGCCCGTCCGCATGCTGGCGCAGGAAGGTCAGGAACGTTACAGCCGATATCGGCAGCAGCGTCGACTTCAGATGAATCGCGTAGAACTGCCGTTTGAATGAGGCATCTGTAAGATTGACAATCTTCAGCAGTCCGAGCGCCACCTCATGCTTAACCGATGATGTTGAAATAATCGTAATTCCAAGCCCGGCCTCCACTGCCGACTTCACTGCGCCTGTACTGCCCAGCTCCATCACAATCCGCATGGCACCGGGATCAAGCCCCTTCGCTACCAGCTGCTCTTCCATCACTCTCCGTGTCCCTGAGCCCTGCTCACGCAGCACGAACGGATAGCCGAGCGCATCACTTAGGCTAACTTCAGCCTGGTCCGCCAGCGGATGACCCTGCGGAACGATCAGCTTCAGCTCATCGCCCATGACCGGCTCTATGACCATATCCGGATGGGACACCGGCGCTTCGATCAGCCCGAAGTTCAGCTGGTGTTTGTTAATCTCCTCCATAATCTGCGTGGTGTTCATCACCTTCATCATGATTGAGATGTTCGGGTATTCCCTGCCGAAGGGGCCGAGGAGGCGCGGAAGCACATATTCGCCGATCGTCAGGCTTGCGCCCAGCTGCAGCCGGCCCTCCAGCATATGGGTGAAGGCTGACATCGCCTGATCCGTCTCCCGCATCAGCTGCATACTGCGCAGCGCGAATGGCATCAGCGTGCGGCCGGCTTCGGAGAGCATTATTTTTTTAGTCGACCGGTCAAACAGCTTGGCTCCGAAATAATCCTCCAGCGCCTGAATCTGCATCGTCACTGCGGGCTGTGTCATATGCAGCGTCAGTGCCGCCGCCGAGAAGCTGCCCCGTTCGGATACGGTATAAAAAATATGTAGCTGGTGAAAGTTCATGCTTTTCTGACTCCTTTTCAAAATAACCACTCAAAGTGGCGATTTGCTTCGAATGAATGGCAATTCTTCAAAAAAGGGCACGCAGCCATAAGCCGCATGCCTTCGTTGCCATACTCTCTTCTACTTGCGTCTGCGGCGCTTCTTCATCAGCTTCATGCGGCGGGAGTGGCGCAGCCACGAATAGTATTTCTTGAGATCCCGCAGCTGGGGAGTCGCCGAAATCCGGCCGAGAAACGACACCACCACCATGACGTACAGCGGCTCACCGGAGAGCGTGGTTACGCCCTCAAGCTGCCTGAAATCGACCACAATCACCGTATCATCGTCGATCAGATAGGCATTATACTCACTGTGCGAATAGGGTCTAACCCTGTTCTGCTTCAAGCATTGCCAGATCCATGCCGTCACTTCGCCGTTCCCGTTATTCTCCTCAGCGACCCGGTCCGCATAGCGGCTCTTCGCATGCTGGGTAAGCACGATATCGGCAATCCCGTAGTTATTCAGCACGATATGGAAGGGCTCATACGCCCCCCACCATTCCATCCCCTTGCCATGCATTGTCATCACACTCCACGTAAAAGGGTCTTGGCATGCTCTTATTGTTGTCAATCTTACCGCATTGATGTCTGTTGTTCAAGCATTCCGCCCTCCCTGTGAAGTGTACAGGCGTGAGTCTTAGTGTCCGATCTTGTACAGGCTGATATCGCTGTCATCGACATAGCTGCTGCCTTTGATCATTTTGCAGCTTTTTTTGAAGCGGGCCGCTTCTTCGGACAGATCCTCAACCGAAGCGAATCTGCGGCTGCGGTTGGTTACAACGGCGATGGAGATCGAGACCAGCGGAATCTCCTCCATCCGTCCTGAACGGCTCTCGGTCAGCACAAACTGCTGGGCCAGATGCCCGGCATGATAGAAATCTTGTACCACCATATCGAACGCCCTGATGATGCTCCTGCAGCACTCCTCATATTGATAATGTCTGATGAAGATAATAAAGTCATCCCCGCCGATATGTCCCAAAAAACCGTCCAGACGCAGCGCCTCATGCTTCAGAAGCTCCGCCGTAGCCTGAATCATCCGGTCGCCTTCCTTGAACCCGTATGTATCGTTGTAGGCCTTAAAGTGATCCAGATCAATGTAAAGAACACTGAACTGCTCCTGCAGCAGCGACTTAACCATCCACTCTGTAATACTGACATTGCCCGGCAGTCCCGTTAACGGGTTCAGAAAGCTGGCCGCCACCGCCTGGATTTCCGCAAAATTAAGCAGCAGATCCCGCACGCTCACCGCTCCGGACAATGCGTTCCCGTGGGTGACGATCACATAGTCGTACAGATTCTCTTCGTTCCTGGCCATAGCCAGCCTGCTCACCTCAATGATCGGCGTCTTATAGTCCACCACAAGCGGATTTTTATCCATCACCAGCTCCACGGATCTGCCCATATACAGCGTATAACCATACAGCGTACCGATCTGCTGATAAAAACGGATTCTCATGATGAGCGCTACCGTACAGCCATTGTCAGTTACTGCGACGCCCTGGAGCTGTGGATTCTTTTTGAAAATCTGATCTACGTACTCACATTTGTGATGGATCGTAATTTCCGGAATCTGTTCGGCGATTTCACCAATTTGAAGAAACATGCCTATACCCTCCTCTTACTGGAAACGGCAGTGCCGAAGACGGAAATCCTCCATGCTCAGGCAGATGGGCCGGTCTTCCAAGCGCATAACCTTGACCAAACTCCACTCCCGCCATCTGCAAAAAAAGCAGCTCCTGCGCCGTCTCGATGCCTTCGGCAATCACCCGGGTAGACGAGCGCTCCGCGTATTCCCGGACCAGCTCCAGCAGCTCCTGCTGTTCCCTGCTGCTGTGAATCCCGCGGATCAGCGACTTGTCCAGCTTAATGAACTCCGGCTTCAGGTAGACCAGCGTCTTGAGACTATTGTAGCCGGAGCCGGCATCGTCCACCGCAATTCTGAAGCCCTGTTCGCGATAATGGGACAACACTTTCTCGAATCCGATATAATCCTGCACAGCCTGACGTTCCGTCAGCTCAAACACCACACGCTCCGGCGCAAGCCCCAGCTCCTTCAGGAGGGTAAGGGTTTCACCGCTTTTGTGACGGGAATCATTCAGCACCCCCGGATGCACATTAACAAATACCAGTGTATCACCCGCAGCATCAGCCTCCGGCAGCCTCTCCATATAACGGGACAAGGACATTCTCCGGCAATACTGCTCGAATCTGAACATCTGCTCTGTCCTTCCGGCAAAATCATAGAAATGCTCAGTGCTCGGAAACTGCGGGGAACTGGGCGGACGGTTCAGCACTTCATGTCCGATCGTTATTCCGCTCCGCAAATGCAGAATCGGCTGAAAGTATGTATCCAGCATCTCCTTATCCATAATATCAAGCAGCATCGATAATCTGCCCAGCTCCCTGGCTTCTTCCCTGAATCTTCCGCTCAGATGCTGAAAGTATTGCGGCAGCGCCGCCAGCTTGCGGGACAGTGTCCCTGATTTATTCATTTTATCACCTGTATGTTTTCTTCGTGAATTTTTGTCACCCTCTCTCCAGCATAGTCCGGAAGTATTAAGCAGGTATAAACTATTGGCGGCAGTCAACGGTTTCCGGCAGTAATTTAGGACAGGCCCGGACTGGTATAGCGTCAGATTCACACTAGTAAAAATCACTTAGGCAAAACGTCTGCTGAGGGTCTGCAGTGATCCGGTTATGGTATATGCCTAGGAGTATCCGGTATGCTTAATTGTACTTTGTACAACTAAATCCTCTGATTCTCCCCCCCCCTCTCTATTTAGTTGTATTTCGTGCAATTAAAGTGGCTGTAGCAGAAGGTTTCCACCGATTCTGGCAGATTTAGTTGTACAGAATACAGTTATACGGAGCAAACACATCTATTCGCGGTTTTTAACTGTACAAAGTACAACTATCACTGATTATCCAATTGAAACTGGATACACAAATTGCTGCATTAAATGAGCTGTCGTACTAACCGGAACATACTTAAGGTATTTCCAGGTACAGCAAATAACCTCAGGCCCGCATTGGCGGAATGAGGTTAGGTTAGCAACACAAAAGAACATGAGACTTATAGGATACGTTAGAATTAAAGCTCAGTTACAGCTCCAGGCCGACTCCGCTCATTCTGAGCTCCAGCATCCTGGCGATCAGGCTGCCCAGATGGGCGCCGGCCTCTACCGGAGGAGTACCTCCCTGATGAATGTTAGATAGAACCATCCGCTGGGAATCTGTCATTCCGGAACGCGGCCTGTAGCCAAGATAAGCACTCATGGACCGGGAGGTGATCAGTCCCGGACGTTCTCCGATCAGCATTACAATCACTTCGGGCTCCAGAATATCTCCAATAGCATTCATACAGCCGACCCTGGCCTTCCGCACAAAAAACGGCGTCCCCGCAGTAAGCCCGTGAACTGCCAGAGAGTCCAGCAGCGCCGGATAAATATCCCGCAGGTTGCTCTCAATGGCATAGGCACTTAGTCCGTCTGACACCGCAATCTGCACCTGCGGAGCCTGGATACAGCGCTCCCGCAGAAGCCGGATACTGCTCTCCGGCAGCTGCCGGCCCAGATCCGGCCGTTTCAGGTACAGCTCCTTGTCTGTCACCTCTGAGTCAATTGCAAACAGCTCCAGCTCATCCAGCAAGGTGCTGCTGACGCTGCCGTATACTGAATCGACTGCAGCCGCATGATCCAGGCGCAGCTGCAGCTGCTCACGGGTCGTCGGCCGTGTTCCTGCCCGGCCTGTGCCGATCCGCGCCGGTGTAGCCTTACGCAATCTTTCCATTCCCTCCGGATCGTGGAATACCATGCTTGCTCCTCCTTCATTGTTTAAATGAACCGCGTCGGATCACCGGCAAGTACAGTCAGTCGGCCATTCTTCAGGATGCCCATTTTTTCCGCCCAAGCTGAGAACTCTGCCCCCGGCTGCAGACGCAGCAGCTCCCGTACAGTAGCAATATCATGAAAGCTGGTCGACTGGTAATTCAGCATGCAGTCATCCGCCATCGGTACCCCGATGAAGAAGTTTACTCCGGCGGCCGCCAGGAGGACAGCTAAGTTATCCATGTCATTCTGGTCTGCCTTCATGTGGTTCGTATAACAGACATCCACACCCATCGGGAGTCCCTGGATCTTGCCCATGAAATGATCCTCAAGCCCGGCCCGGATTACCTGCTTGCTGTCATACAGGTACTCGGGTCCGATAAAACCGACGACGGTGTTCACCAGAAACGGCTTGAACGCTTTGGCCAGTCCATAGCAGCGGGATTCCAGTGTAAGCTGGTCCACACCGTGATGACCGCCCGCTGACAGCTCAGACCCTTGCCCCGTCTCGAAATACCAGCGGTTCTCCCCGCTGGCCGTGCCGGACTCCCGGATCAGCTGATCCGCCTCCTGCAGCAGCCGCAGATCAATCCCGAAGGATTGGTTACCGCTCTGTGTACCGGCAAGACTCTGGAAGATCAGATCCGCCGGAGCCCCCTTGGATATCGCTCTCATCTGGGTGGTCACATGGGCAAGCACACTGTTCTGCGTCGGTATGCCCCATCTGTGAATGACCTCTTTGGTTTCGTGGAGGAGGCGGATAATATTGTCTGTTGTATCAATGACAGGATTGATACCGATTACCGCATCCCCGATTCCGTAGCTCAACGCTTCATAGATTGAGGCCTTCATCCCCAGCGGATCATCCGTAGGATGATTGGGCTGGGCCCGGCTCCCGAGCCGGCCGCGTTCTCCCATCGTAGTATTGCAGCGGGTAATCACTTCACACTTGGCCGCGGCCTGGATCAGATCCAGATTGGACATCAGCTTGGCAGCCGCAGCAGCCATCTCACTATTCAGGCCACTGCCGATCCGGCGCAACTCACTCTCAGAGGCAGCAAGCAGCTGTTCTCTCAGCTCTCCAACCGTCCAGCTGCGGATCGTTTCGTAGACCGCTTCTTCGACTCCCTCTTCGATCACTCTGGACACCTCGTCCGTCTCGGGCGGCAGCAGCGGGTGGCTGCGGATATCCGCCAGCGTCAAATCGGCCAGCACAAGCTTGGCTGCCATCCGTTCGCGGTCGTCCGCTGCAGCGATTCCGGCAAGCTGGTCCCCGGACTTTTCTTCATTCGCTTTGGCGAACAGCTCCTTCAGATCATGAAACAGATAGCTCTCGCCAAGCAGGGAGACTGTCAGCTTCATCGGTTATCACTTCCTTTCCGCCTAATTTGTTGAATTGAAAACCAGGCTCTTGACGGCAACCGGTATATAATTCCCGTCCGCCGGGATTCCAATGTCAATATAATCGCCATGCGCCACAGTAATCTGGTCCAGACAGACGCAGGCTTGCCGGCCTTGGGATAGCAGATAGATACAATTGCCCAAAGCTTTGGCAATGTCATTCTCACAGATCAGGATGCAAAGCTTCAGCTTATACTTCCGGGAACACCCGGTCACTGCTTCAGCAATCCGGCGTAACACAGCATAGGAGCAGGGGGTGATTTCCGGGATGGCGATTGCAAACTGCATTGCTTCCGTTTCAATTGAACCATGCCTTATGGCTCCCGCAGCAAAAGCCGCTTGTATAGAGGCTAAAAACGCATCCGGCTGCTCAACGTCCTGGACCTGTACAGGCCAGACCAGCTCTATAACGGGAATATTCCGCAGCGGCAGCAGGTTGGGGTCTGCATAAACCGTTGAGCCGCTGAGCTGCAGGGTATGAACACCGGCACCAATTACTGTAGCCCGCTGCGCGCCTGGAGCGGCCTGCAGCTTCACCGGGTAGTGTCCGGCCGCCTTTTTAATGGCATGAGCCAGCAGCGGCCCGATATCCCCATATCTTGCAGTCTCCGCGATATTGCGGGGAGCGGTTTGCTCCATTAATGCACCCACACCCCCGGAGATCCAAAGCTCCGTAACTGTAGCCTCTCTTGCAAATGCAGCCGGAAGGTCCGGGTGACCATAGATTAATGGACAGGCTTGCGGATCACTGCCCTTAAGCAGGACCTCCAGCAGCAGTTCACTCCATCTCCGGGTGATCTCCTGCAGCACAGGCCAATCCGCCTGCTCCCCCTCTTGCAGCCACAGCCCTTCGCGGTTCAGCCATTGCCGGGCTGCGGGATATATTTTCGCTACGGTTCCAGCCTTATCCAGCATGATCAGCCGGCCGCCGATATGAAAGTTCAAGGTTCCTATGCAACTTCCGCTATTGAAATATGCCGCGTTTGCCGTACCGCCTCCGATATCCACATTGACTATCGTCCCCGCCGCTCTTTGCGAATGAGCTTCCGCTCCAGCGCCTTTGCCTGCAAGGACAGCCTCCAGATCCCCGCCTGCCTGGGCAACCACGAACTCTCCCGACTCCCCCGCCAGCTGATGGAGGATGGAATCCGCGTTCGATCTTACCGCCGTTTCTCCAGTAATAATGACAGCCCCTGTATCTACCTCCTCAGGCTTCAGTGCCGCGCTGTGGTACTCTGCCGACAGGATCTGCTGTAGCGCCGGAAGATCGATTTGCGATTCGCCTATCAGCGGTGTTAGATGCATCGGGCTCTCATAGATAATATTCCGCTCCGTGATTTGATATTGCGGCAGCATGGACAGACCATATCTCCGTCCGACCGTAAGTCTGCTGAAGACTATTTTAGTCGTACTCGTTCCAATATCAATTCCGACACTGGTGATCTCGCGCTTCGGTTCTATGCCGTTCCCTCCCGCCTGCTGCAGTGGCCAAAATAATTGCCAAAGTATAAAAAAAGACGCCTTATCAGCCTTGCATCGCTCTGCCATGCGTGCCTATTACGTCTGAGACCTCTGTTGAACTCGTTGTGTTGTATTTATTGTGTTGTATTTATTGTATATATCTATTGCAGATAATCCCAGCGGGATCAGCTTGCTTTCCTTGAGGATATAGTAAGTCACCGGCGATTAGCTGTCAATTTAGTTAACATTCCCCCGGGAAAATGTCATCCATCCCGCTTTCGGCAGATTCCAAGGTAATCATACCCCATTCGGTTCATTGCCCTATCTCTGGAGCATTGTATTCGGTTTTTTGCATACATTTGGCTCATCCTCTACCCTATTCTTGGCACATTGTACTCGGTTTTTCACATACATTTGGCTCATCTGTCCTACCGCTGGCACATTGTTTACGTGATCATAAAATATATTAAATTCAAAAAAACAGACGCCAGCGGCGCCTGTCCAAAATGGCTATATTTGAATTTACAAACCGTAATAACGGGACTTGTCCGGCCCATTGCTGGTGTATTCAGTCTTGAGTTCATTGCGGTAGGAACGCTCAATCTTACGCACGTAGGAAAGTCTGCGGACATTCTTCATAACTTCCTCGGCGCGTTCCGCGTTCACATACATTACCGCATAGTGCATCTTTCGGGAAACATAGTGCAGTGTTCCGTATTTCTCCAGGTTACGCGCTGCCTTGACGTCGCTAACCCAAACGATATAACCTGTCCGTTCCGCAAACATAAGCTCATCCGCCTTTCTTTCTCTATTCTCTATACGGCCAGCTTATCCGCAAGAGCATTTGCCTCCGCTGCCGCATCCGCCTTTGGGGGACGGGTCATTGCTCGGAACCTTGATGCTGTCCGATACCGAGAAGGCGATTGCTTCAGACATGGAGTGAAGAATATCATCCAGCGTCTTCTCCGCATTCTTGAAGCGGACAACCTCTTCGAACTGTTCCAGCTCCCGCTCTACTAACTCAACCTCATCCTTGGCCGAATGATAGTTCGGGTGAAAATGTCCAAACCGCTGTGTCTCCTCAAACAGCTCCTTCTTGCTCTGCAGCCGTCTGACCATGGCCTGGATTTCGGGGCTCTGATCGACCCGCCCTTTCCAGTATAAGTAATCCGACACTTCGGCGGATTGATTAATCATATCGCCTAATTCATAGGCGTATGTCAGCACTTCGGCCATATCGACCGTATTTAATTCCGCTACGCTCATGAACTTCAACTCTTTTCTGCATTAATGTTCTACCGCAAACGGTAGACTACCTTATCATAACATATCCGGCTGCTCCAGAAGAAGAGGAATTTCTCTGTTTGACCGGATGTAGCAGCTTCATTTCCTGCCAGTCTTCGGCGGCAAGCTGAATCTGCTCTACTGTCCCTGAACCTGAACGCAGCAGATTTCCCCGTACTCTCCACGGGCGCCCGCTTATTTGCTCCGGAATGAAGTCTGCAGTTTGGCCCTGCACGGAAATTCTAACCTTGATTCCCCAGCCCAGCGCCTGCTCCATCACCTTCTGCGCCGTTGTCATATGGTATTGCCTCCACTGGTTGAACCACATTTGTGGAACGGCATCTTCACCCGGAAGCAGCTCCTGATCCTGCGCTGTCCCCGCCAATGGCAGGAGCTTCGGATACGCTGCAGCACCAAGCAGTCCCCGTTCCCCCGCAGGAGAAGGAAGCTCATAACGGAGTGATGCTGCGGACCGTTCAAAAGGTCCGAACGGGTTGTGCGGCTTCAAGGCCTCCTCCCGGCCGCCGATGATTCTTGGCGGAGCCAGCCCGGCTGCAGCCAGCTCCTTGCGCAGCTGGCCGACAGATTCCGGGCGAACGATGAAGTGGAGCGCGCCAATCCGGGTCAGAATATCCTGCAGCCGGGGATGCGCAGCAATATCTCCGCTCTCCTGTTCACCTGCACAGGACAGCAGAATAACCTCGGACAATGATGTCCGCCCGATTCCCTTAGCCCACTGCCGAAGCGACAGCTCCACCTGCTCCGGCAGCCCTCCCTGAGCATGCGCGGTAAGCCAAGCAATGGCATTCCCTGGAGGACACCCCAGCTCCGCTGCGGACTCCAGCATTTCCCGGGTCAGCCGGAAGCTCCAGAGGTCCTGATTATGCAGCAGCTCGGCGTATCCTGCCAGGGTCCAGCGGATGGTATACGGAACTTCAGGCGGGACCAGCACCTCGAAATCCGGCTGGACAACGAACCTGCCGGCCGCAGGTACAACAGATTCTGCAGGCAAACCCCAGTCCGCGCCAGTCTGCCCTGACTTCAATGAGCTGCCGGAGAGTATCTCCTCCTTCTGCACCTCCTCCTGCTCCTCCTCCTGCTCCTGCTCCTGCTCCTGCTCATAATCATGCTCATGTTCTGGCCAGCCTTCTGGTACAGCAGTTCCGCCGAAGACTTTATCTGGTTGCGATTCCTCCGCTTTCACAATACCTGTATCTTCTCCGCTTATCTCCGGTTCTATTGTACCTGCCGAAGCTCTGTCCAATTGCGGCTTCACTGCCTTCCACCGGAAGCAGGGCTCTCCCTTGGCTGAATAACCCAGGTCACACCAGCCGAAGCCTGCCAGGCAGCGGAGCCAGGCAATGGCGGACGCTTGCAGCTCCGGACCGTCCGGCCCGGCAACGGACTGCTCTTTGGCAAGGCCTCTCTGTATCATCCAATCCAGAAGAGGCGGCACGGCAAACCATTCTCCCGGGGGGAATTCCGCCGTGGAGATCAGATGTCTGAAATGCTGTCCGGCAGGCTCCGGTGAGCCGTATCGGCTGATTACAATACGGTATAGCGTATCGGTCATCTCCTGCTCGGTCATCTCCAGCCAGCACTGCAGCTTCGTTATGTCTATTAAATATCCGCTGCTGCTGCGGCTGATCAGACCCAAAACAGCCATTAAATCTACGATAACTGTTACCGGAAGCGGGTAAGGCTCAGAACTGGCCTGGTTGAGCTTAAGTCCAGCAAGATGCTCCTCCTGCAACGACAGCTGGCCTGCCAGCAGACCGAGCTGCTTCTTGTGTATAAGTCCCTTGGCCGTCAGCGGCAAGCCCTCCCGCGCTGTAAATAACAGCCCCCGGAACAGCTCGGCAGCCAGACCCGTGCAGGCAGCAAGCTGGGCCTGTACATCTGTTTCTCCGAGACTCTGCGGACAGGCAGGCCAGAAGCTACGCCCGATCCGGGGGAACCTCTGCTGCGGGATCTGATACAGCTTCTCTCCCCACATTGTCTGGCGCAGCTCCAGCATTCCTGCCATGAGCAGCTCGTTCAGCGCCAGCTCCTGCTCAGCGCGGCACAGGAATGCCGGCCGCAGCCGTTCAATGCTATCCGCCGCACAAGGGCTGGCTGCATGTTCCGCACAAATCGCCTGGAGTACTGCCTGCGCTTCCGGCGTCAGCTTCTGCACATCTGGATCAGGCTTCTGCCTCATCATAGAATAGCCTCCTCCGCGGATTCCAGCATTCTGACTGCGTAATCGTAGCCCTGCTCGGTTAAGAACATCCTGCGCCGCAAGGCAAATTCCTGCTCCCTGCTGTCCCCCGAGACCAGCGTATAGAAATACGCCTTGTTGTCGCCCGGCTTAGGCCGCAAAATACGCCCCAGCCGCTGAGCCTCCTCCTGCCGCGAGCCGAAGGCTCCGGATACCTCAATCGCTACCGAAGCATCCGGCAGATTGACGGCAAAATTAGCCACCTTCGAGACGACCAGCAGGGGCAGCCGCCCTTCGTTGAAGGCGGCATACAATGCGCTCCGTTCCTTCTGTGTAGTTTTGCCGGTAATAAGCGGCGCGCCCAGAGTCTCCGCCAGCTGCTCCAGCTGGTCCAGGTACTGGCCGATCACCAAAATCGCCGCCCCGGCATGTGCCGCAGCAATCGATGCCGCGGCCGCAGCCTTAGCCTGATTGCCTGCCGCCAGGCGGAACTGTTCTTTCGCCCCGGCATAGATATATTGCTGCCGCAACCGCTCATCCATCGGGACTATCACTTCCGTACAGTCCACTGCCGCAATCCATCCCTGCCTCTCCAGCACCTTCCAGGGCAGATCGTAACATTTGGGCCCGATCAGGGAGAACACATCACCTTCCCGGCCGTCCTCCCGGACCAGCGTTGCTGTAAGACCCAGGCGGCGCGTAGCCTGAATGTCTGCCGTTGCCCGGAAGACAGGAGCCGGGAGCAGATGGACCTCGTCATAAATTATGAGTCCCCAGTTGCGCTCATTGAACAGATTCATGTGGACAAACGGTCCTCCCTTGGCTGTACGGTGGGTCAGAATCTGATAGGTGGCGACCGTGACAGGCCGTACCTCCCGCTTCTCACCGGAATATTCCCCGACTTCATCCGCGTTCAGGGTCGTCCGCTGCAGCAGCTCACCCCGCCACTGCTCGACCGAGGTGGTGCTGGAGGTAAGAATCAGCGTTTCACACTGCAGATGCTCCAGTACTGCAATCCCTACTACCGTTTTGCCCGCACCGCAAGGCAGAACAACAACACCGCTGCCGCCGATGCCCCCAATCCCCTGGAACTGCTGTACAGCATCCCTCTGGTAATCCCGGAGCCCGAAAGCCTCACCGCTAATTCCGGCCCCCTTCCCCGCTTCCTCCGTCCAGGCAAGCTTCAGCTCCTGCCCGTCCCGGAAACCGGCATAATCGAGTACAGGATAACCAAGTCCTGTTAATTCCTGCTTGAGCAGCCCCCTGTTGCTCTTCGGACAATGGCTCTGCAAAGAGCCTGCCCTGTACCAGCCCAGCTCTTTCAGAATCAGGCTGCCCTCCAGTTCATCCAGCAGTCCGGACTGATCAGCCGAGAGCGTAATGAGCAGCGGATCAGTTTCATGCGTGCGCAGCTGCAATCTTCCGTACCGGGCCATCAGCTGCCTGATTTCACCCTCAAGGGCGGAGGGAATTCCCCAGCGTGACAGCCTGCGGAGCTTAGCAATAACCGCCTCTGCCTCCTGGCCTCCAGCCGCTGCATTCCACAGGGACAACGGCGTTATCCGGTAGGTGTGATAGACCGGAGGGCTTTTGACAAGCTCGGCAAAATCAGCCAGGACTGCCCGGGCTTCCTCATATCCGGGATGGCCGCATTCCAGCAGAATGGTCCGGTCGTTTCTGGTAATGCACGCACCCTTTCCATCAGCATTCATAGTATTCCCTCCTTGTGATCTACAGTGTTTAAGCTTTAATACAGCAGGAAATGGATTATCCCCTTAAACAGGTAGCACAAAATAACCCCACACCGTGGGGCTTTCTGCATATTAATTTCAATTTTGAAAAAGCCCACCTCCGCGTAACGGACATGAGCTTTCCATAACCCTATTTAATGCAGCTGCCGCTGGGAAATACCGCTTAACGCCTCTGCTGCCTCATCCGCATGAATCCTTTTCACCGCCAAGTCGCCAAGCGACACAATTCCGATCAGCTTCTTGTCACGGGTCACCGGAATACGGCGGATTTGCCTTGAAGCCATCAGTTCCGCAGCCTCATCAACAGAAGCCGTCTCCGAAATGGAGATAACCTTCCGGCTCATGACGGTTTCAACGGCTGTGGAGCCGGGATGCTTGTCCGCATAGCCCCGGAGTACAAGATCACGGTCCGTGATTACACCCAGCAGCGTTGCCCCGTCGGCCGAATCTACTACAGGAATGAAGCCCGTCCCGTAATCTCTCATTTTGACGGCAACCTCATAGATATTATCGAGCAGCGTGACCGAAGCCGGATTGGCGGTCATTACTTCCTTGACTGTCTTCAAGAATGAACCCTCCTGTCTGCCATGTCACCATGCCATTTGTGAGTAGTTTTTCCTCAAGCGTCAAATATTATACAAATACATTATTGTTCATTCAGACAGGAATCGGCCATGGCTACCAGAAGCTTCGCCCCATAGAGCATGGCATCCTCGTCAAAGTCAAATTTGCTGTGATGATGCGGATAGACGGCATCCTTGGCAGGATTGCCAGCGCCCACAAAGATGAAGCAGCCGGGGATTTCCTTAACATAATAGGAGAAGTCCTCCGCAGGCATAATTTTCTCCATCAGCATGACAGTTGCGCCTTCTCCCAGTGCTTCCGGGGCGACACGGTAAAAGCGGTTAAATTCCGCTTCATCATTCACCAGCGGCGGGTACCCCATCAGATAATCGACAGTCGCCTCTGCACCATACGCTGCTGCGATGGACGCCGTCATCTCCTCGATTCTGCGGCGGATCAGATAACGCGTCTCTTCATCGAACGCGCGCACAGTCCCGGTAATCCGGCAGCGCTCGGCAATAATGTTCTGGGCAGATCCGCCTTGTATCGTCCCTACGCTGACCACTGCAGGACGCAGCGGATCTACAGTCCGACTGACTATGCTCTGCAGCTGGGTGACAAGAGCCGCCCCTGCCACAATGCTGTCCACCGTACGGTGCGGCATGCCGCCGTGGCCGCCCTTGCCGATAATATCGATGAAAAATTCATCGGCGGAGGCCATCAGCGGGCCTGGCGCGCTGCCCACGGTTCCTAGCGGAAACGGCGTCCACAGATGCAGTCCATAGACGGCATCTGCACCTTCCAGCACCCCTTCTGCGATCATCCCCATTGCTCCGCCCGGACAGACCTCTTCCGCCGGCTGGAACAGGAAACGGATCTCGCCGCGGATATCTTCACGGCGTGCGCTGTAATAGGCAGCCGCAGCCAACAGCATAGCCGTATGCCCGTCATGTCCGCAGGCATGCATAACCCCGGGATTCTGCGAAGCATATTCCCGTCCATTTTCTTCAGTAATCGCCAGGGCATCCATATCTGCGCGCAGAACGACTGTTCTGCCCGGCAGTGCCCCTGTAAGTATACCTGTCAGTCCGTAGCCGGACCCGCTTCTTCTAACTTCAATCCCCAGCTCGGACAGTCTTGCCCCGACATAGGCGGATGTCTCCTTCTCCTGATAAGACAGCTCCGGATGGCGGTGTAAATGGCGGCGCCATTTCACCATCTCCGGCAGCAGCTCCTCTACCGCTAACCTCTCCATAATTCTCCATTCCCTTCTCCGGCAGCATACTTCGGACAAGCCTGCAGTCTGACTCTTCTATGTAAAGACCGGCCGCAGCATGCCATATATCTTTTATTGTAGCAGAAACACAAAAAAGTGGGTATCAATAGGCCCGCTCTACCTTGCACAACCCCGTGAAACATACTATCATGAGGAGGAACATCGCAAATTTTAATTACAAATGTATCATTATACTTCATACAGGGGAGTTGTGCGCTATGATATTTGAGAACACGGGCCTCGAAGGATTGAAGAGTGACCTTCTTTATCTGGACGAGAGCGCAACCAAGGCCGGGTTTATCCGCTGGCAGTGGGAATACTACCGCGCTACATACGACTGCAAGATAGAAGACCGCCAGAACGGCGGCGAGTACTTCCTGCGGATCAACACCCGCGCTGTGGAAGGGAAGCTGGAAAAGGCGGATGCCATACTGGCCATTGAAGCCGTCTACTTGGGCAAAGCCACTTTCCCCCACGGTCTGGAGTATGAATCTAAGGTGCCTCAGGCGGTACTGGATACTGCAACAGAGCATATTCATCAATTGAAAGAGCTGCTGGAAGCTTGAGTACCGCGAAGGGAAAAACAGCCTCCAAAGCCAGCCTGCCCAAAAGAGGAACGCCCGATTTCCAGTTGCTTATTCTTACCCTGCTGCTCGTCGGCTTCGGTCTGGTCATGGTCTTCAGCGCGAGCTCCAGCTTAACCCTGGCCAGTGAGAAATTCAGCTATGACGCTTTTTATTTCGTGAAACGCCAGTTAGTCTGGGCCGTGCTGGGAAGCTTCGTCATGTTCACTGTGATGAATATCCATTACAGCAAGTTCAAGAAATGGTACGCTCCGATCTTCGTCATCACGCTGGTGCTCCTGCTCTTCGTGGCTACCACCGAGAGAATTAACGGAGCCAAGAGCTGGATGAACATCGGCGGCCTTGGCATCCAGCCTACCGAGCTGGCCAAGATCTCTATCATTCTGTACCTGTCAGCACTCATCACCAAAAAAGGTGAACGTTTGCGGGATCTTCGCACCGGATACATTCCTGTGATGATCATCGTCGGTATTGTGGCCGGACTGATCATGATGCAGCCGGATCTGGGCTCTTGTATGATTCTCGTGGCTACCAGCGGTCTTGTTATCTATGCCGGCGGTGCGAGCATGAAGCATATTCTCGGCTCAATCGGCTTGCTGGTCCTGGGTGTCGCACTTGTCATGGGAGCCAAGACTGCCATCGACTCCCTGTCGCCGCCGACCGAGAAGGCAGCGGCCAATCAGGATTACAGACAAGGCCGGATTGAGGCCTTCCTGGACCCCGAGAATAACTCGGAAGGCAGCGGCTATAACATTATGCAGTCACTGATCGCTTTAGGCGAAGGCGGGACACAAGGCTCCGGTTTCGGCCAAAGCATCCAGAAGCTGCACTATCTGCCGTACCCTTATACGGATTTTATTTTTGCCATTATCGGTGAAGAGCTCGGATTTGTAGGAACCTCCGTCTTCCTGTTGCTCTATCTGTATTTCATCTGGAGAGGCATTCTGATCGCGCTGCGGTGTACAGACCCCTTCGGCACACTGGTCGGCATAGGTGTGATGGGGCTGATTGCGATTCAGGCCTTTATCAATATCGGCGGTGTGACCAACACCATTCCGCTTACGGGAGTTACGTTACCCTTCATCAGCTACGGCGGCTCTTCCCTGCTGGTCACCATGCTCTGTATGGGGATTATGCTCAGCATCTCCAGGGAAACCAACCGTCCCTCCAAAGAGGAAGTCGTCAAGTCCGTCACTACTGTCAGACAGGTACGTGCGAATAGCCGTGCCAGCACGCGTGCCCGTTAAGAGGCTGCATCCTGACCGGTTGAATAGGGTATAACAAAAGGCAGTCCGGATGAACTCCCCGGACTGCCTTTTGTGTACCCGCCATGCTCCTTAAGCAGTTAGCGCTTACGAGATCTCATCGTTCTTGAAGGCCACGCCTTCTACCTTAACATTCACCTCTACGATATGAAGCCCTGTCATGCTCTCCACAGCCTCGCGGACATTCTGCTGCAGCATCCGGCACACTTCGTGAATCGGCGTTTCATAGAGAACAATAATGCGCAAATCCACTGCCGCTTCCAGCTGGCCCACTTCAACAGTAACGCCCTTCTGCACATTCTTACCGCTCAGGCGTTTCGCCCAGCCCTCAGACAAACCGCCAGACATGGCTGCAATTCCGGGAGTCTCCAAAGCTGCCAATCCTGCAATTTTCGAGACAACATCATTCGATATCCGTATATTTCCCATTTCAAGTTGAAGTTGTTCTGCCATGCCATATCCCCCCTACACTCATTATCAATTATTGTAATTCGAAAACAGGCTAAAAAGCAAATGACTTTCTCGCATTCCCGTTTACAGTCAGGAACAATTTGGGTATATTGATTATGAATTCAACCTACATACAGAGACTGGAGTGTGCTTTACCTTGAAAAAATGGATCTCGCCGGCGCTGCTGGTCATCACCTTCCTCCTCAGCGCCATCGGACATTATGCGGACTGGGACCATACCCTGCAGTTCGTATTGTCCGCTATCTCGGTTATCTTCGTGGCCGGTTTCCTCGGCCGGGCGACAGAAAGCGTAGCCCACTATGCCGGTCAGCGGCTTGGAGGGTTCCTTAACGCCACATTCGGCAACGCTGCCGAACTGATCATCGCCTTCTTCCTGGTCAAAGAAGGACTTTTCGACATGGTCAAAGCCAGTCTCACCGGCTCGATCATCGGTAACCTTCTGCTGGTGCTGGGACTCAGTATTTTTGCCGGCGGTATGAAGTTCAAGGTTCAGAACTTCAATGTCACGCTCGCCGGGCTGAACGGATCGCTGATGATTGTTGCCGTTATCGCCCTGTTCGTGCCCGCCATGTTCTTCAACACCCACTCTATCACAGAGAAGGATACAGATGTACTCAGCCTTGTCGTCGCCGGCCTCCTGATTGCCGCTTACATGGCCTGGCTCGTCTTCTCTATGATTACGCACAAGAAATATCTCGCTGATGTAACGGATGACAGTGCAGAAGAGCTGCCTAATGAGCATGCTCCGGTCTGGTCCAGAAACCGTTCGATCCTCTACCTGGTGATCGCTACGGTTATGGTCGCTTTCGTCAGCGAATGGCTGGTCGGCACCCTGGAGACCCTGACAGAACGCTTCGGCTTCAGTGAGCTGTTCGTCGGTGCATTCCTGGTGGCAATCATCGGTAATGCCGCCGAGCACAGTGCAGCCATTATGCTGGCCATGAAGAACAAAATCGGCGCTGCGGTAGAGATTGCCGTAGGAAGCAGTCTGCAGATTGCCCTGTTCGTTGCACCGGTGCTGATCTTTGCCAGCTACTTCATGGGCAACACCATGTCCATCGTATTCACCACCATCGAGATTGTAGCTATTGCTGTATCGGTATTTATCGCCAAGTCGATTATTCAGGACGGCTCAACCAACTGGTACGAAGGTCTGCTGCTGCTCGCGGTATATCTGATTCTCGGTGTATCGTTCTATCTGGTATAACAACTCTGCACAAAAAAAACGCACATGAGCGGCCTCCCGGGTCCCCGTGTGCGTTTTTATGAATGACCGGAATTACATCTCCCGCTCCTCAGCCTTCTTATTGAGTGCTTCGTACAGTACAGCCAAGTTGCGTTCCAGCTTGCTCAGGACCTGCTTGCCTGTGAATTCAGGCACCAGCCCGGCTCTGACCGCAAAATCAACCTCTCTGGAGAAACCATACATCTGGGTATCCAGCACTTCCTCATAGAGAGGGCAGTAACGAGTCGCCAAATTCTCCATCTGCACTTCAATAAGCTTCTCAATTTTATTGGCATCTTCTTGTAGAAGATTGATTGCTTTGATATTAAGCTGTTCCTGCAAATCCGATGAAGTCATGCATTATCCCCCCTATGTCCAAAAGTTACAGCTTCTACTGCTTATTATACTTAATATTAGTCGAAATCAGGACCTAATACAAGAATTCAGTTTACGATTCGTGAAGAACGGACAAATATTACGGGTCACACAGCAAAAACGCCCTGCCGCAAGGCCGGACGTCTTCGGTAATAATGGATTACTCCGCTACAACTGTAAAGTTCAAATTGTGCTTAGCAAATACTTCGCTCATTGCTTTCTTGGCTTCCTCGGCATCTGTGCCATGTACATGAAGCTCGTAGCTTTGGCTGGATACCAGAGTAGTGAACAGACCAAGGATACTCTTAACATCAATGTACTTGTTGTCCGCTTGTAGAACGATAGATGAATTAAACTGGCTGGCTGTTTGTGCAATATCCACGATTGCCGCATTGTTACTGGACATAGGAATCCCTCCGCAACTTGATAATAAACTTAAGTTCATTTGTAACCAATTCCATGATACATTGAATCCGCTTACTCACGCAAGGTGTTTCTTGAAAACAAGCTTGCAGGCTTGCATTTCAGAGCTTTGTATTACATTTTATTTCAGATTCTCGGGATTCAGACCTTCAAGCTCCGGCAGCACAAAAATCCCGTCCTTGCGGATCAGCACATCGTCAAAGTAAATCTCTCCGCCGCCGTACTCCGGACGCTGAATGAGCACGAGATCCCAGTGAATGGACGAACGGTTGCCGTTGTCAGTCACATCATAAGCCTGGCCCGGTGTAAAATGCAGGCTGCCTGCGATCTTCTCATCGAACAGAATGTCCTTCATCGGATGCAGAATATACGGGTTGAAGCCAATGGCGAATTCGCCGATATGGCGCGCGCCGTCATCGGAATCGAGTATCTCGTTCAACCGCACCGTGTCATTACTGGAGGCTTCGATGATTTTGCCGTTCTCAAACGTAAACTTCACATTCTCAAAAGTCACGCCGTTATAGAGCGTCGCAGCATTGTAGCTGATCGTCCCGTTCACAGAGTCACGCACCGGTGCGCTGTAGACTTCACCGTCGGGAATGTTCTTCTGGCCGGAGCATTTCTCTGCGCCGATGCCTTTGATGGAGAAGGTAAGCTCCGTTCCGGGACCGGCAATCCGCACCTTGTCTGTTCTGCGCATAAGCTCAGCCAGCGAATCCTGGGCTTTGTCCATTTTGGCATAATCCAGATTGCAGACCGCAAAGTAAAAGTCTTCAAAAGCCTCGGTTGTCGTATTGGCAAGCTGCGCCATACTGGCATTAGGGTAACGCAATACTACCCATTTGGTATGCTTGACGCGTTGTTCGCTATGTACCGGGTGGGAATAGAGTGAATTATAGAGCTTCATGTTCTCTTCGGGCACATCAGCCAGATCATTGACATTCTCACCGGCACGGATGCCGATATAGCAGTCCATCTGCTTCATCCGGTTCAAATCGATCTCTGCCCAGGTCTGGATGCCTTCAGGTGTTGCATATTTAAGCATGCTGCGCAGAACGGTACGATCCGTCAGCTGTACAAATGCACGGCCTCCGGCTTTGCCCACTTCTTCCACTACTGCTTTAATTAAATCTCTTTCACTGCCGATCATTTCGACGAGCACATTCTCGCCGGGTTGTACGTTTACGGAATACCCTACCAGGTTCGCCGCAAGCTTCTGAATTCGTGGATCATTCATGTTTCTCTCTTCCTTCCTCATGCTGAAAATAAATATACCGTTATATTGTAGCACGCCCGCTAAAGAGCGCAAGCTCTTACGGCATGTGAGCTTTCATTGATAGCCATAGAAATCAACCTGTGTAATGTAGGTTTCTTCAGTAACCACTCCCGCACGGCCGGGGGAGGTTGTCGTCCGGTTACAGGTCAGCCGCGCGGGCAGATTGCGCTTCGCATCTACCTTGAGATAATAAACCGTCCTGATACTGGCTTGCTTCAGTCTCTGCTGCAGTTCAGCCTGCTTCTGCTCCCATAATGCTGCGCGTGCCTCCAGCTCCTTAGCGGGCTTCCCAGCAGCCGTTCCAGCGGCAACCTGGCAAGCCGGCCGTATCGCCTGCATCTCCCGTTCCAGCTCCGCCGACAGCTGGCTGCGCGATTCCTCCGGCGTCAGTTCAATGCGCAGCACGCGGGTTCCCCTGGCACTCCCCGCCTCCTCGGTTACCGTCTTCTCCAGCCCCTCCAGCTCTTCCAGCTGCCGGAGCGGGTTCAGCGCCTCCAGCGGATTGCTCTCCTGCAGAGGCTGCGCTGCCTGCTGCGCCTTCCATTCACCGTCTTCCTTCACCAGTCTGGTGTAGTAGACCGGAACATCCCCTGAGCCCTGCTCAAGAGGATGCGGAGCTGATCCGGCGGCGGTACCCGGCTGGCTCCCGTCCGGCAGCAGGGAATATAAGCTGACCTTGTTATGGTCCGCCACCTTTCCTCCATAATAGAGTGAGGATTCCGGAACCGCCTTGCCGCCGACCAGCAGCGCTGCCGCCCCTTCGAAGGAAACGCCGTCACTGCCGTCCATCCCGGCCAGCACGAGACTCAGATCCTCGTCAGCCGGCCTGTCATTCATGACGCCGCAGCCGCTTACAGGAATCAAACAGATCAGCAGGACAAGGGAGAGGATTCCTGCGCGGGACAGCAATAATTTCACCATGGCATTCAAGACCTCCGGTCGGATTATCATTCATTCTTCCTAGGGTCTCCCTGATTGCAAGGCTTATACGCAAATCCCCCCCACAAAGTGGAGCTTAGGCTTCGATGATGACCCAAGTACTTTGCGGGGGCCCCAACTAAATAAAAGAACCCTTGAGGCTTAGGCCCAAGGATTCTTAGCGGTATTCTCAACGATTTTGTTATCAATCACTACCTGGTTCCGGCCGTTGTTCTTGGCTTCATACAGCGCCATGTCTGCCCGGTAGAACAGCGATTCTACACTCACCCGCTCATCTGTCCAGCTCCACTCTGCAATACCGCAGGACACAGTTACACGCGGCTCCGTCTCCCCCATCACCCGCTTGCGGATGCGCTCGGCCACAAATACTGCCTGCTGCACCCCAAGCTGGGGCAGATACACGGCAAGCTCTTCTCCGCCCCACCTGGCCGCGATATCCCCCTGGCGGATCGAGGACTTCACAATTTCACTTACCTGCTTCAGTATCTTGTCACCCTTCTGGTGGCCGTAAGTGTCATTGACCGCCTTGAACTGATCGATGTCAACAACAATCAGCGTTCCGCAGAAATCCGTAGACTGCCGCTGTTTGATCTCCTCATCCAGATAATGCCGGGCGAAGAGTCCGGTCAGGCTGTCGCGGTTCGCCAGGCGCCGCACTTCAGCATGCAGCCGCGCGTTGCCGACCGCAAGCCCGATATGCCCGGCCATAGCCTGCAGCAGCCTGTAGCTGTCATAGGAGAAGAAGTGAGCTTCCTTATGGGCAAGCATAATAGCCCCCCGGACTTCTCCACCTACATTTAGCGGAGTGGCGATCAGCGATTGCGAGCCGGTCGCATCCAAAAGCTTAGAGGTCACTCCTGCGGCGTACTTATAGTCGGATAGAAGCAGCGGCTCGCCTGAAGTATAGACCTTCCCGCCCAGTCCTTGCCCGGCTTCCACCAATTCCCCCAGCAGCGGGAGATGATTACAGGCAATGACTTCGAGTCCGCCTCTTTCTTCATTCATATGGAGGATACAGCAATAATCGGCCTCGAACATCCCCAGAAGCTCCTCAAAGGCAAATTGAAAAATATCCCCAAGACGCAGGCTCTGATTGAGGCGCTGCGTAAGCTCATTACTCATGCGCAGCTCCCGGATAAGCTGATTGGAGCGTTCATACAGCTTGGCGTTCTCGAATGCTGTGCCGGCCGTATCCGCAACCATGGTCAGAAAACGCAGATCTACTTCACGGAAGGAGGGCTTGTCCATTACCATATGAAAGACACCATAGACACCCTGCTTGCCCCCGAGCGGAAGACCTACCTCAACCGTACAGCTGTCCTCACGTCCGGCATGAAGCGCAACCCGGCCATCCTTGAAGGCTCTGGCACAGACGTCATTAATGGCCCAGTGGAGCGGCAGCGGTTTGACCTGGGGATGCGTACTGCGGTGGTCCTGCGACATGAACAGGTCCAGCCGCGCTCCGGGATACATCGCCGCAATACTGTCGATCACCTCGGTAAGCACAGCATCCACATCAATGTTGTCATGCATCCGCTGGACAATCTGAAAGAGCAGTGAACGGCGGCTGCTCTCCCGCTCAGCATGCAGGTGCACACCTGCAAGATCCGAAACAAATACATGCTCAAATTTATGATAAAAGCAGGTCTGAAAGTGCATCGACATCGCTTCTGCCGTATGTCTTCCGCCCTCGGCATACTGCTCTGACGGCATCTCACAGCAGAGGACCGCGAATATTTCCCCGTGTCCGCGTGTAAAAATCGGCATAGCTAATAATGTCCGCGCCTGTCCATCCTCCTGAACCTCAATGGCATGCATCCCGCCAGAGCGCAGGCAGGCTCCCGCCGCCTCTTCCCATTCTGACTTCCAGCGCCCCTGCCGGAATTCGTATATGGGATCAATCCATTCCGCTTCATAGTTCAGTACACACCAGTTCCAGGTCTTGGCGAAGGACGGTACGGCCTGTCCCAGCCATTCATTGAAACTCTCGGCAATCAGGTTGGCTGCATAAGGAAAATCATGGGACACTATGTCCGTCTCCCTCAGCCAAGCAGCGGGATCTTCATAATCTCCGCCTGATTGCTTGGTGTCCTGTAACAGCATACGACTGCCCTTGCGGTCGTATGCTTCCTGCTCCGACATAAAGAGGATCCCCTTTGCTATTTGATATCAAATATTCCCGATAACATCTAATTAGCTATATTTTACTCCCTTTTCTTAGGTATTGCATTATATTTTCCTCAAAACCGGGATTTTTTTTAGGACCAAAGAACTAACGACAAAGATAGACAAAAACTCTTTTAAGTTGCGCTTGACTTTGACTGTCATTTTCATATAATATTTATTGTTGAACAAGACTGTAACAAGTCTTAATGGGCGTAACGTTGTGTCACCCTCTACGCATTTCGTTACTGCCAGGGCAGCGGCTGAACTTCCCTCGGCAGTGTGAAACCATCTAACGCTTTCACGGATACGATTTGCGGCGCAAATAGGCCCTACAATACATTTGCAAATTAAAAGGAGTCTACTATAATGGCACGTTACACCGGACCTAAATTCAAACTCAGCCGCCGTCTGGGCATTTCCCTAAGCGGTACAGGCAAAGACCTGAAACGCCCTTTCCCACCAGGACAGCACGGCGCTAACCAACGCAGAAAAGTAAGTAACTACGGAATGCAGCTTTTGGAAAAACAAAAACTGCGTCACATGTACGGCTTGGGCGAAAAGCAGTTTAAAACTCTTTTCACCAAAGCACAAAAGCTCCAGGGTATCGCGGGCGAAAACTTCATGTTCCTGCTCGAAAGCCGCCTGGACAACCTGGTTTACCGTCTTGGATTTGCTAACTCCCGTGCAGGCGCACGTCAGCTGGTATCCCACGGCCACGTAACCGTTAACGGCAAAAAAGTCGACATCGCTTCTTACCGCGTAAGCGTGGGCGACGTTATCGGACTTCGCGAAAGAAGCCGCGCTATGGGTTCTATCAAAGAAGCTCTTGACAACCGCTCCCACCTTCCAGGCTACTTGGAATATGCTGATGGTTCATTCGAAGGCAAATACATTCGTTTGCCAGAACGTGCCGAGCTGTCCCAAGATATCGATGAGAAACAAATCGTCGAATTCTACAACCGTTAAGATTCTGCTTCCAGCGAATCTGATCAAAGCTCCCGGATACTTTATCCGGGAGCTTTTTTTTGTTCTATACCCCCTTTCCGCATGCCAGCACTCCTATAGTTTGCTCCCGGAAACAACGCTTAGGACTATTCCGTACTCAGAATCTTTGGCAAAAGCAGCGCCAGAGTAAATCCCCTGCGGCAGAAGCGCATTCAAAATCGCCAAATTGTGCTATAATAGTTCCGTTAAAAGGAGGATAATCGTCGATGGTTGAGGAGAATAAGAAGAAGACCGCAAAACAGCGTCCACCGCGCAGATCCTGGCTCCGCAGGTTCGGTTCAGTCGTGAAGTGGATGTTTATACTCGGTATACTCGGCATTCTGTTTGCCGGTGGCGCTGTGGCAGGCTACGTGACTTCGATAGTGAAAGATGACCCTGTCCGCACCGAAGAATTAATTCAACAGGAAGTCAGCCAGAATGCCATTACCGGCTTTGCCTATTTCAGTGACGGGCAGCCGATCGGCCAGCTCCGGACGGAAGAAGACCGCAGACTTATTGAATTCAACGATATTCCACAGCTTGTGATTGATGCCGTTCTCGCTATAGAGGACAATAATTTCTACAATCATAAAGGGGTGGATTTCAACGGCACCCTGCGTGCAGTCAAGCAGAGGCTGCTGAACGAATCCGTTCAGACCGGGGGCAGTACACTGACCCAGCAGCTGGCACGCCGCGTGTTCCTGAATCTGGACCGCACAGAAGACCGCAAGGTGAAGGAGATCCTGCTGTCACTGCGGCTGGAACGTTTTCTGTCCAAGCAGGAAATTTTAACGGCATACTTAAATAAGGTTCCTTTCGGGAACGGCTCGAACGGTTATAATGTATTCGGCATCAAGGCTGCCGCCAAAGGCATCTTCGGTCTTGATGATCTGGAAAAGCTGAATGTGGCACAAGCGGCTTATCTGGCCGGCCTGCCCCAGCTCCCCTCCAAATACTCCGCCTTCAACGGCGTAGGCGAATTCAATGAGACTGCCTTTGGCCGGGCCATGGACCGCCAGCGCCTGGTGCTGCGGCGGATGCTGGAAGAGAACAAGATTACTACGTCGCAATATGATGAAGCCCTGCTCTTTGATATCAAGGGCTCGCTTGCTCCGCATACGAAGAAGGCTTATGCTACCTTCCCTTATCTGATGCTGGAGACAGAGCGCAAAGCGGCTGAAATCATGCTGACGCTGAACGAAGACAACACAGGTGCTGCTTCGGATTCTGCTGCCACCACCGACAACACGTTGCTTCTCGAGGAAGCCCGCCAGCAGCTGATGACCGGTGGCTACCGGGTATACACTACCATTGATAAGAAAGTGTACAGCGCGATGCACAGCATCTCGGAAGACAGTGATAACTTCACGAAGGACAGCAAGGCCAGAGGCAAGGAACAGACGGCCGGCATCATGATTAACAACAAGACCGGAGCGATTCTCGGGATGATTGAAGGACGTGACTTCAACATCGAGCAGATGAATTATGCTACCCAGATGGTCCGCCAGCCTGGTTCCACCATGAAGCCGATTGCCGCGTATCTGCCTGCGCTGGATGCCGGATTAATCCAGCCTGCCGGCATCCTGGATGATGCCCCGATTGTAATGAAGGACGGCGGCAAGGGCTTCCACATTCCGAAGAATGCCAATAACCGCTATCAGGGGCTGGTTACCGCCCGTTATGCCCTGAATAAATCCCTCAACCTGCCGGCCTTGAAGCTGTTCAATGACAAGGTTGGCATTGAGAATGCCTGGACTTTTTCCAAAAAGCTCGGGATTACCACGATTCAGGACGATGATTATAACGCACAGACCGGAGTAATCGGGGGGCTGCGTTACGGGGTTTCCGTTGAAGAATTAACGAATGCCTATTCCTCAATCGGCAATCAGGGCGCATTCAATGATGCTTATATGATTGAGAAGATTGTAGACTCCCAAGGCAAGATCATCTATCAGCACAAAGTGAATCCGGAGCAGGTCTTCTCCGAGCAGACCGCTTATCTGATGACGGATATGCTGCGCACAGTAATAACAGACGGTACGGCAAGTACAGTCAAAAGCAAATATGAGCACTTCAAAGAAGTTCCGATTGTCGGCAAAACCGGTTCTACGCAGAACTACGGGGATGTCTGGTTCATGGGCTATACCCCGGATGTTACCCTGGGCATGTGGGTTGGATACAAAGAACAGATTAACACCCTGCAGGGAGATACGCAGAAACGGCAGGCACAGACTTTGTGGACCAAGGTTATGAATACCGTGATCGACAAACGTCCGGAGCTGTTCGTGACGAAGGAATTCCCGAAGCCGGAGGGCATCGTCAAAGCGACGGTCTCCGCTTACAGCGGCAAGAAGCCGTCGGAGCTGACGGATAAATTCACCACGGACCTGTTCAACGCCAAGTTCGTACCCACAGAAAGTGATGACGGAATCTCCAAGGCCAAATATATCACCTACAACGGGGTGAATTACCTTCCGCTGGAAGGAACGCCGGAGGATTTCCTGAAAGAGAAGATTGTCGTCAAGCGCGAGAAGCCGATTCAGAGCTTGGTCAAGGAATTGCTTGCGGCCTTCCCGGCCATGAAAGATCATGAATCTCTGTCGTACTACATGCCGGAAGATGCCAAGACTGACTTCCCGACCGAGGTGGACCCCCGGGTGGATGACGGCAACGCGCCTAGTGCTCCGGGTGAAGTGATGGTCTCCTACAGTACAGGCAAAGCTGTAGTTACCTTCACTCCAAGCGGATCATCCGATGTTGCGGGTTACCGGTTATACCGTTCACTGAACGGCGGCTCCTTCCAAAAGCAGGCCGTGCTATCAGCCGGTGAGAGTACCGTCTTCAAGCCCGGCACGCCTGCCAGCGCCAATGCCACCTTCTATGTGGCTGCTGTAGACGTTGCAGGGCATGAGACAGCCTCCGGCAGTGTAGCCGGGACTCAGCCTACACCAGAGCCGACGCTGCCTCCGGAGGAAGTGCCGGGCTCTGACGGCACGGAGCCAACGCCGGATCCGGGTATTATCCCGGAAAGCAGCGATGATCCGGGAATGATCATTGTCCAGCCGCCGGGCGGCAATGAAGCAACGCCGTCTGGCAGCAGTAACGGAGCTGGCGGCAATACCGGTGCAACCACGCCATAAGTTATAGTCTATGGATGGCACCCATTGAATGAACTGCAAAAGACCGTTCCCTGTTTCTGAGGGAACGGTCTTTTCTATAGGCTGGCTGATATAGGCTTCAATCCTCAATCGTAGATAAATCGCCTGCCGGAAGATGCAGCTCCCAGGCCTTCAGGACACGGCGCATAATTTTGCCGGAGCGGGTCTTCGGAAGCTTCTCCTTGAATTCAATCTCGCGCGGCGCAGCATGGGCAGACAGGCCCGCTTTGACAAAAGCAGCAATCTCGTCCTTCAGCTCTGCAGTCGGGGAGTAGCCATCCCGCAGTGAAATGAACGCTTTGATAATCTCTCCGCGCATCACATCCGGCTTGCCGATCACTCCAGCCTCAGCCACCGCCGGGTGTTCAACCAGTTTGCTCTCCACCTCGAACGGACCGATCCGCTCTCCGGAAGAATTGATTACATCATCAATCCTGCCCTGGAACCAGAAGTAACCGTCTTCGTCCATATAAGCAGAATCCCCGGAAATATACCATCCGGCAATCCGGAAGTATTCATCATATTTGGCCTGATTGTTCCATACCTTGCCCATCATCGACGGCCAGGGTGTGCGGATCGCCAGGTTGCCCATCGAATACGGCGGCAGAATATTGCCGTGATCATCCAGGATCGCGGCTTCAATTCCGGGCAGCGGCCGCCCCATGGAGCCGGGCTTGATAGCCATCCCCGGATAATTGCAGATCAGCTGCGCACCTGTCTCCGTCATCCACCAGGTGTCATGAATCCGCTGTTGGTAGAATTTATCACCCCAGCGCACGACTTCCGGGTTGAGCGGTTCCCCTACAGACAGAACATGGCGCAGACTGCTCAGATCAATATCCTGAAGGCTTCCTTCCCCTGCGCCCATCAGCATACGGAAAGCCGTAGGCGCGCTGTACCACACCGTTACCCCATAGCGTTCAATGGTCTTATACCAGTCCTGCGGACTGAAGCGGCCTCCCCGGATCACGTTGGCTACTCCGTTTAGCCAGGGAGCGAAGATCCCGTAAGAGGTTCCGGTCACCCAGCCGGGATCTGCCGTACACCAGTACACATCATCCGGACGCAAATCCAGTACAACCTTGCCTGTATAATAATGCTGAATCATTGCCCGCTGCACATGATAGATGCCCTTAGGCTTGCCTGTGGACCCGGAGGTATAATGCATGATCAAGCCATCCTCAAGACTCAGCCATTCCGGTTCCAGCTCTGCTGAAGCTGCTGCCATTTCCGCTTCATAACTCAGCAGCCCCGGATCTTCAGCTGCGGAACCTCCGACCAGAATAATGTGGCGCAGCCCCGGAAGCTGGTCGCGCTTCACCCGCTGCAGCAGATCCGGCGTAGTCACCAGAGCCACCGCTCCGCTATCCTCCAGGCGGTCCTTCACTGCCGTTTCCATGAACGCCTCGAACAGCGGTCCTGCTACGGCTCCCACCTTCAGAATGCCCAGCAGGCTGAAGTACAGCTCCGGCGTGCGCGGCATGAAGATGAATACCCGGTCCCCTTTGCCAATCCCATATTTATGGAGCACATTACCGAACTTGTTCGACCGCTCACGCAAGTCGGCAAAGGTGTACCTCTCCTCGCGCACAGTATCACTATAGATCAAAGCAGTAGATGCTCCCCGCCCTTCCTGCACATGACGGTCTACGGCTTCATGAGCCATATTCACCTTACCTGTCCCATGCCAGGAGAAGCTTCTCTCGACATCCTCCCACCGGAATTCGTCAACAGCCCTTGAATAATCCTTCATATTCGAGTGCTGCACACGGCCCGGCAAAATTTCGCTGTGGACTTGCCCCATTACTCTTGCCTCCCCTACTGGTTTGATTTAAGCTTTAAGGGTAAGAATCTCTTAACTGCAATGATGTCAACGCGCCAAATGTGAATTTTTCGTGTCGGAACCAGTATATCACAGGAAGCGGTTACATTCCATAATATAGTGAACCGGAGGGAGCCCAATCATGGAGCACTGCAAAATCCCCGTGTCCCATACCTTAGAGCATAAAGACAGGCTTATATCCGTTGAAGGACCTTTATCGCCGGATACTCTCAAGCTCCTGGCTATGCACCGCGATCTGGATGCCTTCCGGAAGCCGCAGGAGCAGCTGGAAGCATTGATCGAGATATCAGGACTGCCGGAGGGCCGGATCGTCGCTGCAGTGGTCTCAGGCGTTATAGTAGGGTATGTCACCTTTCATTATCCGGATGAGCTGGAGCTGTGGTCCCAGGGAGGGATGGAAGATCTCGTAGAGCTGGGGGCCATCGAAGTCGCGGATGAATACCGGGGATGCGGGCTTGCGAAGCTGCTGGTCTCCAGCGCTTTTGAAAAAGGGCAATTGGAGAACTGCATCGTATTCACTACGGAATATTATTGGCATTGGGATCTGAAGGGCAGCGGCCTCACAGTCTGGGAATACAGGCAGATGATGGAGAAGCTGATGAAGACCGTAGATATGGTGTGGTATGCCACGGATGACCCGGAAATCTGCTCCCATCCGGCCAATTGCCTGATGGTCCGCATGGGCCAGGCTGTTCCGCTGTCCTCCCGCGAGACCTTCGACCGGGTCCGCTTCAGACAGCGGTTCATGTATTGAGGGCCGGGATTGCATTACGCAGAGCTTACATTGCCTTCAGCATATACTCCAGTATGGCGTGTGAACGTTCCGAAGCAGTCACCGTGAACTCACGGTAATTGACATGGGCCGAACCATCCGCTTTGTCAGACATCGAACGGATGATCACAAACGGCGTCCCGTTCATATTGCAGACCTGGGCGACAGCGGCCCCCTCCATCTCGGCACACGCTCCGTCCAGCTGCTCACGCAGCACGGTAACGGTATCCTTACTTGCAATAAACTGGTCTCCAGACAGTACAATACCTGTCACAGACTTCTGCTTCAGCTCCCGGCACGCCTGCTCCGCCAGCTTCACCAGCTGCGGATCTGCCGGAAATGAAGAGGTCTCCTGGTAAGGAATCACCCCTCTGGCGTAACCAAGCGCTGTCACATCCATATCGTGCTGGATGCACTGCGATGAAATGACAATGTCCCCGATATTCAAATCGGGATGCACTGCTCCTGCCACACCAGTGAACAGTACCCGCGAGACGCCGAAGCTGTCCAGCAGAATCTGCGTTGTTACTGCAGCATTCACCTTGCCGACCCCCGATTTGCAGAGCACCGCTGTTTTGCCGAATACAGTTCCCGAATGGAAGGTAATCCCCGCCTTCACGGTTGTCTCTCTATTCTCCATTTCCTCAAGCAGCAGCATAATCTCTTCATCCATTGCGCCAATCAGACCCAGAACTTCACTCATCCTTAACCCTCCCATTTATAACTTCCCTGAAACATAAAAAGCTCCCGAAGGAGCTTTCTACGTACCTTATATTCACTTGTTGAACGGACAAATCTTATTTGTTAACATGGTTGACGGACAGGCGAAGAATGGTTTCATGCGGCAGAATAACCCGCGAATTCTCCACCGTTTCCTTCTTCATCAGTTTCGTCAGCAGTCTCATCGCTACTGCGCCCAGATCGTACATTGGCTGTGCCACAGTAGTGAGCAAAGGACGAACCATAGATGCCATCCGGATATTATCGACACTGATGATCGAGAAATCGTCTGGAACCTTCAATCCTTCGTCCTGAATACTGTGAATTGCCCCAATGGCCATCTCATCGGTTGCTGCAAAAATAGCAGTCGGTTTCTTCTTGAGACCGAGGAAATACTTCATGGCTTCGACACCGGATTCGTAACGATAGTTACCGATGCGGACCAGATCCTCCTGGTACTCAATGCCTGCCGCTTCCAGCGCTTTCTTGTAGCCGTGGAACCGGGCATAGCCGTTCGCGGGATCCTGCAGTGTTCCGCTGATCATTGCAATCTCACGGTGGCCGTGACGGATGAGCGTGTTCACTGCATCAAACGCAGCCGTCTCATGATCGATATCGACGGAAGGGTAGGTGCCCTTCTCATCACGAGTGGCGCAGAGCACAATTGGAACTGCTGAGGTCTGGAAGGCCTGAATATGCTCCTCCGTAACGGTTCCGCCCATGAAGAGCAGCCCGTCCACTTGTTTCTCAAGCAGCGTGTTAATAACACGAATTTCCTTCTCCTTGCGCTTGTCCGCATTACACAAAATGATATTGTAGTGATACATATTGGCAATATCTTCAATCCCGCGTGCAATTTCCGCAAAAATCGAGTTGGAGATATCAGGGATAACAACCCCAACGGTTGTCGTTTTCTTGCTGGCGAGACCTCTCGCCACGGCATTTGGACGATAGCCCAAACGCTCAATCGCTTCAAAAACCTTCTTCCGGGTCTGCGGTTTCACGTTCGGGTTATTATTCACAACCCGTGATACCGTAGCCATAGATACGCCTGCTTCTCGAGCTACATCGTAAATGGTTACCGTCAAATTACTCTCTCCATTGCGATAAATTTTATCGTTCGACTAATTAAAATTATGATACGACACTTTGTACAATTGTGCAATGATAACGCTTCATTTTCCTTTCAAAATTTCTTTCAAAGGTTGAAACGCCAGTCCTGGCGCGGCTTTTACGCCTTCCGCCAATTCCTGATACTCCAATAACTCCCAGCCGTAAACCGCTTTAAATTTCAGAAATGCAGCGGCGGATCAAAGCCGATATTGCGCTCCAACCACCGGACAGCTGCAGCAATCCTGTAATCTCTTTCTATCGTATCAAAAAGTGCGTGAAAAATCCAACATTCGTTGAAAGATTTTCATTGATTTTGCAGAAAAATTTTTCAAAACGCCAAAAAACGCCATTTATTTGGCACTTTCTGCCGATTGAGCCGTTAATTGGGACAGTCTAAGTCCAGTTTCACCCATCCATGACCTGTCGGACATATCCACAGCTAAGCGGTAAATGTCCAATAGCAGATCAATCCGCCCCTGAATCGCACTCCGGATGGACTCCTCCAGTTCAGGCAACCCGCCGGCAAATAAACCGGAAGCAAACGTTTCCTTCAGCACACTGGCCCACTCATTGCGCTCTGCAAACGAGAGCTGCTTCCGGACAGGCGGATTAGCAGCAAGCTCACCGATGAGCTTCCCCAGATCCCGTTTGATCACGGGCAAAGGTTCATAGCGGGCACACTGCCTGCAGGTATATACCGGTACATGAGTAATTTTGATCTTTGCACTATAAATCAGCGTATGCATATGTATGGTCATGATCCCGCCGCAGCCGCATGACTTCTTCATTAAATTATCTTTATACATCTCCCACACCTCAGAATGATCTTTTAATAATCCAAGCAGAAACAGCTACGCCGTCCTGGAACAATTATTGCGTGAAGCCTATCCATTATCTTTCAAAAAACACGTAAGGTTACCTGTTCAGATGCTATATTCGACCTTACTCCTGCGAATCCCTGCCGTTTTGCATATAATGATTTAATTGGCAAAATACTTAGACTTTACCATATGAAAAGTGACTTCAACTTTTTCTTTTGATAGAATGGCTTAGAACCGAGATGTTATTAACCGGAAGGAGCTGCATGGAATGAGACTGGCTGGCAAAAAGGTTATAGCGCTTGTAGATGATGAGTTTGAAGATTTGGAGCTCTGGTATCCTGTGTACCGCGTGCGGGAAGAAGGCGCCGAGGTTCATTTGGCCGGACTGGAGAAAAACAAGACCTATGTGGGCAAATACGGCGTACCCGCCACCGCTGAATATTCATGGGATGAACTGAACGCAGCCGATTATGACGGCATCCTGGTACCCGGAGGCTGGGCTCCCGACAAAATCCGCCGTTACAGCGCAGTACTGAAGCTGGTGCAGGATTTCAACGAAGCCAAGAAGCCGATCGGGCAGATCTGCCATGCCGGCTGGGTCTTGATCTCTGCCAAAATACTGGAGGGTGTAACCGTCACCTCCACTCCCGGCATCCGTGATGATATGGAGAATGCCGGAGCCATCTGGAAGGACGAGCCTGTGGTAACCGACGGACATATCATTTCCGCCCGCCGTCCGCCAGATCTGCCGCCTTACGGCAAGGCTTTCTGCGATGCGCTGGCGGGGGAATAAGATGTAACCTATTGAAATTAAGTGATACTAATACGTGAAGATACATGAAGAGCCCTGTTCTCCGCTGTAGCGGCGAGCAGGGCTTTTTAAATTACATTGTGTTATTTGCGAAGAGTAAGCTCTGCTGACCCTTTTATCAGATTCGGGTAACTGATGATCTTGAAAGTCAAAGGCTGCGGCAGCTCAGCCGTTCCCAGCTTGTATCCATACTGAATCGGAGGAACCTTCTCATCAGCATGAGCAGGATCAATAGTAGGCACCGCGGAATTATACGTAGCCGTATGCAATTTGCCTGCTCCGTCCTTAAATGTTCGATCCAGAATTACATTTGCAATATAGCCAGCGCTTTTATTGCTGGGTCTTTGGTATTCCATAATCAAGCTATGAGTATTAGACGCAGCGGTTATCCGCAGGCGGTCGTCAGGTCCTTTGATAATTTGCTTCTTATCCGTATCTACTATCAGCTCCTGGGCGGATTTCTCAAGACCGACGACACCATCAATTTGCAGCTTCATGGTGCCTAACGATAATTCACTTCCCGGGAACATGAGGAACTGTTTGCCCTCAACATTAATCGTTGCTTTTGAATACAATGCAGTGAAATCATTACCGCCTCCAAGCAGAATATGAGGGCTGTTCAGACCGAATATTTCCACGGAATTCTGCGGGCTGTATGCAGTTTCCACATAGATGCCAGTTGCAGCTATATATACGTCTCCGATCTCAACATCCTGGCCAGCGATTTCCATAGTCCGGTTAATGGATACGGTCTCTCCGGACTGTGCAACAGCATTCTGCTCAATGGTGATCGGGACATACACCTCATTGGTTGTCGCAAAGTTCTGTATGCCATCGACCACCCCGCCTACCGGCCCCACCACACTCAGCTTTACCGCCATCCGCTCCGGCAGCTTCGTATAATTGCGGTTCCAAAGTGCTTTCTGGTATCCTCGTGTTACTCCAGATACAGCTTTCGGATTACTGCTGAAGTAAGCCCCTTGTCCTAGTTCTATATCTGCGACTGTAGTCACTGAGAGCGAATAAGCAGATGCACTTAAGTTCTTATTCTCCAGCTTATAGAAAAAGAGGATTCCCATCCTGTCTGCTGCAACGGCTTCCACTGTCAGAACATACCCATCCGTCTCTGCTGTTGCGCCGCTTATCGGCTTAATGAGACCTGCCGCCAATGCTGAATTAACTGTAGAATCACTTCCGGCAACTTTGCTGTAAGCTTCGAACCACTTCATATCCTGCACCGTTACCTGCGAACTCAAAGCACCACTTCGCGGCTTCAAAGCCTCGCTCCCCCAAGGAAAAACGAACAGCAGCAGAATCGCCAGCATAGCCACCGAACCCAAAACATAACGCGCTTTTAGAGACATATTGAATCTCTGCGACCGGGTTATCCCCTTGCGAATTGCAGCATTCAGCTTCAGCTCAGCAATTTCATCCGCTTCGACTGACAGACTGTGATAATACTCCTTCAGCAGTGTTTCTTCACTCGTAGCCATCCTATAGTCCTCCTCTAATTCTCATTTTGTTGCGCAGCTGTTTCAGTCCCTTGTTCAGCCAAGTTTTGACCGTCCCTTCAGGCTTGCCCAGCACCTCGGCGATTTCGGTCAGTGTCATATCCCGGTAATACTTCAGTACAAGCACCTGGCGGTATTTCGGCTTGACCCCATTCAGCGCCTGCTCCATATCCAGCTTACGGTCACTGGTCATCTCCTGCAGGCCGCCGCTAACCGGAACCGGACCAGGAGACGCAAGACGTTTCCTCCGCTTCAATTCATCCTTACAGCAGTTGATCAGAATTCTTGTCAGCCAGGGCGCAAACCGGTCCGTATCCTTCAGACTCCCACGCTTGACCCAGGCTCTATATGTAGTTTCCTGCACAACTTCAAGTGCCTCCGCCTCGCTCCGTAAGTAGCTATAGGCTATGCTGTACAGTATTTTCTTCTGCTCTAGCACCCGGCTGATGAACAGCTGCTCCTGCTCATTTAAGACCCGCATCCGCTCGCCTTCCCAAACATTCTCCATCCCGCATCCTCCCTCTGTTTTTTTTGATTTCTGTATATACTGACTGCGCAGCGCCGCAAACGGTTTTACTTTTTTGGGACAAATAAGATAAACGGGTTAGAAATTCTCTCTTTGAGGAGTCTGTAACAGCTGTGATTCACAGCAAAAAGCCCGGCGTGTATGGGTTGACCACCACGCCGGACTTTATATTAGATAAGCTCATTATGTGTGCCCGTTAATGGTTATGACGTTTTTTCTTTGGAGTCCCCGCCTGCACCCAGCGTAATTCCGCTGCGCCCGGCAAAGGCACTCAGCTGCTCCTCTGTCTCCGAGCTGGTCCGGTTACGGAAGCAGAGCTTGGCAACTTCTCTGGCTTCGGAAGCCAGCGTGTTCAGGGTACGGTGCTTCACCTTAAGCAGCGCCTGAGGCGACATGCTCAGCACACTGATTCCGAGCTCCAGCCAGAGCGGTAATGACCGTTCATCTGCGGCCATCTCACCGCACACACTGACATCGATCCCTACGCTGCGGGCCGCATCCACGGTCATCTTGATCATGCGCAGCACTGCCGGATGGTAGGGATGATACATATGGGCAATCTGCTCATTCATCCGGTCCACAGCAAGTACGTACTGCACCAGATCATTCGTGCCGATACTGAAGAAATCCACTTCCTCCGCCAGCAGATCGGCAATCATAACAGCGGCTGGTACCTCAATCATAATGCCTACAGGTAGCTTGCGGTCATATGGAATCCCCCGGCTGTCCAGCTCGCTTTTCACTTCCTCCAGCACGGCTTTGGCAGCCTGAACCTCTTCTACGGAGGAGATCATCGGGAACATCATGCGGACATTGCCGTAATGGCTGGCCCGCAGAATGGCCGTCATCTGAGTCTTGAACATGTCCTTGCGGTCCAGACTGATGCGGATGGCGCGGTAGCCGAGGAACGGATTCTGCTCCTCCGGCAGCTGGAAGTAATCCAGATGCTTGTCTCCTCCGATATCCAGGGTGCGGATGACGACAGATTCCTTGCCGACTTTTTCAGCTACAAGCTTATAGACTTCAAACTGTTCATCTTCCGTCGGGAACGTATTACGGTCCATATACAGAAACTCCGTACGGAACAGCCCCACACCTTCGGCTCCATATTTCAGCGCCATATTAAGCTCCTTCACAGAGCTGATATTGCCGGCCAGACGCAGGGATACGCCGTCCTTGGTGAACGCTTCAACGGTAGCGAGCAGCTCCAGCTGTTCCCGCTTTTTGAGCTGCTTGGCACGTCTGGAGGTGAAATCCCGCACGGTGGACTCATCCGGATGGAGCATCACAGCTCCGGTCTCCCCGTCGAGCACCAGCATGTCCCCGGTCTGAATGGGGGTAATGATTTTGTTCTCCAGGCCCGCGACCAGCGGAATGCCGAGCGCCCGGGCCATGATGGAGGAATGCGAAGTCTTGCCGCCCATCATCGTGACAATGCCCAGCACATAGGCCGGGTTCAAATGCGCCAGCTGGGACGGAGAGAGCTCCTTCGCCACAAGAATATAAGGCTGTGTATCCGACGGAAGGGTAACTTCCGGCGCACCCAGCAGATGCTTCAGCAGACGGTTGCCGACATCCTTGATATCCACCGCCCGCTCCTTCATATACTCATCGTCCAGCAGATCGAACATAGCTACAAAATGGTCAATGGCTTCCTTAACCGCCACCTCGGCCGCTTTATACTGGCGTTCGATAATGCCGCGGATTTCGCTCATGAACACAGGGTCGTCCAGGATCGCCAGATGGGCATCAAAAATACTCGATTCCTCCGGCCCGACGACCTCCCGGAATTCTCTTTTGATAAATTCGATCTCATCCTTGGAGGTGCGGATCCCTTCGTATAAACGTTCAAACTCCTTAGCCAGATCCACCGGATTCACCTGGGTGTCCGGCAGACTCCATTCCCAGTTCGGCAAGACAAAGGCCTTCCCGATGGCAACACCTGCTGCGGCGCCTATGCCTTGTATCATGCTTCGATCCCTCCAACATTACTTTCGTGTAGAACAACGGACATGACTGATGACTGCCCCTTTTTAACATTTTTAAATGGAGCATAGCTCCAGGATTTTACGCGGTCCGGATTGGTAATGACCATAGGTGTAGCGAGTGAAGCGGCATGCTCCTTCAGGAAAGCCAGATCAAATCTGACCAGCAGCTGCCCGGGCTCCACGCTGTCACCCTCCTGTACAAGCGCCTCAAACGGCCCTTTAAGCTGCGAAGTATCAATCCCTATATGCATAAGCACCTCAAGCCCTTCGGGTGTAGAAATGCCCACTGCGTGCATTGTAGGGTATACATGCATCACCTTGCCGAATACGGGCGAGACCAGCTCTCCTTTTTCCGGGAAAAAGGCTACTCCGTCCCCAACCAGCTTCGCGGCGAAAATATGATCCGGCACCTCTTCGATCGGCATCATCCGGCCCTGGATGGGCGAGCTGAACAGTACCTGAGGCAAATCGCGCAGCATCAGCTTGTCAATCTCTTCGCGGATCAGCTCCGAGTATGTACCGAAGACGACCTGCACGTTGCCGCCGCCCAGCTTGATGATGCCTGCGGAGCCAAGCCCCTTGAGTGCTCCTGTATCTATCAAACGGTCGTTATGCACAGTTAATCTTAGCCGGGTGATGCAGGCCTGTACCTGTACGATATTCTCTTTGCCGCCCAGCGCCTCCAGAATCAGCGGAGCCTGATATGGTATATTCCCCGCCCAGTCCCCCAGCTCGGACCCTTCTTCGCGGCCCGGTGTAGGAATCTGGAAGCGGCGTATCGCCCAGCGGAACACATTATAGTAGACAATGCCATAGCCGATCCCGATCGGAATCAGCAGCCAGGCCCGCTGGGACAGATGCAGATTGAGGAAGAAATCGATCGCACCTGCCGAATACGAGAACCCGTGATGAATGCCGAGCGAGTAGGTCAGTACCATGGCAAGGCCGGACATGACTACATGCAGCGCGAACAAATAGGGTGAAGCGAACAGAAACGCGAACTCAATCTGTTCCGACACCCCGGTCAGAAAGCAGACCAAAGCGGCACGCAAAAAAGTCTTCTTAATCTTCGGCTTGAGGTCCTCGCGCGCTTCCTGAATAATAGCAAAGGCGATCGCCGGCAGGGCAAACATCATGATCGGGAACAGCCCGGCCATGAAGATTCCCGCTGTAGGGTCTCCCGCAAAAAAACGCGGCAAATCCCCTTGCACGACCGCACTTCCGTCAGGCGTCGTGAAGGAGCCCAGCTGAAACCAGAATACATTATTGAGAATATGATGCAGGCCAAAGGCCGTCAGCACCCTGTATAATACCCCGTAGACAAATACTCCATATCCGCCGGTAACCTGCACGCCCCTGAAGAGATCATTCAGCAGCTCCTGGAGCAGCGGGGATACGCCAAGCATCACCCAGGCGAACAGTGCGGAGAACAAACCCATAAAAAGCAGTACAAAACGCGACCCTCCGAAAAACTGGATCGCCTCCGGCAGTTTGATATTCTTAAACCGGTTATGCGCTACGCCGGCTACAATCCCGAGGATAATACCAATTAATGTTGCAGGCTGTACAGCCCCGTCTCCCATGTTGGAAACAATCCGGTCATAAGTGAACATCCCTGCGAGCGCCGCCAGTCCGGCCGGTCCGGCCTGATTGGACAATCCCCACGCCACACCGACAGCAAACAAATAAGGCATGAAATAGAATATTCCTTGCCCCGCGTATGTCGTCACTTCGGATACCGAAGAAAGTCCCCATGCAGACCACGGTAAGCTGCCCAGACTCAGCAAGATGGCCGCCGCCGGAAGCACCATGGTAGGAAGCATAATGGCTCTGCCTAACTGCTGCAAAGATCCGAGCCAATTCAAGGTGACCCTCTCCTTTCTTTCTATATTGAATGGTAAGCGCTGCAGCAGTTTTTGTCAAAAGAATACGTGTAAACAAACACAGCAAGGATAGCCTGGCCCGGGGGCGATTACCCGGATACTTATACCTGACACAAACTATCCTCTGCAATAGAGGTCAGTCACAGGACTCCTGCGACTTCTGCGACTCCTGCGACTCCTGCGACTCCTGCGACTCCTGCGACTGCTGCGACTCCTGCGACTCCTGCGACTGCTGCGACTCCTGCGACTCCTGCGACTGCTGCGACTCCTGCGACTTCTGCGACTTCTGCGACTTCTGCGACTTCTGCGACTTCTGCGACTTCTGCGACTTCTGCGACTTCTGCGACTGAATAAGTGTAGTTTGTACAACTATATTTGACTTGGAGATCTTATATTTTATTTTAATTGCATTCTGTACAACTATTCAGGTCCAATTCCGCTAAAATCGCAAAAATCGGTTTTTTAATTGTACGAAGTGCAGTTATTCCTGAAAAACCCCCTGTAGAGCGCATTTTAGTTGTACTAGATACACTTATCTCCTAGTACAACGGACGGCCTAAAAACTTTAGCAGTAAAAGTAGGAACTTCAGCATTGATCAGCTGTCATTGGCGTAACCTTAATCTAAAACATTACTAGTTGTCACGCAAAGGAAGGGTGTTCTGGGTGTTCTGAGTGTTCTGAGTGTTCTGAGTGTTCTGAGTGTTCTGAGTGTTCTGAGTGTTCTGAAGTCACCATACGATATCGGACCGCATTGTGCTAACCTCGTAGTACCGTACCCGTTCCTTTGAAAATACAGGTTTAAGCAGTCCTTTATCACTCAAGGCAATCAGCAGCTTGCGCGCCGTCCGGAAATTGATGTGTAAATATTCAGTCACATCCTTGGGACGAAGCGGCCGTGCAATCCGCCATGCCAGTCTTAACACATCCATCTCTTCAGAAATCAAATGCTGAGCGGCAGTACTCCGGGCTAAATAAGGTGCTAACGCCAGCTGCAGCAGCATCCGGCATACCTCCGGACGCTGCTGGATATCGTCGAATGAGAAATGTAGCATTTTCCAGCCCATTCCCGTTAAGAAGGTATCCCTGTTAAGTGCATAGCTGAATTTTTCACGGTCCACGTCTTTAACATGACTCTGAAAACCATCGCATTCAATTCCGAAACGGCTGCCGCTTGCAGGCAGAAAAGCAAAATCCAAAAATTGCGACTTGCGGTTCCAGTCATACACTTCGTATTCGGGATGCAGATGCTCCAGCGACTCAAACAGCGGCCACCATACATTCTGTAAAAACAGTTTCTCCGCATAATTGTGTCCACGCACCAGCCTCCCCCGCCGTTCACCAGCTCTTTCATTAGTATGCATCTCAATAAACGTGCAATGTGCCTGTTCAAAGTCCATATGAATGACCTCCCGTAAAATAAAAAAACGCCCTTCCCCCATGAAATGGAGTAAAGGACGTTCTTCGTCTGTTTCAAGTATAGCAATCGCAATCAATAAAATCTATATTCTGCATGAGTAACATTCGGATTCCAAGGCTTCGCACCGTTCCAGCATTCCGGATTATGAAAACCAGAAGCCGGAGCTTACTCCGGCTCCCCTATGAGCTCCTTCAACCAGCTGCAACCGAGCACTTATCCCCGGCTCCGACCCTTCACCGTAATCGCTTCTTCCACCTTGATGCAGCGGTCCATGATGGCGATCATGCCGTGTGCAGCGGCGATGTCAGCCGCCTCCTGGCTGATGATGCCCTGCTGCAGCCAGAGCACGCGCGCGCCGATATCCGCGGCTTCCTGCGCTACAGCCGCGCAGTATTCACTGCGGCGGAATACATTCACAATATCCACCGGCTCAGGAATTTCCGCCAGCGTGTGATAGCATTTCTCGCCCAGGATCTCTCCGTCTACCGACGGATTGACCGGAATAATCCGGTAGCCCCGGCTCTGCATGGCGCCTGCGACCATATAAGAGGTGCGGTCGGTTTTGTCGGATAGGCCGACTACGGCAATATTGCCTGCTCCAGCCAGAATATCTCCGATTTCTTCCCTGCTTGGATTCTCAAAGCTCATGTGTATTTCCCCTTCCCGTGGTTAGATGTTCGTTATAAATACATCATACAGCGGAGCGTACCAAGTTCCAAATTCACATGACTCCCGCAACGGCCGAATCCATTCTTAAACAGGCCGGTTAGAAGCCGGGCGGCCGGAGATGCGGTTCCGTTAGTGCGGCAGAACCCTCAGCTCACCGTACACAGCCAGACCATATGGACAGAATCCGGACCCCAATAATCCTTAACTATCACATAGGGTTCTCCGAATTTCCGCTGCCACCTGGTTTGTGCACGTCTGTAGCCGCTGTCCAGGCAGAACTGAGTGATGCCCTGCTTCCTTAGAAACACCATCAGTTCCTCAATCAAAGCCGACCCAATCCCTTGCCCCTGATATTCAGGCAAAACATACAGACTGCCCAGCTCGCCTACAGCATCCAGCTGATTTCCGGTACAGACCCTGATGTCCTCTCCGCATGGAGCATAAGAAATGGTGCCGACAACCCTACCGTCAATTCTCGCGACCCAGAACCAGGTGTCTGAATTCGGCGGATTCAAGGAAGCAGCTGCCATTCGTATCTTGGATTCGCTCTCCTGCTGGATGTCCCCCTGCAGGTGACCCAGTCCTTCGCTTTCAAACGCATCCGTAATCGCAAGCTTATAAAGATCCGATACCGGAGAAATATCATCCTCCGTGAGCGGATTGATATTTAACGGACCCACCTTTGTTATTCTACCCATTCCACATTCGCACCCAGCGAACGCAGATGATCGAAGTATTGCGGGTACGACTTCGCGACATGATGGGCATCCTTGATCCGCAGCGGCTGACGGGCTCTGAGACCCACTACAGTAAGCGCCATAATTACGCGGTGATCATAATGCGCGTTAATGGTTACACCGCCTTCAACACCTTCAGGCGTGCCATGGACAATGATCTCATCTCGGCGCTCTTCCACCTTTGCACCGGCACGTGTCAGCTCGGCCAGGTAGTCGGTAATGCGGTCGCATTCCTTATAACGCAAATTCTCCACGTTGTAGAAGCGCGAGGTTCCTTCAGCGAATACGGCAGCGGCCACCATGGCCAGCACAGCATCCGTAGCGGCATCACCATCGAATTCCACCGCCTTCAGAATACCGTTGCCCTGCACATGCACGGTACCATTCTCATGCGTGAGCGGCACTTCCATCATCCGCAGCACATCCACAATCGCCCGTTCCCCCTGCTTGCTCTTCTCAGCCAGACGGTGAATCGTCACATCCGACTTCGTCACTGCTGCGGCAGCCAGTACGGCTGCCGAACCCGGGTAATCCCCCTGAACCGTGTAGGACTTGGCCGCATAAGCCTGCCTACCCGGCACCTTAAAGGACATGTAATCGTCAGCAGCATGTACAGTAATGCCGGCCTGCTCCATGACTTCAAGTGTCTGTCCGATGACCACTTTGGATTTCAGATCATCCAGTACGATAATTTCACTATCTTCCTCTAACAGCGGCGTGAGGAACAACAGCGCACTAAGATACTGTGAGCTTACAGCACCGGATACGGTAATCCGTCCGCCCTGCGGTTTGCCGCCGCGAATAGTGATCGGCAGCCTTCCGTTATTATGCTCCACCTCTACACCTAGCTGGCCCAACGCCTGAATCAGGTCATCATGCGGGCGTTTGCCGAGCGAATCCGGATACGTATTCACGAAAGTGACCTCCGGGCTGAGCGCGGCAACCGCCATCAGGAAGCGCAGCACGGCACCGGCATTCCCGACATTCAGTTCCTTGACATCACGCGGGTGACGTCCGAACCCCTGAACTACAATCTTCTCCTCATCTTCGGTCAGTACAGCCCCGAGATCGGCGATACATCTGCGGATGGCATCGCTGTCCTCGCTGTGCGCAGGATGATAAATCGTGCTGACACCTTCCGACAGGGCAGCTACCAGCAGGTAGCGTGTTGTGTAATTTTTGGATGACAGAGCTCCGAATTCCCCTTGCAGCGTCGGCGTTGGCCTAACAATAACGTCCATAATCTAAGCGCTCCTTAAAGTAATATAGTTTCTGTATGTACGGCCCCGTTTGACAGGGTAATCCGCAGTTGTGTTATCATTGATACATTCTATTAGGACAGAAAAGAGGGTACAACCATGAATGAAATCCCACAGATTACACCGCAGGAACTGCGTGAGCGAATCGCTTCAGGCGAAGAGCTTGTTCTGATCGACGTCCGCGAAGATGATGAGGTTGCCTTCGGCATGATTCCCGGTGCGCAGCATATCCCGATGGGCCTCATCCCGCAGCAGACTGAAGAGCTTCCGGCTGATACCGAGATCATCTTCATTTGCCGTTCCGGTAACCGCAGCCAGCGTGTCTGCGAATATCTGCAGCAATTCGGCATTAAGGGCTCGAATCTGAGCGGCGGCATGATTGAATGGAATGAAACCGAACAAGCCTAGTCTATATCACGAACGCAAACACACTTAAAAGCTCAAGCGCGGTAATGCATTAAAATATATTGTGAGACTTCGGCCACATTCAGCTCCGTTGTATCGACCGTGCAGTGCGCGAAACGGTAAGCTTCCCTGCGCTGCTCCATAATAGCGCGGACCCGTTCTGCGGCATTGCCGGCGAGCAGCGGCCGGTTCTCATCCCCGCTGACACGGGCGATAATCGCTTCCTCAGTGGCTGTAAGTGCCACAACAAGCCCCTGCTCAAGCATAACCTCAGCATTACCGGGTGCAAGCACTGCGCCTCCGCCTGTAGAGATAATTCTGCGTTCACCCTGCAGCATCCGCTTCAGTACGGCCGATTCTATCTTCCGGAAGGCCTCTTCGCCGCCTGCGGCAAAAATCTCCGCAATACTCCGGCCTTCACTCTCCGTAATCACTGCATCCAGATCAACCAGTTCATATCCAAGCTCCTCAGCCAGCATAGCGCCTACCGTTGACTTCCCCGTAGCCATCATTCCGACGAGTATAATATTTCTGTTCTCTGTGATATCCCGTATATTCTGCTGCTCTTCCTGATCCCCAGCCATAACTACCTCCAACCGCGACATTTGTCATATCATAACACAGGGTGAAAAGTTTGCACAATGCAGCAGAGGTGCAAAAAAGCCCGAAAGCTCTCCGCAGGAAGCGAAAAGCATTTCGGGCTCTCTATAGCCTAAGCTGGGCGGTTACTGTTACTCAGCCAGCCAGTTGTGGTGGAACACGCCTTCTTTGTCCACGCGCTTGAAGGTGTGGGCGCCGAAATAATCGCGTTGTGCCTGCAGCAGGTTCGCTGGAAGACGTTCTGTACGGTAGCTGTCATAGTAAGCAAGCGCACTGGAGAAGCCGGGAACCGGAATACCCAGAGTTACGGCCGAGGCAATAACTTTGCGCCATGCGGATTGGTAGTTATCCATAACATCCTTGAAGAACGGATCAAGCAGCAGGTTCTTCAGGTCTGCATTATTGGCATAGGCATCCGTGATGTTCTGCAGGAACCGGGAGCGGATAATGCAGCCGCCGCGCCAGATCTTGGCCAGTTCACCATATTTCAGATCCCAGCCGTATTCATCAGAAGCTACACGCAGCTGTGCGAAGCCTTGTGCATACGATACGATTTTGCTGGCGAACAATGCTTTACGCACGTTCTCGATGAATTCAGCCTTGTCACCATCGAAGGCTACAGCAGCAGGACCGCTCAGCACTTTGCTGGCTTCAACGCGTTCTTCCTTCATTGCAGACAGGAAGCGGGAGAATACGGATTCGGTGATCATGGACAGTGGCACGCCGAGATCCAGCGAGCTTTGGCTTGTCCATTTGCCGGTACCCTTTTGTCCGGCAGCGTCAAGGATGACGTCAACCATTGGTTTGCCGGTTTCTTCGTCATACTGCGCGAAGATATCCTTTGTGATTTCGATCAGGTAGCTGTCCAGCTCGCCGCTGTTCCACTCTGCGAAGGTGTTGTGCAGTTCCTTGGCATCCAGGCCCAGCACATCTTTCAGCAAATGGTACGCTTCGCCGATCAGCTGCATGTCGCCGTACTCAATGCCGTTATGCACCATTTTTACATAGTGCCCGGCACCGTCCGGTCCGATATATGTACAGCAAGGCTCTCCGTCCACTTTGGCAGAAATAGCCGTAAGAATAGGTTCAACCAGCTTATACGCGCTTTCTTGACCGCCAGGCATAATGGAAGGACCTTTCAGTGCGCCTTCTTCGCCGCCGGATACGCCAGTACCTACGAAACGGAAGCCTTTGTCCTCAAGATATTTGCTGCGGCGAACGGTGTCAGGGAAATAAGCGTTACCGCCATCAATAATAATATCGCCTTGATCCAAGAACGGCAGCAGCTGCTCAATGGTAGCATCGGTTGCTTTGCCCGCCTGAACCATAATCAGGATTTTGCGCGGCACTTCCAGGGATTGTACAAACTCCTCAACTGAGAAAGTACCTACCAGGTTCTTGCCTGCTGCTTCTGCGACCAGATCATGTGTCTTCTCCGGGGAACGGTTAAACACGGATACGCTAAAGCCTTTGCTCTCGATGTTAAGAGCCAAATTTTTGCCCATTACCGCCAAGCCAATGACGCCGATTTGTTGTTTTGACATCTGGTTCTCCACCCTTTGCACCCTGTATTTTTTGTGAAATCCATTTCTCGCAGTATAAGAATACCACCCTTTGTCAGAGACAGCAAAGTTCCGCCTGCGAAAGAGAGATCAATTTCATTGACAAAGTCCTAAGAATCAGGGAAATTGCTCACAATGACTATTTTAACGGTTTTGAGCGCAGAAGTGAACCCCTGCACGCAACTTGCATTACAAAGTTCAAGGCACCCCATAGCGGGATGCCTTGAACAGAAGATAATCAATTCAATTTCACCATTCAAGCGCGGCAAGCTCCCTGGTCAGAATGTTCAGCCTGGCGGTGCAAGCCTCCACTCCGGCAGAATCCTTATTGCGCATGGCTTCACTCAGCCGGTCCAGCTGCTCATCAACCTCCAGCCGGCGGTCACGGATCCGCTCCTCGCCTTCAATAGAGTAGAACAGCTTCGTCAGTTCCTGGTCGGATAGCAGCGGACCCTTCTGGTACAGGACACGTTGCTGATATCCGGAAATCTCCACCAGGCGGATCACTTCGCCGAATAGAATATTCTCAATAATAATCTGGCGGTCGCGGAAACGTTTGACTACAGCATGGCCGCGCATATCACCAATCAGCTTCTCCATCCATTCAGCCAGGCGCGCATCACGGATCATATAATCTCCCACCAGCTTGAAGCCATCCTTAATCCGCTGGAAGCGCAGCTTCACAAGCTTGCGTCCGGTGCGCACCGAAATAAGAAAAACATTCTCATTCTCACTCCAGTAAAGGGAATAGCCTTCCTTTATCAGATCCTTAATCAAGTCCTGGATATGTTGTCTGTCAAACCGGAGCTCCAGATTGCAGTACTCCACTTCGTCATTTTTGTTCACGGCACTCCCCCCTAACTGCTTGGTTACAGCATAGCCAGTTTCATGGCCTAACTTAAGAAGTAGAACTGACTGCCGGACCTCCACATACGCACCATCATTTTGCATTCGTCTTACACTTATTTTATACTTCATTTTATGTAGCGGTAACTTGGTTTATTGACTATTTTTACCCGCTTTGCGCCTTTTCCAAACGCCAGACCCTACTTTTGACGTCATTCCCTGATCAATTGGCAAAACAAACTCTATAAAAGCCGCAGGCAGCCAGGTTTACCGGTCTGTCTGCGGCTTTAGTGTTTCCTCTAATACTTTAATAAAAACAGCACTTAATGCGCTCTGCCTTGCTTCAGCTTCGTCCGGTGGACAATCAGCAGATGCAGGCCGAAGAGCAGGATCATTACACCTGCACTGGCCAGAAAAGGCGCACTATGGCTGACGGAATCCCATAGCTTGCCGGACAACACGGGACCTGCGACCATTCCTGAGCCCTGCAGCGTCAGGAACAGGCCCCAGACCGTCCCACGCTCACCCTTGGGAACCTGCTTGGCCAGGAAGGCATTCCATGCCGGCAGAATAAGCGCATAGCTTATTCCGACCATCGCCACGGCAACGAAGGCCAGCGGTAGCCAGCGGACCTGCGAGAAGAATGCCAGGGAACAGGCTGCCAGCAGGAAGCCGATGTTGAGGAAGACCGATGTCCCGATCTTATCAACCAGCTTGCCCGCCGGAATCAGCGCCAGCACGGTGATGCCTCCCCCGGCAATCAGCAGCAGGCTGAACTGGTTAGGCGTCACATGCAGCTCGGAGCGGGCGAACAAAGTGACCACCGGGGTCATGAGCCCGATGGCAAAAGCCTGCAGGAACAGCGCCGGGAAGAGCAGCCGGCTTACCTTCAGGGAAGTTCTGACCTGATGCCAAGTCCGCTTCAGGCTCTGCAGCGGCCGCAGCGGCGTACGTGGCGCACCCGCTCCATCAGCATTCATCTCACGGACTACATGAGGCGCATGGCCGCCAATTCTAGAAGGCAGCAGCAGCGCTACAGCCACTACAGCAGCTGCGAAGCCCATCAGCACCAGAAAGACCGTACGGTAGCTCTGTCCGCCATGGTCCATCATGAAATTGACGATGATCGGGCCGATCCCGGTGCCGGCCAGCGACGCCATCTCCACAGCGCCCATCGCCGCCCCGCTGCTGCCGCTTTCCGTAGAACCGGCAAGTTCAGTAATCCCTGTCATAGTACAAGGCCATAACGGCGAAGTCCCGATGCCCAGGACTAGACAGGCAATAGACAATGTGGTTGCATCTTTGGCATAGATGATCAGCCCGACAGCCACCAGAATCAGCAGCAGTGCACCTGTCATCGTCCAGCGGTAGCCTATCCGCTCCATCACCCAGCCGAACGGGCTGCGGAACAGATTATCTCCCAGATACTGCAGGGCAAAGGCGAAGCCGACCACCGTCACCGACAGGCCCAGAATATTCTCCATGTAGACTGGCAGCAGGGCTACCAGCAGCGATCCTTTTACGAATTCGACCAGAAAAATAATGACCCACATCTCCACAATGAACGGTGAGGCCAAATTGATATGCATACGCTGCGCTACTTTGCCAGACATTTCATCACATCCTAGTATTATGTTGATTGATTTGTTATACTGATGCTTGCTTGAAAAAAACTAATCTTCGCGAAAGGTTGTGACAGCATTAAATGGATCAACATGTAACTCCCCTCTTCACAGCTCTCAAAAAGCATGCCGCCGGAAACCCAGTTCAATTTCATATTCCGGGACATAAGAAGGGGCTAGGGACCGATGCCGAATTCCGTGAGTTTATCGGCGATAACGCTCTATCCATAGATTTGATCAATATTGCACCGCTTGATGATCTTCATCAGCCCACCGGGGTTATTCTTGAAGCTCAGAAGCTGGCTGCAGAGGCCTTCGGCGCCGATTACACGTATTTCAGTGTACAAGGCACGAGCAATGCCATCATGACTATGATCCTCTCTGTCTGCTCAGAAGGAGATAAAATTATTGTGCCGCGCAATATTCACAAATCCGTGATGTCGGCCATTATTTTCTCCGGAGCCAAGCCTATTTTCGTCTCTCCTGTACAGGATGAGAATCTTGGGATAGACCACGGCATAACCACAAGCTCGCTCGAACGGGCTTTGAGGCGCCATCCGGATGCCAAAGGTGTCCTCGTTATCAATCCGACGTATTTTGGCGTGTGCGCCGACCTGCGTTCGATTGTCGACCTGGCCCACAGTTACGGGGTTCCCGTACTTGTGGACGAGGCACATGGAGTATTGATTCATTTTCATGAGGAGTTACCGGTATCGGCCATGCAGGCCGGTGCGGATATGGCAGCAACCAGCGTGCATAAACTGGGCGGCTCCATGACGCAGAGCTCGGTACTGAATCTCAATGCCAAGACAGGTCTTGTTAACCCTCAGCGGGTACAAACCATTCTCAGCATGCTGACCACAACTTCAACTTCATATATTCTGCTTGCTTCTCTGGATACCTCCAGACGCAATCTGGCGCTAAACGGGCATGAGATGGCCTCAAGAACCATCGCCTTATCCAACTATGCCCGGGACACTATTAACAGCATTGAAGGCTTGTACAGCTTCGGTAAAGAAATTCTCGGTACAGAGGCAACCTTTAATCTCGACCCGACTAAGCTTAACATTCACGTCCGCCATCTGGGCATTACCGGATACGAAACCGAGAACTGGCTGCGTCAGAAGTATAACATCGAAGTAGAACTCAGCGACATGTATAATATTCTTTGCCTGATTACCCCTGGAGATACCCAGGAATCGGTAGATAAGTTGTTAGCCGCTCTGCGCGTGCTCTCAGCGATCCATTACAGCAAAGGTGAGATCTATGAGATGAAGGTGCAGGTGCCGAATATTCCGCAGCTGGCCCTGATTCCGAGAGATGCCTTCTACGCCGATACACAGCTGGTTCCCTTCCGGGAGTCTGCAGGCTACATTATTGCAGAATTCATCTATGTTTATCCGCCGGGCATCCCGATTCTTCTCCCTGGTGAAGTTATTACCCAAGATAACATTGACTATATCATCGACCATGTGGAAATCGGCCTGCCGGTCAAAGGCCCTGAGGACCGCAGCATCACCAACATCAAAGTAATTGTAGAGGCTGAGCCGATTTCTTAATCGGCTCAGGCCCTGCAGCAATACAAAACCCCGATACTGTAACAGTATCGGGGTTTTGTATTAGGCGATGCTGTCTTGTCCAAGACAGCAAGCCTAAGTACTTGATTCACTGAAATCTATTCTTGCTGGGCCAGCAGCTCGTTGTAAGCTTCTTCAACAGCTTTCCATTCAGCTTCATCTTCAATGTTGTAGAGTACCATTTCTTCGTCTTCTTCTTCCATACGCAGAATGATGCCGTCTGCTTCAGGGTTTTCGCGCTCGAGCAGCAGTGCGTATAACTTCTCGCCTACGTCAAACGTTTCTACCAGCACCATCTCTACATCTTCGCCCTGCTCGTTCGTCAAGGTCAGCACAAACTCCTCGTGCTCATGGTCGTGATCATGTCCGCAACCGCATGCTTCACCATGTTCATGGCCATGCTCATGTTTGTGATCGCTCATTGAAATACCTCACTTTAAATTGAATTATCCTACATTTGGTATCGTAACACGTAAGATAAGTTCAGGTCAATTTGCAGACCCCGGTTAATTCTTGGCCGAAGCCGTAACTACCTTTTCTGACACAAGAACGTAATCTCCGCTCTTGGATGACTTGATGAAGAACCCAACACTGTATTTGCCGGATTCTTTGAAATCATAGGTGAATTCCGGGGTGGAAAACCAGAAGTCCTCATTCTTCGAGCCGCCGGCATCCTCCAGAATATCCTTCACATTCCCTGACGGATCGGTGATTGCCACCTTCACAGCTGAGACGCTGTCCTTCAGGCTGTCAACCTGGGTAAGGATCTTCATCTTCAGCTTGCCTGTGTTTACATTGCCGAAAACCGTATCGCCCTTGAACAGCACAATATGCACATTAGGCTTGAGGATCGTCACTTTGCCTGAACCGTCCCAGCTGACGACACCTCCCGCTTCTCTCGCAGGGATATAGGCCTTGCCGTCAATCAAATAGCCCCCATCGGCTATTTCCTTTCCATTGCTCCACACTTTGATTTTCTGGTTTACAGCGTCAGCGAACAAATATGAGCTTCCCATCATGGAAAACACAACCACGCATAGAGCAATTTTTCTCCATCTCATTGTAGAGCCCCTCCAAATAATTCATGCTGTTAATGTATACTACCAACCCTTCTACAAGTTGCGCAGAATTCAGGGAATTATTTCTTTTTGCAGTAGAAAAGAAAAACACACCATTATGCAACCGGTTTCGGCGTGCAATCTAAGAAATACCGAGGAGATATGCCCACTCCACAACACAAAAAAGCCGGACATTAGCATCAAAATAGACGCTTGTCCGGCCGTTTCATCGTTTCATCCTGTTATCTATGCCTGGTTAAAATTGCGGAAGCTGATCCAGATTGTTGGTAGGATCCCCATCTGCATCGCCGCGAATATACATTTCGCCGTCTTTCCCTTTGAATGCGTTGACTCCGGCAATACTCCCGGACTGAACCTCCTGAAGTGCCTGCTGATAATCCAGCACACGGCCGGAAGAGGTCTGGAACTTGGTCAGATCACCATCACCGTTTCTTTGAGCTGCAATAAAGCGTTCACGTTCGTTGTTCATCACTTAGGATCTTCTCCTTCGCGCCTAGGATTAGCCATCAATCTGGCTCACAGATAGCTTGTCCATAGAATCGAAAGAGTATGTACCCGGGCTGATTACAGCGTTTTCTGCATTCTCACGTGAAGAATACCGGCATCATAGAAGGGCTCCGGGGAAATTACTTCATAGCCCAGTTTGCTGTAAAAGGCTTCTGCATGACACTGGGCGTCGAGAATGGAGGCTACCAGGCCTAGTTCACGGGCATGCCCCTCCATAGCGAGCAGCAAAATCCGTCCGAAACCCTTGGACCGGTAATGCTCGTGAACAGCAATCCGCTGCATTTTAGCGGTCTGTGCCTTGTAATAAATCAGTCTTCCGGTAGCTGCCGGCTCCCCGTTCTCCTTAAGCAGGAAATGATGCGCATTGTCACCGATCACATCATATTCATCAATCTCCTCTTCGGCCGGTACCTTCTGTTCCTCCACAAATACCTTATTGCGGATCGCAAGCGCCATCTGGAGCTGCTCCTCTGTAGTGACATGTACGATTTCCACTGCCATTCTCCTCTAGCCCCTCTCTGTAGGTCCAATCAACATTGAGCCATTATACAGAATTTTTAATATCCTGTATAGAGCCTCAGGTCTTCAGGGATAGGGAAGACGGATAAGCCGCGTCCTCCGGACTATTGAATGGAATACACCTCTTCCGGAATCGAACGGTCGTACACATCCTGCATAACCGGTGATATTAGACCATCCGGTGTATCCAGTCTGCCATCCAGCCCGCTCATCTTATGAACCCCCGTATATCCGGGAGCCTCACCGCCAGCCGCACATCCGGCCGTCCCCAGCATCACACACACTCCAATGATCCCGCACCACACGAATGACTTGCGCATAGTTGTACCCCCCCTGTTCTTCTTAATTCTATACAGCTTTGACGAATCAGGGGCTTCATAAACGAATCCTTACAGATTTACATTGCCAACGATATGCACAAGGTACATCATGACGCCGAGAAAGCCTGCGAGTACAAAATAAGCAATACCATATCTCCAGCGTGACGCGGCCGGCACATCATAATATTTATCATTATCAAACACTGTAAAACTGACCTCACACTGCATCTTCAGCTGCAGCTTAGTATCTACATACAGCTGGTCGAGCTGCACGATCCGGACTTTGCTGATAATAGACTGTACTGGCATAGTCGTTGTACCGTAGTAGTCCAGATTGTCCCAGCGGACACCAAGATATTGCTGGCGGTTCAAATCACTGTAGGTGGTAAAAGGCAGTTCCCTTTTGTGCTCAGGTCCGGGAATCAGATACCCTTGATCCTGCAAATCTTCAATCGGTATCAGGAAGCTCTTCAATACGGCATGCATCTGATTCTTCGTGCGCCGGCTGATATATTTCTTGTACATGTCATAGGCAAATAACAGCCAGATAATACCGAACAGAATAGATTTCAGATAGATGATCACTGCCAGACCTCCAACCAGACCCACCAGCCATAACCACCGGGTAACCGCAGTGGCAATTCTTCCCCCATCCAGCGGATGAATCGGCAGCAGGTTGATCAGGTTAATAAAAAATCCGACATAAGCCAGTGAATACAGCAGCGGGCTGTGATAATAATAAGCTGCCCCGAATACTGCGGCCGCGCCAATGCTCCCCAGAATGGGGCCTCCAAAAGCAACGTAGGCTTCCTCTCTGGCATCCAGCGGTTGTTTTTTCATCGTAATGAGTGCTCCCATAAAAGGAACAAACAGCGGTGCGCTCACCGGCAGTCCGATCCGTTTGGCTGCTATAACATGGCCGATCTCATGAACGAATAATAAGGCAACGAAGCCCACTGCAAATTGCCATGGTGAGATCAGTGCATAGGCCCAGATGGATACCGCCATAGAAATTAACGGACCCGCTATCTTCCCCAGCTTAAGCAGAGACAGAATAGTTTTGCCCTTCAGCAGCAGCAGGACCCCTACGCTACCAAGCCACCCCATTATGCCTGAGCTTTTCTTTTCCTGCTTTTTTTCCGGCAAAAGTCTCATTCTCCTTTATCTCTATATCCGGTGTTGACATAAGCCATCACCTGCATATATGATATCCAGTAATTAGCATAACCACAATAGCTATGAAGAGAAAGAGTACCTTGGCAATTCTTTCACAGAGAGCTCCGGCCGCTGAAAAGGAGCAAAGAAAACCCACGGGAATATGGTCTCAGAGCTGCGCATCGAAGCCCGCATAACGGGAAGTAGGCTGCGCCGGAACCCGCATCCGTTACCATGCTAGGGTATACCCGCAAGCTTATGCGGACGTACCTGAAGAGGTGGATGCCGCAAGGCATTGATGAATTTGGGTGGTAACACGTGAGCACAGGCTCTCGTCCCTTTGGGGATGAGGGTCTTTTTTGTGCGCTTAGAAACCTAAACATGTTCTCAGAAACGGGTTTTGCCCGAAGCCGTTTCAAGGAAACATCTGTCAACAAAACTTATAGGAGGACAATGACATGACAAACATTTTTATCGGAGGGGCTTGGCCGTATGCCAATGGTTCCCTGCATCTGGGCAGGCTTGCAAGTCTTCTGCCGGGAGATATCCTGGCCCGCTATCACCGTGCCAATGGAGACGCTGTACTCTATGTCTCCGGCAGTGACTGCCACGGCACTCCAGTTGCTGTACAGGCAGCGCAGGAAGGTGTATCCCCTGGTGAATTCGCCAGCAGATATCATCAGGAATTCACAGATTGCTTCCGCACACTAGGATTCACCTATGACTTATACACCCGGACCGATCAGGAGCATCACCACAGTGTGGTGCAGGAGCTGTTCCTTAAGCTGCTGGATAACGGCCATCTGTACCAGAAGTCAACGCTCCAATGCTACTGTGAGCAGGATCAGCGCTACTTGCCGGACCGCTATGTAGAGGGAATCTGCCCGGTCTGCGGACAGCAGGCCCGGGGTGACCAATGTGATTACTGTTCTACGATACTCGACCCGGTTGACCTGCTGGAGCGTACCTGCAAAATCTGCGGAACCCCGCCGGTGCTGCGTTCCACCCTGCATTATTATTTGTCACTATCCAGCTTCCAAAGCGCACTCTCGGAATACGTAGATTCTGCGCAAGGCTGGAGAGACAATGCTGTGCGTTTAACCCGCAGATATCTGCTGGAAGGACTGCAGGACCGCGCTGCAACGCGGGATCTGGACTGGGGGGTGGATGTTCCCGTCGATGGCTTCACGGACAAAAAAATCTATGTGTGGATCGAAGCCGTGAGCGGCTATCTGTCCGCCAGCAAGCAGTGGGCTGCCGGGACCGGCAACGGCTGGGAGGATTTCTGGCTGGAATCCACTGAGGACAAGGACGCCGGGAGCCCTCCCATTACCGCCTATTATGTGCACGGCAAGGATAATGTACCTTTTCACAGCCTGATCTGGCCGGCTCTGCTGCTGGGTGCTGGAGACCTTCATCTGCCGGACCGCATCTTCTCCTGTGAATACATGACTCTCGAAGGGGAGAAATTCTCCACAAGCCGTAACTGGGCCGTCTGGGTGCCGGATATTCTCAGCCGCTACAATCCGGATTCCATCCGGTATTTCCTGACAGCGAACGGCCCCGAGAAACGGGATGCCGACTTCTCCTGGAGAGAATTCATCTACTGCCATAACAGCGAGCTGCTGGGTGCCTTCGGTAATTTCGTCAACCGCAGTCTGGTATTCGTGAATAAGTTCTGGAATGGCGAGGTGCCTGAGGGTACACTGGATGCCGCATGGGCCAGCAGCATTAATACTCTGTACAGCGAGACCGGGAGACTTATTGAGGGGGGCAGCTTCAAAGAAGCGCTCGAGCATGTCTTCACCCATATCCGCCAGGCTAACAAATATTTCGATCAGCAGCAGCCGTGGCTGCAGATTAAGAATGACCCCGCCGCCTGTGCCAGCACGCTGTATACCTGTGTACAGAACATCGCTAATCTGTCCAACCTGCTGAACCCGTTCATTCCGTTCTCCTGCGGCAAGATCAGGGAGTTTCTGTCCCTTGAACAGCCTGTCTGGCAGCCGGTAGCCGTTCAGGCGCATCAGCGGGTGCAGGGGCTGGAATTATTGTTCGAACGGATTGATGTGGCGCGGATTGAGGAGGAAACCGAGCGGCTTAAGAGCTTGCAGCGCTGAGGCGGAAAACTTCATCATCTCCTCGTCAGCTGGCTGATGAGGCGGACTGAGATTCCTCTATTCCTGCAAATCAGGCAGATTCGCCGGTCAAGCGGACTGAGAATCTCTTATATGCCCCGCCGCCCCTCATTTTGGGGCAGAATGAACAAAATAACGGAATCTCAGTCCGCTTCACTTTTGCGATGAACACTTGCTCCAGTACACCTGCCACCTGTCACCTGTCGCCTGTCACCTGTCACCTGCTACCTTTTACTTGTTACCTATTTCCGTTTTCGCAAGAATCCGAACACTGGTGATGTGCCGGTGCAACTCATAAAAGCGTCCTTATCCGCAGACCGCTTACAAAACAAGCGGTGCAGATAAGAACGTTATTGCATTTCAATGCGTAGCTGATGCTGCTGCTGCAACTCTCAACTATTCAGCCCTTAATGGCCGGGAAAGCGCCCTCCGGCTGCAACACCCTGCGGGGAGATCCGCTCGATCCGGGCCAGATCATCCGCTGACAACACTACCTGCAACGCACCGAGATTCTCTTGCACCCGATCCAGCCGCTTTGTTCCCGGGATCGGCACAATTTGCTCACCCTGCGCAAGCAGCCAGGCCAGTGCAAGCTGCGAAGGAGCACAGTCCTTCTCGGCTGCCATCTGCCCGATCAGCGAGACCACTTCGAGATTCCTGGCGAAATTCGCTCCCTGGAACCGCGGGTAGCTACGGCGGTAATCGTCCGGCGGCAGGTCGTCAAAGCTTTTAATCTGACCGGTCAGAAATCCGCGGCCCAGCGGACTATAAGGAACGAATCCGATGCCCAGTTCTTTGACCAGCCGCAGTATTTCATCCTCTACCTCCCGGCTCCAGAGCGAATATTCTGTCTGCAGTGCCGTAATGGGATGTACCGCATGTGCACGGCGTATCAGCTCAGGCGAAGCTTCCGATAAGCCAATGTAGCGGATTTTCCCTTCCTTGACCAGTTCAGCCAGCGTGCCTATAGTCTCCTCGATTGGTGTGTTCGGATCAGGACGGTGCTGATAATACAGATCAATATAATCCATACCGAGATGGTATAGGCTGGAATCTACGGATTTTTTGATATAAGCCGGATCACCCTTGGGGCCCTGAGTATGCGTAATGCCAAATTTGGTCGCAATAACCGCTTTATCCCGTCTGCCCTTAAGCGCGCGGCCCACGAGCCTCTCATTGCTGCCAAAACGCTGCTGCGCGAAATCTCCATAGATATCTGCTGTGTCCAGCAGGGTTACTCCCAGGTCGAGTGCCCCATGGATCACTTTTACCGACTCTTCGTTCTCCGGCATCATCATTGTTCCTAGTCCCAGAGCCGATACTGTCAACCCTTCGTTTCCGAGTGTTCTTGTCTGCATTTGGTTGCCTCCCTCTTTTCCCGGTGAAAGATTCTTCGGATATGTCCCTATTCTAACCTTCCTGCCATGGAGCAGCCACAGTACGTTTATGCTAGTAAGATCATTACCAGGGAACAGAACAGCACAGCACAGAAATAGAAGCAGACCGGCCGTCCAGGTGACTCCATTCGATTCTCAGCTCTCTGCCACCACAGGTGTATAAATACAGATATGCAGACCTGGATGATCGGCCAGACTTGCAACGGAGTTGATGTCATAGGTCACAGACTGATTCGTGCTTAGACTTTGTATGACTACGCGATTTACTTTTTTGCCTTGAATGTTGTGCAGCTTCCACATCTCTGCGAAATCCATACTGTCCTCACAGAGCTTCACTACCATGTCTTTGTACCAGGGATCGTGCAGATGCATGTCATAATAGGTTCTGAACACAGCTACTGAATAGAGCGCGAACTCCTCCCAATTCAGCATCCGGCGGCGCAGCCCCTGATCGAGAAACAATAGACGGAGCATAATGCGCTCGGAAGCAGGCAGCTTCCCGAAATTGCTAAGAACTTCACCCGCCTTATCATTCCAGGCCAGAACCTCGGACCGCTCATTCGTAATAAAAGACGGATAAGACAGCTGGCTGATAATATCCCGCCACTGCGGATTCAGCCCGGGGCTCACCGTATTAATAGAAGGAACTGGATCCGGATTCCCTGGATTCCACAGCTCGAACAGATGCGTCCGCTCATCAGGCGTCAAGCGCAGGGCCTGGCTTAGACTCTCCATAATCTCTCGGGAAGCAGTAACTTCTCTGCCTTGCTCCAGCCACGTATAATAGGTGCTGCTGACACCCGCCAGGATCGCCACTTCCTCCCGCCGTAGTCCGGGTGTTCTGCGCTGGCTGTTCGTTTCCTTAAGCCCGGCAGCTTCAGGCTGCAGCCGGTCCCGGCGTGATTTCAGATACTCTCCAAGCCGCTTGAACTTCGAATTCTCATCGCTCATAAACTAACCTCTTCTCACAGCAATTGGTGTCCCTATTCTACCTTATTCTCTGCCGTTCACAAACTTACACGGAACTCGGACTTGAGAAGCTATAACATAATCTCTCGCAAAAAAAGCTGCAGAACACCCTTCGCGTCGCACCGCGATCAATAGAAATAACCCCACTTGCTTCTCCAAGCCGCTGTCGCGGTTAATTGGACGAAGCCTATGGGGCTTAACTAACTCGCACGTGTCTTTCTTTCTGCTGCTTGCCTATGTTTCCATTACTGCCTGGAAGCTTCAGCCTGACTAATCTCAACAGCCTGTGCAGCAATCTTCTGCAGCTCGGCTGCGATAGTCTCCACAGAGCCCTTCCACAGCTTGCGTCCTAATTCTTCGCTGGCATGAGTCGGATCGCCAATGACACCCGTTGCCGAGTACCTGGTGAAGTCGAGTCCGGGATCGTCCCAATCCGGTTCAGTACTGCCGGGATTCTCAATCAGCTCCTCACGGATGCACTCGGGATGTTTGTAGAGCCCCAGAGATGTGGTGAAGCTGTCGGCATGACCACCCGGAATATGCGGATTGGCATGTGTACACCAGACCTCATGGAACGGATGATGCGGAAGATGAACCCTGGCTTTTCCTGCATAATCCTGATTAAATTTCACAGCCACCTGGTTCAGCATATGTCCGCCGCAGCCGCGCATAATCACCAGCTGCTTGAAGCCCTGGTCAGCCAGTGAAACCAGAACCGCATAGATCACATCCTCATACACCTTCTGCGGGATGTCGATGTAGCCATAGCCGTAATTACGGTGCTCAGGAGTTGGACCAAATGGAATCGTCGGAATTACCAGCGACTTCACACCGTAGCTCAAATTTGCCATAGTTGCTGCTTCAATAGACAGCTCGGTAGCCAGCCAGATATCAAAATCCACCGTCGCATGCGGCCCCTGCTGCTCCGTGCAGCCGGTTGGAATAATAGCCATATAGCCTTCGGCTGCTTTTTGCTTAATCTCCAGAAAAGTTAATTTCCCATATTCTACGTTCATCTATAATCTCCTTATATGGTACTGCATCATATCTTCCTGCTCAGACTTACTGTAAATTCGGGCTTGGTCTGGTAGGCCATATAAGCGACTGTACCGTCAAATGCCAGATAAGCTTCATAACGGGTGCGGATAGCAGGGCTGGTAATCATCTCAAGCACTTTATCCCGGCTGACCCAACAGCTCTCCGCTGTTTCATCCGATGTTGCTAATGCCCCGCCGATTGGCCGGCACACATAGTCCAGCATCACTTTGGTCGGGACATCGGTTACACCGTCATGCCATTTGTACATCCCCGTATTGGAATACACGCCGATCAGCTGGTCAACCACAGTGAGGATGCCACTTTCCTCCTGTATTTCACGGGTTAGCGCATCCATCAGGTTCTCTCCTGACTCCACTTGACCTCCGGGGAACACCCAGCCGCCATGAAACGTTCGGACCAGCAAAATTTCTCCTTGCCCATTCTCAACAATCCCGCCGACCGCCACAATATGAGTAGGCATAGACACGGCAATCACTCCGTTCAATGGTAGGATTATTGCGCACCAAATTCCACTTGTTCAATAGATCTGCTTTCATTGGCATTTCCGCTCAGTTGCTTGATATATTCTGTTACTCTCGCGATTAACGTCGGATATATCCCTGGATACGTAACCGTTTCCGGAATTTCTCTGAATCTGCGAATCTCCTCCATTTCATATGGGGGCAGGGGGCCGAACTTATCTACAGCTGCAAAGTACAGCATCCCGTAGCTCGCGGGTACTTCTTCACTTCTCACCGAATATACGCATATAGGGTATAACTTGTACGCCTCAGCGCCTGTTTCCTCATACAGCTCCCTGGCGGCAGCTTCATCAGGACTCTCTCCTGCTTCAATATGTCCTCCGGCAAATTCCCATGTGGACCGCTCGCGGTGCCGCACCAGAACCCAGTCTTCACCTTGCTTCATGACAATCACAACATACTTAAGACTAACCTCAGGCATTTCAGATTCATGCAAAGTTACGATCATTAGAAGAACTCCTTCGGCTTCATTATGTATAATGGAATGATTGAGAGATATTCCCAGACAACCGCCATCATTATATTATAAAATCTTTTCTGTGTCGCTCAACTTTTTCGCTGCAAAAAAGCCCCACTCACATTCAGCGGGACCTGCACCTTATCTTATCATCTACCACCAGTAAAGGGGTTAATCTAACCTGTCAAATCACAGCCCACCTTCTTCTCTTCCGCCGTGATCCGCTTCCCCAGAGTAGCATAGTACTGCCTCCTATTTATTCTCTAATAAATTCCATATATCAGCCAACCTATTTCTTCGTTATAAAAAATTCTTGCCATTCCCTCACATCATATGGTATTATAAATTTCGTTGCAGGACGGTAGCTCAGCGGGAGAGCACTATCTTGACAGGGTAGGGGTCATGGGTTCGAACCCCATCCGTCCTATAGAGGTTTAATACCATATCTCAGCTTAAAACCCTTGATACATAAGGGTTTTTTGTTTGCTTACTTTCAATATTATACTTACTTTTTTCATATATCATATTAGCAGGGGGCATTCTGGGGTGCGCAAAAAGCTGTCCAACATTCTTTCCTTAATGCAACTTTTCAAAATAAAAAAATAGGGGGCATTTTCTGCCACCTATGTTCGTTAACCCAAGTACCACTTTATGAAGTTTCTCTTTGGTATCTTATACAATTTCCCGACTCGTATACTGTAGAACTGTTTCGATTCAATTAGATTATATGTAGAGTTCTTGCTCAATCCCAAGAATTCTTGAATATCTTTTGGTTCCATCGGTTCGGGTAAATTACGAAGCCGTTTCACGACTTTCTTGTCTAATTATAGATTAATGTTTGTCACCCTCTTGTAATGTAATAAGAGGCTTTCTAAGCCCCTTTCTCAGCTTTGTGCTACAATTGCCCCAATCCTCCTTTGACTCTTCTGCAGCGTCCTCAAACGGTTTGGGGCAATGAGTTAATTGCCTCCGTGATAAACTCCTTTATGTGATAATGCCAGTTTACTTTCTTCTTAAATCCCTTAATCTCAATACCAATCTCTTCGCAGATTCCAATTGGAATACTCGATTTGTTTATCTTTACTTTATACTTATTTTCTTTGATCTGGTTTTGTGCTATGTATTGGTATTTGACAAACTCTTGAATTGGTACAAAAAACACCCTATTTTGCGGCTCACGGAAATTCATTACAAACCCTGAAATAACACCTTCATATGTATTTGCTTCAACTAACTTATCAATTTGATGCTGCTTAATTATACTTTCATCAAAGCTAAACCTGTTCTCTTTTGTTGACTTCAATTCCAGTGTAAATAAATGAGATCGAGCGAACATCATACAGTCGTAATCGTTTTTAGTTACCTTTACTCGTTGCCGAAGATCTGGAGGTATAAAAGTATCCTTAATTCTCGTAAAGAAAATTTTTTCATCAACATTTTCAGCAGATGACTGAAAGTTCTCCTCAAACTTCTTTCCTTCTTTTACAGCCATTCGCGCATTGTCTCCAATCGCTCATCAAATGACTTTATTTCTTCATCCAGCATTTTTTCATATTTATCTTCTTTTATGTACCCTTTATTATTAAACCCTTCAATTCGCTTAATCATAAATTTCTTCAATTCTTCTACCAATGCCATGTTATGTCCTACTAAATTCAAACTATCATTCTCCTTTATTATCAGTTAACGTAAATATTCTTGCTTCTACTGCCTTTTTAACGCAATCTCTTTCATCATGTACCGATAAACCATAGATATCTAAAATCTCACCACATTCTATTTCAAAAATTGTAATGACCTCTCCGCAACCCGCACAAGTTGAATATTCAATTACCTCCCTTTCTTGTGAATCGGGGAAGTGGTGAATGTGATATGCAGTTTGGTACATATCTAAATTGTAGTTATCATTATATTTATTCATAAATCTCATTATCTCTCGTTTCTAAGAGATAATGCATAGATTCGGTCAGTAATAGTTTATAATAATTGTCTGAGATTGAGCGGTCGAGTAGTTTCTCAACAGATGTCTTAGATAGTTTTATGAATTACTCTTGTTCATTCATTTTTTACCGGACTCCTTTTGAATGTATTTTGTGTAACCAGTAATCCAAACATCGGTTTGATCTGTTGGCTTAAATCCTCCCGCACCATCAGGCACTTGACGCTGCTTCTTTTGGTGACTTGTAATCTCAATCATATCGCCTTTCTGAATGACGAGCTTTTTATCTTTATTATTAAAGGTTTTCTTGTCCATTTTGAAATTGTATTCTTCTCCTGTTTTTAGACGATACAATTTCAATTTAGGACTATATTTAGTATCCAAGTCCGTTACAACACACCAGTTTGATTCTACATTTGGATAAGTTGTAGTTATGTATCCCGTTACCTCTGATTCAAACATTACGACTTCATTTGGTAGTAGTTCTAGGTAATTATTTAATGATCGGATACTTTCTTCAGCCGACCTCAACTCTTCTAGGCGTTTAAGTTTTGTTTTTTCAACATAAGTCTTTTTATACTGAACTTTTCCACTTGAAAATTCATTATAGATGGCAAGTAATAATCCGCACGTTCCAAATTTCGAGAAGAAGTTGAGCCTGATAAGGATATCAAGTTGTCGAGTATTTACTGATGTTTTTTCTGTGATATCAACTAATAAATCAATAAAGTACTCATAAGTATTTATTCTCAACAACAGAAGCTCCTCGGCTATTTTAGCGTTAAGGAATTTGATTGATTCAAGACCTTTATATATAGTTCTGTCTTCTTCGGTATAAGAATAATTCGCATTTGATTTACCAAACTTAATCGGAGAGATCTTGATATCTCTTGTTTTAGCATAATTTATGATCTGTCCCGTTTTATCAATGTCGTCTTTATTGATATTCAACATGACAGTAAGGAAAGCCAATGGATAATAATATCTAAGATATCCATTTCCATATCCAATATGGGAATAAGGGTTGGAGTGATTATCTGAAAAACCATACCGCTGTGCATCGTCAATAACTTGCAGAAAAGGATCGAGAATAGAAAGTGCTGATTGTTCAGTTTCATTGTATTCGCTTTTCAATTTATCGACGAAACGCTTTCTAATTTCAGGCAAAAATTCTTCAGTGCCTTCTTTTTTTGACAACCCACGACGAACAGAATCGCTCTCAGCCATAGAAAAATTACAGAACTCTACTAAGAAGTTCATAATTTGTTCCTGATAGACTAAATAGCCCAGTGTGTTGTTCAAGAATTCGTTAAGCGCCTTGTGTCCATGGTCTTTAAAAATGCCATTTGCCAAAGCCTGTCTGTATGAATCACCAGAAGGACGAATAGCACCATTGCCAATAGAAAACAACTCAATATAGTTAAAATCAGGGTACTGTTCTTTAATTCTTTTTATGGTTGTTTCGCTAAGTAAATCCTTCAAATATGCTTGAGCAGATGCACTCTCCCACTGAAATATACCCAAGCCTGACTCTCTAATTGAATTCCACACATCTTCATCGTTAACATTCATATTATCGGGTACTAGCCTGTCGATCCCAGTTAGTTTACAGGCTTCATTTATAATTTCAATATTATCCAGTCCAAGAATATCTAGTTTTACATAATTTAAACTGTCAAGCTCTTTCATATTAATTTGACTTACAGGGTACTTACTTTCCTTCGTGAAGCAAAGTCCGATATTCCCTTCAAGACTGATTGGCGAAACAACATAACCAGATGGGTGAGATCCTATACTTACTATTACTCCCTTGACAAGTTCAACGTATTTAAATAATTCTGGATACATTTCTATGTATTTTGAATCAACCGCATCTTCTTTTTTCTCATTTTTATAAACTGATTTTGCAATCTGATCTATGGTTGACAAATCCATGTCTAATGCTCGACCAATTTCTCTTATTGCTCCTTTGAGCGCTACAGTATTGAAAGTAATGATTTCTGAAAAATGAATACCTGGAATGGTCGATACATAATCTATAACTTCTTGCCGCTTTGATGGGGGCCAATCCAGGTCGATATCGGCAAGTGAGATACGTTCGGGGTTTAAGAATCGGAAAAAGTTTAATTTATGTTTAATACTGTCCATTTCTGTAATCTTCAGCAGATATGCTATTAAACTGCCATTAACAGATCCTCTACCATATCCCTGATATATCTCATTTTTATGCGCCCAATCCACGACTTCCTTTTGTAGAAGCATGTAATCTATTGCTCCGACTTTCTTATATGTATCAAACTCTTCTCTTATTCGTTCAAAATATTGCTGTTTCTTTTCTGGAGGAAATTTATTTATGCCTCGATCTACAACTCCGATATTAATCTTTTCTTTAAACACTCTCTCTGAGTCATCGTGCAACTTTGGGTATTTAGGCGAATCATCTATTTTAAATTCATCAATCATATCTACAAGCACATTTGTATTATGAATCGCCTCAAGATATACATTTCTTGGAACGGAATCTTGATCTTGAAACATCTTAACCATTTCTGGATAAGTCTTAAATGTTAAATCAAAAGCATCTTCGTCTCCATAAGTTGCCTTTTTAGCCTTCATTAGTATTGTTCTTGCTTCAGCATGAGACTGATTTAGGGCGTGGGTATCTGTAGCTGCGATAAGCGGGATACCTGTTGTTTTTGATAGATCATAAAGATGTTGATTGAATAGCTTTTGTTCGGGATGCATATGATATTGAATCTCAAAAAACATTCTATGTTTATTATTTACAAAGAAATCCATTAACTTGTTCATCATCTGTTTGTTATCGTTCTTGATGGCTCTCCACAGGGGGGACGCGAGGCAAGCGGATGTCATAATAATATTGTCTGAAGTGTTAAACAAATCATCGAACGATAATCGCGGATTGTAATATTTATGACCATCTTCTTGGTTATTAGAAAGAGACGTGAGTCTGTTCAACTCTTGTACTCCATCCCAGTTCTTACTAATTAACATGTAATGGTAATTATCACGGATTAAGCCCTTTTCTTTATCTATGTATTCAGTGAGATATACTTCATTAGCGTGGATATATTTCATATTTTTCTTTTCTAGCGCCTGTTTCTTTTTTACCCAGTTGAAGATATTACCATGCTCAGAGAAGCAAATTGTTCTCATTTGTGCCTGTTCTGCTGCTTCTATGTATTGTTCAAATTTAGTAACCGAATCGACGCTCATCGATGTGGACGGATTGCTTAGATGAGAATGAAGATGATATTTTACATAATTATCTATAGAAAATTCCCCTTTCTAAACATTTGATAAAATAATGATATTATCAGCAAATTCGACTCAAAAAACCCTTTAAAATCAACGTTTTTCACCACCCCCTAGACGAAATATGAGCATCCTTATATGTATAAAGTAGGCTTAGCCTACTTTTATATTCCACCTAAAAATGAATCTAAAATGTCATCAAGCGATTTATCATCATCAATCAATATTTTAACGTCAGATTCTTCTCCTTCAACGAGGCATGTAAATTCTATATTCTTTTCAATGGGAGTACCAAAGAACAATAACCTTAATGCTTTTCTAACTACATCACTTTTATCCTCGTGCTCTGGTAACTCCTCAAAAGCTCTAATCAAATCTTTGTCTTTTCCTGGCCTCAGCCTTGCTCTAGCTACTATTTCCATAGGCGAGCACTTATCTTTCCATAACCATTTAGCTGAGTAAGTTGATCAAACAGTATTTTATTTGGAAGATCTAAGTATTCATAAATTAAGTGAGCTGCTCCACCACCAATCAGATAATAATCAAAAGTAATATTTAAACTTTCAATCTCATTTTGAATTTGTTGAGCCAATGCTCTGAATGCTCTATTTATTAAATGCCCAATATTTCTCCCTTCATATACTCCAGACATAACATAGGGATCTAATTCATATTTTGCAGGAGATTTTCCGATGTGCGATTGCAAATAGGTTTGTAGTAACTTATAAGCATTATCAACACCTAAAAGATGAGCAGAAGATTCTTTCATTATTTCCATTTTATCCAGCCCAATTAATCCCAATGTATAAAAACCTAAATCTACAACTAGTACTTTTGATTTGGCTATTTTATGTCGTTCAATACTTCCATCTGCTTTTAGTATGTAATCCATCGCAATTCCATAACCCTGCGGGACAATTTTACATTCATTTATAGTTATTTTCGATTCATAACTTTTACTCTTACCTTTTCTAACTTTAAATTGTGGAGCATCGTTGAGTTTCATGATTGTTTGCACAAATTCATCTCTTTGCTTAAAGTAGAAGTTTAATGGTAATCCCGTAAGTAGATTAATAGGATTTGACCTCGCAAGACTTCCAATGGCAGTCTTTAATATTACTTCACTTGTTTTAGCTTCCGATTTATTATTGTGCATTGAAAAGTACTTGATATCGCTATGTCTTAAAGCTAAGTTTCCAACAAATAATTTGTCGTTAAATACATGATCATCAGGCCTAACATTCATTTCAAACATGGGTTTTGACTCGCCTATTATAGATGGCTGCAGATAAGATTTATTCCCAAACCTTCCCTTTGTCCAACTAAATCCTAAGTCTAATTCATAATGTGGCAGCAATGCTATAACCTCCTTAGTGTATAGATGAGGCTATTTGTGCTTATATGTAGCCTCTAACTAACTCAATTATAGCACTTTTATTTATATTTGAATAGTTATTTTTTGTTTATTTAAACATTACATTAAATCATATATATTGGATAATTCCTCAAACACACTTTATCACTCTCATCAATGACATACCAATCAACACTCAGCAGATAAGTAGAAACACTCAATAATTACCACTTTTCCTATTACAAATTAAAACAATAAGACAAGAAACAAATAACGCCAATGAAATCCCAAAAATTAAGATGGGCCAATTATAGAATAAAGTATTAGTATATTGGTTGATCAAACTAAAACGAAAAACAACGGAGTCTCTTTCGCTTGAGAATCCATTTAAATTTTTTTCTAATATATTGATTACTCTTAATTCTGCAAAAACCATCGAGATTAGGATAATTACAGAAAGAGTTGTAATTACAATTTTAATTAATTTGTTTGATATTCTTTTCATGTAGCCCACAAATATGAATACGAGGAATGTTAGAGTTATAGACAAAAATATCCACGATAATGACAATGCTATTAATCCAGGATTTCCATTTCCGGAAATCCCCCGTCCTACTCTGTACTTGAAGGTAGTAATGTCTACTGCAAAAACACAGAGAATACAAAGTATCAGACCTATTAGTGTTACCCAGTGCTTCAGTTTCATAAGTATACCTCCATTTAAATGGGTACTCCGCTAAACAAATATAAGATATAAGTAGTATTTATTATCTAGCGGAGATGGCTACTACTACGTTTGTGGGAATGTTAGAATCATACCAAAGTCGTCATCATTCGTTAACCAGTTGATCCATTGTGTAGCAGTATAGTTTTCGCCATAATCTGGGTCTTTGACGCCAAAGTAATCTACACCTGAAACTGTTTTGAATCCATTTCCGGCAACAAAATGATAATTAGTGTAAGAATCACTACTTACAAAATAATTATATCGAATTGCAACTGGATTATTACTCATAATTGCATCTTTATATACTCCGTAGTTTCCAACTCCAGAATTATATGACATCCCTCTAAAATAAAGAGTGTAATCATGATTTAAATGAGTTAACAAACCAGTATACGCAGATGAAAGAGAAGTTCCTATACTCCCCGTACCCAGGTCAGTGTACAAATGATTAATAAAGGCAGCATCTCCGAAATAATAATAAGAGCCTTTTAAGGAGTATCCCCTTACATAATTATAATAATTTACGATCATAGCAGCGGTAGCAGGGCCACATGAAGTTGTTGGGTGGTTAACTCCAGGAGTTCTTTGCCAAACACGTGTTAAGGCAAGTTCTTTTGATGTAGGATAAACGACCATAGGAGTAATTGACTTTTCAGAAGATAGGTATTTATCCCAGACAGGGACACTGCTTTCCGGTGTCTTTTTGAGAGTTCGCAATCCTGAGTTTTGCTCTGATGACTTATTATCAATGTTAACACTTTTTGATAATAATTCACTGCCGCTATCCGAATATATAATTTGCAGACCTAAGAAGTATCCTTTTGAACCTTTCGTTTTATCGAATTCGAGAGTTCCTAGACCAAATTGAAGTATTGGCCCTCTCTCTTTAATGGCTGATACAACAATATAGCCATTTTGTTTATTATCAAAGTTAACTAAGAAATAATATGCAGATTCTGTTTCATCTAAATCATAAAAGGTTTCTGAGTATGCTAAAGTAGATTGATTCCAATTTTCTATTCCAGATTCTTGAAGAAAACGTTCTCCAACTATCTGTGCAGTTTGAATGCTAACTGCGCTTTTTTGATCTTTGTTTTCTATGCCCTGGACATTCTCTCCGGCTGCATATGCAGATGAAGTTATCATAAGCACCAGTGTTAAGACAGCAAGAAATATCCCTTTACGAAATTTCATTCCTATCATTCTCCTTTGTGTTATTATGAAACACCAATATCTTAAAAAGAAATTCTCCTTTCCTAAATTTGTAAGCGCCTACATCCAAACTATACCATTCTTTTTTTATCTTAACCATATTAAGGTATTTATTTCACTATTTTGACATATAAATAACAATGTCATTATTAATAAAATATATTTATTTTTGTCTTTAAAAGCTTCTGCATGTATTTGTTAGTTCTTCAAACCAAGTTTTATCACCTATCATCAAAGACATATCTATTAATTCCCTTAGCTCATCACTCTTAAATTTAGCTATATCATCATGAAATACCTTGCGCTGAAATCAATTAATTCCATTACCTCATTATTATTATATGTATTTCTTAATCTCTCACCATCTTGAACCTTAAATTTGAATTCAACCCTTATCAGTTCTAGATGCTGCCTCGAAATAACCCCCCCAAGTTTTTGATAGGTAATATACTTAGTTACTATCTGACCATAGTTATCAAGAATAGGATATTTAAAAATGCAATCATCAAGATCTTCGATATGTCCACTCTAAAACATATTTATCGTATCTGAGCCAGTTGATATTAGTTTTAATTGTTGTTGGTGTCTGACCAAGTTGCATACTCAGTTGTTCTCTGACAATTTCTAAGATTTGAGTCTTGGTTAAAGCAATCATAAATTCACCTCTTCATATGAAATCAAAGTTTTATTCGAAATATAAAATTGATTAGATTTTAATTATTGCTAATAATACTAATAATTTGTAAGCTTATCTCTATATAAAATCGAAAGGATGTGTTTCATTATGTATAAAGATATCACTGAGTTTAGTCTAGAAATCAAATATTCACCAAAGCATGATACATATGGTATAGATATGAAGATACTCACTGGGATAGAGTGTAAGCAATCTTTTGTGTGCTTTGAAAGAGACTATTTTAAAATATTGAAGCATGCAAATGAGATTGCAGCAGATTTAAACATTGAACTAATTAACCCCCTATTATCTGATCCAGAATTAAATGCCGAAGTTCAAAAATTATTTGATCTTAAGTCATCCACCTCAGAACTAATTAGACCAGTTAAGGACAGGCTCAGAGACTACTTTTCTAACCAGGAAAACGACAACTAACAGACATGAGGGGTTAAGCAGTCAATCTTAATCCCTTATAAAATTCAGTTTTTATCTGCTAATTCAGTAAGCAATCTTTCAATCTCATCGTGTGAATATCTCAATGCCATATCTCTTGCAGACCGCCATATATCCTCTTTAATGTTTCTTGCTCTCAAGTCAGACAATACATTGTTGTGGAGAAGTTTTGCATTTCGACAAATGGCTCCGTGTTCTTCTACTCCTAAAGGGATTTTCGTTAAATCCACTGCATACTCTTCTATCGTACAATTCTGTAGCGTAATAGTATTCAAGCCATCTCTTAAAAGCATAGGTATAATTGTGGTCTTGCTCAGTAAATATTGAACAATACACTTTTTCAAACTGCTCTTTATTCATTTCTCCCTCCAACTTTTTATGAAAGTCACATTTCATCGCCAATTATAATCATCTTTTTGTTCTTCCGAGTTTCCCAGTCCAACTAGAATCCAATTCTCTTCTGGCTCTTCTCCACAGCTTCGACATTCCATCTTTGAGATTCGATCAATCAATTTCAGATCGATACCCTCAATAAATAGATTATGTTCACATTTTCTACATTGAAAAATAACTTCATTTTTGTTGTCCATCATTTCCTCCTCCTGATAAAAGCAGCCGCTATCTTTTAGACATTTCTTCTGGTTTAATTTCTACTTCAATACAATCAAAGTGTCTAACTTTAATTTCCCTGCGATCTTGTCGTGTGGGGTCTCCGAAATACTCGTAATCCTTCCTATCTTGATAAACAATTTTAACTCCAACAGAATTAAATCCAAGAGTGTCTACGTGCTTCTTAACGATTTCTCGAACTTCATCTTGAGTAAATTTAATAATCATATAATCACTTCCTTTCATCATGAAATTCATCTTTCATGTGCTATTCTCCTATTAATTCTTTGAGGGAGACTAACACCTCCCCTTATTTGGAATTTTATGAGGCATCTTTCTTTGTTCCTTTTTCTACAATGGGTTCAAGTTGAGCCAATGCTTTTAACTGAGTAATGTCCTGTGGACTTATATTATTCCACTTAATATATACTCTCGATAATTGATTTACTGGTTTGTTGCTCCTTGTTGATAGATAATCTTTATAAAACCTATTACCAACTAACTGAGCAAAACGTTCGAATCCAGTAGTCTTCTTAATTTCTCCAACATTGCCCAGATATTTTTTTATTGCTCTTGGTGATAAATGATAAGCATAAAAAACGCAATCTAAACCTTTATCATGCGCAAACAAAACAGATTGAGCAACCATTGACAGAAAAACATCAAAGTCTCCCTTTGCTTTGTTTCCCATGTGTATCTCAATTAACATTCGTGACCTGTAGATTGACTTTCCAGGTAACTTACGTGACTTAAATCTCAAATAATAGTATTTAATCACCCACAATAAAACTGAAGCAAGACTCAGAAAATAAAACTCAACTTTTACAAAAGACAACAAGAGAAAAACACTCATGACTACTGAGACAGCCCAATTCATTTCATTTAACGATAGCATTCTTTTTTTCATTTATTTAACTCCCCTTCCAGTTTGGTAGGATTATTATATGTTGGAATTTAGGAAAGTCAAATAGTAAACACGTTCTATATGGTTCTACTGTTTCTTGCTCTTCTTCACAACATCTAAATATCATCAAAACTTGTTATATTTACGATGCCAACCGCAATGCTTACACGTTTCCGAAACCCTCATTCTACTTGTTGTCTGTTTGTAGTCTACGTGATATGTGCTAAACATTTTTTCTTCACGTTTCCCATTTGTGTTTACAGAACCATGTTCTAATAGACCAGATTAGCCATTTCATAGTGATTCTCCCTTATTTATCGAATGTGTTTTATAGCCCTCTTCATTAATCTCAAGAAGATTGAGCTGCTTGCCGTATGCGCAAGCTCCATCCACTCCTATCTTTTCTCCCTTTTCACTAAACCAAATTCCAGCGCTATCTTGTAGGTGAAGTGTTGGAGTGTGTCCAAATATAACTGTCTTATCTGTGTTCATGTTTGGCTGCTTATAAAACATTTCTCGAATCCATATGAAGTCTTCATTGCCCGTTTCCTTCCAGGATTGCTTATATGGATCAACTCCAGCATGAACGAATATGTGTGTCTCCGTTTCGTGATAGTAAGGCAGCTCACTTAGGAAATTAAGATGCTCCGAAGAATGAGTTTTGATCAATCGCTTCGCCTCATCAAATTTATCCCAATCAAAACCTTCTTCAAATAGATCCATTCCGCAATAACTGATTAACGTGCTTATAGCTCCATTTCTAATCCAATGAGCAGCATAAGTTGCATCTGTCTGAGTCATAGCGTCCAGCATCCTCTGATCGTGGTTTCCGCGAAGTGCAATAACATTGTCATGGTTAATCATGTTCATAACTTGGTCGATTACTTGCTTGCTCTTATGGCCTCTGTCTACATAGTCTCCTAAAAGGATGAGCTTATCATTGGGTGGATCATAGTTGGCTTTAGTGAGTAGAGCATTGAATTCGTCATAGCAACCGTGAATATCACTAATAACTAATGTTCTTATAATGCCATCTCCTTGTTAAAATCTGATTTAATTAAATCGATGTTTTTCTTATGTATTTGGTGTGCTCTTTGTCGTGTAATTCCAACCTCACGCCCAATTTCTTCAAAAGTTTTGCCATCAACAAAAAACTTATATGCCACCATTCTTTGCTTGTCATTCATTTTGTTTATTAGAATCTTATTAAATTCGTCTTCAGACACTAATTGAATAACTTCATCTTCTAAAGATGGCAGTATTGTATCGCTAACAATATCTTCTAAATAGTGTTCAACTCCTGAATTCTTATCTATTTTCATTTCACTTTGAAGACTAACGATATTATATTTGCTTCTTCCTTTAAATTTTTGTTTACTTAAAGCTTTTATGTATTCACGTTCAATGCATAGTGTAATGAAAGAAATGCATTTAATCCCTTTAGATTGATCAAATGAGTTGAAGGCTTTTAAAAGTCCTTCAAAACCAAAACTGATCAGATCGTCATATGACAGAAAGGAGTTTGGATTAAACCATTTTCTAGCGAGTTGCTGTACAAGCGGAGCATTATTCTTGAAAAAACCTTCTCTTAGCTCATGGTCATATGTTTTACGATATAGGGCAATGGCGTTCTCATTATTAAATTTCGGATCTCTCTTGAGTTGCTTTAAATTCATTATTTTTCCTTCCTTCTTTATTTTTTCTTAGAATATCGAATTTAGTCTGTCACTTCTTCAATGATATGTTGTAGCTTCCCGATTGACCGTTTGGTTAGATTCTGTTTATGATTCTTCAGCCACAGTTCTAACTTTGATTTGGTCGATTGTCTCTGAGCTGGTTCGTATATTGGCTCCTCATATTCATCGCTTGATTTAATTACTGTACTATACGTTTCATTAACGAAGACCGGGTTGTATTTGCCGATAGAATTTATCCTTGTAAATTCTTCTTGATTTGTTACGGGAATTGCATTATCACCGTGTTCATCAATAAATGATTGAAAGGTCTTATCAGGCAATTCCTTTCTTGTGTTGTAGCTCCAATTATGTTGAATGTATGTCGTATCTGCTGCTCCTTGCCTTATTAAATCAATAGTCTTATCAGAGACCACCCCACTCAGCATTTTTGAAGATAACCATTCCAATTGAAACGAATCTGCTAATTTTCTGTCTCGGTCAATCTTTATATATTCAGGCTTGAAGTCATACCCTTGCGTATACTTCTCATAACCGCACACAAAGAGGCCATTTACAAATACCTTTGACTCATATCGTTCGTCTTCAAGAATTCGTCCATATGTACTTTCAATAACCTTACCAACATCTTGCAGATGAAGGTTGGATTCCACAATCTGTTCATAATCATGAGGGTAGATACCTTGGATTTCAATTGTGAGATTGTTGTCTGGAACCTTAGCCCAGGGGTACTTCTTATCTACGAAAAATGTAAGGATCTCTTCTCCATTGTATCGGCGTGATTTTACAAATCGAGGCTCCCAAACCTCCTTTGCTCCATAGTTAAAGAAAGTTACTTTCTTTTTCAGCCGTGTTAAAACGAGTGTAGCAATCTTATAACCTTCGCCAAATTGACCAATAGTATTTGGATCATCTCTTTTAGTTGAAGAGCCAAGGAGCAACGTTTTAACATCAAGTACAGATAATTTGTTACCTATGTATAACGTTTCGTTTAGTTCATCGTAGTTAAAAAACATTGTATTGTCTTTGGTTGTAGTCTGTTGATCAAGAGCATTTTGAAATAATTCGCGTACAGCATCCACAACTGTCCAATCAGGAACATATTCCTTGGACAAACTTAGTTCGAATTTGCTCAATGAGTTTCCTCCTTTTGTTCATCAATAATCCATCGACTCCAATCAAAGTTTAAAATATCCAGCTCATTAAACAACTGTGTATTTTTTGCTTCCTCAAGCTTTGTTTTCGCCAATTTTAATCCTTCTTCCCAATAAAGAAGATCTGATTGAGCATCTACAATTTTATCAGTGATAATTTCGGTTTTGTCTTCAAGTATACTGAACTCTTTATTCAATGCTTCCTGATTTCTACACCACTTACACAGTAATTCGTTATCATAAGGTCTTAATTCAAATTTAGGTTTTTCTTTACCACAGCCAACACAACTATCTAATTTCATAATAATAGCCCCCCACTAAAACAAATAATTCTCTACGGCATTCCAGAAGACTTCATCGAAAAACTCGTTATTGCCCGCAAATCCACTCATATATGCCAACATAGAACCTAAATCTTCATCCTTAGCCTTTAGAATAATCTCATTCACTCTCCGTTCGTGTTTCTTAACGAAATCATTAATATCAGCCACTACACTCCAACCTTTCTCCCTATGAAATAGATAGTTTACTGAGAATTTTCTAATCAATTGATACTACATCTGAATTAATTACAGAAGGATCATCCACTACAGACTGAAGAATGCTTTGCATTACTCCTGCACAGGCTGTGAACCCTTGATTGGTATACTTTATAAGTCTCCGCATGGTTGATACACCGTAAGGCATCTTGTTGAGTGCCAGCTTCTTTCTTGGAAGATCCCACAATGAGTAATCACCACAATATAAATTGGTTCCGTCATAAGCAAATTGAGTGATAGTAAAATCAAATGAATCTATAACTGCTTCTGCGTCTTTGTAGTAATTGATTTTGATAAGTTGAATCATGACTGGTTCGTTCTTAAACGTAAGGCAATATGTATGATTTGGCTCTGTTTTGCGTGTTAATTTTGCTCCTAATGCAATCAATTCTTTCTCATATGTATCGAACTGTTCTTTACTTCTAAAGAAGAAGTCAAAATCCGAATCAATTTTTATTCCTTGTAGCGTCTTTCTAATTGCACCACCTGCAAGCCATACTCCGCTTCGGATTGAAGGCAATGCATTGAGTACATCATAAATTTGAAGATCATCGACATCATTAGTGAACCTTTGTAGAAAACTTCTCATTTCAAATTGCTGCATGTATTACTCCTTTATTTATATTTATTTTTCAAATTTTCGTACTGTAACTGCCCATCTAATCCAGGGGCGAATGTCTTTACGACTTCCATAGCCTATCCAAGTAGAGCCTACAGGGATGAGACCGAACAGATAAACACGATGTGTTGGATAGGTCATTTTGCTTCCAAGATGCATAATTAAATCCTTTCTTTGGTTTTGATGAAACAGGTATTTGATCATATTTCAGTTGTATTCTTCGTTATAAAAATCATAGAAGCCATCTTCGTACAAATCTTCAGTCAGTTTTTCATTTTCTTCAATGAACCTATCATATATTTCTTTTGATAGCCCTCTATTTTCAGTCGTTATTGCGCAAGGACAGGCTTTTTCCCAACACAATTGATAGTATCCGCAACCATAGTCAGACTCAATTTCATTAAACCTTTGTTGACTTAACATATAATAGCCTCACTTCCTTGATTAAAATGATGATTGGGATTTTCTGCGTAGCCGACCTGAAGGCGCAGACAAAACAATTAATTATTTGACGGAGATGACTGTACAGTTCAGAACATTTTTTAAATTTCACTTGAGATAAAGATATATTGGTCGCTTCTAAAAAGTAGGAGGGACCAGGGATGAAAAAACAAAATGTCTCAGACGGTTGGAACAATGTATGCAGAAAGTTTTGGGTGAGAAGTATCAATAAAAACCGTACATTGCTCTTCTTGTACGAACATCAAGACAAACTGTTGGAGGTGATAGAGATTCTAGAAAACATTCATCACTTACTCTGAGATTGTAATAAAATCTAGAGTTAATCATTACTAACCCTATAACGTGATGGTGGGAGTAAATATTACTCCCGCTTTTTTATGAAACTTGTCTTTCATCCGATTAAATTCCCTAAATCATTGATAAAACGTTCTATCAATACGCATAATTCAGTATATCTTTCATCTGAATTTCCTTTCATTGGGTCATAGTGCAAAGCCAATTACGCATTAAGTTCACCGTAAGTCTTATTTAATTGTTGCTGCTGAATTGCATATAGAATATCTGACATTAGCTATCCCCTTCTTCTGATCCGGTTTCTGATTGGACGTACTACCACTTCAACGAAGAGCATGGCGGGAAATATCCAGAGCCATTCGTACCACTTCACATCATCAAATAGGTTCATCATCAGGTGCGCCCTCCTTGGGTGCTGGGGTAGGCAGGATATCAATTTCAACTGGCTTATCCTAGCTCCAATACTGTGTCGCATGGCCATCTTTAAACGCATCATCCAGTACAGCTTGAATCTTTGCGATGTGTTCCGGCGTTATGCAGTCATTCGCCCGTTCGTCCCAATCTTCGTACATATCTTGATATTCATTTTCGATGTACTGGATAATCATACTTTCAGCATCTGGTCGCCATGTCTCAGGTTTAAGCGTGTACCAGTCTGTGTGTTCATGATGCGGTTCACCAAGGTTAATGATTTCGTGCTTTATTTCCCCGACAGTCCATTTTTCATATTCAGATCCTTCCCGGCCGACTTCAAAATCATTTTCAAGTTCAGAAATCTTCAGCTTAGTCATTGTTCTTATCCTCCTTAAATGTGGGTGCTGGGGTATCTGGGTATAGGGTGGATAAAAGGCCTCTTACACGAAGGAATGTGTCGCTGTCCGAATCTTCAAGAGCGTGTACAAATCCTCCATCTACAGGAACGCTGCCCCAATGTCCGTGATCAATAAATATCCCCAGTAAGTCCTCCACCCCCTCTTTCAGCCGTTGTTCCCGGGCCTCAACGCTGCCCGCATACCTTAAGACAGCCTCGTAGGACTGTTTGTATGTCTTGGCTTCTTGGAGCCAGTGCAAACCAATACTTAGAGCGTGCTTTTCATTTTCATCTGCTGCTGTTCTTTGACAGAGTTGTAAGAGTGCTTCATCCTTTTACCAGTCTCTCGGCATCATTTGCATCATTTTTTTCTCCTTTTAGTGATTTTATAAAATTGGGATTTCATCAGCATTTTCGGAATAAAAAAGCCTTATTTCATGCGTGTTTTTCGAGTCTTATTATTCAAAAACGCCTAATCGGTTGCTTTTTACCGAATCCATCATATTTCCAGCCTATCTTCCCTGTTCCTGAACAATTCGAGCAATCTTCAAAGGATAACCAGTCTAAATCGTTAAGGTCATCTCTTCAAGTTCCATTGCAGATTTCACACTCAGGAAGATCAATCAATAAGAAGTCATCCGAGTGTTCATACTCTTGTGCCATCTCATCAAAATGTCTTTTAAGAGCTTTCTTGGACTTGCGAGACAGTCTCTTCTTATCGAACTCATATCTCACAATCCATTTCCAGTGTTTATCTTCATATTCACGTATAGTTGACATATCATCTACCTTCCGTCTGTATGTATAATCTGTATCTAGAATTCAACTACAACTCTACCTTCCCCTACATTGAAGTAAGCAATATTCCCTGTATCAATCATATATTTTTCACTGAGGCGAATCGGAAGATGAATGTTTCCATCTTTATTCACTACAATACCTAAACCATTATTACTTTTAATCATAATTAGTTCATTATCTTTAATTCCTAATCTCACCTTGTCACCGTGACCAACATGAAGGATTTTTCTAACTGGTGCAGGAATAGTCAGTCTGTAGAAACCAGTGTTTGCTTTTTCCGTTATTGTTGCCTTATAAGTATTTTCTTTGTTGATCGTTAGCATTGTCATAATCTACACCAACACTTTATCGTTCAATTGATCATATGTATATTTCCGTTTCTCACTGACTTTTATGTATTCTTCATTGTTCATTGATAAACCGATTATATTATTATCTTTAATGACAAGCCTTAGATTGTGATAATGAATAACTTTCTCTGGATATGTTTGAATAACTGCTCCCAAGTAGGCAGCTCTTCTAATTTTATAATCCACCTCATACAACGACTCACATTTTGCTGTACTTCTCCAACAATATTTCATATACGTCTCTCTTACTACATGACTAACTTTTAACTCTTTAGTTTTCATAAAATTCCTCCACGGTTTTATTATCGATAATCCCATAAATACTCTCTACTTTTTCGTCAAATCGTCCCTGCTCGTATGCTAGATGATAATGTTCTGCTCTAATGCTCTTGAAAAAATCTGACCCACATTTTTTTCATTTCTCCAACACTCCTCCAGTAATATTTACGTAGTTACCATTGCGATAAATTTTAACTTGCTTTTCTCCATTCTCACGATACCGTTCAAGTTCTTCATATGTATTTTCAGTTGGCTTAAATTCCTTACCTTCCCATGTGTATCTGTCACCAATAATAAATGTAGTTGATGCTCTCTGACCGTTCTTCCAGCAAAGCGATAGAAGAATCTCGGCCTCTTTACTTAATTTCATATATGTATTGATCACCCTTTCAGCGATTGTATTAATATGGCCGTGTAGTTGAATTAAAAATGACTGAAGATTGGGACAAGAATATTATTAGATTTGCGACAATAATAGCACCAGACCATTCCAATAAATGTGTATCCCAGGAAACCAGTTAGGTTAAAATGCAGTGATGAAAATATCAAGGAACTGATTAAAGCAGCAATCCACCAGTTAAAGAATTTACTAATTACCTTTGTTAGATATTTTCTACAGATTAATTCTTCAAATACTGGGCTGAATAAAACTGCGTATATGTACATCATTGGTGTTCTTATCTCTGGTTGTGGGGCAATGTTTGTGATGATCGAAGTTGATAATGCTGTGAGTACATTGAATCCAATAATTGATATGCAGAATGAGTAAAAAATGTCACGGCTGCAGACTTATTGAGGCTCAATAGATCTAATAAATGTTTTTAGTTCTTACATACAGGATTGAGGCTAAAATTAGTGTTGGGACAATGTTGAGTAGAACTAGCAATTTATCTTATCGCTCCCTTTCTAAAGAAAAGACTCAGATGCTGGCTTAGCGCCTTATCTGAGTCTTATTATATATTATTATTGTTTGTTTGTATATAGTTATTTTTAGTTTGTTTTCTATTTCTCTTCAAAGTATGCAGTCAACCATTCATCGACCTCAATGATTTTTGATTTAATGCCTTCAGCCAATTCTGTGATTTCATACTGAGCGCCTTTTCCTGGTTTTCGCTTATTATAAAATTCAAGTAGAGTGCGAAGATTGCCTGTCAGTACAATGTTTGTAGTTGCTGCATTGGGTAAGATAGAACGACAGTCTTCAGCCGTCACTCCTCCTTTCCTCAAATCGTCATAACCGGATTGCAATCTCTTCATTAATGTTTCATATATTTCCCCCACTGTTTCTGTGTCGCCAAAATCATTGTAATTAACGACAACATCTTTATTCTTTTCAACGCTTGGAGGAGTTACATAAGCAAATCCCCCACTTCTATCTTCGCTTCCAAATCTAACATAGCGTTGACTCTGAATTGAAAAAGATAGATGTCTATGACGCGTTAATTGTCCCATAAGGGCACGGCTAACTCCTTCAATCGCAAAAGTATAGTTAAGGTGTTCAAGCGTACTACTGTGGCCTGATCCAGTGATATGGCGGAATAATCGGTCTGCCTCAGTCCCACTTTTACCATCGGTAGCTTTATTGCCAAAGTATTTATTACCCTCAAGAGAAAGGATTTCTGATGGAGGATTTGGCGAATAACAAGTACGAATAGCAGTTAGCGCTATTGCTGCACGTTCATTGTATTCAAACTGGATGTCGCTTTGAATTTGCTTTTTGAATGAATCTGATAGTTGTGTGTATGCAATAAGTTGGACGTTCATTCAATCTCTCCTTTTGATTTATTATGTGATAAACGTTGGAACAATCCACCGTCAATCCTCTGTTTTTTTAAATCTTTTACTACCCAATGCAATTTGCTGTTCAACCTCAGACAAAATCTTCGGTTCAGGAGCATGATCCTGTTCCCAGTTATCTGGTTTGATAACCTTTCCTACTTCATTGTAATGGGGTTTACCGTCAGGGAAAATCTTCCCTATGTTGGCTCGATGTACTGTATTAAAAATAGCATCAGGAATAATTCCTGTTTCAACAAAGCCCCCATTAGCAAAATAGAGGATATCTGTAAAAGCATCAATCTGACCAATCAGTTTGTACTCTGGAAAAGGCTTTGTAAGCTGCTTACCATAAGTCTTTTCAGCATTAGAAATTAACTCTGAGAAGAATTGAGCAAACCGCTCTTCATTACCTGCTGTAGCATAAAGCAGCTCAATAACCTCCTCCATAATGAATGATGCTCTGTTAACCGCTAGTTTGTCAGATAGTTCAGTTGGAACCTCTGGAGCAGGACAATTGAATGCCTCATGGAACTCCCTTACCTGTTCAAATTGTGTTTTGTTTTCATGAAATGGTTGTTTTATTTGGTTTGTCATATTTGATTGATTACTCCCTTTTTATGTTTATTAAGAGGGCTTTTTACTGCCCTCTTTTTTAAATGTGAATATATTATGCTTCACATGAGGAACATAGCTTATCTTTACTAAACTGTTGCGCTGCATTTGTACTGTGCTGATAATACAGCGTTTTAATCTTATTCTCCCACGCAAACAAATAGAGTTCATTAATTTGTTTAGCGGACATTTTCGGGTTAACTGTAATATTTAGAGACTGGCTCTGATCCAAAAACAACTGTCTAGTTGAAGCTTGGTCTAAAATTACATATTGATCAATTTCACTAAACGTTTTAAACACTTCTTTTTCATGATCACTTAAAAAGTCAAGGTGTTGTACAGACCCGTCATTATCTCGAATGCTATTCCATACTTCTTTCATGTCTTTGTCATATGTTTTCAGGACTTCTTTTAGATATGGATTTTGAATTGTTACTTTGATTTTAGCAATATCTTTAACATAACAATTAGACCAGATAGGTTCAATACTCTGTGAAACTTGACCCAGAATGAACGCAGAACTTGTGGTTGGCGCAATGGCCGTAAGGGTAGCATTCCGTCTTCCATATCCTTTTAATACTTCTGGTTCGCCATAAAGTGTCGCTAGTTTTCTTGATGCTTCATGCGATCTCTTTTGAATCAAACTGAAGATACGAGAATTCAATTTGGCTGCTTCTAGACTTTCAAATGGAATCATTTTTGATTGAAGGTAAGAATGCCATCCCAGCGCTCCTACTCCCAATGCACGATTAGCCTTTGCAAAGTTGTAGGTCTTCTCCATAAAATAAAATGCTAAGTTTTCTTCTCTGCTTTCAGAGTCACGCATCTTTTCTAGTTTGTTAATAAAGTCAGTCATTACTACATCCAAGAAGAATACCATAGTTTCAACTGCATCCGTATCTTTCCATTCATCATAATGAAGAATATTCATTGAAGATAAATTGCAAACGAACGACCATTCGTCATTACTTGGCAACATAACCTCGGAACAAAGGTTGCTCGCATAAATCTTCAACTCCTTGTCTTTGTATACATCAACGGTATTATTGTTTACTGCATCATCAAAGAAAATATATGGGTAGCCAATCTCAACGCGTCTCTGAATAACCTTTGCCCATAAAGCACGTTTTTCGGGGTCTCCTGCCACCATTGCATTCATCCATTTATCTGTCACAATTACTCCATGCGTCAACTCTTGAATGGGGTCGCCTTCGGTTCCGATTTTCAAAAATTCTTCAATGTCTGGATGATCAATAGGTAGATAAGGTGCAAATCTCCCTCTTCTTGTACTTCCTTGGCTAACGACATCCATAGTAGATTCAAACAACTTCATGAAATGGACTGCGCCAGAGGATTCTCCATTATCTTTGATTGGTGCTCCTCGATGGCGAAGATTGCCGAAATATCCAGATGTCCCTCCACCAAATTTACTCATCATTCCAACTTCAGATGTTGTATATAGAATATCTCCCATATTATCCGAGAGGTAAGAACCAAAGCAACTAATAGGCAAGCCTTTGTCAATTCCAAAATTGGCCCATACCGGAGAAGAGAGTGAATAATATCCCCTTTCCATATAGCCGTAAAATTTATCAGCAAACCCTTCAATATCAAGAATCTTCTCAGCCGTATTTGCAATTGTACGAATACGCTGTTCTGCTGTAACTCCTTCTGTTAGATAACCCCGAGACAAGAAATTTTTACTGTTTTCATTTAACCACTTCATATTTTATCAATCCCATCTTTTTATGTATTAGAATAAGTCGTCTCCAGTAATGCTACGTGTACGCTTTGTATAATTGATTTGACGTTTTACAAAAAAGTCACCATGTTTAGTCCCAATTATCTCGTCATCAAACCAATCAGTATCATCTACCAATTTCTCACTAACATCAAAGACAGGCTTATATCCGATACTTTTCAAAGAGTTGTTAAGGCGATTCTTAACAAATTCTTTAACGATTTCTTTTGGTAAAAAACTTAATTCTCCTGATTCGTAGATCCAATCTATTACCATTTCTTCGGAGTCAAAAGCATCAAGGCATGCTTGATAAACTGCACTCTCAAATTGCTTATCGAACCATTCAGGATGCTCTCTTTGAATAATGTTGATAAGTTCAATTCCAAATAGTCCATGAACCTGCTCCTCTTTTGAGGTAGCTTCAATCACATTAGACATACCTTTAAAGATATTTCTATATTTATTAAACGACATGATAATCAGAAATTGAGAAAATAATGATACGTGCTCAATAAACAATGAAAATAGTAGGATGGACAAGGCATAATCTTTATCATTACCGGTTCGAGCCAATTGAGCGGATTTTGTTAAATAGTCTACGCGCTGACTAAGAGCTGGAATCTCTTTGATTTTCTCGAATTCCTCATTCAATCCTAATATTTCAAGTAGGTGTGAATATGCGTCATGATGACGAACTTCGCTTTCTGCGAATGTATGTCCCACCGCACCAATCTCTGGTTTCGGAAGACGATGGTATATATCTCCCCAAAACGTCTTAACTGCAACCTCAACTTGTGCAATGGCAAGCATTACATTTTTGATTGCATTTCTCTCATTGTTGCTTACGCTAAATTTGAAATCATGAATGTCCGAAGTGTAGTTGAATTCAGTATGAAGCCAGTACGAATGCTGTATTGCTTCTTTGTACTCTATGAGTTCGGGATATTCATATGGCTTCAAATTTAAACGGTATTTGAAAATATCGGGCTTTCTTGCCTGTGTTCGTTTTTCACGATAAATAATGTATGCTTTCGCCGTAATTTTATATTCTGATTTTAGCAAGACCATTTCTACTAAATCTTGCACATTCTCAACGGTCAATTCATCGTACTCATTAAGTTTTATTAATTCTAAGACACCCTGAGTCAGTCTTTTTGCTTCTGGTATATCAAATTCTCCTGTTTGAATTCCTGCTCTTTTAATAGCATTCGTGATCTTATCTGCGTTGAAATCGACTCTCGTTCCATTGCGTTTCGTAATCAAATTTTGCAACCTAATTTTTCTTCCTTTCTCTCTATTGTTTAAAATTCCCCATCCGTCCACCCATTAATTTAATTTGCAAACAAAACTGCTTTATTCTCTGATAAGCTACTTTGAATATCGATAATGCGTTGATTGGTCGAGCCACGCCATTTAAGGTTTAAATCACGCTTGGAAAGTTCAAACCGTCCATCAATCAATACATCGCAATACGACAATAACTCTTTCATTAACTTGTTTTGGGTTATCTCTTCAAATGTATAACCAGACCAAATCCAAATATTTTTCTTCTCGCATTCAGCCTTTATTCTTTTTACCAATGGAAGCAAACCATCTACATTTTGTAGAGGTTCCCCACCCAGGATTGAAAGGCCAGAAATTTTAACATAATCAATATTTAAATCTTCAATAATTCTATCTTCAAATTCTTCTGTAAATGGCGTTCCATAATTAAAGTTCCAAATTGAAGCATTAAAACATCCTTTACAGTGATGAGAGCAACCTGATGTGTATAGTGAATGCCTTAATCCCAGACCATTTATTACGTCAAAACGTTTATAATCGGCAATGTTCATTGATGCTTAATCCTTGAGATGACCTCATGCTGCTTTCCCTTGTTGAAGGGACGTTGCGAAGGTTCCGAGAGATAGCCGCAACATCTACGAATAACTGAAGAAGTTTTCGGGTTCCCATTACCACAATTAGGACACTCAAACCCTGTTACTGTTGCTGCAAATTCTCCTTCAAATCCACACTCAAGGCATTTATCTACTGGCGTGTTTGTTCCAAAGTAAGGAACTCTTTCATAAGCAAAGTCCCATACAGCTTCAAGCGCTTCAGGATTCTTTACTAATGCATCAAACTCACAATAAGTTATAAAGCCCCCACTTGCATACTTTGGATATTCTTGCTCGAATTCAATCTTTTCAAATGGTGTTGCTTTTTTGTTTACATCCAGATGAAACGAATTTGTGTAATATCCCTTATCTGTGATTCCGTCAATTACGCCAAACTGCTCTCCATCCAATTTGCAGAAGCGATAGCAAAGGCTTTCTGCCGGAGTCGAATAAAGACTAAAACCATAGCCAGTTTCACTTTTCCATTCTTCAGCTTTATTACTTAGGTATTTAACTATGTTTATACCTTTTTGTCTGAGGACAAGATCATCAAAAATGTGCTTCCCGAACAGTGAAAGTACAGTCTCATGCACTCCAATATAACCAAGCGAAATACTTGACCTTCCATTCTCAAGCAAACGATCAATTGTATCTTCTGCTTGAAGTCTTGCTCCTGTTGCACCCTCCATATAGAGAATTGGTGCTACTTTTGCTTTTACTCCTTTAAGTCGTTCAATTCGATACATCAGAGCTTCCTTACATACCTCAAGCATTTCATCTAAGAGCTTATAAAATTTCGAATCCGATCCGTCCGCCTTAATAGCGAGTCGTGGCAGATTAATTGTGGTTACGCCCATATTAAAGCGTCCATCATGAATTTCTTTTTCATCTTCTATGTATTTACCAAGAAAACTTCTGCATCCCATAGGGTTCTTAAATGACCCAGTTACCTCTTTAACCTTTGGTACGGAAAGAATGTCTGGATACATGCGCAATGTGCTGCACCGAATAGCTAACTTCTTAATATCATAGTTTGGATCTTCAGGTTTGAGATTAACTCCTTCTTCAAGAGCGAAAATAAGCTTCGGAAACACCGGAGTCTTACCCTCTTTACCCAAACCCCTGATCCGGTTCTTAAGAATAGCTATTTGGATTTGACGCTCTTCCCAAGATGTCCCTCTACCGAATCCAAAAGTTGAAAAGGGAGTCTGTCCATTAGCTGAAACCAATGTATTAATTTCATATTCTAGTGACTGAAAAGCATCTAGAGTTTCTTTCTCAGTAAGTCTTAAAGCATAGTCATAGCATCTTGGAAAGCGACTCGCAATATCAAGATTATCTACTGAAATATTGAGAGCATTGATAAGATCTGCTTCGGCGCTATACAACCATTCCATACCAGTCTTAAAGTGTTTTTCAAACGACTTGCTGACATATGGTGCTAATACCTTGTCAATCTCGTTGATTGTATTACCACCATAAATATGACTTGATACCTGAGCAATTATCTGTGCTGTTACTGCCGCTGCGGTTGTAATAGATTTGGGTGTTTCAATTTGTGCATTTCCTAACTTAAATCCATTCTCCAACATCTCTCTAAGGTCAATTAACATACAGTTGTAAGATGGGAAATATGGAGAGTAATCTTGGTCGTGTTGATGGATGTCTCCGTTATTATGTGCTTCTACAACTCGCTTAGGGATCATATAGGCTTGAGCAAAATCCTTAGCCATAATTCCGGCCAACAAGTCCCGTTGAGTAGGAATTGTCTGACTATCCTTATTAGAGTTTTCACTCATAACTTCTGTATTTGTGCGATCCAAAAGCCCTTGCACCTTCTTATCAAGAGCACTTCGTTCTCTTCGCTTAAGGCTTCGTACTTCTCTATAACCTATGTATTCAATCGCTACATCTTTTCTTTTGCTCAACATAAGAGCTGTAATTACTTCATCTTGAATATGTTCGATATCGACTGTTTCTAAATCATTTATTCTATGTATAACTCTATCTGTTACTTTGTTTAAGACTTCTCCGTCAACACCTTTTTCTGTTCTCATCATCGTATTTGATATTGCCTGAACTATTTTCAGTTTATTAAATTCAACCTGTGTTCCATCTCTTTTTGTTACTAGCGTAGTTATCATCTCCTGTTGATATTCACTTCCCATGAAAGACTTGTTTTATTAGTCATCGCCATCATTCATAAATCTGTACAATTCAGCTAGGAATCTGTCTCCGGCATACTCAGATATCTTTCCATCCAATAAATAGTTCAATGTTTCCCAAAGTGCAGATTTAAAATCAGAGTTATCATTAAAGTATAGCGTTGAAACGATTGTGTTAATTGCTTCATATTCTCTGTTTAAAGGCTCATTAAGTAAATAATTCTTGATGTCTTCGTTCAATTTTTCACCTCCTCTCAAAAGTCATGACATCAAATTCTCTCCAAGCATCATTCCAATACTTTTCATCCATTTCATCGAACCTTCTGAATTCCTTTGCTCCAATGACATCTCTGAGTTTTCTTTTTACATAAACATCTTCGTGTAATTGTATTTCTTCTTTTGTTCCAATCACATCTTTAAATGTTTCATAAATTGCTCCAGCTAAGCTTATGTATGTTTTCAACTTGTCTTTCTAACTCCTCCCCATTCTCCAATTTCATACCCATTGGGCAAATCTACAACTTCCCACCCTTTATAAATGTTTTCCAAGCGATCTCCCAACGTTTTACCGAAAGCACCACTCTCTTCATCGTAGAAATGAACTGAGCCACCAAACATTGAATACTCTAATGTACCCAACGTTCCATCATTTTTATTTCTTAATACAGCAATATCAATTCAACTACAATTTATATATAATTATTTTTAGTTATTTATACTATGTCAACAAGTTTCATAGTCTATCCTTAATATATTATCTTTCCCGAAATATGGGTTACTTAAGGCAATAAAGATAGAGTTCCCCGATTCATCTGTGACTGGGACGATATTGTCAAATTGACGAAAATAATCTTCCCTTTTCATATCTTTAAATTCAACTGGTCGCCACTTTCCGTCAATGAGTTTTTGTGTCGTTCTAACTATTGTCTCCATTGCTAAATGAATACTTCTCCGTTCTTTCTATAATTTAATTAATTTCTAAAATGAAAAGAAGATCATCTCATCTATTATTTTTCTGTTGGAACACTATTTATTGCAGATATTAGAAAAGCACAGCCGACTACAAAATAATCCGGCTGAACTCCAACGATCAATAATATTAGCATTACTAACCAAAACAAAGATAAAAACCATCCAAGTGTTTTCATATAATACTCCTTTCTTGATCAAAGGTACATTTTACGGTGTATTGATTCTGACCGAGATTACTTTTTTCCAATCGTACAAATCAACAGTTGCTACTGCTTTTTTCTCTAGTTCTTCATCTGATAAGCCTTCATTGATTGGATCATCACACAAGTTATCACAGGCATTCTCAACCAAGGTATCTTCGTCTACAGATCGAATATAGAGCCGTTCATCATCATTCCAGATTTCCTCAACTGATGACTTTCCAAAGCTACCCAACCACCACATAAATCCATCATCTGCAACAATTTCAGACATATTTTATTTCTTCCTTCAACATTTCATCGTCAGTAATTCCCTCGTAATACAATTCTGGATCAAGTTCAACCTCCCGAGTGATTGTTACTGTAATTAAAGCTTTCTTCATAATTTCACCTCAAGTTTATCTTTGATAAAACCACTATTTCATTGATTCAATGTCAACCTTTCCGGTCTCATCAAAAACGTCAAAGTATTCGCCACTGTAGTTGAACGTACTCTCCCTTAGTGCAAGAATTTTTTTAAGTGTCTTGCATTGATAGACCTTCATGCCTTGATATTTTTCATTCAATCCTTTAAATGTGCCTCGATAGAAACGTGAAAAGTCATGGTGTTTGTAGATAGCCCTTTCCTCGCTCATGAACCTTCTTTCTGGTATAACTGAACCATCGTTCTTAGTAATCTCAGGAATATTTTTTTCTTCTGGTTCCTTACGTAAATAATACATAATTCCATCCTTTCTTCACTCTTGATAAATCTTGTATTTTATTTATCTCAGTACCAACGCTTTTCTTCTTCGTTACTTATGACAACAAAACATTAGCGCGTATTATTTTATAAGGTCTTTTTCCTATAAACAATGAAAGAAAATATCCTACACAATCATTTATAGAATTACCTTTATATCTGTAAGTACAGCCAGTTGTTAAATCCTCAATCTCAACCTCTACTTTTACTGGTTCACTAACGATCATATTTTCTCACCTTTCTTTATAAAAAAGTTCTTTTATTATATTTATTTTACACTTCTCTAAAATCTTCGATGAACAGTTGATTTGTTTTCTCAACTTGATATCGCTTCATCTGTCTATCGTACCTTTTGTATTCATTAACATTCAACGCACCGATTGCTTCGATATCTGCGAATACCGGAATAGAATCATGGAATTCTTCTTCTGCTTTAAACTTCATGAGTATTAGTGAGTCACAATCTATTTTAATTGTGTTGCCTAATGCCCCCATACGTCTTTTGTCAGAGATAAACAATCCCTTAATTAGAAACTTTCCATCTTTAAATCCGCTTCCTGTGACACGGTAAAAGTCAGCTATGTATTTAATAAACTTTTCATCAATCTCATTGACGTGAAACTCCAAATCAAAGAACAGAGAATCATCAAAGGTATGGTTTTCCAGTTCTTCATTTAGTTCATTCTGTAGATTGTCCATATTAGAAATCTCTACACCAGTTCCTCCTGCCCCCTGATGACCTGCAGCGAAAGTAGGATACTTGCATTGAGTCAATAAATCTAGCATTGGAAATTCATCTACACTACGAAAGCTTCCTGCATAAGTACCTTCATCTGTTCCATTACCAAGCACTATGGCTGGCTTATTGTAGAATTTAGATAAATCTTGTGCAACAAGACCATTAAATCCTTTTCCGATAGAAGGATCATGCACTATTATGCAATTGTTCTCAGAATTAATTATTGGCTTCAGCCTTCTTAATGCTTTAGACTGAATCTCTTTTCTTTTCTCATTAACCTTAATGAGTTCTTTAACCAGTTTCGGGATCTCTGGACATTCTTTATCACACATTAGTAAATCAATTGCTAACTGGATGTTATTTGCTCTTGTGGCTGCTGTAATCGCAGGAGATACACCATAAATAAAATCATTTGCATAAAGGTTTTTAATCTCTTTATTTAACGCTGTAAACAATGCTTTCAGACCTTCGTGTCTCACATTCTTCAAAGCATTCTTGAAGAAATATCTGTTCTCCATTTCTCTCATCGACATCATATCGGCCGCCAAAGAGAATCCTGCAAGATCCACGAAGTCATTTGAATAATAAGTGGTCATATAATCATCAAGAACAGTACATAGTTTCCAGACCAGGAGTCCACCTGAGCTATTCTTATTAGGATATAAACATCCCTCTTGTTGCGGGTTAACGATTGTCGCAAAAGGATTCTCGTTCATTATCGTATGATGATCAATTATTAAACAATCGATGCCATTTTCACTTAATTGCTTCATTTCATTTATGTCATTACTGCTACTATCCACCGCTATGTATAAATTAATGTCTTCCGGTATTTGACTAATAATATACTGAGTTCCATGTCCGCTACTTCGCTCAACATAACGCAATTGAAGATTGTTGTTAAAATTCAATAAGTATTTATAAAGGATGATTCCTGAGCAAAGTCCGTCCATGTCGGCATCGCCATAAATGAATATCTTTTCATTGTTTTTGATTGCTTTAATGATTCTTTCTGCGACCAAATCAATGTTCTTCAATAGATATGGACTATGAACTACATTGCTCAATGGATTCAAGAATGCATCTATATCTTTAATTCCGTTAATTTTGGCTAACTTAGCATACAAATTATCTTTTTCGTCATATGGGATAATTGGTATTTTCTTTTTCCAGGCGACGATGTATAATCACCCTTTCTATGTATTTATCGAATTGCTATTCTGAATTTTTCAGGTAATGTAATATTGTCATTGTTATTCATTGCTGCCATAAATTTATACGTCAATGCTTTGCTTTCGCGTCCGGTAAGTTTGTCGATGATTCTGATATTTACTTTTCTGTTCAAATCTATCACTCTCCAACGGATTAGTTGAGTTCCAGGTTAACCAACAGCTCTGCTTTTTCATCATCTTTTAGTGTGATCCATAAGTCCGACAACTCACTCCAAACCATAATAAACTCTTTCATTCGACCATCCTTATGGTAAATGTAAATTCCCACATCTTTTAATGTTTGCTCAACGGCATTCATATCCACTACCTCGTTCACCTCCTCATTCTGATGAAAGATAAGTTTTATGGCATTTAAATATATCTGTAATTGGCTCTCAGAAGAAACTTAGAAGTATTCTCATCTACCCGATATTGTATTGAGGCAAATGCCTTCTCGACTTGATTAGGTGCTTCTTCTTCCCCATACAGTTCTTGTGTAGACACAAAGATCTTGCTTCCGTCCCAAACTGTAACCAAGTAGCCATTGTTCATTGAAACAACATTACTATCTAAGACATGATTTTTGCCTTTCTATACATAAATTAAATTCTTAATTGACTCAAATATCTTCACACTCATTGTATAAGGTTTCGTCAATAACATTCTGACACTCCCTTCTCATAAAAGTATGTATTTATTAAAAGTTTTTAATAATGACTGAACCAGACATATTCTTATCGAGTACTAAAACCTCTGTAACTTGAAGTTTGTTAATGACTTCGGTTACTCCGACCCACTCTTTTCCATAAAAAGTCCCATTTCTATCTTTATATACATAGTAAATTCCACTATCAAGTTTAAAGAACACTGTATTAGCTTTTTCAATACATTTTCTTGTGGTCATATTTTCATCCATTAATTTGCACTCTCCCTTATCTTTTAATAAAATACTATTCTTTCGTGTGGTTATATCTATAGTCTAATACCGTATTCTTTCCAGAAGTGTTGCTCTATTTCTTCGTATTCCTCTGGAGATATGTCTTGATACTCAAGAAAATCATTTAATGAATACATAGATGCTTTCTTCATAAGGGCATACATAAAATCATTTAATTTTGTGGGTTTATTCATTCACTTATATCCTCCTGTTCCTCAATTTCAATGGCCTTGTATGAACAACCCAATCTTTCAGCATAAAAACTAGCCTCTGACTTGCTAAAATGTTCAGCATTTTTTGGATCATCGATGACGCTACATTCTCTGCTGCTTAAGTCAAGACTATCAACATATTGACTCTCATTAAAATACAAAACGTAAACTGTAACTGCCATTATTTAACCTCCATTCATGATCAAACTCTTATTTCATGGTCTATTCAATAAATCTGTCATATCAATACAATAATTATTCTTCAAAGCGTAGTTTACCACCACCATTGAATCATAAATCAGTCTTGCTTCATCATCTGTCAATTTACCATTTGGGTATTCTTCATAATACAAACTCCACAATTTATTCTTTAAAACGGATAGATCGATTTTCATTTGATTAACCTCCAGATAAAACTATTCTTCATCATTAATCATCGTAATCAGTATCATCAACCACTAAGAAATCTGTATTACAAGTTGGACATTTACATAGGTAAGGGGATTCATCGTAAAATCTAAATTGATTTCCTTCACCGCAGTTTGTACAGTGATAATATCCCTGTGACCAACCGAGATGTGACTTTTCAGGATTTTTACAATTTACAGCATACACTGTGTAAGGCTCGGCGCTCTCGTAAGGTGGGGTATAAGTAACTTTAGTTAACGTATTCATGCTCAATTTTCACTTCTGTTTATTTTTATGTATCAATCAAACCAGTTAAAATCATCTGTAATCACAACGACTCCACATAACACCAGGATAATGATAATAACAATCGTCCAGAATGTTCCCAATGCCTCACATCCCTTCAGATTCAAGTGTCAGATAATCCACTTTCCTCTGTGAAATGGGTAGGTAATGCCCCATACCATTAACAAAAGCAGAATCCGTATAACCAAGATAATTTCTTCGAACCAATTTCCTTTCATTCCCCACATATTTATCACCTCCATTGTTCATCATTACTTCACGAAATTCTAATTTGATTAGCACTCTCGCTGCTCAAGTTTCTTAATTTGCTCTTCCTCGTATTGGATCATACCTTTGGCAATCTTCACTAAACGTTTGCGATATTCTAGATGTGTCGAATCATCATTTCCCCAACCGATAGTATCCATTGAGTTCTGGTATGAAATAAACAATCTTGGATCATCGGCATGATTTGATTTTGCTACGATTACGTTATTGCAATGGTTTCCAACACCAAATGAATTAACATTGTTGATTTCAGTAGATCCTAAAAATCTTCGATTTCCATTCATTCCTTCACCAATCTTATCTACAAATTCTTTTGGATTATCTTTGATTTGACTAAACCCATCATTCAGAATAGTAATTGTTGTCATATATCCCATTTTTAATTCCCCTTTTTATGAGTTGATAATACACAAATTTTATCTCCTTTCCTTTTACGCTCAATATGTAAAATATCTAAATTAATCCTCCTCTATGGGAGATCTCACATCCATGATTAGGATTGGTTAAATCACGCAAACATTCATCAATATCCGTCTGTCTCATGTAATCGTAGGGATTAAATATCATGTTGTTGCGATTTCGCTTTCCCTTCCGCCAGTCAATGATCGTATAAAGACAAGTGTGCTGAAGATTAAACGGTTTAGTACAAATTGAGAAAATTTCGTTCGATGCTTTGACTATGTATGGTCGCTTTTCTGATTCAAACCAAACCTTATCTCCAGGTTCCAACGCTTTAAACGGTGCTGCATTCATTCTTAGGTCTCCATTCTGGTTTTGATTGATAAAATACTTCTACAAACTCAGCAAGCACCTCATTCAAGCCCTCTCTTTTCAGCAACTCAATACTCTGAATTTGGTCGGCAGTTCCACAAAACATTTCCCAATTCTCATACAAATCAACTTCGTAGTAAGAAATTCTATCAGGAGTTTCAAGCTCTTTGCATCCATAGAATCTCTCTAAAACCTTAATTACATCTTCTTGATCCATGCCAAATGACTCTTCAATCTCAGAGCATTCATACTGAATGAAGGCCACAATTACATCGAATGTATCAAGTGTATATGGCGCTGACACCCAATACTTTCTCGGTTCGTTATCATATGTGTGAGTCAAACAATAAAGGTGATTCTTACTCGTCTCAAGCTTTTTCTTCTTTGATACCTTTTCTACTATCTGTACTGAAGTCTTTGACAATCAAGTCATCTCCCTTAATTTTGATGCAATCCATCTTTGATTATAAAAGTAGAGGTCATGTGTAGTTTTCAACAAAACCTCTATCCATTTATCAGCAATACCTTCGGTGTGAAGCTATGTATTATTTTTATATTGCTGTTGTTTTAGTTATTTTTTCTTTAATGTATACATTTCTGTCCTACACATATTAAATGCTCCGAAGAATGGCTTTCCAACATCGTTTATTACGTACGCCTCACCATTAAGAAAGTCTGAAGGATTATCATTGTAGTACATCCTCTCAACCTTATATATCTTTCCTGTCGTAACATCCCCTCCCTGGAACAGTATCTTAATAATTTTGACGTATTCTGCTTCTTCCTCTATTTCTGTAGCTTCAAATTCTTGGGTGCTTATTTCAATTTGAGAATTATGCAAGGGTACATCTCCTCTCGGTTACATCATTATATTAATATCTTTAGTTTATTAAGTCAATGCTTATTTTTAGTTTATATAAACTTATATATTTACCTCTAATTTGAAGAAGTTAAACGTTGGCAACTATTGAGTAAATATCTATGACAAAAAGAGGCTTTAAGGGCCCCTCACTCATTAATAATCCCGTTCCATAAAGCAAAGCTTTTGCCAGCATCATTAATCTTATTGTTAAATTGTCTTGTCAGTTCTGATATTTCCTCATATTTTTTCACAATGTCCTTTGCGATACTAACGAAATCAAAATCCCAATCTTTTAGATCATAAGTATCCACCCTCACCTTTTCAAACCTAATCTTATTTTTGTTTAATTTCTTTTCTTGAAACAGAACAACTGAATAATATGATAAGATACTATATGATTCTTCGATATCTACTCTATATTTTCCATATTCCGAAGCTACCGGATATTTTGTTAATATAAAAATCACTTCCTCTCAATTCTGACCTGATAAAACCTATATTTCATCAATTATGTATCTTAAATCTGCATTCATTATAGAACTGCTTAAAAGTATCTTCACCACGATCTGTAGGACTCTCTTTGTCTCTATACAAGTTCTTACTGTCCCATAGAGCATAAACATTTCTTGTCTTGCCAAACTTAGCAGCTTGCTTCTTTACTGCTTCAATTGATTTGTCTTTATCTAAAGCTATAACCGTGTTTATATCGCTGCCAAGCCCTTTAATCATGTATACTTGCCACTCACTTAGGTCGTCTCCGCTTATAGCTACACAATTCCGAAAACCATATTGACTGCTTAACCAGCATGTTTTTTCGCCCTCGTAAATAATCACCTCCTTGGTCTCAAGGATGTAGAATAATGCACGATGCCAATTGTAAAGTTCAATCATTTTGTTGAAATTAATGAGATACATGAACTTGTAAATGTCCAGCTCCTCATAATTATCAAATATTGTTCTACCCTTTATAGAGACAATCTCCCCGAAACTATTATGGATCGGGAAGATAATTCTTTGGCTCTTAAGGTCATACCCTATTTGGAATTCACCTTGTGTCTGGTATGCAATTCCCTCATCAATATAGACCTGATGTGGCATCATTATGTATTGATCTAACACTTCGTCTTCGTAAATTTGATTTTCAACATTCTCAAGATTACGTTTCTTTTTTCTCTGTTTCTTGACCTCTCTAAGCCATTTAAGATGATCGTTAGTGGGCATTGGAGTATACGATCCATTTATGAACTCCGCATACCCCAATTTTTCACATATCCATCGTTTGGCTTTTGGTAAGTCATTTCGTCTTTCTTCTTCAGAATACCTATCAAAAACTATGTATGATACTAGCCCATAGATATCTATATCTGATTCACCCAATGTTCGGATACGGCTAGATAGTGATTCATTGAGATAAACTTGAACAGATCGTTTATTTGGAGACTCAAATTTAAAAGGTAATTGCGCTTCATATCGATTGTTTTTTTTATCAACATACTCACAACCCATTAGATCAAGAAGTTCTCCTACTTTACCATCTTCCAGGATCTTATCTTTAATTAATTTTAAATCATTGTTACTCATTTAAGCTCCCCCATAGGAGTATTTACAACTGTGTATTAAAACTGAGAATTTGACTTCTTGCCCATCTGGGCGTATGCAACTTCCTTGAATGAATTTATGCCATAGTTTACTTCAAAAATGATTTGCTCGGAGGTATCACCTGAACGGTTCTTGTTAATGAAGAGAATCAAATATGTTTTTTCAGAATCGAGTTTATATTCTTCTTTTTTCCACTTGCCATCAAAATCATCAATCTTCCAGTTGTATGTAAACAGCGCTTCTTTACGTCCTGGAAACTCATCTGCGAAAATCAATCTGCCCATTAGAACAGTAGAGGCAACTTCAACAATTTCAAGTGACTTTCCAATCGCGCTCATATCAAGGTAGCGGTATTCCTTACCAATCTTCAATTGTACGGTTGCAAGCATGCCTACATTATTGGCTTCTGCTTTTATGCAGTCAAAGATGGCTTGAGCATCGTTACTAAACGCCTCCCACCTAGCCATGTCAGCCGATGAGGAAGCTTTGAAAGTATCTAGTCCGGCATATCCATACCCAAGTGGACGCATCATCTGTATTCGGCTTATAACGTCTTCTGCACGGTACTTCTTCAGGTCATAGAACTTAATAATATCTTTAGGTTTCTTCTCAACCCATTCTTTTGCTGCGTTTAATTTGTCTAGCGTCGTTTGATCAAAATTGCCCTCGATTAATTTTTCACGATTCACTGGTTTATGTAGAATTTTAGATGAAATTGTTGCCAGCATGAGGTTTCGTGCTTTCCACACATTCTCCTCGTTGGCATACATCATGCCCTTTTCATCATTCTCAAGTAAGGCCATAATGAATTTCTCCATAAAAATCGAACTTTTTCCAATTCCCGAACTTAAGATTAAATATATCAATTCGCCTTTGCGCCAACCTTTAATCTTCTTACTAAGTCTAGGTGAGTCATGAAGTGGCAATCCCATTGCCTCACCTTCGTTCATCTTGTCAATTGCTGTTCCAAGATCGTCAGTGAGATTGTATTCAACCACTTCTCCGCAGTTGATATGTGAGAAAATAGAACTTGTTTTAAACTGAAAAAATGATTGCAATTGTTTCAATGTCATTTTTGTTAATTTAATAACTAAATCTTTCTTGGTTACATCGATCAAACTTTCACTTTGAAACTTACGCAAACTTTCGTATTTCTGAATTTCAGAAAAATGATATTCGTCATTCCCTTTATCTCTTCTACATTCTTCCTTAATCTCTTCAATAGAGTTGTAACCACCGTATTGATTGTAGTACTCAAAATAAGATTTTCTTCCTGTTTCAATTGGGCGTGAGGTTAGAAATGAATATGCTGTAGTATCGTCTAAGGTTCTGATGCCATTTTGATACATTTCTTTTCCGATATAGTAAAAAAACCACCATATAGGCTCAGTAAAAGTATCTTTAGTAATCTCATGATTTCTGTATTTCTCATAAAGCGCTGGTGAACTCCATAAATATCCGACAAACAAAGATTCATGTATCTTGGATGGTGTTACAAATTCGTCTATATAGTTGATAAATAAATCCCCCTATAGAAAAGCACTAATGTCTAATTCATCAGTATTTTTATTTTTACTTTTTATCATTTCCGTATTCAAGCTCTTATCTTGATTGGACACTTTAGTTCTTTCAAGGTGTTCTCGATGATATTCTTTCTTTTTTCGTCTTGTAAAAGCATCGTTCAACTTATCAATCATAATACTGATCCCATAATTGATAGCTCTTGTGTCATTGCTTCCATCTAGCTTATTATTAATACACCTTTTAATACTGTCTTCAGCCAATTTATATGCCTCAATCATCAGTGCGTAATCTGGCCCTGTTCTATACCGTCTTTCCCTCTTACCGTATCTAGTATCAAACCCAGCCCTAAGGTCCTTTAACCGCGTAATGTTACCTTTTGGAAGAACAATACCATCATGCAATTTGATTATGTATTGATAGAGGTCATCCCACTGTTGAACTTCTACCCTGGTAGCCTCTTTCTCTTTTTTCCACTTATCATGACAGAATTCCTTATGATAATACCGTTTATCCTCCTCTCTGATCATATTCTCCTTCTTACCGTATTGACTACAAATTGGACACTTCAATAAACGTTCAGCCAACATATCACCTCCTTCAGATAACGAATTTCTCAAATATAGGCAAACGCAGCATACCACTCTTGTAATAACCTCTATGTTTCACAAGACAGCGCATTAGTGGTTCACAATACAAATAATCTTTAGTTTCTTTAGTCAAGTATTTTCTCATCATTTCATAACCAGCAATTCTTTCATTCTGATTCGGCCCGTACTCCATTATTGCCATCAGATAGTAACCATCCACTCTTGCCCTTACTGTATCCTGCCAAATAAAATTGATCCATCTCATAAGCAATTACCTTTTGCCACTTACCGCTTTTCTTACCTATCTCATATTTAGACTCAGCTTGTTTTAAAACAACTCCTTCAAGCCCTTGTTTTTGAGTAGCCTTAAAGTACTCGATACCTATCCCCTGCCAATATACTGACTTAGAGTAGTATTCATTAGGTTCAAAAGCGTCTTCAAGTATCTTTTTGCGCTCGGTTAATGTTAGACCAGTAACGTCCCTACCTTTGTATTTAATAATATCAAATACAACAACATGAGACTTGTTCTTACTCTTCCTGGATTTGAATCTCTCCATGGCTGCTTTAAGATCTGGTTTACCATCTTCACCAAGTACAATCAACTCTGAATCGAGAATTGTTCCTTCGGGTACTGGAAACGACTCAATCAATTCTGGATAGTTGGCAGTAATCTCATTTTCATGGCGAGTGTATAATCTTGGTCGTTCTATATATGAGGGAATTAATCTGATCCCATCAAACTTTAATTCTGTAATCCATTTGTCGCTATTAAATGGTTTATTATCCTCCGCATATTTTAAAAGCATTGGAGATACAAACATATTTATCACCCACTTAATAGTATATCAGTTGCGTATACACTATTTTAGAGGTAAGTTATGTATCTATTGAATAACAAATTTAAAAGGAACACCCTCGTCACCATTAATGTTGCATTTTTTTTGAATCAACCTTGAAATATAAATTTTGTACTTTCCCATACTTTAAAGATCTAATATAGTCTATGGAGGTTGAAGAAAGAGTTGAATAGATGAAAAACCAATTCCTCACAGAAAAGAAAATTCAATGGGCAATGCACCATTTTTCTCAGTCGAGAATAGAATAAACTACAAATATCACGCAAAGGAGTGTATTAATTAATGTATTCAACTAATTATTATTCACATCAAAATCAATACCCTAATTCTTACAGCCCACAAGATCAGGAAAACAGGGTGGCTCGAAGAGTTGAGCTGGGAAGAGGTTCATCAGAACCATATGAAGACCTTGGTCATGGATTTTTCTCCTTTAAGTGGATAAATCGAAAGATTGGTACTAATGAAACAGTAACTTACTTTTTAAATTCTGAAGGAATGAATGTCATAAGTGCTGGATACGCAATCGCAGGAGAAGAGCGCGCATTCGCGTTAGAAAGTTATCCGCGTTCAAAAGAACAATGGGTAATTACAGTGATGAACCCGTCAGCGCAAAGAGACATACAGTTATTTCTAATCGCAAAACTTAAATAGTTAATTGATTCAACTCGCCGATCACAATCTAATGGTCGGCTAATTTCATTCTCTAAACTCGTCTCATCTTCTTACTCCTTTAACATCTTTATAAAATACCTCATTTATAAACTGCGTACAAATTTAGATCCGTGTATTTTCTTTTTCTCTTTTCTAATACCACATAAGTAATTTTAACTCCTTTTTTTTGGAATTCATCAGTAAAATCCGTAAAATTGTGGTTCGTACCTATTACTCCTTTATCCATATCTGAACTAATTGCAATGAATCCTTCACTAGTTCCAAACCTTTTTAGCTCCACATCTTTTGCTTGAGCGAATATAACGTCTTTATATTTTTGAGATTGCTTCAGCTCTGCCATTTGGTTTTCAATGTACTTTCTAAGTATCATATTTTCTCCTTTTTCTTGATAAATCGAGGGATTTAATTGGTTTCATTGTTGGACTTAATCGCCGTCATCCAGGCTTTAAAATATTCAATGACTGCCTCTGCGTCTTGAATAGAAAGAGTTTCGCCATATTGGGAAGTTTCGGCTTGAAATATTTTTGCGCATGGATCGGATTGCAATATTTTTCTAGTTTCGTCAACATTCCCATACATTAATTTTAATTTCATTTATCATTAGCCTCCTTATTCAACTTCTCTCCCATACTCAACAACAAATCTCTAAAATGATTAAAGTCTCCGTTATTTGACTATCCGCTTGAATATGTATATGTTCTAGGCTTAGTTAGATTATGTCCTTGATATTCTATGTATCGCTTTGCTTCATCAAGGATAAAGAAGAATGCCACTGGCTCGTAATTGTCTTGCAACCAAGCTGCAGCACTAAAATTAATCCGATATGCTTTGAAATAGTCATCATAATTCATAACAAAAATCTCTTCTTCTAAGTCTCCGTCTGAATTCTTAAGTTCAATTGTTTTGTACTCTAATTCTTTAAAGGGTACAATTTTTATATCAGGCTCTTTCCCTCTACCGTCATACCATTCTTGTACAGCTTTTACTTCTGAATCAAGCCAATTGTCATAATCGGTATCAGTTGTAAAAATTAATGGAAGGTCGTCATAATAATCGACAAAATCCTCATGATATGGAATATGGCGTGGCCGATAAGTTTCGACTGCATGAATAGCGTTTACAGTACACACATTATCGTCTGCTCCTGGATACTGCTTCTCGGCAAATTCCTTTAAGAATTTCTCCTGCTGTTCTGTCAATTCAAATTCCAATTTTGTCAAATAATCATCTCCACATAATTATTTTCATTTCTTATAAAACTGAGATTTTATCTTATTAATCCTGGGACCACGCTTCGTATTCTTCCTTCGGAACTTCACGCAATATGTATGCTTTCTTAGTTAGAATTCCATAGCTTGAATTCTTAGAATGGAACGAATCAAACGGAATATATGCTTCCAAGAGAACTCCGTTATTTCGATAGAAAGACTTCAGAATTTCACCTTTTTCGTTAAAGTAAAGGTAATTGTCTTCTTTAGGTTTTGCTGCACTATCAACTTTGTACTCAAATTCTTTATCCCAGTGACTCATGTACTTACCATTAACTTTATTCACAAACTTATAGAACTTTCTACCTTCAATAAAATCTCTTGCTTCAATTTCAATTGTCTCTTTAGGACTATAGTCAATCTCTTTCAGGGTTCCGTTTCTGGTGACTCTATATGTATTTTCATTGATTTGAACAATCTTAACTGGCTGCTTTTGAATTCGTTGAATAACTTCATCGATATCTTTAAATTCAACTTTCTTAGGTTCGATAAAATACTCATCACTTAGAGTAATATCTGAGATTTTATCAAGGATTAGATCTATGGAGAATTCTTCACCTTCTTTAAGTTGGATCAGCTTGTCGTAGTTAACTCCATACATTCCCCCAAGATGATTCTTCAGCTCTTCGACAGTTTTAATCTTCATATCCATACATTTCAATGCAACCCTCAGAAACTCAGGCTTAGATATGTTATAGCCTTTCTCCTTATACTTATGTACACGCAACAGCGAAACAACAGGAAAGTCCGTATTCTTATTGAACTTTAGAATTCTCTGAGAGTTATGTTTCAAGAAGTCATCGTGTAAAATAAATTCCTCAGTTTGAAAATCAAATGCTCCCATACATACCGTATAATCAAAGCTTTCAAATATATTTTCGGCCTTCTCATAATATTTGAAATGGATAAATTGAACCTCAGTGTCAGCAACACGTACAAGCAATGCTTTTTCAGTTAGTGCATTAATCCAATCTCCACTATCTTCCCAAACTGCTTCAATAATTTCAGTTAGAGAGTCTTCGTTTCTAAAATACACATCAATATCATTTATTTCTCTGTTACTGAACAGGCTACTGATTGTTCCTCCGGCAATAAAAACCTTCTGTTCCTTAAATACATTGACCAAATGCTGCCCCAAGTAATTGTAAAGTTTATTCTTTTCAAATTGATAATTCAAATAATCATCCTCCTATGTATTTTGTTACACCTTTAGAATACCATGTTTATTTTGTAATGTATATAGTTATTTTTGGTTTTGTAATCTTTTTTATTGTATTAAAGTAGTGTTCGGTCACCTATTACAAGCGTCGGTAAATCCTTTCAATTTTACAATATTCTCTTCATAAATTCGAACAGCCGTAAATTCAGCGGCTTTATCGCTATGATTGATGAATTCAGCCTTAATCATGGCATAATAAGGTTCAATAAATTCGTAGTAAATTGCTCTCACTCCTTTATTAACTGCATCATTCTTTCAATAAAATCGGGCTTTCATTGGAGAAGTAAAGCATTATTACTTCTCCAATAAGTTAACCTCTAAGGATTAATAGCTATTTCATCTGGTTTAATAATTGATTGAAGTCTTGGAACCGATGAAAAAGATTCACTATAACCGTATCGTCCTTTTTCCTCATATGAGTTTAATAATGTTCGCAACTCTTCAACTGTAGTCTTATTGAAAAGAGGAGCGACTTTTTCGGCTCTTCTTTTAGATTTCAATTTCACAAAGAACTTCAAAGAATAACCTTCGCGTTCTCTATAAATATAAGTCACAGGGAACCATGAGTAGTATAAGTCTTTAAAAAGAACGCTTGAATAATAATGCAGGAACAAATCACTTTCTGTAAATTCACTCTTACTTATTACTTTTTCATTCAATCTTTCAATGTATAATAGTGCATGGAGACTTACCTTTCTCAGCTCTAATCTTGTATTCCTTTGCTCCAGACTAGCAGGATAATGTCTGAACCTCAAATAGTTGATTTCCTTTTCATCATGATTCCTTGTCTGAACGTAATATTGCGTATTTAAAATATAAGACAAAGAATCAAAATCGTCATTTTTTAATAAGATGGCAACTGTATAAATAAATAATTCATGAATCAAAAAATTGTATTGATCGAATTGTATCTCATAAAATGTTCCTGTACCATTAAAGAATGTAAATGGTTGAAGTCTTTCGAAAATATCTACAAACCACTCTACGTCAAAACTTTCATTATCAGAAATAATCTTTACAATATTAATAAAATTATCTCGAAGTGGTAGTGATTCATTGATTTTCTCCACAATAACTTCATCTTGTATGTTATCTTTAAAGTCCTCATACGACAGTCTCAACTGATCTAATTCATCAATGTAGGCATCGCTGAAGTTTCTGAGCAGTCCCTTTACCCGTCGAGGATTGGAATCAATGGCGTTATTTAACTGTCTGATAATGTTTGTTGTTCTATAAGTATTAGTTTCTTCTTCGTCAAGAAAGGTCGGGCGAGTTCCAAGCGAAGGTTTTTTATACAAAGGGGCATTGTATATACTTCGAATTAATTGTTCATAATTTTGTTCAAACTTCTCTTCTTGGGACAGGTCTATGTAAATCCGTGATTTGATAAAGTTTGGAAGATATTCTTTGCCAGTCTCATCGCGTTCTGCAACAATCGGAAGGAATTTTGTCTGCTCAACGCTTTCAAATACTTCTGGAGTGATTAAGAGTTTCTCCGTCCCTACCCCACCTTTATTTTCGTTAGCCTTTTCTTGATATCCCTTATCACATATGATAAGAACTTTATCAATTTCTGTAGATGTAACCATTCTCTCCATAAAAGCAAACTTATCATTACCTTCTTTTAAATCCCATTTGTCTAGCTTAACATCAACGCCATCACTAACCATGAGACGTTGGGCGAGTTCATAAACCCATGCTTCATGTTCAGGTGTTGTCCAACTGTAAGAAATAAAGACCTTTGGTGGTTGTGAATTCTGAACCGTTGCCATAATTTATTTAACCTCCGAGTAATAGAATCGCCACAAGGCCAAGATAACACAATACGGTGTTTGATGACATATTTTTATTTTTAATGAACTCAAGCTTTTATCAATCTTTTAGTGGATCATCTGCATCCACCCTGATGCAATTGGGCTTGTAAAAACCTTTTTCTTCAATTAAGAACTTCTCAAGTTTTTCGATGCTTGACATATAATTCGATTCTTTTATAAATCCTGCTAAGTCTTCCCTGGAAAATACCTTTTCATGAGCCAAAGGCTCTCCTGTTTCTCCCTCATATGCTCCATACCACCAAAATTGATAAAGCTGCATCTTTATATCTCCTTTGTCTGTGAAAGTAAACTTTTAAATTGTTTTCAAATGATTCTTAACGAGCCTATGTAAAAGTGTTCTAAGTTGATGTTCTGTTTCCTTATCAAAAGGTACATCATAATATTTCTGTTCTAGGTCTAAAGCTACCTCTTCGTCAATGTTTGCCATTTTTCTGAATTCATCGAGAGAATATTTCCCATGTTTAATATCCATCATGCATTCTCTGCCAATGCCATCATATGTGATTGCGCCCTTAAAATCTTTAAAATCAGAAACATAAAACTTTGTTAAAAACGATAAAAAATGGAGTGACATCATGGCCTTCTTCGTATTGTATCCGTATTTAGCAATTAAAACTTTCTGTGATTCTGAGTTTGGAGTTGTAAGATCCTTCATCTGTCCTCTATACATACCAAAGCAGCTATTAAATAGGCTTCTTAAATTGATCGTAGCAATTCTGTCTCTCATCTTAATTAACTGTTCAATTTCTGGATAACCATACGTATCTATTTCAACCGAATAGAGCAATTCCAGGAAAGTTAAATTTGAATTGATGAGCAAATTTCCTAGCTTCCTAACATCATGAATTTCAATATCTTCGGCTTCTGTGGCTTGAAAATTTTTATAAAGAGAACCTAAATACAGATCCTCAAATGTTGGCAGCACAAAGAATTTCACATCTCTGTCTGAATTCACATCATTTAGATTTCTATTTTTGCTTCCAGATACTGCTTTGAAAACTGCCTCTCTGTTGTGTACTTTCATTCTTCCTCCTGTTCTGTTGCCTTTCTTACAGAGTTTTCTTTGATCCAATCAAACAACATTCTCGTATCCTTGAATGTACATGTTTCAAGAAACTTATCGACTTCCATTTCAGACAACTTACTGTCTAAGTAACTCTGGATCTGTTCACGCTCAACATAGAAGCTAAATTCGCCAAATTGATTATATGTAGCCAGTTGAATCTTCGCTGTCTTATTATTCATAGTAATTCTCTCCAATCAATTTGGTTTATTTTACCTCTCAATAATACTTTATTTAATTCAAAGTATCTTGCGGTAAAATATTCCTGTTGAAAGAAAGAATTTATCAACTCTTAAATAATGTTGTTCTGACGAATATAGTTCTTTATTTCTACTTTTGAATATGTTGTGTTGTCGTCAACTATCTCAATTGGTTCGACATTCTCTCTAAAATTTAGAGCAGCCAACCCCATAGCCCTCTCAATAGTTTTGATTTGCATCTCTTCATACCCTCCAGAACGCATATACTTGTATGTAACCAATTCGTTCACCTCCATATTCTGGTCAAAGGAAAATTTCATCTAACCATCTTTGTCTTGTCAAAAATCAAAATCCCATCAGTCAGTTTCGCTACAGATGTGTTTAGTGCAGATGCAATTTGTATTAATCTTTCAATATCTATCATAATGACTCCGTTCTCGTAACGATGGATTGTTTTCTTTGTCAGACCCATTTTCCCAGCCAGAGACTCCAGAGTGTCATTTTGAAGCTTGCGATATTTTTCTATGTTCTTGCCCACTAATATATAGAATTGTTCTGAGTTGAATTCCTCACCCATATTTTCACCTCATTTTATACTGATATGCAAGTCCTCAAAATCGCCCTTAGCAGACTTCAGTTCAATTCCCATTTGTTCTAATCCGTTTCTAAATTCCAATATCTTAGATGTATTACAAAACAGCCTAGAGGGTTCATATACCAAAACTTTTTCGAATTTATCTTCGCTTGCATCTTCCATGAGCTGCAATAAACTTGGACTATCAAAACCTAAACACTGAAGCCTATATCCTCAAATATTCAACAAGTTCATCGCCTTGGTCTAATGCTTGCATACAGAATTTTTTTTGAACTTCAACTGTTTGTGATTTGTTTCCGACTCTACAATAGATAACTGTTTTCATTTTCACTCAATCCCTCCGAGGCTAATTTTAGTATTTACGTGCTTAACCGAACAAAGATCTTTTCGCAACATCTACCAACAATGCCTTTGTTATCTCAAAAGGCAGACTCAAAAAATCCATTCCTTTTTTCTTTGCAATCTCTTTAGCTTCACTAACAACAACTTCATTTCTAGCAGCATCAAGAAATTCATGCCCCTCCCATGTCATACTCCTAACGTAAAATTCAAAAGGATTTAGACCTCCTTTAGCCTCAACGTATCCAGCATCCTTAAGTAGTTTGACCTGATATTGTACAATTTCACGATCCTCAACACTTTCGTGACCCTCGATTTCTACAACTATACTATTGGTAGCCGTATTGTGTTCTTCTATGTACTTCAATACTTTGATAATTAGATCCATGTCTCTCTTCATATATCCCCCCACCATTCTTCATAAAATGTATGTTTTATCAGGTTTTCAATCTTGGTCAATAATATTAATAAACAATGAAACAATGTTTTTTGAAATTTGGCGCGCCTCTTCATTTGAAAGATCGAATATTTGTCCTTTTCTCATTTTCCCATCTTCAATAGGCTTAACTATTGCTTTGAATAACGTTTTTGCCTTTTCATCTTGAAATTCATTTTCGTTCAAAGCTAGAATGTGGGACATATAGACATTTTCTAGTCGTGACAAAATTGCTCCTTCTCCACTAGCTAGTGATTCAACGGCCAGATACAGTCTTTCCCATGCAGAATGCTTATCCATAAAATCGTCTCCCTATTATTTAGTATAGTAAAACTCAACTCAAGTCGATAAATGCCACTTTTATCAATCTTTTTTATGTCTATTTTCCATTCCCTTGGTTATAAACACTACTCCAATTGCTGCATAGGTTACATAGTTACTAATAACATCTACATATTCTTTATCGAGAAACTCATCAAACAAATATGATAAACAAATCGTTAAAATCACTATAAATATCAAAGTTGAAGATGCTAATATGCTTTGAATTTTTCTTCCTATATTATTCTTTGTGAATTCTTTTGTAATATTAAAAAAATCAAAAACCGATAGAAAAAAAGCAATTACGGCAGCAGCAGCAGTATAGTTACTAGGAACATCAAATTTTAACGAAGCTAGGGCCAACAAAATATAACCAGCAGCAAGGCCATAAAGTACAATAGAGCTATTTTTCAGAAAACTCTCTCCTTTGTATGTAAAAGTCATATTTTATTTAATCACTTCATAGGTTGCTTCTTGTTGATTGCAGATATGAAATTCGTCTCCCTCATCATCAATTACAATTACAACCTCACATTTGTATCCATCATCAGAAATATCTTTTTCCCCAATTACATTGTACTCTTTTCCGACAGTAAAACATTTGGTATTGTCTGTATTTATGATTCTAATTTTCTTCATAAATGGATCACAGCCCTCTCTTACCATTAATTCGGCATGACCCACAGTGTGAGATTATTTTTGAATCAATAATCAACATCTTCTTTTCATACAGTTCCTCTTCTGTATATTCATCGTCCAGTTCTACCTCTTCTTCTTCATTACAAGCAGGGCATTTAACAACCCACTTTCTTTTTTTCATTTTCATTCACTCCTAATGATCTAAATGAAATTCACATTTCACAATCTCTGATTGTCGAAGCCTTCATACTTAGGCGGAAATAAACAGTGCAAGATCGACTCAATTAGATTAAGCGCAAATATGCCCAACTGCGAATTAACTTCAAAATCTACTCTCGCTACATTCTTCTTAATCCATTCCCCTACTGTAGCTTCAGTAAGATTATATTGCTTCATTAAGTGGTCATTTAAAATAGACTTAGCCAGATTGCTGCCTGTGTGCGAAGGGTTGTAATGGTGACTATAGAATCTAGCCCTACTTTTTCCCCCAACTTTCCCGATTTTTAAAAACTGATTATTATAATGAAATGTGTATATGTACATATTGCCTTCTTTAAAGGTAGATTTGTGAGGTATTCCCCTATCAATTATCTTTATGTCTTCACTATTTGTGGGGATATTGACCTCGTTCAGCATCCGAATAATGAGGGGTTTTATATCCATGAGATTATCTATACCTGCTATCATTTGTTCGCTTCCTTCCTTATGAAAGATTGGTTTTATCAGTTTGTATCTTGAGCTATCATTCTGAATAATATTCTCGTAATGTTCTCTTCTCATATTCCTTTTTTGGAAGTCGTGTAAAAAACGACATGGTTTCATTCTTTGATCTTTCCCAATCATGTTTCAACAGGATGCCAACACAATCTCTAAGATCTTCTAAGTTTTCCATATTATCATTACCACTTTCTATAGCCTTTAATAATTTAATTATATGCAAGTCAAGCCTATTCTCCTTTTCTTGGAGAGGATTTAGATTTAGTATTAGTAAAGTTGTTAATTCCTTCAGGGTGGGACGATCACCTTTCCCATAATCTCCTGAATATAGCATCGACACCGTTTCTTTAATTTCCTTTCTCCACGCTGCTCTTTCTTCAGTTATATATTTAAGAGACATGGTTTTGTTATTATTCGACCTTGACACAATGGCAGAAATAATGGCAGCAACAACTACGGGTGCAATAAAGACAGTAATAAGAATATCCATCTAATCAGCACTCCCAATGTTATAATCTATTTGTAACAGCAATGATAAAATCGTGGATCTTCATTTCTGCAACATTTTCTAAATCATTTAATTTGATAGAGTAGCTGGTTTCGATTTCTCCAATGATTTCAGAGAGTCCATCTTCATCTGCGAAGACTCCCATAGTAGCGGCCACATTAATTCTATTTACTTGAAAATGATCGGTAATAAACAGTGCAATTTCATTATACATGTTTGCTCATCTCCTCATGAAAGGCTAATTTCATGTTAATTTATGTCCCATTTATGATCTTGTGGTATTTTCTTAAGAGCATCTCTTGCTCGTTCTAGTTCCCATATTGCCTCTTCGATGCTTTCAATTGCCCATTTTGATCGTTCTTTTGAATTATGTTCAGCAACCCTCAAGTAACCTTTAGCCTTATTAATATGTAGAATAGGATCATCAGATATCATAGTTATCCTCTTCAATCATATTTTCAAAGCGTCTAATCGCCTCATCAGGGTTATAGTTTTGTTGCACACAATCGATGTATGTATCTCTAAACCCATCATCTTCAGAGGCACCAATTGAATCGAACCACGCTTCAATAATACCTTCATAAGTGGCTGCATTCGCACGATATTCCGCTGCTTTTCTAATTGCATTCTGTATTTCTTCAGGAACATTGATGTATTCATCTGTATTATTAATGATTCCCCTTATTTCCTTAATTGCTTCATCAAGAGTAATACTGTCCGTTTTTTTAACTGTTTTCTTTTTCTTCTTTGATTTTAATAAGTATTCAACATCACAAAACATATCAGTATCAATAATATGTGGTCTATTGCTAAACCTTGAAATATATTCACCGATTGAAAAGTCTCCTGCTCCGTACCAAAACTTTCTTCTGCCATCCCATTTTATAACATGGGCTATTTTATCTAGATCAAACTCCGAAATAGTTCGTGCCTCGTCTTCGTCATTTGCCACAACAAGCAATTGTCTGTCTGAATTATTCGGGCGTTTTTCTTCAACAACTAGCCATCCACACAGCAAACAATCCACTCCTTTTTTTGTAAAAGACTCACTTCATCTAAAAAAGTCTCTAAATGTGTTTCCTATCGTTCCCCAAAAAGAGTGCGGCTCCTTTGCTAATTTAGATACTTTTTTAAGCACGGTTTTTAATTCTGCAATTAGTGCCTTCTGCTCTTCAATTAGTTCTAAATTTTCATTATATATTCGTTCTCCGATTTGATTTATTAGATCAGGTAAGCCTATCCTAATTAAGTCGCTCTTTTTTAAATAAATTGAATACTTGATTTTAGATTCATACAAATACGTAAAGTTGATACCAGCTTCACTCGTTTCTAGCGTTTGGTTCCATTCGTTACGTTTTTCTTCCGACATTAACAATACTGGATTCAATTCATAGTATGAGGCTCTTTCATTATTACCTTCTTCAAAATCTACTATTGTTCTGTATTGTTCTTTTTTAAGAGAAACTCCCCTTCTCTCCAATACATCAATTACAATATCGCCAGCGCTTTCTGACAATTCAGTAAACTTCCATCCGAATCCCAATGTTTTTTCTTCCAAGTCTACGACTTTTGGAAATAGAGATCTTGATAGCTCTAAACTCTCACCGTTCTTTACGAGTTCTCGACAGTATGGCTTTGACTCCCGAGTCTTCGAATCATAGAACTTATCCCAGCTAATCGGTTTATAATTTTCAACTCCTTCTTTAAGCTTATTGAAATGAGCAAATATCTCTCTATATTTCTCTCTCAACTTTAGTCTCTCAGTTCTTTCTTTCCCGGATCGAACCCCTAGAGAAAAAGTCACTAAACTCAATCCCAAACTTATTAATGCACTTATTCCTGTTCCATACCAGTCAAAGGAACTACTCACGATCTTTCCTCTCCTCACAAAAGAATTGTTTCATCCGCTTTTAATGCTTATATGGTCTATTCTCTGGTTTCCAGTTCCTAAAGGTGGTTATTGCTTTAATAGTTGACAATGCAACATCATAGGTTGCTGATACTTCTTCATGAATTTGAGAGTTCGTCATCCCATTTTTCTTCATATCTCTTATCTCATCAACTTTATTCCAGTTCAACTTTGCCATACCATGATTTTCTCCGCGCCGCTTAACCAAACTATCTTCTTCCCAAACAGAATCAGGAAGTCTGGCTGTCTCCTTTGCTATTCTTCTTATCTCAGCACCTTTAACTGGATCATTCAATAAATTCTGTCGAGCCTTTTTCAATTTGTTTTTATGATCTTCAGAAAATTTTATCCCCTTACGTTTTCCTTTAAGCTTTTTCCTTAAGTTTTCTACAACTGCTGGATCTCTTGGAACACCTAAAAATGCAATCTGCAATTTTTCACGTGTTGATTCTGATACTGCATGCCCCGTTAGTGTTTTAGAGATCTTTCTTTTAATTTCTTCTGGCATCTTCTCGTTCTTTTTCATATAATCCATTCCTCATGAAAGTATTATTTGATCGGGTTATATCACCATTATAATCCATGACCATAAAAAACATTTAATCCTCTGTTTTGAACCGTAGTAGACAATTGTTGATTCTGTAATATAGCGCTTTTGAAGTTTTCTATTGACTTTTTAAAAGCTTCCACAAGATCGTTAATTTCGATTAGAATCAGTTCACCCTCTAATACCCTGTTTAGAGTTCCAGGCAGTTCTTTCAAGTCTCCACTCTCCCAATAATAACCTACTTCAAGCGCTCGACCGTCTTTAGATAACCTCGAAATGCTTCCTAGGGAGTGAAGCACTGAACAACGAGCTGCGTACAATGAAATAGCATCAATATTGTGTGCAGGTATTTCATTAATAAAATAATTGTTAATCCAGTCAATAAAATCTTGACGTTGTACCTCTCTATCTAGCTCTACTGTCAAAGAAGCCATAGCATCAATACTGCTATAGACCAAAATCAACAACGCACTAGTATGTCTGTTCTGTCTACAATAATCAATTACGATTAGATTGCGTTCAAAATTATTAAATATGTGATCAAAACTCATCGTGTTCAAAAAAAATCACCTCAGATATATAATGTTTTCTCACAATATGTATTCGTTAACCAGTTAAATTTTACCTCTCTTTCATATACTACAATACACTATTATTTTTATATTGTATATATCTATATTTAGTTTGATCGAGCTTTTACCTCCTTAACCTCAATAAATCAATGTTCAAATACTCTGCAATTTTCATTTCTAGTTCAGCCTTAATTCTAGCCATAAGCATTTCGTTCCTTCCTTTAAATCCACGGCATAAAATCAGCTCTAAGCTCATTTCTGTCATGCCTGGTCAATTATCTTGATTCCCCTTTTGCTTAGCTCCTGACGGATTGCAAAGTGTTCCTGACTCACTTTATCCATTAACAATTACATATGCAAAACAAAAAACTCGCCAAATCTTAGCTGCGAGTTTTTTGTAGCCTTAATGTTGTCTTAGAGTACATCTAGCATAAACGGCATTATTAAATGTAATTTAATTAATTCGCGTTCCTCTTCAGTTGGTATCTGCACCATAATTCTCTCCTTACATTAAATCTATCCCATATTCTATTAACTCAACCGACAAGACCTCATTAAAGTCTACAAATTCATAGCCATCCTCAATTTCAATTTTAAATTTGTTTGAAATTCCACTAACTGACTTTACAACTCCAATAATATCTCTATATTCATACTCTCCAAAAATCTTCACCTTAATTAGTTCACGATTACTTAAGGAGAGAGAAATATTCTGATTAATTATTTCAATTTCGTCTGTATGTAGTGTTGGCTTCACAATCTTCTGCAAAGCCGTCCTATGTTCGTTTATCCTCTCTTTATGTTGTGGTAACATCATTCTACTTGATTCCCATATTCCATTGCCCTGCAGCTTCTTACTCATTTGTAATGACCTCCTATTTTAGCTGCTCTTTCAACGGCTTGACCAGCGTCCGTTAATGGACTAGCTCTAAGAATGGCTATATCTCCATAGCGGTCCTTAATGTCATCCATAACCTTATCCACGGCCTCATATGCTTTTTATTATCAAACAGGGTCAACTGGTAGGTCTCATCCTCAAACAAGTCAGATAGGGACACTCCAACTCTCCTAACAGGCTGTCTATCCCAGTAATCATAAAACAGCTTCTTAGCCACTTTATATACATCTAAAGTAATATTTGTTGGATCTGCTATCTTAACTTGTCGATGAAAACCAGTTTTCTGATCAAAATCAATGCCACTTATGCCTACCGATATAACCGACCCCATAAGCCCCTTTTTCCTTGCTCTGCGACAAACTTACGTACAAATATCCAATAACACAACTTCTATATCGCTCCCGAGATAGTAATCCCTGGGCAGTGTCATGCCGTTTCCTATATCCTTCTGCAGATGTGAGTGTTAACAGATACTGGAGAGTTGTCCATGCCATTTGCTGTTTTCCAAATGACTTCACCATTGACTCTCCACTTCTTACGAAGCACACTTAAAGGTGTTTTAGCTAAATCACCAATTGTGAAAATCTCCATCTTCCATAAGTGTTTTTCCATTCTTGAGCCGATTCCCCACATATCTCTAACTGGAGTATCCCAGATTCATTGACCCAGCTCATCTTTCTTCAACTCGAATACTCCACCAGGAATCTTCTTGGCAATCATGTCACAGCATAACTTCGCTAAGATTTTGTTCTCACCAATTCCAGCGCGCGCGTAAATTCCAGTTTCACTATATATTTTCGCTTGGATTTGCTTTGCCAAGTCATAAGCATTATCAGCAAATAAATGCATCGAGCCTGGAAACTCACAAAACATTTCATCGATACTATATGGCTCAACCAAGTCAGTAAATGATTCAATTATCTCAACAATTTGCATCGACACATTAATGTACTCCTGCATGTGGGGCCGCACCACAACCAACTCAGGACATTTCTTTATAGCTTCCCAAAGACCTTCTGCAGTCTTTATACCTCTAGTCTTAGCTAAGGAATTATCCCTGACCTTTTAGCTGGATCACCCGCTACAACTAATGGCTTATCTTTGTATTCTGGATGCTTTGACTTTTCAATACTTACGTAAAAGCTCTGCATGTCAATCAGCATGACGATCCTCTGCTTCTTTTCCATGCAAAAAAACCCTTTGTGAGAACGTGTGTATGTGTATTCGTCAATATTATCATACACCGAACACACGTTCTTAAAGCAAAAGGTAATTTATCACTTATAATATTTCAAGTGTTCTAAACAAGGGTTTTCCTTTATTATCGTTCCTTATCTGTTATATTAAAACATATAAATTATGAATGGAGGCTTTGAGTATATGATTTTTAGAGGTTTTTTGTATGCATTGGCACGAATTCAATTCGATAAACTTAATGAATATTCGGAAGATATGGAAGTCTTAATAAAAAAAATGACTGATGACTACATGCAACAATTAAACGATATATCTAGAAAATATTCACCAGAGGCGCAAGAACAATTCTGGGATAATAATAGTGGTAGAGCAATGGAACTCTATACAGAATATCCAAATCTGCTCAGATCTTCAATTTTGACTTCTAGCATAACAAACCTTGAAAAAACTTTTCTCAAGATACATAGGGCAATAACAGAAAACTCTAACCTAAAAATCACTGGATACAAAAATAAGAGATTTAAAAACAGTACAATTGAGAACATTATTCAGAGCATAGACGAAGTAATCCCGATGAAACCACTTTATGAAATTTCTGCGTGGGAAGACTTAATCTTCTATATAAAAATAAGGAATAGAGTAATTCATGACAATGGATCGATACATCCAGTTCACCATAAAGAGCTTCATTATAAAATAAAAGACATTGGAAAGAGCGATTTAAGAACTGTAACGCTTAATCCGTATCATGAACTCATATTTTTAGAAAACTTTTCACAAGCTATAATTAATACCTCAATTGAAGTTTTAAATAGGCTAGTTGAAGCAGTCCAGCAGTATGTTGAATGAGCCTATTTTGAGGCTTTTCAGCCTATAAAATCCCAATTTTCATCGCCTTTCTGCAATCTCATTTCATAAATCTAAATTATATGGTATTTTATAACCATACTAAAATTACCATTTGGAGTGATAATCAAGTGTATAAAAAGAATATTCCTACCTCAGTCATTGCTTTCTTAATAATACTTATTTTTTTCTCTTGCTCCACTAGAATTGAAGCCTCATCAAAAGTTATTCCCCCAGACTCGTATGTCTCAGATGAGATAGCAGTGTTCTTTAATGGACAAATTATTATTTCCCCTAAGAAAACATTTAATATTGATACTTCAAAATATAGTGGCACATATATTCCACTTAAACTGCTTAATGAATTACCAAAAGTAACAGTTAATTTTTCAAACCCTATAACTATAAAAACAGAGAACAAAACATCGACGATAAATCAGACTGATACATTTTTGTATGACAATACTACATACATTACTCTCAATAAGTTATACGAAGTTACTGGCTTTACAGGAAAGTATGTTTATGATCCAAATTCTCTATTCTTGTGGAGCAGTGCTGACGGTGAGACAAAATCAAAAAATCTAATCAATCAAATTAATAATGTGACTTACGACTTTCATAAATCATTTATGGGTAAAAAAGTGTATGTTTACGATGAGGATATATCTGGGTGGGTTATTAGCATGGAAAAATCCATTTCTGGCTTAACTAATTTTAAAATACAACTCAAAAATGGAAAAGTTATTGAAGAGTTGGCTATAAGTGAAGTTCCAGATTCGTTTTGCACTGAATTTGATACCGTGCTTATTAATGCTAGATACAATGGGAAATATTATTGGGCTGATAAAACACAATTACCCTCATCCAATCCTTTAATTAATATCGAAAAAGTGTACTTTACATCTGTTAAAATTAAAGGCAGGGAAATACTTATTGCTGCTAAACGTAATGGTGGGGCTTCTGTAACTTTTAAAATCCCAATTAAGAATGACCCTTTTGAAAGTATAAAGAGCAATTTCTACACTGAGAATCCCAAATCAACTTATCCTGGTTGGTCTACGGATATGTGGAATAAAATAGCTCAACAAAAGATATCCGTTGGTATGACCCCTGAGCAAGTACTGTTATCCTGGGGCGGGCCAAATGATATAAATTCTTATACCAGTAAAAATACTCGAATTGAACAATGGATTTATGGAAATACCTATTTACACTTTTATAATGGAAACCTTGAATCTTGGTCTAAATATTAAAGTTTCATAGAGAGCGGATTATTCCCGCTCTCTTTTCATTATATATAGGTTATCTTCCTTTAGCGCATGTCTTCACGCTGTTCAATGTACCCTTTGAAATATTCCCAATTTTTATCGAGTTCGTTTATGTTTCTAGCAATAAATCCTTCTGCAACACCATAATCAACAAGTCCTTGTTCCGACATCTGGCACATCATCTCAATTTTATTTACTGCTTCAAGAAAGTTCTGAGCATAACTCTTAGCATGATTTAGCCGATACTGACTTAAGCCGTGTTTGTCCTTCATGTTCGTTCTCCTTTTCCCCACGAAATGTTCATTTCATCGTTTCTTATATATTTCTATTTTTGTTTTGTTGTGATACTCCTCAAATGCTTTCTCTTCTTGTTCCGTTAGACTTAACTCATGATCAAAGCCATAGCCAGTAACACATCCAGCAAAATAGTAATACTTCAGATATAGTTCGAGATCCTTATTTTTAATGTATGGCATCTTTCTCCCTCATTTCAATTTATACAAACTAACTTCATAATCCTCAAATACTTCCTCAATTATCTTATAAACCACATTCCAATCCCCATTAGCCAAACCACAACCAATCATCCAGGGAAGTGCAACAGTTCTATCGTGATCTACAGCAAGCCTCTTCAGGCTCACTAGAGCGCTTCTCAGAGCATCATAATCCGTGTATCTAACCTTCTGTCTGCCATAATTCAATTGTCCAAATAAATTGGCACTGTATTTGTCGCCGGTTTTAACAATTTGACATTTACCAAGCAGCTCGTGTGAGTTGTGATTTTGGCAGAACTGCTTATAGGAAGGGTATAATTCAGAGTACTTATCTCTTAAGGATTTAGCGATGCCTGATCCCATCACTGATTGACAATTGACCTGATGGCCTATGATATCCTCAGACGCTTCAAGAAGATTGCCTTCAACAATTTTTATCACTTTACTTCACTCCTTAATTTCATTTAAAATGCCTAGGATTTAAATATAAACTCTCTATGATATTCCATATACCTCTGATGATCATATGACAAAGATACATACATACCATCATGAACATTCATGATCTTCATTGTTTTTTCATCAAGCTTTTTAGAAATAAGAATTCTTCCCTCTGTGTCAAAACTAATGTACCCCTTGTCGAACAGCAAATCTAAATTAGGGATAAGTAATAGGCCATTATAAACATCTAGCCGTTCATAGTCATTACTATCTATCCATGGTTTGATATGAGATGCTCGAAGCAAACCAATTGTTTTACAGCCTGTGACCGAGCATTCTCCCCATTTAGATATTAGTGCCGATCTAAATTTTATTTGACCTATTCTTGTATTAACATTTCTCTCTTTTTCTGTTGGGTTTTCTTCTGTTTCAGATGATTGTTCAAAAGACTTGTAGTCTGATTCATCAAGATCAATGTAACAATATTCTCTTTGCATTGCATATTTAAAGTTCTTTTCTGTGTTTTTCAAATACATGAAAATCCGTTCATCCAAACGATGGTTTTTTTTAAACTTTTGGTTTAGTAGTCCAGAAATAATTTTCTCTGATTCATCTTGATCCAACTCTAAGTACATGAAGTTATTGCCTTGATAACCAGTAAAAGCAGCGTATAATGCAGGTGCAAAAAAGTATGAGTCGTTCACACTCAAAGCTACAATTTTTTCTGCTTTATAAATTATATTTCTGTAATAATCCGTCATTTTTGAGTCAAGGCCATTGTGTACCCTAGTAATGTTTTTTATGATGTCTGAAAGTTTAGTAATTGGTTTAATATTCGAGGAATCAAATAAATCCAATGGATCACCAATGGATCTATTATTCTCAACTATCATGGGCCAATATTTACGTTTTTTATTGTTTGGTGCAATCTCATTCTTTTCACAATAGCGCAAGTACTCCTCATCTAATAGTGCGTCTTCTCTGTCTTTCCCAAGCAATTTTGAGATTTTCTGATTTGTGGTTCTACCATCAAATCCACTATCCGTCTTTTGAGAAACATATTCGTATTTCTCAAAGGAGTTATCTATATATCCAACAAATCTACTTGGAGCAAATATAAATTCATCATTAACTTGAACTACTACAAAAGTTGCGCCTCTGGCGATCAAGTTCACATAAAATTCTCTATGTATCCCATTTCGATAACTATATAACCTTTTCGCGTTCTCTATCAATTGGCTTTCCTTGCTAACCAGTTCTATTTCCATTTCAAAATCCCCCCTATACCAATATATGTCTTTATACTAGCATATGCGATTCGAAACTAAAACTTGATAAAACGTGCCTTTTACCTACTTATCAAATACCAAATTTGTTCGTCTGCATTGCCTTCACAACCATTACTTTCAAATTCCTTTCTAAAATCATTTGTTTTCTTATCATAGACCACTTCAAACTCTTTTATCATTGTCTGTATATTAAACTCTTCTGCTTCAATGTTGTCATACAAATTTTTAAAATCGTCCATGAAACTATCCCCACCCTTATTACAGAATTCTAACCCTGTCGTTGTACAGCAATCTTTGATTATCAGGCAATTCGGCATCATGATGGAAATGCCCAAAGAACCATTTATCATATTCCAACTTGAACTTAACTTCATTGAAATACTTATGCATTTTATCTACTTCAACTTTAATCTTAAAGCGCTGCACAATCCATTGTAGAGCGTCATTAGAACATGTATGGGTCAAGACATAATCAACTACCCAATGATTCCTGTCAAGGTTTCTCAGTCCCTCCTCATACTCCGCATAGTTGGGCATCTCTCGTTCCCACCATGATATGTTTACCTTTCTATGTTCTTTATCGTGTGAAGCAGCTCCACCAAAAGCGAAGAATTTCTTTCCTTCAATTTCAAATACTTGGCCGCGCATTAAATGGATTATACTCGGTGTAATATGATGAACTTTTCCACCATTCCATTCAGAGACTGAATAAGATTCCAGGAGATTAAAGTTTTCATGGTTTCCATCTATGAATAGAGTAGTCCAAGGTTTATTTGTGAGCCATTTTATCCAGAAACGATCTTCAGCATCATCGGCCCAGAGCAATCCGAAGTCTCCGACAATAATAACGTAATCTTGTTTAGTCAGATTTCTGCCTTGTGGAAAGTTCTTGGTATTGAATCGACTGGCTACACTAACTGATCCATGAATGTCACCTGTTATGTAGATCAAACCGCTTCCTCCTCAGTAATATAATTGTGATACTTACAACAAACTCCGCAAAATACGAACTCCACAGGATGCCCCCACTGCTCATTAATCTTCATAGAAAAAGTAAAAGTTCCATCATGATTAGGGCATTCCCAACGATATTCTTTTATGTATTTGATTATCTGATTATCAACAGGTGTAAGCATCACTGTTGATAAATTATTTATGTAGTCTTGTCTTTGATGTTCTTTCTTTGCCAGTTTCTGTGCTTGTTGTCTTTCGAATTTTTCCTTCTTCATTTTACACCCTCCAGAAGTAGATATTATTCAAACAACTTCATGAATTCATCTTTCTTATCATTTGCTGCATTAACCAGTCCTGAAACTTCGGAATTTCTACCCCAAGAAGATAACACTGTTGTCATAGCACTCACTTCTTTATCCACTTGATCGTTGAACATCTCAATTATTTTCTTATACTGCGTCTCAGATATTTTTCTCAACTCATTCTTCACTCCTTATGAAATAGACCTTTGATCATCTATTTCTGTTCCATTGATTGTCTTCCTTATCATCGTTATTTAAATATAACTTTAATTTGTCAATTTGTTTTAAAACATAGTCCTTCATTTTCTTATCCATATCTGAATGAGCTATATCCGACTTTATGTATGAAAGTCTGAGTTGTGCATTCTTAAGTCTTCTCGCTTTTCGTCTCATAATAACTTCTGCTTCAGACAAGTTTAAAACCTCCTTTTCCCCATGAAAGAACTATTTTAAAGAAACAGTAAATCCTCTATACTAACCTTCCTGTCCATGCCTTCTTCGTCTTCCATGAAAATCCCCGGGTTGTCGCTATCCAATTCATATTCAATTTCCCACTTATCGGCTAATGCAAGTATCTCCTCTCTACTTTTATAATATGGCTGATCTAAAGCTGCTTTTATTTCTGGGTTCTGCTTCGCCCTTTCAATCAGCTCTTCAAAATCTTGACCGAGCTTTCGTTCACTCATTATGTATTCCCTCTACAGAAAAATGATATAACTGACCCTGCATGAGTCAATTATATCATCTTGTATATTATGTATATTATTATTTTTAGTTTTTTAACTAATGACGATATGTTTTTTATCAGTAATAAGTGTAGCTCCATCAATTGTTTCACCTTCGCCCAACTTTTTCAAAGCAGCAAGAAGCGCCTTTGAATCCAGTTTATGGGGCTGTGCAACTTTGAACTCAGCCGGGATCTTTGCTTCATTTAAAATCCCAACAGACGGATTTGTTTTACGCACACTTACTTTAAAAGTACCCGCATTTACCTTATCGATCTTATTAGCAATAAGTATACTCTGCATATATGCTTTAAGCCCATCAAATTTATTCTGAAGGTATCTGCGCTTCTTAGCAAGTCGTGCCTCCTCTGATTTAAAGGATTCAATATCACCCTCAATGTTTTTCATAAACTTTGTAATATTCTCAACTTTACTATTGAGTTCGTCTTCAATTGCTTCTAGCGTATCAATATACATTTGCAAGTCATCTTCTGTCATATCAACATTATCCCATGCCGCATCTACAAATTCATTAAAAGATCTGTATTGATCTCCAAGCTCGTATAGTTTTGTCATCAATCTCGTCTCCATTTATATGTATTTTCATTTTAATAAAACTTCTGTTTTATCAGATCTCAGTCATCGCTTCCAACTCTTCGATAATTTCTGTGATTCGCGATTCAATTCGTTTCTTCTCTTCAGTCAAGTAATCAATCTTATCTTGCCTCTCCCATGCTTTGAGGTACTCCATAACTGCAATAGCTTTTGGTAGTTGCGGTGCTATGAAGAAATCTCCCCACATTTCTACCAATTCAGTTACGATTTCTAAGGGAGAACCACTCCAACCCGTATCATAATCAAGGGTGACAATAAAACTTCTCTCAAGTGAAGCGGGAGCGTCATCTCTAAAGGTAAAGGTGTAACATGCTTGTTCGTTTGGGTCTCCCAGATAATATCTGCCTTGTCTTCGCATTACTCTATTCAAACTATCACTCCCTCGTTTCTTGATAAAATTTAGTTTTTATTCGCTTTTAATGCAATATTGTAGTTTGCTGTAATTCCTTTTCGTTTTCCTTTAGGAATACTGTAAATACGGATTTTACTTCCTTTGATCTCAATCCCAGGTTCAATTTCATTTAGATTAATTTCATAATAGTGACTATCTAGATTGGTATGTTCAATTAAATAAGTTTCAAGGACTCCATTTTTAACAAGTGTGCAATTCTGAGCACTAAGGAATTGAATTTCCCTGTGACCTTTGCTCTCTAGATTTTTGATTGTTGTTTCAATAAAGTGATTAACATCCATACTTTTAATGCTCCTTTTTATGTACATAGATTTAATATTGAATTCTTAAACATAAACCTGTATTATCAATTTCTTCAGGATACAACCAATCATCTGCTTCAACTAAAACCAGCTTTTCAATCTTTGAATTGGAGCCATACACTTTCTCATTATCGATTTGTCCATGATCAATAATATCTTTGAGTTTTTCCATCAATTCTCCGGCTGCTTCTGCTGTAACCCATGTATCGCCGTCATCACTTTGAGTAATCATATTGTCTAAATGAGATAACATCAACTCAACCTCTTCGGGTTGTTCAAGGATATCTTTTTTAAGATTTTCTAATCTATACATTTGTCATTTCCTTTCTCATGAAAGTTATATTTCATTAAGTCTCATGCAGTAAAACCTCAATGTTTTTGTTGGGAATGATTTTTGTGACTACACCACATCCGTTAATCTCAGTTCCTATTTCAATCTCATCGTCTTCATGGATCTGCTGTTCAAAGATATAACCACTTTTTATATTTGTGAAATAAAAGACGCTATAACCACCTGGATCTGTCACCGAACTTGCCTCTGAACTGCAAAACATTAGATAATGTTCCGTTCCATTAGAATCTTTTGTTAGAACCAAATCACCAGTAGATGCAGGATAATCGTATGTTTTAGTCACATGCTTGATATTCATTAGTTCTCTCCTCTTGAATTTATGATTTTATAATCTCGCAATTCACTGCCGGAATTCTAGCTGAGCCATTCTTTGAACGCAAATGGAAGTGAATTCTCCCACCCTCTTTAAAGGACAAATTAACGCCAATTGGATTACACAATTCGATATCTTCCAGTCTCCATCTTCCATTATTCCATTGAATATCTGATCCCAGTTCAGGCAATAATTCTTTCATTCCTTCACTCCTTTTCTTGATAAATTCAGGATTTTAAAAGGTTGTTTATTGCTGTTACAAAGTGAATGAATTTAATATTATAGTAAATTGAAATGGATAAAATAAGGGAGACAATATCGTCTATGTATCTTGGTGTCACATGTCCGTAGATCAATTTTTCAACACCTCTCCATAACAAACCAATTACTAGATAAATAATTAAAACCGAAATAATAAAACGTAGTACACTCATCTTACACTCAATCCTCTCATGACCCAAAATGATCTAACTGGTTATTCTCTAGAATCTCAATCTCTCGTTCGCTGAATCCAACGTCATTGAGCCTTAGAAGCATCTTACTGATCTCTTTGTTGCTTACTGTCATTCCTCGCTCAACAAAACGTGGGAGCCTTACAATAGTTCCTACAATGTCCCTGGCTCTGCCCTCGTTGTAGAAGATCTTATTTCCTCTCACAAACTTCCAATCACACAAACAAATAACTTTGCCATCTTTCCAGTAAGTCATGTTGTGTTTAAAATCAAATTGATTAATCACCTCTGCGGGCTTTCCAACCCATTGATTTGATATTTTCCTAGCGAAATTGCATTTTGAGTAATAGTCACGTTGATGTCTTTGTACAGTCCGCCGCTACGAAGTTCACCTTTATAGGTAGCTTGATTCAAAAAGTAATCTCTAAGTCTTTCAACTAAATAATTCGACTCCACAAAAAAATCATAATCTTTTGGTTCATTATCATGATAGAGGCTGTAAATGCAGCCACCAGATATGTATGACTTATCATGGAATTCTCTTTGCAATTCTTCGGGTAGCAGTTTAATGAGTTCATCTTTAACATATAGAAGATTATTATTGATCTTATTAATTTTTCCATCATGTGTTTCTTCAGGCGTTTTGTATGTATTCTTTAATATATTTAATTTAAACATAAGCCGTTTGAATTTGTTCACCGTATGCCCCTTTTCAATTAATAATTTCATATATTTCTCTCTAATAGGTTTGAAAGTAATAGAAAATGTAAATACTTTTTTAAAGAAATTACTTTTTATTATTGGAGGAGATTTTATGATTTTAAGTACTATGTATATGCTTCATGACGGAACAAGAATTGCAGTAATGGTATTAACAAATGAGAAGTTTGATATAATCAGACTAACTCCTGAAGCCAATCGTATTCATATTTTGTATTTTGATAAATCTCTCACAAGAGTTAAAGCTTCAAATTATAAAGGTCTTTATTATAGTCAAATAATTATTCAGTCAATGATTTGAAGCAATTTTCTTCTTCGGAGCAACTCTAATGGTTGCTCTTTTTTCTTGATCAAATTCTCCTTTCATCAAATCCTATTGAAGCTCTTTTAGTCGATCCTGAGCATCTTTGATCGAAGTTTCTAATCTCTCGATTTCAGCCTTCTTTTTCATCTCTTCCACATATGTATTTTTATTCTTTTCGTCATTATTAAATTTTTCTTCATAGCTCCAGTAATCACTCTCTATTCCATCCCATCTTCCACCGCCCATAGATACAGATTTAGTTAGATAGAATTGAGGAGCAGTCCAATCGCACCCGTTTCCACAGCATCCGTGTTTTTCATTAAGACCCTTATGCCCTGGATTGCAATCACAGTAACCCCAGTGTCGTTCATCATAACCAAATTCAATGTAATAGCAATAATCATAATATGCATCATACGTCATTTCACTATTTTTCTCTTCGTCCGGTTTCTCAATGAGAACTCTCATCTTGCCATTTGTGTACCCTTCGGTGTTGTCGTATTCATAACCATTTATTTCATAGCGATGTATAGTAATATCCTCAATAAACTCACTACATTTTTCCAACTGTTGATCGACAACAGAAGTCATATAGCATACATTTAAAGGTGTATTAAGATTACCTCTCTCATTTTCATCGTTCAGTTCATCGACCAATCTTTTGATAAATTCACCTTTTACGTTCAATTAATCATCTCCTTTTCAATTTAGCAAAACGTCCCAATATTCCGTCTTACAGTAAAATTGTTATTATTCAACTCTTCAATCAATTGTTCAATACTCACATTCCCATTATATTTATTTTTAATTCCTTCAATCAAAACATTCAATGCCTTATCTGGTTTACCTTTTTTCGTCTCAGGCTCTTTTACCAATATGTATTTAGTCAAACCGCCAGCCAATTCTTCAACATTAATCTCGTATCCTGCAACATACATCTCTTGGATTCTTGCGCTGTATCGCAGAGCAACCTTGACTAAATCCATGTTGGTTACTCCGTTACTTCCTGCAGAGCGTAGTAGGTTGAGAATCTTTAATCGCTGTGATTCAGTCCTTACTTTAGTATCAATATCTATGATTTTTCCTCCTCTAACTTTTTCTTATTGGCTCTGCCTTTTGCCAAGTTAGCAGCCAATGCCGCTCTGCGTTCAGGGCTTAATACACGCTTACTATCGCTCTTGGCTCTAAATGAAATCTGATTACGTTCAACACGGTAATACTTATTGCCTTCTGCATCTTCTTTGTATGCTTCAAACCCTGCCTTACGCATTCTGGTTTGTTCTTTTCCTGATGAGCAAAAGATGTGGTATTGGTTCGATTCCTCATCATAGGTTAAAACTGCTTCGCGTTCTATTGCAGTATAATTCAAAATTTCATCTCCTTTTTTATATATGCTTGTAGTATAATTTCTTTATACAAATATTGGGGAGTGGATCATGTATGTCAAATCATGGATCAACGTATACGCCTCAAGAAGTTGCCTTGCTAGACTGGGTATCAAAGAAGATTAACAGCGTACAGGAAATGACTGAAATTGCTCCCGTAATTGCTGAAATTCTCGATCGAGGAGAAAGTGCTATACGTCAACAAATCGAGAAAGGTAAGCAAGATGCTGGATTTAAGAACTTCTTTTGGGCAAATACATAGAAATTCTTTTTATGACTTCCAGTTTGGGAGTCTTTTTTTATGAAAGTTTCATTTCATTAGTTCTCTGACATGCTCCATCATTGAGTTAAACCTCACTTCAGCATTCTTTCTGTCACTTTTCTTCAGACAGGGCAATATAGTTGGTACAAATGCTCCAGTCTTAATCCCATACTCATCTTCAAGTTTAATTCCCCACAAGGCCGAAGCAATATCCATCAGATTACCATAACCAATTTGCTCTCCCAGATTCTTTACAGTTTCAATTTCCCATTTCCGATTCATGACCTACACCTCAATCTCATGAATAATCGCCTTATTGATTCTCTCTTCAACCTGATCAAGATAAGTATCTAGATACAGTTCTCCCCTAATATCTTCAGCATATTTGTATGGTACTTCATTCTCGATAAATTCAGATAATCTTTTATACTCACTGACAATCTCCAACAAGTCATCTGTCAAAGTCTTGTTCATTATAACTTCGTCCTTTCCAATAAACTGATGATTTTATCTTAAGTCTTCTAGCTTGATTATTCTCAAGCGAGTGTAAACTTGACCACAAATTTTACATGTCTTTGCATGAGTAAACCAGCCATCACTTTCAATCTCAATCAGCTCATACTCATGCTTGTGATCGCTTTTCTTATTGGTCATCGTAACAACACCCCCAATCAAACAACGATATATCAAGTCTCATCTGCTAGTTTTATTAATGTATCGCCATGACAGGGTTTGGGTAAACAGTAACAACAAAGTGTCTTTCCTTTCAACTCATTTACTTTACTCATGAGATGGGGTTGCGTCAAAATCCACTCAGCATGTTTACAAATAACTTCATTCCTATCCCCATCTTTGCCAATAACAAAGGGGTTTCCCCAAATTGATCCGCGTCCAATATAAACGTCATAAGGTATCTTATGATGCTTATTAACTGCTCTTGGTTTACTCATCTGCATCTTCTCCTGGTTTCCAATTATCATCTTCACATGCCTCACAACCAGGACATGGACAGTAATCATCTAAATCAATCGCATAACCAATTTGACCAGTTCCATTACATAGATTCATCTTTATTTTCCTCACCTTCTGTGCTGCATTCACATGGAGTCATATGACAATAGGGGCAGCATGAACACCATTCTTGTCCACATATAACCTCGCTCCTTACTGTTCTATGTATGCCTTTGCTTCCGAATATGTATTGAACATACTTGCGTATGCTTGAACAATGTTTTCACCCTCTTGATTCAAATACTCAAATTCTACATCCCATACCTTATGCTGCTTCATTAGTCTGACCAACTTATCTCGCCGGATCTCATGCCCCTCTGAAAGGAGTTCATTCTTGTAATAGAGACCTTCCCAATCATCTAAACTCACAATAATAAATTTATTTTTCATAAGTATCAATCCGTTTCTGTAGTTTATTCTTTGTGCGTTGTTTCTTTGTTCGACTTTGAATTTTATGTAGGCGTTCAATCTCGCCGGAGAAAGCAACAGCCTTTAGAAATGTATTCGCATCAACATCAACATTAATATTAAATTGATCTCCAAGTTCAATGATCGGCGTTTCATCATTGCTAATATCAACCTCTACCAATTTCTCGCCAGTTTTTTTGTTGTATAAAAAATAGTTCACAATAGTTTTCAGCCCGAATTTCACTTATTCATTCTCCTCACAATCATTATTTTTGTTTTTATAATATTCTTTCACTGGCACTTCCCAAGGTGTTGACTTCAAACACTTTAAACATCTACTCAATGTTTCCGATTCATACATTTCAGATCCACATCTGGTACAAGTGCTTACGCCAAAACCGAAGTCACGGTCTTTGCTCATTTATATCGCTTCTCCATCTCTAAAACTTCAGACTCATACTCTTCCCACTCATCAAAACATTTTTTGTAACTGGATAGATAATGGCTGTATCCTTCAATGAAACTATCTAACTCAATTGCGAGGTATCTATTCCTCATAACTACGCCTACCCCACTCTCATCAAAATATCCTTCGCCAACCACTTCTACGAATTGGGACAGTCTATCAAAGTCCACCAAGACGTAACTCAGCACTTCGCCGTTTTTCCGATAAAGTCCAGTTTCATTTTCTTTTAAAAACTCATACAAATCAGCATCTACTTCGGCCATTAATTGTGTATTCTCCTCTCTTGATAAAACAGGAATTTGATTGCATTAATTGACACTCTTATATGTATATTCTTGAGTTTTATTGAGCCTCGTACTTATCCATTTCAACCTCAATTACCTCTCTTGCATCTTTAAGTTTATCTCTTAGTTCGATCATGTCACTATAAGTCAGATTATTATCCTCCCAATCCATAAGAAGTTCTTTCAGAATATCCAAATTAACTGACATCATTACCACCCCCTTTAATTTAGAATCTGTTCATTTTCAATCTCAATAATTCCCTTAATGATTTTGACAGCCTTATCAAATTCATAGTTGATGACCTGATAGTCGAAACGTTTTCTTTTGAATTTTTCTCCATCTTGTGTAACACGATCCATAACCTTAACAACATCATCTCCACGGCTAATCATGCGTCTCCATCGAGTATGTTTATCTACTTTGATATAAATTGTGATGAATTCAATATCTGTGATTTTCTCCTTCAAGTCTTTAATTCCATCGGGATCACAAATATAGATGAGTTTCGGAGTGTTATAAATCTGTTCCTTCGTACTAAAGTAATGATTGCCTTCAATCAAACTGTATGCAGCTACCTCGCCTTTTTCCTTAAACTGTTCATATTCATTGACTGAACAGAACATATGCCCGTATTCACCTTTGTAGCGCGGCTGTCGTGTTGTGTATGACTGCAATACATTGTAACCATATTTTTCTAACTCTTTGGCAATCTCTGTCTTGCCACTACCGCTATAACCCATTAAGATATAAACAAACTTTTTCATTAATCCACTTCCTTCTTAATAATCTGCACATGTAGATATTGCCGTCCAAATTCCAGAGCATCATTCACATCTTCAAAGAAGATATCTAGTTTGCCTTTTGTTATTGCCGATCCTCGATCACTGCATTCATATGTATGGTTTAATTCATTTATCTTAACCTTGGTTCCAAATTCCATAGATTTTGGGCAAGCGATTGATTTCCCTTGTACGGTTCGCTCTCCATTGGCCTGAATTCCATAAAGAGGATCGCCCTTTTGCTTCTGTGTAGATTCGTACCCATTACTATAGGCACTTATGTTGTATACTTCCCACTTCTCTTCTTCTACATTGACTACTGGTTTTGGCTCAATTTTTGCAATCGTCTTTTCTTTTTCGACCTTGACCGTCTGAACAACTTTCTTCTCTATTGGAATTGTTTTATTTGCTTCTTTAATTTCTTCACTTTGGATTTGGATATTTGAATGCAGCAAAGCCAATGTGAACATTAAAGTTAAGATCTCTTTTAGCATCGTAACCTCCACTTTTAAATGAAGCCCCATCAATTAAGATGAGGCATATGTATTTTTATTTTATTGAATCTTGATAAACTCTGTCTTTTATTGGAACTATATATTATTCAACTTTAGAACTCATTTTCTCTTTAACTTCGTCCACAACATCGCTTAGATCATCTAGAACGCCTACCATCATTTCAATATGGTTTTTGGTAAAGTCAGTAACTTTTCTGCCTTTACCTAATCCGTCCTCAATGATTTCTGTAACAACATCACCTTTGTTATTAGCATGTAAGAACTTCCCGGCCTCAATGATTTTTGCTTTCAAAGTATCAAAGTCCAAAACCTCAGATTTAAGAGTTTCTTTTTGTTGGATGTACGAAACTGCAGTAATACCCTCCACCTGCTCTTGAAGTTCAATGGCCTTCACGATAGCATCTTCAAGTGCCTCAGCCGTAAACTCTTCCAGCCCAGTTTGAATATAATCAAAACGGCTTCTCGCAAAGAAATCTTTTGTTTCAGCAAAGAAAGCCGAGGACTTTATAACCTTGCCCTTTTCGTCTACTCCATTAGAACGGAGGTGAACAATAATATCGCTGTTGTCAATAACGGGAGCCAGCGCGCGCTTATCGCCCTTAGGAACAATCTTCCCATCTTTTCTTTCTTCTTGGTGAGCAATAAATACTACCGTAAATCCTGCCCCAATTAACTTATCAATCTCTTCCCAGTAAGCTGTCTCATATTCCTTCCATAAACCGAAGCCTTCGCGTCCCGATGCAATAGTATCTGAATCATATTTATCACAGATGTATTTCGAGCAATAACGTGCCGAAGCCTCCACTTCATCAAAGATGATTGTTTGGTATACCTCTCTAGCCTTTGCTACTGTTGATTTATGCGTAAGCTGTTTGTTTACCTTTTTGAAATCCGCCCATGAATTAATAGCGGCGAAAGGCACACCAGCAATCGCATTAAGTCCTTTTTCAAAACCCAAATAATATGGTTTCTTTAGTCGAGTTGCTTGTTTGGTCTTTCCCAGACTATTACTCCCATAAATAGTAATGATCTTTCCTTCAAGACCTCTTGCTACTACAGAAACCTGTGGATTAAAAATATCTAATGTTGACATATGTATAAAATCTCTCCCTATAATTTGGTTTTTAGTTTTAAATTATTGGTGATAGTTTATTACCTACCACCAACACAATCTAAAATCTTATGTATATTTCTATTTTATTAAAATGGCAGATCGTCGTCTGAGAGATCGATTGGTTTACCTGCACTAAATGGATCAGCAAACGGATCTTTTTTAGCATCTGAGTTGGCGAATGGATCTGGTTTCCCAAATCCCGAACCGCTATTCTGAGAAGATGCATTCCCTTTTTTCTTTTCTTCCTTTTTCTTTTCAATAGCAGCATCACGCTTTTTAAGTGCTTCACGAATAAGTCCCACATCGTACGCATTTTTATCGTCATCCTCATATGGGGGTGTTCCACCAATAATAATGTATTCGCGAACTTCTTTACGTTCGATCTCTTCTTGAGGTTCACCAAATCCAACCTCAACAAATTTCTTAGTTACAATCTTCGTATTTACGATATCTCCGTAAACCTTAACTGTCTGGCCCTTTTCATAAGTATCTTGTACGTAACTCACCGATTTTGGATTTTCGACCATGAAATCAAATGGATAGATTTTCTTGCTATCATCCTTTTGTTCTTGGTAGTTAACAATGTACCCCTTCAAAATCAATCTGCCAGTTTCTTCACCATTTCGCGTTTCCTCTTTTGTTCCTGCAACTGCAACTTCAAGAGTGAACTTGGCCTGTGGTTCAAAAACCTCTCCAGCCTTAATTCGATTAATAAACTTAGCGGTTAGTCGCGGATATGATTTCCACTCTCCGTCTGGAGATGCATATTCATTCTTTCCAACCTTCCCATTATCGAACGCACCAGATGTTTCGACCCGCACTTTGTCTGCATTTTCAATACCATGAGCATCAATTGTCTTGTATTCATCTCTAATGGTGACTAGAGTTTTAAATAGTCCGCTCACTTCTTTCTTTTGGTTAAGCTTATACGAAAATACATTCAATGTATGAATGGACTCAGGAGTTACTTGAATATCAACCTCTCCTGAAATAGCATCCTGTCCACTAATCGGTTTTTCTTCAATTCGAATATCTTTGACAATTCCCTCGATGTGGATAGTGTTAATGCCCTCTTGTAGTTGTTTTTTATCATTAGCCATTTTTAAATTATCTCTCCTATATGTATAGATTAAGTTTTATAGTGTTAAGTATAAGTTTTGCGGCACTTCATTTCATCGGTGGACTTCGCATTGAACAAATATTTATGCCCTCACGTCCTTTCATTAAAAGCCGAACTTATTTACTCCCCTATCTTGCTTCTGAGAATTATCTTCAAACGGTGATCCTTGAATAACATTTGATTCTAATTCTTCCGGTTTATATCTTGCTTGAATCAATGAAGACGTGTTGCCGCCTGTAATCTCTAATTCTTTGATGGCTGAACCACATATTATTTCTTGTCCTTCATCTGTCCAGGTTATTGGAACGTAATTCCTAATTAGACCATGTACTTTTAAAGTCGATCCCATTTGAATATTTTCCTTAAAATAATCAAAAACACTTTTCATATTACTATCTTTATTATTAATGATGAAAGAGTATGGAATGATATCGAATCCGTCAAAGTTACGAATAATCATTTTTGAATTTACTTTGCACTTCGATCTGTTTATGTCTTCAATCCCCACATAAATAATCTCTTGAGCAAAATAAGCCTCATTTGATAATTCGCTACCATCCATAACATATATTTCATTGATATTAAAGCTTTCTTGCGTATCTCCCTTATAATCATTAAATCGCAACGAACCTTTAATTAATATGTATGTACCATCCTTCAGATTGTCTCTGAGGTATTCAGCAGCATCGTATCCAATCAATTGAACGTCTTCAGTCTCAAAGCCCAGAAGATTAATCTTCACTGGTTGAAGGTATTTATATCTTTTATACTTTTGACTGTACTTTTCATCCCAGCTTACCATTATGTAATTATTTTTATCATACTTTTTCGTCATTGGATCAACTTTAAACATCTTCAACTTACTTGTTTTATTACCCATTAATTCAACATAAACGAATGCATTATTACTAACCCGTACACCAAATTGAATTCTATTCCATTGCCCTTCCTGTGTATCTCCAACGCTATAGGCTTTAGAGTTTAACATTCCGGTCACAATGCCTCTCACTTCGAAATTCCCGTATGTTGGTTGCATTGATCTTACCCACTTCTATATGTATCGTTCAAAGCTGAGTTTAACATCTCACCACCTTCACAGAGTAAAGTATCTATAACCTCACTTTCGTAAAGCTATATATTTAACATGCATTATCGCATGGTATTTTTGGTTCTATGGGTCCCACCCGACTTGAACGGGTATTATCCTATTTATGAGATAGGGGCCTTAACCAATTAGACGAGAGACCCAGGTAATTTTCTAGATAAAAGTATTCTTTTATAAACATCATGACTGCTTATTAAATATATATCTTTAGTTTATTATTGTCAATACATATCTTTAGTTTAATGATGAATTCCCGCGACAAAACTCATCATTAAACTAAACTTCTTACATGTATAGTAGGCATTCCATAAACCAGCTTCTCGGTCTCTCACTATGTATTAAGTATAATTGTTCAGGATCGCCGTTAAAATTCGAGAGCATTCTGTCATTCAGTGGCTGCTGAAAAAGTCTTTCCAGAGAATCTTTAATGTTAAAATTATAAGAGATAATGAATTCATTTATATTATTATATTTCTCCTCTTCTAAACATCTGTATCTATGCCGAAAAAGAAGCTCTTCAATTTCAACCCTCGTTTTGTCAGTACATTCGATCTCAAATTGCTTTTTCTCGTTATCTTTTTTCAGTAAAAAAAATAACAGATTCCAGAATTCGAATGCACTTGCTCCAATATTAATTGATTCAATTATGTTTGTAGTCATCTAATTTCTAACCCCTCTATTTAAATTGGAGGGATATTAACAAACAAAATTAATGTTTGATATTTCGATTAACAATATCCCTGTCCATATTTTACGTTCATAAGTAGTTATTGGCAATCAAGTTAACTATGTAACCAAATTTTCTTGACTATAATGCATATTTGGTAAGTAGTGTAAACTTTTGTCGTATGTTGTCGCGAAATGAAATTATCATGTCGCTTTTTACTTCTTACTACTAAATAATTTCTTCAAGTAACCCTTAACTACATCAAGTTTATTATCTGCAATTGTTACAAAATCATTACCATCATTTTCATTTTCGATATTAAAGACCAATAATCGGTTCTTCTCGTCTAGCGAAGGAGACATTTTCAGATTTGCAATTACCCCTCTATCGGTTCTAATAAATCCGTCTTCTTTGGCAAGCAAGGCATGTTCCTTGTCAATGGAGGTAAAATTTCTATAAAGTCCATTTGCGGTTCTATAAATAATGAAACCGTGTTTTTCTTTTTTTGTGGTGACCCTATTTGAAAAAACTATGTCTTCTGTATTAATCCACTCTGCTTCATCAGCCATATTTTCTTCGTCCCACTTGCAGACCATAATTGATCTCATACACAAACATCCCCCCTTCTTAGGTGTGGGTAATTAAGACGCACCTCAATTAATATATATTTTTTGAAGTACGTCTAAGCAATTCGTTTATTATTTCATATCTTCTGGTACGGGTTCACTATGCAAGAAGGTCCAACTTGCGGTGCTTGTTTGAACCAAAGCAACAGCCGAAAGAAATGCACCAATAGTGGTCATAAATTTAAGAATGAATTTATTTTTCATAAGATTTTTCACCTCCCTTCAAGCGAATTAACAGAAGACTTTGAACAAAAAATGCCAAATTAATTGTGATATCATTTATCAAATATGAAGATACTATCAAAAGAACAGAAATCAACTTGTAAGCAATATGATATTTACTATCCACCCTGGTACTGTCTTTGATTCCCGAAGGAGAAAACAATAGACATAGAATCAAACTGCCAGCTTTGATTAAACTATCATAACCAACAAACAAATAACTATAGTTTGCTATAAAATAAATAATCCCTGTCGAAGCAACTACACACAATTCTGCATTTTTTATATGATATCCACCAGAAACTTGACGAAGAAGACAGAATGCTATGATCGCCTTCAAATAATGTCCCAAACCACCAGTAATCACCACGCACAGAATAAGTAATAATACAGGAAGAAGGTTTGTAATCAGTAATTTTATTGAATACTTAACTCTTGAAAGTGGAGGCATTTGATCAGAGAAGTTTTTTACCAGTGCGGCACTAATGTTTTCGGAAAGTTGGTTAATCAATTTCTTCTCTTAGCTCCTTTCTAGTTTCTAAAGCTATAATATTAGTGAAACAAAATAATAAAACTATCAATTCAATTAAAAAATTCGAAAAATTAAAAAGATTCACAATTATTGTAGTAACTACGACAGATGAAAAAAGTAGAATTACATTTGTTTTGGTGAATTTTATTTTATATGAATAATCATAGGGTAGTGTTGTAAAGTATTTTCTATTCTTTCTTAATAAAACACTAATGTATACCAAAGCTATGCCACTAATTAATTGCAAGGCGCTTCTTAGAAAATCATCGCTCTTAATAGTTTCAAGGTTTTTTCCGATTAATAATGAGGTCGCATAAATCATAATTCCCTGGGTTAGAGTCTGAGCTACAAAACCAATTACAGTTATTCTAACAGAAGAAAGAACTGATATTCTAAAAAAGAATAGAAGAAATATAAACATTAAAGTCATACTTAAGATTGGTGAATAATTTGATAGAGTATCATGACGACTCAGAAAAAAATTGCAAACCGATATCACAGTAGAAGATATTGGTATTTCCTTCCAATAAGTTTTCAAATCAATCTTAAATGAACCAAAGGCAAATATTATTATTGCTAAACCATCAACCATCGAAAACATTATGTATACTAAAGCATCTAACAAATTAACTCCTCCGTCCATTTATCAAACTAAAGATAATCACTTTATGTATTTATGATACCACAGATTGGAAAAGAGTCAACTCTTTTATTATGATTTTTCACAACAAAAAGAGAAGCGAGTTTTATAACTCACTTCCCTTGATTTTAAATGCTTATTCCTTTGGATACAACGTATTAATCGTTTCTAAATTCAGAAAACTTTTTGTTAGCCGTGTCGTAATTTTCGAAGTTACTCCAAATTTATAACATACTGCAACTATCTCTTCTCTCTCAAATTTACCGCTTGCAATATACAAATCATTTGCATATTTGACCATACCCGAATTTCGAATATTCATTGGATTGAGATATGGATAACCAAACCACTCTGCAGCAGCCTTTATTCTATTCCAAACGACTGGTCCTCGAATTGCATCATTATATCTAATATTTGATTTAATCGATCTAAATACATAAGGTGTTTCGTTTAATAAACCAATAGCATATCTCTCTGCCGCGTTTCCATTATTTTTGTCATAGTGGGTCTGTAATGCAGCTCTTCTAAGTAGCGATTTTAATTGATCAGATATTTCGATCTCTCTAGGTATAAGTGATCCTTCTGAAGTTTCTTCTTTAACTGTTATTTTATTCTCCTCACCCTTAATGTCATCTTTTAAGATGTTTCTGATCTCACTATACTCTCTACCCATTATCCCCTCGTAAATACAAAGAACTACCCCAGAATCTTGAGGGTTTGCCATGCGCCCAATAATAGAAATTATCTCGTCATAAGAAAATAAATATTGATTCGTTGTGTCAACAAAGCTCCTCACAAACTCATCAGTCATCGTTACGCTCAATGGGTTTATGTTATCATCTCTGAGATCATTTTTTATTGCCCAGTCAATATAACCCTTCATCGATGCCAAGCCAACATTTGATGCAGATATTGTTGTTGGGGCTAGCATTTTCATAACCTGGCCTATTTCATACAAATTGAAATTATACAAATCTTTATTTAATTGTTCTTCTATATTTGATGCCCTTTTTAAAATTCTAGAATAAGCTTTGTATGTAGACTCTTGTAATCCTTTGAGATACCTCTCCTTTTGCTCTTCATTAAAAAAGTTCTCATCATATATCTTATTCGACATTGTCTATTCCTCCACCAACAAGTGATTTAAAATAACTCAACACTTTTCTTCTTAACACTGGAGAGTTGATACCTCTACGTGTATCGGTAAATAGTTCTGTCAACTCATCATTGCGTAAGTTTAAATTCTCTACATAATCTTTAATATTTTTTGGGTTTATATCCGCTTCTTGAAAATGCTTTGCGATCACAGTGTACCCAATAAACATCAATGGATGATTAATAAACGTCTCTCGGTACTTTGTGGGGTTTTCAAGAAATTCATCAACGAAACTTCCAAGAAGGTAATCATAGTAGTTGATGAGGTACTCTGCGGTTTCCTTGGCCTCTAGTTTATTAGTTGGATTAAACACGTTATCAATAGCGTAGGACATTATATCAAATGTTGTTAACTGCTTAGCAGCAACAGAGATGTTTGACGCAGAAGCAATTTTGCCTTTCAACTCTGATTTCAGCTGTAGATCACGGACCACCAAGTCTGATGGTTGATCAGATAATAACTCTTTTCTTCTTTCGATTTTAACAGGATTGATTGTATTAATCTGACCAAAGTATCTTTGAGCAGTCTGAGTATCATAAGATCTAATGGATAGTATCATTGTCTGTTTAAGCTCAGGGTTAATAGTCATAGCTCTAACTCCACCTTGAAGGCGGTGAAATCCATCCAGAATGCTTATTACTGCTCCCTCATTAATTATTAGCAATTTAGACTTTTGATTGTATGTCAAAGGTTCTACTTCGCCTGAGTATATGTTTAAAGTAATCATATCCTCTAGATATGTTTCATTTACCATGCTCGATGCAATATCCTCAACACTTTTCATGTTTATGTCGGGTACTGGCACGACACCATCTTTTCTTTTTACCCATTTAGCGCTTCTTTGAGTATCAAAATCATAAATTATTAGTTGTGAGTGAAATAATTGAACCAAGAATAGCATGTCTATCTTTGTTATGTAGCTTGCATCGCCTAGAAAAGTTACATCTTCGATGGCTAATGGCAACATAATTCTACTCTCATCTTTGAAAATATTGATTGTTTGTTTTCTGGCAGTGTCAATTTCTTTATCTGTAAACCAAACTAAAGGATCGATATCTCCGTAACCCGTAGTTATATGTAGCGCTTCGGTTACTAGGCACAACAAGGAACTTGGAACATTTGAGATTGGTTTCTCCCCTTTAACAATCTCACTGTATGTACCAAGTGGCACACCATATTCGCGTAATATATTATTGACTTGATTCGTTTTCTTACGAGATGGTTTGATTTCACGTATACGTTCTTGTAAGTTTAATTCTAATTCTTCACGATCTTTTAGCATCATTTCACCGTCCTAATCATTTTCCTGATTATTTTTAAGTATATCACAAACTAAATTTATTTCTAATTTAATATAATTATTTGATGTTTCCATAAAATATACTTAAAATACTCTTTTGACTTGAGCTAGTATATATTAACTTTTGGCAGATGCTTTCTAATGCGTTTTTATCATATGTTTTTAATTGCTTTACTAGCTTTTGTCGAATTAGTTTGTAACAGCTCTCACAGTATATCTCTGATTCATCATTTGCTGAGAACTGTCTATAACAGTTGTGTTCAGCACATATTTTATCTTTCACTTTTACGGCTTGACCATAGGGTTTATAACCAGCTTTGCGCATAGCTACAGACCATGATAATTTCATAGTCTCTAACGAACTTCTTGTTGGTTTCAGGTTTAAGGTTCTATACTCATCATTAGTGGGAACATATCCAAGCTCTTTAATAGTTTCTTTAAGTTGTTTGACAAGTTCATCTTCACTAAGAAAACCATTTGTTAAACGCACATTTGCAACCTTTGCAATATCTTCCCAGCCATAATTTTTAGTTATATATGATGAATTAGGAACGAAATTTTGACTATCATAAAGTGTCTTGCTAATTTCTCCAAATTCTAATCCTAACAACTTCATGTTACTGATTGCTTTAATACGATAATTTATCTTCAGGAATTCTTCTTGCGTTAAAGAATCACATTTTTTTATTAATTCATTAAACTCAATTCCATCCAGTCTTGCTTTAAGAGTTTTCCAAGATGGTAAATCTTTTCTATTCAAATTATATAAATCAATTGTCAAGTACCCGCCTGAGACTTTTGCAATATTTTGTATTTTGCATATTAATTCTTGATCAAGCTTCATATTTCCTCCTCACTTTTCACTAACCCTTGATTTGAATAGAAATAGCCTTCGCCCTCGCTGGTATATATTATTCCCTTATCTCTATCTAAATAAACTTCTTGTTTACATTTTGTACATAAGGTTCTAGGCATTTTATAATCAAGCTCTGTAGTATAAATCGTACTGCAGCATTTACAATTAACTTTGGCCACTATTCTAACTTTTTCTGATCATATGCTTCAACTAATTCATCATTCAACATTGACAATTGCTTTACAACTTCAATTTCAATTCTCTGTTCTGAGTATGCATTATGTACTTTAAAATCAGCAACTAGAACGGAGTTAATTCCAAAATATTCCTTACCTATAATAGTAACATAGCTAGACTTTTCTATGTAACAATTAATCCACTCTTCAATTTGTTTAGGTGATAAGTTCACAGTGCCTTTTATCCCACTGTTGAGTGAATAAGTCATTGTATATAATTTTGTATCCACTTTTCACCTCCAATTTTAAATTTACTATAAAGATAAAAAAAAGCAACCAATTTTCATCGTTTTAAAAAGGATTGACAAAGATGAAAATAAAAATAAGACGACAAAGAGACCCACATATTTGATTATAATATGTATTGGGTCTCTAATTTTAAAGCTATTGAGTTATGATGATGAAACGCCAATTTTACTATCTTACAATCCACATAGCTTCTTCATTCGGCTTTGATAGGCCTGTCAACTCTACTAACCTTCCTTTACACATATCAGCTTGTTCCTGAGTTAGCCAACTAAAATTATCAGTCATATCTGAGTATTCAGCTTCTTGTATAAAGCCCAAATAATATATGCATTCATCTGTAGAATCTATAAAGTCTAATACTTTTTCCACATCTCTCATAAATAGAGCATCTGAAACTATAGCAAGATATTTAAATTCAAATATAGCGACAGGAACAAACTGGTCATCATCGTATCTAATTACAAGTGCAAGATCTACTCTTTTGCCTTTATATCTAAACTCAGTATAAAGAAATGCATTATAATAATTGAGTGTAGTATCTCCGATACGTCTTCTCAAATGATAATAAAAACTACTCTGCAAAGAACCTTCTCTGTAGAGTCTCTTCATATTAAAATCTTCTTTTATATCTTCTTGCCAAATTGTTTGCACGGCCTGTGTTGAATTAAATTAATAAAATCTCTTTGCATATTCCTGCTCCACCTTAAGAGAGTTTGATTACTAAAGATAAGGATTTAATGACACAAACTTTAAATCATCACTTTCTTTTTCAAATTCCATAATAGAAAGCCTCTTAACCAATACTAGCAACTTAGTGTCGCCATAAAGGTAATCATATGCTTTATTCCCATGTCCGATATCTTTGCACTCTCCCTTAGATAATTCTCCTTCAATTTTAAATTTAATAGCAACATCGCGTAATAATCTGCGTATTTGATTTTTATTGGCTCATTGGTTGAGATAGTATGAACAGGATAACCGCCAGGACCACCAACACAAATGGAAGTTAATGTGAGATCTTCATACAAAGTTGTCTCCCTCTTGTCTCAACTCATACTACCTTAACATTTCTTTAACTTGATAAAGTCTCTCCTTCAACTCCTTGTTTTTTTGCTGTATGCCTTCAATTGCTTTAATAAGAATTATTGCTTTTTCACGATTTACTTGTTTAAACTCACCCTTCGAAGACAATAGGCCTACCAGATCATTTTTAAAAGCATCAAGAAGATTCCAAATCACATAGTATTTCCTTAATTTCTTCACGAGCACTTTTTTCATCTGAGGGATCAGATTCAATGTCTATTATTCTAGAACTCTTCTCTAGTAAAATGCCACCCGTCCCTGTGAGTTTGTTTTTAGCATATTCAACCCTTACTTTCATATAATTCACCACCTGTTCAAGAGTATTTAATTTTATTCAAAACCTAATAACTCCCAAGCATTGCATCTGACATAGTCTTCTGGCAAAAAATCGTAGAAGTTGTGCCACCTCATTGAAGTATCTGCTTTAGACTCTCCATTTCTTTTTGGTGTTGACATGTATTTTAAGTAATTTCTATCAATTATTCCTGCTAATTCATCATACTTATTGATATAATATTCAACAGGCTTATTTAACTCTTTCAATCTCACTAAGACCACATATAAGTTATCAATATTCTTCTTTACACATATTTTATCGCTGAGTTTCCAGCCCTGTTTATTAGTACTCGCCATAGTCTTCACTTGAATTAGTATTGTTTAGTGCCTAATTCGTTGGTGGCAACAATATCAAATAAGGGATTGTTTTTAGGAGTAAGAAGCCCTAAGATCCCTCTTTTCCCCAACTCATCACATACAAGGTATTCTCCAGTAGAGCCAATCAAATTGTAAGAAATCTTCATCCTGTCACCTGTCACCTCATAAAATAGTCCTTTTACTTTAAGTCATTTTCGTATTTTAATATCCGATCCAGTAGGTCATTAATCAAATTCGGGTGTAACTTCATTTATTTCTATAAATTTGTTTTTCAAATCTTTTATTAAAAATGACCTCTTCCATTTCATCCTTTAGAGAAGAGTTGCTTGTTTAGCTTGGTGTCCACTCTTCTGGTCTTACATCGTCAAAATCAAGTAAAATTTAGAGCATGAAATAAATCCTGAACATCGTATTTATCTTCGATTTCAAGAGTAGGTCTAATACTGTGCCTAGCTCTTAACTGCCTGGCTATGATATGATATCTATGGCAAAGTTTAAGAATTAAATCATAAGAACTAAACTCTGCATCTGCTGGAGCAGAAAAACTTAAACCCAAATCATTAATTTCTTGCATAAATGATTGCAGGAGAGATGAAGCATTATTTAAGCCATCTAGGTAGGAATTATCATGTGTTGATGCTGGAGTACTTCGGCCATAGTAAAATACATGGTAGCTAATTTTTCTATCGTCTGTAATTGATCCATAGCTCTATCCTCTCTTAAAGAGTGTTATGTAAAATAGCCATCTCATAATTATTTGAGTAATTTCTCGGCAACGAAACTTGCAGTAATCAAAATCTCTTGTCTCAGTTCTTCATAGATCCTCGCATGACGCTTTAGCGCAACTTCATCATCAAAATCATAATTTTCCATGTATTTGTTAGCACTGTAATCTATAAATTACAACTTATCGTTTTGATATTTATTTAAGTTTTTTGTACATATTCGCTGGTTTCTGGTATTGCATTTACAATTGTTAAATGAGCATTGCTCATTTTCACTCCTTTATTCAATCTATTAGTTAGTTCACGCGATACTAAAGCTATATCATCTTCTTAATGAAATTAAAATTTCATTCTATATTTTATTCATCACTTCTATTCATTTTCCTTCTTTTGCCCGAACACTATGTACTAATTAACTAAGATCATTAGATCACACGAATCATTTAATTCATATTTTTATTTTTAGCTTTTAACGTCTTCGCTCTTAGCGTCAACTCTTAATCACCACCACATCACCATTCCAATTCTTGATAACGGCTTTATACATTCCTGCTTCAACTCTAATTCTAACTAATTCAGATCCTTTGTTCCAGAACATATGGTACTCTACAGCTTCTGAAAACGACACAGGCGCACCCACAGCCCTGTATACACACTTATATGGAATATTAAATTCTTCCTCTTCCTTGCAGTTAAAAAAGACCTCCCAAATAAATCGCCCCTGCGGAGTGAAAATAATTCTTTCAGGATATACTTGTCCTCTGCCTACAGCATCTTTTAGAATCGCCCAGGTTGCAGTAGTATAATCAAGTCCTGAAGCATTTGCTGCCTCTATTGACTCATATATGTATTCGCCATTAATAATCCCCTCATCACTAATTCCAGCAGCATAATACATTGTAACTTCAGGTAAATGTTGATTCATGACAGTTCCCCTTTTAGCTTTGATATAATGTATAGCAATGATAACACAAACATTTGTTCGCATAAAGTAGAATCTTAGAATGTTTTGAGGTGGTTTTGGAGATGTTTCACTTGTTACATTGTAAACATTTACTACATGTAGTATATTAGTAATATAAACCACTTGAATTGAAATTGCAACAGTGTAGTAAATTTCTACAGTGTTATAATCGGAGGCTTTCAAATGTTTGGAGAATATGACACAGAGAAGATGGCGCGATTATTAATTAAACTTCGTGGAGATATGCCAAGGACTACCGCAGCAAAGCTTAGTGATATCAGTAACAGTTATCTAGTAACACTAGAAAAAGGGTTTCATCCCACAACTGGCAAGCCAGTAAGAGCTAAACCAGAGACATTTATTAACTTAGCAAAAACCTATAATATAGATCCAAATGAGTTGTTAATAGTTGCAAATTATGTTGACGCTCAAATGCACTTAGATTTCGATAATCCCGGTAAAATTAGATTCGCAACCATTGATGAATCAAGAGAAAAATATAAGTTAGAACAATTAAGACATGAGAATGAAATTACAACATTCCTCTATAGTAACGACATGGTTAATTTCAAAGGTAGACACTTAAACGCTGACGACAAAGAAAATATTATTGATATGATCGAACTCATGATAAAAATGAAAAGCGAAGGATAAGAACAAAATCACCCTAACGGGTGAATAACGTTCTAGCCAGCGGTTATTTGTCCGCTGGCTCTTCTTTTCTTACTAACGTTCCGTTACATGCCGGACAGAAAAACTCGGGGGATTCTCCGGCTTCCAGTTCATACGAACACTCGGCCACTATAAATTCAGGTACGGGATCCAGCATTCCGCATTCCACACACACATAGTCAATCCATACCTCTGGCTCCTCTTATTCCTCCCAGGGATTCCATCGTTCCAGTTCTTTGGCTTGTTCCTGTTCGTTCTCTTGTCCTCGTGCTTTTTCCATCTCTTCTCATCCCCCATTTTCTTTGGTTTGCGTATTCTCGCTCCTCGTCATAATAATAAATTCGCCCATATTCTGCATCCCAAATCACCACAAGCAACATTTGCTCCTTGCAGCATGGACAGCGCATCGGGTCTCACCATAGCTCTCTAGCATCCGCTGGCGGTAACTCTTTTTCTTTCGTTCTTCTGCTGGAAAAGTCATCTCCATTTGTTTATGTACCATGAACCGCCACAGATTAATGACCTTCTGCGATTCTTTGTTTTTCCCTCGGCTGTCCAGACCATAGCGCCCCACCATTCGAAAATGCTTTGAAGGGATGTGCTGCACCACATCGTAGATAAATTTCATCACCGGCGATACCATATCCACCCTTTTCCCCGTTCGGTGATCCTCGTACCAATAATGCACCTTGTGGTAGTCATAGCTCACGACATGGTATTCTGCAATCCCCGGACGTGCTAAGTACCGCCCTATATATTTCGCGGCCCCCCTTGCATCGTTCATTCGCTGCTCTGCATTCACGTAAAATCCCTTCGGGTACCGCTGGTATAGCTCATTCACCAGTGCCTTTACTCGTTCTTCCTTTGGATACCATTTTAGCATTAAATCCATGAGTAACTTCTGCCACGATTTCCTCAAGTACTCATACGAAATGTATTCTACCTTCTTCCACTCTTTGTTCCGGGCAAGCGCACCTTCCGTAATGAGCGCATGGATATACGGGTTGAATTCCATATCACGGCCAAAGGTATGAATCACGGTAATCACACCAACTTTATATTTTTCACTCTTGTTTTTCTGCCGGTAATAATATTGAATCACCTTGGCGACTCGGTTACTGAGTTCATTCAACTTTCGCCGGTCTTGAAAGAACACCGTACGTAATTCTTCAGGTACCGTAAACACCATGTGGCGATGCGGCACATTTAGGATTCGTTCTTGCTGCTTTTCCGCCCACTCATCCGTATATTTCTTCCCGCATCCATGACAAAAACGGCTTTTACACGTAAAGCAAATAAACACTGGCTCCGGCTTTCCCTTCGTGCAGCCCTTACACACATATCTGGCATAGCCCATATCCCGGGTGCCACAGCGTATCGCTTTATTCACCGTTTCCGTGATGCTGCTATGGGGCCCCTCAGGCAGGTGATGACTGTGCATTTCCATAAATCCATGAAAGTGATCTTTTAGAATCTGTTGGATGATTCGCAGTTTCTTCCATATTCCCTGATTCTTCACGTTCCTCCCTCCTCTATTTTTCATCGGAGTTATCCACATTTTTTTGCATTGTATAATTTCCTATACAACAAAGAAAAGCGCAAAGTGATTTCTCACTAAGCGCTTTATTGTTTACACATTGCTTAACTCATACTTTCCATTTTCAATTCTTCTGTAATCATTATATACAGTGGCATGGTTTTTATTTGCATTAATACAGCATTTGGAACAGATATGAGTTTTTATAGTTGAATTTTTATACAAAGCACCTCTGCTTTTCATAAAATCCAAGACTTCTTGTGTCGTAAAAGAATTAACACCATTCTGTTTCACAATATTATTAACCGCTCTCAGTAGTTCAGTCTTTAAATTTATTGTTGTAATCAACGATCTTATCTACCTCAACAAAATAGTTTTTATTAAACTTTGTTCTAATCAATCTATCCTCTTCATCATATTGCAATGTTGTTCCTACTCTTCCTTCTTCCACTCTAATCAATTTCTTTTCAGATAAACTCCCTGTTATAGTACTGATTGTTTTTGGAGATTTGATCCCTAACTCACTGCATATAAATTCTCTAGAGGGATAACAGAATAATTTTGAAGGTCTAGCAATTCTACTCTCTAAGTAATATAACATTCTCAGCTCTTGTTGGTTAATTTCCCCATCCCTAACCATGAATAGCACAGACAACGGCAATCTCGTAAATCCATAATCTGAACTTATCTTTTCATTATATAAACCTATCTTTAGAGGCTGACTTTGAACTATTTTTTATTGGATTTTTAATATACCCATGGCTATGTAGTTTCAAATAGGATCTTTTGAGCGTATTATTGTCATGAATAGAGATGTAAAATCTAACATGGCTATTGTCCACATTGAATTCTATTCGCTCCAACTTATCGAAAGAATACCATTTTAAATAAACCAGTAAACAAAAATCAATTGCTGACAAGTTGGGTCTCTAACGCATTCATTTTTCATATGTATCCACTGGATGTTACTCATTCATCACAGCAGCTCTCTGCAAAGAAAATAGATATACAACATCTCCTACTATATACCTCTTTCTTAGGATACACCCTTCGATCGGTGTAAATCCAATTCAATAACTGAATTCAACTATTCAGAACTCTCCTCTTTCACTCTATCAATTTTTTCGTTTATTATTTTATCTGCAGCCATTTCCAGTTGCATTAATACCCCACCTTTTTGACTTGTGATCAAGTTTTATTAACTTCAACATCTAGCAAATCAATTTTTACATGTTTTGCATTGATTTCGTAGCCGTTGATTTCCAGGAATTCGTAAAACTTAAAATTGGAGACATATACTTGTTAATCGTAGATGCTGCATAATCTGTGTTCTTCTCTAACGAATTATAGCAGAGTTTTTTACAACCAGATCATCAACTATTAATGTTTCAACATTTTTATCTTTATCCATCGATAAAACATGCGTAATCCTCTCTCATAAATTGTTGCTGTCGATTCATTTCTTTTTCATACTTTAAGATAAAAGCTTAAATATCCTCCCATACACTCCCGGTGTGTAATCCCACTACATTATTAGTTGCAGCACTCTTATTTTATCCCCCTTAGTGTTGTTTTTAATATCTCAATTACCATGTCTTAATTATAAGTTTTTCTCTTTTAAAGTAAATATAATAATATTTATTGACTTAGAAAAGTTCAGGTGTTATATTTTACACACAGAAGCACACATACAACATTTAGCAAAAATATATTGGGGGCGATGTTTCTGAATAAAAACAAAACATACATAAGAGGAGAATCGATTAATGGTAAAAATAAAGCACATTAAGAAGTCACTGCAGGAGAAATACTATGACGGCGAAGCTGAATATATTGATGAAAGATATGTTTCATCCTATATATTCGAGGGATTGGATGACTGTATAGAATATTTGAATACATACAATGATAGAGATTATTGGAATGAAAAAGAGAATCATAAAAATAATAATTATTATGCTCGACTAAAGAAAGAAGAAATCAGATTCTCAAATTAATAAACATAATAATTAAAATCGGAGGTTGCATTTATTGACTGAGTTGCACAAGCCTGTATACATCCCTTCCATTGAAGCGAGTGACATATATAACCATATGGTTAGAGGTAGAGAATTAGATTTAAAATACATAGGAATGATTCCAACCAGTTTAGAACTTAATAAACTAATCAATTTAGGTATTAAAACATTTAAGAAAAAAACAAATGATAAAATTCTATCTAACGACATTATTAATATCAAATTCAAACATAGAGTTGATTCTGGCTTAAATATTATAAAGAGACTTAAAGTTAAAATAGCTAACCTTGAGCAAAGCAAAAAGGATTATAAAGAGAAACTTGAAGAATTCATTGAATTAATCAATTCTGAAATTAATGATGAAAAGTGGTCTGGAGTCTCCTATAGCGACTTGCGATTGAAGTTGTATTCTGAAGGATTTGTATATAATAAAATCAAGTACGTTCCTTATAAACGATCAAGTGCTAAATCAAGAATTGGACAGGTTCTTTTTATTAAAGAGAAGCTTTATGAACCCATGATTAAGTGGTCTAGAATGAAACTTGAATTCAGAGGAAGATCAAAAGAGTACAAAATTGATTACCCCTCTCTTCTTGCTTATGAAAGCTTGGTGGGTTCTTCAATTGAGAGCACCATTGAGATAAGTTCCAGCAATATCCTTATCATTAATGATGTTGAAAGTATATTTCGTCAGAACACCAGTGTAGTTAGAACTGGCAACGATGGCTTCCTTGACAGTTTTGAGGAAGAATCGAATATCAAAAACAGTCTTTTTGATGGTGAATCGCTTCTGGACGAGAAGTACTTTAAAGATGGAAAATCAATGATCTTATTAAGAAACCACATGTTTAAAAGTGCAGCCTTCAATTGTAAAATACAAGACTTTCTAAGAGACAATTGCCCCGAGGGAATACCTTTTAACGATTGGAAAATCCCAACTATGTTTAAGAATGACTTCATGTTCGCAAAAGATGTACATCTAATCATTACTCCGAGTAGTCTAAAGGCTTTAAAGTTCAGTTCAATATTGGGAACAGATAAGAAAATGTGGGATCATTGGAAAAAGATTATTTCATTAGATAAATGTATATTTGGGGTATGCAAAAGTGAAAAAAGGTCAAAACGTGGCTATGGTGAGAGTGGCAATGTATTACAACAAATAAGCTACCAAATGTTAAACTCCCTTCCCCTTACTCAAAGAGACATACATTACTTAACATTATTCGAGAGAGCATACATTGAACAACTTAAAAATAATGATGAATTATTTGTTGAATACATTAAAGATAATGCCAATGACATGAATACTAATGAAATGTTTGCAGATCTATATGATATCAATCACGATTTAGTAAACACAAAGATATTTAGGAATTTTAGAAAGAACATTATAAGCAGTTATGTTACACATATTAAAAATGGCAAGGTTCGTTTGTCCGGTGACTATTGTGTAATGCTAGGTAATCCTCTGGAATTTTTATATCATTCTATAGGCTTATTAGATACCATAGATCCAAAACCAATTGCATTAAAAAGTAATGAAGTATATACAAAACTTTTCGGCCAGAAAGAAATTACAGGTTTTAGAAATCCTCATACAAGTCCGAGTAACGTCTTGCTTGCAAATAATATTCTAGCTCCCGAAATCGACAGATACTTTAATCTCAGTGATAATATTGTTTGTGTTAATGCAATTGGATTTCCCCTTCAGGATATTCTCTCAGGCTGTGATTATGATAGTGATACGGTTTTATTAAGCGATAACGAACAACTATTATTCATCGTTAAACGAATATACGGAAAATACAAGGTTTGTATAAACAATGTAGCAAGTAGCAAAAAACATTATAATGTTTGTAATAAAGATATGGCTGCAATAGATAATGAGTTATCTAATAGTCAGAAGTACATAGGGCGAACAGTAAATACTGGACAACTATGTATGTCTAGATATTGGGACATGTACCATCAAAACTTTGGTACAGAACAATTAGAGAATCTTTTAAAAAAGATTGATGTTGTCACGGTGTTGTCTGGTATATGTATTGATCTGGCGAAAAAGATGTTTGATATAAATATTAATAAAGAAATTGAAAACATATCTAGATACAAGGAACTTAGAAAAGAGAAACCTCTATTCTGGAAATATGTAAGCCAGTCTGATAATGTCTTAACAGCTAGTTATAAATGTCCTATGGACTTTCTATTTAATGAAATGCAAAGTCTTGCTAAAGGAAACGGCAAAAATGATATTCCATTAGAGGATTTACTTTTAAAGAAAGAAATTAGTAAGAGTGATAGGAAACAAGAGCAAAAAATATATAATTATATCGAAAGCATGAATGCGAAGATAAATAATACATATGCAAAACAAATGACCGAAAATGAAAGAGAACGAAAGATTGAAGATATAATTAAATATTACAGTTTTTTTGTTAGAAAGCTGACTATTGGAGAAGACACGATGTATTCAATGATAAGTAAGTTAACTAAGAATAAGAAAGAAAATATTGCATCAAGACTATTAAACACTCTTCATTCTACTCAAAAAGAGACATTTTTAAAGGCGTTTTTAGCCAAAAACTCCACACTTTAAAATAAATATATGCATTTCCTCCTTGATAATAAAAGGTTTTTTATGAAGTGCGGAGGTAGACATATGGTAAGGGTATATCAAACCTCTATTAACCACAACATAAACTAAAGGGAGATTTATAAGAATGAATAAACAAGAATTGATTACTGGAGTAACAACAAAAACAGGGTTGGATAAAAAAGATGTAACTCTAGTGGTAGAAAACATTTTTGATACAGTTTCTAGCACACTCGCCGCAGGTGGCAAGGTCGGTATCTTTGGATTCGGCACATTCGAAACACGTGTGCGTAAAGAACGACCTGGTTTTAATCCAAAGACCCTTAAAGATCTCAAAGAACAAGGCATTGATCCAGAAACCGCTAAAGCACAGGCTGCCATCACGATTCCTGCATCGAAAACCCCGGCCTTTAAACCAGCATCAGCATTGAAGAAAACTGTAAATTAATCTTATAAACAATAGTTTCATCAAAAAATATACATATTCAAGAGATGAAATATCTCAACTGGAAGGTCGATAGAGGTGGGAAAGGCTCCGCGCGCGCTTACTGTGGTAAGTTACCAGAGATCTGGATACGTGCCCTGCTATCGACTTACCATAAATCAGAACATGAAAGAGAGATTTGATAAATATAGCAAAGCGCAACAATTCAATTCAGTTTAAAGAGCTACTTAATACGGAGGTTATGGAAGTGACCGAAGAAGATCAAAGCGGAGTATTTGTTTATGATTTACTTGAGGAACTGAAATCTTATAACGGCAAAAACGCAACAATTTCTATTAAAGAGGATCTGCCTGTCCAGCCGAAGGAGTAATTGAATGACTCCAATTATAATTAAACGCGAATCGTCTGATACTACTATAGACGATTTTTTGATTCGTCTTGGTGACAATCTAGAAGCATATGGTCTTACTTGGACTCAAGCAGACAAACTTCTTAATGACGAGTGTGAAGAAGAATACTCCGAGTCTCGTTGGCGTAAACGCTATAACAGCTACATAGAATTTAAGCCAATTATCCTTTCTGAGTATGGCAACAAAGTAGTTGTCCAGGAGATACGCGATGCAACGGTTGAACTCCAAAAAGAAACTATGCGTCTCCGAGACCAAAAAAGAGAGTACAATCAACTCATCTACAAAGAAGCTCGTTTTGACAACCTTAAAAATTAAATCAGCGAGTCAATTTTAGAGCTTCAGAAATTGAAACCTCTCCGCCCCTCTCCACCAATCTCTAATGATAACAGCACAAATCGTGCTATTTCTTTGTGGTCAATGCTTACAATATTAATGTATTCCGTGATCGTCTCTCCACCCTCATTTCAAAAACAATTGAATACAGCCAAAAATATCAAATTACTGAAATTATCGTTGCCAACCTCAGTGATATGCTGCATGGAGCGATTCACGTGTCTGAGTTCAATCTGGCGAAGATGTAATTAAGCAAATTCAAATTGCTGTAGAGAGTATTGCATAAGGATGGGAAGCGATATCGTTACGATGGCAACCAATGGATTGAGATTGACGTGTTCGGATCAAATTTACAGAAGGTGTCATTGAAAATTTCATCCCCTTCCTTTTTGCGGGTCAACTCATTGAAATGAATGGATATTGTGAGATTGCTGGAGAAATGGTTACGGAGATTAGTCTGGAACGAACAAGGAATTTAAAGGATTGGGCTGAAGTTACGAACCGGAGATTGCGCTTTGAGCCCAATGCAAATTTAGATGATAAACTCGTTACGTTTAAAAATACGGTTATAAGTGCTGGAGACATATTCAGGATTAATATGAACACTCAAGGGTTAGGCATCTACAACATTACGATTAGCTTAAAAATTAGAATATAGAAGGAGATAAAAATATATGAATCCTGTAATAACTTGGATGAACGCAACACATTCTGCACCTGTTACTACGCCCTTCAACTTTGGTGTCATCGATGCGGATGATGTAAGTACACCATATACGTTTAACATTTGGAATAATAGATTCGATGGTGCTGGCGGAGGAACAACGGATGTTTCAAAAATGGAGGACTGTACAATCACAACGCGTGATATGTCTGGTGGTCTCGGTAATACCGTAGGCTCAGAAATTGAAGTTGTTAAAAATAACTGGTTCCATGCACAGGTCGATTCGCTTGGAGAAACCGATCTTGCACAAGAATCCTCACGTATTGGTAAGGATTATACAAAACCAATCGGCACAACGGGTACGACAAAAAAAGATAATACAGGTGCAACGTACGCTACACCTCTTAAGCCTGGAACAAAAGAGATTTTAGGGGTTAAAAACAATGGTGTTCCGGCAGATGCTGCTGGTAACTATGTAACAGTCACGCTTCAGGCGGATGTACCTCTGGAAGCAAAATCCGGGCAGCAAGCGTTTAAAATTCGTGTCAGCTACCGTTACGTTTAATTGGTTACTATAATTTTTATATTCTATTTGTGAGAGGCACATACTTTGTGTCTCTTTTTTATTTCTCAACAATACAATGTGGAGGTCATTTATGATTCTAGGAAACAATCAATATCGCTTCTCCCCCGTTCCACAAGGACAAAATTTCATCTGGATCGCGGATTATATGGACGGTTCATGCCTCGCAGAATACGAATTTGATACCAGAATAAAAAATGATTATTACCGAATCGACAAAAATAAACTAATTCGTTTCGGTCTAATTGGTATGGGATCGCAAATCTATTTTGATGTTGCTAATGGAATCTTCAATATTAATAAAAATCGAATTCAAGTGTCTTACATTGCGGATGGTATTGAGTATCCATTAACAGGTCGGACAATTTTATATAATGACATTATTCAATACAAGGATGCTGTTGGAGACGGAAAGCTCTTATCAAAAACCGCAAGTGGTAGAATCAGAAATAATATTGTGGCTCATGTCGTAGGCTACAAAAAGGCAATGGATTTGTCAGACGTAAATATTAACTTCAAAAACCTACTGCATATTCCACAAGATAAAAACATTCCACCTTATTTAGAAATAAAAATATCCGTGGATAAAGATCTGAATGGAGAACTTGTATTTAGGATCAATGGTTCAGTAGCAAATAAACTCCATGCTCCCCTACTCAAAAATCAAGCTGGTATTTATAACTGGGAATTAATTTAATCAAAGGAATGATACGTAGTGGAAAACTTTTATACGGACAATTATAAGCGCGTTTGGGGCAACAAAGCCATCGGTGATACAACTGTAGTTACCACATCTAACAATGAAATCACTGTTTTATCGGGTTCTCATGAGTACACGTTTTCAATCCCTGTTGGCACATACGCTTCTTCATACGCCAGAGGGGAATCAGAATTAGTTGATGCTATAAAAACAGTAATACAAACCAATAGTTACCCCATTGAAGTCTTCTTGGGTGGAAATCATAAAGATATCAAATATAATTCATTAGTATTTAGGCTTAGTGATGATTCAGAGATTGAGGAAATCAGGGGTTCCTTTTATAATGCTTTCTTCAACTCAATTTAAGGGTGTGAGATAAATGGCAACACAAGAAATAGGAATCCCCCTCGATCTCAGTCTTGGAACGCATAATAATACGGAGTTTTTAAACGGAAAGCTCCAATTGGTTGAGATAGCAAAAGCTGATTCGGGAATATCAATATTCCCCCCCGAAGGATACTGGATCTCTGAAGTAATCCGCATAGCAGACAAAGTAACTCATTTTAAGTATATTGCCAAAACCCTTACGGGAACGGGCAATTATACGATATATACTCAGTCCTCTCAAGATAGCTTTACCTGGACGGATTGGGAACAGGTAAGTATAACAACAGGAGCTATTACTACACCTGTAGGTTATTATGCTCGTGTAAAGATAGTTATCTCTCCTATCAGAAGTAATGAAACATTTACCATTGATGGGTTTGATGTAAACGGTAAATACAATAATTCTTACATCAATTCAACAAGTGGTGTTCTCGAACTCAAAACGGTATACGCAAATAAATATGATCTTGATACAACGTGGACTAGTGAAGGAAAAATGATGAGTGGTAATATTCCTAAATCATCATTCAAAAAAATAGATAAATTAAGTTTATTGGAAAAGGGGTGATGTGTATATGGCGACTCCAGCAACTACAGGGCAGCTTCGAACAACTGTCAGTGAAATGAAAGTCGGAGATTATATCAAAGTTGGGTCACTTAATGGTGGCTCATGGCTGCTTAATAATGGAACAACAGAATTACCAACAGCTGGAATTCCTTACGCAAATAGCTTTGCGAATTATTACTTTTATATGATAAAGGTAGCGAGAGGTTTGTTGATTGCGGATAGAGTTACGCAAAATACGGGGAGTTGGGATTCATTTAACACCAATAAATTAATTCAGGGAGTACCTTGGGATAGCGGAAATCTTATTCCTGTAATGACTTCTAATGCAGCTCCCAGTGGTGTTGCGAGTGCAAGTAATATTTACGCAGCAGCTAATGATGCATATAAAGCATTTGATGGGTCTGTTAGCACGTTATGGGCGACAGGGACAGCCTCGTTGCCACACACATTGAGCTATGAGTTTCCTTCTTCTAAATTGATTACAGCTTATTCAATAACCCCTGCGTCAGACCTTGCGGGACGAGCTGCACAATCCCCTAAAAATTTCAATTTAGAAGCTTGGGATGGCTCTAATTGGGTCGTATTGGATGAGAGGGTCGGAGTTATAAATTGGACAATAGGTGTTACTAAAACTTTTTTGTTTTTAAACAAGACCAGCTATTCAAAATTCAGGCTGCAAATATTTTCGAATAATAATGGTGATGCCCCTGTGAGTATCGGGGAGTTTAAATTGATGGAAATGACCGGAATCTTCCGTTCTCTCACTGGTGGAGTTGCTTATGCCGATGCTAATGGTAATATCTCAACCACAGATCAGTCTAAAGGTGCATGGCCCACAAATAATGAATGGGATAAATATATCGTTAATTTCCCTGTAGGTAAAATTCAAACTGGAAAGACGCTGGATGATGTATTTCACTGGAGTGGCGTTTTTACGTGGACACAAGACACTCCTGCCTTGGCATTAGCAGCTGCAACAATCCGTATTTCGAGAAGTAATACTACTGCCATAAGACTTATGTTTGTAGCGTCAAGTTCAGCTGGAGCAACTTATGGATTCCGGCCAGTTCTAGAATATAAGGAGGTGTGATATATGACAAACATTGGTGAATCATTGATGGCACCTGAAGCTAGTTGGAGAAGATATGATGAAACAGCATTAGGGATTGTTTACACAGGAACTTGGTCAACTGAGACCAATGCATCACACTATGGTGGCAGTATGAAATTCACTGCTACGATAGGAAGTTCAGCTGCTATATCATTTTCTTTTTATGGAACAAAGTTGCGATTCATAGCGCCACGTTATACAAATCACCCAACAAATACTATCATAACAATTGACGGATCTGACTATACATTCAGTCAAAATGGGAGTCTCGTATACCAAGCACTACAGTTCGAAAAAACTGGTTTGTCACTCGGGTTGCACACAGTTTCAATCGTTTCTACTGTGGGGGGCACTGGAACAAGGATAGACGCTATTGATATAGATGATACCGGATATATCGGAGCCGTTGGGCAAGAGTTAACTGCGCCAGAATTTGGATGGAAGAGAGTTCAGGAAACGGATAGTCGTTTTGTCTTTGATTCTTCTTGGATTGTTGATACTACTAGTTCAAATAGTGGAGGTTCCTCAAAATATGTAACTAGCGGAAACCATTGGATTATATTCTCGTTTTATGGCACAAAGTTAAGATATATTGGCAACGTAAACTTAGACAGACTTACAGGAAATGTAAATAATGTTATTATTGACGGGGTTAATCGAGGTGGTTTTTCTCAATATTCTACAAGTGCTAAGTATTCTGTTGTTAACTATGAAATATTAGACTTAGCATTGGGCACACACGAAGTAATAATTAACACTTCAGGTGTTATTGCTTTTGACGCTATTGACATTGATTTGACTATAGGAGATCAGTTAACAACCCCCGAAAGTGGATGGAAAAGATATGATGCACAATTCGCCTTCCTAAAGACATCTGGATTGTGGTCATCCAATTCGCCAGCAAATGCATATAATGCCTCCTTAATTTTATCCAATGTACAGAATGGAAGTCTGAAATTTCTGCTTCAGAGTACCAAATTGAGAATCATTTGTGCAACAGGTAGCGCCTATACTGATCAAGTTACTATCAAAATCGATGGTGTAGCAGAAACGTTTTCAACCGTCAGTGCAAGTGGAACAGCATATCAGACATTGGTATATGAAAAGCTCGCATTATCTGACTCTGTTCACACTATTGAGATTATAAATAATAAAGCTTTAGCAATCTACCTTGATGCTCTTGATACAGATATAAATGCGCGGGTATATCACCCCGATGAAGTTACAAATATCAGCGACCTTGTAGTAGGAAAGCGTATCCGCTGTCATTATCAAGCTACATCCGGTGTCGTTGGTAGTTTTAGTGGTTTAGGCATAGAGACTTCTGATTTTATCCCTGCTGCAAGCTCTGCAACGCCAAACGGAGATTTTTATTGGTTGATGGTTGAGGACGTAAATAAAAAGAAAGTATTAGTTGCAGATAGAAATGTGCAAAGTGCAATTGCGTGGGATACGTTGAATACTGCTGGAATTGCAAGCGGATCGGGTGTACCACTTACAAAACAACTCGTGAGTATTGTTCCAAAGATGACCTCCAATTCAACACCTTATGGAGTGGCCTCGGCAAGCTCTGTCTACTCAACGGATGCTCCTGCTTGGAAAGCGTTTGACAAAACCACTGCAAATGTTTGGTTAACGACTAGTCAATCGTGGAATGGTTCGTGGATCAGATATGATTCCCCAACGCCTTATATTGTTGAATCTTATGTCATTACGGGCGGTGCAAGCAGTATGTCTACAGATGCTCCGCAGGGATGGAGATTGGAGGGTTCTAATAACAACGGTTCAACGTGGAAAACCTTAGACACAAAGACAGGAGTGACAGGATGGAGCAATAACCAAGTTAGATCGTATACTATCTCAAATACTGAAGCGTATTCTTCTTATCGCATTGTCATCACTGCCAATGGTGGAGGAGCATATGCGAGAACATCTGAAATTGACTTTCTAAGATATCAAACAGATGAAGAGTTGGTTAGCGGTTCCATTCGTCTTCTAACTGGTGGTGTCTCGTCAGCAGATAGTGATAATGAATGGGACAAATATATTGTCAATTCTACTCTAAATGGGATGATTACAGCTGGAGATAATGGGGTCTGGAATTGGAACTCGGGCGATTTTTATACATTAACAAGTACAGCCTCTTCCTCTTCTCGTGTTGTCAGAGGAAAGACTTTAGCTGGTTGGACAAGTGTTGGATCTTCTAATTTAAGTAACAGCGCCTTCCGCCCCGTATTAATCATAGAAACACCCACATCGGTAAGATCACTTTTCAAGTTTGATGGAGGATATAAAAAGTGGGTTGAGGGCACTCCTGAAATAGTAAACACACAGAATATTATTCCGAAGATGGCTTCCGATGCAAATGGTATTATCGCACTATCAACTAATTCAAACAATGTAAATGGATTTCAATCTGCATATTACGCATTTGATGGAGTGTCTACTACTGCATTTGCAAATGGTGTATCGCAATATCCATGTTGGTTGCAGGTTGATATGGGAGAAATGAAAAAAGTTGACAAATATAGTGTACTCTATAATTTTGCCACTGTTGGGTCACATATGTCCAATTGGGATTTTCAAGGGAGTATTAACGGAAGCGAATGGTCCATGATTGACTCGCAAACAATTTCGGCTTGGAACATTGGCGAAACAAAGGTTTTTACAGTTAATAATCCTTTGAATTATAGATATTATCGAATACTTATGAAATCAGGAACACAATATTCTGTAATAAGTGAATTACAATTAATCACAGTTGAGTCTACTACTCCAGAAACACCAGCACATTGGCAAACAATCTCAACTACTTTCCCCTCAGCTGACACTTTTAAAAGTAATGGTATGAGCGATCTGTCTATAATGGATAGAAAATCAACAACGTTTGTTAGTGCTATGAGTGACAATGGTGCAACAGGTTCTGTATTAGGAAGTGGGAAAGTGTTTAAAAAGAGTGTGGATTTGAAGAAGTTGTTTGAGATTACGAATATAAAAATTTAATAGTTTGAAAGCGTTTCTCATTTTTATTTATACTTGTTGAAATATATATTAAAGGGGAGATGGTCAATCATGGCAACAATTGGACAGGCATTAACAGCCCCTGAAGCTGATTGGAAAAGATATGACAACACAGATAGTAAATTTATTTATTATGGAATTTGGGGGAATGTCGCGAGTGGATATGGAGGCAATAGTCAGGAGACAGCAACATCAAATGGCTCTGTGAAATTCTTGTTCAAGGGAACCAAATTTAGAGTTATCGCTTCAGGATACTCATCATTCTCAACAGGACTAAAGGTTAAAATTGACGATGTTGAAGTCGGAAGCTTCACCCAATACGCTTCTTCAACAGCACGACAAATATTTCAATATGAAAAAACGGGTCTTGTCGATGGAAAACATTATGTGGAAATTTATAACCCTGTCGCTTCAACAGGGTTTTCTTGGGATGCACTAGACATAAACGATACTGGAGAATTGTTAGACTATTGGGTTCCAACAAATAGGTTCTTACTTTCATCAACAGGGAATAATAAATTCATTTCAATAAATCAAAATCAGGGGGCATATTTAAAAGATGCTAATTCTTCAATTAGCATTATTCCGAGTAGCACGCAATTATTGAACAATCATGGTAGTGCCATAATGTTTAGAATAAAAACAACAAGTACAAAATATGGAGTGTTAATTAACACAAGTACGGGTTCATCCGCAGGTGGATACATGATATCTTTGCAGTCAGATGGCACACTTTTAGTCATGACAATTGGCTCAAAAAACAGCTCTGTTACCTCGAATAAAAGGATTAATGATGGAAGCTGGCATGATGTTGTTGTACATCTGGTAACGACTAGAAATAGTAGTAATAATAGTTTTTCCATATATATTGACGATCTTAATACGCCTAATGCTACGATAACTGGTTCTAATATGGCAACTGCTGCCGCTACAAATGCTTACGTACTCATATCAGGTGCAGCTGGAGAAATCTATCTGAAAGATATTGTATTTAAAAGTGGATACGATGCTGAAGCAGCAGAGTCTTACAAAAACAAATTATATTCTGAGATGAAATTAGTATATGGTCTCTACACTTTTGAAAAAAGTTTAAATGATAATATAGTAAAAAACACGGGGAACTCTCAAGTTTCTAACGGGGACAATGGATTGGCATATAACGTACAAATCATTGAAGAATATCCAAACTTTCTAGGCAACGATAAGGAAGATACGTTCATAACTTATGGGAATATTGTTAATGATAACATAGTAATGACAAAGAACTATTCGAAATTATTACATGTTAGTGATGACAGCACTGTTCTAAGCACAGGAAAAATATATGAGCATATCGTTGATATGTCTAAGCGTCAGATTAACAAAATAACGCTAGGGTAGTGACTATTAATTATGACTTATAGAACACATCTGAATTAATGGGTGTGTTCTATTTTATTTAAATACAAAGGAGAGGATTTAATGGCAACAAGTAATCCATATGCACTTAATTTCAGCGGGAATAGCAAAGTAACCATGCCTACAAATGCAGTCCTGAATTTTAATCAAACCAGTGCATTTACATTGGAATGTTGGATAAAGATCAGTAAAATCGGATCAACAATGACAGTATTTAATAAACAAAAAAATACTACTAATGAATTTGTGATTGGTATAGATATAAGTGCGACTGGCGTTTTAACTTTCGGTGCTTCAAAACAAGGAGTAACAACCATTGCTGCATACTCAACTCGTCCTCTAGATGTGAATAAATGGTATCATGTGGCTGGGGTTAGTGATGGCTTGAAAATTACATTGTATTTGGATGGCGTACTGCAACAAACGACAGTCATAACTTATACAGGAGCTACACAATCCCTTGCAACACTGATTATTGGTAACTGGTATTATAATGAGCTGTCTTATTTCTATGGTGCTATTGACGATTTTAGAATTTGGAATGTTGCGAAAACACAGTTGGAAATACAAAGTAGCATGAGAAGTTATTTGACTGGAAAAGAGAATGGTTTGATTCTTCACTATAGAATGGATGAGGGCGGAGGCCTTACCATCTCAGATACTACAACTTATGGGAATGTTGGTACTCTTGTAAATACAACATGGGTTGAAGGCGAAGGAGACTTTCACGACTCTTTTTTATTGTCGGTGGATAATGAATTCTTCTCATTTAAAACTATCAGATCAACGACCAATATTATGCCACATATGGCTTCAAATACATCAGACTCTGTTAAACTTACCTCCAGCATTTTTTATGGTGATGATCAACCATGGAAGGCATTTGATCGAGGCGCGGTTGCTTCTCGCTCACAATGGTATACAAATTCGGCACCACCGGTTGGAGGGCATTGGCTAAAATTTGAATTTGCTGCACCAATTCGTACTAATGGGATTTCTTTAATGGCATTTCTGGTGTCATCTGGATCGGCCTCATTAAAAGATTTCATTTTTTATGGCTCTAATGACGATGTGAACTATACAAATATAATCTCGGGAACACATCCTAATCTTAATTATGATGTAATTAACTACAGATTCAGCAATAAAAATATTTATAAATTTTATCGACTAAATATTATCACTTCATATCTGGGAACTAGCAATGTAGGAGTGATGGAAATGGAGATATTTGGTGCTGATAAGAAAGAATTGCTTCAAGTTTCTACTCTTACGGAGAGTCATTTTTTGAAATATGGAATTGACTATGGGTCTGAAATTGCTTTGAGCGAGAGCATAAGTGAAAGGGTTTTTATTGACGATAGCCCTACTGTTCTTGGATCAGGGAAAGTATTTAAACAATCAATAGATACCTCAAAAGTACCGATTAAAAACGTGTCAATCACATAAATGTATCTGAATAGAATGATTGTTTTATTGAGATGAAAAAATAGATAGGAGTGGATTATTTTATGCCAATATATAGTGCAAATATAGTTCCACAGATGACCGCAGCTAATGTCCCATCTCCATTTGTGATATCTGCATCATCGCAATACGATGCTACAAATTATCCCGCTTGGAGGGCTTTTGATAGAGGAATGTCTGGAACCTTTACAACATGGCTGACTCCTGTAGGTACAACTACGGGGTGGCTTAAAATCGACTTGGGTGTCGCGAAGGTTTTAGGAAGATATACGTTGTATCTTGGAAGTGAGGGTGGTGTAGATGTAGCAATGCCTAAAAGTTGGACCTTCGAAGGTTCAAATGATGGTTCTGCTTGGACTGTTTTAGATACCAGAATAAATGAGCCATCATGGTCTGCAAAAACTAAACGTATTTACACATTTTCAAACGGTACATCGTTTCGTTATTATAGAATTAATTTAACTGCAAATCAGGGAAGTCCAAATTTCATTGGGTTTACGGAAATGGAGTTAATGGAAGTATCGTTTGCTAATCGCGTTTTAATACTTAATAATAACGCATACAAGAAGTATGTTGGTTCAGCTTGGCAAATTGTAACAACACTTACTCCAACGGAAACAGATTATTTAAATGGCAATACAGCCAGCGAATTGTCGGTAATACCTGAGACCGCATGGTCTCAACTCACTGGAAATGTTGAATTATGTTATTACACCGATGATTCAGCCAAAACAGAGTCACAATTTTCTATTGAAACTACACCATTTACACTTGCAGAAGAATGGGAAAATAAAGCCATAAAGGTCATTGAATATACAGATAACCCCACTCAAACGGAATCAGTAATTACAATGGAGACTGAGCCATTTAGTTTATATGATGAGCTAGGTGATACCGTTGATGTTTTATATTATACGGATGATGTAACTAAAACATCTGCAAACTTAACCGTGACAGCTAACTATACTCCACTGGATGATATTAATGGAGATTTTGAAGTGGTAACTTGGACAGATAATCAGGATATTGGAGTAGGCAGCGAACCTACGTTAACTTATGAAGCTTTACCGTTTGAACAGTTGATTGCTAGTCCAGCTGACATCGTATCGTATGGATCAATCAAATCACTTGTTGCAAGTAAAATTAGCCAAACGACTGAAGGTACAATGAAGTTCATTGTTTCGTTCGACTCTGGAGCTACATGGAAAGTGTATAAGTTTGGAAAGTGGAGAATCATTGATATATTGAATAAAAGTAATATCAAAAAGAATGGCATGACACTAGATACGATTAATTCGATTCCTGAAAGTGCTTTGGTTGGATTGAAAAGAATCGGTTATTACCTTGACAACAGTATTCATCGTAGCGGAGAAGTGGCTCAATTGGATTATTTAAAGATGATTTCAAATGCTCCTACTCAAGATGTACAGTTTAACGATGTGGCTTTTTATCTACTGAATACGACAGCAACGATTCAACTTCAACTCCAGGGAAATAAATTGGTTGGACAATTAAATGATGCCGATACAGGCAGAGTACAATACAGAGTCATACTGAATGGGAATTACTATTATCCAAATTTCGGTGAATTCTCTCCCCTATTGCCCTCCCCACAAAACATCCAACTTAATTTATCTGAAAAAGATGTACTCTTTGGGCAAGAAAATGTGCTCAAGGTCGAATTTAAAGATTATTGGGGTCAAGTCGATTCCTGGCAGACGACATTCGTTGGGACATACTCAGGTATTATGTTTAAGGACGAATCAGGGAAATTCTACTCCAATTCCTTTGGAGAGATCTTAAAACGGTTAGAGTTTGGAACCCTCTTTGCAGGACAGACTACCCTAGAACAAAAAGTTATCGTTAAGAATCAGTTAGGGGTTAAAGTGCAGAATCTCCTCTTAGAAATCGTGAAGGAAAAACTCCCTCCAGGCGTTTCCATTGAATTATCACGTTCAAACTTTCCTTTTTCCGCCGAAGACCCACTCCTTTTTAATATGTTTTTTGATGCAGATGAAGAATTTGAATTTTATGTTCGAATCGTTACCCAGGCAACCGCACCAACAGCAGCCAATGGACAGTTTGAAATTAGAGCAAAAGCAGATCCAGTTTAACAAGATCTCAATACAATGAGATAGAGGAAGTGTGTAAGTGGATGAAGTAAATGATATTAGTAGTGTTATCACTATAAAAAATAGACTATCCAATAAAATGGATGGCAGTTTTGTTTTATACCGTACTAACGATGAGGACATCGAAGCCAATCTTGTCATTAAACAACACAATGGTGATGACTTAAGATCAGTCATTGGGATTAAGGTTGAAAAGCATCATGACATCGATGCTTCGATAGATGTGATGTATCGTGGGAACACAGAGATTCAAGGTGGCATCGAAGCCATAGCTGTGAATTTCTTGGAATCATACATAGAGGTTAGACCCCATAATCAAATGTTCGGTGGATTTGAATTATTCGAGGCTCCGAGAGTAGAAGTTACTCTCTCCCCTGTAGCTGACGCAACCACACGAAGCAGAGATGATTTAAGAACCATAAACTACGGTGATACACGTAGTATGTTAACCGGAAAAAGCCCAGACGAAGAATTTGGTGCCTTTGTGCAATTTGCAGATTTTCAAAATTCAATTCCTGATTTGAAATTCATTGAAAGTGCAAAGTTGAGACTGTATTATGCCAGTTTCCCCTTAGACAGCGACCTTGCATTGCATCAACCCAATACGATCTGGCGTGAACTGGGAATCACCGATGCTAATAAGCCACACTCTGTAGAGTTACTGCATGACTCATACACCATCAATACCATTGATCGATATGTTGAGTTTGATATTATGGAAACGGCGTTACGTTGGCAATCAGGGACGTTGGAGAACTATGGTTTGATCCTCTCAACTACGGACGACAACAGATTGACATTCCTCACCAGGGAATCTGACCGATCACCACAATTAATCATCAAATATGTAACCTCCCAAGTTTATAGTATTGGTCGTTCTGAGATGGAATCAAGTATCTTCGTTTATGGTAAAAAAAACTATGACATTTCTGGTGTGTTGACAGTTGATAGTGATGTGGGAATATATAATTTAGAATCATATCTATATGTACATAGACAAGCAGATTACTTGTACAGTGACATTCCATCTAAGATACCAATCTCAAAACCAGAACTCTTTTCATTTTTAACGATCCAGAAACGTGAATATACAGAAATCGATGCCACACTGACTGTAGCTGTACATAGTATGACGGAAGTTGAGTCAAATGTTAGTTCAAGTAAACCAGATATAGACTCCTCATTAACTATTGATCCTAAAATATCATTGGCAAGTTTGATCACTATTGCAAAACCTATGACGGAAGATATAAATTTTCTATTCGCAATCTCTAAACCTGATTTAGCTTCAACACTGACCGTATCCGATCACACCAGAGCCAATAATTATCTGGATTCTGAGTTGACGGTACGAACCGAGTATGAATCATTTATGGATTCAACACTCAGCATATCGATAAGAGATATGGCGGGATTATTGACTGTAAGGGCCATAGATCAAATCGACATGGATGGTATAATCCAGGTTCCCGATAAGTTTGACGTAGACTCTACCCTTGGATATTCTCATCCTGACTTAAAGGGAACGATAACCATTAGGGCAATTGGCAATGAGTATCTAGATAGTTCCATTGAGGTTCCTTATTATGAAGACCTACCTTCAACATTTGGGTATTCACATCCAGATTTAAGTGCAGTTCTAACGGTTACGTATACCTCTGAGGTAGACGGTGAAATGTACGTAAAGGATAAAGAATATCTGGATGGATTAATCGATGTAAAGAAAATCAATGAAATTTCCGGTTATTTAATGGTCAAAGCTGTCAATCAAATCGATAGCGAGATAAGTGTTAATCGTCCAGAGTTATTTGGGTATCTTTCTCCAAGAGTAGTCGGAGAAAATGAACTTATTGCTGAAATATTGATTAAGAAAAGAAATGTGGCAGACTTGAACAGTTATATAAGTGTTCGAGGGCAAGGAAATCGTAATTTTGTAATACTATTTTAATAAGAAGAGTTGATGAAAGAGGGGTTTTATCACCCTCTTTTTTATTTTGATTTCGGAGAGTGTAAAGTGAATGATTTAAATTTAAAACTATTAGCCAATAGAGACTACACCTTCCTCTATGCAGCTTCAGGCATTATTGGAACAATAGTATCTTACGCATTTGGAGGTTGGAGTGGCTTGTTGGAAATTTTATTGTTGATGTTTGTAATTGATTATATCTCAGGCTGTGTAGCTAGTATTAAATCCGGCAAAGGATTAAGAAGTAGCGTTGGATTCTGGGGTTTGATAAAAAAAGGCATGATGTTACTTATGGTGTTTTTGGGTCACAGAATTGATTTAACACTAGGGATGACAATTGTTATGAACGGAACAATCTTCTTTTGGTTGGCTAATGAAGGGGTTTCAATTATTGAGAATTACGGAAGATTGGATTTGAAAATCCCTCCAGTATTCACTAAGGTGTTCACTATATTTCAGGAACGGGCTACAGCAAATCAAGAAGACAAAACAGAACAGCAAAAAGAAGAGGATTAATGTTCTACCCGGCTAGAGTATCCCCAAAAATCTCGTCTCACTTGGATTATAGCATGGAGTATTTGAAAGGAGAATATTAAAAAAATGAAGGAAATCGTATATTACAGTCTGAAAGATCCTCGTTGGAAAAATACCAAGTATTCTATTCGAAATGATAAATCTTAAACGATAGCGACTTCGGCTTGTGGACCAACCAGTTTAGCAATGGTAATTAGCACCTTAACCGACACTATTCTTCTACCCATGGAAGCAGCTAAGTATGCTGTTGACAATGGATATAGAACGAACAATGAGGGTGCTTTTTGGGACTACTTTAACATCTCGCTACTAAGTATGATCTGACCTATCAACAGATATCTAAACTAGATGATGCAAAGTCTGCCGAATCTACAATCTTCATCAATGTATTTAGGATAATTGCATTTTGAACAGAATTCATGTTCACGATTTTTGAGTTCGGGTATTTTCATATGTTTGGCAAAAGTATCTCTAACCTCTCGGAATAAGGTTAACCACTCAATCAAGTAATCATGAGACATTTCATTCTGATAATTGCTATGGATTTTCGCAGCAATAACACCTGCATCAACATCGCTTTCGTTCTCAAGGATAGTGAACACTTTATTATGTACAGCTATGCTCTTAATGGCTTCGTCTGAAGAATAATCTCATTGTAGCAGGCTTTTTTATTATTCCCTGGATTCAACGTAAAGGATTGCTAACCAGTAAACAGTTTGATCAGATCATGAGTCTTAGCAATATTGAAAGGCTTGTTATTGATATTCTACCCATTGCAGACAAGTATAAAAATGAAGTTAACTTTGTTTTGAATGTTGCTGACGAAGTGATTGACTATGTGAATACATATGCTAATGGCACAATGTCAAAAGCTGATAAAATGGCACTTTCATTGAATCTGATCCAGAGCATTTGCGAGAATTTTGGAGTAAAACTGAGCATTCAAGAAGTAAAAATAATCGAGATTATTATTGAACAAGGAATTGAGATTGTTGATAGAAGCAATACTAAAACTAAGCCCCCTTTTGGAGATTAATCCATTGGGGGCTTTTTTGCTCTATCTTCTTTGTTATCTGATGCATAATGTTAAATTGAGGAATAATGACATGGTTGCGATCTGCGGAAGTTTCTAGTGACAGAATGTACAATATGCTCTTTTCGTGACATAATTGACGATGATTTTGCTCAATCTAGAGCAGCCAACAGCTCCTTAGTAACCTGCTGTAAAATGTTCAACCGGTGTGGGTAAGGAAACTTTTCCTGCTTCGCTCATGGTTGTGCTCCTTCCCAACTCCAGAGTGATAGATCTGATTACGATACAATTAGAATCTACATTGTCCGAGACCATTCCCTCCGTTGAATTATTATTTTTACGTATTTGTGTCATATCGCTTAGTACCTATCTTAAATGGGCTCTCGCCTAGCTCTTTAATTAGGCGTTTGCATAGCATGAGGTATAACCATTTGGGAGGTAACAAAGTGCTGAATAATCAAATGTATCCAATGCATCAACAGATGCCGCAAGCCATCATGGTCTATCCAATTGATCCCTATGTCGTTGAAACCTTAATGTCTGTAAAAGGTAAGCAGTTGGTACTTGAAACCACTCGCGGCGGGATTAGCGGCTGTTTGATGGATGTAAAGCCAGACCACGTTGTATTGGATACCAGAGGCAGAAAATTCTTTGTACGCATCTGTGAGATCGTTTGGATCATGCCAGAGTAAATGGCAGTTCATGAGAGAGTTGCGAAAGCAGCTCTTTTTTTATGCCTTTTCCACCTGAGCCCCGAGAAGCTTACTGCCGGTGTCTTCTCGTCCGCCTGGGTTGATCCGGATGGTGCAGAGAGGATGAACTATGTGCTTCACGTCTGTTCCCTCCCTGGGGCTATGCCCCCTCGAAACTAAAATCTCTGATCCGCGTACAAATGTTAAATTATTGAAAAGGATGCTGCGTTTTGAAATATAATAGAAGATTGCTCTCTGCGCTTTTTATAGGCATCAGTTTTGGCATTGCATTCTCCATTGTTTTTGATAACATCGCCATTGGTGGCGGGTTAGGACTTATATTTGGAGTCTCCATGTATGAGGCAGAGAAACCAAAGCCCCCTAAAGATAAGTGAGGTTCCGCTCATGCCTAAATTTGATAAAGGAGTTGGTGAAGATGGTGGGCTTCGCTATTCTTTTCATAGCACTTTCACTGATCAATATTTTCTTTCCGTCATTGGGCTGGTACACGCGTTATGGTTGGATGGTAAAGGGCGACTCCGAACCAAGTAAGGCTTATCTCGTAATCAGTAGAGTAAGCAGTATTATTATGCTTCTTCTCTTTTTCATATTCTTTTTTCCGATGCTGTAGATTTAAATGGACTAGAAAAGGCAATAGCTCCTGCCTCCTTCATTGCGAAAATCCACCTATTATCGTATTGTTTATTCAAAGGAGTGATTGTTGTGCGTATAGCTTTTTGGATTGTATTTGCCTTTGTTGGTATTTTGATCTTTGGGATAGTTGGCGGCTTAATTGGCCGTAAGAAACGGAAGTAATCAATAGGGGCTATAACAGCCCCTATTGATCTATATAATGAATGCTACCACGCGGATGAATTGATTTGAGCAATTGCATAACTTATCTCAAAACTATTGGAGGTTGTTACGTAACAGCAGACGTTGATAACACCGTTCAAAGTGCAGAAACGGTCATTCTTCATGCCTTTTAAGTTCCATCCACACTTAGGGTAAATCGCTCTGATCGCCTATCGTAACCACATCCCAGGACATAGAAAAAGGCCACCCTTTTAAAAGCAGAGACCTTTAAATTTCTGAAATTATTTTATTTCATATAAATCAAAACGCGCATATTGCCAGCCGCGGGAGCGTGTTCTTTAAAGGTGGCTCCGCACGGGCCTGATGTACTTAAAATGCCGTTCCGGATTAAAATAAAAGTAAATCATTCTACCGGGGGAAGTATCAAATGAGTAACCCGTGCCTGCAAAATCAAAAGTTGCCATTACCCGTTCAATCTTTTCCTCCACACTACGATTCTCCTGCTCATAATCGAATGGCCCATGTTCAAATACAATATATTTATCTTCCGGAACATCAGCCATAAGCATTTGTGGTGGTACTTCGCCTTTATAATCCAAAGGAAGCCGTGCACCATAACACTCTGTACGCGGAATCCCCCAATCGCACAGTCTGCCGTCCGGGTCATTCATATACGCCATAATCTGACCGCTGCCCCCATTAGCTTCACTCCCGCCATCGTCATCCAATTTGCCCTTGATACTATCGAGTAAGCCGCAGACGGTTTCGTAATCCTGTCCCTGGATAAGATTTTGCTTTTGCCAAAAATCCCAGTACCCATTACTCTCATAGTTTTTAATGTGCAAAAATTTGTGAGCGGGAATGGTTACAAAATAAATTTTTACATCATCTGTAGATTTCATCATCCCAATCTCTCCCAATCCAAAAAAGTAGCGGTCAAACGGGTTTAATTTTGTACGAAGAACGACTGGCTTAGGATTTTTCCGGAAATTACTTGGGGTTACAGCATAGGTTCCCTTAAAGGCTCTGGTAAACGCTTCATGTGATGAAAAGCCATAATTAAAGGCAATATCTAAAAGGCTTTTTTCACTATCCCGAACTTCTTTAAGCGCAAAGGCTAATTTTCTATGCCGCAGATAATCCCTAAATTGCATACCCGATATTTCCTTGAATTTTCTCGTAGTATGAAATTCGGAATAACCCAGCCTGCGGGAAAGATTGCGTAGTGTCAAGGCTTCATCATTATAATTTTTAATACATATGTCTATTTCATCAACGATGATTTGAATTTGTTTCTGCCACTCGTACATTCGTCATTTCACCCCGTTTCAATCACCCTACATTTATTTTAAAGATAATGGAAGATCCTTACTTGATTTTACTTGCTGTTATTTCATTTCTCTCTTTTTAAGTTAAATGTATATAATCATCAGGAACTACGTCCAATATATACTTGCGGATTTACAATATATTAACGTATACCGATGAAATGGAGTGATGATAAATGGCGACAATTATTAGTTATGGTTCAGAGGCAAAAATCCCGTTAGACCCGTTCAATTCTGCTGTAACGGTTGCGGGGATTCCTGGAGCAGGCGCGGCACTAGCCACAGCGCAAGTAAATATTAGTCCTGCTAATCCTGCCTCTTTCTCCAGTAGAGTCGAGTTAAAAGGCAGCTTTAGTCTTACTGCACTTGCTAATAGTCAATTTTTAGTTATCATCCGGCGTGCCGGGGTCGATATTTATAGTTCCTTTTTTCGTTTTACTACAAACACTGATATCCAATTAAATGTTCTGTGGGTGGATGGTCCTTATCTTGGAATCCACAACTATGAATTGATCATCCAAAATGATAGTATCTTGCCTATAAATCTTTTTGGGCCTATAGCATTCACAGCAACCGCTATTGGAGGAGAAGGCGTAATTTAAAAAATTAAAAAAAGCCCTGCGGACCATTACTGGCGGCAGGGCTTTTAACCCTGCTCCCGGACTGCACGCCAGCTCACTTCCATTTCTCCGCAACATTGTCCTCGCCTTCATAGTAGTCCACCCGCTCTTCCGCCATATAGATTTCCTCGTACGGCAGAATGTTGATCTTTCCGGAATCCGGATATTCGCAAATATCGATCCCCAGGTTCGTACGTAAATCCAAGTACCTGCAAGGCTCTGCGGTATGATTAAATAATTGATGTGCCCCTTCCGGCCCCGTTTCAAAAAACACCGTATCACCTTCCTGCACTTCCTGAAACCCTGCTGGCGTTCTGAGCGTAGCCCGGCCTGAAATAATTACAAATACCTCTTCAACACTTCTATGGAAATGATATGGATACGAATACTTCCCTGGATCAAGCGACCTGATCTCAAAAAGCAATTGCTTCGCCCCTGCCATCGCCGCCAGCTTCCTGCTTGTATGCCAAGCAAACTCAGGAACCGGGGATTGTCTTTGTTCAAACGAAACGTTCTTGTCATTGAAAATAGTAGCCATCCTTGTACCCTCCTAGTCGAAAATGATATTGTTATACCAATCGCCGCCAGTAGTATGAATAGCATTTATTCATATTTGTTATATTATACCAGACACCTGCTACAAACTCCTTACTCCGAGAGGACCTATCTAATGAACATCAAAAGAAATGAAGCCATCATCTATCTCATTTTAAAATACATCGAGCAGGAAGAAGAGCCTGAATTCCGGGAAATAGGCACTAGTAAGAAAGCTTTCTACGCTGCCCTGGAAGAGATACATAAAGCAGACTGGGCTACTAATATTACTTTTAAACGGGGCGGTTTACTAAATCGCATAAAAATGGCCGTTGTTACCGGCAGCAGGCTAACTCAATCCGGCCGTTACTTCATCACAGACTTCGAGCGTAAGGTTGCCAGTGAGGATAGCCATCACAATATATAAATCATAAGGAGAGGTGTTCCTGAATGACAGGTAGTGAAATGAATCCTAAAGTGGATTTTTTCTTTAATAAAGCAAGTCAATGGAAGGAAGAATACGGGAAACTCCGGACGATCCTGCTTGGATGTCAGCTGACAGAGGAATTGAAGTGGGGGGTTCCTTGTTATACGTTTCAAGGCGGGAATATCGCTCTAATCCACGGATTCAAAGAATATTGTGCGATTATGTTCGTCAAAGGCTCATTGCTGCCTGATCCCCAGGGCATTCTGATTCAGCAAACCAAGAATGTGCAGGCCGGGCGCCAGATCCGGTTCACTACGGTTCAAGAAATAGCCGATAGGGAAGCTACTATTAAAGACTATATCTATAATGCCATTGAGGTTGAAACCGCTGGTCTGGAAGTGGATTATAAGAAGGATACGGAGTATGAGATTCCTGAAGAGTTTCAAACAAAGCTCGATGAGAATCCGGATTTGCAAGCAGCCTTTGAAGCCCTAACCCCCGGACGAAAAAGACAATATATCACTTATTTCACAGACCCCAAACAATCCAAAACCCGTACAGCACGGGTTGAGAAGTATACGCCGCATATTTTGAACGGTAAGGGATTGAGTGATGATTAGGTTGATACTTAAAAAAACCACCCAATGGGTGGCTAGTTAAATACTATGTTTTCAATTGCACTTCCCAATTGTTTCTTTAAATCCTCATAGCCTATTTTTGACAGCATACAGCCGTTTTTGCTGGTCAGATTAAAGTACGCTGTTTTGAAAAAGTCATTCATCCGTACGATCTTCCTCACATTAATGGCCGCTGTACGGTCTCCCACCGAAAATTCGAACCCGCTATTATTCAGTGCTGTACACCAATAGCTAAGGGGACCTGTCGTATAATAGGTTCCATCTTCTGTGTATACAACGACTTTTCGCAAACCGCTGCTGTGCTGCATATACAAGATTTCATCAATCGGCAGAGAAACCACACCGGATTGGCCATTCACATCTTTTGTCACTGATAATGTAATCATAATTGTCCGCTCCTTATTTCAATAACTCTGAAGGAGTTTTCGGTTGATGAATATACAGAATACTTGCAGTACTGACAAACGTCAAGGCTACTACCGACAGACAAGATGCCAATCCGTAAACGATGCTCTTATTCATCTTCTGTAGAATTTTAGTCAATGGATTTCACCTCCCTTCGTGGAGTTTTAATCAGAGTAAGCGCTTGTACAAAGAAACTGACCGATACTGTTGGAGATATAATAATGAAGTTGGCCGCAATCATTACAGCTGCTATTAGCTTTAACAGTGGGTAATACTTTTTAGGAATCCTACTTTGATGCTCAATATTGGATGGTGCGTACATGGCTACAAGAAGAATACTGATTAGGTTTAGCATTTGCGTCATTTGTACATCTGGCTTAACAAAAGACATTCCTGTAAATAGCGAAGTAGTAACTACTACGCATAGAACGCCAGATTGAAGATGCTTTCCTCCACTTGTTTGCCTTAATAACGCAAAGGTTACTAGTATAATAAACGTTTCTTTGGTATTACCGGTAATCATTGAGAGAAGTAATGTCAAGCCGATTATAAATACAGCGTTATAAATACCTTCCAGCGCATATTTAAGTACTGCTTCACTTGTTGGATGATGCGGAACCGCTTCTTTTATAGCTTTTGCTGTGCGGGCAGATAGTTTTTCAATCACTTTTTTGATCCTTTCGGATGGCGTAGTACAGTAGGTAAGCTGATGTAACCGCGAAGTAAATAATATTAATGTAAGTCTCGTTATAATATAGAACTGATGAAATGGAGATCAGAAAAAGCATGATCAACAGGATAACCGAAATATCTTCAAACTTAAACTTAAGCTTATTCAAATCGAAACTAAATCCATAACCTAAGCGATAAACTAACCATGCCCCTGATATAATCAGTACCCCGCTTACGGATTGCAGTATGTACCCATTACTTATACCTGACTTGGCAGCATCGATAGATCCAAAGAGAAGAATTGCAATCCCAGTCTGCACTACACCAAATATGACATAACCCGATATGGTTGACAATAATGAAAGGATCAACGACATTCTCACAAAAACAGCAAAGAAAAGAACGAAGAAACCTATTGTAACCAAAGGCATAATATTTCCTAAGGTAAAATCATTGCGAAGTACATAGCTTTGAAGATTTATCAATAGGGTTAACGATAAAGCCTGCCATACATGCTCCTGAAATCTAAATCTGAACAAACACATGATTAAAAAATATAAAGAAAATGCCTCTATACCTGAGAAAAACATGAACCCCACAGGTTCCCACGACAAAACACAACACCGCCTGACATAATTATAATTCACAAGATTAATTATATAACTGTACCCGGTATAGCGTATACTATTTATTTCCTGCGAGGCGGTACTTTTGTCCAGCACAAAACTCTCTCCCCTGCATTCTATATAAAGAACCTTAATAGAAAGGGGTAGATTAGCATGGCGACTCGTCAGCCGGATTTGGTGTTAATCAATTGGAGCCGGAACCCGTTAGTGCCCGGATCTGCACGCAGAATTACCGCCAGCCGGGTTATCGGAAATGCCGAACCCTGCTTGCCCAGCTTAAGAACCAACGGATTGCTTAGCACGGCCTTAGCCTGTCTTCAGGACAACGACATCGGTTTCAGAATCGTGTTCCGCAAAAAAACCTCAAGCATCAGCGGATATTTGTTACTCCAGCGTAATTGACCGGATTTCAGGGGTCTGGCTAATGGCCAGGCTCTTTTATTTTGCAGCTTCTCTTAGGGATAAGCGTAACAAGTGAAGGGAATCCAGGCTTATTGCTGCCTTTCTCTGGTCCACGCGGGATTAATATCGGGGGAATGTATGGTAAAATACACTAATACAAACAGAACATCCGCCGGTCTCTCCTGACCATACACCAACGGATGTTCATCGCTAAACAGGATTGTTAATTTATAATTCCGCCCATGTTACATTTAGCTCTACAGTACCTTCCTGGGAAGCCAAAGAACCGCCGATGATCGACCAGCTCTGCTTATTGTCTTTGGTGGTACCCTGGATAATCAGGTTCTTGTCATCAAGGGTCTGCGCAGAATCGCTTCCGAGTCTTGAAGAGAAATAATCCTGATAGAGCTTCGATACTGTATCCATGCTTTGCGTTGTGGTGAAGATCAGAAGAGCTGTCTTTTTGCCTTCGTTCTCTTCAGAATGGGATAGCTTGATTTGAACATCCTCCGGCAGCGGGAAATCCTCCGGCAGATTCTCCGGCAGCTCTTGGGAAGCAGCAGAAGCATCCGGCTGAGCCGTAACTCCATTGTTCCCGGCGGACGGTGCAGAGGTCTGCATAGAATCAGTTGCAGGCACATCCGGCTGATTACTGCAGGCATTCACTGCCAACATGGATAACATCATCGATAAGGTCAAGATTAGTTTTTTGGTATACACAGCTTCACTCCTTAAGCGTTCTAGGCCTAACATTGCCAGTAAGATATGCAGGCTTACCGGATAATACCCTTTATGCTATTCCGCCAATCAGCTGATTGATTTAATTACATCTATTCAAGGAGACATGGATATGGATAAGAAAAAAGACTCCTCCCAAGGCATCGCCCTGGGCTTATGCTTTGGTATAGTGTTTTGGATGGCTTTTGATAATTTGCCTTTGGGCATAGCCTTGGGTATTGCCTTTGGAGTTGTTTTCTCTAGACCCGGCAAATCTAAGAATGATCCAAAAGATCCTCCGGCTGAGTGAACCGGAATGATATATTCACGGCAAAGGAGTCATTAACACATGTTCCAATCTAATAACGGTAAGAAGCTTACCAGGTACGGCTTGATTGTATTTGCTCTTACGATTTCGTTGGTGACAGCTGTCCTGTCGAAAGATGAACCGGACAATAACTTTGAAACACTGGACACAATTGTTCTTACATATCCTTCTCAGGCAGAAGTTCTATCGGTAACCGACGGAGATACTTTCAAAGTTAAGTTCGAAGATGGTTCGGTAGACAAAATCCGGCTCCTGCTCATTGATACTCCTGAAACCAAGCGCGCCAATACACCGGTTCAGCCCTTTGGCCCTGAGGCCAGCGAGTACTTAATGGAGCTTCTGAACGGGCAAACGGTTAGGGTCGAAATGGATGTGTCTGAACGTGATCAATACGGCCGGGTTCTGGCTTATGTCTATCTCGGTGATGAGATGGTGAATGAAATGCTGGTCGCAGAGGGTCTGGCCAGGGTTGCCGTGTATCCGCCGGATGTGAAATATGTGGATCAGCTCAGAGCCACTGAGAAAAAGGCTAAGTCTGCGAAGCTGGGGATTTGGAGCATAGAGAATTATGTGACCGACCGGGGATACGACACTTCTGTCACAGCTACCCCTGCCAACAAAAAATAGACCCGAGAGACAAAAGTCTCCCGGGTTCTTCTATAGTTATTTATAATAGGAAGTAGTCAATGGAACGAACATGGATGAGCCGTCTTGTACGTCTCCGGTTACATAGATAGAGCTTACTCCGGCAATGTCCACCTCTACGGTTACGAGCCCTTCTTCAGGGGTAATGTTCAGCTTCTTAAGCACCGTATCCGTATCGCTGTCTTGCACGGTAAAGTCTTTAATATCAGTGCCGATCGCCGCTACCTGAATGTACAGCTTCTGATATTTCTTGTTCGGGTAGAGCATGAACGAGCTGCCGCGAGTGCCGCTGCCATTATCGAAATGGACATCTTTATAGTCCTTATCTTTATAGACAGTTTTGTCAGGATCTTTGGTATGGTATGAGGAGTCAAAACCGGCTGCAATGGAGACTCCTTCCGTCTGCTCGCCTAATGAAATGGTATTGGAGGCGGCATCGAATTTAACGGTAACTCCGAGCAGATCCGACACAGACCGGACTGGCAGATACGTAGTATCCTTATAAGAAATCGGAGCGATCACTGCACCGCTGCTATTCTTCAGCTGCACAGGCTGGCCATCTACCTTGAATTTAATTCCCGGGTTCAGAAAAGCTTTGATCTCCTGCAGATTGGCTCCGGCGTATACCCCCGTCCCCATTCCTCCAAGTACAGCAAAAACAGTCAGCGCAGCGGTTAATTTCTTTTTCACCCGATCAAACTCCTCTCCATGTATTTCAAATTTAAAACTTACATACTGGGAGTATAATAAATCTTACCATAATATGCAAATGGCTGAGAATCCGCCGAAATACAAAAAAACACCCCGCCTTCCGGCAGGGCATCCATACTTCCAATTCCAATTCCAATGCCGCTATGTATCATTTAGAACTCATCTTTTTTGTGAACGGATTCGTAATGGTTGCGGATTTCCAGATTCTTGGCATGATTGTACAGATCCAATGCAACAATTCCTCTGCGCGCGAGCTTCACTACCAGAACGAATAAATAAATACCGAGCCCCAGACATGCCAGCCAGACTAAAAAGAAAAATATACTAAAACTACCGGCAAGCAATGACCCAAAACCTGTTGCCATCATTTCTTACAGCCCCTCTCCTCGTATATAATTCAGAATCTTTAAGTAAATCATAATTGCTTTGGAACAAATTGTATATACACTCAAAAAAACCGCCGGACCGGAGTTCAGCGGGTTTGTTCTATGCATTTCTTTTATCCGATGGAGGTTCCTGAGAATGTCACGGGTCCCGTAACACTGGCTGCATTGAGCAGGATATTAAGACTGTTATTGGCGACACCCAAGCTGTATGCATGATAACCAGCGGGTACACTTCTATCCATATAAGCAATAGTAATAGGCTGAATGGCCAAAAGCGCAAGGCCGCTGGAGCCCATATTGAAGATGGGCTGCCCGTCCCGGTACAATGTGAAGACCACATTGGGTACGCCGAGCGTAGTTTGAAATCCGATGGAGGCACTCAGTAATACAACCCCCGAAGTTACAGTAGCAAGGCCAAACTCGGCCAAGATCAAATTGCCCGCAGGTGAAAGAATTGGAATAGATACAGTCTGACTGCCCGTTGTCGCAGTACTGGCCCCTGTGTCGATAATCGTTGCCATGGTGATTCCTCCTCTCTAATCTTCTACTCATAGAATATGCTAGAGGAGTTTATGAGGTTGGACAAATCAGATTAAATTTCAAACTGTGCATGCATGATCAGCGGCTGATTAGCGGCTGTTATCTTTGGGTGGTACCTGAGATTGTCCGGTCAAAGGATCATACTGCGGACGTTCCCCGGCAATCTCCAGCTCAATGCGCTGCAGGGAATAGACAAGTTCACCAAAGCCAATAAAAAACATACCGGCTATGCAGGAAACGGCGAGAAAGATTACAACACCAAGCACACCGCCCAAGTGGAATCCCACTGGAATACAAGCAAATACCCCCAGCACGATGATCGCCACGCCAAAATACTTCAGGTAAGCCCCTTTCATCAGTTGTCCTCCTTGTGATTACTCAGTATTAAATAAGCATAGCATATTTCTTGTGGAACTATTTGTAAATGAGTCATGTGACAAAGCTGCCGGGGGAGATGGGGTAATTTAAAGTTCTATTGAGAGTTCTATTTAGAGTTCTATTAAAATTAATAGTAATAATAATCCATTTTCGCTATAATGATTTTGCTTTATTACGAATCTGGGGGAAATTACTTATGAAAACAAATTTAGTTAAGATCACTATGGCTTTTGCTCTGCTGTGCTTACCGGTTGCAATAACTGGATGTGGCGGTTCTCCTGCCGATGTTACCCAATCTGCAACTGCAACTGCTACTACTACTCCTACGCCGCCGCTTGCAAATTATTCAGTGGAGGATAAGACGCTGGAATACCTAGAGAGCTTTGGCACCAGTTCCTGGAATACTGAAGCATCCAAGGATATCGCCGAGAAGATCCGGGTGAAGGCCAGAGAAAGTGAAGAGGATAAATATACTTACCTGGAAATCGCTGACTCTATCGAGAAAGATGATATACAAAATGTGAAGAAGCTTTTCACGAAAATAGGGGGAGTTATCCCGGCGTCAGTGGTTAGCAGATACCCAGATCCCACGCCAACACCAGTCCCGACCGTAGAACCGGCAGAAGGCGGGGAAATTGTAACGTATTCCGATTTAGATCAGGAATTTGGAGCTAGAGCACTAAATTTGGCCAAGAATTTTCTGGAAAAAGACCTGTCCCAAGAAATTAGAGACGAAGCTCAAGAAGTTATTCTCAAAAGCCTTGAGTTTCTAACTAAAGAAAATCAAAGCAAATTTAAGGAAATGGCCATTGCCATACAAAAGGATGACAAGGCAACTGTTGAGAAACTATATACTGAGTTGTTGCCTTTATACCAAGGTATACCTGCATCAGCTGCGGCTGCATCAGCTGCGGCTGCATCAGCTGCGGCTGCATCAGCTGCACCTGAGCCTGTGGCAGCACCTGATGATATCATTCATCTCAAAGGAAAAAGCGATCAGGCTACTGACTTCTTCAATTTAAAGAGCGGTATTGCAATTGTGGAAGCAACAGATGCTGGCGATTCGAATTTCGTTATTTATCTATACGATGAAACAGGAAATTCCAAGGAGATGCTGGTGAATGAAATTGGACCTTACAAGGGAAAATCCTTAGTGGTGATTCCGGAAGACGGGAAATACATGCTGAATGTAGAATCAGATGGCTCATGGAAGGCTGATATTACTCAGAGCATACCTGATAACATTAAGAGCGCTCCGGTCAAATTAACCGGCAAGGGGAATGATGTTGTTTTTGCGAGGCTGCAAAGCAAGCTGACCCGGTTCACATCCAAGCATGTAGGAGAATCCAATTTTGTTGTCAAGGTGAATGACAGTCTCCTGCTGGTCAATGAAGTTGGCAACTATTCGGGCTCTACGGCCGAAAGCATTGAATCAGACGGGATTTATGTCTTTGCCGTTGAAGCAGACGGACAATGGAGCATTAACATTGAATAATCTCTTATAACCTAAAAAGATTGCTACTCCGCAATGGAATAGCAATCTTTTTTCTTTTGGCAGCGTATCGCTAGCTCTATTATACTAATTGCTTAAATTATAAAAGGTCACTTTCACCTGAATGGGAACCGTAGTATCCGTTGCATTCAGGTAGAGCAGCGCATTTCCGGCACTGCCGTCCCAATAGCTGAAATACAGATCCTGTACAGCACTGGCACCACTCATTGTGCCCATTTGGATTTGGCCGCGGTTGGTAATATTAAAGTAATAGGGACCCGTCACTTTACCCGTATCCGATTGCTTCTCTACAACGGCTTTAATCGTTTTGGCGGAGGCTGTACAGAGCAAATATGTGGTTTGTCCCGGCTGCAGAGTAAGAGTTACTGGCGAATTAAATCCCGGCGCCAGAGAAAGGGCATGCGCAGAAGGAGCGGAGACCCACAAGAAACTTGCTGCGAAGAGAAACACGATCAATGTTTTTAATTTTCGCATTTATTAATATCCTCCTTAATTCTTTGGGTATAGGGGAATCGGTCTGAACGAAACGCACAGCACTCGCTTGGCGAAGTCCGGCTCAACAGAGCAGCAGACTATTTGCACTTCACACTATCCGGCAGATTGGAGTCTATAAGCAAGTCTCCTTCCCTCTCAAAACGGTCTATATGAGCATTTTTAATATATCAGGTATATTTTCCCTTGTAAATATTTAGAATTTAATAGATTCTGTATGATAATCTCCTGTGATTTCGATTAGATTCCCATCCGGGTCTTCAATCATGAAGCAATGATAAGGCCGCACAACATTGATATAGAAAATCTCAGATACTGCTCCGATATCCAGTGACTTCACCCGCTCATACTCTGCATTCAAATCAGTAACATTGAAGTTAAGGATCACATTATTCCCGTATCGAACCTCACTTTCTTGCTTATAATTCAAATACGCCTCATTAAAATGCTCCGACACATCGCTGTTCGTGCGGATCAATTCCTTATCGAATTCCGGATTCCATAACGCGAGTGTGTTCCCGCAGTGGAATTGTGCCCAACGCTCCAGCTTGCGGGAATCTGCTTTCATATTCAGCAACGCTTCATAAAATGCAATGGAACCCTTCATATCACGGACGATTAGATACGTACAACCCAGCTGCATTGGAATACATCTCCTCTATAGTAAAATCATTAATCATGAGGCCACTATAGCAAAACGTACGTTCCCTTCGCAACGAGGTTTTATACTTACTACATAAGGAATAGTTGTATTTCGTGCAGTTAAAAGACGGCGAAAAGCCGGATGAGCTAGGATAAGTGTATTCTGTACAACTAAGATTGAGAAAAGTGTTCGTTTGGGGCGTAGCTGTTAATTTTAGTTGTATGAAGTGCAGCTAAAACTCCCACGGGGCAAAAATTGCCCGTTTTAGTTGTACAAAATACAGTTAAACATGAAGCGAGCGTCTCTTAGCAGACAACCTGCCATTCTGGCACGGTGTCCGGCGTAGAGCTGGTGGAATCAGATTGCTTAAAAGCGTTCCAACACCTATTCCTTCATTCTCATCACACCGCCGCTCTCTTCCAGCTCCAGAAATACCGGCCGTTCGTCGGGAGTCTGATTCGGTGTATGGATCGCCAGCATCAGCTTATCGCCGAAGGTCCGGAATACCATCGCGTGTCCGCCGTCCTTCTGATAGAGTGCCTCCTCCTGATGAATCCACGGTCCGGTTATCTCACCGCTCCCGGAACGGGCAATGCCCAGCGCATAGGTGTTATTAATGAAGCTGGCCCATAGCAGATACAACGTATCATCGTCACTTGACCTGAACAGAAATGGCCCATCTGTTACATAATTGAGCTGATCCGCATACCGCTTGGATACAAACGGTGTTGACCATGGGGCTTCCGATGCCCGGAATAGAATAACCGGCCCTCCTTCCGCACTCCGCAGGTCCTCCGTTAACCGTATAGCGCAGACCTCCCCGTCTCCAGTCTGCTGCCACTCATGACAGAAGACCATCCATGGCTGGTCCTGCTTATCTATATAGAGCGTTCCGTCCAGGGAGCTCCAGTCCTTCGGGGTCACCGGCCCTTCGCTATGCGGGGTAAACGGACCAAGCGGATGTGTCGAAGCAAGCACAGCCGTCCCCAGCAGGTCATTGTCTTTGCGCCGGAAGGTGGCGAACATGATGTAGCTCTGGCCGTAAGCATAGACTTCCGGAGCCCAGAAATTCTGCTCGGCGTAGAAATCCGCCTCCGGCCGGAATATCGGGAATGGTCCCTCCCATTGCTCCAGATCCTTGCTTGTGTAGGCGTCGAATCCCGTTCCCTTGCCCCAGATATTGCTGTCGGTGCTGCCATACAAATAGTAGAGTCCTTGTCCTTGTCCTTGGCCTTGTCCCTGTCCCTGTCCCTGTCCTTGTCCTTGTCCTTGTCCTTGTCCTTGTCCGGCAAGCGGCAGCACAAACGGATCTCTGATCTGTAAGCTGTTGTTATCTATCATTTCTAACTCTCCTTTCTACCACACACGCTGCAAGCCAATATTTATATAAGGTGTACTTAGGAAAGTACACTAGGTCATAAGGAACAAAGGTGAATATTGGAACTGGAGGAGCGAATGCGTAAAGTTCAACCTAATTACCGGTATTCCGGCAGCACCACTCCTATATCGCTGATGCTCCTGAATCCGCCATCCGCATACTCCAGCTGTTCATTGCCCTTAATCGTGAACGGGAGGCTCTTGCCCTGATAACAGATGCTGCCCCCGACTTCGCGGATACTCATCCCGATAAGCTTCAGCAGCTGTCCGCTCCGGTCCGTGATTACGCGGACTCCAAACGGAAAGGCCATGTACTCCTCCATGTCCCGGTAGATTATCGCCCCCTGGCGGGTAGTGATCAGCTCATAGACTGCTCCATCTACCGCCCGGCGGTATCCTATCTCATGGGCCACCTCCTGGCCATGATCCATATCATAAGGAAGCAGTCCGGTGAACCATAGCTCCTCCCCGGCAACCGGCATAATCCCGCATAGCCGCTCCACATAATCCAGCAGGCACAGAATGGCCGGAGAATACGTTTCCGTATAGCCCTCTTCTCCTGTCCAAGGGCTTAACGTCTGGGCAAATCGTGTCATCCGCGACAGCGCAGCGAGAATAGGCAGCATTACCCAGGTCAACTCGACATAACGCCCATGATGCTCAAAGGCATGCGCCGCGCGGATGATACTGAGGAAGTTGGATGAGCCGCCCCAGGTGTTGTAGCTGGAGAACGGATCAAACCGGGGGTCGTCCATCGCTATGGAGGTGAACGGATATTTGGTGAAGAACTTGCTGGTATTCAGCAAATAACGCCGGAGTGCAGCATCAAAGAAATCGCGGTCTCCCACTTCGCAGGCCAGCACACGCAGCAGCACATCCGACTGTACACGCACAAACCGGCCTCCGCGGTCACGGTCATAGAAGAACTCATCTTCTTCGTCATAGCAATGGCTGAAGAGGCTCTGTCTGCTGGCCGCAGCTTTGGCATCCCACACGGTTCCATCCTCTCCAAGTTCCTCTGCTATTCGGGACAGATACAGCCGCTGGCAGTAGACATTGGCCGTTAAATCTGGGGCCAGAAAAGGCAGCAGTGGTGAATCCGGGTTACATTGCGCCGCATCGTCCAGATGTGGCGTATCGGGAATATGCCAGAAACGCGGGGACAGATCATGTCCGGTATCAAAGGTACAGAAGGCCTCCACGCAGCCTGTTCCTCGTGTATCGCGCCAGCTGGCCAGCCACTCGTCGAATCTGCTCATCGCCTGGTACATCGAGCTGAGGAACATCCTGTTACGTCCGTTCTGCACATAATGATTCCAGACACTCCGGGCCAGCGGGGTCACCATCTGGATCTGACGGTAAGCCGGCCCCGCAGGGGTTACTTTGTAAGGGATCAGTCCATCCTCACGCTGATAATCGGCGAACAGGCAAAAGGTCGCTTCCGCCACCTCCGGCATAAAGCGTGACAGCAGCTCAGCGCTGATGGTTCCCGTACTCTCCAGCCAGCTGCCGAGATAGACACCTCCTTCGTGCAGAACATGGCCGTTGCCGTCCATCGGCACGATACAATCCATAAGCTTATGCAATCCGGAGTAATAGACATTCTCCATCGCTTCCGATGAGGCGGCAAAAGCAACTCCCGACTGCCTCCATTGCTCCATAGCGCCACGGTCCGCCGCCTTCTTGAGCACTCCAATCCGGTCATCAGCCGTTACTTCGCGGAGCTGTTGTAATAAGTCCCTGGTCATGTACTTCCCTCCTGTATCTTCGCAGTCTTCCCTACACAGAGAAGCAGACTGCCCGGGCAGTCTGCTTCCGGTAAACTCCTTATTTGCTGCCAAAAATCTGCGTAGCGCCTTTATAGAAATCCTCCACTCCCTGTTTCACATCCTTCTGCTCGAAACCGATCTCCTGCACAGCAGTTTCAGCCAGCTTGGTGAATTCGGTGAAGCTTGGCGGATTGTAGCTGATGGCAAAAGGCTCTTTCTTCGTCGCCTCAGATACCCGGCTCGTGAAGTCGTATACGGTCTGCTCCAGCGGAGTGGCATCCTTCATCAGGAGGTCACGCATCTTGGAGGTAACAGGGACTCCGCGGTCACTGCCGAGAATCTGCGCGGCATCGGGGTCATTGATCCAGTAGTTCATCAATGTGGCCACTTCCTTCGGATGCTCTGTCTTCGCATACCCGGACAAGCCCTGGCTGGATTCGAATACGACACCTGTTCCCTTAGGACCCCGCGGGACCTGAACCATCGTCAGTGTATCCTGGATCAGATTCTGATGGGCGGCGAACTGGTTGGACGGAATCAGGCTCATCGCCACTTTACCGGTGACCACCAGTGATTTACTCGTATCTCCCGGAGGATTAGACACCTGGAGGGACGGTGTAACCATCCCGCCGTTTTTAGACATGTCGTTCCAGTAGTTGAACCAATCCTCGGCATCCTGCTGTTCGAAGCCAAGTGCGTCTTTCTCCATATCATAGACCTGCTTGCCGCGCTGCTTCATATAGATGTCCATGCCCTCAACAGTAAAGTTGTAGGTGCCGTAATAGCCCTTGCCCAGCTTCCCGGAGATCTCTTTGCTGATCCTGGCGTAATCTTCCCAGCTCCAGCCATCCGCAGGAATGTCCATTCCCGCTTTTTTGAACAGCTCGGTGTTGATGACCATCCCTCTGGCATTTGCTCCGGCAGAGATATGAACCAGCTTGCCTCCCAGCGTTCCGTATTCCACCATCGTCTGATCCATATCCGTCAGATCAAGCTCTTTGCCGACATAAGGCTGAAGATCCAGCAGTACCCCTTTATCCGCGTAATCCGTTACGTTGCCTCCAAGGAAAAATACATCCGGTGCTGTCCCCGAAGCCAACTGGGTGTTCAGCTTGTCAAAGTACCCGGAGTTTGGAGCGAACTCCCCGACCACTTTGATATTCGGATATTTCTCCTCGAATTTGCGCAGCGCCTCGTTCGTCTTGTCTGCCCGCTTCTGATCGCCCCACCACATAATCCGTAGCTCGACCTGATCCACAGACGGCTCTGCAGTGTCTGAACTGCCGGTTGCAGGTTTGCCGTTATTGCCGCCCGAACAGGCGGTCGTTGCGACCAGCAGCATTGCGGCCAGTGTAAGACCTAAGATTTTTCTCATCGAAATGCCCCCCCAAAAATAGTTGTAATCGCTTGCATTCCCATCCTAATCATTTCTTGACCGGAGTTGAATTTCATTTCTTCGGGTCTCCGCTAGTGGTTTTTTCGGGTCTGCATTTCAGTAGAGCCCTGTTATTTCAAACCGGTCGTAGCGATGCCCTCCAGGAAATGCTTTTGGAAGAGAAGGAAGATGGTCATGATCGGCACAAGCGAGAGCACTGACATCGCCAGGAGCGCGCCCCAGTCGGATGATCCGGAGGGATCATAGAGTGAGCGTATGCCCAGTTGAACGGTGAACAGATTGATGCGGCTCAAATAGATCATCTGGCTGAAGAAATCATCCCACGTCCAGATAAAAGTAAAGATTGCCGTTGTGATCAGCGCCGGAACCAGCAGCGGGATAATGATCCGGAAGTACAGCTGGCCTTGTCCGCAGCCGTCAATCGTTGCACTTTCATCCAGCTCCTTCGGAATGCCGCGGATAAACTGGATCATCAGCAGCACGAAGAACGAGTCATGCGCCAGCCATTTCGGTACGATCAGAGGTAAGTAGGTGTTCACCCAGTCCAGCTTGCTGAAAATAATATATTGCGGAATCAGCAGCACATGGTAAGGAAGCATAATCGTCACCAGCATGCAGGCAAACAGCACACTCTTGAGACGGAACTCCAGCCGGGCGAACGCGTATGCCGCCAAAGAGCAGGTGAGAATATTGCCGATCACCGACAGCACGGAGATGGTAGCAGAGTTGAGGAAAAAGCGGCTGAACGAGATACCCTGAAGCCCCTTCCAGCCATTCACATAGTTCTCCAGAGTAAACCTCGCCGGCCACAGACCGGGATCAGAGAAGATCAGCTCATTCGGTTTAAAGGAACTCGACAGCAGCCACAGCACCGGATAGAGCATCAGCAGCCCAAACAGAATGATGAGACCATGCTTGCCGAGCTTAAATATCGTCTTTTGATCATCCATGATTTATCGCCCGTCCTTTCCGTCGCCGTAGAACACCCAGAACCTGGAGGTCACGAACACAATCGAGGTAAACAGGCCGATGATGATCAGCATGATCCACGCCAGAGCGGCGGCATAGCCCATATCGAAGAATGAGAAGCCTTTTAGATACAGATAGAGCGTATAGAACAGCGTTGAATTTACCGGACCGCCGCGTCCGTCCCCAATGACATACCCCGGGGTAAACACCTGGAAGGAGTTGATAATCCCCATGACCAGGTTGAAAAAGATTACCGGTGACAGCATGGGCAGCGTTATTTTGCCGAACTGCCGCAGCTTACCAGCCCCGTCCACCTGTGCCGCTTCGTACAGGTCCGCAGGAATCTGCTTGATTCCGGCCAGGAATATGACCATCGCGGAACCAAATTGCCAGACGGACAAGGTAACGATGGTGGAGAGAATGTAGCTCGGATGGGCGATCCAGGCCGGACCTTCAATCCCGAACCAGCTTAAGAAGTGGTTGATCAGGCCTTCCCCGTCAAAAATCTGCCGCCATACGATGGCGATCGCCACACTTCCTCCCAGCAGGGAAGGAATGTAGTACACCGTTCTGTAGATGCCCAGCGCCCGGATGCCTTTGTTCAACACGATAGCGACCAGAAGGGCGAAGGCCATTTTGAGCGGAACCGAAAAAAGCACGTATTTGAAAGTCACCGTAAGAGATTTGTAGAAGTATTCGTCTGCCGTGAAGATGTGCCTGTAATTGTCAAAGCCCAGCCATACCGGGGCATTGAGCAGGTTGTACTTGGTCAGGGACAGATAAAAGGATCCCAGCATGGGGCCAAGTGTCAGTCCGAAAAAGCCGATCAGCCAGGGGAGCAGGAACAGGTAAGCGGTGCCGCTCCTTCTCCATAAAGCCGATTTGTATGCTGTCTTCATATGCGCCTTCTCCTTCTTAATGGATATAGGCTCATTATAGAAAGTAGCGCAGCCCGCTTGAATGCTATTTCTTCGGCTGCTCACTATTGAATTTTTCAGGTGGGTTCAGGCGGAAGTCCGATGGGGCAATCCCGTACATCTTCTTGAATTTGGAGCTGAAGTAGCTGGCATTCGAGAATCCGGTAAGCTCGGCAATGTCCCATAGACCAAGGGTTGTGCTCACCAGCAGATGGGTGGCCTGGGCCATCCGGATGTCGGTCAAATAGGCCATGAAGCTTCGGCCTACCTTGGCTTTGAACAGCTCCGAGAAATAGGACGAATTGTAATTGAACCGTTTGGCCAGCTGGGTCAAATTCAGATCATACATGTAATTGCTATCGATATACTGCGTCGCTGTGCGGATTACCGAATCATCGGGGTCACCTGCTTCCTGCAGTTGACGGTGTGCGCGTCCGGCCAGCTCCAGCAGGAAATGCTCCGCCTTGTCTACAGAGTCAAGCTTATGGACCATCTCCGGATGGAGCCACAGCTGCTGGGCATGACCGTTCCCATGTGCAGGCGCCCCATCCGCTCCGTCCACAAGCAGATAGAGCTGAAAGATCAGCTTCACGAAACGGGAACGTGACTGGGAGAAGGCCTGCTGAAGCTCCTGCCGGACCGTCTGGCCGAAGCAGCTCCACTCCCCCTGAATCAGCAGGCGGCGCAGAGTCCGTGTCAGCTCCTCAGTAAGCACTGCTCCGGGCTCGGACTTTCCTTCAGCCGGAGGATAAGCGGCATTCTCCGAGAGATTCCAGGCCAGAAGCGACTCCATATAACCTTCCTTCCACTGCCGGAATCCGTACTTGACGCCACCGTAGCCGATGACCGGAGCAAAGCCCAGATGTGCAGAGATACAAGCAGCCAAATCTGCACAGAACTGCGGTATATCCGTCAGACCCTCCCGCAGAATATAGTGAACCAGTCCGGGGTAGTTCGGATCGCGGAACACCAGGCAGCCGCTGCCGTACCTGCCCGCGAATTCCCTGCCCAGCAGTTCAAACGGCAGGCGCAGCATGCCGGGCGTACGCTCAGGCAGCTGCGGAGCCTCCCCCGTCCGTTCTCTGAGTCCGGCTGTCGCAACATGAATTCCCGTCAAATCCCATTCACCCAGCTCAAAGAGTGCGGCACGCTCTTTCAGCGCATCCACCTGCTCTACGTCCTCCTTGACAAGCTGAACAAGGAAATGCTCTTTCATCTCCATGTAATACTGGGATAGCCGCCACTGGATTACGGCCTGCTGATCACGGTCATTACGCTCCCGGTCAAGCTCTTCCTTCACCTTCTGCAATACGGCCATCAGCTCATCGGCAGCTACCGGCTTCAGCAGATAATCACGCGCCTGATTACGGACAGCCGCTCTGGCGTAATGAAAATCCTCATAGCCGGTAATTACGATCAGCTTCAGCTCCGGATAGAGCCTGCGGCAATCCTCAAGAAAAGACACGCCGTTCATCACAGGCATGTTCATATCTGTGATTACGATGTCAACCGCCTCACAAGCCAGCCGTTCCATTGCCTCCATGCCATTCCCTGCCTCACCGATCACTGACAGATTCAGGCCAGCCCAGTCCGCCTTCAGGCGTAAGCCCTGGCGGATTTCCGGTTCATCATCCACGATCAATACGCGATACATCTTCATTCCTCCTCTGAATGGGCAGACTCAGCTCGATGCTGGTGCCCTGCTGTTCGCTAGAATCTATCCTGAAGCTGAATAAATCGCCATAATACAGCCAGCATCTGGCCAGCACATTGCGCAGTCCAATCTGATGGGTCTTGCTCTGCAGCAGCTGCTCCAGCTGCTGGCGCATGGCCTGATCATTCAGCTCGCGGAGCAGCTCCGGAGCCATTCCGATGCCGTTATCGGCAACAGCAAGATACAGCCGCTCCTTATCTTGTCTTACCGTGATCCGTACCCTGGCATTCGCCTGGTGAATGAAGCTGTATTTCACCGCATTCTCGATCAGCGGCTGGAGCAGGAACTTGACGATTTCCAGATCGTCAAGCTCCCCCGCCTCTTCGATCCGCAGATCGAGACCCGGGCCGAAGCGGATGTCCAGAATGGACATATAATAGCGGACATACTTCAGCTCCTCGCGCAGCGGGATTAGATCCTCGCTAATGCGCAGCGAGAACCTGAGCATTTTTCCGAGTGACTCAATGACCGTAACCGTCTCCTTCGTCCGCTGCTGGATAGCCAGACTGCTCATCAGCTCCAGGGTATTGAACAGGAAGTGGGGATTGATCTGCATCAGCAGCGCTTTATATTCTGCCTGCTGGCGCAGCAGCTTCTGTTCAAACTCGGTTCGTATCAGATACCTCAGCTGCTTGACCATACTCCGGAAGGTGTCGGTAGCGTAGTCAACCTCGTTCCGTATCCTGCGTTCCGGCGGAGTGAGCCGCTCGGCCTGGGCGAAATCCCCTTTCTGGACATGCCGCATGGCTGACACCAGACGGGACAGGGGCTTGGTAATACCGTAAGAAATCCAGTACGCCAGTACAAAGGCGGCAATCAGCATCAGGGAAGCGAATACAATAATGCTGTTGCGGAGCTTGAACAGCTTGGCATACAGATCCTGTTCAGAGACAAAGCCGACCAGCAGCCAGTTGGTGATTGCCAGCTTTTTGTAGACCAGAATATGTGAGGCGCCCTTCTGATCCTTCAGGTAGACAACGCCTTGCGCGGCTTTGCCTGCACGGACCCGCCGGACCTCCGCCGCTGCTTCAGGATAAGTGCTGTACTCCTGCTGTGACAGAATCGGATTTCCCTGCTGGTTGAGCAAAAATATGGTACCGCTTTCACCAAGGTGTATACGATTCAGCGGCTCCAGCAGGAAGTCCGCCTTGATGTTGACTTTCATCACATTCTTGGCCAGCGACGGCTCAAAAATCCCGATCGGCAGCAGCAGGCTCACCACCTCATACGGCTTGGCTCCTTTAATCTCCACCTGATCCGTATGGGCCGGAACCCAGTGATTGCTGTGCTCAATGAAATTGCGGTACCACGTCTCCTGCTTGAACGAAGCATCCGTAACGACCTGGTTATCGGCACCGATCCGCATCCCTTCCTGACGGTAGATGGTCACTGAGGAGACAATCGAATAATTGTTGGTAGTCTGGGTCAGGAACTTGCTCATGGTGATATTGGAGAGCATCTTCTGCCCTTCGGTTGAAGCCGGATTGGACAGCTGGGCATCCCACCTCTGGGTGATATCGCTGTTGTAGACCAGAGAGGACAAGTCATAGCTCTGCTGCAGGGCCATGTTAATAAATGAGCCGTACTCGTCCATTTTCTCCAGTGCCGAGGATTCGATATAGGAGCGGATAATGGAGCGTGACTGGTTGAACAGCAGCAGCGACATCGTGCCGAAGGATAGTACCAGCAGCACAACGAAGAACGCGATCAGGCGGTTTTTTAACGAATAAAAGATGGCAATCCCTCCTTCTCCCTGCGTGTCTGCGAATCTATTTCCTGTATAATCATCTGTTTCGTCCTCTCCAGCATCTCTTTTTTCCTGATGCATTTATTTGTAACGCAGATCGGAGAATCCGGCAAGTGGAAACGGTTATTCCGTCCTCAAAGGGCGGGATTACTTTCAGCCAGCAATTGAAGGATAAAGTTTGGCGTATAACTAACCTTTCTTATATTTCAAGGCAAAATTATTTGGGCGGACGATTGATTTTCGCGCCGGTTTATTTTACAATGAGTTCATAAACGCGCGTTTACAATAGAGGGGGTACACCATGCGAAGCGAAGATATTGCCAAGCTAGCCGGGGTTTCGCGAAGCACAGTATCCCGTGTGATCAACAACTATTCCAATGTCCCTGAGGAGACCCGGGCCAAGGTGCTGAAGATCATTGAACAGCATCAGTACGAGCCTAACAGCTTCGCCCGGGCTCTGGCCGGCAAGAAGACCGATACGATCGGGCTTTTTGCCATCAGCATGAACGAGAAAGAGAACGCGACACGGATCTATCAGAATAACTACTTCGCACCGTTCGTTGATGCCGTTGTCGACACAGCGAATGCCCGCGGCTGTTATGTTCTGATTCATACCGTATATTCTCCCGACGACTTCCTGAAGGTGAAGCAGGCTTTCCTGCAGAAACGGATTGACGGCGGCATTATAGTCGGCACCCAGAAGGATATCGAGATTGTCCGGGAAATGGTCGGTCTCGACTCACCGCTTGTGCTGATTGATTATGACATTTCGGAGATTATGTCGGAGCATCTGGACCGCAATCATCTGGCTATAGTGAATTCCAAGGACTATGAGGGTACGGTTGAGGCCATCGAGTACCTGATCGGTCTCGGCCATGAAGAAATTGGCATGATCTGCGGACGGATGAACACGTACTCCGGACGGGAACGCTATATGGCATACGAGGATACGCTGAAGCGTCATGGGCTTGCGCTGAATGAGAATTTCATCCTACAGGGTGATTTCCTCAAGGAAACCGCCTATGAAGAGGTGAAGAAGCTGCTGAATTCCCGCGGCCCGCTGCCGACTGCATTCTTCTCTTCCAATGATGATATGGCTATTTCGGCCATGGAAGCGTTCTCTGAGCATGGCATTTCCGTGCCGGAGGATATGTCAATCGCGGGGTTTGATGATGTGCAGCTCGCTTCCCGGATTCATCCCAAGCTGACCTCCGTCCGTCTGCCGATTTACGAAATGTCCAAGGCTGCTGTCGAGAAGGTCATCGAGCTGTGCGATTCACAGCAGCCGACCTTCAGCACGATCAGTTTCCCGGCACGTCTGGTGGCAAGAGATTCCTGCCAGCCGCCGAAGCAGTAATGTTCTAGTACAGAAAAATCCCTTACCCCGAGGGAATTTTTTCTCAGCTTTGTAAACGCGCGTTCACAATTGAAAGGAGACTTGTCTCTAATGAAATTCGGAACTTTTGACGACACCCGCAAAGAGTATGTAATCAACACCCCAAAAACACCTTATCCATGGATCAACTACCTCGGCAACGAGCAATTTTTCGGCCTCATCTCTAATACTGCCGGTGGTTACACCTTCTACCGCGATGCGCGCATGAGAAGACTTACCCGTTACCGGTATAACAATATTCCGCTGGATACAGGCGGCCGCTACTACTATCTGTATGATGACGGTGATTTCTGGACTCCGGGCTGGATGCCGGTAAAACGCGATCTGGACTTCTACGAATGCCGCCATGGTCTTGGCTACACTTCCATCACCGGTGAACGTAACGGTATTTCCGTTAATCAGCTTGCTTTTGTACCGATGGGCCACAATGCTGAAGTACACCGCCTTGTCGTTAAGAACACAGGCGACGCGAAGAAAACTGTTAAGCTGTTCTCTTTTGCCGAATTCTGTCTGTGGAATGCCAACGATGATATGACAAACTTCCAGCGTAACCTCAGCACCGGTGAAGTTGAAGTGAAGGATTCCGTCATCTATCACAAAACCGAATACCGTGAGCGCAGAAACCACTACGCTTTCTATTCAGTAAACAAGGAAATCGCCGGCTTCGATACTGACCGCGAATCCTTCGTGGGTATGTACAATGGTCTGGACGCTCCGCAGGCAGTTGCTGCCGGTGAAGCTACCAACTCGGTGGCCAGCGGCTGGTCGCCAATCGGCTCCCACGCACTGGAAATCACACTGGAACCAGGTGAAGAGCAAAGCTTCATCTTCGTACTCGGCTATATCGAGAACCCTGAAGATGAGAAATGGGAATCCCTGAACGTTATCAACAAAAAACCTGCACAGGCTGTAATCGATCAGTTCGCTACAGATGCCCAGGTAGATGCTGCATTGGCTACCCTGGCTGCACACTGGGATAACCTGCTGTCCAAATATCAGATCCAGAGCGGTGACGACAAGCTGAACCGGATGGTTAACATCTGGAATCCGTACCAGTGTATGGTTACCTTCAACATGTCCCGTTCCGCTTCGTACTTCGAATCCGGCATCGGCCGCGGTATGGGCTTCCGCGACTCCAACCAGGACTTGCTCGGCTTCGTCCACCAGATTCCGGAGCGTGCCAGAGAACGTATTCTTGATATCGCCGCTACCCAGTTCCCTGACGGCAGCGCGTATCACCAGTACCAGCCGCTCACCAAGAAGGGCAACAACGAAGTCGGCTCCGGCTTCAATGATGATCCGCTTTGGCTGATTTCGGGTACAGCTGCCTATATCAAGGAAACCGGCGACTACTCGATCCTTGATGAGCAGGTTCCTTTTGACAGCAATCCGGATCATACCGCTACCCTGTTCGAGCACTTGAAGCTGAGCTTCGAGCATGTAACGAATAACCTCGGACCTCACGGCCTGCCGCTGATCGGACGCGCGGACTGGAATGACTGTCTGAACCTGAACTGCTTCTCCACAGAGCCGGGCGAATCATTCCAGACTACTGAGAATATCGCAGGCGGCGTTGCGGAATCCGTGTTCATTGCAGGTCTGTTCGTCTTCGTTGGACCGGACTATGCTGAAATCTGCCGCATGCGCGGACTGGATGATGTAGCTGCTGATGCGGTTGCGAAGATCGAGAACATGAGTGCCATTACCCTGTCCCACGGCTTCGACGGCGACTGGTTCCTGCGCGCTTATGACCACTACGGCGACAAGATCGGCAGCAAGGAGAACGAAGAAGGCCAGATCTTCATCGAGCCGCAGGGGATGTGTGTAATGGCGGGTATCGGTGTGGAGAACGGCGAAGCAGCCCGTGCGCTGACTTCCGTTCAGGAACGTCTGGATACGGACTATGGTATCGTATTGCAGCAGCCTCCTTACTCCAAGTACTACGTGAACCTGGGTGAAATTTCTACGTACCCTCCGGGCTACAAAGAAAATGCCGGTATTTTCTGCCACAATAACCCATGGATCATGATCGCTGAAACGGTTCTTGGACACGGCGACAGAGCTTTTGATATTTACAAAAAAATCGCTCCGGCTTACCTGGAAGACATCAGCGAAGTTCACCGTATGGAACCTTACGTGTACTCGCAGATGATTGCCGGTAAAGATGCTGTACGTCACGGCGAAGCGAAAAACTCCTGGCTGACAGGTACAGCGGCATGGAACTATGTAGCGATTACACAGTCCATCCTCGGTATCCAGGCTGACTTTGCCGGTCTGAAGGTTGATCCTTGTATCCCTACGGAGTGGGACAGCTTCGAGATTACCCGCGTCTTCCGCGGCGACACTTATGTCATCTCGATCCAGAACCCGAACCATGTCTCCAAAGGCGTGGCCAGCCTGACTCTCGACGGCGCTGCTGTTGAAGGCAACATCATCGCTCCTGTGGGCGACGGTGCGGTTCACCAGGTTGTAGTTGTATTGGGTTAGTTAGCATTATTGAAAATAGCCCCCGGTTGTTCCGCCTAAGCGGTGCAGCCGGGGGCTTTCTTGTTGTTTAGGAAATTATAAACCGGGAAAGAGTCGATAACGGTGAAGAAGCGGTAAAGCGATGGCTAAAGCGGCTTGATGTAATACTCGCGAAAGCCGGGCTGCCGCGGCAGCCGTAAATAGATGGATTTTCTCCACTTGCTAAAGAACGAAAGAGGGCGTGTCAAACAGCAATTGGAAAAAGAGCACTTAATATCAGGAACACAGCTCTAAATGCGGAAAATGCCTGGAATTAAATGACGTTTATCCAACTAAATGCCGCAGAGAAATTAAAATAGCGAAATTAAGATACATTTGTCCACTTACTGCCTCAGAGAGGGGGTTGGCTTCAGCATTATATACGGTAGCCATCGATCCTAAAGAGTTAACTACGGAATCCACACCTTCATCTCGCCGCTACCGCGGTTGCCCCACAGATAGTAAGGGACTGCAGTTACCTTCACCGCTTCCAGCGGTGCCTTCTCTCTGCTGTACAGCCCTCCGGTCCAGGCCGCCTGTGCTACGCGGAAGCCGTCGCTTTCTACCACTACAGCACCGCCAAGCAGCAATTCATCATACGTCTCGGTGAATGCCGCTGCTTCACTCAAGGAAATCGAGCTTAGCGGTTCACTGTTATCGGCCGCTTCCAGGCAATAGACCAGCGGTCCGCGCTGAATGGCAGTCTTCCCGGCATCGGCACGCAGATTCGGGTGGGCGTATACGCGGTGCGCTTCCATTGGAAGCTTCAGCTCAATCACGTCGCCAGCCTTCCATTCCCTGCGGATCACCGCATAACCCTGCTGCAGGCTTGCAGCACCTTCGGCTATTGCCACTCCATTCACTCTGATCTCCACTTTTCCGCTCCAGGAAGGAATACGTAAGGCAATACCGAACTTCCCTGCCTGGGCAGGATCAACCTTCAGGGTCACGGTTCCATCCCACGGGAAACGGCTCTGCTGGCTGATTGCTACCTCTGTGCCGCCCAGTGTGGTCTTCAGCTCACTGCCGATATACAGGTTAGTATAAAGCGTGTCGCCATGCTCAGTGTAAATATACTGATTCAGCGAGGTCAGCAGGCGCGCCACGTTCGGTGGACAGCAGGCACAGCCGAACCAGCCCTGGCGCTCCGCTTTGACATGATGTTTGCCGGGATTACAGCTGCAGGCCTGCGGCCATACTTCAAGCGGATTCACGTAGAAATAGTGTTTGCCGTCCTGTGCCATGGAGCCGAGCACATTATTATAGAGCGCCCGCTCCATCACGTCGGCATACCGGGCGTCCGGGGTCAATTCCAGCATCCGCTTGGCAAAAAAGATCAGCCCGATCGAAGCGCAGGTCTCCGCATAGACCGTATCATTCGGCAGATCATAATCAAAGGTGAACGCTTCACCATGATGTGTTGACCCGATTCCGCCAGTGATATACATCTGTTTCTCCGTCATATTGTTCCACAGGCGCACGCAGGCTTCGCGCAGCGCTTCATCTCCGGTAAGCCGGGCCAGATCGGCCATGGCTGTATACATATAGACTGCACGGACGGAATGTCCCAGGGCCACGCTCTGCTCACGGACCGGGATATGGGCCTGATTATAACTGACATCCACACTGCTTGTAGCCGTACCTGTCCAGTGCGTAACCCGTCCTCTTTGTTCCCACTCCTGATGCAGGAAGTTCGGTTCCTGTCCACGCTGATCGATGAAAAAGCTGCTGAGCTTCAGATATTTCTCTTCACCGGTCAGCCGGTACAGCTTCACAAGGGCCAGCTCAATTTCCTGGTGACCGTCGTAGCCCTTCAGCTTCCCCTCTTCCGGTCCGAAGACGGTTTCAATATGGTCAACGAACCGCCGCACAATGCCCAGCAGCTGGTCTTTGCCGGTCGCTTCATAATAGGCCACTGCCGCTTCAATGAAATGTCCCGCACAATACAGCTCATGGCAGTCCAGCAGGTTCGTCCACCGTTTGCCCGGCTCTTTGAGTGTAAAATAGGTATTCAGGTATCCGTCTTCATGCTGTGCTTCGCCGACCAGCTCTATCATCTCATCCGCCTGACGCTCCAGCTCAGGATCACGCTTGATGCTAAGCGAATACCCTACTGCCTCCAGCCATTTAGCTACATCACTGTCCTGAAAGACCCAGCCATTGAACTCGCCTTCCCTCCTGCCGGCAGCAATTTCAAAATTGGCAATGGCATGGCTGGGTTCTGCTCCGGCCACCCGGTCATGCAGCGCCTCATACTGGTACGGAATAACGGTATCCTGAACCAGCCGGATATAACGCCCCCAGAATTCATCCTGAATAGCTACCTGCCGGCTTGTCTCAGCGGCTTGCTGAATATCTGCAAATTTACTCAATGTGTTTTCTCCCCTTTTCATTTCATCCTCGCTATTTGCAATTATAGACGGTAAAATGAATAAAAAACAGAATCATAAGCAACCCTGTTTTTGTACTATTTCACACTTGGATTATGAACCTTCCACGGAGGTCCAGCTAATAGAAAAGAGCTTGCGAAAGGAGCAGATATGCCACCCAGTCCTGCCTATATTCATCTGTCAGCGCCGCCGTTCCCCTATTTCCTCGAATGCGGCCATACTGTATATTTGCCCGGCGAGCAGCATCCAAACCGCAGCCGTATGGGGAAATTCGATCTTATTATTGTAGAACAAGGCTGCCTGTTCATCGGTGAGGATGATAAGGAGTGGGCGGTAACCTCCGGGCACACCCTCCTTCTGCTGCCGGACCGTTATCATTATTCAGTTAAACCCTGCGAGGAGATCACCTCCTTCACGTGGGTTCATTTTCACACGGTCGGTGAGTGGATCGAAGCGGAAGGTGATCCTGTATATGCAGAGCGGGAGAAGCATTTCCGGCAATTCCTGATTCATCCTTATACGATCCGCATACCCCAGTTCGGACCTCTCCCGGACCCCTTCGCACGGAGCGGGCAGGCAGAGCAATTGCTGCAGCTTAGTCAGGGACGGCGCTCCAGCTCCGTATGGCAGCAGCAGCGCATCTTTGAGGAGATGCTGCGGATGATGGATCTGGCCCAGCAGGATACTGCCGGCAGCCAGGCGGCAGAGATCGCTGAGCAGACGGAAGCCTACCTGCGCAATCATTTTACGGAGGATCTCACGAATGCATCCCTGGCGGATGCGCTGCATTTTCACTACAATTATCTGGCCCGCTGCATGAAACGTGTCTATGGGCTAACCCCCATGGAGTATCTGACGGATTACCGCCTGGAGCAGGCCAAGCTGCTGCTGCTTAAGACAGAAATCCCTATTTCCGGGATTGCAGAACGCACTGGCTTCGAGAGCACCGCCTACTTCTCCCGGCGCTTCAGCCGGAAGGTTGGCATCTCTCCGCTGCGCTTCCGCAAACGGTACTCCCGCTGAATCTGCAGCAGAAGCGCTTCAGTCGCAGGAATCAGGGAGTTTAGATAGGCTCTGACGTATGAATCCGGAATTCATGTAGATCCCGGCAATAGGACAATCCCCGGATCCGGACAGATTTTGCTGTGTAAGCTCTGATCTGTCCTCCCGGTTCCAGCAGTTCCTCTGTACCATCCTTCAGCACCACCGACACCTGAACCTCCGATAGTGCCGCAGCCAGCAGCTCCATGTCACTTTCCAGCACCTTATAGATATATTCCACCGTACTACACCTGCTTTACTGTAACTTTAATTAGTACACTTGAATCTTGAATAACACCGATTGCACTGGACAACCTAAATTACGTTCATAACCTATTTGTAGAGGAGTTCTGTAAAATATGGGAGTTCTAAACGGCAACCCTAAAGATGAACCGCTTCACTATGGTGAGATCTTCAACCTGTGGCAGGTCTCGGCAACAGCCAAATTGTCCTTGTCTACCTATCAGGCGTTTCACTTTCATGCCGGGGACCAGGATCTGAAGAAGATTATCGATGATCTTATGGATCAGGCACAGCAGGAAATTAAGGACTGTGACAAAATCCTTAAAGTGAACGGCTTCGTGCCTCCGCCTGCACTGCCTGACCGTCCCTCCGTCAAGCTCGAGGATATCCCGGCAGGCGCAAGGTTCTCCGACCAGGAGATTGCTGCGGCCCTCTCCGGGGCAGTATCGCTAAGTCTAGTGGTCTGCAGCCAGGTCATGGGCATGTCGATCCGCGAGGATATCGGCGCAATGTTCATGAAGATTCACGCGCAAATGGCCGTCTTCGGCATGGCACTGCTCAAAATGAACAAGCAGAAAGGCTGGCTGATCCCGCCACCGCTGCAGCTAAAGAAACCAGAGCCGGTTCATGCCTGAGCAATTCACGTCAAATCCTGCGCAAGCAGGATTTTTTGCTTTATAGCTATTTTTTTCCAGACCGGTGCATATTTATTAAGACATGCCTTAAGTCTGGAGATGCTGAAGATGCGTTCATATCCCAAGTATGTCATTATTCTGCTGGCCAGTCTGCTGATTGCAGCGGGAACCAACTTTTTTCTGGTGCCCTATAAAATACTCGATGGGGGAATTATCGGCATTGCCCTCATCATTAATTACATCTCCGGCATCAAAATCGGACTGGCCATCATTGTCTGCAGTCTTCCGATCTTCCTGCTGGCCTGGTTCCGGGAGCGGGATATCTTCTATAACAGCATTCTGGGGCTGCTGACCTCATCCTTCCTGATCGAACTGCTCGGGCCGCTGCAATATTACTTTCTGTATTATATCGAACTCGGTTCCATCTCCAGCGCTATTATCGGCGGCTTCCTGATGGGCAGCGGGCTCGGCCTGATGCTGCGGTTCAAAGCCAGTACGGGCGGAACAGATCTGCTGGCCAAGTTCATGAAACGTTACATTCCGCTCAATGTCGGAGTGATTATTTTCCTGACGGATTTCGTAATTATTGGCGCCGGCGGTGTACTGATCTCCAAAGAGACTTTTTTTCATTCCATACTGACTATTGTCTCCGGCGGTGTTGCCACCGGTCTATGTACGCTGGAAGACTAGACTGGACTGCAAAGAACGCGTCCTTAGGCTGTCCGGTTGCCAGAGCTTCTATGCTTCTGTGTTAAAAAATGTATATTCCTTTTATCTTCTTGATAAAATTTTATTATTCGTCAGAATATATGGAATAAAGGTTGAAATTTTCACACATTGCGGCGACAATCGAATAGATAACATTCCCGGGGAGGATCGACGAAGTTGGATAGCACAAGCAACAATAGCAATACTACCGCGCATGATATTATAGACCTGTGCCTGCTGGCCGGCAAAATCATGCTGCAAAGCGGCGCCGAAACCTACCGCGTGGAGGATACCATGAGCCGCATGGCCGCATCGCTCGGCTTCCCTGGAGCGCATAGCTACGTTACGCCGACAGTCATTATGTTCACCACCAGCCGAACCGAACCGGTGAAGCTGTTCCGGATAGCTGAACGGACGACCGATCTGCAAAAAGTGTCCGAGGTCAATGACATCTCGCGGCGGCTGAGCGAACGCCAGCTTACCGCCGCCGAAGCCCGTGAGCGCCTGGGTATTGTCGACGACGCGGCGCATGCTTATCCGGTCTGGCTGCAGACTGTAGCTGCCGCCCTGACCGGCGCATGCTTCACCGTAATGTTCAAGGGCAGCCTGTGGGATGCCTTGCCGTCGCTGCTGATCTCCGGGGTCGGCTTCGCCGCCGTCACCTATCTGCACCGCCTGGTCCAGATCCGTTTCTTCGCGGAGTTCATCGCCTCCTTTATCATCGGCCTGCTGGCTTTCTTCTCCGTCAGGCTTGGCATCGGACAAGAGATGGACAAGATCATCATCGGCTGCGTAATGCCGCTTGTACCGGGGCTGCTCATCACGAATGCCGTCCGTGACCTTATGGCCGGCCATCTGGTCTCCGGCCTGTCTAAGGGAGCCGACGCCTTCCTGACCGCCTTTGCCATTGGAACCGGCATCGGACTCGTGTTGTCCCTTTTCTAATTACCACTTGAAAGAGGTAGTCCTACATGATTTTGCAACTCATAACCAGTTTCATCGCTGCCTCAGCCTTCTGCGTTCTGTTTAATGCGCCGGTGCGCGCACTGCTTCAGTGCGGATTTGCCGGAATGATCGGCTGGATGCTGTATCTGCAGCTGGATGACAGATGGGATACCGTTGTTGCCACCTTTGGAGCCACCGTGGTTGTCGGAGTGATCAGCCAGTTTTTTGCGCGTTCCTTCAAAATGCCGGTGATTATATTCAGCGTCGGCGGAATTATCCCGCTGGTTCCGGGCGGTCTGGCTTATGATGCCATGCGCCAGTTCGTGGAGAATGACAACAACCAGGGGATTCAGTTTGCGGTACAGGCGCTGCTGCTGTCAGGGGCCATCGCCGCCGGCCTTGTGCTGAGCGAGGTACTGGGACAGATGTTCCGGAGGAAGCACGTATCCGGATAGTTGTTCCCCGGGGTTACGCCCACCGGTGCGCCCTAAGCGCCCTAACGTACATAAAGCCCGCTTGCCTGCAGGGACCTGATCCTCTGCAAGGCAAGCGGGCTTATTGCGTTGTATGGGGGCACACCGATGTCTGCTTCCCTATGAGGTTACATACACAAGCCTAATTGTTGTACGTATTGCAACTTGTACCTAATAGATACTGGGCGATTTTTAAGGATTGTTGTATGAAATACAATAATTGCCCCGCGTAACCGCTCAGATAAGGGGGAAATGCTGCATTTCCTACAACAATTCTTGATTACTCTCGATATCACGAAGAGATTGTTGGTTTTCGTGCAGGAATTTAGTTAGCGGCTTCTGGCAACGGCCAACGATTAGCCGATAATTTTCTGATAGCTGACAATATCCAGCCACCGGCCGAACTTGCGGCCGATCTCCTTGAATAAAGCACTCTGCTCGTAGCCGTGCTTCGCGAACAGGCGGCGGCTGGGCTCATTGTCTGCACATACGGTAGCTACCAGTACATGGAACCCAAGCTCATTAGCCCGCTCTTCAATGAACCGCAGCGATTGCCCGCCCAGCCCTTGTCCTCCGCTGCCGGGCTTCAGGTAAATGCTGACTTCACCGGAGGTATCGTAGGCTTCTTTGTTCTTGTGCCGGGTAATCAGCACGTAGCCCTGCAGATCGCCGTCCTGCAGAAGGACGTATGACTTAAATCGCGGGTCCCCGTTCAGCACAGACTGGCGCATTTGCGTCAAGGTCTGCGGCTCGGTATGAAACGATACGGTAGTGTTAAGTACATAATAGTTATAGATATCCAGCACACCGGCCAGATGTTCCTCAGTAATTTCTGCAAAGTGCAACCCGCTAGCAAGCATTTCCCCCATAATTCATTAATCCTCCCAAATGGATGTTTCCAGCTGATCTACGAACCGCCGCAGCTTACCCGCGATCTTGAGATTAATAGCCCCGTTCTGATACATCTCCTGCACGGTATTCCGCTGCTCCTGAATGGCCTGCAGCTTCAGCTCCAGCTTCTCGTCATCGACGACACCGTCTTTGCTCCAGCCTTCGCCCTGCACCAGCCGGGATTCCAGCCGCTCATACTTGTCGATGACCTTCTGCGAGGCAAGCCGGTTCTCGTCGCTTATGCCGGCGCTGACGGCCGACACGGCCGCCTGGCACATCGCAATCTTCGCTGTCCGGGCACTTTCGGCATTCTGCACCGCCCGCCGGCCCTCTTCCCCGTTGAAGCGGCCCGAGAACAGGCCGGAGAACAGGCGCTGAATTTCAGTTACCGTGAACTTAATTTGCGTATCCAGCCGTCTGCAGAGCAGTGATTCCGTATGATCCAGCAGTTCCTCCATCTTCACGGCGACAGGGGCGGGGACCGCCCCGTTCTCCAGCATCCGCCGCAGTGCTGTGCGCTCTGCCTCCAGGCCGCTCAGCCTGGCTTCAACGCCCAGACGCCGGAACTGCTCCGTGGCCGGGTCACTGTCCGGCTTGGCCGTGCACAGCCGGTCGATCTTGTCTGTGAACTCCAGTAAGACAGGCTGCGTCGCCCGCTCCGGGCTCTCCGTAACCAGGCTGCGCAGCATCGACATCCCGGCGTCGATCACTACATTCCTGGCTGCCAGTTCTGTATTTCCGTAGCCAATCGTCTGCACCACGGTCTCCTCTTTGTCGGCCAGCAGCGGAAGGAAGATACTGGCAATGACCAGCGACATCAGAATGACACCTGCGGCCAGCGCAATAATCAGATCCCGTTCAGGGAACGGCGTGATACCGTCCCCGAGCACGAGCGGAATGGAGAAGGCACCGGCAAGCGTAACCGCTCCGCGCACGCCGGAGATTGAAGTAATGACCTGTGACTTAAGCGGCGCCTTCTCTACCCGGCGGAACCGGCTCTCCCATAGGGAATAGGCATAGACCCATAGGAACCGCAGCACAATGAGCAGCGCGGTAATCGCCATCACATAACCTGCAACCATGAAGTTGTTCAGCGTCTGATCACGGTAGATGACCTCCACTACATCCGGTACGGACACTCCGAGGATCAGGAATACCAGTCCGTTCAACACCAGCAGCAGCACCGACCAGGTACTGGCTGATACAAGCTGCAGCTTATACTGCGGCGATACGGCCCGGTCCTTCTCAATGGCGTACATTACACCACCGGCCACAACAGCTAGGATGCCGGATACGCCAATCTCTTCACTGATCAGATAAATGATAAACGGCGTAAGAATCTGCAGCAGCACATGGATCGTCACATCCTCCATACCGAATCTGCGGATGAATACACTTAGGCGGATCAGCAGAAAGGAGAGCGCCGCACCCAGCAGCAGACCGCCTGCGGCAATCATTACAAAGCTGAGCGATGCCTTAGGAAGCGAGAAAACTCCCGTAACCATGGCCGCGATCGCAAATTTGAAGGCAACCAGGCCGGAGGCATCATTCATCAGCGATTCACCTTCAAGAATCCGGTGAATGCTCTTGGGCAGATGCACCCTTCCGGCCAGCGCACCGACCGCTACAGCATCCGTAGGGGACAGAATCGCCGCCAGCGCGAAGGAAGCCGCCAGCGGAATTGAAGGAATCATCCAGTTAATGGCATACCCTGCAACAAAAACCGTTACAAATACAAGCCCCAGCGCCAGCAGCAAGATCGGTGCTCTAAGGTTCCACAGCTCATCACGCGGTGTCCGTCTCCCGTCATTGAACAGCAGGGGGGCAATGAATAACACAAAAAACAGTTCAGGCTCAAAAGACATATGTATTCCGGTCGGCACAAGTGCGGCAACGATCCCGAGTCCGATCTGAATCAGAGGAACCGGCACAAACGGAATGAAACGGTTCACGATATTCGATACCGCGATTAGCCCGAGCATCAGCAGCACAGCAAGAAAAGTCTCCAAGCCCCATCATCTCCCGAATATCTTTTTTCAAAATATTATATCCTATATTTGCAGCAACTGCATAAACGCCAATAAACGGAAGACACACCGGAATTTCCGCTTGTGCCTCCCGCTATATTCTCTTTCCAGCATCCATCCGGCTGCCTCACTGCAGAAGCAGCTGCTCCGGGATCAGGATTCTGACACCACCGTGAACCGTTCGCCGATATGCTGCGGCTGTTCAAGCTCATCTACAATCGCAATCGCATAGTCGGCATAACTTACGTAGCTCTCGCCTTTGGAATTAACGAGCAGATGATCCTTGCCCTTCACATATGCACCTGTTCTCTCCCCGACGGCAAAATTAGCTGACGGACTGACGAACGTCCAGAGGAGTCCCTCCGTGGTTTGAAGAATCTCCAGATTCTTACCTTGGTTCAGGGCTGTCGGCTTCACAAAATCCGGGAACCCCGGTGTGTCCACAACCTTCACCGTCCGGGCTTCATCCACGTACAAGCTTCCTGCACCGCCGACGACAATCAACCGGGTATCCGGCACATTCTTAAGAGCCTCAATCAGAACATTTCCGGCCTCCACATGCAGATGCTCCTGTCCAAACGGCGCTCCGAACGCATTTATGACGGCATCATAACTCCGCAAATCTTCAGCCGTCAAGGATAGGATATCCTTTTCCAGCACCGATGCTCTGCTGTCCGTTACCTTCGCAGGGTTCCGCACTATAGCGGTAACCTCATGTCCCCTGTCCAGCGCTTCCTTCACAATCTCACTGCCTGCTTTGCCGCCTGCTCCAATGACTGCTATTTTCATGATATATGCCTCCTAAGATAGTTAGAGCCTCAAGCCAGCCGCAGAATATCGCTGATGATCTCCTTGTCGACATCCAGATCGAACTTCCGGCCCCAGAAGCAGCCTGCACCTTGCTCGCGAATCCGTTCGTAATCCCCGGCCCGCAGCGTTCTGGGGAATTCCGGTCCGGTGTCCCAATCGGTATAGCGTTTGATCTCATTGATTACATTATCCTTATATTTACTGTTCAAAATAATTGAATGGAAGAAAATCTCATCGCCGCAGAACGAATTCCGGAACAACCGGACGTATCCGGGATGCTCCGCGATGAATTCGAGGATATACTGCATGCATCCCCCGGTAAGTGACATCCAGTTCGAGCCCTTATACAGCGCCTCCGGCAGATCCTTCAGGCTGCGCTTAAGCCAGGGTACCGACATCACCAGATTGATATAACGGTTGCGGATCTCTGAGACAGCTTTGGCCCGGGAGACCAGGAACCGCGGATAATACACAGACACCCGGTACAGGCAGCCCCACATTTCCGCCTCATTCGGAAGCTGCAGATGCTTGACGAACTCCTGCCCTTCATGCTCTTTGAAGAAATCAGCAATCACCTTATTGGAGGCAAGAGGCAAATCCTGTCCGCTGATGATATGAACATAGTTATAATTCCCGCTTGCCCGGATCAGTTCGAAGCACTTCAGGATGCATTCAATCTGGCCGTAATGGCCCCACTGTACGTCTACCGGCTGCTCTACGAAATGAATATCTTCGCGATGGATAATTTGCTCTTCGATGCCGCTTTTCTTATCCACATGCAGGAAAAACTCCACATGCTCATCCGTTAAACGATCGATCAGCAAATTAATCTGCTGAGGGCTCTTGTGACAGAGGACAACATAAGCCATTTTGAAATTGTGCAAAAGATTCATCCCTTCGCTCATTTATTTCCACATATTATAGGGGAATGAGCGAAGATGGACAAGTTTTCATTCCTCTCAGCCTTTGACAAGCAGCCGGATTCCAATATTCCACGGGTCTCTCAAGGTTATGACGCCGCCTTCTACTTCTACACGGTACCCCGCTTGCTTCACACGTTCCGCCACTTCAGATACATCCCCGCTGCCCGGAAGCAGCAGAGTGAAATAATCGATGCCCGCCGCATTGGCCGGAGCCGCTTTAGCTCCTTGTCCCGCCCAGACATTAAGCCCCATATGGTGATGATATCCGCCCGCCGAGATGAATAGTGCAGCGTCCCCGTAATGAGCCGTGATTGCAAAACCAAGCGCATCCACATAGAATTTCTTGGCCTCCGCCAAATCGCCTACATGAAAGTGCACATGCCCGATGACCGTGCCCGCAGGCAGTCCGGTCCAGTTCAGCCCTTCGGAAGCCGCCAGCAAGCCGTCCACATCAACCGGGTCTGTAGTCATCACCACATTGCCAGTAGGCTCATACTTCCAGGTGTCTCGCGGCCGGTCGCGGTATATCTCAATGCCGTTATTGTCCGGGTCCTGAAGATACAATGCTTCACTGACCAGATGATCGCCCTGGCCGATCTCAATGCCCGCATCAATCAGATTACGCAGCACCAGCCCGAGACTCGGACGGTCTGGCAGCAGAATCGCGAAGTGATACAGCCCGGCAGCCGAATTCCGGCGCAGAATCTGAGCCTGTTCAATCTCCCGCAGCACCAGCAGCACATGCACACCATCCGCAGTCATTTCCACTTCACGCCCCTGCTGGTGCAGGATCTTCAGTCCGATTACATTCTGATAAAAGGTGAGCGAACGCTCCAAATTGCTTACTCTAATCTGTACAAGTCCAATTTCCAGTTCTTGCGGCAGTGCTGCTGTTGTCGTCATATAAACCCCTCCTGAATAAAAGCATATGGATCATATAAAAAGCTAAACCCTCCGGTGCCGTTCGTGCTCAGTGCTGCTTAGTCTTGACTGTTTATAGAAGCATCATTCAAGCTTGTAACTGTTTCCGTTACACATTAACTAACTTTAGTATAGTAGCACTCTATATGTTTGTCAATTACTTTTCAAAATCGTCCGGAGGGGCGAATCAGGCGGTAATCCAATAGTTAAATTACTATCCGGTGAGATCAAAGGGATATATCCATTAAATCCCCCATGCAGCCGACTTCCGGCGGAATCAGAGGACTTCATATCTACAACTGACGAATATCATAACTTCCTATAAAAAAGCCCGGCCAATTGGCCAGGCTCCGAAGCAGTCATTCGTTGTATTTGGGTTCACTAAGCATTTCAAATGATACATCCTGTGCAGTAATTCTAAGCTCACTCAGCGGCGAATCCAGCAGAACCCGTAATTCAAACCCTTGTTCCACCGCATAGATCTCGGTATACAACCAGACCATTCTGTTCAGGCGTTCAGGCAGCTCCAACCCGGTCACCCCGGTAAAGGTTAGTCTGATATCACACTGATAATGCATGGCTCCGCTGCAGTCCAGAATGATCTCCACAACCTCCTCCGACGTCACAGCATACGAAATCAACCTGGAATCATGGAGAGATTTCTCGACTAACTGAACAGCATGTACAGGTAAGCTGTCCTTAATAGACAGATACCTTCTATAGTATTCATCATCCAGCACCTTCATCCTGGCTTCGTATTCACTACGCCACTGCTGCGCCTGTTCTTTGAACTCAGGTTCAGGATAAGTAGAATTAATCGTTCCGTCATGAATGGAGGGATGGAAGTACTCCGGAAGGTACTTTAGCAAATCCGTTTTGAGGTATTCCAGGAAATCCCTCGTCCTCTCCTTATAGCTGAGCCCCTCCGCAGCATGCCACGCAACATCCTCCAGCCAATCCTGCTCCGTCTCAGGGAACACCATAAAGCCGCGCACCTGCATTTCTTCATACCATGAATATGTATAAAATTTCATTTGGCGCTCCTTTACTCCCCGAGTCTCATCTATTGGTAATCTTCGTGCCCATATATACCCTTTTTTCAAGTGTCGCCTGCTGAACCCAGTTCTGTATTTCCAAAACGCTGAACAGGAACTTATCATCCACCTTGATATAAGGCAGCTTCATTCCTTCGAAAGGCCCGTTATTGCTCAAAATCGCATTCTCCGCCTTGATTATATTGATCACCTGATCTTCACTGATCCGCAGAAGCTCCGCCGTCTCGGCAAGCGTCAGAAGCGGGTGGACCGTGCTCTGGCTCACAGCTGCCTGCTCCAAGCCGGTTGTCCGTTCTTTGCTGATAAGCAGGCAACCCGCCACAAACGAAAGGCCCAGAATCAGTGCGGCTCCCAGAATTGTGAATCGGTTCTTCATATACAACATCCCCTTATTTATATGTACAATTAAGATTTAGAATTATAGGATATGAGCCAGCAGTCCCTCCATTCACCTTCATGCCACTCGTGCTCCGGCAAAAGCTTGCCGCGTACAAAACCATTCTTCTCGTACACTCTAAGCGCCCTGTGGTTCCGGCATTGCGGGTCCATAACAATGAGGTCGGCCTGCTCCGCTTCAAGCAGATACTTCACCATTTCGCCTACCAACAGCGATCCGATGCCCCGATTCCACATCTGCGGCTCGCCGATGAACTGATCCATCCCGTAGATCCTGCCTGTATAATCCGCGTAACCATACTCTTCTTTCTCTTCCCTGCCGACAGGATAGTACTGGATATAACCTATGGGCCGGTCTTTGAACTGCACAATCCCGCGGTTTACCCCATCCTCTTCATCCTTATAGAAACGTGCCTGCACCAGCGTCTGATCATGCGGACGGTCCCGGCCTTCGTAATACTCCAGCACTGCGGGATCGGAGAGCCACCGTACCAGCAGGGGCGCATCTTCAATTTCCAGCCTACGGACGTTCAGGTCCCCGCTGTGGAACAGAATCATCAAGTAATCACTCCTTAGAGATGAGTTGCCGGCAGCACCGTCCGCTACAGCCGCTTGTCTATAATATGCTTGTTCTCCTTGATCTCCTTGCGGAGCAGCCGGATTTCCTGAATCAATTCGTCCAGTTTGTAGGTAGCCCTAGATCCATCAATGGCCTTGCGGATAATCAGCATAAAGACCAGCAACGATAGGAACCATATAATCAGTGCCAAAAATACCATCATATCAATGCTCTTCCCCCTTATTCCAGTAAGCCACACATGGTGTCAGTCTAAACCATCTGGAATAATGTGTAAAGACAGCAGCAGCGATTTGTGTAGCCGCAAAAAAAGGGGCCCTGCCGGGAACCGGCAGGGCCAAAGTCTATTATAAGGGGGTCATGTGATTAATATACAGGCTGAAGCTTAACGCCTGATGAAAATCACATAAAGGTTTGATGAATTTATAAGTCCTAAACAAAGAGATAGACCCTGCCGAGGCACGGCGGGGTCTAGCATAAATGTATCCACTGGGGGGTGGAGATCTTTAATATACTCCCCGAACCTTAAAAGTACATAAATCTCTGCTGAAAGTTTCCTTAAGTTTCTGTGGCAGTCTACAAAATCTTACATCACGGGCCGGTGCCGCTTGAGGTTACATGCCAGCCCAGCCTGCTTTTCTTCACATAGATGTAGCTTCGCTCTGTTTGTTGAGCGTAGTACAGATTACCGTACCTTGGATCATCCTTAATCCGTCCTTCTGTAACCCTGCCCGCCAATGCAGCCGCCGGATCACGGATCAGCAGGCTCTTGCTTACAGCGAGCTCAGGGGTAGGAGAAGGAAAAATGAGCAGATACAATAATCCGAGCCCGAGCAACACCGTTATATAAAAAGCAGCGCCTTTTCGCTTTGGCATAGAGTTTCGCATAGCACCTTCCTCCTCTGCCTCACGTAACAGGAATTTGATGTACGATCTGATCCAGTGTAACCTCCTGCAGCACATTCTCCATCGCTTTCTGCGCAAGTGAGAACACGGGAATAATTGCCCCGGCGATGTTCTTGCCGACCGGGCACTCCGGGTTAGGATGCTCGTGGACAGAGAAGAGTGAATCCTCTTCCACTGCATTGACCGCCTTGTAAATCTGCAGAAGCGTGATATCCGCGCTACTTCGGGTAAGCTTCGCACCGGCTACCCCGGGGCGGACCTCCACCAGACCCGCCTTGTTCAGCATGCCTGTAAGGCGGCGGATGACAACCGGATTCGTATTGACGCTGCCGGCGATCCACTCCGAGGTGCTTTTACCGTCTTTGTTGCTGTCTATTAAAGTTAGAATATGAATAGCGACCGCAAACCGGGTGCTGATGTTCATGGGAATCTCTCCTTCATACTGACCAGAATGTCTCCCGGCAGATGTAACAATAATAGTTACATTCTAGACAATTGTCAATCCTGCAAGGAGCTCCGTGACCTCCTCGGGGTACTTCTGACTCAGCCGTTTCTTCCCCAGATTGCTCTTCACGATCCGGATCATCTGCGTATCGCCGCTCCCGGCTAACTATTCACCTTCATCCCTCCGGTTTCGATGTTTTACTCATTGGAATACATTACAATGCCTTGTGCATCATACGGATAGTCAATCTGCTGCTTCACGGCAGCCATAGCCTCCCGGCCGGCAAATAAGGATACCAGATATAATCCCAGATCAATTGAGGTTGAGACTCCGCCTCCGGTAATAACATTCCCGTCCTGCACAATCCGGGCCTGAACCACTTCCCGGCAATACGGCTTAAGCAGCTCATAAGCCGATGCATGTGTTGTGGCCCTGCGTCCCTCCAGCAATCCGGCAGCACCCAGCAGCAGGGCACCGGTGCATACCGAAACCAGATATGGAACCCCGCTTGCTCCCTGAAGCCAGGAGATAAAGCTCTCGTCATGACGTAATGCCCTCGTCCCGAACCCGCCGGGTACAAATACCAGATCATATACTGATAAATCCGGCAGCACTTTACCGGTTTTGACCGTAAGCCCCATTTCATCTGTGATTTCCCCGGCCGGACCGCAGATATCCCATTCCAGCCCTTCCCCTGCAGGGAACTGGCGCAGCCTGTAGATTACATCATAAAAACCCGCGAAATCCAGAAACGTAATGCCGTCAAACAGAATAAAAGCAATTTTCACGCTACCCGCTCCTTCAATATCCGTCGTTCTGCAAGTATTACTCGCTGTCGTAAGCCTGCAAAGCAACGGGTAAGGCCTGAATGACAACATTGCCTACAGCCGGAAGAGGCAGCAGGACTGCGCTGATAATCTCCTCACGGGTAGCGCCGAGTGATTTGGCATGCTTGACATGAAAGGCCAGCCCGCTTTCCAGCCTGACCGCCGCGAGTACAGAGATATAGGCAATTTCTTCTGTTAGGGCATCAAGCGCACTTGCTGCATCCAGCTTCTGCACCGCTTCCACCCAGGCTCGATGCTGCTCTGGTGCTTCCTTCATAAATGTCATAAAAGCGTTGCTGACTTGCGATACATTATCCATTTTCATTGTCCCTCTATTTCTAGGTTCGGAATAACAAAGAAAGTCCACCCTTATGAGGGCAGACCGTATCTGTTCGTTCTTAGGTGCTAAGCTCTTAGGCGCTTGTCAGAATAATCGGTTTGCCTTTGGTGACCACAATCGTATGTTCATACTGGGCAACACGGCTGTTGTCCGCCACACTGAGCGTCCATCCATCCGACTGCTGCTCTACAAAATCCGCACCCGTAGACAGGAATGGCTCTATCGTGATGACCTGACCTTCCTTCAGCACAGTCGTTACCCGCGGATTATAGAACGGCAGGATCTCGTAGGGCTTCTCATGCAACGATTTGCCGATGCCGTGGCTGCAGAGATTACGCACAACCTTGTAGCCGCGCTTGTGCGCCTCCGACTCCATGACCCGGCCAATCTCATTCACCTTCATTCCCGCTCTGAGGTGATTAATCACGCTCATCATGGTTTCCTCCGTACTCCGGCAGAGATGGACCAGCTTCTCATTATAAGGAGGCAGTTGAAAAGATACCCCGGCGTCCCCGTAGTACCCGTTCAACTCGGCCGAAACATCAATATTGATTAAATCACCGGCCTGGATTACCCGTTGACCCGGGATTCCGTGTGCCACCTCTTCATTGACGCTGATGCAGGTGGTTCCGGGAAAGTTATAGGTTACCTTAGGGGCAGATTTCGCGCCAAAATGGTTCAGAATCCTCGCGCCCACTTCGTCCAGCTCTGCAGTCGTCATTCCGGGAACTACACTTTTCTTCATCTCGGCGATGGTGTGGCCCACCACTTTACCGGCTGCCTTCAGTCCTTGCAAATCCTGCAGTGTCTCGCTCGTCATCCTGTTCACATTCCTCTCTTATCTGTTGATTCTCCGGCTACTTCCTGGAAAGCGGCACCGTCCCAGCGGTATGAAGTCTCAACCTGCCTGCCAAGAGCGTTGTCATAATGATCCGCCCGGAAACCGCCTTCGATCACGTCCAGCTTAACCGAATACCGGTCAGGACTGCTGATGAACAGCCCGGAAGCCGCTCCTTTAATCTGCAGTTCCTGGATCGAATGATCCGGCTTCACTGTAAACAGCTTGAACAATGATCCGTTCGAAGAACTATATTGGCCAACCGTAAAATCGGGATTACCGTCCCCGTTATAATCAGCGAACTGAATCTGGAACAAATCGCCGAAGCTCAATTCTTCGGTGAAATGCCGGCTCAGCGCGAACGTGCCCAGTGCTGCGCCCTGTTCATCCGTAATGGCCAGCCGGAATTGACCGCTCCAGCTCCGTCCAGCCAGCGGGGAAGCGATGGACCAATCCTCGCTGTAGCTGCCCTTCAGCAGCTGGAGATTCAGGAATTCCTTGTTTCCTGTGACCGGGTATAAATCATTGCGTGAGACCGTTACCGGACCTTGAGTTACCACCGATGCCTCCTCCGCTTCGGACTTCGCCGCTGCTGGACTTCCGCCGCTGAAGATCAGCTTGCGCAGCTTATCGGCATTCTTGGCAGAGACTGTATAGCCCGTCCCGTTCCGCTCAGCAGATAGCAGCAGTCCGCTACTCCCTTCTTCCTGGCCCAAGCCCAGAATAAAGTCTTCTGTATAACCATCTCCGTAGACCAGCTTCATGCTGAAATCCGCATCGTAATCCAGCTCTCCCGCAATACGCTTGCTTGTATTCATGGCAGAAGCCATCGTCTTAATGAACTCGCCGTCTTTGAAAATCCTGGACTCAAAGGGAGCCGTCTCCGCTTGGCTCTCTACAGAGTTATAGGTCAAATCAATTTCAGAAATCCATCTTGAGTTAATGTAGCCGAAAGCATTCTGGCAGCCGCTTAATAGAACAACCAGAAAAACAGGCAGAATCAGCAGTAACCGCCTTATGGGTTCCACCTCCACATCCTTATGTATGATACAAGTATAACAGCCTTCTTAAGCAGAGTGAAATTCACGGATCTCCCGCTTCCGTTCAGAAGGCAACCTATCCGCCCCGGTGTATGCCAAAAACCGGTCCGCTTGATACGCAGGAACCGGTCAGTGCAGCAAATTCAATATGTAGGGAATTTCCCGCTTTACTCTGCTTTAGCTTATAGCCCCTACAGCCTTCATCCAGGCCTCTGCAATCAGCGCATGGCCGGCAGGTGAAGGATGTACGCCATCCCCGGCCCAGAAGGCAGGCTCGGCCTTAACCGAAGCAGCGGCGAACAGTCCATCCAGTGGCACCAATACAGCGCCATATTCACGGGCCAGCTCACGGACCACATGAATTTTCGGGTCCAGATCCTTACGCCAGCCCTTACGGTCTTCCGGCACCGGCAGTACGAACGGCTCAACCAGTACCAGCTTGGCATCCAGGCTCTGCTTGGTGCGTTCAATCAGATCACGGTAGGAAGCCTCGAACTCAGCCGCTGTCGTCTCCTGCCCGGAATCGAACCAGCGCCAGGTATCGTTCACTCCAATATAAATGGATACCCAGGTCGGCTTCAGCTCCAGACAATCCCGGTCCCAGCGCTCCTGCAGATCCACGGCGCGGTTGCCGCTGATGCCGCGGTTGATGAAGGTAAGGTTCTTCTCAGGATACTGCAGCCCAAGACGAGCGCCCGCCATCAGCGCGTAACCTACACCCAGCGATGAAGCGTCTGCGTAATTACGGCCGCAATCCGTGATACTATCACCCTGGAACAGGATGATATCGTTCTTTTGAAATGGCATGCCTGAAATCCTCCTATGAAAACATCTGTAATGGTATAAACATCAACATTATAACAAATAGATTTTCCTGCGAATACGTTTTCATTACATATTTACGGAGTAAATCTGTTCACGTCTCTAAGCGCTTCATGCAGGGCAGTATTCAGGTTGCCTTCTGCGGCTTCTCGGTTGATTGCTGATAATCTCCAGTACTGTGAAAGGTTCTTGTGAAGACGCTGATATCAGTGATTAAGCTCGTTGGAATGAGCTTGTATCATCCCCATGATTTCTTCAATGACCAGACCGGGCTGGTCATGATGGATATAATGACCGCTGCTTCCAGCGATCACCTGCCTGCTGGCCATAGATAATTCCAGGAACTCCGCCTGGCTCTTCTGCTCAATCTCCAGTATCGCGTGTGCCGGCCAGTCTGATCCATCCTCATCCGCAAGCCCCCTGGTTATCACCGACAGCGGAACCTGGCTTGGCATGGAACCCCGGGCAGCAGAGATCTGCTTATAGCTGTGCATCTTATCGATCTGCTCCCTATTGAGCGAAGGGTTCAGCAGGTACGCCCGGTTCGCAGCGATATGCTGACGGGGCAGCACCCGCTCATAAGTAAGCTCCTTATATTCGCCTGCAGCATCTATCAGTACGATTCCTGCTGTCCGCTCAGGATAGCAGCAAGCGAAGAGTCTGGCTACCAGACCGCCAAAGGAATGACCGACCAGAATATAAGGGGCTTTAATATCCAGCAGTGCAAGCAGCCGGTACAGCTCCTCCACCAGATCCTGGCAGGAGCGCGGTCCCGGCACTCGCGGGCTGTTCCCGGTACCGGCTCTGTCATAAGCGAGGGTTGAGGCATGCTGCGCAATATTCTCCTGGACACCGCTCCAGGAATCGCAACCATCCCCTAATCCGGAAATAAAGATGACAGCAGGCGCACGGTATGCAGAATATTTATAATACAATCCGCGGCCCTGCCCGTCCGTTTGAACCTCCATCCAATTGCAGATAAACCCGTTCTGAATCATCTTCTCCTCCTAGTGCTGCGCAAAAAGTTCATATAAAGGATGTATGCCTCATTCAGGATAAAGGGCCTTCCAGTAATTTACTATGTAATTTCACACAGCTCTCCTTTCACAGTCTGAATTCATGAAAAATCCCCTTCAACTGCCTGCTGGCGGTTAAAGGGGATGATCTGCCGCATGGAAGCGGCCTGCATTAGGTATAGATGGTTAGGAGAGAATTAATAGGCCAGACTGAACAATCCGTGAATATGGGTCAAATACCGGACGTTGCTTGCTTCCTTCATCAGCGTTGCCGGCAGACCCTTCAGCGGTGTGGAATTGCCGCCGACAATCGCTACTCCGTCTCTGCGTCCAAGACTGGCAAGTGTCCCGGAATTCACCGGACTGAAGGTCTCGGAGGCTTTATCATTCAGGTAAGCGTAAAGGTTATAGCCGATCAGTTCACCCATCTGCCAGGCAATTTGTGCCGTTGGCGGATACGGACGGCCATCCGGTGCGAACACAACCGCACTGTCACCGGCTACAAATACATTCTGGTGTGAAGTGGATTGCAGGAACTCATTCACGGTTGCGCGGCCGCGGTTCACTTCAAGCCCGGACTCGCCGATCAGCGGGTTGCCCTGCACGCCGCCGGTCCAGACGAAGGTATTCGCCACAATCTGGCGGCCGTCCTTCAGATCAATGATATTGCCTGCTACATTAGTAACAGGAAGACCTGTCAGGAACTGAACTCCCCGTTTCTCGAGGCTGGTTGTCGCGCGCTCAATCAGATGATCCGGCAGAACCGGAAGAATCTTCGGTCCGGCTTCTACGAGCAGCAGCTGGATCTCAGCCGGATTCACTCCATATTTCTTAGTCAGCTTGGGCAGTACATCGGCAATTTCACCTACAAGCTCAACACCTGTCAAGCCGCCCCCGCCGATCAGGATGGTTGCATCGGCCGCGTTGCCGCTTTTGGCATATTCACGAATCCGGTCTTCAATATGTCCGTGAATCCGCAGTGCATCCGCCGCCGATTTCAGCACCATGCTGTACTGTTCAAGTCCCGGAATGCCGAAATAAGCCGTCGTGCTGCCCAGACCGACAACGAGAGCATCATAAGTCAGCATTACTCCATCCGAGAGGATGATCTGCTTGTTCTCCACCGAGAACGAATTAACCTTGGCAATCTTCAGATCGATATCCTTACCGGCGAACAGCTTCGCTAGCGGCATGGCAACCGCCTGTTCCGAAGCACTTCCTGCTGCAAGGCGGTGTAGTTCGGTAATGATCTGGTGTGTTGGATACTGATTAACCACTGTAACTCTGGCTTCAGCTTTGCTCATATATTTGCGCACGGTTAGCGCACTCAATAAGCCGCCGTAACCTGCACCTAGAATAACTATGTGTTTTGACATCATATTTCCTCCGTCCTTACGATTAAGAATTGAACAATAATTATTTACCGGATTGGCGTTCGCCGCTGACCTGCAGGTATGCATTCATGAAACGGAGCACGTTCTGTACCTGCGGGTCCTTGATCATTTTCATCATGCCAAACAGGCTGATGGTTTCACTGCTTGCATCCGCGCGGTCTTTCGCTTCAATAACTGTAGCCGCCAGATTCTTGACAGAGCCTACCACAGGACCTGCCATCTCCTTGATTGCGCCTACCGTATCATTTTTCAAAACTTCATCCGTTGCAACCGATTGTACAAAATCGACCGATTTGGTTAATACATTCACCAGTTGGGTAATCTGCGGCAGCTGCTCCACCAGAAGAATCAGGGATTCCTGAACTTCCGGCTTCAGAAGCTGATTCAGCAAATCCTCTTGGGGAAGGCCTGCTGCGGGTATTTCTTGTTCCAAAGGGGTTTGGGTAATGGTTTCTGACATATCGAAGTCTCCTTTACAATGGCATAGCTGCTTAAAAGTGTTCATCCACTGAAACTATGTGACTATTATAACATTCCGGTTGTAATAAATGTCACAATGTTTTTGGCTTTATAGCCTTATTTTGTGATTAATATCACTTCTTTTCTCGCTTTTTCAAAATTTATCGACTATTTGAACTAAAATTCACAATTTAATGTTGTTTAATCATTGACGTATGCTTGTGGTCGTGATATTTTAAGCAAGTAACTTATTGTAAGTTTATTTATTAATATCAGCTATTTATTATTACTAACCAACATACATATCACAATGGAGGTCGTTATTTATGAGTACTTTTTCAGAATTGGTTCAGTCCCGCAGATCGGCTATGAATTTCGTTGAAGGGGTGAAAATCCCACAGAATGAGCTTGAGGAGATGTTCTCACTGGCCCGCCTGGCTCCATCGGCCTTCAACCTGCAGCACGCCCACTACAAAGTCATCAGCGATGACACTGTGAAGGAAGAAATCCGTAAAGGTGCTTACGGCCAATACAAAATCCACACCGCCTCGGCTGTCATCGTTGTGCTGGGTGACAAAAATGCCTACCAGCAGGCTCCAGAAATCTATAGCGGACTTAAAATGCTGGGAGCCATGAGCGAAGAGGATTACGACCGCACCATTCAGTCTATTAATGATTCTTACACCGGAAAAGACGCTTTCCAGCGGGATGAGGCAATCCGCAATGCTTCCTTGTCAGCTATGCAGTTCATGCTGATTGCCAAGGATAAGGGCTGGGATACCTGCCCGATGATCGGTTTTGATCCGGAGGCGGTGAAAGCTACCCTCGGGCTCAGCGACAACTTCGTTCCGGTAATGCTGATTACGATCGGCAAAGACAACAAGCACAAAATTAGACCGCGCGGCTACCGCAAGCCGGTTAATGAGTTCGTTGAATTTATCTGAGCCTACCCCCGGTCCAGCGAAGTCCCTGTTTAATAGTTGACAGCAAAAAGGTCTTCCGGTAGCTTAACCGGAAGACCTTTTTGCTGTGATTTTATAAGATAAAGCTTTAGTCTGATGTTCATTTGGCATAATGCAATATAGCCGCTGCCGCGCGTTCCCGCCGTTCCGCATCGGGACTGTGCAGGGCAGCCTTCAGAACAGCCAGCGCCTCAGCTATTGTGGCTTCATCCACACGGGCCGGGGAGTGAGCAGTCTCCACATCCACATCCGAAGAATCTGCAAGCCACAAATCCAATCTTGCTGCAGGCAGCACCCCTGAATAGCGGGTAACTTCCTGATCCGAAGCAAGCAGTGCTTGTACTGCAGAATTCACAGCTGTACGGGGCAGACTCTTCAGCCAGGTTACTCCGCGCCGGTGCGCAGTTCCGCCCTCCACACTCTCCTGCCGGGCATCATAGAAATAATCACCCAAATCGCCAAGGTATACCCATTCCTCATCCGCAATCAGCACATAATCCCCGTCCTGCATCATGTTGACGAAGGTGTCTAAACTGCTGAGAGCTTCTTCCAGCTCCCGCCCCTGATAAGCTCCGGATGCAGCCAGCCTGCTGCGGATATCCTCTCTCCCGCTGGACTCCAGATTTCCAATAACGGGATCTCCCGCACATACATAATTATCCTCCAGAAAAGACTTGATTAACCCGCTGCGGGTTCCGTCAAGCCTCACTCCAAACAAACTCATCCCTCTTCCTCCTTCAAGTGCCCGAATACCTGAACCGCAACATAACAATCAGTAAATTATACAGCAAACGGCATCGCTTTTGCCGTCCATTTTATAAGACAGCACTGTTCCAGACACAAATTTGCCCTGCAGGTGAATCAAATATAGATTGTGAAGCTACTTGCGGACAAAACATGCTGAGCTAAGAAGCTTAGCAATTGCACTTTTCCTCACCTGAGCTTGGCTGGAGATTAGCGGGAGATTGGCTGGAGCATCACGGGCTCATGAACGCATCAGCTGGTGAGGAGGACTGAGATTCCGTTATTTGCGAAGAAATGGCGAATTCGCAGGACATTCGGACTGAGATTCCGTTAGAGTATTTAGCCCTCCTTGCAGCGACTGGGTTACGTTGGATCAAGTTTAGAGTGAATAACTATTGTTCGGAATCCTCCTAAAAAACTAAGGATAAGGAAGAATAATAGCGCTTACATGATCTTACAGTGAAAAATAACCGCAAATTTAAAGTATTCGCCTTTTTACGGCTACTGCCTATCGCGGTATAATACAGGTATCAACTCAAGGAACCATACACTGCGGTAAGAACGCATGCGGGGGCAGAATCTCCGGCAGTCCTCTTAAGCAGCTGTACTCCCTGAGCTTGAGACTATATCTTTGATCCTGGCGTTACAGCTTTCAATCCATCCCTACACGAAATGGTATGAGCTTCTTAAAGCTCAAAAGCCCACAATCAATCCTATCGTGGTCAGCGGATGAATTAGAGAAGATTTAACGGGCAGGATAGGCAAATTGACTGCCGCCTCGGACGATTTCTACCCGGCTGAGTACAAAGGATAGGATAAGGAGTCTGAGAAGAACATGGGTATAGTGGTTATAATATAAACCTCTATTGTTGATGAAGCTATCAATAATAGAGGTTTATATGTGTTATAGGGGGATTTATTTTAGTTATAGCGGGACAAGCATGCAGCTGAACTTGGCATAGGCCGCTTTAGCGCAGCCCTTCGGCAACTTTAAGCAGAGTCTCTTTGGATACATCCGGTGATTCTGTGCTTACTTCATGCAAAATGTTCCATTCGTTATTCTCCCCTAGCTCGATCCACTGGATATAAGCATAATAGTTGTTTTGGTTCCCATAAGCTTCTTTATTCACAATATATAAAGCATCTAAAGCTCCAACCTTCATCTCCTCAACCGTAGTAGCCGCTGCAAAATTTGCTGTGAGCTGCGCTTCCAGTCCGCTAGGCGTATACTTAACCACAATTGCATCACTTTTCCCTCTTGGACCCTCATATATGAGCTGCGGGCTTACAGTCTTAGCTATTCTATTAGGAGTGTTGAAGCTCTTGATCCAGGCATAATCCTCACCGGGCTTGACCCTTTTCGAGAGGACATTGGTGTATTTCTTTACCCAGGATTCGTCCATAATCCCAAGCTGACTGTCAGACCTCGCTTCGGCAAAATAATATCCTTCCGGCAGACTGCTTGGCACAGCCAGCTTTCCGGTAATTGGCTCGATGACCTCCTTCCAGCTCTCTATATCGGAGAACAGCTGCGGACAGTTCACCTTAAGCAGGTCATATCCCCCATTGGGCAGTGACACATACAGGAACGCGGATTCATTCACAGCCAGTTTAGTCTGAATGTCTTCAACAAGCAGCTTCACGTGCTCACCATGTTCATCGGATTCAGTATAGTCCGAATGAACGATCACCTTTATTCCAGTAGAACCATATGTAACGGCCCATAACCTTTCCGCACCATAAACCACGCCTCCGAACAGCATCAGGCCGCAGAGAACAACCGCTATCCTTGCAGTGCCGCGCATATGTCTTTTGGTTTTCCGTTCGTTTTGGAATTTGAAGTACTGATCAAAGCTTGCGGAAATCTGTGTCTCCAGCTGTTCCGGCATTACTGTATTCTGCTTAAAGCTGGCAAACTCCCGTTTCAATTGACTTTCGACAGGCATGTATAGTCCCCCTTCATCTCATCTTCCTCTATGAATACGGCATGCTGCCGCAGCTTGCGCATTGCCTTGTGATGCCTGGATTTAGCGGTACCCAGCGGTATCTCCAGGGCAGAGGCTATCTCCTCAAAGCTGCATTCCCCATAGTAGCGAAGGACAACAACACTGCGCAGTTTAGGGGGAAGCCCAGCCACCAGCTGAAGCAGCTCTCCCCGCTGTTCCTGCTCAAGGAGCGGTGTATCCGCCCCCGGCAGCAACAACTCTGACGCATTCTCCCTGCTGCGGATCTGGATGCGCAGCCTGCGCCAGCTTCTCCGGCTCCAGTTGCTGCATTGCCGTACAATCATTCCGTTCAGCCATGCCCCAAAGGGCCGATTCCTGTCATACTGCGGCAGACTACGGAACAATTCAATGTAGATTTCATTCACTACATCAGCCACATCGCCTTGCCGGTCAACAAGCAGACAGACTGTCCCGTACACCTGGTGCCTGATGCTGTCATGCAGCGCAGTGAAAGCATCCTTGTCTCCTTCTTTCAGCCTTTGCAGACAGCCATGCAGCTCTTCCTCAGTCATCCGTCTCTCTCCTTTCTGTCTTGGTTTTCACTCTATATTGGTCCGTTGCGGGATAAAGGTTCCCTTTGAGTACAATAAATTCAATCCTTACACAAAAAAAACCGGCCGCCCATGAGTTTCGTCATGAACAGCCGGATATGGAAATAAAGTATAGTTGTCTCAAACCGTTCTTATCAGCTCTTATTAGCTCTATTCTACATATGCACAGGTATCCCCAATTCCCGCTTCAGGAATTGATAGACTTGTAAGTTCGCCCCCCTCAGCGGGTAATCAGCTATTCTGCAGGCGATTCCGCAGCTCATATCAACTCCCGGCCCTGATAGTCTCCTGACCACTGTACCAGGCGGAAGAGTCTGTAAGGTAATCTCAGGTACAAAAGCCATCCCAATACCGTTCTCCACATAGAATTTCAAGGCGGACATACTGCCGATTTCCATGGTGTTCAGCGGGGGACCGGCTGCTTCCTGCAAAATACTCTCCAGCTTCTTGCGGTAAGGGCAGTCCGCAGCCGTAATGAGCAGACGGTGTCCACGAAGCAGGTCCGCAGTAATCTCCTTCTCCGTCTCCAGAGGATGACCTTCGGGCAGCAGCAACACGAACTCCTCGGTGAAAAGCGGCTCGAAATACAGCTCCGTCCCAAGCTGCGGGGCTGAACACAGAATCATGTCGAGTTCTCCCCGGAGGAGCCGCCCGTTGAGAGCCGCTGTTCCGGCAATCTCTACTGAAAGTATGATCCGGGGAAACTGTTCCATGAATATGCGCAAAAGCTGCGGCAGCCGATAACTCGCAGTCGGATCGGTTGCACCGATCCGGACACTCCCTGCTCCGCCCGACTGCAGATCAGCCAGACTGCTCTGCAGCCGCTCCATGTCTTTCACAATCTGCAGGCTCTGCTCATGGAACAGCCTCCCGGCCTCCGTCAGGATCACCTGCTGTTTGCCGCGCTCCAGGAGCTGAACGCCCAGCTGAGCCTCAAGCTTCTGGATCTGCATAGTTACCGTAGACTGGGCATAGCTAAGCTCTTCGGCTGCACGGTTAAAGCTTCCTGTGCTCACAATGGCCTGAAAGGTTTTTAAAGTTTTGAAATCCATTTGCGCTAACCTCTTTCCAGTAAGACTCCCGTTTTCCGCGGGAATGGCGAATAGCATTCAGCCTACCTGAGCTTGAGGGTGTTTCATTACAGAGTCCATTGACCATCTGCTGTTGAGATTGCTCTAGTGCGCTCGATATAGTTCAATATTATTGAATCATTCCTTCATTTCATTCAATTATACAAAACCAGGCAAACTGAATACAATTGTACTCAGGATATTCAATAACAATAAGAAGTCGGGAGCGGATAAGGATGGATCTGAAGGGTAAAGTCGCGATAGTGACAGGCGGAGGAACAGGTATCGGGCGGGCAACCAGCCTTCAGCTTGCCGGGCAAGGTGTAAAGGTTGCCGTGAATTTTTCCCGTTCGGAAGCGGAAGCCCGGGAAACGGTTGACATGATCATAGAGCAGGGCGGGCAGGCCATTGCTGTACAAGCTGATGTGTCCGCAGATGCCGAGGTACGGGCAATGGTAGAACAAGTAGTACAGACCTATGGCACTGTAAATCTGCTGGTGAATAATGCCAGTATCACACAGCATATTCCTATGGATGATCTGGAGGCAGTCACCTCCGAGGTGTGGGATGAATTATACGGCGTAAATGTCAAAGGTATGTTCTTCTGTGCCCGGGCAGCCGCCCCGTATATGAAATCAAGCGGGCAAGGGGCCATCGTCAATCTCGGCAGTATTGCCGGAAATACGGGTGCCGGTTCGTCACTTCCTTACGCGGTGTCCAAAGCGGCTGTTCACGGTCTGACCCGGTCGCTGGCCAAGGCTCTCGCCCCTGACATCCGGGTCAACTGCGTTGCCCCGGGAGCCGTAGCGACACGCTGGTGGGCGGGCCGGGAAGCGCAGATGCACAAGCTCACACCGAACCTGCTGCTGCAGAGCATTGCCGCGCCGGAAGATATCGCCCGTTTCATCTGCTCCGCGCTCGCTCAGGAAGCCATGACCGGGCAGATTATCACCGTCGACAGCGGGCAGACTTTATAGCCGCTATAGCGCTGGCAGATTCATTCTACAAACAGCAAGCAGCCCCCTCTCCGCACTATTGCGGAAGGGGGCTGTCTGTTCGAAGCTGTTCAAGACTCTGCTACTCTACTCACTTGAACTCCTAATCAAGATGGTTCATTCCCCCATACCAGGCTGCCGGAGATATAGGCCGGAATATTGGCCCAATCCGCATAAGCCGTACCCGCTGCATTAAAGGAATAATCTCCGGTCTGGGTGTAATTGCTCCAATCCGACTTGGACGCCCGCAGCTGAATATCTATGCTCTCTCCGGCCGCAAGGGAACCTGCTGCGCTTGTAAATCCAAGCTCCAGGTAATAATCCGCTCCGGTCTTGGCAGCCGGAAGCTTCACAAACGTCCCGGTCACATTCGCGCTTCCCACCTGTGACCAGTCACAGAAGAAGCTCTGGGTCTGCTCACCGTCAATGGTGTAATAATATCTGATCTTCACATCGGCCAGTGAAACAGCAGCCGTGCCGGTATTCATCAGCTTAATCTTCGGGCTCAGCGTATTGGCCGCAGCCGCTGTACTGCTGTTATACATCTGAACTTTCAGGCCGCCGGCCGCCGGTGCTGTTGTGTCCACTACCGCAACAGCCAAGGTCTGCGCCGCTCCGGCGCTGAAATTGAAGCTCAGCGTTGTCGTACCCACCGCCTGCGCGGCCAGATACGCCTTGCTGATCGTCACTGCCGAACCGCTCACACTATAATCCGTCCCGGCAGTCAACGATGCCGCACCGTTCTTAATCGAGGTTAACGTGTTCCCGTTCAGCGTCAGCGTCACGGCGATATCCGCCTGATTCGCCGTCTTCTTATCGAAGCTGGCACTGACCGGCGTGATCGCAGAATTGCTGGCCGGCGTTGTCGTGTCCACTACCGCAACAGCCAAGGTCTGCGCCGCTCCGGCGCTGAAATTGAAGCTCAGCGTTGTCGTACCCACCGCCTGTGCTGCCAGATACGCCTTGCTGATCGTGACTGCCGAACCGCTCACAGTGTAATCTGTTCCGGCGGTCAACGTTGCCGCGCCGTTCTTAATGCTGCTTAACGTGTTCCCGTTCAGCGTAATCGTCACGGCGATATCCGCCTGATTCGCCGTCTTCTTGTCGAAGCTGGCGCTTACCGGCGTGATCGCAGAATTGCTGGCCGGCGTTGTTGTATCCACTACCGCAACAGCCAAGGTCTGCGCCGCTCCGGCGCTGAAATTGAAGCTCAGCGTTGTCGTGCCCACGGCCTGCGTCGCCAGATATGCTTTCTTGATCGTGACAACCGCGCCGCTCACACTATAATCCGTTCCGGCAGTCAACGTTGCCGCGCCGTTCTTAATCGAGGTTAGCGTGTTCCCGTTCAGCGTCATCGTCACGGCGATATCCGCCTGATTCGCCGTCTTCTTATCGAAGCTGGCACTGATCGGCGTAATCGTTGAGCCTGCCGCCGGCGGGTTCACCGGATCAGCGTATAAGGTACCCCGGCCATTGGTTCCCAGATATACGCGTCCGTAGATGCGCGGATCTCCAGTGATGGCCATGTTGATTTTGGCATACTGATGGGCATTGTCATTGATCCGTAGCCAGCTGGCCCCGGCATTATCGGAGCGGAAGACCCCTCTTACACCATCGATCTGAGCTACTGTATAGAGTGCCATGTAGCTCTGGCCCGGCGCTGCCTTGCCGAACCCGATGAGGTCAGCCTCATCAACATTGGCCAGCTTGGTGAAGCTTGCGCCTGAATTGACAGAGTGCCATAAGCCATATTTGTTCTCAACCGTATTGCCGCCGGCGAACCAGATATCGCCTTCGATGCCCGGCATGGCTTTGATGCTGATCTGGGCCTGATTCGGCTGAAGATTGCCGACATTATTGGTCGGGAAGCCTGTTGCTCCCGTAGCCGTGAACGTTGCTCCGCCATCCGTACTGACGTAGAAGGTTCCCGCATAGAAGGCATAGAACTTATTCGCATTCACCCGGTCAGAAGCAATCTTGGCACCTGCAGGCACACCACTGCTGGCTGTCCAGGAATTGCCGGTCGACTTGGAATAATACACGCCAATATCTGAGGTACTCCACAGAATAGAGTTGCCGCTGGCGGATACAGCTACCTGGCCTTGCCCGGCAGTCGTCTTAGTCCCGTTCGAGGGCTCTGCATTCGGCATATACCAGCTCGTGCCGCCGTCATTGGAGATCCCGATTGACTTCATGCTTGGGGACTTCTCCTTGTCCGCACCGCCAACACGTACTACATAGGCTGGGCTTAACTCAGCATAATCGATGCCGGTTGTGGTTGCCCAGGAAGGACTTGTCTGGAACTTCACCGGAGCTGCAGTGACATCATCATACCGGAAGCCGGACACATCCCCGAGTGCAGTAATCAGGTGTGCTCCTGCTGGAGGGCTGATCAGCCCCAGCACTGCAGTCTCTTCCACTCCCTTCGCCATCACGGAAATATTGACTTTCCCGCCGGTATCCCAAGCGCCTAAATTGTTTGAACCATAGATAGTAGCACCCGTACCGTACATCATCCGGTTGGAGTTGAACGGATCAATCTCCAGATCCCCCATCATCCAGCCCAGCTTGGGCGAAGGATCAAGGGAGGTTGACGTTACTCCATGGTCAAGCCATGGGGCAGCTGTGATATCCATTGCGAACTTATAGGTCCGTTCCGGATAATTACCCCAATCCCAAATCCGGCTCCAGGTTGCCCCGCCGTTAGTGCTGCGGAAGATGACTTCATCCGGCCACCAGGCATTCAGACTGGAGACCATCACGGTGTCAGGATGCTGCGCATCTACGGCAAGTCCGCCAAATCCGTACCAGTTATCGGTTCCCGTAGACGGACTGATATTCGTCCACACCCCGCTTGTTTTGTTCCATTTCCAGACCTCGCCTTTACTGCCGTCGTACGGTCCAACGCCATTGCTGTACGTAATGTACAGATCACCTGTAGAAGACAGAACACCATGATGCGGCAGATAACCTACAGGCTGGCCGGGCAGAGCAGACCAGGTTGCTCCCCCGTCCGTGCTGCGGTAGACGCTGCTTGCCGTATCCGCTACTCCCACATAAATCGTCTGGGTGGCATTCCCGGAGGTGCCTGTGCTTTTATCAAAAGTAATCCAGGATAAGCCCACCAGGTCATTGCCGTAATCAAGCGTCGGATTCTGAATATACGTCCCCACATTAGGGAAGGAGCTGACCTTGGACCAGGTGACCCCGGAGTCGGTGCTCTTCCACAGGCCGTTCCCGCTACGCGCCCCGAAGAACAGGATGCTGTTCTTATTCGGGTCAATAACTAGCCGTTCCCCTGCCGAACGTCCGGGCATATTACCGCCAACCTTGAACGGCAGCGGCGTTGTCTGCCACGTATTTCCCCGGTCGCTGGAGCGCATGATTTGTCCATTATCGTCCCACGAGTTCGTGTAGGTGCCGGTAGCCATATACACCTTGTCCGGATTCACCGGATCGGTTGCCAGCGCATCTACGCCATTCTTGTTCCAGTCCACCCAGCCGACAGAATCACTGATCGATGTCCAGCTGCCGGATGCCTGATTCCAGCGGTAGGCACCGCCGATATCCGTCCGCGCATAGATCAGATTCGGCTCAGTCTGGTTAAAAATAATGCCCGGAACAAACCCTCCGCCTGCACCGGTAACCACGCTGTTCCAGTTGTAGGCTTCACTTGCTGCGGCATGAGTTACTGCGGGAGAAACGGTAAACAATGAGCAGGGCATTGCAGCCAGCAGGACAACCATTCCCATTCTTCGGATACGTTTTCGAATCACGGTTCTAACCTCCCAGGTTCTTTCTTTGATAACGCTTTCATTATAGAGCGCTGACAACCTGTACAGTGAGGGAAAACGGTCGAATCCATAAGAAAACTGTCAGCAATCATCGTACCATTTTCACACTTTTTATTACTATTTTAACAATAAAAGGCTCTAATGGAATGCCATCCAAAAGAACCCCTATTTCTAATGCTTCAGAACAAACTCATCCAGCTTGTTGCCAGAGGTATCATACGCCTGATAGGTCAGGGTATCCCCGCTAACCGTGATTCCGGCGAACATCGGCTTATTATTCTGGAAATGAACCTTATGGTAGAACTGGTCTTCCTTCTTCTCGTTGAATTTGGCCCCGGAGGCGTTGGTCACCACATAGACCGTTCCGCCTGTTGTAACATTGCCACCATCACTCTCAGGCACGATTTCACCGGCGCGCAGCGGATAAGAACGGGAATACTCATGATTATGCCCCTGCAGCACAAGATCCACGTTATATTTGTCAAAAATCTCCGTCCAGTCCTCCACCTTACTGTACATGTTCCCGCCATACGCCGGACGGTGCATCGCTACGATTGTCCACGGCTTATCCGTACCTGCAAGGTCCTTCTTCAGCCAGTCAGCCTGCTTCTTCAGATTACTCTCTGTATTCAGCACAGTCACATGAACCGGGCCGTAATCGAAGGAATAGGAGGTACCGGCGATCGAACCCTTGGCCCCGTTATCCGGCAGATTGAAATGTGAGGTAAACAACGCCGCCTCTTCATCAATCTCGTCATGGTTACCGGTCACCGGCATGAGGGGCACACTGGCCACCCTGTTCTGAACATAGCCAAAAAAGCTGTTCCATGCCGCACTATCTTCCGGATCTTCAGTAAAATCACCATTATGCACAATAAACTCTGCTGCCGGGAAGGTCTTGAATGCCTGTTCCAGGGTGTTGCCCCAAATTGCGAAATCCGCATCTGTTACTCCCTGGGAATCCGTAACATTGATAAAGGTCACCTGACCGCTGTCCGCTTCCGCAGTGCTGAACCCGTATGCGGGGCTCCACTCCTCTTCCTCTCCGCTGCCAACCCGGTAAGTGTAACGAGTTCCCGGCTCCAGTCCGGTAATCTCGGCTTTGTGCACGCCTGCTGTACCCTGATCCGTCTTGATCACAGTGTTGGCCGCCTGAACCCTAATGATCCCATCTCCGTTAAAATCAGCCGACCCGCCTTTCACTGCCTCAAGCCAGCCGTCTGCTCCGGGGTCCCCGGTGTACCAGGTAAAGGCGCGGCTGGTGGCCGCATCACCCTTAAACGTGCTGACCAGATCATAGAGTACACCCGAGAATTCAGATCCTCCCCCTGCGGTCCGCTCCGATTTGAACCGCTCCACGCCAAGCGCCAGCACGATCAATACAACGACTATAATTCCGATGATAATGAATGTTTTCAAGTCTTTCATGTGCTCCCTCCGCCTGCAGCTTCAATTCTTGCAATCTCTCTGAGCCCGCCGCTCGATCTGTTCTGTTTCTGTATTCTAGGGTAGCCCCAGTGGCATCAGGAAGTCAAATTCCCGTCCCCGGAATAACCTGACATTTCGTGACATTTGTAAACGCAGTGTAAAAACATTCAGCTGACGTTCAGTTCAATTTAAGAAAATCATAAGGTCGGTCCCTTAGAATAGGGTCAGCGGCCAGATCACGCAAGAATTTAGAGAGAGAAATGAGGTGTGAGATGAACAAGAAGCTGCAATTCCGGCACGAGCTGAAATTCTTCATTAGCTATCATCAATATCTTATCATCCGGCAGCGGCTCCAGAGCCTAATGGATACAGACCAGAATGCTGACGAGAGCGGGGAATACCATATCCGCAGCCTGTATTTCGATGATATGAACAATACAGCGTTGTCCGACAAGCTCGGAGGCCTGCGTGAACGTGCCAAATACCGCATACGGATCTACAATGTGCAGGATGATGTCATTCATTTTGAGAAAAAAATCAAGATGGACGATTATATCGCCAAAATCAAAGAACCGCTGACGCGGGACATTTACGATGAGATTATGGCCGGCAACTATGAGGTGCTGAATGTACCGGATAAGCCGCTGTTTATGGAGCTCTACAACCAGATGCGCCATAACCTGCTGCGCCCGAAGGTGATCGTCGATTATGTCCGCGAGCCTTATGTATGCCATAACGGCAACGTGCGGATTACTTTTGACAAAGAGCTTCGTACGGGACTGCATGCGGTGGATATATTCAGCAAGGAGCTGCAGCCGATCCGGGCGCTTGACGGGAGCTTAATTATTTTCGAGGTCAAATTCGATGAATACCTGCCCGATTATATCCGGATTGCCCTGCAGCTTGAAGGCCTGAACCGGCAGTCCGCTTCTAAATACGTCATTTGCCGGAAATTTCTAAAAACCAACACTTGGGAGGATTATTGATATGAGCATCACAGCAAGTCTGGCTGCAGCCGCAGCACAGGGAGCGAACGACACCGCAACTACCTTTTCCGATATGATCAAAAGCTCGGTGACCGACAACTTCGTTTCCGACATCCGCATTTCCAAAATACTGATTACGCTCGGCGTGGCTTTTCTGATCGGATTCTTCATTTACATTCTGTACAAACGGGTCTTCAGCGGTGTCCTCTACTCCAAAAGCTTCAACGTCTCCCTGATGGGCATGACGATGATCACGGCAACCGTCATTATCGCGATCAACTCGAACCTCGTGCTGTCACTCGGTATGGTCGGTGCGCTGTCTATCGTCCGTTTCAGAACGCCTATCAAAGATCCAACCGACCTGATCTTCCTGTTCTGGGCAGCTGTTGCCGGAATCGTAACGGGCGCGGGCTTCTTCACACTGGCTATTATCGGCTCCATCATCATCGGCCTGATCCTGTTCCTGTTCATTAAACGTTCTTCTATCGAAACTCCGTACCTGCTGGTGATTAACTGCGACGGCGACGACAGTGAGCGCGAAATTCACAGCCATCTGAACAAATCGGTGAAACGGTATAATATGAAGCAAAAAACGGTAACGGCCGGCAATATTGAGCTTACGCTTGAGCTGCGGCTAGACGACAAGGAAGGCGGATTCGTGAACACGGTCTCCAGCCTTACCGGTGTCAAGAATGCCCTGCTGATCAGCTATAGCGGCGACTATGTCTCATGATCACGGGCCTGCTGAAGGCTGGTAGATCTATATTCATGAAAGGCGGTGCCCAAGATGATAGCACGAGGTAAGCAGATTCTGCTCATTCTTAGTTGCCTGCTGCTGGTTACCGCTATAGCTGGTTGTCAGATTTCAAATCCTTCTGCGGATAACAGCAGCACAATGACGGACACGCAGAACAAGGCGGTATCAAGCGAGGAACAGAGTCAGGGTACAGAGGTTTTTCCGAAGGACAAGGTTGTAGATGTCAAAATCACGCTGGACCCGGATGATTTCCAGGATATGCTGGACAATGCCAGCGCCGAGGAATACAAAACCGCCTCCGTCGAATATAACGGCATCCAAATGGACAATGTCGGGGTGCGGACCAAAGGAAACTTAAGTCTGCGCAGTGTGGTGCAGATGAGCGATTCGGACCGGTACAGCTTCAAGCTGTCTTTTGACGAATATGTGAATCAGAACCTGTTCGGGATTACCAAAATCAATCTCAACAACAACTACAGCGACGCCTCATACATGCGGGAATTCCTGACCTATGAGCTCGCGGAGAGCATGGGACTGCCCGTGCCAAAATACTCGTTCGTCAATATCTATGTCAACGGGGAGCTTAAGGGCTTCTATCTGGCGGTAGAGCAGATCGGCGATGCCTATCTGGAACGCCATTTCGGCAACGCCTACGGAGCCCTCTACAAAGGCCAGATGACCGGACAGGGCAGCGATCTGACCTGGCTCGGGGATGACGCTTCACTCTACACTGGCCTTGAGATGAAATCGAAGAAATCAAACGATGACATTCTCGTCGATATGCTGGATGAGCTGAACAACGGCACCGACTATGAAAAATACATCGATGTCGATGACGCTCTCGGCTATATTGCCCTGAACGCCGTGACCGGCAATATGGACAGTTATCTCGGCAGCAATAAGCAGAATTACTACCTGTATGAAGACGACGGCATCTTCTCCATCCTGCCGTGGGACTACAACATGGCCTTCGGCGGCATGGGCGGCTCTGATGTGCTGATTGACGAGCCTACTCAGGGCACCCTCGCCGAGCGGCCGCTGGTAGCGAAGCTGCTGGCGAATGAGACTTACTTAGCGAAATATCACGAGATCGTCCGCAGCATGCTGAGCGGCTACCTGAAGGATGAGACCTTCCAGGCCCGGATCAGCGAGCTGGATACCATGATCGCAAGTTACGTGAAGGCCGACCCTTCTGCCTTCTATACCTTTGAGCAGTATGAGAGCGGCCTCGAGTCCGTGAAGACGTTCATGTCGACCATGGCGGGCACCGTCTCGCAGCAGCTCGACGGCACGATTCCCGCTACTAATGACGGTAACGGCAGTGGTGGCGGATTCGGCGGCGCTGGTATGGGCGGCGCTGGCGGCGGGCGCGGCGGCGGCGGGTTTGGTGCTGCGCCTGGCGGGCTGGCGGCGCAGGGTGATGGCGCGGCGGCTGGCGCAGCGGCGCAAGGGCAGGCGGGCGCGGCGGCGGGCGCAGCCGCGCAAGGGCAGGCCGGCGCGGCTGGCGGCGCGGCGCAGGGGCAGGCGGGCGCGACGGCTGGCGGCGCGGCGCAAGGGCAGACTGGCGCAGCGGCTGGCACAGCGGCGCAGGGGCAGGCGGGCGCGGCGGCGGGTGGCGCGGCGCAAGGGCAAGCGGGCGCGGCGGCGGGTGGCGCGGCGCAGGGCAGTGCCGGTGCGGCCGCCGGGCAGCAGCCGCAAGGCGGCAATGGCGGTGCGCCGCAGGGCCAAGCGGCGCAAGGTGGGCAGACTGGCCAAGGCGTTCCCGGCGGTGAGCCGGGCGCTATGGGCAGTCCAGCCATGCCAGAGGGCGGCTACGCCCCGGGTGGCGGTGGTATGGGCTTCGCCGGCGGCATGGGCGGCGGCGGTTTCGGCGGTGGCGGCATGGGCGGCGACTTCGGCGGCCAAGGCAATACACCGCAGCAGCAAGGTAGTACCAGCGAAGCTGTTACTACCGGCATAGCGATTGTTTTGCTTTTACTGGCCGCGGTATTTGTTAGCTTTTATAAGCGGAAGCGGCTATAGACTCTAATCTCTCATAATTCTGCTTAATTAAACTGGCCCGGACGTTAACCGTCCAGGCCAGTTTCTTTTTCTGCATTTATTTTATTAATACTCTCTCGAATGAAACTACCGTTTCCCGTTAACAAAATATATATCACCATTATGATAAAATTCAATAACGTAATAGGATGGTGCATAAATAAAAGTATCAGGGCTAACTGCAAGTACGTGAAAATTTCTTATGTATCCCTTCACACAACACAGCGCTTAAATGCCAAAAATCACTATAAATCTTTTCGAATATTTTGGAAACTACGGCCTTTTCCATAACCATTGAACTTGGATGAGGTTCCCATTTAGTACGACTAATGCAAGTGACCTTAACAAGATTTGTATCCTCCTTGAATAGGAGCCGTCTTTCAATTCCCTGTTCGTAGAAATCTAATTCAAAGGAGTATATACCCGCTCTTGTTTTCCCTAATATATCAGGAACTTGTTCAATAACAGTACATAGATCCGTTCTACAATCAACAGGCCAATTATCTTGCCCAAAACCACCAACAACGAAAGCTACAGATTGTGAAATTTCAAATGCTTTGCATATACACATTAGAATAGCCACTTCATCATCAAGTTCTAAATCAGATATTAAGTATTCTGTTTCAGGTATACTTTCCAACGGCTTCTCAAATGTTAACTCCATCTTAAAGATATTATATCAGCCCTTCATATTGAATTAATTTATATGAAATCGTATAATTATCGCCTCTAAGCACCTCAATCAGAACCATAATAAAAACACCTTACTAAAATTGTTCACAGCTTATTTGTTCCACTTGTAAATTCTTTAAAACCGGCAAAATACGTTCCAAATACCAACTAAAATCAGTAATATCTATATCATCTTTTGCATTAATTTTCTTTCTTGCTATTGATAAACTAAACATCATTTGATTTGTATTAAAGATAAGTAACTCACATCCAACATCAGAATCTACCCGCATTAACTCAATTCCAATAATCTCTTTTTGATCCTGCTTTTTTTTCAAGATATCGAAGAAGCTGTCTCTATTAAGTACAATAGATGTCCAATTATAATCGTCATCATCACCCAAAGGCAGTATAGTAATCCCCCCATTACTTTTTACATATGTCCAACCTTCATTTTCAAAATTCTGAAACAAATCCGGTAGCGATAAGCTTTCACAACTATGATTGCTTAAACTTATATTTATAGAGGCTGAGATTGACATGAATCCCCTATCCTTTCCCGTATCTTAAGCGTATTTTTTATTCTTAATATAAACTTCTTCTAATTTCAGCTATTTTCGAATGATAAAACGCATTATTATGACTATTGAAATACTCTTTGTATCTTCTATAAAAATGTTCTGCCCCATTTAATAGAGCATGAATAAATTCTTCACTGGGAAGTTTGAAGTGTCCGTATTTCCCATCTCCAACTTTCAATTCCATATAATAAGAATTCACTTTTATCATTTCAAATTTTATGGGCTGATCAGGAAAAAGAAAGTCCCCTTTTCCCATTTGCAAATATTCTTCTAACGCATTCATTAAATAGTCCCACAAACAATTTACCGAGTCCCACAAGTTATAATCCAGAACGATTTTGTAGTTCCATTCGATCACAATAGCACCATCCAGATATCTAAGATCAAATTTGTGGATGTACTTTTCAATTTCAATTTCATTGTCCATATGAATAAAATATTTGTTGGGTTCATCCATAAAGTTGCCGGGCAATATTAAATCGGGTTTCTTTAAATACGTTTCAACTTTCATAACTTCCTCCCACGAACTATTAATAGGGGTAACTTAGATATATAAAAAAGAAACCATAAGCAGCAATTACCACCTGTAGTTCTGAGTGTTTCATTATTGAAAATATTCTATAAGCTTATCATCATCAACAGTCTTAATAGACTCCAAATACTTCTGCTCATATAACTTCTTCACAACAAATTCTATAGCTTCTTTAGTTACTTCCTTTACTATAATCAAATTAGGTTCGACTGAGTAATACCCGTAACTCTCTGACTCCAATTCAAAATCCTGTTTAAGACGCACGATATCATAAACCTTTATATTAAATAAATCGTTCAATATCATAACATAAACATCATTTCGATAACCTTTGTTAGAAGCCTCAAATTCTGCAAGTTCCGTATCCTCTAAATAAAACACACTAATACTATTCGCACTAGTCATCCTCTTCAACCCCACCAAAGGAAAGAATATGTATATTAAGCCCTAATCCTAAAATCGATATTTTCTTCATCATTTCCGTCGTAAGCTGCAAGCCCATTTGGCCATAATCCGATCTCAAGTAACAATCAATTCCAACATCTTTATATAGACCTGTTAACTCATTAATTTCTTTAAAGTTTGAAGTTAAATCATTCAGTAAAAGCTCAAATGCTTCTTCCGGTTCAACATGTTCAGAGATTATCACTTCATATCGCCAAATATCAAAGGGAGCCTGACTCACTGCTCCTTTTCTGATGGCCTGCCCCTTCTTCTGGATTGAAGTTGGTCTAATTGCTAACCTTCTAGTAATGTCATCAAAATCTATAGTTTCATTACGTATTATGAAAGAACAACTACCATTCATCTTCAAAATAAGGAACTCCTTTTAAAATCCGATAATTTCCCATAATCTCTATAGAGATCATTTTATTGGTTCTTAAAGACCCATTGATTCCGGATAAACTGTGCTAAAAACTAACTCTAACAAATTGCCCTTATCATCACTACTCCCCTGAAAAATGTTTTCTAAATCATTTCACCTCGCCTTATTCAACATTTAAAATCTCATCATTTATTCTCTTAATTTCTGCCAACATCTTATTCATTCTATCCATGTCAAAAACACCTGTTCTTTTACCTGATAGAAAATAAAGTTTCATCCAATAAGCATCATCCGCTGCAAAAGCCTCAATAGCTTTCCGGATATTATCTTCCGTTAGGCTTCTTACAATAATATCTGGGGGAGACGGTGGCACATAATCAAGCCCTTCCTTGTCCATATACCAATAATAATTTTGGGGTGTAGCCACAACCATAGTGTATGTAACACCATCCTCTAGCTCTACGAAGACATCAATATTGTCGTTTTCTATGTTTTCTATACTTGAAAGATAAGTTGGAAATGTTATGTTGACTATTTTCATAATGAACCTCCTACTTAAATATTCAGCATGTGCTTGCAACTATATTACAATTGAAGCCCGGCAAGTCAGCGAAAGTTACAGTGATTCCATCTTCAGCAAAATGGCGTAGTACTTATAGGTTTTATTTGTAAAATAAATACTCCTTCACTAGTCCCACGGGCTATTATCACCCTTTATATTTTCGCTCAATTTCTCATAACCGATCTCCATTTCAAGATGGTCTCCCAACGCATGAGGAACTGAAAGACTTATCCCCAGTGAATCTTGAGTGAGATAACTAAATATCACTGAATTATTTGCCCCGTCCGCTTCATCTGTATATTTTAAATCATTAAGTAACTCCTGGTCTTTAATCCCGCTCCAATAATCCCTCATAACTCCTTCCTCTCGCAAATTCAAATTGTCATCATAGCTTCTGTAGATTCCATTTTTTAATTCTTGTACGAATGCCTCATCGATCTCCAGTAAGTCGGTTAATTTAACTTTAATTTCTTTATCCACATCTATATTTGTTGTATAAAAAACATTTAACGGATATGCTCCTCCCTTATTAAGAGCTGAACCAATATATTGAATGCTTAGGAACTTATCACTTTTATATGTAATCTGATAGTCTATTTCCAAAGTATTGTGACTATCCAAATCTAATGAATAAGATTCAAGAACACCAAGCGCCTCTACCCGTATCAGGTCATTTATAACTTCTTCCTTTGTATCATTCGGTAAATCAACCAGATTTTGGATATGTAATGTTAATATTGTTTTGAGCATAACTATCACTTTCAACTTTGTAGCTTAATGCAGGAACAGTCTCCCTGTTGTCCCCTTTTTTATAAGAATGAACATTAGTTTCAGCACTACATGATATTAATAAAATGACAATCGGCACAATAATCAATAGCTTGAATCTCACTTCGCTCATCTCCGCCTGAAGAACTTCTAGTCATCGTAATTAGCTATTCTCATATCTCGTATCTGTAGAACTTAACCCTCTCTATCCCAAATACCAGCAGCTACCCGCGTGTAACCCATAAGATCACGCTCACCTGCACCCTCTTCGGTGCCAAAAACCCATCTCGCCACATTATGACTATCAAGATGCATCTTATGAAAATCCTCATCGTAGTCCACAACCACCTCGACGCCTAATGCAGAAACAAGTAAATTATTCACCATTTCAGAAGATAACAATAGGTTCGAAATTTCATCATAGATAGGACGAGTAACATCATTAAGCGTATCTCTGTCTAAGTAATCTATGTATTTTGTATCTAGAGACAGTCCTGCTTCATAGGTGGTTCCGGTCTTACTTAACATCATCACAAACTTATTGGACTGGACTTCACCAAATATTAATATAATTCGGCCTTTCTCAAGAAGCGCGAGGACTTCCGCTATCTCAACATCATGCGGGTGGTTTATTAAGTCGTTGAACTCCCAATTTCCGATAGATTCAATCTGATTAATATTAGCGTTATACCCTCTTTCTTGAACGGCTTCGAATAGCCAACTTAAATCAATTATGCTTTTGGTAAAAGTGATTACATTGAAGTTCGCAGCCATATATCCACCTCCTAAGCACGGTCTACGAGATTTATTTCTAAATTGAGATAAACACTCCTCCAATTGATTTCGATATTAGAAACTTCATACCAACGTCACTTACAGTATAATACATATCCAGCTATAGTAAGACTAAGCAAAATCCAAATAATCTTAACTTTGTGGCTTACGGAAGCGGAACCATGAACACTGTAATATTATATTAGACGAATTAGTATCTGCGAATGAACAGAACCGGCATATTTTGAACGTGGTGATCAGGCAGAACGACGAGCTAATAGCCAGACATGATTTTGAGGCGGACCAGCCTCACTTATTATATTCTGCAAGCAAAACTTTTACTTCCATGGCTGTGGGGATTGCCGTTTATAAGGGATATTGTAAACTTGATGACCTTATGGTAGATTTTTTCCGGAATACTTACATACCTGTACTCACGAAACGGAATTTCTGAAGTGGGACAAATGCCCATTGGGATTCCCCCAAGTTTTCAGGATTACACTGAACTGCAGAGCATTTATCCAGATTCGAACAGCTGTTTCTGAACAAAGGGGCTTGGAACGGACAACAGCTCTTTCCTTCAAGTTATGTAGAACAAGCGACTTCCGTCCAGATGAAGACAGACGATTTCACTCCTGACTTTGCAACCGCAGACTATCAGCAGGGCTATGGATAGCAGCTATGGATGAATTCTTACCCTAATTCATACCACCTGGACGGATCATATGGACAATATGTTGGTGTGCTTCCGGATAAGAATGCCGTGGTTACCTACGTATCTGATGAGCCTGATCATATGACCGGAATTCTTGAGCTTACCTGGGATACATTGGCAGATAAACTGTAGACTACACTGTTTTACCGAAGTAGATGTATTTTACGATAAGAAGGGGCTGACAGAAATGATTGATGCGCAATATTATCTAAATATTTGTGTGGATGCACAGGAACATTATGAACGTTACAAAAAAGAGGCAGAGGATAGTGTGGTTCGGACAGAGTTTGTTACAGATAAAAGATATGATCTGGCACCTTATTGGTTTGAACGCAATACTGACTGCCGGGGAGAGATTACTGAAGAGGACACTGGAGTATATTATGGATTTGATCATGAAAACAGACTTAGAGTGACGTATTGCGATTTTTTAATTGATGGAGTCGGATATACTTCTTATCACCCGGATCATATCATTACACGGCTGTATGTCAGAGAGAAGATAGATTCAATCAAGATTTTTTACGGTAAGGCTGGCAAGCCCGAACATTCAGTAGAATACGATGTGATGCCTGGTCTTGATCTGGAGAGTACAAAAGACAGGTATACCATCGAAGAATATATTTATGAAGAAGAAAGGCTTATTGAAATACGCAATCCTAAATACGTAGGAAAAGATCATTACCAGCATATCGCTAATACTTATTTGAAGTACGATGAATCCGGTGAGCTATATCAAATCTACAACGGAATGAATCAGATGCTGTATAACAATATGAACGAATCTCAAGCACTGACTTTGAGAACAGCATTGATTACTGAAGCCGTAACGGAGTCTATTAATCTTTTAAAAGAATCCGCCCAAAAATTCAGTCATGATAGGCTCTGCTATTTTGGACTTTATCTGAGTAATGATGAATTCAGCGGAGGAAGTGATCCGGAATATTATTCCGGACTTGAGCAGAGAAGGGCGAAACTGCTTGAAGACAAGAAATGTGAGTATACTCTCTGGAATGATACTCAAATGCAGCCGACTTGGTTTACCGGAATTGAGAATGAAGGGCTGCTTGAGAAGCTGCGGACGCTTTATGTATATTGGAATCTTAAAGGCGGGGGTTTATACTGCGAAAAGGAACGACAAGATTTCTGGCAGGAAATTGCTTATTCTTTCAATGAACAGGATTTAACCGGTCAAGTGCCGGTTACTGATGATTTTTTCGTGTTTGTGCACTGGGAAGGTATTGAACTGTATAACGGAGAACTGCAACGGGCGATTCCTGAAGCCAAACTTTCTATACTGCAAGCTAAGGGGTTGCTCCCTTAATGAAAGTTGTTATCCGTTGATTGTGCCCAATCCTATATTATTCCGGGTATGATCAGATTTAGTGTACAAATAACCCCGCGCTGGATGATGGAGCTCACCTTCCTGCACGGGGTTATTATATTACTACAAAGGACGGTTGCCACTTATGCCCCAGCCCTACTCCTTCTTCCCCCGCAGCAAAGCAATCGCCGCCAGCAGGAAGGACAACAACGAGATGCCGAGCGCAATGTACAGCATCGGTGACACGCTGGAGCTGTTACCCTCTTCCTCCATAATCGCTTCATGCTCGTCCATGGTCATGGTTCCGTTATCCGCCATGTCCATGGAGCCGTGGGAGTGAGTGCCTCCGCCGGAGGCTTCGGCGATCGCCGTGATGGAATGCGGGGATTCCGAGCCTTCTTCGCCGGACCATTGCACCACACTGCCATCGGCATAATGCTGATAGGCATTCCAGGCGATATCGCCTGCGGCGGCCGGGTTCTGGACGGTGAAGTAGAAGCGCTGGAACTGTCCGGCCTGAATGCCGTCTCCGTTCGCGATCCAGCTGACCTTGTCGCCATCCACCGTTACGTCCCAGCCGGGAGCAGCCTCATATTGCTTGAATGCAGCTCCTGCCGGAATGCGCAGATCTACCTGCACCGTAGCTATATCTTTCTCAGATGGTACTTTGAGCGTGTAAGTCTCCCAGGCACCTGCACTCGATTGTGCAGGGCTGACGGTTACATGCGCACTGGCTACGGCTGCGAATACCATTAGTGCTGCGGCCGCTGGTACGGCCAGGGCTGCTATTTTGCGAAAAAGTCTGTTCAATTCGATCTCCCCTTCTCTCATATGTAATCCCATTATCATTCTGTAAGCTCTATCTTTTCCCCGGAAAATCCCGCTCCCGTGAAGCCAGTCCCTGCTCCATGGCATACCGGGTGAGTTGAGTGCGGTTCTGAAGCTGGAGCTTCTGGAGAATGTTCTTGAGGTGATTCTTGACGGTGTGCTCAGAGATCCCGAGCGTGGCCGCAATCTCCTTATTCGTTGACCCGGAAGATACACAGCCCAGTATTTCCTTCTCCCGCGCCGTTAATGCCTCCCGCTCCTCCTTGACGGAGGTCACGGCGAACTCTTTCAGAATCTGAAAAGCCAGCTCCCGGCTCAGCGGAACCTCCTCACTTACGATTGCCAGCAAATACTCAATCCAGGTAGACGGAGCCAGATTCTTCAGGAGATACCCCTGAGCCCCCTGCTTGAGCGCTTCGAACAGATAGGAGATTTCATCCGATACGGTGACGATGACAATCTTCACATACGGATATTCCAGCTTAATGCGCCGGGTAGTCTCCAGGCCGTCCATTCCCGGCATCTCGATGTCAATCAGAATCAGGTCCGGCATCCATTGCCCCGTCCAGACGATCGCCTCCGCCCCGCTCGCAACAGCACCGATCACTTCGAACCGTTCATCCAGCGCCACAATTTCACTCATGGCTTCACGCGCATGCGCATGGTCATCTACGATCAGCACCCGGCAGCGTTCCATCCGTCGTCCCCCCTTTCGCAATCTCTACCACTGTTCCGGCAGAACCGGATTGTAAGTTAAGCTTCCAGCCCATGCTGCGTGCCCGTTCTCTCATAATCTGCAGACCATAGCTCCCGCTCACCGCAAAAGGATCCGCATGCACAAATCCGGCACCGTTATCGGTAACAGCCACGTTCCAATTCAGCCTATCGCCTTGTCCGGAGACGGACACCTTACCTGCGCGCGTATGCTTGCGCACGTTAATAATGGCCTCGCGGATGCAGGACAACAGCTCAGCCTGTTCGACTGACGTTAGCGCCTGCTCGTCCAGATGCCAGTCCAGCGACACCTCAATCATCACTTCCCCGGCTATTCCGGCAAGCTGCTCTTGAATGGACCGCTCCAGGGAGAAGCTCTCTTTGCCGCTGACCGGCACCTTCAGATTGGCAATGGCCTGACGCACATAACGGTTGACTTCGTGAACTGTTTTCTTGATCTGGTCTACACTCTCTGCACTGATCTCACCGTCTTTGCGGTTCTGTTCCAGGCGGTCAATCCGCACGGAGAGCAGAAACAGCGACTGTGCCATCCCGTCATGCAGCTCCTTGGCCAGCAGCTCACGCGCTTCCATCGCCGTAGTTGCCGCCCGCTCCCGTTCCAGCTCCCGCTGGCTCCGTTCAAGCATCCGGAAGAGCGGCAGGAGCAGAATAATACTGAACAGAAAGACAAGCACCGGCGTTAAATAGTTTCCCATGTCCATGGAGATGTACTGCATCAGGAACTGATGCCGCACAAACTCCCAGATGCCGACCATAAGTGTTGGAATGAGCAGGATGAGCACTTTAATTCGGGTATACGTCGCTGTCGCCTCCCTAATACTGAAGATAACTTTATCATTACCGGGCCTTCCCCGGCATGACTCTTTCGGGCTATGCCCGGCAATAAATGTTACAAATATAAGTATTTTAAAAATAATCTTATCTCGTCCGGACTCCATACTTACAATAATAGCAGGTCGCGAAACCATATCCGATAGGGTACACTAGGAACAAAGCACAATCAAGTATTCTTTCATGCTGACTATACAGGAGAGACATTGAAATGAAACGTATTACGATTCTTATCGCCGATGATGATGCGGAAATTGCCGAGCTGATCGGACTGCATCTGGAAAAAGAGGGCTATCACCCCATCAAGGTTACAAGCGGCATAGCGGCTGTGCAGGCGGTCCAATCCCAGCATATTGACCTGGCCGTATTGGATATTATGATGCCCGGCATGGACGGGTATGAGGTGACCCGGCAGATCCGGGAGAAGCACGGGCTGCCGATTATTTTTTTGAGCGCGAAGACTTCGGATCTGGATAAAATCACCGGACTTGTCATCGGCGCCGACGATTATATGACCAAGCCGTTCAACCCTATGGAGCTGGTCGCCAGAGTGAATGCGCAGCTTCGCCGGTCCACGCAGCTGAATCAGCCGGTTACGGAGCACAAGGCAGTGCTGGAAACGGGAGGTCTGATCATTGATCCGGACCGCCGGTCAGTCACGCTATACGGACAATCGGTTGAGCTGACGCCGAAGGAGTTCGATATCCTCTATCTGCTGGCCAGCTATCCCAAGAAGGTGTTCAGTGCAGAGCATCTCTTCCGGCAGGTCTGGGGCGAAGCTTATTATGAAGGCGGGAACACAGTCATGGTTCATATCCGCACCCTGCGGAAGAAGCTTGGCGAAGAACAGACCAAAAACACGTGGATCAAAACGATCTGGGGGGTAGGGTACACATTCAATGGCTAATCTGTTCCGCAGCTTCCGCTTCAAAATGATCTCACTGCTCGTTCTGAGCATGATCTGTTCCGGCGCCATTACTTTTGCCCTCTATAAAGTTCTGCAAATGTACTATACCTCACAGGTTAAGCTGGAGGACCCGCTGGCCCGCTTCCGCTGGATGATCGCCAATTTCGGCGACCTCAATTTCTTCCTGATCTTCTTCATCCCGCTGGCTCTGCTGTTCTTCTTCCTGTTCACCAAGCCGTATGCCCGTTATTTCAAAGAGATCTCCCACCATATCCGCCTTCTGGCGAACGGGGATTTCAAGAGCCGCATCAGCATTACTTCCAGCGATGAATTCGAGGATATTGCCGCCGATTTGAATCTGGCCAAGGATAAGCTGCAGCAGGCGGTAGAACGCGGGGATTTCGCCGAGAACAGCAAGGACAAGCTAGTGCTCAATCTGGCCCATGATCTGCGAACACCGCTGACCTCCGTGCTGGGATATCTGGATCTGGTGCTGAAAGACGGGCAGTTAAGCGCCGATCAGGTTAAGCATTATACATCGATTGCCTACACCAAATCGCAGCGGCTTGAGAAGCTGATTGATGAGCTATTTGAGATTACCCGGATGAATTACGGCATGCTGACTGTCCAGAAGCTTCCGCTTGATCTAAGCGAGCTGCTCGTCCAGCTGAACGAAGAGCTGTATCCTGTGCTGGAGAACAACGGGCTGACTGCCCGCCTTGCGCTGGCTCCGCAGATGAGAATATCCGGGGACGGGGAGCTGCTGGCCCGGGTGTTTGAGAACCTGCTGACCAATGCCGTGCGTTATGGCAAAGACGGCCAGTATGTCGATATCCGCTGCAACCCGGAGGGGGAGAACGCGCTCGTCCAGGTGATCAACTATGGGGATAGCATCCCCGGGGAGGAGCTGCCCTTTCTCTTCGATATGTTCTATACCGGCGACCGGGCGCGGACCCATCAGGAAGGCAGTACCGGACTGGGCCTGTTCATTGCCAAAAATATCGTCGAGCAGCACCACGGCACGATCTCTGTCCAGAGTGACACGATCCGCACTCTCTTTGAGGTGCGGCTGCCGGGTCTGCTCAAGTAGAGATTTAAGAAAAACTTTATCTTTACCCCACTTCTTTTTAAATTCACTCCCCTATTCTTATGGACATAGAGTCCAAGGAGGAAGATGAAATGAAGAAGTGGGTTTTTTGGGTTGTTCTTGCCGGTCTGCTTGGGTATGAAGGGCTGTACCAAGGCAGAGAAGCTGTTGTCCCCGGACAGGACATCCCAATCGTTCAAGTCCTTACGGACCACGGCTCCAAGAATCTGACGGTTATCCCTAAAAGCAGGGTTCATCAGGGCAATCTGCTGCTCGTCAACAAAGAATACCCTGTACATAAAGCGGGAGTCAGTAAAGATATTGTGAATCTGTCTGAGCATCAGGAGCTGACCGAGGGCTATGGCCTGCTGGACAACAAGACGATGCTCTCCGAACAGGTAGCGGAGCAATTCTCGATTATGATAGGAGCTGCAGCCGGGCAGGGTGTCCAGAATTTCCTGATCAGCAGCGGATACCGGAACAACCCGGAGCAGAAGCAGCTCTATGAGGAGAAGGGAGCCGAATATTCCCTTCCACCCGGCCATAGCGAGCATAATCTGGGCTTGTCACTTGATATCGGCTCCTCGCAGATGGCGATGAGCCAGGCTCCGGAAGGGCAATGGCTTCGTGACAACGCCTGGGATTACGGATTTATCCTGCGCTATCCTGAAGATAAGAGGGATATTACCGGCATCCAGTATGAGCCTTGGCATTTCCGTTATGTCGGCCTGCCGCACAGCGTCATTATGCGGGATAAGCATTTCACTCTGGAAGAATACCTGGATTATCTGAAGCAGCAGGAGACGATTACCGCTACCGTTAACAATACAGAATATCAGATTTCCTATATAGCGGTCTCTGGAAATACTCCGGTTCCTACCCCTGAAGGCCGACATGTGGAGTTCTCGGGCAATAATATCGACGGCGTTATTATGACGGTATATCCATAAGAGCCAAGCCATATAACAATATAACCTAGAGAAGGCGGTGATGCGGAATGAATCCGGCACACAAACTGAGAATATACGGGTTGCAGGCACTTTTCGCCGTATACATCTATGTACTATTCAAAATCATCTTATTCAAGTTTGGTTCGATTAACTTCAGCTTTCTCTGGCAGCAGCTGCAGAAGAGCCCGGATAACATTGCCGGCAGCCTGCATACAGGAAACTTTGTTCCACTCGCTACCCTGACCAATACGTATCATCATCTGACAGCTACTACCCTGGTTAATTTCGCGGGAAATATCGCCTTGTTTATCCCTTATGGCATATTCCTTGTGCTACTGTCCCCGAACGGGAAAGGCGGCGGCTCTTTCACTGGTGTCCTGCTGCGTTCTTTGGCGTTAAGTGCAGTGCTTGAATGTTCGCAGGCGGTATTCTACATCGGAACCTTTGATGTGGACGATCTCATTCTGAATACCTTCGGCGGGCTGCTGGGGTATATCCTGTTCCGGCCAGTGATCAAGGCATTTAAGCCAAGCGGAAAAAGCGGTGCCGCCAATAAGGACGACCCCGCACCAGCGGATAATAGAAGGATCATCTATGATACGAAGTCTAATCCTCCTGTTATAACCGGCAAAGGCTCCTCTGTCACCAAAAGGTGACGGGGAGCCTTTGTCATCGTTAAGGATTTATATCCCGCCTTATATCGGAGAAGTGTACCGGCCGTACTGGATCTCCAGTTCTTTGAAGGCATTGCCTTGCTGCAGCAGGAAAAAGGAGTTCACACCCTCCGCTCCCCACCAGTTCAGGCCAAGCAATAATCCGTCTGCCGACTGTGCAGCAAACAATAACGAGAACATCTCCGGCCGCATCTCCCCGCCGTCATCGACACGCCAGACCGAATATTCATCGTTATCAATAACCGCAGGATAATCCATGAAGCTGAGCTTACCGTCTTCATTCAGGACAATACTGAACAGCATATCCTTATCCTGTCTTGTGAACTGGACCAGATACAGCTCCCTATTCAGGGCCAGATCAGCCAGCTTCCAGGCAGACTGAATCTCCCGGTGCTTAACGGCAGCTATGCTCTTGCGCACGGGATCTCCGGCGGCAAGCTGCAGAGCAGCCGGGTCAGCCGGTTGAAGCTCCAGCAAGGCAGCCGGCGGGAAGAGGGCGGAATCAGCCAGATAATAGGTTTCATCCGGTTTCGCAGCGCCACCCTCTACCGTATAGACAAATCCGGCCAGATTAGCGAAATTATTCGCCAGCTCCCGTCCATTGCTGTTCTCACTCCCCGCTTGCCGCTTCCCGAACTTCACAGCCAGTACCTGGCCTCCGTTGCCGATAGCGGTATTCAGGGATTCCATCTGCTCCCCGCTCCCGTCTTCCTGCGAGGTCACAAGAATATGACTCCCGGTCTCGTCGGCGAAGCCGAAGACAGGCTGCAGCTTGGCGGGATCAAGGAATGCCGCCAGGGTAGGCGACTCGTCACCTTCGGCGGCTGCAGTAGGGTCCGCCGTTTGCGGGACAGCGGTCTGCTGCGGGACAGGCGACGGACTCTGCGCCACAGGTGATGGCATGGCCGGAGATTCTGCACCGCCTGCATTGTCATTACCGTCTGTCCTTGAACACCCGGACAAGGCGAAGACTACTGCTGCCGTAAGAATAATCAATCCGGCTGCTTTCAACCGGTGCCGGGAACTTCTCTTCACGCGATTCATAGGGTCCCCTCCAGTGGAGTTATTCGAATATACCCATACTAAGGTAGCGTTCACCAGTATCGGGAGCAATGCACAACACGCGCTTGCCATGCCCCAGACGCCGGGCTTCCTGCAAGGCTGTCCATACTGCGGCTCCGCCGGAAGGACCAATCAGGATCCCTTCGGTACTGGCCAACCTCCTTACCATATCCAGTGCATCTTCATCGGATACCTGCACAATCTCATTATAAATGCCGGTATTCAGAATCGCCGGCACGAATCCCGGGCTGGTGCCCACCAGCTTATGCGGTCCGGGCTTGCCGCCGGAGAGCACCGGTGACCCTTGCGGCTCCACGACAACCACGCGGAGCTCCGGCAGCTGCTCACGCAGCGCTTCTCCTGTGCCGGTAATCGTGCCGCCAGTTCCGGACGTAGCTACGAATACGTCCAGCCTGCCTTCCATCTGCTCCAGAATTTCCGGAGCGGTGGTAATGCGGTGAATGTCCGGATTCGCCTGATTCTCGAACTGCTGCGGAATGAAGCTCCCGGCAATCTCTTTGCCCAGCTCTACTGCCTTGGCAATTGCGCCCGGCATCCGCTCTGCCGCAGGTGTCAGCACAACCTCCGCTCCGTAGGCCTTCAGGATATTGATCCGTTCCTTCGTCATATTATCCGGCATGATCAGGATTGCCTTATACCCTTTCGCCGCCGCATTCATCGCCAGGCCGATGCCGGTATTGCCGCTCGTCGGCTCGATGATCGTCCCGCCGGGCTGCAGCCGCCCGTCCAGCTCCGCCTGCAGGATCAGATTATATGCGGCCCGGTCCTTAACGCTGCCGCTGGGATTGAACATTTCCAGCTTCACGTACAGCTCCGCATCCTCCGGCCCGGTAATGCGGTTCAAGCGTACAACCGGCGTACCTCCGATCAGCTCTGTAATATTATTGACTACCAGCTTAGTCATATATATACCTCCCCTATTCCTGTCTTAATCTTCATGCCCGATGTAACATCCATTGTATCGCTACCGGGTGGCACTTGTCGATTTGGCGGCTTCAGAGGGGCTACTCTTAAACCAGAAACCCTGTTAATATCCACGGACAGAATGCTGAACCGCCTATGCCCGCTTGAATAGTCGAGCCAGAGGGCTTGTATGAGTGTACTTAGTGCTGAACGGCGATCTGCGGGGGAATGTGTGGTACGTGGCGCAGGGGATGCGAGAGGTGTGACTGCGGGGGGTGTGGATTGTGGAGGGTGTGGCGGCGTAGCGTGGTTTGCGGGGTGTGTGGATTGCGGAATGTGTGGCGGCGGGGGTGCGTGGCGGCGGGGGTGGATTGCGGAATGTGTGGCGGCGGGGGTGCGTGGCGGCGGGGGCTGCAACCGCGGACACAGGACTAACTAGCAGGGATAACACCGGTAATGTGAGACACAACCGGAATTGTTGTACTTTATGCAGGATTTTCAGCAGATGAGCGAGCCAAATTACGGATTGTTGTACAAAATACAATATTTTTCCTCGGATAAGCAATATAACTCCTTAATTGTTGTATAACATACAATATTTCCTTATTTTAGGTGATATAGAGCCTGAAATGTTGTAAAATATGCAGGATTTCCGCAGTTAGGTGACTGTTTGTACAAACAGTCCTAGACCCGGTTCCAAGATGAACAGATTATGCTGTCCATAGGAGGACAGTTATCCGTTTCAACGGGAAAAACCGCCCCCCGGACACACGGGAGGCGGTTTTTTGCAGCACGCTGAATATCATGCAACTTAGCATAATGCAGCTGAGCAATATTCAGCCATACAATAATCAGCTATACAATTTCAGCCCTACGGATTCACCGTAATCGTAAACGTTGACGTGGTATTTTTAATAGGCGTTACAGTGTTCAGGATCTTCAAGTTGTTGAAGACAACGTTGCCTACCGCCGGGCCTTGGCCGGCTTCTGCCGATTCGTTGGCCCAGATGCCGACTCCGGATTTGGCGTCGAAGGCATCGCCGCTCTTCTGCGCGCCGGAAATCGTAACATTTGTAAAAATCGTGTCCGCTACAGGGAATTGCGGCGAATTGCCGACATAGTTGGTCTGGAACATAATCCCGTGATAGGTCGGATCAATGATATCCACATCGCTGACGCGGATGCCCTGGAACACCTTGGAGGCGGAGAATACCCAGATGGCCGGGAAGGTCTGTGAGCCCCAGAAATGTCCGCCCGCCCGGACGACCGAAATATTCTGGAAATTCGTCGTCGGCGATGCGCCGAAGCCGTTCATGGCATACCCGAAGTCCAGTGAGCTGATCGTAATCCCCGAATAGCAGAGTGTATCCGCAATATAGATGTTGCGGAAGGTGTTGGCATAACCGCCGTAAACGGCTACACCGGCTGCACGCCAGGTCAGGATTGAGGTCAGGTTCTCATATACATTGTCCTTCATGTCCGAGCCGCCGGAATCGATTGCCGAGAACAGCGCGAAGCTGTCATCTCCGGTCGCCCGGGCTTCATTGTTGGACACGAGGTTGTTCGTGCTGCCGTTGGTCATATTGATGCCGTCGGCGAAGGTGTTGCGGATACGGGAGTTTCGGATCACCATGTAGTCGGTATTCGCCCCCCAGTACATACATACCTGATGTTCGGTCCAGATGTTGTCGATCGTAATGTTCGCTACATTGGAGAAGTCGAACACTTTGCCGGGACCGTCTATCCGTGAGGTATAGTTGCCGAAATAGGCAAACCCTGAGAAGGTTGATCCATTCGCTGAATCGGTAGCCCTGAAGCCAACATCCGTATTGGACTGGTTAACCGGCGCATAGAACCGCGTATACCAGGGTCCGGCTCCGACAATTTTAATCGCTTTGCCGTAGACCTGGAACTTGTTCGAGGTTTCATACGATCCGGCTGGAAGATATACACCGGTAAGGTTGCCGGTTGTATCCATACGGACCTTATCAATCGCATTCTGCACGTCCTGGTGCGTGAAGCCGAGCGGAACCGTATATTTGGCCGGGTCCGGATTAGCGATCGGCGCTACCTGCTCCAGGCTGACGAAGTCAATCGCATACTGTGAAGTGTTGGCTGCGTCCTTCTGAAGTCTGATTGTGCTGCCCGCCGGAATGGTGCTGTCGAACATAATATTCGCTTCATCATAGATGTGGCGCGGCGAACCGGCGCTTGGCGAATTGCCCGGGCTGATCTCTGAGCCATACAGCCAGGCGTATTTGGAGTTCAGCGTTATGGCTTTGTTGAATACGCCGTTCACATAGATATTAAGTGTAGCGGTTGTTCCGTCACCGCTTGCCGAGTCCGGAATCGAGAACCGGGTAACGAGCGTGTTGGTGCTGGCTTTGGTGGTGAACTCAACATAGCTGCCTGTAGTATTCAACGTGACTGCTCTTCTGCCCGAGGCTTCACCGGCAAGATCGCCAATATTGCGGTTCGGATTCAGCTTGACTGCTCCACCCCCGACAACCCCGTCCTCCGCTTCATACATATCGTAAGGCATATTGGCCCCGCGTCCAATGTACAGCGACTGATTCTGGATGTTGTTGGCCCGTTTCACTGCCAGTTCATTAGCGTCTGCGGCAATTTCTGTTTTTACATTATATTTCCCGTTCACTGCGGTCCAGGTTCCAAGAGTAACCGGAGCTGTAGTGCTGCCGCTGGCAATGACACCGTTATAAGCACCGGTCAGCGTTTTGATTACCGCACCGGTGGTCGCATCAGTCAAGGTCAGTGTGATGTTATGTGCACCACTTGCCGAGGCTGCCGTTCCCTGATTCTTAATAGCGACTGAGAAGCTCACCGTATTCCCGCCAGCCGGATTCCCCGGCGACCAGCTGACCGGAGAAGCAATCAGATCCGAGCTGGATACGGGATTTACGGTAAGCGATGCGGGATTCAAATAGCTGTTATTCCCTTCATTCAGCTCAATGACGGTGTTGCTCTCGTCGACCTTTGCACTTAAGGCATAGGTTGCGGCATCTTTGGCACCGATGTTCAGCGATACTGTAGCCGAAGCTCCTGCGGCCAGAGCCCCGACTGGTGCTGTCCCGGCAAGTGTGGTACCCAGATAGAAGCTGACGTTTGTTGCTGCCGCTGAAGCAGACCCGGTATTCTTGACGGTAGCATTCAGCGTGATGACATCGGTCTCTACCGGAGCGGAAGGGCTCCAGGACATTGCCGTTACCGTCAGATCCGGATTCGCAGCCGGTGTGCCGATGATCTGAAATTCAGCTACCTGTCCGGCGCTTGAACCGGAGTTCGTGGTGAATTTCAACTGCAGCTCGCTGGCCGTTGCTGTGACAGGAATGGTCACGGAGTTGCCGCTGGCCGGGTTAAAGGTGTACACCGCGGCCGGAACTAGACTCGTGAAGGTTCCTGCAGACTGATTATGACCCAGTACCTGAATGGTTTGGGTACGGGTAGCCCAGGCCGCTGCCGGATTGAGCTTCACAATTACCGAGGTTACATTGGCGTTCGCGCCAAGGTTCACAGTCAGTGTATTTGGATAGCTTCCACCCGCTGCTTCCCAGTACGTATTCAGGTCCCCGTCATTGGCGTTAGCGGGTACAAATGTAAAGACTGAAGATGAGGCATTAACCGCTTTGCCGATTGCCAGGTTCGAGCCAGGACCCGCGCTTGGGGAGGCCGTCGGCGAGGCAATTGGCGAAGGCGTTGGTGTGACAGTTGGGGTTGGAGATGGGGTTGCTGTTGGAGTTACTGCTGGTGTGGCAGTAGGAGCTACGGTAGGTGTAGACGTCGGCGCAACAGTCGGCGTTGGCACTGGTGTGGCTGTCGGCGCTACCGTTGGTGCCACCGTCGGAACGGGGGTTGCTGTAGCCGTCGGGGCCGTTGAGACGGTCAGGACCAGCTGATCCAGATTCACGTTGCCGGAGTCGGACGCATCGTATTTGTAGGCAATCGTGTTATTTCCGGCATTTAACGCCAGGATTTCTGCCTGTGTGGACCAGGTATCCCAGTTGGCCAGATTAGCAAGCGGGGTCTGCTTGATCTTGGTACCGTTCACGTAGACACTCAGCGTCTTGGTGCTGCCGGAGGCATTGGCATACCGCAGCGCTGCGCTGTAATTGCCAGCAGATGCAGCCGAAACGGTGAACGTTGTCGCTGCTCCTTGGGCAAGATAACCATCAACAAACGCCGACCCGGTATAGCCGGTGTGATCTGTGTTGGTTTTGGCCCCGCCGGACAAGGCGGCAGCTTCCGCTTCATAAGTTCCCGGTGTAGAAACCGCAGTTCCGTACACCTCGAGTTCGGATAACTGCGCAGCAGACCAGCCGGTGTTGGCCGTGAAGGTTATTTTAATATAACGGGCTGTTGCAGCAGTGAAATTAACTGTGACTGTGTTAGAGCCGCTGGAAGGATTGAAGCTGTAGGCCGCTGATGCAGCCAGGTTGCTGTAAGAAGCATCATCCGTACTGCCTTGAACGGACAATGTCTGTGTTCTTGCTTCCCAGGCTGACGGCAGCTTGAGTACAACCTGATTGACGCTGCTGCTGGAGCCTAGATCGACCTTGATCCATTGCGGAAAAGCATTGCTGGCACTCTCCCAATACGTCCCCTGGTTGCTGTCATTGGCGTTCGCTGCCACATACACATCACCGACCGAGCTAGCGGTAATCGTCTTGCCTTGAGCCAGATTGCCTGCCGCTGCCCCCACTGCCGGGAATAACGCCAACTGGCCCACACATAGCGCAAGAATCAGACTGTACAGCAGGAATGTCCTTTTCACAGAAGCCTTGTGTCTGGTAATCATCTGCCAACCACCTCCTATAATTTTATGATGCAGCCTTAAAGTATGCGCTTTCAAAAATGCCCCTTCCCCTTATCCTTATACTCCTCGCCTCCTTGATTCCCCCTGCCTTCCTGCTGTCCTGAAGATAATATTGCAATCAGCCAGATCAGCCCTCTCCGCCAGCGCAAGTGAAACGGACCGGACCCGGAGACCGGCTATGAACTAACTAATTATGGTAATAATATAAGATATCACTAGGTTTAGGTCGATGGCGTATTCTATGATTAGTGTGTGCATAAATACGGATTTCATATTTTTATGCAGCACTCCTGAGCGGAGCAGCAGCACTCGATTCCACTGAACAACACCGGGAGAGTTTAAACTTAACTAAAGTCGGCATACCCCCGCAGGCAAGATGCCTATACAATGAATACACAAGGCGCGGGTGAAGGGGGAAATACATATGAATAAAGCTGACCAACAGGAACTATTCCTTAAAAACGAGAAACTCATTAACATGGTGATTGAGCGGGCCAAGCGGGATTATCCGGAGGAGATTGCAATGATCGGGCTTACGGGCTCTTTTCGTACCGGAGATTTCCATGACAAAAGCGATCTGGATCTAATTATCATCAATAACAACCATGAGGGCTGGGGCATCTCTTCCTGCTTCATACTGGGGGATGTCGGATACGATATCTATTGCACTCCATGGGAGACCCGGATTGAAGAGCAGGCTGCGCTTGAGAGTCCGATGACCTCCAGTCTGATAGATTTGCAGGTGCTCTATTGTGCCAAACCGGAATATATGGAGAAATTCAATGCGTACAGACAGAGGGCGCTGGACACTTTAGCTAAGCCTATCGGGAGCGAATGCATCGGCAGAGCGAAGAAGCGGATCGACAGTGCCAAGCAGGAGTATGCGAATACCATGCTTGCTGAGGATCTCGGAACCGTCAGGCTGGATTCATGCGAGGTGGTCTACAATCTGGTCTATGCACTGACAAATTTGAATAATACGTATTTTAAAAGAGGGCTTAAGCGATATCTGGAGGAAATTGCCGCCTACCATTATATTCCTGAGGATTTTGAAACGATATATATGGATGTGATTCATGCCAAGACTATGGATGACATACGAAGCACCACCTATACCCTTCTAAGAAGCATCCATGATCTGTACAATACTCTATATCAAAAATATGTAGTCCAGCCTGTAGCGGCCTACGATAATCTGGCGGGCACCTATGAGGAGCTATGGTGTAATTACCGCCATAAGGTTATTGTAAGCGCCGAAATGAAAGACAAATCCTATGCCTTCTATACCGCAATGGGGGCACAGCAGTTCCTGGATGAAATGACAGAGTCGCGGGGAACCCGGAGGTTTGATCTGCTGCAACACTTCGATGCGGATCAGCTTGATGGATTTAAGGAGCAGTTCCTGCTGGCGATGGATGAATATCTGGAAGAATATAACCGGACAGGCCGTTCAGTCGAACGTTATGATACTTTTGAGGAGCTGTATAGACAATATATGAAGGTTTAGGTAATTCTACGGGATAATTAATTGACCAGATGATCAGGAGGTTATTATGCTTAGTTATAAAAATACAACGACCGAAGTTGCAGCCAGCGGAATTGATACTGTTATTATCTCCGTTGGTGCAACCGAGCAATTCGGACCCTTTCTTCCCATGCATTTGGATACATTAATTGCAGAGTTGTATGCTGAATCCTATGGAAAAGCATTAAATGCCTACGTTCTGCCTACCCTCCCGTTTAACACTTCAGAAGAGCATGCCAACTGTAAGGGAACGGTAACGGTCAGCCCGAATATTTTAACTGCAATGTTAGAAGATATTATTATGAATTTAGCAAGACAGGGATTTACCAAGTTCGTAGTTTGCAATGGACATGGTGGAGCGTACTGGGAAGCGGCCTTTGTTAAGCATATCAATTACAAGTACCCCGAGCTTCTGTTGATTGCCCCGAATCACAACACTCCTCATGCCTGGACAGAAGCAGCGACGCAAGCCGGTCTGGAAGGTTTAGATGAGATGCATGCCGGGTTATTGTCGGTGTGCACCGCCATGTGGTTATGCCCTGAACGGGTTCAGACGAAGTCTATGGGCTCCAATATCCCTGCCGAGAACCGGTTGTATGCAGATTATATGGGATGGGACAAGCTTACCGAAGATGGCTGCTGGGGGAAATTTGAAGAAGGCAGCTACACCGATCAAGAATTAAGTGAGAAAGGCAGGCTGTTCTGGGAGACGTTCATTCATATACGGACTGAAGGGTTACTTCAGATTCTTGAGGAAGCTTACCTGAGAAAGATGGCGAAATAGTATATTCGTCCATCGGGCATGAATGATTATGAATGCTTCTACCCGCTGAATGCAAAGACCCCCGCCGTTTCCGGCGAGGGTCTATGTTATATTCTCTGGGAGAGAATTCTCTATTATTCTGCACGATCAAGCTGAAAATAAGCTGAAGACCGGTTAATCTACACGTTGAAACGTGCCACGAGACCCTGCAAACCTTGCGCCAGCATACTCAGCGCGCTGGCAGATGAAGCAATTTGTTCTACCGAAGCCATCTGCTCCTGCGAGGCAGCGGATACCTGCTGCGTATTCGCCGCAGTGGTCTCCGAGATCTGCGTAACCGTGCGGATGGAGTCTACGATTTCCTCCGTTGCCGCCGTGATTTCTTCCACGGCTCCGGATACCTCCTGAACCTGTCCGGCCAGCGAATCAATCGAGCTGCGGATTTCATGGAAGGAATGTCCGGCCTCTTCAATGATATTAGTTCCGCTTTGCACTTCGTTCATGCTGTTCATCATCACCTTCACGGCATGGTCGGCATCGGACTGGATTCCGGCAGCCATCTCTGCAATCAGATTGGCGGATTCAGCTGACTGTTCGGCTAGTCTGCGTACCTGATCGGCCACTACCGCAAATCCTCTGCCCTGCTCTCCGGCCCGCGCCGCTTCGATCGTCGCATTCAGCGCCAGCATATTCGTCTCCGAGGCAATCCCCTTGATCACTCCGACAATGCTGCCAATTTCCTGTGACCGCTTCACGAAGCCCATGACCTGCTGCGAGAGGGACTGAATGGATTCGTTGATGGAATCCATCTGACGGCCGGCGGATTGCAGTGATCGATCTCCGGCAACCGCATATTCGGCAGAGCGCAGCGAGGCTTCCGAAATATCCTGTACACTGGCAGCAATCTGCTGAATCCCGGCTGACATTTCAATAATCGTGTTCATGTTGGTCTGCAGATCATTCATCTGCCGGCCCGTGCCGGTGGCAACTTCGCCCATAATCCCGGCGATCTTCTCAGTCGCTTCAGCAGTCATCCCGCTATCAGCGGTCAGCTTGACCGAAGAAGCGGCGAGGCCGCTGGCAGAAGCATTCACCTGGCCGATCATCGCTGCCAGATTATCAGTCATTTTATTGAAATTCAGGGCCAGATCACCGATCTCATCCTTCGTCCGCACACTCAGCTTGCGGGTCAGATCGGCATCGCCGTCTGCAATCTCTTTGAGCTGCTTGTTCACATCACTCAGTGGCTTCAGAATCCGTGCCGACATCACGAACGCGATCAGCACAGCCAGCAGGACAGATAATCCCGTGACTCCCATACTCGTAACCATAGACGAGCTGCGGTGGGTAGCCGCCTGACTCTGCTCCTTCGCAATTTCTTCATGCAGCATATTCTCAAATACAAGCTGTGAATCGATAATGGTATCCAGAGAGAGCGTCGTAAACGACTTTTGGGCTTCCGGGAAATTCCCGTCTTTGGCTAAGGCAAAAGCTTCCTCCAGCACGGCAAGATAATTGCCCCATTCACTCTCCAGATTCGTAATTCCCGCAAGCTCAGCTTCGTTCAGGCCCGCACCCTTCAGTTCTTCAGCCGCCGCCGTAATCTGCGGGATCATCGCTTCATAAGCAGTCAGGTTGGCCGTTCTTTCCTCATCCGTATTGCTCATGACATACCTCGCCGCCAGCCCATCTGCTGTACGGATATCATCGGTTAACCCCTGCACCAGTGACAGCTTGCTGTAATTACGGTTGATCTGCTCCGTAAGCATGGTTACCTTCCCCTGAAATAATGTGCTGCCCGCGATTGCGATAATGAACACGATAATAACGGCGGCGAAGCCGGACATGATTTTGGCACGTATCCCTCTAAGTCTATTGAACATCATGAACTCCTCCACTCCATATGTAAGCTATACTGCATAACCCCTGCCCTTAGGGGCTTGTACACTATGTATCCTGCGTATATCCACCTGCATGCACGCTCCATGCGTCTGGCGCTGGCCCGTCCCTCCTCAAGCGTGTTGCTAATCTTTTCCTCATGCCTGTATCTTACGTTCCAATCCTTAAACCAATCTGAAATGGAGCTGAGCATTCGCTGAAACATGCAGGCAAGGCTGTAAGAATGATGAATTACAGTAACATACCTTCATGGCAGCACATTGTATTCGGTTTTTCGCATACATTCGGCCCGGCTCCGTGGGTTTCAGTGGGATTCCTGATGCAAGTACATAAACACCATATTTTCAAAGACAACACAAAAAAACCGCCCCCCCGGCCAAAGGCAGGAGATGACGGTTTTCTGGAATAGTACTCTATGCGTTAAACTTCTATAGCTATGTAAGTAGGCTGCTGTCATTCACCCAGGTTCACTCAGTCTCACTAGAGTTCACTTTCACTTAGGTTCATTCATACAAATTCCCGTTCGCCAGCATGGCCAGCCTCTCTTCATCCAGCACGATCAGCCGGCCGCGCCTGCGTTCAATGATCCCTTCTTCGATCAGGCGGCGCACCACCCGGTTCAGATGCCGGTAGCTTGTCCCCAGCAAATCGGCAGTCTCTGTCAGGCTGGAGGTACGGATCTCCTCCACGCGCTGAGCGCCGGTGTTGTCCGAGAAGAGTGACATCAGGTAGCTGGCGAAGCGGTTCTCCACCGGATACAGCACATTCATGGCCGAGGTCTGGCCCAGCGTATACAGCTTATGGCTCAGCTCCCCGACGAGGAAGCGCAGCAGCGCCGTATTGTCTTCGAACTCTTTTAGCAGCAGCTTTCTTCCGGCCACCAGCAGCAGGCTGTCCCCCACCGATACCACCTCATTCTTGACCGGATACTGGCGCAGCAGCTCCACATCCCCGATCACCGACATCGGCCTGGCGAACCGGACCAGCATTGATTTGCCGTTAGGCAGCAGCGTATGAATCTTCAGCTTGCCCTGCACCAGAATGAACATGCTCTCCAGCCGGTCGCCCACCGAACACACTGCGTTCCCGTCGCTGTAGCGCCGAAGCTCCATTTGGGCAATTGCGCCGCTGCTGAACATTGCCGTAAGATTATTCTGCTCCGCAAGACTGCGTACCGCCTCCGGATTTACTATCGAATTCATGCCGTTCTTCCTCTCCCGCCGTGTAAAGTCAATCTTATGTTCAAACTGTACCACAGCTCCAGGGCAAAGGGCTAACCGGCGTTACTTCATATCGGCGTCGTCCAGGCGGATTTCAGCTACAGTTGCATCCGGAGAACACCAGAATTCCAAAGTTACCCCTTGTTTATGATCAATGTATCCGATAATATCTGCGGTCTGCTCATTGCTTTTGTAATATTTGCTTCCATACAGGTCAAGCACACTTTGTTTGGTGTCTCCCAGTCCGATGCCTAAGGCTGTATGGAGCGGATCATCCGAACGGTTATTATCCGTGGCGGTGATCATGATCCGCTTAATCAGACCGCCGTCAGGGCCGGAATGGACAGAGGCAGTGACAAGACCGTCCTCCCAATGGTAGTAATCATACAGCTCATTATCCTCTTTACTTAACGGGCTGCCTAACTGCTTAAGCAGGTGACTGTCATTAATATTGTCATGCAGGTTCACACCGCCGATCGCTTCGCGGGCAAGGTCTGTGGAAGGCGTCAGCTTTTCGGAATATGCCGAGAATTGATAGACACCGAAACCCGCAATGATCACCGCAATCAGAATAAATACTATCCGTTTTATCCCCATATTAGTGTGCAACGCCCTTCTCAAAATATTGTTCCAGTTCCCTACGCTCCTGGAACTTGGCTAGATTGAAGGATGGCCAGCTCTTCAGCGGCTCTGACCGGTCAGACAAACGGCTGTGCAGCGCTTCGTCAAGAATACCTTTCTCCTGCTTGCTGAACTCAATCAGCTCCGGAACCACATCCGCGGACAGTCCGGCCAGATAATTGGCATCCAGGGTGCCGCTTGCGGCGTACCGCTGAATATTTTGCCTGGCGATAATATGATCCATCCCGATATAGTTCATCAGCACATAAGACAGCAAACCGAGCACGATGTAACACTTAAGCAATGGGAATTCTGCCCGGCTGATCCGTACCGCAGCCAGAACAAGCAGCAGCCCGAGGAAGATCATGAAGGCATGCACCAGGAAGCGGATATAGGTATAGCCATACGCTTCTTCATACAATGTCAGCCGTGAGTAGGCAGAGTAGAGCATAACCATCGAGCACAGAACCAGAATATAGAGCAGAATCTGAATTACCCGCTTTAGCCCGCCGCCTGCTTTGCGCACCGCCAGCAAGGAGAGCAGCAGAATAGCGAAATTGATCGCTGTCACCAGAATCAGCTCAAAGAATCCGCTCCGTGCATAATCCGCATAGGTCTTGTCATCCGGCAGAATGCCTTCCCAGGCTCCGAACAAATACGAGAATTGCACGCTCACAAACAGCATGTATACGGCATTGATCACCGCCAGAACCGTAGTAATGATGATCGGATCATCAACGCCGATGCTTTCCTCCTCCGGTTCATTCACATCCTGCTCTGTCAGAGTATCCAGCCCTCCAGGCGGATAGGTCCGGATATAGGACTTACTGTCAATGAATCCCCACACAAAGCCGAACATCCCGAGGCCAAGCAGGATAATCCACAACGCCCTGCTGATCCATTCGCCAAAGGAGATATTGTCAAAGTAACCCGGGAGCTCTGACAGCAGCCGGTTGAATACCCCATCCGCCGTGGAGAGAAGCGAGGTGACGATCAGCAGCAGCGGAACGGAAATCAGCAGCCCGATTACTATACGGATCAGAACCTGCTTGCGTGCATTAGACACCCCGCCCTGGTTACGGCGTAACAGCTTCACCGCTGTGTTCCAGTGGCGCAGGCTCTGGGGGAAGAAATGCTCCAAAGCCGCTCCGATCAGCCCGAAGCCGCTCCAGGAGGGCAGGCGGTAACTGAACATATAAGTCATATGTAATAGAATCAGCGCCGGAATGACAAGAAAATTCAGCCCGAAGAAAAACCAGTTGCCAAACAGTGCGTACGTCAGCGACAAAAGGAAGACTGAACCCGTCCACATATAGCTGAACCAGTTGTGCTTACGCAGCTTCTCCTTGCCGAAATAGAACATAAAGGCGTAGAACAGCACTACAAAAATAGGGTAAGAGATTCCGGGCATCTTGCCGTAGAACAGGAACTGATGCACAAGCGCAAGCAGAAACGCGGCCAACAAAACAACGCGCGCAAACCCCGGTTTGGATACGGTTTGATTGTCCATGGTAAATTCCTCCATCTTTTTACTTTCCTACCCTGATTCTAGCTGATAAAATAAGAAGAAAAAGAGAAATATATTATTATTAATTTCCTATTTTGTGAAAGGAGAGCTTATAGATGAAGCTGCACAGTCAATTTCTGAAGCTGCATTCGCATCATGGAGGCCCGGCAGAGGTCCTTGTTACCCTCGATGAGCTGGCCTTGACCCTTGGCTGTACCCACCGCAACGCACTGCATGTGATCCGCAAAATGGTAGAAATGAACTGGATCACCTGGACGCCCAGCCGTGGACGGGGGCGGCGCTCCAAGCTGGTGTTCCTCGCAGCCTCCGAGGATATTGCTCTGGAATCCATGATGCAGGCCATCAGCAGCAAGGATATCAGCAGCGCTCTGGAGGGAATCCGCGGGCATACCCGCACCTCCGCCCTGCAGGATACACTCCAGGGCTGGCTGCTGGCTTACTTCGGACATCATGCCGAGATGCAGAGTGACAAGCGGATTGATACGCTGCGGCTGCCGGTCACGCAGCAGCTTCATACCTTCGATCCGCTGTATATGAATCTGCTGGCAGAGTCTTTTGTTTCCAGCCATGTCTTCGACGGTCTGGTCGGTCGCAGCGGCGAACGCGGCAAAGTGATCCCCGGTCTGGCCCATGCCTGGGAGACCGACGAAGCCCGTACCGCGTGGACCTTCCATCTGCGCAAAGAAGTCCTGTTCCATCACGGCAAGGTACTGACCGCCGAGGACGTAGTCTACTCGTTTGAACGGATGATGTCTACGTCACAGCGGACGCTATACAGCTATATTTTCAAGGAAATCCAGGAAGTCAAAGCACTGAATGCCTCCACCGTCCGCATTCTGCTGAAGAAGCCGAACGAGCTCTTCCTGCCGTTCCTCTGCACCAGCCGGGCGGCGATCGTCCCCCGTGACCTGCAGTCAATAGGTGAGAATATATTTGGACGAAGACCTGCGGGAACGGGGCCTTTCAAGGTAGTGGAGATGAGCGAGGATACTTGCGTGCTGGAGGTATTTCCTTATTATTTTCAGGGGCGGGCCCATCTGGATCGTGTGGAAATCATCTATGTACCTTGGGGGCTTGCGCCGGGACCCTCCGAGACGGGTTCGGGCTTCCATGTCATTCCGAATCCGCAGGCAGCGGGTACCGGCTCCCTGAGCAAGATTCATTCCGAATCCTCGGTACGCAAATTCGTCACCTGCAACACCAAAAAAAAGGGACCGCTAAGCGATCCCCTTCTCCGAGCCGATATTCTGTCCTGTCTGCATGAAGCTCCCCGTGAACCTTTCACGCATTCAGCCGGTCTTCCGGCGGCAGCACTGCAGATTGCCACCATTCCGCAGTATGCCGGGGACGCTGAATACATTGCAGCAAGGCTGAAGCAGCACGGATATGCCTGTAAGGTGGTCTCCGTATCCCCGGAGGAATTCAAGGGACCGATCCGCCTGCAATCGGATCTGATTGTCTTCTCTCTGCTCCGTGATCAGGATGAACAGCTGCGGCTGTACGATCTGTATCTGACACTCTCGCAGCATATTGAGCCGCGCACCCGCGCCGATATTGAAGGCAGGCTGCATATGATCTCCCGGGAGCCTGACGCCGCTGCCCGGACAGAGGGCTTCAGGATTATCGAGGACAGCCTGACCCGGGATCATCAGCTGCACATCCTGTACGAGAAGCCTGCCGAGACGGCTTATCTGCCCTCTGTCAGAGGTGTTACCTTCAACAGCCAGGGCTGGGTGGATCTGCGTCACCTTTGGTTTCCGCCGGAGCTGTAAAGCTAATCTAAGCTTCGCCCGCCTTGGATGCGGCCTTTTCAACACTCAGATTTGTATCTTGTTCATGCCTGCTGGCATTGTAAAATACAAACCTGAAAGAGGACTGAAAGTACCCTTTATTCTCCGCCGGGCAAACTGCCTGCAAGCCCTCTGCCCACCAGATTGGCGGATACCGGCTTCCTGCCCAGCTCCCTGGACCATACAGAGAGCTGGCCGGAATGATGAATCTCATGAGCGATAATATGGCGCATAATCTCACCCCAGGCATCCTCAATGACCCGTCCATCCGCCCGCTCATCCTTCAGTATGTTCTGCTCCAGCCCCTCATGCCACGCCAGCACGAACTGCTCTACCTCCGGCCGGAACCTCGCATCCAGCTCCCTGATCTTCTGCAGAGTGTTATATTCCGGGAAATCTGCCCGAAAATCAGGCTTACCCTCCATATCCCGGATCCAGCTCAATTCCACATCGATAATATGAACCAGCGTCTTCAGGATTCCGCCCATTCCGCCAGTCCGTTCCTTCAGCAGTTCTTCCTCCGGCAGCTCCTCACACCATTTGTACCATTCCTCGCGGACCATCCAGTTATAACGGAATAATGTTTGCATAGGCTGCCTCCTGAATTGTAATGTAATTTTTAACTTCCGGCATTCAACGTTCTGTTTCCCTGCTCAGTTTGCTTTGCGTCTGACACTGTAGAATCTCAGCGCTGTCGGAACGCCCTTAATCTCCAGGATACCGCTATAGATCAGTTCTCTCACCCTATATTCGAAAAAAGCGTCCCCGATATATTGGTCGCAATATCCCAGCGCCTCTCCGACTAACCGGGCTGATTTCAGGAATCCGTCATCTCCGGAAGGCGGCTTCAGATAGTCCAGCTTCTCCAGCAGGTAGCTGTCATAATAATCAGCCGGAACCTCAAGCACAGCATCCTCTTGCCATATCCGCAATACCTGGGACTGTTCTGAGATGTTCTGCCACTCCAGGTCCAGCCGCGTGATATCCGCAGCAGTAAGCTTGTTGCCGTCCTGAATGCGCAGCAGCGCCTCCCGAAGCTTATCGGCCGGAATCTCACCGGAACTACGGTATTTGATGGAGGCATCCGGAGTGTTGTACAGCTCTTCACAAGTTGCACAGGCATCACATACCACAATCCCGCTCTGTCTGCTCCCCAGCAGATGAACAGCAAGACGCAGCCCGGTCTGCTCATTAGCATTACCGCTGGTCCAGATCACGACCTCGGCCTGTCCGGAAATCTGCACAAGCTTGTCCATAAGCTCCGTATACATTTCTTCGCACTCATCAGAAGCGGTAGTGTATCCTACGATATTCTGGAGGAACCAGTTACTCCGGGCCTTCCTTCCCTCCAGTGAATCCAGCTGAACCAGCGGACCTATGGCATAATTCTCCCGCAGTGTAACAAGCTTGTGCGAGTCTGTCCAGCCTAGCCCTGTCAACGCTTGCTTCATGCCTCCGGCGAAGGAATCACCGCACACGATATGCACATGCGTGCAATCCGGTGAGGGGTCCCAGAATTCCCGCTTTTTGGGAGTATCCATCAGACTGGTGTAGTATCCCAGCAGGCTGCCAACCGGTCCCGCGATATGTTCATCAAGCGGTGCTTCAAGCCGCTCACTCTGTTCCTTTAACCGCTTGATCTGCGCCAGAATCCGCATGAAATACAAGTGTACTTCATCTTCCTTCAAGCCGCTAACAGCGTTTACGATTTCCTGCATATCTTTCATCATCTGATTCCACCTTTGTTCAGGTAATTATATGGGGGAGCGGTCAAGCAGCCTCCCTTTGACAAGCAAATAAAGCGGGGGATAGGGCGATTGCTTCTGAGTGGTAACCAAGGTGAACCCGTCCTTCCCGACAGCCGGTCTGTCCCGTTTCTGCACCGGGAACTGGACCGAATCTTTAAACACCACATATGCTGCCACATCCGATGCTCCTGCCGGAATATCATTTCCGGTTATATTCTGCGACTTGACAGTAAAGCTGCCCTTTGCCGCGTCATACGTGTACGAGACAGGACGGAAAGCCTCATTGCTGATAATCGCCCCCGGCGGTGCTCCAAAGGCGCTTCTCTCCAAATCCTCTATCGCTAATTTAATAATATCCGTCTGCATCAGAGTGTCCCCTGTCATTGTATAGAGATGATTACTCTGATCCCATTTACTCACGATGCCCAAACTGCCCGCCAGCACACTGACCGGGATGAACATCGAATTTTGCTCCAATACCGGAATCGTATCCATGAAGCGGGCAACCCCGTTAACCGAAACGGACTTCGACCTAATCGTGAACATAACCGTTACATCATCCATCCGGATTGTAGCCGTTTTACTTTTGGCATCGTAGCTGACCTTCGCCCCAAGCAACTCGCTGATCGAGCGCAATGGAATCATCATTCGTCCCTGTGAATCCACATAAGGCGCCTTCGGTGCCGTATAGAGCACATAATAATCGTTAATCTTGAGCAGCACCGGATATTCCTTGGCTGCGGCCTGCACCTTCCCCGCACTAACCCCTATTAATAACGCCAAGCTCATTCCCGCTGCCAGCAGTCCCGCCAGTAACTTCTTTGTCTGCTTCATAGTATAAATCATCCTCTCATTCTGCTCCGTTTGAAATAATGTAGCGCTCCCGCTACTGCGTTTCTTGGTCAATCGCCTGTTGAGGGTTGCCGTGACCCGATTATGGTACATCCTCCGTTACGCTTAACTGCACTTTGTACAACTAAAACGTCTGATTTACAACCAATTACCTGTTTAGTTGTATTTCGTACAACTAAAGAGTCCATATATATAGATTCTCACCCATTCAAGCAAATTTAGTTGTACAGACTACAGTTAAAAGAGGCGAGTCTACCTTTTCGCTGTTTTTAAGTGTACAGAATACAACTATTGCTGAATTCCGCTTGGAGCTGAATACATCAATTGCTGCATGGTTGAACGAACACCGCTCCAGCCGCCACATTCGGGATGAATGTCCGCAGTTAAGCAACTCATCTTATCCCTCTCCTTCCCCCTAATTTAACCCTCGTCTAGTAAAATAAGCAAGCGAAAGAGGCAAGCAGCATCCATTCTGCTGCTTGCCTCTTTCGCTGATCACTTGCCCTTCCTTGCCCACACCCCATCAATCAATTGAACTTGAATCTTTCCCAATTGGGAAGAGTGGCGGAAGAGATGTTTGGAACTGTAGGAGCGGTAGCGTCCGCCTTTAGATTTGAATTTCTACCGCAACCAATGCGGCTTAAATCAGGAAATTCAAATATAACAGCGGCCGGAAGTCCAAACTATCTCTGCAGCCAAGACTACTCCCAATAATAGGAAGCTTCTATTTCAATTTATTTCACCGACCCGATCATCCCAGCCACAAACTGCTTCTGCATCACAAAGAACACCAGCGCAGTCGGGATCGTGCCGATCACAATCGCGATCATAATCATGCCGTAGTCCGGGGCGTAGCCCGAGCCCAGAGTAGAGATCAGGAGCGGCATCGTCTTCGTCTGAGGGGTCTGCAGCACGATCAGCGGCCAGAGATAATTGTTCCAGCTCGACATGAATGTGATGATTGCCCCGGCGGCATAAGTGGTTTTCATGGTCGGAAGATAGATGCGCAGGAAGATGCCCAGCTCGCTGAGACCATCCATCCGTCCAGCCTCCAGCAGCTCCTTCGGGAACATCTTCGTGCTCTGCCGGAAGAAGAAGATCAGGAATGCCGTCGTGACCGTAGGCAGGATGACCGAAGTCATTGTATCAATGCCCATCCACGGGAACACATTGGAGATTTTGCCGAACATCCGGTACAGCGGAATCATCAGCGCGGCGAACGGAATCATCATCGACAGCAGCAGGATGTTGAACACAATATCCTTCGAGCGGCTGCGGAAGACTTCGAAGCCGTAACCGGCCAGCGAGGCAATCAGCAGCGCCAGCAGGGTGGTGGTGATCGAGATTTTAGCGGAATTGATCAGGGATAACTGCAGATCTGTGGTGTCCAGCAGCTTCTGGAAATTATCCAGCAGATGTGTACCGGGCAGCAGCCTCCCGCGGGTGACGTCAACCGACTTGTTCGTGGAGCTGACCACCATCCATAAGAACGGAAAGATCGAGACAATGGCCGCGATGCTGAGGAACAGATACATGAAGAAACGTTTGCTCTTAGCCATTTTTATCACCTGCCACTTTGAACTGGATGACCGACAGCAGCGCAATCATAATCACGATGGAATACGATACGGTAGCTGCATAACCGAAGTCTGCTGAATATTTGAACGACAAATTATAAATGTACTGGGAGATCGTCTGCGTCGCATTCCCCGGGCCGCCCTTCGTAATATTCATGACCTCATCGAACAGCTGCAGGGTACCGATGGTGGATGTGATCGAGGTAAACAGGATGATCGGCTTCAGCAGCGGGACAGTAATTCCGAAGAACTGCCGTGACGCCGAAGCCCCATCAATTCTGGCGGCCTCGTAGATGGAATTGTCAATATTTTGCAGGGCGGACAGATAAAAAATCATATTGTAGCCCGTCCAGCGCCACGTGATCGCGATAATAATCGCAATTTTGGCCCAGAACGGATCAGTGATCCACTCAATCGGGGCACTGACCAGATGAAGCTTCAGCAGCATGGTATTCACCAGTCCATTGCCGGCGAACAAATATTTGAACACTACGGAATAGGCAACCAGCGAAGTTACACAGGGCAGGAAGATCGCCGTCCGGAAAAAGCCCTTAAATTTCAGCTTGCTGTCATTCAGCAACACCGAGATGAACAACGCCAGTACAATCATCAGCGGCACTTGTACCAGCAGATAAATGAAGGTGTTCTTAACGGACGTAATGAAGGTTTTGTCAGACAGCAGCCGTGAATAGTTGTCGAATCCGGTGAAAGTAAGATTGCTGCCCGTTCCTGTCTGGAACGACAGAATCAGCGCCTGGAGCATCGGGTAGAAATAGAAGACGAAGATCAGAATGACCGCGAGCAGGACGAAGGACCATCCGGTCAATACGCTTTTGGTACGGATACTCACGCTCGAATTTGTTTTTTTCACATCGGCCCAGCCCCTTCATGGTATTCAAGTAGAAACGGCTTTGCCGTCCTTTTTTAGGACGGTACCGTTTCAGCGAGAAAGATAAGGATAATTTATGCGCGGAGCATATAAATTCTTATCTTTTAAAATAAACCCCGGACGCTGCCCGCCCTCCTGAAAGCCCGGGAGCCGCAGGCCACGCCCAAGGTTTACCTGTGTGTCAGATTCAGCTATTTAATCTGTGATTCGGCCTGGGCCTGGGCATCGCTCAGCACACTGTCAATGTCCTTGCCGTTCAGATAGTTCTGCATTTCAACAATAAGGATGTCTTCGATAGCGTAGGTATTGATACCGTAATTAACACTTGGAATCTGCTCTGTCCAGGCGGCGAAATCCGATACAACCTTCTGGCCGCCGAAGAACTCATTGGCCTGGCCGTAAGCCTCTCCGCCCGCAGCCGCTTTGAACGTACCGATAACACCGATATCCGTGAGCAGCTTCTGGTACATTTCCACATTGGAGCCGAAGGTCTTCGCCATGAAGTCTGCTGCCGTTTCCTTGCCGTCCACATTCATCACATACCATGAGCTGCCGCCGAGATTCGAGGCATGAACCGACTCATTCGCGGTCAGCTTCGGAAGCGGTGCGATGGCCCACTTGCCGGATTGCGATGCTTCAGCCGTGATTGAAGGCGTGATCCAGTTGCCTGTAGGCACCGAAGCCACATCACCGCTATTCAGCGCTGCAACGAATTGGCTCCAGTCGGCATGCACATTCGCCACATTGGAATCTGTCAGCCCTTTATAGATTTCAAAAGCTTCCTTCAGCGGAGCATTGCCGGCAATATTCGGCGTCTTGCCGTCTTCCTTCAGATACCATTCACCGGCGGATTGAATCATCATCCGGATCAGCCCAAGGTCGTTCGGGTCCAGTGTAATCAGCGCCTTGCCGGTCTTCTCTTTCACAGCTTTGCCGATTTCAATATATTTGTTCCAGTCAATATCCTGCAGATCGGCCAGCTTATAGCCTGCCTGCTCCAGATAATCGGTTCTGACATAGAGTCCGGTTACGCCGGAGTCAAAAGGAATGCCGTACTGCTTGCCGTCCAGGCTGGTTGGTCCTGCCTTATAATCAGCGAAGTCGGAGCCTTTAATCGAGCTGCTGAGATCATAGAAGGAATCCTTATAGGATTGCAGGAAGCTCTGGGAGCGGTAATCCTCGATCAGCACGATATTCGGCAACCCTTTGGTTGTACCGGAGTTAAGGCCTGTATTCAGCTTCTGGATAATATCATTCTGTGCGTACTCTACAATGTTAATTTTGACATCAGGGTTAGTTTTGGCATATTCCGCTTTGGCTACTTCCAGCGCGGCAATATTGAATGCAGGGTCCCAGGCCCAAATTGTAATTTCTTTCGCCTGAGCAGGTTCTGTCGTTGCCGGATTCCCCGCCGTCCCGGTGTCCGCAGCTGCATTACCTGTGTTCTTAGAGCCGGAGTTAGAGTTCGAATTGGAGCTGCAGGCAGTAAGCATAAGCAGGCAAATCAGCAATAACGCAATGCCTTTTTTCATTTGTAATCCTCCCCTTTGATGCGCTTTTATGAGTTCAGCTTCAATGTAAGCGCTTATTTATTACATAAGTAATCTTATCATCCGCGAAAGAGGACCCGTTAGAACTTACTTTATAGGGATTTGTCATTTTATCGCCTAATTGTAAGCGTTACCTTTTTGCCGTTTGTTCTTTTTTTGGATATTGGTATTATTTTTGTCCCGGGATCAGCGGCAGGCGGATTTTAATGGCTGTCCCCTCACCAGGTACGCTTTTAATAGTAATCCCGTACTCTTCGCCATACATCAGCACCAGCCGGTCATGCACATTCCTGATCCCAATCCCGGTGAACAGCTGGCGCTTGCTTGCAGGCCCGGACATGGGGAGATCGGCTTCAACGGTGTCCATACCGTCTCCGTTATCGACAACCTCGCAGAGCAGGGATCCGGCATCCTGGGAGATGAGGATATGGATATATCCGCCGCTTTTCTTCGTAAACGCATGAAAAAAAGCATTCTCAATAAACGGCTGAATGATCAGCTTCGGCAGATGGAAGTCCATACAGTCCGGTGAGATGAAGAAATTCACTCTGATCCGTTCCCCGTAGCGCACATGGTTGATAAACACATAGGACTTCAGATTCTCCAGCTCCTGGGTCACGGTGATGCTCTCACTGACGTTACTCAGCGCATTCTGCAGCATCGAGATCAGGGCATGAATCGTATGAACCGCCTTCTCTTGGCTGCCCTGCTGCACCAGGAAGTTGACCGAGGCCAGCGTATTATACAGAAAATGCGGGTTAATCTGATGCTGCAGGGCCGCCAGCTCGGCATTCCGCTGCTCCTTCTGCGTCTCGACCAGCTTCTCCACATACTCATTCAGCTCATCAAGCATATAGTTATAGGCATGTCCCAGCTCCTGAAATTCAAAGCTTCCGGTTACCGTGATGTAATTATGGAAGTTCCGCTGGGTGATTTTGGACATCTGCCGGGTAAGCAGGGTCAGCGACCGGGTCAGCCTTCTGAAGATCAGAAACACCACGATCAGGGCTACGATTACGATGGCGGAGCAGATCAGCACCACCATTTTACCGTTGACCATCTGGCCTAGAGCCGTCTTTTTATCAATCAGATTCACAATATAGAAATCATAGGAAGACAGATAATCTGCAATCAGAATGGAATCCGTACCGCGGAAATCAACATTTTTGTAATCCAGCTGCTTCTCTTCGATCTCCCTGGCAAACTGCAGTAAATCCTCCGCCTGCTGGCCCATCAGATCACTGCGGTTGCTGGAGACTATGACTCCATCCCTGTTCAGAATCGCCACATCGTTCCCCGTGCTGACAAAGCTTGCATAGAAGGGGCGGAAATCCTGCTCATGAATGGTAAAATACAAGGTTCCGTAAATATCGCCCGTTGTGCGTTCCATGAGTGCTTTGCTGGCTACGATCACAGCCTCTTTCTGCGGGGAATCCTTACTGCTCTCCTCATAGAACTGGTACATCAGCCGTTTCGGCTCAGCCAGTGTATTCCTGGTCAGCTCATGCTGCTGCAGCTCCTGGTCACTCATCAGCAGATTGTTCGTATTGGTGGAATAGCTGCGTCCGTTTTTGCCCATGATTTTGATCCCGACCTGGTAGGAGTCCAGAGTAGACTGGATCTTCTTCATCTGCGTGGTCATATTGTAATAGGTCCGCAGCACCCGCAGGGAATTCGAGTCCTCTTCCGTCAGGAAGCTCTTAATGGTGCCGCTCAGCTGTGTGTTGTTGGTGGCGGTAACGATCGAATAATGAAAGGATTCGAAGCTCGCCTTAATCTGGCTGATCACCTTGGTATTCGTAATGCTGAAGGTGTTCATGAACAGCTTCTCCGACATACGGACGGTGGTCCATGAAGAAGCGATGGCTACAGCAATAATGCTGACCAGCATCACGATGAATATTTTGATGAACAGGCTGTGGAATTTGAAGCGATCCCAATATCTGCGCATAGGCTCTACTCCTGTCCGTAATGCTGACGTCTGTAGCCGCTCGGGGACAAGCCGGTGTATTTCTTGAACACCTTGCAAAAATAGCTGTGATCGCCATATCCGACCATGCTGCTAATCTCGGAAATCGGCGCCTCGCCTGCCCGCAGCAATTCTGCCGCCTTGCCCGTACGGATCGTATTGAGATGCTCCTTGAAGCCCTCCTGGTTATACGTCGTGAACAGACTGGACAGGTAAGAAGGGTTGAAATGGAAATGACGGGCCAGCTCCGTAAGACTCAGCGGCTCCGCGTAATGCTCCTCCATGTACTGGAGCAGCTTGGTCATATTGGCGTTACTGCCCGGGGTCAGTGCTGCCGATGAAGTCAATTCCATGACCCGGGCGAGAAAATGATCCAGAACCTGCACGGCCTCATCCGCAGAGCCTGCCTCATCTATGGCCCGGAACAGCCCGTATTTCCCTTCCTCCAGCTCTCCCAGATGGCTGAACTGATTCGTCACATTGAAGATAATATTGCCGAGGAAGGACTTGAACTGAAACACATCCCCATCATATTGCCGGCTTAGCGCATCGACATGCTGATGCAGATCGCCGAACGCCTCCTCCAGCTGCTGGCGCTTCAGCTGCTCCGTGAACTGGGTCAGGTTGAATTTCGGCAGCTGTGCTTCCCTCTGCGGCAGCTCATCGTGGACCAGCAGTACCTGATCCGGCAAAAAGAAGCGGTACTGCCGCAGCTTAAGAACACTCTCCTGATAGACCGCTGCCACCTCGCTAAGCGAACCGAAAGCCCGGCTCAGGGTCATGCGCAGCTCAGGCTCTTGTCCGGCCAAGGCGTGGGCCAGCATATTCACAACCTGCAAGAGCGCCGGCCACTGCTCTTCCTGCAGGTTGACCAGGAGCAGTGCCGCATTCGGCTCACCGCCAGGGATGATGCACTGCACCAGTCCTGGAACAGTCCGTTCCAGTTCCCCGGTTACAGCTGCGGTGATGGCTGCCAATGCGTCTGCGTCATTGTCTGCGTTATCGGCACCAGCGGTGGCTGCATTGCTGTCAGCACCGGTAACACCGGCTGGTCCGGTCTCCCAGCCGAGGAAGCTGAAGCAGTCCTGCGGAAGCTGCCGCTTCACGAACTCCTCGCCTTCAGGCTGCAGCCGGTAGCCTGAGATCATCCGGCTGAGCAGGGCATCCAGCCGCTGGGGTGCCGCTTCCGGCTGAACTCCAGCCGAGGAAGCGCCCAGTCCCGGGATACGTTCCCGGGTCTTCTGTAGCACCTGCAGCAGCGACCCGGCTTCCAGCTTCGGCTTCAGAATATAATCGGCTACCCCATTCTGGAAGGTGGAGCGCACATAATGGAACTCGCTGAAGCTGCTCAGCACGATTACCTCTGTAGCCGGATAATCCCGCTTCACTAGGCGTGTTAATTCCTCGCCGTCCATCACCGGCATCACAATATCGGTAATGATGATATGCGGCTGCAGGGTCTGCAGCGAATTCAGCGCTTCCTGCCCGTTGGCCGCTTCACCTACAATCTGAAATCCTTCGCGTTCCCAGTCCAGGACATACTTAATCCCCTGCCGGACCAGAATTTCATCGTCCACAATCAGCACTTTGCATATTTGATTCACAGTTGTCCCCCGCCTTCTGTAGTCATGACCACTGGTCCGCCACTCATGAAGGGATTATAAAGCGCTGTCATCGGGATGGTCAAACGGTAATTTTGGGGGGAGAGGTGATAAAGCGCTCTGGAGAAGAATATTAAGGCTACTACGGGGGATGAAATCTAGTACAAAGTATAGCTTAGCGGGATAATTGTATTTCATACAGTTAAAAACGAGGCAAAGCCGGATTTTCCAAGTTTAACTGTATTCAGTACAACTAAAAATAAGAAAAGTGCTCCCTAAGAGAATAAGCAGGTTTTTAGTTGTAGAGAATGCAACTAAATTACATTTGGAACCCCAATCCTTCTTTTTAGTTGTATCAAATACAATTAAAGCTGGAACGTGGATGTCCCAGCTTTACTGAATAATCCATTTATGACTGATTCGAAGGCTTCATCTAATCTAAGTCAGAGATGTAGTTCTGAGGATCTCAACAATTGAATCAACAACAATCTGCGGGTTCTCAATATGTATGTTATGTCCGCTGCCCGATGCTTCAACCAGCTTCCCGTTGACTGACCAGTTCGTCAGATCATTTGCCGCTTCCAGGAGCTTCGCTCTGATTATTCTCTTCGTATCTTCTGAAGTCCCGGGATAGAATTCATTGACTACACCTGATTTGATGACAATCAAGGGAATATCTGTTGCGGGCAACTCCCTGACTTTCCGGTAACCATCCTGCACATTGGAGAATTCACTATGCATGGCCGCAATAGTCTTTTTCTGAAACGATGTCTTCCATAAAAGCGTCCGGGTCTGCTTTGAAAAAGGGCTAATGGTTGCAGAGAACCCGGGGAACTTTTTGAAACTCGAAAGAATCTTCAATACTCCGATCTTAGACAGTACTTTTAATACAGAATAGAACTTAACAGCCATAAGCTGTCCCTTAACATGTTCTTCCGGAAAACGGTCTGTTATTTCATCTTCATGCATGGAATCAACCAGCACAACCCCTGCCACGAGCTGCGGATATTTCCCGGTAAACAGTCTTACATTTAATCCTCCGTAGGAATGACCCACAAAAATATAAGGCCCCTCAACTCCAGCCTGCAGCAGCAGCTCATAAAGCTCTGATATACACTGCTCATTGCTACGCGGGAACGGCCCTGGCTCACTCCATCCGTAACCTGCGCGATCATATTCGATGACTTGTGTAACCTTGGCAATTTCGGGGGCTACAAGCGACCATAACAAGGCAGATGAACCACAGCCATGCTCAAATACTACGGGGGGCAGGCCCTTATTGTTACCTTCGATAATGTTATGCAATTTATGATTTCCTACGCTTGTGAGCTTCCCTCTACTCGTTTGCACCTTATCCACCTAATGCGAGCTCAAATGCTTACGGTACCCCTCCACCCGCTCTTCCTTGTAGCCCATCTTCTCATAAAAAACATGTGCTTCCTTCCGCTTCTCTCCCGACACGAAAATAATATAGTAGCAGTCCCGCTCGTGGGCGATGTCTTCGAGGGCGGTCATCAGTTTTTTGCCAACGCCCTGCCGGCGTGCACGCGAAGAGACCACTACATTCTCAATCACCATGAACGGACGGCAATCCCCAACGAGGTCCTGGCAGACGATCCCCATCATAGAGCCCAGCAATTCCCCGTCTACAAAGGCACCCAATAACACATACCGGCTATCCTCCCGGATGGCCCTGAATGCCGTCTCCAGCTTCACCGGATCTGTCGGTCCGCCAATCAGTTCTTCGTACAGCGTATTTAGCGCCTTAAGCGATTCAATGCCGATTTCTTCGATTGTTACCATAGTCTGTGCCCCCGCTTTCATATATTTGTGAGTTCTTTATTTTTTCTCATACAGAAATAATTGCCCATTGCGCGGAAAAAACATCCGTTCTGCCTTATAGCCCCTGCGCCGGAGTTCCCTGTCCAGTACCTTCATGAACGCTCCATGGCTGACGATCAGCACACGTCCTTCCGCTGCAGCTGCTTCAGCTTCTGCCGCTAGAGAATCTATTACCATATGGGCACGCTGCAGAACAGCCGCTTTGCTCTCCGGTTGAGAGCGATGACCGGCAGTCCAGGACAAACGTGCAAGTACGAGCCAGCAGGAGAGAGGCAGGCGCAGTCCGCTTAGCTTAAATCCACCTAACTGCAGGGCTGCTATACCAATTTCCCTCAGCTGCTCCGTATATACGAACTCTTGAGCATCAAAATAACTTGCCGTATGTACCGCTCTCGCCTGATCACTGCACAGACAAATATCCCACTTCTGCATATTGCTCTTATGTCCCGGTTGCTGAATTGGGGCTGTCTCATATCCCTGTATCCATAGATTGAACTGCTCTCCAGTCAGCCAGGTCCGCTCCGGCTTGTGCTGCACTCTGAAATGCCTAACCAGCCCTAAGCTCATTCCACCGCAACCCTCTCTTTTTTCATCATGGGCAGCCTCTCCTAATCAGTGACAACATGATTATCTATGTAAAAGACTAATTCTCTATGGAATTAGCCTCTACTTGCCCTGCTTTTCATTCTTAAGTTCAAATTCCTCACTGTGACCGTCCCATTCCACATTTACTTTAATGACGGAATCTTCCTTTGCAAAAGAACCGCTTCCAGCGCCGCTCATCTTCATCAGTGCTACAGGTATTGGACCTTCCATAGTCTGACTTCCGCCACCGCCGCTAGAGGCTTTATATTCGTATTTGAGCTGTTTCATCTCTCCAAGATCGGACTGTTCACCTTTATAATGGAGCTGGAACGTAAATCGTTTGCTGGTATCGGAATCCTTCACCCTGTCATTTTTGATGATCAGCTTCTGGCTTGCTGTCTGCTCATATACAGCCGACCAGGTTTCGCTCTCGCCTTTGAACGTATAATTGAAATGAGTAGTTTCCGTATTGCAGGACGTAAGCAGCATAAGCATGACTCCGGGAAGCAGCAGCGCACGCACGATCTTCTTCATGTTTAGCCCTCTTTTCCATAGCTTATATTGTAAAAAACAATGCCTTATAAGGTCATGCCGGGATTTACCGGGACATATGGTGCAGTACAGCCGCCACCCGTTCTTCCACTTGCATATCTCCTTCCAAACGTACAACATCACAATTCAGCCCGGCCATCCATTCCTCATGCAGCGCCCGGCTCCGGACCTCCGGTCCAGCCGTATCATAGAGCGCCGCCCACTCCATGAAGGTCTCGACATCCTCATATTTGCTTCCCCCAGGCAGACCCTCATCGCCATAGCGCTGATATTCCCTCGCCCGTAAGCGTTCCAGCCGGAGCTGCTCAGGTATCCACAGGAAAATCACCAGATCAAAAGTATCGCGCAGCCCGTCTCCCCATCCGCAGACCGCACCGGACAGAATCCACGGCTCCTGCCGCTCCAAATCGGCCCGCAATCTGCTTAGCCGCGCTGCAACCGGTGTTTGCTTACTATATTTCTGCTCCCAGAAATAATCGTCACTGTCCTGATGAACATGCGGAAGCCTTGCCGCGAGCGCCTTGCCAAGTGTGGTAGTCCCCGCTCCGGAAGCTCCCATAATATGAATTCTGCGGTTCATAGCGCCTCCCGAATAATTGAATAGATGTTTTCAATTATATATTTTACCATGCTTTAATTGGATGTGGATAGTCTGAGAACACCTGATTCCTTTCTTTAAAATCAGATCGTAATTACAACTGGCACTTGCATAATAGTTGGATAATTGTATCTTAATTCGGGACTTTCATTGCATCTTAACTAATTGGTCGGATAAACGATATTTAATTCCATGTCTTTTCTCCACTCTGACCTATTTGCAGCTTAGTAAGTGCTGATTATCCACCTGTTTCCTGGCGAGGGCTTCTCCGTTCATGAGCAAGTGGAGAAAATCCAACTGCTTCCCTGCCTCTCGCCTCCGCCTCCGCCAAACCCTCGGCCATCTTATTAATAATGCATAAATCCCAAATTGCAAAAAGCCGCAAGCCATAGTGGCCGCAGCTTCATTTGCCTTGTCAGTATTCAAGTTGCTATCCGGGTTAACACTCTCCGCTCAGTTAATATCCGGCGGAATACGCCGCGCTATGCCGGTAGCGATGGCTGCCTGGATAACAGCAAGACGCACCTGCTCCACTACCTTTTCGTTAAAAATACTCGGAATAATGTACTGCTCATTCCGCTCATCCGGATGGACAACTGCAGCGATGGCCTGTGCCGCCGCCAGCTTCATCTCCAGATTCACGGTCTTCGCCCGGCAGTCCAGCGCTCCGCGGAAGATCCCCGGGAAACAGAGAACGTTATTAATCTGGTTCGGATAATCGCTTCTTCCGGTAGCCAGCACGCGGACAAAAGGCTCAGCCAGCTCCGGTTCAATCTCCGGGTTGGGGTTGGCCATAGCAAACACAATGCTGTCCGGGGCCATGGTCTGCAGATGCTTCACCTGTAGAATCCCTCCACCGGAGACGCCGATGAATACATCCGCACCGCGAATCGCTTCGTCAAGGCCTCCGCTCAGATTCTCCGGATTCGTTGCATCGGCCAGCCAGCTCCATTCGGGATTGGAGTAGTTTTCGTCCCGGTTCAGAATCCCTGCCCGGTCCACGGCATAGATCTGCTTCGCGCCCGCCGCCAGCAGCAGGCGGCAGATCGACACGCCCGCCGCACCGATGCCAACGACAACAATTCTGCAATCGGCAATAACCTTGTCCACTACTTGGAGTGCATTCAGCAGACCGGCCAGCGCTACCACTGCGGTGCCGTGCTGATCATCATGGAAGACCGGAATGTCCAGTTCGGCTGACAGCCGCCGCTCAATCTCGAAGCAGCGCGGAGAGCTGATATCCTCCAGATTGATTCCGCCGAAGCCGGGAGCAACCGCTTTCACAATCCGGATGATTTCATCCGGGTCCTTCGTGTCCAGACACAGCGGAAAAGCATCAATATCCGCCAGCTGCTTGAACAGCATGGCCTTCCCTTCCATCACCGGCATCGCCGCCTCCGGTCCGATATCGCCAAGCCCGAGCACTGCGGTGCCGTCGGTAACGACAGCTACCGTATTTCTTTTCATCGTCAGCGAATAGGCCTTTGCGGGATCTTCGGCAATCGCCATACAGACACGGGCCACACCAGGTGTGTAGACCAGGGACAGATCCTCCCGGTTCTTGATCGGCATCTTCGGAGTAATCTCAATTTTGCCGCCGAGATGGGCCAGGAAGGTCCGGTCGGAAACGTTAATGACTTTTATACCCGGCATATTCCTAAGCACACTTATAATCTCTTCATTGGCCGCATCCTGCACATTTACTGTAAGATCCCGGGTCGTCACGTCCTTGCCGCCACGGATGACGTCTATCGCCACGATATCGCCGCCCGCAGACGCGAGCCTTGCTGCCACATCCCCGAAAGACGCTTGAGACTTGCGGATCTCCAGCCGGATAATCATCGTTGTTGCAATTGACATAGAATATGCCTCCCTCATCAGACGAATCTAAGTCCAATATACTACAGTTCACAGATTGTACATAATGAAATCCAATCATACATAAGGGATAGGTGAGTTATATGCTGTAACATTCATATTCGTCTATTTGATTATATAAATATATATTTCTTATTTCCCCCTTTACCGAAAGGCTTTGTTATACTTTGAACATCCATTTTAAAGATACTTAAACATCAGGAGGAATATCATTGGCAATTTCCGTTTCAGCATTAGATGAATACATTGAAAAATACATATCTTTTCTAATTATCGAAAAAAACCTTTCACCTAAATCTATCAAGGCTTATGTATCAGACTTAAATAGACTTCATAACTGGCTGAAAGAAAATAAAGAAGAGGCAATTACAAGCGATATCCTGCATAGCTACTTTCACAGCTTCAACAGTGCAGGAATCCTTAAGGATTCCACAATTAAGAGAAAATACATAACGTTTAAAGCTTTCTTTTTATTCTTGGTCCAGAAAAGCTGGATTGACCAATCCCCGCTCAACAACTTCGGAAGAAAATTCAAAACTGCAAAACGAATTCCGAAAACACTAGCAGTTGAAGAAATAGAACGATTGTTGCAATCACCTCTGAAGGACAGAGAACATTTTGCGTCCCCTTTCCGTACCCGCTTATCTATTCGTAATGATGCCATTATCGATTTGTTATTTTCAACTGGAATCCGGATTGGCGAACTTGCACAAATTCAACTGGAAGATATTGATTTAAAAAATCAAGTAGTTATTATTTTCGGAAAGGGACGCAAAGAGAGGCTGTTATATTTATCTAGCACTGAGCTTATTGACAAACTCAACAATTGGTTAGCTGTAAGGGAGTTATTCCGTCCACAAAGCGATACTCTTTTTCTTAACAAATATGGTCAAGCTCTATCCATTTATGGTGTTGAAGATATATTTGCTAAGTACAGAAAGCTGGCCTGTATTAATGAAAAATCAACCCCGCACTATCTCCGTCATTCATTTGCTACCCAGCTACTGGAGAATGGAGCTGACCTACGAGCTGTCCAGGAAATCTTAGGTCATTCTAGCGTGAGCACCACAGAAATATACACCGAAGTATCAGTAAAACGAAAGAAAGATGTACTTTCTCAATTTAATCCGCGCAACCGGCTTGAGACCTCCAAATAACTACGAATTATTTGGAGGTAAATGATGTATTTATTAAATGGATTTCTTGGAGAAAAGTATCAACGAGTAAACAAAATAATTGATTCCTATCATTCTGTTCAAAATAATTACATAAATATGGAGGCTTGCTGTAGTTATCCTTTCGAAAGTGTTATAGACGCACAAAGATATCCCATTTTCACATTGCCAACAGAAGGAGTAAGTGGATCAAGATTTTTTCCAGCATTTGAATGTATCGAGGATATTGATATTTATTCCGAAGAACTTGTAAGAACACTCTTCGATTTAGATACAAATTATAATGTTACAACTCAACCTCATTCCGGTACTCAAGCCAATCAAATTGTGTATAACGCGGTATTATCAGAAAATGATGTTGTTCTGAGTTTAAGCCCTAAAGATGGCGGTCACATCTCTCACAATAAAATATCAAAAAATCAAAATAAAGTAATAAATTATCACCTCACTCCTGAATTTGAATTTAATTATGATGAAATTGAAGAGCTAACTCAAAAAAACAAGCCTAAACTAATAATTGTTGGAGCTTCCTCCTATCCATTACAAATTGATTACAATAGAATTGCTCTAATAGCCCATAAATATAATGCCTTCTTATTAGCCGATATATGTCACACTGCTTTATATGTTCTTGGGAAGACTTATCCTGCTGTATTTCCCCATGCTGACTTTGTAACATTCACTATGGATAAAACCTTAAGAGGACCGCAAGGTGGAATCCTTATTTATAAATGTGAATTTAGCAAATTAATAGCATATTCAATTTTCCCTATTTCACAAGGGGGGCCCCTTCAATCCCTTCAATTTGCAAAAATGATTGCATTGGTTGAACTAAGCTCAATTAATCTGGAGAATTATGCAAAAGTGGTACAAGACAATTCTAAAATTATATGCAAAAAATTAGTCGAAAGAAATATAACTGTTGTAACTGGGACTTCAAATACTCACTTAATCCTAATTGATGTCGGAGCTTTAAAAACAACAGGGAATTTAGTAGAATCAAGATTTTATGAAAATAATGTTCTCGTAAATAAGAATTTAATACCAGGCGATCAAACCTCTCCTGATATAACCTCAGGTATTCGATTAGGCACTGTTTGTATAAGCAACCTAAACTATTCTAATGAAGATGTGAATCTTCTCGCGGAAATAATTGCAAACATACTTCTCAATCCAGCAATTCAAAATGAAGGAATACATTATTTAGTTGAAAAATATCATAAAACCATTAATATCTCCAATTAGGAGATAAACTTAGTGACATTGGTAAGTCTAAACCATCCAAATGAACATTTACAAAAATCTCAAAACAGGTTAAATTTCTTTCGAGATTCTTGTCAATATAGTATTCTCTGGGATATTCAGTAATACTAAGATTTAAAGCTAATTCTAAGCTATACAGATTGTAAACAACTTGAAATCTCACCCAAGGATCTTTAGTTATTATCGAATTATTATACATTTGCAAAATTTCTTGATAAACACCTTGAGGGGAAATTACTTTAGAATTCAAGTCAATTATTAGTCGATTGAGTTGTAAAATAATATGGTCTAAAGAAAGGCTCTGAGGTACTGTCTCTAGAGCCTTATTTGTATAAGTTTTGGCTCCTTCAAGATTTCTTCTTAAGAATTCAAGCACACCCAAATTACAGAAAACTTCAAAAATTTCATTTGAATTTATTGTTTTATGTATATTTAGTGCCTCAGTTAGATAATATATAGCTTCTGAAAACTCTTGATTCCAAATAGTTATCACACCAAGATTATTCAGAACAGTTGCTCTTTCAAATAATGTCCCGGAATTAATAAAAAACTTAAGTGTCCGTTTTAAATTGTAAACTGCCTCATCATAGGTAAAATAGTGCGCTGAATTCCTTAAAACTAAATAAAACCATTTATCGAAATCTTCTGCATCTAGGATCTCTCTTACCAAGTGTTGGGCTTCAATATCCTTACCAATATGCTGTAATATATTTAGCTGATAAAGTAAAGTTTCGTTATTAGAAGGAATGTATGTTAATTCTTCTAAAGCCATTTCGAAATCATAGGATTGAGTTAAAAATTTCACTTCGTAAATTCTGTATTTATTATACATACTAGGTTTTTTTTGCTTTAATATATTCAATAAATTTATTCCTAAAGAAAATTCCGAAGTTTTTTGAATTGAATCTAGTATTTTTCTCAAACATATTTCAGGAAGATGTTCAATCAAATCCAACGTCTGCTTATATATACTCACTATGTAATAGTAAGCACATCGTTCATATTCGATTTTTATAAGATCTATTAAATAATCCATCTTTTCTAAAAGTTGCTTACTATTATATAAACCTATAACACAATGTAAAATATAAACATAATCCTTATCGTGAATCTTATGCGCAATTAGATTTTCTAGAGTAGCTTTTATACTGTTATAAAATTCAACAAATTCATCCTCGTTAGCAATTTTATTCAAGGACAAGGTTATTTTTTCATGAGCGGGTTTTACGAGATCATGATTAACACTGTTTACAACAATATAACCAAGTGCAATAAGTTTTTGTAATTCATGTAATAATAGATCATCACTATTTAATACTAAAATATCGTTTAATATTTTAGATACATATTCAATTTTTAAGCCTGCAGGAAACATAGCGGAAATTAATACCAAATATCTTTGAATATCAGGCATTAGAAGTAAAACTTGTTTCATTGAACGTGTTTTACTAATACTTAATGTGCCTTCAATTATAGATTTATGGTTATCTTTTAAGTATAATTCAATTTCTTTCAAATTCCCTGAAGTTTTACTGTAGCAATCGTTGGCTATATTTTCATTTGAAGTATTACTGATGTACATCTTGTCTAACAATTTAAGGATCTCTTCAGCTTTGAATTTAGATAATTCAATAGATTTACGATCATTCCCAAAGCATAACGGCAGATTGAGTTGTATGTTGTCAGTCCTATAAATTGTAATAAATGAAATGTTTTTTTTAATTCTCTGAAGATAAGTTTCAAAAAGAACCTTAATATTGTTTTGCATAAATTGATAATTATCAATTGATAAAATAATTTTTTTTGTTTTAGAAACAAAGCTTAGATATTCCCCAATGTTATCTGCCATATCGATAACGTTATTATTTTCACTTTTATCACTATTTTCTCCCTTTAAAAGAGTGCTCAGTGTCGAGCCGTACGTAGGAATCGCTGAAATACTTTCAACTACTACTTGAAAAAGTCTTTTGGCAGCCCCTTTTCTCCACATTTTTCTAGTCATAAATGATTTAAATGATTGTTTTTCACCTATGCTCATTAATGGATCTTCATTACATACAATTGGATTCCAAACATTGAATAAGAATATTTCAAAAAAAGAAGAAGTTGATAATAAATCAGCATTCAAGTCTAAATAAATCACAAAAAATTCCGAATTAGAAACATATTCTTTTAAAATTTTCTTTATTAAGGATGTTTTCCCACAGCCCGAATCACCACTTACGATAATATTATTGCTTTGTAAATTACAATGATCTATTTTCTCTTTTATTTCTCTTTCTTCATCTGCACGTAATATAAATGGAATAGTTAATTCTGTCATGACACTTCTTTAGACCTCCAAATAATTCGTAGTTATTTGGTCATAAGTGAGCTGTTTAGGAAGACGTTCTTCAAATCCTTTCTGAACAGCGGATTTATAAGAAACACATAGTCCAAACCAACTTCAAACATGAACCAGACTCATTTTCAAAACTACATATTCGCCACCTCATTCCCACCATCCTCCTCAATTCTTAAAATAATCCATGGAAATACAACAATTACCGACAAAAAATTAACTAATTTGACTTATCTTCACCAATCAGATATTTCAAAACGAGACAACGTATACTGCTCAATCCGGGACTTCCCAGTTCTCCGCAAGCTTCAGCAGCTTATTTTCCGCAGCATCTTCATCTTCACCAAGTAATTTGGCTTCAATATAGTAGGTTACAAGTTCATCCTCTGCGTGTTTGCCGGGACGCTGAATACACAACCAATAATAAATAACCTCAGGAGCAGGAAATACAGCACTCCCTCCCTGTGTGAACTTGATCAGCTGCCCTTCTCCTGCCGGAATCGTGACCGGTTTCTTCCACAAGATCTCCGAATGATTATAGATACTGATGTAGCCGTCGGGTTGGCTCTGATGGCCAAGCGACAGCTCCATTTGATCTTGAGTTAGCACGTCCATTCCCTGCAAATATTTCGCCGGTTCTTCATTGCCAAGCCGCAGCCTGTGTACTGCAGAGCCAGAATCAGAACCCCCATACAGATACAACACTCCCCCGCCAAGAACAAGGCAGACCACAGCTATAAATACGATTTTTCGCCATTTCCTCCCCAAATGCTATCCACCTTTCACCGGTTTCTTCATCTTCCCCTCTACACACTCAGCACCTTCATAATTGCCGTGTAACAGGAATCCTTGAATACCTCATGCAGCTCGTCCTTATCGGCCATCAGCCACTGGATCAGGCAGCCGTCAATAATCGCCCGGATCACCGGGCTAGTCTTCTCTGGTAACAGCTCTTTGGAGAAAATACCTTCCTGCTGCCCGAGTGTCAGCACCTCCGTACTGATTCCCGCACAGCTGTCATAGAAACGCTGATTAATCTCCCGGTACACCGGAATGCGGCTAGCCCGTGCCAGGAAATCCAGGTAGACACGGTAAAAGGCACGGTTCTGCGCCGGACCCGGAAATGCAGACTCAATGTAAGCCGTCAGCTTCCCCGTTGCGGTATGCTGTTCCCCCACAGCGGCCTGCTCCTTGGCAGAGATTCTGCCGGTCAGCCATTCCAGGAGTTCAACCAGCACCGCTTCCTTGCTCTCGAAATAATAATGGACGACGCCCTTGCTGACCTCCGCATGATCGGCGATCGTCTGCAGGGTTACAGCATCGTAGCCCCGCTCGGACAATGCCCGAAACGCAGCGTGCAGGATCTGCTTGCGCTTCTCTTCAGATTTCTTGTAACGTACCATAGGACCTCCGCGAATGAAGAATAATGTGTATTATATCATAGTCAATAAAAAGTTGACCGGTCAGAATAAATATTATATAACAGATGTACAAATAGAGTTCGGTTAAGGAGAATAAAAGATATGACTAACCTTTTTCAAGCTTTGGTGGTAGATAAGACTGACACTTTCTCTGTAGAGGTCAAGCCGCTGTCACTCGAAAACCTGCCGGCCGGTGAAGTCCTAATTAAGGTAGCCTATTCCAGTGTAAACTATAAAGATGGACTAGCGGGTATCCCGGATGGCAACATTGTGCGAAATTATCCGTTTGTCCCCGGCATAGATCTGTCTGGGACCGTGGTCTCTTCTGCTGACAGCCGTTTCCGGGAAGGCCAGTCCGTTATTGCCACCAGCTATGGCATCGGCGTATCACACTTCGGCGGCTTCAGTGAATATGCACGTATTCCAGCGGATTGGGTTATTTCCTTGCCTGAGGGCTTAACTTTGCGGGAAGCGATGATCTACGGAACGGCCGGTTTCACGGCTGCAATGTCTATTGAAGCGCTGGAAGCTCACGGACTAACTCCGGATAACGGAAAAGTACTTGTCACCGGTGCAACCGGCGGTGTCGGAGGTACTGCTGTAGCCATTCTGGCGAAGCAAGGTTACCAGGTAACCGCCAGCACCGGCAGAACAGACGAAGCTGGTTATCTGCAAGCCTTGGGCGCAGCTGAAGTAATCTCGCGCGAGGATGTAGCCGGCAGCACGGTTAAGCCGCTCGATAAGCAGCTGTGGCAGGCTGCTGTAGATTCCGTTGGAGGTACACCGCTAGCGGCTGTGCTGAGCAAAATCGCATACGGCGGTGCAGTTGCCGCAAGCGGCTTAACAGCAGGAACCGCCGTTCCCACGACGGTGTTACCGTTCATCCTGCGCGGAGTCAGCCTGCTTGGCATCGATTCCGTCTCCTGCCCTGCGGAGAAACGGGCGAAGCTGTGGCAGCGTATGGCCGGCGACATGAAGCCTGCCGTACTGGAGAAGCTGGTGGACCGCGAGATTACCCTGAAGGAGCTGCCTGCTGCACTCGAGGATATTCTGAAGTCGAATACACGGGGCCGCGTGCTTGTCCGCCTGTCCTAGGTTCCAAAATTTCCCGGCGCTGCTCCCCCTAGTCCGGGGTAAATTCATACTTGACCTTGAAGCGGCGGCTGGATACCGGGATGCTGCTAGCCGTAATTATGAGACTGATGGAGTCATAGAGTATTTACCGTATCAGACGGCACCCGCGTTGTTCACAACCAGATCCTATATGCGGGCATATATAAATTCCGAATCTAAGGAGTGACTGACCGATGGAAGGAATGACCCGCGGAGAGCTGGCCCGCCGGGCGGGACTGAGTGCGGCTGCCATCCGCTACTATGAAGATAGCGGCGTCCTGCCTGTCCCCGGGCGAACCGCGAAGGGATACCGGATCTACTCCGGTGATTATCTGGTGAAGCTTAAGTTCATTAAGGATGCCAAATCGCTGGGCTATTCGCTGAAAGAAATCCAGACGGCGCTCGCGCTGCTCGGCTCCGAGATGGATGCCGAATCGTTAAAGGAAAGAGTCCGCGATAAAATTACCGAGATCGATGAGAAGGTTGCAGCGCTGCGTTCTATTCAGAGTATGCTGGCAGGCCTGCTCAAGACCCCTCAGGATGATATCCAGGACTACCTGCAATCTTTCCAGATCAAGGATAACCGCTGATGAAAGATGCGATCACTTGAAGCAGACGACAATAAGAAGACGGCAGTGTATTCTGAATCCTCAGAATTCGCTGCCGTCTTCTTTCATTCCCTTTTCTGCTATTCGATTCCGGTCTCATTCACGGCATTACCCGCATTCGGATTGAACTGGACATATGGATGCTGGCGGTAAGGCTGGGCATACGGCTGGGTATAGTAGCCGTGGACCGGCATAGGCTGGTATCCGAAAGGCTGCGGAGCCTGCTGATAACTATAAGGCGCCATATTCGCATTTGCCATCATCGGAGCCATATTAACGGGAGCCATCTTCGTACCCTTCATATTCGCAGCAGCCACCTGCGACGGATCGCAGCAATCTGCTGGCGGGCCAATGAAGGTCTGGGGCTTAACGGGAGCCAGCGCTTCCTTAACAAGTGCTTCATTCAAACAGTAAGTATGAGCCAGAACATTGGCCGGTGTCTTGCTCAGAATATCCGATCCCAGAATGACTTCCGGCGTCGGCGCATCGAAGATAGCCAGCAGATGGGTACAATCCACCGTTGCCACTTCATAATGCCACCAGCCCTGCGGCACATTGGCTACCTGCCCCGGTGATATGGGGAAATGCAGCAGCTCATTCGTGAACGGGTTGATCAGCGATACCACCGCACAGCCGGATATACAATACACCAGCTCTGCAGCATTTTGATGATAATGCGGTTCTACCACATTGGATTTGCTGAGAAAAATATCAAGCAGCGAGGTGTTCTCCAGGGTGTTCAAATTCTTAATACCCAGCACATTGATATAATTGCAGTCATCCTTCTTAAACAATGTGTTGCAATTCATGTCAAACGTAAACTGTGTATTAGGTGACGTGTAATCCATATAAGAGGTCACGCGAATCCTTCCTTTCATCGGGGCCGTTTTTATCGTTCTGAGGTAGGATATGTATCCGCCAATGCCCAGGTGACGATTAATTTCAGCTGCGGAGAGGAAACTAAAAAGCACCCCCATGATGGAGATGCTCCTTTTTCTTATTCGCGGGCAATCACGGTCCGGTTCCGGCCGGTATGCTTCGCAGTATATAAAGCTTCATCCGCCTTCCCCAGCAGCTCTTCGCGCGTACGGCCATTCGTAGGATAATGGGCAATCCCCTGGGAAGAGGTCACTTGCATCGGCAAGGGAACCTTGCTTTTCTCAAGCGTCTGGCGGATCCGTTCAGCCACATTGTAGGCATCCTCAGGTCTGGTCCGCGGGAGCAGCAGCACAAATTCCTCGCCCCCGTAACGGGCACACACATCACCCGGGCGGATATTTGCGGTAAGCACTTCAGCCACCTGTCTCAGCACCTCATCCCCGGCCAGATGGCCGTAAGTATCGTTAACGAATTTGAATTTGTCCACATCCAGAACGATTACAGAAAAAGGTACCCGGGCGGCAATCCATTGGCTCATGCTCAGATCCAGGGATCTGCGGTTCGTAAGTCCTGTCAGCAGATCCGTCATCGCTTCCTGGGTTAGCTGGTTCGTCTGCTTCTGGATGTCCGTCCAGGCAATGACCACCGCTTTGGTCAGCAGGTCCACCTCCCGGTTCCAGTGAGGCTTCAGATCGGGAAGCTCAACATTCTCTTTGCCGATTCGGTTCACCAGGTCAGCAAGCACCACAAACGGCTTCGCCAGCCGGTGAGCCAGCACAAATACGCACAGCAGCAGGATCACAAATGGAATCACAGTATACGATACGATTTTGCGCAGATGGGCCAGCAGCTGATCCTTGATGACTTTGACCGGTGATACCACAACAACACCCCAGCCGTTAGCCGGAACTGCCGAATACCCTGCGAGCATCAATACACCCTTGGTATTGCGCCCCATCATTTCCCCGCTCTTCCCTTGCATCATCAGCTGCACAACCTCGTTGTCACTTACATCCTCGTTCATTCGTGTTTTGTCGGGATGGAAGAGCAGATGCCCTTCCGAGCTGACAATATAGTAATAGGAACCCGATTCATCGACAGTATTGTTCCCGAATATCATGTTCAGGATATTGTAATCCTGGAGATAGACTGTACCCCCGAGCTGACCCAGGTATTGTTTGTCTTGGTTATACAGCGGTTCACTCATGAAAAAAAGAATTCTGCCGGTCGTGGACGAAGTATAGGACGGAGACAGGTACGCATTCTTCAACCGTAGCGCTTCCAGCACCGGAGGTGACATAATCTGTTTGCCTACCATCTCAAGAGCAGCCGGTGAATTATTCAGCACCTTCCCTCCGGCATCTACCCGGATGATTGAATTAAAGTAATTGCTGCTGTTGCGCATTAAATCAAGATATTCATCTATAGCTTCCGGCCCTGCTGACTCCATGCTGGAGATTTTGTCCGCACCATAAATCAAGCTGCTGCGCATTGAACGAAACAGTGAATCCACCGTTTTGCTCATTCTGTCCGCATTGGAGTAATTCAGATTAAGCGTGGTAGCCATCAGGGATTTCTTCTTGGATTGGTAAGAGCCAACAAACAGAATCGTTGTTGTGAGCAGAAACACCATGGTCACCAGGGCCATGAGCAGCAATGTTAGACTGAGTTTCCTTTTAGGTTTATGTTCTGCTCCTTTTGGTGTAGGCATTCCTCAACCTCCTTGTCTGCCTGAGCCCATATGGTTTAATTATATACGATTGGGAAATGGAGTACACAACCAGTTTGAGTTCCATTTTCTTCCCTGAAATTACATCTTTACGCTAGGATCCGGGCATCCTGTCTATTAGGTTCGATCACATTGCAGGAGGCCAGAGTCGATATGAATAATCAACAAATCAGAAAAGCGCTAACCAGGACGGTTGCCCTGCTCTTCCTTCTCGCATTACTGCCGTTCCACCCCTCACCCGCAGGAGCAGCGGCAAAAGGTACGCCGGGAGATCAGCAAAGCTTAACCTTCGTGCTTGTCCACGGTGCATGGGTGGATGCCAGCTTCTGGGATGAAACGGCAGCGGAACTCCGCAAAATGGGCCATACCGTCTATACTCCGGAATATGCGGGTCATGGCGGGGACAAGAATACGATGGTCACACACGAGCAAGTAACGAAGTCTGTAGCGGATTTCATTAAGCAGAAGGATCTGCATGATATTATTTTACTCGGACACAGCTTTGGCGGTTCTGTTGTACAGAAGACCGCTGAGCTGGTTCCGGACCGGATTAAACGGCTTGTGTTCTTCGATGCTTTTGTACCGCTGGACGGGCAGAGTGTGGCCGACCAGTTCCCCGCTCCGGTGCAGCTGCTGTTCGAGGGATTACTGAAAGCTTCCGGAAACAATACGATTATGCTCCCCTACCCTTTATTCCGTGATGTGTTTGTGAACACAGCTACGACTGAAGAAGCAAAGGCTTTGTATAAAAAAGTCATTCCCGAGCCTGCCGGCCCGGCTTTTCAGAAGCTGGATCTGAAGAAATTCTACAGTCTCGATCTCCCTAAAAGCTATCTGTACCTGACCGAGGATATGGTTCTGCCGCAGGGTGCTGCGGGCGGCTGGCATCCGGGTCAATCCGGCCACCTGGGTATGTTCCGCTATATAGAGGGAACCGGGGATCATCTGACTACGGTGCATACCGAGCCTGCAGCCATTGCCAGCAAAATCGTCCAAGCCAGCCGGGAGTAGATTTCATTAGGATACCGTATGATGCAGAGATAACGAACAACTGAAAAAGAGCAGATGGAAGGGGGATACCCCATTCCGTCTGCTCTTTTTTTGATGGATATGAATATGTTTTACCAGCCGTTCCGCCGGATTAGCGAAGTAATCTGAGCCAGATGATGCCGGCTATGCCAGATATATCTTTGAATTGCGGCATCCAGCGTCAACGTGCCCAGACCTGCACTTACGAAGCTTCGATCATAATCACCCGGTTTCAGTGAGGTAAGCAGGGTTGCGAATCTCCGGTTAAGCAGCTCCACCAGCTGAAGTGAGGACTCTGCCGGTTCATCCGTATAATCGCTCTGCTCCGCCCAGAGATCCTGTCTGTAGCTTGGTACCTGCGGTGCTTCTTCTGTCAGCCCCCGTTTGAAGCGCAGATAGGCATACATGCCGGTATCCGCCAGATGATGCACGACCTGACTCACTGTCCAGCCGCCCGGACGGTAAGGCGTGTCCAGCTGCTCTGACGTTAGCGGCCCAACAGCCTCTCTAAGTTCAGCGGCCAGCTGCTTCATGATCCGTATGGATTCTTGCCGCGCTTCTTCCGTGCGGTTCTCCACAGCTGTGAATTTCCCGATCGGATACTTCAGTAACTCCAGCTCCTGCTCTGTCAGTTTGTGGTTCATTTCCCTCACGGCTCCTTCATTATTCATTTATGGGTAGGGGACAGACTGGTGACTGGTGATAAAAGGTCAAAGACCTCATCCAGTGTTCCCACGGTATAATCCGGTTTCACTTCATGCTCCCAGGTTAGCTGTTCCCGGTTGATCCAGCAGGACTTGATTCCCGCTCTGGCCGCACCGAGTACATCTGAGGCCGAGTCTCCAATATGGATAATCTGCTCCGGCTCCACACCATAATGGGCAATTACCTCAGCGAACATCCGGTTATGACTGTCATTCTTATAAGACCGGTATGTCTCTGAAGTGAACAGGGTCATCTGATAATTCCGGTAGAATTCAGGTAGCATAAGCTCATCGGTATCACTGACAATGCAGACCTGATACTCCCCGCAGATCCGCTGTAGGAAGGCTTCGGTGTCCGCATACATTGCGGACAGCCGGTGCTGGGCAAACAGGTTATCTACAGCCTGAGAGCAATCATAGTCCAAGCCATACTGCAGGAATACTTGCTGAAATCCTCTGCTGTATATTTCCTTGCTGCTGATGAAGCTGCCCGCCTCCCGGGCTTCGGTTGATACAGCGAAATAGTGGCTGAGCAGCTTGCTGCCCAGCTCCCGGGACTTATTTTCGCTGAATTCCTGCTTAAGAATCGGCTTCCAGACTTCTGCCCGCCTCCCCTGAATATTCACCAGAGTCTGGAACATATCCAGACTAATAACCTTGAATGTCTGCATGGACCCGTCTCCTCTTCTGATCAGGAATTGAACCTTGCCGTCACGAACACCGCCGGTGAATTCCAATAAATGGTGACCTCATTCGTCGAGTAGCTGTCTTCATGATCAACGAAACACTGGGCTGCCGGTTTGCCTTGCAAGTGCTCCTGCACATATTCATCATGCAGCCCGCGGTCAGGTCCCCCTGATACCAGACCCGGAACGGGTTCTGCTATGTTGTCTCCCACGGATGGGCGGTGATGCGGATGCATGACCGCGTGTTCACCGAAGCCGGTCACGTAGCTGATGCCCAGCACATTGCGGCCGAGCAGATAATGCAGATGATCCAGTGCACAGGCCGCATATTCAGTCTCCCCGCTGAAATGCTCCGCCGCCAGCAGCAGCATGGCATTATTCATGACCAGCATGTTGCTGCCCCAGATATAATCCTCTTCCCTCAGCGAGATTCTGTAACCATCCTCCCGGCTCTGCCGGAGGAGGCGCGCGGCTTCAGCCACCAGCCCCTCCTTCAGCTCCACATACAGAGAAGCCACTGCTTGCTCTTCCCCGTTCAATAGGTAAGCCAGTGTGCCATAGCCGCCCATGTCCGCCCAGCCGAGGCTGTATTTCGGGAATGGAAGCTTCGCCAATTCTCTGGCTATGCTATGGTATTGTTCACCGCCTGTGGTGCGGAACAGCTCCGCCGCTGCCCAGAAGCGCTCGTCGCGATCTTCCTCATCACCGTACTCTCCGGTCGTAATGCCCGGAGGATTAGTAAAGCCCGGCTCTTCCGGATGTGCCTCCAGCCAGTTCCAGGCAGCCACCGCAGCTTCCAGGCACCGGGCGGCATAGACTTCATCGAACGGCTTATAGACCCGCGCCGCCATCGCCATTACACCGGCGAAGTCACCTGTAGCCGCAGCAGACACCGGGGAGAAATACAGCTCCGCCGTATCCTCTTCCGGCATCACATCAAGCCCCGGAAAGTTCTGAGTGGTCAGCTTGTGGTACACAGCACCGCTGCCGCTCACCTGCATTTTGAACAACCAGTCCAGCTCCACTTTACATTCCAGCAGTACATCCGGCATCACGCCGTCACTCTCCGGCAGTGTATATGCACCGGCAAATGCCGCAGGATACAGCTCCCAGGCCAACAGCAGATCGGCAACGGCCTTGGCTCCGGGCCCTGAATATTTCCCGTAATCACCGGCATCATGCCAGCCTCCGCAGCTATCCAGCTTCAGCTCCGGCTGGCCGATTACCGTTCCTGCTGCCAGATGACAGGCCTCATGTCCCCAAGGACCGGCGTACTCTCCGCTTAGCTCCACTCCGCAGCGGTAATAATAGAAGGCTTTCAATAAACCATGCTGCAGCTCCCCGTAAGGCTTGTCTACAATCACAAACGCAGCCGAAGCCTGTCCATCCTCACCTTCAATCCGGTACTTGCCCGGAGTCGTCACGGCGGAGAATACACCGGTATGCACACGGCTCCCGCTTGGCTTATCCTCCACTCCTTCCCCTGTCTGTCCGCTAAATACAACGCTTCCAGTCTGCAGATCAACTACCTGGAAACGGGACACCGCTCCGGTAAATAGGGCAAGCTTCTCCCCTGCACTGGAATAACCCGCCTGGTTCACTGTAATGGTACGAAGACGCTGTTCACTCACCTGTCATCTCTCCCTTGCTCATAGTTTCTGCCAGAAACACTGCAACACCATTCTCATTGTTGGATGCGGTAATCCGATGTGCGACAGCTTTGAGATCCTCATGGGCATTCTCCACCGCGACACCTGTTCCCGCTGCAGCAAACAGCCCCAGATCATTCAAATGGTCGCCGAAGACAACAACATCCGCTGTATCCAGCCCCATGTGCTGTGCCCATAGCTTCAGCCCCTGACTTTTATTCGCATCCGGATGGCTGAATTCCAGGAAATAATGATCTTTTATGTATATATCCTTCATGAAATGAATATGTACCTCTGAACCGAACCGGTCAAGCACTTTCTGGTGCAGCGGTTCCAACTCCTCCAGCCTTCCTATGTTAATGATTTCCCCGGAAATAACGGGGTCCAGCCAGTAACCGGCAATCACTTTGTGCGTCATGCTGTCATAGATAAGTGCCCCATTATAAAGAATAAGCGGATATTTCCAGGAAATATCCGCTACCACGCTGACTGCACTGATGAACCCTCTCGCTGTAGCGAAGCTGATTATAATCCCCAGTTCCATCGCTTCCGTTATTACCCGCACTGTGTAAGCAGAGAGTTGTTGTTCCGAGTTCAGCAGGGTTCCATCCAGATCCGTAACATAGGCCTTTCTGTGCATGAGCCTTTCATCCTCCACCTTACGTATGTGTCGTCAGGCTATTCCCCTAGCAGCTTAATAAAGTTTGCCGGCAGGTTAAACTGCTGATTATTGATGATAATCTCCCGCAGTCCGGAGAAGGAATCCTCGTCCTCCTGGGCATCTTTGATTTCCTGAATCTCACGATGCAGCCGTTCCATCTGCAGATCGAGTGCATTTGCTTTGTCTGCCGCATTCTTGAGTTCACGGGTCAGATGCTCGGGAACCGCCTGGCTGTATTTATAGAAAATTTTATGCTCCAGACTGGCCCAGAAGTCCATGGCAATCGTACGAATCTGTACCTCTACACAGACATGCTCCTGGCAGTCAGACATAAACACCGGAACCTCTATGAGTAGATGCAGGCTCTGGTAACCATTCGGCTTCGGGTTCTTAATATAATCCTTGACCGCCAGCACCTTGAGATCGTCCTGCTTCTGCAGCATGGCACTGACCTGATAAATATCCGAAATGAACGAGCAGGTGATGCGCAGCCCGGCAATATCCTTGATGCTGGATCTGATCTGTGTGAGTGACAGCTCGCTGTTCTTGCGCAGCATTTTATTCATAATGCTCTCCGGGGATTTAATCCGCGATTTGGTATGCTCGATCGGACTGTAGTCATGGAGCAGCTGAAATTCCTCTTTGAGAATCTCAATCTTGGTCTCCATTTCGGCGAGGGCGAATTTGTAAATCATCATAAACCGGGTAAGCTCATATTTAATCTGCTTGAATTTCTCTAATTGATTGTCGGCATTCATTGTAATTTCTCCTTTATGCTGCTGCACAGAATTGCTATAGTAATCTCTCATTAATCATAGCCAATCTATTCCCGGAATACAAACCGGCAAGCTTATACCTTCTTCTAGTTGCGCAAAAAACGGATACACCATCCCGGGGGACGGTATATCCGTTCATAAGAACCGGGCGCTCTTCAGAGAGAGCCGCTTAGCCGGCATATCAATTAAAGACTTCAACTACAGACAGGCTGCGCTCACGGGACAAATCTCTGAAGCCCTCGTCTACCTTTACCAGCGGCTTGAACAGATCCAGCGGGTTATTCATTACAATCATGCCCATTTCGCCGTTGCTGAGCTGAACATTCTTACCTACGAAGCTTGGCAGCAAATGTCCGGTAAGTGCCTGCACAACCGTTCCGTTCAACTGGCCGAAGCCCATCTCATGTACCTTGCGCAGTACTGTAACCAGTCCTTGCTTCGGACGGTTCAAGGTTGAAGTGGTCAAGGACATATATATGTTGGCTACGGTAACAATTTGGGTGTACGGGTGAATATTATTTTTGAGCAGCTGCTTCGGATATCCAGAGCCATCCTCGTATTCATGATGCTGCAGCGCCACGAGTGCTGTAACCTCATCCAGCTTGGAGCCGCGGATCAGATCATAACCATAGGAGGTGTGGCGTGCCAGTTCTTCTATTTCAGAACCGGTTAGAATACCCGGTTTGTTCAGGATCGACAGGGGAACCTGGCTTTTGCCGATATCATGAAGGTAGCCGGCGCGGCTGATCAGATAACGCTCCTCCTTGGAGTAGCCCATCCATGATGCAATATAATATGATAGTAAGCCAACCTGTAAAGAATGATGATATGTATCAATGTCATCCCGGTCCAGCAGAAGCAGCAGGGAGACTACGTCCTTTTGCCCATCCAATGTTTCCAGAAGCGGTTTCAATGTATCATCGACCATGGACTGCGAGAAGCTCCCCTGGGTCAACGCTTCCAGAAAAATAGATTCATAATTCAGAATAGCGTGATCGAAATCATCGTGCAATCCGTGACTTTGCTCTTCTTCACTGCCCGTTTGCTGCATACTGCGCGGCTCAATATCCACATAATGAATTTTGTGCCGGATGAGGATACTAATCTCCTCCCGTTCAACATGCGTCCCCTTGGGGAGAACATGCAGACCTACACCGTTGAAAGTGTCTGTCATAAGACAATCGCCGTGTTTGAGATCCGTGACATGTACTTTCAAGTTTCAGCACCCCTTTAGTCTATAGGAATATTCCGTTATGCTCTACTTGATCATAGTCAATCGGCCCCAAAGTAACAATCCGGTGAAAGTCACAATCTGCCCGTAATCTAGTTCGAATGAATCCCTGTCTTTAGCCGCCTTTCCATTAAATATTCACATCCACTTCACAAATCTCTTATATTTCAGCTTGATTCCGTTGGCTTCCGTCCAGTTCATCAGTCTTTTCATATCCTGCTCCCGGTCTTCGATGAACCTGAAGCACAGATTAACCGGGACAATCCTTTTACCTTCGGGCAATATTCCTACTAATGGACCATCTATGTATATTGCCTTAATCTGCTTGCCGGAGTAACTCCGGTTGCGAACTACAAGTGCATCTGTCCCCCACTTCAGCCTGCCGGCCTTCCGCAAAGCGTTAAATAGAATGAACAGAAAAGCCAGGAGACTGGCACTCAACCAGAACACCCGGAGATAGTAGATATACGGATGCCTATCTGCGTTGGTTATAGGAGTCAGAGCCACGAGCAGCCCCGGGAGAAGGATGCCTATCAATGTCCGAAGGGCCATAGGAGCCTTGATTCTGCTGTCGGTGGAGTATTCAGGCATTGTGTTCCCCTTTCATTGAACAAATTTATAGTATAATCTCGTTAGGCTTACAAAACGATGCTTATGCTTCCGAAGTCAGTTTTGACGAAGTGATCACAGGGAGCTTATGCTTACAAAACTTTTAGGAGGATCAATTATGTACGAGCATCTGGTAGCGTTCCAATTCAATGAGCATTTCGAACCGGGCAGTGAAGAAGGCCTGATTGTAGCCTTACTGGGGCTGAAGGATCAAATTCCGGGAATTGTGGAGATTACAGCAGGAGTGAACATGACGGAGGAAACGGAGAATATCCACGGCTATACGCTGGGGCTTCGCGTGACCTTTACAGATCAGGAAGCCCTGCGTCAATACGGGCCGCATCCGGCGCACCGTGCTTTTGTGGCAAGGCTGGAGGGGATTCTGGAGAATGTCGTCGTGGTAGATTACCCGGTTCGCCCGTAGCTTTTAATTAGAAAAGATTATTCACATCAAACAGCACTTTACCAATCAGTTTGTCTTTGTCTACAAACGGAGTACTCCATAAATGAGCGTCATAGCTGACATTCCGGTTATCGCCAAGGAAGAAATAGTGGTCTGCGGGAACGGTGACCGGTCCGAAGGTGTAGGTCATCGCTTCCTGGAGATACGGCTCGTCAACCGCCTCATTGTTACGGTACAGGGTACCGTCCTTAATCTCAATCTCATCTCCCGGCAGCCCAATCAGCCGTTTCACATATCTTTTATGCTCATCTCCGGCTACCGGGGGATAGAACACAACAATGTCGCCATGCTTCAGCGAGGAGTTCCAGAGCATTTTGTCCACAACCAGGCGGTCGTTAATCTCAATGGTCGGAATCATGGAGCCGGTCGGTACTCTCATCGCTTCAGCCACGTAAGTCCGGATAAATAAGGATAGAATAATGCCGATTGCAATACTGGGCACCCATTGTCTCAAGAATTTCTTCATAATATGCCACCTCGAATTAGTATAATTAGGCTTCAAAACGTCCGATAATCCGTGACATTTCCAGCTCTGCATCCACAGCAGAATGTTTAGGCAGATGAATCACAAGCAAACCGCCGAAGATCTGCTCCCATCTCCCCTCGTGCTCCGTAACCCGTTCTGTGAAGCTGCGGATCTCCTGCGAAGCAGCCGCTTCTTTGCTAAGCAGCCAGGCATACCTGACGAACCCGGATTTCTGCACCGTTTCTACATAATAGGCAATGCCCTCTTGTTCTCTCACCCGTATGATGTCACCAAGAGCAATCCCCGGGTTAAAAATCGGCGTTTCTTCAATCCGGTATTTGTCCCTGGCAACCGGAGTCACATCCAGAACCTCAATCTCACGGCCACGCTCATCAAAGCAAATATGTAATCCTACTGTTCCCGGCAATGCATACACCCCAGTTCTGCTTCTGCAAAGATAAGAAATCCAGCTAACAATACTCCTCTAAAAGCGTTATCCACCATTGCTTGTTCACCAGATACTTATAACCGGGCGGCAGCAGAAGATAACCATGGACCGGCTTCACGGGTTCCTTAATACCATAGACCAGATCGATCCGGAGTGTGAAGGTGCTGATGCTTCTGCCTGTCTGCACCTCAAACTCGTTAATATAATTGTAGATGTCCGGCGCAGCCTCCCAGAAGCGCATAGCGGTCTGCCCCCCCACCTCCATCTCCCACCATTCTATAAAAGCCGGCCACAGTCCGGCACAGGTCTGCCGCAGTGCCGGATCGGCCACAGTCTCAAACCCCGGAGGCTGGTGCAGCAGCGGATGTTTTCCCGCCAGGATGCAATCCGTTTTATAACGCACCAGCTCGAGCCACCACTGTTCATAAGCCGACTTCAGCGAATCGGAGTCCGGAAGACCCGGGTCAGAGCCGGAAGCAGGCCACACATGCTGCCCTCCAGGTCCGCGCAATGCCCCAACAGAACAGCCTACATACGATGCGAAGTTCAACCCGTAATCTCCGCCAATGCTGATATGCCATTGATTAGCTCCATTCAGCTCATGCATGACCATTCTCCTCTGTTCAAGTTCAAAATGTGATCTTCCAGACAATTCCCATCGTCAGCGCCATAGCTAAACTGTAAGGGAAATTCCGGCAGAACGCAATCCTCATCCTTGGGCTGCGGCTCCCAGCTATTTCAGGCTGTCATTCATTTCATCGCGCGCAGTGACCTTGCAATGATGCCCTCCAGTACCTTCCAGGGAAGCAGCATTTTGCCCAGCATGAGGACCCGTGAGCCTTTGCCGACAGGATAGCGCAGTTTGGGTGCACGCTTCTCTGTAATCCGCCCGATCAACTCAGCAACCTCCTGCGGATCCGGCGCTGTCTCAGCGGTCCGCCGGGAGTAGCGCAGCACCTCCTCCAGCCTGGCCTGGTAAGGAGAGCCTTCGCTGCTATGGATTCCGGCAATGCCTTTTCCCCAGATCGGCGTGCGGAATGAGCCGGGTTCCACCAGTACTACGCGGACGCCAAAAGAAAGCATCTCCTGCCGCAGGCTCTCGCTGAAGCCTTCCACTGCAAACTTGGAGGCGGCATACGGTGCATATCCGGGAAAACCGGTCAGCCCGCTGACACTGCTCACGTTGATAATCAGTCCCGTGCGCTGCATACGCATGATGGGAAGTACCGCCTTGGTTACTGCTATCAGGCCGAAGAAGTTCGTCTCCATCTGCAGCCGCCACGCCTCCATGCTTACTTCTTCCACATAGCCGCCTACAGCAAAACCGGCATTGTTCACCAGCACATCCATTCTTCCGAACAGCTCAGTAACCGCGTGGATTGCTGAAGCAACGGAAGATTCATCCGTCACATCCAGCGTCATCAGATGAATACGCTCCAGAACACCAGCCTGTTCAGCCTGCTGTACAAGCTCGTCTTTGCGGCTGAGATCCCGCATGGTGGCGATTACCTTATAGCCTCTGCGCGCCAGTGTAAGTGCAGTCAGCAGCCCGAAACCGCTGGAAGTGCCAGTTATGAGTGCGATTGGATCATGACCATGGGGCAAGTCTGGAATAGCGTTCATATTGCAGCTCCTTTAATAGATAAGTGATGTTCAATGTCCAAGCTGCAGTAATAGATAGTTGTTCTTAATATAGTTATAGCCCGAGTATACCGTCATGACCAAAGCGCCATACAGCAGTGTCTGGCCGACCGGAAACGAAGTGAACAGGCTGAACGGAGCATTATTCAACAGGATTGCCGAGATGGCCGTAACCTGCAGCACCATTTTCCACTTGCCATATCTGTCAGCTGAGAGAGCTATCCTTTGCGCTGAAGCAGCGATCCGGATGCCCATCATTACAATTTCCCTGGCCAAGATTACAAAAGCAATCCAAGAAGCGATCAAATGCAGGCTTACCATCAGGATTAACGCCGCAGCAATGAGCAGCTTGTCTGCCAGAGGATCAAGCAATTTCCCGAAATTTGTGATCTGATTATATTTTCTTGCGATATATCCATCCAGCTTGTCTGTGGCAGAAGCCACAATAAAGACCAATGCCGCATAGAAAACCCCATGTATTTCAAGATGCTGCAGGACTGCCGATTTACTGACTAAGGCTTCAGGATAAATAGGAAAGAGTGCAATGAACAAAGGAATCAGCAGTATCCGGAAGAAGGTGATACGGTTAGCGAGATTCATTTTTTGCCTCCTACGATTTGTTGATCCAGACTACAGCTTCAGCTTCTGAATCAGCGGCATGCCGATCCGCCGGAGCAGCAGCTCCAGAAATGACCAGCCGCAGCGGTTCAGCCAGGAAGTGTCCTGGTCGTACACGGCAGAATATTCTATGGCCCCCACCGCTCCCCGGTTGCGTTTGAACTGGCCTACACCGGAGCTCTCATGCAGCAGTAGACCGCGGCTTCCGGCAAGCCCGATCAGAACGGCAGACAGCATACGGTAGAGTCCGACAGACTGGGGCAGAGCTGTGTCATAGCCGAAGAGCGGCGCTGTCATTGCGCCATCCCGCTCATAGAAGCCAAGTACCGCATCCAGCCTTCCTTCCTGATCATGCCGCAGCCCGTAGATCTGCAGCGTCCCCCGCTCCAGTGCCAAGGCAATGAAAGCTTCTGTAAACTGCGGGTTATACGCCGAATACTTGTCAATGTACAGCAGCCTATACAGCTCCACAATCCGGTTAATATCCTCTGGTGTAATTTCAGCCGGGGATACTTCGGTGTACCCGTGTTTGGCCAGCAGACTATGGTCGCGTTTAACGAGCCATCTGGCTTTGGAGCCGGTGCTGTTCTGCTGCAGCAGGTAAATCTGCCGGCTTGGCACCAGCTTGCAGCCGTACCCGCGCAGACTGCCGATGAGGTCTCCTGAAGTTTCTATACTGAGCGAGCGGTACATAATCGTATAGCCGGGATAGGCGTGACGGAGATACTCCAGCAATTCCGTCAGCTGACTGGCGCTGAGCGCAGGATACAGATTGGTGGACAGCAGCCAGTTATTAACCTGAATCACCCGGTTGAACCGTCCTTGTCTCAGCAGCCAGCCCATTCCCCCCAGCATGATGGATAATGCGCCTTCAAGCATCCGGTTGTTCAGCAGAGCAAGCTCCTCGCGCGCATAACTGACATAATTCGTATAGGGGGAACACACATATGAATTATCATAATTGCCATCGTTGACCGTAACCGGAACCGGGATGCCGTCCACTGTCAGCACCTTAACGATGGTATGGACGTTGGAGATATAATATTCCGTATCCCGTTCCAGCAGCGGAGTAATATACTCGCGGGCATACCGCCCATATTCTGTATCCGGCCATTCCAGCTGATCCACCGAATGGCGGTCATATTGAAATACTCTGCTGTTCACAGCTTCCAGCCCCTCTCCACCCGGCGCAGCTTCTGCCTGCCGGGGGTGAAGCTGTACGCTGTGAATTTCAGCTGCGGAGGAATACAGGACAGCCGCGTGAACAGACGTGACAGCTCGCCGGCAATCAGCGGCTCGGTATCCTCCGTGCTGCCCGGCCGTGTGCGGTACGAGACCTCCAGCTCAAGCAGGCTATGCTGGATAACACGGTAATGCTCAATATCTGCAGAGGCTGCCAGCACTGCCCGGGTGATGAAATCCGGAAACACCGTGACCATTTGGCCGTCTGAAACATGCGGAAGATACAGGATATCGTCACAGCGGCCTTCAATCCGCTCGATCGCTGTAAACAGTGAACCGCAGGGACAAGGCTCAGCCGCTTCGGTCAGAATATCATTCAGCCGGTAGCGGACTATAGGCTGGACGGATCTGGAGAAATCGGTCACGACCGGTACGAACCGACGGGATTCCTTATCAAGTACTTCCTTTTCAATATGTACAATGTCCTCATTGAGATGCAGTGTCCCATGACTGCAGGTAGCGCCAAGAAAGCCCTCGGTGCATTGATAGGCCTGATGCACCTTCTGTCCGAAAGTACGCTCAATATGCTCCCGGTCCAGAGGGTCCAGCACTTCCGCGACAGCGATGATTCTGCGCGGCTTCAGATTCAGGCTGCCTGACTGCTGTGCTTCGGCCAGCAGTCTCAGCATGGAAGGCGGTGCGATCCAGATATCCGGGCGGTACTGCTCCATTCGGGCCATGAGCTGCGGAAGCGGCTCCAGCAGATCGAAGTACTGGAACTGCAGCCGGCCCTGCTCCACGGATTCATACAAATTGCTGTTTGCCCGCAGGAAAAAGGCAATCCGCGCACGTCTCCACAGTCCCCCAGGCAAAAGCTTGGCCAGCACAGTGCCGGTCCAGGCTGCCTGTTCGTCTTCTCCGACGAGGAAGATCCCCCGGCTGCCCGAGGTTCCTGAGGACAAACCAACAGTGACGCCTTGAAGGGTAGGCTTGAAATCCCTGCTGTTCTCCGCTTCATAGGCTTCGGCAAACGCCTGTTCCTTCGTGATACCCGCTGTATTCAGGTCATCGAAATTCCCCATCATCAGTGACTTCTCGATCACAGGAAACTTCCGCCAATCAGCCGCCGGAATGCCTCCCCACAGCTCCCTGTAGAACCGGGAGCTCTCCCTTACCTTGTCCACATGGCGCCGGATGCGCAGCTCCTGCCATTGCTCCAGCTCTGCGCGGTTCTTCCAGCGCCGGCCCCATTTGGTGAGAATATAATGTGTAATGACTAACCTCATCCGCTTCATTTCACACTTCCCGTTCCCCAGAGCGCAAGCGCCTCGCGGCAATGGCTCGGTACGATCCGGATGTCTGGAAACCGCTCATGGATCTGGCGCAGCCGTTCAAAATTCTGTTTGTACTCCGCACGGCTGGACATAATCAGGCCGGCTGCCGGATGCGGCTTGCGGTTCTCCCGGAAAGCCCGGCTGGACCAGACCGTATCCGCGCAGAGCAGATAATCATGTTCCCCGGTGGAGACGAACAAGCCAATCATGCCGGCGGCATGGCCTGACATCTCCACCGCCAGCAGGCTTCCGTCTCCAAGCAGATCATACGCCTCCGTGAACGGAAGTCCTTCCGGCAGCTTGCGCATAGCCGAATACTCATCAACGGGCAACGAACGGACGTTGAAGTCATCCGGCAGCAGCCCCGGCAGAAATCCTGCCTTCGTCGCCCGGACCGGACCCAGTCTGCTTACGGCATCGTAGGATTTACGCAAATAGATAAACTTCGCCTGCGGGAAATCCTGCACCCCGCCGATATGATCCGCATGGAAATGCGATAGCACAACATAACGAACATCCTCCGGAGCAATCCCGCCTTCCTGGAGCCGCCGCGCTGCGCTCTCTTCATCTGTGTACACTACTGGCGTGATCCGGCGGTAGAGCGAAGCCGGCATACGCGCTGTTTCCTGAAAGAACCGGGCACTATAGCCCGTATCGAACAGGATTGGGCCATGCTGTGGATGCCGGATCAAGGCATAGCCTGCCGGAAAACGGGCGGGCTTAAGCGAACCTCCCCGCAGTGTCAGAAGTTCAGGATGCAGGCAATATCCCGCAGACAATATAGATAATCCAACCGGTATCTCTGTAATCATTGCTGTTCCCTCCACCATTCTGCGAAGTTACGAAGACCTTCGTCTAAGGTCACGCGCGGGTGATAGCCAAGCTGCTCCCGGGCCTCCGAAATATCCAGCGTCTGGGAGATTCCCAGCGCGGCTGCTGAATAACGGGTGAGCAGCGGTTCTCCCAGGAAAGGCAGCAGCCTGTGGACACCCTCCATCATTCCTGCTGCGGCATAAGCGGCAGCATACGGCAGCCGCCTGGTATGCAGAGGAATATCAAGCAGGGAGAACAAGCTGGTCACCAGGTCCCTGAACATGACCGGCTCACCGTTGGTAATGTTATAGGCCCGCCCGGAGGCAGAGTGCGGGGCTTCACAGCAGAGCAGCATGGCATCGATTACGTTCTCCACACAGGTAAGATCAATTCTTGCCGTTCCGTCGTTCATCAGCGGAACACCCTTGGTCTCATTAGCCGCAAGCAGCCGCGGGAAGAGGGCATTGTCCATCGGGCCGAAGATCGCTCTCGGCCGGAGCATAAATGCTGTAAGCCCGTGTCCTGCTGCCTGCTCCACTACCCGCTCGGCCATAAGCTTCGTCGCGGCATAAGCATTGGCCGGCTTCCCGGGCAGCGGGTCACTCTCCCGGATTCCGAAGCGGTGACGCTGGCTGGAATACACGCTTGGTGTAGAGATATGAATCAGCCGCCCTACACCCTGCCGCCTGCATCCCTCGGCAATGTGGCCTGTCGCTTCCACATTGCATGCATAGAAGTCCCGGTATTTCCCCCAAGGCGAAGACAACGCCGCACAGTGGAATACGAAATCCATCCCCTGACAGGCGCGGTCTGCCGTTTCAGCATCCCGCAGGTCCCCGGGAAGGAATACCGCTCCTTCCTTCTCAAGCCCCCTCCCAAGCTCAGGATTCCGTCCCTGCCCGTAGACCTCCCAGCCCAGCTTAACCAGTCTGCGTACGGTATGCTGCCCCAGAAAGCCGGTCGCCCCTGTCACCAGTGCTTTTGTCATCCTTCACCATTCCATTCTATATCTTCTGTCAGCGCTTCTGTAATTGAAATCCGGTGCCGCCAGGCAGTCTTCTGTGCGGCATAGACCACACGGAACTGCTCGCGGAAAGGACGCTGATCACCCTTCCGGCAGATTACATCTTCTGCTCCGCACAGTGCCCGCCGCCAATTACTCCAGCCTCCGCGCCCCGGCTTCAGTCCGCAGCCGAGCATCGGCAGAGTCAGCATAGCTCTTCGGTCTGAGTGCGGAATCAATACTTGTCCGGTCTGCACAAGCATACCGGGGTTCAGCAGAGCCTCCGTTAGCCCATCCTCCGGGGTGAACAGATGAATCCCGCTGGTCGCACGCGGATTACATTCAATCGGATACAGAATTCCGTCCTCCGCCTCAATAAAATCAAACCCGATCTGGCCGCTGAAGCCGATAGCTCCAGCAAACCGTTGCACCCACTCCTGTGCCGCAGGATGGTCAAGGTGTTCGAAATATACACTTGCACCGCTCCGGCCCGTCCGGTACCTGCTGTCATACGCTGCATGCGCTACTACCGATCCTTCATGCACAATACTGTAAGTGCAGACCGCCTTGCCCTTGATATACTGCTGTGCCACCCAGGGTGCAGCAGCGGAAATACCGGACGGAGGAGGGATTTGTCGCTGCTTCTGGCTCCCGTACCCTGCGGCATCACCGTTACTAGGCAGGATCACTTTAGAGGCAAACCGTGAAAAGGCCGGTTTATAGACCTGCTGTTTGCCGTCCGCCGCAGCAATCTCTTGGGTCCGGTGCCACTCGGCAGCGCTGCTGATTAGGGTAGTCTCCGGGACGGCAAACCCAAGAGAGCGGACCCAGGCAATGAACTCCCCCTTGTGATGCAGCCCCGCCAGGATCTCACGGCAGGGAGCAAGCACCCGGCAGCCGGATAGATGCTCAAGTCCAGCAGCGATGTAGAATATCTCTTCGCAGGTGGGAATCAGACAGCTAATATTCAGTTCCTCCGTTAAACCGGCGAGCCGCTGAATATAAGCCTGTGGCTGATGCCGGGGAGAAGGCACAAGGAAGCTGGCCTCGACAGCGGAGGACACCCGGCACAGATGATACTCTGCGCTTTCAGCAACGAAAACCCGGTGGCCTGCTGCCTTGAACAGCCTGGCCAGCTCCAGCGCTACCGGGGCGCGTCCGCCGGTAATCAGAATATTCTGATCAATAGTCAATAATCATGCCTCCCAAAGACAACCCTGCCGCTGTACCAATCAGCATAATCCGGTCTCCGCGGGTAATCCTGCCCTGCCCTATCGCTTCATGCAGTCCCATCGGTATGGAAGCCGCAATGGTATTGCCATGTCCTGCTGTATTGTCGAGGAACCGGTCCTCGGCAATTCCCAGCTTCTTGCGCAGCAGCCGCATAGCCATGGCACTGCCCTGATGAGGAATGACCAGACGGAAGTCACTCATCTGATTACCCGTAGCTGTCAGCATTTCACTGATGAAATCCGGAAGCAGCTTCGAAGCCTTGCGGAAGATGGCCTGCCCGTCCATATGAAATAAATAAGGCACTGCATTCTCCGCTGTGAATTTCTGGGCATGCAGCCTTGTGCCGCCCCCGGCGATTTCCGAATATCGCGCGCCGCTGCTGTAGGTTTTGAGTGACGCATGAAGAATTCCAGAGACATCACCTGCTTCTGCCGGACCAATAACAACTGCCGCCGCCCCGTCACCAAACAGTGCCGAGCTCTCCTTATCCTCCCAATTGAGCCCTGCCGATGCGATTTCTGTAGCAACCAGCAGTACATTCTTGTATCTTCCCGCTTCAACCATATATGACATAACATCAAGACCTACCAGAAAACTCAGGCAGGTCGCATCGATATCAAAAGCCGGAACGCCGGAATCGGCCTGTCCCATCGCCTGCTGAATGAATACTGCCGTACTCGGAAGCGGCTGCTCCTTAGTCCCGCTTGTACAAACCAGACAATCGATGTCCTCGAAGCTTAAGCCTGCATCGGCCAATGCCGCTTCCGCAGCTTTTGCACCCATCATAGAAGCAGTTTCACCTTCACCGGCATAATGGCGGATGCCAACTCCGGTTATTTTATTGACCCAGCCCGGAGGTGTGCCAAGTACAACATCAAGCTCCGCGTCACTAATCTCACGTTCCGGCAAATATTTGCCTGTACCTTTTATTTTCACATGTCTAAGTTGCATCCTGCATCCCCTATTCCTATGAGTACCTAAGATGTCGAACTTTATATATTATTGTAAACTATAGATATATTCTACTAGATTTCCTGGCCAAGTCATATAAAAAGAAGCATATCACAAATAAGAACTAATGTTCTTTATTTTCCTTGACTATCCATTCCTTCAGGGTTATAGTAAATGAACAATAACACACTAAGCGGGAGAAGCACCTCGCAGGATCGGCAGTTCATGCCTTTCTTGGAGGTGCTTCTTTGTGTCCTATGGTGTTGTATTGGCAAAAATTAATGATGACAGGAGCGGAATGAAATGTTGAAATTGACCCGTTTCACCAGCGAGTTTGTAAAGAGAATCACGGTTATGCTGATCCTGCTGACACTTTGGGCTGGTGCTGTCCCGCAGGTCTCTGCTGCTTCAGACTGGGATTCAGCACTTGATGAGATTCACAATCTTTATACGGATTATACGGAACTGCAGGTAGTGTTAAAGTCGGAAATTCAGCGGAACCAGGAGCTGCGCAAGCAGAATAATGCGGCGTTCACAGCGGTTAATGCCAAGCTGCAATCCACAGATGCCGCCCAGCTTGCCAAGCTGCGTGCTGCAGCCGAAGCCATGCAGAAGAAGCATGCCCCAGTGCTGGAGCAATACACTTCACTCGGTAAACAGGCGGCAGCTGCGCGCAAGGCCACTAACCTGAAGAGTGCCACGCTCCTTGAGATCAAGCGCAATAAGCTTAAGCCGGCCGCAGTTGCAGCACGGGCTGAAGTGAAGGTCACAACCTCTGCACTTGCAGAAGCCAAGGCGATTACCGCTGGAAGAAACAAGCCCGCTAAGGATGCCCTTGCACCCATTGCAAACCTCAAGAAACAGATCACCGCGCAGAACAAATTGTTCTCAGCAATGCAAGCCGAAAGAAGTGAAGCCGACAAACGCTACAAAGCCGCCGTCAAGGCGGGGGATGCCACCAAGGCCGCGGCTGCGATGAAGCTGTCTTACAGCAAAATGGGTGAGATCCGGACAATGACCGGACGTATGTACAGCTGGGAACAGCAGATTAGTACAGCACTCCGTTCCGCAGAATTGAAGCTGCCGAAGTGACTTGTCCCGCAGAATCAGAGCAGCTTCACCAGCCAGCAAATGATGTAGGCTCCCGGAACAAGCAGTGCTTGACCGAGCAATGATCCCAGAAAGCGTGAGCCCATCAGCAGAACATAGATTTTGCCCAGCTGATCACGGTATTCCACATTTTCAGTCGCCTTATGGGTAATAATCCCGAGCTGCGGGTCGATGAACACCGTCAGCAGGATCGTCGCTAACCCGTTAATCAGACCCGAAGCCTGGGAGGCAGTTGTGCTTAAATCAGGCATCAGCTTGGCTGCATACATGGAGGATAACACCCCAACGGTGTAGAAGGCCGTAACGAATATATTCATCACGATGAACCGTTTTGGAATACCCAGATAACGGAAGCTGCGCAGCCTTACCTTTGGCCTGCGGATATATTTCCGCGTATTCTTGAGCTGGCCGACGGTTACGCTGGTCAGGAGCTTCGGAATGGAGCCTTCAATCTCAAGCTTAGAGATGATTCTTCCGAACAGCCCTACGAAGGTAGGAAACAAGGCGATGGCTATTAGGGTGCCCAGTGAAGAAGCCAGCATAATAATCCGCAGATAGTTGAGCAGCGGAAAGCTGTCGTCTATTTTGCCATAGTCTACGAATTTGGCCGTTAAGGGAGCCTGTACCATATTAGCCGTTCTGGAGACCAGCACGATGATACCGGTCAGGGATAAGGCGATGGCAATCTTGTTCAGCTTCACTCCGGCAAAACGCACCGAATACGATAACGTCTCTGCTGTGTGAATGATCAAGGTAAGCAGGCATACCACGATTAAACTGTTCGTCATTTGCAGTTACTCATCTCCAAATCAGGCAGCGTTCGGCGGATTACCGGCAGTCTCATTCCAAATTATTACATACCGGCATCGCCTCACTTAATATATATTCTTCCTCCTGTATATTCCAGAATCAATTTTGTAAGATTTGGTCAATTACATAGCAGAACAGAATTCCGGCCGTATACCGGACCAGATCAATCCAGAGGAAGCCCTGGCCCAGAATCAGTCCGCCTGCTGTAGTCGAGCGTACATGTATAATCCATTCCGCCTGATAGAGCTGGCTGAACTCAATCCCGAAGCTGAAGCACAGGCTGAGTATAAGCGACAATCTTAGCGGATACCGGGTCAACAGCACCCGGAAGGCAAGGTAGATCATCCCTGCCCAGATCGCATCCCCAAAGTGTCCGCTGACAAAGCGCGGCAGCTGGTCACCATATACCCTGGTCCCAAGGCCCAGCATAACAGCGAGCAGTACTGCGCCGCAGTAAAACAGTTTGGATCTTATTACCGGATTATGCAATGGAATTACTCCTTCGTATTGAAACTGCTGAATCCTATGGGAACAATATCTTCATTTTGCTTAAATGGCAGTGCTCTACTCAAAAATAACTTTCCGTGTATCAGAGGCATCGCTCACAAACAGCTTCGGGGGATACGGGATGGCTAACTCAGGCAGTTCATCTTCCTTGAAGAACTCCAGTTCTTCCGCCTCCCCGTCCACACTTCTCAGATGTCCTTTGACGATGACGCATTCAAACACAATCACCGTGTACTCCACCTGATCACCATTTATATATTCATATCTGTATTTCCCGCCGCCAAATACGCCGAGGATCTGTTCAGGTGTAACCATCAGGCCCGTCTCTTCAAACACCTCTCTGCGGAGCGCTCTGGATGGTGTTTCTCCAGGCTCGACCGCCCCTGCGGGCAGCCCCCACAGCGTCTCATCTTTCTTGCGGATCAGCAGAATTCTGCCTTGTTCATCCCGCACTACCGCCGCTACTGACGGCATCATTAATAACCCGTTGCCGGTCTTGCCGCGCAGCTCCCGGTAATATTCAGACATTGGCATGAAGATTCCTCCTAAGATTGATTTAGCATTTTATTATAACCCTTCATTCCGGCCTAAAGCTCATCCTTGCGAAAAGAAACCGGATTAACCTTGAAGTCTTCCGGCTGATTCTGACAATCAGACAATTCTACCTTGTAGAATTCTTCGACCTCCGTAAGCTGGATCTCCCGGCAGACATATTCGATTTTCCCGTTGTATCCGGCCCAGTCCCGGGTGCTGTCCACCGTCCAGTGCAGCTCTCTGCCATCATCATAGAAATCATGAATATACGGTCCGCTGTCGGTGCCCCACTCAAGCATGGTAAGATTGTCTCCTTTGCCTTCCTTAAATCTATGTATCATTTCTCTAATTCTGTCCAAATCCAGCTGATCAAAATGCGTAATCAAGTTACGCTGATCCCTGGCCAGAGGGACTGGCTTATTGATTTCCCGTATCCATAACCCTGCGAGTAAAACTATAATCAGCGTTTCCAGTACGATAATAGCCGGATAGTATTTCTTGAATCTCTTCATATTCCCTCCCGCTCCGGGGTATATTGGGCAACCCGTATACCTCTATATTTGACACGGTTGTAAGATATTCCTTGTCTGAGCGTCATCCGAACAGATCCATAACGCAGTCCACTTCCTATATTTTCGGATAAAAATATTTCTTAAGTAGAAAGCCTAATGTATAATTGTTATAACAGTTGAATAGTATGATAAGGAGGAAATAGAAATGAATAGGGTGATTGAAATGGAACGGAAAGTTACTAAATTCGGTAATAGTCTGGGAATAACCATGACCGAAGCTTTAAAACAAATCGGCCTGGATTTGGGTGATACTGTTCAAATTGATGTACACCCCTCCAGCGGTGAGATTATTATCAGAAAATCAACTAAAGTCACATTGCCTGCCGGAATTAGTGAGGATTTCATGGATTGCCTATCGGATGTTATAAATGAATATGATGAAACTTTAAAAGGACTAAAGGATAGATGAATGAAATCCGTTATTTGACCATACAGGAAGTTATAGCTATTAATGTTGCAATGATACAGAGATATAGTACTGGAGAGCAGATAGGAGTAAAGAATCCCGGCTTGTTGGAATCTGCAGTTCTTCGTTCTCAATCATCCGCATTCGGTGACGATGCTTATCCTACTATTTTTGAGAAAGCAGCCGCCCTGTTCGAATCGCTTGGTCAAAACCATCCGTTTCATAATGCGAATAAACGTACGGCGTTTACTGCTCTTGTCATTTTTTTACGCTACAATGGTTTGAGATTCAAGATGGAGCAGAAATTATCTGAAGACTTTACAGTTGATATGGTGAACCATCAATATAGTTTTGATGACCTGGTGTTAATGATTCAAGGGCATTGTGTAAATTAACGCTTAAGCAATCGCAACCCGCTCAATCAACTGAAGGCGGCCTCATAAATGCAGAAAGCAGCGATTCTCCTGTTATAGGAGGATCGCTGCTCTATGTTATTGCTCGTAAACGCCATCTTCAGTTTTTTACTGCTGTGGGACATTCATCCCTCACCAAGCTCCAGCTGCTCCGTAGAATCCAGCTCCCTCAGCCCGCGCCGTCGGGTACGGAAAGTCCACAGCAGATCTGCCGAGAATAGCAGCAGGGCCAGCGGAATCACAGGTGTCCATACCCGCTCAACATGCAGATACAGGAAATGGACCAGCGGCTGCAAACCGTAGATACAGGCAATAGACAACCCCCACCAATACAGCGAGAATTTCAGGCAGATATGTCCATGCAGCTGATATGGCATTCCCGTATAATCCCACCACTGCTTACGAAAAACACCCTTGAGCAGCCAGCCGCTGACAAACTCAACAGCCGATGGAACAATCAGGGCAAGCATCAGGAATATAGGAAGCGGAAGCCCAATACTCTGTCCCGTCAGCAGCAGCAGCGGCGCACAGCCGTACATGGGTTTGAACGGCCCCTTCAAGAAGCCTTCTTTGCGGAAGGTGCCTGCGCTGTAGAGGTTATAACTGCCTTCAAGCACCCAGCCGAGGAAAGAATATACGGTGAAATAGAACAAATACGGGCTTACAGCTGCCAGTGCATTATAACTATCTTGCAAGAGTACCGTTGTCATCGTGTTCGCTCCCGCCTCCAGCCCCAGTATTTCACTAATGGAAGCTAGTATGCCTCCGCGAAACGGAGGTTATGACGGTAATTTCTGGCGGTCCTCACAAAGAAGAACAAAATCACCCTAACGGGTGAATCAGCCCGAGCTATGCAGCCTGTGCAGCAGATGTAGATTTTAAGCCATCTCACATTGCTCTATTCTGAATGCTTTGTTTGGGGCAGCCTCCGGTAAAATCAGGGGCACTTTTGCCCCTCATTCCCGCCTGCCGCCCACTTTTGGCGGATTCAGAGGGATTTATCCCTTTAATTTCCTCCTGCCGCCCACTTTCAGCTGATTCAGAGGGATTTATCCCTTTAATTTCCTCCTACCGCCCGCTTTCGCCGGAATCAGAGGGATTTATCCCTTTAATTTCCTGCCTGCCGCCCACTTTCAGCTGATTCAGAGGGATTTATCCCTTTAATTTCCTCCCACCGCCCACTTTTGGCGGAATCAGAGGGATTTATCCCTTTAATTTTCCAAGCCTCCGACTTCCGGGTATTCTGTGGAATTCCGGATACAAGAACACATTCGTCCTTCAGACGGACCTGCTCCAATTTCCAGAGAAGCTTATCCACAACTGACGAATATCGTAATTTCCTATACAAAGAAAAAGCTGCAGGGTTCCGGTTAGGAACTGCAGCCATTTATAGGATTTAATGATTTAGGGCCGAATAACGCCCGCACTCGCCTTCAGGGTTCATTCCTTGTGCTGCTGTTCTCTCTGCATCTGCATTAAGGGCGGACCTTCCTCACGCTGGCTTCTCAGCGTTTCCAGCTTCATGTCGCTTCGCACACCGAAGCTCGATCCGTACTTCTTCTCGAGGTTGCCTGTCAGGGCATCACCGCGCTTTTGCCGATACCGGCCGTTCTCGTTCCGACTACGCATACTAGGTTTCCTCCCTGCAATTTGAATTGCCTGAGACCTGTGAACCTGCGATGATCTGGAGAATCAAGACGTGATGAGGTTGTACTTCCCTATAGTATACAGTATTTACTAAACCAAGCTCAATATGCCCATGTACACAAGCGCAAACAATCAAAAACCGGATACCCTCCTCGTAGGGAGAGCGTCCGGCCTATGTGAAAAAAGACTGTCCCTTAGGAACAGTCTGCTGCATCCATGCGCAATGTATTTGACGCTCTAATTCTTCGGAAGCGGGTCGGGATGAGCGGATTCGGCCGGTTTGGCGACCCAGTCATCGGCTTCCGGTTCAATGTCTACACCGTTTTCCATCTTTTTGCGTTCCGCGAGTGAATCACCGTCTTTATTCTCTTTGTTGCGGATGTCTGCTTCATTCTCGATATGATCTGGCATCTGAACTCCTCCTTATGCAAGCTGTGCAGGTTTTGGATTACTTAGTTATAGTTACCCGTTGACCTGTTTTGCAAACATTTATTGCTGGAGGTTATTTCACCCGGCGCTCCCACTGATCCTGCCAGACTGATTGCAGGGAATCATACTGCTGAATCGCCGCGTCCCTGTCTGCTGCCGGATAGGTGAGAATAATGCTGTCATCACCAGGATCATCTTCCCCGTAAATTGCATAGTAGAAGCTGTTACTAGCATAACCGGGAGCCTTCTCCCCCTTCTGCAGGGCAAGACTCCATATCTTACTGCCGGAATCTGCAAATACCTGACCCAATACTTTAATTTCACCCCGCGCGCCCTCCAGCGCACAGAACATGAACCCCAGCTCCGGATTCAACTCACAGTTTTCGTACTGAACCCCGTTAACAGCAAGCTTGCCGGTGTAGGACCGGGTTTTTTCGGCATAAGCACCTTTCAGTGTTACAGTTACTGTCTTCGCATAATCCGCATCCTGCAGCTTATAGGCGGTCACCTGCATTTCCCGGTCCAGCCGGATCACCTTGGGTGCACTCAGGAAGCCGTAAGCAATAATTCCTGCCAGAACAAGTACGGCAATACAGCCGTAGAGCAATTGTCTCAAACCCGCACACATCCCCTGTAAAAAGCTTCGCAAAGACCATTATTTAACAATAAATAAGCTCTTTGCGGCGGGCAAGATATTTTATCACTCAGCATACTCTTCATCCATACAGTTTCACTATTCGTAATACACGCGAAAAACAATATCCTGCTCGTAATTCCCGAAGCCGCGTCCGAACAAGGTTAAGCCGCCCCGCCTTCGGGTGGTGTCTTCTGCAGTTAACCTGAAGCTCCACTGGTCCTGCTGCCAGCCTACTTCATCAATGGTGACTGCAGAAATCTGCTGGCCGTCTATGTAAGTTCCTCCTGCGTTAATCCTCAGCACCTTCAGCAGGCCATACTGGTTCACATCGGAATTCCACCAGGCCGGAGTCAGCCTTCCCCGCTGCACACCGAAATCCCCGGGACTGGTCCATTTGCCAAGCGGAATTCCATTCATCGTAAACGCAATATCTGATGGCCACTTCTCATTGACATGCGGTGCTTCCGAGCCGACCTCCATCGAAATCTCAATCTCCTGTACCGTCTGGTCCATGAACAGATAGTTCGGCACCTTATATTCGGCATAGCCTTTGGCGAACCAGAGAATTCCGGCATCGACCCGCTCCGGGTCCAGGAAATAACGCGGATCATCATAATATCCGATCAGCTTCTCGGTGGTGGCAATGCCACAGGTCGGTGAAGCCTGAAGATCGGTATAATGCCCCACCGGCACGGAGACCTCAACCACCTTCCGGGCAATGCCTTTGGCACCGGACAATTTAATCTGCAGAAAATTAGCGGAGAGCGAGCAGTATTTATACGTGCCGCCATCAATCCGCTTCATTTGGGAGCTGACGATGCCTGCCTTTTGGAGCTTGGCTACATGGGAGCTGACAATGGCGCTGCTTAGATACAGCCGGGCAGCGATTTCCTTGATATGCATCTCCCGCGCGCTGAGCAGATCAATAATCCGCAGCCGCACTTCACTGGCTAATGCTTCATATACCTTCAGCGATTCGGAATCCGTTGTTAAATACATCCTCTAACCTCCGCACTCTTTGAATTAGCATTTTTATTAATCCTAAATATTTTTATTGCTTAGTATACGCTGTAATCCGTATGATGTAATCATAATTCAGGATACTAGATTAATATTTTCATTAATCGTAATATGACTTCACTACAAAAGGAGCTTAACACAATGAGCATTCAATCCAAGATGATTGTCGACAAGGACTTCAAGCTGGCCGAGGTAGACCCGAGACTGTACGGATCATTCATCGAGCATCTGGGCCGGGCCGTTTATGGCGGAATATATGAGCCGGGACATCCAACCGCAGACGCTAACGGTTTTCGGGGTGATGCCCTGCAGGCCATCCGGGCTCTCCGCGTGCCGATCATCCGCTATCCCGGAGGTAACTTTGTCTCGGGCTATAACTGGGAAGACGGCGTAGGTCCCAAGGAGAGCCGTAAGCGCTCTCTTGAATTAGCCTGGTGGACTACAGAGACGAACCAGATGGGTACCAATGAATTTGCCGATTGGGCCAAGCTGGCCGGTTCAGAGGTCATGATGGCGGTCAATCTGGGCACCCGCGGGATCGATGCCGCAAGGAATCTCGTGGAATATTGCAACCACCCTTCCGGTTCCTACTGGAGCGATCTGCGGATCTCCCACGGGTATCAGGCTCCGCACAATTTCCGCACCTGGTGCCTGGGCAATGAAATGGACGGCCCGTGGCAGATCGGAGCCAAAACGGCCGTGGAATACGGCAGACTAGCGAATGAAACCGCCAAAGCCATGCGCTGGGTTGACCCTACTCTTGAGCTTGTCGCCTGCGGCAGCTCGGGCAGCAGCATGAGCACTTTTGCCGAATGGGAAGCTACTGTACTGGATCTCACCTACGACAACGTAGATTTCCTCTCCCTGCATACCTACTACAATAATAATAATGGCGATACAGCGAATTTCCTGGCCAGCTCACTCGATATGGACCAGTTCATCGACAGCGTAGCAGCAGTATGTGATTATATCAAGGCTAAGAAGAAAAGCAAGAAAAAGATTTATCTGTCTCTGGACGAATGGAATGTGTGGAAAACGCAGGGGACCAGCCGCGCGCAGCAGCATTGGGAAATTGCCCCGCCGGAGTTCGAGGATGTCTATAATCTTGAGGATGCACTTGTGGTAGGCTGCTGCCTGATCAGCCTGCTGAAGCATGCGGACCGGGTGAAGATGGCCTGCATTGCCCAGCTGATCAATGTCATTGCCCCTATTATGACTGAGAACGGGGGGCCCCTCTGGCTGCAGACCACGTATTATCCTTACATGCACGCTTCAATCTATGGCCGGGGAACGGTGCTGCACCCGTTGATTACCAGTTCGAAATATGATTCCCGGGATTTCACCGACGTCCCCTATCTGGAAGCGGTCAGTGTATTTAACGAAGAGGTGAACGAGGTTACCGTATTTGCTGTCAACCGTCATCTGGGCGAAGGCATGGAGCTGACAGTCGATCTGCGCAGCTTCGGTGCCGTTGAGGTGATTCAGCATACCATCCTTGAGCATGAGGATCTCCAAGCGGCGAACACCCGCTCGAACCCGGCGAATGTGCTCCCGCATAACCGCGGAACAGCGGCCGCTGACGGCGGACGGGTAAGCGCCCTGCTTCCGGCAGCTTCGTGGAATGTTATCCGGCTGCGTGTCAACGGGTAATACGCTGCATTAATGGTACATGATCCAGGCAACGAACGGTCCGGCAATGGAGCCGACAATGGCGCATACCGTCATGGCCACCGAGCTCATGGACACCGACTGCTCACCGTACTCCAGGGCTTTGGCTGTGCCAAGGGCGTGGGAAGCTGTTCCCAGGCCGATGCCGATGCCGGACTCGCCGCGGATTCTGAACAGCTTAATAATATACGGCCCGCCGATGGCCCCCGTGAATCCGGCGATCATTACGAATACGGAGGTAAGCGAGGAATCTCCGCCCAGATTGCTGGAGATCTGGATGGCTACAGCGGTTGTGATTGATTTGGGCAGGATGGAGAGCACATACAGCTTGGAGAAGCCGAGTCCGGCTGCCAGCAGCAGACCGCTGAACATTCCGACGAGCAGTCCGGTCACCGTTCCGCCAAGAACGGCCGGGAGATTCTTCCATAGCACGTGACGCTGTTTGTACAGCGGATAGGCCAGGGATACAACCGCAGGTCCAAGCAGACGGTTAATCCAGTTGCCGCCGATCATATAAGTCTCATAAGAGATATGGAAGCCCATGAGCAGCACGACTACAGTGAACGTTGCGGTCAGTGCCGGCAGCAGGACAGGAAGACGGTAGCGCTTGTATAACATGGACATGAAGAGATAGATGAGAACATTCATCAGGACAAAACCAACGGCCAGCAGAATTCTCATGCTTCCTTCCCCTTCCCTTGCAGGCTGCGGGCACGATACGTCCGGCGTATCAGCCTTTTGGCGCTGCGGCTGGCAATCCACTGGCTGGAATGTGCCGTGACGACCATGGTCAGTACACTGCTGACCACCAGAATGCCAATCAGGAGAAGCCCTCTTCCGCTGAAGATATCCAGATGGTTCATAATGCCTGCGGTTGCCGGGATGAAGAACATGGGAAGATAAGCCAGAATAAAGGATGAGCCGTTCTCGATCAGCTTCACCGGAACAATCTTGAGCAGCAGCAGGGCGAATAGCAGCAATAGCCCTACGATACTGCCCGGAACCGGCAGATGCAGCAGCTTTTGCAAGTAATCTCCTGCCAGGAAGAACACATACAGCAAGCAGACTTCAGCGATAACGCGGATGATTTTCATATTGCAGGAATCCCTTCAATCTTGAAATGGCGGTCACAAGCAGCCTGTTACAAGTAACAAGCTGACTTATTAAGAGTAGCAGAATTTTCAGCAAGTTTTCAAACTTTTTTCGAAGCTTCTATGTATTTTCATAACTCGTCAAAAAAACAGATGCCGCCCTTATAAGGATGGCATCTGTTTTTAATTGGCTCACACTTCGCCTAAATTGCTGACGCGGCTGCGTTTAGACCCACTGAACCACCTGACCGGCCGTTTGACGGGTTTTGCCGCGCGGCTCATTAACCCGGTAACCAAAGGCCGCCATGCAGGCAATTCCGAAATGTGCCGGGTCCATTATCCCTTCCTCTGTAAGCACCTGCTCGATCTTTGCCTTGTCGAAGCCTTCAATCGGACAAGAGTCGATGCCAATCTGCGCTGCAGCAGTCATCATATTCCCCAGAGCCAGATAGGTCTGCCGTGCACCCCATTCAAACATCGCCCGCTCATTGCCTTCCAGTCCGAAATCGGATTTCAGGAACATATCATAGACCTTCCGCTTACCCTCGGCAACCTCCGGCGGCAGACTCTGCACATCCTGCATCATACCCTGAATATACTCTGAACCCGCAGCCATATCACGCGGCAGTCTTGCGAGAATCAGCATGAAATGGCTTGCTGTCGGCAGCTGCTTCTGTGCACCCCAGGCATAAGGAAGCAGCTTCTCACGGATGTCCATACTCTGGACAATAACGAATTTCCAGGGCTCGAAGCCGAAGGAGCTCGGTGACAGGCGGCCTGTTTCCAGGATGAACCCGAAATCCTCTTCGCTGATCTTTCTGCTGCTGTCGAATACCTTGGTAGCGTGTCTGTATGCATAGGCGGCCAGAATTTCCTGCTTGGTTGTTGCGGTTTCTTTTACTGTAGTATCCATTTCACATACTCCCTTTCTGTGTATCCTTCAGGTTTGGAATTGACGTTATCCTGCTCACATGCTTATAGTATTGGATAGATAACCATTCGTGAAGTACGCACATTTTTGTTATGTAGTATACAAAATGATACTTAAGGAGTGTTCGGTTATGCGTGACCGTAAAGGCGGTTTCGGAGCTTGTCCGGACGGCCAGGGCGCCGCTTGTCCTGTTGAATTCACCCTCGATGTCATCGGAGGCAAGTGGAAGGGTGTGCTTTTATACCATATGATGGATTCAACGAAACGCTTCAACGAGTTCCGCCGGATCTGTCCCGGCATCACGCAGCGTATGCTGACACTTCAGCTCCGTGAACTGGAGGAGGATGGCGTGGTTCACCGCGAGGTGTATCATCAGGTTCCGCCGAAGGTTGAATATTCGCTGACCGAATTTGGCCGGACGCTGATTCCGATCATTAAGCTGATGAGGGATTGGGGCACAGAATACCAGGCGAAGCAGCAATCCGCAGACCGCTGCCCTCTTGGAAATGGACATTTAGAGGAAGAAGCATAATGAATCCGGTGCAGCAACCCGCTGCACTTTTTTTGTACCGTTACACCTCACGGTTGTTCAAAAAAATTCTCGGCCTTCTGTTTATGCTCCTCCTTCACCTGACCGGCAATCGCCCGGATGCCTGCGGCAATGACCGCTGCATCATCCGTGAAACCGAGTCCGATCAGCGCATCGGGAATCGCGTCAATGGGTGAAATGAAATAGGCCAGCGCACCGAATGCTATGCCTTTGGCCCATAAAGGAGTTTTGGCATCAATGGCGCAGTAATACATGGCAACCGCTTCTTTGGTAAACGGGATTTTGCCCGCCGCTTTCCTTGTTTTGCTCCAGAAGCTCTTCTTCACCAGCTGCTCATTCTTCTGGCTGTATTCGAAATTCTCCACGACCAGTTCCGCGGGAAGCTTGTCTCCATCCTTATTCATCTGCCATTCCCTCCCATTCCTTAGGCTGCCTTCGCATTCTGACAGCTTAGCACCTTCATTATAACCTTTACACCAAACACCCGCCGCTAATCAGCCTTCCGGTAATTAATCTTTTAACCCAGATGCTCCCGGAAAAAGAGTACCGTCTGCCTGCGCTGATATTCGCTGACCTCATGCCCGGAGAACGGATAATCCATCATCTGCTTGGGTGACTCAATTCGGTTATAGGCAGCATAGATGGTCTCCGGCATGCACACAGTATCCTTCCAGCCTGCGGACATCAGAATAGGGACGGTGAACCGGTGCGCCAGATTAACAATGTCGAAATACGCCAGGTTCTGCAGCACCCGCTCCAGATGCTCCGGATAGCGCTTCAGATAATCGGCAATCTCTGTGAGTGAGCTGGTTGAATTCAGCACCCCGAAGTCCAGGCGGCAGAGATTCGGTATGTCTGCAGCCACTGCAGCAACCCGGCGGCTCAGTGCCCCGGCCAACAGCGCAATCCCGCCTCCCTGGCTCCCCCCGGTGATGGCAATGCGCTCGGGATCAACACCCGGCAGCTGTGCTGCGGTCTCTATGGCACGAACCGTATCTATCGCTACAGCCACATAATAGGAACGTTCCTTCTCCAGCAGCCCCTGGGTGATCCAGCCTCTGACTATCCCTTCTTCCTGCGGCAGCAGATTGCCGGTCTCTCCCAGTTGTCCACGCACATCCACGGCGAGTACAGCATAGCCAAGCATTAGAAAGTGAGCATACCGTTCCGGATATCCCCGGTCGCCGGTGTAACCGGGAAACGTAACAATACACGGCAGATCTCCCCGCTCAATTGTGTCAGCAGCAGGCCGGATGTACCAGGCATGGATGGTCGTTTCCCCATAACCTGTATAGCTTACTTTGCTAACCTCCATGCCCGGATAGGGAGTTTCTTCAGGGATTATGGTAACATCCAGCGGCAGTTCCTCATCTTCGGCGAGCAGATCATTCCAGAATTCGTCAATCGTTTCGGGGTCCAGTGTAGGCTCTGGACGGCAATTCTCAAGCTCGTGTTTGCGTTGCTCAATAGCATTCATTCATCGGTTCCTCCTGTTTCTCATAAACTTCTTTATCATTGCATGTCACTGTAAGCGCATTTAATATTATAAATATAAATCCATAGAATTCCAAAGGAGATGTTATTCATTCGTTACGGAACCTTGGCACATACAGCGGGCTGCCTGCCGCTTAGAGAATTGACCGCTACGCTGCAGACCTACAATATTGACTTCGTACAGCTCGCCCTGGCCAAAGCCATTCAGGATATCGACCTGTCTCCCGGCAAGCTCAGCCCCGGCCTGGCCTCCTATATCGGTGAGCAGTTCGACAAAGCCGGCATCCGCATTGGCGTACTTGGCTGCTATATCAACCCGATTCATCCCGATCCTGCCATCCGGCGGGTAGAGATTGACCGTTTCAAGGAGCATTTGCGTTATGCCCGCCAGTTCGGTGCACCTATGGTCGCTACAGAGACCGGCGCGTTGACGACTTTTCAGGAATTCGATCCTTACCGGTATGAAGAAATCGGCTGGGATGCCCTCAAGGCAACGGTCGAGGAACTGGCAGAGGAAGCCGAGAAATGGGGGGTGTTCCTGGCACTTGAAGGAGTCTGCACCCATACGCTGTCCTCTCCGGCCAAAATGCGCCGTATCCTCGACGAGGTTCCTTCCAGCTCCATCGGTGTGGTACTGGACCCTTGCAACCTGATTGGTGAAGAGGTGCATCTGCAGGATGAGATCGTAGACAGTGCATTCAGCCTGTTCGGCGACCGGATCATTCTGGCCCATCTCAAGGATATCTATAAGGACGGAACCCGGATCCGCCATGGCGCTTCAGGGCAAGGGCTGTTCCACACCACAGAGTTCCTGAACAAGCTGGAGGCACACAAGCCGATGATCGACGTTTCGCTGGAAGAAGTAACTGGCATAGATATTAAGGACACTGTTACCCTGCTGCGCAATCTGCGCCACTAATCATAAGCTGCCAGTTCAGGAGATATGCTTCATCCTCCTGCAGTAACTTTGGCAGCGCTACAATCCGGCCGGTATGTCAGGGGTGATTCCTCTGCTGTACCGGCCAGTATTTTTTATATACTCCAGCTGTAGCCCTCCTTTCCTGAGCCTCACTCCATAACCCCCATTTGCTGCAAAAACGCCGTATATCCGGTACTTTTCGCTAACTGCTGAATAAAATAGTATACATACCGCAGGTTCGCAAGCGATTCTCGAGCCAGAAAGGAAGGGATCATACATGAGATTCACTTTCCCCATACTTACCCTATGCCATGGCGGGGCACAACGCATGCTCGTGGAGCTCACGAATGGTCTTACTGCCAGAGGGCACCAGGTCGTGATCCTCATGCCGCTTGGAGGCGATGTCTCTTATGAAGTCCATTCCACTCTGCTGTTTACCGATTATACGCTGCTCCGTGAATCCGATTTCCCGGTCAGCGATATTATCGTTTCGAATTTCTATACAACGGTTCCGGTATCACAGGCTGCAAGCCAGAATGGCAAGGGCATCCATATCCGCCTGTCCCTCTGTTACGAACCGCTGTTTCTGCCGCAGAATGAGGTATCCTTTCCCTCCTATCATACCACCGATAAGCTGATTGTTCTGTCCCAGTGGCAGCAGGAGTTAATTGAGCTTGGTCACGGAATTAGCGGAAGCATTGTGCCTGTAGGGATCAGCTCCTCTTTTCAAAATATGCATATCCGCCACAAGCTTCAGGAGCCGCTGAACATTACCGCCATCCTGCGCAAAGTGGAGAACGGCTTCTCCTGGCACCGTGAACAGGATTATCTGGTGAAGCAGCTTGATATCGTGAAGCATAATGTCCCGGGGGTAAATATCAATTTCATCAGTCCGCCGGATGAGTTCTACAGTTCGGATTCGCTGCAAAAAATGAAGGCCAGCGGCAAATACCGCTTTTTCACTCCCCTGAATGATGATGAACTCTGCTATCACTATAACGGGGCTGATATTTTTGTCAGCTCCAGTATTTTTGACACCGGATCTTTGCCGGGCCTTGAGGCCATGCGCTGCGGTGCTGCGCTTGTGTCCGTATACTCGGGAGGGAATCTGGAATATGCCCGCCACGAAGAGAACTGCCTGCTGTCCTACCGGTACGAGAACCGGATTGCCGAGGATGTCATCCGGCTGATTCAGGACCCTGCGCTCCGTGTCCGCCTTGCCTCCCGGGGGGAAGCCGATTCCCGGGCCTGGACCTGGGAGAACAGTGTCAGAATTATGGAGCAGACTACGCTTGGCTTCCTGACTGGAAATTCAGTAAACACTCCGCCCAAATCAGCGCTCCTGCAAAGACTCGGCGGCTTCAGAATGCGCAGGAAATAAGACAACCAATGTTCTTCCGGAACAAGTCCAAGCAAGCTACAGGTCCAACTTCGAGTATTCGGAGTCGGATCTCTTTGACTTGCAGCTTGTCCTATCGGGATCGGCCCGCATGAAACCATGACATCTATGCATGGTCACTGCTCCATGTATGGTTTACACTAAAGCTATATACACTAGGGTTATCGGAGGTGGGACAATGAATTCGTACGAAGAGCAGAAGGAAGCCACGGGGCTTGAATTTAAATACATGGTCAGCGGAGATTCGATCTCCAAGGGTGTTGTCTATGATGAAGCAAGAAGCAAGTATGTCATTCTGGAGGATAACTACGTGTCCCTGCTGCAGGGCAAGCTTAAGGGAGCTATGCGTAATACCGCCAGATTCGGCAATACGCTGATGAAGGGCTTCGGCAATCTGAAACGCGATGTGCTGAAAGACAAGCCGGATGTGGTACTGATTGAATACGGAGGCAATGACTGCGACTATCACTGGGAAGAAATTGCAAGCAATCCCGAAGCAGAGCATAATCCCAAAACTGATTTCCCGGCGTTCGAGCGGATGCTGCTGGATATGATTGATTACCTGAAGAATCAGGGGATTACGCCTATTCTGATGAGTCTGCCCCCGCTGAATGCGGACAACTATTTCAAATGGGTCAGCGGCAATAATCCGGACACCGAGCTGAACATTCTGAAATTCCTCGGCAGCGTTACCAAGATTTACTGGTGGCAGGAGCGGTACAACTCCGCAATTATCAAGGTCGCCGAGAGCACCAAGACCAAGATCATTGATGTCCGGGGCGCATTCCTGCAGCAGCCGGATTACACCAAGTTTATCTGCCGGGACGGAATCCACCCCAACCGGGAGGGCCACCGGATTATTTATGATAAGGTCATGGACTTCATCCGCACAAGCGAACCGCAGCTTCTGCTGGATAACCCGGCGTTGCCGGGACACTGATTTCCGGACAGCGGAATATAGGTCTAGCAAAGAACCGAAATATCAGGGCAGCCCCTGCGGGCTCCATACATAAGGGTGTCCCAATCCGCCATTGTCACGCAACGGCGGATTGGGACACCCTTTTTTTATCGTCACAGGCTATGAACGCCTCCGGTACACTCCCGGTGCAACGCCGTACCGCTCCCGGAATACCCGGTGGAAGTAGGTATAGCTGCCGAAGCCTGTCTCCTCAGCAATACGCTCCAGTGTATAGTTGCTGTTGTCCATCAGCCGCAGCGCCATCGCCAGACGGACCTGCACCGCATATTGCATCACCGAATACCCGAATTGTTCCTTGAACAGATGAACCGCCCGGGTGACGCTGATTCCCGCATGGCGGGCCACATCCTCCAGCCGGATGGAGGATGTCGCATGCTCTTCCACATAATTCTTGATCTTCAGTCCCTGCAGGAGTGAAGAGGAGGAGGAGGCCGGCGCTTCGGCGATAGCCCGGTCCAGCAGCAGGCACAGTGCCTTGAACAGCGCCTCAAGAATCTCCGGGCTGCCTCCGTCGATCCGCCGTTTTTCCAGAATTAATTGCTGCCAGATGCTATGCAGCTTGCTGTCTTCGGCAATCCTGGACTTCTTAGCCCTCACCTGCTTGTTCCACCACTCATCCACCCATTCACCTGTACACATGACATAGTAGTCTGCGCTGAATCCCAGCGGACTTTCTTTCTCGCCAATCCGCAGATCGTAGAGCTCACCGGGACGGAACAGCAGCAGATCACCCGGCATCACCGTGACCATCTCCCCGTCAATCAGCGCTTCACATTCCCCTTCTGCCTGGAGCCTGATGATATAGGTATCCAGCCCTTCCCGGAACAAATGCCAGAACGGCTGGATATGCCGGGAAAATGAGCTGAGATGAATGTCTACACCGGTTGTACCCATCCTGGATCACCCTTCCTTACTCTTGCCTCATGACCAGATCGTTGAGGTTCTTAACCATATTGTTTCTTCAAAGTGCAGCGGAATACCTTCTATAATGAGACTATTCCTACAAACTTTCAGGAGGTAACATAAGTCTTATGAGCAGCCCTACAGTCCGCGTGATCCAGACAGCCAAAGAAACCGGTGACCGGTTAACAGAATTACAGCCTCTGTCCTTCCGGGCCGATTCCGAAGAGAAGGAAATGGAGTTAATTAATATTTATGAGGATTTGGAATATCAGGAAATTGAAGGCTTCGGCGGTGCGCTGACGGAAGCCTCTGCAGTCACGCTGGCCAAGCTTAGTCCGGAGAAGCAGCAGGAAATAATCGATGCCTACTTCCATCCGGAGCACGGAATCGGCTACACCCTGTGCAGATCACATATCCAGAGCTGTGACTTCTCAACAGGCAACTATGCTTATGTAGATGGCGTTGACCCGGAGCTGGCTACTTTCAATATCTCCAGAGATCAGGAGTCGATACTTCCGTTAATCAAACGTGCGGCTGATGCTGTGGGCGGGAGCTTCCGGCTGTTCTCCTCCCCATGGAGCCCTCCGGCCTTCATGAAGACGAACGGCGAGATGAATAACGGCGGCAAGCTGAAGCCGGAATACCGGGAAGCCTGGGCTAATCTGTTCGTGAAATACATTCAGGCTTACGCTGAAGCCGGCATCGATATCTGGGCGGTCAGTGTGCAGAATGAAGCCAAAGCCAAGCAGATCTGGGATTCCTGCATTTATACCGCTGAAGAAGAGAAGGATTTCGTACGCGATTATCTCGGTCCTGCCCTGGAAGCAGCCGGCCTCAGCCATGTCAAAATCATGATCTGGGATCATAATAAGGAACGGGTCTATGACCGGGCGAAGACCGCTTTCAATGATCAGGAGGCGGCAAAATATATCTGGGGCATCTGCTTCCACTGGTATTCCGGTGACCACTTCGAAGCCTTGAGCGCTGTACATGAGCGTTTTCCTGACAAAAAGCTGTTCTTCAGCGAAGGCTGCCAGGAGGGCGGCGTACACCTCGGCTCCTGGAACACCGGTGAACGTTACGGCCATGATATTATCGGCAACCTGAACAACTGGATGTCCAGCTGGACAGACTGGAATATCGTCCTTGATGAGCAGGGCGGCCCGAACCATGTGGGCAACTTCTGCGATGCGCCGATTATCGGCGATACTGTGCAGGATGAAGTAATCTATGAGAGCTCGTTCTATTACATCGGGCATTTCAGCAAGTATATCCGTCCGGGCGCCGTCCGTGTGGGCAGCTCCAGATATACCGACAAATTCGAAACTACGGCGTTCCGCAATACAGACGGCACTTATGCCGTGGTCGTACTCAACCGCACGGACAGCGGGCTTCCATACACCCTGCATTTCCGGGATCAGCTGGCGGAGGGTTCAATTCCGGCCCATGCGATTCAAACCCTATTGTTCCAATAAAAACACACAAAGGCGCTCCCAAGCTACGGCTTGAGGAGCGCCTTTATTCATATGGGCGGTCTGCATTGATTCGCCGCTTCGCTACCGCTGTTAAGCAACCTTGCTATTCCTTCTACTCCCCGGCGGTCTCCTGCGGCTGCAGCGAAACATATTTGTCCCCCAGAAGCTTCTGGAAGTAGGTCCGGTTGTACAGCATGCTGGGATGACCGGGAAGGTGACGCAGTGCCGTTTCATTGAACATATTAGCCCGTTCATGCTGGCCCAGCCGGTCATAACAGAGTGCGAGCTGCAGATTCGGAATCCAGGTGGCGAAGGCTTCATTCTTCACGCCCATAGACTCTGTCTGCCGCGGCAGCATAACAGCGAGCTCATACCAGTAGATAGCCGGGTGAAGCTGGCCCTGCTCCACATGCCAGGCACCGAGCCGGCAGCAGAACTCGGCACGCGGAGAATCGTACTGGAGCGTCCGGGTAATCGCAGTAAACGCTCCTGCCTTGTCACCCAGCCGCTCCCGGCATTCGGCCAGCCGCAGGCAGGCCTGAATATTATCCTCGATCCAGCCTTGGCCCCCGTTCAGAAACTGCTCATAATATCGGCTGGCCTCCTCATGGATTCCATGATCGCGCAGCTCATTGGCATAATAATATTGATCCCGGGGAGAGAAGACTTCTCCCTCAGCCACCCGCTTGCGGTAGATCCGCAGGTTGCGGTCCGTGTACTCTTTGTCTTTCTCATGGGTAATACAGACGTTACTGCTGTAAGAAGGGCCGTATACCTCCAGGTATTCATGCACCGGTCCGATCCATTTGAACCCGCAGGACCGGCGGACCAGCCGGTTGCGCCGCAGGGACGTAACGACCTTCCCCTCCCCGTCAAAAGCAAGATTATACTGCATGTTCACACTGTCCACATTCTCCGGCAGGGCGTGCTTCAGCTCCCTGAGCCGCGCATGATCCTCATCCTTAAGGTAGTCATCCGCATCCAGCCAGAAGATGTATTCCTTGGTCGCCTTGCTGAAGGCGAAATTGCGGGCAGCCGAGAAATCATCGATCCAGGTAAAATCATATATCACCGCTCCGAAGGTTTCCGCAATCTCCTTTGTTTTGTCCGTCGAGCCTGTATCCACAATGATGATCTCATCCGCAATCGCTCCAATGGAAGTAAGGCAGCGGGGCAGGCTCTTCTCTTCATTGCGGACAATCATGCATAAGCTGATTTCTATCATGGCAGCCTCCTAATCGTTATCCTCCTATATAAATATGCAGCCCCCTCCAATTGGAACTCCCGTTCCTACCCAATCTGCCGCCCGTAATGCCCCCCTATATAATTTTATTCAGCACAAAAGAAACTTTCCGGAGGATGCAGAGGTCAATACAGTAGAGAGAAAAGGGAGGGACCGTATGTACGGTGCAACTAAGGATTCCAATACTATGAACGCCGCCGCGTTAAAGACACTTATGGAAGACTATGGCGAGGATGTATGGAACTATGCCTACTACCTGGCCCGCAGCAGAAGCGCTGCTGATGATATCTCACAGGAGACCTTCATCCGGGCTTATAAATACAGGGATACTTTTCGCGGCGAAGCTTCCGTCAGAACCTGGCTGCTGCGGATTACCCGCAACCGCTGGCTGTCCTACCGCAGCAGCAGCTTCATCCGGCGGGTAACCTTACAAGCTCACGCTGGCAGATCGGGCTCAAGCCCATCCGCTGAAGAGGTGTTTTTGCAGCAATCCTTGAGCAGTGAGGTGTGGAAGGTAGTCCTGCAGCTGCCGCGCAACGCCAGGGAGGTCCTTATGCTCTATGCCCACTACGGACTCAGCATGGAGGAATTGGCCGGAATGCTGGGGATATCCTTATCTGCAGCCAAATCCAGACTGCACCGCGCAAGGCAGCAAGCCAATGAATATTGGGAAAAGGAAAAGGAGTTGAACAGATCATGAGCAAATTACCCGAGGAATGGGAGCAGCAGTTGAAGGAGAAGCCTTTTGAGGGCATGAATTTCACTCCACAAATGCAGAAGAAGGTAGAGCAGCGTGTGGGAGGGTATCAGCCCAAGCGCAAGCGTTATAAGATTCTTGCTTACGCAGCGGTACTGCTGCCGGTCATGGCCATGCTGCTATGGTTCGGTTACAGCGGCCTGGAACCCGGCAAGCTTGCCGGCCGGATAACTCCCCTGGTATCGGAAGCTCCCCCGTCCCGGGAAACCGGAGCTGCGGATTTCTCCCCCGCTCCCACCGGCAATAGCCAAAGCGTTCCAAGCAATGATTATGCGGTTGGCATCCGCAGCATGTATAATGCTGAAGTCCCTTTCCCTTCTGTTGAAGACAAAAGGGCTGAAGTATCGATCCCGCTGACTGCCATCCTTTCCGTTCCCGTTCTGGACGACGGTAACAGTCCTGCACATGTCACTCCGCCCCCGTTGCCCAGAATGACCTTCCCGCTGCCGGCCGGCATGGAAGACAAGCTGCAGGCGGCCCTCGTCTTCCAGGGCGATACCGGCAGTGCTTATATCCTGCTGGCCCCTGCCGGCTGGAAAGCTTCGGCTATAACTGGAGCCAACGGCTCCCTGGGGGCGACGTTTGAGGACCCGGAAAATCCGGGGCAAACTTTGCAATATTCCGATAATGCCTGGGGCTGTCAGGGCTGTGCAGTCGGCAGCATCGGGACCTATTTCCCCGGAAAGGCAGAATGGGCGGATGAGTATGGATTGACCATTATTCCTCCTGCGTTCACCGAACAGTATATGGCGGGAACCGGAGGAGCGGATGCACGCACTGTGCGGTATTCTCTGCCCGCGGAAGCCAGCGGATATGAAACAGCCGGAACAGCCTACTACAATGAAGGCGAATGGGGATATCTGTTCCGCAAGCTGGAGATGACCACCTCTTCAGCCTTTGACGGGCAGGATGTGATTGACAGCATCCAGGGATTTTTTGCAGCCAATCATGGCCCGCTCCTCCTTCCTGCAGTGCAGAATCCAGAATCTGCCGCAGGCAGTGCAGAGTATACTACGCAGTCTCTCTACCTGGCGCTGGAACAGCGGGGCATGCAGCTCAGTCTCGTCCCGGATACCACAGAGCTCATGTTCAACAAGCAGCTGGCCGGCGTCTGGCCTGAAGAGCTGCTGATCGATAAGACCGATACACCGGCCCGGCCGGACCGGTTGTCCGTCTATACCTACGCTGACAGCCTGGAATGTGCCGAAGGTCTGGCTGCGTTGAAGCTGGAGATTAACCGTACGACAAATGATGGAGGAGCTCGGATATACCCTCATGTCTTCAGGGGAGGGAAATTCCTAGTGGTGTATTGGATGGGCGGGGACAGTGCGGAACCCTACGTTTATGACAAGGCCATCAAGCTGGCGCTGCGCAGCCTCGAAGGCAGCTCCGCCTCTGAAACGGACTGAGATTCCGCTAAATTACCGAATAAGACAGATTTTCCCGATAAACAGACTGAGATTCCGTTATTTGACTGCGCATCCCTCAATTCATGCCCGATTGAACAAGATAAGGGATTCTCAGTCCGCTTCAGCCTCAAAATGTGATTATTGCGGGAAATAAGGTCCTCTCAGTCCGATTCACTATCCTGCCAACATATTGCCGGCCTTTTGCTCCCGCACCACCTATCCCGGCTGCACACATAGGTTAATCTCAATTCTTATCTTTGAAAAAAACACTGTCATGCGGACAGCTAGAGTGTTTTTTGTTATAATGTCGTAGAGCAAGTGGAAACGGCGTTGCCGTCCTTTTAAAGGACGGTACCGTTTCAGCGAGAAATAGAAGGATAAGTTATCGTGTGAAACATATAAACGCTTATATTTTTAAACAGTTGCACCCAAAACAGGCTCCATACCATTCATATACAAAAAGGGGACGTTACCTTTGTCAAAAATCATCAAAACCTTAACTATTGCCGGCAGTGACTCCAGCGGAGGCGCAGGCATTCAGGCTGACCTCAAAACCTTTGAGGAATACGGCACCTATGGCTTCAGCGCACTGACTACAATCGTTACCATGGACCCCGACCGGGGCTGGCACCATAATGTATATCCGATCGATGCCGCAATCGTTGCAGAGCAGCTCAAAACGATCTTCGCCGGCGGTCCCGTAGACGCGATGAAGACCGGTATGCTGGGCAGCGTGGAGATCGTGCAGGTTACCGAGCAGGCAATCAAGAACAATCTGCAGACCAATGTGGTTATTGACCCGGTGATGGTCTGCAAAGGCGAAGATGAAGTGCTGAATCCGGAGAGCGCCAATGCGATCCGCGATCTGCTGCTGCCTCTGGCTACTGTAGCGACACCGAACCTGTTCGAAGCCGGTGTCCTCTCCGGACTGGGCAAGCTGACTACTCTTGAAGAGATGAAAGAAGCGGCCCGCCTGATCCATCAGCTCGGCACCAAGAATGTTGTCGTCAAAGGCGGCAAGGCACTGGGCGGCGACATGGCGATCGATATCTTCTTCGACGGCAGCGAATATCTCGTTCTGGAGACGGCCAAGATCGAACCCGCCCACAATCATGGAGCCGGCTGCACCTTCGCTGCCGCTATTACCGGCGGCCTGGCTAACGGTTTGTCGGTGAAGGAAGCCGTGGTGAAAGCGAAGGACTTCGTGTCCGCAGCCATCCGCAACGGTTATGCCTTCAACCAGTATGTCGGCCCTGTATTCCACGGCGGCTACCGTCTGGAGAACTAGGAACAGCCAGTCTGCCGGATCACGGCGCAGCAGCAAAAAACCTCTCTTCGGGAATGGGTGTGAACATCCATTGGAAGAGAGGTTTTTTGTTATTTTCAGAGATGCTGATCTCTGTATTCTATTTACTTCGCGGCTTGTTCCTCCGCAATATGCTTCACAAACTCAATCGTCTTATCCTTATTGTCTTCGCCAAGCACACCAATGATGATCGATTTCACATTGTAGTCAATGGGCAGCGCAGAGATAAACGGAGAATCCATAATATTCACACCATACAGCTCGCGCTTGCCGGTATCTTCATTCGTTCCCCATCTCATACGTGTATCGTCAGCAGCCAGCTTGCCGTCCGCCGTAATGGGTTCGAGATTCTGGAATCCGGCCTGTCCGCCGATCCACTCGATGGTCGCATCATCCATAATGACGATATCCGGCCGGTTGGCCGCCAGCTCAACCACAGCCTTCTGCATATGGTTCATATCCAGCGTATCAGCGCCTTCCCCTGTCTTGGGCAGATACACAATGGTCGCCTCTACCCGCTTCCACTGCGGATAAGCGTCAATGACCGCTTGTTCCAATGCCGCTGTATCCCCGCTGCTGTCCTTGGCCCCGAAATTACCCACGAACATAATGGTCGCATCCACCGGCGGCAGCGAAGCAAGATACTGTCTGTGCTGATAGTTATCATACAGTGCCTTCCCGCCAAAAATCAGCACAAGCACTGCGACGATGGATAGGATAACATGCGTTTTGTAGAGCCGCATAAAGCGTTCCCATTTGCTTGCAGTCCCGGAGAAGCGCCCGTATTTGGCGAGTCGCTGGTCTTCAGCTTCCTGAATCTCCTGCTCGTCCCAAGTATCCAGAATAAGCTTGTACGCCTGGAAATCCGCTTCATAGTCCGCTATTTCTTCATCCGTAGAAAGGGTCCGTCTGCGCTTCAGGAGCAAATCGAACCGCTTGTTCAATTCCTCTCTGGTTACGGTTTCAGTTAATCCTAGCCGCGCGTACGCTTGCTTCAAGTTATCGTTCACATTCAGTTCTCCTTTGATATGTATGATGCCATAATTCTATTTTAACAGACTTCGCCCTGTATTCTCCACTCTGGCTATAGATGCTCAGAACAGGCCCGGCGTCTCCATCAGCAGGAACTCCGTTTCGCTGTCTCCATACCGGTTGATGAAGCTCTGCCCAGGCAGGAAACCCGCCTTCTTATACACGGCAATAGCCCGGAGATTAAAGGCCGCAACCGACAACCGGAACCGCTTCGCGTCATAGGTCCGCTGTGCAAACTTCATACCCGCCTGCAGAAAAGCAAGCCCTTTTCCAGCGCCGGTCAGGTCCGGCCTTAATCCCAGTCCGATATCAAGCGCTGTTCCATCCAGATAATATCCCAGCTCTACCCCTCCTCCCACCTGGGCATTCCTTCCGTAACAGAAGAATCCGGCCAGTTCCCCCTCCGCACTACGTACGCTGAAGTAGGAGCCGTCCATCAGCTCTTCGATATCCTCCGTTCCAGCAGAATCATCCAGCATATTGTACAGAGAATATGGCGGTTCGTATTTCCAGTTCAGAATCTCTCTGGCTGCCGGCTCATCCATTAACCGGATCTGATAACCGCTATATAGGTCGCTGATCATAGTTTAACGCCTCCAGTTTCCTGTTTCCTGAATTCTGTAGGTGCAAGCCCGGCATGCTTCTTGAATTGCCTGGAGAAATAGAACAGATCGCCGAAGCCGAGCTGGTCGGCAATCTCGCTGACCGAACCGGAGGTGGTTGCCAGCAGGTCTTTCGCTTTTTCAATCTTTTGCCGGGTGATGTATTGGATGGGGGGCACGCCGATCTGCTGCTTGAACAGGCGTATGAAGTAATTAGGGTGCATATGCGCAATTTCGGCAAGGTCATGAATGGTAATATTGTGTTCGATATTCGCAGCGATGTATTCCAGAACGGCTGTCAGCTTCCGGGCGGAGCCCAGATTCTTATAAGAGATTTCATCCAGCCTGAGGTTCATGATGTAATAGGAGATCAGCTCCAGCAGCTTGCTCTTCGCCAGCAGCGGGGCATATATAGCGTCCGATTGGGCACTCCCGGTAATCCCTTTGAACGCCGCCTCGACAGCAGCAGGATTCTCCGGAATGCATACATGGCTCATCTCCAGGATACGGAACAGATTAATCTCTCCGACCTTGGCGCTGAAATGACACCAGTACTTGAGAAAAGGTCGTTCGCTGATGCATGAGTAGGACTGCTTCACCCCCTCAGGCATCAGAATCAGCTCCCCCGGCTGCGGATAATATTCCTTATCCCCGATCTTCAGCCAACCTTCACCGCCGCAGATGTAATAGAACTTGCTGTAGTCCGGAGTATAGTCCAGATCCCTCCACTGTGTGGTGCACTGGTTATAATCCGCCATGAGCAGGTCGACCTTCAGATTGGATAAATAGCTGGTAAGCAATGCTTGATGATCCATCGTTCAGACCGCCTTAAAGGTTATTTTTGTACATCAGAAAGTTAATCCCGTACATTCTTAATCCCCCTGCGGCCCGGTACAATGAAAGCGTTATATTAATCGCAGGAGGATGAGAAAATGACTATGAATATGACTGATTATTTGCACCTTATCGACGAGACCATTAAGAACGGCCCCTATAAGGATGATTGGGATTCTCTAAGTATGTATGAGGTGCCGCAGTGGTACCGCCAGGCCAAATTCGGCATTTTCATTCACTGGGGGCTGTATTCTGTCCCGGCCTTCAGTAACGAGTGGTATTCCCGCAATATGTATATCCAAGGCACGAAGGAATATGAGCATCATCTGGCTGTCTACGGGAACCACAAGGATTTCGGTTATAAGGATTTCATTCCCTTGTTCACGGCTCAGCAGTTCAACCCGGACGAGTGGGCTGCCTTATTCCAAGCCTCCGGCGCCAAGTATGTCATTCCCGTTGCAGAGCATCATGACGGCTTCCAGATGTATAAAAGCGCTGTCTCCCATTATAACACGTACGAGATGGGGCCCGGGCGGGATATTCTCGGCGAGCTGAAGGCCGCCTTCGGGAAGCATGATCTGGAGCTGGGCGTCTCCTCCCACCGTGCGGAGCACTGGTTCTTCATGTCCCACGGCAAAGAGTTCGAGTCCGATATCCATGAGCCGCTGGAACGCGGCGATTTCTACTGGCCGTCCATGCCGGAACCTGATCATCATGATCTCTACGGCTCTCCCCCGTCTGAAGTGTATCTGGAAGACTGGCTGATCCGCTGCTGCGAGCTGGTTGACCAGTATCAGCCTAAGGTCTTCTATTTCGACTGGTGGATTGAGAATGCTGTATTCAAGCCGTATCTGAAAAGATTCGCCGCCTATTACTACAACCGGGCTGCTCAGCGGGGAACTACGGCTGCCATTAATTACAAACATGATGCCTTCATGTTCGGCACAGCCATTCCCGATGTAGAGCGGGGGCAATTCGCGGAGCTGAAGCCGTTCTTCTGGCAGACGGATACAGCAGCCGCACGAAACTCCTGGTGTTATACGGAGAATAATGACTTCAAATCCGCAGGGGAGATCATCCGCGACCTGGTGGATATCGTCAGCAAAAACGGCAATCTCCTGCTGAATGTGGGGCCGCGGGCTGACGGCAGCTTTGCCGATGAAGATAAAGCGATTTTGGCTGCTATCGGCGGCTGGCTGGGCACAAATGGCGAAGCCATCTATGAGAGCTCTTTCTGGCGCACGTTCGGTGAAGGGCCGACACGCATTGAAGAGGGACAGTTCACCGACGGCAGCGCCAAGGTGTTCACCCCTGAGGACATCCGCTTCACCGTGAAGGGAAGCTGCCTGTATGCAACCGTCCTGGTATTCCCTGAGGATGGCGCTGTGCGCATTACATCACTAAGGGAGAAATCCCCCTATTTCGAGGGTATCATCCAGAAAATTTCCGTGCTCGGTTTCGATGAACAGCCTGCCTGGGAGCGGAATGCAGAAGTGTTAACGATCCGCACCACAGCGGTGGCCAGCGCCCTGCCGGTTGTGTTCAAGCTTGAACTTGCCTGATCTTTGCCTACTACTCTTCACAACGGAAGGAATAACCAGCATGAGCGGATGGACTGAAGCCATGAAGCAGATTATTGAGGAAGAATTGAAGTGGGATATCGCGGATACAACCATTGAATACCAGCAGGATGGCTTGACGAATCAGAATTATATTATTACGAACGGTATCCGTAAGCTGGCTCTGCGCATAAGCGGCGGCAATGCGGACAGGCTTGGCATTAAGCGGGAAGCAGAGCTTGCCGCTATGCAGGCGGCGGCAGACCTAGGGATAGGCGCAAAGGTAGTGTATTTCTCCACGGAGACGGGTCATATGGTCACAGAGTTTATTGATGGCGTGAAGTGGACCGACGCGGATGCCGGCACCGATGTGAATATGAAGCGGATCGCCGATAATTTGAGGAAAGTGCATGCCCTGCCGCCGGTTCCCTATACATTCTCGCCTTATCAGGATATTACGGACCGGATACAATTTGCCGTCCGGCATCAGCTCGGTCTTCCCGGAGATCTGGACGAGTTCCTGGAGAAGCTTGCGGCCATTCAGCAGGACAGGGCGTCAAGCTCACAGCAGCAGCTGGGGCTGTGCCATAATGATCCTTTTGCAAACAACTTTCTGGATGACGGAACGGTGCGGCTGATTGACTGGGAATATGCGGGAATGGGCGACATCATGTTTGATCTGGCATGTGTCTGCTCGGCGTATTCCCAGCCACAGAAGGAAACCTTCCTTGCCTGCTACTTCGGACATTATGATGCGGATACCCTGCATAGCCTCGAACAGATGTCTTACGTGGTCACCTTCTGGAATGCGATGTGGGCAGTGCTGCAGACGTTTGACCCTAAGCCGGTTGTTGAATCCGCAGCGTCTGCCGGGCCGGCTGCAGATTACCGTCAAATCGCGGATTGGATGTTCGCCCGGCTGAGGGAGAGTGTGTGATACGGATACGAATCCGGAGCCTGGCGGCCCCTAATCCAGACCATGCAGGCGCCTCCACTCTTCGGGCTGCATACCGGTCAACCGCTTGAACACAGCACAGAAATAGCTGACATTCTCGAACCCTGCCCGCTGGGCGATTTCATAGACTCTCTGCCCTCTGCTGCTGAACATGAGCTGTTTGCTCCGGTTCACCCGCTGTTTGTTAATGTAGGCGACCGGCCGCTCGCGGACGGTGCGCTGGAATAGCCGGCACAGATACTGCGGCGACACTTCAGCCACCTCGGCCAGCTCCTTCAGCAGCAGCGGACGGTGCAGGTGGAGCTCTATATATTGCAGCACCGGCTTCATCCGCTCCAGCTCATTATCCTCATTCGAGGCCGGGAGCAGGCTGCGTTTCAGATCCAGAAGCAGCGAGTACAATAACTTCGAACGTTCCAGATTATCCTGAAGCTCATTGCCGTATGAAAGGGAAAGCATCTCCTCCAGCGGTTGCAGGATGGGCTGCGCTCTTAAGCTCCCCATTCCTGACTCACGTATACCGGCATAGAGCAGCATCTGGGCCGCTTCCCGCCCGTTAAAGGAGATCCAGGCCAGCTCCCATTCCCGGCTCAGCGGTGCATACGAATGGGGAACATCCGGATAGAGAAAGAAGATATCCCCGGGACCGGCAACATAGGATTTATCCCGGATCTGCAGCTCTCCCTTGCCTCCAAGCACCTGGTGCAGCTGGTAATCGGGAAACCCCGCCGGACGCTCCGTCTCTTCCTGATGCTCCCAGTACCCGATGGTCGTGGCATAGAGCGGCAGCGGAAGCGTTTCTTCCATTTCGCTGAAGATCATTGTACTTCTCACTGGCGTCCCACCTTTCTGTAAAAACCCAGCGCGTTCTAACCGCCGGTATTCCTGTCCCGCCTCTTCATCATAACGGCCCGCAGTTTCAAATTCCAGTCCAATCTTGTTTCATATTTTGTTATATCCGATGAATATCATTATATATACCCCAGTCATTCTCCATTCTATAATATGAATATAACAATATAAGGAGATGTTAACTTGCGCCATAAGCTCTCATACCAGCAGCCTGCAAACGGATATCCGGAGTGGAATAATAATCCTGAGCTATTTCAATTGAACCGGTTAGACGCGCATGCCTCCATGATGTCTTTCCCGGCAGTGGCTGAAGCCCTGCAGGGAACTAAAGAAGCCTCCTCCCGTTATCAATCCTTGAACGGAACCTGGAAATTCGCATTCGCCGAGACTCCAGAAGCGCGGATTAAGGATTTCTATACCGCCGTTTATGACTCCGGAGACTGGGCGGATATTACCGTTCCCTCCCACTGGCAGTTCCAAGGGTATGATTATCCGCAATATACCAATGTCCGTTATCCATGGGCCGTGTCCGAGCCGGAGCTGAAGCCGCCTTTTGCCCCGACCGTGTACAATCCGATAGGCTCTTATATCCGCACCTTCACCGTACCCGAGACTTGGGGTGGGCAGCCGGTGTACCTCAGCTTCCAGGGGGTTGAATCCGCTTTCTATGTCTGGGTGAACGGTGAGCTGGCCGGATACTGTGAGGACACCTTCACGCCATCCGAATTCGATATTACCGCTTATCTGGTACCGGGTGTCAACAAGCTGGCCGTAGAAGTCTACCGCTGGTGCGATGCCAGCTGGCTGGAGGATCAGGACTTCTGGCGGCTGAGCGGAATATTCCGCGACGTTTATCTGTATACTGCACCGCCTGTGCGGGTTGCCGATTTCTTCGTCCGGACAGAGCTGGACGAGAAGTATACCGATGCGCAGCTGAATGTAAATCTGACGATTGAGAATTATTTTGACAAGGTAATTGAGTCTCATTCAGTACAGGTGCAGCTCTATGACGGTAAGGAACAGCCGCTATGGGATCATCCAGTCTCCGCCTCTGTCGCTTTCGGCCAGGCTGGAGTTCAGCAGCTAGAGCTATCCGCAGCAGTGACGAACCCGAAGAAGTGGAGCGCCGAGAAGCCTTATCTGTATACACTGCTTATTGCTGTATCGGATGATCAAGGGCAAGTGCTGGAAGCGGTCAGCTGCAAAGTAGGCTTCCGTACCTTCGAGCTCCAGAATGGTCTGATGAAGATCAACGGCAAACGGATCGTGCTCAAGGGTACCAACCGTCATGAATTCTCCTGTGACACCGGCCGGGCGCTCTCCAGAGAAGATATGATCACCGACATCAAGCTCATGAAATCGCATAATATCAATGCTGTGCGGACTTCCCATTATCCGAATCAGTCCGTATGGTATGAGCTGTGTGACGAATACGGTCTCTATGTCATCGACGAGACGAATCTGGAGACCCATGGCTCCTGGCAATACGGGCAGCAGGAACTGCATGAGTTCAATGTCCCTGCCAGCCGGCCGGAATGGCGCGCCAATGTCATTGACCGCTGCAACTCCATGATGCAAAGAGACAAGAATCATCCGTCGGTCATCATCTGGTCACTCGGCAACGAGTCCTTCGGCGGCGACAACTTCCTGGCCATGCACGACTATCTGCGGGAAGCCGATCCGACCCGTCTGGTGCATTACGAAGGGATTTTCCATTACAGAGCATCGGAAGCCGCAAGTGATATCGAATCCACCATGTACATCAAACCGGATGATGTTGAGAGATATGCACTGAACCATCCCAAGAAGCCGTATATTCTCTGTGAATACAGCCATGCCATGGGCAACTCCTGCGGCGGTCTGCATCTGTACACCGAGCTGTTTGACAAGTATGAGATCATTCAGGGCGCTTTTATCTGGGACTGGGTCGATCAGGCGATCCGCACTTCTACCCCTGATGGGATAGAATATCTGGCCTATGGCGGCGATTTCGGGGAGAATCCGCATGACGGCAACTTCAGCGGCAACGGCCTGCTGTTCGCTGACCGTACGGTTACTCCTAAGCTGCTGGAGGTCAAAAAATGCTACCAGAGCATTGTCCTCACCGCACTGGATCTGCACACCGGACGTCTGCAGGTTCGCAATAACTTCCTGTTTACGGATCTGGGAGACTATCAGCTGCAATGGAAGCTGGCGCTGGATGGAGAAGCCGTCCAGGAAGGAACGCTGCCTCTGTCCGCAGCACCCGGTGAAACCGCTGAAATTGCCGTTCCGTACGATCACAGCCTGCTTGAAACCGGCAAAGAAGCTGTACTTACGGTCTCGTTCGTCCTGCAGGACGAAACAGCCTGGGCAGGTGCAGGCCACGAAGTCGCCTGGGAACAGTTCATTCTGTCCCCATATATTCCGGCCGGCACTCCTGTTATTCCAGGGAGTAAGCTGCAGGTCAATGAGCAAGACGGGCTGGTGACATTTGCAGGCAGCAGCTTCGGAATATCGTTCGACACGGCATCCGGCGCCCTGGTTTCTTACCAGTCTTCCGGCAAAGAGCATCTGCTTGCACCGGCAAGACCTAACTTCTGGAGAGCGGTAACCGATAATGACCTCGGCAACAAGCATCCCGAGCGCTGCGCAGTCTGGAAGGAAGTCTCTTACAGCCGTCAGCTTACCCGGTTCAGCTGCCGTGTAGAGGGCAGTCTCGGTTTCGTGACCGCTGAGTATCTGCTGGATACCCAGCCGAAGTCCCTGCTGCGTGTTCAATACGAGATCCGCACAGACGGCTCGGTAGAGATTGTTCAGGAGCTTCAGCCGGGCAGCAGCAAGCTGCCGGAGATTCCGGAATTCGGCATGGCCTTCGAGCTGGACAGCAGCCTCGACACCATCTCCTGGTACGGCCGCGGCCCGCATGAGAACTACTGGGACCGGCAGTCCGGAGCTCCGCTGGGACGTTACAGCGGCTCGGTCAGCGGGCAATACACACCGTATCTCCGTCCGCAGGAATGCGGCAACAAGACGGATGTCAGATATGCCTCCATTACTGCAGGCAGCGAAGGTCATGGCTTGCATGTAGAAGGCGCATTGCCTATCGAAGTCAACGCCCTTCCATGGAGTGCCGCTGAGCTGGAAGCCAGCGATCATGGCTACAAGCTGCCTGTATCCGGCAAAACGGTGCTGCGCGTGAACTACAAGCAGATGGGCGTCGGCGGTGACGACAGCTGGGGTGCCCCAACACATGAGCAGTTCACCCTGCCTGCTAACCGTCCGTATTCGTTCCGCTTCACGCTTTCACTTGTGTAAGTTGCCTCACAAGCAGAACAGCGAGGCATAGAAGGATAAGTTAGCATGTGAAACATGTTATATTTCAATAAAGAGGTGTCCCGGCAGCCGGTTCTGCGGCTTGGGACACCTCTTTTCGCTTGCTCATTACCTGCCCATCAACTGCTGAACTAAGCCTCACCGCACGAATAGAGCATCAATCCTCCTCATGCGCCCTGGCGAATAAACTACTCTGCCGGATGCTTGTGAGGTAATAACCATTTTTTAATAATCATGCCCATAATACAACATTCCCCCTATAATTCCGGCCAAAATCATCTTTTGTTGTATGAAATACAACATTTCCCCTTCTCCAAGCGGATTAGCAGCACAATTGTTGTATTTCATACAACAATCTATCCCCACACCCGGGTTTCTGCGAAACCAAGTTGCAATACGTACAACATTTAAGCTTTTACAGTGTAAATTTAAGCACCCGTATTCAGCATTCACTGGTCTATGAAGTTGAACTATCCGGGCAGTAAATGGCCGCGTCCCCCTTCGGTTTCTTAGCAAATATTTATCTTGAATAATCCCTTCACTCCGGTGAAAATAAAGTCATATAGCAGCATTACAGAGATTAAACTAGTGTTAACCCTGAATACATTCATCATTTATATTTCCAGGTGAGGAGATATTATATGTCCGACACAGCCGCAACCATCCGGGATGAAATCTTAGGCTCCATTTCAGAGATTTTCGGGGTGCACGTTACTGAAGCTACGCAGATTGATCAGGGTTTCCTGAATCTGAAATGGAAGCTAGAAAGTGATCACGGACGTTTATTCGTGAAGCAATACAGCAAGATACGTTACCCGGAGCACCTAACCCACGGACTGGAAATTTCATTGACTCATCAGGATCAGCTGCAGCTGCAGGGCATCCCGGTTCCGAAGTTATTTTCACATCAGGGGAAATATGTCTTACGAACGCCTTCGCAGGAACGGTATGTGCTGATGAACCTGTGTGACGGAAGCAGTATTGAGCCGGGCTCGGCAAGTGAGCCCCAAATGTATGCGCTCGGAAGCGTAGTCGGCCGGATGCATAAGCTGCTGAACACGGACCTGACTCCATTGCCCCTGCACTGGAATATACGGACCCAAGAAGCTATGGTGAAGCACTGGGACAAAAGATACCTTCAGGCCACCACCCTTCATAATGGCGAAACGGTTGCAGCGCTTGAGATTCAGCGGAGAATTATTGATGGAATGGATACCGGTATCTTTGCAGACTGCGAACGGGGCTGGGGGCACTGGGATTTGTTCGTCGATAATATTCTGTTCAGCGCCGATGAAGTGGCCGCTATCCTTGACTTCGACAGACTGCATTTCGTGTACCCGGAGTTCGATATATCACGCCCCATCCTGTCCTGCGCCTTGTCAGGCAGCCAGCTCCGGCTGGACCGGGTCCTTGCCTTTGTGACCGGCTACCGTGAGCATATCCCATTATCCGTGGACAAATTGATCCGTTCCATTAAATTAACGTGGTGGAGGGAAGCCGAATGGATTGCGGTTCCCCAAAAGGATGAATTCACACCGCTCATCCGTTTCCGCCACGAAAATAATTGGGTCGCCGCCAACTGGGACCAACTGGAGGATATTTTCGCCGGAATTTGAGCTGCCTCAATGCTGATACAGCCGGATGCTTGACACTGTCATCACCGCCGGAAGCGCAGCTTCGTCCACCGCCACATTGTCATACCAGCCGCCCACTGCAAGATTAAGCAGCAGATAAAAAGGCTGATCAAAGGGCATCACCCCCGGCTCCAGACTCCGCTCCGCGAAGCACTGCCCGTCGACCAGCCAGCGCATGGAACCGGCTTCCCATTCCAGCGCATACTCCCGGAACTCGTTAATCGTTCCGTTCTCCAGCTCATAGGTGAACTCTTCGACGACTTTATGCGCAAGATCCGGTCCATAATGCAGCGTTCCCGCTATCTGCCGGGGCAGGCGTCCCTTCGCCTCCAGCATATCGATCTCCCCGGAGGCGGGCCAGGGCCCGTAAGCCTGATCCTGCGGAAGCAGCCAGATGGCGGGCCAGATTCCCTGCCCCACCGGCAGCTTGGCTCGTACGACCAGCCTGCCGTAGCAGAAAGAGAACTGGTCCCGGGTATCCAGACGGGCCGAGGTATACGCGAAGCTGCGTCCATCCTGCTCCACAGTTTCGCGGCGCGCACACAGCTGTAGGCCTTCTCCTCCGATAGACAGATTCCCCGGATTCCCCGTATAAAACTGCTGTTCCCCGTTGCCCCAGCCCGGATACACCGGCTTGCCGTCATTGTCTAATAAGTCGTTGCCCAGGCGGATATTCCAGCTCTGCAAATCCGCATTTCCGCTTAGGAAATCCTGCTCCCATACAAGCTTGTTCATCCTTCGCACACTCCCTTCAGTTAATCACAGCATACTTAATTTCCAGGCCCGGTGGGTGGAATCCAAAAAATTGGGATAGGGTCAATAATCATGGCCTTTTTTCCTCAACCCTTTTCTCATACGATGAAAGAGGAAGGGGGGCACAGCACATGTTCCAATACAGAACGGAACAAATGAAAGCGCTTGTCAGGCAGTGGCAGCTGCAAAGCATGGTAATACCGGGCATTATCTGGATGTTCATCTTTTGTTATATCCCTATGTTTTGGCTGATCATTGCCTTCATGGACTTCAGCATCGCGAAGCCCATGCTGGAGTCGCCGTTTGTCGGGCTGAAGCATTTTCAGGATTTTATGACGGATGACCGGTTTTGGCGCTCGATCCGCAATACCCTCGGGATGAGTACGATTAAGCTCGTACTTGGTTTTCCGATCCCCATTATGTTTGCCCTGCTGCTTAATGAAATCCGGAGCCTCCGGTTTAAGCGCACGGTGCAGACAATCTCGTACCTGCCCCATTTCATCGCCTGGACGATCTTTGGCGGAATCGCACTCAACTGGCTGGGGGAGGGCGGTGTCATTAACCAGCTGATGATGGCGATCGGGTTCCAGGACCGGGAAATCCTGTTTAACAGCGACCCTAAGTACTTCTGGTGGATTACCTTTTTCACCGATACGCTCAAGGAAACCGGCTGGAGCGCCATTATCTACATAGCAGCCATAGCCGGTATTGATCCGGGGCTGTATGAAGCAGCCGAGCTGGACGGGGCGAACCGCTGGCAGCGGATGTGGCATATCACCGTGCAGAGCATCCGTCCCACGATCGCTATTCTGTTCATTCTCGCGGTCAGCGGGATCCTCGGCAGTAACTTTGAGCAGATCTTCATGCTTAAGAACAACATGAATATGAAGATGGCGGAGAGTCTCGACCTCTACATCTACAACATGGGGCTGGTCTCCGGGCGACACTCCTTCTCCACCGCCGTCCTGTTTGCCCGCTCAATCGTAGCGCTGGGGCTGCTGCTGTTGGCCAATCAGACCTCCAAGAAGCTGACCGGCGACAGTATTTTTTAGAAGAAACGGATTATGAGCGGCGAAGCCGACTCCACCTGGAAAGGAGACAACAGATTCATGGCAAGACGCGGAAGATTCCGGCGGATTGGCGCTTTTGAGGTCGGCAATACCCTGCTGATGCTGGCGGTCTGCTTTCTGACGCTGTACCCGATGTGGTTTGTACTCGTCAACTCGCTGAATTCACCGGCGCAGGCCTCGCTGGGTACCGTCAACTGGTTTCCCAAAGAGCTCTCGCTGGCCAGCTACAGTGTAGCCTTTAATGATAAGACGCTGATGAACGGCTTCTACATCACAACCATGCGTACGGTGATAGGGACTGTGGTGCATGTGCTGTTCACCGCTATCGTAGCTTACGGAATGAGCAAGTCCAATCTGATGGGCCGCAAGCTGTATCTCAAAATCTCTTTGATTACGATGCTGTTCTCAGGCGGGCTGATCCCCTCCTTCATTCTCATGACGAAGCTGGGCCTGTATGATAGTTTCTGGGTATTCATTATCCCTTCCATGTATACTTTTTTTAATATGGTTATATTTATGAGCTTCTTCCGCACCATTCCAGACAGCCTTGAGGAATCAGCCAAGGTGGACGGGGCTTCGGATTATGGCGTCCTGTTCCGGATTGTCCTGCCCAACAGCATGGCTGTCATTGCCACCATTTCCCTCTTCTCTGCAGTCTATCACTGGAACGACTATTATCAGGGAGTCATCTATATCCATTCCCAGGAGCTGCTGCCGCTGCAGACCATGCTGTACAAAATCATTGCCGAGAACTCCATGTCCTTCATGCAGCAGCAGGCGATGGCGCAATTCGGCGCAAGATTACCCGGCAACTCGATCAAATTCGCCTCCATGATGGTAGCCACGCTGCCTATCCTCATCTTCTACCCTTTCATCCAGCGCTATCTGGTCAAAGGTGTGATGATAGGTGCTATTAAAGGCTAGCCGTAATGAACCATTCTACACACATACAGAAAGGATGATTATGCCGTGAAAAGCAAATCTGTCAAACCATTCTTAGCCATCATTCTGGCCGTAATCCTGACGTTAACTATGGCCGCTTGCAGCAACAATTCCGCGAATAAGGAAAGTTCACCCACGACTGCGCCGCAGGCTGATACTACAACGGCGCCTCAGGCAGAAGCTACTCAGAATCCCGATGAACCCGCCTGGAAGCTCGATACCAGCCCTATCGATTTAACCTGGTTTGTTGGAGCGAACTGGTATGCACACACCTGGGGCGAGAGCCTGGCTTCCAAATATGTGACGGAGAAAACGGGTGTCAATGTCAAGCTGGAGGTCCCTTCCGGTGAAGCTAACGAGCAAATTACTCTAATGATGACCTCGGGCAAGCTGCCGGATCTCATTTCTATGGGTTCCTGGGAAACCGCTGTCAAAAAGCTGTGGGAAGGGGATCATGTCTATGCCCTCAATGAATTGGCCGATCAGTACGACCCTTACTTCTACAAGGTGGCAGGTGATGGTACGCTGAAGTGGTACCGCCAGGAGAACGGCAACACGTATGGTGTTCCGAATGACTCCTACAGCCCCAATCTGATGCATGAGACCGGCATGACGGCCGCCAATCAGACCTTCCTGGTCCGCAAAGATCTGTACGAGGAAATGGGCAGTCCGGACCTCAGTACCCCGGAGGGCTTCCTGGGTGCGCTGCAGCTGCTGAAGGATAAGTATTCCGAGTATAAGGGTCAGCCTATGAGCCCCTTTTTCGCCCAGGGAAATGTCCCTTACGGGATGACGGAGTATCTGCAGAATCTGCTGGCCGTTCCGCATGAGAAAGACGGCAGCGTATATGACCGTGTGACCGACCCGGATTATATCGCCTGGCTCAAAACCTTCCGTACCGCTTACGAGCGCGGACTGATTAACGTGGATTTCCTGGTGGATTCCGATACCCAGGTGGAAGAGAAAACGAACAACGCCCGCTACTTCATGATGATCCGCGAATGGACCGGCATGACCGCTGTCAATCCGATGCTGGCTGCGGGTGCTAATCCGGACTCCAACTACATCGCAGTTGACGGGCCGCAGAACAGCAAAGGCGACAGTGCCAAGCTGTTCCCCGGCAACATGGACGGCTGGATGGTAACCATGATCAGCAAATCCACTGAGAATCCGGAGCGTGCGATCCGCTTCCTGACCTACCTCGCCAGTGAAGAGGGCCAGCGAGACCTGTTCCTCGGCAAGGAAGGCGAAACCTGGGATACGGTGGACGGCAAACCGCAGTTGAAGGCTGAATTCGTTGACATGCTGGGCAGCAATATTGAGAAGCTGGAGAAGGAATACGGCATACTGGATACCTACTGGATGATGCGCAACCCTGTTATCGTCAACCAGTGGAGACCGGAGAAAGCGCCTGTGATCAAGCAGATGGAAGACTTCGCGAACGCACAGGCCGATATCAACAGCGGTATCTATAAAGGACTGGACCCGCTTGGCGATTCGGATGTAGCGGTGGCCTGGGCGCGCATCTCCCAGAACTGGGAAGAAGTACTCCCTGAGCTGATTACGGCCAAGGACGAAGCTGCTTTTGACAAAATCTTCGACAGCTTCCTGTCCCGCCGCGACAGCTACGGCTTCGCACAGGTGAAGGAATACCGCCAGACGGAGCTGGACGCACGCAAAGCCAAAATGGCGGAATAATGTCTTGAACTATGCCGGCGGCCGGAATGGCGGCCGGTATTCCCTGCTTAGAGGGGTTTCCCCCCTTAAGCCGCAGCGCCTTATTACCTACCAGCCGGTTTGTAATATATGGTATATTACAGGGATGGGAGGTTAACCAGATGAAGTATTTGCTGACTACGATGAGGAAGCTTTACCGGAATTCCCGCATCTCAACCAAGCTGTTTCTGGCCTTCAGCCTCATGATTGCCATACCTGCGATTGTGGTCTCCTTTTTATTCATCCGTACCCAGGAAAGCCAGCTCTACAAGGAAGCTATGGCGGAGGGCAGCAATCATGTCGCACGCCTGAATGAACGGCTGCGCAGCCGGATGGATATTCTTGAGAACGCTTCCTCCACCGCTCTGACCCAGAAGGCATTTGTGGATTTCATTCATACCAATATGCGCGGGGACGGCCTGCGGCTCGTGAAATTCAAGCAAAACCAATATGAGCAAATGCATAATATCATTCAAAGCCATGAGCTGATAAGTGAGCTAAGCTTCTATGTCGATAACCCGGATGTATACGAAATCTGGCCTGAAATCTACCATTACAGCAAGTTTTGGCCGCAGGATTACTGGATGACGCTCCGTGATGAAGGCGGGGCCGCCTTCCGCTTATCCGCTTTTAAGGATGGCGAGGATACGTTATCCTACTACAGGCTGGTGCGGCCTCAGGGCCAGCAGCAGAAGCTCCCCACCATTATGGAAATCCGCGCCAGGCACAGTGTTTTTTTCAGCGATCTGCTTGAAGACACGGGCGGTGATTTCTTCAGTGTTGTAATGGACGGAACGAGTGCTTTCCGGAATGTATACAATCCGGGGCATGAGTTCCCGCAGAATGCCGGGGAGAAGCTGGACGGAATTCTTAGCCGGATTCACGAACAGCTGGATGTGCTGCAGCAGAATAACCCGGTTAAGATCCATTCGGGGGATCAGACCTACTACGCGCTGTATCGCTACATCGCCCCGCTCAACGCCTATGTGGTCGATATTGCCTCCCATCAGGCATTGATGCAAGGCCCGCGGAACTGGTACCTGATTGTGATCGCCGTCACCTCCTGTGTGCTGCTGCTTATGCTGCTGCTCGTTTCACAGATGACCCGGCGTATATTCCGGCGGCTGGAGAAGGTGCTCGTCTCCATGCGCAAGGTACGCAGGGGGCAACTGGATGCGAAGATTGATACAGGACTCCGGCATAACGAAACCGGTGACGAAATCGACTACGTGGCCGTCAGCTACAATAATATGCTGGACGAAATCCGGCACCTGATGACACAGGTGGTGGATAAACAGCTTATCGCCAAGAACGCGCAGCTCCACTCCCTGCACTCACAGATCAATTCCCATTTCCTGTACAATGCCCTGGAGTCGATCCGGATGCATGCGGAGGTCCAGCAGCAGCCGGCTATGGCTGGTGCACTGGTCTCTTTAGGCTCACTGCTGCGTTACAGCATGCAATGGCGCAGTGATACGGTTGCCCTCAGTGAAGAGCTTGCCAACATCCACAGCTATATCCGGTTCATCAACTTCATGGAAGGCGGAAGCATTGAATTGTCGGCCGCTCTTCCCCCGGAGGTGCAGCGCTATACAATTCCCAAAATGTGCATGCAGCCTATCGTCGAGAATGCCGTGCATCACGCAGCCCCTGCAGGCGGCAGTGTACATATCCAAATTACTGTTAGGGTTGAGAATGACAGCCTGCTGCTGATCGAGGTCCGCGATGACGGCGCAGGCATTGATCCGCAGATGCTGGTGAAGCTCCAGTCTGTGCTGCGGGGCGACTCGGATACGCCGATTATTACCAGCAAGAACGGGCTGGGTCTGGAGAATGTGCATAAGCGCCTGCAGCTGCATTACGGCAAGGACTGCGGACTGTGGATTGACAGCGTGCAGAGCGCCTATACCTGCGTAACCATACGGCTCCCTTGGGAAAATGTGAATCTTGGAGGATGGTAGCATGATCAATATTCTGGTTGTGGATGATCAAAAGCAGATCCGTGACGGCCTGCAGGCTATGCTGCGCCAATTCCCTCTGCAGCTTGACCATATATACAGCGCTGTAAGTGGAATTGAGGCACTGGAGCTATTGCGTCAGCACAGCATCCAGCTGGTGATTACCGATATCCGGATGCCTGACATGGATGGACTGGAGCTGATGGCGCAGACCAAAGAGGAACGCATTAAGGTTGATTATCTGATTATTAGCGGGTACAGCGATTTCGCCTATGCCCAGAAGGCCATTGAGCTTGGGGCTAAGGGTTATCTGCTCAAGCCTGTGAAACGGGAGGATTTGCAGTCCTCCGTGGAGCATGCCTGGCAGGAAATTCAGACGCGAATGTCGCTCTCGCGTAATCTCGAGCAATTGTCCCGCCGCGCCATGGAGACCGACCGTAAGGAGCTGCGCATGTATATGCAAGGCGCGGCGGGTGATGAAACGTGGATTGACGCGACTGAGCAGCAGAGTGCAGAGCTATGGAGCAGCTACCGGCTCTGCCTGCTGCGCGAGGAGCTATGGATTAACCAGCCGGGTACCAGCAGCAGCCATAGCATAGAATCTACTGCTTACCGCGTATATGGCAGACAGGGTTGTATCTGTCTTCAGCACCGTCCCCACCTGATCCTGGCGGTTGATGCAGCCGTAGATCCGGGGGTATTCCCTGCTGCGCTCCAAGCCGAGCAGATGGAGGCCATTACTGCAATGACCAGCCCGCAGCATGGATTAAGGGAGCTTCCGGGCAGCTATACGCTGGTATTGGAGCTGTACCGCCACAGCTTCCTGTTTCCGGATAAGCTATGCCTCCTGCCCGCGCATATTGAGCGGCTGGAGCAGCAGTGGGAGCTCCCCTATGAGGAGCTGTATGCCCTGTTCCAGTTAACCGGGACCAAGAACAGCGGCAGAATCACCCAAGGAATCTCCAGCCTATTCCATAAGGATGTGCTGCAGCGGAATCACATCCGGTACACACAGCAGCTATGCCGGGCCGTAGTCCAGATGATGGAGGAATATGAGCGTGTAATCCGCCCGTACATGGGAGAAGAAGCGCTGGACTTAGACTCTCTGCGCAACCTGTTCGACTATCCGGGCATCCGCGATTATATTCAGGCGCTGCAGCAGCAGCTGCTCCGGCTGAACCAATTTTATTATGAATACAAGTGCAGCTACCGCAACTCTCAGGACTTGAACGAAGCCATCCGTTTCATCCACGAGAATTACCACAAGCCGCTGGATCTCGCGATGGTGTCCAACCATGTGTCGCTGAATTACGCTTATTTCTCCAACCAGTTCAAGAAGAATATCGGCAAAGGTTTCGCCGAATACCTGCGTGATGTGCGTCTGGATAAAGCCCGGCGTCTGCTTGCAGAAACTGACCATAAGATCGTCGAGATTGCCTCCATGGTCGGATATGAAAGTTACAAAAGCTTCACACGGGCCTTCCGGGATGTGATGCATATGCAGCCCACGGAATACCGGCAGCTGATCCGCCGGAAGCTGGAACGGGAAGAAGATTACCGGGACAGCGGGCTGCAAATCGAGCAAGACTCCACTAAATAAGTCCACCAATACAGTGTAGATTTAGACCATAGAAAACCACGCTGGCAAAATACTTGCAGAGGGTTTGCCGTGCCACGATTATCGTTATGGTACATGAGCATAGACGGTAGACGGTAGGCGGTAGGCGGTAGGCGGTAGGCGGCTTAATTGTACTTCGTACAACTAAAATGGCTGATTTACTACCAGTTATCCGTTTAGCTGTATTTTGTACAATTAAAACCTCCACTTGTCTTGGTTCTCACCTATCCGGGCAGATTTAGTTGTATAGACTACAGTTATAAGAGTCACGCATTCCTTTTCACTGTTTTTAATTGCACGTTATACAGCTATCACTGAATATTCACTTAGAACAGAACTCCATCAATTGCTGCAATGTTGAATACACTCACTTCTTGAGTTCTGAACTGTAGGCGCAATAGCGTCTGCCTATAAAGCAAAAGCCAAAAAATTGGGTCATAACAAAAAGTATTGTCCCTTTTAGCGCGATAATAGATTCGATAGAATAAAGATGTTCTCTCACATGTAAGCGGTTACCTTCACTACCATTTAATTAAAGGAGGGCAAGTATGAAGCGACTTCACCTAACGGATATCGGATTTAAACAGAAGGTATTATGTTTGTTCCTGAGCTTGGTGATGCTGGCCGGCATCGGCCTGGTACCTGCTTCGAGAATTCAGACAGCAGCAGCAGCAGGCGTCACTGTTAGCTCCATGACCTATTTTTCAGCGGCAGACGGTCCAGTCATCTCCAAATCAGGGGTAGGACAAGCGAGCTACGGCTTCGTCATGCCAGTGTTCAACGGCGGCTCCGCTACCTGGAGTGATGTGTCGGACGATGTGGGCGTCAAAGTGAAAGTAAGCGGCAACTGGATAGACATCGACAGCGCAGGCGGCTATGTCTACAATCAGAACTGGGGCCACTGGAGCGACGGCGGGATGAACGGCTACTGGTTCACGCTCTCCGCTACAACTGAGATTCAGCTCTACTCCAAGGCTAATAGCGCGGTCACTCTTAATTACACACTGGCCTTTCAGAACCTGAACACAACAACCATCTCGGCTATGGCTCCTACACAAGGGCCGCAGATTACAGCAGGCTTTACAGGCAGCGCAGGCTTTACTTACCCTACCTTCAATAATGATCCGGCCTTAACTTATGAAGCTGTGGCGGATGATCTGAAAGTATACGTGAAGCCTGTTAACAGCAGCACCTGGATTGATATTGATAATAACGCAGCCAGCGGCTGGATCTATGACAGCAACTTCGGCCAGTTCACCGATGGCAGCGGAGGCTATTGGTTTACCGTTACGGAATCCATTAATGTCAAACTGGCCTCTAAGACCTCTTCCGCGAGTCTCATCTATACCATCACCTTCAATACACCTGTCAGAAATTCATATGTCCTATCAGCATATGACGGTACGGCTTACACAGCGGATAACAACGGCTCCATCGGCTTCCCTCTCCCTAAAATAGACGGAGGCGCACCGGTTGGCAGCGAGCTTGGCAAATTCGTCTATCAGATCAAGGCGGGCGGCCAGTGGGTGGATCTGAGCAATTCCGGCCAGAGCGGATTCGTCTATGCCGGTAACGGCTATAACAATATGTCCGCTGCCAACCAATGGGGCTATTGGGCCGATTACATCTATGGCCTGTGGTTCCAGCCGATCCAAGTGAATATGGAAATCCGCATCGGGTATCCGCTGAACGGGCAGCAAGGCGGAAATGTCGGCAGCAATTATGTCTATTACACCTTCACCGGTAATCCCAATGCCCCGCGTCCCGATGAAAGCGACCAGGAAGATATTGCGCTGGGAACACCAACAGACCCGGCTGTGGCCGGGATGAACCTCCTCTGGCAGGATGAGTTCAGCGGGACAGCGCTCGACACCGGCAAGTGGAATTATGAACAGGGGTACTATATCACTAATGACCCTAATAGCTGGGGTTGGGGCAATGCGGAGCTGCAGCATTATACTAACAGTACCCAGAATGTATTTGTCCAGAATGGACAGCTGAATATCATGGCCATCAATGAACCGAAGTCCTTCCCGCAGGACCCGAGCCGGTATGCGCAATATTCCTCCGGCAAAATCAACACCAAGGACCATCTGTCCTTCCAGTACGGCCGGGTGGACATCCGCGCCAAGCTGCCTACAGGCAATGGCATCTGGCCTGCACTGTGGATGCTTCCGGAAGACGCTGCTTACGGGGCATGGGCCGCATCCGGTGAAATCGATATTATGGAAGCCAAGGGACGGCTTCCCGGCACGACCAGCGGCGCCGTACATTTCGGCGGACAATGGCCTGTGAACCGGTATATCGCCGGTGAGTATCATTTCCCTGAGGGGCAGACCTTCGCGAACGATTATCACGTCTATTCCATGGTCTGGGAAGAAGACAATGTGAAATGGTATGTGGACGGCAAATTCTTCTTCAAGGTCAACAGAGAGCAATGGTATTCCGTAGCAGCACCGAACAATCCGAATGCCCCCTTCGACCAGCCCTTCTATCTGATTATGAATCTGGCAGTCGGCGGACATTTTGATGGCGGGCTCTCCCCCGCTCCGTCTGACATCCCGGCAACGATGCAGGTAGATTATGTACGGGTCTACAAGGAAGGCAGCGGCGGCGGGAATCCCGGCAACCCGGGCAACGTTCCGGTTAGCGGTGTCTCCGTAACTCCTTCCACCGCCCAGGTGCAGGCCGGACAGAGCATCCAGCTGACCGCCAATGTGGCGCCGTCTGGTGCGACTAACAAACAGGTTGCCTGGACCGTATCCAACAGCACTACCGCCTCCGTGAGCCAGAGCGGCCTTGTCACCGGTCTTGCAACAGGCACAACAACCGTTACGGCTACAACGGCGGACGGCAACAAAACAGCCACCAGCACGATTACCGTGGTGCCCCCGCCTGCAACTGTAATTGTGATCGGCGATCAGGTGCGCGGCCTGAAGAAAACAGGCAATAACCTGCTGTTCTATGTGAACGGCGCAACTTTCGCCGATCTGCATTACAAAATCAACAACGGCGGACAACAGAACGTGGCCATGACCTCCACGGGCAACGGCAACTACACCTACGCGGTAAATAACCTTCAGCAGGGTGATAACGTGGAATACTTCTTCACCTATAACCCGGGTCAGGGAGCGCTGGATTCCCCATGGCAGACTTATGTGCATGGGGTGACCCAAGGAACCCCGGAGTAGGAAGAGCATCCTGGCACAGATAAGCGGCTGAACGTATGGCCGCTTCATATGACCGCTAATACAGGGGATGGGGAAGTCTTAGGACTTCCTCATCCCCTGTTCTATTTCACTCAAGGGCCGGTAATGCAGCCCAAATAAATTTTGCGGAAACAAAATGTGACCAAATGCCGTCCTTAAGGGTGTTATAGGTAAAGGAGGGCATAACCTCATGCAGCAACCCATGACCCGGCCGGGCAATCATGTGATACAAAGTTACGAGGTCTACTCAGATATGCTGTTCCGGATTGCCCTGATCCATCTGGGCAGCCGCCAGGATGCCGAAGAAGCCACGCAGGACACCTTCATCAAGCTGATGGAGAAAGCTCCCGCATTTAAGGATGACGAACATCAGAAGGCATGGCTGATCCGGGTAATCACCAATCATTGTAAAAATCTGCTGGGCAGAGGCTGGCGCAAGCGCGAAGTCAAGCTGGAGGGTATTGAGCCGGTTGCGGCCGACACCCCCGAGGATATGGCGATTCTGCAGCTCGTGCTGGCGATGCCGGTAAAGTATAAAACGGTGATCCATCTGTATTATTACGAGGATTATCCCATCCAGGAAATCAGCAGGATTCTGCAAATCAGCGAGTCTGCCGTGAAGATGAGACTTCAGCGGGGACGTCAGCTGTTAAAACTGGAGCTGGAAGGAGCGGAACCGGAGTGAAGGAAGAAGAATTTCGCAGAAACTATAAGAAAGCGGTGAATTCAATGAAATCCAGTGAAACCATGAAACAAGGATTAACCGATAAAATGGAGCAGAAACGCCGTCCGCGTAAAATGGTCTATGTGGCAGCAAGTGTGCTGCTCGCCGCCGGAATCGGATTAGCCGGACCAAGCATTATGCAGCAGCTGAATGGAACAGCCTCCCCGGGTCAAGTGGCTCAGGTAGACCCGGGCACACCTGCTGCGGGTACTTCCGCCAGCATCGTCATTCCCAAGATAGAGCTGCCGGATAAAAGCACCGGTGTTTCAGCAGATATGATCGCCCTTGTCGTATATAAGGGCAATATCTATACTCAAGCGGCGACCCGTATCGATGCGGCCGATGCTGCAGCACTGCGCGGCGAGAAGCTGGGCCGGACGACCGGCGGCATTGATGAATGGAGCGGCAAGGATGAGTATATCGAGCTGGCCTCCAATATTGGCGAAGCGGATATCTATGCCGTAAAGGGATACGATTCCGGATTCCTGGTGATGTCCTATACGGAGATTGACGGCCAGGTATATGCGGAGCTGTATGAACACACGAATGGTATTACTGTAAGCAGCGGCGCTGATCTGTTCGGCAAGCTGAATCTGGAAGGCCGCATTGCCTCCGCCCAGTGGGAGAGCTTCAGCAGCTGGAACAACGGCCAGCAGCAGTACCTGCCGCTGCCGGAGGGTGCCGCGCTGGATGGCTTCCTGAGCGCACTTAATGCCGCCAAACCACTGGCAGCAGAGCCACTGACGGAGCAAGGCATCTATGACAGCGAAGACCGCAAGATCATCTACCTGCAGCTGGATGACAAGGCCCGGGTCGAGCTGACCCTGTTCGGCCAGGGACTGGTACGCTACGGCAATGCTCCGGTATTCTTGGAGGTCGAATCCGGCGCTTTCCAGGCGCTGTGGAACAGCATGAATCCTTGAGAGCTGCCGCTTAAGTGCAACAGCCCACTTCCACCAGAATCAGGTGCACTTTTACCCCTGAATTACCTCTTCAGCGGCAAACAAGTGGATAAAGGTATCTTAATTAGCCCAGTTCCATGGGATATACGGAAGCAAGTGGAAAAACAGCATCTAATCTAGTTAGTTTTCGCTACTGTGGATGAAATGGGCAGATTTAAGTGTTGTTTTTCCAACTGTTGGTTTAGATGCTGCCATTCGTTCATCAGCAAGTGGAGGAAATCCAACTAATTCCGCTTCCCTTCTGCGCTTATCCAGTTCGTTCTAATCCCCTAACGGGTGTATTGGTTTTCCAGCCAGCGGTCATTTGTCCGCTGGCTCTTCTTTTCTTAGCCATGATGGGCAGGATTTCCAAAAATACGGTACTATTCAATTGCCCCTTCGACGCGGTACTTCTTCTCCCATTCGGATACAGTACTGGAGTCAATCCTGATCAGCTTGACCGGGGGGTACTCATTATTCTCGTTCATCTGACCGTTGCCTGGCAGCAGATGCAGTTCTTTAATTCTGCGCACCACTTCCTCATCGGTATGAATATCTCCGGACTCTTCATCAGATACGACCCTAAGCGGGATCGTCTGTCTGATACCGGTGACCGATCCTCCACAGTCTTTGTATGACAGTTCAACAGTAATATAGTGCATCCCGCAGGGGATTGGCTCCAGTGTATAAATTTCGAGGAACAGATCCGTTGCGGCCAGCGGCTCAAGAACCGATATCACCCCGGCGTTGTCTTCGTCGGCACCATTTAGATTACGCGTCCGGTGAAATCCTGCCGGCAGAGTAATCTGCACCCGGACATTCTGGACTGAACCCAGCGGAGCAATCTGAAGCCAGAGATGATTCATGCCTTCTTCATTTTCAATTGCAGATTTGGCATAGCGGACTTGTATCATGAGTGTCCCTCCTCCTTAAGTAACCGGTTGACGGTTTCGATCATCTTTTCTTTCAACGCTGGCGGGATACGCGGACTCACCGAGAGAATCACATCTTCATTGACAACAAGTATTTCGTTCTGGATCATCTGGTCTGACTGATACAAACGCAGATTCTCACCAATCTTAATCACTTCATCCATCCCCAGATCCGCTAATTTCTCTTGAGCCGAGGAGAGTGTGTCGCCGCCCTTGGACAATACCAGAATGGCTCGTAAATAATGCAGATGATTGTCCGTATACGCCCGCTTGTTGCCAACCAGCTCGAGCGGCGGAAGCATACCAATCTGTGTGTAGTACCTGACTGTCCGTAAATTCATTTGCGGATCTTCGCTTTGCAGTACTTCGGCCAATTGCTTCGCGGTATACGTATTCATAAAATCACCCTTCTTAATGAAACCAGTTACAGTCAACTGTATCGGTTACAGTCTAGTGTAACGTTGTGAAATTGTCAATAACCAAAAAACCAGCTGCTGCGCAGCCGGTCGGTTACTGTTCATATTTTCTGTATCATATGGCATTCAGAGCATTCTTCATTTACTACTAAGCGCACGAATCTTATTTCGCATGGACTCCTGCTGGCTGGCAAACTGCTTATGTCGATGTCCGTTGGCGCCGGAAGGATGAGGGAATCCCCACAGACAGTCTCGTGCATCCAGCATCCCGTCCGCTACCAGCCGCTGAAGCACCTGCTCTACATTTTTGCCCAGAGGAATGATTAACGGCTGATTCATGAGACTGAGTTCATCTTGCAATGAGCGTAAGGCAGTCTGGTTCAGAAAAGGATTGGTCAGCAGACTGGGATGGGTTCCGTTATAATTATTCCCCGCCACAAAAACCGGAAACCGCAGCAGAGAAGTGGTGTGCAGCAGCTCATGCTGATCCTGAAACAAATCTCCGCAAGATCCGGTACCCAGATATCGGTGCAGTTCAAGCGCGTCCAGCATGTCAATTAGATGGGTTCTCATTGTTCCGGCAAAGCCGGCCGCTTCCTTCGCCAGCCTGCACACTGCCTCATCGGAGAGTCCGGTCTTAAGGCCGGCTTTGGCTGCCTGCAGCGCTATTCTCATTTGTGTCCATCCGGGTGTAATTCCGATAATCACTACTTTGGCAGCAGGATTGACATACTCGTTGTGCGGAGCATAATACATTTCAAGCAGGCCGCTGCGCTTCATGAGCAAGTCACTGGCCAGCAATTCCGCTTTGGACAGCATTTTATCTTCCGGGAGCTCAAGAATCGTCTGTTTATACTTGTTCAAATGACTGGAAATAAGCATGCATCCACTCCTTTCAAGAAATCTCAGGGTATAACCTGCGCTTAGCGCTCCGCCAGTTCATACAATGCCGGGTCTACCTCCCGGATGAAAGGCGTCCATTCCCCCGTCGTGTACAGCTGAAGCACATGCATCGCCCGTGTACATGCGGTATAAAAAAGCTTCCGCTCGTTCTCTCTCTGATACGTTTGCGTAGAAGCATCGTAGATCAGCACAGCGTCGAACTCCACGCCTTTGGCCAGATAAGCAGGAATCACCAGTACCCCTTTCTCGAAAGTAGGCGTGTTCTTCGTGATCAGCCGCAGCTCAGCGGCGCCTCCGGCGGTCAACTTCTTATAAGCTTCTATACTCTCAGCCGCAGTCTTCGTAATCACGGCAATTGAAGTGTACCCTTCCGCCTGAAGCGTGGCAAGATCTTTCACTATGCGTTCCGCCTTCATCTCATGGCTCTCCAGCTTAGTTAGAACAGGCTTTCTGCCTCTCCGCTCAAAAGGGACAATCGCCTCACCGCCGGGCAACAGCGGCTTCGTGAACTCCACGATCTCATAAGTTGAACGGTAGCTCCGGACCAGCTGATACTGCGTAGTCTCCGCCTCTCCATACAGCTGAACCAGCGGTGAACTCTCACCTGACAGATTCGTCGCCTGGGTGAAGATCGCCTGGCCGAAATCACCAAGAACCGTCATACGGGCGCGGGGAAACAGCTTTTTGAGAAACTCATACTGGAACATGGAGTAGTCCTGGCCCTCATCAACGAAAATATGCCGCACCTGCGTGTTCGTCCGGACGCCTTCGATCAGCTCTTTTAAATACAGATAGGGTGTCGCATCTTCATAAAAGAGTTCCTGCCCGCTCAGCTTCTCCTTCGTCTGCACACAGATCTCCGGCCAAAGCTCCGGCACCGCCGCTTCACCTGTCATTTCCCTGTAGGCCCGTTCATCAGTGAACAGCTGGCGGTATAACCCGCTCATGTCGATAAATGTGAACCGCTTGATTCCCCGTCTCAGAGGTCTGAACTGCTCCTTCACGATCATCTCGCCCAGCAGCTCTTCCTCCCGTTCGGCGTAATCAAAATCACTCTCGTCCAGCTCGCGCTTGTGCACCAGCATTTCCTGAAGCCGGAGGTATTTCTCGGCAAAGTCAAACACCCCCTTCTCTCTGTGCAGCATGCCGTATACCTTAGCGTATTGCTCATTATCGAGGTAATTCATCTCCTCCTCTACCCAGGACGCTCCCTGCTCTTCCTTTTGCAGTCTGGCCAGCTCTTCCAGCAGCCATTTCTGCACCAGGGTGACGCGGTTCGGCAGACGAATCGAAGGATCATAGCTATACAGCCTGGTCTTGATCTGCTCTCCTGAGATCAGCACGCGGTCCCGGAAACAGATGTCGTTAAACAGCATGCCCTCTTGCTTGAGCCACTGCGAATAGCCCTGAAGTGCCCGGAGGAAGGCTTCCGATGCCTTATATTCAATGGCTTGAAGACGGGACCCATAACCCCTGTCCTGCTCCCCGGTCAATACATATTCAATCTGATCAAACGGATCTTCGAGCCGGAATTCCGGATTTAGCCAAGTTTCCAGATATTCCTGAAAGGTCGTCTGCTGCATATTCTCTTCACCCAGTTCGGGAAGTACAGTAGACACATAGCTGTTGAACATCGGGTTAGGCGAGAACAGCACGATCTGATCCGCCGAGAGCCGCTCGCGGTGTTTATACAGCAGGTAAGCTACACGCTGCAGCGCTGCTGATGTTTTGCCGCTGCCGGCCGCTCCCTGCACAATGAGCATCTGGCTGTTATCGTTGCGGATGATCGCATTCTGCTCCGCCTGGATGGTTGCCACGATACTTTTCATTTGGGCATCCGCACCCTTGCCGAGCACCTGCTGCAGCAATTCGTCGCCGATCGTTACATTCGCATCGAACAGATGCTGAAGCTGGCCGTTACGGATCTGGTACTGCCGCTTCAGACTCATTGTTCCGCTGATCCGTCCTCCCGGTGTGTCGAAGGCTGCTTTTCCCGGCGGATAGTCATAGTACAGGCTCGCAATTGGGGTGCGCCAGTCATAGACCACAAAGCTCAGTCCGTCTGTATCGACGAAGGAGGAGACCCCGATATAGACCTGTTCTTCAGCACTCTGGCCATCCTCATGAAAATCAATCCGCCCGAAATAAGGGGACGGCAGCAGCCGCTTCATATTCTTCCACTGCTGCAGCTTCCGCGCGTGGCTGCGTTCCCGCTCAGATAAGACGGCATCCTGCTGAGTTATGGTAAAGAAGCTCTCTTCAAAGTCTTCCTGGGTGCTGGTATTCACCGTTACCTCTTCCCAGAATCTTTTGCGGATATCTGTTGCCTGCTCCTTTAACCGGCCAACCTCCGGCTCCAGGTTAGCAATCCCCGATTTCAGCTTTTCTTTTACCTGCTCCAGCCACTCCTGTTCCTGCTCCCAGCTGCTTATCTTCTCCATCACCCGACCACTCCCTTTTCTTGAATGATATTCCTTATCTTCCCCGCTGCAATAATCCCAAACTGGCGGGTTGACAAACCGGATGTCCATTTGCTATAATTAAAATATAAGTAAGATGCATAACCTCCGTTCTTTTTTTAAAAAAATCGACAGTTCTTTAACATTAACATACTACTTCTTTGTATGCAATACTTTCCGATACATAATTAACCCTGGCGCTTGCGCCAGGGTTTTGTTGTTCAAATATAAGAAACTGAGTATAACAGACCTCCTACGGCTGCCTGCTTACCAGCACAGCCTTAAACCGGGCGCTCTATGGTAAAAACCTCACCAATCCCCACATAATTATTCCCTGCCAGGCGGCTTACCGCCCCTAATTTCACCGGATCAATTCTTCCCTGTTCGTAGATATCCTCATCGACATGAAACTGTACAATCCTGCCGATAATCAGGTCATTATTAGGCAGCTCCACACAATGCTCAAATGTACATTCCATCCGCACCTTCGCTTCCTTAACCCCTGGAACAGCAATCTTCAGGCTATCTACAGGCGTCAGTCCCGCTAAAGCAACTTCACTCTGGTCCGGAGGCAGGGGCGCTGCGGTGATATTCACCTGCCCGACATTCTGCTGATCCACAATATGAACGACAAACTCCTTCTTCTGCTTAATATTCCGCGCCGTATCCTTGGACTGGCCCGCAGCATGCTGAATCGAAATGGAGATCATCGGCGGGTTGGAGGAAACAATATTGAAGTAGCTGAACGGCGCACCATTCAAGATCCCCTCTCCCGACATCGTCGTCACAAAAGCAATCGGCCGCGGGATAATGCTCCCGGTCAGAAGCTTATAATTATCCCGCTCGCTATTCTGCAGTGGATCAATTGAAATCATCTTAGCATCCCCTCTACTCTGAAAGTCGGTTAATCTACTGTTCTTACGGTAAAAGGCAGCAATACCTGCTCAAGCTGTTCTCTGTGCGGCTCATATTGTGCCGGCAGCATCAGGTGGCTGCCCATCGTTTCCGGCGTTTCGTCATGGGCGAAGCCCGGAGGATCAGTGGCGATCTCAAACAGGATCTCCCCATGCTCTCTGAAGTAAATAGCATTGAAGTAATTCCGGTCCTGAACTGGCGTTACCCCATATCCATTATCATGCACATAATCCTGCCATTCAAGCTGATCCTGGTCATCCTTCGCTCTCCAGGCAATATGATGCACGGTGCCGACACCCATTTCGCCGCGCTGTACCGCTGTTACCTTCAGTTCAACCACATTTCCGATATCCGCAGTGGAATGGTAACGGGCGACATCGCCTTCTTGTCCTACGAATGTAAGTCCCATCACCTTCTCCAGCAGCTCAGCAGTCTGCTCCGGATGTGTGGACAGCAGTGTCGCACCACCGAAGCCCTTAATCGCAACCTCCGGAGTTACCCCGCCGAAGGTCCATTCGTTACGCTCTCCAGCCTCCCGTTCCACCAGTTCGAGATGAAGACCGTGGGGATCATCGAATTCCAGATACTGCTCGCCAAACCGCTCCATTTCGGTAAAAGCAACCTTGAACTTCGTCAGTCTTTCTCTCCAGAAAGCCATCGCCCCTACCGGAATCACATATGAAGTAACGCCGACCTGCCCCCCGCCGATTTTACCCTGATATGCATCTGCCCAAGGGAAGAAAGTAATAATCGTCCCCGGCTTGCCGCCATTGTTGCCGAAGTAGAAGTGATATGTCCCCGGATCGTCGAAATTGACCGTTTGCTTAACCAGCCGGAGTCCCAGCACACCTGCATAAAAATCCATATTTTCCTGCGGATGGCCGACAATTGCGGTGATATGATGAATGCCCATAGTTTTTTTGTTCATTTAAATTCACTCCTAATTAAATTTGATTAGCTTAGAATAATATTTTATCTTCACTTTAAGATATTAGGTTGAATATTATCTTTAAGTTAAGATAATTTATATTCTCACTTTACTTTTTATTATTCCGCTTGTCAAGCACTTGTCTATCTCTCTTACTATTTACAATCCTGCACAAAATACAACATTCTCCTCCCAAAAACGCCCATAATCGAAAATTGTTGTACGGAATGCAGCATTCCGCCTCCTCCAAGCCGCTGAAAGAGATAATTCCTGCATTTCATACAACAATCCCCTTGAATACTTAGGTATCTATGAATCAAAGTTGCAATATATACAGCATTTTATACTTTTACAACGTGAGCCTTAAATAAGCGTTTTTTCATAGAAGCACAAAGTCAGCTTGTCATTGATCTCTTTGGTCTCACCTGTTCTTCTGTAACCCAGCTTCTCATACAAGTAGCAGTTTCTTTCCTCTTGCATTACGGTATCCAGCTCCCAGACTTTAGCTTCGGAATAGATCTGCTCGATCAAGGCAAACACCCGCTGGGCTATGCCCAGACCCTGGTATTCCGGCTGGATAAATATCCGTCCGACACGAAATACGGCATTCTCTTTTCGGACCACTCTAATCGCACCAACTGCCTCCCCGGAATACCGGATGATGTAATAATCTACACAAGCTTGATTGAGCCGCTCCACTACTCTGTATACAGTCTCATTAGCAGGGTTCGTATCATAATCCTGATATTTCTCGAGCAAGGGCAGGAATGCCCGGGTCTGCATTTCATGAATCGCTGCCGCATCTTCCGCTACCGCTTCACTTAAAGTAACTTCCATCCTATGTACCTCCAGATTTTATACAAAATATACATAATCCAAGTGTTCGCCGACCATCCCTGCAATATGTTGATTCGGCCTTGTCTGATACATGGTGAATCCGATACTCTCATACATCCGCCGGGCAGGAACCAGATCATCATTTGTTGTCACAATAATTTTCCGGACATCATTTTGGAGGATTCTATTCACGGCTTCTTGCAGCTGCATTTTACTGTAACCTTTACCTTTGTGGGCTGAAGCAATGCAGTTATGGCCGATTTCTGCAACCTCAGGCAGGTTCCTCGGGTCCCAGGAAACGAAGCCGACAGCTTCATCGTGCAGCGTTGTGATGAACCCGTATTTATCTGCAACTGGCGGATTGTCAAAGAAAAAGTTATCAAATTCCCGCCATTCAGCAAGGCAGCTTTGCTCATACCGGCAATCAAAGGCATAGGCATCTTTCAATAATTCAAACAATATTCCCCGTTGAAAACTGCTCACCTTCTTAAATTCAATACCCATGCCTCGCCCCCTCGCCATTTCCTCAATAATTCACTTCCAAACATTACATTGAATTACATCATTCTACCATGACATATTGCATGTAAGCCTTGAATACAAACAGGAGGCACATCACTAAAAGCCCTACCAATTGACATTCACCCTAAGATGTTGTAAAAATACAGTAATACATTAGTATACAACTTTGCAATGACGAAGAGAGTACGCATAACGAATACTCCAGAGAGCTGATGATTGCTGCGAATCAGTGTAGGGATTATGCCGAAGTGGGCTTCTGAGCATCCAAACCGAACCTTCAGGAAGTAGGCTTTGGCGAAGGTCTCATCGTTACAAGAGACGCGTATTCAGGGCATTTAGCAGTGTCGCGATACGTTCAAGCGGGTCCGGATCACAATTCGGGCTAATTAAGGTGGTACCACGGGGTTCTCTCGTCCTTTTCAGGATGAGGGGGCCCCTTTTTGATTACATAAACGGAGGGATAACATGAGTAAGGAAATTGTATTAACCGGAATTAAGCCTACCGGCAAAGTCCATCTGGGGAATTACATCGGGGCGATCAAGCCTGCACTGCAACTCGCCGGGGCAAGTGATTGTACTGCACTTTATTTTATCGCTGACTATCATGGATTAACCTTCATTCAGGACAGAGACGAGTTTCGTAATCTCTCTCACGGTATCGCAGCTACATGGCTGGCACTGGGACTGGACCCGGAGCGGGTAGTCTTTTATCGTCAATCTGATGTGCCGGAGATCTTCGAGCTTCACTGGATTCTATCTTGCCTGACGTCCAAAGGTCTAATGAACCGTGCCCATGCGTACAAAGCTATTCATGAACAAAATATACAAGCGGGCGTAGATGCGGATACCGGGGTCAATATGGGCCTCTACACCTACCCGGTTCTGATGGCTGCGGACATTCTGCTGTTCCAGTCTGACAAGGTCCCTGTCGGTAAGGACCAGATTCAGCATGTGGAGATCGCCAGAGATATTGCCGAGGGCTTTAACCGGATTTATGGAGATACCTTCAAGCTCCCTGATTATAGGGTCGATGAGAACACATCCGTGATTCCAGGGCTGGACGGGCGGAAGATGAGCAAAAGCTACAATAATACGATTCCGCTGTTCGAAACACCAGAGAAGCTGAAGAAGCTGATCAGCAAAATCAAAACGGACTCTACGCCTCCCCAGGAACCGAAAGACCCGGATACGTCTAATATTTTCTTGCTGTACAAAGAGTTTGCGGCTCCCGCTCAAGTACAGGATTTCAGGAAGCAATATCTAAGCGGCATTAGCTGGGGGGAGGCCAAACAGGAGCTGTTCCAGGTGATCAATGCTGCTCTGGATGAACCCCGGAAGAAATACAATGAGTTCATGGCAGCGCCAGAGCAGATCGACGCAATCCTGAGTGAAGGTGCCCGGAAGGCAAGAGCCCTAGCTGCTCCTTTGCTTGCGCAGGTCAAAGCGAAGATCGGGCGTTTTTAAATAAGCTCCTTGGAGCAGAGTTTAACTCAAACGGACGGTATGGTAAAATTATCAAATTCAAACTTTTACAAATAGCCGGTTGGGAGGCAATAGCTATGAACGCACGTAACTCCACGTATAATTTCCAGAATGTCAGTAACGGGGCAGAATCAGAACTGCTGCGCCTGCAGGAACAGGCTTTGATGGGCTGGAACAAAGAGTACCGCACCTTGCAGCAATTCGGATTGGCAGACGGGATGAAGGTTCTGGAGGCTGGTGCAGGTCCGGGATTCGTTACCGCCCAATTGCTGGAGCACTTCCCGCACAGTGAAATCACAGCCCTTGATATCGATGATGCTTTACTTGAAGAGGCCAAGCTCAGGTTAAGCCACATCCCCGAATCACGGCTTACCTTCGCCCATGCTTCGGTGTATGAGACTGGACTGCCCGGCAATCAATACGATTTTGTTATTGCCCGTTTAATTTTTCTTCATCTATATAACCCGCAGCAGGCAGCAGCAGAGCTTAGACGTGTCCTCAAACCAGGCGGCAAATTGGTCATTATTGATGTGGACGACGGTGTCTTCGGGGCAATCGAGCCTGAGATAGGAGTTATGCCTTCTATTATCCAAAAGCTGGCCCAGCAGCAGGCTTCAAGAGGCGGTAACCGCAATATCGGCCGAAGCCTGCCGCGCCTGTTATCCGGCTCCGGCTATACAGACGTAGATATGGATGCCATCCTCCAGCATAGCGATCTGCATGGTATAGAAGGCTTCAAACGTCAATTTGATATTAACCGGTTCACCGGGTTCTATAAGAAAGGGATCATTACGGAATATGAGTATGAGGAATTGAACAGAGCCTATGAACAATTCGACCGCTCCCCGGATGCGCATGCGATGATGTTATTTTTCATGGCCTGCGGTACTAAACCTTAATAGAGTACTATAGCATTCCGTTTAGTCTTGGTGAGCTATTGTCATAGACAGCACAAAGAAACCACTTCTTTAAAAGGTTTAATCCTACTTTAAGAGTGGTTTCTTTTGTATAAAATCGTTTCCCGCTTAAACAGCGGAGAGGACGGAATGATTGTGGAAAAGCGGCAGCGGTCGCCTTTGTCCCCGGATTTTCACCGCTAAGGAGAATCAATAAAATCTGGGGACAACAGCGATTGGAACAACAGTCCGTTCGCGCAGCGTCCACCCAAGTGCTCACGTTGATCCTGCTCAAGACAACAATGGCTACAACCTCAGAAACAACCGTTCCCCGCTAACCTGTATATATCTGTACATTCCGGCGCATACCGCTGCCATAAGGATTCCATAGCCCAGTAATATGAGATTTCCATTCAACGTACGAAGCAGCATGAACAGCGCGGCCGGAACAACCAGACTGATGAACCCCAGAATCATCGATACCAGCACCGCTGCGCTCTGCTTGATCGCCGTTACCTCACTTGTCCAGTCCAGCTTAGGCAGCTTCAGGTTCACAATCACGCCCAGCATGGCAGAATAACAAGCGTAGATCACCGGGATCACAAGCATTAATATACTTTCCATCCATCCGGCCTGCAGTGTATAGATAAGCAGCACCCAGCTCACGGCAATGACCGGTAGCGTAATGGTGAGATTCACAGCTACTTTGCTGAGTATAATGGCGGGTTTAGAGACGGGCGAGCTTTGTAAAATCCACAAATGATTCCCTTCCAGCGAAATCGAACTCGCCGTAGTGCAGCTCAGAACCACAAATAAAGAAACCACAAGCGGACTCAGCGTGCTCAAATACTCCGATAGCTGCGGAATGTCGAGCATGACGCCAAGCTTCTCCGAGCTGACGAACAATAAGGAAACCGACATTACCAGCAATAGAACCATACCGATGCCTGTGTTCAGCACATAATTGGCTGAGCTGAAATAGCGGCGCAGCTCTTTGTGATACAACGCCTTAAAAGCAGAATTCGCCTGCAACGGCTTCATCGTATACCTGCTGCCTGAGTGGCTGGTCATAAGGCCTGTATGAATGGCTTTGTACCGGGTTGCCAGCACGGCGGAGAAGAGTACAAATGCAAGGACAGACAGGGCAATGAAGAAGATCAGTGAACTTACCCGGTATGAGCAGACTGCATCGACATACACGGACGCCAGGGGATACAGCTTAAAGATCGCATCACCCAGCCCTGCCCCCATATCAGCAAGCTCCTGCTGGTCTCCATTAAGATTAAATGAACCCAGCATGAAAAGAATAAGGACGGCAAAAGTGAACACTACACTAATCATCTTGCTTGCTCTAAATCTCGAAGACACCCAGCTGATGAGTGCGCCAATGATCGTTGCCGCTATAATCGGCAGCAAGGTGATGAATAAGAGCGTCATTAGAAAGAACAGATAAAACAGCACTCCCGGATTCACTTGTATCGCATACACCGCACCCGCAGGCAGCATAACCAGCAGTGTAAAAAACAGATTCATCACATACAGCTGAAGCACACGGCTTGCCACCACATGACTCGTCTTCACCGGCAGCGACATGATCATATCATAATCCTTATAGCTGAATAATACCCCGCTTGCCTTATAGACCGTGGTGAAGAACCCGACAATCGAGGTAACGGCCATCATAATCGCCAGCAGCAGATCCATTCGCCCCAGCTCTTCAAATGCCATCGCCATCATGAAGCTGTAGCTGAAGGAGAACGCCCCAATCATAAGCACACCGGCCATAATCGTTATGCTGAGCAGCAGCGCTTTGCGTCTCTCTGCCGGGTCTTTGATATGCAGCGCTTTATTCAGGCCGAAGGTGGACAGCAGCTGCAGCTTCGTCAATCTCCAGATATTAATCATTGTCGATCAGCTCCATGAATACTTCCTCAAGGCTGTTCTTGCCCTTCACCTCTTCAGTGCTGCCATGGGCAATCAGCTGGCCTGCCTTAATGATCGCGATCTTATTGCAAATCTTCTCGGCCGTATCCAGCACATGTGTCGAGAAGAAGATCGCCCCGCCGCTGCTACACAGCTCAGCCATAATGGTTTTCAGCGTATGCGCAGCTTTGGGATCCAGGCCTACAAAAGGTTCATCCAGCACCAGCAGCTTCGGCTCATGAATAAGCGCAGAGATAATCGCAAGCTTCTGCTTCATCCCGTGAGAATACGAGGAGATCATATCGCCCAGATTAGCCGTAAGCTGAAAGGCATCGCTGTATTTTTGAATAAGCCGCTCACGGTTTGCCTTGGATACTCGAAATAGATCGCCGATGAAATTCAAATACTGAATGCCGGTAAGATGATCGTACAGATCGGGGTTATCGGGAATATAGGCAATATTCGCCTTGCAGGCTACCGGATCTTTTTTAATAGAGATTCCATCAATTTCTATTTCCCCTTCTTCAAAATCAAGAACACCGACTACAGCGCGGATGGTCGTTGTTTTGCCCGCCCCGTTGTGTCCGATGAAGCCATAGATATCGCCCCGCTCGACCACTAAGCTTAAGTCATCTACCGCCTTCTTCCCGCCCTTATAGCTCTTCGTAAAATGTTTAATCGTCAGCATGTTCTCTCACCTCTTCATTGGTGTCTGCAAATAAATATAATACGTCCAACCCTCCCTAATCGTTCATTTGCAATCGTTAAATCCCGATCTCCCGCATCTTAGCCGTAATCATCTCCACCCGGCCCTCTATGTCCTTGCCGCTATCTTTCGGCAGACGCATCTCGCTGACGATTCTGCCGTCACACATGAACATAATCCGCTCCGTCCTCGCAGCAATGGTTGCATCATGAGTGACCAGCATGACCGCAGTACCTTCCGCGTTAATTTCAGACAGCAGGTTCATTATGCCCTGAGCCGCTGCCTGGTTAAGTGCACCGGTCGGCTCGTCAGCAAAAATAATGCCCGGGCTGCTCATCAATGCGCGGCATATCCCCGCACGCTGAAGCTGCCCTCCCGAGGCCTGCGTAATATCCCGCTTCGCCAGCTCCGCGATTCCCACCTTCTGCATAAGCTGTCTTGCTTTCTCTGTAATCCCCGCGGCATTTCTTCTGTTGTCACGCATCGAGGGAAGAATAATATTATCCAGGATGTTCAAGTTCTTCATTAGTGTCGGCTGCTGAAACACAAAGCCCATTCCCGTTCTGCGCAGGTCAGCAAGCTCATTCTCCGCAAGTGTCCCCAGATCCCTGCCGTCAAAAGTAACCCGTCCGCCGTCAATCCGCTCCATTCCGCTCAGCGCAAACATCAGAGTAGACTTGCCTGAGCCCGAAGGTCCCATAACCGACACGAACTCCCCTTCTTTAATTTCGATAGACACTCCGCCCAGAACATTACGCTTGTCATCACCGGTGCCGTAATGTTTGGTTATATTTATACCGGTAATCATCTTCTTCATCTCCATAACCTACTCCTTAATATTCCCGGATATTTGAATTCGCCCTGTTCCTGCTGTACCGGTAATCGTGGCGATCAGCACTGAGCCTGCCATCATCAGCGGGCATAACACATACGCCGAAAGCGGATTGATTACGAACTTGAACGATGAAGCTCCAAACGAGGAAATCAGCACCCCCGCAAGTACCTGCCCGAGCGTGTTTGCCAGCAGTGTGCCGAGAACCATCCCGATAAGCAGCACGAATACCGAACGTGAGAAATACTGTACAGTCAGATCCGAATTTGTAAACCCGAGTGACTTCATGACGGCAATGGAATGCCGGTCCTTGGCCACAAGCATCCGCATAAACAACAGCGTTATCAGTACATTGATGAACAGCATCACGGCAATGGCTACCCGGGAGGCCTTACCGACTGAGCTGATGGTAGCGCCGAAGGTCTGTGTAACATATTCATCAATGCCCGACACCTTCGCATAATTGAAGCGGTCCGCATATTCGGTTACCTTGCTGCCTGTTAGCGATGGATCTGCTAGCTCCGCATAAATAACAGACCACATGACCTCAGCCGATTTCGTAGTGAACACCGCTTTGGCTGTTTTCCCGCCATTGGTCACATCCGAATAAATGCCGCTTACCGTGAGCTCCCGGGCCTCCCCGTCGATCATCAGGCTAAGAGAATCGCCGGGCTTTTTGCCCAGTTCATCCGCATTCACAGCGGAGAGGGCAATTTCATGCTCCGCAGCCGGTCTGTTTCCCTGGGAATAAGCCACCGGGAAGATCGAATGATCGCCAAGCTCAACCTTTAACCGTTCCTCCGATCCATCCTCCAGCTTCACCTTAAGAGCCTGCGTTGTCAGCACTGCATAGCGGGAGATGGCTGCATCCTGCTCCATAGCCTGTGCAATATCTGCAGCCTTCACGGCAATATTGCCGGTCTGCTGAATATCCAGGCGCAGATCACTGTCCCCGATTCCCATGTAGGTGATGAAGCTTTTGGAGGCAATCGTGTTGTAGAGGTTCTGGGGAACAATCATAATAAATGCAGAAATCACGAGTACAGCGAGCATTGTGCCGTATAGACTTTTCCTCGACAGGACATCCTTGACGCCTAGAAAAACATTCGTATTCAGCAGCCGGTTCCCGCTCAGATTGAAACGCTTCGAGCCCGCCGGTTGTTCCTGTGAAGTACCGAAGCGGATGGCTTCTGCGGGGGAAATCTTCCGGAAGCGTGTAAGCACCCTATTCACATAAGCGGTAACCGCAAGGAATACAAGCAGAACACCAATGCCCCCGCAGGCTAAGGCAAGCGCCGAGTTCTCACTCTCCCCCATGTATAACCTGATATTCTCAAGCAGAAGACCTCTGAATAGGAACGAAAGCGCAAATCCGAGAATACTGCCCAGCGCGGCCATACCTGCGTATTTCGCAAGATAGATTTTCTTCAGGTCAGATACACGTAATCCGATGGCTTTCATCACACCGATCTCGCGGTAATCACTTTCTATGGTTGCAAGGAGCGTAAAGCGTATACACATAAATGCAATAATAACCACCAGCACGCTTGCCAGGAGGATGACCGCAATCATGAGTCCGTCGGATATGGCATTAAGCATTTTGAATAGCGGATAGGTTAGGGTCGGTCCGTTGGCTTCAAGACCTGCTGCGGTGTAATCTGATTCGAATGCGCCAAGCGTGGACAAGTCCTTGAGTCTGAATTCAATCAGATATTCGGTGCTTCCTGAATCCTTAATTTCTGCATAATCATGCTCGCTAACGAGGAATCTCTTGGACGAGGCAAGCAGTGAATTCATCTGTGAATCACGCAAAAAACCTGCTACATTGAGAGTCTTGCCGGCCACTGCGAGCGTACTCCCAACCTTTGCTGAGCCGTCCTTCATATAGGTAACCGGAACATAGACCTCACCGTCAGCTGCCGTAATCACGTTCCCGTCCAGGTCCAGCAGATAATCAAATTTCCCGCTTTGCGTGCTGAAGCCGTTATCCTGAACGCTGTCCGCAAGCGATTGGCCGTCAATCACAATCCTCGTACCTTCAACATTGAGGAAATCGAGCACCTGAAATTCGTCAACCTTGCTGTTCTGCTCGGCAAAGGCGGTAAACCGCGGCTTATCCAGTTCACCGGAATGCATCTGCATGAAATGCGGTGTTCCGGCCTGCTTCATGAGCGTATCAATGGCCCCGGACAGATTGACGACCAGGATTGCTGACAGAGAAATCAGCATCGCTGCGGCAGCCACAAATATCATCGTGGTCAGGGTAATCCCTTTGCTTTTGAGAATATCATTGCGGATTATTCGGTAGTACATATGTCACCTCTGTTCTCAAGGCTTCTAATTGATTTCAAATGATAAATGATGAGCGAGGCTAAGCTTAACAGCAGCCCTGCGATAATAATAAGCAGTCCCATGCCCCGTCCGCTGCCTGTGCCGATGACCCTCCCCACACTGCCGGCAAGCACTCCGCCTGTCACCAGCAATGGAGTGAACACATAATCAGCCAACACACCAGATAGCGTATAAGCGGCGACAAACCCCAGTTGTGACACCAGTCCAATCAGTGACCAGGCTCTTCCCTGAACGGAATTATCGATGTTGGTGCGGACCAGATAATCCAAGGCTGTGTTCGTGAATGGCAGCATGGCAAAAAAGAGAAATCCTGAAATGCCAAGCAGCACAATATTCTCACGGAGTCCGAAAGCCGCCATACTAATTCCCGAGCAAAAGAGTGACACTGACAGGATTTTGACAAAACCCTTCTTCATCGGCAGCATTCCTATGATCACACTCGACACAAGCATCCCCGAAGCAATAATAGTCTCAAGCGTCCCTAATACCGCACTGTCCGAAAAAGTCAGGATCATCGGCATGGACAGGGTCTCAATGAAACCAATAAAAAATGTCATTACAGAGGTCATAACCACAAGCACGAGCACGCCCCGGTTACCGGAAACAGCTCTCCAGCCGTCTTTGAATTCACGGATAAAGGGTTGTGCCTGCCCGGAGCTCTTCGGGGAAAGACCGCTGCGTACAGCAAGTGTTACAGCAACAGTTACGAAAAATGTGCAGATGTCGATAATCAGCAGCAGCTTCACATCTGAAACAACGAGCAGAAATCCGGCGATGACAGGCGAAATCAGATATTTGGCCGAACCGGCCACCTGAACAAAACCGCTAGCCTTCGTGTATTGCTCCTCGCTGAGCAGATCCGTAACCGTAGCCTTGTAAGCCGGATCAAGCAGCGAGGAGAACACCGAGCTAATAGTCACTCCCATACAAATCTGCCACAGCTGCGCTTTTCCGTTCAGTAAACAGATTAGAATGAAAATAAGTCCTGTTGCGGAAAGACTGTCGCCCAGCACCATCAGCAGCCTGCGGTCATAGCGGTCCGCCAGCACCCCCGCTAGCGGACTCAACAACAGCGAAGGCATAAACGCCAGCAAAGTTACCAGTGCCATCGCGGATGCCTGACCGGTCTGCTGAAAAATATAAATGCCCAGTCCGAACGAGGTAAGCCCGCTTCCTATTGCTGAAATCAGCTGCCCTGACCAGAGCAGCAGAAATTTACTGAAGCCTTTGCCGGATCTATTCGCCGTCTTCATCTCTGGCTTCCTCTCCGTTACCGAACATCTGCATTACGCTCATCAGACTTCCGCTTTCGGCCCCGAGCAGCCTTTCTACATTCGAAATAAAAGCCAGCACCCGTGACATGCGTACCTCATCCGTCATTTCAACCATGTCATCATCAAAGATCGTATTCGCATAGATCACAACCATTTCCATGCATTCATAGGGGTACTGTGTATTGAATATTCCCTGCTCAATGCCTTCACAGATAATCGGCGTCAGGATCGGCGGAACACCGCTGATAATCGCTTTTTGAATCTTCTGATGCATAAGCGCGTTCTGCGGCTTGTGAATATGCTCCATGATTTCCGTGCTGCTTCCGTTTCCGCCGCTAATGTTCAGTGCCATAACCACGCGGAGAATCCGGTCAATGACAGGTATGCTCTTGTCAGCGGCAATGTGCTGCGCAGCCCCCAGAATATTGGCATTCGTCCGTTCAATCAGCGCATCCATAATATCCTCCTTGGACTTGAAGTGATAATATAGCGTCCCCCGTGCAATCCCGACCTTGCCCAGAATATCGCCCGTGCTGGTTCCGTCAAAGCCCTTCTGGCCGAAAAGCTCTTCCGCTGCGTCAAGAATTTCATTTCTGCGTATTTCGGCTTCTTTTACAATTCTCATGGTTTAGTTCTCCTTAAGTTGTACCGACCGACTGTCTGTCGGTAATTGATTATAGAATAACATGCTTTTGCAGAGCTGTCGCGTTAAAAATGTTACAAACAGGAAAAAAGGGCGCAGCTCCGGCGCCCTTCTTCTTTTTTATATAGGAGAATCACATTCTTATTACAACTTCAGGCTATTCAGATCACTGGATGAGGGATATAAAGTTCTTCCAGGCTTGTGATTTCTTCAGGTGTCAATTGAACAGACAATGCCGAAACCGAATCTTCAAGCTGGCTGATGCGGGTCGAACCGATGACCGGAGCTGTAACCTCCTCCTTGTGCAGCAGCCAGGCAAGGGCAATCTGTGCCCGGGGAAGTCCACGGTTCGCCGCAACCTCGGCAACTCTCTGGGCAACCTTGCGGTCCGCTTCCTCCGTTCTGGTGAACATCGCCTTGGCTACCTGGTCATTCTCTGATCGTTCCGTGAGCTGATCCCAATCCCGGGTTAACCGGCCCGCAGCCAGAGGCAGATAAGGTGTGATCCCTACCCCCTGATCCTTACAAAGCGGGAGCATCTCCCTTTCTTCTTCCCGGTAGAGCAGGTTAAGTCTGTTCTCCATAGCCATAAACCTTGTCCAGCCGTTTCGCTCTGCGGTGGACTGCGCCTTCGCAAACTGCCATGCCAGCATAGAGGATGCTCCAAGGTACCTAACCTTGCCAGCCTTCACTAAGTCATGAAGAGCCTCCATCGTCTCCTCAATCGGCGTATTCGGATCATAGCGGTGAATCTGATACAGGTCAATGTAGTCTGTTCCAAGCCGTCGTAGACTGTTATCAATTTCGGTCATTATGGTTTTACGGGAAAGCCCCATAGCATTCGGACCCTTACGCATTGGGACGAAGACCTTCGTGGCAATCACCGCTTCGTCCCGGCGGGTAAAGTCCCTTATTGCCCTTCCGAGAATTTCTTCACTTGTGCCGTCGGAATACATATTAGCAGTACTGAAAAAGTTAATGCCTAATTCGATTGCTCTTTTAATAATCGGTCTGCTGTTCTCTTCATTCAACGACCACGGGGTATTGCCGCGCTCAGGTACCCCGAAGCTCATGGTTCCAAGACTTAACTTCGATACATCCAAGCCGCTTCGTCCAAGCTTCACATATTCCATTGAATAGTCACACTCCTAGTATGTTTATGAATCTAAAGGTTGACATGTCAACCAATAAACACACAATAGCATCTTGTGGTTGATACGTCAACCATGCTATGATCCTTCTATGAACAATATGAGCGAATTAAACGAAGATGAAATGCAATTATGGAATATGTGGAAAGGCTCCTTCAAACGTATCTTCGGCAGGGTTGTGAAAGAGATGTCTGAGCATACCGGGCTATCCGAGGGCGATTTCGGAGTATTAGACCGGTTAGTACAATTCGGAGAGGGGAAGCTTCGTCAACAGGAGCTGGCTGACTCTATGGACTGGGATAAAAGCCGGTTATCCCATCATCTGACGCGGATGGAGAAACGGGGGCTCGTGCTAAGAAAACCGCTGGACACAGACCGGGGTGTACAAATTATCATCACCTCCGCCGGCAGCTCCGCCTTGGAGGCAGCCCTTCCCATAGTCTCGAAGGCAATACGCAAGCATTTTCTGGACCAGTTAACCGATGAGGATATTAAGTCAATTACTACACTGGCGGAGAGAACGAAAACACCCTGACTACTTAAGATACGGCTGCCGCAATACATTATTACGGGTAATTCACGGGTAATTCCAGGCCCACCCCCTCGAGGGCTGGCCTCTTCTCTATGCGCATTGTCTATATGCGGAGTCACCTTGGAATGAATAGCTTCATGAATGTCACGTACACCGGATTAATCATAAGACCTGCCGGGTTTACGGAATATCTCTTCCCCGTGTCCAACCTCCGGATTCGGTCCATTTCCTCCCCGTTCAGTGCAAAGTCATAAATTTCGCTATTCTCTTGGATCCTCTGCGGATTGGACGACTTAGGGATAACAATACTCCCCCGCTCCAGATGCCAGCGCAAAATGACCTGCGCAACCGACTTGCGGTGAGCATGAGCGATTGCTGCCAGCTCCGGATGCTCCAGCAGCACCTTGCTTCCCTGCCCTAGCGGCCCCCACGCCTCGTGAAGAATCCGGTTCTGAACCATATAGTCATACAATTCATTCTGCTGAAATTCCGGATGGGTTTCGATCTGATTCACCATCGGCAGGATCCGGGCGTTCTTCTTGAGCTGCTCCAGATGCCGGATACCGAAATTGGCAACACCAATGACTTTGATCCTGCCTTCATCGTACAGCTCCTCCATCGCCTTCCAGGCCTCAACATAATGAGGGCCCGCGAAATGTATCAGATACATATCGAGATACGATACGTTCAGCTTCCGGCAAGTCTGCTCGAACGCCTTTCTCGTCGCATGATACCCAAGATCCGTCGTCCAGGCTTTGGAGGTAATGAAGAACTCCTCACGGTCAATGCCACTGTGCAGGATGACCCGGCCCAGTGCCGCTTCATTACCGTATATTTTCGCTGTATCGAAATGGCGGTACCCGCTCCGGATAGCATTCTCTACCGTCCGCTCAAAGGCCTCCCCGTTCTTGATCTTATACAAGCCAAACCCCAGTTGGGGAATGTTAACACCGTTCACCGCTTGAACTGTCTGATTCATTGACGGCCCCCTCCCTTCCTCTTCCGGATTACGGCTCCGATGATTACCTGTCACATTGCGCAAGGGCCTTCTCCAATTCGCTTACTAAGCTTTTCAACAACATCAGCTTACTTCCGGTGTCCAGACGATAATAGTTACGTGTTCCTTCTTTGCGGACGCTTATAATCTGTGCCTCTTTCAATATTTTCAGATGATGCGAAACAGCCGGACGGGATAAGTGGGTTTCCACCCTTATCTCACCTACACGCATACCGGGATTCTGCGGCCCTTGAAGCAAGGCCAACAGGATGGCCTGCCGGGTCTCATCTCCGACCGCGTTCAGCACCTTAAGCGAGTTCCTAAATTCGATGGCAAGAGCAGCTACAAGTTCCTGGTCTACGGAAATCATCCCTTTTCGTTTAATCGTTTGTTTCTTTGGACGGAAATAAGATACCACAAATTCCACCCCGGCTGCATTTCGGGAAAGAAATTCAAGAACCTTTCTTTCCCATAACAGGAAGCAAGGCCGTTACTTTACATTAGCTTGGCCAACCGCCTGATCTCATCGCTTAACCTTGGATTGACCGGATACACCTCTTCCAAGAAATCCAGAATGCATAGTGCCGATTCGGGCACATGATCGTATCCCTGAATCATCCCGCCGATAATCTCTGCAAAACGGGGGTATCTCTTCTCCAGCCGTCTTTCATTTCCAAACGGGTCGGGATAATAATCAACCTCGTCCTCCAGCAGATGGAGTACAGACAGAATCCTGTCTATAGCATATCCCTGAATAAACCGCGTAGCGGATAGACGCTCACCTCTTGCATAACGTCCGAGGCCTACGTATAGATTGGTTAAGGCTTCGTTCAAAGGAAAGTCCAGGGAATCCTCCTTCGGAGAAGGGAGGGGTCTTAAAGGTCTGGCGATCGCCGTATTGGCATACAGCGGATTCTTCCATATCACCCGGCCCTCCGTGTAAGAGGCGTCCGCCAGCTCCGATTCCTCGAATACAGCATATTCCGCGAAAATCCCATCCTCGAACAACACCTTATATCCAAGGTCCGAATTCTTGAAAGCATAGGCAAGGGGTTGTATGTCTTCTAGCCAATCCAACTGGTCGATATATCTCCGGGTCACTCCCGGCTTCACAATAACGAAGAAATCCAAATCTGAATACTCATCCATCCGTGCCGTCTCGACCCCAACGGAACCAACGCCTAATAATAATAGAGCATCACCTGTGCGCTCCAGTGACTTACCGATTTCGTCCAGCCGCTGCAGCAGCAATTCTGTTCTCTGCATATGAATCCTCCTCTGGTCCGGCAATGCAAAAAGGGTCCAACCCCACTTCTCAGCGAGGTTGAACCCTTAGGTTACATTGCCTTTATTAATCTACTGTAAAGTTATCATGTTTGAATTATTGCTGTCAAATGGTATCCTAGATTACAGGTGAATATTGGGGGGATACGTACATGATTACCGCTACAGCGGCAAGAATCATAAATTTCTTGCCGGATAAATGGGTCACATCCATATCGAAAAATATTATAAATAATTACCTCAACAAATATGCAAATATACATATAACCGGCAGTGAAAACTTAAAAGAGATACAAACACCGACTATTTTTGTATGTAATCATCTAAGCAATTCGGATGGATTAGTGCTGGACAAAGCTCTAAAAGCGATTAATCCTACTTTTGTAGCCGGGGAAAAGCTGTCAAATAATGCAGTGACCAGCATCGGTGTCAATGTAATAAAGACTACAACTATTAAGCCCAATACTGCTGACAAAGAGGGTCTCGAAAGGATAATCAAGCTTGTTAAACAAGGGGAAAGCTTACTGATCTTCCCGGAAGGAACCCGAAGCAGAACCAGCAGTTTGATTGAAGCGAAGAAAGGTATCCTTCTTATAGCAAGATTAACCGGAGCTCCCATTGTACCTGTCGGTTTATATGGGACAGAGAAGCTTTTACCTATTCATCAAGATGGCGATATGAAGGCGGAAACGTTCAATAAGGCAGATGTGCATATCCAGATCGGACAACAATTTTAATTGCTCCAGCGGGCGAAGGAGCAGGATAAAAAAGAATATGAAGAGTCCACCCTCACATACATAATGAAAAAAATAGCAGAATTATTACCCGAAGGCTATCGGGGAGTCTATAAATAATCTGAGCTATCCTTTGAGGGTTTGCTTGGATGCGGCTTTTTTCTCCTGGGTATACTGCTTGAGGCTGACAGACCCCCATTGACAGAAATCATCTTGCTGAATCCTTATACCGAAAAAGATGCTCCTCGCGATAAACAATCGATACTGGACATTAGAGGAAAAACAGCAGATGGCGAGCTTATCAATGTTGAAATGCAACTGTTTAATAAATACGACACCGAAAAACGAACAATGTTCTATTGGAGTAAGCTCTATAGTGGACAGCTTCAAGAAGGTCAGTCTTATAGAATGTTAAAGAAATGTGTAACTATCAACATCCTGAACTACTCTTTTTTACCCAATGATCAATATCATAACGTATTCCATTTACGTGAAGCTAGAAGCGGTATACCACTTATAGACGACATGGAACTGCATTTTCTCGAACTGTCCAAGCTTGGCGATCATGCGGTCCCCGTTGAAAGTGGTGGATTGGTCAACTGGTTACTTTTTCTGAAAGGTGTAGATAAATCCAATTGGGAGGTACTGACGATGAACGAACCTGTGCTGAAAAAAGCAATGGACACATTGGAGTTTCTTAGTCAGGATGCCGAAGCTCGCCGTTTATATGAAGACAGACAAAAATTTCTTCATGATGAAGCTTCCATGATTGAAGGAGCACTAGCTGAAGGTGAAAAAAGGAAAGCTGTCCAGATAGCCCTGGAGCTTCTCAGGCTTGGAGTAGATACAACTATCATAACCAAAGCATCCGGGCTGTCCGAGGCTGAAATTGTCTCTCTAAGAAAACATAATTAAAATCAGGACTCTCATTCCTTTACCAGCCTCTACCTATATTTGGGTAGGGCTTTTTAATATTTAGATTCAGCGACTCGCCCCAGGCGCAGTAATCAGAATCTTACTGGCAAGAGCAATAGTCTGTGCACGTTCCGCTTCAGTAAGACCTGCGGTTACCTCCGTAATCTGACGCTCAATCTGCTCTCCGACTTCATGAATGATCTGCCACCCTGCCGCAGTTGCCCTCACGTTGAATCCCCTCCGGTCACTCTGCGAAACGGTACGCTCAACCAGTCCGCGGCGCTGGGCCCGGTCTACGAGTCCGGTAATACTGGATTTATCGAGTCCCAGATGCTTAGCCAGCTGCAGCATACCCGGTTCCCGGTCCCGCAGGATACCCAGCAGACGGATCTGAATGATCGAGAGATCATGCTCCGCCCCTATTCTGGCGAGAATGTTCTGGATCAGGAAGGATAGCTGCACCAGACTGTCCACAATCGACAGATCATCCAGTTTATCAAAAGAATCATCATAACTTCTCATATTCGCCCCTCCGGAATTCATCATTTATCTAACCTGCTGTCCACATTGTATCATAATCGCCGTTGACTTTGTACGTGAAACAAACTATATTGTTTGTATTACAAACTTATTAGTTTGTTTCACAAACAAAAAAACTGCCCATGGGGCAAATGGAGGCCAATATTATGTATGCTGCTGTTGTACGATCCTTCGATTCAGGTCCGAAATATGAAATTCACGATACTCCGGTACCCTCGGGAGAACATGAAGCTCTGGTTGATGTGCTTGCAGCCGGGTTGCATCTCCGGGTACGGGCACAAGCCAATGGTTCTCACTACACCAGTACGGATGAATTGCCCCTGATCCCTGGTGTTGACGGGGTAGGCAGGCTGCCGGACGGTCAGTTGGTCTATTTCGTTACAACAGACACTGCTCTAGGATCTTTTGCCGACAAAACAGTAATTGACCTGCGGCGCAGTGTGCCAATTCCGGCTCATGCCGATCCTGTACTCATCGCTGCCGCTATGAATCCGGCCATGTCAGCCTGGGTGACCCTGCGCCGCCGGGTTCAGGCGCAGCCGGGCTTCAAGGTTCTCATTCTGGGGGCAACCGGCAATTCCGGACAGATGGCGGTCCAGATCACCAAGCTTATGGGGGCCAGTCAGATTATCGCTGCCGGGCGGGACCCCGAGCGTCTCCGTTCGCTTACGCCGCTCGGCGCGGATGTAACGGTCTCGCTTGCGGGTGATCCGCAAGCAGCTGCCCGGCGCCTAGGCGAGGCTGCTTCAGAAGTGGATATCGTTCTCGACTATCTGTGGGGCGAGCCTGCCGGGCTGGCTATGATTCCGCTGCTTACCCGCCGGGCTGACCGCAGCCGGCTGCTGACCTGGATCCAGATTGGTTCCGTTGCCGGAGCAGATGCCGCTATCCCTTCTGCCGCACTCCGCTCGGCCAACTTCCAGATCATCGGCAGCGGTCAAGGGTCCGTGACTCCAGCCGGATACTTGGCCGAATTCCCGGCGCTAATCGATGCGATTGCTGGAGGCAAGCTTACTGCGAACCCAATTGCTTTTCCGCTGTCCAAGATTGAAGAAGTGTGGAATACTCCGGCAGGCAGCCAGCAGCGGGCAGTGTTCGTACCGGAGAATTAATTAATTCCTTGACCCGCCCCGCCTAAGCAGCAGGCCCGTGTCCGAATTTTCGTCAAGCTTTGTTATCCCGGTTGTAACTTCTCCTCTTGATAAATCTGGAAAGTGAGTGATAAACTTAGCAGGGCATCCCGCATAAGGAAGCATGCTTACTCTCTACAGAACAGGAGGCCGAAGGAAAATTGGCGATTTATTTGGTAAGACACGGCAAAGATGATGAAGGATTCCGTGGAGGATGGAGCCAGCGGGGACTTATCACGCAAGGTTACCGACAATCCGAGAAGCTCGGCCGCTATCTTCAAGATAACCAGTCTTCATTTAACATAAAGCGTATTGTCAGCAGCGATCTGCAGCGGGCTCTGGATACGGCTGGTGAGCTGGCAAGAGAGCTCGGATTGCCGCTCGAGCGCAGTATGGACTGGAGGGAAATGAATAATGGCGTGATCGCCGGCATGCCGAACGAAATCGTAAATGAACGGTTTCCGGGTTTGTATTTCTCCGGTTTACGGATGGACGAGCGCTATCCCGGCGGCGAAAGCCCGCTGGAGTTCTTCACACGTATCCGGGATACATTCGCTCTTCTCTGCGAAGAACAGGCAACCCGCCATCCGGAAGGTAACCTCATGATTGTTACTCACGGCGGAGTCATTAATATCATCTATCATATTATAAAAGAATTAGACTGGAACAACCGCGGCAGTAAATTCCCGGCTTCCTATACCGGCTTGCACACCATCGAGAATCAGGCCGGCAAATGGATCGTTTCGCTGGAGAATTATACTGTGTAGCTTACAAAAAAGGCAGACCCGCCAGCCATTACGGCTTTTGGGTCTGCCTTTTTTTTGTAAAACTTAAATCTATTCTTCTGACTGAACATCCGGACGGTCCGGCAGCTGTTCAAGGTAACTATTAGACATATTCAGCAGCCGCTGCACGTTATTGAACTGCACCTCAGTCGATCCGCCAGCAAGCACCGAATTATCCTTCTGGCTGAAGTTGGTTCCGTCCGCGTAGGCTTCTCCGGTTACATAAATACTTGAATTATTAATAAAAGAGCCCGTCGGCAGGAAATGCCGGACCGGTAACAGATTGGTCTCCTGATTCAGCAGATCCTCCCCGAAGTGAAGCTGATTCTGCACGGAGACGCCCAGCAGATTGGCTACAGTCGGCAGAATATCAATCTGTCCTCCGGTATGCTCAATTACAGCGGGCAGCGTTCCGGACGGAGAGTGCACAATGAACGGGATATTGAACATATCCGTATAACCGTACTCATACCCGATCAGCTCTTTCAGCCAATCCTTCTCGTTATCGCCAAGCGCATAGAGCGGTACGCCCTGGTGATCCCCGTAAAATACAATCAGGCTGTCGTCCCACACTCCGCTGGCCTTAAGTTCATCCAGGAACTGCCCCATCGCGTAATCTGCATAATTCTGGGACTGGATATAGTCGCCAAGCAAGGTCCCCTGATACTGCTCAGGCAGAGTCATCTTAAGCTTATCCTCCGGCAGACGGAAAGGATGATGAGCACTCATGGAGATAACCATGGCATAGAACGGCTCTTCCTTCGCGTCCAGAGCGGCCAGCTCGGGAACGGTTTTGGCGAACAGTACTTCGTCTGAAGAACCAAAAGCAATATGGTCATCGTCGCCATAGAAGCTCTGATCATAATACTTGTCGAATCCGATGGCTGCGTAGAGCTCTTTGCGGTTCCAGAAATCCACGCTGTTGGTATGGAAGGTATACGTATGATAGCCGTTTGATTTCAGCAGACCCGGCAGGCTCGGCAGTGCTTTGTTCATATAATTGGAAGAAGTCGCCGGTTCATTCTTGGGCACATAAAAAGAAGTATTCACCACGAACTCCGCGTCCGAGGTTGTACCTTGACCCGCATCCGTATAAAAGTTATTAAAATAGGTATTGTCTTTCACCAGCTTGTTAATGTTCGGCGTAACTTCCTGTCCGTCAATGGTCAGCCCGATCAGGAAGTTCTGGAAGGATTCCATCTGGACCACGATCAGATTCTTGCCTTGGTCGGCAGCGAAATACTGCGGGGACTCTGGCACGGTAATGCCTTTCAATTCATTCACAGCTGTCTGCGTAATCTCTTTGCTGTCGATGATTTCTTCCTTCTCCGTAGTATCGGCGAACAGGGTATATACCTCATAGTTGAGGATGCCCATACTCTCGGCTTTCTTGATCTCATTCATGCTCGCATGGTTCGGCCAGATATTGAAGATACACAGTCCGATGGAGACAGCAGTGATCACCGTCAGCACAGGCCGGCTCATCCGCACGGTACCTCTTTCTTTCCAGCGCGAAATATATTTCGGCCGGAACATCAGGAACAGGAAGAACACGACGTCCACGAAGATAAACAGATAATAAGGAGTGATAAGGGAATAGGTGCTCTCCCCTACCTTCGTAACTTTGTCGGCCTGCTGCAGCGCATGATATGTCGCAATGACGCCATAATACTTGTAGTACATCAGCACAGCGAAATAAATGACCGTTATAAACAGATTGGCCACCATATAATAGAGAATCTTCCGCTTGCGTGCCAGCCACTCGATGAGACTGAATACAATGAGGAAAAATGGAATTTCCGTAAACATGGTGCCCCAGTTAGGCCCGTCATTAAAAACAACATACCACGCCACCCCACTCTTGAGCAGCAAGAGAAAAGTGAACAGCAATATAGGCTTGTTGCGGATATCAAATGATTTTTTCATAAGTGGTCTCTATCTCCTTGTATTTCAGAAAGAATTACATCACGTTTCAATAATATGCATAACAAGAGGTCTTTGCTCCAGCTGTTGCCATAGAAGGACTAACGATGGGTCACTTCCTCACATTTGTTGTAGGCATAAATTGTACTACTGAATTAAAGCACAAATTACGTAGGTTATCAACCTATTTTAATTAGGCGGGTAAAAACGGCAATGCCGTCCTCCAAGGGACGGCATCTGTTTCATCCTTCATACTCGAACGGATCATCGCACGAGTAAATCTCATCGAAAAATCCGTTATACAAAATATCGTCTTCCAGGCATTTAATGAGAAAAGACAGCCGCCCGTCACATTCCGGTTCCCCGCCGTTATTCCGTATGACCTCGAAGGCATCCACAACACTTTCCATCAGGGTGACTTGGATGAATAAAGGCAACTGATCCAGCACCGCTGGTTCAATCCGGGTCTCTGACCTGTACCCTGCGAGAACGGTTGCAAAGTAATCAGCCATGAATTCCTTGCGTTTCCCGGGATCGGGTTCAAATTGTATCCAGCCCACTCCATGTGTCCAGAGAGCTGCCAGCTCAAACATATACCAGCCGAAACAGCAATTGTCGAAATCGTATACGGTAATTTGTCCGGTATCATAATCTATTGAATAATTCCCGTCATTGTAATCGAAATGAAGCATTCCGAAAGTCTCCCCGTTCGCTTCCACTTCTCGCAGGGTGTTAAGCAGCTCAATCAGCTTCCCCTTAAGCAAGGTCAGGGATTCAGGAATCAGCTCATCCAGATATGCGGGATTGTATTTGTCAAAAAAGCTATACCGGCGATGGACCGGTGTGTACTCTTTGGATAACTGATGCAGTTTCCCCAGCACTTTACCGCAGTTATAATAATATTCGGTAATGGGCACACCTTCCCTGTACCGGTAATGTTGCTCCACCAGCATTTTCCCTGCGGCCTTAGTGAACAGGCTGACAAAATACCTGTGATTATCATGAGTAATCTCTTCCAGCAGATTCCCGTTCCGGGAGCTGATCACATTCGCGACGCTGCCTCCATGCTCATACAGGTAGCGGACATACTCCAGTTCACCCAGGAAATCGTCGCGGCTCCGGTCAGGCAGGAAAGCGAACCTGAGTATTTTGGGGCTGGCGCCTGCTTTTTCACAGGTGTATACAATATTACGCCCTCCCTCATGCGCCTCAATCTGCCCGAACTCGTAGCCGTATAACCCGTACAATTCTGATACCAGGGGAAGTAAGTGTGCAGTACTTTTTTGGGCAACCTCAATATAGTTTATAATATCTCCTCCAAATCTAATTTGCGCGGCGATTTCCTGTATGGAATCCCAACCACCATATTTTACCTATAGCAACCACTCAAGCTCCAGGGATAGTTTTTATATATTCAAACTTTACTGCCATTTATTTCATTCTAGACACAAACAAAAGCAGCCCCAGTCATTCGCTGACCGTAGGGCTGCTTTTTTATTTTGCGAAAGTATACACTTATAAACTATCGTATGAAGGAGCTACGCCGGGGGTTAAGACGTATAGTTCTTGCCCAGGCCCAGGCTGGTCAGCAGCTGTCTGTAAGCAATCGATGTCCGGTCTGCCGGAATATGGGCTTCTGCCTGCAGATCGAGCGGCAGATCCTCCGGAGTCTGCGACTCCACCATCTCCGCGTCCTCCTGGAACACCTGCAGATTGAACTTGATCGTATCCTCTACAGGGGCGCTCTTGTCAAAGTTACGGGAGATCGGGCAGAACAGCCGGGTATAGCGGGCGGATACCGGGGATGCACAGTTCAGAATCTTCAGCCTGCCCTCATCCGGGAAATAGACAGTCAGCGAAGCGGCGAACGGGGCAAAGACGCGGAACTCGCGCAGCCACATGAACCCTTCCGGTGCAGGGTTCTCCTGACCTTTGCCGTAGTTGCTGACCGTGCTCCAATACTCCGCTACCAGCTCCGTATCCCCTTCACGCCATACCTTATACTGGGGGACCTCTGTATTGTTGCGGTCACCGAAGGTTGCCGTATGCACGTAAGCGAAATGCGATACATCCAGGAAGCCTTCCATCTGCCGCCCGGAGGAACCGGCAATATCAAAGCTCGGAATTAGAATATTAATGTAATCGGGATCATCCCAGGCTGGAAAAGATGGAATTTGCTCCGGCGCGCCACCCAGGCAGGTCCAGATCAGGCCATAACGCTCCACGGCGGGATAGACAATCAATTTCAATTTGGGTGAGATCTTGCTGCTTGGATGCGCCGGCACCGCCGTACACTTTCCTTCACAGTTATACCGGAAGCCGTGATACGGGCAGACAATCTCACCGTTCTCAACCCAGCCCTTGCTTAAGGGCGCTCCACGGTGGAAGCAGAGGTCCCGGGCAATGACCACCTTGCCCTCGCTGCGGTACAATACCAGCTTCATATCCAGCAGCTTCACCGGAACAGGTTTATCCTGAACCTCATCTGCCCTCGCCACCGGATACCAGTACTGGGCCAGTATACGCCAGTCTTCTGGCGAGAAGGTGCAATCACGCGGGAGCTCCAGTTGTTCCTGCCGTTTCTTTTCCTCTATCATGACCGCTCCACCTCTCAATTCGCTATGAATGCATAAGATGATTTAATTATATGTTAGAATAACTAACTTGTTGTGTATATTTTAAACTGATTTCGCTACTAAAATCAATTACAAATCCATTCCTTTTGTAATTTCGCCTAAAATGCACCTGTCAATGTTATGCATCATGACATAAAGAGAGCAAAACCTTAATAGATGTATATTCAGGCCATCTTCCGCAAAAGTTAACGGGTGCGCTACCTTAAGCTGCAATACATACAGCATTGTGAATGGTACCGCTTTGAACACTGATGACCGGGTGCTTTCAAGTATATCTGTCTAGTAAGATTCGCCTAATAATAGTTTCTAAAAATAACTTGCTTTATTTAAGTTATAAGCTATAATAAAAACATAAGAGCTACTTCAAAAAACTTACAACCAAATTCGAGGAGGAATTACAATGACAACATTAAACATCGGAATTATTCTGGGAAGTACCCGCCAAGGCCGCGTTAGCCCACAGGTAGGCGAATGGGTGAAAGGTATTGCTGACGCACGCGGAGATGCCAATTACGAAATCGTGGATATTGCCGACTTCAAACTGCCGCTTCTCGGTGAAACCGACAGCTATGCGGAAGCCCAAGCGTGGGCAGCCAAGCTGGCAACACTGGACGGCTTCGTGTTTATCGTACAGGAATATAACCACAGTCTTACCGGAGCACTCAAGAATGCCCTGGACTCCGCCCGTGAAGAATGGAACAACAAGGCAGCCGGTATCGTAAGCTATGGTTCAGCCGGAGGCGTCCGCGCTGCTGAGCATTTACGCGGAATTCTCGGCGAGCTGTCCGTAGCGGATGTTCGCGTACACCCTCTGCTCTCCTTGTTCACTGACTTCGAGAACGGCTCCGTCTTCAAACCGGCCGATCTGCATATCGCCAACGTTAACGCCATGCTCGATCAGGTTCTGGCCTGGAGCGGCGCCTTGAAGACTTTGCGTCAGTAAATAAAGGGTAGTGGCAACGCATCATTATTATTAATAAAGGAATAAAGGGGTCTCAACCGCCAGAAATGGCTATTGAGACCCCTTTTTACATTGAGATGGATGGATGGATGGATAGATAGATAAGATAGCGGAACTATGTGAGAATGCTGCGCGAACAGACCGTTGGTCCAAGCACTGTGGGAATGGCGCCGGCAGAATGGAGACTACTTGGTAAGCTTGTAGACAAGTTTTGTAAACATTAATGCTTTGTAGATATAAAAAGCTTTGTAGACATAAATGTTGCACTTTTTGCAACTTGTATTGGTATAAATCCGGGTGTTCAGGCCGATTGTTGTATGAAATACAACAATTGTCCCGCTAAACCGCATACTGGGGGAGAATTGCTGCATTTTGTACAACATTATTGGATTTGAGCCGAAATCATGAGGAAAATGTTGTATTTTATACAACAATTTTGTATCCGGGCCGAAATTATAGGTTCAGCCGATACCTCCATCCTTACGCACAAGTCTAATCCTATCTTTAAGATGATTCATCAGGGCCCCCCGCTCCTACTTATCGTGACAGCAGCCTGCTGATCAGCTCCCGGCGGCTGGACACGCCTGCTTTGGCAAAGATTGACTTCAGGTGATCCTGAACGGTATAAGCAGAGATATGGAGCGACTCCGCCAGTTCCTTGGTGGATAACCCCAGCAGCAGCATTTCTGCAAGCTGTTTCTCGCGTGCGGTTAAGGTAAAGGCATCGGCCAGCAGGCGGAATACATCGGAGGATCTGGCATTTACAAAAGAAACGGCCAGCATGCCTTCCGGACCGTCCAGCCTGCTGGCTGTAACGGTCAGATAAGTCCCATCCCCGGTTTGAAGGCATATTTTAGCGCTTGAAGGGACAGCACCGGAAGCTCTCTCCTCCGCTACAACCCGTAAGCACACGGCCCGGACCGGACCCGGCAATACTCCCAGGTCCAGACGTTCGAACTGCCGCATCTGCTCCAGCCAATAATTCGCCGCTGCATTCGCACTCAGCGGAACCAGCTGCTCATTCAGCATCATAATTCCGTTATCTTCCCGTGCCCCGCTGTCCGAATCCTTGCCGGGCTGCGATGTGGCGTAACTGCGCAGTCCGGCAGCAATCAGCGGAGCAACGGAAGCGATCCGGGCACATTCCTGCGCTTGAAACGGAAGGCTATCCAGCGGACGGAATAGAGTCAGGAAACCCCAGCAGACCCCGCCTGCCATGAGCGCTGCGCGCAGCTCATCTCCGAACCCGGCGGGTTGCAGTACTTTGCGGTAACGCTCACTCTTCTCAAGGCTTCCGCCGGTAACTCCGCTTAAGCACGCTACCGGAAGCTCCGCCTTGGCCAAGTGCTCATACTTCATATAATCCTCATGCAGATATTCATATTCGAACAATACAGAGTGCACTGCTGCAAGTCCCTGCTCCGTTACCGCTCCGGTGGTTAGAAGCGTATGCGGATCTACTGTCGTGCAGCAGGCCGCGGCAAACGGAATAACGGAACGGAGTTTAGCAATAACCGCTTCCCTGTATTGCTGTGAATTCATAGCTCCCCCGCCCCGGGCCGGGTCCAGCTGCAGAATGCTTTTCATCGCCTCGTTCATCTTGGTGTCCTCTCTAAATCCCACATATGTGGGATGGTCTCCCGTCCTTGAAATCCGGATAATGAAACATAATTCTTATTATATCGCAGGTAAGCTTACATTCAATATTCAAGGACGGAGAAGATACAATGAAAACAGATATTATAGTCATCGGCGGTTATGGTCATGTCGGGTCACAGATTTGCCGGCTTCTTGGCGGGAAGCATCCCGGGAAGGTCTATGCGGCGGGAAGAAACCTGAAACGTGCCGAAGAATTCTCCAGGAGTACGGGCGGTTATGTGAAGCCGCTGCGTCTGGCGGCAGAGGAGCCGCTGGACCAGAGGCTGCTTGAACGGGTGAAGCTGGTTGTGATGTGCCTGGACCAGCAGGATACCCGGCTGGCAGAAGCCTGCTTACAGAGCGGCACGCATTATGTAGATGTCTCGGCGAGCGGCGAGTTCCTCAGCAAGCTGCAGAAGCTGGACCCGGTGAAGAATGGCCTTCAGGCCGCCGCTCTGCTGAGTGTCGGTCTGGCTCCAGGACTGACCAACCTGCTCGCGGCACGGGCCATGCAGGAACTGGAGCATACCGAGTCCATTGATATCTCCATAATGCTCGGGCTTGGAGACAGCCATGGACAAGCCGCTCTGGAGTGGACCGTGGATAATCTGGGTGCAGCCTATGAGATTACTGATCACGGCAAAGCGCGCACGGCTTCAAGCTTCACCGGGAGCAAGTCCACCGATTTCGGCTTTGATCTGCGGACCCGGACAGCCTACCGGTTTCCCTTCTCTGATCAGCAGACTCTGCCTGTAACTTTAGGCGTTCCATCTGTTTCCACCCGGCTCTGCTTCGATTCCCGCATCTCTACCTCCGCTGTTGCTGTGCTGCGCAGATTAGGTCTGCCTGCGCTGCTGCGGAACAGAACCTGCCGTAACATCGCTGTACGGGCTTTCGGCAAATTCAGGTTCGGCTCGGCACGCTTCGCGGTTAAAGTGGATGCCTATGGGTTGAAGAACGGCAAGCCCATGCAAATAGAATATGGAATAGAAGGCGTACATGAAGCAGACATTACTGCAATAACTGCCGCTGGTGCAATCCTTGACCTCTACGAGTCTGCACCTCCGCCAGGTGTCTATCATATTGAGCAGTTATTCACACTTCAGCCGGACGGGAACCGTCTGTCACTGGTATCCGCAGGGAAGGCCGGAACCGGCGTAAGTATGGCCTACCCTCTGAACGGCGTCACTTTCTGGACGCGGAGTACTGTCCGATAGATTCTCTTTTTGCAAATAATGAAGCGATTCGCTACAATAAATGAATCATTAAACGTCCGCCAAACATCTTAAATTTGCAATTCTGGCGCTTCCAAGCTATCTATCTCTCCTTAAGGAGGACTACTCATGTCCAGCCAAGAACCCGTTCAGCCGACAGAGCTCCAGGAACAATTCACCCTGCTGATGCGCGGACTGGGAACCCGGACGGTACAATACCAGCAGAATGTGGCCTCCGCCCTCGGACTATACAATAATGACTTCATATCCGTAGATATCCTGCGTGAAAAAGGTCCGATTACCGCCGGAGAACTGTCGAAGCTAACCGGACTGACTACCGGCAGCGTCACCGCATTAATCGACCGGCTGGAGAAAACCGGCTATGTCCGCAGAGAAAATGACCCGGGTGACCGCCGCAAGGTGATTATCGTTCCGCTGTATGAGCATAAAGCGGATGTCATTGAGACCTATTCCACACTTCATTCGGCTATGATTGCCTTGGCTGCTTCATATACGGAAGAAGAGCTACTGCTGATTACTCAGTTTCTGGGCAAAGCTGGCGCAGTGCTGGAGCAGCAGATCGATCACCTGAATGCCAATCCTCCGGGCAGTTCTAATTCCTGACGCCTTCCTGAATACAACAAGGCGGCCGTTAACCTAACGGCCGCCTTGTTTATGCTATTTTATTGGATTACGGATGAAATGAATCTGGCCATCTCCCCGCTGGTCTCATTCAGCTTCTCAATGACATCGCTGAACTGGGTTACGAGCTCAGCCTGCGCCGAGGAAGACTTGGCAATTGCCTCAATCTCCTGCTCCATCTCCCGGATCGAGCGCTGCACCGTGCTAAGAGAATCCTCGATCGACTTCGTAGCTTCCTTCGTATGTACCGACAGCTTGCGGACCTCTGTCGCCACCACACCGAAGCCTGCCCCCTGCTCTCCGACCCGCGCAGCCTCAATTGCCGCATTCAGGCCCAGCAGATTCGTCTGCTCGGAGATCTCCCGGATGAATCCGGCAACCTTATTCACCTGCTTGGACTCTTCCACCGTCTTGCGGGAATTGTCCAGAATCTGCGCGGTTGTCGCCGACAGCTCCTGAGACTGGGCCGCCACATTCTGAACCATATCCACAAGCTGGCCGCTAATCTGATTGATGCTTTCCGTCAGCTGTTCCATTTTATCTTCATTTTCCAGCGTATAGGCAATTGCGAAAGCCCCTATAACTTCACCCTCCGTACCGTAAATCGGGACTGCCGAAGAAATGACAGTTGCTCCATACAGCTCAGGTGACAACCGGTTTGTCGTCGCACGACCTGCCAGGGCATTGCCGAGTGACGGATCATCCGGCGAAACGGGACTTCCTTTGGTTAAGCCGAAATCCAGCACTTTGCTGGGTGCATAATAATGAAATATTTCCCGATCCGTAATGCCGATCATAATATCCTGTGCGTGAATCTGTTTGAAGAAAGGTGCTGCTGCGACCAATGCTGCCAAGTTATCCATAAGCATCTCCTAAATGTGAATGTTTAGAATTATTATCGACACATTTAGCCGATTAGTGAAGAGTGCTGATTATGAATTATGAACGTCCTGAATTATGAACGCCCTGCCTTAACATGCTTAAGCTGAGCCACAATAATGACGCTGATGATAATCAGCAGAAACCATGAGCTGATCTTGCTGAAGCCCACCAGATGCCAGGCTTCGTGCTGGTCGGGATATTTCCAGGCACCCAAGAAGGTAGCGATATTCTCAGCGATCCAGATGAAGAAGCCTACAATGAAAAAAGCCAGCGTCAGCGGCATCCGGTACGTCCGCTCCTGCACCCGGTAGATGATCCATGTCCTCCAAAAAACAATTACCACGAGCGCCGTCAGCCACCAGCGGAAATCCGGAATGAAGTGGTGCGTGAAAAAGTTCAGGTAGATCGCTCCGCCCAGCAATCCCGCAGAGGCCAGCCCCGGCCAGCCGGTCATGTCCATCTTCAGCCTGCGCCAGATCTGGCACATATAGCTTGCCACGCTGGCATACATAAACCCGCTGTACAGCGGTACCCCGAGCAGCTTCGTGTATCCCGGATCAGGGTATGCCCATGAGCCCATTCTTATTTTATAAATCTCCAGCACCAGACCAATCACATGAAATACGCAGATTACCTTGATCTCATCGAGGGTCTCCAGCCCGCTGCGGTACATAAGGTACTGCACGGTCAGCAGGATCAGCAGAATGGCATCATACCGGTGGATGAAGGGCAATTCTACTTTACTGGTAAGTATCAGGGTTCCAAAGATCGCAACGGGAAAAATGCAGCTCATCGCGTGATGATAGCCGAAATGCAGCAGCCGTACCAATGATTTCAACATCGTCCTCTCCTCGTTCCCCGCTCCCTTTTATTCTGTAGCTTCCGGAGTGTATTCTAATATATCTCCCGGCTGACAATCCAATGCCTTGCAAATCGCCTCGAGCGTTGAGAACCGGATTGCCTTCGCCTTACCGTTCTTGAGTATAGACAGGTTAGCCATTGTTATGCCCACCTTCTCCGTAAGTTCAGTTACACTCATTTTCCGTTTCGCCAGCATCACGTCAATATTGATTATAATCCCCATGGTCATCACCTCAGACTGTCAAATCATTTTCAGATTTTAGTTCAATAGCTTCGTTCAACAGCTTCTGGAGCACTGCAGCGAATACAGCGATCACCATGGAAGCCAGGATAATGATCATTCCGATGACGATAATCCCCGGGGCATCATCCCTCTCCGCCATCAGATAGAACAGGGGCATGCCTATAACAAACATACCGCTGATGGCGACTGCACAGTTCTTGATATTCTTCAGCACCTGTACAGAGGTATCCGAGAATGCCTTGTTCTGGTCGATGTAGCCTAACAGCTTAAAGGCCTGATAGAGTGCGATGTAAAAAGGCAGTGCCGCCCCGTACAGATCGATCATTACGAGAGCCTGTATGTAAGCCATATCCGGATACAGCTCTGCTGCAAACCCCGCGATCTCCGGCACTACAAATACACATAGAGCAAGTGCAGCCAATCCAAACAGCACAATCACTGCCTTCAAAAAAGTGGTCGACCCTGGTTTGCGTTTCATTGTAAAAGCACCTCACTTCAGAATTGTGAGTTTAATTTACCACATAATTTATCGTTTATCAATATATTTAGATCGAAATATGATATTTAATTATTGTTTATCTGTTACTCATTGGCGGCAGATATCAATAAACTGCTGCAGCGCGGCAGGCAGGGATTCATTCTTACGTGTGCAGACAGCAATATGGTTGCTTAGGTGAATCCCCTCCACATGCACACGGGAGAGCTGCTTCCACTCCACATATTCGCGCACGGCGAGAGAGGAGATGAAGTTTGCACCATACCCCGCGATTACCGAACGGATGGCTTCACCCAGTCCGCTGAATTGCAATGCGACCTCTGGCGGCTTCAGGCCATAAGTCGTACATAACGAGACAAGGCGCTCTCTTGTTGAGCTGCCCTCCTCCCGCATAATGAACGGCTCCCGCATCATCTCCGGCAGTGAAACCGTATGGTCTGCATAGGGATGGGAAGGGGCTACCACGAACCACAGCTCATCCTCGAAAAGCTCCAGCCAGTCGACATCCTCCGGCTTCTCCTTGGCCCCGCCCCCATAGAAGGCAACGTCTGCTTCATGCCGCTGCAATTGCTCAAAGGCCTGCTGGGAGTTCGTTGTTGTAATCTCGATCTCAATCCCGGGATGTCCCGCTTTGAATCTGGCAGCCCAGCCGGGAACCAGGAAATTAGCCGGCAGATAAGTAGCGGCGATACGCAGCTTCCCTTTTTTGCCCTGGCGGTAGTCTTCTACAAATTCATCCATTTGTTCCTCATAGGTGAAGAGATTCCCTGCCTGCTTCGCCAGTTCTGTTCCAAAGGAAGTAAGTGAAATTCCGCGGCCGCTGGGGTTAAACAAAGGCAGTCCCAAATCCTTCTCGAACTTCTTGATTTGGCTGGTAACCGCCGGCTGGCTGATATTGAGCCGTGCAGCCGCCTTCGTGACGCTGCCCGTCTCGGCAACATAATAAAATAGTCTTAGTGCATGCAGGTTCATGCAGATCGCCTCGATTCATAATCAAATTATATGTAAACTACAAAAACATATATTAGTTTTATGAATTATTTTACCTTATATTTAAAACAGATCCAATACAACACTTAACCAAACGGAGGGATTCACATGAAAGAACAGAACAAATGGAGTAAGGTGGACGCGTATTTCAATGACCAGCTGCTGGCGGCAGATCCGGTGCTGGACGCCGTTCTGGGCGCTAATGAAGGTGCAGGATTACCGGCGATTGATGTTGCTCCGAACCAGGGGAAGCTGCTGTATCTTCTGGCTAAAATGAAAGGCGCCGTTAATATTCTGGAGATCGGCACGCTGGGCGGCTACAGCACTATTTGGCTGGCAAGGGCGTTGCCGGAAGCAGGAAGACTGGTTTCGCTCGAGTTCGAGCATGACCATGTAGTCGTCGCTGAGGATAATCTGAGAATGGCCGGGTTAGCGGATAAAACGGAGGTGATTGAGGGGCCGGCACTTGAGACGCTGGCGACACTTGAAGCCCGGGGGCATGGCCCTTTTGACTTCATCTTCATTGACGCCGACAAACCGAACAATCCCCATTATCTGAAATGGGCATTGAAGCTGGCCCGGCCGGGAGCGGTAATTGTAGCCGATAACGTGGTGCGTGATGGTGAGGTCATTCAGGCGCAGAGTACAGATGACCGCGTACAAGGCATCCGCCAGTTTATGGACCTGCTCTCCGCCGAGCCGCGAATCGAGGCTACTGCACTGCAGACGGTAGGCAGCAAGGGATACGACGGCTTCGTGCTTGGCATTGTTATTTGAATGTCCTCCCCGGATCGAACGGCGGTGCACTTTATGACCCCTTTGCTAGCTATACAATATAAAAGTGCCCCGCAATATCACAGGGCACTCTTGGCTATCGGTTATTTTAAGTAGAATACATCTTTCAAATTCTTGGACACCGGGCTGTGATCAGGGTTAGTCTCCATTAACGGCTCCATATACACCCACCACTTCCGGCAAATCTCCGTCTGTGACATCTGATCCCACCGCTCTTCGTCTTCAATCTCTACGTAAGCAAACAGGCTGCCCGTTTCTTCATCCAGAAAAATAGAATAATTATGTGCGCCATGGTTCTTCAGCTCTTCAGCCATCTCCGGCCAAAGCTCATCATGACGACGTTTGTACTCCTCATAAGCATCGGGATAAACATGCATAACACTCGCTTTTCTAATCACTGTTCAGCTCTCCAGACATATAGGGGTGTAGTTAAAACTTAAGTGAACTATTATATTGAACATTATAAAGTATAGATGAACTTTATTGAATATAAATAAACACAAATAAACTCGAATATCTGGCTTAAATTAAGGAGCCCCCTATATCGCTGATCAGATGCTGCTTGAGCTTGTCCGCCTCTGACTGCTGTATCCCCTTCGCTACCAGTCTGGCCATTTCTATCGCCCCGGCTTCCGAGAAATGCGTGTTATCCTCTGCTCCCTCAGGAAGGTTAGCATATTGGCCCGGTTCCGCCCACAGAAATACTTGCTTGGAACGCGCTTCACCAAGCTCCTCAAAATATACTTTGCTGAGTGAAGCGAGATCCACAAAGGGTACAGCTTCCCGGACGGCCAGCTGCCTCATAGCTTCAATATAATCCCCGTGGGTATTCCGGATGGCCCCATCCTCCTCGAAGAACCGCCGGTGCATGGGCGCTACAAGCACAGGATACGCACCGGCTGAGCGCGCAAGATCAATATATTGCTTCAGGTAGTGCTGATAGGTTGTGAACGGACCCGCACCTTCTTCTGTTTCTTTCTCATCGTTGTGGGCAAATTGGACAAGCAGGAAGTCGCCCTTGCGCAGTCTTTTGGCTATCCGCAGCAGACGGCTCTCCTCAATAAAGGTTCTGGCGCTTCTGCCGGAACGTGCATGATTCGCCACAGCAATGTCCTCATCCAGGTACAATCCGATCATTTGACCCCAGCCTGTATAAGGGAATTGCCCCGAGGCCTGATCCGTTACGGTAGAATCTCCGGTAAGAAATAGAGTAGGGATGGGGCTTACCCGGTTAACCGTAACCTGCCGCACACTTGGTGCAGCACCGCCGAAAGCCAGTTTGAGCACACCATCCTCGACATGCACAGCAAAGATGCGGGTGGTGATCTCACCGGGCCCGGTCTTCACCTCAAGCAGCCGGATCCGGCCGAGTCCTTCTCTTACGGTAGTAACGGCGGAGGTGTCCGGCGAACCGATCTCCAGCGTTACGGTGTAATTACCATTCGGCACATCCATCAGCAGCGTCGGTACTATAGGAGAGAAGTAATCCCCGGGCCATGAATCCTTGAGCTCCTCATTCTTCGAGCCTGCTGGCGCTGCGGCAAAGCCATAACCCTTTTCCATGTCATACTGACATTCTGGTGCGGGTACAAACGAATAGTTAAATATCATACGGGCATCCACCTTTCTTTTCCCGTCTACACTAATTCATCCGGATATAGAAGACAATCGGACTCTTTTGCCGGTTTTGCACTTTTTTATTCCCGGACAATCTCCTCAAGCACTCTCCCGTCCCCGTGCCCGAAATCGATCCCCAGAATTCTTCCCAGCGTTGGCGCAATATCGACCATTTCGATGTCGCCGATGGAATAGTCCTGTTTAATCATGCCGCCGGAGACGACAAAATTGCACCGGTAGCCGCTTTTGTCAGGAGAATAACCATGCGTAGCATAACGAACTCCATGTGCCTGCAAATCGACAACCAGTTGCTCCTCCAGACTCTCATCAAAACAATAACCGCGCTTCGCTTCCAGCATCACTCTTGTGGAATGGCTTGCATGAAGACGGTCTAATGTCTCTCTGTGGTATACGCTTTCAACCCCTGATATTTCATTCTGCCTATATTCTTCAATAGCCGTGAGCGCGAGCCGTTCTGCTTCTTCGTCTCCCGGCCGGACATGCAGGTACGCTGAACCTCCGCCGCACTGGAAGTATGCCAGCCATTTCATTACGCCGCCCTCTTCATAGATCAGACCCTTTGCCTGCAAAAGCTTGTTCAAATGCACTTTGTAGCGCACATTGAACTGGCCGTGGTCTCCGAGCACCATAATTACCGTATCCTGCCTGATCCCGGCATCTTCCACAGCCTGCAGGATCTCACCCAGCCGGTTATCCATGCGCAGGATGACTTCTTTCACCTCATCGCTGTCTGTCCCATACAGATGTTTGGCATCATCCAGGTCAATCAGATGCATCATGAGCAGATTAGGCTTGTTGCGCTTAATCGTGTCTATCGCACACTTCGTTGTAAAGTCATCCAGATAAGGCTGGGTAATCCCTTGCCTGATCCGGCCGTATTTCAGCTCCATCCGGATGCAGTAGGCGGGACTGCCGCTTCTCAGCACCTTAAGTGCCTGATTCTCCCCTTTCAGCGCCCTGATTTCCGGGATATTATACCGGATCGAGGACTTGCCCGAAACCGGCCAGAGGAGTCCGGCGGTACTGAGCCCTGCCTTACGTGCAGCATCATAAATTGTCGGTACCTTGACCGACTCACGGAACCAGAACCAGCGCTGATCCTCCTCCTTCACGAACGGCTGCAGCGGATTGTTGTGGTGAATGCCGTGCTTGTCCGGATGAACGCCGGTAGCGATGGTGGAATGAACCACATAGGTGAGTGTGGGATATACGCTCCGCAAGCGGTTGCTGTGGGCACCTTGCTTAATCAGTTTGGATAAATTGGGCAGCCGGCTGGCCAATTCCCAGTTGTCCTCCGAGAAGGCATCGTAGGAAATGACGATCAGATGTTTAGCTAATGGCGCGCGAGGCGTTGTCGGTTCCATGTCAGTTCCCCTTAGGTAGTGTGATGAAGATGAAGAATCCGATCAGAAACAGCGGAATTATGGATAAAATGCTAAAGCGGGCCTCGCCCGTTAACGTCGTAGTCAGAGACATCAGTGCCGGGCCGAGAATTGCTGCGAACTTGCCGAAGATATTATAGAAGCCGAAGAATTCATTGGAATTCTCCTTCGGGATGATTTTGGCGAAATACGAGCGGCTGAGCGCCTGGATGCCGCCCTGGGCCGAGCCGATCAGCGCGCCGAGAATAAAGATATGCCACACTGAGGTGATGAAGAAAGCCGCAATACACGAAATGATATAAGTGAAAATCCCGAAGATAATAAGCTTGCGGGCAGAGTGGGTTTTGGCCAGATTACCATAGAGGATCGCACACGGAAAGGCAATGATCTGGATGATGAGCAGAATGCCCAGCAGGGTGAAGGTGTCCAGGGAATCCCCGCCCAGTACCGAAGTCGCATACGGCACCACCATTTTAATAATGGTATCTACCCCGTCGATATAGAAGAAATAAGCAATCAGGAACACAAATACAATTTTGTGCTGGCGGATATTCATGAAGGTGTTCGCCATTCTTTTGAAGCTGTTTGCAACCGGATTAGGTTCAGGCTCAATGTAGTAGCGCTGCTTCACATCTCTGATCATAGGCACAGTGAGCAGCCCCCACCATAGTGCAGTGATGATGAATCCGATCTGATAGCCGATGGCCTTATCCATCCCCATCATGAAGATCAGCAGCAGACTGATTCCGAACGGAATACAGCTGAAGATATAACCGAAGGCAAACCCTCTCGTCGATACCTTATCCATCCGCTCATCGTCTGTAATATCGACCAGGAAGGAATCATAGAAGATATTGGCCCCGGCAAACCCGACCGCTGACAGAATGTAAAAGGCAATCAGCAGCTGCCATTGTCCGCTATCCGGTGACACGAAGGCCAGGGAAGCCGTCGCAAGCACGCCTACCGCAGCGAAGAAGATAAAGAAGCGCTTCTTCCTGTCCTTGTAATCGGCAATCGTCCCCAGGATCGGACTGAGCACCGCCACCAGAATACTGGCAATGGAATTGAAATAGCCCAAATCCATACTGCTGCCCACAGTGGTGAACATGCCGAAGATAATGGGCAAAAGCGCCGTAGTCACCGCCATCGAGTAGGCAGAATTACCGCAGTCATACAGAATCCATGATTTCTCCTCTTTACTCAGCTTCATCTAATCTTCTCCTCCAATAACCGATTGTTTCAGTTATATCACGCGAACATATGAAGCATGTTAATGGGATGTAAAATCACAGAATCTCTGGTTTAGTGGCTATAGCCTTCCCAATATCCTGCAATATACATGGTCATTATAACCTGAATTACCAATGGATAGGGTGAAAAATATAGATTAAGCTCACTAGATTCACGGAATATACGGGCAGAGGGCGCTGCAGCAGGATGGAGACTTTTCAGTAAACACTGTAGACTAAATGTTGTACGTTTTACAACTTTGGATCATTGATAGTTAGGTTTCCGGGAGGATTGTTGTATAAAATACAAGAATAATTCGGCTAAGCCGCTTGAAAAAGGTAAAATCCTGCATTTCATACAACAATTCCGGATTTGGGGCGATATATGAGGGGAAATGTTGTATTCTGTGCAGGATTTCATGACAAGTCATCAGAAATCAGCCACAGAAAGCCGATGAACCGGTAAAACCACAGCTAAGGCGTCAAAGAACACCAGCAATTGAAACGCTGAGCCAATACCTAGGCCGCACGCAGAAATGGCGCCTGTCCCGGAAGGTTCGGGAAGGCGCCATGCTTTTAATATCAGAAACCGGGCAGCCGTTCACGCCGCCTTCCGTTTGTATATGCGCATCGCAAACAGATATGCGGCAATCAGTATCCCCAGGCACCAGGCAAGTGCAGTCCAGATGTCATGTCCGGCAGGCTGCCCCGCCAGCAGGGCGCGGATAGTCTCCACTATGGAGGTCACCGGCTGATTCTCGGCAAAGGCGCGGACAGCCCGCGGCATGGTTTCAGTCGGCACAAATGCGGAGCTGATGAAGGGAAGGAAGATTAGCGGGTAGGAAAAGGCGCCTGCGCCGTCCACCGATTTGGCGGACAGTCCGGCAATCGCCGCGATCCAAGTCAGGGCCAGCGTGAACAGTGCGAGTATACCGGCCACGGCAAGCCATGCCAATACGCCAGCCGGAGAGCGGAAACCCATAAGGAGCGCTACAAGAATGATGACGGCAACCGAAATCGCATTGGACACGAGTGAGGTCAGCACATGTCCCCAGAGCGCCGCCGAGCGCGCAATCGGCATCGAGTGGAACCGTTCGAAGATGCCGCTCTGCATATCCATGAACAGCCGGTAGGCCGTATAAGAGATGCCGCTGGCAATTGCGATCAGCAGGATGCCGGGCAGCAGGTAATTCACATAGCTCTCCGCGCCGGTCTGAATTGCACCGCCGAATACATAAACGAACAGCAGCAGCATGGCAATCGGAGTGATGGTGACTGTGATGATGGTATCCAGGCTGCGGATAATATGGCGCATGGAACGTCCAAGCATAACGCTCATATCACTGAAGAAGTGTCTCGCTGTCATTTCCATTTTACTTTCCCTCCCTATTACCGGTGATGGCAAGGAATATCTCTTCTAATGTGGGTTGTTTCTCCACATACTCCACCTTGTCAGGCGGGAACAGCTTCTTCAGCTCCGTGAGTGTGCCGCTGGCAATAATTCTGCCCTCATGCAGAATAGCGATTTGATCGGCCAGCTGTTCGGCCTCCTCCAAATACTGCGTGGTCAGAAATACAGTCGTGCCCTTAGCGGCAAGCTCTTTGACTGTCTTCCAGACTTCGATCCGCCCTTCGGGGTCAAGTCCGGTGGTCGGCTCGTCGAGGAAGATAAGCTGCGGTTCTCCCACAAGGCTCATGGCGATGTCGAGCCTCCGGCGCATCCCGCCTGAATAGGTTGATACTCTGCGGCTCCCGGCTTCAGTCAGGCCGAACCGCTTCAATAGATCGTCTGCTATCTGAAGCGGTTGGTTAAGGTGCCGAAGCCTGGCGATCATGATCAGATTCTCCCGCCCGGTCAATATCTCATCCACGGCAGCAAACTGTCCGGTCAGGCTGATCGACTGGCGTACATGATCTGGCTTCGATGCGACATCAAAGCCGTTTACGGTGGCACTTCCCCCATCCTGTTTCAGCAGCGTAGTAAGGGTTCTGACTATCGTCGTCTTGCCCGCACCGTTGGAACCGAGCAGAGCGTAAATTTCGCCGCTCCGCACCTCAAAGTCGACGCCCTTCAGAACTTCTATATTATTGAAGGACTTTCGCAGACCTTTCACTTCAATGGCATTGCCCATTTCGGCTCCCCCGTTCACTTTGTTTAGTCCGTAGCCTTTTTCATGGCCTTAGCTACTTCCTGGTCCACAGATTCCTGATAGAGGTCAGCGTAGGTTTTGGAATCTTTGATGAGCTCGTCGCAGAAGGCCGCTACGTCACTGCCCGTCACCTCGAGCACCCCTTTCCCCAGTGCAGCGCCCTCCTCAAAAAGATCGACAATCCCCGAAAGCAAGCCATTCCCCTCTGTCAGCTCCACAGGACCGACCTTAAACAGATATTTTTGCAGCTCTTTATAGACAATCTGGTAATCCTGCGGCAGTGCTTTGACACGCGCAACATGCGCCCGCCACTCTTTTTTGCCCTCGATCATATCCCGTATTTTCATTGTATCCTCCTCCTACTTCCCTAATTTCCGGGCAATATTATCATTAAGCTGCTGGCGCCACTTGTCGCGGTAAGACTTTGCCCCTTCTTCACCCGCCAGCGCTGAACAGAAGCCCCGGATATCGTCACCTAATACCTCCCGGGCATTCTGGCCGTCCGCCGCCGTTTCTTCCAGCAGGCCAAGCACACCGTCAAGAATGGGCATGAGGTTACGACCGGTGAAATCAGAGTGCGGCCAAAGCTCAGCTTTAATTTTCTCCCAGGCCGCCTGATAATCAGCCGGGAGCTTTTTTACCCGCAGCTCAAAAGCCTGGAATTCTTTGGTCATATCTCTGCCGGTGATCTTTTCCCAAAAATTCATTGATTTCTCTCCTTTAGCTCGTTCATTTTGGATGATACAAACTCCCATTTCCCCCAAAACTTCTGCAGCTCCTCACGCCCCGCATCATTCAGCGCGAAGAACTTTCGCGGCGGCCCCATATCCGAAGGCTTCTTAGTGGTATCGACCAGCTGGCTTTTCTCAAGCCGGATCAGAATGGTGTACACCGTTCCCTCTACAACATCAGCGAAGCCGAGGGCATTCAGCTGCCTTGTGATTTCATAACCGTAGGTTTCGTTGCGGCTTATTATCTCAAGGACACAGCCTTCAAGTACACCCTTGAGCATTTCCGTTAGATTATCCAGCACAATTCCTCCTTACTACTCTGTATGACTGGTATTCAGTATTACTTACTACCACTACATAGTAACACATAGTAGCGGATTGTCAATAGCTGTTAATCTGATTAAGCTGATAATCAAGTTAAAGGGCAGGTTTGTTTTAACCTCGCTCGTCCGTTAAACTTAAGCTGTATTTAGTGGGCTAAAATGTAACATAAGGAGGCTGCATATGGGACGTGTAATTCTACAGATGAATGTGACACTGGACGGTTGCTGTGACCACACTCAGGTAATTGCGGATAAAGAGCTGCACCAGTACACGGTGGACTTGATGGACCAGGCCGATGGTCTGCTATTTGGACGTAAAGTTTACCAGCTGATGGAGAGTGCTTGGCCAGCCATTGCTAGCAGCGGTGAAGGACCTCCATTTATGGTCGACTTTGCACGTAAGCTCGAGCGGAAAACGAAGTATGTCTTCTCGCGGACGCTGGATCACCTGTCGTGGCAGAACTCTTTTTTGCTAACGGGGACCGTATCAGAGGAAGTGCAGCAGCTTAAGGCAGAAGGAAAGAGCCTGATCGTTAACGGCGGTCCCGGCCTGGGCTCCACTCTGGCAGGGCTAGACTTGGTGGATGAATATCAATTCCTGGTACAGCCAATCGTTGCCGGACACGGTCCTAAGTTATTGGGGGGAATCCGTGACCGGCTGGATCTGAAGCTGAGCGGGACCACAACCTTCGGCTCCGGCGTCGTGGTGCTCCGCTATACGCCCGTCCGTTAACCGCCTTGATCACCGAGTTTATGTAAGACGCGCTTCAGCATAGCATACCTGGTTTCTGCCTTTTCCTTTAGCCTCATATAGAGCTTCGTCGGCTTTCTCCAGCATTTCTGCCGGGGCAGATTCCGGAAAAGAAGAAACCCCTACAGAAATCGTTATCCTTAGCTGGGACTGGTCAGGAAGTACAAAGATGCTGTCTTGAACCGAGGAACGCAGCTTCTCGGCAACCGTCATGCCCTTATCCGCCGTACACCGCAGAAGCAGAACCGCGAACTCTTCCCCTCCTTTGCGCGCACAATAATCGCGTATACGGATACCGGACTGGAGAATATCAGCGAGTTTGGACAGGACCACATCTCCGGCCGCATGCCCGTATGTATCATTAACAACCTTGAAATGATCGATATCTATTAACAGCAGAGAGAACGGTTCATTCTGGAGCGCGCTTATTTCCGCCGTTTTTTTGAAAATCAGATTAAAGGACCGGGGATTATGGAGTCCCGTAAGGAAATCCCGCTCTGCCGCCTCTTTAAACATTTCTAATGCGTCATGGGATTTCTCCAGGTGGTTAATGAGCAGATAATTAAACAGGCATGCCATGAAACAGATCATGTCAAATAAAAGAATCGTGCCTATGTTAGTCCAGCCCACCAGCGGAAGCAGGATACAGGTGGAGAGTATGACCATCCCGCAAGCTGCAACCAGCCACCGGTAAAATGCGGGGATTTTAAGCGAAAAAGCAAAAACGCCCACTAGAAAAGTAATCGCAATATTTACAACACCTAATAGGGTCGCTTCATTAATTTCACCAAGGAAAAAAAGCCGGAACAAAGCAATTAAACTTGTCGTAATCATCCCCGTAACAGGCCCGCCAAGATATGTGGCTGCCAGGATCGAGACTTGCCGGAAGTCTATAATGGTGCCATCGCCTAAAGGAAAAGCAAAATACAGCTGAACAATGCCAAACAGTCCAAACCCGATTCCGTATAAAGCATGTAATTGAAGCTTGGAGAACGCCCGCTTTCCTTTTAAGAGGGCCAATATCATATCCCCGAAAAAGATAAACGTAGTAAGCAATGAAAAATTGATGAGCAAATTAACAAGCATAACATACCCCTTACAAAATAAGTGATATCCCCTTTTGATTCTATAATGAGGGATAGTTGAAGACACCCCATCAGTATAGCATGGACATTCGTGTAATTCTCTATCAAAATAACCCCCAAAATCGTTTGCATTTTTGTCGAAAGATGGAGTCTTTTTATATAGAAAAAACTTCCTTTAATTGTTAAACTAATTGGAGTCAACTAATACATTAAAGGGGTTTATTATGTCACGTTTAAAAAAAGCTCTCATCATTAGTGCAGTTGTTATTTTGTTTGAAATCCTCCTGCTATTATCCTTCCCTTTCCTTGTAGTAATCGCCTTCAACTTCCTTTTCCTTGCCCTCGCCGCCATCCCTGTCTGGTTATTCGGAATGATCTTCCCTCAGAAAGTGATCTGGTGGGGGGATGAGGATAACCGTAACCGGAAGAAGGTTTCAAAGTACGCAGGTATTCAGCTGCTCCTTTGTTTCATTATTGCAATCGTTATTATTCCCAAAACCGAAGATCAGACTTTAAGCGCCGCAGCCCCTTCACCTTCACCAGCTCCTGCGGCCACTACGAAGTCTGTTGCAACAGAGGAGCCGGGTGTCTCAAGAAATACACTTGCCTCCATTCCAACACAGAAACCTGTTCCAACTAAGAAACCCGTTACCACAACCAAACCCAAAGCCACCAACAAACCCGTCACCACAACCAAGCCCAAGGCTACCAACAAACCTGTTACCACAACAAAACCCAAGGCCACCAAAAAACCTGCGGCCACTAAAGCACCTGTCCAGGATGTGTATTACAAGAATTGTGATGCTGTTCGGGCAGCAGGAGCTGATCCTATTCGCGCCGGAGAGCCAGGATACTCGCGCAAACTGGATCGGGATGGTGACGGCGTAGGTTGTGAATAAAAATAGGTGAATACACTCAGCAGCATATCAAAGAGGCCCATGCGGTTTGCGCATGGGCCTCTCATATTTACATTCCGCCAATAGATCAGATGAGGTTATTGCCCCATCAATATTTTGGCATATGGCGAGTCAATCGGCATCATGATAACCGGCTCATTCTTCAGCGTGGTCACATAACTCTCCAGCGTACGATAGAAGCTATAGAACTCGGGAGACTTTCCATAGGCCTGGTTATAGATCCTGGCGGCTTCCCCTTCTCCTTCAGCGATGATTTTCTTAGAATCGGCTTCGGCCTGGGCCATCAGCTCTCTTGAGGAACGGTCGGCCTTGGAGGTGATTTTCTTGGATTCCTCGTCACCCTCGGACAGATAACGCGCAGCGATGGACTGGCGGTCCGAAATCATCCGGTTGTACACACTTTGTTTGTTCTCCTCCGGCAAATCCGTACGTTTGATCCGTACGTCAATCACTTCAATCCCGTAATTATCACGGGTTAAGGCGGCAATGACATCATTGGTGATCTCATCGTTAATATTGCCCCGTCCGGTGTCTTCACTGATAATATTCTCATAATTGACTTCCGACAGCTTGCGCCGCACGGAGTTATATACCGCTTCATCAATACGCTGAATCCCGCCGCCTACCGATTGTACGGTTCTCAGGAATTGCGAGGCATTGGTAATTCTCCAGACTGTATAGTTATCAACCACAATCGGCTTCTGGTCCTTCGTCAGAATGCTGGTAGGTGAGCTTTCGTATGTCATCTGATACTTGGGGAGAGCTGAGACATTCTCGATAAAAGGGATTTTCAGCCTCAGTCCAGGCTCCTCAACGGTACGCATCGCTTCACCGAAGCGCAGGACTACCTTGTATTCGCCCTCCTTTACTACATACAAAGAGCCGGCAAGCAGAATAGCTAGAACAATAGTTGATATCAGTCCGATGATCTGGTTTCTTGTCACTCTGTATCTCCTCCTTGCGGCGTGGCCGAAGCTGACGGGCTGACCGGAGTGCTGCGCATCAGCTCATTCAGCGGCAGATAATTCACAGTATCGCTATCCGAGTTGGTAATGAAGATTTTGGCGCTAGGTAATATAGTCTCCAGTGTCTCCAGAATCAACCGGCTTTCGGTTACACTCTTATTGTTGCTATATTCGGCAAATATGGCGTTAAACTGGGCTACATCGCCTTGCGCATTCAGGATACGCGATTTCTTCTCGCCTTCGGCTCTCTCAATCAGCGCCTGCGCTTCACCGCGTGCCTTAGGGATGATATCGTTCTCATATTTCTTGGCGTTGTTAATCTTCGTGTTCTTCTCTTCACGGGCATTGGTAACCTCGCGGAAGGCTTCTTCTACCTGGCCGCTCGGCGGTTCAATATCCTGGAATTTGATATCAATGATCTGAATACCGGTGTTGTATTTCTTCTGCAGATCGACGAGCAGCACCCGGACCTTATCCTGAATAACCGTCTTTCCGTCTGTAATAGCATAATCCAGCTTCTCGGAACCAATGACCGCACGGATGGAGGAGCTGGCCGAGTTACGCAGAAATTTGTCCGGGTCATCAATGTTATACAGATAATTGCGGACATTGCTGATCTTCCACTGTACTACAGCATCGGCAGATACGATGTTCTCATCGCCTGTAATCATCATCGCCTCATCTTCAACAGCTACAGCTCCATCTGCCTCCTGGCGGTACCCGATATGTATCCGCTGGGTCAGCTCCGCAGGCACCGTTATCACTTCCTGTATTGGATAAGGCCATTTGAAATGAAGTCCTGCCGAGGACTCGTTGGTGTATTTGCCGAAGGTCAGGATAGCTGCACGTTCCTGCTCCTGCACGGTATAGAATGAAGTTGCGCCAATATAAATCAACACAGCGGCAGCGGCTACCCCTAATCCAATCTTCTTGTACATTCCCGGTTTCAGCTCGGGAAGCTTGCGTCCCGGGATCGGATTATTCCCATCCCCATTCATGAAATTCAAGATGCATCGCTCCTTTTTACGTATTTAAGTCTATATAGAGATACATATACGTAAATAAAACAAAAAAGTCGCAAATTTCGCGACTTTGTTCAATCTTATTGGATTTTACTGCGTTTCTCTTCTTCGCAGTAAGACTAGCGCCGGATATCTGTATGAAAGTTTGCTTTCACAGCAGAAACCAGCCACAGGAATAGCGGAATTCCGATCATATTCACAGGCAGCACATAACGGATCCATACCCCCTTCAGCAGCAGCCCGGCCGGAGGATTCAGAATGATCACCAGCATGGTGAGGATGAACGAGACTGCGGCTACGATCAGGGATATTTTTTTCCAGCTGCCGGTCTTGCCGGTCCACTGGGCCACGCCATAGCTGGTAATGAACATATAGATGGACAGCTTGACGAATATGCAGACCAGCCACACCGCCATCACAAATATATCCATATTCTGAATGAACTCCATCAGATAGACCAGCTTGACCATCTCAAAAAAAGGAAATTGCAGCCGTCCGCTTACAGCCGGACCGAAGGTCATAATGACCCACAATACGCCAAACAGCAGCATTACCGAGGATAAGGCCACTCCCAGCAGCACCGCCTTGCGGGTTCCTTTGCCGGGATGCTCCACAAAGGGGAACAGCATCATGAGCAGAACGGATTCGCCCAGCAGCGAGACTGGCGCCAGAGCACCTTGCATAATAGGTCCGGGTCCGGTATCTGCATAGACCGGCAGCAGCATAGGCCAGTTGAGATTATTGATGGTGAGTGCAAAGGTGAGCGCAAGAATAATCATCAGAATCGGCCCCCACAGCTCACTGACTCTGCCGATGGCTTCAATGCCTCCATGATAGACCGTGTATATAACTACGCCCAGCATCGTTCCGATGACTACCCAGGCAGGTGTTTTATAGAGGACACTCAAGCGTATGAACAAGAATTCATCACGCAGAATGAGACTGATCACCCAGAACCATTGGAGAATGAACGGAATGACAATCAGCTTACCGCCCCATTTTCCCAGAATAGTCACACTGTACTCTATCAAAGTCTGCCGGGGATACCGGGAGCTGAGCTTGGACGCAATATAGGTAATGACCAGACCCGCGCCTCCAGCCAGAATGTAGGAAATCCAGGCGTCCTGCTTGGCATAAAGAATCGTTGCTGTCATCGAAATCAGCAGGTTGATCCCGATTTCCAGCATCATGATCATCCAGAACAGCTGCCGGTTGTTGATCTTCATTTCCCTTCACCGCCGTCTCTCGTTGGCAGCAGCGATTGTCCTGTCAGGCCTGTTCCGGTGAGGTCCAGCTTAACCGTAATGTCCATATCAATATCCGGAAAGATCGTGTCCCAATCCGCAGCAAGCTTCTTCCACTGATAAGGATGGCGGTGATGAATCGTATCTCCGAATCCGAAGATATCACATTTGAAATCCTTCTGCACTTTGGTTAAGACTTTCTTGATCCTTGCTTCAAGGTATTGATTCATCCGGGCTTCGACCTTTTGCACATTGTCCGGCCTGGAGAGGTTCAGCGGTGAATTATTCTCTTCAATGAACCCCTTTCCCTCCAGCAGAATCCGGAATTTGGGCAGAGCTCCGGTCATAACCGGTGTAATTTGACTCTTGAAGGTGTCCACATTAATGCTCACGGTCTTGCCCCTGGTTGCTCCAGAGAGGGCATCCGCTGCCGCTCCCCCCGGCTTGTCTGCATCAATAGAGTTGATAATTGTAGTGAAATTCCGGAAGGCCAGCCGGTTCGTAATCCAGAGTCTGACCCAGAATTCATCATAATTCAGATATCCCGCCAGCTTCAGCTTCTCATTAAAAACAGCCGCCCCGTATAAGCTTAAGGTCGTCTGCGGCGGGCTGTCCTCCGGTGTCTTCTTGTCCGTATTTACTTCCGGAGTTTCAATCGAGAGTGCAGGCATGACGCCGCAACCGGTGCCATTGGCCATGATGAAGAAGTCCAGCAGTGAGCGGCTGATCGGTGCCCCGCTTTTCTCCTGAATCTTCTGCACGGCAATTGCCGGATTGGCTTCAAGCTGATAAGCAATGCTCATCGCCTCCTGCGCAGTCCCGCCCTTGACAACAAAAATATTCGACCGCGGGCGGACCATCGGGCTTCGGCCATACTCGTCCATGATGGAGAAGACCCCCTTCTCCGCCAGCTTCTCCCCGATGAAGATATTCCGCCGGTGTCCCGGAAACAGTACCCGCGAAAGCTTTCTCTGCATATTCTGTTCGGCATCCCTGTTGTTCTTGCCGAAGGCACTTTCGGTCATGAACCCGGATGTGCTGCTCTGTCCTCCGCTTTCCTGACCGCCTGATTTGGATACCAGCGGCAGCACAAGATTGGCCGTAGCCAGATATTCTCCGTTCTCCATCAAGTCCATGCCCCAGCCCAGGACAATCGCCTGGTCGTTCAATTCCTGACGGTCCCAGCAGCCGGTCAGAATCAGGGATAAGGCGAGGAGTACAGAGCTTATTTTCCTGAACATATGCCCCCGTCCCTTCCTGCCGGTTATTTGGTGCGTTTGGGGAACCGCTCAGTCTTGCCATTGGCCAGCCATGGCATCAGCCTGCGCATCTTATATTTGGGTGCACGTACAAGCACATCATTCAGATTCTCCATGGACAGCGGCGCATATGGCGCCATATAAGGTATCCCAAACGGCTTCAGCGTCACCATATGCACCGAAAGCATAATCAGAAACAATACAATGCCATAGAAGCCGAGAATTCCGGCGGCAATGAGCAGAGGAAACCGGAGCATCCGGTAGGCAGCTCCCAGGTTATACAGCGGAAAAGCAAAAGAAGCGATCCCCGTCAGAGATACAATGATTACCATGGGTGTAGATATGATTCCCGCAGCTACTACCGCTTGTCCAATAACAAGGGCTCCGGCAATACTCACCGCAGGCCCTACCTGCTGGGGCAGCCTGATTCCCGCTTCACGCAGACCCTCGAAGATAAACTCCATAATTAGAGCCTCAAACACTGCCGGAAGTGGAACGCCTTCTCTGGCAAAGGCAATACTGACCACGAGCGGTGTAGGCACGACCTGCAGATGGTAAGTGGTCAATGCCACGTAAAGGGAAGGCAATAAAAGTGAAGTATGGACGAAGGTATATCTGATCCAGCGCACAAAGGAGGCATACATAAATCTGTCGGTATAATCATCTACAGCCTGCAGCCCGGACCAATAGGTCATTGGAACGATGAGCACAAACGGCGTGTTGTCCGTAATAATAATAACCTTGCCTTCCAGCAGGCTGGAGACCGCCACATCGGGCCGCTCGGTATTCTGAATCTGCGGAAAAGGCGAGAATACGTTATCCTCAATGTATTCTTCGATATTGCTGGAATGAATGATCCCGTCAATTTGGATTTTTTGCAGACGGGCTCTCACTTCCTTGATCAGGCTCTCCTTGACGATCCCCTCCATATAGCCGATTACAATATCCGTTTCCGTGATACTGCCGAGTGTCATACTTTCCAGCTTCAGCTTGGAGGAGCGGATACGCCGCCGGAGGAGCGAGGTATTGGTCCGCAGCGTTTCCATGAATGCATCCCGCGGGCCGCGGACAACCTTCTCCGAGGTAGCCTCCTCAATCGAACGTTTCTCCATCTTGATCAGGCTGGCCACCATCGCAAATGCATTGCCCTCTGTGAAAATGACCGTCTCCCCGCGCAGAACGGCCTGGATGACTTCCTTCGTATCATAGACTATGCGGATTTGCAGCGTCGGAATAAAGACCTCTTTCAGCTCTGCCTCTCTGCCTTCATTAACCTTAGTGCTTCTGCGGAAATGCTCCAGCAGCGGCTGCAGCACAAATTCATCCACGGCATGCGTATCGCACATCCCGTCCACATAGATCAGTGTTGCCCGGTTGGTCCCGTCAATGCTGCAATTCCGGTACATAATATCAGAGCAGCCCAGAAACTCCAGCTCCATCCGTTCTACGTTGAACGCAAGATCCGGATACAATCTCTCTGGCTCATTATGCTCTTTGGCTGTTTGTTGTTGTTCCATGCGGCATCCATCCCCCTCCTGTTGGTATTTGCTGGAGGGGACGAAATTATGCATAGATCCAGGACATTCACCGTTTAAGCCAGCTCAGTCCCAATCCCCATTTCTCTCGCCTTTTTAGCATAATGCACCGCCACAGCGATATCAAAAACAGCCATGCCCATCGGACAGAAGAGGATTGGATCATCGGCGGCGAATGTACTGAGACTGCGGCGGCAGACGACATCGGCAAGCGTCTGTGTTCCGGAACGGGTCAGCCCCTGTTCCAGGTGAAGCTGCTCGATATCCGTATTCTCCCGGCATACTTCCTCCCAGTCGTCGACGATGATCGCTTTCAGTGAAGCCAGCGCCTCCGGCTTGTAATCACGCAGTGAAACATTCAGCAGCAGCATGCCTTTGGCGGGGGGAATATCAATATACCGCTGATCGGACACTGTACAGGTGATGAGAATATTAGAATGCAAGTAGACATCCGCCCACGTCTCTGCCACTTCCATCCGCTCCATGTATGGAGATGGAATTCCTGACAAGTCTGCTCCCCGTATATCGTAGATACGGATCCGTTCAATCCGGTCACCGAACAGAGCCATAGCCATCTGACAATGATATTGCCCGATAGGCCCCCAGCCGATAATGCCAAGCTGAATCCGCTCCATTGAACGGCACTCCAGCACATGACGGATCATCAGCCCGCTGACAGAAGCTGTTCTGACGATGCTGGGAAGCGGCGAGTTCAGAATAGCTGTGGGCTGGCCCGTACCCTGGTCATTTAATACGATGATACTATGCGCACGCGGAAGACCCGACCTGATATTGTCAGGGAAGCTGGAAATCCATTTGATCCCGGCTGTATTGACATTCCCCCCGGCATAAGCCGGCATGGCAATGATCCGGTTACGGGGATTCTTGTACCTCAGGTAGGGCTTTACCGGCTGCACATAATCACCGGAATGGATGAGGTGCACCGCAGCTTCTGCTGATTCTGCAAGAGCAGCCCAATTCAGGCCCACTGCCCGCAGATCCTGGTCATTTAAGTACAGCAACCTGTCTCCTCCTTATGCGTTCAAGTTAGGAACTCTTCATCTGCTGGCGGCAGCTGCAGTCCGAACTGGCTCTGAACCCAGGAATCCGAGAATACCGTATCGAGATAACGTTCACCCTTATCATGCAGAATAGCGGCGCAGACAGCTCCGGGAGGGAGCTCCTGCTTCATCTGCCGGATGGCCGCAAGCACTGCCCCGGAGGACGCTCCGGCCAGAACCGATTCCTTCCGCGCAAGCGCCCGGCAGCCCTGAACCATATCGGAATCGGTAACATGCACAATATGGTCAATCAGATCTGTTCTGCAAAAAGGCGGCACAATACCGGCACCAAGGCCGGGGAACCGCCGTTTCTCCTGATTGCCGCCAAAAATTGCGCTGCCCGCTGCATCAACAGCCACAATCCGGGTCTGCAGCCCGTTGTCCTTCACGTATTCTGCAAGCCCGCGGATCGTCCCGCATGTACTGACAGCGCAGAACAGATAATCTACCTGTCCAAGCTCAGCCACGATCTCTTTCATGGTTGTATGATAATGGGACAGATAATTATTGGGGTTCGCATACTGGTTCGGCCAGTAGCTGCCCGGTACCTCCGCGAGCAGCTGCTGCACTCGCTTCAGTCTGGCCGGCAGAAATTCCCCTGTTTCGGGATCGGGACAGGCAACATAATCGATGGTTGCGTCCAGGGCCTTCAGAATCTGAAGATTCACCTCTGTCGTCCTGGAATCCACAACGCTGATGAAGCTCATCCCCAGATATTTGCAGATCATAGCCAGGCTGATCGCCATATTTCCCGAGCTTGATTCAATGATGACTGTACCCGGCCCGATGAGCCCTTCCTTCCAAGCCTCCCGGATCATCCACAGTGCCGGACGGTCTTTCGCGCTTCCTCCCGGGTTCATCAGCTCCAGCTTCGCGTAGACGCTGAACCCGCCTCGCGGAAACAGATGGTCCAGCCTGATCAATGGCGTCCTGCCGATGGCCGACAAGATACCGGTGTCCAGGTTCAGCTCTGCCCTGTCATTGACTCCATCCTTCTGATAATACAGCTTCTTGTTCTTCACCTGTCCGGTCTGGAGCTTCCCGCCGTCTGCTGCCAGAATGACCTCGATATCGTCAAGCAGATGATTGCGGATCATCAGACCAATTTCCGGAATGCATTCCCTGATTTCTTCCCTGATCGCCGGAACTGCGGATGGAACCGCAGATCTGCTCTGGATATACACAGTTAATGCATTATTGCTGACCTGGACCCGGATCATTGCATCCTGGAGATGACGGTAGACCACCTGTTCAATATCGTAGATACTGATCTTCTCCCCGTGCTTCAGCTCGCGGCCCACCCGTTTGACGATGGAACCGAAGCTCTGCTTCTCCGTCCCGTCTATCTTCACTGTCCTGAAATCCCTTACGACATCATAGGTAACAAAACGGATGGCGGGCAGCAGCCTGCGGACAGTTGAGGTAAGCACCAGGATGCCTTCGCCAACTCCCAGAGGGTCCAGCCCTTCCCCTAATGCCTCAGTTCCGATGGCTTCCGCAACAATTCCGTCAGCAAAGATATACCGGCCCAGATCATGCGAATAGTACGCGATGGTGCCCATTTCAATAGACCCGTACGTATCGGTAATGTCCTGCGGCTCAAGGCCGAACAGCCGGGCCATATTCTGCTGCCACTCCACTGTAGCGATCTCACCAACCAGAATGATCTTGCGGATTCCGAGCGAACGCGGATCTTCAGCAGCATATACGATATGGTCCAGGATAGAGGGCATCGTATACAGCAGGTCGGGCTTAAATGCCTGAATCCGCTCGATATGCTGCTCTATCGGCAGCTCGAAGGGGATTGAGCTGCTGACAAGTCCCAGCCGTTCGAAAATGGCCAGCGCCGTATTCGCAGCATGTCCGGTTCCCATATCGGCCAGCGCCCTTGTACATCCGCTGCCTGCAATCAACTCACCGAACAGCTTTGTTTTGATATTGATATAATGGGCGTCATCTTCTTCTGAGTAGACTATAGCCTTGCGCCGGCCTGTACTTGTACCCGATGTCCGGTATACGGCGAGTGAAGCATCGGGTGAGCTGCTATAATAATGGGTTTCAAGAATGTCCGCGGTTATCAGGGGAAGATTCTGCAGACTGTAGTTCGTAGTCTCACTGCTAATGAGTCCCTTGTACCAGGGGAACTGCCCGATGACTTCAAGTACTTTATCCCGCCAATTGTCCATCAGCATCATGGATGCCTCCTGCTCCGGCTGCATGCCGCAGCCCCTTGGATTCACACCTTCAATAACATATGTAGCAATCTCCCGGTGTGTTCTGCCCATCACGTCTGCCCAATCAAAAGCCCGCTCTCTGCCGTACTATGGCCTATAATAAGCTACCGGACGGAGGGTTACGATGAAGAAGCAGATCAGCCGTATTTCCAGTAAACTGACGAAGACAAGAGTACTGGCGGAGAAGCCGGAATTAAAGAGGCATATCCCGGACACACGAAGAATGAGCCGGAGTGTTCTCCTTGCAATGCTGCAGAAATACCAGATGGTATATATTAAGCCCTGCTGCGGCTCACTTGGCGAGGGGGTTATCCGGGTTGAACAGAGGACACCTGCAAGCCGGGGCAGCTCTGGCGGGAGAGATTCTGTCGTGACGCAAAAATGCACCTACCGCTATCAGGCAGGTACACGGGTGAGCACATTCGCTGATTATGACAAAGCATATCAAGCAATCATGGAGGAGACCGGAGGGAAATCCTATTTAGTACAGAAGGGTATCCGTCTTCTGACATACGGCGGGCGGCCGTTTGATATCCGCGTAATGGTGCAGCGCAATCCTCAGGGAAAGTGGGAAGCTACAGGAGCGGCAGGACGCGTCGCGCATCCGCAGAAGGTGGTTACGAATGGAAGTCAGGGCGGGACCATATATCCGGTCGAGGAACTGCTTGGCGTTCACACCAGCCTGAAGAAGCGCAGCGCTCTGATTACGCAAATGAACGAACTTGGCGTGAAGTCTGCCATTCAGTTAAGCTCTGCCTATCCGGCGCTGAATGAAATCGGCGTAGATTTCGCCTTAGACCGACGGCTTAGCCCATGGATTCTGGAAGTGAATACCGCCCCCGATCCCTGCCCGTTCACCAAACTGAAGGACACCCGTATGCTTGACCAAATGATCAGATACGCCAAAGCCTACGGCCGCACCTATAATCTGAAGTGCATGAAGGCAAAGCGGGGGATGATGTGAAGTCCAAGGTATAATGAAGATATCAATTCTTATGAACGTTCTTGGCCCGTTCACTGATCTTAGCCATTGTTTGATTGAACCGTTCCACCTCATCAGAATCCAGATCCTGCATAACCTGACTAACCCACTGATCATTTATTTGCTGCATGAATTGATACAGTTCTTTGCCGGACGCTGTCAGGTACAGTTCTTTCGCTCTTTTATCGGCCCGGGACTGCACGGTAGTAATGTATCCCTTACTCTCCATATTCTTCACCGACCGTGCAACAGCAGCCTTGTCTATGGCCAGGGAATGGGCTATTTCCTCTTGTGAAGTCCCTTCCCTGCCGCCAATGTTGACTAAGAATATACTGTCTGAATAGGAAATATCCTTGTGCATAAGGGACTTGGAGATATAACTTAAGAATGTACGGTTTAGAATTCCAAACGATCTTATGATTCGGGTGTTGTCCATGTCCATATGTTTTATTCTCCTAAAAAGAAATCTTCAATAATTGCAGCAAATTGATCCGGATGCTCCAGGTTAATAACATGCGAAGAATCGACCCGCTGGAACTCACCATCAGGAATTAAGGAAGCCGCCCGCTCCGCCTGCCCCTGGGTCATTGCACCATCCAGTATGCCTTCTGCAGTAATGGTGTAATTGGCCTGCAAAAGCAATGCCGGACACTTTATTTTTGCCAGAGCCTCCGAATGATCAAAGCCCTCATTCCAGGTTCCTTTATAAAAAGCATTGCCGAAAAGCGGATCATAGTAATTAAGTCCTCTGATTAATTCCCGTACAACCGGCGGCAGATAGACAATTTCAACCGGATCTCCAGGGTTGGCTTTTCTGTAGGTATTTACCGCAAATTCAATTAAAGGTTCAGCAAATGGCCCCACATTATTTTTGAAAAAGGTTTTGCTGCCGTTCAGCCAATACATAAGAAAATCGTTATTATACCCATTCTGTATCGCATTATAGCTGGTTGTAAATGACTTGTATGCAATCGTCTGTTTGATTGCTGGATACTCCGCAGAGAACAGCGGCGGATCTTCAAGCACAATCGCCTTTACGAGCTCAGGTTCATTCGCAGCCAGCCAGGCTGTCAATAATCCGCCCGATGAGTTGCCCGTGACATAAGCCGGCTCCTGAATGACCGTATCTATGAACGTGGCCAGATCACTTCCTATCTGATTGGCTGTCATCGGATAATTATCTGGAACTACAGTTTTCCCGTGACCCGGATAGTCAACGGCAAATACATGGAATTTCTTGGACAGCTCCGGCAGCGCTTCACTGTAAGTATACCAGTCCAGCAGCTGGGCATGTAGGAGAAGCAATGGCGGACCATTGTCCGGTCCCTCGGCATAATTAAACTTCACCTCTCCCGCCTGAGAGGTTTTCTCTGTAATACCTGCTTCTGTAAGCTTCTTATCCCAGGGATTCTTATAATTGTTCATGTAGATAATACCAATGACACCGGCAATAATGATAACAAGAATAATAATGGCCAGTATGAACAGGATGATCTTGGGCGTGGAGTCTAACCTTTTAACTATCTGCATATTTCCTCCTTGATATATATATATATATATTAGTTGACTAAGTCAATTATATTATTAAATTCTTTCTAGTTCAACTTGCAAGATAACGATAAGATATCTTTCTTTATAAATTTGCTATAACCTATTAGTATTATGATGCTAAAAGGATACAGGTGCTGACGATGAAGCCATTGGAATACGGATTCAGCGAGAATCCGATGTTTAAAGCAAACGGATATAAACCGCCCGATTTACACAAATGGGGACCGGGCGTCCGCGATGTGTATGCTCTGCATTATATTGTAAGCGGGAGAGGCTATTTGAAGACATGCCAGACAACCTTCCTGTTGCAGACCGGCGAGAGCTTCATTATTTTTCCGCATATGGAGGTGTACTATTACCCTGATCCGCAGGACCCCTGGGAGTATTTCTGGATTGAATTCAACGGGACTGAGGCCTCCCGTCTGTTGTCGATGATTCATATTTCGCCGGAGCATCCGGTTGCAGCGGCACCTCCACAGGATATAGAACCTCTGTTTCACAAGGTCAAGGCCGCCGGCATAGAGCCATTTGAACGGGAACGTTCTGAGGCAGGGCTGCATCTGTTATTGTCCTATTACATGGAGTACTACCCCAGTGAACAAGCGTTTCTCAAGAAGGACTATGTCTCTTCAGCAAAAGAATATATAGAAACCAACTTTTGGAATTCCTCCTTGTCGGTTCTGGATGTAGTGGAATTCGTCAAAATTGAGCGCAGCTATTTGTTCCGGCTGTTCAAGAAAGAAACGGGCACCTCTATTTCCGGTTATCTGACCGCATTCAGGATTCGGCGTGCCTGTGCATTATTGGCCGATTCACAGTTATCTATAAAGTCTTTATCCTATTCCGTCGGCTACCATGACCCGCTGTATTTCTCTAAGGTCTTCAAAAAAGCAACTTCGTACACTCCGTCGCAATATAGAGGGTCATTCAGCGGGGGAGAATTGCCCCTAACTCCATAATGAGTTATTATCTGTTGCATTCATACGAAAGAGCTGCTCTCGGCGCGCTTTCACGCACCGGGAACAGCTCGCGGAGAGATGTTTAACAATAGCTATTCAGCTGCACATTATCCGTTAACACTGATGAAGCTCGTCAGCCGGTACAAGCTTCACACTACTGGGCAGACACATTGATACTGTCTACATTCGGTCCTTCTGTACCTGTCGTCACTACTTTTAACGTATTGTTTCCGATATTCATCGGAACCTGAATTGTGCTCTCTCCCCAGGTTGTCCAACTGCCGGTTGCGGCAAAGGCGGTATTGCTGATGACCTTGCTGCCGTTCACATACACATCCAGATTTCTTATACCGCTCTCCAGTGCGTAGCGGAATTTCAGATTTTTGGTCCCGGCAACGGCACAATATACGCTGTTCCACTGTATGGAGGCATCGGCTGCGCCGTTAAAGTTGACGTATCCGCTGCCGGTGTAGCCGGAGTTGATGGTCTCTGCTATAGCGTTCGCCAATGTGGTGCCTGTCTCAGCTTCATAAGTGGTTCCCGAGCCTATGCCGCTTCCGCTGCCGAGTTCCGCTACAAAGGTCGTCACACTTTGCGCCGGAAGCTGGGCTGTAAAGGAACCGTTCGATACATTAAAGGATGACCCGGCGGCTACCTTCCGGCTGGCGTCCGTGATCCATGTTGAAGCGCTTGAGGCCGTACCATTCTGCAGGACAAAGCTCTGGCTTACAGCCGAAGTACCTTTATTAATGGCCACAATAACAGCTTTGTTATCGCCTTTGTATGCGGAGATATAGACATTAGTGTTAGGATTCTTTGTAGCATCCACTCTTACATAACCTGGACGGATGAATTTCGAGAACTGTGCCATGCTGTCCCCGCGCTTGCTGATCGTTCCATCCTCATTCATTGGACCGTATTGACGGCGGATGTACCACCACACATAAGCCTGGAAATCCGCCTCTGTCATCGCATTATGCATATGATAGGCTACCTCCAGTGCTTCAGGCCAAAGGTTGGCCGAGTTATTATTACTGTTGGGATAATATACTTCCGTCATCCAAAGCTCTTTCCCCGCCCCTTTTTGCTTAAAAAGAGGATAAGAAAAGTTGTTAAATGAAGTTCCATACGTATGCGTACCCAGAATATCCATATTGGCAAGCGCCTGGGAATCATTCAGAATAGGGTCCGACATGTTTTTCAGGTAGGAGAAGGATTCCGGGGCAATCACCCGGCAATTGATCGATCCGGCATTTTCTTTCATGAACTTTAGCATTTCTGCCGGAGTCCACCACGTCCAGGTATGTGCATAATCCGGTTCATTCTGAACAGAAATCGCATAAAGCTCTACACCATTATTCTTCATGTACGTAACGAAATCGTTCAGATGCTGGGCATATGCAGCGTACTTGTCATATCTGAGGCGTTTGGCCGAGGTATCTCCATCGTGGTTAAAGGTCTCTGTCATATCGCTTGGGGGATTCCAGGGCGAAGCAAAGACAATAGCTCCCTTTGCAATAGCTGCCTTAGCCGTATCTAATTCCTTGTACCAGTTATTCCTATTATCATCCACATAGATTCTCAGCACAGTGAATCCCAGCTGGTTCGGACCATTGCCGAAAGCGGTCTCTCTTTGCGCTGCCGTCAGATCCCCTATCCAGGCAGGGAGGTTGATTCCTCCGAAGCCACGGATCACCTGCTTCTCGGCTGACAAATTAACGGTCACATCGCTCGCTGCTGAAACTTTAGGCGGTGCGGGAATCATCATTACCGACAGCAACGTTACACCTGCCAATAAGGTACACAATGATTTTTTTACCTGTGAAATCATTTATCCCATCTCCTCTTCGTGTAAATTCCGCCAAACCCTGTTCTTATCACCTCCTGTCTGACCGAAGCGGCTAGCTGTACCACATCTGCTTGTCCATACTCCTTACAGCACTTGCAAGCGCTTCCTTTTACTGTATTATAATAAGTATCTTCTGTATAATCCTTGCAATTAAACGCTATTATATTGCGCGAATAGCAATAGTTACATTAAATACAACTAAAGGGAGGATGCCATGAATCTGGATACAAACTATATTTTCACACCTATTAAAGAAGAAATGATCTGCTTTCATAAAGCAACCGATTCGGAGCTGATCAACCCGTCCTTGCCTTATCACCGCCATGATGCTTACGAAATTTATCTGTTCCTGAGAGGCAATGCCTACATGTATCTGGAGCAATCCTGCTACAAGCTGGCCCCCGGCGATTTAATCATCATCAGCCCGAGCGAGATGCACCGGTGCATCTGTATCGACAATCAAATGTATGAACGGATCGGTCTGAATATCAAGAGGTCCGCCTTGGAGAGGCTTTCGAGCCACCGCTCTAATCTGTTATCCTGTTTTGAATCCCATCCCTTCGGACAGAACAATCTGATCCGGCTCTCCCCGGAGCAAACGGTGCTGTATTGCCGTCTTGCCGGCAAATTGATTACCTGCCTCCGCTCAGAGGCATATGGACAGGATCTGCTGGCGGAGTCTTATGCCATCCGGCTGCTTGTGTTCATCAACACCCTGTACCAGTCTTCCACATACCGGTCGGCGAATCTTATGCCGGAGCTGGTCAGCAATACGATGACCTACATCAAAGATCATCTGGCGGAATCTATCTGTTCCGGGCAGCTGGAGCAGGAGTTTCATTACAGCGGCAAATATATAAGCCAGCAATTCAGGCAGCATACAGGACTTACGATACGCTCCTACATTCTGGACAAGCGCATCTCTCTGGCGATGAGCCACCTGGCCGCAGGGAAGACCGTGGCCGAAGCCTGTGAGCTTTCCGGCTTCAGCGATTATGCCAATTTCATCAGGAGCTTCAAGAAGATAGCCGGAGTATCCCCTGGAAGGTACGTCAAGCAGGGATAAACAGTTCGGAGCACGGCGGACTTATACAAGTGGAATTTGTACATCTAATTTGGCGGCAAAGGTACAAGTATTAATAATAGTTGGAAAAACAACACTTAATCAGCCCGCCTTCTACTGAATCCATAGGATCCGGGGAATTAAGTGTACTTTTTCCAACTGCATGCCCACAGACCCTCATTTGGGCAGAATTAAGAGCCTTTTTTCCAACTCCGTCCGCCCTCCCGTCTCGCCACTAATTACATAAGACCCCAGCCGAACCCGGGGTTGTCATATAAAAAAGCAAGCCCCCCCATAACAGAAGGCTTGCAGGCTTACGCTTACACAAAAGGCTTAAACTTCCACACGCTCATCCGGAGCAGCCGTTCTGTATTCTATCATTGTCCTACCCTTCCCACGTCTCTGTTTACACTCCATCACTATATAATGCAGCAGCGGAGGTAACGCGTTTTAACGGAACAACACACATTTCCCCGACTCCCTGAAGTATTTGATCAGCCGCTCAATCGGCTCGCGCCCGCACTTCAGCTGCTCTCCAAGACAATCGATACACAGGAAATCCTGGGCATTGCGCGTGACCAGCTTCAGGTAAATCGCCACATCATCCGTCATCAGGGGAACACCGCATTGTCTGCATGTTCTATTCATGTTCACACTCTTCTCTTCTCTACACCAATTTAGCCCGCACAATCAGACAATCATGGGCTGCAACGACCGGAGCATATCTTTCTCTGAATACGCCAAGCTCTTTATGCTCCCAACAGTCATACAGGGACAGCGATTTGCCGGAGGCATACGGAAGTCCGAAATCCCAGAATTGCAGCGACATCTCTCTCTGTCCATCGCTCAGGTTGAAGAAGCCGATCGCAAGGTCTCCGTCCGACAATACCTTGACCAACATGAATACATCATCTGCATGGAACCACTGAGGTTCCGGCTTGATGCGGTAAGCCCCGCGGCTCTCCACATCCTGATTGATCGCGATCAGATCCGGGTTCAGCAGAATATTTCTGGTGGCCTCATTAGCTTTGCGGATATCGCTGCCAATCATCAGCGGAGAACCCAGCAGGCTCCATAGTGAGAAGTGGGTCTTGTACTCCACATCCGTGCAGCCTCCGATCTGACTGCCGATGAAGTCGCTGTTGCTGCCTCCGTACATGCCGACTACCAGCATATCCAGATCGTTATGGCAGTAGGCGCCGGTGTAGGCGGCTTTATCCAGCTGCGACAGAGCCAGGGTCTTGATGGATTCCCAGCTGTCCTGGATATCTCCGGTAGAACGGTACATATGCGCGCCGGATTCACGAATCCACTGATAGACGTTGTCCTCGCCCCAGTTGCACGCGGAGAACAGAATGTCTCTTCCGCAGTTTTTAAGCGCCAAGCTCATCCGCTTGTACAGCAGCTCTCCCGACATATGTCTGGGCTTGTAGCAATAGTCATACTTAAGAAAATCCACGCCCCATTCGGCCAGCGATTCCGCATCCTGAAATTCATGCTCGAAGCTCCCCGGATACCCGGCGCAGGTATGTGTGCCTACACAAGAGTACATGCCGAACTTCAGTCCCTTGGAATGAATATAATCTGCAAGCGCCTTCATTCCGCTCGGGAATTTAACCGGATCGGCGACCAGCTTACCATCCTTGTCCCGTTCTTTCAGGCTCCAGCAGTCGTCGATGACAATGTAATCATATCCCGCATCCTTGTAGCCGTCTGCCACCAGAGTATCGGCGGCTTCCCGGATCAGTTGCTCGTTAATATCCCAAGTGAAGGTGTTCCATGAATTCCAGCCCATCGGAGGCGTCAAGCCGAGCTGTTGTTGTTTGTCCATAATTCGTATTCATCCTTTCGCATCATTCCAAATGTAGGTCCCAGAGCAAATGCTGTATTCTTTATGTATTTAATCACACACGACCCTTGTAATCTATAGCTTGACGTTGCTTTCATATCGACGAATGTTGCTTTTGTTAAGCATGGAAATCAACGGATTGCAGAACAGGCATACATGGGACGTAAGTGGAAATTGTACAACTAATTATGTGATGTAACGCTACTGTCCGGCAGCAAGTGGAAAAACAGCACTTAATTATCCTGTTTATGCCATAAACCAGGATATTGAATTAATTAGATGTACTTTTTCCACCTAATGATCTTAGATCGAATCATTCGAGAAAATTAAGTGTCCTTTTTCCACTTCTTTTGCGGAGAGGGCATGCTCATGATCCCATCCGGATTTCACCTCATAATAGATCAATAAGTGGTGAGGATCGGTCATTGTTAGTAGGTAGATGATAATTTATTATAGATTTCATATATGAAAGCGTTATCAATATAGAAGGGTTAGGGGAAACAATAGGGGAAACAACGAACAGCGCACTCCTCGGGGCCGTTGAAATTGCTTTTGAAAAAGGGGGATGACCGGCAGACTTACACTACCAGGAATAGCAGATCTGGAAAGCTTCAACGAGGCAATTATACAAAGAGAATACGAAGAGGAGTGAAACGATGCGCAGCCAGAGCATTAGAAGCAATTCTTTCCGGAAATTCCTTTACATTTCGCCCTTTATGGTTTTACTTGCTGTCTTTGCGTATTACCCGCTCTACGGATGGGTATATGCCTTTTTTGACTATACCCCGCCTATTCCGTTGTCCCAATCGCCGTTTGTCGGCTTGAAGTGGTTCCACTCTCTGGTTGAGAATCAGGTGAAGGTCGACCAGTTGCTCCAGGTCATCAAGAACACCTTCGGCATTAGCGGTCTGGGCATTCTCTTCTCCTGGCTCCCGATGATCTTCGCCATCTTCCTGACCGAGATCAAGGCTGTCCGGTTCCGTAAATTCATTCAGACCGTAACCACGCTGCCGAACTTTATCAGTTGGGTCCTCGTCTACTCCCTGGCCTTCTCCATGTTCTCCAGTGAAGGTATGGTCAACGGCTTCCTCCACATGACGGGGCTATCTGATTCTCCGGTCCTTTTCCTTCAGAGCTCGGATCATGTCTGGCTTACCATGTGGTTCTGGGCTACCTGGAAGACACTCGGCTGGTCAGCGATCCTATATATCGCCGCCATCATGGGCATTGACGAGTCGCTGTATGAAGCGGCTTATGTGGACGGTGCAACCCGGATGCAGGTGATCCGGCATGTCGTATTGCCAAGCATGATGCCGACCTACTTCGTGCTGCTGATGCTCCAGATTGCAAGCTTCCTGAACAATGGACTGGAGCAATATTTTGTCTTCCAGAATGCGTTTAACAAGGACACTATTCAGGTCTTGGATCTATATGTGTATAACCTCGCCATGGGCGGCGGCAGTTATTCCGTCTCCGTTGCCATCAGTATGCTGAAGAGCCTGATTAGTGTGGTGCTTCTCTTTTCGGTAAACGGACTATCCAAATTGTTGAGAGGAGAGGGCATCGTATGAGTGACAGCCAGACGGGTCTTACGCCAAACCGCCGGGATATAGACATCTCCAAAACGGTCAAAATGCAGGTCAGCGCCACCGACAAAATCATTTCCACCGTCATCTATATCCTGTTCTCCCTCTTCGCCTTCATTTGTGTCTATCCGTTCTATTCGATCATTATCAATACCATCAGCGCGAACGATCTCAGTGCCAAGGGTGAGATTATCTTCTGGCCTAAGGGGATTCATTTCCAGAACTATGTCGATGTATTCAAAATACCGGGCCTCGGCAATGCCTTTGTCATTTCGCTGGCCAGAACGGTAATAGGTACCCTTCTCACTGTCGGCGCTTCTGCCTTCCTGGGATTCATGTTCGCGCAGGAGGATATGTGGGGCAAGAAATTCTGGTACCGCTTCACCATCATTACGATGTTCTTCAATGCCGGGATCATCCCGTGGTATCTGACCATGAGAACCCTGCATCTGACCGACAATTTCCTGGCGTATATTCTTCCGTCCGTGGTAGCCCCATTCTTCATCATCCTGGTCAAAACCTTCGTGGAAGCTACGCCCAAAGAGCTGCAGCAGGCGGCCAGCATTGACGGTGCCGGGATCTTCACGATTTTCTACAAAATCATTCTGCCGATCAGCAAGCCGATCCTTGCAACCGTTGCCATCTTCTCGGCAGTCAACCAATGGAACTCCTTCCAGGACACGCTGCTGCTGGTGACGGACAGCAAATTGTACAGCTTGCAGTTCATTCTGTATAACTACATCAATCAGGCAAGCTCCTTGTCCACTATGGTCAATCTGCAGAACGCCGGATCAACGGCGATGGCAACGCTGGCGACCAAGCAGACCTCTACCTCCATCCGCATGACGGTTACCATTATCGTAGTCGCACCTATTCTGCTGGTCTATCCGATCTTCCAGAGATTTTTTGTCAAAGGAATTATAATTGGGGCAGTCAAAGGCTAATAGTCCTGCGCCATTATGATACATTAATCATTCGGGGGGCTACACATGAGAACACACATTAAGCTGGGAAGAAAATCCGCACTGTTACTCGGGACGACCATTCTTCTGGTAACAACGGCTCTAAGTGGTTGCAGCGGCAATTCCAACAATGGAGGACCTGCAGCAGGGACGGCAGGAACAGCCGAACCCGGAGCACCTGCAGAGTCATCCGTTCCGGACACTGGCGGCATTGATCACAGCAAACCTCTAACCATTACGGTATTCGACAACGCAGCTAACTACCAGGGCGAGCAGACCGGGTGGTACGGTAAACTGCTGAAAGACAAGTTCAATATCACGCTGAACATTCTGGCTCCGCAGGTGGCCGGTGATCAGCTGTACAAAACCCGTTCGGCATCCGGAGACCTCGGGGACCTTCTGATTATTGAGAACAGCCAGCTCGAAGAATTGATTCCGGCGGGAATGATTATGGATCTTACGGACTTGATCAAGAATACAGAGCATCTGTCCAAATATGTAGACAATCACTTCAAGCCGTTCAATGTTGCCTTCGAGAAGCAGAATCCGGACGGTAAAATCTATGCCCTGCCCGCCTTCACCGCCGATACTTCGCCAACCACCTTCTCGGAAGAGCTGCCATACTCCAGCCCGATTCTGCCTTGGGACTATTACAAGGGAATCGGCGCGCCGAAGCTGAACAATCTGAACGATCTGATGACCGCCCTGAAGGACATACAGGCCAAATATCCGAAGACTCCGGACGGCAAGCCTATTGTTCCGATCACGCTGTGGAAGGACTGGGACGGCGGAAGCATGGAGAATGTCCGCTGGCTCAGCAACTGGTATGGTTACGAGCAGCCGAACGGGACTACAACCATTCAACTGAATGCCAAAGGCGATATCGTTCCGATCGTAGACGACAACAGTATGTACAAGAAGATTCTGCAGTTCTATTATGACGCTAACAAAATGGGCCTCGTCGACCCGGACTCCCCTTCCCAGGACTGGAACAAGGTGTCCGAAAAGCTGACCAACAAACAGGTTCTTCTCCTGTGGTACTCCTGGCAGAGAGGCTTCTACAACACGATTGAAAGAGGCAACCAGGGCAACGGCAACGTTGCGGTTCCGATTGCGGACACCCATCTGATCCAGAACAGTGATGCTTACTTCGGGAACGGAAGAGTCTTTGCCATCGGCTCCAAAGCGAAAGAACCGGAAAGAATCATGGAACTGATGGACTGGATGTCTTCCCCTGAAGGTCTGCGCTACTACACCAACGGCTTTGAAGGCTTCAACTATGAAAAAACGCCTGACGGCAAATTCAAGCTGACGGAAGTAGGCCAAACGGCATTCCAGGAAAACACCCCTGTACCTGATGAGTACGGCGGCGGCGGTTATCAGGATGGCCAGAGTAAGGTGAACTCGATGATTATGAGTGATTTCGTAGTCGACCCGGAAACCAAGGAGTTCTACAACAACACCTATTGGGCTTCCACCATTGAAGCCAACCAAACAGCGCTGACTACAGACTGGCAGAAAATCTATGACGCGATCACTCCTACCGAATACTATCAGAAGAACAACATGATCGATATCGTACCTAACATTAACACAAGCCTCGGCTCCGATTCTTCGGATGTTAAGAACAAACGCAGCCAGATCTCGGATTATGTGAAGAACACCTCCTGGAAAATGATCTTCGCCAAGGATCAGGCCGAATTCGATCAGCTCTGGACGAAGCTCAAGAGCGATGTCGAAGGTCTCGGCTGGAATGATGTCTTTGCTGTAGATAAAGAAAGAGCAGACAAAATCGTTAAAATGCGTGCCGATGCGATTGCGAATAAATAAGCACTGACCGGTAAGGCGCAGGTATAAAAGAAAAGGCAGCCCCGGAGCCATGTAAATGGCTTGGGGTTGCCTTTTTCGCGCTTAAATATTTATAAGCCAACTTCTCCGGCCAATTGAGCCCCTCGTCGGCTAACCCGCCTACTCCTATCCAGCCAACCTGGCCCCTCTTCGGCCAACCCGCCTACTCCTATCCAGCCAATCTCCCCCTCATCGCCAACCTGCCTACTCCTATCCAACCTAGCACCATCTCATCCCCGACCTGCCTATTCCTATCCAACCAATCGCCCCCTCATCGCCAACCTGCCTACTCCTATCCAACCAATCGCCCCCTCATCGCCAACCTGCCTACTCCTATCCAACCTAGCGCTCCCTCATCACAAACCTGCTTACTCCTATCCAACCTATAGCGCTCCTTCCTCGCCAACCTGCCTGCTCCTATCCAACCAAGCGCCCCTTCATCGCCAACCTGCCTGCTCCTATCCAACCAAGCCCCCCTTCATCGCCAACCTGCCTGCTCCTATCCAACCAAGCCCCCTCGTCAGCAAACAAGTGGAAAAACGTATCTTAATTAAGCGGATTCCGGCGTTTGCAGACAAGCAAGTGGAAAAAGAGCATCTAATTTAGCTGTATTCTCCATTTAAGGTGAATTGCAATGAATTAAGTGCTGTTTATCCAACTACAGTTGCAGTAAGGGATATTTGTTTATCAGCAAGTGTATAAAATCCAACTATTTCCTCCCAACAACCTCAATGCCGCGTGCAATGCAGTCTTCTGCGATCGGTGGACGACAGGTGAGTGATTAGAGAGTGATTAGAGGCTGATTAGTTGGCGTTCGGCGGACGTTGGGTGTGTTTTTAGTGGGCGATTGATGGGCAAACGGCGGATAATCAGTGCTTAATCAGTGCTCGACCAGTGCCCGATTAGTACTCAATCAGTACTCAATCAGTACGCAATCAGTACTCAATCAGTACTCGGTCAGCACTCGATCAATACTCGTTCAACGCTTGCTCAACGCTTGCTCAACGGACAATCAGTGTACGTCCGGCAGGACGTTTCGCCGCTACAATAGCAGCACTTCCAGCGGCATACGAGGTGCCCATTCCGAACGCCCCTAACCACTTAAAAAATAAGCTGCGAGAACTGATACAAGCCGTTCTTCCAGACCGGCCAATCATGGTCGCCCTGTTCTTCAACCCAGATATGCGGCACCGCATGCTCCGCGAAATAGGCATGCGTCCGGTCGCTGACATACTTGAGGCTGTCCCGATCGCCGCAGGATAACCAGAGCAGGCTAAGCGCTGCGGACGTCTGCTGCGGGTCCGGTACCAGCAGCTCAGGCTCCTTCGTATTGGGAGCCGGGGAGAACGCCCCGATCCAGGCGAACCGGTCCAGTTGGCTCAGACCCATGTTGAGCGATTGCCCACCGCCCATGGATAACCCGGCCAGGGCACGGTGCATCCGGTCCGTCAGGACTGAATAATTCGCTTCTATATAAGGAATGAGATCGTTCAGCAAATCCGATTCAAATGTCGCAAAGGCATGCACCTTGTCGGGGGCGAAAATATCGCCTTCCGCCCGGTCATTCAGCATCGCCCGGCCGTTCGGCAGCACAACGATCATGGGCTTCAGCAGCTGATCGGCATACAGATTGTCCAGGATGATCTGCGGTTTGCCGTGGGTATACCATTCGTCCTCATCTCCGCCAATGCCGTGGAGCAGATACAAGACGCTGTATTTCTCTGCACTGGAATATCCGGGCGGTGTATACACCCGGGCCTTCCGCGTGTTGCCTACTGTCGCAGAGGGGTATTCTATCATCGTGATCTCGCCACGCTTGATCCCTTCCCGCTCCTGATCATACCCTGGCTTTTGTGTTAAATACTTCGGATTATTCCCGTTCAATGTACCTCATTCCTCTCCTTGAATTTATGTATATCCCATACTTAGTTTATTTAATAAACCAAGTGTGGGAGATTTGCCCGTTATTCTGCGTTACAGCACAATCTTCACCGGACTATCATCTAGCAATTCAAATGGTCCGGGCGTGATATTTTGATCCGGGCGCTGTTTGCCAAAAAAGTCGTGGTCAAAACGGTAAGCGGAGCCATCCGGTTCCTCGTAGTGCATCTCCGCGTGATAGCTTCTGCCGAGCAACTCAGTCGTAACTATCACAGGAGCCGCAGCATGCATCATTTCAGGGCTCTTAATATGCACCTGCACCTTGTTTACAGCTGGATCGATTTCGATCTCAACACCATTGCTGACATAGACCCTTGCATCCGGCTCATGAGAACCGGGCACCGCGCCTTTCAAATACAGATTGCCCTGTATCGCGACAGGAAGTGCCATCCTATCGGGCTGGAACGGCTTTCCGGCTTCCTCCATCGCCGCAATTTCTTCCTTGGTATATTCCCACCACCGCTTGTGCATGGAGTCCGGGTAATCGTTGTACCCGCCCAACCCCACAGGGTGAAGATAACAGCGGGAGTTATCCGGGATACCGTCCATTACCGGGGCACCGCTTTCGTCCAGATTTTCTCTTGGAGTGAGTGGAAGATGCTCGAAAAAAGTCATCGGCAGCGGCTCGTTGTGCGGATCGTCATCACCTATAAATAGGTTGTTATAATACTTGTCGTCGCCACCCGTGATATTACTGAACCCGGCAACAGCTGTCTCATGAGGCATATGGTAGGGTGTATAACGGGTAAGCTCGGAACGCACCACAAACCTGCCGGCAAACAGATTATGAACAAACGCACCGCCTTGAGCCATATTGCGAAAGTTCATCGGAGACAGGAACAGGTTGTGATCCACCATATAAGGGCCGTGACAGACCTCTACAAAGAGATCCTCGGACAAATTGTCGTAAAAGGTGTTTCGGCTGATACGGGTGCCCTGCGCCTGCCAATCCAGCCAAAGTGCCCGGTAGCAGCTGTAAATGACATTCCCGCAAATTTGGGTATCCAGTGAAGCATGGAGTTTGATGCCTCCGACTTCTGCACCGTGGAAAATACGTTTATGATGGATATTGTAAATGCGGTTCTGATAGATTTGGCTAAAAGCACCTCCTAGATGCCCTACGATTCCAGCCTGTTCACAGTCATGAATCACATTGTTGCGGACAATATGGCTTCCAATCCGGTCCTTGTGCCAGTCCTTGCGCAAAGCACGGAAAATAACCTCCTGCTCCCGTTGCGTTCCGCCCTTGATCCGGTTCTCCGACCATTCGTTATGCCCGGTGGTAATTTCTTTGCCGAGGCTGATGCCTGTACATTTGGACTCGCTGATCAGATTATCCTCAATAATCCAGCCCTTGCTCCAATGGGGGCCAATGAGCCCTTCCTGCAAAGCTGTTGGCGGAGCCCACTGGGGTGAGGCCTGCCGGAGTGTGAAGCCCCTGACAGTTATGTAGCTGCGGCCGGTCTTCTCCGGCCAGAAGCAATAAGGGCGCACATTGATTTCCACATTCTCTTTGCGCGGGTCCCTGCCGCCGAAGTTCGCCCATATTGTGGTGGCCGTGGAGCTTACTTCCGCATACCACTGCAGCAGAGAGTCCTCCGCATATTTGGCCTGAGGCCAAACCTGGGGATTGCGCAGCTTGTCAACGCCATCACATTCATATAGAGACTTGCCGTCAAGGTATACCTCTCCCAAATGCGGCTGGAACGCGCCTTCAAACAGCCAGTCCCCGTACAATTTAACCTTATAGGGGTTGCGGACAACAAACAGGGTGTTCGGTACCTCCGTACTCCAGACGCCGTCCCCTTCATCCGTCCAATCGGCCACAGGCTCAGCACCGGTGATAACCACTTCCCCATCCCCGGCAGACTGATATACAATCCGCTGTTCCTCTGTACCTCCATTGGCCGGGCTGATCCATTCCCTGTATATCCCCGCATGTACTGTAATCGTATCTCCCGGCACCGCAAGAGCCGCAGCACGGGAAACGGAGCGGAATGGCTGTTCCGCCGTACCCGGCGCCTGATCGCTCCCTTGAATGGCAACATGATATTCCATAATCAATTCCTCCTCTTCCTTGCAAGTCTTCTGCATATTAAGGGCGTTATCGTCCACAATGATTATCCCATACATTCTTGCGTTCACTCTTCCAGGGAGACGCTGATGCGGCTAACAGACCCACTAGCTAGCCTACGTTCACTTCCATGGATACCTGCTTCAGCTCCGGATTCAGGTCCTTTTCCTCTGTGAGATCCAGAACCGGAGCACCGTCAATGTCAAAATGCACACGGCGTAGGCCCGAGCTTCGCGGTCCGTCAATTCCCGGTCTCGCATGATAGGCGTTCCAGATGACACCATCCTCGTCCGTCACGTAGGAATTATGGCCCGGACCGTATTCTCCCGGCACACTTCTGGAGGTCAGCAGCGGATAATTGCCTTTGGTCCAGCTCTCTATATCCAGCAGATCTGCCCCTTTATCTGCAGTCAGGAGACCGACAACATAGGTGGCATCCACCGCTGCGCTGGCAAAGGTCACGTAGAGCTTGTCATCCGAATACAGGGCAAAAGGCCCTTCATCCACAAAGGTATGATTGTTGGCCCACCCATAGTCGGGCCGGGTCAGCAGCACCGGATCACTGGTCAGCTTCCACGGCTCCTGCGGATCGATGGTTGCGATATAGACCCAGGCCCCCAGATCGACAGGCACGAACTGGCGCTCCGACCATGCCGCATAGAGCTTGCCGTTCCACCGGATGACAGTCATGTCCAGAGAAATCGTCTTGCCTGCTTCACACAAATATGTGCCGTCCTTCTTCACTACACGCTCCGGGATGGTCCAGTCCGCCGCGTTCATCGGATGACCACCTGCCCGCAGCTTCATCACATGCGACTCTTCATAGAAGAATTCACCAGAGGTTGCCGCATGATAAATGTACAGCTCATCTTCAATGACATGGAATTCCGGCGCCCACAGCAGACCGCGAATCTGTTCATGGGTGGAAGAATCGAGAATCAGCACCTCTTCAGCCGTTACCAGTCCGGGAATAGTATCCGCTTCCCTCATATACAGCGTATGATTCTGATCCGCATCATTGGTGGCAATGAAATAATATTTTCCCTTCCACTGTGCAATGCAGGGGTCTGCACGGTCAAGTGCGATTGGAAACGGATAATGCTCCTGATGGATCTCCCCGGTAATTCTGTAGGTTCCCGCCTGGCTCCAGTCGATGGCGCCTATATTCCAATCCACTTTTTTGGACGCCTGCGTACCATCGCTGTATAGAGCCGTTGCCCGCACAGCCTTCACTTCCTCTACCGAAGCCGCACTTACGCGGTCCGGAACCACGATAGCAATGTTCTCTGGAACAGTAAGCTTGAAGAAAAGTCTGCGGGCTGTCTCTGCAGAGACAGAGATCACATTGCGCGGCAGAATCCCTTCAATATCGGCAAGCACGGTATCCAGAGTGAACGGCTTTGCTTTTTCCGGAGCCGAGACATTTTGGAGGCTCATGATGTCGGTCATCCAGCTCTCATACCCCTGACCATATTCATCTATCCAGCTGATCAGGTAACCGTTCTGCTCCGTATCGTATTGGCAAGAGACATCGCTTACAAAGGTATCGGCCTTAAGCTCCAGCAGTCCCACCTCGCTGTATTGCAGTAAATCGGCAGAGGAGAACAACAGCACCTTCCCCTTACTCTGTTCATCGGCTTCACCGTCTGCCTCAGTACGCACGGCAATTACGCCGTAATTCCCGTCAGCCAAGTGGAAAAGATAAGGATGATTCAGGCTCTTGGCCCGGAGTGTCCCGTCTTCATTCTCCGTCGCCTTGGCGAACAGAACACCCGAGTTATGATTCAATTCCTGAAACAGAAGCCCGTCTGTGCTGTAAGCCAAGTGCATGCTGTGGGCAAGCCTCGAAGCGTACACCATATCCTCCTGCGGCAGCCTTGTATAGCAAAGGATCTGATTCCGATCCTCGTTTCGTTGTGGTATCATTAATCAACAACCTTCCTTCTTATTGATAATTTCTAATAACCAGTAATACACCTTCCACTGTCATTATTCAGTCACGCTCGTGATACACACTACAAATTATAGAGATTGAGCGAATTTCTAACAATGATATTTACTGACCATTAATTGATCTATCCGAAGAAAGGAGAAGCCAATGCCCGCAATACACTACGTTGAATATGACGCTGCGCATCAGCATGATTTCGTGTACAGCATTCCGGAAGGGCTGGATGCCTGGCTTCTTGTACTGACACAGACTCCGGCACTGTTTGATGTGAATGGGGAATTGAAGGAATTCCCCGCTCACTCTGCTGTCTTGTATCCGCCTAAGCACAGCATTTATTACCGGGCCTGCTCCCGGAAGTATGTGAATGACTGGGTCCGCTTTGATGCGGATGAATCTTATATTACAGAGACCGTCCTACCGGTCGGCACTCCATTCTCGCTGCCGGACCCCGGCTATTGCCATCAGCTGTTTCAGCTGCTGACACTGGAGAACTCCTTCCAGAACGATTACCGGGAGCTATCCATTGATTACCTGTTCCGGCTCTTGTTCAATAAGCTGTCCGAGGCGTCCGAGGACAAGCTGAATCCGCAATATTATAATCTTCTGGAGCTGCGCAAGACGCTTTACAGCAACCCCGGCCACCCTTGGACCGTGTCCTCTATGGCCGGGCATCTGCATATAAGTACAGGCTACCTGCAGACCATATACAAATCCACCTTCGGCATCTCCTGCATGGAGGATGTCATTCACTGCCGGATTCGGCTGGCCAAGGAGAAGCTTGGCTATGGCCAGCACAAAATTGCGGAGATCGCCGCACTCTGCGGCTATGCGAATGTCGAGCATTTCTGCCGGCAGTTCCGGCAGCTTACCGGCTTCTCCCCCCGGGCCTACCGCGAGAAGCTTGCTTCCAAACAGCCAGAAACCCGGCAGGAAGAATAGGCAATTGTAGTTATCTCGGCAGTTTTGCTGGAGCGGGTGCGGGCTGACGACAAACAAATGAGAAGCATTAACCAATGCCCCTCATTTGCTGATTAAGCCACTATTAGCACACCTGCACTCTGTGGCTGCCTCTGGCAGGTATTCTTAAATTTCCCCTCCGCCCTTCGGCATCCCAGGCTGCCGGGTTCGGTTTCAAGACCCGGACTTAGCCTTGTCTGCGATAACGGAAATAATCAAAATCGGCATAACCGCCGGATGAGACGGTTGCATAATTGAACAAGCCAATCCGGTAGCCCATGAAATGATCCAGTGTATATTTCATATGCAGCGTCCCGCCAATCGCCTTCCAGACCGCCCCGTCCGCTGAATAGAAGAAATGGGCCGTGTCCACGCTATCCTGGAAATTGAAATCGATTCTGAGATATATCCTGTTGCCGGTGAATGGAATACTCTCCACCGTCTGCGGACAGCCGTCACCGCTGTTGACGCACATATTCACGCTGAACCCGCCCTGCTCCAAGGCGGCAGCCTCGACCGTCCCGTATCCGTTCTGGAGAGCAACCATACCTGCCCTGTCGCCGGTCTGCATACCTGAGAGATCAATCAGCGTCTCCGCGCTGCACGCCGGACCTTCCGTCCGCTGGGTCAGTGTATTACGCGCCCGCAGGATGCTGTCTGCTGTGCGTCCGGTGTGCAGACGCAGATAACCCGGCCGCTCGGTGAGCGACCATAGCCCGTTGTCGGGATTATGGTTCCATTGCCAGTTCAGCGCCAACCGGCCGCTGATATAATCGAACTCATCGCTGATCACCAGCGGCTTCGGCTCACCCGCAGGAAGCTTCGTCCGGAACACTTTAGGCGCTTCACCGTTCTCCCCGATCACCGGCCAATCCTGCTCCCAGCTTACGGGGAGGACGCAGGGAATCCGTCCGACAGCCCCATGATCCTGGAATAGCACCGCGTACCAGTCACCGTCCGTTGTATCGACAATGCCGCCTTGGGCGACACCGTTATTCTGGTAGCCCAGATCTTCATCCAGAATAACCTTCCGCTCGTAAGGACCCGGCAGCTCACGGGAACGGTAGCACAGCTGGCGTCTGCGCTGATTGCCGGTTCTCGGCCATTCAATGAAGAACAGATAATAATAGCCGTTCCGCTTATGCGCATGACAGCCTTCAATCCGCAGACCGATGTCTTCCCGTTCGCCTTCCAGCAGCAGCTGATCCGTTCCGCCGGGCTTCACAGCCGTCAGATCCGCTGTCAGCTCCTTGATCATGATGTCCCCGTTCCCATAGATCACATAATTGCGGTTATCTTCATCCAGCAGCAGAGCCGGGTCATGATGAAGTCCCGGAATCACCGAACGCTCCCAGGGACCATGCTCAATATCTCCGGTCCGGTAGATATAGAACTGGTCCATATCATTGGAGGAGAAGCATACATAGTAGATTCCGTCCTTATAGCGGAGGGAGGCCGCCCAAGAACCGCTGCCGTATATCCCTTGGCCGTTTTCCAGCCGGTGGGCCTCATGATCCTCGAAGGTGTCATAGACATAATTCACTATTTCCCAGTCGTACAGATTCTCTGACTTCATAATCGGACAGCCCGGCATGGAGTGCATGCTGGTGCTGACCATATAGAATACAGGGCCGACCCGGATAACATCCACATCCGGGACATCTGCCCACATTACAGGATTGGTGATGATCGCGGTATTCAATGCTTTGGCCTCCTTGAGGTTAGTTATGCTTCTGTCGTGAATTTCCAAGCTGCCAGCTTGAACAAGTCCTTGCCGCTCGTGCCCGTGAATACCAGATAGAGTGAATGTACCCCTACGGCTCCATGGACCTCCGTCTTCAGCTCCTTCCATTCTGCCCCGTTTGCCGCAGGCACGGACAGCTTGCCGGCGAGCGGGCCAGCCGGATCATCCAGATGCAGCTCCAGTACACCGCCGGCTTCAAGACCCAGAACCGAAGCCTGGAACGCTTTTGCTCCCCGGCTCCCGAAGTCCACTCCGGATAATCCGATCCAGCCGCCGTTCTCTATATCCGTTACGATCTGCTCTCCTCCGGCTGTCAGGAATTCTGTCTTCACCCCCGCGCTCCAGCCCATTGTTGCCGCCGGGATGCGTTCATACGGGTTCAGTGTGACAAGCTGCTGCACGCCCTCATAGTCCGCATGAATCTCTTGAATGGACCCGTCGTCAAGATGAGTCAGGCGGTTAAGATGCGTGGAGCGGTAGCCGTTCGCAATCCCTTGTGCCTTGGATAAGGTCTGGGCGTGATAAGCAATATACCAGCTGTCATGAAATTCAAACACCGCATGGTGGTTGTTCCCGGAGACTCCGAAGAAATGTCCCGGATTCTTCAGGATCGTCCGCTGATATGTCCAGGGACCCATGGGACTGTCACTCGTCATATAGGCGATCTCCCCCGCCGGAGGGCTGCCCTCCGGCCGTTCCCCGTCATAGAAGTTCGAGCAGTAGGTATAGTAGTAGACACCGTTCCGCTTATGAATCCCGGCGTCCTCGAACATGAATGGCGCCGGGATCACTTCAGCAGTACCCACTACGCTGGTCATATCCTCACCCAGTCTCATCACCCGGGCTGTGCCCGGCTCTGCGAACTGTCCTTCCGGGACACCGCCTCCGAAGTAAATGTAGCCCTTGCCGTCGTCATCGACCAGAACCGCCGGGTCGAACAGCCAGGTCACATCCGCTACCCCCGGTGTAGAGCGCAGAATCAGCGCTTCCCCGATTGGGTCAACCCATGGCCCCACCGGACTGTCACTTGAGAGAACCCCAATCCCGCTGGCATTATTGGCGAAGTACAGGAAGAACTTGTCCTTGCCGCCAATCACCTTATGAACTGCTGCCGGTGCCCAGGATTGGGTAGCCCACTTCGCAGCGCCCTCCGGTCCGGCCACGGCAATCGCGCCATGATCGGTCCAGTTGACCAGGTCGGCGGAGGAGATGACGGTAATGGTATTGATACTGCTGTAAGAGTTCTCTTTCACCACGCCGCTCTCATCATATTCCAGAGCGTCGTTGGTCATGTACAGGTAGACTCTGTCCCCGAATACCAGGGCATAAGGGTCGGCTCCGTATCTGTGCGCTACCAGCGGATTACCGTTAGGGGGTACCTTTCCGGCAGCCTGATTCAGTTGAGTTGTCATTTAATTCCCTCCATTGTTGTTAGCGATAAGATGGTTATAACAATTAGGATTGCGAAGCCGTCCAGCCAGATATAATCATCGGCCACGCCCCAGAAGGTCACCGAATCAATGGAAGCTTTGTATTCCAGCAGAAGGGCGAAGATCTCCGCATAACGCTCCTCAGGGAGCCTCAGCATTTCTAATGTTGGCGCTTTCAAGTCTGTGCGCTTATCCTCATGACGGAACATGGAGATATCCAGCTCCGTAATCAGGATTTTGAGCCCCAAAAGAGGCGTACAGCTCAAGGGCGCTGCGGATTTCTTCAATGGACGGGCCATAGATATTCCAATGGGCCTGCATGCCTATGCCGTGGACCTCCTGTGAATAACAGCATTGTTGGACAGCTATCTCTATCATAGCGAATTTGTATGCGTTTACCATTACCATACTAAATACATGGACCCTAATAAATTTATGAACCTATCCTTTATCAGACTGGGCCTGTTCGCGGAATGCCACCGGCTTCAGTGCCGTCCGTTTCTCAAACTCTCTCAGGAAATGGTGATAGTGCACATAACCTACACTCTCCACAATGCTCCTGACTGTGTCGCGGGTTTCGATCAGCCGCTTCTTGGCTGCTTCTATACGCAGATTGTGAATGTACTCCAGAATGCTGATCCCGTGCTTTTTGATGAAGGCCTGGCCCAGGTACACCGGATTGATATAGAAGTGCTCGGCAATCTCTTTTACAGTCAAATGCCTGGAATAATGATCCCGCAAGAAGCATTCTACGCGGATAAGCGGATGCTCGGAGTTACGTTCCTTGTGCTGCCGGATATAATTCATACTTGTTGCCAGCGCGCTCTGAAGGGTGGCTTGCAGGGCTTCCAGCGATTTGGGCTCTGTTCTGAAAAAATCAAGCGAGCCGATCCACGGATCGTCCGCTCCGCCGAATTCCTTCAGCAATTCCATGCTTCTCAGCATGATATCCATGCTGGTCATCTGTACAACTCCCGGATCTGTCCGGTTCTCCTTGAACACGCTGAACATTTCGTTCAGCTTCTCCTGAACCTTCTGCTCCTGCAGCCTTTCCACAGCGCTTATTATTTCCTCGAGCAACTCTGTGGCAGGGAGATTGTAGTTCACCTGGCCCTCGCCCTCAATGGCCGAATGCACCGGACCGCTTCCGTCTGAATAGAAATAGCGGCGGGCCGCAGCCCCTGCCGCTTCCCTGTAGGAGACAGGCAGCTCGCGGAGTGACTGCACACTCGGCCCGATGCTGACGGAGCCCTTCACACCGCTGCGGATCAGTCCGGCGTATAGCTGCTCCGCCAGCCCGGCCGTCCCCGCCGAGCTCTCCACAACCAGTCCGGCCTGATCGCCGGGCAGGTCAATGAACAGGGCGCCTGCGGGTCCGGCCAGCTCCCGGCAAAGGTCTGTGATATTGCTGCTATCGCCCTCCACATGCAGATACGTCCAGCCCGTGACGGTCTCATCCAGACGGTCCATCTGCTCGGCCGCCTCCTCTTCAGGCTCCGCCCAGTGGCCCTCAAGCATGCGTGCAATCGCCAGCGGCAGCAGCCGGCTCGCCAGCATGCTCTGCTGCATCCTCTGCTTAACGCGCAGCTCCAGCTCATCCGTAATGTCTGTAAGCACCTTATCCCATTCGGCCTCAACGACCGGCTTCAGCAGATAGTGTCTTACCCCATAACGAATGGCAGTTCTTGCATATTCAAATTCGCCGTAGCCGCTGAGAACGACGAAGATCGGCTGCTCCATCTCCAGGCTGCGCACGCGCCTTATCAGCTCCAGCCCGTCAATCTCTGGCATACGGATATCTGTAATCACTAGATCGGGCGAGCTTTGTACAATCGCAGCCAGCGCTTCCTCCCCGTTCTCACAGGCTCCGCAGATTTCAAAGCCCAGCTCTTCCCAATCCGTCTGCGTCCGCAATCCCTCTAATGCGATGGTTTCATCATCCGCAAGTACCACTTTATACATGAGATCCCTCCACTACCAGATCCAGGCTCAAGTCCTCGGGAATCCGGATGGTAATGACCGTCTGTTCATATTCGGTGCTCTCAATGCTGAACTTGGCTCTGCCGTTATAGTACAACTTCAAGCGTTTATACACATTGCGAAGCCCGACATTTTGTCCGGAATCCTGCTCCGTTTCCAGATGGGACTTGATCCATTCCAGCTTCTCCTTCTCGATTCCCTTGCCATTGTCCGTCACTACGATCAGCAGGCCTGCGTTATCCCTCGCCGCGGACACGTGGATTTCCCTTGCCCATTTGACCGACTGCAGGCCATGCTTGCAGGAATTCTCTACCAATGCCTGTATGCTCATCTTGGGAATCCGGCATTTCAGCACCTCCGGCTCAATATCCAGCACATAAGAGAACCGGTTCTGAAAGCGGAACTTCTCAATCTGCAGATACATTTCGATAAAAGAGACCTCTTCCTCTACAGTAATAAGATCATCCTTCCAGCTTAGCAGCCTGCGCATAATCAGAGCCAGATTGCGGATGACATCCGTGACTTGTTCATACTTATATTTCTTGCAGATGACCAATATGGCATTAAGCGTATTGAAGAGGAAATGAGGGTCCACCTGGCTTTCCAGATATTTCAGCTCCGCCCGTACCCGTTCAAGCTCCAGGTCCTTCTTCTGAATCTCCAGCTTATAGACATCATTGATCAGATTGCGGATTTTCCCGGTCATCAGATTGAAGCTGCGGATCAGTCCGCCGATTTCATCCTTCCCCTCATACATATCAATGCTCTCGAACTGTTCATATTTGACCAGCTTCATATGCTTGTAGAGCAATCTGACCCGCAGATTATAGGACCTTATAATCACAATCATGAGCAGGGTAGGGAGGATTATAGTTAATAGAGCAAGAATCAGTGAGATCCTTAGGGCATGTACCATTTCATGATTCACTTTCCGGCCCTCCGGAGTTCCGACCAGACGCCAGCCCTTGGTGTAGGCTGCACTGCTGAGCGTACGGACAATTTGCTTCGATGGCTGATCCAGGCTTGTGTCCACATTCAGCAGAGCATTGGCGTCCAGCGAGTAGAAGGATTGACCCGATGCCAGCACGATCCGGTCCTTCTCATCCAGTAGCTTGAAATCCAGATAATCGCGCTCCTTCTGGAACAGCTCCTGCACATTGTTCAGCCGCAGATCAATCCGCAAATACTTATTGTAGGGCTGGCCCGTAAAGTTATCCAGCTTGCGGATCAGGCTGACAAACACCTCCTGCTGGGGCGGATTAAGCGGGTTGGTCCCCTGGTAGGAGGTCAGCAATACCTTGTCTGTGCTGCTTGATATTTTGCGGTACCATTCACTCTGCTTATCCTTGTCTGACAGAATAAAATAGCTGCTGCCATTCTGGATTGTCGGATTGGACGTATATATGCCCATCCAGTAGATATAGGAGTGGAGATTGCTGTACTGCCGCAGCTTGTCCTTGAGAAAATCGTTATAGGCATCATAATAAGCCTCATTATCCGGGTAGGCATAATCCATCATCTCCATATAGGGCCGGTCTGCAGCCACCGTATTGCTGATCGCCACACATTCATTCACGATCTGCATCAGATCATAGACCACCCGGTCTACCGAAATCCCCAGATTCTCCCTCTCCCGTACTTCCACGTTGCGGCTGATCTGCACATAAAAAAGGGCGTTGATGCTGAGTATGGGGACGAGAACACACAGTAAGTAGATAAACAAAAACTTGTATTTGAGCGGAATATCATTGATGAAGGCAGACGGCTTCCGTTTATGCTTCATGCAAGTCCCCTCCTCCCCCTTGATTTAGCTCTTCTTGTATACGGTAGGCGTAACGCCGTTGAGCGCCTTGAACTTGGCCGCGAACACATCAGCGTCCGCATAGCCCACCCGGCTTGAGATATCGGAAATGCCCATATCGGTCCGGCGCAGCAGCTTCTTGGCTTCTTCAATGCGGTATTCATGGAGATAGTCGTTAAAAGAGCTGCCGTAATGCTTCCTGAACCGTTGTCCCAGGTAAGCGGAATTCACATGCAGAACTTTCGCAATATCCTGCAGCTTCAGCTTCTCCTGATAATGCCTGCGGACATACTCCGTCACGGCAGAGACTATCTGGTCCTCCCGCCTGCCGTCCGCAGCAGCTGCGAACCATTCTGCAGCCTCGCACAGCTCCTGCTCCGTCTGCCTCTCCAGCAGAGGCAGGCAGCTGGCCGTATACCGGGACGGAAACCATTTATTTACCCACTGCGCATAGTCTCCCCCTCTGGCGGTAATTTCACGTAGCAGCTCAGCTTTGATATTGGCCAGAAAAGCGTCGATCCATGAGCTTGAAGCCACCTCCGCCGAGAATATCTTGAACACATCGCGGAGTTGCCCGCTCAGGTGCTCAAGCTTCCCTTCAGTGACGGATTGCAGCAGCGATCTTCTCAGCTCTGCCGGAAGCATCGCCATCTGAGTCTTATCCTGCTTCTCGAAGAAGCCGGCCGCTCCGCCCTCCGCGGCATCCGGCCTGCACAGCTCAGCAGCCAGCGCATCCTGATAAGCCGCATTCAGAGCTTCCGGTCCGTGATGCTGAAGGCTTGCCGTGAAACAGACCGGAGTGCTGTACAAGGAACGTATTTCATCCATCCAGCTTGTGAGCATGGCCGGGTCAAGCTCCGGTCCTTCCTGCGGGGACACCAGCAAATATCCATGCTTCCCGCTTCCTGCGGTGAACGGATAGACGCTCAGGCTGCGCAGCGGCTCCTTGCCGCCCATGGCAGAGACCTGTTCACGCAGGTGAAGACTGTCAGGCGCTGTTCCATGGACCAGTATACAGCATATCCGCGAGGCGGGGGTGATCCCAAGGCTCTTCAGCCCCTTCTGCCGCTCCTCTTCCGTGTTCTCCCGCATCAGGAGCCGGGATACCGTATCCGCCTGCATCAGAGCCGAAAGAGCCTCGCGCCGTGAGGACACCTTGCGCTCCTTATGGATTTGGTCGGTTACGATCTGCAGCGCCTCTGTCAGCTCCTTCTCATCCAGAGGTTTGGTCAAATAGTTGGATACCCCGTACTTAAGCGCCCGCGTGGCATACTCAAAGTCGGCGTAGCCGCTGAAGATAATAAACTTGGGCCGGAAATCGGTTTTGGAAGCTCTTTTTATTAGTTCAAGACCGTCAATTACCGGCATGCGCACATCAGTTATAACCAGATCAGGGCGGGTACTGTGAATCAGCTCCAGCGCGTCCTCCCCGTCCAGAGCCTCACCGCATACTTCAAAGTTTAATTTCTCCCAGTCTACCAGGAATCGCAGCCCTTCCAGCATAAGCGGCTCATCGTCGGCAAACAGTACCTTAAGCATTGGATCACCCTCTTTATTTAAGTATTTTGAGTTCTGCAAGGCTCACCAGTATTGAACAGGAGAAACCGCTTCGGCTTCACCCGAAACGGTTATATTATCCATATTTTTCTTATATCATTCTAAATGACAATTATTCTTTCACGCTTCCCAGGTTCAACCCTACCACGAAATACTTCTGCAAGAAAGGGTAGACGAACAAAATCGGGACAGCCGTAACGATCGTAATTGCGGAACGGATGGAAGCCGGTGTAACCAAGGCCTGCACCTGATTATTCTGGCCTCCCGCAAGCATGGAAGGATCATTGTTCGTGCTCATCGTGGAACCCAGCAGCTTCATCATTTCATATTGCAGAGTGCTTAGCTTAAGATCAGAGGAAGCATAGAGGAAGGTATCGAACCAGGCATTCCATGAACCTACCGCAATGAACAAAGCAACTGTTGCCAGTACAGGAGTACACAGCGGGAAGATGATTTTCCAGAAAATCCGGAAATCACCCGCCCCGTCGATCTTCGCCGATTCGGTTAGACTGAACGGAAGACCGCGGATATAGGTCCGCATAATGATCAGGTTGAATGCGCTGACCAGACTCGGAAGGATATAGACCATGAAGCTATGAAGCAGGCCCATATTCTTGATCAGGAAGTAGTTCGGAATCAGGCCGGCATTGAAATACATGGTCAGGATGAACAGCAGGCCGATTTTTTTGCGGAAAATATATTGTGGCTGCGCCAGTGCATAAGCCAGCATAGTGGTGAGAAAAACACCGAGCAGCGTTGAGATTACCGTGCGGGATACCGAGATAAATGCGGCATGGTAGATCGTCCCTGAAACAAAGACCGCCTTGTAATTCTCCAGCGTCCACGAACGGGGCCAGAGATAGATTCCACCGGCCAGCGTGTCACTGCCGTCGTTGAACGAAACAGCCATCGTGTGGAGGAATGGATACAGGGTTACAGCAACCACAAAGAGCATGAACAGCGTGTTCAGTGTATGAAACACAACCGGCTCTATGCGGCTTGATCCTTTAGCTACAGCTTTCATAAGGGCTTCCTCCTTTAGATTAACCGCTCTTCGCCGAGACGTTTGGCAGTATAGTTGGCCATGAAGACGAGAATAACGCTGACGATGGTCTTGAAGATCCCTGCTGCCGTAGCCAGAGAATAGTTCCCCATAGAGATCCCGTACTTAATGACGAAGATGTCGATGGTCTGCGAATAGTCTATAGTAAGACCGTTGCCGAGCAGGTACTGAAGCTCAAAGCCGGCATCCAGAATATGTCCGATATTCATAATCAGCAGAATCACAAAGGTTGCTTTAATTCCCGGAAGAGTGACAAAACGCATTTTTTGCAGACGCGTAGCGCCGTCGATGGATGCTGCCTCATACAGGGAAGGGTCAATGGAGGTAATCGCGGCCAGATAGATAATCGTGCCCCAGCCTACTTCTTTCCACACGTTGGAAGCTCCGACAATGCCCCAGAAATACTTGCCTTCACTGAGCCACATAATCGGATCTTTGATCAGGTGAAGCTTCATTAGAATGACATTGACAATCCCGTCATCTATGGACAGGGAGGTAGCCACAATACCCGCTGCGATAACCCAGGACAGAAAGTGCGGCAAATATGAAATTGACTGGACGATACGTTTGAAGAACTTGAGTCTAATCTCATTCAGCAGCAAAGCCAGGCCGATGGCCGTCACCGTACCAAGTACAAGATTGATGAAGCTCATGGCTACCGTGTTGCGCAGCACCAGCATGAAGGTCTCATCGGAGAATAAGAATTTGAACTGCTGGAAGCCTACCCACTCCTGCTGGCCGAAGGACAGCGCCGGGCGGTAATTCTGAAAGGCCATAATCCAGCCCCAAACGGGTACATAGTTAAAAATAATTAGATAGATGGCAATCGGCACAGACATGAAAATAAGCTGTTTCTGTATCTTTAGCGTCTTCCAGCTGAGGCTCACACCGATTTCCGGATCGACTTTGCTTCTACGGGTCTTCTGTTTCTTGACCTGTTTGTCCAGTACGGCATCAGACATGTAGTATTCCCTCCTGTGTAATCGTTCTCTCCACTCCTATTTAGGAAGAGCGGGAAAGTTCATTTCCCGCTCCGTTTCAAGCCTTAGTGCCGCTTACTTGACGCTCCATTTTTCGATACGCTGCTGGATGCCTTCATTAATCCGGTCTTCGTAGGCCTTGATGTCCAGCTTGTGGATTTTGTCCACATAATCCTGCCATACGCCTTCGAACTCATCCGGACTGGCCATAATGGCTTTGGGCAGGAATTTAACCTGAAGGTCATTCAGCTTGGACTGTGCAAGCTGAGCTGGCGAGCCATCCTTAAGCACGATGGAGTACGCCGGGAAGTAGATATGGTTCTCTTTGGGTTCCTTGAAGAATTCAGACCAGGATTTCTTGTTGTACGCCTTCAGAATCTTCTGGTCATACGGCTTCAGGCTGTCGAAGAATTCCTGTGGCTGCGTACCCGGATCTGCTGCATTTCCATCGCTGTACGTACCTTGAATCTTTGGCATATAACCGTGCATACCTGTGATTTTGTTAGCTACCTGCCAGCTTGTCTGGTCTGCGTTCGCCCGTTGTTCCGGTGTACGGTAGAACGAACCGTCCGCATTCACTTCATAATCCTCGCCCTTGACTCCCCATTGGATCGTCTTCTGCCATTCCTCAGTGATCATCTGATCCCAGAATTTGATAATGCGCTCAGGGTCCTTGGCATTGATCGAAATGCCGAAGCCGCGGTTGGTGCCGACTGCTCCGCGGTCACGGTACCATTCTTCAGCACCCGGATAGAGCAGAGGGAAGCCGATATACGTATCTTCGATTTTGCCCTGGGAGATCAGGGAAGTCTCGCCGTCCTGGAAGTTCCAGTGCTGGTCAAACATACCGACGACCTTGCCGCTTGCGATTTTGGCCAGATACTGGTCATAGTTCTGCACGAACGCTTCCTTATCCATCAGCCCTTGAGCGTTAATCTCATTAAGCTTCTTGTAGTAGTCCTTGGACATATCCTTGTCGGCAAAAATCTGCGCTACATTGTTGTCTACAACCACCGCTCCGTCATTCGGATGTCCTGACAGATGCTCAGGCGCATTCTGCAGCGGGAACACACGCCAGTCGAAGTTGAGCGATTCGAACCCGATGACATCCGGGTGTTTTTCTTTATATTTGGCAATGATATCGAAATATTCATCAAGGGTCTTAGGCGTTGGATAGCCCATTTCCTCCAGCACCTTCTTTTGCAGCCAGAAGCCTGGTCCCTGGTAAGTCGGTTCAGTAATTTTACCTTGATATACGCCATAGCTTGGCAGTACATAGATGTGGCCGTCACTCTCATCCTTGATCTGGTTCCACACATCGGCATAATGCTTCTTCAGGTTGGGCGCGTACTTCTCAATCAGATCCTCAAGCGGAATGTAAGCCTTGGCATTGATCAGCTTGTCGTCCCCTGACATGATGTCCGGATAGTCACCTCCGGCAATCATGACACCCAGCTTCTGCTGCAGGTCGCCGACCAGGAATTCCATATTGAAGCTGACCCCGGTTTTTTCTTTCATCAGTTTGAGAATTTTGTTGTCAGGTGTCGGCTGCTGCCCGGGACCACTCATAAATACCGAGAATGTTACCGGAGCATTATCGTCTCCGGCTGCTGCCGGACTGGCGTTTCCTCCACTGGCGTTATCTTTGCTTCCGGTATTGCTGCTGTTGTTGCCAGAACCACAGCCTGTAAGTGCCAGTGTGAGTGCTAATACACCGGCTGCCGCGGCCTTGGCTGAACGTTTTGCCGTTTTGTGCATGTTGTTATGCCTCCCCTTTTTGGCTAATCGCTTATGCTTATAAATTCTCTTGTTGACATCTCTAATTATACGTTTTCAGAATGCGCTTACAATTCATAAACTATAGTACTTCCCCCCCGAAAATTCGATAAAAAGAAAACGCTTGCTTGCTGCGCGGCAACTGAATTTCCGTTCTTTAGTACAGGAGCAGCCAGCGGTTGTTGATCCGCTCCTGGTATTTCAACTGACTTAATGCACCCGCTGACGATTACACAATTGCAGCTATAAATGAAGAACAAGATAGATAGTTTTCACTATTCTTTTGCCTGCGCACATCGGGCGGATTCAGGGGCACTTTTGCTCTTCGTTTCCTCTTGTCGCCGACTTTCGGTGGATTCAGGGGCACTTTTGCTCCTCATTTCCTCTTGTCGCCGACTTTCGGCGGATTCAGGGGCACTTTTGCTCCTCAGTTCCTCTTGTCGCCGACTTTCGGTGGATTCAGGGGCACTTTTGCTCTTCTTTTCCTCTTACCGCCCGCTTTCGTTCCTGAACATCACCGACTTTTGGCGGAATTAGTGGGATTTATCCCTTTCATTCCCGTGCATCGCCCACTTTCCGCGGAATTAGAGGGATTTATCCCTTTCATTTCCGTGTATCGCCGACTTTCGGCGGAATTAGTGGGATTTATCCCTTTCATTCCCGCGCATCGCCCACTTTCGGCGGAATTAGTGGGATTTATCCCTTTCATTTCCGCACATCGCCCACTTTCGGCGGAATTAGTGGGATTTATCCCTTTCATTCCCGCGCATCGCCCACTTTCGGCGGAATTAGTGGGATTTATCCCTTTCATTCCCGCGCATCGCCGACTTTCGGGCAGGTCTATTTTATACGCAGAATTTCCTGCATAATCACAGAAAAGGATTGGCGCAAATGCGCCAATCCCAGCACAATCTTCTATAATCATCCACTCTGACGGTATCCTGTTTCCGTAGTCTTCTATAATCAGCTACTCTGCCAGCTTCCTGTTTCCGCAGTCTTCTATGATCATCCGCTCTGCCAGCTTCCAGTTTCCGTAGTCTTCTTTAATCCTCCGCTCTGCCAGCTTCCAGTTTCCGCAATTTTCTATAATCATCAACTCTGCCAACATCCTGTTTACGCAATCTTCCATAAACTTCTACCCTGTCAGCTTCCGGCTCACGCTTACCGGGTAAACGTATAAGAGCCTCCCGCTTCCCCTGTGAACGAAACGGGATCCAGCCCCGGGCCTTCGATCCGGCAAGGACCGGATACGGTACATGATACCACCGCTTCCGTAACGAGTCCATCGGCCCACGCGAAGTCGAGGGTATAGCCGCCTCTTGCCCGCAGACCCTTCATACTGCCCTCGCTCCAGCTTGCAGGCAGCGCGGGCAGCAGTCTGATGGTATCCGTGTGACTCTGCAGCAGCATCTCGGCAATTCCCGCGGTTCCTCCGAAATTCCCGTCAATCTGGAACGGCGGATGGTTGTCGAACAGATTAGGCAGGGTCGAATGCTCCAGCAATGCCCGTACATTCGTGTAGGCTTTGCTCTCATCCTGCAGTCTGGCCCAGAAGTTAATGATCCAGGCCCGGCTCCAGCCGGTATGTCCGCCGCCGCTTGCAAGTCTGCGCTCCAGCGTAGTCCGGGCTGCTGCAGCCAGCTCCGGCGTATGCTCTACCGTGAAGGCATCCCCGGGATACAAGGCGAACAGATGGGAGATATGACGGTGTCCCGGCTCCACCTCTTCGTAATCCTCCATCCACTCCTGAATTTGGCCGTATTTCCCGATTTGCGGTCCAGGCAGCCGGTCCAGAGCAGAGCGCAGTTCTTCGCGGAACGCCTCATCCCGGCCGATAATCTCGGCACTGCGGACGACGGCCTTGAACAACGCTTCAATGATCTGGAAGTCCATGGAGGCCCCGGCGCACAGCACGCCCGATTCCCCGCCAGGCAGCTGATACGTATTCTCCGGCGAGACGGACGGGCAGGTAATCAGCCGGCCAGCCTCATCCTCTATCAGGTAATCCAGCAGGAACTGCGCAGATTCCTTCATGGTATCGTACACCTGCGCCAGATAATAACGGTTCTGGCTGAACTGGTAATGCTCCCACAGATGCAGGCATAACCAGGCCGCACCCAGCGGCCAAAAGGACGCAGGGAGATAGGTGTCCTGCGGAGCAGTATCTGCCCAGATGTCCGTATTGTGATGCGCCGTGAAGCCTCCGCAATCGTACATTACCCTGGCCGTCACCCGTCCCGGCTGCCGCATCCGTTCAATCAAATCGAACAGTGGCTCATGGCATTCCGCCAGATTGCAGATTTCAGCAGGCCAGTAGTTCATTTGCGCATTGATATTGATCGTAAATTTGCTATCCCAGGCCGGGGTGAAGCTGTCATTCCAGATTCCTTGCAGATTCGCAGGCAGGGAACCTGGACGGCTGGAGGAGATCAGCAAATAACGGCCATACTGGAAATAGGTTGTGATCAGCCCGTGATCCTCCTCCCCCTGCTGAAACCGCTTCAGCCGTTCGCCGGTCGGCAGCCCGTGTAGCTTCGGGTTCTCAGGGAGCGTCAGCGCAACCCGCCCGTACAAGCTGCGGTAATCCGCAATATGACGGGCCAGCAGCTCTTCATAGGGAACCCGGCTCAGTTCTTCAATCTGCATCTTGGCATGCAGCGCCGGATCGGGATGGCGGAATGTAGTTCCTGCGGCAAGCAGCAGCGTAACCGAGTTTGCCCCCTCCACAAGCAAATATTCTCCGATATTGCGGCAGGTGCCGTCTTCCGTAACTGCCTTCAATACGGCAGCGAAGGAGCTGCCTCCGCGGCCTCCGCATTCTCCGCTCATCACCAGTCCGCTGTTCTGCCACTTCTCCGTCTTCTCCAGCATTCTCCAGTTCTGGCGGTTGAACCTGGCCTTCAGGGAGATTGCGTTCTTCCGGTCGGAGGTCAACCGAACCACTATGGCCTGATCCGGGAAGCTCGCAAACAGCTCACGGGTATACCGGACCCCGCCGGTGGAATAGCTCACCCGGGATACGCCGCGCTCCAAATCAAGCTCCCGTCTATAATCCGCAGCCGGCTGCTCATGCCCGCCGAACGACAGCAGCAGCTCGCCCAGCGGCAGATAATGGCGCTGCGCTTCCGGCAGTCCCGTCATCGTCATCGCGGCGAGTTCCTCCGCCTCCTTCAGCTTCCCCTCAAGGATCAGCTTGCGGAGCTTGGGCAGATGAGGCAGCGCATCTTCGTTGTTGCGGTCACGCGGACCTCCGTACCATACGGAATCCTCATTGAGCTGAAGCTTCTCCTCGGCTGCCCTGCCGAAGATCATCGCTCCGAGCCGCCCGTTGCCGATCGGCAGCGCCTCATTCCATTCCTGCGCCGGTTCACTGTACCATAACCGCTGCTGGCTCTGTTCCTTGCTTGTCATCGCTATTCCGCTCCTTCGTATTTAATCCAGCTCTACCAGTGCCTTGATTACCTTGGACTCCGGATTCAGCCAGCGCTCGAACTGGCCGGTCATATCTTCGAATGAGCAGCGGTGGGAAATATAGCTGTCCACCTCAATATAACCGTCAGTGATGGCCCGAATCACCTGTTCAAAATCCTCCCGGGTCGCATTTCTGCTCCCCTGCACGGTCATTTCCCGCGCATGGAAATCCGGATCATTAAAGGTTATATCACCTTTGACCAAGCCGACATAAGTCAACGTTCCTCCATGCCCAACCAGGCCAAAAGCACCCTCCATCGAGGAGATATTGCCGGTGGAATCAATGACATATGGCAGGAAGTACGGGCTCACCCGAAAGAATCCGGAGCCGGAACCCCGCCACAGGCGCGAATACAACCGGCAAATCAGGGAAGTGCTGAGCTATATGGAGCAGCATTCCCGTGACAGGCTGGAGCTGGATCAGCTTGCCTCCGTTGTATCGCTTAGCCGCTCGCATTTCTGCAAGTTTTTCAAAGCCCAGACCGGCATGCGCCCAATGGAGTATTTGAACTATATCCGCATCAGCCAAGCGGCCAGTCTGCTCCGCAGCGGGTCATACAACGTGCTGGAGGCTGCGCTGGAGTCAGGCTATCAGCATGTCAACTACTTCTCGAAGTGGTTCAGGCATTATATGAACATGACGCCTTCAGACTACAAGGCCCGTTATTCTTCCGGGGTGTAGCGGTAGTGCGCTTAGCCTAGCTACCTTCATAGCGGCTCGCTCCCTGCTTCCTGCTTACAGCTTGCAGCAACAACAAGCAGCACCCGGGAACTTCCAAGTGCTGCTTGTGCATCAAGCCATATTCAGCATATTCTCCGGGTTATTCCAGCGTAAACGAAGCAAGCTGGGCGCCGCCGTTGCCGGTGTACGTGAAATACAGCGCCTGAACGCCGTCCGGAATCGCCACTTCCGCAGTGTATTCTTTCCAGACATTCGTGAACCCTACCGGGATACGTCCGAGTGCCGGGCCGTCCCAGGCCGCTTTCACCTCGAACTCGCCGTGGCAATAGCCGCGCACCTTAATGGAAACCCGGGTAACCCCTTCACAATTGAAATATTTGAATCCGGCGGTAGCCGAGTCGGTCATATTGGAAATATAGCCGGTCTCTTCATCGCCATCCTTGCCGTCCTGGGTAATCTTCGGGAACCGGCTGTCCATCCAGGCACCAATCCGGCCGAAACCTCCGGTGTACATCTCCTGATCCTTACAGAATAAGTGGCAGGCCAGATACGCCGGATATTCGCCGCGCCCTTCGAGCGGGCCTCCGTTTGGACCGCAGGAGGTCATCTCCACCTGGGGGATCGTGCCGTCTGCGCGGAATTCAATCCGCTCGATGCAGCCCTGGCGGGAGAATGCTGTCCCGTTGGTATGGCGGTGGTAGAAGATATACCATTCTCCATTAACCTCTACAATACTGCCATGGTTATTGCCGCCATAATACATCGGCTGGTCCGCAGGCTTATACGTATCAATATGCAGGTCGCAATTGCTTACAATGACTCCCTGATAGACGAAGTCCCGGGTCGGATGCTTACTGGTCGCATAACACAGCTCATGCATCGAGATCGAAGAATAGATCAGGTAGTAGATATCCCCTCTTTTGCGGATAGACGGGGCCTCGAAGAACTCATAGCCTTCAAATCCTGTCCCCCCGCTGTAAGGCTGACTCGGCGCTACGAACACAGGCTCCTCAATAATCGTAAGCATATCGGGACCCAGCACGGTAGCCATGGCGCCGTGTCTGGACTTGTCCCCGTATCCGCAGAAGCCGGTGTACAGGTAAGTGGTGTCTCCTTCGGTCAATACCCCCGGATCAAACTGCGGCTCGTCGCCTTCCCGTTCGCCCAGACGCGTACCGTCACCGTAGGTTACATAGCCGTAGAATTCATATTTGCCGCCAGGCTTGCCGCAGACAGCCACCGATACGACAGGAACCTTGTCCAGTACATAGTAGAGATAATACCGTCCGTCCGGGCCCTTCGTCACATCCGGTGCATAGAGGCACATGCTGCCTTCCGGGTTCAGCGGGTCATCCGTAGTCCGGTAGATCACACCTTCATATTGCCAATCGGCCAGATTGTCCTCAGGAGCAGACCAGCAGGCATAGTCGTTCAGACAGAAGGCGTGTCCGTTAAACCGGTCATGTGAGCCATACACATACACTCTGCCTTCAAATACATAAGGTTCAGCATCCGGAATATATTCACAGGATGGCAGATACGGATTGAATCCCTGTTGTTGCGTCATTTCTGTTGTCCCCCTAGTTGTTCGTTATTACCTGATATGTCGGGCTACGCCAGCACCGTCACCTGTATGTCCCTATCCCTTTCAGTATAGAGAAGCCGCTTTAGCGAAGTCCATGACATATAGACACCTAAGATTGATCTATCCTTAGATGATTGGACGCGGCCGGACTCACCTATAAATTTTAAGGAAAACGCTTTAATTTCTATACTGCCGGTTATGTTATACTTTGGGCAAAATGCTATCCATTGGAGGATTGTTATGAATCTTTTCACAGAAGGCTCCTTTTATACGGGAAAATACAGAAACCTGTTCCTTGAGAACGGTCTGGAGGCAGAGGCGATCTCCCAGAGGCTTGAAGATACCTGGAACGAGCTGTTCTACGGCGCTCCCGGGGTCCGAATCTACCATCCTATGGGTGACGATAAGGGATATATCGTAGATACCGGCAATACCGATGTGCGTACCGAAGGCATGTCCTACGGGATGATGATGGCGGTTCAAATGGATAAAAAGGAGGAATTCGACCGGCTCTGGAAGTTCGCCAAGGTCTATATGCAGCATAAGGAAGGCCGTTACAAGGATTATTTTGCCTGGCACTGCAAGCTGGACGGCACGCGGCTGTCTCCCGGTCCGGCGCCTGACGGTGAAGAGTTCTTCGCCATGGCGCTGTTCTTTGCGTCGGCGCGCTGGGGCGACGGCGCCGAGCCGTTCAACTATTCCGGGCAGGCCAGAATCATTCTCCGCGCCTGTGTACACAAAGGCGAAGACGGAGAAGGCGATCCCATGTGGGACCCTGCAACCCGGCTGATTAAGTTCATTCCCGAGACCCCATTCAGCGACCCTTCCTACCATTTGCCGCATTTCTATGATTTATTCGCTCTGCAGGCAGATGAAGCGGACCGGGCATTCTGGAAGGATGCGGCAGCCCAAAGCAGAGCCTATCTGCATGAGGCCTGCCATCCCGAAACCGGCCTGTCGCCGGAATACGCCAATTATGACGGGACTCCGGCTGAACCCCAGCCGCACGGTGACTTCCGCCACTTCTTCAGCGATGCATACCGGGTCGCCGCCAACATCGGGCTGGACTATGAATGGTTCCGCTGTGACCCTTGGCAGGTGGAGCAGTCTAACCGGATTCAGGCGTTCTTCCGTGACACCAAGCCTGAGGATTACCGGCGTTATACCATTGACGGGCAGCCGTTTGACGAGCTTTCCCTGCATCCGGTCGGCCTGCTGGCTACACTGGCTATGGCCTCGCTTGCAGCCGATGGACCGGATGCCGGGCCTTTCGTCAAGCTGTTCTGGCATACGCCGCTTCGTACAGGGGAGCGCCGGTATTACGACAACTGCCTGTACTTCTTCACTATGCTGGCGCTGAGCGGAAACTACCGGATTTATAGATAGACAGGGAACCCGCTCCTGACAGGGGCGGGTTCTTATATTTGCTATGCTAGTACGCCATGCCTGCCAGGAGGAGAACGTGATGGCCCTTATACACTATGTTGAGTGTAATACTTCACACGCCGGTAATTTTGTTATTGATGTTCCCGTAGGCTCTCATTGGCTGCTTGTTATTACCAAGACTCCAGCAGAGTTCTGGGTACATGGCGGACTTAAGCTCTATCCCGCTCACAATGTAATCCTCTATCGTCCACAGCAAAAAGTCTATTACCGGGCCAGCGCCGGTCAATTCGTCAATGACTGGCTCCGCTTCGAATCCGATGAACCTTATATCACGGAATCTCCGCTTCCTTTTGGTGTGCCCTTTGCGTTAAGTGACCCTGACTACTGCCAAAAGCTGCTTGAGCTGATGGTCAGCGAACACAATTTCAACCGGAATTGCAAAGAATCCTCCATCGATTATCTGCTCCGGACCTTATTCAACAAACTGTGGGAATCCTATTTCCAGGATAATATTACACCTCAATATTACAAATTGCTGAAGCTGCGCACGGCTATTCAGAGCAACCCCGGGGATTACTGGACCGTGTCAAAAATGGCTGATTTTCTCCTCATTAGCCCGGGCTATCTTCAGAACATTTACAAAAAAACATTCGGAATCTCCTGCATGGATGATGTCATCAGCAGCCGGATCCGTATGGCCAAGGAATACCTCATTCACAATGCCCAGAGCATTGCCGATGTGGCTTCAAGGTGCGGATATCAGAATGTGGAACACTTCTGCCGGCAGTTCAAGCAAATGACCGGGCATACGCCGAGAAATTTCCAGAAGCAGGCCAAACGCTAGAATTGGAGCTCTTCAATCAAACCGGTTTATTCGCGGTTCCTGAAATATTGCTGAACAAGGAAATTCATCATGGCCTCCGGTTGTTGTCCGGAAAACTCCGCCTTGTCTGCAAACAGCATCCCGTACGGCGCGTCCGGGGTATACGGCTCCCACCGGGGTAATTCCGCTCCTGTGGAGTCTGGGCCGTTAGGGTCTCCGGAACGGATGAAATGGGCCCAATAATTGCACATCTGCCGGGCCAAATCATAATGCTTGCCGGTAAAAGGCCTCCAGCATTTGGCGAGCGTCTCGAAGAAGAACCAGAGATCCACAGAGTGGAAGGTGCCGGGATTATCCCAGCCCGGTATTTCAGCATCGAAATTATAATAGTAAAGCGGAGTTTCGCTGCCGGTGTCGGCATTGGCCCGCGCAGCAATGCGAATCGCATATTCTATTCCGCTAACCGAAGCTCTCTGTCTGGCTTCCTCTATTGGAACTGTCTGATCTCCGCAAAGCTCGAGGAATGTACCGGCATCCTCACCGAACATATCTGCGGCCAGCTTCTTGAGCTCGGCGAATGTCCCGGCGTCCGGGGTACTAAAGAACTCCGAGGAGGTATGACCCAGCATTACCGGTACCTTCAAGCGCTTGTTCTGAAGAAACAATTCGAACGGGTTGCCTGTCTGGAATCTCTGGTCTGCAACCGTGCCCCAGAATCCCCCGTACTCTACGGCCTTGTCCCGAAGATAGACCGCATCCAGCTGCCGGGCTTCTGCAAGTGAGGATACGCCCAGGTAATTGAAGAACCGGGTACCGTCATGCTCAGCCTCCTGCAGATCACTGCGGTGAGGAGGCAGCAGGGTTCCCGGATACAGCTTTGTGAAAATCCCGCTTTCAACAATCGCCCTCTGAAATAGACCTTCGTTCTGTGGTGAAGTGAGCTGGCTCATGACACTCCCGCCGCCGGCTGACTGTCCGCCGATGGTGATATTGTCCGGATCGCCTCCGAATGCCGCAATATTGCGCTTCACCCAGCGGGTCGCTGCCTGTTGATCGAGGTTTCCAAAGTTGGCGGGCGCCTCCGGCGCTTCCGCTGTTATTTCCGGATGGCAAAGAAATCCGAAGGCATTCAGGCGGTAGTTGATTGTCACTACCACTATGCCTCTGCGTGCAATACGTTCACCGTCAAATTCCATCTCAGCCGGATGGCCTACCTGCAGACCTCCGCCAAAATACCATACGTATACGGGGAGCTTCTCGCCCGGAAGTTTAGCTGGTGTCCATACGTTCAGGTACAGACAATCCTCGCTCATCGCGATGTCCGGTTCTACGGCCCATTCGCGGGTATAGATGTTATTATCATCCAGCTCTTGCCTTACCTGCATGGAGACCGGTGCGAACTGGTAAGCATGCAGCACACCTTCCCAGTCTGCAGCCGGCTGCGGCGCCCGCCAGCGGTTATCTCCTATAGGCGGAGCAGCGAAGGGTATCCCCTTGAAGCTTGTAATCCGGGGATCGGCTGCCGGCAGTCCCTGGACTGTCCCGTTTTCGACTTTTATTATTCTAAGCATGTTTCCGGCTCCTTTGTGAAGGTGAATGCGTTTTCATTAACTTATACTAGAAATTCTAATTTACCGCCCCATCTAAAACAATGATCTAAGCCAAATCATATTTGATGTATTCTAACATTCTAGTGAATCAGAGTTAATGGCTCCACAAAAAAATCCCCCTACGGGTAAGCCGGCACGTAAGAACATCTTACAGATGTCTTCGTGCGTTTGGCTTCCGTGAGGAGATTCATTGAGGACGTGGGTATTTCGGAAATCCGCTGCTTAAAAAGATATTCGATCTGCCAGCCGGGACAGCAGCGGCAGCCGTCTTCCCCGCAGCAGCGTGTAGACCGGAGCGATAATTAGAACCGCAAGAAGAATGTAAACCAGATAGTATCCGGCATAGAAAGTGATATAATTGATGCCCGGTATGAAATACAACAGCGGCAGTACGAATTTTATAAGGGTAAAAACAACAATGAGTGTAAGAATTGCCTTCAAATGATCCTGCAAATATGTATTCGTGATGAATAAATAAATAACACTGAGAATGACAAAGAAGTAGGACAACTTCAGATACGGACCCACCAGCAATGTATATTCATATCCGCCAAACTTGGAATAAATATTGTACAGAACCGGTACCGCCGCCAGAATATAGAGCATAATCATACCTAGCTTAGCGGTTACCACTGGGCCGGAATCAGGGTTACTGCCGGAAGACAATTTGACGCTCTCCTGCTCCGTCTTCCCGGCCGGTTCTTCCGGTTCTACCGGCGGCAGTTTAACCAGAAACAATACCGTCAGCACGCTGACAACCACTGTATAGATCAGATTGGTTGGCCGTAGAATCTGCGACGGGTGCAGGCATAGCTGGTACAGAATAGATATCAGCTCCACGGACAGAAACATCAGCACCAGACTATTCCTTCTCCCAAACCATATCACACAGACAACTGCAGCTATGGCTGCTACTATCGATATTAAGCCATCCATACTACCACTAGAACCTTGGTTGTTGTCGATATAAGCGATAAAGCTATAAAACCGGTTACTGAAAATAGTGAACAGAAGCTGCAAACCAAATAATACATACACTATCGCATTGAGCTTACCCGGGCGAACGCCGCCTGCTTCCAAAGTCATCTTCCCTTTCAAATATAAGGATATATGACCTTTATTCTCTACTCCAGACGATTTCTCCTGCTTTATTGATCAGACATGCGGATTGTTCATTGTTGATATTTGTGAATCCTTTGCCTGCTCCGGCTTTGAAATCCCGTACCTCTGAGAAAGCAGGCTTTACGATCACATCACCTGCCACATTTTTGAAGCCGTACCCGCCGTCCTTATAAGAAATCATGCCATCGCCATAACCATTAATTTGCTCGGCACCCGGAATGGCAATAATATTCCCATTAGCATCAACAAGCCGCTGCTTGTAATCGTGTTCGCCCCCGCTCAGCGTCAGCACAATATAACCGTCGTGGAACCGCCCTACGAATCCGCTGCCAGTGTTGAACTCAGGCTTCAGGATGAAGTTCCCTTTAGGGTCAATGAGACCGCTTTTGCCGTTCAATGCCGCGGTAGCAACGCCTTCTGAGAACGAACTCGCAGAGTCATAGATTGGCTTGATTGCCCATTTCCCCTTGGTGTCGATAAAGCCGGTCCGGATGACGCTTTTACCGCCGCTTGTGGTACGTACAGTAACGAGCGCCAGACCATTCGAGAACGACTCGCTATTCTGCAGCCCGGATACGCCTGGTATAACTATTTTTCCATTGTGGTCGATGTAAAAGGTTTTACCTCCGGCCACCTTTGCGAGCCCATCCGAGAAATCATACACACGGCTGTAGATTGCCGGAATGACGATCTTACCTGCACGGTTCATAAAGCCCATTTTCACTGAAAAGCCGCCGCTTCCCGTCTTGACCATATCCTTGAACCAGGCCAACCCCTCATAGAACTGTCCCACTTGATAATGCGGCGTATCTAACACCAGTTCTCCTGCCCGGTTCATGAAGCCAGCCGTATAGGCGGATGTCTTCACCGGAAGCAGTTCTTCATAACCAAAGTCATACACCGGAGTATTGGAAGTCCGTAGTTGCTCCTGCCCCTGATTATTAACAAATACCGTTTTGCCCTTATCCATGAAGTTGAACCAATACTGCTGCTCCAGCTGCTCCTGGGCATCGCCTGACACGGGACGAAGCTGAATCAGATTTGTCCCGGGAACTGTAGAGTGTCCTTGCCCGCCCATAGCTCCTGCCAGCGCCAGATCAATAAACCATGCACCGTTGTAGTTGCGGGGAATCTGCGCCATCAGCTGCGTTTTCGAACCGCCGTCATAATCGAGCAAAGCTGTTTTGGTGCCCAGCCGGACTACGGCTCTGTGCCCTTCCGCATTCTTAAGCACAATTTCCTTATTGCTTACGGACACAAAGGTATAGCCAAACCGCTCCGCTATCGAGCGCAGGGGCACCATAACCACTCCGTCAATCTCAATTGGCCCCTCCGGAAAAAATAAATGCTCGCCCTGGTCAAAAACCTCCCAGCGGTCCGCATGGGCATATGCGCTGCCAAGCCCGAAGAAAGCGGCCAGCGCGAACAAACCCGCTGCCAAAACTGCCGCCAGCCGGTGATTCTGAATAAACGAACGATGTGAGTACATAGAATAAATCCCCCTGTGAAATGCTCCGAATGGATGATACTGGAATCTATTCTTTTAGACGCGAGTATTGTGAATTAGTTGCTGAGCTGCAATACTCCGGATTAGTCTACCCTCTATGCACCTGTGACTGGCGGAGGATAACCTGCTCCCGGTTCGGGCCGACAGATACCGTCGTAATCCCCACTCCCAGTTCTGATTCTATATAATCGATATAATCTCTTGCGGCTTCCGGCAAGTCTTCCAGCTTTGTAATCTGCGATATATCGCATTTCCAGCCCGGAAGCTGCTTATATACGGGTTTGGCCAGGCTTAACTTATCCTGGTAAGGGAATTCGTCTACGACTTCCCCCCCGATCTCGTATCCCACACATACCGGAATCTCATCTAAATAACCCAGGACATCCAGGTTTGTAAGAGCTACGCTGGTTGCTCCCTGGATTCTGCAGCCATATCGCGTCGCGACCGCATCAAACCACCCTACTCTCCTAGGCCGTCCTGTTACCGCTCCGTACTCACCGGCATCTCCACCCCGGCTTCGAAGCTCATCGCCTTCCATATCTTCCAGTTCCACAACGAATGGCCCTGCGCCGACGCAACTGGAATAAGCCTTTGTTACCGCTACGATCTTCTCAATCGAATACGGCGGAAGCCCGGCCCCTACTGAAGCATATCCGGCAAGTGTAGAGGAGGAGGTCGTGAAAGGATATATCCCATGGTCAGGATCTCTAAGCGCCCCAAGCTGACCTTCAAGCAGAATCCCATCTCCATTTCGATAGGCTTTATGTAATAACGATGTCGTATCACACAGGTAAGGAGCAATAGCTTCTGCCTGCTCACTTAACTTGGATAACCACTCATCTACCTTAATGGAAGACTGACCATAAAGATGCTGGAGCAATATGTTTTTACTCTCCAACAGATTTTCCAGCCGTTCACGAAGATATGCCTTGTTGAATAAGCCGGAGATTTGAATGCCAAGCTTGGCATATTTGTCGGAATAGAACGGGGCAATTCCGCGTTTCGTCGAACCGAAGCTGCGTCCTCCTAACCGGTTCTCTTCGAGCTCGTCCAGCAACCGGTGCACTGGCAGTACAATTTGGGCTCTCTCCGATATTCGTAATTGAGGGGCCGGGACTCCTCTAACGGTTAATGATTCCAGTTCATGCAGCAGCACTTCGATATCTACAGCCACTCCGGGGCCGATAACATTCACCACATTGGAATAGAAAACCCCGGAAGGAAGCATCCGCTGCGCGAATTTGCCGAAAGGATTAATTATCGTATGTCCTGCATTGCTTCCGCCTTGATATCTCACCACATAAGAAGAAGCACCTGCCATCATGTCTGTCACCTTCCCCTTGCCCTCATCTCCCCAATTTGCACCCACGATTGCTGTTACTGTCATATTCATGGCCTCCAATCCTAATTTGCTTACAAAACTAATGATAATCTAAGTAAAGTATATTAGAATAATGCATATTAGTAATACTAGGTATAAAGAGAGGTAATATGAATGCCTATCAATTTGGAATGGTATCGGGTCTTTTATTGGATTGCCAGAACTGGCAGCTTATCGCGGGCAGCAGAGCATCTTCATATCACTCAACCGGCTGTCAGCCATACCATTAAACAGCTGGAGAACTCCCTTGGTGGACAGTTGTTCTTCCGCACTGCTAAAGGAGTCATCTTAACCAAGGAAGGCGAGGTACTGTTTCATTACCTGGAGCAGGCTTTCAATTTCGTAGATATCGGAGAAAAGGCCCTTGCAGAGATGAATAACTTGAACAGCGGAGAAATCGCAATCGGGGCAAGTGACACGTTGTGCAAATATTTCCTGTTACCGTATCTGGAGCAGTTTCATGCCCTGCACCCCCGGATCAGAATCCGGGTCACTAACCGGACGACACCAGAGACAATAGCGCTGCTTAAGGAAGGAAAAATCGACTTCGGCATTGTCAGCCTGCCTGCCTCTGACAAACAGGTCGAATTCTACGAGAGCCAACCGATCCAGGACAGTCTTGTCGGGGGAAAGGACTTTCAGAATTTGGCGGCAGAAGGCCCGCTTGCCATCGAAGCCCTTCATCAATATCCGCTGCTGATCCTGGAGCCGGGAAGCAGCACAAGGCGTTATCTGGATCAGTATGCCGCTTCATGTGGAGTGAAGCTGGAGCCTGAATTCGAGCTGGGAAGCGTGGATCTTCTCGTGCAATTCGCTAGTAGCGGATTTGGTCTTGCTTTTGTCGTGCGGAATTACATCACAGAGGAACTGAGTTCGCGTAAGCTTGTTGAAATTCCCTTGAATCCTCCAATTCCTGAACGGCGGATCGGGATTGCGACACTGCGGGGAGTCCCACTAACTTCGGCAACCCGGGCTTTCTTAGAGCTATTACCTAGAATGACCTGAGTGTGGTCAAGCAAATATGTATCCCTCGAATACTACATGTTACACTATTTCATTCCGCTTTGCTTTTCCTATCCAAATCTTCCACTCCGTGTCTCCCTTTGTTACGCAGGAATTTACATTAATTTTGCATGATTATAATTTTCATATCTTCAATTTATGCTAAATGCTGTCGATATACATTTGACACCTATTTTTGCGCAGCATATTGAGGAGTGGGAAACATGAAGTACACAGAGAGAAACCTATCGGGGAGAATGAAGTTGACGATTCGCATGAAATTATTGGCCGGGTTTCTGGTTGTGGCTGCACTGCTTGCCTTCGTAAGCACCTATGCCTTAAATCAGATTTATGCAATGTCTGAAACTGCCGATGAAATCGATCAGGAGTGGATGCCGAGCGTCAGCTTACTTGGCATGATGAATGGTGACGTTTCAGATGTGGAGCGGCTGGCTCTTGCCGTCATCGTTGAGACGGATCCGAATGAAATTGTGAAGATGAACGAAGCTTTGGAGCAGCTCCAGGTCAAGATTGAGGAGGAGCGCAAACAGCTGATCACACTCATTGAGGGCAGCGCCGAAGCGATGACCATGTATGATACCTTCAGCAACAACTATGACGGCTATCTGGAGAAAATGCCCGCATTTATCGAATTTGGTATAGCTAACAACTTTGGAGAAGCCAGCAGGCTGCATACAGAGGCTTACCCGTTATGGTACACAGCCAATGATACACTCGCTAAGCTAATTGCCATGGGCAGTGATTTATCAGGACAGGCTACCAAAGATTCACTGTCAGAAGCAAATCGTGCATTTACCATCATTCTGGTGGTAACGATTATATCCTTCCTGATCGCCTTATTCATCGCCTTCTTCATAGCCGGTATGATCTCGAAACCCATTAAGAAAATGAACGCTTCGGCGTTGCTTATAGCGAACGGGGATTTAACCGGTGAAACGATCACACTTAAAAACAAGGATGAGCTCGGTACACTGGCCGCCTCCTTCAATATCATGACAAGTAACTTGCGTGCGATGATTCAATCCGTCTCCATGACTTCCGAGCAGGTAGCCGCTTCATCGGAAGAATTGCTGGCGAGTGCAGAGCAGAATGCGAAAGCCTCCGAGCAAATCTCCGAAACTGTCGAGCAACTGGCTGCAGGGACTTCTGATCAGGTGAAGATGGTGGATAATTCTTCACAGGCAATGAGCGAGATGGCCGATGGTTCAGAGCAGATCGCCCTCCTGGCCCAGAGCGTATCCATATTGGCAGTAGATGCGGCGAATCAATCGGCCGAAGGCAATAAGGTTATCCGGCAGGCCGTGGAACAAATGGGCTCCGTCCGTACTTCTATATCCTCACTGACCGAGCTGGTTACCGGTCTGGGGGAACGCTCTGCTGAGATTGGCAGTATTACCGGGGTAATTAATACTATCGCAAGTCAGACCAATCTGCTCGCATTGAATGCGGCTATCGAGGCTGCGCGTGCTGGGGAACACGGCCGGGGCTTCGCTGTTGTTGCCGGAGAAGTACGTAAACTAGCCGAGGAATCCTCGAAATCCGCGCAGAAAATTACCGATCTGGTCCAGCTGATTCAGAATGATACAAACCATGCAATCCTGGCTGTGAAGGTGAACAGCAATGAAACCGAAGCCGGAATTGAGATTGTTACAGCGGCTGGAGAAGCATTCGAGCATATCTACGAAGCCGTGAACAGGGTCGCTGATGACATTCAGGGAGTATCTGCCGGTTCAGAAGAAATGTCAGCCAGCGCAGATGAAGTGGTCGGATATATAAGCCAGATCTCCAGCATTGCCGGGGAAGCATCCGGCGGGGTCCATAATGTATCTGCTGCAACCGAGGAACAGCTCGCTTCTATGGAAGAGATTGCATCCTCCGCAGAATTCCTCTCCAGGATGGCAGAAGAACTGCAGGGACAGATTAATAAATTCAAAGTCTAGGTAGTCACCCTCAAATACTGCTCGTATGGTAAAGAGTAAGAATAAACAATATACTAGCTATACAGTTATTTGTTGAGGTGAATATCAAATGGATGAAATCGATGAATCGAAACAACTTGTATTACAAATCGGCAGTGCCTTGAAAAGGTACAGAAAAGAAAAAAACATGAGTCTGGATGACTTAGCGGAATTAACGGGCGTAAGCAAACTTACTCTGGGGAATATCGAACGCGGCGAGACAAACCCTACTTTGGCGATGATATGGAAAATTTCAAAAGGCATATCTTTACCGCTGTTGGCTTTGTTCAAAACAGAAGACCCTGTTAGCTTGTACCGGGCAGGCGAAGGACTCCGGTTTTCGAATGACAAAAAGAATTGGAGTATAGAGCCCGTCTTTAAAAATGCAAGCAGCGATATTGAAATGTGCCGGGCTTACTTACAGCCTAATAGTTCGTACCACCCTGAAGGTCATCATGTGAATACAACTGAAATTGCCACAGTAATGACGGGTTCTATTGAAATTCAGGTCAATGGAGAGCGTTACACCTTGAATCAATATGATACAATCAGTTTCCGTGCAGATAGTCCTCACTCTTATACCAATAATACGAATAGCGAAACAGTACTCCATATAGCCTTGAAATATGGTTTCTAAAATTCAAAGCCCCACTATAATATGCAACTCTGTATTCCATTTATATATGGGAACGCAGGGTTGCATTTTTGTTTTTGACGTATGTAAAAATTTTAAATATCCAGGAATTAAATTCCTTAAAATCGTTAATTATAAAATACTTATTGTCAATTTTAATATATTATAATATACTTTCATTGTCCGCGCGGATACTATAATATATTTTTGTCTTGAAGGAGAATGAAGAATGCCGAATAAAAAAAATTTACCATCATCTATTGGGCTGCTAATACTCGGCATTATCATTATTGCAGCTAATTTACGTGCTCCCTTAACCTCAGTCGGTCCTTTAGTAAGCCTTATAAGGGATGACGTTCATATTTCCAATACTTTAGCGGGCCTCTTAACAACGGTACCTCTGCTTACCTTTGCTTTATTATCGCCTCTAGTCCCAAAACTGGGACGGAAGCATGGAGTAGAACTTTTAATCTTGATTGCCCTGATCTTTTTGACTGTTGGTATTGGAGTACGTTCTTTATCTGGCGCTGTAAATCTGTATATTGGAACAGCAATTCTCGGATTCGCCATTGCAGTTTGTAATGTATTATTACCGAGTCTAATCAAACGTAATTTTCCTCACAAAATCGGTTCCATGACTGGTATTTTTGCAATTTCAATGAGTTTATCCGGAGCCGTCGCATCGGGAATCAGTGTACCGCTAGCCGCGGATGCTGGTTTGAAATGGCAGGGGTCCTTGGGAATATGGGGAATCCTAAGCTTTATATCGATCCTCTGCTGGTTACCTCAAATGAGAAATCATACGAAGCAAACAACCCCGACGGGTCAAGAGCATGCTGTCAATGATGTGAATGTCTGGCGTTCACCTCTTGCGTGGCAAGTGACGCTGTTTATGGGTACGCAGTCCATGATTTTCTATGTACTGATCGCTTGGTTGCCTGAAATTCTACAACAGCAAGGCATTGACTTAAACCAATCAGGATGGTATCTCTCAATTATGCAATTAGCGCTGCTTCCCTTTACCTTTATTGTCCCTGTTATAGCCGGGCGTATGTCAAACCAGCGTTCCCTGGTGGTCATCACAACCATTTTACTTTTGACAGGAACGCTAGGAATGCTTTATGGAAGCTCCAATATCATTTTGTTGTGGATCATAATACTCGGAATTGGCGGAGGCTTCGCCTTTAGCTTATCCATGATGTTTTTCGGGTTACGTACTCATAACGCGCATCAGGCAGCAGAACTGTCAGGCATGGCACAATCCGTCGGATACCTTCTTGCCGCAATCGGCCCTGCCCTTATCGGTTATCTGCATGATGCCACAAACAGCTGGAACCTGCCGCTCTTCATTCTGCTTGGAGCTTCTGTCCTACTCTTCATAGTCGGTATAGGAGCAGCAAGTAACCGTTTTGTAGGCAGCAAGTCAAGTCAACGTGGTTAATACCCGCCACAAGGATTCACAGCTATAGTAATGTAGAACATTAGCTCAACAAAACAGCGGCAGTCAAGGATATTATTACATCCATGGCTGCCACTAAATATGTGACTTAAGATTATTGCAGTTTCATTAACGCTGATGATCAAAATACACTTACCAAATCGCAATACCAACCTTATCTTTTTCCGTAAGTGCTATCTTTATCATTTCCAAAGCATTTCCTGCTGCAAATTCAATAAAGTCTCTAAAATCGTCTATATGTAGTTGTACACCATCTAAATTATCCAGCAAAATCAGGAATTCACTTCTCAGCTTATCTAAATCTTCATCATATGCATATATATTTGTACTTCCTAGAGAATATAACATCTTACATCCCAGCTCATTTATAAAATCGTTTCCCCAGAGCTTTTCTCTGTATGACTCAAACCCGAATAAATTATTATGTGGTTCTGGTACCTGCGCTTCCAATAATTCAGTATCTACAATTATATCTCTTTTTTTAATTATGCTAACGATCAGACTCATATAGTCCACCCTTTCAGTGATTTCACTTCACAACGTTCGGATGTCACTGCTTCCTGATTTCCTGTTTCTGAAGTTAACGCGTAAAATATTTGGTAATCACTCTCAATAATAGACAAGTGGGTGGATGAAATTTATAAAAAAACCTTCATCTTGATTGTATTCATCATTATATTTCAAGGGTGTTCGCTTAAGGATAACACTACCGAATATCCCGTACTTCCCTACCCACCAGTTATTGTATGGAATAACAAAGCCTATGTAGTTACTGATGACACAATCGCAGCAGAGCGGATAGGCAAAGAAATCGGAACTGTAAAAAGGTACATCGACCCGGACAAATCCTTGCCGGAGCAGGATGGCGATTCAACCATTGCCCCGAAGGGGAGTCCATTTTATGAAGTTAAGGGCCAGGACGAGGCTTCCGTTATCGCTGTCCTGATTGAAGGAGAGTATAGAAAAGCTTTCAGATAACTGCACGGTAATAGGAATACCTATCCAAAAAGGCTGCTGCTTTCAGTGATGAAAGAGCAGCTTTTTTGGTATCTGTAACATGAATACCTTTTATAAAAATACCTACTGCTGGGAAGCCGCGGCATGGTCAGCCTTCACACAATCAATGGCAACCACAATCGCGATGATGATGGCCTCCATCTCTTCCTTTAATACTTGAACACTGTAGCTATCGCCCCAGGTGAACCACTTCTTGTTGACTTCACCTATGACAGCTCCGCGCTGGATGACCTGAAAATCCATGTCCCACCAGTTCCCACGCACCTCAATGTCTGCCGAATCAATCGTATATCGTGCTTTCAGGAAAGAAAATTCCTTCTTAATCGTGAGCACCTCCCGGCCGTCCACCTCCACAAAAAACTTCGGTAAAAAGCTGAATACCTTCTTGGTAATCAGTGCGACTTCCTCATCAGCTGTATTCATAATGGAGAATGTCTTTGGAATCCGCATAAAACTGCCCTCTACATAATAGACATCCTGCTCCTGCTGATTCTTCACCGTAAACTTCTCGCTTAGACTGAACACCTTCTGCTTAATAAAAAGCTCCGTCATCCCCGTCTCCTCCTATGTCATAGAATCTGATTGCTTTCTGAATACTATAAGTATGAGGCAACTATTTAACATTAACCAGCAATGTAGTCATTGACATACGCCCATGTATACAAAAAAAGCCTGAACCCTATGAACAGGCTCAGGCATTCAGGCATTTCAGTCACCGGCCGGGCTTGATGCCTACTTGAAGGTCTCCCTCCAATTCTCTGCATTCGTCGCGAGATATAACTCCTTCAATTTACCGTATTTCTTATACGGACAGCAAAATTCCTTACGCAGTACAAGCAGGCAGGCGTTACAGGAAATACAATCCGCCCTAGTGAGTCCTTCCCCGTGCAGCCAGCGGTTAGGCAAATCCGGCTCGGAAATAAGCGGACGGCACAGCGACAGGAAATCGGCGTTTCCGTTCTGCGCGATCTCTTCCATCCGCTCGATATTACGGTGTCCGCCTACCAGGATAAGCGGAATGGAGAGACGGATATCCTTGATATAATCATAATAATACGACTGCTTGGCAAGCGCGCCAATCTTCGTTCTTGCTTCGGGAATCGGGACCGGTGTAAAGCCTAATTCGTCCTCAGTCCGGACGAGACAATCCCACATGCCCCCGCTTACCTCGATGGCGTCGACGCCGGTCGTTGCAATTTCGTCCAGCAGCTCCGGGAAGTTGTCCTTGTTAATGCCGCCTTCTACGTGATCGTCGCAGTTCAGCTTGATGAGGATTGGAAAGTCTCCAACTTCCTCTCTCGCCAGCGCAACGATGTCCCGGATAATGTTCGCCCGCTTCTGCACCGAACCGCCGTATCTGTCAGTACGCCTATTCGTATAAGGGGACAGGAAGGAGCTGAGCAAATAGCCGTGCGCCGCATGAAACTGCACACCGTCGAACCCGGCTTTTTGAACCCGGACAATCGCATTGGCGAAATATTGGATGATTTGCCCGATTTCATCCGGCTGCAGCTCCCGGGCTTTTTTGATCAGAATCGGAGACTCCACAGCCGAGGGCGCGATGCAGTCCGCCGTTACATAGTGATGCACCTGCCGGCCGGGATGGTTTAACTGCGCGATGACGATGCAGTCCGGATCGGTCTCATGAACGGTGTGCGCGATTTTGGCTACCTCGGGAATGAATTCGTCATCGTAGATGCAATATTGGCCCTCCGTTCTTTTGGCCGTCGGCGTTGCCGCCATGGCGCCGGTAACGATGGTTCCGACTCCGCCCAGCGCCAGATCCTTGTACACCTGCAGAACCGATTGCGAGATTTTCCCGTCCGTCGACATTTGGCTCTCACCTGTAGCAGAGCGCACCAGCCGGTTTTTCATGACGAGATTGCCGATTCTTCCTTCGGAATATACCTTATAATGCTGCCTGCTCATGAGTAAGTCCCCCATTCTAATGATTCGCCCTCTGTATTTGATTCTCTTCAATTAACGCAGCGATCGCCTCGGCCGGCGGACCTTCCATACGGTACAGCATTCTGCAAAACGTTCGTACCGCTTCCATCGCGCGCAGATCGGACAACATCCGGTAATGGCTGTCCGATCCGGCCGTCATAACCGACATGCGGGGCAGCCATTCTTCCCACGCCTTCCAGTAAGGGATAGCGTCAGCCGGTCCTGTCCCGTTGTCATCCAGGCAAAAATAAGGCTCCAGCTCTCCATAAAATGACCCGCCCCGGCAGCGGAAATAATAACAGGACGGTTCTTCCGGTACATCCAGTGGCGCAATAACGTACCGGTCAAGCCCGTAAGCCTCCTGAACCCGGATGCTTTGCGCCAGCCGCTCACGCCACGCTGCTTCGGACCCGTTCAACCCCCGTGCACTGGCCATCCCGAGCAACTGCTCCAGGAACAACTCCGGATCTTCGTGCAAATAAGCACGGGCCTCGTCCTGATGGATAAGACGGCCCGCCCATGATTTGGGCTCCGGCGATAACGCGGATAAGAGTGCCGAGTTCACCGCCTGCAGCGCAATCGTTTTTCTATAGAATGTCTCGTCTTGAAGCGCTTCCCGGTAAGGGGTGTGCAAATAAGAATCGAGCATGACGATTGTCTGAACGCCCTCTCCAAGCTCTTGAAGCTGCCGGGCAACTTCGTAAGCGATACGCCCGCCAAGCGAGAAACCTCCGAGGTCATACGGACCGTGCGGCTGAACAGACATGATGATATGGACATAGTACGCCGCCATCGCTTGAATGCCGTGCAGCGGCTTGCGGCTGGACATCCAGCCCCGGGCCTGGATGCCGTACATCGGACGCTCAGCTTCTTGAGCGATCGGCTTGTAGCCGCTGACGATGGCGCTTCCTCCGTGAATCCAAAACACAGGGCGGCCGGAAGTGCGGTGATTGAGCGCAATCAGCTCGGGAAATAAAGGCCGTGAGCTGGCGGCTTGGCCGGCGGGTTCAGAGCGCTCAGGCAGCTTAATTGGGGCTGCCCGAGCAGTTGCATGCACTTCTTCTACAGGCGCATATATGGGCAGCGTGACAGTAGGGAACTGTTCCGCAGGGACCGCTGCCGCCTCTGCGTTCACGGCGGAAGCCAGCCATACCGAAAGCTCCCGCAGGCTCGCGTTCGCATGGATATCCTCCAGGGTAACCGGGACGCCGAAGCGGTTATGGAGGTCCCGGACCCATTCGACCCCCGATATGGAGTCCAGCCCAAATTGGGTGAACGGCTCCTCCGCGTCCACATCCCCCGGCAACATGTCGAGAACGCCGGCCAAGCTTACCGCCAGCTCTTCCCTCAGCTTCTCCGCAGTTGCGGTTCCCGCTGCAGCGCGGGAATGGCCTTCATCTGCAATGCCCGGCAGCAAGGCTTCGGATACAGGGCGAAGCGTAATGCCGCCCGGCTTCGCGGATGCCAGGGGAGACACTGCGGGCTCCGCTTCCGGTGATAACCGCTGCACCTGGTGACCAGCCACAGCGTTGTCAGAGTAAGAACGGGCAGCGGATAGCTCCCCGTTCAGCTCTTCAAGCACATTGCCGTGAAATTGCCGCAGCAAATCAAGCGCCTCGGCCTTAGCCAGACGATGCTGTTTCATCTCATTCAACACATATTGCAGGAATTCAGCCATAGGTCCTCCTTTGACGGATCACGTCTCTTATATTCGATTGGATCTCATCGGCCGCACGGTCGATGCTGATGGAATCGTCCATGATCCGATCCAGCAGCTTGCCGTAGAAGCTGCTGTCAAATACATCGCTGCTCAAGCCGCTTACAGCTGTTGATACCAGCATGCCGGGGGTCCCGGTTCCTGCCGTCATGAGCCCCGCGGCTGCCGGTTCTTCCTTACGCGGGACAGGGATCGCAAGCGGCTCCGCCGGCGGCTGTTCCGCCGGCGGCTTTTCTGCCAGTGGCTGACCTTGGCTGCTTCCCCCTCCGCCCTCCGTAAACCAATACCGTTCTCTGGCGAACGGATAGGTCGGCAGGCTGATGCGCTGCGGATGCGGGCCGTCGTAGAGCTGTGACCAATGGAGCTGCAGGCCTCTCGTCCACAAGCTCAGCAGCTTGTCGAACTTGCGCTGCCGCATCCACTTGCTCAGGACCTCCTGCATTTCATCGTCGGAGCTGAGTGCGGCGATTGTGTCTTTGTTCTCTTTAACCCGTCCCCGGTATAGACCCGGTGCCTCCGAAACACCGTTGCCGAGAAGCTGCAGCACTGCGCCTAACTCTTCAAGTGTTCCGGCAACGCAGGCAGCTCTTTCTTCCATCGCTTCCCGCCCTGTCTGGAGCGTATAGGCGATCCGGCTCAAGTCCGATTCGTCATACCGTCCTTCCTGAATGGCAGACGCAAGCTGCTGCGCGATCAGCTTAAGCTGATCCCCGCTTCTGGCGGACAGCACAATGAGGGACGGCCTGGATGCATCCGTCTCCTGCTGCGGCACGGCGTACGGATTCGGCATATATTCCTCCACGACAAGATGCGCGTTGGCGCCTCCCGCCCCAAACGAAGAGATGCCGGCCCGGCGCGGATATTCCCGCCGGGTGCCGTCAATGGTAAGGACAGGCCGGTTCCAATCGGCAAGCTCCTGCTGGACGATGAACGGCGTGTTACCGAACTCGATGCCCGGATTCAGCGTTGTCGCGTGCAGAGAAGGGACGAGCTGCCGGTGGCGGAGCATTAGCAGCACTTTGGTCAGTCCGGCGATGCCGGCTGCGCTCTCAGAGTGCCCGATGTTGGACTTCACCGATCCTAAAGAGCAGAATTGCTTATCTTGCGTATCCCGTTCAAACGCCCGGGTCAATCCGGTGATCTCAATCGGATCGCCAAGCGCGGTTCCAGTCCCGTGAGCCTCTATGCAGCTAATCGTTCTGGCATGGACATTGGCCCGTTTGAGCGCATCAGTAACAACCTCATACTGGGCCAGCGGGTTCGGGACCGTATAACCGTTCGTCCGGCCTCCGGCATTGAGCATGCTTCCTTTAATAACGCCATAGATGTGGTCTCCGTCCCGCACCGCTTTGTCCAGCGGCTTCAGCACAATGGCGCCTACGCCTTCCCCATCAACGAAGCCGTCCGCTCCGGCACCGAACGACCTGCATTGATCCCCGGAGGACAGCATGTTCATGGCCGACAGCCTTAAATAATGGTTCGGAGACTGAATCAAATTGACACCGCCGGCGATTGCACATTCGCTTGTGCCGTTGTTCAGGCTGTCAATGGCCAGATGAATCGCCGTTAACGAGGAGGAACAGGCCGTATCGACCGCCATGCTCGGGCCACGGAAATTGAACAAATAGGAGATGCGGTTCGCGATGGACCAATAACTGGCACCCGTCGGATAATTCCCGTTCATCGCCCCGACATAAACGCCTACCTTGCCGCTGGCGCATAGCGTAGCAGGCGTATAGCCCGCATCTTCTATGCTTGAATAAGCGGTTTCGAGGAATAGCCGTTCTTGAGGGTCCATCTGCTTCGCTTCTTTCGGCGAGATGCCGAAGAACAGCGGATCGAACCGGTCGTATCCTTCAATGAATCCGCCCCATTTGCTGTACATCGTCCCTCTTTTGCCGCGCTGCGCTTCATAATAATCCGCCCAGTCCCAGCGATCCTTGGAAATTTCGGTAATGCCGTGTCTTCCCGCCTTCAGCTGCGCCCAGAATTCCCGGATGTTTCCGGCACCCGGATAACGCCCCGACAGCCCAACGATAGCGATATCGGCTGACGCCGTTACGGCCGCGGATGTCCGGGCAGTATTCTGCGGAATCGAAGCAAACCGGCTGCCCGGCCGCGGATTTCCGGCTGCGCCTGCAAGGGCCGGCTCCGGCTGTGGCTCTTGGATACCGCTGCCATTAGGCCATGCCCCGCCGGCCCCGGATTCGTCCGGTCCGAGCAGCACCGCGAGCGTCTCCTGATGTGCCGTCAAGAAATATCCGGCAAGCTCTTCGACTGTCTGATATTCGAAGAACACCGTGCTGTTCACGCTGCCGAACTCTTCACTTAACGCATTCGTCAGCTGAACAACCAGAATGGAGTCGATTCCGTAGTTTTCGAACCGCTCCCTCGGATCGAGCTGTCCGGTTGGCATTTTGAGCACCTCCGCTATGCGCCGGCGCAAATACGCAATTGTCTTCTCCCTCAGCGTGCCTGCGTAACGCTCTCCTGCCCCTGCCTTCACCGGCTGGACGGGCAGAACGCTAACCCGACTCTCCTTGTCCGCCGCCTCGCTTTTCTCTTGAACGGGCTTCACCTGCTGACGTACCACGCCATCGCTTTCCGCCATAATAATCTGCTGGCCCCATGCGTGGACAGGCTCAGCAGGGAAATGGACCGAACGGAATCCTTCGTCTTCAAGTACGTTCAGCCACGTCCCCGGCGATAAACCGGGTGAGCCCGGCATACGAAGCCGGGCGTCTTCATACCGCCACCACCCATCGAGCAGCCCGAAGGTCAGATGCGTAAACATGGATTGTCCGTGCAGCTCGTTCAGCAGCAGCAGGCCGTTCTTTTTGAGTACAGCTTTGGCGTTGCGCAGCGTGTGGCGAATGTTCTTCGTCGCGTGAAGTACGTTAGCCGCAATGGCGATATCGTATTCGGCCGGAAGAATCTGCTGGCCGGATAGCGGTGACTCGACATTGAATAGCTGATAAGTCAGGAATGAATGGTCCGGTCCATATGTCTCCTTCGCATGGATCAGGAAGGCTTGCGAGATATCGGTATAGCGATATTCCTGAATGTTGTCCGCATATGCCTTCAGTTTGCGCAGGACGCCGGCACTCGTGCCGCCGGTTCCCGCCCCGATCTCCAGAATGCGAATGCGGGCGGACGGATCTAGCTGAATCCGCTGCTTCACATAAGCGGCAACGATATCGCCGAGCACTTCATTGAAAGCGTCCGCCACCGGATTATGCTTATAGACGCCTTCTACGAGCTCCATGGATGAATTCGGAAACATAATATCCGTTGCCGGAAGCTTGCCCGATAAAATATCCGGAAGTGCACGCAGCGCCGTCTCCGCGAGCGCAATCTGCGCCGCCATTCCGCCGAAGGCGAGCCATTCCTTCTTTTTGCGGTCCCAGTCGGACCACAGCGCCTCCATCCTGGCATTGGCTGGATACAGCCCCTTGCCGGCGCTGTCTTGCTGCACACCCTTTCGCTCTCTAAGCAGCGCAATACTCGCATCAAGCCATCTTGAATACCGGCCATGTACGCCGTTTCCCTGCACGTAGCCGGTATTGTCCGCTGCCCGGCTGAACATGCCGGACGCAAGCAGCTGCCCTTCGAGCATCCGGCAGAGCTGCGACTCCATGTCCTGAAGCGCCGCATATCCTTCCCCGGTAAGTCCTGCCGCCGCGGCTGCCGGGTCAGGGAGAACACTGGCAAGTTGCTCCGCCGATTGAACGCTGTTGTCCGGATGGAGGAATAGCTGTTCGTCCTGCGAAATGCCCTCGATTGCAAGGCGGCCCGTGGTCTTGAGCAGAGCCAGCTGATTCAGCGGGCCGGACAGAAGTCCGCCGAGCGCCTCCATCGCCTCCTCCGGCTCAATGGAGCCTATCCCCATCTGTGCCATGCGTTCCTGATAAGCATCGGAAGCAACGACACCAACGCCGCCCCAGTAGCCCCAGTTCATCGTTTTGACCGGGTAAAGCGAGCGGGCGGCAAGCTGATGCGCATAAGCATCCATGAATGTGCATCCGGCGGCGTAATTGCTTTGACCCGCCGATTTCATGAAGGCATTCATGGACGAGAAGAACAGAACGAAATCGGGCGTTTCCCCGGCGAGCAGCTCCGCCATATTGACGCTTGTATCGACCTTGGCCGCAAGCGCGGACCGAAAACGGGCTTCGTCCATGTTCGCAAGACTTTGGTCCGCCAGCACGATGGCCGAGTGAACAACCCCGTCAATGCGGCCGAACCGTTTCTTCGCCGCGTCGTAGGCAAGCTGCAGGGAACTGCGATCGGATGCGTCCCCGGAAATATAGACAGGTGCTTCACCGAAGGCACCCAGCCGGTCAAGCTTCGCCTGGATCAATTCATCCTTCTCGCGGCGTCCGATCCAGACGATATGCGCCTGCCAGCTGCGGATCATATATTCGCTCCACACCTCGCCGATGCCGCCGGCTCCGCCGATCACCACGTAGACGCCGCCTTTTCTGTACAAAATCCGTTCCGGGGTATTATTGTTACTCCGGTTGACCGGAATGAGCTTCTGGCGGAACCACTCTCCGCTTCGGTAAGCCCAGGCGTTGCCCTGCCGGTCTGCGGGCAGCGACAATAGCTCCTGAAGCGGCCACTGGCCGCCGGACTCCAGATCGATTAACCGTACGCTCCAGTTCGGATATTCTTTGGCGAGCGAACCGATCAGCCCATGCACGCCGGCATGTGCCGCATCGGCCTCTTCTCTCCGGCCTACGCTCTGCGTCTGTCCGGTAATGACCGTCCAGCCGGTCTTGCTGCCTCCTCCGCCTGCAAGCAGTACGGCCTTGATCAGCTTGAACAGCTGGAAGACGCCGGCTTGCTGCGCGCGGGTCAGCGAAACACCGGGCAGCGAGCCTTCGGCAGCATCCGGTGCAATCCAAACGATATGCTCCGGCATCCCTCCGTCCGCAAGCCGCCGGGCGATCTCTTCGATCGTATCCTCCGGCTGGAACCTAAGTGATTGCGCGTGTGGAAGCAGCTGTTCCAAAGCCGAACTGTTCTTAGGACCGGCATCGCCGACAATCGTTATGCGGCTATCAGGCTTCGGCCACTCTTGAACACGTTCGACAGGCACGGTGTCCCATACAGGGTGTAACGTCATAAGAGCGGAAGGAGTCTGTCTATCCGCTGCCGCCGTTGCCATAATACTCGGCTCCGTCCGAACAGCGGGTACGGCATCGCCATCCATCCCCCTTACGGAATAGCCTTTCAGACTTGCGATAACACCGCCCTGCTCATTGCACAGGTCAATGTCCATCTTCCGTACTTTGCCGCTGGCCGTGTCGCCCCCGCACCAACGGACATAGGCCCATACAACGGAGGAGTAACGGCCGTAAACGGTCAACTCCTCAAGTGTAAACGGAAGCATCGGCTTCAAGCCGGCATCCTCCTGCCCGATGCCGTCCATCAGACCGATCGCAGCTTGGAACGCCGCGTCCGTCAAGCTCGGATGCAGAATGAACCGGTCCGCCGAAGGGATGGCCGATGCAGGAAGAACCAGCTTCGCAAGCGCGCGCCCGTCACCCGCATACACGCAATCAACAGCCCTGTGGGCTGCGCCGTACTCAATCCCCATCCTTTGGAACGCCGAATAACAATCATCGGCCGTCAGGACGCGAATGCCGCACTTTGCGCGCAGGGACGCCAATTCCAGTGCAGGAGCAATTTCACTGCCGCTCCATTCCGCACGTCCTTGGCTGTAGAGGTTATCCCCGCTTGCTCCTGCATTGCCGCCGTAGATCTCGAATGCGATGTCCCCGCTCTCCTGCGGGCGCAGCCCGATATGAACGTTCGACGTCCCTTCGCTGATTGTGCAAGGTCTCACCCAGACAACCTCCTTCAGCCGAAGGCCGACCGGTATGCCTTCACTCCTGCCGCTGGCTTGGGCTGCAGCATAAATGGCCATCTCCAGCTGCGCGGCGCCGGGCAGCACCTTCTGCCCCCTGACGACATGATCGGCAAAGAAAAACTCGGTTCCCGTAAAGGCCGAGCTGTAACGCTGCTCCGAGAAGTCGGATGTATTGGCGTACAGCAGCGGATGCAGCAGCTCACCGGCCGGAGCAGCGGACCCGCTCCCCTCGCCTGCGGAGCCGGTATGACCGTCTCCCGCATCCGCTCCCGGCTTCGGCGACCAGTACCGGTTCTTCGCGAACGGGTATAGAGGGAGGGCAATTCGCCGAGGCTTCCGTCCCTGATACATGCTGCTCCAATCGACCGTAAGCCCTTGCACCCACCAGTCGAGCAGCTTCGTATACTTTCTTTTGGCAAGCCATGCATCGACCGTGTGCTGCAAATCCTCATCTGCCGTTAAGACGGCCGCTGCGCCGTCATTAAGTCTTCCCCGGCCGTAGAACAGATCCCCGGTCGTACGGTCTCCTCGCAGGTAAGCGGCCAGCTTGCTCTCAACCTCGCCTATGCTGTCTGCCAGAAGTGCGAGCCGTTCCTCCATCGCCTCCCGGCCGGTCTGCAGCGTATGGGCTATACTGGCCAAGTCGGCATCGGTGAACGCTTCTTCACGAACTGCATCCAGCAGCGCCTGCGCAAGCGCGCGCAGCCGTTCCTCGTTCTTGGCGGACAGTACAATCACCGCAGGCAGCGGATAAGCCGCCGCGGGATCCGCACCCGCCTCTGCGGCAGGAATATATTCCTCCACCAGCAAATGCGCATTGGAACCGCCGGCCCCGAAGGACGATATACCCGCCCTGCGCGGATATTCCCGCACCGAGCCGGACTCACGCAGGACCGGCCGCTTCCATTCCGCCAGCTCCCGCTGTACGACGAATGGCGTTGAGGAGAAATCGATGTTCGGATTGAGCACGGAGGCATGCAGGGACGGCGCCAGCTGCCCATGCTTCAGCTGCAGCAGCACCTTCGTCAAGCCGGCAATGCCGGCGGCGCTTTCGCAATGGCCGATATTGGACTTGGCCGAGCCGATGGCGCAAAATGCCTTATCATCCGTATATGCCGAGAACGCGCCCGACAAGCCAGCGATTTCTATGGGATCGCCGAGCGATGTCCCGGTACCGTGAGCCTCGATGTAACTGACCGTTCTCGGGTCGAAACCCGCCCTGCTCATCGCCTGCTTGATCACTTCAGCCTGGGCATTGGGATTCGGAACCGAGTACCCGTTCGTTTTGCCGCCGTGATTGATTGCACTTGCTTTGATCACGCCGTAAATCCGGTCCCCGTCCGCAACCGCTTCGGACAACGGCTTGAGCAGCACCGCGCCGACACCCTCCCCGGGCACGTAGCCGTCGCCGCCTTCGCCGAAGCTTTCGCAGCGGCCCTTGCTAGACACGAATTTCCCCTGCGCAAGCATCAGATATTTGTTCGGATGAAGCGACAGGTTGACGCCTCCGGCAACGGCTACGCCGCACTCCCCTTGCTGGATGCTTTGGCAGGCCAGATGAATGGCGGTCAGGGACGAAGAGCACATCGTATCGACGGCTATGCTGGGCCCCTGGAAGTTATACCAATAGGACACCCGGTTCGCAATCGAAGACGGGCTGCCGGCGTAAGCGATTCTTCTGCCCGTAAGCTGCTCCTGCGCCCCGTACAGCTGGTACTCCTCATACATGACGCCGGCATAAATACCCACCGGAATCCGGCGGTTCAGCTTCCGGTTGAACGCAACCGATTCCCTCGTATAACCGGCGTCCTCCAGTGTATGGTAGACGCATTGCAGAAACAGCCGCTCCTGGGGATCCATTACTTCTGCCTCTAGGGGCGAAATCTGGAAGAACAACGGATCGAACTGATCCATCCCGTCCAGGAAACCTCCCCATTTGCTGTAAGTGGTGCCCAGCTTGTTCTTATCTTCGTTGAAATAAAGGGAGTGATCCCATCTTTCCGGCGGAATCTCCGTAATGCAATCCCGTCCCTGCTGCAAATTATGCCAGTATTCCGCCACATCCGGCGCTCCCGGGTAACGTCCCGCTATGCCGATAACGGCAATATCGATTGGACCGCCCTGCCCGCCCTGCCCGTGCTGCCTTAATGACGGGGAAGGGGTGCCTGAAGCCGCCAACTCCGGTGAAACCCGGGAACGGGGCTGCCTCCCTGTAGAAGGCCGGATAAGCCCGGTCACCGGAGGTGCTGTCTTGGCAGCAGCTCTGTTATCGTCCGCAGGTGGTCTGCCGGAGTCCAGAAGCTCCTTCAGTTTGGCTTGATGCGCCCTGAGGAAATAGTCCGTTAAGGCAGCAAGGTTCTGGTATTCAAAAAATAACGTTTTGGACAAGGGGCCAAACACTTTCTCCAGTTCTCCGGTCAAATCCATCACCATAATCGAATCGATCCCGTACTTCTCCAGCGGGACATGCTCGTCGATCCGGTGGGACGGCAGCTTGATCGCAGACGAGAGCAGCTTTTTAAAATATTGGACTGCCTGCTCCCGGAAAGCGGCCGGCAAGTCGGCAGGCGGGGAGGAAACCCCTTCCGCATGCACTGCAGGAGCCTCCAGTGGTTCAGCTTCCCTTGGAGCCGGCATACGTTCCGCCAAATGCTCTGCCAGCTGGCGAATGGTCGGATATTCAAGCAGTTCGACTGGCGTTACCTTGAACCCGACGGCCTCGCCTATGCTCACTGCGGCAGTTTGCATCTGATGCGCATCGAAGCCGAATTCGTCCCAATCGGTATCGATATGAATCTCGCTGCCGGGAACGGTGAGCAACCCGGATACGGCACGGACTGCGGCAGCGAGAATCTTCTGCTTCGTTCCGCCATCCGTATTCCGCTTCACAGGAGCTGGCGCCGGGGACGGGGTTGCCCCAACCTTTGAGCTAGCCGCCAGCTTGTGCAAGGCGCTCCGCAATTGTGCCGGCTTGCCTTGGACGACCATGACCTGGCTTCGCTCTGAAGCAAAGGCGCGATAAAAGGCGGAGAAGCCGCTGTCCGTCTGAAGCGGCACGAAGCCAAACGTATCCTGGAGCCTCTTCACCGTGCTTACGTTCACGCTCATCCCGCCGTCCTTCCATAGCGGCCAATTGATGGACAGCGTGCGGCCTTGGCGCTGCCCGGCTGCCGTCAGCTCGCTGCGGTATGCAGCGAATGCATCCATATAGGCATTGGCTGCCGCATAATCGGCTTGACCGGCGTTCCCCATGCTGCCCGCAGTGGACGAAAACAGCACAAAAAAGTCTAATTCGAGATGGCGGGTCGCCTCATCCAGATAGGCTAAACCGGTTACTTTAGGAGCCAGTACATCCGCAAGCTCCTGTATGCCCTTATTCACGATCAAGCTGTCACGCACGATTCCCGCGCTGTGGATAATACCATGCAATTTGCCAAAGCGTTCCCCGATATCCCGTATAAGGCCGAACATGGCCTGCCTGTCGTTCATGTCGGCCTGCCGGTATTCTACCCGGACGCCTGTGGCGCGAAGCTGCCGGAGCTGCTCCTCCTTATCCGCATCGAGCGGAGACCGTCCGGTCAGAACAAGCGTTGCCTGCTTGGCCTGCCGGCCTGCCTCTCTGGCGAATAGCCGGCCGAGGCCGCCTGTGCCGCCTGTAATTAAGTACACTCCATTCTCTCTCCACGGCTCAGCCGCAAGCCCGCCGGATGCTTCAAGCTCATCCCAGCGTAATACATAGCGGATGCCGTTCTGATAGCGGATTCTCGTGTCCTGCGGGCTTCCGCCGTCGTTCTGCAGCTGAATGGCGAAGTCCGGAGCACTTCTTCCGGCTCCGGCTTCCGCTTCGATCAGCTGAACGGCAAGCTTCGGATGCTCCAGGGCGGCCGTCTGCAGCATTCCTGCCAATCCAGACAGCAGCCGCTCTTCGCCCTTGCCGGAGATGATGAGCTGCACCAGAGCCGAGCCGATGGAAGAATCGTTCGCAACGGCTTGCAGCTCGTTCAGTGCCAGCGCTGCGTACCGGCTGAAACGCAGACAGGTTTCTTCCTCCGCAGCAACCAGATTGCAAATGCGCCAGCGGCGGCTAAGCGGCCTGCCGTTCCAGCAAGCATCCAGGCTGTCTGCCAGCTCTTGCTGCCCGCACAGCATGACGAGATGAAGATCGAACGGTGCCGTTCTGCTGCCCTGATCGGATTGGCCCGCTGTTTGCTCTTCCCAGACGGGCTCAAGCAGCAGCGTTTCCGTTGAATCTTCTTCCGCCGGGTGATCCAAAGCACGAACGGAGAAACCTCTGATCTTCACGCATACGGCTCCTTGTTCATCGCATAGGTCGGCATCAAGCTTCCGAACGCCGCCGTACACCTCTCCTTCACCTGAGCGGATGTATACCCACATCGACGAAAGGCATGGACTGATCACCTCCACGTTCTCCACGGCAAAGGGGAGAAGCGGGCGAAGGGGCGCCCGACTTTCTTCCCCGATCAGCAGCCCGAGCGACGCCTGTAAAGCGGAATCCAGCATGCCCGGATGCAGAACGAAGGCATCGCCCGTTCCCCATACCATTTCGGGAAGCTTCAGCCTGGCGAGCACCTGTCCCTTGCCGATATACATTTCTTCCAATCCCCGGTGGGCCGGGCCATACCGGATTCCCATCGCTTCGAACCGATCATAGCTTTCGGAGGCAGTTATCCGCGCTGTACCACATTGCGAGCGGATCGCATGCAAATCGATCACGCTCCGCGCTTCGGATGAAGCCTCCAGCATCAGCCGGCCTTGGCTGTGTACGGCCGCAATGTCCCCGGATTCGGCTGAGGAGCCGGTGATCTCGAAGGATACGCTGCCGTCCTCTTCCGGATACAGCGCGATATGAACGTGAACAGGCTCTTCCCCTGCGGCGAGAGGACGGGACCACGAGACATGCTGAAGCCGGATTCCTGCCGTTCCGGCCCGAAGCGATTGCTGTGCGGCAGCATCTGCCGACTTCTCCAATGCGGCCCGGGCCATTTCGAGATAGGCCGATCCCGGCAGGAGCCGCTGGCCGCTGACGACATGATCCCTGAAGAAAAACTCGTCCCCCGTGAACACGGAGGTGAATTTCTGCCCGGCAAGATCGGACGTATTGTGCTGCAGCAAAGGATGACCCGGCGCTGCCGGACCAAGCCTGTCCGCCAAGCTTGTGCTCAAGGCGGGCTGGATGTCAGGAATAGCAAACCTTTCCCGGGCAAAAGGATGTGTCGGCAATCCCGCCAGCCGCTTGGCGGCCGTTTGGCGGTACTGGAGGACAGCCTGTCCCACATCGGTTCCGCCAACCCACAGCTCCGCCAATTTTTTGTATTTCCCGCCCGTCAGCAATTGCTGCAGGAATTGTCTGCCTTCCGCCGTGTCGGCGAGATCAGTGCCTTCCTTCTTGCCGGCCACTCCGGCATAACGGCCCAGTGCCGGTGCCGGAGCAAGCCGGTGCTCCCCGGCCAGTTCCTTCAATTGCTGCGTAAGCTGGGCTACGCTGCCGGTTACGGCCGCAAGCCGGTATTCCATCGGGGTTCTGGCGGCTTGATACGTATACAGGAAGCTCACGGTGTCCACGTCAGGGTGTGAACGTAAATACGCATGCACAGACCGGGCGTACTCCCGCAAGCTTGCCTCGCTGGCCGCAGAGAGCATGAACAAGCCTTGTTCCACGGCAGCCGGCCTGTCATCCGCCAACGGCACGGCTGCTTCATGCGCCTCAACGACGAGATGCGCGTTCGTGCCGCTGAAGCCGAACGAGCTTACCGCAGCAAGCCGCGACGATTTCGCGTTTAGCGGCCATTCCTGCAGACAGGTGTTCACGTAGAAAGGGCTGCCTGCGAAATCGATATGCTCATTCTCTTTGCGGAAGTGGATCGAAGGCGGCATCTGCATATGCTTGAAGCTAAGCAGCACTTTTATTAAGCTAAGCACGCCTGCGGCGGCGGTCGTATGCCCGATATTGCCTTTCAGCGAGCCGATGGCACAATACTGTTTGTTAGATGTAAATTTGCCGAACGCATGGCTCAGCGCATGAATTTCAACCGGGTCGCCCAGCTTCGTGGCCGTTCCGTGCGCTTCCGTATATTGAATATCCTCCACGTTGATTCCATACCGCTCATACACCGATTGCTGCAGCTTGCTCTGGGAGAGGAAGCTCGGCGCCGTAATGCCTGAAGTTTGACCGTCCTGATTGGTGCCGCTCCCGCGAATAATTCCATAGATCGAATCGTTGTCGCGCAGAGCGTCCTCAAGCCTTTTTAGAATGACGATGCCTGCGCCGTCACCGACGACGATGCCATCCGCATCGTTATCGAACGGGCGGCACATTCCCGTAGGAGACAGCATGCCGGCATTGTTCATGAACAGAAAGGCACCGGGATGGGTATAGATCGTTATTCCGCCGGCAATGGCCAGATCAATAGCGCCATTCCGCAGCTTCTCGCAAGCAAGGTCGATGGCGACCAGGGAAGAAGAGCATGCCGTGTTGACCGCAAGCGCCGGACCTTTGAGATCCAGGCAATACGCAATTCGGGCTGCCATAATACTCGTGTCGGTACCCAGCATGGTATGGTGCGAATAATCCTGCGCGGAAGGATACCCCATCGAGCCTATGAACGTGCCGACCTGTCCGCCCTGGCGGGCATATCCGGCATCTTCCAGCGCCCGGTAGCATTCCTGCAGAACGATGCGCTGCGCCGCATCCATCGCTTCCGCTTCTTTGGGCGATATATTGAAGAACAGCGGATCGAAGTGCTCGATCCCATCCATGGCGCCATACCGGAGGGGCACCGGTGAGGAGGAATGCGCTTGGATGTAAGCGATCCACTCCGGATTGTCCATCATCCGGGTGCAGTCCTTTCCTTGCGAAACGATCTCCCAGAACTCGTCTTGATTAGCAGCCCCGGCGGTCCGGCACGACAGCCCGATGACGGCGATCCCGCCGGAGACGGACCCTGCAGGGCCCGCCTCCGGCGGCCGGGGTACACTCCCCTGTTGCTGCGATTGCTGCACCTTCTCCTCGCGGGAAGGTACACCGGCAGGCATTCCGGCCGGTCCGGGAACCGGAACGAAGTCCACCGCGGGACCCGTTATTTTTGCCGCGTATTCTGATGGCACCTTCGTTACCGGCCCGGCGGACGGCAGAGCACCGCTTGCGTGCAGCTGCCCGGCGACATAAACGGCCAACGCTTCGAAATTATGGCATTCGACGAGAATGCTGGTCGGGAGTGACAAATCGAAGCGGACGTTGATTGCTTCCAGCAATTCGACCAAATTAACGGACGAGATGCCAAGCTCCTTCAGCGATTCCGCCTCCAGCAATTCTTCCCGGTCCAAACCAAGGACCTGCCCGAATACGAGCACCAAGCTTTCTCTAACAACATCCAGCCTTTCTTCAAGTGAATCCGGCCTATTCCCAGAAATCATAAGATTGCTCCCTTCAACGGTCTCTCCTGCTGCGTTATAGACGCCGGCGGATAGGGCTTCTGCCCGAGATGCTTCATTTCGTTCAGCGCTTCCGCGTACGGGGTTTTGTGCGCGATTCTGATTTCGTTGAACGATTTCAGCTCCGCTTCGGTCATCGCCGTCTCCTTACAGAGCTTGAACAGGCAGTAGCTGGTCCAGCCCCGCTCGAGCGAGATAGCGTTATTGGCATAGCTGCGCAGCGAATCACGCGCGACCGGAACTAATCCCTCCGTGTTCCGCTCACAATCCGGATCGTACAAATAATTGGCGACCCGGGACGAAACGTCGATAATCTCCTCGATAGCCAGGCCGCAGCGCGCCAGCACGCCGGCCCATTCCGCCGCAGTCGCAATCGCAATGCCAATGTCCGCATCAACGATCGGCCCGCGCAGATTCGCGATGAAATCCATCAGCAGCACTTGGCCGTCTTCCGCCAAGGAAGCGGCAATATTCGCGAACAATGCGGTTTTGTCCGGGATGTGGCAGCACACCTCAATCCCGATGACGAGATCGTAGCAGTCAGGGAAGCGGTCAACCGCGCTGTCCCGGTGATAAATTGCTGCACGGGAGCTTAGATTCAGCCCTTCAATCCGTTTGTTGCCCAGCTCCGCCTGTCCCTTCGAAATGGTATACCCGTGCGCCTGGATATCTGGATACAGCGAAGCGATTTGAATGACATCGGTACCATGGCCGCAGCCGATATCCAGTACGGAGCGGACACGGCGGAAATCCGCTTTATAGAACAATACCTGCCGCAGTTCGATCTGTTTATCCTTGACAAGGGCTGCTTCATCCGGATACCGCTCCGGATTCAGCAGCACCCTGCTCATCGAGAAGCCGGGAATCCGCGATTCGAACGGGCAAAACGTTAAATATTCTTCCTGAAATTCCGCCGAGCGGTCGACGGTGTTGAACGAGTACAGCTCCGCCGCCTTATTGCCGCCGTCCGGCCCCGAAGGAGGCAGGCTGACAGCCGTATGCTGAACGGATACGTTACAGTTCTCTTGCGGCCAGCATTTTCTTCTTCTGAAAGGATACCCCGGAGCTGAAACGATTCTGGCGCTTCCGGCTTCGTACAGTTCAGCCCACGGCACCTGCATCCCACCGGCCCAAAGCGAGGCGAGCTGTAGAAGGTCGCGCTCCCTCACCGCCTTACCGGCTGTCCCGGCAGTGGCGGATGCAGGCGTCTGATGTCCGTGAGTTCCGGAACTTCCGCCATAGATGGCAAGCCCGCCGGGAAGCGTTGCGGCCGTTCCTTCGATATAAGCGCTTAAGCCTTGCACCAACGCTTCTTTCGATGGTGTCACAATCGCAAGACGACATTTCATCGCCTCTCTGCCCACGCTCAGCGTATAAGCCAGGTCGCGCAAAGCGACGTCAGCCGAACGGCCGCTGTCCATATAATCTGCTAATTGCCGGGCCGCCGCCTGCAGGCGTTCCTCGTTCTGTGCGGACAAAATAACGGCATAAGCCGCCGGTGAAGGGCACTCCCCCTGCGGCTCCGCTAATGAAGGAATATATTCTTCAATCACGGCATGCGCGTTCGTCCCGCTAATTCCGGTCGTGGATACCGCTCCAAATCTGGCCTGGCCTGGCCGGGATGTCCATTCCCGCACTTCCTGTGCAATATAAAACGGGCTTTCCTTGAATGAAATCAGCTCGCTCAGCGATTCAAAGCCGGACACCGGCACAATCGTCTTCCGGTGTAGTGCCGTCACCATTGCGATTAGACTGACAACCCCCGAAGCGGCGAAGGTATGACCGATCAGCGGCTTGACGGAACCGACAGCGCAGTGGCCTTTTACATCGCTAAGCTTCCGGAATGCAGACGAAAGAGCCTCCATTTCGATCGAGTCTCCGATCTTCGCGCCAACGCTGTGTGCCATCAGAAAACCGATTTGTTCGGGACGTATGCCGCTGCGTTCATAAATCTGCTTAATCAACTGCTCCTGGCTTAACGGGTTCGGAGCGGAAATGCCATTCGTCTGGCCGTCATAATTGACACCGCTTGCTTTGATCGTGCCGTAGATGCGGTCGTTATCCGCGATTGCCTTCGACAACGGCTTGAGCACGACAACTGCCGCCGCCTCGCCCGGAACGAGTCCGTTGGCCCTGCCGTCAAATACGCTGCATGTACCGTCCGGCGACAGCATGTTCGCTTTGCCGAGTCCGGCATACATACGGGGCGATACGGTTAGGCTGACGCCTCCCGCCACCGCCATGTCGCAGTCCCCGCTCCGCAGCGCCAGGCAGGCTTGATGCACTGCTACCAGTCCCGAGGAGCAAGAAGCCGTCAACGTGAAATTCGGCCCTTTCAAATCCAGCTTGTATGCGATCCGTGCCGACAAGGTAGCATTCTGATTGGAGCTGATCTGCCCTTCCCCTCCGGTGACATCAGCATATTGGCTCTCTTCCGCTCCCACATACACACCGCAGAGCTTGCCTCTGATCCGTTCGCCCATGTAGCCCGCATCCTCCAGAGCGTGCCAGGCTTCTTCGAGGAACAGCCGCTGCTGAGGGTCCATCAGCTCCGCCTCTTTGGGCGAGATCTCGAAGAACAAAGGATCGAACCGGTCAATATCCGGAACGAACCCGCCCCATCGGGACACGCTGGTTCCCGGCTCCTTGCGGGGATCGCCGCTATATTTCCTCCAATCCCACCGTTCGGGCGGTATTTCCGAAATGGCGCTTGTTTCCGTCACAAGATTGCTCCAAAAGGTGTCAATGTCGGATGCTCCGGGGAACCTCCCGCTCATGCCGATGATCGCAACCGGCTCCGGAATACCGGCCGTTGAAGCGCCCTTCGGCACCTGCGCCGCCGGCTGCGGCGAACCGGACGATTCGGATACCTGGGCAGATTTCTGTTCACCGGAAATCTCACCGGACACCTCGTTGACAACAGGTTCCAGACTTGCCTGCACATCCGCTTGTTCAGCGCGCAGGTAATAGGAGCAGACAGCATTCTCATGGTCCGTAAGCAAATATTCTTTTAGCTTCTCAATCGTCGGATAGGCGTAAAATAACGAAGGCCCGAAGTCGATTTCATACTGCTTGGCCAGCAGCCTGGCGAACTGCGTGAGCGAGATGGAATCGAAGCCATAGTCTACGAGATTCTCCCCGGAATCCAGCTTGTCCAGCGGAATGCTGAGCAGGCTGCCGATATGATTCTTCAGATCCCGCTCCATGTACTCCTCCAGTCGGAGAGGACCCTGCGCATACTCCGCTGAGCTCTCTGAGCGGACGAAAGATACAGGCACGAAGTCCGCTGAAGAGGTACCGATGCCCAGAAAGCGCCCGATTCTTCTGCTGTCCCCGGCAAGCACCAGATAGCGCCCGCCGGCCCTTGAGATGAGATCACTGAATACAGCAAGCCCTTCTTCCACTTCAAGATACCGCTGTCCGCTCGCTTTCAGATACATGCCGCTCTGCTCTTCCTCCGAGAAGCCCATGCCGCCGTCTCTCCATAGAGGCCAGCCAACGGCAGCCGTATGGCCGCGTCGCAGCCCCTGCTTCCGCAGGGCGTTCCGGTAATCCGCATAAGCCATCTGGAACCGGTTGGCGGCGGCATAGTCACAGGAACCGAAGTCACCCAGTACGGCAGAGGTTGAAGAGAACAGACAGAAGAATTCAAGCGGCTCCTCCAGCAGCAGCTCGTCTAGGGCAGCCGTGCCCTCCGTCTTCGGACGAAGCACCTGCCGGAATTCCTCCGCACTCTTCTCCATAACGCTGCGGTTCACCTGGATACCCGCAGCGTGAATAACTCCGTTAATCGGGCCGAACCGTGCTTTGGCCCGGGCGATTCCCTCCTGCATACGCGGAAGATTGCATAGGTCCGCCTGCACGTATTCGACACTGCTGCCCAGTGCCTCCAGTGTCCCGAGCTTCTTCTTAATTGTGTCATCCACAGCCGAACGGCCGGTTAGAATAAGCTGAACCCCGTGCGTCCTGGCAGCGTGCTCGGCGAACAGATAACCAAGTCCCCCGCAGCCGCCTGTAATTAAATAGGTGCCCCCCTTCTTCCATACCGGCTGAACACAGACATGATCTGTTGCCCTGCGTACTGTGCAGACGTTACGCTTACCTTCAACATACAGCACATTCCGTACGCCGGAAGAGCGCAGCTCTGCGCCTATTTGCTCCAGCCAATCCTTCATGTCCGCGTCCTGCCCGTGTAATCCGGCCTCCGCCAGCCATACCCCCATAGACGTATCGGGAAGCACGTCTCCAAGCGAGCGCTGTATCCCGATCCACGATTCGGCATAGCAGCGTTCAAGCCCGTTCGCATAGGCAGCCGCAGCTATTAATTTCCGGACCTCGAACTTCGTAGAGGCAAGTGCCTGAATGGTATGAACAAGTGCAGACGGATCTTGAACATGCAGCGGATTTTCGAGCGGCCACATGTAGAGCACCGCATCGGCGTTACCATACTTGACGGCTATGTCACGGAAAGCTTCTGCCAAGGAGGCGCTATCATCTCCCCGGACCCTGTACGTATCCTCAAGCCGCTCGCCGCCGTCTGGTTCTTCGCTGACGAAGACGATGCGTGCAGTAGGTGAGCTAAGCCTCACCGCATTGGATAGAATCTGCTGACTCCGGCGGTCCGAGAGGAAGCACACAACCGTTTCAAGCTGAACCTGCCCGGCAGCAGGCATTTCTGCCCCGCTCTCTTCCTCCCAGATTTCCTCGAAGATCATGGGTTCGTCTTGCTCCTGCGGCGCCGGGTGACGACTTGGCCGTTCGGCCTGACTGTTCTTCGGGAGGACCTGCTGCTCACCTGCTGTGTCCATGGCAAATGCCGACGGGAAGGGACTTCCCTCCATCCAATACCGTTCTCTGGCAAAAGGATAGGTCGGCAGCGATATGCGCCGCGGCTTAGCCGGCAGACCATCATACAGCCCGCTCCAATCCAGACGAAAGCCCTTGACCCATAGGTCGAGGAGCTTTGCGAATTTACCGTGCCGAATCCATTTGTCCACGGTTTCCTGCATATCCTCATCCGCCGTCAGCGCCGCCAGCACTTCCTGGTTCGCTTTCACATGACCGCGGTGCAGCTCCGGCTGATAGCCGTCTCCGCGCAGATATTCGTGAAGCCGCAGGTGCAGGTCGGCCATTGATACCGCTGTGAACGCTAACCGTTCCTCCATCTCCTCGCGTCCGACCTGCAGCGTATAGGCGATGTCCGCAAGATCGGCATCGGAATAGCCATTCGTTTCGGCCGCCGCAAGCAGACGCTGGACTCTCTCCTTCAGGCGGTCCCCGTTTCTCGCTGACAGCACAATCAGGAACGGACGGCCTGCCGCAGCCGCTGCGGGTCTTTCGCTCCGCACCTCCGGAACAAATTCTTCAACGATCAGATGGGCATTCGCTCCGCCTGCTCCGAAGGAGGAAATGCCCGCACGGCGCGGAAATTCCCTGCGGATTCCGCCGAGCTCCACAGTCGGCCTTTGCCATTCCGCAAGCTCCTGCTGAACGAAGAACGGAGTCTCGCCGAATGTAATATCCGGATTCGTCTCCTGCGCATGCAGAGTAGGCGCAATCTTGCGGTGCTTCAATTGAAGCAGCACCTTAGCCAGCCCCGCCATGCCCGAAGCGCTTTCCGTATGGCCGATATTGGACTTTACCGAGCCTATGGCGCAAAACTGCTTGTCGGACGTTTCCCGTTCGTACGCTTTGGTAAGACCTGAAATTTCGATCGGATCGCCGAGCGCCGTCCCCGTGCCATGCGCCTCCACATACGTAACCGTTCGGGCCGGAACGCCTGAGCGCCGCAACGCTTCTGCGACCGCCCCTCGCTGAGCATCCGGGCTGGGAACCGTGTAGCCGTTCGTCCGCCCGCCTGCGTTCAAGGCGCTTCCCTTCAGAACGCCATAGATATGATCGCCGTCTGCGAGGGCGGCCTCCAGCGGTTTAAGCACGACTGTGCACACGGTCTCGCCATCGACGAAGCCGTCCGCTCCCGCACCGAACGCCCTGCAGGTATCGCCAGGGGAGAGCATGGTTGCCGCCGACAGCTTCAGATAATGGACCGGGTCCACGATCAGGTTAACACCGCCGACGACGGCGCATTCGCTCATCCCGCTGTAGAGGCTCTCCAGCGCCAGATGCACAGCCGTCAAGGAAGACGAACAGGCTGTATCGACCGCCATGCTTGGCCCCTGAAAGTTCAGCAGGTATGAGACCCGGTTGGCAATCGACCAGTAGCTGGCCCCTGTCGGATAATTGCCATTCATCACCCCGGCGAATACGCCGACCTTCCGGCTGGTGCTAAGACTCGCAGGCGTATAGCCCGCATCCTCTACGGAAGCGTAAGCAGATTCAAGAAACAGCCGCTCCTGAGGATCCATCTGGGCGGCTTCCTTCGGCGATATGCGGAAAAACATCGGATCAAAGGCGTCGATATCCTCAAGAAAGCCTCCCCACCGGGTATACATCGATCCGCTCTTGCCCTTCTCTTCGTTATAATAACTTCGCCAATCCCACCGCTGCGGCGGAATCTCAGAGATACAGCTTCTTCCCTGCTTCACGTTCTCCCAGAATTCGTTCACCCCGCCGGCCATCGGGAACCGGCCGGATAAACCGATGACCGCGACGTCCCGCACGTACGTTGGCTTGGATTCCGAATTTGATACCGGCCTCGGCATCGATTCAGGCTCCGTTGCCGTCCTGGAAACAAACCGGCGCTTGGTCATCAAGGATGCCGTAAGTGGACGTAGCGGCGCGGAATGCACAGAAGGCGCGGAACCGGCTCCCGGACCGGCCGCAGAAGCTTCCGGTAATCCGGCTGCCACCGCAATGCCGTTCTCCATGCCGACCAGCTTCCGCAATCCGTCCTCCTGCGTCAGAATGAAATGCTCGACCAGCGAATCAATCGTCCTGTGCTCAAAAAACAAGGTTGAGCTGACCGAAGGTAGCGCTCCGCGCAGTGAATCTGTCAGCTGAACGACCAGAATCGAGTCGATGCCGTAGCTTTCGAACGGTTCTGAGGCGTCGATCCGGTGATCCGGCAGCTTCAGCACGTCCCCGATCAGCCGTTTGAAATAGCTGCGGCTTCGCGCGCGCAGCTCCTCCTCCGGCACACGGGTATCCGCAGCAGCCGCAGGTTGGTTCCTATTGAAGCTAACGGCTTTAACTTTTGCTGCCGCATGACTCGCCTTTACTTCCTTATGAACCTTTGGACTACCGTCCGGCTGGGCCTGGAGACGTTGTCTTGCGATTCCGTCACTGTGCGCCGCAATAATCTGCTGCCCTCTGTCATGGGCGGCACCGGCCGGGAAGATGATCTCCCCGAACCCTTCCCCGGCGAGAACAGCCTGCCACGTATCTGGAGCAAGCCCCGGACACCCCGGCGCGCGCAGCTCAGCATCATCATACGCCCACCAGCCTTCCAGCAGACCGAAGGTGATGTGGGTGAACAAATCGCTGCGTGTGATTTCGTTCAGCAGCAGAATGCCCCCGCTCCGCAGCAGCGCCTTCGCATTGCGCAGCGCCGTGCGGATATCTCTGGTCGCATGCAGAGCATTCGCCGCGATGACGACATCGTAGACGCCGGCCGCATACCCCTGCTCCTGAATGCCGTTCTCGGCATTAAAGATGCCATAAGCCAGATAAGGATAACGCGGGCCGTATTCCTTCTCTGCATGCTGAAGAAACGCCCGTGAGAGATCCGTATAGGCGTACTCCTGGATCCGGTCCCGGTAAGGCTCCAGCTTGCACAGCACCCCGCTGCTCGTTCCTCCGGTCCCTGCGCCGATCTCCAGAATGCGGATCTTTGCGGACGGATTGTGCCTGATACGCTGCTCCACATAGGCGGCAGCCGTGTCGGCCAATACGCCGTTGAAGTAATCGGCATGGGGATTGTTCTTATATATTCCTTCGACCAGATGCATGGAGGAATTCGGGAACATGACATCTGTGGCCGGCCGCTGCCCGGTTAGAATATCAGGCAGCGCGCGCAGCATCGTCTCCGCCAGGATAACCTGTGCTTCTAACCCTTCGGCGTCCAGCCATTCCTGCCTGCGGCCGATCCACTCCTGCCAGAGTGCAGCCGTCTCCTCCTCAGGCAATTCATTCAGCGGATCGGACACTCCAGCGTGCTCCGCAAGCAGTTGTACACTTGCCTCCAGCCACTTACCGAACATCGCCTGCCGCTCCAGCCTGCCGTTAGCAAGGGGGGCAGCGGTTGTACGAAGCTGCTTGAGCAGCAGCCGCGCTATCAGCTGTTCCAGCTCACGGGCCGCCGGGCTGCTCAGCGCTTTGGCCTGCCGGGTCTGCCCTTCCTGGATATCATCCGCCATATGATGGAATATGCCGCCGCCCGGCGAAGCAGCCGCTTGTGCGGGATAGACCGAGGCTGCCTGCCGGACATCGATCATTTCCATAGCTCCGGGGTTCGCCGTCCGGACCAGTGCCATCTGATTCACCGGACCGGCCAGCAGCGACTCCAGCGCAGCCATTGCCTCCGGCGGCTCGATGGAGCCGATTCCCCTGTTAGCCATGCGCTCGCTGTATTCCCGGGATGCGACAGCTCCGACGCTTCCCCAATATCCCCAGTTCATCACCTTGACGGCACACTGCCACACTCCTGCTAAATAGCTGGCATATGCATCCTTAAAAGCGCAGCCTGCACTATAATTGCTTTGTCCTGCGGATCTTGCAAACGCATTGATGGAGGAGAAGAACAGCACGAAATCGAGCGGCTCGTCCCGGAATACTTGGCCGATCCTCACAGATACATCGACCTTGGCGGCAAGGGCCGCGTGGAAACGTTCTTCGTCCATGTTCGCAAGTAACTGATCCCGCAGCACAAGCGCCGCATGCACAATGCCGTTAATGCGGGAATAGCGCTGCTTGATCTCAAGATAAGCGCGCTGAAAAGACTGCAGGTCGGCCGCATCTGCCGCGATATATCCGGGCGCCGGACCCAGAGCCGCAAGCCGGTCGATGCCGGCTTGAATGCCGGAATCCTTCTCCCGCCTTCCAATCCATATCACATTGGCCCGGTAGGTCCGGATCATATATTCGCTCCACGCTTGGCCGATGCCGCCTGCACCTCCAATTACTACATACACGCCGCCCTCCTGGAAGAGCGTCGGTTCGGAAGCGGCTTCCTGAATCGGGACGAGCTTCTGCTTGTGCCATTCGCCCGTACGGTAGACCCAGGAATTTCCTTGCGGTTCCGCCGGCAGCCTGAACATATCATCAACAGGGAACTCCCGGCCCGCTTCCAGATCGACAGCGCGTACCTGCCAGCCCGGATATTCTTTGGCCATTGACCCTGCCAGTCCGTGAACCCCGGCATGTGCCGTCTTCAGCGGGTCACAGGAATGGATAGGCTGCGACTGCACCGTCACAAGCGTCCATTCCAGCGGCTGGCCGCCATATTTTAATTGAAGAAACGCTTTGATCAGGCGGAATAGTTGCAGCACCCCGCGCTCCTGCTCCCCAATCCATGCTTCATTAGCAGGAGATTCGATCGTATTCTGCGGCGCAATCCACACCACATGGCGGACCGGACCCTGCGCCTGAAGCCGCTGCGCAATCATATCCGCCGTTTCTCCCCCCATAAGCTCCATCAGGGAAGCACCGGCAAAGCGCTGCATCACCCGGTCGCGTATCACCCCGGGCGTTCCGATCAGTAATAATCCTTCTCCATCCCGTGTATTGTCCTGCTTCATTGCAGGTTTAACGGCATCCCAGACCGGCAGCAGGCTTAATATCTGCATCTGCGGCTTCGGCGTGCTTGCTGCCGCTCCTTCTTCCTGCTGGCGCAGCGCTTCCGGGCCGGTTTTACGAACCGTGAACCCTTTTAACCGGGCACAGACCTTCCCGCTCCGGTCGCATAAATCAATATCGAATTTGTCGGTGCTCCCGTCTGCCGGGCTTCCATCGCTGTAACGGACATGGGCAACCATCCGGGAAGCGCACGCTCCCGTCACCTCCAGCTCCTCCAAAGCAAAAGGCAGATAGAGCCCCTGGGCGTCCGCTGCCTTTCCTGCGTCTGCGTCAGACTCAGCGAGGCGCAGTCCTGCCGACGCTTGAAGCGCCGAGTCGAGCAAGCTCGGATGCAGCATATAGGTATCCTCAGTCCCCCCCAGGAAGTCAGGCAGCGTAAGCTCGGCCAGCACTTGTCCTCGGCCGGTGTGCAGCCTCTCGATCCCCCGGTGGCCGGGCCCGTACCCGATCCCCCTCAAGCGGAAGCTTTCATACACGGTACCGGCATCGAACTGCTGCCCGCTGCAGGCCGCATAAAGGGCGTCCAGGTCTAGATGCGGTGCATCTTCTACCGCATACAGCTCTGCACGGCCGCTGCTGTAGACCGGCGCACTGCCATCTTCCCCGTTCCCGTATATGTCGAACATAATTTCATCCCGCTCACCGGGATGGAGTCCGATATGCACTTGAACGGGCTGTGTTCCCGCGATAAGCGGGCGGGGCCACGTTACGCCGGACAGCCGGATGGCTGTCGGCTCGTCCGTCAAGCCTGCAGCCGCGTCTTCTACGGCAGCACGTGCCATCTCCAGGAATGCGGCGGCAGGCAGCATGGATTGCCCGTTCACCACATGATCCTCCAGATAAAATTCCGCCCCCGTAAACAAAGAAGTATACCGTTGCTCTGCCAGATCCGATGTATTGACATGCAGCAGAGGATGAAGATAAGCTAGCCCGGCACTGCCGCCGGATACATCGGCATGTTCTTGTCCGCCGGCAACCCAATACCGTTCTCTGGCGAAAGGATAGGAAGGCAGCCGCAACCGCCGCGGCAAGAAGCCGGAACCGGTGTAAAGCCGGGACCAATCCACTGCCCCGCCCCTCACCCAGAGCCCGAGGAGCTTGTTCCATTTTCCTTTTGCCATCCAATGATCCACTGCAGCAGCCATATCTTCATCTTGGGCGAGCAATGCCATCATTTCTTTATTGCGCCTGATCCCGTCCCGGTATATGTCCAGGGAGGCTGCCGCAGGGTTCTCTGCGTAAACCGTCAGCTTCTGCACCGCATCCGCCATCGTCACCGCCGCAAGCGCCAGCCGTTCCTCCATGGCTTCGCGGCCGACTTGAAGTGTATATGCCAAATGCGGCAAATCCGTATCTGACAGTCCTTTACAGCGTATCGCCTCGACAAGCCGCTTCGCCTGCTCCCGGAGCCTCTCCTCATCTCTTGCGGATAACAGAATAAGAGCAGGATGCACCGGTGTACCCGCAGACTCCCCGTACATTGCCTCCGTTCCGGCCGGTACGTATTCCTGAATAATGATGTGGGCATTAGAGCCGCCCGCGCCGAACGATGACAGGCCCGCTGTCCGCCGGTGCTCCTTCGCCGTTCCGTCCAGGTTAAGCAGTGGTCTTGGCCATTCTGCCAGCTCCCGTTGAACGGTAAAAGGCGTATTCGTAAAATCGATATTAGGATTCAGCACTTCCGAGTGGAGCGATGGCACGAGCTGTTTATGCTGCAGCTGCAGCAGCACCTTGGTGAGTCCGGCAATGCCGGCCGCGCTTTCGGAATGGCCGATATTCGACTTGACCGACCCGATCGCACAAAATTGTTTATCCTGCGTATAGGTCTCGAAGCATTTGGCTAACCCCGCGATTTCAATCGGATCGCCCAGCGAAGTGCCCGTTCCATGCGCTTCGATATACGTGAGTTCCCGGGCATCGAGTCCCGCTTCCCTAAGTGCTTTGCCGATGACCTCCGCTTGGGCGTTCGGATTCGGGACGGTGTAGCCGTTTACCTTGCCGCCGTGATTAACGGCCGTTCCTTTAATCACGCCGTAGATCGGGTCGCCGTCGGCAATTGCCTGATCGAGCGGCTTAAGCAGCACGGCACCGACTCCCTCGCCGGGCACATAGCCGTCTCCCCCGATACCGAAGCTTTCGCATCGGCCTTTGCTCGACACGAACTGGTTTTGCTCAAGCAATATATATTTGTTCGGATGAACCGATACGTTGACACCGCCGGCTACGGCCATCCTGCACTCGCCCAGCCGCAAGCTTTGGCATGCCAGATGAATCGCCGTCAGAGAGGACGAGCACATGGTGGCAACCGCCATACTCGGTCCTTGAAAATTGCAATAATACGACACCCGGTTGGCGATGGATGCCGAATTGCCCGAAAGTGCCACCGCTTTTCCCTGCATCTGCTCTTGAACGCCATAGAGCTGATATTCCTCGTACATGACCCCGACGTATACGCCCACACTTCCCGTATGATACGGGGCGGAGGCTCCGCCTGTCAGGCGCACATAGCCCGCATCCTCCATCACTTCATAGACGCGCTCCAGAAAGAGCCGCTCCTGCGGATCCATCGTCTCCGCTTCGCGCGGAGAGATGTTGAAGAATAGCGGATCAAATTCGTCGACACCATCGATAAAACCGCCCCAACGCTCAGCGTTCCGGCCTTCGCTCCCTTTGCGGTGGCGGTTGTTATCCCAGCGCGCAGGCGGAATTCCGGTAATACAATCCCTGCCGTCCTTCAGTACCTGCCAGAACTCCTCCAAGTCCCATGCTCCCGGGTAACGTCCCGACATTCCGATAATGGCGATATCTTTTGCAGCAGCCGGCAGACCCGCCGCCTCTGCAGCGGTATCCTCGCTATTACCGCGGTGCAGTCTGCCGGATGGCCGGGAGCGGGGCGTGTGCCTCTTCACCGTGCCGTCTTTTGCAGTCTCAGCCGGAACCTTGGCGGCCGCTGTCTCCTTCAGCCCGGCCGGTTCGCCTGACAATGCGGATATCCTGCCCGGGTAAGCTTTGGTCAGATATGCCGCCAATTCCTGCAAATTCCGGTATTCGAAGAACAGCGTCTTCGGCAGCGTCCCGAATCCTTTCTCCATTTCAGCAGTCAGCTGCATCGCCACGATCGAATCCATACCGTACTCCTCCAAGGAGGTGACGTCATCAATCCGGCTAACCGGCAGCTTGGTCACTTCGGCCAACAGCCTGGTGAGATACCGTACTGCAAAGCCGTAAAGCACATCTATTTCGGCCAAAGTCCCGTCCGCACCGGCGCCGGTCTGTTGTTCCCATGTGGCGGGCTGCTGCTTATCGATGTCCAGCATACAGGCAGCGTCTCCCTCAAGTACCAGTACATGATCCTTCTGTGCAGCCCATGCCCGGTACAATGCCCGGATGCCGGAGGCCGTCCGCAGAGGAATCAGGCCTTTGCTTCCAAGCAGTGCTGTCTCCGCTTGTGCCTCCAGCCTCATTCCGCCTTCCGCCCACAGCGGCCAGCCAACCGACAGCATCCGGCCGTTCCGCTTGCCGGACTGGTAGAGCGTATTGCGGAACCCGGCATAAGTATCCATGAAAGCGTTGGCCGCCGCATAATCCGCCTGACCGGAATTGCCTAGACTCCCAGCTGCCGATGAGAAGGCGATAACAAAGTCGAGCGGAAAACCGGTGCTGGCCTCATCCAGATGGACAAGCCCGTCCACCTTCGGTGCCAGCACCTCCTGCAGCTCCGCAGCCGTTTTGTGCATGAGCATACGGTCACGAACCAGGCCCGCGCTATGTACGATGCCGTTCAGCGTGCCATATTCGGAGCGGATGCTGTTCATTAGTCCGCAAACTGCCGTAAGGTCGCTAACATCTGTCTTCACGTAACGGACGCGGGTACCGCTTCTGCGCAGCTCGTCAAGCTCCGCCTCCTTTGCCTTGTCCAGCTCGGAGCGTCCAGCCAGTATAATTGACGAAGCGTTAACAGAACGTGCAATTTCCCTGGAAATAATCAGGCCAAGCCCGCCCGCTCCGCCGGTGATTAGATAGACGCCTCCATCTTTCCAAGGCAGCGAATGAGGGGCATCTCCGCCGGAAATGTCAACCGCCTGGCGAATGGCAACATGCCGCTTCCCATGCTCGTAACGGATATGTTCGCACTCCAAATCTGTGCTGTCCTGCTTCAATTTGTTCGCGAGGGAACCGGCATTGTCCTCAGGCTCCAGCTCAATTAGCTGCACGGCCAGACCGGTGTTCTCCAGCTGCATCGTTTTCAGCATTCCGAAAAGTCCGGCATACAGCCGGAGCTCGCCCTGGTTCGGGACCGCGAGTTGAATAAGCAGCCTCCCCGCCGGAGAGCTTGGGCGTACGCGCTGAAGAAGCTCGAGCAGAGCGGCCGCAGCCCTGCGGTAACGGGCGGCCGTCCCCTCCCCTTCATGAGGGAATTGGACGCATTCTGCACCACCCAGATTGGCACGAAGCGCGGCTAAATCGAACGCCTCCTGTCCGCTAAGGACAACAAGATGCTTAACGTCCGGGCCGGATAAACTATGCGTGAAGGCAGCCGGCCGTTCTTCCCATTCTTTATGCAGCAGCAGTGTAGAAGCCGGTGCTGTCTTCGTACCCGTAAGCGTTTCAAGCTCCAGCGGACGAACGGATAAGCCTTTTAGCTGAACGAGCATACTGCCCTGATCATCACAGAGGTCCAAATCATATTTGAGCAGCGGAGAGCCTGTCCCGCTTCCCGGGCTATAGCGGGTCCAGACCCACATCCGTTCCGTGCAGGCACCGTGAATAACCAGCTCTTCCAACGCGAATGGAACCAAAGGCTTGCCTGCCGCGCCCGCCGCCGGAGCAAGTCCGATGCAGGCTTGCAGCGCCGCATCCATAGAGCTCGGATGCAGGACATATGCCTCTGTTCCTGAAGCGGCCGCTTCCGCCGGCAGCGTCAGCCGCGCAAGCGCCTGGCCCTCGCCTAGCTGAAGCCTGTCCACCCCGCGGTGGGCTGGGCCGTATTCGATTCCCATCGACCGGAACAGCCCGTATAGTGCTGGCGCATCCAGACTATCCTCCGCACATTCCGAGCGAACCCGGTCCAGATCCATCCGGGCGGCTTCTACGGTGCCGGAAGCAATTACCGCAGTTCCCTGGCAGTACACAACCGGCTCCTCTCCCGGCGCATGACTAAAGATATCGAATGTAATTTCATCGTCCGTCTCAGGAAAAAGCGCGATATCGACACTTGCCGTTCCTTCGCCTGCGATGAAGGGGTTGGACCAGACAATATGCTTCAACCGGATACTGAGCGGCCCGTCCGGCATTTCGCCGGCAGACATCGCCACAGCGGCCCGGACCATTTCCAGGTATGCTGTGGCGGGAAGCATACGTTGTCCGTTCACAATATGATCTGCCAGAAAAAACTCGTTGCCGGTAAAGACCGTACGGAAGCGCTGCTCCCGGAAGTCCGAGACGTTCTCGTGGAGCAGCGGATGCAGCAAGGACGAAGCGGACAGCCTGGCACCCGCTGGATGGCCGGATACCGGTACCCAATACCGTTCTTTGGCAAAAGGGTACGATGGCAGGCTCAGGCGAAGAGGTACGAATTCACCGTACATCCTCTTCCAGTCGACTTCCCGTCCGTGGACCCATGCGGCGGCAGCGGAAGCCAAGCTTTCAGCAGCCGCCTCCGGAACGAGCCGGTCCTCAGCCGCGTCAATATCCGACCGGCCAAGCCATACGGAGCCGGTGCTCTCTTCTCCCGCTGCCAGCAGGCGCAGCCCGGCGACAAGCTCCGGTACATCCCTCACCAGGAAGGCAGCGCGTTCTTCCATCGCCTCACGGCCGACTTGAAGCGTGTAGGCCAGCGCATGCAGATCAACGGCGCGGTAATCCGAATCCGGCTGTAAATGGCCGGCCAGCTTGCCGGCATATGCGTGAAGACGTTCCTTGTTTTTGGCGGAGAGCAGTACAAGCGCGGGACACTGGCCGTTCTCACCAAGAGGCGGATTGACCGGGACCGTGCCTGCCGCGTGAGCCGCAGGGTCGTATTCTTCAAGCAGGAGATGGGCGTTGGAGCCGGTGGCTCCAAACGAGCTGATGCCCGCCCGCAGCGGCACGCTTATCTCCTTGCCCTTATCCGTCACAATTGGCCGCTCCCATGCCGCGAGCTTCCGCTGTACATAGAAAGGAGACCGTTCAAAATCGATATATGGATTAAGCTCCTCCGCATGCAGCGAAGGCACCAGCATCCGGTGGTAAAGCTGCAAAATGACTTTGTGAAGCCCGCAAATGCCGGCAGCCGACTCTGCATGGCCGATATTCGATTTTACGGAGCCGACCGAACAGAACTGGGTATCGTTCGTATGGGAGCGGAAAGCTTTGACGAGTCCCTCCATCTCTATCGGGTCGCCCAGCGGCGTACCGGTCCCGTGAGCCTCGATATACGAAACCGACCGCGCGCCGATACCGGCCTTCTGGAGACATTCACCGATCAAATCGGCATGGGCCACAGGGTTAGGCACGGTAATGCCGCTCGCCGAGCCGCCGTGATTGATCATGCTTCCTTTCAAAACAGCATAAATATGATCACCGTCCGCAATCGCCTTGCTGAGCGGCTTGAGCAGAACGGCGCCGACTCCTTCTCCCGACACGTAGCCGTCTCCGCCGCTGCCGAACGTGCGGCAGCGCCCGTCGCTGGCCTGCATGTCCATCATGCCGTAAGTGGCATATTTGGCCGGATGGAGCGACAGATTGACACCGCCTGCCAATGCGGCTTCACAGTCTCCGCTCCGAATGCTCTCCATGGCCAGATGAACCGCAGTCAGCGAGGAGGAGCATACCGTATCGACGGCCATGCTGGGTCCATGAAAATTGCAAACATACGACACGCGGTTCGCTATGGGGGCATAGTTCAGCGAAAGCGGAAACGGATGCCCCTGCGCCGCCGCTTCCGCTCCGAGCAGCGCGTAATCCTTATGCATCACACCGACAAATACCCCGACGCGGCGGCGCTGATGCGGTCCTGCCGGTACTGCCAATGAATCCGGCGTATAGCCCGCGTCCTCGATGGTCTCCCAGCAGGTTTCCAGAAACAGCCGCTCCTGAGGGTCGAGCGTCTCCGCTTCTCTCGGCGTAATTCTAAAAAATTGCGGATCGAAGCAATCCGGATCGTCGATGAATCCGCCCCAGCGGGACATCGGCTTCCCCGAGGCGGAACGAAGGCCCGCCAGCCGCTCTGACTTCCAGCGGGAAGACGGAACCTCGCGGATACAATCTTTGCCGGCCGTCAGATTCGCCCAGAACTGTTCCAGGTTCGCAGCGGACGGATATCGCCCGGCCATGCCGATGACCGCGATGTCATCACCGCGAGCAGACGCGTGCGCTGCCGGTTCAGCCGTACCGGAATTCACAGGCCTTACGCCGCCGTCTGCAGCCGGCAGATTCGTGCTCAGCTCCGGCTGCTCCGGACGAAGCTGCTCAGGATAGGCAGCTCCCAAATACTGCGCTAAGCGTTCAACCGTCGGGTACTCGAATAGAAGCGTCGGGGAGATGGCCGTCCCGAGACGGTTCTCCACAGCCTTGGCCAGTGTAAGCATGGAGGCCGAATCAAGCCCCATTTCAAAATAGCCTGCCCGCACATCAATCTGTTTCTCGTCCCGGTCCATCCGCTCCGCAATCAGGCTGACGAGAAAACGGCGTGCGGCGGCGGCCGCGCTCTGAGCCGCTTCCGTTACGTCCGGCAAAGCTTCTTGCGGCTGCCGGGGTAGGAGCTGACCAGGGCTCTCTGCCTCCCCGCCGCGGACCAGCTTGTTCGTGAAATTCTTCAGCTCGCCGATTTGCCGGCCATCCCGGTTAAAAAACGCCAGCGTAAACGACAATAGTCCATCCCGTTGAATTACCGATGAATGCTTGACTACGGCCATACAGTTCGTTTGAATCAGCTCCGCAGCACAAAATGATTCGATGTAGACAGGCAGAAACAGCCGCCGGTCCTCCGCCAATTGCATGAAGTGCGCCCCGGCCCCGACGCAGCTGCCGTCGAGCAGTGCCGGGTGGAACATGAAGCTATCTGCTTCCCCGAGGCTATCCTGCGGGAGATCCAGGTCCAGCAAGAGCGAATCGGCCTCGTCAAACAGCCTTCCTTCCGCCTTCATGAATCCGGAATGTACAAGTCCGAGAGCCCGGCACTGCTCATAGAGCAGCGCCATATCTGTCCTGCTGCCGGCCGAAGAACGGATACGGTCCGCATCGATCGAATGCTCGAACCGCACCGGCGGGCAGCGGTGCATCTCGGCGGTCATGAAAGGCCCGGCGGACTCTTCCTCCGTCCCGGTAATTTCGCGCTCCACCCGGATTTGCCATTGTCCCTTCTGCGCTTCCACACAATGAAGCTGCAGCCGGATCTCCTCGTTCTCCCGGACGGTTACGGGGCGGAAGAGGGTAACCTGGCGCAGCTCCAGCTCTGCGCAATCATATCCCTGCTCCCTGAACCATTGGTAACAGATATCAATGTAAGCCAATCCCGGCAGGATGCCGCTGCCCATCACCTGATGATGGGCCAAGATCGGATGATCGCTTTGAAACCGGAATTCTGTTGTTGTCATCCCGCTTAACCCTCCAGTCTTAATCTCTCTGCTCATCCTCGAATCTCATCAGCCGCTTTGGTCTGCTTCAGCCACCAGTTCGGCTTAACCGCGCTTGTGCCGGCAGGCTGTTCAATGGCCTCCTCCGGCAACGGAAGCGGACGGCGGACAGCATTCGGCGCGCGCAGCTCCTCCCAGCTCTCCATGATGACATGCGCGTTCGTGCCTCCGTCTGCAAAACTGTTCAGCGCAGCGGTTCTGCGGCCCGGCCATTCGGCGCAATCCCTGCTGAAATAGAAAGGTGACGCTTCGATATCAAAGTGCTTCATCGGCCTTTGGCCGGACAAATACGGAACTTGCTCTCCATGATTCAGCATCAGCACCACCTTGATCAATCCGGCGATCCCTTCTGCACATAAAGGATGACCGATATTCGGCTTGACCGACCCGATGCCAAGCGGCACTCCGCCGTCCTTGCGGTACACGGCCTGAATTGCCTTCAGCTCCAGCAGATCAGTCACTACTGATCCGGAGCCGTTCGCCTCAATGTAACCGATCTCCTCCGGCCGTTTGCCGCTTCTGGCCAGCGCCTGGCGCATCACTTCCTTCTGTGCCTGCAGGTTCGGCACGGCAGGACCTGCCGTCCTCCCGTCATTGTTCACGGCGGTTCCTTTAATGACTGCGTAGATCCGGTCCCCGTCCTTAACCGCCTGCTCTACAGGCTTGAGCAGCACGACTCCCGCTCCTTCCGACAACACCACGCCCTGCGCGCGGCTGTCAAACACGTGAAAGTTCGGCTCCGGGCTTAAGATGCCCCGCTGCTGAAACAGCCGGTGTATCTTACTGGAGGTCAGCAGGCTGACTCCGCCGACAAGCGCACATTCGATTTCTCCGCTGCGCAAGGCCTGGACCGCCAGATTGAGGCCGACAAGCGCCGAAGAGCAGGCGGTATCCAGGACGAGACTCGGGCCGTGGAGATCGAAATACTGCGAAATGTTGGCGGCCAAATAATTCGACCCGACCGCCAGAATCGGATTCCGGGCTTGAAGCAGACTTGCTTCATCAGGATCATGCTTGCTGCGCGCACCGATGTATACGCCTACTGAACGCTCTTTGATCTCCTCCGGCGTATAGCCTGCATGATGCCATGCCTTGAGGCTTTCTTCGAGCAGCAACAGCGCCTGCGGGTCCATCGCTTGCGCATCTTCATTCGATAAACGGAATACAGAAGCCGGCATCGCCTGCTGCCGGCCGAGCAGACCGGCATAATATAGCTCCGGCCCCGGCCAGCGCCCCGCCGGAACAAGGCGGATGGCGGAGCTTCCCTCTGACAGCAGGCGCCAGTAGTCGTCCAGCGTCTCCGCTCCGGGAAAGCGGCAGGACAAGCCGATGACCGCAATATTCGGCGCATCCGTGCCCGAATCTATCATTCGGCCTGCGGCAGCAGTCTGCGGCAGCGGTCCTGATAACGGTACCGGCGGCTGCTTCAAAGCGGCAGCCGGTTGAAACAGGCGGCTGTCCCCTTGGCCCGGCAGCTCCCTCACTTCCCTGCTGTGAGCAGCGAACGAATCACCGTGATTGTCTGCAAGCCACGCCGATAAGGAACGGATGCTCGGGTGTTCATACAGGATTGACGGGTCCAGCTCAGTGCCGGCCCCCTGATTAATGATTCGCAGCACCTGCGCCAGCATAATGGAATCCACGCCATATTCGGCAAAAGGCAGGTCGGGATCAAGCCGCAGCGGGTCAAGCTTCAGCTCTTTCGCGAACACGCCCGTTACGAATGACCGTACCGCCGGCAGCACATTCTCTGCGTCCCGCTCTTCTTGCGGCGCAGGCTTCCTTGCCTCAATCCGGGCATCCCCCAGCTCACGCAGGCTGCGCAGCAGCAGCCTCTCCGGCTTCCAGCGCCGGGGATTGACCACGGCCGGCAGCACAACCGGTCCCTGGCCGCCGGACAAAATACGGTCCAGCATCAGTAAGCCCTCGGCATCCGTATGCGCAAGCATTCCCGTCTGTTCATAAGCACGGCTCTTAACCTCGCCAAGGCCCGTCTCCTTCCAGCTCGGCCACTGGATGCTGATCACCGGGCATTCCCCGCTCCATGCCTGTGCGGCGTAATCCATATACGCATTAGCCATCGCATAATCGCTCTGCCCCGCTGCCAGTGTCGGCACGATCGCTGACACCGACGAGAACAGCACAAAAAACTGCAGGGGCTCCTCTCTCATGCAGCGGTATAAGACATTAAGGCCCTTCACTTTCGGTGCCCACACCTCTTCCATCCTGCCGCCTGATTTGCGGATAAATGCCGGTGTGTCCAAATTGCCCAGCCCGGCGCAATGAAGCACGCCGCCGATCCCGCCCCACGCCGCCTTCACCTCGCTTAAGCAGCGGCGTACGGCCGCCTCGTCGGTCAAATCAAGGGCCAGTACCTTCACCTGAGCCCCGAGCGACTCCAGTTCGCGGACCATGCGTATTTTCTGCCCGGTCGGGCTGGCCTCGTCCGCCGTATAGTCATCCCACTGTTCGCGGGGCGGAATGGCTTCGCGTCCCGTCAGCACCAGCCTGCGTACACCCCGGATTCTGACAAAATGCTTCGCGCATAAGGCCCCAATTCCGCGGGTGCCTCCTGTAATCCATAGCGTTTGCCCCTCCGGAAACGGGCCGGGCGCCTCTTCTCCGCTGTCCATAGGCAGCTCAGTCAGGCAGGCGCGGTACCGAATCCCTTGTAGATAGCGCACCTCGGCATCTTCGCTGTCTGTCAGCAGCTCAGCCGCAATCATCTCCGCCATAACGTGCCCGCCGCAATCCGGCGCGAAGTCGACGTGGCGCGAACGCAGGTGGCTGTATTCACTTTGCAGCATCCGGTATAAGCCGGCCTGCATAGCCCCGGCCAGATTGACCGGGCCCTGCTTCTGCCCCTGCGTTGCTTCCAGCCCCGTGGTCACGCCCAGAAGCATCATGCCGTCACGCGTCCCTCGCTCTATCAGCCGCTGAAGCCAGGGAATCCAGCCATCCGGCTCGTCGGTCTGTTCTTTCCCACAGCCGGTCAAGTCGACGACGTATGAGTAGACATGCTCATCCAGCTCGGAGCGAAGCTCTTCGGAGCCCAGTATCCGGGCAGCTGACAACTGCCGGGCGAGCCGGAGAGCAAGCGGTCTTGTCTCCTCCGTCGTGAGAATAGCCACAGCTCCGGACAGGCTGCAGATAGATGCTGGCGGTGGACATGGCTCCCACTGCTTTTGCAGCATCCGCATGCTCCGCTCGGCCGGTAGAGCCCCGCCATCACGGCGGGCAGACATAGGCGGCCATCCCTGTTGTCCAAATGCACGAACTTCCGATGCAGCCATTGAAGGCAGCCAGTACCGTTCCTTCGCGAACGGATAAGACGGCAAGCTGAGCCGTTTCGGAGCATTGCTCCCATACAACTGTTTCCAGTCAATACCGACGCCGTTTACCCATAGCTGCGCGATTTTTTCCAGCTGTCCTTTGCTCAGCCACCGCTGCAGCAGCTCGCCGAAATCTTCATCCGCCCGGAATACGGAAGCCAGCTCGCCGCTTGGCTTGACCGTCCCCCGGAACACCGACGCGATATTCTCTTTCCCCTGCGCAATTTGTTCGAGCTGAAGGATCAGCTCCCGGCTGCTGCGGGCAACGCAAATCACGCGATCGTTCATCGGCTCGCGTCCCACTTGCAGTGTATAGGCTATAGCTTCAAGGTTCTCTGCATCCAGCCGGCCTGAACCTCCGGACTTTTCAACGGCGGGTGAAGCATCTTCCTCTTCAATACCAGCCGTCCCTTCGGCAAGCCGTTTCGCCACGGCGGCAGCCGAACGAAGCGCCAGGATCGTCTCGCTGCCGAGCTCTATGCCGAAGGCAGTCTTTAATTTATCGTGAAGCTGGATGAAATGTACCGGCTCCAGTCCGTATTCGGACCAGTCCTGCTCCGCATCGATGATTCCGTCCTTCATCTGAATGATGTCCGAGACGATGCTGCATACCCGGTGCTCAGCCGTTTCCAGAATAGCGGCGCCATGCTGCTTCCCGACTGCTGCCGCCTTCTGTTCAGGCAAGGAGGCTTGCAGAAAAGCAGCCAGCTTGGCGGCGTAAGCTTGCAGACGCTCCTTATTTTTGGCTGACAGCGGTATCAGGTATAGCCGTTCTCCCGGCTCAAGGCCTGCTGCGTTTAGTGGCTTCACCATGTCCGGTTCCGGCATGTATTCTTCAAGGATGATATGGGCATTCGATCCGGTCGCCCCGAACGAGCTGATACCAGCGCGCCGCGGGAAGACCGTCTCCTTGCCGCCGATAACGGCCTTCGGCCGCTCCCAATGCTTCAATGTCCGCTGAATATAAAAAGGTGAGCCGGCAAAATCAATGTACGGATTCGGCTCCTCCGCATGGAGTGAGGGCACCAGCTTCTCGTGGTACAGCTGCAAAATCACCTTGTGCAGCCCGCCGATGCCGGCTGCCGATTCCGCATGTCCGATATTGGATTTGACCGAACCGATCGAGCAAAACCCGGTGTCGGATGTGTAGTCCCTGAACGCCTTGACAAGCCCTTGCATTTCAATCGGATCGCCTAGTGACGTCCCCGTTCCATGCGCCTCGATATAAGATATAGTCCGCGCGTCGATGCCCGTTTTGTCCAGGCATTCGCTGATTAATTCGGCCTGGCCGACCGGACTGGGCACCGTAATTCCGCTGACCGTACCTACGTGATTGATGACGCTGCCTTTAATAACGGCATAAATAGAGTCTCCGTCCCGGACCGCCTTCCAAAGAGGCTTGAGCAGCACGGCGCCGACGCCTTCACTGGACACGTATCCGTCCCCGCCCTCGCCGAATGTACGGCACCGGCCGTCGCTGGCATGCATATCCATCAGGCCGTAGGAGACGTATTTGTTCGGATGCAGGGACAGATTCACGCCCCCTGCCAATGCAACCTCGCACTCGCCGTGCCGGATGCTCTCGGCCGCCAGATGAACCGCCGTCAGTGAAGAGGAGCATACTGTATCGATGGTCATGCTGGGACCGTGGAAATTGCAAAAATAAGAGACCCGGTTAGCAATCGGCGCATAATTGAGCGACAAAGGAAACCGATTGCCCTTCGCCGCCTCTTCCGCTCCAAGCATCGCATAGTCCTTATGCATCACGCCGGCAAATACACCGACCGGCTGCCGCTTATGGCGGCCCCGTGGTTGAACGAGCGTACCCGGTGTATACCCCGCATCCTCAATCGTTTCCCAGCAGACCGTTAAAAACAACCGTTCCTGAGGATCCATCGTCTCCGCTTCCCTTGGGGAGATCCGGAAAAATTGCGGGTCAAAGCAATCCGGATCGTCGATGAAGCCGCCCCAGCGGGACACCGGCTTGCCCGAAGGCGAAACAATATCCTTATAACTTTCCCATTGCCAGCGGGTGGACGGAACCTGGCGGATACTATCCTTGCCCGACTTCAAATTGTCCCAAAAGGCGGCTAGCCCGTCCGCGTCAGGATACCTTCCGGCCATCCCGATAATAGCAATGTCGCCGTCTGCACCGGCATCTGGCGACGGCAGGGCGTTCGCTGCCGCTTGTTCCCGGCCTTGCGGCTCGCCGGCGGTCCTGAAGGACGGGATGTTGCCATACGAATCCTTCACGTACGTTTCCTTCTCGTACGCCTCCTTCCCGTACGTATCCTTCCTACCAAAACGTCCGGAATAGGCCGATGCCAAATAGTCGGCCAGCTGCACGGCCGTCGTATGCTCGAACAGCAGCGTTGGCGGCACAGCGTCTCCGATCTCATTTTCGATGGCATTCGCAATGGCAAGCAGGCCTGCCGAATCCAGACCCAGCTCGTAATAGCCGGCATGGGGATTCAGCTCCTCTTCCGTCTTCTGCAGCTGTTCCGCCAGAAGCTTCCGCACGAGCTTCAGCGCTGCCGCAGCCCCCGCCGCATGGCTCTGCTGCTGTTGTCCGTCCGGGCGAGACTCCCCGATAATAATTTCCGCTCCCGTATTGTCTTGGCGGATCAGCTTCATTGTGAAGTTCGTCAGCTCAGCTACTTTACTCCCTTGATTATCGTAATAACTGATCGTCATCGACAGCAGCTCTCCCCTTTGTTGGACGGACGAGGAGAGTACCTTGGCGGAACAGCCGGTCTGCAGCAGTCCCGAAGCGCGGAACGATTCGTAAAATAACGGCAGCAGCAGACCTTTCCCGGTCTGTAATCCACCCTTGAACAAGCCTCCGAGAATCCCGGCCCCGCTTCCGTCCAGGAGTACGGGATGGAACATAAATTTGTCCGCCGTCAGGAGCGCCTCCTCGCTGACAGCCGTTTCCATGATATAGGCTTCGTCTGTTGCCCATAACGTTCCCGCAGCTTTCATGAAACCGGTATGCAAGACGCCGCGCTGCATCCACTCCTCGTACATCCTGCCCAGATCCCGGGAACGTACCGGGGCCGACTTGTATTCGTCCGGATAGAGCTGTTCATCGAACAGTACCGGTCCGATCCGGTGCATTTCTGCCGCTGCATATAAGATTTCTTCACCGGAGTATATTCCGCTGAGCCTGCTCCGGCCCCCGAAGCGTACCGCCCAGCGGCCTTCTGCGGTTTCCGTCACCTGGATGGTGAGCACAATATCCTCTTCGGGCCGGGCGGTCAATGGCTGATGGATGGACAGATTGCGCAGTTCAAGCTCGTTGAACCGGTATTTGTACTTCCGGAAGATTTGATACAGTATATCGATATAGGCCTGGCCTGGCAGAAGCGATTGTCCGCAGACCTGATGATGCCGAATCATCGGATTATTTTGATTAAAGACCAGCTGCTGCTTCATTCATGATCCTCCTTTAGGCGTACGATTCCCAGATGATCGGTTCGCTCTCCGCTTCACCCGGCTGCGAATCGTCAGTCCCCTCAAGCCCAGTGGTGCCGCCCGGCCCTCCATCCGGCTCCATAGCCGGCAGCGGCAGCGGACGGCGGAGCGCATCCGGCCCGCGAAGCTCCTCCCAGCCTTCGAGGATGATATGCGCGTTCGTGCCTCCGTCCGCAAAACAGTTCAGCGCTGCGGTACGGGGACCCGCCCACTCCTGATGCTCCCTGCTGAAATAAAAAGGCGAAGCGCCGATATCGAAATGCTTCATCGGCGTATGGCCGGACAGGAACGGAACATACCCCCGGCGGTCCAGCATCAAGACAAGCTTAATCAAGCCGGCGATGCCTTCTGCACACAGCGGATGTCCAATATTGGGCTTGGCAGACCCGATGCAAAGAGGCGGTCCGCCTGCCTTGCGGTACACGGCTTGGGTCGCCTTCAGCTCCAGCAGATCGTTCACCTCCGATCCTGACCCGTTCGCTTCAATGTAGCCGATCTCCTCCGGCTGCTTGCCGCTCCGGACCAGTGCCTGGCGCATCACTTCTGTCTGCGCCGTATAATTCGGCGCGGCCGGTCCCGCCGTCCGTCCGTCATTGTTCACGGCAACTCCCTTAATGACCGCATAAATCCGGTCTCCGTCTATCAGCGCTTGCGCTACAGGCTTAAGCAGTACGATTCCTGCTCCTTCCGACAGCACCACGCCACTCGCTTTCCCGTCGAAGATATGGAATTGCGGCTCAGGACTCAGGATGCCGCGCTGCCGGAACAGCCGGTGCGATTTATCGGATACGAGCAGACTGACACCGCCGACAAGCGCGCATTCGATCTCGCCGGCAAGCAGTGCCTGTACCGCCACGTTCAAGCCGACGAGCGCCGACGAGCAGGCCGTATCCAAGACCACACTCGGACCCCGAAGGTCAAAATATTGCGAAATGTTAGCCGCCAAATAGTTCGTTCCAACCGCCAGAATCGGATTCCGGGCCAGGAGCAGGCTGGCTTCGTCCGGCTCGTGCCGGCTCCGCGCGCCGATATAGACTCCGATGCTGCGTTCCTTGATCTCCTCCGGCACATAGCCTGCCTGATGCCATGCCTTCAGGCTCTCCTCGAGCAGCAGCAGCGCTTGAGGGTCCATCGCGTTCGCGTCTTCCTCCGACAGGCGGAAATGTGAGGCAGGCATCGTGCGCGAACAGTCAAGCAGCCCTGCATAATCAGCTGCTCCACCCGTCCAGTTATCCCGGGTTACCGTTCGGATCGCCGACCTTCCCTCTGACAATAGCCGCCAGTAGCCGTCCGGTGTCTCCGCTCCCGGGAAACGGCAGGACAGGCCGATAACCGCGATATCGGCCGGCCCCGTTCCTGTCCTCACTGCCGTGGCAGGAACAGGGGCTGCCTTTGGTGCGGGAGTCGGTTGAACCGGCTGCTTCTCCCGGCCGTTTAACGTCGCTCCGAGAATACCCTTGTCCTTATCCGGAGCTCCTTCTTCCGGATTTGTTGCGGCCCCCAGGGAGAGCGATGCGCCGTGTTTATCCGCCAGCCATTCCGACAGCAGGCGGATAGTCGGATATTCATATAATACCGACGGGTCCAGATCAATGCCGGCCGACTGCCGTACGGTTCGCAGCACCTGGGCAAGCATTATGGAATCGACGCCGTATTCGGTGAACGGCGTATCGGGATCAAGCCGCGACTGCGCAAGCTTCAGTTCCTTCGCAAAGATGCCGGTCAAGAGTGCCGACACGGAATACAGAAGGCCTTCTCTCCCGTCTTGTCCGGTATTATGGGCCGTCCCCTGCCGCACAGGCTGAGACTGCGGTTCCCCCTGCCCGCTCCCCAGGCTGCGAAGCAGCAGCTGTTCCGGCTTCCAGCGCTGCGGATCGATGACGGCCGGCAGCACGACCGGTCCAAGACCCCGGGCTAGAATACGATCCAGCAGCCTTAAGCCTTCGTCATTCGTATGCGACAGCAGACCACTTTGCCGATAGATCCGGCTCTTCACTTCGCCTATGCCCGTTTCCTTCCAATTGGGCCACTGGACGCTGACAACCGGGATTTCCCCGCGCCATGCCTGTGCCGCGTAATCCATATAAGCATTCGCCATTGCATAATCACTCTGTCCGGATGCAAGCGCCGGCACAATGGACGACACGGACGAGAACAGCATGAAGAACTGCAGCGGCTCGCTTTTCATGCAGCGGAGCAATACATCCAGCCCCGCTGTTTTTGGAGCCAGCACCTCCCGGATGCCGCTGCCTGATTTCCGGATAAACGCCGGCGTCTCCTGATCGACGATCCCGGCGCAATGAAGCACGCCGCCGATCCGGCCCCAGGTGGCTCTGACTTCATCGAAGCAGCGGCGCACCGCCTCTTCATCGGTCAGATCAAGGGACAGCACCTTCACGTCGGCCCCCAGTGCCTCGAGCTCTCTTACGGCCCGGATTTTCCGCCCGATCGCGCTGTCTGCATCCGCCTCGTATGCCTCCCACTGCGCCCGGGGCGGAAATGCTTCCCGCCCCGTCAGCACCAGCCGCCTAACGCCCCGGCGGTTGACGAAGTGCTTCGCGCAGAGCGCCCCTATGCCGCGGGTACCCCCGGTAATCCACAGCGTTTGCCCTTCCGGAAACGAGACGGGCGTCGCTTCTCCGCTATCCATAGGCAGCTCACCCAAGCAGGCGCGGTACCGCGTCCCGCTTAGGTAACGCACCTCGGCCTCCAGACTATCCGTCAGCAGCTCGGCCGCAATCGTCTCCGCCATAATAGGCTCGCCGCAATCCGGCCCGAAGTCGACATGCCGTGAACGAAGATGACTGTATTCGCTCTGCAGCATCCGGTACAAGCCGGCCCGCACAGCACCCGATAGATTGGCCGGGCCATCCTCCGCCTCCAGCCCCCGGGTTACGCCTATCAGCTTCATACCGTCCCGGCTCCCGAATTCGACCAGCCGCTGAAGCCAGGTTATCCAGTCTTCCTCCTCACCGCTCCGCTGCTTCCCGCAGCCGATTAAATCAATGAGACCCGAATAGACCGCTTGCTCCGGTGCGGGCTTGTCCAGCTCGCCGCGCAGCTGCTCGGGGCCGATGATCCGGGCCGGAGCAAGCTTATGCGACAGCAGCAGCGCTAACGGCTTCGTCTCCTCCGACGCCAGAATGGCGACCGTTCCACGGTTGCTGCCCGGCTCTGCACGGAGAGGGCAAGGCTCCCATTCCTTCCGCAGCATCCGCAGGCTGCGCCCCGCATGCGCGTCTTCGCCATTACGCTGCGCCTCCTGCCAGTGCTGTTCCGCCGCCGCGATGCCCCCGGCACCTTGTACAGGCGGCAGCCAATACCGTTCCTTCAGGAACGGATACGTCGGCAGGCTGATCCGCCGGGGCTTGCGGTCCCCATACCATGCGTCCCAGTCCGCCGCCGCCCCTTGTACCCACAGCTCAAGCGCCGGCTTCGCCTTCTTTTGCCGGATACAGCGGTTCATCAGGGGAGTCAGCTCCTGCTCCAGCAGGCGCCGGTCGGTGAGTGCGCGGCCTGTAACCATACCGTCTCCCCCGCCAGCAGACAGGTAACTGTTCAATGCATCAATAACCGCTTTTCTGGAATCCGCCTGAAAAGCAAGCCGTACCTCCATTGCATCACGGCCAGTCTGCAGCGTATAGGCAACATCGGCCAAATCGATCTGCTCCCGGGAAGCGATCACAACAGCCAGGCTTCGGGCGTAGTCCGCCAGCTGCTCACCGCTTTTGGCTGACAGCACGAACAACGGCTGAACGCCCGTCCCGGCGGAAGGTCTCTTGTCGTTATATTCCTCAAGGACAAGATGGGCATTGGTTCCGCTGAAGCCAAACGAACTGACCGCCGTGCGGCGCGGCGGTCCTTCGCGGCTCTCCCAGTCCTTCGTCTCCGTATTCACATAGAACGGCGAATCTTCGCAGGAATAGTGCTCATTCGGCACCCGGTAGTGCAGCGTCGGGACGAGCTTCTTATGACGCATAAGCAGCACGGCCTTCTGGATGCCGGCGATGCCGGCTGCCCCGGATGTATGGCCAATATTGCTTTTCACGGAGCCGATAGCGCAATAGCCTTTACGGTTCGTTCGTTCCTTAAATACGGCCGATATTGCCTCAAGCTCGATCGGATCGCCCAGCTTGGTGCCGGTTCCGTGCATCTCCACATAACCGATGCTCTCCGGATCAATGCCGTATTTCTCATAGATATCCCGCACAAGCTCCATCTGGCTGCTCAAGCTCGGCGCGGTGATGCCGTTCGTTCTCCCGTCCTGGTTGATGCCCGATCCGAGAATGACACCATGAATGGAGTCACCGTCCGCCTCTGCGTCTCCCAGCCGTTTCAGGACGATGGCGCCGACTCCTTCGCCGGGTACGAACCCGTTGGCACTGTTATCGAAGGCTTTGCACTGCCCGTCAGGTGAGAGCATGCCCGCATCGCACATCGAAACGTACGTTTCCGGGGTCAAATATAAGCTCACGCCGCCGGCCAGTGCCATATCGGTTTCCCGGTTCAATAACGCCTGGCAGGCCAGATGAACAGCAACAAGCGAGGAGGAGCAAGCCGTATCAATCGGGATTGCCGGCCCCTTCAGGTTCAGGTAATAAGCCAAGCGGGCGGCCGCTATGGCGTGGCTGCTTCCCGTCGTATGGGCAAAGCCAAAGCCGGAAGACATGTCCGCCTTTCCTCTCTCTCTGCACAGCGCCCCATATTCGCTGCTCATGATGCCGAGATATAGACCGCACTTCATGCCGTCCAGCCGCTGCGGGCTATATCCGGCGTCTTCAAACGCCTTGTACCCTTCCTGCAAAAACAACCGGTGCTGCGGATCCATCCATTCCGCTTCCGTCGGTGATATATGAAAAAAGAGCGGATCGAAATCCGCAAAGTCTTCGAGCATTCCCAGCCATTTGGCATATATTTTTCCTTTTTGAGGATGCGGATTGTAGTAGTTGCCGGTATTCCAGCGTGACGGGGGAATCTCCTTGACGGAATTCCTTCCCGCCGACAAATTGTCCCAATACTGCGGCAAATCGTCAGCCTCCGGATATTTGCCGGACATTCCGACAATCGCGATGGCTTCCCGGCCGGCAACCGTCCGGTCCGCAGGCTTATTCCGCCGCCCGTCTATGTTCGTATACGATTCGGCTGCGGCTGTCTGTCCTTTGCCGGATGCCAGAAGCGCCTTAGCTTCATCCGGCCGGATTTCCTTTCGCATCAGCGCCTGCAATATCTGTTCCGCATTCATCGGCATTCCCTCTTTTGCCATAAATTCAATTCCCGAACAAATTCATAATCCGGTCCCGCACTTCATCCTGAAAGAATGTCTTGGTGTGCATGTCAAGCTCCTGCTGCACAACTTCCGGAAGCTCCCTGCGCAGAGACGCGGTCAAATGGTCTTTGAGCGTTATTAAGGATATCCTTGGTTTCTCCGCTAACTGTCTGGCTACGCCGTACGCATGCTCCAGCACTTCATTCCTTGGCAGTACAGGGAACGGAATACCTCTTTTCTGCAGCTCCGCGCCCCGATAGCTGCCTGCGCTGAGAAGCATTTCCTGCGCCAGGCTCATGCCCAGCTTACGGGGTACGATCAGTGTGGAGCCGAAGCCGGGCGTAAAGCCGTATTTCATAAAATTCGTATTGTATACGCTTTCCAAACTAAGAATGACTATATCTGAAAATAACCCGAGCACGAATCCGCCGCCAATTCCGTGACCCTGCATGGCGGATATTACCGGGATTTTGCAATTTAAGGCCAGGCTGTACACATCGAGATCGGTGAACCGGGCGCGGCCTTCATGAAGGCTTAGCAGTGACTCACGGGTACCGCCGGAGGCGAAGTAGCTATCGTATCCGGTCAGAATGACCGCTTTGCCATCCGGATTGGCATCGATCTCCGCAAAGGCCGACCGCAGCCCGGCGATCAGCTCTCCGGAGAACATATTCCGGTTAGCACGGTCCTCCATCGTAATTTGGAAAATGCCTGCTTCCGCTTCATCCAGCCGAACGACCGAAGAGAACATTGCCATCAGCCCCCCCAGCTGTATTCACGGTGATAATCCCGGACCTGCACAAGCTCCAGCCGGCCTTTACCCCGCAATGCCTGCCAAGCCTCCGGGATCAGCTGTGAATGGGGCTTCGCATTACGGGTTCCGAATTTGATCGCCTGCGTATCCCGCAAGAGCTCATCGTATTCCGCCATTGACAGCGGATAACGTTCGCCCAGCGCCCGTTCGATGCCGAAACGCCGCTGCCGCCGCTGGCCTTCCGCCGTCACGACACCGCTATAAAACTCGGAGCAGCATCCCGAGCCGTAAGAGAAACACCCGATTCGCCCCGGCGTCTCGAAGCTGCCCTGGTCGATGGTGCCGGCGAGAGACAGAAACAGCGTCGCCCCCATAATATTGCCTACCCGCTGGCAATAACTGATTCCCGGCATGACACGCCGGAGGAAATCCTCCTCGATTTCAGCTTGGCCTGCCTTTGCTTCCTTTCGCATCATGGTGCGGTGGGCACCTTTGACCATTCCGCCGAATGGCGTATGGCTGGCCAGATACTGGAACGTGCTCCGGTAATCCGCACCGATTACCCGCTTTTTGTATTCCTGGAACGTTTGCTGGCAGCAATCCAGGTAGGAGAGCAAGGATAGATCCACATCGCCCGCCTCCGTATCCGGAACAGGGCGGCAGGTATCCATCACTTCATATCCGTAATAACCGTTCGCTCCGATATCGGCTTCGAATACAGCCGGATTCTCGCCGACCAGCACCGCTGCTGCACCCGAGCCACCGCTCGGTTCAGCGAACGACCAGTCCGCCCCTTCGGCCTCGGCGGCGTCAGCTGCCGAGAACCGGGAGATGTCCGTCGCGATCACCAGCGCCTTGGCTCCGGGCGAGGTTTGCGACAATACGAAATTGACGGCCATCTGGAATCCTGCTGTACCGGAATAACAGGCCTGTTTGATTTCGAATAGCCGGCAGTTCCGGCTTAAACCCAGATAATGATGGATGTAGGTGCTGAGCGATTTGCCGAAATCGATGCCCGATTCCGTGCAAGTCACAAGCAGCTCTATCCGCCCGATCTCCTCCGGTGTCATATCATCGAGGAGCGGTTTGGCGGCGTTGACGCCGAACGTAACGGCATCCTCATAGGGCATCGCCACCGTTTTTTCCTTCACCAGCAAATTCTCGAACCGGGAGGTGTCCAGGCTGCGGAATTTGGCCAGCTCGAGAACATCCAGGCTGGCCGACCCGCCGTACACATTCATCGCTTCGATTCCAACCGAGACCATCTTATCGCACTCCCATCGTTTATTTTGAAGCTCCCGTATAGCGAAGCTGCTGCAAGTAATGACCGGCTTGGCCGCTGTCCAGCGTCCCCGTGTATACCTTTTCCAATATCTCGTCGACCGACAGCTCGGCCTCAGCTGTGCCCGCGCTAGGCGGACCTTCCTTTTCTGCCTGCGTTTCCTCAACGTATTCCGCAAAATCATACAGCGTCGGATAGGCGTAGATTTGGGTTGCCGTTATTGCTGTGCCGAACAGGCGGTTAACCGTCTGAATCCATTCCACGCCGATGACCGAATCCAGCCCCAAATCAACAAATTTCCGGGAAGGATCAATCTCTTCAGGCTTCATATACAAAGCTTCCGCCAAGCTTACAGCCAGCTGCTTCCGCAGATCCGACCGCCCTGCGGATAGAGCGGACACCGGCGGGTGAAGGACCGCTTCCTCCTTCGGCAGATCAGCAATACGCCCCTCGGATGATGGGGATATCAGCTGGACCAAATACCCGGAAAAATCCCGTAGTGTCGGATACTCATACACTTTCGTTGCCGGAATTTTCGTGCCATACCGTTTGTTAAGGGTCTGAATCCATTCAACCCCGATAATGGAATCCAGCCCGAAATCAACGAACTTCCCGCCCGGGTCGATCTCGCTGCGCTTCATGTAGAGCGCCTCAGCCAAGCTAAGTGCCAGTTCTTCCTGTAACACGTGCTCGTTACCGGCTTCGCGCAGGTCCGGCCTGCGCTGCGGTTCCCTGCCGCTGGACGCTCCGGCGGTAGGGGGCAGCAATTCGGAGGAAGGCTTGAGCGAGATGAAAGGTCTGGAACGGTCTGCCGCTTGTACGGTGCTCTTGGACCCGTATTCGGTTACCGGCCGCAACGCTGTTATCCCCCGCAGCTCCGAAACTTCCTGCGTGTGGGCGTCAGCCGTTGAAGCCGTCTGCGGATCTACATGCGGCTTTGTCGCGGCCGGAGCGGAGACCACCGGGTATGAACCGGACTCGTATCGAGCCGGCGCAGTGTCCGGCGCTTTCGGCTGCTGCTCCGAGGCCACTTTGCTCCTTCTGTCACCAATCCAATACCGCTCCCGCTGGAACGGGTAGGTTGGCAGTCCAATCCGGGGAACGGGAACGCCGGTGTACATCGCCTTCCAATCAAGATCGTAGCCTGCGGCGTACAGCTCCGCCAATGCATGAAGGCCGTTCTCCAGGGCCGCGTCCCGTACCGATTCTATTTCCTTGATAATTCCCTGTCCCAGCTCTTCGAAGAGCGGTTGACGGCGGAATTTCCCATTCACGCCAAGATGCCCGGCACTGAAATACCCGCCCGTATCGCGTCCTTCAAGCAGCGCCTCGAGCTTATCCTTCATATCCTCCCGGCTTTGAACGACGAAGGCGGCCCGTGCCCCTGCGAAATGCTCCCTGCCGTTCAGCAATGCGGCGCATACTTCGGCAATCCGGTACGCTTCTCCATTCCGTTCGAGCCATAGCAGTAAATCTCTCGCCCGGTTCTGTAACGCTTGCTCCGATTTAGCGGAGATGCACAGCAGTTCGTGTGAACGGTCCAGCGGGGACAGAATCTTCCGCTCCGGCGCTTCTTCCACCAGCACATGGGCATTCGTACCTCCGGACCCGAAGCTGCTGACGCCTCCCCTGCGCAGCGGATGACCTTCCGGCAAAGGCCAGGACTGCTGCTCCGAGGCAACGAAGAAGGGGGACTGGTCCAGCGAGCAATGCGGATTCAGCTCATGAAAATGCAGTGAAGCCGGAATACTCCGGTTCCGCATGCTGACCACAAGCTTAAGCAGCCCGGCGATCCCCGCAGCTCCCTCTAGATGTCCGATATTCGTCTTAATCGAGCCTAAACCGCAGTAAGGCTGCGGGAAATCCTCCGTTTTACCGCCGGACAGCCTGGTGAACGCCTCCTTCAAGCCGCCGATCTCCACCGGATCACCGAGCGAAGTGCCCGTTCCGTGCGCTTCGATATAGCCGACCGTTTCGGGAGCAAAGCCAGCCTTAAGAAGAGCGGCGGCTACCAGATCGGCCTGCTTGGCCGGATTCGGAACCGTAAGTCCTCCGGCCTGGCCTCCATGGTTAACAGCCGTGCCTTTGATAACGGCAAGGATGGTATCCTGATCCTGCAGCGCTTGATCAAGCGGTTTCAGCAGCACCATGCCGGCTCCTTCCCCGCGCACGTATCCGTTCGCTTCGGCATCGAACGTGCGGCAGGCGCCGTCCTTCGACAGCATCCCCGCCTGGTAATAGGTGATGCTGTTGGCCGGGTGGCACATCAGATGGATGCCGCCCACAAGCGCCTGCCCGCATTCTCCATCAGTCATGGAACGTACGGCCTCATGTATGGCTACAAGCGAGCTGGAGCAGGCCGTATCGATCAACAGACTCGGACCATGCAGATTAAAATAATACGAAAGGCGGTTCGGCAGGGCCGCCATAGAAGCGCCGGGACCGTAGTAAACCTCGTGCTTATCCAGCAGCCTCTGATAATCAGAGCCGCTGGCTCCGATAAACACGCCTGTATCGCTTCCGGCCAGCTCCTTGGCCGGATAACCTGCGTGTTCGAAGCATTCCCAGGCAAGCTCAAGCAGCAGACGCTGCTGCGGGTCAATCCATTCGGCTTCCTTCGGGGAGATCCGGAAAAACGAAGGATCGAAGCCCGAAACATCATCCAAAAAACCGCCCCTATCGATTCCCCTATGGGATTGAGCCGTATCGATGGAATCCGGCCACTCCCATCTGCCGTCCGGCATACGCCCGACGGCGTTTCTTCCTTCTTGCAGCAGCTCCCACAGTTCATCCAGATTGGACACGCCCCCGGGAAACCGGCAGGCGGCGGCAACGATAGCGATACCGTTATCCGGTGCCGCTTCGCCATTCCTGGCAGCAGCTTGACGCAGGTTCCCGCTATCCGTGCAATCCGGAGCATCAACGGGCTTCACAGCGGCAACCTCCTCTTCGGCTTGCGGCTCCTGAGGGGCAGCCTGATCCTCCAAGTAAGCAACGATGAGCTGCGGCGTATTATATTGAAAGAAAAAGGCCGGCTCTAATCGGACAGAAAACTCGTGGCTGATCCGTTCGTTCAGCTCCAGCAGATCCGCCGAATCCAGTCCCATCTCCATCAAAGGCTGGTCCATGGAGAATTCTTGACCGCCCCCCAGGACGAGACCGATAACCTTCGTCACGTAGTCGCGGATCAAGCCGTTTCGGGATGGAACATTTCTGGCCGGCAGCGGCATCTTCGCCGCGGGTAACGCTTTCACTTCTTCAAGCGAAGGCGATGGTGCATGCTTATGCTTCTGATGCCGGTGCTGCAAATCGTATTCGATCCAGACGCCTTGACCCTCGTTCGCGGTATCGAGCGGCCGGTAGCCCGGTATCAATTGCTTGATCTCCGCCCCATGCCATTCATGAAATCTTAAATTCGGGTCCGCCGGGCTGCCATGCTCGTTGCGCAGCCGGATATAATCCTCCAGCGGGACCCCGGAATTCCGCGAGTAATTCTTGCACCGGGTAATGCCTGCTACGGTATGCACTCCGCTAATCAGGCTGCATCGCAGCAGCATAAATTCCAGCAGCTGGTCCCCCAAATTCCGGTGCTGCATCCCGGGCAGAATGTTCAGTCCAAGCAGCTGGACTACCGGTCCATTCTCCTCTTGCAGCTCTTCCAACCGGCCGAAGGAAGCCTGCCTCAGCTGCCCGGATGCTCCAATTCTCTGGGAGTATACCGCTCCGGCTATTCTTCCATCCACTTCAAGGACAAGCTGACCCGCCGGGTCCTGCTCCCATCTGCGCCGGATAGAGGAGGGCGGCGTCCGTAGATCCGGCTCCCAGCATGCCTCCTCCAGCTCCTCTAGAGCCGGCATATCGTCCAGACGGGCATACCGGATTCTATAGTCTCTCCGTTCGAACCGGTTCAAGGTAATACGGCCGAAGGGCATCGTCTTTGGGTATTTGCGGAAATAATTAGAATCCGGAAACAAGCCCGCCTCGGATGCGGCCATTAGAAACTGCTCTGCACCTACAAGAAGCTGCTGGGAGAAAGCGTGGTAAGCATCGAAATGCAAGCTTTCGCATTTACTTATATAATCGCGTACAGTCCGCGTCTCCAGGCCGTGTACCTCCAGGATGATTATACCGTCCTTACCCATGACGGATGCCCAGCGTTCCAGATGCTCCACCAGGCTTTGAAACACGTCGGTTCCCGGAATTTCATTCCCTTCCGAATCCGTATACGGCTGGTCGAAACGGACCCGCGAGCGGGCAGCGGCCGACACCTGATCTGCCGGCGGCAGGTAGGGGCGGTCATGATCGAGAAACGAACGGACATGCAGAATATGCTCCGGGTCCCCGATCCCCAGCTCCCTCAAATCCCGGATCACCTGGGCCGGATCGCCAATATTGCCCTTGAGCACCAGATGCTCCGTCCCCTGCAGGGTCAGGCTTGTCGCGTCCAGCGCCTTCCCGTTATAATCGATGCCGATCAGCTTAAGCGGATATTCCTGCAAATGCCGGCCCCGGACCGTTTTATCCCGGATGATGGCATGCATCTTCTTCAGCAGGGAGCCGTCCCCGCATCCCATGTCGGCGATATATTTCGGCTGCTCCGCGAGCGGCTCACGGTTGAATATCGCCAGGACGATTTCCTCCATATCGGAGAAATATTTCTCATGCTGAAATCCGCTGCCCACGACATTCAACGTCCGGTCGATATGCAGCTCATGCCCTTCCCCGTCATGTCCGAAGACTGCCCTGGAATCCCCGAACAGAATCTCGTCCATACTCATGAGCATCGGCCGGTAGGCGGCCATCGCCGCGGTAATGAAAATACGGTCCACCATAAAGCGGCCCGTATCAGTCAGGCAATCCTCTTCCTTAACTTGCGCCAGCCAGCCGTGATGTGAAAAGTAACGCTTAATCTCCTTACGGGTGCGCGCCCCCATGTTCTTCAGCAGCAGCGTGTTGCTTCCGTCTTGCCCGTAGCTTAGCTGGCCGTTTTCTTTCAGTGCCAGGAGGAGCGGAATCACCAGCAAGCCGTCCATAAACCGGGCCATGACCGGGTTCTGCATATCCCACTGCCGCTCCGACCGTTCGATCCAATGCTCCAGTGTGAGCTTGGATGGGTTTCTTTTTAAATATGATTTCATCGGAAAAGACAACAGCGGCACGCCTTCCTCCCGCATCTGTTCATGAACATCGGCCGAAGCCGTGCGGATATAAGCATCCCCTTCGCTTCTCTCCACCCAATGCATCGATTCAAGCATGTTCAGCGCGATGCGTAAAGAACCCTTGTTGGCGTTCAGTTTCCCGCAAAGCTCCTGAAATGAAACCGGGTCCGTCAAGGACAGCTCCGCGAAAAGTCCCTGCTTGCTGCATGCTGCAATGACGGGAATGGCTACATAGCCATTACTATAATCGTTCAATATCGTCAGCATAGATTATTCGTCCTCCCAAGGAAATTGTCCCTTCTCCACATAGCGGTAAATCTTCTCCAGATTCCGGGGGTCCGCGAAAATCTTCTCGTTAGCCGCCAAAGCTAACGGTTTGGATGTCGTCAATATCCCGCGCAGCTCGTTCATATAGGTTTTGTAATGCGCAATCGCGGGTTTCGGCAGCTTCTTGAGCCGGAGTAAATGCCTGCGGAGCAGCATTTCGCTGTCCGGGCCGTACCCGTCCACAATCCCCCACGCATGCGCTTCCTGTACCGGAATCGGCTTCGTTGTAAGGGTCATGTAATGAGCCTTCTGAAAGCCCGTCCGCCGAATGAGAAACGGTAATACGCAAGCAGGAAAAAGCCCGAACAGAAGCTCGGACAAGCTGAACTCCGCCTTCTCGTCTGCCAGCACGATATCGCAAGCGGCTGCGAAGCCTACCCCTCCGGCGTTCGCTTTGCCTCTGACATGGGCAATCGTAATGAATGGACCTGTCGCCAGCTTCTGCCACAGGGCATACAAAGGCTCCGGACGATTGTCCAGCGGCTCCCCCACCGTCAGCTTGGCGTGAATACCCTTGAAGTCAGCACCTGTGCAGAAAATACCGTCCATGCCTTCCAGTACAATGACCGACGAACTTTCCTCACATTGCGCCAGCGCGTGTGAGCATTCTTCGACCAACCGGTCGTTTATCGTATTGCCGGCTTCCGGACGGTTCAGCTGAAGATAACAGACCTGCCCCTGAGCCCGGACCTTAATCGTGTCATAGTTCATGAGGTCCACCTGTATTCCCGGTGATATTCACGGATTTCCTCCAGAACGAGGCGTGCACTCCCGCTTACAGACTTCAGTGCGCCGGGCAGTACTTCCGGATCAATCTTCAGATTGCGTGTGCCGAATCGAAGCGCGTTCGCAGGCTGGAACAACGATTCATATTCGTCAATCGATAGCGGATAACGCTCATCGAGCTGTTGGCCGATCATGAAACTGCGCTGAAGCTCCTGCCCTTTAGCTGAAGCAACTCCGCTAAAAAATTCGGAGCAGCAGCCGGAGCCGTAAGAGAAGCAGCCGATTCGGCCCGGCGTATCGAGACTTGCATGATCGATCGTACTCGCCAGCGAGAGTAGTGCCGTCGCGCCCATAATATTGCCTACCCGCTGGCAGTACACCATACCGGGCCTAACCCGCCTTTGGAAGTCCGCTTCAATTTCAGGCGGCTTCGCCTGGGCCAGCTTCCGCATCATCGACCGGTGGGCACCCTTCACCATTCCCCCGAAAGGGGTATGGAAAGCGAGATATTGAAAGGTCTCCCTGTAATCGGCTTCCGGCACCCTTTTTTTGTACTCCCGGAATGTCTGCTCGCAGCAGTCCAGATAAGACATCAAGGATAAGTCGGCATCGCCGGCTTCGCTGTCGGGAACCGGGCGGCAGCTGTCCATCACTTCATAGCCGTAATATCCGCTCGCCCCTACGTCGATCTGAAATACATACGGACGGGAGCTGACCAGCACAGCAACAGCGCCGGCCCCGGCGCTCGGTTCGGCGAACGACCAATCAGCCGTCAGCACCTCCCCCGGCTCCACAGTCATGAAGCGGGAGATATCCGTCGCGACAACGAGAGCCTTCGCCCCCGGTGATGCTTGAGACAGCACGAAGCTGATGGCCGTCTGCAGGCCCGCGATGCCTGAGTAACAGGCCTGCTTGATCTCGAATAACCGGCAGTTCCGGTTCAGACCCAAATAATGATGTATATAGGTGCTAATCGACTTGCCGAAGTCGATGCCTGATTCCGTACAGGTGATAAGCAGCTCAATCCGATCCTTTTCTTCCGGCCGCAACGCATCAACAAGCGGCTTCGCCGCATTCACGCCGAATGTGACCGGATCTTCGAACGGCAGCGCGACAGCCTTCTCTTTCATCATCAAATTGTCGAACCGGGTTGTATCCAATCCGCGATGCTTGGCCAGCTGCAGCACATCCAGAAAGGCGGACCCTCCATAGACATTCAACGCTTCAATTCCGACAGGCATTCTATTCTCGCCCTCTCTGCTTTAAGTTTCTTCCTATCTGCTAAGACATATAGCCGTATTCATTCCGCTAGAGCCCGGTCGGGCAGCAGCGCATATGACGAGCCCCATCCGTAATGCCTTACGCTTCCATATCATACTTATGGTGACAGAGCTGCTCGCCTCCTTTCCTTTGGCAGGGCCTCCTTAGGGTTCATTGCCGGAACGATACTGCCGCATTCCCCTTTCCCGGATAAAATAAAAAGACCGGACACAGGTGTGTCTAGTCTTTATATATATGTATTGAAATTTGGAATTCATAATGTCGACAGCTTCGCCCTTTCATGCTTCCTTCCGGAAGGCACTACCATTTCTATCCTATATCCATCGGTTGCCATATAACGTGCCGAAACATCGGTTATACAGCTTCCGGTTTCATTAGCTAAAGTTATTCCTGTACAAGATTCGTTTCCGGCTCCAAAAGGATAATTCCTAAATCGATCGTTCTCCCGCCGCCCAACAACTGAAGACTCACCTTCGCGCGCCTTTTGCGTTTGTCAACTTTGGTGACGAGCTCCTCTTTTCCAGTTAAGGGGCCCGACACGACGTTCATACGGGAGTTCTCAAAATACACCCTAGAATTCTCCGCCACATCGTCATGATCGAGCAGCCCCAATATAGGACTAATCTCCTCTTCCGGTATTTGCTTAAAATACTGCTCCTCAGAGTTCTCCAAATTATTCATAGCTTGGTGCTTATAGATAAGATCCTTGCGGCTGCAGTAGTTTAATAACCGGTAGACATGGGGGTTCTTCTGAAGGATATAATAGGTAGAGTAATTCATTTGAGTCTGGATGAACACATAGCCCGGAAATAACAGTCTTTCAATTAAATCATATTGACCGGCTCTTCTTTCCGAAATTTGCTTCTTGGGAACGACGCAGCGGAGCAACTCTCCGGTAAATAGCCGCTGCAGAGATGACTTCACACGGTCTTCGCAGCCATTTCGAACGAATAATACGTACCAGCTCATAATATCCCCCAATAGTAAAAGATTAGAGACAGGCGGACCTTCCGATGAATGAATGCCCGACCTTGTTATAATCAACATATTAGAAAAGAAATTATATAATTGCTATTTTACTCATTATATACCAAAGGTTAGGAGTCTTCAACGATCAGTTACTAGAATCATTGCGCTATTTCTAATTCTTCATTTATTTGCAGCATTTGCTCTGAACATTCTGATGTTAACAGAAATTCAATATATATCCCCCATCAAATGTCATAAATTAAAAGGAGAAATCAATGGCCCAAAAAAACACTATCTTTAAAAATACTATCCTTAATAAGATTCCTATCTTAATTTTCATTTGTTTGTTCTTGCTTACTTCTTGTAATAAGGATGCTGAAGTATTTATTGGAACTGTACACACAATAGATATAGAAAATAAAAGACTGCTAGTTATATCTGGCTTAAAAGAAGAGGATTTCAATAAGAGTTACAAAGAACTTCTCAATTCTAATGAGTACACTAAGGTCATTTGGGTAAGTAAAGTTTCTCCCTCTAGATTCAAACAGGGTGATGAGATTGAAATAACCTATAGCGTGAGCGATGATTCTTATCCGGCACAAGTAACTGCGAAGAAAATCACTAAAATTAGTGGAAAGAAATTAGATAAGGAATACATTAATCAGTCTACAATTAGATTATAATTGTTGCTATATTCGATTCATAAAAAAAGAGCACCTGAACGACTACTATCAGACGTCTGGTGCTCTTATATTTATGTAGTAGACAGAATTATTGTATAATTTCTTGAAATCTAATTATATAAATCTCAAGTTTCCTTATTCTTTATTAGGGCGTTTCTAAAAACTAATTTTAATAGATTGTAATAAAAAAGCGATAAGTAAGCCCTTTATCTGGCCTGCTTATCGCTTTTTATCTCGTCATTTCATTAAGACAATATTTATTTAAAACCAACATTAGACCCATACACCGGATGTGGTACATATGCATCTTCCAATAACGATATTTCTTCAGAAGTTAATGTAATGGAAAGGGCAGCGGCGGCATCCTCAAGGTGAGAGATTTTCGTAGCACCGATAATGGGAGCAGTAACCGGCTCTTTCTGCAATAACCAGGCAAGTGCAATTTGTACGCGGGGAACGTCATATTTTGCTGCAATTGCGGCAACCTGATCGATAATTATCCGGTCAGCTTCTGCAGTAGCGTCATACTTGGCTTTTTGCACCTGATCGGTTTCTGAACGCTGCGTGGTTTCCTGCCAATCACGAGTCAAGCGGCCTGAGGCAAGCGGACTAAATGGAATGACCCCAATGCCTTCTGCCTTACACAGCGGCATCATTTCCCTCTCCTCTTCACGGTAGATCAGATTGTAGTGATTTTGCATCGTTACAAACCGGGTCCAGCCATGTTTCTCGGCGACATGCAGTGCCTTTTGGAACTGCCAGGCCTGCATGACGGAAGCTCCGATATATCTCGCCTTACCGGCCTTTACTACATCATGTAATGCCTCCATCGTTTCTTCAATCGGTGTATGTTCATCCCAGCGGTGAATTTGATACAGATCCACATAGTCCGTTCCAAGTCGTTTGAGGCTCTTATCAATTTCACTCATAACTGCCTTTCGGGAGAGGCCGGCACCGTTAGGGCCTTCATGCATGCGGGAAAACACTTTTGTCGCAATAACGACTTCATCTCGATTAGCATAATCCTTAAGTGCACGGCCCACAATTTCCTCGCTTGTTCCTTCCGCATAGACATTTGCTGTATCAAAAAAGTTAATGCCCAGCTCCATTGCTTTTTTTATGATCGGACGGCTGTTCTCTTCATTAAGTACCCACTTATGAAATCCACGGCCGGGTTCACCAAAGCCCATGCAGCCTAGGCAAAGTCTAGAAACATCCAACCCGGTATTCCCAAGTTTCACGTACTCCATCTGAATCATCCCTCACTTTCTATACCCTTCATGGTCTTCTCCACAGCTCTCAATGTTAACGATCTGCTATTAGCTGTCCCCCAACCCCAATATTCTCTGGATCATTCTCCTTAACCAATACGATAAACGCTGACTCGGGCACATTCATGATAGTTGCAGCTGATGTGGTGAGTTCACTGACCAATAACTGTTTCTGTTCTTTATTCAATTTGCCTGCTTCAATAGTGATTACCGGCATGATAATTCCTCCTTGAAATTTAGAACGCGATTTATTAATGCATCGGATTTTCCCATGAGCCTCTGACTTCAACTTTGGTTTCTTTCGCTGCCGTTTCAAGCTCTCGGATTTCGTCCAGAGTCAGCTCTACTTCAGCAGCCTTTATGAGATCCTCAATATGGTTTAATTTTGTAACACCGATAATCGGTACCGTTCCTTTAGCAATGGACCAAGCCGTTGCAATCTGAGCAGTAGAAGCATTGTATTTGCTTCCAATGTTTCTCATAACGTGAATTAAGCTCTCCAGCTTGCCAAGTGTTTCTGAATTAAAGGCTTCACCTCTCCTCGTACCGCTAGGGAGAGGCTGTTTTGCATTGTATTTGTCAGTTAATGCACCTTGCTCCAATACCATGTACGAAAAGAACACAATATCATTCTCTTTGCAGTAATCAATAATTCCCGCTTCTTCAGAAGAACGGTACACTAGACTGTAATGGTTTTGTACCGCTGATAATTTCAGGCCTTCTTCTGCCAAAATACTTGCTGCCAGTTTTATCTCTTCCAGGTTATGATTGGAGACACCTGCGTATTTTATTTTCCCACTCTTCATTAGCGGAATCAGTTTTGATGTCCATCTTGTTACATCAGCCGGGTTGTGTATCCAGTAAATGTCTGCATGATCTGCTCCAAGACGGCTTAGACTTCCAGCAAGCAGTTCCTCGACCGCATTGTCGCTTCCCCCAGCCATTTGGGGAGTGAACTTCGCTGAAATCAACACATCATTGCGGTTATTCGTGAAACTTCCGAGTATACTCTCCGAGGCGCCCATTCCATAGACAGCTGCTGTATCCCATAGATTGAATCCAGCATTCATCGCTGCTTCAAACACCGGTTTCAAGTCCTCTTGGCTAAGATGATTTCCAAAGATGGCATCTCCGCCACTTGCACCAGTGCCCCATGACCATGTGCCAAGGGCGATGGAAGGAATATTGATACTCTGCATTTTTACCATTCTCATTAATTTCACGCCTTTCAATATTATGAATAACCTCCGCATAGTGCAACCTTCATCAGCAATGATGCAATTAGCGTACGGCGAGCAGTGCTGCTTCTGGATTAAGCACATAAGCGAGAAAGTTTTTCGCAGTTTGCTCTATTTGTTCGTCAGATAGCTGCATGACTCCGTAGGCTGCGTAAGGCGCTAGAAAGCTAGTACCGATCATGTTGCTCGTTGCCTGAAGAGGCCGCAATAACTCAGCAAGAGTATATTTGAATGTACCATCAGGTGTATAAGAATCTTCAGAAGCCCCCACACTGACTGCCAGCAGCAGTTCCTTGCCGTGCAGTTTGTTGCCGGTGCTTCCATAGGCCCAGCCGTAGGTAAGAACCGCATCTTCCCATTTTTTAAGCAATGAAGGTGTGCTGTACCAATAGAAAGGAAATTGTAGAACGATACGGTCATGCTGCTCTAATAACTCTTGCTCGGCCCTAACGTCAATCTCCTCGTTAGGGTAAGCTTCATATACACGGTGCACAGTTACACCGGCTTGCTTGTCCAATTCTTCCGCCCAGCGGCGGTTAAGACGGGAAGTAGATAGGTTAGGATGAAATACGAGTACCAGTGTTTTCATTTAGAATCTCTCCTTATTTCTGTTTAGTAATCTCTTTGTTCTACTGCATGAGATAAGAATAACAAGAAAAATCATTCCTTTCTTTGCTCACAGGCTCATTCTGTTTGTTCATTTAGCTCAAGTTTCTACAAAAAAACGTTCCACGGTAATTACCGCGGAACGTTAACACTTATCTTATATCTTCACTTCATTCTCCTGTGGCTTAAATTTCATTCTAAATTCAGAAGGAGCGAGTCCAAACCGAAGCTTAAACACTTTGGAGAAATGGGCGATACTCTCGAAGCCGGTGGAGTAACAAATATCGGTAACGGAAAGCGAAGTTTCCAGTAACATTTTCTCAGCCTTATCTAATCTCCGGTTTCGTATCCACTTCAAGGGAGATGTATGATAGGTTGCCTGGAATTCCCGTTTGAACGTTGACAGGCTTCTTCCGGACAAATAAGCCAGATCCTGAAGGGAAACAGGATTCGTGAAATTCTCCTCCATAATTCTGCTGATACTGTTATTATCATTGATTCCCGGCTGTAGCAGCTGATACAAAAAACGTTCATTTGAATCTGCCAGATGAAGCAGCAATTCCATCAGTTTGATCTTAACCAGCCCGTCACTGACCTGTCCAGTCTTATCGAAATAAGGCTGCAATGACTCAAAATAAGTTCGGGTTAGATCATTAATCGGAATGATTGATACCGGAATAACATCACTCACAGGATAAACCGGCTTCACTCCAGCGAACTGTACAAATTCCTCCAGTAATTTCTCGTTTAGGAAGAACATCATATAATCCAGCACATACTCGGAACCGGGCTCTCCCGACTTGTCATACTCGATTAGAGTTGATTTGTGAACAAACATCATTTCGTTACTCCGCACGGTGTATTCCCGGTCTCTGAAACGAACCGTATAATTTCCTGATTTCACGTACAGCAAGAGATGATCCTTTAGAAAGTACGACCCTTTCTTCCCTTGAGTATGAAGGCAGAAAGTAATTACAGATAGCCCGTTTTGCTGTAAGCTTCCTGTTTTATCTGGTGCATTTACAAGCTCTTGCGGTGCCTTAATTGTTTTGCCGATGCTAATGGACATGAGCAGTTCCGCCTTTTTTAGCTTTTACCTATAGAATACCCGAAAACAAGAAAAGAAGCTTTGCTCATAAGCTCAAATCATTTGTCTGTTTAGTCCAAAATACAGAACCCTATTCATTAATCACCCTTGTCCATTCCTGCCAAAAATAGCTCCTTCAGAAATGTACAACCCGGTTTCTTTTCTTATAAATCCGCATAAAGCCTTGGAATCATTGGTTACTGCAGTACAGTCAATCCACGCCAGGTAGGTAGTTTCTGAATGAATGACCTTAAGCTCTGGAAGCTCTGTTGCCATAAAACATTCGATCCATTGCTTATTGACCATTAAATATTCCAGCAGTGCGTCAAGCCATGGTTGCCCTTCCGAAGAAGCAGCAATAACTCCTTCAATTGCAGAAGCACCCGGTTCGGCCACTTCATCGGTATTGATTCCGCGGTTCACCATTGCCCGCAGCTCCGGATTAGGTACAATTTACGGTGAACTCGTCCTCCATACTCCCGAAGACTTCAATTCCTGAATCAATGCGATCCGGTGTTTCCAAGCTTCACATATGTCATCAGATGATACCCTCCTCTATTCGCGTAAGTTTTGAGAGAAAAACAAAAATTTTAGGGAATTATACAACTTAAGGTTAACTAAAAGTCAAATACAAAATGTTGAGAGGATAATACATTAATTTTCCTTTGAGATGCTTTTTAGAGACTTCTTCTGCAAAATCATATAGAAAACCACAGACAACAAACTTGCTGTGAAAATTACGATTCCAAACGGCTTCGCAGAATATTCTCCTGCAATCCCTACAAGCGGAGAAGTGAACGAACCTAAGAAAAATGGCAGAACACCTAAGACAGCGGATGCACTTCCTGCAATGTGGCCCTGTGATTCCATCGCCAATGAGAAAGAAACCGGCCCCATAACTCCGATAGAGAAGGCAAATAAAAAAAGGGAAGCAACCATTGCAAATAACACTCCATGGGACCAGGCTACTGCAAGAATGATGGCACTTGTAATCAAAGCAGAGGTCAATCCTATTACGAAAATACGCTGATCATTCATATGCCCTGCCAGAACTTTGACTAACTGCGATCCTAGCATAATAGCCACCCCATTGAGGGCAAACAAAACTGAAAACCATCCCGGTGAAACACCGTAAATATTCTGATAAATGAATGGAGTCGCCGATACATAAGCAAATACACCGGCAAACAAAATTCCGTTTCCTAGCGCGTAGCTCATAAATGTCCGGTTTCGAAGCAACACATGATAATTACTAAGTACATTCCTGAAATTACTCGGGACACGGTTCTCTTGTGGTAAAGTTTCGACTACACCCCATATCGTCAAACTTGTCAGAACAACTCCCAGCAGTCCTAAGACAATAAAGACTCCAGTCCATGAGGTATAAGAAATGACACTGCTCCCAGCCAGTGGTGAAATTAAAGGAGTTACATTACTAATCATCGTCAGCAAAGAAACAAACTTAGTCATTTCTGCCCCACTGTACATATCACGAACTATTGCTCGGGAAATGACCAGCCCCGCCGAAGCAACAAAACCCTGAATGAATCTCAGTACAATAAAAAATTCAATATTCGGGGCAAAAGCACAAACAATAGACGAAGCAAAATATAATATCATAGAGATTAATAACGGATTGCGGCGACCATAAACATCGCTGAGCGGGCCCATTATTACCTGCCCCAGTCCCAGTCCTAACAAGCTGGCAGTTAATGTAGACTGGATCATAGATGCATTGGTTCTGAAATACTCCATGATCTCCGGAAGCGAAGCGAGATACATGTCAACGGTAAATGGACCTAATGCCGAGAATGCGGCCAAAAGCAAAGCGAATAAGGTCGTATTTTTTTGGGCTTTTTTGTTCATATTTCTCCTCCTAAAATAAAAATACAAAAGGCAACCATAAGTTGCCTTGAGTTTTTCTTCAATACGGCCTATTAGTGAATTGGGAGTTAAATGCAGTCATGTCCGGGGATCCACACTTCCCCAATGTGACATATTAAGAATATCAGAAATATAAAAATCCGCTTTGCTGAGAGGCTCATTTCATTTGATCATTCAGCTCATAGATAGTATTTGAAGCAGCAATTGCTCTATCATCCAGGATTAATACCTATCGCTTTCGCTTTAATGATTCCCGAGATTGGATTTTTGACACTGTCAATCATTGTAGTTGTTGTCACATGAATGGTGGAATATTCAAAGTCAAATCCGTATTGATTATCCTTCCATCCTAAATGATCACATTCTCCACGTAACACATCCCCTGATTACTCTCAACGGATATCTCTTGCCCGGCGAAACATCTTAAGTGCTTCAATGACACAGTCATTCATATATACATGATGCCTATACCAGACACCTTCCGCAAAAGTAGAATTTTGAATCAAAAGATTCTTACTCTTAAATTATGCGCGTTCTCCGGTTAGCTTTAGTTGATCAATAGTTTGCATTGTTAATCCCCATATCTCAACTTAGCTTACAACTTAAAGTTAACTTTAAGTCAAATAAAAAGACTTAAGGCGATCTCTCCTAAATAAAGAGGTTTCTCTTCATAAAGCAAACGCAATCACCCAAAAAGAAATTGCCGAGATCATAGAGCCAGTCGATGACGCTTGGTATGGTAATTTATAATCATAATTCCCACATCAAAAAGTCCCGATATAGGAGGTTCCTATTCGGGACTTTTATTGTATTCATTAAAATTCAACACCGCTGATTTTCATGCGTTTAAATGCATGAAAACACCGCAGAATATTTATGCATAACATTCATGATCCACTATTATCATCATTTGTGGTCACTTTAGCAACTTTGATGATCCTTCACACACAATTCTATAAATTACAAGTCCACCTACCTCATCCACACCGGCTATACCCGCAATTCCCGCAAGTCTTGCATCCCTCAATATTAATCAGCGATGCACTACCACAGGAAGGGCAGAGATCCCGCGAAGCAGTTGCGTGGCTATGCGCACCATGGCCCCCGTGCCCATCATCAGTAGCCGCAGCTGGCACACTTGATTTCAGCTCGGCGTTCAGCGCTTCGTTGAAATCGAGCTCCAGTGTAGCTGCGATAGGTGCAGGCACGTGATCGTCATGGGCGTTGTTCAGCACATGGGTCTCCAGCGCCTTGGCTACAGCGTCGGCAATGGACTCGACGCGGTTCGCACCGAAGCCGATGGCGCCGGAGCCGCCGATGCCTTTGAGATGCTTAATCAGCAGCTCGACCTTCTCACCGTGGTCGCCGTAGCGCAGGAACAGCGAGCAGACGCGGCCCAGTGCTTCCGCCATGGCGAAGACGTCGGAGCCGGCTTTGCCGACGTTCAGGAAGATTTCGGCCGGCGTGCGGTCGAGATCGTTGATGGTGATATACGCCATACCGAATGGCGTGTTGATCTTATAAGTAGCGCCACGCAGCACCTGCGGGCGTTTCTTGTATTGTTTGTCCACTACATTAGCCGCAGGCTGCGGTGCAGGTGCTGCTGCAACTGTGACTGGAGCAGGAGCAGCTTCAGCTTCCACGGGCTCAGCTTCAGCAGTCTCAACTGCCGCCGGAGCGTCCTTCTTTTCTTCCTTCTTCGTCGTTTCCAGTACCTGTACGTCACGGCTGCCGTCACGGTAGATCGTTACACCTTTGCAGCCCAGGTCGAAGGCCATTTCGTACAGCTCGGCAGTCTCTTCAACGGTGAAGTCGGACGGGCAGTTCGCCGTCTTGGAGATCGAGCTGTCCACCCAGCGCTGAATCGCAGCCTGTGCACGGATATGATCCTTAGCGGACAGATCCATCGAAGTAACAAAGTATTCAGGGAGCTCTTCACCCGGATGGGCTTCCAGCCATTCCTGGGCAATCGGCACGAACTGCTCGTCATAGCCCAGACGGCTCTGGCGGTAATATTTGAATGCGAAATAAGGCTCGATACCGGTCGAAGTGCCGACCATGGTTCCAGTACTACCTGTAGGTGCCTGGGTAATTACCGTAACATTTCGCATGCCATGCTTACGGATGGATTCGCCGACTTCAGGATAGACCTCGGTGATATTACGCATGAAGCCGCTCTGCAGATATTTATCGGTATCAAAAGCCTGGAAAGATCCCTTCTCGCCAGCGATCTCAGCAGAAGCCAGATAAGCTTCGCGCGCCATGAAGCCGTAGAGCTTGTCCAGGAACTCCAGAGATTCCGGGCTGCCGTAACGGATATTCAGCTTGATCATCAGCTCAGCCAATCCCATTGTGCCAAGTCCTACGCGGCGTTCGAGCTTCTGGTTGGCTTCATTTTCCGGGAAATGATAAGGTGTCTTGTCGATGACATTGTCCAGGAAACGCACGGAATAGCGGGTCGTTGTCGCCAGATCTGCCCAGTCCACGTCGTGATTCTCCGCATCGTAGAATTTGGAGAGGTTGACGGCCGACAGATTGCACACGCCCCAGCCCGGCAGACCCTGCTCACCGCATGGATTGGTGCAGATAATCGGGTTGAAATACCAGCTATTGGACATCTGGTTGTAATATTCCATGAACACTACGCCCGGCTCAGCCGACTTCCAGGCCGATTCGATAATCGTATGCCACACATCGCGTGCTCTTACGGTACGGTAAGGAATGACGCGGCGGCCGTCCGCTTTCCATTTATCCAGATCGCCGTCCCAGATTGTATCGTAATCCGGATCGGTGGTATCCGGGAAGACCAGCTCCCAGTCCAGATCCTCCTTGACGGCTTTCATGAAGGCATTGCTCACGCATACCGACAGGTTGGCATTGGTTACCTGACCCATCGTCTGCTTCACGGTAATGAAGTCCACCACATCCGGATGCCAGTCATTAATCATCAGCATCAGCGCGCCGCGGCGGCTTCCGCCTTGCTCAATCAGTCCGGTCGTATAGCTGAAAAGACCGCCCCAGGACACTGAGCCGCTGGATGATCCGTTCACGCCTCTTACAATCGCGCGGCGCGGACGCAGCGAGGATAAGTTAATGCCAACACCGCCGCCGCGGGCCATGATCTCCGTCATTTCGGACAGCGTCTGCATGATGCCCCCGCGGCTGTCTTTCGGGGAAGGTACAACATAACAGTTGAACAGCGTAAGCTCCTCGCTTGCTCCGGCACCTGCCGCAATCCGACCGCCCGGTACCAGCTTCCAGTCATCAAGAATAGAGCGGAACTTGCCTGTCCACTCTTCCTGAAGCTCGGGAGTCTGCTCTACGGAAGCCATGGCTGCCGCAAGACGGTCCCACATTTCCTCCGGAGTCTTCTCAATATTCAGTGTCAGCTTCTCCACATCCGATTGCACGAGTTCACCGCTGCGGGTCTTCACCGTAACCATCCGGCCTGTGCGCTCAACAATCTCACCAACCTCCTTGGTTGGAAATTTCGGATCATCCTTCGTCAGGACAAGCACTACATCCCCTACCTTGGCATTGCTCGTGTCCGCGTCCTTCCAGGCATAACGGTCCAAAAATATTTTTTCACTCAGCCCCTCAAGACGCTGCTTGCGTTCCACTGTACTCAATAGAAAAACCTCCCGGATGATTGATAGGTAATACTTCCGTTCCTTGGTGTGGGCTTAGACTTTTTGTAACCCACAACAACAACTTCCGGCGCCTGAGTGGCCGCAGCCTGCATATACAGCGGAAGTTCCTCTTGTCAATAACAAATAACCGCAAAAACCCGCGAATAATCAAATTTTCAAGCTTTTGTAACAATATATTGTATACCTCAGCTTTTCAACTATACCACATATTGTATCAGAGTTCTTTTTCCAAAAAAGCGGCCCATGGCGGGAATTTCGGAAAAACGGTAAAAGATAGTGGATTTTCTCCCTCTTTCTCGCTTTTTTACAGGTTCCAGATTGATAAGCTTCCGGGCCCGGAAGACAGATTCCGCCACGGATATTCAAGATCCGCCGAAGCCGCCGCAGCACCAGCAGCAGTACCGCCGCAAGGCTCCGCAAGATTACTCTACGGCAGCAGCCGGAGGATAGCAGGTTATGAAATCTCTCTTTTACGCGCATACTACTGCTACGCATTTCGATATGAAACCGCGCCGGAGGAGGCTGCAACATGACGCAATTATTCCGCAATTCCTTGCCGCAAGGGGGAAGTACGCCTGCCCCGCTGCTGCCTGTTCCTCTGTCCTTTGAGCGTAACTGGCTGCAGGACCTGGAGTCGAAGCTCGATAAAGGCGGACCCTGGGGAGACTGGAGATTATCCCGGCTGGCCATACAAGGAGAGCAATCGGGACTCGTTACGAGCTTCGATGAGCTGCAGTGTCTGAAACATCTGTCCGGGTTATCCCCGCTCCCCCACCAGCTGGATACCGCCCATAAGGTGCTGTTTGAAATGTCAGGCCGGGCCATTCTGGCAGACGAAGTAGGGCTAGGCAAGACGATAGAAGCCGGACTGATCCTCAAGGAATATCTGGTGCGCGGGCTCGTAAGTAAAGTTCTGATCCTTGTCCCTGCGTCTCTTGTCCTGCAGTGGGTGCGCGAGCTGAACAGTAAATTCGGTATTTCAGCTGTGGCACAGAAGAAAGCTTACTCCTGGGGCAACGACATTGTTGTCGCCTCCATGGATACGGCGAAGCGTGATCCGCACAAGGAGCTGCTGCTAAGCCAGGAATTCGACATGCTGATTATCGACGAGGCCCATAAGCTGAAGAATAAGAAATCAACGAACTATCTGTTCGTACAGCAGCTGCGCAAGAAGTACTGCCTGCTGCTCACCGCCACTCCCGTGCAGAATGATCTCGGCGAGCTGTTCAATCTGATCACATTACTGAAGCCGGGACAGCTCGGGAATCAGGGGGATTTTGCTACCAATTTCGTGGTCGATAAACGCCAGCCGAAGAACGAAGTCCAGCTGAGAGGCGAGCTCTCCAAGGTGATGATCCGCAACCGCCGCGGCGAGGGTCCCGTGAACTTCACGAAGCGCAAAGTGCGCAATATCCCGCTTACCCTCTCTTTAGAGGAGAAAGAATTATATGACGGCGTCACCGCCTTTGTCAAAGACCAATATCAGGAAGCGGGCGGCAATCTCAGCAGCATGCTCTCCCTGGTTACGCTCCAGCGCGAGGTATGCAGCAGCCGGGATGCGGTGTTCGTCACGCTTGTGAATCTGATCAAGAAGCTTCCTGCGGATTCACCGAAACGTGAGCGGATGATGGGTCTGCTCCAGACGATCCGTACCGTTAAGACGAATACCAAAGCGGAGAAAACGATGGAGCTGATCCGTCAAATGAACGAGAAGGTCATCGTCTTCACCGAATACCGGGCGACCCAGGAATATCTGCTGCAATATTTCCGTGAGCATGGACTGCAGTGTGTCACTTACTCCGGCGGGATGAACCGCGGCAAAAAAGACTGGATGATGGACCTCTTCCGCGGGCGCGCCCAGGTAATGATTGCTACGGAAGCAGGCGGCGAAGGGATCAATCTGCAGTTCTGCCACCATATGATCAACTTCGACCTCCCCTGGAACCCCATGCGCGTAGAGCAGCGGATCGGCCGGGTACACCGGCTTGGCCAGGAGAACGATGTAGTCATCTACAATCTCTCTACCGAAGGCACGATCGAGGAGCATATTCTTCACCTGCTGCACGAAAAAATCAATATGTTCGAGATGGTTATCGGCGGGCTGGATGTCATCCTGGAACGCTTCGAGAAGAAGGAGTCGCTTGAGAAAAGCTTATATAAAATCGTCCTCGAGGCCCGCAGCGACGAGGAGCTGCGCAGCGAGCTGGATCAGATCGGTGACACGATCAGCGAGCTGACCCATGCCAATCTGGATGAAAGCGAGGTGGCTCCTTAATGCTAACCCCTGTTGAAGTACGCAAGCAGGTCATGGATTATCTGGAAGCGACAGAATGCACGATTCTCGAATCCTCTCCGCTGCATGTGACGGTGAAGCTCTCGCCGCGCGCGGACCGGATGCTGACGGACCGTCCTTATTACTGGGGATTCGTGGAGCGCACCGGCGTAGATCCGGAGACCCTGTCCTTCAGCTTCGTCTTCGATCCGGAGAAGTACGATGAACTGGCCGCGCAGGCAGCTGCGCCTGCAGCCCGGCCGCGCGGCGGGGCGGTCCGCCCGGCGGCAGGACCTCTGCCGGGCGGCATCGGCACGGCGGGTGCTGCGGATGCTGAGGCAGGCGCGGAGCCTGGCGCCGCACCGGCAGCTGCACCCGGAGGCGTGGTACCGCCCGGGGTCTCCGCTGATCCGGAGGACAGCATCCTCGCCCGGTACTTCGGCATCGTCCCGCAGCTGCCGCGCATCGGGCCGGGCATGATCCGCCGCGAGGATGTGACCTACGGCAGCAAGCGCCTGCGGCAGATCTGGTCAGCGGCACGGGATGAGGGCAAATGCCTGCAGCTGTTCGAGGACCCGGGACTCCGGCAGCGGACCACGCTGTTCTCAGCCGCCTACGAGCCTTGGCTTGCCGTCTGCTATAAGGTGGAGATGACCTGTGATCTTAAGCGTGAAGAGCTGCATTTCATCGCGGTGTCACTGACCTCCGGGCTGATTGTTCCGGACTTCGAGGCCCGGCTGGCTTCGCGGGAGCTTACGCCAAGGCTGCCGGAGAATATCCACATCCAGCCTTCCGAGCTGTCCGTTACTGCCGGAGCCGACAGGCTGGAGGGATATCTGACCTCGAAGCTGGCTCTGCTGGATTACACCTGGGCCGAGGAAGCCCGCGAACGCCTGCGGCTGGAGCTGAGCATCGTGGATATCTATTATGAGGAGCTGCTGAAGGAGCAGGATGAGGAGAAACGCCTCGGCATAGAGGAGCAATACAACCGCCGCCGCAAAGAGACCACCTGGCAGTATGAGCCGCAGATTGCAGTTTCTGCCGTAACGTACGGGCTGTTTCACCTGCGCAGCACATAGAATGCGACCCGGCTCGCTAAAAGCAAACAAAAAAACAGCGGAATTCCTGCAGGCTGCCGCGACAGTAAGCAACAGCCTTTTCATGGCTTGTCCCCTACAATTAAAAGTATGAAGCAGAACCTGCCGGGCTCCGGTTTGCCGGACCCGGTAATTCTTGCGATTAACCTTTGGAACAGGAAAGGTGAACGATAACATGAAAATCAAAGCGAAGCAGAAGGGGCCGCTCGGACGGCGTACCCGCCTGCTCCTCTGTCTGACTCTCGGGCTGACTCTGTTCGCCGCCAGCGCCTCCCCGCCTCCGGCGCTCGCGTCAATAGGCAGCCGGGCCACTGTCACACAAGCCGTCCTGCAGGAGCTGCTGCCCGGACTTGTGATGACACAGGCGCCCGCATCTGAAACCTTGCAGGATTTCACCCGTCTCACAATTAGCCAATTGTCGGCGGATGCTCCGTTTAAGGAATGGAAGAATGCCGGAACTGAGGTCTATCCACTCGGGCCGGGCACACGCAGCTGGCTGGTCAATGTGATGAACGGGGAGCAGCGGATCGGATACCTCATTATATCTGCTGCGGACGGGGGCAAATATCTGCTGAGTGAATACGGAGCCGGTACCTTTGGTCTCCCTTATAGTATGAGTGATCTGCGCCAGTATCTGGTGCAGGAAGGACTGATTACCTCCTCTTATTCCGGTAAAATAGAACTATCGGCGCTGTACGCTCCGCTGCTGCCGGTCTGGAAGCTCACGCTTGCGGACAAGACGCTGTATCTCAATGCCTCAGTACTGCAGGTACTGCCTTGGAGCCTTAGCCAGGCAAACAGAATCCTGGACGGCCAGCTTGATGCTAATGCCCTGGTGATCTACACCGGGTCTGGACAACAAGTCCGCACTCCTCTGCCCGCTCTGCTCAGCGGCGGGCAGGATGACCCGTATGCAGATTTACTGTGGCTGACTGCTCCTGAGCTGAAGACTATCAGCGAAGGCAGTTTAAATACTTTGCTTAAAAGCCGCGGCAGCCTTGCCTTCCAGTCGACAGGACGCAATGATGCCTTGGGTGCTCCGTTCATGATTACAGGCTGCCAGAGCTGGCTTCCGGCCTCTGCCGGTAAGGCGGGTGCTGAACCGGCAGTTATATACGCCGCTGCCGGTCCAGGGGCGAAGCGGTACCTCCCGCTCACGGCCCTCCAGAAGTACGGAACCTTCCACAAGCCGCCGCTGCCGCTATCAGGAGGAACGACGCTCGGCGCAGCACCGCATTAATATTGAAGGTTTCAGCGATAATCCTATATACAGCTGTACATGCCAAACAGCCTTCCCTTCAGCCGTGTCAAGCGGCTTTAAGGGAAGGCTGTTTCGGAATTCGGGGGAGCTGCGGCGCTGCTAAGCTGGCTACTCCCGATCCTTGCGGCTCCATTTGCTGCGCCAGACCGACCAGGCGAGCGGCAGCGTGCCGAACCATTTCTCGGCCCATGGCTGCTTCTCTGCCTTCCGCCGTGCATGTACGGCGCGCGGGTCCTCCATATATATGACTACTTTCTCCGTAATGTATTTCACCAGATCATCTCCGCTGGATGCCATTACTATCCCTCCCATGCAGGCGCTGGCGGGTCGCCGCCTGCCGCCCTGCCTTTTCTCCATGACTTTAGTGTGCTCCAAATCCCCGCTCTCTAAACCGGAACCGCTAACCTTCGTATAGGTTTGGCTGTTAAGGCACAATCTAACAGAGATTCCACCAAAGATACTGAGGATGATTCCGGCAGGGAGGTTATTCACTTGAGAATTTCGGAACATTTACAAGAAGATCATACAGGAGGGGCCAGCCGTCCTGGGCAACATTTCCGGCTAGGGCGAGGGCTGCGGAGGATACTGGCTTCGATAGCGGTGCTGACTCTGCTGACAGCTGGACATGCAGGGACCATCCTGGCCGCCACACCGGGAGTAAACCACTTAACCGACAACCCGTCAGACCGCCAGCATATGCTCGGTCATGACCAGCGGATCATTCTGATTGATGCCGGACACGGAGGGATTGACGGCGGAACCTCACACGGCACCATCCTGGAGAAGGATATTACTCTGGCGATCTCACGCCGGCTGTTTCTCCTGCTGCGCAGTGACGGCTTCGATGCCATATTGAACCGGACCGGCGATTATGCGCCGAGCGATGAGAATCTCTGGCTGCGTAGTAAATCCCGGCACCTGCGTGATCTGGCCCAGCGCAAGGAACTGGCCGAAACGCTGCCGGCGAATGTCGTGGTCAGCATTCATATCAATTGGGCAAAGTCACCCTCCAAGCATGGTCCGCTTGTCTTGTACCGCCAGGAAGGGCGCAGCTTCCTGCTGGCCAGATTAATTCAGGATCAGCTGAACGGGCTGTATGGAATGAAGAACGACCCCAGACAAGGCAAACCCTTCTACCTGCTCAACAAAATAACCGCCACAACGGTTATCGTCGAGGCGGGATTTGTAAGCAGTCCGGCGGATCGCGAGAAGCTGTGCACCCCGAAGGGTCAGGAAGAGATTGCCGAGGCGGTTGCCAATGGAATTGCCGCGTACCTTATGGAAGTGTGACCTGCGAATTCCATTTCCACTCTTCCCGGACAAGCTCGGAGATTCCGATAAACTCAACGCTGTCCTTCATTCCGGCAATGCCGCTGCGGATGCCCGCTGCGGTTTCTTTGCCTTGAATGCCGACATGGCCAATCGTCACGCAGTATCTCTGGCTCAGGGCCCGCTCCTGGACCAGCTTCATCTGCTTAGCCACATGGCCGGCAGAATGCACGTCGTCCAGGAAAATGTGGTTCTCCACTGGCGGGAGTCCAATCTCCCGAGCCATTCTCCCGGCAACGGAACGATAATTGGTATGGCTGTCTACGAAGAAAAGGCCGCGCTCCTTGCAGACCGCGAGCACAATACCCATCACCCGCTCGTCACCGGTCACCTTGGAGCCCATATGGTTGTTAATGCCGATCGCATAAGGTACATTCTCAAGCGCTGCCTCCACCCGCTGGCGGACTTCTGCATCACTCATCCTAGTCAGCACCGCTCCTGGTCCAAGCCATTCCGGCTTACCCTGGCGCGGCTCCATGGGCAGATGTACCAGTACATCGAAGCCGAGCTCATGTGCACGGCGTGCATCCTGCTCGCTCGAGGGCAGGAATGGCATCACCGCAACAGTAATCTTGACCGGCAGCTTGAACATCTCCTCCGTGCCCCGCATGTTATTGCCGAAATCATCAACAATGATGGCGACCCGGTTGGGCAACTTCTTATTCTCCGCTTGCCGGTCAACTGAACCGCTGTTTCCGCTGCTGTCTGCATGCGTATCAGTTACCGGACGGAGCGTGGAGACTGCAGCTTCAAGGTTACGGGCAGAGTGCCCACCAGGTTGCGATGCGGCAGATACGGACTGAGGCGCTGACGGAATCAGCGTGGTCATCAGAACAACTACGGCGGCCAAAGGATAGAGAATGATGTGCTTCACGCTGTGATTGCTTTTCTCCAAAATGGAACACCTCCTTCGTGATTCAACAATTGTTCTCATTGTTTGGCTCACGGAGGATAAATATGTACGCTGAACTTACGCAATAATTAACAAGGCTTAAACTAACTCCCCAAAACATATAAATTATCTTTTAAGAAACCTTTGCCCCGCGGCGGTCGGCTTCAAGAATCGCCTCCAGCACCTGCTGCGGTGTCACGGCAAACGGCATGTTGGCCATCGGACTGCCCTCGCTGCAGCTCGCCTCAGCGGCATAGAGCAGCCGGTCCTGTGCAACACCTGCCAACCCCAGCTCCGCCAGCGTTACAGGCAGACCTGCCCCCCGGCAGAAATCCACCGCCCCGGTGATCTCGGCTTCCGCTGCTCCTTCAAGGATCAGCTGCACCAGTGTGGTGAACGCCACTTTCTCCCCGTGAAGCACGGTCCGGCATTCCTCAAGCAGCGTCAGCCCGTTATGAATGGCATGGGCCGCTGCCAGTCCGCCGCTCTCAAAGCCGATGCCGCTGAGATATATATTGGCTTCGACAATACGTTCAACTGCGGCTGTGGCGCATCCGTCAGCGGCATCCTGCAGCGCCTGCGCACCGTCGGCGAGCAGCGTATCCAGACATGTACGGGCCAGCGCCAGGGCAGCCAAAGTGCCTGTACCTCCCGCGCTGGTAACTGCTCCGGATCTGCTGCAGGCTCTTGCTTCGTAATACGTCGACAAGGCATCGCCCATTCCGGCAGCAAGCAGTCTTACCGGAGCTTTGGCGATAATCTCCACATCCGCGACCACGATATCCGGACTGCGGCGCAGCGGCAGATACCGGTCGAATTCGCCTGATTCGCTGTAGAGAACCGACAGGGCGCTGCAAGGCGCATCCGTTGACGCTACGGTCGGCACCAGCATCACCGGGAGCCCGGCGAAATGACTGACGGCTTTTGCCGTATCCAGTGTCTTGCCCCCGCCAATACCCACGATGACATCCACACCGCTGCTACCCAGCTCCGCCACAATCTGGTCCACCTGTGCTAGACTGCACTCGCCCTTGAATTCACGCAGCAGCAGCGGAATCTGCTCCAACGCGAAGCCCTTGCTGATCTCTTGTCTGTACAAGGAGAGAATATAGGGATCTACTATTGCGTAGGCTCCTTTCGCCCCCATCTGCAGGCAATACACCCCCAGCCTTGTAATCTCCCCGCTGCCCTGAATATATTTTGACGGTGAATAGATGATCTGTGACATGATGAATTCCTCCTGTTCTAATTCTTTTCATTCTAAGGAAGAATCTGGAATCCGGCAATGACCAAACTCCGCTGATCCCTATGTTAATTGCAGATACATAAATAGCAGTTATATAAATAGTAGTTAGATACGATGTCGTTCACAGGGGCCACATCCGCTCTGCAAAATTAGCAATTGGAAAAACGTATCTTAATTTCGATCTTTTGGACCATCTGAGGCAAGTAAGTGGATAAACGTCATTTAATCTCATGCATTCCCTCCACGCTGAACGTTATGCCGCATATTAAGTGCCGGTTTTCCAACTGTTGTCTGGGAGGGGCTCTTCCGGTCATGAGCAAGTGTTGAAAATCCACCTAATTCCTGCCGCCGACTTAGCAAGTCCATACTAATGCTGCTGTTCCCGGCGCTTTAGCCGCTTCATAGGAGTTATACACATTGTTCCATTGTATTATTTCCTGATAGGTGAGTTATCACGTGAAACAGCTGCATGCCTGCGTAATATTAGCAAAAAGCCCCACTCCAAAGTGATTTGGAATGAGGCTGTGCGGTAATAAGGTCAGCGTTTGCGGCGTTCAGGCATTTTGCGGGTATCGCCGGTCAGCTCACATGTCTGCGGTCTAAGATTGCCATGCTCAATCTTAGTGTCAATAAAATCCACAATCTGCTGCAGCGAAGCGATCTGCTCCAGGATCTTCTGTTTATGATTCAGGATCATCTCATGCAGCTCCGGATATTCGGACAGGTCTGAATCAAGAGACAGGTTGAGATATGGACGCATGTCGTCCAGCGACATCCCCGTCTTCTTGAGGCAACTGATCAGCTTCATCATCTCCAGATCCTGATCGCTGTAGATGCGGTGGCTGTTTCCCTTGCGCTGCGCCCGCGGCAGCAGTCCGATCTTCTCGTAATACCGGATGGTATCTTCCGGGATCCCGGTCCGCTCGGCTGTTTCTTTGATTGAATATCCTTGAATGATATTAGCATCAGCCAGACTCATAGGCCCACCTCATTTGAATTGTATGGTCTTCAGTTCATTCTATTGTATAACTTGGAGTCAGCTCCAAGTCAATCGTTAATTTCCGGCCTTGACTTGGAGTCGGCTCCAAGTTATACAATGGGCACCATTCACCATTACATTTCCAAAGGAGCCTTTATTATGACTATACAACAAGCACAACGCACTGCGCTGATCACCGGCGCGAATAATGGAATCGGACTCGCCTTAACCCGCCGAATGCTGGGCGAAGGCTGGGAGATTATCGCGCTCATCCGTTCAGGTTTTCCAGAGGACGATTCCCTTATCCGTGAGGCGCTCAGCAGCAGACAGCTGCGGACGTACAAGGCGGACCTCTCCGATTTCGCCCAGTTGAAGCGTGCCTTGCAGGATATTACAAGCCATGAAAAGCAGATTGATCTGCTGTTCAATAATGCCGGCGGCAGCTTCCCGGAGTTAAGCTTTTCCAAGCAGGGACGTGAGCTGCACTATGAACTGCAGACGGTTGTTCCGTATATCCTCACGATGGAGCTGAAGCCGCTGATCCTGAAAGGCACACTGCGCACAGTGATTAATACTTCTTCCAACGCTTTTATGATGAAACGCAAATTCGATCCGGCCGCCCTGGAGCATCCTGCCAAGTTCCAAAAGCTGACCGGGCCTTATGCGGACACCAAGCTTGCCCTATCCTTGTGGACCAGCGAGATTGCCCCGGCGCTTGCGGCGGAAGGCATCCTGATCCGCAGTGCCGATCCCGGAGGTAACAATACGATCCGCGGGGGCAAGAAATCCGGAATTCCTTTTTGGCTGAGACCGGTTATCCGCATGTTCTTTCCGGAACCCACTCATGGAGCTGGCTTGTTATATCAGGCTGCACTCGGCGAGCACAGCCGCAAGCCCGGTGTGTTCCTGATCAAGAATCAGGTGACCCCGCTTAAATTCACAGAGCACAGCAGCACTATTCTGAAGAACATCCAGACCATTTATCAGCAGGAGTTCCGCACGGCCGGCAGCAGCTCCTGATTCATTGGGAATGCTGCACATACCAAAGAGGTTTTTAAGTAGGATCAACGTGAGCACATAGGCGGACGCTCCACGAACGGACCGTTGTTACAATCGCTGTTGTGCCCAGATTCTATTTATTCTCCTTAGCGGTAAAAATCCGGGCACAAAGGCGAACGCTCCGCTTTTTCACAATCAGTCCGTCCTCTCCGCTGTTTAAGCGGAAAAAGCCTCCGGAAGTTTCGTCAGGATCAGCTGCTCTTTTGATCCCTAAAGCTCTGCTATCCGTCCAAACTCCCGCAGCAGCAGCATATTCTCTATAACAATATGTGCTTTCCACCAGTTCTCGCTGATAGCAAACTCCCGCTCATAACCGGCCCAGGTCCAGGTCAGGTTCCAGACCCCTTCGGGATTTCGGGTCTCCAGCAGATGATCCAGCTCCTGGTGCATCAGCCCGGCAAGCTCTGCATAACCCGGACTTTGCGGCGACTTCAGGAAAAAGGACGGTCTGCAGCTGTACCCGTTCCATTGCCCCTCATCACGGCTGATGAGCTGGGTGCTCTGCATCTTGACCGCTTCCTTCAAGGAAACGTAGGGGAACTGCTCCTGCAGCTCCGCCCAGGCGATACATTCCAGCAGCGTGGCAACACATCTCAGCGGATGCATCTCAAGGGCAGGATCTTGCAGGAATAGCTCCGTCAATTCACGGGCGATGTCCATCCCCCGTTCATACAGTGCACTGTCCCTGTCAGCATACTTCAGGATGAATCCGGCCAAAATTGCCGTCGGGTTATAGATGCTGCGGGCAGTACTGTCTGAACTTGTATGCCACCAAGGAGCATGCGGATAATCGTTGTTAGAGGCTACCACATTCCTCCAAGTCCGGTCTTCCATGTCCGCACCGCTGTCCAGATATTTCAGAATGCCCTGCACCACCGGATGGCCACCATTTTCAAATTCCAATTCCAGCAGTCTCTCCACAGCCGTTGCCGCCATGACCGGTGTGGAATCCGGATTCCAGGCATCCGCTTCCAGGGCATGTCCGAAGCCCCCGTCTTCATTCTGATAGGCTGATAATGCTTCCAGCACAGGCGGTATTCCGCCCTTTTCAAAATGAAACTTCCATCTCGCCAGGTCCAGCGGGCGGGCATTGCGGTACATCCATCGCCGTATAACCTCATAATCCTCCAGCAGCAGCTTCATGAACAATCTCCTTTTGGCAAAATAGTAATGAACCGGCTCTCAGCAAGTGCTATGATTTCACACATATAATTCTAAGAGATTTCCAGTAAAATACAAGAGGACACTCATTGCCAAGGAGGATACATATGACTGAAGATTTCTACTGTGATGAAGTATTAAGCGGTAAAACAGTTGTGCAAAAAGTAATCGAAACGGACAATGTGCTAGCCTACCACCCTTCAAGACAGTGATAATGACCTGCTGCTTGAGCTTATCGGAGTAATTAAGCAGGTGGCCGCCCAGGTAACCGGAGAGTATGGGGCTTGCAGAGTGAGCACGAACCTTGGAGACTATCAGGATTCGAAGCATCTGCACTGGCATATCAGCTATGGCGAGCCGCTGAGATCATAATTGCTTGTACATGCTATCTCTGAGCCGCTGCGGATCGTATGGCGCTTAATGTCTTGAATTAGGCTCATTCAGCTCAGCTAACGGACCACAGCGCGCTTAAGCCCTCTCGTCGAGTCTTTTTTCCGATTTCCGGTGGATACTAGTAAATAACTGCACTGGAGACCGTTAGCTCGGTGAAACGGACGTATTCTCGTAGCCCGGGTCCCAGAACAGATGCATCGGCTTGAGCAGTATCCCATCAACATCTGATTTTTGGTTCTGGCCATGCGTAGCATCTCCTTTCACAACTACCTCAGCTTATAAAGAACGTCCGGTAAAAGATGGACCGCCGCCGTTCTGCTTCTTCAACCCCACTGTGTTAAAATAAGACCAAGCTTGCTGATCCTAAGGATAATTTTGTGCGGGACACATATATATGGATATATTTTCATAAACAAGCCTATACCGCAATAAGTGAAGGAGGGCTATATGAGCAGAAGGACTGCCGGTTCCGGCGGCACATTCACATTCATCAAACAGCTGCTGCAAAAAATCAAAGCCGATGACGTCCAGGGGATCAGCGCACAGCTGACCTATTATCTAATTCTGTCGCTGTTTCCCTTTCTGATCTTCATTATGACCCTGATCGGGTACGCGAATATTTCCCTGGAGGACAAAATCCAGCAACTGGAACAGGTGATGCCTGCCGAAGCCGTCTCTATTATAGAAGAGATTCTGCAGGATGTGTCCGAGGGACGCAGTCAGGCGCTGTTATCCTTCGGTATGCTGGCAACACTCTGGGCCGCTTCCAAGGGGGTCAATGCAATCATTAAGGGGCTCAACCGCGCTTACGACATTGATGAGAGCCGGGCCTTCTGGAAAATAAGAGGGATCGCCTTCCTCGCTACCCTGACGATCGGTTTTGTCGTATTGCTCAGCATTCTGCTGCTGGTCCTTGGTACATGGCTCAAGACACAGGTCTTCCTGTTGACCGATTTGCCTTACGGTTTCCAGAAGCTATGGGATCTGCTGCAATACGCCGTGCCGCTGCTGGTCATGTTCATTGTGTTCACCCTGCTCTACTGGATCGCCCCAAGCCGCAGGCTGGCTCTGCGTGAGGTGGTGCCCGGTGCGCTGTTCTCGACCCTCGGCTGGATTATTACATCAGTCCTCTTCTCCATTTACGTCAATCAGTTCAGTGACTTCACCAAAACCTACGGCAGTCTCGGGGGCGTAATGATTCTGCTCATCTGGCTGTATATCAGCTCGATTATTATCCTCGCCGGCGGCGAGATCAACGCGATCCTACTCAAACGCAAGGTTAACGGAGCCACGGTAAAATAACCGGATTATCAGTATTTTTAACAGCAACTAACTTGGGGCTGCATCCGCTGGAATCAGAGGGATGCAGCCTCATTCGGCGCATCTGCCCTATCATGGGCTCATTGTATTCGGTTTTTCGCATACATTCGGCTCGTCCACCCTATCATTGGCACATTGTATTCGGTTTTTCGCAAGGTGTACGATTCCTGTATAACAAGACAGGCAATCCCCCGCCGCCCGGAAGATTGCCTGATTGGAAACAGCTAAATGCTAGCTATATAGATTGAACTTGAAATGATTCCAATGGGGATGTTGTTCATAACTGCGGTGGATATTTGGACTTCCGGCCGCTGTTGTCATCAGATTTCTTGATTGTTACCGCTTCTAGCGGTAGAAATCCGGTGACAAAGGCGGTCGCTGTCGCTCCTACAGTTCCAAAATCCCCCTCCGTTATTCCCATCTGTTATTGTCTTCTTCAGTTCAAGCTAGCTAAGCGTCATTTTGCTTCGTATCTCAGTGATACCTCACCGGTTCTTCCTCTTCTCCTGCCGCCGCACCCGGATCACCAAATCCTGTTCCGTCTGTGGCATCCGGCAGATAAGCGCCTTCCTCCTTCAGCCGCTTGCGCAGCACAGCTACATCCACCGCATGCACGTCATAATCGGGAAGCTCCGCGGCGAGTACTGCGGCAATCCCGGCTGCTTCGCCCATTGCCAGACAGACCGGCATCACCCGGACACTCCCCTGCACCTCACGGACACAGGAGATCGAGCGTCCCGCGACCAGCACATTCTTCAGTGTACGCGGCGTCAGGCAGCGGTATGGAATGCCGTGCGATTCTCCCGGACCGTAGCGTTTAATGACCTCCGGCTTGCCTCCCGCCTGCTTCTCTTCCTTCTCCGTCCCATGGATATCAATGAAATAGCTGTTGCGGCAGATTTCATCCGCGAAGCTGCGGCGGTTAACGTAATCATCCACACTCAGCACATAGTCTCCGGTAATTCTCCGCGTCTCCCGCACCCCCATCAGCGAGCCGGTATTGGCTACGTAAGAGCTGCCGAACGCAGCAGGCATGAACTCGGCCAGTGCATCCCTGTAGACGGAGGCCAGCTTCCTTCCCTGCATCAATGCAGCGGATACGGAGAAGGCATCCGTATTATCCACATCCCACAGATGGCCGGCATTGAAGCCCACCGTCCGGGGAGCAATGACATTGTTACAGATATGCGAGTCCGGAATCAAGGGGAATTTGCCGGAGCCCAGAATATCGAAGATCTTGCTGGTTTTGTTATTGTTATGCAGCAGCGGACCGTTCAGATAAGCATATTCATCGACATTGCCCAAGGTAAAACAGTGCGTGGCAGGCATCAGCTCACCGGTTGCCGTATCACCCTTGAGATATTCCGCTCCCGCCCAGGCCGCTACATCGGCATCGCCCGTGCAATCAATATAGACCTTGGCCTTCAGCGCCTGCAGTCCATTCTTGCTGGCAGTGATCAGCGCCAGCACATTACCTTCCTCATCCGCCTCCACGGAACCCAGCTGCGTATTGAACAGCACCGTTGCCCCGGCTCCGGCTACCAGCTCATCATAGATGACCTTGAGCTTCTCCGGTTCGATCGGAACCCAGTCCATCGCCTCTTGGCTTACATGCGGCATCTGCGCCTTCAAGGCTTCAAACACCTTCATCGCCAGTCCCCGGTAGATGATCGTCTTCATGTCCGAGAACGGGCACCAGGCCGGCACTAATCCCGATGTGCCCATTCCGCCCAGGCTGCCTGTCGCTTCGATCAGCAGCGTCTTTGCCCCTTCCCGGGCTGCTGCAGCGGCCGCCGTACAACCCGCCGGCCCGCCGCCTGCAACGATGACATCCCAGGAATCCTGCAGCGGAATTTCACTGCTCCGCATCCTGTAGCTGTTCATTCTTTTACCTCCTAAAAAGTTTTCTTTGATTCTATTTCTTCACTGTAGCATACCAGTCATTTACCTCTTTGGTGCTGGCCTCTCCGCCTGCAGCTTTATATTTCCCGGCGAAATCAGCCACAGCATCCGGGGACTCTTCACCGACAATGACTTTGACGGCGAAATCATTAATCATCTGATTCAGCGAAGCGTTGTTCTTCGAATATTCCGGCAGAGATGGTGCCAGCGCCAGCGGATCGGCAATTCTCGCTTCCGCCGGAAGCTCATTGTTCAGATAAGAGAAGCCTGCAAACAGACGCGCATCCTTCTGCACCCGGGCCTGCCAGTAGATCGGGTACAGCTTCTCGTCTATACCGGTCAGATAATTGCTGGCGTTACCGCGTTCGTCCGTGAACAGCGGCAGGATCGGGCTGTATACGCCGTCTTTATACGTATGATGTTTGCCTTCTTCACCGATGGCGATCAGCTTGAAGGTTTCCTTTTCCAGCTTGGCGTTGATCCATTTCATCGCATCTTCAGGATGCTTCGCAGATTTCGGAATGAAAGTAATGCGGTCGAACCCGCCGCTCATGCCGAGGCCCATTTGACCGTCTTTACCTTTGAGGGCAGGAAGGTAAGCATATTTGGCATCAGGGAAGTTCTTGGTCAGGGCATCGGCAATTCCGGGAATATCATACCAAGGCAGCTGAATGACTCCAATTTTGCCGCTGGTGAATTTCTCCTTCAGAGTAGCATCCTTGTTCACGGCAAATTCTTTATCGAGCAGACCCTGTTTATACAAATCGGACATGTACGTCAAATATTCCTTGAAGCCCGGATGCAGCGGGGCCGGAACCAGCTGGCCGTCCACCGTATTCCAGCTCGTGCCTATTCCGAAGGCCCCTGTAATATTCGCCGTTGTTGCCAGTGCACCATCGATTGACATCGGGGCGCCGCTGTTCCCGGTTCCGCCAGGATCTTTCTCCTTGAAGGCCTTCAGTACTTCGGTGAACTCCTCCAGTGTAGTCGGCGTCTTCAGCCCCAGCTTATCGAGCCAGTCCTGGCGGATCATCAGATCGGCGCCGGCAAATTGTGAGGAGCTGTTGGGAATACCATAGATTTTGCCGTCAATTTTCATTGCATCGAAGGACGCCTGGGAGATGGAAGCTTTGATATTATCGCCGAACTCCTCGATGAGCGGGGTCAGATCCACCAGTGCGCCCATTTTGGCATAATCGGTATACACGGCTTTTTCACCGGAAATGGTAATAACATCATACGGCTCGGCAGAGGAGATCAGCAGATTGAGCTTATCCATCGCCTTGTCAGCGGGAAGCATCTCATACTTCACCTTATAGCCGGTCCGCTCTTCGATCACCTTGGCCAGCGGATACGTATTGTAATCATCCTTCGACCACAGATTAAGCGATTTCAACTCCGGCTTGGCAGCATTCTCTGACGTTCCCGGTGCGGCAGTTGCTTCTGCAGAAGCTGGTGCTGCTGTTGAAGCGTTCTCCCCATTACTATTCGTGTTGTTAGAAGAACCACAGGCAGTTGCAGCGAGCAGCAGCCCGGTACTCAGCAGGAGTGACAGCCACTTCGTCTGTTTCATTAAGATAACCCCCTATAAGTTTTGTGCTTAAGCTTCCAGTCTTACTTCGTACAAAATCCGCCTCAGCCTTTAACTGAGCCAATCAGTACACCTTTGATGAAATACTTCTGCAGGAACGGATATACGAACAGAATCGGAACCGTTGAAGCCACAACAGTTGCGGCGCGTATGCCCTCCGGCGACATGTTCATCAGGTCATCCACACTTTTATTAACTGCGTTGGCTGCACTGGCGTCCATCACCACATCTTGAAGATAGAGCTGCAAGGTCTTAAGCGCGGTATCGTTGATGTAGATCATTGGCCCGAAGTAATCATTCCAGTACCCGACGGCATAGAAAAGCGCAATCGTGGCAATCACCGGCATACTGAGCGGCAGAATAATCCGGAACAGAATCGTGTACGTCTTGGCCCCGTCGATCCGCGCGGACTCCTCCAGCGCTTCGGGAAGACTCTCATAGTAGCTTTTGATCACCAGCATGTTGAATACACTGATCATTCCGGGCAGGATAAGCACCCACAGATTATTGATCAGATGCAGCTGGCGCATCAGCAGGTAATTGGGAATAAGCCCGCCGCTGAACAGCATCGTGAAGATGAACAGCACCATGAAAAAGGAAATGCCCGGCAGATTCCGTTTGGATAACGGATAGGCCGTAAGTGCCGTCATTAAGATGGAGATCAGGGTGCCCACTACCGTGACGCCTACGGATACGCAGAACGCCCGGATGAACATTGAGGAAGAGATAACCTCCCGCAAGGTGTCGAGCTGGAAGCCTACCGGCAGAATGCCTACTTTTCCCGAAGTAATTGCCCATTCCTCACTGACCGATTTCGATAATACGTTAACCAGCGGCAGCAGCATCATCACTCCGAGCGCAATCAGGAACAGGTAGACAAAGATATCGAGCAGCCTGTCGCCTTTGGTTCGTTTGGTCATGGATTATACTGTCTCCTTCCCGCCTACCAGATTCCGCGGTTCAGCAGCTTCCGGCTGATATAATTTCCCGAAACGATGAGGATGAAGCCTACCACCGAGTTGAACAAGCCAACCGCCGTGCTGAAGCTGTAATCCATTTTGCCCAGCCCGATGCGGTAGACGAAGGTACCGATCACATCCGCCGTCTCATAGACTACCGGATTGTACATGGTCAGAATCTGCTCCGTTCCCGCATCGAGCACCGAGCCCAGCCGGAGAATGAACATCAGCACTACAGTCGGCAGGATGCCGGGAAGTGAGATATGCAGCATTCTGCGGATTCGCCCCGCCCCGTCAATGGAAGCCGCCTCGTATTGCTCCTGATCGATCCCGGCAATGGCGGCAATAAAGACGATCGCATTCCACCCTGATTCCTTCCAGCCGGCCGTAAAGACAACCACACTGCGGAAATAATCATTGCTGACAAAAAAGCTGACCGGTTCTCCGCCGAACCACTGAATGATATTATTGACCAGTCCGCCCGAGGTGGAGAGGATGGTGACGAACAATCCGGAAATAATCACCCAGGACAGAAAATGCGGGAGATAAATAATCGTCTGGATCGTCCGTTTGAAGAACATCAGCCTGACCTCGTTCAGCACCAGCGCGATGAGGACCGGCACCGGGAACAGCAGGACAATCTTGTACACACTGATAAGCAGTGTATTCATGAATACCCTTCCGAATTCGTCTGATTGGATAAGCTTATGAAATTGCTCCAGCCCTACCCATTCACTGCCTCTGATGCCCTCGAAAATGTTGAAATCCTGAAATGCGATCAGCACTCCGTACAGCGGTGTATATTTGAAGAGCAGCAGAAACAGCAGACCGGGTATCAGCAGTACATAATAATCCCTGTTTCTCCAGGCGAGCCTCCACTTGCTGGCGGACCTGATTCTGGTTGCCTGAAGTTTGCTCTTCCGGTTCAAATCCGTGACACTCCCACCCAATTTCATTCACCCCCATCTGTTTGTGAGTTGATTATACTGAGAAACCGGGGGGCGGTTGTAGATGGTAATCTGATTATTTCTGGTCTTACGCGACTGTATATCAGGCAATCTGATTATTCGAATGGAACCGCTTTAATTCTGATGTTGATCACAGTTCCTTGGCCGGGTTCGGTTTCAATGGACAAGCCATACCGGTTGCCGGCAAAATATCGTATCCGCTCGTTGACATTATAGAGGCCGAAGGAGCCCGGCATCCCGTCACTGCGCAGCTCGGAGGAAGGCTCCAGCAGCAGCCGTCTGGCCTGCTCCGGACTCATGCCGATCCCGTCATCGGACACCGCCAGAAGGATGTCCTCCTGCTCCCGGCGGGCTGTTATGGCGATATTCCCCTGCTTCTTGCGGGTTTTGCGGATACCATGCAGCAGCGCATTCTCCACCAGCGGCTGGAGGGTAAGCTTGGGAATCATATACTGTTCAAGTCCCGGCTCTACTTGGACGCTGAAGGTGAAGGTGGACGGAAAGCGGTTCTGCTGAATCTCCATGAACACCTTGGCCAGATTCAGTTCATCGGCAAGGCTGACATTATCCCGCCCCTGATTCAGGCTAAGCCGGAAATAGCGGGCCAGCGCCTCAATCATCTGGCTCGTATCCTCCGCATCATGCGAAATTGCCGACCAGTTGATCATATCCAGCGCATTATAGAGAAAATGCGGATTAATCTGGGCCTGCAGGGTTCTCAGCTGCGCCTCCCGCTCCTGCATCTTCGCCTGATAGGATTCCTCCATCAGGAGGTTGACCTTGTGGATCAGATGGTCCACACTGCGTTCCAGCAGCCGGAAGTCCCCGTCCGGCATTGTCCTTCTATCCTCCAGCCAGCCGATGCCCTCCTTGCGGATCATCCGCAGAATCATCTGCACTCTGCGCTGCATGTTCTGCACGAGGAACATCAGCAGCACAAACACGAGTACCAGGAACATGACCGTGATCCCTGCCAGCGTGGCAATGCTGGTGAACTGGTTCATTGCTGTTGCCCTATGCGAAATCTCTGATTCAGAGACTTGGGAGATCATTTTCCACCCTGAAGTTCCGATCGTGGTATAGACCACATTAACCTCTTCACGCCCAAGGGTCCGCTTAACGATTCCCTCCTCCGATTGATTAATCGTATCCAGCAGTTCTTCCGGCAGCATGCTGACTTCCTGCGGACCGTTCTCCCCGGTGCTGTAGATCAGCCGGCCCTCACTATCCAGAAGATAAGGGGCATAGCTGTCCGAGGAATGAAGCTCTGACATGACTTCTGCGATCAGATCCTGGGATACATCCATCACCAGTATGCCGATGGTCTCTTCATATGCCTTGGGATTGCGCAGCATCCTTGCGGCAGAGAAAATCTTTTTGTCACCGAAATCGATATAACTCTCCTCATACACCCCGGTCCAGACCATACCGCCCCCGGCCTCCAGCACCTGCCTGTACCACGGATAATGCTCTATCTCAGATAGCGGATACAGATTCACCCGGTCGCCTCCGTACATCCGGGAAGGATCAACAAAAAACCGCAGCCGGAAAATATCCTCATTCTCCTGGGCGGTTTCGGCTAAATTGCGCAGCTCCTTAAGCTGGTTAAGCTCATCGGTGATGCTGTCCTTCTGCTGCAGATTACTGTAGAGTACCTGGTTCATGAACACCGAATTGCTGCTGTCACGGATATGATCCAGCTTATAGGTCAGATTCATCCCTGCCTGCTTAAGGGTCAGCTGCATCGTACTGGTGACTTCTTGCTCCAGAATGTCACTGGACCGCTGATAGAAGGAAGCCAGCATGACGGATACCGGCAGCAGAATGAGTATCACATAGGCAATCAGCCACTTTCTTGCCGCCAGAATCCCCTGGCCCAGTCCGGTCAAATAGCTCCAGCCCTTTTTCACTGCACAGCCTCCTTATATGGCATGCTTACATTCCTGTGCGGCCTGATCTTCATAGGATTGCCCCTGCTCATAGACTCTGCTCCCTGTAGGCGCTGGGGGTAATTCCGGTTATTTTCTTGAATAGCTTACTGAAATGGCTGGGATCGCTGTAGCCGACCGCATAACAGATTTCGTAGAATTTGTTCTGCGGGTCTCTAAGCAGCTTCTTCGCCTGCTCGATTCTGACCTTGGTCAGATACTCGAACAGCGTTTCGCCCGTTTCCTGCTTGAACAGCAGCCGGACATAGGTCGGACTGAGATAGACGCCTGCCGCAATATCCGCCACTGCCAGATTCTCCGGGTACCGTTCTCCAATCAGCTGACGGACCCGTTCTATCACTTCGCTTGTCTTGCCGCTGCGCTTCATCCCGACGAAATCACAGACCTCAAGCAAATAGGCTTCTGTATATCCCAGCAGATCCTGCATCGTCTCCTGGCGCGCAACCTGTTTCCAGGCGGCCGTCTCACGTTTTTCCCATTCCTCCGTCATTCCGCCAAGCTCCAGCAGCACCTGGCCGGACTGCAGAATCAGATGCAGACTGACATTCTGCGCATACCGCGCCCCTTGTCCCCGGTTCTGCCCAAGCAGACTGAAGATGTCACCAAGCTCCGTCTGCAGACGTCCGCGGTCTCCGGATTTCAGGGCAGACCACACCCGCTCCCCCCACTCCGGCTCGTACCGGTAACGCAGATTCTCGCCGCGCTCTCCGGACACGATATTGTCCATGGTCAGAATCCGGTTCTTGCCCAGATACCACTTCTGGTCAGCTGCATCCCTCGCCTGTTTGTAGGAGGACGGGATTTCCGGCAAGTGCTCAACCCCCTCGCCGACACCGATGGTTACACTGAGCTTCAGCCATTGCCGCAGATTGCTGCGGATTGATTCTGCCAGCACCAGCAGGTCATTCTCTGGAGATTCGCTGAACTCCTGCGGCTGCAATTGTCCGGCCAGCAGAATCCCGACGTACTCTCCCGGCTCCTTCTCGAAGGTCACGCCGCGCATCTGCTTGTCAATCAGCTCCTGGATGATATTCAGCACCGTATAGGACAGCAGCTGTCTGTCCTGCTCGCTGCGGGTGTCCAGCACCTGCGGCACATCATCGAGCAGAATGACCATGAGGATGTAGCTGTCCGCCGCGAGCTGCTGCAAGCCCAGAAATTCCAGCTTGTCCTGAATATGCGCGGTATGAACACCATCGCTGATTACGGACAGCAGGAACTTCTCGCGCAGCAGCGGCATGCTCTGCGTCAGCTTCACCTGCATCTCCTTGATCCGCTTGCGCTCCTGCGTCTCCGCATCCAGCGCAGCAGTCACCTTGCCCATCACCACCGACAGCTCCTTGCGGCTAACCGGCTTAAAAATATAATCCGCCGCATGCATCTGCAGCGCGGACTTAAGGTATCCGGCATCGTTGTGGCCGCTGATGAAGACGATCTTGGCCTCCGGCAGCAGCGCCCGGACCTCAGCCGCCATGCGGATGCCGTCCATGGACGGCATCTGGACATCCGTCAGTACGATATCCGGCTTCAGCTCACGGATCAGCGCCAGCCCCGTGTCCCCGTCATCTGCGGTTCCAACCAGCTCAATCCCCTGTGCCGCCCAGTCCACATAGGTCCGCAACCCGTTCACCACCGACGGCTCATCATCCACAATCACCAGTCTTTTCATTTCCTTGTCCCCTTCAATAGTGAATCTGTCCAGGTTAGACGGAGTTTGACAATATAATGGTGCATATGGAGAGTAAATGGTTTTTACTGGATTGAATAACCTGCTGACCTGAATTTCTACATCCAACGTGCATCTCCTGCAAGAAGGCAATAAATAAGGGGCCGATGATGCAAGCAGACCACGAATAACAGCACACAGGCAGCACAAACAGCCGTTCCACCCGGACTCAGGTTCCGTTATTTCGGGAAAAACAGCTGTTTTGCCGGCTTCGCGGACTGAGATTCCGCTATGCGCTGAATGACGGGAATAATTCTGGTGTTCTAAGCTGAATAGGCGATTCTCAGTCCGCTTCATCTCTAAATTTGCAGATTCCTGCAAAATAAGGTCCCTACAGTCCGTCACGGTTGGATGGGAGAAATCAGCATCTCAACTCTACATCACCAATCCAACTCTCCCTCCCCCGATCAGCGCCTCCACTCCATAGCATATAGCATCAAGCCCCCCGCTACCCTTCTTCACTCACCGTGTAAGTCAGGCAGGCAAGGGCTTCCGCCTGCTTGAAGCCTTCCCCAATATACAAAGCCTGCGCCCGTTCGTTCTCTGCATTCACACACAGGACGGTGCGCACATACGACTGTTCTGCCGCGAACCGGAGTGCCGCCCGCAGCAGAATTCTGCCCAGCCCTCTCCCCTGAGCCTCCGGCAATACTGCCAGCGGCCCGATACTCAGGGCGGGCTTATCCTCATACTCATCGGCGCAGCCGCGTACAATTCCCACGGGTTTTCCGTTATGGTACAGTATCAATAAGCCGCCTTCTATATAGTCGGCTCCGCTGATCATCTGCTTCACCATCGCTGGTGTGGCCGGCGTCTCGTTGCCCTGCAGCTTAGCGAAACCGGCATTTCGCACTTCACACCAGACGGCTTCATCCGTTCCGGCGCGGAAGGGAATGAGCTCGTAACCGGCGGGCAGGCTGACCTCAGGAATGTGCGGCTCCTCTCTTACGAGGACATAGGTATACCGCTCCACCGCAAACCGCACGGCTGCCAACGCCTCCATCGCCGCAGTATTTACCGCGGGAACAAACAGATTCAGCTTATCCATTCCGGCAGCATGGGGCAGAATCGCCTCTAGCAGAGCCTGGTATACATTTACATCTTCGGTGTCCGCATGAAGGATTCTGAATCTGGCCTTGCGCCCTCTGCGGCTGTAATCATTCAGAATGAGCGAGGCTGCTGCGGTAATTTGACCTGAGGAATTGGCAACAATATATGTAGGATGGTCCGGTGAAAGCCTGAATCCGGCAAGCTCCTCATCGATCAGATAAGAATCATCCAGTTCGTCCCGGTGCTTCCGGCAAAAATTCAAAAACGCCTCCACTCTGCTATGTTCGAGTGCTTCAGCTTTCATCATTCTCATCCTTTCCCTTTCAGCATTTCCTTTTCTAAAATAACAAAATATTGATTTCGCGCAAAGGATAAAATAACACTATGAAACATTCACTGATTGCAGCCATTACCAAAAGCCCGCTCCGCACTTCGTTATACCACTTCACCCGGGCCCGGAATTTGCCCGCCATGGCTGCACTTGACGCATTATTCGCCCCAGCCGTATTAAGTCCAGATCATGCAGCCGGAGCACGCAGAACTACAGCCCTCCAGATTGAATACGCCGGTCAGCCGGTTGTCCTGAATTCCCATCTGCGCATCACACCTGAAGCGATGGACCCGAGCACAACTCCTGAACAATTCCGTCTCTGCCTTGACCGCCATGTCTTCTTGTGGCCGACCTGGCGGGATTGCCTGGCGATGGCGGCGATGTATTCCCGTAGAGAGCCCGGTGAAGTTTTTGCCATCCTAAAATTCAACGCCAGCGAACTGCTCACCGGACAGTTTGATCAGATCAGGCTATCCAAATATGATTCCGGCAGCTCGCCCAGATTCCCGCACCGGATGTCCTACCGCAAAAGCTGCGGGATGCTGCTGCCCCTTACAGAGTTCATGTCAGCAACCGGGCAGGCGATACCCACCAAACCATCGGAGATCAAGGAAGTGCTGGTCGAAGGACAAATATCCCCGCTCAGCCGGTATTTGCAAACGGTTTATTGTTCGGAGCCGCAGCTGGTTCCTGAGATCTGGCAGCCTGTATGTCAACCGCTGACTCTGACGGCACATTAATTGCCGCTAGCCTTGAAACTTATGTCGCATCGTGATATAGTCACGTTATGACATAGTCACGGCAAGACATATTGTATTGAAGGCCATGAGTTATGCACAATGAACTGGCGAAGCAGGTGAATGTGTTGTCCACAATGGATAAAGTTCTGAAAAAGTACGTGCCGATGACAGAGACGGCCTTCTATATTCTGTTGTCCCTAACCATACCCCGCCACGGATATGGAATCATCAAGCATGTGGATGAGCTGTCTGAGGGACGGCTTAGACTGGGTTCCGGTACGGTATATGGAACTTTGACGAAGATGAACAAGGATGGTCTGATTGTTGTATTCGCTGATGAAGAGAGAAAAACAGTGTACGAGGTTTCAGATCTGGGGAAAGCAGTAATGCGCGCAGAAATCAGCAGATTAAAGGAACTTCACCGCAATGCCATTACCAGTGAGGAGGAATTTGTATGAAAAGGGTATTTCGGCCCTTCTGGAGCTACGACCTGCCCAAGTCAGAAGCCTGGCTGGCCGATATGGCTAGTCAGGGTTGGGTGCTGACGGAGTGGAATCTGCTGCTCCGGCGGTTCACCTTCCGGCAAGATCAACCGATACAACGTTCTTATCAGATCGGTTATGCTCCGTCCTCCCAGCCTTCCATGTCCTCCTCTCTTGCCGCTGAAGGCTGGAGCAAACGCCTGCAGCAAGGCAAGTGGACCGTCTACGAGAATGATCAGATGCCGTCACAGATTAAGGCCTACCCTTCCCGCAAGCATTTCTTGAGGCGAAACCGCAAGATCTCATATCTTTTTATGGGAATACTTCTTTATTTGCTGCTCATTGCAATGATTCCGCTGATTATTCTAGGCTTCTCCTTGAGCCAGGATACTCCACTTCAGGTACAGCCAAGTCCTATGTGGGCGGTTACCTGGGCCGCAGCAGCCTTGGCTGTAATCCTGCTCGTACTTGCAATCTACTCTATTATTAAGCTCCGGGCGGCCAGCAAGGCGTTACTCTTGAATCATGAGGACTTCAAGAAGTCTCACGAACCGCAGAAGCCAGCGGGTGTTACGATGACGAAGTTGAAGTTAGGCTGGATGTACGCTCCTGACCGGCTGGAGGAATGGCTGGAGGATAAGGAACGGCTGGGCTGGAATCTGTATAAAGTCGGCCCGGGAGGCACCCTGTTCCATTTCAGCAAAAGCAGTCCACGTATCATGAAGTATCACGCCGACTATCAGGTCATTGGCGATGAAGAATATTTCGAGCTGCACCGGCAGGCAGGCTGGGATAAGGTCTATAGCTCATCCTCTTCTCTGCAGAAATGGACCCTCTGGAGCCGGGAGGAGCTGGACCGTGCTGAACAACCGGAAATCTACAGTGACCCGTACCACCGCTTGAAGCACGCCCGTAAAATTGCCATCAGCTATACAGCATTGTTTCTTCCAATGATTCTGCTCTACAGCCTGAATGTGACGGCATTTATTGACGGCATGCTGCAAGACGGAATCACCGCTTCCCGGGCATGGAATACTTCACTTATGTTCCTCAGTATCCTTCTCTTCGGCTCATTCGCAGGCAGAACCTGGCTGTATTACCGGCGGCTTAAGAGGCTGTAGGTATTGCACCGCAACAAAAGGCGTATACCGGAAGTCATACTCCAAACGGAGCAGGCTTCAAGGATACGCCTTAAACATATGCTTACCATATTTCAGAAAAATTGCGGGTATTGCTTGGACATCACCTGTACCCGTTCCAGCAATGTATTGGAATGCTCCATCACAATCTTGCGCATACCCTCCACATCACGCTTGCGGGTGGCCGCTACCATCTTCACATGTTTATCAATATCGGATTGCTGCACGCCCTCCATCTTGCCATAGAGCAGACGGATACGGTTATAGTGCGAGGCTACCTCTTCAATCGTGAACCAGGATAGCTCTTCCCCGGCCGTCTGAAAGATCAGCTGGTGGAAACGATTGTCCTTGAAGTAAAATTCCCGGAAATATTTCTTGTCCATATATTTCTTCTGTTTGTTAATCAGTTCCTGCATCGTATCCGCTACAAGTTCACTGCACTTGCGGATGAATTCATCGATCACGGCAGATTCAAGCGATGTGCGGATGAACCATTCCTCACGGACACGCTGCAGATCAATTTTGGAGACTACTGTTTTGCGCTGAGGATATATTTCCACCAGTCCAGACTGTTGAAGGCGGACTACTGCTTCCCGTACCGGTGTCCGGCTTACGCCATAGCGTTCAGAGAGCTTCTGCACACTGACATCCATTCCCGGCTCCAACGTCATATTCATGATGTCTTCTCTTATTTTATTGTAAGTTACATCATTTAGTGAATTACTGTTATTAATAATCTTCAACGGGTTCCCTACACCTTCCTGAACTCACTCCTAGTACATCACGATATATTTTCTCCGCACTGGCAGTATCATAGCTGTAATACAACAGAACATCCAGAATAAACGGCGCGTAGCTGAGTCTATTCAGTTCCTGTGTAAAGGCCATGGCTCCCACTTCACTCAAGGTGCGTATTGTAGAATAATTCTTGAACCCAAGCAGGTTCCATAGCAGAATCTTCTCAGTCCGGGTGTAGATTTCATGTGCAAACTGGTCTTCTACAAAATGAAAAATTTCGTGTCCAAGGATAGTATTCATTATACCAGCTTGCTGAAAAAGTTCAACTAGCGCCGGCTCTTCCTCCTGGACCAGCTCCGCCGCTCTGCGCACGGGCTCCTCCATAATTTCGATTGTGTACGGCGGGGTATAGCAGGCAAAAAGCACACGTTTCCCTGTCATAAGCGCACTTTGAAATTCTAGCTTCAGCTTCAATTTGTCCGCGATCACGCGGACATCACGGGTTCCGTATTCACGGATGATCCGCTGTGCATAGGCTTTGCCGCAGGCTGTAGCTTTGGCAATCATCTCTGTCTTGGTTTCAGGCAGAATGCGCCGGTTCAGAATGTCCCTGGAAAAAGCGTACAGCCCCCAAGCCTCATCCTCTACCTGCAGCAAATCACGCATCATTACACCCAGCTTCATCTGCACCTGCATGCTGCCCCCATTCTTCATTCCTTCATTAATATGGCTATGAATAACTTCAATAGATTAGCGTTAGCTCTGCTTGACATTGGCAGCGACAACGATAACCTCCGTATCCGGCTCAAACGTGGAAATTTCGATATCCATCAGCAGCTCCAGCTGTTCGAAATCGGAAGCGGTAAAGTCCATCACCCGGGCACCGATACACAGATAGAAGTCCGGCCGGGCAATCAGTTCGGTCTGGTAGACGGCCATAGCCTCCCAGAGCTTTTTGACGGCATTCAGGTAATCTCCGGCAGTTGTCTTGAGGGCCATCGCCCGGCCTCGCTGCACCTTAATGAACCCTTTGGTGTCCAGGATGCGGACTGCACCCGCTTCACCGGCCTTGTCAACCTTTTCGCCGAAAATGCTGACATACCTCGTTTTCTCAAGCAGCTGTGTCCGGTCGATGGAAATACGCATATCCTTCGCGGCCAGCTCGCGGAGCTCCGCTTCATCACATTCCTTCAGCAGCTCGGTCGTCTTCACTTCCGTGGAACCCGTAGCAATCGCGGTAACCTTGGACGTCTGCGGATCGATATCGATATGGATCTCGATGCTTTCCGGAGTGGCTCCGCTCTGAATCGCCTTGTTCATCGCTTCCATTTTGAGTGCGGCAATCACTTCTTTGGAAGGTGATGGAATGATCCGCTCTACCACGTCCCGCACCATGGACAGGGCAACACCAATGGACGAGATTACCTCAGCATTCTCAGGGATGCTGTATTTCAGGCCCATTTTCTCAGAGAAATAGACAATGAGCGAAGCGGCTCCCCCGCCAACTCCGACCAGAGAGATCTGGTCTTTCTCCAGTTTATATTTCTCGGCCAGCGACAGAATGATCGGTTCGATCTTCGCATACGCTTTTTCCATAATCTGCTTGGCAATATCTTCGACCGTGGTTCCGCAATAATCGGCTAATGCCTGCATCGCCTGTCTGGCGGCTTCCACATTCCCGTAGGAGAAATGCTCCGGCTTCACTAGGCCCAGCACGTTCGCAGCACAGGAATTCGTGATCGTCACACGCTCCCCGTTCTCCAGACGGATGGCCACATAATCTGCCGGATCACCCGGTTTGGGCGAGAAGAATTCGACCTTGGCACCCTTGATCTTGTCCGGGTCGGTAAATACCGAATAATCCAGGCCGCCGATATGTGCCGATCTCGGTCCGACATCCACTACTCCGCTTTTGTTCGCCCGGATCATGGAGCCGCCAGCGACACCGAGGACGCGCACATCCAGTGAATTGACATAGGTCGGATGACCGCCGACGATTGAATAGTCAATGGCCGGACGGCCGTTTTTGATAACCCCGATATTGGTTGTGGTTCCACCCACCTCGAAATACACACCGTTAGAGGCTCTCAGATACATCAAAGACCCCATGACTGAGGCCGCCGGACCCGACAGCATCGTAAGCACAGGACGTTTCTTCATTTCGCTGATTTCCATAACCCCGCCATCGCCTCTCATGATCATCAGAGGTACATGGACGCCGGCTTCCCTTACAGACTGTTCGGTTGAATTGGCGGTATCCAGCATCTTGGGCAGAATGCTTGCATTGATTGCTGCTGTTCTAGTTCTGCGGGTGAGCCCGTACAATTTGGTGATATCGGATGCCATGGTGGTCGGGATGCCTTTTTTCTCCGCTTCTATATATACAAGCTCTTCAGGTCTGCCATTATCTACGCCAAAAGCCATGGAAGGCACAATCACCTGTGCTCCCTGACGCTTAAGATCATCGATGACCTGCAGCACGGAGGCTTCGGACATTTTCTTAATATTAATGAAGCTATTGTAGATTTTGATCTCTTTGCTGTTACCCAGATCGATGTTCTGCAGTTTGGTCTGACGTTTGGCCAGCCACCCTTCAAGGCCGCCCTTAGCCATGCCAATGATGCCAACCTGTGCGATATCTCCTTCAATCAGCGCATTGGTTGCCTGCGTCGTGCTGTGAGCTACGAAGACTACATCTTCCGGCTTAATGTTATTTTCCTTCAGACAATTCTGAAAACATTTCACAACACCGGCGGCTACACCTCTCGCATGATCATGCGTAGTCTTGACGGACGATTTCCCGATAATTTCATGTGTTTCGTTGTCGATGGCAACTGCTTTTGTATGTGTTCCACCGACGTCGATCCCCATTCTAACCATTTTACCCATATGATTTCTCCGTTTCTCTTCATTAATTGTACTGAAGGTTGAATAACCGGCTCCTGACGGACAGGGACGCAGCAGCCGGTTCTGTTAAGACATAAGCGGTGCTACACCAAATTGCCGTACATGAAGAATACAATCGCGCAGAGAATAATCCCGATAATCCAGCCTGTAGGAATGGACATCTTCATATATTCCTTGGCCGGAACCTTCGTATATCCGAAGCCCCAGGCTACCCAGGATTGGGTAACGTCCAAATGCTGCGGCGCTACTGTAGTGATGGCGAACAAAGGATACAGGAACTGTACAGGCCAGGCTGCGGTAGCCACAACTACTGCCAGAATGGCCGAACCGGAACCGACCAGGTTCATCGGGCCGCGGAAGAAGCCTAGCGGTGTCAGGATGGCGAATACGATACAGAGCAATAACGCCGTCTGAGGCATTGCACCGTCAAGCAAGGTTTTGAAATAAGGGGAAGCATAGGTTGCCGCATTATTGAACATGGACAGGGTGAGCAGGAATCCGATCATAGGCGCCACATCGATGGCCCCGTCTGCGAATTGCTTAGACAGCATTCTGCAAACGCTTGCAAAACCACCCTTTAACTTGCCGCAGGTCAGTAAGGCGAACAGACCGGCAACGATAAATCCGAAGATAATCGGGAGTTTGAACACCACTACACCGATTACCGGCAGAATGATGGAAATCCAGGAGATTGCAGGGGCATCAACCGTAGCTCCGGCATCCGGAGTGGCTGCCCAGGCACGTGAGACCTTCTTGTTCATCGACAGGTTAGACACCACCAGAACAACGATCAGGGAGACAGCCATCGCAATCATGCCGAATTTGAAGTATGTATTGTAGTCGTAGCTGGCATAACTTTCATTGGCTGTAGCAAAAATAGCCTGATACTGCTTGAAGTTAACAATGTTCCCGAAGATACCGGCCATAATGGAGCCCATGAAGGAGAACAGGGCAATCGGTGAAGGAATACCCAGCGACAGCATGATCGGCAGTACGATTACGGCAATGGAGATTACCGGACCGATACCGGTCATAGAGGTGAAGATTACCGCAGTAACAATACATAAGAGCGACATCGTAATTCTTGGTTTGTCTCCGCCGAGCTCTACCACCTTACGGATCAGCGTTGCAGCAATTCCTGTGTCGATCAAGACTCTGCCGAAGAAGGCGCCGAAGAAGATATTAACCAGAATCGCTTTACCGTAGTTCTCCGGCCCCGTCTGGAAGACGTTCGTCAGGACGTCAATAAAGGTCTTGCCCTCCATAACGGAGGTTGGATGAATAGAATTGCCGATCAGGGCAATCGAGGTCCACAGGACCGACATGACGAAGAAACCCACCATGAGGTTATACCCCTTGACGCAATACCACACCAATCCAAAAAATGATAAAACCATAATGAAACCGATTACAACATTAGCCACATCCACAAAATAACCTCCTGTAATAGGAATATATGAATAACATGCTAACATGCTATATAGCCTCACTGACATGTTAGTTTGTCTCGGGAAAATATTAACATGTTAGTTGCTCAGGCGTCAATACAATTCTGCGCGGTGAATTCCACTGCCTTGTCAGCCTCAAAAACACTGATAAACGTTGATTCTGCCGGGTGAACCAGTGACTTATCCGCAGGAAAAAGTGCGATATTAACATGATACCTCCTTATCAGGAGGAGTTACTGTCAGGAAGGACACACGGGGGGATAATTAGTGCTGGGTATGCTGGCGCTAGACCGAGTGGATGATTCGAGGCGGATCGGTGACCTGAGGCTAATAATGACATATGGCGGATGGATGACGTGTGGTGGGAATAGATGGATTGAAAACAGCTGGGTTGGAGCGATATTGATAGGGATGGTGTTAGCTTGGGTTGGTATGAAGAAAGTTGTTGGCGCTTCTGCGGCTGACGGCTGAAGTGGAGCTGGGAGCGCGGTTAGGGGTTGAGGTTGGGTTGGGTTGGGAGTTAGTTGGTTAGTTGAGGTTTGAGTTATCGAACTATACGTCTATGCTGCCACTACTCCTTGCGGACACCAGAGACGTTATATCCGGAAAATAGGATGTTTTATGAGTCTTGCGGACTGAGATGCACTTATTCCCTCAAACTATCGCCCTTTCTTTGACATTTATCCTAAATAACGCCCCTCATGTCCGCAAGTCCACCACATAATCGCGTAACGAACAAGCATGTCACATTGATTAAGCTCGTCCTCTGAATAAGATAATTCTGGTCGCAGACCGTACCGAAAAACACTTTAGAATGCACTTATATCCATGTTTGAAATGATTTATTGACCATCTTTACATTGTTCATTTTTGCCCAACTCTTTAAATCCAAGATACCTTTATCTTCATCCTTTGAATACCTGAATGCCATATCCAATGGGACGATCTTCCTCCTGTAAGGTAATATCCCAATAACAGGTTTAAAGTAACCCCTGATCATTATCACTTTAATATCCTTTGAATCAACAATATTCCCGTTTAATATAATTTGCTCATTAGATAAGCATAACTCGGTTAGTTTCTTAAAAAAGGTTCTGTACAATGCAAGTAATAGTAGAACTAAACCCAAAAGAACCACTGTTAACGAAGTGTAGAATACCCCACTCTGATCCCATAATCTCACTACAAGAACAGATTGACTCGATATCATAGCAATCATGCCTATAATGGTTCCAATCCTTGATGGATTTTTAACTGGATACTTTATTTCCGTCAACGTTGTCCCTCCTGGTCAAATCCCTTTTATTAGAATACCATGCGAAACTCCCGGTGCTACGCTTCTTTGATTTTCCTTTCAATTACGTAGAATAATAAAAAACCGAACATCAGACCGCTAATTGTATGAGCTGTTGTTCCCGGAGTGATCACAAGGTAGCCCAAAGGTAAATCATAATAAGAAATAGATAGACCCGACCAAAATAATAATGGAAGTAAAGAGACATAGAGTGAAGGAATGCCGAATATACAGAGTTTAAGCCAATTTATTGTCCATTCTCCAGTCTTCCGCAGTAATTCAAAGAATCTTAGCAAACCGAGTAATAATCCAAAGAAAATCGGAAAGAGAACAGAAAAGACAACGCTGGTTTTAAGTTGATAGGTTTTAATTGCTTCTTCCTTTAAAAAATGTTGGTATTGTTTAGTTACCTCATATTGTTTAGGATCATGACACCTTCAATCCTCTAAAATTTGCACATTCTTAGCTGTTCTTCGCTGGGAGTCTGATAGATTCGGGAATTCGAATAGGTCGAATGCAACTTTCTGACCTTCTTTAAGAACCCGCAAGCCGTTCGGCAGCCCAACAGGATTGACAATCCCCCATCGTCTTTCTCTCATTATAAAAACCTCCTCCTTCACATTTATAAAATAATATTAAGTATTCCGCCGATTAGTTGATTAAAATAACATCATCCATCCATTTCATTCCAGTAGACTTGCAACTGAATTGGTATAGCTCTCTACCCAATGCGAAAATGGCAACTCATTATCCCAAGTAACCATATTCATTGCTTTTGCACAGCCCCAATCCAAGACTCGTTGATGAAGCATATGTACTTTGATACGTTTTTTTAAGGCTTCCTTTTCTTCTGAACCATCGAAATAAACTTTTAAAAGATGACTAGCGAGTTCGGCTTCACCGTTATCTAAATAGATCGTAATCATCTTTATCAAATCAGAAATAGGGTCTCCAAAATATGAATTAGTGAAATCAAATAAGCCGCTTATTTCCCAGCTGTTCATTCCTGGGTGTATGAGGAAGTTTCCAGGCTTGAAATCGCCCATCACGAAGCTTGGAGAGGTAAAATCATCAAATGCCTCTTTGGAGTCCTCCATTAATAAATTGGCCCATCTTAAATCTTCATCTGTTATTACTGAATACTTCTTAGCATCTTCTAACCAAAACTTAATTCGATTATACAGCCATATCGTATAACTTCCCTCAAAGGCAGCAATATTGAGATTATTGGTATCGAGTTCGCCGAAGCGGGTAACTTTCCAGCTATGCAGATCAGCTAAAGTCTTCGCAATTAATTCTGCTATTTTGAACTTGTCTGCTGTACTTAGTGTGATCTTTAGATGTTCTGAATTCATATGTTCGCCTTGTAGGCAAGGCATTAAAGAGTAGCTCCATCCAAATATCTCTTCTGAATCATCGATTAGATAGGGAGTAGGAACAGTTACATTCGTTCTTTTATGTATGTTTTCTATAAAGTACTTTTCCTCAATGAATTGTCCGGGATACAATGGATTTCCTTTTAGAATAAATTCTCCTTCGTTTGAGGAAACATACATCGTTTGTCCCATAGCACCATTCACAGTTTTTTGGAAAGAAATAAGTTTACCTAAATTAAATTTATCAAGCATCAACTGCATTTGATCGTCATGTACTACCCCTAACTTATTTGATGCAAAAATTATTGCAGCAGTCACATAATGACCTCCTTTTATTTGCCCATTTTGTTGAGGCGTACATTTCTTCTCTGACTTGAACAATCGAACTCCCAGTAAAATTTTCCATGTGTATAATATTACCAGACAAATGTTGCCTAACACAATGCCTATACTGATCCATCTGGACTGACTCCGCCTGTATTCATTTCCAATTCTCCACAACAAAAGACCCGTACATTACCTATAAGGTAAAATGTACGGGTCTTTTGTTGAAATCAGTGATGCGGTCAAGAGGACTCGAACCTCCACGATATTGCTATCACTGGCACCTGAAGCCAGCGCGTCTGCCAATTCCGCCATGACCGCATATTAGGTTGACTTGCTTACGCAGTCACAAGATAGATCTTATCATGCTGGGATTTCAGAGTCAACCTTTTTATCTTTTTTTAATTTTTGATTATTTCCAATAATTTTCAAGATGAATATTGCATTTACTTACCCAAAGGATGTATAATGAGAACAAAGGTTCGCATACTATAAATGAGGTGATTTATATGGCGACTACCAAGAGAAACACCCTAATCACACCAACACTTCCTGAAGATATAACCAAAGACGAATTGTCCCTTGTCAGAAGCTATCTGCTGCTAACGTTTATCCATAAAGTGTTTGAGCGCGATTGCCGAGTTATTGGTAAGAGCGGTCTCTTCAAGACTCCCCAGCTCTACATGGAGCTGGTCTCCAGCGCCACGAAGAAGACTTCGCTGATGCTGCAGGAGGTTACCCGTGAGCTTACTTCGCATCAGCTGAAGATCAATACCATCCGCCAGGATCAGCGCGGAGTTACGGCCGAGTATACCTGCCGGGGATACTCCGGGGATATCCATATCCTATGGCCCGGCTTCCGTAATGAGATGATGCTGCGCATGCGCGCTTATCTCGGGCTGGGTGCCGAGCTTGCCTCCGTTCTTCCCCGTGAAGAACGTGTCGAGCAGATGGCCTTGTCCTTTTAGGCCGTTACTGGTTAATCCACAAAGAGCCTCGTCCTATTTACTGGACGAGGCTCTTTGTGTGCCTACACATCCCTACAGTTTCCATATAGTTTGAATTTGAACAAAAGCGGAACCATTCCATTTCCTCATACCTGTCCCGTTGTCCGCAGAGCGAGCCTGAGATTGTTAAATTAACACGATAAGCATAATTGTTGTACGTATTGCAACTTAGATACCTCGATACCTGGGCATTCGGACAGATTGTTGTATGAAATACAATAATTCCTCCACCAAACCGCTAGAACAAAGAGAGATGTTGCCTTTTATACAACAATTTTGGATTAGGGCCGAATTCCGGAGGAAAATGTTGTATTCTGTGCAGGATTTTTATAAGCAATGTGATCTCTGATACAAATATCGGGATACGAATTACTTGCGGCAATAGCGGCCGGAATTCACCTATTCTCTGTAGTCACGGCAACCCATAACCAAGAATTTAAAAGTTCAATCTGTATCGCGCCCAGCGCTCTTCTACTTAATGACCTTTTCAATCTCCTTCATCCCCGCAGCCGGGAACAGCTTCGCCACATGCTCAGCAATCCGTGACTTCGAGTCCGCAGGCTTATCAGCGTAACGCGAGGTAACCCATTCTTCCCCGTATACATGCTCACTCAGCGCATACCGCCCGACTCCCCAGCCGTACGGACGCCCCTCTTTATCATGCTTGTATTCGAATCTGCTGGCTGTAATATAGGTCTGCATCTGCAGATGCGTCATTGCGGTATCGAAGCCCTTGGCCCCGTTTTTCCCGAAGCCGGCCAGCTGCTTGAGCTCATTGGAGAGCAGTCCCTCATTGTGTTCCATTAACACATCCATAATTTGTTTGCTGGGCATGGAGGCCAGTCCATCATCATATCTGGCGTCGAAGTCGTATCCGTCCCTGCGGTAATTGGCGAAGTCAGGGTACCATGCTTTGCTGATAAACCCGGCTTTTTTGTTAAAAAGCTTCGCATAAGCGATCTCGCCCCCTGCCGCAACTTCCTCACGCCACTCCCACGGTCCTTCCACATCCTTCACGAACCAGTAGCCCGCAGGAGTACACTCCTGCAGGGAGAAACCATCAATCTCACAGCGGAATAACGGAAGGAAACCGATCTCACGTACCAGATCAGCTAACTCCTGCGCATTCTTAATTACAGGCAGCTTCATGACCGACCTCCCGGTTCATACGTCCAGCCTTCGTCCCCGTGATAGATCATCAGCTTGGACATTCCGCCATCGATATTTATATTCTCCCCGGTGATGAACCCCGCAGCATCACTGCACAGGAAAAGCACCATAGCCGCGATATCCGGCGGTGTTCCGACCCGTCCGGCCGGATGCTGCAGCCGGTCCGGTTCTGAATGAACCGGGGCCGCTGCTTCTCCCGTACCATGATAGGCAGTGGTATCAATCCAACCGGGGCTGATCGCATTCACCCGCACTTTACCGGCCAGACTTACACTAAGGCCGTGGGTCAACGCACCGATGCCGCCTTTGGCGGCAGTATAGCTCTCCGTATCCGGCTGGGACATGCGCTCCCGGCTTGAAGATATATTCACGATGGATGCTCCCGGAGCGAAATATTCCTTAAGCCGCAGTGTCAAATAATACGGTGCAGTAACCCCGATCCGCTGCACATATTCGAAATCCTCGTAGCTGCACTCCGACAGCAGGCCTTTTTTGCTGATGCAGGCATTGTTAATCAGGTAATCCACGTGTCCGAATCTGCTGATAACCTGTGCGGTGAAATCCTCAATAACCGAACGCTCAGCAATATCTCCCTGATAGAAAAAAAGCCGCTCCGCTCCATACCGTTCCTCCAGCCAGTGTCCGGCCGCAAGATCAGTATCTATACAGGCAACCACCGCTCCCGCCTTCAGCAGCTCCTCCGTAATACAGCGTCCAATTCCGTTAGCACCGCCGGTGACGACAGAGATTTTATTCTGATGGTTCATATGCTCCTCCTTAGGCAGTTCAATGTAAGGGTCCTGCAAAATCAGCAAAAGTACGCTCTGGAGCGTACTCAGCTGAGTGTAAAGCTGTATTTAAAAACGGCATCTAGCGAATCCTGTTTGCTTTTTACAAAGTATCTGCTTCCGGTCTCGGCTCGCTGAACGGCTGATACAGGTAGTTCCGGTCCAGCTTCACAACACGCTTATTCGGACGCCGGATCATTACCTGGGACTCATCCCAGGCCAGCACAATCCCCTTGACATCATTGCTCTCCAGTCCATCCCGCACAACACGTATCCTTTCACCGGAAATCCGGTAGGCATCCAGCTGTTCATCACTGATCATAATTGTTCTACTCCCCTCTCTGTCCTTAGCTTGTCCAATATTTGCCTAAATCGAATCATGAAAAAGACCCAAATGATAAATCATCCGGGTCTAGTTACGAACTGGGTAAGTCTGTATGTCTTATGAAGTTCTTATATCAGCGCTTCATTCTTCTCAAACCAGAAGTCAAGAACTTTAGCGGACATCACCCGTTGTTCCAGATATTCTACCTGATGATCGGTGAATTTCTGTCTCCAGTTGAAGGACAGCTCTTCACACAAACTTGTGATTGTCAGAAGCTCCGACCAAGCTACGTAGCGTTTGTACCAGAAAAACTGAGGATGTTCGATCATATAGGGATACAAATCGTCGAACTCCGTATGTTTGCAATCCAGCGCACGTTCGAAGTGATCCTTAGCCTCGGTTAGTTTATCAATAAAAAATTGCTCTGTCACCGGTTCTTTCCCCATTGTGACGCCTCCTCTCTCATGTCTAATTTTTATTATAAAGGAAAACTTATAGGGTGAAAAGCAGATGTTTCAAAAATAGGCTATGTTCCTGTATTTGTCACTTTAATCTTACCCAAAAGTAATCGTTCCCTCACTAAGTGAGGTAATATCGACAAGCGACTCCAGACGGATACCCTGTTCCCGGATTGTACGGGCGCCAGCCTGGAAGCTTTTCTCGACCACTACGCCCAGACCCACAAGTTCGGCACCGGAACGCTGGATGATCTTGATCAGGCCGCGCGCGGCGTCGCCGTTGGCGATAATATCATCGATGAAGAGGATTTTGTCATTCTCCGAGATGTATTGGCGGGACAGCATAATGTCCGTGACGATCCCTTTGGTAAAAGACGGCACCCGTTCGCATAAGGCATCGGGATCAGCGAGCAGCGTTTTTTTGCGCCGGGCAAAGACCAGCGGCACCTTCATCTCATAAGCGGTGGCAAATGCCACGGCAATACCCGAAGACTCCACGGTAACTACGCGTGTCACTCCAGCATCAGCAAATCTGCGGGCAAACTCCCGTCCCATTTCCATCGTCAGCATCGGATCAACCTGGTGGTTGAGTAGACCGTCCAGCTTCAGCACCTGATCCGAAATGACGACCCCTTCCTCCAAAATCCGCTGTTTCAATATTTCCATGACTTTGAACCTCCATTACCTTTATAATTCCAGACGTTCCACTGTAATACCAGCTTATTCACAAGGCGGAAGTCATGTCCTTCTGTTCCTCATCATAACCTGTACTATGCGGACTGCACAAGGCAATCCTGCCCGCACCGCTATTTAAATCTTCGCAGCATTCAGAGGAGGAGAGCCATGAAGTCCCGAGTCCGCACATTGCAGATCGCTTTCACCTATATTGGCACCATTGTGGGTGCCGGCTTCGCCACCGGCCAGGAAATTCTCCGTTTCTTCACAAGATACGGCCACTGGGCCCTGCTGACCATCCTGTTCTCCACCGCGATATTTATTTGGCTCGGCACCAAAATGATGATTATCGCCCGGCGGATCGAGGCAGACTCCTACGAAGATTTCAACCGCCATCTGTTTGGAGAAAAGGTTGGCTCCAGCATCAGCCTGTTCACCATGATTATTCTGATTGGCGTGAACAGCATCATGCTGGCGGGTGCCGGGGCTATTTTTAAGGAGCATCTCGGAATGCCCTATCAGGCGGGGCTGCTGCTCACCATTCTCGGGTCCTACCTGCTCCTGAAGCGCGGCATTTCCGGAATCCTGCAAATCAACAGCCTGGTGGTCCCTTTGATGCTTACTCTGTCGCTGATTATTGTATTTAATACGCTGGGTGTACCCGGTGCAGAAAGATTCCTGTTCCTGCCGACAGACCACAGTTTCTTCAGTGCCTGGATGTCTCCGCTCCTGTATACCGCCTTCAATCTCGGCATGGCCCAGGCTGTGCTTGTTCCGCTGGCCCGGCATACTGAAGACGAGCAGGCGCTTGTACGCGGAGGGATTCTGGGCGGAGCCGGAATCGGATTCATGCTGCTGGCAGCCCATTTTGCCATGAGCTCACAGATGCCGGGAATTCTGCAGTTCGAGATTCCGATGGGCAGCATCGCCTTCCGGCTGGGTCCCATCGTGCAGACGATTTTTCTGCTGCTGATCTTCATGGAAATCTTCAGTACCTTCGTTGCTGACATCTATGGGGTTAGCGTTCAACTGCAGCAGCGCCTGCCGGTCGCTCCAGCCCTGGTAACCCCGCTGCTGATGCTGGTCTGTTATGTGTTCAGCCAATTCGGCTTCAGTTCCCTGCTCGGGGTATTCTACCCGATCTTCGGCGCCCTGTGCCTGGTGTGGGCGGTCATGCTGATGCGTGCCCCCATGTCACAGCCGCCGCGGCCAAGCGGTCCGCCTGCCTCTGGAAGCGGAGGTAAGGGCATCACCATTGTGGCGGTTAAGCCGGTGATCCGGACTACACGGAAATAACCGCAGCGGCAGGAATAATTCCTGCAACTGCTTCGGCTACATGCCGGTGGCAGGTCATCATCACAATCTGCCGGGATACCGACAATTCGCCAAGTAATCCAAGAGCCGCATGCAGGCGGTGTTCATCAAAATTTACAAACAGATCATCAAAGAACAGAGGCAGGTTCACCTGACTGCTCATGGTCTCTGAAAGTGCCAGCCGGATCGCCAGATACAGCTGTTCCGCCGTCCCCCGGCTAAGCATCCCGCTGTCCATCAGCCCGGCATCTTTATGCTCCGCCTTAAGCTCCTTGTGCCCGAGAGTCATTACGATCCGCCGGTACTCCCCATGCGTCAGCTTGGAGAAATATACAGAGGCAAGCTGCAGCACCTGCGGCTGCTTCTCCTGTTCATAGATCCGCCGCGTCCGTCCCATAAGCTCGGCCGCCAGCGCCGTTACCGCATATTGCCCGGCCAGATTATGCAGCGCCGCCCGCTGTTCTTCCAGCTGCTGAAGCGCCGAGTCCTCCATGCACCGCCCCCTCAGGTCCTCCCGTTCCTGCAGCAGCTTGCCGCGCTGCTGGAGCAGGGAACTGCGTTCTTCCTCCAGGCTCAACACCGCTTCTTCCGCCGCCATACGTTCCTGTTCAAGCAGCCGTGCATCGTGATGCTCCAGCAGCAAGAGCAGCTCTGCCTTGCCTTCCTGCTCCCATCCGCCAAACATCGCCAGCTCCCACTGCCGTACCGACCGCGTCAGCTCACTATGCCTCATCCAGGCGGATGAACGGCGCAGGAATTGTTCACCGTCCTCAGCGCCGCCTTCCTGAAGGAGCCTGCTGCTCCGCCCGTTCAGCTCCTCCTGCTCCCTCTCGTTCGCAGCCAGCTCCTCATGAACTTCAATCAGCCGCGCCTCTATACTCTCCCTGCGCAGCAGCTCTGTCTTCAGCGCCTCCCATTCCCGCTTCCGCAGCTCCAGCCAGGTTAGCAATGAAAGAGAATCCGGTGAAGCTTGAGTTGAAGCCTGGACTCCGGCAGGAGGTTCCGCTTGGGGCTCCGGCTGCGGGCCCGATTGTGAGTCGGGATGTGCGGAAGAGATCAAAGTAACAGAGGAGTGATCCCTGCGGGCCTCGGCAGCAGCCTCAGTATCCCTAAGCAGAATCATCCCTTCCTGCTCATAAGCAGCGCACTCTGACTCCAGTCCGCTGAGCCGGAGGGATAATTTGCCCTGCTGGCGGAGCAGTTCATTGCCCTGCTCCGCCAGGGCGAAGATATCCGGCAGGCTGTCCGGTGACAGCCCTTCCGGCAGCCCCCGCTGGCGCAGCCATTCTTCATAACGAGCGGCCAGCTCTGTGAAGCTGGCTTCGGCATTGTCCAGCTCCTCTGCCAGTACCCGCTCCTGTCCGGCCAGCACCGCGAGCTCCGTGCGGCAGGCCTCGACCTCGGCCGTCTGCCGTTCGACGCGCTGGCGCCAGGCGTTCCACGCCTCCATCAGGCGGCGCAGCTCCTTCATCCCGGCCTCCAGCCCGCCGGCATCTTGCATGCCGCTCTCCGGCTTCGCCCCGGAGAGCAAAAGCCCGCGCAGCCGCAGCATCTCCGCTGCGGCCTTGCCTGCCTCCCCGCCGCCCGGTGCAGGCGGCGGATTAACGGCCGCCGCTGCGCGCATGGCGGCCCACAGCCCCAGGTCCGCTGCGGCCAGCAGGCCGAGCGCGGACCACGCGCTGACCGGCGGCGCGCCGGTCAGCCATAGCGCAGGCGGCAGCAGCAGCGTAAGCGCTGCGCCCGCCTGCAGGAGGCGCCGGTAGCGCTGCGCCCGGCGCCCGTTCCCGCCGGGGCGGCTGTCCCCGGCGGCCGTGCCTCTGCGGCGCGGGACCTCCGCGCCGCCTGCAGAGCCGCTGAGCAGCGCTTCGCGCCAGCGCTCTGCGGCCTGCTGCAGCTCGTCCCACAGCTGCAGCAGTTCACGCGGGCTGCGCTTCGCAATGCCCGCGAAGTCCGCTGCGCCGCTCGCGTGCTCGCGCGCAAGCTGGCGCTCAGCCGCCTGCAGCGCAGCACTGGCTGCGGCCGTTCTGGCGCGGAGGCTCAGCAGCTCCACGCCTCTGGTCTCCATTTGCCGGTCGTATCCGGCAAATGACGCAGCGTAGCGCCGCGCGGCTTCCCGGTCCGCCGCGCTGGCTGCGAAGCCCGCCAGCTCAGCGGCGCTCCAGCCCGCGCCAATGCTGCGCAGGATACGCTGGAGCTGTTCGCCCAGCGCGGCAAGCTCACCCGTCAGCCGCTGCCGCTCCGTGCGCTTGTCCTCATAGCTGCCCCGTCTGCGGTCCAGCGCTTCGAGAGCCGGCCCCTGCTGCTCCAGCAGGGGATCAGGCGGATTCGCGGCAAGCTCAGCCGCAAGCTCTGCCTGCAGCCGTTCCAGGCGGAACGCCGCGCCCTGCAACCCCCGCAGATCACCCTCCAGTGACTTCCAGCGGTCCACTCCAGCTTCAGGGAACGCATCGATCTGCGGAAGCTCTGCCAGCTCAAGCCGGGCTTCAGACCATTTCAGCCACAGCTCGCGGATTTCCTGTGCCTTCCGCAGCTTAAGCAGCCGGTCTGCCGCGGTTTCCCGGCTATCTTTCATCTGTAACAGCTTCTGCTCTACCGCTTCCAGAGCCAGGATATTCTCATTATATCTGGGCAGATAGGAACGGCTCTCCGCTACCTCCCGTTCCAGCTTCTCAATAGACTGCAGAATCTTGGCGGCATCCTGCACCTTGCCCCGTGGCTTATAGAGCTTCTCTGCCTCCTGAACCAAGCGTTTCTCAGCCCGCATAATCTCACCGCCGCCGCCCATCCCGGCATGGAACAGGTAGCTGCTCATCTCACCGGACTGCAGCGCGCCAAGCTCCTGCAGCTCGTCCAGCGAGACGGCGAACAGCTGGCGGAACATACTCCGCGAGATGCCGCCCAGCAGGCGGCGCTCCAGCTCAGCCTGCTGCAGCTCCTCAGTGGTTCCATCCGGATGGCTAAGTGTAATCTGCAGCTTCTCTCCTCTTCCCGGTCCTTCACCGCCGGAAGCAAACCGGCGGATCGTCCAGAGGGCGCCTGTATCGTCACGCGCATTCAGCACCCCGCCATGTGTTCCGCCCTGCAGCGGCTCATACCGCTCGGCAGGATACGCCCTGCCGGGGATGCCGTACAGCATCGCGCGGATAAACTGCAGGGTAGTGCTTTTGCCGGCTTCATTACGCCCGAAGAGCACAGTGACCCCTTCGTTCAGCTTCATCTCCCGCCGGGCCAGACGGCCATAGCCGTCAATCCGCAAAGACTCAATTTTCATTCAGCATCCCCCCGCTCCCGCCATACAGTCAGGTCTGCCGCTTCCCTGTCACTGTCCTCTTCCTCCGGCATCACCATATTCACCGCTGATCCGCCGGCTCCGTCTCTTTCCGAGGGTCCGTTGGCCCGGGCAGACACAACCTCTTCTCCTGCCGCAGGACTCTGCGGCACAGTAGCCTGCTCCTCTACTCCGCTGAGCAGCACAATGCCCAGCTCCGCAGCACTGCCCAGCCACTCCCGCTTCTCTTCGCTCCCTGTGGACATGAGCAGCTTGCGCAGCTCCTGATTCTCCATTAGCGGCCTTAGCGCGGTAGAGATCAGTTCCTCCAGCTCCTGCTCGTTCCCGCCGCTCCGTCCGGCAAGCCGCAGCATTTCGCCGAGGAAGCTGTCCTCCAGCAGCAGACGGCCCCGGTCAATAGCCAGTCCCGTTTCTATAGAGAAGCCTTCGGTCCATACGAGCCCCGCATACTCCTTACGTTCCGCACGGACCGTTTCCCTCCGCTGCAGCTCAACGAGCAGATCATCTGCAGCCCCCTTCTCCGTTAGCACCTTATGTACAGCTCCCCGCCCGGTCAGACGGAACCTTACGACAGACATCAGCTGAGGTGTTTCTGCCCGGAGGTCTTCAACCGCATTCTCAACGGCCCGCGTCCACTCAGCCTCATCCGCCAGACCCTCCACCGGGATCTCACGGACCTGCCAGCGCACACTGTCCAGTTCATGGAAGGTCAGCGACGCAGCACCTTCTGCATCCACATTAACGGTATAGCAGCCTTTAGGGCCAGTCTCTTTAATACTTCGTCCCTGAATATTTCCCGGATAGACAATCGGCGGACGATCATGCAGAATACTGCGTTTATGAATATGCCCCAGCGCCCAATAGTCGTAGCCCCTGCCGATCAGATCCTTGCGGCTGCACGGAGAGTACGTCTCATGCTGGAGATCCCCGTCCACATTGCCGTGCAGCAGGGCAATGTGGAACAGGCTGCTGCCCGGCTGACGGTTATACCGCAGCGCCGTATTCTCAGTCACCTTGGCAGTTGGATAGGAGATTCCGCTGATCACGGCTACCTCCCTGCCATCCTCTCTGCGGCGGGCGATAGCCTGTTCCGGTTCGCTGCCGCCGAACACTGTAACATGATCAGGCGGTGCCTCTGCCAGACGCGGGCCGTCCAGCGGATCATGATTTCCGTGAATCAGGAATACCTGAATCCCGTGCAGCCCGAGTTCCTCCAGCGCTTCCCGGAACCGGAGCTGACCCTGAAGAGAAGCATCGGAGACATCATAGACATCCCCGCTGATCACTAGGAAATCTACCTTTTGCTCTATAGCTACGCCAACAAGCCGCCCGAGGGCGGCGAAGGTGGACTCCCGGAGATAGGAGCGTATGGCCTGCGGAAGATGGGACAGCCCTGCAAAGCGGCTATCCAGATGCAGATCCGCAGCATGCAGGAATCGAAAAGGAATCATACCCTCACCCCTTCATTCCCGGCTGAAACTGCAGGTAAGTCTTCTTCAGTTCATTGGCTACCCGGGTCAGGGAATAGAGGCTCTTGGCCTTATCCCAGGCCGAACGGGACAGCTCATAACGGTAGCCGGGATCACTGATCACTTTCTCAAGGGCATCTGCCAGTCCAAGCTCATCATCCGGATTCACCAGCAGCCCGTTGACGCCATCTTCAATCTGCTCGGGAATCCCGCCGACATTCGTCCCGACAAGTGCAAGGCAGCTGAGTGCAGCTTCCGCAAAAACTGACCCGAACGCTTCCGCCCGCGAAGGGAGGACAAAAATATCAAAGAACGGCATGAATTCCTCCGGATGCAGCGTATAGCCGTAAAAGATCGTTTCATTATAAATCCCCAGGTCCTGCGCCAGCTGCTCCAGCTCCGCCCGGCTCGGTCCGTCCCCGATAATATGCAGCACATATTCATGACCCCGCTTTTTGAGCTCGGCACATGCCTTGAACAGTGTATCTATCCCTTTGGCCGGTACCAGACGGGTAACAGTGACCAGCTGCGGAATATCATTGTCATGCGGCACAGGCTTGAATCTCTTCTCGTCGAACCCGTTGGGAATGACACCGACGCTCGCAGGATGATCTATATATGGAGTTAAATATTCGGCAAAAGCGCGCGAAACCGTCATCAGCCTGTCGCTGACATGCTCCAGCTCCCGGTAAATCGAGACCAGAAACTGATGCTCCAGGCCGCCCTCCTGGATAGCTCCATTCAGAATCAGCTCGCGTTCATAGCTGGAGTGCAGCGTTTGAATTAATGGAATTTCCGGATATATTCTCTTCATCGCCAGCCCGGCAATCGGGTGATGGGCATGGATCAGATCATAGCTTTTGCTCATCCGCAGCTTCGTCCACCAAATATAATCACGGTAGGTTTGGATATATTTTTGCACAACCGGACTTTCGCCGTACTGTGTCCAGTCAAAGGTTTCAAAGACAATCTCTTCGCGTCCCTTACCCCGGATCCGTTTGGGCAGCCAGAACAAATCCATCTCCCAGCGGCTGGACCGGAAGCGTTCCTGCAGATAAGGGATCATAGAAGATACACCACCGGGCTGCTCCGGCGGGAAGAATAGCGCTTGCAGCAAGTTCATAAGGTACATCTCCCTTTACAATTGCCCTGATTACGGTGAGACCCGGCAATTATGATATAGTTGTGTATATGTAGAAGTACAATTACAGGTACGCTAAGGTCCATACTTTGATTTTATCGGTATCTACCTGAAACAGCAACTAAGATGACAGCTTTACTTATCTTGGATTTTGATTAGAGGAGAATGACGTATGAATGAAGAACGGCTGCCTGCCGCTTACACCGCTGACATTAGAGAGATGCTGGGGGATACGGCAGACGCTTTTCTGGAGAGCTATCATGCACGGCGGACCCAGGGTCTGCGGTTCAATGGTTTAAAAAGCATTTCAGATCCGGGCCGCACAGCTGCGGAACAAGCAATATCCCAATTTAGCCTGTCGCCGGTCCCTTGGTGTCCTGCAGGATTTTATTATGAAGAGCCTGCACGGCCGGGGAGACATCCTTATCATACCGCCGGACTATATTATATTCAGGAGCCCTCGGCAATGTCCGCAGCTGAGCTGCTTGGACCGCTTCCCGGGGAGACTGTACTCGACCTGGCTGCCGCACCGGGAGGCAAAACCACCCATATTGCCGCGCTGATGCAGGGACAAGGCTTGCTGATATCCAATGAAATCCATCCGGAACGGGCCAAAATACTCGCAGAAAACGTAGAGCGGCTTGGGATAGCTAACGCGCTTGTCACCTCGGCAACCCCGGGGGAACTCTCCAAGCGGTTCCCTGAAGTTTTTGACCGGATTATGCTTGATGCGCCTTGCTCCGGTGAAGGAATGTTCCGCAAAGATCCTGCCGCCGTAAGCGAATGGTCACCGAAGCATGTGGAGATGTGCGCGGCCAGACAGTGGGATATATTGCAGGATGCCTACCTGATGCTGAAGCCGGGCGGCAGTATGGCTTACTCGACCTGCACCTTTAACCGCAAAGAAAACGAAGAGACGATCGAACACTTCATACAGAGCTATCCCGATATGGAGCTGATCGTTACGAAACGGCTGTGGCCTCATTTGGAAAAAGGCGAAGGGCATTTCGTAGCCCTGCTGCGCAAGGCAGTTGTAGAGGAAGATGCCGAACCTGCACAGCGTCAGGGCCGCAGCAAACGCGGAGACCGCGGCAAGAACAGTCCGAAAGTAAGCTCCTCGCTCCGGGATGCCTATCAGCAGTTTATGAGCTGGTCGTCGGTAGAACTGCCCGGGTTTGCCGGAAGCGGCGTACCGCTTCTCTTCGGTGAATCCCTGTATCTGCTGCCTGAAGCATTCAATGACCGGCTGCACACCGGCCTGCTGGACGGCCTTAAGGTTCCGCGTGCCGGACTGCATATTGCCCACTTGAAGAAAAACCGGATTGAACCCGCCCACGCTCTGGCTATGGCGCTGAGACCGGATCAGGCGGCGCGGAGCTATGATATGCCTGCCGGGGGTCCGGAAATCCAGGCCTGGCTGCGCGGAGAGAGTCTGCCCGTTCCGGCCAGCCTGCATGGCTGGACACTGGTCAGTGTGGATGGCTTGCCCGTAGGCTGGGGCAAAGCCAGCTCCGGCCAGCTGAAGAATCATCTGCCCAAGGGCCTGCGGATTCTGAAAGCCCATATTGATGAGGTTTAGGCTGCTGACCAGTTCAGGGAGCCTCCTTACGCATATGATGTCATTATCCCATGGAGCTCCGCTGAACTACTAACGCGGCAATGGGAACAGACATGAGTCAAGGGAGGAATCAGACATGGGTGCAGTTCCAGGCTTCACATCGACCGGTGCGATTTTGGTGCTCTTCATATTGCTCGTTATCATTTCCCGTTCGTTGTTTGTCTAATTCCGCTTAAGCAGCATAGCGTATAGACACAAGCGGCCCGGCCGTTCCTTTCAGGAGCGGCAAGGCTGCTTTTTTGCGTTTTTTATTTGCAATTTTCATTTGCACTTTACATTTCCACTTTACATTTTCACTTTTTATTTGCGTCTTTATCTGAACGGAACTCCACAAAAAAAGCACAGCACAGAGCCGCCAAGGCACTGAACCATGCTTTATGTGTTCTTCGTCTTCTGCAAGCTTCACTGATCCTGAATGCGACGAAGCAGCCCGGGCTGTGGGAATAGTTGGATTTTCAACACTTAATCATTCCGTCTCTGCTGCTTTGCCAATAATAAGTGGATAATCGTCACTAAATCCGCCCATATTCCCGATATTCTCCAGAGGGAGTGGAATTAAGTGTCTTTTTTCCAACTGCTGCCCTGTGTCCGGAGATTTCTGCATAATTAGATGACGTTTTTCCACTTATCACACCGCCGGGGCCAATCAAGACAGAAGTCAGGAAGACAGGCAGTATTTCACCAGCGCATCGCGCACGCCATTGTCATTATTCGTTCCGGTAAGCGCATCTGCTGCTGCCTTGACCTCAAGCGGTGAGTTGTCCATAGCAACACCCAGGCCGGCATACGTCAGCATAGAAATATCATTATAATAATTGCCGATCGACAGGACCTGCTCCTGGGGAATGCCCAGCTCTGCGGCCAGGTTCTTCAGGGCATTGCCTTTGGAGGCTTCCGGGTGCATGAAGTCCACGAAGAACTCTCCGCTGCGCAGAATGTTATACTGCTCTCCCCAGGTAGACCATTCCCGCTGCGCTTCATCCAGAATATCAGACTGCGTGAACACGGTGAATTTCACAATCGGTTCGCGGAAATCCTCCCAGGCCGGCAGAGATGCAGGCATAATCCGGAAATGCTCATACATGAAGTTGGCTTCCTTGGTCAAGTTCTCGACATTATCGACATACATATCGAATGCAGTGTTAACGTCGAAATGAATATCATGTTCGCGGCAATACGCAATATACGGATCGAGCCCCCTGGCGTCCATTCCATATTGGTGCAGTACTTTTCGGTCCTTCACACTCACGGTCACCGCTCCGTTATGCCCCAGCACATATCCCGACAAGCCCATCTCTTCCATGAACGGAATCGAATTCTGCGGGCTGCGTCCTGTACACAATACGATCTGGCCGCCCTGGCGGGTAACCTCGGCAATGGCCGCTTTATTCTCGTCACTTAAGTGATGATCATCGTTCAGCAGCGTTCCATCCACATCAAGTGCTATCAGCTTGTATTTCATACTCCACCATCCTTATTTCTCTGTATAATCTACAACACACTCTATATCAAAAGCTTACCTGTACCCCATCAGCTACGATTCCGTTTATATCAAAGGTTGTGTAAATCCTTCACCCGCGCAGCTGCCCAAAATCGGCTGAATAGTGCGTGAGTCTCGGAGGTATCGTAAGCGAGCCATCCGTCAGTTCAAAACTCCTGAACTCAATCCACGTAATTGTTCCTATCCTACACTGCAACACCTGCATTTACGCCAACAAGAATGTATTTTCGTTCTAAAGGACCTTAACGCTAACACGCACCTCCACAGCAGCTGGAATCGGCGTGAATGCCCGCATATAAAGGCACCCGACTTGATACACCGCCATCCAGATCTCCACAATAGTCTAACGTCAGATATAAACCAGTGAAAACTACGTTGGCCCATCGCTTGCTGAGGGTTTGCAGTAACCCGATTACGGTATGCAATATGCTTAATTGTACTTTGTACAACTAAAACGTCTGATTTACAACCGATTCTCCGTTTAGTTGTATTTCGTACAATTAAACTGCCATTGCGCCTTGGTTTTCACCCATTCGGGCAGATTTAGTTGTACAGAATACAGTTATAAGACGTAAGCATCTCTTTTCGCTGTTTTTAATTGTACATTATACAACTATCTCTGAATTTTCATTTGGATTGAGCACATCAAAAGCAGCGTTGTTGAATACACTCACTTTTTCAGTTCTGAAGTTGCACTAGCTAGTATCCGCTACGGTCCGGCGTACAGTCATTTCAGCTATACTGCATGCAAGCCCAAGCCCCGGCGGTCCGCCGAAGTTGTATTAGCCTTCCACTCTTTAGGATCTGGCAATCTGCCAGGTCCGCTCTTCATTTGCTGGATATGCCGCTGCATCACTTATACCCGCCAGCTTATTCCTCCGCCCCGCCCCGGCGCAGCAGCTCCAGCTCTTCAGCAGTCAGCTCCCGGCAGGCGCCAAGCGGCAGGCTCTCATCCAGCTTCAGCTCACCCATCGATACGCGCTTCAGGAAGACAACCTTCTTCCCGACCGCCACGAACATCCGCTTCACCTGATGGAATTTGCCTTCCGTGATCGTGAGCGAGATATACGACAGCACCCTGCTGCCTCTTTCTCTGCTCAGAATCCTCAGGCTTGCCGGAAGTGTCACATACCCATCCTCCAGCTCCACTCCGGCTGCAAAAGCGGCCACATCCGCCGCATCGACCTCACCTTCGACCGTAGCTTCATAGGTTTTGGGTACATGCTTGCGCGGGGACAGCAACTCATGAGCCAGCTTGCCGTCGTTCGTCAGCAGCAAGAGGCCCACAGTATCCTTATCCAGCCGTCCCACCGGGAACGGCTCGAACAGCGCATGCTCAGCTTTAAGCAGATCCAGAACCGTCCGGTCGCGTTTGTCCTCAGTCGCGGACAGGACGCCCGGCGGTTTATTCATCATCAGATAGATGTATTCCCGGTAGAGAACCGGCTCACCGCCAACCTCGATCACGTCCTGCCCGGGGTCTACATGAAAGCCGCTGTCTTTGACAACAGCGCCATTCACCGTAATCAGCCCCTGCTTCGCCTGCTTGCGGATATCGCTGCGTGAGCCAATGCCCATATGGGACAATACTTTATCGATCCGCTGCTTCTTATTCGTATTTCCTGCTCCACTCATAACCTATGTCCACCTCCAGCCTGCGGGATATTCGTTCTTCAGCATACCGTCCTGCCATTTGCCCCAGCCTGCGCTGAAGCCGTCAATGCAGACGAGCATGTAACCCTTGGAGGCATGTCCGGCCTTAATGGACAGGCGCTCTTCCGGAATCGACAAGGTCTCTCCCTTCAGGTAGGAGACAGCTTCACCGCTTGCACTGGACAGCGACACACTTCGGCTGCTCTCCGCAGGATGCAAGGCTGTTGCCAGCGGATGGCCGGGAATGAATCGGCCGCTCTTCATATGTCCGACATACCAGCCCGGACGGATCGTCTTCAGTCCGTCCAGCGCTTCACGCGGCAGCGGCGAGATATACAAGTGATCTCCGAACCATATCGGATATCCGGCGGGCAGCTTCCCAAGCAGCTCCTGAATAAAACCAGCATACACCGCAAGTGATGCTTCTTCTCCGGTTCCCTGGACCTGCCGTCCGGCAGCAGCTCCAGTTTTGCCAAGCCCCCGTCCGCCCTTGCCTGCGCGCCCGCTATCTGCTCTGCCGGCTGACGCTTTGGCAGGGGAAGCGGACCTGGTATCCCAGTTACGCGGAGATACGGATACGGGCGCCTCTTTGAAGTCTGTCTTTGCTTCTTTGAAGTCTGCCCTTGCTTCTATGAGGTCTGCCTTTGCTTCTATGAGGTCTGCTCTCGCCTCTATATCTGCCTCTCCAGCTATATCAGGACTTCCGTCATGCCGCAGCACGGCCATGAAGTGTCCTTCGCCCTTGACCTTGTGCGGCCACAGCCGTGCAGCACCCGGCAATGGACCTAATCCGGCAGCAAAAGAGCCGCTGCCGCCCACCGGTACCAGCGAGAACTGCGGATGACCGGATAAGAAGCCGTCAATCATCTCTTCGTTCTCTTCCAAGGCGAACGTACATGTCGAGTATACGACCGTTCCGCCCGGCTTCAGCGCTGCCGCTGCCGCCGCAAGGATCTCCCGCTGCATACCGGCATATTTGGCCGGAGTTTCCGGTTCCCACTGCTTGACCATATCCTCGTCCTTGCGGAACATGCCTTCACCGGAGCAAGGCGCATCAATCAGTATCCGGTCGAAGAACCCGGGAAATGCGGCGGCAATCCGCTCCGGGCTCTCATTCAGTACAATTCCGTTACGCACCCCGTACAGCTCCAGATTCTTGGCAAGTGCCTTCGTCCGTTCCGGATGCAGGTCGTTGGTAACCAGCATACCTTCGCCTTGCAGCTTGGCGGCAATCTGCGTGGATTTGCCGCCGGGCGCGGCACACAGATCCAGTACCCGGTCACCCGGCTGAACGCCAAGCAATTCGACCGGTGCCATGGCACTGGGCTCCTGGATATAGTATAACCCGGCATGATAATACGGGTGTTTGCCGGGTCTGGCTCCCTCTCCGGTATAGAAACCGGTAGGGCACCAGGGAATAGGCTCCAGCCCGAAAGGGGATCGTCCGCGCAGCTCGTCCACAGTAATTTTCAGCGTATTTACGCGGATTCCTCCGTAGGGGGACTGCTTATATGTATCCACAAATTGATCGTACTCAGTTCCCAGCAATTCTTTCATGCGCTCCATGAAAAGCCCGGGCAGTTGTACCGCCATGATGCCGTCCTCCTGCTCAAATAATCAAGGAACACCCCTGCGGGTGCTCCTAATGTTGCCTTCCTATATTCAATCCGCTCTATGCCTTGCTATATTCATTCTGCTCTATGCCTGGGTCTATCCGGCCGCTGCGGCCCCCGGCGCTGGGGAAGCTGCGGCTTAAGAGACTGAGCAGTCATTCCCGCCGCTTCTTCCAGCACAGGGTCAACAATACGGATCGTCAGATCATAATAGGGAAACGGCTGATCTTCATAAGCTTCAAGCCGGGCGGCATACTCTCCCACCTCCTGCACGAGCTTCGCCAGATCAATCCCCAAGGTAACCGCCGGATATCGACGCAGTACTTCATAGGACTGCCTCAGCATGATCCGTCCGCCGCGCACATTGGCGTTACGGAAATGATACAGTCCGACCGCTACCTGCAGCAATGCTTTGTAGAGCGGGTCGCGCTGCTGTTCCAGCCATAGCTCCTCAAGCACCTCATGACATTCGAAGTAATCCCTGTCCCGGTTGAAATAGATCAGATACTCCAGGTACAGCGGCTCATAGGCCATCCGGCTGGCTGCCCTTCTTGGCATTCGAGAGCAGCTCCCGCACATGATCCAGCAGCTCCCGCATAGCATCCATATCCTGAACCTGCCAGATGGCATTGAACCGCTCCTGGCACTCAATCGCTTCATTCACGAGGTGATAGAAATACAGCTGATGGATGGCTTTGAGCAGCTGGGTCGTCGTATTCGAGTTCTCTTCGAAGGTCTTCTGGGCTTCCAGAATCTCTTCACGGATACTGGACATCTCGCTGTCCAGTATCGATGCCGCTTCCGCTGCCGTCTTCAGGCGGACCCGCATTTCATCCGGCAGGCTCTCGCGGTATTTATAATTCAGCGAATGCTCAATGGTCGCCCAGAAGTTCATCGCCAACGTGCGGATCTGGATTTCGGCCAGTACAATCTTTTGTCCAAGTGCAGTCTGTACCGGGTATCTGATAATCATATGGAAGCTGCGGTATCCGCTTTCCTTGTAGTTGGTGATGTAATCCTTCTCATATAACACTTCAAGGTCCTTGCGGGCGCGGATGTACTCCGCCACTCTGCGGATATCCTCGACGAATTGGCACATAATGCGAATGCCGGCGATATCCTCAATGCCCGTTTCCAGATCCTCCATCTTCACGTTTAACCGCTTAGCCTTTTCGAGTATGCTCGACAGCCGTTTGACACGTCCGGTTACGAACTCAATCGGTGTATATTCTTCTCTTTTCTTGAGTTCCGAGCGCATTGTTTTAAATTTAACCTTCAATTCCTCCACAGTCTGTTCATATGGAAGTAGAAAAGTTCCCCAGTCCCTGACGTCCATCGCCTTGTCCTCCTGTCCATTCATCCTTCAGTGATGATCAGCGCCCACCGCTTCTAGGAGCCCCCGGAAACCGTCCCGCCGCAGCAGCTGCCGTAATCCGGCATGCACTTTGCGGTTAACCTCCGGTCCTTCATAGATGAGTGCTGTATAAATTTCGACCAGGCTTGCGCCTGCCCGGATTTTGTCATAAGCATCCTGGGCTGTAAAAATCCCGCCCGAGCCGATAATCGGCAGCTTGCCGCCGGTCTGGCTGTAGATTCTGCGGATAATCTCTGTGGAACGGTCACGCAGCGGCTGGCCGCTGAGTCCTCCCGTTTCACCGGCTTTGTCACTCTTCAGCCCTTCACGGACGAGTGTCGTATTGGTGGCAATCACACCGTCCATCCCAGCCTCTGTGATTGTATGTACCATATATTCCAGCTCGGCGTCGCTGACATCAGGAGCAATCTTCACCAGCAGCCCTTTGGCTTCTCCGGTCTTCTCCCGCTGCAGCTCCATCTCTTCCTTCACCTGGCTAAGCAGGTTCGAGAGCTCGCTGCCATGCTGGAGACTCCGCAGATCCGGCGTATTCGGCGAGCTGATATTGACCACAAAAAAATCACCGTACGGATATAGCGTACGGATACACTGGCGGTAATCCTCATGCGCCAATTCATTCGGGGTGGCCTTGTTGCGCCCGATATTGACCGCAACCGGAATCCTGCGCTTCTTCATCCCCTTCAGACGTTCAGCCATTGCCGCTGCGCCTTCATTGTTGAAGCCCATCCGGTTAATCAGCGCCTTGTCGGGCAATAAGCGGAATAACCGGGGGCTGTCATTGCCCGGCTGGCCCAGCGGCGTCACTGTGCCCACTTCCATAAATCCGAAGCCGATTGAAGAGAAGCCTCCTACCGCTTCAGCATTCTTATCCAGTCCTGCAGCTAAGCCTACCGGTGTGGGGAAATGCACGCCAAACAGATCCACTGCCAGATCAGCAGTCTCAGGAACACCGTACATGAGGCGCATCGCCGCACTTCCGCCGGGAACTAAATTCGCTTTATTTAGTCCGCCTATGACGAGATGGTGCGCCTTCTCCGGGTCCATTTTAAAGAAAATTGGTTTACCAAAATGTCGATACAGCACCGTTCTCGCTCCTTCAAGGGAACCACAAATCGCAGGGCGACTCCCGTATCTATAGGTTTCTTCTTAATTTTATCCGTTTCCGGGTGAAAAGAAAAGTTTTTTGCCGCAGCGATTGTTCCAGCCTGTCCCTCAGAGTATAGTAATTTTCTTGTAAACGCATTACAATGTAAGGGTAATCACAGATAAAGAGAGAAAGAAGGATGACAATATGTCAACTAAACGCAAACCTCCTACCCTGCAGCAGAAAAAAGAAGAGGTTAACCGCAAGGCAATCCTATGGATCAGTGCAAGTCTGGTACTGCTGGTTCTTCTCATTGTCGTTTTGTTTCTCGTAGCAGGGAACTAATTCAACCAATGGTAGACCTTATGGGGGTTGGTCTGATTTGGGGGCGCATCCGAAGGGAACCGGTCCTCCGGCACGGCTAGCTCCTCAGGCAGAACCCCTTTACTAATCTGTACTTTCGTGCCCATCGGCACCATCGCGAACAGCTCCTCCACATCCTTCCGGCTCATCCGGATACAGCCCAGTGATTCATCCTTCCCGATGCTTTCCGGTTCATTCGTACCGTGTATCGCATAATTACTGTCCGAGAGCTGCATGCCCCGGCTGCCGAATTCTCCGTTATCACGTCCATTCGGATTGACCACTTTATCCCGAATGACGAAATTCCCCTCAGGTGTGTTGTCACCGCCAAGTCCAACTGCATAGTTCCGCAGAATAATATTGCCGCTGGTTACTGCCAGACGGTGTTTTTGTTTATCTACAATAATCGTGAGCGGTGCTGTAAAAAAGGGCATATCCGCCCCGCCGGCTCCGCTGCCCGCCTCAGGACTGCCCCCGCTTGTCTGACCTTGCCCCGGTAAACCGGCGGCCGGTGTTACGGCAGGCTGCGGAGAGGGGCTTGGCACTGCAGCAAGTCCCGCTGCTGCCCCGCGGAGCGGACCGAACTCCTCCTTCATCAGCGGTGTCGTGCCGCCCAGCCAGTTGGCCGGAAAAGGCTTCGCCAGCTCCTGTAGCGAACCGGGAAGGGCCCCCTTGCCCGTCTTATAGGCCCGCATGGCACTCCAGAGCACGGCAAGCTCCTCCTGCTTCTCCTGCCACAGCTCCGCCTCCTTCTTGATTTCCGCCGGATCAGGCGGCTGGCAGTCACATACAGCCGGATTATAGGACTGGTACACTACGCGTCCGTCCCCGCTCTTGGCAAGCGTAGCCGCCAGCGGAAGCTTCTTCTTCCACACCAGCCACTTGCCCGCCCGCTCCATGCTCAGCATCGCCGTGGCGGAAGGCGTTTGTGCCTTCTGCAGGATACCCGCCAGTCCCTGGCCGCCGGAAACGGCATCTGCCCCTACAGCGGTGAAGGACAGGCTTGGCTGAACTGCCGTAGTCTCTTCTTCATCTGATGCCGGCAGCTCAGTTAGGGCAACAGCCGCATTCTCCCCGTCCGGTGCTTCAGAGCTTTCCTGACTTACCCCCGGTGCCACTGCAGCCGGGATCAGCAACAGCAGCAGAAGCATCAAGGCCAGCAGCACACGGCGTTTCCGCAGCCTGCCTGCCTGGCGTTCCCGGGCGGATTGCAGCAGCCCATCCTCATATTGCTTCAGCATATCGGCCGGCACCTTGCTGTGCTCAAAAGCTTCATACACTTCGCCGGCCTGGTTGAAGCAGTAATTGGCTTTTCCCTGCTGACCGTTCTTATAGTATTCCTTACCGAGCAAGTACCATGCCATCTTGTTATCAGGATGCATCTGCACATATGCTTTAAGATGCTGCGAATTTTTCACATTGGCCTCCGGGAATCTATGATTCAACTTAGTTTCTTTATATTTTATATCGGTCAGGACATTAAAAAAAGACATCTCAAGCCGCATTTATCACGGTCAGGAGATGCCTTTATGTTAATGTAAGGATCAAATATAAGTATCACCCTATATCCGATCCTTACATTAGGTACTGATGAATTGAAGTCCGGACTTAGCCTTCTTTGTTGAACGGCGCATCCGCAATCTTAATGGAGTCTGTTGGACATCCGTCAGCGGAATCCTGCAGGTCATCGAACAAGTCGTCCGGAATCACTACATTCCCGTGGTTACCGTCATTCTCGTAGATCACTTCTGCCAAACCTTCGTCATCGTAATCAAAAATATCAGGGGCCGTCGCGCCACAAGCACCACAAGCGATGCATGTATCTTTTTCGACCCAAGTGTACTTAGCCATTTTATCTCTGCCTCCCGTTAAACAATACAGCCTGCAGTAGCAGCCTGTTATTTTTCTCATATTAATATAAATAGGATACAATTTCAATGAATTTTCAATGTGTTTACAGTATTGCCCTATTAAACGGCCGCATCCAGGCTGCAATTCCGGGCCGATATCTCAGTCGGTATCCCGGTCCGCACCACTGAGATTGTCCTTCTGCAGCGAGGTTCCCCGCTCCTTGTGATTGCGCAGCCGCGCCGAGTGGCTGTCGGTGAGCATCCCTGCTGTCAGCACCGCATTCTCGCCGAACTTGTTGCGCAGCATATCCATCGCCTTATTCAGTGATTCCTTCTTCGGCTGCCGTTCGTAATCGAACAAGTCCAGCTGAATGGCGGAATCCTCCTTGAGTGTCAGGCCCTGAAGGGTCACCCCCAGCAGCCTCACCGGCTTGTCGCCCTTCCAGTGGCGCGCGAACTGGTCCAGGGCAGCCTTATAGATGTCTTCAGCGCTCTCTGTAGGTGCCTCCAGCTGGCGCGAACGGGTAATCGTCTTCATATCCGGTGTACGGATCGTTAGCTGCACCCCTGCAGCGACCAGACCCTGCTTCCGCAGCCGCCGCGCCACCTGATCACTGAGATTCAGCAGGATCGGACGCGCCTCCGCCAGCCCCACCACATCCCGCGGCAGCGTAGTCGTGTGGCCGATGGACTTGCTCTGTTCCCGCTCAGGGTTCACTACCCCGTGATCGATCCCGTTGCCGGCCCGCTTCAGCCACGAGCCCATCACGCCAAAATGTCCGACCAGCATCGCCTCATCCGCTGCCGCCAGCTGTCCAATGCTGTAAATACCCAGCTTCTTCAGCTTCTCGGCCGTCTTGCTGCCGATTCCGAACATCTCGTTGCAGGGTTTGTTCCATAGAATGGACGGCACATCGCGCAGCCGCAGCACGGATATGCCATTCGGCTTTTTGAGATCAGAGGCAATCTTCGCCAGCAGTTTATTGGGGGCAATCCCGATGGAGCAGGGCAGACCCAGCTCTTCCATAATACGCCGCTGCAGCGTCTCGGCAATCTGCGGAGGGGTCCCGAATTGGCGCGAACCGGTAATATCCAGATAACATTCGTCTATCGATACCGCTTCAAGCAGCGGAGTATAGCTGTAGGCAATCTGCATAAATGCATTCGAGTACTTGCGGTATAAATGAAAGTCCGGCTTAATAAGGATTAAGGATGGACAGATTCGCAGCGCCTTCTGCACCTGCATCCCGGTTGAGATGCCCAGCCTGCGTGCGGCGTAGGAGCAAGTGACGATAATCCCACGTCTGGACTCCACGCTCCCGGCAACGGCCGTCGCTTTACCTTTATACTGCTCCGGATCCTCCGCCTCATGCACCGAGCAGTAAAAGGCATTCATATCCACATGTAGAATAACCCTGCCGCTTGCCGGATAATACTGATCCACATTCTGCATGGTATCTACCTTCTTATCTTCAGGGTTCCATTGTTATTGTCAGCATACCTCTTCACCTTGCGGGAGGTCAACTTGCAGAAGAGCCTCTTATGGCGTTTAAGTGAAAAGTTCTTTGTTACTTTCCCGCGTAAAAATGCTATAATATAAAAATTAATTTCATATATGTGTATGCTAACTACAACTACAACTTATGCTAATGCTTCCGAGGCCAGTTTTGCACGAAGCGGTTTCAAGGAAGTTATGCCAAACAACACTTTTAGGAGGACACTCATGTCTAAGTCTATCTCCATCTTCGATACTACCCTGCGCGACGGCACTCAAGGCGAAGGGATCAGTCTGTCGGCGGATGACAAGCTGAAGATTGCCCGGAAACTCGACGATCTGGGTGTCCATTATATTGAAGGCGGCAATCCGGGAAGCAACAGCAAAGACATCGAATTTTTCAAAAGAGTCCAGGAGCTCCACCTGAATGCCAAAATCACGGCATTCGGCAGTACCCGGCGCAAGAATTCAGTAGCGGAGCACGACGACGGGCTGCAAAGAATGATTGATGCCGGTGTTCCGGCAGCGACCCTGGTCGGGAAGTCATGGGACTTCCATGTCCATACTGCGCTGCAGACTACACTGGAAGAGAACCTGGCCATGATCGGCGACTCCATCTCCTACCTGAAACGTCAGGGACTTGAGGTCATTTTCGATGCGGAGCATTTCTTCGACGGGTATAAGAACAACCCCGAATATGCTTCTGCCGTACTCACCCGTGCCCGCGAAGCCGGAGCCGACTGGCTTGTAATGTGCGATACGAACGGCGGCACCCTGCCGCATGAAATTCAGGAGATTGTCTCCGGCATGGGCATCCAGCTTCCGGGGGCTGCTCTGGGCATTCATACACACAACGATTGCGAGCTTGCGGTAGCTAACACTTTAAGCGCAATCGGCGCGGGTGTACGCCAGGTTCAGGGAACCATTAACGGCTATGGCGAGCGCTGCGGCAACGCCAATCTGTGCTCCATCATTCCAACCCTGCAGTTGAAGATGGGGTATTACTGTATACCTGGAGATTCGTTACCCCAATTAACCAACACCGCCCGGTTCATCAGCGAAGTCGCCAACGTGAACATGCCGGTAAACCAGCCTTATGTCGGAACCGCGGCTTTTGCCCATAAGGGCGGCATCCATGTCTCGGCCATTCTGCGCGATTCGCGTACCTATGAGCATATCGCTCCCGAGCTGGTCGGCAACAAACAGCGTGTGCTTGTCTCTGAACTCGCTGGACAGAGCAATGTGCTGTCCAAAGCCCAGGAGATGGGGCTCAGTCTCGACCCAAGCAGCGAACAGGCCCGCAAGGTTATTGATAAGATCAAGGACCTGGAGCATCAGGGATATCAGTTCGAAGGGGCGGATGCCTCGCTTGAACTGCTGCTCCGGGAAGCTACCGGGGAGATGAACGAGCTGTTCACCTTCGAGTCGTTCAAGATGCTGGTAGAGAAAACTGCCGGTCGGCCCGTCGTCTCTGAAGCCTTCGTCAAACTGAAGGTCGGCGGCGAGAACCTGTACACTGCGGCAGAAGGCAATGGTCCGGTCAATGCACTGGATAACGCGCTGCGCAAGGCGCTGCAGACGTATTTCCCGCAGCTTAAGGATATGCACCTCTCCGACTATAAGGTCCGGGTGCTTGACGAGCAGGACCAGACCGCAGCGAAGGTTCGCGTACTCATTGAATCCAAAGACTACGGAGACACCTGGAGCACTGTAGGCGTATCCAGCAACGTGATTGAAGCGAGCTGGGAGGCACTGGTCGATTCTATGCGCTATGCCCTGCTCGGACAGATTTCACTGGATCAGGGCACCCAGGCCAGCAGTGAGCCGAGAGGCTTAGTCAATCACTAACTGCCTTTATCCATAGGTTGTTCAAAAGCAAAAGCCCTCCGGTGCGGAAGTACATCCGCACCGGGGGGCTTTGCAGCACCTTGCTGCCGGCCTCGTCAGGAGCCGGTTAAGGAGATAATCTTCTGCTCCAGTTCCTCAGCGGTCAGGACACCCAGAATGATCTCGCTAATTACACCCTTCTTGTCAATTAGTACATTGGTCGGGAATACAGCTCCATTATATTTATCGAAGATCTGGCCTTTCAGATCATACATCACCGGAAAAGCCAGCATGTACTTTTTGACGAACCGTTCTGCGTTGGGTTTATAATCCTGGCTGGTAACATTGATGCCGTAAATATCCAGCACATCGCTGTATTTCATTGCCAGCTTGTTCAGCTCCGGAGCTTCCTGCTGGCAGGGATCACACCAGGAGGCCCAGAAATTCAGCATTACCGCTTTCTCCCTTGCTCCCCCGACTTCATACTGTTTGTCGCCTTCCTGCAGGATGAATGAAGGGGCTCTCAAGCCTGCGTAAGCACCAGTCTCCGGCTCCGCCTGCTGTTGAAGGACCGCGACCGCTTTCGGTTCAGCCTTGCTTCTATGCTCTATGGCAAGAACGGCCAGAAAAACAATCAGGGCCAGAACAGTCAAATTCCGTTTATGGACTGCTTTCATAGGAGTCAGTTCCTTTGCTTAGAGGATTTTCCTCTATTGTACCCCCACCTGCTGCAGTTTCAAACGTTATTTGCAATAAAAAAAGAGGATTCCGTCAAAGACGAAATCCCATGAAGAGAGAGGGGTGAAGATATGACAGCGAGCCAGGGAATCCCCCAGTCCATCAGACTGAGCTCTTCCGTACAGCATATGCTGGGGAAGCATCTGCTGTCCTGTTATCCGCAGGAAGCCTGCGGAATCCTGCTGGGAGCTGCCGCAGCGGGCGGCATGTGTATCGACAACTATGTGCCGGTACGCAACGTAGCGCCTGACCCGCTGCATTCTTTCGTACCTGATCCCGGAGAATGGATCAGAGCCGTATACCGTGAACCCGCACCTGTCGGATTCTTCCACTCCCATCCGCATGCTGCGCCCTGGCCTTCTCTTGCCGATCTGAACGGCCTGTCTTCGCTGGGGCCTGAGTTCAAGGTATACCTGATCGGCTCTCCGGGAACCGGTCATACCGATACTCCGCTGTTGAACGGCTTCCTAATACAGCGTACGGACAGCAATGGCTCTGTACAGACACCTGCCTTACAGCATGTGCCCTTAAGTCCTGCTTAGATAAGCGTACAGATCGCCCAGTGTCTCCACCTGGTTCTTCTGGGAAATCTGCCGGAGATAAGCTACCCATAATTTCGCCGTCATTTTGGCATCCTCCAGCGCATGATGACGGCCTTCAATCGGGATCTCGTGGATGGCCAGCAGCTCATCCAGCGTGTAATTACTGCGGTGCGGCTCCAGCCAGCGGGCCAGCATCATCGTATCCAGTACCCGGTGGGTCAGCTGGACCTTGGAGGTTTTCCATAAGGCGGCATTCAGAAAAGATTTATCATGTGCACTTCCATGCGCTACCAGTACTCTCTGTCCGACAAAGGACATGAAATTGTGCAGTCCGTCCATCAAAGACGGGGCACTGGATGTCATTTCCTCTGAGATCCCGGTCAGCCTGGTAATATTATCAGGAATAGCCGTCCCGCAATTCACGAGCGTGTAGAAACATTCGTCTTCCTTAATCTCTTCCCCTACCACACGGATCGCCCCGAAGGACATAATTTCATCCCCGCCCTGATGGGAGAAGCCGGTAGTCTCAAGATCAAATATAACGGTCTCCAGCTCAGAGAGCGGCGTGTGCAGCACTTCCGGACGCCGTTTTTCGCGCATAAGAGAACGGATAAAAGCCATCTGCTGTGCGGTTTGCTGCGCCGATTCTCCGCCTCTCATGGAAGCGATGGCGGATGGCATTCCACCTTGTCTCAGGTTGTTCCAGAACCCTCCGCCTTTGTTCGGCTCCTTCATGGCTGTCTCCTTTCCGCGGACCGGAGCTGACGCTGCAGGGCCTTGTGCAGGCGCCTGACCAGCAGCAGACTTTCCCGCAGCTCACTTCTAAGCTGCTTATTCTTCAGATCATTCTCGGCATAGTAATCACTGCTTGCAAGCAAGCCGTCCTCTACCGTATAAGGCGTATTCACACGCATCTTCAAGGCCGTCAGAAATGCCCGCCGGATCTCTTCAAGATGCTGGTAGTTGTCCAGTTCAGCCAAATGCTCAAGCCTCTTCAGCGTCGAAGAATCCTCTATCCTGTGCAGCAGCGACAAATGCCTGACAATATTGACAAGCGGGATATAAAGCCCGTATTTGACATCAAAACCGCCTGCATAATCGCCAAACCGCTCCGTGAGCACCTGTCCAAGCAGATTAAGCGTTGCTTTATGACGCACGGTATTGCGCAGCACAGCCATTGTCAGTTTGTGATTGTCTGCAAACCCGGCATGAAAGGCTTCCTTCCACTTCGCGGACAACTCTACGCTGCCGGCCACATGGCGCATATCAGAAGCTATGATCAGGTAACGGACAGGCTCCCATTCCAGCTGCTCCATCCATCCCGCCAGCTGATGCTCCCATTCAGGCAGTGTTTTACGCCACAAAGGTTCGGAGCACATCACCTTGCCGTCGCATTTCTCGTATCCTGTAGTTTCAAGCACATCGGACAACATGGCTCCAAAGGCTTCGAAATAGCTTTTCTTGAGCCCATCCAGCTCTCCTTCTACAATCAAACCATTATCCTGATCACTCCACAGCGTAGCTTCCTGTCTGCCTGCACTGCCGAATACAATAAAGGAATAGGCGCAGGGAGGCAGGCCATAGCCCGCCTCCTTCATCTGCGCCTCACATATGTGTACCGCTGTTCTTGCAATCTGATCATGCATTGCATTCACCCGGCACATCCATTCCTCAACCGGAATAACGTTTAATTGCTCCAGAAGTACTTTTTGACAAGCGGTACGCCTGGCCTTAAGCTCCTGCGGCGAACCGGCCGTTACGATGGACAAGTATCTTTCATCTTCGTTCCAGTCTGCTGTCTCCATCGAAGCCACTCGGTCCGCCTCCCTATTGAGTAGAAGATATAATTATTTCAAGGGTTTGGATTCCGATTCTGTAATCAGTTTCATTTGTTCAGGATAACCGTAAGTACCATGCTCACTGATATCCAGACCCATCAATTCTTCTTCTTCCGTTACACGAAGTCCGATAACCATCTTCATCACGTAGAGGATAATGAAGGACATCACTGCCACGAAAGCAAAGGTACCGATTACACCAAGCGCCTGTACTCCCAATTGGTGTAGCCCGCCGCCGTAGAACAGGCCGGCCTTACCAACACCAACAGTTTCAACAAGCTCAGGTGTTGCGAACAAGCCTGTAGAAATCGCTCCCCACATCCCTGCAATACCGTGAACAGAGAAGGCGTAGATTGGATCGTCAAGTCCTGCACGTTCCAGCCACTGCGAAGTCATGAATGTGAAGGCACCAGCTACAAAGCCGATAAGAATTGCCGCCCAAGGCTCTACAAATGCGCAGGCACCAGTGATCGCAACGAGTGCAGCCAGAACACCGTTCAGCATTGCCGGAATGTCCGACTTGCCGAAGTACAGCCAGGAAGCAATCAGTGCTGCCAGACCGCCTGCCGCTGCAGCCAGGTTCGTTGTCAGAGCCACGTGGCCGAAGAATCCGCCCATCGGGGACAATGCACTACCCGGATTGAAGCCAAACCAGCCGAACCAGAGAATGATAACACCGAGTACTGTGAATACCTGGTTGTGACCAGGAATGATAACCGGTTTGCCTTCTTTATTGAACTTGCCCAGACGGGGTTTAAGGAGGATTGTTGCCACAACAGCTGCAGTTGCACCTGTAAGATGGACAACCGTGGAACCTGCATAGTCCTGCATGCCCAGCTCAGCCAGCCAGCCGCCGCCCCATACCCAGTGAGCTACAACCGGATAGATCACTACTGAGAAAAGAATTCCGAAGATGATGTATACGCTCAGCTTCGCACGTTCCGCCATACCACCGGATACGATCGCCAGAGAAACCGCTGCGAAAGCCATTTGGAACAGGAATTTAACATTTAGAGTGACATCGGAGAATAACAGGGATTCGAACGAGGAAGCCGTTGTATCTCCACCGTAGAAGAATCCTGTAGTACCGAAGAAGCTATTGCCGTTACCGAAGCCAAGACCAAAGCCCAGAGCCCAGAAACACAAGCTTGCAATGGCCAGTGTCAATACCGTCTTACCGGCAACGTGGCCTGCATTCTTCATCCGGACCGAACCTGCTTCAAGCATTGCAAAACCAGCTTGCATAAAGAATACAAGGATAAATGCCAGGAACGTAAACGCAGTGTCAAGTCCGATTTGCAGATCCGGTGTTGCCGGACCCTCAGCTGCAAATGCGCTGACCGGATAGATCATCAGTGTAACCATGGCCAGGAACATCATCAACATCTTTTTTTTCATACTTTACCCCACTCCCCAATGTTATATTTTCTAACAAAGCGTGAAACTCTTAATGTCATTATAATCAGAAGTCAGGGAAATTGACAAGACTATTTTTTTGAATGTTTTAATTTATTATCGGAAGCTCACGATTTATTCACCGTATGACAATTCCCCCGCCAGATCGCAGATAATCCGCAGAAACCGCCAACTTCCATACCAGTCAAGGATGCAAGCGCATACACTTCGCGTAGGATTCAAGATCTTTCATTATGTATTTTTATTAATATCAGTTAGTAAACATACCTTTTCACGCCGGATTTTACCTGACATCACCCTTGTTTATCTTCAATATAAAATATGTTTAACCGCTTTTCCCAAGCGGCTGATTAGAATATCCGGGATATTTTGGGTTCTTAAGTCCATACATCACATGTCGTGTTATATATAAACTTTGCCTTCCCTGTCTGAATCCCCACCATTATGGAAATCTGTGCTCCCGCACTCCGCAAAGAAGGTATCCCTCATATAAATAAACAGCGAATCTTTCAGAAATTACAGCATATACTTTAAGTAAGTGTGACGTTTGACTGTATGGTTTGCGATTTGGTATCATTAATTATAAGAATAATAAATGAAGCAGGGCACATCGCTGTATTACAGCCTGCCGCTTCGAGCGAGGTGAGATGACTTGGAGATATGACCCTTTATCGTATTGGTGAGCTGGCCAAGGCGGCCGGCACGAGTGAGCGTACCATTGATTATTATACGAAGCTCGGACTTATTACACCCGAATCAAGAAGCATGAAGAACTACCGGCTGTACAGTCATGAAACCTTGATCAATTTACAACGTATTAATCAGCTAAAGCAGGAGAAATATACATTGGAAGAAATCAAATCCCTGATGGGCAAATGGAACGCAGCTACACCGGAAGCCGAGGTCTCGGGCAAGCTGGTTCAGCTTGAGATTCAGATGCAGCAGCTTGAACGCGAGGTCAAGGCTCTTGAACCGGTAATTAGCGGTTTGAAGCCCGGACAGGCCAACCGGGCATTAGCAGCATTAATTCCGCAAGGTGTTGCCTGCATGGAAGCGATCCGGCTTCTGCTGACGCAGGGGCCGCCAATGTAACAGCTTGTAACTTAAAGTGGAGGAATGAGACATATGATGCCCCTAATGTATCTATTATTAATTATCGCTTTTATCTTCTCCGTGTGGGCCCAGTTCAGGGTCAAGGGTAATTTCAAGAAATGGGCCAAGGTGCCCAACATGAATGGATTGACCGGATATGAAGCCGCACGCCGCATGCTTGACGCCAACGGATTGTACGACGTGCCTATTGAACCGGTACGGGGTACCCTCTCCGACCACTACGACCCGATCAACCGTGTTGTCCGGCTGTCTGAGCCCGTATATTATGAAAGCTCCATCGCAGCGGTTTCCGTCGCCTGTCACGAGATTGGCCATGCGATTCAGCATAAGGAACATTATCCGATGCTGACACTCCGCCACCGGATGTTCCCGGTTGTTAACTTCGCATCAGGTGTTGCACCCTTTATGCTGCTGGCCGGTTTTATTTTCAGCTCATTGAATCTTATTGGTCTGGGGATCATTTTCTTCTCGGCCGCAGTAGCTTTCCAGCTTGTCACGCTGCCTGTTGAGTTCAATGCCAGCAGCCGGGCACGCCAGATCATGGTCCAGCAAGGCTTCATCCGCAATGAAGAGGAACGCGGGGTCGCCAAGGTCCTGAATGCCGCAGCACTCACGTACGTGGCAGCAGCATTAGTCTCGCTGCTCGAGCTTATCCGGCTGATCCTCATGTTCCTGGGGAACCGCGACTAAGTGCGGACCCTTAGATAATTACAAACAATACCCCGGTAGGCTATGAGCCGACCGGGGTATTGTTTTGCTGTCTGTCTTTGAAATATGTTAGCAGGAAGGTACGGAATGAACGGGCCACCAGCGGCAGCTTGCCGTCCGCCCTGTGAATCAGCCCCACCGTTCTTGTAACCGAGGGTTCAACGACCCGGACCTGCGCCGGCTGCATCGGATTGGTCTGGTAGAACGCCATCTCCGGCAGCAGACTTACTCCCATCCCGGCAGCTACCAGACCGCGGATCGTATCTGTCTCCCCGCCTTCAAAAGCGATCTGCGGCTTGAACCCCGCCTGCAGACAAGCCTGCCATACAATCGGCCGCAGTGAGTAGCCTTGGCTGAATAAGACGAATTTCTCTTCCCGCAGCTGTTCCAGCCGGATCACTTCCTCTCCGGCCAGCGGATGATTCTGCGGCAGAATGGCGAACAGCTCTTCAGTCATCACAATATCTCCGGCCACATGCCCGTCATTCTCCGGAAATGGAGAAATGAAGGCCAGATCCACCTCACCCGAAATCACATCCTTAATTAACGACGGATAGGCCCCCTGTTTAAAGCGGAATTTAACATGCGGATAATGACGGCGGAATTCCGCAACAATGGAAGGAATGAGATGGGTCCCGAGACTATGCGGGAACCCGATGCGGATCTCCCCGCGCTCCGGATCAAGGAATTCATGAACCTCCGCCACCGAACGGTCCAGTTCATTAAGGAGCGACTCTACTCTTTTGCAAAAGAGCTGTCCGACGGGAGTAAGCTGCAGGTTCCTCCCTTTCTGCATGAACAGATCTACACCGAGCTCCTGCTCAAGCTGATGAATCTGGCGGCTTACTGCAGATTGTGCGACATGCAGCTCCTCCGCCGCTCTGGTGACATGTTCCTTTTGGGCAACCTTTAGAAAATACTGCAGCTGTCTAAGCTCCACGTCTACACCCTCTCTTATCGTCGGTTTCGTTTGAACACGCGGATCATTAGTCCGTAAATGAAGAAGCCGGCTACCAGACCGCCGATATGGGCCATATAATCTACATGCGGTGTGGCAAACGACATAATAATCCCCATCACCAGGAGGCCGTACAGCGTCTTGCGCGAGCCCTCGTCCATCATCGTTCTTTGCAGTAACGCAATGTAGAGGAATGCTCCATAAACGGCGTAGATGGCTCCAGAGGCGCCTACAGAGACAATCCCGATCTCTACTACTCCGCGGCCGCTGACGGCAACCCCCAGAAGGTTCGCCAGGAACCCGCCGGCCAGATACAGCAGCGCATACCGCCACCAGCCCATCAGCCGCTCCAGGGGAGGCGCAAATACCAGCAGGGCGAAACTGTTAAAGAACAGATGGGCAAACCCGTTATGCAGGAACATGGCCGCAGCGTAGCGCCACAGCTCTTCTTTCTCCGGTCCGACATTTACCGTTGCCCCGAACTTCACGAGAGTCTGCAGATTCGTTGAGCCGCCATTCAGCGACAGTACAATGAACATCAGCACATTGGCCAGAATCAGCACACAGGTTACCGGATAATACCGGAGATAACTTTTCCACTTCTCGTATCGTATGAAAATCATAGCACCCATCCTTTTATGTATGTTTGTCCGGCTCGACATTCAGCTTCTAAAAAGATTATAATTTATTGTGGCAGTAACAATCCAATATTGCAATCCAAGGAGGAAACAAGGACATGACGCAAGAAAGAACAGGCGTAGCTACTTTTAAAGGCAATCCCATTACTCTCGTAGGACCTGAACTGAAGGCAGGAGATTCCGCACCGGCATTCGTGGTAAGCAAGAATCTGCTGGAAGATGCTTCACTCGGTGATTATGCCGGCAAAATAAAGCTGATCAGCGTTGTGCCTTCCCTCGACACCGGTGTGTGCGATGCACAGACCCGCCGCTTCAACAGCGAGGCTGCCGGTCTCGGCGATGACGTGGTTATCCTCACTATTAGCACAGACCTGCCTTTCGCTCAGGCACGCTGGTGCGGCGCTGCAGGCATTGACAGTGTAATTACACTCTCCGACCATAAGGAAACCTCCTTCGGACAAGCCTACGGCGTACTGATCAAGGAATTCCGTCTGGATATGCGTTCCATCTTCGTAGTGGACAAGAATGACAAGCTGGCTTATGTTGAATATCTTGGCGAAATGGCAGAGCATCCGGACTATGAAGCTGCCATCTCTGCTGTTCGGGCACTGCTGTAACCGCAAGCGCACCATACTTATACATTTTCAGTCTTACTTTTGTGAAAAAAAGCGGCAGAAGGTCATCCTTCTCCCGCTTTTTGCGTATGATGAGCCCTATTTATTAATGCCCGGCACGGCTTGTACCGCGCTTAGAAACCGCATACAATCTCTGGACAGAAAAGTGCAGCTTGCTCTTAGTCAGCCTTATATTTGCCCAGCTTCTTATCGAGTGACTGGTACAAACGCTGAATGACACGGTAATTGGCACCCAAATCGCCAAGCGATCCTCTGGATGCGGAATACATATCTACGGCACAGCGTACCGGAGAGGTACTCAGCACAGATACGGTGATATCCAATGTGCGGCCGAATGCCGTTCTCTTCTCCAGGGTGATCTCCCCTACAGACTGTACTTCGTGAAGCACTTTGAATCCAGGAATCTTCTTCAGCGTTGCGGATACTTCATCCCACGCCTTGTCTCTTGAAAGAGTGTAATAACGTGTTTTGAGTGTCGGATCTTTTGCACGGTCGCTTGTTCCGTCATGACTGCGAAATAAACCGACCAAGGTTCTTTTCAACGACAAAATTCTTCCCCCTCTTCAAATCCCAAGTTCATTACTCTAAGTGTAACACTCTTATCCCCGGAACAAAAGAGCATAGCGCACTTTGTCCGGGTAAATAGCCCAGCCAGGCAGGGCAGTCCTAACATCCCGCTTCCATTAGCTGGCGGGTACAGCAATGCACTTACAAGTACTGCTCACAAAAAAACCGGAACACACACCATAAAAGGCACCCTACTCCTGCAGTGAGCAGGTAACAGGGTGCCTTGTCAAAAACAGTAGAAAACCCGCCTATGCCGTCCGGCTGCAGTGTCTTCTGAACCTGCTATAGCAGGTGGGTGACCGCAGAAGTCGTTTTTGAATTCCCCAAGTCGTATAGACAGGGCTGTTCAGCCGCGCTTCATGTAGATCTCCCAAGACATTATCATTGGTTCAAAACAACGAGCAACCATAACGTACATCGCAGGATTTATTAATATTATATTGCGTTTTAACGAAAAAGTAAACCTGTATGCGCTTTAATTAACACTGGAATAAATTTCCGTCAAAATTATTGATCTTACGGTTACCGGAATGTTAACTCTTCTTGAGGTTAATACCCTCTTCCGCTTCCTCATCATCCTCGTCAGAAGGCATGCCTTCATTCTCGGCTGCTTCCAGCGCCGCCTGCTCTTCAGCCAGCTTCTTCTTCTCCACCTGCAGCTGCAGCTTGTTGTAGGTTGCATAGAAGTTAAAGAAAGCAAGCATAGCAATGAATGTAGGAATACAAAGAGCGTAGAGCACCGGATACCGCAGACCTATATAGAGAAGAACCGCTGAACCAATTAGTGTAGAGAATACACGGATCGGCCGGGCGATGGTCAACAGAATGGAGTTGGTCACCACTTCCTTGAAGGTCATCTGGTAATGAACCACGATCGAGAAGAAATTGAACATGGAAACGAACAAAATAATCATCAGCACTAGCATCAGGATACCGACGATTTTGAAATTGGCCATTTGTGTCATGTATACGGTAACATCAACGTACATAATCACGAACAGCAGGGTGTAGATAATACCTCCAAGCATGCTTTTGAAATAATTCTCTTTGTACCCCTGAAAAAAAGTGCGGAATGTGCTTACATCTGTGTTGCCCATCACCCATTTGCGCACCACTGTAAACAACGCCGCCGTAGCGGGAAATACAGTGAATGGCGCGAGTACGCCAAGTACCCAGTTGAGCGTGATCTGCTCATTCGGTCCGCCTGCTTCCGAACCCAGCATAATCATCTTCATAACTCCTGCGAACAGAAACGGAACCGAACACAGTGCCCACAAAATATTACTGAAGGCAATACGTGATATCCATTCTGTGATGCGGTATAAACCGCCCATTGCTCCCTTAAACTCCAATTCCCTTCCTCCTGTCTATCTAGCGCATACTGCGTATCTTAACTATACCCTATTTGACCCGGACTTTTCCAGCGCCCAAGTTTACAAGTTATAGGTAAGTGTCTACGCAAGCTCTGTGATCCGTCCATATATTAGAATCGTAACCACAACAACCACTGTTTAAAGGAGGTTAACCCCATGTCCGCACCCGGTTGCTGCAATCCTTGGACTTCCACCGGCACCATTCTGGTCCTGTTCATTCTGCTCGTCATTATTACCCGCACTTTCATCTAAACGTGCATGATAAGGATAAGGTATTACTAGAAGCATATAATTTCCTATCTCTGCAAAAAAAGAAGACGAGAACCGCTCGCGGTCGCTCGTCTTCTTCCTATGTCAAACGCAATGCTTAAACGTCGTAATCCTGTTTAGCCGGACGGGTGCTTGTGCTGCTTGGGCGTGCCGAAGGTTTACGGTCTGCGCTGCGGCTTGCACCGCCATCGCGTCCTGCTCCCGCATCACGGTTGCCTTTGTAGCCGCCGCCGTAGCTGCTGCCGCTGTTGCTGCCATAGCCGCTGCTGTAGCCGCCACGTGTGCTTCCGCCGCTGCTGGCATTATCACGGTTACCGCGATAGCCGCCGCCACTGCTGCTGCCAGTTCCGGAGCCTGTACGGTTACCGCCATAGCCGCCGCCGTTAGGCTTGCGTCCGCTGCGGATATCGTTCTTGCCTCCGCGGCGTTTCGCGCGGATCGGATCTTCAGGAGTCAGCTCGATTTGCGCATCCTTGTTATCGCCGGTAAGAAGCTTCATAGCTGCGGATAGCAGCTGTACAGAATCATATTGTTCCAGCAATTGAATGGCAATACCTTTGTATTCGTTCAGTTCGCCGCCGTCCTCAACCATTGCCAGCAGACGTTCAGCTGTAATGCGCTGTTTGCCTTCAATAGCCTCAGCCATAGTAGGAAGCGGTTTACGAGTAATGCGGTGACGGGTAACACGTTCGATCAGGTGCAGGTGATCCATTTCGCGAGGAGTCACGAAGGACCATGCAGTTCCTTCTTTACCGGCACGGCCGGTACGGCCGATACGGTGTACATAGCTTTCCGGATCCTGCGGAAGGTCAAAGTTGATTACATGAGTTACACCGGAAACGTCCAGACCGCGGGCTGCAACGTCTGTAGCAACCAGTACATCAATACTGCCGTCGCGGAATTTGCGCATTACAGCATCGCGCTGGTTCTGCGACAAGTCACCATGCAGGCCATCAGCGGAATATCCGCGTTTCTGCAATCCTTCAGCAAGCTCGTCTACCCGGCGTTTGGTACGGCCGAAGACGATAGCCAGATCAGGGGACTCCATATCAATCAAACGGCTGAGCGCTTCGAACTTCTGGCGTTCAGGAACTTCAATATAAGCCTGATCGATTAGCGGTGCGCTGATTTGCTTAGGAATTACGGATACATGCTGTGGATTCTTCAGGAACTGCTGGGCAAGACGTTGAATGTTAGGAGGCATAGTAGCCGAGAAGAGCATCGTCTGGCGTTCTTCCGGAACGAGCTTGAGGATCGTCTGGATATCCTCCATGAATCCCATATCCAGCATTTCATCAGCTTCATCAAGTACAATGGTCTGTACATCATCAAGACGGATGGTTTTGCGGTTGATATGATCCAGGAGACGTCCAGGAGTACCAATAATGATCTGTGGTTTCTTCTTAAGTCCGCGGATTTGACGGCCGATATCCTGCCCGCCGTAGATAGCCAGTGAACGAAGTCCCTTGAAGCGGGTCAATTTGCCAATTTCTTCCGCTACTTGGATAGCAAGCTCGCGTGTAGGCGTCATAATCAACGCAACGATTTTTTCTTCTTCCCGGACGATCTTGGAAATGAGGGGAATCCCGAAAGCAGCGGTCTTACCTGTACCCGTCTGTGCCTGGCCGATCAGATCCGATCCGGCCATTGCAAGCGGAATTGCCTGCTCCTGAATGGGTGTTGCTTCCTCAAATCCTAGTTCAGTGATTGCCTGTAGCACTTTTGGCTCCAAGCCGAATTCTGCGAATGTTTTCAAATTATTCATGCTCCTTCTATACAGTGGACATTCCACATGCTTGTCTGTATTCTTAAGTAGCGGTAAACACATTTATAGGCTGTCCAATCATGCCGTATTTCCTGCATGGTTTAGCGCGTATTGGGACAAAAAAATGTCCTATGATCAGGCCACTACATATACCTGACAACTGTAACTTCGCATTCTAAGCAATGCAAAAATACCATTGTAACGTCCTACTCAAGAATATCCTATACATTATATCACAAACCCGATCAGGAATACCAGTACATTCCTTTCTTTCATTACTTACATTAAAACTTACATTAAACATAGAGGTGAATTTGTTTGTTGAAACTCAGACTATTCGGGAGTTATCTGGCCGTAATCTTCGGTTCTGCGATGATTGCCTGCGGCTTCAATCTGTTCCTGATCCCGCACAGACTGCTCAGTGGAGGAGTATCGGGCCTTGCCATGCTGGTCGGTTACTTCACTCCATTTAATATCAGCCTGCTGTATTTACTATTCAATGTGCCGCTGCTTGCCGCCGGCTGGTTCCAGCTCGGACGGAGGTTCATCATCCTCAGTATCCTCTCTGTCGGAGCCACAACCTGGCTGATGACCCTGGTACCGGTGCATCAGGTATCCTCGGATATGCTGCTCGCTTCCGTCTTCGGAGGGGTGCTTGTAGGTGTCGGGGCCGGAGTGTCTTTCCGTGTGGGCGGCTCGTCCGGCGGTTTCGATATTCTGGGCTCGATTATTACACGTTACCGCGATTTCCCGATTGGCAATGTCCTGGTCGGCCTTAACGGGCTCGTTATTCTGGCCGCAGCTTATTTCGATAACAACTGGAACCTGGCACTTGCTTCCATGGTCTCCATTTATGTAAGCGGCAAGGTCGTTGATCTGATTCATGTCAGCCACATCAAAGTCACCGTCTATATAGTAACAACCCGGACGGATGAGCTTCTGCAGCAATTGCTGGGGCTTCAGCGCGGTGTCACAAAGATTAAGACGGAAGGTGCTTATTCTCATGTGGAACGGGACATGCTAATGACAGTGACCACACGGTACGAACTCGCAGAGCTCAAACGGATCATCAAAACAAGCGACCCGCAGGCTTTTGTGAACATCGTTGAAACAGTCGGGGTTATGGGGTCTTTCCGCAAAAGATAGGCTCCGAAAAAAATGCGCATATTTTAAAATTGTGATATATTAGTACCACGCAGGACCCTAATTTCATGAAGATTGTGATTTACCCCTCTTTTTTCCAGGCACTTCGTTTTTCCGGGTGGACCCTGAATTCTAATTCAGTTCGATTCGAAAAAGGAAAGGGTGATTTTTGTGGAAATGGAAACGGTAAAACTGTCAGCAATCGTCATGAGGTGGTATCCCGATATGATACCGTTTCTGAAGCAGGACGAACTCAATTCTGTAATCGTTCTGCGTGACGGTCTGAGTATTCTGGAACCGGCAGATGCCATGGATATCATCCATTACAGCATTTGCGAGCATCAGAATTCTGCGTATCTTCACTGAGCAAGCTGCCCTAAGAGCAAGTTTTTATAGTTGCCGCTTCGGATTTGGCCTTCGTGCCGGATCCGAGCGGCATTTACTTTTTAATTCAGCGGTTCAAAATCCGTACATCCCGTTTATAAACAACAAGAGCGGTTTTTTATGACACCAAAAATTACGGGGATTGTTACAAGTCTGTTCTTTTTGAGTGCACCCGTTACTTTATACTTTAAGGGAATGTACATAAAGGGAGCGAATAACGAATGAACATCACCTGGGCATTACTGATGATGGCCCTGGGAGGCGTTGGTGTGCCGAATAACGGCCACGACGCTGATGTGGCAGCAGCACTGCAGAGCGCCATGAATCCCCCCATCGTCGCAGAACACACTACGAATCCAGAATCAACAGCGATTACACCGGGTGGAGCTGGCAGCACGGCAGCGCCGGAACCTTCACCAAGCGCAACACCAGACGCAGCACTTCATACCGATCCGCAGCCGGATGCACCTAAGGTTAAGGGGATTTATGTAACAGCCTACAGCGCCGGGGGCGAACGCATGGAAACCCTGCTCGCCCTGCTCGACAAGACGGAGCTGAATTCCATGGTCATCGATATCAAGGATGACGCCGGTTACATCACATACAAAACGGATAACACAGAGCTCCAGCAAATGGGACATCCCCAGCCGTTCATTGGAGATATCAACAAGCTGATGACACGTCTGAAGGAGCATGACGTATATCCGATTGCCCGGATTGTTGTTTTCAAGGACTCTGTATTGGCCAAGAAGAACAAGGAATTATCCTTTGTAAATACCGACGGCTCAGTCTGGGCTAACAAGGGCGGAGACAGCTTCGTGAATCCTTATAATGAAGCGGTGTGGAAATACAATGTGGATATTGCCAAAGAAGCCGCGAAGCTCGGATTCAAGGAAATTCAATTTGACTATGTACGCTTCCCTGAAGGCTTCGAGAAACGTGCAGATACACTGAAATACACCAAGAGTGACAGACCGCGTGTAGAAATCATTGCCGACTTTGTCAAATATGCCAAAGCAGAGCTCGCGCCGCTGGGCGTACGTGTATCTGTTGATATCTTCGGCTATGCAGCTTCAGTTCCTGCAGCAGAGGGCATTGGCCAGGATTTCGTCAAAATATCGAAAAATGTGGATGTCATCAGCCCGATGATCTATCCAAGCCATTACTCTACCGGCTGGTTTGACGTCAAAGATCCGGACAAGGACCCTTATGCTACAATCAAAGGCTCAATGGTCGATACGCACAAGAAGCTTGATCCGCTCGGCAGCTACAAGCCTGTAATTCGTCCATGGATTCAGGATTTCACCGCCAGCTGGCTCGGCAGTGGCCATTATGTCAAATACGGCAAGAAGCAGGTTGAAGACCAGATCCGCGCCTTGAAGGACGAGAACGTGGATGAATTCCTGCTCTGGAACGCCAATAACCGTTATACCTCGGAAGTGGATTACGAACAATAAGCTTACAGCAATTATCTGATGTATCCAATCACCATAAGACATCACTATAAGACGATCCGGAACCCGGCAGCTGCCGGGTTTTTTACTGAGAATTAAGCATGTACATCCTACAACTACTATTAAGATAACGAGGCACCCACTATTATGAAACAGACATCCTCCATTAAACAAAAAGCCGGACAGTTTCTGCATATCCTGCTTCCGATCCTTATTACACAGATCGCCTTGTCAGCCATTACTTTCTTCGATACGAACATGTCCGGTAAATTCGGCACGAACGATCTCGCCGGTGTTGCTATCGGCACAAGCTTGTGGATTCCGATTCAGACCGGACTCAGCGGGATTCTAATGGGAATCACGCCGATTGTCTCCCATCTGATCGGCAGCCGCCGCAATAAAGATGTTGCCCATCAGGTCATGCAAGGCATGTGGCTCTCCTTGCTCGTATCGGTGCTGGTGCTCATTCTGGGCGGATTGGCCCTATCGCCGGTACTCAATTTCATGAATCTGGAGCCAGAGGTACGCGATATCGCCTTCCGGTTCCTGCGGGCGATTTCTTTTGGCATCATTCCGTTGTTCGGCTATACCGTAGTCCGCAGCTGCATTGACGCACTGGGTCAGACCCGTGTCTCGATGTTCATCACACTGATCGCTCTTCCGGTTAACGTGGGACTGAATTACCTGCTGATCTTCGGTAACTTCGGCTTCCCCCGCCTTGGTGGAGTAGGCGCCGGTGTAGCCTCAGCCATTACATACTGGGTAATCTTCCTGATTGCCCTGGTCTTTATCTATCGTGCCGAGCCTTTCAGGGGTCTGCAGCTCTTCCGCAAATTTCATGCCATGTCGCTGAGCAGCTTTAAGGAACTGCTGAAGATCGGTGTGCCTATCGGCTTCTCAATTTTTTTTGAAACTGCGGTTTTCTCAGCCGTAACACTGCTTATGAGCCGCTTTGATACGGTTACTATTGCAGCCCACCAGGCAGCGATCAATTTCGCGTCCACCCTGTATATGATTCCGCTGAGCATCTGTATGAGTCTGACGATACTTGTCGGCTTCGAGAGCGGCTCCGGCCGGCTTAAGGATGCCCGCCAGTACGGGATCATGGGCATTGGAACGGCAGCGGTCCTCTCCCTGCTTACCGCGCTGGTGCTGCTGTTTGCCGGCAGCCATGTCGCCGGGCTGTATTCGGATGAACCTGAAGTGATATCGCTAATTCAGCATTTCCTGATCTATGCAATCTTTTTCCAAATCTCCGATGCCATCGCAACTCCAATTCAAGGTGTACTGCGGGGGTATAAGGATGTCAATCCTGCCTTCATCATTTGTTTCATTGCTTACTGGGTGATTGGTCTTCCAGTCGGATACCTGCTCGCGACTTATACTGATTTGGGCGCTTACGGCTACTGGATTGGGCTGATTACGGGTCTGGCTATCGGAGCTATTCTGCTGCTGTCGCGGCTGGTCAGAGTGCAACGAAGATTCGCTGTTGAGAAGGCTTGAACTTTACAAAGGCATTTGGCAGGAATAGTTCACAGAAATAGTTCACAGAAAGTGCAAGTAAGTATAGTGCAAGTGATTAGTTAGATCCGATTAGTTAGCTCAGACGAAGAACATCCCTTGCTGCCAAGTTGGCGGAGGGATGTTCTTTTTTTAGCCCAGAAGTCCGGGCGTTGGATCCTTAGTTCACCCGCGCAGCGGCAAGGTAATTTTCTTAAGCCCATTCTGAATAGATGAAATGTTGCAGTTTTTACAACTTGGGTCCATACATTTCTGGGATTTAGGAAGGATTGTTGTATGAAATACAAGAATTGTTTCGATAATCTGCTTGGAGGAGGGGAAATGCTGCATTTCATACAACAATTCATTAATATAGTCGATTTACTGCGGGGATTGTTGTATTTAGTGCAGGAATTCAGAAATGTTGAAGGTCCTGGGTCCCTAAGATGCAACAAACCCGCCTGTCTCCAGGCGGGTTTAAACATATTAAATAATAGTTCGCTGTTTCTATTGGGACAAACGGGAAGCCAATTCATACAGATCCGTGTCGAAGTCTTTCTTCGTGTTAACTACGGTATCGATATCAGTAAGAGTCAGTTCACCCTTGATAATTCCGCATGCTTTGTCCGATTCGCCTTCAATCAGCTTGCGGACTGCGAAGTCACCCAGACGGCTGGCCAGGTTGCGGTCACCAGGAGTAGGTGTACCTCCGCGCTGGATATGTCCAAGAACAGTTACGCGGGCATCCAGAGAAGCATGGCGGTCCTTGAGCGCCTGTGCCACATCTTCGCCTTTGCCTACGCCTTCAGCAACAATTACAATACTGTGGCGTTTGCCGCGGGCGAAATTGTCCTTCATCCGGTCGGCTACTTCATTCAGGTCATACGGCATTTCAGGTACAAGAATCGTTTCTGCACCGGAGGCAAGACCTGCATGCAGCGCGATGTCTCCGCAATGGCGGCCCATAACTTCCACGATCGAAGAACGCTCATGGGAAGACATGGTGTCACGCAGCTTATTAATCGCATCCACTACAACGCCAACGGCTGTATCGAAGCCAATCGTGTAATCAGTGAAGGAAATATCATTATCGATGGTACCCGGCAGAGCCATGGTGTTAATACCCAGCTTGCTGAGCTTGTTGGCTCCTTTGTAAGAACCGTCACCGCCGATGACTACCAGGCCGTCAATGCCCATTTCATTAAGAATGTCAGCACCTCTCTGCTGGCCTTCAGGCTTCAGGAACTCCAGACAGCGTGCAGATTGCAGAATGGTACCTCCGCGCTGGATAATGTCACCCACACTGCGCAGATCCATCGGGAAAATATCACGGTTGAGCAGACCCTGATATCCGCGCTGAATGCCGAACACTTCAATTCCGAAGTAGATCGCACTGCGGACAACCGCACGTACAGCGGCGTTCATGCCCTGTGAATCTCCTCCACTGGTTAGTACTGCGATTTTTTTTACGTTTGCCATTCTGTTTGTTCCTCCTTAAATTTGCGCCGGATGTCCTCCGTGTCGGAAAGAGCCCCGGCAGCATCTAGTGCGACTAATACATGTGTTTGCGTATCCAGCGGCTGTTAACGAAGAAGAATAGCCGGGTCAGCGGGCTTTTTCTCATCAGCCGTTTGGATACAGAGCGAACCTCCCGCTGTTCGCTGACTTTCGGATCGGATAAATAAAGTGCCAAGAGCCCCTCGATGACCATACGATGCATTGAGGTCTCGGGAAGAGTCCGGACATCCTTGCGGGCCCACTCCACGATGGAAGCGATCCGATTCAGCATAGTATCAGTGTCATCATAATAATTGCAGAAATTGAGGTCTCCGCCTGCCCGGTCTTCGTCCTGGTCAATCAGATAATCCAGCATAATGTGCAGTCCGCACACATGAGGAAAATAAGCAGCACGAATTGAAGCCGATGCGTTCAGGCTCAGCTTGGGATCACATGAGGCCAAAAAAAGCATAAAGACGCCAAGGGTTGAACCGGTTGCGGCTGCAAACTCATTCCACCCGAGATGAGGTGCACGATGGCCCTCTCTCTCCCACCATTCCTTCAGGGCAGCTTCCCTGAGCTCCGGACGAATGTGCTTGTAGACCTGAAGATCGGTGTACAATACGGCCAGATCATGAATCTCAGCAGCGGCGGCTGCGTATCCGGGAAGCTGAGAGGTCATCTCCTGGCATTTGCGGACCAGCCTGTACAAATATCCGCCGTCATTCTGTTCACTGCGCAGCGCGTAGTAATTCACCGGCTCCGCCTCAGGGTTAATAGCATCAAGCATGGATTGATGTAGCAGCCGGAAATCGGCAGGGTCAAGCGAAGTACTGCGATCACATAGGTTGTCCAAATAATCACTGATCGTCTGATAAGCAACAATTAGCGGAATCAGTATATGTCTCATCGACAAATTGCCGGCGGCATAAATACCGCCGCCTTCGCAATGAAACTGCTTCGTTTCAATGCTGGCAAGCGCTTGCTTGCGGAGCTCGGGATCGGGAATCCCTTCTGCATCCTGGCGCCAGAAATCGAGGCATGCCCGCACTTCCGGCAGCACGTACTTGTAGACCCTGTTCATCAGTCCAATGGGACCGCGCGGACTAAGGTAACGGCCTTGCTCAAATTCATTCAATGACAGTGCCTCCACATTGTTGTCTCCTTATCCAAATCATCATTATTATAATATGCAGAGCGTATTTGTACAAACAACAAAATCACTTTCGCAAAACCTTGAAAGATTCAGAAAAACGTTTTTCCACGTAACCCCTGCCTCACCAGCTTTATGCTATACTATTACCCGTTCGACATTAAATGTATGAGATTAGGCTTATTTCATATCCGGAGGAGTGCAGGTTCATGTATGCAGGACGGAGCGGCGGCCAATATAGCGATCAAAACTGGCTGCGATCCTTTATGTTCACCCTATACGGCACCAGTGTGCTGGTTGTATCCTATTTCCCTTTATTCTATTCACATCTGGGCTTCAGCAGCCCGCAGATGGGTCTGCTCTACTCTGTCGGCCCGCTGATCTCCATTCTCTCCAATCTGTTCTGGAGCATGATGAGTGACCGTCTGGGCACTGTCCGGAAGATCATGGCCCTCCTGCTCGGAGGCCAGCTGGTAACCGCTATCATTCTCGCCAGAGCCGCAGATTTCTCGAGTGTTATGCTTATTTTGTCCGTTTTCTATTTCTTCTATTACCCTGTATTTCCGCTTGCGGACACCATGGCTATCAAAATTGCCCAGCGTCACGGCCGGAACTTCATTGCAATCCGTGTATTCGGCTCGCTCGGGTATTCGTTCTTCGCCCTAACGATCGGTTATGTGCTGAGAGCACTTGGTCCTGAATATAGTGTAGGCATTTGCATCGTGATTGTCGTGACCGCACTGCTTATTACCTTCGGACTGAAGGATGTGAAACGCAGCGAGCCAGCTCCCGCAGACGTAAGCGGGGACGCTTCCGGCAAACCGCTTAAAGGCGGCGGACTTAAAGAAATTCTATTTCAAAAAGAAGTGCTGTGGTTCTTCAGCTGTGTCTTCCTGCTCGCTATCGGTTACCGCATGAATGAAGCCTTTCTGACCATCAGCCTCAAGGGAATGAATGCCGGGGATGAGATTATCGGCTGGGCATTGCTGGCTTCTGCTCTTAGTGAGATCCCGATCTTCTTCCTGCTGAGCAAATACGGTGACAAGTTCAAGGAACTGCCGCTGCTTGCTTTCGCAAGCCTGATGTTTGCCTTGCGGTTCCTGTTCATGTCACTGGCTCAGGAGCCGGGAGCTGTAGTTGCCATTCAGGCTATGCACAGCGTCTCCTTCGGCATCTATTATGTAACCGCCGTCCGTTATATCACGCGGATTATCCCGGATCATCTCCGGGCAACGGGAATGGCACTGTTCACGGTTGTATGGTCCAGCGGTGCCGGTCTGCTTAGCGGTACCTTCGGCGGCCTGATCTATCAGGATGCCGGACGGATTGTATTCTATATGGTGGCTACCGGATTCTCGATTCTTGCTTTTATCGGCTTCCTGTCCAAGCATCTGATGGATGTGGGGGGAGGCCCCGACCGGCCGTTCCGGAGAAAAGCCAGGACTCCGCTCTGAGTATTGTATTGTGACAGGCTATGATGATAATCCGCTTCCGTATACCTGCAATTATAAAATCAGCCATGCTATCCCTTCCCGGGAACAGCATGGCTTTCTTAATTCTATAGAAGAAATAAAAAAACACAGTTCCCGGGAGAACTGTGTGCTGCTTAAGTTGCTTGTTGCTACTCATGCAAATGCGTGTTGCATCAAATATATATATTGCGGCTGGCAGAAGCTCTGCCTAACCGTATCTTATAATTTAACTACGTTCGCTGCTTGTGGACCGCGGTTACCGTCAGTAACATCGAATTCAACCGCTTGGCCTTCATCCAAAGTCTTGAAACCGTCGCCTTGAATTGCTGAGAAGTGAACGAATACATCTTCGCCGCCTTCTACTTGAAGGAAACCATAACCCTTTTCTGCGTTAAACCATTTTACTGTACCTTTCAAATGAACAACCTCCTAAAAATACCGCCATATATGGCGTATGCTTACATTATACTCCATCTATACTTGTAAAGCAATCCATCTTTTCCCTGTATTCGTGATTTAATTTGCTTTTCCCTTCTCCGGTGCGTTATCATTGAGCCAAAAGCCAAAAATCGCCAGGGTGGTAATGATAATGATCAAAAAACATGAAATATACAAAACAGACAAATGGAATATGATGACAGTGGAAGTTCAGGGACGTTATATTATCCTTCGTGAAATTTCCGATCAATGGGGAGAAGAAACACATACCTTCATGAGCCGTCCGGCCATGATGCAGTGGGTCAACAACCGCTTCAACAAAGAGTCCTACAAAGACAATGAAGAAGAGTACAAGAATATCATCGCTGCCTTCAAACAGGTATAAGCGGGAATGAACAATGAGAACCTTGTAATCTATGTAATTGTCGTTCTGTGTCTGGGTGCCGTGCTCGTTATGAGCAAGGACAAGATGCCGCCGCGTCTGAAACGCGGCATGGCCTTAACTGCAGTCATCATGATTGCACTCGCTTTTGTCTTCATTATTTACAGCATGCTCGCATAATTTCACCGCAAGTAACTTTAAGATTAATAATCAGGATTTGGCAGGACATACTAAGCCTACTTTAAGATTCAGGAGGCTGCTGTCATGTCGTTTACTTCCAAATCCCTCCCGCTGCTGCTTATTCTCGGCCTGCTGCCGGGGAATGTGTCCGCAGCAGTGCCGCAAGCCGAGACTATGTCTGCTGCATCCCATCAACCGAGGAGGATTATATCTATGGAACAATTACCCAAGAGAAGTGAAGTGCCCGCCGAGAACCGCTGGAAGCTTGAAGATATGTTTGCTTCAGAGGAACAATGGGATGCCGAATACAAGGAAGTGAAGGAGCTAATCACAAGCGCCTCTGACTTCCAGGGCAAGCTTGATTCTCCTCAGGCCCTCAAGAAATGCTTCGAGCTGGACGATAAGCTGTCCCTGCTGACTGAACGCCTCTATGTCTATGCGCACATGCGCCAGGATGAAGATACGGCGGCTCCTAAGTATCAGGCACTCTCCTCAAAAGCCAAGAAGCTGGGCGTTGAAGCCGGGGAAGCTCTTTCTTTTGTCACACCGGAAATTCTGGCTCTGCCAAACGAAACACTGGACCAGTTCATTGCCGATCCTTCTCTCTCTGACTACACCTTCACCTTAACGGAAATGAAGCGTGAGAAAGCGCATGTCCTCTCCAAAGCGGAAGAAGCATTGCTCGCTCAGGTGGGCACTCTTGCCCAGGCTCCGCAGACTGTGTTCGGCATGCTGAACAACGCGGATCTGAAATTCCCGAAGGTCAAGAATGAAGATGGCGAGGAAGTTGAGCTCACCCACGGAAGTTACATCCAGTTCCTGGAAAGCCCGGACCGTGAAGTGCGCAAGAATGCCTTCAAAGCGGTCTATGAGACCTACGGCAAGCAAAAGAACACCATCGCTGCTACGCTTAGTGCGAATGTGAACAAGAATGTATTTTACTCGCGCGTGCGCAAATACCCTTCCGTGCTGGAAATGTCCCTCTACGGTGACAATATTCCGAAGGAAGTCTACACTAATCTGATCGACACCATCCATGAGAGCCTGCCGCTGATGCACCGTTATATGAAGCTGCGCCAGAAGCTGCTTGGAGTAGATGAGTTACATATGTACGATTTGTTCGCTCCGCTCGTGGACGAATACAAGCTGAATATTACTTTTGAGGAAGCCAAGAAGATCACTAAGGAAGGCCTTAAGCCGCTCGGCGAGGATTACCTAAGCGTGCTGCAGGAAGGCTACGACAATAGCTGGATTGACATTTATGAGAATGAGAACAAACGCACCGGCGCATACAGCTGGGGAGCTTACGGCACCCACCCTTACGTGCTGCTGAATCATAATGACAACCTCAACAGCATGTTCACACTGGCACATGAAATGGGCCACGCCCTGCATTCCTACTATTCAGACACGACGCTGAAATACCGGGATGCCCAGTACACCATTTTCCTGGCAGAGGTAGCTTCTACCACCAATGAAGCCCTGCTGATGGATTATCTGCTGAACAAGTCGACCGATCCGAAGGAAAAAATGTACCTGCTCACCTATTATGCCGACCAGTTCCGCACTACCGTGTTCCGGCAAACGATGTTCGCCGAATTCGAGAAGATTATTCACCAGCGTGCTGAAGAAGGTGAATCGCTTACTCCTCAGGACCTCTCTGCAATCTACTACGACCTGAATGTGAAGTATTACGGTAAGGATATGGTCGTGGATAAGGATATCGAGATGGAATGGGCGCGGATTCCGCATTTCTATAACAGCTTCTACGTCTACAAATATGCTACCGGATTCTCGGCGGCGACCAGCTTCGCCAAACAGATTCTGGAGGAAGGCAAACCGGCGGTTGACCGTTACCTGGGCTTCCTGAAGAGCGGCGGCAGTGATTATTCCATTAATATCCTGACCAAAGCCGGCGTCGATATGTCTTCACCTGAACCGATCCGCGAAGCAATGAGCGTCTTTGAAAGTGTGATTGAACAGATGGAACAGTTGACCAAGTAAGGCAGAAAGCTTAGTATTACAGTAATCCCTTGCCCTTTGCGGGCAGGGGATTTGTATTGTCAATATGGCCCGAGGAGGAAGTACTATGAAATTTCAATGGTCACTTATATTAGGTTTATTCTTTGCACTGCTGACCGCTGTTTTCGCAGTCATGAACGTGGATACGGTACCGGTTAATTTCGGCTTCGACGTTGTCAGCATCCCGCTTATTCTGGTCATTCTTGGCTGCGCGCTGATCGGCGGCGTTGTTGTAGGTTCCTACGGGATTTTCCGCCAATATAAGCTGCAGAAGCAGATTAAAAGCTTGAACGCAGAGCTGACCAAGCTCCGTGATGCAGGCAATGCCATGGATTCTCTGAATGTCCCTAATGATGTCCTCTCTACAGAAGGATCAGCCCAGGTATAACCATACACCGAATAGGAGGAACACCCCTTGCTTAACATTCAGCCTAATGAAGAATATATCCTTACCCTGCTCAAAAAACTGCTCGACACTCCCAGTCCCAGCGGCTTCACCGCCCAGGTGATGACTCTTGTGGCCGAAGAAGCGGCTGCACTGAATATTCCGCTGAGCTGGAATGAGAAAGGCGGGGCGATCCTGACTGTTCCCGGACTTGATCCTTCGCGCACCATCGGGATCAGTGCCCATGTAGATACACTGGGCGCCATGGTCCGCTCCATTAAACCAAACGGCTCCCTGCGCTTAACCTCTGTCGGCGGATTCAGCATGCAGAGTATCGAGAATGAGTACTGCACGATTCATACGCGCAGCGGATTAACCTACACCGGTACAATCCTGAGCAGCCACCCTTCCGTGCATGTGTATGCCGATGCGCGCGATTTCAAACGCGTAGAAGAGAACATGGAAATTCGTATTGACGAAATGGTCTCGACCAAAGACGATGTGCTGAAGCTGGGCATTGCTGTGGGTGATTTCATTTCTTTTGACGCCCGTGCGGTATTGACGCCAAGCGGTTATGTGAAGTCCCGTCATCTCGATGACAAAGCCAGCGTAGCGGCCATCTTCGGCCTCCTGGAGAGCATCCGGCGCGAAGGCTGGAAGCCGCTCCATAACCTGTCCCTACTGATCTCCAATTACGAAGAAGTCGGACACGGCGCAGCCTGGATTCCAAGCGGGATTAACGAGATGATCGCAGTGGATATGGGCGCTATGGGTGATGATCTGAGCTGCAAGGAGACCGATGTCTCCATCTGTGCCAAAGACTCCTCCGGACCTTATGACTATGCCATGACCAGCAAGCTGATTGAGCTCGCGAACGGGCTGGCAATTCCTTTTGCGGTAGATATCTATCCGCAGTATGGCTCCGATGCTTCAGCGGCGCTGCGTGGCGGGAACAACATCCGGGCCGCGCTGATCGGTCCGGGCGTGCATGCCTCCCACTCTATGGAGCGTACACACAAGCAGGCCGTGCTGAATACGGCTAAGCTGCTTGCCGCTTATGTTGGGGCGCACTGAACTAGAGAAATGGCTGCGGGGTTCAAGGAGAGCTTAGGCTGTGCGGACTGAATCATGGAGACTTTGAAGGCTATTAGACATGCTGCGGAGTTTGCGGAGAGCTTAGGCTATGCGGACTGAATCATGGAGACTATGAAGGCTATTAGACATGCTGCGGAGTTTGCGGAGGGATGCTTGTGTCGGCGCGATTTGAGTTTGGGGGATGGCTGCAGAGTTTGCGGGGGCATCGCAGGTGGTGGATTGTGGTTACCACAGTTGTCCTGCTGGTGTTGTTTGCGGTCATCCTGGCTGCGCTTAGGCTGACGGATGATGATGAGCATGAGGTCTTTGACGGCCTCCCTCATAGTTACACCTATGCGGAGAGTTCAGACGAGATTCAGCTGCATATGATGGCGGTGAAGCCGGAGGACATTGTGCTGCGGCGCGCAGGGCAGCCGCTGCGACAGATTGCCGCCTATGGGATCAATGGCGGCTTCTTCTATGGCGATGACCTGCTGTCCATCGCCATCATGAACGACGTGCCGGTGAACGGCGCACCGCAGGGCTACGGCTCCGGCTGGTTCAACGCGAAGTACGAGCGTGGAACCCTGGTGTGGGATGGAGCCGCGGGAGCGTTCAGCGTACAGGTCGTTGCCTCCGGCGGCGACCTGGCGGTAAGTGACCGCGGCAATTACTGGGCGCAGGGCGGGATCAGCATGAACCTGCAGCATGAAGAGCTGTGGGCAGCTGCGGCGGCCGCAGAGCATCTTCCCTTTGAGGGCGAGCGGCGCCTGCGCTCCGGGCTGGTCTACGACCAGTCCGGCAAGCTGTGGCTGCTCGTCACGAATTCGCTCTGCACGGCGGCGGAGTTCCGCACCGCTGTGCAGCGGGCCGTCCCCGGCGAGGGACGGGAAGGGATCTTCCTCGACGGAGACGGTTCATCGCAGATGAACGCTGACGAGGTGGTGCTGACCGGCGACTCGCGGCCGGTCGTGCAGATGATTGCCATAGCGGGCGGGAAATAACCGGGGCCCGGGGGCTATACCCGGGCACTGACCTTCCTGCTCGCCACAGCGCTTAAACCTAAGCTATAACACCAAAGAGTGCTGTGCCAGTTCTATTCATAACTGGCACAGCACTCTTTCTGTTAACTGAATAAGATCAGCTGAACTAAGGAAAGTATCTGCGAGAGACACGTACACCTTTTTTCACTATAGAATAATAATTCCCGGGTGAAGAGGACTGAAAATTCGCTATTTGAGGCAGATCCAGCAGATTCGCTGTCCAAGCGGACTCAGAGGCCCTTATATGACCGATTATGCCTCATTTCGGGCTTAAATGAATAAGATAACGGAAACTCAGTCCGCTTCATCCCTCCAAAAGAGTATTTTTGAAGATATAGCGGCCTCTCAGTCCGCTTCACTCTCAGGTTTGAGCTATTAACAACTGATCCAACAGTAGAATGTAATGTTTTGAAATTTACCGGGATGGCACAAGTTCAATTTGCGGTGTATCCCCGTTCTTATAGACCGGAATGAGCTGCACGGGGCCTTTGCCAGAGTCAACTACAGCTATAGTCAGATTCTGTTCTGAAGCTTCCTCATGCCTCCGGGACAGCTTATTATCAGTTGAAATAGGGTGAGCTATAACTGGTGCAGAGCTATTATTGTAATATTTGAGCGCCTCTGCATTGTGTTCTATGTGATCATTGGTTTCATCGGGCACATCCGGCCTTCCGAAGAAGAAAACAGCAGAAACAAACATGACACTTAAGCCTATATCTCTCAGTCGTATGTTCATCATTCACACCTCCGCAAACAGTAAGATCGAAGCCACAATTATTCTATATTTAAGCACATATACACAAGAATATTCTACCATAAATTTACTATATAAGATGCACTTAAGATTTGAATTTGAAGCTTAGTCGTCACTGCGGTGAACCATTGGACTTCCGGCCGCTGCCCGCGCCCAGATTTCTTGATTATTACCGCTGTTCGCGGTGGATATCCGGTGACTGATTATGCTTCTTTCGCTAGTTGTTATTTTTAGTGCGTCTAATATAGTACATAGCTATTTCAGGGAAATCTAATGTTGTATTTCCGTCTAGAGCGCAAAAAGAAACCCGGCCTCTGAACTTCAGGTGCCGGGTTTCCTATTACGCGTTCATATCACCATACCTGCTCCAGCTTATCTGCATAGAACATAATAGCCTTACTGTAACTATGAATACCTGCATCGGCAGAGGTTTCGGACAACAGCTTAAGCAGCAGCTCCATCGCCTCTGCATGCGCACCCAGATTATGCAGTGTCATGGCGAGGAAAGCTTTGAACTCCGCACGATGCGGAAATTCAAGCACACCTTGCTCCAGTAGCTCCCGGGACTGTGAGTACGCCCCAAGCGTCCGGTACGTGCTTCCCAGTCCCAGCATTGCGCCTGCCTTCTGCTCCTCATCCGGAAGACCATGAGCAAGACTCTGCTCATAATAGGACACGGCCTCGCGTTCCATGCCGAGCACATCATGTGTCCAGGCCAGCTGATAGTACAGCTCGGCATTGCTGTCATCCGCTGACAGCAGCTGAAGCAGCATGACTCTCGCTTCCTCCGCTTGTCCGGAGGTCCGCAGCGCTATGGCAGCCTCAATTGTAATTGTCACTGGCAGCGTCCTCCTTCTTAAGATTTAACTCCCCTTCAAGTTACCGGCCAGTTGCTGAGAGACTGGCGGAGATACGACAATCGTCAATTCCCCACACTTGATCCGTTGCAGGCTAAATTGAAACTTCTTAGAGTTATGAAGCAGCAGCGCGGACATAAATGTTGTACGTTTTGCAACTTTGATTCATGAATAACCAGTTGTTCAGGAGGATTGTTGTACAAAATACAAGAATAATCCTGCCAAGCCGCTTGAAAAAGTTGTAATCCTGCCTTTTATACAACAATCGGGGATTTGGGCCGATAAAATGAGGGAAATGTTGTATTTTGGGCAGGATTGTATATCGCAACGAAGGAGAGCAGCAGAGATAGGTTTGTCACAACCTCAACCCAGCCCCGCAGCGCTGCAAAACTCACGCCTTACCCGCGATCTTCTCCGCCAGCTCATTCAGATACGTCCAGCGCTCCATCAGGCGCTCCAACTCCGCTTCGGCCTGCCGCTGCTTATCCACTAGCTCCTGCAGCTTACCGGAGTCGGCAAAGGCCGCCTCCATCTGTGCCGAGATATCTACGAGATGCTGCTCGGCCTGTTCGATGGCTTCGTCAATCCCTTCGTATTCCTTCTGCTCCTTGAAGGTGAATTTCAGCTTCTCACGGAACGGCGCGGCAGTCGTTGCATTCCCGCTCTGCTCAACAGCGGCAGCGCTGCGGCCGCCGGAGCCTTCTGACTTGCCGGAGCCTCCGCCGCTGGACGGCACGTTCTTCGCCAGCCATTCCTCATACTCACTATAATCCCCGACATGCAGCCGGATTGATCCGTCCTCGAAGGCAATCAGCTTATCTATGGTACGGTCCAGGAAGTAACGGTCATGCGATACGGTAAAGACTACGCCGGGGAATTCATCCAGATAGTCCTCCAGCACGGCCAGTGTTCCGATATCCAGATCATTCGTCGGCTCATCCAGCAGCAGTACATTCGGCGCTCCCATAAGCACGCGCAGCAGGTAGAGGCGTCTCTTCTCGCCCCCGGAGAGCTTGGAGATCGGGGTCCACTGCATCGCCGGCGGGAACAGGAACCGTTCCAGCATCTGCCCGGCGGTGATGACACTGCCATCGGCAGTCTTGATTATTTCCGCTTCTTCCTTCACATACTCAATTGCGCGCATGCTGAGATCCATATCCTGATGCTCCTGGGTGAAATAGCCGAGCTTCACGGTTGTCCCCAGCTGAACCTCGCCGCTGTCCGGCGTAAGCTTGCCGGCGATCAGATTGAGCAGCGTTGACTTGCCGCTGCCGTTCTTGCCGACAATGCCCACCCGGTCCTGTGGCACCGCGATATAGGTCAGGTCTTTGATCAATGTCCGGCCGTCCATGGACTTCGTGAGATCCTGGATCTCGATGATTTTGCGGCCCAGCCTGGTGGAGGCCACGGAAATATCCATCGAGGCTGATGAAGCGCCGCCTGTACTCTCCTTCAGCTTCTCGAAGCGGTCGATTCGCGCCTTCTGCTTCGTGGAGCGTGCCTTGGCTCCGCGGCGGATCCACGCCAGCTCGGTGCGCAGCAGATTCTTGCGCTTCTGCTCCGCCGAGGCTTCGCGCTCTTCGCGGTCAGCCTTCAGCTCCAGGAAGCGGGAGTAGTTCGCTTCATAGCGGTACAGGCTCCCTCCGTCCAGTTCCAGCATTACGCTGGCTACGCGCTCCAGGAAATAACGGTCATGCGTAACCATCAGCAGCGCCCCGCGCCGTTTCTGCAAATATTGCTCCAGCCAGGCTACGGAATCCGTATCGATATGGTTGGTAGGCTCATCCAGAATCAGCAGCTCTGAAGGCGTGATCAGCGCTGCGGCAAGCGCTACACGCTTGCGTTGGCCGCCGGAGAGGTTCTCCATCAGGGCATCAAATTGTGTAATTCCAAGCTTGGTCAGAACAATCTTGGCTTCGCTCTCCAGCTGCCAGGAGCCGGCGGCATCAATGGCCTGCCCGATCCGCACAAGTCTGGCTTCCAGCCCGGAATCACCCGGCTTCTGCTCCAACAGAGACATAATCTCCATGTACTCCCGCATCGTAGCCAGCTCCGGATCATCTCCGGCAAACACCTGCTGCAGCACGGTATTACCAGGCTCATACGGCGGATTCTGCGCCAGATACTGTACACGCACGTCATTGCCGATGGCAATCTGTCCGGCGTCCGGTGTATCCAGCCCGGCGATAATCTTCAGAAAGGTCGATTTACCCGTTCCGTTGACACCAATGACGCCAATCTTGTCCCTGTCGTCCATGCCAAAGGATGCATCAAGGAATAATGTTTTCTCCCCGTAACTCTTGGAGAGGTGTTCCACGGTCATAATATTCATCAGTTGTCCTCGCTTGCCTTATATTTATAAACCAGGTCTGGCAGTATCTCTTAGGATTATTCAGACGGAAGGTCACCGAGTGCCGAATTCAAGTTGCCCAGCGCCCCTGTGATGAAGAGGTTCGCAGCAAACTTTGCCCGCTTATACGCATCTTCTTCCGCAAAGCCGGGGTTAAACAGGATATCCATCTTCAGACGGTCCAGCATACCGATATAAGACTGCGCCATCAATTCCGGCTCAGATGCCCCGCCTTCCAGCAGAACCTTCACTACCGCCTGCATATAGGCTTCCATGAACTGCGCCATATAGTCTACCAGCTCAGGATTATTATTGGGTGCGCGGAAGAACAGCTTCGTATGCTGCTTGCGTTCATAATAATAGAACAGATGGTGCTCGGCAATAACGGAGAGCTTATCCGCCAGTCTGGAGCAGGTGCCCAGCTTGCCTTCAAGCTGCTCCAGGAACCCTTCACAATCCCGGCGGGTAACCGCCATGAACAGCTCTTCTTTGCTTTCAAAATATAAATAGACCGTGCCCTTGGCAATTCCGGCACGCTCTGCCACTTCCGACATCTTCGTTTCGTAGAAGCCGCCTGAACCGAAAAGCTCGTAAGCGGCATCCAGAATAGCTGCATGTTTGTGTACGGATGCGCTGCTCAACGGTTCACCTCCCAACCTTGTATAATAAAATTGTAGCCGGATAACGTAACTAAGGCCCGCCTATCTCCTATCCCGCTCCTATGTAGCTGGCCAGCAGGGCCACCACGCCGCCTATAATTGAACTTACAGCATTCACGGTATCATTGTCCATCCAGCGCCAGCCCCGGGCGTACACGGTCGGCTTACCGCAGTGCATCGAGGCTTCCACCTCGCGGCCGCAGACCGTGCAGCGGTTCATCCGCTGCACGGTTGCCCCCAGCACCGAGTCGGCAAAAGCTCCGGCAAGTCCGCCCAGCAGTCCGGCAAGCGCCAGCGTCAGCAGAGAATGCGGCGGCATGCCGGAGGCTGCCCGCAGCAGCCAGGAGGCTGCGCCGATCAGCGCACCCCCGGCAGCGGCGGCCAGCGTGCCCGGCAGCGATACACCGCCGGAGGTGCCCGCCTGCAGCACCTTCCCGGTCAGTACAGACCGGGGAGGCCGCTTAGCGAGCGTCCCAATCTCTGTTGCCCATGTATCGGAGGTCACGGTAGCCATGACTCCGATAAACAGAAAGCCCCAGATTTCCAGCGGATAAATCGCGTTAAGCAGCACCAGCAGCATGCCAAGTCCGCCGTTGGCGAAGACCTGGCCGGCATCCCGGCGCCCTGTCTTATCATAGGTGGCCTCAAGCTCGGCCTTATTCTCATGATGAAGCTTCGACAGCAGGCTGGAGGAGATGAAGAACAGCAGCAGAATGCCGAACCAGAAGGCATTGCCTGCCCCAAAGTAGATCGTCCCCATCACAATCGCCGCCAGCATGCCCGAGAGGCTCAGCGACTGCTTCCAGTAAGCGGCCCCGGCGACCAGCAGCGCACCGCAGGCCCCGATCAGCCATTGCAGCACTTCAAGTCCTGATAGCATCGCCTTAACCGATCAGGCAGGTGCCCATTAGCGTATCGCCCCAGAACAGCTCGAACGAATCGCCGGGCACTACAGGTCCCACGCCAGCAGGAGTTCCGGTGAAGATGATATCATCCTTGCCGAGCCCGTAGCGGGAGGCAATGAATTCAACAATTTTTTGCAGCGAGAAAATCATGTTCTGCACGTTCCCGCGCTGGACCTCAATTCCGTTCTTGCGGACGGTGAAATCCGTTGCTTCCAGCTCCTCCTGCTCCGGAAATGCAATGTAGGGAGTCAGCGGAGCCGCATTCTTGAAGCCCTTGGCTGGTGTCCAGGGCAGGCCTTTTTTCTGCAGATCATTATGCACATCACGGAGCGTGAAGTCGAGGCCCAGCGCCATCACATCCACCAATTCCTCCACACTCATCCCCGGTACGTAATCACGCGCAATACGCAGCACCAGCTCACCTTCATAATGGATCAGTCCCGCATCTTTGGGCAGATGGATGATCGCTTTATCAAGCGCAACAGCAGCATGCGACGGCTTCAGGAAGATCAGCGGCTCGGCCGGCACCTGATTGCCGAGTTCCTCCGCATGTAATTTATAATTGCGTCCCACACAGTACACATTATTGACCGCTCTACTCATTGATCGTTCAGCTCACTTTCTTCTCAGATTATTAGAATGAATAGATCGTTTAAATGGATTAGTCTATATCCTAAGTCAGGCCTGCAGAAAGATATCGCCCCAAATATCCGGGCGGTTCGTACAGATCATGATATCCGAATGCATGGCGGATAAGCGCCGCATCTCCTTACCTTTATTCACTGTCCAGGCCATGATCTTCACGCCCCGTTCAGCCAGGGATTTCGCCAGAACCGGGCTAAGCCGGTCGGAGCTGATGGATAAGAAGGAGCAGCCCAGCTCGTTCAGCTTTTTGGCCGGATCGCCGGACCTGGAATCATAGATCAGACCGGTACGGAACCGCGGGTCCAGCTCCTTAATCCGCTGCAGCACACCGGCGTCGAAGGAGGTCAGCACCACATCCTCGCGCATTCCCATGGTATTCACCAGATCGATGACCGCTTGCTCAAGGCCAGGGTACATCTCCCCGCTGGTCTTCAGCTCAATGTTAAGCCGCAGTCTGCCGGACGCCAGGCTGAGCACTTCTTCCAGGGAGGGCACCCGTTCTCCGCGAAAAGCACGCCCTTTCCAGCTCCCCGCATCCAGACGCCGTATATGTTCATAATCCATGTTCTTCACCTTGCCGTGTCCATTGGTCGTGCGGTCCAGCGAATAATCATGGATGACCACAGGCACGCCGTCCTTCGTCAGCTGCACATCAATCTCCATCCACCGCACAAAAGGCAGGGCTATCGCCATCCGGACGGCCGCCAGCGTATTCTCGGGGGCTTTGCCGGAAAATCCGCGGTGGGCGACACACATGTTATTCATCATCATTGGCACCTCCAGCAGAAGTAGGATTTATTGGGCCGACTGCACAACGGTACCATCATTGCGGATCTTGACCAGACCGGAAGATAAGGATTCCACCTTATGCAGCAAAAGCTGTCCATCCGCCTCATTCATCGGCACCGGTTGTCCAAGCTCAGCATCCATCGGACTCAGCTTAAGGGAACATTGTCCCTCCTTGCTGCATTCCGCCTGGAATACAGCCGTCTCCCAGGTTGCCGGAAGACTGGAACGTGTGAAGATAAAGTTGCCTGTGCTGTAGGCAATCCATTTCCCTTTGTAAGGCTCAATCCCCTGCAGCACATGCGGATGTCCGCCCATCACCAGATCGGCTCCCGCATCGATAAAGCTATGCCCCAGCGTCTGCTGGGTCTTGTCATATTGCTCCATCCGCTCCTTGCCCCAATGGACAACGACTACGACAAGATCGGCTTGTTGCTTGGCAGCGGCAATGGCCTTGAGTGCTTCTGCGCTGTCATAGACAGAGGCGAGGCCCGGCTTGCCTGCTTCGGCCTTCCATTCGATCACCGGCATCACCCGTGTGAACCCGAGCAGGGCTATCCTGATACCCTGCCGCTCAAAATACTGCGCAGAGTAAGCTTCCTTGCTGTTCTTCCCTGCTCCGACATAGGGAATGCCCCGCTTGCTCAGGTGCTTCAGGGTATCCAGCAAGCCCTCTTCCCCCTGATCCAGCGTGTGGTTATTAGCCAGATTGACCGCATCTACGCCAGCTGATTTCAGTGCATCCAGCGCTTCGGGAGCACCCTTGAATACAAACTGCTTGTTCGCGGCACCTACACCGCCAGTAGTGATCGGCGTCTCCAGGTTGACCACGGTCAGATCATCCTTTTTGAACATCCCGTCAAGTGCACTGTAAGAATAATCGTACCCTTTCTTCTGCAGCAGCTCCGCTACCTTACCGGCAAAGATAACATCTCCGGCAAAATTCAGCTTCACCGTACCGCCGGAAGAGTTCTCCGGCAAGCCTGATATCAGGCCGCCAGGATTTCCCGTTGTCGCTTGGGGTTCAGCCGTTGCCGCTTCCTTAACCGTTGGAACAGGCGTAATCACGGCTTCCGCAGTCTCCGTAGGCAGCGCAGTGGCCTCCGGTGTTGCATCTGGTGTTGGCTCCGGACTGGCTGTAGCCTCTGCTGTAGGTGCCACCTCCACAGGAGCTGCCGCTGTTGCAGAAGCTTCAGGCGAAGGTGACGGCTCAGTCACTGCTACCGGAGGAGCTGAACTCTCCTTATCTTTGTTATCCATGAAAGAATAGGCCAGCAGGCCAGTTATCATCAGAAGCAACACTACATTAAACCATGCCCAGACCGTTCTGCGCCTCTTTTTGCTGCTATGTTTCTTGCTCTGTCTACTGCGTGACCTCGGCGGATACATGAGTACTGGTAATCTCCTTTACCCTTAAAGTGTTTCTATTATAGCATATCTCTTCCGTGTCGCTCCAAAGTTACCCATAGTCTTCCCGCCCCGCGGAGCGTGGCCTTGGCTTCAATGATTATTCCGGCACTTTATAAATTCCCCAATAAAAAAAGGGTGAAGCGCCACTGCTCCGCTCCACCGCTTCCGTTATACCGTTACAGCCGCCGGTTGTTCCGGCAGCTTCTCTAAATGGGCTGCAGCAGTCTCAGCCGTAAGCTTCGCCTGCTTAATGCAGTCCGGCATGCCGATGCCGTCATAGCCGGCGCCAAAAGCATACACACCCGGCAGCTTCTCCTCCAGCTCACTTCGCAGGCCGGCGATCCGGCCGGGATGGCCTACCGGATATTGCGGCATGGAATGCCTGAGCCGGGTAATCTCGGTGAACAGGGGAGCTGCAGAGATCCCCATAATTTCCTTCAGGTCTTTGCGCACCAGTTCAGCCAGCGCCTCATCCGGCAGGTCTACATTCTGTTCATCCCCCGACCGTCCGACGTAACAGCGCAGCAGTACCTTATCATCCGGGCTGGTATGCAGCCATTTCGTAGAAGTCCAGGTACAGGCCGTGATGTTCCGCCCTTCTTTGCGGGGGACCAGGAATCCGGATCCGTCATATTCGGTAACGATATCCTTCTTGGTAAACGCCATAACCACATTAGCCACTGACACATAATTGACAGCATCCAGCGCGGATACATCCACATGCGGACGCAGCAGCTCTGCGGCAGCGAAATTCTGTACGGTTACATAGATATCATCAGCTTGCAGCAGTTCACCGTTGTCCAGCTCCACCTCATAGCGCGGTGCAGCAGAGGCCTCTGCGGATACCCCCGCCCCGCTCCGTACTTTGATGGACACCGCTCCCGTTCCGGTCCGCTGCTGGGCATCCTGCAGATCATGGATCAGGGCATGCACCAGGCTCTGCAGCCCCTGACGGAAAGTCAGGAACGCGCTTTTCTTGGTTCCGGTATGGGTCTCCGCCGGCTTCCTGCCGGTCGTCATCCCGCGGATCAGACTGCCGTACTGGCGCTCGACCTCGCCGAACTGCGGAAAAGTAGCCTGGAGGCTGATCTTGCGCATGTCCCCGGCATAAATACCGGCGAGCAGGGGCTCGGTCATATTCTCCAGCACCTCTGTACCCAGACGCCGCTCGATCAGGTCACCGAGCGATTCATCCTCGGAGCTGCGGCGCGGCGGAAGTACGAAATCCATCATCGCCCGCATTTTACCGCCGAAGGAGACGAGTCCGCTCTTCAGAAACGGCTTCAGCTCTGTAGGAATCCCCAGAACAAGCCCTGCGGGCATCGGGTGGAGCTTGCCTCGCTGCAATATGTAAGTCTTCTTGGCATTCGGATTCGTGGTCACCAGCTCGTGATCCAGCTCCAGCTCTCTGGCCAGATCAACCATGGCTGTTTTGCGGGCCAGGAAGGAGTCCGGGCCTTTCTCAATGACAAAGCCGTCACGGTGCAGGGTCTCGATTTTGCCGCCAAGGCATTTATCCTTCTCAATCAATATAATTTCCGTCTGAACCCCGGCTTCCCGGTAAAACTTGCGGACGTAGTAAGCGGTACTGAGGCCGCTGAGGCCTCCGCCGATAATTACTACCTTGCGCGGTGAACCACTCATGATTGCTTCACCTGTAACTGTCCGGCCTTCGTACGCACCACATCGCTAAGCACAGACATATACGCCGGATCGCTGTTCAATGAATCAATCCGCAGCAGCCGCATATCCAGCTCTGAAGCCAAGGCCTGCGCCTCGATATCCAGATCGTACAGGACCTCTAAGTGGTCAGACACGAAGCCAATGGGAGCAGACAGCACATATTTCACCTGAGCTTCGGCCAGCTCACGCATCGTATCCAGAATATCCGGACCCAGCCACGGCTCTGCAGTTCTGCCCGCGCTCTGCCAGGTGAACTGCCAGGACTCCACACCTGCCTGATCGGCAATGGCTTTGGAGGTTTCCAGCAGCTGGTCACGGTACGGATCGCCCATAGCCAGAATGCGTTCCGGCAGGCTGTGTGCGCTGAACAGTACACGTACTTCATCCCTCGCAGCTCCGGTTTCCTCGAATTCATCCAGCTTCGCAGTCACCCGGCGGCTAAGCACATCGATCAGCTCCGGATGCATATGGTAACTCTCGACAAATTCCATATTAATTCCGCAGGCATCCGCTTTATCCTTGGCCCGCTTGATATAGGTTCCAACGCTCATCACCGAGTAATGAGGGGCCAGCACAATGCCTATCGCCTGGGTAATCCCATCCCGGACCATCGCCTCCACACCATCTTCAATGAAAGGTCTGGCATGCTTCAGCCCCTGGTAGCAGACATACTGAATCTGCCCGCTGTTCAGCTTGGCCTGCAGGGCCTCCACCTGGCGGTCTGTATTCTCCCTGAGCGGGAACACGCCTCCTACAATGGCTTCGTAGCGGTCCTTCAGCTCTTTCAGCTGTTCAGCGGAAGGTGCATTGCCTCTGCGGATATGCGTGTAATACGCCTCCACATCCTCCAGACTTTCAGGCGTGCCGTACGACATCACGAGTACTCCAATTTTGGTGGTCACGGTTTCCATCCCCTTTTACGAATAATGTCCTGCGCCTGCTCATTTCACAATTCCATTATGCTCATAAAAAACAAAGAGAGCAGCAATTGCTGCTATCTCATGTACCTTGCTTTAATTACGCGAGCGGTCCTGCTGCCTGTTTCAATGCCGCTGCCGAATACTCATGTACATAATCCGTTAATTCCTTAAGTGTGTCCAATGAAGCTTCAGGAAATAATCCATGGCCCAGATTAAAAATATAACCCGGCTGTCTGATGCCTTCATCGATCAGTTCTTTAGCCCGTTCTTTCAATACGTCCATTGGTGCGGTCAGCAGATAAGGATCCAGATTGCCTTGAATCGCGAATCCTCCGCCCGTTCTGCGTCTGCCTTCGGTCAGGCTTACACGCCAGTCCAGTCCGATCACATCGGCCTGCAGCCTGGCCAGGCTGGGGAGCAGCTCCCCTGAGCTGACACCGGGGAAATAAATCTTCGGAACGTCCAGATCAGACAGCTCGGCAAAAATCCGGGTGATTGTCGGCAGCACATATGCTTCGAAATCACGCGGGGCCAGCGCGCCAACCCAGCTGTCGAACAGCTGGAACGCCTTGCCGCCGCTTGCGACATGGGCGCGAAGATATGCGATAACCATATCGCCCAGCTTCTCCATCAGCTTCTCCCACACGCGGGGCTGGCTGAACATCATTTCCTTGGTGCGGTGATAGCTCTTGGAGGGTCTGCCTTCAATCAGATAGCTGGCGATGGTGAAAGGTGCTCCTGCAAAAGTGATCAGCGGCACGTCCAGCTCTTTGTCGAGGAGGGCAATCGTCTCCAGAATGTGGCCCAGATCCCCTTCCACATCAATCGGCTTCAGCCGGTCGACATCCGCCGACGAGCGGATCGGATTCTCAATGACCGGGCCGATATTCTTCACGATGTCGAAGTCCACGCCAAGGGAAGCTACAGGATTCATAATGTCGGAATACAGGATGGCCGCGTCCACACCCAGCTTGCGCACAGGCATCAAGGTTACTTCAGCTGCAAGCTCCGGCTGTCTGCAGATCTCCAGCAGCGAGTATTTCTCCTTGATTTTACGGTACTCGGGATCATAACGGCCGGCCTGCCGCATGTACCATACGGGAACGTGCTCCGTGCTCTGCTGTCTGCAGGCGCGGATAAAAGTGTCGTTGTAGGTCATGATAAGATCTCCATTAGATTTGATAGTATATTTAGAAAACACATATCATTATTATGCCCCTTTTGCCAGCGGGTAACAACCGCTTCACCCTTAAGGGAATGACAATCCCATGACATTACTATGACAAGTGTTGCACTGCACGGCTAAAAAACTATGATATACTGATATAATGTCAATTTTTCGTGAACTATTTATCTTTGAATCCCCTGAAAGGAAGTGAAAGCACTTTGAAGAATTGGGAGACCTGGAAAGTCAACCTCATGGTGCTTTGGTTTGGCCAGTTTCTGGTGAATGCCGGCATGACTATGATTACCCCTTTTCTGTCCCTTTATCTCGCTAAAGACCTGGGTGTGACCGGAGATCACGCGATAGGGATGTGGGCCGGACTTATTTTTGCCGCAAACTTCTTGACCTCGTTCATCTTTCAGCCCCTGTGGGGCAAGCTTGCCGACAAATACGGCCGCAAAATCATGCTGCTGCGCTCCAGCTTCGGTATGGCAATTGTCATCGTGCTGATGGGCTTCGCGCAGTCCCCGATGCAGCTGCTGCTGCTCCGCCTGCTAAACGGAACCATCTCCGGCTTCAATCCCGCCTCCATCGCATTGGTCTCGGGAACCACCCCGAAGCCGCGTATGGGCTTCGCGATGGGACTGATGCAGTCCGGCGCTGTAGCGGGTACAATTCTCGGTCCGCTGATCGGCGGCTTGCTGGCGGATTGGATCGGGTTCCGCCCGATCTTTTATGTCGTGGGTGCGCTCTTGTTCGTCGCCTCCCTGCTGGCGTTATTCCTGGTCAAGGAGAAATTCGACCGGGTGGAAGCTGCGCAGGTGCCGCAGGTCTCTGTGCTCGAAGGCTTCAAGGAGCTGGCTAAGGTTCCGCAGCTGCCGGCACTGTTCGGCGTAACGTTCCTGCTGCAGTTCGCCATGATCAGCCCGATGTCGCTGCTGCCGCTCTACGTGGAGAAGCTGCACGGCTCCGCTGTGAATATTGCCTTCTGGGCAGGCATGGTCAGTGCCGTCACCGGTATTTCGAACATGCTGGCTTCTCCGCTGCTCGGCAAGCTCAGCGACAAGGTCGGCGCCCACCGGATACTGACCTATGCGCTGATTGGCGCGGCGCTGTTCCTTATCCCGCAGGCCTTCGTGACCAGCGTGTGGCAGCTGATCCTCGTCCGCTTCCTGATGGGTGTCTTCATGGGCGGCCTGCTGCCGAGCGTCAACGCCCTCATCCGCTCCTATACGCCCGACGGCAAGGAGAGCCGGGCCTTCGGCTTCAACAGCAGCACACTGGCACTCGGCAATATGCTGGGCGCGGTCATCGGCGGCTTCCTGTCCGGATATATCGGGATCGAAGGGCTGTTCATCATCTCCGGCGCGTTCCTGCTGATTAATACGGTCTGGGTAAGGCTCAAGTTATACAAGAAGACAGAACCCCGGTTGTTCCGTTAGCAGGCTTTGGTATGCGTGGAGCATATGGGCTCAGCCTGCAGAGGACAAGCTATTTAACCATCGCCAAGGCTAGTCCGTCGTAGGCCGGCAGCAGTGTGCTGGTCAGGCGGGGATCGCCGGCAATCATCTCATTGAAGCGGCGAATCGCCTGAACGGCAGGTCCGTTCTTCTCTGTATTCAGCGTGCGGCCGCGCAAGAAAATGTTGTCACCGGCAATAATTGCGCCCGGGGAAGCGAGCCGGATCGCATATTCCAGATAATTCGGATAGTTCTCCTTGTCGGCATCGATGAAGAAGAAATCATACTTTTGGCCCTGCGCTTCGAGCAGCTTCAGGCTGTCCAGCGCGGGGCCGATTTTGTATTCTACCGCGTCCCCGAAGCCCGCCTGCTCCAGATGGCTGTGGGCAAGCTTGGCATAGTCAGCCTTAAGCTCCAGGGAAGTCAGGCTGCCGCTCTGCGTTAAACCACGGCACAGGGAGATTCCGCTGTAGCCGCCCAGCGCACCAATCTCCAGTATCCGGGTGGCGCGGGAAAGGGTAACCAGCATTGTCAGCAGTCTGCCGTAGCCTGGAGCGATGGACACCTCCGGCATTCCGTTTGCTGCGATGGCCTGTTTGACTTTTAATAGTAATTCATCCTCTGTATATAGCTGTTCACTGTATTCTTCCTGATTCTGCATATGTATTCTCCTTCAAATTTCATTTTGTGTAGCGTGAACGGGCATTGTGTAGATCTCTTCATTACCCTATACTGATATCTGAACGTTCTAATGGTTCACATTCACATGGAGAGCAAGCTTCTCTTATTGTACTGGCTTTGCGTATTTATCCACAAGTTAAACGGAGTTGAGAGCATTTGGGCAAATTACAATTGATCGCCACCGCCCCCATGGGGCTGGAGGCTGTAGTAGCGCGTGAATTAAACGAACTGGGTTATGAGACCACGGTCGAGAACGGACGGGTATTATTCAGCGGAGATTACATCGACATCTGCCGCTGCAATTTATGGCTGCGCACCTCTGACCGTGTATTGGTCAAAATGGGCCAGTTCCCGGCCAAAACCTTCGACGAGCTGTTCGAAGGCGTCAAAGCGATTAATTGGGAGGACTGGATTCCCGAGAACGGCGAATTCCCGGTAGAAGGCCGCTCCCACAAATCACAGCTGACGAGTGTTCCTGCCTGCCAGGGTATCGTCAAGAAGGCGATTGTCGAGAAGCTGAAGCTGTCCTACCATACCGAGTGGTTCCCTGAGAACGGGCCGCGTTATGTGGTTGAAGTCATTCTGCTGAATGACATCGCGCTGATCACCCTGGACACCACCGGACCGGCGCTGCACAAACGCGGCTACCGCCGCCAGGCCACCGAAGCGCCGCTGAAGGAGACCATGGCTGCGGCCCTGATCCAGCTCAGCCGCTGGAACGGCCACCGGCCGCTGTACGATCCATGCTGCGGTTCCGGCACGATTCTGATCGAGGCCGCAATGATCGCCTGGAATATCGCGCCGGGTCTGCGCCGCTCCTTCCCGTCCGAGCACTGGCCGGAGATCCCGCAGCGCCTGTGGGAGGAAGCCCGCGAGGAAGCCTTCGACGCTGTGCGCGACGACTACCCGCTGCAGCTGACCGGAACTGACATTGATCCGGCAGCGATTGAGATTGCCGAAGCCGCCGCCAAGAGCGCCGGACTCTCCGGTGAGATCACCTTCAAGCATATCGCTGCCGCCAAGGCCCGCCCGGAAGGCGAGTATGGCTGTATTATCACGAACCCTCCATACGGGGAGCGGATAAGTAACGATAAGGAAGTGGAGAAGCTGACCCGCCAATTCGGCGAGATGATGCTCTATCTGCCAACCTGGTCCTTCTTCGCCATCAGCCCGTATAAGGAATTCGAGCAATACTACGGACGTAAAGCGGACAAGCGCCGCAAGCTGTACAATGGCCGGATTGAATGCCAATACTATCAATACCTCGGCCCGCTGCCTCCGCGTAATTAGGAGGAGCTGTGACTTAGACTGGCGGCCTATCGAGTAGGAGGCGTACAACGTTCCACCAACTGTCATGCCGCCCGGTAACTCACACCTAACAAGCCTTAAGTTCCGTGAAGCGGGGTTGCGCTGCGGACTTAAGGCTTGTTTATGCTAAACCAGCTGCTGAAGCACAGAATTCCCTCAATATAACGCCACAATAAGCGTAAACGGCCAAAGGTATTTGGTTTTTCACATACATTCGGCCCGTTCACCCTCGCTGCAATATATTGTATTTGGTATTTCACATACATTCGGCCCGCTCACCCTCGCTGCAGCACATTGTATTTGGTTTTTCACATACATTCGGCCCGTTCACCCTCGCTGCAGCACATTGTATTTGGTATTTCACATACATTCGGCCCCTTCACCCTCGCTGCAGCACATTGTATTTGGTTTTTCACATACATTCGGCCCCTTCACCCTCGCTACAGCACATTGTATTTGGTTTTTCATATATAATCTGTGGTCGCAACGATTATCAGACTAGATCAGGACTTTGGAGCGTACCTATGTACTCGTAGTAATTAATTCGCTGTGATGCGCCTCTTGCCACTGGGCGAAACTTTCCTTTATCCACCAGCATGCGGCTATATTTGATGACTGTTGTAATATACAATTCCAGCTCTCTCGCTGCCTCCACCGGACGCAGAACACGATGATGACGGATGGCGGAGCGCATCAAATCCCGTTCGATTTTGGAATACGATTTCTCGGTGCTTCTATGAGCAGGCATCTCTGCTGACAAATAAGGAAACAACGTGTTCCGCAGCACAGAAAGGATAAATGACGGATTTTCCTTAAGTTCATCCAGAGAAATATAATGCACAGTACAAGCCTGTGACTGCAGAAAGAGGCCGCGGTTCAGGTCCATCCGGTATTTGCTACGGTCCATGCCATGCGACCCATAATCCATAATCTCAAATGCAATGCGCGAGGAACCTACCTCCCATAAAATATCAACAAAATAGGATCGGCCACGCCAGTCCTTAACTTCATATTCCGGATGCAGTCCGTGAAAATGTCCGGCAAGCGGCCACCACACCTGTTCGACAAATAATCGGTTACCATAGCCATGCCCCCGCCTTAGCGCATCAAGCCGCTCTCCCTTTCTCCGTTTAAGATGTTTGAGCAGCCACTGCTCATGTTCCCTTGCAAAGCCCATTTCCGTCCCCTCACTTTGCGATGATATTAGTCTTTGAATGCACAAAGCCCCACCTCCTTCCGGTAGGGAAGGGAGATGGGGCATTCTTTGCCGCGTTGATTGTATCTATCGCTAGTGTGCCACTTTTAATCCGCAAACACAATACAGAAAATAAATGTATTTGATTTTCCACATACATTCGGCCCGATTCCCCTCGCTGCAGCACATTGTATTTGGTTTTTCACATACATTCGGCCCGTTCACTCTCGCAGCAGCACATTGTATTTGGTTTTTCACATACATTCGGCCCGTTCACTCTCGCAGCAGCATGTAGCAGCTTAATATATTCAGTTTTTTGCATACAATCACACAATAATACAACCCCCGCAAACTTATGCGGAGGCTGTATTTTTTCTATCACACTATCAAAACTATACTGTCAGACCTGATCTATTTCTTCACTGCCGGCTGTTTGACGAAAGCTTCCGCTTTGGCCAGCACCTCATCTTCTGTCGGAGCACTGATGTAACGGCCGTTGATATAGACAAACGGGCGTTTGCCGCAGGGTCCGCAGTAGGAGATACAGCCTGTTTTGATCTCGGCGTCTGGCGCCATCTTCAGCAGCTTGGGCACGATGCTTTTCATTTTGATATGATTGCACTCGTCACATAATCTTATATCGTTAGCCATGGAGCAACCCTTCTTTATGTCCGTAAAATACGGGCGGATCAATTAGTGATCGCCATGATTTCCTTTAGACGGATTAGTAATAACGAAGCCTTCCTCAGGGAAGTAGAGATAATCAATCTTCACACCGTCCAGCAGCGGCTGGTTCGGATCAAGAATAACATCGATTTCTTTGTCGGTGGAGATGACTACGTCGTTCTCCTTAGGCGTGTCCAGATCCAGGCCGTAGTGGGCATGGTCACCGTGGGAATGCGTAATCGCTACGCGCAGTTTAAGCTCGCTGTTGCCTTCAAGCTCCATAGTTTTCTTTATCACTTTAGCCGCATTGCGGGTAATTTTGACGTTCATTCGATTCCATCTCCCGGGCATCTATAGTTTAAATACTCAATAATTCATTTTAAGGAATATAGGATGTAAAAGCAACCATATTGCAGAAATACATCAGATAAAGCAGTCAAAATTGTCGTAAAACCGTCATCTTAGGCTCTTCAGCGCCGGGTATTTGCGGTCCATCCGCGAGACGAACCAGCCCATCAGCAGCATCGTTACCCCGATGTCATCTATTGGTATGAACGGCATGAAGTCAGGCAGCACCCAGTACAGCAGCGCCGGAATAGTGAACAGCAGCTTATCTCCCATAGAGACGTTCGGTGAAATGATATACTGCCAGGAGCTGCGGAATATATGAGACCATTGTTTGAGCGACAACAGTTTTCTGAATTTCATTGAGTAGTCCTCCCTGCTTCATTTGCTTATATCATTAGAAAAGAGAAAAGGGCACAGCCGCCAAACACCCGTTGAAAGGATTGCGGTCATACCCTTTGCTGTTATCTTACGCAAATTTGCAGAAATCGTTTCATTTTTAACTAAAATTTGACCGGATCATCCCGCTAAACTTTATTCCGTAACCTCAACATCGTCGATCCGGGCGGTGCTGGAATGCATCCGTAGCCCAATCTTCCCTCCGGCCGGCTGCGCCGCCGTATCGGTCCACTGGATCAGCTGGGTACCGCCTGCAAAAGCCGTAACCGTACTGCCGCTGACCACTACCTTCAGCTCCGTCCACTGGCCGGGCGTAACGGCAACATTGGCACTGCTTACCATCGTGAGCGTTCCGGCTGTTTTTTTGAACAACTCCGCCTTGTCGCCTGAATCATTCAGTCTGAACATGTAATAATTCGAGGCATCCGCATACCGGAACAGCAGTCCAGCGTTGCCGAAGGCATTCAGCAGCTTAATTTTGGCCGAATACGTGTAGTTCCTCCAGGAGGCATCGCCGGTATACGCCAGCGCTTCCCCTGACGACGATGTCTGCGTCAAAGCTTTCGTACCGTCATCCGCTACGCTCCACGCCCCGCCTGAAGTCGTCCAGCCGCTGTAATTGTTATCCTCGAAATCATCCTGCAGCAGCGTAACCGGCGGTGTGATTGTACCCTGGAACTCGAATACACCGATATCCGGAAGGCCGTTATACAGTGTATTTCCGAAGTAATCGAGACCCCCGTTGCCTGCAACCACCGCCCCGGCATTGATCAGCGGAGAGGTCTGCGCCAGCTTATAACCGTCTGCCGAAGCGAGTCCTGTGGCCGTGCCTGGACTGACGAAGCCGGGATTGCCGGTGATTTTGTTAGGATCGCTGGGAACACCCGAATTCAACCCGTAGAAGCTGTTGTGGTCATACGTCATTCTGGGGCTGTTCGTGTATTGCCCGCTGGCAGCATTATAAAAGATATTATTAGTGTAATAGGCCATTCCTGTATTGCTCGCATGGGTCAGCGCCTTATTCTGTGTTCCCGAACGGTAGATGACATTGTTGTAGATGTACAGATTGCCGCCGCCGTTCACCAGATGGAACACCCCGTTCGCATCCTTATCATTCTGGCTGATATTGTAGCGGAAGATATTATTATTCGTGTTGTTCATGACCAGCAGTGTGCCGCCCTCGTTGTTATAGCTATAGTTATACTGGTAGATGCTGTCGTGCACCTCAATATCGAAGTCCCACGGCTGGCCGTCTCCGCCCAGCATCCGGGTATCGGAGGCCTCGTTGTACTGGAATATAGCACCCTTGGTATAATAAGCCCACTGCGCCGCAACAACAGTGATATCCTCAAGGTAATTGACGATGGATGTATTCACCTCGCAGGCTTCTCCGATGGATTTCGTCTTGTTGTATTCAATCAGCGGCGAGGCGCTGGCTCTGACCAGGATGCCGTCCCGGTGGATTTTCTCCACCACATTGCCCCGGATCACGACATTGCTGAAAGCATCGAACTTATGAGTCCATGCACTATTGAAAAAAGCATCCGTCATCGTCTGAATCCCGGTATCCGCCACGTTGATGACTGTGTTATTCTCGATCAGAATATCGTCCCAGGTGCTCTCCGGTGCGGTGTTGGCTCCCCGGGCATGAACATTAATTCCGCCTGTTCTGCGGTCCGTGCCAAAGATATCGTGGATGTCGAGATTGCGGATATAAATATGCCGGAAGCTCCCCGCTCCTGCTCCTTCCCCCACAACCAGCACGCCGTTTCTCCGCATATCCGTGGGCTGCTGTCCGCTTGTAATCTCCAGATTATTGATCTCCCAGTAGGAGACATTGCGCAATCTGACCCCGAAGCCTTCACCGCCCACGGCGGTGTTGCCGAAATGAATCAGCGGTTTGGCTCCGCTCCCGTAGCGGTCTACTGTGATCGGGTTCCCCTCAGAGCCTGAGCCCTGCAGATCAAGATACTGATCAGTCCACACGCCGCCTGCCTTCAAAAGGATCCGGTCACCCGGGCTGAAGGTAGTGCTGTTCACTTTGCCCAGCGTCTTCCAGGCTGCCGTTTCACTGGTACCGGAGCTATTGTCGCTGCCCAGGGCAGAATCGACGTAATACGTCGTCCCTGCGGCGGCGGCCATAGGTCCTGATGCTCCCGATACCAGACTGAACAGCAGAAATGCGACGATGCCAAGGATGGTCAGCCTGCCCCGTTTACTTGTTCGTGTCATTCTAATCACTCTCCCGCAATTAGTTATAAAGCAGCCAATGCTTCACCAAGCCAGGCTCCCTGCTGAACCAGCCCGCGCTGAAGCGCGGTGATATCTACCTTCCGGCTCTGGCTGTCCGTACCGGCAGCCATCGCTGCCGCCATTCCCGCCGCCTGCCCCATAGCGAAGCAGTTGGGCATCACACGCAGTGAGCCCTGCACTACACGGTCCGAGGAGGCTGCGCGTCCTGCCACCCACACATTATCGAGACCAACCGGCAGCATGCAGCGGTAGGGAACGCCGTGGGATTCGCCGGGCGGCAGATGGTGAATATGCATGGCTCCGCTGCTGCGCGCCATATGGATGTCGATGAAATAGCTGTTGCGGGCAATATCATCCGGGAAGGACACCATATTCATGAAGTCCTCCTGTGTCAGAACATAATCGCCCACAATCCGCCGCGTCTCACGGATGCCGATCTGCTCTCCGGTGGACACGAGGTGGGCCTGTTCAAATCCGGGCACGTACGCCCGGAAGAATTCCAGCTGGCGGAGGACCAGCTTGCGGCCTTCCACGGCGCCCCGGGTCAAATCCTCCGCTCTAGAGCCGTCGATGCCGAAGACATGGCCGAAGTTGACGCCGACCAGATAATCGGCAACCCAGGACAGGCCAGAGACCGAATCCCGGCCCTGCGGCAGCTTCCCGTCCGCTTGGGCCTGCTGCACCGCCCGATGGATCTGATCGGTGTCGCCGCTTTCATCCAAATACTTCAGGAAGCGCTTTCGGTCCACATTAGCCAGCAGATAACACATCGTCGCCGCCTGAAGCTCACCCGCTTCTCCGCCTTTATGGAACGGCGCTCCTGCCAGGGCGGCCAGATCGGCATCGCCTGTCGCGTCGATCACCGTCTTCGCCTTGATGAGGCTCCGGCCGGATTTGTTGACGATTACGACACCTTCGATCTTGCGACCGTCTGCGTCCATCACAGTCTGGCTGGCAATGGTATGCAGCAGCACCCCGGCTCCGCTCTCTGCCACAGCATCATCGTATACACGCTTAAGCACCTCCGGATCGATAGGCACCCAGTCCAGCTCAGCGCCGAAGCGTTCGCGGAATTCCGGCTCACATTCCGCTTTCATCTGCTCCAGCAGCTCAAGGCCTATGCCGCGCACCACCGCCTTCTCCCCGTCACTGTAGGGACAGAAGGCCGGTACCAGGGCAACGGTGCCCATGCCGCCCAGGAAGCCGCGCTGCTCAATCAGCAGCGTCCGCGCTCCGCTTCTGGCGGCGGAAATCGCAGCCGCCACGCCCGCAGGTCCGCCGCCTGCAACCAGCACATCCACTTCATGCGAAACGGCGATTTCTTCCGCAGGTAATCTAAACGTTGTTCTATTCATCGTTCTTCCTCCTTGAAGCTATACTAGATAACCTGAACTTAAAAAACTAACTTAAAGCTCTGTCGTCACTACGGTGAATATTTGGACTTTCGGCCGCTGTTGTCCCCAGATTTCTTGAATGGTACCGCTCTTCGCGCCCCTCCGATCCTTCTCGCTTTTTGTTATTTCCTTTTTCCTCACCATTATAGTGAGATGGAGGGCTCCTGAGCGTGCAGCCTGATTGCCTGTTCCGGTGAAAAGTTTGGACTTTTCATTCCTCAGCGCCGCCCTCTTCTACCGGCCCGGCTTTGTATTCACTGGGATTTCTCCCGCTGTATTTCTTGAACACTTTGGAGAAATAAGCCCGATCGGAGAAGCCTAGCGTGTAGGCTACATTCTCCACCGTCTCATGCGGCCGTGCCAGCATCGTGATCGCCATATTCATTTTGTACTGATTGACGTAGTCGGTGAAATTGATGCCGGACAGCTTCTTGAAATAGCGGGAGAAGTAGCTGGCATTCAGATGCAGATGCTCCGCCATATCGGTCGAGGTCACCATCTGGTCGACATGCTCCTCCAGGAAGCGGTCCACCTCCTGCAGCCGGATATCCTTCTCCTGCGCCGCCACGGGTGCCAGCGTATGCTGTCTCCACAGATTCCGCAGCTCCCGCTTGGTCAGGCGGGCAGCCTCCTGGATATGAACCGTCTGCTCCAGCTGGGTGAAGAAGTCCTCCTCGGCAAGGCCTCCGGCTTCAAAGGCCATCTGGCGCACAAAATTGCCGCAGGCTTCCTTCACCAGCCGGGGCAGCAGCTTATCCGTGGTGACCTGCTGCGTCCATTGATTGATTGCCAGATCAATCCAGGCGGCATGCCCTTCTTCCAGCGCCAGCGACAGCATCCCGCGTTCCTTATCTCCGCGCCATTCGGCGGTCTGCCCGAAATCCGCCTGTTCATCGAGGACAGCAATAGGAGTAACCGCCTGATAGAAGTTGTGATCGCGGCTGTCCATAAGCCTCTTATACAGCGAGTCGAAGTTCCGCAAGGGCACGGATGCCCCGGAATAGAACCCCCGCAGGGTAATCTTGAGGTACTGCTCTACCTTGTCCAGCACGGATTGCATAAAATCAGTCAGCCCGTTCCCCGCGCAGCCGGGGTCAGCTACATTCCAAACCAGATAAATGTCTGCGTCTCTGCTCATAATCGGAGTAATGGAAGCTTCTCCGGCGGACAGCTCCAGCGCTATATTGTTCACGGCAAAATGAATCAGCGGTATATCCTTGTACCGGTAACGCTCGGTTACAAAGGCGGCATCCATATGGATAAACCCGTGGCGCAGATAAGGATGCTTCCAGGAGATCCCGAGGCGCTGTCCGAATTCAAGCGTATTCTCCTGATCTGCCGTACCGGACAGCAGCTGCTTGAGGAAGCTCTGCTTCAGCACTTCCTTATTGCGCTCAATCGCCTGGCGGAAGGAATAACGCTCCAGCAGCTCTTCACGGCTCTTGAAGCGGCTCATCGCTTTGCTGAGGCTGATCTTCAGCTGTTCAGGGGATAATTCATCCTTAATGAGATAATCATCCGCCTCCAGCTGGATGGCCCGCTTCGAGTAATGGAAATCCTCATAGCAGGTCAGGAAGATCAGGCGCACCTCCGGCTTCGTAATACGGAAGGCATCCGCCAGCTCCAGGCCGTCCATGCCCGGCAGGCCGATATCAATAATGACGACATCCGGCAAAGCCGCATGGAACTGCTCCAGCGCATCCTCACTGCTGAAGGCCGAAGCCACCAGCTGCAGCTCCAGTCCCAGTGACCCGAGCAGATATTCTACATATTCCAGCATCGGGACATCATCATCAATCAGCATCAGGGTCATCAAGGGGAACCGCCTCCTTCTCACTGGTTATGGGGATATATAGGGTAAAAGTCATGCCATCCTCATCTGTTCTTGCCTGCGCGCTCAGCCGCGCTCGGTATCCGTACAGCACCTGCAGCCGGCGTGCCGTGTTCACGAGTCCGACCCCTTTTTCCGGCCACAGGGCCGTGTCTTCATTTCCTTGCAGCCGCCGGTTCAGACGCTGGAGCTTATCCTCCGGCATCCCCCGGCCGTTATCGCTGATGCTGATCTTCAGCATATCGTCTTCAAACGCTGCCTCGAGCAGGATCGCCGGCTTCGCCGGACGTGCAGAGAAGCCGTGGCTGATGGCATTCTCGACAATAGGCTGCAGCAGCAGCCTTGGCAGCATAACCTCGCCTACCTTCTCGTCCAGCACGCATTCAAAAGCGATATCCAGCCGGTTGCGGATCTGCATCACCTGCACATAGCTGCCCAGCACCTTGCACTCCTCCGCCAGCTCCAGCGGCTTATCTACATGAACATATACGCGCAGCAGCTTCATCAGCGCATCAATCATCGCACCATGGGGCTGGTCCCCGGAGAGCAGCAGATCCACCTTGATCGAGTTGAGCGTATTCAGCAGAAAATGGGGCCGGATCTGCGCCGCCAAGGCCTGAAGCTCCAGTAGCCGTTTCTCCTCCTGCTCACTCTCGACCTGCTGAAGCAGCTGATTCATATCATCCAGCATCTGGTTGAAGGCTGAGGACAGCACTGCCACTTCATCCTTGCCCCGGACCGGAATCCGCACCGCGCGGTTGCCGCCGACATACTGCTTGACGCTTGCCCGCAGCAGACTGATCGGCTTATTGATATATCCGGCCCACAGCATGGACAGGATCAGAAACGCCAGAAAGAACAGACCGACGATCGAAATCGAGACCAGAAACTCCCGGTTGATATGGCTGTCGATGGAGCTGCGCGGCGTCTTGCTGGTGAGCAGCCAGCCCACTTTTGGAATACGGACCTCGCTGACCAGCATCTGACTCTCCTTCGGAGTATCCGCTCCGCCCGTGACCGCGATGCTTCTGCCCAGCCCGTCAGCCAGGGAGAGAATGTTGGCGCTATTGCCCGTATCCAGCAGGTTATGAAAATAATGGCTCGGAATGCCCACGTACAGCGTTGCCAGCTTCTCCTGATTCAGCGGATCGGTAATAAAGCGTACAGCGTAATAATAATCCGGTGCAGAGGGGTCGCCGCCGTAGGGGAACCATTGCAGTGAGATCTTCTCCTGCTCATTCAGCTTGCTGCTCTCCTCTAGAAGCTGCTCCGGCAGGACCGAAAAGACGGGAATATTCTGGTTGCCGATCAGAATCCGGTTCTCCCGGTTGACCAGCATAATCTGCAGATCGGCATCCAGCGACTGTACGGACAATATATTGGCCGTAGTCTTGAGTTTATTGTAGTGGGTATACACTCCGTAATTCCCGAAGTTCCCGGTGTTTTTTAAATAGCGCAGACTCTCCAGCACGGCCGGATCATATGCCTCAGAGAAATAGACCGAGACAAACGAGATGCTGTCTACGGTTTTCTCAATTTGACTCCCGATAACCTTCAGCGTCTCTTCGCCTGCACGCGAGATTTTATCACTCACATTCTCTCTCACAGAGGTGTACGACCAGAAGGTAACGACAATAAAAGGCAGCAGGATCAGGATCAGGAACGTGAACTGCAGTCTGCGATGGAAAGAAAAACGGCTTAACCATTTCATAACGTATCCACCTTGTACTGTAATGTAAATTCAACGTCCCTATTATAATCCATAATCGCTGCCGCCTTTAGCTTAATTCATTATTTCTGGTTGGCCTGAACTACCTTCTCCACTTCGGCTGTCATTTCAGTCTTGACCTCATCGAAGCTGCGGTTATCCAGGATAAAGCTGGCGAAGCCATTCTCCACAATCGCTTTCAGCTCACTTCCGTAAGGGACGCTGAAGGTATCCGGCATTTGAATATTCGGATCGAACAGTGTCTTGGACAGCGATGCGGTGTCGATCAAATCTGTATTTTCGCCGAAGAAGCCGTTGATTAGCTCTGCTCCGTCTACACCCTTGAAGGCTGGAATTTCTTTCGTGAATTTATAGGATTCCTTGGACATCCAGCGGATGAAATCATAGGAGGCTTCCTTATTCTCCGATTTCGCGCCCATAGCGAGGCCGCCGCCGGAAATATTCGTCATGCCGATCTCTTGCGTATCCACGGAGCGCGGCAGCGGAGCGTACATCGTCTGGAACTCATGCGGGAATTTCTCCAGATTCAGCGCCGCCCGGACAGCATAGCTTGGTACAGCGAGCATACTGGCATTTCCGGCAAAAAACTGCTGCAGCACATGATAGTTCGAAGCAAGCACATCGGCATACGGTTCAACACTCTTATCTTCCTTCTCCATAGTGCGGCGGAGATTGAAGAAGTACTCGAAGGACGGATCATCGAAAATCGGCTTCAGATCTGCGCTCAGCTGCGGATGCGGCTTCTCGGTGTAAGCGATGATGTTCGGATATTCACCCCAAGTGTGGAAGTAGGTTCCGTAGTGCTCAGGTGTCGTCAGCTTCTTGGCATAGTCGCGGAAGTCATCCCAGGTCCAGCCCATCTCAGGCAGGGACAGCCCGGCTGCTTCCAGATGATCCTTGTTAAAGACCGTCAGCCACTGGGTGGAGCTCGGCAGAATGCCGTATACCTTGTCATCCAGCTTCAGCAGCTTGGAATATTCATCCTCAGGTGTAATGCTCTCCTGCTCAAAGAAAGAGTTAAGCGGTTCCACAACACCGCGTGAAGCACGCTCCAGCAGTTCATCCTCATTACCGGTCATGAATACATCGACCACTTCTCCGCCGGCTACAAGAATATCCAGCTTCTTCATGAAATCAGTACTGTCGCTGTTCTGAACCAGTGATTCATATTCGACTTCCACTTTATCCTGGGATTCGTTATACGCCTGAACGGCCTGGTAGATCGGTTCTTCCGGCTTATCGGCCTTGAACGTGTAGAATTTGATCTTCGCCTTGCCTGCGGGCTGTTCTGTACTGCTGCTTCCGGCAGCCGGATCAGCTGAAGCCGGCGCATCGGTGGCGGCTGAATTACTGCTGTTGCCGTTCCCTCCGCATGCGGTAACGGAGAGCATAAGAATCATACTTGCTAATACTAAAGATAGTTTTTTCAAAGCAATTCCCCCTTGATTTGTTGTCTGCAGGCTCATTATACAATCTAAGGCCCGCGCACACCGTGTACAGCTTTGCGGTGTGCGCGTACACTTTTTTGACCTTCCGGTCCGGGCAGGGATAGCTGCCCGGAGATATTACTTTAACCTTTGACCCCGCCGATGGCAATGCCGTCAATGACTTGCTTTTGCAGGGCCAGGAACAAGATAAGCAGCGGCAGAATCGCAGCTACGGAAGCCATCATCATGACGGAGATTTGTGTACCGAACTCTTCCTTGAAGAATTGCATCCCCAGCGGAATGGTATACAGCTTGGTCGAATTCAGCATAATCAGCGGTCCCTGGTAATCATTCCACGTCCAGATGAACTTGATAATCCCTACCGTAGCCAGGATCGGCCGGCTTAGCGGCAGCACAACACTCCAGAAGATGCGGAAGAATCCGGCACCGTCGAGCTCGGCAGCTTCCAGCATATCATTATGAATGCCGATCATGAACTGGCGCAGCAGGAAGGTGAAATAACTGGAGAACATCCCCATCAGGATGAGCGCTGCATGCGAATCGTAGAGTCCCAGCTCCTTGATCATAATATAGCGCGGAACGAGTGTCGCCTGCTCCGGGATCATCATGAAAGCCAGCATCAGGGTGAAAATCAGGGTTCTGCCCTTGAAATCAAGCTTGCCGAGCGCGTAACCTGCCATGGCCGATATCACAATTGTAGCTATGGTGGATATCAGGGCGATTTTAATCGAATTCATATAAAATAGTCCAAACGCGACGTCGCCCATCCACACGGCCTTAAAGTTAGCAACCAGATTCCAGTCGGTCGGAATCCATTGAATCGGGAAGGTCCAGACCTCCTTCTCCGTCTTGGAGGCTGCGGACAGCATCCAGACCAGCGGCATCAGAAAGAATACCGAGAGCAGGGCGAACAGGGCCGTAAAGATCAGATTGCCGGTCTTAAATTTTCTCATTGTCATTGCCTTAGTTCCTTTCGCCGTAGACTAATAATGGACTTTGCGGTTCTGTGTCATCCAGGTAATCGACGTAACCAGCATGATGATGAGGAACAGCACCCAGGACATCGCCGAGGCGTAGCCCATTTTGAAGCGCTCGAACCCTTCCTCATAAATCTGGTACACAATGACCGTACTGGAATAGTTGGGACCGCCGTCCGTCAGGAACTTGATCATGTCGAAGATTTTGAAGGACGAAATCGTACTGGTGATCGCCAGGAAAAAAGTAGTCGGACCCAGCAGCGGCAGCGTAATCCGCCGGAACTGTCCGATCCCGCTCGCACCGTCAATCGTTGCGGCTTCATACAGCTCTTCCGGAATATTCGTCATGCCGGCCAGGAAGATGATGATCTGATAGCCCAGCAGCTGCCAGACGTAAATAATCATAATGGCGATCAGCGAGAAGCTGGTATCGACCAGCCAGCGCGGCGGCTCGGACAAGCCGATCTGCATCAGAATCTGGTTGATCGGCCCTTTGGACGGGTGATAAAGCGCCTGCCAGACGGCGGCAATCGCGACGGTTGAACAAATGTAGGGCACGAAGAAGGCAACTTTGAAAAAGGTTTTGGCATACAGCTTCTTATGGATCAGCGCCGAGAGCACCACCCCCAGCAGCATCGTGACCGGCACCGTGCCGATCGTAAACAGCACGTTATTCTTCAGTGCCAGCAGGAAGCGGTTGTCTCGGAACAGCTCGATGAAGTTGTCCAGGCCGACAAAATGGATCGCGGACAAGCCTCCGACCAGATTCCACTCCGTTAAGCTGAGGAAAAGGCTGAACAGCAGCGGGAACACGGCGATCACCAGCATACCGATCACTTCGGGAGCGATAAAGAGCCACCCCGCCAGCTGCTCCCTTCTTTTGCGTGTCCAGTAAGTTTTGGGCTCAGCCCCGGTTGTCTTACGGGTAACAGCAGATTCACTCATTGCATTCTCTCCCCTGCAGTTTCAGCTTGGTTGTCCGGCAGATAGCCGCCTTCTTCCCGGAGACGGGTACGCAGACGGGCGGTGTCGATGGTGTGGACGTCACCGCCGGTCTGCGCGGCAGCCAGTGCTGCAGCGAGTCCGGCAGCTTCGCCCATTGCCAGGCAGACCGGCATCACCCGGACACTGCCCAGCACCCTGCGGTCGCAGGAGATGGAACGGCCGGCGACCAGTACATTGCGCAGTCCGCGCGGCGTAAGGCAGCGGTACGGAATGCCGTGCGATTCGCCCGGACCGTAGAGCGTGATCGCTTGGCTGGACCCGCTGCCGCTCTGCTGCTCCTTCTGTGTGCCGTGCACATCAATGAAGTAACTGTTGCGGCAGATCTCATCGTCGAAGCTTTTGCGTGAGATGTAGTCCTCCGCCGTCAGGACGTAATCGCCGGTAATCCGCCGGGATTCCCGCGTTCCGATCAGCGTGCCTGTGCTCATCACTACCGCGTTACCGAAGGCCGCGGGATGGACAGCGGCGAGCATGTCACGGTAGGCAGCCGCCATCTTGCGTCCTTCAACCAGCGCCCCGGATACGGAGAAGGAATTCGTGTTATCGACTCCCCAGAGATGTCCGGCGTTGAAGCCAACGGCACGCGGAGCCACCATGTTGTTGCACAGATGGGTGTCCGGAATTGCCGGGTATTCCCCTGACCGGACCACTTCATGGATCGGGCTGTGCGGGTTCTCCGCATGCAGCTTCGGCCCGTTCAAATACGCGTAATCATCCACGTTGCCAAGGATGAAGCAATGCGTTGCCGGCTGAAGCTCGCCGGTCGCTTCGTCCCCCATCTCGTACTCGGCGCCTGCCCATGCGGCGACATCGCCATCTCCCGTGCAATCGACATAGACGGTAGCGCGGAAGGCCTGCAGGCCGCTTTTGTTCAGGAGGAGTAGTGTTGTGATGTTGCCGTGGTCGTCTCTCTCCACATCCGCAAGCGCGGTCAGGAACAGGATATGCGCACCCGACTCCGTTACGAGATCGTCATACACCCGCTTAAGCTTCTCCGGTTCGATCGGCACCCAGTCCATCGCATCCTCCCGGACATGCGGCATTTGCGCCTTTAAGGTATTGAATACCTTGGCCGCGAGACCCCGGTAGACCATCTTTTCTTTATCCGAGAATGGGCACCAGGCCGGCACCAGGCCGGATGTTCCCATTCCGCCAAGGCTGCCGGTCGCCTCGACCAGCAACGTCCGTGCCCCTTCTCTTGCCGCCGCAGCTGCGGCGGTGCAGCCCGCAGGTCCGCCTCCGACTACAATGACGTCGTAGGAGGAATTCAGCGGGATCTGTTTACTTTTCAGCGTATACGTATCGTTATCCATATGGTCCTCACTTTCCCGGCGGCCGGCCCTCTTTCCGTGAATCCGTCCGCCACTTTTCTATAAGCTAATTTTAGCAAGAGACTTTTGCGAGTACGGTATAGCTTTCATACGGCTTGATGTGCATTATTTTGACTATAAAATGCCTAGGCGGGAGACTCAGGGGGTTGGGGTTGGGGTTGGGGTTGGGGTTGGGGTTGGGGTTGGGGTTGGGGTTGGGGTTGGGGTTGGGGTTGGGGTTGGGGTTGGGGTTCGAGCTGGGGTTCGAGTTCGAGCTGGGGTTCGAGTTCGAGCTGGGGTTCGAGTTCGAGCTGGGGTTGGGGTTGGGGTTTGAGCTGGGGTTCGAGTGGTTGTTTGAGCTGGAACTGGAGAGTTGGCGTTCGAAGTGGAGTTCGATTTCCAACTAGAGTTAGAGCTGGAGTTGGTGTTCTAGTTGGAGCTGGTGTTCGAGTTGGAGCTTAAGTTGGAGCTTAAGTTCGAGTTCGAGTTGGAGCGGGAGCTGGGGAGTTGGCGTTCGAAGTGGAGTTCGATTTCCAACTAGAGTTAGAGCTGGAGTTGGTGTTCGAGTTGGTATAGGCCGTTGGAGTAACGTTAGCACTTTGTATGAGAGTGGCGGTGTGTGGAGGAATGGACGTATGTATGCTCTGCGCGCGTGCATTGTCTTTGCGTTTACTAGCGGAACCCCAGCCGGGTTCAGCTAGTGATGAGGACTGAGATTCCGCTAAATGATGGAATCAGGCGAAATCTCCTGTCAAACGGACTCAGATTCCGTTAAGTATCCGAATATACCTCATTTTGAGCCCGAATGAATAAATTAACGGAATCTCAGTCCGCTTCAGCCCCCTTATTAAGTTTTTTCGTGAAATAAGCGCTTCTCAGTCCGCGTCCCTCCATTAGAGCGCCCGCTGCCGCATCACCAGTAACCAATTTTGGCAAGCCACTAACCAAGCGGCAGTCTCCGGAAAAATTAGTCTAACTCATTCGTCCATCTAATCCACTTCCGGCGGAATCAGGGGCATTTCTGCTCCTCATTTACCTCACCAAGCCCACTCCAGGCGGAATCAGGGGCATTTCTGCTCCTCATTCCCCCCCTACTCCCCAGCGAATACAAAAAGAAACCGCCCCTTAAGCGTCGGGGGGTCAGCCCGCCCGCTCTTTAAGGAACGATTTCTTAGTGCGTTTATTATTGAGTTAATTATTGCGCCTAATAATTGCGCCTATTAATCGGGTCCATGGATCCGATTTGTCTCCAACCAGCTTGTCTCCAACCGGCAATACAATAAAAAAGGATACAGCCGCGGAGGATTGATAGGGAGGATTGCGGCCGTGCCCTTTGCTGTTATCTTACGCAAATTTGCAGACATTGTTTCATTATTATTTCAAATTTGAGAGTATCGCCCCGAGTATGAGTCCGGTCTCCAGGGCCATATCCTCAAAATCAGCCGCTGGCAGCGGATTCTTGCCTATGCCCAGCTCTACCGTGAATCCCGGCTTGCGGAAGCGCTGGATGAACCAGTCCTTGTATCCGGCATCGCTGCCGGTCAGCTCGACCGCCCGGTAGCCGCTCACTGCCGCAAGCCCCGCTGCCCAACGCTTACTCTCCGGCGGCTCGTAGCCCCGGTAGTTCCAGTAAATCTCTGCACCCTGGCTGTGCAGGGATACGGCCGCATCGCCGGGAATCCGCTCGGCCAGAGCAGCCAGCGCCGCTGCCTCCGGCTCACAGAGCGGGGCATGCCCGCTGTAATCCCGCGGAGCCGGACCGGGAACCTGCCGCCGGTCGCGCTCCTCTTCCCAGTGGGCGGGGAACTGATCGCCCAGATCCACGCCGCGGATGTTGGCCTTCCAGTGGCGGAAGCTGCGCCTGCCGCTGTTCCATTTCATCAGCGCAGCATAATAAGGATGATCCGGCAGCGCGCCTTCCTGCACCAGCTCGACACCATCGGGATTCGCCATCGGCACGGCCCATAGCGTCCAGTCCCGGTGCCAGTCCGCTGGCTGATGGCTATGCCACGAGCTGCCCGAAGCAAAAGCTGCTGCGTATTCTTCAATGAAGCGCATCAACGAAGGCGAGGTCAGCCATTCATTGGCATGCAGCGCGCCATTCACATGCAGATGCCTTGGACCGCTGCCGATCCGCAGCAGAGTGATTGGCTTGCCGAGCACGCTGGTGCCGATGGTTTCAGTGCTGACAAATGGATATTTGTCCGCCAGCCTGACGGTATCCGCCTCCAGGTCAGCCGGTCCGTATTCACCGCGAAGATAGACTTCCTCACGGCGGGCTGCGGCCGGAATCACAAGCACCTTGCCCGGCAGGCATATGCGCCCCGAGCTTACCCCCGGATTCAGCATTTCCAGTTCGTCAATCCCCACACCGAACAGGGAAGCGATGCTGTGTGCATCGTCCCCTTCCTGCACCGCATAACGCTTACGCGGAGCAGACGGCAGGAACAGCACCTGCCCCGGATATAAATAAGGCTGGCTTCCAGCCCATGGATTTCCTTGAATGACATGCTCCGGTGTCAGTCCGTGTCTTGCGGCTATACGGCTTACGGTATCTCCCCTGCGGGCAATATATTGCTGCATATGTCTCATCCTCCCGGCCCTCTTGAGCCGCCGTCCCCTCCAGCCTGTCCGGGTCTCTCCGCGAATACAGGCGGGACACAGCCCTAGCCTAGTATATGAGCAGCAGCTCCATGTCATGAAGGATTTGAACATACAAAAAGCCGGGAATCCCGCTCCCGGCTTGTAACATCCGCCCCATGATGCCTCGGGGTTTGTCCCTATTCAATTCACCACAGAGAGCATCCCAGCCTACATCGAGGATACCTGCCATACTACAGGGGTACGGCTAATCTGCTCGCCAAGCCAGTCCCGGGCGATCCGCTGGAACATCTCAGCATCGCCGCTGCAGAAGAATTGGTGGATCGGGCTTTCATCCCCGCGCGCCAGCTGGCCTTTGTCATACAGAATGGTGCTGATCTCCCGCGCCGTCTCGTCTGCCGAGCTGATCAGCTTGACTCCCGGCCCCATTACTTTACCGATCGGCTCGACCAGGAACGGATAATGGGTACAGCCCAGAATCAGAGTATCAATCGGCTCGTATTTGATGCCGTTCAGCGACTCTGCTACGGCTAGGTGACTCTCCTCCGAGCGGAACAATCCCTGTTCTACAAAGGGGACAAGCGCCGGGCAGGCCTGGCTGACCACCTGGACGAACGGTGACAGCTGCTTCAACGCCGCCGTATATGCACCGCTTTTGATCGTACCGATGGTACCGATGACGCCGACCTGGCCATTCTTGGAAGCGCTGATGGCTGCGCGGGCACCGGGGTGAATGACTCCGATCACAGGAATGGCTACCTTGGCGGAGATATAATCAAGAGCTGCCGCTGTTGCCGTATTGCAGGCAATAACAATCATTTTAGGATTAAATTGAATTAAGTAGTCCACGATTTGTTCAGTGAACAATTTCACTTCCTCAGTCGAACGGGGTCCGTACGGAGCTCTCGCCGTATCGCCGAAATAGATGATTTTCTCCCTGGGGAGCTGTCGCATCACTTCCTTGACAACGGTCAATCCTCCCACACCTGAGTCTAATATAGCTATTGCTTGCTGCACGAACACACCGCATCCTTTAACTTGTTTTGTGTAGCTTATGTAAGGCCGGAATAAAGTGTACCAGGATTTCAGCCCCAATTGCAGATAATACCCCATTTACCGGCTTAGTTCAAGTAAGGGATTCATCAGGCACAGCCCCGGGCCGGAACAGGCCAGACCTGGGGAGGGACAGGAACGGCAAAAGCCGCCTCCCGCCAGTCTGCGGAAAGCGGCTCCTCTATTGTTGGGTAAGCTTAGGAAAGCTCGCCTTCACTTTTGCGGTCAACAACCTTTTCAGCTACAGCACTATCCGTGTCTGATTCAGCTTCTATCTCAGCTTCAGCGGCTTCCTCTTCCAGCACAGCGTCAGCAGCCTCAGCAACTTCATCCGCTTCTGAGGCTTCCACAGCCTCTTCAGCAATTCCGCTTACGGTAGCCGTCTTAGCTTCTTCCACTGTATCCGTGACGGCTTTGCTCCATTCTTTGACTTCACTGACGACCGATATTACAGCTTCTTTAGCCTTGCCGTAGATCTCTGTAGTCTTCTCACTGGCCTGACCGGCGATTTCCTGGACCTTATCGACCGCTTCAGTTGTTCCTTCGGCAATATCCTTGCGAAGCTCCTTACCTGGTTTAGGAGCGAACAGCAATGCTGTCACCGTTCCGACCACACTGCCGGCAAGCACACCCCAGAGCAAGCTTTTGGTATCCTTTTTCATCATCAATCTCTCCTTTGGATTCAAAGTGCCTCTGCCCGGCCGCCCGGGCGATCGCCTAGTTCTGGTATATCATAAGCATAGAGAGTTTGTCCTGTGACTGATCATTTGGAGTTTTCCGAAGTTTTCTCCTTTTTGTTCGGAGTGATTGCATAACGGCAGCATTGGCCGCCTTCCGCCATACATTCACTGCGGGTAACCTTCGCATCCAGCAATTCCTCGAACAAATGCTGCTCGCACTGGCAGGCCTTGCGGTACTGGGTAGCGACCTGGCGGATGGGACAGTTAAATTCACGCATCACATACGAACCGTCCTCTTCCTTACTCCATTCCGCCATATACCCTCCGGCATTCTGAATCGCTGACAGCTCGGCAACACGCTGCTCGAGATCGCGGTTCTGCATCATAGGGGTGTACTGGGCAAGCATACGCCGCCTGCGGCCTTCAAAAAGCACATTAACCGCATCAAGCCCGCTCCCGTGATCCAGCTCCCGCAGCAGCTCCAGCGCCAGATTGTGATAGCTTTTGGGAAAATGATCTTCCGCCCGCTCGGTAAGTGAGTATACATGCATAGGACGTCCCATGGCCTGGCGCACCACCTTGGTCTTGGCAAGCGACTCCTGCTCCAGTTGAAGCACATGGCGGCGGACGCCCATTTCGGTAATGCCCAGCTCTTCCGCCAGAGCGCCGATTGTCAGCGGCCCTTTCATCTTCAGCAGCGTCATAATCATCCGCCTTGTCGAACCGCTTTCCTGACCCTTCTTCGCCATAAAGGACCTCCTTTCTGTCTGACTACATACTTTACGTTATGATTACACCGTTACTTCAATTCCCAGCTCCCGGTCCAGATAGCCGCGCACCTCGGAGGCGAACTGTTCCAGCACATTCGGCAGCACCAGCGTCAGCGGATGCAGCGCCTTCCGTTCCCACACATAATAGTCCTGAACCAGAGGCTTGCGCAGGGCTACCAGCGAGGTCAGATCAGGGTAAATCCCGCTGTCACCCAGCACCTTTTCCTCATGAATAATGGAAATAATATCTTCATAGCTCCCGGCATCCCGCATAATGAACCCGTCGATCAGACAGCTGCCCACATCGGTAACCACTTCTACCGCCAGATGCAGGCAGCGTTCCTGTACAAGACCAAGTATCGTACTGCCATCCCAGGAAGATGCCGCGTGCCGGAGACCGTTATTCAGATCAGGGATTTGTTCAAGTATCGTTTCAATTTGCTTCCGGTTGACATAATACACAGATGACCCTCCACCCTGCGGTAATTTGACCTGCCACTCAATAACTGCCGCTACTTCCCGCGTTTGCCCCGGCGCTTCAGCCAGAACAGCATAATGAAGCAAGCCGCCAAAAATACAACCAGATACGTTAACGCTTCCATTGGATACTCAAGCTCACGCATAACCGTCACCGCTTTCCGTACTTAATGGGTTCCAGCCTTGCAGATCATATGCTGCCTAAATCTCGTAATCCACAGCCACAGAAACATCTTTGACTTCGTTAATGTGGGCGATAACTTCCTTGTGGGCCGGATGAACCTGATAAGCCTGTAAATCTTCCATGGAGGCTACAACGGTAACCAGGGCAATATCATACGAACGCTCGGAGTGAATCAGATCAGCTCCTACTTCAATAGAGATAAGCTGCGGAATTCTTCCTTCCATGTTGCGTAGAACGGCTACTGTCTCTTGTACTTTGTCCGGGGACCGGTCCTTTAATTTGAAGAATACAATATGCTTGATCATCTATCTCGCTCCCAGCTCTTGATTAATATAAATTTGATTACTAAAAATATATCATAAACAGCAGCATTACTGAAAGAAACTTAGCGCTGCACGAAACGGAGGCATTTGATCTGGACGAAAGCATTGGTGTAATGTTAAAGTCATATACAGCTAAACTAGAAGAATTACCACTTCATTAATTCAGTATATCGGAGGAATTATGCCTAAGAATCAGCAAGAACCACATAAAATTCAGGCCTGGTCTCTGATCAACCGCAAATATCTTGGACAAGGTGTACGTGTCAAAAGATTCCGCCGGCCAAAGCGCAGCCAGATCCGCAACCGCGTTCTGCTGGCCATTCTGATGGCTAAGGACATGAAGCTCTCCAGACTTGCAGAAGAGCTATCCGTTTCCTCGCGCAGCGTAAGCGCATGGGTGTATGAAGGCCGCATTCCCTCCAGAACCAATCTGGACAAGGTCTGCCGCCTGCTCGGTTATCCGTCCCATATCTTGTTCAATGAAGCTCTTCTGCGGCAGAGTCCGATTGTGTGCCAGCCGACCCCGTCCCGTTTCATGAAAAGAACGATTGCCCGTTCACCGCAAAGCAATGCTATCCTGACCGGACTCTGCATGGTGTATGACTTCTCGGTAACTGATGTCAGCATCTGGATCGGTGTCCATCCCGGCACGTTCCGCAAGTGGCTGCACCAATGCCATCTGCCTACGCTGGCGCTGCAGGAGAAAGCCGAGAATTTCTTCCGGATTCCGCGCCATATCCTGTTCGCCGATTGTGAGCTTCACTAGTGTAACCGCCTGAATAAACGTCTGAATAAGGCCCTCCTCCTGTTTGGAGAAGGGCCTCTTGATGCTGCGCTCCTGCACCTGTTTATTTTTTGCGTGCGAGAATGTATCTTAGTATGTATTCATGGGTCCCGCCCTGCGGACTCTCCAGCGGTTCGGTAAATGCACCCGTCTCCAGAATCTCAGTACCGGCAAAATGCCCTCTTATATCGCCGTCGCTAAAAAAATGGGCATACTTATCTGCCTTGTATTCATAAGTGCCCGGTTCAAGCTCCTTCCCACACCCATAATTGGGATCTTCATCGGAGAAGCTGGTGAAATAGAGCAGTCCTCCGGAGCGCACCTGCTTAAGACACACTTCAATCAGCCTGCGGCGGTCATCCGCAAGGAATAGATGCAGCACGTCATAGCAATACACGGCATCCACCGGATGTTCAAGCTGCGGCTGCAGCGCAGATCCGGCGATAAAGGTTGTCCCGGGATCCCATTCTGCGGCCAGCTCCAGCGCGGCTTCACTTAATTCTATGCCGTAAACGGTAAATTCGGGGGCAAACACTTTGGTGTTCCGCCCGTAACCGGCACCCGGAACCAGGACGGAAGATGCCCCGTCTTCCATAAACCTTTGTTTGGCCCACCCGGCAGTCGGACTGGGCCGGCTCCCCCAGATCATCCCCTCCCGGGCAAACCGCTGACTCCAATACTGTGACATAACGCTTCCTTCTTTCTATCCAGGAAATTGTGATGCTGTACTTTTGGCTCCCCGCTCCCGGCTCCCTGCTCAGCGGCGCTTACTGCGCATAGCATTCAGCAGCTTCACCCCGGCTTCACCGCTGGAAGTATAATAATCGTACTCTGGAGACTCTTTGGCGTACAAGGCGATTTTGCCTTCAGCATCATAGTGGACTCCCCAGCCGTACTTCTTGGGCAGCATGGAGGCCCGCAGGCAAGGATGATTCTTCGCAAACAGCTCTGCCCAAATTTCCTCCCGGCGTGAATCCCGCTCCTCTTCGGGAATTTCTTTGTGCCGCACATGTACCTGATATAGCAATTCTTCATGGTTATATTGGTAAGGAGCACCGGCCAGCAGCTGGTATTGAATGACATGAGCGGGCGGAAGCGGCCGTCCCGAGACCGGGGTTGTGCCAATTTCTGCCGGGCAATCTTCAGCAACACGGATAAAAGTATCGGTATAGCTCATTTAGAAGCCTCCTTCAGCTGCGGAATATCTTTTTCCTCTATCATAATTCACTCCGCTGCATCAGGCAAAGTCAATGAATATGGCAAAACGGCTGGTCCCCTGTATCCCAGAGAATCAGCCGTCTTGCGGCAGAGCATCTATGAAGTTAACGGTCTACCAGCTGGACTTGGTGATACCGGGAATTTGTCCCTGGAGTGCGAGCTCGCGGAAGACGATCCGGGAAACATGGAATTTGCTTAAGTACCCTCGTGGTCTGCCGGAGACGGTGCACCGGTTTTTTTGACGGGTAGCCGAGGAATCACGGGGCAGCTTCTGCAGCGCCATATAATCTCCCGCCGCTTTCAGCTCTCTGCGTTTGTCCGCATATTTCGCCACCAGCTCCTGCCGCTTCAGTTCCTTGACAACCTTCGACTTCTTAGCCATTGTATGGATCAGCCTCTCTTCTTCTTATTCGTTCAGCGCCGCGCTCAGAGCTTCAAGATTCTGGCGCATAACGCCCAAGTAATCCAGATTATTCCTGGTGTCTTCCTCCGTCAGTCCTTCAATCGGATTCAGTACAGCTGTCTTGGCTCCAATTTCCTGGGCAATAGTGTCAGCCACACTGGAGGATACCAGAGTTTCGAAAAAGATCGTTTTTACGTTATTCGCCTTGGCAAATTCTACGATCTCTGCCATTTGAGCAGCGGAAGGCTCCTGCTCCGGTGACAACCCGGCGATAGGCACTTGAGTTAAACCATATTCACGGGCCAGGTATCCGAAAGCGGCATGCTGGGTAATAAAGTCCTTACGTTTCGTATCCTTCAGCCCGTCTTTGAACTCCTGGTCCAGCTGCTGCAGCTTGGCGATATAGGCTTCGCTATTGGTTTTGAAGGCTGCTGCATTCTCAGGTGAGGCTGCGGATAAAGCCGCTTCAATCGTGCGGACCTCCTGGATCGCCATAGCCGGGGCGAGCCACACATGCGGGTCAAGACCGCCGTGATCATGGCCTTCTCCAGCATGTGCTTCTTCCCCATGTTCATCCTCGTGGTCATGTTCGTGGTCGTGATCAGCCTCGCCGGACACTGTGCCTTCTTCATGGGCATGCTCATGGTCATGGTCATGTCCCTCTTCCTCTTCCGTTCCTTCCATGATTTCCAGCCCTTTACTGGCTTCTACGGTAATCAGTTTGCTGCCGGAAGCCCCGTCCACAACCTGCTGCGCCCAGCCTTCCATTCCCGCTCCGTTATAGACAAGCACATCCGCATCAGAAATCTCAGCCATATCCTTAGCGGTCGGCTCCCAGTCATGCGGCTCGGTGCCGGCCGGAATCAGCACTTCCACATCCGCAAGCTCACCGGTAATATTCTTCGTGAATTCATACATCGGATAGAAGCTGACCTTGATATTCAGCTTGTCCGCCGCAGGTACGGTTGTAGCTGCAGCCGCAGAGGACGGTTCGTTAGCAGGGCTGCCGGTAGAGGCAGCATTGCCTGCAGTATTGTTTCCGCAGCCGGAGACAATAAGCATAGCGGTGAGAGACAAGGCAGCAAGGTGGCGGATTTTGAATTTGGACTTTGATTTGGACTTCATCATATTTTTTGGAGACCCCTTTTCTTAAATGGTTGTAGATTTATGAATGTATATAAGACGTACTTAAGATTTGAACTAGAAAGCTTAGTCGTCACTGCGGTGAACATTTGGACTTCCGGCCGCTGTTGTCACCAGATTTCTTGATCTATACCGCTGTTCGCGGTTGAAATCCGTTGACTGATTATGCTTCCGTAGCGAGCTTTCCTGCGGAAAGCTTTCAGGCGGTCGCTATCGCTCCTACAGTTCCAAATTTCCCCTCCGCTTCTTTCACTTTTTGTTAATTTCTTTAGTACTTCTTATGTTGCGGCGGTTTTTCAAGGTAATCAGTCGTTGCACAGCAATGGCAAATAGCAAAAATACGAGCAGAATAAGTGCAATCGTGCCTCCAGGAGGCGTGTTGATATAATACGAAGCCGTTAAGCCGCTAAACACACCGGTCAAACCGACAACGACTGAAATCAGAATGGCTGCGGTAAAACCCGATGCAATCCGCAGCGCAATGGATGCCGGAAGCACAATAAGAGCGGATACCAGCAGCACACCTACAACAGGCATGGCTGCGGCAACGGTCATGCCTGTAAGAACGGCGAACGAGAAGGACAGTAATCCGGTATGGACTCCGCCGATGCTGGCGGTCTCCTCGTCAAATGTCAGGTTGTACAGCGGCCGGCGCAGCACAATGAAGTAGACGAGTCCGGCGGCGGCCACGATGGCAATCAGCTTAAGCTGGGTTTCACTCACGGCAACGATGGAGCCGAACAGGTAAGAGCTGAAGCTCTTGGTCAGGTTCTGCTTCAGGCTCATCAGCACGACGGCCAGAGCTAGACCGGAGGTCATAATGATAGCTACCGGAAGCTCGCTGTATGTACGGTAAGAACGGCGCAGCTGCTCGATAACCAGCCCTCCGGCTACGGCCACAGCGAAACCGCTGATGGCCGGGTTCCACTGCAGGACTGAACCCAGCGCCACACCTGCAAGTGAGACATGGGACAGGGTGTCCGCCATCAGTACCTGCCTGCGCAGCATCAGATATACGCCAAGCAGCGGACCAATAATGCCGATCAGGCCTCCTGCCCAAAATGCACGCTGCATGAATTCGTAACCAAGCATGTCCAGCCCTCCTGTTCCTGCCGTTCCAGGCTGATCACCGTATCCAGATAGGATCTTGTCTCTTCCAGGCCATGTGTAACCATAATGACGGTGCGGCCATGCTGGCTGACATAATGCCGCATTAGCTTGTAGAAGCCGCTGCGGCTGGCAGTATCCATGCCGGTTGCCGGCTCATCCAGCACCAGCACCTGCGGCTGCTGGGCCAGCGCCCGGGCGATGCAGATCCGCTGCTTCTGCCCGCCGGACAACTCGCCGATTCTGCGGTTGCGGTACTCCCACATATCGACCTGACGCAGGCTGCTCTCCACCAGCGCTTCCTGTTCCTTCGTGAAGCGGCGGAACAATCCCAGCCTGGAGTAGCAGCCGGAACGGACCAGCTCGATGACCTTGCTGGGAAATCCGGCATTGAAGGAGGCGACTTGCTGCGGCACATAGCCGATCACCAGCCCGCCCCCGCCGGTAAGCTCCTTGTTCAGGGAGACCGTTCCGCTCCAGGGCTTCAGCAGGCCCAGCATAAGCTTGAGCAGCGTTGTCTTCGCCGCTCCGTTGGGGCCGGTGATCCCGATGAACTGCCCGGCTTCAATATTCAGCGACAAGCGGTCAATGACCGGCTCGTTCCCGTAGCCGAACACAACATCCTGCATGGATGACAAAATCATAGCGTATCGTCTTCCCTTCTTCATTCAACTTCAGACGGAGCTGATGCACCGGCAAAGTCTATTAACATTCGCAGATAATGAGTTTATTCGTAACAATTACGTTTTGACTCCATTGATATTATCGTAATAATTACGATCTGTAAACCCAAAACCGAAAATTAATCGTAATCAAACTGATTAACATCGTAATCTAGGCAGCAAAAAGCCGGAACCGACAGTCCCGATTCCGGCTCTTCCGCGTAATTAGATACTAGTCTTGCATACCACCGTAACTCCAGATACCTGTCTTGTATTCCACCCGGATATAAATCCTCTGTATCACCCGAGTTCAATTCTTAAACCCTAACCTTCCGCCCGCTGCACGCTCCTCCTCAGCCCTCTATTCCTGCCCGGCCGTAAGCAGCTCCTCTTCCGGCCATGGCAGCGGATTGTTGAACTCGTTCCAGTCCAGCTTCATTTCTTCCGCGCTAAGCAGGCAGCGGTCCAGCCGGGCTTCGATGTCTGCACGGTTCATGCTGACGCCGATGAACACAATCTCGTTCAGCCGGTCGCCCCACTGATTGTCCCACTTCGCCTTCACATCCGGCTCGGCCGCCAGCACCTCCTGCTGCTGGTCCTCCGGCATCGTCGCCAGCCAATAACCGGCCGGACCGAACTGAATGGACGGTCCCGCCTGGCTGACGGTTGCGGCCAGATCCCCGCGCGCGGCCAGCCATACCAGACCTTTGGCCCGGACTACCTCAGCCGGCCAGTTGCTGAAGAAGAAGCTCAGCCGCTGCGGATGGAACGGCGTTCTGCGCCGGTAGACAAAGGAGGTGATGCCGTATTCTTCCGTCTCCGGTGTATGCTCCTCCTTGCCGAGCTCTGCGATCCAGCCGGAGGACAGACTGGTCTGCTCGAAATCAAACAGACCTGTATTCAGGATCTCTGAAGGGTCGACCTCCGCATTAACCGTACGGATGATCTTCGCGCGCGGTTGAAGCCTGCGCAGCACAGCCTCCAGCTTGTTCAGCTCCTGCTCGTCCACGAGATCGCATTTGTTCAGCAGCAGCACATCGCAGGTCTCAATCTGGTCAATCAGCAGATCAACGATATCCCGGAAGTCGCCATCGCCCGCAGTCATATTGCGGTCAAGCAGACTGTCCCCCGAAGCAAAATCATGCCAGAAACGGTTGGCATCGACTACCGTAACCATCGTGTCCAGTCTGGCAAGCTCAGTAAGATCAATATCCAGCTCCGGGTTCGCATAGGTGAAGGTCTGGGCTACCGGAACCGGCTCGCTGATGCCGGAAGACTCGATCAGAATATAATCGAAACGTCCTTCCGACGCGAGATTATTCACTTCCCGCAGCAGGTCGTCGCGGAGCGTGCAGCAGATACAGCCATTGGACATTTCCACCAGCTTTTCCTCAGTCCGGGAGAGGGTATTGCCGGATTTCACCAGGCCCGCGTCCACGTTCACCTCACTCATATCATTCACAATGACCGCCACCTTCAGGCCATCGCGGTTATGCAGAATGTGATTCAGGAGTGTCGTTTTGCCGGAACCGAGGTATCCGCTGAGTACAGTAACAGGTATTCTCTTCATTGATTTACTCCTTACACAAATTTAGTTTAGGACAGCAGCGCACCCACCGTCCGTCTATCAGAACTTCTTCCTTCCCAAGGTATGGCTCAGCATCCTTAGCGGGTCTCACGGTGCAGCGTTACACGCTTCAGGCGCGGGCAGTATTTCTTCATCTCAAGCCGTCCGGGCGTGGTTCTCTTATTCTTCGTAGTGGTGTAGTTGCGGTCGCCAGTCTCTGTGCAGGCCAAGGTAACGATTACTCTCACTGAATTCAACTCCTTCATATTTAATCGTAATTATTACGATTTACACATTCTACATGGTCCGCCTGTCCGCTGTCAACTGGTGATCCGCAAAATTTCAACTCTCTTAGAATTGTGGTCTTTCCTGCGGAGGAATTACGTATAGATGGAATTACAAGTGAAAACGGCTTGGCCTCCTTCAAGAGCTGGGCCGTTTCAGCAGGAAACAGACGGTTGCTCTGGTAAGATGCATCGAAGGTTGTATTACAAAGAAAATATGATTCTTGCAATTCCAAGAACGAAGCGGGAGAGTGAGCCATGAAGATACCTGTGATCATACTGAGCGGATTTCTGGGGAGCGGAAAAACTACTCTGCTGTTAAGTCTGCTGAAGGAGAGCAAGCGGCGGGGGCTTAATCCCGGCGTAGTCATGAATGAGCTGGGGAAAAAGGATGTCGACGGCTATATTCTGCAGGAGAATACCGGCACTAGTGTGGAAAAGCTGCTGGACGGCTGTGTATGCTGCAGCCGTAAGGAAGAGCTGCCGCGCAGCCTGGCCGCCCTGCTGGCGCGCCGTCCGGATATCATCTACATCGAGCTTACCGGCGTCGCGGACCCCGATGAAATTGCCAAATCGCTGCTGGAGATGCCTTTAGCAGACCGGCTGAAGCTGCACTTTACCATCACGCTGCTAGATGCCGAGAATGCGCTGGACTATAACAGCCGCTTCTCTGCCGATAAACAGCTGGTCCGCACTCTGCGCAAGCAGCTCACGGTGGCCGATCTGATTATCGTGAACAAAAGCGATCTGGTCGAACCGGAAACCCTATGGAAAATCGAGAAAATGGTCTATAAGCAAAACTCTGAATCGGAAATTGTATTTACCCATTACAGCCAGATTAACCTGGCCCCGCTGCTGGCAGGCATCGCCGCCCGTGAACTGCGGAGGCCTGCGCCGCAGCGCGGACCGGGTACTATAAACGGCACATCGCTTAAACGAACCAGTCCAGGCTACGGGGGGAGCGCGACTGCTGTACAGGAGCCCGAGTCCGGCCCAAGCACCTCCTACTCGCAGGTAGCGGCAGTTACGCTGACCGTACCGCAGGGGGGAAACGGAAGGATCCGCCGGGAGCAGCTGGAGCTTTTTTTCCGGGAATGGGGAGACAGTCTGCTTAGAGCCAAAGGTCATGTCCAGCTTGCGGAGCAGGATTCCGTGCAGCTTGTGCAATATGCGGGGCACCGCACAACCTGGGAAGCCTCGCGTTATCCGGGCCAGCCTTACATTGTGTGCATCGGCCTGAATTTGGACGAGAGGGCGGTCAGCCGCCGCTGGGCAGCCTTGTTCAGCTAATATCAGGCGCGGGAAGGAGCCGATGAAGCCCTTGACAACCTTTTCTCCGTTCAAAATACTGCCGCTGCTCATTCCCGCTGCCTTCCTGCTCACGATTGGCATTCTCTGGCTCCCCGGTCATCCGGAGCTGCTTAACAACGGTTATGTGGACACGTTCAAAACAGCGTTTCTCGGCATTCTGCTCGAAGCCCTGCCGTTCGTGCTCCTGGGTGCGCTGCTCTCCTCATTGCTCCGCGTCTTCGTGCCGGACGAGATGATCTCACGCTGGATTCCGCGCCATCCGGTTCCGGCTATTCTATTCGGCTGCCTGCTCGGGATCATTTTCCCCGTCTGCGAATGCGGGATGATTCCGCTTGTCCGCCGGTTAATGCACAAAGGCATGCCGCTCTACGTCGCCATCGTCTTCATCCTGTCCGGTCCGATCCTGAATCCGGTCGTCTACGGGGCCACCCTGACGGCCTTCCGTTCCCATCCGGAACTGGCCTATGCGCGGATGGGACTGGCTTTTGCCGTATCCGCCCTAATCGGCCTTGTCATCTTTGCCACCATCCGCAAATCACCGCTGCGTCTGTCTATCCCCCGCGAGGGCGGCGAGGAGCATCACGGCACCACCCGCGGCGGGCGGGTAGTCGCAGTCTTTGTGCATACGTCGGATGAGTTTTTTGAAATGGGCAAATATCTGATCATCGGCTGCCTGTTAACCGCCGGTATCCAAACCTTCATGAATCACGGCAGCCTGGCCGCTATCGGAGAGCGCCCGCTGGGCTCCTACCTGTTCATGATGGGGCTGGCCTTTGTACTCTCGCTCTGCTCCACCTCAGATGCCTTCGTCGCCTCTACCTTCCTGCATTCCTTTCCGGCCGGATCACTGCTGGCGTTCATGGTGCTGGGCCCGATGCTCGACTTCAAAAACTCGCTGATGCTGCTGTCGCTGTTCAAAACCAGATTCGCGCTTTATCTGTTCTTCCTGATTGTCTCGGCCGTCTTCACCGGCTCGGTGCTGGCTTCACTCTGGCTGTAGCAACCCTCACAAACTCAGCATATGCTTCCGATGCAGTTTGTCCGCAGAAACTCAGGGAGCAACCCTCACAAACTCTTAGGAGGTTCCGTATGAATAACGCCCGGAGCATCCGGTTTCACTATTTACTGAGGGCGGTTATTCTGCTCGCCTTCGCCCTCTATATCGGACATCTGGTCCAGCAGGACGCGCTTCATTACTACGTTGCCCCCAAGCTGGCACGCTGGATCAGGCTGTGTCCGGTTCCGCTCTCCCTGATGGCGCTGAGCCTCGGGCTTCAAGCCGTCCTTGGCAAAAGCAGTGTCCTGTGCGACTGTGAGCACCGCCTGCCCCGTTCCGGGCTGGGCAGTTCCGCACTATACAGCCTGTTCCTGCTTCCGCTGCTACTCGGGTTTCTCCTGCCTGACCGCGCACTGGGAAGTGCTGCAGCGGCCAGAAAAGGCCTCACCCTGTCTTATACAGCCGCAGAGTCCGGCAGCGGCGCGAAGTTCACTCCCTCTAACCCCTATGAGGCGGAATTTGCCGAGCTGGCCGGCAAGCTGTACGGAGAGTCCGTTATTCCTGTATACCCGGAGATTTTCTCTGAGACCCTGGGCGCTTTCAACCTGTATAAATCACAGTTTGAGGGCAGGGAAATCTCGGTATCCGGCTTTCTCTACCGAGAGCCGCAGGGTGCCGGCCAGACCAGCTATGCGGTCAGCCGGTTCCTCGTCCAGTGCTGCACGGCGGATGCCACTCCGTTCGGTATTCTGCTGGAGCCGGGAACACAAATAAGCCTGCCCGCCGATACCTGGATTGAGGTTCGGGGCAAGCTTCATGTGGTGCTCTATCAGGGAGTGGAGACACTGCAGATTACTCCGGAAGTCCTAACCGCAGTTCCTGAGCCGTCCACACCTTATGTATACACTAGTGCCGACGCCGCAGCGGCCTGGGAGGAGCTGCAGCCTTGAGTGCCAGCTTAGATCACCGCATCCAGCGCATCATCGTCATCAATGGATGAACCGGGATTTACGACCTCAATGAGAAGCCGGGCCGGAATACAGATAATCTGCTGTTTGGGCCTGGAGATGAACCCCATATCCAGCGCAATGGTCAGAGGAGCATCCGAGTAAGTCATCTGTATCCCATAGTCGAACACCTTCAGGGTATTGTGGCCGAACTTGGTACGGATTTCTATAATCTGTTCTTCCTTGGTCAGGTTTACCGTCTTGTACGCCTTGCCGTTCACTGTAATAACAGCCTTCAGATCTCCCTGTGCATAATGCTCATTGTGATTCGAGAACCACTTATAGCCGTAAATGGAACCGGCGGCAAGCAATACGACCAGGATCATGATGAAATCGCCACGTTTCATGGTTTTCAATACCGTAACCCTCTCACTGACTATTTTATAATCGTAATAATTACGATCCCTATAAATAATAGTTTAGCCAGGGGAAGATTGTCAACGTCTGCCCAGCCGCTTCAGCAAACTCCGCAGCCACCAGGTAATTCCGGCATAGATCAGCAGTACAATGGCCAGTGTCAGCATCCGCTCCCGGAACGATCCGTCAGCCAGCAGCACCGGCCCCAGCCCATATAGCGTTGTCAGCCCATAGAGTATGGCAAATAAAATATAGATGATCCATCTCATTCCTCTTTGCTCCTCCTCATGTCTCTGCCTGCTAATTCCGGAGATTAATCGACCATTCCCGCAGAACCCTGTCCAGCTCTTCCACCCGGATCGGCTTGGAGATGAAGTCCTGCATCCCTGCTCGAAGGCACATTTCCTTATCTTCCTTCCGGGCAAAGGCAGTAACTGCAATAATAACCGGAGATAATCCCATCGCCTCGCGGATCCGCCCTGTAGCTTCAATACCATCCAGCACCGGCATCTGAATATCCATGAATACCAGATCATACTGCCGTGTCAGCACAGCGTGAACCGCCTGCTCCCCGTTCAGGGCCACATCCGAGGTATAGCCGCGCTTATTCAAATATTTCTGCAGCAGATGCAGATTCACCGGATGATCCTCAGCAATAAGGATCGACAGCGGACCATATTGCCCCTCCGGATAATCCATATCAAAAATTCCGTTCTTATACTCTTCCGCTGCAAGGATCTCCAGGGGCAGCGGAGGCCCCGCAACCTCACCAGACGGCATAACCTCAATCGTGAAATAGAACTCCGAGCCCTCATCTTCGGTACTGTCCACACCGATCGCACCATCCAGCAGCTCGACCAGCTTCTTGCTTATGGCCAGCCCCAGTCCGGTTCCGCCGTATTTGCGGTTAATGGAAGGATGCAGCTGGGAGAACGACTGGAACAACAGGCTCTGGCTGTCCTGCGGAATTCCAATACCGGTATCTGTCACCGAGAATCTGAGAATCATTGACCCGGGTTCCCGTACAGGTTCCAGCTTCACCGAAATACCGACTTCCCCTTCTTCCGTGAATTTCACCGCATTGCCGACCAGATTCACGAGAATTTGCCGCAGCCGGATTTCATCCGTTATTACAAGACCGGGAATCTCCGGGGCTGCTTCGCTGCGCAGGGTCAGCCCTTTTTCTTTGACCCGCGGATAAAAGAGTTCACATACATTCTGAATCACTTGCCGGACATCGACCGGCTGCAGATCCAGCGTCATCATACCGGATTCAATCTTGCTGAAATCCAGCACCTCATTCAGGATATGCAGCAGTGCTCCACCGCTTTTATTAATAATCTGCGTGTAGTATTCCTGCTCTTCCGTAAGCTCTGTCCCCGAGAGCAGATCAGCCATGCCAATAATCCCATTCATCGGAGTGCGCAGCTCGTGGCTCATAATGGCCAGGAATTCTGATTTGGCCCGGTCGGCCTGCTCCGCTGATTCCTTGGCACGCACAACCGCCTTCTCCTCGGTAATGTCACGGAATACCACTACCGCACCCTTGCGTTCCCCGTTATCATATAATGCCGTCATGCGGTATTTAACGAGGAAGCTGGAACCGTCCTGTCTCCAGAAAACCCCTTCCTGCTCCCGCTCATAGGAGAGATTAGTCGTAAGCAGCTCTGCGAGGGTCCTATGCCCTCCGCGGTAGAGTTCCCCGTCCATCCAGGTCTGGGCGATCGTCTGCAGCTTGATATTGCTGGCCAGCTCTCCGGGAGCGTAACCCAGCATAATGGAAGCCGCCGGATTAATAAAGACCGTATCCCCCTGCAGATTGATGCCAAAGATCCCTTCCGAAACCGAATTCAATATTAGCGCATGCTCATAACTGAGCTTCTCAATCTGTTCCAGATGCCGTTTGCGTTCGGTGATATCGCTCGTGATAGCAAACACGCCTACCACCTGGCTGTCCAGCAGAATAGGCACATAAATCATGCCAACCTCAACCGTCTGCCCGTCACGGCGGATGATCCGGGTCTCAAAGGTCTGGGCCATCCCCCCGGCAGCGGCAAGAAAACGGTTATTCACAAATGCCAGCTCATCCGCATCAATAATCTCACTGTAGCTTGAATGCAGCAGTGTTTCACGGGAATAGCCGGTGAGCTGCTGCAGACTGGCATTCAGCGACTGGATGCAGCCCTGCAGATCCATTGCACTGATCGCGGACGGATTATATTCGAAAAGCGACTTGTACCGGTTCTCGCTTTCCAGCAGCTTCAGTTCATATTGCTTGCGCTCAGAGATATTCCGGGTAACTCCAATCATCTCTGTAATTCCCGGGGTTCCCGTCTCCGTATGCCGCAGCGTAGTCTCCACCCACAGATAAGAGCCGTCCTTGCACAGATAACGGAAGACGATAGGCTCCAGCTTCAAGCCCTTCTTACTGTCGTCCAGAAAAGCCTGCACACAGGCAAAATCGTCAGGATGGATATAATCCATCCCATTCGTGCCGACCATTTCTTCCGGAGTATATCCGAACATCTGCTGGCAGACCGGGGAAGCATACAGATAGGTCGCCTGTTCATCTGTCGCATTGCGTGAGATAAAGTCCTGAGAATTCTCCGAGATCAGGCGGTAATTCCGTTCGCTGTCACGAAGCTGTTCTTCCATCCGGTGGCGTTCCGTAACATCCTGCACAATGCCGCGGATCTGCTGAACCTTGCCTGCTGCATCCAGGATAACCTCCCAGTGCGCATAGATCACCTTACGCCCGCCGCTGCCGTTCCTGATTCTGAAGGTCGCCTCACCCTGGGTGCCTGACTTCAGTGTATGGTGCAGCTCCTCACGCAGCGCCCCCAGATCATCCTTCACCACACAATCCAGGAGCAGCTGATAATCAATCCGGGTATGACTGCCCTGACAGCCGCCCATTTCAAAAATAGCCCTCATCTGGCTGGAAACCGTCAACTCCGCATAGACCGAATTCCATTCCCACGAACCCATCTGCCCAAGCTCCTGCGCAGACGCCAGCATCTCCTCATATTTCTTCCGCTCTGTAACATCACGGGCAATGGTCAGTACCTGCTGCACTTCACCTTCACGGTCCCGCATAACCTGAAACGAGCTTTCAATCCAAATGTAATGGCCGTCTTTATGCCTTGCCCGGCGGGTAAAGACATCGTTGTCCGAGTAAAGCTTCCCCCGCTCGGTCATCTCTAGCGCGTCAACTTCATGATAATACTCCGGCCTTTTCCTGCCGATCATCTCACTTGCGGAATAACCCATCAGTTTTTCAACAGAGGGAGAAACATATCGCAAGGTTCCATCCGGATCGGCAAAGGAGATCATGTCCGGAGTATTTTGCGTAATCAGCTTGTAGAGCTGGTGATCCTCCTCAATCTTCTTCTCCGCTACCTTGCGTGCGGTAATATCCGTCATTTCCGCGATCAGCTGCAGGGGCTTGCCTGTCGATTCGTCAAAGATCAAAAATATATGCAGCGCCACCCAGATGATCTCCCCATCCTTGCGTGCAAACCGCTTCTCTTTATCTACAGCCGCGCCGGGACTGCGCAGCAAATACTTCATAATCAGGCCGTGATCCACGGTATGCTCATCCTCCGGATAGGCAATATCCAAATAACGCAGATCCTTAAGTTCATCCTCTGTATATCCGAACATCCCGCAAAAGGCAGGATTGGCCATGAGCATTGTACCATCGTCAATGGATACTACCGCATAGCCTATGGAAGACCGTAAATACAAATGCTTAAAAAGTGTATCAGACAAAGCTCCGAGCCTCCTCTGTGAAAGTGGGGGACATAAATTATTATCAGTATACCTTTTTTTCGGATAATATGCTCCAGCTCTGAAGTCACTCCAATAATCAGGCAATATATTCAATGCGTCAAAAAACCGCCCCGGTCACTAAAATGACGTCAAGGCGGTTGTTATATGATTTTTATTATATTGGATTGTTCCTGATATAAGACGGGCCTGGCCTCTACTAGTCTAGTCTCTTGCGCGGCAGCCAGAAGGCGCAGAACAGCGCAAGGGCGAATGAACCTCCTGCCAGCAGCCATTTATCATTATCCCATTCGCTATTTATCAGGCCGAATAAATAAAAGCGGCCGGTCAGCTTGCCTTTGGTCATGAAATCAAGCAGATACCAGGAGAATCCGGCAATGTATCCGGCTGAGGTGTTGCCGATCAAGAGTGCAGCCGTCAGTCCCGCTGATCCTATCGCAACTGCGGTAATCACCGTCCCGCCGATGATCGGCCACAGTTCAAAATCAGCACCGCTCCCATGCATCCATGTGAATAAGGCAGTCACCACAAGGAAGATATAGAGAACGGTGAGCAGCCAGCGGAAAAGAAATACCGGATGATGCCTTACCCGCTTGGCATAGAGCACTTCACCAATCCCGCCATCCTCCAGCAGGCCCAGGTGGGGGAAGACAATCAATCCCACAAAGCTGATCAGCTGTTCCCCCAGCTTCGCAGCCTGAACCCTGTTCATCAGTGCCGGCTCCATGAAGAACGGGACGACAGCCAGAAGCACTGCGGACAGGAGCCAGGAATAATGTGCAGTCAGCCTAAGGTTGTACCCGGCCAGCGGGCGGATGATCTGCCGGCTCATCTAAGCGCCTCCGCTGCAGATGCCGCCACACTTCCTTTAGCGGTCTTCCTGCTCAGTATCTTGGCTGAATCCAGCCGGCTGCGGTTTCTTTCCCATAACCAGGCGGCTCCTGCAGCCAATAGTACGGTGAGTATCAAATAGAAGCTGCGGTTAAGTGCAATCTCATCCGTCCACTTCCAGTATAACTCGTAGTCATTAGGCGAGTTGAAGCGGATGAACAGCCGGTTCAGCCCATAAGAGCCTAACAGCGGCAGCACCGACATGAACCACCAGACAATCTGCAGGGCGATGGGTACGATCCCCCGGCGGAACAGCATCGAGCCGAACATCCCGAAGGCAACGGAAATCCATAACGTCGGCAGCAGCCACCATGCTGTGTATCCAAGGAAGATTACAATAGCCTGTCCCGTCTGGCCGGTAAGCCCCAGTGTATCCACGGTCTGCCAGCCGCCGATGACAGCCAGGATGAGGTAGATCATAGATAACATGACACCTTGTGCAATAAACTTCGAACCGACATACACCCATGGCGAAATCCTGCGGCTGTAAATCAATTCATTCATCCGGCTGGAGCGGTCCCGGAGCAGCAGAAAGGCAGACAGAAAGACCGGAAAGATCCCTGCTGGCAGCGAGAGATAATCACTGAAGTAGCGTGCGGCTCCGGGCAGCAATTCACCTGCATCCACCTTAGCGTTATAGCGGGCAAGATCCGCTTCCTGCGCCTTTATGGCTTCATCAACTGACTCAATGGCAGAACCGAATTCCCCCAGCCCTTGCTGATATATACTTGTCCCGCCCAATTGATTGTTCACTGACTCGGCGATAGTGTATACCTCATCCATAGTATATTTATCCGGATTCTTCAGAACCTCATCCAGCTGGGAGATCGCTGCAGACAGGGCTGTCTTCTCCTTCTCGTTCAGCTTAACCTTGAATGGAAAACCCAGCCTGATTTTCTGGCTCGTTCCGGCATCCAGATTCCAGCCCATTTCCTTCCTCATTTGTTCGGCCAAATCGCGGGTATCCGCCGGCTGCTTCCAGCCGTAATACGGGTGTTCAATAGTACCTACATTCTGCGGCGTACTTATAACCGGGGAACCCAGCTCGCCCCAGGTTTCCTCCGTAGCATAAGAGGTGAAATAGAAGAACACGCTCGCGATAATAAACAGATAAAAAACCAGGCTGCGCAGCGTCATGCGCATCTCTTTGCCGATCAGTGCCATCATACGAAGGATTCCTCCCTGCGCATGAGATGCAGATAAGCATCTTCAATCGACGGCGCGGTCTGCTGTGCCCCTGCATAAGGCTGTTCATCTGCCAGCACCCGCACCCGCATATTTCTTCCTTCCGGCACAGCGGACAGTACCGGGAACCGGTCGCGGTCCCGCTCCCACTCTACCCGGTCAAGCTCGGCTATCCAGACACGGCCGGCGGCCGCAGCAGTCAAATCGCCTATTCTGCCGTGATAACGCAGACGCCCCTTATGCAGCACGGTCATCTGCTCACAGGTGGACTCCACATCTTCAACAACATGCGTGGATAATAGAACAATTCTGCCTTCGGCAAACCGGCTGAGCAGCCGCCGGAAACGGATCCGCTCTTCAGGGTCCAGCCCTGCAGTCGGTTCATCCACGATCAGCAGCTTCGGCTCATGCACCATTGCCTGGGCTACGCCGAGCCGGCGCTTCATTCCCCCGGATAATGCCTTCACCTTGGTACGGCGCTGCTCGGTAAGGTTAACCAGCTCAAGCAGATTGTCTATTCTCCGCTTCCGCTCCGCACGGCCGGCTATGCCCGATAACAGCGCCAGATAATCCATCGCCTCCACTACCGTCATCCCCGGATAAAAGGCGAATTCCTGTGGCAAATAGCCAACCAGTTCGCGGATCTGCGCCTTATCTTTCAAGGTAACTCCACCAATCTCCACCGTACCCGAGGTAGGCTCCAGCAAGGTGGCAAGCAGACGCATCAGCGTGGTTTTGCCCGCTCCGTTAGGCCCGAGCAGGCCGTGAATGCCTTCGCCCACCCGGAAGCTGATATCCTGCAATGCCTGTTTGTTTCCGTAGGTCTTGGTTAAATGATTAATAATTAGCTCCATCCCAGTCTTCTCCCCCGTTCTTATAACTCCCTGTTCACCCGTCATTCTCCGGACTCCACGACAATTCAAGCTTCTCAATCAGCAGACCTGCTGCGAACAGAAGGAGTGACAGCGCCACGCATAGTTCCTTATCGATCTTTCCAATCGAGATCATCAGGGCAAAAACAGCCGTAAAGATTGTGACGCATGATATTGTCATTGCCTTGCGTCTGGCCAGCAACCTGCGGTTATGCAGCACTTTCTCTGCATCACGCTTGTCATATTCCAGCAGACGGGCTTTGCGGTAGACCTCATCCAGAAATAACTGTTCCGGTTCGTTTGACCTCACAATCCCACTCCTCCTTTTCGTAAATCTGCCTAAGCTTCTTGCGCGCCCGGTGCAGCAGCACCTTGAAGCTAACCATATTGCGTCGCATTACTGCTGCCGCCTGCTCATAAGACATCTGTCCCACATCCACCAGATAGACCGCCTGGCAGTAATCCGGCTTCATCTGGTGCAGCCTTCTGCGCCATTCCAGGTCTTCTTCACGGATAATAGCCAGCCGCTCGGGATCGTCTGTTCCCTGTGTATGCACGCTGCCGTATCTCTCGAATCCGCCGCGGTCTGCCGGACCATCACGTTGTGTCCTGCGGTCTTCCGGATTATGACTCTCTTCCGCGGTCAAGGTACGCTGTCTGCTGCGCTTGCGGATGGAATCAATGCTTTTATTGCGCAGGATCGTGAACAGATAGGTCTGGAAGGATGCACGGTGATCATACTTCTCCGGATATACCAGCAGATAAGCGAAACAATCCTGCGCCAGATCCTCGGCCGTATGATAATCTCCGGTCAAGTGGTACGCAAAACGTACCGCCGGCTTCCGGTACTTACACACCAGCCACTCAAAAGCCTCAAGGCTTCCGTCCCGGAACCTGACCAGTACAGCCTCTTCTTCCGCGGAACTATCCTTCGCTTCCTCTGATTCAGGGTCTTCCGCATGTTCTCTTCCGTTTCCGTTCGTCTTACGCCGCCTCCTCTCCCGCTGAGCCATCTACTGGTTATTCGTTTACCTCCGGCAAAAGGTTACAGTCTGTCCGCAAAAAAGAACCCCACCAAGTGGGGACCCCAAAACATATGAATTATCGCGCCTGCTGCTGGGCCAGCTGTGCGATTCCTGCAATGATTATTTTCAGGCCTGTACGGAACATGTTATCCGAACCCAGCTCGCGGAATAAGCCATTATGGTGCATACGCTGCACCACGTTCGGCCCTCCTCCGGACAGACGTGCAAGCGAATCCATAAACATTCCCTGCGCTCCGCCCTCCGCTTCCTTCTTCATGGCTGTATCGACTCTGCGCTGCTCATATTTATCGAGTTCAAAAGCAATCACATAGTTCAGCAGGCAGGCAATCGAGGAAAACTTGTCGCTGTCGCTGACGGGAAGATGATCCACGATCTGCAGAAGCGAGTTGATTAAGGCCAGATAGTCCGGCTCGGAAGGTACCGTTCTCATTAAGAGCTGGGCGGAACACGGATACTTAATCATTACGCTGCGGATCATCGACGCACAATGAAACAGCTGCTCTTCCCACTCTCCTTCGAGCTTAGCAGACTGCAGGGCCTCCTTCGCCACCTCATTGGCGAGCGTCTGAAACAGGCTCTGCTTGCTTTTGAAATGCCAATACAGCGAAGGGGCCTGGATATGCAGCAGATCCGCCAGCTTCCTCATACTGAAATCCTCAATGCCTATTTGGTCAAGCAGCTCCCAGGCTGCCTTGATGATATTTGGTTCGGTAATTTGCAGATTTTTGATTCTCATACGAGCCCTCCCGAGTACAAGCTGTTTCTATTCTAAGCGATCCAGCAAACAGGGTCTACCATCGTTAGATAATTCATGCGGCAAAATAAACTTACACCGTTAGATATTTTCCTTTACAGTGAAAAAAGACAGTGCTATATTAATCTCACACCGTTAGATTAAGGGTGCAGAGATCCTTACCGGCCGGAGGGGACAGCTGCTTCCCGATCATTATTCAAGCTTCGCAGGATGACCCATATTAATTTCAAGAGGACGTGTACTGCAATGAATCCATCCGCAACAGAAGCCGCCCTGCAAGGCGGCAAGCCTTTTTCGATCAAACCGCTTATCCCTGTACTCTTCGCGCTCATTGCCGGAATGCTGCTGGTTATGCTGGACAATACCATTATGAATGTGGCAATACCTGAGCTGGAGAATGTATTTCACACCAGCCTAAAGACCATCCAATGGGCGATTACCGGCTACACGCTGGCTACCTCCATGATCATTCCGCTCGCAGGGTGGTTCTCGGACAGATTTACCGCTAAGCGTGTTTTTCTTGTATCCATTCTATTGTTCACTATCGGCTCCCTGCTGTGTGCAGCGGCCCAGTCCCCGGCTCAGCTGATTGTTTTCCGGATTATGCAGGGTCTTGGCGGCGGCATGGTGGCTCCTATCGGCATGGCCTTATCCTTCAAAATCGCTCCGCCTGAGCGAAGAGGCGAGCTGATGGGCTTCCTCGCCATGCCCATGCTGATCGCTCCGCTGCTCGGCCCCGTGTTATCCGGATGGCTGCTCGAATATGTGAGCTGGCATTGGATTTTCCTGATCAACCTGCCCATCGGCCTGATCGCAATCTATTTAGGGATGAAGTATCTTCCGGTCTCCGAAAAAGGAACCTCCGCCAAGTTGGACATTTGGGGAATGATCCTCTCCCCGCTGGCCTTCTCCAGTCTCGTCTTCGGAGTGCACAGAGGTGGCGCGGAGGGTTGGACAGACTCCTATACATTGCTGCCGCTTATCTTCGGCTTAGTTGCTCTGTCATTATTTATTGTTGTAGAGCTGCGACAGAAGGAGCCGCTGCTTGAGCTGCGATCCTTCCGTTCCTTCGAGTTCACCAAAGGCATTATTCTGGTCTGGATTAACCAGATCGCGTTATTCGGTTCGATCTTGTTGATTCCTTTATATCTGCAGCAGGTTAGAGGCTTCTCCTCCTTGGAGTCCGGGATGATGATCATCCCGCAGGCGCTGGTCAGCTTCGCCGGCGTTATGGCTGGGGGCAGACTTCTTGACAAATACGGAGCACGGATTCCTGTGTTCTCCGGTCTTGTGCTGCTCTCGGCTGCACTCGTTCTTTTGTCACGGCTGGACAGCGATACGACGATCTATGCGATGATTGGATCCTTCGCCCTTCTGGGACTGGGCCAGGGTCTCACCACCATGCAGCTCGGCACCCATGTACTCAAGTCGGCACCCAAAGACCTGATCAGCCGGGTAACCCCGCTGACCACCTCCGCCCAGCAGATTGTCGGCTCCTTCTCCATTGCCATCATCTCCGGTCTGTTGTCTTCCAACATTGCTGAGCACATAAGCCAGGCCGGCTCCGCTGCAGCTTCTGCCCGTACTGCAGCGATGGTTGCAGGGTTCCACGACACCTTCCTTCTTCCGCTGAGTCTGGCACTTTGCGGGGTTGTATTGAGTCTGTTCCTGCGGAAGCAGGAACAGAGAAGCGGGCAGTGAATAAGGCATTTAAAGAGGCCATCGCGCTACGCAAGTTGATCGGCATGAAGTTGTAAGTGCATCAGGCTTCGCCTCACATAGCGCACATTCACACACACCACGTACGCACATCACGCACATCACGCAAAACGCATATCACGCACATCACGCAAAAAAAGATGCTCCCCTTACCGGGTAGCATCTTTTGCGGCTTCTCGTTTCTCTCCCGCCCACATCAGTCCTATAATTGGTGCATTGTATTCGGTTTTTCGCATACATCCGGCTCATTTGCCCTATCGCTGGTGCATTGTATTCGGTTTTTCGCATACATTCGGCCCATCTGGCTACTTTTGGTGGACTCAGAGGGAACTTTACCCCCTGATTTCCCCACAACGCCTACTTCCGGCGGATTCAGGGGCACTTCTGCCCCTCATTTCCGCTTGCCGCCCAATTCCGGCGGATTCAGGGGCACTTCTGCCCCTCATTCACCCACCCAGCCTCTTTCCAGCCTACATTCCACCCATTAGCTCAAAAATCAAAATGGCCCGTAATTGCCTGAGCAATTACGAGCCATATTTGTAAAACAGATGCGGTCAAGAGGACTCGAACCTCCACGATATTGCTATCACTGGCACCTGAAGCCAGCGCGTCTGCCAATTCCGCCATGACCGCATATTATGTAGTTCAGTGATTCAATCACCGTAATTAAGACTATACTCTTTTTGAATATAAATTGCAAGAATTATTTATTGGTGATTATTACAGCACTATGAAAGTCCTGCTATCCACTCAATGCCCACCAATAATATGTATGGAATATTATTGAAATACTTATTATTATAATGTATATTCCTCATATGGATTAATAATATAAGGAGGAATAACATGGATTCTTTAGATTACAAGATCATCTCGGCAATAATGAATAACGGTAGGATCACCTGGTCCGAGCTTGCCGGACTGCTGGGTCTTTCTTCTCCTGCCACTGCAGACAGGGTTCGGCGGCTGGAGGAGCAAGGTGTCATTACCGGATATACGGCGCTGATTGACGCTGAATCCGCCGGATACGGATTGGCTGCACTGATTGCCGTATCGCTGGAGCGGCCGGAACACCGGCAAGGCTTCATAGAACTCGTGATGAAGCTGCCCGAGGTTCAGGAATGCCATCACACTGCCGGGGATGATGATTACATCCTGAAGCTGCGCTGCCGGGGAACAAGGGATCTGGACAGGATCATCAGCGAGGAGATCAAAGGCCTGCCGGGTATCGTGCGGACCCGCACTACGATTATCCTCGGAACGGTCAAAGAAACTCCGCATGTACCGCTGCCCCCGGCAGAACGTACACCATGAACACATGGCTGGCCCTGTTAAGCGGCCTCAGCTTCGGCTTCATTATTGCCGCTCCTGTCGGCCCGATGTCTCTGCTGTGCATGAACCGTACCCTGAAGTCCGGCTTCACTGCCGGTCTCGCTACGGGTGCCGGAATTGCGCTGGCTGACGCCTTCTATGCGCTGGTGACCGTTGCCAGCTTCCGGGTTGTGAATGATTTCACCACCGTCTACGCCCTTCCGCTTCGACTGCTCGGCAGCCTGTTTCTCGGCTATCTGGGGCTGAAGGCACTATGGACGGCTCCGGCCAAGGGAGATCCGGTAACAACAGCCGTGCGCAGCGGAATTATCTATAGCCTGTCCTCCGCCTGCCTGCTGACTCTGGCTAATCCGGCAACACTTCTGTCCTTCATGGCGCTTGCCGCTTCACTGGGCCAGGCAATCAGCGCCTCCCTGTTTCTTCCGGCAGGGATTGCTCTGGGCTCCTTCGCCTGGTGGCTGCTGTTATCCGGCCTGATCTCCCTGATCAGGGGCAGGCTGTCCGGCAGCTTCAGCCGGTTCCTGAGCCTGGGCACCGCAATCATACTGGTTCTGTTCAGCTTATACGGCAGCTTCACCGTATTGTCCACTTATTGGAGGCAACGATTATGAAGACCGCCCGTGGTTCCTCTGCTTATCCAGCCTCTGCTTTGCCGCAAGAACCACAGCGTCCCTCCCGGCCGCAAAGCCCGCTCCAGCTGGCGCATTTCCTGACCGGATATTTCATTTCCAGAATCGGAGACGCCCTATACACCTTTTGTCTGCCGCTGCTCTCCTACAGGCTGACCGGGTCTGTGCTGGTAATGAGCTCGCTGTTTGCCGTCAGTGTGCTGCCGGTCATACTGTTCGCCCCTTTTGCCGGAGTGATCCTCGACCGGTTCAATCGCAAGCGGCTGATGCTCTGCGCCGATCTGATCCGAATGGGGCTCATTGCCCTCATTCCTATACTGGCACATTACGGACTGCTCGCCATTTGGCATCTGTACGTCATTTCCCTGCTCTTATCCATTGTATCAACGGGTTATGATATAGCGGTTGTAACCCTCATTCCGTCGCTGTCCGGGAAGAATCTAACCCGGGGGAATGCCGGAGTTCAGACCGCAGGCCAGCTGGCCGATATGCTCGGACCGGCGGTCGCGGGAGGCTTGGCCTCACTTATGAGCATTACTTCCATCCTGTGGCTGGATGTCGCTTCCTTCGCGGTCATTCTCTGCGTTCTGTACCGGCTTCCGCAGGAACCCGCACGGTCACGCAGCGCCAAGCCTGCTTTTGCCGCCGAAATGTCCCAAGGCTTCCTCTGGCTGATACGCAGCCCGGTCCAATTGGCCCTCTCTATACAGGCAGCCATCGGCAACTTCGGCTACAGTGCAGCGTATGCCACCCTGACCTACTACCTGATTACCAATCTTCATTTAACTACAGGTCAAATGGGCATGACATATACCTTGCTCGCTGCCGGAGGAGTCGCCGGGAGCCTTGCGGTCATATATCTCGACCGGCATTTCAGGCGCGGCCGCCTGATTCCGGTGCTGCTGCTGGCCGGAACCTGCGGATTTGTGCTGGCCGGCTTCAACGACTCCTGGCTGGCGCCGGGAATCGGCTTCGGCCTGGTCGCTGCCTGCAACACCTCCTGGTCCGTATTGTCCGCTTCCATCCGCCAGGAGAAGGTTCCGCCCGAGCTGCTCGGCAGAGTGCTAAGCTTCTCCAGAGTCTTCACCCGCACGGCTATGCCGGCCGGTGCATTACTCGGCGGCTGGATGAGCGGTGCATTGGCCCCCGGTGCAGTATTTCTGCTGGCCGCCGCCGCCAAGCTGATCGAGGTGCTTATTGCTGTTGCTTCACCAATCCGCAGATTGTGACTGGTGTCTACGCCAGTACCTTCAGCACATCCTCGATTTTACGCTGATGGGACAGCACACCATAATTCATCCAGGCCATGAAATCAACCTCGTACACACAGCGGTTACGCACAGCGGGCAGGCTTCTCCATAGCTGTGTATCGAGCAGCTCCCGGCTTTCACCTTCCTGCTTGTCAAAAGTTATAAACAGATGATCTGCAGTCAGCTCAGACAATTCTTCACGGCTCAGGTTCACACGCTTTTGTCCCCGGGTAAGCCAGCTGACCAATCCATGCCGCTGGAGCCCCAGATCCTCATGCAGAACGCTTGCTGAATATCCCAGCTCATCACAGCCATACAGAGCAACTCCATAAGCGGAAATCCGCAGTAACGCTACCGTCTGTCCCCGGATGCTGCGGCTGAGCATCCGCTTGGCCTGCCGGGCTTGCTGCTCATAATGGCCGATGACCTCCTGCACCCGTTCCGTTCTGCCGAAGACAGCGGCTGCGGAGCGGAGCGTTGCCCGCCAGTCCTCCTGATGGAACGGAAGCCGGAGCAGTGGGGCCACCTGGCGGCATTCCCCCAGCTGCCAGCGCTGAAAGCCGTCATCCAGCATAATCAGCTCGGGCATATACCGGGAGAGTCCTTGCCAGTCTCCGCTCGAAATATCAAAGGCAGGAACCTGATCAAGACCCAGATACTCCTGCTTCCCCCACTGGGCATGACAATATTGCACCACCGGAGTAATCCCTAATGCCAGCAGATAATCCTCCAGAAAAGGGGCAAATACGCGGACTCCCTCCTGATGAAGGCTCCTGTATTGGCCGGGAGTTACACCAACTGTTCCTTTGAAGCGGCGGTTGAAATAATACTCATTGCTGTAGCCGACAGCCAGTGCAACATCATGCAGGCGGTCCCTGGTCAGCAGCAGCTGCTGCTGTGCCCGTTCAATACGCAGTCCATTCAAGTACTCCAAGGGAATCTGACCGGTAATCTCTCTAAAAAGCTGGGTATAGCGCGCACGGCCAATCCCTGCAAGCTCAGCCAGCTGGTCGACCGATAAGGATTCATTGAAATGGTCCTCCATATAGCGGATCGAACGCTCCACCGCCTCATGATCATCCCTGGTCTTCATCGCCGGAGAATTCGCCCGCATGATCAGCAGCAGGAGCTCCTGAAAACGGGTCTGAGCCGCAAACCATTCAATATCCTCGGCACTCCTGCGGCTATGATAAATGGAATCCAGCAGCAGTACACACTGTGAATAAGGTCTGCAGTTAAGGAATCCCGGCCGGAGCATGCCATTTCCAGACTTCCTTTCCACTCCGTTAGGTTTGCTCCCTCCGGTATGAATAACTTCAAAGCCAATCCGGTAAAAGCTCAGTCCCCGCTCTCCGGCCCGGATTCTGTTTAGTGATCCGGCCTCTATCAGAAATCCGGCACCTTTCTCCAAGGGATATTGCCTATCATCCGCTTTGAGCCAGCCTTGCCCTTCCGAAACTATAATTAATGTATGTTCCTTGTACACATCTGTCGGTTCATTTTCAGACGGGGACTGGGCAACGGTTTCTATGTTAATCAGGCTATAGAATAGCCTTCTTCCGGTATTTTCCTGTACTAGATCCGCCATTCTACCCCACCTTATTGAGAATCATTATCACCAATTCAGTGTAAAACAAAAAAGAAGATCTATCAACTGTGCTGATAGACCTTCTTTTCACTTGCTTCATCAAAATCATGTTATTTCACCATGACCTTCAGCAGATCCTCAAGCTTCATCGTATTTGCCGTGATGGCACCGGACTGCCAGTGGGAACGTTCCATTCTGTAGATGTTCCCGTTCTTCACCGCAGGCAGGTTCTTCCACAGAGGGCCATCGAGAATCTGGATCGCCTCCTGATTAGCCGCAGTATCCCAGTCTCCGTTGTCAGGGAATACAATGATGTGATCCGCTTCAAGCGCTGGTATCACTTCTTCGGAAATAATGGACTGATATTCCGTCATCTCAGCGGCCATCGGGACAGGTGTCAGACCGAATTGATCATAGAGCACACCGGTAAAGCGGTTTTTGACTCCAAAAAGAGCAAAGGTTTTGTCCGCGACATTAAGCCGGATTACAGCTACCTTTTCCTGTCCCAGAGCCTGCTGCAGCTTGGCTTTACCATCGGCTACCTTCTGGTCATACTCCGCAAGCACAGCCTCACCCTTCTCCGGAATACCCAGCGCGTCGGCAATCGCTGTGAGCATTAGCCTTGAATCCTGGAGCACGCTCTCCGGCAGACGGTAGGTTGGCGCCACCATGGAATATTGTTCATACTTAGCGGCATCTGCACCGCCATCGGTAATGATCAGATCGGGATTTTTGTCGAGCAACGCTTCCATACTGCCGCTAATATCGAATTCAGGCACATCCAGATTCAGATAATCCTGCTTGCCCCAGCTTGGATGATACCACTGCACCACTGGAGTAACGCCAAGTGCCTTCAGATAATCTTCTACATAGATCCCCGCCACCCGCTTAGGATTTACGGGAATTTCTACATCTCCGAATTCTCCGGTAATCGTACGGGTCGCTCCTTCTTCTGAGGCATTATTGCTGCTCTCTGTAGGAGTTGTACTGGCTACTGCTGCCTCTTCCGCTGCATTCCCTGCTTGGACAGCGTTGCCCTCCGCAGCCTTGTTAGCAGTCCCGCAAGCCGCCAAAGCGGACATTGCCAGCATAAGTACGATTGTCCAGATAAACTTCCGGCCCCGGTTTGTCATTTCTCTCTTCACTCCTATGTCTGTTTTCATTGATTATCATTCTCATGTAATCTTAATGACAATAGTAGCATGTCCTGATCAGCTTTCAATGCACTTTCTCTGCCAAAATCTTATACAAACTAAGCGTATTGAATTTAGCTGTAAGCGGGAACGACATTGCCGCCCTTGTGTATGGACGGTAACGTTTCAGCGAGAAATAGAAGGATAAGTGATCCTGTGAAACATATAAATTCTTATAGTTATCAAAAAAATTGACCCCGCCAGCAAGTGGCGGAGTCCATAGTTCATAAACATATATAGCACATACAAGCTGAGGATATCCTTAATATACCATCCGTTTGTAAATGGAATGTGTGAGGTAATCCATGAAAATAATAAATATATCCGTGTTCATTATAATCCGCTATCCCCTGTCACCCACGTATCTGTCGCGTCCGGCTCCCATTCCTGCCGCGAACAAGAGCACGCTTGCTGCCGCCAGCAGTGCCAGCGGTGTGTTCCAGCTGTTCGTAGCATCATGCAGCAGACCGAACAGTGCAGGTCCCATCGCGGCCAGCAGATAACCGGCAGACTGGGCCATGCCCGACAGCTCACTGGCTTCCTGCGTAGTACGGGTGCGCAGGCTAAAGAACATCATCGCCAGTCCAAAAGCGAATCCCCCGCCGATTCCAATGCATACCGCCCACACCGCCATCAGCTCCGTGCTGCCCAGCCAAATTCCAAGGATGCCAATGATAAACAGGATAGAAGTAATAACTACCAGCAAACGCTGGTTCTTCATCCGTCCGGCCCAGAGCGGTACAAAGAATGTAAACGGCAGCTGTGCCAGCTGCATCAGTGAGAGAATCCATCCCGCATGGCTGGAGGACATTCCCCGCTCCCCGAGAATAACCGAAAACCAGGCGATCAGGACATAGTAGAGCAAAGACTGCAGCCCCATGAACAATGTAACCTGCCAGGCGAGCGGGGAGCGCCATACGCGCACAGCCGAAGACCGCACGGCGCCTGTACCGCTTGGGCTAAGGCTCTTCATCTGCGGAATCCAGAGCAGGGTAGCCAGCGCAGAGATGATAAACCACAAAGCCAGGGTTCCCCTCCATCCAAGCCCCGCATGTGAGGCCAAAGGAACACTGATTCCTGAAGCAGCAGCTGCACATATATTCATGGAGACCGTGTAGATTCCGGTCATCAGGCCGATACGGTGCGGGAATTTCCCCTTGATCAGTCCCGGCAGCAGCACATTGCAGACGGCAATGGACAGGCCAATCATTGTCGTACCCGCAAACAAGGTAACCGTTCCGGAAGCTGAACGGACGAGAATCCCCATAGACAGCGTAAGCATAGCCAGCATGAGGATATTGGCAAGTCCAACTTTGCGGGCAAGCTGAGGAGCGAACGGAGATAATAGCGCAAAGGCCAGTAACGGCAAGGTCGTGATCGCTCCAGCCAGGGTATTAGACAATCCCAGGTCATCACGGATCATCTCCAGCAGAGGTCCGACTGAAGTGAACGGGGCACGCAGCGCAGCTGCGACACAAATAATACCGGTGATGAGCATCCAACGGCTGGCGGTATTTGAATCATGCGCGGACAAGCCTGGCCCCGCTATGTTGCTTTTTTGACGGCTGAATTTCATGTTGTTCCTCCAAGGCCGCAGCAAAACACCCGTCAAGCCGGGGGCTTGTCAGGGAATAAAGCTGCTGTATGTAGTAGACGTTCAGATCCATGGCACATGTGGCCATTATATCTCTTTACGCTGAAGGCTGCACAACTTAAAGTTAGTTCAGAGGCTTGACAATGCGCCTGAACAAAATCAGCAACAGGAAAAACCGCCGGTCTCCGGGACCGGCGGCAGCACAGATAGGTGAAGCCTAATTAAATCCAGAAGGATTTAGTAATGATTACGAGCAGGATGAACAGAACCAGAATCGCGCCAGTGGAAGTGAATACTCCGCCGTATCCCCCAACATTTTCGCTCATGTTAACTCCTCCTTTATACTTGAATACAGTTAAAATATGTGGAAATAGCCTTTCACGACTGGGTGAAATGGTAATAAATCAGATGAATTACATGTAATTTTAAACATCTTACCGTTGACAAATCATGTAACCCTCTTTAGTATCCTAAGAATAAGGTTCACTTGAGAATCAATCTCAATAACCAGATACATAACACTACAGAAAAGAGTGAACAAGAGATGCTGCGTCGTTTTTTCTCCTATTACCGTCCTTATAAGAAGCTGTTTATCCTCGACTTCACCTGTGCGGTAGGTGCCGGTCTGCTGGAGCTTGCTTTTCCCGTAGCGGTCAATAAATTCATTGATGATCTGCTGCCGGGTCAGGACTGGCCGCTGATTCTGATTGCCTGTGTGGTCTTGCTCGGAATTTACGCGCTGAATACGGCAATGAACTATGTTGTCACTTACTGGGGGCACATGCTGGGCATTAACATTGAGACCAATATGCGCAAAAAAATGTTCGATCATATCCAGAAGCTGTCCTTCCGCTTCTTCGATAATAACAAAACAGGTCATCTGCTCGGCAGAATTACCAATGACCTGAACGATATCGGCGAAGTGGCCCATCACGGGCCGGAGGATGTGTTCATCGCTGTCATGACACTGATCGGTGCATTTATTCTGATGGCGGATATCAATCTCCAGCTGGCTGTGATCACCTTCATCATCGTGCCGGTTATGGCCTGGGTCATCATCCATTTCGGCCGCAATATGACGGAAACTTACCATCGTCTGTTCGGCAATGTGGGTAACTTTAATGCCCGGATCGAGGACAATGTCGGCGGGATTCGTGTGGTTCAGTCTTTTGCCAATGAGGAATATGAGAAAGAGCTGTTCGCTGTGGACAACCAGAAGTTCCGCCAGACCAAGCTGATGGCTTATAAGCTGATGGCCAAAAGCTCGTCGGTCAGCTATATGATGACCCGTCTGATTACCATTGTAGTCATGGTCTGCGGCGCCTGGTTCTTCATTCAGGGAGAGCTTGAGATCGGGGAATTCGTCGCTTTCATCCTGCTGGCTAACGTCTTCTTCCGCCCGATTGAGAAAATCAACTCCGTCATCGAGAGCTATCCGAAGGGGATTGCCGGGTTCAAGCGTTATCTTGAAGTCATTGATACCGAGCCCGATATCGCGGACAAGCCGGATGCTGTAGAAGTAAGCTCACTCCGCGGGGATATCAGCTTCAGCAATGTCAGCTTCGGCTATGAAGCGGACCGTACGGTGCTGGCGGATATTAGCCTGAACGTTAACGCCGGTGAAACCATTGCCTTCGTCGGACCTTCCGGCGCCGGTAAAACAACGATCTGCAGCCTGCTTCCCCGCTTCTATGATGTGACCGGCGGAGCCATCTCCATCGACGGGATCGATATCCGCGATATGAAGCTCAGCTCGCTGCGGAAGCAGATCGGGATCGTGCAGCAGGATGTGTTCCTCTTCTCCGGCACGATCCGTGAGAATATCGCTTACGGCAAGCTGGATGCAGAGCTGCCGGAGATCTGGCAGGCCGCACGTCAGGCTCACCTGGAGGAGCTGATCAACAGCCTGCCGAACGGGATGGATACCGTTATCGGGGAACGCGGCGTCAAGCTGTCCGGCGGACAGAAGCAGCGCCTGGCGATCGCCCGTATGTTCCTCAAGAATCCGCCGATTCTGATTCTGGACGAAGCCACCTCGGCCCTCGACACCGAGACCGAAGCGGCGATTCAGCAGTCGCTGGCTGACCTGTCCGTGGGCCGCACAACGCTTGTCATCGCCCACCGCCTGACAACGATCAAGAATGCCGACCGGATTATCGTGGTCAGCGAGGACGGCATCTCCGAGGAAGGCCGCCATGAGGATCTGGTTAATGCCGGCGGAACCTACAGCCGTCTGTATCAGGCGCAGTATAATGCTTAAGAGTATACATCAAAAACCTTGCGAGATGCGGCCTGCGGGCTGCACTTCGCAAGGTTTTTTTGCGTTCACGGGCCTCATTCCCGCAACCTCCCGTGAATAGTTTCGTCAATTAGTATAAGTAATGCAACTCAAGAAAACGGGGGTCTTAGGATGAAAATAAAAATACTCATCGTGCTAACGGCTGTTATAGTCCTGTGCGGCTGCTCGGGCAGTACTCGGATTAAGGGCGGCTCTGCAATTGACTGGGTGGATTTCCTAAAGTTAAATGGACATTCCTACACCGGATCTTGGGAAAACGTGATTAAGAATCCGGCTCAAGTCACCACGGAAACTGTTGGCGAAGTAAACTTTAAAGTCGCGGATGTCGTTACTAATCCTCATTACCAGACGAAGGATGGTGATGCTGCCTTTTTGGAAAAAGGAACTAAGCTATACCGCATTGAAGGCTTTAAGACAGACGAAGTTATTGCCGCCAAAGATGAAACACGCATCGGCGGATACCGCTTATATGTAGAGGATGATTACGCCAATAACCTGCAGCAGCGATATAACGACGTCATTAAACACAATATAGAGCGGGTTGAACTATATCATCAGGATGATGTGAAGCCTTACAAAACTCTAACCGATGATGAAACCAAGCGCTTCGTTCACCTGCTGGAAAGCGGAAAAAACACCCAAAATTACAGCCCTCAGAATAAGGACGGTGATCCGGAATATTATCAGGTAGTCCTATATACCGGCGAGCCGTTTGCCTTTTCCTTTACTCTTGTTGATGATGGTGTCAATGTGTTCTTTTCACCTTGGGATACCAGAATTGTCGGCGACGAAATCCGAAGTTTATTACAACCTTAGAAACGGCGTATAAAGTACAATCAACCAAACTGCAGGGTTACCTATGCCTCAGTTTGTTCGTTTAAGAGTGGCATCTGCCTCGTCAGCGTTGCGTCTTCTAATCATCCGCCTTGCCCAGAAAACGGATCGCCAGCTCTCTATAAAAGTCGATTGATTCCAGGTAGGCCTCAATATCCACCCATTCATCCGGCTGATGGGCGAGGCGGTGGTCGCCCGGTCCGTAGATCAGAACCGGGAGCCTGCCGTTATTATGCAGCACGGAGCCGTCCGTATAATAGGGTACACCTTGAATTGGAGTTACGTCTCTTGCCGCATCACCTTCTGCTTCTTCAGCAGGGCCTCCCGCTTGGCCCTGCCGCCTCTGCTGCGCAGCAATTTCCAAAGCCGTAGTAATCAAACGCTGGCCGGGATCAGTATAGACCACACTCCGGTCCAGCAGCTGCTCCACCTGATAACGGTAGTCCGGATGAAGCCGCTGAATCTCCTGCAGCTTGTCCTCGATCTCCCGCAGCAGCGGACCATGCTCCAGCGGCGGAACGGTGCGGATATCCACATCGATGGTGCAGGAATCCGGGACCACATTGGTCTGTACACCACCGGTAATCTTGTTTACAGACAAGCTGCTGGAACCAAGAACCGGATCAGTGGCCTGCCACTCCAGCGCATGGCGGTGCAGCAGCGCGATGATCTCCATCATGCCCTCCACCGCATTGAGGCCGAGCTGAGGCATGGAGCCGTGGGCGCTGCGCCCGAAGAGGGAGATGCGCAGCCAGAGGGCGCCTTTGTGACCGACCGCCACCCGGCTGCCGGTTGGCTCGCCGATGACGAGGCCGTCCAGCTCCGGCAGGTCGTGCCTGTGCTGCTCGGCATACAGCCGTGCGCCGCAGCTGTCCACCTCTTCCCCGGCGGTCGCCAGGAAGAGCAGATCACCGGCCAGCCGGATGCCGTCCTGGTGCAGGGAAGCTGCGGCGAGCAGCATGGCGGCCAGGCCGCTTTTCATATCCGAGGTGCCCCGGCCATACATCCGGCCCCCCTCAATCACCGCACCATGCGGGGGATAGCTGCCTGCTGCTGCGCTCCATGGACTGACCGTATCAAGATGGCCGCAGAACATCAGCTTCAGGTTGCCGGAGCCGGCAATCACCGCCTCCAGGTTGCTCCGGCCCTGCTCCACAATCGTAATGCTGCTGGATATGCCCAGCTCCCGCAACACCTCCTGCAGCAGCAGAGACAGCTTGTGCTCATTGCCGGGAGGATTACAGGTATCCACCTGGATTAGACGTTGCAGAAAGGGCACGGCAAACTCGCGGCTTCTCACACTTTTCATAGTCCACCATCCTCCTTGGTTAGGTAGTTTCAGTTCAGTTTAGTTCAACTCAGTCCAGTTCATCCTCGTTTCGGCCAAGTTTACAGCACGCCCATCCAGATCGTGCATATAACTTATGTTGAAATCTACGTGATCTCCGCGATTTTTGCAGCCGCAAAAGTCACGTTGTCCTGGAGCATACGTATCACTCAGGACAAAACCTTGGCGCCGCTAAACGTATCTGCTCCTTTACCTCCAACATTTCCCGGATAATCGGCTTCCCCAGCTAGCGGTGGCACATTGTATTCGGTTTTTCGCATACATTTGGCCTGATTACCCTCCCGGAGGCACATTGTATTCGGTTTTTCGCATACATCTGGCCCGTTTGCTCCATTCGTGGCACATTGTATTCGGTTTTTCGCCTACATTCGGCCCGTTTGCTCCATTCGTGGCACATTGTATTCGGTTTTTCGCATACATTCGGCTCGTCTACTCCATTCGTGGCACATTGTACTCGGTTTTTCGCATACATTTGTTCGCAGGCTCTCATACATCATAAATCGCAAAAAAGCCGCCACCCCGTATAACAATTGGTGTGACAGCTCTTTGAAACGGCTTATTTTTTGGCGATATGGCACTTCAGCAGCTTGCCCTTCACGGTCGTCTCCTTCATCGCCTGCAGCACAAGCGAGCCTTTGCCGTTCAGAATATCGACGTAGGTTACGTTGTCCTGGATCGTGATGATTCCGATGTCCGCCGCTGTGATGCCCTCAAGCTTGGCGATAGTGCCGACGAAATCGACAGCGCGCAGCTTCTTTTTCTTGCCGCCGTTGAAGTACAGCTTCATGATGTCCTGGTTCATGACCTCGGTTTTGCCGGCTTTGCGGACCTGCTGCTTGCCCAGCTTCAGATCGAAGGCCGGTTTGGCGTAGGCCACGGCATCATCTGAAGGAGCTTTCATCTCCGGCAGGGTGAAGCCAATGTAGCCTTCGATTTCCTTGACCCATTTGTGCTCGTTCGGCGTAACGAAGGTGATCGCTTTACCGCTTTTGCCTGCGCGGGCGGTCCGGCCGGTGCGGTGGACGTAGCTCTCTTTTTCGAGCGGGATATCGTAGTTAATGACATGGGTGATGTTCTCGATATCAATCCCTCTGGCTGCAACGTCGGTGGCGATCAGATAACGGAACTGGCCCCGCTTAAATGCATTCATGACCTCAAAACGCTCGTCCTGCTCCATGCCGCCGTGGATTTTGTCCACCGGATACTCCAGATCCGCCATTCCGCGGAAGAGGGCGTTCACCTGCTCCTGGGTACGGCAAAAAATAATACAGCTATCCGGATTCTCCACCGTCAGCAGGTCGCTCAGCAGTCCAAACTTGGCAGCTTGTCTCACTTCAATCAGCGCATGCTCAATCGACGCCGTCGTAATTCCGCTGGCTTCGATCTCGATATCCACCGGCTCCGTCATGTACTTACGGCACAGATTCTTAATCACTTCCGGCAGCGTCGCCGAGAACAGCATCGTTACACGTTCCTTAGGCAGCTGCTTGATAATCTTCTCAATCTGCTCAATGAAGCCCATGCTGAGCATTTCGTCCGCTTCGTCAATCACCAGATATTTAATCCGGCTGAGATTCAGCGTTCCACGGTCGATATGGTCAAATACACGGCCTGGCGTGCCAACGACCACATGCGTTTTCTGAGTCAGCTCAATCTTCTGCGGGGCAAAAGGCTGCTTGCCGAACAACGCTACCGCCTTAATCCGCTTGAAGCGCCCGATATTCGTAATGTCCTCCCGAACCTGCTGTGCCAGCTCCCGGGTTGGGGTCAGCACCAGCGCCTGGGGTTTGTTCTCATTCCAATCGACCAGCTCACAGAGCGGAATGGCGAACGCTGCGGTTTTGCCGCTACCCGTCTGTGACTTCACGATCAGATCCTGCGCCTTCAGCGCTACCGGAATGACTTTCCGCTGCACCTCGGTGGGGTCTACGTACTTCAGAACCTCCAGCGCGCGGATAATCTCTTCATTTAAACCATAATCACTAAACTGTACTTGTACTTCACTCATATTGTATCCAACCTCTTCTATGCCGATTGTTCCGGTTCAAGCGGGGTCTCCCGCGTTCCATCCATCTTGCGCATTATTCCATTATAACACCTACTCTGCCCCTTGATTCCATTCCTTATAAAATTGCTCCAAAAAAATCAGCATAAACTGATGCCGCTCCTCCGCCAGCTGTTTGCCGTAAGAGGTATTCATGAGGTCCTTCAGCTTAAGCAGCTTCTCATAAAAATGATTGACCGCCGTTCCCTTGGAATAGTTGCGGTATTCCTCTTTCAGCGATTCGTCCCTTGGCGGAATTTCCGGGTCATAGACCGGACGGCCTTTGGCTCCTGAAAAGACCATTGTACGCGTAATCCCGATCGCCCCCAGCGCATCCAGACGGTCCGCATCCTGCACCACTTGTCCTTCCAGCGTAGACATCGGTGCGCCACCGCCGCCGCTGAAGGACATCGTCGAGATGATCTCCATAATCTGCTTGTTTGCAGCTTCATCCGGGAGATGTGCGGCCAGCCAAGTATGTACTTTGAGCAGTCCTGCTTCTTTGGAGGGATTCAGCTTCTCGTCGGCCACATCATGCAGCAGCGCGGCGATTGTGCAGATCACCACGTTGGCCCCCTCCATCCCTGCGATCAGCGCCGCTGTATTGCGCACACGGTTAGTGTGAAACCAGTCATGGCCGGTGGTATCCAAGCCTAGTTGCTCTTTGGCGAAGTTCTCTGCTTCGGTGATGAGTTGTATATGGTCCATTATGATTGCTCCTTTTTGATTGAAGGGAATGCGGGTCTTGCGCGGCCGTCCCTGATCCGCTATAATGTGCTGTAATCCAGGCTGAAGGGAATTGATTCAAATGAACCGCTTGTCCATCATACCGAATCAACTTCATCATCACAAGCAGCGTTAGCACACCTGAATTCATTCAGGGAGGGCTAACGCATTTCGCGTTTGACCTCCCTGCGGCATATCGAAGCGCGCAGGACCAAGAGGTCCGGCGCGTTTTTTATTTAAAAATATAAGAATATATAGGCTTCGCGCTATTCATTATCCTTATATTTTTCGCTGAAACGGTACCGTCCTTAAAAGGACAGCAAAGTTGTTTCTGCTTGCCAGAATTCAATACAAAGGAGCTGCTAATGATGCAAAATATTAAAGGAACTTATGATTACTTCGGCCGTGAACAGGCCATCCGCCAGAATGTACGGACTACACTTCAGGAGCTGTTCGAGCTGTACGGGTTCGAGTCAATGGATACAACGCTGCTCAATGAGCTGGAGCTGTTGACCTCCAAATACGCCGGCGGTGATGAGATTCTGCGCGAGATGTACCAGCTGGCCGATCAGGGCGGTCGCAGGCTGGGGCTGCGGTACGATCTGACGATCCCTTTTGCCAAGGTGATTGCCTTGAATCCAGGGATCGAATTCCCTTACCGCCGCTATGAGATCGGCAAGGTCTTCCGGGATGGGCCGGTCAAAAAAGGACGGCTGCGCGAGTTCCTGCAATGTGACGCCGACGTGGTCGGTATTGCCGGCCCGCAGGCCGAAGCTGAGCTGATGCAGCTGGCAGCGGAGGTCTTCCGCAGACTGAAAATCCCTGTGGTGCTGAAGTGGAACAACCGCCGCTTCCTGGGCGAGATCCTGGGTGCGGTCGGTGTTCCGGGGGAGGATCAGCTCTCCGTCATGCTGACCCTCGACAAGCTTGCGAAGATCGGCAGCGGCGGAGTGCTGGCAGAGCTGAGGGACAAACAGTTGACGGCAGACACGGTTCAGCTGATTTCGGAGCTGCTTACGCTTAACAATCCAGGGTTCGGGCGGCTGGTGGAGAAGTATAAGCTTGACGGGCAGCCCGGGGCGCTGGAGGTTCTTGCGCTGCAGCAGCTGATTGACGCGATTGGACTAGGCGCCGTTTGCGTCTTCGATGCCTTTCTCTCGCGCGGCCTCTCATTCTATACCGGAACCGTCTATGAAATCTTCGACGCTTCCGGCAGCTATACCTCAAGCCTGGGCGGCGGCGGCAGATATGATGCGATCATCGGGAAGCTCGTCGGGCGTGATGATATCGTGTACCCGACGGTCGGGATCTCCTTCGGCATGGAGTCGATCATGGCCCTGCTGGGCGAACGTCCGGCGGATACGGCGGACCGTTCCGGCGTCCTGATCATTCCGATAGGCGGATATTTGCCGCAGGCTCTGGTTGCCGCCGCTGCGCTGCGGGCCGCCGGCATCCGCACGGGCGTAGACACCGGCACGCGCAAGCTCAAAAAAACGCTGGCCGCAGCGAGTGCCAAGGGCATCCGGTATGTCATTATGGTTGGTGAGAGTGAAGAGGCTGAGGGCAAGCTGCGGCTCAAGGATATGACGCTGGGGAGCGAGAGATTGGTTACGGTGGGGGAGGCGGTTGCGCGGATTGCCGGTTAGTTTCCCAGCATAACACCAATAGAGATTGTACACTAAGCATACGAGATGCTCTTGTACAATCTCTATATCTGTACGTTTACTTTTTTTGAACAGCTACCGGAATTCTAGTTCAACGCCCGTACAACCATTGAGACTGGTTCATAAAACACTGCTGCCGTAATAAAGCTATTGCTTCCAAAAATGTTTTTATAATAAATATCAAATGTATGAACACGATATATTTTGCATAGACCATATCGTTTGGTTTGATTTGTATTATTCTTGTCTGATATCGTTTTTGTTAATGTATAGGTTTGAGTGTATCCGTTTGAAACCCCGATCTGTAAGACCTCAGATGCTTTTAATGTAGCAGTTGCGGTGGCAGTTGCTGCAAATGAGTTACCTGCCGAAAAAGAAAATGATTGACCAGGTGTCGCATCCAGTGTGTCAACTGGATTACTGATATCTGTGTATTCATAAGAAATATCATTAGAAATATAATAACCTGCACTTGGGCTCCTGTCATCTTCGGGGACCTCTGATTCAGCATTGGCATGTCTTACAATATCGGAATACACATATACAGCTTCGTCATATGTGATTAACTGTTTATCAGCCGACAGTGTTCCATTATTTAGTATATTCTGAAAAAAGTTAACTGTAGCCGTGCTCTGAATGCTGGTTTGGGCACTTTTCGCTTCCGTTGCTGAAGCACTAACTATATTGGCACTGCTGAGTAGAAGACAAAAACTGGCGACAAGGGTGATACTTTTCACAAACTTTTTCACTATAATCCTCCTCGTTTTCTTAATATAATATTGTCGAAATTGCACCGGTCTGCGGGTTTAAGTAAAACTCCACATACATAGGATAATCCTTGCTGGTGCCGTCCTTAGTATTAACCAAAGTCCCACTCAGCCTAATTCCATAAGTCCGATTACCATCTAAAAAAGAGGCTGAGTAAATAGGGTTGTTATAACTATATCCAGATTTAGCATTTACCAATACCTTATCAATAGTGCTCCAGGTAAAGCGGTTTGTATAGGCATCAAAGTAATAATTTGCTTTCAACGTCACTTTGACATAGGCATCATCAGAATTCGTAACATCACTTAAAGATTGCGGAGTACGTTCATCGGGAAGCTCAATCGAAATTTCACTGTTCACAGCGTCAAACTGTGCTTCCACTGTAATGCCGTACGAATTATTATCCACAACATTTACTGGTGCTACTTCAGATGCAAACGCGCTGGTTGTCAAAGACAAGGATACAAACAAAGAAAGAACTGCGATCAACTTTTTCATAATTAACTCCTTCTTATTATAGAATTATTCACGAGCCTTACATTTAGTACGTCAAAATAAGAAAAAGGCGGCTCCCGCATGTTGCATCATCTCCTTTCCGGGTTGTATATGAACACTAAATTCCTTCAATAAAGAAAGTAATTCAGTGAATAACCTTCCAATTAATTTGATTCTCTTAAATAATTTGGTTCTGCATACAGAATATTGTTGGAATTATTTAGAGCAGTAATGGCTTTATCTGCTTCTTCCATGTTTGAAAGTTGAAGTACATAAGCATCAACAGAACTTAGGTAATCAATGAAATGAACTCCCGTGAGTAATTCTTCCTTTTCAAGCGTGTTTATGTACTCTTCCGCGTTAACTCCTGCAGCAAATTTGACAATAATTTGGTTTGTTTTCAGAGCTTCATCTGCCTTTTGCAGGTATGAGTCGATAGATGATTTAAGATTTTTCCCAAAAATATCACGCTTTTTATTCTCAAATCTGCGAGACTCCGTTCTGGGTTCTGCAGACATCATAGCCTTGAAAGCATTGACCATACCGCCACTGTGTACCTTATTTGAAAGTGAATCTACTAAAGTTACATTGTTCACATCTGTCACAATTTCCTTAACTTCAAGTGCTGTCAAGTAAGGTGCATTCCCCCAAACTAAACCGGATACCGCAGATACAACAGGAGCTGCCATTGAAGTTCCGCTATTATAAAGATATAACGAATTAGGAAAAGTGCTGATAATAGATTCACCCGGTGCAGCTATGTCGGTTGGTCCGCCATAATTAGAGAAAGCGGCTAAGTTCCCTTCCATATTTTGTGCAGCAACAACCAGTGAATTGTCATGATAATATGATGCTGGATACTCCGGATAATCTGCCAGGTTACTCCCTGAATTCCCTGCTGCGATAACAAATAAAATATCATTAGCCTGGTACATTGCCTCCTGCTCAGTTACAGCCGGATTTGCTCCGCCAAAGCTGCAATTGATGATTCGGATGTCATTTGCTTTTGCATATTCTACCGCTTTGACAAAAGCAGCAATGGATCCGTTATACACACTGGTATCTGTCAGTCTGCTCCCAAGCACTTTAAGCGGTACTACTGAACCTTGCGAAGTAATACCTGCTATTCCCTGATTGTTGTTACTCTGAGCAGATATAATACCTGATACATGAGTACCATGACCCGCTCTGGCCGAAGAAGCAGAGGATTTCTCATTTTCTGGAAAGACATCCTTCATATCATGGGTAAAGTTATAAGCAAGGGACATATCCAACCGGTTAATTAAGTCCGGATGCTGATAATCAACCCCTGTGTCTGCCACACCAATAGTAATAATTGAACCTTTATAATTTTTCCATACTGGAATGATGTTAATATCTATTCCGTTCAGCGGGTTAAATAATGACCACTGCTCATTAAAGAACTCATCGTTAGGAGCAGGTAATTCTTCAATAGCTATTTCCAACTGATTGATAAATGCGCCTGGATGTATTGATGATACTTTTATAAAATAGTTTTTTTCTGCTAAACATGTATTAGCTAGCTTCAAAATATCTGAGCCTTCAACGGTTTCATTTTGCATAATGATTTTAGAACTGTGTGCGTCAAACAATGTTCCAGACAATCCACCTTCCCCTCGCACTGATATTTCATAACTGCCAGTCTGTTTGGGAATAAAAGAAAACCAGAGGTCCTCGCCAGAGTTCAAGGGGCCTCCTGTGTACAACATAGAAGATTCCAGTGTAATCGGATTCGAGATATCCACCTTTTGATACAAAGATTGACTCCCTGCAGAGTAAGAACTTACAGGTTGCGATACAAAAAGTAAGCATAGAGTCCATAAAGCAACAAAAGTTAAATACAATGCTTTCCTCATTTATTTCACCTCTGCCTATTTTCAATATCTTTCATTGCTTTTAGTTAATAATCGGCGTAATAGTACTGTACTGTACTCTCAGAAGTACCGTTTAGATAGGCTGTTGCATGAACTTCAATTCTATAGTTGTTGCCTTTAGCCACAGCCCATGTTTGAAACAAATTAAGATCGTTGCTATTGATGGAATTACTAAATGTCTTTAGTGTGGTCCATCCCGCATCTTTGTACTGCTGCAAGTTACAGACTATAGAGGTCTTGTCAGCTTGAAACGCAGTTAAATCTACATCCATCTCGGCGATACCACTACTGCTGATAAACAGCCTCAATGATACGTTGGTAATGATCTTAAATCTTTGAATCTGGTAATCCTGATCCAAATTACTCACAGTCGCATTGACTTCACCTGCATACATGTGCTGAGGAACCAGAAATAACATAAGCAGTGCAAAGAGTGCCATAAATCTATTTTTCATACAAATTCTACCTCTCCTCTCTTTTCTTCTCATATATAAAACTACAAACAAACACTATATCTTACACATTTTCCTAAAAAACATAAAAAACAGAAGAAGCTGTTGCTTCTTCTGTTTTTTATTATAGAAATAAATGTTTAGTTATGAATTTTAAGGCTTTCAGCCATTTTTCTTAATTCTTTTATATCTATTGAACCAACTAACTCAAACGAATAATTATGATTTTGCCATGACATAAAAATCTCGCCATTTTTTTCAACTGCGTAACCTTTCGTATGGCCAATAGTTATACTTGTAAAATTCGAGGTTTCATTATCTGCCACTGTTTTATCCCTTACATAGTTTTTCTGCTTAAAAACCAGCTTTTTATCTGTTTTATCTTGAAATATTATTTTAAAGGTACTTGAATTATTGGAACTACTTTCAAACCTGTAATTCAAGGGAATATAGTCCGGAAGATAGATATGATCCCACCCGTCTGGCAGTTTTTCAATTATTAGATCAGAATCCTCCTTAATAGCTTTCACTTCAACAAAATTAGGTTTCTCTGAGTAAAAAACATTATAAAAATCTATTTTAAATGCTTCTACATTATTTATAGACAATATGGTAATCAAGGAAAAAATCACTACCGCAACAGCAATAACTTTCAGATGCTTTGCCCATCTTTTTCTCACATGCCGAATCTTTTCTAATTGAATGTAAACATCTATTTTCCGTTCAAAACCATCAGAGAATTTGACATCACAACTTTTTTCAGTTTTTATTTTTAGCGCATCTGCTTCGTCGTATAAATATTCTGTTGCCGCATGTTCTATTATAAGATCAAAAAGTTCCTTTTTTAACTTTACGTTATCCATTTTTTAAACCCCGTTTCCCTAAAATATCAGCAAGGGCTTTTTTCGCACGATAAATTCTTACATCAACATTATTTATAGAGATACACAGAATCTCAGCGATCTCTTTACTGGAGTAACCATAAACGTACCGGAGCAGAAACGGTGCTTCTAATTCAACTTTTAATTTACTTATTGCTTCGACTATTTCCTTATATTGATGGTTAGATATAACTGCATCTTCCAAATTGAAATGTTCTTCTATATCCTCATCAATCTCTTGAAAAAATAACGTTTTATTTCTCTTTTCATTAGATAACATTGTAAGGGATATATTCTTAACAATGATCACCATGAAACCAATAGTTTCCTTCTCATTATTCTCATTTATTTTATCCAGATTCTTAAATATTCTAATAAAAGCTTCACTTGTAGCATCTTCGGCTAAGTTTTGCCTTTTTAGGATATCAAAAGCACACTTATATAATAGATATCTATATTTCGTATATAAATTTTCAAACTTCAATTTTTCTTTACTCTTAAAAGAGGGTAATACTTGAAACATAATATTAGCTCCTTATTAAGATTATCAAAAATAGATTATTATTAATAATTCTACATAATTTTAACAGTACTTAATATGATCTATGTACTAATATTTGGTATATCGTAATCAATCAAGACTTAGTTGCTATACAAAATTTCTAATAAACAAAAAGATGCCTCCCGTATGAGATTCCATATCGGAAAGCATCTTTCTCGTGTCTGTCATAATTTTCACCAGTACGCATTACGACTAAAGCCTATTTCCCCTCATTAATCGCGCGGATCAGCTCCAGCGGCAACTTCGGTACGCGGTCATACGTCAGCAGGCCGTTGATCTCCTGCTCCACATCCGTAAGCTGGGTGTAGCAGTAGCCCTGCACCACCCCGGAGAGCAGCAGCGGCTGTATCACCGCCCGCAGACGCGCGGCGAAGTCTTCGTCGTTCTCTGCGCCGGAGTAGCCCCAGCCGTCCCAGTCGCTTTTTTTGTAGGCGACGCCGCCGAATTCTGTGATGAGAATCGGCTGGTCCGCATACGGGAAACCTTCTACCGCCAGCTTGCGGTTACCCGGCAGGCCGCTGACGGCCTGCTCCACGGAGGAATAGCGCTGCTCAAGCACCTCGCGCCGCCACTCGTAATCGTGGATGTTGAACAGGTCTGTGGTGACCAGCTCCCAGCCGTCATTGGAGACAACCGGCCGCGTCCCGTCCAGCGACTTGGTCAGGTGGTACATCGCTTGGGCATGCTGCTGCTGCTGTTTGTCGGCAGCGATGTTCGGCACGCCCCAGCTCTCGTTGAGCGGAACCCAAACCACAATCGAAGGATGGTTGTAATCCCGTTCGATGCTCTCCTGCCATTCCTGGGTGAAGCGGCGGACATACTCTTCCGAGTATTCATAGGCATTGGCCGCTTCGCCCCAGACGAGTAAGCCCAGCTTGTCACACCAGTACAGGTAACGCGGGTCCTCCAGCTTCTGGTGCTTGCGCGCACCGTTGAAGCCCAGCTCCTTGGTCAGCTCGACATCCCGGCGGATCGCCTCATCGCTGGGTGGTGTCAGGTTGCCGTCCGGGAAATACCCCTGATCCAGCACCAGCTTCATGAAATAAGGGCGGTTGTTGAGGCAGAGTCTGCCGCTTTCGACCGAGATTTTGCGCATACCGAAATAACTGGTTACCTGATCCAGCACCTTCCCGCCATCCAGCAGGGTGAAGGTAACATCATAGAGATTCGGCTGCTCCGGCGACCACCAGTGCCCGTGCCCATGGTCGTTGAAATCACTGAGGGTAATGCTCCGGGACTCTTCCGGGTTGCGCACAGAGTACACATCACCTGAAATCGGCTGACCCTCAAACGTGATCTCCACTTTAAGTTTCAGGGAATCACTGTTCAGCTCTCCATTACTGGTCAGCGCACCTTTAATGAAGGAACGGATCTCAATGCTCTTGCGGTCAATATCCGGCGTCAGCTTCACCTTGCCGAGATAGACGGACGATACCGCCTCCATCCACACCGTCTGCCAGATCCCCGTTGTCCGGGTATAGAAAATGCTGGCCGAATCGCTTTTCCAGTATTGCTTGCCCCTAGGCAAAGTCACGTCCTTGCTGTAATCCACAGCTTTGACCACCAGAATATTAGGCTGGCCCGCAGGCGCCAGTGCGGCGCTAATCCCGGCATGGAACGGCGTATGCCCGCCCTCATGCTTCGCCACCAGGATCCCGTTGAGCCAGACGGAGGCTTCGTAATCCACAGCGCCGAAATGCAGCAGAATCTCTTGGTCTACAAAACTCTCCGGAATCTCCAGCTCCCGCCGGTACCAGACGATGTCATGAAATCCGGGATCACCGATTCCGCTCAGGCTACTCTGAAAAGCAAACGGAACCTGTATCCGCTGAGCCAGCGGTTTATTTCCCAGATGCCACTGCTCCCGGCTGCCTACATTGTCATCGTCAAAAGTAAACTCCCACTCCCCGTTCAAATTCACCCAATTATCGCGTACAAATTGCGGACGCGGATATTCCGCACGTTGCTGATTCGTCATTATTTCATCCTCCAGTTTCCCTTGTTATTAGATTTCATGCGATCCGGCCTTGCTACAGTCTTATTAGTCCTTACTAGTCCTTTTAATCCTCACTAGTCCTTACTGTCAGTCCTTCCTATCAATTAGAGCCGCCTGTACGTTACGAGTGCTGTCCCTGTATTCTTTGGGCGAGAGACCGCAGCAGTTCTTGAACACCCGGTTGAAATGGCGCACATTTCCAAAACCTGTCTCCTCAGCGACCCTGCTGATTTTCTCACCTGTGAAGGCCAGCTTCTTGCGGGCCTCTTCCATCCGGATATGCGTCAGGAACTCGATAAAAGTGACGCCGGTCCTCTGCTTGAACAGATTGCTGAAATACGCCGGGTTCAAATACACCTCGTCCGCCACTTCTTTAAGGCTTAGCGGATGATCATAATGCTGGGTAATATAGCGTTGGGCGGCAGTTACCGGATCGATATCCTTCACCTCTCTGGACTTCGCTATGCAGGCAGTCAGGGTTAGCAGCAGCCCCCGGCATTTCTCGGCCAGCTCCTGCCGCGAGGAGAGGCTGCATACATCGAACAGCACCTTGCGGATATCCTTTGACCCCAACCAGGATTCGGTAACATTAAGCTCTTCGGACAGCTCGTAATAGTACAGCAGCAGCTTGCAGATCTGCTGATGAATGCTCTCCGGCGATTCTGCCATACTGCACAGCTCTTCAATCATATGTTCAACAATCGGGCCGATACTGGCCACTCTGCCCCCGGTAATCGACTTCTCCAGCATCTCCCATGACCATTTCAAGGGTCCGCTTCCGGAATGGGGGCGCTCTGTCATTTTGGCATAATCGAGCAGCTTGTCACCGCCTTCGATCAGCCGGTATAAGAGGGCAATTCCGGCTTCATTATAAGCTTTCGGAATGCCCGGCAGTCCTTCCGCCGGATTACTCACCCCGATGGTTACCGTCAGGTTGGACAAAGAGCGGATCTGCCTGCGGATCAGGTCGCCTAGAGCTCCCGGTGCCGATAAGGAATGCTGCGGCTCAGCTATGTTCAGCAAAGCCACGACCTCGGTATCCGACAGCACGAAGCTTATGCCTGTAGCATGGCGGTCAATCATTTCCTGGACTACCTGCTGGATATACAGGAGGAACAGGGAGGCATCGCCCCGCTGATAACGCTCCTTCTCCACCGAATGCTTATCCAGCTTGATCACCATGCAGATGAAGTAGGGATGCCCGAAGGCAAAACCCATCTCCCGCAGCAGCTGCAGGTCGCTGTCTTCTGTTTTGCCCTTCAGCAGACTCTCGATCAGATGACCGGCCACATGCCGCTTCAGCACAGGCTGGACCTGCCACGGTTCATCTTTGCGCGCCGGAAGCGCCTTGCGCTCGGCCAGTTCCCGCCCCAGTCTCTCCAGCACACGCCCCAGCTCCTGGCGTTCGACCGGCTTCATCAGATAATCCTTCGCTCCCTGGCGCATCGACTGCTGCACATAGGCGAACTCGTCATAGCCGCTGACCACGACGGTCATCAGACCCTTGAAACGTCCTCCCGCCATCTGCTGCAGCTGGATTCCGTCCATTCGCGGCATGCGGATATCGGTGAGCAGCACTTCAGGTGACAGCTCGGCCAGCTTGTCAAGCGCATCATAGCCGTCAGTGGCTTCACCGACCACCTCCCAGTTTCCCTCCAGGCTGGTGATCATTTTGCGCAGACCTTTGCGGAAGACAGATTCATCGTCAACAATCAGTATTTTAGGCAACTCCGTCATCCTCCCTTGCTCTGCCCTGATGGGTAATAACCGGCAGCTTCAGCACTGCCTTGAAGCCCTGATACGGCATACTCTCCAGCGAAAGACCATATTCATCGCCATAATGCAGCACAATCCGGCGGTGAACATTCAGCAGACCGTTGCCTGAGCGTCCACCCAGTTCCTTCGTATTCAGCAGATGCAGCCGGAGCGCCTCAAGCGCCTCCGCATTCATGCCGATGCCGTCATCCTCGATAGTGATTTTAAGCACCTGACTGCTGCTGTCCGCGGTCAGCGAAATGCGGCCCCGGCCAACACCTTTGTCCAGTGCATGATTGATTGCATTCTCCACCAGCGGCTGGATCATCAGCGGGATGACCTCACAGTCCAGCAGCGAAGGTTCGATAGTCATCGTGAAGTGAATGCGTTCTTCATAGCGCATCTGCTGGATTGCCATATATCCGCCGACATGGTCCAGCTCATCCTGAAGCGTCACATGCTCCTTGCGCCCGCTGAGGCTGTAGCGCAGCAGCTTGCTGAGATTGTTGGACATCGTAATAATCTCCGGACTTCCCTCAAGCTCGGCGTACATGCTGATGGAGCCCAGTGTGTTGTACAGAAAATGCGGATTGATCTTGCTCTGCAGCGCGGCAATCTGCGCATCCTTCTCCCGGATCTCCGTCTCATAGAGCAGATACCCCAGCTCGCTGAGCTTGGCAAGCATACCGTTAAATGAATGGCCCAGCATCCCTACCTCATCCGTACTGCTCACCGGAAAAGCCCTGCTGAGGTCTCCCCGCTCGACACTGCGCATCAGCCGGCTCAACTTGCGCAGCGGCTGGGTGATCCGGTAGGCGATGAACACATACAGCAGCAGGGCCAGACCTACAGAGATGATGCCAATGAGAATAATGTAGGTGCGCAGAACCTCGGTATCTTTCATCAGACTGGAGACCGGTACAACGCCCACCGTGGTCCAGCCGGTCACTTCAGAAGTTACGTGGGCCATCAGCAGCCCTTCCCCCTCCGACTTCACATGTCTTACCCCTTCACTGGCATTATCCGGAGACAGGGAAGGCGCTGCCTGTGGCAGTCCATGATCCTTACCGATGACCAGTTTGCCGGAATCATCCGTAATGTACAGCAGCTCCTTGGCATCCAGCTTTACTTTGGACAGAATCTCACTGATGAACTTGGGGTCCACATCAATGACAATGTACCCGAGGGTCACCCCGTCATCGAAGCTGCGCAGCTCCCGCACAATGGAGAAGGCCTGATACACATTTCCGCCGCTTGAGCTTAAGTCATGTGTGGCAACATACACAGGCTGCCCGTAGTGACCCTTGAACTTATTCAGCCAGCTGACATTTTCATCGAGCTTATAGGTCGTCACATACTGGCTCTCCGGCATGACCACATAAGAGGCACCGCCGGTGCCGTATAATGAGACACCCAGAATATCTACCCGGCCGTTCAAAAACACCTGAGTGACGAAGCTGTTCAGTCCGCTGATCTCATCCAGTGTCAGCGGTTCACCGGAGGTGCGCTTGGTTGCGAGATAATCGGTTACTTTTGGATATTGATAGGGCATCACGGTCAGCCGGTTCAGCTCATTCATATAGGTGTCGATATTCAGGGTAAGCTGCTTCAGCGTCTGTAGCTGATAATCGCCAACCTTGCGCTCCGTTGTTTCGGTGAAGCGGGCGAAGGCGAAATAGCCCATCAGCCCCAGCGGCAGCACAATGAATACCACATTGATAAGAATAAGCTTGCGCGCGAGCGCCAGATTCCTGAACCAGCCGCGAAATGATTTCAACCGCATTCTCCCCTTTAATCCCTCTCAGTCATTTCTTCAGCTGAAGGTTAATGCTGTCCACCGCATTTTGCAGAGCCTGCTCCGGGCTTTGCTCCTTGTAGATCATTTTCTCAAACTGCCGGATAATCTCTTCATTAATACTCCACTGCTTCACATTTCTCGGCCAGTAGGCTACGGAGTAGGCGGTATTGGCATAATCACTGCGGAACTTCAGTGCAGCATAAGCTTCGCTCTCCACGACCTTCCGGGAACTCGGCACATGCCCTGCTTCCGCCCACATCACTCCATGCTCCACCGCCCAGCGGGTAAAAATCATAGCAGCATTACGCTTCTCCGCACTCATCTCACTTTTGGCCGGAATAGCCAGCGTATGCGAATCTCCCCAGACCGCCGGATGATCATAGATGACCGGAACCGGCACGACGCCCAGCTCCAGCTGCTCATCTTTCTCAAAAGCACCAGTTCCCCACACACCTGTAATCAGCATAGCCGCCTCACCGTCATAGAACAGCTTGAATGCATCGTTGATATCCGGCGGAATCAGCCCCTGCTGATACAGGCTGTTCACGAACTCCAGTGCCTGAAGCGACTCATCGTTATTAAAGACCGCCTGTGTACCTTCCGGATTGTAAAAGACACCGCCGTCCTGCATCTGATTGTACAGGCTCCACCACAGCCACACGGAATCGATACGTGTGCTGGGCAGAGCCAGCGGAGCCACACCGGGCGGTAACTCCGCCTTCAACTGCTGCAGGAACTCCGTAAACCCCTGCTCTCCTTTGCCGATCAGCGGTTTGTCCCCGGCATCCAGCAGCCCTGCTTCTTTTAAAAACTTCTTATTGTAATAGAGCACTAACGTATGCGTATCCAGGGGTACAGCATAATGGGCACCGCCGTAGACCGTGGACTCAGCGATTTTGGCATTGAACTGGCCCCAGTCCAGCCCGGTATCCGCAGCGAGTCCGTCAAGCGGCTCAATATAACCGTTCTGCACGAATTGCGGCAGATTGGTCGCGTGAATAATGGCTAAATCCGGTGCATTACCGGACAGAATCGCCGTGCGCAGCCGCGAATAATAATCATCAAGCCGGGAATTGATCTGATCGATCCGGATATCCCCGTGCTCCCGGTTGAACTGCTGCACCAGCTCGGTCATGAAAATGTTGTCTCCGCCGCTGAATGGAGTCCAATACTCCAGAGTTACCGGCTCAGCAGCAGCCTGTGGGGATTCCTCTGCCCCGTCTGTACCGCAGCCGCCCATCACCAGCACCAGAAGCATAACCAGCAGCAGAATTGAAAGCGCAATCAGTTTGTTCCGTTTGTGTCCGCTAAAGCGTCTCGTATCTCTCATATGGTTAAGCCCCCGTCTTGCTTGCATTCTATGAATCTGCCGGCTCAGTCAATCTTCTGCCATATATCCATATAATCTATACCGAAGCTGCCTTGTCTGTCAAAAAGAATGATTTCGTTCGCACCGCTCTGCAATTGCAGCTCCAGCTCCATGAAGGATAATTGGTTTCGTCCCTGAGATTCCAGGGTCGATACGATCGTAGAATCCCCGTTCACCGCCACCTCCAGCTTCGCGTCCGGCGAAGCATTAAGAACAGCTACGGAGATAGTGTAGGCCCCGCTTCGCGGAACATGAATATTGCTAAAGCGCAGCGCTGCATCGCTTCCGCTGAGGTTTGCCGCTGCCCCCCCTGAGGCATACGGGTTATCCTCCGCATCAGCATCCCCCTCCATCGCCTGGGCTTCACCTTCATACCGGGGAATTTCTATGGCCTTCAGTTCAGCTGCGCTTCCCTCCGGCAGCTCAAAGGCTACTGTATTCATCCCGGCTGTGAACGGTAAGCTCAGATAGGCGTATCCGGTTTGGCCTCCCCCGGTAGGCGGCAGCTGAAGCTTTGACGGCGTTCCAGCATTCACTGAAACTGCCGCCTCCGCCGGTTCTCCACCCGGATTCACATAATGCACCAGCACCGGGGTATCGCTATTCACCGTGGACGGCAGGGACGGGAACTCCAGCCGGTTCCCGCTGCGGATGGCATTCCCAGCCTCGAATACTCCCATTCCAGCGGGAACCTCAAGCGCCGTGCTCAGCGCCAGCGGCTTCCCGAACACCGGCAGGCCGCCATCGTCCCAGTTGACCGGCTGGGCCCGTGCTTTGCGGTTGTTCCAGCCGTCCGCCGCTCCAGTAGTCGCGTGATAGACAATCCACTGTTCGCTGCCATCCGGCGATACCGTAAACGAGTTATGCCCCGGCCCGTACACTCCGGAGGCTTCATCCATCGCCAGCAGCGGCTGCTCCGGCTTGGTCCAGTCCACTGCTTCCAGCGGATTCCCGCCGGGCTTCAGGGCCAGCAGGCCCAGGTTGTAATACGGAGTCCAGCTTCCCGCTCCAGAATATACAATGAAGACGCGGCCGTCGTGATGAAGGACCGACTGGCCTTCATTGATGTACGGCGGGCCTCCGGCCTGCTCCCACGGAAGCAGCGGCTCGCTGAGCAGCACCCTTGGTCCGCTGATCGTCAGCGGATCACTCATCGGCGCAATATAGGTGTTCTGCGCAGCGTTCACTTCGCCTTCCCAGCCCGACCAGACGAAATACAGCTCATCATCCACTTCCATCGCCAGCCCGTCGATCGCCCATTTGTTGGTGTCGTCGGTTATTTGGCCCTTGAAGGTATAATCGCCAAGCGGATCACCACTGTCTCCCTGCAGCACATACATCCGGTGATTCTCATTCATTCCATTATCCGCAGCAAAATAGATATACCAGCTGCCCCGGATGTACTGGAGCTCGGGCGCCCAGAGATTCGCCGAGTAGGCGGTCTCCGCCGGCGGATACCATACCACTCTCCGCTCGGCCTGGCGGAAATCCATTGTGCGTGACTTCATCACCATAATATCCGTTCCGTTATGGGTGAAGGTCATGTAATAATATCCATCCTTGTAGATCACACTCGGATCCGGAGTATCAATCTCAGCAAGCGTGTTCTTGAACGTCCCGCCATGCCCGTTATAGACTTCATCTGTCCCGCTATTATTGTGCTGCAGCACTAAATAAGCACCTCCCGCCAGTATAAGTAACATAATCGCCGCAAGCGAGTAGACTATTCTACGTGAGTTTTTACCTGTCCATGCCTTGTGCGGACTATCAGGTTTCATACTCATCCGCATCCCTCCTATCACCCGTTATTTCACACCCGAGCTCGTAATCGCCTTAACGAATGACTTCTGGCCGACGATGAAGATAATCAGTACCGGGAGCGCAGCGATAGTGGTCATGGCCATTAATTTACCATAACTCTGGGTGTAGCTTCCGGTGGCCATCATGGCAATCCCTGCGGTGATCGTCCGCATTTCCGGCGAGGTGGTTGCATACAGCGGCCAGACAAAGTCATTATAGATCCCCATGAAGGTAAAAATCCCCAGCGTCATCATGATCGACACTGCGGAAGGCAGCAGGATCTTAGCATACAGATTCCATTTGTTCACCCCGTCGATCCGTGCCGCCTCTTCGATTTCTTTCGGGAAGGAGACAAAAAACTGATACAGCAGGAACACGCCGAATGCCCCGGCTGTAGCCGGCAGAATCAGCGCCTGATACGTGTTGATCAGCCCCAGTGTATTGAACTCAATATACATCGGCAGAAAGGTCAGCACACTGGGAATCATCAGCGAGGCAATGAACATGGACAGCAGCGTACGGCGCAGCGGCAGATCCGGCAGCCGGGCCAGGGCAAACGCCGCCATCGAATCAATCAGCAGCACGATAGCTGTGCCCGCAATCCCTACTGACAGGGAATTGATGATCCAGCGCAGAATCGGCGTATTCATCAGCTCCCCGCTCAGCCCCTGAACGAAATTATCAAGGGTAGGCTTCTGCGGGAAGAAATTCATCCGCCCGGAGAGGGCTTCGAAGTCATTTTTGAACGCAGTGGACAGCATCCACACGAGCGGCAGCAGCACGAACAGTGCAATCAGAATGGCCAGCAGCAGCAGGCCGGTTTTTTTGACTTTTCCCATTTATACCTTCTCCTTCCGGTTCGTAAGACGGAACTGCACGATGGACACCATCATGATCAGCAGCGCCATCAGAATCGCCATCGCGGAAGCTGAGCCGATATCCTTGCGCACGAATGCCTGGTCCAGCACATTGATCAGCAGCACCTTGGTGGTGTCTCCCGGCCCTCCGCGTGTCAGCAGAAACGGCTGGGCATAAATGTTGAAGGACGCGATCGTTGAGGTAATCATCACGAACAGCATCACCGGGCGGATCGAAGGCAGTGTAATCGACACAAACCTGCTCCACGCGCCCGCCCCGTCAATAGCAGCAGCCTCGTAATAATCTTCAGGCACTTCGTTGAGCGCATTCACAAAAATAATCATATTGAACCCGATCGTCCACCAGAGCGTCGTGAGCACCAGCGCAATCCACACCCAAGGCGTAGCCGTCAGCCACGGGATCCCCGTCAGGCCCAGCTTTTGCAGCAGACTGTTAATGAATCCGGCATTGGTATCGAACATCATCAGCCAGATCACGGCCATAACCGAAGCCGACAAGGCATAAGGCAGGAAATAGAACGTCCGGAATAACCCCCGGAGCTTCGCCGGCAGTGCATTGACCAGCATCGCCATTCCCAGCCCCACAACGATCAGCAGCGGCACGGAGTACAGGACAAACTGGAAAGTCGTCCACAGCCCGCGGAAGAAGATACTGTTCTCATAAGTCCCCGGGGTAAAAATCGTTATATAATTCCGCAGTCCCACAAAGGGATGCGCGGCAGACAGCAGCTCGAAGTCCTGCAGGCTGATCACAACACCGTACAGGATCGGAAACAGCAGAAACAATCCGAAGGCTGCAAGGTAGGGCAGTATGAACAGAAATGAGGTGAAGCGGGAAGTCCATGTGCTTTTCAAAAGAGATTCCTCCATTCCTTCGTATAAAGAAAAGCGGGAAGCTATTCCGCGCTCCCGCTTTTGCTTACCGAAAAGTTCACTTCGTCATGAGTGCTATTTCATCGCCTGACGGGATTTGGCTACAGCATCATCCATGGCCTGCTGTGGTGATTTTTTGCCGAGAATGGCATTGCTCAGCTCGCTCCACACCGGCTCGACGATGGTGCCCCAGTTCAGCACATTCGGTGCAAACTGTACGGAGGAGAAGCTCTGGGATACGGTACTCTGGAACTCCATAGCTTTGAATTCTGCACTGTCCATAACGGTTTTGGAAGCTACCGCCTGACCGGATTCGGCCCAGTCCAGAGAGTTGCCGGAGACATATTTCAGGAAATCACCGATGCCGGCTAGCGTATTGCTGTCTGTCACAGCCTTCGGAACCACAAAGCCGTGGGAGCCTGCATAAATAGCCTGCTTCGCTTTGCCGATCTGCGGCATAACGGCTACGCCATAATTGAGTCCGGCTTCATCAAACTGCGATTTCATCCACGGTCCGTTGAACTGGATCGCGTTCTTGCCCTGAAGGAACAGGGTGTTCTCGCCGTCCTGCTGCACATTGGCCGGAGAGATGCCCTTGTCGACCATATCGCGCAGCCACTGTACCATTTCTACAGCTTCCGGGGAATTGTAAGCTACGTCTGTTCCATTCCACAGCTCTCCGCCATTCTGCCAGACAAGCGACGGGAAGATGAACTGCTGCGGCCAAAGGGTAGGCACTACATATCCGTAGACTCCTTTGGATTTATCCGTCAGCTTCTCCACGGCCGCGTCGAATTCAGCACGGTTTGTTGGCGGGGCAGTGACTCCTGCTTTCTCGAACAGATCCTTGTTGTAGTACATCACCACCGGGTGAATGTCGAGCGGAATGGTGTACAGCTTGCTGTCAATGGTGGCGTACTTCACCGGGGCTTCGGCAAAATCAGCAGAATTAATTCCGGCAGTTGCCGCCAGCTCATCCACAGGCTGCAGCTGATCCTTGCTCTGGTAGGTCGGCACCTGATCCACGTGCATAATCATCAGGTCCGGCCGTTCCTTACCGGTGCTGAGCGCTACATCCAGCTGCTTGTAATACTCACCATTGGGCTGGATCACGAAATTCACTTTGTATTTATCCTGGGAGCTGTTGTATTTATCTACGATCTTCTTCATAAACGGGCCATCCGAGCCGGAGAACGGTGACCAGAACAGAAGCTCTGTCTTCTTGCCGCCGCTGCTGCCTTCTCCTTGCGTCTCCTTGCCGCTGTTACCGGCATTTGCGCTGTTGTTCTTCGCATTGTTCCCGCCGCAGGCGGCTACTACCATTGCCAGCATCATAACCATCAGTAATAGTGATGTTACTTTTTGCATGGATCGTTTCATCTGTGTACTCCCCTTTTACCCGTGATTCAAAGACGACTGCTCTTTGATGTCTTTATGTTACCTCCCCGGGGGATCGCAAAAAATGTCCTCAGTCTAGGATCAATGGACATATTTACAGATTGGCGGGCTCGTGGCTGAGGTCTGCCGGATGACTTCAACGCTCATGGGGTCCGAATCCAACGGCGGCTCCCGGAGAATAAAATCGCCCTGAGGGCACAATTCCTCCACCCTATTCCCTCGCAGCGACACATTGTATTCGGTTTTCCGCATACAATTGGCTCGGTTACCCTCGCTGCGACACATTGCTTTTACAGCTCATTTCCTCCATAACTCACTGCTGGAATCTCATCAAACATCGCATAATTTTCCGGCATAATTTCTTAAACTACACAATAAAACGGTTGATCAGATACCTCCCAGTACATCAAAAAAAGCTGCCCCACCGGCATTATCACCGGGGAACAGCTGATATTGAAGAAGCAGACCGCAAAGGGCTCTGCTATTTATTAAGTACAACTGGACGCTGCCCTCACTCTATCACGAAGGGTTCGATGCGTCTGAACAAAAAACGCTCACCCTGCAGATATTCTCTCAGATAAGCCAGTGCATACGGCTGTTCTTCCCGCAGACCGGGGATTTCATCCGGATTAGAGATGTGATGGCTGTAATTCCCGATCATGATCATAACGAAGAAGCATTCCAGCTTCCGTTCATAATCCGGCTCCAGCTCCCGGACACTGCTATAGCCCTGGATCAGGCTGCCGCGCTGCCCGGGGGAGAGCTCCAACAGTGCGGCGGCCATATCATAGAGGAAATATCCGTATCCGCAGCGGCCGAAATCGATCGCACGCGGCTCGCCTTGGTCAAAAACAACATTTCCGCTATGTAAATCTCCGTGAATCAAGCCGTAAATGGAAGGGTCAGGCTGCATGGCTTCGAGATCAATCCGTATTTTTGCGGCAGCAGCCTGATAGAGCTTCCATTGTTCCTCCGTTACCATTACCGCGTGATGCTCCTCCAGTTTGCTCCACTCCAGCTTGAAGCTGGCTGCTCCCCATACCGGACGGGTGAAGCCGGCAGACGGAACGAACGGTGTACCCGCTTCGTGCATACCGGCAAGCATTTTCCCCATCCTGAAGATATGATCATCCGGCAGATTGCCCTCTACGGGCTCCCCTTCCACCCAGTGCATCACCGTTACCCAGGCAAGCTGCCGCTCTTCGCTTCCAGTCTCCAGGATATAGCCGCCGCCGGAACTGGCCAATCCTTGCGGGACCACAAAGCCCGCCGTCTGATTGAGATACCGGGTCCATTCCAGCTCCGAAAGGATCTCCTCCCGGCTGAAGCGCTCACCATGAATTCGCAGCAGAAAGCTGCCGGCAGCTGCAGTCTCAATCCGGAAGGTGCCGCTATCCGACATCCCGATAAGCTCAATCCTGTTCCATTCCAGATCATACTCTGCCAATGCCCGGAGTGCTATATTCCTGCCCGATCTCCAGAGGGACCGAGAGGGCTCACCCGTAATTCCGCTCCATAAACTATGTTCCGTCATCTTCCTGCCTCCCGCATATGTATGTCTGTAATTATATGGGCGGCTCACCGGAAGGACATAGATAATAAACAGCTGCAATTCATTTTTTGCACAAAAAAAGAAAGAGTCCTGTTCGACTCCTTCTCTCATTTCAATATAAGTGCTGCTCATATCTGCTTGCTTCCATATACAATCTTCTTGATGCTGTCACCCGACAGGCAAAATTGCTCGGCAAGCTCGGTTACGCTTAAGCCTCCGGCATAATGGTCACGAATGGACTGGTTCCGGGCCGTCAGATAGGTTCTGCCGCCTGAGTTCTCCCCCCACCGTTTCCGTTGTCCCTCGGGCTTGGGGATGTAGAGCATCCCGCCCTGCATATATTTCTGTACTTCCTGCAGCAGCTGCTGCGGTAATACCAGATCTGCATTTACATATTTCATATAGCTCCGCTCCTTTAAAGTAGTGAACTTGTAAAGGCAGCAAAGTCTATAGAACAGACCATTTTATGCGGCAAATCGTTGCAGCGGAGACTTGCTATCAGCTCTACACAACAACCACTGCCATGTCGTCCATAGACTTTGCGTAGAGCTGAGCATTAATCTTCTCATGAAGCGTCCTCCTTCCATTATCTGACTTGGGTTATATTTAATATAGCATACTTGAACCTCAATTTTCCTGGATACGAATTTCAATCTTAACGGTTGCGCGGCACCAACAAAAAAAGGGACCCCACCAGCGTCCGGCGGGGTCTAAGTTATATTAAAGGGGGGTTATGTGATTACTATAAACCCGAAAGCTTAAAATCAGATGAAGCGCGGGTAAAAATCTGCTGAAACCGGCTTAGATTTTGAACTTCTCTACCAGGACCTGCATCTCCTTGGCGCTCTGCGTATTCTCATCAGCCATGGTGGCCTCATGGAAGGTCTTCTCCACAATATCCGCCGTCTTCTCGGCGATATCCTGCACACCAATCGCGCCCTCGTTCACGGTAGCCGCCACTTCATTGACGGCGATGGCGATGCTGGATACCGTTTCGTTCAGGTGATCGGCTGCCTCCTCGAACTGGTTCATCAGCTCGTTAATTGTGGAAGCATCGCTGTTATACTGCTGGCTGACCTCGGTCAGCCGCTCATAATCGCCCAGCACATTCTGGTCAATGAACGTCAGCATCGCTTCGGAATGCTCGATCATCTGCTCTACGGAGCTGTAGACATTCTTGACGACGCCCTGGATGCCTGCCGCAGTCTCCGACGACTTCTCGGCCAGCTTGCGGATTTCACCCGCCACAACGGCGAATCCACGCCCGGCATCGCCCGCCCGTGCAGCTTCAATCGCTGCATTGAGTGCCAGCAGATTCGTCTGGCTTGTAATGGAGAGAATCGTATCCGCCAGCACATTGATCTCGTTGATGGCTCCCGATTGCTCTATAGCTTTCTGCATCTCACCACGGACCGAGCCGTAGATCTGTTTGGCATTCTCGGTGGATGTGACCGCATCATGCTGAAGCGCCAATGCACGCTCCGTAATTTGGCCGGATACACCGGAGCCTTCTTTTACCCGGGTGGAGATCATTCTGACATTGTTCTCAATCTCATGAATCGCTGCCGTCATCTCCTGGGTAGATGCCGCCGTTTCTTCCATTCCTGCCGACAGCTGCTCCGTAGTGGCTGAATTATCATGCGCATTCTCTCTGACGTCGATGGACAGCTTCTCCAGCGTCTCCGCATTATCCAGCACTTTCGAGGAAATCGAGATCAGGCTTCCGGCCATCTCACGCAGAACGGCGCGGGTATGGAACATTGCCTTGGCAATGGTGCCTGTCTCATCTTTATTTTTGGTGAGGTATTCATACTGGTTGTCATACTTCAGATCCAGCTCTGCTGTGCGGTTAATCAGCTGGGTAAGCTTGATAATCGGTGAGGAGATACGGGTAGCTACAGTAACCCCAATCAACAGCGTAAGCAGCAGGCTTCCCACTCCGAGTAAAATAATAAAATTCGTCATTTTCTGTACAGGCAGCATGATCTCCTCCAGATCTCCGGTCAATACCAGGGTCCAGTGAGTCTCCGGGAGAACGGTGAACGCCGCTTTTTTCTCCGCGCCCTCATACGTGTACTGCACCGTTCCATCCGGTACGGTCTCGCCCACCTTCACACGCTCCACAACAGCTTTGATCGCTGCATTCTCAACCACGGAACCGATCTTCGTCTCATCCGGATGGTAGAGGATATTGCCGGTTTCGTCCACCAGGTAGGCGTAAGATGAAGGCGCATTGGTCACCTTCGCATCGGCCAGATACTTAATAATACTGTTCGCATTAACCGCCGAAGCGACGAAACCTATCATCTTGCCCCCGCTCTTTACAGGATGAACAAAGGCCAATACATAAGCTCCGGTGGATTTGGATTTCAAGGTCTCACTGACGACAGCTTCACCTGTCTTGAATACATTCTTCGTGTAGTTTCTTTCGCTGAAATCGGTGCCGACCAGCTTGGTATCACTGTCTGCAACCGCAACTCCCTTCATATCAACTACAAACATATGCTCAAGGTTGCCTGCATCCTTGACTAAGCCCTGAAGCTTCACATTCACTTCATTCTGCAGTGCATCTCCGGTAGTAAGTTCGCCGTTTCCGGCCTGAAGCAGCAGTTCCGCGATTTCGCTTTCACCTGCAACGAGCTGCATGCTCCGCTTCTCTTTATCGATCATGGCCGCAATAGTCTGCGCTTTGTTAGTGTTTACTTGTGCCATAGAAGCTTCAGTCAGATTCAAGATGGTGCCAGTGGACTTGGTGTACGTAAAAATCCCCATTAATGCTGTAGAAATTAGTGTAACGACAATCATCATAACCGATAGCTTCATACGAATCTTCATAGTTTTCTACACCCTTCCGCCTTTATCTAATCCACTAGTACCTAAACAGCTAAAAACTGTAACATTTATTACAATTACTATCGGATTTCCCACAGAAATAATTAATATTCCTAGACGAATTTTCGGAAATAATATCGCATTTTGTCGAATCATAGTGAAATATAACTATTTTCATTTCTTTTCAGCCCGAAAAACCCGCAAGTCCCCCAGCCGCTTACAGCGGTACCGAACAAGGAGGAATTGCGGGATTCCAGGTAACGTTTATAACGAAATGCGACCCTCGGCAGGAGTGACCTTTGGCCCTCCCAGGGATTCCGCCTTCAGTCCGGCCTGCAACAGACGTTTGGCCCGGCTGCGGATGAACATGCCGGAGCAGGCAGCCAGAATCTGCTGGAACAGCATACCTGAAATCACGGGCAGGGCAACGGCTGGCGGAAAGTATTTCACTGCCAGTACCGCACCTGCACTCAGATTGCGCATACCGGAGTTGAACTGAACGGCAACAGTATTCTCATAATCCCAGCGGAAACGGCGTGAGACTACAGCACCGATGACATAACCCAGTAAGACTGTAACGAAGGTAACGGCAATAATCAGGACCAGCTTGCCATCCGGATGCTTCAGATAACGGGCAATGCTGGCGCCATTGATCGACACAACGATGAACAGGCCTACTTTGACAAACGGCGCCAGCGGCGGTCCGCAGACTGCCGTAACCTTGCCTTTGCTGAACTGATTGAGCAGCATCCCCGCTACGGACGGCAGCACCACCATGTAGAGCAGGCCCCGCATCATCTCCCCAATCTCAATCTGCACACTCGCCCCCATCAGCAGATACAGCGTGCCGGGTACAACCAGCGGCGAGAGCAGTGTATCGATCAGGATCAGCGCCAGCGTAAGAGCAACATTCCCGCCATGCATCGACACCCAGACCACACTGACAACACCGGTCGGAATGGCGAACAGCAGCACATACCCTGTAACTGTATACGGATCTCCGGGGAAAAAAGCCATCGCTGCCAGCCAGCCGATCAGCGGCATCACAATATGCAGAATAATCAGCAGGATGATCAGCTTCTGCGGTTTAGCCAACACTGCCAGCAAGTCACGGAAATTAGATTTCAGACTGCCGATCAGCGTCATAAAAGCAAAAATCCACGGCACCAGCCAGGTAAACGGCAGCAGCGCCGCCTCGTTAAGCACACCAACCACAATGGCTGTAGGTGTGAGCAGCGGCATGATTTTCTCAAGCACAACATTGGAAGATATTAATCCGCGTCTTATTGCACTAAGCATGTTGTATCCCTCTATGTATGGCGGGCCACACATTCCTTCTCTGCAGATTTCTTGGTCTTGGTTAACACCTCTAATGAAATCATAACAGAACCAAGCCGCCCGGAAGAGTGGAAAATTGCCAATTTGCGGAATATCCTACGCCATGCTGTTGGCGATCCCCACCACAATCCAGGACAGAATCAATATTATATTCCCCCACAGCAGCAGCTTCTTGGGAGCAGCGAACCCTTTCCACTCTCCGTCCTTAAGTCCCCAGGCATTGCTGATGATCAGCGACAATCCGTTGAAGGCAAGCCAGCCCACGACAGAGCCTAGCGGACCGAGTAATGCGGTTGCCTTGGCATAGACACCGAGTGCCAGGAACCAGACTGCAGCGGTTAACAGCGCCTTGCCGTAGGCCGGGCCTGCACCTTTGGCGAAATAATCCTTATAGGTCCCGTTCTTGATTAACAGGATAAAAGCATACGCGAAGTTAGCGATGAAGCCGCCGGACAGCGTAATTACCCAGGAAATAAGATTGGCGCTAATCCTGGCTGTTCCATCGGCAACGGCAATATCCGCCGCCTGACTCGCATAGGAGAAGCCGATATTCATCGCAGCAGAGCCTAGTCCGGCAGCTGAAGCGATAATCAGGCCTTTGGTCAGGTTAGTACCGGAGCTTGTCCCTTGGCCGGAAGCGGTGATAATCTTTTCTTTGAGCAATCCGGCCTTGGTAATCACGGCAACACCAGCCAGCATAATTGCTGTGCCGGTCAGCAGTACCGTAAATGAGCCAGCCGCCGGGATATTACCAAAGATGAACAGCGGAATCAGCGAACCCAGCGATGCCGATATCCCCATGTTAACACCGTAGGTCAGCGAGACACCGATGGAATCAATCGCTTTGCCAAACATAATCGAGCTGATGCCCCACAGGAAACCGCAGAAGGAAGCCGTCCACAGCACATCAGCAGGCGTCTGCCGGATATAGCTGAAGAAGTTGGGCACTTCAATCCATGTCCAGACTACCGGAATAATTAATATCCCTACCAGCGAGAAAATCGTCCAGAACGCTTCCCAGGAGAACGGCTGGTATTTCTTCATCCCCAGCCCGAAGCTGCCTTGGAAGCAGCAGGCCAGCAGCAATAGTAAAAACCCGTAAATCATGATGAAATCCTCCCAGTCCATATGTGTTATCTCTATTTCTATAGTAATGAAGCAGAAGGTTTCTGCATTGTTATACAGCTCATGCTGATGATTATACATGAAAGTTTTCATTCATAGTTGAAATAAAGTCAGAAATACCTGTCATTCAAAGTCATTCCCAGCAAAAAGCAGGACCACAGCGGTTGTGCTGCAATCCTGCCTGATATAATGCGTTATATCAATATCGGCTCATAAGCTCTTCTGCTGCGTCCGGACTATACCCCTTGCGGGAAAAGCGCATCAAGCGCCGGGCAAGGCCGCTTCTCCAGATACTTTTCGAGCGGTGCAGGCATGTTGCTGTACAGATCCTTCAGCGAGGTGCCGCTGTAAATATTGCCGATAATAACCGGGTGGCATAGCTCTGAGATCAGAATATCGCCATTGCCGTGCAGGTGAAGCTGCTTCATGCCCTCAATGCAGTGCGGGAAGTAGACACCCGGCTGTTCCTCGAAGCCCATAGCCTCCATGAACCGGTCCATACATGTGAAATAGAGGGTGGTATCCGCCGGTTTACGGGCAATCAGCTCGTTCACGGCATTCTTCAGCTGTTCCCGGGCCGCGATCGCTTTCCAGCCGGTATGCCCCATAATAATGCTGTTCTGGATCTCATGCGTTCTTACGCCCATGGAATAGACATGATCGCTGATCTCGCGCATATTGTCCTGCGTTTCGTTGAACAGCAGCGTTTCCAGGACCACATTTACCTTTGTTTTGGCGAACATGGTGATGTTCTCTCTGATTTTGCTATAAACGCTTGTGTGGATATTGTAGTAAGCAGAGAATGCTTCGGCAGTGGTGAAATTGAAGGATATATGTATCGTAGTCAGGCCTGCATCCACCAGCTGCCCGATCCGCTCTTCATTCAGCAGGCTGCCGTTCGAGTTCAGCTGGGTCTGAATCCCGCGGGAGGTGCAGTAAGCCACAATGTCCACGCAGTCCTGGAACTTCAGCGTCACCTCTCCGCCCGAGAGGCGCACACGCTTCAGATTAGGCAGCTCCTCCAGAATGCGGATAACCTCCTTGCCGTTAATGCTCTGTCCATCATTTCTATTGTAAGCGCAGCAGTAATCGCAGCGGAAATTGCAGTTCGAGGTGACCCCGACTTCCAGCCCCTCCAGCTCATAAGTCATCGGTTTATCCAGTTCCAGTGCTTTGTATTTCGTACTCATGCTCTATAGTCCTCCTATATTTAGAATCGTCAATTTAAAGGTCAACCTTTAAAATTATACAGGTTTGCCCGTCAGGTTAATGTGACATTTGATATCGCCAAGCTGAGTATGCAAGGGGGCTGCATAACAAGCAGAAGCATGGGGAGGACTCATATAAATGAAAATATACAATTATATATTCATCAAAAAGACTGCCGCGTGGTTAATATCACCATACGGCAGTCTCTCTTCAGCCAGATTTAATTATAGCTATCCTTGCATAATTACTTGCAGCACCTGCTGCTACCATTCTACCGATTCGCCCATTCTGCTGAACACCGGCTGGCCAATGAGACCCAGACGCCAGATGGCAATTCCTTTGAGGCCGTAACGTTTGGCCAGGCCAATCTTCGCGTTGACGGAGGAATCATTCTCACTGAATACTGAAATGCCGAGAATCAGCTTGTCTTTGCTGACCTGCTGCAGGGCTAGCCGGATACCTTCATCCACTTTGTCCATCGGCTCCGGCCCCTTCTCGCCCTCGTAGGCATAGGCCATAATGACCAGATCGTCAGCGAGCGAAGCCAGAGTCTTGTAATCATAGCCTTTGTAGGAGCTGTTGAGCGGATGCAGAATCACCGTCAGCTTCAGACTGGCCGCGCGTGCGGCCACGGAGAGATTTTTGACAAAAGCATTATACTGGCTCTGCACAAGCGCCTTATCTCCGGTCAAGCCCAGTCCTTCCAGATCCAGTCCGATGCCCTGAAATCCCTTCTGCGAGGCCAGGTCCACGATGCTGGCGATGGTCTGCTGCTGCAGCTGCGGGTCCTCCAGATTCTTGCTTAGTTCCAGAGCTGAGTCACTGGAGTAGACCATCAGATACGGGGCTGTACCTCCCGCTGCTGCATTCTGGACAATGGATTCCGGCGTCACCTCTCCTGCAGCCTCCGGCCACCAGAAATCCTTACCGGTTGTAGTGAATTGACCGGCAGGGTCAATCCGGCTCCAGCCAAAGGCTACCGCATCAAAGCTTGGAATCAGCGACACTTCGCTGTAGGCCTTCTGAGCATAGAATCCTAAAGTGTACAGATCCCGCTTGGGCGATGTAATGGATACGGTCTTGGAAGCCTGGTTCCAGGAAGCAACCGCTCCAAACTGCTGGCTGAAGAACTTGAGCGGAATCATCGTCGTCCCGCGGATATTCTGCGGCGCTACATCAAGCTTCACTACGGTTCCGTTCACGGATGCATTTTTACTGCCCAGGGTCAGGATAACTTTTGCCGGAGCTGCTTCAGCAGCGGACTTCTGCGTCGCGGTAATCTGGCGGGCCGCCTGGTTCCATTCCACCCCAATGCCCAGTGCCTCAGAAATTGCACGGAAAGGTACCATTGTCGTTCCGCTCATGACTACCGGTTCTACCGGAAAGGGCAGCGGATAGCCGTCCAGCAGAATACTGACACCGCCTGGTGCCGCCTGTGCAGCACTTGCAGGGAGTGCCGAGTAGCTACCCAGTGCGATCGCTGCGCATAATACTATTTTAGCCAGATGCTTCATTAATAAGTTCCCCATTCTCTTATAGATAGATTATGAATCTCTCAATCTTACATCCCCTACCATTTTACCAAACCGGGAAATTATAGCAAATTAAGAGATTGTAACTATTGGGAGATTCAATTGTCTGCTATTGAAGTAGGGTAGCTGATGCATAATTTCATTTCACTTACTTCACACTCACATAAACGCGCTCAAAAAGACGCCAACTGCCCGTTCAGCCTCCACATCCACCGCCACTTCGATGAAATGTCCGACCTTCGGCTGCGGCCGCAAATCTGCCACGACCATACCTGAGGTGAACTCTCCCTGATGCTCCACGCGAACCTTCATCCGGCGCGTAGTCACCAGATCCGGCTGCAGCGCAGCCATGAGGGCCAGCGGATCATGCAGCGGCGCACTATTGATCAGATAGTTGGCTTCCCGGTAAAATTTGAAATAGTATTCGAGTGACTCCTCCATGAAGTCTATGATGGACTTGTTCTCTTCGCGTCCATGGCGCTTCAGCAGCTCAAGATGCTCTGAGGTAATCCGTGTCTGCAGTGTAACGTCCAGCCCGATCATCAGCACAGGCAGCCCAGAGGTGAATACACGGTCAGCCGCTTCCGGGTCGCCCCACAGATTGGCTTCGGCTACCGGAGTCACATTGCCCGGCTTAAAGACCGTGCCGCCCATGACCACTACCTTCTTCAGCTTGGAGGTCAACTGCGGGTCCAAATCCAGCGCGAGCGACAGATTGGTCAGCCGTCCGAGCGTTACCAGCACAATCTCACCCGGGTTCTCATCCGCCATCCGCACAATGAACTCCGCCGCCGTCTCTTGCACCGGCACTTGCCGGGAAGGGGGCAGCTGAACGCCGCCAATCCCATTTTCCCCATGCACATGGGTTGAGAAGCCAGTCAGTTCGCGCACCAGTGCCTTGGACGCTCCAAGCGCTACCGGGATGTCGTATCCGGGATCTGCGAGGGCAAGCAGCCGCAGCGTATTATCCGCCGCCTGCAGCACATCAATATTGCCAAACACCGTCGTAATCCCCTCAACTACCACATCCGGTGTGCGGAGGGCATAAAGAATAGCCAAAGCATCGTCTATTCCTGTATCACAATCAATAATCATCCGGGTTGTATTGCTGCTACTCATCTCTATCTCTCCCACTCTCTATATATACTTACACTATCAGCCGTACTGCCCATCTTATCACGGCTCTGCGGTCTGCTCAATAAGCGGTTGTGGTTGATGCGCATGCCGGGAAGGGGCAGCAAGGGGTGTTCACGCAGAGTTTGGCGGGACACCTTCAACCTTCTCAGACAGCGGTATAACAAGAAATCCGCTACCCCTAAGGGCGCGGATTTCTTGATCACTGTAAATGTTTTAATATAGCGTCTGATTTATGGTACGCTACCTTTTCGCTGTTTGTAATTGCAAAGTATGCAACTATATGCCGCAGCTACAGGCATACGTATATGCTTTATTGCTGAACATAACGGGCAGCAGCCTGAGTGAACCGCTCCAGCGCTTCGGCAAGAATGGAACGCGGACATGCCAGATTAATGCGCAGATGGCCTTGGCCTTCCGTACCGAAGACAGAACCTTCGTTAAAAGCCACCTTGGCCTCACGGTACATCAGCTTCTTGAGCCCGTCCGCATCCAGCCCCAGTGCACGGCAATCGATCCACAGCAGATAGGTGGCTTCGGGTTTCATTGGCTTCACCTGCGGCAAATGCTCGGCGAGGTAGCTGATAGCATACTCGGCATTGCCGCTGACATGCTGCACCAGCTCATCGAGCCATTCTCCGCCTTCATTATAAGCCGCCTCAACCGCCTCCGGCGTGAAGAATGGCGACATGTGCAGACTGAGTGCCTTCAGCTTGTACTCGAATTTCCGCTTCAGCTCGGGACTAGAGGTTACGATATACGAGGTTTGCAGGCCCGGCAGATTGAAGGTTTTGGTCGCTGCCAGCGTAGTCAGTGTAATATCCGACAGCTCCGGCGACAGGGACGCAAACGGGATATGCTTGTAGCCCGGCATTGCCATATCGCAATGGATCTCATCCGAGATTACCGTTACACCATACCGCAGGCACAGCTCACCAAGACGCAGCAGTTCTTCCCGCTCCCACACTCTGCCGCCAGGATTATGCGGACTGCACAGCAGCAGCAGCTTGGCGCCGCCGGCCATCAGTTCTTCAAGCTGGATATAATCCATAACATAATGGCCTTCTTCCAGCTTCAGCGGGTTAATCGCCACCTTGCGGTCATTCATCCGGATTACATCATAGAAAGGATAGTAGACCGGCGACTGCAGAATCACCTGATCTCCCGGCTGGCTGAACAGCTCTACGGACAGGCTGAGCGAGGTCACAATTCCCGGAGAATCGGTGATCCATTCCTTCTGAATCTCCCAGTCATGACGGCTGCGGTACCACCCGGCAATCGCCTCCTTGTAGGAGTCACTCGTCACACTATAGCCGTACACCCCTTCCTGTACACGGCGCAGAATCGCTTCCTTCACGGCAGGGGGACTCTCAAAGTCCATATCCGCGACCCAAAGCGGAAGAATCTCCTTGTCTCCGAACAGCTTCTCGGACTGGTCCCATTTGTATGAGCGGGTATTGCGGCGGTCAATGATACGGTTAAAATCATACTTCAACTAAAATCACCCCATCCTTTCTGCTTATCCGTTTATTGTAACATGGAGAGAGCCTTCCGGCATCCTGATTCAGTCTGGCGCTTCAGCTTCCCTTATGCAGCCGCTCGAGTGACTGGCCCAGGCGGACCTCCTCCAGGGGCTTCAGCACATAATCCACAATGTCTTGGTCGAAGGCCCATAGGGCATGCTGTTTGCTCTCGGTGACAATCACAATCTGAATATCCGGCAGCTTCTTTTTTACACGTTCGGCTACAACTATTCCCTGCTGGCCGGGCAGCTGAAGATCCAGGAACAGCACATCGGGCTGCAGCAGAACAATTTTGTCCACAACATTCTCGGGATAGGCCGACATTCCAATCACATTCACCTTGCCTGTATGCTGCAGCATGGAAGACAGCTTATAGAGATCCTTCTGGTTCATATCCAGCAGAAATGCCTTGATCACTCGGGTTCCTCCTCCTTCCGGACGGGTGAATTACGCAGTCTATCGGTACAGGTGTCTAAAAAAAGTGCTGTCCCCCCGTTTGCTCCAAACGTCAGAGGACAGCCATTGTTATTATTATTTTGCAGCCTTCATTGTTGTCTAAGCTGCTTCTGAAGTGAACTTTACTTGAAGTTTGCCGGCAGCAGGCTGTGCAGATCCTCCATATTTACAACCAGATGAATGTTGTTCATGGTCCGCAGCGAACCGGAGATAATTCCCGCAAGCTGGCCATGTGTATCCAGCAGCGGACCTCCGGACATCCCGCTTGCCACCTGGGCCGAAGTCAGAATCCGGCTTCTTCCATTGATCTCCGCAGCAGGCGTGTTGACAATCCCTTCGGTGATGATCGCTGTATTCTTAAGCGGATAGCCCAGTGCGAATACAGCTTCTCCATGCTTCAGCACGTCTTTGCGCAGAGGAAGATATGCATATGCATTGCCCTTCTGCTTCATAGCAGCAGGACTTGGCAGTTCAAGAACAGCCACATCCTTAAGCTCATCGAATTTCGTGACTTTGATCGGACTGATAATACTACCATCCGCCATCACCCCTTCCATCCGCTCCGCGCCTTTGACCACGTGATACGCCGTTGCCGCTGTTCCGGCCGGAGACAGGATAATTCCTGTCCCCGTGGAACTTGCGGTGCCGTCACTTTTGAGTACCCGCAGATAGAACATGGCTTCATTCGCAATTCCGTAGCTCTGTTCAGCGTTATACACACTTGGTGTATCGGCGCTGGTAGTGCCTGAATAGAAGAGCACTGCCGAGATCAACGAGAAGATCAGGCTTACGGCAAGCAGTTTTGTTTTCATCCGCCAATCTCCTTCATAAAAGAATTACAAATTATTGCACAACCGACATGATATCTTTGTAAGCCCAGTGTGTTGCCGGAAGATCCTTGAAGCGTACTGCAGTTACAGCCAGCTTCTTCGTACCGGCAATCCGGTTGATCAGCACTACAGCCTGAGCACGGGTAATCGGTGATCCCGGTTTAAATGTGCCGTCAGGGAAGCCTTGCACATAACCTGCTTTGGACAGGGCATTCACATAATTCTCTGACCAGTGGCCCTTCAGATCCGACTGCTTCGTAACTCCGGTATCTGTAACATCCAGCTTCAGCACTGTAGTCATGATCTTGGAGAACTCGGCTCTCGTTAAGCCCTTCGTTCCGCCAAAGCCGCCGTCCGGATAGCCTTCAATAATGCCTGCCGAAGCGAAGAATCCGGTCAAAGCCTCGTTGCCTGCACTTACATCATTGAACAGGTTTCCTACATTCACGTCTTCCATATCCAGCAGCGGAGCAAGGGATTGGATCAGCTCATATCTGGTAATGGCTGCATTAGGCATAAACAAACCATTCGGATAAGCAGCGATGTACTTAATTTCTCCTGCATTGCTCTTCAGGCTGTACTTCGCATTCTCCACTACATACTCAATAGTAGTCACAGTATCATCTTTATCTGTGATCATTTTGATCGTCATGGTCTTGGTAATCAACAGCTCACCGGTATATTTCGTGCTGTTTACTGTCGGCGTGCTTCCGTCCGTTGTATAGTAGATCGTTTGCCCTTCCGGAGCGGTCAGCTTCAGCTTGCTGTTCTTGGCAATCTTCACTGGAGCTTCACTGTCTCCATTCACCGTCGTAGTACCGGCAATAGCGGTAATCACCGGAACAGGAGTTGGTGTTGGGGTCGGGGTCGGCACAACTGCACCGCCACCGCCGCCGCCGCCTCCACCACCGCTGGAAACTAATAGCGTCCAGGTCCAGGCCGATACCTTGCTGTATTCTTTGCGCGGAACAATGGTGATGGCTTTAACAGTCGTCTTGTCCTTCAGCACAATCGCTTCGCTGTATAGCTGAGAAGCTTCCGTAGGATCTGTGCCGTCGAGCGTGTAATAAATTTGGCCACCCGGCTCCGCTGTTGTCAGCTCTACTTTCACTTCCGTCGAGAAGCTCAGCTCCGCAGGTGTTGCAGTTGGTGCAGCTGCCGAGCCAGGGTATTGCAGTGCAGCCGCATTAACTGTAATGCTTCTGCTCTGTCCTCCGGCTGTTGCCTTCAGCACTGCGCTGCCGCCCTGTTTCAAGCTTCCTGCAGCACCGTTCACATCTGCCTTGGACGGATCTGCACTCCATACCAGTGCTCCGCTGCCGCTCAAGCTGAATGCTGAACCTACACGGTTAATCAGATCCTGCGGGTTCAGTATTACGGCCGCTGAAGCAAGAGTTCCTTCTTCTGTTCCGTCAAAGGCCAGAAGTACCGGATAGAATGTGTTCTGTGCTGTCCAGATTCCGGCATCCAGACCTGCTGGAAGATTCGAGCTGGTAAGCTCTGTGCCAAGCAGCCCCATTGCACTGCTGCTGTTGCCAGCCACTGCTTGGCCATCCAGATTGTAGAAGGCAATATTATTCTTCAGCATTTGTCTGTTGAACAAGGATTGGCTGATGGTTGCATGATCAGACTTCTGTCCGGCAATCCCTCCGAAGAAGGCCTGCAGCGGAAGAATTTTGCCTTTCACTCCAGCTTTCACTTCTCCGGTATTCAGGGAAGAAGTAATCGCTCCGCTCTCCGCCAGACCGGCGATACCGCCAGCCCATGCTGTAGACATTCCTTCTGCGTAAATGGCACCGGCAGAATAGCTGTTCTTGATCTCTCCCGCGTTCAGACCGCTGATCCCTCCGGCTATAGCCTGGGCCGAAGCCACATGGATATCGCCATAGACAATCGACTCTGAAATTGTACCTTCCGCACTGTTCTCGCCGGCGATGCCGCCGGTTGCCAGTGTGGCAGTAACATCAATATTGCCTTTGGACACTGCCTGGTGAATCACTCCGGCGTTGCGTCCGGCAATTCCGCCTTTACGGCCTTGTCCCGAAAGAGTCACTCCGTCATTAGCAGCCTTCTCAATGAGGCCTAGATTCACACCTGTAGCTCCGCCTGCCGTGGCACTGCCAGCTACAGAACCACTGACGTTAACCTTGCGAATTACTGCACCTGCGTGATTGATCCCTGCAGCAATACCGGAATTTACTGCGCCGGAAATATCCGCTCCGGTAAAGTTAACATTCAGAATCTGGCCATAGTTTTCTTTTATGAATCCGGCCGTCTGCTGCTCTGGGGTTTTCAGTGAAAGTCCGCTGATCGTATAGCCTTGACCGTCAAATACTCCCTTAAAGCTGTCAAAAGCGGTCCAAGTGCTTCCGGCAAGATTAATATCCGCCCCAAGCAGGATGGTTGCCAGCTCCGGTTTGTCGTCAGCTGTTCTGTTGAACAGCTTGTAATAATTCAGGCCTGTCTCGTTATAGAACATGACTGCACCCGCGAGCTGCAGCGGAGTCTGGACCGTGATTGTTCCGTCTGTCAGATCGTTCAGGAAGGAGGTATCATAATCCATAATCCATGTGCCTGAGCTGAGCGGATTAACCGCTGCTGAACTCACAGCGCCAGCTGCCGCACCTGCATTGTGGCCTACTGCCTTCAGTCCTGCCGTAAGCGTACCTGTCGTATACGACGAACCGGTAATTTTGCCGTCCCGGAAGTTATAGCCGACCAGTGCGCCTGTAGAGACGTTATTGCCTGCTACATTAACGGAAATCTCCGGAACATTGGCATAGACGCCTGTCAGAGTCCCGTCATTATAACCGGCAAAGCCGCCGTTGTAAGAACGGGTCGAAGACTTCACTCCGACTGTAGAAATCTTGTTCTGCAATGCGTAAGAATTGCTGATGCTGCCGCTTCTCTCCACCGCTGCTGCGAAACCGCCGCTGCGTGTGTCGAAGCCGGTATTGCTGATGTCACCGGAAGCATAAGAGTCCGTAATCGAATAATGATCTACAGAACCCGCGAAGCCGCCGACATAAGAGCCTAATCTGCCGCTGACATTCAGCTTGCCTGCTGCATAGGATTTCTGAATTTGTCCTGCAAGCGTACCATTATCACCCAGAAGTCCGGCAAAACCGCCCGCATAGATGGTATTGTCCTGATTGGTATCGGTGATTTGTACCGGAATATCCGTATGGGTATGCGTAATTTTGATAGTATCCCCCATACCGATTACCCCGCCGGCATGTGTCGCCGGTACAGATTGACCCAGCGTTAACGCTGTGCCAACCGTCAGAGCTTGTCCAGATCCGGCGATCACCTTGCTGTAATGAATCTCGCCGCCTGATCCCCAGCCGACAAGTCCGCCGGCATTATACACTCTGCTGGTATCCGCATGCAGACCGGTCTTCACGATGGTATCTACAATGATACCGCTGCTGTATCCGGCAACTCCGCCTGCATTTACTGTGTTGCCGCCGGTTACATTCAGCCCGGAAGCAACCTCTGAACTATAGATTGAGGCATTGTCGTTCTTGCCTGCCACACCGCCCACATAGAGATCAGCACTATTGTCTGCTCCAGTGACCGTTATCTTGCCGCTTTGAACTTTGGCAATGTAAATGCCGCTGTACAGCGGATAGGCTTTGCCGAAATCATAGCCCCGGTGGATATCATCCGCAGAGACCGTTCCGGCAATCCCGCCGACTGCTGCATCGCCGTTCTTCGCTGCAACCTGAAGATCAGGTGATGCCTCAGCATGGTACAGGATAGAATTCACACTCTCTCCCAGGATACCTCCCGCAGTAATCTCTTCACCTGCGGCCTGCAGAGAAGCATTGAACCGGACATCATGAACCGCCGTATGGACAGCCGATCCGGCAATCCCCCCGATAACAGCCTTCAGGCTGTCGCCCGTAGTAGACAGCTTCACGCCTTCAACTGCTGCATGTTCAATGTCAAAGCTGTTTCCCGGATCAATGGACCGGGCCAACATTCCGCCCAGCTTGCCTTCTTTAACACCTACAACACCACCGGCAGTACCGTTGGCGGTCAACTGCACACCGCTTCCGAAGCCTGTCACTGTGACATTGCTGATGCTGTTTCCGGCATTCGATTGGCCGATGATGCCGCCGAGAATCGAGCCGAGTCCGCGCGCTTCAAGCATTCCGTCAGCGAAGGTCAGCGTAATATCCTTCGCCTGGCCCGAGGTGAATTGGCCAATGAGTCCGCCGACAGTGGATTCCATCCCCGTAGCCGAAACCCGGTACCGCGAATTCACTTCATGCTCAAGACCTGTTACATCGCCCGTCTGGACTCCGATAAGTCCGCCGACAATCGCATGATCAGCAGCGCTGCCGGTGCTTCCGTCTATATCCTTAATGGTATAAGTCCCGGCTGTGAAATCTGCTGTATTCTCACCGATCAGTCCACCGGCAATGCCGTGGTCAGCAACCGTCTCAATCCGGCTTCCGCCGTCCAGCGTAAGGTGGAGCCCGGTAATACTGCCCGAGTTGCTGCCGATCATCCCCCCGACAATTCCGCCGCTGACCTTCACGCCGCCAAGCAGCTTAAGATCCACATTGTTCACTGTACCCAGGTTCATCCCGGCAAGGACTCCGGTATACTGGTTGCCTGCAACAGAGAGTGGCTCCAGATTGATATTCTGGACGACCGCCTTCGTACCGATGACTCCGAACAATCCGGAATGAGTGTACACCGGCTGCAAGGTTAAGCCATCGATCAAGTGATTGTTTCCTTCGAAGGTTCCTTCAAAAGGATTGGCTTCCTTGTTGCCGATCGGCACCCACTGCTTGGACTGGATATGGATCGGATTCATGATCGTCACCGTTCTGTCCGTGAAGTCGAATTTGTCCGCTCCGGCAATCGTGCCGTTGACAATTGCTGCCAGACCGGCAAGCTCTGCTTCCGTAGTAATCTGGAAGTTGATAGCATCCTTATCCTTCATGTACCAGTTGATATTGGCATTGACATCATTGCCGATATCACCGCCGGTATTGGCTGCACGGTTTACTTCAGGATATTGGTATACTGCGTTAAGCGAGCCGTATTTCCATGCGCCTTCAAAATCCCAGCCTGACAAGCCCGGGAAGACCGTTCTGTCCTTCAGCGTTTCCGAGAGGATCGTAGTCAGCCGCACATGCACATTCAGCCAGCGGTGATTGCCCTCTGCGAAATCAGGCAGGTCAGAGTTGATGTTGAGCGCTTCATCTTTAATGTAATAAGACTTGTAGAGCAGCTCTTTGCTTGCATTGTCATAACGTCCGGCGAAGCCGCCGGCATAAGCGCCCGAACCAGCAGTAACTTCCGCCGCCGAGTATACATTGTTCACTTTACCGTTAGTTATTCTGCCGATGAAACCGCCAACGTAAGAATTGGCTTTGGCAGCTGCTACACTTTTGGCTACATAAGAGTTCTTGATGGTACCGCCGGAGTGTTCCCCGACCAGACCGCCAACATTCGTATATACGCCGTTTGCCGTAACCTTGGAGGAGGTATAAGATTGCTCCACCGTACCGGCTGTGTTTCTGCCGATCAGTCCGCCCAGGTAGACCGAACCGCTTGCTGTTCCAGTTGCATTGCCTGTAACGTCGATATCTACATAGGAGCCGAGTACTGCCCCTGCATTCTCACCAGCCAAGCCGCCAGCCAGTGTGCCTACACCCTCAATGGTCAAGTTGGCATTGGAGTACGTATAGTAGAGAGTTCCTGATGCCGTGTTCATCCCGGCCAAGCCGCCGATGATGGAAGAATTGCCTCTGGAGATTACTGTGATTTTATCAGTAATGCTGTTATTGGCAATCAGAGTGCGGTTCTCGCCGACCATCCCGCCCACGATTGCAGTAGGTGAAACAGCGGATACAGTTCCAAGTGTGCGCGTATTCTGAATCGTACTAACCGCTGTGGCCGGATTCAATACGGGATCAATTGTCTGGGCATCATTCAAGCCCACAATCCCCCCGATATAAGATGAAACTGCTCCGGCGTTAGCCTTCAGATTCAGAGCACTTATATAACTGTTCGCAATAATTCCTGAAGAACTACCGTGGTTGTACCCTGCCACCCCGCCTGCAGTAGCACGTGGTGCATTAATCGTCAGATTAACCGTTGTACCTACCAGACGGTCAAGCTTGGAGGCTTCATTGTAGCCGACAATACCGCCAATATAGGCATCTGTAGCGGCTGGCGCTACCAGAATCAACATGTTTTCCAAGTTCACTATTTTGCTGTCACTGTAGATAGCGCTGTTCTCAAGTGTACCTGCCAAGCCGCCGACAGACGGTTTAGCTGCCTGCGCTTGAATGAACACCTGCGCGTCATCCGCTGCGTTCACCTCCGGATTAGTAATATCCGTAGTTTTCGCAGCCCCTACGATCGCTCCTGCTTTGGATTCCACAGCAGTCAGCGTAATCATCGGGTCATACCCGGGAACATTCAGCACAGCTGACTTCATTCCCGCCCGGTCAGCAGGAGCTGCCGGTCCTTCCGAATGTCCGGCAATCCCGCCGGCTTCAGCACGTACACCATTCGCCTCAATAGACAGCCGGGTAACGGTAGCGTTAACCAGTTGACCGGTATTGAGACCGGTATTACCGCCGAGTACGTTATCCGCACCCGTTGAAGTGATGACTACATTCTCCGCATGATTGAACGGAGCCGCTGCTGCCGAATGGTTCTCACCGAACATTCCGCCAGCTTTTACCGAAGCACCTGTAGCTTTAATTTCAGTACGGCTCGTGTGTCCGTTGAACTGGGCAGCCGAGTTATGCCCTGCGCCGCCGCCGAAGCTGACCTTGTCGGCCTTCAGTTCAACCAGCAAATCCTGTACTTCCGCAGGCACGGCGACAGTGCCAATTACCGCATCCGCAGTAAGCTTACCGGCTGCGCCGCCGATGGTATATCCGCTTTTGCCGGCCTCATTCAGGAAGCTGATCCGGGCAGCCTTACCGCCCGTCAGAACCAGAGGCTTAGTGTTCACGCCTACAAGTCCGCCGAACGTGATGTTATCCTGGCCGTCTGCCGGAGCAGCTACCACAGCTTTCAGAATTAACGTGCTGTAGCTTGCCGAGGAAGCATCTCCGGCAGTGATGTTGTTCATGGTTCCTTGTGCATTACCGGCAATCCCCCCGGCAATCCCGCCTGCAGAAGTTACCTGCAGTGTTGCATATTTAACAGAAGAATCATTCAGGGTACCTTCCAGATAACCGGCGATTCCGCCGATTGTACCATCCGAAGTTATCGCCAGAAGATCGCTTGCGGTTTTGCCGGTTACTGATGATGTAATCGTTCCGCCGGCTTCATACCCTACGATACCGCCGGTGTATACATCCGCTGTACCTTTTACATTCAGTGCACCTGTGGAGGAAGCTTGGCCTATATTCCCGCCGGCATCATAACCGGCAATCCCGCCAGTATAGATTCCTGTTCCTCCGTTAACCGAGACAAGCGCTTTATTCTCAAACACCCCTGCTGCAGCGTTGCTGGTTACCAGTCCGCCTGCAGCATGTCCGACAAATCCGCCAGTGGATACATTTTGTGCACCTGTAGCTGTAATCGGCTGCGTGTTGATGTAAGCATGTGTCCAGGTGAATTTGCTGCCGGTGTATCCGGCAATTCCTCCTGTGTATACATTCTTGCCGCCGTTATTCACTACCGGTGCGGTATTTACAAACGTAATCCCAACCTCCGGACTGACCACCGTACCCGTTGCTCCTACAAGCGCTCCGGCTGCCGAGCCTTCTGCCGCAGTTGCATTAACCGTAACTGCACCCTTATTGGTAGTCATGTTAGAGAATACTACGGTATTGTCCACTTTACCGGCAATTCCGCCTGCCACAACCCGGTTTCCGCCGGCGATGGTGACAGAAGCATTATTGATGATCGGAGTATCTTCATCATTCAGACTAAGCGGTCCTGTAGTATGACCAGCAATCCCGCCTGCAGTGAGAACGGCACTGTCAGTACCTTGTGCGAGAATTGCTGCATTATTGACCACTTTTTTGATGATGATGCCTCTGGATTCACCGTAGCCCAGGATCCCGCCGATATCAGCTGAACCTTGCGCCGTAATGGTTCCGTTGTTGATAGAGTTAGAGATCATACCTTCGCCCATTCCGACAATTCCGCCCGTGAAGGAGCGGTACGGAGAAGCATGAGTGCTGATACTGATATTGTTGGTAATATCGAAAACGATGCTGCTGCCGCTCATTTTACCTACTGCAGAGCCTGCATATACATCATAGGTTACACCGGTAACAGTGATGGAGCCAGACTCTTCAAAAGTCAGACCGCCGACTGTCCCGCCCTCCATATTTCCTACCAGACCCTGATAGGACAAATTTGTAACGACATTCATATTGGAGATTTTCTTGATTAGACCACCCTCAGTGATCAGAGTACCCTTGAATGGATGTTCGGCTGTACCAATGGGAATCCATTGATAGTTTTTGAGATCCATGTCTCGCGTAATTTCAAGAATTTTGCCTTGCAGACCATTCCCAGTGCCTTCATTAACCAGCTTGGCAACACCCGCAAGCTTATCCTCACTATCAATTTTGAAGGTATCATTGGTAGATATATACCATTCGGTCTTTGCCATGCTGTCCCAGGTCTGCGGATCAGCCTTAGCCATGATTCCGCCGGCAACTGCCGCAACGACAACCACTGCCAGCGCTATTAAATACCCTATAATTGATTTCCGCTTCAAAGCCATTTTGACACCACCCAAATAGTATTATGAATTCCCAGCAGAGTGTGCCCGCACTCCACAATAGGCGGTACGGGCACATTCTTGTTATTGCTTGGCTGTAATCAATTGATCAAGTCTGATAGCAATGGCTGCCGCCTGTTCACGCGTAAGCGGACTGGACGGATTCACCTTGTTGCCTTCCCCAAGGATAATGCCGTTCTTGATGCTCAATGCTACTGCTTGTCTTGCCCATGCGGGAACTTTATCTTTATCGGTGAAACCAGCCAGAATTGCTGTTACTTCTGCATCACTGATCTCACTGCCTGGGCTGACAAGGGTGAGCAGTCTGCCCAGCATCGTCATGGCTTCCATTCGTGTCAGCGTACCCTGAGGCGCATACTTGCCGCCTTCGAATCCGGTGACAATACCCAGCTGTGCAGCTATGGAGACGCTGCGGTTATACCAGCTGCTGCTGCCGACATCACTGAAGCCTGCAGAAGGTGCCTGCTTGTTCATCAGACCTGCGACGCGCAGCAGAATCGTTGGATACTCTGCTCGGGTCACTTTGCCGGTCGGATCAAAGGTATCTGCAGATTTGCCTAATACGAACAGCTTGGCGGAGGCTGCTGCAATACCGTCCTTGCCCCAGCCTGCAGGCATATCCTTGAAGGTCTTCTGATTGCGGATGAAGTAGAGGCTGCCTTCTCCGGTCAGTTGCACATTCACTGCCGTACCGCTGCTGTCCAGTTTCCATGGCACAGTAGTCCAGTTACCGGCTGCATCCTTCAGCACAATTGCTGTAATTTCGTTTGCTGCAAGCGGCGAAGGAATGGCAATCTTGGCTGCAAGTGCCGGTGTCCAGCTGCCTGCTGGCAGGTTAGCCGTTACCGTAACACCCTGTCCTGCGGCCATAAGCGTGAAGCCCTGCTGATCGGCTATGGTCTTCATGGCCTGCTGATCTGCAGTGCTGTTCTGGCCAATGCCCACCACAAGCTCACCATTTAATGCGGTAAGATTCTCAGGTTCAAGAACCAAACGACCCATCGGCACCTCGATAATCACTTTCTTCTTCGCTGCAACGGCCTGCTTCACAACATTCTGATCTACATGGATACTGAATGCTTTTGCAGCCGGATCTGCGGAACTAACCGTGAGATCGCTGCCCGCTGCGGCTTCTTTATCGGTAATCCGGATTACCGCTGTAAGCCCATTCCATTCTGTGACAACCGGCTGTCCGTTAACAGTTACTTGTGCGGCTGTATCTGGTGCTTGCTCTTCTACTACGCCTGGTGTGGCAGCTCCGCCACCACCACCGCCGCCACTGCCACCGCCTGTTCCAGCACCGCTGCTGGACCATACAGTTGCTGTAACCTGACCCGCTGCCTTAACCAGCTTATCGGTAGATGTCCGCTTAGCGAGCACGATTACATCACCGTAAGAAGCGCTGATTATACCGTCCAGCGGAAGGAGCGGCCAAGAGCTGACATTATCATCGAAGGCCGGCAGCACGGCGCCGGAACGATAAACCTTATACGCAATCTGCTGTCCGGTCATATCCCCGGAGGAAGTAATGGTGATCTTGGTTCGGCTGCTGTCTGCATAAATATAAGAAGTGCTGGCTTGAATTGCACCAAGCTTCTCTGGTTTCGGTACGGCTACTGTGGCCGCAACCATGCCTTTGAGCGTTACACCCTCGGACACCTTATACTCTGCTTCAATTAAGCTGGAGCCTGTGGCAAGCGCCGTAACACTGCCTTCTGCTGACAAGGACACTGCATCGCCTACGGCGACTGTATAAGTCAATTTCTGCAGATCCTTATCTGCAATTGGCTCATCCTTGAATTTCGGCTTGCCGGTATTCTCGTCCTGTCCATCCGAGACCTTGAGATAAGCCTGAACTTTGCCTGTTTGCCCTGGCTCCAGGTCCTTTTCCATTCCCTTCAAAACCAGTGCTACAGGAACCTTGTAACCAGCGTTCGTGATATCCACAACCGCTGTGTTCAGATTCTTTGCCTCATCGGAGGCAACAATGTTAAGTGCCACGGAAGGCTCATCGGATTTGATCTCCACAGTTCCATTAAAGTCCCCCGTCAGCGGGTCCACCTTAAGGGTAGTAGGAATCTCCACTTCCTTGTATTTGCCATCCGGCTGCAATTGGTTCACTGTATATTTCGCTGTCAGCACAGTTCCTGTTGTTGTAGTTCCTGCTACATGAACAGCGCCGTTTGCGGTACGTTCACCCGTTACCGGCTGATCAAGATACAAGACTGGAGCGATCGTATCTACAGTCATATACAGCATCGTGACCGAAATATCCTTGGTCGTCATGTTTCTGGCTCTCAGTTCAAGAGCGAACGGCCCGTCTGTCTGGAACTGGTCGAGATTCAGAACGCCTTGGCTTCCGCCGCCGGCCTTGTTCGTCAAAGCTACCGACCCGATGGACTTCTCAGCATTAAAGACCTCCACCGTCACATTGGACTGGTCTGAAGTGAGCGTCAGCTTCTGCTTCGTTTCACTGGTCAGCAGGTTAATGTAATTTCCGGTATCCTGCACGGTACCAGATCCGCTTGCCACAGTAAGCTTCGGCAGGCTTGGAACCGGCAGCAGCTTCTTGCTGCTGTTCTGGTGCTCAGCATAGTGATAGTTCTGATTCTTGTCCGCATCTTCAGTTGGAACTGTTGCTGCAGTGACACCGACAACATACTCCGTTCCAACTTCCAGACCGGTATACTTCACCTTGGTCACATCCGTAACCGTTCCTTCCAGGCTGGTCGTATTCACTTCATCCGAAGTGGATAGGGCCTTCCAGCCTCCGATCAGAATACCTTCATATTTACCGGTTGCTGCATTCCAGTAAGGCTGAAGTTCTTCTTCGGTGTACAAAATTTCGCCAAATGGAGAATAAGTCTCCAGCTTGCCGTTCACTTGGACCTGAGCATCAATGACGAAGCTATGCTCGTAAGCGTTATGTCCCGCTTTTTTGGCTCCCGGCTTGAAGGAGAGTGAGAACAATCCGTTACCGGCAGGTACAACCGAGACATCACTGACAACCTGCGGTGCGAGCGGATCAATGAGCTCGAATCGCTGCGGTGAAGTCTTCGTGCCGAAGGTAGCGCTGGATTTCAGCTCGGCCCGCAGATAATAATTGCCTTGTCTGAGCAGCCCGCGGATATCCTCGGGATTGCCCATCAGCGTTACATTCGTTACATCAATTACTGTACTGCCGCTGGTTATGCCACCACTGACAGAACCGCCGGCACCAACCGGCACATCTTTGGCAATCAGCATCCCCGGATCTCCCGGTGACAGCACCTCTTGCCCTTCCACGATAGTCTTTTCAGTGGTTACCGCATCTTCAGCCAAGTACAGATTCACTGTATCTCCTTCTGCTGCGTTGGCTACTTTCCAGGATGCCGTGAATTTATTGACATTCGAGCTATCCTTAGCGAGATTTACTTCGCTGAGCTGAGGCAGGGTTGGAACATTCATCAGCTTGGTTTCTACAGCCGAGACTGCAGTAAGCGTCCAGGTTCCGCCTTTCTTAGCTTCATTCTCAGGGATAATAATGTAAGCTCTGCGGATATCCACTTCAGCATTAAGCTTGGATGGATCCGGTGATACATCACTTGCAGGAATATATTGTGTAAAAGCATTAGCTTTAGGATTAGGCTTGTCCGGATTAGCAAAGGTTTCGAATACCACCGGGTAATCCTTGCCCGCTGCATCCTGCAGCTTAAATTCCGGCATATCCTTACTGCTGTATTCCATTTCGATAATGGCATTACCGGTTGCAGCCCCCATAGGAATCTCATGGATTCTGCCGCCGTTCTTGACCGCAATGCCGCCTACGCCGACATTAACCGATCCGTTCTCAACAATTTTCACACCTTCTGCTACTTCACGGTAGATAATCTCCTGATTCTCTTCCTCAGCAGCAGGGGCGGCCGAAGTGGCAAGAGTCTCTACACCTTCACCAATAACCATTAGGCGCGGTCCATTATCGGGATCATCCACTACGAGATGAATCATACCTTCCGGCAGCTGATCGCTTGATGTACCGAACTCTATGCCTCCGCTCCAGTAGTAGGTAATACCCAGCGAGATGAAGAGAATGCCGATACTGCCCCATACCTTATCATTGTTGACCCCGAGGAACATACTGGACAGCGGCATTCCACCGACAACCGGTACACTATTCGGGATCTGTACTTTGGAGCCGATATAGCCTTCAAAGTCAGTGCGGTTCTTCTCCAGATTCTGTCCGACGAAGATTCCCGCCTTACCGATGATGATATCCCAGCCGCCGATATCCATAGCTGCCTCTACCCGCACGAACCATGGAGTCACCCATTGCGCTTCAAGCAGCGCTTTGGTGAGCATTGGAAGCCGGTCATCCTTCTCAGCTTCTGCGTCTGCGGAGAAGTCAAGCCGTCCTTCCACCTTGAGGCCGGTACGCTTCACCGTCAGGTCAACATCCCCGAAGAAGTACGCCGGGGCAATCCCGAACCGCATGCCTACGCCAGCTTCAATCGTCAGCGGGAACGGGTCCTGCGCCGTACCGCCGGCAATGGTATCCGCCAGCTCGCGCACTGCACCGCGTACAGCGGTCAGATAGGTTGCACCGGTGACAATAATACCCGGAGCCGGCAATTCAGCCCCAAAGGCGATTACATCCGGAAGAATCCGGCCGTCTTTTACCTTTTTGAGCGAGAATTCAATCTCCACACCCAGCATGTTCTTCAGCTGTGCCGCGAACTCCAGGCCATATTCATTACCAACTCCGCCGCCCTGCACGGCATGCTTGATGGTAACCTTGCCGCTGGGAGCATCCGGACCTTTCTTCTTATCCGCGTCTTTCTTCTTATCCGGTCCGAACAAGCCCATCTCCTGATTCAGATCGAAGCCGAGTGAGGCATCTACGCCATAGAAGCCTGCGCTGTTGAATATGACATTCTTAATTTCTGAGTTAATGATCTTCAGGGACAATGAGCCGCCGAAGGAAATCCCATTCTCTCTCAGAATGAAATCATTGAAGGAGAAGCCAAAGCCGTCAATCGCGAAGCTTGGAGCCCCAAACAAGGACTGCTTGTTGAAGTACACATCCCCGATCATGACCTGGCGCAGCGGATTCAGTCTGTCGCCCACACCGCCGATAGCCCATTTCAGACTGCCGTTCTGGCTGTCGTCTTCCGGATTACCGTCATTTCCTTTATCTTCCTTACTGCCTTCTTCCTCTTCATCGTCATCCTCTGGCGTCTCCACCTTGGACGGATTGTAGTTCTCATCTCCAAGGGATTTGGAGAAGCCGTTGAAGAAATCAAGCGTCCATTCACCTTTATGGAAGACGAAGCCGCTGCTCGCTACACTGAGCGTTCCGTCACCCTTGATGAACAAGGTATCCAGGAAGGGAAGATCGCCCGGAAGGCTGTTTCCGAAGATGTCCAGCTTGCCGCGTACAAAAGCCAGATCCTTGCCTGTATAGGCAACAGCATCATTAATAATTGCCGGTTCTGTCTTGGTATCCACGATGACCTGCTCTTCATCACCCGTGCCGACCTGCTTGATCATTCCGCGGACCGTAACCAGAACCTCACGGTCGAATTCCGGGTCCTCGGATTCTGCTTCTTCCTGGAAGGCTTCAAAGTCCTCTTCTGTTGCAAACAATTTGTAGGCATACATCGGAGTCTCTTTGAGCGCTTCATCATCCATGAATTCACTGATATCAAATTCAGGATCAACCGCCTTGCTGGCTGCTCCGAACAAGGCCTTGGTCTTCTTATACTCGGTGACAGCAGAGTACAGGAACGAGCCGTTCTTAAATGGCTCACCAGGGAACAGCGAGTTCAGCTGATCCAGCAAGTCATCCTTTACAGAGGCGCCGTTCGCGAGGCCGCTGATATCCACAGCTTCCCTGTACACAGCCATAACTCCGGCTTCACGGATCCGCGTCTCATCATTATCTGTAACCAGGAAGGATTGAGGGGTAGTAATATCGTAAAGGGCTGCTACTTCCTCGTCGCCTCCCGCATCGCCTTTATAGTCGATCTCCACTGCGTATTCACCCAGCGGCAGCTCAGGTCCCAGTCCGGATTCCAGCACATTGCCGCCTTCATCAACCCGTTCCCCGCCGCGGTAAGTAATCCGCATGGCACCTGAGAAACCATCGTCTGTAGGCTGCATAACCACTGCATCCTGCACATTCACCTTGTACCGGCTTCCGGATACCAGATCCTTGAGGTACAGGTCAAAGTTCGGTGCTGTGGTTGCATTGCCCGTATTATAGGCTTCAATGTTCGACAGATTCACAGTCAGATATTTCACATCTGAGCTATACAGCTCTGCCGGTGACAGAGCGTATGAATACGTAGCCGTTGCTTCGCCTACCGGCGGCAGCAGAATGAAGTTTGTACGGCTCGACTCATACTGGGCTTTGATGCCTTCATCCTCAATGCCCTCAATCTTGCCCTGTGTTTCCGGGCTTCTCGCGGAAATCATGTAATCCCGCGTTACCGGCCAAGGTCTGCCTTTAGCCTGAACACGGAAAGTCGCAGTGATGGCATCACCCGGCTTGTACTTCGGCTCAATTCCCAATGCAGCTTCCTCAGGAGAGGCTGACTTTTTGAATTCCAGCATTTTGCTGCGGTCATTCTCCAGGACTGGCTTGCCATTTGCGTCCAGGACGTCTTTGCCGCTCTCATCCTGCCTGACGAAGCTGAGACCGCTCTCCAGCGTCATCTCCACTTCGATCTTGGAGTGCTCCATATTGTAGGCTTGCAGATTCTCAACCTCGGCTGTGATCGTGAAGACTCCGTTATCCACATACTTCGACGGAACCGTCTCCCCTTGTTCCAGCGCAGCCGTAGCCAGCTGTTGAACCTGGTCTACATAGCGGATCGAGAACACTTTATCCGGAGCAGTTATTTCTCCAAGTCCATAGACAGTTTCGAAGCTCTGGAAGCCTCCGGCTGCCACTTTATCCGGGTTCCAATAGAAGGCAACGGCGGAGTCCGCCGTGCCGTAATCATTGGTGTCTCTGGTGAAGTCCAGGTTGGGATGTACTTCATAATCCCATTTCGTATTCGCCAGGCCGTTCCAGTGACCGACAATCATTTCATCCACAATATTAATGTTCTGTTCGGCAAAGTTATTGAAGCCATAGGCAACGACATTGGTTGCCTGGGGATTAGTCAAATCCAGCTTGTCGCGCATTACCCAGTAAGAAGGAATCTTGAAGTAAGCTCTGTCCTCTTCAGGGATTCCGGCATTATCCTCCGGATTATGCACCAGCTTCCGCTCTACCTGCAGCGGTGACTTGTAAGCTGTTCCAATCTGGAACTGCGGCCCGTCGTTGCCGCCGACCATCGTATCCAGCAGGATCCGGCTTCCGATCTCTACCTGCGCATTGCTCCGGTTATTCACTTCATAGCGGATGTTGACATTTCCGGAATTGACAGCATCCTTGCTGTCGGTGTAGAGCATCAGAATCTGCTTAATCTCTACGCCTTTAATCTTCCAGATCATCTCCAGCTGCTTCGTGCCATTAGAATTCTCTACCACCTTGGGTGTAGTAGTCTCTGAATAATGACTGTTGTCAAACTTGTACTTATTCCCGTAAATATAATCAGTTCCGTCAATCCGGAACGTCGTGAACGACGTTTCCGGATCATCTCCCTGGAACAGCAAGTTTACGTTGTTGTCATTCTTGCGGATGGGCTGGCCATCCACGGTCCGAATCCCGTAGCGTCCGGTTTCATTATCCACAGTAACCTTAATAAAGTTATTCTCTACAACAGTTGTCTTTGTACTGCTGGCCGCCTCCACAAGCGCATGAAAGCTCTCGGAGGTGGACAGAAATACCATGATTATTGTGAGCATGAGCGCGGTAGCGCGTTTGAGCAGCTTCACCATGTATTCCCCCTGTTTATCTTTCATTTATTTCATGTTGCCAATAAAGAAGGTGGCAAACTCGCGGTCCCGCTCCTGTGTTCTCACGACAATCGTGTACCAGCCTGTTTTCGGGAAGGTGACTTTAAATTGACTGCTCACGAGTTCGTCATAAGTCAGCTTCTGCTTCACCAGCTTCAGCTGTCCTTCGCGGTACAAACCAGGGTAATACAGAATATCAAATGTTCCTGCCTGATTGACCTTGTCTACTCCGGCTACCTTCATAATGTTGTAGCCTGATACCTTAAAGGTAAGTGTATTGGTATTGAACAGTGCAGACTCGCCGGAGGATGCCGAGATTAAGGTATCGTTACCGAAGATCAGCAGTCCGCCATCCTTCACGACCACCACATCCTGATATACAACCGTCTCATTCCCTACCTGGTCAACCGCCGTATAAGCTACACGCTGGCGTCCAAGCTTGCTCAGATCCAGCCCGCTGACCGATACCTTCACATCCGCTGCTTCCGATACATTATCGGAAACTGTGAAGCCGCCGAGATCTGCGCGGAAGTTAAAGTCCTTCTTGTTCTGGACAATACCTGCTGTTTCGTTATTCAGTGTCAGCTCAGGCGGTGTGTTATCAAGACCCGCTATGGTAACCGGAACCTTGTTCACATTGCCCAGAAGATCCGAGATGGCGACTACCGCTGACCCGCTGCTCTCAAAGGCACGTGAGTAGCTGAACGTTCCATCAGCTTTACTGATCTGATTCGAATACGCCGCTCCGCCCTCAATAGGTCTTACTCCGAAGAACATTTTATTAGGTGCTGTGACGCTGCCGCTAATCGTAACCTTCACTTTACCCTTGGCATATTTCTGTCCGCCGATCGTAACAATCTGATCGGCCGGAACCGCTTTGCCTTCCGCATCTACAAAGGTGTAGGCAATTTTATCAGCTTCAGGCGGTGCGGAGAGAATATTCGTAACCTTCTCTTTAATGACTGTCGTATTGCCGTACTCATCTACAACTGTGAAGGAGGCTGTTCCATTCTCAGTCAGTGTAATGCTCTTGGCCTGACTGATAATGTTAATAGCTTTAGCCGAGGCATCTGCCTTCTCAACCGTTACTGTAGTGCCGGTGGAGAATAGTACATTGCCGTTATTATCCTTCACGGTATTGAAGGTGCTGCTGCCGTTCAGGCCATATTGGTAGGAACGGACCACTTTCACCTTCGGAGCTTCTTTGTTAATGTTCTTTACCGTGGCTTCGACGGTATTTGTATTCCCGGCCGCGTCCTTAATCTCAAAGACGAAGGTGCCATTTTCCTTGAAGGTGTAGGCATTTTTGCCGCCATTGTTCGTAATCGTTACAGGCTCAGAGGTGCTCTGAAGATAAGCAACCACATTACCGTTCGTACGCTCCATGTTCGAGTATTCAACTGTTCCCTCTGGAGGCGTACCGTCAATATTCTTCACAACCAGATACAGGGTATCTGTCCGGTCCGGATCACCGAGATCGGTCAGATCGAAGCTGTAATAGCCATTCTCATAGATCTTGAATGAGTTTCCGGTCCGCACAGGCACCGAAGGGTTAATCTTCGAAGGCATCACGCGGATACCCGGCGGAAGCGTGAACTCAATATCTGCCCCAACCGTGGCATTTACCGGACTGTTCACGCTGAGCGTTGCAAGCGCATAGACGGGCTGTTCGGTTGTAGAAGCGCCTTCGATATCAAGCTTGGCCGCTTCACTGATCAACCCGCCCGGTGTTCTGTACTTGACCCACACCTGCAGCTGTGTCGGATCACCAGTCGGAACCTTCACGGCTACGAAGTTGGTATAAGGCTTCCAGTTGATCCAACTTGCACCGTTATCAGGTGATACCGAATATTCATATCCCGTTTTGTCCTCTGTCTCGAGGCTCAGCTTCACAATCGCTGTGTATCCATCCTTTGCATCACCGGACAGATAGATAAGGGAAGACTTCGCATCGGATACAGGTGCCTCCGGTTTGGAAGATGCTGATACCTTGAAGGTTCCTCCGCTTGCCGTCACAGAGCTGTTGCCTGCCCCGTCAACCGCGAGTACATATAACCGGTATTCAGCAATTTGTCCCGCGTCCAGCGATTTGTCGTCTATGGACACCGAACCGCCTGCCGGAACGTCCTTCCATTCTGTAGAAGACTCTGTAGGTACTTCTGCACCTGTTTCTTGTTTGACCCATTTATATTTGCTGACAAGTCTTGTTTTGCTATAGAATTCCGACACGCTGATCCGCGTTTTCTGCTGCGGCAACGGGTAAGCAATAGCATCAGGGCTGAAATACACCACCGGTGCTTCATTGTCAAAATAATAAGCTTTCGAATAGTAATACGTTCTGTCGCTGTGCTTCACCATAAGATGAATGTATTGCGTTCCGTTCAGTTCAGATTTAGCCGGAATGACATAGCTATAGGTGGCTTCACTTACAGAAGCATTAAGTCCCGTCGCTGCCAGCTTGGAATCCGTGTTATCTTCTGTTGCTTCTGCTGCCGGTTCAGTGGCGCCTGCTGAAGCAGCAGGTGCAGTTGCCGGCTCGGCACCGCTCTCTGGTGCCGCCAGTGGGGTCAGTTCAGGCTGAACCGGTCCTTCGGACAGGAGCTTAAGAATAGCCACCGGTCCGATGTTTGCCGTAACTTCCGGTTCTGCCGGAGCATTCGGCTCTGCTGGAGCTTCAGGCTGAGTAGCCTCTTCCCCGCTGTCTAAGGAATTGTCCACGGACAGAGGTTGTATTAGCTCCGTACTTGCTTCAAGGCCTGTATATTCATTGTCGGACTCAGGATGAATGGAGCTGCTGCTGAAGGCATAGCCCACATAATCCGGGGTCACTCCGCTGATCTGGAACATAACATCATGACTCCGAACGTAGTCAGGATTAGCTTCCGGTGTGAACTGCGTCGGAATCGTAGCCTCTGAACTCACAACAACCGCCTTTTCCTGCGGTGTCTTGACCGTTTCGTTGCCCGCATTATCGAGTGCCTTCAGATAGAGCCAGTAAGCGCCATCCTCATCAATATCCTCATAGGTAGACCGGGTTACAGTAGTCCCGGAGTATGATGTATCGGCCCACTTGATCTCCTGCGGTGAATCCCCGTCCTTCACCCATTGATACTGCACGCTCTTGACTCCGCTATGCGGGTCCTTCACAAGAGCTTGCACAGTGGTGCTGTCCTCTGCGGCCATTGTAATGGCTGGTCCCTGGTTGTCCAGCTTCAGGATACCTACTTCATGGGTCCAGTTGGAATCATCCTGTTTGAAATCGTCAACCTTCCAGACACTCAGGTCGCCGTATTGTCCAACAGCGGCCAGCGCCTGATTGTCAGCATAGAAGATTTTATCTGCCTTTGAACCCGGTGCTTCTGCAATCCAGGCATCATACTGCGCCTGATGGCTCGCCACATAAGCTTTTTTCTTCTCGTACTGCATCAGTTCTCTGGCCGAATCCCAGGTCATATCCGCTGTCCAGGTATGCAGATACCATTCACCGCTGTTTCCGGCCTCGAACGCTTCAGGCGGAGGAGAGAGCAGGTTGGTCTTGTTATTCACTACAGACAGCTGCACATTCTCGAATTCTCCAGGATACAGCTCTTCCGAAGGCTGTTTGGCGGATAGCGCGTAACGCTTGAGTGCCGCGTTATTGTCTCCGGCTACAGAAGCAAACGGATCCGCTTTATCCTGACTCCACCAGTAGTAGACAAGTCCAACGGAAGGCGATGCTTCCGCACTCATATTCGAAGGCCGGTAGATTCCACGGCTCGGCCGTTCTGCACCACGGTCTGCTTCAGTCGGATCAAGGTGGGGTACTTTAATCGAAGGATCATTGGCATCGATCGTTACCTTACCTTTTTTCGAATAGGCTGTATCACTCGCGCCCTGTGCCTCGAACCGGTACCCGATAATCGGCTTTGTATTGTCGATGAACAGGTTCGCCCAGTCAATCTTGGAGTTGGCGAGCGAGAAGTCACCGCCATCAATATTAGGAATCTTCTCTTCATGTATTCCATCGAAGTTAGCGGGCTGAATCATCAGGTTGCCTGCGTAATCCTGGATAACATCCGTATCCATATTGATAGGCAAGCTGCCGCCCTTGGCATCATTAGATACGGCGATGGCCTTGAGCAACGGTGTTTCCACAGTTAGTCCGTCAGGCACTGTCATACGGAAGCTCCAATTTCTTGTATTCTTGCCTGCAACATAATAAGCTTTCATTCCGTTATTGAATAGGATGAAGGTTTTCTTCTCATCCCAGCCGGTTTTGGCAATTGCCTCTTCCGTCATCTGCAGGGTGAAGTCAATAACATCTCCCTTATTCAGCGTCACACCAGTCAGAATCTCCGGTTGAATGCCGTTAGCAGTCTTGGAATACTTCGGTCGCACTGCATCCACGATGACGCGAAAGCCGCCCCGATCGAAATCAAACGGGTTCCCGCTTTTATTATTCAGCCAGGCATTGCTGCCGCTGCTCGGTACAGTGTTGAGATTTACAACTGCTTTATTCCCCGCCGCATCACTGAGCACGGCTTCTTTCAATTTATTATCCAGCGACAGATCCATTTGCGCCCCGCCGGTGGTTCCCCCGGTAATTAGCGGTCTCAGAGGAAGATTACTGCTGTTATGAAAAGGAACTCCTGTATATTTGTAGGAAATTTTCTTTTGGTAGGAAGTTAAAGTATCCCTAGTAAAGCTTGTATTCTGCAGATACTGCTGCTGTCCGGCTGCCGGAAGTCCGGTGTCCGGATCATTAATGAACAGTTTGTGCCGCAGGAAGTAGTCAGAGTTATCTTTCACTACCGTAGTCGGTCTGACCGGCTCACTGAAATTGTAGCTGAGCGTGATGTTCTCATCTCTTTTTACATACAGCTCTTTCTGATTAATATTCTCGTTCAGCCGTTCAGCACCGTTGCCAGTGAATGTATAGTTATCGATGACCGGACGCTTGAGATCCTGGAACTTGAGGTAGAACCCGCGCACACCCGCTGCTTCACCGTCGTCATCGCCTTCGCCCCAGACCTCAATGGTAATAACAGAATTAGGTTTGATGATGGCCTTGGCCGACTTGTTATACCGCTGGCTGCTGCCTGTTCGTTCATTGATAATATTTTTTCCGTCAATGTTTACGGTAATGGACGAATGACGGGTCCATAAGAACCCGGAGTGACGCCGTAGCACGGCAAACCCTGTAAGCATCTCGGCATGTCCGCTCTCCGCCATATTCCTTAGAATGGTATTGTCGGCTACATTCACCTGGAATTTAACCGTTGCTTCATTATCATCGACACCGGCAAAGATATCTCCTTTGGCCCAATCGTATTTGGCATCCTTGTCTTCCTCTGTCTGCTTGAAGCCTTCCACCTTGGTATAAAAGTTGAGAAAAGTATTGTCCGCAGCGTAGCTTAGATTGCCGACATGTTGTCCGTTCGCAAACGTTACCTCAAAATCATCACCCGCAGCTTCTGCCAGGCCACTAAAGGAACCGGGTATTAACGACAACAACATGCTGAGAATCAAACTTAACGAGGTATATTTCTTCAATCTCCTGCTCATTAACAATGTGATGCTCCCCCTTATTCGTTCATCATTTCCTGTCCGGCGTGTAGCAAGATTCGCTGCAGTTTCTATTAGCTCCCTTAGCTCCCGCATTCTCCTTTCGCTTGCCTTCCCGCGGACCAAAAACAATTAAATTCTTATTACTGCAATTATCATATCTGCGATCCATTCTATCAGGCCGCTCTAAACAAACTCTTAACAATTCTCGACAAAAGTCGTTTCAAATGGTCCTGAATAGGGTAAATGTCCCGAAAATATGAAAAAAGTCGCGTTTTCTTTAAAAAAAATGTCTAAAAACAGTAGGGTAAGACGAGGGATTACTCCCTCGGACTCCCCGTCAAACCGTGCATGCAGATTTCCCGCACACGGCTTTCCTTCGTCAGTTCCCCATCTTCAGGAGTGAGTTTCCTTCATCCATCGCCGGATTGCCTATTTCACTCCTGAATTAGGAACGCGTGGTGAGTAAGCTTGTTAGAAATACCATTCCCGCTGCTTCCAGTTCCTTATTTGGAATCAACCGGTTTGACTCCGTAGATTTCTTTTTGCGCCTGAAGGCTCGCACCCTCATCCGCGTCCATTTATCCAGACGTTCAAACTTTTTCTTTACATCTCCTATCCCAAAATAGTTTCCAAATCCTCGGATGATTTCGTTTAGCTTCTTGAGCATTCCCTCCAGGTTGGTTCCTTGCTGCCTTCGGGTCGCGTTTCGGATTTGTTCCTTATATTTCTTCATTTTCGCTTCCGGCAAGCTCACATAGTTCCTCCTGAAGTCAAATCCCAGAAAACGAAATCCTTCTTTAAAATCCACCACTTTGGTTTTCTCCGGGTGCATCCGCAGCCCTAGGTCCTCTTCCAGGATCTTCTTTGCTGCCAGATATGCCTCTTTTGCCTTCTCCTTACTCTTGCATAGGATCACAGCATCGTCTGCATATCTGACAACGGCAAATCCCTGCTCCTTCATTCCCCAGTCAAACGTATTCAGATAGATATTTGCCAGCAGCGGCGAGATAACCCCGCCCTGTGGAGACCCGATTTCCGTTTCATGGAACTGATCATCTTCCATGATTCCCGCCGTTAGCCATCCGCGAATGAGCGTCAGCACTTTTCCGTCGGTGATCCGCTCTCCTACCTTCTCCATGAGTCCTTCGTGGGGAATTTCATCGAAGAAAGATACAATATCCAGGTCCACTACATATTCATATCCGTTACGTTTGGCCCGCCGGATCGTGTGTATGGCTTGATGCGCCGAGTATCCTGCCCGAAACCCAAAACTATAGTAGTAAAAGTCCTCTTCAAAGATAGGCTCAATGATTTGGCGTACCGCTTGCTGACATACCCGATCCCGGATCGTGGGAATGCCTAACGGCCTTAACTTCCCATTCTCCTTCTCGATGTAATGCCGCCTCACGGGATCTGGAACGTAACGCCCCTGCTGCAATAACCTTTGGAGTTCTCTTAGGTTCATGCTCACATTCTTCTCGTACATTAGGGTGCTGACGCCATCCACACCGCCACTTCCTTGATTCTTCTTTACCGATAGCCAGGCTTCGTGCAGATTGTTCATTTGGTAAACCTTATCGATTAAGGAATAATAACGTCTTTTCGGTTTCATTGGTGTTTCACCACCTTTACCGCTACTCACCAAGCTGGTCTTGTTTCCGCTACATAGATCGATTCCTTGCTTATTCCATCCCGGCAACTGCGTGTTAGAAAAAAAAACTTTCAATCGCTCCTGCTGCCCTGGATGTACTCAGGTCGCCAGTTTGCCTCATCCCCAAGCGCTCTTTCGCTCTCGGCGGGACGTACCCCCTCGGTCAAACCCTCGCTGGTTTAAGACGTTTACGATCTCCACTCACGAACACTCACAGGCTTTGACGAAGCACGTTCCCTTCGCCTCTGTCTCTCCTCTTTTGGAGTGAGAGCAGGGTATGCGACACCACTTTTTTTTCTGGCTAATTGCCTTTCAAAAAAAAAAATCCAGGCGCATACTCATCCGGGTTTTCTCCTCCAGTCTGTTACCAGCTTTCATTGGCCCGGATTTACTCACTACTACGAAACGATCCGCCATCTCGCAATCCTTCGGCTTGGCTTTCCCTTTCGGTTATACCTCCCCTACCTTGTCCGCGTTTGCGTCAAGGAGACTACGAGACTTCCCTCAGTTATCTGCACCTTCTATTCCATCCATCCTGACCCTAATCACGTCGATGAGTTCTACAGGTCATTTCCCTTTGGTTGTTTTCCTGTAAAATATACGTTCTCGTATAGGCTTCCCCGTTTTTCGGGCGGGTCGCCCGACATCGCCGCCACCTCTGGTTCACTGCATTCCGGGCTGGACTTTGCCTGCAGGCCCTTCGGATTCTTCCTCACGGAAGACACCCTGCCTATCCGTGCAACCTTCGGTTGCCGGATATCTACTTCGGCTACGGCACTTTAAAGGGTAAAGTTACCGGGTGGATTTGAACCACCTAGATGGTGCGACTGTGAGGCGCACCAAAAAAAGCAGCCCCAGATGAACTGGTGCCGCTTCTTAACATCCCTATCTCTTATCAATCTCACAAACCATCCGCTAAAATAAAACCTTTACTTCCCTACTGGAGCCCGGCCAATCGCCGCGCCGACCTTATGTAGGATATTTGCCATGGAGGCAGCATCCTTCACATCATATTCGTCAATGTTCAGTCGCAGCACCGGGCAGGCGCTGAACTCGTTAATCCACTGGGAATACCGGTCATGCATATGCTCCCAGTAGGAGACATCCGTCTGAATCTCCATCTCGCGCCCGCGCTCATTGATCCGGGTCAGAATCGAAGGCAGGCTGCCTTCAATATAGATCAGCACGTCAGGATGCGGGAAATACGGCGTCATCACCATCGCCTCGTACAGGCTGGTGTAAGTTTCATAATCGGTTTTTGACATCGTGCCCTGATCGGCATGCATTTTGGCAAAAATCCCTGTGTCCTCGTAAATCGAACGATCCTGCACGAACCCTCCGCCCAACTCGAACATCTTCTTCTGCTCCTTGAAGCGTTCCGCGAGGAAATAGATCTGCAGGTGGAAGCTCCACCGCTCAAAGTCATGGTAGAACTTCTCCAGATACGGATTATGATCTACCTGCTCAAGTGACGTCTGGAACTGCAGGCGTTCCGCCAGTGCTGCGGTCAGTGTCGATTTGCCGACGCCCACCGTGCCGGCTACCGTGATAATTGCATTGTCCGGGATGTTGTATGAGTTCATTTCATAAGCTCCTTTAATTGTTCCGCGATTGCGGCGAAGTCTTCCGGGTTCTCTACAAAGTCGACCTTGTTGCCATCGATGGTAATAATGACCGTAGAGGGTTCGCGGCGGGCCAGTGAAGCCATCGCATCGTCATAATCTTCGATCAGCTGCTGCAGATAAGCAGGCGCAATGATCTCTTCGAACGTACGGGCGCGTTTGGCAATTCTGGCCAGCAGCGTATCCAGATCGGCACGAATGTAGAAGATGATATCCGGCTTCGGAAAATCATCAGTCAGGATATGATAGATCTCCCGGTATTTGTCCCGTTTCGATCCCTTCAATGTCCGTTCCCCGAAGATCAGATTCTTATAAATATGATAATCCGAAATGACCGGCTTACCTTTATCTATGTACTGGGTCGTAGTGTCTTCAAGCTGCTTAAACCGGTTGCAGAGAAAAAACATCTCCAGCTGGAAGCTCCAGTCGTCCATATTCTGATAGAACTTGTCCAGAAACGGATTTTCATCCACGATTTCTTTAATGACCGGAAGCTGCATTTCGCTGGCGAGCATCGTGGCGAGGGTTGTTTTACCGGCTCCAATTGGACCCTCCACGGCTATAAAAGGTGCATGTTTCATTAACGCTGATTTCCTCCTCAAATACGGACAATGCCGGGTACAGCTTATTAAATATCGGTGCACAAATCAAATTCCACAAAAAACAGACTAAATCATTGTAACACAGGAGGGCCGGCTATGAACGGTTAATTTTCAAAGAAACTTTCCGCCCTCATACAGCGTCTATATGGAAGGAAATATATTCTTTTATTTACCTATATCAGTAAAAATAACATTGAGGGTAGTGGGTGCTTTTATGAAAAAAAGAAATCTGCTTGTGAGCTTGATCATGGGTCTGACCGCAGTTCTGAGCATTGGTAATCCTGAGACGGGCTCAGCCGCAAGTGCTTCCGGGATCGCCTCTTATGGAGCCAATGATCTGATTAAGGATGATGGTTCCCTCTGGGTCTGGGGCGACACCAAATCTGTCCCTACACAGGTTCAGGGGTTAAGTGATGTACAAGCTTCTTTTCCCCTGTGGAACAGCGCACTGGTTACGGCCAGGGACGGCTCTGTCTGGAACTGGGAGACCAACGCCCGGACGTTGGAAATAGAAGTGACTCCGATCGCTGAATTAACGAATATGACGGACTTCTTAAGCCTGGAGAGCCGCCGAGTAGCAATCACCGGAGAAGGCAAGGTGTTTATTGCAGTGACGACACCTGACGGTGCGGAGACGACTTCTTTTTCACCAGTCCCCGGTATAGATCAAGTTGCTGCTGTCTCCGGATACAGCGAGAGTAACGGGCAAAGCTATTGGCGGCGTTTCCTGTTCTTGAAGACGGACGGTACAGTATGGACCACCTTTGACGAATTTGCCACCCTCACGCCTGTAGCTAGTCTGACGGACATCACCCAGCTTGAACAGAATTACGCACTCCGCAAGGACGGCAGCGTCTGGACCTGGCCTATCCAGAATTCTTATCAACCGGAGACTCTAGGCGATGCTTCTAAGCTTACAGCCACCCGCATGCCCGCCTTATCCAGCGTAAGTATTCTGCGCAACAACGGACGTACCCGGCTCGCCATTGACGGGCAATCCCGTTTATGGTTCTGGGGCTCAACGGTCACAGGATACTCCGATGGAACTACTTATGCGGATCAACCCGTTCCCGTCCTTTTCTCAGGAATCAGCAAGGTGACCGATGCTTACATCGTCGAACACTCTATTGTTGCGCTGACCTCAGACGGTAAGGTATATGCGGCTTCTACTGAAACGACCCGGATGTCCCCGGACGCTCCGTTCACTCTGCTCACTTCCGATGTTCAGTCCATGAAGGGCGGCGGAAGACATATTATTATGCAAAAGAAAGACGGCACCCTCTGGGGCTGGGGTGTGAACAAGAATGCTCAGCTCGGGTACGGCACCTATGAGTTCAGCTATAAAAACCCTGTCCCGATGCAAAAACCGATTTCTGTCACCCTGAACGGCGAATCTGTCGCCTTCACGAACGGGGTAATTACCCGGAACGGGCAGAATTTCATTCCGCTGCGCTCGTTGTTCAGCAAGATGGGGGCCACCGTCGGTTATTCTATGGATAAGATAGCGACCATTACCGGCACCGGGAAAGACAAATCGCCATTGACGATTGTGATTAATACCGTGAGTGGAGCCACAACAGTAAATGGTAAAAGCATTACACTGCTTACTCCGCCTTTTGTAGTCAATGGTGCCGTCTATCTGCCGCTGCGCTTCATCAGCGAACAGCTCGGGGCCACGGTTGAATGGCTGCCGCTGGAGAGCAGAATTGCAATAAGTCTGAAATAGGGGGAGCAGCAGTCTATGCAAGATAACGAATGGTATGTTTATCACATTGTAACCCGGAACAAAATGAACCTGGGGCAGATCATCAATTTTGACCAAAACCAAAAAAACACCTTATATCACTTCTTTTTTGAGAAGGAACAGATGAATTCCAAAGGTGAAGACTTTATGCAAATTTTGCACGGTCACTATACAAATGACGGCATAAGCATGGATAAAGAGAATGCAGATGTGGCTCTTAGATATATGGGACAGACCATCCGGGCGATAAGAGAAGCACTCGTTGAAATGGTTAGATTGCAGGAATATCCTGAATATCCTTCCCGGTTGTCGTGCTTATATGCTGCAAAGAGCTATGAAGACGCTCTGAAATGGAAAGAAATCTTCGTCTCTCATCATCGAAAAGTATTGCAGATCGTTAAACTTCGCGTGAACGGGAGGATCTTTGAAGGTGACGGTACTCTTTTGCCAAAAGAGGATGGCCTCCCTTTCTCCCGCAAAATCGAACAAGCCCGGGAATATTGGAAAGGCAATAACCATAACCAGCTTCCTGAGCTGCTGATTAACGGTATAATCGAAGTCGTAGAAATCATTGATGAATTCTAATGTAGTATAATGGTAGTTAAATAAAACAGCGACAGTCCAGGACTTCATTCTATCGTCCTTTGCTGTCGCTGTTTCAGTTTCCAGGTAAGCCTACTACTGATTTGTCTGCTGACACCACTCAGCCGGGCCGGGCCGCTGTACAGGTCAGCTTAATTCCAGATTATGCTTACCCGATCGGCCCGCCAAACCGCGAAGCCCTGGCCGCACATGCATTTGCCAGCCGGCTCCGCAGCGAAGTCAGCCAATCCGGCTCATTCTCTGCCTGCTCCGCTGCGGATCTCAAGATCCGTGCATAGCCATACAGATCGGCGAACCGTCTACATGCTACCATGGAGGGTCCGTCTTGCGGCAGCGGGCGGCGGCTGACATAGCCGTTCATGAAGATCTGCTTCTTGTGCTCATATTCCTCCGGCGCTGCCTCTCCCTCCAGGCTATCCAGTGCCTGTTCAATATCCATAGCGTACCAATGGTACATCGCATCATCGAAATCGATGGCGTTGATGGTATCCGAGCCCTCATCATAGAACACATTGTCGGGCTCAAAGTCATAATGGATCAGCCCGTAATTCTCAGGCGTGACAGGTTGTCCGGCAAAATATTCTTCCAGCAACCTTACCTCGGCCACAGCCGCTTCTTCCCCGGGAAACTCAGCCAACACGGACAGAATCCATTCCAGCACAGCCTTGTGCGTCCATCTGCCAGGCTGTACAGGCGTGTATTCATTGGACAATTGATGAAGCCGGCCCAGCGCTTCACCATATTTATATATGATGTGATCACTAAGCTCTGTGCTGCCCAGCTGCACCCCAGCTACCCGCTTAAATACGGAAGCATAGTATGGCCCCCATGGGGTCTCGGCTTCAATAAGCTCTGATCCTGTGCGCGAGGCTACTGCTTCAAGCACACCATACCCGTGCTCCCGCAGGTAAGCGATGAACTCAAGCTCTGCCAGTATATTGTCCTTCTGCTTCTCAGTTACTGGCGCGAACCGCAGCAATTGGCTATGCCCTGTGTTCTCAAACGGATACACCGCATTGGAAGAGATCCGGTAATACTGGAACAGATGCAGTGACTCCGGATCATGTTCCCAATTCCCCAGCAGCATCGCCGCCAGTTCCTCATTCTTGTGTAGATATTGTAATTTCAGCATGCATAGCAGCTCCCTATAGGTTAGTCAACAGAGGAAGACGCAGCATTAACTTGAATCGCCATTCTTGGGCTCGCAGTCTTCAGCTTTCTGTCTCTATCCTCTTTCCTTTATCTTTACTCATTGTTCTTCTCTGTTCCTTCTTCTGTCTTGCGCTTCTCTCACCGCAACTGCTGCAGCTCCCCGTTCGTATAACCCGGCCGATCTTAATCATGCCGCTCACTCCCTTCACGTTCAAATCATTCTCTGTTCAATGCTACGCCAGATGCAGATTAAGGGCAATGTAACAAACTTTTTTAAGTATGTTTTACAAGTAAACATCACCGTAAAAAAGCCAGAACGCTTCACATCAGCAGTGTCCCTTCTCCCGCAGCAAAAACTCACATTAGGGAGTTTTTAGGTTTTTTGTTTCCTTTGACTGTTTTGATTCTTTTGATTCTTTTGATTCTTTCACTTTCTTCGCTTCCTTCGCTTCCTTTTGGAGCTCAACGGAGCTAAATTGTTGTACTTTTTGCAAGATTTGCATCCGTTTGGCGATCGCATTCACAAATTGTTGTACTTTTTACAATATTTCCGTCCATTTGGCGGTCGCATTCACGAATTGTTGTACTTTTTACAAGATTTTAAGCTGATTAGCCGATCTAGACTTCAAAATGTTGTATTTTGTGCAAGATTTCCCTTATTTAGCCGATCTACACCGCGAATTGTTGTATTTTATGCAGGCGTGTTGATTTACCAAAAAAAGGACAAAAAAGGCCGCCATTTCGGGTAATGGTAAGTACCACCAAACCAAACCGAAATGAGGCGACCTCATGAACAAGAATAACCCATTCTTAGCTGTATTTAAACAAGTTTTAACCCAAGAAGAAGTAGCCGAACTAACCGGGCAAGAGAAAGACTATACGGACACTGCAACTAAATTCACGGTGTATACCATGCTGCACTATCTCGCCCAAGCCAGTTATCTGAAATGGGACGGTTTTCGTGAGTGTGCAAGGCTAGCTCCAACCCATGATTTAGTTCCTGTTCACTACTCAACCCTCTCGAAAAAAGCCGGCGAGGTTCCCTATGAGATCTTTAAACGAGTCTTTCGACTCCTGGTGAAAAAATGTAATCGCGAAACCCGGCGTCACCTGAATCTTCCCAAAGATTTATTACTAATCGACTCTACGACGATCACGGCATCCAACCATCAACTGTCCTTTGCGAAATACAAAAAGCACAGAGGGGGCCTCAAAATGCACACGGCCTTCTCCTATGCTCAGCAGTCTCCCCTTCAGGTGGAAGAAACGATCGCCAGACGCCACGACGCTCCGTTAGGCGAAGTATTGGCAAATCCAGACTATATTATAGTACAGGACCGGGCCTATGGGAAAATCGGGAGATTGGATCATTATGTGTCCATAGGCCAGTCCTTTGTGATTCGGCTTAAAGACAATCTACACTTAGTCGAACCGGAAATACACACCTGCCAACTCCAAGGAGATCCCAAGATTGTACGAGATATCATCTGCAATATCGGCCAAGGAAAGTGCCGTTCTGCGGAGCGTCAACGTGTGGTTGAATTCAAAAATGACCGTAACCAAGTGGTCCGAGTGGTCACCGATTTAAGAGAAGAGTCCCCAGAAGTCATTGCCGAAATCTACAAAGCCCGTTGGCAAATTGAAGTCTTTTTCCGCTGGATCAAGCAGCATCTCAATGTACCTAAATTGTTTGGAAAAACAAAGAATTCGGTCTACAATCAGTTGTTTGCGGCGTTCATGGTCTATGTTCTTTTAAAGTGGTTGTTTGACGTAATGAAAGACAAAGTCCCTTGCTTCGTAAAGCTTACTTTCTTGGAATTTATGCAGTTCCTGCAGAACCAGAATCTTCCGGTCGAGTGGCAGGTTCAGTTTGATTTGCTCCGGAGAAATACTGGAGATTTCTGTGAATTAATCAATCCAGTATCTGGGTAATCAACACGCCTGTATTTTATGCAACATTTCCGGCAGATCGGCGGATTAGGGAGCAGCAGGAGTGGCGGGCTGTAAGTAGCGGATAGTACGCTTGGTTGTATTGATGTATTGTACGGTGAACAATATGGCGTGTTGACGCTGAGGTTTAACGTAGGTTGTATGTTGAGTAGTATAGTGTGTTGTATGGTGAGCAGTATCGCGTGTTGTACGCTGAGCTTTATCGTGGGTCGTATGGTGAACAGTATGGCGTGTTGTACGTTGAGCTTTATCGTGGGTCGTATGGTGAACAGTATGGCGTGCTGTACGTTGAGCTTTATCGTGGGTCGTATGGTGGTTGTATGTTGAGTAATATGATGTGTTGTATGGTGAGCAGTATGGCGTTTTGTACGCTGACCTTTATCATAGGTTGTATCGTGCGTTGTATGGTGTGTTGTATGGTGAGCATTATGTTGGTTGTAAGTAGTATAATGAGCGGTTGATGGGCAGGGAACGGTTAATGGACAATAGGCAGCAGTTGGTGAGCAATCAGGCGCAATGGGCAATACACAGTGTGCAAATAGTAAACAGCAACCTGCCAGCCGCAGGATCGCAGCTCCGGGCTGAGCCTCCCCCCCTCAAACCGCAAAAAAGCGCCCCATCAGCCGCAGCTGATGGAACGCTTCTATACTAACTTAAGACAAACGGCCGCTAAAATCGCTATATTCGAACTCGCGGATGACCTTGATGCCTTCTTCCTCATTGTAGGAAGCGATGGCCGGCAGGTTCACGCCGTTGAACATGTGGTTCTTCACCATGGAATAATGCGCCATGTCGAGGAAGATAAGCTTGTCGCCGTATTTCAGCGGCTCCGGGAAGGAATAATCCCCGATGACATCCCCTGCCAGGCAGGTCATGCCGCCGAGTCTGTAGGTGTGGGCGAATTCGCCCGGCATTCCGGCACCGATGATGCCCGGACGGTAAGGCATTGCCAGCACATCCGGCATATGGCATTCGGCTGAGGTATCGAGAATCGCGATATCCATACCGTTATGCATCGTGTCGAGTACAGTCGCCACCAGGTAACCGGTGTTAAGGGCAATTGCTTCGCCCGGCTCCAGGTAAATCTCCACGCCATAAGTTTCCTTCATATGCCGGATGCACTTGATCAGCGTCTCCAGGTCATAGTCAGGTCGGGTAATATGATGCCCGCCGCCGAAGTTCAGCCATTTCATGCCGTGCAGATACTGGCCGAACTTCTCTTCCACAACCTTAAGCGTACGCTCCAGCGTGTCTGAATTCTGTTCGCACATCGTATGGAAATGCAGCCCGTCGATGCCGTCCAGCTCCTCCGGCCGGAAGTTCGGCAGGGTTACGCCCATACGGGAGTAATTGTAGCAAGGATCATACAGCGGCACTTCAATCTCGGAGTACTCCGGATTGACGCGGATGCCGCAGCTGATCTTCTTCGGTGCGTTCTGCACCCGTTCCTTGAACCGGCTCCATTGGTCAAACGAGTTGAACACAATGTGGTCGGTGTAGCCGAGCAGCTCATCGAACTCGCGGTCTACATAGGCCGGCGCATACACATGGACCTCTTTGCCCATTTCCTCGAAGCCCAGGCGGGCTTCGAACAGGGAGCTGGAGGTTACGCCATGCAGGTATTTACCCACCAGCGGGTACATGGAATGCATGGAGAAGCCTTTTTGCGCGAGAAGAATCTTCGCTCCGCTCTGCTCCTGCACGTAGTTCAGAGTTTCCAGGTTCTTCGTCAGCAGACGCTCGTCCACGAGATAGGCAGGGGACGGCAGCGCGCTGATATCAATATCTATATCTTTATCCTTCATGACTTAAGCCCTAATCCAGCAGCGTCGGCGAGAAATCTTCTTGCCAAGGCAGCCCGTGTTTGTTAAGTGCATCCATGAACGGATCCGGATCGAATTCTTCGATGTTGTGTACACCCGGTTTGTTCCAGATGCCTTTGATAATCATCATAGCCCCGATCATTGCAGGAACGCCGGTAGTGTAGGAAATGGCCTGGGAGCCAACCTCTCTGTAGCACTCTTCGTGATCGCAGACATTGTAGACATAATAAGTTTTTGGCTGGCCGTCTTTAGTACCTTGAATGATACAGCCGATGTTCGTTTTACCTTTGGTTCTTGGGCCCAGGGAAGCCGGGTCAGGCAGAATGGCCTTCAGGAACTGCAAAGGAATGATCTCTTTACCTTCATAATTGATCGGTTCAATCGAGGTCATGCCGACATTCTCAAGCACCTTCAAGTGAGTCAGGTAGTTCTGCGAGAAGGTCATCCAGAAGCGGATTTTTTTCACGCCAGGGATATTAACAGCCAGGGATTCCAGCTCTTCATGGTACAAAAGATAGATATCCTTCGGACCGATCTCCGGGAGATCGTAGACTTTTTTCTCGGACAGCGGTGCAGTTTCAATCCACTCGCCATTCTCGAAGTAACGTCCGTTCGCTGTAATTTCGCGGATATTGATTTCAGGATTGAAGTTGGTCGCAAACGGATAACCATGGTCACCGGCATTTGCATCCACAATATCAATCGTATGAATTTCGTCAAAATAATGCTTCTGCGCATACGCCGTAAATACACCGGTTACGCCTGGGTCAAAACCGCTGCCGAGCAGCGCCGTAATTCCGGCCTTCTCGAATCTTTCCTTGTACGCCCACTGCCAGGAATATTCGAATTTCGCGGTATCCTGCGGTTCGTAGTTAGCTGTATCTACATAATGCACTCCGGTAGCCAGGCAGGCATCCATGATCGTCAGATCCTGGTATGGGAGAGCGACATTAATCACGACATCCGGCTGGAAGCTCTTGATCAGTTCAATGACTTCTTCCGTGTTGTCAGCATCAAGCTTGGCCGTAGAAATCTTTGTCAGGCCCCCGTCCAGTTTCTCCTTCAGAGCATCGCATTTTGACACCGTACGGCTGGCAATGCAGATCTCTTCGAATACATCCGGGTTCTGGCAGCATTTATGAACAACAACGCTCGCTACACCGCCAGCGCCAATAATTAACGCTTTTCCCAAATTAATAACCCCCTAATTTTGCTTAAGTTATTAGTTATTAGCCTTGCTGCTCTGGATCCGTTTCGTTGTCAGTCGTTTCGTTTCATCAAGCTGAACAGGCTACATCCTATGAAAAATCAACAAGGCTGATTATACAGAAACCTTCTCAATAAATCAATAAAAAACGACAAAAAATGATATGTTCCGTGTAAAATCTGTTGGTTTCTCCATTAATACTCTGTAATTCACAGCAATACACTGGAATGCTTCGTTTTCCTGCGCTTATTAGCTTCATTCAATCACGGGCTCATCAAGAGCACCGGACGATTAACCATGCACAAGGCCAACTGGATAATTGTATCACAGCAGAAGAAATCTTCATACGATTTATTTTAAAATTAAGTGGAAACGGCTGGTCTTCCCTCTCTATTCCGATCAAATCCGCTCACCTCCAAGTGGTTGTGTAAAACTGCAAATACCGCACATTATAGTAACTTACCCCTTTTTCGCTCCGCACTAACTGCTTGACCGTCACAGCTGCGTCAGGAAGTGCCGGCAGCAGCTCCATAGAGTTATTATGTGTAACGCAGGTAATCCAATACTCTGAACGCAGAAATAAACCCCGCAGATGGGGCTCTGAGGGGTGCGGTCAAGCTTTTATACAGAATTGCGTGTATCGTTGTTCCGGCTGTTGTAATAGGTAATGTGACATATAGTAGTCTAGTTAGTCATGTTAGGATATAAAAAAGAGGAGGTAACACAATGTCAAAACAACTACCGCAACCTGTTGAAATTTATATGGATTCGTTAAACAGCAATGATACTACGGTCATAGATGCTTGCATGGCAAAAGATGCACACATCCACGATAGCGGTGAAAACAATCATTTTAATGGAATTGAAGCAATTAAAGAATGGCGTGAAAAATCTGTCGAATTTGAATTGAAATCCAAAGTGATTGACGCGGAAAATAAACACGGAATAATAATTGTAAGTTCATTAACCAGTGGTATCTTCACGGGTAGTCCTCAACTGTTTTATTATTTCTTTACTGTTGCCAAGGATCTAATCACTAATATTGAAATTGTCCCGGGAGCGGAGAACTTTAAACAGTAAGGCACTTGGCGGGGACTTCAAAACATATGAATTCTGACTACGCCCCGCCAAACAGCCACTTCAGCGCCGGCGGGAACTGCCGGCTGAAGAACATCAGGTCATGGGTTCCCTGCGGATCACACTCCAGCAGTAAATCACCGCCGCTGAAGCCTTGTTCCAGCAGCAGCTGATGCGCCGCCCTGGAGCGTCCGGCCATTTCCTTCTGCGCATTGGTCTTATAGCAGCCTTCCAGCTCTCCGTAGTACATATATATCCGCTGCCCTGCTCTGTCTACGGGATGATCCCGCATGTAGTCCAGGATACCTTCATACCAGAAGGATGCCGATAACAGGCCTATCCGCCCGAACACTTCAGGATAGCGGTAAGAGGCATACAACGAGATCAGTCCGCCGAGAGAGTATCCGATAATCCCCGTATACCGGGCTTCTTGTAACGTTAGATAATGGCTGTCGATATAAGGTTTGATCTCCTCCGCCAGTGCCCGCAGATAATCCTCTCCTCCGCCGCCGAACGAGGGTGCTCCTGGGGTCACTTCCGGCAGGGGCCACGGGGTATAGTCATGATTCCGGTCCTTCGATGCAACGCCGACAAGGATCAGCTCATTCAGCTGCTGCGATCTGAACAAATGGTCCAGGTAATTCGCCGTATGCTTCATTACACTGCCTTCGTCCTGCAGGTACGCTACCGGAAACCGCCTGTGCTCCGTACCGTAGCTGAATGGCAAACGTATAGTCAATTTCCAGCCGTGTATCTCTATGTGAATATACTTTATTCCCATCCTGTGACTTCTCCTTTAGGCCTCCGTCAGCAAGCGGTGCGTTTATCTGGCACGGTTTCTGAACAGCAGGAATATGAAATACGGCACGCCGATGATGGAGATTACAATGCCTACCGGCAGCTGAACGGGAGCGAAAACGGTTTTGCCGATAAAATCACCAATTATCACCATCAGCATTCCGATCAGGCCGCACAACGGCACGATGTACCTGTAGCTATTACCGATCAGCCGCCGTGCAATATGCGGAGCAATCAGTCCGACGAAGCCGATGCTGCCCGACACGGACACACAGGCGCTGACCAGCCCTACACAGCACAGCAGCAGAATCTGCCGTTCCCTGCCCACCGCCACGCCCATGCCTTTGACACTGACCTCATGCAACTGCAGCAGATCGAGCACCGGCGCGCGGCGCCAGATTACCGGAGTCAGAATGAGCAGCCACGGAAGTGTGGAGAGCACCTGTCTCCAGTTCGCATTATACACGCTCCCGGCCAGCCAGACGGTAGCCATCTCGAAATTCTCCGGGTCCATTCGCAGGGAAACATATAGCGTTACCGCACCGAAACCGGAGGCCAAAGCGATCCCGACAAGAATTAATTGCTGCGGGTGGAACTCCCCCTGATTTCTTGCGAACAGGTAGAGAAGAACGATGGAGCACAGGCCCCCTATGAATCCGAACATCGGCATACTCATGACCGAAATCCAGCCGGGCGCTTTCATGGTGCCGCCAACAAAGAACATGAACACGACGACAAAAGCCCCGGCAGCGGCATGAATGCCCAGAATTCCCGGGTCTGCCAGGGAGTTGCGGGTAATGCCCTGCAGTACAGCCCCGGCGATTCCCAGCCCGAAGCCGACCAGTGCCCCGAGCAGAATGCGCGGAAGCCGGAATTCGAAGATGACGAGATCATGATCCGCCACAGGATGAATCCGCAGCAAGGTGCGCACGACATCCTTCGCCGATATATCAAAGGTGCCATTGGTCAGACTGACATACATCCCGCAGACAATCAGAACAGAGAGCAGCAGGAACAGCCCCCAGAAGGCCAGTGCCTTGGATTTGGGCTTCATTAACAGCGAGTTCTTCGCGTCCTTAGAATTGTTCGAATCCTTGGAATGTTTACGAATGATGGCCTCCCCCTCTCGTTTTGATCAGATAGAGGAAGAAGGGGACGCCGAACAATGCGGTAACTACACCGACCGGTGTCTCAAACGGAAAGTTAATATACCTGCTGATCAGATCGCACAAGGTCAGGAAGAGGGCTCCGGCAAACGCAGTGAACGGAATGATCTTGCGGTAATCCTGCCCGACCAGAAAGCGTACAATATGCGGAATAATGAGGCCGATAAAAGCGATTTTGCCGGCTATCGCTACGGAAATCCCGGTCAGCAGCACCACACTCAGCATCGTCAGCATCTTGATGGTTCCCACCCGAAGTCCAAGGCCTGCGGCCGTTTCATCTCCAAGCGAGAGCATCGTCACCGGTCTTGCCATCAGCAGTGCGAGCACCAGACCGGCAGCGGCAAACGGAAGCGCCAGCCTGATCACAGCCGGGTCCATCATATGCAGCCGGGCGTTGTACCAGAAGCTGATATTCTGCGACACCTGAAAGTAGACAGCCAGCGCCTGCGAGACCCCGCCGAGAAAGGTGCCGATGATCGTGCCGAGCACTGCCAGTGTCAGCGGAGATACGCCGCCGGGCAGCAGCTTGGCCGTACCGAAGACGAGCAATGCCCCCAGCGCAGAGCCGGCCAGCGAATACACAATCATTGTCATGGAGGAAGCGCCCGGCAGGAATACCATGCACAGCGTAACTGCAAACACTGAGCCGTCGCTGATCCCCATAATGGACGGAGAAGCGAGATAATTCCGCGTCATCCCCTGCATCAGGGCTCCCGACACCGCCAGGAATGCCCCGATCAGCAGCGCTCCTGCTGTGCGCGGGATACGAGAAGTCCGCACAATCACATGGTCAATATTCTCAGGATCGGCGTGGAAAATGGCATTAAGCACCGTACCGAAGCTCATTGGCTTCGTTCCGTAAGCTACAGATAACACGCTAATAATAATGATAAGGACAACCCCCAGCACCAGCAGGGAGGCCGTCTTAATTCCGCCTGTCCATTTCATGTCATCCCACTCTTTATGTACATTTGTATTGATAATGATTATCAATTACGAGTATAACGAAGCGGGGTCCCCTGCACCATGGACAAAATGCGGAACAACTATGGACGATTGGCCGGAAGCAGCTGAAGGATCTGCCGCAGCATCCGCAGCTGCGCATATGCGGAATCCTCACGCCAGGGATCAGAGCTCAGGACATGTACGTGATGCCGCTGGACTGCAGGAATCTTCATCCACTGGGGGTCGTTCTGCAGCTTCCTCCACTCCCTTAGCGTGTCATATTCCTGACGGATCAGCATCAGTAAATGGTCCGCTGGCAGCTCCGCGAGCATCGCCGGAGTGACCGGAACATTATATACCTCTGCCTCACACTCATAAGCCGGGTGCAGTTCCAGCTCACGGTACAATATGCTCGCCATTCCCTCGTTGCAGTGCAGGAACAGCTGGCTGCCCAGCATACGGATAACTGTAACCGTCTGCTGGCCCAGCCCTTCGTGCAAGCGGTCTTTAGCGGCGTTCACCTCCCAGTCGAAGGCAGCAAGCCATTGCTCGCGCTGCCACTCTTCACCCAGCAGCCGGGATAATTCGTGAAATTGCCCGCGCCAATCTGCGCTGTCACTGGTCAGATAATTCACAGGAGCAACCTGCTCCAGCGCTGTCCGTTCATCATCTGCCAGACCTGCCGGGGCCAGGATAAGCTCTGCGTTAGACTGCTTAAGCACTTCAATATTGGCCTGCCAATCCTGATTGTTGCGGTAGGCGCTGATATGGACAGGAATATCGGCGCGGTAGTTCCGGTAGTAATATTCGGTCCATTTCGGATGCAGTGCCGCCGCATATGGAGTGATATTCAGCGGCAGCAGCTGTCCAAGCAGTCCGGGCGTGTAGGCGGCCAGCTTGCGCCGCCGGCTTTTCATATAGACTGCGGGCGGCATGCCGATCATCTTCTTGAATTTGCGGCTGAAATAGAATTCATCGGCATAACCGACCCTGTGAGCGATGTCCCGCAGCTTAACGCCGCTCTCCGCCATCAGGCGCTTGGCCTGCCCGATGCGCAGCTCGGCTGCGTATTCCAGCGCGCTTTTGCCATATTTCTTCTTATACAGGTCAACGAAATATTTGGCGCTGAAATCGGCGGACTGAGCCACCTGCTCTACGGTTAACGCCTCTGTATAATGGGCCTCTATGTACTGCTTCGCCTGCTCCAGCGCCGAATTCGTATCTCTGGGCCGGTGCAGGCTGCGCGTGCGGAGATCGTACAGCAGCTCCTGAAAATCAATCTGTGCCCGGAAGCCGATGCTCTGTTCACCCTGTTCGGAGAGCAGAAACAGCCTGCTGCATTTGGCCGACATCTCTTTCGACGGATGAAACGGCAGCCTGCCGTCCCCCTGGTATAACCCGCTATCCTTAACCGGCAGACAACTTCCGATATCGCCTGACTTGCCATAACAGTACACATCGAAATAGAAAATATACATCTCCAGTCCCCCGGCCGGCTGTACCGTTCCGCAGGTCTGATCTGGCAGGCAGAGCACCGCTGAACCTGCCGCCAGCTCATACTGGTTGTGATCACTAATGAACTGGACGGAACCGCTTGTCACGACTGCAAGGGCATAAGAGAAAAGCAGCTGTTGTGCGAGATGGACCTCCCCCGTTCCCTTCAGCGCCTGTACAGACAGAAGCCGGAAAGACAACCGGTCCCAATCGACCGGATCATCTTGGTTATCTATAGAAGTTCTCTGTTGGATAAGTTCCATTACAGTGCACACCACCAAATCTGAACGAATGTTATGAAAACTACCCTTAGTATATTGATAATCATTCTCATTGGCAATGTCACAGGAATTATTTTAACCGGTACGCATTATCCGCTCTTCCCATGGTCTTGGGTCCGCATAGCCGAAGGCGGCTGCCCGTTCTGTTGTTTGAAGCTTTTGCTGAAGTGAAATTCGTCGCTGTAACCGCAGGCCGCTGCAATCTCCTTCAAGGTTAGTCTGGTGTACAGCAGCAGCTTCCCTGCATGCTCATAACGGATTTCACTTAAGTAGCTTTTGGGGCTCCTGTGCAGATATTGCTGAAAAAGACTGCGTAAATACGAGGAGGAAATCCCGTAACGCACCGCCAGCTCGTGAATAAGCAAAGGCTCACTGTAACGGCGTTCAATATCATCCTTGATCCGCAAAAACAGCTCATAGCCCTGCCCCCGGCCCAGCTGGACATTCGCCTGAACCTGCAGCAATTCGTACATGAGCTCATAGAGCAGGGACTGGGTCATCAGCTGGCTCCCGGTGCTTCCGGGGACCCAATCCGCAGCAATTTTATGGAACATATGACCAAGCTGCTTGCCCTGTTCCCCCTCCGGCTTCAGCATAAACTGCAGCGGCAGCACATCCAGCGGCTCTATCCTGCCCTGATTATCCGCCGAAGGCGACAAGGTATAGAGCGAGAGCAGGATCATCGTGATCCGCAGAGGCTCCTCCCTTCCGCAGCTCATCTCCATAGCCAGCCCCGGCTGCAGATAGAACAGCATTCCCGCCGATACCGGATAGTCTTTGTCCGTACGGAAGATCCCCTGACCTTCCTGAATCCAGTAGAAGCTATGCACATTGATATTCTGGCGGATATCCCTCCAGTGCGGGAACGTGATCTTATCGTGAATCCAGTGAATATCTATGGCCAGATTCTGTATAATCTTCTCCACCCTCTGACTCCCCCGTTTCTGCAGCATCTCTGAAATCAGCATAAGATGTTGAAGCGTTTTTGACAAGCTAATCATGCTCTTTATGCCATGTCCCTTCCCTTCCTCTACTGCTACACTTAAGGAAATAATGACTTATGTGATAGAGGAGAGACTGAGATGCCCGAACAACGTTCCGCCTCACGGAAGGCGCTCGATTACATGCCCTGGATCGGCCCCTCCGCACAGGAGCAGCAAGAGCAGATCCTATACCAGCAGCAGCTAACCGCTGAATACTCCTGTACCTTCGGTGAAGCCTGTTATGTCTCGCCGCAGGCGGTGGTATTGCCGGATCAGCTTCAGATGGGCGACCGGAGCTATATTGCCGGCGGAGCGATTGTCCGCAGTGCCCGGCTCGTCATGGGCAGCGACTGCTCACTCAACAGCTACAGTGTAATTTCAGGCGATATTACCATGGGAAACGGCGTAAGAGTTGCTTCACATGCAAGTATGTACGGGTTCAATCACGGATTCGCCTCCACCGATATCCCTGTCTTCCGCCAGCCCTGCACTGTCCAAGGGATTGTCATCGGGGACGACGTATGGATTGGAGCCAATGCCGTTATTCTGGACGGTGTGCAGATCGGTTCGCACAGCATTGTCGCCGCCGGTGCCGTAGTTACCAGAGATGTGCCGGCCTACAGTATTGTGGGCGGCAATCCGGCCAGGTTAATCCGCAGCCGGCTGGCCGGGGATACAGCAGCAATTGCCGCGGCAGTTGAACAAAAGGAGGATATAGGGATGACAATGGATGCACAACCTGGAGGAACAGCAGTGAAAGAAGGTACGGGTATAAATGCGGCTGATACAGCTGTTACAGCGGATAAGGACACTGCCGTAAACACGAAACCAGTTACTGAAAGTGTACCGGCATACAGCCTGCTCTCACAGCAGCTGGCTGACTTCGGCAGGCTGGCAGGAGACCAGCTGATCCCGCTGCTGGAGTACTACTCAGAGTCAACGGGGGAAGAGAAATTCTTCCGCGACCGGCCCGGATATAAGCGGACGGTTAGAGCTTACTGCGATGCGGTGGAGATTGCCGCGATGTTCGGCAGCCTGCCGCCCGGCTGGACGCGGGCAGAGCTTACCGCTGTATTGCAGGGATTCCAGGATGCCGGGACAGGATTGCTGCCCGACCCGTGGACTCCGCCCGGACCTGAGGATCAGCCTGAGCTGTTAACCGACCATCTCTCCCGGTACCATCTTCTCGCTGTAGGCTACGCACTGGAAGTGCTAGGTTCTGCGTTGCCTCATCCGGTTACCGTTGCTGAGAATATGGAAACCGCTGCGTTGTATCCATATCTGAATGACCTGCCATGGGAGGACAACGCCTGGGGCGGCGGAGACTGGATCGACTGCTATGCCACAGGTCTGTACCACAACCTGAAGACATTCGGGTCCCGCAAACGGCCGGATGATCTGTTCGGCTGGCTGGCGACCCATTGCCGCCGGGACTCCGGCCTCTGGGGCCTCCCTACCGCAAAGGAAGGCTGGCTGCAGCCGGTGAACGGTTTCTACCGGCTCACCCGAGCGACCTATGCGCAGTTCGGTCTTCCTCTGCCGTATCCGGAGCGCAGTATCGATACCGTGCTGGCCCACAGCAGGGACCGCCGGTTCTTCCGTGCAGAGGTGCTTAACGCCTGCAACGTGCTGGATGTGGTCCATCCGCTCTGGCTCTGCCTGAAGCAGACCGATTACCGCCGTGCAGAGATCCGCAGCTGGGCGGAGAATATGCTCAGCGAAGTGCTGAAATTCTGGGTTCCGCAGCGCGGCTTCGCCTTCCAGTTATCACAGCAGCAGGACACGGGTCTGCAGGGAACCGAAATGTGGCTGAGCATCCTCTATCTGCTGGCTGACCTGTGCGGTGTAAGCTCATCGCTTGGATATACTCCCAAAGGTGTGCACCGCCTGGACCCTGCCTTCTCACTGCCCCCGAGATAGCGGCTTCCATCTCCGCTTCCGCTGTGAATGAACTTCCTTACCAGCTTCAGCCTTCAACACAAACAACCGCCGTATACCGGAATGATATTCCGGTATCGGCGGTTGTTTGTGCTCTTGGGGACCCATCACCTGATCCGGACCAGCGGCAGGAAGATATCATCAATAATACCGGTGATTGTCTCATCAGAAACAGGTTCATGGGTGGTAAGCAGCTCGTAGCGGAATAAATCGGCGGGAAGCATAATTACCCGGTCCGGAATGCGGTCCAGCCGGACCTCTCCCCGTTTCTCCGCGTTCTCCAGAATCGTTCTCATAATCGCGTTCAGCTTGCCTCCGCTCTTGGGAGGCAATATCTTCGGCAGCAGTGCAATAAGGTTATCGCCGTGATACTCCACCAGCAGACCGTGGATCGTCTCAGCTCCGATGCCCTGCAAAGGCCTGGCGAAGCTCTCAAACAGCTGCAGCATATCCGTACGCAGATCGCCTGAATCGGGAGCGGCCAGAGCAGTCTTAGGCATATGCTTCTTAATCGCGGCTGCAACAATCTTGGCTTTATTCGGCCAGCGGCGGTAGAGTGCGGTTTTATTGGTTTGCGCCCGGACCGCAATCCCCTCCATCGTCAGGCGGGCATAACCCGCTTCGCCAAGCTCTTCCCAGGCGGCCTGCAGTATGGCTTGTTCGAGAACCTCCCCGCGGCGGCGTCCGCCTTTGGGCTGATTTTCTTGTTTGATATCGTCCATGTCATTTCCTACTTTCGGGATATTTCAGTATAGACGCGGCTTGCCTCTGGCGGACAAAATGGGCAGAAAATTCTCTTGTTGCATTCTGGCTGCTTTTACTCTATCTTATTCACATAAGGTACGCAACGTACCGTACCTTATTATGTTGAGAGGAGCAATTTTATGTCAGACCAAAGAAGCAAGCCCAAGAAAGCACAGAAAGAGAAGCTTGATCCCGCCATTCTTAAAGTAGCCCTTATTCTCGTCTTCGGTGCACTCGCGCCGTTATTCGACTCCACGATGATCAACGTTGCCATCAGGACACTTACTTCAGACCTGCAAAGCTCCGTTGCCGTTATCCAGTGGGTCATTACCGGTTACGTCCTGACCATGGGTATGGCAATTCCGGTGTCCGGCTGGGCAGTCAACCGTTTCGGCGGCAAAAAAGTATACATGTTCTCACTCGCCGTATTCCTGGCCGGTTCGGTCCTCTGCTCCCTGGCCTGGAATCCCGGCAGCCTGATCGGCTTCCGCCTCCTGCAGGGCGTAGGCGCAGGAATATTAATTACGACCCTGCAAACCGTGCTTGTCCAGACTGCCGGGGGCCGCAACATCGGACGGATCATGTCAATCATCAGCATTCCCACCCTGCTGGGGCCCATTCTCGGTCCCGTGCTGGGCGGGGTCATTATCAACAGCCTGGGCTGGCGCTTTATTTTCTACGTGAACATTCCCATTACCCTTATCGCAATACTGCTGGCCTGGCGCGGCATTCCGGCGGATGAGCCGTCCACACGCAAACAGACGCTTGACCTTACCGGTCTGCTGCTGCTGTCCCCTGCTTTTGCTATCCTCATCTACGGGATCGCCCAAATCAGCACCTATGGGGGGCTGCACAGCAGCAAAGTGGTGATTCCCCTGGTGATTGGCCTTGTCCTCATGGCCGCGTTCATTGTCTACGCTTTGCGGACGCGCATAGAACCGCTGCTGGATCTGCGTCTGTTTAAGTCGCGCATTTTCTCAGCATCGAATGTCACCGTATTCCTGTCCGGCATGGTCATGAACGGGGCTTTACTCCTGCTGCCATTATACTATCAGCAGGTACGCGGTGAAAGTGTATTGTATACCGGAATGATGATGATTCCCCAAGGAATAGGTATGCTGCTCACCAGAAGCTGGATCGGCAGTCTGTCCGACCGCACCGGTTCGCGGATCATCGTCATTCTAAGCCTGCTGGTCACTATATTCGCGACACTTCCCTTTGCCTTCGCCGGTTCGGATACGAATCTGATCCTGCTCGCGGCAGCACTGGTAGTCCGGGGGGCTGCCCTGAACGGACTCCTGATTCCGGTAATGGTATCCGCATATATAGGGCTGCGCAAGGATCAGATCCCCCATGCCAGTATCTCCATGAGGATCTGCCAGACGATCGGCGGCGCCTTCGGGGCAGCGATTCTGGCCACTGTATCCCAGCACCAGTTGGCCGGGCAATCAGCCTCAAGTCTCCAGAGCATTGCCGGGGCATACGATGCGGCCTTCTGGTGGTCGATCGGCTTTGCCGTGATCGCATTGATTCCTGCACTCATCCTGCCCTCGCACCGCAGCAGCCCTGCGGCTGGCTGAGGATAAACCTCAAGCGGATATTAAGGCCCAATATCAGCTTGAGCAGCAATATCAGCAGCAGTTGCACTATGCCAACCAAAAACCCCCGTTTCTCCCTGATAGAGCGGAGAACCGGGGGTTTAGATTGCTTTTATGAGAATGTACTGTCTACTGCCCGAAACCGACACGCGGCCGTTCCCGTTCTTTGGTCTGCACATCTACTGCACGGATCGAGGTGATTGGAATGTAGAGGGTCTGGAACTCCGTGCTGTACTTCACGAACCTCTCATCCAGCTCCTCCAGAACCCCTCCTCTGACACTGGTTCCATCCAAAAAATGAATCGTTACTTCCTGCCCTTTCAATGCTGATAACATCTTAATCCGCTCCTTCGTCTACAGATGGGTAATAATCGTGTCGATGATCCCGTATTCCAGTGCTTCCTCAGCTGACATGAAATAATCACGGTCCATGTCCTTCTCCACCTTCTCCGCCGGCTGGCCGGTACGTTCCGCCGTAATCTGGACTATCTTGTGCCGGATTTGCAGAATACGTCTTGCGCTGATGGCGATATCACTGGCCTGGCCCTGTGCACCGCCATGCGGCTGATGGATCATGATCTCGCTGTTCGGCAGTGCGGATCTTTTGCCTGTAGCTCCTGCCAACAGCAGCAGCGAAGCGAAGGAAGCCGCAAAACCGGTGCAAATCGTATTCACCTGCGGTTTGATTACCTGCATCGTATCATAAATACCAAAGCCGGCGGTAGTCGAGCCCCCGGGGCTGTTGATGAACATCTGGATATCCTTATCCGGCTCATCCGCCGCCAGGAACAGCAGCTGGGCAATAATGCTGTTGGCCAGCCCGTCATCGATTGCCGCACCCACGAACACAATCCGGTCCTTCAGCAGCCGGGAATAAATATCGTAGGACCGTTCGCCTCTGGAAGTCTGTTCAATGACATAAGGTATAATACTCATTAGGTTGTGCCTCCTCTGATCTGTCTTAGTGTATATATCCTGTAGACGGACCAGGGAAGCTTAAAGATACGGGCATACGGAATTCGGCAGGTATACAGGGATAGCGTATCTTTTACAAAGTGCCATTCGTTTATATAATAGAAGCAATGGCTATATAAGCTGAATACAAGAACATAACAAAAAAGCACAAAGGAGAGGGCCAAGATGACGATTCTTGAACATCACCGTATGCCGGACAGGGCGGATATGGATAAGCAGAGTCTGCAGGAGCTGGGGACTGCGCTGCACCGGTATTGCCTGTCGCTGACCCGTTCCCCATTCGACGCTGAAGATCTGGCCCAGGAGACCTGGACCAAGGCACTCGGATACAGCAAGTTCACCTTGAGCCCCAATCCTGAAGCCCTGCTGCTGCGGATTGCCAAGAATACGTGGATTGATGCCGCACGGCGCAAAGGCTCCCTGATCCGTGCGCTTGAACGTTCAGAAACCCCGGCCGATTCAGCCCTTTCACCGGCTGCGCAAGGAGACCGCACCGAAATCGAACTGGCCTTTCAGGCCTTGATCAAGCATCTCTCCCCTTTGCAGCGGACCGCCTTCGTACTCCGTGATGTTCTGGGCTATTCAGCCGCCGAGACAGCCGGAACCTTAAGCACTACCGAAGGGGCAGTCAAGGCGGCTCTGCACCGGGCACGCCTGGCCTTATCGAGGGTCCGGGAAGAACTGGCTGAGAATGAGGGGCCCGCTCTTCCGCCGGATGCTGATTACCGGGCTTATCTCCGGGCGCTGGCCCATGCCTATGAGCAGGGTCAAATTCCGTTGATGCTGGAGCTGCTCCGCCAGGAGACTGCTGCAGAAGTAACTGTTGCTGTAAGCACCACCACAGTGCATGCCCTGTATTCCGGAAGCGGAAGCTTCTCCTATCTGAATGGAAGCAGCACCTATGCCGGGCTGCGGATGGCAGCTTAACTTTATTCATTGGAATCTTAGCCCGCACACAAAACTTTAGGAGTGTAGCCAAATGAAGAAGGTACTTGTACTCGGAGGAACGCGGTTTTTTGGTAAAAGACTGGTGGAGCTGCTGCTCCGGGACGGGGACAGCCAGGTAACCATTCTGACCCGTGGTGTAACAGAGGATGATTTCGGTGACCGGGTAACCCGGCTGGCCGTGGACCGCACCGATGAAGCTGCGCTGGAGCGTGCTGTAAGGAATATAGACTGGGATATCGTCTACGATAATATTTGTTTCTCACCGGATGAGGCTGCGGCTGCGGTGCGGATATTTGCCGGCCGGACGAAGCGGTATATTCTGACTTCAAGCCTGTCTGTCTATAATCCGCAGCCGGATATCTTGACTGAAGCGGATTTCGATCCTGCACACTATCCGCTGAAGCTGGGCGGGAAGGCCGATTTTAGTTACCAGGAAGGCAAAAGACTGGCCGAGACCGTTCTGCTGCAGACAGCGGACTTCCCGGTGGCCGCGGTGCGGTTTCCGATTGTGCTGGGCACGGATGACTATACGCGCAGGCTGCATTTTCATATAGAGCATGTACAGGCAGGGCAGCCGATCGGTATCCCGAATCCGCAAGCGGAGATCTCGTTCATCCGTTCCGATGAAGCCGCTGATTTCCTGCACTGGCTGGGCAGTTCCACGTTGATCGGTCCGGTGAATGCCTGTTCGGACGGTACACTGACCATCGGCGGAGTTATCTCCATTGTTGAAGCGGCAACAGGTAAACCTGCCGTGGTCCGGCGGGAAACCGCAGATTCGGACAGCTCTCCCTTTGGCATCGAAGAATCCTGGGTCATGGATACGGCAAAAGCCCGCTCCGCGGGCTTCAGCTTCCTGACATTATCCGGGTGGTTCCCGGAGCTGGTCACTTCGCTGAATCATTCACTTCGCCAGCACCAGTAAATCAGCCTCCGATTCACTCCGCCCGTCTGCGGATGCGGATTCCTCCATCACCCGTAATACTCCAGACTGAGGCCGGTGAACTCCGGCTCCGGTCCTTTTTTCAGGCTCCGCAAACGTTCCGGCTTCTGACTTGGGTTCCGGCTTCTCCGATGTCTGCTCCTTAGTCTTCTCCAAAGTCTTCTCTACCGTATTGTCCACTTCTTTCGTATACGTATTCGTCCTCGCAACTTCTGTCGCTTCTATCTTCGCTCCAGCCTTTGCCGCTGTTTCTTCGTCCACTCGCACTTCAGGCCCGTCCGCAATTTTGAACACATTGATCTCCCGGAACAGCCGCTGCGAGATTTCATGAATCTCCTCCGCCTGCCGTGCAATGTCGCTGATCGCCTTATCCTGCTGGGTGCTGGAGGCATTCACTTCCTGTACCCCTGCCGCTGTCTGCTCCGCCACGGAGGCTACGGAATGCACAGATTCGGCAAGGCGTGAGTTGATCGTACGCGTCTGTTCCACCTTCTGGTGAATCTGCCCGATCTGTGTGCTGATGCCCGCAATGGATTCATCGATCGCCCCGAAGGATGCCAATGTCTCCGCCACCTGGTGATCCTGCTGCTCCAGACTTTCTCTGGTCTCCATCATATATCCCTGGAAATCGGCCATGCCGGCCTGAAGCTCCTGGATAATCCGGCTGATATGCACGGAGGAATCATTCGTTTGCACGGATAAATGTCTGACTTCATCGGCAATAACGGCGAAGCCTTTTCCCGATGCCCCGGCCCGCGCTGCCTCGATCGCAGCATTGAGCGAGAGAATATTCGTCTGCTTCGAAATCTCCGTGATTGAATTGGTGATGCGTGAAATATCCTTGGACTGGTTCACCAGTTGCTCCAGCGCCACATAAACCTTGCTGATCGACTCCCGGGAACGCTGTGAAATCTGGCGCAGGGCAGTAACGGTATCTGAACCCTGCTGCGTATTCCGGTTAGCCGCTTCACTTGTCGTCAGCATCACATCCGTATACTCGGTAATATCCTGTACCCCGCGGGCCAGCTCCTCCAGCAGCAGCGTACTCTGTTCAGACTGAACAGCCTGCTGGTCGGCACCCAGCGAAATCTCCTGAATCGTCCGGACAATATCCCGGTTCGTATGCGCGGTAATCGCCGATGACTGCTGAAAAGAATGCGAATAGTCAGCCAGTGAGCCCGCAGCAGACAAGGTCTGCCGCAGCATGCCCTGAACTCTGCCCACCATATGATCGAAGTGATGGCTCAGCCGGCCCAGCTCATCATTATACGGGGAGTTGATCTGCTGCCGCAGATCCCCGTCGGCAATCTGCCTGAGTGCAGCCTGCAGCCTGCCGACCGGCGACAGGAATGAGCGGATCAGCAGCCAGGCCAGCACCAGCATGAACAGGAACACTCCGCCTGCAGCATAGGCCACGATTGAGACCGTATCATCCAGCAGGTTAAAAGAAACCGTCTGCGCCTGCTCTGCATTGTCGGCGGCTGCCTCATACAGCTTCCCGTTTGTCTCAAGCATGGATTGATTCAGCGCAAGCGCCTTCGTATGTATAACATCAATCTGTTCCAGTACAGTTAGTGGATCAAGTGTTTCATCCGACATTGCTCCGAGCAGTTCCGTAATGAATTCCCCATATTCTGCGGCCTGAGTGCCCAGAAGTCCAAGCATAGTGAATGCTGGTGTGTCCTGCTCAAATTCCACCTTGGCAAGTTCAGCCAACATCTGCTGCTGTTTCTCCTGTAATGGCTCCGCCAGCTCCAAATCACTGGATTCAGCGAAGGTAGTCTCCGCACGGTTCAGCTCCTGCAGCAGCTGGGTGATGGTTGAGACTGTAATTCTTTTCTCCATTTCGCTCTTCTGCTGTTCCATAGATAGCTCTACCTGGTTAATTTTATGTCCTTGGTACAGAGCCACGCCCAGAAAAATGAGCGTAATTGCCGAGAAACTGAAGATTAGCTTCCATTTCATCGAAAAGTGCAGCAGGTTCCCCTTCAAAAGTATCATCCCTTCATATCTAGCTTGTCTTTACAATAGGTATATTCTGCTAATATCCTCATTGTAGAAGCCGGATATTAACTGTTCTCTTAAGTTGTGTATGCTGAGCGTAAAGAATATGTTGCGAAACTGTTAACAAAACGTCAATATTTAAGGAAATAGAACCAATGGACGGGGATGTATACCTATGAAACTGGAACGGCTGATCTCTATAATCTATAAGCTTTTGAATCACGAGGTGTTGTCTGCGGCCATGCTGGCTGAAGAGTTCCAGGTATCGCAGCGGACCATCTACCGGGATATCGATGTAATCAGTGCAGCGGGCTTCCCGGTCGTATCGTATCAGGGGATGAAAGGCGGATATGGTATGATGGACGGCTACAAAATGGATAAAAGCCTGCTCGGCACTTATGATGTTAACGCCCTGATTACCGTGCTCCGCAGTCTTTCTACCGTGTTTGAAGACGGGCGTGCGCAGGGGACTATTGAGCGGCTGCAGACCATCGGACCGGAGCATCTGACGCAGAGCCTGTCCGTAGATCTCGACACCCTGCGGACGGAACCCGATGCGCTGCGTCATATACGGACTGCCATCACCGGGCGCATAGTGATCCGCTTCGATTATATCGACACCATGAATGAACGTACGGGCCGTGATATCGAGCCGCTGCGGCTTCATTTCAAATACCGGAACTGGTACATTTTCGGATATTGCCGCACCCGTCAGGCTTATCGCGAGTTCCGCCTGTCCCGGCTGATGAATTTGATGCTGACCGGGGATACTTTCGGACCGCACCCGGAGGTGCCGGAAGAGGCAGCTTCCTCAGAGCACGCACGGCAGAACCAGCTGGAGGATGTAGTGATCCGGGTAAGGCCGGAAGCGTTGGCCGACGCGCTGGATCAGTTTCAGCAGATGGACAAACAGTTTCACGAAGACGGAAGTATGACGATGCGCATTCCGGTATATCAGCCGCTCAGCGCACGCTGGTTATGGGCCATTCTGCTCAGTTTCGGCAGCGGTGCCGAGGTCCTCGAACCCCTCAACCTGCGCGCCGTCATCAAAGAGCATCTGCAAAACGCACTCAAACCTTATGAAGAAGTATGACACGCTGTTGTCAAACTTCTTTTTTTATGATGTAAGCAGACTTAAACACACGAGGAGGACATTATGTTTAATGTAATTCAGGAAATCAATGGGTTGGCTGTTGTGCTCGGGACCCTGGCGCTGTCTTTGGTGGGAGGCCTATGGTTTACTGTGGTCTGGGGCAAGGCGTATGCCTACGCTCTGGGAAAAGAGAATGCGCCAAGTGGAAACGGCGTTGCCGTCCTTAAGGAGGACGGTATCGGTTCAGCGGGAAATGGAAGGAATGTTAATCATACGAAACAACATATGAATCCTTCTACTTCCAAAGAAAAACCGGCGCTCCGCTTCATCTTGGGTCCCCTGGTATGCGGACTGGTAACAACAGTGGCGATGGCGGTACTGTTCTATGCGTTCGAGATCGAAACCCTTGCTGATGCTCTCATCTTTGGCGGGATTGTCGGAGCAGGACTATTGGCGGCCACAACCGTGAATACCGGGATTAACCCCAATATTCCCCGGCCGCTGGTCTACGGACTGGTTAGCGGGAGCTACTTTTTCCTGTCCGGGCTGATTGTCAGTATAATTCTTGTAGCGATGAGTTGAAAAGTCGATGTTGTTGTACGTTTTGCAACATTAATTCATCGTTACTGGGGTACCCGTAAGGATTCTTGTATGCGGTACAACAATTCCCCCGTTTAGCTGCTTGGTTGAGGACAATTGATGCCTTTTGTGCAACAATTTTCGGTCAGGGCCGGTTCTGACGAGGGGAATGTTGTATTTCGTGCAGGATTACCTCAACGAACCACGATCGGTTCTCCACCACTGTTTCACCTTTAAGCTAAGCTGCCTGGTCTTCTTGTGAGGGCCAGGTTCGTACAACAGATCGCTCTAAAATCCGCCGAAAAATAGAATCTGCAGCACTTTGTACAATAGATATCTATGGAATTGGTGAATTTGGGCAGATAGCTGGAAATCAATTGTATGAAATACATTAGAACTGGTTTTAGCGCAGGATAACGCAGAATCTGTTGCACAAAGTGCAATCAATGAAGAGCTAGCTCTACCGTTCTCAAGCGGATCGTGACCTAACGGATAGTTGTGTATCTTGCAGGGACAGCTCAATATAATTGTACAAATTGGACTAGGAGAAACTACAGTTAGCACTTAAGCGGGAGTCTTCCCGCCATACAAACTGCCATTCACGTAAAACGTCCGTGCAGGTTCCTGTTGGGGTAATAAAGTTGACAGAAGGGAGTGTACAGTAACTATGAGCGCTGAAAATTGGATTGCGGCTACATCAAGGGAAGATTTGCGGAATTGGCTGCTTATGAATAGTACGGCTGAACCCTTTTGCTGGGTCGAAGCCACTATGAAGCCAATCCCGGGTACGCTGCTGTACCTGGACGCCGTTGAAGAGGCTTTGTGCTTCGGCTGGATCGATGGAGTGAAGAAGATGAACGCTGAAGCGAAGCTGGTCCAGAGATTGTCTCCCCGCAGCAAGCGGAGCTCATGGACTGAGCTTAATAAAGAGCGTGTCCGCCGCCTGGAGAAGCTGGGCTTGATGCGTGAGGAAGGACGGCGGGTCCTTCCTGATATGGACATTAATTCTTTTAGAATAGATGAGGTTATCGAACAGAAGCTGAAAGAGGAAACGCAGATATATGAGAACTTCATGGCCTTTCCGGCGCTCTACCGGCGGGTGCGGATCGATACCATACAAAGCTATATCCATCAGCCTGAAGTGTTTCAGCGCAGACTGGAGAAATTCATCGCAAACACCAGAGCCAATACAATGTACGGCCAATGGCATGATAACGGGCGCCTGCTGGAGTATTAAATCCTGCACTGCTTGTATTTAGAGAAGTTGGCGGGAGAGTGATTTAGGGGGCTGGCGGGGACTGGCGGGAAATTTGCGGGGATTGGCGGGAGCTGAGCGGGGCTTGGCAGGAGCTGGGCGGGACTCGGCGTGGGCTGGGCGGGACTCGGCGTGGGCTGGGCGGGACTCGGCGAGGCTGGACGGGACTTGGCAGGAGCTTGGCGGGACTTGGCAGGACTCGGCGGGACTCGGCGGGACTTGGCAGGACTCGGCGGGACTCGGCGGGACTCGGCGGGACTCGGCGAGGCTGGGCGGGACTCGGCGGGAGCTGGGCGGGACTTGGCAGGACTCGGCAGGGGATGAATAGCTTCACGAGCGTATACGATCGTGAATAGGACTGAGAATCCGCTATTTGGGTAAAACAGGCGGTTTTACGGGTCATGCGGACTCAGAATCGCTTATATGGCTGCCAGCTCCACATTTTAGGCTCGAATGAACAAAATAACTGATTCTCAGTCCGTTTGGGCGTTGAATGCAGTGTTTTGGGCAAAATAGCGTCTTCTCAGTCCGCATTCTCCTGCTGATCGCCATCTGCTGAGCTGACGGTCCTGCCACACTGACGGCCATTCGCTCCAGAACACCACCAGTAATCTGTCTTTCAGGTACGCCTCCTCCATTCTACAATGCCCGGCTTGGTACAATCTCAGAACTAATGAAGTGAGTTCATTATTTCATGCAGAATCTATGTATTCGGTTTCAGCTTCAACTGGAAACTTAAAGGATAGTTGTACATTGTACAACTAAAAACCGCGAAAAGGCAGGCATGCCTCATATAAGTGTATTCTGTACAACTATATCTGCCCGAAGCGGCGTAACCCATCTATAAGGGGCAGTTTAATTGCACGGAATACAACTAAACGAATAATTGGTTGAAAATCAGGCGATTTAGTTGTACAAAGTGCACTTAAGCATACCGCATACCGTAATCGTGTCACTGCAAACCCGGCTAGGCCTAGGAGAACTCTCACCATATTCCTCTAGAATCAAACAAAAAACAAGCCCCCGCATCCGGAAGCCTGTCCTCATGCACACCTATATCCACTATGCTATTGCGCGCTCTCATCCATATACATGACTTCCCACAGATGTCCGTCGATATCCTGAAAGCTCCAATTGTACATAAACCCATGGTCGACCGGATCATTGAACGGTTTCCCGCCGGCCCCAAGTGCCTTATGCACCAGCTCGTCTACTTCCTCTCTGCTTGCTGCGGAGAAGGCGAGGATGACCTCCGTGTGTCCGGCAGTATCCACAACTGATTTCGAAGTGAAGGTGTTGAAGAATTCTTTGGTCAGCAGCATGGCGAACGTATTATCATTGATGATCATACATGTTGCGTTCTCATCCGTGAATTGCGGGTTGAACTCAAATCCGAGTGCGGTAAAAAAGTTGATCGAATCCTGCAGATTATTCACCGGCAAATTAACAAAAAGCTGGCCTGCCTTATATCCCACTTTCTAATCACCTCTGCATCCATGGAGTGTGTTCCGCACCATTATAGCATGAACTTGTCTCAGGCAAAAAGTTGTGGGTGGCGGTGCGATCGCAGGGGCAGTTGCAGGTGCAGGCGTGTTAGCTAGTGCGGATGCGGGGGCAGATGTAGGTGCAGGTGCGTTAGCTAGTGGTAGTACGGTTGCTGATGCAGATGCAGGTGTGTCAGCTAGTGCGGATGCGGGGGGCAGATGTAGGTGCAGGTGCGTTAGCTAGTGGTAGTACGGTTGCTGATGTAGGTGCAAGTGCGTTAGCTAGTGGTAGTAAGGTTGCTGATGCAGATGCAGGGGCGTTAGCTAGTGCGCGTGCGGGGGCAGATGCAGGTTCAGGTGTATTAGCTAGTACGAGTGCGGGGCAGTTAGCTTCTGCGGGTGCGGGGGCAGGTGCGTTAGCTAGTTCGGGAGCGGGTGCTGATGTAAGTTCAGGTGCTGATGCAGATGCGCTCGCGAGTGCAGGTGCGGGGGCGGGCACAGCACCCCGCAGCCCCTCCCGGCAAAAAAACTGCCGCCGGGTATCAGCCCCGGCGGTACACCCATTCGCCGGCTTTGCAGAGCGCCGCCAACGACGGCCCCGCGCTGCCCCGGCGGAGCAGCGCAATATCCGCCGGCGCGCCGGCGGCCAGGCCCGCTGCCTCCGGCAGGGCCATGAAGCCTGCCGGGTGCACGGACGCCATGTCCCAGGCGTCCGGCAGATCGGCCAGGCCCGCGGCGCTAAGGCGCGCAATGTGGCGCAGCAGCATCTGCGCCGAACCGGCCAGCAGCCCGGGCTGGCCGGCGAGATGCAGCCGGCCCTCCGGGGTCAGCACGACGCGGCCGCCGACCGGCGTGTCGTAGCTGCCGGGCGGCAGGCCGGCGAGGGCAACGGCATCGCTGATCAGCAGCGCCCGGCTGCCCTTGACCTTCATCGCCACCTTCAGCACCTCATCCGGGAGGTGGAAGCCGTCGGCGATCAGAGTGCACCACAGCTCTTCTTCCGCGAGCTGGGCCCACAGATAATTCGGATGGCGCGGCAGCATGGCATGCGCCCCATTGCCGAGATGCGTGGACAGCCGCGCTCCGGCAGCGGCCGCCTCCGAGATCTGCGCCGGGCTTGCCGAGGTGTGCCCGATGGAGACCGTAACGCCCTGCCGCACGCAGTGGCGGATGAACTCCGGACTTCCTTCCCATTCGGGGGACATCGTCACGATGGAAATCCGCCCGCCTGCCGCCTCCTGCCACTGGTCGAACAAGGCCGTACTCGGCGGGCGGATATGCTCCAGACTATGCGCTCCGCGCGGACCGTCTTCGGGCGAGAGAAACGGCCCCTCCAGATGGATGCCGCCAATCGTCGCAGAGGCGGCAGTATCCTCTTCGCAGGCCCGGGCAATCGCCCGCATGGCGCCGTGAATCGTATACGGAGCACCGGTGATCACGGTCGGATAGCAGGTGGTTATCCCTTCGGTCCACAAGGCGCGGATGGCTTCCTTGACAGCCTCCGCGGTCAGCACCGGATGATTGAAGTCATGGCCACCGAAGCCGTTGATCTGCAGGTCTACCAGGCCGGGCGTGGCTACCGGCAGCTCCAGCAACTCGTCCGGCGGCAGCAGTAGTGGTCCATCCAACGGTTCAATGGCAGCAATAATGCTGCCCTCCAGATGGATACGGACCGGCTCGCCTGTACGGTAATGCAGCGCATCCACAATCATCGCACAACCGCTCCGAAGGAATCTGTGTCCACAAACAGCCGGCAATCCCCGTGGCTGCGCAGGATTGTGGACGGGCAGGCTGTGGAGACGGATTCATGCAGCGTACGGGTAACTGCACCGCGCTTAGTCGGGCCCGGGACCATGCAGAACAGCCACTTGGCGGAGAGCAGCACCGGGATCGTCAAGGTCAAGGCCTGCTGCGGAACCTCCTCCAGACTGGCGAAGCATCCGTCATTCACCTGCTGGGTGCGGCAGGCGGCATCGAGGATCACCGCTTTGACCAGCCGGGGATCATGGAAATCCGCAACCGGAGGGTCATTGAAGGCCAGATGGCCATTCTCGCCAATGCCGAGGCAGACAATATCAATAGGAGCTTCTTCCAGAAGCCTGCCATAACGCTCACATTCGGCCTCAAGCTCTGCGGCAGGATTGATATAATGAACTCTGCCCGGCTTCACCTTGTCGAACAGCGCTTCCCGGAGGAAGCTGCCGAAGCTCTGCGGCGAGCCTTCCGGGAGTCCGAGATATTCGTCCATATGGAAGGCCGTAATCCGGCTCCAGTCCAGATCCTTGGCTGCGGCAAGCTCGGCAAGGAATTCATTCTGGGAAGGGGCGGCGGCGAAAATAATTCTTACGAAGGTCTTGGACGCCAGCAGCGCCCGGATCGCCGCGGCTGCTTCACGCCCTGCCGCAGATCCCAGCAGCTGCCGGTTCTCAAACACACGGACAAGCATGGAACCTGCCATTTCGGTATGGATTGGTGTCACTTTCAGCATGAGTAGTTCCTCCCTGTGCCTTGTGGTTGTCCGTTCCTTGTTCCTTCCTCACCCCGGAATTCACCCGGAGTGAAGCCTGTATGCAGCTTGAACAGCTTGGTGAAATAGCTTTTGTTCTCGTAGCCCAGCTGCTCGGCGACCTGCTCCACACTTTGCGGAGACTGGTCCAGCAGCTCTTTGGCATGCTCCATCTTAGTATGGGTGACATAGTGAATGAAGCTCATCCCGGTTTCTTTTTTGAACAGGCGGCTGAAATAGCTCGAATTCAGATGAGTGTATTCGGCTACCTCCTCCAGCGTAATTTTACGGTTCAGATGCCGGTCCACATACTGCTTCACCTTCTTGATCTCATCCCGCCGTGTCTCCTGGTACATCTCCCGGATCACCGGCAGACGTTCATAGAAGAATTGCAGGGACCACTCTTCCAGGCTGTCAATATGCTCAATGGCAGTGATAGTGTCATGCAGCATCTCCAGAGAGAAGGTTGACTGGAACTGTTGCCGGGCCATCAGCCGCATCTGGTTATCATAGAGCAGCTTGAGCACCCATTCCTTGACCTGGCGCGGAGCAAAGCGCTTCACCCGGATATAATCCATCCATTTGGACAGCAGCTCCTCCAGCCTCCCGGCCGATTCCTCCAGGAACGCTTCCCGGATCTCCCGGGAGGCTTCGGTGTAATGCAGAAACAGATCCTCACCGGTGAACGGCTGGAGCTCCTTCAGCCCGGTCAGCTCGCCCGGCTTCAGATAAAAGGCATTCTCCCGCCCCTGTGTAAGCAGCGTTATAATCCCTTCACGGAAATGCCCGCTGCCGGGCGGAATACACAGATATTGAAAGGATGCCCCTACCCCCGGCATGCTCTGAACCGCAGAACGCAGCTTGCCGAGCATGGAGATATGGCCGGCACTTGCGCCATTGCCCATCCCTCCGGTGAAGACCAGCACGCAGTCCCGCCCGCTGTAGGGCAGACATACGGCGGCCGTTCCATCCTGAAGCACCGCTTCGGCGGCGGATTCCACCAGTGCCATTAGCGCAAGATCATCCCGGACCGGCTCCCCGGTACTGCCGCTGACCCGGCATAGGACGGCTACATTCGCCGTCAAATCGGGTATAATCCCCAGCTCGGCGGCATCCGGAAGCCATTCGGTGTCCGGCAGCTCCCGGGCGGCAATCCGCCGCAGCACACTCTGCTTCAGCAGCACCTTTTGATTCTCCGCCATGCTTTTCCATTTCAGCGTCTGGGCTTTGTCCGCATCCCTGCGCCGCAGCTCATCGCCAATCTCCTGCAGCAGACCGGTAATCAGCTCGCGGCTGATCATCTCCTTGAGAATGTAATCACTCACCATCAGCTTCACCGCCTGCTGCGCATACGTGAAATCATCCATACATGACAGCACCACAACGCGTAAATCTTCGTTCATCAGCTTCAGCTCGCGGATCAGCTCAATGCCGTCCATATAAGGCATGCCAATATCCGTTATCACAATATCCGGCATACCAGCCTGCGCTTTCTCCAGGGCAACCAGACCATTTTTGCAGGCCGAATGAAGGGTCAGTCCAAGCTCGTTCCAGGGAATTACTGCCGAGAGAAAGTCCAGTACCGGATAATCATCATCCACCAGCATCACGCTATACATCGTTCCCACTCTCCCTTTCCTAACCTTGATCCGGAATTTCTTCAGGAAGCACAAACAGGAAGGTTGTCCCTTGTCCGGGGATACTGTCAATGGTAACCTGGAAGGCTGAACCGTATGTCAGATACAGACGCTCGTATACGTTCGACATTCCGATATGGGCCAGTCTGCTGGACGGCATAGATTCCTGCTCCGGCAGCTCAGAGCCTAGCTCAGCCCGGAGCCGGTTCAGGGTAATCTCATCCATCCCCCGGCCGTTATCTTCAATCGCTATGAACAGACGGCTGTCCAGAGTCCAGGTACGGATCAGAATGCGTCCGCTCTCCTGGCGCAGGCCGTGAATATAAGCATTCTCGATGACCGGCTGCAGCAGGAAGCGCGGGATTATCACCCCAAGGCTCTCCGAGGTGCAGTCTGTATCCAGCGTAACTTCATCGGCCTGGCGGAAATTCAGCAGCTCCACATAACTCCTGACAATATGCAGCTCTTCATGCAGAGAAGTATACTCATCGCGCTGTTGAATGGTCATCCGCAGCAGCCGGGACAGCGAGAACAGCAGCTCCGCATTCTCCTCATCCCCCCGCATCATAATGCGCAGGCGGATGGAATTAAGAATATTGAACAGGAAATGCGGATTGATCTGCGATTGCAGCATCGCCAGCTCGGCCTTGCGCTTCTGCGCCTGCTCCACCTTAATCTGTTCGATCATTTTCTCCACCCGGTCCAGCATATGGTCAAAAGACTTGCCAAGCCGCCCAATCTCGTCATACCCGCGCACGCCGGAACGGATGCCAAGCTCCCCCTGCTCTACTCTGGCCGCCACGCTGTCCAGCCTGATTACCGGCTTTGTGAACTGACGGACCAGCAGGACCAGAATCAGCAGGAAGAACGCTCCCGACACGATCTGCACGGCTGTACTCCAGCGGTGGGTTGCACTGATCTGGCTGACCGCCTCGCGGTAAGGCGATAGGCTGACGATCCGGTAGTTCCCATAGGGAATATCCAGGCTGCTGAGCAGATATTGCTCATTGCGGTAGTCCATGAAACGCGAATCCGCTGTGCCCGTCAGTTCATCCGCAAGTGTAAAAGGCTGACCAAGCCTCGTCTTGTCCAGGGAGGCCAGTACAGTTCCGTCAGGTGCAATCAGCAGTGTCTCCTGGCCCTTACGGTTATCATTGAAGATCTGGCTGATCCGGCTCTCGGCGATACTGATAATGACCGTCGCATAAGTGGAATTGGAGGACAGCTTCAGATTGCGGGCAATCGTCAGCACCTGCGGGCTGGTCTGGGCAACGGTAGGAATATAGTTATCGAGCACACCTGCCCAGTAGAGATCGAAGACAGGCTGCTGACGGGCTTTTTCCATCCAGGGCTGGAGCAGCAGGGCGCCGACATCCAGCTTGGCGTAAGGATAATTTGAATAATATTGGCCGTCTGAGGTAAGCACGGTGACAAATGTTTTCTCCATCATGGAGGTCACGCTTTCGAGCTTTTCGGTAACCTCTTTGAATTCCAGTACATTCTTGGCTGTATCCGGCTGATGCAGCTTACTGCGCTGCCAATTTTCTTTGAGAATAAGCGTAATCCCGGGATCGAACTGAATGTAATTCGACACCAGCACCATATTGCTGAGAAGGTTCGAGATATACATGCTCTCCTGTTCCAGCGAACGGCGTTCATTCTGAATCACCTGGGAGCGGAGGATGTGCTCGGTATAGGAATTGGAAATATACAGGGTAATGGAGGCGGGAAGCAGCAGACAGAGCAAGGAAGCGACGAGCAGCTTGTTGCGAAAACCGAGTTTCCATCCTTTTGGCAGCAATGGCAATCCCCCCTTCACAATCAGACGATCGTTTTCTTTGCTTCTATCATATCAGCTTTCCGCCTCCAGTAATTCATTTCCCAGTAATATCTCGACAAAATGTGACGGTTCGGCTTATTTACTTATTGGCATCCACGATCTTTTGCAGTTCAGCTTGCGCTTTGCTGACCGTAGTTTCCAGATCCTGCTGTTTCAGGATGTACAGCTCGGTTTCTTTGGTAAAAGCAGTTTCCAGCTCGCCCTGATAGGTCGGTGGCACACTTAGCGGAGCCGGCTTGGCATTCTTGATCACATAGGCTAGTGAGGTTTCGTCAATCTTGTCCGGGCTCATAGCAGAGGCCTTCACTCCGGCGATGTATTGATCGACATCCTGCTTCTTCCAGGCGGAATATACATTCTGCATCTGCTCACCCTCTGTGGAATACCAGCGGATGAAATCATAGGCTTCCTGCTGATGCTGCGATTTCTCCAGAATGCCCACATAGTTGCCGTTGGCAATACTGACTCCGGAAGGCTGTCCGGCGCTGTTGGAAGGCATCGGTGCAAAGGCAGTGGTGAATGTAGCCGGGAATTCCTCCGATCCGCCCGCTTCTCCAATCATCCAGTTGCCGGTCACAATCATCGCGGCATGTCCGGTGAAGAATTCAGAACGGTAAGCAAGCTTCTGGGAGATGGTATCCGCATACGGTACAGCCACTCCGGATTCCTCTGCCTTGCTGCGCAGCTCCAGCGATTGGCGGATACCCGCACTGTCAATATTTACGATGCCGTTATTGACCAGATTGTTGTCCTTCTCCTGGTTGATAATGGCCAGCTCCCAGTACATCGCCCAGGTATGGAAATAAGTGCCGAAGGTCTTGGACGGCCCGGTACCGCTGGTCAGCTTGGCGGAATAGTCAAGATAGTCATCCCAGCTCCATTCCGTAGGCACAGCCAGTCCAGCCGCATCCAGCTTGTCCTTGTTCAGCAGGACGAAATAATTCTCCAGTGTATCGGGAAGTGCATACACCTGTCCGTCTACGGATGGATCAATCGTATATTCATCCGCCAGCGTGATGCCTTCCTTGCTGATCAGGTCATTCAGCGAAGCCAGCAGTCCGAGTCCCGCACGCTGTGAGTAGTCGGTTGCACCCGGCATGAACACAACGTCCAGGTTCTCGCCGGAAGCAACGAGGAGATCCAGCTTCTTCATCCCGGCCACGGAATCGCCGTTGTCAGCTAGCTCCACGTATTCCAGTGTAATTCCCGGATGGGAATCCTCGTACGCCTGCAGAATAGGCTCCATATCCGCCGCAGGTGACCAGTTGGCGACTTTGATCGTGACAGGTTCTGCAGAAGGTGCAGCACTCTCCGCCGCATCCGGTGCAGCAGTGCTGCTATTAGTGGGAGATGCGTTATTAGTGTTGTTCGAATTGCCGCAGCCCGCCAGGGCTACAAGGAGCACGGTGATCCATACCAACGCGAATACATTCTTTTTCATTAATAACACCCCTTCTAATGTGAGTTCTCCCTGCCTATGAAGCTTGTCCGGCAGCTGTTCCTTATCGATGTGTATGCTGAACTTTAAATATTCCTATAGGTTAATCGTAACTGCGGTGAATATTTGGACTTCCAGCCGCTGTTGTCCCCAGATTTCTTGATTTAAACCGCTCTTCGCGGTAGAAATCCGGTGACAAAGGCGTACGCATTCGCTCTTCCAGTTCCAAAATCCCCCTCCGTCACTTATCCTTTTAGTCAGTTTTCAAGTTCAACTCACTGACAGTCACGTCCGCTCCACCCACCTCCGGTTATGCAACTTCCGGGAACTTGCCAGCCTTCACCCCTTCACCCCCCCCAAGGAAATGCCTTCGATGACCTGCTTCTGGCCGAGGATGAACACTACGAGCAGCGGTACGATTGCAGAGACGGAAGCCGCCATGATGAGGGAATAGAATGCGCCGTTACGGTCAGCGAAGGCATTCATGCCAAGCTGAAGGGTATAGAGCGTCTTGCTGTTCAGGAAGACCAGCGGCGTCTGAAAATCATTCCAGGTCCAGATAAACCGCAGAATGGCATAAGTGGCAATCGCCGGCCGGACCAGCGGAAACAGAATGGAGAGGAAAATGCGGATATGGCCCGCCCCGTCGATCTGCCCGGATTCGATGTATTCATTCGAGAGTGAAGCGAAAAACTGGCGGAGCAGGAAGGTTCCCAGTACGCTGAACCCGCCCAGCAGAATCAGGCCCAGATGGGTGTCATACAGGCCGATGGTGCGGAACATGATGAACAGCGGCACCAGCGTGGCTTCCGCAGGAATCATATAAGTGGCCAGCACCACTACAAATAATGCGTTTCTGCCCGGGAAGCGGATTTTGGTGAAGCCGTAGGCGGCCATGCTGGAGACGGCTACGGACAGGAGTGTCGTGAGTGCTGTGACTTTGATGGAGTTCCAATAATACAGGGTAAAGTTCGCTTTGCCAAACCACACAGAGTGGTAGTTGAACGATGCTCTCCAGGTTTGCGGAATCCATTCGATCGGATATTTGAACACATCAGCCTCAGGCTTAAGCGAAGCGGACAGCATCCATATAAAAGGGAGCAGGAATACGATGCCCAGCAGCGCCATTAGTAGAGTGATGACCGCTTTTCCCCAGTCCAGATTCTTTAATTTCACAGGGGTCCCTCCCTTTCTAGTAATTGACCCAATAGCGCTGTCCCAGCCACTGCAAGCCGGTGATGGCGAGTACGATAACGAACAGAACCATGACCATGGAAGAAGCATAACCCGTCTGAAGATCCACAAATGCGGTCTGATACATGTCATAAACCACAACCGAAGTAGAGTTGGCCGGACCGCCCTCCGTCAGCACCTTGACCAGCGCGAAGGATTTGAAATTGCCGATAATTCCGGTCACCAGCAGGAAAAAGGTCGTCGGCGTCAGCAGCGGAAAAGTAATGGAGCGGAACTGGGCGAACTTCGAAGCACCATCGATCGTCGCCGCTTCATACAGATCGGCAGGAATATTCTTGATCCCGGCAATGTAGATAATCAGCGAGACCCCGAGGTCTATCCAGATCATCAGCAGCATGACCGATGGAAGCGCATACGAAGGATCGGCCAGCCACTTGGGCGGGTTGTCCACTCCGAGTGCCGACAGGAAACCGTTAACCGGACCGTAGGAGGGATGGAACAGAACCTGCCACACTACTGCGACAGCGACGACACTGGAAATCTGGGGCATGAAGTAGATGACCTTGAACGCACCCGGCGCGTAGACATGATTGGTGATTATCACCCCCAGGATCAGCGCTATAGCCATTCCCACCGGTACCGCCAGCAGCATAATGAAATTATTGCCCAGCGACTTCAGAAACACATCATCCTGAAACAGCTGGCGGAAGTTGTCCAGTCCGTTCCAGCGGATCTTGTCAAACCCGGTGACGAACGACCACTTGGTGAAACTGAGTATGAAGGAGAAAATCATAGGGATCAGCGTAAATACAATTACTCCGAGCAGCATGGGCCCGGTGAACAGATAACCCATCCATATTTCTTTCCATTTCCGTTTGTTTCGGCGGATGACCGGATTCTCCCGGGACTGTGGCAAGGCAACTGACGTCTTCAAGGCTCTGTCCCCCCTCTTGCGTGATGTTATCTCTCATTATAGAAAAGCAAAGAATTTTACATAAGTCACGATCCTGACCCGTTCAGAAAAATTTTTACCTGCCGTTGTCCCAATCAGCGATTTGCACACATCATGGCATGCAGCTGGCCAAATCAGTCAAAAACGGTGCCGATTTGCGCAAAATAGTTGATTTACTCCGCCTGCCCGCTTTGTTATCTTCTAGGCAAGCACATAATTAGGAGGAATGTAAATGAACGCAAAGTCAGATATTATGTCCGCTTATATGGAAAGCATTGTAGAACTGCTGAATGAGATACGGAGTGAGCCGAGGGAGAAGCTGGTGCAGGTGGCAGAGCTGCTTGCGGATCATATTGCAGAGGATAAGCTGGTCTATCTGTACGGTCCGGGCGGGCATTCCAACATGAATGCGACTGAGGTCTTCTTCCGCGCAGGCGGCCTGATGCATATCAGCGCTATATTAGATGAAGGCACGATGATCTCGAACGGCGCTCTGCGCTCGATGGCCGTTGAACGTACTCCCGGCTACGGAACACTTGTTATAGAAGATAACCGGCTGGGCGAGGGTGACATACTGATTCTTGCCAATGCATACGGCATTAACACCGCCTGTGTCGATGCTGCCCTGGAGGCGCGGCGCCGGGGGGTTACAACGATTGCCGTTACCTCTGTCGGCCATGCCGAAGCAACCCCCAAGAATCATATTGCCCGCCATCCTTCGGGGCAGAACCTGTATGAGCTGTGCGACTATGTTCTGGACAGCAAGGTCAAGCCGGGCGATGCTGCACTGCATATTGAGGGGATTGAACCGAAGATGGGCTCGACCTCAACCTTCGCCAACGCTTTCCTGCTGAATTCACTGATGATGACCACGGCTGCCTGTCTCGGGGAAAAAGGGATTGAGGTGCCGGTCTGGCGCAGCGGCAATGCTCCCGGCGGGGATGAATGGAATAACCGCTTCATTGAGCGCTTCAAGGGCCGGGTCCGCTGGCTATGAACATTCCACTGATTCCGCAGCCTCAGGTGGTGCAGAGCCGGGGACCGGAACCGGTCAGCGGCATCCGCGGCTGGACGGCGCAGCTATGGAGTCCGGGGAATGATGTCCGGTTATTGGCGGCAGCGCAAGGAATATTCGCGGGGGTGACAGAGGTTCAGGAGCCTGGAGGCAGCGCAGTATATGCGCTGGTCTCGGAGGGAACCCGCTTCAATCCCCGCATGGCCCGGCGGGTAGAAGGCAAGCATGACGGATACGTACTGATTACAGATACAGACCGGGTTGAACTATACGCACTTAGCGCTTCCGGATTGTTCTACGGGCTTAAGACACTGGATCAGCTGCTGGCTGCCGGGGGCGGCTCGGTGCCGGCGGTGACCATTGCCGACTGGGCGGATCTGCGGCTGCGCAGCGATTATCTTGATCTGCGCACAGTCTATCCGACTTATGAGCATATGCTAGAATATATCGCAGAGCTGGCCAGCTACAAGATCAATACGCTGATCATCGAATATGAGGACAAGCTGCCGTTCCGCAAGCTGAGCTTCCTGCGCCATCCCGAATTCGCCTTCACCGAAGAAGAACACAGTCAGCTCCTGCAGACTGCACATAACCATTTCGTCACCGTGATTCCGAAGCAGCAGTCCTTCGGGCATCTGGAATATATTCTGAAGCATCCGGTCTATATCGGGCTGCGCGAAGTCCCCGAGACCGTGTCGGAGCTATGCCCGCACCGCGCAGGCTCCTTCGAGATGATGGCCGGCATTCTGGAGGAAGTGGCTGCGCTTCATCCGCACAGCGATTATCTCCATCTGGGCTGTGATGAGGTCTGGACGCTCGGCACCTGTGAAGACTGCCGGAATTCCGGGCTTACTCCGGAGGCCTCCTTCATCCGCTTTGTCAATCAGCTGGCTGAGAAGACAATCAGCCTCGGCAAAACACCAATGATCTGGCATGACATGATCATGCACGCCACCCTGGACGAGATCGCCGCACTCGACAAGCGTGTCGTAGTGGTGGTCTGGATCTACGGCGGGCACCGGATGAAGGCGGATGCCCGGCTCATTCTCCACAAGCTGCGCGACGCTGGCATCGAGACCATCGGCGCCTCCTCTGTCCGCTGCTGGGATGATAACGGCGACCAGAATTATCCGGTCATTCATAACCGGATCAAGAATGTGCTAGACTGGATTCAGCTGGCGCAATCGGAGCAGCTGGACGGGATCATTCATACGAATTGGGGATGCCCGTTCTCACTGGGCAGTCCCTACGGCCTGTTCGAGACCTCGCGTTATCCGGCGTTTTTTGCCGCAGAGCAGAGCTGGAATGCCAAGGCGGATATTTCATCCTTCCTGGCCCGTTTTCTGCACCAGTTCCACGGGCTTGATACGGCCCAGCTGAGTGGAGAAGAATGGGCAGATTATGCGGTAACCGACTATTATGCCCTGATTCCGCAGCTGCTTCCGGCTGTGAAGAAGAACCGCCTCACTGCCGAGTTGATTGATGCAATGATTCAGTATGAGATCCCGGCGCAGCGCCGCTCTCCGCTGCATACGTTCCTCTTCCGCGGAGCGATGTCGCCAGGCAGTGAGGAAGTCATTACCTTCCTCCGGGATAAGTACAGGAGCGGATACGGCGATCTATTCAGAGCCAAGCAGCGGATGCAGAGCGTGCTTGCAGAGCTGCTTCCGCCGCAGATGGCGGAGCTGTTCATCCGCTCCCGGTTCTACCGGCCGGAATTATTCGAAGCAGACCTGCGCGGGATGATTACAGATCTTGAGATGATTGAACAGAAAGCGGGGGATAGCTGATGCCTGATATGCTTGTGAAGTTATATGATCTGCCGGATAATAGTGCGCTGCTGGAACGTCTGCGGGGAGAAGGAATTGCCATTAAACGGGCGATGACCGGGGATAAGCAGGCCATTGTGGACTTTGTCGGCCGCCATTTCACGAATAGCTGGCGGAATGAATGTGAGACGGCTTTCGCGCATCTGCCTGTCCACTGCTATATTGCCGTGAAGCAGGGCGAAGTGATCGGCTTTGCCTGTCACGATGTTGTTGTGAAGAACTTCTTCGGCCCGACCGGCGTGCTGGAGGATTACCGGGGCCTCGGCATCGGGAAGGCACTGCTGCTGGAATGCCTGTCCGCGATGCACCGGAACGGCTATGGCTACGCCATCATCGGCTGGGTCGTGGACGCAGTGCCTTTCTATGAGAAGACTGTCGGCGCGATTGCGGTCCCTGATTCTTTTCCCGGCGTATTCCGCGACTTGATCAGTATCGACTAAACGCCCCTCTGATACAGCAAACAGCGGCAGCCAAGGACCTAAATGTCCCTGAACTGCCGCTGTTTCATTGTCATTGCAGATGACCTATTCCACCGAGCTAGCAGAAATCGATAATCGGAAATCCTTTATTTTCTGCCCAAATGCAGGTCGATTGTATCATAAATAGTTAACACATCACCGGACTTCATAATCGCCGCTCTGATCTCATCCTCAAACGGCTCTTTAACAGCAGACGGCATGCTTCTATGGTCTGAATATGTATTAAGCAGGGCAATGTAATCCGCCGAGGAGAAGCTTCTGGTTAGGTGATACAACTTGAACTGGATATCTTTGAACCCGTAGGTACGCAGATTCTGTGAGATGGCCTGGTATTTTTCCGTATCATGTTCGATTAATTTGGTATTTGAGGGCCTGTACTGCTGGTAAATACGCTGAATATGCTGATGTAATTCGTCATCCTCCCGCGCTGCAAAAGGCCGGTTCCAGAATAAAGCCACTGTTCCGCCCTTCTTCAACAATTCACGAACCTTCGGGTAACCAACGTCCTCTGGAATCCAATGAAATGCAGTAGCGGAGTAAATGAGGTCTACGCTGTCGTCCGGGCCTGTGAATTCTTCAAATGTCGTATTGTGCACTCTGAAATTCTTGTGTTCCCGGAACTTTAGTTGTGAGTATTCCGCAAGGTCTGCCCCCAGTTCAATGGCCGCTAATTCGCAGCCCGTTTCCAGAAAAGGCCGGGTAGCCTGGCCCGTTCCGATCCCGATTTCAATGACCTTCCCGCCCTGCCCGATCCGGGAATACGCTATAATGTCCCGGAATAATTCCGCACAATAAGCCGGTCTCCATTTATCGTAATTCGCCGCATCCTCATTGAATGTTAACCGTTTATCCATACATCCTCCTCCTTCAGTAAATAACCGGCACCATTCCCCCATCCATACGGATTGGAGAGCCTTTAAATGCAGTCAGAAAGTCAACCCGCGTGACATTTTTTTGGTGCAAACAGCTCAGCCTGATTCATAAATACTCAATACCTTTTTAATTCTCCGTATAAGCTCGGTCCGCACATGCGGAGGCTCCAGACATTCACATTGGTCCCCCATCCGCAGAAGCATATTGTACCCGAAATCATTTTCCGAGAACGGAAACCGGGCAATGAATTGCTGATTTCCGCAAGCCTCCACATTGTCTTCACCGCATAACTCCAACATTAGATTCAGTAAAGAAGCATTGATGAGCAGCGTGAGGTTGATCATCTTTTGCTCCGGCGGGCGTATGGGTCTGGGATCAAATTCCCTCGGTGTGTAGGTATCAGGCTCAAGCTCAAGTTCTGTAATACGGGATAGACGGAAAATACGAAAATCCTGCCTGGAGTAACAATATCCATGCAAATACCAATTGTTCTCCTTAAGCACCAGGCGGTACGGTTCAACATTCCGGCGGGTCTTAGTTCCTTGCTGGTCGCTGTACATAAATGACAGCATTCTCTGCTCATTCAGCGCCGTCTTGATTTCCTGCAAGTAAAGCTTCTGCTTCTTGTTGCACAGCCAGGGTGTATGATCGATGATAACCTGACTCGATTTCTGCTCAATCTCCCGCACCTGTAATTCCGGAATCAGACCTTTCACTTTCGCCGTGGCATTCAGGATTTCCTCGCCCACCATTGTCGTGTGAATACTCCCCAGACCTGTTAATAAAGCTGTAATATCCGAAACGGTGAACAGTCTTTTTTCAATTTTGTATTGCTCCATAATGGCTATTCCGCCATGAACCCCGGGATAGGTAACAATCGGAATACCGGCCTGGTTAATAGAGTCGATGTCTCTAAAAATCGTGCGTGGCGTGACTTCAAACATTTCGGCCAACTGGGAGCTGCTTACTTTATCTCGTTCCAGCAGAATCATTATTATGGAAATTAAGCGCTCTAATTTCATTGACATCACCTTTATTTATTGTAGCACAAAAACCATGACATACTATTGTCATAATTGCGTATGGTATTATCCAATTAACCGATAACCCAAGGTTAAATAGATATACAAGGGAGAATGAACATGGAATATATACACGGCTTCAAAGAAATAATGGGGGTCAACGCATACCTTGCCTTGGCATCCTCAAAGGATAACAAACCAAACGTCAGACTAATGAGTCACTTTTATGATGGAGCCACAGGCATTGTGTACGTCTCTACCTCCAAAGAGTCCCCGAAAACAGAAGAATTCGCAGCCAATGATAAGGTAGCATTTACTACCATCCCCGATGCAACCGGCCGGGTGGTAAGAGTGACAGACGCTATCGTCAAGAAAAGCGGGCATTCTGTCTACGACTTGAAAGCCGGATTCATTAAGAACAATCCAAGCTTTGAGTTTATCCTAAAAGAAATAGGTCATACATTTGAAGTGTATGAATTTCATTTTAACGAAGCGATTGTGAATTTAGGGGGCCAGAGAATGGAGAAAGTAACCCTGTAATTTCAATTTATAAGGGACATAGATCAGGGATATCCCTTGATCTATGTCCTTTTAATATAGTAATCAAGAGCGGCAAAGCCACCTTCTCTACATGGATATCCTACTAAATGATGCCCCCCGTTCTTTTTCATTATCATCACTTTTATTTATTGTAGTACAAAAACCATGACATACAGTTGTCATAATTCTATATGGTATCATCCAATTAACCGTTAACCCACGGTTAAATACATATATAAGGGAGAATGAACATGGAATTTTTACAGGGCTTCAAAGAAATAATGGGGGGCAGCGCATACTTTGCCTTGGCATCCGCAAAAGACAATAAACCAAATGTCAGACTAATGAGTCACTTCTACGATGAGGGCACGGGCATTGTGTATGTCCCTACCACCAAAGAGTCCCCGAAAACGGCAGAATTCACATCCAATGATAAAGTAGCATTTACTACTATACCTGATGCAACGGGCCGGGTGGTACGAGTGACAGACGCTATCGTCAAGAAAAGCGAGCATTCAGTCTACGACTTGAAAGACGGATTTACTAAGAACAATCCAGGCTTTGAATATATCCTCCAAGAAGCAGGTAAAGTATTTGAAGTATACGAATTTCATTTTAATGAAGCGATTGTGAATTTGGGTGGCCAGAAAATGGAGAAAGTAACCCTGTAATTTCAATTAACAAAGGACATAGATCAGGGATATTCCTTGAGCTATGTCCTTTTTATAGATAGGCGGCCAGTACAAAGCTCCTGCAAGAAGAACCGACAGCTACACGTAGTTTATATTTGGCAGATGCTCTTGCATGTCAGACTTTGGCAACTGAGAAGTAGCCTCTCATTGAATAAGATGCTTGACAATAAAAAGTGGTGTGAATACAAAACCGACGATTTTTAAGGAGAAAATAATCATGCCCAACTTATCCATAGAAGTATTTACAGGTTCCGCTCAAGCCTTTAACGTCAACTCTACTATTGTATACGGGGAAAAGGATGCCGTTCTGGTCGATGCTCAGTTTTTGCTCAGCGATGCATACCGCCTGACTGCGAGATTGCTCGAGCTGGGCAAAAACCTGACGCACATCTACGTAACCCACTTTCATCCAGACCACTATTTCGGCCTTCAGGTCGTTAAATCGGCTTATCCTCAAGCCCAGGTACTCGCTCTGCCAGAAACAGTTGAGGACATTAAGAATACGTTCGCCAAAAAGATTGATCCATGGAAGCCTACTGTGGGGAATAACGTTCCAGACGCACCAGTAATTCCAGATATACTCGTTCAGGATGTTATCGAACTGGAAGGGAACGAACTGAAAATCAAGGGCCGCCTGCAAGGTGATACCCCAAATAACAGTTATGTATGGATTCCGTCAATTAAAGGGCTTATTACCGGAGATATTGTATATAATGACACCTTTGTATGGACACTCGAGACTAATGCAGAATCCCGTCAGGCATGGCATCAGACTCTGGATGAACTTCAGTCGCTGAATCCTGAAATCGTGGTTGCAGGACATCAGGCTTATAATACCGAGAATACTCCTGAAGCAATTGCACATACCCGCCGTTACCTTATTGCTTTTGATGAAGTATTAAGCGAATCACCGACAACAGATCAAATCATTACGAATGTATAATCGTGCTTTCCAGAACTGAAGACTGTAGAAATTGGCTTGATCCTTGCCGCTAAAGCTTTTGGGGTGAACCATGCTGAGTAATCTGGAAATCATCAAAAGCACCTATGAAGGAGATTCTAAAGAGAATGGTACGAAGTATCAAACCTATTTGGCTGAACATGCGGAATGGACAGAGGCAGCAGGATTCCCCTACGCTGGAACATATATTATATATGATGAAATCTCTAAAAATGTGTTTTTTCGCCTGGGAACGGAATGGGATGGATACACGGCAGAAGTCAGCGAGTTCTATGAAGATGGCGATACCGTCATTGCAGTAGGTGTATATTCAGGAACATATAAACAAACAGGTAAATACTTCGAAGCAGATTTTGTGCATATGTGGAAGCTTGAAGATCAGAAGATTATGAAATTCAAGCAATATGTTGATAGTTACCTGGTACAGAACGCTATGGTGAAAAGGTGAGATTTCCTGTCCATGATTTCCCCGAACCCCATGTATAGAATTGAAGATTGATACTAGTGGTTAAGTCCCCCCTTACAACATCCTTTCCCGGTGATACTTGGATTGGATGTTGTTTGTTTTTCATTCTTCAATTTACCTCCCAACCCAATGAGGACGGCTAACAGTCCTATATCGTTCATTTTTAAAATGTGTGAATATACCTTTTCCTTATCAGGTTCGAAAAATCGCAAAAAATTATGGCAATGATATTGACGGGAAGTAACTGTAAGCGTATACTAAATCCAAGATAATTGCACATTTGATTTAAACAACTAGCACATTTGTGCAAGTGACATGAGGGCGAGGTAACTCTAATGAACGATGATGAGAAGAAAATATTGGTTCAGGTCGCGAAAATGTACTATTTGGAGGATTTGACCCAGAGCGATATATCCAAACGTCTGGGAATCTACCGCACCTCCATCAGCCGTCTGCTCAAGAAGGCACGGGATGAGGGCATCGTACAGATCAACATTATAGATGAGGCCAGTACCCATTCTGAAATGGAAAGCCGCCTTAAGCAGTTGTTTGGTCTCCATGAAGTGATCATTGTCGCTTCCAATGAGAGTATGTCCGGTAATGACAAAATTAAGTCTGTGGCCAGAGCTGGTGCGGAACTGCTGAGCAAGATGATTAAAGACGAAGATGTGGTCGGGTTTGCCTGGGGAAGAACAATGGGCAGCCTCATCGGAGAGTTTAACGATTGCCCGCAGCGCTCCGCACATTTCGTGCCTCTTGTCGGCGGCCCTGGTGATATGGAAACCAAATATCACGTCAATGCCATCGTCTACAGCATCGCAACGGATTTTGGCGGGGAAGCACATATGATTGATGCAGCGGCAGTTCTCGAACGCAAAGAAACCAGGAATGAAATTATCAACTCCAACTACTTCCGCAAAATCACTGATTTATGGGATAAGCTTACTGTTGCAGTAGTTGGTATTGGCGCCCCTATCAGCAACTCCAATATGATCTGGACCGGCTTTTTGGGAGATAAGGAAATCAAGCATCTGAACAGCCATGATGCCGTCGGTGATATCTGTTCCAGATTCTATGATTCACAAGGAAATGTGGTGAATTCGGAGCTGGCCGAGCGTACAATTGCGATTCCACTGGAACGGCTGCGTGATACCCGAATTACATTGGCACTAGCCGAGTCTATCGAGAAAGCACCTTCGATTCTTGGAGCCATCCGCGGCAAATATATCAATGCCCTGGTCACTAACGAAGAGACCGCTGCCGAGGTACTCCGGCTGGCCGGGGATGCAGCGGTATAACACTCTACTACGGAGGGGAATGATCCGAATGGGCTTACTGATTATAATAGCCGCTCTCGCCTGGCTGCTGCAGGGAATGCTGGGACTCCTGCAAATCAGAAATTTCAATAAAAAATATACAGAGCTTAGAAGACTTGGACGCGTAGCCATCGGCAAAAAAACCGGAAAGATCAGAGCCGGAACAGTGGTGATGTTCGCTATTGATAAGGATGCCCGAATTCTGCAGGCCGCTCAAATGCAAGGTGTTACAGTCTTTTCAAGGGTACGGCATCTCAAGGGATTTGAAGGCCGGCATCTGCTTGGCTTGACTGAGCAAGAGATGCTACATTGCAACCAGCTGACCCGTGCCGCCATCATGGATGCGCTGAACAACTGCGATATTATCCTGAAGGGAGGTGAGCTTAAGGTCAGACAATCCTGGCTTGAACGGTTAATGCCTGCGAAAAAATAAAAGAGGTGAGGTTAGTATGAATGTAGTTACAAATTTAGCTTCAGGATTCATGGATTTGTTCCGTGCCGGCGGCGAAACATTTATGAGTCTGGTCACAGGAATTATTCCCCTGCTTATTATGCTACTGGTAGCCATGAACTCGCTGATTCAACTGATTGGCCAGGACAAGGTTGAAAAAGTCGCACGTAAATCAGCCAAAAATCCCTTTACACGCTATTTCATTCTTCCTGTCCTAGGTACTTTCATTTTGGCGAATCCGATGACCTTATCTTTGGGGAGATTTCTGCCAGAGAAGTATAAACCCAGCTATTATGCCGCAGCTTCTTATTCCTGCCATACCCATAACGGACTGTTTCCACATGTGAATCCAGGTGAACTGTTCGTATTTCTGGGCATTGCGGCTGGCATAACCACTCTGGGACTCGATACTACGGAGTTAGCAGTACGCTACTTCCTCGTGGGTATAGTAACGAACTTCCTCAGAGGCTGGGTCACAGATTTAACCACAGCTTATGTATCGAAGCAGCAAAGTGTCAAATTAAAAGAGACTGTGAATCTTTAGGAAGGAGGGAGAAATAAAATGGAGACTTACAAATCAGTGAGGGTATCAGCCGGACCCGGCGGTTTTGGCGGCCCACTCATCATTACCCCGACAGAAGCGAAAAACAAAGTGGTCTACGTGACGGGAGGAACAAGGCCGGCAATCGCAGATCGGATCGGAGAATTAACGGGTGCTGAGCTGGTGGATGGATTCAAAACTAGTGTCCCTGAGCAGGAAATCATTTGTGTGATTATTGACTGCGGCGGAACCTTAAGATGTGGCCTATATCCGCAAAAAGGGATTCTGACCCTTAATCTGCTACCGACCGGCAAAAGCGGACCCTTAGCCAAACATATTACAGAAGATATTTATGTTTCAGGGGTTAAGGTTTCGAACATTGAGCCGTATGAAGGTGCTGGAACACCCCATACAGCCCAAGCCGAAAAAATCGTTGATAAAGAAAGTACACAACCTAAGTATAGCGCAAACAAGAAAATTAGTGAACAGCATAAGCCAAAAGGTCTGCTTGCCCGTGTAGGTATGGCTATGGGATCCATTATAGGTGTCTTTTATCAGGCAGGCCGGGAAACAATTGAGACTGTAATTAAAACTATTCTACCTTTTATGGCCTTTGTAGCCATGCTTATCGGTATTATTAATGCTTCAGGCATCGGAGATATCATTGCCAAATTCCTCTCTCCTCTGGCGGGATCGCTTCCGGGTTTGCTGATCATATCGCTGATCTGCTCCTTCCCTCTGCTTTCCCCGTTTCTGGGACCTGGAGGAGTTATAGCGCAGGTAATCGGAACATTAATTGGCGTTGAAATCGGCAAAGGCAACATTCCTGCCCATTTGGCCCTCCCGGCCCTCTTCGCCATCAATTCCCAGGCTGCTGCAGATTTCGTGCCTGTAGGGCTTGGACTCGCTGAAGCCGAGGTTGAGACGATTGAAGTCGGAGTTCCTTCGGTACTCTACTCGCGTTTTCTTACCGGTGCGCCTACGGTGTTTATCGCCTGGCTAGCCAGCTTTGGATTATATCAATAATGGAGGTACGCGTAATGCAGACCATATATAAGACCCGTATCACAAAATTCGGATCAGCAGCTTTTGATTTTATGGAAGATAAAGTGTTTGTGCTGTTCGGAAACAATGCCCCCGAGGACGTGGCGGAATACTGCCTGCTGATTGAGCTCTCGAAAGTGAATGGCGAGATTCAAAAAGGAGATCTATTTCGTCTCGGAGGAAAATCTTACACCATCACATCCGTTGGGAATAAAGTGGCCCTGAACCTGCAACAGCTTGGACATATCACGCTTCAATTTGACGGCAAGGAAGACGAAGGCCTTCCGGGAACGCTGTACTTGGAGAATACCGCTATTCACAAGCCCGAAATCGGCAGCGAAATCGAAATTATAAAAAAATAAATCATTAAGGGAGATAGAGATATGAGTGAGAGAAAAGTAGCACTGGTTGCCGGAGGCGGACAAAGTCTGGGCGAGGCGCTCTGTCATCGGTTGGCTGAAGAAGGATATGAAATTGTTGTCGCGGATATTAATGAAGAAAATGCCCAAAGAGTTGCGAAGGAAACAAGCGAGCAATATAAGGTTGAAACCTTGGCAGTTCAGGTGAATTTCACGAACGAACTTGAGGTTGTTGAAATGGTCCAGCAAGCTGTGTTTGCCCTTAAACGGATTGATCTGCTGGTGTATGTGGCTGGTGTAGCCAAAAGCCGTAAAATTACGGATTTCGGACTTGAAGATTGGAATCAGACCGTTGATGTCAATCTAACCGGATATTTTCTCTGCGCACGCGAGGTCTCCAAAGTCATGATTGAGCAAGGCAGCGGCAACATCATCCAAATCAACTCGAAATCAGGCAAAGTCGGAAGTAAGCATAACTCCGCTTATTCCGCTTCAAAGTTCGGTGGCGTGGGTCTTACCCAGAGTCTAGCGCTGGATCTGGCCGAACACAATATCCGCGTAAACGCGATCATGCCTGGAAATCTGCTGAAATCACCAATGTTTCAAAGCCTGCTTCCCCAGTATGCCGCTAAACTAGGCATTGCTCCAGACGAAGTGGAGCAGGTGTATACGGACAAAGTGCCGCTTAAACGAGGCTGCACCTATGACGATATCGCCAATGCGGTTATCTTCTACGCTTCCGATAAAGCATCCTACATGACAGGCCAGGCTATCAATGTAACCGGCGGTCAGGTGATGCACTAGCCAACCACGCAGAAAAGGGCATCGTTTGGTCAGCGTTTGCAAAAGAGGGCAAGAAGCACCCCAGGGTGCCTCCTGCCCTCTTTCGTTTGATATAATGGATTAATATAGGAGAGGGATCTATACTCTTATCGATGGTTCTTTAATATCTTTTTCCCCTGCCCAATTTGAGAGTCCCTATAATGTCCTGTAATAATTCCTCACCATAGGCCGGCCTCCATTTGTCGTAGTTCGTGCATCCTCCTTCAGTAAATAACCGGCACCATTCCCCCATCCATACGGATTGGAGAGCCTTTAAATGCTGCCGCATAGGGACTGCATACAAAAGCAGCCAGCCTGCCGATCTCCATAGGCTTAATGAAACGCTGTAATTCAGATTGCGGCAGACTTGCAGCCATGAATTTCTTCTCTTTTTCTGTAAACGTCAATTTCTCATCAGGATACATCCCGTCAATGATTTGCTGCACATTCTCAGACAGTGTAGGTCCAGGCATGATTGTATTAACCGTGACCTCAGTTCCTGCTGTCAGTTTGGACAGACTCTTGGACAAGGACAGCAGCATGGATTTGGTCATTGCATATTGAGGCATCTGTCCTGAAGGCATGACGGCTTCTTCACTGGCGATGAAGAGGATACGGCCGTAGTCTTGTTTCAACATTCCAGGGATATATAATTTCGTTAATCCGTTTGCAGCAAGCACATTCGTGCGGAAATACTTCTCCCATATGTCATCGTCAACATCCTCATACTGCATCAATTCATAAATGCCCATATTGTTGATCAGAAGATCAACGCTGGGGAATTTCGCGAATAAAGCTTGTCTTTGTGCAGCGTCCACTATATCAGCAGCGGCATTCTGAGGAGTGGTGTCCGGGAAATTCATCTTCAATTCACTGACGGTCCGCTCTGCCTCTTCGTAATTTCGTCCATTGACCAATACGTTAACGCCTTCCTTGGCAAGCTCTATAGCAATGGCTTTCCCTATGCCTTTCGTAGATCCTGTAACTAATGCTGTTGTGTTGTTTAATCCCATATCCATAATCCACTTCTCCTTATTCGGACATTCCTGTGTTCCGGATAGTGATTATTGTACCCCGCCGGGATTATTCAGTAACTAGCCCCATATGCCAAACTTCTTGTTTAACACGCCAAAAAATACTGCTCACGAAATGCCGGCATCCGTAAGATGCTCAGCACGCCACTTCGAAGGAGTGTCCCCCTCCCACAGACGGAAAGCACGGTAGAAGGAGTTCTGGTCCTCGTAGCCAAGCAGGTAAGCCACTTCTTTAATATCAAGCGAAGGGTCTGCCAGATACTCCCGGGCCTGCTCATGCCGGGCTTCTGTCAACAGCTGCTTGAAGGTCGTATTTTCGTCAGTCAGCCGGCGCTGCAGGGTCCGGCCGCTCATCTTAAGCTGCTTCGCAGCAGCCTGAATGCCGGGGCATCCTCCTGCGAGGCTGTGTTTAATGACCATTTTGACTCTTCCGGTAATAGAGCGGTTGTCATGCAGTTCAACGAGTGACCGGTCCAGAGCGGGTGTCAGGATCTCCAGCAGCTCTTCGTTATACGATACAAAGGGAAGGTCCAGATCACTTCGATGCAGCGTCAGCCGGTTACATTGCCCGCCTGCCTGGATTACACAGCCGAAGTAGGCTTCGAGGACCCGTTCATCGCCCATGGACTGCGTAAATTCGACGGACTGTGCCTTCAAGGGACGGCCTGTCCCCTTCCTCCCAAGCTCCAGAAGAAAGGCCAAAGTGATCCCCGCCAGCACCGGAGGACCGGATGCTTCGGTATTCAGCCATTCCAGTTCAACTGTACAATGCCCGTTCTCCTCCGTGATCCGCAGGCTTTCGGGAGGACACAGCTGCTTGTATCTGACCATGCGGTACAGAGCATCGCGGTAGTCACGGGCGTGATATGTTGCTAAGACGGTCGGAGGGTACTGCGTGGTTTCAAAGGCGGCTGCAAGCTTGATGATCCCCTCTGCAGTGTCTCCGGTGAGCTCGGAATACGCCTGCCAGATTGCGAAATATTGGGCAGTGGTGACTGAGGATTCCGTTGTTATCGATAACGGCAGCTGTGCATGGCGGGCCACGTCGCGGGAGGCAATTCCTAAGTGATTTATGCCTGCCCAGAATCCCGGAGGTATTCTAATAAGGTCAGAGAGACTGGACTTCATACGTACATACCTCCTAATGCCAGTTGTAAATTCATAGCTGTGGTTGTATTAAAGCCATATAAGAATACTCTTATGCCCGTTGCAATGTCTACAGATGGAATAAAATTCATCCACATTTCTCATTTTGTTTTAACATGCAGGCGTTACAATGGATTCAGATCATAACTAAGCTGAGCTCACAAAACCTGTAGGAGGATTAATCATGCCTAATATCTGGATGCATCTCGAATACGGGCAACAGCTGGCCGGGGAATTCCGCAGCCGGTTCCCGTTCTTACATAAGCTTCAGCCGCAGGAACAGTTGTATAATCTCGGCTGTCAGGGCCCGGATTTCCTGCTGTATCATAGTTTTCTGCCCTGGAGCAAGGATGCGGGGGCCCTCCATCTCGGGGATCTGATGCATACGCAGCACTGCGGGCCTGTGCTTATTGATTGCTGGGAAGCTGCGCGGACTCTCGAAGGGCCGGAGGCAGACCAGGCCCGGCTCTACTTCCTTGGCTTCCTGACCCATCATCTGCTGGACCGGAACCTGCATCCGTACATTAACTGGAAGGCAGGCTACAAATTCCGCGATCACCAGCGGTTCGAAATCGATTTGGATACCTTGTTCATGAAGCGGCTGCGGGGCGTCAATACCTGGCAGAATGCCGCCTGGACAAGAATAGACGCAGGTCCCCGGCTGTCTGAGCCGGTTCATCATATTCTTCACACCACTGCACTCCGGCACTACCCGGAAGCCATGGGCAAGCTGCCCTCCGAGATCTGGCAGAGCTCCTATCGGGATATGGTGCTGGCTCACAGATGTCTTTATGATCCGAAGGGCTGGAAGAAGGCCCTCGCCTGGGGCCGTACCCGCCGTCTGTTCTCCCGGAAGCTGACTGCCCATGAAGAGCAGCTGGATTATCTGAATGACCGGCACTCCGAGTGGCGGCATTCCGCACTGTATTCCGAGGTCCGGACGGAATCTGTCTGGGAGCTGTGGGAGCAGGCGCTGGAGGAAGGCCGGACCGTGCTCACCGCGCTCGCTGATTGGCTGGAATGTACGGACGACGACGCGGCAAGGCACAAGCTCGACCAGTTCATCACAGTACTGGGCGACCGCTCTTATGATACGGGCAAGGAATGCAGCATGAACCTGCAGAACCAATATGCAGAGCCCATCTGGACCAGCCTGCCTGGCAGCTGATCGCAGTCAGCGTCTCACCCGGCTCTGCCGCCGTTTCAACCGGGCAATGAAGCCGCCCAGGGGGCGGCGCGGGGAACGGGTGGGCGCTTGGCAGAAACTTGGGCACTCCCGGCGGCACCTTGCAGTAACTTCGCCGCTTCCGGCGGCACCTTGCAGTAACTTCACCGCTTCCGGCGGCACCTTGCAGTAACTTCACCGCTTCCGGCCGCGCTTCGCAGTAACTTGGCCGCTCCCGGCGGTACTTCGCAGTAACTTCGCCGCTCCCGGCGGCACCTTGCAGTAACTTCACCGCTTCCGGCCGCGTTTCGCAGTAACTTGGCCGCTCCCGGCGGTACTTTGCAGTAACTTCGCCGCTCCCGGCCGCGCTTGACGGTCACTTCATGACCCGTCAGCTGATGATGCGGACTGAAAATCCGCTATTTGAGCAAAACAAGCCGATTACCCGCCCAACCGGACTCAGAATCGCTTATTTGTCCGACTACTCCTCATTTCAGCCCCATTTGAACAAGATAGCGGATTCTCAGTCCGCATACCCGCCATATGGAGGTTTTTTGCTGAAATAGCGGAATCTCAGTCCACTTCAGCGAAAAGGACAAATCATATTACTGGCGCGAAGCAACTACAATGTTTACTTTGGAACAACATCATCCCGGACGCTCCTCGTAATCCATCCTATATTTTTGCTATCATCACGTACTGTTCCTATAATCACTGGTAATGTTCCTATTGTCACGTATTGTTCCTATTATCCCGATGTCGTGATAATTCCGATGCCGTTCCATGCCCGGCTTATATCAACAATTACAAAGGTTCCTTCGGAATAATCTCCGGCGGGGTCTGCGGAATGATTTCCGGCTGCTCCTGCGGAGGAACCTCCGGCGGAATCACAACCGGTCCCGGTTCAGGGATCATGTCCGGCTTCACTTCGGGTACAACTTTCGGTGGAACCTCTGGCGGCAGATCTTTATTCATATCCTCTTACCTCCTTCATTCCTGATACCTATGTATACCCGCTCCATCCCTTCTTGAAAAAAAAGCGGATTCGAAACTCCCCAATCTTCCTCTATGCCAGATGTTTAACCTGCGGTTGATCTCCATGAAATATTCGCCTGCTAAGCTCAAGGCAACAAGAATACAGGGAGGGATTCCGATGCGTCTGGCTCTATTCACGGACACGTTTCTTCCGCAGACCAATGGTGTTGCCCGCACGCTTAGCCGGTTAACCGGCCATTTGCACCGCAGGGGGATTGAGCATCTGTTGTTTACCCCTAAGTCCGCACCGGAGAGCAGCTACCCAGATCCCGTCCGCCCCATCGCCAGCATCCCGTTTTTTCTGTATCCCGAGTGCAGGCTGGCCTTGCCGGGCATGTCCTCTATTCAAAGTGAGCTAACGGCTTTCGCCCCTGATCTGATCCATCTGGCCACCCCGTTCAACATCGGCTTATCCGGCCTCCGCTATGCCCGTAAGCAGCAGCTCCCTCATGTTGCCTCCTACCACACCCACTTCGACCGTTACCTGGAATATTACAAAATGAGAAGAATTGTCCCGCTCTACTGGAAATATATGAAGTGGTTTCACCGTTCCTGCGATGCTGTGCTGGCCCCTTCCCAGGAGACATTAGCCTCGCTGCGCGCAGAGGGCTTCATGAGACTGCGCCTGTGGTCCAGAGGCGTCGACTGCACTCTCTATTCTCCTGAGAAACGAAGTGAAGAGTTGCGGGAGCGGTATGGTATGCGCGCGCCTCTGGTTATGCTCTATGTCGGGAGGATTGCCCCGGAAAAAGATATCACCACCCTGCTGCTCGCCATGCAGCTTCTGCCGGAATCCGTACGCTCCGGTGTGCAGCTGCTGATTGTCGGAGACGGGCCGCTCCTGCCTGAGCTCAGATCACAGGCACCGGACAACGTAACCTTTACCGGTGCGAAGCATGACGAAGAGCTGGCGGAGCTGTACGCTTCAGCCGACCTGTTTGTCTTCCCTTCCTGCACGGAAACCTTCGGCAATGTCGTGCTTGAAGCCATGGCTTCGGGGCTGCCGGTCATCGCCGCAGATGCTGGCGGTACCAGGGATCTGGTCGTTCCCGGTGTCACCGGGAATCCGTTCGAACCCCGTAATCCGGCAGCGCTGGCACGCGGGATTAGTATCCTAGCCGCCCAGCATGCACTGCGGGCGTCTATGGGCCGGGAAGGGCGGCGCCTCGCGCTCGGACGTTCCTGGGAGCATATTTTCGACGGATTGATCAAGGATTACGAAGAGGTGATCGAGAGCCGGAAGAGCAAAGGAGGGGCGGGTATTTTCACTGCCTAGTCCAGCTTCAGAAGCTAAGCGTCTCCTATCACCATCTGCAAAAATTCGGGAGAGCGTTCCTGTTACATTGGGGATGCTTTTTCCTGTTGTTCACTGTTTCTACCAATCACACTCTTGACCGGTGGTATAATGGCGCATATTATACACTTATAACATTAAGGACCTAAATTATGGTATTAGATTGGTGGTGTTTCTTTGGAGCCTGCAGCCACGATTCGCAGTCAATTAGAGGCTTATCTCTCTGCACAGCATATGTCCATTAATCAATTCTCCATACAGACCGGCATTAATTCGGGAACGCTCAGCCGTTTGCTTAACGGCCAGCAGCCGATCGCCATGAGTCATTTGGAATTGATTACCCAGGGGATGGGAGTACCGGAGGACCATTTCTATAGTTTGTATGTGGATGAATGCTTCTATCATTCAGCACCAACCTGGCGGCGACTGCGCCCGTTCATTCTGAGTTCAGCAGCGCTTGGGCGGCTTGACTGTATTGAACTTGTGGTTAGGAATCTGCTCGACAATTTAATCTATGCACCCATGCTGTTTGAAGTGGCCGAAGGCTTGTTTCAGGAGGGCCAATGGCAGGCAGCTGCGGTTCTGTACAAGAATGTGAGTGCAAGTGAGAAGTATCAGCATTCCGAACGGCTAGCTATATGCCAATACCGCTTATTCCGCATTTCCATTGGTGACAGCCAAGTCCTCAATCTGCAGGCGGCTCTTCTTTTTGAATGCTATATTGAGCGGTTAGAGGTAGCGGATCAGCTGGATGGGCTGAAACACCTGATGCATGTCTATTATTCACTGCACAAGTGGGACAAGGTAGATGAGCTGGCACTGGAGATGCTCCGTTTGGCTACGCTCAGCTACAATTTCCAGTATCCCGCCGGCCGCAAGGACAGAAGCGAGAAAGCTCCTGAGAAACCGTTATACTTCTACATTCTATATTCCTATCTTATGCGCTCCAGTGTGCAGGAAGAGTATGGGGACTATACAGCGGCTCTGAATCTTATTCCACAATATATGGAGGCAGACTGGATACAGGAAGACAGTGATGAGGTCCGGGAGACGTTAGCTCAATTTAAGCTTTGGGGAACGGCAAACACCCACCTCTACCGTGTAATGGCCGGGCAATATGAGGGGCTGCAGGATTATGTAGACTATATCTCTAACCACGAGGGCCAGGTTTTTACAGCTGTCTATAATATCATTAAATCAGCAAACCGCTACGGATGGAATATAGATTACATTCTTGCCAGGTTTTCCAAGCATGTTCCTTATGAACCTTACAACTCCGGCTTCGGCAAATATAATCATCAGATTATTGCAGACCAGCATGCCAGATTCCTCACTGAGCTAGCCATGTATAATCTGCACAACAAACGGCACGATGGAATTAGCGTAATACTCAAAAGTTTGGAATCATCCGTTAGAATTAATAATGAAAGCCTAATCATTAAATGTGTGAATTTGTTTGAGCAGCACCGGCATGAAGCCAGCGAAGAAGAGCAAGTGCAGTATAAATTTCTAATCAGAGAGGTGCAGGATCCAAATGACCAAAAAGTTCATCATGTTTCTAACTTCGTTTAGTCTGCTACTTGTAATTATTTTACCGGTTGGAGGTATCGGATTCACAACAGATCTTAATAGCTCCCAATTAATTTCTACTATGGGTCATGGTGCGGGTGAGGGTTAGGTCTGTATATATTTGAATATTATTGTTAAGAAAATAGTATAACGATACTCATAAGATGCTCCCGGACCCGGGAGTGTCTTTTTTGCGGAGATAGACTTAAATTTGAAGTATAGTGGAACTGCCAGCAACTAATCAACCGGCGGAGCTCGTTCTGACACCCCTCCTATCCGCGCGGACTTCCCGTTCGACTCGTATTACGCGGAAGTGAAAGGCCACCGTCTCCACTATATTGACAAGAGCAGCCGCAGGCAGTAGGTGAAGCTATATTTGACCAAGTTCAGAAGCTCGATGCTCTATAAAAGCTAGGTTCAGCACAATCCCATAGGGTTACCTGCATCGGGGTCCGGCTGGCCTTTCAGAATTGTCTCATACCGTGACAGCTTCATATTTACCGCTGTAAAAGCCCGGTCCAGCTCCTCCTGCCTGCGCTGAAGCTCGAGCTTGTGGGCCTCCAGAATGGCTTGCCTTTCGGGTATCGTGGAATCTCCTTCTGCGGCTAGGTTAACAATCTGCTTCAGTCCGGCCACTGGCATTCCTGTGGCCCGGAAGCAGGTCATAAGCGAGATCCAGTCCAGATCACCCTGTTCAAAAACACGGTTCCCCTGCCCGTCCCTCTGTAGAGAAGGCAGCAGCCCTTCTTTCTCATAATAGCGGATGGTATGGGCGGGGAGCCCCAGCTTGGCCGCAGCTTCTTTGATCAATATACTCAAAGCGGTCACTTCCCTCAGATCACGGCAGTGATCAAGTTTTTCCTATAGTATAGGGGTTAAAATGCACTTTAAGTCAAGCTTGAGTGCTTGAGTACCTGGGTGCCCTGAGCCAGCGTGGTGCTTCCCCTAGCTTCTCACCTGCGGATCGTCCGCTGAATTCCCGCAGCAGAATATCCGCTTAAATCGCGAATTCCACTCCTGTCAGCTTCTCGCTGAGCGTCCATAGCTGCTCCGCAGTCTCCCGGTCTACTGCCCAGGGCCATACCCCGGAGCCTTGCACACTGCCAGCCGGGACAGCTTCAGACAGATCAACATCCTCGCAGTAGACTCCCCCCATACCTGCCAGCTGTTCACTTACTGCGCACCAGACGCTGGTTGCCGCGCCCTGTTCCACCGTCTTCATCCGGTCTGCTCCGGCACTGCCAGCCGGCTGTTTATGCTTCACATCCTGCGCCTCCGGGATCGGCTTGACGCCAATCTCTTCCGCTTCCAAGAAGCGCCCAATGCCGGAGGATGGAATTAATCCTGGGTGCACTGCAAAGGCCCGGATTCCCTGACCCTTAGCCCTCTCATCCAATGCTATGGCGAACAGTACATTTGCCGTCTTCGACTGGGCATAGGCGGTCCATTTGTCATATTCACGGTAGATGAAATTAGGATCGTCCAGATCGACACCGCCCAGGCGGTGTGCCCGCGATGTTACGGATACAACACGGGCATTGCCTGCCTGCTTCAATGCCGGCAGGAGCCTGGCCGTAAGCTGGAAATGCCCCAGGTGGTTGGTGGCAAACTGGGATTCATAGCCCCGGGTATCCCGCGCCAGCGGTGCAGCCATAATGCCGGCACTGTTAACCAGCATATGCAGCGGCCGTCCTGAATCCAGGAAACGCCGGGCGAAGCTGTCGATGGAAGCAGGGTCCATGAGATCAAGGGCTTCAAGCTCCAGACGCGGAATTCCTGCGACTGCAGCCTTGGCCTTGTCCGGTGTCCGTGCCGGTACAATGACTGTAGCTCCGGCACCGGCGAGTACACGTGCAGTTTCCAGGCCAATGCCGGAATATCCGCCGGTTACGATGGCTATTTTTCCGCTCAAATTGAGGTTGCCGATTACTTGTTCCGCCGTAGTCCCGGCACCAAAACCGCTCCCAATCGGAGCCTGTGGTGTTGCGCTGCTATTTATATACTTGTGCATAGTTGTACCTCCTAAGTAAAGTTTCTTTCCAGGCGCATGGCCGGCTACCCGGCTCTACATAACTAATAGGAACCGACAAACTCACCTGCCTCATCGCCTTCACCTTCATGAACCATCATAATCCTTAAAGTGCACTTTAAAGCAAGCATCCATTTATCCCCTACATTTCCGCCTCCAGCCCTCTCCCCCCAAGATAACGGTGCTTAATCTCCAAAGTAATAACAAAATCGCCCGGAGGGCGAATCAAGCGGCACATCAAAAGTAAAATAACTCGGCTCGTCTACCCTACCATTGGCACATTGTATTCGGTTTTTCGCATACATTCGGCTCGTCTCCACTCTCGTTCTCTTATGCCCCCTAATCAAGGCGTACGAAGCAGCAGATTGTGCCCCGGGTCGGCGGCTCCAAATCGCTTCTAAAAAAAGACCTTCCTCCACCCCGTAAGGGATAGAAAAAGATCTTTATAGCTTATAGCTTATTTCATACCGCCTACCTACAAATACGAAGCAAGCGCCCCCTCAAAATAAACAATCTGCGCAATCCGTATATGCAGCGGACGGTCCTCCAGATTGATCTGTATAACCTTAAAATTTGCCAATCCATGACCAGTCATCCTGCCAGCTCGCTGGTATACCGCTCGGCGATTTCCTTGAATTTATGCTTGTTCTTCATGAATACCTTCACGATGTCTGGATCGAAATGTATTCCGGCATCGCCTACTATAATGCCGACCGCCTCCTCATGCGGCATTGCATCTTTATATACCCGCTTGCTCGTAAGCGCATCGTAGACATCGGCTACCGCCATCAGCCGGGCTGACAGAGGAATCTGTTCACCGGCAATCTGCTCGGGATATCCGGTTCCGTTCCATTTCTCATGATGGGAATAGACAATTTCCTTGGCGAAGCGCAGAAAAGTCTCCGGCTTGTCCATAAGCCGTTCTGCCCGCAGAATGGCTTCCCTGCCGAGTGTCGTGTGCGTCTTCATCACTTCGAATTCCTCGCGGGTCAGCGCCCCCGGCTTCAGGAGGATGTGGTCAGGAATGCCCACCTTGCCGATATCATGCAGCGGCGCGGAAGTCACAATCAGGTTAATATGCTCCGGACTCAGCACCTCCGCATATTTTCCCGTCCGGCTTAGCTGGGTGGCCAGCTCTTCAATGTAGAGCTTCGTCCGTTGAATGTGATTGCCGGTCTCCGAGTCACGCATTTCGGCAAGCGCCGCCATCGCCATAACCGAGACTTCCTGGATGAGTGAGATTTCCTTAATCCGCCGGGAGATTTCTGCCTCAAGGAACTCATTCTTGTCCGCAAGGAAATCCTTGGACTGCTTCAGGGTGAGATGCGTTTTGACACGGGACAGCAGAATCGGCGAACTGATCGGTTTCGTAATATAATCTACGGCCCCCAGATCAAATCCCAGATTCTCATCCTCCACCTCTTCCTTGGCCGTCAAAAAGATTACCGGAACCTCTCTCAGCTCCCCGTCTTCCTTAAGCCGGCGGCAGGTCTCATAGCCATCCATAACCGGCATCATAATATCCAGCAGGATCAGATCAGGAGGTGAGGCTTTGGCCACCTGTAATGCTTTTTCCCCGTTGGTGGCTACCTTTACTTTGTATTGCTCCTTCAGCAGCCCGCTGAGAAGTGAGATATTGTCCGGCGTGTCGTCAACTACCAGGATTACAGGTCTAGTGTCCAGCATTTATATCAACCTCTGTTCATAATTACTTTCTTGTATTACCGTTTCAATCATTTCTATCGCAGCCTCATATTCGAACCGGTTCAGACAGTCAGCCAGCTGAACCAGCTGCTCTGGCTGCATATATCCTGCAAGCTGGCTACGCACCGAAATGAAATAATCAACGGCTTCGCTGTCACTGTCCATCAGCATTCCGAGCAGCTTCCCGGCCATAGGAGCCAGCGGCTGTGCAACCGATTCCGGATCAAGCTCAGCCATCAGGGCGGCAGAGGGCTCGTCAGACCCCCATTGCCCGCGAATCGCTGTACAGCTCTCCAGCACAGCCGCCTCCAGCCTCAGCACCAGCGCCTCAAGCTTCTCAGGCTGCTCATGATAATTCGGCAATCTGCCCAGCGAATCGGCAAGCTTCTGCACTTCTTTTACCCCCAGGTTACCGGCTACTCCCTTCAGACTATGAGCCAGCATATACACGGCTTCCTCATCCCCCTGCTTAATGAAGCTGCGGAGCTTCCGGGCGGTATCGAGCTGGCTCTCTGAATATTTCAGCAATAGCTGTATATATAACGCCTCATTATTTCCGACACGTCTCAGGCCGTTCTCCGTATCAATACCTTCTATGCGGAATCCGGAAGTCCCTTGCGCCTCCTGCGGACAGCCGTGCTCACGTTCATCGTAATCCGGCTGCTCCTCCCTGGAAACATCCGATGTCCACCTGCTAATCTTGGCAAAAAGGATATCCGGATCGACCGGCTTCGCCACATGGCCGTTCATGCCAGCCGCGAAGCTTCGTTCCCGCTCCTCCTGCATGGTCCTAGCGGTCATGGCAATGATCGGCAGCTCAGCTTCTGCCGCCCTGATCCTCCGCGACGCTTCGAACCCGTCCATGACCGGCATCTGCAGATCCATCAGCACCAGCTGATAAGGCTGATCCGCGGACATCTCCTCAATCTTCTGCACGGCTTCCGCTCCGTTGCCGGCAATGTCGATGATCATTCCCTGGCTCAGCAGCAGTTCTTCCGCAATCTGCTGATTAATCTCGTTATCCTCCACCAGCAGTACCCGTACACCGGACAGGCCGTAATCCTTGTCCTTCACACCAGTTGCTTCATCTCTCATTGCCCTTGCCCCTGAGTCTTGCACCGCAGGAATTCCGAACCAGGCGGTGAAGGCGAAGGTACTCCCTTGCCCTTCCTCACTCTCGACCCACAGGCTGCCGCCCATAATCTCCACCAGCTTCCGGCTGATGGCCAGACCCAGTCCTGTGCCCCCGAACCTTCTTGTAGTAGAGCTGTCCGCCTGCGTGAACGCCTGGAACAGCTTTCCTTCACTCTCCTTGCTCATGCCGATCCCTGTATCCCGCACACTGAATTTAAGCTTCGTCATGCTGTCGATCATGCTGATTCTTTCTACCAGAATAACCACTTCACCCTTCTCGGTGAATTTAACGGCATTGCTCAGAAGGTTAGTAAGAATCTGCCCCAGCCGCAGCGGGTCGCCGCTGAGCTGGCGCGGAACATCCGGAGGGAGCTGAACGGACATCTGCAGCCCCTTGTCCAGTGCAGTCTGTCCTGAGATATCGACCACATTCCCGATCACATCCGGGAGCTCAAAATCAATATTCTCCAGCTCCAGCTTCCCCGACTCCACCTTGGAGAAATCGAGGATTTCATTAATAATACCGAGCAGTGAAGTTCCGGCATTATGAATCTTGGAGATATAGTCACTTTGCCTGGGATCCAGCTCTGTCTTCAGCGCCAGGTAAGCCATCCCGATAATGGCATTCATCGGTGTCCGGATCTCATGGCTCATATTCGCCAGGAACTGCGATTTGGCAGCTGTCGCCTCTTCCGCCAGATTAAGCGCGGATTTCAGCTCCTCCTCCTTGCGCTTCACTTCAGTAATATCCTCGGACACACTAAGGAGATAGAGGGGCTTCCCCTCTGCATCCAGAATCGGCACCTTCGAAGCCAGTACATATTTCAGATTGCATAGCTCGGCATCATCGGTAACAATCTCAATTTCGCTGAAGAGCCTGCCCGTCTCCAGTACCTTCCGGTCACTGCCGTTCAGCTTACCCGCCAGCTCTTCAGGGTACAAATCGTAATTATCCTTGCCTTCCATCTCCTCCGGAGTCATACCGAGGAAGGACGCTCCCGCCTGATTTGCCTTGAATATCTTCAAGGATTGCGCATCCTTGACGTTAATCATGACCGGGATATGGTTGATAATCGCATCCAGGAAATTGCGGCTGTTGAGCAGCTCCTTCTCTTTATGCTTCAGATCACTGATATCTGTCAGAATCCCGAGGTAACCGCCCACTGTACCGTCAGATAACCGGTAAGCAGACAGGGAATAGAGAATATCATGCTCTTCCCCGGTGGCGAAGTTACGCTGGATCTGCCGGGTCGCCGGCAGTCCGCTGGCCGTCACTTCATCCTTCATCTCACTCAGAATTCCGAAGCCCTCCTGCGAGAGATGCGGCAGCCGGCTCATCGGAGTTCCCGTAAAGACCCTGCGGGATACCTGGAACGCTTCTTCATAGGCCGTATTACAGCCGAGAAAGTTCCCTTCGGCATCCATATAGAATAGCGGATGCGGTAAAGTATCCACCAGCTGGGAGGTGAAATACAGCTGGTCCGACAGCTCTTTTTTGATCCGCTTATATTCCGAGACGTTCTCCTTAATGCCCACATAATGTGTGGTCTGGCCCCGTTCATTCTTAATAGAAGAGATAATGACGGCTTCCGTGTACTCTTCCCCGCTCTTCTTACGGTTAATGAATTCCCCTTGCCATTTGCCCTCAAGTATCAGCGTCTCCCACATATTCCGGTACGTTTCAGCCTGGTTCTTGTCCGACCTCAGAATCGACGGTTTATTGCCGACGGCCTCCTCCTTGGAATAACCGGTAACTTCTGTGAAATAAGGGTTTATGTATTCGATGAGGCTATCCATATCGGTGATGACTATAGACAATGGGGATTGTTCAACCACATCCATGTACAGCCGCAGCTTCTCGCTGTACTCCCTTTCGGTGTCCAGCAATTTTCTCGTATAGGCGATCTGTTTGGCATACAGCCGGACGATGAAATAAGCCATGATAATGATGGTGAAATATAGAAACACATATACAGAGAATCCTTTAATTATAAAAATCAGTGCCGGATACGCCATGAACAGCACTCCGCTCTTCAAGGTCCGGCCTTCCGTCACGGGCTGGGGTTCGGCAATGCCTTGCTCCGCCTGTATCGGATACTGGCGCACCAGAATCCAACTTGCGGCTATGCACACAATGGATAATTTATAGAGCCCGTCTATGAGGTAGCCGGACATAATCCCATTATTCAGCGCCTGGACCAGATCCACGGAGGATACCAGGGCAATGGAGGCAATCAGCAGCTTGAAGCCCGTTGTACGGTATTCCCGCTTCATGTACACCCAGATCAGCATCAGTGAGGCCAGGGTCAGCAGGGGGGCCAGCAGATAGAAGAAGAGGATCAGGGTACGGTAATTCATATCCGCCAAACGGAATGACCCGTCCTGAAAAAAGACAAACCAGATACTGCCCACAATGCATTCCAGCGTTGTGATCTGATCCCACAGCACCTGTAATTTATTGATGCCCTGTCTGAAGATTCCATACATCTGCAGGACTGCAACAAGAATAATCGTTCTTGTGACCGAATAGAGCGTAAGTGCGGTCAGGGTGAAAGTTGACGTGTCGTCAGCTGAGAAATGGAAGCCGTATAACCCTGTCAGCAGCAGCGCATCACAGATCATCCACAGGAAAAACCCGTAACTGATCAGCCGGAAGGGCCTTCTCAGCAGCGCGGGAGGCGGGCCGGATATCCGGTAATACAGACAGGCCAGCATAGGCGCTATGACTGTGACGATTCCAAACATCAGATGATTATCCAGCAGCACAGCTGCCAAATAGGCAACAATGTAGACGGCCAATCCTCCTAACCATGTGTTGGCTTTATGTGTATCCATCTGACGTTACCACCCTTGCCTCAATCAATTTATCATTCTGCAAAAGAAATCTGCGCTTATCTATTCTATACGCAGATGTCATCGTAGCTCTACTCTTTTTTTCGACATTGTTCAGCAAAAAATTTAGCCCTTCTTGTACTCCGAAGGGGAGAACGGAAGGGCTAATGCAAATCATGCGAATTATTTACTATAAAAACGCAATCAGGAAGCGGCAGCATAGGACCAAAGCGGCAGGCGGTCACCACAGGGCTATATAAGACAGCATTCTGTCTTCATTCAGCTATAGGTATCCAGAATCATTCTGGCCCTGGCCAGCAGCTTCTCCCGGAGTGACTCCGGTTCCAGAACAGTGACTTGATGGCTGTGCTGCAGGATAATGCCGAACCAGCCCTGCTCCTCTTCAGGCACCGTAAAGCCCATCACCAGCTTCTGCCCGCGTGTTTCCAGCAATCTGGCATTCGGCAAAGCCTCTTCCAGCAGCACTCTATACTCTACCGGACTGAGCAGCTTAATATGTATATAGACCCGGTTGTCACCATGCCCAGCCAGCAGAAGCTCCGCATCTCCATGATCCGAAGGGATCGGTTCGGACAGCACTAAGATATCACGCATCCGCGACAGACGGAACAGGCGGTAATCCTCCTGCTCACAGCAATAGGCAAATAAATACCAGGCATACCACTTGTACGTCAACAGTAGCGGTTCTACCCGCCTGGAGGAAGCCTCGAGATGGGCATTCGTATACTGGAATAGGACAGCATACTTCTCACGGATGGCTTGTTCAAGTACAGCGATGGTTTCGCCGGTCCCCACACCTTCCTGAAGCACCCCGAGATTCAGCTGAAAAGCTTGCGGAACCGCCGCATTATCCGGCGACAGCGCAACCATTTTCTCTACCGTATCCTGAGCCTGCCTGCTGTCATAGCCGGACACGAAACCTCTCAGCGCTGCCAGAATGTATGCATAATCCTGCGGCTGAAGCAGCTGCCTGTTCATCTTGAAGCTGTCCATGATGTAGTAGCCCCCGTTCAGCCCCTGCAGCGAACCTACGGGAATCCCGGCCAGACTGATCGCTTCAATGTCCCGCTGAATGGTCCGCGCCGAGACCTCGAACTTCCCGGCCAGCACCCGCCCGCTGACGGTCTCCCGGTTGAGCAGATAGACTACGATGCCCAGCAAACGATTAATCTTCATGGTCAGCTCCACGCTCCATCCTCATCCTTATGCGTCCCTTGTAGCTTATCCCGAAGTTCCGGATTTTTCCATGATGCATCTAACTGTTCCCTTTAACGGCAAAGGGGTGTCCAGAAGCCGCTTCATGGCCTCTAAACACCCCTCAGGAATCATTTAAAATGGTTTATTACTGCACTGCTTTGAGCAGTTTGGCTAACATATGCGCCGTTTCCTCACGTGTAGCGGCTGCCTTCGGTGCGAAGCTGACACTGCCGTCAGCGCTCGCCTGACCGGAGAGTATGCCGGCCTGCACTGCAGCAGCTGCGGCTTCCACCGCATAAGAGCTAATCAACTGCTGATCTGCAAAGGCCGTTGAGCCGCCGTTTGCCGGCAGACTCCATTTTAATGAATCTGACAAACGGATCATCATTACCGCAAGCTGCTCGCGTGTGACCGGTGCCTTGGGCTCAAATCTTCCGTCTCCCGTTCCTTGGACAATTCCGCTCTGATTCGCCCAATCCACAGCGGCCGCATAATAGTCCCCCGGCTTCACATCCGTAAAGCTGCCGGCAGCTGAGGACTCCAGCTCTGCCCCGGCCAGACGGGCCAGGAGTAGCGCGGCATCGCCGCGGCTCAGCTTGCCTTTCAGGCCAAAGTTCTCGGCGGAGACCCCGGTAACAATGCCGCGTGCCGCAAGATACGTAATGGAGTCCTTGGCATAACTGCTTGCCGTATCCGCGAATGCAAGCTTATTGTAGCCAACCGCGTACACCGAGAAATGATTCGTGCAGAAGGAGAGCAGGCCGTTCACCGGATCATAGCTGCTGCCTGGAAGGACAACGAGTTCGCCGCCTGCGCTCACCTGATAGGCAGCAACCGCATTGGCATCTTCACCGGACGCCAGTGTATAAGGGATGCTCACATCCACCTTACCTTCACCGAAGCTCGAAAGCGTCTGCGTTCCGGCCTGAACCATTAGACTTAGCACCGGCCGGCTGCCAATGATGCTGGCTGAACCCACCGCTTCCTGACCGGTCAAGGTACTGCCGAGCTCGGCTTTGGCAAGGGTCAGGCTGATATCTTCGTTGCCTGCCGCCGTGTGAATGGCGGAGAAGGCAGCCCGGTCGAAGGTAACTGTACCGGGTCCTCCGGTCACACTCACTGCCTCCAGTGAACTGCCGGCAATCTGAGCCCATGCTGCGGCTGGAATCTTCAGGGACACCGCTTCGGCCGCATGACCCGAAATGATATGCAATACAAGCTCCCTGGCATTTGAAGTCTTCAGGGTCTCAAGTGCTGCTGCCACTTCAGCAGCGGTTACCGACAGGCTGAGCTTACCCTCAGCATCTACTTGTCCCTTCAGCTCCATGACCGCTTTGCCGCCTTCTATAGTAACTGCAGCACTTGCGTTTGCAGCCCCTGCTACAGCTGGTGAAACCCCGCTTCCACCGGAAGAACCCGCCCCCGGTAAGCTGGCAACCGGACCAGCAGCCGCAACCGTTACCTGCGATTCAGCTACACCGTAGCCGTCCGCGCTGTATACCGAGACAACAACCGTTCCCGCGGCATGCGGTGTTACTTTGCCTGTCTGATCGACAGAAGCGACAGCAGCATTGGATGAGCTCCAGCTGAGCGTGCCCTTCGTGCCTCCGCTGGCCTGGGCCGTCGCCTTGAGCACTGCTGCCGTTCCTCCGGCTGTCAGAGACAACGAGGACTGGTCCAGTGTAATTTTCGTCACGTTCAGCTGGTAGACGGCAACCGTTCCCCCGACCTCGTTGGCGACCAGCACGAGCGGCAGACCGGTCGGACTTGCCGTTGCCGGGATGAAATCAATCCCTTCCGGCCCGGTGTCGGTCTCCAGATTATTCTTAGGCGTGAATTCACGGGAATTGATATAATTCACAAACTGCGGCTGCCCGGGATTGGTTACATCGTAGGTCATCAGACCGCCGATACGCTCTAGTCCGGTGAAGGCCAGCGCCCTTTTCCCCACTATGCCTACCTTGACATATTCAGGTTCCGGCCCTTTTTTGGAGCTGCGGCTGTCAAGTGTCGTGTTGCTGTTGCTTACGTTGAAATAGCCGGGCAGACGCTCCGCAGTAATCTGCTCAAAATCGCTGCCGCTGTCATAAACCTGCTTCATGTCAGCCGCATCCCATACCGAGAAAGAACGGCCTCCGTACAGATAGATGTCCTCATTGCCCATATCAGACATCACTTCTACCCCGTCATATTTCGTGGTGCCGTTCAGGAACTTGGCCGCAGCAGAATCCGGATTCAGCAGACCTTTCACTTTGCTGATCTTGGTTGCATTCTCCTTGCTGTCCCATTCGGTGGCATCCCCTTCGTTGGCTGTGAACAAATAGGTTTTGCCGTTTACTGTGTATTGGCTGATGCCGTCCGGCATGTAGACTCCTTTAAACGGCACATTCTCCAGATGGATCGTGCTGTCATTTATCAAATCAAGCTTATTCTCCGGCTTGCTTAAATCCTTGAATCCAAGACCCTTGACCCATAGCAGCTTCCCGGAGACAACATCAACCGCGGCAATCGCGTTATTCTCCTGAAGCGAGACATACGCTGTTGCCTGATCCCCGGACAGCTCGATGAACTCCGGCTCCAGATCGCGTATAGCATCCGCCTTGCTCCCTTTCCCGGTAATCAGCTTGGTCTTGGGATCAACAGCACCACGGATGTGCACAAGGTCATCAATAACCCCCGGATCGTTGAATTTCACAAGGTTCACTGCTTTGGTAGCCGTATTGATGATCGTTACACTGCCTTCAGGATCACCCGCAAGTGTGCGGGGTTCAGCCTCGTCTGCCGTAAGAATATAGCGGCCGTCTTCCGTATATTTGAGCATATCCGGCTGTACGCCGGTTTCATATTGTTCCAGCAGCCTGCCGTCATAATCCAGTACAAGCACTTTACCGTTCTTCAGCGCATCTTCTTCCTGTACAGCAACAGCAATCCGCTTGGTGGCCGTGTTGATATCGACACTCGTCAAGTCACCGTAGCTGAAGCCTCCGGTTTCTGACAGCTGCTCCACATTGATGCTGGCTTCCTTCTCCGGGTGAATGCCATCCTTCAGATTCACGATGTCCACCGATGCCGGATGGGTCGAGCCGTTGACAAGGTAGAATTTCCCGTTATCACGGTTGTACTTAATGATCTCGGCTACACCGCCATCCTCACTGGTCGTACCGACCGCATACCCGCCAATTTTGGTGATGCTGATGACATCCTCCGTAAGCGGAGCAGCCTCAGGTTGGACCGTCAGCGGGAGCATCGCATCAGACTTAATGGAAGGAGAAGTGCTGTCGTACACTGAGAAAATGACCGTTGCCGTTCCGGATTTCAGCGGAGTGCCGCTAACTGCACCGGATACGGAGTCAATGCTCAGCCCGTCAGGCAGACCCGCTGCGGAGTAGGAATACGGCTGTGTTCCGCCATATACTGAGAGCGATACGGAATAGGGCGACCCTGCAGTCGCCTGAGGCAAGGAAGCGGTCGCTATGCCCAGGGCAGGAACCGTTATCCCCCACGCGCCATCGGCACTGTTATGCGGCTTCATCCGGTTCATTGCCGCCCCATCAAGATCAGCGAAGGAAATCTGGGCAAGATCCGCTTTGTTGTTGTCGGTGTCCACGTAATCCATGCGGCGCACTGACTTTTGCTTGGAGGTGCCGCCGGTTTTGCCCGTAGGATAATCCGCCTCATAGCCATCGATCGTCGAACCGTTGTCATTGCCAGCTGTACCGATCATATCTACATAATCCGGTGACTTGTCCAGGAACGGATTTGCGTTCTCCAGTAGAGCGGAACTGCTAAGAAGGACCACCTTCATGCCTTGATTATTAAAAAGAAGTTCATCCCAGCTCTGATCACCCTTGCCGCTGAGGTCACTTTGATAGACGGGGTTCACTTTACCGTCCGTAATAAGATAGGAGGAGTGTGCTTTTATGGTGCCGGTCAGTGCAAGCTTGCTCCAGACACCGTTCTTGCCGGGATCGGAATACTGCACCGACCAGCCGCTGAGATTCACATCCGCATCTGTAGGATTGTATAGCTCAATGAAGCCTTTGGAGAAGTAGCCCTCTGTTGTCCCGGCATCCCCACCGCCGTAAATCTGGTTGACGACAATGTGCGGAACGGCAACATCATAGCTGCCGGAAGCATTATACGGAGTGCCTGACTGTATCGAAGGGGCGGCGGCTACCGGGCCTGCTGCCCATGCGGATCCGGCCGCAAGCTCTGCGGCGAGGAGAAGAGAAAGGATGGCTTTACTGGATGAATTCAAGTGATTGTCACTCCTATACTCTATAGTTTATTTTTTAACTACTTTTTTAACTACTATAGGAGACGAGTATTTGCTCACTTGAAGATTTACATAAACTGAATGTAAAGCCGCTGCCGTATACGTGAAATAGCCCCACACAGTGGGGCTGTGGGGGCTATCTTCGAAGATTTTGTAAAATCCTGCACGTAATACAACATTCTCCTCACTATACCAGTCCAAAAACCAATATTGTTGTAGAAAATGCAACATTTCTCCCCCACTTGGCGGTTTAGCAGAACTATTGTTGTATTTCATACAACAATCCTCCCGAACACCCAGATATTCAGGAATCAAAGCTGCACAATGTACAACATTTATGCCAAGAGTGCTAACTTAAGAGGCTCTATCCTGCCTTAAACGAATCTAGCATAAGGAATGAACGTATCCCGCCAGCCTCACAGCGATCTGCCGGTAACATCATCCCTTTGGTTCATACTCATCCACTCGCTCCCAAGCAAACCATAGGCATAGGTATCATGCCATCCCGGGTTGCCCTGTTCATCAGGCTTGAAATAACCTGTCTGCAGAAAGTGACCCTCCCGGCGCAGCTTCAGCCGCTCGAGCAGCCGCCATGAAGGATGATTATCCGGATCACAATGTGCGGTTACACGTCTGATTCCAAGCGTGCCGAAGCCATACGCCAGCAGCTCACGGCAAGCCTCTGCCGCATAGCCTTTTCCTTGATAGTTACTGTTGAACACATAGCCCAGCTCCCACGTCTGAAACTGCGGCGGGTTCTGCTGCTGGAAATACAAGTTCCCGATCAGTCTGCCGCTGTCCTTCAGACATACGGCCCAGAAGGCGTGATCGGTTGCCCGCCGCTCTGCCTCGGCCTTACTTGCAGCTTGGTCATATACGCCGTAAGGTTCGAATCTCACAACCTCTTCCTGCGAGAGATAGGCATGCAGATCGTCCCCGTCTTCTGCTCTGAAGCTCCGTAAGATTAACCGCTGCGTTTCTAATACATCCATCTTTGTTTCCCCCTGCATACAGTGTATACTTTCCCTTATTTCAACTTTCGGGTATCTGATCCATATCCATATAGAGCACATTCCAGCGGTGTCCGTCGGGATCAGCGAAGCCTGCGCCGTACATCCAGCCTCCGCCCGCCGCCTTCGGCCTGCCAAAAACATGTCCGCCCGCCTCCTCCGCCTTACGGACAAGTTCGTCTACTTCCTCCCGGCTGGCAGCATCGATAGAGAAGAGAACTTCTGTCCCTTGCGAGGTGTCAGCAATCTCCTGCCCGGTGTATCTGCGGAACGTTGCTTCCGGAACCAGCATTACCAGTACTTTCTGATCCCCGATGACTAGTCCCGCCATCTCATCACTGCCTTCATGCCGCGGATGAAACGCAAACCCCAGCTTGCCGAAGAATTCCCGCGAACGGTTAAGATCCTTTACAGGGAGATTAAGCCAAAGCTCTTTGGTCATATGATTCGCTCCTTTTCGGATGAAAGCGCTATTCTGCCACTCTAAACAACATAGTAGCATATCCATAGGAGACTGGGCATACTCAACATCACTTCGTCCATATTTTTACAAACACCCGAAACCTTCCATGGTTATATTCGTCTATATATTCGTTTATATGGAACAGAAGATTAATGCCAGAGCCATGGCAACCACGCTTTCATAGAAAGGATGGGAACGATGAAGATTACCCGGCAAATATTACTCCTTCCCGCACTTGCGCTTGCAATGGCAACGGGCACACCGGCAGTCCCGGCTTCCGCCAAGTCTGTGTCTGAGGTAAAGATCTACTTTACCTATAGCAGTGAGAGCGGTATATCGGGGAGTTCAGCGGGGAACGCACAGATCAAGAATGGAATCTCCTACATGCCCGCCAATCTGGTGAAAGCTACCGGAATTGAGATCCTGTGGAACAATGCGTCTAAAACTGCAACATTCAGCGGCTGGAATAAAAGCTTCAGTGTGCAGCTGGGCAGCTCCACCGGTGTGCTCGACGGGCAGAAGGTTCCGCTAGGCGGCACTCCGTATATGTCAAATCAAGAGCTGTATGTACCTGTTAAATTTATTGCAGCGGCACTTGAAGGGGGACCTGTCCGGTGGGACCCTGCAAAGAAGACTCTGCTGGTCAATCATCTGCATATGTACCGCAGCTATTCGGAAACCTTCGAGGGCGGAGTGTATTCCCTATCCCTTGACAGCGGTGAGTTGTACCTCACCACCAAGCAGAACACGAAGCACAAGCTTGCTACGCTGGGCAGAGGTCTGGATGTTATTGACTTCACCTTCGAGCATACACCGGCAGGCCTGACTTTGCTGCGTGTAAGCAATGTTTACGCGAACCGCATCTGCATGCCGGGTACTACACCTATCTTTTGAAAAATGGCAGCGTCATTCGTCAGGGGCATATAGATACCTACACCTCCTTCGGCACAGCCGCCCAGTGGTCTGAGGGGAAGCTGGTATTGAATGACGGGCAGACTTTGCGGCTGATTGAGGATGGAACGGGAGCGGTCAGTGAAACGATTGATTTACCGCACCTGATGGGTGCAACCGTCACGAAAGATGTCTACTATAATGTCGAAGCTGTCTTCAAGGATGTCCTGCTGGTCCGCCCTCTGGATACAGCCCTCCTGACACTCGTCAATCGTACTACCGGCGAGCAAACCCTGCTGTACAAAGAGCTGCTTAGTGCTGAACGCCAGCTTGATGTGGAGCAAATAGATTATATGTTCCCCGGGGACCATATTAAGTTCACCAAGCGTGAGGGCAATATGTTCACCTTCACGGTTAACTATCTGGACGGCAGCAAAGAAACTGTGCACACCTATACACTGCCTGACAGCGGAGAGTGAATAGAACAAATTCAAGACAAGCTAACAAGTGGATAAACGTCAACTAATTCCGGGGAAATCTTCCTCATTGGAGTTGCAGTTGGATAAACAACACTTAATTTAACCCATCTTACGGGATATCGGAGATATGGGCAGAATTAAGTGACGTTATTCCATCTATAAGCTTACTGAAAGGAGCAAACCAGACGAATGAAGAAGTTCATTGTTGCCGCAAGCATAATTTTCCTCGCTGCCTGCTCATCTGCCGGCCAAGAAGTACAAACCCCGCAGCCGGGTCCCTCTAGCCAACACGTAGAGGTCCGCACTGCGGGGTCCATTGCCTTTCCATGTGTCAAATGGAATGACCGGATCTATCAAATTACGAAAACACTGGTTACTGATGTAGGGGAACAAATCGGCGAAATCACATTGCAGTCCCTGGAGCCTATCGCAGATACTCCCAACAACTTCTCCACTACCTTCTCTGAAGGCAGCAAGCTATACGCCATTAATGATATCCCTACAGCAGAGGCAATCGCCGTCTTAAACAGTGAAGGTGAATACATTAAAGTCGAGGTGCCCGTAAGGGAGTAAGCACATTCTATCCCCGCATACCGCCCAAGCTGGCTCCGGGAGCAAATACCCGCTGTATATTCTTCTGCACCTCAGGGTCCGGGATTAACGGCGGCGCCTGATGCGGCTTCACCCGGGCATCGATAATGATATTATCGCAGGCCCAGTGCTTATGCTCCACCCTGCTGTTCACTCCGTGGATATCATGGGAGGGATTGCTCCGTGTAAAGGTCGCCCACAGGAAATTGTTCAGATGCTCTGACATGAACCCGCTGTCGTCGCACAGAATGATCATCGGGCAGGAATCGAGCGGCCCCTGCTCTGCAATGGCAGCACACAAGCTGGCGATTTCCTGCGCGGCTGACTGATAATCCGCGAACGGCTTGCCCTGCAGCGCCACAATGCCAGGCATAATCATGGCAGCCGGTCCCCAGTTCTGCTGTGCCTGCAGAATCTCAGGCACCTCCGTGCATAGGCTCCGCTTCTGCTCGCCTACCGCAGCGAATACCACCTTACTGCCGCTGTTGATTCCGGTGCCGGAGTAATCCAGTGTATCTATGGTGGTATTCGTCTGGAAGTGAATATCGCGGTGCAGATTAATCCGCTCCAGGATATACGTCAGGAAACCTTCAATATCATGCGTGCTGACCGGCTGGTCCTCTTCTGCAGTGATGAACAGATATTTCGCCAGACTGAGCTGTCCGGTTCCGAGAATGCGGTTGGCGATGGTCAGCAGCTCCGCCGGCTGCTTAAGCTGCTGATAAGGTGTATAGCGTTCACTGCCGATGGCGAATAGCAGCGGATGCACGCCAGAAGCATCTACGGCATGAACTTCCTTAACGCCGGGAATCTCAGACTGAATTGCCCCGCCCGTCAGCTCATGAATCAATTCTCCGAAGGCGGTGTCTTCCTGCGGCGGACGGCCGACGACCGTGAACGGGAAGATGGCCCCTCGCTTGGCGTAGACCTTATGCACTCTCATCACCGGAAACGGGTGGGTCAGGCTGTAGTAGCCCAGATGATCCCCGAACGGACCTTCCGGCTTCGTCTCACCGGGATGAATCTCCCCGGTAATTACGAAATCGGCATCACTGCTGATGCAGAATCCGTCCACATAGGTGTAGCGGAAATGGCGTCCGGCCAGCAGGCCGGCAAAGGTCATCTCGCTGAGGCCCTCCGGCAGCGGCATCACCGCCGACAGCGTATGCGCCGGAGGCCCGCCGATGAAGCAGCTCACCTTGAGCGGCTCGCCGCGTTTATTGGCCTGGGACTGATGTATGCCGATGCCGCGGTGAATCTGGTAATGCACACCGACCTCTTTATTCATCTCGTACTCATTGCCGCTAAGCTGAATCCGGTACATCCCAAGATTGGAGTTCATGATCCCCGGCTTGTCCGGATCTTCCGAATACACCTGCGGAAGCGTAACAAATGCCCCTCCGTCTCCCTGCCAGTGCTTGATCTGGGGAAGATCGGAGATTTGAATCTCCTCGAAACCGGCAGGAGCACTGCCCTGTTTCTTCAGCGGAAGTGCTTTTCTGGCTGCAAGGGCGGTTCCAATATATCTGAAAGGCTGCTTGAGCGCCTTCATGGGATTGCTGCGCAAAGCGATAACATCCTGGGAGGATTGCCAGGTATCCCGGAAGATGAATTTGCTGCGCTCGATCGTCCCGAACAGATTCGATACCGCGCGGTACTTCGAGCCCCGGACATTCTCGAACAGCAGCGCGGGACCGCCCGCTTCATAGACCTTCATATGGATCGCCGCCATCTCCAGATGCGGGTCAACTTCCTCATGTATGCGAATTAAATGCCCGTGCTTCTCCAAGTCAATAATGCATTCTTCCATATTACGATATGACATGCTTCTACCCCGATCCTGTAAAGAATATGAACCTCTATATTATCCGTGAGAGCGCAGCCCAGGTCAATTGCCGCCGGAATGAACCTGGATTAATCCACCTGCTGTCTTGCCTTCTTCTATCCAGAGCCTTTATTATACTTGTTAACCGGACTGCTCCGGTAAACATACGGCAAAGGAGGCTTGCAGAATGATTATCAAAAAAGTAACCTGGCTGGAGCTCTTCTATGATTTGCTGTTTGTCGCTGCGGTCTCCAAGGCCAGCCATGTGCTCCTGCATGTAGAAGACGAGGTTCTCTCTCTTGAGACACTGGGCAAATTCGTACTGATCTTCATTCCGATTTGGTGGGCCTGGGTAGGCCAGACGCTTTTCGTCAACCGTTATGGACAGGATACGGTGGCACACCGGATTTTTCTGATCATCCAATTATTCTTCGTGCTGATCATGACAGCCAGCCTGTCTGTGGATTTCGATGCCAACTATCTGCCGTTTCTGATTGGCTATCTCGGACTCCGGATCATGACCGCCGTCCAGTATCACTACGCACATTCCAAAGAAAGCGGCCATCTGCGGAATACCGCCCGTTATTTAGGAACACGCTTTTGGATCGGACTGGTGATTTCGGCCTGTTCGCTGTTCTTCGATTCCTGGCTCCGGTATGCCGTGCTGTACGCCGGGATTGCGCTGGATATTATCCTCCCGCTGACCGGCCGGCGGATTCTTGTGAAGACTCCTGCCAATACCCATCATCTGCTGGAGCGGTTCTCACTGTTCGCTTTAATTCTCCTGGGTGAATCTGTCGTCAGCATTCTTGCCGTACTGCAGTCCAGTACCTGGACCGGACAATCTGTCGGCTTCGCCGCCCTCACCTTCGTACTGATTATCGCGATGTGGTGGCAGTATTATGATAACCTGGAGAAGAAGGTGGATATGCATATTCAAACGGCCGGACAGACCATTATCTACGGACATCTGTTTATCTATCTGTCGTTATGTATGCTTGCCGCATCGATCCAGCTGCTCTTCCTGAATAAGCTTCATTATGACCTGATGCTGAATCTGCTCTTCGGCTCAGTCCTGCTCTACTTCGCTTCGACTACACTGGTCTTCCATGTCTTCAGACATAAGCAGCACCGGCTGGGGGCTAAGCATCTGGCGCTGCTCACCGCTATCCTGATCTGCTTCTACGTGCTGGATCTCGTAATCCATGTTCCGAATGTGCTGATCATGGGCGAGCTGGCGCTGTTCTTCGCGGTGTATGCCAGGATCACAACCTAGACCCGGCTGCCAGGCAGCAGCATGTAAGACCAGGCCAATTCTCTGGACACGCTCCACAGCACAAAGGCTGTACCAAAGGTCTTCCTGACCCCCGGTACAGCCTCTTCTTGTATTATTTGCCGGTAAACTCAATCTCGTCGTAATCATAATACGCCTGCAGGGTCTGCTGGCGGTCATCCATGAACAACTGGTCGGCTACACCACAGACAAGCTTCGGTATCGCATTCTTCAGGCCGGAGATCGCCGAAGCCGACAAGCCGCAGCTGGCCAGGGCCGAATAATTGAAGATGAATATTCCATGCAGCAGCTTGCGGCCTGCCTCATCCCGGCTCTGCAGCGCAAACCCCGGGCTGAGGTACGGATGCGCGTCCAGCAGCGCATTCGCCGCTCCGGCCGGCGCCTCATAACGGTCGCACCAGCGGGCAATATGAGCTTCGACCTGCTGCAGCTCCGGCCGCAGGGCGGGATCACTGAGCAGCCCGGTGCTGACAATCAGGAAGTCGAAGCTGAATTCACCCTTAGGCGTAGTCACTGCCGCTTCTTCTCCGGAAGCCGCCACACTATGCCAGGGAGAACCGAGATGCAGCCGGAAGCCGGGCCAGGCCGCCGCCCGTGCAAAGGTGTCGTTCGTTGGCGGCTGATTATAATTGAAGAAATGCGAGATCACCGCATATTTATCTGCATCCCCTAAGGCATGGAACCGTTCAATCATGCCCGAAACCTCCATCTGGCGGATCGGATTGACATTCGGCAGCTGTTCGCGGCGGACAAACACATGCACTTCCGCCGCTCCTTCAGTAAGGACGAAGTTAGCATTGTCGAAGGCCGAGGCCCCGCCGCCGAGAATCGCTACCCGCTTGCCGCGGAGAGCGGTGAAATCAATCTTCTGCGAGGTATGTGCATACAGATGCTCCGGCAGATGCTCCGCAATCATCGGCGGGACATGCCACTCGCCTCCGCCCTGGATACCTGTGGCCAGTACGATCTTACGCGTCAGCAGCAGACCGGACGGGGCACCCGCTCCGGCAATCCGCAGCCGGTAGATCCCGTCCTCACCCGGCTCGATCAGCTTAAGCTGCACCTCATTGATCACCGGCAGCTGCAGAATCTGCCGGTACCAGCGCAGATAATTCATCCAGTCGCCGCGGGGGATTTTGCCTAATTCATCCCAGGCTGCTGTTCCCTTCTGCGCTTCCCACCAGGAGCGGAAGGTGAGCGATGGAATGCCCAGATCAATGGAGGTCAAATGCTTGGGCGTGCGCAGAGTCACCATCCGCGCGTACGTTTCCCAAGGACCTTCCTGCCCGTCACTGTTCTCATCAATAATCAGAATGTTGGATATCCGTTCACGCAGCAGGCCGAAGGCTGCGCCTAATCCGCTCTGCCCCCCGCCCACAATCACAACATCATAGACATGGCCTTCAGAATGCTCCAGAGGGCGTACCCAGTCCGTGCCGCCATAGGCAAGGTAGGAAAGATCGGTCTTCACACGTTCATTCAAGGCTTCCAGGCTCATCATCCTCAGACCTTTCGCTGGCATCTTTAGGCTGCGTAATTACGGGCAGTTCCGCACTGTATCATACCTATACCTATGGCCACATTATATCTTTAATGCTCCGGCTTTGAAATGTTCATGGCAGGTTTATTGTCATTATAGCTAAAATTTGCGGATTGGTTTGTATAATCGAACAATATTTTATAAATATCACGCATTTAATCTTGACAAAAGCTACAGAAGACCGTACAAACCGCTCATTCGCGGCATGAAATCTGTCATACCTAAAGAAGCTGTAACCTCAGCCCTTATGGCCGTGATAACAGCTTCTATAATTATCATATTGCTATTCCGCATCCCTAAGCGTTGTCGTGCCGTTAATATCTACCGCAATCTTAAGGTCGAGCTCTGTACTCCCGATGATATTCCGGCCGGCGAGCTTGGGATATTTCCGGTCAAACTTCTCCTGGATATCAAAAATATCGGTCCCTTTATCCTTCCAATCCTTAAACAGCGCCAGACAATCGGCTCTGATCTTCGCTGCCATGGACGCTTCCAGCTTCGCAATGTTCTCCTCGTTCAGCTTCAGCTTCCCCTGGATTAAGGATACATCGGTGTTCAGCTTAAGGATGATCTCCATCTTTAGCATGCCGTCTTTATAATCGAGCCTGGACTTGTAGCGGTTATTCTGCAGCAGCAGGCTCACCGTCTTCGTCCGGTCCTCGGGATTCTGCGTATTGATATTGCCCGACACCTCGTTATCGAGCAGGAAGTTGAAGTAGATGGACTTCTCGCTGCTCAGTCTGCCTACCATTCTATATTCTTTAATCAGCGCCAGGCCGTCCAGGAAATACTGCCCCTTGGTATCCTTATCCTTGGACACATTCATGATCGACATGGAATTCACATGATCACCGATAATCTTCTGATTCATGAACTCCTTGATGTTCAGCTTGACGCCATAGGAGGTTACGGATGCTTTGTTGCCCAGCATATCATAGAGATACAGGCCGGTCATAACCTCTTCCTCGTGGTTGGGCTTGATGAAATCCTCTGTCTCTCCTACATACACGCCCAGAAGTGTACGTGTGCTGGATTCCTGCCACCGGTCAAAAATATCAAATGCCTGGTCCAGCCCGCCCGCCGCAAAGCGTTCCGTGAAGAGGATTACTTTGTTGTGGGCAAGGGTAACCGGGGCACTGGTGTGGGTCTCCAGCCGGTTGATTGCATCACCCGGATTCTGGGTCGCTATTTTATATACAATCCGCTCCTCCTGGTTCGCCTCTTTGGAGGAGTTGCGGATGGAGTTCAGCGTCTCAAAATAAAAAACGAGATTCTCCTCCTCATCCTGATCAATCAGAATCGAGGTCACGAATGCGATGTGGTCAAGATCCCTGTAGCCCAAGCAGGAAGCCAGCAGGAGGGGCAGCACCGCCAGCATCAGTGTGACGAGTACTTTTCTGCGGAGTGCCGTGATCATTTTCTGCCCCGGTACAGGAAGGGTTTCGATACTTTGCTCAGCGGTCCCCGGACCAGCACATCCAGATTGGCGGCGCGGAACGATTTCTCGGTGCCCAGCGGGAACAGATACGGATAATCACAGGATCTCAGCGATCCCAGATGGGCCACCAGCAGTATGAATCCCAGATAGAAGCCGTGCAGCCCGAAGCAGGCAGACATGATGATAGAGAACACTGCCCATACAGAAATGGCCGAGGTCAGGCGCGGATTAATGAACGAGGTAATGGCATAAATCCCTGTCACGACCACCGTAGCCTGGGAAGCCAGTCCGGCGCCGACAGCGGCATCGCCCAGAATCAGGGCACCTACAATGCTGAGCGCTTGTCCGATCTGATGCGGCAGCCGCCGTCCCGCTTCCCGGGAGAGCTCGAAGAACAGGAACATCAGGACCGCTTCCACCACTGTCGGAAAAGGCACTCCCGAACGGGACACGGCAAGCTTGAACACAAACGCCGAAGGAATCAGCGAGAAGTGATGCGTTGTCAGCGCCACATAGAATCCCGGCAGAAGCAGCGATACCAGCACCGAGCCGAATCTCACACAGCGCAGCAGCGTAACAAACAGCCTGTTGGTGGCATAATCATCCGGGGATTGCAGGTTCTCAAAAAAGAAACAGGGCGCGGTCAGTGCAAACGGCGTACCATTCACAATTACGGAGATTCTGCCCTCAAACAGCTTGGCGACTATCGCATCGGGCTTCTCGGTGTATCCTATGGTATCGAACAGCGTCTTGCCCGGACTTAAGGCTTCCGCAACATACTGTGCGCCCAGCACGAATTCATTGTCCATAGCCTCCAGCTTCTGGCGGACAGTCGCGACAAGATCCTCTGGAGCCGTCCCCTCCACATAGAGCAGAACCGCCTGCGTCTTCGACTGCTTACCCAGAATATGGCTTTCGATCTTCAGCGTCTGCGTAGCCATGCGTTTGCGGATCAGGCTGACATTGTTGACCAGCAGCTCATTGAAGCTCTCGTTCGAGCCGACGAGCGACGCTTCGAACTGCGATTTCTCGACCGGACGGGATTCCAGCTTGCGGGCGTCAAAATAAACAGCATACTGGAGCTGCTCAAAAATCAGCACCGGATCACCTGCCAGCAGATGCTCAAGCGCCTCGTCCGCATCCCGGACCTCCCCGAATTTAGCGGCATAGATGGCCTTACCCACCTCTTCCCTGCTGGTAACCCCCCCTGACGCCTGCGACAGCGGCTCGATAATATATTGGCTGATATAGGTAGAATCACAAATGGTCTCTATATAAAAGAGAGTAATGACAGCATCGTTCATCACGATATCCCTCTTAATGAAATCAAAGCAGCCGCTTAGTATAGAGGAAAGCTCACTCGCCTGTACGGTCATCCGGTTTCCCGCCCTTCTTAAGTGGTAGGGATAGTATGCCGGATTCCCGGAATAATATTCCTTACAGCGGACCATACTAGAGGTTAAGTCTAGATTTTTCTGAGAGAAGGCGTACTAGTGGGAAGTATGAACTCCAAACATCTGTTTTTCATCATCTGCAGCCTGGCGATTGTCACTCTTAAGACCTTCCCCTCGTCATTCATCCGGCTAGGCGGAAGAGATACCTGGATTGCCATGATTGCCGCTTCAGCCTGTATTCTTGTTTACATGTGGGTTATTCTGACGATTAAGAAGAGGACTAAAAATTATAACCTGCTCGACATCTATGCGAAATCGCTCGGCAAATGGGGCGGCGGCTTTTTTTCCGTGCTGTTTTTGCTGACCCTTCTATTAACTATATTTGAGAGTGCGGGCGCCGAGGCCAGTGTCATTCACACCGGTTTCCAGCTGTTCACGCCTGTATGGGTCTTTATATTGGTGACTGCGGTAGCGACGGTCTATGTGGTCAAAAAAGGGATTGCTTCCGTAACGATTACGACAATTGTGGTGATCTTCTTCATCAGCCTGTCCGGTATGCTGCTCGCCTTCCTGACTCATAAATACAAAGACATGAAGTATATCTATCCGATCCTGGAGCATGGAGTAACCCCTGCACTGCTGCTGAGCACCCTGAAGATTCTCGGCGCACTGAGCTGTGTCACCATTATGATCCCTTACCTGGACAGTGTGCGGGACAAATCCAAGCTGCTCCTGCATACGTCGATTGCCCTGCTGTTCATTATCCAGATGCAGATTTTCTCGATGCTTGGCGTCATTACTACCTTCGGGCCGGACCGGGCAGTCAATCTGCTGTTCCCCAAGCTGACACAGACCCAGATTATCAGTGCTTTTGGCTTCCTGGAGGCGGGTGAGCTATTCGTCATGCTGCAGGTGGTCGCCGGCTGGTTCATCCGTTATATCGTCTGCTTCTTTGCACTGATGGAGCTGATCCGGCTGTCGGGCCTGAAGATCCGGTTCAAGGAGCATTATGTCTGCGCGCTGACGATACTTTTCTCGTACCTGTTCTCGCGGGATTTGTTCGATATGTTCAAGCTGCTCGACTATCTACTCTATATTCAGCTGGCCAACTTCCTGGTCATTCCGCTGATCCTCTATAGTATTTATTATTTTAAAAAGACTCCAGCTCAAGGTTGATTGTCTCCAGCATTCTTCCCGCCGTATTTGTATCAGCGGATAGTCTCAGCTATCCATCACTCCATGAACCCGCACGAAAAAAAGCACGCCCCGTATAGAACAGGACGCGCCGGCCTTTTAGAAACGGGCTACGAAGAACTCACGGTTGGCAGGGACGAATTTCTGAGTACGCTGAACATTATCCGCATCAATAATTCTAAGGGTGTAGCTGATAGTTGTCAGAGTGCTGATTGTGTTAAATTGGGCTACACCGAATTCATCGAACTGTGCGGTGGTAACCGTGCCTGAGCTTCGGGTCAACGTAGCCGTCCAGCCTTGCGTTTCATAAGGAACATTGTTGTTATTTACTGCGAGCACGATGAAATTGGTGAGAACCTGTTTGATCCGCCGTCTCTTGGGTCTTACTACCGCCGATGCTTTTGCTTTTTTGGCCATAAGGAGACGTTTTGCCATTAGTGCTTTCTTCTCTGATTCTTTCAATTGCTTCACCACTTTCTGCTGGGATACAGTAGTAAATGCAACTGAAGAACCGGCCGACACGCGTTATTGCCTGATATTCATAGAAATGTAGCAGTGTCCTATATTAATAGATTCGTACCCACTGATCACCCGGCCGCATACTATGCTTCCATAGAGGTGATCACATTAATGACTGATAAGTTATGGGTTCAGCATCATGCCGCCAAGCTTAACCGTCCGCTGAAGCAAAAGATCCGCAAGTCCTATACATCCACCGTGAAACCGGCTGCCATTCCGGTCATTATACAGTTCAAGCATCCGCTGACTCCAGCCAGAATGAAGGCACTGCAGAAGCATCTGGGGACACACGCTTTTCCAATTAAACATCAATTGCCCCTGCATCGCGCAGTTGCCTCCCGGGTTACGCTGAGATGTCTGGAGCAGGTATGCTGCTGGAACGGGGTCCACAAGGTCTATCTTGATGGCATCAAAAAAACCACCTTAAATATCGCTACCCCGTCCATTGGTGCCACCGCCGTTCAGCGTTCAAGAGGGCTTACCGGCAAAGGCATCAATATCGCCGTGCTCGATACCGGTGTGTATCCGCATCCCGATCTGACCCGGCCTGTGAACCGGATTATTGCCTTCAAGGATTATATCAATCACCGGAAGTGTCCGTATGACGATAACGGGCATGGCACACATATTACCGGCGATGCCGCAGGGAACGGCTGGTCCAGCAAAGGTAAATACAGAGGGCCGGCACCCGAGGCAGGGATCGTCGGAATTAAGGTGCTGGACAAAAACGGCGACGGTTATGACTCCACCATCATTAAAGCCATTGAATGGTGCATAGTCCGCCGCAAAAAACTGAAGCTGCGCATCCTGTCCATGTCCTTCGGCGGACCGGTGAACCCTTCTGCCAAGGACGATATCCTTGTCCAGGCGGTTGAGAAAGCCGTCAACGCCGGACTCACTGTAGTCATCGCCGCCGGCAACAGCGGACCCGGGCGCAGAACGGTTGAGTCGCCCGGAATCAGTCCCTCCGCCATCACCGTCGGAGCGGTGAATGACCGCCGGACGGTGACGCAAAAGGACGACCGTATCGCCGTCTACTCCAGCCGAGGACCGGCTCCCGGCGGTAAGGTGAAGCCCGATCTTGTTGCCCCCGGCGATTCGGTGATCTCACTGCGCGCACCCGGCTCCCAGCTGGTCCGCGAGCTGCCGGGAAACAAGGTTGGCAGGAAGTATTTCAAGCTATCCGGCACCAGCATCTCCACGCCGATCGTGTCCGGTGCAGCGGCGCAGCTGCTGCAGCTCCGCCCTTGCCTGACGCCCGGCCAGGTGAAGTCCTTGCTGAAGCGGAACGCCTTCCCCCTTGGCCTGAAGCCTAATACAGCTGGCAGCGGCGAGATAGACGTGCGCTTCCTGAAGCGCCGCGCCCCTAAGCCTGCAGGCAAGTAGAAGCAGCCCTTTAGCGTAACGGGAGCTGCCCTTTAGCGTACGGAAGCTGCCCTTTAGCATAACGGGAACAGCCCTTTAGCGTACGGAAGCTGCCCTTTAGCGTACGGAAGCAGCCCTTTAGCGTAACGGAAGCAGCCCTTTAGCGTAACGGGAACAGTCCGCTTCCGTTTTGCTAAAGGGCATTTTTTTATCCCAAAGCAACGGTGAACAGCCCGCGGTTAAACGGGAGGTAGCTAAATGTTGTACGGATTACAACTCGAATGCAGAGTTACCTGAGAGTTTAGGAGAATTGTTGTACGAAATACAAGAATCTCCCCGTTAATTAGCTTGGCGGAGAGAAAATGCTGTATTTTATACAACAATTTGGGATTTGGGTTGATATTCTAGCGGAAATGTTGTATTTCGTACAGGATTTTCGCGATCCGGGCCGGCATAGCGGGCAAAGGTATGTATGGAGCGCAAGCCGGGGAGATTCGGGGTAACCGTCCATGCGAATAGATTCATAATAAGCCGTATCCAGAAAAGCCTACGTTCTTCAGCTCACACAGCCTTGTTCAGCATTTAATGCATCGGTATAATCCAGGCATATTTCAGCGCTCCCCCGCCTATTCTCCACATTGAGCATTCTATCTTCGGCAACAGCTTATCTGATTTCCAAACATCCGCAATTTCTGTCCGGCATTCCGCTGCAGGCTTCGTTATAATTGTAGATAATTCTATTACCCAACTGGAGTGAACGCTATGAAAATTCGCAGAGCTGTGCCAGAAGATGCCGAACAACTGGCTGCGGTTATGAAAAGAACATTTGACCGGGAAATGCAGCGCTGGCTGCCGGGGGAAGCGCTGCAGGACAACAATCTCCGCCCGCCGGGTTATGATTCAATTGAGCAACACAGGTATGCCATAAGAGAAACTGATTATTATGTAATTGAAGACGGCTCGCAGATCATTGGTGGTGCAAACGTACATATAGTAGGCAGACATGCCCGGGTAGACAAAATTTACATCGATCCGTCCTATCAAGGCCGGGGTTACGGTTCGAAGATTCTCTCCTTCCTTGAAGAGCAGTATCCTGCAATGCGTACATGGAAGCTGGAAACCTCAAGCAAACAGCTAAGCAACCACTATTTCTATGAAAAATCCGGGTATATGCGAATCTACGAATCCCCGGATGAATACGGCTATGAAAAAATAACCGGATCCCTGGCAGCTCCAGAGGAGCAGGGAATCCGGTTTGAAGATCAGCGGCTCTCCGGAGCGGAATTTGAGAACTGTGCAATGGATAAGGCTGATTTCTACAACATGAATCTTGCGACGGCCAGCTTCAATAACAGCAATCTGCACGGCAGCCTGTTTACGGACTGCAACCTGAGCGGTGCGAAATTCACGAATCTTAATCTGACCGGCATACTGATTGCCGACTCCAGATTAAGCGGCAGCGAAATTGCTCTGGCTGCATTGGATGGTGTGCATTTTCATGATACGAGTCTGGGAGCCTCTGGTAAGCCCGCTCAGTTCGAGCGCTGCGATCTGTCAGGAAGCCATTTCACCGGCTGTGATCTGTACGGCGTAAATATCTCGCAATGTGAAATCTCCGGCCTGCGGATTAATGATATCCCTGTGGAGAAATTGCTGGAAGCTTATGCTCAAGTAGAGAAATTGAATCAAAGCTAGTCAGCTTGAATCCGAAAACCTCCACATTAGCGGGAATTAAGAGCTTCTGCACTATTGTAAGCAATGTGCGGCCAGAGCTCCCGCGCCCAAGCCAGCAGTGTCTCGTCCTCTCCATGGGTGCCGATGCACTGGAAGCCGAGCGGCATACTCCCGATCGTTGCAGCCGGCAGACTGATTGACGGCGATCCGGCGAATCCCCAGATTGCCGCCATTCCTGCCCAGCCTGTATTATTCTCCTCTACCTTGGGCGCCGTGCCTCCTTGGGCCGGCGACACCCACAGGTCAATCCCCTCTTGAACCATAAGTTCCTTCAGATCACGCCGCAGAATCATCTGCTGTCCCCGGTACTGCTCCAGCTCCTCATCCGGAATCTGCCTGCCTCTAACGATAGCGTCCTGAACTGGAAGTCCGTATTCCTCCCTATGCTCCGCGAACCAATGTTCATGCTCCCGCGCCAGCTCTCCCTCGATAAACCGAATCATGGCATCTCCATAGATGAATTCATCCTTCCAGGGCATATCCACGTGGCGGACTTGGTAGCCCAGCTGTTCGAGTATCCCTATCTGAGCGATGAAGACAGCTTTTACTTCCGGACTCATTAACTCCATGTACACCCCGGCAGGAACGCCGAGGACCGGCTTGCGGGCAGATATAGCGGGAATGGCCTCCCAATCCGGTACAAGCAGAGCTGCTGCTGCCTCCATTCCAGGCAAATCTTGAGTGAAGAACCCGATGGTGTCAAAAGAAGGCGAGAGCAGCAGCACCCCGTCCAGCGGAACCCGGCCATAGCTCGGCTTGAATCCGACCACGCCGCAGAAGGATGCAGGAGCGATGACTGAGCGCAGCGTCTGGGTACCGACCGCCAGCGGGCAGATTCCCGCAGCAACCGCTGCCGCTGAACCTGCACTTGACCCGCCGGGAGTATGCGCGGTGTTATGCGGATTACGCGTTGCAATAGGCCCGTTATAGGCAAATTCCTCGGTTACTGTCTTCCCGGCAATCAATGCGCCAAGGAAGCGGAGTCTTAGGACCAAAGAGCCCTCTGGTCTGGTTAACAGGTCAGCGGGTAGCTGCGAACCGGCCCGGGTAGGCAGTCCCTCCACATGCAGCAAGTCCTTAACCGCCACAGGAATGCCGAATAAGGCTGGTTTGCTGTCCGCTTCGCTGTAAGTATGCAGCAGCAGCGCTTTTTCCAGGCCAAGCCGTAGTTCAGCGTCCGCTTCAGGAACAAAAGCGCGGATCTGCGGCTCAAGCTGTCCGAACCGCTCCAGGTACAAATCAAGTGATCTCTCAAGCCGGACTTCTGGTTCACCCGTACCATTCATCATCTCTATCAGTGATGATCTGTTAAGCAGCATGATATCAGCTCCATGGTAGATTATGTATAACACCGTCTTAGTTACGCTTAATTTGCAGAATGGTAACAGGATTATTGTGTGTTTTCGAAATAAAATAAACCAAAATAAAAAGCCTCCCTGGCAGATCCGGCACCGGGGCGGCTTTCGAATATTCGCTTATAAGGCTGCACTTGCTGAGGCTAACCGCTACCTTCTTATTGCTTATTTGTCCCCGTCCTTCTTATACTCATCCAGCTTCTGATTCAGCTGCTTGGCTTCCCTTTTGCCGTCGATATGCATCATAGTGTACACCATGGCTTTAACCACCAGAATCACGATGACGAACGGCACCAGCACGCCTTTATCCATCAGCGGGCCGTCAGCGAACAGCCACAGCCAGAGGATCACAAACAAATCAGCAAGAATGTAAAAAATATAGAAGCTTATCGTTTGTGCCGTTTTTGCCACCTCATGCGTATTCACCAGCGCGTATCTGAAACAGGTAAACGCCGAAGCCCCCAGGAACAGCTGCACAAGCAGCGAACCACTGATCGTCTCCGTAGAGCTCAGAGCCAGCACAACCGCCGCAAGCACCGTCAGAAACCCGCAAGCGACTAACAGATCCTTCACGAAAAAAGATAGATATTTACTGGTTTTAATCATGATCCTTCCTCCTAAATATATACTTTGGCAGCCTCGCTATAACCCTAATTTGTGTTTAAGCACAGGGACATATTGTCTGGAGATATAGACCTTTTCACCGTTTTGGAGCAGCGCCTCATATCTGCCGTATAGCACCGGGCTGAGTGATTGGATTCGGGCAACATTCAGGATGGTCGATTTGGATGCTCTGAAAAAATCCCCATGCTCGTAATCCATCTCCAGCTCATACAGCTTCAGCCGGGATTCGTACACCTTCTCGTGGCAATAAATGAACACCTTATGATCAACCGCCTCGAAGTAATACACATCCCTTGGACTAATGATATGCAGCTGCAAATCGCTCATCCCGATTAGCTTTCTGGAGCTGGAGTTCACAGAGTAGATCAGCCTCAGCAAGGAATCATCCGGGTTGTTGCACCTTAGGATAATTTCAGGCTCCCCGCCCTCCGGAACGTTCTCAATTGTAATTTTCATCGCCCATCGCCTCCTGCGCTTCTCCTTACAGTTACAGTATATTTTTGCTAAAAGACTTATACAATGGCCTTTGCGCAAGCTGCGCTACAGCGGCTTCAAGCTGCAATTTCAGCAGCTCAGGATACTGTATACAAAAAGAAACGGCAGCACCGTCCTTGGATTAGGATAGTGCGCCGTTTTCTTCTCAGCTCCCGCTGCAATCGCTAGTGTGCCGCCCAGAGAACGTACGCTATTGCGGTAATTTAGCCCATGTCTCGTTCAGCCACTGTGCAAACTTCTCTTTCTCTTCAAACTGCGGATAATGCGCCGACTGGTCGAACACCACGAACTCCTTATACGGCGCCTCCAGCTCATCCAGGTATTTGCGCGCCTCGCTCACCGAGGTCATCAGATCATACTTCCCCATGACAAAATATACGGGGATATCCATGTGATCCACCAGCTCCGTAATATCATGCTCTGACAACTCTGGCTGCAGGTTAAGCTCCGAGATCGAGTTCCCCTTGAAAAAGCGGACGGCATCCAGCAAATTATACTCCGTTCCGAACAATAAACCTTTGAAGAGATCCGTGATGTCGTCAATCTGTCTTACTGAACCGCCGTATTTGCTGATTTTGTCACGGGGACTAATCGCGTCTCCTGATGTAACCGGTTCCCTCAAGTGCTCCAGTTCCTCCGCCTCTGCGTTATTGCCGGCAAGCCTCGCCTGATCGATCATGAATTGCAGACTTTCCAGCTCGCTGTTAACCCAATTGGCCGTCTGGCCAATCCCGATATAGACACTGAACTTGTCCGGCGCCTTACTTACCGCCTGTGTTGCTATGTATGTACCGTAGGAGTGGCCGATCAGCAGCACTTTTTTCTGGTCAAACTCCTGCTCAAGATATTCTGTGAGGGCCAATAAGTCCTCCACCAATAATTCTGAAGTCAAATTCGAATAATCCTCGGAGAAATGATAGGACTTCCCGCTGCCCCTCTGATCATACTGGACAACCGTGAAATTCTGCTCCAGCAGATTCTGATATTTCCGTACATACGGAGTCTCCGGGACCCCTGGCCCGCCATGCACAAAAATCACCAGCGGATTACTCCGGTCCTTCCCCCGTATCATCACTTCCTGCCTGGTGCCGTTAATCTCAATCTGCTGCAGAATACTTATACTGTTACTTCCTTTAATGCCTGGAGTCCATGTCGGGAAGACGAATCCGCCTCCTATGAGCAGGACGATTAGCAGCAGGCCAATCATCAATATCCGCAAAGCGGTTCTCCGCTTGCTTCTGTGTTTCTTCAACCTTAAATCCTCCTTAGTATTTACTAAGTCCTGATTTCCCACCTTATCACATCATTGGCAGATCAAGTATGATCCAAGTCGCTTTCTGGCCTGAATATGGGGAGGTATAATAACCAGTATAGGTCGTGAAGCACACGCCGCCGCAATAGAACGTTTGTCTGGAGCTAACCTTCCAGATACGTTGTATTGCGGCGGCTTTTCTTGTATTCGGATCGGATTGGATCAACTCAAACTCGTGGGTCAAACTATTCGCAAGGGAGATACGGCAATGTCGAGATTTGAACAGTACTATGATGAATGGCTGCAGGAACAGATTCATGCAGAGACAGGTGCAATACGCTTGGAGCTGCTCCAAAAAGGCCTAGGGCACGGAACCAGAGAATTTCTGCGCTCTGTCTGGTTTCCCGCTATCGGGAATTTCAATCATCTCTTTCCGGAATGGGAGGTCCGGGATTTCAATAACGGCTACCGCTATTTGGATCTGGCGTATATGCCAGGTGGAGCAAAAGGCGGAATCGAGATCCAGGGCTTCGGCCCTCATGCCAGAGATCTGGATGTCAGAAGATTCAAAGACCTGTGCAGACGGCATTGTCTACTCGTACTGGATGGCTGGACCTTTCTGCCGATCGCTTACCCGTCCATCACGGAAGAACCTCAGCTATGCCAGCAGCTGGTGCTCGCTTTTAGTGGCAGATTCATAGCCACGGACGTATCAGCATCCTTATCCTGGCTGGAGGCAGAGACCGTCCGCCTGGCCCGGCGCATGCTGCGCCCGCTGACTCCGCTGGAGCTTGCCCGGCACCTCCGGGTATGTGACCGTCAAGCCAGACGTATCCTGCATGATCTCGTAGAGCTGCAGATCCTTGATGTCGCGAGTGGTTCACATCGGGTGCGGACTTACACGCTTCGGCTGTAACGGCGGGAATCCCTTGCAAGCCCAGGAGTGCCCCGCCCCGCAAGCGAATAACTGTTGAGCTGCACTCCTGTAGGTACGCCCCTCCAATGAAGCGGACTGAGATGCGCTTATTTTGCTGAAAGTGGGGCTTTTCCACTAGCTCGCGGACTGAGATTCCTTTATTTGCTCCTGAATCACTCCAAAACACCCCTTAGAGCAGAAATAACGGATTTCCAGTCCGCGAACAACCTAAAACCGTCCATAAATCCAAAATAACGGAATCTCAGTCCGCGCCGTTATTCCGCTACGTACAGATTGCCACTGCACCTATGTATGCTCCCTGATCAGCTTCCACTAAGCATAGATTCTCAACTGCACCTACGTATGCTCCCTGATCAGCTTCCATTAAGCACAGATTCTCAACTGCACCTACGTATGCTCCCTGATCAGCTTCCACTAAGCATAGATTCTCAACTGCACCTACGTATGCTCCCTGATCAGCTTCCACTATGCATAGATTCTCAGCTGCACCTATGTATGCTCCCTGATCAGCTTCCACTAAGCATAGATTCTCAACTGCACCTATGTATGCTCCCTAGTCAGCTTCCACTATGCACAGATTCGCCAATCGCTCACTCTATGCATACTTTCTTGCCGGATTTTCCCGCTGACCGCCGACCGTTCACCTCTCCCTACACGCAGCACTCCAGCGCACCCGTTCTATGCACCCTCATCACACACAGACACCTGCTGATCCAGTAGATCCAGCAGGTGTCTGCCGCAGTTACGTTGTCCTTTACCGGCTGGCAGTTGTTCCAAGCACACTGCTGAGGTACCGCCCGGTGTGGGAAGCCTCCACCTTCGCCACCTGCTCCGGTGTTCCTTCGGCGACCACATACCCGCCCTGGTCTCCGCCTTCCGGGCCCATGTCAATGATATAATCCGCGGACTTGATCACATCCAGATGATGCTCAATGACAAGCACGGAGTGGCCGCTGTCTACCAGCTTGTTCAGAGCCACCAGCAGCTTCTTGATATCTTCCAGATGCAGACCCGTTGTCGGTTCGTCCAGGATGTACAGGTTGTGGGCGCCCTTCTTGATCTTGGCCAGCTCATAGGCCAGCTTCACCCGCTGCGCCTCGCCGCCGGACAGGGTGGTTGAGCTTTGGCCGAGGGTCAGATATCCGAGTCCAAGTTCAATCATAATGGCGAGCTTGTGCTTAAGATACTTATGCTCCCCGAAGAAATCGGCGGCTTCTTCGACCGTCATTTCCAGTACATCGGCAATGCTTTTACCCCGGGTTTTAATCTCAAGGCCCTCTTCTGAGAAGCGCATCCCTTTGCAGACCGGGCACAGTGTTTCTATATCCGCCATGAATTGGAGATTCGTGACCAGAATCCCGTCGCCAGCACAGTGCTCGCAGCGGGTACCGTTTGTGTGAGTCAGGCTGAAGTCGATCGGCTGATACCCTTTTGCTACCGCTTCGGGCTGCATGGCATACAGGTCACGAATTCTATCATAGATACCGATATAAGTCGCCGGATTGGATTTGCTGTTACGTCCAATGGCGGTCTGATCAATATTGATGACATGATTCAGCTGATCCGCTCCGAACAGGAAATCATGTTCCCCGGCGACAATCCGTGCAGAGGTTTTGTCTATCCGCAGCTGTTTCGATAGAATCCCGTTGATCATCGAGCTTTTGCCTGAACCCGAGACCCCGGTTACACAGATCAGCACACCAAGCGGGATATCCAGGTCCACATTCTTCAGATTGTTCTCGCGTGCCCCCTGGATCGATAGAAAGGCGTCGCCCAGCCTGCGCCGCTGTTCAGGAACAGGGATAAACGCATTGCCCGATAAATATTGCCCGGTGACTGACTCCGGCTGGTCCATGATGCTGTCCACGGTTCCGCAAGCCACTACATTCCCGCCATGGATACCGGGACCGGGACCGATCTCGATGATATGGTCTGCACTGCGGATCGTATCCATATCATGCTCGACCACGATGATCGTGTTGCCAAGATCACGCAGCTTCTTCATCGTGTCGATAACCCGGTGGGAATCCCGCGGATGCAGGCCGATACTGGGTTCATCCATAATATACAGCATCCCCATCAGCTCGCTGCTGATCTGGGTGGACATTTTGATCCGCTGCATTTCACCGCCCGAGATACTATCGCTTCTGCGGCCCAGACTGATGTAGTGGAGCCCGATTTCGATCAGTAACGAAATCCGGGACTGCAGCTCACTGACAATGGTGTCTGCGACCTCACGGATGACCGGCTCGAAGCTTAAGGTATTCAGGAATCCAAGCAGCTCATGCAGCTGCATCCGGCTAAGCTGGTCAATATTCTTATTCCCCACCGTAATCTGCAGCCGCTGCCGTTTGAGTCTCGCGCCGCTGCATTCCGGGCAGACCTTCTCGATCATGCAGTCTTTGATGAACGCCGGCTCGAAGGCCTCCGAGGTTGAGGTCTTGCGGATGTAGTGCTTGTACCAGCTCTCCATTTCCTGGACGAAGCCGCCAAACGGCCGGTCCCGGCCGGTCATCCAGTTCTTCTTGGCGGAATTCGGGGGTTGAAGCATAGGAACTAGCTCGCCCTTGGTACCGTAGAAGAGCAGATTATGAACAGAGGCCGGCAGCTCATGAAACGGGACATCCAGACTGAAGCCATATTTCTCCGATAAGCTGTACATCAGCACTGTGCGGTAGCTGTCCTTACCTGCGGGATTGAACACTGTGTTCTTCAGCGCGCCTTTGTTAATGCTTTTCTCAGGGGCCACCACCAGAAACCGGGGTTCTACCACATACGACATCCCTACCCCAAGACAGGTATGGCAGGCGCTCGCTGGCGTATTGAAGGAGAAATGAAACGGCTGCATATCACAGAGGAAGTAATGATGCTCCGGGCAGCCGAAGTGCTCATAGAAGCCCTTAGGCTCCCTCTCACCAGTCCCTCCAATGATCTCTGCCTTAATCATAATATCCTCATCCAGTGCCAGCATCGCCGACTCTATGGATTTGGTCAGTTGCATATAAGTTTCATCCTTCAATGTGAACCGGTCAATGATCATCTCGATCCGGTAGGAACGGCTCTCGTCCAGCCCGGATTCATCCGCCAGTGAGACAGGCATGTCATCGACAAGCAGATGCTTGAAGCCTTTTTCCCGCAGCTTCTGGAAGGTATAGCTATACTCCTCGCCATATATCTTATAGACCGGCGCCCGTAGTTCAACAATCGTTCCCTTCGGCAGCGAGGAGATATGCTCGGCAATCTGGGCAGCGGACAGCTGCCGCAGCGGCTTGCTGCAATCCGGGCAATGCCCGGTGCCTGCAGTGGCGAACAGCAGCCGCAGATAATCATTGGTATCCGTTACCGTACCGACCGTGGAGCGGGGGTTATGGTTGCCTTTTTTCTGCTCAATCGCGATTACCGGGGACAAGCCCCTTACTGAATCCACCTTCGCCTTCTTCAGCTGGCTGATGCGCCCCTTGGCGAAGTTCGAGATGGAATCGAGAAATCTCCTCTGCCCTTCTCCAAAGATAACATCAAAGGCGAGCGAGGATTTGCCCGAGCCGGACACTCCTGTAATGACAGTCAACTGGTCACGCGGGATCTCCACGGATATGTTCTTGAGATTATTCTGCCGGGCTCCCGAAATATCAATCGTTGTGCGGATAGACACTGACTGCTTCCTCCTCTTGTTCTCCACCCTTTAAGGGATGTACATATAGCCGATTTCTTCAACAGACGGTCTGCTCTTTGGGGTAATACGGATGGTTTGCGACACCTTCTCGATGATCCCCTTATCCGCCAGATACTCCAGAATGTTCACAAGAAAGTGGCTGGCCAGCTTAAAATGCTTCGCTAGCAGCGTTACGGTTCTAATCTCCCCGTCTGCCAGGTAATCAAGGACAGGCACCTTGAGGAGATCGAGCTTCCCGTCAATAAACAGGCCAATTCCATCAATCGCCGCTCCGATTTCCGATTCAGTTAGCCGGCGGGACATCGCCTCAGAATACAGAGGAGCCACTAGCTCAGGCTTCGTATCCAGAACTGTAAGGATAGACTCCCGGATCGGAGGTTTGCCCTGCGAGCAGACCTCCATCTTGGCAATCAGCTCCGCCGCCTTCAGCAGATAATACTGCGCATAGAGCAGGTCTCCGCGCACCGTAAGCCACTTCCGGCTTTTATGGAACAGATCGATCAGTTCACAGGCATCTCGTAATAAAGACAGGGCTATATCGTAGCTGCCCAGCAGCTTGAGCTCCTCGAAATACTCATGCAGACTGTCATCAGCCGTATACAGGATATGTCCTTTGGCCAAGTACGACTGCGGAATTGAGCCTCCAACCATCCGTTCGAAACTTCTTTTAAACCTGCTTCTCTCATAGAGCTGAACATTAATCGTTATCCCGTCCTCGATGATGCAGTAGGAGTACTGCTGGAGCGGCTGATCACGCACAATGACGTCCATATCGATATCGCTTTTCTCCCAGACCTGATCGTAAGCCAGACTTCCGCACAAGACGACCGCAATGACATTCGGATCATCTTTCACCTTCTCTACAAACTCTTCCGTTGCCGCTAAATACCGGTTCTTCAGCTCTGCCTGGCTGCTAGCGTTCATTAAGCCGACCTCCCCTTCCTTTTCCTTAATCCAATCAATATTGTTATGCTGCTCCTGGTCTCTGTGGTAAAATTATACTGTACGCCCCCTGGCAAAACAGGACAAAAATTGCTCGGATAAGGAACCTGCGATGGATCATTATTTGCTGGAAACACTGAATACAACAACTGCATATATGGAAGAAAATCTGCTGGAGCCGCTGTGCCTGGATGATATCGCGGCCAGGGTGAATATCTCCAAATTCCACCTGCTGCGCATCTGGAAGGGAGCCACAGATACCGGGCTCATGGAGTATGTCCGCAGAAGACGGATTGTGCTCTCCCTTGGCGACCTGCTTCACCACCAGAACAGCATTGATTTCATCTCAGCGAAATATTCCTTCGGCTCAGAACGGGCCTATAACCGGGTCTTCAAGGATGAATACCAGACCACACCAGCCAAGTGGCGCAGAAATCCCGCTCCGCTGAATATTCTGGACCGCTTTAATCCGGGCCTGCTCGGCCGTGCAGCGGAAGGGCTGGTATACTTCCGCTCCATGAGCGTCCTGCCGGCCTTCTCCATTGCCGGACATCAGATGAGAATTAACGGCCGGGAGAACGCCAGCTCTCTGGAAGCAACAGAGCGGGCTGTGCATTTCTTTTACCATGACCGCTCGAGAATTGAGAATCCGGTGCACAAGGATGTCTATGTCGGCTTCACCTCAGTTCCGGAGCCATTCGAAGGTTCAACCTTATACCAGCCCTCCCTGGAGATCAGCACCCGCAGCATTATCCCTCCGGATATGCAGGTCCGGCATGTCAAGGCGCATAAATACGGTGTGTTCACCTATATCGGCCTTCATCGTCCTGAGGATCTCTCGGCCTTGACTCTGCAGGAGGTCTGGAAATATATTTTCGAGACCTGGATGCCCGCTATGCAGATTGATATCCCTGAACGTTTCAGCTTTGAAAGGGTTAACTACGCCAAGTGCAGCAAGCATTACTGTGAGTGCGATTTGTATTTTCCGGTTTCGGCGTTATGATTTGGTCAGATAAAAACCGCCGGACATGAGGACTGTCCGGCGGTTTTTTACAATTATGCATTTCTATGGTTATCGGGTGTTATCCTACGTTTAAGCCTGCGCTGCAAAAGCGTCCGCAGACGCAGACAAATAATAAGCCAGTCCGGTCTGCTGCCCTTCCAGCATGCGGAGATGGAAATCATCACTCAGGAAAAAACGGTTCTGCGCTGCAAAATCCTCTGCCGATATCTGATGTCCGTGCTCCTTCAGGAACTCCAGATGCCTCGCGATCAGCGCCGCAACCTCCATATCATTGTGCTTCCGGCCTGTCCGCAAGCCATCTGCCATTGATGTCATAAATGCAGCACCTTCTAATGCTATTTCATTCATATGTTGCGGCTCTACAGGAGCTGAATCCAGCAGTTCATAATCATAAGTTTCTTTCAGATACTCATTCTGTTCCTGCAAGGCTGCTTTCCAATCCTCTTCTCGCTCGAAACCTTTAAACAGTTCCTTATCCTCCATTGGTTCTCCTCTTTCCCGGCTCGTTTTGGTCTTGTGCAGCGTTTCGATAATCCGTTCAAGCCTCTGCTTGCGTTGTTGAATCCGTTTTTCCTGCTCCTCCAGAATGGTTGAACGGTCCGGATTGCCCTGAAGCAGCTCCTTAATTTGTTCCAAAGTGAAATCCAGTTCTCTGTACAATAGAATTTGCTGCAGACGTTCCAGTGCTTCCGTTCCGTATAGACGATAGCCGGCACCGCTGATTTCAGTCGGGATAAGCAGACCTATTCTGTGATAGTGATGCAGCAGTTTGACGGTTACCTTCGATAATTCAGCTACTTCCTTTACGGTGTACAACAGCTGAGTCACGCTCCTTTCAAGCTTCAGTGTATTGCCTCCCCTTAGAGGAGAGTCAACACTTTCATCACATTTTCACCCCCGTTCTTTCTCCCAGATGGTCATCTCTGCCTCCAGCGCAAAGCCAATCCTCCGGTAAAAAGGCTGCATAGGACCCGTATAAGCTTTGACCATGCCCAGCGTCCGCAGACGGTTCAGGCCTTCATATATCACGGCTCTGCCCAGCCCCTGTCTTCTGTAATTCACATGTGTTCCTACCGGCTCGAGTATGCCAATCCTATTCGCTTCATCCACAAAAATATTGCAGAAGGCCACGACCTCTCCCGCAGCGTTCACCAGCGACAGATCCAGCCCGGGGCGGTACCCCGGTGCTTCCCGAAGTCCGCCATAATGCTGCAGCGTCTGCTCCGCTTTCTTCGTGCCTGCATAATCAAAAGCCATAATATGCCCCTGCGCCTTCGCACGGTCACTGACTTCATCCCCGCAGCAAAAGGTGAAGCCATGGGGAAGGTCTGCCCGGAATTCCTGATCCAGCGCGACCGAAATGATATTATCACTTTCATTGCGCAGCAGCTTATATCCCCGGCTGCGCGCCATCGCTTCCAGCGCGGGCATGAATTTTGGAATAGCCAGCTTAGGGCTGTCCGGACTGGAACTCTTTTCTATGAAACCGAACATTTCGCTCAGCAACTCCTCCTGCGGCTCCAGCGTATCCAGCTGAAAATAGTAGTCCCCGTCACGGCAGACAACGGCGGCCAGCTCACCCGCCTCATCTTCCCACAGTCCTATATGCTGCTCCCAGCCGGGCAACATGCCCGCTCTCTTGTGAATAAAGAATATTTCAAACTCCCAGCGGGCAATGGACCAGCTGTTCAGCCGTTTCAGCCTGGAGTAGACACGTGAAATATACTCCCACACCTTCATCATATCTTGCGGAGTATAGGCTCTGTATTCTGCTCTACCTGTTCTCCCTGTTCTCTTAGTCATTTCATCCTCCAGAGGCTCTGTCATGCCTTCATTCTACGGAACAGGCAGAGGACATTATATACCAAGCTCTTCTAGAATTGTTTTATCTCACAGCAAGAACCCGCAGATCAGCTCTGCGGGTTCTTGGAATATACGATTTTTCGGATGCTGTCTATGGATAATCCATATTGCTCACACAACTGGCTCATGTCCGCGCCTTCACGGAAGCATTTGCGTATCTCCCCGTTCCGGATCTTATAGTAACCGGCTGCACCGGAGCTTTCGCCCCATTTTCTGCGGCTGCTCGGACGGGTGGGGATATACAAGGCTTCCCCATGAATATATTGCTGAATTTCCTTCAGCAGGTGGTCTGGCAATAACGTTGCTGCATTTACACATTTCATCTTTGGCCCGCTCCGTGAACTACACACCACCTATTAGGTGGTTGCTTCTTGGTCAATAGAGCTAACGCTCCAAGTTTACCCAAGCTTACTGGCTCGTTCCTAGCCCATAGTGCCATTTACATGGCTAGTTTCAAAAGATTGGAAGCCGCATTGCGATCTCGATCGTGCTCCGTATGGCACTCTGGACAAGACCATTCCCGTACAGCCAAATTCTTGACTTCTGCATTTTTGTAGCCACAACAGGAACAGAGTTGACTGCTTGCATAGTTTGGAGGAGCAATGATCAATTGTCTATCATACCATTTCGCTTTGTAGGTCAGCAGTTCTCGGAATAACCTCCAGGAGACTTCGGATATGGCCTTCGCTAATTTATGATTTTGCAGCATGTTCTTTACACGCAAGTCCTCCATTACAATCACTTGGTTTTCGTGGATCATTCGGGTGGACGTTTTGTGCAAGAAGTCTTTCCGCTGGTTTGCTATTTTTTCATGCAGCTTCGCCAATCTGAGTTTGGCTTTGAATCGGTTGTGGCTTCCCTTTTTCTTTCGGGATACGTTTTTATTCAGCATTTTTAATCGTTGTTCCGATTTCCGCAGATGTTTCGGATTCGCAATTACTTCACCCTCCGAGGTCACCGCAAAGCTTTTCAGTCCTAAATCGACGCCAATTTTCTTGGCAGCTAAAGGTAATGGCGTGCTTTCTGTTTCAACTCGGATGGACGCAAAGTATTTGCCGGACGGTGTTTTAGAGATAGTACAGGATTTGACCCGTCCTGAGAAGGGGCGGTGTATCTGGATTCGGATTCTGCTCTTTAGCTTGGGGATTTTGAGCATCCCATCTTCAATTGCTATCGTTCCTTTTTGATTGTTTGTTGTAAAGCGGTCTGTATGTGTTTTCTTGCTTTTGAATCGGGGGAAGCCCATAGTATTCTTCTGAAAAAATTGTTTGTACGCTTGGTCCAGATGGAGCTGGGCATTGGTCAGAGCCAGGCTGTCGATTTCTCGGAGCCACGGGAAATCTTTCTTGTAACCCGCAGGTTTTGTATGGAGCATCGTTGCTGTGATTTGGTAATGTTTAATCTTATCCGATAACATTTTATTGTAGATAAAACGGACGGCCCCGAATACGTTAGCGAAATAGTGCTGCTGCTCACGGTTAGGATAGATACGGTATTTATATGCTTTATAGATAAGCACACGATGCACCTCATTTCCAAACATTCACAAAACAATTATAGCACGTACGTTCTTATAATAGGATACTTTTTTCCATATACGAAGAAAGATAGTAGTCATTCATCCCGCCACTTTAGAAGTCGGGGAATTCTGACAACCTAAAATTCTAAAATAATACCATCCGTAACACAACGTGGAAGTTTCACTGTCCTTTCGCCTTGAGAAATTAAATATAATTAAACTTTACTGTCTAAAAGTTGGTTTTTTGCGGGAGTCGATTATATAATGGGGTTTATATGGTAAAGAAAGGGTGCTGATAATCCAATGAAATTCTCAGAATACCGTTATGAACGTCCGGATGTGGAGCAATTCAAGGCCGATTTCACAACCTTGCTGAAAGGCCTGGAGAATGGCAGTCTGGAGGAGCAGAAGGCTGCGGTTGCCGCCATGAATGAGCTCCGCAGCAAATTTGGTACGATGGAGACCCTGGTCAGCGTCCGCCACTCGATTAATACCGAGGATGAGTTCTACAAGGCTGAACAGGATTACATGGACGAGATCGGTCCGGTGGTCCAGGAGTACATAACGGATTATTACAGAGCACTTGTAAATTCCAAGTACAGAGCCGAATTTGAACAGGAATGGGGAACGCAGCTGCTAAGCTTGGCCGAAATTTCCCTGCGTACCTTCAGCCCTGAAGTTATCGGAGACTTACAGCTTGAGAACAAGCTGTCCTCCGAATACGCCCAATTGATCGCCTCTGCCAAAATTAGTTTTGACGGTGAAGAGCGTACCCTGGCCCAGCTGATCCCTTATGATTCATCGACTGACCGTTCTGTGCGCCAGGGAGCTTTTGAAGCCAGATATGCCTTCATGTCAGAGCATGAACCGGAACTCGACCGGATTTATGATGAGCTCGTCAAGGTACGGGCCAGCATAGCTGCCAAGCTTGGATACAGCAGCTTTGTGGAGCTGGGTTATGAACGGATGATGCGTACGGATTACAATGCCGGGATGGTTGCTAATTTCCGCAAGCAGGTGCTTGAGAAGATCGTTCCTCTTGCAACGAAGCTGAAGCAGCGCCAGAAGGATCGTCTGGGTCTGGATGAATTGAAATTTTACGATGAGGGCATTAGCTTCAATTCCGGGAATGCTACACCCAAGGGCGATCCTGACTGGATTGTGGCTAACGGTGCGAAGATGTACAAGGAGCTGTCACCGGAAACCGATGAGTTCTTCACCTTCATGCTGGACAATGGGCTGATGGATCTGGTCAGCAAGAAGGGCAAGCAATTCGGCGGTTACTGTACCTATTTCAGCGACTATCAGGCACCGTTTATTTTCTCCAACTTCAATGGAACCTCGGCGGATATTGATGTGCTGACCCATGAAGTGGGGCACGCCTTCCAGGTGTATTCCAGCCGCAACTCCGGTGTTCCGGAATATGCTTTCCCGACCTTTGAAGCCGCAGAAATCCACTCGATGAGTATGGAATTCTTCGCTTGGCCGTGGATGGACCAGTTCTTCGAACAGGATGCGGACAAATACCGCTTCAACCACCTGGCAGAGAGTCTGTTGTTTATTCCTTATGGTGTCTCTGTCGATGAGTTCCAGCATTTTGTCTATGAGCACCCGGAGGCGACTCCGGCTGAACGTAAGCAGGCCTGGCGGGAAATCGAGCAGAAATATCTGCCCCACCGTGATTATGACGGCAACGTCTATCTGGAGCAGGGCGGCTTCTGGCAAAAGCAGGCGCATATCTACCGTTCCCCGTTCTACTATATTGACTATACACTGGCCCAGCTCTGCGCCTTCCAGTTCTGGAAACGCTCGAATGAGGATTTCAAATCCGCATGGTCGGATTATCTGCGCCTCTGCAAGGCTGGAGGAAGCCAGTCCTTCACGAAGCTGGTAGAGCTTGCCGGACTGATCTCACCGTTCGAGGACGGCTGCGTCAGCTCCGTCATCGGGGATATTGAGAGCTGGCTGAACAGCATTGATGATAAGGCGCTGTAAGCAGGGAATCTCCTATGGCAACAAGGCCACTGAACAATTAACTTAAATAAAAGATACTAATAACGAGCCTCTGGAATCACTTCCAAGGCTCGTTTTGCATTCCGGGAAGATGTGCTCCCCCATTTTTCAGTTTTTTAGAATAGGATGGTTTATCAAGTGGCTCCGTTATCGGGTGTGGTTTGCTTACTTCACTGAAGATGTTATGCTTACTCTCAAAAGTCCTTAAAGACAGGGGGAAGGCGAGGCTGCGTTTGGACATCAACGATCTAATCACTCTATGGAATCAGGCGAATTGCAAGGTCATAGATATCCGCCGGATCACAATCAGGGCTGGTGAATCCCCGCTCTCCTATAAAGTACCTTCCACCCTATTCCTCATGTCGATCCGGGGGAATGCTACAGCCGAATTGGACCGGCAAATTTATCGCTTAGAGCGCTTTACAGTACTTCATGCAGGTAAAGACAGTGTACTGAGCCTTGCTGCAGGCAGCGAGGGCTTGGATTACTATACCGTTTATTACAGAGCCGGCAGTAATCTTCCGGCTTTATCAGAACTTGACGGGCGACCGGAGCAGGCTCACCCCTTTGATCATTCGTACAGCATTACGCCGGAGAATCCGGTAGTACTGCATCAGATTTTAAGTGAAATGTATAAGGATTGGCGGAAGCAGAAACCGCTCGTCCAGCTGCGGGCCCGGACTTTACTCTACCAGTTCGTATATGAGCTGCTTCATCAAATGCAGGCGCATGTGATAAGTCCGGCTAAGCGCGATCTGGCTGCCCGGGTTGCTGCGTTCATCCATGAGCATTATGCCGAGTCTATTACGCTCGAATCGCTATCGGACAACGTGAACTACAGCATCCCTCATTTATCCTCCTATTTCAAAACCCGTACCGGGCTAAGCCCCATTGATTATCTGATCAAGGTACGCATCGATAAGGCAGCGTCCCTGCTGCTTGAAACGGATGCTACGCTGAAGGAAATTGCAGCTGGCGTCGGCTATCAGGACCCGAGTTATTTGGGCCGGCTGTTCAAAAGATATAAAGGCGTTTCTCCCATACGCTACAGAGAAGTATATGCCGCCAGGAACAAACCAGAAGATCGTCCTGTCATAACCATGGAATCCTCCATTGTCCCTCCTGAACCCTTTGACTATACTAATATAATTGATAACGATTATCAGTTAGATCGTATAGAAGAGGGAGATGTATTCATGTTTAAACATTCAAGGCCTACGCTGGCATCGCTATTGCTGCTAAGCTTCATTCTGGTGCTGAGTGCATGCGGCACGAACAATGCAGCGGAGCAGCCGCAGACCAAAGTAATATCGACCGTTAACGGAGAGGTGGAGGTACCCCTTCATCCTAAACGTATTGTTGCCGGTGAGTATCTGGGTAGTCTGATTGCGGTGGGCATTACGCCGATAGGAACCTCCGATCATCATATTAAGAATCCTTATTTCCAGGAATATTTGAAGGATGTTGAGAACATAGGGGAAGGCAACGGCAACGTAGAGAAAATTCTGGCACTTGAGCCGGATTTGATTATTATGGACGATATGTATCCCGAACTGAATGAGCAGATGTCAAAAATAGCGCCTACTGTCGTGATTCCGTATGCTTCCTTAAAGACCGTACATGAGGAGGTCGCTTATTTCGGCGATCTGCTGGGCCGGGAAGAGGAAGCAAAGGCCTGGCTCACCGACTATGACACCCGTACCGCCAGCGCCAAAGAAAAGGTGCTCCAAGTCATACCTGCCGACAGCACCTTCTCCGTTATTGAATCGAGCGACAATAGCCTGATGGCCGTCGGAACCTCTTTCGGCAAAGGCGGCCAGCCGATATACAACGGATTCGGGTTCAAGCCGCCTGCGGAGATTGCAGCGGAAATGGCCGATCCCGGCTGGGCTTCATTCTCTGCGGAGGTCCTGCCCAAGTATGCGGGAGATTATATTATTCTAACCTCCGATTCGGAAACGCTGGATGAACTTCAGGCGGACCCGATCTGGGGAGCACTTCCCGCAGTCAAGAATAATCATGTGTTCTTATGGACAAGCGACCGTTCCGGTTACTGGGACCCGATAGCTATTCTTAGCCAGACCGAAGAATTGGCCGCATGGCTTACAGGCTTATAATTTATTCGGAAACAGGTAGCCAAGCTATACCCCAAACCCCAAAAAGCACTCCCGGCCAGTACCAGCGGCGGAGTGCTTTTTGGATGTAATCTATGTATAACAGCTCTATTCCAGCGGCGGCTCCTGCAGGGCAAACAGAGTCTCCACCGGCTTGAAGTAGAGATGGCCGTCCGGCCATGGCTGGAAATGCAGATCCATCCGCGAGTCTGCCCACACTTCCGGAGTCCCGGATGTAGCCAGCTTCCCCAGCAGCACGGGTACCTCCACCACTGCCGGGAACTCCTGATAGCCGAACAGGAGGTTCTCATGTATTCCGATCACCTCGTATTTCGGTCCATGGAAAGCCTGTTCCTCCTGCAGCTGATAGTGATAATAGACATAGCTCGCTACCCTCTCCGGCTTCAGATGCGCCACTCTTCCGGCCATCTGCTCAGGCTTGGTCTTGCGCCGCCAGTGCGCAGCATCCGCTGGCGCATTGAAGTGAAACACATCGATCAGCGGAATCCATTGGCGGGGCTGAGCTTCTCCCGGCCAGTCGGCCAGATACTGCGCCGCCTGCGGCAGCAGTGCTTCCGGCAGGATCGCTTCCTCCATACATTCATAGTAGAGGAACACATTGTGATTCCAGCAGAATCCCGCAGCCGTCATCAGGCGGCCCTCCCGGATCATTCTTGCCGCTTCACCGCCGGACCGCAAATAATCCTTGCCCGCTTCGCCTGAATCCTTCAGGCATGCTCTTGCCATTACCCTGATCATACGTTTTGTTCAGCCTCCCGTTCTGCCTGAAACCACTTATTTCTTCTTCTGTGCCTTACCCGCTGCCTGCTGCTGATTCTCTTCCACTCTGAATTTAACGATCCTCGTAATGAGTTCATACGGAAGCGGCTCATGAATCGGAAATTGCACAGAGCCTTTGGCCCCTTTATATTTTGCAAGTTCCTCTTTGAACGCTTCAATTCCCTGCGGTGCCGGATAGAATCCAATGTGATTCTTGAATGCGGCGAAATGCACCAGATTCTTATGCAGGAAGAAGGTCGGCATCTGATAGCTGATCTTCTCTTCTGCCTCTGGCGCTGCCTCCCGGATGACCTTGCGCAAGGTCTGCAGAATCTCCTGGACCTCTGGTGCATAGGCAGAAATATATTGATCGACAGATTCATAGGTGACTTTATTCTCTTCCATCGGGGCCCAACTCCTTCTATTTCATACTTAAGTTCGTAAGCCATTGCAGGCAAAGCGGAATGAACGCTTCGTAATCCTTCAGCGCTTGCAGCGTAGGCAGCACCTGGCTTGTCCCAAGCTCCCGCTCCGCTTCATCCGGGCCTTCCAGCCCCAGCGACCGCCGGATGCTGTAATCCAGCCAGCCCAGCTTCCCGTGGTAACCGCTGTTTAGCACCTCCGGCCAGGGGTCACGTGTCCCTCCCCCATGATTACGGTAAGCCTGAATCAGCGCACAGAAGGCCTCCTTGCGGATGTGACCACTCTCAAAGTCTGACCAATAGAGTGCCACTTCAACCAGCTCCTGCGCCGGGTTGATCCAGCCCGCAGCCTCCCAGTCAATAATAACGGGCCGGCCGTCATGATCCCACAGCACATTCTTCGGGTCCAGATCCCGGTGGCTGATGATCCTGTTGCCATTAAGGATCGGCATAGCAGCATTCACCAATTCCTCATAGCGGTAGAGCTTGTCCAGAGCAGCCATAAGGGAAGCGGACCATGGAAGACCCGTCGCCTGACCTTGTACGGCATACCTTTTCCAATCGGTCTGCAATTGTTCCGCTGTGCTATCCCTATGGAGCTCATTATGGAGCGGAGAGAAGTCCGTGGCATGTATAGCCGCGAGAGCTTCCCCCATAGTGCTGCAGTGCTCCAGCCCCGCGTTGCCTGCAGATATAGAGCGGCCTTGAATCCATGGAAACAGCAGATAATACTGCCCGTCCACTTCATGCATACAGCTCCCCTCATGCAGCAGAGCCGGGAGAGCATTGATTCCATGTCTGCTTGCCAGCTCCGCGGCCTTCTCGGCGGCTGTCAGGTTATTCATCACTGATTCCCGCAGCATAATCTGCGGATTCAGCGCTTTCACTGCGTACTCTGCCTGATCCGTGGTCATCCGGTACATCCGGTGCAGGAACCCGCCGAAGATTTGCTCCGGCTCAGTGCGCAGTGACCCCAAGTTATATGTAGCACATAGCTTTTCAAAATTCAATTTATAATTCGTAAGCATCATCATCAGTTAGTCCTTCCGGCATAAAAAATCAAATACTCATCCAAGTGGGCTCTCCAATACTCCCCGTCATGTTTCCCTGCTCTTAAGTGATATTCAACCGGCACGCCCTTATCCTTAAGCAGTGTATATAATTGCTCTGCACCTTCATAGAACCGGTAGCTGTCCTCTTCCCCGCAATCCAGGTATACTGCCAGCCCCCTTAAATCCCTATCCTTCGCCAAAATAAGCGGATCACGCTCCTGCCGCTCCGCTTCTGTCGGATACAGGAATCGGATCAGGCCGTATTCACCGCCCACCGAAGACCAGTCATCCAGAAACAGCGCCGGACTATGCCCGCCTGCCCTGCTGTAGACATCGCTGTGCAGCAGCGCGGTATGCAGGCTGACAAAGCCGCCCATTGAAATACCGCCAATATAGCGCGAATCCCGCTCAGCTATCGTGCTGAAATGCGAATCCACATAATTCACAACATCCTTCACCAGATAATCTTCATACATCCCGTTATAGGTCGTCAGGGGATCACCCGGATCGTTCACTGCATAGGTAGGAGAAGAATTCAGCCCATAGCTGTTATCCATCTGCGGGGAGACGATAATGAGCGGATGGATCTGACCTGCTTCAATCAGCCTGTCTGCATTCAGATGCAGCCCCAGACCGGCGATCATATCCGTTTCTTTGCCTCCGTAGCCGTGGATGAGATAGAGGACCGGGTAATGCTGCTCCGCACTGTAGCCTTCAGGCAGGTAAATACTGAGCCGCATCTCCTGATCCAGCGCCTCACTGTGAAACGTTAAATTTTGAATTCCGGGGGTCTGCAGCGGTGCTGCCGACGCAGTCCCTTCGGCTACGGCTGCGGACGCTTCCGGGGAAGCTGTCTGGACGGCCGCTGAATCTGTACCGGAAGAACAACTCACAAGGGACATGCAGCATATTAGCATGATTAGCATCGTTAGCACCATTAGCTTAGACCCGGCATTTCCGCGGCTTTGCATAAATCGCCTCCAATATTCCATTTATCCCGCCGTATAATAACGCTTACAATAAACATTATCACATCAATGAATATTTATGGTATGACTATTCTGCCGGCTGGAGCCGGATCAAGCTGGAGCTCAGTCCGCTTCAGCAAGAATATCCGCTTTGAATAATATTATTTCTAATACAAGCATGTACAAGCACATACAAGCACGAAAGACCGCAGCTTCCGCGGTCTTTCGTCCCTATCTATACACAATCTCCATTCGCATCCCGGTCTGATGAGCGGGATGATGGTATAAGCCTTAGAGTTATAGCCAGGCTACCCTAGTTAATCTTGGTGAGCAGCCACTTCTGGGCATCTGTTCCGTTGTCGGTCCATTGCTGCACTGCCGCACCATCCGCTGTAGAGGACGAGGAGACATCCATAGCCAGCCCGCTCGCTTTGGATATAAGCTTGTAGTAGCCGCCGCCTACATCGATGATGCTCCAGCGCTGGGCATTGCTGCCATTGTCATTAGCCTGCTGCAGCTGGACTCCGCTTGAAGTGGAGGCATTCGGAACATCCAGCACCTTGCCGCTATGCATCGCAGTAAGCTTGTAGAAGCCATCCCCTGTACTCTCCACTCTGAACTGCTGGTTGCTGGCAGTATAATTAGTCCACTGGTGCATTTTGGCCCCGTCTGCCGTGGAGACATCCTTCACATCCAGCACTTTGCCGCTTACTTTGGACATTAATGTGTATACTCCGCCGCTGACAATGCCGCTCGATGGAGCGCCTTCCTGATACACACGCACATAGTCAACCAGCATTTGTGCCGGGAAGCTGGTAGCACTGTTCGGTGCGCCCGGCCAATTGCCGCCTACCGCAAGGTTCAGCAGCAGGAAGAACGGTTTCTGGAATTCCTCTGTATTGCCTGTTCCGTTCTCAATATAGAATTGATTGAACTGGTTGCCGTCCACGAACCACTTGATATATTTCGAATCCCACTCCACGCTGTACACATGATACTGGGAGAAATCCAGACTTCCGGACACCTGCCCATATTCGGCATGCCCGCCTGCATCCCAATGCACTGTACCGTTGACGAAGGCGTTATTATTCACCCGTTCCATAATATCCGTTTCCCCGGAGGCCGGCCAGCCAGCCGTGGTGATATTGGAGCCCAGCATCCAGAATGCAGGCCATAACCCCTGACCGGAAGGCAGCTTGATTCTGGCTTCTATTTTGCCGTAGGTGAAATTCTTGAGGCCCTGCGTCTTGATCCGTGCTGAGGTATAATTCATGCCGCCATAGGATTCCTTCTGCGCTGTGATTACAAGGTTGCCGCCGGTAACCTGCAGATTCTGTGTCCGGTTCGTATAATATTGCAATTCATTGTTTCCCCAGCCGCCGCTGCCGGTGCCGGTCTCGGCAGTCCAGTTGGCGGTGTTCAGGGAAGAGCCGTCGAACTCATCGCTCCAGGCCAGATTCCAGGTTGAAGCTGCGCTGGAATTCCCCGTAGGCACCAGTGCGATTAAAAGCGTGAACAGCAGAAACAAACTTAAGACTTTTCCTCTTCTCAACATCGTTGTCCTCCTCTTTGCTATTCAAGGTTGCCCATCCTATTTCAATGCACGCGTACGTTCGTGCAGTTGAAACCTAACCCAACCGGTTTCGAAAATGGCATTTGAGAACGTCTTCATCCGCTACACCCCATATATATCGTTTTTACTCCCGGTAAGAACTGTAATTTTGACAATTCAGCGAACCCGGCAGAAACGGAAGGAGAAGTGACCGTGTGTAACCTATACACTCTTAATTTCGCAGCAAAAGACCGCTTCCATAGAGGAGCGGCCTGTGCTTATCTTATGCTCTTACCTGCATTTTACTCCATTCCGTGCTCTTCACGGATTTTGTACAAGCCCTGCAGCAGCAGCTCCGAAGGATCGCGGTTCAGCTGCAAATGCGTCAGCAACAGATGAAGCGGGATCGCGCATACGTTGTTCCCGTCAGTGATTGCAGGGAATCCTGCTTCAAAGACCGGGCCGTGCTCCGGGTTAAAGGCCAGGCCTGCATGGACCTGCTCCGGTGCGAACTCTTCACGGACAGCGGCGATGCACATGGGAACCAGCACATTATCAACAACGGCCTTGGCTTCCTCTTCATTCGGAAGAGGTTTAGGCAAGGAGTTGCCTCCCTTGGTCTTCATCAATTCGTGGAAGAAGGAGGCCATCCAGATCTCCGGACTGCTTCCGGACTGGAATCTGCCGGCCAACTCACGAAGGAAGAACCCGCAGTAATAATCATCATTGGCACTGTCCTTGACACGATACACAAACACCGGGCCGTAAGTATCCAAATTCAGAACCTGGCCTTCCACTTCACTGAAACTCATTTTTAGAGCTACAATGCCGTTATGAAAAACAGCCTTCAGCAGCTCGTTCCATTTCTCTTCGGTCATGACCTTCTCGGCAGCTTCTGCTTCACCGTTTGTTGCCTCATTGGCTGTGTCATTGGTTGTTTCATTTGTCATAATTATTTTCACCCCGCTTCCTATCATACCATCCTATTGAACAAGGTAACATACCATATCTCTCAACTCAAATGGAAAGCTCTGCCGGCTCAAATGTATGTCCCTAACCAAAAGTGCTATACTAAACAGATGGAGTCACCATTTCATTTCGTAGAAGGGAAGGACAAATATCCATGAATACGAAACAATTGGACAGAATTCACACAGGCAAGGGCTTTATAGCTGCTCTGGATCAGAGCGGGGGAAGTACACCCAAAGCGCTGCTGCAATACGGCATTAAGGAAGACCGCTACTCCGGTGACGAAGAGATGTACGCGATGGTCCACGGGATGAGAACACGCATTATTCAGAGTCCCGCATTTAATTCGGAGCATATCCTCGGCGCTATTCTTTTTGAGAACACGATGGACCGTTTCATAGACGGACAATTAACCGCCGATTATTTATGGGAACAGAAAGGCATCGTGCCTTTTTTGAAAATCGATCAGGGACTGGCCGCGCAGGAAAATGGGGTTCAGCTCATGAAGCCCATTCCCGGTCTTGATGACCTGCTGGAACGGGCGGTCAAGAGGAACATCTTCGGCACCAAGATGCGCTCAGTAATCCATGAAGCTAACGCGGAGGGTATCCGGCAAGTCGTAGAACAGCAGTTTGCTGTCGCGGGGCAAATCGCCGGTTACGGGCTGGTTCCGATTATCGAACCGGAAGTAGACATTCTCAGCCCGGACAAAGCAGAGTCCGAGCAGCTGCTGAAGCGCGAACTGGCCGCCCAATTATCCGCTCTGGAAGAGGGCGTCAAGGTCATGCTGAAGCTGTCTCTTCCGACTGAAGATAATCTGTACAGCGAACTCGCCGCAGATCCGCATGTAGTCCGCATCGTGGCATTATCCGGTGGCTATACCCAGGCAGAAGCGAATGAGAAACTGGCCCGCCAGCATGGACTCATCGCCAGCTTCTCGCGCGCCTTGTCCCAGGGCCTCAGCGATCAGCAGAGTGACGATGAATTTAATAGCATACTTGCTGCGTCCACCCTTGCAATCTACGAGGCTTCCATAACTTGAAGCCTCCACTGCTCCGCCTTTTCTCTTAAGTTTCCCACCCAATCTATAGAGTTGCTTGATTAGCAGTCGAAGACCCCGGGACTAATGTCCCGGGGTCTCTTTGTTAAATAAGCCAAACATACGACTAGACTAATCCCAAAGCAGTAACCGCCCCATCGCTAAAGGTCCATCGGAACGGAATAAATCTAAAATGTTGTAAGGATTGCAACTCTGAGCCTGCGATCCCTGGGGCTACGGGTGAATTGTTGTATGAAATACAGGAATTCTCCCGCTAAACCGCTTGATGGAGGAGTAATGCTGTATTTCATACAACATATTCCGATTATGGCCGGGTTAGTGAAGAAAATGTTGTACTTTGTGCAGGATTTTGCAATCAACGAGAAGTTTCTCGCGGAAACAGCAGCTATACGTTCTTCAAACGCGCAGCTTCCGCCCGCACAAGTGGCGCCACTTCAGTTCCGAAGAGGCGGATCGCCTCCATGACCTCCGCATGCGGCATGGAGCCGTGCGGCACATGCAGCAGGAACCGCGTAATCCCCACGTGCTGGTACAGGTGGATGATTTTGCGGGCAACCGTCTCCGGATCGCCAACATATAACGCTCCGTCAAAGCTGCTCGCCGCATCATAATCCGCACGGTGATAAGGCGGCAGCCCCTTCTCCACCGCCCGGACATTCGTCCTCGCGTGAGTGGACGGGAAGAACTTCTCTAGCGCCAGCTCATTGCTCTTCGCAATGAAGCCATGGGAGTGCGAGGCAATCGGCAGCTGTGACACATCATGACCGGCCTTGGCCGCTGCTTCCTTGTACAGCCGTACATGCGTGGCATAATCCGAAGGATTCACATTGCCGATAATCGCCAGGGCAAACGGCAAGCCCAGTGTGCCGGCACGGACCGCAGACTCCGGACTTCCGGCACTCGCAATCCATACAGGCAGGAGATTCTGCTCCGGACGCGGGTAAATCCCCAGATTATGTATCGCAAGGCGGTGCTTCCCGCTCCAGGTCACCTTCTCCGACTCGCGGAGCTTCAGCAATAAATCGAGCTTCTCGTCAAACAGTGCTTCATAATCCTTCAGATCATAGCCGAATAACGGGAATGACTCCACAAATGAGCCACGGCCTACCATAATCTCGGCACGGCCGTTCGAAATCCCGTCCAGTGTGGCGAAATCCTGAAATACACGCACCGGATCAGCTGACGAGAGAATCATGACTGCACTGGTTAGACGGATTCTGTTCGTCAGCGGTGCAGCAGCAGCCATTAGAACCGCAGGCGATGAAGCTGCAAAATCAGGCCGGTGATGCTCACCTACGCCGTATACATCCAGTCCCACCTGATCCGCGAGCACGATTTCCTCCACCACTTCACGCAGCCGCTGCGCGTGGCTCAGGGTCTCACCGGTATTCACATCAGGCGTTGTCTCGACAAAGGTGCTTATTCCAAGTTCCACTTGTTGTTCCTCCTAAAAGTTATGTTAGCATCTGCTCCATGGGAGTCCCCTTAGCAAAACTTGCTTCGAAAGCATACGCATAGTCAGTAATCCTTATATTTTAAATCTAAATAGTTAAATATTCAAAAACTAAATTTCCTCGCGGCAAAAAACCGGAGTCCTCCGCCGCCTTGGGCTGCCTTACTGATTAACCTAGGGCGAGCCCGGCATAACCGGTGGTCTGTAATAGCCTTCTGGAGATACATCACCGCTACTCTATAACCTGAAAACAGTCCCGGTTATGTTAACCGGGACTGCAGAAGAATACGCCAATTACTTCACCAGTTCCTCCAGGCTGCCGAATAGATCCCGGACCGATTTCAGCTTCGACTCATTGCCGACCACACAGAAGTAATTCTGCTGCGTCACTGCCTGAAGCAGGCCGGCATATTGCCTGATATCCCCTGAGGTTGTTGACAGAATTTCATTCCGTTCCTGCTGCAGGTCTGCAGCGGTAATCTGCTCGAAATAATGCCGGTCCGCCTGCCGGCCCTGTGCGCCGGGACTCAGCGGCTGGTCCACCATCGCCAGCGTACCGATGATCGCCTTCGTCATCTCCTCTTCATCTGCGGCAAATTCTCCGGCAAACAGATACGCCCGGTCATAAATCTCCAGCGTCTCCTGCAAATTCGGATCACGGTAAGAAGTAAACAGGAGCACACCGTCTCTGCGCAGAACGAGATTGCCGCCATAAGCTCCGCCCTTGACCCGGACAGCATTCCACAGATAGGTCAGGCTGAGGATTCTTTTGAGCACCTGCAGCTTGCCGGAATAAGCAAACCCCAGCTTCGTGAAGTCATATCCTTTGACCACATACTGCACCTGGCTGGCAGACATGAACCCTTCGTTGCCCGCCTGGTCCAGCGCAGACAGCAGCGGCAAGAACTGAACCTGCTGGTCCCGCAGATCCAGCTGCGCCAGGTGTGCAGTGAATTCCGCATACGTATCCAGCGTTCCGGTTACGGACAGTGTTACATTCTGCGTATTGAACAGAAGCCCGCAGATTCCCTTCAGAGTGTCAGCAAGCAGTTCAGCCTGCTGGTCAATCCGGCTGGCCAGCTCTTTGATGAAGCGGTAATAGGCCATACCCCCGAGCTGCTCCTCATACATCCCTCTATCCGTGAAATAAGAGAGCACCCGGCCGGCTGCGATTTCATTGCCTTTCTGGTTCAGCATTGCTTCCATGCCGGAGGCTTCCCGGCGGACAATCTCCTGCAGCTTGGATAAATTATTCAAGTTGCTATTGTAGAGCAGCTCGTGCAGCAGCTTCAGGGAACCGCCGATGTTACCTTGCATGACCTTGATGCGGGCGCTGAACTTGGGCTGGTAGCTTCCTTCGCCAGCTTTGCCGGCCCCAAATATCTCATTCTGAAACCGGATGCCGCCGGTTGTGATCCCGATTTCACTGGTCAGCTCTTCAATGCTGTAGGCCGCAGTTTCCAGTTGCCCCAGCACCCTCGCCAGCAGTTCCAGATAAGGAATCTGTTCTGCCGCCAGAACCCGCGTGTCCCAATACAGCTTAATATAGGCGATGGTTCCCGCAGCCGCTTCATGATGCAGCACTCTGATTCCATCCAGCCTATGCTCCTGGGTGGGTACCCCGGTTGGAGCGCTGCGGTCAATATCCTGAAGGGACAGCTTCGGTAGCTTCTGCAGATCCTCCGCGGCATCCGGACGGTTCTGCCGGGCCAGCAGCTTCTGCGTATTCAGCACCAGCTCTTCGCGCTGTACCGGCGTCAACGAGGCTTTATATTCAGCCAAACAGCTTCGGGTTGCCCCCTCCTTGTCTGCCGCAAGGGTCTGGGAAGGCTTCAGGACAACGACGCTGCAGTGGTCGCTATTCAGCAGGTAGGTCTCGATCAGCCGCTCGAAATACCGGTTAGCACTTTGTTCGCGGATAGACGCAATTGCAGCTTCATACTCCAGATACGTGGACGGCAAGCCGTCATACAGCCAGGCCTTCATCACTTCCATATTATAGGTCAGGCCCTTGGGGTACTGGTTGAAGTCTGCTTCCCGCAGTTCAAATTCCTTGCTGTTCACCGCAGCCAGCACCAGCTTCTCATCCAGGCCGTCCGCGGCAAGGCGGCTTAACGTCGTTCTGACCAGATTCACGAAGGCCTCTTTGGCAGAGGGATTAGAATGGGTCAAGGCAATGCCAAGCATAGGCTGGACCATACTGTCGGAATAGAAAGAGACGACATCCTTGCCGAGTCCGCTCTCCAGCAAAGCCTGTTTCAGCGGAGCGGCGTTGCTGTCCATCAGCATGCTTTTCAGAATGGCAAAGGCCAGATTCAGCTCCCGGTCCAGGGAGGTTCCGATTACATAGTTCAGGCTCACGTAAGTCTTGTCAGCGGCGGTTTCGGTCTCCAGAATGGGATACTCCGCCGTAAGCTCGGTTATTCCTGTCGGCTGCTGCAGGGCAATCCCCGTATCGATATCCTTGCGGTTATACCGGCTGAGATATTCCTCGTGGATTAATTGCAGCCTCGCTTCGATATTCAAGTCTCCATATAGATAGAAATAACTGTTGGACGGGTGGTAATAACGGCTGTGCGCCTCCAGGAACTGCTCATAGGTCAGCGCAGGGATATGTTCCGGGTCTCCGCCGGAGGAATGCCGGTATACCGTATCCGGGTAGAGCGACTTCTTGATCCGGTCGATTAATACCGTGACGGGTGAGGAATAAGAGCCCTTCATCTCGTTGTAGACCACACCTTTATAGATCAGCTCATCCCCGGAGCGCGGCAGCTCGTAATGCCAGCCCTCCTGCTCAAAAATCTCCCGCTGGCTGTAAATGTTCGGCTGGAACACGCTGTCCAGATAAACCTCCATCAAGTTGGCAAAATCCTGTTCATTCCGGCTGGCCACCGGATACATCGTCTTGTCGCCAAAGGTAAAGGCGTTCAGAAATGTTTTCATCGAGCCCTTCAGCAGCTCTACAAACGGTTCCTTTACCGGATATTTATCCGAGCCGCACAGGACCGAATGCTCCAGAATATGAAATACTCCCGTGCTGTCCTCAGGCGGAGTCCGAAAAGTGACACTGAACACCTTGTTATCATCCTGATTCTGTACGTATAGCAGCCGCGCGCCGCTCTGCTGATGCTCCAGCGTATATACCGAGGATTCGATTTCCCGGATATACTCCTGATGCATGACTTGAAACCCGGAATAGACTTGGCCTGTGATTAAGCTGCTCATAGATTTCCCTCCTTGGTTCAGGGCTGGCCTGATGCCATGAGCTTAACATATCCGGGCTTTCGGGTTCCACTGGGGAATGTGCAGACGCCTCTTTTACCGGAGCCATTCCTCCAAATGCGCTGCCACGAATTCATCATCCGTGAGATGGGGATAATCCCTGGTGACTCTGCTGATCTCCTCCAGCTGTCCGGGTGAGAGCTGCTCCTCCGGATTCAGGCACCATAAGCCTTCAAGCAGTCCCTGGCGGCGCAGCGCCTCATGAATGCCCGGAATACAGCCGTGAAATTGATGGGCCGGATCAAACAAGGCCGCGTTGCTGTCGGTCACCTCAATGCCAAGGGTCAGCCAGCTGGATGACAGGGTAGCCTCATTGCGGATTTTTCGGATCGTATCCAGAAGCTGAACCGCCTTGCTTGTCCAGACCGCCCAGTGACCGAGAAGCCCGCCGACAATTTTCTTCTCCATGGGTTCCCCGTTAACCTTGAAGCGGTAGGTGGTGAGCAGATCCGTGACGATATTATCGTCATTGCCGGTATAGAGAGCGATTTCGCTGCTGCGGCTGGACTCCATCACCGCCCGGACCACATCGAGGCTCTGATAACGGTTGAACGGTGCCATTTTGATCGCGATAACGCCTTCAATCTCTGCAAAGCTCCGCCAAAAGTCAACGCTTAAGATCCGGCCGCCCACAGAAGGCTGCAGATAGAAGCCGAAGACGGGAATCACATCCGCCACTCTCCTTGTGCGTTCCAGCAGCTGCGCCTCGCTCCAGTCCTGCAGTCCGCCCATGCTGAGAAGTCCCGCCTCATAGCCGAGACCTGCCGCGAGCTGCGCTTCCCGGACAGCCTGCTCCGTGTCTCCGCATATGCCTGCCACCTTCAGGAAAGGACGGGTAAGGCCGGCACGCTCCACTTCTTCCGCAGCCAGCCTGAGCACCGGCTCCAGCAGCCCGATCCCGGGGTCCCTGATTTCGAACTGCGTGGAATGCACGGCCACAGCAACTCCGCCTGCCCCGGAGGCGATATAATAACGGGTCAATGCCCGCTGGCGGCGCTCATCCAGCTTGCGTTCTGCCGTAAGGGCCAGAGGATGCGCCGGAATCGCCAGACCTTCATGCAGCGCTTCATAGAGCTCCGGAGTTAACGGTTGTCTGCTCGCTCCCATTAATAGTTGCCCTCCCGTTCCTGAAAATGTGTCGGCTTGTTCCAGGTCTCACTGCCCGCAGCCACCCAGTCCGCCACCCAATCGATCATCTGTGCCAGCGATACCCGGGGATATCCGAAGGAAGCCGCGGCCTTCGCAGCATTGCTCAGCAGGGCTTCCGGGGCTTCTGCACCCGTGAAGACAGGCTCAGTTCCCAGCCTGCGGCCGATTTCCTCGGCCGCCCAGCGCAGCGACACCGTCTCCGGTCCGGTGATGTTCATGACATTCGGCGGCGAGCTGCAGCGGAGCAAGGCGCGCAGGGCAAGCTCATTGGCATCCCCCTGCCAGATGACATTGGCGTGCCCCATCGTCAGATCGATGGGCCGCTGCTCCTTAACGGATCGGGCAAGCTCAAGCAGAACGCCATAGCGCAAGTCTATGGCATAATTGAGCCGGTAGATGAACATCGGCGTATTGTTCTTATGCGAGAAATGCTCGAAGATCCGCTCCCGCCCCAGACAGGACTGTCCATACTCGCCGTTCGCATTCGGTGAGGTGCGTTCTGTTGCTCCGCCTTGGCCTACCGGCGTGAACGGGTAGACGTTGCCTGTCGAGAAGACGACAATCCGCGAATCGCGGAAGCGCTCCGCCACACGCCCCGGCAGATAGGCGTTCATCATCCAGGTGAAATGCTCATTGCCTGTTGTGCCGAATTTATTGCCGGCCATGTACAGGATATTCTTCGTGTCAGGCAGTGCCCGCAGCGCACTGTCGTCAGACAAATCCGCCGCGATCACCTCCACACCGGCTTCAATTAATTCTTGCTTCAATGCCTCATTTGAGAAGCGGGAGACGCCAATTACCTTCTTGTCCAGCCCGGCCTCCCGGATGGCATTCACGGCCAGCCTGGCCAGGCTCGGGCCCATTTTGCCGCCTACTCCGAGCAGCATGATATCCCCGTCGAGCCGGGCGAGCTCCTCCAGCAGTGCGGCAGACGGACGGGCCAGCCGGTCTTCCAGCTCCTGAACAGACCGGATCACAGCTTGCGTTGGCATTTGCATAAGAATTCTCCTTTAGGTGGATAAAATTTATGGTTAGTCCTGCTTAGCTCCGTCCAGCAGCTCCCGGCGAAGCTCTGCCGGCAGCAGGAAATCGAAATCACAGCCCAGATTCGCCTGCAGCACGCGCTCATGGAACAGCAGGCCATAGCCTCTGTCATAATGGGGCTCCGGCGCCTTCCAGGCAGCCCGCCGCCGGGCCAGCTCCTCATCCGGCACCTTCAGGACCAGTCTTCTCGCGGCAATATCCAGCTCGATTTCATCGCCGTCCTGTACCAGCGCCAGCGTTCCTCCTACAGCCGCTTCCGGCGCCGCATGCACGATCAGGGCGCCGTAGGAGGTGCCGCTGATCCGTGCATCAGAGATGCGGACCATGTCTCTTATGCCGCGCACCAGCAGCTTCTGCGGAATCGGGATCTGCCCGATCTCCGGCATCGCGGGTGCACCTTTGGGGCCGGCGTTCTTGAGCACCAGTACACTGTGCTCATCTACCGCAAGCTCCGGGTCATCGATCCGCAGCTGAAGATCCGCCGGGCTCTCGAACACCACGGCGCGCCCGGTGTGCCGCTTCAGATGCGCTGATACCGCAGTCTGCTTAATCAGCGCGCCATCCGGGGCCAGATTGCCGCGCAGCACGGCAATTCCGCCCTCTCTGTCCAGCGGCTCCGCCACGCTGCGGATCACCTCCCGGTCCAGCGTGACCGCCTGGACCAGATTCTCCGTAACCGTCCGGCCGGTTACGGTCAGGCAGCCGCCATGCAGCAGCGGCTCCAGCTCCTTCATCAGCGCAGGCACGCCGCCTGCTTCGAAATACTCCTCCATCTGATATTTGCCCGAAGGCCGCAAATTCAGAATGAACGGCGTCCGGCGGCTGATGTCATCGAATGTCTCCAGCGGCAGCTTCCGGCCCAGCCGCTGGGAAATCGCCACCAGATGGATGATGGCATTCGTGGAGCCGCCGCTGGCCATCGTGACCGTGATGGCATTCTCCATTGCCTCTGCCGTCATAATGTCGCGCGGGCGGATATCCCGCCGCACCAGCTCCACAATCTGCTTGCCGGTCCGCTCGGAGAGATGCCTGCGGCGGCTGTCCGGCGCGGGGATCGCCGCGCACCCCGGCAGCGCCATGCCAATGGCTTCGGCAATCGAGGCCATGGTGCTGGCTGTGCCCATCACCATGCAGTGCCCGTCGCTGCGGCAGATGGCGTCCTCCGCCACCGCCAGCTCCTCGTCTGTAATATTTCCCGCTTTATGCTCCAGCGTGAAGCCGTAGCAGTCGGTGCAGGCACCCAGGCTGCGTCCGCCCAGGCGACCGTTCAGCATCGGCCCGCCCGTGAGCACAATGGCCGGAATGTTCACACTGGCCGCGGCCATCAGCTGGGCAGGCACCGTTTTGTCACAGCCGCCGAGCAGCACCACCCCGTCTATGGGGTGGCCCTTCATCATTTCCTCCGTGTCCATCGCCATCAGGTTGCGCAGCAGCATCGTCGTCGGCTTGACATAAGGCTCGCCGATCGATATCGTCGGGAATTCCATCGGCACCCCTCCAGCCTGCCAGACCCCGCGCTTCACATAATCCACCAGCTCATTAAAGTGCGAATGGCACTTGTTCAGCTCACTGAAGGTATTGCAGATGCCGATGACCGGCTTCCGCAGATCCTCTTCTGTATATCCCATCGACTTTGTAAACGAACGGTGAATGAAGCCCCACAGATCTTTTTCCTGGAAATAGGCTTCACTCTTCAGTCTGCGTCCGGCAGCACCGCTCCCGTTACTATCCGCCCGGCTGGTTTCCGTATGCTCCTCCATGCTCCATCTCCCTTTGGCTTCCAGCCTGCTGTTGTACAAATTAGACCAGCCCGAGGATTTCCGGTGTCGGCCGGTGAATAATGTCTTCAATGAAATCCTCCGCTACACGCGGCAGCTTCGTTCCCTCCACCGGATCGTTGATCCGGTACAAGGCATCCAGCATCTGCTGCGTACCGAAGAACGGATAATCCGAGCCGAACAGCAGCTTGTCCTGCACCCCGTATTCCGCAGCGGAGACCAGTGCATTATAGAATTGCCACGGACGGCTGCCGAGTGCAGACACGTCCATGTACAGGTTAGGATGCTTGCGCACCAGCGAGATGCATTCATCCACCCAGGGGTGACCCATATGGGCTACGATCATTTTCAGCTTCGGAAAAGCCCTGGCAATTGGATCAAGCATCGCCGGGCGGGAAGCATCCAGATATCCCTCCGGGACAAAGGATGTTCCCTGATGCCATAGAACCGGAACGTTCAGTTGCTCCGCCTTAGCATAGAGCGCCATATGCTTCGGATCCTCCGGATAAAAGTTCTGATAGATCGGGGCCAGCTTCAGCCCCTTCAGCCCCAGCTCACGGACAGCCGTTTCGAACTTGCCTACACAGTCCAGATCATTCGGATCTACGCTGGCAAAACCAAACAGCCTTCCCGGGTCCGTCCGGCAGTATTCCGCCACATATTCATTCGGCACCACCAGCCCGGTGGCAGACGCCGCCATCGCCAGTACTATGGCTCCCGAGAACCCTTCCAGGTTGCCCCGGTGCTGCTCCGGTGTAGCCTCAATATTCATATCCGGGCCCCAGGCGCGCTTGATCGCGGCATCCGTAGGTCCGGCCACCATTCCCGGTCCAAACAAATGAGTATGTGAATCAAAAATCATCTCTGCACCTCCTTCAAGCTATAATTCACTTCCGTTAGCCAGATGTCCGCCATCTACACGGACCGTTTCTCCCGTCACATACGAAGCTTCGTCTGAGGCCAGGAAGAGAAACACGCTGGCAACCTCCTCTGGAGCCGCTGCCCGTTTCATCGGAGTATGCTCCGAATGGGATGGCAGTCCGCTTTCCTCGCGCAGCCTGCGGTCCAGCGGGGTATCCACGAAGCCCGGCGCCACTGCATTGACCCGGATACCATACGGAGCCAGCTCTACCGCCATAGACTCTGTCAGCAGGATAACGGCTGCCTTGGAAGCATTGTAATGGGCAAGCTCCGCGCTGGCCGATATTCCGTTTTTGGAGCTCATATTAATAATTGCACCACCGCCGCCCTGGCCAATCATCTGCCTCGCGGCCAGCTGGCCAAGCCTGTACACCGCACGGACATTGATCTCGAAGACTGCATTCCAGTGCTCCAAGGAAATATCGAGAAAGGATTCTCTATAGGCAATTCCTGCATTATTCACAACGATGTCAATTCCGCCAAAATGCGCGAAGGCCCTGGCGGCAGACGCCTCAAGCTGTGCCGGGTCGCGCAGATCGCAGACCTCCGTGGTCCAGCTTCCGCTGTAGTCTGCCAGTTCATCAGCGGCAGTAAGCAGCTCTGTTTCGCTGAGGTCCAGCAGGACCACGCGGGCCCCCTCCTCCAGGAATCGGCGGGCAATCGCCAGCCCGATGCCCCGCCCGGCGCCGGTTACCAGCACTCTTTTTCCAGCCAGCCTCATGATGTAGACACCCCGCCTTCGTGGTTTAGAGTACTCCGTATTTATCGTAGACCTGCCGCAGTGTGGAGCCCGCCAGCAGCTCATCGCGTGTATGATTCTCGCGTGTCGCCTTATCCGTCGCCAGTGCGAACACTTCATCAATCATGGCGCCCGGTATCACCACGACACCGTCACGGTCGCCGAAGATAATGTCGCCGGGATTCACCAGCACACCTCCGCACAGCACCGGAATATCGTAGTCGATAACGATCCCGCGTCCCTGCGAATCTACCGGCTTGGTGCCGGTGGCGAAGACGGGAAAGCCCAACTCCAGAATTTTGGCCGTATCCCGGATTAAGCCGTCCACAATGGCACCCCGCCCGCCGCGCATCTTGGAGGCCGTTGACAGCAGCTCCCCCCACAGGCCATTCTGCCTGGATTCATTCGTGCAGCCGATCACAATCTCTCCCGGCTTGACGCTGTCTACCGCTTCAATTTCCTTAGTGTAGGGATCTTCGGGCAGATGGTGGATATCCACCGACAGAATGGTTTTGGCACGTCCGGCCACCACCCAGGAGGGATCGACCGGATTGATATTCTCGCGCATCACCTGATTGCGGTAGCCCAGCTGATCCAGCGTATCGGAGATAACCGCCGAATAGAGCGTTTCACACATCGTATCGAATAGCTTCTGATCGTCCATTGTTCATCCCGCCTCTTTAATGTGATTACATACCTTCATATTCTGGCATTACCTGTGCAGCTTAACCGGTTGTCCTTCCTGTACGGACCGGTAGGCATTCAATGCGACCTCCGCCGATCTGAGACCATCCAGTCCGGTCACCGGTACCGGCGTGCCTTCCAGCAGCGCCTGCAGGAATGCCTGCAGCATCAGTCCGTTCATATCGTCTCCCCAGAAAGACCAGCTGCCTTTGCCGGATGCTCTGCCATACACATTGTTCTTCTGATTGAAGGCATCGATGGAGATGACTCCCTCTGTCCCGATGATCTGCAGGGTCACATCCCCCCAGGTGGGAAATCCGGGATTACGCGACCAGCTCGGGTCCAGAACGCCGAACACGCCATTTGCAAAAGTAACATGCACCATGCCGGAATCATCAATCGTCCGCTTGTGCTCAGGATCGAATAAGGTTCCCGCATAGGCATAGACCTGCTCGACCGGTGAGCCGGTGAACCAGTTCATCAGATCCATCACGTGAACCGTATGATCCAGCACAGCGCCACCGCCCGAAAGCGAAGGCTCGGCGAACCACGCCGGACCCGGAAACGAGCCTCTGTTGGTTCCTTTAAAAGCTATAATCTCTCCGATCTCCCCCCTGTCAAACGCCTCCTTGGCCCGGACCACCGGGGTCAGAAACCGGCAGGGAAAAGCGGTCATCAGCTGGACCCCCTTGGCTTCACAGCCTGCAATCATCCGCTCCATCTCCCCGGCAGAGAGGCCAAGCGGCTTCTCGCAGAGAACATGCTTGCCTGCTTCAGCAGCGGCAAGAGTATGCTCCGCATGATGAATATTCTCCGAGCATATGATCACCGCATCTATCGACGCATCGGCCAGCAGTTCGCGGTAATCGCTGTAGTAAGGGATGGCATGGCGCCTGGCCAATTCCTCTGTCCGCTCCGGCACAGGATCAGCGATCCCGCTTACGGTCACCTCCGGCATCTGCTGAAGACAGGCCAGATAATCATAGGCATGGGCATGGGCGAAGCTGAGCATTCCCACATTGAGACGTCTCATAGAATCCCTCCTTTGGCATCGAGCTTAACGGGAAGTCCGGTTGCCCCTGAGCTCACGGCAGCTTCCGCCCAGCGTACAGCCTGAACGGCATCTTCTGCCGTGACCTTAGGCTCCGCACCGCTGGCTATGCACCGCAGGAAATGCTCCAGCTCTTCATAGTAGGGGTCTTTCAGCAGCACGCTTGCCGGAGTCTCCACGAACCCCGGAGCAGAGCCCGAGGCAGCTGCCCGCCGGACATGCACGCTTTCCCCGTCCGGGGTTCCGCCCGAGATAATGACTTCTGCACCGGCATATTCGAACGCTGTATGAAACGCGCCCGGATACCCCCAGAAAGCCTCCAGCTGGGCAAGCGTTCCGTTCCCGAAGCGGAAGGTCGCGGAAGCATAATTCATCGTCTCCGTCCGGTGCTCGAAGGCATACACCTCCTCCGCTTCGCCAAAGGTCCCGCGGATATAATCAATATCGTGAATCATCAGGTCCACAATCACGCCGCCGCTCAGCGCCGGGTCGCGGAACCATTCCTGAACCTGGCCGGGATGCGAACCTGCTCTCTTGGCATGGTAGATGCCTCCCCCGCCTCCGCCATGCTGCCTGATCCCTTCCGCAAGCTGGCTGTAGGCGGGGAAGAAGCGGACCACATGTCCGACAAATAACCGGACACCTTTACCGTTACAGTAACGGACCGCCTCCTCGGCTTCCGCGGAGGTCAGCGCCAGCGGCTTCTCGCAGATCACATGTGCACCGTAGTCCGCTGCCAGCCGTACCATCGGCACATGCAGATAGGTGGGTACAGCTATACTGACCACCTCCGGTTTCTCCCGTTCGAGCATTTCCTGTGCCGACAGGTAATACTTCACACCTGCCAGCAATCCAAGTCTCTCGGCTGCTTCCCCGTTGATATCGCATACCGCGATAAGCTGAGCCTCAGGCATGGACATATATCTGTCCGCATGAATGTTTCCCATCCCGCCGCAGCCGATCACTGCTGTCTTGATCATTCCGTTTCTCCCCTTTCCAGATGTAACTCCTTATTACAAAAGAACAGCCTGTCTGTATCATCGGGTACGATTAAGCTCCTTACAGAAGCACGGTCTGCCCCGTTACTCTGCTCTCATTAGCCGCTTCCAGAAAGCGGATCAGCTCCAGCGTCACCGCCGGGCTAACGGGCGGAGGCGCTCCACCCGCCATCAACAGAAACTGCCTCAGCAGATTCTGATGGCCTGCTTCATAGTGCCCGCCCAGCGCATTCACTGCTATGCTGCCCCGTTCCCTGTGCAGCACAGCAGTGAAATCCGGGCCGCCCGTCCGGTTGCCGCGCAGAGTTCCGATCCGGCCGTCACTCCACTGCCCGACTGCCCATTCCTGGACTTCATTACTTAGGGCTCTCACTGATATGCAGCCTCTGCCAAGTGCCGCGTACAGCATCTCTGCGGTATGAATGCCGTACCAGAATAATCCCGGCTGGGTCGGCTGCAGCTCGAACGGACCGCAGCAGTCTGCTCCTACGATGGAGCCTGCACTCTCATCCTTAAGCGCCGCAATCAGCGGACCGCCGAACCGGACCATTGAGCTGGAGAAAACGGGTGTCCCGCAGCTTGCTGCAAGCTCCATGATGGCCCGGGCATCCGCGCTGGTGACCGCAAGCGGTTTGTCGATGAACACCGGCTTGCCGTAGGGTGCCAGAACCGCGAACTGTTCACGGTGTACTCTTCCGTCTACAGAAGTCAGCAGGACCGCATCTGCTCTCTCGGCTACTTCAGCAATGGAAGACACCAGCTCGACACCGTAGTGCTCCTGCAGCTCCCTGCTGATCGCTTCCACCCGTGAGGCGCTTAACGGGAAATCCGCCGAGCCTCCGGCATACCCGCAAGTCAGCCTCCCGCCGGGTACATGCAGCGGATGGGACGCATGGTTCAGCAGCGAAGCATAAATTCTGCTGTGTGAGGTATCCATGCCCACCATGCCAATGTTCAGCTCTTTCAACTCTGCACCTCCGCCCGCGTAGACTTGGGTTAACTAGTACTTGCAGCAACTGATGTGTTCTGTTCCAAATGGATGTTCAGGGATAGTTGTATATAGTTGTATAATGTACAATTAAAAACACCGAAAAGAGAGGCTGGCCTCTTATAACTGCATTCTGTACAACTAAATTTGTTCGAATGAGCCAAAACCAAGGTAGCGAGGCAGATTAGTTGTACGAAATACAACTAAACACATTATTGGTTGAAAATCAGGCGATTTAGTTGTACAAAGTGCAATTAAGCCTACCGCCTACCGCTTACCGCTTACCGTCTACAGCCTACCGTTTACCGTTTACCGTTTACCGCAAACGCCTCGGCATTTACCGTAATCGGGTCATGGGTTGCCGTAACTCCAAAGAATATTTGGCCCTCCGGCCGCTGCCCGTCCCCAGATTTCTTGATCTAATCCGCTGTTCGCAGTGGAAATTCTCAGACAGCTTATGCTTCCGATGCAAGCTTTCCTATGGATAGCTTTCAGGCGGATGCTACCTTCATACAGTTCCAGTTCCAAATTTCCCCTCTGCCGCTTTTCCCAGTCCGTATATTTTTAAGTTCAATCTATATAGCAGTTAATGAACGCCCTTTTGTGCCTGCGGACAACGTAGATTAACTGTGGTATGCACGTTCTCTTACGAAACGCTCCAGCAATGCCATGTATGCTTTTCCAACCTCTTCAATGCTGTACACCGTTCTTGCCTTCTGCTCGCCCAAGATCATCAAGCGTTCCCGCAGGGCGTTCTGTTCGAGCAGCAGGGCCACACGCCGGACACATTCCTCTTCATTTCCGGATGCATACAGCGATACACTCAGCTCATCGTCCAGCAGCTCAGGCAACGCTCCGACCTCCGGCACGACAACCGGACACCGGCAGGCCATCGCCTCCAGGACGGTCATCCCGAAGGATTCATTGCTGGTAGTACTGACATACACCCCGCCACTCCCGGCAACCGCTGAATAATAATGGTGCATCTCTTCATAATCCACTTTGGGCAGCCACTCAAAATTCCGGATTCCCAGCTCCTGCACTCTCGCCCGGAGTTTGCCGGTAATTTCTTCGGGAGCGGTGTAACCGCCGACAAGCAGGAACTGCAGGTCCGGGAATTGCGCATTCAGCCTACCTGCTATGTTCATGAAGGACTCCCAGTTTTTATGCCGGTCCAGCTTGCCTACCCACAGAATGGTAGGCGGCCGCTCGCCGGAGAGGGGTTCGTATTTGAATAGTTCCGTATCCAGGCAGTTATTGATATGACAAGCATCTGTAATCCCGATTCCCTCCAGCATTTCCTTCATATAGGCAGAGGGTGTGATGACATAGTGAAAGGGCAGGGTATCCCTGGATTCAGCCAGCTTCCGCAAGGGCTCTTCATAGGTGGTGTGCACCTCGTGAATGATCAGCTTCCGTTCTTCCGCCGGGCCCAGCGCTTCATAGAGCTCATAGGTATCAATGGTGATGATTACGTCAAAGTCATGCACCTTAATGTAGCTTCTGATTTCATCAGGTGTTCCGAGGATACGGACATGCGCATAGCCTTCAAAAGCGCCGGCCCCGCCGTAGTCCTCAAGAAAAGCAAAATGCACCTCCGCACGGCCCCGCAGAAACTTAAGCCTGTTCGCCAGCTGCGTGGTGACTCCGCCCAGCAGGCAAAATTTGTAGAAATATAGGATTTTCATGATTTCTCCTGACTTGCCGCCAAGGCCTGCATCCGGTACAGCGCGGTTGCTCTGGCAAAAAACAGTCCGCCTTCGACGTCCACCGCAAGCAGCCGGGCATCGTCGTCCAGCACCTCAAGCCTGCCCTGGCGCACATCATATTGGAACAGTGTGTTCATTGCGGTCCCGTACAATATGCCTTCCCTGTACAGCAGCTCGTTGCCTCCCCGCCAGAAGTGGGTCATTCCTTCCCAATCCGCCGGACATACCGGAATCGTCCTTTCAGTCTCCAGCGTTAGCGGATTAAACAGGAAAAGCAACCCTGCAGTGAGTCCCCATACCTTGCCCTCATCATCCAGCGCCAGCGCCGGGATGGCCTTTTCACCCGGTACCGGAACGCCCTCCCACACCTTGCGGCGGCTGTTCACATCCCAGATCATCAGGGACGCTTCCATCCGCTCCGGGGCGATTCCGAGTCCTCCCCAGACAGAGCCTCCGGCGAACAAAAGGTCTTCACTTGCAGTCAGTGACACGATGCTCTGCTGCGGCAGCAGCCCCCTGAATACTTCACGCGCCCCGGTTTCTGGATGCAACAGGGTAAGTGCACCTCCATGCCGGCCGTAGGACGGAACGGTTCCGATAGCCAGTTCTTCTCCCGCCCGGGTCCAGGCAAAAGCACGGTCCTGTTCTTCGCCTTGCAGGGAGAAAGCCAGCCTGGGATTAAGGCCGGGATTCCATTCCCGTGACGGGTCATAGGCGAAGATATTCGCTTTGGGGTACACTCCCAGATACATAATGCCGCCGGCCTCCATCATGCCCTCAATCTGCCCGATCCCCCGGCGGGAAACGATTTCCGAGGTGGCCGGATCGTAACTGGCCAGTCCGCCGGCGAAATAACCGCCGGTATACAGCTTCCCTTCCGGCCCCCAGGCCAGGGACTGCAGGTGAACCGGCTGCCCCTGGAGTATGAAATCCATGACCGTGTGCCGGTCGTTCTCCGGATCATAGATCCAGCAGGTCCCGTCCCTGTGCACACCTGCCAGGCAGCTGCCCTGCGGATTCAGCGGATGGCCCTCCAGCCAGCCGTAGTCTCCTGCCGGTTCCGGCATGGCAAATGAAGTAGGGGTAAGCACGCCCGTTGCCAATGCATAACGCTGCAGAACATCATCCTTGATGAAATAGATGTTCCCGTGACGGTCAGGCGGCGACACACTGAGTCCACTTACATGATCGATAGAATTCTCCCACCGGCGCAGCTTCAGATCATAGATATATAATCTAGAACTCGGTGTTATCCGAATTATCAGCTTCCCGTGGACAATATTCAGATCATACACCAGCTGCTCTGTGCGGCTCTCTTCCGGCAGACTGATCTCAGTCCGTTCACCTGTCTCTGTGTCCAGTTCCACAATATGCGGACACCGGGTTCCGGCCCCCACGTACAGCTTGCCCTCCAAGGCTTGCATGCACCGGGCGTATTGCTCGCCGTCAACCATGACACCGTAATCTCTGAACTGTCCCGTGGACGGGTTATATTGAAAGACTTTGCCGCCGGGATAGCAGCCTCCATAGATGTTGCCCGCGTTGTCGGCGGCAAGCCGCCAGGTGTAGAACTCGCCTGGAATCATCTCCCCCAGGTTCTTGATGCCCTGTTCATGCGTAAATCTGTAGAGAATCCCGCTGCCGCCGATGTAGATTCCGCTGGCCGCCGCAACCACTCCCCAGCAATGATCCGAGCCTTCCAGCGCGAATTTCTGCACCGGCTGGGTACCAGCAGGATCAAGTACAAACAGCATGCAGGGACTGCCGGAGGATACGGCATAGATCCGGTCCTGCCCCTGCCGCTTGCCATAGGCCGATGCCCATACCGCAAGCCCGTTCAGCGGCTCGCCGATCCGCAGCGCCTCCATGATTATTGCCCCTCCCGGGCTTGGGCTGCAGCAGGCTCGGCCTCCTGAACACCGGTTACAGGATAAGCAAGCACCGCCCCCAGCAGCTCTGCCGGAGATTGTGCATACTGTAAGAACGCATCGGCTGAACGCTCCAGGGGGAACACCTTGCTGATCAGCGGCCCTACCTGAATATCGCCTTCAGCGATCAGCCGGATGTATTCCGCCATGTTGCGTCCTTCGGTCCAGCGGACGTAGCCGTAAGGATAATCAATCCCTTGCTTTTCATAGACAGGATCGTAACGGCCCGGACCGCCTGCTCTGGAGATCAGTACCTGCGCTTCCTTCCCGAACATCAGCTCCCGCGAGAAGTCCGCCTTCACATCTCCGACCAGCAGCACCTTCCCCTGGTTCCTCACCCATTCCAGCGCCTGATCGACAAGCCCGCCGGATTTGCCCCCGGCACAGATCATTACGGCATCCGCTCCCATTCCCGCCGTCAATTGTTCCAGATGCGAGCTGACCTGCTCCGGACTCACTGCAATGTGGCGGATGCCAAGGCTCTCGGCGATACTGCAGCGCGCTTCAAGCAGATCATAGACGATGACCCGGCAGCCGGCAGCCCTGGCAATTTGCGCAATCAGCTGGCCGAGAATTCCTGCTCCAATCAGCACCAGCGTCTCGCCGAACTGCAGGTCAGCCTGCCTTACGGCATGCACTGCGATGGCTCCAAGACCCACCGTTGACGCTTCCACCGGATTGACATGCTCCGGAACCGGCACCATGAGATGCTGTGGCATCAGCAGCCATTCCGCGTGTTTCGCATAAGGTCCCCCGTAACAGGCCACCCGCTGACCAATTGGCCAATGCTCCATTCCCTGTCCCCGGGACCGGATGATCCCTACTGCACTATATCCGAGAACTATGGGTTTCGGGCGGTGAGCACCATTCATCATCATTTCTGTTCCGGGACTGATGGCCGAATATTCTGTCTCAACGAGCACGAATCCGTCCTCCAGCACCGGAGCGGGAATCTCAGCCACGTTAATTTCACCATTCTGGGATAGTACCGCCTTCATATAGCCTCTCTCCTCCCGACTGCTTCGCGCAGATTACGGTGCGAATGTTGTTTTCTCTATTTATGCTCTGTTTTTGCCCTGTTTCTGCTCTGTTTCTCTCTCTTGTCCGCTTACTCTTTCAGCGCTCCGATCATAACGCCCTTGACGAAATACTTCTGCAAAAACGGATAGATCATCAAAATAGGCACCGTTGCGATAATAATCGTCGCGAACTTGATAGATTCACTGATGCGGAACACCTCATCCTGCGTAACACCGGCCAGCATATTCTGCGCGGAGGACTGAATCAGAATTTCCCGCAAAATCAGCTGCAGCGGAAACAGATCACGGTCCTGCAGATAAATCATCGCCGAGAACCAGCTGTTCCAGTGTCCCACCGCATAGAACAGCGTCATTACCGCCAGTACAGGCATCGATAACGGCAGTACAATCCGCAGCAGAATGCGGAAGTCATGGGCACCGTCGATTTTGGCCGATTCCACGAGGCTCTCAGGTATGGACTGGAAGAAGGTCCGCATTACGATCAGGTTAAAAGCACTAACCGCGCCCGGCAGCAGCAACGCCCATCTTGTATCGTACAGTCCCAGCTCACGCACATTCAGATAGGCCGGGATCAGCCCCCCGCTGAAGAACATCGTGAACACGATGAACGCCATAATCAGGCTGCGCCCCTCCAGATTCTTTCTGGACAGCGGATAAGCGCCAAGTGTAGTTAGAACCAGGTTGATAAAAGTGCCCGCGATGACATAAATGAACGTATTCCCGTAAGCGGTCCAGATCCGCTGGTCTTCAAAAACCAGCTTGTACGCATCCACATTAAAGCCCTTCGGCCAGAAGCTGATCTCGCCCGCGGCGATGGCATGCGCATCACTGAACGAGGATACCAGTACATACCACATGGGATACAGGAACAGGAAGGAACAGAAGATTAGGAACAGAACATTGCAGCTGTCAAATATCAGTTCCGGAATGCTGCGTTTGATTACCACTGTCTTCCCTCCTAAGAGTTTAATGGAGCTATACTTCCTGTGTGAACAGCGCAATTAAACTAGCTTCGGAAGCATACACTTGAGTTTTGTTAGGATGACTTCACTGATCAGCTTCGTACAAAACTAGCTTCGGAAGCATACGCCAGAGTTTAATGGAGCTATACTTCCTGTGTGAACAGCGCAATTAAACTTGCTTCGGAAGCATAGCCCTTCTCACCATAAGCTGCTCTCGGTGGTCTTCCGGCTGATCCGGTTCGCCAGCACCAGCAGCGTAAAGTTGATCACGGAGTTGAACAGTCCCACCGCCGCTGAGAAGCTGTAATCGGCTTCCATGACACCGCGTCTGTAGACAAAGGTGGAGATGACGTCTGCCGTGACGTAGGTTCCCGGATTATACAGCAATATAATTTTGTCCCAGCCCACATTCAGCAGAGTCCCGACATTCAGAATCAACAGGATCAGCACTGTGGGCAGAATTCCCGGCAGTGTAATGTGGGTAAGCTGCTTCCAGCGCCCGGCCCCATCGACCACGGCAGCCTCATAGAGGCTCGGGTTAATGCCGGACAAGGCTGCCAGATAGATGATAGAGTTCCAGCCCAGGCTCTGCCACATGCCTGAACCGACATAAATGGTGCGGAACCACTCCGGCAGGATTAGAAACTGAATCGGCTCAGAGATGATTCCGATGCCGAGTAGCAGGCTGTTAATAATGCCTCCAGGCTTCGTGAAGTCAATAATCATTCCACAGATGACAATTAGTGAAACAAAATGCGGAAGATATGACACCGTCTGCAGGAAAGACTTCAGCTTTTTGATCCGCAGCTCATTAAGCAAAAGCGCAAAGACCAGCGAAGCCGGAAAAATGAACAGCAGCGAATAAAAGCTCATTAGGAAGGTGTTCTTGAGCAAACGGAAGAAATAATAGCTCTCAAAAAACTTTTCGAAATTTTTGAAGCCCACCCAGGGGCTGCCGGCTACACCTGCGAAAGGATTGAAATCTTTGAAGGCGATTATCGCCCCGTACATCGGTTTGTATTCAAAAATGAGGAAATACAGCACAGTAGGCAGCAGCATGAGATAGAGATAACGGTTAGCCATCATACGCTTCAGCGAAAAGGAACTCCGTTTCGTCTGCTGTTTCCTGCTTTTAGCCTTGATTGCATTTACGGGTACTGCCATAGGGGGCTCCTTTCCCGGACAGAGGCGAGGGTACCGGTTATCTTAGTGCCAGGAGGCTGCCGGAATATCCGCAGCCCGCCCGGCTAAGACAGCCCTGCTCCGCTTATTTTCCTTTAAAACGCTCATATGCAGCCTGGTACTGCTTCAACACCTCACCAATCCCCATTTGCTCCAGCTGCTTCATGACTTTGTCATAATCCTCAAAGCTCTGGCGTCCCATAATCTGGGCATTGATCGTTTCAGCCACATAGGTCTGAATGTCAGCCATAAGCGGAACCACAATTTCATTTTCTTCAGCCGTGAATTGTACTGGCGGCAGCTTCGCGTCAAAGTCAATATAATCCTTGTAAATCTCCAGCGGATTCTCCGTTTGTCCGTTCGCTTCACGGATCTGTTCGGCATAACGGGTGTCAGCCACTGTAGCCCAGCTTCCGCCGCCGATGGTATGATTCAGCAGCTCCTGCGTATTCGTCAGCCCGTTGGTAGGATGAGTAACCTCTTCCTTATATACCGGCTCGCCGTTCACCAGATCATAAGACTTGCCTTCCACCCCGAAATTGTTCAGCAGAATGCCTTCTTCAGAATACTGGTAGTCCAGCCACTTCATCACTTCTTCGGGATGTGCAGACTTTGAGGATACGGCAAGTCCATGGGCTGCAGCCTGCCAGCGGAAGGAGACATGGCGCTGATCACCGTTAGGCCCCTTTGGAGGAATGGCTGCTGCAATTTTGAAGGTGTCATGCTTGCCTTCCATCAGCGTTGTGAAGTTCCCCATGTAGGACCCCGACCAGCCGAACCAGGCACCGGCCACATCCGTGGTCACCTTCTCGGTCAGCGTCTGGAACGTTGTGTCCACCAGATAGTTCGGGTCCAGCAGCTGTTCTTCATATAGACGGTTCAGATAGGCAACAACATCCTTGAACCGCGGATCATTAGGCCCGAATTTCACTTCACCGTTATCCACGAAGAACCCGTATTCGACACCAAAGGCCGGTGCGAACAGCATCATAATGTTCTCCAGATTGACGGTGACGAGTGGAATTTCATCTTTTTTGCCATTACCATTGGGATCCTGCTCCCTAAAGGCTTTAAGCATGTTATACCAGTCTTCTGTAGTTTGCGGCATCTGGAGTCCCAGCTTCTCCACCCAGTCACTGCGGACCTGAGGGAACATTTGGGTCAAATCCTGGGAATCGAGTACGAGGTTCGGCAGATAATAGATATGCCCTTCAGGCGAAGTGATTTGTCCCCGGATATCCGGGTGGTCATCGAGGAGCTTTTTGAAGTTTGGTGCATATTGGTCAATCAGATCCTCCAGTGGAAGGAGCGCTCCCTGAGTGCCGTATTTGCCGGAGTCCGTCCCCCACAGATCGTTATATATAATATCCGGAAGCTTGCCGGAGGACATCAGCAGACTGAATGCTTCTGCGCTGGCTTCTGTACTGTGCTGAAAGTTGATATGAATGTTGGTGTTCTCTTCCATTTGCTGAAAGGAGTACTTCTCATTAAAATCGGTTCCGCGGAAATTGCCCCCGCTCGGGGACCAAAGGGACAGCTCCAGCTTGTCCGCCACAATCGGTACCTGAAGGCCGCCAACGGACCGGCTTCCTTCAACAGGAGCAGCCGTTTCACTCTGAGTACCCGAAGAGGCCGATGGTTCAGCGGCGTTGCCTCCATTATTGTTTGACCCTCCACAGGCGGACACCAGTGTAACGAGCAGTGTCAGGACCGGCAACAGCAGAGCTAGCTTCCTTTTAGCAACATTCATAATTCAGCCCCCTATTAATAAGTAAAAGTAAGATAGTTCCTATGAGATATTTACTAACACACGATAAGGGAATCAACAGTACATCAACATTTCGTTTTTACGGAATAGCTATCAGCGCCTTTCCACTTGTTTTTCTCCTTCAGCCTGTGAATTTCTCAATAATTGTGACGTTTTTCTCAATCTTGACTTCTTTTTGATTTACATCCAAGCTATTCAGATCTATACTTTCGCATTACTGATATACATCTGATGTATATATTATATTTTCACCTTCCATTGAAGTCAATTAAATTTTGACTATTTATCAGCATTTATGTAATTATACATCACATTAATATTTCATCAATCGAATTTTCCATCTTAATATTGTGAAAAAGCTAACATGAATTGATATGAAATATTTCATTGTTTTCATTTCATGTTTTCTTTTTACACCAGTTCTAGTAGTAAACACAGCAAAAAAGCGTAATAATAGCAGAATCCCGCTATCATCACGCTTAATCTCCGACCCAGAACCGCTGCAGCCGCACTCAGGTGGACGTATCCGCTGACCTATCCGCTTTCGCCCTGTTTTCTTCTGCAATCAGCCGGCCCATTTCCTCATACATAGAGGTTTCATCAATCATTCTGGACCAATACGCATTCAAAAGCTTGCGGAAGCTTTGCAGTACAGCAATAGGAAGCCCCAGATCTCTGAGGTATGAAAATGTTGGAAACAACTCTCTGTACATCAGATATCTCGAAGGACGGTTCAAATGATCATCCACGGTCATTTCAGCAATCCGTTTGCGTGCCGGAATACTGACCGAACGTTCGCGGATCATCCGCTGCGCCTCTGCCGAAGCCAGGAAGCTGACGAATTGCCGTGCAGCCTCTTTCTGCCTGGAGTTCCCCACAACAGCCGCACCGATGGTGACGAGCAGTGTTTTTTGCGGGTCCCTAGCTTTGAGCGTTGGAAGCGGGGCCAAGTCATAATCCAGGGGAAGATCCTTGAACTCGTTCAGATTGTAGTAGGTCGCCAGGATCATCGATACCTGCTCCTGCACAAACAGCGATATCGTCTCATCCTCGTGATTGCCGGCCAGATATTTGGGGAAGATCTGATGATTGTTCACCAGCCTGCTGTATATATCCAGACTATTGGCGGTCTCGGGACTCAGTGTGGGATGGTGTCCTCCGTCCTCCGTGATCCGGATTCCGCTCTGCAGCAGAAACACCGAATAGCGGTTCTCGGAGGCGGGTACAAAATACACGGCATGCCGCCCCCGTTTCTCCGACAGCTGCCGTGCCGACTCCATCAGATCATCCCAGGTCCAGTAACTGTCCGGTTCAGGCAGGTCCGCCTCACGGAAATGGGCTTTGTTATAGCAGAGCACCACCGGAGAGAAGGAAATCGGATACGCAAACAGCTGTCCCTCATGCAAAAAGGCTTCGCTGGTAATCGGATACAGCCCCGGATCGGGCTCCAGCGCCTCCAGCAGCTCTGCGGACCCGTTCTCGGCCATCTCCTGAAACTGGGTGCTGTTGAGGGACAACACATCGAGCATTCCGTTATTCATCAGCTCCAAGGCCGAATTCACATGATCGAAGTCATTCAAGGCGAGCGGCAGAACATGAATACCGGGATGCAGTCGGTGGAATTCTGCTATGAGATCGTCCAGCTTGAAGTCCTTGGTCAGGGAAGAGCTGCAGCCGAAATGGATGCGGATCCGCTCCCTGACCGACTCCATTACCACGCTGCCTACACGGTCAATCTTCAGAATCAGACCTTCTTGTACAAGGACATCCAGTCCTCTGCGGACGGATTTGTTACTGAGCTCAAACTGTTTGGCCAGCAGGCTCTCGGCAGGAAGATACGCTCCCGGCTGCAGAATACCGCTAAGAATATCTGTGCGGAGCTTGCTTACCATATAATCCAATCTTTCCCGGAAGGACTGACGACCTGATTTATTATTCATGTATTATTCTCCCTGCACCACTTAAATTTACATCATCACCTTTTTATTGTGCTTCAACATGGAAAGGTTGTCAAACGCAAATCGGGCTGCTCCTTAACCTTTAGAATCTCATTCTCCAACAGAATAAGATTGTTGAGAATCCTCTGATCATCCGGGAGGTATCCGGAGGCTATCTTGTTATGATGATAGGATAGCTCATACTCATTAAGATGGTAGTAGCACAACCCCAGCTGCATGTGGGGCAGCCAGGTTCTGGCCACATCATTTGAGATAGCCCAAGGATTAACAGGCGGCGGCAATTCGATAGCCAGCTTATACCAGTACACCGCCTGTTGAAATTGCTCCTTTTCCAGAAAGAAATAAGCCAGCCGGCAGCAGAATTCCGGACGGGGAATATCATAGGTGAACGATTTGAATATCCACTCCTGCTCCTTATCCCGGTTGCCCATGTGGTAATAACAATCTGCCAATTTCGAACAGACATGAATTATATCTTCTATTGTACGTTGATTAGAGTCTATGAATTGCTGGTAATAGAGAACTGCCTGTTCATAGAAGCGATGCTGATGCAGCTCCATGGCATAATGCAACGTATCCCGTGCTGTAAATTCCACCCCGGAGGACAATAGCAGTTCATAAATTCTCAGGTTCCGCTTAGTATCTGAACGGCTATGATTCTTCCGATGAGTGATTACAATATCACTGTCCAGACAGCCGCCTTCTTCTATCGACAAATCCTCATGCACCGCCCCGGTCCACTCGTAATTCCGGGAGCGTCTGACCAGCCTTACGCGCCGGACCTTTAATGTGGCGTTCCCGTATTCATCAAAGTCGCAATGATAGGGCATAGACACCCGATCAATGTCAGGAGACAGAGAATGTTTGAGCTCCAACAGCTTCTGCAGCTCCGCAGGCAGCAACACATCATCTGCATCAAGCCACAAGATATAATCCATTGCCGCTTGCGCAAATGAATAGTTCCGGGCATCGGCGAAATGATGCTTCCAGTTATAATCCCGGACATGAGGCGTCCATCGCCCGGCTATTTCTTTGGTGCTGTCCGTTGATCCGGTATCTACAATGATGATTTCATCCACCGCCTCCTGTACAGACTGTATACATCGTTCCAGTGTAGCTTGCTCGTTCCTCACTATCATGCACAGACTAATCGTAATCATCGCGCTCACCTCTTGTTAAGGATTGATCCCTACTCCTAAAGGGGTGGTACCTACTGTTATGCTGGAAGTGACAGTATTTCTGTTCCCGTCGATAACGGAGATCGTATTGCTCCCGGCATTCGCCACATATGCACCATTGGTCAGAGGATTTACCGCTACACCGAGCGGACTGATCCCCACTGTAATGGTGGCGGCAACGGTATTGGTACTTCCGTTAATGACGGACACATTGTTACTGCCCTGATTGGCGGAGTAAATCAGATTAGTGTTAGGATTCAATCCGATGCCGCTTGGTACTATACCTGCCGGAACCGTAGCGATAATGGTATTTGACAAACCGCTGATCACCGAAACATTGCTGCTGTTTGAATTTGTCACATAAATCCGGTTGGTACGGGTATTCACCGTTACTCCTACAGGAACAGCCCCAACAGCAACCGTAGCAATAACGGCATTGGATATTCCGCTGATGACAGAGACATTATTGCTGCCTGTATTTGCTACATAGATCCGGTTGGTGATCGGGTTCACCCATGCACCGAATGGCCCGGCTCCTACGGCCACACTGGCAATCACTTCATTGCTGCCCCCGTCAATCACTGAGACATTATCACTCCCTGAATTCGTAACATAAATCCGGTTGGTATTGGAATTTACCCTCACCCCGTTTGGTGTAGTCCCCACAGTAACAGTAGCTATAACCGTATTGGTGCTTCCATCTATCACCGAGACATTCCCGCTATCCTCATTGGCTACATAAATCCGGTTGGTTACAGAGTTCACCTCTACACCAAACGGCCCTGCACCTACTGCAATCGTAGCTACAACAGTATTCGTATTCCCGTCTATCACAGAAATATTGTCGCCGCCGTTGTTGGTCACGTACATCAGATTAACCGAGGCGGGCTCCGCCGATCCTGTAGCTCCGGTTGAACCGGCACTCCCCGTTGCTCCTGTCGCACCCGCCACTCCAGTCGCCCCAGTCACTCCCGTAGCTCCAGTCGCACCCGTTGCACCAGCCACTCCCGTGGCTCCCGTGGCTCCCGTCACTCCTGTCACTCCTGTATCTCCAGTCGCCCCAGTCACTCCCGTAGCTCCAGTCACTCCTGTCTCTCCTGTAACTCCCGTAACTCCAGTCGCTCCCGCTACTCCCGTGGCTCCAGTCACTCCCATAGCTCCAGTCGCACCCGTTGCACCAGCCACTCCCGTTGCACCCGTGGCTCCAGTCGCCCCAGTCACTCCAGTCACTCCTGTCACTCCCGTAGCTCCAGTCACTCCCGTACCTCCAGTCGCTCCCGCTACTCCCGTGGCTCCTGTCGCACCCGCTACTCCCGTGGCTCCCGTCGCCCCAGTCACTCCAGCTACTCCCGTAGCTCCCGTGGCTCCCGTGGCTCCCGTGGCTCCCGTGGCTCCCGTGGCTCCCGTCACTCCAGCTACTCCCGTCACCCCAGTCACTCCCGCCACTCCAGTCACTCCAGTCACTCCCGTGGCCCCCGTGGCCCCCGTGGCTCCCGTGGCTCCCGTGGCTCCCGTCACCCCCGTCACTGCTCCTAATAATTCAGCGGAAACCAGCCTGTGCGCCGTCACCAAATTACCCGTAGCATCTTTTCCCCATATAGAGATCTGGATCTCATCGTTCACGGAAGCAGATGTGGTGAAAAGAAATTCAAAGGCATCCAAATTCGCGTAATAAGTTCTGGTTATCACTTGATTCGGGACCAGGTTCAGAATCTCACTCACATACAACGTTCTTGTCCCATCCAAAAAATAGCCTTCGACCACAACCGTCGAACTGGAGACACTGCTTCTGTTATCGACTTTGACTGTCACCTGCTGCGTAGGTCTTACTCCGGTTGAGGCTGAGACATTGTTCTCAATCGGTCCCGTAGATAATAAGCTCATCGTCACCACTCCCCTTTCACTCAGATTGATATAAAACTATTTTTCAATATAGTAGTATTCAAATTTAATAGTGACGGTATAGGCGTAATGTCTTTTTAGCGCATATTGTTCTCCTGCCTCACTGGAAAATACAAAAAAACCGATCCAGCCGGATCGGAGTTTGTATTATTCCTTATTATGTGAACCTACACCTTACTTAACTGCTCAACCGCCTGCTGCTCATCCGCCAGGAAAAAAACATCCTTCCCGTTATTGCATTCATAAATGAAGTCACGCAGACTCCGGCTCGTGTATCCACTGAAATCTCCTACTACCGCCACCTTCAGCTGATAATTGATGAACTTCTGCAAAATCTCGCCGGTCAGCCGGGTCTTCAAATCAAAAAAGCTTTCGCTGAGCAGAGCTTTATGAAGGACAATCCGGTCACAATCGACTTCATACCGTACCGTTGCCATTAGATCCAGCGCATCCTGAACATCACTGACTAAGGTCTCGCTGCCGCTCACTACGGCTATCGTTTTTCCGCCGTTTATTACTGGTGTTATATTCATTACCAAATCCTCCTAATATGTACTTAGAACTCACAATCCATTATAGACTCAGCATAACCTTGCGGATCCACTCCTCATTCTTCAAAACCTCAGGTTCATAACTCTCCGGATAGGCCGTTGGATAGCGGGATTCGTCCATCAGCACATCCGGCGCAGTCCCGTAGATTTCATTAATCCGGCCTTCGGCGTTGCTGTTCAGGTCCGTTTCGAGTTTAAATATAATCCCGCTGTTCGGCAGAGCGTACCTGTAAGGCTCCATATAGACACAGGCTCCACCCGCCGTATTCGTTCCGGCCACCGTTCCCAGGCCCAGTTTGCTGACAGCGGCTGTGAAGTTGTCTGCTGCCGAGAAGCTGTCACCGTCTGCAAGCACATATACCTTTCCGTCAAAGGGAAAAGAATCTTCCGGCTGCCAGTGCTTGGTCACCGTATAAGTGTCCCAGTCCGCAGAGTCTACTCCCGGGAGCTGCTCTTTCTTAACCTCTGTTACGTCATATCTGTCCTTATTGGTCAGAGTAGAGCTGACGAATTGTTTGTACAGGCGAAACCGCAGCCCAAAACGTTCACCGAATGATTTCTTCACGCTTGCGGATTGCTCGTAATCCACGGGCACTTTTAACAAAGGCTTCAGCAGATTATCCGCCCAATAATCATCATCACCGCCGCCGTTCCTCCTTAGATCAATAATCAGCTTACTGTATTTCCATCCCGACTTCTTCATGAAATCCTGAATAACCAGTCGGTCCTGCTCCTTATACATATCTGCAAAGCTAAAAATCCTTATATATCCGGTCTGGTCATCCAGCTCAACGGGGATAACATTGCTGTCAGGCTGTTCATTCCGGTATGGCGCCGCATATCCCTTGTACACCAAGAAATCCCCCTTGGCCATCGTGCCATCCGGGCGGACCGCTTCAATCATCCAAGCACCGTTCCCCGGATCAGCACTAAGTAGCGTCTGCAGGTATACCCGATGAAGCGCAGCATCCCAAACTAGATGAAGCCGTGTCTGCAAAGACTTAACATAATCCTCAACGGCCAGCCCGTTAATTCGCTCAATTATTGAACCTTGTGGAAAAAGAGTCTCTCTCGCCTGATAATCCTGCGCCAGCACATATTTACCCTGCTCATAGTGGATGTCTGCTTTGCTGTGCACATACATCTCCACACCGGACGCCATGTTAAGCCAGTAGTCTCTGGAGCGGTAGGCTTGTTTATCAATGTTATAGAAGAAAGCAAGCATAGGATTGTACGGTTCATCAAAGACCACCTGTGCATGGCCGGCTTGCCCCAGGAATGTCATGTATTCATAGAACAGCCGGAGAAATTCAGCATTGTCGGCAGATTCCCCGGCCCGGGTTATGAATGCCTGACTGATTACGTCCATATTCTCAAGACCTTTATCCTGCTCAAGCGCCTTATCCAGCGGGTAAACCCCCTTCACGAGCTTGGCCAGATATTCAAAATCCTCCCGCTTCTGGGCCGCTGTTAATTCAGGCACATCTTGTTGCGGACCCTCGCGCCATATCGTTCCTATGAAGGCCAGCAGTCCCATAAGTACTAGGAATATCAATAGCAGCACATACTTCCTCATCTTCCGGCCTCCGGCAATATAACAGAATCATTCCAGATAGATTATAACGTTACCGGCAGACTGTGTATGTTAAAAAAGCCGTACACATAGCGTATAATAGACACTACCAAAATTCACAGCAAAGGATCTGAAACGCATGAACCTGAGTATGAACTGGATTACACTCAGAGTGCGCGATCTGGAGGCTTCCCTTGATTTCTATCACAGGATTCTGGGCCTTCCCATTGAGCGCAGATTTGAGAGCAGAGGCAGGCAAATTGTCATGCTGGGTGCAGAAGGACAACCGAAGATCGAGCTTATTCAGGGAAGTGATCAGGCGCTAAAGCCGGAGTGCGGTGTTTCAGTAGGTTTCGAGGCAGGTTCACTGGACGAGGCTATGAAGGAGCTTAGCAACGAGGGAATTCCGGTAGCACGCGGACCCGTCTCGCCGAATCCGCATCTGCGGTTCTTTTACATTCTGGACCCGGACGGCTTCGAAGTACAGATTGCGGAGCATTGCTAGCTCCTGTTCTGACAAGCATGATCAAGTTTAATTTCAAGCGAATCAGCAAACTACGGTGAATTGAGTATAGGCTAATGCTAATAAATGAGTCGTGCTTAGAGATTGCCGCCGTAGTTTAACCAGTATATAGAGTATTAAATGGAAAAACGTATCTTAATTTCGCTCTTTTGACTAATTTCAGGATTTTAGTTGGAGAAACGTCACTTAATTTCTCACATCCACTCTACTTTATGGCATTTACCGCAAATTAAGTGCTGTTTATCCAACTGCTGTCCGCTCAGGGCCCCTCCATTCATCAGCAAGTGGAGAAAATCCAACTATTCCCGGCGCTCATATAGCCTAACCCTCACCAATGCTACTCCCGGATGCCTTAGCTGCCTCTTCAGCGATATTCCAACTTTATTATTCACGCCTTAAACGACAAAAAAAAAACGGCATCTCTGCCGTTTCTTGTGTGATGGACTCTCAGGGGCTCGAACCCTGGACAAATAGATTAAGAGTCTACTGCTCTACCAACTGAGCTAAGAGTCCGTATGTTGTCTATGTATTCTGATCTACAAGACGATAATCTCTAAGCTGTGAACGCCCGCTCAAAAGATACTTTCATAGTATACTTAATATAACTGCCCCTGTCAACAAATAATTATATTTCCTCTTGCTCAGCTGTTAACTGCTGCAGTACAAAGCCCTGAAGCACCTTGTACTGCGCAGTTTATTTCATATCCAGCTTACCCTGAGGCCAATCTGTGAACTTACTCTATACACGGTTTTTCCGGATCATCACATAATAGACCGGGAGTCCGGCCAGCGTAATGCCGATCCCCACCAGCGAACGCAGCGGATCACTGATGATTGTGCTGGCCAGAATATAGATTCCGCCTGCCACGCCAAGTATCGGGGTGAACGGATAGAGCGGCACGCGGTAGCGGCCTTGTTCATGCGGCATTTTCTTGCGCAGGATGAACACGCCGAACACACCCATCGTAAAGAAAATCCACAGGACAAACACCAACAGGTCTGTCAGTGTATTGAAGGTACCGGAGAAGATGTAGATCACCGCCAGCACACTCTGAAAAATAAGCGCATTCGCCGGAGTCTGGAACTTCGGATGAATACTGCTGAGCACCCGGGAAAATGGAATCTGCCGCTTCTCCCCCATCGCCTGCGGCACCCGCGCAGCGGTCATCAGATACCCGTTCAGTGCTCCTAATACGGAGACAATGATGCCTGCTGTAATAAAAGCTCCGCCGCCGCTGCCGAACAGTGCTTCTGCCGCATCTGCACCCGGAGTCTGGGAGGAAATAATCTGATCGTAAGGCAGCGCTTTGAACACAGCGATGTTGAACAATACATATACAGCAATTACAAATATAACGCCGATCGAAATGACTTTTGGCAGTGTTTTGGCCGGATTGTTAATTTCACCCGCCATATTGGTCACGCTGATCCAGCCGTCATACGCCCAGAGTGTGCCCAGAACCGCCGCCCCGAAGCCCGCGCCTGCCGCTGATGCACTGATTCCTCCAAAGCCGGGAGCCAGATCCGAGAATAAGCCTACGCCCACGATGCCCGCTACCGGAATCAGCTTGCCCACAGTTGCCACAGTCTGGATGATTCCGCCGAACCTTGTGGCGATGACATTCATCAGCAGAATGAAAGCCAGAATACCCACGGCCAGCAGCTTCTGCTGCCAGTGATTCAGCGGCAGGAAGTAGCCGGAGTATGTGGCAAAAGCAATCGCCAGCGCGGCAACAGAAGCCGGATAGGAGATCACAGCCTGCACCCAGCCGAGCAGGTAGCCGAATACCCCGCCATACAATTCACTTAAATATGTATACAAACCTCCTGACTTCGGAATCGCGGCAGCAATTTCCGCCACGCTCAGCGCCGAAGCCAGTGTAATAATCCCCCCGACACCCCAGGCCAGGATACTCATCCATGGAGTTCCCGCGTTATTCAGCACAATCCCGGGCTTCAGAAAGATCCCCGATCCGATAATCATCCCTACCACAAGGGCCAGGGCTTGCATGAAGGTGATACTTTTGGTTAACGGCTTCGAATTCATAATGTGATTCATTGTCCTTTCATTCTCAGGTTTTTATTTATCAAACGTCCTCCAGGCTAAATTCAACTCTGCACTCCCCTATTCCGCAGGACAAATTTCTGATGAGGGTAATTGAATTCTTCCACCAGCTCCGCTTCGGTAAAGCCGATTTTTCTATACAATGAACGCGGGGCAATCCCCTTGCTGTCATTCTCCCTAAAGGTTATTACAGAGATATCCGCATCCTCCGGAAATAACGGCAGCATCCGCTGAATCATAGCTTCAGCAATACCTTGTCTCCGGTGTTCAGGATGGACAGCCATACAGGAGAGGCACTTGGCATTATATGAAAATAACAGAAGTCCAACTACCTCATGGGCAAGCTTGGCACACACCGCAGTACGCCTGTTCATATTCTTAATTACCGTCTGCCTGTAGCCTGCCAGTAATTCATCCGTATCTATCCCCGGAAAGTTATCGCGGACGATATCAATCATGTGCATCCAGGAATCGAGATCTGATAATTCCGCTAACTGAACCGTGTATTCATCATTCATGCTTCATCCCTCCAGAATGGCATTGTCGCATGGAATTATAAGAAATACCATTACAAAGTTAACAGGCCATGTGAAAATTACCTGCAGCACAAAAAAAGGAGCGGATGAATCGCCCCTTCTCCCTGTATGTTCTTATTGCGGCAGCAGCATGCGGAACAGAAGAGCCGCCATCTCCTGTTTGTAGAGCGCCCGTTGTGAACCGTAGTCGGACATGCCGTAAGGCTCTGTAACCTCCGGTCCATGCAGCTTCCAGCTAACAATTGAACGGACAGCATCGGCAGCCCACTCCGACGTACCCGGTGCAAGCACGGCTGTAGAACCCAGTACCCTGATCCCTGTTGCTGTAAGCAGGCGGTAGACGATTGCTGCCGCTTCTTCGCGCAGAATCGGACGGTCCGGCTAGAACAACCCGTTCCCGGTTCCATTCAGCATGCCAGCCTCGACAGCAGCTTGAATATCCTGCCCGTACAGTGAATTACCGGTGTCCTTGAATAAGGACGGATTCGATGACTCCGGGATGCTCCATATCGTATTAAACGTATGGATGAACGCTCCACGGGTAACTTTTTGCTCAGGCTCAAACGGCTCCGAAAGCTCCTCTGTCAAGAAGCCCAGTGACCGCAGGCTCAGAATATAGCCGGCATACGGATGATTGGCCGGCACATCCGGAAATCCGGCTGGATTCTCCGGGAGTTCGGACGCATAGCTATATAGATTGGAGTATTTCATATAGAGGATATGACCTTCATTATCCGCTAATCCTGATTGGTATTGTATGATACGAACACTCCAGTACGCCGGTCAGGCAGAATCCACAGAAGAGAGCTGTAACCTAGAATGTCTCCGCCTTTGGAGATCACCTTCTCCCCTTTCGTCTGGGCCGGGATTACAGGCGATTCAAAGCCATAGGTCGTATCCGGCAGATCGGGATGGATAACCATCCGGTAGGAAGACATCGCCTTAACCTATTCCCCGGACAGGATTACCGTACCGTCAGCAGCCTTGCCGCCATTCAGAAAAGCTTCCATGAATAGCGCCATATCAGATGCGGTTGATAACATGCTGCCTTCAGGCCACTCCGCCGGAGAGAAGCCGTATAGCGGTATAGCGCCTCCCTCCCCGTCATAGGAAGGTACGAGCCGGTCTGCCAATTCAGGAGTTACACTGAAGCTGCTTGAATTCATGCCAAGCGGCTTAAACAGATGGTTCTCCACATAGCTCCCGAAGGATTCTCCGCTTACCTGCTGCACGATATATCCCTGTAGTCTGGAAGCGAAATTATCGTACATGTAAGAGGCTCCCGGCTCGCGGACCACAGGAGGAAAGACATCATAGATACTTTCCTTTAAAGAAACCGGCTTACGGGAAGTGTCGTACAGATAGCTGGCGTCGGCAGGTTCGCGTACTTCAAAACCTGTCGTATGCGTCAACAGATGTTCCACCGTCACCGGAGTATCATAAGGATTCGTTAGCGTATAGCCGTCCAGGTATTTTTCAATATTGTCCTGAAGTGAGATCTTCCCTTGATCGACCAGCTGCATAATGGCAGCTGCAGTGAACACCTTGGACACGGAGCCGATCCGGAACGTATCCCTGCTTGCATCTACCCCTGACTTCGCTGATTTGCCGGTTACCCCATACCCCTTAGAGATAAGGGTCTCCCCGTCCTGAACGACTGAGACCGCAGCAGCTCCGGCTTTCGCCTTAACATCCGATCTGGCAAAAAAACCATCCAGAAACGCCTCGACTTCCTTCGCATCATGAGGGCCATTTCGTACATCTGCAGCGGATGCGCGGCTGAGTTCGGCATGCAGTTCGATAGAGGCTGGACTCACTGAAGATTCCGGCAGCTGAGCATAGGCACTTCCTGCATTAACACAACCCAGTATAAGCAGAGCGCTTAGAATGCCGGACTTGATACGGGTATTACCCCTTTTGTTATTCCTTTTGATATACCCTCGTTTCAACTGCAGCCTCTCCCTAATGTCCTTAAATTTGGAGTTCCAAAGGGCGGAGTGAAGTGTCCGTTCCAGCCAACTCCTTCATTGTAGGGGTTCGGGTAAGCACTGTCGTGCGATTCACCTGCTAATTAAGAGGTCTCATGTGACATTGCTGTCACTTCACTTGCAGGCTTTAAGCTCCGTAAGTCTCTCTTAAGAACTCCACAGACTGCTGAATTAACTCCTTCAGGACACCGGTGTGTATATCGTCCAGCTTATTAACGTATACGCAGGCTTTGCCCGCCGTGTGCTTCCCCAGCCTCTGCAGCAGCTCTTCCCGCTGGGCATCACCCGTTGCAAAGTATAGGCTGATCTTCGCTTTTCTCGGCGAGAAGCCTACCAGCGGTGCATCCCCTTCATGCCCTGTTGCATACTTGTAGTGGTACGTTCCGAAACCAATAATGCTCGGGCCCCACATTTTCGCCGGATACCCCGTAGTTTCGCTGAAAATATCTAATAATTTATAAGCATCCTCACGTTTCCCTGGACTCTCTATTTGTTCAATAAACCGGGTGACGCTCTGCTCAGTTTCTTTCGTTTTCTGCTCGTACATAGGTGATTCACTCCTTTAATATATGTTCAACACGAACATTCCCCGCCATCCTGTCTCTCCCTGTTAATTTCCACCCACTATATCACATTCTTGTTATTCCATAACAGCAGCACGGATTTCTATCAGTGACTAGTATTACATTTACAAAAGCGCGGCTTCTTAGAATATCGAATTTTGTTGGTGAACACATAGCTTATGTATATTGCGAATAGTAAACAGCCCTTCCCCCGTCAGAAGACGGAAGGAAGGGCTGTTTTTGTAGTGATTATTCTGCTGTGTGATCCACCGATGCCGCTTGGATATTGCTAAATGCCCAATACTGCGCAGGGACGTCGGACCATCGCGGTGCTGCGCTTGTCAGCGGCGTGATGCCCAGGGCACGGTTGACGATGGTTACGGCCTCCGCACGGGTTAACGTTTGGTTCGGACGGAAGGTTCCATCTTCGTAACCGGTGATCATGCCCGCTTTGGCCGTCACTTCAACGGCTGCCTGTGCCCAGTGGCCGGCAATATCGCTGAAGCTGACTGCATTCCCCTGACCGTTAGTAACCAGCCGGGACAGAATGGTTGCCATTTCGGCTCTGGTGATCGTTTGGTTTGGTTTGAAGCTGCCGTCAGCGTAACCTTTCATAATACCGCTGCTGCTCACCAGATTAATTGCGTTTGTTGCCCAGTGGCCGGCAGCAATATCTGTGTATGCAACGCCGGAAGTACTGGCTGACGGGTTGAAGGTACGGGCAATGATGCTGGCAATTTCTGCACGGGTAATGCTCTTGCCCGGCTGGAAGGTGCCGTCAGCGTAACCCGTCATATAAGCCTTCACTTGTACCGCAGGACCTTGGGCAAGAACAACTGTAAATGTACTGAATTTATTGACATTAAATTGAATTCCGGACTTGCCGGTTTGACCGAAGGGTACAATTTCGCCCTTAACCAGTTCTTTGGTACCGTCGCTATGCTCAATGAAGACCGCCAGTGCCTTCAGCTGTTCTGCAGTTAACGAAGTGTTGTTAATCGGCAGCACCAGCGTCACCGGACGGCTCTGCAGATTGGTATCAATCGTTACCGGACGGCCTACCAGCGTCACCGCCCCACCGCCGGATAGACTTTGAACCTGTGCTTTTGCACGCGCTTCAGCATCTGCACTCTGCTGCTGCGTTTTTAAGGGTACCAGGTTGAAATAAATATCTGTACCAAACCCTACCAGAGAGCTTCCCGGCACCTTCACTTCCGCATTAACCGTGAAGATGTCCAGACTGATTTGATTATCGGCAAATGCCTTGCTGGAAGCGGCTGGAATCGTCAGTCTAGTTTCCGCAACCTCATCATTGACATCAGGAACAATGATTCTGGCAATATTGGAGCCAGCCGACTTAAGCTCATTAATCGCTCTGAGCGCTTGATCCAATGCGAACGTAATAACATCACTTTTCACACCATTTGCATCCTTCGTACGGCTAACGACAACGGAGGATACATTGGAGCCTTGGGTTGAGCCATTTTCAACGTTTAGATTAATGGTTTCGGTCTGCGTGCTTGGTGTTGCTACAGGTGCCGCTCCTCCGGAACCTCCAGATCCCGATGCGGGTGGATCTGTTGGCGTGACGGGTACAGGAACGGTTGAGAAGTTCCAGACGGTTTTATCCGCAATCCCCGCAAAGCTGTTCCCTGACTCATCAGTAAATGCACCCGGGTGAATCAATACATAATAGCTGCCGCCCTGCTTCAATAGACCGCCAGTATTAATACTGACGGTAGCATTCGTAACGGAGACAAGCGCCTGATTACCCGCTTTAATCGTCGTTACGATCATATCATCCGCCGCATTCACAATATCAATATTGGCATCCCCGGCTAATACATTCTCGTTAAAGGTCAATGAGAGCGCAGCGGATGTGGATACTTGGGTTGCATTGTCTGCCGGACTATAAGCTGTCACCAGCGGTGCTGCTGTATCAGGCCCGCTGGCTGTCACAAACCGCCAGGCTGTGATGCCTGCAATACCGGCAAAGCTGTTGCCTGCATTATCTCTAAATGCGCCTTCTGTAATCCGGACAAAGTAGCTTGTACCATGCTCCAGATTGTCAGCCGGATTAATAGTTACAACATTATTCTGAATCGTTACGATGTCTGATGTGACGGGAATCGTCACTATCGGATGAATCTCATCTGTGCTTTTGAAAATCTCAATGCTGCCTTCCGCTTTCTTTACATTCTCGCTGAAGGTAAGAACCAGATTAGCGCCAAGTGCTACTTCCGTTGCCCAAGGCTCCGGTGAATACGTGCTCACCGTTGGTGAGGTTCTATCTGGTACACCGGTTGTTGTAAAGTTCCATACTCCGCTGTCGTTGATGCCAGCATAGCTGTTGCCTGAAGTATCTTTGAACGCCCCGGTTCCAATCCGTACATAGTAACTTGTACTATACTTCAGATCGTCAGCCGGATTAATCGTCACTACATCATTCTGGGTGGTTACATTTCCGGAAGCAGCGGGAATTGTAGCTACCGGCGCATTATTCGCACTATTGTAGATCACGATGTTGCCTTCCCCCGCCGTTACATTCTCGCTGAAGGTAAGAGTAAGATTGGCATCAACCCCCGCTTCCGTTGCCCCAGGCTCAGGTGAAAACGCGGTTACGGTTGGCGCTGTCGTATCTGGTGCAGCAGCTGTTGTAAACTGCCAGGTTGTGCTGTCAGAGATGCCTACAAAGTAGTTGCCCGCTGTATCTGTGAATGCATCGTCCGTGATCTGAACAAAGTAACTTGTACCATACTCCAGATTGTCAGCCGGATTAACCGTCACTACATCATTCAGGATGGTCAGGTCACTGGCAGAAATCGTAGCTACCGACTTGTCAGACGCACTGTTGTAGATCACAATGCTGCCTTCACCCGCCGATACATTCTCGCTGAAAGTAAGCACAAGATTGGTCTCTACCCCTACACCTGTTGCACCGTTAGCAGGTAAAAACGCGCTTACGGTTGGTGCAGCCGTATCCGGTTCACCGGTTGTTGTAAACCGCCAGGTTGTGCTGTTCGCGATGCCGGCATAATTGTTGCCGGCCGTATCTTTGAATGCCCCGGACCCGATCTTCACAAAGTAGCTTGTGCTGTAGTCCAGCTTATCCTCCGGATTGATCGTTACCACGTTGCCTTGAACCGTTACATTTTCGGAAGTGACAGGAATGGTCACAGCCGGGGTATTGCTATTCGCACTGTTATACATCTCAATGCTGCCTTCTGCCTTGGTTACATTCTCACTGAAGGTAAGGACCAGGTTCGCGCCAGTGGCAACCTCCGTTGCTCTATCCTCAGGCGAATAAGAGCTCACCACCGGTGGTGTAGTATCCGGCGCCTCTTCTGTTGTAAACTGCCAGGTCTCGCTGTCCGTGATTCCGGCATAATAGTTGCCTGCGGGATCAATGAATGAACCAGCTCCGATATTCACAAAGTAGCTTGTATTGTATACCAGCTTAACCGTCGGATGAATTGTAACCACGTCATTAAGGATCGTAACATTATCCGATTGAACTGGAATCACCACTACCGGAACAACGTCATCCACGCTTTCGTAAATCTCAATGTTGCCGCTCTCCTTCGTTACATCCTCGCTGAATGTAAGCGTCAGATCCGCGTCAATGGCTACTCCCGTTTCCCCCTTATCAGGAGAATAAGCAGTTACAATTGGAGCTGTTTCATCCAGCTCGGCTACTGTCGTAAAGCTCCAGTCATCACCTTCAATCGCTACATTCCCAATTTCACTCTCGTTGTAGAACGTATCGCTGTCAATTGTGACTGCATATTTAGTCCCTTTATCCAAATCCTTTTCCGGATTAACCGTTACAGTGTTATTCTGCACGGTTACCCTGATGCTGTCGTCCACCGGGATGGTTTCAACCGGAGCTGACAGATCCGAAGCTTTGTAAATGTTAATATTTCCACTGGCTGCTGTCACCTTCTGATTGAATGTCAGAACCAGCTCAGCATCGGTTGCTATATCTTTCTCAGCATTCTCTGGAGACTGACTTATAACCCGCGGAATGTTGAGAACCGGATAGGACACAATCATCACGCCGGGGTCACCGACTGCGATAAAACGATCTTGCCCGGCAATAAACCCGATGCCGTTAAGTTTTTTAGTTGTGCCTGTAGTCTCAGGGTGCCAAGTCTGGCTTGGATCAGCGGTGTAGTAGACATTCCCGCTGTCTCCCGCTGCCATAAATACTCCGCTTCCGGATGCAACTCCATTCAGATTCACTTGGCCGTCAATGGTTCTGGCCGACCATCTTGAGCTATCCGCAGAGATTACGACCGTTCCGGACGCGCCGACCGCCACGAATAAACCGCTGCCGTAGCTGATGCCGTTCAACAATTTACCGTTTGTTTTGGAATCTTCCGATTTCCACTCCGCTCCATTGGAAGAAGTTACGATGGTACCGCCGGCACCTACAGCCACATATTTGCCGTTTCCATAGGTAACAGCATTTAAGTGATTCACGGTCTTACTGTCGGAGATCCTCGCCCAGTTGACTCCGTCTGAAGACACTACAATTTTCCCGCTATTGCCTACTGCAACAAAAAGACCGCTGCCGTAAACAATACTATTAAGTGTAATAGCGTCCACCGAGGTTCCAGCTGTCCAACTAGTACCGTTGTTGCTGGAGGTCAGGATTTGGCCGTTCGAGCCGACCGTTACGAACTTGCTGTTGCCATAAGCAATGCCGTTAATAGCATTAGTAGTGCCGCTAGCAACCTTCGACCAGACCTTACCGTCGGTGGAAGTACCGATCAATCCATCCGTACCAACGGTAATATAGGTATTATTGGCGTAGGTTACCGTCTTCAGTGCACTGGAGGTGGGGGAGCTGAATTTTTCCCAGCTGCTCGTTCCGCCAGTACTTGCTGTCGCGAAAAATACAGTACCCTCTGAGCCAACGATAAAATAACCAAAATCGGTAGCCTTGATTTTCATCAGATTATCCGTAGCTCCAGCTACTGAAACTGAACTGCTCCAACCGTTCGTTCCGGTGGCTGAATATATCAGTTTGCCTGCATCGCCGGCAATGAAAAATCTGTTATTTCTATAAGATACACTATTGAAATCCGACTTAATACTATTCGTTCCCTTTGTCCATGTGCCCAAAGCGTTCGGGGCGCTTAGGATCTCACCTGCAGCTCCGGCCGCAACAAATACATTGCCGCCATAGCTGATGCCGTTCAAATCATTAGTAGAACCGGAAGTCTGCGGCGTCCAGGCCAGCCCATCCGAAGAGTTAATAATTTTCCCGCCATCGCCAACAGCTACAAACTTGCTGTCACCATAAGCAATAGCGTTCAGATTCACACTAACGCCTGAGGTTGAAGCAGCCCAAGTGACGCCGCCATCGCTAGACGTAATTATTTTGCCTGAATCGCCGACTGCGACTAAACTGCTGCCGCTGTAAACAACTGCATTCAAGTTTTCAGATATATTTTCAGATATGCCTGTAGTCTGAGTGGTCCAGGAAGCACCATCTGTTGACGTTATGACGGTTCCCTTGTCGCCTACAGCAACAAATTTGGCGTTAGCCCCTGAGCCTATATTAATAATATCGTTCAAGTCATTAACTACCCCTGAATTACGGATCGCCCAGGTCGTGTAGTTGCTGAACGTACCCACGCTTCCTCCTTCACCTACCACAACGACTGTATTTGCGCCTATAGTTACTCCCATTACTTTGTTGCCGCTTGGCAGCGGGCTTAGGTTCTCCCAGCTTACCGGAGCTGTATTCTCCGTACCTGCAGACGCGGGCAATGCTCCTGTCACAAATAAACTGATTACGAGTAACAACGAGAAATACTTCTTCAATCCCCTGCTCATTAACAATGTATCGCTCCCCCTTATTCATTCATCATTTCCCGTCCGCTGTATAGCAAGCTTTGCTGCAGTTTGTATACGCTCCCTTAGCTCCCGCATTCTCCCTTCATCTTGCTTATCCGCGGACAAAAAACAATTAAATCTAACTAGAAATTTTCATATCTGCGGTCCATTCTATCAGACAGCTCTAAACAAACTCTTAACAATTCTCGACAAAAACCACCTCACCAGGTCCTACATGGGGGAAATCTCTCGAAAAAGCGAAAAAAATCTATTCCCCCCGAAAAAAAATGTCTAAAACAAAAAAACGCAAGGAGCTTTCGCTCACATGCGCAATTTTTATCGTATATCATATATCCCTACTAACGTAAGGCTGCAATTAGCTCCGGTTTTTCATGTCCTCACCACTGGCTGCATCCGTATTCTCTTCTCCGCGTCCGTACCGTTCCTGATAATAGCTGGGTGTACATCCGGCGTATTTCTTGAAGATTGCAATAAAATATTTATAATCCTTATAGCCTACATCTGCTGCAATGGCATATACCTTATCCTCACCGCTGCGCAGCAGATCCATCGCTTTCTGGATGCGGTAACGGTTCAGGAAATCATTGAAGGTATAGGTCGTTTCGCTTTTGAACTTCTGATTCAAATAGGTAGCACTAACGCCCAGGCTCTCCACCAGATCCTTGATCCCGATCTTCTCCGCATAATGGTCCTGAACATACTGGATCATCCTGGACACATAACGGGAAGACTTCCCCGGCAGCTTAATGACGGATGCCTGGAGAGCTTCCCCGTTTCCGGCTCCAGAGGTAAGCATTGCTGTATATTGCCGCTTCATCTCCAGCTGGCTTTTGGCCCGCTCCAGGGCTGCGAATAACTGTTCCTGTTCCAGCGGCTTCAGCAGATACTCGGTAACCCCCAGCCGGATGGCGTCCTTGGCCAGCCTGAATTCATCATAGCCCGAGAGGATGATATAACTGCAATCCGCTTCCTCCACGCTATGCTCAATCATGGCAATCCCGTCCATCAGCGGCATATTGACATCAACGATCACAATATCGGGGCAGAGATCCGCAATCTGGCGGAGCCCTTCCTCCCCGTTCTCTGCTTCACCCACAACCACGCAGCCGGCTCCCATCCAATCAAATGTAAAGCGCAGCCCTTTGCGGATCATCTCTTCATCCTCTACCAGCAGCACCTTGAACATTTGTCTCCTCCTTCCGGTATGGCAATCTAAATGTAACGGCAGTGCCTTCTCCCTGAATGCTGACAATCTCAATACCGTAACGGTCCCCATACATCAGCACAAGCCGCCGGTGCAGATTATGCAGCCCGATATGCGGAGCGCGGTTATTCTGCGATCCCATAATAGCCCTTACTTCCTCCAGCCGCTCCCGGCTCATTCCCCCGGCATCATCCTTCACCTCGATGATAAGATCCGCGCCTTCTACCCGGCCTACTACAGTTAACGATACGGATTGGCGCTGACGATAGCCGTATTTGATCGTGTTCTCGATCACCGGCTGCAGCATCAGTCTGGGAACAAGCGCAGCTTGGGCCTCTTGATCTACCTCTTCCCGGTAATGGAGCCTGTCCTTGAAACGGATCTGCTGCAGCTTCATATAGCCTGCAATATATTCCAGATCCTCCCCGAGCACCACATGGTCCCGCTCATTGCCTATACTGTAACGCAGGTGCCGGGAAAGTGTAAGCACCATATCCTGGGCAAGCTTGTTGTCCACTACTATGGCATAACGGAGCGTCTCCAGCACATTGAATATGAAATGCGGATGAAACTGCGACTGCAGATGCTTCACTTCAATTACTCTGCGCAGATCAGAAAGCTCTATGTTCTGTGCGACCAGTTCATTCAGACGCTGCAGCATCTGATTGTACTGATTCGCTAGCGTCTCGAACTCGTCACCGGTTCCTATGTAAACGTAGGAATCCATATTGCCGGACTGGAGTTCCCGGACAGCGTAGATCAGCTTGTCTATCGCCCTTGACTGGCGGGTGGAAATAATGCGGGCAGAATATTGAATGACAATCCAGAGCAGCAGACTGGCCATCGCAAAAAATACTGCCAGAGACCAGTAAGCGCTGCGGTTTCCTTCAGCGGCACTTAAGGTATAAATCCGCCATTGCAACAGCGGTATGTATGTTTCTTTACTATAATACTTCCCTTTATCAATCCACACGTACCCCTTGGAATCACTGGCCAGGCTGTATTTATTCATCAGCCCCTGGGTCAGATTATTTGTAGTGGCAATGATGGTCCGGTAAGGGTCGGTGACCACAGCGATTTCGTTATTCTGCACGAAGAGCAGCTTCTGCAGATCCAGCTCGTACAGCTGATAGATCAGATAACCAAGCACAGCCCCGCCGTCACGGATTTCTCTGGCAAACGTATAGGCGGTGTAGCGGTCATGCGAGAAGCGGATATGGTTGGTCTCGGCCAATTCCGCCAAGCCCTGATTGTGCATCCGCCGGGCAATCGCCTGCAGTGCAAGGTCAGAGGATTCGGAGGTATAGTTGGCAGACGACGCCATGATATTTCCGTCCGCACTTATGATATACATGATGCTCTTCACCCGCTGGCGGTTATTGAAGTCATAGAACCGCTCAAATACCTCCGGGCCTTGAGCCCGTGATCCGGTAAAAGCAACAACAGAATCCAGCGTTGCTGCTTCATTCATTTCCTTAACGTAAGAGCTGTAGACTTCTTCCATCGCCGATTTGATTTTTTTACCCGCATCCGTCGTCTGGTTGATTAGCAGAAACCGCGAATTGATCATCATGAATATCAGGAACAGCACAAATAGAATGGAAATCGGCACAAGGGTATGCAGCAGAAACAGCCTGCGCAGCGAATCCTTGAAGCTCCTTTTTGCCATTGCCATACTGCTTCCCCCTCTCATTAGTCCTACTATCATACACGGGCAGCCGGAATCGGGATACCTTGCAAAATATCGGCAAAAGCCTGATAGACAAAAGCCGGTACCCGCTTACGCGGGACCGGTCTAGAGTCACATGGTTACTTCTTTTTTACCGGAGAGCTTGAAGAACAGCAGCAGTGAAACCACAGTGATTGCCGTCAGCAGTGTTGATAATGCAGCCGCAACCCCATAATTGCCGCGGACAACCTCTGTGTAGACAGCAACCGTCATCGTCCGGGTATTCCCTGTATACAGAATAATAGAGGTACTAAGCTCCGTGATAATGCTAATCCAGCTGATAATCGCCCCGGCGAATACACCGGAGATCATCATCGGCACCGTAATCTTGAAGAAGGTCCGCATAGTAGAGGCTCCCAGACTGATCGCCGCCTCTTCAATGCTGTCATTCACCTGATGAAGCACGGCAGCACTGGAGCGGATCGTATACGGCAGACGCCGGATCACAAAGGCAGCAATCAGAATCACGGACGTGCCGCTCAGCACCAGCGGTTCCTTATTGAAGGTAACCAGCAGGGCAATCCCCAGAATGGAGCCCGGTACGATGTAAGGCAGCATGGTGAAGGTATCCAGAACATTCGCAACCGCACCTTTACGCTTCACCGTTACATATGCAATTAGTACAGCAGCCAGCGTAATGATGATAATCGTTATACTGGCCATCATGAAGGTATTGTAAATGGAATCTCCTACTTTGGAGAAAGCCGCGCGGTAGCTGTCCAGGGAGTAGCCGTCAACAAATATTTTGCCCGAGGTCTTCAGGAAGGATGTATAAGCTACATAGGCCTGAGGCATGAGCGCCAATAACGTGAACAAATAGACATAGGCATGAGCCGCCAGATTGGCAATGCCCTTCAGCTTTTTGGGTTCAATCGGGTTCAAAGCACTCATACTGTAGGATTTCCGGTTCGCAACGTACTTCTGCAGCAGAAAGACGGTAACCGCGAACACAACTACAATTACACTGATCGCTGCAGCAAAGCCGTCATCTCCCCCGACCTCACTGATAAATTCATTGAAGATCAGCACCGGCACGGTCCGGTACCCCTCGCCGATCAGCATTGGTGTGCCGAAATCCGCGAACGCCCGCATGAAGACAAGCAACCCTCCGGCGAGAAGTGTCGGCATAATCAGCGGCACGAGTATTTTCCACATTTTACGCAGACCCGTGCAGTTCATACTCTCCGCAGCTTCCATCAGGGAGTTGTCGACATTCTTCAGCGCCCCTGATACGTACATGAAGATCAGCGGAGACAGCTGAAGCGTCAGCACCAGCAGAATACCGGAGAAGCCATAAATGTCTGGCATGCTGAAGCTGAATACACCGGACATGAACTTCGTGATCACCCCGCTGCGTCCCAGCAGCAGTATCCAGGCATAAGCACCGATGAACGGCGCCGACATGGAGGAGATCAGGATCAGAATGCGCACCGTAGCGCTCCCTTTAATCTTGGCAATCGTCATGATGTAAGCCAGCGGTCCGGCGACCAGGATGGACAACAGCGTGACACTTACAGTCACCTTAATGCTGTTCCACACAGCGTTCATATAGTAGGCCTTGCTGAAAAATTTATGGAAGTAGGCAAGTGAGAACTCGCCGGTTGTCCCGTCAAAGAAGCTTTTGATCAGCAGCATGAATAAAGGCAAGGCCAGAAATACCAGATATCCGGCAAAAATAATGAAGGTAATCAGCGACCAGATATCCCAGCGCTTCATGCGGCCGCTCATAGGTCTAGCCCCCGGTTCAGATTGCGCTCCCCGGCTGCATCGTAGACATTAACCGTTCCCGTGAGAATGGCGAGAGTCACCTTCCGGCCAATGTCCACCACTTCAGTAGTCGCCGACTGCTGGATGATTTCAACTTCCTGGCCGTTCTCAAGCGCTACAACCAGATGTGTGCTCAGTCCCAGGAAAACGTTATTTACAACCGTTCCCGTAAGGCCCGCCCCTTCCTCCGCCAGCACGAATTCCTCCGGCCGGACTGAAATTTTAACCGCTGCCGTTCCGGAAGACTTGAGTTCCGCTTGTAGCCCCGGCACCGCCAGCGAGTAGCTGCTGCCAATATGCAGAACCGCTTCACCTTCAGCCCCGCTCTCCAGCTTCGCCTCAATGACATTGGTCCGCCCGATGAAGGTAGCAACGAACAGATTGCCCGGGCGCTGATAGATATCCCGTGGTGTTCCCACCTGCTGGATGATCCCGGACTTCATAACCGCGATCCGGTCAGATACCGCCATTGCCTCTTCCTGATCATGCGTCACGTAGACCGTGGTAATCCCGACCTCACGCTGAATCCGCTTAATGGCATTACGCATATCTACACGAAGCTGGGCATCCAGATTGGACAGGGGTTCATCCATCAGCAGTACGTCAGGATTAATAACGATGGCCCGGGCCAGGGCGACACGCTGCTGCTGGCCGCCCGACAGATTCTTGGGCATTCTGTCTTTGTACACCTCAATCTGCACCGTATCCAGAATCTCCTCTACTCTGCGCTGCAGCTCCCCCTTAGCCACTTTACGGTTCTGCAGCCCGAACGCAACATTCTCAGATACGCTTAAATGCGGAAAGATCGCATAATTCTGAAATACCATTCCGATATTCCGTTTGCCCGGAGGGACGTTGTTCATTACTTTATTATTGAAGCCGAGATTCCCGCCTTCAATACTGTTAAAGCCGGCCACCATCCGCAGCAGTGTTGTTTTCCCGCAGCCTGAAGGACCCAAAAGGGTGAAGAACTCACCCTTTTGAATGTCCAGGGACAGCTCGGGGATAACGGTGGTGTCGCCATATTTTTTGACAATGTCCTTGAAGGATATCGCAACGCTCATGTTATTCACCCGCCTTCTCTCTGATTTGCTGTTCCGGTCTTGAATTATTCAGCAATATTAGTAAACAGCTCGGTATAACGCTCCACAATAGCTGCCTTATTCTCTGCAACGTAGGCTACGTCCTCATCAATCACCTTGATTTGGTCCATCGGTGTCATAAAGTCTCCGATTGCAGCATCGGTGCGCAGCGGACGGTTCGTCGTTTCTTGTCCTAGCGCATCCTGACCTTCTTTGGAGATCAGAAAGTCGATGAACTTCCGGGCATTTTCCTGATTGGGAGAACCTTTAACAACTCCGGCTACCGCATCGAGAAACACCGTTCCCTCTTCCGGATATACAACCTTTACCGGCGCACCGTCTTTTACGTAGCTGACTGCCGGATCCTCGTAGGTTAACGCCACTACATATTCGCCGTCAGCAACACTCTTGTGCGCTTTACTGGAGCCGCCCGCAATTTTACCGTCCAGATTCTCCAGCAGCTTGCCTACGTAATCCCAGCCTGCATCGGAAGTATAATCCCCGCCCATAGCTCTAAGCATATTCGTCAATTGGGCGAACGCCGAGCTGGAATTGGCAGGGTCCGCCATCGCGATCTTACCCTTCAGCTCCGGATTGAGCAGATCCTCGTAACCGTTAATTTCAATATCACCTGCAAGGTTCGTATTCACCAGCAGAACACTTCCGTCCGACACGTAAGAGGTCATGATGCCAGTCGTATTCGTGTGGCCTTCCAGCAGATCCTTATCATTAGGGGAGACATATTCCTCGAATAGCTCGGCATTATCATTGAACAAGGCATAAGCTCCGCCGAACATGACGTCAGCGTACGGGTTGGTTTTCTCTGACTGAATCCGCTTGATCAGCTCGCCGCTGCCTGCCGATACCAGCTCCACTGTAACGCCAGTCTGCTTCTCGAATGCCGGGATAAGTGCATTAATCATCGCTTCACTATTCGGGGTATAGACAACCAGCTTGTCCGAACTACCGCCCGATGCGCTGTCATCTGCTTGGTTTCCTCCACATGCCGAGAGCACAACCACCATCATTGTCATAATAAGTGACACCGTTAACCACTTTTTCATTTCCTCTTCACCCCTTGTCTGGATATAGGTCTATTCTATCAGCTTGAAATTTCATTAAAATCCTATTATTCGACAAAATCATCTAAAATGCACAACTAAAACGAGCTAATATGTTATATAACTTAACATTAAAATACATAAATTGGATTTTCGGCTGCCTTTAACATTTTTCCCGCAGTTAATATCCTTAGACAAGGGACTCGCACTTCATTTCATTCCAATCAAAAAAAACCCTGGAAGTATTCCCAGGGCTGATTGTAAATTTATTTGATTTGTGTAGTCCGAAGATGAAAATTTCAGGGAACATTTGTACTTACCCATTTACCATAATATGCTATACTGATTGAACAATAGAAGGCTTGCAAGGGCGGTCGGCTAATCTCCCATGAAGGGAGGTGAGGCCAATGGAGGTTCATCAAGCGTTGTCTCTGATGATCATGTTCGGCATGTTCATTATTGCATTGCTCAACTACCTCAAAAAGAAATAGACCGCCCTAGTCCAAAGGATGCGGTCTATTTCTGCCCGTAGCACCTAATAGCCTCCACCTTAAAAGCGGCTATTGCTCAGAGAGTCGTGTTGACGCACGGCTCCCTTTGCATTGTACGTATTTACTACCCAAACTATACCATGATTGAAACTAAATATAAAGTCAAGCGCTCATGTATCGTTTTCAGTACAAAACCTACAATGAGGATTTCGCGGACTACATGCCGCCAAGTTATTCATCTTCGTCCTCATATTCTTCTTCGTCTCCGAAACCTCCATATTGATTAGGCACCTCTCCGTTACTCTCCATAATCATCGGTAATTTCTGACCCGGACTCACCTCTATAGTTCCCAGATACTGAACAATAAAATGCTATTCATCGCCGTAGTCGAATAAGAGTAACATCTTTTGTTTAGGAGTATGGAATACTTTATTGATTTTTGCCCTGTTCACGCCGGGGAACTTCGTCTTCTCACCGATATCGGCAAACAGCTCGTAACCTTCTTCAGAGCGTGTCCAGTTTTTGATATTATCATAGAAACCAAAGGCGTGATCCAGATCAATTCATTGTAAATAATCAACCGTGCTCTCCCAAGATTCCCCATCTTCTGCTATGCTAATAGAAATCCCAATAAGAAGCAGGAGGCACGAACTTGAATGGATGCATTTCAATATGAGCTTACTTCAGAGACTACAATTAATCTGAAATATGAGTATGGAGGCGAGTACTTCACGTTCAGCCTGTACCGGGATGACAGAGGCTGGGTGCTTCACCCCTTTGACGGCATTCTGCTGAGGAATCCGGCAATGTGCTCTCTTGTCGCCCAAGAGCTGTTCAAGCACAAGCCTTTTCAGGTCATGCTGGCAAAAGAGGGAATTCTTTTCACCGATATACGTTCCACTGTTAACCTCGATAATGTGAACACTCCGGTTGCCGCGCGCAATGAGCGGGAGTCCTACGATAACCCGGCTGATGACCTGATGGAATTTGTTCAGCAGCACTCGGTGGAAGAGGTCATTGATTACGAATGTAGTCTCGTCGAGAACCGCATCTCCTTTTATAGAGAAATCCTGCAGCGGATGTTCATGGACAATCTGGGCCCCTCGGATCCGGAGTTCCAAAAGGTGCAGGATATTGTACGTATCTACGAACATTCTTTAGATAAGCTATCCAGTCTGAATGGTCCGAACCTCGATGCCGGAAGACGCGGCAGATTCTAAGCTCCTTCACGTATTCATTCAATTCTACTAATCTTATGAAAGGCTGGTTCCAATGACCGCTCAGCTGATAAAGGGACAAAAATGCAACTTAACAAAAGATACGCCTCTCCTTACCCGTATCATCGTCGGAATGGGCTGGCACAATACGGGCTCTGCGGTTGAGGTTGATTTTTCCGCCTTTTTGCTTACGCCATCCCAGAGCGTCTCAAAAGATGAGGACCTTATTTTTTATGGCAACCCTTCTACTCCGGACCAATCTGTATGTGTATTGCAGTCTGATAAAAAAGCCTACGCAGGGTTAACCGATAACACACAAATCGCTGTCAGTCTAAGTCAGATTCCCGCAGAATACGAGCGGATTGCATTTGCACTAACGATTTATGAGGCTGAGAAGCGGCAGCACAGCTTCTCGCTGCTGGACGATGCATATTTACGGATCATCAATGCTGCTGATGGAACTGAGCTTCTCCGCTACAGGCTGGGTAAAGCGTTCACTGTAGAGACCGCGATTGTCGCCGGAGAAATCTACAGATACCAGAATGAATGGAAATTCAGCGCAGTGGGTTCCGGATATGCAGGCGGTTTAGCTGCCCTATGCCAAAGTTATGGGATTCGGGTCAATGACATTCTGCCGTCTGTTCAGCCCGCCAGCCGGGTCGTTCAGCCGCAGCAGTCTCCCCTTATTCTCCCGGAGCTGAGGTCACGGCCGAAACCGGCGGGTAATTTGCCTCCTTCTTCACCAGCTTCACCTCCAGCATCGCCAGCAGCACCGCCAGCCCCTCCATTAAATCCGGGTACCCTCCTGCTCAAGAAACGCGGGGAGCGGATCAATCTGCAGAAAGGGGCAGGATCACTAGGCGAGATCCTGATTAACCTGAACTGGGTGCAGACCCAATCATCCGGCTGGTTCGGCAGCAAAGGTATCGATCTTGATCTCGGTTGTCTGTTTGAATTAAAAAACGGGCTTAAGGGCTCTGTCCAGGCACTCGGTGAGTCCTTCGGCAGCTTGAACAGGCCGCCCTACATTTCCCTGGACGGGGATGACCGCACCGGATCGATCGCCACAGGTGAGAATCTGCGGATTAACGGCCATTATCTTTCGGAGATCAGCCGGATTGTTGTCTTTGCCTTTATCTATGAGGGAATCACGAACTGGTCGCAGGCTGACGCCCGTGTGACTATCAGGCAGCAGAACGGGCCTGAAATCGAGGTCCGGCTGGATGAGCACAACAATAATAAGGGAATGTGTGCCATCGCCATGATTCGTAATCAGCAGGATGAGACCTTCAGCGTGGAGCGGCTCGTAGAATATTTCGCCGGACACGAGGAATTAGATCAGCACTATAACTGGAATCTGAGATGGGAAGCCGGGAGCAAATAGAGCGTTCTTAACAGCAAAAGAACGGCATTTCTGCCGTTCTTCTGTGATGGACATTTCAAGGGGTACGAGCCCCTGAACGCATCCCTGCCATATTGGCTCTTTTCTCTAGACTGAACCGGCTGCGGGTGCGAACAACGAGCTTGCAAGCTGAAATACCGTTTGCTCATATACTGCATGCGCCGCTGCTACACTCCCCAGATGTCCTCCAATGAACAGGTGAATGACTCCGTGAAGAGAGGACCAAATTGTACCCACAATTAATTCCGGAGTGGAATCACCAGCAATAAGCCCCTTCTCTTGGGCGCTGACAATTACGGATAACAACCGCCGCATAGCGGTAACAGTGCCTTTCATCCCCTGCTCATCCGGTTTGAAATCCGCAAATGCTCCTCCAAACATCAATTTATAATAGCTTGTGTGGCGTTGGCCGAATTCCCAATACACCTCTGCCAGATTCAGTAAATACTGCTGCAGATCTTCTGACTGCGAAGTGCTTTCAAATTCATTGGAGAGTATCTTGCAGCCATCCAGATATAATTGCTGCGCTAATCCCTCTTTATTCGCAAACAGACTGTAAATGATCTTGGTTGAGCAATCCATCCTCTGCGCCACTTTTCGCACGGTTACAGCTTCCGGACCTTCTTCCTGAAGGATTATAGCTGCTGCATCTACTACAAGCTGACGAAGATTTGCAGTGTTCTGCAAGCGGGCCTCCTGATAGGTTGTCACCTTTTTAGGAGCTGCTTCAGCACGATTTCCTTGTTCATTCAACGTAATCGCCTTCTTTGGTTATGATGTTGTTCCCCGGAAACACAGTTTCCCATTCATATACCACGCATTTTATACAGTTGGTTCCTCAAAGTCAATCCTCCAACCACACTGGTCCTACATATAATTAAAAGAAGGTTTGACTTTCTCCAGATAACAAGATACTATGATTTCATCGGGTAACAGTGTTACCATATAAAATCTTAGTTCCCTAAGACGCACACTCGGTACCTACGTTTCTGATGATTACATTCAAATTATTAGGAGGAATACATTATGAATATTCAAGGGAAATGGTCGCTAATCACGGGAGCTTCTTCCGGTATCGGCGAACAGTTTGCAAGGCAACTGGCTAAGCAAGGAAGTCATTTGGTGCTGGTGGCTAGAACTAAGAGCAAACTGGATACGCTCGCAGCAGAACTCGGAAGAAAATACAACATCAAGGTCGAAGTGATAGCTATGGACCTTGCGGAAGCAGACGCCCCCCGCGATTTGTTCCAGCAATGCCAGCGGTTGCAGCTGGAGATTGAACTGCTGATCAATAATGCCGGATTTGCGACCCATGGATTGTTCGAACAAATCTCAGGCCAGCGGCAGCATGAAGAGATCATGTTGAATGTTGCTGCGGTTGTAAATATGACTCATCTATTCTTACCGGATATGCTGCGCAGAAGCTCAGGCACTGTCATCAATGTATCTTCCACTGCAGGATTCCAGCCTCTCCCCTATATGGCTGTGTATGGGGCAACCAAAGCATTTGTCCTATCCTTTACAGAGGCGTTATGGTGGGAGAACCGTGACCGCGGAGTCCAGTTCTTTGCACTTTGCCCCGGTTCTACAGATACAGACTTCTTCGCTGTTGTGGGAACGGAGGAAGCTTCCATCGGGAAAAAAGCAACTCCGCAACAAGTAGTGGAAACTGCGCTGCGCTCGCTCGCCAACAAGAAGATATACACAGTTCCAGGATCGCAAAATTACCTTGGAGCCCAGCTGTCCAGATTCGTTACCCGTAAGCAGAGTCTGCGGATAGTCGGAAACATGCTCCGGCCCCGTTCATAGCCGGTTCCTTTAACAGTATTCCCTGTCCCCGGACAACGGAAGGAATGGAAGCTCTGGAGTTCTTAGCAAGATCAGTCGTGCAAGCTGAAATCTGACCAATATAGCCCCAGCTCGTGTAGATCAGCAGTTATATGTGCGGGGAGGCAAGTAGTACTGCAGTGATAAATATGATCTGAATTCCTATACGGGCCGGCAATTTCGGCACAGGCTTGCCGCCGATTGTCAACTTGTTGCGGGCGGCAAAGATATTGGCGGGAAGCATTGCGATAAGAAGCAAAACGAGGCACACAGAAGCCGCTGGTGAGAAAGCTGGCAGAAGGATACCGATAGCTCCGGCAATTTCCAAGATCCCGGTAACCGTCACAATCCATTCTTTCTGCGGAAAAGCAGGCGGCATCATTCTTACCAAATCAGACCGCCGCCGCCCCCAGTGAGCAGAAGCACCCATTAGCAGCATTATGGATACTGCCCATTGAATGGAGGTATGCCAGTCATTCCAATAAGTCACGCCCAGGAGACCAACCACCCGAAACAGCAAAAAGGATAAGATGAGCGCTATAAAAGGAACCATTTTATAATCCTCCCTTAACTTTATTTTTTCAGAATTCCAGCCATAAAGTCCGATACCTCTTTCGCTGCAACTGACTTAGATGATGGGCGCAGGGATGCCCGCACACGCAGACCCAGTGACAGCAGGACGAACAACTCCGCCGTCTCATCAGGGTTCACGTTTTCTTTAATCACCCCGTGCCTTTGACCCGTTGTAATCCACTGCCTGGAGACTGATACCGACCGCTCATGAAAATGCTCAAGCACTTCCGCTACCGCCGGTTCATTCTCCTTGCCCAGCAAGTATAGAAGAACCTTATTGGTCGCTTCATGGCTGTCTTCCAATCCTGCAAGGCTCCTGGAGATGGCCAGCATCGGCCCGTCGAACGTTTTGTTAAGGCTGCCTGCCACTTCTTCCTCAAAACGTTCATTCACAGCTTCAAGCCTCTCCTCCAGCACCCAGGCAAAAATCTCATCCTTGCTCTTTACATAATGGAATATTGCACCCTTCGATAATTGCGATTGCTCCATGATATCCTTTAAGGTGATCGCATGGCAGCTTTTGACCCGCAACAATTCCTTGGTTGCATCCAGTAGTTGCCGGATGGTCTGCTTCCGGCGGTCTGAGTTCTTCATGGCGATTCTCCTCCTTCGTCCTGCTTTGCTTTGACTTTATTTATCATGATTATACATACCGACCATCGGTTTGTAAATAGAAACAAAGGCTCAGATACCCGAGACAAATAAAAAAGAACAGCAGCTCTGCCGTTCTTGGGGACAATCAAGCCTTTCTACTCCCAGGCCTAATCTGTATATCTCGCCATCATATATGTACTGTAATATTTGCCGTCTGACAGGATACGGTCCTTCTTCAGTATCCCTTCAACTTCAAAACCAAGGCTTTGGTACAAGCGGATCGCCTTCTCATTGGTTTCCAGAACGCCGCTTAGAATGATCTTGGTTATTCCGTTTGCGTCAGCCCAGGAAATGGACGCCTGCAGAAGGTTTTTACCTACTCCGAAGCCCCAATATTGTTTCAAGACTCCTACCCCAAATTCCACCTTGTGCTTAAACCGCTGAAGATCATGTCCTTCACACCGGGAATAACCAATGATTCTGCCGTCCGCTTCCGCAACCAGACATATATTCCGCGGATGGTTCGTATCCCTTTCGATAATTGTTTCAAATCCGGCTTCATCAATAAAAGCTTCTCCCGGCACCCGGTCCATATGCTCGGTCTCCCCGTCAACCTGAAGCCTTACCCCAGACAGAGACTTCGCGTCTGCCTTAACTGCTGAGCGGATCGTGTAATTCAGACCTTTCACCTGGTATTCCTGATTATTAATGATCATGGAAATATCCCCCTCCAGACAACAAAAAAACGGCATCTCTGCCGTTTCTTCTGTGATGGACTCTCAGGGGCTCGAACCCTGGACAAATAGATTAAGAGTCTACTGCTCTACCAACTGAGCTAAGAGTCCGTAGTATGGTGGAGAATAGGGGGCTCGAACCCCTGACCTCATCGCTGCCAGCGATGCGCTCTCCCAGCTGAGCTAATTCCCCATACGCTTGATTTCGAATCACATTATGTATTCTGAAATCCATTTTGAGCGGTCCGCTCAAGTCGCTTTCAAGTTGTTATGTTTCGTAGGCGACTTCTATATAATACAGAAATTCAGCATCAGTGTCAACACTTTTACAAAATTAATTAATTTCTATGCAGAGGCGCTTCACACAGAGGCCAGCCTCACAATATCAAGGCTAGCCCCTTTATGCCAGGAATGGCACATTACCTCTTCACAAAGCCTCCTACAGCCCGTCCAGCTCCTCAGTACCCTTAGAGAGCAGTCCCTTCAGTTCCTTCATAAACATGTTGATGTCCTTGAACTGGCGGTACACGGACGCGAAGCGGACGTAAGCTACCTCATCTACAGGATAGAGCTGCTCCATGACCAGCTCGCCGATCTGGCGGCTCTCGATCTCGGCCAGGGCGATGCCGCGCAGGCTTTTCTCAACCTCGGATACGATGACTTCCAGACGCTCTACGGAAACGGGACGCTTCTCGCAGGCACGGATGAGGCCACGGAGGATTTTGTCACGACTGAATTCTTCGCGGCTGCCATCTTTTTTGATGACGATCAGCGGGGTCTCTTCAATCATTTCGAAGGTGGTGAAACGGCGGCTGCACAGTTCGCATTCGCGCCTGCGGCGGATTGACTTATTCTCATTGGCTGGACGGGAGTCAAGCACTTTGGTGTTGGTGTGATCACAGTAAGGGCATTTCATAAGCTTCATCACTTCCTCATAATAAGAATGGGTATGCCCCGCTCCTGAAAAACCAGGCTCTACGGGGCTTATGTTAATTTCCAGAAATCACCGTTTATTTGTTGTTATGAATATGGCAAGTCCGGCACATAATACAGTTACCAACCGATAGGAGGTGAACAGCAATGAGCCAAAACAACAGCTCCAATAACCTGGTAGCTCCAAATTCACGCGGTGCCTTGGAACAACTGAAATTCGAAGTTGCCCAAGAACTAGGTATCACCCTCTCCCCAGATGGATACCAAGGCAATAAAACATCTTACGAAAACGGTTCGATCGGTGGTTACATCACTAAACGTCTTGTAACCCTGGCTGAACAGCAATTGGCAGGTCAATACAAATAACCTGTCTCCATAAGCTTGCCTAAAGAAGTATTGAACGGCCTCCGGGCCGTTTGATGCTTCTTTTTATGTCGGCACAAACGCAATATTTAAAGCAGAGCCTCAGAATTCACTGTAGAGCTCCGTGTATTGGTCATAATAATAAATGACGCGCTGTACATAATGACGGGTCTCGCCGAACGGGATATCCTTCACAGACGCTTCTGTTCCGTCCCACCGGCCTTCATCCAGCCAGCTCTGTACTTTGCCGGGGCCGGCATTATAAGCGGCTATAACCGCTGTCCGGTTGCCGTCAAACTGCCGCGAAAGCGTAGACAAATACCAGGTGCCCAGTTCGATATTGGAGGATGGCTCTTCTTTTAGCCGCTCCAGCGACACATCGGGAAGCTTGGCCTTTTCCAGCGCCCACTTGGCGGTATCCGGCATCAGCTGCATCAGTCCGATCGCACCTTTTTTGGATTCGCGTCCGGTCTTGAAATTGGTCTCAACGCGGATAATCGACGCCACCAGGAACGGATCCATCTCATAAGTAAGGCTGTGTTTGCGGATCTCATCTTTATAATGTATCGGATAAAACCACGACATCCAATTGGTGCCCAGGAACAGGATCGCTGTAAAGCCGATAAACAGCACCAGCAGTACTCTTTTTTTGCGCAGCCACTTCATCATGAGAGGCCCAGCCTGTCCCACAGGCCGGCAACCTGCCGCTCCGTAGCTACGGGATCACCGCTGTTGTCGATCACATAGTCGGCTTTCCTGCGCTTCAGTTCGATGTCCATCTGCGATTTCAGCCGGTTCTCGGCTTGTTCCAGCGTCATTCCGCTCCGCGCCATGAGCCGGGCCAATTGGACTCTGCGGGGCACATAGACCACAATAATCTGATCGAATAAATTGTCCAGCTGTGATTCATAGAGCAGCGGAATATCCACAATAACCAGCCGCTGCGGATCTTCCTGATCTAACGCATACATACGGTCCTTAATTTCTGTGCGGATCGCCGGATGTGTCAGATTGTTCAAGGTCTGAAGTGCTTCCGGATCCCGGAAAACCATCTCCCCCAGCCTCGCCCGGTCCAGTGTTCCGTCCGGCTGCAGAATCGTCTCTCCAAAAGCCTGTGCAGCAGCGGCCAGCACCGGATGTCCGGGGAGCATAACCTCTCTGGCGATAACGTCGGCATCCACCAGAGCAGCTCCCTTGGCGACAAACAGTGCGGACACGGTGCTTTTTCCGGAGGCAATCCCTCCGGTTAAGCCCATAATCATGTACTCACCTCATAATAGCTTCATTATACCCATTGCAATTAATAATAACGCCGGCAGAACAGCCGCATGCTTCATCCAGTAGCTGCCTGACAATCTTAGTCCTGTCTTCATCCCCAGCAGCAGAAATGTTCCGCTGAACACTGCGATCATCAGCGAGGTTGACACCGGGCTGAACCCGAGCAGCGCAGCGCCGAGACCGGCACCGAAGGCATCCAGCGACAACGCAATGCCCAGGACCATGGCTTCCATGGAGGAAATACTCCCGGAAGCATCCATATCGGCGGAAGACGGGGTGCGGAGGATCTGAATGACTACTCCCAGATGCCGGAGCTCCAGAGAGAATACAGCCGGCTTCAGCGGTTCATCCTCTTCCCCAATCGCAGCGGCAGCAGCCGTCTCCAGCAAGGCTTGCCGGTCTGGGAGCCCGTCTCCGGCGCCCAGCTCTGCTTCCCCCTGCTCCTTCTCTTTCTGTGTCAGCATCTGGAACAGCGACCAGCAGCCCATCAAGACGAGAATAACCGCTCCGATACTGGAAGCGGCATGCGGTGAGACCACCTTGGCCAGCAGCACGCCGACCTGCATAGACACACAAATGACTACCCCCGAACAGAGCGAGATAATCATAATTGAGAGCAAAGGAATTTTCATTTTACGCAGTCCATATGTAATGCCTACACCAAATCCGTCCAAACTTAGAGCAAACGCAAGCAGCAGCAATGACAACAATGGGCTCAGCACCCGCAATCCCTCCCGTGAAGAACCGGAACCTGGCGGCCTTGTTAGCCGGGTTCCGTTCGCCTTAATCAGCAATCTTCACACATTATATGGGCGGGACGGGTAGTGAGTGCCTGCCTTTTGATGGAGCATGGACAACACCGCTTAGAATTTCCTTATAAATCCACTTCATAAGCCCGGCTGAATGCTTACCTTATCTGCACCGGTACAGGCTGGCAGCTCGGACAATAATGCGTGCCCCGGCCGCCGACAACACTTTTCTCAATCAACGTTCCGCAGGTAGCGCAAGGCTGATCCTTGCGTCCGTATATGCGGTGCTGATCCTGATAGTTCCCGCTCTCCCCCTGGCCGTTGACATACGATTTCACTGAGGAGCCTCCCGCATTCACTGCCTCTGTCAAGGTTGCAACGATCGCATGATGCAGCCTGGCCAGATGGTCCTCCGAGAGAGAGTTTGCGGTTTCTTCCGGATGAATACCGGCACGGTGCAGAGATTCATCCACATAAATATTGCCGATACCGACGATATATTCCTGATTCAGCAGCAACGGCTTAATTTTGGTGCTTCTCCGCGAGACAATCTGTTTGAAACGCTCCAGGGTGAAATCTGCATCCAGCGGTTCCTGTCCCAGCTTATTCAGCGGCTTCAGCAGCAGATCCTCACCCGGCTGGAACAGATGCATCGTTCCGAACTGGCGCACATCGGTATAACGCAGCTCCGTACCATCGGTGAAATGGAAAATCACATGAGTATGCTTGTCCAGCGGCTCGCCCTCCCGGTAAACACCGTAACGGCCTTCCATCCGCAGATGGGAGACCATCACAAGTCCATCGAAGACAAACCGCAGGAACTTGCCTCTGCGCTCAACCGTTACTACGCTATGGCCTGCCAGCATATGGGCAAAAGCCTGAATATCATCCGGCCGCTGAATAATCCGCGGCAGCCGGACGGTGACATGCTCTATCTGCTTGCCTGTAATTAAATCATTAAGTGTTCTTCTGACTGTTTCGACTTCCGGCAGTTCCGGCATAATGGCTCACCTCCACTCCATTATACCGGATATCCAGCGGATGCGGGGAGCCTATTTCGCTTCATACCAGTTACTGCCAAAACTTACCTCTGCCTTCAATGGAACGGACAGCTTCAGCGCTCCGGCCATAACCTCCGGCAGCAACTGCTTCATCTGCTCCAGTTCATCTTCCGGCACCTCGAACACAAGCTCATCGTGCACCTGCAGCAGCATGCGGCTCTTCAGGCCGCGCTCGTACAGGGCCTTGTCCATGTGAACCATTGCCAGCTTGATAATATCGGCAGCCGTTCCCTGGATCGGTGTATTCATGGCGGTACGTTCGGCGAAAGAACGCAGATTGAAGTTCTTCGCATTGATCTCCGGCAAGTAGCGGCGGCGCTCCAGCAAAGTGGTCACATACCCCTGCTTGCGTGCCTCGACCACGATATCATCCATATAGCGGCGGACACCCTTGAATACTTCGAAATACTGCTCAATGAACTGGGCCGCTTCCTTGCGCGGAATGTTCAGGTTCTGTGACAGGCCGTAATCGCTGATGCCATACACAATCCCGAAGTTAACCGCCTTGGCGGAACGGCGCATATTGCTGTCCACCATATCGGCTGTAACGCCGAATACGTCCATCGCGGTCTTCGTGTGAATATCCATGTCTTCTACAAAAGCTTCCTTCATCCGCTCATCGCCGGAGATATGTGCCAGCACCCGCAGCTCAATCTGCGAGTAATCCGCCGCCAGAATCGACCAGCCGGGTTCGGAAGGCACGAACACCTTACGGATCTTGCGGCCTTCTTCCAGCCGGATCGGAATATTCTGCAGGTTCGGGAACTGGCTGCTGAGACGTCCCGTTGCGGCAATCGTCTGCCGGTAGAAGGTATGGACCTTGCCGGTCTCCGGCGAGATTTCCTTCAGCAGGCCTTCCACATAGGTGGATTGCAGCTTGGCAATCGAACGGTATTGCAGGATCAGGCGCACAGCGTCATGGTAAGGAGCCAGCTTCTCCAGTACCTCGGCATCGGTGGAATACCCGGTCTTCGTCTTCTTGACGACAGGCAGGCCGAGCTTCACGAACAGGATTTCCCCCAGCTGCTTCGGTGAATTGAGATTGAATTCTGTTCCGCAGATCGAATAGATTTCTCCAACCAGCCTGGAGATCTGTGCTTCGAATTCTTTGCCGAGCTCTATGAGGTCATCTTTGTTAACCGCAATACCCTGCTTCTCCATATCGGCAAGAATCCGCGAGAGCGGCATTTCCAGATCCTGAAACAGTCCGGTCATCGCGGTCTCTTCCAGCTCCTCCTGCTGCTTCTGCACGATGCCGAGCACGGTTGCGCTCTTGCGGGCTACGTGGTTTCCGAGAATCTCAAGCTCCGGTATTCTATATTTGGCCCCTTTGCCGAATACATCTTCATCAGGCGATAAGCGGGGCAGTCCGTATTTGCTCGTGAGGTCATTCAGATTCTGGTTCGCTTCCGTCGGGTCGAGCAGATATGCGGCAAGCTGGACATCATTAGCAGCTCCGGCAAAAGCAATCCCCTGCCAATGCAGCGCCAGATCGGCACGGTGCAGGTCATACCCGCTCTTCGGCGCTTTGTCATCGCCGAGCCAGTGCCGCAGCGGCGCCGCTGCCGCGCTCTTCAGCAGGGCAAACGGCACAAAGTAATGCTGCTCCGGCGAAGACAGCCCGAGGCCAATGACCTCTGCACGGTGAGGATTCTCACCATTCGATTCCACATGCAGCGCCGAAATGCCCGGCAGCGCAGCAATCAGGTCAGCCAGTCCGGCTTCATCTACAATAGTGATATTAAGCGCTGCCGCTTCCACCGCTGCTGGATCTGAACTGCTGCCATCGGCCGTATGGGAATAGGCGCTCAGCGACAGGCGTTCGAGCAGGGATTTGAATTCGAGCTTAGCGAGTGCAGGACCGGCCGTATCCGTATTGATCCCGCTGAAGACCATATCCTCCCAGGCATGCGCCAGCGGAACTTCGCGGTAGATCGTCGCCAGCTTCTTGCTCATGATGGCGCTGTCAGCATGCTCCTCCAGCTTTTCCTTCATTTTGCCCTTCAGCTCACCGGTTCCGGCCAGTACCCCTTCTACCGATCCGAACTGCTGAAGCAGCTTAAGCGCTGTCTTCTCCCCTACTCCCGGCACACCGGGAATATTGTCACTGGCATCGCCCATCAGCCCTTTCAGATCGATGATCTGCTCCGGGGTAAGATCATATTTGTCCCGGATCTGCTGCGGCCCGTACAGCTCTACTTCCGTAACGCCCTTACGGACCAGCGCGACGGTTGTATGCTCGGACGCCAGCTGCAGCATGTCCTTATCCCCGGACACAATCATCACCTGCCGCCCTGCGGCATCCGCCTCGCGGGAGATGGTGCCGATAATATCGTCGGCTTCATAGCCGCCGATCTCAAACTGCGGCACCCCTAATCCCTGCAGCAATTCCTTCAGCAGCGGGAACTGTTCGGACAATTCCGGCGGAGTTTTTTGGCGTCCGCCCTTATAATCTTCATACCCTTCATGCCGGAAGGTAATCTTCCCGGCGTCAAAGGCTACAATCATATGACTCGGCTTATGCTCTTCAATCAATCGCAGAAGCATCGTCGTGAAACCGTACACCGCATTCGTCTGCTGTCCTGCTGTATTCGTCAGCGGCGGCATCGCGAAAAACGCCCGGTAAATGATATTATTTCCATCAATCAGTATCAGCTTGTCCACTATAGCACCTCGCCTTTATCTTGCTTACTTCTTATATAGTACCATATGCCCCGCACCAAGTTGAAACATAAGGATGATTGATTTTAGTGAAGCCTATTCATGAAGCCCGCCGGATTCACACGGGTCTGCAGCTTATGGCATCCTAAGCAGGATTTCCAATCAGACAGCGCTTTAAAACAAAAAAGGCAAGCCTCCGGGATGAAGGCTTGCTGTCGTGCCTTATGCTTTTATTGATTCAGATCCGGACGTTTGCCCGTTACAAGATAAACTACGCTCTCGCCAATGTTGGTCGCATGATCTGCGATACGCTCAATATAACGGCCAACCAGCGTAAGCAGCATCGCTTGATTAACCGACTCGGGCTTCTGAACCATATAAGTGTACAGTTCATTAATCATTGCACTGTACAGCCCGTCGACCTGATCGTCGTCCTGCGCCATTTTGTAGGCCAGATCCGTATTCTCATCCAGATAGGACTGAATTGCCTCTGAGATCATTACCGTAACAATCTCGGCCATCCGCGGAATATCCACAAGCGGTTTAATCAGCTGCTGCCCCTGGATCCGCATCGTTACCTTAGCCACATCCAGTGCCAGATCGCCCATACGTTCGAGGTCACTGGAGATTTTGAAGGCTACAATGATGCGGCGCAGATCCTTGGCTACCGGCTGCTGGGTGATGATCAGCCGTGAGCCGATCTCCATAATCCGGTCTTCCATCGCATTCAGCCGCAAATCGTTCTTAACAATTTCCTGTGCCCGTACGGTGTCCAGATTCTGCAAAGCGAGTACTGCACCTTCCAGCGCATCCGTAACATGCTCGCCCATCTGCTCCAGCAGATTGCGCAGCTCTTCCAGATCTTTATCGAATTCTTTTCTGCGAATCATATTGAAAACGATCCTCCTCAAAAACATATGGTCATATAGAGTGAACTTAAGAATACGCCGTAAAGCATTCTTAAGTTCAGCTTATACCGCTGATTTCCTTCCGGGAACGGATTCCTCTGCCGCTTAACCGAAGCGTCCGGATATATAATCTTCTGTGCGGGAGTCTTTGGGATTCGAGAACAGCAGTTCCGTATCCTGAGCCTCCACGATAACGCCGTTCAGGAAAAATACGGTGCGCCCCGACACCCGGGCGGCCTGATGCATATTATGCGTGACCATTACAATCGTATACTTATCCCGCAGCTCCTGTACCAGCTCCTCAATCTTCAGCGTGGACACCGGATCAAGTGCGGAGGTGGCCTCGTCCATCAGCAGAATATCCGGCTGTACGGCAAGGGCTCTGGCGATGCAGAGACGCTGCTGCTGGCCACCGGACAAGCTGAGGGCAGACTTCTTGAGGAAATCCTTCACTTCCTCCCAGAGTGCGGATTGGCGCAGGCTTTGCTCCACAATGACATCAAGCTCGGCTTTGCCCTTCACCCCATGGAGGCGCGGACCATAAGCTACATTGTCATAAATCGACTTGGGAAAAGGATTGGGCTGCTGGAACACCATCCCTACCTGCTTACGCAGACTTTCCACTTCAATCTCGTCGCTGTAAATATTTTTACCGCCGATGTTTACTGTTCCTTCAATACGCGTGCCGGGAATCATGTCGTTCATTCGGTTTAGGGTACGCAGCAGCGTGGACTTTCCGCAGCCGGAAGGACCGATAAAAGCGGTAACCTGTTTCTCCGGAATTTGCAGATCCACATTCTTCAGCGCGTGAAATGACTCATAGTAGAGATCAAGTTTCTCTATGTCAATGATGGATTTCATTAGTTTCTGTTGTCTCCTTCTCATCATCTTCGTTCCCCATGATAAGCTTTCAGTGTAAATAGAGCTCCAGAGAATTGTTAACGCTGTGTAAAATCAAAATTCAGCAGGACAGATGTATCAGAAAAAGAACACCGCCATATCAAATGACTGGTGTTCTCTTCTTGTTCACGACCAGCTTATAGCCCACGCCGCGGATGGAATCAATATGAACAGATTCAGGATCAAGCTCAAGCTTCTTGCGCAGCGAGCTGACATGAACGTCTACAGTACGCTGGCCGCCGATATAATCGAAACCCCAGACCGCATTCATCAGATCATCACGCGTCAGAACCACACCCGGCTTCCGGGCCAGATACAGCAGGACTTCAAACTCCTTGGGACGCAGATTAATACTCTGTCCGCCCAGCGAAACTTCATAACGTTCCGGGTAGATTTCCAGCTGTCCCAGGATAATGGTCGAAGCGGATACTGCCGTTTCCGGCGGGGCCTCCTCGGCAAGGCCGGATATCCGGCGCAGGACCGCACTGACGCGGGCCAGTAATTCGGAGACGCCAAACGGCTTAGTTATGTAATCATCGGCCCCCGATTTCAGGCCCCGGACTACATCTTCTTCGGCATTCTTGGCCGTCAGTACTATGACCGGTGTACGTATGCCCTGTCCACGCAATTTATCCAGAATGTCAATGCCGTTCATGCCGGGCAGCATAAGATCCAGTACGATTAAATCAAAAGGTTCTCTAGTCGCACGGTCATATCCTGCCGTTCCATGATCCTCCACCGTCACTTCATAGCCTTCTTGTGTCAAATTATAAGACAGCAGCCGGGCCAGTGTCGGTTCGTCTTCAATGACAAGCAATCGTTGTGCCATAGGTTCCCCCGTCTTTTCATAGGTTATTAAATTTACAAAACTGCACACATGCACATCATAGCACCACAATGTTAACTTGGTGTAAAATTACGAATTTAATATTACCCCTTTGCCGGCATACAATCAAATCAGGACATACGCCCTATCCACAGGCTAAAGACGGATGTCCTGCCAGAATTGAATCGTTGCTTGCAGGTTACTCGTTCTCTTCCTGCAGCAGCGGTAATTCCAGGATAAAAGAGCTGCCGATGCCCAGATCGCTCTCTACCGTAATTGATCCTCTGTGCAGCTCTACCAGATGCTTCACGATGGACAAGCCCAGGCCGGTTCCGCCGGAGCTTCTGGAGCGGGCTTTGTCCACCCGGTAGAAGCGCTCGAAGATCCGCGGCAGATCCTTGCGCGGAATCCCCATGCCCGTATCGCTCACGGTAAAGCGCACACTCTCCGTTCCGTCTGCCTTTTGAACGTTGACTACGGTGACCCTTACATTTCCTCCGTCCTGAGTGTAGTTAATCGCATTCGAGAGCAGATTCATGAAGATCTGGCGCAGCTTGTCTTCATCCCCCTCGATAAACAGCTCCGCAGGTACATCCGAGCTCAAGGTGATCTTCTTTTTCTCCGCCACCTTGCTGAGTGTTTCCAGCACAGAATCGAAGAACTCGATCAAATGAACCGGCGAGCAGTCCAGCTGGACGCGTTTGGATTCGATTTTGGATAATTCCAGAATATCTCCGATCAGACGGTTGAGCCGTTCATTCTCATCATAAATAATCTGCAGGAACGAACGTGCCGTCTTCTCATCCGTAACGCCTCCGCCGAGCAGGGTTTCGGCGAAGCCTTTTACCGCAGCTACCGGTGTCTTCAGCTCATGGGAGACATTCGCGACGAATTCGCTGCGCATTTTCTCCAGACGGCGGATTTCCGTAACCTCCTGCAGCAGGAACAGCATTCCCCGGGTGGAGCCGTCCTGAATCATCGGCACTCCGTCCAGGCGTACAATCCGCTCCACCGGATTATAGATAATACGCTCTTCATGGACCGGTTCATTACGGGATACGCCTTCTTCAATCAGCCGGGTCAGCTCATAATGATGTTTGATCTCTTTGTAGGAATGCCCGGTCATCTCGCTGTTCTTCACATCAAGCAGCCGCTCTGCCGCACGGTTGAGCAGGGCAATCTCCCCTTCAGCGTTAATCATCACGATCCCGCCGGTCATGTTATCGAGTACGCTTTGCAGCAGATCCTCGTTGTCGCGGATAGTCTTCAATTGGGCCTGCAGACTGTCCGCCATGGCGTTGATCGCTGTCGCCAGCTGGCCGATCTCATCCTTGCGCTTCATCGGCACACGGGCATCGTAATCCAGATCGGTGATACGCCGCGCGACTCTGGTAATCTGCTCTAGCGGTGAGGTCATGCTGGAGGCTACCTTATAGCTCACAAAAGTGGCCGCAATAAACAGCAGCACGAGTCCCCCGGCCATAATCATCCACGCCCGGTTCAGTCCTTCCGTCACTGCGTCCAGTCCCATGGAGAGCCGGATATATCCGTCGAAGCCCTGGTCCGAGACTACCGCACCAGCTACATAGAGCATTTCGCGGTCCAGCGTATCACTGTAGCGGATTGCCCGGCCAATCCCTTCTTTCGCAGCGAGCAGCTCCTCTTCCCGGGTGGAGTGGTTGTCCATTTCCAGCGGATTGCGCTCCGAATCGCCAATCACCCGGCCTTCCTTCGTAATGAAGGTGATGCGCGATCCTGTCAGTGTGGATATCGTCCTTGCCTGGTCTGTATAATAATCCATGGCGTCCGGACTGTGCATATCCTTGAACGTAAACGTGCCGGAGAGCAGATTTATTTCCCGGGACATGTTTTCTTCCAGTACGGAAATATGTGAGTCCTTAAACAGTTGGGCCATTGTAATGCCAGCCCCGGTCATGGATATCCCGATCAGGGCCATGAGTATGAATGTAAGCCGAACGCGGAACGGTTTCATCAGTAGTAGTCCTCTTCCTTATCATTGTGTCCTTGAGAACATCCTACCTCCATTTTCGGCAAAATACCAGTTCCGGCGGCGATTATCAACGGAGTGTAAAATGGGGGCTGTGCTGTTGAAGATCATAGTGTGTTTCGCTTAGGAGTAGGAGCAACGTTTGAACTTGCTGTGAACGCTACGCAAACGGACCGTTGTTCCGATCGGAGTATGAGGGACGTTTGAACTTGCTGTGAACGCTATGCAAACGAACCGTTGTTCTGATCGGAGTACGAGGGACGTTTGAACTTGCTGTGAACGCTACGCAAACGGACCGTTGTTCCGATCGGAGTACGAGGGACGTTTGAACTTGCTGTGAACGCTACGCAAACGGACCGTTGTTCCGATCGCTGTTGTTCCCGGATTTTATTTATTCTCCTTAGCGGTGAAAATCCGTGAACAAAGGCGAACGCTATCGCTTCTCCACAATCAGTCCGTCCGCTCCGCTGTTTAAGAGGGGGAGTTACGGGAAACCTGTAGACCCTTGAAGCCTTCAACCCCTCAACACTCAACACTCAACACTCAACACTCAACACTCCACCCTTAACCCTCCAACCCTCCAACCCTCAACCATCAACCCTCAACCATCAACCATCAACCCTCCAATCCTTAATCCCCCCATAAAATAATAGAAAACAAGAAATCGCCCCTTTTAAATGGCTGGCCCACACACCATTTAAAAGGAGCGATTCTTTTAACACACATTATAGTCTTTAGATCAATATTCTTCCTTTAACTGGTATTAATCAGCAACAAATACCGATGCAACCGCTTATTGTAGCTCAGATCAAATAGGTTTTAATAAAATCCTGCATAAAATACAACATTTTCTTCATTATATTGGCCCAAATTCAAAATTGTTGTACCAAATGCAGGCGTGTTGATTACCCAGATACTGGATTGATTAATTCACAGAAATCTCCAGTATTTCTCCGGAGCAAATCAAACTGAACCTGCCACTCGACCGGAAGATTCTGGTTCTGCAGGAACTGCATAAATTCCAAGAAAGTAAGCTTTACGAAGCAAGGGACTTTGTCTTTCATTACGTCAAACAACCACTTTAAAAGAACATAGACCATGAACGCCGCAAACAACTGATTGTAGACCGAATTCTTTGTTTTTCCAAACAATTTAGGTACATTGAGATGCTGCTTGATCCAGCGGAAAAAGACTTCAATTTGCCAACGGGCTTTGTAGATTTCGGCAATGACTTCTGGGGACTCTTCTCTTAAATCGGTGACCACTCGGACCACTTGGTTACGGTCATTTTTGAATTCAACCACACGTTGACGCTCCGCAGAACGGCACTTTCCTTGGCCGATATTGCAGATGATATCTCGTACAATCTTGGGATCTCCTTGGAGTTGGTAGGTGTGTATTTCCGGTTCGACTAAGTGTAGATTGTCTTTAAGCCGAATCACAAAGGACTGGCCTATGGACACATAATGATCCAATCTCCCGATTTTCCCATAGGCCCGGTCCTGTACTATAATATAGTCTGGATTTGCCAATACTTCGCCTAACGGAGCGTCGTGGCGTCTGGCGATCGTTTCTTCCACCTGAAGGGGAGACTGCTGAGCATAGGAGAAGGCCGTGTGCATTTTGAGGCCCCCTCTGTGCTTTTTGTATTTCGCAAAGGACAGTTGATGGTTGGATGCCGTGATCGTCGTAGAGTCGATTAGTAATAAATCTTTGGGAAGATTCAGGTGACGCCGGGTTTCGCGATTACATTTTTTCACCAGGAGTCGAAAGACTCGTTTAAAGATCTCATAGGGAACCTCGCCGGCTTTTTTCGAGAGGGTTGAGTAGTGAACAGGAACTAAATCATGGGTTGGAGCTAGCCTTGCACACTCACGAAAACCGTCCCATTTCAGATAACTGGCTTGGGCGAGATAGTGCAGCATGGTATACACCGTGAATTTAGTTGCAGTGTCCGTATAGTCTTTCTCTTGCCCGGTTAGTTCGGCTACTTCTTCTTGGGTTAAAACTTGTTTAAATACAGCTAAGAATGGGTTATTCTTGTTCATGAGGTCGCCTCATTTCGGTTTGGTTTGGTGGTACTTACCATTACCCGAAATGGCGGCCTTTTTTGTCCTTTTTTTGGTAAATCAACACGCCTGTACCAAATGCAACATTTTCTCTTCTACAAGAGGTTTAGCGGGAGAATTGTTGTATTTCATACAACAATCCTTCCGCACATCCAGATATCTAGGCTACAAAGTTGTAAAACGTACAACAATTATGCCTGCAGAGCTTCTTCAGAGTCTCAATTCTGCCGGTAGCTAATCAGATGTGAAGAAAGAAATGAAATATTGCGCTAGTCCCACCAGCGATTACTGGCAACTTGTGAGGTTGTTAACTAAAGTGCAGTTAAGAGAGATCATTTCTTTCAGCTTCTAATTAGATGAACCAACTTTTTGTGCACGGAATGTAGTCCCAATTACTGATCCTTCCAGCGCTGCACGTTCAGCGTGACGGTCTGTGCTCCCCCCGCCGGAGTTAGCGACCTGTTCGCAATATCCGCCCCGCCGGATGCGGTCTCCACCGAAGCCCAGCTACCGCGCGTCAGCTTATACGTCACTGCTGTTCCTGCCGGAAGGCTCACGGTGATGGAGTATACACCATCGCTGCCTTTAGTCAGCAAGTACGCCGGATCTGCTGCATTCCAGCTGTTGAAAGAACCCGTTAGATAGACTGGCCCGGATGCTGGTGTAGAACCCGGAACGGTCACCCTGAAGGTTACGCTGTCTGCCTGCGGCTCTCCGGTGATAAGACTTACGCCGGTCAGACTCGTGCTGCCAACATTAAAGTGATAATTGCTGCCGCCGTTATTATCCCAGGTTCCGCTGCCGTTATTAAAAGCTGCAGTAAGGCCTGTTGCGGTTCCGAGCTGGATGGTAATCGCCTTGTAACCGCTAAATGCGGATGCCTGCATCTGCACGCCCGGCGAGGACGTCCAGACTGTTGCACCATCCAGCTTATAATGAATATAGGAATTGCTGTAGGCCGAATTCTTGTAATAGATCGTGGCCGTATTGCCCACCGGCGTAGCCGTCGGCGCCACTGTCGGCGTAGCCGTTGGCGCAACTGTCGGCGTAGTCGTTGGCGCCACTGTAGGCGTAGCCGTTGGCGCAACTGTCGGCGTAGCCGTTGGCGCAACTGTCGGCGTAGCCGTTGGCGCCACTGTCGGCGTAGCCGTTGGCGCCACTGTCGGCGTAGCCGTTGGCACCACTGTCGGCGTCGCTGTAGGCGTGGCCGTCGGAACAGCCGGAGCGCCCGCCTGGATTTGCCCGGTAGGGGTATAGGTCCAGGTGCCGGTGCCGAACAGATAATTGCTGCCGCCGTTGCTGTCCCAGGTGCCGCTGCCGTTATTGAAGCAGGCTTCCAGCTGGGTGGCGGAGCCGATATTGATCGTGATTTTGTTATAGCCTGCCACTTCAGCCGCAGGAATCGCTACACCCGGCGCTGTCGTCCAGGTGCCCGCAGCCGGACGGTAGTGAATGTACGGTGTGGTGTAGCCCTTCTTGTAATAGATCGTCACATTATTCCCCGCTGGTGTTGTGGCCACTGCTGCTGCACTAAGTCCGGACAGATTGCCCGAAGCGTCATACGCTTTGACCTTGTATTCATAAGTCGTAGAGGAGGACAAGCCGCTGTCTGTATACGAAGCAGACGGTGATGTGCCGATCTTGATGCCATCGCGGTAGATCTCATAACCTGTCACACGGATATTATCAGTAGCTGCATTCCATGTCAGCAAGGCCGAGGAGGCATTGACCACAGCTGCCTGAAGATTAGCCGGCACAGTCGGGGCTTCCGTGTCCGGAACTGCAGGCACATCGGTAATAAACGGATGCGTTCCCTCAACGGTTCCCTGCATGCTCTCGGTATATTTTCCGTTTGCCAATGTGTATTTGCCGGCTCCGACATAGACCTGCTGGATATCGCTTTTCGTTACATTACCCTTAGCGTCTTTGGCTTCAATATAGTAATCCACCAGCTGGTCACGGTAATCGGAGATATAACTGAAATACAGATTGCCGATGTCCGTAGCCGGAACCTTCTGCATGATGGCCTTGCTGCTTGGCTGCCAGTCGACCCCGTTGATATCGGTGCTGAGGTCGCGGACCGTCATCGGGTACTCCGTCCAGGCACCGACCTTGGCAGGGTCAATATTGGATATTCCTGCTGCTGCCAGACCCGCTGGGTCATAGACCTTAAAAGTATTGTCCGCAGCATCTGCCGTCTTGTCGCGGTGTGCCCGGACCTTCACCTTGATATCGCTGATTCCGCTGGTGTCGAAGGCATAGGTATAAATGGAGAACACATTATTGAAATGCTGCAGCGTCCAGCCTTCCGCCTTGCTGACATTCGCGCTGCCCGGATTGTACGGGTAACGCTGCGGCCACCATACGGAGGGGCCTGTTTTGTCTTTGGCCAGCTTTTGCGTAACATAAGGCTTGGAGAAATACAGCGATTGGTTGAAGGACAGAGCAGGCTTCACGCTGTCATCCACATTCTCGTCGTAATAACCGAAACCGGAGTCCATCGCCGGGAGCAGGAAATACCAGGCCAATTCAGCCGGATTGGCGCCGCCGGCATAATCGCTTGAGGTGTTCCCTTTGACCGGATAAGAGATCATCCAAGGGTTGAGCTGATTGCCCTCATAAGTCACCTCGCGGTCAATCGGATTGACCGGCTTCCAGTAATTCGGATGCTCATCCAGCCAGATCTGCTCGGCTGTCTTGGCATAATTCAGGGAAGCCTGCAGCAGGGCAAAGTTACGCTCCAGATAGTGGTACCCCTTCTCGAAGGATACAGTCATGCCTTCTTCGACACCGGACAGATTCTTCTTCGGCGCATAAGAGGTGCCGTTCACCTGATTGAAGCTGGCAAACTGGCTTTTCCAGATGCCGAACGGCAGATGCCAGTGGTACCAGGTCGGATCGGAGGAGGAATCCCGGGTATCAATCCATGAGCCGTCCTGAACATGGACTACATCGGAGGCGGCTGGTGTATTATTGCGCAGATACTCGTCAATTCCCATACCGGTAACACCGCTGCTGGCATAGGTCACATTCCCGGCATTGCGCCAGGTCTCCTCGGAACCTGCACGGCCCGAAGAATTATCCCCGTCATGCGCGACCACAAAAATCTGCTTCTGCGCGACCAGGTTCTCATACGGCTTAAGCACATCTGCTTTTACCTGGCCCAGATATCCTTCTTCCCATGACTGCGCCTGTGCAACCGGAACGCCGACCACTTTGGATTCTGCCCCGGTTGCCGGGTCCACATAACGGACCCAATGGGCAGTGGAGGCAAAAGGATACTTGTTGTAAACAACCTGCTGTTCGTTGAACATCGGCTCATTCACCCAGGAGCCTACGGTGCTGACATTCTGCAGATCACTGCGGTTGGGCGGTGAGACCATCGTATCCGTGCCGGGACTGTTCAGCAGCGGATAGTCCTTAAGCGTACGGGAGAAATGGTTGTTGCCGATTACGGACCACTGAATGCCGAGCTTTTGCAGGACGGGGATTATCCGTTCAGAGAAACCCAGCTCTGTCGGGAAGAACCCCTTAGAAGACTTGTAGCTGCTTCCGAGAAAATAAGGCTGGGCCAATGTGGCTCCATGATAGATCATATCCTTGAGCAAATAGTCGTTGCCGACCAGCGGACCCATAGAGTGATGCCCGGAGAAATGGATCAGATCGAGCATGTTGCTGCCGTTTGTTGTTTTGAGCTGATCGACGGCGGTCTTCCAGGGAGTACCCCAAGCCGGATTATTGTATCCGCTTACATTACCTTGTTGAATAATGCTGTTCACGTTATTTACAACAGAGCCGGACATTGTAACATGCATCTGCGCCTGGGGATAATTGCTGTGCAGCGTGTTAGCCACGCTCCAGGGCCAGGTTAAGTACGCCCCTGTCTTGGCGTGATGTGAATAATAGGAGACCAGATCATCATGCGGCATCGGGGAACCGTTCGGCAAATAATAGGTATATCCCGCAGGAGGGTTCTGCTTCAACTGGATGACTTCACCATCATACGTATAGCGGATCGGGCTGCCCACAGAAGCGGAATTATAGGAATTCAAGTCATAGTACGCCCAGAAATTCGGCATATGGTTGTGGTATACATGCGTAGCGGCAATATCTGCCGAGACATTGGTGACTGTTGCCGGAACAATCAGAAGCATGCCCAGCAGCAGGGCTGTGATTTTGCGCCAATACCTGGATTTCTTCATCAGCAACCAGCTCCTCTCTCTTCAACCACATCAGCTTACTCAAAAGAACGGGGGCGCCGGAATCCCTCCTTCGCCCCCTGTAAATCCTTATTGATCCTTCCAGCGCTGCACGGTCAGCGTGACGGTCTGTGCGCCGCCCGCCGGCGTGAGCGTACGGTTCGCAATATCTGCTCCGCCGGATGCGGTCTCTACCGATGCCCAGCTGCCGCGCGTCAGCTTATACGTCACTGCTGTTCCTGCCGGAAGGCTCAGGGTGATGGAATAGACACCGTCACTGCCCTTGGTCAGCAGATATGCGGGGTCAGCCGCATTCCAGCTGTTGAACGACCCGGTCAGATAGACAGGCCCGCTCGCTGGAGTGGTGGCCGGAACAGTGACCCGGAAGTTCACGCTGTCCGCCTGAGGCTCTCCGGTGGTAAGGCTTCCCCCCACAAGGCTTGAGCTGCCTGCGCCAAAGTGATAATTGCTGCCGCCGTTGCTATCCCAGGTTCCGCTGCCGTTATTGAACGCTGCAGTAAGTCCGGTCGCGGTTCCGAGCTCGATGGTAATCGCTTTGTAGCCGCTGAATGTGGATGCCTGCATCTGCACGCCCGGCGAGGTCGTCCAAGTGCTTGCCCCATCCAGCTTGTAATGGATATAGGAGTTGGTATAGGCCGTATTCTTGTAGTAGATCGTCGCTGTATTCCCTACCGGAGTGGCGGTTGGCACCGGAGTTGCTGTCGGCGTAACCGTTGGTGTCGCGGTCGGTGTGGCTGTTGGCGTAGCGGTAGGTGCCACTGTCGGTGTTGCGGTCGGCGTTGGCGTTGGCGTCACCGTTGGTGTCGCGGTCGGCGTTGGCGTTGGCGTCACCGTTGGTGTCGCAGTCGGTGATGCGGTCGGAACAGCCGGCCCTCCTGCCTGGATCGTTCCTGTCGGAATATACGTCCAGGTACCGGTACCGAATAGATAATTGCTGCCGCCGTTGCTGTCCCAGGTGCCGCTGCCGTTATTGAAGCAGGCTTCCAGCTGGGTGGCTGCACCGATGTTGATCGTGATTTTGTTGTAACCTGCCACTTCAGCCGCAGGAATTGCTACGCCTGGCGATGTCGTCCAGGTTCCCGCAGCCGGGCGGTAGTGGATGTAAGGTGTGGTGTAGCCCTGCTTGTAATAGATCGTCACACTATTTCCGGCAGGCGTGACGATCAGTGCAGCCGCGCTGAATGCCGAGAGGTTGGCGGCGGCGTCATACGCTTTTATCGTATACGAGTAGTTCGTACTGCCAGATAAGCCGTTGTCTGTGTAAGAGGTAGTTGCCGAGGTCCCAATCTTGACCCCATTGCGGTAAATCTCGTAACCTGTAACCCCGACATTATCGGTGGAAGCCGTCCAGGTCACAAGCGCACTGGAGGCATTCTGCACAGTGGCTGTTACATTCGCCGGAACAGACGGCGCCTGGGTATCAACTATTGGCTGCGTCTTGGAGTAGATTTTGGCGGAGTTCGCACTGAGTGTGACTGTAATTTGCTTCCCGGTTGCCCCGCCGGATTGTACGGTTACCGTGTCTGAGGTGTTCAACTGGTTAATCAGTACTGTTCCCACAGTCAGAGTACTTTCGGCGCGCAGCGGAATCGTAACGGTCTGCGATCCGCCCGAAGCATTACTGAATGCGGAGATGACTTCCTGTCCCACATTGGTCCCGCTGTCAATCCGGCGGGAGAACGCGTACAGGTTCTGGGCAGACCACATTTCACGCTGGGTGCCGGTGCGCAGAGCCGGGTTGTTTTTGCGGATTTCATTAAGCTTGGCTACATGCTTGTAGGTGCTGGCGTTCTCATTGAAATAATTCTCCACCACGTTGCCGCTTGCATCACGCTTCACCATGGACCAGCGGTTCCACGTATCGGCAATGCCGCCAGTCATAATCTGGCCGTTCCCGTTGCCCTTATTCTGTTCCGTACCCTGGAACACCACCGGGGTTCCGCGCACAGTGAAGATGAAGGACAAGGCATTCTGCAGCTTCTCTACACTGCCTCCGGCCTCTGTCAGGAAGCGGTTGCGGTCATGATTATCAATGAAGGTAACCATATGATTCGCATTGCCGTTGTAATAGGAATCAAGAGCCAGTGTACTCTTAATATTGGAATCGAAGGATTGGCCGTAAGCAAAGCTATTCAGCACGGAGAAGAACAGCGGGAAATCAAGCATGCCCCATTCCTTGCTGCTGCCGACCCAGCGGGAGACAAATTCGGCATTGCCGTCAAAATTCTCTCCGAAGGTGTTCACGCCCAGCAGCGTCTGCAGCTCCCCGATATCCGTCGGCTTCATCAGCTTGGCCGCGTCAACGCGGGCACCATCCGCACCTGTATAATCAAACCAGCCTTTAATCGAGCTGAAGATGGCCTGCTTGGCGGCAGGAACATCGAAGTCGATATCATCCAGTCCGCCCAGATCGTGATTCTCCAAATAATCCTGGGCCCACTGATCATATCTTCCGTCTGCCAGCGACCAGTTGATATCCCCGTTATGGTGATACCAGGCCGGATTATTGAAAGGGGCGACCGGCTGCAAGGCAGGTATATCATAATAAGCCTGGGTACCCAGCATATAGTCGCCGATATGGTTCGGAACGACGTCGATGATGACCTTGATTCCGAGCGCATGCGCTGAATCTACCAGCTCCTTCAGCTTCTCTTTTGTACCGAAATAAGGATTGGCCGCATTGGGATCTTTGACATTGTAGCCGTGGTAGGCTGTGTTCTTCCCTGTCCCGTTATTCTCCCGGTTGGTCATCTGCGGTTCGGCAACCGGAGAGATCCAGATCGCCGTATAGCCCATATTATGAATATAGGGGAGCTTATTGATAACCCCCTGCCAGTCTCCACCCTTCATATAACGAAAATCTTCTTCAGAGGTCTCTCCATAGCGGATGGCGGCTCCTGTTGCATTATTGGAGGAGTCTCCGTCATTGAAACGGTCAACCATAATCTGATAAATCGTGTCATTCTCTGTAACCGTGCCGATACTGGCCGCTTCAGCCTTAACTGGAGGCAGAACAAATAAATTAATCGTGATCGAAAGAACCATAGATGTGATAAGGACGGGGATAAGCCAATGTTTACGTTTCATTCTTCATCTCCCTCTCATAAATTCGTATGCACAACACTTTCTGCCAAAAAGAACAAGCTACCGTCTAGAGCCTCATCTTACTCATTTTAGGGAAACCGGTTTCCCCACTAAAAATTAACATGGACTTGTATGCGCTGTCAAGACATATAAATTGTTCTTCCTCAGAACCCGTATCCCATATAGGATAACGACTCTGCAATACGCAGAGAATCCCCCGTTTAGCATCAGCCGGCAGCATGCTCCTCCGCGGACAGGCACCGGTTTCGATTTCATTCAGAGCCGCACCGCAAAAAGACCCCTTTCATCAAACAGAAAGAGGTCTTACTATCACTGAATAAATATACTATTTGATTCATATCATCCAATAAATCACTGTCACAGGGAGCATTGCTAAGCAGTTTATTTAAATACCGGCTCCCGGAACTGGGCCAGCTTGGCCGCGGAATCCTTCTCCACATCGGCATGCAGGCTGTTGCCATGCGCATCCATAGTGACGATAGCGGCGAATCCGTCTACCTGCAGATGCCACATGGCCTCCGGAATTCCGAACTCCATGAAATCAACCGCGTTAACCTTCTTGATGCATTCTGCATAGTACTGGGCTGCACCGCCAATGGCGTTGAGATAGACGCCGCCGTGTTCGCCTAATGCCTTCAACGTTTTCGGGCCCATCCCGCCTTTGCCGATTACGGCACGGATGCCGAATTTCTTAATGATATCGCCTTGATAAGGCTCCTCGCGGATGCTGGTGGTTGGACCGGCAGCCTTCACATGCCAGCCCTCATCATCCTTCAGCATGACCGGACCACAGTGATAGATGACCGCACCGTTCAAGTCCACGGGAGCGTCGTGATCCATCAGATATTTGTGCAGGGCATCGCGGCCGGTGTGCATCTCGCCGGAGAGAATAACTACATCACCAACGCGCAGGCTGCGGATATCCTCCTCGCTGATCGGCGTGGTCAGGCGGATTTCGCGCGAACCACCCGATATGGCGGAGCCTGCGGCAGCAGGTTCGATTACCTGGCCGTTACCCGGGATAGCAGTATCAGAAGCAGCTTCCCCAGTTCCTGACAAGATGGCCGGAGCCGCAGGAATCGTTGCATCCTCTGGAATCATGCCCTGCGAAATGCCGTCAGCAGCAGAGACCGCTACCGGTTCAGTTACTTGCACTAAGGCTTCTTCCCCTTCTACAGAAATGCCTGTGCCACTCTCATAGAGCCATTCCTTAATGTCCCCGGTTGCCGGATTTACCAGTATTCCCTGACGGCGGAAGGCCCAGCAGTTATAAGCTACCGAGACAAAAAAGCTCGCCGGCAGCCGGTTCATCACCCCGATTTTGCAGCCCAGCAGCGTAACTTCACCGCCGAAGCCCATCGTGCCGATGCCGAGCTTGTTGGCATTCTCCATAATGTAATCTTCCAGCTTGCCCAGATCTTGGGTGGGATTCACATCCTCGACCTTGCGGAACAGCTGCTTCTTGGCCAGCTCATAGCCCGTTGTACGGTCACCGCCGATGCCTACGCCAATGAAGCCTGCACTGCACCCCTGACCCTGCGCCTGATAGACCGAATGAAGAATACATTTGCGGATGCCGTCAAGATCACGTCCGGCTTTGCCCAGACCCTCCAGCTCTGCCGGGAGACTGTACTGAATATTCTTATTCTCGCAGCCGCCGCCCTTCAGAATGAGCCTTACATCAATGCCTTCCTCTTCCCACTGCTCGAAATGAATCACCGGCGTGCCTGCACCCAGATTGTCCCCGCTGTTCTCGCCTGTAAGGGAATCTACGGAATTGGGCCGCAGCTTGCCGTTCTTCGTCGCCCGGATTATCGCGCTATGAATATCCTTCTTCATCTCTATCTGATTCACGCCTACCGGCGTATGAATTATAAAAGTCGGCATCCCTGTATCCTGGCAGATCGGCGATACCTGGAGCTCGGCCATGCCGATATTCTGGGCAATCGTGGTCAGCGCCAGTCCGGAGCGGGTCGCCTTGTCTTCCAGCGCACGCCCTTTAGCAACCGCCCGGCGGACATCACCCGGCAAATTCGTGGAGGTTTCTACGATCAGATTATAAATGCTGTCTTCAAAATGCTGCATCTTCATTCAGTCTCCTCTCCATCTGTTTCAAGCTGCCCTAACTCTGTTACAATTAGTTATTATCATATCATATTAAGCCGCTCATGAAAGGGGTTACTTAAAAATTGAACTACCATTTCTCTGCCTATCTCTACCGGCTGCAATATATCCAGCGCTGGAGCCTCATGCGCAGCACCGCCCCTGAGAACGTGGCGCAGCATTCGTTCCAGGTGGCCCTGCTGGCGCACATGCTGTGCACCATCGGCAATGTCCACTTCGGCCGGTCGCTGAACGCCGACCGCGCATCCACAATGGCGTTGTTCCACGACGCCACCGAGGTATTCACCGGCGACATCGCCACGCCGGTGAAGCATAACAACCCGCTTCTGCTGTCCAGCTTCCGCGAGATGGAGCGGGTCGCCGCTGAGCGCCTCGCGGCGATGATCCCGCCGGAGCTGAGCGCAGTCTATGCGCCGCTCCTGCAGCCGCAGGACAGCCCGCCCGGCTCCGAGGATGCCGGACTGCTCCGCTACGTCAAGGCAGCGGATGTGCTCGACGCCTATCTGAAATGCGTCTGGGAAACCGCCGCAGGCAACCGCGAATTCGCGGCCGCCCGGGAGCAGACGGCCGCGAAGCTGCACGGGCTCGCCCTGCCGGAGATGGAGTATTTCCTTACCCATATGGCTCCGGGCTTCGAGCTGTCGCTGGACGAGCTGTCTTCAAGCATGAGTCCGGAGAAGCCAGCCGACTAGCCGGAAACCGTGCGGCCTCTTGAAGAATGCAGCATCGCACCGTCCGTTTGTCCCTGCAATACAAATAACCCGCCTCACGGCGGGTTATTTGTATCAAGTTAAGGCATGGCTAACGGCTCATCCAGGCTGTCCCAGTCCTTGAACACCGGCTGCAGCCCTTTTTCCTCGAGCATCTCCTTAATCTCCTGCACGCTGCGGTTGTCTGAGATTTCAAACTGCGGGGTGCCGCCTTCCAGAGAATGTCCGCCTACTTCAGTGGATACCCCTGCAGACATCCTGGTGATGCCGAGATGGACCAGATGATCGCGCAGGGCTGCCGGCTCCCGCGTGGACAGTGAAATACCGGAACGCGGCAGAAACAGGCGGTAGGCCAGGATAATCTGCACCAGCGCACGGTCGGTTACATCACTCGCAGGATTAAATTCCCCCAGGTACGGCCGAAAACGGGGAATGGACAAACCGATTTCGCACTCCGGATACTTGTCCTGTAAGTACCTGGCGTGCAGTGCAGTCGCGAGGGCCTCCTGACGCCATTCGTACATTCCCAGCAGGGCTCCGATATTTACCGAGCGGAATCCGGCCAGGCAGCCGCGCTCGGGCGCATCCAGACGGTTGCGGTACACCCGCTTGGGACCCTTCACATGCAGCTGGCGGTAAGTCTCCTGATGATAGACCTCCTGATACAGCGTCAGACCGTCTACTCCTGCCTGTCTGAGATCAGCGTATTCTTCGGTAGTGAGCGGATTCACTTCAATGCTGACTGAAGAGAAATAGCCGCGGAGCACCTCCACGCAGTCTTTCAGATAACTGACCGGACTTTCATTCCGGGATTCTCCGGTCAGAATCAGAATGTGGCGCAGCCCTGTGGCTGCGATCGTCTCCGCTTCCCGCCGGACCTCCTCCAGTGTCAGTTTTTTGCGCGGAAAATCATAGATAGAGCTAAAGCTGCAGTAGGTACAATGGTTGACGCAGAAATCAGCCAGATACATCGGTGTAAACAGCTGCATCACATGACCGAATTGCGTACGTGTCAATCTATGGGCCTTCTGCGCCATCTCTTCGAGGTAAGGCTCCGCTGCCGGTGACAGCAAAGCCATCAGCCCGTCCTCGTCCAGCTGCTCCAGACGAAGCGCCCGCTTCACATCAAGCGCAGTATACTGCTTCCATACCCCCTCGTAGGGAAGCTTGTCCAGCCGGGTCAGCCTATCATAAAAGCTCATGTCCTTCCTCCCTCTTCATAAACAGCATCAGTCAGGCCAGAAATCCGGTCAGCGGCGAAGAAGCTGCGGCTGTCTCTTCCACCGGCCCCAGCCCGGCCAGATAGGCCTTCCGCCCCGCCGACACCGCTTCGCGGAAGGCCTCCGCCATCAGCTGCGGGTCCCGGGCGGTGGCAATTGCCGTATTCAGCAGCACAGCGGCTGCGCCCATTTCCATCGCCTCAGCAGCCTCGGAGGGTCTGCCAATACCGGCATCCACGATGATGGGCAGACCCGTTTCTGATATCAGAATCCGGATCAGCTCCTTGGTCTGCAGCCCGCGGTTAGAGCCGATCGGCGCTCCCAGCGGCATGACGGCTGCAGCTCCGGCCGCCTTCAGCCGGAGTGCGGCTGACAGATCAGGACTCATGTAGGGCAGAACAATGAAACCCTCCGCAGCTAAGATTTCCGTGGCTCGGATCGTCTCGGTATTATCCGGCAGCAGATATTTCTGATCATTGATAACCTCAATCTTCACCCAGTCTCCCAGCCCCGCTGACCTTGCCAGCCGGGCAATGCGTACCGCTTCCTCTGCGGTGCGCGCACCGGAGGTATTGGGCAGCAGCGTCATGTGGGAAGGAATATGGCTAATAATATTGTCCTTGCTCTCCGGATCTACCCGGCGCAGGGCAACCGTAATGACCTGTGAACCCGAGCGGGCGATCACTTCGGGAATAAGAGTGTTGCGGCTGTATTTTCCGGTCCCGATGAACAGTCTGCTCGTTAAAGTAACTCCTCCAATAATCAAAGGATCCTGCATCATATCGCCTCCTGTGATAAGTCGTTGCCTTTATCTTAATTGCGTATTGGCATTCTTGCGTCTACCGCACACACAGTTACCAGTTACCTAGCCTCCGCCGACAAAATGAACCAGCTCAACTCGGTCACCTTCATTCAGCAATGTATCTTCATAAACCTCTCTGCCGGCAAGCTCACCATTCAGCTCCACAATAACCAGCTTCCCGGTCCACTCAGGCCGGGCCAGAAGATCAGCCAGCGTCCGGCAGCTCTCTTCATACCTTCCTCTGCGTCCGTTAACGGTCAAATTCATTCCAGTTCACCTCCTTTGCCCGGTAAGGGAGCTTCATTCAGGACTTCAGCATATGCTGCGGCCTGAACGGATGATCTGTAAGCCTGAGCGGCGCCAGCAGGATCCGTCGCTCCGCATATCCCGGACATTACGGCTATTCCGGCAGCCCCCTTCGACAGAACGATTCCGGTATTGCCCGGTGTGATGTTTCCGATAGCAATCAGCGGTATACTGCTGGAGCGGACGGCCAATTCCAGCTGCGCCAGGCCCCGTTCCCGCTGTCCGGGCTTGCAGGCCGTGGGGAATACATGTCCATACAGACAAAAGTCCGCTCCCTGCTGTCCGGCGCGTGCCGCTTCCTCCGGGGAATGCACCGACCTGCCCAGCCGCAGGCCCGGGGCAATGCCGCGCGCCTTGGCAGGCGGCAGGCTGTGCCAGGCCAATTGGACGCCGGCTGCCCCTGCTGCCAGAGCCACATCAATCCGGTCATTAATAACCAGCTTTGAGGGCGGAACCCCCGCTTGCAGCAACCGCTCTGCGGCAGCCAGAAGCTCCCGTGCGGACAGGGCTTTTTCCCGGAGATGGATATAATCCACCATGGTATGTACTGCAGCAGCCAGCCCCGCAAACTGCTCCGGATTCAGCCTCCCGTCCGAGATCAAATGGATTTTTTTCAGCACCTTCACCTTCCCCTCTATACGGCATTCCGGAAAATACAAAAAGACCGCCCCCTGTATCAGGAAGCAGTCCGGAATATAAGCAGGAATACCGGGTAAACCGTTACCCCTGCTGCATTATTCATTCTCCACTTCCCTACGCTGGTATAAACCAGATCAGGTTCAAAGGGTCCGAACAGATATGTTCGTCTCAGCCTTGCGGCACCCCTAGTGACCGTTCATATTCTATTGTTCTTGCAGTTTGTATATTAGCATATTATTCCTGTAAGAGCTATTCTTTAATAGATTCAATCATTTGCTCCAAGCGGATGAAGCGGCAAAAAAGCCAGCCTTCCGGCTGACTTTTCATCTGTTGAACGTTTGATTCTTTAAACCAGTATAAACTTATCCGGCTTACAAAGCAGTGCCAATGGTCAGCCGTTAACGATCTCGCCGCCGTTCACATGCATGACCTGTCCGCTCACATAAGAGGAATCATCGGAGGCCAGATATACATAAGCCGGTGCCAGCTCCTCGGGCTGTCCCGGACGCTTCATCGGCTGGGTGCCGCCGAATTCACTGACCTTCTTCGCGTCAAACGTAGACGGAATCAGCGGCGTCCAGATCGGGCCCGGTGCTACCGCATTCACGCGGATGCCTTGGTCTGCGAGATTCATCGACAGGGAGCGGGTGAAGCTGAGAATTGCTCCTTTGGTGGACGAATAGTCCAGCAGCTGCGGGCTGCCGCGGTACGCCGTGATAGACGTAGTGTTGATGATCGTGGAGCCTTTTTTGAGATGGGGCATCGCTGCCTTGGTCAGATAGAACATGGAGAATATATTCGTCCGGAACGTCCGCTCCAGCTGCTCGGCGGTAATGTCCTCAATCTTATCCTGCGGATGCTGCTCTGCCGCATTGTTGATCAGGATGTCCAGCTTGCCGAGTCCCTCAATGGTTTTATTAATCAGATCCTGACAGAAGGCCTCGACCCCGATATCACCGGAGATCAGAATACACTTTCGACCCTCCTGCTCCACCTGGCGTTTGGTTTCTTCCGCATCTTCATGCTCATTCAGATAGGATATCACCACATCTGCGCCTTCTTTGGCAAAATGAACGGCAACCGCACGCCCGATTCCGCTGTCCCCTCCGGTAATAAGCGCGGCCTTGCCCAGCAGCTTGCCTGCTGCCTTGTAAGCCGAGGTTTCAAACTCCGGAAGCGGGTTCATCTCGCTTTCAATTCCGGGCTGCTGGTCCTGTACCTGCGGAGGCAGGGTTTTGACGGGTTGTTTGCTGGTGTCTGGCATAATCCATTCTCCTTTCGCTGTACCGTTATACTGTTTTACTAATCATGTTAGGTTGGCTAAAAGTCTGGTGTTTATGCATCATACTTGCCTAGCAAAAATCGCTTTACGTTATTTTACTTACCACATAGGGAAGCCGGCCAAACAAAAAATCTTCAGTCCAACGCGTTCCCGCTCCATTATAGAGCCTGTAGAAGGAGAGTTATTCTCATGTCCAAAAAATCAAAAAGCATCATCGTTGCCGTCAAAGGTGTCATCCTGTATCAGGGCAGAATCCTCATCGTCAAGCGGGCTGCCGTCGATTCTGCAGGTGCCGGAAGCTGGGAATGTGCCGGAGGCAAAATCGAATTCGGTGAAAGCCTGGAGGCTGCACTGGAAAGAGAAATTCTTGAGGAAACCGGACTGGCGGTTACGACAGAACGTATCCTTTATGCGGTGACCCTGCTCACTGACCCTGCTAGACAGGTAGTGATTATCACCTATTTATGCCGCGCAGCCCGTGGCGAAATCCAGCTCTCGGAAGAGCATACCGATTACCGCTGGTGCACCGTGAGCGAAATGAATGCCCTGCTGCCGCCGCAGATTATCGCTGACTTTCAGGAGCACGGCATTTTTGAGCTGGAAGGGTTGTTGCGGTAAGTAATGAACGGTTTCTGGCTCACCCCGATGCAGATTATCACAGCCGCCACTTCAACCGGTGCGAAGATCTGCAATCTGGCACCTGAGATTGGAACGATTGAACCGGGCAAGAAGGCGGATCTGTTTGTAATTGAGGGCAACCAGCTTACGGATATAGACAATCTCCGGAAAGTCAGATTTGTGATGATGGAGGGCAGGATCGTATCGAAATAGAGGTTATATAGTTTGATTAAAGGCCGCTTTCCACGAGGAAAACGGCCTTTTTTTCATTTTAATATGCCCAGTATGGTTCTCTGTAATTCTGTCTATAGCTGATCCGCCGCTGCCTTCAATGCAATAATTTTGTTCGCCGCCGTTACCTCCAGCAGCACTTTCTGCGCATCCGTCAAGCCCGTGTATCTACCGTAAGTCCAGTTCACAGCTTCCTTGTCCGCCAAGGTTAAGGCCGCAGCTGCGGGCAGTTGATTGATCTTGTAAGCTACAGTATCCGCAGCCTGCTGATCGGTCAGCACACTTGCCCCCTGGTAATATCCAGCCACATTCATCTTATCGTCATAGAACACTATCATATACTGTTCCTGGAAATCAGGTACGGTGTAGAATGGCGCTGCATAGTCAGCAAAGCTCTCAATGGATATGCCATATACATCATTTGTAACTTGTTCCAGATACAGAATCTGTGAAGAGACATGCTTGATATTGAAATCCCTTGCGGCATTTGTAATGTACGGAAGCTGAGTATTAGCTATATATGAATAAAATTTCGCTTCAGGATGTTGCGCAATCCACTCACCGTCCACGGCGATCCGGTCACGTATAAGTCCATCCCTCACGTCTCTCGTAATCCCCACTCCGCTGGTGAAGCGTATCGCCTGCTCGTTAAGCACTGCATACTTCGCGCTCAGGTCCAGTTTAACCACGTTGTATCCGATAGCTTTATTACTACGATCATACAGAATAATCGTCATATAATCTTTAAGATGCTCGGGACTGACCGGGAACGAGAATCTTACCGACATATCCGGCAGATGACGGGTATACACATTGACCGGATTAGGGACAGCTTCTGCGGCCGCTGTAAAATAATAACCCGGATGATCTGCAGCCGCCCGAATATCAGGGGACAGCCCTTCAAAATTCAACAGTACAGCGGCTGAATTGGTGTACATATTTTCGGGTCCCTGGGTTACCGTAATCCCGCTTATAAGCGGAAGTGCTGCCGGAGTTGTTGTATTGCCGCCAGTACTGCCACTATCACCATTACTGCCGTTACTGCCGCCACTTGATGCCACCGCCGGTAACGCTGCGGAGATGGTGATGGAATCCTTCTGGCTGCCGTCCAGACTTGCCGGTTTATTGGCAAAGGAAGACCCCTTCGCCCCCTCGTTCACAGTAGCAGCCAGAACCCGTCCCGCCCCCGTAACGTTCGTTGCCGCATTCAGAATAGCCCGCGTAACCGTTGTGCCTTGATCCAGCTCCACCTTGAGTCCGGCCGCTGCTGCAGCCACATTAAGTGTGCTTACCGAGCCTTTTTTCAGGTGCAGGACTGACCCTTTGGCTTCAATGTTCCCCGCTCCAAAAATGCCGCTAAGCGTCACCGCAATCCCCGCTGGAAGACCTGCCGGCAGGTTAATCTCGGTAAAGCCCGCTCCGGCTCCGCCGCCCTCCTCCAGCTCAACACCGGACTGTGCAGAGACCGATGTCACAAGAGTTGAGCCTTCGGCTACAAGACGGGCGGTTCCATTCTTTTTCTGCACAATTATCTGTTTCAGGGCCGAGTCTTTGAGATGCACCGAGTCAGCCCCGTGGACAATGACCTTACCTTTGACCTCCACATTGGTCAGAGTAACCTCCCCTCCGCCAATCGCTTCATCCAGCAGCAGGTCGCCGTGGATCAACAGGTTCTGTAGAGTAACGCCGTAGGTGGATATCGTGACATTCTTATAATCCCTTATAGCAGTCGGATCAGAAGCTCCCAATACGGCTGGAGTAGTCACCGTTGCATCCGGCATGCCGCCACCAACCGGAATCGTGAAATTGTCGAGCAGTGAAACGGCCTCAGCCCTGGTCAAAGCCTTGGCTGGAGCGAATCTTCCGTCAGGATAACCTTTCATTGCTCCGGCATTTACCGCTGCCGTAACTTCGGATCTGCTCCAGCTTGCAATTTGATCACTGTCACTGAACTGGGACAAAGCCTCCTGAGCAGGGGTCTCAAACTTCATCAGCCTGAATATAATCATTGCCGCTTCCTGGCGCGTAACAGGCGCATTAGGACGAACCGCACCTTCATAGCCTTCAATGTAACCGGCTCCTATCGCTTTGGAGAACTCGCCGTATGCCCAGCTTGTCTTCGGCAGGTCGCTGAAGACCGCGGCTTTTCTCCCGTCTGTAATCTCGAAGCAACGATTGATAAGCGTTACGAATTCTGCTCTGCTGATCTCCTGATCCGGCTTCACTGACCCGTCTGCAAATCCTGTCAGCCATCCTTGTTCAAGCCATCTGTTAATCTGTTTCTGTGCCCAGTGCCCTTCATAATCTGTGCCGGCAGTTCCGTCTGCGGCTGCATAGCTGTTGCCGGACGATCCAAGCACCAGACAAAGACTCAGACCGACGGTTACAATACTTCTGAAATTCATTCCATACACGCTCCCCGGGATCTATGTATTTCTAAATTTTTCTAGTTAACCATTATCAGTTTAGCCGAACGAATGACCGGTGGGAATAGATTCCATAAATATATTTCTCACGTAAAATAAACCGGCAAATTGGGGCTTTATCTTCGCTGGTTACTAAGGTGCTTCCCGGAGAAGCGCATTGTATTCGATTTTCCGCATACATTTGGCTCGATCACCTTCTCGGAGGGGGGTTCAGCGGAGTTCCTGAGATGAGAACATATCGTCCTTCAGACGGATCTGCTTCAGTGTCTTACACAACAAAAAGCCCTGGCAGCCTAAGCTGCCAGAGCCTTTGATACTCGCGTTCCTCCCTATAAATCAGAGCCAGGTTTAAATAAGGCGCCGGTACACCATGAAAAAGATCATGATAACCAGTACGACCATCAGCAGCAGGCTCATGGTCCGGATCTTCGCGGTTTCGGCAGAGACATCACGGTTCTCCCGCATTCCGGCCGCAGCCAGGCGCAGGGGTCTGCTCATGATGCCGCCAAGCGCAAACATCGCCAGGAGCAGCACAACAACAACGATCATCCAGGCGACAGAATAGTCACCCTTGGTCATCATATAGCCTCCGGTCAACAGCTGGATAACCAGTCCATACTGGGCAAAGCGGTTGAAGCCGCCGATGGCGCTCAAGGTACCTTCCTTTGCCGGGGAAGACAGCTTCGCCGTCCCGCTCAGAATAAACGGCAATACCAGATAGAAGCCAAGCGCCAGTGTGCCGATCATATGCAGGAAAAAGAAAATACGGTCCATATCAATCTCCTCCGATTACATTGTAGGATTAAATAGCAGCAAAGCCCAATCTCTGCCTGCAAAAAGGGGCTTCAGCAGCTGCTCCGCTAACGTTACTTACACAGTTACTGCTGAAGTGACCGCACGCACAGAATCGGCTGATTTATCCAGAGCCGCCTTCTCTTCTGCCGTAAGCTCCAGCTCGAAGATCTTCTCGATGCCATCTGCACCCAGGAGTGCCGGAATACCCATGAACAAATTATCGTATCCGTATTCACCTTCAAGCAGGGCAATTACAGGGATAATCCGTTTCTTGTCCTTGAGGATTGCTTCCGTCATCTGAACCAGTGACGCGGCGGGTGCATAATAAGCGCTGCCGTTACCCAGCAGGCTGACGATTTCACCGCCGCCGACACGGGTACGCTGCACAATCTCAGCAATGCGTTCCGCAGGGATGAGCGTGTCGATCGGAATACCGCCCACACTGGAATAACGCACAAGCGGAACCATATCATCCCCATGACCGCCCAGTACGAAACCGCGTACATCTTCAACCGAAACATTAAGCTCCTGGGCGATGAATGTACAGTAACGCGCTGTATCGAGTACGCCGGATTGTCCGATTACGCGATTCTTCGGAAAGCCGAGCGCATTGTATGCTACATACGTCATGGCATCGACCGGATTGCTCAGAATGATCACAATGGACTCGGGAGCCACGCGCTTCACATTCTCACACACCGACTTTACGATACCCGCATTGGTGTTGACCAGATCATCACGGCTCATGCCGGGCTTGCGTGCAATCCCTGCCGTAATAATGACGATATCGGAATCGGCTGCATCTTCGTAGCTGGAGGTTCCGGTGATCTGGGCATCGAATTTCTGCACAGGTCCGGCTTCCAGCATGTCAAGCGCTTTACCCTTGGTTGGATTCTCCAGCTGGGGAATATCGAGCAGCACTACATTGCCAAGCTCCTTCTGGGCAAGCATAAGCGCCGTAGTCGCACCGGTGAATCCGGCACCTACGACAGTGATTTTATAACGTTTGATGGCCACGGGAAGACCTCCTAAGGGTTGGATAGCATACACTTCGTTCATTTCACTTCGCAAGACTGCCCCGGAGCATGAACCCATGATGTTGAATGGGCAGGCAGGTGCACAAGCATAAGTATAAGCTGCACGTGTGTGCAGCTTATACTTGTTATATACCGGTTAGCCTGCTTATAGATTGCTGATAATCTCGTCAGCAAAGGCGGAGCATTTCAGCTCTGTAGCGCCTTCCATCTGGCGGGCAAAGTCATAAGTAACCGTCTTATTGTTAATCGCGGTGCTCATTCCCTTGTAGATCAGGTCAGCCGCTTCCTGCCAGCCCAGATGCTCAAGCAGCATAACGCCGGAGAGAATAACCGAACCCGGATTTACAACGTCCTTATCCGCATATTTAGGCGCTGTACCATGAGTAGCTTCAAAAATAGCATGTCCCGTAAGATAGTTAATGTTCGCTCCCGGAGCGATACCGATGCCGCCGATCTGGGCAGCCAGTGCGTCGGAGAGGTAATCCCCGTTCAGGTTCAGCGTCGCAATGACATCGAAATCGGTCGGACGGGTCAATACCTGCTGCAGAGCGATGTCGGCGATAGCGTCCTTGACAATAACTTTGCCGGCTGCTTCGGCTTCCTTCTGGGCAGCATTCGCTGCAGCTTCACCATCACGTTCCTTGATGACATCATATTGGTTCCAGGTGAAGACCTTGTCGCCGAACTCCTGTTCAGCCACTTCGTAGCCCCAGTTCTTGAATGCACCTTCGGTGAATTTCATGATATTGCCTTTGTGTACCAGCGTCACACTCTTGCGTCCGTGCTTGATGGCATACTCAACCGCAGAACGCACCAGGCGCTTCGAACCTTCCTCAGAGACAGGCTTAATGCCGATACCGGAAGTTTCCGGGAAGCGGATCTTGTTCACGCCCATTTCCTTCTGCAGGAACTCGATAACCTTCTTCACTTCAGCGGAACCTTCCTGATATTCAATCCCGGCATAGATATCTTCAGTATTCTCACGGAAAATAACCATATCCACCAGCTCCGGATGCTTCACCGGTGAAGGAACACCATCGAAATATCGTACCGGACGCAGACATACATACAGGTCCAGCTCCTGGCGCAGCGCCACGTTCAGAGAGCGGATACCGCCTCCGATCGGAGTTGTCAGCGGGCCTTTGATGGCTACAATATACTCGCGGATTGCTTCCAGAGTGTCATTCGGCAGCCATTCACCATATGTATTGAAGGCTTTCTCGCCGGCAAAAACTTCGTACCAGGCAATCTGCTTCGCGCCGCCGTAAGCTTTCTCCACGGCCGCATCCAGCACACGCTTGGAGGCTTTCCAAATGTCACGGCCTGTACCGTCACCCTCGATAAAAGGGATAATCGGCTGATCCGGAACCAGCAGCTTGCCGTCTTCGATTGTAATTTGTTCGCCTTCTGTGGGCAGATCGTACTTTTCCAGTTTCAACATTAGTGGGAATTCCTCCTAAAAGTATGATGTACAAGCAATAATCAATAAGCAGTTGCTGCATATATTATAGTTCATTGTACTAAAGGGGTGGAGCGGCCCGCAAGGGGCCGCCCTGTTATCGTTCGTCTACAGGGACGTATTTCATGTCGGACATGCCGGTATATTCCGCACGCGGCCGGATAATCCGGTTGTCTTCATACTGCTCGAGAATATGCGCAGTCCAGCCCGAGGTCCGGCTGATCGCGAAGATCGGAGTGAACAGCTCACGTTCAATACCCAGCTGTGTATAGACGGATGCCGAATAGAAGTCGACATTCGGTTTGAGTCCTTTTTGCCCCGTAATCAGCTCTTCAACCTTGACTGACATGTCATAGAGCGTAGTGTCGTTCTTCATCGTGCCCAGCTCATAGGACATCTTCATCAGATGTTTGGCCCGCGGATCGCCGTTCTTGTATACACGGTGTCCGAAGCCCATGATCTTCTCACGGCGTTCCAGCTTGCCTTGGACATACGGCTCAACGGCATCAAGCGTGCCGATTTCCTCCAGCATCTTCATCACGGCTTCATTCGCACCGCCATGCAGCGGCCCTTTAAGCGCGCCAATAGCCGAAGTAACTCCGGAATAGATGTCAGAAAGTGTAGCCACAGTTACCCGTCCGGCAAAAGTGGAAGCATTCAGCTCATGGTCCGCATGCAGCACGAGGGCTGTATCCAGCGCCTTGACGGATACGATATCCGGCTGCTCTCCCCACAGCATGTAGAGGAAGTTCTCGGCGATGGTCAGGCCTTCTTTGGGCGCTACCGGCTCAAGTCCCTTACGGATGCGCGCCAGTGCGGCAACCACAGTCGGAATCTGCGCCTGAAGCTTCACAGCTTTGATCTGATTCGCTTCACGGCTCATATCATCCGCAGCCTCGTCGTACAGTGCCAGGGCGGATACGGCGGAGCGCAGGGCCGCCATCGTGTTGGCTTCCTTCGGATACAGCTTCATCTGGGCAAGCACCTGATCCGGGATCTGGGCTGAAGCGCTCAGGTCGCGGCGCAGCGCTTCAAGCTCCGGTACTGTCGGCAGATTGCCGAACCACAGCAAATAAGCGGTCTCCTCAAAGGTGGCATTATCCGCCAGATCATCAATATCATAACCGCGGTAAGTGAGCACTCCATCCACAATGGAGCTGATCGATGAGGTCGTTGCAACGATGCCTTCAAGTCCTTTAGTAGCTGTCATAGTATCTCTCTCCTTTGCCAACAAGGGTATATAATGCTGGTTCTAACCTCATGAAAACATTTACATTTTTAAGTATTTCAATTCTCCGCAAAAGGCGTCAGGACAGGGGCTGAAGATTGCAACTATATTTCTGCTGTTTAACCTGTAATAATCATACCGGATTTTGACGGTTATGTGAACAACGTGGGAGCTTTGCAGCGGATCAAATGATTTTATCGGAGAGATAGAAAAAAACTAACGAAAAACCTGTTTCATGATTACGCTTTCAGGTTAGTAAGCTTCTCCATTCTGCCATTTTCCGTCCCAGCTAGTCTTTTCGCATGCTCTATGAATATACATAAGACGAGCAGTTATTCCTTATACACCCGTTAGAGTAGGAGGGACCGGATATCGATACACTTGTACTCAAAAGAGTGCTGCGCGGCCTGTGGGTCGTGCTTGCCGCCGCCGTGATTCTGCTGGCGGTTTATGTACTGCTGCCGCTCCTCTATCCCCTGCTGCTGGCCTGGCTGCTGGCTTACCTTATACATCCGCTGGTGCTGATTCTGCGGGGGCTGAAGCTCCCTGGCTGGCTGGCGGTGGCCCTCTCGCTGCTTTTTTATATTGGAGGTACGGGCCTCGTACTGACCGCGCTGATTACCCGGCTGGTGAAGGAGCTCATTGTGCTGCTCCAGACCTTCGACCTCCATACTGACCAATGGCGCGAGCTGCTGCTGAGGGTTAGCCGCAATGCCAGCATTCAGAATATTATTAACCAGATCAACCAGTTTTACCACGACAATCCGGGTTACCATGCCACGATTGACAGTAATATCAGCAGAACCACGGAAACTGTAGGCCACGCCATGACACAGCTGATTACCGGATTCTTCAACATGATTCTGGGGCTGATCTCCTCGCTGCCGAGCCTAGGCACGATTCTGATCGTGATCGTACTGGCCGCCTTCTTCCTCAGCACCGGCTGGGAACGGCATAACGCCAAGCTGCTCTCACTCCTCCCCGCTCCGCTGCTGCGGCCGGTATCGGAGATCTGGAAGGATCTGCGCAAGGCGCTGTTCGGCTACCTCCGTGCCCAGCTCGTGCTGATCTCCGTAACTGCGGTGATCGTAATCATCGGCCTGCTGCTGCTGGGCGTAGACTCTGCCTTCGCCATTGGCCTGACCATCGGCATCGTCGATCTGGTGCCTTATCTCGGGGTTGGCATCGTGATCCTCCCCTGGGCGCTGTATTCCTACATGACCGGGAACCTGGCTCTGGCGGTCGGCCTTCTGGTGCTGTATGGCATCATTCTGATCACCCGGCAGGTGCTTGAGCCGAAGGTGCTGGCCAGCAGCATCGGACTGGACCCGCTCGCCATGCTGATCGGCATGTTCGCCGGACTTCAGCTGTTCGGCATGCTGGGCCTGATCCTCGGCCCGGTGCTGCTCGTCATTCTAGACGCGTTCGGCCGCGCCGGCGTGTTCCGCGCACTGCGCAGCTACATCCTCAGCGGCCGGCTGCATTAGCTTTATACGCCAACACCTCACAAGCTCCTTAAATGCCAGTAGAGCAAATAGCCGGTACGGTCTGGACCTCCGTCCCCATACATCAGGCCCATTTACTCTATCCGCCGCACATTGTATTCGGTTTTCCACATACATTAGGTCCGTTTGCGATATCCGGCACACATTGTATTCGGTTTTTCGCATACATCGGGCCCGCTCCTCGTTCATCGCATTTCCCACCGCATACTCCTGCATAATCTGCAGCATTTCGCTACATCCGGCTCGGCTGCAAGTAGAAAAGCGCTCAGCCGCATCACCCCGCAGCCGAACGCTTTTTACAAAATTCGCGGCGCCCCCGGCTCTACCTGCGGTAGAAGGTGAAGGTGCCGTTTTTCATCTTCTTCTCGATCCATTTCAGCAGAAAAACCCGGTATAGCGGCCGGGTCAGCGGAAATACCAGTGTAAAGCCGATCAGATCCGTGACGAAGCCCGGCAGAATCAGCAGCAGACCGCCAAAAAAGATACATAAGCCGTCCAGCATGGTCCGTCCGGGCACCCGTCCTTCCTGCATATGTGTTCTGCTGTCCTGCAGCACTTTTTTGCCTTCAAACCGCATCATGAGCAGACCGATGACCGAAGTGGCCAGCATGATCAGCAGGGTCTTGGGCGCTCCAAGAAAACTTGAGACATAGATGAAACCGAATAATTCCACGGCCGGGACGGCGAATAATGCAGCCCACAGCCATTTGTTCCTGATCATACTGCTCCTCCTTCTTCTTCCTTAAGCGCCGTAGTGATAGCGCGGAACAGCTCAGGCTGCGCCCTGTCGATACGCACAGGCTTCCATTCCTTGTTCAGCCAGACATGGCTCGTCGTGCCGCTGACCAGCAGTTCGCCGGGAAGAGGTTCACTGTCCGCCGGACGCGCCATACGGGTCCCGGAAGCACCTGACGCTCCGCCTTCTCTGTGCTCTTCCGCCACCCGGCGGATTTCATATTCATAGACAACCCTTAGCGCCGAGAAGGTTGTTAACCGTGCATACACGGCAATAAGATCATCATATCGCGCCGGGCTTTTAAATTGCAAATCTGCAGAGGTCACTGGCAATAACAGCCCCAGGCTCTCAAGTGTGCGGTAGGCAAAGCCCAGTCCCCGGAACATCTCCGTACGCCCGCTTTCAAACCAGGTCAAATAATTGGCATGATAAACCACACCCATCTGATCGGTTTCCTGATAACGCACACGAAATGAAGTCTCATGCCAGCGGCTGGACCACCCCGGTTTGTGTGAATTCATATTCATGCTCCTTTCTGTAATGGCAGGCGGGCAGCTAAGCGCTGACTCCGCCGGAAGAGGCCTTCAGCGGCAGCTTGCTGCGTGAGCTCCGGGCGACATAGAACAACAGAGCCGCGCCGGCCGCCGCACTCAGCATACAGGACAGATTCATAAGGCCGACCCCGCCCTGATTCAGCAGCATTCCGTTCAGCAGATTGCCCAGAATACCGGCAAAGCCGGAGAATACGATGTTAAATACGCTTTGTCCCGTCGCCTGCATCTCCGCAGAGGTAATCTTCGATACATATTCAACTGCAGCAATATAAAAGAAGCCGAAGGATAGGCCGTGCAGCACCTGTACCCCAATCATGACCGATGGATACGGGAAGGCTACCTGAATCCCCCAGCGCAGCACATAGATCAGTGCACCCAGCAGCAGCGTCCGCTCCATGCCCAGCCTGCGGATAACCTTGGAGGCGAAGAACATGGAGGGAACGTTAGTAATCGACGCCAGAAACAGGGCGATCCCGGCATAGCTGGTCGAACCGCCGACCGACTGGAAGGCAAGGACGAAATAAGTACCGAACGCCGTCATCGTCTGGTTCACCAGGAAGCTTCCCCCGAGAAAGGCCAGGAATATACGGTTGCCGAGCAGCTTTTTGACGCCCTGGGAGAAGGACTGGCTCATCATGTGATTCTCTTCCGCCTGCTTCGGCAGGGTGAAGGCAATCGCCACTGCAACGGCATTCAGCAGCAGAAACGGCAGCCAGATCGTGGATACCGAGAATTTAGATACATATTGCCCCCCGGCTATGGCTCCTACAGCGGCTCCTATGCTCATCATCATCCGGATGCTGCCGTAAGTCGATCCGGCTCTGTTCGCCGCTGCTATGGCGTAAGAGTCGGCAATAGGAGCCTGTGTGGAGGAGAAGATCGTGGATACCGTGTACACCAGCATCAGCACAATGAAATACTCCGACCGGTACAGCACCGCAAGCAGCGCCGGAACCGCCACACTCAGAAGAAGCACCAGCCGCGCCTGGTTATATCTGTCGGAGATCACTCCCCATAGGGGCTGGACACAGATCGCGATCAGTGTGCCCGTAGCCATCAGCATGCCGATCTGGCTGACGTTAAGTCCGTTCGATTTGAGCAGCAGTGACAGATAAGAGCCGAAGGAGCCCCCGGCGAGTCCCAGAAACAGATAAAACCCGCGCAGCTTCGATATTTTTTCCATTGGAGTTATAAGTCCTCTCTCTTCCTTTTTAACAGAATACCCAACCTTAAGAGCCTCTTACCGCATTAAATAGAGCAGAACATATTATGAGGCGGTGGACAAGTGGGCCAAGTCAATAGATTGCTAAGCAGCAAACCCTGTCTGAAAGATAAACTCAACACAGGCAGAGCCGTCAGCTCAGGCTTCGGCTGGACATCCAGCAACTGGAGCGGTTATGCCATCTCGGGCAAAAAAGGCACTTACCGGCGGATATCGGCCGACTGGATCGTCCCTTATGTAAAACCTACGGTCAAAGCCACGTATTCTTCGGCCTGGATCGGCATCGACGGCTTCCGGAACAGCAGCCTGATTCAGACCGGAACCGGCCATGAATCGGTAAACGGAACCGTCCGGTACTATGCCTGGTGGGAAATTCTGCCCGCTGCCGAGACCGTTATCCCCTTGCCTGTATCTCCCGGAGACCATATGCGCGCTTCTATCGTCAAGCTCAGTCCGGGTAAATGGTGTATCACTCTGCGCAATCTCAGCAAAAACTGGGTTTTTCGTACAGTCCAGCGCTATCAGGGGCCGCAAACCTCTGCCGAATGGATCATGGAAGCTCCCCAGGTGGGACAGAATATCGCACCGTTGTCCAAGGTATCACTGGTAAGATTCACCTGCTGCCGGGTTAACGGATGCAGTCCCAAGCTCAAGGCTCAAGACGGCGGAATTATGGTCCAGAACAAAACGCTGCTGGCCGTGCCGACTCTGCCGGGTCCCCGCGGCGATTCCTTCTCGGTCCGGCGGATCTACCGCAAAAGCCATCCTGCTGTGTACTCCAGAAACCCTATATTTACAAGAACCTGATTGCCCGGTTTCTCAAAACTCTCAATTCAATATATACATTTGCACCATTTATATCAACCCGCAAGTGGAAACGGCTATGCTTTCCTGCACAATAAAAAGAGCAGCGGCTAAGAACGCCACTGCTCTAATAGGTGTATTCTGTTAATGCTGCAGAACCTCTTCCAAATCCTAGTCGGCTGGAATCGTGTCTACCTTCACCAGGTTAGTGGAACCGGAACGGCCCAGCGGGATACCTGCAGTAATGACTACAAGATCTCCGGCTTTTACCAGACCGGAAGCTTTACCGCCTTGAAGTGCAGTTTCCAGCAATTCGTCAGTCGAAGTAGCTTCTTTGCCGAATACTGGAGTTACGCCCCAAACCAGCGCCAGCTGACGCATAGTTCTTTCCTGGGTAGTTACAGCAATGATTTGTGATTTAGGACGGTATTTGGAAACCACGCGTGCAGTGTGGCCAGTTACAGTCGAAGAAATGATAGCTTTAGCGTTCAGATCCAGAGCGGAAATCGCTACAGATTGGCTGATCGCTTCAGTTACCGTAGTTTCTTGAGCAATTTGCTGCTTCATGAAGATTTCACGGTGGTTCAGGGCAGATTCTGCCTTCTCAGCAATGCGGGACATTGTGAGTACGGATTCTACCGGATATTTCCCGGCAGCAGTTTCACCGGACAGCATGATTGCATCTGTTCCGTCGAAGATAGCGTTCGCTACGTCACTCGCTTCAGCGCGGGTAGGACGCGGGTTGCGCTGCATGGAATCCAGCATTTGGGTAGCTGTGATTACCGGTTTGCCGGCGATGTTACATTTCTGAATCATCAGCTTCTGAGCCAGAGGCACATCTTCAGCAGGAATTTCTACGCCAAGGTCGCCGCGGGCAACCATGAGGCCGTCGGAAGCTGCCAAAATTTCATCAAGGTTATCGACACCTTCTTGGTTCTCGATTTTGGAGATGATTTGGATGTGGGAAGCGTCGTGCTTCTCAAGCAATGCACGGATTTCCTGAACGTCGCTGGCTTTGCGAACGAAGGAAGCGGCGATAAAATCGATGTCCTGTCCGATCCCAAAAACGATATCATTGGTGTCTTTTTCCGTAATACCCGGCAGGGAGATGGATACTCCTGGTACGTTAACGCCCTTCTTGCTCTTGATTGTACCGCCGTTAACAATACGGGTCTTGATTTCGGTGCCTTGAATGTCGACAACAGTAAGACCGATAAGGCCGTCGTCGATCAGGATAGTCGATCCAACTTGAACATCGTTAGGAAGGTTGTTATACGTGATGGAGATACGGTTCTGGTCGCCCAGGATTTCTTCCGTAGTCAATGTCAGGTATTCGTCCTGAACCAGTTCAATCGGTTCTACTTCCAGCTTACCAGTACGAATCTCAGGTCCTTTGGTGTCGAGCAGAATGGCAACAGTCTTGCCAAGTTCTTTGGAAGCTTGACGGATCGTGTTGATCCGGGCACCGTGCTCTTCAAAATCGCCGTGGGAGAAGTTCAGACGGGCCACATTCATACCAGCCAAAATCAATTTTTTGATATTCTCCAACGATTCACTTGCAGGTCCGATCGTACATACAATTTTACTTTTCCGCATTAGGTTTTCCTCCGTTTTTTCGTTCTCTCTGTCTCACTTTTTCCAACTACAAAATCTACTATAAGGCTTGCTCTCTGTATAGGAACTTTATCACATGTAGTCACATGTACCTTTTATTGCGCCCTTATGAATATTACTGCAAGTTGAAGACAAAATCAATGTTAGTGCCTGTTTTTGCTGTAAATTAAAGTCGAATTTTATAAGAATGCCGTCAAAATAAAAATCACCCCGCAAAGTCGGCGGGATGATCGGGGTGGGAATAAATGGTTAAAGTATTCCGACCGGCTTACGGACAGGAATACACTGGAATATGTCAGAAAGTGCAAATGATAAGTGCAGATTACTCTACACTCTGCACTTCCTCCTGAGGCGCATCCTGTTCCTGGAGGGACTCCGAGAACTCGCCGATTTTGCGGAATTTAAGGTAACGGTCTTCCTTAAGTTCTGCCGAATCCATCACGGATAATTCCTGCAAATGACGCCATACCGCATCCTTGATTGCCGCTGCCGTTGCCTCGTAGTCACGGTGTGCCCCGCCTTTGGGTTCAGGAATGATCTCCTCGATCACTTCCATCTCCAGCAGGTCAGACGCCGTAATCTTCATTGCTTCAGCTGCCTGCTCCGCTTTGGTGGCATCCTTCCACAGAATGGACGCCGCCCCGTTGGGGGAGATCGCCGAATAGATGGCATGCTCCAGCATCAGGACCCGGTTGCCCACGGCCAAAGCCAAGGCACCGCCGCTGCCGCCTTCGCCGATAACGACGCAGATGACCGGTACGGCCAGCTGAGACATCTCGTACAAATTCCGGGCGATCGCTTCGGACTGTCCGCGTTCCTCTGCCGTATTGCCGGGATAAGCCCCTTTGGTATCGACAATGGTGATAATCGGACGGCCGAATTTCTCTGCCTGCTTCATCAGACGCAGTGACTTGCGGAAGCCTTCCGGATGCGCGCTGCCGAAGAAACGCAGAATGTTCTCCTTCGTATCCTTGCCGCGCTGCTGTCCGATTACGGTGACCGGACGGCCGTTCAGCTTGGCGATTCCGCCGACTACGGCAAGATCATCACCATACAGGCGGTCGCCATGCAGCTCCATGAAATCGGTGAAGATAAGTCCGATCAGATCCAGTGAGGTCGGACGGCCGTGATGCCGGGCCAGATGCATCTTCTGGGCCGGGGAGATATCCGAATATACTTCATTCTCAAGGATGTGGTAACGCTCCTCAAGACGGGCTACCTCATCTTTGAAATCAATACCCTTCTCTTCGCCAAACTGCTTCAGTTCAGCAATTTTCTTGCGCATTTCTACCAGAGGCATTTCAAAAGGCAACTCTCCTGCCAACCTAAAATCCCCCTTTCACATCATGCAGCTCCAGCAGCTTGGTTAACGTGGAGCGCATTTCCTTGCGGTGCACAACCATATCCAGCTGGCCGTGCTGCAGATTGAATTCTGCTGTCTGGAAATCTTCCGGCAGCTTCTGGCGGATCGTCTGTTCAATCACAATCCGGCCGGCAAAACCGAATACCGCACCGGGCTCGGCAATAATAATATCACCCAGGCTGGCGAAACTCGCCGACACCCCGCCTGTGGTCGGATCAGTAATTATAGAAATATACAGGCCTCCGGCTTCACTGAACCGGGCCAGTGCGCTACTTGTCTTCGCCATCTGCATGAGACTGAGTATGCTCTCCTGCATTCTCGCTCCGCCCGAAGTAGAGAAGATCAGCATCGGAAGTCTCCGCTCTGTTGCTTCTTCAACCGCTCTGGTAATCTTCTCGCCGACTACGGACCCCATGCTCCCGGAGAAGAACTCAAAGTTCATCACCGCTACAATCACCGGATGGCCGCCAATAGTACCCTGGCCGGTGATTACAGCTTCAACCTGTCCTGTTTTGGACTGCTGTTGTTCCAGCTTAGAGGCATAGCCGGGGAACTGCAGCGGATCAACGGATGCCATTTCGCTGTCAAACTCAATGAACCCTTCAGGGTCCAGCGTCATCGCAATCCGTTCCGAAGCGTTCAGGCGCATATGATAGCCGCAGGATGGGCATATTTTCAAATTCTTCTCCAGTTCCTTGCTGTACTGGATCGTTCCGCATTTGTTGCATTTGTTCATGAGTCCCTCGGGAATCTCACGTTTGGGGCGCTCGCCTTCCGCCGGTCCGCCACTTCGCTCCAGACGCTCTGAAGGAATGATCGCGTACTTCCGTTTTTTCTGAAATAAATCTTTGAACAAGGGTCGCACCTCTTCAGCCGTTTATTTGCGTAGATAGCAGCTTGCCGCTGTCATGACCGCTCATGTATCTCTAAGTTGTAAATCTCAAGGATGCAGAATCAGATTCAGGACCTCCTGCACTTCTTCAAGCTCTCCTGAAGGAACCAGAATCTCAAACTGCTGCTTGGACATATTAATCGGACGGCATTTTATCAGAAATCCTTCTTCCGTAAGCTTCCTCTGAATCATCTCCGCCACTTTGGCGGTCGGCGCTATATAGATTACCGTCCACATGCCCTGCAAGGCCTCCCTAATCTCAAATCCCAGCCGTATCCTGTATATAATGGAATCATGATAACACAGTTTTCTTTTTTCCCGCAACAGGCTCGGCAGGATGGCTGCTTGACCGGGAGGCCGCTTCCAACAAATGCAGGAGCTGCAATTATGCCTCTCCGGAGGCAGGAGAATAGACCTTCGCCCCTTCGTGGCGGTGGGCAATTCTGGCCGATGCCGCAGCTGCAATCCCGGCTACCAGATCATCAAGAAATACATGAATGCTACCCTTATCATCATTCAATTTGCCGATAATTCCAAGCTTTATTTTGTCCAGATAACCGAAACCTGTCAGCCCGATCATTCCGTATACACCCGTGATGCCTAGCGCCAGAGTCTCGTCCGCCCCGTAGAGCGATTCATCCGCCTCCAGCACTGCCTGAAGCGGCTGCGGCAGCAGCTTCTTCTCCGCCAGCTCATCCAGCGCGACACCTGTCATCAGCGTGTACTGTACTTCTCTTTTGCCCAGCACCGCCTTGACGCTTACGAGGCACTCTTCCTCAGTCAAATCGGGATAATAGGCCGATTGCAGAATATATACGATCTCAGCGATAGAATCAAGCGAAACTCCCCGGCGCTCCAGCAGGTCTGCTGCCAATTGATAGGACATGATGTGATTCCCCTTTCCGCACGGGACAATGCCCTGTGGTTCCCTAATGTATGCGGAAAAGGGCGGAAATGTGCTTATTTTAAATATAAGAAAATATGTTTAAGCTTTATGGAAATTCCCCGGTTCATCCGCTTTTTGCGGCAGAGACCGGATTACTTTGCAGAATCCTGCACAACGTGCAACATTTTCCTCATTTAACCGGTTCAAATCCAAAATTGTTGTATAAAAGGCAGCAATTCCTCTTGTCCAGGCGGCTTGGCGGGAGAATTCCTGTATTTGATACAACAATTCTCCCGTATACCCGGCTAATTATGAATCAAAGCTGCAAAACGTACAACATTCTTGTCTGCAGTGCTTACCTGGAAGTCTCTATACTGCCGGCAGCGAATCTAGTGTAAGCAATGAACGTATTCCTCTAACCCCACGGCGATTGATCCGTTACTTATTGGGTTGAACCACATACCTTTGAAGCGGATACCTGAAAGGGGGACGTTGTATCGCTGCTTCCTAAGCACAAACCTCCTTAGAGGACGGCAAGCCGTTACTACCTGATCCTGACGGTTCCGGCTCCCAGCATGCTCTCTATTGCCGCAAACAGCTCCTCCGAGGGCTCGATCCGGTAGCTGTCGCTGAGCGCCAGCACCTTCTGGTTGCGCTCGTAGAACAGCAGCGTCGCGGCTGGTCCCGGGTGGGTCTGCAGCAGCGCCTGGAGGCGCGGCAGCAGACCTTTGAGCTCAGCGCCCGGCGTGATCTTGATGAAGACACGCTGGGTGCTCTGCTCTGAGCTTGCGGAGCGCTCAGCAGGAGCGGGCTGCCCCGTGCGCAGCGGGGCAGGGCTTCCCGGCCGCGTAGCTGACGCGGCCGGGGATTGGGGCGCGGCCTGCGCAGCGGCCGCGTTAGCGCGCGCACCGGGCGGCTGTGCCGCCGGTGTGCGCGTGCCCGGTGCAGCGGCTGCGCCAGCTGCACTGCCGCTGCGGGCGCCGGGGCTTCCGGCGCCCGTACGGGCTGCAGGAGCTGCCGCAGGCGCTCCTGCGGGGGCGTTCCGGCCCGCATAGGCGGGCCGGGCGCCTGCGGCGCTGCGGCGCTGCAGCAGGCCGCGCACGCTGTCCGCGGTGAGCGGTGCCACCTCCTCGGCCAGCAGCTTGAAGCCCTCGTCCTCCTGCTGCACCTTGGCGCGCAGGGCCAGCAGCGCGCCCTTCTCGATCAGGCCGCGGCTGCGTTTCCACACCTCGGGGAAGAGTACGACCTCGCAGCGCTCGATCTGGTCTTCCCATTCGACAAAGGCCATCGCCTTGCCGGACTTTGTCGTAATTTCCTTGAGCGACACGACCATGCCGGCTGTCACCGTCATGCTCTCGTCTGCCATTTCGCCAAGATCCATCAGCTTCTGCATCCCCGGCTCCTCCAGCAGGGCCGCATTGTCGTCCAGCGGATGGCCGGACAGGTACAGGCCCAGCAGCTCACGCTCCAGCTCCAGCTGCTGGGTCACGGAGAATTTCGGGATATCCGGATAACGGATTTCCCAGTTCGGCGTCTCAATCAGATCATCGAACAGCTGGATCTGCAGCTCATCGCGCTCCTTGCGCCACTTCGCTGCCGCATCGACTGTCTCATCCAGCATAGCCAGCAGCTGGGCCCGGTGGCCGGGAAGACGGTCGAAGGCGCCTGTCTGCAGCAGTGATTCAATCACACGCTTGTTGCAGACGCGCAGATCGACACGGCGGCAGAAATCAAGCAGGCTATCGAACGGACGCTCCTTGCGGACCGCCATAATATTCTCCACCGCCAGCGTCCCGACATTCTTGACCGCTGCCAGTCCGAAGCGGATATGCCCGCTGCCTTCGCCGGGTACAGGGGTGAACAGCACGCCGCTCTCGTTAACATCGGGCGGCAGCACGCCGACCCCGCTGCGACGGCATTCCAATACATACTCTGCCACCTTGCGGTGGGTTCCCATAACCGCGGTCAGCATTGCTGCCATGAACTGCACAGGATAATGCGCCTTGAGATACGCAGTCTGGAACGCCAGCACGCCATAGGCGGCAGCATGGGCACGCGGGAAGCCGTAGTTGGCAAACCGCACGATCATGTCATACACCTCATTGGCATCTGCCTCCTGATAGCCCTGCTTCAGACTGCCCTCCACAAAGTGGCTGCGTTCCTTGTCCAGCGTCTCCCGCTTCTTCTTGGACACCGCCCGGCGCAGCAGATCCGCTTCGCCGAGCGAGAACCCCGCCATCAGGGAGGCAATCTGCATGATCTGCTCCTGGTAGACGATGATCCCATAGGTATCAGCCAGAATCGGCTTCAGATCAGCATGAGGATATACAACCTCGAACTCCCCGTGCTTGCCCCCGATGAATTTCGGAATAAATTCCATCGGACCCGGACGGTACAGAGCCACCACGGAGACAATATCTTCAAAACCGCTGGGCTTCAGATCCTTCAGCACCCGCCGTACACCCGCAGATTCCAGCTGGAACACGCCGGTGGTCTCGCCTGCTCCGAGCATCTCGTAAGTCAGCGGATCATGATCCGGGATGAAGCGGAAATCAGGGACGCTGCCGGTCATTTCCTTCACCCAGTTCATGCAGCGTTCAATAATCGACAGGGTCCGCAGCCCCAGGAAGTCCATCTTCAGCAGGCCTACACTCTCCAGATGCTCCATGGAGTACTGGGTCAGCGCTGTAGTCTCACTGCCCGCCTGGAGCGGAACGGCATCGGTCAGCGGCCCCTTGGAGATGATCACTCCGGCAGCATGCGTTGATGCATGACGCGGCATGCCTTCAACCTTCATCGCCATGTCGAGCAGCCCTCGGGTCTTCGGATTGGTATCATACAGAGCCTTCAGCTCTGGCGTGCTCTCCAGCGCCCGGGTGATGCTGATGCCGAGCTGGCCCGGAATCAGCTTCGCCGCCTTGTCCACCTCGTTATACGGCAGATTCAGCGCACGGCCTACATCCCGTACAGCTGCTCTTGCCGCCATCGTTCCGAAGGTGATGATCTGCGCCACATGCTCCTTGCCGTATTTGTCCACCACATAGGCAATAACCTCATCACGGCGTTCGTCACTGAAGTCAATATCAATATCGGGCATCGTAATCCGCTCCGGATTCAGGAAACGCTCGAAGAGCAGATTGTATTTCAGCGGATCTACATCCGTAATCTTCAGCGTATATGCTGTAAGACTGCCTGCCGAGGAACCACGGCCCGGGCCGGTAACAATACCATTCCGGTGGCAAAAAGCGATGAAATCCCAGACAATCAGGAAATAATCACTGAATCCCATGCTCTCAATGACGCCCAGTTCATAGGCCAGCCGTTTCTCGGCCGTTTCCTTCTGCTCCGGAGATGCCCACAGCGGCGTATCCGCATAGCGCTCCTCCAGCCCGCTGCGGCACAGCTCACGCAAATAAGCGGCGGCATCCAGCCCTTCCGGCAGAGGGGAATACTCCGGCAGAATATGATTGCCGAACGTCAGCTTCAGATTGCAGGCTTCTGCAATCCGCTGCGTGTTCTCCAGCGCCTGCGGCACATGCGGGAACAGCGAGGCCATCTGCTCGCCGCTCTTGAAGAACAGCTGATCCGTGCCGATCTTCAGGCGGTCCTCATCATCCACAGATTTGCCTGTGCCGATACAGATCAGCACATCCTGAACCTCGGCATCTTCTTTGTCCATATAATGCACGTCATTCGTAGCCACCAGGGGAATATCCAGCTCGGCAGCAAGCTGAATCAGCTTCGGATTCACCCGCTTCTGTTCAGGCATCCCATGATCCTGCAGCTCCAGGTAGAAGTCCGCGCCAAAAATCTCCTTGTAACGCAGCGCCGCCTTACGCGCTTCCTCCTCACGCCCATGCAGCAGATGCTGCGGCACCTCTCCGCCAAGACAGGCGCTGAGGCAGATGATGCCCTCGGCATGCGCCGCCAGTGCTTCCATATCAATCCGCGGCTTGTAGTGCTGGCCCTCCAGATGGCCGATGGAGATCAGCTTCATCAGGTTCCGGTAGCCGATCTCGTTCTTCACCAGCAGAATCAGGTGATAGATCGGCTGATCCTTGCGGCTGCCCCGCTCACGGCGCGAGCCTGCGGTCAAATAAGCTTCACAGCCGATAATCGGCTTGATGCCGTTCTCCTGGCAAGCTTTATAGAAAGGGATAGCCCCGTACATCACTCCATGATCCGTTAGCGCCAGCGATTTCATGCCGTATTCGCCGGCCCGGCGCACCAGATCCGTAATGCGCGCCGCCCCGTCCAGTAAACTGTATTCGCTGTGCACATGCAAATGCACGAAAGGGCTCATTATCCCCACTTCCCTTCAGTTCCAAAATCAAAACATAAGATGAAACTATTTTATCATATTAGAGGGGGAACCGCCCATAGAATGGATTAAGAGCATAAGGACAGGCAGCGGATTAGCAATTGCCTGGACCGGGAAGGAGCCTTATGATGAATATTTTCCTGAGCAAAGCCGTCCTCGACTTCTTCATCGCCTTCGGCATTGTATTGGGCGGTTCCCTGCTGGGCGGGATAGGAGCCGTGGTCTCCCTGCAGCCGCCTACGCACACCATGCTGGATATCGCCGACCGGATCAAAATCTGGGCGCTGGCCGCCGCCGTCGGCGGAACGATCGACCCGATGCGGGTCATTGAGAGCAACATGCTGGGAGGCAACCTCTCCCCCGCCATCAAGCAGATTCTCTATCTGGTCTTCGCCTTTCTGGGCGCTCATATGGGCAGTGAGCTAGTCAAATGGGTGTGCGGCAAGTAGAAACGGGTAAACCGTCCTTAAATCAAGCCAATGCTTCCGAAGCAGCGATACTATGTATCGCTTTCAGGTTCCGTTTCAGCGAGAAATAGAAGGATAATGGATAGCGCTGAGCAGATACATTCATATATTTAAAGGGGTGATGAATCCATGCGCCTGCCGCCGTTTCACCGCTACCGGCGTTTCTCGCAGATTGCTGCCGTTTTTGTGCTGGGAATGATTGTGGGCGCCGTGGTATATAACGCCATTTATCATATGGGGTACAACGTGCTCTGGCTAAGCAATCAGGAACTCCGGATACAGATCGAGGAGTACCGCGATGACATTGACACGCTCAAAAAATACAACAATACCTCCACCGTAATCCGGGAGATTAAGGTCCGCACCGAGGACAGCAAGGTTAAGGAAGGCACCGCTGTGCTGGATACAGTAACTGTTAAGGAAATCCTCAGGAAGCTGGTCAGCGATCTGGAGCCGATGCGCGGGCGCAGCATGTTTGAAATCGATTCGGACGGGAAGCTGGCACGCCTGCTGCTGGACGGCAAAATCTACATTGTACGCGAGAAGGAATACACCGTCAGAATCCGCACTATGCTCGTTATGGAGGGTGTGCTGCAAATCTGGGTGGAGATCGGTCCTTATAAGCGCACCTGAGTCATAATCATGGTACAATAGTGGGCAAATCATAGAATGGTAGAGATAGGCCGAAGCACCGTTTCCCACCTTCCACTAAGGAGCTGTCTGTCCATGATTATGCTCATCAAGTATCTGCTGTTTGTTCTCCTGGTCGTCTTTATGATCAGCGCCGCGATGTATAGTTACTCCTCCAGGAGGGCCGCAGACCCGCTCATCAAAGGGCTTAAGCGATCGATTATGAACATGCTGCTCGGCGCAATGCTGGTAACGCTCTCATTGATGTCGATGTTCATCTTCCGCGGCTCGACGCTTAATGTTGTCATTGAAGCAGCTTTTCTGCTGCTGGGTATCTTCAACATCTTCTCGGGGCTGCGCAGCCACGGGTACTACAGCCGGCTCCGCAGCGAGAGCGGGAGCTGAGTGTATACGGTATCTGAGCCATCTGAATGGGAATTTGAATGGGTATCTGAATCCGGCTATTAATCGGTATTTCAATCGCTATTTGAATCTTTGCATTGCTATTTGAATCGGTATTTATCTTTGAATCGCTAGCTAATTCGCTGCATCTCCCCAACCGGCTCTCCAGTAGAATCTATGCGAAGTGGAAATTGTACACTTATTTCTAGCCATGCTGTACCTTTCAGGGGAGCAGTTGGAAAAAAGGCACTTATTTCGTCCGTTTTCCTCCTCTAGTGCAGATTCCGGCGGATTAGTTGTCCTTTTTCCACTTAATGTCCCAAAATCGGGGAGTTTGGGCCAATTAGATGCCCTTTTTCCACTTGCCTCCCGCTGCTCATAAGAGATACCTATCCACTCAGTCTCCATGTAACTAGATGTCCAGTCATCCGCTCACTCAGTGTCCATGTAACCAGATATCCAGTCATCCGCCCACTCAGTGTCCATGTAACCAGATGTCCAGTCCGTCGCTCACTCAGTATCCATGTAACCAGATGTCCAGTCATCCGCTCACTCAATGTCCATGTAACCAGATGTCCAGTCTGTCGCCCACTCAGTGTCCATGTAACCAGATGTCCAGTCCGTCGTATAGTCACAGTCCGTTGACCATTCAATGTCCATGTGTCCAGATATCCAGTCATCCGCTCACTCAATGTCCATGTGACCAGATGTCCAGTCCGTCTCCCACTCAGTGTCCAGCTGTTCAACTGTTCAGCTTCTTAGCCTCGCAGCCATAATCCAACCAGTTGTTCCATGGCTTGCCGAATAACCCCGATTAGTCTCGAATGCCAAATAGACCAGAGTACTCTCCCGGTAATTACAGGATAGTCTGGTCTATTTAGTCTGTATTCGTTTATTCGGTACTGACTCGTCTGCATTCGTTTTATTCGATTCCGACTCATCTGAATTCGTTTATATTGATTCTGACTAGTTTCTGACTCGTCTGTATTCGTTCTGTATTCATTTTCTGTGCGAAGACTGCATGTATGCCTACACTATTGCTGAATGTATATACTTGAGCGGTTTAGCCGTGGTCAATCGACTGCAGCATCAGGACGGCCTTGGCCACAATGGTCTCCATATGGCTGATCTCAATCTCCAGCTTGCAGGTACGGCGGCTGATCTCCAGCAGCTTCGGCATGACGATAATGGAATGCTCGATTTGCACCGGGCGGATGAAGTAGGTGGACATGTTATCCAGCACATAGTCATTGCCGGTGATGTCCTTGGCCGCCTTAAATGCGGAAAGGGTCATCAGCGTGGACAATATCCCTTCCGAGATCGTCCCCAGATCCGTCGCCATCTGCGGTGTGATGAAGCCGTGGAAGAACAGCTTGCCCTCTTCATCGCGCTCATCGGCAAAACCGTTCCAGATCAGATGATCGAAGGTCTCCCCGAGCTGCGGCTGGTTGCTGGCATCACGCAGACTCTGCAGCACTTCCCTGCGGGTCAGCGACCCGACCAGCTTGCGGTTGCGGTCTACGATCGGCAGGAAGTCGATCCCTTCCCACATCATAATCTGCGCCGCCGAAGCCAGCGAGGTCTGCAGTGCGGCGGTCACCGGGCTGCGGATCATGGCCTTCTCGATGCTCTGCCCTTCTGCGAGATCCTCCACATCGCGGCGGCCCACGATGCCGATGACCCGGTTCCACTCATCGGTCACCGGGAAGCGCTGCTCGCCGCTCGCCAGGGACAATTCGCGTAATTCGCCGACTGTGCTGGAGATTTTGAGCGTATTCAGGCGCGGCTTGCCCTCCACAATATCTTCCACCAGCATAATCTTCTTCTTAATCAGCCGGTCAAAAATCGCCCGGTTAATCATCGAAGCTACTGTAAACGTATCATGCCGGGATGATATCACCGGCAGGTCCAGTTCATCCGCCAGCGCCTTCACCTCGCGGCTGGTACCGAAGCCCCCGGTTACGAGCACCCCTGCCCCCTGCTCCAGGGCAAGTGAATGCACATCATCACGGTTACCCACGATCAGCAGGCTGTCGGCATCGATATAACGGATCATGGCATCCACTTTCATCGCGCCGATCACATATTTATGAAGATGTTTGTTCAGACCCTCCGCTCCGCCGAGGACATGTCCCTCGACAATGTCAACTACATCCCCAAACGTAAGCTGATCAGAAATATTGCGCGGCTTTTTTTCTACCCGGACCGTACCGATCCGCTCCTTGGTAATGACGATTCCCAGATTCTCCGCTTCCTTCACCGCACGGTAAGCTGTACCTTCACTGACGCCCATTTCCTTGGCCAGCTTGCGGACGGAGATCTTCGTTCCAACCTTCAGACTTTCAATATGCTGCAGCAGTTGTTCATGCTTTGTAATGTTATCGCCTTGACCTTCCAACTGTTACACCCCCATACCCCGATCTGTACTATTCTGTACCCATTATAACGCTGGTTACAGCGGAGTACAACAGAACGGGTATGCTTCTTTCAAGAGATATGTCAGCTGTATGACAAGCGATACCAGCGGCAATTAAGGGACAGCCTCACTTATGCCCACACACATATAATGTATGCATGAGTACAGCCTTGAATATAGCTATAACACATCATTTTACAAAGCATAAATACACTGTATATCCGCACATCCACATTACTGCAAACACAGCAAACCCCCAGTCCGCAGCTTTCGCGAAACAGGGGGTGAGCCGCTGCACCTTGCCTATAGACCCCGGCCAAATTCTATAATCTCTGGGACACCCGGGTTTCTTCGTTCCACTGGCCCTGCCATTGCTCCAGCTTAACCTTGCGGACCGCCTCCAGGCGTTTCTGCTTCTCTTCATCCACTCCGATGATAAAGTGCAGGTGCGAGGCAATCACCAGGAAGGCAAACGCACACCAGACAATACCGAAGCCCAGTACCCAGCCGGGGCCATTCTGAAAAGACAGCTTCGGCAGCGCGTACAGCAGCATCGCCAGAGCCGCCAGCAGATACACGGAATGCTTGAATTTGTTTCTTTTTTTCATTATCGAACCGCTCCTTCGTTCTAAAGGGTTGTCAGGCTGAATCTGAATCTATATCTCTACTCTATGAACTTCAGGTCCGGATTATGAGACAAGTTGCTAATTTTTCATCCCGCTGATTTCGCTGCCTCCGGGTTTAGTCTAGCCTGAATGCCGGGGGTGTGAGATGATGGAGCCACGAAGAGGAGGAATTTACATTGAATAACATTTGGGGCCAGTCCGAGTACATAATCCGCAAAAAGGTATTCTCCGTCATGGGGGCGAAGCTGCATATTTACAACAGCTCGGAGGAGCTGGTGCTCTTTTCGCAAATGAAAGCGTTCAAATTGAAAGAGGATATAGCCCTGTACACGGACGAGAGCATGGAGAGAGAGCTGCTGCGCATTAAAGCCCGCAAAATGATAGATCTCAGCGCCACCTATGATGTCTATGATTCGGAGACCGGGGAATCTCTGGGCGCACTCCGCCGCAAAGGCCTGAAGTCCATCTTCAAAGATGAATGGGTAATTCTGGACACCGGCGATAACGAGATCGGATTCATTAAAGAGGACAGTGTGTTCATGGCGCTGCTGCGGCGTGTCATTACTCTAATTCCGCAAAAATATAATGTGGAGATCGGCGATATGGTCATCCCGGCCTTCCGGCAGAACTTCAACCCTTTTGTCACCAAAATCATCGCCGACTTCTCCGAGGACCGCAAAGGTGTGCTCGACAGACGTATTGGCGTAGCTGCCGCGATTCTGCTCTGTGCCATTGAAGGTAAACAGGATTAGAAATAACCAGCCTAGCATCAAAAAGAGGGTGATTCCGGAGCCAAATGGCCCTGGAATCACCCTCTTGCTGTTATCAGGAGAAATCCCCTTCTATCGCGCTTATTGTTGTCCGCCGTACATTTGGGACAGGCTGTCGGTGATGATTTTGTTCACATCCTCGATGACCACGCTAAGGCGGCGCTCTGCGTCGAACAGGCGGCGGATGCCGAGATTCAGGTTAAGCACCTCGAACAGCTTCTCCATCTTCTCCATCTCCTCCTGTGGAGGCATCTCTCCGCTCATCATCCGCTGCTGCAGCTCGATCTGGCTCTGACGGAAGTTGTCGAGCATCAGCTTGCTCTCCGGATCTGCTTCGATCACTTTCATTGCGCTGGTAATATCCGATACCTCGGTGCTGTCTTTGATGGCTCTCGCCAGTTCATGTGCTTTGTCAATTACGTTCATTAGAAATCCTCCTGAATGTTTAGTTAGCGTAGGCTCCCTGAGTTTCTTCGCTAAACTCGCTTCGGAAGCATACGCTTAAGTTTTGTGTTTCCGCCCAAATTTTGCGGTCACGTTATTTCCCCTCCGGCGGCCAGACTTCAGTCTGTGCGCCTGCACCTGTAGCCTGCACCTGTACTCCACCCGCTGAATGGTTTCACCGCCGCCGGACATTTAATCCGCCCGGCACGGCTTTTTAAAGAATAGGTCAATCACCAAGGGTCAGATGTCTCCATATGATGAATGATATGTAACCCTTAAGATTCATATTGCCGGCATCATGCTGCCTACCGGAAGGAGATCCACGATGTCCCAACTCAAGATCCCGGTCCAAACGGTCCACTCGGGCATCCTGCAGGAAAACGCTGTAATGCTAGGCGAAAAATCCATGAAGAGGCTCAAAATACCGGCGCACGGAACAATCCAGCTTACCTTCGGCTCTTTCCGGCAGGAGGTTACCGTTATTCCGGTTCCCAAATCCGACAGCCTGCGCGTAAGTGAAGGGCTGGCGCGGCGGCTGGGCTTAAGGCAGCGCCTCACGCTTAACGCTTCCTATAGTTCAGGCAGCCGCAATCTGCGGCTGGGGCCGCTGATTGGAGTTCTGGTGAGCCGGGACCATCCCGAGCATCCCGACAGAGTGTTCGGCCAGATCACGATGTTCTGCCGGGAACTGACCAATGCCTGCCATGCACAGGGCGCCTATGTATATTTCTTTACCCCGGAAGCGCTGGAAACGCGCAGTACTACCATCCAGGGCTGGGTATACGATGAGGGCTGGCGGAAGCTGAGTCTTCCTGTGGCCGATGTGATCAACAATCGGCTGACGACGCGAAAGGTAGAGAATAAACCTAGCGTACAGCATTTTTTGGCGGATGTAAAATCCCGCTACGGAACTCATTTTTTCAATGAAAAGTTCCTTGACAAGACAGAGGTATTCGAAGCGCTGGCGCAAGATCCCGCCCTGCAGCGGTATTTGCCGGAGTCGCATGCCCTGAACGGCTTCGCCATATTGAAGAAAATGTGCAGCAATTATCCCAGTGTGTTCCTGAAACCTGTACGCGGCAGCCTTGGCAAAGGCATTCTGCGCATCTCCAAGGAAGACGGCGGCTACCGGCTGCTGTCAACAACACCGCTGGGTACACGCAAGCAGAGCTATCCCAGTCTGACTAAGCTTTTTGGGTCCATTGCCCCGAAGATGAAAACGACCCGCTACCAGATTCAGCAGGGATTGCCCCTGATGGAGCTTGGACGGCGGCCGGTGGACTTCCGGGCACTCGTACAGAAGAACGGCACCGGCAAATGGGGCGTCACCTCCATTGTGGCCCGGACCGCTGGAAGTAATCACTTTGTCTCTAATCTCGCCCGGGGCGGGACGCTCAGTACGGTCCGGGAAGCCATCGGCAAAAGCAATCTCCCGCCCGGGGCGAAGGAAAGCTCCCAGGTTCAGCTTCCCCGGGCAGCACTGGCAATCGCCAGAGGCGTAGAGACTTATATCCCTGCGCATTTCGGGGAGCTGGGCATCGACCTTGCGCTGGACCAGTCCGGCAGAATCTGGCTGCTGGAGGTCAACTCCAAGCCCTCCAAGAATGACAACACGCCGCTGAACGACCAGAAGATCAGACCCTCCGTCAAACAAATGATTCTATACTGCCGCTATCTGGCCGGGTTATAAGGAGGACATCATGACAGAAACAGCAATGGGGTTCCTTGGCATAATGACAGACCGCCGCCACGGGAATCCTCCCATCGCAGAGCCGGAGTTCTGCAGTCATCTATGCCGGGCGGCCCCGCTGTATGATCTGAAGGTCCTTGTTTTTCATCCGGAGGGTGTTGCGAAGGATGGCGCTTCAGTCAGCGGATATCTCTGGCAAGGCGGACAATGGGTGCCTGCCCAGGCGCCTCCGCCTGACATCCTGTATAACCGCTGCTTCTACCGGACTCCGGAGGAGAAGCAATCTGCAGCTGCCGCCTTGGCTGTATTATCCCGGTCGCTTCCCTGGTCACGCGGACTGCCGGATAAATGGGGGGTATACGAGATTCTGCGGCGCAGCCACGCAGCCGCTGCCCTGCTGCCTGAAACGCTGGTCTACAGCGGACGGAAGGCGCTCGGCAACCTGCTGGCCGAAAGGGAATACGGTGTGTTCCTGAAACCCAAAACCGGCTCCCACGGCAAACGCACCCTGCATGCAGTACTCCTAGGCAAACGCGAAGGCGGCGGAGTGAGTGTGCGGGGAAGAGACCGGATGAATGAACCTTTTCAATATGTTTTCGGTACGCTGGACGAAGGTCTGAACTGGATCCACCGCTTCATCGGCCAGCACCGCTATATCATACAGCCTTATCTGCATCTCACCGGCAGCGGGGGACAGCCGTTCGATGTGCGTGTGCTGATGCAAAAGAACGGCACCGGCGCATGGACCCTGACCGGCATGGCCGTTCGTCTGGGCAGCCGGGGATCTCTTACCTCGAATCTGCACGGCGGGGGAACCGCGGTTCCCGCTTTGCCCTTCCTGCTAGCCGAATACGGCGCAGCAGGCCGGGACCTGTATCAGGAGCTGATCTCAGCCGCCGCGCTCCTGCCTCCCCTGCTGGAAGAATCCTGCGGGAGACTGGGAGAGCTCGGTCTAGACTTCGGCATCGATGCCGGAGGAAGACTGTATCTGCTTGAAGCTAATTCCAAACCAGGGCGCACGGTGTTCCGGCTGACGGGCGACCGCCGGGCTGCTAGGCTCGCCGCTGAGAATCCGCTGCGCTATGCGCGTCATCTCATCTGCTGCTTGCACCCTGGCAGCAAACCACAAGCTGCTTCAAAGGCAGTTCCGTTCAACGGGAGAATGATATCAATGGTTCCTAAGGAGGATTCATAAATGGGTCTCACTTTTTGCAATGTGCATTTCACCAAGCAGCCCCAACGAGTGGTCTATGTCTCGGGTGAACTGATGAAAAGCCTGAAATTATCCGGCAAGAAAAACATCCGCCTGCGCCTTGGGAAGGATGCCATACCGGCGATGATCAAGCCGATCAAACGCGCCGGCAAGCATCTCTTCCTGGCCTCGGGAGTGAAGAGCGCAATCAAGATTCCGAAATCAGGCGGCATTTATTTGCGCAACCTGCAGAATGATGAGGTCCAGCTCGGACCGCTGGTCGGCGTACTCTCCGACGGGCCCGCCTCCGCGGCACAGCCTTTCGGCTCCCGTACCGGCTTCATCAAGCAGCTGCTGCGCGAAGGCAGCAACAAATGCTATATCTTCGCCTTCATGCCGCGTGACATCGACTGGCAGCAGGAGCAGGTCAACGGCTATTTCCTGAGTGCAAGCGGCAAATTCGAGCGTAAAATAGTGCCGCTTCCGGATGTCGTCTACAACCGTCTGCCCAGCCGCAGAGCAGAGACTTCCCCATACATCAACCAGCTGCGCGAGCGTTTCGGACGCAAGAAGATTCCTTATTTCAACTGGAGCTTCTTCAATAAATCGGATGTATACCGTCTGCTGGAGAATGACGGTGCCGCCAACCGCTTCGTGCCTGAAACACACAGCAACCCCAGTACAGAACAGATGAGGGATATGCTGGACCGCCACCACTTTGTCTATTACAAACCTTCCGCAGGCAGTCTTGGACACGGCATCTACCGCCTGACTTACCTGCCGAAGAAGGGGTACTTCGCCCGTTACCGTAAGAGCGGCAAGAATGTGCTGCTGCGCTTCACCAGCTTCGACAGCCTGATGCGCATGCTGCGCGGCCGTCACGGACAGAGCCTGCAGAACTATGTGGTTCAGCAGGGTATCCGGCTGATTGAGATTGACGGCTGCCCGATTGATTTCCGCTTCCATATGCACAAGAACGGCAGCAACCAATGGGTAGTTGTCGGCATCGGGGCCAAGAAAGCCGGCCGGGGCAGTGTCACCACCCACCTGAAGAACGGCGGCGCCCTGCTTACACCGCAGCAGGCACTGGGGCGTGTCTTCGGTGCAAGATCGGATGAAGTGCTGCAGCGCGCCAAAACAACAGCCGTCAAGCTGGCTGAATCCCTGGAAATCCAGCACCGGCATCTGCTCGGTGAGATTGGATTTGATCTCGGGATTGACCAGGATGAGGATATCTGGATGTTCGAGGCCAATGCCAAACCGGGACGCTCTATCTTCCGCCACCCCTCCCTGCGCGCTGAGGGCAAAGCTTCCATTGAGCACATCCTGGAGCATTGTCTGTATCTCAGCAAATTCCGCAGGAGGGATGACTTGTGAACAGCCGTATCCCAGACCCCGGCAAGCCTGTTATCGCCATCCTGACGACCAGTGACCGGCTGAAGCAGTTTCGCGGCAACCGCAATAACTTCCGCGATATTATCCGCACCGGCAAAGAAATGGGTTATCTGGTATATGTTGTAACCGTCCGCGATCTGAAGCTGGAGGAGCGGATGGTGAACGGCTTCGTCCCCTCTGCCAGCGGCAAGCTCTGGTACTCCATTCCTGTCCCGCTGCCGCAGGTGATTTATAACCGGATTCCGAACCGCGTTGAAGAGGAGAAAGCACCGGTCGCCCGTAAAATAGCGGAGTGTCTGGAGCATCCTGAGATCCAGCTGTACAATCCGAGCTTTTTCAATAAATGGAATCTCTTCGAGTGGCTCAAGGAATCCAAAGCAACCTCAAAGCATGTGCCCAAGACCCGCCGCCTGCGCAGTGCAGCTACCCTGACGGCCATGCTGAAGAATCACGACAGTCTCTACCTCAAACCGGAGAACGGCAAAGCCGGCAAAGGGATTATGCGGCTGAGATACCGGATGGATGCTATGCTGCCTTACCGGCTGCAGATCCAGAGCGGCAAGAAGAACACAACCTACAAAGCCGCGTCCATCGAACGCCTGTGGGCCAGAATCGTCAGGGAAAAAGGGGTATCCCGCTATATCGTGCAGCAGGCCATTGTGCTTGCTGCGCACCACGGGCGTCCCTTCGATCTGCGCGTGCTGCTGCAGAAGAACGGCCGGGGCGCCTGGGCGGTCACCGGCATTGGCGCACGGCTGGCCGGAGCCCGCAGCATCACTACCCATGTGCCGCGCGGCGGCAGCATTGAAGAGCCCTCCAGCATGCTGGAGGGAACCTTCGGAGCAGAGCAGGCGGCGGCCATCCTGAAGAATGTCCCCACTACGGCGCTGCTGATTGCCCGGCAGATTGAGCGGGCTTCGGCCACCATGCTGGGCGAGATGTCAATGGACCTCGGCGTCGATGAAGAAGGCGGGCTGTGGTTCTTCGAGGCCAATTCCCGGCCGATGAAATTCGATGAGCCGGCGATCCGTAAGCTGTCGCTGGAACGCATTTTTCATTATGGCCAGCATCTGTCCCGCCAGACCAAGCCTTAATTAAACCCGTAAAGGAAGTGACACCATGCAGATATCCTCACTCTACGACAGCAACCCGGTGCAGTGGAATTCCAGACTATCCGGACTGCTTGAATTCCTGAGGGAGTATGGGGAGCAGCGGATTACGCTTCGCGGCTGCAGGCAGCTGGCCCGGCTGACGCCGGAGCAGCTTGCCTTGCCGGGAGTTTCGCTGCTCGTTGCCACTGTACGGGGTCAGAACGGCCGTCAGCTCGCAGGTGTCAGCTTCGTCTCCGGCTACGGCAAGGAGGCCTGTGTAGTAGCCGTTCATCCCCTGTACCGCAAGAGGCATACCGGCACAGCCCTGCTTACCGCGCAGCTGGAACGTCTTGGGCAGCTGGAATGCCATGTGGCCTGCGATAACCCGGCCAGCCTGAAAATGTGCTTCAACAGCGGGCTTGCCGCCGTAGACCTGGTTACCGGCCCTACGGGCAAACCCACGCTGCTGCTGCGGTCTCCCCGGACTGCAGCCGGACCTACTATTCTCCCACAAGAAGGTGAACTCCTGTGCCAGAGCCCGTCTTAGGCATCCTCACGCTATATCTGAATGACGCCAAACAGCTTGAGGAGAAGAGCGTGTACCGGAGGATGATTATTGAAGGCAGCAGGATTGGCCTGGATGTCTTTGTCTTTACCCCCGCAGATGTGCATGTAAGCAAGGAACAGATCCATGCGCTTGTCTATGATGTTAAAAGCGGAACATGGTCGCGCAGGTGGCGCTCCTTCCCCAATATGATCTATGACCGCTGCCGGATTCAGCGCAGCCAGCGGTTCCAGCAGCTGCTGCGCTTCCGCGCGCGGTATGACCACCTGACCTTCCTGAACCGCCCGCTGCGTAATAAGTGGACGGTTCACCAGACCTTTTCACAGAAAAGCCGTTTCCGGCAGCATATGCCGGAGACTCTTCTATATCAGTCTTCCGCCGATCTCCACCGGATGCTGAAGTTCAGTCCGGTCGTCTACGTCAAGCCGGTTAACGGCACCGGCGGACGCGGCATCCTGCGGATTGAACGGCAGCGGGAAGGCAAGCACCTCTACGATATCCAGGGACGCCGCCAGAGCCGCCAGATCATCGCGCCCCGCAAGGTGTCGCTGAACCGCCTGGAGTCGATTGTGCGCCAGTGGTGCCTCGGCGGACGGTTCCTCGTCCAGCAGGGCATTCCGCTGCGTCTGCCCAGCGGACGGTTCCATGACTACCGGATGCTCGTGCAGAAGAACGGCCAGGGCCTCTGGGAATTCACCGGCATGGCCGGCCGGGTAGGCGCTGCCCGCAGCGTCACCTCGAACCTCCATGGCGGCGGGCATGCGATGCGGGCCGAGGCCCTGCTGAAGCAGTGGCTCGGCAGCGAAGAGCGGGCCGACAAGGCCATGCGGAACGCAGAGAAGCTGGGGCTCGAAGCTGCCGCTTATCTCGAAGACAGCTTCGGCGCGCTCTGCGAGCTGGCGCTCGACCTCGCGATCGACCGCGAGGGCAAGATCTACGTGCTGGAGGTCAACCCCAAGCCGGCCCGCGAGGTCTTCGCCCGCTCCGGCGACAATAGCACCTACCGCAAAGCGCTGGTGCGCCCGCTGGAGTATGCGATGTGGGTGTATAAGAACAAGAATACGCCGAGCTCGGCGAAGACGATTGAGGAATGAAGAACATATTTAACTGTAAAAAAAGCGCCCTCCATGAATCTGAAGGGCGCTTCTTGCGTTATTTAAAACAGAGAATCCTGAATTGGCTGAGATAAAAACATATCCAAATTCATGACACGAATTCTGCCGAACGGATCAATGAAATCCTTTAGATTATAAGTAACAATAATATCAGCATTATGTATTATAGCAATCAATATGTGCTAATGAATCCAGAAATTCTACATTAAAAATCCCATCAAATAACTTAAAAAGCGACATGAGTTTGTCATGCTCAAAAGCAACCGGCATCATTGGCCCATCTTTTACCTTCCGTATTGCTATACCTCCTGAGCGCAGCAATCCATAGAATTCTGCCTGAACCGCCTTGGGCAGGCAGAATTCTATAAAGCTGTTTAAGTGTAAATCGTACAGCCGATCGAACTCCTTGCGAACTTTTTGGTTGCGGTAAATAAACCGGTCTGCGAGTATGCATCCGTCCCAAATAACAATCTTAGTCTTCATCATGATATAGGTCCTTACGGTTAACGAGTTCCATTTCGAGAGCATCATTGAAAATAGATTGTTCCAGTATGGATGTCTTGTCTTCAGCAGGAGGATTTTTAAATTGATGTTTAGGGATTCTGATATCCCTGCTATGCGGGCTGGTTCGTTCCGATTCAATTTTATTATGTTTTATCCATTTATAAACTGCTTTATCGGTTACATTGAAACGCTCAGCAACCTCTTGCACTGTGTAATACTCATGAGATTGCGGCACATCTCTTAATACGGAAATCGTAACACGGTGCTTTGAACGAAACTCCGGTCTTCCTTTACGCAGGATACTTCCTGACGGAATAATAACAGCGGACTTCACCATCGACTGTGCATTGTGAATATCTTGTGCAGTGACATTCCCCGATTCAACCTTCTCAAGAAACTGAAGCAAATCATATTTAACCTTTGACATAAAGGACACCTCCTTTACTTTAGTATATCACACACAAAAATAATTCAACCATAATTCAACCCGATAAAACTATGTTTTATGAAAACTGAATGTTTCATGGATAATCCACAGTTGAGACAGCACTGTTTCCGCATTTAAGTATGCACCTTGTGCAATGAGTATTCTTGTCGTATACTCCGAGTAAGGGGGCGATGACATGAGAAAAATGAGGAACATCATCATATTCACAGGTATTGGATTATTGAGCCTTATATTGATTGCCCTAGTGGCGGTCAACGCTTGGGTAATTCAAAGACCGGTGACAACTACCCCTGTAATCGAGGAAGTGAAGCCTTACGAGTGGAATAAAGTCAAGCTGGGCGGGAATGCCCTATCAAGTGATGGATCAGAGTATTTCATCTGGAATAAAACAGGTGAAACGAATAACTGGATCATCTTCTTCTCCGGGGGCGGGGTCAGTTGGGATGCGCAAAGTGCCGCACACCCCATTAAGCTCATTAACTTCATTAAAGGTGGAGATACAGGCAACTATTTCCCGGACATCCCCTTTTATATGCTGACCTTGCTGGGAGGCATGATGGATACGGATAACCCGGCCAACCCCTTTCATGGCTGGAATGTAGTCTATCTTCCCTACTCGACCGGAGATTTCCATATCGGCAACCGCACAGTAGAATATAAAAAAGAGGACGGCAGCCCCTTCACCATGCGTTATAACGGGAGAAATAATGTGCAAAGCAGCCTCGATTGGATCTATGCCAACGCGGCTAAGCCCGATAAGCTGCTGATTGCCGGCGAAAGCGCTGGCGGATTCGGGTCCGCCTTCTGGGCGCCTGAGATCGCTGCTCATTACAAAGACTCGGAGATCTTCCAATACTCGGACAGTTCCTTTCTGAAATCGGACAAATGGCCTACTGTGATGAATCAGGAATGGCATGCAGACTTCGTCAATAATTTCGGATATGCCCCCGAAGCCGATATCATCGGGGCCGCTTTTAAAGCGAACGGTCATTTGATGCCTGCAGGTACGGTACTCTTGCAATCCTACTCGGTATATGACGAGATTCTGATCCACTTTCAGAACAACATCAACGATTACACGGGGCCAAGAGATCAGCGTATTATAAAGGAGTGGTCAGAGGAAATGCGGCAATCTGTAGCTGCTTTGGCTGCCGCTGTACCTGATTATTATTACTATCTGACCGACTACGGGCTGAAGGCTGCGAAGGGGACAACCCCGCACACTTTTGCCACGAGAGGGGACTTCTATCAGGCTGAGCAGGATGGCGTGAAGCTTCTGAAGTGGCTGGGTGATGTGGTCAACGATCGGAACCCCTATTCAGTGGGCAGCAAGTTCCTCACGACGCCGGAGCCGGCGCAGAGATAATTCTGGAAGCTTCGGAACATTAGCATAAGACAGGAGAGAAATTCATTGAATTTGCGTGAAAAGCAGATGCAGTTGACGAAGGAGATTATTAAGGATACTGCGCTGGGCTTGTTCTGTGCTCAAGGTATTGAGCGCACGGATATGGCTCAAATTGCGGAGAAAGCCGGTGTCTCCCGGCGCACCTTGTATCATCATTATAAGGACAAGGAAGAACTGGCCGCTCAAATCTACGTCCTGAACCTCGAGCAGATGTTTGGACAGCTGCTGTTTGATTTTGATTTTGCACAGCCTGTACAATCACTGGAAAAGATTCTGGATCAATATCTCGCGCTAAAGGATCATCAGGAGTCACTGATCTATTATGATGCCATTTTTGGAGTCTACTACAGCACCCTTTCCAAGAATCCTGCGGAGCTGCCTGATTTCAGGAAGGCCATGGAAGGCTGGTATTCACGGCTGATACGCCTTGACACAGCATCTGTGACTCCGGAGGAAAAGAATAAGTGGCTGGACATTCTCCAGAAGTCCACCCACCTGTATTTCATGTACCTGCAAAAAGCCGTGATTCTTACTCATCAGCGGGGCGGTTTGGTTACGGAGGAAGACCAGGCAGCGGACCGGCAATTTAGGGATTTCATCATGTCTGGCGTACGGGCAACCTGACAATCATCGTCGTCCCCACTCCAGGCGCTCCGTCCACCTCAATGCTCCCCTGATGCAGGGAGACGATTTTTTTGACAATCGCAAGCCCCAGACCGTTCCCGTTGTTGTTTCCGCTGCGCGACTTGTCAGCTTTATAGAATCTTTGAAAGATGGCACCAGCCTCTTCCGGGGAAATCCCGATGCCATTATCGCTGATGGTGACGGATACTTCTACTGCACTGCTGTCTAAAGAGATGCGGATCTTTCCGCCTTCAGGCGTGAACTTAATGCTGTTGCTGAGCAGATTCATCCATACCTGCTTCAGCTGATCCTCATCCCCAATGATATGGACAGCTTCCGGCAGCTCCAGATCAATAACGATGCTTCGGGCTGACCATTGCGGCTCACAGGTTACAACGATGGTTCTAATCTGCTCGTCAAGCCGGAAGGAGCCTGTTATGAAGGGATGATGCTCGGAATCCAGGGAAGCAAGCTTCAGCAAATTATCACTTAGCCTCGACAGACGCCCACTCTCCGCAATAATGATATCCAGATAGTCCTTGCGTTCCTCCTCCGCAATTAGGTCATTATTCTGCAGCGCCTTGGCAAAGCCGGAAATAGACGTAAGCGGTGTCTGAATTTCATGCGAAACACTCGATACGAAGTCCTGCCTCATCTGCTCCAGCTGCTTCAATTCTCCGGCCATCTCCACATAGCTTTGCGTCAACTCCCCGATCTCGTCCACACGGTTCCTTTTAAGCTCCACCTCGAAGTCACCTTTGGCCAGTCTTTTGGTTGCATTCGTCAAAGCCTTGATCGGCTCCACCAGATATCTGGCAGCAACAACGATACATACACTTCCCAGCACAAGCACCAGCAGCAGCACAAAGAGTACCATCCGGTTGACGATAGCCTCGTTCCCGGCAGAGTACTGCAGGAACATTGCATGCCACTCCCCCTTGAGCATAAAGGGCATTCCGATGAACGTATCCTTATCTTCCTTGGAGGAACGATAGACCTTTCCCTGCAGCACTTGCCGGACAGCTTCCGGGGTGATGGGTACAGCAGGGCTATCTATGAGCCCGTAAAAAGTATGTTCTCCGGATGGATCGTACAGGTTAATGGGATGTGCCGATATTTTAACCATACTATTCAGGAACTCGTCCGTATCTGTAGGCTTGGCGTCATCATAGCGGTGAATGATCTCCTGGCCCACTGCGAGCATTTCGCTTTGTCCCTTATAGCTTATTTGCTGTTGAAAAACATACAAGCCAATGAAAAAGGAACAGATCAGGCTGAAGATGATGATGCTGAGGAACGTGAGAATGACCCGAACATACAGTGTCTTGATCATGGCTCAGGGATCAGCCGGTAACCCAGGCCGCGGGCAGTTTCGATTTGAAAACCCTCGCCATTGCCGCTGAACTTCTCCCTCAGCCGGCTGATATGCACATCTACAGTCCGCCCGTCCCCTTCATAATGGAGTCCCCAGACTTGCTGAATCAGTTGTCCTCTGGTGAAGATCTGCCCGGGATGGCTGACCAGCAGAAACAGAAGATCAAATTCCTTCAAGGGAAGCGTGACCGGTGCCCCACTGCGTGTAACCTGAAAGGTCCGGCGGTTGAGCACCACATTGCCGAGCTGCACGGACTGGGAAGTAACTACCAGTGAGCGTTTGAGCAGCGCTTTTACCCGCATCACCAGTTCCACCGGATCAAACGGCTTGGTCAGGTAATCATCCGTTCCGAGCTGAAATCCTTTCACTTTGTGGGCAGATTCCGCTTTGGCCGTCACCATGAGGAGGGGGAGGTTGGCATCCGAACGCCTGATTTCCCTGCACAGCTCCCAGCCATTCAGTCCCGGCATCATAATATCCAGAATGACAAGATCGATCTGTGAGTCCTCTATGATGGACAAGGCCTTGGTGCCGTCCCCGGCTTCTTCGAGGTCGAACCCTTCTTTGCGCAGATATAGAGACATCAGCTTCCGGATATTGTCATCATCATCCGCGATAAGTATAGTAGCCACGATCATCCTTCTCTCTTAAGCGTTATCCAAACTGCCAGCCGAGCAGATTCCAATAGTAGAAGAAGATCATCAGTACGACAGCCGAAAGCGTCACTAACGTGTAATGCACCCGCTTTAAGGCGGTCCAGTACTTATTTTTCCAAACCAATATAGCCGAGACCAACATTGCTAAGGTCAAGCCCGCCATAATGATTGGCATAACCAAGCTGACAGACAGCAAAGGACTGATACCGCTGAGCTTCTGCATAATGTCCATGGACATAATAACCATAAACAGAGTAATAAAAGATAACAGCGCCCAGCCGGCAGTTCCCGCAGATAATCGGATGGCCCGCTTTTCCGGGGGCGTCATCGCCTTGAACCTGCGTCTGAAGAAGAGGGGGCCGGGCAAAGCTGTGATGAAAATGAATCCTGCGGCACCAAGAAGGATAAGCCAAAACTTACTCTGATCCAAAAGTGGCGTACGCTCCAGCGGCATTTCCGGAGCCATGTCCAGGAGCATATGTGTTACTTTGCCGGACTCATCCGTAAGGAAGCCGATCTGATCGGTCCCTCCTTCAAGCTGGAACAGGTTAGGACCGATGGCTCTGTACAGCTGTTGTTCACTGCCGCTTCCCAAGGATAGCTTATTGTCCGCAATCGTAACATTCAGCTGGGCAAAAAAGTTAAAGAACTTGTCAATATCACTAATGTTGCGGCGTGTAAATTGATAGGAGCCGGCATATTTCTGCACGGATTCCGCAGAAGCCGAGAACTCCGGCTGCTTCACTTCGGGAGCGGGATAATACCGGTTGAACAAGGCCTGGACCAGATTTGCTGCCGATTCACTGCCTTGACCGCCATTGTAGGATAAGAAAATCCCCAGTTGCTTGGCAGGTGCGAGATACAATTCCGTATTAAACATGGGATCGGAGCCGCCATGAGAGATTAATGTTACTCCGTTCACCCGCTTCTCTGCGAATCCGAGAGCTACTCCCGGCAGGCGCTTATCGAGCTGGAACGCTGTTGAATGCATGAATGCAGCAGTCTCAGGCTTCAAAATCTGCCCGTCGCCATATTTCCCGTTCTGCAGATGCGCGATCATGAAATGTGCCATGTCTAATGCAGCTACAGTGCCCGAGCCGGCAGGACGAAATCCTCCCTCGAATGTAGGCGTGCCTGGAATAAAGCTGCCGTTCTCGCTATTATACCCTACCACCTGGTAAGGGATGAATGACTCCGGCAATGGCTCCACGACGGTCGAATGTTTCATGTCCAGCGGATCGAAGATATACTTCTGAATATAATCATTATAAGGAATACCGCTGACGTCCTCCACAATCATACCTGCAAGCGTGGCTCCATAGTTAGAATAGGCACTCATCTCACCGGGTGGTCTGATCCGGGCCAGCATATGTTTATGGAGTGTCTCCGAGATGGAACCGGGCAATCCGGCAGGATCAGTGACGATCTGATAACCGACTCCGCCCTCTTCAAACCCTGCTGTATGGGTCATCAAATGACGCATGGTGACGGGTTCAGGATAAGTGGCAGGAATCTTCACGGATTTCAGGTAGGTGTTAATATCGGTATCCAGATCAATCTTACCTTGTTCAACGAGCTGCATTACGGCAGTCCAGGTAAAAAGCTTGGTTGTTGAAGCGATTCGGAACATGCTGGTTACAGGGTCAACCGGAGCCGCTTGCTCCAGATTGGAGCTGCCATACCCTTTGCCCAAAATGATCTTGCCATCCTTAACGATGGAGATCACCGCTCCCGGAATTTGCAGCCGGTTCATATCCTCTTCCATGATTCCGTCAACGAAAGCAGTCAGACCCGCGATATCCTCCAGATTGGCGGCAGGTGCTTCAGTCTGAGGTACCGCCGGCTTGGTTTGAGCCGTCTCGGCCATGGCATGTTTCCCGGGAAATATAAGGCTCACGCTTAACCCGATTACAGCTAATATCGTCAGACCAGCGGTCAGCCTTTTTTGCATAGTTATTACCATATTATCCTCCGCATCATCTTATATATTGTAGGCCGGATGATCATCCGCCTGACACTTATAGAGACTAACAGAGTATTGTGAATAGAACGTTAACAAGACTATAGGCTGTCCATGAGCAGGTTCATTACACGAATCTATGAGCTGGTTCATCTGCGCAAATCCGTGGGCGAACAGGTCGGTTAACTTCTTCAGGTCGATAAACTTCTTAATGTCTATAGAGTAATCCTGCCTGGGTCCGTGCGCCTCCTCATGGTGCGTAGGGTGCGTATGGAGCAAATGGAGCGAAGTAAGGTCACTATTACTCAAATTCCTGCACTAAATACAACATTCCCCTCCTTAAAAGGGTAAAAATTGAAAAATGTTGTATAAAATGCAGCAATTCTCCTCCTCCAAGCCGATTATTGGAATAATTGTTGTATTTCGTACAACAATCCTCCAAAACAGCCGGGTATGCATGTAACCGAGTTGTATTTCATACAACATTTCCCTCTACGCCAACTTAAGAATCCCATTGCTGCTATAAGCCGGAGCTCTGAGACAACAGCACATTCTAAGCAGTTTGCCTAACTTACAAACCTTGCTTGAAAGCTCAGAGCATATTTTCCCGGACAATTCATCAGCTCTAACATCCGCTCTTACATCAGCTCTTACATCCGTACGTACATAAACAGCTACAGAAACAGTTACACGAACATATCAGGTACGCCCTGCACCGGCTCGTAATAACAAATGTATGAATTCTGCATCACCGGACGGAGCAGCCCTTTACGCACCAGCTCCTGCAGCTGCTTACGCGCCGTCCGAAAGTTCAGATTGTATTGCAGCATCACATCTTTAGGACGTAGTCCCTTGTCCAGGCTCCAAGCCAGTTTAACGATTTCCTTGTCCTGCGGGGAGAGAGATTGCCCGGACGGAACCCGGATCAATGAAGGGGCGATGACCATTTGCAGCAGCATGCGGCAGATCTCCGGGCGGTTCTGCACATCGTCGAAGGAGAAATGGATAATCCTCCAGCCCAGTCCATTCAAAAAAGTATCCCGGTTAAGCGAATAGCTGAACCTCTCCCGGTCCATATCCTTCACATGGCTCTGATACCCATCGCATTCCAGACCGAATTTCCCGTACGGCGGAAGAAAAGCAAAATCAAGAAATTGCGACTTGCGGTTCCAGTCATACACCTCATATTCAGGATGCAGATGGTCCAGATTGCCGAACAGCGGCCACCAGACATTTTGCAGGAATAGCTTCTCGGCATATTGATGCCCCCGTGCCAACCGGCCTCTGCGCTCCCCTGTTCTAACCGATAAATGCTGGTCTAATAGCAGCTGATGTGCTTTTTCAAACTCCATATCAGTTCCTTCCTCTCTCTCATTTACGCAAAAAAAGAACGCCCCTCTGCCAGCAGCAGCTTGGGACGTTCTTCGTCTGAGTTAATTATAAGCCAGCACAACAGGTGCGGCAATCATTTCCTTCGATAGTTATTACATTATTTTTCGTTCCATACTCTTACACTAATAAGATAATATAACGTCATAATTAATTGGATGATTATAATAACTATTGGAAGCAGATAGATCATTTCAACCGAATACTTCGGCATTGTAATAAATACAAGCTCATCCTCACTGCCTCCATCACTTTGCATTACCACGAAAAGAAACAGAAGTAAGCTGCTTGGGATGACAGTAAATACGAACCAGGTGATACGGTCCCTGACTCTCTTCGCCCTACTAAACAATAAACCGTTGATAAAGCACATGGCGAGGGGCAGAATGTACGTTTTACACAGTAAAATGATTAACTCTGTTCCCCCTCCTCCCTCAATTCTTATCCCGAGAAAATAAATTAATATCAAATGTATTACAATTGCTGCCAGTATATGTGAAATAGTTCGGAGTACTGTCTTTTTTGGTTTCATCTTCCGCAGCCCCCAGATTCCATTTATCTCCCTTAATTTAAACCAGTACCCGATTCAAAATCTCTTTTCTTTTAATCAAATAGTAGAATGTCAAAACACTTTGCACTACTAAAACGCCTCTGGGAAAAAGCAGGAGCATTTCAAGATCATATTTCGGCAAAAGTTCAAAAGAAACTATAGCCCCATACTCACTATCTCCACTAGTTTGAATTACTTTAAAAAAGAACAGAAGCAGGAAGCTGGAGAGCATCATCCCTAAAAACCAGATAACTTGGTGTTTGATCCCGCCGGTCCTAATCAATAAGAAACAATTAACAAAACCCAATAACAGGGGCAATAAATACATCTTGAATAGAGTTTGAATTACGCCCGGCTCCCGTAACTCCATCCTTATCCCAAGAAAATAGATTAAGATCAAATGCAGTCCAACTGCCAGTAGCACATAAAGGATGGCTCGGAACATTGTATTGATTAATTTCTCCACTTTCCTCCCCCTTGCCTCTTTAAATCACCAACCAAAACCAGTGCTCATGAACAAAGCGGTTATATCCAATAAATATAACTTTATGATTCTATGTATCCTCCGCATCCCCTGTGTTCTCTTTACTCACGCTCACTATCATTATCAGCATAGCCATCAAAAAGAGTATTTGTATAACCGAATAGAGAAACGGGAATAACATCATCAGTTCAACATAACCCTGAGAAAAGTGAATCTCAATAAATACAGGTTCGGTCTGCTCCGCCGCCACTGCTTCTTCTTTTAATTTCAAGAGGAGGGCAATACTAGGAATAAGGCTAACCGCTAACCAAATCAGATTGCACATGATTTTCTTCGTCTTTAAAGCCATCGCACAGGTTACACTCAAGAGAATTAGCGGACAGCAATATGTGATGAATATCTCCTGCTTCCCCACTCCCTCCCACTCTTCCGTCTTCATCTCTAAAAAGTAAATCATCCCCAAATGGATGACGATAACCACTAAAACCTGCATTACTCCTTTTATTGTAAGAATCATCTTCTTATGCATTTCTCTTCACCTCACCAGCCAAGGCGCAAGGAAGAAAAAGAGCACTGTCGTACTAAAACAGATCAGGAGCAAAAGATGCAGGCTCTTCTCTAACAAGTGTTTTGCAAAGAAAAAACAGATTACCAGGCACACTACCAAGAGAACAATATAAAACGACAGTTGATTATAGTCGGTTGCTGTCCATAATAAACCGCCTCCGCCAGCAGAAAAGACTATGCCGATGACTAGAAAGTACATCCCTACTCCCATTAATCCGCTTAAAGCAACGAAAATCAAACTGATAATCATATTACGCTCCTTTGACTTGGTCACTGTTCCTCATCAGCCAGATATAATATCAGGAATCTATTGAATATATTCCCTTTATCCCAAGTTATCGGATTCTCCCCATGATTTGTGTAGATCAATAGAACGACAAAAAAAGGAACCGTGATAAACACGGTCCCCCTCGAATCCCTCTAACCCACTATCCTTTATTGAACGCCCTTCTTCTGCATATCCTCCAGGTGGCGCTGATACATCACTTTCTCGGCCTTCTCTGCACCGACTTTGTCCATCTGGCTGATGAAATCATTGTAGGCGTTGTCGAAATCAGCATCGGTTTCGGACAGGATCAGCTTCGGAATGGTTTTGTTCCAGAGATCCTTCACTTTGCCGTTGATCACACCTTCAGGTGAAGAGCCGTCCGGCTCCAGATTGTCCATGCCCAGGGAGTAGCTGTCGAAGTTGTATTTCTCCAGCAGCTTCGCTCCGGCGAATTGCTCCGGCTGCTGCTCCTGGAAGTCACGGGCGGACGCATCATCCCACAGTTTACCTGCCCGCATCAGGAGGGTCGAATCATCGAAGCCGTACTGGGCGTTATAAGCGTTGTTGTCCTTAAGCTTCAAGTCCATAATTTCCTGCTTGAATTTCGGCAGGCCGTCAACCATGTCATAAGTCTCGCCTTCAGTACCGTAGCGTGCATCAAGCTGTCCTTCATCGGACCAGGCATATTCAGCAAAGCGGATAATCCGTTCCGGATTCTTCGCATTCTTGGTGATGAAGAAGCCCTGCCAGCCCATCAGACGGGAAGCGGCATATCTTGGGTCCTGGCCATTCGCCTGAAGTCCGCCGATAATCGTGTATTTATGATCGGCCCCCAGCGTACTTTCAATTTTCGGATTGTATTGGGTGTACATATTGGACATGTACTGCGAAGCTGCGGCATATTGCGCCCCATACAGCTTCTCTTCATACTGCTCCTGCTTATAGATCAGCAGCTGTGAATCGAATAGTCCATTGCGGTACAGCTGGTTCATGTAACGGAAGGAATCGATGAAGCCTTTGTTCCGCATCGGGTATTCTACGATCTGCTGATCATCCTTGATGCGTTCCTCCAGCAGATTCGGCGAGAAGGAGCTGATCAGGAAGTTCATTGACAAGCTGCCGCCGAAGCTGTTTTTGGCCACATCGAAGTTCTCCACACCGACCGGACTGATCTCAGGGAATTTCTCCTTTGCCAGCTTGAGGGCGTTCATCAGATCATCTGTCGTCTTCAGCTCCGGACTGCCAATGGCCTTGTAAATATCTTCGCGGAAGAACCAAGGACGAATCGGCGTAATCGGAACCCCGCTGGTCAGTCTGTCAGCGGTTTCAAACAGGTTCGGCAAGTACCAGAGCTTCCCGTTAACCGAATGATATTTCACCATATCCGGGTCGAGCATGGACTTCAGCTCCGGTGCATATTTGTCCATCAGCTCATCCATGGAGTAGACCATACCATTATTGATCAGCTTGCTTACCGCAGGATTGTTCCAGTCCAGCATGATGGTATCCGGCAGATCCCCGGAAGCAATCATGGTGTTCAGGTAATCGTCATCGTTCCCTGTTGCCAGCTTGCGGTCTATCGTCACACCTGTTTTTTCTGTTGCCAGCTTCATCGCATACTGATCCTTCCACAGATATGCAGATGCCCAGTTCCCGTAGAAATATTGGGTGAATTTAAAAGGTGAGGTGTCTTGCTTCCAGGATTCCGTGCTTCCGGTGTCTGTGCCTGCATTAGCAGGTTCTGCCGAAGCATTCGCTGCCGGAGTAGCTGGCGCATTACCCTCAGCCGCTCCATTTGCATTATTGCCGGTATTATTAGAACTGCAGCCTGCCAGCAGAGTGACGGCGAGTAAAGCAGCGGCCATTCCTTGTGCGCCTTTCTTTCTCATACATTGACCTCCCATAAAATGAAATCTATATACTTAAACGGCCGGAGCCGTTAAAGCCGTTATTAACCTTTGACCGAACCGATCATCACGCCCTGCACAAAATATTTCTGTACGAACGGGTAGGTAAAGACAATCGGCAATGTGGTAATGACCATCGTAGCCAGCTTAAGCGATTGCGCAGAGACTGAACCCAGCCCCAGATTGCTGGCCATCAGGCTGACATTGCTGTTCGAGCTGATAATTTGCATCAGAATCTGCTGGAGTGTCAGCAGGTTATCATTACCGAATAACATGGCATCATACCAGGCGTTCCAGTGGAACACCGCATTGTAAAGTGCAATCGTCGCCAGCACGGGCTTGGAGACCGGCAGGACCAGCTGCCAGAAAATCCGCAGATCGTTGGCACCGTCAATTTTTGCCGATTCCTCAATTTCCTTGGGCAGTCCCCTGAAGAAGGTCAGCATAATGATGGCATTAAACACATTGAACAGATTCGGGATAATGTAGACCAGGAAGCTCCCTTTTAGATGCAGATACTTGGCTACAACGAGGTAATAAGGAATAATACCGCCGCTGAAATACATGGTGACAATAGCCATCATGAGGAAAATCCTACGTCCCATCAGCTCGGTTTTGGATACACCATAAGCAAAGGCTGCTGTGAACAATACCGCAGTTGCTGTTCCGGCAAGAGTCCGGGCGATGGTGATGAAAAAGGCATGCCCCATACGTTCATCCTGAAACACGACTTTGTAATTCTCCATGGAGAACACGCGCGGCCAGAAGGCGATCCCCCCACGGGCGGCATCCGTCGGATCGTTAAGGGAAGTAATTACGATATTATAGAACGGATACAGGGTCATAATACAGAGCGCCAGCAGCACCAGCACATTCAGGATGTCAAAGGCTCGTTCCGGCCACCTTTTCGAATACGTTAACATGATGTCCCGCCTCCTAGAACAAGCTCTCTTTAGTGATTTTGCGTGAAGAATAATTGGCAATGTACATCAGCACAAAAGCAACGATGGATTGGAACAGGCCAATCGCAGTACCGTAGGAGAATCTGCCTGTTACGAGACCCGTTTTGTACGAATACACAGACAGCACATTGGCTGCATCCTGGGTCATCGAATTCTGCATCAGGTACATCTGATCAAAGTTCGAGTTAATGAGCCCGCCCACCGAGAGAATCAGCAGGATAATGATCGTCGGCTTCAGCGAAGGCAGTGTAATATGCCAGATCCGCCGGAACCGGCCCGCACCATCCACAATGGCCGCTTCATACAGCTGGGGATCAATGCCGGCAATGGCTGCCAGATAGATGATGGAGTTCCAGCCGATATTCTTCCAGATCTCCGTAAATACAACCAGGGTCAGGAACGTATGCGGGCTGCCCATCATCATGGTATCGCTTCCAATAATCCCGGTACTGACCAGCATTTTGCTGATTACACCAGTCTCCGGGTCCAGCAGGGTGTACATTAAGCCGACTACCAGCACCCAGGATACGAAATACGGCAAATACGTCAGTGATTGAACAATCCGCTTGAACCTTTTGAATACTACCTCATTCAGCAGGATCGACAGGATGATCGGTGCCGGGAAACCAAATACCAGCTTGGCAATACTGATCTTGAATGTGTTAGCCAGTGATTCTGTAAACGTCGGATCATTGAATAATTCCCGGAAATTCGCCAGCCCAGTCCAGGGACTGTGGAGAAACCCCTGAAAAGGTGTATATTCCTTGAAGGAAATGATCACACCATACATCGGGATATAGTTAAAAATGATCATCCATAGTACTGCCGGCAGGGTCAGCAACATCAGATACCGCTGCTGCCAGAACCGCTTGGAGGGCAAACTGCTCATAAGCTACATCCTTTCTTCTGCATTCGATTGCGTTCGACTTCTCATCTTCCTATGGGTTAATTATAAAATGCCGCCTGCCAGGGTTATATATCAAAAATGAACGCGGGTATCAGAATCCCACGATGTTTGTAAGCGCTATCTAAATAAAAGAGCCCCAAACGCATCATCTGCGATTGAGGCTGACTTATTATCGTCCGGGAAGGATCTGACCCTTAACGCTGTACGAATTCCCTGTACTCTCCGGGTGTCATTCCGTAAACCTGCTTATACAGCAGCCCGAAATACGATGGATTCGGAATGCCGATCTGCTCGGCCACTACAGCTATGCGCTGCTTGGTTGTGCGCAGCATCTCCTCCGCACGTGCGAGCCTGTACTCCTGGATATATTCACTCGGTGTCTTGCCTGTCTTCTTCTTGAAGATCATCCCCAGGTGGTTGGGGGAGACGAATACCTCGCCGGCTAAATATGCCAGGCTCAGATCCTGGTTCCCGTACTGCTCCTCAATCAGAACGATGACCCGGTTAATCAGATAGTCATCCTTACGGTTCCGCTTCTCTTCCAGCAACTGCGACATTTCACCGATAACGCCTGCTGTATAAGCTCTCATGTCCGGGAGACGGCTGCTGGCCAGCAGCGCCTCCATATGATTGGCCGCAACTGCTGTGGTAGCTTGGGCAGCGGGCATCGCAAGCGAGGAACAGCTCTCGATCACACCGCCGAGCAAGGAAGCGATATAGGATTTTCCTGCCCCGGGATGCGCGGCAAGCAAGGTGAACAGTTCGTCCATGACCGGTCCGGTTGAGCTCCCGCTCCCGAGATCATACCTCAGACGTTTGGCCAGCTCCCGGAACTGCCGGGTGAACCCCTCGGAGTCCTTAGTGAATTGCTTCCTGGCGAGCTGCTCCCCGTCTGCTGCAACAACGCCGCTCAGGCCATTAAACACCGCGAAGTTAAATGCACTTTGCGATTCCCGGAACGATTCGCGGATGAGTCCGATATCTTCCCGCGGTGAGCTTATACCGATGATCCACCCTGCTGGACCAATCTGTTCCCGGGCTGTATCCTCTATGCCCTCTGGCCGCAGATTAAGCGCCTGCAGCAGCTTCTCTGCAAGCTGTGCCTGGCCGCTGAGCTCATCCTGCTGCAGGGCGATGAGCAGGACGAAGGCCGCTAGTTCTCCCTGCCCTACCCCCGCCCCGGCCGAAAGCACAAGCACTTGCCGCCCGAGTACAGTTCCGGCGGTCCGCTCCATCTCCATTGTATCGGGCTTCGGCGGCAGGCCCGGCCGGGAACACAGCCACACAGAGAAGGCGCCCGCTTCCAGGTAGCCATTGTCCCGGAGTTCACTAATCGTCTGCTGCTGCGCCTCCGCACCGCCCCGGCCCAGCAGCCAATCCATTACCTGCTGGCGCAGCGAGAGGTGATGCACCGCATCTTTTTCCAGCCACATGCGCTCCTCTTCACTCCGCTTCAGCAGCTGATCCTCACAGCCTTGGACGACCTTGAGCATCGTGCTGAGCATTTCTTCTTCCCCCACCGGCTTGAGCACATAATCCACCGCGCCGAACCGCAAGGCTTCACGGGCAAATTCGAAATCATCATACCCGGTCAGCACAACGATCCGCACCCCGGGAAGCTGCTCCAGAACAAGCTTGGCCATCTCGATTCCGTTCCTGCCGGGCATTTGTATATCCGTGATGATGATATCCGGCCTGATCTCCAGCGCTTTGTCCAATCCCTCGATGCCGTCCGATGCCGTCTCGATCACAGAGATGCCCATCGACGCCCAGTCCAGAAACTCGATTAACCCTTCTCTCTCCCAGCGTTCATCTTCGACAATAAGCATTTTAAACATTGTTCATCCCCCTGGCTGCAAAAGACAAGGTAATTACCGTTCCAATCCCCTGTCTGCTGTAAAGTTCAATATGCTGGGATTTCCCATAAAAAGCCTGAAGACGTTTGGTTATATTGGCAATGGCAAACCCGCTGCCCCGTGTATTGAGAACTTTGCCTGCAATTACATCCTCGATCATATCCCGCGGCATACCTACCCCATCGTCGATGATGCGGATGACCACCTGATCGTCTTCGAGTGCTGCTTTGATGATAATGGTACCATGTGAACGCTTAGGCTCAATCCCGTGGATCAGTGCATTCTCAACCAGCGGCTGCAAAATATTCTTCAGCGTATAACAGTTCCTGACCCGCTCCTCCACTTCAAAAACCGCGTCAAACCGGTCCTCGAACCGGAACTTCTGAATCGCCAGATAAGCCCCCACCATATCAAGCTCATTCGCCACCAATGTCTCCGAATTCCCCTTATTCAGTACCAGCCGGTAGAACTTGGCCATGGAATCTGACAGCTTCACGATATCCGGCGCTTTGGCCTTGCGGGCCACCCAGGAGATCGTCGCAAGCGTGTTGTACAGAAAATGCGGATTGATCTGGGACTCCAGCGCTTTAAGTTCGGCATCTTTTTCCAGCAGCTCGGATTTGTATACGGTTTCGACCAGATCATGGATCCGGGTAGTCATATGGTTGAAGCTCAGTGCCATCTGGGTGAACTCGTCATTCCAGACAACCGGCACCGATACGTCAATGGAGCCTTCCCGCACCTGCTTCATCGCCTTAAGCAGCACCTTCATGCGGGACAGCAGCTTCACTGTCAGATAATACACCAGCAGGCTCAGTATAATGAGCGCGGCAATCAGCACCATGAAGCTGGTCCGGATCGACTGGTTCACTTTATCCACAAAGTTGCTGACCGGAAAAACACCCACAAGGCGAAGATCCGGGCCTGTAAGCGGGACCGAGATCACTATGGACCTGACCCCGCCTACCGTTGCCAGCATATTCAGCCTGCTGTTATCCCCGGGCATCACCCCGGTGAGCTCTTTGATCATCGCATCGGACAGAGGAGTGTTGTTATTGGAGGCAACCTTGTGATTATTGTCGAGGACGAGAACGCTTCCAACCTCCGTGTTGGCATCCTCCAGCGGCTGGAACAGCACGCTTTGTATCACCTCAATCTCGACCAGACCGTTCACCTCGTTATTGCGTCCGGAGAGAATCTTCCGGTTATACGAGAAAACATCCGCTTTGGCCTTCACATCAGGCCTCGTTGTCAGCAGATTCTCCAGATGCAGTCCCCGCCAGTCCGTGGAGTTCTGGACATCCTTCATAAACCGTACATACTCCCCGTCCCCGCGAATCCGGTCCATACTATAGAAGCCGTCGTAAAGCTCGAAGATCTCAGGGATCGTCGGATTGTTCATATAGACATGTATGGAGTGGATGTACGTATTCTGCCGCATAATGTTATCTACAATCGGGGCAACGTTGTATCGGTAGTCCTGAAGCTGAAAGCTCTCATTAATAAAAGCGCTGTCCAGCAGCGTCTGAATCCTGGAATCAAAGGCGATGATCTCCGAAATGTTCTCGATCATGTCCACCTTTTCATCGATCGTGGTTTTGGTCTGCAGCAGATTCTGTTCCATCACGCTCCGCGCCTGGGAGATGGCTGAATTGTACGCCTGCACATAAATGATGACCCCTGTGATGATGGACGAGACCGTTAGAATCAGAACAAAGATCCCAACAAACTTCGAGGTCACACTCCAATTGTGAAAAACCCGGGTGATCCGCTTCATGAAACCTGTTAGCCCCCTATTTGCCTCAACTCCACACCATCGTAACACCGGGTTCTGGAATAGTAAATTAGGTTTTATATTCAAGAGCGGAGAAGACCTTAGGCGATTGACTGGCCGGGGGAGGCGTGAGCAGAGGTAGGGGGGATATGTGGGTGGGTGGGTGGGTAGAGGGTTAGATAGAGAGATGGATGGATTGAGAGGGAAAGATAGACGTATGGATAAGCTTTAGCTGATTATCCGTTACTCCCTCCGGGAGTTGTAGCCGCAGCGAAGCCGATTTCTTAAGCCCGCCGGGCTGATTAGGCATAATTGTTGTACGGAGTACAACTCTGGTCGCCAGTTACCCCTGTGTTTAGGCGAATTGTTGTACGAAATACAAGAATAGTCTCTTTGATTGGCTGGAAGACGTGGAAATGCTGCAAAAAGTACAACAATTTTCGATTTCGATTGATCTCACGAGGAAAATGTTGTATTTTGTGCAGGATTTCATAAAGGTGCCTCTGGATCAAACCGGAGGATTCCTGCGTTGTGTTACTAAGCCGGAGGCTAGTGATTCGCATGGTGAAAAAAGTAAATGATCACAGCAAACAGCCGCCTCCCTGCCGCTGAATAGCGGTACCGGAAGACGGCTTAGAACGTAACCCTAATAGAAATAGATTAACTTAACTGCATAGTGGTAAGACAGGTGTCATCGCTCTTGAAGGTGGATACTTCGGTCTTGGCTTGTTTCCCGTCATGCGTGACGGTGATCTGAAGCTTCTGGTCACGCGGGAGCCATAGGTCGATGAACCCGTTAGGCTGGGATTTCACTGTCTGCTTCATCACTTCTTTGCCTTCGGCATCTTCAATGTATATGTCGAAGTCCTGGCCCGCCATTTCCCCCTGGCAACCGGTCAGGCTGTGTGTAGCACATGGATGCGTCTTCTGCACATAAGGGGCAACGGACAGGAAGAAGTCGTTCTCCGGCAAAGCATAGGTGACTTCGTTTGGCCCGCCGCTGTCCACGATGAGCTGGGTGGAGGTGATGGAGGCGGACTGAGACGTCAGCGCGCGCGAGCTGTAATCAGACACCATTTGCTTAATATCCTGAGTGGCCGCCTGACTAACCGGCTGGCTGCTGCCCTGTGCCTGCGCCTCTTCGACGTCAGCCGTGTTTCGTTCCCCGCTTCCGGCATAAATAAAGATTCCGATTGCCGCAACAACTGCACATGTACCCGCCACGATTTGTTTTCGCATACTCTATATGTTCATCTCCTTGTGGAATTTCAGCCTTAATACTTGTCTTGATCATTTCTCCGCTCCACTTTCCAAACATACAGCAGGAAGAGCTGGAGAACAAAGTAAATGAAGGGAAGAAGTGCAATCAATTGAAAATCGTAACCCAACAGACCCAAAAAATCCTCCTCAGCTTTACTTGCATCATAGGTTACTCTAGATACACTTAAAAAAATAAATCCAGGCACCAGGTTGGCAAGCCACCAAATGAGTTTGTATTTCAGAATATTAACCCGAAAAAAAATAATATAATTGATGCATACAAGAATGACTGGAATGGCGTAAACTTGCTCCAAGTCTGATAAAACGGCATGATTCCAGCCCTCGATCCGAATACCCAGTACATAAATCAGCAGCAAATGCAGTGAAATAAGGATGGCTGTACTTATCAATGCCTTTGTAATTAGAACCGCCGGATTCTTCATCTCCGCATCCTTCCGGAAATTTATTCATTCCCGCTGCCTAGCCCATTTCTTCCCTCAATTCATGTTCCATAAACAGGATATCACGTTTCATTTCCTTCATGCTAGCTCTGGAAATCCGTCCGCTCTCGAACATCAGCTGAATGTTGTCACGCTCCAGCTGAATCCCTGCTCTGGACAGCTCCTGCAGAGCCTCTTCAAACTCCCGTTTGGTGGAGGAGAGTGACTCCGTACGGGTCAGTCTCATCTGCCCCCGCTCATAGCGCATGATTAGGGCGCTGACCGCTTCAGGTTCGGTCTCCCCTTTACTTTGCAGCTCTCTCAGCTTCTTCAAGACGTAGGCAAAATTGGCAGACTGCAGCCGGTTCCATTCCTCACGCCGTTCCTGGCCGCTTAGACGCACCTGCTGGATCACTCCTACAATCTCTTCCCAGCTTTTGATTGGAACCAGGTCATTCCTGTACTCCGGATCACGGGTGTGCATGAATAGCTGCTTGTTCAGCCGGTTCAGATAACGGTAGGCCGTGTACGGATTCACCTCCCGCTGCTTCATCGCAGTCAGGGTGTACTCTCTTTGCCACTTGAGCGAAGTAACACCCAGCATCCGCTCCATTTCCTCTGCAGCTTCATTTTTCTTCAGCATGCGGATTCTTGAGGTGTAGGTGCTGATCAAGTGGCTCAGGGCCATTCGCGAATGATCCGTAGCCTGATCGTTTAGACCGGAAACTACGTTGCGCAGAATTTCGATTTTGGCCTCGACCTCTTCGGCATTATGCTCTGCTTCATTTTCTTTGCCGAGCAGCAGCGGCAGCAGATAGTTGGAGGCCAGCAGGGTCCAGAGAATCACACCCGCCGCAAGGAAAATAATCAAATCCCTGGCCGGAAACCGGGTACCGTCATCCAGGAAAAACGGCAGTGACATCGTACTCGCGAGTGTGATCGTTCCCCGGACTCCTGACAGCGTGAGAATGAGGGCTTTCTTGAACTCCAGCTTCCAGTGTCCCCGCGGCTCCTCCCCTTCGGGAATGTCCATAATCAGCATCCAGATCAGACGCAGGCCAAGCACGGCCGCTGTTAATAATAACGTGTACAGGATTACCTGGAAATTCCCGATATCCGGGTTGTTCCAGACAGTCTGTATGATCTCCGGCAGCTGTGTGCCCAGCAGCAGGAAGACCAGGCCGTTCAAGACGAAGATAATGACGGACCAGGTGCTTTTGGACACGATGCTCAGCTTAGCCACCTCGGGATTCATCTGCTTATATCCGAAGGAATGGGCAATACCTGCGCTGACAACGGCCAGGATTCCATTAACCCCCAGCTCCTCTGCCGCCATAAAAATCGCAAATGGAGTCAGAATCTCAATCAGCATATGTAACGTAACGTTCTCCATCCCGAGTCTGCGCAGCCATCTGACCATCCCGTATTTAATCAGCGTGAGCAGCAGCCCCAGCACGACACCGCCGATTGAAATGGTAATGAAGCTCAGGCTGGCTGTTCTGAGGGAGAATGCCCCGGTAACCATGGCGGCCACGGCAAACTGAAACGAGACCAGACCTGAAGCGTCGTTGATCAAAGATTCCCCTTCGAGAATCTGCATCGTCTGATGCGGGATTTTGACCTTCTGCTCCAACGCGCCTACAGCGATGGCATCCGTAGGGGCAAGTGCCGCCGCCAGAGCAAACGCCGCAGCTAACGGTAGAATAGGCAGCAGCCAATGCAGGAAGTAACCCAGGACGCCTACCGTCAGGAAGACCAGTCCAAGTGCGAGCAGCAATATGGGCTTCTTCAGCTTCCATAACGCCACTTTATCCGCAAGCCTGCCGTCATTAAACAATAAGGGGGCAATGAAGAGCAGCAGAAACAGCTCCGGATTCAACGTCAGTTCAAAATGCAAAGGCAGCCAGGTCAAAGCCATCCCCAGCACAATTTGAATGATGGGCACGGAAACCGAAGGGATAAACCGGTTCACCAGATTGGACAACGAGACCGCTGCCAGCATCAGTAAAATATACTCAAATAATTCCAAGCGATCAAACCTCCATGTCTGCACTCTCTAGCGCTGCTATAAAATAAAATTCCTATGTAAACTCAGTATAAACGATCTTCGGGCAAATATCCGCCCCGCACTATCCGGGCATGCAAGTAAGGCAGCTTAGTTCACAAGCCGGATTGTTGTAAATTAGGGGGTCTGGGGTTGTGATTACGCATTACGCTGTTCCTCAGAAATCTCTCCGGCAGTAAAGCGGGCTGCCAAAAGCTCAGCTCACAGTGTGCGGGCAGCTACAAATTGTTGTATGTAATGCAGCTTTGCTCCTGGATAAACCGGGTGCCCGGAAGGATTGTTGTATGAAATACAGGAATATTTCATATATCGGCTCGGCGGAGGAGATATTCCTGCCTTTTTTACAACAATTTTGGATTATAGCCGATTTACCGGGAGAATTGTTGTATTTCGTGCAGGATTTTAAAAAAACCGCCCTCTTCCGCATAAAAGCGGTGCCGAAGGCGGTCTTTAACGTGTACGAATTCCTCCTCTTATTTCATAAGCGGATTAACTTCAAGCTCCATTTGTCCGAGCAGCCCGTCCACGGTAGAGCTTTGCGTGTAGAGCCCGTCCAGTAGCCTCTGAATCTTCGTATCAATCTGCTGCCAGTTCTTATGGCCCGGCGCGATCCGGGCATCCGCGATCTGGTCGAGTACGGCCAGCTGGATGCTCTCCGGCGAAGGCTTGGAAGCCGCTCTCAGGAAGACATCCGATTCAAGCACGGATTTCCGGGACGGGACGAAGTATTGCGCGGTAACGCTCATGGCTTCTGCGCTGGTGATGAACTTCAGGAATTCCGCGGCTTCCGCCGGATGCCTGGTCTCGAATACAGAGACTCCCGCATAGCCGAGTGAAGTTCCTGTACCCTTCACACCTGCCGGCATTGGAGCGATATCCCAATCAAAATCAGTAACCGCACGGGCCTTCGAGGTATAGCTGTAACGGTCCGTATACATCCCGATCCGGCCGCTGTCGAAGGTGAGTTCATCGCCCGGAAGCGGATGCACCTTGTCCTTGAACATCATATCACTGTAGAGCTGCAGCGCCTCTCTCCCTGCCGGAGAATTCAGCGCAAAAGCCGTGGCACTGCTGTCAAACAGCTCCGCGCCATGCGACCAGAACAGCGGCAGCAAGGCATCCGACCAGTTGTTCCAGTCGCGGACCAGCTTCACACCGTAAATGCCTTGCTGAGGATCAGTGATGCTGCGTGCGGCCTTGAGAAACTGTTCGTAGTTCCAGTTCCCTTCCTTATACAGCTCCGTTGGCGTCTTCAGACCCTTCTCAAGAAACAGGTCCTTATTGTAGTAGATCAGCACCGGAGGCGTAGAGAATGGGATTCCGTACAGTCGATCCTCCCGCTTGAAGATGTCAAGTGTAGACGGATAAATATCCGCGTAGTTATATCCGGGATCTTCTTTGACCTCTGCTGCAATGTCCACCAGCTGGCCGGATTCCAGCAGCTGGGGAATCATCCGCTCCGCCAGCCATCCGGCATCAGGCGCGGTACGGGAGGCCAGCATGATCGACAGCTTCTGCTGATAATCCGCAAACGGAATCGTCATGATCTCTACCTCAATCCCGGGATGGAGCTGTTCATATTTATCCACCAGGCCCTCAACCATTGCCTTCTGCGCATCGTTGCCCCAGATGCTGAACTTCAGCTTCACAGGCTCCTGCACAGCAGCCGCCTCACTTCCTCCTGCTTCTTCACCGTCCCCGGCTTTCCCGTCAGACGCCCCGCTTCCTGCCCCTGAAGAGCAGCCCGCAGCCATAAACACCACTACCATAAGGCTTAGCAGCCTTGTCCACATCATTATGTCTCCTCCTGCCTGTCCCCGGCGGGTCCGGCATTATTCATCGCTTCCCAGTTCATCGGCAGCCGCAGTGAGACCGTTACCCCGCGCTCTGCCGTATGATCAAGAGTTAATCCGTAAGGCTCTCCATAGAGCAGCCGGAGCCGCTGATGGACATTGCGCAGCGCAAAACCCTTTTGAATCCGGCCGAAGCCGCCCTGCTCCGTCTCTGTACCGGGCCGGGATTTATTCTGATACAGCTGTTCTTCAAGCTCCTGCATCCGTTCACCGGTTATGCCAAGACCATCATCCTTGACGGACAGCACCAAGTCTTCCTCTTCCACCGAAGCCGTCAGGGCAAGCTGCAGCGTGTCCTGGCCCATGGCATGCTCAATAACATTCTCAATCAGCGGCTGCAGAATCAGCTTCGGTACCACGCAGTAATCGAAGGAAGAGTCAATATGGATTACAGCCTGCAGCTTGTCTCCAAGACGCATACCCTGGATTCGCAGATACGCTTCTACGAATCTTACCTCATCCAGAACGTACACCATCTGCTCCTGATGGCCGACCGTGTAGCGCAGCAGCTTCCCGAGACTGGTCACCACACCCGAGAGTTCCCGGGTATTGCCCTGAAGGGCCAGCATGTTCACCATTTCCAGGGTATTGTAGAGAAAATGCGGATGAATCTGGCTCTGCAGCGCAAGCAGCTCGGCCTCCCGCTCCTTCAGCCGGGTCTCATAGACCTCTTTGACCAGACGGTCGATCTCGCCGATCATCGTATTGAAGCCTTCGGTCAGCTGCCCGATTTCATCGCTTGTAGTGACCGTCGCCCGCTCCAGGAACAGCCCCCGCTTCACCTGCCTCATCTTCGACTGCAGATGGGCAATCGGTTTAATCAGGCGGTTCGACAGCAGGATCGCCGCCGCATAAGCTGCCATCAGGGCTACGATGGAGACAATCAAGGTAGAATTCGTTAGTTCACGTGCGTCTTCCCGGAGCTGCGTACGCGGAATTAGTGAGGTCACCTTAAGTCCCGTATAAGAAGAATGCGCAGAGGCTGTAATATAGGATTCGCTTGAATCGGGAAGCCCGTCTGGCCCTGAGTACAGCATAACCTGATTCTTGCCGGTAATCTGCAGCAGACCGCTCCCGCTCGAACGCACCGTGGATACAATCGAACCGAACCCCCGCGCCGTCAGATCCACCTTGACGATCCCCAGCATGTCATTCGTATAGGGCTCACGGATAACCCGGGCCACCGAGATAATCCCCTGCTTCGCCTCTGTATAGTAGGCCGCAGCATGCGGCGGAAGGATGGCAAGACCACCGTCTTCCTGCTCAACCGCCTCCATCCAGTCTGCCATGCTGCGGTTCCACCGCTTCCTGACGCTCTGGTCCAGATTACTGAAGATTCCTCCGTCATTAGTGAACACCAGAATGCTCTCAATCTCACCCCGGTCAAAAGCCAGCGAAGAAATAAACAGATTCATCTTCAGCGTCTCATCCGTAGTTAAATAAGTGTTCGCAGAGCCGCTGCCGCTGTGCTTGCGGAGAATCTGCATCATATCCTCATCGTACAGCGGCGTAAGTGTAAGCCGGTCCAGTTCCTTAATGTAATGCTCCAGGTTGATATTAATCTGGCTCACAACCTGATTGGATAGCTCCACAGTGCTGCGCTCCACACCGGCAGTATATTTCTTATAGCTGATGGTGCCGATCACGAGAAACGGAACCGTAATCAGCAGGCAGAACAATACGATAAACTTGGTGCGCAGCGGTACATATATAGATTGGTTTGAACCTTTTCTGAATGGCATGCGGACAGCCTCCCCAAACTCTGGTTACCCACTCCAACATAGCATAATTCGAGTCCGAAGTCAGAGACGTTCTCCCTGGCTGGCGCAATAGCTTCCTCTACAAAAATACAGCAGACAGCACACCCCTTAAGGTTGCTGTCTGCTTACGTGCACAAGGCTGCTGTCTGAAGAAGTCCGCTCAGCTATTCTCAAGCTCTCCGGACCAAACCTCCGTCTGCCTCCAGAATTCAGCAGCAGTCAGCGTACCGCTGTGAATCATATAAGCGTAGTCCAGCAGATTCGGCAGGCAGGGCAGATCCAGCAGATAACGGCTGAACGCGTGCGCGGCGATCTCCGAGGTCTTGGTCACGCTGGCCCGGATGCGCAGCGGCCCCAGAGAGAGGCTGCTAATATCATCAAGCCGCTTGTTGGTGTACCCCAGCTCTGTGAACTCCAGATCGTGAAACAGCTCATGCGCGAGATGGATGTCTGTGATTTCCTTCAGCGTGAAGGAACGGCCGGGAAGCAGCACCCCGGCACACTGCCGCAGTTCTTCCATGGACGATTTATACAGCGTAATGGCGCGCTCCTTGGCTGACAGCTCAATCTGGGCGCGGAAGCGGATCTGTCCGATGGTGCCCTGCCGTTCATTGAGATTGACGCTGATTCCTCGGCTCCGGCAGATGGCTCCGACATCCGTGCCGAAGCGGGCCTTGAATTCCAGGGCATGCTCCCTGCCGATCGCCAGCGGGCGCTCTACATAATAACGCCGTTTGCTGTGCGGTATTCTGTGAAACAGCAGATCATTTGTGAGTTCGGCATATCCCAGCACATTGTCGCTTGGCAGCGTCCGTTCAGCTGTCTTCATCATCCTGTACACCTCCTACTGATAGACGACAGCGAGCATTTCGCTGTTGTCCTCAAGCAGCTGGGTTTCCACTTCGAGAATGGAGAACAGCTGCTCCTTGGTCTGCATCCCGGTCAGATCGAGCATTTTTTCCTTATAGAAGATAAAGGTCTTCGGGATCGTCGCATTAGCATCCGAATAGATTGTATTCTCCTCCAGGAACGAGGCAAACCTGTCGGCCATATTCTTCTTCAAAAAAGCCAGATGATACGCATTCGTCTTCTTAAATCGCACCACGCCCTCGCGGTCCAGCACGCCGACATGGCTGAGCTTCTTCTTCACCAGCCCGAACATGGACTTCTTGATCTCGCTCGACTCGAACAGGAACCATCTGCCGGAGGCCGCCTTCAGCTCCGTCTGGCCGGCTGGCTGGCCCAGCGCTTCCGCCGCCGTCAGCATCAGCTCATTCACGGGCACCTCGCGGCTGGCCAGATCCTTCGAGCGCAGCTCGGTCGAGCCGGTGGCGATCGCCCGCAGAATATTGCGCTGCGAATCGATCTCGATCGTCACGTCAACCGTAGCTTCATTCGCTCCGGACTGGACGATTTTCTCCATAATCTCCGCCCGGATCAGCTTGATATCCCGCTCTGTCGCACCGACCACAGTCTTCTCGATCTGCTCGCGGACCATCGCCATCCCAACGCCGATCGTGGAGATATACGGCGCATTATTGGCGATCTGGTGCTTGAAGCCTTCGCTCGCCGCCATTGCCGGAACGAGCACTGCTCCGCTTCCGCCGCCGCCCACCAGCGTAACAAACCCGGTGTCCAGCTCATAATCGCTGATCATCTGGTTCACAACCGCCATCACCTTACGGATGGCAATATCCATTGCCGCCCTTGCTGCGTCTTCCGCAGACATGCCGAGCCGGGAACCCAGCGCCTGCCAGGCTATTCTTGTGCTCTCCATATTCCCGCGGGCATAGTCCGTCTCCGGCACATGATTGAGCAGATTCGCCGCACCTGCCAGGGTCAGCGCATATTCATGTCCTCCTGCCCCGCGTACGGTGACGTAATCCGGATCTCCCGGGCGCGGACTGACGAGTCCGATGACAGGCTGCTCCAGATTCTCCTTACCGGTGAAGCATTCGTATTCCAGACCGGCGATATGCGCACTGCGCGGTCCGACATCCGTGATTTTGCCTCCGCCGATCTGAATCATGCTGCCCCCGGCAACGGCGAGCGTCCGTACATCCAGCGAACGCAGATACGTCTTATGTCCGCCTACCTGGGCATTCTCAATCATCACCTTGCCGTTCTTGATCACGGAGATATCTACGCTGGTTCCGCCGACTTCGAAGAAAATACCGTCCGATATCTTCTCATACATCAGGGCGCCGGCCACACCGGCCGCCAGCCCTGACAGCATAGTCAGAATCGGACGCTTGCGCACCTCGTCGATGCTCATGACACCGCCATCGCAGCGCATGATCATCAGCTGGGAGGTAATCCCCGCTTCTTTGACGGCCTGCTCAGTCATGTTGGCGGTCTCCATCATCTTCGGAATCAGGCTCGCATTGACGACCGCTGTGCGGGTCCGCGTCTTCAGCCCGTACAGCTGGGAGATTTCATGTCCTCCAGTAGCGTACACTCCCCGGCTGCGCGCCGCTTCCATCACTCTCAGCTCGTTGGCCGGATCATCGACACTATAGGCTTCCGAGGCCACAATAACCTCTGCACCCTGGGCGAGCAGCTGATCAATCGCCGCATCGATGGTTTCCGGCGTCAGTTCCTTGGAATCAATGAACTTGTGATAGGTGGTAAGATATTTACCGGCAGCCAGCTCGATATTCGCCACATTAGTCTCGGAGCGGGCACTGCGGGCATCGAGGCCCGTGCCCATCCCCACGATGCCGACACGGGCAACGTCTCCTTCGAGCAGAGCGTTGGTGGCCTGCGTCGTCCCGTGGGCGATGAACTTGATATCACCGGGAAGAATGCCGTTCTCGCTCATAATCCGCTGAATGATCTGGACAATCCCGCTGGCGACTCCGCGTTCATCGTGATGTGTTGTGGGCATTTTGACCTTGGACAGCACCTCAAAAGTCTCATTGTCTATCGCAACGGCATCCGTGAAGGTTCCTCCGACATCGATGCCGATCCTGATTTGTTTATTGTTCATAGCAGGTTCTCCTCTCCATGAAGCTTATGTCTCTAATCTGCAATCTGTATTCGCCTAACCAGAGCTTAATCTAGAAAACGGTCAGACCCGCGATAATCATCGAGATCATCACAGCCGCGAACATCCATGGCAGGGTTTTGCGCAGCGTTTCAATAATATCCGTCTTGGTGTAGTCGGCGATCCAGACATTGTGGGAGTTGGTCGGATCGCTGACAGCCTGCAGATTGCTCACGATACGCAGTGCCAGCATAGCCGCAACTGGTGCCATGCCTCCGGCAACAATCAGTGCCGCGATTCCGCTGCCGAGTCCCCAGACGTTAAGCGGTCCACGGTAAATCGCAAGCGGAGACAGCAAAGTGAAGACGAGAATGTACATCAGCGGACTGGTTGGAATAATGCCTTCGATCAGCGGCTGAATCAGCAACGCCACCGGAGGTGCAGTTACCGCGCTGAGCAGCATCCCGATCCCGATCATCAGCCCGAGGGCACCGGCCACATCCTGAATCCCTTCCACCAGCGCACTCGACAGCACATGGATAGGACGTTTAGGTGTGGCGAGCAGCAATGTGACAACCGCCCCCATGAAGACTGCAGACACAATATCAACCTTCAGGAAAAATACCAGCAGCACCGGAACAAGCGGGCTGATGAGCGCAATGGCTCTTACGTTCTTGGTATCCTGAGCCTGGAATTCCGGCTTGAGCGGCATGGCCCAGGCGCGGCGGACCTTGCCGTCTTTGCGGGTATAGTAGACGATCATTATCAAGGCAATGACAATCAGCGGAACAGCGCAGATCAGTGAATACGAAGCAATCGTGTTCGTCGGCACCTTTAGCACATCCGTATAAATGGCCCAGGTGGAGACGTTGAAGACCACGCCGACCGCATTGGCCAGCAGGACAACAAGGCCGCTGACGAACGGCTTAAGACCGGCGGTGAGCATAATGGGAATAGCAATCGTTCCGACGAGAATGACCATGCCCAGCCCGTTGGCAGCCGAGAAGATTACAGACGCAGCGAGGAAAAAGATAATAGCGATCGCCAGCGGCTTGTCACCGGCCAGCTCCGCAGCCTTGCGGATAATGGTCTTCGTGATGCCGACCTTGCTGAGAATCTGGCCGAACCAGGCGCCGAAGATCAGTCCGGCGATGGCCGTGGACAGCTTCATGGCCCCGCCTGCGAGCACACCCTTGGTGATGGTGAAGGTATCCGGGTTATCGGACAGCAGCGGGATTCCCGCGATCGCCGCCAGCAGTATCGCCATCATCGGCAGGGCGAGCAGCGTGGTCAGCTTGCGGGTCATCATCAGGCCCACAAACACAATAAATACAAGTAAAATGCCGATAATCTGCACAGTTTCCAAACCAATTCCTCCTAATGTTTTGTAAAATATACGTTGTTATAAGAATTATTGTGCTTAATTACCATCGGAAACCAAGCAAGCTTGGAATCAAATCAACGGTATAGATTAATCTTGAAAATGACAACCTTCCGTATCATCGCCGCGCTTCCCGGTCTTTGAGAGCAACAGCATTTAATTGTATTTCATACAACTAAAAGTCGGCGAAAAGCCGGTTTTACCGGAATAATTGTATTCTGTACAACTAAAAATAACGGTAAGTCCCCTTTTGCGGAATATGGGGATTATAACTGTATCAAATGCAATTAAAACCTTCGCAGCGCCATAAACGCTCGCTTTAGTTGCACAAAATACAGTTAGAGCTTAGGCCGGGTCCCGTCACAGCCACCAGCCTGCGGCTCTAGCAAGGAGCACGGCATGCTAATCCGAAAGATTAACAGTTCAAGGTGTACATGACATTATTTTTGCGCACCATGCTCCGTCCGTTACACCTCCAGATAAGCGCCATGCGCCACGAGTGTCTGCTGCAGTTCCTTATAGTCCACCTGCTGCACGGGGACTCCTTCTTTCACGGCCAATGCCGCCGCAGTACCGCCCGCCTGACCAATTGCCCCTACTGTAGGAGTAGTCCGCACCGCCGCCTGGGCTTCAAAAGTAGCTGAGAGGCATCTGCCGACGACAATCAGATTGTCGATTTCGTTCGTGATCAGGCAGCGGTAAGGGATGCCGTACATCGCCCCCCATTCCAGATGATCCGTTGCGGTTCCCTCACCGTCCGGGCTGTGAATATCAATCGGATAGCCGGAGTGGGCGATCACGTCCTCAAAGGGCTTCACCGAAAGAATATCCTGCGCGGTCAGTGTGTACACGCCCTTAATCTGGCGGGAGCCGCGGACACCGATGGACGGGCCTGTGGAGACTACCACGGACTCTTCAAAGCCGGGAATATACTTTTTCAAAAAGAGTTCCAGCTCCCGGCACTGCCTGCGCCCTTCAATCTCCGCTTCGCTGAGGCTCCACGGATCTGTGCTGTCCTTGCCCAGAATCCGTGTCGTATTCATGATAATCTCGCCGGGATTGCTCGTCTCGAAGAACAGCACATCTTCTCTCGGAATACTGATCTCGCCGCGCGACTTGGCTTCCCGGAACTGCTTGTCGAAGCCGGCGACAGATAATCTGGCCGCCGAGTCCATCACGGTGATATCAAGGTTCATGCGCGGGAAGTCCTCGCGGTGCTCCCGGATGTACGCCTTGATCTTCTCCGTGTCCACCCCCCTCATCTTCATCTTCAGGGTCATCGGCTGCGACTGCTCATCGGATTCACGCCCTTTGGTGAACGGCACTCCGGACCAGGCAGCCAAGTCCCCGTCTCCGGTAGCATCAATGAACACATCCGCCGTAATCCGGCTGAGCCCCGCCTTGTTGCACAGGGTAAGCGACTCAATGCGTCTGCCGGACACTTCAGCGCCGGCCAGCATCGTATGATACAGCACCTCGCCTCCGCTCTCCTGCAGCATCAGATCCAGCTCGTATTTCATCGCTTCGGCATCGAACGGTGTCACCGAATAAGTGTAGTTCGTCGCGTCTTGGATATGCCCCGGTGATTTGCCGAGCGCCTGAAGCCGCTGGATCAGCTCATCAGTGATCCCCTGGATAGCCTGCTTATGCCCGGCATGAAAAGTCATCATTGGCCCGACACCCGCAGCGGTTAGAGTTCCGCCGAGGAAACCTCCTGCCTCTATGATCAGTGTTGCGGCGCCTGCTCTTGCTGCCGCGATGGCCGCGATCGAGCCGGAAACCCCGCCGCCTGCTACAACAACTTCATATTTCCGCATCATTGCTCCTCCTTTTCCCCTTTTAAGTTAACGGTTACATTACTGCTGTTCCCTGTACTGCGTGGGAGTGCTGCCGGTATAGTCCTTGAATACCGCCATGAAATGCTTGGAGCTTAGATAGCCTGATAATTTGGCTACCTCATAGATTTTGAGATTCGTTTCCTTCAGCAGCTGCTTGGCCCGGTTCATCCGGCACTGCGAGACATAATCCGTAAAGTTCTGCCCCGTTTCTGATTTGAACAGTACCGACAGGTACTGGTGATTCAGATGCACCTGCTCCGCCATATATTGCAGTGAAATTTCCTGATCCAGCCGCTGCGCAACCAGCTCTTTCACTTTACGGATCAATTGCCTGCCCTTCAGGTCTGCTCCGCCCTCTTCCGGCTGGTCCGCCGGGCCGCTCCGGCTTGCGTGCTTGCGCCTGAAATCCCCCAGAGCCTGGGCCAGCTCCGTGCGGTCAACCGGCTTCAGCAGATAATCACTGATGCCGTATTTGATCGCCTGCTTCGCATATTCAAAGTCGGCATACCCGCTTAGAATTAGAATGTACAGGTCAGGGTACTGGTCACGGACCCGCCTGATCATCTCCAGACCGTTCATTTCATTCATCCGTATATCCGTAATCAGAACATCGGGCTTCACACTCTTGAGCGCCTCCAGCGCAAGTCTTCCGTTCTCTGCCTCACCCACCACCTGAAAGCCGCCGATAACCTCCTCAATCAAATGCTTGAGGCCCGAACGGATCAGAGCTTCGTCTTCAACCAGAAACAGCTTGTGCAAGCCTATCCCTCCCAATCCACAATGTCCGGTCCGCCGCGCCTGCTTTCGCCGGGCTCCAGAGGTTCACTTCTGGTGAAACGCTTACACTATCAGTATAAATTTTGCATACCTCCAAAGAAACGGTCCACATTCGAGAAAAGGTATGAAATTTCGAGATTTATCCGTACCCGTCCCCGCTGATGCCAAAACGGATGTCCTTAACGCCGGTGAACCGGCAGTAAAGACATCCGTGTGTACTTGCTTTTGTACAAACTATTCCGGGATCTGCTTCCTTACAGGTCTTGCGCTGTGCTGTTGTCGTACAGCCCGATTAATTCATCGAAGGAAGAAATAATAACGTCGGAGCCCTTCAGCTCATCCTGCCGTCCGAATCCGGCGTAGCCGCAGCCAATTACCGTCTGCCCGTTGCCCTTGCCCGCTTCCACGTCAGAGGAACGGTCGCCCACCATCCAGGCACTGCTGATATTGTGGTTGTCCAGCAGAAGTCCAAGCAGCTCAGTCTTGGTTGCCGTTCCTTGTCCGCCTGCACTGTATAAGCCCTCGAACAGCTCCTTCAGCTCATGCACCACTACGATGCTGTGAATATAATCCTCCAGCCCGTTGCTGGCGACGAACAATTTCACTCCGCGCGCATGAAGCGCACGCAGCGTTTCCACTACCTTAGGATACAGAAGGGTCCCTCCGGCTTCCAGTCCTTCAATCTCCAGCTGCAGCAGCAGCTCATCCGCCCGGCGGTGCACCGCCGCGTCCGCTTCAGGCATTACATTCTTCCAGATTTGCGCCAGCAGCATGCCAAGGCTGCCCAGAATGCGCTCCTCCGGCGGAGTAGGCCCGGAATACAGCCCTTCCTCGCGCAGGATATCAAACATTTTATGATAGGCCGGCAATAGCAGGCTTTCCGTCTGGAACAGCGTACCATCCATATCAAATACGATAGCTTCCGGTTTTTTCAATTTCGGCAGCTGCCCGTGCTCTGCCTGTGTCTGTTCTTCATAACTCATAAGGTGACCCATCCCTTCCAAATTGTTCTGCCTCTGACTCTCTAGTTTATCTGGAGCTTCCATAACACGCTTTAATGATATAGGAAAGCAGCACGTATTGTCTACGAACCCAAGAATACGTATTGATTTTATTATTTCATGATGATATATTTCATATTGTTATATATCACATTGATATAAGGAGTGTTTACACAATGAAATTAATTATTCAGTTTCTCAAACAACCCGTAACCATCGTCGGGATTATTACTGCGCTGCTGTTCCAGGTCTTTTTCAGCCTCATCTGGATCACCGGCTACGATCATGTCACCGACCGGGTAGATCAGCTGCCGATCGCCATTGTTAACGGAGACGGCAGCGCTGCCCAGTCCATCGCCGACAATATATCGGCGTCCCTTAACTTCGAGCAGGTGAAGGGCCTCTCTCTGGCAGAGGCGCAGGACCGGCTCGGGCATCGTTCCCTCCGGATGATTATTGAGCTTCCCCAGGGCTTCACCGCTTCACTAAGCGAGCCTTCGTCCGGGGCCAAGATCCGCTATTATCTGAACGAATCCAATCCGCAAATGGTCTCGAATGTCATGCAGGGCGTAGCGGCCAAAGTCACTGCTGCCCTGGATGCAAAGAGCAGTGCTGCGGGACTTGGCGGCGTGCTCACAGCTTTGAAGCTGCCGGAGGCAGAAGCCGCAATGATTCGAAGCAGCGCAGCAAGCCGGATCAGCTCCGATATCCAGATTGTGAATCCGGCTACCAACTTCGCTGAAACCATGGTTCCGCTAATGGTCGTTACGGCTTCCTTCACCGGCGGCATGCTGCTGGCCATGAACCTGAGCAAGGCCTCCGCCAGTCTGGCCGCTGCTGCCGGCAAATGGCAGCGGCTTAGCGCCCGGTATGTGCTGATGGCCGGCACTGCACTTGCCGGCTCACTCATCAGCACTTCACTGCTGAACACTCTCGGTATCCACTCCTCGCAAGGCTTCCTCAGCCTGTGGATGTTCGAATTTGTTGTCATCCTCTCCTGCATGACGGTCGCCAATCTCAGTCTTGTGCTGCTCGGCGATGCCGGAGCGTGGCTGAACATTGCGCTGCTGTCCATGCAGATGCTGAGCTCCGGGGCAACGATTCCCCGGGACATACTGTCCCCCTTTTACCAGTCGGTCGGCCAGTTCTTCCCTGCTTACTATGCTGTGGACGGCATGCTGGATCTCGTCATAGGCGGTGAGGGTATAATGCACGACGTGACGGCGCTGCTCTATATTGCCGCTGTTGCAACAGCAGGCAGTGTGCTGCTTACCCTGCTCCGCCGGGAGAAAGGTGCAATCCGGGCCGAAGCGGCAGCCAATGCCTGAGTACCTGCGAAGCATCTATGGTCCAGACACCTTCCGCCAGTTCAAATTGAGTCCGGCAGCACAGATGTGATATGGTAGGAAGGAGAGAGAGGAGCGGCAGATGTTCATGAACATTCAAGATGTAATACTCGGGATTCTGAGTGAGAAGCCCCATTCGGGCTATGATATTAAGCGGCATTTCGAGGAGTATTTCTCCTTCTTCTTCGATGCAAGCTTCGGCACGATCTACCCCACCTTAAGCAAGATGGAGAAGCTGGGGCTGATCTCCAGGGAAGCGGTACGCCAGGAAGGCAAACCGGATAAGAACTTGTTTACAATTACCCCCGACGGTGAACAGCATTTCCAGAAGTATTTACGTCAGCCTGCGGAGAAGGAGGTGCTCCGTTCCGACTTCCTGATGCATCTGTATTTCGGGGACATGGCGGATGAAGAGACGATGCACACCCTGCTCCGCGAAGCCCTCCGGGCCAAACAGGAGATGTACGAGGATCTGGAGCATAAGCTGCAGGAGCTGGACAAGATCGGCAAGCTGACGCCCTCCCAGAAGCTCTGTATTGAGCTGGGGCTGGTGCAATACGATGCTTTTATCCGAAGAGTGCAGAGTGCGCTGGAGAGCTGAACTATCAGCATAGCCGCGCATAGATCCGCAAACAACACAAGACGGCAGTCCTCCTAAGCCTAAGCCCGGGAGCTGCCGTCTTTATTTATGCTATTTAAAAGGGACCGGAGTGCAAACACTGTTAAAGTGCCTGCGCTGCGGTCCCTGCTGTCATTATTTATGGTGCGGTTCAGAACAAAACTTATACGTGGTCGAAGCTAGCAATCAGTTCGTCGAGAACGTCTTTGCTGACCATTTTGCCTTTGAAGTTGATCAGGTTCTCGGCACTTCCGGAGAAGATACAAGTAGGTTCATATTTTCTGAGAATGATCTTTTCGCCGTCCACAAAAATTTCGAGCGGGTCTTTTATGTCAATTCCCATCGTTCTGCGTAGTTCAATCGGAATCACGATACGTCCCAGTTCATCTACTTTTCTTACAATACCTGTTGCTTTCATCATTATGCATCCTCCCTTGAAATAACGCTTGATTCATCATTCAGTGTTAAAAGCTATCAAAGCTTCTAAATAGTAGAAATGATTATGCTATATCTGCATTGTAAAGTGCTATTTCTTTCCTGTCAATTTTATTTCTACATCTTTTGATATATATCGACAAATTATTCGACAAAGTTTAGAGTATATTCGACAAAATAATAGCCTAAATCATATTTTATCCAATATCCTCTCGGATTGACAGTTTTTTATTTAAATTTTAGAAAAAACCTTGATTTTAGTAGTTTTGAGCTTCAGGTTAGCCTACCCGCTGCGACTCCGTTCCTATGTCTGTTCATGTTCATGAACATGTTCATAATTGTTCCCGCTCCCGTTCCCGTTTCCCATCTGCCCTTCTGCCCTTCTGCCCTTCTGCCCTTCTGCCTTTCTACTCTTCTACTCTTCTGCTCTTCTGCTCTTCTGCCTTTCTACTCTTCTACTCTTCTGCTCTTCTGCTCTTCTGCCCCCACCTTTTATTGTTGTCCATGATCCGCTTCGAGAACAGTTGGATAAAAGGCACTTAATACTGGCTCAAGTCCCTCTGCCGGAACAAGAGTTGGAAAAATGACACTTAAATCACGCCTAATTTACTCGGTTTGTAATATGGGCGGTAATTAAATGATCTTTTTCCACTTAATAGATCCAAAACTCTGTAAACGGGCAAAATAAGATACCTTTTTCCACTTCCTATATTTACCGGACCGTTACAACGTCTGCTTCGTCTATACACAAAATCGCGGGAAGTGAATCGAACAACGGGTTCGGCGGAATCAGACCGTTAATTCAGACGGTTGATTTCCCTATCAATAAAAATACCCCCTCATATAGCTGGAGTACTATCCTCCAGCCCTTGAGGGGGCGTTTCTTATTGAGGGTTAATCCTAAGACCGAAGCTCGAAGAGCCTCGCAGTCTTGCCCGGCGGCAGTGAGACGCTCAGGCTGCCTTCCGCCGGGTTCCAGCTCCATTCGGAGCCATGCGCCTGCGGATAGGCGCAGCGGGCCTCTGCGGCCTGTCCCTTCAGCTCAGGGACGGGCAGCGTAATCCCGGCTGCATCTCCGGCAATCCGCCATACGGCAATATAGCGGATATCTCCGTGGCGCAGACCGAAGCTGACCCACTCTCCGCTGCTGTCCGGCAGACCGAGCGGCCAGAAGGCGAACGCCTGCGGGATATGGGCGCGGATGGATTTGTAATAATCCAGCGCCTCCTTCACCAGGGCCCTGCGCTGCGGTGCAAGCTCGGCCAGATGCCCGCTCTGGTGGACACGGAGCAGCAGCGCATTGACCATGTTGAAGATGACCTCTTCATCATCGCCTTCGCGCAGCGGGTACGACCAGACGGCCGATTGCTCCGGCGTCAGCGCTGCCGGGGAGCCTGCGGCAATAGCCGCATACTGCACATAATCCTCCTGGTCGCTGGTCGACTGGATGCTGTGGCGGCTGAGCATGGCATAGTCCATCCGCATGCCGCCGCTGGAGCAGTTCTCGATCACCAGCTGCGGGTAACGGACGAAGATACTGTCCAGCCAGGCCAGATAGGCCCGGTTATGCTGCAGGAGACCATCCCCGAAGCTGTCCGCATCCGTCTCTGTGCCGATCCCTGCGTTGATGTTGTAATCCATCTTGATATAACCGACGCCGTATTCTTCCACCAGCCGGGCAATGACGCCATCGGCATGCTCTATAACCTTAGGGCTGCGGTAATCCAGCTGATACCGGCTGCGGTCCTTCACCCGCTTGCCGTGGCGCATGAAGAACCAGCTGTCATCAGTCTCAGCCAGCTTCGGACTGTTGATGCCCATAACCTCCAGCTCCAGCCAAAGTCCGGGAATCATCCCTTTGCTGCGGATATAGTCCAGCACATATTTGATGCCTTCCGGGAACCGCTCGGTCGACGGCTCCCACTGGCCCACGCCGTCCCACCATTCACCCGGGGCATACCAGCCGGCGTCGATACAGAAGTATTCACAGCCGACATCGGCGGCGGCATCAATCAGCGGCAGCAGCTTCTCCGTCGTCGGACTTCCCCACAGACAGTTCATGTAGTCGTTAAAAATAATCCGCAGCAGCTCATTGTCCTCATTCGGTCTGCGGATGATCCGCCGGTACGCGGTCAGCTGCTCTGCCGCGCCCTGGAAGCCGCCCTGCACAGCGCCTGCGGCAACCGGCACAGAGGTGAATTCTTCGCCCGGGGCCAGCTTCAGCCACCAATGATTGTCATGCTCCGTAGGCCCGCTGACCAGCAGCGTGAGCTGGTCGTACTGGTCCGTCAGCTCCCAGTGCCAGGAGCCGTTGTGCTCAATCTGCCAGAACAGGCTTGTCCCGCTCTCCTTGTTCTGCAGTACCGCCATCGGCAGCAGCTCAGCCGCCGACCAGGAGCCGGTATTGCTGGCGGCAATCCGCTTCGAGCCGCGGTCGGCCAGATGGGACATGCCCAGCTCCGGCAGGCTGTAGCTCTTCCACTGCAGCTCACTCTGCCAGCCGCTGTGAGCAAGGCTCACTTCGATTTTCTCATTGCGGTCCTTGCTGCCCTCTTTGTCCACTCCAGTAAGCGCAAACGAAGAAATGTACTCGACCGCAGCAGCCGCATCCCCTTCATTGCGCAGTACTGTCCAGGAGCGCACAATCTGCACGCCTGTATAGAACTGATAATGCTGTACCGCCTTCACTCCTGTCAACGGATCAACGAGTGTAATCTCCAGCTTACGTCCCAGAGGATTCATCGTATCGTTGTGCCCGCCATACACCATACGCAGCCCCGGATACGATGCACGGTGCGTCCGCCCGTGATACTCCGCCCGGTCTTCCCCGGACAGCTGAAGCTCCAGCAGCCGAAAGCCCACCTTGCTCTTCTCTTCGATCCTTCCCGCTTCAAGCGGCGCCGCCCCGAAATGCAGCAGCCGCACATCCTGTTCTTCCGTTATTTCAATTGTAAGATAAAGTCCGTTCTCGGTAATATCGATCAGCTTGCTGCTCATGTCTAATTTGGCCTCCTGACAAATGTTAATATTGATCTCCTTGGTTTCCCTGTTTCTCGGTCTCCCCTGATTATAAGGTCTTCTCTTGTATTCGTAACTTCTGATTTCTGCGTTGCTGCATAAGTGGCGCAGTAACGGAGGTGAAGTTTGGGTTGGAGGAGCGATAGCGTCCGCCTTTATGTTTGGATTTCCACTGCGAACAGCAGTTTAAATCAAGAAATCCAAACATAACAGCGGCCGGAAGCCCGAACATTCACCGCAGTTACGTCCAGCCACTTGCCGCCCACCGCTCTGAAATCGGTGTTGCATAGAAAGAAGGCCCCCTCAGTAATAATTCTACTTCGGAGGCCCTCCCGGTACTAAAGCTTTTATTGAGCGGACCCGAATTGAATCCAGGCCTTTTGAATTTCATCAATCGCTTGATCCTTAGTCTTGCTGCCGCCGATATAAGCCTGCATCAATTCACCGAATTTCTGGTGGAACGTATCCAGTGAGTAGTTCACCGACAGGTCGCCGGATTTCTCGGTTTTGAGGATTTCTTCCATTTCCTTAGGCATTTGCAGGTCAGGCATCGGTGCATCCTTGATTGGAGGAATAACCTTAGCTACTGTGGAGAACCAGCTCTTACCGTATTCGGAAGTGTACAGCCAGTTGAAGAATTCAATTGTTTCAGCTGCTACAGCAGAATCCTTGTTGATGCGCAGCGCCTGGTCGGCACCGGTGATGATCTGGGACTGCTCAGCTTTGTCGCTGACAGGGTAGCCGGCGATGCCGAGATCAAAGTCAGGGGTGATTTTCTTAATCGCTTCTTCATCCCATGCGCCTTTACCGGTCATGAATGCTGTTTTGCCAAGGGCAAAGTCACTGACTTCAGCATTGCTGTCGCGTTCCAGCGGCTTGTCCGTTCCGTGTTTTACAGTCGTATCAATGAAAGTGAAGAAGTTGTCCTTCAGCACCGGATGATCCGCGAAGGTCGTTTTGCCGGCGATGAAATCAGCTACGAGTGTCTTAGCGTCAGTACCTGCATCAGTTGCTGCAGCGTCAACGAAGTGTTGGAAGATATGCTTCCATACCCACCACTCTTTGTAGGCGTTGGCGAATGGCGTGATGCCCTTAGCTTCGAGCTTGGTGATGGCGTCATCCATTTCAGCGGTAGTCTTAGGAACTTCAGTGATGCCGGCATCTGCCAGCAGCTTCTTGTTGTACATCAGGACGAACAGGTTGCCTTTGACCGGAAGTCCCAGTACTTTGCCGTCTGTGGAGCTCATGTTGGAGCGGACAGCATCTGTCATCGCTGCTGCCAGCGGTTCATTGGTGAGGTCAGCACTGTATTCAGCGAAAGTATCGATATCGCCGCCAGCGGTAGTCTGGAACACGTCAGGCGTGCTGCCTGCGGCAATTTTGGATTTTAACACCGTATTGTAGTCAGCCTGCATAATTTCCAGATTGATCGTTACATTTGGCTTAACCTTCTTGTATTCAGCGATGTAGGCGTTGAAAGCGTCTGTGTACTCGGGAGATGCGGTAAACATATTAATCGTGACGGGCTTGGAAGAATCTGTAGCTGTATTCTCTGCTCCATTTGTTCCAGCCGTGTTGTTAGCGGCATTATTGTTGTTGTTCCCGCCGCAACCGGCCAGCAGTCCGCCGACGAGCAGCAGACTCGCAGATAGTGCCATAAATCGTTTTAACATGATGTTGCCCCCTTTTCCTTATGCATCTTGTGGTCTTGCTCATCATTCTAAATAAAAAGAAAAAGGATAAGAATGTACATAAGTGAACTTATGAGGGTAAAAAAGTGTGTTCATGTAACCGTTTCACTTTTCTACCCCAGGCAGCTGCAGCCGGAATTCAGAAGGTGAACAATCGTAGTAATTGCGGAACGCCTTGCTGAAATAGTTCTTATCCTTGTACCCCAGCATTTCGGAAATATCCTGAATTTTGAGGCCGGGATCGGACAGCAGTGCTTTGGCTTTGTCCATTCTCACCTTTTGCACATACTCATGAATGCCGTATCCGTACTGCCCCTTGAACAGCTTCATCAAGTATTCTCTGCTCAGGAAATATTTATCCGTGAACATCGATATCTTAATATCCTCAAAATAATGGTTATCAATGTATGCTTTAATATTTTCCAGCACGCTGCTGCGGTCTCCGGATAACGTCCGGCTGATCTCTCCGGAATAAACGTCGAATATTTGGTTAAGTACACGCTCAAACTGTTCAAAGGAGGCAAAATCGCTGCGGATGCCCAGGGCATTCAGCCCCTTATCCTTGCTGCTGCGGATCTGCGGCGGCACTGCATCCAACTGTGCAGCAATCTCATTGAGGAGAATAATGAATTCCTGTAGTGTTCTGTCCGCTTCACCCAGCGTGAAATGCTCCGCACTCTTCCACTTGGAGACAAACTCGCTGAAAATGTTGCGCGCATGGTTCACGTTCCCGCTCTCCAGGCTGCTGCGGATCTGCGGCATCCGCCCGGTCAGTGAGGGATTGTCCCTGGACGCCGGCTTCTCCATCATGCTGCCGCCGCTCTGCAGGATCATGCTGTCCTTCATGCTCAGCAGGTCAATCCGGTCCAGTGCCTCTTTGGCCTGCTCATAAGAACCGGCAATACTCAGGAGATCGCTGTACGGATCACCTATTCCGCCGGCACAGACGATGCCGAACAGCTCCTTCAGCGTAGCTGCGGCCTTCTTCATATGATGCAGAGACAGAAAGGCAGCGTCCGCCCCATATCCGCCTTTCATCGTAAAGATAGCGATAAACTCCCGCTCCCCCTTGGGACTGGCAAAGCTGAACGACTCAAACTGTCCGTCACTGTTCTCATTCATTACATTAGTTACGGCAAAATGCAGCAGATCCCGGTCCTCATGAAATCTTTCTTTACGCACCTGCTCCAGATTAAGCATCCGCAGAATACCTACAGCGAAATGGCTGGCCGCCCCGTCCGCACCGATCAGCGGCAGGAAGGCTTCATTGGACTGGGTTTTGAAGCTGCGGTCTATAATGGACAAATACATCTTCTCCTTCAGCTTCGGCAAAGACATATTCAGTGTAATATTGCGGTTGATGAACTCGCTCTCCCGCTTCCGCTTCGCTTCGAGTATGTCCACCGCCTTGCGCAGTGCATGGTTAAGATCGGTCCGGTTGACCGGCTTCAAAAGATAATCCACCACCTTGGAGCGGATCGCCTGGCGCGTATATTCAAAATCATTGTAGCCGCTGATCACAATCAGCAGCAGATCCGGGAACTCCTCCTCGGCGATCTGCAGTAGCTGGGCACCGCTCAGCTCCGGCATTTTCATATCCACCAGCACCAGATCGAATTTCTCCCGGCGCAGCATCTCCAGCCCCGCCTGGCCATTGGTCGCCTCCAGAACCTGTCCGACACCCAGCCCCTTCCAGTCCCCCAGAATATTGATCGCTTCGCGCAAAGGCTCCTCATCGTCTATAATCAGCACTTTATACATGTTGTCCTACTCCTCCCCGCGGCAGCCGCATATCCATTTGTGTCCCGTGTTCACTGCTGTGAATGGCCAAACCCGCCTCTTCTCCATATAAGAGCTTAAGCCGGGTGTTAAGGTTCTTCAGGCCAATGCTCTCATTGCCGTCCTCTTCCTCCGCCTCCGAATCGCGGTCCTCCCACTGAATCTGCAGAGAGCTCATCACCTGCTCCAGCCGCTCCTCATTGATTCCCGGCCCGTCATCCCGTACAGAAATTACGCTGTGGGTAGCGGTAACATGTGCCTCAATACGGATGGTAACCGTAGTGGATACCTTTTCCAGCGCATGCTTGATGCAGTTCTCCACCAGCGTCTGAATCGACAGCTTGGGAATCCTCAGCTCCATCAGGCTTTCATCCCAGTCGTACACGACCTGCATCCGGCTGCCAAACCGCGCCTTCTGCAGCGCCAGATAACGCTCAATATGCCGCAGCTCTTCCCGGGCCTGCACAACATCCCGCCCGCTGATGCAGTATCTCAGCGTCATGGCCAGATTGTCGACCATCTCGACGATATCATCATTGTTGTTCTTGAGCGCCTTGGTGGAGATGGCCTGCAGCGCATTATACAGGAAATGAGGATTAATCTCGGCCTCCAGCGCTTTGAGGACCGCATTTTTTTCCACGATTTTCATTTTATAGCGTTCATTAATCAGTTCATTGGTCTTCTCGACCATCTTATTGAAGTGGCGTGACAGATAAGCGATCTCATCCTTACCCTCCACCGTTGCCTCGGCATCGAAGCTCCCCGTACTGAAGCGCTTCATCTGCAGCGACAGATTCTTCAGCGGGTGCGTAATTCTATTCGAAGTGACGCTGACCAGCACCACGGACAATACCAGGAACAGCAGGCCGATGAATACATTCAGCTTACGGGTCGTTGTCGCCGCGGCATAGATTTCTGTATACGGAATCGGCTTGACGAGCTTCCAGCCTTCTTTTTGACTGATGTCGTAGATCACCAGGTACTTCTGTTCTTCATCCGACCACGTCACACGCCCGTTCTTCTCCGGTGTCAATTGGTCCAGCAGCCCAGCCTCTCTGCTCCCCTGATAGAATTCCTTATCGTCCACTGTAAAAGGCTCATTATCCGGGCTGATATACATCAGATGCTGGCCGGTGCTGAACGGAATATCCTTCATAATCTCATCGGTCACCGACGAGTTAAGGTATAGGGACAGTACGGCCTGCGGCTCCCTCGACACAATGGAACGCAGCAGCCGGTGATAGCCCATGAAGACCTTGTCCTTGTTAACGGGATAATCCACACTGCTCTCCGCAGCCGGGGCTTCTTCCACAAAAGACTGATAGGAGCGGTTGAACGGACTCGCCAGTGCCCGCTTATACCAGGACAGATTGTCGATCGGCGGATGTTCGGTCACCCGGACCGTAATATTATAGTTCTCCTTGGTGACATAATAATACTTGTGCTCCTTGATCACGTACAGGTATACCGCCTCCAGGTCATTGCGGGAGAAATACAGATTCTTCAGATAATCCTCCACATACATCTTGGAGCCGTAGTCCTCTGATTCATGGAGGATGGCATAGGCGAACTCATCATATGAGATCTGTGGCAGGGACAATTGTTCAATTCCGCTCAGGTAACTCTCCAGATTGCGTCCGACCAGCAGCAGATTATTGCTCGTGCTCGCAATACTGTTGTTCACCGATTCCTTGCGCAGCATTCCATAGGAAATGTACGTCAATGAGCTTACCACCAGAATGATGATTATAGTGAACAAAAGAATCAGTTTGTTGGCCAGCCTGCGGGAAATGCGCTCCAGTAAAGGCTCAAACAGCTTGTACAGCGTTCGTCTAATCATGTTCTCCGTCTCCCCGCTGGTGTATCAGGCCTCAGTCCCGGACTCATTTTTGTCATCCGGACTCAGTTCACCTTTTTACCCCTAACTGTACTCTTAAATCCATTTTTGAGTATAGGGGTCTGATCTATAATACACAATATAGACTAACCGGAATGGTTATGTGTGGCAAGCCAGGCACAATACTCCCACCCTATAACTCAAGAAGAGGTGCATCCATGTTAAAAACACTCGGCAAAAGATGGCGCGAGAAATTCGAATTCGGAATCTTCACACTCCCGGTTCTGATCTGTATCGCAGTTGCATTCTACATTCCCTTTGCCATGACCATCCGTTATTCGATGACGAAGTGGAACGGGATTTCCAAGCATCCCAAATTCGTCGGACTGGACAACTTCAAACAGATCTTCTCGGGGGATACGAACTTCTCCGATGCGGCCTGGTTCACGATTAAATATGCAATCCTTTACATTGTGATCGTCAACGTGCTGGCGATTCTGCTGGCCGTGCTGCTGGACATGAAGCTGAAGAGCACCTCCTGGCTGAGAGCGGCATTCTTTATCCCTTATATCCTCAGTCTTGTCATTGTCGGCTTCATCTGGAAGTTCATCTTCATGCAGGGCTTCAACTCACTCGGTGAGAGCACCGGCTGGGCCATCTTCGACTTAAGCTGGCTCGGGACACCGGGACTGGCGTTCATCTCCATCTTAGGCGTATCTATCTGGCAGTCGATCGGTTTCTATCTGGTCATCTACATCGCCGGTCTGCAGTCTGTGCCGGAAGATCTTAAGGAGGCTGCTACCGTAGACGGCGCAGGTCCGATGAGAAGATTCTTCAGCATTACGCTGCCGCTGCTTGCCCCATCGATTACGATATCCGTCTTCATGGCGCTGACCAACTCGATCAAGGTATTCGACGTCATTCTGTCGCTGACAGGCGGCGGCCCTGGCGGAACCACCTACAGCATCGCTTATGATATTTACCGGGATACGTTCCAGAACAATCTGTACGGCTACGGTACGGCGAAAGCGCTTATCCTGTTCCTGGCAGTACTTGTCGTGACGATCATCCAGCTGACAGTCTTCAAACGGAGAGAGGTTGAGGCATAATGAAAACAAACAACAACAAGGCAGGCAAGATCATACTGGAAGTTGTTTTGGTCATATTGTCTCTGCTGTTCTTGTATCCGCTGTTCCTGACGATTATTAACTCCCTGAAAAGCTTCAGCGAGGTCATGACCGACGTTATCGCGCTGCCGAAGCACCTGACCTTCAGCAACTATTCCTATGTCTGGAAATTCATCAACTATCCGCGGCTGTTCCTGAACAACTTCGTGATTACCGGCGTCGGCCTGCTCGGCATCGTCTTCATCTCCTCCATCGCCGCCTATAAGCTGGCACGGACCAAAACCAGATGGAGCGGTGTGATCTACTTCCTGTGCATTATGCCGATGCTGATCCCGTTCCAGTCGATCATGCTGACTGTGCTGCAGACGGCCAAGAACCTGCATCTGTCCGAGAGCACCTGGGGACTGGGCCTCTTATACTGGGGCTTCGGCGCACCGCTGGCGGTATTCATCTACCACGGCTTCGTGAAGGGAATCCCGACTGAGATCGATGAAAGTGCGACCATCGACGGCGCATCCGGCTTCCGCCTGTTCTTCAGCGTGATCTTCCCGCTACTGAAATCGGTAACCACCACCATCGTCATCATCGACGTGATGTGGATCTGGAATGACTTCCTGCTCCCGCTGCTGATGGTTAACGGCTCGCCGGATACAAAGACATTGACACTGGCCGCTTACACCTTCGTCGGTCAATATACCTCGGACTGGCAGTATGCCATGACCGCCATGGTAATGGCCGTATTGCCATCCATCGTTGTCTTCATCTTCCTGCAAAAGTACATCGTCAAAGGTGTAGTTGCCGGGGCTGTTAAGGGCTGATCCCTGACCCTGCTCCTCACCCCGCGCCGCAAATAAGGCACGGCTAAGCGGATTTCGCTTGGCCGTGCCTTTTGCTGTTGTGCAGGATCTACGTTTGTGTTGTGAGGATGCTGTGTGAACGGACCGTTGTCCCCATCGCTCTTGTGTCCAAATTATATTTATTCTTCTTAGTGGTGAAAATCTGGAGACTGCTTATGCTTCCGAAGTGAGCTTTCCTGCGGAAAGCTTTCAGACGGTCGCTACCGCTGGTACACAATCGTTCCGTCCTCTCCGCTGTTCAAGCTGGAAAACATCTACAAACCTCAACAAAAAAGTCACCCTGACGGGAGAAACTAGCTGGGCTTATGCGGCTTATGGAGCCTGTGCAGCTTATGTAAATTTAAGGGCACTAGTGCCCCTCATTTGCTTCTTTGGCTCTCATTTGGGGAATTCAAGGGCACTAATGCCCCTCATTTGCTCCTTTGGCTCTCATTCTGGGAATTCAAGGGCACTAATGCCCCTCATTTGCTCCTTTGGCTCTCATTTGGGGAATTCAAGGGCACTAATGCCCCTCATTTGCTCCTTTGGCCCGTATTCAGGGAAATTAGAGGGATTTATCCCTTTGATTTCCCCATTCCGCGTACTTTCGGCGGAATTAGAGGGATTTATCCCTTTGATTTCTCCATTCCGCCCACTTTCGGCGGAATTAGAGGGATTTATCCCTTTAATTTTCACATTCCGCCTACTTTCGGCGGAAATAGAGGGATTTATCCCTTTGATTTCCCCATCCTGCCGACTTCTGTGCCTGAGCAAGCACACACTCGTCCTTCCAACGGAGCTGCTCCAAATTCCAAAGAAACTTATCCACAACAGACGAAGTTCATAATTCCCTATACAGAAAAAAAGCCCGCCCGCCGGCAAGGCGTAACGGACTCTATTCTAGTCGCTCAGATGACTTTACTTTATTTCGCCAATATTGGCCTCTTTTTCTCGTTGCGGCTCAGATGCACTCATCCTGCTGTTTCGGGTCCGAAACGGCGGGAATCAGGAGCTTAACGGCTCTCTGTCCGCATGGGCGGATAATGCAGCTTTTCGAGTATAATAACGTCCCTACAGTCCGCACGACCTCCGCCACTCCCACCCTTTCAAGCACTCCCAACGTTTGCCTTCCAAGTAAGGACGTATAAAAGAATGGTGTGCCCCATCGTTGCTTCCCAATAGAAGCCATAGTTCGTATGTTACTTATAAATCTTTTACCGCCGTCCACATGCTTCGTCCACTCCAGACAATCAGCCGGATATTCCTGCTACTTTATATGCCTTTGCTAATCCACCTCATATACAGTCTACAACCAACCGCTTTTCTACTCTCTACTCCTCTACCGTCCTTACTCGTCCCAGTATTCTCTCTCTGTTGCATAACACTACACCGTTCACTTCTCTGTCCTGCTCTTATCCACATTTTCTCTATATAGTCTATCGGTCTTGGCCTTGCCCCTTAGTTCTCCCGTCTGCCGACTACTGCAGCTTCATCGCAACCCGGTACACCGGTGTAGCCGTAACACTGTGGAACACAGCAATGGCTTCGCCCTCGAATACCTTCTCCACCGCCATAGCGGCATCAGCAGCCAAGGTTACAGCACCCGTGCGGCGCGGTGTGGTTTCCAGGATGATCTCGCCTCTGCGGAGGACATCGCGGAACCGGGACAAGCCGATCTCCCAAGGCAGGCCGTTGTAGAAATGATCATGGAATAATTGCCCGCCAGCAAAGGCATAGCCCACATTCCCCGTATAATCAATGCTCAGCAGCACTTCCCCGGTTCCTTGAAGAACATCCTCCGGCAGCCCGAGCGCAAGCTTATGGTCATGAAGCCGCCGCGTGGTAAGCGCGATCTCCTTCAGAGGAACCTGCACATCATAGATCCGGAACCAGCCCTCCGTCCGTCCGCTGATAGCTGCTTCAGCCTGCAGCGTGCTCCACTGCGCGGCTGGCACCACTGCTCCACCGGCATATTCACGGAACGTGAAGGCATTCTGCCCGCTGCTAAGGAATTCAATGCCCTCGGGGGTCTGAACAAGCGGAACCTCCGAGAACACAATCCGGCTCTGACCGCCGTCCTCCAGCTCCCACAGCTTTGCAGCATCCTTGGCACTCATCGCGTAAATCCGTACTTCTCTGGCTCCGTCACGCTTGATTACGATCATAGACGACACCTGATGCGGAATGAGTACGTTGTAGCTGCTCCCGCTTCCTTCAATCGTTCCGACATCTGTTGATACACTAAGAATACCGTCCTGCGCATCCAGCAGGAACTCACCATCCACACCCTCCGGCATCGCGAAGAAATAAGTGACGGCTTCAGCAGATTCCACAGAGGTGACCGGCTGGGCCGTTGCATACTTAAGATTCAGCCCATCCAGAGCAAAGTTGAACGGCAGCAGGAATGCAGCCTTGGGCTTGACGGTCAGCGAACTCCGCTGCGGGAAGCTGATCATCTCCTCCCCAAGCTTAACTTCAAATACAACCTCTTCATGCCCATCCATCTCAACATGATCCTGATAATTATTGACGAATAAGAACCCGGACCTGCCATCCGTACGGACAGCATAACGCAGCGTATGCGCATCATCAGGAGTAACCGCCTCTGCACCTTCCGGAAGCACGGTTGCCATAGGAGCAAGCCGGTCTGCGAATTGGCGGAGGAAATAATGCAGCGGGCGCAGCAAGCCGTTAGATTCACGGATCTGTCCGAACTCGCCAATCGGTGCCTGAAAATCGTACGTCAGCTTAGGCGTTGTGCTCTCGTTCAGGTAACCTGTTCTGCCCACAGGATTCGTGCCGCCATGGAACATATAATAACCGATGAAGTTGCAGCCGCCGGCAAGCTTCATCAGGGTCATGGCCAGTACACTTTCCGGTTCTACCTGGAACCGGGACAGATACCAGGTCTGCATGCCGCCGCCCATCTCGCAGCAGGCAAACGGATATTTTGTCCGGGGATACGGCGGATTGAACTCTCCCCCCGGCGCCTGATCATCATGGAAATTCACAAATACATATTCAGGTGTCGGTGTCTGGGTTTGACCCGGGTCACTGATGCTCCACGGGGTATAAGCATATCCGCCATACAGCGGCAGGACTTCATCTTCCAGGAACGGCGCCTCCCCCCAGCCGGTGCTGGTATAGATCGGCGCAATCAGGCCGGAATCCACCGCATACTCCTTGAGCAGGCGCATATGTGCTGCACCTTCCTCGCCGCCTATTCCTCCGCTAAGATATTCGTCCCCCTGCTTCGCCGTCTGTTCCCAGAGCGCAGCGGCAGCATTGAATTCATTCTCCAGCTGAATCCCGATCACCGGCCCGCCATCCTTATACATCAGCGCATCAGCCTCCCGGCCAATCTCTGCAAACAATCGTCTTACATAACTCAGATACCCTTCATCATTGGAGCGGACATCGAATTCCCGCCCGAACAGCCAGTCCGGGAGTCCCCCGTTACGGACCTCGCCATGACAGAACGGACCGACACGCAGGATAACATAGAGCCCGTTATCGTGGCACAGCTCCACAAACTTCCGGAGATTGCGGTTGCCGCTCCAATCGAATTCCCCTTCTATTTCTTCATGATGATTCCAGAAGATATAGGTGGCGATCACATTGATTCCTGACATCTTCATCTGCCGGAGTTCCGTCTCCCAGTCCGCTTCCGGATATCGTGAATAGTGGAACTCCCCGCAGATAGCGAAATAAGGCTTGCCGTTAAGCTCCATGTAGTAATTGGTGAAGCTGATCTGGTCACCCTCCGGGTTGCTTCCCCCGAGTCGCAGGGTCGACGGATAGATTTCCTTCGGGGCAATATGGGCTTGTATCGTATGCTTCATGTGATCGGCTCCTCTGCAATTAGCTTGTTTTCTTCGTTAATGTCTATAAAAAAACCACCCCAAAGCTATGCTCTGGAGTGGCCAGGAAGCCGTTACATTAGCTTCACCTTATTAAGCTATTATTTCTGCGCTGCCAGGAAAGCGTCAATCTGGCTCTGCAGCTCTGTCTGCACCTTGTCAATACCAGCGGATTTCAGCTGTTTGATCAGATCTGCCTGACCTTTATCCAGATCATCAATCAAGCCGTATTCCAGCGGAATGGCATAACGCAGCATCACGTTACCGATGTTGGCTACTTCGTTCTTCACCGGTGTGGAGTCGAAGACGAAGGTTTCAAGCGGGAAGTGATAGATGCTGGACTGCCAGCTGTTGAACATGTTGTCTGCTTCTACCGGATACGCCGAATCTTGACGGTTCAGCGGGGAGTTCCAGCCCCAGTTCGAGAAGCCCGTGTAGTTGGCAGCTGCGGGTCCTGCACTGTATTTCTTGTCGCCATCAGGAATATAGTTGGTTCCGGCAATGCCGTACATCGTCAAGTCATGAATTTCCTTGTCATTCTGCAGCAGGTCGATCAGCATCAGAGAGCGTTCCACGTTTTTGGAAGTAGCATGGATCGCCATACCGTTCTGAGTCGAAATTGCTGCAATTTTCTTCTTGCCCGGTGTAAGGTCGGCAATCGCCAGCTCCACATCCGGTTTGTCACGGCGCATTTCAGATACGTTCGCTGCTACAGTACCCAGGTTCTGAGCGTAGGAGGAAACTTTCTCAGCTTTGATATCCTGCCATACGTCATTTTTGTTGCTGACTACGTTTTTGGACCATACGCCGTTGTCTGCAAGATCCTTGTAGTAGGTAAGCAGTTCTCTGAATTCAGGTGTGTCATAGATGTTGAAAATTTTGCCGGTTGCATCATCCAGCTTGTAAGCCAGCGGCAGCAGGTTAGCATCTACAAGGTTCCAGTCATTGTTCTGCTCCAGCGTAGCCTGGTCAAGCTCATGCCATTTCCAGCCGTCGGCAGGTTTGGCACCGTATGCAGTAATTCCAGTTTCTTCTTTGGCAACCGTTTTCAAGTAAGTGGCATAGGATTCAAGGCTGTTGATTTCAGGAAGATTGTATTTCTTGCGCAGATCCTCACGGTACAGAACCACTTTATCGGTAACCTCAACGTTGTTGTTCGGAACCATGAAGAGCTTGCCGTCCACTTTGGCTTGCTCCCAGTTCACTTTAGGCATCGCTTCCCAAGTCTGCGGCATGTAAGTCGACAGCAGATCATCCGTCAGCTCCAGGAAACCGCCTTTGAGCGCCTGATCGTTATAGAGTGCCCAGTTGGCAGTATACACAAGGTCAAAATCTTCATTAGCCGCAAATTTCAACGGGTACTTCTGTGTCCAATCCGACCAGTCGAGGAATTCTGTCTCCACGGTGGCATTGATTTTTTCTTTCAATTTCGTGTTCAGCTCTCCGAACACCTTGTCATAGTCCCCCGGCTGGCCGCCGATCAGCAGCATCTTCAGCTTCACTTCTTTGGAAGTGTCCGGAGCGCCGGGATTCGCAGCTGCCCCTTCTGTAGCCGTTGCCGGAGCCTTCGTAGCCTCTGCACCTGTATTGGCGTTGTTATTGCCGCCGCATGCACTGAGAATGGTACCCAGTGCCATCATTGTTGCAAGCGTAACTGTAAGTTTCTTTGTCTTATTTTTCATCATGACCGATGTTCCCCCTAATTCAAAATAGTATTGGGTTTATATTGATAACCAGGTTGCCCTGTGTTCATCCTTTGACTGCACCAATCGTAAGTCCGGTTACAAAATATTTCTGGATGAACGGATAAGCAAGCAGGATCGGTCCTGTAGCCACAATGGTCATGGCCATCTTCAGACTCTCCGTAGGCAGATCCGTATTCACAACTGCGCCGGAGGCCATCATCGCCTTGCGCATGCCATCCATATTGCCGAGCATTTTGTAGAGATAATACTGCAGCGGCATCAGCTCTGATTTGGAGATGAACAAGAGTGCGTTGTACCAGTCATTCCAGTAAGCCAGAGCAATGAACAGGCCGATGGTAGCCAGGGCAGGCTTGGACAAAGGCACAATCAGCTGCATGAAAATCCGGAAATCTCCTGCGCCGTCAATCTTGGCGGATTCTGTAATGGCATCCGGGATGCTGCTCATGAACGATTTCATGACGATAATGTAGAACACGTTCATCAGCAAAGGAAGGATCAGCACCAGCAAGGTATCTTTAAGATGCAGATAGTTGACAATCATCAGGTACCAAGGGACCAGACCGCCGCTGAACAGTGTAGTGAAGAAGAAGAAGAAGGAGAAGCGGCCGCGCCATTTGAAATCTCTCCGGGACAGCACATAGGCCGTCATCGAAGTCAGGAACAAGCCGAACAATGTACCAATGGCGGTTACGGATATGGTTATGCCGTAAGCTCTGAGCATTTCCTCCGGATACTTGAACAGCAGGCTGTAGGCCTCTGTCGAGAACGCGGACGGGAAGATCTGGAACCCTTTTTCGATAATCGTGCTCTCCTCACTCAAAGAGGAGGACACGACCAGAATGAAGGGGAAGATACAGAATATAGCGAGCACAGTAAGCGTCACGTAGCCGATAATGGCCAGTATCATCTTGTCTTTATTGCCGCGCTTCCGGATAACCTCCGGAGTTTTCATGTTTGCAGTAGTTGAACTCATTTCGGTTGACCTCCTTTTCCTAGAATAGAGCACGATCCTTATCGTATTTACGTACGGCATAGTTAGCCAGCATGATGGTTACGAAACCAAGCAGGGACTGATAGAAGCCGGCCGCAGCGGACATTCCGATCTCATTGGAAGTGGTCAGTGAGCGGAACACGAAGGTGTCGATGACGTCGGTTGACGAGAACAGCAGGCCGTTGTTGCCGACCATATTGTAGAACATCCCGAAATCCCCGCGGAAGACGTTACCGATCGCCAGCAGCACCAGAATGATCACAGTAGGCATCAGGTTCGGAACCGTAATCTTCATAATCCGCTGGAAAATATTCGCCCCGTCAATCTCAGCCGCTTCATACATCTCGGTATCAATGCTGGTGATCGCCGCCAGATACATGATTGTACCATAGCCCAGCGTCTTCCACGCGGATACGACCACCAGGATTACCGGCCAGTAGGAAGCGGTATTATAGATGTCCACCGGCTGCATGCCGAGTCCTTTGAGCAATACGTTAATGGTACCAACATCGAAGTTGAACAGGTTGTAGGCAATGGCACCAACCACAACCCAGGAAATGAAGTAAGGCAGGAACAATACCGTTTGGGTAATTTTCCGGAACCATTTGCCGGCAACCTCGAACAGCAGGATAGCTGCAAAGATCTGAACCACGTTATTCACAACGATAAAAGCAATATTGTACAGCGCCGTGTTTCGTGTTACGCGCCAGGCGTCACCGGAATTGAAGAAGAATTTGAAGTTATCCCATCCGTTCCATGGGCTGCCGAAGACCCCGCCGGTGTAGTCGTATTGCTTAAACGCCAGTATAATGCCTGACATGGGTATATAAGCAAAGAGCAGGAAGAACAATACCGCCGGTACAAGCATGAGGAGCAAGGATCTGTACTTCTTCACATCATCCCAGAATCCATGTTGTTTCTGTTTCATCTTGAATCCCCTTTCCATCAATCCCTTTTCTCTATAGCTTTATTATAAAGAAGCGCTTTCCTGGTGTGGATTAGGCCTAGCAACTAAAAGTAATACTTTTTCAACGATCGGTTAATATATACCATTCCCCAAAAACAAAAAAACGTTGCCCCCGGTTGTGAAAACCGGACTGGCAACGTTTGGCAGGCTATATTTTCTGTTTCTTGCGGTACTCTCCCGGCGTCATGCCTGTGATCTGCTTAAACTGCCGGTTGAAATAGATAATGTTCTTGTAGCCCATACGCTCGGCAATCTCATAGATTTTGAGTGTCGGATCGCCCAGCAGCTCGAAGACCCGGCCCGTCTTGCGCTCATTCACGAATTCACTGAAAGGAAGCCCGTACTCTTCCTTGAACAGATAACCCAGATAGTTCGGTGTGAAGTCGAAATGGGCGGCTACCTCCTTCAGGGTAATCTTCTTCTCCAGATTCTCCTCCACATAGTTCATAATCTCATCGATCAGCTTACGCTTCTGCCGCTGCCGCTTCACATACAGCAGCTCCGACAGCTCGAAGAATCTGCGCCGCATCCAGGACAGGATATCGTGAATCGTCTCGAACTGGAACAGAATATCCGGCTGATGCGACTCCCACTGCAGCAGCTCATACAGATTCTCGTTCTGCTGCTGCAGATCCGCATGCAGCTTGGAGGTGATGCGGATAATCAGCTCATAGACATCCTTCTTGCCTGCACTCGTGAACAGCTCCAGCAGCTGGTCGTCGATGGCCACCAGATCATATTGAATGATTGCCTCCAGCAGCTTCACCACAGTCTGTTCCATCCGGGCTCCCGGCGTCCCGCGCGGCGAAGATTCCATGTTATCACGGATCAGCCGGTTCTTCCCGAGCAGCCACTTCGCGCTGAGGGCGGCCTGTGCCTGCTGGTAGGATTCGTGGAGTCCCGCTTCGTCCTGGGCATAACGTCCGACACCAACGGTTAGCGTACAGGGTGAAGACTCTGCCATCTTGCGGATTAGCTCGTCCAGCAGGTTCATGAAGCTGTCCTGCGGGAGGCTGCAGAGAATGACAAACCGGTGATGATGAACAGGAATCAGCGTGCCAAGCTTCCCGTCCTCCACGAAGGATTTGATCAACCCGGCCATTTGCCGCGTCTTCACGCGTGCATCCTCCTCGGACAGATCACGCATTTTCCATTCCAGATCATCGATCTCGACAAATGCAGCCGCCGCCCCTTTCACCAAAAGCGGGGTAAGGGCACTGCGCAGATGCGGCTCAGCGGGTTCAGGCGAAGGTTCTTCGAACCAGCGCAGGATAAGCTCCTTGTTCACAAGGGACAAGGCTTCGCTGAAGGAACGGTTCTGCTCCCTCTCCTGCTCCATAGCTGCGCACAAGGAGTCCAGCATTTCGTACAAATCCTTATCTTCAACAGGCTTCAGCAAGTAGCCGGAGGCATTGATCTCAATAGCTTCCTTCGCATAGCTGAAATCCTCATGGCCGCTGATGAAGACGATTTTGACCTTGGGATGGATGACCTTAGCCCTGCGTGCAAATTCCGTTCCGGTCATAATGGGCATCCGTATGTCTGACAGGATAATATCGACCCGTTCCTGCTCCATGATCTTAAGCGCATTAAAGCCGCTGTTCGCCGTTCCTACTACTGCAATATCGAGCGGGCTTGCCAGCACCCTGCGCCGTAGCCACTCCAGATCGACAGCTTCATCGTCTACCAGCAATACATTGATACTCATCGCAATCATTTCCTCCTGTGTTTGTACAAGGGTGCTCTGGCACGTAACCGGTCAGCGAAATTCCTCACAGGTCCTCGTGATCCTGAACCCCGGCAGGGAGAAGCAACTGGACAGTTGTCCCTCCTCCGTAGAAGCTGGCAATCGTCACACCGTAGGCGTCACCGTATCTGAGCTTGATCCGCTCATTGACGTTCTTCACCCCGTAACCGCCGGACTGTCCCTTGCCCTGCATCATTTTCTTAACGACCTCCGGACGCATGCCGATTCCATTGTCGATAATCTTCAGCTCAATACTATTACCGACCCTCCGGCCTGTCAGACGGATGGCAATGGACTCGCCAAACCAGGCATGCTTGAATATATTCTCTACAAAAGGCTGCAGCAGCAGCTTAATGACCTGCATCTGCATAATCTCCTCGTCCACATCAACATACAGAGTGAAGGCATCCGCATATTTGACCCGCTGGATTTCCAGATAAGTCGCCACCTGCTCCAGCTCCTTCTCCAGTTCAATGTACACATTGCCCTGGTTCAGCGTCAGCCGGTAGAAACGTGACAGGCCCTGGACCATCTCCGTGACCTTGCCGATTTCGCCCAGATTGGCCAGACTGCTTATCGTCGAGAGTGTATTATAGAGAAAATGCGGATTAATCTGCGCCTGCAACGCCTCCAGCTCCGCCTGCTTCTTCTGAATCCCCTGCACATATACACTGTTGATCAGCCCCTGAATATTGGCGGCCATATCATTGAAGGAGTCTGCGATCTGCACAAATTCATCATTGCCGGAGAATCGGATCCGCTTCTGGAAGTTCCCTTCCTGGAAGGAACGGACCAACCCTACGATCCTGCTCATCTTGCGCCCGGAAATACGCGCCACCACGTACCCGATCAGGGTCATGACCAGGAAGCTGAGCGAGCAGGCTGCAATAATGACTTTGCGCAGACGGCCGGCATCCTGGGTCAGATACTTTTGCGGGACGAGCGCCTCAATAACGAAATTACTGCCCGGGATCTGCTCATGCAGACTGAGGAAGTTCTGCCGGCCATCGTCATAATTGGCGGTTCCGCGCTGGAACAGAATCGAACCTGTCGTCTGTTCGACCAGCCGCAGGGTAATCCCCTCTTCCACAGGGAAGGTATCGAAGCCGCCGAACAGATCCTCCAGGGAGACCGTAATGCGTATATAGCCGATCACCGTTTTGTAATCACTAAAGTTGACCAGCCTGCGGACATGGGAGAGATTCCCCAGCTTCTGGTCGGTATCAATCTGCAGCCACAAATTATCGCGCTTCGAATCCTTCAGCGACAGGTACCATTCACTGTCAGTGATATCCTCAAACGGCAGAATATAATAGTCGCTGTCATAGATCGGCTCATCCAGATTATCGCCCGATACAATATTAAGATCACTGTTCGGGGTATAGAGCATGAAGCGGATCTTGTTCCCGAACAGCTGCAGCGGTGCGGTGATCTGGGGAACAATCTCATCGATCATAGTCAAATAGATCTCAAACGGTGTCCCCTTCTGCTCAAGCGCACGCTGAAACGGCTGGCTGCCGAACAGGTTGTCCGACATCCGCTGAATTTCATCCATCTGATAGCGGATATTGTTCCTTGCCTGCTCCATTCCCGTCTTGATGTTGGACTCGGCCATTTCTGTTCTCGAATCAGTCAGCATGGAATAAGAAATGTAGCCGATGAACACATCGGTCAGCAGGACCAGCAGCAGGTAGGGAATCATCATTTTATAAGTGAAGGGCATGTATTTCTTCAGTTTAGGCATCATTCGCGGGACATCCTCTGCATGGAATTCGTTATTTATATATAAAATGCACCTAAGAAATTACGTAAGGCTCAGTCGTCACTGCGGTGAATATTTGGACTTCCGGCCGCTGTTGTCTCCAGATTTCTCAAATTATACCGCTGTTCGCGGTGGAAATCCGGTGACAAAGGCGGTCGCTACCGCTCCTACAGTTCCAAAATTCCCCTTCGTTCCTTCTCGCTTTGTTATCTTCATTGGTTCATCTTATATATTATCGTTCCACCCGCCGGAAATAAATAGCCGCTCCACAAGTTCACTCCGCGCCTTATGATTATTCCGCAGTCACCTGCAGCACCACTTCCGCAGAGGCCAGTCCCATGGACACCGCCCGCACCTGAATGGAGCCGGCTTCCGCTGAAGCCTGAATCAAGGCCAGGCACCAGCCGTTAAAAGCACGCCGCAGCGGAGACTTGTCCGGCTCATGGCTGCTTGGATTGCCGTTGCCGACGCCGAGCAGCCCTCCGGCTCCCGACACTTCAAACCGGATCTCGTTGTCGGCCGCAGGAACGACATACCCCTGCTTGTCCAGGACAGCCACGCGGACCGGGATCGTATCACAGCCATCCGCCCGGCCCTCCAGCCGGTCAGGGAACAACGCGATCTGGTACGGCTGGCCTGCTGTGACTACAGCCTTCTCGGCAATGGCAAGGCCGCCTCGTTTGCCGATAGCTTTTAACTCACCCGGCTCATAGATGACCTCCCACGATAAATACCCGGTTCTGTCTGCCTGCTGTTCGCCCAGACTTCTGCCGTTCAGACTCAGCTCCACCGTCTCGGTGTTGGAGAATACGCGCACCTCAACCGGCTTCCCCTCCGAGCCCGGCCAATTCCAGTGCGGCAGCACATGAATCATCGGCTCTTCCTTCCACACCGCCTGCATATAGTAATAGCTGTCTTTGGGGAACCCGCAGGTGTCCATCAGCCCGAAATGCGAATTGATGCACGGCCACAGATAAGGGGTCGGCTCACCCCGGTAATCGAATCCGGTCCACATGAAGACGCCGGTCAGAAAACGGTGATTCACCAGATCGCTCCACGCCTGCTGCGGAGTGCAGCCCCAGGAAGGAATGTTCGTGCCGTATTCGGAACAGTAGCCCTTGACCGGATCATCTTCGTAGATTCCCCGGGTTGCCGTATAACTGGCACATTCACTGCCGATCATCAGCCGCTCCGGATATAGCCCGTGGTCACGGATGTCGATATTATGGGTGTCCCGGTGTCCGTAATTATAGCCTGTAATCTCTACCACATCGTTATAGCCATTCTCGTTCCAGCCATGGTTCATCGCCGCAGAGGTTGGGCGGGTCGGATCGATCCGGCGGGTCCAATCCGCGAGTGTCTTCAGTATCCGGGCACCTGTCACGGTACCTTCAAGTACCTCCTCATTCTCCAGGTTCCAGATGATTACTGAGGGATGATTCCTGTCCCTGAGGAGCATCCGCTCCAGCTGGCTCAGTCCATCCGGGCTGCTGTCGAGCTTGCGGTTCTCATCCATCACCAGCATGCCGATCCGGTCGCAGATATCCAGCAGCTCGGGGGTTGGAGGATGGTGGGCACTGCGGTAGGCGTTGGAGCCCATCTCCTGCAGCAGTCTAAGCTTGTATTCGATCAGGCTGTCCGGCAGCGCTACGCCGACCCCGGCGAAATCCTGATGGTTGCATGTTCCTTTGATGAGCAGCGGTTCTCCGTTCAGGAAGAAACCTTCCTCCGCATCGAAGCGGATGCTGCGGATGCCGAACACGGTCTCATACCGGTCGAGCTCTTTCCCTTCATATATAACAGCCGATTCCGCCTTATATAAATACGGCGATTCCGTGCCCCAGAGCATGGGCTGCTTCACCTCAAAGCTCTGCTCAATCTCCGTCTCAGCATGCCAGTCCGCAAAGGCATCCGCCGAGTGCGCGCAGATCTGCATTCCAGCAGCATCATAAATTACCGTGCGCAGGGATACCGGCAGGCCCTCCGTATAATCATTGCGGAGGCGTGTGCGGATGTTGACTACGGCCTGCTCTTGGGCCACTTCCGGTGTCGTTATATAGGTTCCGTACTCGGCTACATGCAGGCGGTCCGTATTCTCCAGCCAGACATGACGGTAAATGCCGCAGCCCTCATACCACCAGCCTTCACATTCGGTAGCATCTACTTTGACCAGAATGACATTACTGCCTTCCCCGCCATAGCGGAGAACATCCGACAGATCGTAACTGAACCCTATATATCCGCCATGATGCGAGCCGATCAGATGCCCGTTAACCCATACTGTGCTGGTGCCCGATACTCCGTCAAAGCGTACCGTCCATTTTCTGCCTGCAGCGTCTGCCGGAAGCTCGAAGGTTTTGCGGTAGAAGCCTGTACCGCCCGGCAGATAACCATGGCTGCCATCCCTTGCACCAAGCATCTCATCCGGAACATACTGCTGCTCCACACACCAGTCATGCGGCAGGCTGAGTGCGGTCCATTCCAGCTGCTGCTCACCCATTCCTTTATCATTAAAAGCGATATCCAGCCACTCCCCCTCCCGGAGAGCACCCGTATCTGTAATACCGCCTGTCATTCCACCCTTGACTGCATAAGGAATCTGGAGCTCCCCTTTATAAAAAACCCAGCTCTCATCAAACTTGACTTTGCTTCTAACGGTTCCCGTTCTCACTTCTGCAAAAACCTCCTTGATGAACTAATATTCATATTGTAGAGTAGATTAGCTTTACGCCGTTAGTACAATGCTAATAATGAATAGCACAAAATGAATATGACTTGGCTCCAATGCAAATAGCCCGGAGAAGAAGAGTCTGCTTCTCCGGGCTATTCAGTACATCTTCAGCACTCCCTGTTGCTTCAGAGCTTCTCGCTGACCGCTCCGCCCGCTGTGATCTTCGCATTGAAGGAGAGCTCATTCAGCAGTTTGTAGGTCTCTTTGTTATAGGCTTCACCCATGAAATTGGGCTGCCCGCCAATGATTTTGACCGGAGTAATACTGCTCGTCACCCCGGAATTGCTGATCGTGAAGTTGACCAGCATCGAATGCAGCGTCTTGTCCCCGCCCCGTGTAGAGCGGTTGAACACGAAATTGCCCAGCGAATAGTAGATCGGCTTATGCTTGTAATATTCGATCCCCATCAGACAATGGCTGTGCGCTCCGAGGATAATATCGGCCCCGCTGTCGATCATCTGTTTCGCCAGAGTCCGGGCATACTGTTCAGGGTAGTCCTTGAACTCCTGATTCCAGTGAATATAGACAATGGTATAATCGTTGTCCTTGGCTGATTGCTTAATCGCACTCAGCAGAGGCTCCGCTGTATAGGCGGAAGCCGCACCCGGACTGTTCTTGCCTGCATACCAGGAAGGGTCAGACAATACCCGGCTTACGCCCAGCATGGCGATCCGCTTGCCTTTGACCGTCTTGGTGTAAGGTTTAAAAGCCTCTTGTATATTCGCGCCTGCCCCTGTGTGTCCGATCTTATTTCTGTCCAGATGGATCAGCGTGTCGAGCATGGCGGTTTGTCCATAATCCAGAATATGATTATTCGCCAGCGATACTCCGTCAATTCCGGCGTAGCTCAGTCCGGCCAATGCAGCCGGCTTGGAGCGGAAGGCAAACATTTTCTCTGCGGCGTCTCCCCGTACCGAGACCGGTGTCTCCAGATTGGCAAAAGCCAGGTCGGCCTTCTTCAGCACTGGCGCCACTTTGACGAACGGGAAATTGACCCCGTATTTGGCAATCTGCTCGCCGACAAAACCGTCCAGCAGAATATCTCCGGCAAAAGCAAGCTGAATCTTGTCCTGCGGAGCAGCCCCTTCGGCACTGAGACCCGCAGCTGGTACTAATAGGAGCAGAATCATAATTATAATGGCGTATCTGCGCAAGTTGTCTGGCTCCTTTTCCACAAATTCAATTGGGTTATGAGATATAGAATACTACATACGCTTGATCCGCGCTTGCGGTCCGGTAGAACTCCTTCATAGCCGTGAAATACGTATACATATAGTCAAAAAACTCTTCCGGTTCATCATCATCCACCAGCGGATAAACCCCTTCGTCCAGCATCTGCCGGAATTGATATCGTTCCCGCAAATACGCCTCTTCTATTCCCTCCAGGGCAGCAGCGGTTTCTTTCACCTGTTCCGGCTCCAGCACAAATACCTCGGCATCGGAATAGTGGCCGGCATAATGCTGGCCATTCATTGGCACAACCGCCCCAAGGGCTGAACCTTCCTCCGTGCCCCCGCCGCTTAGTGTATAATGCAGCGCCTGCCAGGCCTTATCGATATCCAGCTTCGGTTCGATTCCGTGCAGACTGATCTCTTCATCCCGGATGGCCTGAAGCAGTTCCGCAGTTACAGTGATGTAGTTACCAATCATCCCCATGAAGTTGTCTCCTTCTCTCTTCCGTCTTGAGCCTATTCTACTATACCGGAAGGAAACAACCAAATGATGGGGATTATACCTCTACCGTTCTATGCTGGGACTAACCCTGCGCCTTCTTGAGCACCGCCCGGAAGCAGTTCAGGCCGCCCCACTGATCGGTATGCACCGCATCTGCCGGAAGATTGAAATCTGTCTCGCCCCAATACTGAAATCCGGCTTGGAGCAGAATCTCATTCATCCGCGGCAGGTTCACGGTCGGATAATCAAAGGTCAGCACGAGCAGACCTTCTCCATTAAGAGTCCTGTGAAATTCCCGCACCGCAAGCACCGAATCCTGCACGGACAGATGCTCCAGTACCGAGATGCAAAAAATCGTATCGAAGCTCTCATCCTCATACGGCAGTGCGGTCAGATCCGCCTGGGTCAGATGCAGCCGGTTCGTTCTTCTGGCCTGCACCTGCTGGGCTGCCAATTCTCCGATATCATCGGCAATATCCTGCATAATCGCTTCCCGTGACAGAATCCGGGCATCAATATCACAGGCGAAGACCTCTGCGCTATAGCCGGCAAGGTAGAATTTAAGCGGGTGGGATATTCCGCAGGCGGCATCCAGCACCACATCATGCGGTGAAATAAAGTTGGTGCACCATTCGTATTCATAGGGACGGCTCCACCAGGATTCCGGCAAATCATAAATCAGCTTCTCACGGCGTGCATCGGTATTCACAAAAAAACGGGAGACATATGGATGTGTCGGCATGACCAGGACTCCTTTTATGAGGGGATTTCGGTAGTGAGAGTATATTCACGAATCCGTATTTCATGCTATACCCGGAATAACGGACCCGCCGCTCCTGCACAAAAAAACAGGTACCCTCCCTTTAAGGACGGCACCTGTTTCTACTATTAAATCATAGCTGATACTATTCTTCCCTCATTAAACGTAATACGTGATCAGCTTCGCATCCACTCCATGCCTAGCAATCAGTCCGTCCAGCATCTTGGACCAATCCTGATCCACCGTGCAACATTCAGGATGAGCTTCGAACCAGGCGACCGAGCGCTTCACCCCTCCGGCGAAGGGGACCGTTGCTTCGAAATCAGGAACAAGGCGTTTGATCTTGCTGTTGTCGAACACGCTGCTCACTGCCTGATCCCCAATCAGCCCGTCCGCCGTCCCCGGCGGTGTGTTCGCGGCGATGAAGTCGGTAGAGATATGCACAACCTTCGGTTCTCTGCCTGCGGCCTCGCCGATAGCAGCATAGATCTGATTCCAGTTCAGCACTTCGTCAGAGGTAATATGAATCGCTTCCCCGATCGCCTCCGGGTGACCCAGCAGCCCGACGAACCCTTTGGCAAAATCGGAATTATGCGTCAGCGTCCATAGGGAGGTGCCGTCCCCGTGAATAACAAGCGGCTGGCCTTTGCGGATGCGTTCCACCAGCGACCATGGATTACTCCAGCTGGTCAGTGCCGCCGGAATGGCCGTATCTCCATACGTATGGGATGGACGGACAATCGTAACCGGGAAGCCGCTGTTCTGATACGCCTCCAGCAGCAGCTGTTCAGAGGCAATCTTATCCCTGGAGTACTGCCAGTACGGATTCACCAGCGGCGTTTCCTCAGTAATGAGATAATTACGCTGCGGCTTCTGATAAGCGGAGGCGGAGCTGATATAGATGTACTGCTTTGTTTTTCCGGTAAATAAGGCAATATCCGTCTGTACATGCTCCGGTGTGAAGGCAATCCAGTCCACCACCACATCGAATTCGTAATCCTTCAGCGCCTCGGCAGACTTCTCCTTATCGCGGATATCCCCCTGGATCACCTGCGCACCTTGCGGCACGAAGCTGCTCCGCTCTCCACGGTTGAACAGATAAAGTTCTATTCCCCGTTCCACTGCCAGCCGGGATACGGCCTGGCTGATGAGTCCTGTACCTCCGATAAATAGAACCTTCATCCTACATCCTTCCTCTCTTAGCCGGTAATTTAGCCGATAATTTCTTCAATCCGTGTTAATACATCCCCGGTGAGCTCAATACCCGAAGCCTTCACATTCTCTTCCACCTGCTCCGGACGGCTGGCGCCAACCAGGGCACTGGCTACATTAGGCTGACGCAGAATCCAGGCCAGCGCCAGATTACCTACAGAAATATCCAGCTCAGCGGCAATCGTGCCCAGCTCCTGAACCTTGGCGATTCTTTCCTCCGTGATTCCTTTACGCATCCAGTCGAGCTTAGCGGCCCGGCTATCCTCTGGAATATCGGAGACCGAGCTGTATTTGCCGGTCAGCAGCCCCTGGGCCAGCGGCGAGAATACGACTTGTCCGATCCCTTTGCGCAGGCCAAGCGGAATAATCTCTTTCTCGATATAACGTTCGAACATATTGTAGATCGGCTGGTTGACCACGATATGATCCAGCAGATACCGGTCGGCAACCGCAAGGGCCTCGGCCATCTGCGCCGCCGTCCATTCACTTACGCCTACATAGAGCACCTTGCCCTGCCGGACCAGATCATCCAGCGCCCGCAGCGTCTCTTCAATGGGCGTTTCCGGATCATACCGGTGGCAATACAGCAGATCCACATATTCAGCACCCAGCCGTTTCAGGCTGGCATGACATTGCTCGGTAATATGCTTACGGGACAGGCCGCGGTCATTGGGACCGTCACCCATTACGCCGTATACTTTGGTCGCCAGCACATAGGATTCGCGCGGATAGCTGCTCAAGGTAGCACCCAGCACTTTTTCCGCTGCTCCTTTTTCATACACATTAGCCGTATCAAAAAAATTAACGCCTTGGGAGTAAGCGGTTTCAATGGCTCTAACGGCATTGTCCTGTTCTACATATCCTCCGTAGGTCAACCAGCTTCCCAGGCTGATCTCACTGACTTTAAGTCCGGTTCCACCTAATCTGCGGTATTTCATGAATCCCTTGCTCCTCTCTGAATCCGGCCCTGTTAACCGGTTGCTCCATACACATGTTCATTCTAGAACAGATTGTATATAATAGAAAGAAGTGAAAAATAGTTTATTATATGTCATCCAGTATAGTTGCTATACTCTGGTATAGTGCCATGGAACAGGAGGAAATCCCTTGAAAGCAGCCAATTCTGCCAGTAATTATATTCCTAAGAACCCCATATCTATTGAATGCAACATAGAAAAAACGCTGGAGGTACTAGCCGGAAAATGGGCTTTCCTGGTACTGAGAGAGCTGCAGGGCGGCACGAAACGCTTCGGTGAGCTGCAGCGAAATATCGAAGGCATCAGCCCGCGCGCGCTGACCAGCACCCTGAGACATCTTGAAGATCATGGTGTACTGGAACGCTGCGTCTACCCGACCGTTCCGGTTACTGTGGAATATACACTGACCCCCAAAGGTGCAGATCTGCATCAGATTCTCCACGAAATGAAGCTATGGTCCGCCAAATGGACCTGAGTCCGGCCTGCATTCACTGTCTATAGAGCATTTCACTGTACAGCTGCCTTACCGATTCTTTCGGCTCAAGCCCCAGCTCATAGTTTAGCAGTTCCTTCATCGCATGATAATGCCGGATCAGGCTGATCCGGTCTTTTTGGCGGAAATAAATCCCCATCAGCAGCTCATGCGCCTCTTCATCAAGCGGTGATTTATCCAGCAGGAGATGAACCCGGTTCGTAGCCTCCTCCAGCCGGCCCTCCGCGATAAAGTAACTGCACAGCCTCTTCGACAGCATCACGTAGAATCCGAGCATCTCCGCTCTCTTCGAGCTGCTCCATAAATAATCGTCATCCGCAAACAGCTCACCTTGATACAGCTCCAGAATATATTCATATCTGGGCACCCTAAGCGGGGTCAAGGGTGGATTCGACCTGGCAAAATCCTCAAATTCCCATAAATCCCCGGCAGCACCGGCAATCTCCATCCGGTAGCTCCCGCCCTTGAAATGAATTTCCACATGAATTCCCGCTTTTTTGAGTGCAGTCTTCATTTTGTAGATTGTGGTATGCAGATTGGAGTGAGCCTGCACGTCACTGCACTCCGGCCATAGCGCCTGAATAATCTGGCCTTTGGGAACGTAAGCCGGCCCTTTCAGAAACAGGAAGGACATCAGTTCCTTGGACTTATAGGTTCTCCATTTGACCGTATCCTCCCGGCTGCCCGCATTCAGCACATCGAACCCCCCGAAGCTGACAATCCTTGCCTGATTAAGCGGCATCATCTGTTCTCCGTACAGCCGCCGTTTCTTCTGATAGCGTGTTACTGCCCGGTCAAGCTGCACAGGTGTCGGAGGCTTAAGCAAATAATCCAGGGCTTCGATCCGGAAGGCTTCCACGGCATACGAATCATGTGCAGTCACAAAAACAACCTCCAGATCCCTGAAGCTCTCCAGTAGTATTCCTGCGAGATCCACACCGTTCATCAGCGGCATCTCCATATCCAGGAACACAATATCCGGCTGCAGCCCCCGTATTTGCTCCAGTGCCTCCTTAGGCCTTTGAAATGCCCCGACAACCTCTACCCGACCATCCTTTTGCAGCAGGTAACGGAGCACATCCAGTGCCGGTTTTTCATCATCGATAATTACCGCTCTTATCATCCTAATCCTCCAGTGTGCTTCACGAATGCGGATAGCCCAATGAAATGAGCTGCGATGTCTGGCAGACAGCTAAGAAATCCTAGAAAAAGGGTGCCCTCAGCAAACGGCACTTAGAGGACACCCGGTTAATGAACAGCCAATCTATGTGATGTATTTCATTGCAAATTTAAATATTTCGTGATTTAAAAACATTTTATCATGCGCAAATAAGGCTGTAAATCATTGATTTCATCTCCTGTCTGAACAGAAAAAAACCGGCACTCTACTAAGAGAATACCGGCAACAATGAACTGGAAAAAGTGGATTCAAAACGAACAGCATCAGCAGGGGAAATACTTAATACTTAATAGCCTGCACCAGTGCAGCGACTTCTTCAGCAGTGCCCAGCTGCAGCGCCTTGGCAGCCAGCTCCTTCATCTCCGCCGCGGACAGCTTGGCAATCTGGCTGCGTGCCGGCAGGATGGAGGTTGCACTCATACTGAATTCATCGAGGCCCAGACCCAGCAGCAGCGGAATAGCTGTGGCATCTCCGGCCATTTCGCCGCACATGCCCGTCCATTTGCCTTCTGCATGAGCAGCATCAATTACATTCTTGATCAGACGCAGGATGGCCGGATTATAAGGCTGATACAGGTAGGATACCCGTTCATTCATCCGGTCAGCAGCCATAGTATATTGAATCAGATCGTTCGTACCAATACTGAAGAAATCCACTTCCTTCGCGAACTGGTCGGCGAGTACCGCAGTAGAAGGAATCTCAACCATGATACCCAGCTGAATCTGATCCGATACTGCCTTGCCTTCTTCACGCAGCTTAGCCTTCTCTTCCAGCAGCAGATCACGGGCTGCACGGAATTCACCCAGGGTGGCAATCATCGGGAACATGATGCGCAGATCGCCATGCACACTGGCTCTCAGCAAAGCACGCAGCTGGGTACGGAAGATATCCTGGCGGTCCAGACAGAGCCGGATCGCGCGGAACCCGAGGAATGGATTCATTTCCTTCGGAAGCTCCAGGTATGGCAGCTCCTTGTCGCCGCCGATATCCAGTGTACGGACGACAACCGGCTTGCCCTGCATATTCTCAAGCACGGTACGGTAGGCATTATACTGAATTTCCTCGGAGGGCAGCTTGTCGCGGCCCATGTATAGGAACTCTGTGCGGTACAGGCCTACACCTTCGCCACCATTGTCAATGACGCCTGCAACATCATTCGGCGTACCGATATTGGCTGCCAGCTCTACATGCTTGCCGTCTGCGGATACCGTTGGCTCTTCGCGCAGCTTTTTCCATTCAGCGATCTGCAGGTCGTACTCCTTCTGCTTGGCTATGTACAAGGCTACTTCAGCTTCGCCGGGATTCACCAGCACGTCCCCGCTTAACCCGTCTACAATGATAAGGTCTCCGGCTTTCACCTCAGACATTACATGCTTGGTGCCGACGACTGCCGGTATTTCCAGGGAACGGGCCATAATTGCCGAGTGTGAGGTACGTCCGCCGATATTGGTAGTGAAGCCTTTTACATATTTACGGTTAAGCTGTGCTGTATCTGAAGGCGTCAGATCCTCAGCTATTACAATAACCTCTTCGCTGATTTCTGCCGGGCTGACATAGGAAATTCCCAGCAGATGATTCAGCACACGTTTGGTTACATCACGCATGTCGGCAGCACGTTCCTGCAGATAGGTGCTTTTCATATTCTCGAACATTTCGATGAACTGGTTAGCGACCTCCTGCAGCGCATAATCCGCGTTTACAGCTTCCTCACGGATTTTGTCCATCACCGGGCTGATCAGCTCCGGATCTTCCAGAATCAGCAGATGGGATTCGAAAATCTCTGCTTTCTTCTCTCCCAGCTCTGCCAGTGTACGCGCCTTAATCCGCGCCAGTTCACCCTTGGAAATCTCCAGGGCGCTCTCCAGCTTGACAATCTCAAGCTCTACATCGCTTACGGCGGTCTTCGTGATGGTGTAGTCCGGATGCTTCAGGATAAACGCTTTAGCAACAGCAATACCTGCGGAAGCCGCGATGCCTGAAATCTTAATCATTGAGCTCGCCCAAGCCCTCTTTGATCATTACATCCTGAAGTGCGCCAAGGGCTTCTGCTTCCTGGCCGCCTTCAGTGATCAGGGTCAGAGTATCGCCGCTTTCCAGTCCGAGTGACAATACACCGAGAATGGATTTCAAAGTAACTTTCTTACCCTTTGCTTCAGCAAAGGCTTCAGTGTCCTTAAACTTGGTAGCTGTATTGACCAGCGCCGTGGCCGGACGAGCGTGAATTCCGTCTTCGTCGATAATTCTGAATGTTGTTTGCATGCTTCTCTCCAACTCTCTTTATAGTTTTTGGTTTCAGCTATTACTGCAGAATAAACAAGAAAAGGCAAAACCACACCTTTGATAAGGTAGCGGTTTTGCCTGATTTAACAGTAACAACCCGAAAAAATATACACTACTTTTTATAACATAACTCTAGCAATATAGCAAATTACTGAGGCTGCGCGCTGCTGCAGATTGAATCCAGATGAACGTTCAGCACCCGGATCATCCGCTGTGAATTCAGCCGTTCAGGCTCCAGCATGGCGTGCAGGGCCAGTCCGTCGACCACGGCATACAGCCGCTCAGCTTCACTGTCCTTATCCAGCTCCTGCCGAAGCAGCTCATGCTGGTCCAGATAATCGATCAGCTGGATGATAAGGGGATAGATGGCATCATGATGCTCATCGTTATGTTCCCCGGCAGACTTGAGATGGAAGATAAACGCAAACCATACCTCCATTTCCGCCATGCTGCCGTCATCCGTAGGAAGCAGCTCCAGCAGCACACTGGCAACCTGTTCCCTGGGTGGAAGGTCTGTCTGCATGATGTCCACGATCCGTGCAGTGACCCGTTCCTTCACCAGATTCATGGCAAACACCAGCAATTCATGGTGGGTGGAGAAGTAATGGCGCAGCGCTCCCAGAGACACACCCGCCTCAGCAGCAATATTACGCACAGTTGCCCCTTTGATTCCCTGATGAATAATGACACGCCAGGTCGCTTCTGCAATATTCGATTTCCGCTCTGAATGATCTACTATTTTTGGCATGCCCATATTGTAGCATAAGCAGAATACGAAACACAATTTAAATAATACGGTTGTATTGTTTAAATTTCGCTGCTATACTTCCGTTATTACCACAAATAATCCTGACAAGAGGTGCTTTATGAATCTGGTAGCGTGGGCAATTGTTACGTGCGAAGTGTTATTCTGGGTGGTCATTCTTGCCGGTTTCACGGCACGATATATTTTCAAGCGCAATACGCTGGGCCTGATACTCCTGGCGCTGACTCCGGTGCTGGATATTATTCTGTTAGTCATCTCTGGTGTTGATCTGGCCGGGGGAGCTTCCGCTACGACAGCGCATGCGCTTGCGGCTGTGTATATCTCAGTATCCATCGTGTTCGGCAAAAGCATGATCGCCTGGGCCGACGAACGCTTCCGCTACTATGTCACCAAGCAAGGGGCGCAGCCGGTCAAACGGTACGGTATGGAGCACGCCCGGCATTATTTCAAGGGCTGGGTGAAGCATCTGCTCTCTTTTGCGCTCGCCGCAGGCATTCTATATGGACTCATCGTCTGGATTGACGATCCCGCCCGCACGGAAGCGCTGTTAAGCATCCTTACGGTATGGTCGGTTGTAGTCGGCATTGATCTGATCATCACCGTTACCTATTTCATCTGGCCCAGACAGATAAAGGGCAGTGCACGCTAAAACATTTTCCAGACCTTCGTTACAGCCTATTCACGGTTTATTCACCCGCTCTTATATTTTTGACCGTCCGGTTCTCCATTGTGAAATTCCGGTAGATTCGCTCTCCGCCTTCGCCTGTAGGGGCTTGTGCCAATAGTCCAACCTTGATCGTTTCTCCCACCGGTAGGTTAAAGAAGCGCATCATATCAAACCTTACACCATCTGTCGAATAATGAAAGGCGAAGGCATTCCCGGATCTGGCGGCCTGCAGCCATACCTCATTGCCATTGATATTACAGCCATTCGCATCATCCGAGGTCTGGTTCGTCACTACACTGACTACAGCGTGGGTATCGAAATCTGTCAGCTCAAAGCAGGCTTTGGCCCAGACCGTCAGGTCCTGCATCACCATAATGGAAGAGGAATCGTAGGTATCCCGGAAGTCATGACTAACCTTCACCCGCAGCACGAAATCACCGGACACTTCTGTATAGAAGAAAGGCGCATTGGTCAGACTCTCAGGGGTAAGTCCTTCTTCGGCTATAGCACCGTTGTTGCAGAAAAAGTCGCTGTTAGCAGTGGCTTCTAATATAATAGCATCATCCTCAAACCTGATGTTCCCCTCATTCATCCACCTGTACGCCGCGAAATCTGTCTTTGTCATTCAATAATCCTCCCATTTTTGGATAATTCTTATTTATTGCAAACGCATTCTTTTACTATAGCAAAAATGGTAATTCATCTCAAAACTATATTTCGGCAGTATGAAAATAATTGTGTTGACTTAAACCATGGTTTAAGTCGTATCCTATTCCTGTCGACAACTAACCAACTCCCATGGAGGTCTCCAGATGAAATATGTTTCCATTAGCGAAGCTGCAGCCCAGTTAGGGATTCCGGAATCAACGATCCGTTATTATGAGAAAAAGGGTTTATTGCCACAGATGGAGCGTGATGAAGCCGGGAGGCGGATATTTTCGGAGGATCGTATTGCATTCCTCAAGATCATTATTTATCTGAAAAATACGCATATGCCCATCAGCAGTATCAGGCAATATGTAGACTGGATGTTAGAAGGGGACAGCACGACTGAACTCCGGCTTAGAATGTTTCAAGAGCACAAGCAGGCTGTGCTGGAGGAAATTGCACTCATGACAGAATCCTTGCAGGGCATCGACAAGAAAATCGCACGTTATACAAATTATTTATCAAAATAATGAGAAGAGGTTCTAAAATGAAACTTACAGGAAACACAATCCTTATTACTGGCGGAGGCTCGGGAATCGGTCTCGCTTTTGCCGAACGCTTCATCAGCGGCGGAAATACAGTCATCATTACCGGACGGCGTGAACAGGTCCTGCAGGATGCCAAGGACAAGTTCCCCGGCCTGATTACCCGTGTAAGTGATTTGAACATCGAATCCGAGCGTATCGCCTTGTTCGACTGGGTAACCGCCAACTATCCGGAAGTGAATGTGTTAGTGAACAATGCGGGGACCCAGCAGCGCTTCAATGTACTCAAAGCAGATGCGAGAAACAACTGGGCTTATTTCAATCAAGAAATCACAACTAACCTTGAAGCCCCTCTTCATCTGGCTATGCTATTCGCTCCATTATTCGAAGCACGGGAAGCGGCGGCTATCCTCAACGTCACCTCCGGCCTGGCCTTCACACCGTTTGCCATTGGCCCGATCTATTCAGCGACGAAGGCGGCGCTTCATTCATTCACCATGAGTCTGAGACTCCAGCTCTCTGATACATCTGTAGAAGTCATCGAAATTGCGCCTCCGGCAGTGAACACGGATCTCGGCGGAAGCGGGCTGCATGTGCACGGCGAACCGTTAGATGCGTTCACGGATGGAATCTTCCAGGGATTAGCGGAGGGACTGCAGGAAATCGGCTATGGCACTTCAGTGGACCGGCTGCGGATGTCACGCGATAAGATCGATGAATACGCGGTCAGTATGTATCAGGCAATGAAGAGTTATATTGAATAACATTATCATTGCACTCATTACGCTTGGTATACAAACAACCCCGCCGCAAATGGACGGGGTTTATTTTTTATTGAAACCTGCCGGGTACGGAGGCCGTAGTTAAGGGTAACTAACGATTAAAGCCGCACTGCAATGGCTACTACAACCTAAGAGGAGGAAACAAGATGTTTAAGAAAATTCTTGGTAAAGTCCTGCACTCCGTAGAGCAGTCCAAACATGGCGGACACCGCAGACATTCGAGCAGTAATAAAGGGAGGCCAGTCTCCAGAAGGCATTCAAGCAGCAGCCACGGATACAAACGGCATTCCTCTTCAGATGCCCGCCGCGGAGGAACCGGACATAAATACTATAAGAACCGTTACGGCAGTTCAAGCTGATGTCAGCTTGATTACTTCCTACACATTCATAAGGCGCCTGTCAGCATTTGGCTGAGGGCGCCTTTTTTTGAACAGATATTAACGCAGCAGACTCTTATACAATTCTCGGGCTTCACGTATAAATACAGCTGTGTCCGTATAGGCCTCCTGCTCTCCAAGCAGACGGGACAGCATCTGCAGCATTCCAGGTGACAACTCCAGCTCTTCCCGCCAGCTCCGCTCCGCCCCTCCCCGTACAGGCTTATAACCGGAATACAAAATGAACAGCATCAGTTGTCCTACATCGTACAAATCCGAGGCGATCACCGGCGGCCTGCGTTCCGGCATATCCTTCCCTTTCCTTTTCCCCTTCTGCGGCTGCTGTGCCGTATCCGCCTCTCCAATCTTTGCTGCCAATCCGAAATCAATTAAGTACAGGTCTTCATTCTGGAGAATCACATTGGGAATCCGCAGATCCAGGTGAACGTATCCGCGCGAATGGACATGGGCAACCCGCTCCATCAGCTTCAGCGTCGTGGCCAGACATTCCCGCTCACCGTAGACGATCTGTTCATCAAAGATCAGATCCTCCAGCGTCTTCCCCGCAATATAATCGGTAACCAGCCAATTCGAGCCTTTATATTCAAAATAATCACGGCAAGCCGGAATGTTAGGATGCTCTATTACCCGTAGAATAGCACTCTCCCTGGCCAGCATCGCCCGGCCAACCGCTTTCTTACTGGGTCTGGACTGTTTGAGTGCTAGAGGCGTCCCGTCTTCAGGATTCCGGGTAAGGTACGTCAGCCCGTAGCTGCCTTCTCCCAGCAAAGCCTCTATTGTATAACGTCCGCCAATCACAGCCCCTTCCGGGAAGGGATAATCCTGCCAGGCCCGGATGAATCCGCGCCACCGTTCAAATGCCATAACCATTATGCTCCCCCTTCCGCTTTCCGCTTCCTGCGCCAGATTGAACATCAGTAGCTGTATTATCTCACAGATGTTCTTATCTGGCACCGGACGCACGGCAGGTCAGCACAAAGGCAGGGAGTTAGCTACAGAAAAAAAGAGGCTATCCAACCAGCCATTTCATGGCTTTTGGAACAGCCCCTTAGGTATGTATCCTAAATGTTGTATGTTCTGCAGCTTTGATCCCAAAATACCAGGCTGTTCGCGAGGATTCCTGTATGAAATACAACAATTATCCCGCATAGCCGCGTAGACAAGCAGAAATCCTGCCTTTTGTACAACAATTTCCGGTTAGGCTCGAATTCATGAGCGAAATGTTGTATTTTGGGCAGGATTAAGCTCCTCAGAACACCTTCTTCTTATCCCGTTCCTCAATCAGAATCTGCACAGATTCCTTAAATCTTAGCGCATGCACGATCTCCCGCTCCCGCAGGAACTTGAGGCTGTCCTGCAGATCCACATCATCCGTCATGTCGATCAGCCACTGGTATGTAGCTCTGGCCTTCTCCTCGGCCGCGATGTCCTCGTAGAGATCTGCGAGCGGGTCACCCTTGGCCTGGATGTAGGCAGCTGTCCACGGTACTCCTGCCGAGTTCTGGTAGAACAGCGCATGATCGCGCTGGGCATAGTTCGGACCTAAACCAGCAGCCTCCAGCTCCTGCACAGACGCATCCTTGGTCAGCTTGTAGATCATCGTGGCAATCATTTCCAAATGAGCAAATTCTTCAGTCGAAATATCCGTTAATACGCCGATTACTTTATCGGGAATCGCATACCGCTGATTCATATACCGCAGAGCCGCCGCCAGTTCTCCATCCGCCCCGCCGTATTGCTCCATCAGATAACGTGCCATACGCACATCGCATTTGCCGACACGTACCGGGTATTGCAGCTTTTTCTCATAAATCCACATTCGTGCACTTCCCCCTCCTTAGGCTTATTCATTCCTGACCGGGCCGCTAGACTTGCCAAGGCCAGGGACTCTGACTCCATTCCCACGGACATTTGGAATACGCACGTCCGAAGTTCTGCAGCGGGCCGTATAGCTCCTGGAACTGGTTGGCCAGCTTCGTGCGTTCGAAGGTCAGCTGATTGAATTGCTCAATGGCCTTCAGATCCTCAGGATGGGTATCCAGGTACAGATTCAGCTCCACCAGTGCGAAATCGAGCACCTGCAGCTGCTCCAGCATTTCGTAATAGCGGGGTTCGCAAGGATTAGCTTCCATCGCCTACTTCCCTCCTTTGGACTTGGACTCATACGGGCTGAACAGCGCGGGCCACAGCGTTCCGTACTTCAGCGCTTCCGGCAGGGAGAACTGCGGCAGATTCGGGGGCTGAAAATTAATGAATTGGTTCGGCGGTACTACATACGTCTTGAACGGCACCGGCGGACAGGGATCAAACGGTCCCCTATACGGTGTCCATACACGTTCCTGGGAGTTCAAAGTTTCATTCCTCCTCAAAGTTTGATGAGCATCGTTCCATGAATGTATTATCTGATAGATACCTTCGTAACTAATTTATGACAGCTCTAAGGGATATCAGAACGCAATTGCAAAAAAACAGGGCACACCAGCAGCCTTTAGCGGCTGCCAATGTACCCTGTTACAATTTAACTGCTTCATTTCAGCAATTGCCCTGCTTAATCTTTATCTTCTTCCGTATCTTCTGCATCCTCTGCGGACTCCGGCGGATTCGCCCGGTGGATATTAATCCGGGTAATCCGCAGCCGGGTGGACTCCTCTACCTCAAAGGTGACGTCGCCGACCACCACCTGTTTGCCTTTGGACGGATTCCCCTCCAGCTCCTTGAACAGCCAGCCGCCAATCGAATCCACTTCTTCATCCTCGATGATGACGCCAGTAAGATCATTCACGTCTTCGATCAACATGCGGCCTTCAACGGAAATATATTCTCCGTTGTGCTCCACACTCGGGCGTTCATCCTCGAATTCGTCATGCAGATCGCCGACGATCTCTTCCAGAATCTCTTCGGCGGTCAGCAGCCCCGCAGTCCCGCCATATTCGTCTACGACCAGGGTCAGCTGGGCTTTGTTCTTCTGCATCAGACGGAGCGCATGGCTGATCTCCATCGATTCCGGCACATTCAGAATCGGCCGGACCAGTGAAGCCAGGTCATTCTGCTGCTCCAGCGGTGCGAAGAGAAGATCTGTAATATGGATGAAGCCGATAATCCGGTCCTTATCCTCGAAGGCTACCGGATACCGGGAATGCTTCGTTTCTGTAATGATCCGCATATTCTCCTCCAGCGGGAGATTGCTGTACAGTACATCCATATCCGTACGCGGGAGCATCACTTCACGGGCCAGCAGATCGGAGAATTCGAAGATGTTGTCCATCAGCTTCATCTCGTCCTTGTCGATAACCCCGCTCTTCGCACTCTGATTCATCAGGATACGGATCTCCTCTTCCGAGTGGGCAGCTTCGGCTTCACTGGCCGGTTCAACACCAACCAGCCTCAGCAGCGCATTAGCCGACGCATTCAGCACCCAGATGAAGGGCAGGAACACATTATAGAAGAACATCAGCGGAGCGGACAGCAGCAGCGCTGAGCCTTCAGTTTTTTGAATCGCCAGGGACTTCGGTGCAAGCTCACCCAGCACAATATGTAAGAAGGTAATAATCGAGAACCCGATAATCACAGATACCGTAGAGATCAGGGTCTGATCCGATACGCCAAGCTGATACATCAGCGGTTCCACCAGCAGCTCAGAGATCGCCGGTTCTCCGACCCAGCCGAGTCCCAGTGAGGCGAGCGTAATCCCGAACTGGGTGGCAGACAGATACGAATCCAGTCTTTTATTGACCTTCAGCGCATACCCGGCCATTTTGTTGCCTTCGCTGACCAGCTGGGTCAGACGTGACTGTCTGACCTTTACCAGCGAGAACTCCGCCGCAACGAAGATCCCATTCAATAATACGAGCACCAGAACGAGCAAAAGATTAAGCACTAAGCTTCCTATGTCAAATTCCGTATGCACTATAATAACGCCCCATTTCTACAGAGTGATCGCTTTTCTTGTCTTGAAATCAACCTCAGGATAATACATATCGGCTACCAGAAGGTTGGGCCCGCAGCAGCCGGCGGCATCGCAGTAGCAATTCACTTTCTGATTCAGCGGATGCTTAGTCTGCCACTCGGTGAAAATGTCATCCAGCCTGGTGCTGCTGATATTGCCAAATGCAGAAATATCGGCGAAATCTGTTACGAATACATCGCCCGTAAATAAATTTACGTTCACCCGGTTTCTCCCGTCCGGGTCATTGCGCAGAGTAACATTCTTCTCACTGCGCAGTCTGCGCAGCAGCTGCTGGTCTTCCTCCAGGAAGCTGCAGGCGAAGAACGGCAGCGTGCCGAACAGCATCCACATCTCAGGGTCCCGGGCATCCAGCAGGGAATGAATGGCTGCATTCATCTCTTGGAGTGACAATACGGGCAGCTTGGAAGCAAAGCTGGAGGCATACATCGGATGCACCTCATGGCGTCTTGCCCCCATCTCCCCGATCAGCTTGTGAATCTCAGGGAGCTTCGTATGCGTACGGTAATTAATCATCGACTCCGCCGAGATCAGCATACCGTCCTCGCTAAGCCGGCGGGAATTCTCCAGCATGGTGTCATACAGCCGGTAGGCGGCTTCCTTCGAGACCGGATGCCCGCTGTTCGCGAAGCCCACCTCGTGGAAGTCATCCCCGTTAACATAGTTGAAAGAGATATGCATGACATCCAGGTATGGAAGCAGCTGCTCATAACGGGAATACGGCATGGTAAGATTCGAGTTGATCTGAGAACGGATCCCCCGCTCACGTGCATATTTCAGCAGCGGCACGATGGTGTTCTCCACCGTTCCGGCACGGAACATCGGCTCCCCGCCGGTGATGCTGATGGTCTGCAGATGCTCTACCTCTTCCAGACGGCGCAGCATATTGGTGAGCGGCAGCAGCTCCCCTTCTTTCATAGTCAGGCTGTCTCCAACTGCGCAGTGCTCACAGCGCATGTTGCACAGATTGGTCACCGTCATCTCTACGCTGGTCAGCACATGCCGCCCGTGCTGGCGAAGAGAGGTAATCGGATCCCAGGGATCGTACTCCGGCGACAGCTCTTGTACAGGTATTGACGATGATGATGGCTCTAATATACTCATTTCTTAATGCTCCTTTAATGCTTATTCCTTATTATTAACCCAAAACAATTGAAAAAGAACGATAACTTACGCTATATCATACCACGACAAGCGAAAAACTGCGCATCTGCCGCTTATTTGCTGTAATTTCAAAAAAACAGCAAGGCGAGAATACAGCTCCGCACCCAAGCGGACACCTGTATTCTTTCCTCGCTGCTAACAACGCTAATCAAGTGCTCTTCACTATAATTTCTCCGCCATCAGTCACATCTACAATGACTACAGAGAGGGCTTTGCCCAGGTCATGCTCATAAGGGGTGACCGGTTCCCCTTCCGGGCCGTTAAGCACACGTACAACAGGTCTGTGCGGTATGCTGGGATCAATCTTGACCACAACACCGCTCTCGCCGGTGCTAAGCTTGACGGTAAGCCCCAGAGGATAGATCGCCACACGGTCTCTGAAAATCTCCAGCTGCTTCTGCTCATACAGCGTGCCGGAGCCGACGTACAGCGCCTCGACCGCCTGATGCGGCAGCATGGCTTTTTTGTAGATCCGGTTGGAGGTCATCGCATCATAGGAATCCGCCACACCCAGCCACTTCGCATATTCATGAATCTGCGGGCCAGTCAGACCGCGCGGATAGCCGGAACCGTCGATCCGCTCATGATGCTGCAGTGCACAATGGGCCGCGAGCAGCGGGATATTCGGCTCTTCCTTAAGAATGCGGTAACCGATCTCGGTATGCGCCTGCATATGCTTGAATTCATCTTCACTAAGCATCCCGGGCTTCTGAACAATTTTGACCGGAATCTGTGTCTTGCCGATGTCATGCAGCAGCGAACCGAGTCCGATGACCCGCAGTTCTTCCTTGCTGTAGCCATGGGCAATGCCAAGCACCAGTGTGTAGAGGCATACGTTCAGGGAATGCACATACAGATAGTTGTCTGCGGTGTGCATATCCAGCAGCATAATCATCGGATCTTCCTGTGACGACATATCATCCAGTATAGAATCCATCACTTTGGAGAACTTCTTATCCAGGTGGTAGAAGCCTTTGGTAATTCCCGAAGCGCCGGACATTTGCTGAAATTGATTTCTGATTACCTTGAGCGCCTGATTTCGCGTCTCATCCTGCAGCATTCCGGGAATCACGACATCTTCCGTGACGGAATCCTCTATATAGATATAGCCGATATCGATCTTAGCGAGCCGCTTGATCAGGGCATCAGTAAGCTCTACTCCATCAGCGAGCAGAACCAGTCCTTCATCATTATAAATTTTTTTACCCAGCTTCATTCCCGCCTGAAGCCGATTCACGGATACTAAACGCACCTTGGCTCACTCCTGCCTTTAACGGTAAATTGCTATTCTGCTTCGGAATCCTTGGGTCAAACGCTGTGCCTATACCGTTACCTTGAGCGACCGGACAAGCGCATGTATGTAAGTCTGCATCTCCTGCCCGGTGATGCTAAGCCGGGTGAGCTTAACGCATAATGAACAGCCAGAAGACAGCCGCAAGTATGAACCGGTAAATCGCGAAATGGGTCGGTCTGATCTTCTGGATCATCCTCATGAACAGAACAACTACCACATAGGCCACCACGAAAGAAATCACGAAGCCAATGGCGAAATACCAGATCGTATCATTCGTGAAATTGCGGTAGGAATCCAGCAGTTCATAGCCCGAGGCCGCACACATAATCGGAATCGCGATGAGGAAGGAGAAATCCGCCGAAGCCTTGTAGCTGACCCCGCTGAGCATCCCCCCGGAGATGGTCGAACCGGAACGGGAGAACCCTGGCCAGAGTACGGAAATGATCTGATAGAGTCCGATCGCCAGCGCCTGCCCGTAGGACAGATCATCCAGCTCATGCGCGGTCACGCGAATCTTGCGTTTGTTGACCCATTCCGCGACGATCATCAGAATCCCGCCGGCCACCAGTGCCCAGAGAACCGTAGATGCGCCGAACAGGCCTTTGATGAAATCACGGGCAAAAAAAGCTACGGCGAGCGCAGGCACTATACCCAGCAGCACATGAATCAGGTTCAGGCGTGATGCCGGCATGACTCCGCCTCTGCTTCTTCCGCTGCGGCCGATCCCCAGCAGATTCAGAATCCGCTGGCGGTAGACAATGGCAATGGCCAGAATGGCCCCAAGCTGAATGACAATCTCATACGTCTTCATAATGGAATCCTGCTCGTCAAACCCCAGCAGCTTCGTGGTAAGAATCATGTGTCCCGTTGATGATACCGGGATAAACTCGGTTATTCCTTCTACAATTGCCAGAATTATTGCTGTAATTGTATCCATATAATCCTCCTGATCTAGTCAATGAAACCTGGTGCAGCTATGACTTCTAATGTTTGAATGAATTGCGGGATGTATCAGGTGGCCAGGCTCACCCAGCGGGCAACTTCGCTCTCATCGAGACTCCCCGGGCGCTGGAGCTCCATCCGCAGCAGATCGCGCAGAAAATGGGGCAGCAAATAGACAGGCTCCCGGCCATTCGCTATACTCTCATACCCGGTGCGGAATGTAAACATATCCAGCGTGCCGACGCTATACTCCCGTCCGTCTTCCAGCTTCTCTCCGCCGACAAAAATCGCAATACCGTTATCATACGGCATGACCCTTGGATCGTACAAGATTTTTAATCCGTCGACAGCCAGACTGCCCAGCATATTCCCCCGGAATCCGTAGCCGTAGATTACCTTGTTGCGGTATTCCTCCATTAGACTCTGTTCCAGCGCAGTGCGGATATCCTTGCCGGTGAGCTGTACAATGCACGGATTAATCGGGGAAGGGCATAGGGCATGCAGCATGCCTGCCGTAATATTGCCCTCCAGCAGGGAGCCGAGCAGCTGCCCGGAATTGACAAGCGAGAAGGAGCTGCCCGTGAAGCGGCGGACAGCCTGTGCGAGCAGGTTGCCAAACGGTGATTCGCCCTGCAGGTCGAGCGGCAGCCCGCGGTCGCTGATGGCAACGGTCTCCTGCAGCACCTCACGGCCGCGCTGCAGGTGAATTGCTGCCGCCGGAGCGATGATCTCTTCAGTCAGCGCGCCATTGACTGCGGTACATCCCCCTTCAGCCAGCCGGAAGACTCCGTCCGGCTGCTCCCGCTCGAATACCAGCCGTCCGAGATACCGGCCGAATTTGCCGGCGCCGCATACGGCCGTGCCGCTTATCATCTGCGGCTTCTCCAGCATGTGGTGGGTATGTCCGCCCAGAATGGCATGTACACCTTCCAGATTCTCTGCCAGCTTCTGGTCTGCGGGCAGCCCCAGATGAGACAGAATGATCAGGATATCCACTTGCGGTGCCAGCAGTTCACATTGCTCGCGCAGCGCTTCTTCAGGGTCCAGCACATCCCAGCCCAGCAGGGAGTAGAAGGAAGTGAACGCTGCCGTGGCACCGGTCAGCCCGATCTTGATCCCGTCCTTCTCCAGGATGGCATGGCGCTGCATCCAGTGCGGAGGCTCTCCGGTTGCAGACTCCAGGAAGTTGCAGCACACCACAGGACACTGGATGCCGGTAAATATAGCCGAGAGCATCTCCTGTGAGAAGGTAAGGCCTTCGTTGTTGCCGATAGTTACGGCATCATATCCGGTCAGATTCATAATATCGATGTTAGCCTGCCCCATCGTGCCTTCCGTCTCTACGGCAGCCCTGTCCATATGGTCGCCGATATCCAGCAGCAGCACCGGACCTTCGCCTGCAGCAGCCTTCATTGCAGAAATCTCTGCCGCGACAGGACTCATCATTTCAAAATGGCTATGTATGTCATTGGTATGAAGAATGGTTAATCTTTGCGGCTCAGGCTTCATAAGCTTGCTTCCCTCCCACTTGTACAGCCGTTTATAGTGTAAGCGGCAGGCTTGTGCTCTTCTAGAGTTAGCATAACATTTTCAGGCTCATTATGGTATATTGTAATCATTATAAGCTGTCCTAACTTATGTAATTACGAGGTGATTAAATCATGCATGTGTCCATTCGACTGTTTGCGGGTCTGGCCGAAGTCATCGGCTCCTCTACTCTGACATTTCATGCCCATGAGTCGCCTTTGACAGCCGGCAAACTGAAAGAACTGCTCTCCGCTTCGTATCCCGATGCTGCTCCGCAGATCAAAGTATCCCTGGTTGCCGTTGACCGGGAATATGCCCCGGATGATACAGAGATTGCCGAAAGCTCCGAGGTGGCATTGATCCCGCCCGTGTCCGGCGGAGAACCTGAAGCTGCCGCTGGCGAGACAGCAGACGGCCTGTTCAGCATTACGGATCAGCCCTTAATGGCTGAGCTGCTCCTGGAGAAGGTGCAGGATGTTAACCACGGAGCCTCACTCCTCTTTGTCGGCACGACCAGGGAGATGACTGGAGATCAACAGACAACCGCCCTTCATTATGAAGCTTACGTGCCCATGGCACTGAAGAAGCTGCAGGAGATAGGCCTCGAGATTCAAGAACGCTGGCAGGCTCACTGCGCAATTGCACACCGGATCGGACTCGTAGGAATCAAAGAAGCCAGTGTTGTCATTGCCGTGTCCGCACCGCATCGCGATACCTGTTATGAGGCCAGCCGTTACGCCATTGAGGCGCTTAAAGTCTCAGTCCCCGTATGGAAAAAGGACATCCGGGATTCAGGCTCACAGTGGCTCGGGAAAGATCCCCAGGCTGAAGAATCCTCCAGCTATAAACAGTACTCCTAAACCATTGAATATTCCCGACTTTGTTGCTATGCTGGAAAAAATCGCTATAGTAAGGTGGCATATTCATTGAGAGTACACGTCATGGATCTAAAACCGGGTGATCATCTGCGGATGGATACCTTCAGCTCACGCGGGCTGCATGTACTCCCCAAAGGATCACGGCTCCAGTTGGAGGAGATCGCCAAGCTGATACAGCATGGCGTAGATTATGTAGATATTGAAACGGTGCAGGAAGAACCCGCACCCTCAAGCAGATCCTCAATCATCCAGGCTGCTTCCGGCAGCTTCGACATCATGATCGATGGTTTTGAATCTCTATATATGGAAGCACTCACTAAGGGAAGCTTCAATCAGTCCGTTGTAGACGATATTCTCCAGCCGACGTTATCCACGCTCGACAAACACAAAGATGTCGTCTCACTCCTTCTGCTGCTTGACCGGGAAGACAATTATACCTACAACCATTCCCTGCAGGTTGGGATGCTATCTTATTATATTGCCTCCTGGCTGGGATATTCCAAGGCGGAGTGTTATGAGATCGGCCGTGCAGGATACCTGATCGATATCGGCAAATGCCGGATCTCCCCTGATATTCTGAACAAACCCGGCAAGCTGACCGCTGCCGAATTCGACGAAATCAAACTACATACGGTTTACGGGCACGAAATCATTCAGAATTCCATGAATGATCCTTTCACAGCTTTAGTCGCCTTGCAGCATCATGAACGTGAAGACGGCTCCGGCTATCCGCACCAGCTTACCAAGAACGATATTCATCCTTATGCCCAGATTGCAGCGGTCGCCGATATATACAGCGCCATGACCTCCCACCGGGTCTACCAGTCCAAGCAGGAGCTGATTTCCGTACTGCGCGAGATCAACTCGCTCAGCTTCGGCAAGCTGAACGGCAAACCGGTACAAGCCTTCATTCAGCATCTGATGCCTAATTTTATCGGCAAACGCGTATTGCTCAGCACCGGAGATATGGGTGTAATCATTATGAACAACCCGCTGGATGTCTTCCGGCCGCTCGTGCAGAGCGAAGGCAAATTCCTTGATCTGTCGCGCGAACGCAAAATTGCGGTCGTAGAAATCTATATGGAATAGGCCGGCTACATATACATTCATGCAAAAAGGAGATTCCTGAACCCGGATACGGGTCAGCGAATCTCCTTTTCTTTTAACGCAGGCTATAGCTCTTCACCATTGCTGGCGATGACCTTTTTGTACCAATAGAAAGAGTCTTTCTTCGAACGGTCCAACGTCCCGTTACCGTCATCGTCCAGATCCACGTAGATGAAGCCGTAGCGCTTCGACATTTCCGAAGTAGACATACTCACCAGGTCAATCGGTCCCCAGCTTGTATAGCCGATCAGTTCCACACCGTCCATAATGGCTTCCTTCATCTGGGCAATATGCTGTCTTAGATAATCGATGCGGTAGCTGTCATGGATGGAGCCGTCCGGCTCAACCTTGTCATACGCCCCAAGCCCATTTTCAACGATGAACAGCGGTTTCTGGTAACGGTCATACATCGTGTTCAGCATAATCCGCAGCCCGGTCGGGTCGATCTGCCAGCCCCATTCCGAGGCCTTGAGATAAGGATTTCTTATCCCGCCGAACAGATTACCCTGCGCCCGCTCGCCTTCAGGACTAACTGACAGCGTGAGGGTCATGTAGTAGCTGAATGCCACATAATCCACCGTGTACTGCTTCAGAAGCTCATCATCGCCCGGCTCTTTGTGAAGTTCAATATTGTGCTCTGCAAAATAACGGTCCATATATTTCGGATATTCGCCGCGTGCATGGACATCGGTAAAGTACAGGTTCAGCTGATTCTCATGCTGGTTCAGCCGCACATCCTCGGGATTACAGGTAGCCGCATAGCTCTCCATCCGCGCCAGCATACAGCCCATCCGGGAACCGGGGATAATCTCATGCACCAGCTTGGTAGCCAGCGAGCTCGCAATGAACTGGTGATGCAGGGCCTGGTATATCGTCTGCAGCTTATTCCCTGCACGGTCAATGACAACACCGCCGCCGGTGAACGGGCTAAGGGTCATCATATTGATCTCATTGAAGGTGATCCAGTATTTCACTTTATCCTTATAACGCCGGAACACCGTTTCGGCATAGCGGGTGAAGCAGTCCACAAGTTCGCGGGAGGCCCAGCCGTTGTATTTCTGCGTCAGACCGAGCGGAGTTTCGTAATGCGCCAGGGTAACCAGCGGCTCTATTCCATATTTATGCAGCTCATCGAATACATCGTCGTAGAACTTCAGACCGGCCTCATTCGGCTGGGCATCATCGCCATTCGGATAGATCCGGGCCCAGTTGATCGACAGACGGAACACCTTGAAGCCCATTTCCGCAAATAAAGCGATGTCCTCTTTGTAGCGGTGGTAGAAGTCGACCCCTTCACGTTTCGGGAAACGTGCGTTGAATTCGCCGGACAGAATTTGCGCGATCCGCTCGGAGCTGATTTCGATGGCATGATCATTGCTGCGCTCTGCTTTGGGCACGTAGGCTACCATATCCGCACTGGACAGGCCTTTGCCGCCCTGATCGTAAGCGCCTTCCAGTTGGTTCGCGGCCGTAGCCCCTCCCCACAGGAAGTTATCCGGAAATTTCTGTTTGAAATTAGTCATGTGTATCTCCTTTTTAGAAGTCGTAAGTACCTGCTCATTGGAGCACGGGTTCTAGTGTATTAGGGTTAGCAAAGCTTCGCCGTTTGTTACTTCGCTTCCGGTATTCTTCAGAACATCGAGATATTCTGCCGAGTTGGTGACAATGACCGGAGTCGCTGTTACAAAGCCTGCCGCACGGATAGCTTCCAGGTCAAATTCCAGTAATAGCTGACCCTGCACGACCTTATCTCCCTCTTGTACCTTTTTGTCAAAATGTTTCCCTTTCAGCTTCACCGTGTTGACTCCTACATGGATCAACAGCTCTGCGCCGCCATCCGAAGTAATGCCAATCGCATGCCCTGTCGGGAATACCGTGGTTACCGTTCCGTTCACCGGAGAAGTCAGCATCCCGGAGGACGGCTCGATGACAATGCCTTTACCCATTGCGCCGGAAGCAAAAGCTTCATCGGGCAGACTTTCGAGCGGCTGCAGTGCTCCTGCCAGAGGACTTACCACCATTTCTTTGTCAATCATCGTGGGTGTAGCCGGGTTAGCCGGTCCGCTTGAGTTAACAGAAGCTGCTGTATCGGCTGCCGGGTCATCAAACCCAAGCACAAATACCAGAATAGCAGCGAGTACGAAGGCTACAAGTATGCCGATGATTACCCAGATGAATCCGGTTCCGAAATAAGTCGGCAAGGCCAGCAGTCCCGGCAAGGAGAAGGACAGTGCTCTTGCGCCGCCTTGTGCAATAATCGCCCCACCGATCGCACCGGAGATACAGGCATAGATGAACGGTTTCTTGAGCTTCAGGGTAACCCCGTAGATTGTCGGTTCAGTAATCCCGAAGATGGCTGCCAGTGTGGAAGAACCGGCCAGAGCTTTGAGCTGCGGGTTTCTGGATTTCAGGAATACGCCGAATACTGCACCGGCCTGAGACAGAACTGCTGCACAGAGTATTGGCAGCATCGTATCATACCCCAGCGTAGCAATGTTGCTGAGCATGATCGGCACAAAGCCCCAATGCACGCCGAAGATCACGAATACCTGCCAGAATGCCCCGGCAATAGCTCCGGCAACCAAAGGACTAAGATTGTACAACCAGGTATAACCGGAAGCCAAACCGTCACTGATCAGTGAGCCTACAGGTCCGAAGGCCAGGAACGTAAGCGGAATTACAATTAAGAGCGCGAACATGGGAACCAGAATATTTCGGACCGATTCATGAATGAACGAACGGAACCATTTCTCCACATAGGATTGTACCCATACCGCCAGAATGATCGGAATTACACTGGAGGAATAGTTAATCAGCACAATCTTGATCCCCAGGAAGTTCAGCGGGTCCGGCGAACCCACAGCAGCAATGACCGAAGGGTATATCAGCGCCCCGGCTACTGCTATGGAGACAAATTGATTGGCTTTGAATTTACGCGCCGCTGTAACTGCCAGGAACACAGGCAGGAAGTAGAACACACTGTCCGACGCTGCATTGAGAATCAGATACGTACCGCTGGTGCCGCTGATCCATTCCAGCGAGAGAATCAAAGCCAGCAGGCCCTTGAGAATCCCTGCACCGGCGAGCGCCCCGAGAATCGGAGAGAAGATGCTTGAAATAATATCGACCGCTTTGCCGAGTACACCGGTACTTTCGGAGCTTTCGTCATTACCGCTTTTCTCTGCATCCTGCAAAGAGGTTTCCTTCATAATCTGCTCAAACACCTGGCTGACATTGTTGCCGATGACGACCTGGAACTGGCCGCTGTTCTCCACCACGGTAATGACTCCCGGCGTCTTTTCAAGCGCTGCTTTATTAGCCTTGCTGTTATCCTTCAATTTGAATCTCAGGCGCGTTGCACAATGGAATACGGAATTCACATTACCTTCTCCGCCAACGAGTGTAATAATCTGTTTGGATAAGTCTTTATTGCTCACTTGGGTATGCTCCTTTATATTTCTCGATTGATTAAACATCGCTGCAGAGGCGGGTTGTGCCAGCAAGTTCTATTATCCCCCCCTGCAAACAAGAAAAACCTGAACTCAGGGCAAAAGGGCGTCAAAAAACGCTAGTTTTGCCATCAGTTCAGGTTTTGCCTGCATTACCAGTTACACCCTGAAGGATGGAAAATATGAAGTTAGAGGGTTCGCTTAGGGAATGTGTTATTCCAGACTGTTACGGTCCGTCACCCGCTGGATGTGAATGGTCAGATAGACATATTCATCCTTGCTTAAGCTCTGGCCATGGGATTTCTCCAGATACTCATTGATCTTGCTTGCACATTCGAAGGCCTTGACATAAGTCTGCCTCACCTGGTTATACAGAAACTCCTCGCCGCTGTTATTGGTCTCCTTCTTCAGGATCCGCATGGAGAAATACTGCAGATGCGTCAGGAACCGCGAATAATTGAGCGAAGTCTCATCAAGCACCAGCTTGTAGTGATAGGTAACAATATTCAGAATATTCTGCACGATTTCCGTCATCTTGACGGTTGATCTCATCTCATTGCCGCCATCCATCCTGGCATTCACCAGATGCAGGGCAATAAAACCGGCTTCATCTTCACCAAGCGCTAGGCCCGTTGCCTGCTCGATAATCTTAAGGGCATCCAGCCCGATCTCATATTCCTTCTTGTAAAAGCGTTTGATTTCGAACAGCATCGCGTTCTTCAGCATGATTCCCTTTTCGAAACGCTGCAGCGCAAAATGAATGTGGTCCGTCAGCGTCAGATACAGGTTATCACTCAGCTCTGTGCCCAGCACCCCGTTCGCATACATCACGATCTCATTGGCCAGCTCCAGATGCACCACTGGAATATCATTCAGCAGCTCCGTCAGCCTTGCCGTGAATTCGTTCTCATTAAGCAGGAAAATCTTGTCCACCTTAGCCGGATCCACATAATCCCCTGCCACCTTGTTGAAGGAAATCCCTCTGCCCATGACAATGACTTCCTTGCCTTTCTGGTTCTTGGTCAGAAGTACATTGTTGTTCAGCACCTTCTCGATAATCATCTCTATCTCACCTCCCGCCATATAGTTTGTACAAAAAAAGCCTAAGTTGATCCCAATATCATTAAGAAAATGATACTCGCATCAGCTTAGGCATTGCCCGCGTTACCGGTCACAATCCTGTATTACTGTTATTGTAGCATAAAAAAAAGCGATTTCAAGAACTTTATTTTCCCCGGTTTGAATCCCGGCCTCCAAGGCTAGGCTGATAGCAAACGATCATTTGGAGGAGATAACCTATGCTTGCAGTTCATCAGCGCCTTGCCGAGCTGTATACCCTTAGTCTGAAGCGGCCGCTGGCCGCAGCGGAACGTGACGAGCAGCAGCACTGCCTTCATGTCAACACGGTGTACTGCTGGGAAATGGCCCGGCTGAATAATGAAGCCATGCTGGCGGCACATACGAAAGACTCTCAGTGGCAGCAGGAGATCAGTGCACAGATGCTGGAGGTCCGGGTAACCGGCAGAGCCGCCAAGCGGCAGGGGTGAATTTCTATAAAAATAACAGCAGCCCTCCCTGCTAATTAAAGTGTGCCGGGGAGGGCTGCTGTCTGTCATTCAGCTATAAGAAGCGGAACTGCGCTTCAATTAAACCGTTATATATGCCGTCACGCTCGGTAAGCTCGGCGTGATTGCCTTCTTCCTTGATCTCGCCATGATCCAGCACCACAATCTTATCCGCATGGCGGATGGTGGAGAGCCGGTGGGCTACGATGAAGGAGGTCCGGCCCTGAAGCAGCAGCTTCAGCGCTTCCTGGATCTTGATCTCCGTCTCCGTATCGATACTGGCTGTCGCTTCATCCAGAATCAGAATCCGCGGATCGGCGAGCAGCGCCCGGGCGAAGGACAGCAGCTGGCGCTGGCCCATGGACAGTGCGCTGCCGCGCTCTTCAACTTCGGTCTCATAGCCGCCCGGCAGCTTCATAATGAAGTCATGCGCGTCCACTGCCTTGGCAACTTCTTCAATCTCCTCATTTGTAGCATCCAGCCGTCCAAACCGGATATTGTCCCGGATCGTTCCTGAGAAGATGAAGGTATCCTGTAGCACGATCCCGATCTGTTCCCGCAGACTCTGCAGGGTTACATCACGGATATCTCTGCCGTCGATCGTGATGTCGCCGCTCTTGATATCATAGAAACGGCCGATGAGGTTGATGATCGTGCTTTTACCGGAGCCGGTATGGCCGACGAGGGCAATCGATTGGCCGGCTTTCACATCGAGATCAATGCCTTTGAGCGCGGCGCGGCCTTTTTCATATTCAAATACGACCTTGTTAAAGTGAATGTCTCCCTGAATCTTGGACAGCGGCGTTGCGCCCGGCTTATCCTGAACCGCAGGCTGCTCATCGAGATACTCGAAGATCCGCTCCGAGGAAGCCATGGCCACCAGCAGCTGATTGTACATCTGGCCGAGACGGTTAATCGGGTCCCAGAAGTTACTGACATACGTACTGAAGGCCACCAGGAAACCAACGGTAAGCTCACCGGACTGGATCAGATAAGCCCCGAACCAGAAGAGGATCATCGTTCCGAAGCCGCCGGTGACTTCAATAATCGGACCGAACGCCTGGTTCATTGCCGAAGCCTTGTTCCAGGATTTCCGGCTGTCCATGTTCATGGCATCAAAATAATGCATATTTTCTTCTTCCTGGGTGTAGGCCTGGGTCACGCGAATCCCCTGAATCGACTCATTCAGATGGGAGTTGATCCGGGAATTCTTCATCCGCACATCCTGCCAGGCGATCCGGATCCGCTGCCGCAGCTTGGTGGAGATCAGGAACATAACCGGTACAGTAATCATTACCGCAAGTCCCAGCTTCCAGTTGATCAGCAGCAGAATGACCATAATGCCGACCAGCTGCACACAGTCGATCATCAGGTTGACGACCCCGTTCGTGAACAAATCCTGCAGCGAGTTGATATCATTCGTCACCCGCACCAGTACCGATCCGGCCGGTCTTTTATCGAAGAAGTTGAAGGAGAGCTTCTGAATATGGCGGAACAGATCCGAACGCAGATCATAAATGACCCGTTGCCCGATCACATTCGTATACTTAATCCGGTACACACCGGCGATCCATTGGATCAGATATAGCACAATAACACTGGCCGTCAGCGTGTATAGCAGCGTAAGACTTGAGTTGCCGTCCTCGGGAGCAATTGCCTTATCAATCGCCATACTTGTCAGGAACGGAACCGTCAGCTTCGTCACTGTACCGAGAATCATCATTACCGCGACGAGCGGCAGCATCTGCCTGGCATACGGCTTCATATAGCCGAACAGGCGGGTGAACTGCTTCCAGTCAAAAGCCTTGTCAATCACGTCATCATCCTTGTAGACGAAACGCTCCTCCAAAGTCTGTTCCTCTGCCTTGCTGTTATCCTTCTCTAATGCCGCACTTGCGGTCTGCTTGGATGTCTCAAGATTCATGCCGGATCACCTGCCCCTAGTTCATTATCCCTGGCCAAATAATCGGCATATTGAATCCGGTATACATCCTGGTACGGTCCCGGAACCTCAATCAGTTCCTTATGCGTACCTTGCTGCACCATCTTCCCTTCATTCATAACTATAATCTGGTCAGCATGGCGCAGAGATGAGATCCGGTGGGCAATGATCAAGGTTGTACGTCCGCGCATAACCTCCTGGAATCCTGCCTGAATCTCATGCTCCGTCTCCATGTCGACCGCACTGGTCGCATCATCCAGAATAAGAATCCGCGGGTTCTTCAGCAGCGCGCGGGCAATGGCAATCCGCTGCTTTTGTCCGCCGGAGAGGCCCATCCCGCGTTCACCTACCACGGTATCATAGCCCTCCGGCATCTCCATAATGAACTCATGCGCCTTCGCCAGCTCGGCGGCACGGATGATTTCATCCATGCTGACATTTTTGAGTCCATAGGAGATATTATTGCGGATGGAGGAGGAGAACAGGAACGTCTCCTGGAACACTGTCGAGATCTGTGCCCGCAGACTGCGGACCTGGAATTCACGGATATCCACCCCATCGAGCTTGATACTTCCTTGATTCACATCATAAGCACGCATCATCAATTGGGTAATGGTGGATTTCCCGGAGCCGGTTCCTCCCAAAAATCCGATGACCGCACCTGGCTCAGCATGGAAGTGAATATCCTTGACAGCCGGCATCTTATTCCCGTAAGCAAAAGTAACATGATCGAAATCCACTTCGCCTTTCACTTCGGACGGTACAAGCTCACTTGCATTCTCTTTATCCTTCACATCAATCTGCTGATTAAGGACTTGAAGCACGCGTTCTCCCGATGCCTTGGACTGGGTATAGTTGTTGATTTGGAAGCCAAGGCCCCATACCGGTCCGATAATATACCAGATCAGGCTGAAGAAAGCGACGAGTTCTCCGAGCGACATATGCTTGTTAATGACCAGTGTACCGCCAACCCCCAGCAATATCGCTACACTGACCGAAGCGAGCAGCTCCATCACAGGGAAGAATTTACTCCATAGTTCGGCGGCAAAAATCTGATTATCCTTATAACGTTCATTACGGTGTGAGAACTTCTCAACCTCGTAGGCCTCTCTGGCAAACGATTTGACTGTTCTCACCCCGGTGACATTCTCCTGTACAGCCGTTGTCAGGGAGCTTAACGCCAGACGCATCTCCTGAAAGGCCGGGTGAATCTTGGATTCGAATCTGAGTGCAACTACAGCCAGGAACGGCATAGTGATCAGAGTAACCAGCGTAAGCTGCCAGTTGATTGTGAACATCATGATGGAACCGAACAAAACCATGAAAAATACATTCAGCAATTGGGCAAATCCGAAGCCGATGAACATCCGGATCGCTTCCAAATCCCCGGTCAGCCGGGACATCAGGTCACCTGTCTTCGCCGTATCATAGTAACGGAAGGACAGGAATTGCAGCTTCTCATAGCAGGCATTGCGCAGCCGGTAGGCCAGAAAATTCCCCAGCCGTCCACCGAAGAAGCCATGGGCAAATTGCAGGCAGGCCTTAACAATAATTACAGCAAGCACACTAAGAGCGAGTACGGGCACCTCAGTAAACTTTAGGGGAACAATAACATCATCAATCAATCTCCTTAACAAATTGGGGGTAATAAGCCCCACTGCAGTTGCGGCCGCCAAACATATAATCGACAGAATCAAATAGTGCAGTTTCTCCCGATAAAAGCCCCGCAGTTGCCTGAGAACATCCATATCTCTCCTCCTTAAAGCTTTACGAAGTAAAGCTACTTCGTAAGCATGGTCTTAGTCCCCAAACCTCACATCTTAAGCAACCTTTTTATGCGCTTTCAATTTAGGGACTTTAAGCAGTTTATCACCCATGATTTAATGCGGCAAAGGGGAGAAATGAGCATTTTCCTTGTTTTTTCGGAAAAAACTAGGCTTAAGCATGTAGTAAAGCCCTCCCATAGCTTTAATTCCTCCTATTTCCTCGTAAATACTGCTCAATTAAGATATAGCAAGATTCAACCCTGCTAAACTGCTTTTTGGCCGTCCGTTAAAAGGAATATTATGTATTAATATTACAAAAGCGTCGCTGCAAGCCTTTAACGGCCCCCTTCCTGCCTGAGGCGGACTGAAAATCCGCTAATCGGACAAATCAGGAGAATTTGCCTGTCACCCGGACTCAAATTCCTTTATTTGATCACCCGCCCTCCTTTCAGGCGCGAAAATACAATATAACGGAATCTCAGTCCGTTTCAGCGACAATATGGGTCTTTTTGAAGAAATAAGCGCTTCTCAGTCCACTTCATCGTGACTACACACAAAAAAAGCACAAGCAGCAGAGCATAACAGCTTTGCTCCGGTGCTTGCACTTGTTCATTAAGCAAGTTCATTAAGCTTATTCATTAATCCTTAACCGGTACGTAGCTGGCCACAACCACGCCCGGGGAGAATTTCCGGGTATCTGTAAGATGAAGTCCCTGCTCCTTAAGTCCTTCACCGAATAGCCGTTTGCCGCTGCCAAGCAGCACCGGGAATACCATCAGGCGGAATTCATCCACAAGACCCAGGCTGATCAGGCTCTGTACCAGCGTACAGCTGCCGAATACCAGAATATCCCGGCCCGGCTGCTGTTTGAGCTTAGTTATCTCCTCCGCCAGGTTGTCCTTAATGAGGCTTGAATTGTTCCAGGTGACTTCGGAGAGTGTTGTGGAGACGACATGTTTGGCATAACCGTTCATCATCTCGCCGTATTCCCCGGTCTGCTCCAGCATATTGGGCCAGGCAGCGGCAAATGCCTCATACGTCACACGCCCCAGTAGCAGAGCATCGGCATCCTTCAATTCACCGAACTTGTATTTCTCCTGTTCTTCACTTCCATAGGCGAAAGTCCACTGCGGATTCTCCATTACTCCATCGAGCGTCAAAAACTCTGATACGACCAATTTTCTCATCGGGGCCTCCTTGGGACCGGAAAGATAATTTATGCAGTTTCTCCTGTGTCCACTACATTATTTCACGTTGTACAATTTCCCATACCCCATAAAAATGCCCACAGTTCTTAGACAATATTGCGTCAAGAATCTGTGGGCACGTACTGGATATTACTTGGTTATACTCGAAGCTCCTGTTTAACCGATGGAGCCTTCCATCTCGAACTTAATCAATCTGTTCATTTCTACCGCATATTCCATCGGCAGCTCTTTAGTGAACGGTTCGATGAAGCCCATAACGATCATCTGCGTAGCCTCAGCTTCCGTCAGGCCGCGGCTCTGGAGATAGAACAGCTGCTCTTCAGAGACCTTGGACACGGTAGCTTCATGCTCAAGCACGATGTTATCGTTCATGATCTCATTGTAAGGAATCGTGTCCGAGGTGGACTCGTTATCCATAATAAGCGTATCACATTTGATATTGGATTTCGCGCCTTCTGCCTGACGGCCGAAGGAAGCGAGTCCGCGGTAAGTCACCTTGCCGCCGTGCTTGCTGATCGACTTGGAGACGATCGTGGAGGTGGTGTCCGGTGCCAGATGAATCATTTTGGCGCCTGCATCCTGGTGCTGGTTCTTACCGGCAACCGCAATGGACAATACCGAACCTTTGGCTCCACGGCCCTTAAGCACAACTGCCGGATATTTCATCGTCAGCTTGGAGCCGATGTTGCCGTCAACCCATTCCATCGTCGCATTCTCTTCAGCCACTGCACGTTTGGTTACCAGGTTGTAGATATTCGGTGCCCAGTTCTGAATGGTTGTGTAACGCACACGCGCATTCTTCATGCACAGGATTTCAACGACTGCACTGTGCAGGGAGTTGGTGCTATAGATTGGTGCGGTACAGCCTTCAACATAATGCACGAAGCTGTCCTCATCCGCAAGAATCAGCGTACGCTCGAACTGCCCCATGTTCTCGGAGTTGATACGGAAGTAGGCCTGCAAAGGCACTTCACATTTCACACCCTTCGGAACATAGATGAAGCTGCCGCCGGACCATACTGCACTGTTAAGTGCCGCGAACTTGTTATCTGCCGGAGGAATGATGGTACCGAAGAACTTCTTGAACAGCTCAGGGTGATCACGCAGTGCAGAATCCGTATCGGTGAAGATTACGCCCTGATCCTCAAGGTTCTTCTGCATGCTGTGGTATACAACCTCAGATTCATACTGTGCCGAGACACCGGCAAGGAATTTCTGTTCCGCTTCGGGAATACCCAGCTTATCGAAGGTTTCCTTGATCTCGGAAGGCACTTCTTCCCAGGTCTTACCCTGCTTCTCCGAAGGTCTTACATAATATTGAATATCCTCGAAATCCAGATCGTCCAGATTGCCTCCCCATTTAGGCATTGGCATCTTGCGGAACTGCTCCAGGGATTTCAGACGGAAATTAAGCATCCATTCCGGCTCGTTTTTGATTGCGGAGATTTCCCGGACAATTTCTTCCGTGAGCCCTTTACCAGACTGGAATATCGACTTGTGCTCGTCACGGAATCCATACTGGTACTCTTCCATATCAGGCGCTTTCTTAGCCATGGTGTCAGCCTCCTTGTTTCTAATGTTGTGGGTGATTCTCTTCCGTATCTATGCCTTTGCGAAGCGCGTTCCAGGCCAGTGTGGCACATTTGATCCGCGCCGGAAATTTATTAACACCGGACAGGGCTTCAATATCTTCGTAGTCTCCGAAATCTGCTTCTTCACCCTTCATCAGAGAGGAGAAGCTGTCAGCCAGCTCAAGCGCATGCGCTACAGTCTGGCCTTTGACCGCTTCCGTCATCATCGAAGCCGACGACATGCTGATCGAACAGCCTTCGCCGCTATAACGGGCGTCCTTGACGACGCCGTCCTCTACCTTAAGCTGAAGCGTAATGCGGTCGCCGCAGGTAGGGTTGTTCAGCTCAATCTTGAGTGCATCATCTTCGAATGAACCACGGTTCCGGGGATTTTTGTAATGATCCATAATTACGCGTCTATATAAGTCATCCAAGTTCATAGGCGAAATACTCCTTTGCCTTAATTAAGGCTTGAACCAGCGAATCTACATCCTGTTCCGTATTGTACAGGTAGAAGCTGGCCCGGGCTGTAGAGCTAACCTCCAGCCAGCGCATCAGCGGCTGGCAGCAGTGATGTCCGGCACGGACAGCAACCCCTTCCGCATCCAGCACGGTAGCTACGTCATGCGGATGAACATCACCAAGGTTGAAGGTTACTACTCCAACCTGACGGTTCCGGGGGCCGTAGATCGTCAGATCACTGATCTCTGACAGCCGCTCCTCCGCATAAGCGGCAAGCTGCATCTCATGACGGTGGATATTGTCAAGGCCCACCTCCTGCAGGAAATCAATCGCTGCTCCCAGTCCAACGGCACCCGCAATAATCGGTGTCCCGCCTTCGAACTTCCAGGGCAGCTCTTTCCAGGTCGATTCGTACAGGCCTACATCATCGATCATCTCGCCGCCGAACTCGACAGGCTCCATGGCCTCCAGCAGTGCCTTCTTACCGTACAAAGCGCCGATTCCCGTAGGGGCAAGCATCTTGTGACCGGACAGTGCATAGAAGTCACAGTCCAGATCCTGCACATCCACCTTCATATGCGGTGTGCTCTGTGCTCCGTCCACCACGATTACGGCGCCGTTGCGGTGAGCAATTGCTGCAAGCTCTTTGATAGGATGGGTGACACCCATAACATTGGATACATAAGCGATAGCTACGATCTTGGTCTGAGCCGAAATCGTCTTCTCTGCATCCTCGAGCGTCACCGTACCATCCTTCTGCAGAGGAATGAATTTCAGGGTTGCCCCTGTCTTCTTGGCCAGCTGCTGCCAGGGAATGAAGTTACTGTGATGCTCCATCTGGGTAATCACGATCTCATCACCCTCCTGCAGGACAGAAGGTCCGTAAGAGGAAGCTACAATGTTAAGTGCACTTGTAGTACCGCGTGTGAAGATAATCTCCTTCGTGCTGCGGGCATTAATGAACTTAGCCAGCTTCTCGCGGGCGCCTTCATAAGCATCCGTTGCCCGGCTGCCCAGCGTATGCACTCCGCGGTGGACGTTGGCGTTATCCCATTCATAATAAGACTTGACCGCCTCAATGACCTGGCGCGGCTTCTGGGAAGTTGCCGCGCTGTCCAGATACACCAGCGGGTGGCCGTTAATATTCTGATTCAAGATGGGAAATTGCTCCCGGATCGAGCTGCTAATCATTGGCCTAACTTCCTTTCCACAAGAGATTGGAGCTGATTGCGCAGTCCCTCCAGTGGAATTTGCGACACAACAGGAGCCAGGAAGCCGTATATGATCAGTGTTTCTGCGTCATGCCGCGTAATTCCCCGGGACATCAGGTAATAGACTTGCTCGTAATTGACCTGTCCTACGGAAGCGGCATGGCCTGCAGTTACATCATCTTCATCTATAAGAAGAATCGGGTTGGCGTCGCCGCGTGCTTTGGGACTCAGCATCAGAACCTTCTCTGTCTGCTGTCCGTCCGCTCTTGTCGCACCTTTCTCGATCTTCGTAATTCCGTTAATAATCGAAGTGGCCGAATCCCGCATCACTGCGCGGGTAATCATGTCACTCGGAGTGTTTCTGCCAAAATGCTGGGCCTGCGTAGTGTAGCTCAGCTTCTGCGAACCGGTACCTACAGCAATTACCTTGGCATCCGAGCTTGAGCCGTTACCCTTCAGCACAGACTTGGTGTCGCTGGCGGTATCGCCATAGTTCATCTCACCGATGATCCATTCGATCGTTCCGTCATTCTCCACTACCGCACGGCGGTAAGTAACATCCGTGGTGTCTTGCCCAAGCTGATGCACCGTGGCATAGCGTACTGTGGCACCTGCGCCTACAAATACCTCAACAGCCCCGTTATGCAGACCCGCTTCGGACTTATCTGATACATAATTATCCACGTAGGTTAATGAACTATTAGTATCGGCAACAATCAGAATATGTGGGACAAATGCAGCCTCGGCATCATCCGTTAACAGCACCGCCTGCAGCGGAGTCTCGAGGATGACATTCTTCGGAACATAGAGGAATACCCCGCCGTTCCACAGCGCTGCATGCAGTGCGGCGATGGAATGCTCTTCAGGCAATACTGCCTTATGCAGATAACGCTGCACCAGATCTCCATGCTCTCTGACTGCTGTCTGCAGATCGGTGAATATCACGCCTTGCGCAGCCAGCTCAGGAGCCAGACGGGCATATACGGCTCCCGAATTACGCTGAATGATCAGGCTGCCTTCCTCCTGATCCTTGATCAGAGCGGCAATTGAAGCAGGTGCTTCGCTAAGGGATGTGAAAGTCTGGCTTGCCTTGTACTCTCCGTAGTTGTTAATGTTCCAGCGGTCAATCCGTGTCTTCTCCAGCTTCGGCAGGGCAAGCTCAGCGGCAAGCGTAAGTGCCTTCAAGCGGCTGTCCTTCAGCCAGCCCGGTTCGCCGCTGCTCTGCGATAATTCGCCGAGCTTCTGGGCATCCACGGGAAGAATGGTTTGCGTCGTCATAAGTGGTTTCCTCCTTCCAGCGTTTCTAAGCTTCTTGTCCTACAGTTTCGTCTTCTATGCCGAGTTCTTCCTTAACCCATTCATAACCTTCTGCTTCCAGGCGTTGTGCAAGCTCAGGGCCGCCGGATTTCACAATCCGTCCCTGCATCATGACATGTACATAATCAGGCTTGATGTAGTTAAGCAAACGCTGATAGTGAGTGATAACCAGGAATCCGCGTTCCGGACTGCGCATGGAGTTCACACCATCGGCAACAATTTTGAGTGCATCAATATCAAGGCCGGAGTCGATTTCGTCAAGAATGACGATCTTAGGGTCCAGCATCATCATTTGGAGAATTTCATTACGTTTCTTCTCACCGCCGGAGAAGCCTTCGTTCAGGTAGCGGTGCAGGAATTCAGGATTCATATCCAGTTCCTTCATCTTAGCTTCCATCAGCCGGATGAAACGGATCAGGGAAATCTCACTGCCCTCTTCACGACGGGAATTAATTGCACTGCGCAGGAAGTCGGAATTGGTTACCCCGCTGATCTCGCTCGGATACTGCATAGCCAGGAACAGGCCGGCACGGGCGCGTTCATCAACCGCCATCTCCAGCAGATCTTCACCTTCAAGCACGGCTGTGCCTTCTGTAACCACATACTTCGGATGACCCATCAGGGCTGAGGCCAAAGTACTTTTACCAGTACCGTTCGGTCCCATGATGGCGTGAATTTCTCCGCCTTTCATTTGAAGGTTGATCCCCTTCAGAATTTCTTTTCCTTCAATCGTCGCTTTCAGTCCCTCAATGACAAAATCTGCTGCCATAATTATTATTCCCTCCATTGATCGATTTGCGAAATCAGAAAGTTGTATTGTCACAGGATTTCCCTGATTACAAGCAATTAGATTTTATATCACATTGTAATTATTATAAATTGAATCAGGTTGATTATCAATGATTCTCACTAATTTTATTACAAAGGTCCGATTTTTACAAATACCGACTTATAATTTTATTACTCTGTCGCCTGTATCTACAGCTAATAATAGTGATTATTGCCCGGGACCGCTCCTCCTGCTGTACTGTTCGACAACCACTGGAGCAGACACGGCATTAGAGACTCTCTTGTCTCCCCCCAGTTCAAGCACAGCAACGATCCGTTCCCGGGGGCGAATTCCAAACGGACTGCACTGCTCCGTGTCATAAATCCATTCCGGAATCAGGCGGCGCAGGTTCCATGGCTCGGACTTGGCCAGCAGTTGAAAGTTCTGGATTAGACAGCACACCGCCGCATAATCCTCTTCCTGCCGGTGAAGATCCGATTCCTCCGTGGCTACGACCATAAGGAACGGTGTTGAAGCTTCTTCTCCAGAGGATCGCAGTTTCCGGGCAGCTTGACCACCCGTTACATAGATAAAACGCCAGGGTTCTCTCATTCCGTCATTAGGCGCCCATACAGCCTCGTTGAGCAGTTTCAGGACGCTTTGCGGAGAAACAGGGTTGAGATCCGGATGGAATCTGTCGTCCTCACCTATTATACTCCAACTCTCCTCTGCCGGCGTTCTTTTCCGGGCCCTCGGCGTCTTCTCAAAGTATCCGATTTCCAGCATCCCGGCGAACCGTTCTCCTTCTTTCAAGCCCATTTTCTCAAAAAATGACCCGCTGCAAAACATGGAATCCGTGTACCACAGCATTCCTAGCCCTTGTTCCCAGCCCAGCAGTTGAACATTCTGCATAATGCTGCAGACGGCGGCGTAATTTTCGTCGCACTGCCGCTGCGTTTCGGCGGATTCAGCGATGAAAATGATGTGGGCGGGAGTAGCAGTGATTTGTTTTTTTAGAAATCCGGTCATCCTGGCAGGAAGGAGTTTTCCCAGATGACTATCCTTCACCTTGGCAATCATGCTCTCAGCCAGCTCTTCACGTGACTCCGGTGTGCCGAAATAAAGACAGCGCCAATGCGGCGTCCCCTCAGCTTCGTACAGGCTTGCCGCCTCATTCAGCAAAGCAACGATCACTTCTTGTTCGACCGGCTTTGCGCTGAATTTCCGAATGGTCCGCCGTTCTCTTATCGCTTGAGACACATTCATCATCCTTATCCTCCCCGGAAAATTGTTAACATTCAACAATTTTAAATTGTTTACCAGTAAACTATATTTCGCAATAACATAGCTGTCAATCTAATTATTAGAAAATAGACTGAGCTTTAATAGCTAAACAGCGAAATCACACGTTAGTTTACAAGTGAATAATTTCGGGGTAGGATAAAGATAATTTTACATAGCAGGGAGATGCCCAGCCTTATGAACTCATCCGAAGGACTTAAGCGGCTGCTGTATGGCCGATTACTCCACTTAACGCATCTTAACGAACAGCTTTTTGCATCCGAGCTCGACGCTTTCGCTGATCTTACCCGCCAGTACGGGCTGACTTTCACTTCAAACTCTTTGACGAGCATTCATGTCATTGATTGCATCGGCAGCCACGAGCCCATTAACAGCACCTCGATTGCGGAAAAAATGAAATTGTCCAAGGCGAGCATTACAAAAATCAGCGGCAAGCTTCTACAGGAAGGCTGCATTAAGCGCAGCCGGATGAATGACAACAAGAAAGAAGTTTATTTCAGCCTTACGCCCAAAGGCAGGCAGCTCTTCATCGTTCACGCCGAGATGCATGAAAGCCTTGAGCAGAGCTTTATTCAGGGTTTGAACACCTTCTCGGAGGCGGAACTGCAGGCTTCACTGAAATTTATTCAAACGGTGATTAGTCATAGTGACACTATGATTAAAAATGACGAGAGCTCCTAGTCTGTATAAGGCTTACTTAAGATTTGAACTTGAAGCTTAGCCGTCACTGCGGTGAACATTTGGAGCTCCTTAAACAGCGTCTGATTTAAACTAGTGATAGCTAATTTTGTAAATCGCTTGCTGATGGTTTGCTTACAGTGACCCTATTCCGGTATATGCGTATGCTTAGTTGTACTTTGTACAACTAAAACGTCTGATTTCCAGCCGATTATCCGTTTAGTTGTATTTCGTACAATTAAACTGCCTTTGGACCTTGGTTCTCACCCATTCGGGCAGATTTAGTTGTACAGAATACAGTTATAAGATGCGGGCAGCCCTTTTCGCTGTTTTTAACTGCACAATATACAACTATTACTGAATTTCCACTTGGAACTGAACTGAATACATTCATTGCTGCAATATTAAATGAACTTTCTTCTTTAGTTCGTAGCATAAACAAAGCCTCCCGCATGGTATTATCCCAGGGGAGGCTTTGTTTATACTTTTGTCTCAAACTTACACAGCAAGGATTAACCAGCTATCACTCAGCCCAGGAAAGAGCGCAGCATCCATTGGTTCTTCTCAAGATCAGTGCGGATCTTGATGAACAGGTCGGCAGTCGGCTGATCGCTGACTTCTTCCGCCAGTTCGATGCCTTCAGTCAATTCTTCCGCTACTGTAGCGAAATCCTCGATGAGTGCCTGCACCATACCCCGTGCATCTTCCTTGCCGGTTGCTTCCTGAATAGTGGCAATTTCCAAATATTCTTTCATCGTCGCTGCAGGACTGCCTTTGATACTCAGAAGGCGCTCGGCAACCTCGTCCATTTTGAGCGTGATATCATCGTACAATTCTTCAAACTTCACATGCAGGGCAAAGAACTGCTCACCTTTCACATACCAGTGATAGTTATGCACTTTCACATATAGAACGTTGAGGTTAGCTACCTGACGGTTAAGTACTTGTTCCAATGAAGCGGTATTTACTTTGTTTGATGCTTTAGCCATGAGTTGATCCCTTCCTTATCCATATATTTTGCCGGCTGCTTGTCCATCATCCGGCTATGCAGTAGTCTATTCTCCATTTACCCTTCTGCCCGCAGGGCGAAACAAAGGAGGACACGGGACAAGCAGCTTTTTCCCCGCCGCGTCCTGCAGCTTCCGGTCCTACCCCGTAGGATGAGCCAAGAGTCCTTGCCTTATGCTCCGGGACATGTGAAACAACAGGAATTATTATTATTCTCCTACTCAGACAAAAGGAGGGCCGATGGCCCCCCCTGTTGACACTCATCCAGTCTGCTGTCCTACACCATCAGAAGCAGGGCTTCCGCCCCAGTCATTCCCGGAACGATGCCAAGCTTCTCCGCCTCTATTGTAACGGATTCCAGCGGGGCAGCCAGCAGCTGCGGCAATGTGCGCACCCCTACTGCCCGTGCAGCAATAATCTGCCGGTCACTCAGCGTATTATTGAGCAGTCCTATATCCAGCGCCCCGCACATGATATATCCCCGGCTTGTGCTGATGCTGAGCAGCGTAGTTTTGGGCAGCTTCACTTCAACCCCGACCAGGACATAATCGCCCACCTGTACAGGCTCCAATGTTACCATTTACAGCACCTCCTATTATCACGTTCCACGATCTAAGTTATGCGTCCTGCTACAACGGCGTGTGGACGATGGTCCTAGTTCCTTTATAAATTAGAGGGGTCATAAGTCCTTAATTCTCTGCCGGAGGGTATATAAATTTTGCTTGTTTAATGGTATAGTTTATATACTTTATAAATACTTAATGAATCGTGTTAAACGATAAAGCTGGGGGATTAATGGACAAGAAACTACAACACACCGACGGCAACTATCTCTTCAATGTCGACATCCTGATTAATGCCCGTACTAACCCGCTTGCTCTGCAATACTTACTTGAAATGTTGAACAACAGCGATAAAATCACAGATTTCAACATTAACTCCGGTCTGGAGCTTGGAAGAACTATAGACACTCTGCTGCGGTCTGCAAAGTTGGCTCTAAAGAACGATTCCTTTACTCCAGCTCCGGTTTCAGTGAAATTGCCACAGAAGCCAGCGGACAAGCCAGCCGAAAGATCTCCCGTCAAGAAACCGCCTGTTGTGACACCGGCGGAAACGCCGGCAGACGTGTTCGGCAAGATCAGGCTGTATATTCAGAATAACCAGCTGGTCCGGCTGAGAGCGAACCGGCACGGGAAGCAGGTATCGATGCCCTGCCGTATTCTGAACTTTGATGAAGGCGCTAACTCGCTAAGCGTGTACCATGTTGACGAGAAGCAGGTGTACACGTTCAATCTCAATGAAATCGACGAATTCTTGTAAGCAAGCCCAAACAAGCACCCGCCCGGGATTCCGGGAACGGGTGCTTGTTTGTTAGTCTTTACGCGAGAAAGCCTCCACGGCAAAGCATATCCAGCCGGCAAGGAAGCATACGCCGCCGATGGGTGTAATGGCTCCAAGAATTTTGATCCCGGAGGTGCTGAGGATATACAGGCTGCCGGAGAACAGAATAATTCCCGCCCCAATCAGCCGGCCCGCCCAGGCAAGCCGGGCACTCTCTCCCCACTGGCCTGCTGCCAGGCCGATAAGAATCAGAGCCAGTGCATGAACCATATGATACTGGACACCGGTCTCGTACACTTTCAGGTACTCTTCACTGATCACAGCCTTCAGCATATGTGCGCCGAACGCTCCGATTCCCACGGACAGCATAGCCAGCACAGCTCCCCAGGCTACCAATCTTCGTTGCATGGATATACAGCTCCTTTGTCTCTTGAACTCCTCCTATCTTAACGTATCCGCATGGCTGATTTCCAGCAGCAGGATTTACGGATAATTCTGCCGCAATACTTGCTTTTAGAGCCATCTTATGGAAAAGTGATACTATCAATCTTTTATCCCAAGGAGTGCAGCCCATGGACCATAATCCTCCACCCAAACCGGAAACCGCACCATCCCGGCCCGCAGAATGGGGCTCATCAGAACAGCCAATACCTGCTGATCCAGCATACGTGTATCAGGAGAACAAACGCGACTTCAAGCACTCAGGCCCCGGCATCGCTTCTTTTGTCATCGCTCTGGTTACTCTGGTCGGTTATGCAATTGCGTTTGTGTATGTTGGTGCACAGGCTTCCTCCATCATGAATGAGAATAATAAGCTGATTGCCGATTCAGCGGAAGCGATTATGTATTTGGGCTTATCCGTGCTGATCCTGGCTGCTGTTAATGTGATCGGAGCGGTCACCGGCATTGTCGGGCTTACGCTCCGCAGACGCCGTAAGGTATTCGCAGTCCTCGGGACTATCATTAACGCCGTTATCCTGCTGGTGTTCATGCTGCTGATTTCCTTGGTTCTGGTGAATGCAGGCGCTGCCTAGGCAGTCGTAATGAATCACAAAAAAATACAGCACCTCCCCATTTACTGGAGACGTGCTGTGTTTGTGTTTTTCAGCTTTTTTCACAGCTTAGAACCGGCAGTTATAGCTCAAACTCCTCGCTTGAATCTGAAAGACCGCCATTCTGCACACCATAATTATTGGCTACGGCAAGAACATACACCTTGTATTTAATCCCGCTGGCAATTGCATTTCCGTTCACATCTCTGGCTGCAGCTGCAACTGTCGGATTCGAGCCGTTTGGAGCCACCGCCTTATACTGTGAAGCCGGCACTCCGAGCGCATCCGCTGCACCAAACCCTTGCTTGGAAGGGACTACGTATACCCGGTATTCCAGGATATTAGCCTCGTTCGATGATTTGGTGAAGCCGATCAGAAGGTTACCTTTGTCCACACTATAAGTTACATTCGTAACAGAGGTGAGCGGGGTTTTGCCGGCCAGGGTAATTACTGATGATTCTCCCGACAAAACGTTCGGGCCTGCATAATTCGCAATTCCGACGGATAACACATACACTTTATAGCTAATTCCATCTTTGATTGTAGTACCGCGCACATCTCTGGCTGAGGCGTCTAAAATTATGCTGGTGCTATTGCCGGATGTACCTGCTGAAGTGTACGTGGAGACATTATTCGCGTCAGACAAGCTGAAGCTGCTGTAATAGGATGTAGGCACCACCAGAATCCGGTACTCTCTGATGTAGGTTTCATCCGAAGCATGAGTAAAGGACACCTTCAGATCACGGCCGTCACCGAAATCCGTAACATCGCTGACAGCGAGGCCGGAAACTGCACTCACACTTGAGGAATTCAACAACGTAATTACCGATGAAGCTGACGAAAGTACACCAGACCCAGCGTAACTTCCGCTTCCACTAGATAATACATACACCCGGTAACTGATCTCATTCTTAAGCAGATTCCCGCGCACATCTCTGGCGGAGGAGGTTAATACCTGGCTGGTCGTGGAGCCCGATGTACCTACTGATGAATAATTTGCACTTGATACATTATTCGCGTCAGACAAGCTGAAGCTGCTGTAATAGGATGTAGGCACCACCAGAATCCGGTACTGGCTGACATAAGTCTCATCTGAGGCATGGGTGAATGACACCCTCAGATCGCGGCCATCCCCATAATCGTTAACGTCAGTCACACTCAGGTTAGTCGCAGCACTCATGCTGAAATCATTCCATAGCGTAATTTCGGCAGAGGCAGGAGAAAGAATATTCGACCCTGCATTACCCCCGCTTCTGATTGATAAAATATACACTTTATAATTGATTCCGCTCTTCAGCAGCGTCCCGCGCACATCTCTGGTGGACGAGGTCAGCACTAGACTGGTAGAAGAACCGGAAGTGCTCACAGCAGTATAGTTGGCTCCCGATACATTATTCGCCTCAGACAGGCTGTAGCTGCTGTAATAGGATGTAGGCACCACCAGAATCCGGTACTGGCTGATATACGTTTCGTCAGCGGCATGGGTAAAGGACACCTTCAGGTCACGGCCGTCATTATAGTCGTTAACGTCAGTGACATACAGGCTCGAGATCCCGATGCTGGATAGGGTAACCGGAGACGAAGCAGCGGATAACACATTATTGGCGGTATTGCTGCTGTCCACTGCCATGGCGAATACCCGGTAGCTTACCCCCGTCTGAATCAGTGCTCCGTCTGTATCCCTGGCTCCTGAGGAAAGAATCTGGGTAAGATTAGCACCTGTCTTGGTGACTTGGGTGTAATAGGCACTGACGACAGAATTGGCTTTGGCCAGATTAAAGGCTGAATAATTAGCCGCTTTAACCACAAATATCCGGTAAGAGCTTATCTTGGTCTCATCTGCCAGCTTGTTGAAGCTGACGGACAGATCGCGCCCGTCACCGTAATCGCCATTATCGGTCACTTGTACATTGCTTATTACCGGTGCAATATTATTGGTCAGAGTAATGGTGGAGGAACTGCCGGAAAGCGCGCTGATGTTACTTCCTTTGCCTACCGTAAGGACATAAGCTATATACCCTTGACTGCTTTTAAGTACTTCTCCATCTGCCGTTCTCGAAGCAGCCGTCAGTTTAACCACAGGATTGGCGCCTGTTACCATAACTGAGGAGTAATTAGATGCGGGTATAGCCAGTGCTGACGACAGATCAAGCGAATTCCCCGCTTTGACGATCAGAACGCGGTAATGGTCCACCAGGGACTCATCGGCCACCCGGTTGAAGCTGATCTGCAGGTCGCGTCCGTCACCGAAATCACTGATATCCTGCGTGGTTACGCCGGATACCGGAGCAGTATTAACACCGGCCGGTACCGGGGTGGTTACCGTCACAACCTTGGTGGTCTGATTCCAGCCCACTTCCCGGCCAAGCGCTTCACTTACGAACCGCGTTGGAACCATAGTTCTGCCCTTCAAATTCTGACCGGGCACATCCAGGCTTACAGACCGATTATTAATCGTAGCTGTCTTGGAGCCGATCTTCAATATAACCGTTGTATCCTCCTGCACCGCCGTTACAGTCTGCGTCTTCTGATCCCACTTGATAGCGGCATTGAAGGCTTCGAAGATTGCACGCAGCGGCACCATCGTTCGTCCGTTCACCATTACCGGAGGCTGATCCGTAGACAACTGGACTCCGTCAATAATGATGCGGATCGGTGTGACTGCCGCCTTGGCCGGGGCTTGAAATAGTAACGGAACTATCAGCAACCCCACTACAATAGAAATCCATAACTTCTTCACAAACTCATCCTCCCAGATAGGAAAAAAATCTCATCTATTTCTATCTCTTTGACGTAAGATCACGGGTAAAAGTTTCTCGCAAACCGGTTACAATAAAATAATCTTTTGGAGGTTGAATCATGCCGCAGGCAAGTGAAAACGGTAGCGCCCTTTAATAAGGACACTACCGTTTCCGCGGTAAAGATTAGGATAATGGATGGCGAAGCCTATGCCTTCTTATCTTCTAAGCTGGCGGTGCCGCTTCGCTGCTCTGCGCTTTACTGATTAACCAGTGAATCCAGTGAAGCATACACATGCGGCCCGAAGCCTTCCGAGGCTTCCCGCTGCGGGATGTTCAGCTTGATCAGATAGCCTTGGCCATCAACTTCCTTCACGGCAACCTGGCGGGTCAGGCCAGAGCCCATTGCGGTAAGATACAAGCGGATGCCGGACATCCGCCGGTCCCGCTCTTCCCGGGTAAGCGCTGTAACCTTGCCTGTAGCCGCAAGCTCAGCCTTCCCCTCCTGCTCTATGGCATCCAGATCGAAATCGGCAGGAAGCTTGATAATTTCGGCGTAATACCCCGGGTCTACCTTCATCGCCAGCTTGCCGCTGGCCGCGTCAAAGCTGAAGATATCGAATACATACAGGGAGTACCCTTCTCCGGCGGCAAGTGCCGCCGTCTTCTCTTCCTCCATCCCTTCCAGTGTCAGCCTGAAGGTCTGAGTATCCGGGAGCGCACTGGCTGCCGGTGCGGCCCCTCCGCCCTCTGCCTTGGACAGGCTGGACAACACACGCTGAACTGCGGTCCCATCGCTTCCGACCACTTTTTCCACATACGCAAAAACAACGGCATCATCCATTTCGAGCAGCTCCGGCGCATCCTCCGTGCCGGCACCCAGCTCAAAGGCTGTGGGTCCTTCTTCAGTCTCAATCTCTACGGAATGATTATCAATCTGTCCGATATAAACGCCGGATCCCTGAATAACCTGTGCCTCTGCAGTTCCGGTAGGACTTGGCGGGAGAGCAGGGCTGGGGCTCGGCGCAGCTGCGCTCTCTACAGGTGCAGATGACGGGCCTGCTGAGGGTAGCCCCGGCGCTTCAGCCGGATGATTCCCGCCGCAGGCGGTTAAGGCCAGCATTAGTACAGCGACTGCTGCGATAGCAGGCAGCGAACGTTGTGATCTCATAGCCTTACCTCCTCCATATCTCACGGTAAGCCCTGAGTGTGCTGCTTACCTTATTAACGATTACCCCAAAGGCCGGGGGGCATAAACTTGCCGGACGGGGCTGGGCATCCGCCGTACGCACAGAACCGCAGATTTAATACAATGATGGAGAGCCTTATTCAGCAACTTGAAGGAGTGATCTCCCCTGAGAATCGATATCGGCTGCGGTCCCGGCAAAGAATCCGGTTATCTGGGAATCGACCGCAAGTTATACCCCGGTGTGGATATTGTCTGCGATATTTGCGAGGGCATTCCCCTGCCTGATAATACCGCCGAATTCGTGATGGCCAGCCGGGTAATGCCCTATGTAAACGACTTGTTTGCAGCATTGTCCGAGATTCACAGAATCAGCACGCATAAAGCGGTCATCTGCATTCTCTCGCCCTATGCCCATAGTTTTCCGCATATCTCCAACCCTATGTTCAAACAGAAGTTTGACGAATATACACCCCGTTATCTGACCGGCAGCTTTTTTCAGCCTTCTCTCAGCCCAATCTCCCCGGAGATTCCGGACTATCCGGCTCCTGCGCCGCCGTTCGATTTCAGACTGCTGCGGATGGAGCTGTTCTATCAATATCCTTTTGACGACTCGCTCTATGAGACGGAGGAGCTGGAGGTGCTCAAGACGCTGCAATCCAACGTCGTCCATGAAATCATGTATCATTTTGCCGTAATTAAGCAGGAGATCAGCCGGGAAGAGCTGGAAGCAATGAGCAGAAGAGTCTATCCTGAACCGCGAGCGCTGTTCGAACGCCGGCTCCGGTCACAGAACAGACAAAATTAGTAAAAAAGAATCGCAAATGGACATACAATAATGCCCTGCACCGCACATAGGCTAATACCACACAAGAAAGATGGCACATCGACCTCAAGCAGGAGTCGGTCTGCTTTTTTTCGTTGTCTTCCGATTTGAATTCAACACTCCCAAAAGGAGGTGAAAATCATTCCTCTAGTCGTTCGGTCTACGGTTAATGCAACAGGTGCCATTACTTTTACAGGCAATACATTGGGGTTAAGCCGGTCCGATACGCTTGGGGTTCCGGGTACCCAGGATAGTATCGGGGCCTTCTCCACGGTGAATACAGCCTCCATATTCGGCACTTATCCTGCTGGCACTACAAATCTGTACCAGAGCAACAGTTCAGCAGCGGTCCTGGTGCTTCCGGCGGGGAGCACGGTCCTGTATGCAGAACTGATCTGGGGCGGAACTTATGTTAACGGCACGGTCAATCTGACTGCGGCAATTAACAATCCTGTGTCCTTCACAACACCGCTTGGGAACACGGTCAGCGTATCTCCCGATGCAGCCACCGCCAATTCCGTAGATCTCGGAAGCGGAGCACTCGCTTATGTCCGTTCCGCCAGTGTTACCAGCATTATTCAAGCCTCGGGAGCCGGAACCTATATCACAGCCGGTGTAGTCGGTACCATCGTTATTCCCGGTGATCCGACTGCCAACCATGCGGGGTGGACGCTCGCTGTCATCTACCAGAACCCGTCACTCCCTTTCCGCAACATGTCTCTGCGGGCGGGGGCCGTACTTGTCCAGTCCACCTCTGCCCCGGTTGTCACAACGATTACCGGATTTGCCACACCCGTTACAGGAGCACTCGGCGGCCGCATCATGTTCAGTGCCCAGGAAGGAGATGCCAACCGCTCAGGGGATCAGGCGCTCTTCGGCCCTACCTCTGCGACCCAGGTCGCTTTGTCAGGACCTAACAACTTTGCGAACAACTTCTTCGCTTCACAGATCAATAATGATACCGGCAACCTGAATACCACCGGTACATTCGGAAACCGCAACCAGACTAACGGCAGTCCAGGCTCCAACATTGTCGGCGGCCGGCAGGGCTGGGATATCACGAACGTGGATGTTGGTGCGCGCCTGGTTAACAATCAGTCCTCGGCTTTGCTGACACTGACTACCTCAGGCGATGCTTACGTGGTTAATGCTAACGGGCTGCAGATTGATATTAATGCCCCCAAGATTTCGTTAACCAAAACCGCTAATGTCGCCGGAACGATCGTTGGTGATCTGGTCACTTACACCGTGACCGTCAGCAATACCGGTACAGCAAGTGCAGCCAGTGTCGTACTGTCGGATACGCTGCCGCCTGGTCTGACCTTTGTGGCCGGAAGTGTAGTGGTAGCCGGGGTTTCCCGGCCGGCTTTTGACATAACATCCGGCATCCCTCTCGGATCTCTGGCCCTGGGTACTTCAATCACGATTACATATCAAGCCAGGGTTACATCCTTGCCAAGCACACAAATTGTCGCCAACACAGCCAATGCCGCATTTACGTTCCAGAGCGTAGCGGGCGGCCCGATTGTGAGCGGAGTTATTCCCTCCAATACAAGCTCGCTGCCGGTCTATTCTCCGGTTCTTGGCATCGTCAAAAGCGCAAATACTACCAACGCTACCGTCGGTGATCAGATTATCTATACGCTCCAGATTGCAAACACCGGTAATATCGGTGCCACAACTACACTCACTGACAATATTCCTGCGGGCAGCACCTATGTTCCGGGAAGCTTTACGGTCAACGGCACTCCGGTAGCAGGTAATCCCGCCGCCGGCATCCCTATTGGCACCATTGCTGCCGGGTCAACCTCAACTGTACAATTCCGTGTGCTGGTAAACAGTCTGCCCTCGCCTCCGCAGCTGGTCGATCAGGCCACAGCAGCCTATACCTTTATCGTTCCCGACGGCCGGACCGTTCCCGGAACGGCAGCCTCCAACACGCTAACCATACCGGTCAGGCTGCCAAGTGTTGCCATCGTCAAAAGCGCCAGCTTCCCGGATGTGGCCGTAGGTGACACTCTGCTGTATACATCAGTGGTCACCAACAACGGAATTGTTGCAGTCACGAATGTTGTCCTTTCTGATCCGGTACCCGCCGGCAGCACCTTTGTGGCGGGAAGTGTCACCGTAGCCGGAAGTGCACGTCCGACTGCTGATCCGGCTTCCGGGATTAGCATCGGAACCATCGCTCCGGGGGCCAGCGTAACCGTTACGTTCCAGGTGAATGTCACTTCCGTGCCGGGAAGCAGCCAGCTCTCCAACCAGTCGTCCGCTTCGTACAGCTCGGGAGCATTTAATGCAATCACCCAATCGAATACAACCCTAACCCCTGTATTTCAACCCGTAATCGGTATCGTCAAAAGCGCGAGTCCGGGCAGCGCGACGGTCGGGGGCAATGTGCAGTATACGCTGGTAGTGAGGAACACAGGCAATATCGCCGCAACGGCGAGCTTGACCGACACGATTCCGGCCGGGTCCGTCTTCGTTGCCGGAAGTGTTACGGTGAATGGCGTTGTCCGACCGGCAGACTCACCCGTTAGCGGAATCCCGCTGGGGTCCGTAGCACCCGGGGCAAGCTTTACGGTGACTTTTCTGACGTCGGTTCAATCTCTGCCGTCTCCGGCAACCTTGACCGACCAGGGAAGCAGCAGCTATACGTACCAGCTGCCCAGCGGACGTGCCCTGTCCGGCGGAAGTGTGTCGAACACGGTTACCATTCCGGTATCTGCACCTAACATCACACTCCTCAAGAGCGCCAATGTCACCGCTATAGCAGTAGGGGAATATCTCACCTACACCGTGTCGGTATCCAACCCCAGCGGTGTGGCGGTTAACAATGTCGTTCTGTCCGATCCCGCCCCTGCCGGGAGCGCCTTTGTAGCGGGAACCGTCACGGTGAACGGGGCTGCTGTACCGTCTGCGAATCCGAATGCCGGGATCGCCCTGGGTACGCTTGCTGCCGGAGCAACGAGTATTGTAGTCTTCCAGGTCAACGCCACTTCTGTTCCAAGCCCGCCTCAGCTGAACAACCGGGCGAGCGCTTCTTTCACAGCGGGTGCATTCAGTGGAACAGCTCTTTCGAACACTATACTTACTCCAGTCTTCACCCCGGTGATTGGGCTAGTCAAAAGCTCCAGCCCTGCACAAGCCTCGGTGGGCAGTCTGCTATCCTTCTCCATATTCGCCAGCAATACCGGCAATATTGCCGCAACCCTGAATCTGACCGACATTCTGCCGCCGCAAACAGTCTTCGAGACCAACAGTGTAAGCGTAGGCGGAACACCGCTGCCCGGCTTCAGCCCGCTGACCGGAATTCCGGTAGGCCCGCTTGCTCCCGGAGACAGCGTCACCGTCAGTTTTCTGGTTACCGTTACGTCACTGCCACCGAACCAGCAGCTGATCAATTCAGCGGCCGCCTCCTATACCTTCACGCTGCCGGACGGACGGCAGCTCGGCGGAAATACCGTATCGAACGCTTTGACTGTTCCCGTCTCTGCCCCCAATGTCAGTGTTGTCAAAAGCGTGAATGCCATCGATGCCGTAACCGGCGACATTCTTACATTCACCTCCGTGCTGACCAACAACAGTATTACATCTGTCAGCAATATCATTCTCAGCGATCCTCTGCCTGAGAATGCGACTTTCATTCCCGGAACCGTAATTGTAGGCGGCGTCTCCCAGCCGCTGGCAGTTCCGTCCGCCGGCATTCCAATCGGCAGTCTGGGCCCTGGGGCTTCAGTTGCCGTAACATTCGAGGTGAGGATAACAATGCCGATTCCTTCACAGGTCAATAACCAGTCAACCGTCAGCTTCACCTCCGGGGTCTTCTCCGGCTCTTCATCTTCCAACGTCACTACCACACCGGTAACGCAGCCGCAAATTTCTCTGGTCAAAAGCGCCAATGACCTGAACGCCACTGTCGGCGACACGGTCATCTATACCATTCTTGTCAGCAATACCGGCAACGTTGCAGCCAATGTAACGTTAACGGACAATATCCCGGCCGGCACCGCCTTTGATCCCAACAGTGTCATTGTCGGCGGCTTCCCTCAGCCGGGCGCGGCACCGGATACAGGCATTGCTGTCGGAGTTGTCGCTCCCGGCGCCAGTGTGTCTGTCAGCTTCACCGTCTTCATTGTCTCCCTGCCATCGCCGCAGCAGCTAGTGAATCAGGCGGCTGCCACCTACACCTTCACGCCGCCGGACGGGCGGCTGCTGAACGGAAGCGCCGTCTCCAACACTGTAACGATCGCTGTGTCCGCACCCAATCTGGCGGTTGTTAAGAGCACGACTTCAACCTCGGTGGCACTGGGCGATACTATCGCTTATTCCGTAAGCATCACGAACAACGGAATAGACCCGGTTAATAATGTAGTGCTCAGCGATCCAACGCCAGATGGGGCAGCCTTCGTGCCGGGCAGCGTATCTGTAAATGGCGTGCCATTTCCAAATGCCCATCCTTCTACAGGAATTCCCATTGGCACACTGGCATCCGGTGCTTCCGCAATTGTCTCCTACAGTGTTACGGTAACATCGGTACCGGCAGATACTTCAATTGATAATCAGGCGACTGTAACATACACCTCCGGTATCTTTACAGGCTCCACCTTCTCGAACCCCGTGGCGGTTCCCGTCTTCCAGCCGAATATTGCTGCCGTCAAATCTGCCAACACCGCGAACGCAACGGTGGGTGATACAGTAACCTACACTATAACTGTCAGCAATACAGGCAACTACGCAGCAAGCCTGACAGTAACGGACAACATCCCAGCCGGGACTACTTTTGAGGAAAACAGTGTTCTGATCAACGGGCTGCCTCTGCCGCAGGCCAATCCCACCACCGGAATCGCCGCCGGAAGCGTCGCTCCGGGCGCAAGCGTTGCTGTCTCATTCTCGGTGGTAATTACTTCACTGCCTACACCGCAAACACTGGTGAATCAGGGGACAGTAGCCTACAGCTTCACCTTACCTGACGGAAGAACCCTTGGCGGATCGGTCCTCACCAACACACTGACCATCCCTGTCTCGAATCCGAATCTCGCGGTCGTCAAATCGACCACAACCACCGCTACCAATGTTGGCGATACGATTACGTATTCGGTCAGTCTGACCAATAACGGGATCGCTACCGTTAACAATGTCGTATTTACAGATGCCTTACCTGCAGGAACGGCCTTCGTTCCCGGCAGTGTAACGGTAGACGGCGTCCCTCGTCCGGCTGCTTCACCTTCTACCGGGGTAACCATTGGCAGCGTCGCGCCAGGCGCATCAGTAACTGTAGTTTTCAGTGTGACTGTAACGTCCCTCCCTGTCTCGGGAGTGCTTAACAATCAGTCATCGGTCAGCTTCACTTCCGGGGCACTGTCCAGTGTTGCCTTCTCGAACATTGTGACCACTCCAGTCTTCCAGCCGATTATTGCGGCAGCCAAAAGCTCTAACTCTGTAAATGCAACCGTTGGAGACACCATTATTTATACTGTCAATGTCAGCAATTCGGGTAACTATGCGGCTGCTGCCACTCTGACCGATACGATTCCTGCAGGTACAACGCTTGTTCCTAACAGCGTGCTGATCAACGGCTTCCCGGCACCGGGTGCAGATCCCGCCACCGGAATCCCTCTGGGTACGGTTGCTGCAGGTGCATCGCTGGCGGTAACATTCTCTGTCGTCATTGCCACACTGCCGGCCAGCCAGCAGCTCAGCAACCAGGCCATCATCGCCTTCAGCTATACGCTTCCTGACGGACGGACCTTCAACCAGTCAGCCAGCTCGAACATCAATCAGATTTCGGTATCATCGCCAAATGTTCTCGTTGTCAAAAGCACTACTGTAACCGATGCAGTTCCGGGAGATACCGTTCCATACAGCATCAGCGTTACCAACAGCGGCATAGCGCCGATCAATAATGTTGTACTGAGCGACCCGATTCCGGCCGGCTCTTCCTTTGTTGCCGGAAGCGTAGTTGTGGACGGTACTCCGCTGCCGGGAGCGAATCCGGCTAACGGGATTTCACTGGGAACGGTGGCCCCGGGTGCGACAGTCCTGATTACATTCAATATTCTGGTCAACTCCTTGCCTAATCCGGCGATACTGAACAACCAGGCTTCGGTAAGCTTCACTTCCGGTGCTTTCTCTGGCGCATCCTATTCCAACAATCTCATTACTCCGGTATTCCAGCCGATCATCGGTATTCTAAAAGCTGCAGATACGACCAATGCGACGGTTGGAGATACCGTGACCTATACGTTCAGCGTTACCAATTCAGGCAATCTGCCAGCTGTCGTAACCTTGACAGACTCTATCCCGCCGGGAGCTGTATTCATTCCGAACAGCGTACTGGTCAACGGCCAGCCTGTTCCGGGTGCAGACCCGACTACCGGCATTAATCTCGGCACGGTTGCAGCCGGAGCTACAATCCTCGTGACAGTCACCCTGCAGGTCACAGTAGCTTCCCTGCCTTCTCCGCAACAGCTCGTGAACCAGGCCGCCGCCACCTTCACCTTCACACCGCCGGATGGCCGTCTGCTCTCAGGTTCTGCACTGTCGAATACGCTGATTATCCCTGTCTCTTCACCGGACGTAACAGCAGTCAAGAGCACTCCTGCAATCGATGCGGTAGTAGGCGACATTATTACCTATACCATTGTTGTGACCAACAACGGTATCGTTCCCGTCAACAATGTTGTACTGGTTGACCCGATTCCGGCAGGCAGCCAATTTGTCGTTGGCAGTGTTGCCGTAGACGGAGTCTTCCGCCCTGGTGCGAACCCGGCTGCCGGCATAATCATCGGCACGATTGCCGCCGGTGCGTCCACTACAGTAACCTTCCAGGTTCAGGTCATTGTAATATGACAGAAGGCTCACGGCTTCAACCTGTCGTAAGCAACCAGTCTATGGTCCTATTCAGCTCGGCAGAGGGTATTAACGCCATTACCTATTCCAATACCGTCAATACTCCCGTCGTGGGCCCTGTTCTATCCCTGCTTAAGCTTACGGATCACACGAGCGCCTCCCTCGGGGAGACGCTCGTCTACACCATATTCGCCAAGAACAGCGGCAATACGCCCGCACTGGTCACCATCGTTGATGTCCTTCCTGCGGGTGTATCCTTTATTGCCAACAGCGTGCTTAGAGACGGAGTCCCCCTTCCGGGGGTCACTCCGTCTTCCGGCATACCGGTAGGCACTCTCTCTCCGCATTCCGGAGTTACGATCGCCTTCCAGGTCATTGTTGTATCGCTCCCGCCTTCTCTGGCCTTGCACAACAGGGCAGTCGGCACCTATTCCTTCTCCACACCCGAAGGACGAACGGTACGCGGGGAAGTCAGCTCCAACCCGGTGACTGTCTCCCTGCTCTCTTATCAGTTGTCCACGCTTCTCTCTGCCAGCACACCCACTACCTTTGTCGGCGATGCCGTGACGTATACACTGCAGCTCAGAAATGAAGGTACCCGGCCGCTGGCCGCAATTATCGCCACCATTCCGGTTCCGGAAGGTGCTATATTCATCCCCGGCAGCGTCATTGCAGGCGGAGTCTACCAGCCCGAGGCCGATCCGGCCCTTGGCATCAGGCTGGGTTCCTTGAGTACAGGCTCGGCTGCCGAGATTTCCTTCCGTGTGCGGGTGGCCGCAATCCCTCCGGACCCGGTATTGCCGGCGAAGGCGGTGGTCACCTATGAGGTCAATGACAGCAGGAATACCGCTGAGAGCAATACAGTCCTCATAACGATCGTCCAGCCGGGAGTATCCGCCAGCTTGAAGGTAGATCTCTACAGCGCCGCTCCCGGCGATAATCTGCGGTATGAGTTCACCGTGCGCAACAACGGAAATCTGGCTGTAGAGGCTCTGTTGACCGACTTCATTCCGGCAGGTGTTCTATTCATCTGGGACAGCATCCATATTGACGGTGTTCCCCAGAAGGGAATACGGCCTGCGGATGGCATTCCGCTCGGAACGGTAAGAGCAGGCTCGGCGGTAAGGGTAGATTGTCTCGTATCCATTCCGGGCGCCACCGATATCCGCCAGACTCCGGCCATTCAGAACCAGGGCAGTGTCCAATACACATTCACCCTTCCGGATGGACGCAATGTCCGGCAGATCACCCGGACCAATGCTGTGACTACGCTGCTGTTCTCGCCAATCGTCTCCATTCAAATACAAGGTGAGCCGCCGGTTGTCGAGCCTGGAAGCATTGCCGAATTCCGGATTCTTGTCACCAACAGCGGGAATTATCCCGCAGAGGTCTCTGTGGTCCGGATTGTGCCGCAAGGAGCAGTAATTGATCCGGATATCGTTACCATCAGCGCCATCACTGTACCCGAAACCCCGTACAGCGGAACTGTGGCTCTGGGAACACTACAGCCCGGGCAGACCGTCACCCTCACTTATTTTGTGAAAATCAACCTTGATTATATGGGCACATCGCTCCAGGGATCCTCGACCGCCCTATATTTATTCACCATAGACGGACGAAGATACTCCGGCGAAGCCCGCTCGAACAGCTATAAACTGCTCATTGAGGAAATCAGTGAATAATACAGCTCACATATCCCCCATCCCCATGAATATACTTTAGTTACAACCAGCCGCACCCGTCACAAGCGTAGCCTGTACCAATTTCAGAGAATCATGGGAGGTGGTCATCCTTGCCCCAGCCAACCGGTCCATACGCCTTTGTTGTGTCTAAAGAAGACTGGTCCCTTCACCGCAAAGGCCATCAGGATCAGGAGCGTCACCAGCAAAAGGTCAGAGAAGCCATTAAGGACAATCTGCCGGATCTCGTTACTGAGGAGAACATTATTTTGTCGGGCGGCAAGCAGATAGTGAAGGTGCCGATCCGCAGTCTGGATGAATACCGGATTATCTATAATTTCCGCAAGCAGAAGCATGTCGGCCAGGGGGACGGGGAGAGTCAGGTAGGCGATGTGCTCGGCCGTGATTCGCAGTCCGCCCAGCCGGGCAAAGGTGATAAGGCGGGGGATCAGCCCGGGCAGGATACCGTCGAAGCCGAAGTGGATATTGAGGATCTGGAGGATATTCTGTTCCAGGATATGGAGCTACCCCACCTGAAGCCGAAGGACAAGGAAGAAATCGAGGTCAAATCCATTGTCTTCAACGATATCCGCAAAAAAGGCATGATGTCCAACATCGACAAGAAACGCACACTGATGGAGAATCTCCGGCGCAACGCCAGCAGCGGGAATCCGGGAATCCACAGCATCAGCCCGGACGATCTGCGCTACAAAACATGGGATGACATAACCGTCCCCCATTCCAATGCCGTAATTATTGCGATGATGGACACCTCAGGCTCCATGGGCACTTTTGAAAAATACTGCGCACGCAGCTTCTTCTTCTGGATGACCCGCTTTCTGCGCCGACAGTATGAGAAGGTGGACATTGTATTCCTGGCCCATCATACCGAGGCCAAAGAGGTCAGCGAGCATGACTTCTTCACGCGCGGCGAGAGCGGCGGCACCATCTGCTCCTCGGCTTACCAGAAGGCGCTGGAGATTATCGACAGCCGCTATCCGCCGGCCAAATACAATATTTATCCCTTCCATTTCTCGGATGGCGACAACCTGACCTCAGACAATGAACGCTGCGTCAAGCTGATCGGTGAACTGCTGAAGCGCAGCAACATGTTCGGCTATGGTGAAGTGAACCAGTACAACCGCAGCAGCACACTGATGTCTGCCTACCGCCACCTGAAGCAGGAGCAGTTCATGCATTATGTCATTAAGGATAAGAAGGAAGTCTATCAGGCGCTGAAGACATTTTTCGGTAAAAAAACTACCGGGGCTTAAGCTGAGATGTTTCCCGGGGCTTACAGCAACAAGATGTTGTCAACTTCATGCAGGATGCTTATTTCGGCATTGTCCCCCCTTCGTCCGCTATCCAGGCCAAAAAGCATCCCCTTGCGAGCTTTTCATCCATCGCAAGGGGATGCTTTTTGCTTTTTGCTTTTTGCTTTTTGTTTTTGCTTGTATTTTCCGCAAAATCCTCTTGACTGCTATATCGGCTGCCGATATAATACATATATCGGTAGACGATATAGCGTCAGACGATGTAACGGCAATTGCTATAACGTCAGTTGATGCAACGATCCGTTAATAGAAGACTAAGGCAGGTGAGGCAGTTGTCAGGAAGCAATGAATACGGGGCGCTGACAGAAGGCGTATATTATATTCTTCTGTCACTTTTCACCCCGATGCACGGTTACGGAATTATGCAGAATGTGAAGCTGCTGAGTAACGGGCGCGTGGAGCTTGGCGCCGGCACGCTATATGGCGCGCTTGGCACGCTGGTCGAGCGGGGCTGGATTGAGCCGCTGGCGGGCGGTCAGGATTCCCGCAAGAAGGAATACCGGATTACGGAATCAGGCAGATCTGCACTGCTGAGCGAAATGACCAGGCTCGATGAGCTGTTGTCTAATGGAAGAAAGCTAATAGGAGGCGAACCGGAATGAGTCATGTGGTACGCAAATATTTCGCGGATTTTGAGAAGGAAGAGCAGTGGCTGAATGACATGTCTGCCAAAGGTCTTGCGCTTGTTGAATACTCCTGGGCCCGTTATGTATTTGAAGAGAGTGCCCCGGGGGAATACATCTACCGGCTGGAGCTGCTGGAGGAAGATCCGAAGAAAGCCAAGTCTGCCGAATACCTGCAGTTCATGGAGGAGACAGGGGCCGAGCGTGTGCCTGCCGGTAAACGGCCATCGGGCAAGACTGTAAATGTTAACCCGCGCTGGGTAATCTTTCGAAAAAAAGCAGCGGAGGGTGCCTTCACCATCTATTCGGATACCGATTCCAAAATCAAGCATTATCAGAGAATATACCGGTTATGGATTTCGCTCGCGGTGGTGGAGCTGATCATTGGCGTCTTTAATATATCCCTGATGTTTGTGAACAATCCCACCGCCCTCAACAGAATCAACCTTATTATGGGCCTGCTGCTCATCGTTCTGGCCCTGTTCTTCATTTCATTAAGTTTGCCTATCCGCCGCAAGATTACCAAGCTGCAAAATGACAAGCTAGTCCGGGAGTGAGCCTTGGGACTCCGTGGGGCGTTCTGCGGTGACGATTCGGGTGTTGGCGAGGCGTTCTGCGGTGATGATCCGGGTGTTGATGAAGCGTTCTGCGGTGACGATCCAGGTGTCGGCGGAGTGTTCCAACAGCGAGTTCACCCCACTCCGGCTACATTCAGCTTGTGAAAAGGACTGAGATTCCGCTATTCCGTCAGATTAGGCAGATTCGCGGGCCAAGCGGACTGAGATTCCGTTAATTGACCGATCAGGCTTCATTTGTGGCTCATTTGAACAAGATAACGGAATCTCAGTCCGAATCAGCGGCAATATGAGGCTTTTGGCCAAAATAGCGTCTTCTCAGTCCGCTTCATTCCGACTACGCCATCTGCACCAGTAACTCCCCCACTTGCGCCACATCCGTCAACTCCCGCCACATCCGCCAATTTTTTCATTTCCGGTTTCAATCTAATTTGTGTGACCTTCACGTCCCCGAACATCAACAAAAAGCCGGACGCAAACGCGCTGCTTCCGGCTGAAGTAACTTATTTAGTGCACCTTCTCTCTATCCTTGCCCTTATCGGACTCCCCGGCGTTTTTGTTCGCGGCCTCACGGTCCTGCATCATTTCATCCACGGTCTTCACCTTCAGCCGGGCAGCGCCTTCGTTGCCGGCATTCGTCGGGATCAGATTACCGGAAGCTAGACGTTCCTTCGCTTCAGCGATAGCCGCGCCGTACTGCGGCAGCCAAGGCTCCCCGGCAACCAGCATCTCATCCACCATCTGCCAGATCTCCTTCGGATTACAGACCGCACCGACCAGCGGGTCCATCATGAAGGCCTGGCGCAGCAGCTTGTCATCGCCATGCACGGCTGCTTCCACGGCCAGCCGCTGCACGGAGATGCTTACATTGCAGACAGCCGCCGGGCCCAGCGGCAGGTCGCCGACCAGCGGCATCGAGATACCGTTGCGGTCTACATACCCCGGAGCTTCAATAATGGCATCGTCCGGCAAATTGGAGATGACCCCGTTATTCACCATATTGAAATGACCTCTGTATACGCGGCCCGTCTCAAGTCCTTCTATTATATAGGAGCCATGCTCCTCGCCGCGGTTCTCCCGGGTATACTCCAGAGCCGGTTCCTTCATCCAGTTCGGGAAGTCCGTTTCGAACCAGTTGCGGCCTTCTGTGCAGACCCGCAGGTATCCGCCTGTCTCGCCGTTGATCCAGCTGCCCAGATCGATCCAGTCCATAATCTCGCCGCTGCGTTTGCGGTACCAGGCAACATATTCGCTCAGATGTCCATTCGACTCCGTGCTATAGTAGCCGAAGCGGCGGAGCATATCGATCCGCACCTTCTCGGTCCGGCTGAATTCCGGATGCTGCTCGAAGGCCTCCAGCAGTCCGACCGTCAGATCCTTGCCCTCATGCTTCGCAGAGATATACCAGGTCTGGTGATTGATTCCGGCGCAGATAATATCCACCTGCGACTTCTCCAGCCCGTAGACTTCGGCGATCTGATGATGTCCGTGCTGTACGCCATGGCAGAGTCCGATGGTCCGCACACCGCCATATTTATTGCAGGCCCAGGTGAGCATGGCCATGGGATTCGAGTAATTCAGAAGCAGCACATCCGGCGCAGCCGTCTCCCGGATATCCCGGCAGATCTCCAGCATCTCGGCAATGCCGCGCTGTCCGTACATGATCCCTCCCGCACACAGCGTATCACCTACGCATTGGTCCACGCCGTATTTCAGCGGAATGTCCACATCGGTGGCGAACGCCTCAAGGCCGCCCATGCGTATAGTGCAAAATACGTACCTGGCATCCTTCAGCGCTTCTCTCCGGTCCGTGGTGGGAGCGATCACGATATCCAGGCCGTTCTCCTTAATATCCCGCTGGCACAGCTCGGTGACCATCTGCAGATTATGGCTGTTTATATCCATGAATGAGACTTCAATATTACGGAATTCCGGTACTGTCAGCAGGTCGCGCAGCAGCCCGCGTGTAAATCCGATACTGCCCGCCCCGATAAAGGTTACTTTAAAAGACATTGTTATCATCCTCCGGCAAAGAATTGTAGATTCCTGTCCATTGTAGCAAGGAGGCTGCGGGAAGCGTAACCAATATCATGACCACTTTGCCGTCATAGTGTCAACAATTCTCACCTTTAGAGCAGAAACCCATCTATTCCTCACTCCAGGAATGGCGGTCCAGCGAGTTGCGGTATTCGATCGGAGTACAGCCGGTATACTTTTTGAACAGGAGATGAAAATACTGCCTGCTGCTAATGCCCACATAATCAGCGATCTCAGCGACCGGAATCTCACTCTGCCCAAGCAGCATCCGGGCCTTCTCCATACGCAGCCTGTTCAGGTAATCGGTTAAGGTCTGGCCGGTATGTGTCCTGAAGATCCGCTGCAGATAGCCCGGGTGGACATTCACAGTGAGCGCGACTTCCTTGACTTGAATAATCCGGTCATAGTTCTGGTGCAGGAACTCTACCGCGCGCCGTACATAGAGCTGTGAAGGCTGCCCACTTGCCGGCAGCGATTCCCGCCGCAGTCTGGACAGACGCAGCAGCAATTCCGAGAAGAGCAGATGCGCCATGCTGTTTCCGCGCTTCCCCTGCTGATCCAGCTCCAGCACCAATGCCTTTAGTACATGAAACACCTCTTCCTGGTCTGACAGCACCAGACTATTGAAGGGACTCTGCAGCAAATCTGCCAGCGCCTCTTCCTCCCGGACCAGCCTGCTTACCGAGGGAGCTACACCGCCGTACTCTGTGAATGCGAATTCCACATTCAGCATCCGGCAGGAGGACCCGTCTTCGACGATCAGCCTGTGGGGAACGCCTGCATCCAGCAGAATCATTTCTCCCCGCTTCAGCCGGAAGGGGGTATGGCCGCCCGATTCATCCCGTACCTCGACCACACAGCTGCCTGAGATCAGATACATGATTTCGGTGGAATTATGCTGATGGTAGGCCATCGTGTAGTTGCTCCACTGCTTGTAATAGTAGGCCAGGAATCGCGGGCTGTAATCCCCGTCAAGCAAAGCCTGCTGAAAAAGACTTCCGTTCAACTCCGGCATCCCGCATGCCTCCTTCGCCAGTATTCATAGCACAAGTGTATCCCTTGAGCTCCCCCAGGACAAGAAGCTGACCGAAGTCCAATACTGGAATAACATAGATTTATAAGTTAATCATTTCTTGAATGTAAATTAGAATTTCAGGTGAGGATCACACAGATTCAGAGCTCCATCCTCGCAGATAATCAAAATTTTCCAGTAATCTCTCTATCCGCGTAAATGTTGTAAGTATTGCAACTTTAGTTCATGTAGCCGGGGGTTTTCCAGAGTATTGTTGTATGAAATACAAGAATTGGTTCATTAATCCGACTGGATTAGATGAAATATTGTATTTAATACAATATTTTTCCATTCAGGCCAATTTGATGAGGGGAATGTTGTATTTCGTGCAGGATTTTCGCTTATTTATTATGTGCAGCAGAGAGAAGAACGCAGAAAAAACAAAAGCAAAGGCACGAAGCGCTCTACTCTTGTTTTCAATGATCCTATCTAAGTGTCTTTCTCTACTCTTGTTTTCAATAATCCTATCTAAGTGTCTTTCTCTGCTCTTGTTCGCCATGATTAATGAATTTTAGTCAAAATATCATTCACCACGCTATACACTCCGCCGCCCTCCACCATTTCCAGCGCTCCGTTCAACAGGTAGATCCCTGTTTCTTCATCGATCCCGTAATTCGGAAGATCACCGAACGTACGGACGGCGGTTCTTAAATGATCTTCATCCTCCCACTGGGTAAAATGTACGGACAGCAGCAGCTCAGGGATTAGATTCAAGCCCTTGCGGTGATCAAACAACCTGCTCTCATTATCCTTAGCGGAAATAATACACAGCTCAGGGCTGATTAAAGCTCCCGCCGAGAACCCCGCAACCGGAACGCCAGACTCATACCTCCGTTTAATAGCGCCGCCAATCGCGGTATCTACAATATAATCGGCATACAGGTCCGTATCCCCGCCTCCGATGATAATGCCCGAGCAGGTCTCTATGCTCTGAACAACAACATCCGCAGGCGTAGCGGGCAGCGGCAGATAACGGAACTCTGTTAACCCTGCATCAGCCAGCGGACGCGTATAGACCGGCACGTAATCTTCCCAGCTCTCCCCACGCTCCACGAATAATACAACAACCGGACCTGCGCCTTCACCCGCTATATCTTTATACTTCCTTGCCAGATCCTGCGTAAACGGCGGACCCCCGCCATTCAGAAATAAGTGCTTATCCATGACATCACCTTCGGTTTTTTACAGACAACTATAACGACAAGTGTAAGTTCTGGCAATAGCACTTCACTTTATCAACTACACACCGGCTCATCCCTGAAAAGAAACCATCGACTGCTTCAGATTCTCAGCTAGCACCTCCAGCTTGCCTGACAGAGCCACCAGCTCCTCGCTCACTATGAACTGCTGTGAAGACATCGAAGCCACCTCCTCCGTTGAGGCACTGGTCTGCTGCACGACCGAGATTACGCTCGCCATGGATTGCCCCAGCTGCTGACGGTAACCGGTCAGCTCCTTAACCGCCGCCGAAGACTGGCTTAGATAACCGCTGAACACTTCCATCTCCGCCCGCACACTTTCAAAGATAAGCGAAGATTCCCGGACCGAGGTTATCTGCCCGCTGAACAGCGGTGCTGCTTCACTCACTACCTTAACCGTGTTCTCGATATGGCCGCTGATCTCCTCCGTAATTCTGGAGACAGACGCAATGGACTGGCTGGATTGGTTAGCCAGTCCCCTGATCTCATCGGCAATAACATTAAAGCCCCTCCCCGCAGCCCCCGCACGTACAGCTTCAATAGAAGCATTAAGAGCCAGAATATTCGTCTGCTTGTTCATGGCAATCATCGGGGAGAGAATGCTGCGGATCAGCACCGTGCTGTCACGCAGCATGCCCGAGTTCTCCTGAATCAGATTCATCATCTTCAGGGCAGATTCACTTTGATCCACCAGCTTCTTCATCAGCTCCGCTCCCTGGCCGCTTACCGCCATGACCTTTCCTGCGGAATCAGCCATGACTGCATTCGTCTCCGCCACTTCGTCCGTCTTGTCTCCCATCAGCTCCACCTTGCGGTTGCTGCTCTCCGCTTCTGCCGCCAGGCTGGCTGCCCCGCCGGCGATCTCGCCGGTTGCGGCAGCCACTTCCCTGGCATGAGTACGGGTCGCCCCCGAAGCAAGCACCAACTGCTCGGACGTGGCCAGTACCGCCGCCGCCGAACTGCTGCTCTGGCCGGCCAGCCGGGAGATCTGCTCCATCATCCGGTTGAAGCTGTGTCCCAGCCGCCCGATCTCATCCTGGCCCTTGAAGTTCGTCCGCACCTGCAGATTCCCCTGTTCGCCTTCCTCCATCAGCCGGGCCAGCTTGCCGAGCGGGCGGCCGATCAGCCGCACCAGCACATAACCAATCACCAGCGCAATCACAGCCGCAGCCAGCACAACCAGCAGTGTAATATAGAGCAGCCGGTCTGCCGATTTAGTGAAATCACTCACCGGAGCATAACCCAGCAGTGTCCAGTCAGCTGTCACCAGCGGCTGATAGACCACAAGCTGTGAGCTGCCCTGCTCATCAGCCGCAGTGAAGGATTGCTTCTGCCCTTCAACCCCGGTATCCGCTGCCTGTATGTAAGAAGGCTGTCCGAGCAGCCCGTTATCCGCCCCGTACACAATATTGCCAGCCCTGTCAAGGATGCGGATCTCCCCGGCAAGTCCGATATGCAGATTGGATAATACATCGGTCAGAGCTTTACCCTTCACCTCAATCAGCATATAATACTCCGCTGCCGGGTTCTGGATATTCCGCAGCAGACGGCCCATTGTCATGGAGGACTCACTGTAAGCGTCGAAGAAGCCTTTGGCCCGTGCGGGGAACCAGACGGGGTTGCCTTTGCCGTTATCGATCTCCTTCATGCGGGCAAGAACGCCTTCATCACTGCGCACGCCGCTGATGCCTGTTGATTTGTAGGATTCAGCATCCACCATGCTTCTTGCGACCAGCCGGACGCCCAGCAGGCGATCATCGGAGCCCCGGACGGAATCCAGCTTACGGCGGATCCGGTCTTCAGCTGCTACCTTGGCTACCGTTCCGGCACCGGGATTATGGATGGTCTCCATATCTGATTTTAGTGCAGAGTCTACGGCGAATTGCCTTGAAAGCGCTTCATATTCAGCAAACAGGAAGTCCAGCTTGTCCGCCGCCTGCACAATAGACTGTGAGGATGCCGCTGCTACCTCGTTGGTAATGATTCTTTTAGCAGCATAATAGGAGGTTAAGCCCAGCACAGAGGACAATAGCACAATTGTACAGAACAGAATCACAAATAATTTGACGCCAACCGATCTGAAGTTTAATTTCCGCTGCCGTTTCATTACGCTCTCTCCTTATTTGTTCGGTAAAAAATACAGGTGCAGCCCTTCGTTGACTGCATAAAGGCCGCACCTGTTATTCATAATGACATCAGCATTTCTTATTATCCTTATTCCTTAAAGGCTTACCCCTTGCTCGCCCCTGCGGTCAGACCATCCACAAGCAGGCGCTGCAGGAAGCCGAACAGGATCATAATCGGTACAGAGATCAATACTGCACCCGCTGCGAACAGCGTGAAGTTGGAATTCTGCATCGTATTGACCATATCCCACATTCCGACCGCGACGGTCCAGTTCTCCTTGGTCCGCAGAATCAGCTTGGCGAAGATGAAGTCCACCCATGGGCCGACAAACTGGGTCAGTGCCATATAAGTGATCATCGGGCGGGACAGCGGCAGGATAATCCGTGTGAAAATCCCGAAGTTGCTCGCCCCGTCAATCCGCGCGGCTTCATCCAGCGAACGCGGAATCGTATCCAGGAAGCCTTTGGCAATCAAGGTCCCTCCGAGCGGTGCTCCGGCAGCGTACACGATAATCAATGCCAGATGGGTATCCAGCAGATTGAACTCCTTCAGCAGCAGATAGATTGCAATCATACTCATGAAGCCCGGGAACATCCCGAGGATCAGCAGGGTTGACATGGTCGTCTTGCGGCTTTTGAACCGGAACCGGGATAAGGCGTAACTGGTCAAAAGCGTCAGCACCACGCCGATCAGCATGGAGAACACGGCAATCTTGAGCGTATTTGCGTACCAGGTTCCGAACATATAGACCGGTGAAGTGAACAACTCTTTGTAATGAGCCAGTGTAAAATGGTCGGGAATCAGCGTTTTGCTGTACAGGGATTTGCCCGGACGGAAGGATGCCAGAAGAATCCAGAGTGCCGGATAGATCGCAGCAATCGCCAGGATAACCAGAATGATGTAGCTGAGGCCCAAACGAATAAAGCTCGCAAGCTTGCGTGAGGTGATCATTGAATCATATCCTCCTCTTGGAATGACTTGGTCCGGCGGTAATTGTACAGGGAGAACCCGGCAACAATGATGAAGAGAATGATCCCTATCGCGGAAGCCATATTATTCTTGTTCTGATCCAGCGTCAGCTTATACAGCCACGTTACGAGCAGGTCGGTTGACCCGGCGTACTGATAGTTACCGTTGACCGGGTTGCCTGCGGTTAGCAGATAGATTGCATTAAAGTTATTGATATTGCCGGCAAACTGCATAATCAGTGTAGGCGCGGTAGAGAACAGAATCATAGGCAGCGTAACAATCCGGAACTTCTGATAATTCGTAGCCCCGTCCACTTCGGCTGCTTCATACATATCGCGCGGTATCGTAGTCAGCACACCCATAATCAGCAGCATGGATACCGGAATACCAACCCACATGTTGACAATAATGACCGTGACCTTTGCCCAGAACGGATCTGTCAGCCATGGCAGTCCGCCAAGTCCGAAGTAGCCGAGATACTGGTTGATCGGTCCAAACTGTCCGTTGAACAGGTTGCGCATCAGCAGGAGGGAGATCATCTGCGGCACGGCATAGGGGATGATCAGAATCATTCTCCACATGCCTTTGAAGCGGACCCCTTTTTGGTTGATCAGCAGGGCAACGAGCATCCCGCCGAAATAAGTAGTAATAGTCGATAGAACCGCCCAGATAATAGTCCAGGTAAGTACTCCATAGAAGGTATGGCTCCAGGATTTCAGCACCAGCAGATTGCGGAAGGTTTCAAAGCCTACCCAGTCTACCAGTCTGGCCGGCGGAATGTGGTCCGGTGCGGCATAGTTGGTGAAGGCCAGCATGATCATAAAAACAATCGGCATGATGGTGAAGAACAAAATACCGATACCCGGAAGCAGCAAAAAGCTCTGGGCAAATTTGTAATCCAGAATATAGCGTACGGATTGCTTGAATGTATTCGAGGGACGACCGGTTTCGCGTTCTGCTCCGATTTTATGGGCATCCCTAATATTCATGTACCAGACAATCAGGAATAACACAAAGAACAGCAGGGTAATCAGGCTTTCAATCAGAATAACGATGGAATGGTCACCGGGAACCATCTTGGCGATGCCCTTAACCTTCTCAAGGCGGCTTGGAGATTCCCCGAGTGTGGTGATGCCCCAGAAGGCCCTGCCCAAATTGGTAATGAAATAGAATAGTGCGGCTGCTTCTACAGCTATGAAAATAAGCCCTTTGATGAATTGGCGGTTATATATTTGTCCCAATCCCATAAAAATGGCCGACAGTACTGCGGCTCTAGCTTTGTATCGCTGCATTTCCCTTCCGTTCTCCTCTCCGCGCGGAATTCAGGAAACTGCCCGCCGCGAGCTATGCGGCGGGCGATTTGATTCCACTGTGTGCTGATGGTTGTTTGTTGCCTCAAGGGCAGCTGATGAATACACTGCCGGAGAGCTGATTTTACTGGGCCGATGCCCCGTTATTCAAATCCTTGATTTGTTCTACTGCTTTGTCCATAGCTGCCTTAGGATCAGTGTTGTTATCCCAGATTGCCGGGAGCGCTGCATTTACGGGGCTCCATACGTTACCCATTTCAGGAATCGAAGGCATCGGCTGGGAGTTCTTGGCTTGTTCAGCAAAAGCGGATACATACGGATCGCTAGTGATTTGTGCATCCTGCAGTGCTTCGTTATTCGTAGGCACGGAACCGATCAGTTTGTTGAGCGTCAGCTGCGCATCTTTGCCGGAAGCAAAGCGGGCATACAATTTAGCAGCATTCGGATACTGTGTGTAGGCGTTGACTGCGAAAATTTTGATTCCGGAGAACGTAATCGCTGTTTTGCCGTCAATGGTAGGAATCGGAGCAATTCCGAGGTTGTCACCCAGAGCTTCTTTATAACCGGCAAGCTCCCAAGGTCCAGTGATATCCATGGCCACATCGCCAGTGTTGAACAAGCTGCGCTTGATGTCCGGGTTAATGTCGCCGCTCTTAATCGGCAATATTTCTTTCAGCTTTACAAATTCACTCAGACCTTTGATCGCGCCTTCATTGTTCAGACCGATATCGTCTTTGTCCGTGCCGTCTTTGCCGAACAGGTAACCGCCGGTTGTAGCGATGAACGGATAGTTGAAGTACATGTTGCCGACTTCCCACATAATTCCGTATCTGTTCTTGGCTTTATCAGTGAACGTTTTGCTGAAGGCAATCACGTCATCGAAGGATTTAGGTGCTTCCTTGACCAGCGATTTGTTGTAGAACAGCGCATAGGTTTCTGCCGCTCTCGGATAACCGTACAGTTCACCCTCATAGGACGAGCCTACGATGGATGCTTCTGTGTTCTCAGCTTTGGTCTGCTCACCGAAAATATCGTTTGGAAGCAGCAGGCTGGCGCTTGCAGCCTTACCCAGATTATCGTGAGGAATGAGGACAACGTCTGCAGCCAGACCTGACGGGCCATCTTGTGTCAGCTTGCCGACCTGATCGGGCGGTGCTACCTCTTCAATTTTGATGGGAACGTTGTACTGCGCGGTGAACTGCTTGGCGATCTCTTCAGCAAATGCTCTTTCCTCTTTACTCTCCCAGATCACCAGTGATGCGCCGTCTTCAGGTACAATCTCATCTGTTGCCGGAGCATTCCCGCCGTTCGTGCCAGCGTTGTCTGTTGCTGCTGCATTATTCGCAGGAGCATTGGTTGCTGCTGCATTTCCCCCGTTATTGTTGTTTGAGCCGCACGCCGTAATCGACATTGCCATAGAGAACGATGCGGTGAGAACCATGAGTTTTTTCAAATTCATTGCTTTTAACCCCTCCCGATTTGTATATCACTTGATTTGAACATGATGCCTCCGACTTTGCGCAAACGATTTCAGAAGACTCAAAAAAAATTCAAGTTTTGCAGATTGACCCTTCCTTATGTGCTCCGCCAAGTTTTAGAAAGCGCTTCATTCCTGAATTCATAATACATCAGCAGGCAAGATTGTTAAAACGTTTGCACAGAGTGTATTTAAGCAAATTCAATGATTTCCTGTACATTATTTGTTATTTCCTTCTAATTTCACAGGATTTCTTCAAATATCTCTATATATCTTATTGATAAAATTTATAATCCGCATTTTTTGCTGTATTTTAGCGAATTTTGTAATTTAATTTCCATATAATCTCATTTTCCAAGCTTTGGAAATCGGTTTCCTGCCCATCAGTATTTGTGCAAATGTTTGTACAAACGTATTGAACCTCAATTTATTCCATGCTATAATCCAAAACATTAAGAACGCCCCTGTTCTTCACATAATTCAAAGGCAATGTTACTTCAATTGGGTACAACCTCGGACAAGCTGCCCGGCGCCGGTTGTGCCTGTTTGGTATGCGCAGAATCTGAATGATTAGTGCGATTGTGGCACAGCTACTGTGCTAATCATGCACTTGCCAGATATAGGACTGTGTTTGTAAAAAGCTTGCTTCCGGAGCCAGCGCTGGTTTGCCAGGTGTCATTCAGGGGTGTTTGGTTCACTAAACCTTAGGAGGAATTAGTATGTTGTTAGAAGCTGTGTATCATCGTCCGCGCCTCAATTGGTCTTATGCCTACGATCATGAAACGATCCACCTGCGTCTGCGTGCCAAGAAAGGGGATTTAACCGACGTATTCGCCTGGGCCGGAGACAAGTACGCCTGGGACAACACCAAGGAGTTGATTCCTATGACTCTTTTCACTTCGGATGCGATGTTCGATTACTGGGAGTGCGAGTCCGTCCCCCTTTACCGCCGGTTGAAGTACGGCTTCCTGCTGCAAAAAGGCCATGAGCGCATCTGGATGACCGAAAGCGATTTCCAAACCGAACGTCCCGCCAATCCAAACCGGCTGTTCGAATTCCCTTATATCAACCGCGGTGACGTCTTCATTCCTCCGGCGTGGGTGAAGGATGCTGTCTTCTATCAGATCTTCCCTGAACGTTTCGCGAACGGCGATTCCAGTCTGAATCCGGACAATGTACAGCCATGGGGCGGCACACCTAAGCCAGACAACTTCTTCGGCGGTGATCTGCAGGGGGTCATTGACCATCTGGATCATCTTACTGAGCTGGGTATCACGGGCATCTATTTCACACCAATCTTCACAGCTACCACCAACCATAAATATGATACGGAAGACTACATGCAGGTGGATCCGCATTTCGGGGATGTGAAGACGCTGAAAAGGCTGGTCGACGCCTGCCATGAACGCGGTATCCGTGTGCTGCTTGACGCTGTATTCAATCATGCCGGACGTACCTTCGCCCCGTTCGTGGATGTGCTGGAGAAAGGTGAAGCCTCCGCTTATAAAGACTGGTTCCATGTCCGCGAGTTCCCGCTTCAGGTAGTGGATAACATTCCGAATTATGACGCTTTTGCCTTTGAGCCGCTGATGCCGAAGCTGAATACGGAGAATCCTGAGGTTAAGGAATATTTGCTGAAAGTCGCTGAGTATTGGATCCGGGAGGTCGGCATCGACGGCTGGCGCCTGGATGTGGCCAACGAGGTCGATCATGAATTCTGGCGCGACTTCCGCAAGGTGGTGAAGCGTGCGAATCCCGAGGCTTATATTCTCGGTGAGATCTGGCATGAATCCGCGCCATGGCTGGAGGGAGACAAGTTCGATGCAGTGATGAACTACCCGTTCACGGATGCGGTGCTCGACTTCTTCGTGTATGGCAAGCTCGATGCGGAGGGCTTCGCCAACTCCATCGGCAAACAGCTGTCGCGCTACCCGCTGCAGGCCAGCGAGGTTGCCTTCAACCTGCTGGACAGCCACGACACCCCGCGTTTACTGACGCTCGCGGACGGGGACAAGAATAAGCTGAAGCTGGCTGCGCTGTTCCAGTTCACCTTCATGGGCACTCCCTGCATTTATTACGGGGATGAGATCGGCATGGATGGTGAAGGCGACCCGGGCTGCCGCAAGTGCATGGAGTGGAATCCGGCGATGCAGGACCGCAGCCTGTTCAATTATTACCGCAAGCTGATCGAGATCCGCAGCAGCCATCCGGCACTGCGCACAGGAAGCTTCATGTTCCTGGAGGCCGGGCCCGGCGGCACCAAGCTGGCTTATGAACGCAGCCTGGGCGATGATCTTATTCACGTGCTGATCAATACTGAGGAGACCGCACAGACCTTCCGGGTAGACGTACAGGAACGCTCCTGGGAGAACCTGTTCACCGGCGAACCGCTCCGCGCGGAACGCGGCAAGCTGTCGCTCAAACTTCCGGCTTACGGTTATGCAGTACTGCAGGCTAATATGGCCTAGCCTCCGTCTCAGGTGCTCCATTCATTGGATTGAGTTATATTCCAGGCAAAGCAAACAGGGTATTCCGCAGCCGTTATGGCTTGCGGAATACCCTGTTTACGTTCTGATCTGATTCGTTGCGCGTGCTATTTGCCGAGCAGCTTGTAAATCACCTGCGCACTCTCTGCACGGGTTAACTGTCCTTGCGGCGCAAAGAGATGATGGTCTCTGCCTTGCACAAGTTTAAGCTCTACGGCGGCATTCACATAAGCATGTGCCCATTCACTGATACTGGAGGCATCCGCGAATAAGACCTGGCCTGTTGAGGATGCCAGAACCTTGCCCTGTTTGAACTCCAGAGCACGGATAATCATCACCGCCATTTCCTCACGGCTGATTGTAGCATCCGGGGCAAAGGCAGTGCTGCTGCGTCCGTTAACAATGCCTGATTGGACGGCAGCGGCTACATAAGAAGCGTACCAGGCATCAGCCTGGACATCAGCGAATAACGCTCTCCCTTCCCCTGACAGTCCGAGTGCACGCATCAGCAATGCTGTAAACTCCGCACGCGTCACGTTTCTTGCAGGTTCAAATTCAGCAGCCGATACTCCTGTTGCCACCTGTTTGGCTGCAAGTGATTTAATGGCAGCAGAAGCCCAGTGGGTATCAGGCACATCCTTGAACACTGTATTTATCTGAAGTGCTGTATACTTGCTGAAATGTGTAACTGCCGCAGTAAGTGAACCATCCGCTTGCGCTGCGCCCCCAATATACTTCAGCTCACCGTTATCTCCCAGATAGAACACACCTGTCCAATCCTTAACCGGGTTGCCCTGAAGCTTAAGCGTCAAAGTAACCGGCTGCTTGAACGTTGTAACAGGCAGGCTGGTCCCGTCTTTTTTGATAATCTGCAGTTTAAGGTCGTATACCCCGGATACAGCAGTAGCAGCCGTGTTCTCCTTACTGAATCTCTTGACTGCATCCTGCGCTGCAGCTTCGCTAAGCGGAGTCAGCTCCAGCAGGATATGTGAACTGTCCGCATCCGCACCAGTAACCATGGCCTGAATATCAGCCAGCACAGCATTCGGGATTGTAACGGACAGCCCCTCCGAGTGAATAACCAGCCCGTTATTCCCCAGCAGCTTAGCTGCCTGGACCGGCAGCAGCACCGAAGTCTTGCCCTGTTCCAGACTGAGCTCTACTCTGCCATCCTTGCCATTTCGAAGATCCGGCTCACTTATGATCTGTGTACCTGCCGGAACTGCCGTTGGCCCTGGCGTTGGTGTTGACTTTACCGTTGGCTTTACAACGGAACTAGTTTCGGATTCTGCCGCTGGTGTTGGTGTTGGCGTTGGTGTCGGTGTTGGCGGTACTACAACTGTCTCCGCCGCCAGAATCACGGTACCTCCGTCATCTCTGCCCGGCAGATCAATCGTAATCTTCCGGTCAGCCGATACCGTATACAGCTTGCCGCTGTACTCATCTCTTACAGAAGACAAGGCCGCAAAAGGCACGGGAATTTCTGCACTCAGACCTTCCTTCTTCGTGTTGATTACCGTAACCACGTTATCGTTCCCGTATTGCTTCTTGAAGGCCAGATATCCCAGATCATCGGAGCCCGCAAGCTTGGTGCGGATACCTTTGGCATATAGCTGCGAATATTCCGCCCTAATGTTCAGCAGCTTCTGATAATGATCATGAAGTCCCTGCTCTGCAGTAAGCTGATCCCAAGGCATATCGCCCCGGTTTTCGCTGAACTCGCCACTTGCCATATCCCCGGCATTTTTACCGGAGCGGCCCAGCTCTTCCCCATAGTAAATCACCGGCTGGCCCTTGGCCGTGATCTGCAGCGCGGCAGCGATCTTGAGCTTACCCTTGTCCCCGTCAACGTAGTCTGAGAGGAAACCATCCTCATCATGGCTGCTGAGGAATTGTGCCATCACCCCGGTATTGCTGATCTTCGCTTCGCGCTCCTGCAGATAAGCATCCACAGCATTAATGGTGCCGTCTGCGAACAGCTTGGCCTGATCATTAAAGCTAAAATCAAGCAAACCGTCCATTTGCCCGCTCTGCAGCATGCCGCCGTCATTATCGGCGGTTCCGCCGAAGTATTCGCCGACCATTTTGAAGCCCGGATCTATAGCCGTCAGCGCATTTTTAAATGCTTTCCAGGTTGTGCTCTCCACATGTTTGACCGTATCAACGCGGAAATAGTCGATTGTATCTCCCCGCTCTGTCCGGGCATTATCCAGCCAGCCTGTCTGCCAAGCAATGATCTGTTCGCGTACCGCAGGATCTTCCGTCTTGAAGTCCGGCAATCCGCTGAGCTCGCCTTTGATGACATCCGTATCGGCTTGAACGCCGTCCGTACGCAGCATTCCCGCAAAACGCGCTTTGTCCTCTGCAGCCACCTGCGGATTGACGTCATCCTCCTTCAACCCGTAGCCTGTATGATTAAGCACTACATCGACCATAATCTTGATGCCCTTGTCATGCGCCTTCTCGATCAGCTCCTTGAAGGTCTCCATGTCCCCAAGATGCTCATCAAGCTTAGTGAAATCCTTGGCCCAATACCCGTGATAAGCATATTGTTTGCCGCCAAAGCTTAACCCCTGGTTGAAATCAATATTGTCTACAACCGGCGTGATCCAGAGCGTGTTGATGCCCAGCTCCTGCAGATAATCAAGCTTGCCGATCATCCCCCTGAAATCGCCGCCATGATAGGCTTCAAGATGTGCCTTGTCCACATTCTCATTGTTGTCAGGGTCACCGTCCTTGAAGCGGTCCGTCAGTGCGAAATAGATCCGCGCCTCATCCCAGTCGAAATCAAGCTTGGAACCGCTGTAGGTTCTGGCTTTCACCTCGATTTCAGCAGACTGTCTGTGCAGATTGCCATACTGGTCTACAAGGACAATTGGAATGCTTTTGATACCCGCCGGCACGTTATCCTTCACTGCTATGGTCTGCTGCATAAGCTCTGTATCGAATTTGACCTTGGCTGGTCCTCCCAGAGCGGTAAGATCCAGATAGGCGTCCTTATAGGACACTTCCTCTGTGGAGACAGCCTTCACCGTTACTACAGCATTCTCATTGGAGGTTACAGCCGTCGGATTCACCGTTGCCGTAATGTTAACCTCCGGTTTGTGATAGTACAGGGAAGATTCTCCGCCCACCGTGTTGTGCGGGTCGGTGAACTCGCGGGTCGCTCCGTCCTTGGTTACGATGAAGGTATACTTATAAATGCCTTCCTCGAGACCGCTCAGCCTATAGCTGAACCATTCCTTGGCCGGATCATACTCCATCGGATATTCTTTACCGTTCACCTTCACTTTAATGTCTGTTATCGCAGACACATCGCCGCCGCGGAACAGCTCGTCATCACGGTACAGGAAGGTTATGGCTTCATCCTGCATCAGCGGACCGCTGATGCCCGGGGTGATTTCAAGCTCTTTGACCATACTGGTTACACGGACTTTGGTAAAGGCCTCACCGGGAGTCAGAACAATATAGCGGTCATCCGCTATATCCTGTTTGTTGTCAGACCAATCCAGGCCTTTAATGAGCACAAAGCCTACCTGGGTTGCGTCTTTGCCTACTTCAATCAGAACCGTCGAGCTTGCTGAATCTCCTGCGGGCTCGGGGAGCTTCACCTCACCGTCTGTTGCCCCGGTATACCACAGCCATACACTCCAATCCTTATAATTCCTGTCTTCCCGGGTGTAAGTGAACTGCACATACCGTTTGGTTTCCACCGGCGGGCTGGTTACTTCTACGGTCACATTCGCGGACACGCCGCCATAGGTAATGGTAAGGATCGCTGTTCCAGCCTTAATCCCTTTCACCAGTCCTTTGCTTGTCACTGTGGCTACTTCCGGTTTATCGGATACATACAGCGCTTTGGCGGTCACTTTGCTTGAAGTGCCATCCGCATATTTGGCCGTGACCACAGTCTGATGCGCGGCCCCTTCCTTCAGCGAATAGCTGGCCTGGTCAGTCTCCAGCAGAGACACTACTGCTGCGGCTGCATCCTTGCGGATAATTACAGATGTGAGCGGGTCGAGGGTGATCGAATCCGCAGTCAGGCTGAATCCGCTCTGGTCCGCGGCAGAAATAGCTTCAGTGCCGGCTTCGTCATTGTCGGCAAGCACAGTACCATCACTCAAATTCTCCGGCAAAGAAAGTGTTCTTGTCTTGCTGTCACCGTTCATGAAGACATAATAGATCCCGGTTCCATCCGTTGCCTTGCTTGTATAACCGATCACCAGATCATCCTTCTGCATTTCAGGCGATTCGATAAGCTTGACATTGGAATTCACGAGACTGATGTCGCCCAGCCGGAAAGCGTTGGTAGACTTTCTGAGCTTAATCAGCCCGGCCGTGTATTCTCTGGTCGCATTCTGCACCGGAAAGTTCACTTCATCCGTTGCTGCGGCCCAGTCGAAAGCATTGACCGCATCCGACGAATCGTAGGAATCGTTGATGAAATAACTGACCGATTGATCAGCCGCATCGAGGACTTCAGTATATTTCTGTTCGGGAATCCCCGCAGCCAACCATTGCTTGGTACGCCCGTACTCCTGACCCGCCTGCAGGAATGCGGTACCCTGCGAAGTCAGCAGCAGCATATTCCCGAGCCTGATCCGCTTCTGGATCTCCAGCTCATTTGCCGCGTTCTGCGGATTCTTATGAAGGGCCAGGGCAATGACATCATGGAGCGTCAGATTATCATGCGCTTCAATGTATTGCACGATATCTCCCGGATCATCTGCCGGAATATTGGAAGGCTGCGCTTTGATATTGTTCAAGATCGTCGTCAAGGGGCGCGCTCCGCCCGTAATGAACCGCGGATCTCCTTCGGAGCCGTATCCGGATTTCAGCTCATTACGGAATTCATCTGAGAATACGCCGACACTGTCCGTCTTATCCATCCATTTCTGATCAGCAGCCTTGCCTTTGAGGGATGGATCCGAAGCCTCGCCCCCGAAGGTAATCCAGCCCTCCCCGATGAACAGGGCCTTGGGATTAATGGCAGCCGCTGCGTCATAAGCAGCCTGTACCGCATCTGCTGTGGCATCGCCCATCATGTCCCACCGCATCCCGTCGATTTTGTACTCCTGGAACCAGTATTTTACGGAATCGACCATCAGCTTCTCGGCCATCTTATGGCTGGTTGCCAGATTGTTGCCGAAGCCGCCGATGAAGTTGCCCGCCGGGTCCTGGAAGGCATAATAATTAGGCACGATATCGTTCAGGAATTCTTTTTTGGCCATATGGGTGTATACAACATCAAGAATTACGCCCATCCCGGCTTCGTGTACCGCATCGATCAAGCCTTTCAGCTCTTTGATCCGCTCTTCCGGATCTGCCGGATTGCGGGAATACGCCCCGTCCGGAGAGAAATAGCTGTGTGGATCATAACCCCAGTTATACTCATTGCCTTGAGCTGAATAGTCCAGCTCCCTGTCTTCCATCCCGGTCTCGTCCCCGTAATACCAGGCCATCACCGGAAGCAGCTGAATGTGGGTGACACCCAGTGATTTGATATAATCCAGCTTCGACTCAAAAGCCGCATAAGACCCCCAGCGTTCCCCGCCGAGACTCGACTGGATTGCCGGATCGGAGGTGAAATCCCTGATATGTGCCTCATAGATAATGGCATCTTCACGATCCTCATAGCCGGCAATGTCTGCAGCCTGGAAGCCCTCGGGATCCGTAGCGCTTAAATCCACAATGGCTGCCTTGCCCACCGTATCACCGCCTGCACCTGCCTCTCCCGCCGTATTCACGGTGAATACAGCCATGGATTTGGCATAGGGATCAAGCACCTGCTTAGTTACTCCCTCATTGGTCACTTCATACTGGTAATAGAAGTCTCTGACATCCTCTGCGCCGGGTGCACCGGTCAGATCAGCAGGAGTCAGCTCCGCCGTCCAGACTCCTTTGTCACCCAGAGTCAGTCCGGCGCGGCCTACGGTGAGATTAGCGTCAGCTTTATCGTAGACCACCGCAGTTACTGAGCTCGCTTTCGGTGCCCAAAGCTTCAGCGTTGCCGACTTGCCGGCCTTATGGTACGTGGCCCCGAGATCGTCACCTGTGTAATTGTATAGCTCATCCATCATTCTCCAGCCGGTGGAAGCGGATACAGTTTTACCTGCATACGTGACACTCAGCGGGATTTTCTTCAGATCAAATGTACCGGTAGTCACTTCAACCGAAGTTGCGCCTGTAACCGCCACACCTGTAACAGGAATAGAGGCTCCTTCCGAGTCCTTTATGGATATGGCTGTTTGTAAAGCATCCGCCGTGAGCCCGTCCGTTAACGTAAACCCGAGCCATAGTTTGCTTGCGGACAATATATCTGCGGATAACAGCCCAACCGGTGTCTCGCCAAAAGGTGAAGTATAAACATTCGGGTCATTTTCCTTCACCCACAGCTGGTTGTAACGGTCCAGAAAAGCGAAGCTTTTGTTCTCATTGCCCGCCGGACCGTCTTTGTCTCCGTTTGCAGGCTTCATAACGATGAAACTGATAGTCTTGGCATTCTCCTTCAGCGGAATATCCGCATAGGCTCCGAAGGAATCCCTGTTCTCCGGTACAAAAGGAGTTGCCTCTTTGGGCCACACATTAGACGGCGTCACCACATCATCCCACAGCCACAGGCCGTACTGGCTCTGATTGTTGTCGGAACGCATGTAATGAATCCGCACTGTATTCGCCGGAAGAGCTACCGGTTCATAAGGGGTTACTTTATTCGAGCCTTCCGTGATCCAGACCTCATTGGTCTGCGGAGTACTGATGTTAAAGGTTTTGTCCCCGTCTTCCATTTCCTTAACCCCGGTAGTCCGGTTTACCACGAGGAACGAGATCGTCTTCGCCCCATCCTTCACAGGCAGATCGACATAAGCGCCGTAGGCATCGGTTTGTCCATCAGGGAAAGGAACGGCATCCTTAGGCCAATTCACGGACGGCGATACAACATCGCCCCATGTCCATAACGCCTGACCGGCATAATCACCGGCAGCACGGTGGTAATGAACTCTTATCTGTCCTGCAGGAACAGGCACAGCCGTACCCGGTTCAGAAGGAACCGTATAATGGGCAGACACAGTATTGTCCTGCGTTTTATATTTGAATGTTACAGGTAATGCGGAGGGAAGCCTAAGCTCCTGCGCCGTATCCGGATAGGAGACTCCACCCGATGGGTCAGCGCCCGGAAGATAAATCTGGTAGGTATAATTGCCAGCAGGAAGTGTGGCCGTCTCCTCATAGACCCCGTCGAAGTCAGGATCGGTTAGCAGCGTACGGGCCTCTGCAGGGGAGTCATTCTGCTCATCTCCAAGCGCAGTCTGCAGACTGCCGGTCACCCGGGGTAAACGGTCCGCAGGCACCGGTGAATAATACGTGGAATCTGCAATCGCTTTGGTAATGTCATTATAATAAAAGGTTACACTTGTATCCTCACTTAATGTAATCTGAATGTTGCCGTCAGCATCTGTCCCGGCGGGATTAGTGTAGCTGCCATACCCGTAGTTCTCGGTCCAGGCATCGTTAAGAGCCACTTTATATTGATAGGTCCCCTGCGGCAGCATGCCGGTGAAGGTGTACAGACCCTCCCCCCTGTAAGTCATTTGGGTTACGGTCGATTTCTCGTTCCAGTCCGCCGTCTCAGCAGGCTCCAGCCCTGTGAACTTACTCTGCAGGTCACCAACCAGCACAACCTTTGTCGTTTCCGCGCTGACTCTGGGCAGGTTAATGCCAAAGCCCGAGCATACAAGAGCGATAACCATCAAGATTGCAAAAGTCTTTTTTATCCGTAAAGCAAATTTCATTCCGTCAATCCCCCCATGAATGTTATGAACTTCAACCACATGAACGGCAGAATTCCCACCCCTCCGGTTGCAGGATGTCTGCTGTAAAGATAGCTTGTCAGGCCCAACCGACCCCGATCCTCCTTGTCAAATTCCAAAATCACACCATCACGCCATCACGCCCTCACGCCCTCAGCCATCACGCCCTCACGCCCTCAATTCGCCCTTCCCGTGTGCAAACGTTTGCAATCATTTGTGCACAAACCCTTATCCATTTACTCAGGGCAGCGACATAAATATTCTGCATAAAACCGGACTTTGTAAACGCTTGCTTCATTTCGATTTCATACTAATCCGCCAGTAAAGTTATTGTCAACTAGTAATTTTCCAGAATATTCTCAAATATTTGCTTATAGTTGCACTATAATTAAGTCATTAATTGCATTAATTTGCACACACCATATTCATTCATATGCTTCAGTTAATAATAAAAAAGCTGAGAAAGTTTAAATTAATCCTTATTTTATAAAGGAATATTAAAAATAAATTAGATACATCTTCACCCATACCAATCTAACAACGTTTGCACAGTTTTTGTGCAATGTCCGGGAGGCCTCCAAACTGCCTCCTCCCACGGAAACCACTTCATTCATAAACATCCAGTGAATCCTGTGGAAAGCTTGTGGCCTGCGCAGAAAAAATGTTCATTTCATCACTTTCTATGCCAGTATTGTGCAACACACCGGGTTTATCTATTTACAATCATCAGCACTTCGATTAATATTACTGTGTAAAGCAAACGGTTCCATAAGGAGGTTTCTATGACAGTTACCATTAAGGACGTGGCCAAGAAAGCGGGAGTTTCTCCCTCCACGGTCTCCCGGGTGTTGTCAGGCCATCCCAGAATCAGCCTAGAAACTTCCCGTAAGGTTAAAGTGATTATGGAGGAAATGGGCTACACCCCGAACATGATGGCCAAAAGTCTCGTTTCCAAGACAACCAACAGCATTTGCATCATTCTTCCGAAACCGGCTGAAGAGCTGTTCTCCAATTTGTTTTTTATGGAATTAATCCGCGGGATCGTCACTCAGTCCAGCCGTTCAGGCTATGATGTGCTGATCAGCTCTGGGGCAAATGAGAAGGAAGAGCTTGAAGCCGTCTCACGCTTGCTCAAAGGACGCCGCGTGGACGGCGTTATTCTGCTGTATTCCCGTAAAGATGATGCGGTGATCGATTTTCTGGAATCAGGCGGCTATCCCTTCGTGCTGGTTGGACGAAGCGACCGCTATGAGGATATATTGTCAGTCGACAATGATAATATCATGGCTGCTTATGATGCAACGAACCACCTTATTTCCATGGGTCATGAACGCATTGGCTTCGTCAGCGGCCCGCCGAATCTTATCGTTTCGCGCGACCGTCTGGAAGGCTACCGTAAGGCAATGCAGAATAAAGGCCTTGAAATGAAGGCGGAATGGATTGTCGAAGGCGAGTTTCTGCAGGACAGCGGCTACCGGGCGATGTCCTTCTTCATGAATCTCCCGAACCGTCCGACGGCACTTGTTGCGGTGGATGATATGGTCTCTTTCGGGGTATTGCGCGGACTGAATGAGCTGAAATACAAGGTTCCTGAGGATCTGGCGATTGTCAGCTTTAACAATATTCCGCTCTCGGAATTGTCCAGCCCGCCAATCAGCAGTATTGATATCGGAATCTATCATCTGGGCTATACGGCCTCACAGGTGCTGATTCAGAGTATTCAGAAGCCGGATAATCATGACGGATATACTAACCGTTTTGTCATTCCCCACCGTTTAATCGTACGGGAGTCATCGATGTATACTCCGGGTAAGCAGTGATTTTACAAGCAGCAGTGATGCACACGCAGCAGTGATTTTACAAGCAGCAATGATTTCACAAACAGCAATGATTTCACACGCAGCAGTGATTTTACAAGCAGATAAATGAAGCTAATTACGCTTCATTTATTTTTTGGAGCTTTGTACAAACGTTTGCGCTAAATAAAATAGCACCACATTTGGATAAGATTTTCCGCCCTGCCCAGGCTTTAGCCAACGCCGGGAGCGCTGAGGGCGTTTCGCAGACAAATTGTTGTACTTTATGCAACATTTCTGCCCAACTGGAGCGTTTTGCAGACGGATTGTTGTACTTAGTGCAACATTTCCGTCCAACTGGAGCGTTTCGCTGACGGATTGTTGTACTTTATGCAACATTTCCGCAATTTAACCAACTTTTCTCTTGGATTGTTGTACGTAGTACAACAATTCTGCCAGACGGATGCGCTCAGCCGAGGATTGTTGTATGTAGTGCAACATTTCCGTCCACCACGGGCGTTTCGCTGACGAATTGTTGTATCTGGTGCAACATTTCCGCAATTTAACCAACTTTTCTTTTGGATTGTTGTACGTGGTACAACAATTCTGCCAGACGGATGCGCTCGGCCGAGGATTGTTGTACGTAGTGCAACATTTCCGCCCAACTGGAGCGTTTCGCTGACGAATTGTTGTATCTGGTGCAACATTTCCGCAATTTAACCAACTTTTCTTCTGGATTGTTGTACGTAGTACAACAATTCTGCCAGACGGAGGCGCTCCACCGATGATTGTTGTACGTAGTGCAGCATTCCCACCCATTTATTGTGACGCGCCATATGGTGCGATTCTCAAATAGATTATATCCACTTACATTTTAGGAGGTTCATTATGTCAGAAATCAAAGCTTGCCTGTTCGATCTGGACGGTGTACTCGTCGACACCGCCAGATACCACTATATTGCCTGGAGAGAGCTGGCGGAGGAGCTCGGATTCGTCTTCACCGAACACGATAATGAGCGGCTCAAAGGCGTCAGCCGGGCCGCTTCCCTGAATATCCTGCTGGAGATCGGCGGTATCACGCTTGGAGAAGAGGAGAAGGCCCGGCTGGCCGAGCAGAAGAACAACCGCTATGTCGAATACATCGCCAAGATGGACAGCTCAGAGATTCTGCCCGGCGCGCTGGACTTCCTGAAGGAATGCCGGGAACATGGCATCAAGGTAGCCCTGGGCTCCGCCAGCAAAAATGCGATGACCATCCTGAACAATACCGGCTTGACCCCCTACTTCGATGCGATCATTGACGGCACGCACACCAGCGCAGCCAAACCTGATCCGGAGGTCTTCCTGCTGGGAGCACAGGCAGTCAACATCACTCCTGAACACTGCGTAGTCTTCGAGGATGCCGAAGCCGGCATCCTGGCCGCCACCCGTGCCGGCATGCGCAGCGTCGGCATCGGTTCGCCCGAGACGCTGGGCGCAGCGAATCTGGTGGTCCCTTCGCTGCAGCAGATCAGCGTTGACGCACTCCGGGAATCTTTTGCTGCCATTTGACGAATATTAACAGCTGCTGCGTAATATGATCCCTTGTCTTCTGCCCTACTCTTTATAAAAGAACTGAAAATGGTCATTAAAATTATGGGGATGAAGCCGCGGAGCGGAAGTTTGGAACTGTAGGAGCGTTAGCGTCCGCCTTTATAATCAGATTTCATCAGCTGAATATCGCTTACTAATAGAGAAATCTGATTATAACAGCGGCCGGAAGTCCAAACATTCCGCGCAGTGGCGACGGAGGCACCGTAATTTTAGTACAACAGGTTTAGTTCATTTTATATACCTCATTCCCCCACCTAAAAGGAGCCAATAACAATGAAACAATACCTCAAAATTGATGAATGGTCCATCATCGAAGAATCCTTTGATCCGCAGACCCAGGAAATTTCCGAAAGCGTATTTAGCATCGGAAACGGGTACATGGGCGGCAGAGCCAACTTCGAAGAACAATACAGCGGGCACAGCCTGCAAGGCAGCTACATGGCTGGTGTATACTACCCTGACAAGACACGGGTCGGCTGGTGGAAAAACGGCTATCCGGAGTATTTTGCCAAAGTCCTCAACAGCACCAACTGGATCGGCATCAACGTTGAAGTTGACGGCATTCCGCTCGATTTGGCAGCCTGCACAGTCAGCGAATTCCGCCGTGTACTTAATATGAAGGAAGGCACTCTCTCCCGCAGCTTCACAGCCACGACCGCAGACGGCAAAGAAGTGAAAGTGGAGAGCATCCGCATCGTCAGCATGGTCCGCCATGAGATTGGCGCGATCCGCTACTCCATCCAGCCGCTCAATTTCTCCGGTGAGATTACCGTGACTCCTTATCTGGATGGCGATATCAAGAACAAGGATTCCAACTACGACGAGAAGTTCTGGAACGAGGTCGAGAAGAAAGCGGAACCGGCGGGCGGACACCTCACCCTGAAGACCAAAAAGCTTGATTTTCACGTAACCTCAGCCTATGTCTATGACATTCTGGTCAACGGCGAACCAACAGCCGCAGAAGCAGAATCTATCGAGCAGGAGAAATATGTAGGCAGCAAAGTAACAGTTCCGGTACAGTCCGGCGATCAGGTGGTTATTTATAAGTATGCCGCCAATGTCACCTCCCGCAATTACGGGCTGGGACAGCTGGTGGACGCCGCACGGACCGCCTTGCAGAGTGCGCGTGAAGCCGGATTTGTAGCGCTTTTGACCGAACAGGCTGCGGCTTGGGGCGATAAGTGGAAGGAAAGCGACATTATTATTGAGGGTGACGTGTCGGCGCAGCAGGCAATCCGGTTTAATATTTTCCAGCTGAATCAGACGTACACGGGCGAAGATGACCGTCTCAATATCGGACCGAAGGGCTTCACTGGTGAAAAATACGGCGGCAGCACCTACTGGGATACGGAAGCTTATTGTGTGCCTTTCTATCTGAGTACCGCCGACTCCTCGATTGCCCGCAATCTGCTGATCTACCGTTACAAGCATCTGGAGAAAGCCAAAGAGAATGCCCAGAAGCTCGGTTACAAAAAAGGCGCACTCTACCCGATGGTGACGATGAACGGTGAGGAGTGTCATAACGAGTGGGAGATTACGTTTGAAGAAATCCACCGCAACGGCGCAATTGCTTATGCGATTTATAATTATGTGAACTATACCGGCGACAAGGCTTATCTCGGCCAATACGGGCTTGAGGTGCTGGTGGAGATCTCCCGCTTCTGGGAAGAACGCGTGCACTATGTGCCGCATAAGGACAAATATGTAATGCTCGGTGTAACCGGCCCGAATGAATACGAGAACAATGTCAACAATAACTGGTATACGAACCGGATTGCCGCCTGGACCATGGAATATACCCTGGAAGCGTTGGCGTACCTGCAAGAGAATGAAGGCACGCGTTATGCAGAGCTGGCCGACAAGCTGGAGCTGCTGGAGAGCGAAACGGCGCAGTGGAACGAGATTATCGCCAAAATGTACTACCCGGCCGACGAAGAACGCGGCATCTTCCTGCAACAGGACGGCTTCCTCGACAAGGAGATTATCCAGGTGAAGGATGTGCTGCCGGAAAACCTGCCGCTCAACCAGAAATGGTCCTGGGACCGCATTCTGCGCTCCTGCTTCATCAAACAGGCGGATGTGCTGCAAGGGCTCTACTTCCTGGGCGACCGCTATGATCTGGATACCAAAAAGCGCAACTTCGACTTCTATGAGCCGATCACCGTGCACGAGTCCTCCCTCTCCCCTTGTATCCATGCCATTCTGGCCTGCGAGCTGGGCTACAAAGAGAAGGCGTATGAGATGTATCTGCGCACTTCACGGCTGGATCTCGATAATTACAATAATGATACGGAAGACGGCTGCCATACGACCAGCATGGCGGGTACATGGATGTCAATCGTACATGGCTTCGGCGGACTCCGGGTGCTGGGCGACCGGCTGACCCTGAACCCTTCCAACCCGGGACACTGGACCTCTTATTCATTCAAAATTATGTTCCGCGGCTCCCGTCTGAAGGTCACAGTTACCGATGTACAGGTTACGGTTAGTAATGAAACCGATGTTCCGGCATCCCTCACGATTCATGGCAAGGAGTATACGGTGAACGGGCTGAGCAGTGTGACTGCTGACGGTTCTTCGGTAACTGTGTAGTCTCTGTCTCCCCCGCCCCGGAGGCATTAAGCTTCTTCGGGGCTTTTTTTATAAGTTGAACTTGTGAAGACAATAAAAAAGATGAAAGTAACGGAGGGGAATTTCGGAACTGTAGGAGCGGTAGCGTCCGCCTTTGTCACCGGATTTCTACCGCGATCAGCGGTTTAATCAGGAAATCTGGGGACAACAGCGGCCGGAAGTCCGAAAATCACCGCAGTAACGGCCAACATCAGCATTGGAGTATCTCTAGGTCAAATTCTAAATAAAATCTCAAAGGAGCCCACCCAAATGAATAGAGCCTTTTGGAAAGAAGCCGTAGTCTATCAGATCTATCCCCGCAGCTTCCAGGACAGCAATGGAGACGGAATCGGGGACCTGCAGGGAATCATCTCCCGGCTGGATTATCTCCAGAAGCTGGGCGTTGATGTCGTCTGGCTGTCGCCGGTCTACAAATCACCGAACGATGACAATGGTTATGATATCAGCAACTACGAGGATATTATGGATGAATTCGGTACGCTGCAGGACTGGGAGGAGCTGTTGGCCGGACTGCATGCACGCGGCATCAAGCTGATGATGGATCTCGTGATTAACCACTCCTCGGACGAGCATGCCTGGTTCGCGGAATCCCGCTCCTCCAAGGATAACCCCTACCGCGATTATTATATCTGGCGTCCCGGCGGACCGGATGGCACGCTGCCGAACAACTGGAGCTCCATCTTCAGCGGACCGGCCTGGGAGAAGGATGAGGCGACGGGCGAATACTATCTGCATCTGTTCTCGCGCAAACAGCCGGATCTCAACTGGGAGAATCCGGAGCTGCGGGAAGCCCTCTACAAAATGATTGCTTTTTGGCTGGACAAAGGTGTAGACGGGCTGCGGATGGATGTCATCAACATGATCTCCAAAGTAGAAGGGCTCCCTCCCGCACACCATGAGGGCCTGGCTCCCGGTGAGCTGGCCGGTGGCGGAGAATATTATATGAATGGACCGCGGGTTCATGAGTATCTCCAGGAAATGAACCGTGAAGTCCTCTCCAAGTATGATGTAATGACCGTCGGCGAAACGCCGGGGGCAACTGTCGAAGACGCCATTCTCTATACTGACGAAGACCGGCATGAGCTGCAAATGGTGTTCCAGTTCGAGCATATGGATGTCGACTCCGGCCCGGGCGGCAAGTGGAATGTGGTTCCGTGGACACTGAAGGGGCTGCGCGATATTTTGCACAAATGGCAGGTAGGCTTGGCGGACAAAGGCTGGAACAGCCTCTATCTCAATAACCACGATCAGCCGCGGATGGTCTCCCGGTTCGGGGATGACGGCAAATACCGTGTGATTTCGGCCAAAATGCTGGCTACCCTGCTGCACACGCTCAAAGGTACACCTTATATCTACCAGGGTGAGGAAATCGGCATGACCAACGTGAAATTCCCTGTGCTGGAGGACTACAAGGATATAGAGATTCTCAATATGTACCGGGAAAAGGTTACGGAAGGCGGCGCAGATCATGACACGGTTCTTCAGTCGATTCACACCAAAGGCCGCGATAACGCCCGTACCCCCATGCAATGGGACGCCTCAACGAATGCCGGTTTCACCGCTGGTTCACCTTGGCTCAAGCTCAATCCGCGCTACACAGAGATCAATGTGGAACAGGCGCTGGCCGATCCTGACTCGGTATTCTACTATTATCAGCAGCTGATTAGCCTGCGTAAGCAGCATCTGATCATGGTGTATGGTGAATATGAGCTGCTTTTGCCGGAGCATGAATATATCTACGCGTACACCCGGACACTGGACGGTGAGAAATGGCTGGTGCTGCTCAACTTCTGTGACACGCCGCAGACTGTAGAGCTGCCTGACGAGCTGAACGCCGTAACCGAAACGATTATCGGGAACTACCCGGAGGAGCCGGCGCCCATGGACCGCAGTACGCTGCGTCCGTATGAAGCGAGAGTCTGCCGGTTAGGCTAGCTTTTGCCGGAAGCTGACAAACCCCTTGAAATATGACATCATAGGATCATAGACTGTAGGCCGTTGACTGTACCCTGTCTCAGATGAGCAGAGAATAACAGGACCGGCCCGTAGGCCGCGTGATACTATGAACTTAAAGGGAGATGGCAAACTTGGAATGGCTGATCCGAATGAAGAATGCGCTGGATTATATGGAGAGCAGAATGACCGGACCGCTGCGCATCGAAGAGATTGCCGCAGTGGCGTATGTCTCCCCTTTCCACTTCCAGCGCATGTTCAGCATGCTGACCGGCGTCACCGTAGCAGACTATATCCGCAAACGCAGATTGACTCTGGCCGCTCAAGAGCTGGCCATTTCAAACATCCGGGTGCTGGATGTCGCACTGAAATACGGATATGACTCCCCGGAGTCATTCGCCAAAGCGTTCCGCAAAGCGCATGGGCTCACCCCCTCCGCCGCGCGGGAACCCGGGGTACAGCTTAAAGCATTCCCCCGCCTCTCTTTCCATCTGTCATTGAAGGGAGATCAGGAAATGGATTACAAAATCGTGAATAAAGAAGCTTTTACCGTTATCGGCAAATCAATGGAGGTTACCTGCAAGGACGGGGAGAATTTCCGCAGAATTCCGCAGTTCTGGAATGAATGCAATGAAGACGGCACATCAGATAAGCTGGTTGAGTTCGGCTTACGTGAAGAATGGCTCGGCATCTGTATGAATATGAATATGGAGACGGAAATGCTGTCCTACTGGATCGGTGTTGAAGCAGACGCGTCCACTGACCCGCAGGCGTATGAGACTGCAGTGGTTCCGGCTGCGACCTGGGCGGTATTCAAATCTGTAGGAGCTATGCCTGATGCGATTCAAGGGGTCTGGCAGCGCATTTTCCAGGAATGGTTCCCGGGAACGGGCTACGAGCATACAGGCGGACCCGAATTCGAGCTGTATCCGCCAGGCGATACTACGGCCGGGGATTATGTCTGCGAAATATGGATTCCTGTAATGAAAAAATAATTGTTCAGGCTATACCGGAAACGGCTTCACTGTCCGCAAGGATGGTGAGGCCTTTTTTGCATATGAAGGGACTCAGGCTGAAGGCAGCTGAAGAAGCGGCATACCTGCCAGCCTCACAAGCTAGCATTTTTTATTTTGAGATTCCACGCAGGCTTGGTATAATAAACAGATTATAGGGTCTTAGTATAGTGTACTGTCATCCAAGATTGGTGAAGGAGATATTCATGTCTATCGTAAAAATCTTTTCAGACAGCACTTCCGATTTGCCGCAAGGCTGGAAGGAAACGTATGATATCGGCATTGTCCCGTTATATGTAGTATTTGAAGACGGCACCTTCAAGGATGGTGTAGAGATTACACCCGAAGAAGTGTACCGCCGTGTCGCCGCAAATGGTGCATTGCCCAAGACGGCAGCCCCTTCCCCGGCTGATTTCATTGCCGCTTTTCAGCCGGTCGTGAGCGCTGGCGGAGATATCGTCTATATCAGTCTTTCTTCTTCTTTATCCTCTACATATCAGAATGCCCTGCTGGCCGCAGGCGAGTTCCCTGAAGGCCGGGTACATGTTGTGGATTCCCAGACGTTATGCGGCGGGATCGCATTGCTGGTCATGAAAGCCGCCCGCGCCGCAGCAAAAGGCCACAGTGCGGCCGACATCGCAGCTATGATCGAAACCTCCCGTGAGCGGGTGAAATCCGAGTTTGTCGTCGATACGCTGGATTACTTATATATGGGCGGACGCTGCTCAGGCATGCAGAACTTTATCGGCAGCCTGCTGAAGATCCGGCCTGTACTGCGGCTGGTGGACGGGGCGATTGTACCCGTTGCCAGAATCCGCGGCAAGAAGGAAAAAGCTGTAGAACAGATGCTTCAGCACGCACTTGCGAATGCAGCCGATATGGACAAGGAGCTGCTCATTGTTGCCCATACCCTGGCAGAAGAGGATGCCCGGTATCTGGAGAAGGCATTGCGCGAGCAGACAGGTGTGGATGAAATTGCAGTCATTCACGCCGGCTGCGTGATCGGCAGCCACTGCGGACCTGCTACAGTTGGTCTCATGTATATGCACTAGAATGATCAGGCTTTACCTTAGACGAATCCGATCTCTGCAGCTTATGCAGATAGGGGTTCGTTTTTTTTATTGTTGCATAGCAAACAAAGTATAGTAAAATCAGAAAGCGGCATTTTCCAATTTTATCAAGATCAAGGAGGCGTAATATGCAGGAGCAGATGGCACGAACGAATAAGATAGCCTGGGAAACGAAAGCATATCAGGCCTGGATACAGCACCATGGATCACCTGAGGAGCTTGCCGCGCGATTGAAGCAGGATCCTAGGCACCCGTTGCGGCATTGGCTGAAGTACATAGGCAACCCGGCAGGATTGAAGGTGCTGAACCTGCTCGGCTCTCACGGGATGAAGGCGACTTGTCTGGCTTTGCTGGGTGCTGAGGTGACTGTCGTGGATATATCCGAAGAGAACCGGCTGTATGCCAGAGAAGTAGCGGCAGCGGCGGGTGTTAAGCTGAACTACATCTGTGCAGATGTCTTAAATATCCCCGGTGAGGAAGCTCTGGGAAGCTTCGACGTTGTCCTGATGGAGTTCGGGATTTTGCATTACTTTACGGATTTAAATGCTATTTTTTCTGTGGTCAGCAGAAGGTTAACGGCAAACGGCCGGCTCATGCTGACGGATTTTCACCCGTTCGCCAGGGCATGGATGACAACCCGGAATCTTCAGCATCCTACGGGTAATTATTTTGACGATACACTCAAGGAAGGTGAGGTTGCCTTTGCCAAGCTGCTTCCCGAAGAGGAACGGTCCGGATTAGCACAAGTGGTGACGCGGGGCTGGACTGTGGGCGATATTATCACTTCAGTAGCCTCTCAGGGGCTATATATCCGTACCTTTGAAGAAATCAGGAGTCCAGGGGACCCGAGATTCCCTGAATTCTACACGCTGATTGCGGATCATATTGAGGGGCAGCTGAACCCGCTGTATCCTGGAACATCAGGCTAGCAAGCAGTCTCACAGAAGTGACAGGATCAGCTGGTGAAGGAAATACTTATAAGATTGCTATATAGATTGAACTTAAAAATATACGGATAGGGAAAAGTGGCGGAGGAGAATTTTGGAACTGTAGGAGCGATAGCGTCCGCCTTTGTCTGCGGATTTCCACCGTGAATAACGGTACAAATCAAGAAATCTGTAGACAACAGCGGCCGGAGGGCCAAACATTCTTTGGAGTCACGGCAATCCCATAATAGAAAAAATACAAGTTCAATCTATATAGAAAGCGGCCGCAAACAGAAACAGCAAGTCTCCTCCCGGAGGCTTGCTGTTTGTTAGGTTAAGCCTGTTCAACTCCCGCTTCCGCCTCAACCTCTTCCTTCACAAAAGGAAGCATGAACCGGAAGATCGACCCCCGGTTCTCTTCGCTCTCCACGAAGATCGTTCCGCCCATCAGCTCTACCAGCTGCTTGCAGATCGCCAGGCCTAGTCCGGTGCCGCCATATTTACGGTTAATGAACGGATGAAGCTGGGAGAAGGACTGGAACAGCAGGTTCAGCTTGCTGTCAGCAATACCTACACCGGTATCACGGACAGAGAACTCCAGCAGGTATTCCGGCGAGGCCGGCAGCGGAATATTCTTCACCGACAGAGTCACGCTGCCCTGATCGGTGAATTTCAGCGCGTTGCCGACCAGATTGACGATAATCTGCCGCAAGCGGCTGGGATCGGTCGTGACAATATCCGGCACGCTGGTATCCGCCCACCAGCGCAGGGCGAGCTTCTTCTCCTCCGCCTTGGGAGTGAACAGATCAATGATGCCCTCCAGCATCTCACGCAGATCAAATCTCTCCGATTGCAGCGGCATTTTGCCGGCTTCCATCTTGCTGAAATCGAGAATATCATTGAGGATCTGCAGCAGACTGTAGCTGCTGCTGCGCAGAATCTCGGCATAGCTGCGCTGCTCTTCCTCCAGGTTGGTTTCCAGCAGCAGATCAGCCATCCCGATCATGCCGTTCATCGGGGTGCGGATCTCATGGCTCATCATCGCCAGGAAATCAGACTTGGCCTGTGCAGCCTGCTCAGCCGATTCCTTGGCCCGGAGAATCTCCCGTTCGTTCGTAATATCACTGAAGGAGACGACCACACCGCAGATCATGCCTTTATCCAGCAGCGGGGCAATCCGGTAGTTCACGAAGAAGCTGGTCCCGTCCTTGCGCCAGAAGATTTCATCCGCCTTGCTGCGGGTAACGCCATCTTGAATGGTGAGCCGGATGGGACATTCCAGCGGTGAATGCCGGGCTGCACTCCCGCGGATATAGTGAATCATTTCCATCATCGGCAGTCCGGCCAGCTCTGATGGCTCATAGCCCAGCATTTCGGCCCCTTCACGGTTGATGAAGATCGTCCGGCCCAGCGTGTCCAGTCCGAAGATTCCCGCCGAGACGGAATTGAGAATCAGACTAAGCCGTCTATCCTCCGCCATCTCAAAAATAAACTCTGAAACCGGCAGTTCCTCCTCTGTCAGCAATTCCTCGTCCGTCAGGGGAGGGAAGTCCGCGCCCTCAAGTCCAATGCGTTCAGCACTGGCAGATTCCTGTCTGCTCATGCTTTCCCAGCTTTGCAGCAGCAGAGAGAGCGGCCGGTTCCCGGTATCATGAACGATGGCAAATACACCGGCAATGCCTTCATCTGTATGAAGCGGTACATACCTTACAGAAACAGCATTGTCACCGGAATTCCCTGCTTGTGCTCCGCTTTCTTCTTCCGCTTCCACCATTAACCCGAAGCTGGATGTAATACCGGCCAGAGCAGATGCGAAATAGCCCTCACCGGGAGGATGCATCCGGCATTCGATCAGCCTGGCTGCGTCCTCTGCACTTAAGGTCCGGTTGCTGTCGGCATAACGCCCCTGTCTGTCCAGCACGATAATGAGATCCGGATGATGATCGAACAACGCTCTATAAGCACTTTCTTCAGAAAGTGCCCGGCCCAGGATAGAAGCCCAATCTTTATGCATGGCCCACCTCCTCTGCTGCTTCAATCCTGCTATATTATAGGACCATAGATTGCGGAAAAACTCTGATTATGTAGAAATCTCTGAATTATTTACTATTATAACAAAAAAACCGCTATTGGTCGCCACAAAAACGCCGGATTAGAGCGCTTGTTCAACTAAACAGAAACAATGCCGCCCCTGAAGGGACGGCATTCATCTCATACAATCACAGCGGCTCAGCCTTGCCCGTCAGGCAACATCCTGATGCTCGATATTCCGGATCGACAGATACGCGATTCCCCCACCGACCAGTGCCAGAGAGAGTGAAATCCAGATCAGATTGCCCATCCGGAAGCTCCCGTTTCCGAAGCCGGATGAGATCAGCATGACAATCAGGACGGCGGAGACAATGGTAGCCGGTACTGATTTGCGGCGCATCCCGAAGTATAACGGAATCAGGGCAATGCCTGCCGCATAGAGCGCATCCGTTCCGGCCTGCAGCAGGTTTGCGGTGATCAGATCCTGTGATACAGTACCCTGAATCACGTCAGACATGAAATAATCAATGCCGGTGAGGATACTGCTGATTGCAATATCAGACAGGAAGATGCTCAGGAAGGTGAACAGAAAGACGATAATCAGCTTCGCAGCCAGCAGCATTTTGCGGGGAACCGGATACATGAACAGCACAGTGATCGTATTATTCTTGTACTCGTCGATTACCAGCTTGCTTAGCAATACGGAGGCGAAGATGATATAGGTTGCTTTTACAATAACGAACACACCATCAAACAAATCAGGATACGTGCTGAATTCCCCTTCGTTAAGCGATGTAAAGGCGATAAGAACCATGAAACCCAGAATGGCCAAATCTGCTATCAGCACACTTTTGAGAAAATTGAATTTGTTCTTGCGCAGCTCCAATCGAATCAGCTTAAGCAATGCCAGCACCTCCCATCAGTTCTACAAAATGATCTTCCAGCGAATGATGCTTCTTGCTCATACTCTCCAGCTCCACATCTGCTTCTGCCAGGGCCTTGCTCAGCTCCAGCTGCGGAATATCATCATAGATCCGGATGGTGCGCGGATCGAGCACCTTGTAATTGGTTAAGCCCAGCTTATGCTCCAGGATATAGACGGTCTTGGTGCACTCGCCTGTAATCAGTTCAATGTACTGCGTATGCTGGTTACGGATCGTATCCATCGCCAATTGCTCCACCAGCACGCCTTCGCGGATCACGCCGATCGTGTCGGCAATCTGTTCGATCTCGCCCAGAATATGACTGGAGATTAGCAGGGTCATGCCGTATTCCCGGCTCAGCATGCGGAACACCTCGCGCAGCTCCTTGATGCCGAGCGGGTCCAGCCCGTTGATCGGTTCATCCAGAATGAGCAGCTCCGGCTTGGTCATCACCGCTCTGGCAATGCCCAGCCGCTGCTTCATCCCCAGGGAGAATTGCTTCACCGGTTTCTTGTCCACTGCACTCAGCTTCACCAGCTCCAGCGCTTCCTCCATCGCTTTGACATCATAATATCCCATGTATTCACCATGCAGCGCCAGGTTCTCGCGGGCACTCAGCTTGTCGTAGAAGACCGGATATTCAATGATGCTGCCCATGCGCTTCAGCATTTCATAAGAGCGGTGGGTCATTTTGTCGCCGAAAAATTCAATCTCGCCCGCCGTCGGCTTCACCAGATTCGTAATCATTTTCATCACCGTCGTTTTGCCGGCGCCGTTGGGTCCCAGGAACCCGTAAATTTCACCCTGCTTAATCTCCATATTCACGCTGCGTACGATTTCCTTCTCCTCATAGACCTTGGTTAAATCCCATGTCCGGAGTATCGTTGTCATGTCCGTTATCCCCTTTGACTTCTTCTTTGTCTTCCTGGTATTTATTCTACAGGGCGGAGTTTGCTTTTTTATTACTTGAATCTTACGAAATTCTTAAGCAGCGTAAGGATACGCGGACCGCCCCGCCAGAACCGGAATTATTTCAGAAGGTCAGCCGCTGAAAAGAAAGCGTAAATGCCGTCCGGACATACGGCTTGCTGCTTAAGGAAATACGGCCGTTCATCTGCTCGGTGAGCCGCTTGGTGATGGTCAGCCCCAGGCCGCTGCCCTGGTAGTCGCGGTTGCGCGAATCCTCCAGGGTATAGAGCCGCTCGAACACCTTGTCCTCATGGCCTTCGGCAATGCCTTTGCCCCGGTCCCACACTTCTATACACACCTGACCGGCATCGCTGTACAGCTTCAGCCCCAGGGCCCCTCCGGCATCACCGTAGGCAATAGCATTCGACAACAGATTGGACAACACCCGGTCCAGCGCATCATCGTTGCCCATCATATAGAGCGGCTCATCCGGTATCTCGATCTGCACCTCAGCACCTTTGGCACTGAGAATATCGTAGAAAGCAAGAATATTCCTGCGGCAGACCTCGCCCAGCTCCACACGTGACAGCGGGATATCCCGGTCCCCTGACTCCAGCTTGGCCAGATCAAAGAAACGGTTCATCAGCGTAATGACTTCCCCCGCTTTGGCATGAATGGTGCGCAGAATACGTTCCTGCTCCTCCATAGGCATGTCTTTATCATGCAGCAGGGTCTCAATATACCCCAGCACCACCGTCAGCGGGGTCTTCAGGTCATGGGAGATGTTAGCCAGCATACTGCGCATAGACTTCTCCAGCCTGGCCCGTTCTACAGCTCCCTTATGATTGACATCCAGCAGGCGGTTCAGATCGGTCAGCAGGATTTGCAGCTCCGGACTGCTGCTCATCAGAAGCAGCCGTTCATGTGAGCCGCGCTCCACAATACTCTCCAGCTTGGTATGAATATATTTCAACTGGCGTGCATGCTGCCGCGAATGCATTACTTGCAGGATAAGGACCAGCAGAAGCAGCGCAATGATGATAATGAACAAGGCTGTCATTGCTGCATATCTCCGAGCTTATAGCCGATGCCCCACAGCGTTTTGATATATTCCGGATGGGAAGGATCGTCCTCAATCTTCTCGCGCAGTCTGCGCATATGTACATTAATTACATTCTCATCCCCGAAGTAGTCATCCTCCCAGACCAGACTGTAAATCTGCGCCTTGGTGAATACCCGCCCGGGGCTGCTGACAAACAGCTTCAGGATATGGAATTCCTTGGCGGTCAGCTTCACTTCTTCCCCGTTCTTCTGCGCCGAGAAGTTATCCAGATCGACCGTTAGACCGCGCAGTGTAATCACCTTCGATGCCGGCTGCGGCTCCTCCCCGGCAGACGCCTGACTGCCGGCGGCAGCCTGGCTCCCTTGCGCTGCGTACCCGGCCCGGCGGATCGCCGCCTTCACCCGCGCTGCCAGCTCAATCATCGAGAACGGCTTGGTGATATAATCATCTGCGCCGAAGCCAAGCCCCAGCGCCTTATCTACATCACTGTCCTTCGCTGACATAATCAGCACCGGCACAAGGCTCCCGCTGCGGATCATCTGCAGCACATCCGTGCCGCTGCGCTTCGGCAGCATCAGATCCAGCAGTACCAGATCATATGACGGACCGCCCAGAAACTTCTTCACCGCCGCCTCCCCGTCAAATGCCGTCTCCACCTCGTAGCCCTCTTTAGTCAAATATGAACCTACCATTTCGCTGATTGCCTCATCGTCCTCAATCAGCAGCACCCGCTGCAGCATAATGAACCTCCTGTAATCCTATTTGACGCCGCCTGTAGCAGCAGGCAGCTGTAAGAAAGTATCGCCGGATTCTACAAGCCCGATAATGTAATCTGCGGCCTCCGTCATGGTCTTGCCATCCCTCCCGGTATCACATTCGCTCCAGGCATAATGCCGCTCGGCACTATTGATCAGCACCGTCAGATCATAGCTCTCATACGGCTTGAGGTTGCAGCTTGTACTAAGCTGCTTCTCCCCAAGATAATTGGACAGCACCAGCTTCCGGTAAATGCTCTGTCGGTCTTCAACCGGCAAGCCATAATCGCTGATTTCGATGACAGTACCGTTCAGCATATCTTTTACCAGGTTCTGATTCACCGTATTGATCTCATTCCTGAGATTAAACCCGTATTTGAGGATAAATTCAAATTTATCCTGCGAGCCCAGATCGAAGCTGACGGTGAGTAAATCTCCATCCCCCATAGCCCCCTCACAGCCCTTCAGGGAGTACTTCAACTGATGCTTCTCCTCCGTCCGTACAAGCTCATTACAGCTGTAAGTCTTCACTTCACGGGAACCAAAGGCATCCTCAGTGGTATCATAGCTCAGCTCCAGCCGTCCGCCCTCATACCTTAATTCCGTAAAGACGGGATCACCCTCTATCGTGTAATGAACTACCCGCTGGCTTCCGCTTCCCCGTTCCATGAAACTGTCCAGCTTGTCCAAATTGCTGATTACGCCGCCGTTAGAGGATATGACATCCTCCTCCTGGTCGATCTTGTGACTGCTGGCGGATGAGCCGCCACCATCTAATAACGAGCAGCCAGTAACCAGAACCAGCAGCAGTAGAAGCGGAAGAGCTGCCCTGGCCAGCCTTCTGAACAGCATAACCGTTATTCTCAGCTCGCACAGCAGTTTTGAGACAGGCGTTACTTTCACGGCTGATGACCTCCCTGAAATCATGATCGGATGGAGCTTTTGTTAAAGTATACCAATGCTGCGGGCGCGATTCTACTACATTACTTTTTTATAAAATCATGCCCGTAATACAACATTTTGCTCATAAAAGCGGCCGTAATCCGGAATTGTTGTATGGAATGCAGCATTTCCCATCAGCCGGACGGGTTAACGGAAAAATTCTTGCATTTCGTACAACAATCCTCCCGGACCCCCGGGATTTCATGAATCAAGGTTGCACTACGTACAACATTTATCCAAATACAGCTCAACAGATCAACACATCATCAACAAATTAACCCTTGGTTACTTGCACATTCCCCGCGGATACAGCCAGTTAAGATTCATTTAAGGAATGGCACTTATCATGAGCCTTAAGAACTTAATTGAAGAGGTGGTGCTTCGATATGAAGTCACGCAACACAAGCAATACAGGCAACACTGCAACCCGTTCCGGCAAACGAAAATTATTGATTATTATCCTCGTAATCCTCCTGGGCATTGGCGCAGTGGTATATCGTCTGGCAGACCGTTATCTGATTGAGCATGTTGAGGTCGTCGTCGCAGACGATACCGCCGGAACCGCTGGTACCGGCAGCACAGGCACAACAGCAGCAGCAGCAGCAACAGCTGACGTGAATGCAACATCGGATGACTGGAGCTACAGCAGTGACGATATCCAGGTAAAGATTGATCAGGTCCAGACGGGAAGCGGGTCAGACCAGATCACTTATTTTGTCGCAGATGTGGTCCTGAAGGATGCCGGCAGCCTGCGGTCCGCTTTTGCCGATAACAGCTTCGGTACGAATATTACGGAGGACACCTCGGTGATTGCCTCCGCCAATAATGCAATCTTCGCCATTAACGGCGATTACTACGGCTTCCGTGAAGACGGCGTGATTATCCGCAATGGAACCGTGTACCGGGATGATCCGGTGCGGGATGCGATGGCTCTGTTCGGAGACGGAACGATGCAGACCTATGACGAGGAGGAAATCTCTTCGTCTGAGCTGCTGGCTGAAGGGGTTACGAACACCTTGTCCTTCGGACCGATTCTGATTCAGGACGGCAAGATCGTCAGTGATTTCAGCAGTGTCAAAATCGATAACAATTTCGGCAACCGTTCGATTCAGGATGCGAATCCCCGGACCGCCATTGGCATGATCGCCCCGAACCACTACGTGTTCGTTGTAGTTGACGGACGCAAGGAAGGCTATAGCCGCGGAATGACCCTTGCCGAGCTTGCTGATGTGATGGAAGGCCTCGGAGCTGCAGAAGCCTACAATCTGGACGGCGGCGGTTCCTCCACCATGTACTTTATGGGCCGGGTAGTGAATAATCCGCTGGGCAAAAACCAGGAACGCGGCGTCAGCGACATACTTTATATTAAGGAGTGAACCCGGATGACTATACTAATACCCGCCTATGAGCCAGATGAACGGCTGCTGGATTTAATTATACAGCTTAAGGAATACCCGCTGGGTCCCATCGTACTGGTCGATGATGGCAGCGGCCCGGCTTACCGCGCAATCTTCGAGCGGGCTGCGGCATTCGGCTGCACCCTCCTGACCCATAAGACCAATCTCGGCAAAGGTGCCGCCCTCAAAACAGGCTTCCGTCATATTCAGGAAGCCGGCCTGCACGGTAATGTGATCTGCGCTGATAGTGACGGACAGCATCTGCCCCATGACATCAAGCGGATTGCCGAGACGCTGCTGCTTCAGAGCAAGCCGGGGATTGTGCTCGGGAGCCGCCGGTTCAGCGGAACCATTCCGCTGCGCAGCCGCTTCGGAAACTCGGTGACACGGTCAGTCTTCGCACTCACGACCGGCACCAAAATCTATGATACCCAGACGGGCCTGCGCGGCTTCCCGTTCCAGATGCTGGACTGGCTGTGCCGGATTCCCGGCGAACGGTTCGAATATGAGATGAACATGCTGCTGACCGCCCACAAAGAGGGCTATACCATTACTGAGGAGTATATCGATACCGTTTATCTGGAGGATAATAAATCCTCCCACTTCCGGCCGCTGATCGACTCCTTCCGGATCTATCTGCCGATTCTGATGTTCAGCACCTCCTCGCTGATCTCAGGCCTGCTGGACTTTGTACTGCTGTTCCTGTTCCAGAGCCTGACCCACAACCTGTTCCTGGCAGTCGCGGCCGCAAGATTATGCAGTTCAATCTTCAACTACTCGGTAAACCGGAAGTATGTATTTGCCGGCGGTAAAAAATCGCGGCTCCAGTCGCTGCCGAAGTATTTCTCACTCGTAGTCCTTGTGCTGATGTTCAATTACGGGCTGCTCTACTTCTATAATGAGAAGCTGATTATCCCGCTGGTTGCAGCCAAGATTCTGACGGAAATCTCGATCTTCGTATTCAGCTATTGGGCACAGCGGAGGTTTGTATACTGAATTAATGCTACACGCAACAGAGCAGCGGATCTCCTGTGACGGGAAGCGCTGCTCTGTTTTTTGTCATAGACTGCTGTATTCGTTTATTATTCCTTAGCCAAAGTAACGTCCAGAGGATCCACAAGCAGGCCCTCTTCAACTTTAAATTTACAATTTATTTCGATTCTATTAAGATGCTCGGCATCCCAATAGATGAATACATCGTATTCCCCATCCGGAAAATCAGCACCGAAAGCCCCGTTTTTCAGCTCAACTGTTTTGAGATAATCCTTACCGCCAAGACCACTGCCTAATTCAATATAGCCGTCCGGCAGCGGGGTCCCATCATCATATTTCAGAGTGCCGGTAACATTATTAGCGGGTAAATGAATTACAAGCTCAGGCGGATCAGACTTCCCGTCCAGCACCGAGAAACTATAATACGGGAATTTGGCATCGTAGATGGAGTACATTTTTTCCGCTAAAATAAGTACCCGGTATGAGCCATCAGGCAGATAGAAATTATACAAGCCATTCTTAATCGTTGCTGCATACAGAAGCGGTGAAGCAGTGCCAACCTCTGTGATCACTAATATACCATTAGCATATGGAGTTCCGTCCTCATTATAGATCTTGCCTGATATTGCTAAAGGTACTTTGATATTAATCAGTCCGGCGGCAGGTTCACCATTAACAATCTTTATCTGTGTACGTAAGGGTATACTTTCTGAATCCTTAGTGTTCAGCGTCTGTATGCTATAGTCGCCATCAGGCAAATAAAGATTAAACTTACCGTCAACCACATCAAACTTATAAAGCCCGGTATTCACTGCACCCATATTACTTATTTCCAGCCAGCCATCGTACATAGGGGAACCATCCACGAAGCTAATGCTTCCTTCAATTTTGGGTGGCAATGTTATATTCAAATTGCTTTTCCCGTCAATGACCTCAAATGAATGATTAATGGTTAATTGTTTGTTAGTTTCGCCATAGATTAAGACCTCTACATTGTAATGACCGTCCGGCAAATATAAGTTAAACTTACCGTCATGGATTTCGGCACTATACCAGGCAAGCGGTCCGCTGTCTAAGCGCTTTACAATAATTTCTCCATTCTCAACTGCGGTCCCGTCCGAATACTGCATCGTGCCCGCCTGCTGCTCAGGAATGAGAATATGCACCTCTCTATCTGCCTTGCCATTCATAACGTAAAACATATAGTAGAGTGAAATAATCTCCTGTGTAGTTGTGGAACGCATGGAGTAAATCTTGTAGGGCCCGTCCGGCAAATCTATAGAGAATTCACCATTCGTTAGTGCAGTACTGTAAATCATATGATCGCTGTCCCGTTCCAAATACAAGGTACCGGAATCGGCAGCCTTCCCGTCTGCACGCTCAATGATCCCTTTTACAACCCCATGATTTACAATGGGCGGTGTGGGTGCCACCGTTGACCCAGGTGTAGGTATCGGCCCCGGGAATGATGGTAATGGCGACGGTGACGGTGAGGTCACCGCTGTTGGTGTTGGTGATGGCGTCGGTGTAGCTGCCGCTGTCGGTATTGCCGATGGCGAGGGTGACGGCGAAGTAGCTGCTGTTGGTGTTGGTGATGAAACCGGCGTTGCTGCCGCTGTCGCTATCGGCGTTGGCTTTGCTGTTGGTACCGGCGTTGGCTTTGCTGTTGGTACCGGCGTTGGTTTCGCTGTTGGTACCGGCGTTGGCTTCACCGTTGGTACCGGCGTTGGCTCTTCGGTTGGTTCCGCCGTTGGTATCGCCGTTGGTTCAGGCGTTGGTACTGCTGTTGGCGCCGGCGTTTCTGCCGCACTGCCTCCGCCTCCACCCCCGCCGCCAACTAATACGGCCGCTGTTGGAGTTGCAGAAGACGCAGCAGCCGTTTTATCAGAACCGGCTATATTGATTTTCACATCTGCCGGAACGTCGCTGCCCACGGTAATTTTCTCTGGCGCATTCTCTATTGTAATGCCCGAAGCGTTGACGACTGCATTCCCGATGTTGCCTTTACCTGAAATTTGTATACCGGCATTCATGGTCATGGACTTAATACTGCTGCTATTGCTCAATTTATTACTGCCCGCTGTTTTATCAACATTGACTGCCTCCACAGTGCCCCCGCTGATGTCAATGTTAAGACGTGATGCAAGAATATTCACAGCCTTGAAGTTACCTGTCAAAAGGATACGGGCATCCGATGGAATTTCACGGGATAACGTGAGGGTGCTGATTGCAGCTCCGGTGAGTGTTTCAACGGCTGCAGCGGACTTGATCTGAAGATCATTGATTTGGGTCTTTCCTTCAGCAACCAGTCTTACACTGCCATCCTTCTTGTCAATACGCACAGAACCCAGTGTAGAATCCGCAAGATGAATACTATTCGCCCCGCCGCCTTCAATCGCGGTGTTGCCTCCTACCGTTACATTCAGGAGATGCACATCGCCTTCAGCTATGCCTTCTCCCAGCAGCAGATCCCCAGTAATGTTCATATTACGGAGTGTGATACCTGGCACATTAATTACTACATCACTGTCTACTTCGGACATTCCCGACATCGGACCGTATGTACCCGGCGAATCATAGATGATTACATATTCCCCGGAATCTTCATCGAGCAAGGATAAAGCTCTATCCAGGATGACTACCGTTTCCGCACGGGTTGCATAAGCAAGCGGGCGAAAATTCCCATCGCCGGAGCCTGTCATTATCCCCTGCTCGCTTACAGCCCGGATAGCACTTTTGCTCCAACCCGGACTTCCGGCAATATCCTTAAACTCAGGAGCCGCAGCCGATGCTGTCAGCTTGAGCAACTTGCTGATGATAACAGCCATTTCTTGACGGTTAATCTTCTGGTCCGGCTTAAAGGTCCCATCCGCATAGCCCTGAACGTAACCCGCGGCATTGGCCTGCAAAATACTTGAATAATACCACTTACTGCTTGAGATATCGCTGAAATTAACTTTCTTAGTCTCAGTGAAACCAAAAGCCCTATTAATCAAAACCGTTAATTCAGCCCGCGTGACCGGATGATCCGGCTTAAATTCACCATCCGGGTAGCCGGAGATCAGACCTTGATCCATCCACTTACTGATGTGCTCCTTCGCCCAATTTCCGCTGAGATCCGATACATTACCCGCAAAAGCTGCGCCAGCCGGCAGTATGGATAGACATACAGCTAGTACTCCTGCGATTACTTTTTTCCTTACCCTTTTTTGAATGAACAAGCTAATACCCCCGACTATGTAGTTATAAAAGCGCACAAATTATAAGTTACATTCCCTCATCTATTACTTAAGACCTATTAATCCGTTAAAATTATAGCATGATTCCGGTCAATAATTTGCATAAATTTATCAGATTTTATTGTGTCAGTTCCATGAAGCACAAACGGCCCCAACTCTCCATTTCACCGGAAGGCTGGGGCCGTAGCTGTGTATGACTTTCTTTTCGCCGAAACTAAGCTTAATCTTGATTCCTGATTACAATATCGAACTTCTCATGATACGGATGCATGAATAAATCATACTGAATTCTGCGCTGCTCATGGGACTTCATTAAATACTGAATATCCGTCCCCCGCTCAGCCACATCACGGATTCCCCTTCGCCTAAGCTCGGTCTCCCCATCCGTATATAAGTAGACTTTGAGATCATACAGACTTGGGTCCGTAAAAGCCACGCTCATGCCTTCTACAATATTAATCTTGTTGTCAGAAGATAACAGCGTACTCTTGCTATAATGCGTGCCGATGGTATACAGGTCCAAGCCGTCCCGCAGCATACGGATGTCTCGTTCCAAAGCAGCCACGTTATGGGCGGCAGGGTGACAGGCGGTCATTTTATCACGATATTGTTCATTGTTATATTCGTAGTCAATCCTTGCGTACCGCCTAAGATCAGATCCGATAATGTAGGGGTCAGTATTCAGAACATTCACATTCTCTTGCCCCAAAAGACTAATCAGATGATGAGCAAACGTCGTCTTTCCCGATGCCCCATGACCTGAAATCCCCACGATGACCCTCGCAGCCTGACCGCCAATCCACTTGGCTATTCTGTGTAATTCCTGATCCATAATTTCCTCCGCTATCCTTGTTAGAAGTATCCAATATCCTATACTATCACAAAAAGCGGACCCGGATCGGCTGCGATTATAACGATGTTAACGCTCAATCACCGGTATTCAAGTATTCGTCTGCTCCGGCAGCAGCAGCCTATTGCCCGTCAAGGTACTTCTCCACCTCAAGGGCAGCCAGCAATAACGGCGCAACACCCATCGGCGCGTCAGAGACAACCGCTTCGGAAATGTAGTAATCATAGGAACCATTCCGGTCCTTGCTGAGACCTGCCCCGTGGCAGATCTGATGCAGATGAACACCTTGTTCATCTTCGGTAACCAGATGCGCGAGGATGCCCTCGTAGCCTTTCAGCATCGCTTCCTTGAAGGAAGGCTCCAGGTAACGCAGCCGCAGGGCTTTGGCCATCGCATAGACGAACATGCAGGAGCCGGTGGCCTCGAGGTAATTGCCTTTGCGCCCTGCCTGATCAAGCACCTGATACCACAGGCCGGTCTCCTGGTCCTGCACCTCAAGCAGTGCACCGCACATCCGCTGGAAAATCCCGATGATCGTTCCCCGCTGCGGATGGGTGACCGGGAAATGCTCCAGGCAGTCCACGGCGGCCATGGCGTACCAGCCCATCGCCCGGCTCCAGAAGTGGGAAGAGAGTCCGGTGGACGAGTCCGCCCATTCCTGCTCTTTGGATTCATCCCAGCCGTGATAGAGCAGGCCGGTCCGCGGATCACGGGTCCGGCGCTCGATCAATAGCAGCTGATGGGCAGCTTCATCTATCAGCTCGGGACGCTGGAATACGGCGCCGTATTCGGCAAGAAACGGCGAAGCCATATATAGTCCGTCCAGCCACATTTGGAAAGGATACACCTTCTTATGCCAGAATCCCCCCTCTGAAGTACGGGGTTGCCCAATGAGCTGCGCCGCCAGCAGATGAGCCGCTTCAGCGTAACGCGCTTCCCCGGTCTGCCTGTACAGGTAGAAGAGATTCTTGCCCTGGTTGATCTGATCCAGGTTATATTCCTCCAGCGAATAGGAGCGGATCGAGCCGTCCTCCCCGATGAAGCTATTCATATGCCGCTGCATGAAGGAGAGATATTCGGACTCCCCATGCTGCACACCGGCGCGGGCCACTGCCATCAGCAGCATACCGGGCACATAGGCCCAGCGCTCCAGGACATACTCGTGTTCCCCGTGTTCATTGCATTGACTGATGAAGGTATCCGCGATTCTGCGGGACAAACCTGACATAGTTGTTTCTGTGATAGACATCATTATTCCTCCTGTCGCTTATGTTCCAAGCCTAAGTCTGAGCTCAGGCACCGGCAAGCTGCTTCCGCAGCCAGGCGTACGCCGGTTCCCCGTGTATTTCATGCCCTCCGGCAAAAAAATCCGCCTCTACCTGTCCGCCATGCCCCGCTGCGTTAAAGATCGCCTCCAGCCGGTCCAGGGCTTGCTTCGCGCCAGCCGGACCAAACAAAGGATCGGCATCTCCCGACTCCAGGAACAGGCCGCGCGGGGCAATTAACCCAAGCAGATCCGGCATTTCCGCTTCGAGCAGAATGCCCGGAATGTAGTTATCCAGACAATGATTTCGGGTAAGGATGCTGTCCGCAAACGTATTGGCATACCCGCTGACGACAGCACAGCTGATCCGCTGATCCAGTGCAGCCGTGAAGCCGGCGACCAGCCCGCCGCCGGAAATACCCATAATGCCTAATCGTTCACCGTTAACCTCTTCCCGCAACTGCAAATAATCGAGCGCCCGCATGCTTTCATAGATCCGGTAGCCTGCCATCGTCTGCCCCGCCATCAGCAGCGCGGAGGATAGGCGGAAGCAGGAATTACGCGCGGGCTCACCGCTCTCCAGATCCTCTGCCAGCCGTCTGTCGCCGAATCCGAGCACCTCGGGAGCAGCGACCACGAAGCCCTGCTTCACCAGCGAGACGGCAAAATCCTTATGCAGCCCCGGGTCACCCTGCCGCTGCGAGCCGTCCGGATTGAGGCCGGTAATCTCACGGCTGCCGTAGCCATGCCCATGGATAGCCAGAACAGCCGGACAGGGGGAGGATATCGGCTGCCCGGGAATCAGAAGATACATAGCCATTCTAAGTCCTTCATAAGTAGTGATCTCTACACGCTCACGTATATATCCGTTACAGGCTACCCGCTCAAGCCGCACAGGTGCAAGTGCCGCCCGTTCCTCCGGAAATCCGCCAAGCCGCCCGGTAAAGCCTGCAGTTAGCTTTGCCCGCCACTCTCCGTAAGGGATATCCCCACGGAAGGCAGCGTCCTGCGCTGCGGAAGCCGTCATTTGCTTCATATATTGTTCCAATGATTCCATCGGGGGTTCCTCCTGGTTCTTAATATCCTTCAGGATGCCAGCCGTCCAGTACGGTCAGAACCCGGTACTCCGCAGCTTCCTCAGCAGTTAACTGGCGCGACCATGCAGCGCGGCTCTCGGGACAGGCCCCTGGCCCGCTGCTGCCGTATTCTTCATAACGGCTGGTCTGCTCCCTGTCCGGCTGCCCCCAATTATGCCAGCCTTCGCCGGTAACCGATTCGTCCATAACCGTACGGATGAAGGCTACATGTGCATAAGGCCGCCAGGGCCGTCCGAGATACACCTCACTGACCCCTTCGCCGCCGGTAATCAGGCAATTCAGGAACACATAGCCGAATGCAGCTTCCTCCGGTGTTGAAGCGGCTGTAATGTAACCTCTGGACCGCTTATTGTGCAGATGGCAGCCCTCAAACAACGCCGTGGCGGCTCCGAAAATATAATCGACATCGCCTTCAATGTAGCAGTCGTTGTAATATTGCTTGCCCTGCCCCGTATAGAGTGTATCCTGGTCACCCAGCAGACGAACGCGCCGGAACACCGCCTGTCCGGCATCAACGAAAGCCGCCACCGCCTGTCCGGTTCCCGGACCGGAAGCGTTCCGGATGGTCAGATTCTCGGCTGTGAAGCCTTCCGCGAACACATTCAGGGTGCCGCTGCGGAAGGTACCGAGCGGTTCACCGTCCGCTCCCAGAGTGTGGGCATTATCATTCCAGGAGATTACGGTGGAATGCGGGTCCTCCCCCAGCAGCAGAATGGGCGGGGCTTCGCGGACGATTGTAATCTTTTCCTCATAAATGCCGGGCTTGATCCGGATGGTTACGGCCTGCTTCTGCTGCGGCGGAATGGAATCCAGCGCCTCCTGCAGACTGCTGAATCCTTCCCCGGGACTCTTCGATACTGTAATTAACATGTGCGGCTCCTTTCATGGCGACCTCTATTTATTCTATAATAACCGTAACGGTTCAGATGAGAAGAGGAGATTTATGACCAGCGTGACTAGCCCTAATCCGAAATATCATATAGAAGAAGGACGGTTCAGCATTCAGCATATGAAGCGCAAAGGCATCACGGCGATGCCGCGCCCCCACAGCCATGAACTCACCGAGCTGTACTATCTGACAGAAGGTGAGCGCGTATACTTTGTCGATGACCGGGTCGTTACGGTTCACAAGGGCGAGCTGATTCTGATTCCCGGCCGGGAGCTGCATGCTACCGCAAGCTCTGAAATGGCCGAATTCGAACGGATTCTGATCAATTACGATCCTGAGCTGCTGCCCCTAGTGCTGCAAGGTGAGGCCTTGTGGTTTCAGAATCACCGCTACCGTCTGTTCAGACTGACCCTGCGCGAACAGAATGAGGCGGAGACGCTGCTAAGCCGTATCCTGGAGGAAGCACGTATCCAGCGGCCTTTGTATGAAGCCTCCATCGTGGCGATGTTCACCGAGCTGATGATTCTGCTCCAGCGCTCGGAGAGTACGACACAGGCCGGGGGAACGAAGCACCCGCTGCATCATCTGGTAACCGATGTCGCCACGTACATCCGGAGCCATCACCGCGAAGCGCTTACGCTGGAAGAGACTGCCGGACACTTCTTCATCAGTCCTTCTTACCTGAGCCGCGTGTTTCACCGCCTGACCGGGTTTCATTTCCGTGAATACATTGTCCATGTCAGAGTCCGTGAAGCCCAGCGCCTGCTGGCCGGAACCTCCGCCAAGATTCAGGAGATCGCCTCCACTGTCGGCTTCGAGCATCTGTCCCACTTCAATAAGACTTTCAAAAGATCAACCGGGCTGACTCCGCTCCAATACCGCAAGGCATCCAGGTCGCGGGCGTCGTCCAAGTCTGAAGGAATAATTGAAGAATAGCGCTCCTCTCCCGGACATCAGCCTGAGCTCTCTGTGATCAGGAGCTCTCCGGACCGGATGAGCTCTACATGGCTGCATTTATGCATCTTCACGGGCTGTGCTTCCTCTGTCCTCAGCCGGATCCGGTCCAGCTTCAGATTGCTGGCGTACCGCAGAACCATTCCCCGCTTGCTTACGGCGCTGAAATTCTCCACCGTCAGCTCTGCAAGCGGCATCTCGGGCAATCCGTTCACCAGCAGCGCAGTTGCCGCACCATGGCAGGTGATATTCCGGAGTGTGATATTCCGGAACTGCGGAGTCTCCTCCGTAACGGGGAAGGACTGCTCATCATGGCCTTCAGAGCCCTCAACTCCCGCATAGAACATATGGAAAGAAACCGCCTCATGGATAATGCCTGTCATCCGGATATTCTCCATCCGGATATCCTGTACTACGCCGCCTCTTCCCCTGGCGCTTTTGAAGCGCAGCCCGATGTCCGTGCCGATGAACAGGCAATCGCTGACTCTGACCGCATGCACTCCACCCGACATTTCACTGCCGATCACCACTCCGCCATGTCCGTGATATACCGTACAATGCCGGATGGTAATATACTGGCAGGGCATCCCTGCTCTGCGTCCTTCCTCGTCTTTGCCCGACTTCAGGCAGATGGCATCATCCCCTACATCGAACCGGCAATGCTCCACCAGGGCATGTGTGCAGGACTCCAGATCCAGCCCGTCCCCATTCTGTGAGTACCATGGATTACGCACCTGAATGTGCCTGACGGTAACCTGCTCACAGCCCATAGGATGAAGACACCAGGCAGGAGAATTCTGGAAGGTGGCTCCCTCCAGCAGTACCCGCCGGCAGTTCCGCAGGCTTAGCAGTGCAGGACGCAGATAGGCCCGGGCAGGCAGATAAGCTTCCATTTCAGTCTGCCCTTCCTCCAGCAGCCGCCGGTAGTAGGCCTCTCCCTCCAATGCTTCTCCAGAAGGCCACCAAATCTCATTCTCCTCATCCACTACTCCCCCGGAGGCAATCAGGCTCTGCCACTGGAGTTCCGTCATCTTGAAGCGTTTCACCGGGCGCCAGGCCTCGCCGCTTCCATCGAATATCCCCTCGCCGGTAATGGCTACATCACTCAGACCTTCCCCATCCAGCGGAGCCTGACAGCGCCAGCCGGCATTCCCCTCATAATGGGAGAAGAGCAGCGGATACAGCGCGAAGTCCGGCTCGAAACATACGAGTGCCCCGCGCTCGGCATGCAGATTAATCCGGCTGTGCAGCGTCAGCGGTCCCGTACGCCATATTCCCGGCGGGATTATGACCGTTCCGCCTCCTGCAGCAGCGCAGGCATCAAGCGTATCCTGTATGGCAGCAGTGCGCAGCAGCTCTCCGCCTGCTGCGCCATAATCTGTAATCCTGAACGTCCGCTCCGGAATTCGCGGCAGTTCAGGTACAGGATAATGATTGGAATCCTGTAGGCTGTTCATAGGCTTCTTCCTTCCCGGCTATTCAATTTCTTCATAGCTGAACCAGTCGAAATCGGCATAATTGGTGCTTGGCGCCCCCTGAGAACTGGCATACATGCCAATGTACGCCCCTGTGAATCCGCCGGCCAAGTCCGTGCTGAGCACTCTTCCGTCAGCCCGTTCATGTAATGCCGTCCATGAGCCGAATTCGTCGGCTCTATAATAGAAGCTGTAGTCCTGTCCTCTGGCCTCTGCCTTAAGCTGCACCTTGTCCTGCGGATAAGGCGAGGATGCCAGCAGCCGCTCGTCCCCTCTGCTGCGCACAATCAGCTGCAGCACCTGCTTCCCGTCCTCCAGCTTCAATTCATAGCGGAAGTGGTTGTCCGCATTCTGGATCAGGACAAGTCCGGCGGTTTCGCCTGGTGCCCCCGGCTTGAAGACCATTTCAGCTGCCGCTCTGAAGCTTAAGTGCTGCTGGCGTCTTCCAATGAAAGACGGATTGCTGATCTCTGTCAGCTGCTCCGGCTTGAGCCGCAGCCGCAGATGTCCCGGGCGTTCGGTGAGGCTCCAGAATTCCCCGCGCGGTGTCCGCAGGAAGTTCCAGATCAGGCTGAGCTCTGCGGACTCAAAATCATCACGTACAGGCAGCTGCGGCCACTTCGTTTCCGGCAGATCAGGCGCTGCCGCTTCCAGCTCCAGCACGCCTTTGCCCGGATTCACTACAGGCCATTCATTCTCCCATTTCACCGGGGTCAGGAACGTTTCACGCCCGAGGTTGCGGTAATAGCCGCCGCAGGTCCGGGAAGCAAGACAGAACATCCACCAGTCTCCGTGCTGCGTCTCCACCAGTTCTCCATGGCCGACATTCACGATTGGATATTCTCTGCCGAGATGGCGGTGGGTCAGAATAGGATTCGCTTTATGGCCTTCATAAGGGCCGGTCACGTTCCGGCTTCTGGCAATCGTGATAGCGTGGGTATGGCCAGTGCCGCCTTCGGCAATCAGCACATAATACCAGCCGCCGATTTTGTAGACATGGGGTCCCTCCTGCGCATGCCCCACCTTAAGGGCACCTTGCCAGATGCTGAGCTTCGGACCTATCAGCTTGCCTTGCTCCAGGTCAATCTCCTGCAGCCAAATGTCCATATGCTTCGGATAATCCTGGCCTTCGGGAGGAACACGGTTGCCGGTGTAATATACCTTGCCGTCTTCATCGAAGAACAGGGAGGAATCGATACCCGGTGCATCCTCCAGCCAGACCGGATCTGACCAGTCTCCGGCCGGATCGGCGGCAGTCACATAGAAATTATGCTGATCCTTATTATTGTCCACGTAGGTTGTAATCATATAGAAGAGACCTTGATGATAACGGATGGTAGGGGCCCAAATGCCCATCGACGGAATCGTGTGGTCCAGATTAAGCTGGGACGGACGGTCGAGCACATGGCCAAGCTGGCGCCAGTTCACCAGGTCCTTGCTGTGGAAGATAGGAACACCGGGGAAAAATTCAAAACTGGACGTGACAAGATAATAGTCCTCACCTACGCGGATAGCGGAAGGGTCAGGGTAAAAGCCCGGCAGCACCGGATTGCGGAAAGTTCTCAATACAGAAATCCTCCTTCAAACGAGCAAAATGTAAGCATAACCAATTATAGTTCGTAAATGTTTAACTTTCTTGCTCTTTCTATGCTCTTTTTCCCGTTTTTTATACTTTCATGCTATTTGGGTCTATCTCCCTTCTTGTCAATGAATAGCTTGTCCCACTAGAATAGGTGTAGTAGGATTTACATAAAGGGGCGATCATCTTGGGAAAGAGAAAGAAACTGTATACCCGCTTTTTTATGAGCCTGACCCTGATCTCTGTCTGCTGCATTCTGGTACTGGCTATGGTGATCTTCTACTGGTACCGGAACATATCGATTGATAATGTCGACAAGGCTAACCAGAATGTGCTGCTAAATACTGAAACCGTATTCACGAACTATAAGGAAATTGTTCAGAACTATACGATGGACTTCTATGCCAACCCGAACATCAGTGCCCTGATGCGGAGCGGAGAGACGGACTGGAGTGACCAGCTCTACAGTGTCTTAAGCCAGATTCGCGGTGCGCTGGTCGTTAACCAGTATCTGGAGAACGCCTATATCTTCGGGGAGAAGGAACCTGCTGTCATCTATGAGAACATGCCGCTCAGCCCGGAAGCCAAGCTGGAGCTGGCCCGGAGGATGCGGAGCAGCCGTATTATTGAATCTCCCTTTGTGTGGAAGACCACCCAGAACAACGGTACGCCGGTCACCCTGCTGACTGTCTTCTATAACGACCGGGCCTTTGCAGACAGCGAATATTACGGCGCAGTTGCGCTGACCGTCAATCTCGCCAAGCTCCAGAACAATCTGTTCACTCAAAAAGAAGGCGGGACTACACGTTATGCCGTCATTGACCGGAATGGCGAAATTCTCATGCACAGCACACTCTCCGGCAGCACCTTACATCCGGAGATGCTGAAGCAGGTCGCTGCCTCCACCTCTGAGAGAGGCTCCTTCGTCTATAAGGGCAACGGAGACAAGCAGCTGATTACTTATGTATATTCCGCGCAGGATAAGCTGTGGTTTGTATCCGAGATGTACTATACAGACAGCATCCGTGAGCTTGCCAATGCACGTAACCTGATGATGGGTCTCTGCCTTGCCCTTATATTGGCTGCCGCGGTAACGGCCAACCTGATTTCCCGGCAGATCTATAAGCCGATCGGCAGGCTGTTTGGCAGTATCTCTAATATCTCCGGCAATGAAGAAGCCTTGAAGGCAGGCAGTGACCTGGATACCGTGAATCTGGAGCTGGAATCTATAGGTGTGAAGCTGGCACAGCTCAAGAAGGAGAGCGACGGCAGTGCCCTGATGCGCTGGCTGCTCTCCCCGCGCGGTGCGGCGGACCCTTCCGGCGGCCTCCCGATGATGGGCATCGGCGCAACGGAAGGTGCTTATTGTGTCTGTGTACTGGCCGTGCTGGAACCGGGACAGACCGGGGATGCTCCGGAACCTGTCCAGGAAGTCATTCACCGGATTCAAACTGCATTCTCGGAGCTGGCCGAGGTTCAAATCTTCCGCCCCCATCAAGGGTCGGCCGTCCTTATTCTGAGTGAGCTCTATAGCGGAAGCTTCGGGGATTATGCCCATTACCGCAGTAAATGGGAGGAACTCGCTGCACTATGCCTTAAGTCCGGCGGCCGCTGCGCGTTCGGCATCAGCGGGCTGGAAAGTGATCTGGGCCTGCTGAAGTCCAAATACGCTGAAGCGGCAGACTGCATGCAATATCTTAAATTCCATGCACAGCAGAATATCATATTCGCCGACGATACCGTCCATCTGAACAGCAGCCCGGTTCCAGAAAGTGCGCTTGAGCCGGTACTGCAGGCGGTAAAACAGCCGGAGCTGGCCAGCCACATCCCGCAGGCTGTGGAAAGACTGCTGGCGGTAGCCTGCAGCTACCGTGCAGAGTCTGCTACCGTTGCTGTATCAAGGCTTGCCTTTGAGCTGAACCGTACGGCAGATCTGAGCAGCGGGGGCAACCGCCATTCCGGCTTTCTGGATGATTATCAGCAGGTGTGGCAGATTCAGAGCTATGACAAGCTGCGCGAGTGGATTGAACACAGCTGCAGCGCAGCCGTGGGCCGGATTGCCAGCATGAGTGCGGTGCAGACTCGCAGCATTGCCGCCGAGGCTGCCGCTTATATTAGGGAGCATTATAACGACCCCGCCCTGTCGCTTAATGCGCTGGCCGAGAAGCTGTCTGTCAGCCCTGCCTACCTCAGCAGGCTGATTGCCGAAGAGGTGGACAGCAGCTTCCCGGACTTCGTCAACCAGCTGCGGCTGGAGCAGGCAGAACTGCTGCTGGTCACGGATCTTACGCTCGATATCCGCGAGATTGCCGGCCGGGTCGGATATAACAGCAGCACTTATTTTACAACCCAGTTCAAGAAGCGTTATGGCGTCACACCGTCCAAATGGAGAATGAATCACATTCTGCAGTCGCAGGAGTAGTGGGGGCTGGAGGGGAACATACAGGGACGGATAGGGGAAAATGCAACCAGCGGCAGCCAAGGACGGATGAGGTCCTGGGCTGCCGCTGGTTGTTGAGCTAAGTTTTTTACTCCTTGTGAATAAGGTCTACTCTACCCAAGGGAATTTAAACCCGCCTAATCCATATGTACTATTAATTTGTTTAATATAATCTTGTTTATCAAAGTGAAACGTTTTTGAGTTATTCATTAACTGTTCTCTGCCATCAATGAAAGTCCAAGTTACAATGTCTTTATTCATTTCAATAAATGAATATACTGCCCCACACCCCAGATCAGCACATGCAGGGCATATATATATTGAATTCTTTCCATTGGGGAAATCTGGCTGACTCAATAATATCAACCTTGAAATGTGTTTTTGCTGAAAATCCTCACTGCCCCACCCTAAACATGATACAAAGTCATAATGCTTAGCATAACTATCATATAAGGATTGTCCGTCAACTATAAAATCCGCAAAACGTATGGGTCCCGGGTAACCATCCCTTAGACGCATTTTAAATTCAATTTCCGATTTTTTAATCATCCTCACCTCTTTATGATAATTGCTCACCGAATCAATCTGATTTTATCAACAGTTCATTGAAAATTTGTGTTACCTCTGCATATCCGACGATCCTAAAGCCCTCCTGCGTAAGAGTACTCATTAATTATTGCGGACTAGGTCCAGCTTTAAGCCATAACACGTCATACCCCATATCCTCGAGTATTTCTAACCCATCACTGAACTCAATTCTGTTTGATCCCCTCCACCCATTTTCCAGACCATACACTATAAACTGCTTCACTATTCCCGGGTAATTTAAGTTGAAATCTTCAATATCATCCGAGGCCGTCTTCTTTAAGTGAACACCAACTAGCAGAGGACTTCCTGAGATTGGGTCATCCCATGTACAAAATTGGAAAGAGCATGCCGCATTCTTCTGTCCTTTTAATGATACAGAAAGATTGATTTTGCTTACGCCTTGGTGGTACTTTTGGTTAATCACATAAACGTAATTTTTATCTTGAACCTTGATTTCCCTAGTTTTTTTCTTCATATATTCATCACCTATTGGAAATTCTCCGTTTGCAACATAATCTTCTTATCCAAACTCCAAATCATTCTTAGCCAGATCCAAAGCTGCGTTCTTGATCAAATTTTCTATTACAAACACTTCAGTTATGTGAGTCTTCTTCCTACTTCCCTCTTACAGCATCTATAATAGCTCTCTTCACATCATCACGGATTAAATGTATAGATTTAATAGACACATCCATTTTTTCTAGAGTTGTATCATTGTATAGCTGCTTTTCACCAAGTGAATTAAGCTCGCCAACCAGTTCGTCACCTAAGGATGGGAGCCCGCTCCGAACCTCTATTATGGAGAAATCATGGTCCTCAGTCTCTACAGCAAAAACCCCTAAACGCCGATACTCTGTATGCACACGACCTCTCATTATTTTATCTCCCTTCAATTTAAAACAATTGAAATTATTTATCTTTTTCTATGCGGAAAAGGATTATTTCCCTATGAACGGTTGTGGATTTCACCCAAATCTGTCGGCTTATCCTAACTAACTCTCTTAAGCGAATTTTACACTGCATTGGTCTGTAAAGACTTAAATGTTGTACATATTACAACTCGGCGACCTATATACCCGGGTGTTGGGGCAGATTGTTGTATAAAATACAAGAATTGTCCTGCTAAACCGTCCGGAGGAGGAGAAATGCTGCCTTTTATACAACAATTTTGGTTTACAGCCGAGATTTTGAGGAAAATGTTGTATTTTATGCAGGATTTTCACGTCCGCCCCATGCTTTCTTCCTCAAGTCTATCACTTAACTTTTCAATCCACCATTTCATTCTCCACAGCTTCGCCTCTACTATAACGTCAGATATAAACTGGTGAAAACCACTTTGGCAAATTGCCTAGTAAGGTTTGCGGTTTGCGGTTTGCGGTTTGCGGTTTGTGGTTTGCCGTTTGTGGTTTAAAGTAACCCGCTACCGGTATGCGATATACTTAATTGCACTTTGTACAACTAAATCATCTGATTTCCCGCCAATTCTTCGTTTAGTTGTATTTCGTACAATTAAACTGGTGCTTGTCGATAGTTTTCACCCGTTCGGGCAGATTTAGTTGTACAGAATACAGTTATACGTTGCAAGCCTACCTTTTCGCTGGTTTTAATTGTACAGAATACAACTATCTCCGAATTTTCAGTTGGAACGCTGAATACATAAATTGCTGCATTGAACGAACTCACTTCTTTTGCTCTAAAGTTGTACTTGTCCCCCAAATCCAAAACTCCCTTCCCATTCACAACGCCATTCCCCCGCTTTTATCAGGCATTTAACCATCCCAATTCACAAAACTTCTGCTTTTCCTGTTTTTTTAAGCTCATTCATTCCGCATATTTTAACTTTTTCCCGTTTATTATGATAGCGTTTACATTCTGCGCCGGATTATGATTTGCCTTGTAAAGCGTTCTCCTGAATCACGGGATGAAATGATAACGCTAGCATAAAGGAGTGGACTGTATATGACGCAAGAGGCAACACCCGGCACAATGGAGCCGCTTATTCCGGGAACACGGACTGCCAGCGCCAGGCGCTTCCGCAAATCCCTAAGGAAGGACAGCTCGCTGTATCTGCTGGCCCTGCCGGGCATCATTATTCTGATTTTATTTGCGTACCTGCCGATGAGCGGACTGATTCTCGTCTTTAAGAACTACAACTTTAACGACGGAATTTTCGGCAGCCCGTGGGCGGGCTTCTCCAACTTCGAGTTTTTCTTCTCCAGTATGGAGGATGCCCTGAGGGCGACCCGCAACACAGTTATGCTGAATGCGCTGTACATGCTGACCGGCACTTTTTTCTCGGTGGCTATCGCCATTATATTGAACGAGCTGCGCAGCAAGTGGTTTATCAAAATCACCCAGAGTGTCATGTTCTTCCCGTATTTCATCTCCTGGATCATTATCGGGGCCATCCTGTTCTCCCTGCTCGACTATGACAAGGGGATTCTCAACCAGCTGCTGCAATCGCTTGGCCTGTCGCAAATGGACTGGTATTCGAGCCCGTGGCTGTTCGTAGTGATCCTGGTGCTCGCGAATATCTGGAAAAGTGCCGGCTACGGCGCGATCATCTACTATGCGGTGCTGCAGGGAGTGGACACCTCCTATTATGAAGCGGCCCGGATCGACGGTGCCTCCCGCTGGCAGATTATCACCAAAATCACGATACCCATGCTGATTCCTTCAATCATCCTGATGACGCTGCTCGGAATCGGAGGCATGCTGAAGGGCGATCTGAGTATGATCATGGGCGTAACATTCCTCAATCCGCTGCTGCTGCCCACTACCGATATTATCGATGTCTATGTGTACCGCACGGCCATCCGTTCCGGTGAGTTCGGCTTCGCTTCCGCCATTACGCTCTATCAATCCGTCTTTGGATTCATCCTGGTGCTGGTAGCCAACAAGCTGGCCGGCTGGTATGACAAAGACAGCAAACTATTCTAGGAGACCGATACGATGCAAACTACTGAAAACAAAGGGCTGGTTATTTTCTTCTATGTCTGTATTGCGGTATTCTCGGTCATTTGCCTGGTGCCGTTCGTGCTGGCGGTATCCGGTTCTCTATCTACAGAGTCGAGAATTGCTGCGGAGGGCTATTCCTTCTGGCCCCGGGGGTTCACGTTCGAAACCTATCAATTCCTGTTTGGCTCCAAAGCAGAGCAGATTCTGCGGGCCTACTCCATGTCGCTGGTCGTAACAGTACTGGGCACGCTGACCGCTGTACTGGTGACAACTGCTTATGCCTACGTCATCTCCGTCCGGAATTTCCGGCTGAAGAACTTTTTTGCCTTCTTTGCCTACTTCACGATGCTGTTCAGCGGCGGCACACTGCCCTGGTATCTGCTGAGCACCAAATACTATCACCTTGGCGATACGCTGCTCGGCCTGTTCATTCCCTATGTGCTGAGTGTGTTCCTTATGTTCCTGATGGCCAATTACTTCCGCAGTATCCCGCATGAGATTGTCGAGTCGGCGCAAATTGACGGTGCCGGTCATCTGCGGATTTTCTTCAGTATTATGATTCCGCTCGGCCGGGTCGGGCTGGTGACGATTTCACTCTTTTATGCGCTCCAGTTCTGGAATGACTTCTATCTGCCGCTGATGCTGGTTAACAATCAGGATCTCTATACGATCCAATACCTGATGTACAACATGATGGCGAACATTCAGTTCCTGGCCTCCGGCAATGCCGCACAGGTGGGAGGCGCTATTATTGCCCCGCCGCTGGAGACCGCGAAGATGGCGATGACCTGTCTGACCGTTTTGCCGATCGCGATTCTGTATCCTTTTCTCCAGGGATTCTTCGTTAAAGGTATTATCGTGGGTTCGGTGAAAGGCTGATCCTCCGGACACATTGACCTAATATTGGTTGCATCAGGTGTGTGCTCCCATGCTCCGACATGTTGTACAATAAGCTTACGGGAGCACCGCCTTGGCAATATAAGCCTCACAGATTAATTCTAATTCAGGAGGGTGTTCATCATGACAAAGAAAAAAGGCTGGTTAAGTTTGCTCCTGGCAACTGTATTCCTGGTAAGCGGTTGTTCGCAGGGCAATAATGAAAGCGCTAACCCTGGTAATACGGACAACAGCAATGGAGGCACAGCACCGGCAACGGCGGCGGGCAGCGGGACTGAAGGCACGGCTCTGGCGCCGGCCAAGCTGAAGATCGTACTATACGGGGACGAGTCGAACCGGATGAAGGAGCTGGCCAAGACGGAGTTCTATGATGTGATCAAAAAAGAAATCAATGCCGAGGTTGAATTTCAGTTCCTGCCCTGGACGGAATACGGCGGCGGCAAAACGGACCTGATGCTGTCGACCGGCGAAGATTTCGCGACCTATACGGATGCCAACTATATGGTGAAATCTGTCGCCAAAGGACTCTACACCGACCTCACTCCCTATATCTCTGCAGCAGCAGCGGATTTGAGTGCGGCGGTGGACGAGGCTTCCTTCCGGGCCTTCCAGCTGGACGGGAAACAATATGCGGTTCCTGTAGGCAACAAGCCGAATTCCGCTGAATTTTACAGTGTACTGGTCCGGCAGGATCTGCTGGAGGAGGCAGGAATGACCCAGGTCACCTCGCTTGCCGAGCTTGAGCAGTTCTATGATAAAGTCCATGCGCTTCACCCCGAGCTGATCGGATATGCCAACACGGATGCCCGCAGAATGCTGCAATATGACTTCACCGACAAGAATCTGTACTGGCAAAATGATTTCATCGCCCTGGATGAATCGGCCAAGGATGATCAGATTATCAGCTGGTTCGAATCTCCTGAATTCAAAACCTATGCCGGGCTGATGCACAGCTGGTATGAGAAAGGGATCATTCCGAAATATGCCGCAACGAATGTGCCTCAGCTGCAGTCAGACTGGAACTCCGGCAAAGCGATGTTCTGGGCGGGAACCGCAGCACGACCGTTTGAAGGCGCAGCTACCATCTCACAGGCAGTGCCTGAAGCCAAGCTGGTCAATTATTTCCTGGGCACCGGCCGTCCAAAAATCAGCAGAGGCACCTACAGCACCGCCTTCTTCGTCTCTGCCGCAGCCAAGGACCCGGAACGTTATGTCATGTTCTTCAACATGCTGCAAAAAAACCAGGAGCTGTACGACCTGTTCGCCTATGGTATTGAAGGCACCGATTATACGCTGGACGCTAACGGCCGTCTGACCAAAATCAGTACCGATTCACTGATTCCCGATTGGCTGCTGATGAACAAAAACTTCATGCGCTTTGACAACACCGTACCGGATGATTTCATTGCCGATTACAAAGCATGGGATGACGGAGCAATTATCTCCAAGGGCGCAGGCTTCAACTTCGACAATACTCCGGTCAAGAATGAAGAAACCAAGCTGAACGGCGTATTCACCGAATACCTGGCCCCGATCGGCAGCGGCTTCAGTGATTATGATTCTGCTTTCCCAAAGGCACTTGAGCGGTTAAAAGCAGCCGGTATCGACAAATACATCGCCGAATACCAGAAGCAGTTCTCTGAATGGTATGCGAAGCAGCAATAGAATACGGCTCGAGTTGTATAGTTGTGCTCTACTGCTGTCTGATTAGGACAACCTTAATATGAACTACCGGCAGCGCGCCCTCCTTATTCGGAGAGGCGCGTTTGTCGCGTTTGTTTGGTGAATTCTTATAACCGGTGCAGCTTGCGGTATCTGGATGGGGTTAAACCAAGCTTCGCGCTGAACACGCGACTCAGGTAGAAGCCATTCTCATAACCGCACTGCTGGGCGATGATTTCAATGGACTGTGTGGAATCTTCAAGCAGCAGGCAGGCTTTTTGGAGCCTGATTCCGGTCACAAATTCTGAAGGTGTCGCCTGATAAGCTGCCCGGAACCGACGTGTTAACTGCACCGGTGTGATACTAAGCGCGGCCGCCAGCTCCTGCATCGTCATAGGGGTGCAGGCATGCTCAAGCAACCATTGCCTGGCCTTCTGCATGTCCTGATCGGAACTCTCCCCTTCGGATTGCATTTCCTCCGCCGCAAAGCTGCGCTCGATATCAAGGAGTCTCCACAAATCCTCCAGCATATGCTTCATTCGTCCAAAGCCCGGCTCCTCCTGAATGCTTCTTCCGATGTTCCTCATATAACGGTAAGTCGACAGCAGACGCTCCATATCCCTGACCGTCCACCTTCCGCCTAGCGTTGCGGCTGCTTCTTCAAGCCCCGGCTTCTCCTCCCATTCGAACTGGATGAAATGAAAGGTTAAAGTTGTCACCGTTCTCCGGTAAAAGGCCGTACCCGGCGGACATACGATCATATCCCCCCATCCGGCTTCTCCCTCATGATCTCCGAACCGGTAGGCGAATTGCCCTTGTTCCACCGCAAATATCGTCCACACAGGATACGTGTCATACTCCAGCAGGAACTGTTCCTTCTTCTCCCAATACGTATAGGCTACTGGATGAACTGACCAATTAATTCGCATGCACTGCTCTCCCTCCAACCAGTAAATGAAATGAAATAAAGTATATATCAAAAGAAATTATATGCATGTTATTTGATATACAGGTGATTTATTATGAAATTACGGATATATTATCATAACTCAGAGGAGAGATTCAACCATGCGGAAAGAAACGGTCAAAACGGATGTAACCGTTGTAGGCGGCGGTCTGGCAGGAGTATGTGCGGCGATTGCAGCCGCACGTCTGGGGCAGACGGTCGCACTGGTCAACAACCGTCCAGTGCTTGGCGGCAACTCCAGCAGTGAGGTGCGGGTATGGGTGTGCGGCGCCACCTCACACGGCATTCACCGGTATGCCCGGGAGACGGGGATAATGGGGGAGCTGTTTGTAGAGAACCAGTACCGCAACAAGGACGGTAATCCATATTTATGGGATATGGTTGTGCTTGAGGCCGTACAGGCTGAACCGAATATCCAGCTGTTTCTGAACACGGATGTGCATGAAGCCGAGGCCGGTGAGGAAGCGGACGGCGGGCGGCAGATCCGGTCGGTTACCGGATGGATGATGGGATCAGAGCGGAGCATCCGTTTTGAGAGCCCGGTCTATCTGGATTGTACCGGAGACGGGCTGGTCGGCTTCCTGGCTGGTGCAGAATTCCGGATGGGCCGCGAAGCGCGCGATGAATTGGGCGAAGAATGGGCACCGCTGGTTGCAGATGATATCACTCTTGGCAGCACCCTGCTCTTCTATACCAAGGATGCCGGTCATCCGGTCAAATATATAGCTCCGGCTATGGCCATCGATATTACACAAACGTCAATCACCGAGAACCGCATCATCCGCAGCGGCGACAATGGCTGCGCATACTGGTGGATTGAGTTTGGCGGCGAACAGGATACCGTTCATGATAACGAGGCCATCCGCGACGAGCTATGGTCCATCATTTACGGGATTTGGGACTATATTAAGAATTCCGGTAAATTCGATGCCGGGAATATGACGCTGGAATGGGTCGGTTCGCTTCCGGGCAAACGGGAATACCGCCGCTTCGTAGGCGATTATATCTTGAACCAGAACGATATCCTTGCGCAGCGTGAATTCGCGGACCGCATTGGCTTCGGCGGCTGGTCGATCGATCTGCACCCGCCGCAGGGTGTGTATGCTACCGAATCAGGCTCGAAGCATATGTATTCCGACGGCAGCTACCACATTCCGTTCCGTTCACTGTATTCAGTGAATGTGAACAATCTGCTGATGGCCGGCCGCGACATCAGCGCCTCGCATGTCGCGTTCGGGACGACACGCGTTATGGCTACCTGCGCGGTCATCGGCGAAGCTGCAGGCACCGGCGCTGCACTTTGCGCGGCCAGGGGAATTACGCCGCGTGAACTGCATGCGAACCACCTGCAAGACCTGCAGCAGACCATGCTGCGCCAGGATGCATCCGTTCTCGGCCTGCGCAATGAAGACGAATCCGATCTGGCGCTCCAGGCAGCCGTCAGTGCCTCCAGCGAACGGAGCCGGTTCGCAGTAGAGCATCCGGCATTCAGTGTCCCTCTTACGACTGACATCGGCATCACCCTTCCGGTCGATCCTCTGCTTGACGGAATTGAGCTGCTGATTGATGCGAGCGAAGCAGCAGAGCTGACCGTTCAGCTATGGGAGACCGGCCGGCCCGAGAATTATGTTCCGTATGCGCACCTGCAATCCGTATCGGCTTCTGTCAACTCCGGGACGCAGCAATGGGTGAAGCTTGACCTGCGCTGGCAGCCGGAGACGCCGCGCAATGCTTTTCTGATCATCAAGGCTAATGCGGTAATCACCCTGCATATGGCAGATCAGCCGACTTCGGGGATACTCGCCTATGGGCATAGCAACACACCGGTAGTATCCTTGGATTTCCAGAATCAGCCCGCACAGCCTGTAGTCCTCTGGGACAAAAAGAAATTCGACCACACCGCACCGTGTATCCGCCTGTCTGGGCCAACCCTAGCCTTTGCCGCTGACAAAGCGGTGGACGGATACCTCCGTCCTTACGGAGGCCCACATCTCTGGTCCTCTGAGCAGCTGGAATCCGGCCGCGAGGAATGGCTGGAGCTGGCCTGGACCGCCCCGGTTACCCTCCGCCAGGTGCAAGTCACCTTCAATGACGATGTGAATGAGGACCTGATCAACCTGCATCATCACATCACGCCTTACGAAATCCTGCCAACGCTCGTCAAGGATTATCGTATTGAAGCTTACATGGACGGCAACTGGACGGCAGTCGCCGCAGGAAGTGACAATCACAAGCGCAAGCATGTGCACACACTTGCCGAAGCTGTAACAACTGATCGCCTGCGCGTTGTGATCGGGGCGACTAACGGAAGCCAGTATGCGGAGATTATTGAGGTGCGGGTTTACGAGTAACTGAGTAAAGAAGATAAAATAGCCTAATCCTTTGGCGTAAATGCTCAAGGATTAGGCTATTTGTATCCAAGAAAAGATGAATAAATGAGCTTACGCAGGGTTTATTTTACAGCTTCATACAAGGCAATAAGCACCAGGGACTGTCCGTATGCCATCGGCATGAGGGTAATGTTCTTGTAATGATCCTTATCCATTCCCATCCCGGTTCCGGCCGACACATTCAGTACGGTTCCATCTCCGCTAATATTTTGACATACCGACTGAATGGCCTTGCCTGCCGCAGCCTGATATGAGGAATCCAGAATACCGGCTTTAATGCCTTTTAGGATACCTGCGGCAATTGCGGCCGACCCGGATACCTCTTCATAGCTGGCCCGGTCCTGCAGGACTGTATGCCAAAGACCGGAAGCTGCCTGAAGTGAAACCAAGGCATTGACCTGAGCTTTATACGTATCCACCAGAAATTTCCGGATGCCCGGGCTAATCGTATCCTGGCAAGTTTCCAGGTAATCGACGATGCCATAGGTGAACCAGGAATTGCCGCGGCACCAGAAGATACTGCCGAAATTATCATTGCGTTCGAAGCTCCAGCCGTGGAAAAACAGGCCGGTATGTTTGTCGAACAAATACTTGATATGGAGCAGAATCTGGTGTTCAGCTTCATGCTGCCACTCCGGCCGGTTAAACTTGCGCCCGGCCTGGTTCAGAAACAGAACCGCCATAAAGAGCGTATCAATCCACAACTGTCCATTGTGCAAGTGAATTCCATCCCGGTTGCCAATGGCAGTGACCGTATGCTGAAAGCCTCCTTCTTTGGTTTTGGGCAACTCATGAAGGAGCCAATCCGCATGTTCCCGGCATAGCTGTTCCAGTTGGCTGGAAGGCTCAAGTTGATCTAGGAGCAGAACCAGAGCCAGATAAGGAGCTGTTGTATTAATGTTTTTTGAAGGCAGTCCAACCTCCAGATTACGGGAATACCAATTCTGAAAAAATTCCTTATAGCGTTGATCGCCGTAAACCTTCTGCAGCTTGTACAGACCATACAGACCGACGCCCTGCGGCCAGTCCCATTCTTCAATTCCGAAATCCCGTTGCACAATCCCTACTCTTGTATCGGCCTGAACCACGGTTTTATCCTTTTCATAGTCGCTGCCGCCCAGATTCATCAGCTTATCTACTACCAGCCCAATTTTTTGAAGCAGGTTTTCATTTGTCATGGATTCCTAAGCTCCTTGTCATTCAATATGTTCCGGTTAAATGGTCCGCAGATGCCATTGACTATTAATTTCTTTAATTAACGACATATCGCATTTGGGTGTTCGATCATATGCCAATAGACCGTTAATTTCTTGCTCCACATCTGTCAACTGCGTATAACAATAACCATAAATAATCTTAGAAGCGTATACAGCCTTCATAATTCTTTCATATTCTAGAACAAGATCCTCTGAAGATTGTGCACTGGTATATCCCCAACCATCGTCAGCGCCAGCCTTATAGCTTATACCACCAAATTCAGTTAACAAGATTGGCTCTCCCCGATGCCCATAACCATCTGCATATACACTGCGGGCGGATGGCTTGGAAGCAAGCATCGTTTCCTTCGTGGACAGAATCCGCTTGAATTCTTCATACTTATCGGTCTCATCTGTTCTGCCATGCTGATAATTGTGTACCGCACAAAGGTCAGTTCGTGTCATTTCCCATCCATCATTCGAGATCACTAATCGGGTATCATCCAAGGAATGAATAAGACTATACATGGCTAAGCTGTGATACTGCTGCTGCTTATTCGATTTCACCATCGGAATTCCCCAGCTTTCGTTAAGCGGAACCCAGGCAACAATAGACGGATGATTGAAGTCACGGTCAATAATTTCAATCCATTCTTTGGTTAACCGGGCTACAGCATCATTATTGTAAGAGGGGCTGGCCGCGCATTCTCCCCATACAAGGAACCCTATTCGATCTGCCCAGTATAAAAACCGCGGATCCTCTACCTTTTGATGCTTACGGCAACCGTTGAACCCTAATTCTTTGGCTAATTCAATATCTTTCTTCAGGTGTTCATCCGTTGGCGCAGTAAGCAATCCTTCCTGCCAATAACCTTGGTCGAGTACAAGCTTTTGATAATAAGGTTTGTTATTCAGATAGACCATACCATTCTCTGTATGAACTTTCCGCATGCCGAAATACGATTGTATACAATCCACCTCAACCCCATGATCGTACAGCTTCATTTCAACATCGAACAGATTAGGATTTTCCGGAGTCCAGGTCCAGCCGGCGTTATGAAAGTTTGTCCTGAAGATTTTCAAACCAAACAGATCTACCGTTCTACGTGTTATGGGCTGCAGCAATCGTACTCGATCCTGAATAACAGGGACTCCCTGAAAAGAAATACGAATATCCACATCTAATTCCTCTGATCCATATCCCTCAGATTTAACTTCTATTCCAATGCTCCCTTGATCTACATCGGGCTGGAACTTCACCTGATGAATATGAACAGGGTTTACCGCCTCCAGCCACACGGTCTGCCAAATCCCTGTCGTGCGGGTATACCAGATGCTGTCCGGCTTCTCTAACCAGAACTGTTTGCCCCGGGGTATAGTCTCATCCTGTGAAGGGTCCTCAACGTGAACAGTCACCTGTTCCTCCTGCCCGGTTAATGCATGTGTAATATCAAAAGAAAATGGGGTGTGTCCTCCCTCGTGCATGCCGATATAATGACCATTCACATACACCCAGGCTCTATAATCTACCGCTCCAAAATGTAAGACAACACGCTTCTTATACCAACCTGGCTCAAGTGTAAAATTACGCTTATACCAGACATAGTCATGAAAAGAGGTGTCGTGTATTCCACTCGCAGGGGTTTGAAAAGCAAAGGGAACTTGAATGGTCTGACTGAAATTTTCACTTGGATCATACCATCGCTGTGCAGCTCCAACATTCTTATCGTCAAATTCAAATTGCCACGCCCCATTTAAGTTAAGCCATGCGTCTCTAACTAACTGTGGACGCGGATATTCCATCCGGTGTGACATCTAGCTTCATCTCCTATCCTATTAGTCCCGCAACAATAATAGTTAACTTTTTTTGCGAGTTCAACAGTAACTCTTCCTCACAAGCAAGCAAATACTATCATGATGAAAGCGTTCTTTCAAGCTTGTATCAACGTTATTCGTGATTTTCAACTTTGTGGTATACAATAATAAATTACCGCCCAACCGGACCTATTATTGTAAACAAAAAAGTTAACAATATGTTATAATGTTAGGCAGCCGCTATATAGACTGTACTTGTATTTTTTCTGTTATGGGATTGCCGTGACTCCAAAGAATGTTTGGCCCTCCGGCCACTGTTGTCCCCAGATTTCTTGATTTCGAACCGCTCCTAGCGGTAGAACTCCGGGGACAAAGGCGGACGCTATCGCTCCTACAGTGCCAAAATTCTCCTCCGTCACTTTTCCCTGTCTGTATATTTTCAAGTTCTTTATAGAAGCTAGATTGATCCGGGTAAGGAGGTACTTATGTTCTTAGAACTCGATGAGAATGGTATTTCTGTTTTGAAAGCACTGGCATCTGACACAAGAGCTTCCATTCTCAAACTATTGTTACATACACCGCTTACGGTCAGTGAGCTCGCCAAAAAGCTAAATTTAAGCAAAGCTATCGTTTCACGCCATATCCGGTTACTGGAGGACGCCAAGATCATCAAGCTCCAGGACAACTTAGGGGTTACCGATAACAGAAAGAAGAATTTCATTCTTGCTGTTGATCATATTGCCATCAACTTACCGAAGAAACTCCACCTTCCTTTTAATGTAATCACTAATGAAATTAAGCTGGGATACTATTCTAACTTTTCAGTTACCCCTACATGTGGATTAGCCAGCCAAACTAAAGTAATCGGAAAGTTAGATGATCAACGGGCTTTCGTATCCAATGACCGGATCGATGCTTCATTACTTTGGTTTGCGGAGGGCTTCGTTGAATATATGATTCCGAATGATTTCAACCAAAATTTCACTGCAGAATTATTAGAGTTATCCTTAGAGCTTTCTTCAGAGTTTCCTGGTTCCAACAATAATTGGCCCAGTGATATCGCTTTTTATATCAACGATGTTTTTTTAGGCACCTGGACGGCTCCAGGTAATTTTTCAGATGTGCGCGGGAAATTAACACCAGCCTGGTGGGATAATGAACTAAGCCAGTACGGCCTTTTGAAGCATTTAAGAGTCACCAAGAAAGATACGGGAATAGACGGTCAGAAAATATCATCGGTTACACTGGCCCATTTAAAGATCGAAGATTCCCCCTTCATCAAGTTGAAGATTGGTATTGATGAGAATTCTACAAACAAAGGCGGACTTACCATATTCGGGGAGCACTTTGGAAATTATTCGCAGAATATTCTGCTTAAAATATTCTACACCGAAGCAGAATAATGAATATTTAGGCTGGGCAAGGCTTACGCAAAAAGGCTCTCCATGAACGATATAGATCGTTTTGGAGAGCTTTTTTATGGAAAATATTCTGATACAATATAAGGACAAACCAAATTGGAGGTGCCAGCCATGCAATGGGAAGAGGTTCGGAGGATTTATCCCAATCAATACGTCAAGCTGCAAATCCTTGCATCACATACCGAAGGCAACATTAAGTTTGTTGATGAAGTCGCACTGATCCGTGCTATTCAAGACCCACAAGAAGCCACTAAGGAGTTGCTACAATCTAAGGATGGCGTGATTGTGTCACATACCGCAAATGAAGAATTGAAGGTTGAGATTCGCGTTTTTAGTAGACCGAGAGTGGCTCGAATGACCAGAATACTTACAGATGAACAAAAGAAGCAAATGACTTCGATTATCTTCAAAGATGAAGGTGTTCTCACCCAACTTCAACAAGCTCAAAAGGATCGCAGAGATGGAATTTCCATTTACAGTGACAGCGAAGAGGAGTTTGATCAGTTACTGAACAATATCCAGAACGAATAAATAGCCTGACCTCTTAGCGTATTCGCTGTGGTTAGGCTATTTTTTGTACAATAACTCTTCTATCCCCTTCATGCAGCGCGCATGCCCATCATACTCCCTCCCCTCCGCCCATATACATAAGAAGAACGGTTCACAAGCTGGAAGGAGAGATGGATGCATGCCCGGTGATGAGATTAAAGCGCTGGAACGGGCGATTGCCGAGATTACGGAGATTGCTACCGGCTTCGGCCTCGATTTTTATCCGATGCGTTACGAGATATGTCCTGCGGATATCATTTATACCTTCGGTGCCTACGGGATGCCCACCCGGTTCGGACACTGGAGCTTCGGTAAGACTTTTCATAAAATGAAGTCGCAATACGATTTCGGCCTCAGCAAAATTTACGAGCTCGTCATTAACTCGAACCCCTGCTACGCCTTTCTGCTCGACGGCAACACGCTGGTGCAGAACAAGCTGATTGTTGCCCACGTGCTGGCGCACTGCGACTTCTTCAAGAACAATATGCGCTTCTCGATGTCCAACCGGGATATGGTCGAGAGCATGTCGGCCACCGCCGACCGGATCGCCGATTATTCCGTCACCTATGGAACGGATACGGTGGAGAACTTCATCGATTCCGTGCTCGCGATCCAGGAGCATATCGATCCCAGCCTGATCCAGCCGCGCAAGCTGGGCAAGACCCACCTGCTCGAAGCCAAAATGAAGGAGCGCAAGGATTCCCCTCCCGGCGGTCCCGGTCCTGCAAATGCCTACAGTGAGCTGTGGGATCTGGAGAAGAGTGATGTCGCCCCGCCAACGCCGGAAACTGCAGGCAAGCGTACCTTCCCTCCGGAGCCGGAAAAGGACATCGTCTGGTTCATCCAGCAATATTCCACCGCCCTGGAGGATTGGCAGCGCGACATCATGACCATGCTGCATGACGAAATGCTCTATTTCTGGCCGCAGATGGAGACCAAGATCATGAACGAAGGCTGGGCTTCCTACTGGCATCAGCGGATCATGCGCGAGCTGGATCTGACGGCCGAGGAAACGGTGGAATACGCCAAACTCAACTCATCTGTGGTGCAGCCTTCGCGCCAGAGCCTGAACCCTTATTACCTGGGCCTGAAGATCTTCGAGGATATCGAACGCCGCTGGGACCGGGACAAAATGTTCGAGGTGCGCGAGCTGGATTCCGACATTTCTTTTATCCGCAGCTACCTGTCGAAGCAATTGGTTAACGACCTTGACCTCTATGTCTTCGAGAAAAAAGGCCCGGAATGGAAGATCACCGACAAAGCCTGGGAAAATGTGCGTGACCAGCTTGTGCTGGCCCGGGTTAACGGCGGCTCACCGTACCTCGTTGTCCAGGATGCCGACTATGAGCGCAACGGCGAATTGCTGATCGCCCACCGCTACGAGAGCATCGAGCTGGATCTCAAGTACCTGGAACGCACCCTCCCGCATATCTACTCATTGTGGGGCCGCACCGTGCATCTGCAGACTGTTGTGGAAGACAAAAAAGCCCTTTTTACCTATGACGGCAAAAAGGTGCAGCGGAAGTTTATGTAGCGTGTGCTCTTATCACAGGTTAACCTCAGCCCGATGCGCACTCAAGGGCAAAGTACAATACTAGCAATTGTACTTTGTACAGTAGAATAATGCTAATTCCTCTGAAAAACAGCATCTATTGTACTTTGTACAATTGAATTTAGAGAATAGGCTGTTTTTTACTCTAAACGCAGAAATCTAATGCACGAAATACAACAGAATGCGATTCAGTAACAAATATTGGGGTTTCTAATGTACGAAGTACAACCAGCTTGTAAAAGTGGAATCCCAGCGGGGAATTTGCTCGCGTGATGACCTGTGCTAACACATAACTGCTGGCATTCAGTCAGTTCCGGCTAATAATCCATGGTAAAAGTGGTTGGTGGTTTTTGCTACACCCGGCCCTGTACGAAGTGTCGGCGGGTGTAGCTGCGGTTTACCGGTTTACAAAATCCAGGCCCGCTGCACATTGGAATGTGCGCTGCGGGCCTTCCTTGCGGCCGCCACCACCAAGCGGCCGGAACAACAGGACTAATAAGCAGGCAAAGGCTGGGCGGTGGGAGTAACGGAGGGGATTTGGGAACTGTAGGAGCGATAGCGTTCGCCTGAAAGCTTTCCATAGGAAAGCTCGCTTCGGAAGCATAAGCTAAGATTGGATTTCCACCGCTGCCTAGCGGTTTAAATGAAGAAATCCAACCTTAACAGCGACCGGAAGCCCAAAATCCCCGCAGTTACGCCCTTCACCGCACAGCCTTTGCCTCCGCCGTATTTAGCTCCTATTTTCCCCACCGCTCAATCACCGGAACATAGATCTCCATCACCGTGTCCGCCCGCGCATGGCACCGCTCGTCGTAGTACTCAAAGTTCAGCTTGCCCTCGTCATGTACATAACCGCTTTCCGGGAACCATTCCTCGAAGATATATTGCCACGTAGACTTCACCACTTGGGCAAAAGTATCCGGGTTCCCCTCATCGCTATTATCCACCGGCGGTGTCGTGAATACCGCATACTGCGCAGCAGGCACAACAGCGGTAAGCATATCCTCAGCCACAAGGCTGAAGTCCTCCACTATAACCCCCAGCAGGTAGACGGCGTTGCCGCCATCGTCTGCCGGAATACATAAGCCAACCTCCCCGTGCTTCGGCGGGTTCAGCTTGGCGTACATTTTATCCTCCAGATTGTCTCCGTCATAGTAATACCAGAAGGAAGCGACGTCCTGCGTATAACTTCCGGCCTCCACGTTCGTTTCTATACCATAACCAGCCACCTTAAACGCCGGTTTGCTCACCATCACGGGCTCCCAGATATAATCTCCGATTTGGTACACCGATCTGTCCCGGAGATAACCGTCCATCCGTGCCGCATACTGCGAGGGACTGTAGCCGAAGGCCTTGCGGAAGGCTTTGGCGAAGCCGCCGGGAGTCTCAAAACCATACTCCAGCGCAATATCCGTAATCCGCCGCCCGCCAAACAGCTCTACTGCTGCCAGGGACAGCCTCCGGCTGCGCACATATTCCATGACCGGCATCTCCCGGCACTGGCTGAACATCCGGCAAAAATGATACAGCGAATACCCCGCCTGTGCGGCAATCTCCTCTGCCGTCAGGTTCTCCCGCAGATGCTCCTCAATATAATCAATACTCCGCTCGATCTCCCTGCTGTAATTCAGGTGCTCCACCAGCCTTTCCATAACACAAAGCTGATTCCATTATAACAACCGGCAGCCAGCCGGTCTGTTCCAGTTTTGCTGCATTACTCTAGCTGATTAAGGAAGCTTTATCTAATAATCCAGCTGCAAACTTGCGGGCAGCCACGAAATCCTGCTCATCCGGATGCCCCTTTTTATCCAGATTGAAGCCCAGCGGGCTGAATTCCCCGGGACAGTGGAACTCACCGATGACGTTGCAGCCTTTAGCCGCCAGCTTGGCCTCAACCAAAGCTTTATTCTTGAATTCCCCCGACCCGGATGTGCAAAAAATAAAGACATTCTTGTCCCGGAGCGGCATCCTCTTGATGAATTTGAACATCCTGCGGTGGATTTTGGAGGCGTAAATGCCTGAACCCAAGCCAATCAGGTCATATCCGGACAGCATCTCAGGCTTAACGTCCTCCACTTTGGCCAAATCTGCACCCAGCACTTCAGCCATAGCGGCTGCAATCTTCTGTGTGTTCATGCTGCGGCCTGATCTGTAAATAATGATAGTCTTCATAATGGCGCCTCAATTCGTTATATTTAAAATATGAATGAACATAATTAAATTCATTCATTTCAAACCGGAATAAAATGCCCAGTACATCCACTGAACATTTAATAGTGTATTCTGCCACCGGCCAAACGAAGCCGGAGACCTTTGTCAATGCTGTGTATCCGTCAAGCCTTTCATGATAAACTCGACTAAATAGTCCAGGATCTGCGGAAAATAGCTCACCCCGATCTCTTCCTTGTGAATGTCGATATACGGCACGGAGTTGAATAAGGCAAGAATCATGCCGTCCTCCAGATCCTCTCTGATCTTCCCCTTGGTCTTCCAGTGCCGGATTAATTCCAGCGTGCCGCTGTTCATCATTTCATGAATGCCCTCTATACCGCCATGCTCATAGAATTCCTTCTCCAGCTTGCTGAAAAGAGCTTTGTTGTACCATTCCTTCAGGATTGGATTCGTATTGATCCCGCTGTAATTAAGCGCCATGATTTCTTTGAGCACTTTGGCAGGCTCGTCGTCCAGGTTGACCGAAGACTGCAGGATGCTCCGCTTCAGCTTCTCGTTCTCCTGCAGATAAATATCGATGAACAGCTTCTCCTTCGAGGCGTAATAATTATAGAACGTGCCTACAGCGAACCCGCACATTTTGGTGATGTCGGAAATATTGGTGTCCTTGAAGCCTTTAGAGCTGAACAGCTCTTTGCCGCATCTGAAAATCTCAGCCTTCTTATCTTCCATCCGTAAGCCCTCCGTGCCTGAGTGAATAATATTTAATTCATTCATAATGTAGCACAGCGCTGCTGTCATTACAACACACTTTTAACTACTCTGAATCGTATCACTTCAATGCTGCGATGAATAGGCTGTTGTAATTAATTGAATAATGGAGGTACCCTTATGACCTTTGATAACGAATATCCTAGCAGTCAGGCTTATCCATCCGCATATCCTTATTCTCCGCGTAACACTTCCTTCCCTTACTCGCATTACTACCACCTGGTCCGCTCAGAACCCGGTCAAATCCTTCCGGCAACAGAAAACCAAAATGTAAAAAATGAATTAATAAAAGGGCATATGAACGCAGATGTGGGCAGCGGGCAGGGAATTCATGTCGATGCCGGAGGCGAAGTAGGCGGTAAACACGGCATCGGTGTAAATGCCGGCGGGAATGTAAAATACACCGGCGCTGGTATGCATGCAGGCGGCCATATCGGCAACACTTCCTATGGAATCCAGGCACAAGGTAACACCCATCTGGACAGCGGCCAGGGTCTTGGGCTTAATGCAGAAGCCCAGGCCTTCGGCAAGTACGGGCTGGCGGCCCAGGCAGCTACCCAGCTCGGCGGCGGCCAGGGAGCCAACTTTCATACGGGGGCACAAGCCGGAGGTGAACACGGTCTGAGTGCAGAGGCCGGCGGCCATCTGGGCTTAAGTCAAGGTGCAGGGCTCCAGACCCAATTGCAGCTCGGCGGTGACAATGGGCTCGGTGCCCAGGCCAAGGCGCAGCTCGGCGGAGGTCAGGGCGCAGGCATAGACGTTACCGGACAGGTAGGCAAATATAACGGACAATTAGGCTTTACCATTGGCGGCAAGGATAAGGAGTCCAAGGAGTAACCGGGCCGGAGGTTTGATCCGCCCCTGACTTTTAGTGCAGGAGGGGGCGGTCAGCCCCTATTCTCCGTGCGCCGGTATACATACGGACAAGCGTGAAGCATATAAATTATATTTCAATTAGAAACGGCTTTACCGCCCTTTTTCAAGACTATACCTCGTCCGCTCAACATCTGTTCAGTAACAGTATCTGTATATGAAAGTTCCGCTGAGTTTTAGCAGAACCGCCGGCGACTTTCAGAAGGATCACTGAGCTGGCTGTAGGGCTGGAAACCAGCTGTTCCCACAAGCAAGTGGAAAAAGGTGTCTTAATTATTCGATTTCGGAGGTTTATAGGCCATTAATTGGAAAAATAACATCTATTGCTCGGGGTTTCAGCGACTTTGAGTGATATGATACTATTTAAGTGCTCTTTTTCCAACTGCTGCTTTAGCAAGGCTCTGTTGTTCATCAGCAAGTGGAGAAAATCCATCTGTTATATTTTAATTCTGGCGCATATTCAAGTGGAAACGGATACCGTCCTTAAGAGGAGGGTATCCGTTTCAGCGAGAAATAGAAGAATAACTTATAGCGAATCTTATATCTTAAAAAAAGGACCGCCAGCAGGCAGTCCATACCCTATTCTCTGATAGCTTCAGCGGTTCAGCAGGCTTCCGACATATTTCAGCAGCTCATTGGCGCAGATCGGGCAGTAGTTATGCTCGTCGATCAGGCGGCGGCTGACTTCGTTGATGCGTTTCAGCTGGCTCTCATCCGGCGTTTTGGAGGAGGTGGTGATTTTGACGATATCCTTCAGGTCGGTGAACAGCTTCTTCTCGATGGCTTCGCGCAGCCGGTCGTGGTTGTTGTACTCGAACTTCTTGCCCTTGCGGGAGTAGGCGGAAATGCGGATCAGGATCTCCTCGCGGAAGGCCTTCTTGGCATTCTCGGAAATGCCGATCTGCTCCTCAATGGAGCGCATCAGCCGCTCATCCGGCTCCATCTCCTCGTCCGTGAGCGGGTCACGGATTTTGGACCAGTTGCAGAAGGCTTCAATATTGTCGAGATAGTTCTCGAACAGGGTTTTGGCGGATTCTTCAAAAGAGTACACAAACGCCTTCTGCACTTCGCTTTTGGCGAGAATATCGTATTCCTTGCGGGCAATGGAAATGAAGTTCAGGTAACGCTCGCGTTCCTCCTTCGTAATCGAAGGATGCTGGTCCAGGCCGTCCTTGATCGCCCGCAGCACATCCAGTGCGTTCATGCACTGCAGGTCGCCTTTGATCAAGGCGCTGGAGATGCGGTTGATGACGTAACGCGGGTCGATGCCGGACATGCCTTCGTCCAGGTACTCGGTCTGCATTTCCTTGAGATCGGCTTCCTTGTAGCCCTCTACCTCTTCGCCGTCGTACATGCGCAGCTTCTTGATCAGGTCCATGCCCTGCTTCTTGCTCTCCTTGAGCCGGGTCAGGATTGAGAAGATCGCCGCCGCCCGCAGCGCATGCGGGGCAATATGCACATGCTTCATATCACTCTGGCCGATGAGCTTGGCGTAGATTTTCTCCTCTTCCGAGACCCGCAGATTATAAGGCACCGGCATGACGATCATGCGCGACTGGAGAGCCTCATTCTTTTTATTGGAAATGAAGGATTTATACTCGGTCTCATTGGTATGGGCAATGATCATCTCATCCGCCGAGATTAACGCGAAGCGCCCGGCCTTGAAATTACCCTCCTGGGTCAGAGACAGCAGATTCCACAGGAATTTCTCATCGCATTTCAGCATTTCCTGGAACTCCATTACCCCGCGGTTAGCCTTGTTCAGCTCCCCGTCGAAGCGGTAGGCGCGCGGATCGGATTCCGAGCCGAATTCCGTGATGGTCGAGAAGTCGATACTGCCCGTCAGGTCGGCAATATCCTGCGACTTCGGATCGGACGGGCTGAAGGTCCCGATACCTACCCGTTCTTCCTCCGACAACAGCACCCGGACAACTCCAACCTGTTCGATATCACTCTGGTATTCATTCTTCAGCCGCATCTGGCAGGACGGGCAGAGGTTGCCTTCGATGCGTACACCCAGCTCCCGCTCGATCTCCGGCCGCAGCTCCAGCGGAATCAGATGCAATGGATCCTCGTGCATCGGGCAGCCCGCGATGGCATATACCGCACCTGCATCCGTACGCGAATATTGCTCCAGTCCGCGTTTGAGCAGAGTGACGAGTGTTGACTTGCCTCCACTGACCGGTCCCATCAGCAGCAGGATCCGTTTGCGCACATCCAGCCTCCGGGCGGCGGAATGGAAATATTCCTCCACCAGCTTCTCTACCGCACGGTCCAGCCCAAAGATCTCCTGCTCAAAAAACTTATACCGTTTACGTCCGTTGATGTCCTCGACGCCGTGTGACTTGATCATGTCGTATACGCGGGAATGAGCCGTTTTTGCGGGAGAGGGATCTAGTCTCAGCAGTTCTATATAGTCCTTGAAAGTGCCGCTCCACGCCAAACGGTCGTTCTCAGCCCGATACGAAGCTATACGCTCAAAAATATCCATGGCTCGCTGCCTCCTCTTGCGCTCCTACTTGCTCCACCAAGCTTAGAAAGTGTATTACATACCTATGCGGCGAGCCCGGAATAGTTGACCTCTTTTTTGCTGTGCTATAATAGAGAATCATGATTTCCCTTAAATAATTATGCTGCATTAAGAGCGCAGGAGTGAGTACAATGGCGATCAAACAGGAAACGGAGCTGTATGCTCCTTTGAAGAGTTTTTTTGAGCGGCAGGGCTATGACATCAAGGGTGAGGTGCGGACCTGCGACCTGGTGGGCATCCGGGAGGACGAGGATCAGCCGCTGATCGTGGAGATGAAAAAATCGTTCAACCTCGCCCTGCTGCTGCAGGGGGTGGAACGGCTGCGCCTCAGCCCGAACGTCTATCTCGCGGTGGAACGCGTGCGGGATAAGAAGGGCGCGGTGAACCAGCGCTGGGGCGAGCTCAGCGGGCTGTGCCGCCGGCTCGGACTCGGGCTGATCACCGTCGTCTTCTACAAGACGAAGGCCCCGCTCGTCGAGGTGCTCGCGGAGCCGGGCGAGGCGCCGCCGCAGGCCCGCAGCGCCGGGCGCCGCCGCGAGCGCCTGCTCTACGAGTTCCGCGAGCGCAGCGGGGACTACAACACCGGCGGCAGCACGCGCGTCAAGCTCGTGACGGCCTACCGCGAGAAGGCGCTGCGCGTGGCCGCCGCGCTGCAGGCCCTCGAGGCCGAAGCCGCTGCTGGCGCGGCCGGCCTCACAGACGGGCGCGCCCCGCTGGGCGGCGCGCCCGAGGCCCCGCGCGGCGTGACCCCAGCCGCGCTGCGCAAGCGAAGCGGCGTGCCGGGCGCCGCCGCCTACCTGCAGAAGAACTACTATGCGTGGTTCTTCCGGGTCGGGCGCGGCCGCTACACGCTCACGGCCGCCGGCACTGCAGCGCTGATCGAATACGCCGCGATCGCGGAGATCAGTGCGGGCAAGCTGTAGCCACCCAACAAGTGGAATAATAGCACTTAACTTCATGACTTTATCCCGTCAGAACGGTTTAGTTGGATAAAAGGCATCTATTTGATCTGATTTCGACTCGAATGGCGAATTCCGAATCAATAGATGTATTATTTCCATTTAAATTCCTGAAATCTCCAGTTTCAGAAGAATTAAATGCTCTTTTTCCACCTATTCCGTGAGGAAGGGCAGAGCAGAATTGGGCAGAGCAAAGAGGCACGCATACGCATACAGATACAAAAGGAGTCATCCCGTACGCAGACCCCCTGCGTGGCGAGACAACTCCTTTTTTTCACCCTAGTTCTTTCACTTGTTCTTGTAATCGTTCTTCCAGTCGTTCTTCCTTTTCTTTCGTGCCAGTCTTACAATTCTCAGCCCTACATCCTCCCACACCTTGCAGTCACACACGCCTTATGCTTTTGGCTTTTCGGCTATCTAACTTTTCAGCTTTCCAGCTACCGGGCCTAAGCAAGCACCGTATACAGCAGCTCCTTCTCCTTAACAGAGGAACGGCCGGAAGGCAGGATTGACTTATACTGCTGGATGTTCGTGATGATGACCGGCGTAATGGTGCTGTAGCCTGCCTTCTCGATCTCAACATGATCGAACTCCATCAGCAGATCGCCGACAGACACCTTGGTTCCAGCGGTAACCTTAGGCGAGAAATGCAGTCCCTTCAGCTTCACGGTGTCGATCCCGATGTGGATCAGCATTTCCGCTCCGTTGTCACTGACCAGACCAATCGCATGGCCGCTCTTCGACAGCGAGAACACCGTTCCGTTAACCGGCGATACTACGCGGCCTTCGGAGGGCTGAATGGCAAAACCCTGACCCATAATTTCTTCGGAGAACGCCGGATCATTCACTTCACTCAGCGGCTTCACTTCACCTGCAATCGGACTGAACACTTCTTCATTAACCATCGTCGGTTCAACCCGCGTTACAGCAGACGCAGCCGTCACGCTTGCTACCGGAGGTGCTGCTTCCACAACCGGCGCTGCAGCGGCCTCAGGCTCATCTTCAAAGCCCAGAATATAAGTGACGATCGCCGCAACCCCGACACCAATCGCAAAACCAATTACCGAATAGACAAACGTAGCACCCAGAACCATCGGAATACCGGAGAGTCCGGTCAGACCGCCAATAACATAAGCTTTTACTTTGAACAAGCTGAGGAACGCACCGCCGACAGCTCCACCGATCAGTGCAGAGATAAACGGTTTCTTAAGACGCATGTTTACACCATACATTGCCGGTTCTGTAATCCCCATAAAGGCCGTAATACTTGTGGACATCGAAAGAGATTTCAGCTTGCTGTTCTTGGTTCTCAGAGACACGCCAAGGGCACTTCCTGCCTGGGCAAAGTTCGCCACCATCATTATAGGAATCAAATAGTCATAACCAAGCTGTGCAATCGAAGCGATCACAATCGGTACCAGTGCATAGTGCATCCCTGTGATTGTCAGCAGGGACATCGTTCCGCCGAGCAGCAGTCCTGCGAACAGACCGGTATTTTCGAACAGCCAGCTGATGCCTCCGGTAAGACCATCCCCGATAATTACACCGAGCGGGCCGACCGCAATCAGGGTAAGCGGCACAATGACAAGCAGTGTTACCGTTGGAACAATAATCAGCTTCAGGGAAGCGTGGGTGATTTTATCTACGGCTTTTTCCACATAGGAAGCGAGCCAGACCGCAATTGCAATCGGAATCACGGACGAGGAATAGGTTGCGGCCACCACCGGCAGCGAAGCAAACGTGACCGTCTCCCCGGACCCCAGCAGCGTAGTAACCGTTGGATGCAGGATCGCAGCCCCTATTGCTGCAGCAATGTACATATTACTGCCCAGCTTGCGGGCAGCGCTGACCGCCAGGACGATCGGCAGGAAGTAGAAGGCGCCATCGCCGATGGCCGAGAGAATGACATAAGTAGAGTTATCCGTGCCCATCCAGCCCAGCGCCACGAGCAGGGCTACAATCCCCTTGATCATCCCCGCGCCGGTGATGGCCGGCAGGATCGGTGTGAAGATCCCCGAGATGAAATCGAACAGCTTGCTGAGCGGATTCTGCTTCTTCTTGTCTACCTTTTCACCGGTAGCCTTCTTCTCAGTAGAACCCGACATGTTGCCAATCAGTTCATTGTAAACTACCGGCACATCATTGCCGATGATGACCTGGAATTGTCCGCCGTTAATCATAACTCCCATTACGCCGTCCGTCTTCTGCAGCGCCGCTTTGTCGGCACGGTTATTGTCATTCAGATTGAAGCGCAGCCGGGTCATGCAATGGGTAACCTGATCGATATTTTCTTCTCCGCCGACCAGCCGCAATATTTCTTTAGACAGCTCATTTTTATTCATATGGGCTAACTCCTTTAGTCTATTATGTAGTTTATTGTGTATTTTCGGCAAAATAAAAACCTAAACACCGGTCCGTGATGCATACTTACGCTCATCACTGTCCGGGTTTAGGTTTTGCCTCCGGGTAGAGTAGCAATCCTGCCCCACATTATTCAGTTACATCATTTTCATTGCGGTTAATCCGTTCAATATGGATAGTCAGGTAGAGAATTTCTTCCTTGGACAAGACCCGCTTGTAAATCTTGCGTGTGTAGTCGGCAATTTTCATCGTACAGGCATATGCTGCCGGGTACTGCTGCATGACCAGATCATGCAGCACATGATCCTTATCCCGGTCCTCAGCGGCGGTACCCTGAACGACCCGCTGCGCGAAGAATTTCAGATGGGTCAAAAAACGGTAATAGCCGAGCGATTCTTCATCCAGCTCAATCAGAAAAGTCCGCCGGACAATGTTTAGGATGTCCTTCACAATATTCGTAATGCTCACCGTCTCACGCATTTCACCATTCATCTGCGCATTGACCAGATGCATTGCAATGAAAGCGCACTCGTCCTCCGGCAGCAGCACGCCAAGCCGTTCCTCAATGATTTGCAGCGCCTTCCGTCCAATGGAGAACTCTTTACGGTACATCCGCTTAATTTCCCACAGCAGTGCATTCTTGATTTGAAGCCCCTGACGGTGGCGGTCGATGGCGAAATGGATATGGTCCGTGAGCGAGATATAGATGCTGTCATGCAGCTTCTCTCCCAGGACCGTTTCGGCATAACGGATCACTTCATCGGTACATTCCACATACTCCATCGGAATATCGGAGAGCAGCGACATCAGCTTCTGTGATACTTCCTTATTCTCCAGAGAGAATACTTTCTCAACCTTGTCCTCTTCAATGTCATCACCAGCCTGCTTCTTGAAGGCAAGCCCCCGGCCCATTACGACCAGTTCCTTCCCGCTGGCATCGATTACAGTTACAACATTGTTGTTGAGCACCTTAGCAATTTTCATTCCATCACCTTACACCGTCAGAGTAATAAAATCACCCCACAAAGTGGGGATATAACATGGATACGAACTCAGGTACTTTGCAGGGACCTCCAAATATATACTTCCTAATAGGTTAAAAAAAAGGCAAAACCAAAACGGCATCAACAATGCCCGTTTCTGGTTTTGCCTGAATGAACAGTAACAATCCAGTTATTCACCTGTAGCAGCATCTTAGCATATCATTATGAAATTGACAATACTTTTATGAAAACGGTTTACTTAAGATCTTGGGCTTCTTAAGCTTGCCCCAATGATGTTATAAAATTTCACCATTCGATGAAATAACCTGCTTGTACCATTCAAAAGAATCTTTTTTGCTGCGGTTCAGCGTGCCGCTTCCGGTATCATCCAGGTCTACATAAATGAATCCGTAGCGTTTGGACATTTCCGAGGTAGACATACTGACCAGATCAATCGGCCCCCAGGCTGTGTAGCCCATCAGTTCCACGCCGTCTTTAACCGCTTCCTTCATCTCCTTGATATGCTCTCGCAGATAATCGATCCGGTAATGGTCATGAACCGCCCCGTCTGCTTCCACCTTGTCAAAAGCACCCAGTCCATTCTCCACAATGAACAATGGCTTCTGGTACCGGTCGTACAGGTTGTTCAGAGTGATACGCAGACCCACAGGGTCAATCTGCCAGCCCCAATCGGAGGCTTTCAGATAAGGGTTCTTGATTCCACCAAGCAGGTTCCCTGCGGTGGCTTCGCCTTCCGGACCGGCAGATACCGTAAGCGTCATATAATAGCTGAACGAGATGAAGTCCACTGTATTCGCAGCCAGAATCTCATCATCTCCCGGCTCGCGGGTGATCACAATGTTATTTTCGGCAAAATAACGGTCCATGTAACGGGGATACTTGCCGCGTGCATGCACATCGGTGAAGAACAGATTCATCTGGTCCTCTTGCTGTCTTTTGCGCACATCTGCCGGATTGCAGGTATTCGCATAGCTCTCCATTCTAGCCAGCATACAGCCGATCCGGGAGCCGGGAATAATCTCGTGACCCAGCTTGGTTGCCAGAGCACTTGCCACAAACTGGTGGTGCAGTCCCTGGAACACGGTCTGAAGCTTGTTCTCCACCTGATCGGTAAGGATGCCGCCTCCGGTGTATGGACTGAACAGCATCACATTAATTTCGTTGAAGGTCAGCCAGTATTTCACCTTGCTTCTGTAGCGGGTAAATACTGTTTCGGCATATTTCACATAGAAGCCGATCACTTCACGGCTGGCCCAGCCGTTATACTTCTGCGTAAGTCCCAGCGGCGTCTCATAATGAGACAGGGTCACGAGCGGCTCAATGCCGTATTTAAGCAGTTCATTGAATACATCATCGTAGAATTGCAGGCCCTGCTCATTCGGCATGGCATCATCGCCATTCGGGAAAATACGCGCCCAGTTAATCGACATCCGGAACACCTTGAAGCCCATCTCGGCGAATAAGGCGATGTCCTCTTTGTAACGGTGATAGAAATCAACGCCTTCGCGTTTCGGGAACCAGTCGTCCGTCTCTCCGGCAAGAATCCGGGCGATCCGCTCGGTGGAGATTTCCATCGAATGGTCTCCCTGGCGTTTATCCTTGGGCACAAAGGCGATCATATCTGCGGTCGACAACCCTTTCCCGCCCTGGTCAAAAGCCCCCTCCAGCTGGTTGGCAGCGGTTGCGCCGCCCCATAAGAAATTCTCAGGAAATCCGTTTTGTACTGCAGCCATTGTCATTACCCCTTTTCCAAGTTGTTGTTCAGATCAGCAGGCCCGGAAAACAGAAAAACCTAAACCTATGGCAATGTCATTGAAGGCCCGGTTAAAGGGTTCAAATCAGTCACCATCAGTTTAGGTTTTGCCTGGCCCGGCCAGTAACAATCCAGTAAACGATGTGTTTATGGAAGATTTAATTGATTTCAGCCTAACACAGCACCCTGGAAATTTCAAATTAAAATCTGCTGCGCTCCTCTCAGCTCCGCGCCGTAAACTCCGATACCGCTTCACTCATCAGATTCATGCCCAGCAGCAGCTCATCCCGGCCGGGGTGGCTGAAGTTAAGCCGGATCCGGTCCGAGCCTCCGCTTACACTGCAGAGCGGTCCGGGCAGAAAGGCTACGCCTTTAGCCAATGAGGCACGCAGCAGTGCCATGGCATCCAGCCCCTCCGGCAGCGACACCCAGAGGAACATCCCGCCAACCGGCATATCATACACGCTGCTCTTCCAGGCCGGGCGTTTCAGAAGCTCGGCCATCAGCTTCAGGCGGGTATTGTATTCCCGGTTCAGCAGGGTGATATGCTCCCGCAGATCAAAGGCGCTTACACTAAGCAGATGATGCAGCAGCCGCTGGTTCAGCGAGCTGGACTGCCAGTCCGCCATCTGCTTCGCAGCGGTCATCATCCCGATCAGCTCGCGGCTTCCCGCCGCCCAGCCCGTCCGCAGCGCCGGCGCAACCGTTTTGCTGAATGAACCGATATACAGCACATGCCCGCCCTCGCTGACATTCTCCAGCGCGTAGAGGGAAGGGTATCTCAGTGAAGGATGCTCATCATATCGCTGGAAATGCAGATCACCGTAAGAATCATCCTCTATAATCAGCACGTTATGCGAGGTGCACAGCTCAAGAATTTCCTTGCGCCGTGCAAGGCTCCACAGCACACCGCTCGGATTGGTAAAGCTCGGCGTGGCAAACAGCATTTTGGGCCGGTGCTGGCGGATTCCGCTGCGCAGATGATCGGGCAGCAGGCCGTCCTTATCCCCCTGCACCGGAATGATCACGGCACCCTGCATCCGCAGCGCCTGCAGAATGCCCGGAGAGGTCGGATTCTCGACCAGCACCCGGTCCCCGGGATCTATATAGACTCTGGCCAGCAAATCGATGGCCTGTTGGCTTCCCGTTGTCAGAAGAACTCCGCCTTCGGCCACATTAACCCCTTTGCCTCCCAGCCAATCTCCGGTAAGCCACTCCCGCAGCGGGCCATAGCCCTCGGGATCACCGTACTGCAGAGCTCCGGCATCTGCCGATATCACCGTCGACGCCGCTTCAGACAACAGCGGCAACGGGAATAATTCCTCCGCCGGCAGTTCTTCCGCCAGCGAGATCAGTGTGCCGCGCCGCGTCTGTTTGCGGATACTCAGCAGTGGTGATGACAATAACGTATGTGCGCGCGCAGAAAATTCATACTTCATACGCTCCCCCCTTTACCCTGGTTTAAGAATATTCCAGCCCGGACGGCATTATGTCGTTATACGGGGATCAGGCGTAGATTTGCTTGTTCTGTCTTGAGAATAGGGCGAACTTCTCGATCGCCTGTGCCCTCGTAGATACTTCCAGCTTAACATAAATCTTGCGCAGATAGTTATCGATCGAGCGGCGGCTGACTTCAATTTCCAGGGCGATCTTATCGTATGTAATTCCTTGCACAATGCGTTCCATAATAAACATCTCTGTCTGTGTAAGCTGCATTACAGCGTCCAGCCCTTTGGAAGAGGTCACCGGACGTACCCCCTTCTCAATCCATTCCAGCGGAATGGAGAGGAAGCCTTCACGGATTCCGCTAATCATCTGCAGCAGCTGATTCGGAGTCGCCCCCTTGGACAGCACTCCGCTGGCCCCAAGCTCAATCAGCGGCTGAAACATTTCTTTATCGTTCTCTTCGGTCATAATTATAAAATGGGATCTCTGTGAGCTCTTCTTCATCTCTGGCAGAACATCCTCTACTGTTCCTTCCGGCATTTGATAATCACTGAGTACCAGGTCCGGCCCGGTATCGCGCACCATGGAAACGCATTCGCTCCAGGTGGAATACATACCTGCAACCTCCAGCTCTCCCCCTTCTTCCAGAATCAATTTTGTTCCCAACATACTTGTGGGATGACATCCCACGATGACCACCCGCCAGACTTTCATCAATGCCCAGACCTCCTGCTATCTATATAATTTACGAGAATGGAAAGCGCGATAAGCGTTTCCGGTTAACACGCAAGCAAGGAACTATGATGTCTTGTCTGTTCTTCCTACTTTTACCTTGAATACGCCCCTCAGATATTCCAATCTATAGAAATTGTATCGCAGTAGTTTAACAGGATGCAATTACTTTTTCTTGTTTTCACAAGCTCTTTCACTTTTGCGAAAATAGTAAAAGTCTGATAGAATGGGGACTTGAAAAAAAATGGCTTGAGGTGATGAAATGCAACCGCTAGCGGAATCGACCCGGGTACACTCGCGCCGGAGCGCAGAGAGAAGCGGACCTTCCGTAAAATGGTTTCTACTGTTCTGGATTTTGATGATTGCACTCGGCGTTTATGCCGTGTACAGCTACACGAACCATCTGAAAGATCAGGTGCTGAGCGAGCTTGGATCACAAAGCCAGCAGCAGCTTACCGTTTTGAAGACCGATTACGAATCCAAGATCGCCGTCCTGACCGAACAGGTGAAGGAACTGCAGAGCACGGTGCAGACCTTTAATGAATTATTGACCTTCACCAAAGATAACGCCAGCAACAAGACCGACAACAGCAACAAACTGTATACGCAATTAAGCGAGGTCAAGAAGCAGCTGGATGCGCTTAAGAAAGAGATGGATCTGCTCAAATGATGACTCCTGTCAAAAGAGTAAACCGTTTCTTCATGCTCCTGACCGCGCCGCTCTTCGGACTGCTGCTCTGCCTGTGGCTGTATCAGCCGCCGCTCGACCTCAAGCTGGATACCGGACCCTTTACTGCTGTCTCCGGCCCTGTTAGTGAGACCGCTAAGCTTAAGCAGGATCTGGCCGTAGCCAAGAGCTATGCGTCTTACACCATCGATTCGATCAGCGCCAGTGCCCTGCTGTACAAGCAGACCACGAATGCCATGAATGCGCTGGTCAGTACGGCGGCAGCCCAGACCTCCCGCCCGGAGCGGATCTACAATAACAGGATTACCTCCCGGCTGGGCATACCTGCCGATGTAATTACCAGTGACCGGATTACCATTGAATTGTACCGGCTGAACCCCGGAAACTATAAAGCATACGCGTTAAAGATCAGGCTGAAGGATCCTGCCGCCATGAAGATGAGTCTGGCCGGTGACGGCACTGGCGCATCCGAGACCACCATGCAGGCCGTGAACCGCTATGGTGCATCCGCAGGCATCAACGCCGGCGGGTTCGCCGATCAGAACGGCAAGCGATATCCGCTGTCTACAACCATTGTCGGCGGCCAGTATCTGTACGGCTTCGAACCCAGCTACAAGGATCTCAGCTTCGTCGGCCTGAACAAGTCCGGGCAGCTGATCGGCGGCAAGTTCAGCAGCCGGGCACAGCTGGATCAGCTGGAGCCCGTTTTTGGCGCCACCTTCGTGCCGGTTCTGCTGAAGAATCACACCAAGACTGTGATCCCGCAGAAATGGCAGCTCACTCCGTTGCGCGCACCGCGCACCGTGATCGGCAACTTCAAGGATGATCAGCTGCTCATTCTGGTGGCCGACGGTTATGACGAGAACGGCAATTCCGGGGCTACTCTGGCAGAGCTTCAGGACAAGCTGTATAACCTTGGCGTCATTGATGCCTACAATCTCGATGGAGGCGGATCTTCCTCGCTGATCTTCCGGGGGAAGGTCATCAATAACCCTTCTGACGGCAATTTGCGGCGAGTACCGACGAACTTCCTGTTCTTTAAGTAAGTGACTGGAGTTCGTCAATGCCATAAATCACATTTTCATTTATTTTTGCGGAATGAAAGCGTATAATCAGATTAACGAATAACAGTCACTAACGGAGGTGCACAGCATGTCGTTCTCCCTGACTTTTTGGATCGTGACCCTGGTTTTTCTGCTGTTTCTGGCCGGCATCCTTACTTCTTCCTACAACGACGACAAGACCAAGGGCTTATAAGAGTCCGCTGAGCGTTTACAAAAAAAGGAGCACCGCACTGATGTGCGGCGCTCTTTTTGGTGTGAAGAAAAGCCTTTTCCAATCAGCAGCCTGTTACAGGACGCCGTTCAGCGCTTCTCCTATGTAGATAGTAATACTGTTTGTACTTACGCGTGTCTTGGCAATTGAGTCATTTCCGAAAGGCAGCTTGCACAAATATAACGGTCTTTATATTCGCTTACGCCTTCCATACCTCCGCAAAAGACACACTTCGGACGGTAACGCTCCAGAATGATATGGTCGCCCTGAACCAGAATTTCTACAGGGTCGCCTTCATTCATTGAATACCTTTTACGCAGGGACTTAGGCAGAACAATTCTACCCAGCTGATCTACTTTACGTACAACGCCAGCAGGTTTCATATCTAACTTACACTCTCCTGTTCAACTGATAATTAGTAGCTACATAAGATAAACTTAAGAATGAGAACTCTCATTCTTAAGCTCACGTTCTATACTACTTATTTCGGCACTAATTAACTATTTCGTTACTAAAATGTCGAATCCTGCTGAAAAAAATAAAAATTGATGTCAACTTTTAGAAAAGTTGCGGGAAATCCATCTGCCGGAGTGCTTCATAAACAATAATCGCTGCAGAATTAGATAAATTAAGCGATCTTACTGCTTCGCTCATCGGCATGCGCATTCTGGTTTCCTTGCCGGCTTCCAGAATATCTGCGGGCAGTCCCTTGGTTTCCTTGCCGAACACAAAGAAATCACCATCCTGAAAGGTGAAATCCGTATAACGCTTCTCCGCCTTAGTGGTGGCGTAGAAGAAGCGGCCCTCCTTATACTTCTCAAGTACTTCACTGAAGGAATCATGATACTCAATGGTTACCGCATGCCAATAATCGAGTCCGGCACGTTTCAGTGTTGCATCATCTGTACGGAAACCGAGGGGACGCACGAGATGGAGATGGGTTCCCGTAGCCGCACAGGTGCGGGCAATATTGCCTGTGTTCGCCGGAATTTCCGGTTCTACGAGCACAATGTGTAATGCCATAATTCGGATGCTTCCTCTCTGTAGGGTCCTAAAGACTTACTTGGCCCTGTAATGAATTCTTGATGATGACTCCAGGTACAGGCGGACCCCGGAAATCCTGAGCTGCGGGCAAGAAGAAGACCCTCCACCGCCAGGCGGAAGGTCAGGAGCGTTCTTTCATTAACCTTGAGTTTGCTGGAAATGCTTCATGAAATCGGCAAGTGCCTTAACACTCTCATGAGGAACCGCATTATAGATGGAGGCACGCAAGCCGCCAACGCTGCGGTGACCTTTGAGGCCAACGAATCCTTCCGCTTCGGAAGCTTTGATGAACTGCTTCTCCAGCTCCTCCGATTGCATCCGGAACGTTACATTCATAATGGAACGGCTGCCTTCTTCCGCAACTCCGCGGTAGAAGCCGTCACTGCCGTCGATATAGTCATAGAGGAGACCTGCTTTATCACGGTTCTTGGCTTCGGTACCGGCAAGCCCGCCCTGTTCCTCAATCCATTTTAACACTTCATTAACCATATATACAGAGAAGGATGGCGGCGTATTGTAGAGAGAGTTGTTCTTATAATGTGTATCATACCGCAGAATCGTCGGAATATTCGCAGGAGAACTGGAAATCAGCTCTTCCTTGGCGATCACTACAGTGACGCCCGAAGGTCCCAGATTCTTTTGCGCACCTGCATAGATCAGACCGAATTTGTTGATGTCGAAGGAACGGCTCAGAATGTCACTGGACATATCTGCGATCAGCGGAATAGAACCGGCATCCGGATACTCTGCGTATTGTGTCCCTTCAATCGTTTCATTCGAAGTAACATGCAGATATGCGGCATTGTCAGCAGCCTTGATGCTGCCAAGCTCCGGAATCGCCAGGAACTTCTTATCCTCTGAGGATGCGGCAACATGCCCGCCGCCAGCCAGCTTGGCTTCCTTCAGGGCCTTATCCGCCCAGCTTCCTGTCATGACATAGCTGCCGACCTGGCCTGCAGAGATGAAGTTCATCGGAACCATAGCGAACTGTGTGCTTGCTCCGCCTTGAATGAACAATACCTTGTAGCCTTGCGGATTGCCGAGGAGTGAAAGCAGGCGTTCCTGAGCTTCATTATGCACGGATTCGTATATAGCTCCGCGGTGTGACATCTCCATAATAGACATTCCGCTCTCCCGGAATTCAACAAACTCCGCTTGTGCACGTTCCAATACTGTAAGCGGCAGTGCCGCCGGTCCGGCATTAAAATTGTATGCTCTCTTGCTCAAAATTACTCCCACCCTTTCTCTCCTATGAATATGGATATCGCTATGATAGCAGATAACATTAAACAGCAGCAAGTATAATTATTCACATAGGAGGTAAGCTAGGGCAGGCTTCAGGAGGCAAAAAATTGATAGCTGCGCTTCCAACCCTTGCTGTGACGCGGTAAAATGGTGATGTCAATAAAAACCTCGGGAGAAATTACATGTTTCTCCCCCCATAGAATGATCCGTTCCGCCGTGAAATCCCCGCTCTCCCGGATTCCGGCGCCGCTTGGCTTATGGACGAGCTCCCAATAATGATCAGCCGCCGCGTTCTCCCAGCCCTCCAGCCGGCAATAGAAGGGACGGTCCGGCGCTTCCTTCCATGTAAGACTGTTACCGGACAGGCTCAGCAAATTGTCCGTATATGAGGATTCCGGCGCTGCAATACGGAGTGTGCCCGGCAGCCTCAGCTCATATTCCCCGCCGACAGCCGCGCCGTTGATTCCGACAAAGTTATGAATATATTCCTCTATGCGCAGCGGCTTGTCCCCTAGATTCTCAATCCCGTAGGCAATATCCAGCCGGTCCTCATTCAGCGTAATCGTCTTGGTCAGCCGCATACTGTAGCCCCGGCATTCCATCGGCTGGACGGTGTAAGTGACCGAATGCCTGCTGAGCTCTTGATTTATGGTGAAGGGGATAAGCGGATACTTCCCGAAAAAATCGTATGCTTCATCGCTCTGCTTCTGCAGCAGCCCGACCCCGGGCTTCGGGAACCACTCACCGGCAGCGGCATCCTCATAGCCGATTGCCCGGGAAATGGCGAACTCATTGCACAGGCCTATGCCTCCGCTGCCCTGTCCCGGAACCAGACTTTCCGGCACACAAAAGGTATGCCCCCCCTGCTCCAGAGTCACTCCTGTAATAAAACCGCTCCAATCAAACCGGGTGCCGCTATATGCTCCCGGCTCTGCTATCTCCACTGTAAGTATTCCGTTTGATAGAATATGTGCCACTTAATGCCCTTCCTTTCTACTTTCTATGTTTGGCCTATGATCGACCTATGCTTAACCTATGGATTCTAAGCTTACCCGTTACTACGGGGAATACACAAGCTTCCGGCTGCAATTTCCTGCAGGTTTCCTGAAGTTAAGCTCTTGTCCGCAGCTACTGCACTGTTTATAGGGCATCTCATATGAAAACGCCCGCTCCCGGCGGACCGGCAGAGCAGGCGTCTTAAATTCCTATCGTCCGGCGTTACGCCAGTTCAACCTCCAGCAGATGGACTTGGCCTTCAGGCAGGGCGCTCAGCAGGCTACGCGAGATCACAGCCCCTTCTGAGACGCGCTGAAGCGTTACCTCAGCCCCGCTCAGCTTCACAGCATGTATTTGGTACTCTCCGTATTCAGCGCTTCCTGAAGCCGTATAGACGACTTTCAGCTCGCGTCCGGCAAAGATAGTTTTGATAGAAGCACGGCCTTCGGCATCAAACTGTTCTTTAACCAGCTTCGGCTGCAGCAGCAGATCGCCCAGCTTGCCTTTGACACCAAATACCTCTGTGACCATCGTCAGCAGCATCCAGCTTGCCGAACCGGTCAGATACGTATACATCCCTCTGCCCTGCTCGTTGATATATTCCGGGATACCGGGGTACATCCGGCTGACTTCAAAGTCCGCGCTCAGGCTGTACAGCGAATCGAGTACTTTACGGCCTTCTTTGACAAATCCGCGTTTATACAGCGCGTTGCCGTACATTACAGTCATGTGGCTGAACATAGCTCCATTCTCTTTGTGGCCAAAGGCGAAGCCGAACGCACGGCCCAGATTCTGCTGAATACCGCCGAAGTTGCTGTTCAGCCGGTAGCCGATTTTGTCATCGAACAGATTGCGCTCCACCGCCGAGACAATGCTTGCAATCTGCTCCGGTGCAGCAGCATGACCCAGCAGCGGGAAGACCTGCCCGGTCAGCGTCATGCGGGTACCTTCAGCGAACTCACCCTCCACACGTTCCCCGTCATTATTGTAATAGCCGTTGAACCAGCCGTCGCCATGCCCGCTTGTTACCCATTCATTGCGGCGCAGGTGATCGAAGATCCATTCCGCTTTGCGGGCCAGATCTGCTGCAACCTGCTCCAGCTTCAGCTGGGTACGGATTCCGCTAACCTTATTCGGTGCTGCGGCATAGTAGCGGTCCAGCAGCCCGTGTTTGGCAGGGATAGATTCATAATCAATAGATTCGCCAAGCGAATCCAGCAGCAGCTTCATTTCTTCCGCGAGCTCCAGGGTGTCTCCACCGGTACGTTCCTTAAGCGTGATCAGCAGCCGGGAGAGATCCAGCAGATTGCTGGCATAGAAAGCGGTGAAGGTTACACTCTCACCCCGCTGGGCGGCCATATCCAGGCCGTCATTCCAGTCTGCGCCTTCAAGCAAAATATTGTTATGCTCACCCACATTGAAGAATGGAACCAGGTTCTGCAGCAGGATATGCTCCAGAATGGTGCCTGTATACACTTCACCTGCTGCAGTCCGCAGGCTGCTGCCGGCTCCAGGCTCCCAGGACGTATCGCGTTCCTTGCAGCGGCTCATGAAGGAATCCCGGAAATAGGTCTGCTCCTGCAGCAGGAAGTCGAGATCACCGCTCTGATCAAGATACAGCATCGTGGTTAGGAACGGCCATGCACCGTGATCCATCCAGACGCGGGGAATATTATTACGGTCCGCTATGAATTCACCAGGCTGCTGCCCGATGATCGTTGCATTACTGCCGTCGATTCTGACACCGGCATAATTGTTCAGCAGCAGGCTGCGCACATCAGCAGGCTCCATGATCAGCAGAGCGAGACAGTCCTGCCAGAGATCACGCCAGCCGCGGCCGCCTCTTCCATAGTCATGATAAGGCAGGAAGGAGTTGCCGTACAGTCTGCGCAGCACGGGCTGCAGAGTTACCCATTTCATCCATTCATCAGCGGCATGATCTCCCGTATGGAACTCTACCGTATTCACTTTTTCTGCCCAGAAGGTCTTATTCTCCTCCAGTAGCGCATCAAAAGCAGCGGTTGAGCCATACTTGGCCATCAAAGCCGGCACGCCGATTCTGTCATTCTCAATCGCAAGTACAACTACATAGGAATGGCTCTGTCCTGGAGCTAGTGTAATCTCGGCAAAACGCAGTCCGCCAAGCGCTTCATACCCTTCCTTGTGTATTCCGCCCCCTTCACCAATCTCCGGAGCCAGATTGCGTACCACCGCTTCCGGCCAGTCCAGGCTTCCGCCTTCACCGATGAACTCCTCCTGCACCGGGAAGAAGCCAACCGGCTGTGCTCCGCCTTCCGCAGCACCAAATACCCCGTAAGAGGTATGATTTACCCGGTGCCCGCGTTCGTCGAAGGAAAGTGCCGGCTGTACCTCCACTCCGTAAGCGGATGTATAAGTCCGGTTCAGCAGCGAAGTAACATGACGGTGATCCCGCAGATCATCTGCAGAGCGCGCATACAGCGGAATGGCAGCCGTCGGAGTCAGCGTGAGCTCCTTCGTGCCGCTGTTTGTCAGCACAACCTTCATCAGCTCTACTTTGTCATTACCGCAGGGTACGAAGCTCGTGATCTGTGCTCCTACCCCCAGCTCCTTATTGCCCCGGGTCACTTTATGCCATAACAGTCCGGCTTCCAGCAGAGATTCATCAGCACCCTCGCCATATACCGCGGCATTCTGCCGGGCGGAGTCTCCCGTAGCTGACCATGCGCCTTGTCCTTCGATATATACCCAGAAATTGCGGGAAGCGCGGGAATTGTGCAGATCCTCCACAGAGAGCGGCGGAGTAAGGAATGTATTATGACCTGAAGTCACCTGACCATGCAGCTTCGGGCTGACCGAGGACATCATGCCCCCCTCATTCACCAGCGGAAAATACAAAAAACTGCTCCGGTCCGGCTGCTCCAGCCTGAAATCCCCATTATTGCCGGTGAAGCTCCAGCCTGATTTTATCTTGTGATCGTGATTCACTGTATTCATCCTCTCTCTACTACAAAGATAGATTGCATTTTTAATGGAACTTTCCGAAATCGGTTTCGTTTTTCATTATTGCATCGTTATAAATCTTTGTAAAGGTTTTTTTCATGTTCTATAATGTGCAAAATTGTTACTATAAAAGCTGATATTACGGCCTTTATGTGTATTTCATCCGTGACGAAACCACTTTCGTTATCAGTCTTATATTCTATATAAATCTGACTTAAACATAGTACAAAACAAGCCTGAAATTTCACACATCTGAAATACACATGAAATGTAAACGTTATATATGATCAAGTTGAGATTTAATAGAATATATTCTATTAAATAACACGAAAAATCACGAAATCACGACTACTCATAAGCATGCCGGACTGGACTCTCCACGCTCCCTAAGTTAGAGAGTCGGACTGAGAATCCGTTATTTGATCCAATTCGGCTTATTTTTTAGCCAAGCGGACTCAGATTCCTTTAAATGAGCATCTCCCCCTCATTTCGGGCTCGAATGAACAACATAACGGAATCTCAGTCCGTTTAGACCCCGTTATGGTTTTTTTTGACGAAATAGCGCCCTCTCAGTCCGCGTGAAGTTACTGATGTTCCTCCGTCCCGGCACGATTAGCTACCCAGCCTTTGTAACCGCCCCGTTTCTGCCAATGCCGCTACCCTACAATCTACTTGTGGCAATAACAGTTACTCCCCGTCCAGCTACAGAATAGCCTGGCACAACCAGGAGGCGGGACAGGTACAGCTTTGGTGTCCAGAACACAACAGAAAAAGCCCCCGGAATCAAATGATCCCGGAGGCTTCTTCATCAAGCTCTATTCAAATTAACTTATCTTATACATCAAAGTACAGGGAGTATTCATGCGGATGAACACGAATCGCAACGGCTTGAGCTTCAGAACGTTTCAGAGCGATGTAGTTATCGATGAAGTCCTTAGTGAATACGCCGCCTTCTGTAAGGAATTCGTAGTCAGCTTCCAGAGCGTCAAGTGCTTCGTCCAGTGTACCTGGAACGCTGCGGATCTTCTCTTTGTCTGCATCAGACAATTCGTAGATGTTCTTGTCCAGTGGACCGTAACCCATTTCTTCAGGGTTGATCTTCTTCTTGATTCCGTCCAGTCCCGCCATCAGCATTGCGGAGAATGCCAGGTAAGGGTTGGCCGTGGAGTCAGGTGTACGGAATTCGATACGACAGCCCTTAGGTGTTACAGCAGCTACCGGGATACGGACAGCAGCGGAACGGTTACCCTTGGAGTAAACAAGGTTAACTGGTGCTTCATAACCAGGAACCAGACGTTTGAACGAGTTGGTGCTTGGGTTAGTCAGCGCGATCAATGCAGGAGCATGATACAGGATACCGCCGATGTAGTGCAGAGCCAATTCACTCAGGTTAGCATAAGAGCCTTTTTCGTAGAACAATGGCTCGCTGCCGTTGAAGATCGACTGGTGAACGTGCATACCGCTACCGTTATCACCGAACAGCGGTTTTGGCATGAAGGTTGCTACCTTGCCGTATTGACGTGCAGTGTTCTGCACAATGTATTTGTAAGTCAGGAGATTGTCAGCTGTTTTCTTGAGGGTGTCAAAACGGAAGTTGATTTCCGCCTGGCCTGCAGTCGCCACTTCATGGTGATGGCGTTCGATTTCAAGGCCTGCTTCAGCAAGCAAACGGCACATTTCACTGCGGATATCCTGTTGGGAATCCACTGGAGCTACAGGCACGTATCCGCCTTTAACGCCAACTTTGAATGCCAGGTTGCCGCCTTCGTCTTTACGGCCAGTGTTCCAAGCTGCTTCTTCGGAATCAACGAAGTAGGAAGAGCTGTTCATTCCGCTCTCATAACGAACATCGTCGAAGATGAAGAATTCAGACTCAGGTGCGAAGAATGCCGCTGTACCTACACCGCTCGATTGCAGGAACTCTTCAGCCTTCACAGCGATACCGCGCGGGTCACGCTCGTAACGTTCGCCATCCGGTGTGAAAATATCACACATGATGTTAAGCGTTGGGTGAGCTGTAAAAGGATCGATGTATGTAGTGCTTGGATCAGGCATCATTACCATGTCCGACTCTTCAATACCCCGGAACCCTGTAATGGAAGAACCATCAAATGCTACACCATTCTCAAATGTTTCTTCTTCAACTGCGGATGCTGGCAGTGAGATGTGGTGAGCACGTCCACCCAAATCTACAAACCGGAAATCCACCCATTCGATATTGTTCTCCTTGATCGTCTGCAATACTTTTTCAACCGACATGCTTTATTCCTCCCCAAGTTCCGAACATTAGGCCGCTCACAGTATCAAATGTTCTTGTTTTTATTTTTTTGCTGTCGTCATTATAAATCTCAAACCTAACATCGTCAATGCTTATGTCAGGTATTTCTTACGACAATGTAAGATATTCTGACGCTTTGGTGAAAAAACTCAGTTCATCCGATTCCCATGTCACCTTTGTCCCATATTCAATAAAAATAGCCCCCTTCCTCCGCCCAAAGCGGGAGAAGAGAGCCTGTAAGAAGCTAATTCGCACTCAGAAGTTTAAACTACCGGGGCTGCTTCCAGTGAAGGAGAGAACTTGCGTCCGACAAGCGGCGCCAGCTTCTCAAGATCTCTAAGCAGGCTGTCGAACTGTTCCGGGAACAGAGACTGTACTCCGTCACCTGTCATGGAATTATCAGGGTCGGTATGCATCTCGATGATCAGACCATTGGCTCCGGCAGCAACCGAAGCCTTGGCCATAGGCGCAACCAGCTCACGGCGTCCAGTTCCATGGCTTGGATCGGAAATCACCGGCAGATGGCTGAGGTTCTGCAGCACAGGAATAGCTGATAGATCCAGCGTATTGCGTGTGTAGGTTTCAAAAGTCCGGATTCCGCGCTCACATAACATAACATCACGGTTGCCCCCGGCGAGAATGTATTCCGCTGCGTTCAGCAGCTCATCGTAAGTCGCACTGAAACCGCGTTTCAGCAGGACAGGACGCCCGCAGGTTCCCAGCTTGCGCAGCAGGTCAAAGTTCTGCATGTTACGTGTGCCTACCTGCAGAATATCCGCATGCTCCGCACAGATATCCACATACTCCGGCGTCATCACTTCCGTGATGGTCAGCAGGCCGTGGCGCTTGCCGGCTTCAGCCATCATCGTAAGACCTTCCACGCCTACACCCTGGAAGCTGTAAGGTCCGGTACGCGGCTTGAAAGCTCCGCCGCGCAGCACCTGGCCGCCGGAAGCTTTAACCAGCCGTGCGATTTCATCAATCTGCTCCGGGGATTCCACGGCACAAGGACCGCCCATAATAACGAGATTCTCTCCGCCGATCTTCACCCCGCGGATATCGATAACCGTATCCTCCGGATGGAAATCACGGCTTGCCAGCTTATAAGACTTGGTAATCTTCACGACGTTCTCGACGCCCTTCATCTGGCGCAGATGCTCGGCCAGCTTCGGCGTCACGCCGCCGACAAGACCGATTACAGTATGATCTGCTCCCCTTGAGAGATGTACCTGCAAGCCTTCTTTTTCAATTACGGCAATAATATCATTTACCTGATCCTGCGGTGTTTGGTTGGATGTAATAACGATCATATTATAGCTCCCCTTTTTGGACACTTATTCTTATAAACGGGTATAATCAATCAAATTTGATACTATCTCGCTACGACGCGTGTACGCTTTTAAGCACTAAAGAGATTTTACCGCAAGTTTCTGTTCCAGTCAACCCCAATAGTATATATAACAAAACCGCCGGGGGACGAAAAAACGGCAGCACACCTGAATACAGGCCGCACTGCCGCTATACCTATTCTAAAAGTTCATTTTTGCTATCAAGTCAGGTAGCACTCGTACTCTTGTTCTTCACAGGCGGCAGAAGCTTCGCCATATTCACCGTACGCTTGATCTCCCACGTATCAGGGTTCGCTTCGTCATACTGCTCCAGATAATTGATAACTTCCTTGGTAATCGGTGTTGGCGTAGACGCACCTGAGGTTACCCCTACCTTGGTAATCCCCTTCAGCCAATCCCTATTCAGTTCAGATACATCTGAGATCCGGTGAGCCGGTACGCCGGCAATTTCCTCCGACACCTGTGCCAGTCGGTTAGAGTTATTACTGCGCGGATCACCGACAACAATGACCAGCTCACACTGGCCTGCCTGCTCCGCTACCGCTTCCTGGCGGACCTGGGTCGCCATACAGATCTCATTATGGACCTCGGCTCCCGGGAAGGTCTCCAGCAGCTTTTTCATAATATGCTTAATATCCCACTGGCTCATGGTGGTCTGATTCGTAATTACAATACGCGAGGAAGGGACCGAGAGACCGGCAATATCATCTTCCTTCTCAATCAGATGGACATGTTCAGGGGCAATCCCCACCGCACCTTCCGGCTCAGGATGACCTTTCTTGCCGATGTAGATAACCTCGTAGCCCTCTTCAACCTTTTCCTTGATGAGGTCATGAGTCTTTGTTACATCGGGACAAGTGGCATCGACTGTAGTTAACCCTTTGGCCCGTGCTATCTTGCGTACCTCGGGCGACACACCATGAGCAGTGAAAATAACCGTCCCGCTTTCTATTTTATCCAAAATATCCAGACGGTTATGCCCGTCCAGCGTAATGATTCCGTCATCCTCAAAGGAGTTCGTGACATGGCTGTTATGCACAATCATGCCCAATATATAAATCGGCCGTGGCAAATCAAGATTTTGTGCGGCCTGCCGTGCCATTACCATAGCATCGACGACGCCGTAGCAATAGCCCCGGGGAGAAATTTTGATGACTTCCATGATTCACCGCTTTCTGCTGTCAATGACTGCTGTAATAGGAACCGTTTAATTATACCCTATTCCAGCGGCGGGGCAAAGAGAAGCGGCATCCAGATCACAAAAGTCGTCCCTTCACCCTGCCGTGTGACCACCTCTACAGAACCGCCGTGCTCATCAATTATCCATTTGGCGATGGACAGCCCCAGACCGATCCCTTCGGTAATCCCTCTGGATTCATCCGCACGGTAGAAACGGTCAAAGATATGCGGCACTTCGTCCTTGTCCATCCCGATTCCGGTATCCGAGATACGGATTCCCACCTGGTTCTGATAAAAGACGGCATCCAGCGTAACCTCACCCGCAGGTGTGTATTTAAAGGCATTATCAATGAAGATGAACAGCATCTGCTGCAGATAGTCCTTATTGCCAAGAATATATTTGCCGTTCAACTGGCCCATTTCGCCCACAGACCACTCCGCCTGACGCGGCAGGAAGGAAGCACGGCGTGCGACTTCGGTCATCATCGGCTCCAGCGCTACCGGCTCTATATCAAAGGTCCGGCCTGTATCCGCTCTGGCCAGAGAGAGCATATCCGCCACCAGCCGGCTCATACGCTTGGATTCATCAGCAATATCCTTCACCGATTCAATGGAGAGCTGGCGGATTTCCGCCTCGGTCATCCGGCTGTCATCCGGCTCCATCTCCCAGATCTTCTGCAGCAGATCTATGTTGCCCCGTATCGTTGTAAGCGGTGTCCGGAGTTCATGCGAAGCATCGGATACAAAGCGGCGCTGAGTGGCATAAGCCTCCTCCAGCCCTGTATAGAAGCCCTCCATCCGCCCAAGCATGTTGTTGACCGTATCGATCAGCCGGCCGATCTCATCCTGCGGCCCGTCGTATTCAATGCGCGAGCTCAAATCCGTCCCGGTCTGTATCCCGTTTGCCGCCTCAATAACCTTGCCAATCGGACTCATTGCTTTGCGGGCGAGGAAGAGCCCGAAGGTGAAGGCAGCGATCAGAGTCGCAAAAGAACCAACGAGCAGGATATTCTTCAGTCTCAGCATCAGCCGGTCCTGCTCACCTGTATACGCGGCCATTTGCAGGACTGCGGCAGGATTGCCTTCATACCCCGGAATATCAACAGCCCGCTGATAGATTAAGAAAGAATTTCCTTTGTAGCTCTCTCTAACAAAGCCCTGTTGGCTGACTATAGCGGCTTGTTCCGGAATATTAAACCGCAGATCAAACGTCTTCATGTTATTGTTGGGAACAATCCGGGAAATGTCGTATATATACAACTGTGCAAATAAGTTCTGGCCTTCAAGACTTCCGCCCACATACAGATTCGAAGATCCGTCATAATAAGTAACCGGCTGCAGTTCGATCTGATTGGCCTGATTCTTAAGCCGGTCCTTCAAGTCACCGTACGTATTAATATAGACAAACCCGTAGATTAACGCGGACAGGGCCAGCAGCATAATGGCCAGAATCCCTGAATACCAGGCAGTCAGCCGCAAACGTATAGACATATTAGTCACCTCTTAGGATGTAGCCGGCTCCCCGGATCGTTTGAATCAGCCTTTTGCCGCCATGCTCTTCCGTCTTCTGGCGCAGCATTGCGATGTATACCTCCAGCACGTTGGATTCACCGCTGTAATCGTAACCCCAGATCTTGTCCATGATCAGATCACGGGACAGCACCCGCTTCGGGTTCTGCATGAACAGATGCAGCAGTTCGAATTCCTTCGCCGTCAGCTCCAGACGTTTGCCTGCACGCGTCACTTCACGCGAATCTACATCCAGTGTGATATCCTCATAGGAAACCGCCTGGTCCGAGCCTCCGCCCTGCTCACTTTTGCGCCGGAGCAGTGCCCGTACCCGGGCAAGCAGCTCCTCCAGAGCAAACGGCTTCACCAGGTAATCGTCTGCACCCAGATCGAGCCCTTTGACCCGGTGTTCAATCTCGTCCTTGGCCGTCAGCATAAGTACCGGAACACTGCTTCCGCCCTCACGCAGACGGCGGCAGACCTCGAACCCGTCCACTTGCGGCATCATTACATCCAGGATAACCACATCCGGATCACTGTTCAGAACAGCACGCAGCCCATCTGCCCCGTTAGCGGCTGTTTTGACATCATACCCTTCAAAGGCAAGCCCGCGGCGCAGCATGGATATAATTTTCTCATCGTCATCAATAATTAAAATATTCGGTCGCATCAAGCAGCCCCCATTGTTCAGTTCATATATCTATATTGTATCATGAATACGTTTATCCGCATCCGCAGCCTATGCAGCAAAAACGGAAGGGTCTCCCCTTCCGCTGTGCTGCTCACCGTCCGGTGTGTTTATTGCTTCTGAGTTTGAGTCGTGTCAAAATCATTTTTGTTGCCGATCGTTACCGGAAGGTCCAGCTTCTTACCGTCACGAACCACATTCAGTGTCACCTGATCGCCAACTTTGAGCGTCTGGATGTAGGTAATCAGATCCTGGCTGGTGGCATAGTTCGTACCGTTCACACCTGTGATGATATCGTATGGGCGGAGGTCGGCGGTATACGCTGGAGATTTGAAGACAATCTCGGCGACTACGGAGCCTTCTTTGAGGTCAGTGCCCATTTGCTTAGCGACTTCATCGGTAATGGTCATCAGCGAAGCGCCGATGAATGGTACCGGTTCCTTCGGAATTTCCTGGTTGGCTTCCAGTTTCTCTACAACTTCTTTAATGGTATTGACCGCGATAGCAAAACCGATACCCTGGGAGTCTGTGCTAACCGCCACATTCATCCCAATGACCTGACCATTCATGTTAAGCAGCGGTCCGCCCGAGTTCCCGGGATTAATTGAAGCATCCGTCTGCAGCAGGTTCTTGTAATTGCGTGTGCCGCTTCCGTCTTCTTCATTAATATCAATACTGCGGCCCTTGGCACTCAGTACACCTGCTGTAACCGTGTGGTCAAAGCCCTGCGGGTTACCAATCGCTACGACTTCTGAACCTACCTTAATGCTGTCAGAATCACCGAGCGCCACTGTAGGGAAGTCCGTTCCTTCAATTTTGAGCACGGCCAAGTCCAGATCTTTGCTGGAGCCGAGCAATTTCGCTTCATAAGGTTTGGTATTGCCGTCAACCGTAACCTGAATGACATCTGCATTATCCACCACATGCTGGTTGGTCAGAATATAACCGTCTGAATTATAAATGAAGCCTGTGCCGATTCCATAAGGAGTAAGCTGGGATGAATCCGAATTGTTGGATTCCGGCTGGGATTCTGAATTGGAGCCGGAAGATCCGCTGCCACCGAACTGATCACCGAAGAAGAACTGGGAGAACGGATCGCTCATATTCGGATTACTGCTGCTTCTGCTGCTTGATTTAACCAGCGTCTCAATTTTGACAACTGCCGGCCCCACCCCATCCACTACGCTGGATACATCACCCGATCCGGTAACCAGTGCTGCTGTGGAAGTGGAAGGCGTAATGGTAGCACTTCCGTTCGCTGTCTTAGCTGCTGTATTCGTAACGGCTGCTGTAACTGCCTGATCGCCTGTGAACCAGTTGCCCCGGTCCGCCATGAACATCGAACCCGATAATACAATCATTCCGGCAAGAAAAGAGATAAGTACCGCCTTGACCGGCTTCTTCGGCTTACGGTTATACTGCCAGCCGTTACTTCCCTCAGGGGGGTTACCGCCGCGTCCGCCATTTCCGCCATTTCCGTCATATCCGGTTGTGCGGAGCGAAGTGCTGTAAGGTAAAGACTTGACCGGCTGCGGAGGTGAAATCTCTACACGTTCCGGCTCCCGGCGGTTGTAATGCTGCGGATCTTCACCATTCATCTCATCATTGTTCAAGGATTTGAACGGCCCATAAGAATAGTAGTAGGAAGAGCCTGCTTCGGTTGATGAATTACTGTTACTGTTGTTATTGCCATTGTTGTTAAAGTTACTGCTATCATTACTGTCCCATTCCCGCTGCGGTCCCGGTTCATTATCACGATTGAAGTTGTTCTCACGATTGTAATTGTTTTTGTTATCGTCCATGTTTTCTTTCCTCCCGCGCTTTGCCGCATCCGGCAAAGTGTTATTTGTTTTCTTGTTCTTATTTTGTACTTTAAACCTTAAGGTCACATTAAAAACAATTTAAGCGGAGATAAAAGATATGAACAATTAAAAGAGAATATGAGGGAGAACCGCAGGAAATACGGTTGTTGAGGCAATTGGTGGACGTAGAGGACAAGTAAATACCCCGGCGCTATAGCGCCGGGGTATTGCAGGTTACCGCTTATACGCATACGTACAATAGGCATGAATGTTGTACATATTGCAACTTTGCTCCTAGATAACAGGGGTGTTAAGGAGAATTGTTGTACGAAATACAAGAATTGCCCCGTTTAGCCGCTTGAACGAGGTGGAATGCTGCCTTTCGTACAACAATTTTCGATTATAGATAATATATAGAGGAAAATGTTGTATTCTGTGCAGGATTCACTGGGCTGAAGGAGCTAACTCTGCGCCCAGCCCTTACGGTGGGCGTAGATAGCCAGCTGGGTGCGGTCATCCAGCTCACACTTCATCAGCAGGTTGCTGACATGCGTCTTCACCGTCTTGATGCTGATATGCAGCTCCTCGCCGATATCTTTATTGGTTTTGCCCTCAGCGATCAGCAGCAGCACTTCCTTCTCCCGCTCGGTCAAGCCGGAAGAGTCGCCCTGTACGGTACGCTGGCGGATGCCGCGGGTCAGTGCCTGCGAGACATCGCCGGTCATCACCGGCATGCCGCGGTACGCGCCTTGCAGCGCGTAGATCAGTTCCTCTGCCGAGACGGTTTTGAGGACATAGCTGACCGCCCCTGCCTCGATCGCGTCTACAACAAGATCATCCTCCAGGAAGCTGGTGAGGATGACAATTTTGAGACCCGGAAATTCGGCCAGCACTGCGCGCGTTGTCTCCGCCCCGTTCATGACCGGCATCATCAAATCCATCAGCACCAGATCCGGCAGGGCCTCATGCCCCAGTTCACGCAGCATGCCAAGCGCCTTATGCCCGTTCTCTGCCTCACCTATAACTTCAAACATCGGATCAAGCATCAGATAAGTTTTGAGACCCATCCGCACCATATCATGATCATCCACCAGCAGCACTTTAATGAGACTCATTCTGTACTCCCCCTATCAGGCTCAGATTCGGCATCAACCGGCTCCGGGATGCCCTGCACAAACTTTGGTATATGTACGCGGATCGTCGTTCCCGCCCCCTTGCGGCTGATAATCTCTACCTGGCCGCCGAGCTTCTCGGCACGCTCGCGCATGGTGGTAAGTCCATAGGAGCCCTGTTTATGCTGCACCTGCTCGAAGCCCTGACCGTCATCGCTGATGCTCAGCACAACCTGGCGCGGCACCTCGCGCAGCGACAGGCTGACTACCCGTGCTCCGGCATGCTTCACGATGTTCGCCATCGACTCCTGAATAATCAGGAACAGCTGATGTTCAATCGCCTCGGACAGCTCACCCTGCAGTTCAAGCTCCTTTACTCCCTTGAGCCCGTTCTGGCGGCAGTAATCCGGGAACCATTTCTCCAGCGCCTCGAACAGATTGCGCCCCTCCAGCTCCACCGGACGCAGCTGCGCGATCAATGCCCTCATTTGCTTCTGCGCCATCTGGGACATGCTGATCAGCTGGTCCATGACCGTCTGCCCATGCTCTGCGCTCCGTTCAAGCACTTTAGGCAGCGAAGAAGCGGACATGTGAATCGCAAAAAGCTGCTGGCTCACCGTATCATGCAGATCCCGGGCCATACGCCTCCGCTCTTCCAGTACCGCGCTCTCCGCCGCCTTTTCCTTCTCAATGACTTCCTGTTCACCCAGCTGCTGCAGGAGCTTCATCTTCTTCTCTACAGTATCCATCATAATATTGAATTCGTGATATACCCGGGCAAAAGACTGGTCTTCGCTCTCCGGCATCCGTACGGACAGATTGCCTTTGGCCACCTGCAGCATATTCAGGTCCAGATGGTCGATCCGCCGCTGAATCCGCTGTCCGGCAATATAGCCGATAGTCACGGTGAAGAGCACAATGCCCAGACACAGGTACAGCCACATGCTGGTATCCACCACCCGGATATAGCCCAGGCATGTCCCGGCATACATCAGTCCGGCAGTTACTCCGCCGCTAAGCAGGAAATACACCAGCAGCATCCACTTGGTATTGCTGAAGATCGTCCCCATTTAGCCCACCGTTTTGACTTTAATGTCACCGATGAAGCAGCTGACGTTAATGCGGACTTTTTTACCTGCCTCCTTATAATAAGGCGTCTTGCACTGCACATTGCTCATGAATCCGCTGCGCGACTGCTCAAGCACCTGCATATCACCAATGAACGAGCTGCCGTTAACCGATACACCAAGATTCATATCATCCGGAATATAAACCTTAATATCACCGACAAAAGCGGAAATGTTGATCTTGGTCTCACCGTAAGGAATTTGCGCATTGGTCAGATCCAGCACTGTATCCCCGATAAACTGCGAAATGTTGGTTTGTTTTAGCTGGAAATGCTCACGGCCCATATGGACATCGCCGATAAAAGCCGAGCGGTTCGTCGTTTCTTTGTCCTGCCCGGAATCCTGAAACTCCTCATGCCATTCGCCGTGGCGGCGGGCATGGCGTTCCTGGCGCTCCTGGCGTCTGCGTTCATGGCGTTCCTGCTTCTCCTGCCACCGGGCATCCGCCGAAGAGGAGGATACTCCCTGTTCTCCGTCTTCATCCTCAGTGTCTTTGTGCAGATAATCATTCCAGTCCCGCCCGCCGGCACCGGCAGACTTGCCGAACTTCTGCTCAAACTGCTCATCGAGCGTCGATTCCAGCGGTGCAGGAGGCTTCGCATCCAGCGGGCTTTTGCCCGGTCCGGGCGGATAGAAATTTGGTGGTGCCGGCGGTGCCGGAGGAACCGGCGGCGTTGTCCCCCGCGGCTTGAAAATAACAGCTAAACCGCCGCCGATCAGCATAACCGGGATCAGCATTTTGAAGAAATCGCCTGCCGAGAAGTCAAACCATTCTAAATTCCGTCCCAGGAAAAACACGCCGATGGCCAGAAAGAAAAATCCGCCAAGTGTCGCAGAGAATCTCGAATGCTCATCGTCCGGGGACAAAAAGCGTTTAACCCCTAATATAATCAGAATAACCGGCCAATACGTAGATATCATTGAGCCCAGGCTGAAATCAGTGTAGCCCATCTGTCTCAGCAGGAACAGGCCTCCGAGACCGATAAGGATCAGTCCGCCGAGCACCTGGCTGGTGAACCGTCGTTTCATATGTCATTCCCCCCAGTAGTTAGTGTAACTCTTGCTTCTTCACGCTTATAGTCCTAGTCTACAGGAAGAAAGCTGCGGGGAACAGCGGCGTGAGAAGGAAACAGGCCTCAGTCTCCAGACCGAGGCGGCTGGAATATTCCGTAAATTGTATGATGCCCATAAAAAAGCTGCCCTTCCAGCCCATAATCCGGACTTGAGAGGACAGCCTTGACGCTTCAAATGCTCATACCGGCAACCCCAGCATTACTGCTGCGGTTTTTGTACCGGTTTGGAGAACGTGTTGCTCTTAGTAGTTGCACCGTCGTTCTCAACGGCAAACTCAGCATTGTATTTTTCATTCGGTGTTTTGTAGTTCTCTTGTACCTTTGGTTTCTTGGAATTAGCCACGGAATTGTTCACCTCCCTCATCTCGGAAGAGGCAAGTCGCTTGCCCCAGTCGATATTATGGGAAATGTGAAGCCGTATTATGCATGCTTACGTGAAAAATAATTCAAACTCAGTGAGGCCGGCCCAACCCTTAAATAACCTCTTCCAGCAAATATTGCGGCACTGCATTATAGGTCTGGATTGCATGTCCAAGACTTTTCAGCATACTCTCCGTACATTTTCCGTTGCCTCGTTTGATGAGCTGGACGACAACGGTCTTCTTGCCCCATTCCTTATACACCTGCTTGGTGGTGCTGAAGTACAGATCAATCTTCCGCCCTTTAATCGCCGAACCGGTGTCGGCCACTATAGCATATCCGTAACCCGGTATATATAAAATACTTCCCAAAGGCAGAACTTTCGGGTCTGCAGCAATGGTGGATACGGCATTCTTGTCCCGGCGTACCTTGACACCCGAATACGTAATTCCGTACTGCGGATGCTTCGCGGTCTTGCCTGTGGATTCGTATCCGGCCGTATAGCCGGTCGCTGTTACTTTCATTGAAGTGATGATCTGCTCCGGCGCAGGTGCAGCTACCGGTACCGAATCCGGCTGCTTGGCGGCTGCCTTCGCCTTCGGCTTACTTTCCGGCACCTGTGCTGGCTTAGGAGCCTGGACGGTAACCGGCTGTCTTAACCGCGAAGAGCCTCCCAGACGGGATGCCGAACCAGCCTCTTGACGCTGAACCTGAGAATTCGTGGTGACTGCACTCAGTTGTCCTGCAGTGTCTTCCGTCCCTCTTGCCTGTGCCGATTTGCGCGAATAATCCGGGTAGATCCCGGCTGCTGTCAGCAGAAGCACGATGGTGACGAAAAGACACCAAAACCTCTGGTATAAGCCCATTTTGTTCATTAGTTAAACCTCCCCATATAGCGAAGGTTTCCCGTTTCACAAAATTTTATACCTGAAACCGGATAATAGCGGTCCCATGCGGCTTATAACAGAGGTTATTTATTGGTAATTATACGTACTATTAACAGCTTGTGTATGCTTTAGATTACGCGTCCCGCAATTTCCTGTCCAAGCGAATCAATGACTTCCTGGAGCGGTTTGGCACCGATGTCACCTTCTCCGCGTTTGCGGATCGATACGCTCCCGGCATTCATTTCATTCTCGCCTACAACGAACATATATGGAAGTTTCTCCAGCTGTGCTTCACGGATTTTGTAACCCATTTTCTCATTGCGCAAGTCGACTTCGGCGCGGATGCCGCTGCGCAGCAGCTTGGCAGCCACTTCCTTCGCATATTCATCAAAGGCCGAGGATACCGGAATAATCTTTACCTGCTGCGGAGACAGCCACAGCGGCAGTGATCCGGCAAAGTTCTCCAGCAGGAACGCTACGAAACGTTCCATGGTTCCAAGAATCCCGCGGTGCAGGACAACCGGACGGTGCTTCTGTCCGTCATCACCGACATATTCCAGCTCAAAGCGTTCAGGCAGCAGGAAGTCGATCTGTACAGTCGACAGTGTTTCTTCCTTGCCCAATACTGTTTTGATCTGAACATCCAGCTTCGGACCATAGAAGGCTGCTTCGCCTTCGGCTTCGTAGAACGGCAGGCCGGCTTCTTCGACAACCTCACGCAGCATGCGCTGTGCAGTCTCCCACATTTCATCATTGGCATAATACTTCTCTGTATCCTTAGGGTCCCGGTAAGAGAGGCGGAAACGGTAATCTTCAATCCCAAAGTCGCTGTATACCTGCTTGATCAGCTCCAGCACGCGGATGAACTCGCCTTTGATCTGGTCCAGACGGCAGAAGATATGGGAATCATTCAGTGTCATCGAACGGACACGGTGCAGGCCTGTCAGGGCTCCCGACATTTCATAACGGTGCTGGATACCCAGCTCGGCAATACGGATCGGCAGATCGCGGTAGCTGTGCATCGAGCTCTTATAGATCATCATGTGATGCGGGCAGTTCATTGGACGGAGCACGAACTCCTCATTATCGATAGTCATCTTAGGGAACATGTCTTCCTGGTAGTGTTCCCAATGTCCAGAAGTCTTGTACAGCTCTACATTACCCAGTACAGGAGTGTAGACATGCTGGTAACCAAGGCTGGCTTCCAGATCTACAATATAGCGCTCCAGAATGCTGCGCAGCTTGGCGCCCTTAGGCAGCCAGATCGGCAGGCCTTGTCCAACCAGCTGGTTGAACGTGAAGATTTCCAGTTCCTTGCCCAGCTTACGGTGATCGCGTTTCTTCGCTTCCTCCAGCAGGCGCAGATGCTCGTCAAGCTGGGCCTTCTTGATCCAGGCTGTTCCGTATACGCGCTGCAGCATCTTGTTCTTGCTGTCTCCGCGCCAGTAGGCACCGGCTACGTTCATCAGCTTGAACACTTTGATCTTCGCAGTGGACGGCAAATGCGGACCACGGCAGAGGTCGAAGAATTCGCCCTGTTCATAGATTGTAATCACACTGTCTTCCGGCAGCGCCTGGATCAGCTCCAGCTTGTAAGGATCAGCCAGCTCGCCGAATCTGTCCAGTGCTTCCTGGCGGCTCACCTCATGGCGGACAATCGGCAGGTTCTCTGAAACGATACGCTCCATTTCCTTCTCAATCTTCAGCAGATCCTCCGGATTAAGCGGATGCTCCAGATCCATATCATAATAGAAGCCGTCTTCAATGACCGGACCTACTCCGAGCTTAACTTCCATAGTCCCGAACAGGCGTCTTACCGCCTGGGCCATAAGGTGAGCTGTACTGTGACGCATCACTTCCAGGCCTTCCGGGGAATCCAGGGTAACGATCTCTACAAGATCGCCTTCCTGCAGCTGAGTGGACAGATCCACGACGATTCCGTTGATCTTACCTGCTGCGGCATTCTTGCGCAGTCCGCTGCTGATCGAGGCTGCTACATCATCAATGCTACTGCCATCGGCATATTCCCGGACCGAACCGTCCGGAAGTTTGATATTTACTGACATTTTTCTTCCTCCTAAAAGTTAGCTTCTGCACACAAAAAACACCCGTCCCGCAAAGGGACGAGTGATTGCACCCGTGGTTCCACCCAAATTCGATACCATTATGCAAAAGCTGCTGCAGAGCAGCGGCATTGCAGAATAGAATCCTTCGTCAGCATGGAGATAACGGCCATGAACCGGCGGTTCTTACTATCCTGCGTAATGATGTCCGTAAACGGATATTCCCAGGAATTCATAACCGCAGCTACAAAGGGGTAAATCAAAAGCCGGTACCGGAGGAAATTGCAGCCTGAGGTTTCCTCTCTCTGAAGCGGTCCTGAACATCGATTCATATCTTTGTCGAAGCTGATAACGTGAATTACGGTAATTATAAATCTCAGCTTATCTTCCGTCAAGTGGAACCGGCATGTCATACAAGTCTGAAGCGCCGCCGCCCCAGGCTGTTCATTCTTCTTCCCGGCGTTTCTTACCCGGCAAGCGGCCTGCGCGCTTCAAAGACTCACGCAGCAAGTATTCGATATGTCCGTTTACGCTGCGAAATTCTTCTCCCGCCCAACGTTCCAGCGCTTCGTGCAGTTCGGGATCGATCCGCAGCGGAAAGCTTTTTTTGGCCGCCATAATATTACCGCCTTAGTACAACGAGCCGGCGTTAATAACCGGGCTCGCTCCGCGCTCCGACACAATCGCAACCATCAGATTGTTGATCATCGCCGCTTTGCGTTCTTCGTCCAGTTCAACTACACCGCTCTCTTTGAGTTGGCGGATCGCCAGATCCACCATGCCGACAGCACCTTCCACGATGATCTGGCGTGCAGACAGAATGGCCGAAGCCTGCTGGCGCTGCAGCATCGTACTGGCAATCTCTGTGGAATAGGCCAGATGGGTAAGGCGGGCTTCAATCACTTCTACACCGGATAAGGACAGACGCTCCTGCAGCTCCACCGCAAGTTCTTTGGCAATCTCATCGGCATTGGCCCGCAGGGACATGCCAGTCTCATTGAAGTTATCGTAAGGGTATTTGCTTGCCACATGACGCAGCGCCGTTTCACTCTGAATTTCCACAAACGCCATATACTTATCTACATCAAACAGCGCTTTGGCCGAATTAATGACCTTGAATACAATCACTGCAGCAATCTCAATCGGATTACCTTCCACATCATTGACCTTCAGCTTCACGCTGTTGAAGTTGCGGACCCGCAGTGATACGGTCTTGCGGATGCTGAACGGAATGACAGCGAACAACCCGCTGGTTGCAATCGTACCGACATATTGGCCAAAGAAGGTCACGACTACTGACTTGTTCGGCTGAACTACGGTAATACTCGTACATAGAATACCGGCTGCAACAAACAGGATGACAGGCAATGCCACGTATTCCTGAACGGCACCGTAAATTCCGCCCCCGATACAAATGGCAATTAGAGCCACAACCCAGAATCCGCTGACAGGATGCAATGTTTTCTCTTTCATAAAGATGCCTCCATTAGATATGTATTTGATATAATTATGATATCACTTTTGGATACAACTGTAAACTGATAATATAAAAATATCACTGCCTGTTTACCGTTTTTCTTTTATAATTTGCCTGACAATACGAATGTTACGAAGCATCAGGATAGACCCATTCATAACTAACAAAGGAAGTGTAACTCATGAGTGTTAAGGATCAAGTACTGGAAATCATTAAAGCTTCAGCAGCTCCTGTAACTGCAGGTGAAGTTGAAAAGCTGTCGGGACTGGAACGCAAAGCGGTCGACAAGGCCTTCACCGAGCTCAAAAAAGAAAATGCGATTGTCTCCCCCATCCGCTGCAAATGGGAAGCTGCAGTGAAATAACGGGACGTTTATGGTCTGGGCTGGACAAGCCTGAGCATCCTCGTAAACGGAAAGGCCCGCGCACAATGTGCACGGGCCTTTTGCCTGATTCAATGGTATTCGTATAGAAATCAGGAAGCTTTGTTCTCCAGCATCCGGTAGATGATGACGGCCGCCTGGGCGCGGTTCGCGATACTCTTCGGCGCGAATTTCTGGGCATCCACACCGTTGACAATCCCCAACTGGGTCAGCTGCGCCACAGGCTGCTGCGCATAAGCTGCAATCTTGGCCTTGTCGGCAAACTTATTCAGAGCAGCAGGATCAACCGGCTGCAGCTGATCCTTGAGGGCATTAGCGATCATAATCGCCATTTCCTCACGGGTGATCTCACGGCCCGGCTCGAATTTACCGTTCCCTGAGCCTCTCACCAAACCGGCGTTTACAGCAGCAGCGATCGTATCTGTATACCAGACACCTTGTTTCACATCGCTGAAAGTAGTTGCTGATGCAGTATTGCTCAAGTTAAGCGAACGAACGAGCATAGTTACGAATTCAGCACGGGTTACACTCTTCACGGGTGCGAAGTTCGTGCCGTCGATGCCTTTTACAATACCTTTAGCCGCCAGTGCATTAATAGCTTCTGCAGCCCACGCTACCTTACCCAAATCCTTGAATGCAGTAACAGGAACGGCCGGGCTCTGTGTTGGAGCGGTGGTTGCAGCCGGAGCCGGAGTAGCTGATGCGGCTGGACTAGGAGAAGCTGATGGTGAAGCAGTCGGTTTAGGTGTCGCCGTTGCTACAGGCCCTGTGCCAGTACCAGGATTAGTACCCGGGTTAGTGCCTGGATCTGTTTCTGGAGCAGCTTTGTTGGTAATCCGTCCTTCAATTGCAGCAGTAATAGCTCCGCCATTGAATTTCTTCACAATATAATCATAGAATACATCCAGATCGATTGGTCCGGCCAGCGATTTACTTGCCTGGGTCAATACCTTATAGTTGTCTCCGCCTGCAGCCATGAAGTTATTGACGACAGCTGTGTAGCTCTTGGACATTTCAATCGGTGTCCCATCACTTTTGGTCAGGTTGGCCACACGGCTGGCAACCGGCAGATACATATTGGCCGTATATTTCAGGCCGGAAATTTGCAGTGTCTTGATGTCTGCTGTTCCATCAGCCTTAACTGCCCATTGCTGCTGCAGCAAGGTTTTGATCTGTTCACCGGTAAGCGTCAGCTTCACCAGCGTATTGCCGAAGGGCTGGATTTTGGCCAGATCACCGAAGAGAACATTCCCCTTAGGAAGATCGGCACGGATACCGCCCGGATTCATAAATGCAAAGTCAGCAGGACCAGCAGCACCGTCTTTGAAATCAGCCTGACGCATAGCATCCGCAATCAGGTTGCCCAGGGGAGCTTCCTTCAGATATACATCTGTACGGGTAACTGTGCCATCTGTAGTCCCTACAGGCTTAGCCAGCTCAGGATGCAGAGCCAGATAATGATCAACCAGTGCTTTGGTTTCAGCATCCGGCGTCACATTCTCCTGGAAGGTAGTAATTACTTCAGCAGATTTGCTCTTAACCTCTCCGGTCTCCGGATCGATAGCCAGGCGGATGTCTTCATAGGCAGTACCGTAAGAGTAGGCCTGAACAACCAGTTTGCCGTTCACTATATCGTTAGCGTAGGCATGATTGTCACCAGCCACAATAACATCTACCGGAGAATTAGCCGGGAGGGCATTCGCCAAATCTACAGCCTCACCTGTGGATACATTTTTCTTCGTTGCCGCATCAACCTTCGTGGTTGCCGGATCATGGGCAAGCACGATAATCGTGTTGACCCCTTTACCTTTGAGCTCTGCTGCATACTTTTCGATAGCAGCAACTTCTTCCTCAGCACTCAGGAATTTCACACCGGCTGTACCGGCTGGGGATACCTTACTTGGTGTTGCCTTGGTTACTACGCCGATAAACCCGATTTTTACACCGCCGATTTCTTTAATCGTGTAAGGCTTGATCAACGGCTCTCCAGTCTTCATGTCGATCGCATTGGCATTAATGTAATCGAAATTCACAGGTGCATGGACAATGCTCGGGTTAACCGGGTCCGCACCGCCGAAAATTTGTGCCTTCAATGCTTCAACACCCTGGTCGAATTCGTGGTTACCCAAGGTTCCCACATCGAACTTCATCATGTTCATCCATTCCAGGGTCGGCTTGTCACGCTCCATGGAGGATACCGGAGCAGAGGCACCGACAGAGTCCCCGTTGTGGACTAGCAGGGTGTTATCGTATTTGGCACGGGCATTCTTCAGGTAGGTTGCCAGAATCGCCGCAGTTCCTACAGGCTTGCTCTCCGTACCCACAGTTACAAAGGATGTCGTATCCAATTGTCCATGAAGGTCATTGATGCCGAGCAGATGGACTTTGACGCTTCCGCTCAGGTCGAGATTGTAAATCTCGTCACCCCGGAGATTCTGGGTTCCCGTATCGGTAATATTATCATGTTTAGGAAGTGCATTCTTAGCCTTAGGTGAAGAAGTAAAGGTAACCTTGACATCGCCTTTGACCGGAGCGATCGACCAGTTATTATCGGCCGGCTGGTTAACGTTTCCTGCTTCCTTGATGTAATCCATCAGAATCTGACGATTCTCTTCCAGGGTATCCAGCACCATCGTAAGACCGGCAGCACCGGTTTTGACACCCGGGAAATTCCCGCCGCCGCTTGCCCGGTAATTGTTAGTCACTACGATGAAGTCCTGATTCATATCCAGCGGCTTGTCATCATAGGTAATGGAGGTAACCCGCTCAGACGTGAGGTCATTCACCGTGCCGTCAGGCTTGTATCTTGCATTTTTGGTGACATCAATCGTGTATTTAATTCCGTCGATAACATCGAAATTAAATACGGAGAATGCGGAGTTGAGCAGCGGCTGCTCGGTAGTCACCGCAGGATCAATACGGTTATAGGCACCAGCGCTCATTTCAACCCATTCTTTCACAGTCTCACCCTTGACCTTAATGGCCTTAAGCGTGTTGTCATAGAGATACAGGTCGCTTGCGCTGCGGATGGTCAGATCTCCTGCTTCAATTTCAGTATACTCATCCGGGTTATTGCGTCCGGCCTTGAAAGGTGCACCAACGCTCAGGATGGGCATTCCCTGGTAAGCAGCCAGGTTAGGATCACTATTGATCAGCTTCTCAACATAGTTTTTCTGGGCATAGGTTACGATCTGAACCGTCGGATCATCCTGCACCATAGCGAAAAAGCTGTTCATCGGTACATCCGTACGTCCAAGGGGTTGATTGACATAAGCAATCGTAGCCTGGTGATCAGCGGCAACCACTGCATCCAGCTCAGCATCCGGCTCTACGTTTGCAATATTAACCTTGTTCTCCGTTCTGTAGATCGAACGGGTGGACGAAACCGAAGCGCTCTTGTCCACCATAAAGTGTCCGCTCCGCTGTGGGTCCGGAACGATTGCCAGGTCGATGAGACCCAAATTGGCGCCGCCGAATCCCGCCTGAACGGCTGGAACATTGTTGATCTGGCCTTTGGCATTATCGATGCCGGGCAGTACAGCTTTACCCGTAGAATCCTTGAAGGATGCGTCCAGCGCTTCCACAGTCGCAGCCGGGAATACCTTATGGGTATGAGAGAACGTAATGGCATCAATCCCCGGCACGAGACTTAGTGATTTGATGTCATTCTCAGATTTGGTTCCGGGTACTGCATTATTATCATATCCGGTATGCGCCATCGCAACGATAATATCCGCACCGTCTTCCTTCATCTGAGGAATGAATTTAGCGGCCGTTTCAGCGATGTCCCTAGTAATGACCTTACCTTCCAGGTTGACCTTGTCCCAATCCATAATCTGCGGAGTAACGAGACCAATCAGGCCGACCTTAACATGTTGGGTAGCTCCGTTGCTGTCGGTAACTGCCTTGTCGATTATTTTATAAGGAGTGAAATAGTTCGGGTTATTGGAATCATCCTCGTCCCCGTCTACGGCATACACATTCGCATTAATAAAAGGAATGTCTGTATACTCATATGTGGCTGAAGTGGCAGAAGTAATGCTCTCCAGATAAGGAAGTCCATAGTTGAATTCGTGGTTGCCGAGTGTCGCAGCATCATAGTTCATGGTATTCAAAGCTGCAATCATCGGATTGATCTGCTTAGTCTTGCCGTCTCCATCAACTTGCTTCGAAGCGTACGTTCCCAGCGGTGTACCCTGAATCAAATCTCCGTTGTCGAGCAAAAGGTTGTTAACACCCTTCTCCTCGGCTCTGGCCTGCTTCACCAGCGTAGCCGTCCGGTCCAGTCCTACCGTCAGAGACGGTTGGTTCTTAAAGTAATCCCAGCCCATCACATTGGTATGCACATCTGTAGTACTCATCAGCCGCAGGTTGATCGCGCCTGACGCAGGTTCAGCTGCTGCCTTCCCGGCTCCCAGTACTGAACCGGCAACGACTCCGCCCAGCACCTGTGCTGTAATCACAGCGGTAGCCAATATTGAAGCAATAGGCTTATTCCAACGTTTTTGTACCATAGAATCTTATACCCTCCCAGTTAATCTCTTTAAATTGACCGTCAAAGCGTAACATATCAACTTATTCCTATCTATCAAACTGGGTTAACTAGAATTGCGAATTGTGTAAAATGTAAAAAAGGATATGTTGCATTCATATTTTTATAAGGAGAGGGTTGACTATGGACGAGGGAAAGAATACACATGAAGAATTATTCTGGATCAAAGACGAGAACCGGAGCACTAACCGGAAAGATATCCGCTGGTTTGAGGAAATGCTCACCTTTGATACTTTACGGGAAGCGGAAGAATGGGTTATGAGTGATGCCTATAATAAAATTGGCGGAGACCAGTTTGACGGCTATTGGACTGGTGATCCTAAGCTGGCGTTTGCGCTGGTCTATAACCTGACACGCCTGAAGACTCTGGGCCACGCTTCTTTTAATGATATCTATGCTGATGAAGAGGAGCGGGATGGTCAAACGATATTTAAGGTTTGGGTGAGTTGATGGGGGCTGGTGCCAATACCGGAAAAGCTAAGCGAAGGCTCGCACGTGGCTCAATGAGCATAATGTATTCGAAATTTCGAATACAATTGGCTCGCCCGTAGCTGATGCTAGCGGTGCCGGTGGAATAGATGGAAAAAAGACATTGATAAACAGCCCTCTTACACATCTAATATGTGCTGAAGGGCTATCTTTCGCTTTTGCTAAATCTCAAATACTATCTCGTCGCCTGTCTCGCTCTTCTTGAAAGGGTTGATGTATTGTGTGAACCTCAATTGCAATCCTGAAGCATCGTCAGGTAATGGCGGGGAGACAACGTATTTATATCGGTAATTCGTTCATCATAATGCTCTGTTGGGCGTTCAAAATGTATTGGTTTCATCTTCAGCCTCCCACATGCTTATTTAAGTGATTTCACAATTAAAAATTAACGCATAATGGATTATATGGATAATAGCACCTCTTTCTCCCGGATGTCTCTTCCAGACGACAAAGAACGCTTGTCCATAACTAATCCCTCCAAATGGATTAATATTGAACAAGCGTTGTAGTTGAAATTATGAAAATAACGGGGTAAACACTACATTATCTGTAGCACATACCCGCTATTTTACCCTTGAAGTATATACCCTATTATGCCAAAAACACACTATAGCTACCCTCTAGTTCTGCATGATAAAGTCATTGTCGATCTTGGCGTTCGCATCCTCGAACGTCCGCAGGATGTCGTAGCGCGTGTTGCGCTGCGCCGGGATCTTGCCTGCTTCGCGGATCAGCTGGGTAATCGACTCAATGTTAACCTTGTAGGTTGCGCCCGCCGAGGAAACTACGTTCTCCTCGATCATCGTGCTGCCGAAGTCATTACAGCCGTATTGCAGGGAAAGCTTACCGACCTCAGGGCCCATCGTGACCCAGGAGGACTGGAAGTTCTTGATATTATCCAGCACCAGACGGCTGATTGCCACGGTCTTGAGGTATTCCTCCGGTGTCTGCCGGTCCAGCTTGAGGTTCGTATTATCCGGCTGGAAGGTCCACGAGATGAAGGCCAGGAATCCTTCGGAGTCATATTTGTTCGCTATGCACTCGTCCTGGGCTTCACGGACACGCAGCAGATGCAGCGCCCGCTCTTCCATACTCTCGCCCAGACCGATCACCATCGTGGCTGTCGTGTTCATGCCGATCCGGTGCGCAGTCTGCATGACATCCATCCACTCGCGCCAGGAGCCTTTGAGCCGGCTGATCTTGCGGCGCGTGCGGTCATCGAGAATCTCCGCTCCCCCGCCGGGCAGGGAATCCAGGCCTGCGGCATGAATCTCACGCATGACCTGCTCCAGCGGCAGTCCGGAGACCTCGACCATCTTCATGATCTCTGCCGGTGAGAAGGAATGCATGGTGATCTCCGGGAAGCGCTGCTTAATTCCGCGCAGGATATCGGTGTAATAGCTGAACGGCAGATTCGGGTTCGTTCCGCCCTGCATCAGAATTTCAGTCCCGTTCACGCTGATCGTCTCGGCTATCTTTTGATAGATCGTTTCATCGGGAAGCACATAACCTTCTTCCGAACCCGGTCTGCGGTAGAAGGCGCAGAAGCGGCAATAGACATCACACACATTGGTGTAGTTAATATTACGGCCGATTACGAATGTAGCCAGCGGGTCCGGGTGCCAGCGCTTCATAATAATATCCGCAGCCGCGCCCATTTTCTCAATTTCATTGCTTTCGAACAGCGTGATTGTGTCTTCTAATTGAAGACGTTCACCTTTAAGTGTCTTATCCAGAATAAGATCAATTGCACTCAACGTTCGCAGCCTCCTCTTAATCCTATGAAGTATAGTAGATGAATTTAATTTAAAAAATAAACAAACTCGTTCCCCCATCGTATCACAATCGGATGAGCTTGAAAAATCTTTCGCCAAATAAAACAGCAGCACCCCATTGGCGCTGCTGTTCAATGTATACAGTGATTCTATCTGGCTGCCAAGGTTCCAGGATGCCTATTCCAGCTCGGTGCGCGCAGCCTCCAGTGCCTGGGTAAGATCAGCGATCAGATCGTCCACATGCTCGATGCCGACCGAGAAACGCAGCAGCCGGTCATCTACGCCAACCGCATCCCGGATTTCCGCCGGAATATCGGCGTGAGTCTGTACAGCCGGATAGGTCATAAGCGATTCCACACCGCCAAGACTCTCAGCAAAAGCAATCAGGCGGATATGGCGGAGCAGCGGCTCCACGTATCTGGCATCCTTCACCTTGAAGGAGAAAATCCCGGTGTTGCCGGAGGACTGGCGCTTCTGGATTTCGTATCCCGGATGATCCGGCAGACCCGGATGGAAGACTTCGGCAATGGCCGGATGCTCCAGCAGATAACGGGCGAGAGCCAGCGCATTACTCTCATGCCGCTCCATGCGCAGGGCAAGTGTCTTCATCCCCTTCATCAGCTGGTAGCTGTCGTTTGGTGCAAGGACAGCGCCCAGTGAATTATGCAGAATCGCCATTTCTGCGGACAATTCAGCACCTTTGGTCACAATAAGTCCGGCAAGGACATCGTTATGTCCGCCCAGATATTTGGTCGCGCTGTGAACGATGATATCTGCTCCAAGCTCAATAGGGCGCTGGAAGAACGGGGTAAGCAGCGTATTGTCGACAATCGTAAGCAGCCCGTGGTGGCGGGCCCATGTACATACCGCTTCGATATCCGTAATCATCATCAGCGGATTGGTTGGTGTCTCAATGAATACACCCTTGGTGCCCGGCTGGCGCGCAGCTTCGAGAGCATCCAGATCATTCGTATCCACATAGGAGGCGCTGATGCCGTATTTGGACAGAATCCGTTCCAGCAGACGGTACGTTCCGCCATACAGGTCGAGCGAGACAACGAGATGATCACCTTGTCCAAACAAAGCAAACACAGTAGTCAGTGCAGCCATACCTGAGGCGCAGGCGAAGCCGGCATCGCCGGATTCCAGCGCCGCTGCCGCATCTTCGAGCACAGAGCGGGTAGGATTTTTGGTGCGGATGTAATCAAAGCCCGTGCTCTGTCCGAGTCTCGGGTGACGGAATGCCGTCGCGTTGTACACCGGATAATTAATCGCCCCTGTCGCGGGGTCCTCCATCGAACCAATCTGTGCCAGTCTGCTCTCAATTTTCAGTTTCTCGTCCATTTCCATTGCCTCCTAAAAGTTTTGTGCGTGTAACCATTGCTTCTATATATAAATAATTTTTTTAAATAAACGCTCCGATATCGTAGGGTGTCTCCTGGTATACATAGTAATTGAGCCAATTAGCGAATAATAAGTTGGCATGGGCGCGCCAGACGGCCGGCGGTGTACGGGTGGGATCATCTTTTGGATAATAGTGCTTCGGAATCTCAATATCCATGCCCTTGGCGATATCGCGGTCATACTCCCATTTCAGGGAGAACGGATCATATTCTGAATGTCCGGTTACAAAAATCTGCTTGCCGTCATGCGCAGAAACCAGGTACACACCGGCTTCCTCTGATTCCGCCAGAATCTGCAGATCCGGATTATTCTCTATATCCTCACGGGAGACATCGGTGTGACGGGAATGCGGCACATGGAATACTTCGTCGAAGCCCCGCAGCAGTTTCACATTATTATGGCTCAGCGTATGCGGAAACACTCCAAAGCATTTATCCGGCAGACTCACCTTACGCACGCCGAAGTGGTGGTACAGTCCTGCCTGCGCGGCCCAACAGATATGCATGGTCGAGGTTACGTTCTGCTTGCTCCATTCAAAAATCACTTTCAGCTCTTCCCAGTAGTTGACATCCTCGAACTCCATTTGTTCCACCGGAGCCCCGGTGATGATCAAGCCGTCAAAGCGGCGGTCACTGATTTCATCAAAGGTTTTGTAAAAGCTCTTTAAGTGCTCTGCCGAAGTATTCTTCGAGGTATGGGAGCTGGGATGCAGCAGAACAACGTCCACCTGAAGCGGTGAGTTCCCGATAAGGCGCAGCAGCTGCGTTTCCGTGGTTTCTTTGGTCGGCATCAGATTCAGGATGGCGATCCGCAAAGGACGGATATCCTGATGAAAGGCATGGCTTTCATCCATTACAAAAATATTCTCACCGGATAATACTTCTTTGGCCGGAAGACTGTCGGGAATTTTAATAGGCATTGCTGTTTCCACTCCTTAACTGAAATTAGGTTCCGCTTGGCGGTTAAATCTGATGTAAAACAACGAAAAAAGACCTTTCTCGGGCGAGAAAGGTCATATATCTGCAGTCATATGCGCCTCTCTCATCTGCCAGAGAACTTCCGCCGGACGAATAACGTCCTGCAAAGCTTCCGCAAGAATTAGCACCGTGCGTTCACACGCCGGTTGCCGGGTTTCATCGGGCTAGTCCCTCCACCTGCTCTTGATAAGATTTAGCTGTATTCAGTTGGGGTTATTCCAAAGCATCCGCGGATACTTTTCTTAAAATTCACTTTAAATCATGAACCTCCTTTTCGTCAAGTCCATACAATGCTTAAGGGGCCTGGAGAATGAAAAGAATTTCTCTTGAAAGAGCCATACCCCGGCGTTATACTAGACAAGTGTTTCAACCATAAACGGCGAAAAGAAGAGGTGAGAGAAGAATGGAAGGCGACCCGGGCTCGCGAATAAGCGTGCAGAAAGAACAACCACACAGGATTAACATCAGCTTGCCGGCGGCGGGGGCAGTTCTTCTTCATGCTCTCGGACCGTCTTTTGGCCTTCATCCATGATTGTACCACCGGCCAAGCTGATTTTTTCTCTGTGCTTTAATTAGCATATCCCTGGAGAAGACCAGGGACAGAAGGAGTGAATCAGATGAAAATCCGGCTGGTGAACGCAGGGGTTTTTACGACTATTGACAATATTGAGGATACACTTACCGCACCCGCTGAGGGTTTCTACTGGATTGATGCGGATGTTGAGGATCTTGTTGAGCTTCAGCCTTTGTACAATCTGCATGATCTGGCTGTCGAGGACTGTCTCAGTGAAGAGGATCAGCGCCCGAAGCTGGAGATCTATGAGAGCCATTATTTTATCGTAGTCAACAGCATCCGGTTTGATGACGAGGAAATCTTCCTCCGCGCGCTCAACGTATTCCTGGGCAGACATTTCATCATCACCGTTACGAAGCAGAAGATCCATGAGCTGCGCGTCCTGAAGCCCATTCTATGGGAGCAGGAGGTCAGTGAGCCGGACCGCTTCCTGTACCTGTTAATCGACCTTGTGGTCGACAACTTCTTCTCGGTCGGTGACCGGATTGAAGCGCGGATTGAGAAGCTGGAGGAGGATATCCTCATGCACACCAAAAAATCGCATCTCAGCGAGATCATCGGTCTGCGCAGTGAAATTCTCTGGCTGAAGAAGATGCTGGGCCCGCAGAAGGAAGTTATCAACACGCTCAACAAAAAAGACCTCCGCCTGATCGACGATCAGCTGCAGAAGTATTTCAGCGATATTTATGAAAATGCGGTCAAGATCTCTGAAACCTTTGAAACGTACCGCGACCTCATGGGCAACTTACGTGAAGCTTATCAGTCCAGTATTGCTAACCGCGCCAATGAAATCATGAGAGTATTTACGGCAATTACTACGATATTCATGCCGCTGACCGTTATTACCGGTATCTACGGTATGAACTTTGACAATATTCCCGAGACCCATTCCCAGTACGGCTATTATGGAGTCATCGCCGTCATGGTGACGCTCGGCTGCGGAATGCTGGTGATCTTCCGCAAGAAGGATTGGCTATGAAACTGGGCGGACGAATACGCAGGACGAAGGCACCGGATACCTCAGGGTATAGGGAAGCCTTCGTCTTTTTGGTATATGGCGGCCACAAAACTACATGTGTCCGGCTGCGCCGGTATCCATGCCGGCAAACAACCGCTCCGTATCCTCGCGCTTGCAGAGCTGACGCTCCGGATTCATGACAGCTGCAGCTCCGGAGGCGATGCCGAACTGAACGGCTCTGCGCAGCGGCCAGCCCCGTTCCAGACTGTACACGAGTCCCGCAACCAGACTGTCGCCAGCGCCTACTACACTGAGTACAGGAACTTCAGGTGCCAGCAGATGCTCGCAGCCGTCTTTGGTAATCAGCAGCGCCCCGTCCCCGCCCAGTGAGACTACCACTACTTCCGTCCGGCCTTCTTCAATCAGCTGCAGTGCGGCTGCCTTCACTTCCTCATCACCGGTTATTGCATGCCCTACCAATTCCTCCAGCTCACGTGCGTTCGGCTTCAGCAGATATACGCCGGCATCAGCCGCAAGCTGCAGCGCTTCGCCGGAAGTATCGATAATCACCCGGGCCTTCCAAGGCTTCGCTGCTTCAATGACACGTGCATAGAAATCAGCCGGGCAGCCCGGGGGCAGACTGCCGCTGGCTACAAGATAAGCAGGTTTATCCGGCAGCGCCGTTAATTGCTCAAGGCACTCCTTCCAGTCACCTTCGATGAACCGCGGGCCCGGCATGTCGAACCGGAACTGCTGCCCGGTGGATTCCTCCACGACAATCAGATTCTCCCGGGTCTGCCCGCTGATCGGAATCTCCTGATGCCTTACGCCCTCCTGTTCCAGCATATGGTGCAGCAGCTGACCATGAAGTCCGCCTGAGGCATAGAGTGCAAGGGAATCCCCGCCCAGTCTGTGAATTGCCCGTGACACATTAACACCGCCGCCCCCCGGTTTGTACGAGGCTTCACGGCAGCGCAGCTTATGATCGGGAACAACCTTACTTATGCTTGTACTGGCATCGACGCTAGGATTAACCGTCAACGTTACTATCATATGTCCCACTCCTTTTTAACTGCATACAGGTATAGTACCGCTAATCGCCCCTTTCTCCTAATAACCTGGACAACACTGCCGGCCGCAGATAAAACCCTGCAGCGCGCTTCCTCTCTCGTGAAAGGAAAAGCAAGCTGTGCAGGGTTAATCCGGGGAAGAAGGCTGCTTCTTACAGATTCGTAGCCAGTCCTAACGAGGCCGGCTGCTCCCGGCGGAAGCGGATACGGATCAGCCGCAGGCGTTCATAGTACATATCGAGGCCCTCTGCGGGGGAGAAATCCTCGCCATAGGCCTTATAGAGGACGGGCTTCAGGAAGGTATCACCGATCAGCTCATAGGCTGTCCATATATTGTTCTGTTCCTGGGAAGTAACTTCACTGAGTTCAAGAGCAATGAGCTTCTCGACGGAATAACCGTCCTTCTCCAGTTCCTCTACAGCTTCAAGAACTTCACGGCGGGAGACCCCGCTGAGCCCCTTGAGCTGCTCCATTCCCTGCCCTTCTTCAATCCCCTGAAGCAGCACACGCCGCAGTCTCAGCCGCTCCAGCTGCTTCTTGTATTTCAGCTCCTTCTGTTTGTACAGCCAGGAAACAAAGCTCTCTTCGTCGATCGAATCACTTACCCAGCCCAGCGGATATTGATGCTCACGCTGCACACCGGAGGTAATACTGAGCCAGTCGGCGCCATATTGCGAGGCTTTACCTTCACCTACGCCGGGAATCTGCAGCAGCTCTTCCGCCGTATGGGGCAGAAATGCACTTATCATCCGCAGCAGACGGTTGCTGGCCAAGATGTAAGGTGCCTTGCGTTCGCTTGAGGCCTTCCCCCTGCGCCAGGAGCAAAGCTCCTCATAGACCGTTTCATTTGCGTACTGCTCACTGTAATACTGCAGCTTAAGCTGCTCCTGGCCGCGGCTGTTAAGATGCTCATCTTCATGAAATACACCGTCAATCAGGGGGCGGTAACCGTCTCCCATCTTCATTGCAAGCTCATGCCGGTACACACACAGCATCTCATTCCATGAACCGCCTTCATACCATAAGCTGTCACCCATTTCCTGTTCTCCTGAGAAGTCGCGCCAGCCCAGGCGCCATAGTCCCTCCTCCTCTCCAATCCACAACTGGGCAAATACCTCCTGGTCTACTCCTGACATTCTGGACAAACGGTTCATAAATACGATCTGCATATGAATCCCTACCTTCATCGTCTTACAGTATGCATGAGCTTTGTGCGGACCGGATTACCTGCCCCCGCCGATACCGTTTCAGCGGGAAAGATAAGGAACATTTATTGCGCGGAGCCTATAAATTCTTATCTTTGCACAAAAAAAAGCACCTCTCCCACGAAAATCCGTGAAAGAGGTGCTTCCTCTTAAATGCTATACTGTTAAAACCTAGGATACCACATATTGCGAAACAGTCAATGCCTTTTTGTAGGATATTCTACTGTCCGTCAAGCGCCAGCTTCGCAAGGCCAAGCGCACCGGAGAGTCCCGCATTATCCCCGAGCTGAGGAGGGACGATATAACCGCCGATGGCTTCATTGAGCGCCGGATGCTGCACATATCCGCCAAGCAATTCCTGCAGCTTGGTATGGATCAGCGGGAAGAGCTGGCTCTGCTTCATCACGCCGCCGCCCATCACGATTCTCTGCGGCGATAGGATCAGCACATAGTTCATCAGGGCGTGGGCCAGATAGTGGGCCTCCATCGCCCAGGCCGGATGATCCGATGGCAGCTCGCCCGCAGGCTTGCCCCAGCGCTTGCCGATAGCCGGACCTGCCGCCAGGCCTTCCAGGCAATCGCCATGATAAGGGCAGAAGCCTTCATAGTGATCCTCCGGATGGCGGCGCACCAGAATATGTCCCATCTCAGGGTGGGACAGCCCATGGATCAGCTTCCCGCCGACCACTGCACCGGCGCCGATGCCGGTGCCTACGGTGATATAGAGGCAGCTATCCAGCCCTTGCGCGGCACCCCAAGTGTACTCGCCCAGGGCAGCTCCGTTCACATCTGTATCGAAACCGACCGGAACATCAAGCTGCTCCGTCACGGCTCCAACGAGATTATATCCGCCCCAGTGGGGTTTCGGTGTGGTTGTAATATAACCGTAAGTAGGACTGCCGATCACCGGGTCAATCGGTCCGAATGAACCGATGCCAATGGACTCCACATCTTTACCGGAGAAGTAATCTAATACCAGCCCCATCGTTTCTTGAGGGGTTGTGGTCGGAAAGCTCACCCGGTCGATAATCGTCCCGTCCTCATTCCCGATTCCGCATACAAACTTTGTTCCTCCTGCTTCGATCGCTCCCAACAATTTCACTGCAGCGTGCTCCCTTCTCCATTACCATCATTAAGTGATTGCTTCCAGACTTTGAAATTCAGCAGCATATAATCCAATCTATCCCCTGATAAAAAATAAGCCGGTAACCTGCCAGCAGGGTAATAAAGCGCTCTCTTGATCCTATTATACGAGGCTTACAGATGTATGACAAGCGGTTGACATAGATGGTACGGCTAAAAAATATTCTGGAATTCCACTCTCCAGCGGGGAGTGAAAAACCAGTCAATGGCGGTTCGGGCAAGGTGTTAGTATTACGAGCTGGCTGATGCACGAATTACCCGAACGATATTGATTAGCAGGCAAACAGCCCTGAATATACAAGATAAGGACTTTAGAAGGCTGTCTTACTGATGGCCGAAATCCCTACGGACCATAAATTTAGGCCATCCAATTTGTTCATCCGAAAAGTAAGAGACTTAAGCTCTCATGGTATAGACCACTTGTATGGACCACTTGTATAGACTATATAATTAGGCAATCCGGCCAAGGGTTAAGCTATGAGCCTAGAGTCTCACCCGGCAGCGAAGTGATTGTTAGGCTCCCTCAGTATGGACAGGCTCAAAAGTTGTAAGTATTACAACTTGAGTTCACTAATATTAGAGTATTCATGAAGATTGTTGCAGAAAATACAAGAATTCAATCCGCTAACCGACCTGATGGAGGCGAAATCCTGCCTTTCATACAACAATGTCCGATTATCATCGATATCTTGTGGGGAATGTTGTATTTCGTGCAGGATTTCATGCAGGATTAGGTGCAGGATTTATACGGAGTCCAGTTTCTGCCTTCTCCTCCGGTCTGGAATAATCAGAGCCGCTGCTTCGCTTGCTTCTTCTGTTCCCGATAAGTACGGCAGGCTTCCACCAGCCGCCCGGCGGCCGGGAAATGGGACGCCAAATGAATATGCGCATAAGCAGCCATAATGTTGCCGCTGATGTAGCCCTCCGGCTGACTGCCCCCTCTGCCTTTGCTCTCATAGGCATAAGTCCGGGCTTCGCCGGGAATGTAGCTCATGCCGGAATAATGGAATTCATGGCCGCGCAGTCGCCCGCCCTGCTTCAGCAGCAGGCAATCGTGAAGGGCTGTCACCTCACGGTACCCGAGAGCGGCGCGGCGTTCCTGCATTACGGTGTGCGCCGGAATGATCCCGGCCATCTCATGCACAGCGCCGGAGCGGTCAGTAAGGCTGCGGGCCAGCACCATGTAGCCGCCGCATTCCGCATACAGCGGCATTCCGTCTGCAGCTGCAGCTCTTACGCCGTCCAGGAAGAGCGAATTCGCTGCAATCACAGCAGCGAATTCTTCCGGAAACCCGCCGCCGATATAGATTCCGTCGGCCTCCGGCGGGATTCCCTCTCCGCTCAGCGGGCTGAACAGAACCAGCCGCGCACCTGCGCGCTCGAGCAGCTCCAGATTGTCGGCGTAATAGAAATTGAACGCCGCATCCCGGGCTACGGCAATGACCGGCTGGACAGAACGGTGTGCCGGCCTGTCCGTATCCGCCGGCATTATCCGTACTGCCGTTGAAGACAAGGTTGGCCCTGCTGACACAGGCCGCTCCTGTGATGCAGGCTCCATTGCCGGCGGGCTGCCCAAACCCGGAGTCTCAGTCGCCGTAAACCCCGGCATTCCTGGCTCCAGTATACCCGGGCAGCCCTGCGAGGGCCCTTGCGCTTGCAGCACCGCATCCGGTTCCGGCGGATACTGCAATGCAGGCGCAGCTGCGGCAAGCTCCAGCAGCCGCTCCAGATCGGTGCCTTCCGCCAGCAGATCGGCGGCATGCTCGAACAAAGGCTCCAGCTCTCCGCGCTCCACAGCGGGAAGCAGGCCCAGATGGCGCTCCGGGATATCGAGACCACCGTCGCGCGGCAGCCAGCCGATGACCGGAATGCCGCAGGCCGCTTCAATCGCTGCCCGGACCATCCGGTAGTGGCCCTCACTGCCGCAGCGGTTCACTATGACCGCAGCAATCCGCAGCTCCGGCTCCAGCTGCTGAAAGCCGAGCACAATGGCCGCAGCACTGCGTCCCATACTGCGGACATCGACTACAAGCAGCACCGGACTGTCCGTCAGGATGGCGATTTCTGCCGTTGATCCGGTGAGTGCTGTGTCCTCTTTGCCGTCATACAGCCCCATCACACCCTCGATGACTGACAGATCCACATCCTCCGATACGCGCAGGAAATATTCCTGCAGATAGCTGCTTGAAGTCATCCAGGAGTCCAGGTTGCGGGAAGAACGGCCAGTGACTGCAGTATGATACGCAGGATCGATATAGTCTGGCCCGCATTTGAAGCCCTGTACCCTCAGGCCGCGCCGGGCAAACGCCCGCATCAGTCCCAGTGTGACCGTTGTTTTGCCGGAGCCGCTGCCCGTGCCTGCTACTACAAAGCGCGGGCGTGTCTGCAAGAACGGCTCCCGGTCCTTCATTTCATTCCATGTCTCTCTCACCGCTTCTCCCCCGCTCTAACCGGCATAGACAACCCGCGCTACGGCGATTGTCACATTTCCGCTTTTATGTTTGCGCTGCAGGAGCGCCTGCGCACCTGAAGACAACAGTGCGGCAGGCTCACAGACTCCGTACGCTCCGGTCGCTCTGAACACTACCTCCGAAGGATTGTCCAGCATGACTGTGTTCAGCTGTTCCGGTGAATACAACGCCAGCTCCCAGCCGTATTTGGCACACAGAGCCAGCAATCCGGCCTCATCGCCCTTAATCCCGGCAGTAGCCACATTCCGCACACTGTAGAGCGATAGCCTGAGTTCTGCCAGCGAATGCAGCACTACAGCTTCAAGCTCTTCCGCAGAGGTTCCGCGGTTACAGCCCAAACCGAGCACCAGGCTGCGCGGACGATAGACTACAGCGCATTCAGCAAGCACGGCCTCCTCCGGCTCATCTTCATCCGGCAGCCGGTCACTAACCACTATCGCTGCACAGAAGCGGAAGCCGCTGCTTCGCAGCTCATCCCTGCTGGCGAATACGCGTACATGCTCAGGCAGCACTGCCCCCGGCGGCAGCCAGCCCGGCTCTCCGCTCTCCTGGACAAAAGCTACCGCTTCCCCGTTGACAAGCGCAGCACTGACACTTTTCATACGGGTAAAGCTGTCCGCGCGCCAGCCATATTCCCGGCCAAGCAGATCCACAGCGAAGGTGCCCTGCACATCAGAAGCCGTTGTAATTACCGGATGACTGCCGAGCAGCCCGGCGATCTGCAGCGTCAGTCTGTTGGCCCCCCCGAGGTGGCCGGACAGCATGCTGATAACATGCTCCCCGCGCTCATCAATGACGATGACGGCAGGATCGGTTCTTTTGTCCTGCAGCAGCGGAGCAATCAGCCGGACCGCGGCGCCCAGTGAGAAGAACAGAATGACGCCTTCGTAATCCCGGAAGAGCCGGGGGAGCAAATCTTTTACCGGCCCGTCAAAAATTGAAACCTCCCCAGGCCGTGCCTCCACCCCGATACTATACTTGGCAAAACAAAAGACTTCCGTCTCCCCGAGCCCCGCTCCCAGCTTCAGCGCCAGCCCGATGCCGTTTCGCGTGATCGCGACCGCTGCATACCGCCGCTTACTCACCAGAGCCAATTCCTTCCCGGCAGCCATGGGTAAATGCCTTGTCATAGAGCTTGGAGCGGTGCTGATCGCGGTCTGTCAGCCCGGGGTCCAGCGCCCAGCCGGCCAGGATCATGGCATGCATGGTGATACCCGCCTCCCGCAGATCCGGCCCCAAATTCTGCACCGTTGTCCGCAGAATCTGCTGATCCGGCCAGGTGGCCCGCTTCACAACAGCTACCGGTGTATCCGGACTCCAGCCTGCAGCCAGGAATTCTCCGGTCACATGCCCGGCCAGGGAGGCACTAAGAAACAGCGCCACTGTACAGTGATGCTCGGCCAGCTTGCGCAGCTGCTCGCGCTCCGGCACCGGTGTGCGTCCTTCCGCACGGGTCAGAATTACCGTCTGTGTCAGATCAGGCACGGTCAGCTCTGCACCAAGCGCCGCAGCGGATGCAAAGACCGAGCTTACACCCGGCACAATTTCATAGCGGACGCCGCATAGCTTCAGCAGCGACATCTGCTCCAGAATCGCGCCGTACATGGACGGGTCGCCCGTGTGGACGCGGGCTACGCTTTTACCGGCCTGGACTGCTGCCGCCATCAGCTCCACCTGCTGCTCCAGATCCAGCCCTGAGCTTCGCAGCACCTCTGCACCGGGCTTCGCACTGTGGATCAGCTCCTCACTGACCAGGGAATCGGCATAGAGCACGAGGTCCGCAGAGCGCAGAATCCGGCTGCCTTTTACCGTAATCAGCTCCGGATCGCCGGGTCCGGCACCCACAATGTATACTTTAGGTTCGAGCACGATATCTGTCATTTGCTCACCACCATCAGACTTAAGTACTCCAGCTCCTTGCCCCGCAGATCCCGCGCATCGCGCCATACCGTTTCATAAGGTGAGGTTACCTTGGTAACGACGGATGCTTTGCCGGACAGCCCAAGTTCATCCAGCACATCCAGCACCAGATCCAGCACCTTGGCCACCTTGAGGAATACCACCGTCTCGTGATGCAGCAGCGCTTCCTTCAGTGCCTCGCGGTCATCTGTCGCCGGGATGATTCCCACCCGCTGATCTCCGTCCGCCAAGGGCTGCTCCAGGGCAGCCGCCGCGCCCAGCACCGAGGAAATCCCCGGAATGGAGACGATCGGTACACCAGGATGCAGCTCCTGCATTAAGCGGGCCAGGTGAATAAAGGTGCTGAACAGATTAGGGTCACCCTCCGTCACAAAAGCCACATCCCGGCCCTGCTTCAGCTCACTCCAGCACAGCTCCACAGTGCGGTTCCAGCCGCCTGCCAGCTGCACCGGATCCTTCGTCATCGGGAAGATCAGTCCGAGCATGATTTTCTCATCCGGCTTCACATGCATCTCGATGATTTCGTGGGCGTAGGATTTGCCGCCTTTTTTGGTTGCCGGGTAGGCAATCACCGGACATTCCCGCAGCAGCCGGCAGGCCTTGAGCGTAATCAGCTCCGGATCACCGGGGCCGACACCGACACCGTACAACGTCCCGATCGCTCGGGGAGTCAGTCTTTCCTCCAGCTTCAGCTCTTCCTCATCCATAGCATCATAGAGCGCACTTGCGGCCTGCATCGCCGCTTCTGCCAGCTGCGTTTCAGCGGCAATTCCTTCTCCCTCAGATGCTTCCTGCCCGTCCACAGCCTGCACTGCCTGCTGACTCGCCGCCGTTACATGGGTCTTCATCGCATGTTCCTCCTTTGTTTCTGATCGCTTCTTGTTTCCTTATATCTGAACGTCTGATCTGGTCTAAATCTAATCTGTTCTGGTCTGCCTCAGCTCTTCCGTCCACTAACCACATACACGGGATTCATACCCTCGAACCGGGTCATGCCGAGAATCGGCTTGCCGCGTGATGCCTGAAGCATAGTTACCCCGCAATCCAGGCCTGCTTGCTTCAACGCCTCCATGCTTCTATATAACGTCTCAATGGTGATCGCTCCAACGACAATCCGCCCTTCCGGCCGGAGTCTCGCGGCACAGAGCGCTATAATATCCGCCAGCTCCCCGCCGCTGCCGCCGATGAACACTCCATCCGGATCCGGCAGACTCTCCAGCCCCTGCGGCGCTTTTTGATGTATGATCTGGAAATCGGCGCGGAACTTCCGGCGGTTCGCTTCCATGTTCGGCAGATTCTCCGCTCCTTTTTCCAGGGCATAGACCTTGCCGAGCCTGGCGATCCGCGCACATTCCGCCGCAACCGCACCGGAGCCGGAGCCGATATCCCACACCACCGCATCCTCGGACAGATTCAGCTCGGACAGGACCAGAGCCCGGACCTCACGTTTCGTAATGAGGCCTTTCTCCGGCTTCCGCTGCTGGAACTCCTCGTCCGGATAAGCGAAGCCGCGCCGCAATGATGAGCCGGTTCCCGGCCTTCTGCGCAGGATAACTACATTCAGCGCCGCAAATTCACTAGTCTCCATCTCATCCAGCGTCCAGAAGCGGCAGACTTCCTCCGCTCCCCCCAACCGTTCGCACACAAACGCTTCATATTCTATCATCCCGAACTCACGCAAATAAGCGGCAATCACCGCAGGCGTATTACTCTCGTCCGTTAGCAGAGCCACCTTGAGCTTGCCGTCTATGCGCTGGGCCAGTCCCTGGATGGGGCGCCCGTGCAGACTGATCAGTTCGGCATCCTGCCAGCTGTCCCCTAGCCGGGCAAACGCGAGCTGCACACTGCTATAGTGCGGAATAACCTCAACATGCTCCGGCCCGAACTTGCGGACAAGATACCCCGCGATGCCAAAAAAGAGCGGGTCCCCCGAGGCCAGAACCACGGTCCGCCGCTCCCTCCACAACCTCTCCAGCTTATCTGTAAAGGGCTTCAGCCCGCCTTGCAGAACGATTTTCTCACCGGTATATCCGCCAAAAAAATTCAATTGCCGTTCTCCGCCAAGCAGTACCTCACTGTTATTCACTTTGCTTAAGCTATCCGGTGTCAGGCCGCCGGCGCCATCCTCACCGATACCGATAACATAGATCAGGTTACCCACGGATCTCCGCCCTTCCCAGCACTCGGCCCTTCATCGTCATCAATACCATTTCCACAACCATGCCCCCGTTCATATGCTTCAGACTTTGTTCACAGGCATGCCGGCACAGGCTCTCAAAAAAAGCGGAATTCCCCGCCTCGGTCATCATATCCACCACCTGCGAGGCTGTATTGGCGGCAGCAATCTCCTTCACCTGCTTGTCATCTGCCCCGGCCTCCGCCGCCACGGCTGCCAGAAATCCGAAATCAACAGGTGCATTCTTCGAGTGGATCAGCATAGCGCCTTGAGCGACTTTGGAGAACTTACCGGCCATGCCCACAAAGGTAACCTTCCGGATTCCGTAGGCCTTGGCATGCTCCAGTGAGAAGCCTACATATTCCCCCATCTGGATAAAAGCTTCCTCCGGAAGCCCGCCGAACATCGCCATCGCATATTTCTCACTGCTGCCGCCGGTGGTCAGAATAATCTGCCCGTTCCCCGTCGCGGCCGCAACCGAGATCGCCTGAACCACACTAGCCTTGTAGGCTTCGGTGGAGAACGGGGTAACCACGCCCCGCGTGCCGAGGATAGAAATGCCGCCGATGATGCCGAGCCGCGGATTCAGCGTTCTTAGGGCAATCGCTTCGCCTTCCGGCACGCTGATGACCACCCGCAGCCCCCGCGCCGCGCCATGCTCCTCCAGCACCTCGGACACCGCCTCCAGTATCATCCGCCGCGGCACCGGATTAATCGCCGCTGCTCCGACGGGCACCGGCAGCCCAGGCTTCGTCACCCGGCCGACGCCACGGCCGCCGTCGATCTCCACACCGGGGTGATCCAGCCAGCTCACCGCTGCTTCAATCCAGGCCTGATGCGTGGCATCCGGATCATCTCCGGCATCCTTAACCGTGGCACAGATTGCCGAGTCCGCTCCTTCGCGCTGCCAGCCTGTAAGTTCAAAGGAGTGCCGGAAGCCCGCCGGGAGATCAATATCCACAGCGGCAAGCCTGTCGCCTGTAATCAGCAGCAATGCCGCACCTTTGGCAGCGGCGGCGGCACAAGCACCTGTGGTGTAGCCCCTGCGCAGCGGGGCGGCAGGAGTTGAGGAGGCAGGAGCAGCAGAAGGTGACGCTGACAGACCGCCTGGGTTGGCTGCGGACTCAACAACATGCTCGGATTTTCGTTTTGCTGCATACTTTGCGTACTCCGCATCATGCTCAGGCTCGCGATTCGCTGCGTACTCTGCATCATGCTCAGACACCCGCTTTGCAGTGTACTCTGCCGCGGACTCATTATCATGCTTCACCTCCGTTTCCTCCTATTCTGATCTGTCCGGTTGTCTGGTGTTTCCTCGCTCATGGCAATCCCTCTTTGTGATGATATGCAACCTATTCGGAGCATCCTAGATATATTTAGACACGTTAACAATTAAATAAGTGAGCTCAATCAACAATGTAGTCATTGATGTATTCAGTTCCAAGTGAAAATTCCATAATAGTTGTATACTGTGCAATTAAAATCAGCGAAAAGGTAGGCTAGCATCTTATAACTGTACTCTGTACAACTAAATCTGCCCAAATGGGTGAGAACAAGCAAAAAACAGTAGTTTAATTGTACGAAATACAGCTAAACGGATAATTGGTTGTAAATCAGACGTTTTAGTTGTACAAAGTGCAGTTAAGTAAACATACCTCATAAGCCTGGCATATAGATTAGAACTTGTTCATATCCTGTTCAAAACCCGCTCTGACCCAACCCTTATAGAGTTTTGGCCCAGCGCTAGCACAGGTCCCGCTTATTCCTGCGCAGGCCTAATTCAATTCGCCCGCAGCCCGGCGGTCTGCCAGCAGACTCAGTGCATTGACCGCTGCGACCACGATCGTGCTTCCGCCTTTGCGGCCGATATTCGTGATGTAAGGAATGTCGAGCTTGCGCAGCTCATCCTTGGATTCCGCTGCCGAGACGAACCCGACCGGCATGCCGATGACAAGACCCGGCTGCGCTGCGCCTTCTTTTACCAGACGAATCAGTTCCAGCAGGGCAGTCGGCGCGTTGCCGATCACATAGATCCCTCCCGGAGCCTGTGCACAAGCTTTGCGCGTAGCCATAATGGCCCGTGTAGTCCCGAGCGCCTTCGCTTCTTCCATCACATCCGGATCTGAAATATGAACCCTGACTTCCCCGCCGTACCGCTGAATCCGCTCCTTGGCAATGCCCGCCTCCACCATCCGCACATCGGCAATAATCGGCTTGCCCTGCAGAATGGCGCTGATTCCGGCCTCAATCGCCCGCGGGTGAAAAACAAGACTGCGCCCCAGCTCAAAATCGGCAGAAGCATGAATGATCCGCTGCACTATTTTGTACTCCAGCTCGCTAAAGGAATGTTCACCCATCTCTTCTGTAATCATCTGAAAACTCAGGCCCTCTATTTCCTGCGGCTGTACCGTCACCGGCTTGAAATCCGTACCAAAATCCACAGTTATCCCTCCTTGTTCATTTGCAGCGCAGTTCTCACGGCCTCCGTAATCTCGTCAAAAGAGTCAAACACCTTCCCGCTCTTTCCAAAGGTCAGCTCCGGCCGCATAATTAAAATGACGTAAAGCCCCATATCCAGCGCGGCATGCAGCTTCTCATCCACCGAGCCTTCCGCCCCGCTCTCTTTGGTAATCATCACCTGTGTGTCATATTGCCGGTAAAGTGCCTCGTTCATCTCTCTGCTAAAAGGGCCCTGAAGCGCAATAATATTCCGCTGCTCAATGCCAAGGGACAGACATTTCTCCATATTCTCCAGGCAGGGCAACAGTCTGACCGTCAGCCGGATATCCGGATCTCCCAGCAGCGCCTCCGCAAACACCTCAAGTGTCTTGCCGCCGGTTGTAAGCATAATGGAACCCTTAAGTTCCCTGGCCTTGCGCGCAGCCTCTTCATAGGAATGCACAACGATCAGCCGGGGGTGGCTGTCATAGATAAGACTTTGCCGCTCGTAGCGAAAATAGGGCAGGCCCAGCGCTGCAGCCGCGCCCATAGCATTGGCGTGTGCCTCCAGCGCAAAAGGATGGCTGCCGTCCACGACTGCACGATAGCTGCCCTCCTGCAGCAGCGAGATCATGGCCGGCTTATCCAGCCGGCCGACCCGGGTGCGGATTGCTGCGGCTTCCAGCCGTTCAGCCGCACTGGGCGTTACGACAGAGGCCTGCAGCGGCAGTCCTTGACGCGACAGATTGAGCGCCAGCTCCCGGGCATCGCTGGTGCCGCACAGCATGAAGATCATCGCGGCTGGCGCAGATCCCGGTTGTCTGCCGGAGCCGCTGTTCCGGTTACATCATGCCGCTCTTGATGCCCATGCTCATGATCCGCGCGACCGTGATGCCCATGACCATGATGCCCGTGCCGATGGTGCTCATGACCATGTCCTTCATGCGCGTGTTCCCCATGACCGTGTTCCTGATGATCATCGTGTCCATGCTCGTGTTTCCCGTGCTCGTGTTCTTCGTGCCCGTGATGCTCGTGCCCATGCCCCTCCTCACCATGGTGGTGATGGTGGTGCAATGCCGCTTCATCACGGTATTTACAGTTATCGCAATTGCTGAAAGACTGCCCCTCCATTGTCTCCTCAATGCGCTCTGTCAGCATATCCACTAGCAGTGGATGTGTGCCGAGCTGGCGGCCGAGCTGCACTTCAATTTCCGGATGCTCTGCGGCGAAATGAGAAACCATTTCTGCGAACTGCTTCATCAGCACTCCGGTGAACAGCAGATACGGCACAACTAGAATCTTACGCGCACCCAGTGCCAGGCAGCGTTCAAGCCCATCCGGAAGCGACGGCTTCGTGATGGCAATGAAGCAGCTTTCAACGCTTTGGTAAGACGTTCTTTCCCATAGCAGCCGGCCCAGCTTATAGAAATCACTGTTGGCATCCGGATCACTGCCCCCGCGCCCCATAAGCAGCACGATGGTATCCTTATCCTCTGCTGCAGATGTTGTACGGGCTTGGGCTTCCTGCAAACTCAAGTCTGCAGCTCCAGCTTCATTACTGTGATCCACAGAAACGGCAAGAGAGTCAGCTTCATTAATGTGTTTCACAGAAGCAGAAAGCGATTCAGCTTCCCGTATCCGGTCCAGCACAATATCGACAGCCCGCTCCTGAACACCCAGCGGACGCCCGTATACAAACTCCACACCCGGATATTTCAGCTTGGCTTCATCGATCGCCAGCGGAATATCCAGCTTGGAATGGCCCGCCGCGAACAATATAATAGGCACAATATAAATTTGCGTCGCGCCGTCCTCCACACATTTGGCAATTCCGCCCGCGATTGAAGGTGAGGCTAGCTCTATGAAGCAGGTCTCAAACTTAAGCTCCGGCTTGCGGGCGGCTAGCTGGCTGGTGAATTGCAGCAGCTCATCATTTCCCGCTTGAATCCGGCTGCCGTGTCCAACCAGTAATACGGTTCTCATCATGCGTGCTCCCTCTATGCTGTCATTATTATCTATACTTCCTGCAGTGCTGTTCACCTGTTCTTCAATACTGCCCATCCGTTCATAAAAAGCATGAAACCGCTCCTTCTCCCGGCCTTGCGCAGTATAATGCTCCACTGCCGCTGCTACAGCAGCCACGGCTTCATCTTCATCCATACCTTCCCGGACCAGAGTGCCGGCATGCGCTCCCCGGCCCGACTTCTTGCCGCCCAGATAGAGCTCATAGCTGCCCCGCGAAAGGACCAGCCCGATGTCATCCAGAACAGCCGAGCTGCAGGCCATGCCGCAGCCCGCCACGCTTATATGCAGCTCTTTGGGTACAGCAAGTCCGTGCAGCAGGGTATGCAGGCGGACCGCCGCGCTTAAAGCACCGCTTCTCCGCAATTCACAGAACCCGCAGGTTTTTACTTTCACATAATCACCGGGTATACTAACGCTCAGTCCTGCCTCTGTAAGCTTCGCCGCCACCTCAGCACGGTCGCCCGGATGGCTGCGCAGTAGAAAATGTCCGTCCTTCGTATAGATCAGCTGCCCCTCATCGCCTGCCAGCTCCGCCAGCAGCTTCATCTGGATACCGCTGAATCTACGGCTGCCGATGACAGGAGAAACCTCCAGCTCGAAGGTTTCATCAGCGTGTTCCGCTAGCTGAACGGCAGGACGGCGTAGCTGCTCCACACGCGCAGTCGCTGCCAGGCTTAGCGCCGCAGCCTCCTCCTTCCGTCCCCCGTCAGTTGGAGCCATACTCTCTGACCCCAATCGCTCTACCTGTCCGGTTTCACCGGCAGCTGCACCCGGTGTCACTGCTTCATCTATCCGTCCCGCCTCAGCAGCCACACTCTCCACCGCTATCTCTTCCGTCCGCTCCGCCTCAGCTGCCACACTCTCCATCGCTGCCCCTTCAGACAGTCCCGCCTCAGCCGCCACACTCTCCACCGCAGCCAGCGACCAAGGCTCGGCCGCAGTGCGCAGCCGCTCATGCGGCTTCAGCGCCTGCGTCTGCGCGCCAAGATTGTACTTGCGCTCGTATCCGCGCGGCGTAACCATTAGACCCTCGTAGACCACCGTCGCCGAGTTGCCGACGACAACCGTAGAGAGCATGCCGATCTCATGCTCCAGCATCTCCTGCAGCGTAGTGACGATCGTCTGCTGACGGTCACGGTAGGCGCTTTTGACAATGCCGACCGGCGTGGAAGGATCACGGTAACGCAGCAGGATATTCCGCGCTTCTTCAATCTGCCGCGTACGCTTGCCGCTGCGCGGGTTATAGAAGGCGATCACGAAATCCGCAGCGCCCGCCGCTTCCACACGCGCAGCAATGCTCTCCCACGGGGTAAGATGATCGCTGAGGCTGATTGTGCAGGAATCATGCATAATCGGCGCTCCCAGCAGGGAAGAACAGGACTGGATCGCCGATATTCCGGGGATCACCTCGACCTCTACACCGTCAGCACGGTTCCAGCCCCGTTCTATAAGCACCTCGTAGACCAGACCCGCCATGCCGTATACACCGGCATCGCCGCTGGATATTACGGCAATGGTCTGGCCGTCCTCGGCTCGGCGGACGGCCTCCTGCGCCCGGCTGACCTCTTCGGTCATGCCGGTGCCGACAATCTCCTGATGCCGCAGCAGCGGTTGGATCAGCTCCACATAAGTGTTATAGCCGATTACAGCGTCACTCTCCTCGAGAGCGGCCAGCGCCCGGCCGGTAATATGCTCCAGCGCTCCGGGACCGAAGCCGATAATGAGCAGCTTTCCTTGTTTCTTCATCCTTCTTCCCCCATTCGTGAATGCCTGTATTAACTATTCAGTAGCCTGGTTAGTACGGCTTTGAAATCTTCCGCCGTGCGGGGGGGCGGCTGGCCGGCGGTGTGCCGTGCAGGCAGGCTGTACCACAAGTCAGCCAGCAGCGGCAGACCGAGGCCGATGGCCTGCAATTCTTCCGCCCCGGCAAAAATCTCCTCCGGCGTCCCCTCAGCCCGGCACCTCCCCTGATCCAGTACGATAATCCAGTCGGCCCAGCGGTACGCCAAGTTCATATCATGCGTAGCCATAACTACGGTTGTGCCTTTTTCATGTATAAGATCAAGACCCTGCAGCATCTGTGTCTCGGATAACGGATCCAGATACGAGGTCGGCTCATCCAGCAGGATCAGCTCCGGCTCCATCGCCATTACTCCGGCGAGTGCGGTGCGTTTTTTCTGCCCCAGGCTAAGCTGGTGAACCGGTTTGTCACTCAGCTCCGTCAGGTTCAGCAGTTCCATGACACTGCGGCAGCGCTCAGCTATTGCGGCTTCGTCCATCCCCGTTCCCCGCAGCCCGAAGGACACATCCTCCAGAGGTGTGCTCAATATGAGCTGCTGCTCCGGGTCCTGAAAAACAAGGCCCACACTGCGCCGCAGCGCGGCCAGCTCTTTTTTGGCATAGGACAATGTCCTGCCTCCCTGCTGAACCGTACCCTTCTGTGGACGCAGAATGCCGACAGCATGCAGGAACAGGGTCGATTTGCCCGAACCATTGTGGCCGAGCACCGCCGTTTTGCGGCCTTTGGGAATGGAGACGGTTAGTTCACGCAGCGCGGCTTCCTTCGTATCCGGGTAATGAAACACCACCCCGTCAAAAGCCAGACTATATTCCATGTCCATGACGTCCCCCTCTAATGTGATTTGGCAAAGCGGTATCGGATAAATGTTGTACGTTTTACAGCTTTGAATCCTGGATACTCCGGCCTTCTGGGGGATTGTTATATGGAATACAACATTCTTCCCTCAAAGCCAACTAAATGAAGTGAAATACTGCCTTTTTACAACAATCTTGGAATACATCCCATATTCCGGGGGAATCGTTGTACTTTGGGCATGATTTCAACAAAGCCAGCAGATTTCCTGCACTAAAATCTTAAATTCAACCCCGCAGCCACAGCCAAAGCTGCGCCAGCACCAGCACAGCGATCCCGGCATACGCCCGGACCGCATAACGCCGCGGCACAGGACGCGCAGTGTACGGCGGCAGAATGATCTCCCCCGTGAACCCGCGGGTCAGCAGCCCCTGCGACAATCCGTAATAACGGTGCATCGTATTGCCGAAGAGGGCCCCGGCCATGGCTGCAGTCTCCCGCAGCCTGGCCTTGTACCCTCTGCGGCCGCCGCGCAGCCTCCGGGCCAGCATCAGCCCGTGCGCTGCATCATTCAGCAGGAACAGGAAGCGGTACATGATCAGCATCAGCTCCAGCACAATCTGCGGCATACGCAGCCTGCGCAGCACCTGCAGAAGCTCGCTGAACGGGGTGGTGAACATCAGGAAGAAGAAGCAGCTCATGCAGGCCGAGACTCTGGCCAGCAGTTCACCGGCCCGCTCCAGCCCAGCTGCCGTGATATACACCGGAAGAGGCTGCCCGGAAATCCGGAATACGCCAGCTTCCCCCGCAGCCGGGTGGCCGAATTCCAAGAGCAGCGCCGGGACACTAAGGCAATAGAACAGCAGCGCCGTACCAAACAGCAGCCCATAGGCGCGATAGGGAATTTTGGCATGCAGGATGCACCAGGACATCATCCACAGCGTAATCACAATCTGCAGCACCGGATGTACGGTATAGGAGAGCAGGAACATCAGTGCCGCGAACGAGCTTTTCCACATGGGAGACAGCTGCCTCAAGGCATTATTATAAGAAAGGACATCAATTCGTCTGATCACTTGCTGATGCTGTTCTGCTTCGCCTGGCCTTGTTTCCCTTTCAGCAGCCCCAGTGAAAAGCCGATCACCCCGGCACCAATCGCCGCCTGCAATGCGAACAGCATACTCTCCGTCTCACCCGGAAGCTCGGTCAGCGGCTTGAACCAGGGTTCATATTCAGGGTTTATCTCTGTGATTACACCCTCGGCAGCATCATCGGCCCCGCCGAAATCACCACTCACGAACAGCAGCGGCAAGACACACAACAGGACAACGGCCAGCAGCATCAATCCATTTTTCCATTTATTGCTCATCATGCATTTCCCCCTTTGACCTTGCGTTTCAGGAGCGACATTTCATTCGGACTGTACGATTTCAGCCAGTTCCACAATAATACGGTCAGCAGCCCTTCACTGATGGCCAGTGGAATCTGCGTCACGGCAAAGATCCCCCCGAATTTGAGAAAAGACGCCAGGACTCCGCCATCCGCAGCCGGAAAAGCCACCGCAAGCTGGAAGGAAGTCACTACATATGTCATTAGATCGGCAACCGCCGCCGCACAGAATAAGGCCAGCTTCTCACGGTCCGGCAGCTTCATCATCAGCTTATAGACTGCATATCCGGCAAAAGGCCCCGCGACCGCCATCGAGAACGCATTCGCCCCCAGCGTAGTGATTCCCCCGTGCGCCAGAAGCAGCGCCTGAAACAACAGGACGATCGAGCCGATCACGCCCATCGGCAGCGGCCCCAGCATAACTGCGCCAAGTCCGGTACCTGTAGGATGCGAGCTGCTTCCGGTAACGGACGGCATTTTGAGTGCCGATAAGACGAAGGTGAACGCCCCTGCCAGACCCAGCAGCAGCTTCAGCTCCGGATTCTCCCTGGTCATCGATCTAAGCCTAATAATCCCGAGTACGAAGAACGGTAAGAACGCCACCCACCAGAACACAGCCCAGCCTACCGGCAGAAACCCTTCCATAATGTGCATAGCCTGGGCCGTTCCCGGTTCGTTCAGCATAAAGTACACTGTAAATCCGGCAATCAGCGCCGCAAAACTCCAAAATCCGCGTTTCTTCATTTGTCAGCCTCCAAGTTTCTTTAATTTAGCAAACCAAAAAAACTCCCGCCCTTCAGGGTGGGAGTGTATGTACGCAGGTATGATTCGATAGAGGACGCTGCAGAGACGCCTCTTCTCATTAACCTATCCGTACACCGCTCCTATCCGCGTAGAGTCGTGGTGTGCGTAATCAAGGTAGGTCTCCTGGCTTGGAATACGGGCGCTTTATCCTTCGTCTTCCCCGGGGTTCTCCCCAAGTGACATCTTGAAGTTCAGCTCTTCCTTACAGTGGCGGGACCGCTCGGGACTTGCACCCGATTCCCTGTTATCTCTTGCCTCATCTGGCAAGAGCACCTTGTTACATCGCTAATCCATCCTACATCATAGCGGAACAGGCTCTGCATGTCTGTGATAAAATTGGAGCTGCTGCGAGGCGCAGTATTCATTTGCTTGCAGGGCAGCGTTCATTTGCTTGTAAGAACATCATTTGAGTAATATAATTATTAACTATATAACCTGAACGTGGAGGCAGCACATGAAACTTGATCTAACCGAACAATCTTTACCCGTGTACGAAGCGTTATCCAGCGCTGTGCGCCTGCAGATGCTGCGGCTCCTGTCCGAACAGCCGATGAACGTCAAGGAACTGGCCGGGGCGCTGAAGCTCAGCAGTGCCATTATGACGATGCATGTGCGCAAGCTGGAAGCTGCCGGGCTGATCCGCAGCCACATGGCTCCCGGACGCAGCGGACTGCAGAAGATTTGTACACTGGCCGCCGAGAGTGCTGAGATTATTTTCCCCGGACAAGCCAGAACACAGCGCAGAGGCTACCGTAAGGAAATTCCCGTGGGCCACTACTCTGATTTCCAGATTGAACCGACCTGCGGCTTATCTACAACCGAGCGGGTGATTGGCAACTTTGACGATCCGCGGTATTTCTGGGATCAGGAGCGGGTGAATGCAGGCATTCTGTGGTTCGGCAAAGGATTCGTAGAATATAAAATCCCGAACTTCCTGCTGTCCAGCCAGAAGCCTGAGGAGCTGGTCATCACGATGGAGATTGCCTCCGAAGCCCCGTCCATCAATAATAACTGGCCTTCCGACATCACTTTCACACTGAACGGACAGCGGCTCGGCTTCTGGACCAGCCCCGGCGACTACGGGGACAGTCCGGGCAAATACACTCCTGCCTGGTGGCCTGCGCTCACCAACCAATATGGACTGCTTAAGCAGCTGCGGATTACTCCGGCGGGCACGTTCATGGATGGTCAGAAGCTGTCAGAGGTTACGCTGGAGCAGGTCGGTATCCGTGATAAGCAGTGGACGTTCAAGGTCTCAGTGGAAGAGGATGCGGAGCATATCGGCGGCCTTACCTTATTCGGCAAGGGGTTTGGCAACTACAACGAGGATCTGGTCTTTGAGCTCTTTTATACAGATGCTGTTGAAGCTTCGGCAAGTGCCAGCCGGACGGAATGACCAGGACAGGACAGGACTAGACAGCAAACAGCGGCAGCGGGAGACCTTAAGCTCAGGTCCCCCGCTGCCGCTGTTGTGGTTACGGTGTATTGCAGCAGCTTTGGAGTTTAATCAGTCACCGGCTGCCACAGGCCGCCGCCCGGCAGCGGACAGCCGCGTGCCTTCAGCCGGGCCACGACCGGTATAATGCAGCCGCAGGCAATGCAGGTTACGCCATCCTGCAGCTTGGGACAAGCTCCGCATAGGGCAACCCGCTCGGCATAGACTTCGTCCGGGGCTGTATTCTCCGGATTGAACATGGAGGAGGCGAGAATCCGGGCAATCTGCGCTTCCGTCACCTTGTACTCTTCCCGGCATCCCTTGCATGCTGAGGTTGTAGTCATGCTGTGCTCCTTCCCGTTAAGCTCCCGGAGTAATTGCCAGTACTGTCACCGACATTGGCGGCAGTTCAACCGTAAGGGTGTCGCCTTCAAGCTGGAAGGCGGTGAACGGCTGCGGTACTACCGCTTCCGGCTGCCCGAAGGTATTGTGGGCATCGATGGAAGACCCGGCAAGTGTAGTGCCGCTTACGGCTGCTGACTGTCCAGCCAGTCCGCGCAGCTCCAGCGGCAATACTGCCGGTGCAGCGTGATTCAGGTTGCACAGGCTGACATGAATGACACCCTCTGCTGTTACGGAAGCTGAAGCAGATACTTCAGGAATCTCCACGCCCTCATAGCTGTATAACGGGCTATCCACTGTTAGATCCAGCAGCTCCGCATCCTGATGTACTTTATACATATTGAATACATGATAGGTTGGAGTCAGCAGCATTTTCTCGCCTTCGGTCAGGATTACAGCCTGCAGCACGTTAACGGTCTGGGCAATGTTCGCCATCCGCACACGGTCGCTGTGCTTGTGGAAGATATTCAGGGTCAGACCGGCAACCAGCGCATCGCGGATCGTGTTCTGCTGGTAGAGGAATCCAGGGTTCGTACCGGGTTCCACATCATACCAGGTGCCCCATTCATCGACGATCAGACCCACTCTTTTGTCCGGATCGTATTTGTCCATAATGACACTGTGGCGGGTAACCAGCTCATCCATGAACAGCGCCTTCTTCAATGTGTTGAAATATTCATCCGTTCCATAGCCGGTAGCCGCACCTTTATTAGTCCAATCCGAAGTCGGCAGGGTGTAGTAGTGCAGGGTAAGCGAATCCATGAAGCGGGTGGCTTCGCGCATCAGCACTTCGGTCCAGTTATAGTCATCCGAGTTCGCGCCGCAGGCGATCCGGTGAATCTTGTTATCCCCATAGTTGCGCACATAAGTCTGATATTGGCGGTACAGGTCAGCATAATATTCAGGACGCATATTGCCGCCGCAGCCCCAGTTCTCATTGCCCACGCCGAAGTAAGCTACACTCCAGGCCTCTTCCTGGCCGTTCTTCTGGCGCAGCTCAGCCATTGGCGATACACCGTTAAAGGTCAAATACTCAACCCACTCGGACATCTCCTGTACCGTTCCGCTCCCTACATTGCCGTTGATGTACGGCTCACATTCCAGCATGGCGCAGAGCCGCATGAATTCATGTGTACCAAAATGATTGTTCTCAACCGCACCGCCCCAATGGGTATTGATCATCCGCTTGCGTTCTTCACTCGGGCCAATGCCGTCCTTCCAGTGGTATTCATCGGCGAAGCAGCCGCCCGGCCAGCGCAATACGGGAATCTTCATTTCCTTAAGCGCTTCCACTACATCGTTGCGGATACCCTTCGTGTTCGGAATCGGCGAATCTTCCCCTACCCAGATGCCTTCATAGATACAGCGTCCCAGATGCTCAGCGAAATGTCCATAGATGTTACGGTTAATTGTGCCTTTGCGGATATCAGTGTTCAGTACGATGCGTTCTGCCATTTCAGTTAACGCTCCTCTTTAAGTTAATATATTTGTTAATCATTTAACACTTATATTAATATTATAGTCAGGCAGCTTCCGGTTCGTCAATCTTTAAATTGCGCACTGCAGGCTGCCAGCTAATCACGACCCTATATTCTACTATTTACGAATGGAATTAAGTGGTATATATTGAAGGCGATAGGACAATCTATCCGGCTTTATGAAAGGAGGATGCGGCTCGATTCCGTTCGGCATTTCATTTAGAGAGGATGGGCAATCTATGAAAAAACTGAACACCCTGGTATTTATCATGATTATGGGCTTGTCTCTGATGTTTGGCCTGACCGCATCGGCTAATCCCGCCATCGTAAGCTATGGGGGCAGTTATTCCAATACGCTCAATGCGAGTCAGACCTCCTACACTTACATTCTTCCCAACGCCAAGACTACGGGTACAAGCGTACATGTCACGGCTTCCGCAGCAAATACCCTTCGGCTGCACTACTACTGGAGCTACAATAATACTTCCATTGATCTTGGTACCTCCACTGTAAGCAGCACCAATTACTACGGCGGTTCGGGCTACTATGAACCCGGCACACTGGTTACAGTAGTAGAAAGAGTACCCGGGTCCACTACAGCCTACCCTTCTGTAACCTACACCATTTCCTTTAATTAGCCCGGATGTACCGGACAATCCCCAAATGGCCGCCCTGCGCGGTCATTTTTTTACTATATAGCCTCAACTAGTAATGTAAGCTAACGGTCAGACGCTGCATCTTGAAGTAGCTTGTAGAGCTGTTAGTGCTGAGGCACAGTGGATGACTGTATCCCTGCAGTTTAAAGATTCATTTCACTGTCCATTCGAAAAATGATATCATGGCATTGGCATCCAAATAAAACATATGGAGAGTACTATGATCAGACCTATTTGCAAAGATATGACGATTCTAAGCCAGAAGTCTACTCCGGCAACTAAAGAGGATCTGCCAGTGTTAGATGACCTGCTGGATACCTTGCGGGCGAATGCAGACCGGTGTGTCGGCATGGCAGCTGACATGATCGGCTTCAACAAGCGCATCATAGCGTTCAGTATCGGACCGGTAAATGTCCCTATGATCAATCCGGTCATCAGCAAGCGTAATAATCCCTATGAAACCGAGGAGGGTTGTCTGTCACATGATGGCGTACGCAGAACTGTGCGTTATGATTCCATTGAGGTAGAGTTCCTCGACCGTAATTTCAAACCTCAGAAGCAAACCTTCACCGGCTTTACTGCGCAGATCATTCAGCATGAGATTGACCACTGCGACGGAATTATTATCTGAGCCCGGCATATGGTATTCATTTGTTAGGGACAACACAAAAAGACCCCTACGCGAGATTTTCGCAAGGGGTCTTCTGCTTGTTCAGGAGGCTCTGACCTGCCTAAGCCTATAACTAAGGCTCTTCTCAGCCCAAATCTCCGAGTTCAATCTGTACGATTCCCCGGTCATCCCGGACCTCGGCGATCCCGCCGATCAGATGCATCAGGCTGCCGAACTCCAGCTCATTGAACTTGCGTGCCGCAGTATCCCGCTGCAGTGCCCACAGACAGTCCGCCAGTTCGCAGACCACCGGCACATCGCAGCGGATTTCCGCCAGCTCCCGCGAGAGATGCAGCATATCGAGGTCAGCCTCGATTTTGGCCCGCACGCCTTTGGGCAGCAGATGCAGGTTCTCAATGACACCTTCCACAGTGCCGTATTCGGTCAGCAGCTTGGTGGCTGTTTTCTCACCGATGCCCTTAACACCGGGATAATTATCGCTGGTGTCGCCCATGAAGCCCTTCAGGTCTATCACCTGTGCAGGGGTGAGGCCACGCTCAGCAAGGAGCTCCGCCGGATCATACACTTTATAGTTGGAGCGGCCTTTTTTCATAATCACGACCTTGACGCTGTCATTCACCAGCTGCAGCATATCGTGGTCACCTGTGAGAATATAGACCTCCGACTCCCCGCTGTAGCACGAAGCCAGTGTACCGATGCAGTCATCTGCCTCATAACCAACCAGACCAATATTCGGCACGCCCAGCTCGGCCACTACCTCTTTCACGAGGTCAAACTGCGGGATCAGCTCCAGCGGCGCGTCAATACGGTTCGATTTGTAACCGTCATACTTCTCCGTACGGAACGTACCCTTGCCCATATCCCAGCAGCAGACCACATGTGAAGGCTCAAACGTACTCACCGCGTCGAAAAAATACTGCAAAAATCCATACACCGCATTCGTCGGAAGCCCGGCGCTGGTCTTGCGGATATATCCTCCATAAGAGGTAGCATAAAAAGCCCGGAACAGCAGAGCCATTCCATCCACGATCATTACCCGGCCCTTAGTTTCTGTTACTGTGCTCATGTGTAACCTCTCCTTGTGTTCCTTAATTTAGATATTGCTCCAGGCTTCAGCGTACTGCTCATCTTTGTAGCCGACTGTAACCTTCTTGCCGTCAGTGACAACCGGACGCTTGATCAGCATCCCGTGGCTGGCGAGCAGCTCAAGCTGCTTATCTTCACTGAGACCGGCCAGCTTGTCCTTCAGATTAAGTTCCTTGTAGACCTCACCGCTCGTATTAAAAAACTTCTTCAGCGGCAGTCCGCTGTTCTTCAGCAGGACGCGCAGCTCCTCCACTGTGGGCGGCTGCTCGGCAATATGCTGCAAGTCCAGCTCATGCCCCTGCTCCTTCAGCCATTTCACTGCGGCGCGGCAGGTGCTGCATTTCGGATATTGATACACCTTCAATTGACTCATGTGGTTCTCCTTTTATTATAAGCGCAGCAGCAGTGTTGCAGTGCGCTGATTATTAGGCTGCCGGCGCAGCCGCGTTCGCGGGCCGGATGGGCCGGAAGTCAAACATTCTCTGCAGCCACGGCTAATCCCCACAGTGGAATTTTCCCGGTTCAATCTAAATAGATGGAAATTGTACATTTATTTAGCGTGAATTAGCAGCTTAATAGGAATTAGTTGGATTTTCAACACTTAATTTGAGCGCATTCGATACTTTTCGGCCAACCTCTGAAATTAGTTGTACTTTTTCCACTTGTTGGTCTTAGAGTGGAGAAACAGCCAAGAATAAGTGCAGTCTCGCACTTATTTCACAATCTCACGCCGGCGCCTGGCTGTACCAACCTGCGGAATCCTAAGCGGCCCCTCCATCTAACGGCTGGCAGCTGAGACCGTTATTCCTCGGCCGCAGTCTCACGCAGCTTCGCCTGCAGCTTCGCCATATCCGGCGGCAGCGGAGCCTCGAAGACCAGATCGGCATGCGTGACCGGATGCCGGAAGGACAGGCGCACCGCATGCAGCGCCTGGCGCGGAATGGACGCGTCCAGCTCCGCGATCTCTGCCAGCTGCGCCGCTTCCACGGGCGACAGCTCCGCCTCTTTGCTCTCTCCGCCCGGCAGCGTCAGCCTGGCTTCTTGCGTCTCGCCGCCCGGCAGCGTCAGCCTGGCTTCTTGCGTCTCGCCGCCGGACAGTACCAGCCCAGCCTCCCGCTCTCCGCCGCCGGGCGGAACGAGCCCGCCTGCCGCCTGCCCGCGGGCATACAAAGGGTGACGGTACATGCCGTCACCGATCAGCGGGCAGCCGATCGAGCTCATATGCACCCGGATTTGATGGGTGCGCCCGCTCTCCAGCTTCAGCTCCACGCGCGAAGCCGCGCGCGGATAGACCTCCTTGACCTCGTACCGGGTCAAGGAAGGATAACCATCCGGCGTCACAATCCGCCGGTGCGGCTCCAGCGGGTCGCGGTCGATCGGACCGTCGATGTCGCCGCTCTGCACAGCGGGAACCCCGTGCACAAAAGCAGCATACCGCTTGTCCACCGTCCCGGCGATCATCTGCTCGGAGATATGCTGATGGCTGTACGGGTTCTTGGCAATGACCAGTACACCGGAGGTCTCCTGGTCCAGCCGGTGGACAGGACGGAAGCGGACCCGCTCTCCCTTCTCCGCCCAGTAATGCACCACTCCGTTCGCGAGGGTCTCCGTGTAATGGCCATGGGTCGGATGGACAATGATACCCGCGGCTTTGTTCACGACTAGCAGATGGCCGTCTTCATATAGAATCTCAAAAGGAATCGGCTGCGGCAGGATATCCTCTGACGTTTCTTCCTCCATCCGGATCTCTACCCGGTCACCGCTGCTTACCTTGACGCTGATATAGACACGCTCTCCGTTCAGCGTAATCCCGAGGTCTGTCATCTTCAGACGGGACAACAGCTTACGGGAGACATCCATCCGCTTCTGCAGGATGGTTTTGAGCAGCCAGCCGTCTTCATCCGGCGGCACCCTATAAGTAATCGGCGGATAGTAGCTGGTCATTTGTTCCGGAACACCTTTTTGCTGCGCACATACTCTACCTCAGCAACCTCCAGGCGTGTATTGGCAGCACGGGCCAGCGCGAAGAAATAATCGGATAGTCTGTTCAGATAGACAACAGCCTCCGGGTTAATATCCGCACTGCGTCCCAGAGTCACAGCCCGGCGCTCCGCACGGCGGCAGACCGTCCGGCAGACATGCAGGACCGAGGACAGCTGGCTTCCGCCGGGCAGAATGAAGCGCTCCAGTACCGGATTCTCCGCCTGCAGCACATCGATCCAGCCTTCCAGTCGCACGGCCATCTCGCTTTTCACCTTATATTTGTTCTCGCTCAGCTTCACGAACGCCAGATCCGAACCGCAGTCAAACAGCTCATGCTGAATCTCCAGCAGCTGCTCCCTAACATCCGCGAACCGTTCATCCTCCAACAGACTCCGTGCCTGGCCGACGAAACAGTTCAGCTCGTCTATGGTGCCATAAGCCTCGACGCGGACATCGTCCTTGCCCACACGGCCGCCGATGACTGAGGTTTCCCCTTTATCCCCCGTACGCGTATAGATCGCCATAGTATTTCCCTCCTAAGTTGCAAATCACATAGTAATAGTGTAATCGTTCTTATGTATGTAGGCAAACAAAGATCAGCATTTCTGACATGTAAATAACTCCCTAATGAGCTAGTATCCCCACCCCGCCTACGGCTTCCGGAAAGTAATGCAGTACATCAGGCCTTTGCATACTTCCTTATAATCGATCTCCAGCATATCCTGCGGAATGAGTCCAAGAACCCCCGGCAACTCCTCCCCCTGCTGAAAATACCCCTTAACCACCGGCACCTTCCCGTACGTTCCCTTAACCAGCTTCTCTGTCTCATCGGCAATCATCAGCCTCGTGCCCGGCTTCGCCACCCGGATCATCTCCAGCACCGCAGCTCCCGGATCACTGAAATAATTAATTCCGCCGACATGGTAGACACAATCGAAGACGTTGTCCTTAAAAGGCAGCTTCTCCGCCTGTCCCTGGAACAAATGTCCCTGAAGCTTCCAGCGACGCAGATTGCGCACCGCCTGCTTCAGCATTCCGCTGGAGATATCCAGTCCGTACAGCTCTGCCTGTACACCCAGATAGGGGAAATTATCGCCGCTGCCCACCGAGGTTTCTAGTACCCTGTCACCGCCATGCAGCTCAAGGGAAGACAGGAACTGCTCTCTGTAGCTGCGTTCCCCGCCGAATTTGAGAGCGAAATAAGCTTTGTTGGACAGCCGGTAGAAACGCGCTATCCGGTTGTACAGCTCAAGGTACTTTTTGTTGCTGCCCTCGGCATCCGCTTCTCCCAAAAAGGCGAGAAAACCTTGCTTCAACGGATACTTACGCCCGCTCTCCGGATTAACTGCCCCTGTTCCTTCCAGCTTCAGCTCATCATACGTATAGGGGTCCCGCAGTATATCGGCTTGTAACATGAATATCATCCTCTTTTTCCGGTACGCTGCAGAAGAGCCCGTACCTTTAGAATCATCGTGAGTATTCATTATATGCCTGCGGCAGGAGTCCGCCATCAGGCCCCGGGACGTACAAGCATTACAGCAGCCTCATATCCCCTGTCTCAGCAGGAATCCTATCAGCTCCCGGTTGATCCGCTCCGGCTGTTCCATATTGATGCCATGGCCTGAGCCCCCGATCACCTTATAGCGGAAATCCCCGTCCTGAAGTATGCCGATAAAATCCTTCTTATGCTGTAGCTTGTAATCCCCGATCAGAAAATACAGCTTATCCCTGACTATAGCCGCGCGGGCCTTGTCATAGAGCTCAGTTCTCTGGACAAACATCGCCTGTTGGTTATGATTCTTCATGAGCAGCACCACATGCTCGGCCAGTTTAGGATGTTTTTCCGCAAGTCGTGATTCCGGCGAACTGAGCTTATTAAATACTTTAAGCAGATTTTTGCGCGTAGGTACCATGATTTCCGGGAACATCATCAGCAGCGTCTGGATCATGCTTTTTAACGGAGCCGTGACCATCCCGCCTTCCATACAGACTGCCTTCAAAACCCTTCCTGGCTCGTTAATCGCATAATTGAAGGCCATGTAGGCTCCATTCGACACACCTGCCACATAGAATTGTTCCAGTTTCAATCCTTCAGCTACGCCGTTAATCCAATCTACCTGATTAAAATCCTGCTTATTGAACCTGGCACCCGGTAGGCTCTTCCCAGGCCCTCCCAGCGTATCCACCGCAATGCAGCAGAAATGCCGGGACAGCTCCCGTATATTCAGCAGCCACATCACCGCCGAATTATCGCCTACCCCATGGAACAGGAGCAGGGGCGGCAAACCGGCCTCTCCCGCCGTTATACAATGTGTTGTCCCGTACGGAGTCTCGATATCCAGCTCCCGAACCTCCGTCCCCCATTCCCCGAGCAGCTCATTATAGGAACGGAGAACCTGTTCTTTGCCGGCATCACTTTTAAATACCTTGACCATGGCTAATTCCACCTTTTCGGATATGGATGGGCTAATGATCTCTTTTCATGAAGCGCAGAACCAGTTCTGTTGAGGGAAAAGGAGCGGCAGCTGTGGTCTGTACCCTCGCTATACCAAGCCCCTGGATGAATGAGAAATAGGCGACGGCGATTTCCACCGGATCACCCGGGATAATCTCCCCTGCCTCCTGTCCGGCGATGATCAGAGGAACGAGATGCTCGAACGGCTTCATAATCTTCTCCTGCGCCACAAGCTTAGCCGCCTCCGGAATAGCTTCCGAGATTGCCGTCTGCAGAAGAATGAGCCGGAAGTGCTGCAAGGCAATACTGCCTTGCGACAGGAAGGCCTCGGTCAGCCAGGTAATCCGCTCCATCGGGGTTCCGTCCAGCTCTGCTGCATATTGCACCGACATTCCTGCTCCATCCGAAGCCAGCTCAACGATCCTGGTGAAGATATCGTCTTTGGATTTGAAATACATATAGACATACCCCTGGCTGAAGCCTGCACTGGCGGCGATATCCTTAATTTTGGTCCCGGCATAGCCTTTCCTGGAGAAGACCTCGACAGCATGGTAAATGATCTGCCGGATCGCCTTGTCCGGAGCCAATAGCTCAAAACCCTCAATGAATTTACGTTCCAGCAATTTGCCATTGTCACTTTTGCTGTTATCACTCTTGCTGTTATCACTCACGATTCCCATCTCCCTCAAAATGAATGACTGTTCATTCATTATACTATGAAAGGATATTTATGTAAATTAAAAGAGGGGCCTGTGTAGTCGCAGAAAAGTTATAGCATTCAGCAAATAAGTTCATTCATATATTCAGTACAAACTCACCCTAACGGGTGAATCAATCTGAAGCTTATGCGACTTATATATCCTGTGCAGCTTATTAGATAGTAAGGCCACCTCGCGATGCTTCACTCAGACTATTTACTGGGCACTCTTCGGCGAAATCACACGCCAGAGCTTCTCATTTCCTCCTTTTGCGTGCACTGTGAAGTGCTCCTCATTTACGCATGCCGTCCGCGTTCGGCGGGTTCAGGGGCACTTTTGCTCCTCATTTACGCATGATGCCCGCTTTCAGCGGATTCAGGGGCACTTTTGCCCCTCATTTACGCATGCCGCCTGCTTCTGGCTGATTCAGGGGCACTTTTGCTCCTCATTTACGCATGCCGCCCACTTTCGGCGGATTCAGGGGCACTTTTGCTCCTCATTTACGCATCCCGCCCACTTTCGGCGGGTTCAGGGGCACTTTTGCTCCTCATTTACGCATCCCACCCGCGTTCGGGCGGATTCAGGGGCACTTTTGCTCCTCATTTACGCATCCCGCCCACTTTCGGCGGATTCGGGGGCACTTTTGCTCCTCATTTACGCATGATGCCCGCGTTCGGGCGGATTCAGGGGCACTTTTGCCCCTCTTTCCCGCATCCCGCCCACTTTCGGCGGAATCAAAGGGATTTATCCCTTTGATTTCCCCATGCCGCCCGCATCCGGCGGAATCAGAGGGATTTATCCCTTTATTTTCCCCATCCCGCCCACTTTCGGCGGAAACAAAGGGATTTATCCCTTTAATTTCCCATCCCGCCCACTTTCGGCGGATTCAGCGGGATTTATCCCTTTAATTTCCCATCCCGCCCGCTTTCGGCGGACTCAGAGGGATTTATCCCTTTAATTTCCCCATGCCGCCCGCTTTCGGCGGAATCAGAGGGATTTATCCCTTTAATTTCCCCATCCCGCCCGCATCCGGCGGAATCAAAGGGATTTATCCCTTTAATTCCCCCCATCCCGCCACTTTCAGCGGATTCAGCGGGATTCCTGATACAAGAAATAGCTCCGTCCTTCGGATGGATAGCTTCCAATTACAAAGATCATAATCAACTACATGGTGCGACTGTGAGGCGCAATAAAAAACGGACACCTCCCGCAAAGGGAAATGTCCGCTTCAATATAAATCAGCCGGTTAATCGTTCTTACGGTGGCGGCCTCTCATATACTCATTGATCTTCAGGTCCAGCAAGCTGCTGATGGCAATCACATTATCTGAGGTAAAGGAATTCTCCTGTACAAAGAGCTGTTCCATTCTGCTGCGGAGGACCTGTATTTCATTTTCCAGCGAGAGCCTGCGTGCATTTGCATCACCCCTGGGAGGATGTATCCCGCTTCCGGAACTACATTCCCCGCCATAGGAAGGTAAGTAATAATCTGCGCTCAGCACAATCATCCCTCCTAATGTATTATTGCGTGATATCCGGATACCTGATACTGAATTCTTCCTATCCGGACTCTGCGCCCTATTCTAGAATAAGACCTCCATGTAAGTGTATTACAGGTGTTTCTTGTCCTTAGAGTAAAATAATACCATATAGAAGAGTGATCGGCTATAGTTCAATTTACTTCATTCTGCTTGCATTACTCTGCCCGCTCGCGGGCCAGCTGTGAGACAAATGCCCCAATCCGTTCAACCGCTTCGTTCAGCTGGGATACCGAGGTTGCATAGGAGCAGCGCAGGTAACCTTCACCGCCAAGTCCGAATACACTGCCCGGAACTGCAGCCACCTTATATTCCAGAAGCAGACGCTGGGCGAATTGATCGGAGGTCAGTCCGGTGCGCTGAATACTCGGAAAAGCATAGAACGCGCCTTGCGGCTCATGACAGTCCAGCCCGGCATCGCGCAGCCCTTTGACGATCAGCCGGCGCCGCTGATTATAGGAATCCGCCATCCGGTCCTTCTCTTCCATTCCGTTGGTCAATGCCTCCAGAGCAGCCACCTGGCCCATCGAAGGCGCGCACATGACTGTGTACTGGTGAATCTTCAGCATCGCGGAGATCAGATCCGGGTGACCGCAGGCATACCCCATCCGCCAGCCGGTCATGGCGAAGGCTTTGGAGAAGCCGCTGACCAGAATGGTCCGGTCAATCATGCCCGGAAGGGAGGCAAAGCTTACATGATTGCTTCCATAGGTCAATTCAGCATAAATTTCATCGGAAATTACTATGAGATCAAGTTTCTCTACCACTTTGGCAATCGGTTCCCAATCCTCACGGCTCATAATCGCACCCGTCGGATTGCTCGGATAGCAGAGAATGAGAATCTTGGAGCGCGGGGTGATCTTGGCTTCCAGATCAGCCGCCGTAAGCTTGAAGTTATTCTCTCCGAAGGTCTCAATGCCGACCGGAATCCCGCCGCCGATTGCTGTTATTGGTGAATAAGAGATATAGCAAGGCTCGGGAATCAGAATCTCGTCTCCCGGTGAGATCAAGGCCCGGAGCGCCAGATCTATCGCTTCACTGCCGCCGACGGTGGCAATAATCTGGTTCGCAGGATCATATTGCACCGCGAAGCGGGTCTGCAGATATTCGGCAATGCCTTCTCGAAGCTCCGGCATGCCGGCATTGGAGGTATAACCGGTGAAGCCGCGCTCCAGCGAGTAGACGCAGGCTTCCCTGACATGCCAGGGAGTCTTGAAATCCGGTTCCCCGACACCCAGTGAAATAATATCCTTGCTGCCTGCCGCCAGATCAAAAAACTTGCGGATGCCCGAGGGCTGTATCTGCTGGACCAGCGGGGCCAAATAGGAATTCATCGACTTCGTAATCATGGCATTACATCCTTCACGGAGATATCATCAGACGGTTGTCTTCTTCATGCTCTTCAAAGATGATACCGTCCTGTTTGTATTTTTTGAGCGTAAAGTTAGTTTTGGTAGAGAGTACTGCATCAATCGGCGACAGCTTCTCGGAGACGAAATTGGCGACCTCCCGCAGATTGCGGCCTTCCACTTCGACCAGCAAATCGTATGCGCCGGACATCAGATAGACCGATTTGACCTGCGGATACAGATAGATCCGCTCGGCAATGCCTTCGAAGCCGCGGCCGCGTTCCGGGGTAATCTGGACTTCGATCAGCGCAGTCACCCGTTCATCGTCCACCTTATCCCAATTGACCACAGTAGCATATTTCACAATGACATGATCCTGTTCCATTTGTGCAATCACGGTTTTGACATCTTCTTCTTCCGCACCAAGCAGGGTTGCCATTAAAGCTGTTGAGCTTCGCGCGTCCTCCTTGAGCAGTTCCAGCACTTTCCTCTTCAAATCATTCATTTCCTTCATGCCTTCCCTCCGGATAGTTCGCCAGTCCGGTACCCCTGCTTCAGGGCAGAGCGCCTGCGAAAAGAGTTTAGTATTAATATGACACGAAAATGACAGTTCTGCAAACAAAATAACCCCGCCTGGGCGGGGTTACAATGGATCTTTTTATTTGTGTTTCTCCACACCAGCGGACGGGCAGTCCTATGCTTCATCCGCCCCGCGTGAGGGTTACATATAGTAAGAACCGTTATTGTGCTGGACATTGGCCTGATGCAGCGGAACATTGGAGGCCTGATTGTAGGCGCCGGCTCCGGCTGTCTTCTCACGCACGAACTGCTGGCATTTCTGCTGGGTCTGCTGTGCAGTCTGAATCTGCTTGTCTACATCCTGACGCAGCGCTTTCCCCGGGGCAGTATACATGTTCATTTGTGACATTTGGTTATACAGCTCTCCCTGAAGTCTGAGCGTATCCATCGTCAAATCATTGAATACCCGGCGTACTGTAGGACAATTAGATTCTGTAGCTGCTGTTGTATATTCACGGACTGTCCGCTTCAAATCAGCCAAAACCGTGTTCAGTAAATCCTCATCTGCCATGAATGGCGTTCCGTTTTGTGCGTACACAGTAAAACCTCCTTAAAGTTTGTGGGATATGCTTCCCGGCATCAAATTTGTGTGCGGCCAGTAATAATTATTGCGGCTGGGTTGGTGCATATTGCTGATGCTGATGCAGCAGCTGTACAAGCATATCCATATGGTGGGTATGACTTTGAATTTGCTGTACACAGATTCCCTGCACCGTGGAGTTTTGAGTGGTTCCGGCTGTAGCGGCCAGCTGCTTAATCAGCAAATCTTCGTTGGAAATGGAATCTGCGATATATTCCAGTTCTTTTCCGCTAAGCGCCTGCATTTGGTTAGATTGCATGTTCAGTATTCCCTCCTTCTGGATGTTCAAGCGTTCCTTAGTATGCCGCAGAGCAGAACACTTTATGTGCCAAAAAGCGCAAAGCTGCTTCTGAAAAAATCGGATTAACACCTTATAAACCGCGCATGAGCGGCTGCCAAACTGCAAACAATACCTTACCTTGATTATATAAAGGAGCGACCATACCATGAAACTCATCAGCGGGCAGCTGCCCTGGGAGAATACACTGATTCAACCGCCGGTATATCCGGTACTAAATGAAGATATTACCTGTGACTGTCTTATTGTAGGAGGCGGCATGGGCGGGGCGACGATGTCCTACCGTATGTCCCTTAGCGGAGCGGATACCGTTCTCATCGATAAAAGAGCAGTGGGCAGCGGAAGCTCCCACGCCAACACGGGACTGCTGCAGATCGCGAACGACAAGTCGCTGACCGCCTGCATGAATACCTTCGGGGAAGAGAACGGCGTGCTGTTCTATAAGCTGTGCCAGCAGGGCGTCCGCGCGATTCTCGACCTGCCGGGCAAGCTGGATATTGATCCGCAGATCATAGAACGCAGTAGTCTGCTGTATGCCAGCGTCCCTGAAGATGTACCCGCCCTGAAGCTGGAAAATGAAAACCTGATCCGGCATGGATTTGATTCAGAATTCTGGGATGAGGATAAAGTACGCTCGCATTATTCCTTCTCCAAACCTGCCGCACTCTTCTCCCGGGGCGATGCCGAGACCAATCCGTTCCGGACCGTACACAGCCTGATCGATAAAGCCCACTCCGGCGGAGTCCGGGTCTATGAGCATACCGAAGCCCTTAATTACGAATATAGTGCTGACGGCGTGGTCTGCCACACAGCGAATGGCCGGATTTTTGCGAAAAATGTTGTGTTTGCCATGGGGTATGAAACGCAGGATATGAAAAAGGACCGGGGCGCGGAGCTGATCAATACATATGCCATCATGACGAGGCCTCTTACGGACTTCCCCAAATGGCATGAGCAAAGTCTGCTCTGGGAAACGGCACGGCCTTATCTGTACTTCCGGACCACACCGGACGGACGGATCATTGCCGGAGGCAAGGATGAACAGCTCACCAGTCCCGAGCGCCGCGATATCCGTGTGCTCTCCCAGTGCCAGCGGCTGCTGGAGGAGCTTGTGGCCCTGTTCCCGGAGCTTCGGGGAATAGAGGCCGAATACTCCTGGGGAGCGGTCTTCGGCTCTACCCGTGACGGCTTGCCTTATATGGGGCCGCATCCGGAGTACCCGCACTGCTATTTCATTGAAGGCTACGGGGGCAACGGAACCGTCTACAGCATGATCGCGGCCGAACTGCTCGCAGATACCCTTGCCGGCAAGGTGCGCCCCGAGCTGGAGCTGTTCTCGCTGACCCGTACAGCGAAGCCTGCGCCGTCTCCGGCAATTCAGGCATAAGCGGCAGAGCCTGCAGGAGCCTTGCTGCATCCGGCAGGAGCAGCAGTAAGTACTCGCAGGAAAGGGATGCTCCGCAAGCCTGATGGCTGCGGAGCATCCCTTTTTATAATAAACCTGACAATATGGAATAATAGCTTATTGTGCTTTTACAAATTCAGCAGATTTGATCCCTGCCTGCCGTCCAAAGATAATAATCTCAGCTACAGAGTTACCGCCGATACGGTTCTGGCCATGTAATCCGCCGACTACTTCGCCTGCTGCAAAAAGTCCTGTGATCGCTTTGCCGTCTTTGTTCAAGACCTCTGTATTTGTATTAATCACCACACCGCCCATGGTGTAGTGAATTCCCGGGCCGATTTGGATTGCATAATACGGTGCGCCGGACAGATCATTATCCATGCCTGTTGTTCTGCCGAATTCCGCATCCGACTTATTCTTCACTGCGCTGTTCCAGGTATCTACGGTCTTCTTCAGCTGATCTGCCGGAACGTTCATTTGTTCTGCCAACAATTCGATGGTATCCGCTGTTTTGACTACACCCATCTTGATGTACTGGTCCACCGCTTTGACGCGGGATTTCACGCCGGAATCAAACACCAGATACGCTGATTTCTCCGGAAGTGTATTGATGGAAGCTGTCACTTTATCACGGGTATCCATTTCGTTGCCGAAACGTTTGCCCTCGCTGGACACCAGAATTGCACCTTCGCCCCGGACCGCTTCACCGATCAGGTAGGATTTCTCCTGCTGTACAGTCGGGTGTACCTGAATCTGATCCAGATCTACCGTTGTGCCGCCAGCCTGTTCAATCATCCGGATGCCATCGCCGGTGCTGCCGATCTGGTTCGTGGTCACATAACCCTCGAGGTCAGGTCTGACTTCGGTAATCATCTCCATATTGGCGCCGAAGCCGCCGGTTGTTACGATCACTGCTGATCCGGTAATTGTTTTCTCATCGGCCTGGTTGAACAGCACCTTGACGCCGTTCACCTTGCCATCCTGCACTGTAAGTTCCTTCACATCCGCATTAACGAACAAGGGAATCCCTTGCTCTTGTACATTTCTTACGAGTCCTGCAACCAGATATTGTCCGACTGCTGAGCCGTCTTCCGGACGGTGGGTGCGCTTCTCTTTCATTCCGCCGGTAATCGTAATATTGTTCAAACGGATTCCGATCGAATCCAGCCAGTCAATGGCACTTGCGGAATTGTCCACGAAAAAGCGGAGCAGCTCCTTGTTGTTCGTATCATGGCCGCCTGCCAGTGTCTCTTCATAGAACAGATCATTGGTATCCTCGATGCCCTGCTCCTTCTGGAACTTCGTCTGCGAAGCGTTCATACCCGAGGAGGATTTGGTGGTGTTACCGCCGGCAACCGGCATTTTCTCCAAAATAACCGGGTTCATGCCGTTAGCCTTGGCTTCCAGCGCCGCCGACATTCCGGCACCGCCTGCGCCGACAATGATGATATCATATTTATCTTTTAACTGATCGTACGGTGTATAGCTCGCTTCGGATGCTCCCGATACGGCTTCGGCTGTCTCTTTAGGTGCAGTGGTTGCTGCAGGCTCTGTGGTTGCGCTATTCTTACCCTTGCTCTCATTGACACTGCCGTTAGCATTGTTGTTACCGCAGCCTGCGATAACCAGCATAACGGAAAGAACGAGTATAAGAGTCGCTGCATATCTCTTTTTCATAGTAACGCTTGCCCCCTTGTGCATATTTTCACAATTATCATATCCGCAAAAGGGCTGTCCTTGGAAGCTTACGTAATTAAAGAAATTATTAAGTAACTAAAGTAAGTGGGCAAACAGCATCTACTGTTGTTGATTTAGCCACTTTGCAGGAATGGTGAGCATTTATATGCTGTTTGTCCAACTGCTGCTCCAACACGATCCCATCATTCATCAGCAAGTGTTGAAAATCCAACTGCTATTGTCTTAACTCTCTCCGCTCCTAACCTCCCGGGTTGTTGCTGTCATCATTTCCGAAAAGAAACAAAACTTCCCGATCCTCTTGCGGATCGGGAAGGGGGCACGCGCTAGTCCAGCAGCTTCTCCATATGCAGCACTTTGGCAAAGCCGGCTTTTGCCGTGAACAGCCCGGTATTCTGCACCTTGAAGGTCTTGAAGCCGAGCCGCTCATAGAGCTTTTTGGCTTGCGGATTGGTGTCAACAACCTCCAGCAACATCTTGTTGCGGTTCGCCGACCGTGTTAAGGCAAAGGACGCTTCCAGCAGCCGGGTTCCGATCCCCAACCCTCTTACCTCACTGGAGACGACGAGCGGATCAATATGAATGGAGTCCTTCGGAACGCCGCCGTGAAACATACGATATATACCGTAGGCTGCATAACGCCACGCGCCGCCCGCTATGCCGAACGAATGTCTGAGAGCCCCGTAACCCAGCGTTGCGAAGAAGCCGTCTCCTTTTTCCAGACCGACGAATCCAACCACCCTTCCCTCGCGTACCGCATACAGACCGTTGTCATAACGCAGACTCCGGCACAACACCTCCACGACTTGCTTCTCATTGCGGGTAAATATCCACAGGGCATTGAATTTCAAGGCAAAAGCCTGATAAAACAGTCTGGCAACCTCGCCTTTCTGCACTTCGTCCAGGCGGTCGACAACTTCTACGTCTAACGTTGACATAAAGCTTCCTCCTTTATGTTGCTTCAGCTGCCGCTTCGTCCCGGGGCGCCGAAGCCTTGAATGACGGTGGATACCAACAATTGCGGAGCATCATTCTTCGCAAGATTGCCATTCTGGATCTCCTGCCAGGCAACGAACAGCAGATTATACATGACGGTTATCATCCAGTGGGCGGGCATCGCGGCATTCAGCAGACCGCGTGTCTGCCACCCTTCCACAGCTTCCCGCAGCGGTTGCTTGATTCGGGCTTCCTCGGCAAGAATATTAGGATTCTCGTCAACCGATGCCGCGAAGCTTAGAAAAGACATCTTGCTGCCCAAAGGAATCAGCGCCTCGAACACCTCCGTCAGGAAGCGGAGCATATCGCTGTCATCATTCATGATTCCTTCGAGCGCTTCATCCACCAGCCCGATGGCATTCAGCGCCAGCGCATCCAGCAGAAGCTCCCTTGTAGAGAAATAGCGATGCAGCGTCGCAATGCCGATTTGTGCATGATCCGCGATCTCCTGCAGCGTAGCCGTCGGCTTCAACGCCAGCAGCTCCGTTGCTGCGTCCAGAATAGCTTTCCGTTTATTGTCCTTAACACTGGGTTTCATGAACATAGTCCTGCCTTTGCTGTGGATTAATTGATATTTTTATGAATATAATGATATATTTATATATCATTTATTATTATTTTATGCTCATGGGCAGCTGGAGTCAAATTGTTGATGTACATAAACCCTCCTCAAAAAAATGTCATAACGCTTCTTTAAGGGGGCAAGGCATTTCCCTCCAGTAGGGATTTCATTTATGTTCACCATATTTAATTCTTCTTTCATTCGCCAACCCGCAGCCAATGTTATACGGAAGCACCCCGTTAAAGTAAGTGAATTTGCGTGCGGATGTTTATAGTTTTATAATTGGGACTTACACAATCGTATGACTAGGAGGAACTGAACCATGGACAAAAGCAAAAAATATATGCTTGCCGGCGCCATCCTGACCGCAGCTGGTGTTTCTCTAATGACCTATACAGCAAACCGTTACACTTCCTTCAAAAAAGTGGTGGCCAGAACCATCCGGCTGGAGGATATCGCCTCCCTTGAAATCACCCGTCTGTCCTCTGTTCCCGGTGAACAGAAGGATATTGTGGTTACGGAGCCGGAGGCCATCAAACAAATATGTGATGATTTCGCCGACGTCCGGTTAATGAAATCAGCGCGGAATGTAAGCACAGACAACAAATACAGCTATTATATTACCATCGTGCAGGCTGACCGGAAGCAGCGGTTTGATATCATTCTCAAGGGCAGGCAGCATATGATTATTTACGATAATGATATGAACAATCCGCATTTAAAAGCCTATAAAATCATGGGTTCCTTCCATCCGCAGGCATTGAAACTGGCTTTTGCCTGATCGCAGGGCTGCATAAATCACCTTTGCTAACGTTTAAGAATAAGAATTAACATGGAGTCATAGCTGGGCAGTGGTAGGGCAGCCATGACTCCATATTAGTAGAATTAGTAGAAGTTGTAATCTTATTCATTAATTCCTTGATGTAGAGGACTGAAATTCCGTTATTTGGGCAGATCAGGCGGATTCGTTGACTAATCGGACACAGAATCGCTTATTTGACCAGACATAGCTCATTTCCGGCCCGAATGAACAGGATAAGGGATTCTCAGTCCGTTTCATCCTCATAAAAAGGTTATTTGGAAATATAGCGGCTTCTCAGTCCGCTTCACTTACAGGCATGAAATATCAACAATTTCCCCGATCACACAATCTCCCAGGCAACAAAAAAAGGACCCGAAGGCCCTCCATTAACCACTAACCACCCGCTGTCCAATTTACCAGCCGCTCACCTATATTTACTTATAAGTTCATGCCCCTCCGGCTTCACCTTGTACATATATACCGGTCTGCCTACCGCACCGTAGCTGAGCTCCATCTCCAGAATGCCTGCCTCGGTCAGAAAAGCCAGATATTTGCGGACGGAAATCCGCGAAATCGGCGCCTGACTGCTGATATCTTCAGTGGAGAATACCGGGTTCGGCAGCTGCTTAATCGTATCCCAGATGCTCTCCAGTGTGCCTTCGGTAAGACCTTTGGGCAGGCTCTGCGCCCCAGTCTTGTCTTCTTCAGCCTCCGGAGCGGAGTGGCGCAGCAGCTTATCCAGCTGTTCCTGGCTCAGATGCTCCTTGTGCATTAACCGAAAGTCTTCGCGGTATGCCGACAAAGCCGCCTGAAATCGGGCAAACTCAAATGGCTTGATCAGGTAATCCACAGCCCCGTTCTGCAGCGCCTTGCGGATGCTTGCATTATCGCTGGCGGCGGAGATCACAATGATATCCGCCTTGCTTCCCTGCTCCCGTAGCGTGGACAACAGCTGAAGCCCGCTGGTACGGGGCATATAGATATCCAGCAGCAGGAGATCGATCTCCTGTTCCGCCAGCATCTTCAAGGCCTCATCTCCTGAAGCCGCCCAGCCCGCGAACTCGAAGCCCTGGACCTGTTCGAGATAATGGCGGTTGAATTTCGCTACCATCGGGTCATCTTCTACAATCAGCACTTTAATGTTCATTGGCTCTCCTCACCCTTTGCAGCATATGGCACATCAACGATGAACGTGGTTCCCTGCCCGCCGCCGCAGGCGGCAATCTGAAGATGTCCCTGCAGTTTGTCTACACTCTTCCTGACTAAGTACAGTCCGATTCCCCGGTGTTCCCCCTTGGAGGAGAAGCCCTGGACGAAGATCTGCTCCCGGAGTGCCTCCGGAATCCCCGGGCCGTTGTCGCTAACCTCACACAGCAGCCTTCCCTCTTCATAGTGAAAAGCAAGCCCGACCCGCTTATTACTGTGTACATCTCTGCCGTGTACATCTCTGCTGTGTACATCGCCGCTGTGTTCATTAGGCCCCGGGCCGCCCAGCGCTTCCATCGCATTGTCCAGCAAATTCCCGGCAATCGTAATCAGCTCATGAATAACCTGCGAATCTGCCGATTCCGGCAGATAACTGTCCGCAGTCAGCAGCAGTTCAATTCCCGTCTCGCGCGCCCGGCTCAGCTTACCCAGCAGAAAACCCGCCATAGCCGGGTCCTTAATCTGTCTCGTGATGGCCCCGATCTCCTGCTGGTAGTTATTTGCCGTTCCCAGAATATACTGCTGCAGCTCGTCATATAAGCCCATATGCGTCATGCCCATAATCACATGCAGCTTGTTCATGAATTCATGGGCACCTGCCCGCAGGGCGTCTGCATAGACAGAAATACCCGACAGCCGTTCCGCCAGAACTGCCAGCTCAGTCTTGTCACGAAATGTAGCGATGGCTCCGGCAATCTCACCGCCTACGCGGACCGGCAGGCTGCTTACGAGCAGGGAGATACCGCCCAGCTCCAGCTCCTGGTCCTGCCTGCCTTCCCCGCTGGCCAGCACATGCTCCAGACGCAGCTCTGGCCAATAATCGGCAATCTGCCGGTTTACAACGGCGCCGTTGATCCCTGCCGCCTTGAGAAGCCGGTGCGCCTCCATATTGATAAGCGTAATGCGCGCTTCCTGGTCAATCGCAATAATCCCCTCGCGAATGGATTCCAGCATGGCGCTGCGTTCCTGCAGGAGTCTGGAAATATCGGCAGGCTCCATGCCGAACATCATTTGCTTGATCCTCCTCGCCAGAACAAAAGCGCCTCCGGCCCCAAACAGCGCGCCTGAGACCAGAATGGCAATAATCGTCCATTCATTCTGCCTGACCAGACGCTGCACCCTGTCCATCGACAGTCCAGCTACTACGACCCCGAGCTGATGCCCTCTGCCGTCATAGACCGGCACGAATGCCCGCAACGAATTCCCGAGCGTCCCTGTTCCTTCGGAGATGCTCTCTTGTCCGCGCAGCGCAGCCTCCTGCCCGCCTCCCACGAAGGGCAGTCCTACCTTGGAGGCATCCGGATGCGAATACCGGATGCTGTTCATATCCATCACCACTACAAACAATATATCATTACGGCGTGTAATCTTGGAGGTGTAGGCTTGAATCCCCTTGCTGTTCCCTTCGCTTAAGCCCTCTGAGAGCAGCGGCATCAGGGCAATCGTGCGGGCAATCGTAATGGCCTTATCCTCCAGCGCATGCCGGGTCTGGGGAATAATCTGATTGCGGAATATAATATATAAGACCAGCAGCACCAGGACTACAACAGCAGATACCATCACCGCTACCGTTGTCCTTAGGCTGTAGCTTTTTTTCTTGGCCAAGGATGCCCATGCCTCCTCATAAATAACATTTATACAGGTTATCCCGGCTAGATCCAAGCCGGTTCAGCACCTGCACCCGGATCTGTTCAGCTCAAGTTATCTTGGTATGCTTAAGCCCGGCTCCTTGCTTCAGCAACCGCCGCAGCACCAGCCAGCCCCCCAGCGGAGCCATTCCCAGCAGCAGCATAAGCCAAGTGACAGCCTGCGGGGACTGATTGACCGACAGCACAGCAATGAATATAAGCAGGCCTATCAGCCGCCCGGTCATCAGACTCAGCTCTCTAAGCACAACCAGCTCCACCCGTTTGCCGGCACTCTCTTCAGAGACACCCATCAGATCGAAGCTGGTAGACGTCATCGGCAGCATGTAGAGCGGGATGCACAGCGAGGTTCCAATTCCCATAATTAACAGCGTGGCGTAATTCACCTTCCACAGAAGCGGCAGAATGAAAGCGGCCAGCAGCAGACTGCCGGCCAGCATCCCCTTGAAGCGGGTTCCGGGCTTGAACCATTTACCGGCCGCATAGTAGCTGATCAAAGAAACTGCCGAGGTAATCAGCGCGAACTGCCCAAGCTTACTCTCCTCACGGACCGCAATATAGACCAGCAGTCCGATCAGGAACGAGAATACGCCCTCCCGTACTCCCTGGAACAGCAGCGCCGCCGCAGCGGGCCGCCAGGGACTCTCCTTGCGGCTAAGCTCGCGCCAGGGCTCCAGCCACAGGTAAGTTCCGCCGCGCGGCCGCTTCTCTAGCCCAAAGCTGAGTACAGCAGCCACTCCATAGATGCACAGTGACAGGATAAACACAATACGGTAGCCCTTGTCCCCATGCCACAAGGAGATCAGACTACCGGATACCCACGGACCGACAATGCCCGTCAGCGAACCCAGCAGTCCCATCCAGCCGTTAAAAAAATCGCGGTTGCCCGCCTCGGTAATCTCAAAGAAAACAATATTAAAAGCCAGCCAGTAGAACCCGATTGAAAGACCGAGAATGAGTCCCAGCGGCCAGATATAATACACCGCTTCTCCGCGCAGCCAGAGCACCAGCAAATAAAAAAAGCCCGAAACGGCAATTCCCAGCCGCAGGGCATTCATTTTGTTATGCTCCTTCACCCATTTGCCGCCCAGCCAGAAGCTTAGTCCGACTGCGAGCTGCTGGGCAACCGTAAACCAGCCGATCATGGCGAAGTTCTGCCGGCTTTTCCACAAATACACGTTCAAAAAAGTACCTGCCAGCACCGTAGCCAGCAGGTAGAGCCCGCCCACGGCAAGCAGCAGCGCTGCCTGGTTCCGTAATAACCTCCTCATGCTATACCTCCCTGCTATTCTGGACACCTCATGTATAACTAACATGTCCAAATTACAGGTAAAGCATGAATCCGAAGCTTACTGAGGTGTAGTGCTGAGATTGCGCACAAGCTGAATGCGGTCTTCCTGTGCCAGACTGTGCTGCACATGGAAGCAGGAAGGACATACGAACAGATTCAGCGAGAACGGCGGCTTCAGCACGGCTCCGCCGCCCAGCGCTTCCGGCGTTGCCGGGGTAAATCCGCTTACCTGCTGTGTGCCGGAGTGAAGCATCAGCTCATGGCATTGCGGACATTCCGGCGCTTCCAGCTGCGCGGCCAGCAAGCTGGCGACACTCTGCTCATAACGCGTCAGATCATAATCATCACCGAACTGGACCAGGGTATTAAATATGGGAACCACACTATCCTTGTCACCGTCGTCATCCCACAGATCCTCGTCACTGACCTCTTCCTGATCGGAAGCGTCCTCTGTGTCCAGCTCTTCATCTTCGAGATCGTCAGCGCCTATTGTAATCGTGCGGTAACCGCTAAGCTCATTATTGCAATGAGGACAAGTGTCCTCCGGGCCAAACTCCTCATCCCATACAATCTCCGTATGGCACCAAGGACATACTGTCGTTTCCATCTGTATAATCTCCTTCGTTCCTCACATTAGGTTCAATTTCAATGCAACATTAAATAGATAATTCCGGCCGCTATAAACGCCAGAGCGGAAAAGAACAGAACCCGAACCAGAATCTTCATATTTCCCTGCTCCCTAAATCAAAATATAGCGGCGCCGATGACATAGGACAATGAAACGGAGATCAGCAGTGCTGTCAGTCCCACGGCCCGGTTATCCGCAGCAATCTCGTCATCAATCGAAAAGACGGGGGTTAGAAATTCAAACAGGAAGTACGCCAGCAGCAGCAGGAGGAAACCCACAACCGACCATTTCATCGTCTCATAGATCGAGGCTCCCGCTTCAATGCTGAAGCGCAGAATATTGCAGATGCCGAAGATCTTGCCTCCGGTTGCCATCGCTACGGCCACATTCCCCTTGCGGATTTCTTCCCAGCAGTTGTATTTAGTCACCATTTCAAAGAAGGACAGGAATACCACCAGACCCAATATGGCCACAGTGAAGTAGCCGAGCAGCGCTCCCAGCGGATGATCCAGCAAAAGATCAATATTATCTTGCATACTTCTCCCTCTTTCTGCCGGACGCTACTGCAGTTCAGCCACGGTTACGCCCGCGCCGCCTTCGTTGTAATTCCCGAGCCGGTAGCTTTTGATATTCTTATGCTTACGCAGATATTCCTGTATCCCCGTCCGCAATACCCCCGTGCCTTTGCCGTGGATAATCGAAATCTGCCCAAGATTGCCGAGGAACGCCTCGTCGATGAAGCGGTCGGTCTCCATGATGGCTTCTTCCAGATTGGCCCCGCGCAGATCGAGCTCGGTGCGGACATTCTCATCCCGCGTACGCTTGACTGTCGTAGCCCGGCGCAGAGCCGGCGGAGGCGCATCCGGTGCAGAGGCCAGGAACTCCAGATCAGCAAGGTTGACCTTCATCTTCATAATGCCGAACTGCACCACGGCTTCCTTGGCACCGCTCAGCTCTACAACAAGGCCCTTCTGATTCACATTAGCCACCTTGACTTCATCCCCGGGCTGAATCTTCCGCGGCGCCTTGGTGCTGCTGCGGGCAATAACCTTCTTGCGCGGTGCAGGCTCCGCTTCATCCAGTCTCCGGCGCGCTTCGATCAGCTTGTGCTCCTTGACGGACGCCCCTTCCTCCATTGCCAGGCGGCGGAGGTCACTGATGATCTCCTCGGCTTCCTTACGCGCCTTGGCGAGGATATCGCTGGCATCCTTCTCTGCCTTCTCCAGGCGTTTGTCGCGCTGGCCTTCCAGCTTCTCCAGCTCCAGCTGCTGCCGCTTGCGGAATTCTTCCGCTTCGCGGCGCAGGCCCTCGGCCCGTTCACGCTCATTCTCTGCGGTGAGGCGGTTCTCTTCCAGGGAAGCGATCATGTGCTCGACGCGCATGTCTTCTTCCTTGACTTCGCCGCGCGCATGCTCAAGAATGGCATTCGGCAGGCCGAGGCGCTCGGCAATGGCGAACGCATTGCTTCGTCCCGGCACACCGATCAGCAGCCGGTAGGTAGGACTCAGACTGGCCACATCAAACTCCATACTGGCATTGATGACGCCTTTGCGCTCATACGCATAAGCCTTCAGCTCACTGTAATGCGTAGTTGCCACCATCCGGCATTCTGTACGGTGGATATTCTCCAGAATGGCAATCGCCAGGGCCGATCCCTCCGCCGGATCCGTTCCTGCTCCAACTTCATCGAGCAGAATCAGACTCTTCGGCGTCATTCTCTTCAGAATGGAGATGATATTGGTCATATGGCTGGAGAACGTACTCAGGCTCTGCTCAATACTCTGCTCATCGCCAATGTCGGCATAGATCGCATCGAAGACGCACATCTGGCTGCCTTCCTCTGCCGGAATGAACAGTCCCGACATCGACATCAGGCTGAGCAGACCGATGGTCTTCAGGGTAACTGTCTTACCGCCGGTGTTCGGGCCGGTCACGATAATCGAGCTGTACTGGTTGCCCAGCTCCACATCCAGCGGCACAACCTGCTCTGCGGGAATGAGCGGATGGCGCCCTTTGCGCAGACGCAGGTAGCCGCGGTCATTCATACGTGGCTGGGTAGCCTTCATGTCGCGTGCCAGGCGCGCTTTGGCGAAGATGAAATCGAGTTCGCCGAGAATATCGATATCATAAGCCATCTCTTCGGCAATATCGCCGACAAGTGCCGTCAGGCGGTGCAGGATGATCTCGATCTCCCGCTCCTCGCGCAGCCGTGTCTCGCGCAGCTTGTTGTTCATCGCCACAATCGATTCCGGCTCAATGAACAGCGTCGCCCCGGAGCCGGACTGATCATGAACAATGCCGCCGAAATGGGCACGGTACTCCGCTTTGACCGGAATGACAAACCGGTCACCACGGATCGTCACGAGCTGATCCTGCAGCATCTTCGATACCGAAGACGAGCGGATCATGGAATCCAGCTTCTCGCGGATGCGGGTCTCGCCGCCGCGCAGCTCCCGCCGGATGGAGGCCAGCTCTGTACTGGCCGAATCCATGACATCCGCATTCTCGTCGATACACAGGCGGATGGCGTCCTCCACATGCTTCTGCTCCGAGAGCAGATCACTCTGGGCGAAGAGGGTAGGGATCTTCTCATCCTCGTGCATCGCCCCGAGGAACCGCTTCACTCTGCGGGCTCCGCCGATCGTGTTGCCGACAGAGAGCAGTTCAGTGGTACCCAGCATTCCGCCGATCGAAGCGCGTTTCAGGGCGGGCTTGATGTCAGTCACACCGCGGAAGGAAGGAATTCCCTTTAGCCGGTCAACATTAGCAGCCTCATCCGTAGCCTGCAGAAGCAGCTTCACTCCTTCGAAATCCCCGGAGGGCTTCAGCGATTCAGCAGTCAGCCGTCCCATCGGTGTCTGCGTATACTGCATCAATTTATTTAAAATCTTGCGATATTCAAGCGTATGCAAAATTTTGTCGTCCAATTACTGTCACAGCTCCCTTCATAGATGGTTACATTATACCTAATTTAGCCCATTTTCGCTATTTGGGTATGATTTCTGGGCATAGAAAAGCGGCTGCGGGCCACAATAACAACGCACATATCCTTACGCGAACGCCAAAGGAGGTTAGTTAGGTGAGATTCTTAGGTCATGTGGTACGTTTCGTGGTCGCGGCAATCGTTCTGATGGTGGTCGGCTGGATTGTCCCTCAATTCACGGTCGGGGGGTTCTGGAGCGCGCTTGTGCTTGCGCTGGTTATCGCTCTGCTCGGCTGGGTGGTTGAAGGCATTTTCGGCAAAAAAACAACACCCTTCGGCCGCGGTATCGTCGGCTTCCTGGTCAGTGCCCTGGTGATCTGGATTGCCCAGTTCATTGTGAGCGGAGTCAGTGTCACCATTCTCGGAGCGCTGCTCGCAGCCCTGGTCATTGGTATTATCGACCTCTTCCTGCCGGTATCCACTCCGTTTGAAGCGGCCAAGTAGAAACGGCTGAACCATCCTTAGGGGACGGTATCCGTTTCAGCGCACAACGAAACCCCCAATCCCCGGATTATACCGGATACTGGGGGTTTTTTGTAATTAAAAAATTTTTATAACTAAAAATTACGCATAGGACACAACCGGATCATCGCCATGGGTGATAGCAGCCGTGACGACAGCATTTTTACCGCCCCGCTTGGCGCTGTACAGCGCTTCGTCCGTCTTGCGGAACAGCATTTCCTTGCCGTCCCCCAGCTGATAATCGCAGAATCCGATACTGACCGTAATCGGCTTGCCTCCGGCATACGGATGCTCCATAGCGGCTATACCTACCCGCATCTCCTCGACGGCAGCATAGGCTTCCTGAAAGCTTTTATCCGTAAAAATCACCGCGAACTCTTCCCCGCCGTATCTCGCCGCGAAATCATTCAGCCCGATCAGACCATTCACCTTCGCTGCCACCTCCTTAAGCACGAGATCGCCGACCCAGTGTCCGTACGTATCATTAACACGCTTGAAGTTGTCGATATCAAACAGCGCCAGCTGCAGCCTCAGCCCGTTGCTCTCGCACTGCTCCAGCAGGGAGTCCAGATATTCATGAAAGGTTTTGTGATTGTACAGGCCGGTAAGCGCATCGATCTTCAGCAGCTTGTCGGAAATCGCCCGTTCCACCATCAGCCCCTGCTCCGACTTGGTCAACTGCTCCAGATATTCGCGGGTCTCACGGGCCCTGACAATGACAGCCTGCGCCATCACGGCGAACACAATAAACACACATTCCACCATCAGAAACTCCAGCAGCGGTTTGTCCAGCAGCGGCCGCTCCAGCCCGAAATAAATCCCGCTATAGAATAGCGTGCTGAATACCCCGAGATAGTATAGCAGCCGCTGGTCGAAATAGATCAGGGCAATCATAATCGGCATCATAAGTGTCATCTGGGCACCATCTACAAAAGGCTCCAGCACAAAATACATCAGATAAGAAACGATGAACCCGCAGATCACAACGGCCTGCTTATGATAATGCTGCATCATACGCAGCCAAATCTCGGCGGAAGCCATAGCTATAATGATCATCAGATTACAGGCGATGAACAAGTGGCCCTTACTGGGGATGAGGATGGTCTTAGTCTCAGTGGAATGGGAGGACAGCATAAAAATAAATTGGGCTGCCAGCATACAGAGCACAATAATCCAGTATCCGGTTAATATTCTGCGGTGCCATTTCTCCGAACTTTGCGATTCGTGCGCTAAAATAATGTGGATCCCCTACTTCTAACCAAATAATATAAAAGTTAAAATTATAATAGCTTTAATTATAATAAATTTTAATTGTTTTTGCATCATATTTTTGCAATTTTCGACAAAGTTTGGAGTCAGCTTCCGGTCAAACAAATCCTCACAGATTATCCAAGACAACTTTCAGGATTTGAGCTATGCTAATGTCATCTGTTATCACAATTCATCACGAACCTTTTAGGAGGATGCTTATGATCAGGAAGGCGGCTATTCTTTGTTCTATTGTATTTGCACTACTGCTTACGGCTTGCGGAACCGGCGGGGGCAGCAGCAATTCTGACAGCGCTAACAGCCCGGCTGCTGACACCAATCTTACGGCGGAAGAAGAAATCGTCATTACAGCAACCAACTACAGCTTTGACCAGAAAGAATACCACTTGAAGAAGGGCGTACCTGTCAAAATCATCTTCAAAAACGAGAGCGGCAACCACGGCATTCTTGTGCCTGAGATGAAGCTGCGGCTGGACGCCAAAGATTCCTCCAAGGTGATTCTCCCCGAGGAGGCAGGAACCTTCGAGGTCACCTGCGCGATCATGTGCGGCTCCGGCCACAGCGGAATGAGCGCCAAGATTATCGTCGAATAAGCGGCTCTATAGGCACAGCAAACAGCCGGTCAAGGTCAACATGGGACTCAGTCCCCTTGTCCTTAACCGGCTGTTTAGCTGTTCTGCTGAAATTGTTTACCTGCTGGGGCTGCGGTTATCTCACACCCTTGCTGCGATTGGAAATATCCAGCCAGACGGCAATGACCAGAATGGAGCCTTTGACGACATACTGCCAGAAGGATTCCAGTCCCATCAGCGACATTCCGTTATCAAGCGAAGTCATCACCAGCGCTCCGATAATGGCACCGATAACTGTGCCGGCTCCGCCCATCAGTGAAGTGCCGCCAATGACGCAAGCGGCGATAGCATCCATCTCAGCCATATTACCGGCGGTGATGGTAGCCGAGGCCAGGCGTGAGGTCAGCACGATGGCGGCGATCGAGCCCAGCAGTCCGCTCAGCACGAAGATCAGCATGGATTTGCGCTTGATGTTAATACCGGAGAGGCGTGCCGCCTCAATGTTGCCCCCTATTGCATAGATATGACGGCCGAAGGTCGTCTTGGTTGACAGGAAATAGAAGATGACCGCCAGGACAATTACGAAAATAATCGGGAACGGAATGCCCTTGTAATTGTTCATCACGGCTACAAAAGCCACCACCAGCAGGGCAAGTCCGGCCACCTTGGCGACGTCCAGGCCCAGCGGGGCGATTTCGAAGCCGTATTTCCTGCGGGAACGGCGTTTATTGAACGCACTCCAGAGCAGCAGTCCTACTGCGATCACACCAAGGATGATCCCGAAGCCCGGGGCAAAATAAGCATTGCCGAGCAAGGCCAGCACCGGGTCGGATACCGGAATGGTCATCGACTCGGTCACGCCCATCAGCACCCCGCGGAACACCATCATTCCCCCGAGGGTGACAATGAAGGCGGGGATCATTTTATACGCCACCAGCCAGCCCTGAATCAGGCCCAGCACGGCACCTGCGGCCAGTGTGCCAAGAATGGCTACAATAGCCGGCAGCTCCAGCCAGTTGCTGAGAATAGCTGCCATGCCGCCGGTCAGTCCGACGATGGAGCCGACAGACAGATCGATATGCCCTGCCACAATGACCAGCACCATCCCGATGGCCAGAATGGAGGTCACCGACATCTGCGTGAACAGATTGGACAGATTCCGCGAAGTCAGGAAGGTCGGATTCAGTACTCCGAACAGCACCCAGATCAGTATTAATGCACCCACCATCGTATAGGCACGCATATCCATTTTGCCGAACAAGCCGCGTAAGCGCGATCCCCCGGCTGCCGGAACCGCTTCAGGTTCCCTAAGCTCTTTTTGCAGCTGCATCTCTATCTACCTCCCGTAGCGGCCAGCATAATATTCTCCTGCGTTGCTTCCCGCCAATCATATTCCCGCACAAACTGCCCTTCACACATCACCAGAATCCGGTCGCTCATGCCGAGCACTTCCGGAAGCTCCGAGGAGATCATAATAATAGCCACGCCCTGCTCGACCAGCTGATTCATCAGATTATATATTTCGTACTTCGCACCGACGTCGATGCCCCGGGTGGGTTCGTCCATAATCAGAATTTTGGGGCCACTCATCAGCCATTTGCCGATGACCACCTTCTGCTGGTTCCCCCCGGACAGTGTGCCTACCTGCGTCTCCAGCGAAGCTGTTTTCGTCTTCAGATCCTGCACGTACCGCTCTGCCCACTTGATTTCCTCATTCTCGTTGATGACTCCCAGCTTTGCGACTTTGCCCAGTGTGGCTAACGTGGTGTTTCGTTTGACATCCATCCCCATGACCAGCCCCTGGCGTTTACGGTCTTCCGTCACCAGGGCAATGCCCGCCTTGATCGCATCGGCTATGGAACGGATCTTAATGGGCTGCCCTCCGATCAGTACAGTCCCTTCGGCCCGGCCTCCATAGGCACCGAACAGGCTGCTGACAAGCTCCGTGCGTCCTGCCCCCATCAACCCGGCAATCCCCAGAATCTCACCCTCCCGGAGGGTAAATTCAATATCACGGAGCACCTTCTGCTGGCGCTTCTCCGGGTGCCACACATTATAATCCCTGACCTCAAGCACCTTGTCTCCGGGCGAATGCTCCACCCGCGGATATCGCTCCGTAAGCTCACGTCCAACCATTAGGGAAACAATCTGGTCGTCATTTGTCTCCTTGCGGTCAAGTGTAGCTACCGTCCGCCCGTCGCGCAGCACTGTGATGGAGTCAGCCAGCGCGAATACTTCCGGCATTTTGTGGGAGATATAGACACAGGTAACCCCCTCCCGCCGCAGCTGGTTCAGAATGCCCATCAGGATAGACACCTCACTCTCGGTCAGGGCTGCCGTCGGCTCATCCAGAATGAGAATCTTGGTATGCTTGGAGAGTGCTTTGGCGATCTCCACCAGCTGCTGCTGGCCGATGCCGAGATTGCCGATCTTCGTGTCCGGAGACAGATTCAGCCCGACCTTCTTCAGCCATAGCGAAGCCTGATGATAGAGCTCATTCCACTGGATGGCCCCGCGTCTGACCGGTTCAGCTCCCAGGAAAATATTCTCTCCGACTGTCATTTCCTTCACGAGTGCCAGCTCCTGGTGAATAATCGCGATACCGGCCTTCTCCGCATCCGTTATTCTATGAAAAGACTTTTTCTCCCCATTGATCAGGATTTCCCCGCCGTATGTCCCTGCAGGGTATAGTCCGCTCAATACCTTCATCAGCGTGGATTTACCAGCGCCGTTCTCGCCGCATAAGGCGTGAATCTCCCCTTGCCTGACCTTGAAGTTCACATGGTCCAGCGCCTTAACACCGGGGAATGTCTTGCTGATCTCTACCATTTCAAGTACATTCATGCCTTCCGCTCCTCCTTCCGGCCCTTAAACCTGCAAGCAGATGCGGTAGCGCCACAGGCACCGCATCTGCTTGCCGTACAGGCCGCCCTTATTGTTTCGGCCACTGGTCCTTCGGAACGTTCTTATAGACATCCTCAAGCTTGTGGAAGCTGTCCTTGATCAGTACGTCCAGGTTATCCTTATTGACCGCTAGCGGATCGAGCAATATAGAAGGAACATCAATTTTACCGTTGTTAACTGATTTTTCTGTCGAAATACTTTCGCCTTTGGCAGCTGCCATCGCCATTTCCGCAGCTTTCGTTGCAATCGCGTTGATCGGTTTATAGACTGTCATCAGCTGCGTGCCTTCGGCGATGCGCTGTACCGCAGCAAGGTCAGCATCCTGGCCGGATACCGGTATTTTACCGGCCATGCCCTGAGCCGTGAGCGCCTGGATCGAACCGCCTGCAGTCCCGTCATTGGCTGCTACCACACCTTGAACATCATTATTGTTCGCGGTCAGCGCATTCTCCATATTTTTCAGCGCTTCTTCCGGCTTCCAGTCCTTGGAGAACTGGTCGTAGACAATCTTAATGTCCCCTTTCTCTTCAAGCGGCTTCAGAATATTCATCGCCCCTTCTTTGAACATATGGGCGTTGTTATCCGTATCGGCACCGCCGATATAGACGATATTGCCTTTAGGAGCCTTATCAATGACCGCCTGAGCCTGGAACTCTCCGACACGCACGTTATCAAACGAAATATAATAGTCTACCTCGGCATTATTGATCAGTCGGTCATAGGCAATGACCTTGATGCCTTCCTTGTGAGCCTTCTCTACGATCGGAGCCGTTGCTTCCGCGTTATGGGCAATAACCACAAGCACATCCACACCCTGGGAGATCAGCTGTTCCGCCTGGCTTAACTGGGTAGCATCATCGCCGTTTGCAGCCAGCACCTTCACTTCACCGCCAAGCTCCTCTACTTTTGCCGTAAAGATATCCCGGTCCTTCTGCCAACGCTCCTCCTTCAAGGTATCCATCGACATGCCGATGACAATTTTGTCCCCGTCCTTCGCTGCGTCTGATGTCTCCTTCTTCTGATTATCACCGTTTGAGACCACCCCACAGCCCGCCATTGACGCTGCCAGCACTAACGCTGCCATCCCCAGTGAAATTGCTCTTCCGTATTTTCTCACTCTGCCCTTCGCCCCTTTTCATTAGCCGCATATTTGATTGCGCTTACAAAAAAAGTGTAGCATGGATCATCCGCCGCAGGAGCCGCTATTCCCAGCACTTTCTTGCTCTCCGCCTGCATTCCGTTCTCATCTCCTGTAATGTAATTCTTCCCGGCCGCTTTCATAGGATTATCCGGGGCCGGAGCACAAAAAAGTCCTTGCTCTGTCAGCAAGGACCCTGCTTCTCATGCTGCTGCCGGAATTCGCTTGGCGTCATGCCGGCCGCTTTTTTGAAGACCCTGCTGAAGTAATTCGGGTCCTTGTAGCCTACCTCATAACAAATCTCCTTAAGGTTCAGCTGATCTCCGGCGATCAGCCGCTTCGCTTCGTTAATTCTTAGCCGTGTGATGTAATCAATGAAGGTTTCGCCCGCATGCTGCCGGAACAATTTGCTGAAATAATGCGGGCTTAAATTCACATATTCAGCCGTCTGCTCCATTGATATGTCTTCTTTATATTTCTGGCTGATGTAGAGCAGCGCCCGCTGATGGACATGGGAACGGTTATGTTCCTGTTCCTGCTCCAGATTGTGGATCAGCCGCTCCAGCCAGGATTCTGCGCTCAGCCTTAGCGATATGGGATCCTCCGCTGTATGCAAGGAGGCCAGGATCTCCGCTCCGGCTGCGGAGTGAACGCCTCTGGCGAGGAACAGCAGGAGCCCGGTCACCTCTCCCCGCACTTCGGGCAGCGGCCGCCCGCCGCCTTGCTCGAAAGCGGCATACAGAATTCCGAAGCGTTCTACGGCTTCCTGCTTGCTGCGCTGCAGCAGGGCATCCAGCAGCCGCTTCTCCTCATCCAGGGATACGGCCGTCTGCCCGGAGCTTTGGATGATATCATCATAGTGGTGCACGCTGAAGGAATCATGGTGATCCGCACAGACACGGACCGCTTCCCGGTAGGATCGGCTAAGCCCGTCCCAGCCCTCGCGGATCGAGCCTATGCCTATGCTGACCGGCAGACCAAACCGCTGCTCCATCAGACTGCGGAGCCGCTCCCCCCAATCCATGGAGCTGACGCGCTGTGAGTAACCGGTCCGCCCCGGCGGCAAGGGGATAAACAACGCCAGCTGATGCCCGATCAGCGGCCCGGACAGGCAGCCGAGCCCTGCTCTGGCAAACTGCTTGACCGCCTCATAGATCTCCCGCTTGCCCTGCTGGAATTCTTCCCAAGCTGAGCTAGAATGCCTCGGGAATGACAGCACCATCGCATAGCCTTTGGCCCACTGCAGCTCCAGCAGACCAGCCACTTGTTCCAGCTCCAGGTCCTGCATATGCTCCAGCATGAGCATCATTGTCAGCTCGTTCTCGGCCAGCGGAAGCAGATGGGCCAGCTTCTCCTGCAGCTCCAGCTGCTCATTCCTGCGCCGCTTCTCCTCCTGGATCACCGCCATCAGCTGCTTCAGTACATCCGCCACTTCGTCCCGTCTGGCCGGCTTCAGCAGATAATCCCGCACGCCCAGCAGCAGCCCCTCCTTGGCGTAGGAGAAGTAATCATGAGCGGTAATCATCACGATCTGCGCGGAAGGGAGCTTGGTGAGAATCTGCCGTACGGCCTCCAGTCCCTGAATGCCCGGCATCTTAATGTCCATGAAGATAATATCAGGCCGGTGCTCCTCCGCGAGCTGAATGGCCTTCCGTCCGTTCTCGGCATGCAGAAATTCAAAACCATCCGGGAAAATATGGCGGATCATCAGCTCCAGCCCTTCCCGTTCCAGCGCCTCATCATCGGCGATCAGCAGTCTGTACATCGTAATCCATCTCCTTTCTCAGCTGCGGCTCAGGCAGACGGGCGGAAGGGTACTTTGAACAGCACCGCCGTCCCCTGCCCTTCACTGCTGTCAATCTCGATCAGCTGCTGTCCGTCAAAGAACAGATGCAGCCGTTTGAATACATTTTGTGTCCCCAGTCCGGTGGACTGGCCTTTGCCGCTGAAATACGGAGCTTCCTGCTGAATCGATCCCATTAGCCTGGCTACGGTCTCCCGGTTCATGCCCACTCCGTTATCGCTGATCTCAATCTCTACAAGTCCGCTGCGGTAGCGGATCGACAGTGACAGCACCGCCCCCTCCTCCATTTGCTCCAGCCCATGGACAAAAGCATTCTCGAAGATCGGCTGAAGAGTCAGGCAGGGAATCATTCCGCCGAGCGCCTGCTCATCAATATCCATCTCAAAAGCGATCCGGTCACGGAAGCGGGCCCGCTGAATGTTAATATACTCGTTCACATGCTCTACTTCCTCGCGCAGCGGTACAGCCTGGTCAAGCTTCTGCAGGTTATACCGGAGCAGGCGGGATACCGATACAGTCAGATCACTGGTCCTTGCCGCTCCTTCCAGATACGCCAGCTTGGCGATGGAGTTCAGTGTGTTGAACAGAAAATGCGGATTGATCTGACTCTGCAGCATTTTCAGCTCCAGCTCCTTGACCAGCCGGTCCTTCTCCACGCTCTTGATATTCTCCTTCATCAGCTCCTGGATATTATCGATCATTCCGTTAAAAGCCCGGCACAGGATGCTGATCTCATCGTTGTTAACACTCTCCGGCGCTTTCGTATCCATCCTCCCCTTCGAGATCTGCTTGGCGGTGGCCACGAGGCGGCGGATAGGTCCTGTGATGCTCCCGGACAGCCAGATCGCCATACAGATACTAAGCAGCGCAGCGGTAATTACCAGCAGACTCCCCAGCCGGTTCAGCTTGGCCGTCGTGGACATGATCTCCGCATAGATCGGCTTGTACTGGTCCAGTTCCAGGTCAACCAGCTCCTGTGCCTCCTCGCGGATGAACCGCTGCGTCTGCTCCGCCTCGATATAGGCACCGGCCAGCGTGTTGGAGTCCTGTCCGTCGATCTCTGTAATCATCTGCCCGGCCTGCTCCAGAAACGTATCAATGATATGGCTGTAGTTCATCAGCGGAAGGCCGCTTCCCCCGATGGTCGCCATTCCGTCCAGCTTCGCCCGCAGCTCCTGCACAGCGCTCAGATGCTTCTGCACCTCCGGGAAGCTGTCCGCGTCCACCTGCATAATGAAACGGTTCAGGGAGCGCATATTCTCCCCTACCTCATAGGATACTTCCTTGTATAGCATGATCCGGTTCATCATCAGATGGTAGCTCTCCTGCACATTCTTTCCGCTCTCAAAAATCACAAAAGAGACCGAGCTCATCAGCAGCACAAGCAGCGGAATGCAGATGAGCAGCTTATGGCGGATACTCATAGGCTCTCTCCCTCCTGCACATTAGACTTGTCCAGCACCTTCACGCCGGTGAAGTATTTGGACTCCAGCTGCATTCCCTGAAAATGCTCATGGAGCAGCCGCACAGCCGTAGCCCCCATAAGATAAGGCTGCTGTGCCACTGTGGCCGTGATATCCCCGCGGCTGATGGCAGCAAGGGTCTCTGCCTGGTTATCGAAGCCAATAATCGTCATCGGAACACGCTTCAGGCTCTTGGAGGCCTGCAGTACTCCCAGCGCATCCGTTGAGCTGGTGCCGACCATCACATCAATCTCCGGATGAAGCCTCAGCATATCGGCTGCCTGCTGGATTGCCTCCATATGTGAGATGTTGGAGCTGCGGACATCCACAATTGCAAGGCCGCTGTAATTTTTCACAATATTACTAAGGCCGTTCAGACGCTGAACCTGATTCTTGGCCAGCTCGCTGCCGATGATCACGCCGATCTTCCCTTTACCGCCGGTCGTCTGCACCACCATACGGCCCAGCGCCTCGCCTGCTGCAACATTGTCGGTCCCTACATAAGCCAGCCGCCTGCTCGCCGGAGCGTCGGTATCAATGGTGATCACCGGAATCCCCCGGTTCACGGCTTTATCAATTACGGGGGTAAACTTCTCGTCGTTCAGCCCCTGCACGATGATCGCATCCGCCTGTGCGGCAATCGCTTTTTCCAGCAGGCTGATCTGCTCCTCCATGTTATTGCGCACCGGGCCGGTGAACTCGATATCAATTCCGTATTTCGCAGCAGCCTCTTTGGCACCCTTCTCGACCATTTCCCAGTACGGATGGTACCGCTCCTGCTCGATCAGCACAATATGATAGCCGGAATTATCTCCGCCGGGATGCCCGCTTAATTCATTGACAATATTGCCCATCCGGCCCGAATGATTGGCAAAGTCTATAAACAGATATGCCAGCAGCAGAAAAAGCACAATAACCCCCGCGCCGCTGACCCATTTTTTATCCATCATGCTCACCTCAATCAACATCCTACCCCGAGTTGTAAACGGTTGCAATATTTAATTTATGAATAACTTGTTATGTGAAACCTATAATTTCAGAATCATTAATTGTGGGGGTTGCCTATTCGCAGCCAAATCCGCCCGATGGCGAATTAAGCGGCACACCAGTGTTTGGCTTATCTCCATTTGCCCATTACGAGAGTCAAAAGGGATTTGTGATTTCCTCAGTCCCCTCCACCGTCCACCTCCGGCGGATTCAGGGGCACTTCTGCTCCTCATTTCCTCCTGTCGCCCGCTTTCGGCGGATTCAGGGGCACTTCTGCTCCTCATTTCCTCCTGTCGACCGCTTTCGGCGGATTCAGGGGCACTTCTGCTCCTCATTCACGCCTGATGCCCGCTTTCGGCGGATTCAGGGGCACTTCTGCTCCTCATTTCCTCCTGTCGACCGCTTTCGGCGGATTCAGGGGCACTAGTGCCCCTCATTTACTCCTACTGCCCACTTTGGGCGGGTTCAGAGGGATTTTTCCCTTTAATTTCCCCATGCCGCTCACTTTCGGCGGATTCAAAGGGATTTATCCCTTTAATTTCACCATGTCGCCCACTTTTGGCGGAGTTAGAGGGATTTTTCCCTTTAATTTCCTCATGTCGCCCACTTTCGGCGGATTCAGAGGGATTTATCCCTTTAATTGTACTCGGTTTTTCGCATACATTCGGCTCGTCTACGCTCTCGGACGCACATTGTATTCGGTTTTTCGCATACATTCGCCCCATCTACTCTCTCAGACGCACATTGTACTCGGTTTTTCGCATACATTCGGCTCATCTAGCCTCTCATAGGCACATTGTATTCGGTTTTTCACATACATTCGGCTCGTCCACTCTGCCTGCCGCCCACTACTTGCGGATTCAGGTGCACTTCGGCTCTTCATTCCCGCCCTTTGGTCCGCTTCCGAAGAAATCAAGGTTGCTTTGATGCTCCTTACCATTCACTTCAGGTGGACTCGGTGGGACTCCCCCTAAACAGTAAAAGAGCCGTTCCAAGCAGTCTCCTGCTTAAAACAGCTCTTTCGTTAATGCATCCGCCATTCAACTGTCCTGTTCGATCAGTTGAATCCATTCATTATATTCACTCTGCAGCTTGGCATATTCCGCCTGCAGGCTGCGGTGCTCCTGGGAGAGCTTGTCCAGCTCACCCTGCTGCAGCTCGAACTGGGCCTGAACCAGGCGCAGCTGGCCCTGGACGAGCTCGTAGCTCTCGCCGATCTCCCCAAGCTGCTGCGCAGTCTCGCTGCGCGAGCGGCTCACGGATTCCGCCTGGGCTTCAGCGTCCCCGGCTTCCTGCTGCCAGATCTCAATCTCCTCACGCAGCTTCGCCTCCTGCTCGCTCCACTGCTGCTCGCGCTGCTGCAGCTCTTCGTACTTCTGCTTCCATGAAGCTTCGTACACCCTGGTCTCGCGGAGCGCTTCCTGCTGCTCCGCCGCCGCTGCGGCAGCTTCGCGGCCCGCCTCGTACAGCTCTTCCAGACGCCGCGCAGCTTCCTCGCCTTCAGCTTCCAGCAGCTCATAACGTTCCTTCAGCTGTTCGCCATCCTGCAGAATTTCATCATACTGGGCGATCAGCTCTTCGTAGCGGCCGCGCAGCGCCGCCAGTTCCTTACGGGCTGCCTCTGCCGCTTCCTGCTGAAGGGCGGCTTCCTGCTCCGCCTCAGCACGAAGCTGGGCTTCCAGGTCAAGCTGCTGCACCATTCCATCCGCCTGTCCGCGGAGGGTCTCGACTTCACGCTGCAGCGCTGCCGATTTCTCGCCGGCTTCCAGAAGATTCATCTCCAGCTCGCCGATATCCTCCATATGCTTGTTCGCCAGCTCCTGCCAGGAGCTGGCTTCGAGCGCAGTGCGGTCAAATTCCGCCTGTGTCCGGCTCAGATTATCCGTCGTCTCCCGCAGAGTTTTGCGGAGAGACGCAGCTTCTTCCTGCGTCAGCTCATAACGCTGACGCAGCCCCTCCAGCTCATCATTCAGCAGACCGCTGAGCTCATTGGCAGTCTGCAGTTCTTCCAGCGCCGCACTTAGCTTGTCCGCTGTTTCCTGCAGTGCACGGTTAAGTCCAGCTGCTTCTTCCTGCGCCTGGACGTAATGCTGGCGCACTTCTTCCAGCTCTGCGCTATGCTGTTGCCCCTGCTCTGCCGCAAGGCGCAGCTCTTCGCCAAGCTGCTCTTCCCGCTTCAGCACAGCTTCGTACTGCGCGAGCAGCGTCAGGCGCGCATCGCGCTCGCCCTTGAGCCCGGCTTCCGCCGCGCGCAGCCGGGACTGCAGCTGCCCGGTTCCGCCGCGCAGCTCACCAAGCTGCTTCTCCAGCTCCTGAAGCTGCTGCTTGTGCCTGTGCTCCTGCGTCCCCTGGGATTGCCGCAGCTCCTTATTCTTGGCCAGCTCCTTCTCAAACGCTTCCCGCTCTCCGCTGAGCTCACTGGTGAGCGCTGCCTTGGTATCGGCGAGCTCCTTGCTCAAGGTAGTACGGATCTCAACAATCTCACTGCCCATAGACTCCCGGGTCTGGATCAGCTCCTGCTCCAGACCCGCCAACGTCTCCGCTTTCTCACGGGTCAGTGTCTCCCGGACCTGCTCCAGCTCCTGCAGATGAGCAGCCTTCAGCTCTTCAAGCTGCTGCAGCCGTAACGCTTCAGCCGCTTCCAGCTCCTGTCTTGCAGCTTCGCGGCTTGCAGCCTGCTCTGCTTCATAAGTCTCCCGCAGCGCTTTCAGCTCTGCTTCGCGCGCCTGCAGTTCATCTGTCAGCTGCCCGCGGCTGGAAGCAGCAGCCTGCTTCTCTTCCTCCAGCAGCTGTACGTGCATCTGGCGCTCCTGCTCCTGCAGCTCCAGATGCCTTGCGCGTTCTTCTTCCACGGCGGCAATCAGCCGCGCCGCTTCTTCCTTGGCAGCCGCTTCAAGCTTCTCGTATTCTTCCTGCCGTTCGCGCTGCGCCTCTTGAAGGCGTGATACCTCGACGCGCAACTCGGTACGTTCACCGGTCAGCATATTCAATTCATTCTTGAAATCCTGAACCTGGATAGCCTGCTCTGCCATATGTACAGCTGCAAGCACCGCGATCCGCGGGGTATCCAGTCTGGAATGTGATTTGGATATTGCACGCATATGCTCATCGACATAACGGGCAACCTGCTTCATATATTCAGTGCTGCTTCCGACAAGTTTATAGGAAGTTCCGTATATCTCCACGGCGACACGAGTCCGGTCCATAGCCACAGTTGTGCCCTCCTTTGTATGTGTGCGGATTCTAAGCTGATTTCCTTACTGCTATTGTAGCGTTATTCCTTAACCTTTGGCAAAAAAAACGTGTTCATTTCATAGATTTAAACCGGACTCCGTACTTCACAAGGGTACAGCAAAGCCGCAGCGAATCGGTTTCTAAATGGATTCGCTGCGGCTTTGCACAATTCCTGCTATTTTCTTAATTCTGCGCCAAAAGTTTGCTCCAGAGCAGAAACGACTCTGTCATGCACTTCCACAACCTCTTCATCGGTAAGTGTACGGTCCGTATGACGGTACAGCAGCGAGAGGGCTACGCTCTTCTTTCCTGCTTCCATTTTGCCGCCGGTGTAGACATCGAACACTTGCACATTCTGCAGCAGTGTTCCGCCATGTTCACGGATGGAAGCTATCAGGTGCCCTGCAGGAACTTCTGCGTCTACAACTACCGCAATATCCCGTTCCATGCCAGGGAAGCGGTGAAGCTCACTGTACTGTAATTGGGCACGCGCCGCATCATATAGCGGCTGTAGCAGCACTTCAGCTACATAAGTATCCTCCAGATCCATCTGGCGCTGAAGTTCCGGATGCAGCTGTCCGATGGTACCGATCTTATCGCGGCCTTCAGCCTGCAGCAGGTAGACCGAAGCAGAGCGTCCCGGATGGTAGCCTTCAGGAGCATCCCCTTCATAGATTATGCGGTCCGTAAGGCCAAGGTGGGCAAATACAGTTTCAAGCGCCCCCTTAAGATCGAAGAAATCTACAGGCTCGGCCGCTACATTCCACTGCTTGGCAGCACGTGTACCGCTCAGCAGCAGTCCAAGTACCGGCAGTTCACCGGGCTGGCGGGTAAGCACTTCTTCATCAGTGAAGAAAACATTGCCGATTTCGAACAGCGCCAGATCGCCTTGACGGCGGTTGGTGTTATAGAGGGCAATGTCCAGCAGCTGCGGCAGCAGGCTGGTACGCAGCACGCTGCGTTCCTCGCTCATCGGCATCGCCAGCTTCACGGAGAGCTTACCGTCTGCAAGTGCCGGGAAGAGCTTGCTCTGTTCCGGCTGGATGAAGGAATATCCCATAACCTCCTGATACCCGCCAAGAGCCAGCAGGCGGCGGAGCTCACGGCGCAGGAACTGCTCTCTGGTGAGTGCCCCCGGTGTAGTAGTCCCTTCAATTAGGGTTGTCGGGATGTTGTCATATCCGTACAGGCGGGCAATCTCTTCTATGAGATCCACATCATAGCTGATGTCGCCGCGCCGCGTGGGAACCTGAACTTCAACGATTCCCTGGGCAGCATCACCGCACTTGAAGTGCAGACGGCCGAACAGGGTCTTCACTTCCAGCAAAGACAGCTCGGTACCCAGATATTGATTCAGCTTCTCCAGCGAAAGGGTCAGTACTTTCTCCTCGGCAGAGGCACTGCCTGCCTGAACAATACCTTCATGCACAGAGCCGCCGGCATAGCGGGCGATTAGAGCAGCTGCACGGTTAAGTGCAGGAATGACGGCATTCGGATCGACTTCCTTCTCGAAGCGCTGGGAAGCTTCAGAACGCAGACCCAGCTGACGCGAGGTCTTGCGTACAGTCCCGCCGTCGAATTTGGCGGATTCCAATACGATATTGACGGTATTTGCTGTAACCTCAGTCGATAATCCGCCCATAACGCCAGCCAGGCCGATAGCTCCTGACCCGTCAGCGATGACAAGCATCTGCGGCTCCAGCTTGCGCTCCTGGCCGTCAAGGGTTGTCAGCAGCTCGCCTTCACGGGCGAACCGCACACCAATTGTTCCGCCTGCCAGCTGATCGCCGTCAAACGCATGCAGCGGCTGTCCGTATTCCAGCATCACATAGTTGGTAATATCGACGATGTTGTTGATAGGGCGTACCCCGGCCGCCATCAGGCGGTTCTGAATCCACAGCGGGGATGGAGCTGTCTTCACTCCGGCAATATAACGCACTGCATAATGGCTGCAGTATTCTTCCTTTTCAATATTGACAGTGATGGAATCCGCTGCCCGTCCGCCTGCTTCCACAAGCTCTGCCGCCGGATCTGCCAGCTGCAGGTCACGGCCCAGAATTGCGCTCACTTCATAAGCAGCACCGATCATGCTCAGACAGTCGGAGCGGTTAGGCGTCAGGTCGAAATCCAGGATCTCATCGTTCAGGCCAAGCACCTTCAGAATATCCTGGCCGACTTCCGTATTCTCAGGCAATACGAGAATGCCTTCCTGCAGCTCTTTAGGCAGCAGCTTGTCGTTCAGTCCCAGCTCTTTGGCCGAGCAGATCATCCCCTGTGACAGCACGCCGCGCAGCTTAGCTTTCTTGATTTCCAGTCCGGGCAGCTTAGCGCCCACCAGTGCGACCGGAACCTTCTGTCCCGCTGCGACATTCTTGGCACCGCAGACAATCTGCAGATCCTCGCCCTGTCCGGCATCCACGATGCAAATATTTAGCTTGTCGGCGTCCGGATGCTTCTCTTTGGATTTCACATAGCCGGTTACGATTCCGGAAATCCCTTTGTTACGGCGTTCAACTCCGTCAATCTCAATGCCGGCGGTAGTGATTTTGTCCGCAAGTTCATCAGCGGTCACCCCGTCCAGCGATATATAATCAGCCAGCCAGGCGGTTGATACTTTCATTTTCGCACACTTCCTTTTGTTTCAGATGTATTTATCTCCATGCCGCCCTATGCTTGGCTTGCGGAAACGGATAAGGAACAAGCCACGATGCCAACTTCGTTCTATTAAAATTCCTGTATAGCAGTGTTCCTACAGAGAATATTTGGACTTCCGGCCGCTGTTGTCCCCAGATTTCTTCATTTATACCGCTTTTCGCGGTTGAAATCCGGTGACAAAGGCGGACGCTACCGCTCCTACAGTTCCAAAATTCCCCTCCGGTCCTTCTATTACAGTCAATTCTATAGAACAGCCGTCATTCATCCGGCTTGCCAATATCCAATCCCACGCACCCCGCACACCCGCCAAATCTCTAAATCCCCTTGAACTGCTTCACAAAGCCCATGTCGTTCGTGTAGAAGTAGCGGATGTCATCGATGCCGTACTTCAGCATCGCGATCCGTTCTGCACCTACGCCGAAAGCGAAGCCGCTGTAAATCTCAGGGTCGTAGCCGCCCATCCGCAGCACATTCGGATGTACCATGCCGGCACCGAGGATTTCCAGCCAGCCGCTCTGCTTGCAGAGACGGCAGCCTTCGCCGCCGCATTTGAAGCAGCTCACGTCTACCTCAACACTCGGCTCGGTGAACGGGAAGAAGCTCGGACGCAGGCGGATACCTGCTGTAGGACCGAACATTTCCTTCATGAACTGCAGCAGGGTGCCCTTCAGGTCGCTCATGCGGATATTGCGGCCGATAACCAGACCTTCAATCTGATGGAACTGGAAGGAGTGGGTCGCATCGTCATCATCACGGCGGAATACTTTGCCCGGACAGATGATTTTGACCGGCGTTTCGCCCTTCATAGCCTGCATGGTGCGGACCTGCACCGGAGAAGTCTGTGTGCGCATCAGAAGATCTTCTGTTAAATAGAAGGAATCCTGCATATCGCGGGCCGGATGGTTCTTCGGCAGATTCAGAGCCTCGAAGTTATAGTAGTCTGTCTCTACTTCCGGACCTTCTTCAATCCGGTAGCCCATGCCGATGAAAATATCCTCAATCTCCTGAATTACGCGGTTCAGCGGATGAATACCGCCTTGCGGCAGGCCGCGGCCCGGCAGCGACACATCGACCTTCTCCGCATTCAGGCGGTTCTGTGTCTCCTGCTGCTGGAAGATTTCCTGCTTAGAGCCGATTACCTCTTCAATGGCACTGCGCACCAGATTGGCCACCTGGCCGATCACCGGGCGTTCTTCCGCGCTGAGTCCGCCCATACCGCGCAGAACCTCCGTAAGCTCACCTTTTTTGCCAAGGTATTTGACGCGCAAATCATTCAGAATCTGCGGATCGGTTACCTCCTGCAGCTTAGCCAATGCCTCGGCCTTCAATGCTTCCAATTTCTCTTTCATGCCTTGTACTGCCCCCTTAAATCTCGTATTGTCAACAAAAAAAGGCCTTTCCTCCCGGTAAAGGGACGAAAAGACCGTGGTACCACCCTTGTTAGACGGCTGCGACGCTTCCCTTAAGAGCAATATTCCCTCTTTCGGACCGGCGGAGACCTGTCTCACTTTAACAGAAATAACGGTCTGCGGCCGGTATCCCCTACTGTGTCCCTCTAGGAAGCCTTGAATGGAATTCAGGGAACTGCTCCGGAGTGAACTTCGGCAGCTCTGCTCTCTTAGAAACGCTCTCAATCTGCGGCGCTTCCTCCCTGTAAGCCAGGCACTGCGTACTCTTCTCCATCAATGCATTTATGCGGATTGTGTCAAATATACTCGATCTTCCAGTTCGGAAGATATGTCTATTTATTATATGCAATAACGGCGCTTTTGACAAGTTGCACAATTTTAGGTTAATTTTTATCTTCCTTTAAGCTTCCTTTAAGCTTCAGCGCGGTTTTGGGGGCTTTTTTTCAGCGAACGTTCAGCCAATTTTGATATTTTCTCTTTTGAGATAAGCCTGGCTGTCCTCATTTGAACAGGGCGGCTTTTGGATAGTATCGGCTTTTATACAGGGAGGGAAATTCATGCTTAAACGAAGAAAAGCATTTGTTCTGCTGTTACTCAGTACATTTGCTGCAAGTCAACTCGCGGGGAGCGCGGGAACCACGGCGTTTGCTGCCTCGGCCAGTACAACCACTGCCAAAACAGCTGCCACAGTAACGGAAGTCTCCAGTCTTACAGGCCTCAGCGCAATCAAGCTCGGCACCACGCTTAGTGTGAAGCTGGGCAATGTAGGCATTCAGAGCCAAACCGGCGGAAATATTCTTACTTATACACTCACCTATACTAACAATGCAAGCAGCAGCGTCAATATGGTCAATTATTTCTCCAAAATCGTGACTGCCGGCGGCAGCATCATTAAGGGAATCCCGGTCAGCGCAGACAGTGCTGTCAAAAAGATCGCTGCTAAGCAGAGCACCAGCATTACATATTATGCCAATATCGGAACAGCCGCCTCGGCCAAAGGGCTCAAAATCAACATGTACGGCTGGAATTTCAGTGCCGCCAATTATGAACAGCGCATCGGCACGTTCACCATTCCTTCTAATTATTCGCTATCCTCCCTTACCGGTGAGACCCGTAAAGTTGAACTCGGCAGCATTCCGGTCAACACCAAGGCTGAGTCTGCACAAATCTACAAATATAACGGCAAGGTCTATGCCAAGGTTGGACTCAGTATCACGAATCTGGGCACCAAAGTGCTCACCGACCCGGGCTACAGCCTATACCTGAAATCCTCGGGCGGCTCTACCTTCACACTCACGCTGGATGACAGCAGCTCCGAATACAAGGTTCAGCCTCAGGAGAAGAAGACACTCTATTATATGACTGAGATTCCATCCTACATGAACGTCACCAAGATGACGCTGCAGATCGCCAAGCTGGATGAAGGGCTGAAGCTCTATCTTCCGGTCTCCTCCTATTCCCTTCCTGCTGCGGGTACAGCTGATTTCACCGTGGCGGCCGGCTATACCAAGAAGATCTCCATCGACAGCAATATTGTAGACATGAAGCTCGCGGACGCAAGTGTGCATGCAGACAATGGCAATGCCGTATGGAGTTATCAGCTCACCCTTAAAAATGCCGGCACCAAAGCAGTGACTTTGCCTGCGTATGAGCTTGCTGTCAAATCCGCTGAAGGCTATACCTTCCCGGTAACAACAACTGCATTCAGCTCCCTTACCTTAAAGCCGCTGGAAGAGAAGCTGATTGAACTAACCGCCAGCGTTCCGCTTGAGCTGGCTCAGGATACGCTCGAACTGCAAATGGTTGCCCCTGCGGGCAGCAGCACCAGTAGCACCAGTAGCAACGGCAGCAACAGCAGCAATGGCAGCAATGGCAGCAGTGAGACCAGCACCAGTTCAAGTAAAGTAATACTGCCTGTAGCCTATTTCAAAATCCCTTATTCCCTGGCGGGCAACACTCATATCACTACAGAGAACAGCATTACCAACAGCTACGGCACCTTCGGCGTCACACTGAATTCCCTGCAGCGTCTGCCATGGGGCAGCGAAGATATCGTACAGGCTAAGGTCACCATCAGCAATCATTCCTCCAAAACAATTACTCTGCCTGCACTTACCGGTGTTCTGAAAGTGGACCAGACGGATTTGAGCTCGTCCTCACAGCTATATACGGAGAGTACCAGCACGGTTCTTGCGCCTGGAGCCAGCACGCAGGTCTCGGTTCTTGCTCATGTGCCTTATACGCTTGATTTCAGCCTGGCCCAGATTATTCTTCAAGAGACTTCCGGCACCAGCACTACCCAGTTCCTCTCTCTTGGCACTACGGACGGGCTTAGCAGCGGTATTACGCCTCTGGCTGTGGGTGAATCGTTCAAGATTACATCGACCGGTAAAAAAGCCAGCGTGAAGGAACGTTCAACCCTTGTATACAGCGGAACCAGCAATAACCTCATATACAGTGAAGTAGAAATGAACAGTGAAGAAACCCGGCAGACTGACCTCTCCCGGCTGTATGGACAATTCAAAACCGCAGACGGACAGTATTTCGAGGCAACTGCGATCCAGTCGGAGAGTTCCACAAGTCCGGCAGGCAAGACTCTGGTTACCTTCTGGGCTAATATACCAGCTGCCGTGGACACAAACGGCCTCCAGCTGTATGTCAGCCAGGAGATTGCAGACGGTAAGCTGACTTCAGCCGGAACCGCGGCTACAGCTTATGTGAATACATCAGCACTGACTCTGGCTCCTGTGGTGCCTACGCCTGCCGGTAACCTGACTTCTGTGTCCCTGTATCCTTACACGCTGGCCATATCAAATTCCACAGGCACCATTACATCAGGCACCACCAGTCTTGCATTGGCATTTAACTACAATCTCTCGCGGGATACAACTTACCAGATGGGAGCATTCGACCATAAGCTGATTCTGCACATTACTGACCCGTATGGACAATACTTCGAGAAAACGCTGTCCCTTGGAACGGATTTGGCAGTAGGAACTTATGGCTCCTACACAACGACCATTACCAACTCACTGTTCAAGAACTTAAGCGGAGGCACTTACAAGCTCACTCTGTACGACGAATTCCAAGGCCAGCGGACAGAGCTTGGCGGACAGGTCTACTCCGTCGATGTTGTGACCAAAGCAGCTTCAACTACGGATACCGGCACTACAGCGGCCGCAGGCAATGGCAGCACCGAAGCAAGCGGTTCTTAAGATTCTCAGGTACACCTGGCCCCTTATATTATTTGAGTAAGATGGAGGATCGGAATGAAAAAGAAGAAGAAGATGATTATCGCCTCAGCCGTTGTTGTTATTGCTATTGCAGGTATTCTGGGCTATGTATTATGGCCGGATCAGAACCCGCAGGTCAAAGCCGCTCCCATGAACACCTCTATGGTGACCAAGGGAAATATCCTCGTTGGTGTCTCCGGCTCCGGTTCCGTTTCGGCAATCAACAGTGAGAGCATCCGCACCAAAGAAGCCGGTGAAGTGGATACAGTCATGGTTAAAAAAGGCGATGTCGTCAAAAAAGGCGATGTGCTGATTACCTTTGTGGCGGGCGATTTCGACGACAAGCTGAAGGAAGCCAACAAATCGCTGGAGAACCTCAAAACAGAGCTTACGAACAAGCAGGAAAACTACAAAACGATCGCGATGAATAATGCTACAGATGAAGAGCTGGAATCGGCAAAATCAGCCATTGATAAAGCCAAAAGCGATATTGCCGATCAGCAGGATTCCATTGCTGCCATCTATGAGGATATGGTTCCGCCAGATCCGTTAACGGCTCCTATCGACGGAACGATTACAGCTGTAAATATTACGGACGGCGAACAGGCTCAGAATGGTACAGAGCTGTTCACCATGACTGACTACGTTAATTTGAGCGTAACTGTACAGGTGGATGAACTGGATATTCCTCAGATCAAGCTGGATCAAGTATCAACGATTACGCTGGATGCGCTTGAGGATAAAGAGTTTGCCGGCAAGGTTATTGATATCGCCAAGGAAGGAACCTCCTCAAACGGCGTCTCCCTGTTCAATGTCACTGTAGGCTTGAATAACTCTGAGGGAGTACTGGTCGGCATGTCCGCAGAAGTGGCGATTACCATTGAAGAGAAAAATGATATTCTGACCGTGCCGATCGAGGCGGTATCCGAAGTGAACGGCAAATATTACGTGAATGTACCTGTGACCGAAGGCGGGGAATCTGCGGCAACGGACAGCGGTGCGGCTGGCGGCCAGGCTCCGGGCGGTGATGCGGCTGGCGGTCAGGCTCCGGGCGGTGATGCGGTAGGCGGGCAAGCTCCGAGCGGTGACACAGCGGGCGGCCCTCCGAGCGGTGAATGGCAAGGCGGAGAAGGCCAGAGCGGCGGCCGGGGCATGCGCAGCGGCGGTTACGGCGGCGGTGGTAGTGGCGGCTACGGCGGAGGCGAGTTTCCGGGCGGCGCATCCGGCGGCAGAACCGCAGCAAGCTCAGCATCCGGCCAGAAACGGGTTGCCGTTGAGGTTGGTATTCATAATGAGAGCAATATCGAAATTGTGAGCGGCTTGAATGAAGGTGATGAAGTGATCATTCCAACTGTGATCTCAACAGGCAACACATCCACCCAGCAGACACAGATGCAAGGCGGTATGGGCGGCAGCTTCGGCGGCGGCGGAATGACCGGCGGCTTCACTGGCGGCGGTGCTGGCGGCGGAATGACGGGCGGCGGCGGAGGCTTCTCCGGAGGCGGTGGCGGACGATGAGCACCTCCGAACCGTTAATCCGGGTTCAGAACATGCAGCACAGCTATACCATGGCCGGAGAATCAATGGCGATCCTCAAGGGCCTGACCTTCAACATCGATTACGGTGAGTTTGTTGCGATCATCGGACCCTCAGGCTCGGGCAAGTCGACCCTGATGAACATGCTGGGGTGCCTGGATGTTGCGAATGAAGGTGATTATTTCCTGGACGGCCAGGAAATCCGCAAGCTGTCAGACAACAAGCTGGCCCAGATCCGCAATGAGAAAATCGGCTTTATCTTTCAGAACTTCAATCTGCTGCCGAAATTATCGGCAGTAGAGAATGTGGAGCTGCCCCTTATCTACCGGGGAATGTCTCACCGGGAACGCCGAGAGGTTGCCCGCAATGCTCTGGTCAGGGTAGGCCTGGAGAGCAGAATTGATCATCGTCCGTCCGAGCTGTCGGGAGGCCAGCAGCAGCGTGTGGCCATCGCCCGCGCCCTTGCCGGCACCCCTCCTATCCTGCTTGCCGATGAACCGACTGGTGCGCTTGATTCCAAGACAGGCAAGGAAGTTCTGGAGATGATCAAGGCGCTTAATGAACAGGGACATACTATTATTCTAATCACGCATGACCTCGAAATCGCCGAGCAGGCCAAACGGATTATCCGGATTCAGGACGGGGATCTCGTTGAGGATCGGAAGGTGTCCCACTCATGATGCTGTATCAGAGCATGAAAATGGCTTTTAAAAGTATTCTCAGCAGTAAAATCAGAGCCTTCCTCACGATGCTGGGCATCATTATCGGTGTATCCTCCGTAATCGCCCTCGTCTCGGTAGGACAGGGAACGACTTCGCAGATTACGGAATCTTTAAGCTCTCTTGGAACCAACCAGCTGACGGTTAACATTATGGGACGCGGGGCAACGACTTCCTTAACCTACGAGGAAGCTCTGGCACTTGGAGAGATTGAAGGGGTGGAGAATGTATCTCCCGTAATCACGGGGAATGTTACCGCCAAGAATGGGACCGAGAACGTTTCAGTATCCGTAGAAGGGATAACACCTGCCTATGAGGAGGTCCAGGATTTCCATGTGCAATCCGGACGGTTTCTGCTGGAGATTGATACAGATTACCGTCAAAAGGTAGCCTTGATCGGAACAGATACGGCTGAGGATCTGTTCGGCACGGATGATCCTGTGGGCCAAAAGGTACAGCTCAACGGAAGCAGCTTCAAGATCGTCGGTCTGCTGGAGAGCAAAGGCTCAACCAGCGGCGGCTCCAGCGACGAGAAGATTCTGATTCCTATTTCAACCGCTGAACGGTTCCTGCAGAGTAAGGGGGTCCGCTCGATTACCATCACAACTACTTCCAACGATAATGTGGAGGATGTAAAGACCGAGCTGGAGTCTACGCTCGATGCCAAATTCAGCGGTGCGGAGAACTCCTACTCTGTCTTCGATTCTCAGGAAATGCTGGAAACGGTAAACGAGACCAGTGATACGCTCTCTATGGCACTTGGCGGCATTGCCGGCATTTCCCTGTTCGTCGGCGGCATAGGAATCATGAATATCATGATTGTCTCCGTTAACGAGCGGACGCGGGAGATCGGAATCCGCAAAGCGATCGGGGCCAAAAAAATCAACATCATGATGCAGTTCATGATTGAGTCTGTAGTCTTAAGCGGAACAGGGGGCCTGATCGGAGTCGGGTTGGGGCTTGGTGCCAGCTGGGCCGTGGGGAAATATACAACCATGAATGTGGCGACATCCTGGAACATGGTCCTGATCTCCTTCACATTCTCCCTGATCATCGGGGTTGTCTTCGGTATGATCCCGGCTAACAAGGCAGCCAGAATGCGGCCTATCTACGCGCTGCGAAACGATTAGCATTCCTGTATTAACGAGCCTTATATCTTATTTACTCCATCCGTCCGTCTCATCTTTGGTTGAGGCTGGCGGATTTTCCTGTTCCATCCAACCCTTCCGGGTAAACTGTAGCCGTTTCAGCAAAATTAACTTTTAATTGATCCCGGGAGGGTATCGTTTGCAATAAATGTGGGTAATAGGTCTCAAGGGTAGAATACTTATAGTAGTCAGTTATACATAAATCTTCGTATAAGTAGCACGTGATATGTCTCAAGCAATTTCCTTCCCGGTTTCCCGGTTCGCTTGACGACCCGTAAATCCGGCAGCAGGAGATGATGAGGCTTATTATTTTTTTCAGCAATTGCTCTGCATGAAGGTAGTCCTATATACTGGTGAAAAGAAAACGCGGTTAAACCGGGATTTTTTCTTTCATTTCCCTCCTTCTTCCCCTGCTTTTAGGACTCGCTAACATAAACTCTCTTTATCATGCCAGCAAACAGCCATTTGCCGCATAAGGATAAGTTCCGCATGCACCCAAGGTACACCAATGAGATTCGCAAAGTTCTATGCGGGGAGAGGATGACAGTGGCAGTTTTTTCCGAAATCACAAGTACACGCAGATTAATCCTATTATTCACCTCCATCTCCGTTCTTCTGGTTGGCGTCAGCGTTGCCTCCCTGTTATATCTGAATTATACAATGAATAAACTATCGGATTCCTTATACAGTGATGTATACCAGAACTCCGAGCTCTTGCTGAATGCCGACCGCGATCTTCATCAGTCTGCCATCGCGCTCCAGACTTCGCTCAGCGGCAATATAACCGATGCGCAGCGCAGTGTGCTCTCGCAGGAGTTCGAGGACAATAATGCCCAGGCGCAGCAGCGGGTCAGTACTGCCCGTTATAATCTGGATTCTGTAGAGAGTCCATACAATGGAATGAAGCAGAGTGAGCTCCTGCTGGGTGAGCTGAGAAGCGAGCTGGAGCAGTTCGAGACCTCACTAGAGCTCTGGAAGGATAGCGGAAGGGAACTGATCTCGCAGCGGGTCCAGAGTGATTGGAACCCCGCGGCCTACTCCCCGCTGGCCGTTCATACCCAGCTCACCCAGGTAAGGGGGACGCTGGATACCGCCGAGGGTCTGATTGACAGCTATGCCCGGCAGGTTATTCTCGAGTTCAAGAATCTGAAAAGCTCGCTGTTTGCCGTCTATTCAGTATTCCTGTTCCTGCTGGTCCTGGTTATTATTTATCTCTGCCGCAGACTCATCTCATTGCAGAATGAAATGCTGGAAGAGAAATCACTATACCAGCTGATCGGCGAAACCATGTCCGATTTCATTATTTTGACCGATCACAATGGCCTGATCCTGTACGCATCCCCATCACATTCAAGTGTACTTGGGTATGTTCCAAGCAAGGGCGCCCCTCTCTCCAATTATATCCGCGAAGCCGAGATCTCCTGGGCCAAGCTGAAGAGTGTCGTTCAGGCTTCACCGCGGATTTCCGAGCTGCGTATGCGTTCGGCAGAAGGGCACTGGGTATGGCTGGAGACCAAAGTCACACCTATTCCGGGAAGCCGGGCTTTCCCTGCACAATTCATGCTGGTATCGCGTGAGATTACCCAGCGCAAGCAATATGAGGAACGGCTGCACAAGCTGGCCTTCTATGATCATTTGACTGCCATTCCCAACCGGGCCCATTTCAAAATGTACATGGAGAACCTGATTAACCAGCCGGAGGAGCGCCGGCAGGAGATTGCCGTAGCCCTGCTGGATTGCGACCGGTTCAAGCAGCTGAATGATACGCTGGGCCATCTGGCAGGCGATGAATTCCTGCAGTTGCTCTCACGGGAGCTGCAGCAGACCGTTAAGGGCTCAGGCCAGGCGTTCCGCATCGGCGGTGATGAATTCGCGGTGGTACTGCACCGGTTCACAAGTCCGGAAATGCTAGATGAAATGCTGGCGCGTCTGCTCCAGCTGTTCAATAAATCCTGGTCGGTCAACAAGGGCTCCAGCTTCCATACCTCTGCCAGCATTGGTGTAGCCCTCTATCCGCAGCATGGCAGCAGCATCAATGATCTGCTCCGCGCCGCCGATCTGGCCATGTACCGCTCCAAGAATCATGGCGGCAATGAGGCCAATCTGTACAGCGAGAATGTGGATGAAAAATACACCCGACAGCCGAAATAGCTTAAGCCCTTAGATAGAGGGGGCGCATTCCTTAGCGAATGCGCCCCCTCTATCTGTTATGCTGAAGAAATCAGCTGTTCATTTGTATTTTGTATAAGGCATGTTTTAAAGCTGTGCAATATTCTTGCACAACTCTTTGGCTGATCTCCGCAGAAGGAAAGTATTCTTCGAACCCATGAAAACATCCGGGGTACAAATGAAATTCTGTCGGCACACCCGCCTGCGTAAGCCTTAATACATACTGAATGGTTTCATCGCGAAACGGATCTAAGTCACCGACGCAGGTGTATGTGGGCGGAAGTCCTGACAAATCGGCTGCCCGTGCCGGAGCGGCATACGGGGATTCTTGGCCTTGTTCTCCTAAGTACATTTCCCAAGCCAATTGGCTTTTGGCCCTGTTCCATACTCTGTCATCCGTTATTTCGTTACTGGACCTTGTAAGGAGCTGATCGTCAAGCATCGGATAGAGGGGCATTTGAAACATAATCGGAGGGCCGTTTCTATCTCTTGCCAGCAGGGAGAGAGCAGCCGTTAATCCGCCGCCGGCGCTTGGGCCGAATACTGCGATTCTGGATGAATCGCTTCCCAGTGATTCTGCGTTTTCGGAGAACCAGGTGAGTGCAGCATAGCAATCTTCAAGAGGAGCCGGGAACGGATGCTCCGGAGCCAGCCGGTAATCCACAGAAACGATGACACAGTCGAGCTCCGATACCAGCTGCTGCAGGGTAAAGTCCATCATATCGGCGGACCCCAGAATATATCCTCCACCGTGAATATATAAGGCACCCGGGAGAGTTTGATTTTTCACTCTGGGCTCGTATATTTTAATACGGACCTCCGGCTCCCCTTCTGCACCCGGAACCTTTCTTTCTGAGATCAGCACTTCATCATTAAAGGGCAGAGATGCCGCCATTCCGGCAGTAAACTCCTGCATCTCTTTCCTCTGGGCTGCCAAATTCTCTCGCGTATATACAACTTTTGGTAGAGCAGCAAACATATTTTGAAGTTCCGGATGTACTTTATCCTCCATTGTCCAACCATCCTTTGTGAAGCAGAATTAGTATTCTTTATTGAATGCCGGCTTGTCCTTTTCGCCACGCCGTTTGCCCCAACAGCTCCCGCATGGTCTTCATGTACTTCTCTTCCGACTGGGACCATCTCAATCTTGCTGTTTCTTCAGCGTCCGGACCTGCCAGATAGCGCAGCCGGTCAGACGGATCGCATGCAGCGGCATACACCTGATCTGCAGCGTGATTCTCATCTGAACTCTCAAACGGATAGTCCAGCATACAGTTCATCATATGTTCGTAATAAGGCTGGTACGCTTGCGGAACGGACAGGTTTTGAGTTGCGGCCATGGTGTTCGATGAGAAATTCGTAGTGATCATGGCTCCGGGTTCCACAAGCTTGACGGAGATATTCTGCGATTCCAGCTCGTACGAGAGTGATTCGGACAGCCCCTCAATGGCATGCTTGGTTGAGACATATACGGCCAGAAGCGGGTTGGAGGCAAAGCCTACGTTCGAAGTGATATTGATGATTGTGCCGCCGCCTTCTTCGCGGAAATAAGGGGTGATTGCCTGAATGACGTTCATGACACCGAAGACATTCGTCTCGAAAATCCCGCGGGTAATGTCCATGGGGGTTGCCTCAAATATCGAGAGGATACTGACTCCGGCGTTGTTCACGACGGCGTCGATCCGGCCGAACCTGTTGATCCCTGCCGCAATGGCCGCCTCGATGGAAGCGGGCTTAGTAACATCAAGCCCGGTGACGAAAATCCGTTCGGGATTCTCCTCAGTCAAGCGCTGGTCCGGTTTGCGCATCGTCGCAATCACATTCCATCCTTCCTTCGCAAACTTCTTCGCTGTTGTATTTCCCAGTCCGGTCGAACTCCCGGTGATCAACACTGTTTTGGGCATAGAACATCCTCCTCATTAGTTTGTTGCTGCTCTCTCAGCTTAGCGGATTGAAGCGGCTCTAAGTCAAATCTATCCATTCAAGCCTTTTATATAGGGATAATATGGACTGGAGGCAAGTCCGGATTGTAGAATATACTAGAGTCACTCTAACATTCAATAGGCGGTGAAACATCTTATGGCGTATACGATTAGGGATATCGTTGAGAGAACGGGCATTACCGCATATACATTGCGTTATTATGAGAAGGAAGGCGTATTGCCGGCTGTTGACCGGGATACAAACGGGGTCCGCCAATTCAACGATCACTACATTGAGTGCGTTGAGACGGTTCAGGCTCTTCGTTCGACAGGGCTGCCGCTGTCAGAAATAAAACAATACGTTGAGCTGTACAAACGCGGAGATCCTACACTGCACCTGAGAAAAACGATGCTGTTCACCCAAAAGAGCAAAGTGGAGGAACAATTAACACGGATGATAAAAATGCTGGAAAAGATCAATTACAAGCTCGCCTTAATCGATGCCCAAGAAAACAAGTTTGACAGACTTCCCTGATAAGTGAATTTTCATGGTGTGCCTTATAAAAAAAGCTGATCTGCCGTCCCCCGCGGGACGATACAGATCAGCTCTTATTCTTTTTAACTGGTTCGCTGCAGCGGATCAGCCGCCTCACCGTCGTGCTCCAGCTTACGTTCCCGTATGGTTACTTTCAACACCTGCTCCTCGCTGCCGGAGCAGTCGATGAAGCGGTCTCCGGTACCGTCCTTCTCCTCCCAGTCATTCAGCCGGAGGATGTACCCGATAGACGCTGTGCCTGGCAGCACCTCGATCCGTGCTACTGCTTGACCGTCCTCCATGTGCTGGAAGTCCCGTTGTCCATCCTGAATGCCTGTACCCCATACCCAGAGATTCCAGCCCCGGTAATCGCCGTCCGGACGTTCATAATGAACTTCGACTACCTTGGATCTCGGTTCAGGCTCGCCGTATTTATCGTAGAGCACCATCATCGACAGCCCGGCAACTTCAATACTGCCGTTCTCCGTCTGCCGGAATGCCTCCGCTCCTGCATGGGTATGATCGACAACTATATTCCAGCAGCCGGAGGATTCAGGCAGACACTGGGTTACCGGTCCCATATTTGCATTGTAAATCACGACAATATTATTCCAACCATCGCCGCCGGCATGATTCTTCAGCACATAGGCAATGACTCCGCTGTCACAGCGCAGGAACTCAAGGCTGCGCTCTATCTCCTGACGTCCATGCAGACGGAAAGCCGGATGTCCCCGCCGCAGCTCAATCAGACCTTTGTAATATTGAAAGACGGGAATAAACTTCTTCTTGTTCTCCCAGCGGATGGCATTGATGCAGTCAGGACTGCGGTAGCTGTTATGGTCCCCGTATTTGCTGCGCAGAAGCTCATCCCCGGCGTGCAGGAACGGTATTCCCTGCGAGGTCAGGATGATCCCGTTAGCCAGCAGAGAGCGCCGTACAGTCTCATTCTCCAGCACATCAAGGGTATCAATCGCGAAATACGGGTCAGCCTGCTCCACAGCGGTTTCCAGATCCCCGCCGCTCCGCAGCCTGCCATTCTCAAGCTCCAATAAACGCGCTTCCTGGCGTAATCCCTGGGTAGCCAGAATTTTGTCCCACAGATTGAGATTATCATGTGCTGTTACATAGTTCACTGTCTCTACAGGCGAATCGGTGAACTCATGTATGGCCCCCTTGATCCCGGAAGCAACCGCACCTTCTTTACCGTATTCTCCGGTAGCGAAGCCCTTGCCCCAGCCGTCACTGTCTCCCTTGATGGCAGAGCGGAAGTTATCATTGAAGACGGCATAACCTTTGCCGCGCTGCACACCCTTCAGGGTCTTGGTAGCAAGCGGAGAGTCTCCGCCTGTCCAGGGCTCACCGTAGAGCAGCAGATTCGGATTAATCTCCAGCCGCAGCTCTTCCGTGATCTCGCGCATGGTCACACTGTCCATCAATCCCATCAGATCGAAGCGGAAACCGTCGATATGATACTCTGATGCCCAGTAGGACAAGGAGTCTTTAATATATTTGCGGACCATCGGCTGCTCGGTAGCCAGCTCATTGCCGACACCCGAGCCGTTGGAGAGCCGGCCGCTATAGTCATGGCGGTAGTAATAATCCGGCACAAGCGGCTGGAAGGGTCCTTTTTCTATAGAATACGTATGGTTGTAGACCACATCCATAATGACAGAGATACCACGGCTGTGCAGGGCCTGCACCATCTCCTTGAACTCATGGATACGGGTAGGCGGACTGGCCGGGTCTGTGCTGTATGAGCCTTCAGGCACATTATAGTGCTGGGGGTCATAGCCCCAATTGTAGTCTGTGAATAGAGGAGACCGCGGTGCTTCACCGGGAACCTTCAGCTCATCCACCGTCTGGAAGTCGAATACCGGCAGCAGATGCACATGCGTAATCCCCAGCTCAACCAGATGGTCTATGCCCAGTGCATGACCCGCAGCATCCCGCAGCCCTATCTCAGTGAACGCCTTGAATTTCCCCTTATGGGTAAGACCCGAGCTCTCATGAGCCGAGAAATCACGTACATGCAGCTCATAGATTACAGCATCAGCCGGATGCGGCAGAGCAGGAGAAGTATCCTGATCCCAACCAGCCGGATTCGTATCCTGCAAATCGATGACCGCCGTCCGCACACCATTAGCCGATACAGCCGTTGCATAAGGGTCTGCAGCTTCGTTGATGCTTCCGTCCGCAAATACAGCCCGGTACATATAATACCTGCCCTTAAGATCACCGGAAACCCTGACTTCCCAGATTCCGCCGTCTGAGCGCTGCATATTGATAATCCGTCCGCTGTCCTTGTAATCTCCGGTATGACCGGCTGAGATGCCATTCCCGCCGGTAGCATACAGCACCAGCGATACTGCAAACGCGGTCGGCGCCCAGACTTTAAACATACTGTACTCCGCAGAATACGTTAAGCCAAGGTCTTTGCCTTCATAGGTCTCCATTACTGATTCTGCATTTATATAATTGCTGCTCATTCATATTCACCATCCTAATGCTCTCTGCCATCCGGCCGAAAACTGATCACTCTATTACAACCAAGCTATTTCCACATATCACCAATCTAATACTTGCACAGCTCTGCAAGCGGGTATTGCTGAGAATTCTTACTCACGGTTCATCTTATAATATGTAACATTATGTTCACAGGTTTGGGTTACGGGGTAGAATTGCATCTGCTTGCTATATCCTATATCGGCATGAAGTCCCGGGTATTTAAGCTCATGAGGTAACAGCTGCGAATCTACCCGGAAGTATACTTGTCCTGCAGCCAAATAACAACCGGTGAACTACACACCACCTAAGAGGTGGGTGCTTCTTGGTCAATAGAGCTACTGCTCCAAGTTTACCCAAGCTTATAGGCTAGTTCCTAACCCGCTAAGGGCCATTTACATGGCTAGTTGTAGAAGATTCAGTGCCGCATTCCGGTCTCTGTCATGCTCCGTATGACAGGCAGGGCAGGACCACTCCCGTACGGCTAGGTTCTTTACTTCTGCATTTTTGTAGCCACAGCAGGAACACAATTGACTGCTTGCAAAGTGTTTGGGAGCAATGATTAATTCTCTGCCGTACCATTTCGCTTTGTAGGTCAGCATGTCTCTGAACAGGCTCCAAGACACTTCGGATATGGCTTTGGCTAACTTATGATTCTGCATCATGTTCTTTACACGCAAGTCCTCCATCACGATCACTTGGTTTTCGTTTATCATTTGGGTGGACGTTTTGTGTAAAAAGTCTTTCCGTTGATTCGCTATTTTTTCATGCAGTCTGGCGACCTTCAGCCTTGCTTTATACCGGTTACGGCTCCCTTTCTTCTTTCGTGACAAGTCCTTTTGCAGCTTGGCTAATCGTTGTTCAGACTTCCGCAAGTACTTCGGATTCGGTATGATTTCGCCATGTGAAGGAATCGCAAAGTCTTTCAACCCCAGATCCACACCGATCTTCGTCTCGAGTGGGGGCAATGGCATGATATCCGTTTCCACCAATACGGAAGCGTAATATTTTCCCGTGGGTGTTTTGGAAATGGTGCATGATTTAATACGTCCCTCGAATGGACGGTGCAGCTTGATTTTGATTTTCGTTTTTAGTTTGGGAATTTTGATCCTTCCCTCTGTAATGGCAATGGTTCCCTTCTGGTTATTGGTTGTGAAGCTATGGCTATTCTTCTTCTTGCTCTTGAATTTTGGAAATCCCGCGTTCGGTTCACGGAAAAAATTCTGATAAGCCTTCTCTAAGTGAAGCTGGGCATTGGCTAAGGCTAGACTATCCACTTCTTTCAGCCAGACAAAATCCTTTTTGTATGGCGCAGGTGTCGTTTTGAGCATCGTTTCCGTTTGCTTGTAATGTTCAATCTTATCTGCAAGCATTCGATTGTAGATGAAGCGAACAGCGCCGAATACTTTAGTGAAGTACTGCTCTTGCTCATAGGTGGGATGGATTCGATACTTATAAGCCTTTAACACCTGCCCACCTCATTTCTGACCTTGAGATTCGATGTACTTCCGGATGACTTCAATCGGCGCACCGCCAGTCGTCAGTAGACAATAACTTCTGGACCAGAAATATTCCTTCCACAGCTGTTGACGAATTACAGGAAATTCTTTCTTAATTAGACGGGAGGATGCACTCTTATAAGCGTTCAGAAATTTAGAAATATCGCTATTGGGGTGAGCTTTCATTAGAATGTGAACATGATCCTTGTCATGCTTCCATTCCTGCAGGGTGATATTGTAATTAGGCTGAATAGACTCAAATATCTCTTGTAACCGATTCGAAATGTCATCGTCTATTACTTTTCTGCGGTACTTCACGACTAGAACAAGATGATAATGAAGAGAGAATACTGAATGATTATTTGTGTCTAATTCCACGGATATCACAACCCATTTCATAATACTACTGAATAGTTTTATTGTAATATTTTAGGTTGTATTTGTCTATGAGAAAGACCGCTGACATTCATCCCGCCACTTAGAGAAGTGGGGGAATTCTGACAGCTAACTGTTAAATGTTGTTTTGCTTCCTTTAGCGCTTACGCATGACCTTTCCGAACAGCGCCAGAATTGGAAGCAGCAGGAAGCCAGCAGCCAGAATGGAGGCCCTGATCGAGAAACGGCTGCCAATATAACCAACAACCGGACCGCCTGCGGACTGGCCGAGTGCATCCGATTGGCTAATCATCGACAGGACTGTGGCCCGGTTCCGGCTTGGAAGCTTCGAGTTCAGCCAGGTAGTGTAGATAGGATCGCTCACGGAGCCGGCCACCCCCAGGAGAAGCACCGCAAAGATTGCAGCCGTGAAATTCGGCGCAAGCGCAAGCAGCAGGATGCAGCCCATGCGGATACAGGTAAGTATGAACAATGCGGCAGAGACCTTTCGTTCCAGGAGCAGGTCCATTCTTTTCCCGGCAAAACGCACGGCCAGCATCCCCAACATTGTAGCCGCTGCGCTGATCAGGCCGAACCATACCGCCATTGACACGCGGGCATCCGGGAAGCCGATTTCATCGATCAGGTGGATTTGCCACAGACGGTCATACCCTTCAGACGCAGCCCCGTTAAATAATGTTACAACGGTCAGCAGCAGAAGCAGCGGGTGATGTCTGAGTACGGATACGCCGCTTACCCAGGTCTTGCCCAGTTCACGGATTGGTGAGGTGTGCGGCTCACGCTCCCGCCGGATAAAGCCCGTTTCCTTCATATAACGGATCAATACCAGCCCAAGTATGAAATAGACCGCGCCTCCTGCCAGAAACGGCATATTAGGCGCAAGGAGTGATAATCCTACACTGACAGCAATGCCCAGCAGAGATGCATTTAGCGCAAATACTTTGGAACGCATAAAAATCGCCCCCGTCTGCTCCTCATCCAGCTCGTCTACAATCCAGGCCGTGTCTGCCCCGCTGACAAACGTCCAGCCGATGCCATACAGCATCTGGGACATAAGCAGCCAGGCAAATGCAGGCAGCATGGAGGCCGGATGCATCATCCAGACAATACAGCCTTCCAGTACAAAAGCACTTCCCAGCACGAACATTCCGATAATAACCGACAGCTTACGGCTGTATGTATCTGCTACAACACCTGTAATGCCTTCGAACACTAACACTGTTATCTCCAGAACCGTTCCAACCAGCACCAGCTGAAACGGATTTAACCCTAGCTCAGTGACGTAATAAATGCTGTAGGTTGTAAATATGGTGCTGCCCGCTAATGACATCATAAAAACCATGAACATATACAGCTGCGAGGCATTGAATTTCTGCAAAAATGGTTCCACCCTTCGGAAGTAATGGACTCATTATATATAATGCTGCCGGAATGGGCGGTTCCGTTCTTGCTGAAGTGGATGCATGCTCACAATTCAAAAAAAACCGGCCTCCTGTAACGGAGACCGGCTAAAGTAGTTGGAAAAGTGGAATTGCCTCAAACAGAAAACCAAAAACGAATTAATTCACACGGCTTTGCACAAGTGCGGCTACTTCCTCGGCAGTGCCGAGCTGCAGCGCCTGGGCAGCCATTTCCTTCATGTCAGCAGCAGACAGCTTGGCAATCTGGCTGCGAGCCGGCAGAATGGAGGTTGCACTCATACTGAATTCATCCAGGCCAAGGCCGAGCAGCAGCGGAATCGCTGTAGCGTCGCCGGCCATTTCACCGCACATGCCGGTCCATTTGCCTTCGGCGTGTGCTGCATCAATGACGATTTTGACCAGACGGAGAATCGCCGGGTTATATGGCTGATACAAGTAGGATACCCGTTCATTCATACGGTCCGCAGCCATTGTATATTGGATAAGGTCATTGGTACCGATACTGAAGAAATCCACTTCTTTGGCGAACTGGTCAGCCAGTACAGCTGTCGAAGGAATCTCAACCATGATACCCAGCTGGATGTTATCGGATACTTCCTTGCCTTCTTCACGCAGCTTGACCTTCTCTTCCAGCAGCAGATCACGGGCTGCACGGAATTCGCCAAGAGTCGCGATCATCGGGAACATAATCCGCAGGTCACCGTGGGCACTGGCTCTGAGCAGGGCCCGCAGCTGGGTGCGGAAGATATCCTGACGGTCCAGACACAGACGGATGGCACGGAAGCCGAGGAACGGGTTCATTTCCTTCGGCAGATCCAGATAAGGCAGCTCTTTGTCGCCGCCGATATCCAGTGTACGCACAACTACCGGCTTGCCTTGCATGTTCTCAAGCACGCTGCGGTAGGCATTGTATTGAATCTCTTCGGAAGGCAGCTTGTCGCGGCCCATATACAGGAACTCTGTACGGTACAAGCCTACGCCTTCGCCGCCGTTCTCGATTACACCCGTTACATCATTCGGTGTACCAATATTGGCAGCCAGCTCTACATGCTTGCCGTCAGCCGACACGGTTGGTTCGTCGCGGAGCTTTTTCCACTCGGCAATCTGCAGATCATAAGCTTCCTGCTTCGCGGTGTATTCAGCTACTTCAGCTTCAGTAGGGTTAATCAGCACATCGCCGTTCAGACCGTCAACAATGATCAGATCGCCGGCTTTGACGAGAGACAATACGTTCTTAGTTCCTACTACAGCCGGAATTTCCAGGGAACGGGCCATAATCGCGGAGTGGGAAGTACGTCCGCCGATATTGGTCGTGAAGCCCTTTACGAAATTACGGTTAAGCTGCGCTGTATCCGAAGGCGTCAGATCGAGTGCAATAACGATAACCTCTTCACTGATTTCAGCCGGGCTCACATAGTGAATGCCAAGCAGATGGTTCAGTACGCGCTTCGTTACATCACGCATATCGGCTGCGCGCTCCTGCAGGTACGCGCTCTTCATGTTCTGGAACATTTCCACGAATTGATTAGCTACTTCATTCAAGGCATAGTCCGCATTAACCGATTCCTCGCGGATTTTATCCATTACAGGCGTGATCAGCTCAGGATCATCAAGAATCAGCAGATGGGATTCGAAGATCTCTGCTTTCTTCTCACCGAGCTCTGCCAGTGTCCGCTCTTTGATGCTCTGCAGTTCGCCTCTGGATTTGTCCAGGGCGTCAGTCAGCTTCGCAAGCTCAGCGTCCACATCAGTGACCGCTGTTTTGGTAATGGTATAGTCCGGATGTTCCAGGATAAAGGCACGGGCTACTGCAATACCTGCGGAAGCCGCGATTCCTGAAATTTTACTCATGAACTTCTCCCAGCCCTTCTTTAACCATGATTTCCTGCAGTGCGCTGAGGGCTTCAGCTTCTTCACTGCCTTCAGTAATAAGGGTCAGGGTATCTCCTGCTTCAAGGCCCAGGGATAGAACGCCCAAAATGGATTTAAGGGTTACTTTTTTGCCTTTGGCTTCCGCAAAAGCCTCAGTGCCTTTGAATTTTGTAGCTGTATTTACCAGCGCTGTTGCCGGGCGTGCGTGAATTCCATCTTCGTCAATGATTCTGAAAGTTGTTTGCATAATAATATCCAACTCGCTTTCTATTAATTAGGATAGTTGCTTATGGTGAAGGCCGCGCTCCCTTTAATTATAATGGAAGCGCTTCGCCTTTGCACATTTTACTGAATGGTGATGATATCCTTATCGCCGATGGATACTTTGCCCGGTTTCTTCAAAGTGACAGAAGAGCCTTCAGGCAAGTTGGAGAAGATGACCGGAGAAATGACCGAAGGTGCATTGGCCTTCACATACTCCAGATCCACTTCCATAATCGGCTGTCCGGCAGCTACCAGATCGCCTTCTTCTACAAGAACCGTGAAGCCCTGGCCCTTAAGCTTAACGGTATTGACACCGATATGCACGAGCACTTCCTTGCCGCCGTCGGACATAATGCCGATCGCATGCTTGCTCGGGAAGACATTGAACACCTTGCCGTATACCGGCGAAGCAATCTTGCCGTCATCGGACAGGAAGGCAAAGCCGTCACCGGTCATTTTTTGCGAGAAGACCGCATCAGGAACCAGTGTAATATCCATCAGCTCACCGTTTACAGGGGATACGATATCCTCAGCGATAATAGCCTCACCCTGCTCGCCGGCCTGCTTCTCAAGCTCCGGCTTCGGCGCTACGGGAGCAGCAGCCGGTGTTCTTCCGTTCATGACATCCTGAATCTGCGATTTGATGGTGTCCGAACGGGTTCCGAAGATCGCCTGTACGTTGTTACCCACTTCCAGAACTCCAGAAGCACCCAGCTTCTTCAGCCGGTTCTTATCAACGCCCGCTTTATCCTTGACTTCAACACGAAGACGGGTGATGCAGGCATCCAGATGCGTGATATTCTCTTTGCCGCCCAGGGCGGACAGAATGTTGCGCGGCAGATCGTCGCCCGACTTCGATACGCTCTCTGTGCTCATTTCTTCCTCGTCGTCAGATGCATCTTCGCGGCCCGGAGTCTTGAGGTTGAACTTGCGGATCACGAAGCGGAATCCGAAGTAGTAAATCACCGCGAGCACCAGACCTACCGGAATAACCAGCCACCAGGCTGTACGGTTCGGAATGACGCCGAACAGCACATAGTCGATGAAACCGCCGGAGAAGGTCATACCGATTTTGACATTAAGGATGTGCATGGTCATGAAGGAAAGACCTGCAAATACCGCATGTACAGCGAACAGCAGCGGAGCCACGAACAGGAATGAGAATTCCAGCGGCTCGGTAATACCTGTCAGGAACGAAGTCAGCGCTGCGGAAATCATCAAGCTTCCGACAACCCGTCTGTTCTCAGGTTTGGACTCATGATAGATCGCCAGGGCGGCTGCCGGAAGTCCGAACATCATGAACGGATATTTACCAGTGGTAAATGTACCGGCTGTGAAATCCACACCGTCACGAAGCTGCTGCATGAAGATCCGCTGGTCACCACGGACCAGATCTCCTGCCTTGTCCACATAACTTCCGAATTCATACCAGAACGGCGAATAGAAGATATGGTGCAGGCCGAAAGGAATCAGGGAACGCTCGATGACCCCGAAGATAAAGGCCGACAGCGTCAGGTTGGTGTTGATCATACTCTGCGATACATAGTTCAGGCCGTGCTGGATCGGCGGCCATACCAGTGTGAGCGCAAGACCGAGAATCAGGGAAGTTACCGCAGTCATAATCGGTACGAAACGTTTACCCGCGAAGAAGCCGAGATAGGACGGCAGCTCTATACGGAAGAACCTTTTGTACATGGATGCGGCCAATATCCCCACCAGGATACCACCGAACACCCCTGTCTGCAACGTAGGAATCCCCAGCACGCTGGAGTAGGCGAAATCTTTCCAGGTCAGGACGTAGGCGTTGACGCCAACAACCGTACCCATGGTTACGTTCATAACCAGGAATCCGATGATAGCTGCCAGACCCGCTACACCTTCACCTCCGGCCAGCCCGATGGCTACGCCGACTGCGAACAGCAAGGAGAGATTATCAAATACAATTTGCCCCGAGTTCATCAATACGGTAGCAATAGCTTGAACTACATGATTTTCCAGTGCCGGCACATACTGCAGGAAATCCGGATTAACTAGCATGTTCCCGATTCCGAGCAGCAGTCCCGCTGCAGGCAGAATGGCAACTGGCAGCATTAGCGCTTTACCGACTCTCTGCAAAACGCCGAATAACTTTTTGAACATTGAGGTCACTTCCTAATCCTAAATTTCATTCAAAACAGAAGCCAAAAAAGGCATGAGCAATACAGCACACAGATTGTCGTCTAACGCTAACGTTAGAGTACCCCGAGTTGGGGCAAGACAACCATAATACTGTAAATCACTCATGCCTGATCGTATCAGTTACACGTTTGTATTCTGTTTTGTTAATAACAGGGATCATTGTAGCACCGATAATTTGAAGTTGCAAGCATTAATTAACAGGCTAAATGCTGTCCTGCTGTTCCATACCGGATTCATCTTCCTTCTTCTGGGCAAGACGCTGCAGATGAATCGTCAGATAACTCACCTCGGCAGGATATACCGGGATATGCACGCGCTGTTCGATAACCTTGGTCAGCTTCCAGGCAAGCATGTACATCTCGGGATATTCACGTTTCATCAGCCCGTCAAGGGACGAAGTCTCACGTACAGTCTCCCCCCGGCGCAGCCTCTCCAGCACAAAACGCAAATGAGTCACCAGACGTGAATAGTCCAGGGAATCACGCGGAATGCGGTATTCGAGGTTATCCTCCACCAGTCCCACCATGTCCCCGATCAGCTGCGAATGCTGCTTAACCTCCGAGATATGCCGGTTGCTGAGTGCACTGACAATGTGAAGCGCCACAAATCCGATCTCATCCGGCGGCAGTGAAACCTTCATGGCTTCGTTAATCCGGTCCACTGCATATTCGGCCAGCCTGTATTCCTCCGGATAGATCTCCCGGGTCTCGTACAGAAAAGGATTATGTATGGCTATATGCTGTTCACTCCTGCGGATGGCAAAGGAAATATGGTCTGTGAGCGCGATATGGATATGCTCGTTAAGCGCCTGCCGGCTGCTCTGCATAATATGCAGTACAATCTCCTGGACCACCTCAATCAGCTTCTCGTCCACCTGGGGCACAAGCTGCTTATACTGCTCCTGCTCCTCCTGGCTCCGCAGGATGAACATTTTTTCCACAGAAGAGAGGTTGATCCGGTCCCGTGTCTTACGGTTGAAGCCGATACCCTTGCCAATGACCACTACCTCGGCATACTGGGGATGCTCGGCAATGATAACGTTGTTATTGAGTACCTTGGCCACTGTTATGCTGCTGCTCAAATGCGACACCTCTTTTAATTCTGAATACCCGATCTATTAAGGCAGCACGATACACGTATCAGCATGTGAAAATTAACCTTGAACTACTATCATAACATCAAGAATCTCAAATTAGAAGTGTGCGGCAAAGAGCCAGGAGTCTCATTTCACCCGAAACGTCCGGCCTGAGAATTTGTAGACCAATATCAGGGCCGCCAGCATATAGACAACAGCAGAGAGTACTACGATAAAAGCAAAAATCCCTGGCTCGCTCTTGAACTGTATGGCTATAAAACCGGCTGCCAGCACGATACTGTTCACAATTGTAAAGAACGGATTCTTCACATTCAGCTCGGTACTGTACGGCTGGAAGATGTAATACATGAACAGATGATGCACTGAGAAGAACAGGGACAGTGCCACAATCGTCACGCAAAAGATAACCGCATCCGCCGCGCCCCAGCTCTCACCCGACAGCAGGATCAGCAGATTCACTCCCAGGCAGATCGCTGCCGCCGGAATCAGATTAAGCAGGCTGATGCGCAACAGCCGAATCCGGAAGTTGCTCAGGATCGCCGACTGTTCACGGTAGAACCCGTAACGCAGCAGACTGAGATCACAGTTGTAGAACATAGCCTTGCAGACACGTTCACCGATGGAAGTGTAATTCATAAGGATCAGAAAGGTCGGCAAAGCACTGATCAGATAATGAGCCATTCTGTTAAAAGCTGCTTGCGAGAACAGCAGCGTCAGCAAGGCAGCTGCGAAGAGTGCTCCAATAATTACCAGACGACGCTGCACTGGATGAATGAGTAACCGCCGGTGGCGCGAGAAAAAAATCGCATTCAGATAAGCATACCCGCTTTTGCCTGCGAATTGTCCGGGGTTCAGCTGCTCCGCCGTGTACTGCTGCTCCCGGGTTGCGACATCCTTCACCCGTGCCTCCTTCATCATGCGTCCCATATCCAGCAGCGGATCATCAATTTTGGTAACGGCATCCACTGCATTGCGGTAATCCGGATAACGGGCGATGTAGACCGCACATAAGGCTCCCAGCACAGTCACACCAAGCACCAGAGGCAGACTGAACAACATGGAACTGTCCACCACCGCAAAACCCGTGAGCAGAGGTACATAAGCCAGCAGGTAACCTACACCAATGGCGGTCCAGACCCAGCTTGTTTTTTTGACAACCACAATGCCGTATTTATCAAAAACCCACAAATGCAGGGCCTCGCAGGCAATACGCCAGAAGGTCAGCAGCAGAGCAAGAACACCTCCCTGCCACAGCGGAGCCCCCAGAAGATTCCCGAAGACCATCATCGCCGGGATAAACGTAACCGCAAAGCTGATCCCGCGCAGCGTCAGCGTAACACGCATATATCTCTCCGCGGGGAGCCTCATCAGCTTAACGAAGATATACTTGTCCCGTTTGGGCTCCAGAATAACCGCGCTGGAAACTGCAGCGACCAGAAAGCTTAAACAGAGCAGGACCTGAAGGTACAGCTGATATTGTGCTGAAAGCGTTAATGTTAATTCACTGCCTGCAAGCTTGACGGGCAAATAGACCATAAGCCCCAAATAGGCAAACTTGGACAAGAAAGCCCAGATGGCTTTGAGGATATAGACAATTACCGATAAAGTCCGCTTAAGCGACGTCTCGGCATAGGCCGAGGCCGGTAACAGCTCGCCGATAACGGGGATTTTTCTGAAATAGAACATCAGCCGGTTAGCGCCGGACATCCCGCGAATCTCCATGATCGCCTTCAGCGTGCTAATCATGGTCTCCATCCTTCAGCAGCGCGATAATCTGCTCCTCGAATTCCGGACTGCGCAGCGTTTCCGCGGGAATCTCACGGAGTGAGCCATTATTCAGAATCACCAGCTCATCACAGAGATCGGCAGCCAGCTGCAGAATATGGGTGGAGAAAATAATAATATGCTTCTGCTTCATCTCACGCAGCAGCTTCTTGATCTCCAGCGCCACCACTACATCAAAGGAGGTCAGCGGCTCATCCAGCAGAATTAGCGGCGGCCGGGAAATGATGAAGCAGAGCATCTGGATTTTGTTCTTCATCCCGTGGGAGTAGCCTTTGATCAGGCGGTGGCGGTCCTCCTCCTCAAAACGGATGATATCAAAATACTCTTCGATACTTCTGCCCGGTTCAATTTTATCCTTGTTGATATCCATGTAGAACTTCACGAACTCATAACCCGTTAAGAAATCCGGCAGAATCGGCAGGGAAAAGACGTAGCCGATCTCCTCTTCGCGAAGCGGAAGACTCACTTCCTCCCGCCGCAGGAAAGCCCCGCCGCTGTCCATGCGTATCTCACCGCTGAGGCAGTTGAACAGTGAGGTTTTGCCGGCACCGTTGCGTCCCAGGAGCCCGTAAATCTTGCCTTGCTCGAAGGTGAAGTCAATTCCCTTCAGCACTTCCTTACCGTCAAAGCTCTTGCGTATATTATCCAAAATGAGCTCCATGCCTGCACCTCCGTTTCCTATCGCCGTAATTCTATAAAAAAGGTATGACAGGCGGTTAAACCTGCCGGCCATACCTCGGTGATACGCTATTATTCCTCTGGTTGTTCAACCGGGGCGGCCGGTGGTATTACGGCCGGTTTCGGTTTGCTTGGGAGGGCAGTGACTGGTACTGCGGCATGCTCGGCAGCTGCCGCCAGCTCCGGCTTGCCCTTAGTCTTGGTCAGCCCTTTGATCAGCGCTTCGACATCAATGCCGGACACGCTTTTCAGCATCTCGGGGGCTGTCGCCATCAGCTGGGTCACATAATTGCTGACCCGGGCCGCACCTTCCCCGTTGCCGGTATCCACCACAGTCAGCTTATCGATAGAAGCCAGCGGCTCGGCGATCTTTCCGGCCAGCTCCGGCAGCATTTTGACGATAATATCGAGTACCGCCGCTTCGCCGAACTTCTGGAAGGCTTCCGCCAGCTTCTCTTTGGCTTCCGCTTCGGCCAGACCGCGCAGGCGGATAACTTCCGCTTCCGCTTTACCCTTGGCCAGCTCGGCATCGGCAACCGCTTGCCCTTCCAGACGTTTCTGCTCGGAGGTTGCTTTAGCCTGAGTCTCAATACTGTACTGCAGCGCATCGGCTTCGCGCATCCGCTTGGCCTTGTCGGCTTCCGCCGCCTGCTCCACCGCATAACGGTCCGCTTCCGCCTTCTTCTTCACTTCCGCATCATACTGCTTCTCGCGAACCTGGATTTCCTTGGTCTGCAGATCAATTTCGCGTTCCTTGCGGACCAGCTCGACCTTCATCTGCTCTTCAACCACCGTCTGCTTGGCCCGCGCCTCCTGAATATGGTACGCCTGGTCCGCTTCCGCTTTGGCGGTATCCTGATCGCGTTTGAACGCCGCTACCTTCAGCTGGTTCTCCTTCGAGGCTTCAGCGATGTTGGTATCACGCAGCAGTTCTGCCTTCTGCCCCTGCTCTTCAGCATTGGCCTTCTGAATCCGCGCGTCCCGCACAGCCTCGGCTTCCGCAATCTCCGCATCCCGCTTCACTGCGGCAATCCGCGGTTTACCCAGCGCTTCCAGATAGCCGTGCTTGTCACGCACATCCTTAATGGTGAACGAGACGATCTGCAGCCCCATTTTCTTCAAATCACGGGCCGCAACGCCTTGAACCTCCTGGGCGAAACGGTCCCGGTTGCGGTAGACCTCTTCAACGGTCATCGAGCCAAGAATCGCCCGCAGATGGCCTTCGAGCACTTCCTGGGCTTCGCTCTTCAGCGCTTCAATCGGCTTGCCCATGAACTGCTCGGCTGCCGTCGCCACATCCTCGGTGGAACTGCCCACCTTGATGATCGCCACTCCATCGGCAATGACCGGAACGCCCTGCTCCGTGTAGACCTCCGGGGTCGTCACGTCTAGCTTGTGGGAGAGCAGTGACATGAACTCGGCCTTCTGGAAGACCGGCAGGATGAATGCACCGCCGCCGCGGACGATTTTGATTTTGCGGCCGGAGCCGTCATCTGAGATATGATTGCTGCCCAGGAAGGAACCGGTGACGATCATACCTTCATCAGGTCCTACCGTTTTGTAACGGGCCCAGAATGCAATCCCTAGTACAAATAATACAGCCACAACGACTGCGGGAATAAACAAAAAATCAGGAATACCGAACATTAAGAATCCACTCCTCTTCTGTCTTCGAATTCTGACACAAGGGCTACGCCCTCCCGGACCTCTACCACCACAACTTTAATGCCGGCCGGCAGCGGATGCTGTTCGAAGCTGGCTGCGGTATGCAGACTGTTGCCTGCACCGAATTTCACCATAATCTCACCATAGCCTGATGCAGGAACCGGAACCATAACCTCACCGATTCTTCCCGGCAGATCGTTCATGGAGAACCCGTTCGACATTTCGCTGTTCCTCATTGGCTTCACTACAACAAGATGCAGCACCACTCCCATAAAAGCCGCAATCAGCAGGGACAAGGCAAGAATTGCGCCATCTTCCAGTCCGCTGTAGCGGCTAAGCAGCACCCCCGCTCCGCCGAACACCGTTACTCCGCCTGCCAAGATGGCAGGATTGACGAAATCAAAAGATACGAAGTCAAAAACCCCGTGCAGAGCGCCTCCGATCAGGTCGCCTACAAGTACACTGACTACGGCAAAAATAATGCCCAGCGCCAAACAGCCCAAATACAGCGTTTGCATATTGTTCTCCTCCCGTCTTTACTTCCGGACTGTCATACTAGTTTAAACGCAGAAACCATGTCCTTGGTTTCACAAAGTTGGGTATTAATCTCATTATTGTATCTCTGGAGAGAGAACATTAAGGGATTTCCATGTTAAAAAGCCGCTCCCGGTGAACGGGAGCGGCTGATCTTTGGGAGCAGCATATAGGGTTAACCATTGCCGGTATGTCTATCCAGCTGCCTTGCAAGGCCGGCTTACAAAGTCAACTGCTTGTAAATGCAGCTTACAGAGCCAGCTTGTAAATCTCTACAACATCCTCACGCTGCAGCTTACGGAAGTTGCCGAACGGGCCGAAACGGACAGCCTTGTCAGCCATATTGCCGATTTCGCTGTCATCGATGTCATAATCGCCAAGCGTCTTGGGAGCTCCAATGGAATCCCAGAAGCTGCGAAGCGCCTCGATGCCTTCCAGACCGACTTCCTCATCGCTTCTGCCCGCCGGATCAATCCCGAATACGTTCACCGCCAATTGGCGGAAACGGGCAGGATTCGTGCTGAGGTTGTATTTCATCCATTGCGGGAACAGAATCGCCAATCCTCCGCCATGCGGAATATCGTAAACGGCGGATACGGCATGCTCAATATTGTGCGTAGCCCAGTCTCCGGCAAAGCCCATGCTGACCATCCCGTTCAGTGCCATGGTGCCGCAGTACATGATGGTCTCACGCAGTTCATAGTTGTTCAGATCTTCGATCAGCTTCGGTGCAGTCTCGATTACTGTACGAAGCAGGGTTTCACAGAAGCCGTCTTGTACTAGCGTATTGCCGTCTGTGTGGAAATAATGCTCCAGTGTATGGGACATGATGTCCACCATACCGTAGACCGTCTGGTCACGCGGCAGGGAGAAGGTGTTCTCAGGATCAAGAATCGAGAATGCCGGATAGGCATGCACGCTGCCCCAGCCCATTTTCTCCTTGGTCACTTCATTCGTAATTACCGAGCCGTTGTTCATTTCCGAACCGGTAGCCGCCATAGTCAGTACAGTGCCCAGCGGAAGAGCTCCCTGAGGCGCCGCTTTGCGCTCCACGAAGTCCCACATATCCCCATCGTACTTCGCACCGACAGCTACAGCCTTGGCACAATCCAGCACACTGCCGCCGCCGACGGCGAGGATCAGTTCGATCCCGTTCTCGCGGCATAAATCCACGCCTTTATGTACGGTGGACAGGCGCGGGTTAGGCTCCACTCCGGCCAATTCCGTAACTACAGCTCCGATGGCATTCAGCTCAGCAATTACATTGTCGTACAGGCCGCTGCGCTTGATGCTGCCTCCGCCGTACATCAGCAGTACATTCTTGCCGTATTTCGGCACTTCGGTGCGGAGTGCCTGCAATGTCCCTTGTCCAAAAATCAGCTTGGTAGGGTTATAGAACTCAAACTTACGCATATGGGTAAACCTCCATGAGTATATGAATGTGACGCACTTGTATATTATAGACCTCCGGCTTGCCGCATTCAAATGACTGCAGAGGAGCGGCAAAAGGTCGGTATCGTGTTTAAAAGACACGGCGTTCCCTTAACGCCTGCCTAGCACAAATTCAAAGGGATTTATCCCTTTAATTTCCCCATGCCGCCCACTTTCGGCGGAATCAGAGGGATTTATCCCTTTAATTCCCTCATGCCGCCCGCTTTCGGCGAATTCAGAGGGATTTATCCCTTTAATTTCCGTTTGCCGCCCGCTTTCGGCGGGATTAAAGGGATTTTTCCCTTTAATTTCCCCAGTGCCTCCCACTTTCGGCGGGATCAGAGGGATTTATCCCTTTAATTTCTCCATGCGGCCCGCTTTCGGCGGATTCAGGGGCACTTCTGCCCTTCATTTCCGCTTGTCGCCCGCTTTCGGCGGAATCAGGGGCACTTCTACCCCTCATTTTCGCTTGCTGCCCGCTTTCGGCGGATTCAGGGGCACTTCTGCCCCTCATTTTCGCTTGTCGCCCGCTTTCGGCGGGTTCAGGGGCACTTCTGCCCCTCTTTTCCGCTTGTCGCCCGCTTTCAGCGAAATCAGGGGCACTTCTGCCCCTCTTTTCCTCTTGCCGCCCAATTTCGGCGGATTCAGGGGCACTTCTGCCCCTCATTTCCTCTTGCCGCCCGCTTTCGGCGAAATCAGGGGCACTTCTGCCCCTCATTTTCGCTTGCTGCCCACTTTCGGCGGATTCAGGGGCACTTCTGCCCCTCATTTCCTCCCGTTGCCCACTTCCGGCGGACACATCATTGCATTGTATAGTTTCCCGCGCAACAAAAAATGCCCCCGCCGACACTCCGGCAGGGACATCTCATTTACAAGACACAGGGGTCTTAGTTAAACCCGCTGCTGTTCACGAACCGGCGGAATGCCGCCTGGCCTTCCGGTGTGCGTTTGTAGACTCCCGCATGCTCCAAAATATGCGTGAACTTGGTGCCTACCTCGTTCTGCACCGTCTTCACCGCTTCCTCGCGGCTCAGGGAGGTGCCGAAACGGCCGGCCAGCTCCGCGATCCAGGAGGCATGCAGCGCAAGCGGATGATCAGCACCTTGGCTCTGGACCGCTTCAAGCAGTGCGGTGTCTCCGGCCAGAACGCCAGCGACAGCATCGAGCTCTTCCTTGAGGCGCCCCGGCAGAATCGCCAGGCCCATAACCTCGATCAGGCCGATGTTCTCCTTCTTGATGTGGTGCATTTCCCGGTGCGGGTGGAAAATCCCTTCGGGATATTCTTCGCTGGTCCGGTTGTTACGCAGCACCAGATCCATCTCATAGCCGCCGTCTTCTGCCCGGCGGACAATAGGTGTAACTGTGTTATGCGGCACGCTCTCCCCGGCCTCTTCACTGAAGGCCAGGACATCAGCTGACGGATCGCTGTAAGTCTTCCAGGCCTCATAGATACTGTTGCCGGCTTCCAGCAGCACGGCAGGATCTGCCCCGTGCATCCGCAGCACAGACATCGGCCATTTCACAATGCTTAGGCTAACGCCTGGATATGCAGCATGGGTGAAGCTATCCTCTTTGGGTGCCTTCTGGATGGGGAAGGTGTGGCGTCCGCCCTGGAAGTGATCATGGGTCAGAATGGAGCCGCCGACAATCGGCAGATCGGCATTCGAGCCGATGAAATAATGCGGGAAGGATTCAACAAAGCTAAGCAGACGCTTCAGCGTATCCTTCGTCAGCTTCATCGGCACATGATCATGGTGGAACACGATACAATGCTCGTTATAATACACATACGGCGAGTACTGGAAGAACCACTTCTCATTATTCATTGCAAGCGGAATCACGCGCAGGTTCTGGCGCGGTGGATGATTGACCCGTCCGGCATAGCCGACATTCTCGCGGCAGAGCTGGCATTTCGGATAGACCGGCGGCGGGAGCAGCCGGGCCATGGCGATTTCCTTCGGACTTTTCTCCGGTTTGGAGAGATTGATCGTCATCTCGATATCCCCGTAAGGCGATTCCTGAAGCCAATATACGTTCTTGGCCACCCGGTCCATACGGATATAGTTGGAATCAATACTCAGCTTATAAAAGCGGTCAGTAGCCGCCTGAATTCCCTGCTCCGCCTGAATCGCTGCAAATTCTGCATTCACCTCGGACGGCCGGGCCATCAGAAGGCCCATAATCTTGGCGTCCAGCAGATCGCGGTAAGTGTCCGTATTCTCCGGAATCAGCCCGGTCTCAAATCCGTAGTCGATCAATTGATCCAGCGGGGCCTGCGGACTCTCAAGCGGACCTTCAGTGAATTCACCGGCATACGGCTCACTGAAGCCGAACTGGTCCAGCAGTTCATTGCGGCTGTAATCAACGTCAGCCGGCTGAATCAGCTCCTTGTGCTGCGCGAACAGGACCAGCTGTTCAATCGCATACAATGCCTTCTCAGAGGCTGCAGCCGTAATATTATCGTTCTGCATTTCAATTCTCCTTATTTGCTGCAACCTAAATTGCTTATTCTTCAAGCCAGGCTTCCGTACTATTCACAACAAGTACATTGGCAGGCTTAGCCGCCGTACCCTTCCGGATTCGCGGAATGCCAGTTCCAGGCGCTTTGGATGATGCCTTCCAGATCGGCATGCTGCGGGTCCCAGCCCAGGATCGTCCGGGCTTTGGCCGAAGAAGCGACCAGTACCGCCGGATCACCGGCGCGGCGCTCCTGGATTACAACCGGAATGTCCAGGCCGGTGACCTTCTTCGCAGTTTCAATCACCTGCTTGACGGAGAAGCCCAGGCCATTGCCCAGGTTGAAAATATTGCTTGCACTGCCGCTGCGCAGGTAGGTTACCGCACGGACATGCGCATCCGCCAGATCGCTGACATGGATATAGTCGCGTACGCAGGTTCCGTCTTCTGTCGGGTAGTCTTCGCCGAAGACCGCGATGTTCTCCCGCTGCTTAAGTGCAGCCTGGAGCACCAGCGGAATCAGGTGGCTCTCCGGACGGTGGTCTTCGCCGATTTTGCCGCTGGCATGTGCACCTGCAGCATTGAAGTAGCGCAGCGCTACGTATTTGATGCCGAGTACCTTGTCGAACCAGGCCATCATGCGTTCCATGGTCAGCTTGGTCTCCCCGTACACATTCGCAGGTTCAGTGCGGTCCGTTTCTTCAATCGGCACCTTTTCCGGTTCGCCGTAGGTCGCGGCTGTGGAGGAGAAGACGATTTTATCCACTCCGGCATGCTGCATCGCTTCGAGAAGACATTGTGTACCATACACGTTGTTGTCGTAATATTTTACCGGATCCTTCATGCTCTCGCCCACCAGGGAACTCGCTGCGAAATGGATTACCGCTTCAATCTTGTTCTCGGAGAAAAGCTTGGCCAGCAGTGCCTTGTCGCGCAGGTCTCCCTCATACAGCTTGCCGCCCAGCAGCGCCTCGCGGTGCCCTGTCAGCAGATTGTCGATAACTACAACCTCTTCGCCCCGGTCCAGCAGCTCCGCCACTGTGTGGGAACCGATATATCCTGCTCCGCCCGTTACCAGAATCGCCATCTTACTTCACTCCTTTCAGTTCTTCAACGCCGTTGCCGATCGTGCATACATAGAACTCGCCCGTCAGACCGGATCTCTTCTTGTAAGCTTCGCCGACTTCGGCAATGAAACGTTCCACATCATCCTCATGTACCAGAGATACTGTACATCCGCCGAATCCGGCACCTGTCATACGCGAGCCGAGTGTTCCCGGAATACGCTGTGCTTCTTCAACCATGATGTCCAGCTCTTCGCAGCTGACTTCATACAGGTCACGCAGGGAGACATGGGAGTCGTTCATATAGAGTCCGAATTGCTTCAGGTCATTGTTCTTGAGCACTTCAACCGAATCGAGCACACGCTGGTTCTCTTCCACCACATGGCGGGCGCGGCGTCTGACGGTTTCGTCGGTGATTTTATGCTGATGAAGCTCGAATTGTTCAGGTTTAAGCTCGGCCAGGTAGGACAGGGTTGGCACCTCTTGCTTCAAAATAGCCAAAGCCTCCTCGCATTGGCTGCGGCGCTCATTGTACTTGGAGTCCACAAGGCCGCGCTTCTTGTTCGTATTGCCGATAACCAGCTTGTAGCTGCCTGTCACAAAAGGAACCAGGCTGTATTCCAGGGTGTCGCACATCAGCAGGATGGCCTGATCGCGTTTGCCGTTGGCGACAGCGAACTGGTCCATGATGCCGGAGTTTACGCCGACATACTGGTTCTCCGCACGCTGGGACAGCAGGGCGATCTCTACAGTATCCGTGTCTCCGCCAAGCAGCGTCAGGAAGGCATAACCTGTTACTACCTCGATGGAAGCGGAAGAGGACAAGCCCGAGCCGTTCGGAATCTCTCCGTGGAACAAGAGGTCATACCCTCCGGATACCGGAAGATCCTTCTTGGCCAACTCGACCATAACACCCACCGGATAGTCAACCCACTCGCCGGTTTTGGCTTTGCCGATTTCGCTGTAGTTAATAGAGGCTTCATAAGGGAAATTCGTTGATGCAAATTGAACCTTGCCGTCTGTACGCGGACGCACGATAAGGGTAGTTCCGAAGTCCAGTGCTGCCGGGAACACGTACCCGCCGTTGTAGTCCAGATGCTCTCCGATGAGATTCACACGGCCCGGTGCGTAGAATACCCGCGCCTCTTCGCTGCTCTCCCCGTATTTCTCGATAAATTTACTGTTAAGTTCCTGTACACTCATTATTGCCACTCCATCCTTTCGCTGCTTGTGCTTGGGCTTGCAACTTGCTTCCTTCATGCTTACATTATAATAAAATCAGACTTGCCCTGATAATGCAATCATGTGTGCAATACATGGACAAATGTGACTTCCAGCCGCCGGGAGGATATACTGGAGATAAAGATTCATTTCTGCGCTTCCCCTCATGCTAAGCTATGATAGCGTTATATTCAAGAAAGGCGGATGGCCGTTGGAACATACCTATTCCGTAGGATCAAATCCCGTGTATTTCGATCAGCAGCCTCTGCATGTGCTGTTCGCCGGGGAGAGCCAGACGCTTCCGCTGCATCAGGCCGGCCCCAAGATCTACGATTATTATCTGCTTCACTACATCGAGTCCGGCTCCGGTGTCTTCCGGACCGAGCAGCGCAAATATGAACTGGGAACGGGAGACTGCTTCCTGATCCATCCGGCCCAGCTGGTGAGCTACATCTCGGATCAGCAGCAGCCCTGGCGGTACCGCTGGGCTGCCTTCACCGGAACGGAGGCGGAGCAGCTCGCCTTGCAGGCCGGCTTCTCCCCGGAGAAGCCGGTCCTGACCTCGGCTGAAGGCAGTGTGATCCCGGGCGCACTCGCCGGGATGATGTCCGCCTTCTATGCGGGCAAAGAGAGTGCGCACTTGACCTCGCTCGGCTATCTTTACCTGATCGTCGGCGAAGCATCCGGTCTGCTCATCTCCTCCTTAAGGTCGCCCGGGGCGGAGTCGCAGGTCAAACGCACAGTGAAGCAAATGATCAACTATATGACATCCCAATATGCCCATCCGGTCTCCATTGAACAGATGTGCGGCAGCCTGGGCTATAACCGCGCTTATCTGTCGCGCATCTTCAAGCAGGAGACCGGCCTCTCGCCGGTGACCTATCTGCTGAAGCTGCGCATTGAGAAGTCCCGCCAGCTGCTGCGCGAACGCCCTGAGCTGTCGGTAGAGCAGGTCGCAGCCTCTGTCGGCCTGACCGATGCCCTGTACTTCTCCCGGCAGTTCAAACGCTTTTGTGCCCAGTCCCCCAGCACTTACCGGCAGGCAACTGCCAATCCCGGGGAGAAATAGGCTCAGGAGAACATCCGGCGTTCTATCAGAACTCCGCTTAAGCCAACAGCCCGTTTCCTGTTCCGGAAGCGGGCTGTTTCTTGTCAATTCTATAGATTACTCAGGCTTCATCCTCTGTTCCAAGGATCGTCTCGATCCGTTCCAGCTCTTCCTGCGAGAAATCGCCATACGCCAGAGCGGCAATATTCTCCTCGATCTGGCTTACCCGGCTGGCGCCGATCAGCGCCGAGGTTACCTTGCCGCCGCGCAGCGTCCAGAGGAGCGCGAACTGGGCCAGGCTCTGGCCGCGCGCTACCGCCATCTGGTTGAGCGCGTGAATCTTGCGCAGCACCTCCGGCGTAATCCGGCTCTCGTTCAGGAAGGCGGATGGCCCGGCGGCCCGGGAATCTCCGGGAATGCCGTTCAGGTATTTACTGGTCAGCAGACCCTGAGCCAGCGGGGTAAAGGCGATACTGCCGACGCCATGCTCCTCCAGCACATCCTGCAGCCCGCCTTCGATCCAGCGGTCGAGCATGGAATACCGCGGCTGATGAATCAGAAGCGGTGTTCCGAGCTCCTTCAGGATGCCAATTGCCTGCTCCGTCTGCTCAGCCGTGTAGTTGGACAAGCCGATGTAGAGCGCTTTGCCTGAACGCACGGCATGATCCAGTGCTCCCATCGTTTCTTCCATTGGTGTTTCCGGGTCCGGACGGTGGGAATAGAAAATATCCACATAGTCCAGTCCCAGCCGTTTCAGGCTCTGGTCCAGGCTGGACAGTATATATTTGCGTGAACCCCAGTCGCCGTAAGGGCCGGGCCACATATAATATCCCGCCTTGGTGGAGATTACCAGCTCGTCACGGTACGGAGCGAGATCACGGGCAAGAACTTTGCCGAACAGTTCCTCTGCCGAGCCTGCCGGAGGGCCATAATTGTTAGCCAGATCGAAATGGGTAATTCCGAGATCGAAAGAGCGGGTGATCATCTCGCGGCCATTCTCATAAGTGTCGATGCCGCCGAAATTATGCCACAGGCCCAGTGAAATTGCCGGAAGCTTGAGGCCCGACCTGCCAGTGCGGTTGTAACGCATGACTTCATACCGTTCATCGTTAGCCACATATACCATTGCTTATCCCTGCCTCTCGTTTCCTCAGTTGATTCATTACCCTAATTTAAACTCCCGACAGACTTTATAATCTTCTCAAGGGGAAAAGCATGAATCCTCACCCGAGCAGCCCCTGTATCCTGCCCATCACATCGCCGATCCGGTCGGTAATAATCAGATCTGCCTGGTGGTCATACGGGGTCGGATCGCCGTTAAGCAGTACCGTTTGCATTCCGCGGAAATAGGTGATCAGACTCGCCGCCGGTTGGACGGTAAGTGAAGTTCCGCCAATAATCAGCAGATCCGCTGCCGCAATCGCCGCCACTGCGTCGACCAGTACATCGTGATCAAGCGCTTCCTCATAGAGCACCACATCCGGCTTAATGATGCCGCCGCACTCCGGGCACAGCGGTACAGCAGCCGTCTGCTCCAGAATCTGCTCCAGACCGTAATAGGTATTGCAATCCATGCAGTGATTGCGGTGAATCGAGCCGTGCAGCTCCAGCACCCGGCGGCTTCCCGCCAGCTGGTGCAGACCGTCGATATTCTGTGTAATGACTGCCTTCAGCTTGCCTTTGGCTTCAAGTTCAGCCAGCAGCCGGTGGGCTCCGTTCGGCTTCGCCTCCGGATGAATCATCTTGCTGCGGTAGAAATCAAAAAAAATGTCCGGCGAGGACATGAAAAAGCTGCGGCTCAGCATCACTTCAGGCGGATAAGGAGAGTTGTGCTGAGTCTGGTATAGACCGGCCGCCGAACGGAAATCCGGTATGCCGCTCTCCGTTGAGGTTCCGGCGCCGCCGAAAAAAACAATATTCCCGCTGTCTTTGATCCAGGAAGCCAGTAGCTGCAATTGATCCATAGAGTCCACACGTTTCCTCTCTGTACTGAAATGAAATCAGAATGTTAACCGGAGCTGCGGATAGCCGGAAACAACAATATCCGCATCCAGCAGGTGGGCTGCGGCCCCGTCTGGAGACAGACCCACAGCAAGCCGCAGTCCGGCTCCCTTGCCAAGCTGCATATCCGCATTACTGTCACCGATAATGACCGTCTCCCCGGGCAGCAGGCCCAGCTCCCGGCAGGCCGTCTCGGCCATCTCCGGTGCAGGCTTGCCGTGCTTCACTCTGTCTCTGGTGACGACGGAATCAAAATAACCGGATATTCCAAGCCACTCCAGCTGCTCGCGGGTAGTGGCCATATTGTCTGAGGTCACTACACCGAGTTTCAGCGAAGCGGCCGCACACTGCTCCAGGAAATCCGGCAGCCCCGGCATTGCCACCGCCGCCCTCCGCCGGCGCAGCTCGTTCATAGCTTCCTTGGAGATCGCATTCACCCGCGTTACCGCTTCATTCCAGGGAACGCCGGCAGCATACAGCTGCCAGGCCAGAATCCCGGTCGTTTCTTCGGCGGTCGCCATGGAGAGAGGCCCGGCGGGATCATAGCCGGTCACCTTGCCGTTGGCATCATGAACCGTACCCAGCATAGAAGCAAGATCCGGCCCGGCTCGCGGCAGGCCGCTGATTAATGCCAGCTGGCTGCCCAGCCCCTCCAGAATCAGATCAGCCCAGCTTCCCCAGGTGGCAAGCAGATCCAGCAGCGTTCCATCCTTGTCGAACAAGATGCCTCTGCACGGAACGGATATCTCATTAATATGCAATTCAGGCATTCAGACTGACACTCCTCTCCCAGGCGGAGTTACTTCCGTCATTCGGTGCTCACTTGCTCTGACGCAGATTCCCTATCCAATCCAGCAAGGCCCGCGCAGTGCGTGTCTGCTGCTCTTCCTCTGTGATCGTGGCTATGCCGTCACCCTTCTGGGGGCCGTAGCTCCCGAACTGGGCATGATTGCCGCCGTTGACCGGCGTGTATACAGTGTTGCCCGGAAGATAAGCCCGGCCTTCGTTATAGCTCTCCTGATCAACCACCTTGTCCTCCGTACCCAGCACCGACAATACGGACAGCGTAGTATCCTTCAGACTGCCCTTCTCATCCGGGTAGGAAGCCAGAAAAAAAACGCCTTCCAGCTGGTCGGCATGATCTGCGGCGAAGCGCGAGGCCATTACCCCGCCAAGCGAGTGTCCGCCAAGCACAAAGGACTGCTTCGGATGCACGCGGATAATCTCTTCGGCAGCATTCCCCTTGATCACGGCCAGATTGAGCGGCATTCTCGCGATATAGAACGGGTGGCCGGCTGCTGCGATTTTCCTGGCAAGTGGAGCATAAGCTTCCGCCTCGACTAGTGCGCCGGGATAAAAGATCACGGCGGTGCCGAGTGCAACCGATGGTTCAAACGAGATCCAGTTGTCATTCTGCTCTACTGTAACTCCCCCGGCAGAGACAAGTGCAGATTCGGCTCTTTCAGCAGGCTGATACGGAGTCAGGTACTTCCATATAAACACCCCTGCCACCAGCAGAATCAATACAATTCCTATAAGCACATTGCGTTTGGTACTGCTTTTTCTCAATAGAATTCACTCCCGGATACTGCATACAGAAAATTATAGTGTAATCAATGAAATCAAACAACCTTCAACACTTCGCCACATCTGGCGGCCATGAGAGCGCTTACCATTGTGATGTATTTCACAATTTATTTACCGTAAATCATGTATTTTAAAATTAAAGTATTAAGCATCGCGCAAACCGCATTTATTGGAGGTAACGTCATGACCCGGGAAAGCTCGCTCGACACGCGTGGAGAAACGTTTTTTCTTAATTTGCGCTTCATGCTTATTGTAACTGTCTTTGTGGCCAATGCGATCGAACCCCTGATTCTTGAAATGAGCGGACTCCACACCCTGTACCAATGGATCTTCAGCTTTCATATGCCGCTGTTTGTGCTTGTTACCGGTTACTTTGCCCGTAAAAGCTTAAATGGCGCGGCCGGCCGTAAGGTGCTGCTGCAGATCGGACTGCAATATATTATTTTTCAGAGCCTCTACTCCGCACTCGACATTTCCTTATTCCATGTAAATAACATACAGCATTCCTTCTTCGCTCCTTACCTGCTGCTGTGGTTCCTGGCCAGCCACGCCTTCTGGCGTCTGCTCATGCTGGGGATGAGCCGCTGGAGCAAGAGCGCCCAGTTTGCGTTCGCCATCGCCGCAGGTGTGGCTGTAGGTTATCTGCAGCTGGATGGAATCTGGTTCAGCATCAGCCGCACCTTTGTCTATCTGCCCTTTTTCGTCATCGGATATCATTTCTCATTCGGAGCTTTCGTTAAGCTGTATCGGCAATATGTCAAAACCGCTGCCGCTGCCGCTTCCCTCCTGCTGCTTATAGTGATGGGCGTAGCGGGACGCGATCTCCCGATGGGCTGGCTGTTCGGCAGTATGACCTATATGCAGCTCGGTGCCCATGAATGGTATGCGGGGGTGTTCCGGCTCGCTGTGTATGGTCTGCAATTTGCCGCTTCCCTGGCGTTTCTGGGCCTGGTCCCTTACGGGTTAAGCCGCATGACAGACTTGGGACGCCGCACCCTCTACGTCTTCCTGCTTCACGGATTCATTGTCCGGGCGGCTGCCGTTTCCGGCCTGTATGCCTATATCGGAAATGCTGCCGGAGCCGCTCTTCTGATTGCAGGCGCAGTATCCTGCACGGTGCTGCTGGCCCAGCCCGCTGTCAGACGTATGCTGAACCCGTTGGTTGAGCCGTCTGTAGACTGGATGATCTCGCTCCAGCGCGCCGCCATCCGGCGCTCACTTTAGTAATTATTCACAGAAACCTCTTCCCTTATTAATATGTAGAAGCCTGTCCCGCCGCGGATAGGCTTTTTGTGTATGAATTCCTGTGGAGGACAGTGTAGCCGTTTCCATTGGCCTGCCGGGAGATGACCGCGACAAACTTCACATTGCCCGGTAGAAAAATGAGTTTTTTTGTGATAGACTCTCTATTAACGTTCGTATCCAATCCGCTTGTTTTATAGAAACGGCTCCGCCCTACTTCTGTTTACTGCAGGAAGCTGGACCTTGTACCTTCTATAAACCGCAGACACGCAGCTTTTGGGATTGCAATGCGTTAATGCGGCACTATATTTGTTCTCACCGTTCCAAGAGGTTAGGCTCACAATACTTTTAGGGGGAAATTTCATCATGGCAAACAAGAAAATGCGTTCAGACATGATCAAAAAGGGCTTTGACCGTGCTCCGCACCGCAGCCTTCTGCGTGCTGCAGGCGTTAAGGAAGAGGATTTCGGCAAGCCGTTTATCGCAGTCTGCAATTCCTATCTCGACATTGTACCGGGTCATGTGCATCTGCAGGAATTCGGCAAAATCGTTAAGGAAGCTATCCGTGAAGCCGGCGGGGTTCCGTTCGAATTCAATACCATCGGCGTAGATGACGGTATTGCCATGGGACATATCGGAATGCGCTATTCGCTCCCAAGCCGCGAGATTATTGCCGATTCTGTAGAAACGATGGTTTCCGCTCACTGGTTCGATGGAATGGTGTGCATTCCCAACTGTGATAAAATCACCCCGGGCATGATGATGGGCGCACTGCGCGTCAACATCCCGACGATCTTCGTCAGCGGCGGACCGATGAAGGCCGGCGTGGACAGCAAAGGCAAGAAGCTATCCCTGACATCCGTGTTCGAAGGCGTTGGCGCCCATCAGGTCGGCAAGATCAATGACGCTGAACTGCTTGAACTGGAACAATTCGGCTGTCCAACCTGCGGATCATGTTCGGGTATGTTCACAGCCAATTCCATGAACTGTCTGGCTGAAGCTATGGGCCTTGCTCTCCCGGGCAACGGCACCATTCTGGCTGTTGCCGAAGAACGCAGAGATTTCGTCCGCAAATCAGCTACCCAGCTAATGGAGCTGATCAAGCTGGATCTGAAGCCGCGTGATATCGTAACCCATGAATCATTGGACAATGCCTTTGCGCTGGATATGGCTATGGGCGGCTCCACCAATACTGTGCTGCATACCCTGGCACTGGCGCAGGAAGCTGAAATTGACTATCCGCTGGAGCGCATCAATGAAGTAGCCAACCGCGTGCCTTACCTGGCCAAGCTGGCTCCGGCATCCGACATCTTCATCGAGGATGTGGACCGGGCGGGCGGCGTCAGCGCTGTGCTGAACGAGCTGCTGAAGAAGCCGGGCGCCATCTTCGGCGACTGCATGACCGTAACCGGCAAGACTCTGGCCGAGAATGTCACGGGTCATGAGATTCAGGATACGTCAGTTATTCATACAATAGACAACCCTTATTCCCCGGTAGGCGGATTGGCTGTACTCTACGGCAACCTGGCTCCGGAAGGCTCCATCATCAAGGTTGGTGCCGTAGATGCTTCCGTTGGCGGCTACCACAAAGGACCTGCCATCTGCTTCGACTCCCAGGAGCAGGCGCTGGAAGGGATCGCGAACGGCAAGGTCAAAGAAGGCCATGTCGTTGTTATCCGGTATGAAGGTCCGAAGGGCGGACCGGGTATGCCGGAAATGCTGGCACCGACTTCGCAGATCGTCGGTATGGGTCTTGGCGCCAAGGTCGGCCTGATCACCGACGGCCGGTTCTCCGGAGCGTCTCGCGGCATCAGTATCGGCCACATCTCGCCGGAAGCGGCTGAGGGCGGACCGATTGCTTTTGTCGAGGATGGTGACATCATCGAGCTGGACCTGAAGGGCCGTAAGATTGAGCTGCTGGTTGAAGAAGAAGTGCTGGCTGTCCGCCGCAGCGGCTGGAAAGGCTTCGAACCGAAGGTGAAGACCGGTTACCTGGCCCGTTACTCCAAGCTGGTTACCAATGCAAGCAAAGGCGGCGTGCTGAAGATCTAATCGGCCGCAGCCTGAGATAGAAAGAACGAACTGAAAGGGCAGTCTCCTCCGTTAATGCGGCGGGACTGCTCTTTTTTGACATGTAAGGGTCCTTTAATACACGTGGCGCACTTAGCAGGAATCACCCAAAGGGTCCCTATCGCTGTTCGCTAGGGAAATCTTGTACACTCTGCAACTTTGATTCATCGATAACGGGTTGTTATGGAAGATTGTTGTATGAAATACAATAATTTTCCCGCTAAGCCGCACGGAGGAGGTGAAATCCTGCATTTCATACAACATTTTCCGGTTATCTCCGATTCACCTCGGGAAATGTTGTATTTCGTGCAGGATTTTGACTTAGGATGGAGGTCTCGGGATCTCCGTCCGACACAGGCAGCGAACATATCGGCAATAGCTCCAGATATATAAAAAACCCCGCCAGCCCATTCAGGCCAGCGGAGCATAAGAAGCAGCTTCAGTTGCGATATTGATAAATATCAAAATTTATAAGTGCTGTTTGCCTGCTGCATTCAATGAACAACCGTTGCTCCGGGCAGTTCAAGTTCAGCTTCAAGGGAATGCTCCTCTTCCCGCACCCGCTCCCGCTGCTTCACCGGCTTCTGCGGCCGCTGCTGGTTCATCTGGTCGAGCAGCTGCGACACGGGCATCAGCATCATTTTGGGTACCAGCAGCTCACTGCGGACTTTAAGTCTCGCTCCACCTGACGGGTGAATGACGCTGAGCAGAATACTGAGATAGAATTTGGTGGAACTTGCGAACAGGCCGCTTGGCAGATCCAGAACCATGAATCCGAACTTCTCCGGCCCGCGGTTCAGCATGCTCACACCGTAGAGTGCCTTGGCTTCCGCCAGATCCACATCACCGGCAATCCGCTCCGCAAGCACCGGGAGATCCTTCTCCATGCGGCGGATCATGCGGATGGCAAGCTGTGCCGAGGAACGCGAATGCACCCCCAGCTCGAACAGCTGCCTGTTGTCGATATGCAGCTCGATCACCTTGTCGCCTTTGCTTAAGGTCTCGCCGTTATCCATCTGCACGGGATTCCCCTGATACTTACGCAGCCGGTAATGCAGGAACGGATCTGCCGGAGAGATCGTCTTAATCTGGAACAACAGCTGGAATACCTGTTCCCAGGCCAGCCATAAGCCGACAACCAGCCGTTTGCCGAAAGACAGCCTTGTGATAGGTGATTCCTGCACCGCCTTGATCATCTTGTCAATCCGGATACTTCGCAGCCCCCGCCTATCCGCTTCTTGAAGCATCCGCTCCAGGGCAATAAGCATATGCTCCGGTGCATGCGGATCGGCACCGAGTGTAGTACCGCAGTCATGAAGCAGCATGACCTCACCCGGACCCAGCTTGGAGATCAGCTTGTCGGTCAGCCGTTCCGCCCCCAGCTTCTCCTTCCAGTCGCCGAACATGGCCGACCAGAGTACAATCTGCACCTGCCGCCGCTTCGAGAAGTCAAACAGGTTCACAATTCCCCACGGCGGACGGTAATAGGTGCTGCGCTCGCCGGTTATTTTGAAGATAATATCATCGGTCCGCTGAATTTGCTTCCTCACCGTTGCCGGACGCATCAGCCAGTTCGTCTTGTGCACATAATTGTGAATCCCGATGAGATGCCCTTCGTCATGCATACGCTTAATAATCTCCGGATGCGCTTCAGCATGAGCACCTACCACGAAGAAAGTCGCCTTAGCTCCATAGCGCTTAAGCAAATCCAGCAATAACGGTGTATAATGCGGGTCAGGTCCGTCATCAAAGGTCAGGCCATAATCCGTGCGCCCGATTCCCTTGCGAAAGACACGATAACCAAATATACGGCTGATCATTCCAGGAATGAAAGCATAAAAGGTAGAAATGTAAAATAGCCAGAGCAGCAAAGTCTGCATGTAAATTCCCCGCTTTTCCAGAGTTGACTTTGGCTCGTCTTACGTGTGATACGGCCAAGTAGAGTAAGTAGAAGCGTCTGCTGTCCTGCAAGAGGACAATACCGTTGTGGCGACAAGTAGTACATTCAAAAAAAACGTTACCCCCTATTTTAACACAGCTGCCAAAGAAATAGACGCTTTTTTATTAAAATCGTGTACAATGAATTGAAGTGATTATTGTAAATTTATCTAGAAAAGGAGTCGTTTATCTCTATGCTGCCGCTGTACAAAAAATATTGGCGCACTTTTTTCGACATCGGATTGGTTATTCTGACGCTATATCTCGTGATGCTGGGATTCAGTAAGCTGTATCAGCTGGCCGCTCCTGTGTTCCTGTCCTTTTTTGTGTTCCTGCTGATTGAGCCGCTGGCCCGGTTCCTGAACCGCAAGGGAATGGCTAAGCCTTTCGCCTCCGCTATCTCCGTGGTACTCTTCTTAGTGATCCTGCTTGGCGCATTATTTGCTGCCGGACTGCTGATTACGACTCAGGTCATTCAATTCCAGGACAATCTGCCCAGATATACATACATAGTCCAGCAGCATTTTACTGAGGCTACCACCTATCTCCAGCAAAAAATTGATGCGCTCCCGCCCGATCTCACAGACAAACTGAACGGTTATTTCACCGATGCGACTAATGTCCTCTCGACGTGGATGGTCACCTTCTTTAAATATATGATCGGTGTGCTTGGCTCCTTCTCTTCCTTTATGGCTAATTTCGGCATTGCGATTATTCTGGCCTTTTTCCTCAGTATGGAGATTAAGGACTGGCGCCGGATCGCCCATGACAAGCTGCCCAAGACCTTTAAGACGGCTTACGCTTTCCTGCAGGGGAATGTGTTCAAGGCTATCGGTTCTTATCTTAAAGCCCAGCTGATTCTGATCAGCATCACCTTCGTGATCGTTCTCGCCGGACTGCTGATTCTGCAGACTGGAAATGTTCTTACTCTGGCTCTGATCTGCGCCTTGTTCGACCTGCTGCCACTACTTGGAGTACCGGCGATTCTGATCCCCTGGATTATTTATTTGTTCATTGTCGGAAATACCTCACTTGCCATTGGTCTGATCATTCTGCTGGCAGTGGTGATGGTTATACGGCAGCTGCTGGAGCCCAAAATCACCGGAAATTCGATCGGCGTCTCCTCGGCGTTCCTGATGTTATCCTTCGTAATTCTGTCTTCCTCTGTATTTGGCATCGCCGGCCTTATTCTGTCACCGATCCTGCTGATCCTGCTCAAGGAGCTGATTCAGCAGGGGTATCTGCAGCGCTGGATCTATCTGCCGCAGGAGGAATTCATCGTGTCTCCGTTTGCCGCTTCTGAACCCTCCACAGCCGGCGGCCCCGTATCGGGTAATACCGCAGGTACAGCTTCGGCAGGTACAGCAGGCACAGTCGGTACTCAGGCCCCCGTTGACCCGGACAGCAGCTCAAATACTTGACCGAATAATTTGGCAGCTGCCTGCGGACTGCTTGGAGCCACGTTCTCGACAGCAACGGATACAGCATATCTCGGATGGTCTACCGGGCCATAGCCGATGAACCATTGATTATTGCGGGCCACGCCTTTGACCAGAGTCTGCGCTGTGCCTGATTTGCCGGCGACCGGCCATTCAAGGCCCTGCAGCGTCCGGCCTGTTCCTTCTGTCACCACTTTACGCATCATGGACAGCAGCACGCGGGCGGTTGCCCCGGATATTCTGCCCTGCGGCGCAGGGGCCAGATGCCCCGGAAGCTCCTTCAGCGTCTGGCCGTTGGCAAACGCAACCCGCTGCAGTATACGCGGCGCTCTAACCTCCCCGCCATGCAGCAGCGTGACTACGAGATTCGCCGCCTGCAGCGGCGTAATCCGCACATCGCGCTGGCCGATTGCAGTCTGCACCCTGGCCCCGCCGTCATCCGGCAGCAGCGTGGTGAAGATCGTCCCCGCCTGCTCACCGGAGAGCGGCCGGAGCAGCGGCAGGCCCAGCGTATTCTCCGCCTGCCAGCCGATGTCCCGGCCAAGGCCCAGTGCCAGAGCAGCAGCATTAAGCTGTGCTCCATTAAGCCGCTCGGCAAGCGTGGCGAACACGGTATTACAGGACACGGCGAACCCTTGCGCCATCGTAAGGGCGCCGTGTCCTTTGCCGTTCAGGCAGGTTAATCCGTATTTCCCGTATTCCCCCTTACAATAGAACGGTTCCTCCGGTGAAGTTAATCCGGCCTCCAGGGCAGCAGCAGCAGTGACGATCTTGAAAATGGACCCGGGTACCGCTGCCTGCAGCGCCCGGTTGTTCCATTCGCCCCCTTGCGGCGAGATCTGCTCCGGGTTATAGAACGGCAAGGAGACCATCGCCGCAATATCGCCGTTCTGGCTATCCAGGACTACAACGGCTCCCTCCTTCACGCCCGCTTCTGCGGCCAGCTGCTCAATACTCTCCTGTAGTTTCTTATCAATCGTGGTATATAAAGACAGCGGGTAATAAGGATTCCCCGGTGCTTTGACTACAATCGGACTGCCTGGAACACGGTTGCCCCTGGCATCCACCTGGGCAACCGCCTCCGTGTGCCCCACTCCCTGCAGCAGCGGCTCCAGTGTTTTCTCCAGCCCGTCCGTACCTGTACGCGGAATCCGCAGACCTGTCGGTGATTGCCGGAGGGCTTCACCCGAAGCTTCAGACAAATAACCAAGCCATTGCCGCCCTGAAGCGGCTCCATCATATCTGCGGGCAAAGGGCAACGCCTTAACCCCCTCAATTCCCAGCTCTTCCACTTCGCGGGCCTCTGACAAGGATAATGCCAGCGGAGTGTCCCCCTTGCCGGAGGGCCAGAGCAGCGGCTCCTTAAGTCCTGTGCGTCTGGCTTGCAGCTGGCTGTAGCTGACTCCAAGAATTTCTGCCAGGCGGTGCAAATGGTTATCCCCGGCAGGCTCCCCGGTAACCGTATGCAGCGGAAGTGACTCTTCCTGCGGAAACAGCGCCGCTGTCCATACAGTCTCTCCGGCCAGCGGTTCTCCGTTCTTGTCATAGAGCCGGCCCCGCCCGCTGTCCAATACTGTCTCCCGCTCGCTCTGAATTTCAGCCATCTGTGCCATCGTGTACCCGCTGCTGCTTACCTGCTGATTCTTCAGCAGCAGCTGGACCCAGGCCAGTCTGATGATCAAGCCTGCCACGAGCACAGACAGGATCAGCAGACTCCAAAATATACGTTTGTGAACCAGCTTCTGCAAATGTTATTCCTCCATCAAGTGGGCTGCGGAACTATGGGTTCTATTATGCCCACCCCAAACCGCAAAAAAACCGCTTCCCCCGAAGGAAAAGCGGTTAATGTACTTGCAGCTTACACGCTAAATTTAGACAATCTTTCATTAAGCTTGGACGAGGCATTCTCCAGTTTGGCGGAGAGATTGACCAGATACTCGCTCACGCTCTCCTGCTCGCCGGTGAGGGATGCAACCTCTTCAGAGGCGGCAGAGGATTCTTCAGCAAACGAGCTGACATTGCCAATCGTCTCGGACAGTACTCTCTGCGAGTGGTTTAGTCCGTCAATGGATGTTGACACGGAATCCAGCCGGGTGATCAGATGATTCATTTGCCCCTGTACACTGACGAAGATCTCGCTGGTGTTCTGAACATAGGTCATCTGTTCTCCAAACAAAGGTGCCACCTCGGATAATGCGGCTACAGTCTCATGCATGTCATTCATGATTCTGTCGGTAATCTCAGCCACTACTGCAATGGAACGCTTGGACTGTTCAGCCAGCTGGCGGATTTCATCAGCGACCACGGTGAAGCCTTTGCCTGCTTCGCCTGCCCGGGCTGCTTCAATTGTAGCATTAAGCGACAAAATATTAGTCTGCTGGGTAATGTTCTGCATGACCTCAAGCACCCGGATGACTGACGAGGTGGTATCCTTCAGTTCATTGACCTTAATGACGAGCTTCCCTGTCCTATCGCCGGTCTCATGCGTTCTGCCCAGCAGCTCCTGCAGCTTGACGACACCTTCCCTGCTGGACGCCTGTACGTTATGTGCAGTCCCGCCAATCTCCTGGGCCGCAGCAATCACCGCATCCATCCGCTCGGAGATCTGGGCGGTCATCTCATTTCCGCGGTCTGCTTCCAGTGCCAGGTTGCCTGCACCGCCGGCAATCTGTTCAGTTGCTGCGGCAATATCCTGTGCGGCCACTGCGGTCTCACGGGATGCATTGCCCAGGGCATCTGCGGTCTCCAGTACTTCACGTGCGGTCTCATTGGTGTGCACGACCAGCTCTGTGATCCGTTCCATCATCATATTGAAGGAGCCTGACAGCTGGCCGATTTCATCATGCGAGACTACCTTTGTACGCACGCGCAGGTCACCTTCTGCCCCTTGGAACATGAGGTCCCGCAGGCGCGACAGCGGCCGTGAGACCATCCGTACCATCCAGAGGCCAATAAGAATGGCGATGACGGCAGCGGCAGCCACTGCTATGTAAGTGGTGTTAAGGATCCGTCCCGCATCTTTAATCAGATTCTCGGAAGGGACAACGCCAAGCAGTCTCCAGCCCGAGCTCTCCAGCGTACCATACACGGCAAGAATGGATTTGCCCTTCTCATCCTTGGTCGGCAGGGAGCCTGAGCTCTCGCTGAGTCCCTTGAACAGGGTGCCTCCCAGACGCAAGTAAGTGTCTGTCTCCTGATGCTGGGAAGAGGCAATCATCTCATCTTTGGTAGTCAGCAGCTGGATATAAGAGTCCATCCCCAGATCGACTTTGCTGAGGTGGCTGGCCAGCTCCGTAGTCTTGATGTCACAGACCGCTATGTATCCTAAGCTTCCGGCTTCCCCCGCTACGGACTTGGCGAAATGGACCACGCCTTCTGCTTCCCCTTGCTTCAGGGCCTCGGTAATCCACAAGCCCTGCGGCTTATCCTGAAGTTGCTTGTACCACGAAGCTTCGCGGGCACCCGCCAGGAATTCATTGTCCACAGCCCCCGCCGATGCGGCAGGCAGTGCTTCATTAAGAGGAATCAGATAAACCGCTTGCACATTAGTAACTGCAGAGAGCCAATGGTTCAATTCGCCGCTGATCACAGCGGCCTGTTCCGTCCCCCCGCCTGCGTCAGCAGCACTTTCTTCCGAGACTGCCTGCCGGATATCCTTATTGTAGAACAGCTGGCCCAGATTATCTTCAAAGCGCAGCAGAGTTACATCAAGCTTCTCTGCCGTTTGCTCGACTGTCTGCTGATTAGCGGACAGTGCATTGTTCTCGATTGTTTGTTTGGCAACAGAGTAGGATGTATAGCCCAAAGACAGGACGATTCCCATCGTCGCAACGAAAAACACGAGAAAGAGCCGCACCCCCAGCGACTTGGAGGGATGCAGCCGAGTAAGAATACTTTTACCGCGAACTGTTGACTTGCTCAAAAAATCACCGCCGGATCTGCTGTATTCTTGTAGGGAATGATTCCGCACAAGGCCAGTATTAATAATATACCATCAGATCTTGTAACGCTGTGATTTTGTTGTATGAGATGAGTACCATAGAATGCGGACCAACGGTGTCAGGTGAAAAGGACTCTGCCGCCTTATCCGATCTAGATTTTGCCTAGATTTTGCCTAAATCCGCATCATCGCCAACCTCTTCATGGGTGTCGATCACGTAGTTGACGATTTCCTGCACTGTCGTATATGCAACACCTACATAAGTGTCAGCCGCCCCGTAGTAGATGGCAATGCGGCCCGTTTCGGCATCATTCAAGGTCGCGCACGGGAAGAGCACATTGTTCACGAAGCCTCTCTCCTCATACCATTCTTCCGGTGTAAGCACGAAGTTCCTGGAGCGGTATTTGACTCTCGACGGCTCGTCTTTATCCAGAATAACCGCACCCATGCTATACACCAGACCGTTGCAGGTTCCAGTTACACCATGGTAGAACATGAGCCAGCCTTCGGAGGTTTCAATCGGGGCGGGACCGCCGCCAATCTTGGTGCTCTGCCACCAGCCCTGTCCGCCTCTGCTCATCACATGACGGTGTTTGCCCCAGTAGACGAAGTCAGGACTCTCACTCAGGAAGACATCGCCAAACGGGGTATGACCGCTGTCGCTTGGACGGGAGAGCATCACGAAGTTGCCGTTAAGTTTCTTAGGGAACAGCACGCCGTTGCGGTTGAACGGCAGGAATGGATTTTCCAGGCTGATGAAGGTCTTGAAGTCCTGCGTTCTGGCTACACCGATGGCGGCGCCGTAGAAATCCGTACACCAGATAATATAGTACGTATCTTCAACCTTAACCAGACGCGGATCGTAGGCATATCTCGGCATGTAGGGGTTGCCTTGTTCATCAATGAACGAAATGGGAGCGTCTTCAATTTTCCAGTCCAGTCCGTCATGGCTATGGCCCATACGCAGATGAGGGCGGGTTGTATTATCCTCTACCCGGAATACGCCGAGGAAGCTTCCTTCATAGGCAATTACCGCACTATTGAAAATACGTGCAACCCCTTTGGCCGGATTACGTTTGATGACCGGGTTGTCATTGTGTCTCCATACCGGATTCTCATTTCCTTCCGGTCTGTCCTGCCAAGGCATATTCGGAATGTTACTTCCGGTCAGTTGAACTTCTCTCATAGCAATAGTCTCCCTTCAGATTGGCGCAGCCGCGGCTGCAGTTGACTGATGATTCCGTCCACTCCGCAGAATGGACATACATAGAGGCCGGTTTCAGGCTTCCCGCACAATTCCCCCTTGAAAACATTCATAAAAAGCGTTATAACTTAATTGTATTCTTGTTATCGTTAAATAACAATAACATAATAACAAAATACAAATAAATTATTATTTTTGTTTTATACACTATATTTTTTTGTTCATTCTACAGCAAAGCGAGGTTACCACATGTCACTGCTTAGCGAGTATATCGGAGGCGTAACCTGGGGGTTCATGGGCAGACGGGGAACCTGGGCCAATGATGCAGCGGAGTCTTCCATGGAGCTGATGAAAAGGTCTACCGGTGCGAACTGGACCGCCATCGCATTCAGCGCACTTCAAGCTACCCCGCAATCTACAGAAATCCCCTATTGGTCAGAACCCACGGTCAGTGATGAAGAGGTACGCTGGGCCATCCGCCAGGCAAAATCACTTGAACTGAAGGTCTGCCTGAAGCCCATTGTGAATTGTGCAGACGGCACATGGCGGGCTCATATCAACTTCTTCGACAAGGATGTTCCCTGCGAGCCGAAATGGTCAGAGTGGTTCCGTTCCTATACAGCCTTTATCCTTCATTATGCTGTGCTTGCCGAAGAGAGCGGCTGCGAGATGTTCTGTGTCGGCTGTGAGCTGGTCCAGACGGACCGGCGGGCCGCAGAATGGCGTGCCCTGATTGCCGAAGTCCGCAAGGTGTACAGCGGTGTAATCACCTACAACTGCGATAAGTATCAGGAGGATAACGTGAGCTGGTGGGATGCGCTTGATGTAATCTCTTCGAGCGGCTATTATCCCGAGCAGGACTGGGAAGTACAGCTTGACCGGATTGAGGCGGTGGTCACGAAACACGGCAAGCCCTTCTTCTTCATGGAGGCGGGATGCCCCAGCCGGACCGGCAGTGCCGCCATCCCGAATGACTGGAGTCTCGAGGGCGGCCCGGATCTTGAAGAGCAGAGCCGGTTCTACCTTGCCATGTTCGGCGCCTGCGGGAAGCGGGACTGGGTACAGGGCTTCATGCTGTGGGATTGGCCGGCACAGCTCTATCCGCTGGACGAAGCAGCAGGCAACGATGATTACTGCATGTACGGCAAGCCAGCGGCAGGCATTATTGAAGGGTATTACAGTTCCAAGACGAAATCCCCGCATACCTTATAGCCTTGATTTCAATATCTACCATTACTGTTTAGGAGTGAACAACCATATGACGAAATCGCCACAGATTTGGCGGAATGAAATGGAAGCAGAGCTGAAAGACAATATCCTCAGCTTTTGGATGAAGCATACCCTGGATGACAAGCATGGCGGATTCGTAGGTGAAATAGATAACCAGATGAATATCAATCCGAAGGCCGGAAAAAGCCTGGTGCTGAACGCGCGGATTCTGTGGACCTTTGCGAGCGCTTACCGCATGTATGGCAACGCTGAATACCTGACTATGGCTGAACGGGCCCACGCCTATTTGCTTCAATATTTCACCGACGCCGAATACGGCGGCTATTACTGGATGGTAGATGCGCCGGGCGCCCCTTCCGAACGCAAAAAACAAATTTACGGCCAGGCCTTCGCCATCTACGCCCTGGCTGAGTTCCACCATGCTACCGGACGCCAGGATGCACTCGATCAGGCTGTGGCACTGTTCCGTCTGGTCGAGCAATACGGCTATGATCCGCTTAATAAAGGTTATATCGAAGCCCTCTCTGAGCAGTGGCAGATGACAGAGAATTTAAGCCTCAGCAGCAAGGACATGAATGAGAAGAAATCGATGAACACCCATCTGCATGTGCTGGAAGGCTACACCGGCCTGTACCGTGTGTGGAAATCCGAGGAACTTCGGGTCCGGCTGGCTGAGCTGATTGAGGTCATGCTCCTCCACATCATTGATAAGGAGGGCAAGCATTTCCATCTGTTCCTGGATGAGGAGTGGAATATCAAGTCCGACCATATCTCCTACGGTCATGATATCGAAGGCAGCTGGCTCCTGGTCGAAGCGGCTGAAGTGCTTGGGGATGAGGAGCTGCTGCACCGGGTGCGCAGTGTGGCTTTGTCCATGGCCGAAGCAACATTGGCTGAAGGCATTGACGCTGACGGCGGAATCTGGAATGAGGCGGATTCGAACGGGCTGCTGGATAAGAATAAAGACTGGTGGCCGCAGGCCGAAGCGATCGTCGGCTTCTATAATGCCTACCAGCTATCCGGAGATCCGAGGTTCCGCGATGCTGCTGAGGCAGCCTGGACGTTCACTAACAGCTACATGGTCGATCATACCTTAGGCGAGTGGTTCTGGGCCGTTGATGAATCCCTGCAGCCGCTGGCGCATGCCTCCAAGGTCAGTGCCTGGAAATGCCCTTATCATAACAGCAGAGCCTGCTTTGAAATGATCGGAAGACTGACAACAACCTCAAAGGAGACTAAATAATGAGCACATTATTCACAGAACGCAAGGCGCAGTTAACAGAACGATACGAATCACTGATTGGCCGCAAAAATGAGAAGATTCCCTTTGGCAACGGTACCTATGACCGTTATCAATACCCGCTGCTCACAGCGGAACATGCGCCTCTGATCTGGCGTTATGACTTTAACCCGGCAACCAATCCTTATTTCGCTGAACGGATCGGCGTGAACGGCATCTTCAACCCGGGGGCCATTGAGCTGGACGGCAAGTTCTACATTGTGGCCCGTGTCGAGGGGAATGACCGCAAATCCTTCTTCGCTGTAGCCGAGAGCGACAGCGGTGTAGACGGCTTCCGCTTCTGGGATCATCCGGTTGTCCTGCCGGAAACTGAAGAGCCGGATATCAACGTCTACGATATGCGTCTGGTGAAGCATGCCGACGGCTGGATCTACGGCCTGTTCTGCACTGAGCGCAAAGATCCCGCTGCCCCGCACGGCGATCTGTCCAGCGCAGTTGCCCAGTGCGGAATCACCCGCACTAAGGACCTGAAGACCTGGGAACGTCTGGCTGACCTCAAGACCGGCTCTGCCCAGCAGCGTAATGTGGTGCTGCATCCTGAATTCGTAGAGGGTAAATATGCCTTCTACACCCGCCCGCAGGATGGGTTCATTGATGCAGGCTCCGGCGGCGGCATCGGCTGGGGACTGTCCGATACCATTGAGAATGCTGTAATTACCAGCGAATCCATTATGGATCAGCGTTATTATCATACGATCAAGGAAGTGAAAAACGGCCAGGGCCCGGCGCCGGTCAAAACCCCTCAAGGCTGGCTGCACATCGCCCACGGTGTCCGCAACACTGCTGCGGGACTGCGTTATGTACTGTACGCATTCCTGTCCGATCTGGATGAGCCGAACAAGGTTACCCATGCTCCCGGCGGACATTTCATCGCTCCGGACGGTGAAGAACGCGTCGGCGATGTATCCAATGTTGTATTCTGCAACGGCGTAATCGCCCGGGACAACGGGGACATCTACATCTACTACGCTTCCTCCGACACCCGGATTCATGTAGCTACCACTACGGTAGATCAAATGCTTGATTATGTACTGAATACTCCTGAAGATCCGCTCCGCTCTTATGCCTGTGTCCAGCAGCGCATTGCCCTGATTGACCGGAATCTCCAGCTGTAATTGCAGCTGTAATATCCGTATGAGGGCAGATTGCACGAAGCAGTTATACCAGTAAAAAGGCAGTACCTGCAGAATGCTCTGCCGGTACTGCCTTTTATTCGTTTGAGCCGCTGGCTATAAGGTATTCAATAATTCGGTGACGTATTTAACGACAGTCTCCGGTCTGTGAATGGGAATGGAATGCCGGGGATCTTCTTCGGTAATATGCTGTACATTTGGGGTCAGCCTGGCTAAGCGCTGCTGGCCTTGCTTCCATTCTTCATCCGGACTGCCTGCGCTAAGCACCGTAATGGGCAGCTTGCTGCTTAGCGGCTCTGCCGCCTTCAGCTGCAGGGCACTCTCTTCCGCGCAGAGCAGTTCTGCATATGCGGCCCGGTAAGCACTCTTGCGGTATCCCAGACTTGAGGCGTTTTTTTGGATAGCTGCCGGGAGTCTCCGCCCTCCTACAGGCCTTCTAAGCAAGCGGGGAATCCCCGCAGGCGCCAACAGATAACCCAGCTTATATTGCCGTCTGTTCGCCTCCCGCTGCTGTTTCCGGCGGTTGCTCATTTCATCCGTAAGATAACGGCTCTCATGTACAGCATCAACCAGCAGCAGCCCCTCCACTTCATCCGGATATTCCCCAGCAAAACATCTCACAATCATGCCTCCATAGGAATGGCCCACCAGAATATAGGGAGGCTTGCAGTCCATTGCCTTCAGCAGTTCCCTGAGCTCCCGGACGTATTTCCTGCAGGTTGCACTTTCCGGCTGGCTGCCGCTCCCGCTCCAGCCCAGGCCTGCCCGGTCATACGAGACCACCTTGGCATACAGCGACAGCTCCGGCTGCACCATTGACCAGTCCAGGGATGATCCGCCCATACCCGCTTCCAGAATTACGGTGTGGTCTCCCTTCCCCATAACATGGGCATGAAGGCAGGCATCCTGCACAGGAACCATTTCTCCAGGAGGCTTGTAGGTTAGAGCATCACGCTTCGTAAGGACATATTGAACGATGGACAGCGGTGAACAGATTATTGAAATGAACCGGTGCAGAGCCTGCTCGTTCTGCGGAATCGCGGCCATGTGTAAGGTCACACCCTTCTCTTAACTGATGTCCAAATTATATAGGCGTGTGCTCAGGCCAAAAAGAGAAACTATAACCGGGACATTTCCTATTTTACCTTCGATTATCCTGCACGAAATACAATATAATTCCAACTATGCTCTTGGTCCAGTCACCGAATCCCGGTGGACAATGTCGGCAGCAATCAGGATCTTCTCCAGCGGTGCGGCAGGGTTATGGATACGGTTCAGCAGCTTCTCTACAGCCGCCCGGCCCATTGCCTCTTTCGGAACATGAACAGTAGTGAGCGGGGGAACCCCCCGTGTGGCGTCCTCAATATTGTCAAATCCGGTTACCGAAACTTCACCCGGGATGACAAAGCCTTCTGCTTTGAGCACATCACTAATGGTGAGCGCAATGAAATCATTGGCACACACTAGTGCGGTTGGCAGACTTTTGGTTTTCTTGCGTCTCTGCAGCCATTGCTTAAAGCTCTCATCAAAAGTTCCATCATCCATTCCCTCCAGCTGCAGCATTTCATCATCCCCGGCAGGCGTCTTCATTCCATTCTCTTCCAGGGCGCTGCGGAAGCCGATCCAGCGGTCACGGAAGCTGCGGGAATAGCGGATATTTCCGATAAAATGCAGCTCTGTATGTCCCGTGCCCATCAGGTGATTGCTGAGCCGGGTCATGGAATCCGTATTATTGGCGAATACGGTATCGCTTGGAATAAGCGGATCTTCATGGTCAATCAGCACCATCGGCAGGCCGATGCGGTGCACCTCCAGCAGCAGTGAGGTCGAGATCTGGCCCACGCCAATCAGCCCGAGCAGTCCGTTAGGGTTGAGAATATTGACGAAGTTATCCGTCCGGTGCTCAGAGACTATGACCATGCCCAGACCTTCCTGGTCCAGCGCCAGTGCAATACCGTCTACAATCTTCCCCCAATACAGGGAATCCTGGGTTTGCGAACGGATATTAGGCATCAGCACCAGCACAGATTGTTTGTTCCGGTCACTGTCCGCAGACTGCGGAGGACGTTTGATGCTTTGAACATAGGCATTCTTTTGAGTGAAATAGCCTAATTGCGAAGCCGCCTGAATGACCCGCTCCCGGGTAGTTTCGTTGACGCCGCCTTTGCCGGACAGGGATTTGGACACGACAAACTTGGAAACGCCGAGATGGTCGGCGATTTTTTGCATAGTGACTTTCTTAGCCATATATAAGACCTCCAGATACTATTCACGGTTTCACATAACGAGTCTTTATTCATTGTTGCTAACTTTTTCGGAAATCATAACATTTAGCTAACAAAATAATTATACGGGGTCGCGAACCGATGCACAAGCATAAAGAAACCGCTCCTTCCCGGATGGAAAGAAGCGGCGGAATGCAACATTTATATACCTGAAACTATTCAATTTGTTATTGTACGTTGCCAGCTGACTATATCTTAAACAGTGACAGCTTGCTCTCCAGCTGTGTCGATGCACTTTGCAGCTTACCGGACAGCGATACGAGCTGATCACTAACATTCTGCTGCTCATTGCTGAGGGAAGCAACTTCTTCAGAAGTAGCAGAAGACTGCTGTGCAACCGCACTTACATTGCTCATGGCATCGGACAATACGCCTTGGGAATGATTCAGGCTGTCAATTGCACCGGTGACCGATTCCAGGCTGGTAATGAAGTCTTCCATTTGACCCTTCACCGATACGAAGATGTCACTGGTACTCTTGACTGAACTCATCTGTTCCTTGAACAGCGGGGCCACTTCTGACAGTACAGCTACTGTCTCATCCATTTCAGCCATAATCTTGTCTGTAATGCCGGCAACCAGGGCGATAGACTGCTTGGATTGGTCAGCGAGCTGCCGGACTTCACCAGCTACGACCATGAAGCCTCTGCCTGCTTCACCCGCTCTTGCCGCTTCAATCGTTGCATTTAGAGACAGGATATTCGTCTGCTGGGTAATATTCTTCATGACATCCAGTACCTTAATCACCGAATATACCGTGTCCTTCAGGTTGTTGACCCGGTCCACCAGTGCGCTGGTCATCTCACCGGTGCGGCCCGTCTGTTCCAGCAGCTCTTCGAGCTGGCTGGCACCGTGTCCGCTGGCTTCCCCTACTCCGCGGGCGGCCTGATCCATCTCGGCATTAGCAGCAATAACACTCTGCATCTGCGTAGCAATCAGATCCGTCAGCTCATTGCCGCGTTCCGCTTCCTGCGCCAGGCTTCCGGCACCGCCGGCAATCTCTTCCGTAGCAGCAGCAATCTCCTTGGCAGAAATCGCCGTCTTGCGGGAAGCATCGCCCAGATCATTGGCTGTTTCAAGCACCTCACGCGCAGTTTCCGTTGTCTGGGCAACCAGCTCGGTGATCCGCCCCATCATCAGATTGAAGGAGGCGGACAGATCTCCAATCTCATCCTTCGAGACATACTCTGTACGGACGCTAAGGTCACCCTGAGCCCCCTGAACCATAAGATCCTTCAGACGTGCCAGCGGCTTGGCGATCATCTGTACCATCCAGAAGCCGACCAGAATGGCAAGCAGGGCTGCAGCTCCAGCCGCTATGAATGTTGTGAACAGAATCGGAGTGGCAGCCTCAACCAGCTGGCCGGTAGGAACAACTCCGGCAAGCTTCCAGTCCGCCTTCTCCATCGGGTTGTAGACAGCCAGGACATCTTTGCCATTCGCATCCTTAGCTTCCTGACTCTCGCTGTTCTTCTTGCTCTCCATAATAAAGTTAAGCTCTGAGACCTTGCCGTCCTCTGCCGGTACGGAAGAAGCAACTACCATTCCTTCCGGTGATACCAGCTGAATCCGCGAACCGTCCCCAAGCTTCACGCTCTCGAAGGCTTCTTCAAGCAGAGTGCTCTTAAGCTCAAGCAAAACAACATAACCTGCATTCGAGCCCAGGTTCTTGAGTGATCTGACCATAGCGATATTCTTGCCGCCATCGCCTTCAACGGAAGTCGGGAACCAGTAGTTCTGTGCGGACTTCGCTTCCGAGGTATAGTATGGCTCATATGAGGTTGAATTTTTGACAGCAGTCTTGTACCATTCCTGATCTCTTAAGCCGTCCACGGTAAGACCGGAGCTCCCGCTCGATATGATCGTCATCGCAGGATCCTCTGGAATCAGTGAGATCGCTACGATATTGGAATCTGTTGTAGTCTGGCTGGAGAGCTTTTTGCTGATGGCATCTGTAGCCACAAATTTATCATAACTGCTCGCAGCAGCGGCAAGCTCAGTCAGATTCGATTGCATTTGCGTATCGAAATACAGCTGAAGTGCCAAATTTTCATACTGCTTCAAGGTAATATCAAGCTTCTCCGAAGTCTGGATAATCGTCTGCCGGTTGGCTTCGGATACATTATCCTTAATGGTATTCTTGGCTTTGTTGTAAGACAGAATCCCCAGGAACAGTACAACAATCACAATAGAAGATAAGAATATCAGGAAAAGCTTAACACCAACTGATCTCAGCGGGTTAACTCTCTTAACCTGGCGTACTGAACCATTCAGTACGTTCTTTAAAGTTAGTTTTTGAACTGCCGCTTTACTTGTTGACTGGGTATCACCTGCTTGGCCTGTCTCAGCCTTTTGTATAACCTTAGGCTTTTTACTGTTCTTTCCCACTTTAATCCTTCTCTCTTTCGGTTTGTCTCTGTCGCTCTCCGGATTTGGAGCCCCCATTACAATCACCTGCCAATTAGATTAGAAGACGTATGTAAGCGTTACCTGTGATATATATCGGCACAAAGGCTCATTTTTCTTAGTATTTTATAGAAATTGCTTCAGAATTTTTATGTTTTTGTCGAACTGCATAAGTATTTTGGTCTAGAACTAAAATCCCCCTACGGGTGAATCAAACCGGAGCGTATGAAGCTCCCCGGTTTCCTTATTTTCCAGCCGGAACCTGGCAGACGCTCCAAGGTCACATCGGCTTGTGAGGAGGACTGAGATTCCGCTATTCGGCCAAATCTGGCGAAATCTCGCGACAATCGGACTGAGATTCCGTTAATTGCTCTGAATCAGCTCATTTGAAGCTTAGAAGAATAAGATAAAGGATTCTCAGTCCGCTCCATCCAGAATAGGCAGGCTTTTGGGAAAATAGCGGCTTCTCAGTCCGGGTTCAGGAAGAGGAAGCATTCTACTCCCAGCAGAGCTGCCGGAAAAGTTCATTCCGCACTCATCCTTATTCAGCACCAGCCTGCTTTCCGGCGGATTCCAAGGAATATACGCAAAAAAGGACGCCCTTCTAGAAGAAGGACATCCCTTTAAATCATTCTTATGATTTTATTTTCTTTTACGCATCATGTCAAAGTAAGCTACAGGCTGATCCACCTTCATGCGCACCCGCTGCAGCGGATGACGGGCAACGTCCAGCGGATTCCCCGCCTCGTCCCACAGCTCGCCGACAGTCTGCTTGAAGAAGGTGTCATCCGGTCCGAAGAATTCCACTTCCTGGCCCGGCTTGAAGTTATTGCGCTGCTGAACGAGTGCCATGCCGCTCTCCGCATCATATTCCAGCACCAGGCCGGCGAAATCATAAGGCGCTGCTTTCTCTTCCGGCTCATAAATATGATCCTCATGATCCGGCGTATCGTAGAAGAAGCCTGTATTGAGCGGTCGGTTAGCGGCCTTCTGCAGCTCTTCCAGCCATTCCGGCTTCAGCACATAACCTTCCGGGTCCTCCATATAGGCATCGATCGCTTTGCGGTACGCATTGACCACCGTTGCCACGTAATGGATCGACTTCATCCGGCCTTCGATCTTGAAGCTGTCAATCCCGGCTTCGATCAGCTCAGGAATACTCTCCAGCATGCACAAATCCTTCGAACCCATCGAGAACGGATTATCCTCCGGCTGATGCAGCGGCAGCTGGGTTACGCCAGGCTGCAATGCCTGAGGCGCCACTGCCTGGTCCTCTTCCGATACCCAGGTTCCTTCCGGACGGCCATCTTCGAACAGGTCGTATTTCCAGCGGCAGGACTGGCAGCAGCCCCCGCGGTTGGAATCGCGGTCTGTAAAGTGATTGGACAATACACAACGTCCTGAATACGAGGAGCACATCGCACCGTGGATGAAGCTCTCGATCTCAATGTCCACATGCTGCTTGATCTCGGCAATCTCCTCCAGGCTGGTCTCCCGGCCAAGCACGACCCGCGGCAGTCCTTCCTGCTTCCAGAAAGATACTGCCTGCCAGTTGAGCGTGGACTGCTGGGTGCTCAGATGCACCTCAAGACCCGGTACCAGGCGAAGCGCGGTATCCACAATCACCGGATCGGCTACAATAATGGCAGCAATGCCGGCTTCATATAAGTTACGCAGGTATTCTTCAATCCCGGCGATGTCTTCATTGTGAGCATAGATATTCGTCGCTACGAATACTTTGGCACCATATTTCTTGGCAAATTCAACGCCCTCGCGCATTTCCTCAAAAGTGAAATTATCCGCTCCCGAGCGCAGGCCGTATTTCTGTCCTCCGATATATACTGCATCCGCACCATAATGCACGGCGAATTTCAATTTTTCTAAGTTTCCTGCCGGAGCCAGGAGCTCCGGTTTGTCCAGACGGTAACGTTTGCCCTTGAATTGGGGCTTGGTCATGGTTCCCATTCCTGTTCTCCTCCTAATTGTCACAGCGAGTTAAAAAGCTTGAGCAACCTACATCCAGGTGTTAAACGCTGCTGCGGTGAAATTTGGACTTACGGCCGCTGTTATGTTTGGATTTCCTGATTTTAATCCGCTAATAGCGGGTGAAATCCAAACATAAAGGCGGACGCTATCGCTCCTACAGTTCCAAATTCCCCCTCCGCTGCTGCCACCTTGATGCTAATTTCTCAACCTAATTTAAAAAGCTGAGACAATGCTTTTTATATATTTTAATATACCTGTTCTTTGTAGAAGAAGCCGAACGACAGTTCACGCTCAGGGTCCTGCAGCGCCCGGATCTCATCCATCCAGGCCTCATCGTAAGCATATTCAGCCGGATCAGCGGAATACAAGTCAATGGCATGGCGGTAAGCCTTAACCACAGCTACATTATAAGCCACCGGCTTCAGCAGCCCTTCAATCTTCAGGCTGTGCACACCAGCCTTCAGCAGGAAATGCAGATCCTCAAGAATACAAATATCGTCCGAGCTCATAATATGCGTTCCGTTCTCATCCTCATATATCGGGAACTTCTCATTCGGCCGTTCCGCTTCGATCAGGAAAAGTCCGCGCTCCTTGCCAAGACTGCCGCCATCACCCGGACGCCCCTGATGAGACATATAGCTGGCTACCAGCTTACGCTTGGAATGATAAATATTCGTCATGCCATGCACCTGGACCTGAGCCTCGACTTGCAGATGAGGTACCATTTCGGTCATTTCATCCATATTCAGCTCACGTGCCAAGACAACCCGCGAAGCTCCCTTACTGCCCCAATAGTTGGCTGTGGCGTAGTTGGTGGAGGTCATTTCCGCATTCCAGTGCAGCTTCAGCCCTGGCGCTTCAGCCTTCACAGCTGCCAGGACAGCAGGGTCTCCGAATTCGACCCCGTCTACACCCAATTCGCCGATTGCTTTGATGTAAGCCGGCAGCTCTTCCAGCATTTTATTGGAGATCAGCCCGTTTATGCTTACGTACACCTTACCGCCTGTATCATGTGCAAGCTTTACAGCTGCTGCAGTATCTTCCAGCGAGAAATGCCCGGCGAGCCGCATGCCGAAACGGTCATCTCCGATCAGCAGCGCAGTTGCGCCTGCCGCAAGCAAAGCCGCCGCTTCTTCCAGCGAGGCTGCTGTCACCAGCAGCTCCGGTTTGTTATTCATTGTGTTACCTCCTGTGCCTATCGCATCAATACTATTGTAGCTCTTTTCCTACTGATTTTGTTTGCTTTTTTCGATATTGGCTAAATGTTCCTTGTAGGTCTTGGCGAATAAATGCGCCTGGGAACCATCCTTCTTGGTGACATAGAAGAAATATTCCGATACCTCCGGAGTCAATGCGGCTTCAATAGAAGCAAGCCCCGGGCTGCTGATCGGTCCAGGCGGCAATCCTTCCTGCTTGTACGTATTATAAGGGCTGTCCACCTTCAGGTCCTTCTCGTAGAGCCGTTCCTTCTGCTTATCCAGCAAATACTGGACCGTAGCATCAATCTCCAGCTTCTGACCCTTGTCCAGTCTGTTATAAATAATACCGGCGACCAGCGGACGTTCCTCGTTCACTACCACCTCACGCTCTACGAGCGAAGCAACCGTCATCAGCTCATGCAAGGTAAGTCCCCGGTTCGCCAGCTTCGCCTTCCACTCAGGGATCGTGTCCAGCTTCTTCACCAGCTGCTCCAGCATGGCTTCAATGACCTCCTGCGGAGTACTGTCCTTGGCCAGCTCATAGGTTTCCGGGAACAGATACCCCTCAAGACGGTGCCGCAGCTCCTTATTCTCCGGGATTCCTAAAGTTCCTACTGCCTCAAGGCCCGCACCTGAATCAATCAACTGCAGGAATACCTCTGCCTTCTGGTTCCACGCTTCAGCCAGCTTATCTGCAACCTGAGTCGCCGTGTACCCTTCGGGGATCGTGAATACAACGGTATCTTCCTTCACGACATCCCCTGCATTCATCCGGCTGATCAAGGTATCATAAGAATCGCCCGGGCTCACGTTATAGGTTCCTGCCTTGAAGCTGGAGCCTTCCTGGACCCATTTTAAATACCCTTTAAAAAATAATCCGTTCTTGATGATTCCCTTCTCTTCGAGCAGGTCGGCAATTTGCGAGCTTCCCATACCCTTCTCTATCGTAACCGTCACGGCCGGCCCTGCGGGCTCCACCGGCTGCATTCCATTCCAGATATACCATGCTCCTCCCCCTGCAGCAGCTGCCAGGACAAGGATTATAATAAGCACAGTGCGGATCACGGCTTTCAAATATTACGCCTCACTTTCCGACTATAAAGTATAAAATTGTATTGTCTTAAATTCAACACTTTTTTTATTTCCTGCATTCCAAGCAAAAAGAGCGCGGAAAAAAATCCGCCCTCTTCCGTGCTAATGCTATGACTTTATTCGGTGTCTTCAGCCGGGAAGGTAAGCTCATCGTACAGCTCGGAAACATCCTCCCACTCTTCATCGTCCATAATGCTCTCCAGCTCAGGAAGCCCGTCAGGGGAAACCACGATCCGCAGAATTTCCTGCTCCGCAGCTCTTCCTGAACCGGCCAAAACAGCATAAGCACGGTCACCGACAGCAAATTCAGCAATAATATCGTAAACGGAAGACTTGCCCTGCTCATCTTCCAGTTCTACTGTTTCTCCGTATACTTCTTTAAGCTTCGAAGTCCATACCGCTTGATCAGCGGAAAAATCAGTCATTCTCCGCTCCTCCATCCAGCTCGTCTACCAAAGTATTGAAGGTTTCTTCTACAATAGCCCATTCCTCGTCATTCTCAATCATGAACAGCTGCAAGTCGTCGCCGTCTTCTTCGTAACGGAACGCATAGACTTCATCAGTCTCTTCATCCTCAGAATCCAGTGGAACCACCATCATATACTTCGCGTCCGATCCGTCGACTTCAAACTTCATAATGACCTCAAATTCCTCTTCATTACCTTCCTCATCAGGAATATAGATAATTTCCGGTTCTTCTTCTTGGCCGATCTGCTCGTTTGTCATATCCGCACACCCCTCACCTTTTACTGTTAGCATCCAAAAAATTTTGCAATATTAGGGCTGCGGCCATTTTGTCCACAATCCCCTTGCGTTTCTTCCGACTGACGTCCCCTTCAATCAGCACCCGCTCAGCAGATACCGTCGTCAGACGCTCATCCCAAAGGTGTACGGGTAAATCAAGTTGCTCCCGCAGCTGGTCTGCGAATTCGATGCAAATTTCACCACGGGGTCCTACTGAGCCGTTCATATTCTTCGGCAGCCCAACGACAATCTCACCGATTTCGTACTCCTTGACCAGTTCACGGATACGGTCGAATTCGTTGCCGTTTCCGCGCCGCTCAATAGTCTCCAAAGCCTGCGCTGTCCACCCGAAAATATCGCTTGTGGCGACACCGATTCTGCGGTCGCCGTAATCCAGTCCCAGCTTCTTCATCATTTCGGCTGGTCCACCCGATGATTGGCCAGATAGAACCGGACCAGTTCCTCAATCAGCTCATCACGTTCTTTTCTCCGGACCAAACTTCTCGCATTGTTGTGGCGCGGAATGTAAGCCGGATCTCCGGAAAGTAGATACCCTACGATCTGGTTGATCGGATGATATTCCTTCTCCACCAGCGCGTCGTACACGGCGAGTAAAATTTCCTGGGGAGAAGCTTCCTTTTCGTCGCCCTTCACATTGAATTTGACCGTTTTGTCCATGGAGTCCATTTGTGACACCTTCCTTCTGCAAAATCACCCCGATTCGGGCGGCTTCGCAAAGTTGCTGCTGTACAGCTTACTTGCTGCCTTCATCATAACATATTCATGGCCCAACGAGGAAATCCTGCCACTGTAAAAGCGCTTTTTTTGGTATTTTATCTACAAAAATAGATGTTTTTTTGGGTTTTAAGCTATTGCAAGCCCCGGGTCAATAATGAATAACCCCAAAAATTATACATTTTGTGAATAAAGCAGCGGTACTGATATGTTGCCCTCAGTACCGCTGTATCTTTATCCGGGGAATTTCTCAGCTATTTCAGGCAATCCGTTAAGCCAATGCAGCTACAAGCTCTTCGGCCTTCTTCAAGGCTTCGCCCAGCTTGGAGGCATCCTTGCCGCCAGCCTGTGCCATGTCCGGACGTCCGCCGCCGCCGCCGCCGCAGACCGCAGCGATTTCTTTCACCAGCTTGCCGGCGTGGAAGCCTTTCTTCACCAGGTCCTGCGGCACAGCAACCACAAAGTTCACCTTGTCATCCATTACTGCGCCGAGCACCAGTACGGCATCCGGAAGCTTGGATTTCAGTTCATCGGCAGTCGAGCGCAGAGCATCAATATTGCCGGCTTGCACGGATACTGCCAACAGCTGCGTGCCGCCGCCAACTGTAATTACACTGCTGGTCAGCTCAGCTGCAAAGGTTGCGCTCAGCTTGGACTGCAGCGATTCGTTCTCGCGGCCCAGCTCACGAACCTGGGCGTGCAGGGCTTCGATCCGCTTCGGCACATCGCCCAGCGAGGACTTCAGCAGTGCTGCCGATTGCTTCAGCAGATCCAGCTGGCTCTCCGTGAACTGGTAGGCGTAGCGGCCGGTCACCGCTTCGATCCGGCGCACACCGGAACCGATGCCGCTCTCGCTGAGCAGCTTGAAGATTCCGATCTGCGATGTATTAGCTACATGGCATCCGCCGCACAGCTCCAGGCTGTAGTCGCCGACCTGCACGACACGGACGATATTGCCGTATTTCTCTCCGAAGAGGGCCATCGCTCCCATAGCTTTGGCTTCATCAATCGGCTTGTTCTCAATGACAACATCGAGGCCGCGCCAGATTTGGGCGTTCACGCGTTGTTCGATATCGCTGAGCTCTTCCGGAGTAATGGCTCCGAAATGCGAGAAGTCAAAGCGCAGGCGTGAGCCTTCTACTAAAGAGCCTGCCTGATTAACATGGCCGCCAAGCACTTCCTTCAGCGCTTTGTGCAGCAGGTGGGTTGCCGTATGGTTCTTCACGATATCCTCACGCTCGGCACGGTTCACTTCCGCACGGACTGTATCTCCAACCTTCAGGTCTCCGGCTTCGACAGTAACCAGATGCACATGCTGGCCATGCGGAGCTTTGAAGAGTCCGGTAACCTTGGCAGTCACAGAGCCGCCGGTCAAAAGTCCGGTATCGCTGACCTGGCCGCCGCTTTCCGCATAGAACGGAGTCTTTTCAAGGATAACCTGGCACTGGGCGCCTTCACTGACGACATCAGCAAGTGCGCCGTCAACTACAATCGCCAGCACTTTTGACTCGGTTACCGTGTCATTATATCCAACAAATTCACTTTTAACCGTCAGCTCGGCCAGTGCTCCGCCCTGAATCTTCATGCTGGCGCTGTCCTGGCGGGCTGCTCTGGCGCGGTCACGCTGCTCCTGCATCGCAGCATCAAAGCCTTCACGGTCTACCGTAAGCCCCTGCTCGGAAGCGAAGTCCTCTGTCAGGTCAAACGGGAATCCGTAAGTGTCATAGAGCTTGAACGCATCAGCGCCGGCAATGGCACTCAATCCGTCAGCTTTGGCTTTGGCGCTGATCTCGCCCAGGATAGCCAGACCGTCGGATAGTGTCTCGTGGAAGCGTTCCTCTTCCAGACGGATGATTTTGGCAATATATTCACGGTTCTCCACTACGGAAGGATAATACACTCCCATAATGTCGCCCACTGTCTCTGTCAGCTCATGCAGGAACGGGCGGTCCAGTCCCAGGGTCTTGCCGTAGCGTACGGCACGGCGGAGCAGACGGCGGATAATGTAGCCGCGTCCTTCATTAGAAGGAAGCACTCCGTCACCTACTGCAAAAGTAACGGTACGTACATGGTCGGCAATGACTTTTAGCGCGATATCCTGTTCAACATTATCCTTGTAGGTTACACCGGCAAGACCGGCAGTCTTCTGGATAATCGGCTGGAACAGGTCGGTATCGAAGTTGGAGTCCACATCCTGCAGAATGGAAGCGAAGCGTTCCAGACCTGCGCCGGTATCAATATTCTTGTTAGGAAGCGGTGTGTAGCTGCCGTCCTTGTTATGGTTGAACTGCGAGAACACGAGGTTCCACACTTCCAGCCAGCGTTCATTCTCACCGCCCGGATACATCTCAGGATCACTCATATCACTGCCGTAAGCTTCGCCGCGGTCATAGAAGATCTCCGAGCAAGGGCCGCAAGGACCTTCGCCGATATCCCAGAAGTTCTCGTCACCCAGCTTGATGATGCGTTCTGCAGGCAGACCGACCTTTTCATTCCACAGCTTGAACGCTTCTTCGTCCTCGGCATATACCGTAACGGAAATCCGGTCGCCGTCGAAGCCGATCCATTCCTTGCCGGTCAGGAATTCCCAAGCCCAGGTAATCGCTTCTTCCTTGAAGTAATCGCCGATGGAGAAGTTCCCCAGCATCTCAAAGAACGTGTGATGACGGCGCGTCTTGCCCACGTTCTCAATATCATTGGTACGGATACATTTCTGCGAGTTGGTCAGGCGGGGATTCTCAGGAATCTCCCGGCCGTCGAAGTAAGCCTTCAGCGGCGCCATGCCTGCGTTAATCCACAGCAGCGATGGGTCATTGTGCGGCACGAGCGAGGCGCTCGGCTCAATGCGGTGACCTTTACTCTCAAAAAACTGCAGCCATTTGGAACGGATTTCACTTGCTTTCATCATGTACAGCTCCCGTCTCATCATTTAATGCGGCACTTTGGCCGAAAATCTCATTGTTGCCCCAAAAGTTACCCGAAAAATCAAAAACAAAAAACGCCCCTGAATTAGATTCAGGGACGATGATTATCGCGGTACCACCCTGGTTATCGCCTTGTTCCGTGAAAACACGGACTATTGCAGACGATCGCCTTGTGCGGCTGTTAACGGGTGCCCCCCGGCGGGATTGTCCCCGCACTCCGAAACTAGCTTTCTGCCGGCCTGTCTTCAAGGTTCTCACAGCCAATTGCGGGGAATCCGCAAAGGAACCTGTTCTCTGATGGAGCCATTCTCCGGCGTACTTGTTTTCATCAACGTTTTGTCCGATTTGCATTTTAACATTTCAAGTATAGCCAGCGGCCTGATATCTGTCAATCTCGGGCAGGAAAATTGCCTGATCGGGGCCGGTAAGCTGTGCTAAAAAGAATATTTACAGCGCTTACATACAGGCGTATAATTCGAATTGTTCCACACGTCGAGACGTAGCTCAGCTTGGTAGAGCGCTTGCTTCGGGAGTAAGAGGCCGCAGGTTCGAATCCTGTCGTCTCGACCATATTTAATAATCCAAAGAGACAGTCTATAAGTTGACGTTCCTTGAATACCCGCAGCCGGATGGCTTGCGGGCTTATTTGCGTTCAAAGGCCAGGCTGGAATTCGTGTAGGATCTGGCAACAAGTCAAAGGGAACGGGCAAAGGTCACGATGAAGCGCAGATTATAATGAGTGCAGAGCAATACTCTACAACGAATACACATAAGAATGGATGATACTTTTGGCAGAACCTATTCAGAAACAGATTGCTTCGCCTGCACGGTATTCTATGATAACTGCCGTTCTGGTCCTTTGTTCACTTGTTGTCGTATCCGGCATCTATGTTACGCTGCCGTTAGGCCCCTTATTGGCTGATGCCTTTCAGGCATCGCCGGCCAGGGTGGCATGGGCAAGCAGTGCTTTTACGTTCGCTTACGCCTTGGGATTCCTGCTGTTTGTTCCACTGTCTGAGCGTTTCGGCCGCTGGTCTCTGATGTTCTCAGGATTGCTGGCGCTAGGCGTCATTACCCCTATGTTAGGGCTGGCCCCGGGCCTATCTGCCCTGATTGCGCTCCGCGCAGTACAAGGACTGGCCGCAGCAACCTTTGCGCCGACGGTTATGATCTATGTCGCCGAGAGCTTCCCGCAAGAACGCAGAGTTGCTGCCATGGGGTTTGTAAGCACCGGATTTCTGGTTTCGGCCATCGCCGGGCAGCTGTTCAGCAGTGCGGTCAGTGAAAATTGGGGCTGGAGTTATGTATTTTATATTCATGGGGTCTTATGTCTCGTAGCCGCAGTGTTATTCAGCATCTTCATTCCGAGGGGTGAAGAAATCCGGACAAAGGCAGGGCTGGCCGCACTCTACAAACAGCTGCCCGCATTATTCCTCCAGAAACGGCTTGTGCTGTGCTATCTGATCTGCCTGACGATTCTTCTCTCGTTTGTCGGCATGTACACGATATTTCAGGACTATTTAACGAAGCTTCCCTTTGCGCTTACTGCCCCTCAGCTCATGCAGGTAAGAGCCGCAGGACTCGCGGGAATGATCCTGGCGCCGTTTGCGGGACGTCTGGCAGCCAAATTCGGCTTCAAGCGAACGCTCCAAGCCGGACTTCTGCTCGCCGCCCTGGGCCTTAGCGCAGTCGGATTAAGCTCCAGCCTGCCCGTACTTGTAGTAATGAGCATTGTTTATATTGCCGGTATCTCCATCATGATCCCGGTGCTGATATCACTGATAGGCTTGGTCGCAGGGGACAGACGCGGCCCGGCAATTACCGTATATTCGCTTATGCTGTTCATCGGGGCCTCAGCCGGTCCGCAGGTTGCACTGAATCTGTTAAAGGCAGGCAGCAGTCTGTCGGCGTTTGAAGCACTGGCTGCACTTTTACTTGTTGCCTTCGGGTTATCCTGTTTCATTAAGGCGCCTGAAATATGATACAGGCGCTTGAAGCGTGTGGGAACTGTCATACGATCACACTGATGAGCCCGCCTGCCAGCTCTTCATCATCTCCTGCGCCTGCTGCGGATTTGTCATGAGCAGAGTGCGGTACTCCAGCATCCAGTTCAGGGTATTCAGCATTTGGTCGTATTCTTCCTTCTTGCGTTCGATCTCCTTCTTCTTGCTGAGAATCCAATCTATGATCTGCTGGTTCGTATGCGCATTGGATTCGTGGTCCTGCAGAGCTTCCTTCAGTTCCGCCAGTGAACAGCCGATGGACTGGAACTTCTTGACGAGCTTGAGCCGCTGGACAGCCTCTTCCGAATAGTTGCGATAATTATTGCTTTCCCGCCGGACATGCCGCTCATCCAGCAGGCCTTCCTTTTCATAAAAGCGGATCGTATGGATCGTGAGTCCCATCTTGTCTGCCAGTTCCTGAATTTTCATCATTATTTCTCCTTTGGACCGCTTGCCCTAGAGTTCACTTCATAGTTTATGCTTAATATGATCAGGCAGTCAACTTATGAAGGAGGATATCATTATGCATGTTTTTGTTACAGGAGCAACGGGGTATATCGGTTCTGCGGTCGTCAAGGAACTGATCAGTGCGGGACATACTGTGACGGGTCTTTGCCGTTCTGAAGAGAAAGCCGCGGGACTAACGGCGGCGGGGGCTGAAGCGTTGGACGGCACACTGGATAATCTTGAGGTTCTGCGCAGCGGCGCGGCTGCTGCGGACGGCGTGATTCATCTGGCGTTCACCAATGATTTCTCCGACTTTGAAGGCGCGCTGGCCCTGGATTTGGGGGCCGTTGAAGCTATGGGAGCGGCGCTGGAAGGCTCCGGGAAGCCGTTCATCACCACAGCACACGCAAATGGACATGCCGTCGATGCTGCAGTGCTCGCAATGGCAGAGCGGGGCATCCGGGCATCCATCGTCTCGCTTGCACCGTCTGTGCACGGCGAAGGCGACCGGGGTTTTGTGCCGATGATGATCAGCATCGCCAGGGAGAAGGGCTTCGCCGCCTACATCGGCGACGGAAGTAACCGCTGGCCGGCAGTCCACCGCCTGGATGCAGCGGTGCTGTACCGCCTGGCGCTGGAAGCCGCCCCGGCGGGCTCGCGGCTGCTGGGCGCCGGCGATGAAGGCATTCCGCTGCGCGAGATCGCCGCAGTCATCGGGCAGCAATTGAGTGTGCCGGCGGCCAGCATAACCCCTGAAGAAGCCGCAGGCCACTTCGGCTTCCTTGGTGCCATCGCGGCAATCGACATCACAAGCCGGTACAATACGGTAGAGGCGGGTCCGGCCACACGGGAGCTTCTGGGCTGGCAGCCGGTACAGCCCGGACTGATTGCCGATCTGGAAGCAGGCCATTATTTCGTCTAGCTCTGCAACTCTGATTCATAGATACCGGGGTGTCCGGGAGAATTGTTGCAGAAACTGCAAGATTTCTCCTGCCAAGCCGCTCGGAGGCGCAAAAATGCTGTCTTTCGTACAACATTTCAGGAATATGGTTGATATAATGAAGAGAATGTTGTAAGCAGGACAAGATCCGGAGGAGGATACTGAGTTGAGTAAAAACATTCGCTGGGGCATTATCGGCTGCGGGGATGTAACTGAGGTTAAGAGCGGTCCGGCCTTGCAAAAGGCCGGAGGATCACAGCTCGCGGCCGTCATGAGGCGCAGCGGAGAACTTGCAGCGGACTATGCGCGGCGGCATGGGGTACCCCGCTGGTACGACGGGGCAGCCGGTCTGATAGCCGACCCCGGCGTGGATGCCGTGTATATCGCTACACCGCCGTCTACCCATATGGAGTACACCTTAGCGGCAGCACAGGCCGGAAAGCCAGTCTATGTGGAGAAGCCCATGGGTCTTAATACGGCGGAATGCGAAGCCATGATTGCTGCCTGCGGGCAGGCGGGGGTTCCGCTGTACGTCGCTTATTACCGCAGAGGGCTTCCTCGCTTCCGCAAGGTTAAGGAGTGGCTGGACTCGGGAGCGATCGGCGAACCCAGGTTTGTGCGCACTCTGCATATGACTAAGCCGCTCGCAGCGGTAAGTGAGGAGAACTGGCGGGTGGACCCGGAAATTTCCGGCGGCGGGTTATTGCTGGATGTGGGCAGCCATACGCTGGATCTGCTCGATTTCCTGCTTGGCCCGATTGAAGATGTCAACGGACATGCGTCCAACTTCGGAAGCCCCTACAAACCTGAGGATACCGTATCCGGCAGATACCGCTTTGAGACAGGCGTTCATGGGACGGGCATCTGGTGCTTTAATGCCTTTACTAACGAAGACGTTACTGAAATTATCGGCAGCCGTGGCAGTATCACCTTCTCCACCTTTGCGGAGCAGCCGGTTATTCTCAGGACCGAAGACGGGGATCACCCTGAATTCATTGCCCACCCGCCCCATATCCAGCAGCCGCTGATCCAGTCCATTGTAGATGAGCTTCTGGGATGCGGCAACGCTCTCAGCACCGGCGATTCCGCTAACCGTACCAGCCGCGTGATGGATGAACTTGTGCGGAATTACAATGGACGCTGATTGCCGGCATATTTAAGAAGAACAATAAACCTGCAACATAAACAGCCAGCCTCCGGGAATCCGCCCGGCGGCTGGCTGTTGCTGCGCTCAATCTGAAAGAAAACTCTAAGTCCTAATTACAGCTTCCAGATCCGGTACAGAACGACAGCTGCTTCCGCACGGGTAAGAGTATCGTCCGGGGCAAGCTTGCCGTTCTTACCGTTCACAACTCCGTATTTCAGCAGAGCTTCCAGACTGTCCCTGGCGTAAGAAGAGATTTGCTCTGCATCCGCGTAAGCATCCAGAGTTCCGCTGCCGTGAGCCGTTATCCCGGCTGACTTCAGCGCGCGGGCAGCGATCACCATCATCTCCTGACGTGAAATCATGCTGTCCGGCTTAAAGGTGTTATCTGCATAGCCGGTGACGATGCCGAGCTGCTTCGCGGCGGCAAGCTCCTTGAAATGCTCAGCATTATTCCCGACATCGCTGAATCCAGCACCTGCTTCTGCAGTGGCTTTGAGTTCAAGCACCTTCACAAGGGATGCGGTGAAATCTGCTCTGCTCACTGGAACCGCCGGGGAGAAATTGCCGCTGGAGGTTCCCGGGACAAGATCACGCGCTGCCATGGCAGCGACAGCCTGCTTAGCCCAAGACAGATTCCCCAGATCCGTGATTGTCAATGGAGCATATGCCGCTGCAAAAGTGCCAAACTCTGCTGTCTGGAACACAAGTGATCCGTTCGCCGCATCATAACGGCTGTTGTTCACGACAGCAGTCATATGGCCATCCTCACGGAGACGCCGCACCAGCAGTGAATCGGAGTAACCCAGCTCTTCCACAGCCGGCTTGTAAGGAATAGACACTGTTATTGGCATATCCGGGTTGCTCCAGGCCATCTCCCGGCCTTCGGCCGACAACTTCAGCTCCACCACCGGACGACTGCCGGTCAGGCTGCGGGCTGCCGCATCCGGACTGGCCGCCGGGGACTCTTTTACACGAATGGAGATGTATTCAGTGTTTGCCGTAATGCCAGCCAGCTGCCCGCTTGGGATGGCGAGCGTTGCATGATCTGTCTTGATCACAAGCACGAAGTTCCCCTGCCCCTTCAGGCTTTGCAGCGGCAGTTCAACTTCATATGAGGCTGCGCCCGTCTGCTTCGGCAGGTCGATCACGATTTGTTTCATGCCGTCTGCTGCCGGGACTGCCTGCTCCAGCGCTTTGCGCAGAATATCGCCCGTAACCGTAGCCTTTGCCTCTCCTCCCTGATTCTTGACCTCCGGTCTGATCGTAACCACGCCGTCCTTGCTGTCCAGATTCACAGGCTTGGGCGCAGGTGTGCTACTGACATAGGTTGTTCCGCCAGATACCGGTGCCGGGGTTGGTGTAGCTGTTGGTGTTGGTTCTGCTGTCGGTTCCGCAGTTGGTTCTGTTGTTGCGGCCGGTGTCGGCGTTGGTGCCGTTGTCGGTTCCGGTTCTTCATCCCTGCTCTTGAGAGTCAACACGCCGTATACGGAGGTGTCCTGATAACCGTTCCCGGTGGTATCATTCCAGGCGGCAACACTTTGCCGGACGCCGCTCTTGGCATCGTTAATCTGAGTGTCGAAGCCGACCTTGGTGCCGCCGGCCGGGGTGATTTTTTTGAACGGAATCTTCATTTCAATCGTATAGCTAGTTCCGGCTACCCGGGTTGCCGACTCGAACCCTTCACCAATGGCGGCCGGACTGAAGGAAGCTTCATTGTCATAATTGACCCGGAACTGTCCGTCATCGTCCTGATAGAAGGTGGTCCGGCCCAGATTCTCATCCAGGAAGACCTCGACCGAGTCTTGCTCCCACACATTCGTGTTACTCTTGTCCAGTTGGGCGTCGCTGACCTGGACCAGTACATATAGATTCTGGTCATCCCACAGAGTTCGCGCGGTTCCGCTTGCGCCCTGCCAGGCCAGCTGATACCGGTTCACTGCCATCTCAGGGGCTGAGGACCAGATTGCATCCGCTGTTCCGTCAATGACCGGTGTGCCGTAAACGGCCTCAGACACATTAGCCTCTGTCGTGTTCGGTTGATGCTCTGCCATATATTTTGCCGGATCGATGACGCCGTAATATGCCGGTTTGGCCTGCAAATCCCTGTCGAACAGCAGCGGGCTTGAGACAGCTCTCCAGCTCGTACGGTCATCCATTCCCCAGAAGGTAACACGTGCAATATTGGCGGCATGTGCCTTGTAAATATCCATTAATTTCGCATACAGATATCCTTGGGCTTCCGCTTGCTTCTCAGTCAGCTGATTGTCGCTTCCGGCTTGAATATCCAGCTCGGTAATGCTCACCTCTACCCCAAGCGAGATGAATTTCTCCAGCGACAGCTTGACGTTATCGGGATTCGTGTTGATATTGTAATGTGCCTGCATCCCCACACCGTCAATCAGCAGCTTCCCGGGGTTAGTAAGCGCGTACCTGTCGTTGATTTCCTTGACCATACTGTAGATGGCCTGGGCTTTGTTCTGGTTATCATCGTTGTAATCATTGTAATACAGCTTGATATCCCACTCTGGATGATCGTCCAGCACCTCTCTGGCCGCCAGGAAAGCCTGCTCTACATAGTCCGCACCGATGGCATCATACCAGTGGGATTGACGCAGAGCCCCTTGCCAGTTGGATGGGTTAGACGGGTTATCATTCATTGCTTCGTTGACTACATCCCAGGAGATCACTCTGCCCTCAAAATGCTCCATAACCTCCCGGATATGAGTTCTAAGATTGGTGAGTGCTTCGGCACGCCCCAAAGGAACGGTATTGCCTGCTGCATCCGTGGTCAGGTTCATCCAGTCAGGCGACTGCTGGTACCATACCAGCACATGCCCGTGCATCTTCATTCCTTCCGCCAGTACCTTGTTCACCATCGCATCTGCCGCTGTAAAAGTGAAATTCCCCTTAGTCGGCTGCAGTGCATCCGGCTTCATGGCATTGCCTGCGGTAGCAACGTTGTGATGCAGCTTCAGCAGATCCAGCCGGACACCTTCCAGATCCTCGGCTGAAATCGCATTACCGATCAGGAAGTCATTCTGATAGGCTGCTTTTAGAGGAACCAGATCCCTTTGAATATCCACCGGGCCGGTGCCTGTATGCTCAAAAGTGATATCGTCGATATAAAAGGAGGCTGCTGTGTTGCTGGAGCTTTCAATGTAAAGGGTCAGATATTCGCCGCCCACACTGTTATAGCGGTAGCTGCCCTCAAATTTCACCCAGCCGTCAGCAGTGCTGATCGTCTTGGGGGACAGAGCCACATAACTCGCACCACTGTCATTGCCCACCTGCGTAGACAGCTGGAGCTGCGAGCTGGCAGGATCGATCAGCTTGACCCAGGCAGAGATGTTGTATTCGCTGCCCTTATCCACGTATTTCTCCACACGCAGGGAAGGCCCGTGCCAGGTAGAGGTTCTGCCTTCCACCTTCAGCGCGTAGGAACCATCAGCCGTATGATTCTCTTCACCGGTTACAGTAAGCAGCTCGGTTCCCGCTCTGCCGGTGAAGCCGCCTGCCGTCTGGTCTTCAAAGGTGATCGTATTGAATGGTAAAGCCGGGTCCCGGACAGGTTCTTCCCCGCCGCCTGGAGTGCCCTCTTCAGTGAACAGAATATCTCCAAGGTAAAATGACACTGCGGCCCCGGCCTCGTTGGAGTTGATGCGCAAGGAATGATCCTTCTTGTCGGGGTCCACGGCACTGGTATCCACAGTGAATGTTTTCTTTAGTGTGACTGATTGGCCTGCCACATAGGGTACTGCCGTATAATTCCCATAGCTTTTCACCGTCTGGAGCGCCGCCGCCGCATCGTCCGGGACCGCTACATTAGCATCAACGTAGACGACAGCAGTGACGGTGTACGTGTGCCCGTTCTTGAGGCCGACATCTGAGAAATTAAAATCAACCGCATCCCAGTTATTTACCCGGTTGTTTACGTATAACGCTGCCCCATCGGCATTTCCGTCAAAAGGAACTCCCGTGACTGCACTGAGGCTGGCGCCTCCGGATTGGACTGCCTTGCCTGTGCCGCCCGCAAAGGTTTCGTGATATACCGTGGCCGGGGCCTCTGCTGCCTGAGCAGCCGGAATATACCCGCCTGCCGGAAGAAGCAGGACGGCCGCCAGTAATACGAGAGAGACTTGCTTGATTATTCGCTTCATGCATTGCACTCCTCTGTATGAATTTGGGTTTCTTTTGAGTTAAGCGCTTACAGTTATGTGAAAGCTGCCCCCCTTCTCAACCCAAATCGTAGCACAATGCAAAAAACGCGTCTTACCCGAAACTAAAGATTGTACCGTGCTTTTTATAGTTCATTTCCTGGAGTGTCACAACTAAGAAGCACCTGTCTACCACTTTATAAGCCGGATGCTATAGAGACCTGATTAATAGCAGTTGGATTTTCTACACTTGCTGATGAGCGAATGTCCCTGCTTAATCAGCAGTTGGATAAACAGCACTTAAATCACTCCATTTCATCCAAAGTAGTGAAAACTACCCCTATTAGATGTTGTTTTTCCACTTGCTTCAGCACATTCTTTTAAGCCCCCTAATCAAAGTGGAGACCTTGACATGTAAGAGGTACACTAAGAAGAGGGAGTGGAGCCGATGAGAAGCAACAAGTTATACGACGAACAGAGGATTAAGGTAGCCCAAGAAGCGATCAATGGAACCAAGGTTTCCTTCCTAGCCCGAAAGTATTCCGTCTCTCCCAGCACCATTGCCAATTGGGTGAAGTTCTACAAGGAACGATTTGGAGAAGAGGCTACGCCGTCCGTCCAAGAACGGATTGAAGATGCGGAGCGTGTCCAAGACTTGGAGACGAAGATGGAGACGGCCATTAAGCTACTGGGCGAAAAGGATCTGGAAATCGAACTGCTGCGTGAACTCTTAAAAAAGCCAACCCCGCTTACAAGACAAACTCGAACTGGCCGACGAAGCGATAAAGCGGGGGTATTCGGCTACACTTGTTCTACGTATCGTGGAGGTTCAACCCTCAACCTACTATGCGCATAAAAAACGTTTCCTGGGGCTTCTGAGTGCCCCTGATGCGGTAGTGACTTCGGGTCGTCCGATCCCCGCCTACTCCCTCACTACTGGCGGTCTGCGGGTGAGTGACCTACAGATCGAAGAGTGGCTGAGTGAACTGGTAGAGGGCGAGGAGAACGGCTATGGCTACCGGAATTTGGCGTACGCCCTATCGGTCCAGCAGGGCTTAATCCTCAACCACAAGAAGGCATACCGGCTGTGCAAGAAGCTCGGGCTGCTTCAGAAGAAACCGGTGAGGAACGTAAAATACCCTCGGCAGCTGGCGCGGAATCGAGTGGTCACACGCCCCAACCAACTTTGGCAAATTGACATTAAATATAGATACATTAATGGCTACGACCGCTTCTTTTTTATGTTTGATATGATTGATGTGTTTGATCGCTGTATCGTTGGTTACCACGTTGGAGCGAGTTGTACGGCGAAGCAAGTCTGTGCCACGTTGAGGGAGGCTCTGGGCCGACGTTTACAGCCTGGAGACCCCTCACCGGTTATCCGTTCCGATAACGGTCCGCAATTCCTAAGCGCTGCCTTTGGCGAGCTGTGTGCGGAAACGCAGCGTCCTCTGGAGCATGAGCGTATTCCTCCAAAGACGCCGAATATGAACGCCTACATTGAGTCGTTCACAGCATTTTGGAGAGAGATTTGTATACGAAAAGGTACTTTGAAACGTTTGAAGAAGCCTATGAAGCGGTCGCAGTCTATATTAACTTTTACAACGAGCGCCGTTTTCATGGCAGTTTGCAGCGCATGAGCCCCAAGCAATACCACGCCGCATGGAAAGCGGGCAAGCTAAAACCGATAGAAATAAAGCTGTAAACAATATCCTGCGAAAACACGAGTTTTTAGCAGAATGTCTCCATAATTAGGGGGCCGAACCGCATTGCTCAGAAGTTGACGAATTAAGATACGTTTATCCACTTGCTTGCCTGAAGAAGCCACTCCTACCGGAGAACACTTGGACAGCCCGTCGCGGCTCGACATCATATCGCGCCAGCCTTCACTTCATTACACCACGTGCAGGGAATCTGCACGCAATGCCAAAAACGCAGAATAGCACTTCTCATAACGCGAGAAGTGCTGCTCTGTTATCTTTTTCTCTTAAATAGGACTATTTCATTATGAAACCCACTTACGGGACAGCGTTTAGATCAGCTTATGCGCAAACCATTTGTCGCCTCTGAAGCGCCATAGAAACACAAATCCCCGGACGGCCCACTCGCAGTTCATCGCCAGCCAGACCCCCAGCACACCGTAGCCGAGGACGATCCCGAGAATGTAACCGAATACGACCCGGAACAGCCACATCGACAGCATGGAGGTGATAGAGGTGAAGCGGGAATCCCCCGCTGCCCGCAGCGCGGACGGCAGAATGAAGCTGACCGCCCACAGCGGAATCTGGGCAATAGCATTCACCAGCAGGACTACAAACAAGTCGTCAATGATCTCAGGAGGCGGAGAGAAGATCGACACCAGCGGATGGAACAGCGGCATCAGGAGCAGGGCGACCAAGGCATACGAGGCTGAACCGATCCAGAGGAAGGACTTGATGAATTTTCTGGCATCTGCCACATCCCCCCGTCCGATGCATTGGCCGACCACCGTTACGATCGTCAGCGACAATGCACTGGCCGGAATCTGAAACACCATCGCCAGCGAGCCGGCAATAGCATTGGTCGCAATCGCATAGGTGCCCATACTAACAATAAAAATCTGGGTCAGCAGCTTGCCGCCATTGAAGAACATCTGCTCAGCTGCAAATGGAACGCCGATGAACATAATTCTGCGCAGCATGGAGACCGGAACATGGAACAGGTCGCGGACCCGCACACGCAGTACCGTGTCAATCTTGAACAGGTACACCAGGGCAAAGATCATGCCCGCATACCGCGCGATATTGACCGCCAGCGTCATGCCCAGCACACCCATGTGCAGCAGGTTAATGAAGACTACGTTCAGGAGTACGTATAACAGATTCATGATCAGCGACAGCATCAGCGAAGCCCGCGTCCTGCCGACGCCGCGCAGCGCACCGCACACAGCCTGAACCACGGCGATCCCCAGATAAGAAATACTGCTGCCGATCATGTAGATCCGGGCATTATCCAGCACATCGGCGGAAGCTGTTCCGAACAGCAGGTTCAGTATCGGCGTGTGGAAGCCCATGAGCAGAAGTCCGATTCCCACGGCGATCAGCGATACCGAGGTAACCGAACCCGCCGTAGCCTGGGATACCATCCGGTCGTTGCCGCTGCCTTTGTACTGCGCAACGACCACTGTTCCGCCGGTAGCAATGGCAACGAACACGTTGATCAGGAATATATTCAGTGAATCTACCATATTCACCGCACTGACCGCCGCCATGCCGGATGAGCTGATCATCGCAGTGTTTACCAGATTAAGCCCGATGATGAAAGCCTGGTCAATCAGGATCGGAATAAATAAAGCTACAATTTGCCGGTAATCCATCCCTTCCCCGGAAAGGTACTTCTCCAGCCATTTCTTGGCCGGCAGTCGAGCCTGAAGCTGCATAAACATATCACATTCTTTTCTGTAGAATAATTGCGAGCAAACTTTACATTCCTTCCAGTTTACTACAAATCCAATTTCACGTCTGTGACCGGAATTCACAAGCTGGTATATGGATTGTATAAAAGCAATTAAACTCTTATCTTTCAAAGAAAAACCTTAGTCTCAGCCGAAATAAAACATGGGACAATCTTTCGGGGAGAGGAGGGGTACACAATGAATAATGAAATCGTCAAAAGTCTGATCAGCCAGGTAACTGAAGAAGTCTTCTCAGAGAACAAGGACGCCTTGGAGAAAGACGGAGTCCAGCAGGATAGCATTGAACTAGCCGTTCAGCTGTCCGCCTTAACAATAATTAAAATCCTTGAAAAGCTTGAGCTTATCGATAAAGACTAGCTGCGCAAAAACATTGATGTTACATACTCAAGCGGCATAGCATGGAATGCAAACAGCCGGCATTGTGGATTACTCCACGATGCCGGCTGTAATAATGCTGACCAATAAAAATGCTGAATCCTCACCAGTTATCCAGACGGTCGGCGCAAAAATCTGTATACCTCTGCCTGCCGCATTTCGTTAAGCACAAATAAGTAATGCCATTATGGAAACCGAGAAGTGTAAGCCGGCAGCCGCGATTCGCTCCCGGAGAGACTCCAGGACGGAACCTCGCAGGGTTGGTTAGGGGATTGGAAGGCTGTCCGCAAAGCTTCTCCGTACAGTAAATCCGGCTATAGTTTCTGTGCTTCCAGCTCCCGCGTAAGCTCAAGCGCTTCAATACCGGCCAGCAGTACTATGCCCATTCCGTGAGTATCGTTGAGCTGCCAGGTGAGCTGCTCCTTGTAATAGAGCTTATTGAAAGAGTAGCCTGATCCCCGGCAGACGCCGTAGACATTCCCCTGCTTGTCGATGCAGTATTCGGCAAGCGCGTGCCAGCCGCGTATTGCTGCAGCGGCGTAGGGGTGCGGCTTGAGCAGCCAGCCTCTGCGCGCCCCTCTAGCGAATGCATACACGAACATTGAAGAGCAGGATGCCTCCGCATAGGTTTCGGCATCCGTCAGAACTTGATGCCATAACCCTGCTGCATCCTGTAGCCGCAGATACCCTTCACACAGCTCCCGGAAATAATCCAGCAGCTCCGGCTGCTGCGGGTGCTGCTCCGGCAGAATCTCCAGCAGCTCGGTCAGTGAGAACAGCACCCAGCCGTTGCCTCTGCCCCAAGGCACACCGTTCGGCTTGCCGAATTTATAGTCATAGACATGGTGCATAATGCCAAGCTCCGGCTGGAACAGCCGCGCGCGGTAATGCAGAAACTGGGCCACGGCGTCATCCAGATATTCAGCATTGCCGGTTAGCTGATAGTACCGGACCAGAAAAGGGGTGCTCATATACAAATCATCACACCACATCGTTCCCTGCATGAAGTCGGTCGTGCCCCTGGTGCGGTAAAGCGCACCCGCCTCGTCACGGGACTGTGTCCCGTGAATGTAACGGGCAATATATTCTGCCGCCCCGGCTGCTCCAGGCAACGGCTGCACGCTGTGCGCTGCCAGCATCGCCGCACCGAATGAGCCGCAATCATCCAGGGAGTCGATTAGCGCCAGCTGCTGATTAATTCCCGGAGCGCCGTAACGGCCCGTGTCCCAGAGTGCATATTCATGAAGCCGTGTGCACTGCTCAATATGGCCTCTGGAATAAGCAGTGTAATGGGAATCATCCAGCACAATCCCTGTGCACAGCAGCCCGTATAACGTCACGCCCAGCGGATAGTTCCAGCGTCCGTACAGCGTGCTCTCCAGATACGGCCTGACTGCTCCGCCGGGGCGGTCTACCCGCCAGAAGCAGCTCTCCGCCCCTTCCCCAAAGGGAGTATCCATCACAGCAGCCGCCGCAGCCTCCGGTGCAGCCGATGCAAGGAAGGTCCCCAGATACAGCCAGGGTCCTGCCTGCCCTTCCACAGGATGCGGCAAGACCAGGTTCACGGTGTCCGCTTCCGCTTCTCCCCCTGCGTCCGCCGCTTCCAGCCGGAAGCCCCAGTCCGGGCCATCGCAGACGGCCTCAACCAGCAGATCATGGCTGCCGAAGCCCAGCGGCAGCACACATTCAAGCCCGGCACTCCCCCGGGCTGGATGGCGGCAAGCCTGCCATCCACATAGACCCGGAGTGCCGCCACGTCCCGGCTGCGGAGGCTCAGCCGGGTGTCAGTGAAGCCCGGCGCTGTCACCGCCAGCCGGCTCCAGGCCAGCGCCTTCGCGCCGGGAACCTCGCCGAAGATACGCGCGAGATTCCCGGCGCAGGCCACGGTATCCGGCCATCCGGCCTGCGGATACCAGGCACAGCGGGACGCGAGCGCCGCTTCGGCCGCGCCGCTGCGGAATGCGCTTTGCAGCGGCTCCGCCTGGAGTGCTGCTGTTCCTCCTTGAGGAACGCCGGCGCGCTCGCTCTCCGGCAGCAGCATCCATCTGCTCTGCTGCGGCGCGCTGTAAATCCAGCCCTCACAGCCGCTGCGCCCGGCTGTCGGGGCCAGGAAATGCAGCGGCGCGCCTTTCACGCTGCCCGTGCCGAAGATGCCGCCGCAGCCCGTGCCGACTGCGGTGAATTCCAGCAGCACATGGTTCCAGCCCTGGCTTAGCCCGGTACGGAAGTAGGCTCTGCGGTCCGGAAATACATCATCGTTCAGATTGGACTGGAACACGGCGGAGCCATTGACATAGACCGTTACCGGACCGAAGCAGCTGACAGCCAGCGGGATATCGCTCTCTGCATCGCTCCACAGCTTGCCCCAGACATAGACGAATTCCCCGTCCTGCAGCTCCGGCAGCCGTTCCTTCAGATTCATCTCATACCGGCAGTCAGATAGCCGCGGAAAGCTGTCCTCCAGATGCACCCGGTACACCGGAGGCTGCGGCGGATGGGCACCGATATAGCGATTGGCTACGATCGCAAGCACGGATTCGGTATGCTCTCCAGCCGTACGGACGATAGAATTCTGCGGATCAAAATATGCCGGAACACCAGCCTCCACAGTCTTGCTGTTCTTCACAGTCCCGCCAGCCTCCACAGTATTCCCGCTCTTCGCTGCCTCACCGCTCTTCACCGTCACCCTTCCATCGCCTGCCTCACCACCTATCACAACGCCACCTCACCACCGGGATATAGGGTGGAGCTGTACAGCCGCTTGGGCTGCGGCAGCTGCCGCCCGGGATGCACCGCCTGCAGCGGGAGCGGTTCGCCGGCATAGACGGCCGCAAGCTCATCCGTATAAATAATGACCTGCTCGGTCCCGCTGCCCAGCAGGTCCCCATGCACGGCGTAACCCTGCTCGGCAAACCGGGCAACGATATTCATGTAGCCGTCATAGAGCGCGGGAAGCACAGCTTCGCCCCGGCGGTAAGCCAGAATATAATCCGGCGCATCCTTCCAGAAATGACTTACGGCTTCAACGATCGTCAGCCAGCCGTCCGTGGTGCGCTCTTCCTTCCACAGCTCCTGACCGGACTGGTCCAGCAGAAACATCGCGTCTTTACCGCGCAGGCCCTTGCCGTCATCTTCACGGACCATACGGTCGAGACCGGCAATCTGCAGGCCGGGCAGGTCGGGACGGAACCGTCCGAGCGCCAGATGCTGCGATTCAATGGAGCCTTCATACCGCCACAGCTCATGCCCGTCACGGTCATACATCACCGTCACACTGCCGCCGATCACCAGCTCCGGCACTCCGTCTCCATTCACATCGCCGACCCACAGGCAATCCGCATGATCCTCCAGATCATGGCAGCTCCACAGCCGCTTACCGTCCGCATCCAGCAGATCATATCCGGCCATGACCTCATCACGCCCGTCTCCGTCAAAATCGTACACCCACGGATAATGCCCTACATTGCCCTGATGGGTCCAGAGCAATTCGAAGCTGGAGTTCAGTGCCCACAGCTGATGATAGCGGTCTTTGAGGATAATGTCGGAAGGATGTCCGCTGCCCTTCAGGTTGGCAATAATGATGCAGTCATGGGCTTCCTTGGCCGGCAGCGGATGGACCGACTTGACCTTGCCCGTCGCCCCCTCCAGAATCTGCAGCCGGTCATCCATCACACACAGCACCTCAAGCGCGCCGTCTCCGTCAATATCGAAGATTTGGGCCGGATAATCCGACCCTGAGCTGCCTGCACCCTTATCCGGCTTTCCGGTCTGCCACAACAGACGGCCCTCCAAGTCATAGGCAGTCAGGCACTGCACCTGATGCGGAATATAACGGACATCCTGGCGGTTATCCGGCTGAACCAGCAGCAGCTCTGCCCTGCCGTCCCCGTCCAGATCACCGAGCAGCATTTTACATCTTGGACCGGCGGCTGAAATATCGATTCCGGCCAGCCGGTGCAGCGATTGATTCGTTTTTTTCACAGTAATTCCTCCTTATCTCTATCCCAGTCCTGTAATCAGCCTAACTCCACAGTCTGTCCTCCAGGTACCCCGACCACAGTTCCGGCAACCTCCAGCCAGACGGCAGCAGCTCCCGGATTGTATACAAAATCCCGTGCGGCAGAAAAAACCAGCCCCCGGCAGGCCTTCATATAATGAACCAACTCCAGGTTGGTCACATACCAGATGTCGTCCCGGCCGCCGGCCATGGCACAGAAGCGCTCCATCAGCTCCCAGTTATTATCATTGTCGAATTCGTAGCTATGGCCCCACACATACATCAGATAGAGATACTGGCGCTTATGCAGTCCTATAAAAGTCTCCCCGTGGGCAAGCAAATCCCGGTTATGGTGACAGGTGGCCTGCCACTCCAGCCAGTCCTCCGGGAGGGCGAAACCGCCGCTGCTCTGGACAGTACGGGCATATTCGATGCCCAGATGGGGCAGCAGCCCCTTGATCTCCGCCGTATAGGACCCGTTCGGATAAGACATTCCGCGGACCGGCTGGCGGATTAGCCCTTCCAATACTTTGCGGTCCTCCATAATCTCCTCAACGATATACTCCTGCGGGCAGCGTGCCAGGGTCGGATGGCTCCGCGTATGCGCACTGACTTCATGACCGCGGTACAAGGCGGCGACTTCCTCTGCCCGAATGCGGTCCCCTTCTCCAAGCAGTCCCGAATTCAGGTGAAAGCTACCCTTGATTCCGTGCATGTTGAACAGGCCGACCAGCCGTTCATCCGCCCGTCTGCCGTCGTCATAGCTCATCGTCAGCGCCTTATGCCGGCCTTGCGGATAGCAGTAATACACTCCGGACATTACGGTTAAGCCTCCTTTGCATATGAGAATGAATGATCTATATAAGACACACTTAGGATCTGAACTATATGGCTTGAACTTGTAAAAGACTTCCTCTGCAGAACCTTGCGCTAGCAGGTCTGTTGAGTGTAATAATGAGGAGCAGATAGCAGTTATAGAATGATGGCCAGTTGATGGACGCCCCCCCCTTGCGGAGCAAGGATTTCGTCCATGCAGCAAGTCAGATTCTTAAGCTCACTCTATATAGTTGTATTTCCTGCACTTAAAAGACGGCAAAACACGGGTTTTGCCGGGTTAACTGTATTCTGTACAATTAAAAATGGAGAAACTTCTTCTTTTCCAAATATGTGTACTTTTAACTGCATGAAATACAATTAAAGCTCTCGCAGTGCAATAATCGATCGCTTTAGTTGCACAAAATACAGTTAAAGCTTAGGCCCTAAGGGAGCGTCACAGAAAGCCAGCATTTCAAGCAAGGAACCCGGTGCTAATACGAAAGATTACCGGTTCAATCCTTCTTCAGTGCGAAATTCCCCCTATCGCCTCTTTTTTTCTTTTCGTCCCGCCGGGCAATCAAGGAGCATAGACAACCAGATCACTATACTCTGCAATCAGCGGTGCCATTTGCCGGAAGCCTATTCTGCCGCCTGCCAGCAGCGGGCCGGAGGACGAACCGTCATCCACCCAGTGCAGCAGCGGCAATCCGTCCACGGCAAAGGTCACCGCAGGACCCTGCTTCACGACCAGCATGCGGTAGGCTCCGGTCATATCGGCAACATCCGGCAACGGATCAGCGCCTTGCGCGACAAGGTGGAAGCCGTAGCTTTTGCGCAGATTACAGGTGTGAAAGGACCGCTCCTCTTCCCACATCCGGCGGAAATAGGAGATATGGAAAGCATTCATCTCCCCATGATGGTACTGGTCATACTCCCCCGTGCGGACCGGCAGGGACGGATCAAACAGATCCTTGCCCCCGGCGCCGGCAGCAGCGAAGAACAGAATAGCCAGTCCGGGTTCCCGCAGCGGGCGGAACTTCCACGATACCGCAAGCTCCGCCGGACAAACCTCCGGGCACCAGAAGACAACATTCGCCTGCTGCCCTTCTTTTGCATCCCGTTTACTCTCCAGCCTTAAACGTCCCTGCGGAAAGGTAACTATGCCGTCGCCTTCCATCCGGAAACCTTCCACATGCCCGGGTCCTTCCAGTGTATTGCGGTAGATCTCCCGCCAGCCTTCCGGAATCAGCGTCAAGTCCTGCTGCGCAGTCACTCAGCCGCCACCGCCTTTCCGGCATCCGCCTCTGCTCCTGCTCCCCGCTCCGGAAGAGCTTCAGCAATCAGCTCCAGGGCAATGATCGTGTTCAGCGACCACTGCGAAGCTTCATTCGTATTCATCCAGCCGATCTCATTGATCGGTTCCAGATAAGTAACCTGCGTCTGCTCTGCCTGAAGGTCAACGGCTCCGAACGGATTCTCCAGCAGGATGTTCCAGCAGCGTTCAGCAGTAGCCCGGTCATCCTTGTACCATGCGCCATAGGCGGCAATAGCCACACTCAGCACCGGATGCTCAAACCGCAGCCTGCCTGTAATCGCTCCTCCGGTAATGACATCCTTCTCTTCCTGAGGCAGGTTGTAGAACACGCCGAATTCCGCGAGCATATCCTCCCACTCCGGGTCCTCCAGCATCATCGCCAGCTCGAACCATACCTGCGGCCCGCCCATGCTGATCGCCAGATGCCGTCCCCAGTTGTCATCACCCATAGCGCTCAGAATTCCTGTCTTAGGGTCGTAGCCATAGGTTGGACCGGAGATCAGCCGCAGATTGGCCTCTTTGATGCAGTTGATTCCCGTTATGATTTTGTCGCGGTAGGCCGTATCTTCATACCGTTCCCAGCGGGTCATCCAGTTGGAGCTGAACGCCGCCCAATCCGGGCCTACCCGCACATGGGTCGGAAATTCATCCTTCGGAAAATAAGCCCGCATCGGGTCCAGCGTCACCGTGGAATAATCCGCATCCTTCACACTGTCCATGATGTCGCCGGTCCGCTCATCGCCGGTCAGATAATAGTAGTAGCGGTGCAGTCCGGCCATAGCTATCCGTGCTTCCTTGCAGCCGCAGCCCCAGTGCACGACATTATGCCGTGAGCCAAGGCCCGCGTATTCCCCGAAATGATAAACGTCCACCTCGCTGGTGTGCCGGGTCATCGCTTCCGCCATGCGGAATAGATCTGCGCGCCCGGTCCGCAGGAAGCTGAGCCACAGCCACATATTCGGCACCAGCTCGGCATTCTGCCAGGCGCAGCCGCCCAGATCGTAATTCCAGACATGGCGGACCCGATCATAGCTGTGCATGAAGTCGCCATAATCCCAGAAGCCGTACCATTTCCGCTGCCCGATCTCCGACTGGTAAAAGGAGAGGATGCCTTCCAGCCGGTCCTCCAGGCAGGCCTTGGCCGGTGTGCTCCGGTCCGGCAGGCTCCACAGGCCGAACGCCCGGCTGCGGTGATAATACTCCGGAGCGCAGACCAGCAGCGCCGGTTCATCCGCTTCCTGCTGCATCTGCAGCAGCTGTGCAGTTCCCGGCGTTTCCGCGGTGCACCACAAGGTCAGCTCGTTGGTGCCCGCAATACCATACGGCGTAGCACGCAGTTCATCCGCGCCTTCGTAGGAGGACTCCACATGCGTCTTCGTATCATAGTGGCGCAGGTCCATGGCCGGAACCTCCGGCGACCAGAACCAGACCGTTAACGCCGCTTCAATGCCGGAGGTGCCGGTAATCTCCAGCCCGGACGGGTGCTTCCGCCAGAAGTTCTTCACTCCGGCAGCCAGACCGCCGCATTCCGAGCCGACATAGCTTAGCCCTCCTGCCCGCCGGCCTTCTGCCCCCTTAATCCAGGTGCAGCCCGCCCCTGTCCGCTTATGGATTACATAATGCTCGGACGAATCCTGAACGAGCTTGAAGCTGTCCCATACAGCAGAATCCTGAAGCAGTCCCGTGAAATACGCATCCTCCCCCGGGTCAAACTGCTGGATCTTTCCTTCCAGCTGCCCGGCGAACATGCCGGCGTATTTGCCTTTGGTCCTGCGGGTATGAAGCGTCTTGGGCGACTCGCTGAAGATTCCTTCACTGCCACCCAACCGGACATGGCGGTTGTACAACGGACCGCTTAGCGGCACCTTGAACACGATGCCCAGCCCCTTAATGAAATCCTGCTGTGGATTGCCGTCATAATGAAAGGTATGCACCAGCCGGATGGAATCCAGCCCGGCATAGAAGTATAGCCGCAAAGTATAAGGAAGCCATTCTCTGGCTCCTCTCACACTTCTATGCCTGCCTTCCAGCCGAACTACAGCACGCAGCGGTCCGGCTTCTTCCAGACTTGCCCTGCGGGTCACGTCCGTAAAGCGTTCCTGCCGCAGTGTCAGCTCACCGCTGAGCGTATCGCGCTGCTCGCGGAGGCAGACCAGCTCACTTCCGCTGCACAGGAGCTGCTCTGAGCGGCAACCCTGCTGCTCCACACCGGCACCCGCGCCCATGCCTGCACCTGCAATCGCACCTGTATCTGCGCCAACATCTGCACCTGCACCCGCGCCAACATCTGCACCTGCATCCGTGCCCACATCTGCACCTGCACCCGCACCTGCATCCGCGCCAACATCTGCACCTGCACCTGCACCTGCATCCGCGCCAACATCTGCACCTGCACCCGCAGACAACGCCGCACTTTCAGCAGCCTCCGCAGCTCCGGAATATCCATGATCGCTGCCGGCACCTCCGGATTCCTCCGGAGCCCGGCGGATAATCCGGGAGATTGGTCCCGCCCCCCGCTTGCCCACGGTACACAGGATGGTGCCGGTATCGACAATATAGGCTTCTTCTGTTTCTTGAACGGACACCTGCAGGGCTGCCGGCATATCCCCCGGCACTGCAGACCGTTCCAGCGTATAACCCTCCGTACTCCCGTCAGGGCATACGGCCGAATGAAACGACCACTTGATGCTGCCGTCCGGCCAATAAGCGGCAGGGCGGCTCTGCAGCGGCAGACTGCAACCTTCACCCGTCCCGTTAAGACATAGGGCGGACAGGTCCCCGCGCTTCAGTTCTCCCTTGGACCAGGGAACGCCCCAGGTAACCCCCGCAGCAGCAGCTGGCTGATTCAACCAGCGTAATTGTATTGGCATGGCTGAGGACAAAACGGTCATCTCCTTATGTGACATCACCGATCACAGAGACTAATAATCTGAGCCGGAGAAAGCTGCTTATTCGTGCACGGTAAATGAGAACCCCTTTGGTACCCGCCTCACCTGATCCCGTTCTCCTTCTCCCCTTCATGCCGGCTCAGTTCACGGTAGCGTGTCGGAGTGATGTCCTCCTGTTTTTTGAATATCCGGTTAAAATAGCTCTGCTGATAGCCGACCTGCTGGGCGACATCGTTCATTTTCAGATCCGTATCGCGCAGCAGCTCCTTGGCTTTGTCCAGCCGCAGCTCTGTTAAATAATCAATAAAATTAATTCCGGTAACCCGTTTAAAGGACTTGCTGAGCAGAAAAGGGCTGGTTCCCGTATAATCTGCACAGCTGTCCAGCGAAATATTGTCCATATAATGCTGCTGAATGTACAGCATGGCCTGTTCAACCGTCCGCCGGATGCCGGCGTCCGAACGTTCGCACAGCTCCTTCAGGAAGGGGGCCACCACATGCCCGCGGAACCACGAGAGGATCAGGCCCGGCTCATGAATCTGTGACAGGCTTGCATACAGGTTCTTGCCCTTGAACAGCTGATTCGGGGCAATCCCTGCCTCAAGCACCGCATGCAGGATCGCGCCGAGCAGATGCAGCATTCCCTGCTGCACATCAATGACCTTCGCGCCGCCCTCGGACAGCGTCATCAGGAACTCCTCCAGCAGCCGGTCTGCCTCTTCCGCTTCGCCGGTACGCAGCGCCTGAATCAGGCCGCGCTCCAGCGCGAACGAATACTGCGGCAGCTGGGTGCCTTGCCCTTCCCGTTCCAGCTGCTCCAGGCTGATCACCTGGTTCCCGCCTCCATATCTGCGGTGACTGGCTGCCTGCTTCGCCGCTTCGAACGAGCGCGGAATGCCGGAGATGCTGTTCACCTCTGCACTGTACGCTACAGTTGCCTGCAGCTTAAGCATCCGGTTGATCGTGGCTGCCAGTTCTTCACCGAAAGCCTGAACCCGCTCCGGCTCCGGGCCGCTTCCCTGCTCAATCAGCAGAATGCCCGACGTAAGATCATGCAGATTAACGGTCTCGGCACGCCCGAAATGCTCAGCAGCCAGTTCACTGATGATGTTCACCGCCGCGAAGGACACCAGGCTCTCGTCACCGCTGCGGAACTTGGCCTCCAGGCTGGAGATTCCTGTAAGCTGAATATACAGCACTACAAAAACGCAATTGTCCACTTCCCACTTGTATTGCTTCATCCGGCTAAGCAGATCCTGTTCGGAATAGGCATACAGATAACCCTGGAACAATTGATGCAGAAAGCTCTGCTGCACATGCGGAAGCTGCTCCGAAAGCGTGTATTGGAGGGCATGCCGCTGCCCGTGAAGATTCTGCCAGTGCCGCTCAATCAGCGTCATCTCGTCCACCCGGCCCCCGGAGGCCGCATGCTCGGGAAGCAGCGTCTGAAGCAGGCGGCGGACAGGCGAGTAGATTTTGCGGGAAGCAATCCAGGAGAGGACTGCCGCAAGCAGCAGCGCGCACAAGCTGACCAGGATGATCATCCGGGATAACCCCACCACCGGTGAAGTCACACTGGATATCGGAGAAGCCGACACATACATCCATTCATTCGCAATCCGGGAGAAATCGCCGTAGGTCACCGCGAAAGTAACTCCGTCCCAGTCATACAGGAAAGATGTGCTGTCTTTACTGCCTCTGTCTGCTATCGCCTTCTGCAGCGCAGTCACAAACGGTGTGGCTGCATCGATCCCGTTACCGGAGATGAACAGGCCCCCGGACTTTTGCTGCATGAATACTTCCCCCGTGTTGTACGGGGTCATGGTCCGCAGCATGGCGGATACCTTCTCTGTGTCCATCCGCAGCAGCAGTGCCCCGAAGGGCTCCAGGCTTCCGCCGGGAATATGATGCACCAGCGTCAGCTCCTTCTGCTCCGGCTTGGCCGGATCAAACGCCCATTCCGTCCAATAGGTACTGCGCTCCTGCTCCAGCAGCTTGCCGTACACTGCATCTTCTTCGGGCGCCAGTGTCCCGTATTCCGTGCCGAACAGCACCGGCTGATCGCCCGCCAGGTACAGCTCCACCTGCCGCGCCATCGAATTCGAGCCCTGCATAACCACCAGGGTTTTGGTAATATCCCAGGCCCGTTCATGATTCAGGGTGAAATCCATGTTGCTCAGGCTGTAGTCGAACTTCGGCTCGAACGCCCAGTGGGCCAGCATCAGCTCCAGATTGGACAGCTGGTCATTAATGTTGTCCGCACGCTGCTCGATCTGCCGGTTATGCATACCCAGCAGCTCCTTCTCCAGATTGCCCCCTGCCATGAAGTACACAAGAGACCCGATGATCAGGCCGGGGATAGACGAAACGATCAGCACAATAATGAGATTATTGCGGTAATACCGGCCCTTCCGGCCGGTACGCCCCCCTGTATATCCCTTTCGTTCCCCTGCCGTTCCATTCTCCATATCATTCACCAGCCGAATCCATAGTTTAGAGTTGCAGCCTTACGGCTATAACGGGTATAAACCGGCTGGTGCCTGGAGCAGTGCCGGACTTACTTGCCCGTCTTCGAGTACAGTTCGTTCATTTCATTCACAAGCTCGTCCCCGCCTGTCTTCCGCCATACCTCAAAAGCCGACTTCAAGCCTGCTTCGTCAATCTGGCCGACAATGAACTTGATGCGCGCATCATTGATTACATTATCCAGCTGCGAGCCTTTTTGCGTATATACTGCAGAGATCAACGCTTCGGCAGGATTGGTCACAATCGTCGCTTCATTAGCCTTCTGTACCTCTGTCTGCTTCAACCGCAGGGCAGTCTGCTTCACCAGCTTCGCCTTGTCCTCCGGAATGAACGGCAGCATCTGGTTGAGACCTTCCACTTCCGATTCCAGCAGAACCGTATCGCCTGAGCGTTCAATATATCCGTCCACCAGATTATAATGGACACCTTCAATTCCGTAGTTCAGCATCGTCTGCAGATCCTCTTCGTTGAGCCGGTCCAGGAAGGTCAGCACCTGCTTCAGCTCTGCTTCAGTCTTGACCGAAGACTTCGGTATAGCCAGCATGCCGGAGAAACCTGAAGTCGGAAGGGTATGCAGTGCTCCGTCCGTTCCTGTCACACCGCCGATGACATCCATATAATGACGGTCAGGCTCATCCGTGCCTTCCTTCTGGAGTGCAGCATGAATCTTGTCATCAAGCCGTGCCCCGTTGTCCACCACATCGACAATGACACCGGCCTTGTTGTTGACCACCGGATCATTCCACTTGGAGCTGTCCATCACCGCAAAGTCGGAGTTGATCAGCTGCTCATCATACAGCTTTTTCATGAACTTAAGCGCTTCCAAGTACTGCGGATATTCATGCTCAGGAACCAGCTTGCCATCCTGTACGCCCCATTTGTTCGGGGAACCGAACCACAGCTTGATCGTATCGAAGCCGCTGGCCCATCCGCCGGTCCACTTCACCAGAACCATGCCGTAGGTATCCGCCTGACCGTTGCCGTCAGGGTCCTGTTCTTTGAACGCTTTTAGCATATTGTAGAAATCATCCACGGTCTGCGGAGCTTCAAGCCCCAGCTTCTCCAGCCAGTCCTTGCGGAAAACCACGCCGTTGCGGCCCAGCGCCCGTCCTCTGTAGATTCCATAGTTCTTGCCGTCGATGGCTGAGTTGCTCAGAATGACTTCCTTCGCTCCGCTCAGATTCGGATAATCCTTCAGATAAGGACCTACCTCCCAGAAAGCGCCCGATCTTGCCGCATTCACGAAACTCGAGGCTTTGACATCGCCTACATAGATAATGTCGGGCAGCTTGCCGGAAGCCAGCGTGATATTGAATTTGTCGGTATAGGAAGCGTTCGGCACCCATTCGAAATGGATCTTGGTGTTCGTCAGTTCCTCCAGCTTGGCGGCAACCGGACTGCCGTCCTTCGGATAATTCGTTTTGAAAATCGGCAGCATCAGCGTCAGATCCAGCGGTTCTGCAGCTTCAGCTCCGCCAGGCGTATTCCCTTCACTTGAGGCAGACTCCTTCTGCCCTGTAGCATTATTCTCCTTATTGCCGGCACAGCCGGTGAACACACTTAAAATCATAATAGCAGCTAGTAACATAAACAACCATCGTTTCAAATGTATGGAACCTTCTTTACGCGCAATCTTCATTCCTTAGCCTCCCTTTGTATGTTGGCATACCCTTTTACCCTTTAACCGAACCGAGCATCACCCCTTTGGCAAAGTGTTTTTGCAGAAACGGATAGACGCACATAATCGGCAGTGTGCCGACCACGATAACTGCCATTTTGATCGACTGCTCTGGCGGCTGTACGAAATTCGGGTCCATCGAGCTGAGATCACCTGCTGCCGACTGGGACAGCATAACGATCTGGCGCAGCATCACCTGCAGCGGCCACTTGGACGGATCATTAATGTAGAGCAGCGCCGAGAAGAAGTTATTCCAGTGCCCGACCGCATAAAAGAGAGTGAACGTCGCCAGCACGGGCTTGGAGAGCGGCAGTACGATTTTCCACAGCAGCCCCAGCTCGGTACAGCCGTCGATGCGGGCCGCCTCCTCAATCTCGACCGGAAGCTCCTGGAAGAAGTTTTTGACGATAATCAGATTGAAGGCGCTGATCGCACCCGGAAGAATTAACGCATTCAGCGTATCCAGCAGCTGCAGCTCGCGGATCACCAGATAGGTGGGAATCATCCCGCCCCCGAACAGCATGGTGAAAATAACCAGATTGAGGATTACATTGCGGCCCATCAGATAACGTTTGGCCATCGGATACGCCATGGTTACTGTGAAAAACAGATTGACCGCCGTACCGATCACCGTCACATACAGCGATACCCCGATACTTCTTACAATGGTATCCGTGGAGAAAATGAACCGGTAGGCATCAAACGAGATGGTAGTCGGAATCAGAAAGACAGCGCGTTTCGTAATTTCCGCCTCGGTTGCGAATGAACCGGAGACCACGAACAGAAACGGCAGGATTGCGGCGATTCCGATAACTCCCAATACAAAATAATTAAATACGTCAAACGTAATCTCTCCGGGGCTCTTATAATGTTTAGCCACGCACACAGCCTCCCTCTCAATAAAGTCCCGATTCGCCCGATTTCTTGGCGAGCCAGTTGGTGCCGAGCACCAGTACAACCCCGATCACCGATTTGAACAGTCCGACTGCGGTGCTGTAGCTGAACGCCCCCTGTGTGATCCCAAGTGCATATACGTAGGTATCAAACACCTCGGCCACCTCACGGTTCAGCGCATTCATCATCAGATAAATCTGCTCAAACCCATTATCCAGAATGGTTCCCATCCGCAGAATCAGCAGAATGACAATGGTGCTACGGATCGCGGGCAGCGTAATATGCCAGGTCTGGCGCCAGCGGCTGGCCCCGTCCACTACGGCTGCTTCATATTGCTCAACATCAACACCGGCCAGCGCCGCCAGGAAGATAATCGTCCCCCAGCCGCATTCCTTCCAGATGGTCTGCAGGATGATCAGCGGGCGGAACCAGTCGGCGCTGGCCAGGAAATCGATCTTGCTCCCGGTCACGGAGTACAGGAATTCGTTGACAGCACCGCCCTGTGTAGTCAGGAATACATACGATATACTGGCGACGATGACCATGGATATGAAATGCGGTACATAAATCATCGTCTGAATCGTCCTTTTATAGAAGGACAGCCGGACTTCATTCAGCAGCAGGGCAAGTATGATCGGTGCCGGAAAAAAGAACACCAGATTATACAGCGACAACACGAGTGTATTGCGCAGCAGCATGAAGAAGTCAGGATTCTGGAAGAACGTGCGGAAATGCTCAAGACCGGCCCAATCGCTTTTCCAGAAGCCCAGAAAGGGCTGATAATCTTTAAACGCGAGCAGCACTCCCCACATGGGTACATATTTAAATACGAGAAAATACAGGAGTCCCGGGGTCAGCAGGATGTAGAGCCATTTGTCCCGCTTCAGACGTCTGAAGCGCAGCTCCCGCCTGCTGCGGTAGGTTGCAGCAGCATGTATATCTGCTGTCCCTATTGCCGCTCCTTGCTTCATTACATTCACCTCCATATAGATAAGCAGCCTTGCACTGCCGTGCCTTGGCTGCGCTTCCTATTATGGTTTCAGCGGATTTTTCCGGCAATCGGACTTTTTGGACAGGGGCCTGTCCTGCCCTGATCCGCCCCGCTACAATAAAGTGCAAAGCCGGCAAAACTTTACTATTGCCTGCTGCACAGTGGGCAACTATGATGCCGGGAGACCAAAACGCTCATAATGGGCTCCCCGGGAGGTAAAGCAAGTGAATCATAAGCTATATTACGGCGCTGCATGGTACCCCGAGCTCTGGGGGGAAGCTGAACGGAAGCATGACCTTCAGCTTATGAAGGAAACCGGCATCAATCTCGTCCGGATGGGTGAGTTCATCTGGTCGGAGCTGGAGCCGGAGGAAGGCTCCATTGATATCCGGCCATTCGCTGAGCAGATCCGGCAGCTGCATGCCTACGGCATCGACACCATAATGTGCACCCCGACGGCCACTCCGCCGGTCTGGCTGACACACGGGCACCCGGAACGCCTGATCATCAGGGCGGACGGGGCGGTTATGGGCCACGGGTCCAGGCAGCATGTCTGCACGAATCACCCTTATTTCCGGCAGCGGGCTGCGATAATCACTGAACAGCTGGCAAAAGAGCTGGGGCAGCTGCCGGGTCTAGTCGCCTGGCAGCTCGATAATGAACTCAAGGCACATGTCTCAGAATGCATGTGCGGGACCTGCAAGTCCCTATGGCATGAGTGGCTGGAGAGCCGCTACGGCAATATCGGGAAGCTGAACGAAGCCTGGGGAACGGGAGTCTGGAGCCAGACCTATCAGCAATTCGTTCAGGTGCCGCAGCCGGTGGCTACTCCCTTCCTGCATAACTCATCTCTTGTAACCCTGTACCGCCTGTTCCAGATGGAGACAACCGCCGGATTCGCAGCTGAACAGGCAGCGATTCTCCGCCGCTATTCGCCAGCTCCCATAACCCATAACAGCAGCGTCGCTTTCCATGTGGACAATGAACAGCTGTTCCGGGAGCTCGATTTCGCCTCGTACGACACTTACGCCTCCCAGACCAATAAGCACGCCTATCTGCTGAACTGTGATCTGTGGCGTAATATCAAGCCAGAGCGGGACTTCTGGCTGCTGGAGACCAGTCCGGCCTATGCCGGTTCGCTCATGAGCTACGGCGAACCCCATCCGGACGGCTATCTCACCGCTGAAGCTGTGTCTGCTTATGCGTTGGGGGCAGGGGCTTTCTGCTATTGGCTGTGGCGGCAGCAGCGCACCGGCAGCGAACAGACGCACAGCTCCATCATCAGCGCCTGGGGCAAGCCTGCGCTCGGCTATGACAATGTGCGGGAAGCCTCCGCAGCGCGCCTGCTGATCGAGCCGCACCTGCTGGCTACCCGGCCGGTACAGGCCGAGGTCGCAATTACCTACTCGGACCGGACCAAGGCGTACCTGGCGACGGAGCCGCACCGGAAGCTAAGCTACCGCTCTCTGCTGGGGGACTTCTACAAGCGGATACTCGATATGGGCATACACCGTGACCTGCTGCCCGAAGGCGGAGAGCTTAGCGGCTACAAGCTGCTGTTCACCCCTTTTGTGCATTATCTGTCGCCGGAATATATCCAGAAGGCTCTCAGCTTTGCAGAGGCTGGCGGCATCTGGATCGCCGGTCCGCTGAGCGGAGGCCGCACGGCCGACCATACCCTGCATACCGATGCTGCACTGGGCGGGTTGGAGCGCATCGCCGGGGTAAACACCAGATATGTCTACCCGATGGAGGGAACGGGCAGCATTGGCGAGGCCTTCGGCCTCTCCGCACCGTTGTCCCTGTGGAGCGCGGTGTTCGAGCCGCTGCCGGGCGGTGCAACCGTGACCGGCAGGATCACGGCAGGCCGGACGCCGGGCCTGGCCTTCCTGACCGAGCAGCCCTATGGCCGCGGAGCCATCGTAATGCTCGGCTCCCTGCCCTCCGGAGAAGCGGGGGACAAGCTGCTGTGCGCGCTGATCGATCATTATGCAGCCCGGGCCGGTGTAACTCTGCGGAGCGATGTCACCCCGGGGACGGTCGTCTGTCCAAGACACGGAGCGTCCGGTGAACTATGGACGATCGTGAATATGGACGGACTCGGAGGCAGTGTAACCCTGCCGCGGGGCGGACGGGATGTGCTGAGCGGTGAGCACGTGCCAGCCGGTCCGCTGACGGTCGGTGCTTACGGCTACAGACTTATTGCGTTGTAGGCAAGGGGCGCCAAGCGGGCGGGGGAGAATTCATCCGGGCTGGAGCTGCTGCAATCTGAATCCGGCAGTAACGCAGCGGAGTTTACCGTCACTGCTCAGCCTCCTCAGCCTCCTCAGCCTCTTCAGGCCCAGGCCCTAATCGCACATCAGCTGTTCTGGCGGACTGACAATCCGCTAATCGGGCCAATCAGGCTGAATTGCGGGATAAGCGGACTCAGATTCCGTTAATGGGCCGGTCAGCCCCCATTTCGGGCACGAATGAACAGGATAGGTGATTCTCAGTCCGCTTCGGCCTCAATATTGGGGTTTTCCGGGAAATAAGCGCTTTTCAGTCCACTTCACTCTGCTGACGACCACTTGCTCCAGCACACTCTACCGTATCTTCGCGAACCTATGCCCGGTAACCAAAAAGGCCAGCCAGAAGGTTCTGGCTGACCTAATCATACGAAAGACTACACCACCAGCATTCCCTCTGCCGGGTGTAGTCTTTTTTTATCGGATACCTGCTTCTGCTTATACGCCCATCTTCTGTGCTTCATCAAGCTGCTGCAGCTGCTCTATCTGGTGCAGATGATTAAGCAGCTGCTGATAGTGATCGGCTTTTTTCTGGACGGTAAGCACCATCTTCTGGAACTGCCCTGCATCCTGTCCCGATTTCTCCAGAATGCGCAGGAGATCGCCATTGATCTGCTCCACATCCTCCATGCTGCTCTCCTGCGACTCCTGAATCTTCTCCAGATGCTGGAAGACCTCTTCCTCCGCCTCCACGATTTCGTTCATATATACCGTGGACTGGCTGATCTTCGCATTCGTCTCTGTCATCGCCGTTGTCCCGTCACCGGACTTGCTGTGTAGCTGCTCCATCACCTGGGTCATCCCCGAAAGGGAGCCCATGATCTCCTTCACATGACTGCGCGTGCTGTCGGCCAGCTTGCGGATTTCTGTGGCAACCACCGAGAAGCCCCGTCCGTGCTCTCCGGCCCGCGCCGCCTCGATTGCTGCATTCAGCGACAACAGATTCGTCTGCTCAGCAATATCCGTAATGATCTTCGCCAGCTGCTCGATGCTCCGGAAATGCCCCCGCAGGTCCTCATTCAAGGTGACAAATTCAGTAAATACCGCCGAAGCCTTCTGCATTTCAGCCGAGATCTGGATATTGGACTCTTTGGCGAATTCAATTTTATTGGAGGAAAAAGAGAGGCTGCCATACATTTCATTGATGAGGTCTTCGGTCTGCCCGCTGTTGGTCTTCAGATGCTCCAGCAGCTGCTGGGTCCCGCCGATCTGGCTGATCAGCTCACCGCTGCCCGCCCGTAAAGCCGCAAACTCCTCTACCAGCTGTGCCTCTTCCTTGAGAATCTCATCAGTTTCGCGGCGGATCTGTCCGGCCAGGGTATAGGCGTGCATCCCATAGGATTCAGTGGCTGAAGCGGCGTTAGCGTCAGCTGTCCCGCCAGTATTCTCTGGAGGCTCAGGAGCATTTGCCGCTGTTCCAGCTATATTTACCGTCCCGGCTGATTGTCCGGAGCTGTCCGTTTTTTCAAGAACGGCTAGTGTATTGTGACTTTGAACACCTCCGGCAGAGGTGCTTTTGCCCCATGAAGTGCGTAATCTGGTTATCCACTGCATAATCAATCTACTCTCCCTTATTCAACCAGCAGCAGAATCATGGTCTGGTTGGCATGCTTTTTATAGTATTGCTCTCCGTAGCTGATGAAACCTGTAGTGTTGCCGCAGAATCCGAGCATCGTCCTGTCAAAATCCGCCCACAGACCGTCCCGGATGAAGAGCTGATCCCGCAGCGTACAGTTAATGTTGAGCACAAAGGAAGGCTTGTACGGGCTCCCGCCCAGCGTCTCCTCCAGCACAGCAAGCGGATCTGCTGCACTCAGCACCTCCACATAAGTACTAGACATAACCTGGCTGTAAAATGTGACAGAGCCATCCGGGTTAATTGTCATCGGTGAGGCGATGATCAGATCGTCTTCGTATCTTTTGCCCAGCGGGCTGCTCAGGAAATGCTCTGCCAGGTCCGCCTCCGGGACACCAAGCACGCGCGCGTATTCTTCCGCAGCAGGACGTCCGTTGAAGGAATACACCGTTCTGCCGAACACATCGGCTTCTGTCACCAGCAGCGTTGTCCCGGTGGGAACATAAATATTCTCTTTAACCAGTGCGGTACGGCCCGGCATATTGAAGAAAATCCCCAGGTTCCGCACCCGTCGGCTTCCTATGTAAATATAAGTCTCTCCATGCTCATCATCCGCTGCACTTCCCCCGACGATCTTGAATTCCGGGGCAATGAAAAACAGCGAGGAGAGGAGCGTCTCCTCCATCGCACCTGTACCGTCACATAGCAGCAGCAGAAAGGCATTAGCATTGCCTTGGACTTTGTGATATGAGGCACTTAGTATATTGCCGCTAAGCACGGGCGGATGCAGGATCTCCACAATATCGGCTATCCCTGATTCGTATTCGAACCCTGTGACTACGCCGCTGCGGTAGCCCTGCGGGGTATATTCGCCTTTGGTCGAGCACAATACCGCCCGGGAGGGTGCATGCCGGGACAATTCGCTGACTGCCGCAGCGGAAGCAAACAGCACCAAGCCTCTGCTGCTATCCAGTTGTTCCAGATGCCGCCTGGCTTCGCCCGGTGTGTTAAAAGATAAAGCTTTCATTATGTATATCAACCTTCCTTCGCGGGATCTCTCCCTGCAAACGTTACTGAAAAATTAAGCTTTAATTTTCAATACTTCTTATGGTAAAACCAGAACCGGGCCTACTGTCTGTGAATAATGTCGCAATTCCATCGGCAAAGCCTTATTTCCGGCGCAAAAATACTGCTTTCACGGGTGACTAAGGTTGAGCCGCTCACAGAAAGGCTGTATCATGAACATACTGTAGATACGATTGAACGATGGATTCGTAGGATACGATGCCCAGAGCCGGGCATCACATTAATAATAGAAAGGAAGTGTGAGACCATGACTTATTCACAGCGTTCCAGTCACCCTGCCGCCACATCGGACTACACCTATCTGTTATACCAGATCGAATTAGCTGCAGAAGAATTGGCGGTGGCAGTAAAGGCGCAAGACGAAGCCCGGGCAGAGGCCATCCGCGAGAAAATTGCCAAACTCGAAGACGAGCTGGCGCTGCTTGAGGATTAAGCCTGATTACATCTGATTACGCCGATTACACCTGATTACACCTGATTACACCTGATTACACCTGACTAAGCCTGATTACACCTGATTAAGCCTGATTACACCTGATTACACCTGATTAAGCCGTTTATTGTAGTACCGTCACTTCTTGATTCGATTCTATCCCTAACAATAGATCATGTGATAATGATTATCAATGACAAAAAGATGCAGATTCCAGCAGCGCCGCAGTAGGCACCTGTTTTCTCGAGCGAACCGATAGTCATTCGGTGCAGGGCCGGGCTTCCGGCTGCTGCGGGGAATATGGGGTTGTTCTAGGTGTGCTAGGGTGTGCGGGGTAGGTGCGGGGTAGGTGCGGGGTATGCCGGGTGAGTGCTGGGTATGCTCAGCGTGTGCTGGGTGAGTGCGGGATGGGTGCTGGGTATGCTGAGCGTGTGCTGGGTGAGTGCTGGGTAGGTGCTGGGTGCGTGCTGAGCATTGTGTGTGCTGGGCGTTGTGTGTGTGTTGGGCGTTTTGTGTGTGCTGGGTGCGTGCTGGGTGCGTGCTGAGCGTTATTCCGAGCGTTCTGCCCGGCAGCGAATGAGTTTTTGAGCAAAGATTACACTTTACAGCCTTGTCCAGGCAGAAATGTTGTACGTATTACAACTCTGCCCCCTAGTTTCCAAGGAGTCTGAGGGAATTGTTGTATGAAATACAACAATTGTCAGGCTAAGCCGCCGGAAAGAGAGGAAATGCTGCATTTCATACAACAATTCTCAATTTGAGGCGGACATAGGAAGAAAATGTTGTATTTTGTGCAGGATTCTCGTCCAGCAGGCACTGTCCGCCCGGCGAGTCCAACCAATTATCCCCACAAGAGCGGGGCGTATGCTCGTTGACTACCACGCTGACTACTGATTACCTCGCTCACTACCACGCTGACTACTGATCACCTCACTCACTACCACACTGACTACTGGTTACCATGCTCCCTACCACACTGACTACTGTTTACTTCGCACCGCTGACTACTGATTACTTCGCTGACTACCACGCTGACCACACATCAACTCACTCACTACCACACTGCTGGTTACCTCATCCCTACCTCGCTGACCACTAATTACTTGGCCACTACCGCACTGACTACTAGTTACCCCCTCCCTGCCATGCTGACTACCCTTTGACTACTGATTACCTCCTCACTACCTCGCTGACCACTGATTACTTGCCCATTACCACACTGACTACTAGTTACCTCCTCGCTACCACGCTGACTACTGGTTACTTCGCTCACTACCACACTCACTACTGATCACCTCCTCATTACCTCACTCACTACCACGCTGACAACTGATCACCTCGCTCACAGCCACGCTGACAACTCAGATACTTTGCAGGCACCCTAAAACAAATTAATCACCTTATAAAAAAGAGGCTATCCCCGTCATTGCTGACACAGCGGGATAGCCTCTTATGGTTTACCTGTTTACCTATTTGCCGATTTACTATTTACTTGTTTCCTTGTTTACCTGTTTGCCTGTTGGCCTGTTTACCTGTTTACTTCTTTACTTGTTTGCCCGTTTACCTGTTTACCTAAGGACTTCCCAGCCAGCAGCTAGGGGTTAGCCCAATTTCACCAGGCTGTAGTTCTTCTTGCCTTTGCGGACGATGATGAATTTGCCCCCGATGGCAAGCTCAGCGGTAATCTCTGTCTCCAGCTCGTTGACACGTTCGCCGTTAATGGAGATTGCACCTTTAGTAATATCCTCACGCGCCTGGCGTTTGGATGGCTCGATGCCCAGGTCGACCAGCCAGTCGACAATGTTCTTCGACTCCTTAGTGGCGGTGAAGGTCGGCATTTCCTTGAAGCCTTCTTCAATTTCATCGGCAGTCAGGGAGCTGATATCACCGCTGAACAGCGCTGCGCTGATGCGTTTAGCCTGCTCCAGCAGTTCTTCGCTGTGCACGAACCGGGTCATCTCTTCGGCAAGTGTTTTTTGGGCCTCGCGTTTATGCGGCTCCGTCGCCACCTTCTCGGCAAGCGCCTCAATTTCCTCCTTGCTCAGGAAGGTGAAGTATTTCAGGTATTTCACCACATCACGGTCATCGGTGTTCGCCCAGAACTGGTAGAACTCGTAAGGTGTGGTCTGCTTCGGATCCAGCCAGATGGCGCCGCCGGCGGATTTGCCGAACTTGGTGCCGTCCGCCTTGAGCATCAGCGGGATGGTCAGGCCGAAGGCTTTGGCTTCGTTGCCTTCTTTTTTACGGATCAGATCCAGGCCGCTGGTGATGTTGCCCCACTGGTCCGACCCGCCGATCTGCAGCTGCACATCCTCATGCTGGTACAGATGCAGGTAATCCATGGACTGCAGGATCTGGTAGGAGAACTCGGTGAACGAGATTCCGCTGTCCAGGCGGCTGGAGACTACGTCCTTAGCCAGCATCGTATTGATGCTGAAGTTCTTGCCGATGTCGCGCAGGAATTCGATGACGTTCATGTCCTTGGTCCAGTCGTAGTTGTTAACCATCCGCACCTGATTGTCGCCTTCAGTAATGAACAGCTTCTTCATCTGGGCCGTCAGCGCATCCACATTCTCCTGTACCTGCTCCAGCGTCTGCAGGGAGCGCTCGCTCTGGCGTCCGCTCGGATCACCAATCGTTCCGGTAGCCCCGCCGATCAGAATGACCGGACGGTGTCCTGCCAGTTGGAAGCGTCTAAGCATCATAAAAGGAATCAGGTGGCCGATATGCATAGTGTTGCCTGTAGGGTCCACGCCGCAGTACAGCGATACAGCCTTACTCTCTGTTAATTCGCGCAGTCCGTCCGCATCTGTCTGCTGGTTGATGGCGTCGCGCCACAGCAACTCGTCGATAATGTTCAACATGTACAGCCCCTTTGGTTTGTTTTGTGTGTAATTGGTATGCATTGATAAACAGCCAGCTTAACGGGTGACTCCGCAATTTCCGAATTTGGGCAACAAAAAATCGCCCCTTGTCTATTCAGACACAGGGACGATTATCATTAACCGTGTTACCACCCAAATTGCACAGACATCATCATTCAAACATGTCCGTACCACTCTTCCGCGAGTTATCGTTCGCTTAGCTCCGCTTGGCATTACCCAAGATACTCCCGAGGTGTAATTCGCAGTCCATTGTATATACCGGGTTCCATCAACCCCCGGCTTTCTGGGAACAGGGACAAGTCTGCTACTGGCTCGTTCAACGTATACCAACTATAAGATTACAGAAAGTATAGCCGCTTCTAAAATCGTTGTCAATGCAGAGGCAGCACCAGCCAGGAGCTACCTACTCCAAATCCGCTCCATTGCTGGCAATTGCCTTCTGGTACCAGTAAAAGCTCTTCTTCTTCTTCCGGTCAAGCGTTCCGTTTCCGTCATCGTCCTGGTCCACATAGATCACGCCGTAACGCTTGGACATCTCCGAAGTCGACGCGCTGATAATATCAATCGCCCCCCAGGCGGTGTAGCCCATGACTTCGACTCCGTCCAGAACCGCTTCCTTGACCTGGGTAATATGCTTGCGCAAATAATCGATCCGGTAATCATCCTGGATGGAACCATCCTCTTCGACCTTATCCTTCGCACCCAGCCCGTTCTCCACCACAAACAGCGGAAGCTGGTAACGGTCGTACAGCTCTTTGAGCACAATCCGCAGGCCAATCGGGTCCAGCTGCCAGCCCCATTCGGTAATCTTCAGGTTCGGATTCTTCACGGTGCTGAACAGATTGCCGCCGGTTACACCATATTTCTCAGGAGTAACTGTGGAAATAAGCGACGTATAGTAGCTGAAGGAGATGAAGTCCACCGTGTTCTCACGCAGCAGCTGCTCATCGCCAGGCTCAGTCACAAGCTGAATATGATTGTCGGCAAAATAACGCTTCATGAACGGAGGATAGCTTCCCCGCGCCTGCACATCGGTATGCATCAGGTTGAGCTGATTATCGATCTGGGCCTGCAGCACATCCTCCGGATCACTGGTCGCCGGATAATGGATCATACGCGCGAGCATGCAGCCGATGCGGAATTCCGGATTAATCTCCCGCCCTTTGCGGGTCGCGAGGCTGCTGGCGACGAATTGATGATGCAGCGCCTGATAGGATGCCTCGCGGATGTTATCCACCGTATCCTCTACTATCCCGCCGCCGGTAAACGGCTCGATGATGGTCGTATTGATCTCATTGAACGTCAGCCAATATTTCACTTTGTCGCGGTATCTGGTCATGACAGTCTCAGCATATTTCTCATAAAACGCAATCACCGCGCGGTTCCTCCAGCCCCCGTAATTCAGCACCAGCGACATCGGCATCTCATAGTGGGAGAGGGTAACCAGCGGCTCAATGCGATATTTACGCATCTCGTCGAACATATCATCGTAGAACTGCAGGCCCTTCTCGTTAGGCTCGGCATCATCCCCATTCGGGAAAATCCGTGACCAGTTGATCGACATCCTGAACACTTTGAAGCCCAGCTCGCCGAACAAGGCGATGTCCTCTTTGAACCGGTGATAGAAATCAATCCCGTACCGTTTCGGGTAGCCCTCCGCTGAGGCATGCTGCATCCCGCGCTCGATCGTTTCACTGGTGACATGCATCAGCTCTTTGAGGTTGGTGTAATCTTTTTTCTTATAGTATGGCACCATATCTGCCGTGGATAATCCTTTACCGTCTGCGTCAAAAGCGCCCTCTGCCTGGTTGGCGGCGATTGCTCCGCCCCATAGGAATCCATGTGGAAAAGTGGTCATTTTGTCATCTCCTATTGTTCGTTATAAAAGGCAGGCCGTAACTGCGGGAAAGTTTGGACTTTCGGCCGCTGTTATGTTTGGATTTCCTGAATTTATTCCGCTGTCAGCGGTAGAAATCCAAACATAAAGGCGGACGCTATCGCTCCTACAGTTCCAAACTTCCCTCCGTTACTAATAGCCTTTTGTTTGGATGAAGCGGATTCGGAGGTGACAAAATTCTAAGCCAACCCGATCGCTTCGTTCCGAAATCACTAAGCTCAAACTCAGGCTAAAACCGGAGCTGGCGCCTGGAAATAACTCAGGCTAAGCTCAACATTGAAGACCAAAAACTAAGATCCAAATTAAAGACCAAGAACTAAGACAAAAATCAAAGACCAAAAACTAAGACCAAAAACTAAGACAAAAAACTAAGACAAAAAACTAAGACAAAAAACTAAGACAAAAAACTAAACCCAAAAACTAAAACCGAAAACTAAAACCAAAATCGAAAGTCCAAAATCGAAAGTCCAAAATCGAAAGTCCAAATCGAAGATCCAAGCTAATCCCCATAAAAGATCGAAGATACGATCAAAGCTAAACCGGCAACCTTACAGCTCAGCCTTCAGCACCGGCTCACCGAAAGCAACCTCGCCCAGCTTAAGCGGCAGAATCTGCTTGTAATCGGCCGTATTAGTAACGACCATAGCGGTCGTAATATCATAATTCTGGGCAATTTGCGCCAGATCGAAGGTAAGCAGCTTGTCGCCGGCCTGAATCGGATCACCGGCCTGCACATGCGCTTCGAAGAATTGGCCGCGAAGCTTCACGGTGTTGATCCCGACGTGGATCAGGAGTTCCATGCCGTCAGCGTTGCGGATAACCATAGCATGCTTGGTTTTGAAGACATTCATTACAGTACCGCTGACTGGAGATACGAGCTCGCCGACCGTAGGCACAAACGCAATGCCTTTACCCATCAGCTCATCGCCAAAGGTAGGGTCATTGACTTCTTTTAACGGAATCGCCTTACCCGTCATTGGTGCATAAGCTGTGCTGTCTGCGGTAGCGGATGCCGGTTCTACCTCAACCTCTACCGGAGCTGCCGGGGTCACATCTGCCGGTTTAGCGGCGATACTGCCGGAAATCTGCTCCGCATCATCAGCCTCTTCCTGGAAACCAAGCAACACTGTAACAACCGCTGCAACTACAAAGGCAATGACCATCCCGCCAAAAGCGTACCAGAAGGTCTGTCCAACCAATCCCGGCAGGCCCGGGATACCGCCGTTACCAGCCAGCGCATATGCCTTGGCACCGAACGCCAGCGCGAAGCCGCCGCCTGCCGCACTACCGATCATCGCCGCGATGAACGGCTTTTTGTATTTCATATTGACGCCATACATGGCCGGCTCAGTAACACCCATAAGTGCGGTGAAGCTGGTGGACAGGGCGACGGATTTCAGTTTCTTGTCTTTGGCCCGGAAGAATACGCCCAGAGTAGCGCCGGCCTGACCCATATTGGAGATGAAGGTCAGCGGCAGGAACTTGTCGAAGCCGAGTGTAGCCAGGTTGCTGATAATAACCGGAACCAGTGCGTAGTGCATACCCGTCATAACAATCAGGGACATCGCCCCGCCAAGCACGATCCCGGAGATCAGGCCGCCTTCATTCAGCAGCCAGTTAATGCCGCCGGACAATCCGTCTCCGACGAAGGTTCCCAGAGGTCCAATCGCGATCAGCGTGACCGGAACCATCACCAGGAGGGAGATCAGCGGAACGAGCAGCAGCTTGAGAGACGGTATGATGAAGCGGTCCACTGTTTTTTCCACGTAAGAAAGAATCCAGATTGCGAGCAGAATCGGAATTACAGAAGATCCGTAGGAGACCGCCGTTACCGGAATACTGAGGAAGGATACGGGGTTACCGCTGGACAATAGTGCGCCCATATCCGGATACATCAGCGCCGCGCCGACACCAACTGCTATATACGGGTTACTGCCGAATTTACGTGCAGCGCTGAAGGAGATCAGCATCGGCAGGAAGTAGAATACGCCATCGCCAATCGCAGACAGGATACGGTACGTGTCTGTTCCCGCTGACAGCCATTCCAGGGTCACGAATAGAGCGAGCAGTCCCTTCAGGATACCGGCAGCCGTGATTGCGGGCAGCATCGGTGCGAATACACCGGCGATTGTCTCAAAAATCTTCAGAATCACATTCTGCTTCTTCCCGTCCTCCTGCTTATTTCCTTCCGCTGTCTGCTTGAGCACCGGGTACTCTTTAACCATTTCGTCGAATACCTTAGGCACATCATTGCCGATAATGACCTGGAATTGCTCGCCCGAGATGTTGGTGCCCATCACCATATCCAGCTTTTTGAGCGCGGCCTGATCCGCTTTATTGTTGTCCTTCAGCTCGAAGCGCAGACGCGTTACACAGTGGTACACCGACTTCACATTGGATACTCCGCCCACTGACTTGACGATTTGCTGTGCTGTTTCCTGGTGTTTCATTCGTCTTTCCCCCTAAATTGTAGGTAATAAAAAAACCCGAATGAACACGTGCATACGCGAAAGATACGCATGCCGGTTTTCATTCGGGTTTTGCCTGATTGAACAGTAACAAGCCCCTTGTTATTTGGTTTTCATCAGCCTCTCCAGATGCAGGGTCAGATAGAGCTGCTCGGAATGGGTCATGACGTACTCGTAGTTCTTCAGGATAAAAGATTCAATCTTGCGGATGCATTTGAAGGTGTCCGGATAATTCTTCTTAACCACCTTGTACAAATACTCCTCGGTATCGTCATGGCTGGTATGGGTGATGACCCGCTGGCAGAAATATTTGAGATGCGTAATGAATCTGAAATAATTGACGCTGTCCTCGTCTAAATCCACGCCAAAATGATATTTGATAATGTTCATAATCTCCTGCAGCAGCTGCATCAGATGCGTCACATCGTTCATCGAATCATTGACTTCGGCATTGATGAAATGCAGCGCGATATTGCAGATCTCATCCTTGGGAAAATCAATCCCCAGCCGCTCCCGCAGAATCGTCAGCGCTTCCTTCGCCACATCGTACTCGGCTTTGTAGAAATGCTGTACCTCCCAGGATAACGGGTTGCGGACAATCTGCTCCCGCTCCATCCGCTGCACAGCGAAATGGATATGATCCGACAGCGATACATAAATCCCGTCACTGATCTGCTTATTCAGCTGCATGCGCGCCAGACTTACAATATCATCGGTCACCTGCAGGATTTCAACCGGCATTTCTGTAACAATCGCCTTGAAGCGCTCATAGATGGAGGAATCCTGAAGCCGGAAGACTTTCTCAATCCTCGCCTCGTCAATCGGGTCGCCCGCCCGGAACTGGAAACCGATACCCCGGCCGAGGATAAGCAGCTCCTGATCCTTATCATCCACGGTGCTGACGATATTATTGTTAAAAATCTGTTTGATTATCACTTTCGACCCACCTGCTTTTGAGGAATAAAAAAGGGCAAAACAACAACGGAAACGAATCAATCATTCCCATTGTGGTTTTGCCCGCATTACCGGTAACAAGCCTCGGAAACAATTTAACATATGCTGAAAACGGTGTCAACCGTAATTATCAGAAATCTGCTTTGCTAATTATGCCCATAGCAGTGCTCTTTTTATGAGTGGCAGGATTGTAGCAGTGCAGCGGTGTGACCTCAATGACTTCTGTGACTGTTGTGACTTCTGTGACAGTGAAACCATTGCTTAGCCAATATAGTAATGGGGAGGGATTAACTGGTAAATTTTTCTTCATTCAAAGGAGTGTTACTTAGGTGCAGCTTAAGACAGGGGAACATGCAGGGATTTTTACAGGAAAACGTATTTCAGCCTGGTTTATCGTTGGCCTTATTATTCTGGAGATTATTTTCGCGATGACAGTGAACCTCCTTTTCTTTGAAAAGGGGACCTTCGATGGCATTAACCGGCTGACCCACGGGTGGATAAATGCCACGTTATGCGCAGGACTGCTCGGTCTCATGGTAATTGTCATTATTTATTTATGGGCAATGGTCCGGATTCCGCTGCGGGATCTGGGACTGAGACGGGAGAAGCTGCTGGCCGGATGCCTATGGACATTTGTGTTCTGGCTGGCGGTCAATGTAATGAGTGCCTGCATCAATCTCATTGCCGGAACAGCACTTACATGGAATCAAGACCTTGCCGACTTTCCGAACCTGTTTCTGGGAGCTCTGCTCGGACAATTGTTCGGCAATGCCTTGCTGGAGGAGATCATCTTCCGCGGCTTCCTTTTTGTGCAGATCCATCATTGGTTGTCTGGAACGGGTAAGCCTTCTTCCCGCATAGTTAAGGCGATGCTCATCTCGCAAACGGTCTTTGCCCTCATGCATATCCCGAACCGGATTTACGGCGGACTTAGCGGAATGGAATTTGTGTATGATTTTATCCAGCTGGTTATTCTCGGGATGATGTTTGCACTCCTCTATGTCCTGACCCGGAATCTGTTCATCGTAGTGGGCATCCACTCGCTGCTGAATGTGAATCTGGTGATCTGGACTAACAGCTACGCCACAACGGCTTCGCTTACCTGTATAGGCTTTGCCATTGGAATTCTTCTGCTGTTGCGGAGAAAGAAAGTACATAACCGGAAATCCGTGATACATTATTGACGGTTTAACTGTAAAAAAAGCAAGACCCTGTTTGCGGGCTGAAGCCGCAGGGTCTTGCTTAATGGGTTCTAATTACCCGGACGAACAGGCTCTAGTGCATTTATCTGGGATACCGCATAAGTCAGCTCCGTTAGTGCAGAACTCAGATCTGCAATAATAAGCTTCATTTCCTCATAAGGAGGGACAAACGTGGTACCGAATTCAAAGGTGTAGCTGTAAATCTTAGGCTTGGAAGGGTCGCTTAAATGACGGCTGTAGGCATAATCCTGTGTCGTCCCGCTGGTATAATACAACCGGGCCGACTCTTCAACCTTGTAGGATTTGCCCCGTACGGCTTGTAAAGCTCCGTTCATCCGGTTCCCTAGATCACGCTCCAGTTTCTCATCCTGCGGCGCAATGTATTCTTTATAGCGGTCCCTCATAAACTCAGTAGTTCCACGCATTCCGTCATACTGATGATTCAAGAAATTCTGGCCGGGGTCAGTGGTTTGGTTATTATCATCCCCCCAGTTGTACATAATTTTCTCTCCAAAGCTGTGAATATCCACATAAAAACGGATTTGATTGTACGTATCCAAAAGATACTTGATATTTTGTGATTCCGGCTCGGAGAATGGGGCTGGACCAAGGTAAATCAGACTGTTTTTATCTGCTGAGGTACCGATTGTACTGCCCCACAAGAAATCAAAATTCCGGTTCAAATCAACGCCCATCGGTCTCCCGTTCTCATCAGGCCGGCGGTTCTTCCGCCACCAGAAGCCATTACCCGCCAGCTGATCATTCAATGAATCTTGACCATGGTTTTCCTGACAATACACCTTGCCATCCGGATTAACCTCCGGAAAGATAATCAGGTCTACAGATTCCAGCGCCTGCTTAATTTGTTCATAAGTAAAGCTTTTGTTCCCATACTGGATGGGCTGTCTGCTTGTATAGGCCTGGGTGAGCTTGGTTAACAAGTTAATGCAAATGTCAGAACCACCCCACTCGCGCGCATGCACATTACCAGTAATCAGAATGGCCGGTTTCACTCTGGCTTGCTGTGGAGCGGCACTGAGCTTAACCGCACGGCATGTCCGCCCCTCCCACGTCCGGTTGGGAAGAGTGATCAGCGAGACCAGCCCGGGGTTTTGCCGGCTGAGCTGCAGTAATGTATTATCGATTTCGTCCACAGTCATATAACCGCCCCGCACCGACTCAGCTGTGAAATTCGCGGCTTGGGATTCGGACTCTAACCGGTTTCCATGGTATACCTCCTGCAACCGCTGAGCAGGAATATCTGTAGCATCCAGCTCGATCTCCAGAGTGTAGCCCTCTTTCTTCAAGAGCTCCGCCTGTTCTGCAGACAGAATCCCGGAGACGGAATAATCGTCCTCTTTTGTTTGCTTGGCACTGCTTCTAGCCAGATCCAGATTGTAATTCTCCAGCTCATGCAGCTTTTCCAGCGATGAAGCATGAATAACCGCTTGTACTACTTTCACTTTTATCATCCTTCCTTCGGCTATCCCGACACTTGTGCAGACTTTGGAGTCAGGTGATTGCATTCACTAACTGGACGCTCCATATGGCCCTGGTCGTCTGTACACCAGGATTGCGACTGGAAGGCGAGGAACAGGCCGAGCCATTTGTCCTCCTGCTCGAAATGAATCACAATTCCGCCATCCTGCCAGATGCCGTCGTCTGCTCTGTATTTTTTAACGTTCCCTTGATTCATATGAATGTTGTGAATACCGCCCGGGAAAGGCTCACCGTATACATAAATTTTAGCTGTTTCATCCTTGATGGCACGTTGCAGATAAGCATCCACTTTCTCATTCAAGTCATTATCCGGACCGTCTTCATTGAATCGAAGTGCGATCATCTTGGAGGGATCAAACAGTCCGCCACGGATGTAGTCCAAGGCTATTTCATCACGGTTGGATTTACTAATTTTAGTAAAACCGTCTTTTAAACTCTGCAGATGGGTAATCTGCTCAGAATTAAATTTATCTCCGACCAGGTATAACAGCTCTGAAGGCTGCTCTCTGGATTGAACGTTGATGGCTAATTTATATTCTCTGCCGTCAGCCTTGACTACAGCATGATAATGCGGGGTGCTGTCCCTTGTAGTTGGTGCAGGTATTCCTCTGATGATCTTTCCTTTTAAAACTCCGTATGGATTCAGCGGCATAATAATCGCTCCTTTTAGTGTGTAGTTTGTGTTGTATGTGCTTGCTTCAATCGCTCAAGTGCCCATTTGGTTTTGGACATATCCTGCTCAAGCAGCAGATTAGCCTCTTTGAACAGAGTAATGAATTGTTGATGCTTGTCCGCTGCTTCGGCTTCGGTGGCGTTCTTTATTTTCATTGTTGCTTCAGCCATGCACTCTGCCCCGAGGGTCCAGACTTCCAGGTGAACTTTTTCCTGTTCCCATTTACTTTTATATTTCTCGGACCGGATAGGACCCATCACCCGGGTATCTGCTATAGACTTGAAGACACTGCTATCTTTAAAAGGCTGCGGGGCCTTGTCCAGGATCAGCTGCCTCCATTGTCCCTCAGGCTTGTCTTCCAGAGCAATGTCAAAGTCTTTTGCCAGAGATAACGCTTGCTTCTTGTACCCCCACTCGACTTCAAGTTCGTATTCTGCAAGTGTAAATCCTTCCTGTACCGCTTGCTCCATAGCGCTACGCATATCCGGATAATCCCTGATCCGTCTCTTATAGGTCAGCTCCCATTTCTCCTCCTTGAAGCGGCTACGGACAATCCACCCCGTCTCATAAAGCTTCAACTCAGGCGTATCGAGCAGGTGAATTTGCATTTTGTCCTTGAGTTCAAAGGATAGCCCGGCAACCTTGGGAGGCAGTTGTCCATCTCCCGTCAGCACCTGCTTAGGGTCAAGGAAAAGCTTTAATTCAAAAGACATTCCTTCGGGCATGATTGGAGACATCTCCTTATCGGTTAAAAATTAAATGCATCGGCGATCTCATAGCCCTGCCCCTTGCCCTTAGGCTTGAGCAGAATAAGTCCCAGGTAAGGTCTGGCTTCGATCTGATTATTAAAAGAAAAGCTATGAGCCACCAGTACCGTGTTGGTTTCTTCTGAGGGGATGGATTCCAACAGGCTCACAAGCCTTGCCTTCATCACCCGTTCTGCACCGGACGGATTCTCCATAAACAAGACATCCATATAAGCCAGTGCTTCTTCAACACGAATACTCTGAAAAGCTGCCTTTCCAGTCTCCTGTGTCCGTTGTGTAGGACTGGATAACACAGGCAGATTAATCTTAATCTTCTGCTCCCGTAGCCAGTTGCCGAGTAATACCGCCTTCTCTTGCCCCTCCGCACTTAAGCCTGGATCACCTGAAGTCTCAACCGGCTGGGCATGGCGGAAATATAGCACGTATCCGCCTTGCTGAAGCTGGTTTACCATTTCTGCGGATGGTTGATTAATTCCGGTAACAGTCATGTTCATTATGCTGCCGCCTCCTTATTTCTCTTGGTTAGAACTCTATTTGATCTGCAATTTCAGGCAGATCTATGAAGGGATTGCGGTTACCCTGCAATTCAAAGATCAGCTGATTGCGGTGCTTCTCATGCAGGCTTACCGGATGCTCTTTGTGCCAGCCCAGCAGCAGCTTAATGTCAACCCGCTCGTTCTGCCGCTCTATTTTACCTGGATACCGCACCATGAAATACAACACCGCTCTCGCTGCCTCACCCTTGCCGCTCTCTGGCTCAAAGCGGATCGTCCCGCCGCGTTTCCCGCAGGCATTCCGGACAGTCTCACGGTACGCTTCCGGGTTGTAGTCAGCAAAATCATAGTATGGAATGTTGCTTCTATAGCTGTTGCATTCCTTCTCACAGATGAATAAATGGTGCAGATCCCCCCGCATGGGCGAGCTTTTGCTGAACCAGGACTGGGGAACAACATGCTCAACATTGAACCCGAATTTCTCATCGATCAGCTCCTGGAACCCTTCTTCTTCCTCCTGGCCGTGTAGGGCAAGACTCTCCATGAATTCCTTCCGCAGCCGTTCGGTACGGTGATCCTCCCGGATCAACTCTTCTGCATCAAGCTTCTCTCCTGAATACAGGCTGTGCAGACTGCCATCCTCACGGATATCGACTCCGGCATACAATTGCGTCCGGCTTGCCTGGTAAGAGAATATACTGTTATGGGTTTCCAGCAGCAACTGATGCAAATGGCGGAACACCTGGCTTCCCCCGGACTGGAGATCCACGCTGCGATAGTAGTTCACGATATCGAATTTATCCTTCTCGGCATCGTAATATCCCCGTTCCTCTTCGAGCCTGAAGCGATTCAGCTGAAGCTTGAGCAGCGCATGCTCCATCGTATTTCCCTGCGCCCAAACTACACTCGGAACTGAAGGAACCCTCAGGTTATCCAGCTGGGTACTGCTGTCTTTATAGATGATCCGCAGCACGAGGGGAACATGGTCTGAGATTCTAGAAGCATAATCAGGCATGTTTTTGTCAAATCTGACGATTCCCGCATCATCCTGCTTCCCGTCGAAGGTGATAACTCCCGCCCTGGTATCCTTGGTAATAATGATGTGGTCGATCAATGACTTAGGGTCCACAATGTAGGAGATGTGACCGGCCAGTGCATCGTCAAGTGTAAGCGTAAGGACTGAGGGCATGTTCATCACCGGACTCAGTGACACACTGCCTGCATCATCATTTAAGTCTCCACCCAGCAGAATAGGCAGCTCCTTGAACTCTTCCGTACGCTTCAGATCCTCAATGATGACTGACAATGTCTGGGCGGCAAGCGTTCGTCTTTCGATGCTTACCGCATCCCGCATGGCTTTCAAATGCACCAAGATCATCAGGAACTGAATATCCTTGCCCTCTTCCCTGACTGTACACTTGGCGAACAGAGGCTCCCTGGGAAAAGCAGTTTTTCCATTGATTTCGGAACGCAGCAGCCGGCCGTACTTCAGGTTAATGTCATTTCTGAGCTCAACACCAGTCGTTGTCGTATCGTACAGGATGGCAAGATCCTGCGCTCCATTAGCATCGAGGTACACATAGTCCATAGCGGCGCCGCGGTTCCTCAGCTCTTGTCTCAGCCGGTCCAGTGCGCCACTCTCCACTTCAACCAGACCAAGCGCATCCATGGACATATCCGCCACAAGATGGGCAACATCCTTAATCCGCTGCTCACTGACGCCGTTGTTAAAGTGTTCAATATTCCAGAATCCGATATCCGCGAACCGTTTATCTCCTTTGAAGGAGGGGATTTCAATTTCAGCAAGCTCTTTGCGGTTATCCACCAGACCCTCAACATCGTAGAAGCCCAGATACGGCGAAGTGCCTTCAACCTTCTGTGTCAGCTGCAATGCAGCGGAATCACCAGTTTGCGCAAGAGCTACGAGTTTCGCAACGATTGCCGAAATCCTTATACCTTCATTCACTGCCTGCTGGTTATCATTGTCTGTATACCAGCCTGCATGATGCAAGGCGACGAGCTGCCACTGATTGTTAAACACCGCTGCACCGGAGGAGCCCGGCTCCGTATCGGTCGTATAATGAATCACTTTTTCATAGACATAGCTGACGGTGTTGTCCTGCAGTGCAATTTCTTTCTGTCTGCCCTTGGGGTGCTGAATTATGTTTGCATACTCTCCGCGGGTAATCGTTGTCGGACTCCGCAACAGCTTGACCGGTATCACATCCTCAATCCCGGCAGTCTCACAGCCCACGATTGTGAAGTCCAATTCCTCAAAGGGTGAGGTGATGAATAATTCGTCAGGCTTTAAATTAAGCCTTATGACCTCCCCATTCTCTTCGTATCCAAATTCAGCCTGGCTGCTGCCCGCTTCATCCGCACTTGCCAGCACATGATGATTGGTCATTACCAGCCCGCGTCCGATCAAAAACCCGGTTCCAAGTCCGCCGCCAGGCGTTACAATCCTGCAGACAGCCTTGGCGCGTTCTACCCCCTTGCTCAAGAAATCAATGGGCAGCAGATTGCTGTCACGATGAATTTTCTCCATGATTAGCTGTTCGGTTTCTCTTCGAAGCTCCTCGTTTCCCTGCCACTCCTGTTCATCAGGTGTAATGTGCAGAATAGAAATCGCTCGGCGTTTCACCAGATCACGGTAATCATCCGGTGACAAAGGGATATTGTCCGCAGCTGCATAACGTTTCCCGACCAGTGAATACGTCTTGCTTCCTGATTCGTTGGATATGAACATACGTTGCTCACCCCTTACTGTTTATATTTTCTCTGGTACCTCCAAAAGGAACGGAGCTATTATGTGAAAACGTTCACTCGATGATACTTACTTTTATTTACATATTTGTTTTTTATCATTATCTACTTATGTATTTAATCAGAATGACCTTGTATAAAAGACCATAATTTTCATGCTGTACTCTTCACACCCCTTATGACGTCTCTGCTTGAATATAATGGATTTTATAAAAATTCAAATTAGTGAAAGTATATGGACGTTGTATTTTCCAGCACACTAGCCAGCTAAAGGAGACATGACATGAAACTCAAAGAAACCACGAATGAGATCCCCGCTAACCTTGATCCAAGACTGCAGCGGGTCATTGCTTTCAATCAAAGTGAACACAAAGAGGCTCATCCGCATTTGTTCAACGCAGAATCAGCGGAGACAGCGGATGCCCGTGAAATCGCGGTTATCGCCAAGGTAAGGGATATTGAGGCGTGGAAAAACCTGTCCGGAGTCCGGCAAATTGCCGACCTGGGCAGCGTGCCTGAGGAGCAGGAGAATGTCCGGCTCGTCACCGCACGGATTGCCGCAGACCAAATTGAGCAGATCCGCAAATCACCGGCGGTAATGAGCTTGAAGGCATCACAATTGTTAAAGCCCCAGCTCTTTAAGACCATTGAAGAAACTAAAGCCCGGGCGGATTTGCTGAATCAAAATACTAAAAGCAACGGCGGAAAAGGCGTCGTCATCGGGATTGTAGATTATGGATGTGACTTTACCCATAAGAACTTCATCCATTCAGACGGGACAAGCCGGATTCTCAGCTACTGGGATCAGACTTTTGACAATTCCAGCGATGCCGAGTTCGGATACGGCAAAGTCTTTTCACAAGCCCAACTAAACAGTGCTCTGAAAAAACATGATCCGTTCGCAGTATTGCAACTTCCTAATCCTAGAAACAGAGACCCTTGGCACGGAACCCACGTTATGGATACCGCTGCGGGCAACGGTAACGGAACCAACACACCCGGTCCTGCTCCTCAGGCAGATATCGTATTTGTGCAATTGAATGCCGAGGATGTTCCATGGTCGGGACCTGACGCGGTAAAAGGGGATTTCGGGAGTTCAGTGCATCTGCTGGAGGCTCTGCAATACATCTATAAGCTCGCCGGAGACCGGCCGTGTGTCACCAATATAAGCCTGGGCACCAATGGCGGCCCGCATGACGGCACTTCTCTGGTTGAGGTCGGATTCGATACACTCCTAAGTGCTGCTAACAATCGGGCCATCGTATTGGCTGCCAGCAACTCTTATACTGACGGCATACACGCCAGTGGCACAATCCGCCAGAATGAGGTGAAGGATCTCAGCTGGATCGTGGAAAAATCAGACCGTACTTCTAATGAAATCGAGCTTTGGTACGATGCAGAAGATGAATTCTCCTGCCAGTTAATCACCCCGGATGGGCAGAACCTCGGTGAGGTTAAGCTCGGTACGACTCACCAGGCGGTCGGGAACCGGAATGAAATCCTGATCTTCATCTCCCACCGGAAACAAGATCCGAACAACGATGACAATGTCATCAATATCTTCATGGAGAGAGGTTTACCTGCCGGTGCATGGACACTTAGACTGCGCGGAGAGAATATCCGGTCGGGGAAATATCATGCCTGGATTGAACGGGATGATTTTGGCCAATCCCATTTTGAAAAACCACTGGATAATACCCATACCCTCGGTTCAATCTGCTGCGGCAAAAAAACGGTCGTTGTCGGTTCATACAGCGCCAAAGAAGCAGGCACACCACTTTCCTTCTTCTCCAGCGCCGGTCCGACACGGGACGGAAGACAAAAGCCCGAGATCAGCGCACCTGGAGGAAATGAAACCCAAGATGAACCTGTGAAATTCAAAGTTATGGCCGCTAAATCAGGATCAATAGATGGTGTTACTCCTATGATGGGCACCAGCATGGCTGCCCCGGCAGTAACCGGCATTATTGCCCTGATGCTCGCAGAAGCGTTGGCACACGGCATTTCCTTATCCAGTGAAGAAATCCACGAGATTCTCCGCAAATCCGCAAGACCTATGTCGGGCGGCTGGCATGACCGTTATGGCTTTGGACGCATTGATGCTGCTAAAGCCGTACAATTAGTCGGCGAATTAACGCCTGTCCATTAAGCTCATCCGCAAAGGAGCCAACAACATTGGTTGGCTCCTGTTGTACATAGGACTCTTATGTAAAATGAATGTAATACAGAGTTAAACATTGAGCATATCCTTCTACCGCACGGCATCGTGTGGTATCTTTGATGTAGATATACAGGTGCAACATCATGCGCGATGTTATTTTCAGATACTTAGGCAAAGGAGAGTCAGCATAATATGAAGAGTATCGCTGTTTTCTGCGGTTCGAATGACGGCGCTTCGCCCGTATACAAAGAGTATGCTGTTGCTCTGGGCAAAGAGCTGGCTGCACGGGGCATCACGCTGATCTATGGCGGAGCTACTGTCGGCTTAATGGGCGCTATTGCAGATAGCGTCATGCAGGCGGGGGGACGCGTGATCGGGGTTCTGCCCCATTTTCTCAAAAAAAGAGAAATCGAGCATACCCGTCTGACCGAACTGATTATGGTGGACTCCATGCACGAACGGAAGCTGAAGATGTCTGAGCTTGCCGACGGATTCATTGCCATGCCGGGCGGGCCGGGCACGATGGAGGAGTATTTCGAGATTTTCACGTGGGCGCAGCTCGGTCTGCACCAGAAGCCCTGCGGGCTGCTGAACGTCAACGGTTATTACGATCCGCTGATTGCCCTGTTTGGCAACATGGTCCAGGAGAAGTTCATGCAGGAGAAACAGCATTCCATCATGCTGAACGATACGACTGCGGAGGGAATTCTGCAGCAATTGGCTGATTATAGTCCGCCTCCGGTGAAGAAATATCTTACGGATGAGCGGACTTGATTGACACATATTGTGATTGAGCATAGTAAACCCCCTGCGAGAGCCTCTCTGCAGGGGGTTTGTTCTACCGTTTCATATACCGGGTAAGCGCCGCTGTCTGAATCTCAAGCGCCCTGTCAATACCCAGCGCCTTAATCTGGGCTACATAATCATCAAAGCTGTCCAGCGGCTCAATGCCAAAAATAATCTTCAGGGACATCTCATCCACAAGCGTCGTCACATCCAGCATGATGGCGGAGAACTCGGTGCTCTCCTTCTCCGTCTTGGAGATTTGCGGAAGCATGGTGTTCCTGGCATCAGTGTCCGACCAGATCTGCACCGCCTCCTTCTGTTCCGGCAGGAAATAGTATTGCTCCAGATACCGGACATCCTGGACGAATGGCCCGAAGTAGCTGGCACGGGTATACATGGCAAGGGCTTGCGACGGAGCCAGCTTATCCGGGTTATGCATAATCAGATCCGTATATTTCGGGTAACCGTCCTTCATGGCATAGCTTGTGCCTTCCATTCCGAAGTTGAAGAGCAGATGTCCCTCAGGGCTGTAGCCGTAATCCAGCATCCGGACGGCTTCCTCCACATTCCTGCTGCCGCTTGAGATCGCTACGCCTCCGCTGCCCATATAAGCGTTAGCCCTTTGACCAAACTTCGGCTTCTCTCCCTTATGCAGAACCGGATAAGGTGCCGGAACAAACTTCGCCTCCGGCCACAGGTCCTTGATTGCAGGCTGCCACATGCCTATTCCGGCTCCGGCATTCCATATACTAGCCCCGCTTCTGCCGGAGATCATATTGGCATCGAGCGTCTTCGTATCCACGGTCGCGATATTTTTATCAATCAGGCCCTCTGCATACCAGCTCCGGAATAAGGCCAGAAAAGACTTATAGCCGGGCTCGACGGGTCCATACTTCACTTCTCCCTGATCAAGATAGAATCCCTTCTTAATCCCGTAGGCGCCGACGAAAGCACCGCTCTCAATTCCGAATAACGGATTCGGCACTCCCAGGAATGTAAGCGGGGCGGCAACCCCCTTCTTGTCCTTGAACGCCTTCAGCACCGTATGCCAGTCATCAATGGTAGCCGGGACCGGGAGATTCAGTTCATCCAGCCAGTCCTGGCGGATAATCGGCCCCTGGTAGGTAAGCAGCGGATCATCTCCCTGGATGAACGGGAAGACATAATAGCTGCCATTGTCCGTTTTCACCTGCTTGTCGATCTCCGGATGCTGGCTCAAATACCGCCGCAGGTTAGGCGCATACTTCTCGATTGCATCATTCAGCCGCAGAATATATCCGTCGCTGATCGCCTTCTCGGGGCCGCCCGGGAAGCTGGCCCATTCATATTCCAGCATATCCGGCAGTTCACCTGAAGCCAGCAGGACATTGATCGCCTCCTTGGCCTGATTCGCCGGAGGCTGGATGAAGTCCAGCTTCACCCCGGTGCGGCGCTGCCATTCCTGGAAGAAGGGCACCTCCTGGAAGGTAGGCTTAATGTTCCCGGCGTTGCCGTTCAGCTCCGCCCAATAGGTCAGCGTCTTGTCCGTCTGTAACGGATAACCGTCTGCTCCGGGAAGGACCTCCGCTGCTGACGGCGGTGGTACCTGCTGCGTCTGATCTGCCTGTGGACTCCATTCCCTGCAGGATGTCAACAGCATCAGACTCAGAAGCAACAGCAGGACAGACTTGCTACTTCTCTTGATCCGCATTGGTTAATCCCCCGTCCGCTTCGTTAATTTATCCATTGATCTCTTTGTATTTGCCCGGAGTAATCCCTTCATATTTCTTGAATACCCGGATAAAGGTCGCTGCCTCATTATAGCCTGCCAGCTTGGCAATGTCGGCAATTGATCCCTGTCTGGCCCGGATCATGGCCTTGGCCTGTCCGATCCGGTACTTGTTGATGTAATCCAGAACGCCTTCCCCCGTCTGATTCTTGAACAGCTTGGACAGATAGCTGCCCTTCAGATTGAAGTGCTCGCCGATCAGATTAACACTCAGATTCGAGTCGCTGTAATGCTCTTCAATATGCTCCGTTACCTTCACCACCAGATCACGCAGCGATTCGGCCCGTTCATGGGATACGTTCTGCTCCAGCCGGGCCGCAGCGTAGGCGCATACCTCGGCGAGCAGCGTCTGAAGCTCTGCCTTCATCTCCAGAATGGTGTCACAGGCAATAATCTTGTCCAGCCACAGCGGATTGTCCCCGAGCAGGCTGTTGTCCCCGCCGCCTAGCTCATTGACCGCCTTGACCATGGTTCCGGCCAGATTGAAGATCAGGCATCTGGCGAGGGTAAGCGAGGTGATAGGCTGATTGAAATTGCGGTCCGTCACCTCGCTGATCAGCCGGGTCGCCTGCTCAAAGTCGCCAACCTTGATCATATTAATAATCTGCTGCTCGACCTGAAGCGGGTAGTAGTATCCGGTCTGCGGATGATCCGCCTGTTCACTGCGGATCTCGTCATAGGTTATGATCTCCTGCTTGCCGAGCACCATCTTATACGCCATGGCATCGACGGCTTCACGATAGGCTTCGGCAATCCCGGGCAGAGAGGAATGGATGCCTCCGATGGATACGGTAAGATCCATCTGATAGCTGCTCAGGAACCGCTGTGCTTCAGCGGCAATGGTGGCCAGATCTTCTCTGAAGAGGGCGGATTCCGGCTCTCCGCAATTCACCAGGCATACCATCATCTCATCCACTTCGACCATGTAACCGGCGTGATGATAATGGCCTGCAAGCTCCTCCACCACATTGCTGATGATGAACTGGACCAGCTTGTTCTTCTCATTCAGGTCAATGCCCGGCAGCTGGGCCGACAGGCTCTCGCTATTCTCCACCACGAACAGGATCACGGCGAAATCATCCGAGCGCAGCTGAATATCGAAGGACTGCAAGGCTTCTTCATAAGGAAGAAGTGTATCCATCTTCCCTTTCAGCAGCCGGTTGAGCATATTGGAGCGCAGCACATGCTGATGGATCTGCATTTGCAGCGCGATGGTCTCCTTCTCTCTCCTCGTATTCGAGATGGCCCGTTGAATAAAGCTCAGCTCATTCCAGTCGGTCCGTTCTTCATGGGAATTCTTGTCCGTCAGCAGCTGGACGAGCTTCTGGATCGGCGAATAATTGCGGCGCATGAAGAACCAGGTTAAGACTCCGGCACTCAGCAGACTGATGAACAGGCTGATATAGGTGAATCTCCGGACATACTCTGCCTTCTCCCAATAGATGCTGCTTGGAATCACCAGCACATATTTCAGTTTGGAGACGGAGGATTGAATATAGAACAGCTCCGAATCGCCGTCTCTCGCTGGCATATTGACCATCCGGCTGCCGTCCGGCGGCAAATGCTTCAGCAGGCTGTCCTGATTGATCGATACCGGCAGATTGGAGAGCAGCACTTCATTCTCTTCATTCAGGATGAGCACCTGTCCGCCGCTGAAGCCGGAGATACTCTCAATCGCTTGTTGAAACCTGCCGGTATCCGCCATAACCACAACCGTCCCCGTCTCCCGCCCGTTCAGATCCTTGGGCAGATGGATCAGATAGGCAATTCCGGTCCGGGGTTCAGCGGAATCGAGATGCGGCAGCAGCAGAAAACGGTTATTGGCCGATTGATGAATATTCTCCAGCCACTGTCCATAATTCATAGTTCCTGTGTTATGAATAGTGTTGAAAGCGGTTGCGAAATCGCGTACATTGCCCGGCCGGATGACAGCCGCCTCCTGCTCCCAGGTTACATAGAACTCATCAATTGACGCGTAAGAGGTCTGGTACATCCGGAATTCCTTGGCCAGCTGATAAGCAGTGAACTGGGCATCGCCGGAGGATTTGCTCGAATACATCAGATCCTGAAGCTTGGTGTTCCAGGTAATCTCCATATTCAGCCGTTTCATTAAATCAATCTGGGTATCAATCGTATACCGGACCTGCCTTAGCATGGAGTCGTTGGCACGGTGAATTTCGCTCTTCAGTGCCTGGCTGGACTGCATGTACACCAGCAGGCTGACTGCCATTGGTACAACCAGCACAGCGCTGTAGGAAACAAGCCAGGTCACGATAATACTCTTCCGTTTCTCCCACAAATATTTAAAATTCAAGAAGACCCCTCATATCTGTATGTTTTGGATTCAGCGTAACCTTATTATAACGGCCATCTCTGAAGAGGGAATGGTTAAAAAGTAGAAACCGATAGACAAAATCAGAAACAACCCGAACGGCCGGTGCCATTTCGGGTGTTCTGATAGATTGCCTGACAGGCTGGTACACCCATGCACAGAGCGGACCTGTACTAGAAAATCCGGTGCTTCCAGCCCGCAAGCCTGGCGATACTCTCGACAAAGAAATAGTCTCCGTAGATCAGCGACACATCCACATTGTCTCCGGCAGGCTTGTGCCCCGTGCCATGCAGAAGGATCGCTTCATGCTCTGCATCTTCCCATGTTCCATAGTGCTCATACAGGGACTTCAGTATCCGTTCTGCGGATTCCCGGTAGATTCTTCCGTCTACAGCGGACAAGCTCTCCGCCAGCTCCAGCAGCCCTGACGCCGCACAAGCTGCTGCGGAAGTATCCCGCGGTTCACCGTCCAGGCTGCTGCCTGCCCTGAAGTCCCAATGGGCCACATGATCCTCCGGCAGGTGGGCGAGGAAGAAATGGGCTACACGCCGGGCCGCATGCAGGAAGGTCTTGTCCCCCGTATGGCGGTAAGTATTCGCCATGCCGTAGAGTGCCCAGGCAGTTCCCCGGCTCCAGCCGGAGTCCGGTGCATGGCCCTGGCCGCCCAGCACCTCCAGGACTTCGCCAGAATGCGGATCGAAGCTGACGATATGATTAACCGAGCCGTCTTCGCGGATGAAATGCTTCAGCACGGTCCCGGCGTGCGCCTGCGCGATCTGGGCGTACCGGGGATCGCCGGTCTGCTGCGAAGCCCAGAACAGCAGGGACAGGTTCATCGAGGTGTCGATGATAGACCAGCCCGTCTTGTCGCCGTTCCAGGCCCGGATGAACCTGCCGTTCAGATTGTACCGTCCTGCCAGAAAGTCCGCTGCGGACAAGCCCCGCCGCAGGGCATCCGGATCACCGGTCAGCGTATGCTTGATTACAGCCGTCGGCAAAAACTGAAAACCGACATCATGATCGAAGGAATTCGGGGCCAGCGTCAGCCGTTCGAGCCGTTCATCCCAGTTCCAGGCTGCTTCGCGGTAAGCGGCTCTGCCGGTCATGTCATGCATAATCCACAGGATGCCAGGCCAGAAGCCCGACGTCCACCAGTCCAGCCGCTGATCGTCATATTTGCCGCTGTCCTTGGCAACATGCGGCGATTTACCGCCGATTAACGTCAGCATCTGCTCTGTTTTATGTTCAAGCTTCTCCCAGAGGAGAGGAATATCAAGTAACTGCTGGATTGCTGCCATAACCAGTCTCCTTTTCAATAGTGGATTGGGGATTGCCGTCAGCCCTTAACAGAGCCGACCATGACCCCTTTGACAAAGAAACGCTGTACAAAAGGATACACGCACAGGATCGGTACCGTGGCGACCATAATCGTCGCGTATTTGATCGTCTCGCCAATCTGCTGGCGGTCGCCCGCACTGGCTCCCGCTGACATGCTGTCCGTAGAATTCGCGATCAGAATTTCCCGGAGCACCAGCTGAAGCGGGTACAGCTCCCTGCTCCTGATGAATACAGAGGCATAGAACCAGCCGTTCCACTTGTCGACGGCATAATAGAGGATCATTACAGCAATCACCGGCATGGAGAGCGGAATAATAATGCGGAACAGAATCGTAAAATGATTAGCCCCGTCGATTTTGGCCGACTCCTCCAGGCTGTCGGGAATGCCCATGAAGGCCGTACGCATAATAATCAGATTGAACGTGCTGATGGAGAAGGGCAGAATCGTAGACCACAGTGAATCCAGCAGCCCCACTCCCTTAACCACAAGATACATGGGGATTAGCCCGCCGTTAAAGAACATCGTAAAGAGGATCAGCAGCATAAACGTATTGTTCCAGAGCACATTTTTGCGGGACAGCACGTAGGCGCCCAGGGCCGTCATCACCAGATTCACGGCAAGTCCGGCCACAACGATAAACAGTGTATTGCGGTATCCGGTCAGAATGCCCGAATTGGCCAGCACGCTCCGGTACGCATCGAAGCTGATGCCAAGCGGACGCCACAGGATGCCTTTATGCACCATCAGCTGGCCGGCGTCACTGAAGGATGCGAACAGCACATACAGCAGCGGATAGAGCGTAACGATGATCAGAAAGACCAGCAGCACATAGATGCCGGCATAGAAGATTTTATCGAAAAGAGAGCTTTGTTCCTTCACGGGTTCACCTCACCACAAGCTATTTTTGTTGACTTTACGGCTCACGTAATTCGCGGTAATCAGCAGGAACAGGTTGATTACCGAATTAAACAAGCCTACGGCAGAGCTGTAGCTCCAGCCGAATTCAAGCAGCCCTTTGCGGTAGACGAAGGACGAAATCACATCGGCTGTCTCATAAGTGATCGGGTTGTACAGCAGGATAATCTTCTCGAAGCCGACATTCAGCAGATTCCCCATCCGGAGAATCAGCATAATGGAGATGGTCGGCAGAATGCCGGGCAGCGTAATATAGAACATCTGCTTGATCCGGCTGGCTCCGTCCATCCGCGCCGCCTCATACTGCTCCACATCAATGCTCATCAGGGCGGCAATATAGATGATTGACTCCCAGCCGATCCGCTGCCAGATCTCCGAGAGGATGTAGATGGGACGGAATAACTCCGGCTTCTGCAGCATGGCCTGCCCGTCATAGCCGAAGAACGTAAACAGCCCGTTGATCACACCGTCAGCATTCGTGAAGTCGGTAATGATTCCGCAAATGACTACGAGTGAAATGAAATAGGGCATATAGGTGATCGTCTGGGCCACCCGTTTGAATGACTTGCTGCGGATCTCGTTGATCAGCAGGGCCAGAATGATCGGCGCGGGAAATTCAAAGATCAGGGAGTAGAAGCTGATGACCAGCGTATTTTTCAGAATCCGCCAGAAGTAATAGCTGTTGAAGAAATCGTGAAAATGCTTCAGTCCGACCCAGTCGCTCCCGAGAATGCCCTTCATCGGCGAATATTCCTTGAAGGCAATCAGTGCGCCGTACATGGGGGCATAATGAAAAATAAAATAATAAGCGATGACCGGAATCATCATCAGATACAGGTACTTGTTGATCCGGAAATCACGGAGGAAACGGTTTGTCGTCCGCGCAGGTGCCAGGGCTCTTTGTGCTGCGCCGGTTTGCATTTTTGCCATGCGGCTGTTTCACCTCAAATCCAGGGTTGAGCGAGGGCTTCCGCCCTCAGCCCATTGTTATCCGGCCATTATCTGGCGTTATAGCGGTCCAGTGCTGCCTTCTGGATTTCGATCGCACGGTCCAGTTTCAGCGACTTCATCTTGTCCACGTAGCTCTCATACTTCTCCAGCGGCTCCTGGCCGAGGATAATCTTCAGTGTCATTTCATCCACCAGCGTATTGATATCATTCATAATCGTCGCATACTCGGAGCTCTCCTCCGGAGTCGGTGTAATCGGCGGCAGATTGTATTTGTCCGCATCCGTGTTCTTCCAGATGCCCACCGCGTCACGCTGGGTCTGCAGGGCGAAGAATTGCTCGGCATAACGCTGATCCTGGACAAACGGACCGTTGTAGCTGCCGCGGGCATACTTCGAAATCGCCTGCGCCGGAGCCAGCTTGTCCGGATTCTTCAGCAGCAGGTCGGTGTATTTCGGATAGCCATCCTCCATATTGTAGCTGACGCCCTCCGTACCGAAGTTGAAGAACAGATGGCCTTCCTCGCTGTAGCCGTAATCCAGCATTTCCACGGCGAGCACCGGGTCCTTGGCTGAGGTTGTGATGGCTACCGTTCCTTCGGAGGCATAGGCCTGGCTCTTCTGTCCGAACTTAGGCGTTTCGCCTTTGTTCAGCACCGGATAAGGTGCGGCGACCAGCACAGCCTTCGGATCATTGCCTTCGACCAGCGGCTGCCATTTGCCGATCCCTCCGCCCGCGTTGCCTACGGATGCGCCGGTCTCTCCTGAAGCCATGTTGCCGTCCAGTGCTTTGGAATCTGAGGTGGCGATATTCTTGTCCAGCAGGCCGTCCGCGTACCACTGGCGGAACAGCTTCAGGTATTCCTTGAAGCCGCTCTCGGCAGGGCCGAACTTGATCGCGCCGTCTTCCTGATAGAAGCCGCGGGTCACGCCGAAAGCCCCCAGGAAGGCGCCGTTGCCGGATTCATTGAAGAAACGCGGCTTGCTGACGACGGAGAACGGTGCGGCCGCCCCTTTTTTCTCCTTAAAGGCGGTCAGGGTCTTGGTCCAGTCATCAATGGTCTCCGGCACCGGCAGGCCCAGCTCATCCAGCCAGTCCTTGCGGATAATCGGCCCCTGGAACACGCGCAGGAACTCATCCCCCCGGATAAAAGGGAACGCATAATAGCTGCCGCTGTCCGTCTTGACCATCTTGTCAATGTCCGGATGATCCTGCAGATATTTCTTCAGATTCGGCGCATGCTTGTCAATCAGATCATTCAGCTTCAGAATGTATCCGTCATTGATCGCTTTCTCAGGCCCCCCCGGAAAGTCGCCCAAAAAGTTGTACTCAATCATATCCGGCAGATCGCCCGAAGCCAGCATGACATTAAGTGCTTCTTTAACCTGGCCGGTCGGCGGGGCCGTGAACTTCAGCGGAACGCCGGTTTGCTTTTGCCAATCCTGGAAAAAAGGAATTTCATCATGCGTCGCCGCAACACTAATCAGATTGCCGTTGATTTCCCCCCAATAAGAGAGCTTCTTGTCCGTCTGGATCGGGTACGTAACCGGCCCGCTTGCTTCGGTATCATTGGCTGTGTTACCTGTATTGCCTGTATTGCCGTTGTTGCCCGCCGCCGGATTATTATTGGAAGAACAGGCGGAGAGCGATGCTGCGAGCATCATAAGAATCAGTGCAGAAGTTAAGCGTCTTTTCATTACATGACCTCCGAATAAGGTGTGGTGAGATGCATCTCTTCCACAGATTAACGAATGGGCAGGGCTTACGATATGGGCGAAAACAGGGATTGTATGCTGATTTCCGGCTACGGCAGTGACAATTTCTCCAATGCAATGGGCAAAATCGCTCTGACAGCGCCATTTTGAGCATTTCTGGAGGAATTAGAGGGATTTATCCCTCTAATTTCCTCCCATAGCCTGCTGCCGGCCAATTCAGAGGGATTTATCCCTCTAATTTCCCCCCATAGCCCGCTTCCGGCCAATTCAGAGGGATTTATCCCTCTAATTTCCTCCCATAGCCCGCTTCCGGGCCAATTCAGAGGGATTTATCCCTCTGATTTCCTCCCATAGCCCGCTTCCGGCCAATTCAGAGGGATTTATCCCTCTGATTTCTCTATGCGGGGTCTATTTTCAGGGACAAAAGATGAGTTGGTACTACGTATAAAATAAAAGCTTGGATTATCACCAAATGCTCAGCAATTTTTGCTCAACTGTCAGATTTCTTAAATTTCACGAAAAACCGCCCTGCATAATGAAGGCATCAGCTGCCATCATGCAGGGCGGTTCTAACGGGGAAATCGCTTATGATACGTCTTAGCGGTCAATCGTTGCCATAATCCAGTCGGGGTAACGCTGCCCGGAGATTGTCCCCGGCGCCAATGCATCGTCCAGCCGCTTCATCTCGGCCGGATTAAGCGCGAGGCTGCCCGCGGCCACATTCTCTTCAAGGTATTTCCGGCGTTTCGTGCCGGGAATCGGCACGAAATCTGCACTCTTATGCAGGATCCAGGCCAGCGCGATCTGTGCGGGCTTCGCCTGCTTCAGTGCAGCGAGTTCATGTACAATCTGCGCAGCCTTCAGGTTAGCGTCATAATTGGCCCCCTGGTAGCGGGGATCGGCGCGGCGGGTATCGCCTTCGGCATAATCTTCCGAACGTTTCACCCCTCCTGCCAGGAATCCCCGCCCCAGCGGGCAGAACGGTACGAGCCCGATGCCCAGCTCGCGCAGCACAGGAATGATATCCGCCTCCAGATTACGCTCCCATAGCGAATATTCACTCTGCAGCGCAGATACCGGATGAATCGCATGGGCGCGGCGGATGTTGCGGGCACCCGCTTCGGACAAGCCGAAGTAACGTACCTTGCCCTCTCTGACCAGATCACCTACTGTTCCGGCTACCTCTTCGATAGGCACAGCCGGATCAATGCGGTGCTGATAGAGCAGATCAATATAGTCGGTGCCCATCCGCAGAAGCGAGCCTTCTACCGCCTCGCGGATCTCCTCCGGCCGGCTGGCTCTCTCGGCACCGACCTGCTTGCCGTCCTTGAACCGGAAGCCGAACTTGGTTGCTAAGATGACTTCGCTGCGGCGGCCCTTGAATGCCCGGCCCAGCAATTCTTCATTCGTAAGGGGACCATATCCCTGGGCCGTGTCGAAGAAATTACAGCCGAGTTCAATGGCCCGGTGCAGTGTGGCTATGGAATCACCCTCATCCGCCGGTCCATAGGATTGACTCATTCCCATGCAGCCCAGGCCGATGGCGGGTACCTCCAGCCCCTGACTGCCAAGCTTGCGTGTGTGCAGTGTCATTATCCCTCCCCTCCAATTGTGAATTCCACATTCGTCAGCTGCTCACTCAGGCTCCAGAGGCGGTCCGCCGCTTCAGGGTCGACTGCGTGCGGCATCACGCCAAGTGCCAATGAGCCTATACGGCGGGCAGCCTCGTTACGGGTGACAGCTTCGGCATTCTCCACCAGCGGGGCAATATCGCAGTTCTCACAGTAGACGCCGCCCATCCCTTCCAGCTGCGGGCTTACCGCGCACCATACACTGGTCGCTGCCCCCTGCTGTGCTGTTTTGAGATTCCGCGAAGGATCTAGAATAGGGTTGCCAGCTCCGTCAATCACACCGGCGGCTTGAAGTTCTTGGAAGGACAGATGCTCCTCGAGGCCCGTACCGGCGATGCTGCCCGGATGAACGGAGAAGGCGCGCACACCTTCGTCCCTGCCGCGCTTGTCCAGCGCCAGCGCGAACAGAATATTGGCCGTCTTCGACTGGCCATAGGCGGACATGCGGTCATAGCTGCGGTGTACGAAGTTCGGATCTTCAAATATGACCGGGGATTGCCGGTGTCCCCATGAAGATACCGAGACGACTCTAGCCCCCTCGGCCTGACGCAGAGCGTGCCATAGACGGGCCGTCAGCTGAAAGTGTCCCAGATGATTGGTAGAGAAGTGAGACTCGTATCCCCTCTTATCGCGCACCAGGGGAGCAGCCATAATACCTGCGCTGTTAATCAGCAGATGCAGCGGCTGTCCGGAGGCAAGAAACCGTGCTGCGAAATCATCAATGGAGTTCGGGTCCATCAGATCCATCCGCTCAATTTTGACATTGTCTATTCCGGCAAGTGCAGCTCCCGCTCTGGCGGTATCCCGCGCCGGGACAAGGACCTCTGCACCGGCAGAAGCCAGTGCGCGCACCGTTTCGAGCCCAATCCCGGAGTATCCGCCGGTAATAATGGCATTGACGCCGCTGAGGTTTGTGCCGTGCAGAATCTCCTCGGCAGTTGTGGAGGCTCCAAAACCGGAGCCGATAGGTTGTTGCTGGTTAACTGTCATGATCCAGGACCTCCTTGAATAACATCTCAAGGCTATTATCGCTTGCCCTCCATGGACATCATAGACCGTTTCTGCCTAAAACTTGCCTAAAGCTGCAATCACTCTTTTACCATCCCATTCTGCCTATTGCTTCCGTACAAGTTACGGCTATACTGTACACTAACAGTACAGGCTAGAGAGAACTGAACCTATATAAACAGGAAGGCGGGATGTACAATGACAGAGCAGCAGCTCGAGACCCGCTCCGCTCCTGGACAGAGTACCGGTAATCATCAGGAGCAGATCGCCGGGATCATCGCGCAGACTGAGAAAATCACCCTTGCGGACGGACGCCATCCCACTGTGATCCCGTATCTTTCGATTTCCCGCAACAGCCGGATAACCCCGCTGATTCCAAGTGTCTTAACGCCTTCCTTTTGTCTGATCCTACAAGGCATGAAGAAGCTGCACTACGGCTCAACCAGTCTTGAATATCTGCCGGGAGACTACATGGTGTCCATGATCCATCTCCCTGCCTTCGCGCAAATTGCCGGGGTCTCCAGGGAAATGCCTTATATCGGTCTTCGCATTGACATCACTACACAGGAAATCGCCTCTGTAATGACGCAGGCCGGAATCAGCATAAAGCCCAGAAACAAGAAGGTGAATAATGCCACCTTTATTGGCAAAGCCGACGCCAGCCTTCTGGAGGTGTTCAGCCGGCTGCTGAAGCTCACAGTCAACGGCAATCCCCGGGAAGCCGTCTATCTGTCCGGACTCATCAAGCATGAGCTGATCTTCAATTTGCTGACCGGCGATTACGGGCATTTGTTCCTGCAGGAGGTGCTCTTTGACCAGAAAGCCGGAGGTATCGGCCAGGCCATCGCATGGATTCACCAGAATTACAGCCGCTCCTTCACCGTCCAGGAGCTTGCTGATGCCCATAATATAAGCGTATCCGGCCTGCATCATAAGTTCAAAGCAATTACGGCAATGGGACCGTTGCAGTATCAGAAGCAGCTGCGCCTCCAGGAAGCCAGACGGCTTATGCTGAGCGGTTCCATGGGTGCCACGGCTGCTGCCATGGAAGTAGGCTATGAGAGTGCCTCGCAGTTCAGCCGCGAATACCGCAGACTGTTCGGCCTCCCGCCGCTCAAGGATATCCAGGCTGTGCGAAGAAGCATCGACCCAGGTGAATTCTAGCAGCCGATTGGGAAGTCTGACGCTCCCGAAGTATACTAGAGATGCTGGTCCCAACTATTACTATCCGCAGACGCATCTATAGCGATTATAGCCTGCACACCCTGCCAGAAAGAGGTTGTTCACATGTCGTTGTCTTCTTATTCCGCTCATGATGCTCTGGGGCTTGCCGCCCTTGTTAAGGCACGTGAAGTCTCACCCCGCGAGCTCGTGGAAACCGCCTTTGCCCGGCTCGATGAAATGAATCCGCTGCTGAATGCAGTAGTCCGCACCCGGCGGGAGGCAGCGCTGAAGGAAGCGGATGAGATGCCGGTTCTTGATGATGACACTTCCCGGCCGTTTGCCGGCGTGCCCTACCTGCTGAAGGATATCTCCCAGGCGATCGGCGGAGAACCGCTGACTTCGGGTGCCCTGCTCATGAAGGACAATATTGCCAAGCGGGACTCTAATTACGTAGCCCGTATCCGCCGCGGCGGCTTCATACCGCTGGGACACACGAATACCCCGGAATTCGGCCTCAAAAATATTACCGAGCCCCTGCTCCACGGCCCGGCGCGTAATCCGTGGAACCCCGCCTATTCCCCCGGCGGTTCCAGCGGTGGTGCTGCGGCGGCCGTAGCCGCAGGGATCGTTCCTGCCGCCGGAGCCAGTGACGGCGGCGGCTCCATCCGCATACCGGCCTCGTTCACCGGCCTGTTCGGACTGAAGCCGACGCGCGGGCGCACGCCGGTCGGCCCTGGCGTCGGCCGCCAGTGGCAGGGCGCGTCGATCGACTTCGCCCTGACGCGGACTGTGCGCGACAGCGCCGCGATGCTTGATCTGCTTCAGGTGGTGCAGCCGGAAGCTGCTTTTCAGACCCCGCTGTATCCGGGGGTCTATCTGGATGATCTGCTGAAGCCTGCGCAGCGGAAGCTGCGGATTGCGTACACTACAGCTTCGCCGGTGGGTACACCGGTATCGGAAGAAGCTGTACAAGCTGTGATGAACACTGTAAAGTGGCTGGAATCGGAAGGCTATGCGGTTGAGGAAAAGCTGAGTCCGGTTAACGGGGTCAGACTGATGGATAACTACTATACGATGAATGCCGGTGAGGTATCGGCGATGTTCCTGTCGCTCGAGAGCGGTATGGGCCGCACGATTGCGGCAAGCGAAGTGGATATTGTTACCTGGGTGCTGGCCGAAGCCGGTAAACAGGTCTCAGCCGCAGAATTCGTACACAGCCTGCATGAATGGGATGTGGCCGCCGCGCAGATGGCGGCGCTGATGGACCGGTTCGACTTGTACATCACGCCTGCGAATGCGGATTCCGCACCGAAGGTCGGGGAGCTGACCCAGACGCCTGAGGAGATTCAGCAGCTGCTGGAAGTCAGCAGTCTGTCCAAAGACGCTCAGCGGCGGATGATCTACGAGATGTTCGAGCCCAGCCTAGCCTATACGCCTTTCACCCAGCTGGCGAATCTGACCGGTCAGCCGGCGATGAGCGTACCAGTGCATCTCACGGCGGAAGGCCTGCCGATCGGGGTTCAGGTCATGGCCTCCAAAGGCCGCGAGGACCTGCTGCTCCAGCTGGCCGCTTGTCTGGAACAATCACCGCTGTGGGTGGGAATGAAGGGGAACCCGCTGTTTGCCTGATATGTATTTGCTGAGGCTGAGTGTGTGTAAAGCTGGACGAGATGCAGACTGACTGCGGCTGCGTGCGATGTACGCTGGCGGAACGAGGGCTATACGACTAATAAGTGGAATAACAACACTTAATTCCCTCGAAATTTTCGAATATGAGATTTTAGTTGGATAAACGACACTTAATTCCATGCATATTGGCTGATATGAGCATATTGGGCACAATTAAGTGTCATAAATCCACCTAATTCCGATTCAGCAGATGGCGCGAAAAATTAAGTGTCATAAATCCACTTATTACAGCTTCCGGCTGTAATTTATCATAGTTCTGTCTATGAACGGATTAGCTGAGTATTATGAATATGCAGATTAGCTTAGACGCAGCTTCTGGTTGCTAACTGTGCATATGAATTGAAAGGTTACTCTTAATAGCAAAGGTTGTCCCGGCAGGAATACTCTACATTTCATAACTCACACGCATCATGTAGGCTTGCCTGCCGGAACAACCTTATAATTGAAGCACTTAGCGGGGCCGCAGCCTGCGCAGGGGTTAAGCCAAAAAGCACAGAAGAATGGCAAGGAGCCCCGCAGGCCAACCCGCTGATCCGGGACCGCGAAATATGCTTTTTAACATCCGCTTCATTACATATACTTCCTCGCACGCTCATTGTCTTGGTGCCAGCAACGCTCATTCAAAAGAATGACCGGGCAGGCTTCCCTGTTCTCCATCACTTCACCGCCAACCGCAGACATCTCATATTAGAGTGCTCATAGCCCGCCGCTTCATAAAAATGCAGCGCCCGCGCGTTCTCCGCATCGGCCAGCAGGGTGATCCGCAGAAATCCGCGCTCATTGGCGTAAGCAACTATACCGTCCATGAAAAAGCGGCCGCTGCCCTGCCTCCGCTCTTCAGCTGCTACAATGAAATCCTCCAGCATGATTACCGGCCCGCCTTCGAACGTGCTGAACGCAAACACCAGATTCACCATACCAGCCACCTTATCTCCCCGTTTGAGCAGCAGTAATTGACCGCGTTCCGGATGCGCCAGAATCAGCCGCAGTCCCGCCCTCTGCTTATCCAGGTTAGCCGCCGCACTGGCGAAATCCTGCTCCATTCCAAACAGCTCCTGCAGCAGCAGGCACATTTCTTCCAGATGCTCTGTCCCGGCTTTGGCTATCGTCAGCATAGTCCCGTTTCATCTCCGTTTCCATTTTATTTGGAATGGCTTAAGGCTCTGATGATGCTGAAAATAGCGTGATGATTAATCTCTTGCCCCTATCATAAATGATTCCTGCCGTAATCAACTGTGACTTTTCCCCTGTGAAAAAGAAGGCCGCTAAACGATACTGTATGTGAGATTCTTGCAAGAAGCAGCCTACTACGAATATAAGGACTGAGATCATGACCAGAAGTATTATTGTTACAGGCGGAGCCATTATTAAAGATAAACACGGCCGGATATTGTTACAACAACGGTCTGATTACGGGGATTGGGGATTGCCCGGCGGGGGAATGGAGGCCGGTGAAACGATTGAAGAGACCATGATCAGAGAAGTTAAAGAAGAAACCGGACTTGAGGTCAATCACTATAATCTACTCTCCATTTATACAGGAGCAAGAATGATGTACACCTATCCTGATGGAAATGAAGTTGTGTTTGTCATGATCTGAAAGAAAAGGCCATAGGACTTCTAAGAACCTGATCATGTTCTATAAAATAACAGCAGGCGCCATGGACTTTGTTGTGTCCATGGCGCCTGCTATTTCCTACGGCGCATCCATCCGCGACACCAGATACTCGCGCAGACTGCTGTACTCCCCGCCGCTGCGGATGTCAGCGAAGGAGCGGCTGATGCTGCCTTCTGTCAGCGGATTGGCGAAGTCCTCGACAATTCTGCCCGGTCCGGGATGCATGACAATCAGGCGGCTGGACAGCAGCAGGGCCTCATCCACATCATGGGTGATGAAGAACATGCATTTCCCGGTCTTGCGCCAGATCTCCCGCAGGTGAATCTGCATATTCTCGCGGGTCAGGGCGTCCAGCGCGCTGAACGGCTCGTCGAGCAGGACGATCTCCGGCTCGGCAGCCAGGGTGCGGGCGATAGCCGCCCGCTGCTTCATGCCTCCGGAGAGCTGATGCGGATACAGCCCGGCTGAGGCCGTAAGGCCCATCAGCTCCAGTAAATAAGCGACGCGCTCCCTGCGTTCAGCCTTAGGCTGGTTCTTCATCCGCAGCCCGAACTCAATGTTACGGGCTAGCGTCAGCCAGGGAAAAAGGTTCGCCTGCTGGAACACCACGCCGACCTCGGAATCCGGCCGGCTATGGCGTTTGCCGTTAATGGCGATGCTGCCCTGCGAAGGCTTCAGGTACCCGGCGATAATGTTCAGCAGGGAGGTTTTGCCGCAGCCCGAAGGACCAAGGACAACAACGAATTCGCCCGGTGTCAGCTGCAGATTAACCTCCTGCAGCACCTGGCTTGCATTGGCCCCTCTGCCATAGGTGAGGCCGATGTTCTCCAGCAGGATGCCCTGTCCGCTGCCGGTGGAGGTTACCGGTACCGCAGCAGCTCCGGCCATACCGGAAGCCGCCCCCCTGCGTCCGCTCTCCCCGTAATTCCCGGCACTCAGTACACCTGTACCGTCCAGTTTTTCTTCCAAGATCATCGCGCCACCGCCTCCTTGTCATTGCTGGTCTAATTACCGGTATACAAATCGCTCCGCAAAACCTGCTGGTAGACCGAGAGGTCCGGTGAATCGGTGATCGACTTCTGCTCTACAAGGAAATCACCCGTGTCCTTCAGCAGCTGTCCGAATGCGCCCGGCTGATCCGGCGTGCCCATATATTCAGGGGCTGATTGCTGCGAGGCATCCAGCACGATAATTTCATTCATCGCCTTAAGCGTGGCTTCGGCGCTAAGTCCAAGCTCAGCAGACATCGCTTCCGCCGACTCCTGCGGGTGATCCCGGTAATATTTCACCGCTTCATCCAGCACAGCGATATAGCCCTTAACGGCATTCGGATACTTCCCGATGAAATCCTTGTGCACCACGCCGAACTCTCCGGTAATGCCGCCTTTGGCCGCCACATCGGCTGAGGTAATTATGACCTTGCCGCCATCCTCCACCAGCTTCGACTGGCTCGGCTGCCAGGTATAAGCGCCGTCGATATCGCCTCTCTGCCAGGCGGCAACGATGTCGGGAGCCTGCATATCAAGTATGGTAATGGATGCAGGATCAATGTTCTCCTGCTTCAGTGCCGACAGCAGGCTGAAATGCGAGGTGGAGCCGAAGGTGGTAGCGATCTTGTGGCCCTTGAGCTCGGCGAGGGAGCTGATTCCGGCAGCACTCTTGACTACCAGTGCCTCACTCTCGCCGATGACATCATGAATATAATAGATTTGATCCGGCAGACCTTGGGCCACACCGGAAGCTCCCGGAGGGGTACCCAGCAGGCCGAAGTCGATTCCGCCGCTGGCAATCGCCACGTTCACGTCGCGGCCGGAATCGAACTTGAGCCAGGATATTTTGATATCGGGATATTTCTTCTCCAGCAGGCCGAGGGACTTGGCCAGCAGCTCTCCGTTTGGTGAGACCTGATAGCCGATGCGGATTTCCTTCGGCAGCTCTTCCGCCGCGGCAGGTGCGGGCGTAGCTTCCTCAGCCACCACCGCAGCTGCCTCCGTAGCGTTGGCGTTCTCTGTGGCAGCCGCCGCTTTCGCTGTATTGCCGCTGTTCCCGCTATTGCTGGCAGAATTGCCGCAGCCGGATACCACCACCAGCAAAGCGAATATTGCCAGAAGGGTCCCTAAGCGAAACTTTGAATGAAGCTGTTTCATATATTTTCTACTCTCCTTTTATGAAAACCATAGTTATTCATTGCTCCGTCCAAGGCGATACACGCCGGATTAAGCTGCGGATAATCAGATCAATCACGATGGCAATCAGTGCCATGATGATAATGCCGAGATACATAATATCGCTGCGCAGGAACTTGCTCGCATCCAGCACCAGCCAGCCGACTCCCGATACGGCAGCCACCATCTCCGCAGCTACCAGCGTGGAATAGCTTACCCCGACTGCGGTCCGCAGTCCGGTTAACAGCTCAGGCAGCACCGAGGGAAAGATCACGAAGGCATACAGCTTCCAGCCCCGTGCGCCCAGCGATCTGGCCCCGTTGATCCGGTCCGGACTCAGCCGCTGCACACTGAACACGGCCGTAATGAAGAGCGGAGCGAAAGCCCCGAGAAACAGCAGCAGCACCTTCGACACATCCGTAATGCCAAACCAGAGAATGAGCAAAGTGTAGTAGGCAAGCGGCGGCAGCGGCCGGTAGAATTCGATAAAAGGATCAATAACCGCACGCAGCACCCGGTAACGGCCGCATAGAATTCCCAGCGGCACAGCCGTAACAAAGGCTGCGGCCAGGGCGAGAAACAGCCTGCGCATGCTGGTGCCGATATGGTTCAGCAGCGTTTGGCCTTTGTACCCTTCATGCAGAACATCGGTGAAGGCTGCCCATACGGTCTGCGGCTCCGGCAGGAACAGCGGATTCACCCACTCTCTGGCACTGACCAGCCACCACAGCAGCAGTGCGGCCAGCAGGGAAGCCACCGAAATTCCCCGGTACAGCCATTCTTTGGACCAGCCTGCTGCTGCAGGCGGTAACGCGGATGCCGTTGATTCAGCCGGATTCCGGCCGTTGCCCTTTGGTTCGCTAACGCTGATACTCTGCCCTTCCTCAGGACGCGCTGCCTTCGGTGTATTGCTCTGCATGTTGCGGGTCTCCTCTCTCTTGCCGGCATACAAAAAGGCCTGACTCCGGCAAGCAGGGCAGTTTCCGCCCTTGCTCCGGCTAATCAGGCCTCCGGCTGTCCGGTAGGCTTGTACCTGAATTTATGAATTTATTTTTCTGAACCCGTTACGATGTCAGCCTTAAGCCGATCATGCCGATAATAATGATGGCCAGGCATATCAGTTTGGACAGTCTAAGCGATTCTCTATACACCATGGCCCCCAGCACGACCGCTCCGCAGGAGCCGATGCCTGTCCACACGGCATAGGCCGTCCCGACAGGTATCGTCATTACCGAGCGCGACAGGCAATAGAAGCTAAGTGCAAGGGCGGCAACTGCGGCAACAGAGGGCCAGAGCCGACGGAATCCCCGGGAATATTTTAATAGAGGAACACTGGCGACCTCCGACAATCCGGCAATGATCAGCAGCAGCCAGCCCACTAGCGCAGGCCTCCTTGTTCACGGTCTCCCGGGGACCTCGTTGACAATGGCAGGAAGTGCCCTTTCTTCAGTGCCCGGCCAGGCTCACCGCCCCGGAGCGCTGCATCTGCTTCACCGCCGCCTTCCTGCGCCACACTCTCATCCCCAGCCGTCAGCTTCAGGCAGATCATGCCACAGAGCAGCAGCAGAATGAAGAAGATCCGCCAGAACCCGGCGGGTTCGTTCAGCAGCAGCATTCCGGCGGCGGCAGTGCCTGCCGCCCCGATGCCGGTAAATACGGTATATGCGGTTCCAACAGGCAGCCGCATCATGGCTTTTACATATAAGGTATAGCTTATTCCAATGCAGCACAGGACGAGCAGGCTCGGCCAGAACAAACGGAAGCCCTGACTGTATTTCAGCCCGGTGGCCCAGAAGATATCCACCAGTCCTCCGGCAACAACATAGAACCAGGCCGACATGCTGCGGTTCTGCAATGCAGAAGTCTGTTTCAGTACATTCATATCTGTGCTTCTCCTTATCCGTCTAGCCGATGAACTGGAGCATGGAGCTGAAGGATTTGATCGTTTCCATCATTTCTTTCTCCATTAAGGAGAGATGGTGCCGCTTCGTCCAGGCCAGTACAATTGACACATCCAGCTCCGTATCGGCAATATCGAGCGGCACAATGCTTCCCTTGTTCAGGAAATAATCACTCATGAATTTCGGGGCAAAAGCTGCGCACAGGTTCTGGCCGATCACATTCTCCAGCATCGGAAAGCTGTCCAGCCGGTAGGCTACGTTGTAGTCTCCGTGCTTCTGCAGCAGCTCGGACACCCAGCAGTCGGTAGCGAACTCCGTATTATACAGCACCAGCGGCTGGGCCAGCGCTTCCTGCAGGGGAACCGCCCCCCGGCCTGCCGATTCTGAATCCTTGCTGACAAGCAGCACCAGCCGGTCGCGGAACAGCTCTTTGATGCAGAGATCCTTCTCCTCCGGTTGTCCGCAGGTCTTCATGACGACACCGAAGTCCGCCTTGCCGGCCGCAATGTCGCGCAGATTATTGTTCGATTCCCCAACCTTCATCAGCACATTGACACCCGGATGCCGGTATTTGAAGGTAGTCAGCGCATTGACCATGATCGTGTTGCTGATGAACGGCTCCACCGCAAGATGGATACTTCCGGTCATGGCCTGCGTATTCTCCTCAGCCAGTGCCTTGATGTCTTCCAGCAGGTCGATAGCTTCCATCGCCTTCTGAATCACAGCCTGGCCGATATCGGTCGGCTGAACGCCCTGGTTAGTCCGCTTAAACAGCAGAATGCCGAGTTCAACCTCAAGCTTGGATACCGATGAGCTCAGCGCAGGCTGGGAAATGTAGGAGCGCTCGGCAGCCGTCGATATGGAGCCCGTTTGGGCTATCGCCACTATATGATAGAGCTGTTCCAGACGCATGGCTTCTCCCTCTTGATTCTTAATAGCCTCATTATATAACTATAAAACCAATGTGACTACTAGGAAAAAAGTCTGCTTCATCTCCTGCTGCGTCCTGCTACGCCATTGTTCAAGGCACCCATTGCTTTAACTGCTCCACCAGTACCGGATGCGGGTGAAACCCGCCAAGCCGCAGCTTGACCTCGCCGTTCAGGAACAACACCAGCTGCGGGATGCCCCGCAGGCGCAGACTCTGAAACAGCAGCCGGTATTTGCCGGCATCTACGCCATACACATTCATCCTGCCCTGGAAATCATGGGCTATGGCCTCGGCTACCGGGAACAGCTGCCTGCAGATTTTGCAGCGCCGGGAGCCGAAGAAGACAAGTACAGGACCTTCACTGCCGAAAGCGAGCGCTTCGAATTCACTGTCCGTAATATGGGAGACCGGCCTGCGCGGAATTTCCGGGCGCATGCTTACGCTCCGCCCCCCGCACCTGCTGTCACTGGCTCTCCCGCCTCTGCGGGTTTTCCTGCCGCCGGAATTTCCTCCTCCGCAGAACCGGCCAGAATCTGATAGATGATCCCGCCCTCAGCATTCTCCGGCACCGGGGACCCGGTAAGATGGCAGATGGTCGGCACGATATCAACGACTTTGACTTTGCGGCCGATGACTTCCCCGCTCTTCACCCCGGCTCCCAGGGCAATAAACAAAGCTCTCATGGAGTACCCCAGCAGAGTGTGGTTGCTGAGGCCGTTCCCGTGGCAGCGGGTGAAGTCAGGCTCAAGGATGTAGAAAATGTCGCCGGAGTTCTCACCGCCAAGGCCCACTACTTCCATGTCATTGCGGTTCAGCGCGAAGCTGATGACTCTTCTGCCTGTCTTGGGATCACGGTAGCTGTACAGATCATCGATGATCTTCGCTACAGTCTTGTCATAGTCCCCCGGATCTACAAGCCCCTGCGGATCACGGCCTTTTACATTGAGATAAATGAAGGTAGCGCGCTGGGCAACGGCTGTCGTCCGGCTCCAGTCAATCTCATAGCTGCCTCCGTTTTCCTTAAGCTGCGTGTACCCGAGGTCACCGAGAATGCCGACGTTGATGCCCCACATGTCGCCGATCAGCGGGTGATCAGTCTCCGGATTCTTCGCGACTCCTGCATGGTCCGAGACAATAAAGGCCGCCGTCCCGCCGTCCAGCCGGTCCAAGAGAGCGCTGATGAAGCGGTCGCTGATCTCATAGATTTTATAGATAATCTCCTGATAACGTTCATACTCCGCAGACGCAGCGGGCAGCGTATGGTCCAGGTAGAAATGATTGAACATATCAATACCATGCATGTGAGTGTAGAACAAATCCCACTCATTGTTATCCAGCAGATGATTGATCGCATCCACATGCCAGCTGTACATTTCCTCAATCGATTCCAGCAGCACCTGATCCGCCTGCGGATTCAGACGGCTGTAATTGGAGGGCTGTAGCATCGGGCCGACTTTGCTGTATAGCTCCTCTCCGATATTTTGCGGATAAAAGTATTTGCCCGTCTTCAAATCGAGCACATATGAGGCGTAGAACTTAAAGCTGTTACCGGCGGGGTCCAGCTCCAGCACACGGATTTTGTAGGCGACTGGAATGTCTGCGCCCTCTAAGCTGTAGGTGTCATAGATCCAGCCGCTCCATTCCCCGGGTCCGGCTTCACCGAGAGGCACCGCTGCCGTTTTGGAGGCATAAATCTGAATCCGGCTGTAATCCCCTTGATCATCGGCAACCAGCAGACCGTACCGTCTGGCCTGCCCGTTATTTACCGGAACCGCGAACTCGCGTGCTCCGGCAGGAGCGGAAGCCCAGCCTTCAGCCGGTCTCAGCGGCGTATAGATCTGATCCGCCGTCGGTACATCCGCAGACAGCTCACCATCCTGGGTCGTTGTGACCAGCCCTGGCTGGGTATAGCCATAGCCTTCGTAGGTATCCTTGCTGATCTCCGCCTTCTGCGACGTTTCTTCCCCTTCAAACCGGCAGTTGGCCCCCGTATTATCCACGACATGGGGAATTTCGATTAGCTCGGCATATTCCGAGCGGCCTTCATATACTTTTTCATAGTCAATGTAACCGCGCAGATTGGTGTAGATGCTTGTTCCGTCTACATAGATTGCATCCTCCACCTGCGGCGGCCAGGACGTTGGATAATTGAAAATAATGCTCTTTTTGCCCGCCCGCGCATAAGCCTGCCAGATGGTCTCCGCCTTCAGCAGCCCCGAGTCAAAGCCGTAATCCAGCACATCCAGCTCATTGCCGAGCGTATGGTTCCAGAAGCAGGTAATGCCGTGGGTCGCCGGATACGCGCCCGTAGCAATGGATGCCCAGTTCGGCGGCGTTATCGCCGGAAGCACGCTCTGCATACCCAGATCGCTGGTGGTTACACCGGCATCGAGCGCTCTTTTGAAGCCCGGAAGCTTGCCTTCTGCCACATATTTGCGGATGACTACCGGATCTGCACCGTCCAGACCCAGCAGCATTACCTTCTTCGCTTTGCTGTTATTGTTGTTGCTGTTATTGTTGTTGCTGTTGTTGCTGCTGCCGTGAGCACCGTCTTTGCCGTTTGCCATAACCTCACTCCGTCCAGGGATTTTTAGATATTCCTATGAGATAACTAGGAATTAATCTCTGTGGTCATTATAGACGGCAGCCCGTGCGTTTGTTAAATAGACGTTGCTTATACGGGTATAAGCGGCGCTTATCCCCGCAGAACAAGTGGAAACGGCTTTGCAGTCCTTATAAAGGGCGGGATCGTTTCAGCGGGATCGTTTCAAAGCGAAATATCCCGCCCCATTACAGGGGCAGGATATCCTCTGGACTCGCTATTCCGCTTCAGTCCGGAAGCTTAGCTCAGCGCGTGCGGAACTCCCGCGGAGTCTGGCCGGTCTGGCGGTGGAAGAGGCGGGAGAAGTAGTGGAGTGAGCTGAAGTGGTATTTCTCGGCTATTTCGGTAATACTCAGCCGGCTATGCAGCAGATCTTCCTTGGCCCGGTTGACCCGGAAGCGGTTCATATACTCCACAGGTGAGGCCCCGGTAGATTTGCGGAACAGCTCGAAGAAATGCCCCCGGCTCAGCTGAAGACTGCTGTAATATGCCTCCAGCGGCTTCGGTACATCATGCAGCAGATCCTGCTCCATCTGCTCGAGCAGTGAGCTGATCCTCCGGTCCGGAATGGGCTGGCCGCTCAGCAGCAGATGCAGCAGATCATCAATAAACTCCTGGAAATGGCGCTGAATCGTCAGATTGCGGATGAAGGTCTGCTCATTATCGAACTCCCCTGTCTTGTAGAACCTCTGAAACCGCTCTGTCCACCCGCGCAGCAGCCCCACATCCATGGACAGCGGAAGCGGATACGGGAAAAGAGGGCCCAGTAGCTCCTCCTTCAGCTGCTCCGGCTTATAGCAGATCGGGCAGGCCCAGTCGAAGACGCCCTCCCGGTCCACATGATGCCAATCGAAATAGCAGCACTGATGAACCATGGGTTCGGCAGCGTCTGCACGCCATTCATGAAGCTGCCCGGGCGGGAGATGGATCAGCATTCCCGGACTGACCCGGTGGGCATGTCCCCCTGTTAACAGTGTCCCGTAACCTTCGCTGATCAGGTAAACCGAGCTCATATAGCAAATTCTCGGAGAGCTGGATTGCCCTTTGGCAAAGGGATAGCGGGTAGCCAGATAGACGTAAGGATGCATTGCGGAAAAGTTCATATGCTCCTCCTCCTCTCCCTTCCTTCCTTTCGTTGGTGCGGTTACTCTGTAACGTTCGAAGCCTGCGCGGCTTCAATGGCAGCTGCCAGCTCTTCGTAAGATGAACCCGGCAGCAATTGGCCGTTCACCATAAACTTCGGTGTCCCGTTTACCCCGTAATTCCCTGCGGTTTTGAAATCCTCCTTGACCGGAAGCATGTAAGTACGCGCCTGCAGATCCTTCGCGAAGCGTTCATAATCAATGCCGCTGATGTTGTCCTTCACGAAATCAAGCATGAACTGCGGGGTAGCCCAAATCTTCGTCTCATCCCCCTGATGGTCGTACAGCTTGCTCATGAATTCCCAGAATTTATCGTTGTCCTGGGCAAATACCGCTTCGCCTGCGCTGGCTGCCATAATCGAATCCCGGTCGATGAAGGCGAAGTTAATGAAGAACAGCTCTGCCTTGCCGGTATCTATGAATTCCTGTTTGAACTGTTCAAAATAGGTCTCCTTCCACTTCTTGCAGGCAGGACACTTGAAATCTGCGAATTCAATCACCTTGGCTTTGGCTGTGCTGCTGCCCAGATGCGGCTGCTTCTCATATTTCAGGCCATTCGCATCGAAGTCTCCGCGGATTTCCGTATAATTGGGCAGTCCGTCCAGTCCGCCCGCCGCCTTGGTCCGGGTAAGGAACACCACGGATACGGCCAGCACCAGCATAATGAATATAATGACCGGAACTGCGAATCCGTAACTTTTCTTTGTTTGTTTTACCTTTGATTTAGCCATCCCTATTTATCCCCCTAGAACAAATTGACACCGCTTATTGATAGCGCTTTCTATGCTGAATATAAGCCGGGGGATGTTTCAGCGTAAAGGTACACTTGCGGCAGCAGGGTACCTTTCCCCCGTTCAGACGGGGCGCGACAGTCCAGCGTCAATTCACCCGCCGATCGTGCAACAACCGGACCCTCTGCTAAATACTTTCCTGCGGGATTCGCCTACGATTTATACAGGTAAACCCTACAGACGGTTTAGTGCATTTAGAAAAACAGGTCAATACAGCTTGGAGGAGGCATAACTAAGATGAAAAAAACTAAGGTATCATCGGTGACGGAGGGTGCGGAGGCGGCGAAGGCAGAGGTGGTGGAGCTTGGGATGGCTGGAGCGGTGGCGGAGGCAGAGGATAAGGAGGAGTTTGATGCGGAGGCTGGGGCAGCAGCTACGGCGGCAGATTCTATGGCGGTCACTGCGGTAGAGGCTAAGGCGGAGGCTGGGGCAGCAGATTCTATGGTGGTCACTTCGGTAGAGGCTAAGGCAGTAGCTGCGGCGGCAGATTCTATGGCGGTCACTGCGTTAGAAGCTAAGGCGGAGGCTGGGGCAGCAGCGGATTGTACAGCGGCAGGCAGTCTGCTTCATACCCAAGAGCAGGCCGGGCGGCATAATATTACCTTCAGCGTTCCGGCGGCGGACTTCTTCGAAGGGGCGCTGCTGGGCAACGGCGGGCTTGGTGTGGTGGTGACCACCCGGCCGGATGCGGTTATGCTGCACTTCGGGCACAATAATGTCTGGGATATCCGCATTGCCGAGCATCACGCAGAGGATATTCTGACCTTCCAGGAAGTGTACGACCGCTTCGCTTCGCTTCCCGCTGATCTCCGCCAGCTTACGGACAACCCGTGGTACCGCGAATACTGCGAAATGGCCGGAGACAACTACAGCAAGCCCTACCCGCGCCCGATGCCCTGCGGCTCGCTGCTGCTCCGGTATGACCGGCGCCGCGCGGAGGTACTCGGCCACACGGTGCATATTGGCGACGGACGCTGCACGGTTGATTTCCTGATCAATGGCAAACCGGCGGTATTCGAGCTGTTTGTGGAGGCGGAGCAGGACCGGGTGTGGATGTCGGTAACAGATACGGCGACCGGTTCGCAGGTTCCGCTGTTCCATGAGGCCAGGCTCATCCCCGATCCCAAGACACCGCAGGAATTCCCCCCGGCGCAATGGGATAATGACGCTGCGGCTGGCTTGCTGGCTTTTACACAAATTCTGCCACACATGGAGTTCCCCGCTTCGCCGTACATTCCGCATGAGCGGGACAAGGCGTTCCGGCTTGCATTCCGGCTTCCGGGGGCAGAATTCACCGGCAGCGGCAGCATTGCCCGTCTGGATACCTCCGGGAAATCCAGCGGCTTCCTGGCCTGCGCAGAATTGCGGGAGGGACCGGCAACGGAGATAGCGACTGGCGGAGTTAGGTGTGGAGCCGAATATAAGTCCAGACCTGGAGCCGAAGCGGAATCTGGGGTTGTACCACAAACAGGAACCGGAAACGGGTCCGGACCCGAACACGGGTCTGAAGCCGATGCTGGAGCTATAGCTGACACAGGAACTGTAATCGGTGCTCAACCTGGACCTAGCGCATCTGCCAGGATGAACGCGCAGACACGCGCCGGTTACGACCACGCGCTGGCGCAGACCCGGGAAGCATGGCGGGAATACTGGGGGCATTCCTTCATCGCCTTGGAGGATGAATTCCTGGAGCAGATCTGGTACCGCAATCTCTATTTCCTGAACTGCTCCGTTAAGGCGGGAATAACCTGCCCCGGGCTGTTCGCCAACTGGAGCTACGGCTCCATCGGAGCGGAATGGCACGGAGACTATCATATGAACTACAACACCCAGCAGCCATTCTGGGTGACGTTCTCCAGCAACCATCTGGAGAAGCATCTGCCATATGCAGACATGGTGGATCATGTACTGCCGGTCAGCCGCAAGTGGGCGCGTAACTATTACGGTCTGCCCGGCGCCTATTTCCCGCATTCTGCCTATCCGGTAGCAATGAACATGATGCCTTACCCTGTTCCGCATTGGGGCTGGGAAATATGCGAGACCCCATGGACTGTACAGAGTTTATGGTGGCATTATCTATATTCCATGGATAAGGAATTCCTGCGCAGCCGCGCCTTCACGCCCATGAAGGAAGCCGTCCTGTTCATGACGGCTTATATGAAACGTCCTGAAGCCTATGGTCAGCCCTGGGAGGACGGGTGTTATCATATTTTCCCGACGGTGGTGCCTGAGTTGTATGAGATCACACCGGGATTTGCCCGCAACAGCGATTGCCTGATCGATCTGACGCTGACCAAATTTATCTTCCGGGCATTCATCAGTGCCTGTGCCGTTCTGGGAGAGGATGAAGCAGAAGGAGCCCTGTTAACAGAAGTACAGGACATCCTGAATCACTTCCCGGAGTATCCGGCAGCCGAATCAGCTTCGGGCCGTGTATTTGTATCCGTGGCAGGCGAAGACCCGGACACTGTCTACAATGTCCCGGTTCCGCTGACCACCGTCTTCCCCGGCGAGGAACACGGTCTGCATTCTCCTCCGGCAGAGTATCAGACGGCGGTGAATACTTACCGCAATCATCTCAATGAAGGCGGGAATGAGCTGGTGTTCCAGCCTCTGGCCGGGGCACGGCTCGGTATCCTTGATCTGGAGCGGTTCAAGCGGCAGATCCGGTACTGCCTGCTGCCTAACGGCACCTGCACAGATAAAGTGCTGATGAGCGGCGGACGCTACTCCGATACGGACGACTTCAGCTTCATGGCGCGCATGGGTATCTGGTTTGAGAATTTCGCACTGCCCGCCGTTATCAACGAATGCCTGCTCCAGAGTTATAACGGCGTGCTGCGCTTTTTCCCCAACTGGCCGGAGCATGACAGCGCAGAATTCCGCAGCCTGCGCGCGGTAGGCGGCTTCCTCGTCAGTGCGTCCATCCGGGCAGGTGAAGTGCAGCATATCGAGGTGTTCAGTGAAGCAGGAGCTCCGTTATCCTTCTATATTCCTTGGGAGCAAGGGGCCGAATGTACCCGTTCCTCCGGGGAGATGCAGACCTTCACAGGTATAACCGCGGATATGCAGACTTCTGCCGGGGAAATTATCCGCATCGTTAAAGCGGGGGGATAGCTCCTAAATCAAATCAATCGCCAGAGAACAAACTAGGTGAAGCCACTTTGGCAGCTTGCTTGCTGAGGATTTGCAATGACTGGATTACGGTATATGCGGCAGGCTTAATCTTAGTTGCACTTTGTACAACTATATTATCTGATTTAGAACGGATTATCCGTTTAGTTGTATTCCGTACAATTAAACTGCCGTACTTAGAAGGTTTTTACCGATTCGGCAAATTTAGTTGTACAGACTACAGTTATAAGAGGCGAGCAGCCCTTTTCGCCTTTTTTAGTTGTACATTATACAACTATCACGGAATTCCCCGTTGGAATTGAATACTCAAATTGCTGCATGTATGAAATGTTTGAATGAACTCACTACTCTAGCTCTGATGTAGTACGATTCAGTCGACAGTTCCATAGCGCCATAGTCCCCTAAGGCTTCATTCCCAACAAGAACACATGGTTATCGTGCAAAAGCAGCAAATAAGCGGGGGCGAATTTCGCCCCCGCTTTTCTTACGCCAACAGCTCCAGCCGGCTGCCCAATTCGTAGCTTCCGCCTGCTTCCGCCTGGAAGTCTGTTCGTACATCACCCCATCGCACCGTCACCGTTCCCGGAGAAAAGGTACGGACCTCGGCTGCAGTCAGCCGGCCGTTATCCCAGGCAACATCCACTTCCGCATTACCCTTGGCCCGCAGGCCGGATACCGCTCCAGTGCTCCATGCCGCAGGAAGGGCAGGCAGCAGATGAATCTCTCCCGCGTGGCTCTGCAGCAGCATCTCTGCAATCAGCGCTGTACCGCCGAAATTCCCGTCGATGACGAAAATATTGCTCTCCGCTCCGGCAATGCCCGATTTGGAGTAGGTGAACAGATTATCAAAACACAGGCCGCCAATCAGGTGAGAAATATGCTTATAGGCATTCTCCCCGTCATGCAGCCGGGCAAACCCGAGTCCGAACAGCGCCGCCGTAAATTCCACATCCTCCAGCTCGTTCTGTTGCATCCGGTTCTCCAGCGTAACTCTGGCTGCCCTGCTGAGTTCCGGTGTCCGGCCGGGAGTAATCTGATTGCCGGGGTACAGCGCGAACAGATGGGACAGATGCCGGTGCTCCGGCTGGGCTTCCTCATAATCCTCCAGCCACTCCTGCAGCTGCCCCTTCCTGCCGATCTGGAGCGGTGGAAGCTTAGCGGCAGCCGCCTGAAGCGTCTGCCGAAACGCTTCATCCTGGTCCAGAAGCGCTGCCGCCATCAGGCAGAATTCAAACAGTTCCCGGACCAGAATCTGGTCCATCGCCGGACCCATGGACAGCTGCTGTGCTCCTTCCCCGGCATGACCGGGATAGAAGCTGTTCTCCGGTGAATTCGCCGGTCCGGTAACCAGCCAGCCATACTTGGGGTGGATACACATGTAATCGAGGAAGAAGGCTGCAACTTCTTTGAGCACCGGATAGGCCTGGCGCGCCAGGAACTCACGGTCCAGATTATATTCATAATGCTGTATCAGATGTGTGGCAAGCCATAGTCCGCCTGTAACATTAAGTCCCCATGAAGTCTCCCAGCCGGGAAGCGTAAATCCCCAGACGTTCGAAAATACATGCGCAACCCAGCCCTTGCTGCCGTACAGATTGCCGGCCGTTGATTTTCCCGCCTGTGCCAGCTCTTCAACATAGCGCATCAGCGGAAGATGGCTGTCCCCCAGATTCGTAATCTCCGTAGGGTAATAATTCATCTGGGTGTTGACGTCCAGATGATAGTCACAGCTCCAGCCCATCCGGCAGGCTTCCCCGTCATTCCAGATCCCCTGCAGATGCATAGGCAGCGGCGAATCCGCCCGTGAACCGGCGATCGTCAGGTAACGCCCGTACTGCAGGAACAGCGCGAACAGCTGGGGATCATCCCCGCCGCCCCGGGCAAGGGATTGAATACGCTGACCGGTAGGGAGATCGGCCTTATCTGAGCGCCCCAGGTGAATATTCACCTTGTCATACTGGCTGCGGTAATCGGCAATATGCTCTTCTCGCAGCAGTTCGTAGCCCTTGCCTGACGCCTGATCAATGGTGCTGCGGCTTTCTGATTCCCAGTCCGCATCTGTACGGCGGTAATTCGTGCTGACGGCGAAGTAAATCCAGGCTTCATCCGCTCCGCTGACAGTCAATTGGCCGTCACCGCTATGAATCGAACCGCCGGATATCACCACCTTGACCCATCCTTTGGCATAGACTCCGCAAGTGCCGTTGCTGTGTATATTTTCTGTTGCCTGGCTCTTGAATTCCAGTATATCGCCTTCCACGGCTGTCGCTCTAAACTGCCCCGTCCCGTTCACCAGACTGAGCGAAAAGGACACTGTACCCGGCAGTCCGCCCCAGATCCTTGACGCTACCAGATCACCCGCATGCGAGGCAAAAACCTCACGGTGCAGCGTTGAACTCTTACCCTGATGCACCGCTCCGGCCACCGCATTCGTCAGATCGAGCTCCCGCCGGAATTGTCCGCCATCTCCTGATTCCTGCTCCCGGTTCTGCATCTGCTCTGCAAAATCAATCACCACCTCGCATAGTCCGAGGTTCGTGCCGAAATTCTGCTTCTTAGGCTGCAGATGCCGCTTAGCCAGACGGTCGCCCCCTTCGTAATCCCCGCTGAAGAAATACTGGCGCATTTCTTCCAGAGCAGCCTTACCCCCTCCGGAGGAAGGTACCGGGTCGCTCTGCCCCGACCAGTAGGTGACCTCGCTCATACTCCATACTTCACGGTGTGGAGCAGCCATCACGACTGCCCCTAATCTGCCGTTCCCCAGAGGCAATCCCTGGGCCCAGCTCACTGCCGGCTCAGAATACCATAATTTGAAATCATTCATACCGCATTCTCCTGTCTGTCATAATCTGCCCGCCCCCAGCAGGTTCAAGGCACGCTTACATTCACTGTTCCTCTATGCAAAAAGAATTCGCTGTCACGTCTACCCCGCTACAGGCTGTAAGCCGGACAGCATTCTCAAGGCTTGAGAACCTTTCCTCGTCCATGCTCTTGTCCTTGTCCTTGTCCTTGTCCTTGTCTTTGTCCATGCCCATTTTCCTGCTTCGATCTCCTGCATCTGCCGCCGCAACAACCACACGGTTATGCCTGAACGTTAATCCCTGCGTGCTTCTGGCACTGAGAACGGGGGTATCCCCAGTCTCAAAGAGATTGTGCTCTATGCGGATATTCCGGTGCACAGGCGCCCTGCTGTCCGCTTCCTTATTCTCCGGGGCTATGTGGATGACCGAAGCTTCACTGCTGCCGCAGGCAATGAAGGTGTTCCCGGTAATGGTCATATCTCTGACAGCACCAGACTCATACCAGGACTCCGCATCGGCAGCAACCAGAATGGCGCTCATCTGCATCCGCTCGAATACATTGTCCGCAATCACAGTCCTGCGCCTTGTAGTCACCAGAATTCCCCTGGTCGGAATCCGCCGGAAAACATTCCCCCTGATCTCCACCTCAGGAGTCCAGGTGACATTCTCAATGACATCAGTTCCGCCGATGCCCGGCGGAATCGGCCCTTCCAGCGTTAACTCCAGTTCACGCGGATTCAGCTGCCGGACACCGGCAACCCGGCTGACTGCATACGCCGTCAGGGATTCCGCACGGACGAACTCAATCTCATCGCCCGGGTGAAAGGCCATGAACCCATACGTTTGCGGATGCATAAAGCGGACCTTCAGCGTCTTTCCGGCAGGCTGCCCGGCAATCCGCAGATAGGTGCCGTGCACATTGATTGCATCATCATGTGCCCCGCTAAAGCAGCTGTCTTCGATCAGAAGCTGTCCCCTGCAGCCGGACAGATGAATGAAATCGGCGAATCCGGCCACAGTCCGCCTGGTTTCAGGGCGCGGTGACAAATCCAGCTGCCGGAAGACAAGATCCCGGCTGAACTGGCCGACGATCCCCAGCCCGTGCATGAAATGCACCCCTGTGTTCTGAAGCGTCACACCGGAGCTTTCAGTGATGAAGATTCCGGCCTGATCGCGAATGCCGTCCCGCACCTGCAGGACTGTCCCCGGGGCAACATCCGGCCTGAAACCGAAACTGAAACGCAGACTGTGCGGGCCGATCACCTCGACAAGCCGCGCCTCCGCCAGCCAGTTATCCGTCCGCCAGGTTATGTTCTGCACGGGATCATAAAGCTGCATCGAGCCTTCACGGAACCGCCAGCCCTCGCCTATCCAGGCCAGCATGCCGCCGTTCAGCTCATACCGTGAATCCGGGTGCACGGTGACTTCGCAGAAGTCCGCACCGCATTGCTCCACGGTCATCTCGGCTACTGTAGGCTGGACATAATCCAGATGCAGGTTGCGGATCTCCATGTCCGTGCAGCCGTCCAGAATCAGCATCGTCTGCTTCCCGTGGAAGAGGAACAGCGAGCCGTTCCCGTCCAGTGTCAGCTGACGCTGCCCCTTCAGCAGTAGCCCTGCGGTTTTGGTCACATCGGGAAGCTCTTCCTCGCTGGCCGTGTTGGTAATGTAATAAGGAACCCGGAGCGCATGGTCCGGGTAGAAATGATAGCTGCCCTGCGGGCAGTCCAGCAGCACCGGTCCTTCCAGCCTGCCTGCGGCTTCTATTGCCCGCCGCATCGCAGGCTGGGCATCCCCGTCCGAATCCTTAACGGCGCCGAAATCAGTCAGCCGTAGCACAGTCCGGTGAACCGGCTGATCATCGTCTGCGGGATGAACTTCGTGATGAATATCAAACACCTCCCGGATGAATAGTTATGAAGCAGACGGCTCATGAGTTGCCGGACTGCTCAGTTGCGGTGCTGCATCAGTTGTACAGTAGCTTAAGTACCCGCAGACCGGTCCCGGTACTCCGGCTGTCCTTGTGCACTGTATTGCGAATTGTAACCTGCAATACGCCGCGTTTCTCTTGAACCGGGAATAGTGCCAGGATTGGACGGTAAGCATTCAGGCACCAGTCATCGAACAGATTGACTTCAGCGTAAGGCCCGCCGTTCAGCGAATATTCCACAATACCCGAGTCCGGCCCGTACAGCAGCACCACTCCGGCACCTTGTCCCGTCACCGTGAAGCTGAATTCTGCCTGCGGATCATCTGTATGGGTATGCTCCGTAGAGAACCGCCAATTCATCAGCGGCTCGCCGGGCTGCAGCTCCTGGCTGCGGAAGCCTGCGGAATAGGCAGCGGCGCTGTAATCCAGCAATCCACCGTACTCGTAATTCCGGCTATCCAGCGGAATGGGCAGCAGCGCTTCCTCTCCTGCTTCCTGTATCAGCGGCACCGTCTCTTGCGCATCCGCTTCCTCTCCAGGTACTGATGCTTCCCGCCCCGCTTCCTTTTTCAGCACCGCCGTCTCTTGCGCTTCTGTTCCCTCTCCAGGAACCGCCACTTCCGGCCCTGCTTCCGGCCCTGCCTCCTCCAGCCATCCCGGCTGAGCGCCACCCGGCACAATCTCCTGTTCCAAGTACTCCCGCACCAGCCCTGCATACAGCGCGTGCCCCGCATCGAGCGGATGGTATCCGTCCGGAGCGAACCTCTTCCAATTCAGCTCACCTGTGTGGATCATGGTGTACACCTTTGCCGCACAGTCAATCGACGGGATGCCATAATGATCAGCCACCTCCTCATGCACGGCGATATTAAAAGGCTTGTAGCCGGTCAGATTCTTGTCGGCTGCCGTGTATACGAAGATCAGCTCCGTCTCCGGTGACAGACGCCGGCACTGGCGGACAATTCCCTCCATACCGCGGATGGACTCCCCGCGGTCTTCCCCGTCATTCACGCTGAATTCAACAAACAGCAGGTCTATCTCCCCGTGGTGCAGCACATGCTCCTGCAGCCTGTGTGCACCGAAGGTGGAGGTAGTCCCGCCGACTCCGGCGTTAATGCAGCGCACGGGATGGCCTGCGTATAACCTTTGCAGGTACGCTCCGGTCAGTGCACGCCAGCTGGTGGTATCCGCATCCGAAGCGCCGGCCCCCTCCGTAATCGAGCCGCCCAGAAAAGCGGCTGTAAGCGGGGCATTCCCCGCAAGCTTACTTTTCATCCCTGGCAATCCCCTGCGCGGCGTAATGCCTGGATTGCAGCCGCTGTTCTTGTAGCTCATGAGTTCACCTCCAGAAGCAATAATTGGATACGTCCTTATGCCTTTTATTTGTCCTTCAGTTCAGCTTGCGTCCCTACAAACAGCAATGCCGGCCAAAGAGGCCGGCATCCGTTTTTGCAGCGGTTAGGCCGCCCGCGTTTCCGCGCTATCCGGCTTTATTTCGCTGACACATCATAAGCCTTCTGCAAAATCTCCAGATAGCGGTCCAGCTTCAGGTCTTTAAGACCTTTTACATAAGCATCCCAGTCCTTGTTCAGATCCTTGTTGCCCGTAATGAACTGCAGCTCGTTCTGCTCAATGTAGTTTCTGAGGTTCGTCTGCAGCATGCTGGCTTCATCGATGTCACTTGGGTCAATCCAGATCGACCAGAGCGGGAACAGATCCTTCGGTTCATGGCCCTCATACAGCAGCGTAGCATCATAGAGTCTGCGTTCATATCCGTTGGAAGCATAGATATCTGTTCCCTGGACAAAAGTATCGCGGTACTCCTTCGGCATATAGAAGTGACCCATTCCGCTCCAGCCCGCATTGCGCGGCGCTTCGCCTTCTGCCATCGGAATCTGCTTGATCACCGGCTTCGAATCCTTGCCGAGTGCCACATCCCCTTCACCCGGATCGGTCCAGTCAATGCCTTTCATCCCGCTGGCCGAGTTAGTCTGGCCTTCCGGCGTGAACATATAATCGACCATTTTGATCAAAGCAATCTGTGCTTTTTCACTCGCTTTGTTGGTAATGACAAACTTGGCTCCCGGCGATACACCGCCTGCATCATGTGTAGCAAATGAGACTCCGGAAGGACCGGTAAGCGGAGCAAGCGGGTTGTAATGAGCTGAACGCGTGTTGCCCGGGTCAATATTGATGAAGATGGCAGGGTGCATGCCCGCACCGGCGCCAAGAATTTCCGCATCGGCGTTCTCGCCGATTTTCTTGAAAGCTTCAGCATTCTGTGTAAAAGCCCCCGGATCAATTAGCCCGGCATCGAACAGGGATTTGATATACGTCAGGCCCTCTTTCCATTCCGGCTTGATGGCTGCTGATTCGACCTTGCCGTCCGGTGTCAGGTTGAGGTAATTGCGGTCATCGTCATAGACGAAGCTGTTCATCAGATAAGGAATAATCCGTACACCGAAATCTTCAGTGGAACCGCTCAGTGGCACTTCATCGGCCTTGCCGTTGCCGTTCGGGTCCTGTGTCTTGAAGGCTTCCAGCATCTGCTTGAACTCCTCGGTAGTTTTCGGTGCTTCCAGATTCAGCTTTTTGAGCCATTCGGTGTTGATCCACATTTTATTCGGATAAGAGCAGTGGAAGCATTCCGTGTAAGCACCCAGCCCGTAAATATTGCCGTCCGGCGCCGTGTTCAGCGTCTTCAGCGCAGGCGTTTTTTCCATTGCTGCCTTAATGTTCGGTGCATACTTGTCAATTAGATCATTCAGCGGCACAAGAACGCCCTGCTGGCCGTATTTCAGCACATCGCCCTGCGAGAATTCATCAATATAGGCGGTGAGCAGGTACGCATCAGGATAGTCGCCGCTGGCCAGCGAGATCTGGCGTTTCTCTTTGGCCCCGTCGGACGGGTTGATCTGCCAATCGAACTTGATGTTGAATTTGTCCTGAAGGAAGGTGGTGAATTTATTGGTCGGAATATCAATGCCCGATTCCTGGACGGCAAAGACGCTGACCTCAACAGGTGCTGCCGCAGCCGGTGTATTTCCGCTTGCATTCCCGCTGGTGGCCTGGGCGCCCGAAGGGCTGTCTGTATTTTTGCCCGAGCATCCGCTGATCACAACTGTAAGTACCGTTACCAGCATTAACAGACTAATAAGGCTTTTCTTCAAAATCAATCACTCCCTTTTTTTGAGTTGAACAGGGTGGATATTTCTTGCTGCCGGCTGATGAACTCACCCCCTTTGCAGATGTACATGCCAGTTCTCAGCCCTTAACGGACCCGACCAGCATCCCTTGAACGAAATAACGCTGCACAAAAGGATAAATCACCAGCACCGGCAGCGTAGCCACAACAATCAGCGCATATTTCAGAAGCTCCGCCATCTGCTGCCGTTCTACCATCGCCATCGCATCCATCGCTCCGGAACTGTTGTTCTGGATAATGATACTGCGCAGCACCAGCTGAAGCGGGAACAGATCCGCCGTCTTCAGATAGATCAGTGCGTCGAAATAGGAGTTCCACTGGCCTACGGCGTACATCAGCACCAGCACCGCAAGGATCGGCTTGGATAACGGAAGCACTACGCTGCGGATGAACCGCATGTCACTGCAGCCGTCAATCTCACTGGCTTCAAGCAGCTCCTCCGGGATTGAGGCCTGGAAGAAGGAACGGGCGATGATCACCTGCCACACCCAGATGGCATTCGGAATCAGGAGCGCCCAGCGGGTATCGATCAGGTGCATTTGCCGGACCACCATATAGGTGGGGATCAGCCCGCCGCTGAAGATCATCGTGAACGTTATTACCATCATTAACGCATTCCGTCCAAAAAACGCTTTGCGCGACAACGGATAAGCAATCATAACCGTCATGGTGACGCTGATCAGTGTGCCGGCCGCCGTATAAAAAATTGAATTGGCATAGCCGGAAACAATCTCATGCGTGCTGAACAGCACCTTGAACGCCTTGAAGGAAATATCGACGGGCCAGAGCCATACACGCCCTGAGGTTACAGCCGCCGGACTGCTGATGGAGCTGCTGATAATGAAGATAAGCGGGTACAGTACGGCTATCACCACTAGGATGAGCACCGTATAGACCACAGTGAGGAAAATCCGGTCACCGGTGGATTCTTTGATTTTTTGGGAAACTGCTGCCGAAGCGGCCATACGAGCACTCCTTTCCTACCAGATGCTGTTGTTCGTGATTCGTTTGGCCAAGCCGTTAACCGTAAGCAGCAGGACCAGGTTAATTAAGGAATTGAATAAGCCGACGGCGGTGGCGAAGCTGTAATTGGCATTCAGCAGGCCGATCCGGTACACATACGTAGCGATGATCTCGGAATTGACGATATTCAGCGGATTCTGCAGCAGATAGACCTTTTCGAAACCGATCGCCATCACATTGCCTACATTTAGAATAAGGATAATCACGATTGTCGGGACGATGCCCGGAAGGTCGATGTGGCGGATTTTCTGGAACCTTGAAGCTCCGTCCACCTTGGCGGCCTCGTACAGCGTAGGGTCAATGCCGGCCAGGGCGGCCAGATAGATGACGGCGCTATAGCCTGCGGTCTGCCAAATATCGGACCAGACATAAATCGAGCGGAACATGCCGGGCTCCCCGAGGAAATTCACCGACTCCAGCCCGAAGAAATTCAGGGCAATATTGGCGAAGCCGAGGCGCGGAGCGAGAAACAGCATAATAATCGATACCATGACCACCGTCGAGATAAAGTAAGGAGCGAAGGAGACCAGCTGGACAAACCGTTTGAACCGTCCGCCGCGGATTTCGTTGATCATCAGTGCCAGCAGGATGGGAATCGGGAACCCCGCCAGCAGCAGGAAGCCGCTCAGCAGAATGGTATTCTTCACCAGCGTCCAGAACATCGGATTCTCGAAAAAGAGTTCAAAGTTCCTGAAGCCTACCCATGGACTGCCCCATATGCCTTTGATCACGTTATAATCCTTGAACGCCAGAACCGCATTCGCCATCGGATAATACTTGAAGATCAGAAAAAACAGCAAAGGTGGAATGACCAGCAGATGGAGCTGCCAGTGCTTCAGCATGCTTTTTCCGGCGTTCGAGAGCCAGCTCTGGCCTTTCCTCCGGGGCGCCGGCTTGTTGTTTAATATCAGATTTCTCTCCAGATTAATCCCCCCTAAAGATTGTGCCAGCGTGTACTGCGTTGGTTTGTGCTCATGATTGTTCTTCGTGCAAAAATCACTGCGGAAGCGTGTGACTGGTTTCCGTGTGGCTTCGTTAGCTCATTTTGCGTAAAACTTGCTGCGGAAGCAGGTACTTGGTTGTGCTAAGTTGCTTCACTTGAATTGCTTCAAGCAGAACTTGCTGCGGAAGCAGGTGTTTAGGTTTGACTGGCTAAACTGTGTGATAGCGCTTTCTCCACGACTCGATCATAAGGTGCTGCGCCGGGTCTTGAACAGGTACATTTCCGTATTTTGCGTACAGTTCACCCGGATTCCGGGGTCCATTGCATGCGCTTACATCCCGCATTCCGCTTATACCTTGTCCAAATGAGGAGCACTTCTGCCCCTCATTTCCTCGTCCCGCCCACTTTTGGCGGATTCAGGGGCACTTCTGCCCCTCATTTCCTCATCCCGCCTACTTTTGGCGGAATCAGGGGCACTTCTGCCCCTCATTTCCTCGTCCCGCCCACTTCTGGCGGATTCTGGGGCACTTCTGCCCCTCATTTCCTCATCCCGCCTACTTTTGGCGGAATCAAAGGGATTTATCCCTCTCATTCTGCCTTCCCGCCCACTTTCCGGCGCATTTAAAGGGATTTATCCCTCTCATTCTCCCTTCCCGCCCACTTTCCGGCACATTTAAAGGGATTTATCCCTCTCATTCCTGCCTTCCCGCCCACTTCCGGCGCATTTAAGGGGAGTTATCCCTCTCATTCTCCCTTCCCGCCTACTTTCCAGCGCATTCAAAGGGATTAATCCCTCTGATTCCAGCATTTCGCACGATTGGGGCGGCATTAAAGGGATTTATCCCTCTCACCCTGCCTTCCCGCTCACTTCCGGTGCATTTAAAGGCAGCTGCTATTTCCGGCTAACTCAACTTGGTACTAATTTAAAATGAGAAAATTTGTTTTATCAACATTTATCTGAATGGTGTTCTTTTCCTAGAGGTGTTCTTTTCTAAACGTTGTACTTTACCAGACAAGAAAAAACGGTCGCGCGTCCGGACCATGGACAGCTGCAGCCGCTTGAGCATGTGATATCAATACTATTCGCCATGCGATTGTCGGTAGGTGCTCGGCGAAATGCCCGTCAGCCGCTTGAACGCCCGCCGGAAAGAATGTGAGCTGTTGTAGCCGACTCTGGCCGCGATCTCATCCACCGTGTACCGGCTCTCTCGCAGCAGGACTGCCGCCTCATCCATCCGCACCTTAATCAGGTGATCCGAATAATTGACCCCCGTCACTTCCTTGAACAGCTGCGAGATATATTTCTCGGGCCGCTCCACATGCTCGGCGACGCGGTACAGGGTGAGCTCGGTATCGGCGTACATTTCTGCGGTATACTGGTACATCTGCTTGATGATCTGGGTGTGCGCATCCTTCTTTTTGTTGGTGATGAATCCGCATAGCTCTCCGGTCAGCTCAAGGAATTCCGTCTGGATTCTCTCCAGCGGCGCCGAGGTGTCAATGTCGATAATCTGCCGTTTGACGCTCTCCCCCAGGGGGGACTCCATGAATATTTTTTGATCCAGCAGCTTGAGGAAGGTGCCCTTCATCTCCCCGATCAGCTGATGCTTCATTTCCATCGACAGCTCGCGGGGCCCCAGATTCTGTGCAAAAGTAGCCTCCATAATCCGCTCCGCCTCGGCCAGCTCGCCGGCGCGGATCGTACTGATCAGCCGCTGCTCCGTCTCCAGAGGATAATAATAGGTCGTATTCTCAATCTGCACCTCCTGATGGCGCATGACTCCTTTACGGTTCGTATATACGGCATATTCCAGTGCCTGTCTGGCCTGCTCGAAGGACTGGCTAACCTCAGTAACCGACGAGAAATACTCCCCGAAGCCGCCCTGCACCGAAATGCGGTATTCCTCAAACACTCGCTGAACCCCCTGATCCATCAGGCGTTCCATCCCATCTTCCTTGCCCGCCGGGCCACCGTCAGCCGGGCTGGAGAAGAACAAAATGACTATTTTGTCAGAGCCCATATCTGTCATCGGGAGCGGACCCGCCAGCTCGGCAAACGTCTGCTTCAGCAGAAGCCGGGCCGCATTCAGCTCATTCAGGATTTCAACACTGTCCATACCGGAATACCCTTTGATCTGCAGAATTCCCGCATACCCGGTTCCTTCACCCAGTCCGATATCCGCCTGCTCGGCTGCCGAGACAATCTCCTCCCTGGATTCGAATTCCCCGGCGATCAGCCGTTTGAGAAAAGCATCCCGGACCAGCGGCAGCTGACGGTTAAGCTCAGTCTCCAGCAGCTTGTTCTTCGTTATCATATCGGCGATATTCCCACTCAGGAAGTCGAATTCATTGCGCTCCGGACTGTCCTCCTTGCCGAACTGCTCCTTCATCACGGCCAGCAGACGGTTAATTGGCATACTGTTTCTGTAGGCAAGCACAAGCCCGGCCAGCAGACCGAGGAACAGGGCGCCGGCCGTAATCAGCCAGGTCATATGCTTAATTTTATTGGCGTTCTCCATCAGCACACTGCGGGGAATCCCCGCCTGGTACACCCAGCCGTTCGTGCCGGAGCGGGTCGTGATCACGAGATCATCCCTGTAGAACTGGCTTACCTTATCCGCGTCAAAAAAAGGATCAGCAGCCAGCTTATCCACGTAACCATCATTTTGCCCCTGCAGCACTATGGTATTGCCGTCCGCATCGCTGATATGCACCCAGCCGCCATCACGCTCGGTCAGCCCGGACAGCAGACTGGCGATAATCTTCTCGTCAATATTAACCACCACGACAGCCGGCGAAGAATTATTGAAGCTATCCAGCGGCAGGGACTGCATATAGGTGATTACCGAGGTAGGTGTACCTTTACTCACAAAAGCGCTCAGCGGCTTAATCTCACTCCGGTGCGTACGGTCCAGAATCTCCTTTTTCCACTCCTCCAGCGGGAGATCCTTGTAGTGATAGATCTCGTAATAATGATCCGGGCGGTAGGAGGAGCCGGCAGTCAGCACCAGATCATAATTGGCCAGATAAATATAATAGTCCTGCAAAAAATCATTCGTCTGTCCGAAGGTCAGGACATTGCGCATGGCTCTCCAGATCCCGAACACATTCGTTTCACGGCCTTGTTCATTCATCAGAACATTCAGTTCCTGATTAATGGCCAGCTGCCGGGTAAGCCCTTCAACCTCAGCCATGCGGCGCTCCAGAATCTCCTGGCTTTTCTCCAGCTGGGTCACGCTGTTCTCAATCGAAATGGACTGGGTTACAGAGATTGAGGTGTGGTACGACATATAGCCCCCAATGCTGGGAATAATTAAGATGACCAGATAGGAGATCAGAAATCTGCGGAACACCTTGGAGTACTTGGGCATGGTAAGATTCTCCCCTCTATTGGTAGCGCTATCATAATATTAGCTTAAAACAATTTGCCGTCCAGTCAAGCTTTTGTCCTGCGCCTCCGCGCGGCGGCCATCGGGAATTTAATAAAAAGCAGCGATGCAGGCCGGCATCACTGCTTTTTATTAGTAATTCCGATCTCGCTGCAGACAACTGCCGCCCGGCGCGAGATTCGCGCGAGCGGCAGTGCAAGCGGATGATTAACATTAGTCAGATATTAGAAATCCAGGAATCAGGAGCCGCTGAACTGCTCACCGCCTCCGTCTGCAGGCTTCCAGGCATGATTCACCGAAGCCTCCATGATATCGGCATAAGCCCAGTGGGTAAGCGGAACATCCCGCCACGGGGTAACTGCCATCCCGCGTAATGGTCCTCTGCCGGTAAGTCTGTTAATCACCGTAACCGCCTCTGCCCGGGTTAAAGGATTGCCGGGCTTGAAGCTACCGTCGCTGTAGCCGCTCAGTATTCCGGCAACCTGCGCCTTCAGGATGGCTGCCTCTGCCCAGTGCCCGGCAATATCCGGGAATCCGCGGCCTGCCGCCGTGTCTGCCGTGTCTGCCGGTATCAGTACGGCTGCCAGACTCGCCATCTCTGCACGGGTAATCAGCTGCGCCGGTTTGAAGCTGCCATCGCTGTAACCGGTCATCATCCCGGCTTCGGCCACAGCGGATATCGCCGCTGCTGCCCAGTAATCTGCGCTTACATCGCTGAACGATGCCGCTGATCCGCCGGCCTCTGGTGTGATGGCTGCGAACAGCAGCGATGCCATCTCGGCGCGGGTAATCTTCTGATTCGGCTTAAATAAGCCGTCCGGATATCCTTTGGCATATGCGGAATGATGTTCCTCTGCAATGCCCGGCGTAGAAGATGGAACCGGCGCAGATGTCGGCGATGGCGCTACAGTTACTGCAGGCGAAGCGGTTGCAGCCGGAGCCGGATTACCTCCGGTTTGCGCCGTGGCTCCGGGCTGTGGTGTGGCTGTAGCTTCCGGCGTTGCAGCAGGTTCCGGTGTTGCACTTGGAGCCGGTGTTGCCGTCGGCTCTTCACCCGGACCCTCGTCAGCAGCCGGCAAGGTGATTCTTAACTGATCGGCCAGCATAAGACCGCCTGACTTCTTCACAGCCTTCAGCACATGCGGGCCTGCCTCAAGTCCTGTAATCACGGCAATACTCTGCAGAATCTGCCGGTTCGCGCTATAGGCGCTGACTGTCTGCCGCAGTTCGCCGTCCACGTACAGCTCAATGTCGCCCATTTCCGGGCCCGTCGGCCCTACGAGCGAAATCCCGCTACCCTTGAAGACATATTCGACATAATCACCATCACTCTCCGTGTAATGCACATCATTCTGATAATCACCGCTGAATTCAAAGGTCAGCGTAAGTGTTCCAGCCGGCTGAGCGGCCAGATAGGACTTCGCGAGCGTAACTGTACTGCCGGAGAGCGTATAATCCGTATCCTCTACCAACGTGTAAGACCCTTGGCGGATGCCGCCGAACAGTCCCGGCTGCCGGAGCAGCGTCACGTCTATATCGGCCTGAGCCGCAGCTGCCTTGTCGAAGACAGCCTCCACAGGATTAACGAGATCGGGAATCTCCACCTTCAGCATATCCAGCAGCATGAACCGGCCTGACTTCTTCACTGCCCGCAAAGTATGAATGCCTTCCGGAAGACCGGAAATGCTGTACAGATTCTGCTGGGCCAGCCGCCCGTTGCGGTACGCGCTTACGGTTTCTTTGAATTCTCCATCGACATAGATATCCATATCCCCCTGCGAGCTGTCTACTTCGGTATACAGACTGATCCCTGTCCCGTTGAAGGCGTACTCGAAGGAATCACCGTTCAGCTCGGTGTACTGCACATCATCCTTGTAGTCTCCCATGTTTCTTCCTGTACTGCGCGACCAGGAGCCATTATAGGTAATTCCGGGATCATCATTGTTGATCTGTTCGTAGCGCACTGTAGAGGAGCCTGTTATCTGGACAGTGCACAGCTCACTGCTTCCACCGTCGAAGCTAAGCGCCAGCTCCGTAAGGCCGGATGGCTGGTTGAACAGATACTCCTTTTTCAGGATGACTGTGCTGCCGTCAGCAGTGTAATCGGCGCCCGGCAGCAGAGCAACGCCATTATTCGTGATTGCCAGCAGCGAGTCGCTGCCGGCTGCCAGTGCAAGCTCCAGATCCGCCTGGCTGCCGGGCGCCTTGTCGAAGCTGCCTGCCTGCGGATTAATCAGCTGGCCTGCCGTAATCCGCAGCGCATCAAGCAGCATATATTGGCCGGAGTCCTTGACCACCTTCAGAGTATGCTCACCTTCCGCCAGCCCCGAAGCGCTATATACGATCTGCTGGGCTTCCTTATCCCCGGACGTATATGTGCTTACCCGGTCCGGACTTGCAGCATCGTCCAGATACACCAGCATATCGCCTTGTGCGGGGTCCTTCTCCGTCAGCAGCTCAATTCCCGTACCGCTGAAGGTATACTGGAAATAGTCACCGTTCTGCTCCGTATAGTGCACATCTGCCCTGTGGTCCCCGGCAGATCTGCCGGTCGAGGAAGACCAGGAGCCGCTGTAGGTGATCGCCGGATTGCTGTCATTGACATAGACCGAGCGGGTAACCGAAGCTCCGCTGCCTGTTCCCGGATCACTCGGATCTGCTCCAGCTCCGCCTCCCTGTTGCCCGCCGTCTCCAGGCTCTCCTTCACCCGGAACCGAGGAGGAATCCGTGATGCTGATATTCATATCCTGGCTGCCGGGAACCTGCTCTTTACCGCCGTTACGCTGCCAGGAGCCGGTGTAGCGCAGCCCGGTATCATCATCATTAACAATCGAGGTGCCCTCCTTGGCTGTCACCTTGAACATCCGCGAAGCATGCGGTTCAAGCGCTCCTGCACTGTAGCCGTCCCCGAAGGTTCCAAGCTCCGTGTGGCTCCAGAGATCGCGGACAGAAGCGGGACCCTCGAGTCCGATATCGCTCCACTTCACCTCCACTGCTGCACTGCGGCTGCCGAGATTGAACAGCGCCACATTGTAGGTACCGTCGCCGTTATTCGCATACCACACCTGCTGCTTCGTATCCATCGACACCGGATGTGCCGGACGACCTGACTGGTTGACGGCAATGACCTCATCATTCGTCAGCAGCTGCAGGCCATAGTCGTCAAGCCGGGTCATGTCGTTGCCGATATAGAGCTGCGCCGCAGATACGGCCCAGAAGGTCATGGCTGTCTGCCGTTCATCCTTGGTCAGACCATCCATCGCACCGTTTCCGACATTGAGCGAATCAAAGTCATTCCATCCGCCGGGACCGGCATCCCGCCACCATACGGCAGCATCCGGGAACAGCCGGGCGATATTGGCCCACTGGGTTAATCCCACATTGCTGTCGTAGGCTTCAACATCCCACTGGATCCGCCAGCCGTTGGCGTATTTCTTCCAGAAGTCCACATAATTATGATCGAGCGCCCAGGAGAGCTCGAACCAGATGTCATGCCGGGCCAAAGCCTTGGACCAGGCTTCCACATCGCCGCGTGCATCAAGACTCAGATTGTTGATTCCCGATCCCGGAGTTACGCTGTCAAATTTGACGAAGTCAATCCCCCATTCGCCAAGCATATCGGCGATGGAATCAATATACTTTTGCGCGCAGGGGTTGCTGAAATCGATCTTGTAGCTGTAAGCATTCCAGGCATCCACAATCTTGAGCGGCTGCACGGCAATGTCCTGCATCCGGCATTCACCGGCAGTTCCGTAGATTTCTAGATTCTGATTATAGGCGTCGATGGACAAGCCGGGGATCAGGTAGATTCCGATTTTCTGCCCGTTGTTGTGGACATAGTCGATAACCTCCTGGAACCCGTTCGGGTAACGCTCAGTACTTGGAATAGGCCTGCCGTATTCATCCATACTTCCGTTCCAGCCAGCGTCAATATTAATATACTCATAGCCGTGCGACTGCAGCTTCTCATGCATGGCATCCGACTGCTTCTTGATGCTGTCCGCCGATATCCAGTTCCCTGAAGGCTCATACACCTGCATACTGAAGCTGCTCCAGCCCATATAAGGCTTCTGTGCCAGCTCCTTGTCAGCTGCCTCCGCTACATTCTGCCTGGTTCCCGCAAGTCCGGTTTGCGCTGCTGTCATGATCAGCATCAGCAGGCACAAGCCGATTTTCTTACCCAAAGACTTCAAATATCCCAGCTCCCCTCGGCAATTTATAAAGCGCTTTCTATTCCTGCCGCAACTTACCCACTGCATGCTCATTGCATGCTCTCTGCTTACTCATGATGAGACGGCCAATAATGGTAGCGCTTTCCATACGAGTTGATCATAGAGGGGTTTTGCCATCCTTGGATAGGTACATCTGCGGTGTTCGGCGTACAGCTTCCCCTGTTCGAGGGGGACAAAACTCAGGCGGGCATCCAGTTTTCCTGCAGTTATTGCTCCTTGTGATGGTAAATGGCGCCCCAGAGATTAATTGGATTTCCTCCACTTCCTAAGGCCTCACGGGTAGCCTTACCGATTTTAGCTGGATTTTCTCCACCTAATTTTCCCTCTTCCCTCGTTTTTCTCCGATCCGTGTGGCAGCAAGTGCTATTTCTCCAACTAATCTACCGTATACAGAGGTTTCTGCATTATTAGATGTCGTTTTTCCACTTAGCTGCCTTCTCTTCTTTACGTGTGGACCAAGCAGAAATTGCCTGCAGTGTAGAGGACATTGGCACAATCTGCGATAATCACGCAACAGAAAAACCGCCTGAAATCAGACGGTTAGCAAAAGTGGAATTTATAGTTTAAAGTCTTCATCGCTTACAGGTTTACAGCTTCCATGTTCCAGCTTACAGGTTTATAAGTTACCCGGATCACGGCTCATTCGGACGCATTCCCCATTACCCGCGGCCGTACCTCGTTCACGGCTTCCATCAGACGGCCGCAGGTTGAGATCAGCTGATCAATCTCCTCCCGGCCCACCTTATCGATAATCTCGGCCAGCACATCCGAATAACGGTCCATTCTGCTGCCGAATACCGCCTGGCCTTTGGCCGTCAGGCAGATATAGATGACCCTGCGGTCGGTTTCGGACATCACGCGTTCAATATAACCCTTCTCTTCCAGCGTACTGACCATTTGTGAAGCCGTCGGCCGGCTGACCTGCATCAGCTCACTTAATCTGGAGACCATCAGGCCGCGGCACGGGCCTCCCCGTTCCTGTTCATCCGCCTCCTGTTGCTTCATGGCTGCATGTATGACAAACATCGTTACAAATTCTCCATGCGGGATAGAGTCCATGCTCTGCTGACGGGGGGTTAGGCGTTTTATATTTTCCAGTGTGATAAGCAGCTGCCTTTCCTGACTGTCCTGGATACTCATGAGACACCTCCGTTCTATATCATTAGATTACCTACCTAACATGTGAAAATCAATACAAACCGCTATTATCTTCCGATAAAAAATAAAATTATTGTGATGTTTAAAATAGTTGTGTATTATACATAAAAGGTAGTTTGGCTACCTAATTAGAATATCATAAAAGGCCAAACTATAATACGTATAGGATCAAAGGAGAGTACCCTGCCATGGAGCATCTCACGCAAAAAAAGAAAGTAACCATTATGATCGCCTTAATGGCGGCTATGTTCTTCGCGGCGATCAACCAGACAATTGTCGGCACCGCAATGCCCCGGATTATTGCCATCCTGGGCGGAATTGAGCATTACACCTGGGTCATCACCATCTATATGCTGACCTCCACCATTGCCACGGTGCTGGTCGGTAAGTTATCCGACATTTACGGCCGCAAGCCCTTCCTGCTCGCCGGGATTGTTATTTTTATCATCGGGGCCTTCCTGTCGGGCTTGTCTGACAACATCTATCAGATGATCACCTACCGCGGGATACAGGGTGTTGGCGGCGGAATTCTGATGTCGGCCACCGTCACTGCCGTAGGCGACCTGTTCGCTCCCCGGGAAAGGGCGAAGTGGACGGGAATTATGATGGCCATGTTCGGCTTCTCCAGCGTAATCGGTCCTACCCTCGGCGGATTCATGGTCGATCATATGGATTGGCGCTGGATCTTCTGGATCTTCCTGCCGCTCGGGATTGTAGCGTTCATCATGATCTGGAGAATGTTCCCCAAAGGAACGCGCGCAACTTCCGAAACGATTGACTATCCGGGCTCCATCTTCCTGTCCCTCAGCATCGTCGCCCTGCTGCTCGGCTTCTCCTGGGCAGGCACCAAATATGCCTGGAGTTCACCGGAGATTCTCGGACTGTTCGCGGCAGCGATTGCCGGTGCAGTCATTCTGATTCTGATTGAGCGCAAAGCCAAGAGTCCGGTGCTGCCGCTCTCCCTGTTCAAGAATTCGATTGTCACCATCTCGATGATTATCGGCTTCCTGATGAATGCGGGCATGATGGGCGCCATGATCTATCTGCCGTTCTTCGTGCAAGGGGTCGAGGGCGTGTCCCCGACCAATTCCGGCTTCATCAACATGCCGATGTCGCTGATGATGATTGTGCTCAGCACACTGGCCGGACGCTGGATCTCCAAGTCCGGTAAATACAAGCGCTACGCCATGATCGGCATGCCGTTTATGGTCGCCGCCATGATCATGATGGCCTTCATGAACAGCATAATTATGGCTGTGGCCAGCATGATCGTGTTCGGGATCGGACTCGGGCTGGCGATGCCGGTATTCACGCTGACCGTGCAGAACGCCGTGGCTCCGCAGATGCTGGGCGTAGCTACAGCTACCACAACTCTTTTCCGTAACCTTGGCGGTACTATCGGGATTGCCGTTATGGGTACCGTGATGAACACAACTCTTACGCATAGGCTGGAATCTGCGGTGGCCTCCGGCAAAGGTCCCGACCTGTCCAAGCTTGATCCGGAAGCCGCGGGGCAGCTTACAGCCTTCATGAATCCGCAGCTGCTGCTAGACCAGCCTAAGCTGAAGGAGCTGCATACAACGCTGCCGGAGCAGATCCGGCCGCTCTTCAATCAATTGATTGAGATGCTGCGCGGGGCGCTGAGCGACTCCCTGACGGTAGTGTTCCTGAGCGGTACTGCGCTGCTCGTTATTGCAGCCGTGCTTGTTCTGTTCCTGAAGGAGATTCCGCTGCGTTCCAGCGAATCCAAGACAGAGGCTGCCGCAGAGGAATCCGGTGCGGGGAGCAAGCTGCGGAAGGAAACTGCGCCTGCAGGGCATTAACAGATTCACAAGTTAATCCTTATAAACAGCAAAGAGATGTCCCGGAACAGCTGCAGCTGCGGGACATCTCTTTTTGTATACAATGCCCAATATTACTGTTCAGAAATCATTCTGCTGGCTATTCAGCTGCTCGAAATATTCGTATACCCCGTTCAGCAGCTCGCTTAAGGTCTCACTTCGTTCTTTGCCGAGATGGTCAATCATCCCCTGGAAGGTCTCCCGGGATTTCGCCACCGCCATATCGGCAAGATGCGCACCCTTGTCTGTTAGTGTAATGTCGCTGATTCTGCGGTCCTGGCTATCCGGCGTGCGCACAGCGTACCCTTGGGCAATCAGGCTGTTCACCATCTGCGTGACCGTGGGAGAAGTCACTTTGAGGAGCTTGCTGATATCGGAAACCGTCCGCCCCTTGTTGCCTTCCTGCTCCATGCCCTTTTTGATCGAGACCAGCACACGGATTTCACTCGGCTTCAGTCCCCAGAGCGTCGTCTTGCGCCAATTCATCCGGGCAAACTGCTGAAAAGCCTCTATTAAGTCATCAATATGTTCATATTTATCTTCGTTCATCGGTACACCCCATAAGCTTTATTAACTTAAGTATAGCCCAAAACAGCCCAAACCCTCCACTCAGGAAACGGCTCTGCCCTGGTTAATCCTCTTCCAGAAAAGTCGCATTGAATTTCCGCAGCAGCTCCCCGAAGGAATCTCCCTCTTCATCCGACCAGTTTACCAGCAGCTTGCCCATAATTTCCTGCCGCATCTGCCGGTTCTCATCCAGAATTTCTCCGCCCAGCTCCGTAATCTGCAATGTATAGGCCCGTCCATCCACAGGGTCCGGTACACGGATGATATATCCCTTGTTCTCCAGTGCAGCCGCCTGCCTGCTGACGGTGGAGATATCCAGCTGGAATTCATCGGAGAGCATCTTCACTCCGGCAGTTCCGTTATTGAAAGCAATCTGATGCAGCAGCAGGTAGGCCGCCCGGTCGAGATTGCCGATTTTTTTGTACGTGGTAAGTGAAGTCAGACGGCGGACAAGAACCGCCATTTCCAGCTCTATCGTCTCTATTGAACGTTTCTCCATGCAGTCCCATCCTCTTCTCTTTCTTCATTGACATCGTTCTTTCCACTTGTATAATACAAGTATATACTTTCATTATGCAACTTATTTGTGCATGAGATACTTTTCAGGGGGAACCTATATGAAAGCCCATGAGTTCATGATCCGCCAGGTCTACAAGGTCAAGCAGGAAGACACTGTACGGACTTTTATTGAGAAATGCATCACCCACCGGATCAGCGGCATGCCTGTAGTCAATGACCGGAACGAGATTGTCGCTTACTTGAGCGACGGAGATATTATGCGCTATATCGGCAGGCATGAGGATCTGATTGTGGATTCTTTTTTCCAGATCAATGTATTCGTCGGGGATAATGATGAGTTCGAAGAACGGACGCGCAAGCTGCTCAATCTGAACGTCATGGCCATCGCCAAGAAGAAAGTGGTCACTGTGCACTACGAAGAGGACATTGAACAGATCGCCACCATTCTCGGCAAAAAGCAGATCAAAAAGGTCCCCGTTGAGCGTAACCGTGTGCTGGTCGGCATCATCAGCCGCGGCGATGTGATCCGCCATTCCTTCAAGGCTCTGCTCTAGCCAGCTGCTGTGTTCTGCTGTATCCTGCTATGCAAGCTGCCTTACCGGACTGTTGCCGGCGCCGCGTCTATTGCGGCTCCCGGCCGCATAAGCCATAGAAGAAGATGTGAATAAGCTCCTCCAGAAACGCATCCTTATCCTCATGCCCTGCCAGGCTGCCCAGCATCTCTCCCGAGCTCTTAATATATAACTGTATGGTCAGCAGAACCGCCTTCACTGACACTTTATCCGAAATTTCTCCCCGGGCTTTGCCTTCTTCCACCATCTGTACCATCAGCGGTACAATTTGCTCTTCATATTGCCGCTGAATATATACGTACATCTCCTGATCATCAACCATAATCTCCTTGATTGACGCCGGCGGCAGGCTGGAATAGGTCTCCTTCTCCTTAAAAAGGCTATAGGCAATCAGTTCCTTGAGCGATTGCTGCCGCCTCATTTCCTCCCTGAACTCATCAATAGCCTGCTGGATAAAATCCTTGAAAGATTCGCTAATCAGCGCCTCTTTACTCCCGAAATAATTATAAATTGTTACCTGTGACACGCCGGCTTCCCGGGCAATGTCCGCAATTCTCAGCCGCTTCGGCTCCCAGGTGTTTAGCATGGAGATCGTTGTCTTCATGATTTTGTCCTTGATTAGAGCCGTGCGCTTCTCAAAACCGTTCATTTCCTTCACCCTAACTTGACGTTGTAGCCGGGCTGTTTCCCTACCCGAAAAAATAATGAAATATATGAATGTTTTCATTTCATAATTATATTGACTTAGGCGTAGCCTGGGACTATTATAACATCTGAAATATCCATTCAATACTATTTCATTATTTTCTGTCGGGGGTGGCAGCATGCTGCAAGTGGAAGGTTTAACGAAACAATTTTCAAACGGCAAGGGGATTCGCGATGTCTCATTTACCGTGAATAAAGGTGAGGTATTCGGGTTCCTCGGCCCCAACGGCGCCGGCAAATCCACAACGATCCGGCATATTATGGGCTTCATGCGTCCGGACCGCGGCTCGGTAACGATCAATGGCCTCGATGCCTGGAAGGGTCAGGGCCAGGTGCAGCGCCATACCGGTTATCTGCCGGGCGAGATCAGCTTCATCGACGGCATGACCGGAGCAAGCTTCCTGCAGTTCATGGCCTCCATGCAGGGCGTGAAGGACACAGCCAAACGGGAGATGCTGATCCGGCGCCTTCAGTTTGATGCGGCCACCCCGATCCGCAAAATGTCCAAGGGCATGAAGCAGAAGGTCGGCATTGTCGCCGCCTTCATGCACAGCCCCGAAGTGATCATTCTCGATGAGCCTACCTCCGGCCTGGACCCGCTGATGCAGAAGATCTTCACCCAGCTGGTGCTGGAGGAAAAAGCAGCCGGAACCACCTTCCTGATGTCCTCGCACAGCTTTCAGGAGATTGAACGGACCTGCGACCGCGCAGCGATTATCAAAGACGGCAGCATCGTGGCTGTGAAGAATATTCATGAGCTGCAATCCATGCAGCGCAAGCTGTTTGAAATCCTATTCGAAACCCCGGAAGATGCACAGCGGTTCGCCGCCTCCGGTCTGATAATTGATTCTATCGCAGGCAACCGGGTGAGGATTGCCGTGCAAGGCAATTATAATCCGTTCACCGCTGAGCTTGCGAAATATCCGGTCCGCAGCATGGATATCTTTACCCAGAACCTGGAGGATATCTTCATGGACTATTATGACCGGGAGGCGAAGGTGCAATGAATCTGGCCCTATATAAGGAAATGATGCGCGTCAACCTGCGGGGGATTATGAATTACGCCGGGGGTTCGGCTTTTTATATTCTGTTCATGATCTGGCTCTACCCCGGCCTGGCAGATAACACGAAGGCGCTGAACGATCTGGTGCAGGCGATGCCGGAAGGCGTAGGCAAGGCCTTCGGGCTGAATAACGGCTTCTCAAGCGCGGAGGGCTTCATCTCGGGCGAATATTACGGGCTGATTCTCGTCCTGATTCTGGCTATAGTCTGCGTACAGATGTCCACACAGCTGGTGGCCAAGCTTGTGGACCGCGGCTCGATGGCCTACCTGCTGGCTACACCGACAACACGGAGCAAGGTGGCCTTCACCCAGGCGATGGTGCTGGTTACCTCCCTGTTCATCATAATGGCTGTGACCACACTATCCGGCTTCGCAGGCAAAGCCTGGTTCCTCGGCAGCGGCTACGAGTTCGGAATTGCCCGGTTCAGCCAGCTTAACCTGGTGGCATTTCTGCTGTTCTTCGCCATCGGCGGATTCTGCTTCCTGGTCTCCTGTGCCTGCAATGACGAGAAGAAGGCGCTCGGAATCTCCGGGGCGGTCACTTTCGGGTTCTTCACCCTCGATATTCTCGGCAAAATCAGTGATAAGCTGGATGTGCTGCGCTTCTTCACCCTATTCAGCTTCTACCGTCCCGGCGAGATTGTCCAGGGAACAGCAGCCTGGCTAGAGGTCTCCATCTGGCTGCTGATGATTGGGCTGGCCTGCTTCACCATCGGCATACAGCTGTTCAGACGACGGGATTTACCGCTATAACTGGATGGAACCCTGCAAGTCTATTCTCTCCTTGGAACAGTTGCGGCACCTTGCTTTTTGTGTCATTGTAAAAGCAGGTCTTGTCTATTCATCAGGTTTAGTATATTCATAAGGAGAGAACCGTCTTTGCTGCTTATTCATGAACTTATCGCCAATCCCAAAGCCAGGGAAATCTATTTCACTGTAAGAAAACACCGCACCGTCTCCAAACAAAGTCTGCTGGACGAAAGCGGACTGACCATAAGCACGTTAACACGCATACTGGATGAATTGCTGTCCCTGGAGCTGCTGGTTGAAGTCGGCTTCGGCGAATCTACCGGAGGCCGCCGTCCCACTCTCTATGAGACCAACCCTTCCTATGCCTATCTGCTGGGACTGGAGATCTCCCGTACCCATGCCAAGCTCGTATTGATGGACTTCCATCTGCAGCTGCTGGGCGAATATACCTGGAACATGGATACCGCCCTTACCCCGGAGCATCTGATGGAATCCTTACATAGTCAGGCACTGCAGATGCTAGCTGCAGCCTCCATTGATCTTGGCCGGGTCGCGGGACTTGGCATCGGCGCAGTCGGCCCGCTGGACCGCCAGGCCGGAGTTATCCTGAATCCGGCACGATTCACTGCGCCGGGCTGGTCTCAGGTACATATTAAGGAGCTGCTGGAACAGCGGCTGGCTGTGCCGGTATATCTGGACAATGGAGCCAATACGGCTCTGCTGGGCGAATACTGGGCCAGCAGTAACCGGATGCAGCATCATCTGCTCTACCTCCATGCCGGAATCGGCCTGCGCTCCGCCATCATGAATGATGGACGGCTGCTCTATGGCATGATTGATACCGAGGGGGCTGTCGGGCAGATGATCATCGAAGGCTCCGGGCTTCCGCCGCATATTCCCGGCGGCAACGCCGGTGCGTGGGAGAGCTATGTGTCCATCCACACCCTGGAGAGACAGGCGCGTGAAGTCTGGCGGCTGGGCAGCAGCGGGCTGCTCCGCAGCCTGGCCGAGAGTGCGGAGCAGCTGGAATTCGCCCATCTAATAGAAGCGCTCCATGCCCGTGATCCCGAGGTTGTCCGGTTGTTCCACGAGATGGCCGTCTACTGCGGCATCGGGCTGGCCAATCTGATCAATATCCTCCATCCCGAGGAAGTCATCCTCGGCGGCCCGCTATTCCTCACGGCCGATGATTTCTATCAGGAGGCGACCCGGATCGCCCTTGAGCGGACCTATTACCGCGAGCAGTATAACGTCCGCTTCACCCGCAGCAGACTGGGTGAACGCTCGGTCGCAGCAGGCGCTTGCGCTATGGTGCTGCACCAGTTGACGAACTAGGGAACAGTGCCGGTATCACTCTAATGCCCCAGTAATCACTCTTACGCATCGATAGTCAACGTACCGGTTGTTCGGTGAAAATAAAGTCTTAGACTGATCCATTAATAAAAGCAGCGGCAGTCAAAGACTGATAAATAAAGTCTTTGACTGCCGCTGTTGTCGTTCGACTAACGTTTCCGGTTAGCTTAATCGTCTTATGTTTTAATTAGAGTCGCTGCTTATAGCTGTGAGGCTTGCCGAACACCTAACGCAGTGACGTCCCGACGGGCTTAGGGGGCTGGATATGGTCACTCGCTTCTCAGAGTGACCCGGAGCGTCAATATGGTTTTAGCCGAAGGAAGTTCTGGAAGCAGCCATTGCATTTAAGGCGTTCTCAAAATAGCTATATACTTCATCTGCAACTCCCAGAAACTCTTCAACAAGTACATTACTATCCAAGTAACAAGCATACAGATAATCAATTAAAGCAGAGTCAATCTCACAATAGTTTAATATGGCATTCTTCATCTTAAAGATGTCATCTTGCCATACACCTGTATCTTCTATAACCAAAGAGTATAATGCACGAATTAATCTCTTAGAGTAACCTTTAATATATCTAGCTTTCATTGTGTTATCACTAGCATTAGAAAGTGAACTATGTATACGAGCTACTTCCTCCTTGGTCTCTGTATTTAAGTCTAAAATGAACTCTGGAGAAATAATTATCGGTGGTACTTTTTCACCAACGTCATGACCATATATGCAAACACAAATTATCTTTACCCAAAAACCCCACTCATTTGGTTTACTTAATACATCGTCAATCGGGCAAATTATCGTATCAATCTTAGTTACTACTGGATATTCTTCCAAAAGCCTGTCTTTAATATTTGACAATCTTTCGTAATCAATATCTTTGGGATTTACACATACAATAGTAAAGTCTGCATCTGACTTAAAAGGTTTAGCAGTTCCTTTTGGAATCGAGCCACACATATAAATGCTATGAATCTTATCTTTAAATTCGGTAAGTATATTATCTATATACTTATCAACAAAATCCTTATATTCACTTTGTATTACAATTCTATTTATAACTTTTTCTAATATCATATAGACTCCTCCTAAACTAAGAACTTCTTTCGGCTAACATCTTTTTGCGAACTTCGTAAATTCGTCATGACTTAAGTTATTCGCGTAATCATTCAACTATCCTGCCCGTTAGAGCTTAATGAAGTATTGACAGTCTAATACTTCATTTTCTCAGTCTGCAACTTTATTTGCCGAGTCTAACACTTTATTTTTCAGTCTAGAACTTTATTATCTTTTGACACCGGTAATCTCACTAATGCATCGATAGTCAACGTACCGGTAATCACACTTACGCATCGACAGTCACTCTAACGCACTGATTCTTACTCTAGCACGCCACTCATCACTCTTGCATACCGACAATCACTCCTAACGGTGCGTCAGGTGATTTCGGGGTGGGGCTTATCGGGTGCGAATATTCGCAGTGAGTGCTTGGCGGGCCTTGTAGAGTGCCGATGTTCGCAGAGTGCTTGGCGGCTCATCAAGCCAGCCTGCCCGCTGGCAACGCGGACTGAGATTCCGTTATTCGGGCAGATCAGGCAGATTTGCCGGCTAAGCGGACTCAGATTCCGTTAAGTGAGCAAATTCACCGGATTCGTGGCCCGAATCTACAAGATAAGCGATTCTCAGTCCGCCTCAGCCTCATAAAGTGGCTTTTGGGAGATATAGCGTCCTCTCAGTCCGCTTCATTGGCAGGTGTGAGTGATCAGCAATTGTTCAAGCAACAAATGATGCAATTGCCTTAACAAGGACAAAATCTATTCGACTTTTCGCATACATTTGTTCCAGTTACCTTCGCGATAGCACATTGTGTTCGGTTTTTCGCATACATTTGGTCCGGTTACCTTCGCGATAGCACATTGCATTGTATTCGGTTTTTCGCATACATTGGACCCGGTTACCTTCACATAGCACATTGTGTTCGGTTTTTCGCATACATTGGGTCCGGTTACCTTCGCGATAGCTCATTGCATTGTATTCGATTTTTCGCGTACATTGGGCCCGGTTACCTTCACAGTAGCTCATTGTGTTCGGTTTTCCGCACACATTCGCATTGGGTCCGGTTACCTTCGCAGTAGCACATTGTGTTGGGTTTTTCGCATACATTTGCTCCGGTTACCTTCGCATAGCACATTGCGTTCGGTTTTTCGCATACATTAGGCCTAATTACCTTCGCGATAGCACATTGTATTCGATTTTTCGCATACATTGGGCCCAATTACCTTCGCGTAGCACATTGTATTCGGTTTTTCGCATACATTTGCTCCGGTTACCTTCGCAGTAGCACATTGTGTTCGACTTTTCGCATACATTTGCTCCGGTTACCTTCGCGATAGCTCATTGTGTTCGATTTTTCGCGTACATTACGCTTACCAGGAGATTCAATGGGATTACGGATCTGCTCCTAATTCCAAGGGACTTATTTGACCACAACTGACATATATCAGAATTCCCTATACAACAGGAAAGGCAGCAGCCATCCCTTAACCGGGATGGCTGCTGCCTTTTTATAGTTGTCTTTCACCTGCTGTTATACTCGCCCAATGAATCCGCTCAGGCGCTCCATCGCCTGGCTACACCCGCCCCACCTGAAGCGCTGCCGCCAGCCTGCTGCCGAAACGGCTTCCCAGCAGCTCGTAGCCTTCGGCTCCCGGATGCAGGCCATCCGTCAGCAGACTGCCATCTTCCGGACCGAACCATCCCAGGCCATCCAGGTAATGCAGATGGCGGTCTCCCCGCTCCTGCAGCAGCTTCACTGTCTCTACGATCTGCCGCCGCATGAGTGGCAGGGTGAAGCCGAGCTTGTTCTCCTCCGTCTCCCGCTCCGTCCCGTAGATCGGAGAGATGACGGCCAGCGGCGTCTCCTTGTGCTTCTCACGGATCGTCTCCAGCATGCCGATCAGCAGCGGCTTGAACATCCGCGGGCTGGAGGCTGCTGCACCATATATATTGACTCCGACGCACAAGGTAATCAGTTCAGCCGGAAAATCCCGGATCAGCCGGCCCGCCATCGGCTCCATCAGGCAGTTGCCCGAGAAGCCGAGATTGGTCAGATGATAGCCGCACTCCCCGGCGGCAATGACCGGCCAGGTGCGCGAAGGGCTGGACGCTGCCACACACTGGGTGATGGAGCTTCCATAGGTGATCCACCTTGGCCGGTGATCCGGCAGCGGTTCAGCAGCCGCCTCATCTTCGATCCGCAAGCCGCTCAGTGTAATGCCGGTATTCTGCGGCAGATAGACTTCCAGCTCCTTCATACCGGGCGGAAGCCCGGTGAATAAGGCTTCCGTGCCGCCCGCAGCAAGTCGGAGCTTCTGGAACAGCACGCCGCCAATAAGACAGTCCAGTGCGGCAGCCTCCGCAAGCGGACTGAACCACAAGGCCAGTGCCTTGGAGCCGGTGGCCAGCCGCAGCCGGATACCGGAGCAGATTTCCGCCTTGCCATCGATCCCGTCCGGCGGATACAACTCATAATCCCGGTAAGGAATACGCCAGGGCTTGATCCCCTCCTCCCGGTGCTCCAGTGAAACTGCGCTGTGAAACCATTCATCTGTCAGAGGAAGGCTCTTCAATGCCCTTCCTCTGCTTCCCCTGCTTCCCTGCTGTCCGCCGCACCGGTGCCCGGAACGAAACCCTTCCCGAGCCATACATCCTGATCCAGCAGACGCTGCTGAAGCTCAGGGATCGAGATGCTGCGGGAATCCGCGCCATCCCGGAGCGCCAGCGATGCTGCCGTTCCGCAGGCCTGGCCCATCGAGAAGCAGTTCGGCATCACCCGCAGGGAGCCCTGAACCGCCCGGTCCGAGGACACGGAGCGCCCGGCCACCCACAGATTGCGGATGCCTACGGGAAGCATGACCCTGTAAGGCACGCCGTGGGAGACGCCCGGCGGCAGATGATTGAAGGTCATATCACTCTTGCTGGTAGCCAGGTGGATATCAATGTAATAGGCATTGCGGGCAATATCATCCGGGAAGGAACGCGCCGCAATGAAGTCGTCTACGGTCAGCATGTAATCGCCCTGAATCCGCCGCGTCTCCCGGATGCCAAGCTGCTCACCGCTCGCCACCAGATGTGCCGACCCGAAGCCCGGTACATACTTGCGGAAGAATTCCAGTTGCCGCAGCACGGTCCGGCGGCCTTCGATGGCTCCGCGCGTAAGCTCCTCGGCCTTCGTTCCGTCTACACCAAACACATGGCCGAAGTTGACCCCGACCAGATAATCACTCACCCAGGCCAGGCCGGAAATGGACTTGCGGCCTTCCGGCAGCGCCCCTTCAGCCATAGCCTGCTCAACCGTCCGGTGCAGCTGACCCGTATCTCCCGTTTCTTCCAGGAACCGGCTGAACTCCTTGCGGTCTACATTTGCCAGCAGATAACACATGCTGCCCGGCTGAAGCTCCCCTTCCCCGCCGCCTTTCTGGAAAGGAACGCCCGACAGGGCAGCGATATCCCCGTCACCCGTACAGTCGATAATATACCGGCAGCGGATGAAGGACCGACCCGATTTATTGACAATAATCACGCCCTCGATACTCTGTCCATCCGGGGACAGCACAACATCGTAGACAAAGGTATGGAACAGCGGCGTCACACCGCTCTCAAGAATGGCATCGTCATAGACACGCTTAAGCACCTCAGGATCAATCGGCACCCAGTCCAGCATTTCGCGGTATTCCTCCTGATAGCCGGGATCGCAGGCCTGCTTCATCCCCTCCATCAGCTTCAGGCCGAGGCCGCGGATAATCGGCTTGACCTTGTCCGTGTAGGGACAGAAGGCAGGTACAAGCGCTACAGTCCCCATGCCGCCAAAATAACCCCGCTGCTCCACGATCATGGTGCTTGCACCGCCTTCGGCAGCGGAGATAGCGGCAGCAATGCCCGCCGCCCCGCCGCCGATCACCAGCACATCTACCTCACGGGAGACCGGCACAGCTGCAGATGGTAGAGTAATCTGTCCGTAATCCATATCTCCGTAATTCATATGTTCCTGATTCATAATCGTCCTCCTTGTAAGGCCGGTTTAGTTATTCAGTCCCTTCTCCAGACACAGCCGGAGCAGGTCATCTACATGCGCAGTCGCCAGGCATTCCACCGTATCCGCAGCACCGTAATAAATTTTGACCTCCCCGGAATCCTCCAGGATCATCCCGCCGGGAAAAATCACATCGTTGCGGAACCCGCCCGAGGTCTCATACAGCGCCTCCGGTGCCAGCAGCGGAGCTGCCGCCCGGCCGATGATCCGGCCCGGATCTTCAAGATCAAGCAGCATAATCCCGGCGGTATAGCGCTTCTTCCAGCTGTCTTCCCAGCCGTTCTTGCCCCGGCTGCGGTCAAGATCCACGGCATGGAATGTCGTCAGCCAGCCCTTGTCCGTCTTTACGGGAGGGGCGCCGGGACCCACCTTGTCATTGGCATACGCCACATTCTCGACAGCCAGCAGCAGCTTGTGACTCCCCCAATACTTCAGGTCCGGGGAATCACTCATCCACATGTCAAAGCGGTCCAGTCCTCCCCGGCTGTAGACCGGCAGCGGACGCTCAAGCCTAACATATTTGCCGCCGATCTTCTCCGGGAACAGTACCATATTGCGGTTATCCGGCAGCGACAGGCTCAGCACCTCGAAGGAGCGGAAATCGTCCGTCACGGCGATCCCGCCGCGCAGGCCGTGAAGCGTATCGACCGCGAAGCACAGATAGCAGCGTTCGCCAATCACGGTCAGGCGCGGATCATACACCCGGACCACTTCCTCATCATGCCAGGACCAGCACGGCTCCGGCTGCACCTCCCAGCTTACTCCGTCGTCGCTGAAGGCGAGTCCCAGATTCGTTGTATGGTGGGGAGCGACGATCCCCTTGCTCTGTTCCCCGTAGTCATTGCGGAATACCATTACATATCTGCCCTTGAATTTCGTCACTCCGGCGTTGAAGACCATGGCCGGCCCGTACGGGACATCCGCAGGCTTCAGAATGGGGTTAAGCGGATGCCGGACCATCACCGGACTTGAGGTAAGTGTTCCTATCGTCAGATCGTTCATTATGGAAGATTCTCCTTTGCACATACAAGATTATAGCTACCCTTTCACCGAACCGGCCGTAACCTGAATGAATGTCTTGTTCGCCAGAATATATGCCAGCAGCATCGGCAGAATGGACAGGCAGGCCCCGGCCATCATCAGATGGATCTGCATCGCGGCCGAGGAGCCGTAGCGGAGATTCGCCAGCCCGACAGTCAGCGTCTGCAGCTTCGGATTGGTCATGGTGAATACCAGCGGCAGGATGTATTCGTTCCACGAATGGCGGAAGGCGAATAGTCCGGCAACCCCCAGTCCTGGAGTCAGCAGCGGCAGAATGATGCGGAAGAAGGTGCGGATGAAGCCGGAGCCATCGACCATAGCAGCTTCATCCAGCTCACGGGGGATCGCTTTGAAGAAGCCCTGCAGCATGAAGAAGGTGCTGGAATGGGCACTGACCAGAATCAGAATGACTCCCCACAGCGTCGTATTCAGATGCAGCGCAACCATCAGATCGAACTGCGGGCGCAGCACAATCGCACCAACCGAGATGAACATCATGGACGCCTGCACCGTGACATATATCCGTTTGCCTGGGAACTCACGCCGGTCCACCACATAGGCGGCCATCGATGCTACCAGCAGCGTCCCCACCGTAACCATTACACTCATAAAAGCACTGTTCCAGGTATAGCGGGCGAAGTTGGCCTGTTTCCAGGCTTCCGCATAGTTGGCGAATTGCAGCTTCGCCGGAAGCAAGCTGCCGCCGGTCATCATTTCTGCCCCTGTCTTCAGCGAGCCTGCCAGCGTCATCAGCAGCGGAAACAAGGTCAGGAGCGCTGTTGCCAGCAGGAACAGCCACATCACCGTCCGGACCGCTATTCTTCCGGCATGGCCGCCGGGCTCCCTGGGGACGGACTGCTTCAGCCCGGCCGGCTGCTTGGATATCACATGTTCGTTCATTTGAATCAACCTCCTAATACACCTTGTTCATTTTGCGGCTGAAGAAGAAATACAGTCCGGTAACCGCTCCGACAATCACGGCGGAGGCGAAGCCCACGGCACTGCCGTAGCCCAGCTGCTGCGCTACCGGCGAACCGGTGGATACAGGGAACAACAGCTTGTAGAGATAGAGATACATGACCTCGGTTTTGCCGATCGGTCCGCCTTCTGTAATGACCATGATGCTCTCATAGCCCTTCAGGGAAGCGATAATCGCCAGCATAATGACCATCTGGGCAACCGGAGCCAGCATCGGAAGCGTAATATTCCAGAAGCGTCTTCCGGCGTTCGCCCCGTCAATGGCCGCGCTCTCGTACAGATCCTGCGGAATACTCTGTAGCCCGGCGAGAAAGAGCAGCATATAGTTGCCGACCGCACCCCAGACCGCCACGATGATAACCGTCAGCATCGCATGCTTCGGACCCAGCCAGTCGACCGGCGCTGAGACCAGGTGCAGCTTCATCAGAACTGTGTTAACCATCCCGTTATAGGAATTGAAGATGTTATAAAAAACAACGGAGATCACTGCCGTACTGATCACGGTCGGCATGAAATAGATGCCCCGGAGCAGACTCACCCCGCGCAGTTTGCCATTCAAAATAACCGCCAGCAGCAGGGACAGAGGCAGGGTCAGCAGCAGCTTGCCTCCGGCAAAGACGAAGGTATTGCGGACTGACTCCCAGAACAGGCCGTCCCGCAGCAGCCGGCGGAAATTGTCCAGCCCGATGAACAGTGCCTCGCCATATCCGGCATAATCATAGAACATATAGCGCAGCATCCAGAACAGCGGATAGATGCCAAGAGTAATCGTCAGAATAATGCTTGGCGCAAGGAACAGGGAGTTCTCCCCAAGCCTTCTCCATTTGTAAATCATATGTGGTCCTCCTTCGGGGAAAGCAAAGGGGCTGCGCCGGGAATCCCGTACAAGCCCCTTCCTAACCTGTTATTCTCCCTGCGGTTTCAGCGGATCAAAGGCAGGGTCCGGCGTAACGGTAACCTCGCCCTTCTCTACCGCTTTGGTCAAGGCGGCATTGTATCTTGTGTTCAAATCTTCAGTAATGGCCTTGGCGTCTCCGCCTGCAAGGATATATTTGAAGAAAGCATCCGCATAGGTAGAGCCCTCAGGAGTAACACTTGGCACTGCGGGCCAGAGCGAGTCATGCTCGCCGACCAGGAAGCCTTCCATGCCGTTAATTTCAGGGTTTTTGGCCTGTTCCACAATGGTTGGCACTACGGCAATCCCGAAGCCTTTCTCATGATAAGTCTTCAGAATATCGTCACCGTACATGTATTGCATGAATTTCCAGGCAGCCTCCTGATGCGCCGATTTGGCACTGATCCCGAGCCAGGTACCGGCGGACACGATTTCAGAGGTTCCTTTAATCTGTCCATCTAGTGTTGGAGCCAGGGCACCTGCCCAGTTGATTTCAGTCGGGAACTGGTCCTGATACACCCCCGGCTCTGTCGAGAAGGAGAGGTACATCCCGATTTTGCCTGCCGCAAACTGGGCGCGCAGCGGGTCGATGTCCAGTGTCTCTGCACCTGGCAGAATGCTGCCGTCTTCATACATCTGCTTGAAGTACTCGATGGTCTGCGAGTAAGGTGCGAAATCAAACTGCCCTGTCTTCAGGTCAAAGCCGAGTCCCTGATAGCCGCTCAAGGACAGAATCTCCCGGATCGAACGGTCAAAAGCCGATTTCGGACTTTTGAAGTTCAGCGCGAAGCCATAGACACCTTCGGATTTGCCGGCTTCGGTAATTTTGCGGGCATCATCGACCATTTCCTGCAGCGATACCGGAGGATTGTCAATACCCGCTTTAGCAAAAAGGTCCTTGTTGTAGATCAGACGCAAGGTGAGGCCGGTATTAGCTAATGAGTACACCTTGCCGTCAAAACGGTTAACATTGTCGATGATTACGCTGCCGAATTTCGTTTTGATGTCATCGGTAAGATAACCGTCAATCGGTGCCAGATATCCTTTTTTGACAAATTCGGCTGTATTGCCGCTCTTCAGACGGAGCAGATCCGGTGCCTGATTGCTGGTAAAAGCGATATCGACGCTCTGCGCGTAGTTCTCGGACATCACCGTCAGTTCCACCTGGATATTCTCGCCGTTCGTCTCATTGAACTTGTTGATCAGCTCTTTGATATATTCCTGGTCATGACGGTCGTCCGTCCAGTATTTAAGCTGTACAGGCTCGCTTTCGGCAGTATTACCGCCAGTAGCAGCCGTTGCTGCTGGAGCTGCCGTGCCCGCTTCAGGTGCTTCAGTTGCCGCACCCTTGTTGCTGTTCCCGCCGCCGCAGCCTGCAATTCCTGCCGCCAGCATGAGGCTCAAGCTGAGACCCAACCATTTTTTCTGCATACGTTCTACCCCTTTGATTAACATTTGTATTGTGAGCTCGTTCTCATTATAAGCCCCCTCCCCCGCAAAAGGAGTGCGGCAGTCTCACTCTCTAGGGACAGAAATCCATGGTTCTTAGCTGCTGAAGCTTCCTTATCCGGTCAGGTTCCCGTTCTCATCGTATTTCCGGATATACGCCAGCAATTCTGCAAAATTAACCCACGATATCCCCGCCTTCTGATCTGCCGCGCCATAAGACATGATTAAATCCTCTCCCAAGACAATGCCTCCGGTCGTAAACAGGCAGGGTGTCGGATAATCCTCCGGCATTTCCCAATCCCGCTCGGCATACATCAGACGCTCAGAGCACCGGTGAATAACAGCCGGGAAATCATTATCCTGCTCCCTGAGGATCATGAAGGATTGCGTGTACCCGAACTGTACATTTTTCTTCGCGTGATAGGGTACCAGCCACTCTCTATTCCCCAAGGCTATCGGCGGCCAGCTTGCACCCACCCGGTTCTCCTCCCAATCAAAGACCGGATAAGCCAGCAGTCTGTGCACCGCTTTGGGCGAGGCCAAATCCGCTATGGATTCCGCTGCTGCCATATAAATCGATGGCTTACCCGCCTGCTCTCCCCCTTCAAAGGGAAGGACATTCATCGGCCGGTGCAGCATCAGATATTGCATTTTACCGGCAATCCTCATTTTCCGGGGAAACAAAAACACGTCGCGGTTATCGCTGACCTGTCCCTCAGTGAGCGGACCCACATACTGAAAAGCGCTTTCATATTCACCCTGCTTCAGCTTATCCAAATTCAGCCTGTAGAGCACACTGACCGTGTCATTGGCCCGGGCCGATTGAATGAACGGGTCGGCCTCGTCTCCGGTAAAAATCCAATCGGGAACATATTCAAACCGCGTCTGCACCGGAGGCTGCTGGCTGCTGAGCCAATAGGGGCCAGGGGGAAACGGCCGGCAGGCCACCGTGACGTATAACTCCTCTTCGACATAAAAGATACGCGGGTCCTCCACACAGCCGTTGGCATAATTCCGCACTTCATTTCCGTAAATATCCGTGATGTACAGCTCGTGCTCCTCATACCCCAGTGCGGGCGCCAGAGCGGGTCTAGAGAAGTCTGCCTCCCAGGTTTCTCCCGCATCCCTGCTGCACGCATAACCCAGAAAAATCGGATACGGATCATGACAGCCCTCTCTTCTTTTGTGCGTCCATGGTCCGGTGGCCCGGAATAGCATATGGATTTCATCAGAATCAGGGTCCTTAATAATCGCCGGATTCAACACCATTTTATCCGCCCAATCACAGCCTGATACAGGCTCAAGCGCCGGTTTGTCCAAATAGCGGAATTTCGGTTTCTTCGGTTTCATAGTTTCATAGTTCCTCCTGTTATACATCATAGGATAAGGGCGTTTCCCGTTTTTCAGGAATCACCTTATCATACGGAACCCCTGATTTCAAAAGGCTTTTGCCATAAAATCAGCCGCTTGAACAAAACAGTAAGATCCGTCAAATCAAAAAGGAAGATCCATCATTCCCGCCTGGCCGGCCAGCGGTTATGATAATTTCTGCAGGTGAAATCAGGCATTAGGAGGCATACTATGAACCGGGAACAAGTGTATGATATTGTCATTTACGGCGGAACCGCAGCAGGGATTACAGCTGCTGTCCAAGCCGCAAACATGGGCAAAACCGTGGTGGTAATCGAGCAGGGACAGCGTATTGGGGGCTTGACCAGCGGAGGTCTGGGAGATACGGATGTGGGAATGAAGCAAGCGGTCGGCGGCCTGTCCCTGGAATTCTACCGGCGGGTAGCCCGGAAATATAATCAGGACGGGGCACGCTGGCTGTTCGAACCCAAGGTGGCGCTCGAAGTATTGCAGGACCTGGTAGCCGAACACCAAATCAAAGTTGTCTGCGGTGATAGGCTTGAGCTTCAGGAAGGGGTGACCAGACAAGGCACGACAATCACTTCTATACGCATGGAATCGGGGAACATCTATAGGAGCAGGATGTTTATTGACGCTACGTATGAAGGCGATCTGATGGGCAAATCCGGCGTATCCTATACTGTCGGCCGGGAGCCGAATTCAGCTTACAGAGAGACACTAAACGGTATTCAGCCCGGCGACGAGCTGAATGAGCTTCCAGCCGGTATTGATCCCTATATCATTAAAGGAGTACCTTCAAGCGGCTTGCTTCCGCGTGTCAATGCTACCCGCGGCGGCGGCATCGGTGACGGTGACAACAAGCTTCAGGCATATAACTTCCGCATGTGCCTGACGGACAATCCCGGCAACCGCCTGGAGATTGGAAAGCCTGAGGGGTATAACGAGGCCGATTATGAAATTCTGTTCCGGGCCATTGAGCAGGGACAGCGCTCCCGTTTCTTCAAATTAAACTGGGTTACTGCAGAGAAGACGGACTCCAATAACAATAGCGGCATTTCAACGGATTACAATGGAATGAACCATAGCTATGCGGAGGCGGATTATCCGGCAAGAGAAGCAATATGGGAGGCCCACCGCATCTATCAGCAAGGTTATGTCTGGACTCTGCAGAATCATCCGCGGGTGCCGGAGGACATCCGGGCGGTCTACAAGTCGTGGGGGCTGCCGCTTGATGAATTTACGGACAGCGGCCACTGGACGCCCCAATTATATATCAGGGAAGCCCGCAGAATGATCGGCGATTATGTGGTTACTGAGCATGATGTCAGACTGGACAACCCGGTGCCCGATTCCATCGGAATGGGCTCCTTCGCCATGGACTCGCACCACACCCAATACTATGTGAACGAAGACGGTCATGTAAGCACAGAGGGCGGATTCTATGTGAGGCTGGCTGCGCCTTACCCGATCAGCTACCGGGCGGTTGTGCCGAAACGGACGGAATGCACCAATCTGATCGTACCGGTATGTGTATCTGCTACCCATGCAGCCTACGGCTCGATCCGTATGGAGCCGGTCTTCATGATCCTGGGGCAATCGGCTGCTGCGGCTGCCGCGCTGGCGCTTGATGCGGACGGGATTGTTCAGAATGTAGAGGTGGAGAAGCTGCATTCCATCCTGCTTCAAGAAAATCAGGTTTTGTATACAGATGTCTAATCTGTGCAGCCCTCCGGATGGAAGCGGAATCCGAATCTGCGCCGGTATTCTCCCGGAGAATGTTCAAAGTGTCCCCGAAACATCCGGCAGAAATGGGCATAGCTCTGGAAGCCCGTTTTGTCGGCAATCTGTTCAAGCGTCAGACCACTGTACAGCACCTGCTGCTGCGCAAGCTTCAGTCTGACGCTGATACAGTAGGCGAACATGGATTGGCCAAAAGCAGCCTTGAACAGATAGGAGCAGCGGGACACACTTAACCCGGCCGAGGCCGATATCTGCTCCAGGCTAAGCGGTTCATGGGCATGGTTGTCTATGAATAACTTAAGCTTGTACGCGGTATCCGCTCCCTTGGTGCGCGGACTGACCCCAATCACATGCTCCAGGGTCAGGCAAAACGTTCTCAGAAGATAGTCCATGATCTCGTCCAGGTTTTGCATCATTTTTTTCTTCTCGCTGATGATATGCTTCCATAGCGTAAGCACCGTATCGTCAAAACCGATATTCGTTTTTACGGGCAGGCTTGTGTTAGCCCACCACGAGTCCAGCCACTCCCCCTTGCCGGCCAGGAAATAGTCCGAAGCAGGCTGAGTCTCACCCGATGCTGTTAGGTTTCGGGGCTGAACGTTTAGTCCGTAGGGCTGACCGGGAGGATAAATGAGCAGGTCTCCGGGGATGATGGTCTCGTAATTGCCCGCCACCAGCGCCCGGCAGGTACCTTCCGCCTGAAACCGGAACAGATAGTAGGTCAGCCCCTCTTCGTACTTAACGGAGTGGGGCTTCGTGTGTGCGAAATAATTAGCATAAATGACGCCGGAACGATGCGGATCTGGCTTCGTCATCGGTAAGGTTTCTCCTCCGGACGGTCAGGATGATAGCCTGCCCTGAATTCCGAAGGTGTCTGCCCGGTGATCTTCTTGAACATTTCGCTGAAATACCGCCGCTCCTCGTAACCTGCTGCAAGGGCGACCTCCTGCACCGGCATCCCTTCTACCAGCAGCGCTTTGGCCTTCTGGATCTTCTCCATGGTCACATACTGGGTGACCGTCATACCGGTCACCTTCTTGAAAAGACTGGAGTAGTAGCTCGCGCTGAGATGGACGTGAGCTGCGCAATCCCCTACCGTTATATCCTCAGAGAGATGGCTCTGAATATAATCGAGTGAGGCATAGATGACCTTCTGCCCCTCGGACAGGCTGTTCTTGCGTACCAGTGCGGCCCCTTCCACGCATAACTCCAGCAGCTGCCGCTGGAGAGAAGCCAGCGGCAGTCCGGCTGTTCCCTGAACAGCCCTGAATCTCTGGATCAGCGGCTGGATATCCGCATACGGAATCAGCTCATAGAAGCTCCGGATCGCCGAGGCAGCCAGCTCATCGTACAGGCTGAGCAGATAATCCGGATTCTGCCGGGAGACCAGACTCTGGAGGCTTGTCGAGATATCCTCCAGAATAGCCGCTGCCTTGCCGGTATTACCGGAGCGCAGCGCCAGCAGCAGCTCGTCCTTGTATTCCAGGGACAGCGGCTCCTGGCTGCCGGCCGGGAGAATATCGTCATAGCGGATGGCTGCATTGCCTTCTGTGAACAGATGATAGGCCAGCGCCCGGTTGGCCTGCAGATAGGAATCGGGCAGCTCACTCGTCTCCTCCACTCTGCCTCCGACCCCGACCGAAACCGTGAATTTGGTGTAGCGTTCAATATTCCGGCAGCAGCGTTCCGCAATCTCCACTGCACTGACCGCGCTGCAATCATTCATAACCGCCAGATAGCGGTTATGTCTGGCGCGGAAGACTACGCAGCGCGCATATTCGGCAATCGTCTCCTGCGTGATATTGAGCAGCGAGAAGCGGATCAGCTCCACCTCGCGGATGGACAGCTCGGCTGCCCGCTCCTGAAAGTGATCGATCTCAAGCAGCATCACCACAAACCCCTGCGGGTTCAGATCGATATTCAGGAATTCCCAGCGGGCCGCCGCCTGCTCCCAGGCTGTACGGTGGCTGACCAGCAGGGCGAAATATTCCTGCCGCAGCACCGGCAGACTCTCCCGCAATCTTTTTTCCATCTCCCGCAGGGTAAGCAGCTTCGACCGTTCTTCCATGATCTCCGCCCTCGCCCGCAGCACCGCCTTCATAATATCCTCTTCGGTAAACGGCTTGACAACAAAGTCAAAAGCGCCAAGCTGGACAGCCTGCTGCGCATATTCAAAATCGGCATAGCCGCTGATCAGAATCACCTTACAGTCCCGGTGGCGTTCCAGCACGGCCCGCAGCATGGACAGTCCATCCATCCTCGGCATCCGTATATCCGTAATGACAAGATCCGGGCGCAGCTCCGAGATCATGTCCAGCCCATCCTCCCCGTTGGCTGCCGTACCCGCCACCCGGATACCCTGGTCCGCCCAATTCATGCAGGTGAGTCCTGCGACTACGCTTTTGATATCGTCTATAATGCACAAGCTGATCACACCATTATCGTCCATCCTGATGCTCCTCCCTCTTGGGTAAAGAAATGATGACCGCCGTTCCCCTGCCTGGCCCGCTGTCCACCCGGAACACCGCACCGTCCCCGTAATACAGCTGCAGCCTGCGGATCAGATTGGACACGGCATACCCCTTATCCGATTCCCTCCAGAAGAGTGCCCGGACCTGATCCTCCTCCATGCCTGCTCCATTGTCGCGGACCGTAAGGCACCAGCGTTCTCCCTCGTCCAATATCTCTATATCAATCACTCCGCCGCTTTCCAGATCACGGAAGCCGTGCAGAATGCTGTTCTCTACCAGCGGCTGAAGCAGAATGCGCGGAATAGGGAGTGTATTCAGCGCTTCATCCTCTACGTGGATTTCATAACGGAACAACCCTTCATAGCAGCTGCACTGCAGCTCCAGATACTGGCGGACATGCTCCAGCTCCTTGGACAGCGTTGTGATTTCCTGCCCCTTATTCAGCCCCAGCTGAAACAGCCGGGACAGCGACACTACCATTCGCTGCGACTGCTCCACCTGCTTCAGATTCAGCTTCCAGTAGATCGTATTCAGCGTGTTGTACAGGAAGTGGGGGTCCATCTGCGCCGACAGCGCCTTGATCTCCGCCGAGCGTTTATTCGTCTCTGCCTCGGTGACTTCCCCGATCAGCACCACAATCTGCTCAAGCATCCGGTTGAACCGGATACCGACCTGAGCCAGCTCATCCCCGCTGCTGCTCTCGAACCGGGCGGTCAGATCGTTGCTTTCCACCTTTTTCATCACCTTCATCAGCCCCTGCAGCGGCCTCAGCAGATAACGGGTAAATGCGCCGGATACCATCATTGTGACCGTGAAGGCGGCGAGGGCCACCACTACAAGCATCCACTTGACATAGATCATATCCTTCAGCACGCTGGCTTTGGACTGGATTGTGGTCATCGTCCAATCTGCGATGCCCAGATGGGCATAGTTCAGCAGATAGGATTCACCGCCCAGCCTGAACGTATTGCTGAGATCCCGGCTGCTGCTGATCCTACCGGTCAGATGACCGCCCTCCACCGCCTGCCGGACCAGCGGGTCCTTCACAGAATACACAGGCTCACCTGAAGCGTTCAGCAGGAAGCTGCGCGCCCCGCCCCCGGTACCTCCGCTTACCAGCTTGCGGAAGCCGTCTTCGCGGATATTGACTACGATATAGACACCGCTGACCGGAGTATCGAATATGGGCTCCAGAATCAGTGAGATCACCCGGTCCTTGCCGGAGAACAGCATATCCTCATGGCCCTCGACCCACAGGTTCTTCTTCTCCTGTTCAATGCGCTCATATAGAAACGTATCCTTGAATTCCGTCAGCCGGTTGCGGTTCATCGACGACGGGTAGAACTCCCCGATCGGCGTGGACACATAGATGGACTGAATCAGCGGCTCGGCAATCCGCGCCTGTGAGAAAACGTTATCAAGATCATTCAGATGGGTATAATATCTGCCTGTGTCCCCGGAGACGACATCCCTCATCATATTGTGAAAAGGCTGGCTGATCATAAAGGTCATCATAATCAGTGTCAGCTTGTTCAGCTTCTCGTCGATGATCTGTGCCGATTTGACGACGGTATCCTGGGTGAGCTTCAGCGCATTCTTCTCCAGGATCGCCGCCGAGATGGAATAGGACAGTCCTCCGGTCATCAGCACAGAGAGGAGAATCACCGCCAGGAATGCGGTTTTTAATTTACTGCGGAACGATTGCTTCCGGAAATAGTCCAAGTTCTTCACGCCTTCCTGTGTACATGCCTGCTCTTCGATTATGTCACCCGGACCCGGGGCCGGGCAATAAGCCGCTTAAGATACAGTGAAATCACCGTATGCGGAGCATGGATTTACCGTATGTACAAGGGGAGGGGAACCAATTTCCCCGCTCCAACATAATTTGAGGGGATTTCCTCTGGGACAACCCGATTCGAGGGAATTGTTCCCGCTCATTCCACCAGTTCCCCGTCCCAGCCGGATTCAGAGGAATTCCTCCCTCTCCTTTCGCCAGGCAGCCTCTTTCCTGAAAAATAAAGTCGAGTTGCCGCCTTCATGGATGAGGTTTTATGGCTGAAGCGGATTTGCATGTTAGCACTCCCGCATGTCCTCTGCGAGTGCTTGGCGGAGCTTATCAAAGCCCATCTGCCCGGACAACCAACTAATCAAACGGACTGAAAATCCGCTATTTGCCCAAATCTGGAAGATTTGCTGGCTAAGCGGACTCAGATTCCGTTAATGGCTCTCCCGCAGCCCATTTCACGCCCAAATGAACAAAATAGCTGATTCTCAGTCCGCTTAACCCTCAGAAAAGGGGTTTTCCGGAAAATAGGGTCTTTTCAGTCCGCTTCATCTGCTGGCGGTACGCTTACCTGCTCCAGCAACCAACAACCAACAGCCAACAACCAGCAAGCAACAAGCAACACCCAGCACCCAGCAGCCAATAACCAGCAGCCAACTGGGCAACTAGCTTATTTCGCCAACCTCTGCCCGGCAAAGAAAAAAATCACCCGGAAGGCAAATTGAGCTGGAGCTTATGAGCTTATGGAGTTGATGGAGTTGATGGAGCCTGTGCAGCTTAAGTAGATTAAGGCCACCCACGCCACTCCAGACAGACTAGTTCCGGGCAGCCGCCGGTGAAATCAAGCGCACTTTTGCCCCTCATTCCCGCCTGCCGCCCGCTCTCGGCAGATTCAGGGGCACTAATGCCCCTCATTTCCGCCTGCCGCCCGCTTTCGGCAGATTCAAGCGCACTTTTGCCCCTCATTCGTCTGCCGCCCGCTTTCGGCAGATTCAGAGGCACTAATGCCCCTCATTCCCTCCTGCCGCCCGCTTTCGGCAGATTCAGGGGCACTTTTGCCCCTCATTCCCGTCTGCCTCCCGCTTTAGGCAGATTCAGGGGCACTAATGCCCCTCATTCCCGCCTCCCGCCCGCTCTCGGCGGATTCAGGGGCACTAATGCCCCTCATTCCCGCCTGCCGCCCGCTCTCGGCGGATTCAGGGGCACTAATGCCCCTCATTTCTGCCTGCCGCCCGCTTTCGGCAGACTCAGGGGCACTAATGCCCCTCATTCCCGCCTGCCTCCCGCTTTCCGCAGATTCAGGGGCACTAATGCTCCTCATTCCCGCCTGCAGCCCGCTCTCGGCGAATTCAGGGGCACTAATGCCCCTCATTCCCATCTGCCGCCCGCTCTCGGCGAATTCAGGGGCACTTTTGCCCCTCATTTCCGCCTGCCGCCCGCTTTCGGCAGATTCAGGGGCACTTTTGCCCCTCATTCCCGCCTACTGCCCGCTTTCGGGGGATTCAGGGGCACTAATGCCCCTCATTCCCATCTGCCTCCCGCGTTAGGCAGATTCAGGGGCACTTTTGCCCCTCATTCCCGCCTGCCGCCCGCTCTCGGCAGATTCAGGGGCACTAATGCTCCTCACTTCCTCCTGCCGCCCGCGTTCGGCTGCTTCAGAAGGATTTATCCCTTTGACTGGCAGATCCGCTCCACATCCCAATGAAACTTATCCGCAACAGGCGAAACTCATGATTCCCTACAGTAACCTAACCAAAAAGCCCGCTTGAATTCCGGTAACATCCCGGCTTCAAACAGGCTCTAGTGCTGCAGTATTTGTATACTTTGCTGCAAATACCTTACAATTGCTTTTACTTTACTTTTACTGTTACTTTACTTTTACTCTTACTTTTACTCTTACTTTTACTTTTACTCTTACTTTTACTCTTACTCTTACTTTTACTCTTGCCTTACTGGTGTTACCCTTATTTCTGTTGTCACTATTGTCGCTGTAACCCTAATTTGTCTAAGAGGAGCTGAGAACGGGCTGGTTTACCCTTGCAGAATCCCGCTCTGCCCCACAATTCTCAGCCACTCTGCAGCGATCAGATCGTGGCCGGCCGCCGTTGGATGCACACCATCCCAGACCCAGTATACGGCTTCCGTTCTTGCTGCAGCCGCCTCAAAAACAGCCTGAAGCGGTACATGCACAGCCTCGAATTCCTCCGCAAGGCTGCGGACAACCTCCTGATAATGAGTCAGGAGCTTCAGCCATTCCGGCCAATTCTCTGCCGGTGCCCCTACCTTCAGGAGAAAGGGCTCGCAGAGTACAAGCCGGGTCTGCGGCAGCACTTCGCGTGTCTCTTCCAGTACATGGCGGTAAGCGCGTTCGAAGCGGTCCGTGATGCCGCCCGGGTCGCCCATCATCGTTCTCCAGATATCATTAACCCCGACCAGGATACTGAGTACATCCGGCTGCAGATAGATCGCATCCTCGTTCCAGCGCGCATACAGATCGGAGATCCGGTCTCCGCTCACCCCGCGGTTATGGAATACCGGCCGCAGCTCCGCCAGCTCATTGCCTAATTTGCTGCCAACTATGTATGCATAGCCGTGCCCGAGGATATGGTTAAGATCATTGCCCCGGTCACGGTTGCCATCTGTAATGGAATCCCCTTGAAACAGAAATACCTTGTTAGCACCGGAAATGGATATAGACATGTATACTCACCTTTCGCCTTATAATTTGATTCAATTATATCAGGAGAATGCGCAATTAGGATTCCGGCTTACTGTGCTTCAGCAAAGCCAATATGTTATTGAGCAGATGGACCTTGCGGATGGGCTTGATAATGATGGAGGCGAACTGCGCTTTGGTCTCCTCGTCCAGATTCGTTCCCAGGGGAGCAAGCAGAATTACGGGCAGCTTCCTGCCCGGAGCAAGTTGACGCATTTGCTTGGCAATCTCTGTAGCCTCTGTGCCCTCAATATCCTTGTCCATAAGGATCAGATCATAATCTTTGTTTACTGCCAAAAAGTCCATTGCCTGCTTGGCAGTCTCGGCGGAAGTAACTGCCACACTCCAGTCCTCGAGTACCGAAGAGATAACATGCAGACTGGTCTGATTATCATCAACAACCAGGATTTTAATTGCGTCAAGCACATCTTTCTCGAAGGGAATCGAGGGCAGGCTTGTATATTTTTCGAGATACAGAGTGACCTCCAGCTTCGTCCCTACCCCTTCCTGGCTCTCAACGGAGATCTCTCCCCCCATCAGCTCCACCAGCTGTCTGCAGATTGCCAGTCCCAGTCCGGTGCCTCCGTAATGATGAAGCTCGCTGCTCTGGTGAACCTGGGTATATTTGTTGAACAGCAGCTTCAGCTTGTCTTCCGCAATACCTATTCCAGAATCCTGCACCGTAATCCTTATCCCTATTTCTTCACCGCGGACAGGCAACGATTTCAGTTCGATAAGGATTTCCCCAGCGTGGGTGAATTTCAGGGCGTTGCTTACTATATTCATGATGATCTGGCGTACCTTGGGGGCATCACCCAGAACATACAGGGGAATTTCCGAATCCACATTCAGAATGACTTCCAGATTTTTCTCAAAAGCCTTGGTGGAGAACAAATAGACGCTCTCCTCCAGTGCGGTAATAATATCAAACGGTTCCTTTTCAATGACCAGCTTGCCCGCTTCCATCTTGCTGAAATCCAGAACATCATTCAGAAATTGCAGCAGCTTGGCATTGCTCGACTCAATGATCTCCATGTAATACTGCTGCTGCTCGTCCATTTCAGTCGTCATCATCAGATCGGTCATGCCGATAATGCCGTTCATCGGGGTGCGGATTTCATGACTGAGCATGGCAAACAGGTCCAGCTTGGATTGGCTCTGCCGTTCTATGAATTCAACTTTTCGTTCCAAATTCATAATATAGGTGAAAAAATAGGCCATGGCGCTTATTATATCCAGGTCTTCCTTCGTATGAAGGCCGGCTGCAGGGTCCATCAGACAGATCGTCCCCACAACCTCCCCTTGCTCCGTGATCAGAGGAACGCCAATGAACGAGTGTATGCCCCGTGTTTGTATAAATTCAAGGGCAGTGGACCCGGGATGATTATGCGTGTCAGCGACCAGTGTCGGCTTATTGTCATTAAGAATAACCAGACTGCGAATAGGATCAAGAAGGGCGAAATTGTCCTCCTCCTTCATGATAGGCGCTTCCCGGTTGAAGGTCCGCAGCAGGGGAACCAAGCCTAAACCGTGAATCGTAATCATAATCGTATTTGACGTAAAAATCTGGCTTAGCAGTTCAATCATCCGGTCTGCAGCATCCTCTAAATTGCAAATGACCGGACTCCGGGTATTCATCTTCTCCATCATCTTTCAGAACTCCATTCCAAACTCCATATTTAACTATTTTACTTATTTTTAATTCCCACACTGTATGAACTTTGCCCGTTATTGCTATTTGTCACCGTTCATCTTGTACTGCCCGATTGTCCAGTCAGAGCCGGTATGATAAGCCATTGGGATAAGTTAGAAAGGAAACTCTCTATGTTCTTACTCTTAATTAAGAGGATATGTTACGATCAACTGGACTGGTCCTCATCATAACAGAAAAAACACAGAGACAACCTAAAAAAGTGCACAAAAAAACTATGAAAGGAATGGGAAGAAGATGAAATACAGAAAATTGGGCAATACCGGACTAAAAGTCAGTGAAACCGGCCTGGGCAGCTGGCACTGGCCTGGGTACTGCGGCAGCCCGGAGTAAGCTCGGCGCTGATCGGGGCCAGCAGACCGGAGCAGATCGAAGAGAACGCCGAAGCCGTAAATGCCGTTCTTCAGCCGGATACACTGGAAGTCATTGAAGGCATTCTGCGTGAAGTGGCTGATTTTGCACCTGCAAGATAAGCAACTGCGGGAGGAAAATATGTCTTATTGTGTTCTTAAACGGCATAGCCCGCCGTGCAATTCAATTTGCAGCAAATATCTGCACTTAAAAGCACCGTCCGCAAATGGGACGGTGCTTTACTATAGTTGCAAGCCTATAGCGGATAATATTCCTCTTACAATTTGCCTGCCGGCGCGAGGTGTCTGCTGGCATGGGCAGTCTGTACTTTATTGATCAGCTGCTTATAATCCTCTTGCTGCGCAGCCGAAGCCTGCGGCCGATATTGTTCAAACAATCGCACACAGCGGATCACACAGGTCTCGCTGCCCAGTTCCGCCGAAGCCTCCAGGCTTAGGAATAAGTAGCGGAATCCCTGCTCCTGCTCTCCGGCACGCAGGTAATATCCCGCCAGTTCATAGAGCAATTCCGCGTATTTATCCCGCAGGTCCGCTCCCGGCTTGCCATGCCCCGGGGCAGACCACTCCTGCTCTACCTGCGGCAGGAACCGCCCGATCAGCTCATCCACATTCCAGTGAAACCGGTTGGCTGCCTGAACGGCCTTCAGCATTCCGGGGAGCAGGCCGGTGCCGCCCGTGCCGATATACTCCACATAGTTATGAAGCACTTCCAAATCTCCGCACATTAAACGGAACAGATAAGTATTAACTATTGCCTGACTGCTGAAATACTCTTTAATTTGCCGGACTTCCTCTGAATCTTCCACAATCCAGTCCATTTCTGAATATAAAGTTACATGATGCAAAGCACGCTCATATTCGCCCCGCCCGTCACATACCACGGACTGCAGCCAGTAGGCGTATAAAATATAGAAGCATAGCGGCTTCGGAGGTTCCTTCAGCTCTTTCTGCTTTCTGACTTTGTGATGCTTAATCTCATATTGAATCGCTGTCTTACGGTACAGCTCTTCGGCCAGCAGCCATACCTTATCCCAGTACTGCAATGACAGATAGACATCGGCCAGCTGTTGCAAAGCGCCTAATTGATCGCTCTCATCCAGACGCTCCACGAAATACTCGAACCGCGTGGCTGCCCGGAAGTCCGCCTCCCGGTCCTGGCCGACCCTAATGGTGAACAGCCGGTACTGGCATAAGGCCAGCCGCTCCGAATGCTGGTATTTCTCACTGTCGGCAACGCCCTCATAGAGCAGAGCCGCCGCCTGATAGTTGCCTTGCCCGTAGAATTGTTCCGCTGTATCAAACAGCACGGGGGCATATGTAATATTGTCCATTATAATAAGGACGACCTGCCGGATACACTCCAGTTTGTTCAACTCCGCGCAGCGGTGGAGGAACGGGCCCAGACGCCGCCAGTCGGGTGTGGAATGAATGACACATTCATCTATATAGAGTTCGTAGAACGCCCCTTCAGCCAGCCCCATCCCGGAGGTAATCCGGTCCAGCTGCTGCATGGCAATGGGACGGTTGCCGTTAATAATACTGCTCAGTGTTCCGGAGTTAACGCCGGATACCCCTGCGAATTGATTAATCGTCATTCCTTCATTTCTTAGGAAAGCGGCCAGCTCCGCTTGAATTGTAGTCTTGTGATGCAAACCAATACCGCCCCTCAAAAAACCATATATTCGAATATTACTCCAGATATTCCTATATAATAAGTCCCCCTATTATACAGGTCAATCCGGTTTGAACGGTTCAAAATAGGTTGACAAAGACGGAATAAATGTTATATATCCCCATTTTATCTATGAAATCAGCTTCGACTCTTCTGCCTGCGCGGCCGCTTTGCGGATGAAGCCCTGCAGCGGCTTCTGCAGCGTAAGACCCAGCAGCAGCGCAAGCACGCCGAACAAGACCAGCAGCAGCGCATCACGGATCGCTACCTCCGGCAGCAGACCGCCAACAGCTTCACGCAGCAGGCTGATCGCATAGGTAAAGGGCATAAACGGATTCAGTACCTGAAAGAAGTGTCCGGTGGTACTAATAGGAAAGGTGCCGCCGGAGCTGGAGAACTGCAGCACCATAAATACGATGGCAATCCCTTTGCCGATACTGCCGAACACCGAGACCAGCGTGAAGACAATCGTCACGAATACCACGCTGATCAGTACGGCAAACAGGACAAACCAGACCGGATCAGCAACATAACAGCCTAGCAGGAAGATATTGCCCAGCACCGCCACCAGCGCCTGAAGAACACCGACTGTAAGAAAGGTCAGCAGGCGTCCGAAATAGAGCTGATACCCAAGGTAACGGATTCCGCCGGTATCCACTGCCGTGCGCAGCAGCGAGATCAGCAGGGTACCGCCTACCCATAGGGACAGCACGACATAAAAAGGCGTCATCGCCGATCCATAATTGGGAATTGGATATAATGTCTGCTGCTTCAGTACAACCGGATTCGCCAGGAAATCACTCTGGCTCTGGATATCGCCGCCCAGCAGCTGGGCAATTTCCTCCAGATCGACCTCTTCTTTGATATCGCGGAGCGTCGCTGCCGCTTTGCGGACCGATGCCATCAGTGCAGGCAAATCGCTGCGCACCAGCTCCGCCGCGCGTTCCACTCCCTGGTCTGCCCGCGGCAATCCGGCAGTAATGAAATCCGCCGCCTTGCGGAACTTCACCTCCGCCGCAGGCAGTCCGGTTCTGGCAAATTCGGCCGCTTCGTGTATCTGCGCCCCGGCCCCCGGCAGTCCTTCCTTAATACGCGGAAGTACGTTAGTGACCAGATTGCTGAATGCCGCCATCTTCTCTGTCATGCCCCCCGCTGCTTTATGCACCTCTTCGCGGATGGCCGGCCAATCCTGCCGCAGGGCTGCCAGGCCGGATTGGCCATACTGGATGGCGGTCCCCGCTTCCTCCAGTATGGTGTCTAGCGCGGCCAGCCGCTGCGGAATATGCTGCAGCGCTGCAGCAGCATTCCCCGCATCCGCAGTCAGTTGCTGCAGCACCTGCTCCGCTGCGGGCAGAATTCCCGCGTTGTACCGCGGGATGATCCCCTCCAGGGCAGCTCCCGCCTGCCCTGCCGCTAGGCTGAGCTGGTCCAGCTCAGCCTCCGTGGGCTGCGCGCCTGCCTGCGCAGCCTGTGCCAGTGCCGCCGCCTCCGCAGCTGCGGCGGCATAGGGCTTCCGCGCCGCTTCGACGGCGCGGAGATCACTTGCGCCCGCGGTCCCGGGCGCAAGTGTGTTCAGGGCGCCCAGCAGCTGCGCTGTGTGGGCGAGCCCTTCGCTTGCCGCGGCCAGCCGGGCCGAGGCAAGCTGCAGCTGCCGCGCAGCGCTCTGCTGCGCGGGCTCCTGCTGCACCGCACTCTGGTGCAGCGCTTCACTTGGCTGCGCGGCGTCTTGCTGCAGCGCTTCGCTTGGCTGCGCGGCATCTTGCCGCAGCGCCTCGTTTGGCTGCGCGGCATCTTGCCGCAGCTGCGCGGTCAACTGCACGGCCGCTTCCCCGGCCTGCTGCAGCAGATACAAGTTCTGCTGCACAACCCCGGGGACAGCCGCAAAGGCTGTGCCGTTCCCGGCCAGGAACTGCTGCAGCGCAAGCCCGAAGCTGCTGCCGGCAGCGGTGATCCGGTCAGCCTGCGGCAGAACCTTGGCCGCAGTGTCCACTGCGGCTGCGGCCTCTTCCAACCGGGCCTCTGCCCGGTCCAGCACACCGTCCAACTTGCTGAAGTTCGAATCCAGCTCGGATACCAGCAGGGCAGCACGTTCAATCCGGGGCAGCTTCTCCTGCAGCTCCTCCAGATGTCCGGCGGCAGCCGTAATCTGCGGCCAATATTCGTCGATCTGCTCCACGGCTTTTCCCGCCTGCTCTACCTCCGGGAGCCTGGAGGCCAGTCCGGCAATCCGCTCCGCAGAAGAGGAGATCTCCGGCCAATCCTCCTGCAGCTTCAGTACCAGCCTGCCGGCTTGCTCAATCTCCGGCAGCTCCGCCTCCAGCTTGAACAGCCCGGCCTCCACTCTGCGGATAGCGGGCAGCTCGGACTGGAATTCCTCATCTACCCCGCGCAGGGCGGTCAGAACCGTACTGCTGATCGTTTCCGTGAAGTGCTCGGTGATCTGCGTGGTGATCGTGGAAGCACCCTTGGCTGTAATTTTTGGAGCAATCGCATTGATTTTTTCATTAACGGTATATTCAATCTCCGGCTTCTCCATCTTACCTTCAAGAATTCCGGTCATCCGCTCAGAGAAGTCCGCCGGAATCACAATGCTCGCATAGTAATCCCCCCGCCGCACCCCGTCCACCGCAGCCTCTGCATCTGTAAACCTCCAGCCGAGTGACTTATTGCTCCGCAGGCTTTCCAGTACCTCCGCACCGATATTGAAGCTTGTACCCTGCACGGCCGCACCTTCATCCAGACTGGCTACGGCGATTTTGATCCCGGAGGTGTTGCTGTACGGGTCCCATACGGCCGCCACATTCACCCAGTCATAGACTGAGGGCAGCACAACAAGCGCTGCAATCAGCAGCATGGCCACAGGTATCCTGAACAGCCTCAGCCAATCCCTCTTGTATATTTGCCAGATCTCCTTCAATCCCAGTCACCTCTCAGCCGATAGTTGGATAACTTAATATGCCCCGGATTAAGGCTTTATACGACGATAACTGGCAACGCGATGATGCTGGAGGTAAGCAACCCAATAATTGGATCGGCTCCTGCAGGGAGATCTGAAAATATATTTGCAACATTTTTTGAAAATCAACGTTATTAGGGTATGAACACGTTTGAGAACTATACCGAAGGGTAATTAGGTATATAGACTTACACCGTGTCATATTATGCCAAGGGGGAAATTCCACAATGTTAAAAAACAAAAATGTCTATCTGTTTCCTGTATTGGTCCTGTTGTTCCTCTCCCTCGTGACTACGGCCAGCACGACCATGAAGACCGCAGAAGCCCAGAGCAGCGATCATATCCAGCACTTGACGGTTTACATACACGCACTCGAAACCAATAAGGGTCAAACCACCCTTACCGGGGACGAAATTACATGGTACGAAGGCGCAGCGGCCGATGCTATCTTCGCTGAACGTGAGCCTGAAGCCGCAGCCGAAATCGGCGGTGTACCCGACGGTTACTATATCGTGAATGACAGCGATTCGCTGACTTCTTACCCGGTAGCCCCTGATGCCAAAGTAACTATGCAGATCTACGACCACACTGGTAATATTGAGGAACTGGACATTAACTGGAACGAGGCGCTCAGCCTGCAGCAGTTCACTCAGGAATTTGCCAAAACTGATGTTTTCGATCTAAGCCAATCTCCTTACCACATCACCATCCAGAATGGACAGATCGTCTCCATCACGCAGCAGTACACACCTTAAGTAAGATATATGGGTTCAATTAGCTTTATTGTCTATCACACGCAAGCCGCAGTCTGTTGCCCTAAGCAGCAGATGCGGTTTTTTTGTGTGCCTTTTGCCGGCTAGATCAATCAGCGGCCCTAACGATTCTGCGGAAGGGCTGAACAGAAAGCCTGACCTCCAAAAAGCTTCCACCCCACGGATTCACGAATCGGCTCCGAAGAGTTGAATCGGCAGGGAAGCGGACTGAGAATCCCTTATTCAGCTGATTTTCGCTGTTTTCACCTCCACGCGGACTGGAAATCGCTTATTTCCTCTGGAAACAGGGATTTGGACGATGATTTGGAGCATAACGGAACTGTAGTCCGCTTCAGGCTGAAAATAACGAGTTTCGAGAAAATAACGGCTCTGGAGTCCGCTTAGAGTTATGGATGCCCATGTTCCAACGATTGATAACAACGCTTGTAGCAAACAGCGGTTTTTTTTGGGGTTCGGGGTTCGGGGTTCGGGGTTCGGGGTTCGGGGTTCGGGGTTCGGGGTTCGGGGTTCGCGCGCCTTCCTTCCTTCCTTCCTTCCTGCCTTCCTTCCTTCCTTCCTTCCTTCCTTCCTTCCATACCACCGCCTTCCCCGCTTCTTACCTTACTATCACCGTTCTCCCTGCCTCCATTTCTCCTCTAATCTGCTTCCGTTCCCCTCTTTTCCTGGGCCTCTCCATCTCTTTTCCGTGCTTCCCGTCCTCTCCCATCCCTTTTCCGTGCTTTCCCTCCCTCTCCCATCTCTTTCCCGTGCTTCCCATCCTCTCCATCCCTTTGGCCAGCAGCTCTTCCCGCCCCGCAACTCATCTCTTATCCCACTCCATCTCGTAAATCTAACCTTTTCACACATATTCGAACCTATCACTATTTACCGACAAGCCCTTTAAATATAAGCTTATTCATAGGATACCAGCCTTGCTTTAACATTATAGAATCCATAGGAATGGTGATAAAAAGTGACAATTGCACCCCAAACGCAGTCTGTGGACCAGACTCAGGGCAAACCCATGTATCAGGAGTACCGCATGCATCAGGTTTCCATCGCCGATCCGTATATCGTCAATGCCTTTTCCAAAGAAATAGAGTACCTCACCAGCTTGGAACCTGACCGTCTGCTGGCCGGCTTCCGTGAGAACCGGGGACTCCCGAAGAAGAGCGAGAAGTATCCGGGTTGGGAGAATACCGAAATCCGCGGGCATACGCTGGGCCATTATCTCTCTGCCTTGTCCCAGGCTTATGCCACCACCCAGGATGATGCGCTTGCGCTCAGACTGGAATACCTGCTCAGTGAGCTTGCGCTGTGCCAGCATGAGTGCGGTTACCTATCAGCTTTCGATGAGCGGCTGTTCGATAATGTCGAGAATAAACAGCCTGCCTGGGTGCCTTGGTACACAATGCACAAGATTATCGCCGGACTCACCGCCGCCTACTCTGCCACCGGCAGCGCAACAGCGTATAACGTAGTGAACAAGCTGGGGGATTGGGTGTACAACCGTACGGCTTCCTGGTCTGACGAAATACAGCAGCGCGTATTATCCGTCGAATATGGCGGGATGAATGACTGCCTTTATGAGCTGTACAAAATCAGCAGGAACGCTAACCACTTAAGCGCCGCTCATAGCTTTGATGAGCTGACTTTGTTCACTCCGGTCCGTGAAGGCAAAGATATCCTCAAAGGCAAACATGCCAATACTACCATTCCGAAGTTCCTCGGGGCGCTGAACCGTTACCGGACCCTTGGGGAGAGTGAGGTCTTTTATCTGGAGGCCGCCGGGCGGTTCTGGGATATGGTTGTGCATCATCACAGCTACATTACCGGCGGCAACAGCGAGTGGGAGCATTTCGGCGATCCGGATATGCTGGACCGGGAACGCTCCAATTTCACTGCGGAGACCTGCAACACCTATAATATGCTGAAGCTGACACGCGAGCTGTTCAAAATCACCGGAGACTCCAAATACGCTGAGTTTTACGAGAATACGTACCTGAATGCGATCGTGTCCTCACAGCATCCGCATACCGGGATGACGATGTATTTTCAGCCTATGGCAACGGGTTACTTCAAAGTATACAGCTCACCGTTCGAGCATTTCTGGTGCTGCACCGGAACCGGCATGGAGAGTTTCACCAAGCTGAATGACAGCCTATATTTCTATGATGCCGCAAGCATTGTGGTCAATCAGTACCTAAGCTCCACCCTCCACTCCAGTGAACACGGGCTGAAGCTGACACAATCGGCCAATTTGCCTTATAGCGATGCTGTACAATTCACAATAAACACCCTGCAGCCTCAGGCCAGTCCCCTTGCGCTCAAGCTTCGTCTGCCGGACTGGCTGGCCGGTGAAGCGGACCTCCTATTGAACGGGGAGCCGGTCAATGCTGTATTCAACGGGAGCGGAACATATGCTGTAGTGGACAGAGTATGGGAAGACGGCGATACTCTGCAGCTCCGGCTGCCGATGAAGCTTGCTTACTTCAATCTCCCGGATGCCCGGCATGTTGCAGCCTTCAAATACGGGCCGGCAGTGCTCAGCGCCGCCCTGGGCCGGACTGATCTGGCTGTGTCTGCCACAGGTGTGGATGTCAGTGTGCCGACCCGCAATATGCTGGTGAAGGATTTCATCACCACGGTGAATGAAAGTCCGGAATCATGGCTGGAGCAGCTTGCGGACCGCGTTGTCCGGCTGGAGCAGAATGAACTGGCGTTTGCGCTTCAGGGAACGGATGAAGACAACCGGCTGGTATTTACGCCCCATTATAAGCAGCATAATGAGCGTTACGGCATCTATTGGCGGCTGGTGGAAGCCGATTCGGCGGAGCTGCAGCAGCATATTCTGCAGGGCAAAATCCGGCAGCGTGTGCAGGATGCCACCCTTGACAGTCTGCCTGTCGGCAATGACCAATACGAGCTGGAGCACGGAGTTCAAGGGGAGAATACCTCTGTGGCTACATGGGACGGATACAATATCCGCAAGGCGGAGAATGGCGGCTGGTTCAGCTACCGGCTGAAGGTGGCGCCGCAGAGTGACAACTACCTCTCGGTTACCTATTTCTCCGGCAGCAACGGCAAGGAGCTCGCTATTTATGCGGACGGTGAGCTGATCAGCCGCGAAATTCTGCACACCGATCAGGCGCGCAGCTTCTACAACCGGAGCTATCTTATCCCGGCTGAAGTCATCAGCGGCAAGACCGAAGTGGTGGTCAAATTCGTCATTCCGGGGCAGGAAAATGGCATATTCGATCTGCTGCGCATGATGACCGGCTACAGCCGTAGCGCCGGGCTGCGCCAGCTTGCTTTTAGCGAAGGCACGCTCTCTGCTCCCTTCAGCAGCGGAGTAACCGCTTATACCCTTACCGTTCCGCAAGCGGCCGGCAGTGTACAGCTGAATGTCACACCAGAGCATAAGAATGCCCTGGTCTATGCGGACGGAATCCTGATCGAGGAATCGCTCCCGCGCCAGGTTAAGCTGACCGAAAACCGCACAACGCTGAACCTCACGGTTAAGGCAGAGGATCATACGACGGAGCAGGAATATGTGATTACAATCGTGAAGGAATAAGTACGCTATATAAGCTGCACTTTAGACAACACACCTGCAGGTTACCGTTCAGTCACAGCGAGGCTGGCGGAATACGTCAATGCCCTGCACTTGATTCGTGACCTGCAGCAGAATGGAGACTTCTTCGGAAGCACAGTAGACATAAATGTTGTACGTTTTGCAACTTGGATTGATGGATAGCCGGGTATCCGGGATTATTGTTGTATGAAATACAACAATAATCCTCCTAAACCGCTGGAAAAAGCTGAAATCCTGCATTTGATACAACAATTTTGGATTTCGGCCGATAAGACGAGGGAAATGTTGTATTATGTGCAGGATTTTATAAAAGTTAGTAAAAGTCAGCTGATCACTACCCAGAAAGCGGATGAATCAAGGGTTCCTGCGACAACAGGCGAACCCGTACCCATACATCTACATCTACTCCTACTCCTACTCCTACTCCTCCTCCTACCCCTCCCCCTACCCATACTCCTCCCATACCCAGAGAGATACTTCTACTCTTTCACACGAACTTCTTGACGCTACGCCGGAGGTTCAAATATTCACAAGGTTAAGGTTAGATTTATGTTAAAATTTCATGTTCAAGTTTCATGTTAAAGTTTTATGTTAAAGTTTTTTCAGGTTTCATGTTCAAGTTTCATGTTAAAGTTTTATGTTCAGCTTATCTAGCAATGCTCGTATTACGGTTCATAACCACAAACAAACAATCCAGCCGCTAACGCGGCTGGATTTCGTTATACATATAATACCACTGCATTTCGCCGATCCTGTAATACGGCTGGAAGCTGCGGGTCAGGTGGCTGTATCCTGCCACATGGCCTTTGTCCGTCTCAAAGGTATACGGCTGCCCTTCAGCCGGGTGTATCCAGCCGGACGGGTCGGCGGTGTCGCCGATGAACCGGGTCATCTTATCGGCTACCAGCACCAGCGGGCCGTAGCTCAAGGCGGCAATGCCGGGATTCGCGGCATCCACAGCTCTGAAATAGAGCGGGAACGGAAAGTCGATCTCCACGATGTCCCCATCATTCCACTCCCTGCGGACTGAAGCCCACTCACCGGGCACAACCGCCGTCTCCACCTCTTCCCCGTTGATCTTCAAGCTGTTCAGTCCTGTGGCCCACGCCGGAATGCGTAGCTTCAGCCCGAACTCCGCACTTCCCTCCAGACTGATCCGCAGCTTGACCGGCCCCTCCACTTCCGGATACTGCGAATAGTTTTCCACCGTAATATCCATGCCGTCTTTGGCCCACTTCACCCGGGAAGGCAGATACTGCGTTACATACAAGCTATCCTCGCTGTGATAGTAGAGCATATTGCTATACTCCGCTACATCCTGCGGGAAGGTGCCAGTGCAGCACTGCCACTCGAAATTATGCCCGCCCTCTTGCAGTCTCCGGTCCTCCACCGTCTTCATTGCACCATCCAGAAAGTAGTTGGCATAATACATCACTCTTCCGTCCGGCTTCACCGGGAGCTGCGCGCCCGTTCCGTTATACAGCAGCTTCTCCACCCATTCGCCGTACTTGGCTTCCCCGGTATATTGCAACAGGTAGCTGCTGAATTTGAACACAGCCCAGGCACAGCAGGAGACCTCGCAGCTGCCCCAGGTATCATTGCGGGTGACTTCCGTCCCGGCGAAATTGGTATAGGTCAGGCTGGACAACGTAGAGTCCCAGGTTGATTTCAGTGAATCCCCCAGGTAGCCCCCCTTCTCCGTGAACAGGCATTCCGCAGGCCCATAACCGCCGGTGGCAAAAATATGATGGGCCGTAAGCTCATCGTAAGCGATCTTCATCGCCGCCAGATAACGTTCATCCCCGGTCACTTCATAGGCGCGCGCTGCGCTGGATAGACTGTTCACCTGGCTGTAGGCATGACGCGGGCCGATCGCGAAATCCCTGCTGTTCAGCTTATCCCACAAGTAATCGTAGTCCCATACCTTAGCGAAGTCCTTGTACTTCTCTTCTCCGGTCAGCTGATACGCACGGTACAGATTCTCCGGCAGCGTGTACCATTCGATCATATGACTGGACCACAGCCCGTGGTCCTGCAGCCCGTCCCTGGCAATATCCTGCTTGAAGCGGTTCATCGCGGCTTCCGTCAGCTTCAGCACATAAGGGAGAATCCGCTCATAGCCCAGATACTCATACAGATCGAGGAAACCGCCGAGCAGCTTCTCATAGACATAGGTGTCATTGTCGAATAATTCAGCGGACTGCTCGGCGCAGGCGATCCACTCATCTGCGAGCAGCTCTGCTTTTTCCTGCAGTCTGAAATCACCGGTCACCCGGTACAGCTTCGCATACGCCCCCAGCTTCTGGCCGAAGGTGCTTGCCCCCGCCCCGTACCAGCCGGCTAAACCGTCAGCCTCCGAGGGCACACCCGCCTTGATCCGGAAAATATGCAGCAGATCCTCATCCGGAATGCCCAGATACATCTCGATGGTCTCATCCTGCTGCTGTTTCCAGTGGCCGGGCTTAAGCGCGACATGGCTGTAGCCGAAGGCCTGCATGGCAGGGGTTATTTTCACCGTACCCGGCTGGTACAGCATGCCTGAGTTTACTGCCGCATTATTATTCGTATCTGTGTTCATCACTCATCCTCCTCTTTAACCTTTGACCGAGCCGATCATGACCCCTTTATCGAAGTACTTCTGGATGAACGGGTACACAATCAGAATAGGCAGGGTAGACACGATGATGACTCCATACTTCACCTGATCCGCATACTGCTGGGCATAACCTCCGGCTGAACCGCCCGCTCCCGCACCTTGCGAGAACACCTGGTTGGACAGCAGAATATCTCTGAGCACAATCTGCAGCGGCTGCAGGTTATTGCTGCGGATGTAGATCAGTCCGGTGAAGAAGTCATTCCAGTGGGCAACGAGATAATACAGTCCGATAACTGAAACCACCGCTTTGGAGAGCGGCAAGGCGACCTTCAGGAAGAATTTGAAATGCGTACAGCCATCCATCGAAGCCGCCTCAAACAGCTCTCTCGGGATCGAATTCTCGAAGAACGAGCGGGCGATAATCAGATTATAGACATTCACGCAGAACGGGAAGATGAACACCCACATCGTATTCGTCATATGCATATCCTTCATCAGCAGGTAGGTCGGAATCAGTCCCCCGTTGAAGAACAGTGTAATGACAAAGGTCAGCATCAGAAACCGCCGGGCCCGGAACTCCTGTCTGGACAGCACGTACGCCGCAGGCAGGGTGAACAGCAGGTTCACGGCCGTCCCAAGCACCGTATAGAGCAGTGTATTGCTATACCCCGTCCAGATCCGCGCATCCTTGAAGATTTCACTATAGCCGAAGAAGCTGATATTCTTGGGGAAAATAGTCACCTGACCTGTCGACACCAGCGTGGAGTCACTGACAGAGGCGATAATGACGAAATACAGCGGGTATACAATGCTCAAAAAGATGAGCAGGCAGACCAGATAGACCACGGCATCGAAGAGGATGTCGGTTTTATTTTTACCTTTACTGTTAGTGATTAGCTGCATGCTGCTCCACTCCTTCCGTTAGCTCTGCTACCACAGGCTGATATCCGAGGACTTGCGGGCAATCATATTCATCGCGTACAGGAACACAAAGTTGATCACGGTATTGAACAGCCCGATGGCGGCGGAATAGCTGAACTGGTTGCTGATAATCCCGATTTTGTAGACATAGGTTGCGATGACCTCGGACACCGGAAGGTTCAGGGCATTCTGCATCAGGAACACCTTCTCGAACCCCGTACTGAGCACATTCCCCATACTGAGCACGAACAGAATAATAATGGTTGGAATCAGCGCCGGAATATCCACATGCTTGATCGTCTGCCAGCGGCTGGCCCCGTCGATTTTGGAGGAATCATAGAGCTGCGGGTCCACAGTAGACAGTGCGGCCAGATAGATGATGCTGTTCCACCCGCAATGCTGCCAGATCTCTGAGAGCACATATACCGGAACGAACGTCCCCGTTGAGCCCAGCAGGTTGACATCGCCCAATCCGACCGAGCTGAGGATATGCCCGATTACCCCCGAATTCGGGGAGAGCAGTACGTTCAGCAGACCCACCATAACGACGATGGAGATAAAATGCGGCAGATACACGGTCGTCTGAAGTGTTTTTTTGGCGCGCTTCCAGCGCACCTGGTTGATCAGCAGCGCCAGTATGATCGGCGCGGGGAAGCTTAGAATTACAGTGGCGAGACTGATCGCCACCGTGTTTTTCATCAGATCGGCAAACATATAGCTGTCAAAAAACTGCCGGAAATAGAACAGTCCTCTCCACGCGCCCCCGGTCAGCCCTTTGCTGAAATCATAATCGCGGAACGCCAGCTGAATGCCGTACATCGGGATATAGTTGAAGATAAAGATCACGACAATGGCCGGAAAAATCATAATCCACAGCTGATGATCCCGCTTGAAGGTATTCAGTACGGTGGGCTTCTTATGCGCCCTCGGCTGAGCCGGATGCTCATACAGATTCTTGGATATCATCAGAACCACCCCTTCCATCAAGGAGCCGGAACAAGCAGTCTCAGCCCTATACCCCGCTGACGCTTCTTCCGGTCCCGGTTTCTCTTATGCACCTGTGCCTCGATTAATGGCGCGTTAACTGCTGCAAGGCTGTATTACTGATTCTTCTTGTAGTCGTCGTAATATTTCTGGATGATCTCAATATTCTTGTCCACACCGGTCTTCCCGATATTCTTCACGTAGTCATCCCACTCGGCATCAATGCCGCCCTTGGTAATCCATTGCGACCATTTCGACAGGGCGAGAGACATCATACCGGTGTTATTCAAGCTCATGGTGTTGTTATCTGCCGCACTGTACTTGATGAACATGCTCGGCAGCACATCCGTATCCTTATTGATCCCGTCCAGCGCTGCTTTGAGCGGCTCGGTCTGGCTGCCGACAGACTGCATATCGGTACCCAGCGTCAGCTTGAGGGAATCGGCAATATACATAGCCCCGTTATCGGCCCAGGAGGAAGTCCATTTCCAGGTACCAGGGTCCATCGCGGCATCTGCAGGAGGCAGAATACTGTAGCTGCCGTCTCCATTGTCACCGATATTCGTGCCGAGGGAGCCGAACAGCACCTGCATACTTACAGTAGGATCATACAATTCATTGATGAACTTCATGGCCGCTTCCTTATGCTTGGATTGGGCGGACATTTGTACTGCATTCACCCCATAGTTCAAGGAGTTGTAATCATAGCTCCAGGAAATCTTGCTGGTTGAATCAGCCGATACTTTGAGCGGGGACATCGAGGCATACTGTGGAGCCAGCGTATTACCGACTCTGTCCGTGACCTCCCAGCCCCAGGTGAAGCCGACGGCTGCTGTCTCACCGTTGCCGCGGGCAACGGACTGGTATTTGGTATAGTCCTGGGTGAACACTTCAGGATTGATCAGTCCGGCGCTGAAGCATTTGTTCAGGAACGCGACCAGCGTTTTGTAGCGCTCATCCGTGAAGAAGTTTTTCACCTTGCCGTCTTCGACGAAATAACCCAGTCCGCTGTTATCCGTCAGTGTAATCCCTTCGCTGCCCATCAGCACGGTCGGCATAAAGGCACCGAACGCTACCGTTCCTGTAGGGGCAAAATCCATCGGAATTTCGTCATTCTTATCGCCGTTTCCGTTGGCATCCTCATCCTTGAATGCTTTCAGCACATCGAACAGCTCATCCCAGTTCGTAGGCATCTGCAGGCCGAGATTGTCCAGCCACTTCTGGTTGATGAACTGGCGTGTTGTGGTTTCCGGCCAGAATCTCTGGTATTTGGGCAGGCCGTAGATTTTGCCGACCAGCTGTGTGGCAATCACTTTGGTCTCCGGTTTGGCATCGAACATCGCCTGCACGTTAGGGCCGTAATCCTTGATCAGTCCGCTCATATCCTCGAAGAGGCCCGGGAACTGCGAGAAATCAGCATCCGTAATGGAATTCACACCTACAATCAGGTCAGGAATATCGCCGCTGGCAAGCAGTGTACCTTTTTTCTGATCCCAGTCCGCCGTGACCTCCTGCCACTCAATTTCAACGCCGGCGCGTTCCTCGGCCTCCTGCAGCCATTGCATTTTGGAGAATTCCTGGGTTAGCGGATGTTTGGTCATAATTGCTGTAAGCTTCACCTTCTTGCCCGTATCTCCGCCACCGGCAGCATCTGTATTTGTATTTGTATTGTTGCCGCCGGAGCATCCCGATAACGCCGCCGCACCGAGCATAAGCGCGAGCATACCCGTTAGAAACTTCTTCATTTTGTATCCTCCCTTTTTCTGTCCGCCTCTATGGTAAAGCAAGATATATTTCAACATTTGCTAAAATTAACCGAAACCGCTTCTGTATTTCCGGATTCTTCCTCACACATTTCTGATCCAATTTGTTTCCGGTTTTTGGCTCGCACAAAAATGTATACGCTTACATAAGACTCTAAAAAAATATCCCCTCGCCATTTGTAGCGCAAATGCCATATTTCACAAGCTTTTTGCCTCATCTCCTTTGTTTGAATATGGGTTAAGTTTGTCTGTTTGTCTTATCTACAGCTTACCCTTATTTCAAATTCGGATAAATAGTTTAATGTTCGAATATGTGTAAAAAGGTTAGTCATTACCTAAACTTTTTATTTAGGAAGCGCTTTACTTCATGCCGGGATTAAGGAATAATAAAGGTTAGAAGAAGTGTACTAAAGTCAGAAAAAAGGGGACATGCAAATGACTGCCTTCGAGCTGATTGTGGATAAGCCAGTGAATCTGGAGATTACCGGCAAGTTTGTCGCCCCCTCCGCAGAGTGGATTCACCTGAGCAGAATTTTGCAGGATTACGAGCTTATCGTTATGACCGAAGGAGTACTCTATCTGGCCGGTGACAACCAGCAATTCACGGTCTCCAAAGGGGAATATCTGCTCCTCCCTCCGCTCACCAAGCAATACGGGTACAAGCCCTCTGAATGCAGTTTCTACTGGCTGCACTTTCATTCCACCAGCGGAATTCAGGTTGCCGATCTTGCTCCCCGTACCTATGACAAGGAAGATAACCGGATTCTACTGCCTCAGTACGGAACCCTCCGGAGCCTGGAGAAAATCATCGTAATGATGAAGCAGCTGCAGGATTCGGTGCGGGGCTACAATCAGACTACACTCAACAACTACATGGCTACTGTGATTCTATGCGAGCTGTACAACCAGACCTGCAATGCCGATGCTGACCCGCTCAAAAAGACGAAGCAGGAGCAGCTCTATAACGATATTGTGGACTACATCAAGTGGAGCCGCAGTGAACACATCAAGGTATCGCAAATCGCCGCCTACTTCGGCTACAATGAGAAATATCTCTCCCATCTGTTCACCGTGATCTCCGGGATCTCCCTGAAGCAATATATTCTGCAGCAGAAGATGGAGCTGGCGAAATTCCTGCTCGCAGACACCAACCAGAATGTCAGTGAAGTCTCCCTGCAGCTCGGCTATAAGGATTGCCATAATTTCATGAAATCGTTCAAAAAGATCGTCGGCCTCACCCCCACCGACTTCCGCAACGCCTATGCCAAACGTCTGCTGTTCTACGAATGAATTAAGAAAGCTCATCATACTAATTCCTCCGCGGCTTCCCAGGGGCTACTCATTCCCCACCGGAACAGGCTGTGGAGATTTTTTTTGTGCATAATGAACTTTTAGAACCTCTGCGGACTCTTATCTATGAAAGAGGTGAGAACATGAATGTAAGCCGTCTTGTGAGACAAGCCCAGCGGGGCAATAAAGAAGCATTACTGGAACTAATCCTGGCCGAACAGGACGCTTATTACAGGCTTGCCTACAGCTATATGGGAAATGAGCATGATGCAATGGATGTCATGGAAGATATGATTGTTACGCTTTACGAGAAGCTGGAGCAGTTGAACAATAGGGAGGCCTTCTACAGCTGGAGCAAAACGATACTCGTGAACCGCTGCAAGACCGTCCTCCGCAAGCAGGAGCGTTATCTTCCTCTGGACGGTGAAGACGACCGGGAGCCTTCACTTGCCGCATGGACTGCAGATAACCCCTACCGCTATACGGAGTCTGAGCTGGACATGTCGGCGCTGCTTGCTCACCTGAACCCGCGGCAGCGGGAAGCGATTCAACTCCGCTATGTTCACGATCTTCCCTATCAGACGATTGCGGAGATGACCGATTCTCCTGTCGGGACGATCAAATCAAGGATTTCTCAAGGGATACAGAAGCTGAAAGCTATGATTGGAGGTGACCGTTATGAGAACGATCGAGGAGAGATTACAGGAGCATCAGCAGATCATGACCCCATCAGAACTTGAGGGCAGACTTCGAACAGCGCTTGAACGCGTTCCTGTGAAGACAAGAACCCGGATTAGAGCAAAAACCTGGGTTGCCTCAGCAGCGGCAGCCTTTATTCTGACGGTGGGCATCTATCAATATCCTGCATTTGCTTATTACGGCGGGAAGCTGTTTAGTAAAAGCGAGCTGGATACCATGGCCTTTACTGAATTGGCGGACCACGGATACGGCCAAAGCGTCCATAAAAGCAAAACGTTAGATGACGGAACGGTTATTACCATTAACGGGGTGATTGCGGACGACAACGCCCTGACGATGTATTACAGCATTGATCCGGCTTCAGGCAGTGTATATACTGGCGACTTCCCTGCCGGCAACTATTCTCTCCGTTACGGAGTAGATAAACTGGAAGGGTTCCTGACGGATTCAGATCCCCTGGGGGGGAGCGGCGGCAGCAGCAAAGACGGTACCCGTTTCGAGGGAGTATACAAATTTGAGCCGGCCAGCCCCTTCTCCAGAACATTGACCGTTACATTCAGCGAGTGGCTGGAGAATGGGACAGTGGCACACTATCCTGTCTCCTTCAAATTTGAAGCGAACCAAGCCATGAAAAGTCTGCTCACAGCGGATATATCCCAAGCTGTTCCGGTTGATCAGGGAACGGTCCACTATGATTCTATTACAGCTTCTCCGACCTCAACCCTTGTGAAGGGGCATTATGAACTGGAAGATGGGGAAACTCCGAGATTTTCGGCTGTAACCAAGCTCTATGTGAATGGGATCGAAGTGAATTACTGGTCCATGCGTTCGGCACGTTCCGGCAAAACGGGACTCACGGATTTTGAAATCGAATACGATGTGCTCCCGACAGACAAGCTGCAAAGTGTTGAACTGGTACTCGATAATTTCACCGGATATGAGAAAATAGAACAGCCTGTCTCCCTGTCCGCACCCTCTGACCGCTCCATTCTGCTTGGCGAGGAGAAGCTCTGGATCCGCAGTGTTACCCGGACCAGTACCGGCTATGATATCGTGATCGCCGGGCAGCAGTTCACCTTCCTCGACACGGAGACTTTAGCTGTTCAAGCCGGAGGAACCACAGTTCCCGTTGCTTCTATATCCCAGTCCCGTCCGTGGGACTTGAAGAACGGTAACATCCTGTGGGAGCGGACGTATTCGTTCAATACGAAGGAGGCGCCGCAGCTCCTGCTGCTGGATGGATACCACTACATTAAGACTTATAACAAGACTATTACAGTTCCTATAGATGGCAAGAAACATTAAAAACACACTATTGTCTCCGAAGTGCCGCGCCGGGCAGCAGGAGTAGAGTGAACTTCCTATGTTCTGTGTTCTGCGTTCTATGTTCTATGTTCTATGTTCTATGTTCTATGTTCTATGTTCTATGTTCTATGTTCTATCCACAATTCGCGGTACAGAGCTTCACCTAGGCATAAATGTTGTACGTTTTACAACTTGGCCCCCTATATATCCGGATGTTCGGGAGGAATGTTGTACGAAATACAAGAATTTTCCGGCTAAACTGCCTGGGAGAGGAGAAATGTTGTATTTCATACAACAATCTTGGATTAGGGCCGATATCCTGAGGAAAATGTTGTATTTTGTGCAGGATCTCGCATGAATTCAATAAAAGAAACCACTCGGAGCCCCCACACAAACGGCAGGTAATCAAGAATATATTAGGATTAGCTTCTATCACCGATAGTTGTATTCCGTACACTTAAAAGACGGCCCCTAAGCAAATTCGGCCTCTTAATTGTATTCTGTACAACTAAAAGTAGCGAAAAGTGCTCCTTTGCGGCACAAAGGTCAATATAATTGCAGAGAATACAACTATAATACTTACCGCGCAATAAATGGCCACTTTAGTTGTACCAAATACAGTTATAACCCATCAACTAAAAGCAAGACGCAAAAAATCCCGCTCCCCTATCAGGGTTGCGGGATTTTTGTGTCTATATAAGCTGAACTAAAGTTCACTCTTTATTGCAGAAACTCTCTGCATCCGCAGGCCAGTCATCTGCCATTGCGGCTCCGGGACGGGAACCGGCCTGTTACTTCCCGCCGTCCTTCACCGGTACGCCGAAATCCGGTGTGCCGTCTTCATTCCAGTGCAGGCGCTGGGCCCGGGTATGGCGGTTCGGATCGTAGAGCGGATCACCGGTAATCTCCTTATAGTTGCGGGCATGGTAGATCAGCACATCCTCACCATCCTCATCAACCGTGAAGCTGTTGTGCCCGGGGCCGTATTGCCCGTTCTCCTCACTGGTCTTGAAGACCGGCTCAGGATGTTTGGTCCAGGAGTCCGCGTCCAGCAGATCGCTGTCCTCATCCGCCGTAAGCAGGCCCATGCAGTAATTGTAGTCAGTGGCGCTGGCGGAGAAGCTCATGAAGATCTTGCCGTTACGCTTCAGCACTGCTGCGCCCTCATTCACCCGGAAGCCGATAATCTCCCACGGATACTCCGGCGTGGCGATCATGGTCTGCGGACCTGTTAACGTCCAGCCGTTCGCCATGGCCGAGATATACAGGTTGGAATTCCCCTCGATATCGGGGTCTTTTTGCGCCCATACATAGTACCGCACTCCCTTGTGCTCGAACGAAGTGGCATCCAGGGCGAAGGATTCCCAGGCCGTTATCATCTGCCCTTTCTCCACCCACTCCCCTTCCAGCGGATTTGCCGACTCATTCTCCAGTACGAACATGCGGTGGTCGAACAGCCCTTCCTTCGTCTCGGTGGTCCGGGCGGCAGCGAAATAAATATACCATTTGCCATCGATATAATGGATTTCGGGAGCCCAGATATTGGCGCTAAGCGGACCACTCTCATATTTGCGCCAGGCTACGACTGGTACCGCTTCTCTCAGCCCTTCAATTGTTGCAGCTCTGCTTACTTCAATCCGGTCATACTCCGGTACGGAAGCCGTGAAATAGTAATAGCCGTCAGTATGTTTGTACACCCATGGGTCCGCCCTCTGCTCTACAAGCGGGTTACTGTACTCTCTATTTGTGCTCATCAGGGTTTCTCCTTTAATCAGATCTTTTTATCTAAGAATTCATCTAAGAACATTACAGGCAAGCCTTACCCTTTCACCGCTCCTGCAGTCATTCCGTCGATGAAATACTTTTGGAAGGCCAGGAATAAGGCCAGAATGGGAAGAATGGAGAAAAAAGAGCCGACAATAAGTAAATCATAATTGTTGCCATATGGAGTCAGGAGTGTCTTGAGTCCGATAGGCAGGGTATATTTGTGCTCACTGCTAAGCACCATGAACGGCCAGAGGAAGTTGTTCCAGCTGTTCATACCGTTCAGAATCGCCATTGCGGCGAATGAAGGCTTCATGATAGGCAGAATCAGGCGCAGATAAATCCCGTATTCACTGGCCCCGTCCACTCTGCCGGCAGCAATGATTTCCTTCGGAATTCCGCTTAAATATTGTCTGAAGAAGAAGATCGTCGCTGCACCGGCTATCCCCGGCAGAATAATTGCAGAGTAGCTGTTCATCAGTCCCATATTATTGGTCAAGGTATACAGAGGCAGCAGCAGAATCTCAAATGGAACCATCATGATAAGAAGCACACATATAAAAAGGAAGTTCTTCCCTCTGAATTCATATGCCGAGAAACCATAAGCCACTGTAGCACTTATCAGCAAGGTCAACGTTACCTGCACCAGCGTAAGCAGCACCGAATTGAAGAACCATGTAAAGTAGGCATGATCGCCTGTAAACAGGTACACGAAGTTATCGAAATTCATTACCGAAAGGTCGAATTTCAGATTCAGCCCATATCGGATCAAATCTTCACCAGGCTTGAAGGAGGCAATCGTTACTGCATAGAACGGTATCAGGATCAGGATGCATACCACCGTAAAGAAGGCAAAGAGGACGATTTTGATTGCAGTTTCTTTTTTCATCTTAATCCTCCTTCTTAAACATGCCGCTAAAGGCCAGTTGTGTCAGGTTGATCACCATAGTAATCAAGAGCAGCACAATACCCACCGCAGCCGCATATCCAAGATTGTTCTTTTCAATTCCCTGGCGGTACAGATACCCGACAATGGTAAGGCCTATATTCTTCGGGGAATTATTGCCGTTCCATAACATCATGCTCTCAATGAACATGGCCAGACCGGCGTAAATACTGATCGTCAGTACATATATGGTAGTAGGCTTCAATAAAGGCATGGTGATTCTTGTGAATTTCTGAAAAGCTGACGCTCCGTCAATCGATGCCGCTTCATAATAATCATCCGGAATATTCTTCAGGCCGGACAGGAAGTACAGCATATTGACCCCCATCCATCTCCAGCTGGCCAAGGCGACCAGGGCGATAAATCCCGTGACCTGCCCCTTCAGAAATTTAACCGGCTCTACGCCGAATAGGCCCAGAAGGCTGTTGATCAAGGAGCCCTCCATTTCGCCGAACATTAATCTGAAGATCGTACCGGCTACAACCACCGAGGTCAGTGCTGGAAAGAAGAAGGAGGATTTGAAGAATTCCCGTCCCCACATAAATTTATTGTTGATCAGGACCGCGAACAGCATTGGAAAAGGAATGAGAATAAGCAGTGTCAGGATCATATATACGCCGCTGTTGCGGACGGCTTTGAAGAAGATCGTGTCACTCATCAGCTTCGTATAGTTGTCGATTCCTACCCACTGCGCCTCCTGGCCGAGCGTTACCTTTTGAAAACTCATACCGAACGAGCTAAGCAGGGGATATACCCAAAAAATGAGGAACACCAGCACAAAGGGCAGCACGAACACGTAAGGAGCGACCTTTTGCGAGTACAGAAAGTTTTTAAACATTGCTCTACTCCTTTCATGGTGAAACTTAGATAGTGCTTTAAAATAGAGCTACTCTGCCCGCAGAGTAGCTCTCCCAGTTTAACTATCGGTTATTTCAACTCTTGTTCAATTTGTGCCTGTGCGTCATCGAGCGCCTTCTGTACATCCTTGCCGTCCTCGAAGATTTCATTTAGGGTAACTGTGCAAAGAACATTATTGATTGTCGGTGAAGCCGATGTGGATTTGATCAGCTGGATTTCGTCTTTAATTTCATTCAATACATCAAACGGGTTGTTGACAAAATACTTCACGAACTGATTCTCAGGATTATGAGTCACATCTTTCATATCCCATACGCTCATGTTGATCGGGTCAAAGCCGAGAGTGTTCCAGATTTCGATATTGGCATCCAGGGAAAGCTTCGCATAAGCAATGAAGTCTTTAGCCAGCTGCACATCTTTGGCTGTTTTGGTTACGACAGTACCGGTTCCGCCGCCGCCATACGATCTTGGCATTCCTTTCTCAAACACCGGAAGCGGAGCAATGGCAATCTTGCCCTGCAAGTCCGCCATGTAGTTGGTGTATCTCGACATTTGCCATAGCGGCATGAAGGCTGCTGCATAGTTACCGGAGTTGTATTCACCATAAGCTTCTTCTGTATCCGGCTGCCCTCCGGCGATGGTGGAGATTACATTGTTGTCCTGCAGATCCTTGAGCATAGTAAGGGCTTTCACCAGCTCCGGTGAATTCACCTTTGGATTGCCTGCTTCATCGGTGAGGTCAGCGCCTTGCTGTGCCAGAAGGAGCGACTCTTGCCAGATAGCGCTTGTGTCAGCGGTACCCATGTATTTGCCGGTTTTTTCGTACACTTGCATGCCGGCTTTCTTGAAGTCATCCCAGGTTACGATCGTCTTATAGTCGACTCCTGCCTGTTCGAGAATTTCTGTGTTATAAAAGGCAACGGTTGCCCCTACGTGAGTAGACAGGCCGTAGATATTTCCTTCTTTGCTGTACAAATCCAGCTGGGATTGCACAACTGTACCCTTGAAAGGCTCAGCTACATCATTAAGCGGTTCCAGCTGTGGTGTTCCGGCCAGGAAGTCAGGAAATTTACCCAATTCAATATCGGCAATATCCGGTGCGCCTACGCCTGTCTGCACGGCAATCGATAACTTGTTGTGCATATCGTCATAAGGCATTACTGTAACATTCAGCTTGATCTGACGATCAGGATTGGCCGCATTCCATTTCTCTAGCATTTTCTCAAAATGCTGGCCGTGTAATTCAACGAATGTCCAGTAGGAGAGCTCAGTCGCACTCTCGCCGGCCCCGGCATTAAGTACCGAACTTTCACCGCCCTCTTCCTTCGATGATCCTCCACAGCCCGCCAGGAATACTACCATAGCCACTACCATTAATGCGAGAAACCCCTTCTTCTTCATCCTTAAACCTCCCTTATTTGTGTACAAATATCAGTTATATAAGAACTGCTTTTACAGTCCGGCTCACAAGCCTGCACTTTTCTTCAGCCGGATTACGTTCCACGAAGCTTTGGAGAGAAGTGTGTCTACGTATCCATCCTTGCATACGGTACCGGCAGCCTGCACCGGCTGTACCTTCTGTTCTGCGGGCGTATTCACAGCTTTCAGGTCATCATGCTTCAGAACGATATGCTCAAGCAGGGTATACCCCTCGAAGCCCCGGATATCGGCTTTCAAATGCAGGCCTTCCTCCAAATGACGGTTCACCGCAAAAATAGTCAGCTCCCCCTGCTCCTCATTATGTACAATCGCGCTGTCGAGATAAGGAACATCGGTGTAATCCTGTGCATCGTATTTCGGAGAATTGACAATCGGCTGAAGCGAAACCCCGCGGCCGTATTTGGAAGCATGCAGATAGGGATAGAAAATCGTCTGCTTCCAGGCAGCACCGCCTGCTTCTGTCATGATCGGTGCGATAACGTTGACCAGCTGGGCCAGACAAGCCATCTTCACCCGGTCCGCATGTCTCAGGAAGGTTATGAGCATGCTGCCGACCAGCAGCGCATCCTCGAAGTTGTAATGATCCTCAAGCTGCGGCGGACCGATGGTCCATGGATCAATCTTCGTATCCGATTCGTTCGAGTGGTACCAGACATTCCATTCATCGAAGCTGAGATACATCGTCTTCTTGCTGCGTTTCTTGGCCTTGATATAGTCACAGGTGGCTGTGACCGTCTTGATGAAATGCTCCAGGTCCATGCTGCGTGCCAGGAAGTTCGCCGAATCATTATCCCGGTTACCGTAATATTGATGCAGTGACACATAATCGGCTACATCGTAGGTATGCTCCAGAGTAACCGCTTCCCATTCAGGGAAGGTCGGCATCGCCGAGCTGGAGCTTCCGCAGGAGACAAGCTCAATGTCCGGATCTACCAGGCGCATGGCCTTACCTGTCTCATAAGCCAGCCGTCCATATTCCACAGCCGTCTTCTGGCCGATCTGCCAGGGTCCATCCATTTCATTGCCCAGACACCAGGTCTTGATCTTATGGGCCTGCAGTGCCCCGTGGCTTCTCCGCAGATCACTCCAGTACGTTCCTCCGGGATGATTGCAATATTCCAGCAGATTACGCGCTGCATCTACTCCGCGTGTTCCGAGATTGACTGCCATCATGACCTCTGAACCCGCTTCTCTGGCCCAGTTCATGAATTCATTGGTACCTACCTCATTAGGCTCGACCGTCCTCCAGGCCAGTTCAAGACGTCTGGGACGCTGTTCAACCGGACCTACACCATCCTCCCAATTGTAACCGGATACAAAATTCCCTCCGGGATATCGGATAATTGGCACATCCAGTTCCTTCACCAGTGATTTCACATCGTCTCTGAAGCCGGAAGCGCCTGAAGTGGGATGTCCGGGCTCGTATATTCCGCCGTAGACCGCCCGCCCCAGATGTTCTATGAATGAGCCGTAGATCCGCTTATCCACTTCAGCGATTACAAAGGATTTGTCTACAATCAGCGTTGCCCTTAATGCACCAGAAGTCATATCATCACCAACCGTTTCATATAATTGTGAAATAATTAGAAAACATTCAAATGTATTCGCTTACAAGTATAAAATAACATATATAAACATCTCTGTAAACATAAAGATATAAACTTATTCATACATATTCAAAGTAAAACCGACAAAAGGTATATCCTCTTAAAATTTACTCATTTTTTGTAACAAAACATCTTTATTAATTTGATAAAACATAAAAAAATTGATATATAACTCATATTTAGCTTAATTTCAATTACAACATCCAATTAAAGGGATGTTTTCCTCCTTTTAAGCTAAATTAGTTTATAATTATATAAAATTGTTTTTTTCTAAACGACCTCCCTGGAAGAATGGAGGCGAGCGGCCTGATCGAGATCAACAGCGGGTTTCATCGAGATTTCCTGCACAGCACAAAGAGTCCCGCTCCCCTCTAAGGGTTGCGGGACTCTTTGCATATTAGCAGATTAGCAGGCCATTCCTTTGCCATTACGGCAGCGGCTTTATAAGAACCTGCCCTTTATTTCCCGCCGTCCTTCACCGGGATACCGAAATCCGGTGTGCCGTCTTCATTCCAGTGCAGGCGCTGGGCCCGGGTATGGCGGTTCGGATCGTACAGCGGGTCTCCGGTAATCTCCTTATAATTGCGGGCATGGTAGATCAGCACATCCTCACCGTTCTCATCGACCGTGAAGCTGTTGTGCCCCGGGCCGTATTGCCCGTTCTCCTCACTGGTCTTGAAGACCGGCTCAGGATGTTTGGTCCAGGAGGCCGCGTCCAGCAGATCGCTGTCCTCGTCTACGGTAAGCAGTCCCATGCAGTAATTATAGTCTGTGGAGCTGGCCGAGAAGCTCATGAAGATCTTGCCGTTACGCTTCAGAACAGCTGCGCCTTCATTCACCCGGAAGCCAATAATCTCCCACGGATACTCCGGCGTGGCGATCATCGTCTGCGGACCTGTTAACGTCCAGCCGTTCGCCATGGCCGAGATATACAGGTTGGAATTCCCCTCGATATCGGGGTCTTTTTGCGCCCATACATAGTACTGCACTCCCTTGTGCTCGAACGAAGTGGCATCCAGGGCGAAGGATTCCCAGGCCGTCTTCATCTGGCCTTTCTCTACCCATTCCCCTTCCAGCGGGTTCGCCGAAGCATTCTCCAGCACGAACATGCGGTGGTCGAACAGCCCTTCCTTCGTTTCGGTGGTCCGGGCGGCAGCGAAATAAATATACCATTTGCCGTCAATGTAATGGATTTCGGGAGCCCAGATATTGGCACTGAGCGGACCACTCTCATATTTGCGCCAGGCTACGACTGGTACCGCTTCTCTCAGCCCTTCAATTGTTGCAGCTCTGCGCACTTCAATCCGGTCATACTCCGGCACGGAAGCCGTGAAATAGTAATAGCCGTCTGTATGTTTGTACACCCAAGGGTCCGCCCTCTGCTCCACAAGCGGATTGCTGTACTCTCTATTTGTACTCATCATGGTTTCTCCTTTGGTCTGTTCAGAAGTATTAAACGGCTGTGTAACTCAGACCTGAGCATACCGAATGTACCGGGGAAGGAGGAGGATTTGCCGTCATCAGTCCGCGGGCCTCAGTTCCACTACGAAGCGGTGGATAAGGGCACAGCGAATCCTGAAGCCCGTGTGTCTTGTATTGTTCCTCCGTTGCAAGCGGTCTTACCCGGGTGGCAATTTCAATCAGCCGTTCCACTTTTCCGGGCTGACGAAGTTTCTATAGCAGCTCTTGCAGCCTTCCCTGCGGTTCATGTGCGGAATCTCGGGCATAGAGTCTTATTCCAGTGTAATAACGACTACTGAGGCCGGCGGAAGCTCGCAGTCCAAAGTTCCATCGTTTAAAGACACGCCTTCGAAGGCAGCCGGCGCTACAGTATCCGGATTGTTAAATGTATTGTGCGCACCGAGCTCGCCATGTGTCAGAATCTGTCCGCTTACACTGCTTAGTGTGATACCGCAAATGTCGAGGCTTAGACTGGCTGACGCTTCATGGCTGATGTTACACAGGGAGACATAGACCTTGCCTTCTCCATCACGGGATGCAGAGACGCTCAGCTGCGGAATTGTGACCCCGCCGAAGTTGTAATCCGGACTCTGTAAAGAGACCTCCAGCAGCTCATTATCCTGATGCACCTTATACATATCAAACACGTGATATGTAGGTGTAAGCAACATTTGGTCGCCTTCGGTCAGGATCAGTGCCTGCAGCACATTGACCATTTGAGCAATATTGGTCATTTGCACCCGGTCGCTGTGATTGTGGAAAATATTCAGATGAATGCCTGCCACGAGCGCATCTCTGAGTGTGTTCTGCTGATACAGGAATCCCGGATTGGTTCCGGGCTCGTTCAGGAACCATGTACCCCATTCATCTATAATCAATCCTACCCGCTTCTGTGGATCATACTTATCCATAATGGCTGAATGCCGGGTAATGAGCTCGTTCATATGAAGTGATTTCTGCATCGTTTCGAACCATTCGGCTTCATCGAAACCGAGCGACTGGCGTTTCTCTTCCCAGCTGCCGGGGATGGTGTAGGAATGAAGGCTTAGCCCGTCCATGAACCGGCCGGCTTCTCTCATCAGAACTTCAGTCCAGTTGTAATCATCCACGTTCGCTCCACCGGCAATCTTGTAGAGCCGGTTATCCCCGTAGTTCCGGGTATATGTCTGATAACGGCGGTACAGGTCCGCGTAGTATTCAGGACGCATATTTCCCCCGCAGCCCCAGTTCTCGTTGCCGACACCGAAATATTTAAGCTTCCATGGTTGTTCACGGCCGTTCTCCTGCCGCCAGGCCGCCATAGGTGATTCGCCGTCAAAGGTCATATACTCCACCCATTCTGACATCTCCTGGACTGTGCCGCTGCCTACGTTGCCGCAAATGTACGGCTCACATTCCAGCAGCTCGCACAACCGGAAGAATTCATGGGTGCCAAAATGGTTGTTTTCTACTACACCGCCCCAATGGGTGTTGACCATCCGCTTGCGTCCTTCCTTGGGGCCGATTCCGTCTTTCCAGTGATATTCATCGGCAAAACAGCCGCCCGGCCAGCGCAGCACCGGAATGTTCAGCTTTTTGAGCGCTGCAATGACATCATTACGGATACCGTCCGTATTCGGTATTGGCGAATCCTCGCCTACCCACAGGCCTTCATAGATACATCTGCCCAAATGCTCGGCGAAATGCCCGTAAATATTTTTGTTGATGACGTTTTTAGGCAGATCTGCGTTGATAACCAGCTTTGCAGTCATAGTTTCTCTCTCCTTAGAGAATATTTTTGTATTTAGCCCTTAATCCCAGAGTTCAAATTAATCGATTGCACAAAGTATTTCTGGGCAAACAGGAATAGCACCAACGTCGGGATTATCGCTAAGATTGCCGAACCCATCAATTGCCCGATCATACGGTAGTTCCCGTAGATATCCTGCAACAGCAGCAGCCCGGCCGTGACCGGCATTTTGTCTACATCGGTAAATACGATAACTGGCCACAGGAAGTCATTCCATGATCCTGTAAAGGAGAACAGCGCGCATACGATCAGAATCGGTTTAATCAGCGGCACAATGATCGAGAAATAAATTCGGAAGTGGCCCGCACCGTCCACATGGGCCGATTCATCGAGCTCTTTCGGAATGCCGTTCATAAACTGCCTTACCAAAAAGAGATTACCCATGCCCGCAAGCCCGGGGATAATCATGGCCCAGGAGGTGTTCACCCAGCCTAAGGCATCGATGATTTTATAGGAAGGAATCAGGTTCACAACACCCGGGAAAAAGGATATACCGAGCAGGGTAAAGAACAGCGTATCTCTTCCTTTAAATTTCATTCGAGAGTAGCCGTAACCGGTAATGGAAATAACAACAACGACCAATAGGGTATGCATGGACGCAATGAACAATGAGTTCACTAGCCAACGCAAGATTGGAGCCGTAGAAGTATTCTCCAAAATCTTTACATAGTTATCGAATATCCATTCTTTCGGAAACAACCGGAACCCGGAGGTCACAACTTCGGTCTGCGACCGGAAAGAGGTTGTAATTCCGAAGATTATAGGGACGATCCACATCACACACAATATGATCAAAAAGAGATACGAGATATATTTTGAAATGCTGAAGCCCGAACCTTTTCTTTTTGAACCGTTCTGTCCGCTTACAAGCGGACCTTTATCCAATTGTCCAGCCACTTGGTTTGCCATACGGTACACCTGCCTTTTCAATTTCCACTGCCAGATCCCATGTTTTAGAAATACCTACGCTGCGTTCCGGTTCATCACATAATATTGCAGGGCTGAAATAATCAAAATCACCAATCCCAGCAGCACTGCCATTGCTGACGCCATTCCCGCAATGGACTCCCCGTTGCCGAACGCGAGCTGACGGATATACATCATCAGCACATGTGTAGTCTGTCGCGGTCCGCCATCAGTCATCATTAGCGGCTGGCCAAATACGTTGAAGGCACCCGCAGTAGTCATAACAAAGGTAAAGATGAGCGGGAAACGAATCGAAGGCAGGGTGATGCTCGCAAATCTGCGGATCGGACCCGCGCCGTCCATTTCTGCCGATTCATATAAATCCTGGGATACGCCGCTGATCGAAGCACGGTAAATAATCATGTTACCTCCGACACCGCCCCAGATCGTGATGATAATAATCAGAATCCAGGCATACGGCTGGTGCGTTGGCCAGGCGACATTGGAACCGAACACATTGCCGGCCATCCCGAGCTGTTTGTTGAAGAGCAGCAGCCAGATCAGGGCTCCCGCAGAGATGGAAATCAGACCCGGGATATACAGAATAGCCTGAATCAAGCTTTTCCCCTTCACTTTCTTATGCTCAAGCGCAACCGCAATCAGCAATGGAATCACAATTAACAGCGGTACACTAAGCACGACGAAGATCAGGGTGTTCTTCAAACCGTTGTTGAACTGCGTATGAAATGTAGAGCTGTTGTCAAAAAGAATGGTCTTGTAATTGGCAAGACCCACCCAGACAGGCTCATTCATCAGATTCCATTTGGTAAACGATGCATATATCCCGTAGATTGTAGGCAGTAAAATAAAAACAACGAACAAGATGACATGTGGACCTACAAAGAAAACAGGCGCCAAATTTAATTTCTTTTTCATAGGCAATCTTTTCTCCTTTGGCATAAAGCAATGTGCCATTACCGGCACATTGCTCCATACAATCTATTCCGCTCCGTTTACTGCGCCGCGCCGCTTGTTCCTTCGGCGATTTTGTCCTCTACGAATTTCTGCATGGTTTGCAGGGTTTCGTCGATGTCCACGTTGCCGCGGACGATGTCTCCGCAGTACGTATCAACGGCTTCTGCAATGTATGGATAGTACTCATAAGTGTAGATATAGAGGGATTCAATTTCTTTTTCACTGGAGGTGAAGAAGGATTGGATATAGTCTTGATATTCAGGGTTCTCAATAACTTGTTTACTTGCTACGGTTTGTCCGGCTTTGGCCCATTCCATAGAATTCGCACGGATGAACTCAAGGAAACTGCCGATTCCGGCTACTTTCTCTTCGGATCTGTCTTTATTCTTCAGCATAGCGAACAAGTGGGAAGACGATCTGTTCGTGAACTTGTCAGGTGTAGGGGAGTATACGTTAGTTACTCCAAAGTTCAGGCCTTCCACTCCGGCATGTGCCGTAGAGCTCCAGGTACCGTCAGTGGAGAATAACACGTTGCCGGATTGGAACATCAGGTAGCCGTCTTCACCGAATGGTGTCATCAGTCCGGCATCGTTGATTTTCTTAACCTCTTCAAAGGCTTGCTTCATAACCGGCGTATTTACCGCAGGTTTGCCGTTCTCCTGAATGTCCCCGCCGAGGTTTTGAATCTGTGCAAGAATGACCCAGCCGAGCAAGGCATCATTGACAACATAATCGCCTTCATTCAATTTACCCTGTAGGGAGAGCATTTCATCAATAGTTACCACGTTGTCATCAAGGAACGATTCTGCACCGTATTTGGCGAGCAGATCTTTATTGTAGTACATCACATTACTGTGAATATCGAGTGGAACTGTATATTGAGTTCCCTCAATCGTACCTGTTGACCATGCCTGAGGCAGGTAATTTTCCTGCTTAATTTCGGGTTGTGCTGTGGTTACGGCTGTCATCGGCTCAAGCTGCCCCTGCTTAACATATCCAGGAACACGGTCGGCGTGAATAATCGACAAATCAGGCACGCCCTTGCCGGAGTTAAGCACTGTCGAAATCTTTGTATACATATCTGCGGTAATGACATGTTTCACTTTCATTTCCGGATTGGTTGCATTGTAATCTTTAACCAGTTGATCCATGTAGGCACCGTCATCCCCGGTAAGCGGCGTCCAGAACGTTATCGTATTTTTATCGTCCTTCCCGCAGCCCGCCAATACTGTAGATAATGATAGAACAAGTGCCAATGCTGAAAAACCCCACTTTTTGTTCAACACTTTCTCCTCCTAAGTAAATAAAATTTAGCAAATCATCTACAAAAATGTTTTTGCAAACAATGTACTCGTTATCGTTCTGATTCCATGTACATGTGTCAGTTCCTCTTGCCCAGACGAATGACATTCCAGGATGCCTTGGACAGAAGCGTCTCCACGTAACCGTCCTTGCATACCGTACCGGCAGCCAGTTCCGGCTGTACCTTCTGTTCTGACGGCGTATTCACCGCTTTCAGATCATCATGTTTCAGGACAATATGCTCAATCAGCGTATATCCCTCGAAGCCCCGGACATCGGCTTTCAGATGCAGGCTTTCCTCCAAATGACGGTTCACCGCAAAAATAGTCAGCTCATCCTGCTCCTCATTATGTACAATCGCGCTGTCCAGATAAGGAACATCGGTGTAATCCTGTGCATCGTATTTCGGTGAATTCACAATCGGCTGAAGGGAAACCCCGCGGCCGTATTTGGAAGCATGCAGATAGGGATAGAAAATCGTCTGCTTCCAGGCAGCACCGCCTGCTTCCGTCATTATTGGTGCAATTACATTGACAAGCTGGGCAAGACAAGCCATCTTCACCCGGTCTGCATGTCTCAGGAACGTAATCAGCATACTGCCGACCAGCAGGGCATCCTCGAAGTTGTAATGATCCTCAAGCTGCGGCGGGCCGATAGTCCAGGGATCAATCTTCGTATCCGATTCGTTCGAGTGGTACCATACATTCCATTCATCGAAGCTGAGATACATCGTCTTCTTGCTGCGTTTCTTCGCCTTGATATAGTCACAGGTGGCTGTGACCGTCTTGATGAAATGCTCCAGGTCCATGCTGCGTGCCAGGAAGTTCGCCGAATCGTTATCCCGGTTACCGTAATATTGATGCAGTGAAACATAATCGGCTACATCGTAGGTATGCTCCAGAGTAACCGCTTCCCATTCAGGGAAGGTCGGCATTGCCGAGCTGGAGCTTCCGCAGGAGACAAGCTCAATGTCCGGGTCTATCAGGCGCATCGCCTTACCTGTCTCATAAGCCAGCCGTCCGTATTCCACAGCCGTCTTCTGGCCGATCTGCCAGGGTCCGTCCATTTCATTACCCAGACACCAGGTCTTAATCTTATGAGGCTGCTCCACCCCGTGACTCTGCCGCAGATCACTCCAGTATGTTCCGCCGGGATGATTGCAATATTCCAGCAGATTACGCGCCGCATCCACTCCGCGTGTTCCGAGATTGACTGCCATCATAACCTCTGAACCTACTTCCTTAGCCCAGTTCATGAATTCGTTGGTACCAACCTCATTAGGCTCGACCGTCCTCCAGGCCAGTTCAAGGCGTCTCGGGCGCTGCTCAATTGGACCTACACCATCCTCCCAATTGTATCCGGATACAAAATTGCCCCCGGGATAACGGATGATGGGTACATTAAGCTCCTTAACCAGTGATTTCACGTCGCCTCTGAAGCCGAGGGTTCCTGCTGTGGGATGCCCCGGTTCGTAGATTCCGCCGTAGACCGCCCGTCCCAGATGTTCTATGAATGAGCCGTAGATCCGCTTATCTACTTCGGCAATAACAAATGACTTATCGGCGATAAGCGTTGCTCTTAGTGTACCCGACGACAATGTGATCACCCTTCCATTTCACATATTAGTTAATCAATTAAAAAATATTTGAATGTATTCGCTTACAGGTATAAAATAACATATATAAAGACCTCTGTAAACATAAAAGTATAAATCTATTTATATATATACAAACAAAAATCAATAAATGGCGCGTTTTCTGAAATATAACCTCGTTTTTTGTAATAAAACCGCTTAATTCATTTGAATAAATATAAATTAAAGGTGTATTTCAAATCATATTTAGCTGATTTTTAATTATAAACTACAAATAAAGGAAGAAATCTTTCCTTTTTAACTCAAATGGTTTATAATTTTATAAAATAGTTTGTTCTAAACGACCTCACTGGAAGAAGGTATCTAAATATGATTTACATTAAAGATCTGATGAGCGGGATTGATATTTTCAAGGCGCTCAGCTCCGAGATCCGGATTCAGATTCTCGAGCTGCTGGCCACCAACCAGGCGCTGAACCTGAATGAAATTGCCAAGAAGCTTAAACTCAGCAATGGTGCAATTACGATGCATATCAAGAAGCTGGAGGAGAGCGGCCTGATCGAGATCAACACCTCGGTAGGCAAGCATGGTATCCAGAAGGTCTGCTATCTGAATAAGGATAAGCTGATGGTGGATCTGCGCAGCAAGGATGTCGACAATCTGTACGAGGTCGAAATCCAGGTTGGCCATTACAGCAATTATCAGGCGGTCCCTACCTGCGGACTGGCCACCAAAGACAGCATTATCGGTGACTTCGACGAGCCGCGTTATTTCGCCGATCCCCAGCGGATTGATTCCGAGATTATCTGGATGGCCGAAGGTTTCCTGGAATACCGGATTCCGAACTATCTCAAAGCCAACCAGACCTTCCGTGAGATTCAATTCTCCATGGAGATTGGCTCTGAGGCTCCCGGATTCAACGACAACTATCCTTCAGACCTGTACTTCTATGTGAATGGAATCGAAATCGGTTTCTGGACCAGCCCCGGCGACTTCGGAGATGCCCGCGGTACCTTCAATCCCGACTGGTGGCCGCCTCATCTTAACCAGTACGGCATGCTGAAGCTGATCCGGATCAACAATGAAGGAAGCTTCATTGACGGCTGCCGCATCTCGGACATCACCCTTGACGATATCAAGCTGGATTACAAAAGCGAGCTGACCTTCCGCATTGCCGTCACCGACAAGCCGGTCAACAAACGCGGCTTGACCATTTACGGCAAGCATTTCGGCAATTACAGCCAGGATCTGCTGGCACGTGTGCTCTATAATGTGCATGAGGTGGACGATCCCTCCCGCCCTGTGACAACGGCGGGGGCCATAGACTGACCGGCTTTGCAATCAGCAAAGACTATCCTCCTGAGCTGAGGATGGTCTTTTATTTATACGGACCGGCCGGGTAAGGAACTCCCTGTATAAATGTCCTCTCCTTAACCCACACTAACGAATGTCTTTCAAACTACCGTGAGGGAGTGTTTCGAATGCGTGAAGGTATAATACCCGCCGTTCTTGGAACCGTAGTAACTGCTTCCAGCGCAGCTTTTCTAGGCAGCAGATATAAGATGGCTGCAACAGGCATTCTTGGATTTGGTCTGGCGCATATTGTACTCGGCACCATCGATTTGTTCGAACACAGGTAAGGACATTGGAAGATGCCGGCCCGCACGATGCTGCGGGCCGGTTCCTTTTATCACAATATACGGAAACAACAAAAAGGCCCCCACCCTCCTACGGGTAAGGACCACAGTACATAAAGTTTATTTCACAGCTACATAGAACAGCCGCTGGGCGGAATCATCCGCTTCGATCCACTCGAAGTCCGCATAGATCTTAACGTCCTTGAATCCGGCCTTCAGCAGCTCCTGCTTCATCCAGTCCGGATCATAGGCGCGCTGGGTATGCGTCTCTTCAAAACGCCGGTACACATCCTGCCGGCCCTCTTCACGGGCGAAGATAGACAGGTGATGCTCAATCTCACGGCGCGGCACATCGAGCTCACAGGTCCAGATGTAGGATACGTTCGGCTCATCCTGCACGAAGGGCTGCTCTTCCTCGTAGCGCGTCAGCGTATTCGGATGATGTACATCGAACAGGAAGGTTCCGCCCGGCTTAAGACCGGCATAGGTACAGGCAAATACATCCTTGACATCCTGTTCCTCCAGTACGTAATTGAGGCAATCGCAGAAGGAAATAACCGAATCCACAGGCTCCGGCATCTCCCATTCCTTCATATTCTGTCTAACCCAGCGTACACTGCCTTCCCGCAAAAAACGCCGCCCCTGCGGCTGCTGCTCCAGCTTGCGCTGCGCCACAGCCAGCATGTCCGAAGAGAGATCAATCCCCGTCATATGATAACCTGCCGCGGCCAGCGGAATGGTCAGGCTGCCGGTACCGCAGCCGAGTTCGGCTACCGTACGCGGCTTGCCGTATTTACTCCATGCTGTCTCTGCGAAGGTCAGCCAATCCGGATACGGCATATCCGCCATCAGCTCATCGTATACATAAGCAAATTTCCCATAGGAAGACACTGCGTACACCGCTTTCTATATACTATTGGTTGTCAGATTCAGGCTCCGAATCGGCCTCTTCCTTGCCGGCCAGATAGGTCCAGTTCTCTTTCTGGGTAACCAGCCCTTCCTTCATCAGCTTGCCCAGCGCACGCTTGAAGGCTGACTTGCTGATGCCGAAGCGCTGCTTGATAATATCCGAAGGCGTTGCATCCGAATACGGCATGCCGCCGCCCGGACGGGTAGCCAGGAAATCCAGCAGTGCCGCTGAATCCACATCACGGCCCACTTCCTTGCGGTGGCCCATGCTGAGGTTGACGCGGCCATCCTCACGGATATGCGCTACCCGTGCTTCAATCACTTCACCCAGACGCAAGAGCCGGCTGCGCTCAGAGGAATGAACCATACCAATGATGCCGAAGCCGAGTACACCAGCATCTACAAGCACAAAGGTACCCATCTGCAGAGGTTTGTATACCCGCGCAGTTACAGTCTGGCCCTGCCATGATTCAGGTGCGGGCAGCGCCAGCGGCGCCAGCTCCTGCTCTCCGGCCAGCTTGGCCCGAAGACGCCCCTGCTTGTCATGCTCCATAATGGCGAATACCTTATCACCGATCTGCGGACGCAGCTCCACCAGCTCCGGAAGCTCGCCGATAGGCAGGAGCAGCTGGCGTCCAAGCCCCATCTCCAGGAAGCAGCCCAGACGCGGATGAATATCGGCCACTTCAAGCAGCGCCATTTCACCCAGCGTCAGGTAAGGCTTCTTCATTGTAGCTGCAGGGCGGTCCTCGGTATCGAAGAAGATGAACACTTCAACCTTGTCACCGATCTTCGGCTTGCTGCCGACCAGCTCGGTGTAGTGAAGCATGATATCCTGGTCACCGGCGCTCAGGAAGTACCCGTAAGGGGATACCTCCCGCATCACTTCAAGCGTAACCGTAGTTCCAGCTATCAGACTCATACCGTTTCCACAACCTTGGCATCAGACCACAGACGCTCAATGTTGTAATATTCGCGTTCATCGCGGTGGAAGACATGGACGATAACATCCCCAAGATCCATCAGTACCCAGCGGGCTGCGTCCATACCTTCGATGCCTTTGATCATTCCTCCGGCTTCATGAACTACCTTGCGAACCTCAGTAGCAATCGCTTGCACCTGGGTATCCGAATTACCGTGGCAGATAATGAAATAATCACTGATCGGCGACACGCTGCGCAGATCCAGTGCCACCACGTTCATTGCTTTTTTGTCCTGAACGGCGTTCAGCGCCAGCTCCAGAAGTTTGTTTGATTGTACACTCATATTTTATCCTCCAGTATTCTTACTAAATCGTTGCGCGCCAGCACCGTAAGCGGGAACACGATCCGGCGCTTCTCCAGCAGCAGGCTGATGGTGGAATCCAGTCCCGCTACCAGCCCTTCCTCCAGGCTGACCTTAGCCAGCCTGCGTATCTCATCCACACCGGGGAAATCCCGTCCAGGCTCAATATAATCGGCCAGACAGACGATTTTTTCCAGCAGGCTCATGTTCTCCCGTCCCGAGGTGTGGTAGCGGATGGCATTCAGTACCTCAGTATCCGTAATTCCATAATCATGCTCAGCGGCAAAAGCGCCCACCTCAGCATGCCATAGCTGCTTGTCGTATTTCAAAAGCTCGGTGGATAACCCGTTCTGTTCAATGATCTCCCGCATCCGCTCTACAGGCCAGTACTTGGCGACATCATGCAGAATTGCCGCTGTCTCGGCCCGTTCAGGATCAGCGCCATAGCGCTGCGCCAGCTTCACAGAGGATTCCATTACGCCGAGTGTATGCTTCCAGCGTTTGTCCGGCATCTGGTCAGAGACCTTTTCAATCAGCGCTTCGCGGCTGTACTCCATACAATCCACTCCTTTGAACATAATCAAACACAGCGTCCGGCACCATGTAGCGGATGGATTTCCCTTCGGCGGCCCGGGCTCTGAGCATCGTGGAGGAGAGATCCACGAGCGGCATATCCGCCAGCAACACCCGCTCCGCAATGAACCCGGGCAGCAGCCCAAGATCAAGCGGAGTCCCGGGACGCCCGACACCGATGAAGGTCAACCTCTGCACCAGTTCCTCAATCCCCTGCCATTTGGGCAAATACTGAACCATATCCGCTCCGACAATGAAAAAGAACTCATGCTGCGGATACTCCTCCTGCAGGCTGATCACCGTTTCCAGGGTATAGGACACTCCGCCTCTGACCACTTCCCAGTCGAGAATGCCAAAAGCAGGATGGTCCTTAACCGCTTCCTGCACCATAGACAGCCTGTCCTCGCCGCTCGCTCCGGCCTCATGCTTATGAGGCGGAATATGCGAAGGCATAAACCAGACCTCCTGCAGACCGTAACTCTCCCGCGCGGTTTCCGCGGCCATCATATGGCCGATATGCAGAGGATCGAAGGTTCCTCCCATTATTCCTACTTTCAAGAGGTTACCTCCTCCTATTATCCGATGAACTTCATCCGGCTGCAACCCTCGCACAGGTGCGGGAGCTGCACCATCAATCCTTAGCGGGGAAGCTCAATCGTTTTGTTATCACGTGATTCCTTGTACAGAACGATCGTCTTGCCGATTACCTGAACAAGCTCCGAACCGGACTGCTCGGCAAGCGCGGCACCAATTTCCTTAGGATCATCGGCATTGTTGTTCAGCACACTGATCTTCATCAGCTCGCGTTTCTCAATAGCTTCTTCAATGTGACGGATCAGATGATCGTTGACGCCGCCTTTGCCGACCTGGAATACAGCATCCAGATGATGGGCCAAAGAGCGGAGATAGCGTTTTTGTTTACCAGTTAACATAAATGAACAAACTCCTTAATTAACATATATTATTACCTTACTTGGACGAAATCATTTCCCCGGCACTCCCGCCGAGGCAATCCACAATAGTCTGCCGCATGATATCTACGGGTGCTGCGAGTCCTGTCCAGTACTCCAGCGCATAGGCACCCTGGTAGACGAACATTCCCAGCCCTCCGTGAATGATGCAGCCCCGCTGCAGGCTCTCCGTAAGCAGCCGGGTGTGCAGCGGATTGTATATCAGATCGCTTACGATCATTCCTTCATGAAGCCAAGCCGGATCTATCGGCATCTCTTCCATGTGGGGGAACATGCCTACCGAGGTCGTATTGATCACAATATCCATGCTGCCGGTGACGGAAGGAACGGCTTCCATGCCGGCTCCGGCTACGTTCCCTCTGTTCCGGAAGCCGTCTGCCAGCTGATGGGCCCGCTCCTCATTACGGTTGGCGATGAGGATAGACGCCGGACGCTCCTGCAGCAGTGCCGAGACAATGCCTCTGGCTGCCCCGCCGGCTCCAATCACCAGAATACGGGTGTCTGCGAGTTCGGGCGAAGCCTCCGCCTTGAGCGAACGGACATATCCGATTCCATCCGTATTGAAGCCGGTCAGCACACCGTTGTCGTTAACAATCGTGTTGACCGCACCGACATCCACCGCGCTGGCATCCAGCTTATCCAGATAGTCCATCACCGCAACCTTGTGCGGAATGGTTACATTCACCCCGCGGAAGCCGAGGGTCTTGACCGCCTGCACGGCATCCCCCAGCTTGTCCGGAGTAATATGCAGCGGCACATAGGCGCCGGAGAGTCCAAGCGCCTTCAGCGCCGCACCGTGCATCAGCGGAGATTTGGACTGGGCAATCGGGTCGCCCATTACGCCCAGCAGAAGCTCCGGGTGTCCATCCTTACCATTCAGGCCTGTCTCAGCCATAGTATCGCCCTCCTGCAGGTTCTGTCAGCATCGGCTTAAGTTAGATCAGTGAAGGACGGGTAAGCACCTTAATGCCGCGCGGCACATGTATGGCCACAACCGCACCTGCCGTACCATTCACCTTGATCCAGCCCAGGCCGGAGATGAACAGGTCGGTCTCACTATTCCTGGCGATGCGGAATTCATGACGCTGCCATTGCGGCAGCTTATCCATATCCGCCGTTCCCGGAGGCGATAAAAGCTCGCCGCGGTGGTCCTGATACAGCGAATCGGCGCGTTCCAGCTTCGTACGGTGAATCTTCAGCGTACTGCTGATATAGCAGGTGAAGGATTGGCGTTCGCCCTGAACGAAGTCGAAACGTCCCAGTCCGCCGAAGAACAGCGATTGGCCCTCATTCAGCTGATACACTGCAGGCTTGAGCGGATTCTCAGGCATTACAGCGCCCAGATCCTTACGTTCAACCAGTTCACTGTACCGCCAAGGATAGACAATCCCCGGAGTATCAATAATGTAATGGCCGTCATCCAGCGGAATCTTGACCATATCCAGCGTTGTGCCCGGATAACGAGAGGTAGTCAGCTCCTCTTCCAGGTCGCTGTAATCGGAGATCAGCCGGTTGATCAGCGTAGATTTGCCTACATTGGTCGCTCCGACGACATAGACATCACGCTGTCCGCGCAGCTCGGTTACTGCCTCCAGCAGGCGGTCGAAGCCCTGGTTACGCTTCGCGCTGACAAGCACAATCTCCGCCGTGCGCAGTCCCTCTTCCTTGCAGCGCTGCTGCATCCAGTTGCGCATTCTATTCCAATTGGTCACCTTAGGGAGCAAGTCGCTTTTGTTGACCGCCAGAATAACCTGGTTATTGCCGACAAACCGCTGCAGCCCGGAGATCAGACTGCCTTCGAAATCAAAAATATCCACAATGTGGATTACCAGTGCGTTCTTCTCGCCCACTCCGCTGAGCAGCTTCAGGAATTCGTCCTGGTTCACCGATACGGAAGAAGCTTCGTTGTAATTCTTAATCCGGAAACAGCGCTGGCAAATTACGGGTTCCCGTTCAAAAGCGGTCTCCGGAATATACCCGGGAAGCTCCTTGTTTACAGTCTGAAGCTTGATACCGCAGCCGCTGCATTTCTCAGGCCGATTCTTGTCGTCGTTCACTACATTCATTAAGATTTATCCTCCTCTTGCCACAATCCTTGCTTGCGCAGACGTGTCAGAGCAATCTGCTCCACCCTGCGGTTGATTCTTGTGCCCACGCCTTCATCCTTGACGGAGATCGGAAGCACGAGCACCGTGTACAGGCCGAGCCGGTTGCCGCCGTATACATCTGTAAGCATCTGGTCGCCGACCACCACCGTCTGCTCCGGCTTCAGATCCATCAGCTTCATCGCCTTCAGAAACGGGGCATTGCTCGGCTTACGGGCCTGATGTACAAATTCAATATTTAGCGGCGTTGCAAAGCGCGACACCCGGTCCATATTGTTATTTGAAACAATGATCAGCTTGAAGCCAAGCTCCTTCACCTTCGTGAACCAGAGCAGCAGCTCAGGCGTAGCCAGAGGCGCCTTGGCGCCGACCAGCGTATTATCCAGATCCGTAATAATCCCGCGGTATCCTTGACGGAACAGCTCTTCCAGATCAATATCAAATACCGTATTTACCCGGAGTTTGGGAACTAACCTTTCAAACAATACTTTCACCTCATTTTCATACGTAAAACTTGTATCCAGCGCTATATCCAACTGTCAAAATCCACCTGTTAGCGGTACTTTATGATACTGGAGCATTACTTGCCGGATTTCATGCTTTTTCGCAGCCGCAAAGCTTCAGTATACACGCTGTGCCAGTCTTTGTCTTCAATAACCTCAGGGCTGTAATTCGCCCGCTCGAACATGCCCAGGAGTGTGGACAGATTTACCGCCGCCGCAGGCCGTTCAAGGCTCCAGCGTTCCACAGATTCGCGCAAAGTTTCATGCTCTTTCTTCAGCATACCCTTACTTCGGACATACCTTACCCAGCGCTGCGTTTCTGCCACAACTTTTTGTACCGGAGTCAGCTGATGGCCGATGCGCAGACGCGTGATCAGGAACCGCAGACTCATGCGCCGCTGCCAGAGCAGGAAGCCGCTCCAGAGCAGAAGAACAACCGCCGCTCCTGTTACTACCCAGACACCAGGATGGAATCCTTCACTTCCGGCGGCCGTATTTGCCGCTTCCTGTTCAGGCTCCGCTTGCTCTTCCTCCTGCACTTCTGGTTCTGCTACGTTGTCTTCCTCCGTCTGGGTCAGCACCGGAACATTGAAGCCGGGCGTGGCTTCCACCGGAACCCAACCATAGTCACCGAAATAAATCTCTGCCCAGGAGTGGGCATCTGCGTTTGTGATCGTATAGTTATTATTCACCAGACCGCCTTGCTGAAGCGCCAGATTATCCGGGATTTCTGCCTGTTCCCCGGGCGCATAGCCCTTGACCCAGCGGGCCGGGATATCCAGGGAACGCACCATTGTGACGAGTGCAGTGGAATAATAATCGCAGTAGCCTTCCATAATCTCAAACAGGAAGCTCTCAACCATATCCTTGCTTCTTGCGCGTGAGACATCCGGCTGATTCGTGTACGGGAAGGTTTGCTGCAGATATTGCTGCAGCAGCATGACCTTCTCGTACGGCGTCTGTGCTCCGGCAGTAATCTCCTCCGCGAGCGCACGGACCCGCTCCGGGAAGTTACCCGGCAGCTGGAGATACGGGTCAAGAACAAGATCTCCGTACAGCTGTTCATAAGTCTGTGTACTCAGCTCCTGAAACGGTACCACTGGCACCTCCGAGGTCACCACATAGGTCTGCGGGTAAGAGCGTGCACTGCCCGCCGCGTTCCACAGCAGTTCACTGTCTTCACCCCGCCATGACAGCCCGTTGCTCTCCGCTACTCCATCCACAGAATTCACTTTTACAATCGAGTAGCCGCCGAAGAGCACAGGATAGTTGTTGCCGCCCAGCAGCTTAACCGTCTGCGTCAGTGTCCGGGTCTCTGTCTTAGGGGCCGCGACAGGCTCCAGCGGCTCTCCTACCTGGACTGTCCTGAAGGTTCCCCGGCTGAATGTATCATCGTCACTCCAGCCTTTTCCGGAATACGTACTCCGGATCTCTCCGCGCATATAGGTGCGCAAATCGGAGGTGACGGTCATTACGGGCGAATAATCAAAGTTAAAGCCGCCGCCAAGATTATCATCATTCAGACTGTAGCCGGAGGTGGTTGCTCCTCCCGTTCCTTCACCGCTCGAGCTTTCACCGCTGCCGCCGGCGGAAGTTCCGGAGGAAGGTGTATTTCCGCTCCATTCCTGCCAAACCGTATACGGGTCAGTTAGTGTAGGGCGTACATCCGGCATATTCACTCCGGCAATAATGACAAGTGAGAAGATGATCGCTATATTAAGGGCTACTTTGAAAGGATATTGAAGCAGATAGGTCCAGCCCCGCGGATAATGCAATTGGAAGCTTCTTAAATGCCTGGTGACCAGCCAGCCCATTCCGGCAAACACGGTCCAGGCTACTTCCTGCCATAATACAGATGTTGTAAAAGAGTCCAGCGCGGCGAACGCCGTAATATTCATCCCGATGAACATCAGAATCCGCGCCTTGCCATTCACCCACCAGGATGACAGCAGCATCAGCGCCCAGGCACCCAGCGCAAACCAGATGTACGGATTCATATGTGTGATGATATCCGGCAGCCGTTCACGAAGTGTGGGCAGCCAGGGATTCGGAACATATTCCCCGTAATGCAGAAGAATACGATACACGAGATACACTATCGCCACACCTTCAAGCATGAGGCGGTAAATCCATTTAACAGGTATAATAATTTCAATTAAGGCTACTGCAACAAGAGTCAGCAATACAGCGGCTGTGGTCTCCTCCAGCCAGAAGGGCTCAGTGTATGAGATCCACTGTAAGGCGATAATCATCAGCCAGAGCAGCGTCAACGCGTGATGCCATGAGGATTTGACTCCGTTCATCCAATGCTTCATCGTACAGGATCACCTCCAAGTACCGCAGGGAGCTCATGAAGCGAGCTGACATTATAGCTGGTGATCCCGCGTGATTTGAGAACCTCCGCCCACTCCTCTCCCCGGTTCTTAGCGGCAGGATTGCGGACATGAATATGCGAAGGGGTCAGCCCCCGGCTGTCTGCCCAGCGCAGGGTATCCAGCACCGGCTTGCCGCTCTGCGGGCTGATCAGCACAAAATATGCGCCTTTGGGGAACATCCGCTGAGCCTTGTCCAGCCTCGTAATCAGCGGCCCCCGGCCCTCCGCATTGATATCAATCAGATACTGGATCATCTTCTGCCGCTCGGCACTGCCTTCTGCCGGACTGAACACCTTCGTATCCTTATCCAGGCAGCACAGGCCGATCCCGATTCGCTCGCGTATGCCGAATCCGAGCAGTGACGCCGCAATCGAAACCGCCAGCTCGAACTGTCCTGAGCTGTAATATGCACCTGCACTGCCATCGAGCACCAGAATGGTCCGGGGGACCGATTCATGCTCGAATTCCTTCGACTTCCAGGCACCTGTCTTCGCGGTAGCATTCCAGTGAATCCGTGTCAGCCGGTCTCCGTAGACATAATCACGGACACCGTTGATTTGCGTGGTCTCACGCCGGGACTGGAGCAGCGAGGCTTGAGGCCCGGACAGGCGCGCTCTCCGCTCATACAGCTGCCAGCGCGGCACTACGACTGCCCGGGGCAGCACGCGGAACCGTCCTTCGGCCTTGAATGTGCCTTTGTGCTCCATCAGTCCGAAGATATCCTCACTGAGGATATCCGTGCTCTCGAAAGTGTAGCAGCCCCGCTCCAGCACCGGTGTCTGGAACAGCAGCTCTCCCCGCCCTCTCAGGCTGGGGACCAGACTTTCCTCGAACACCCAGGACTCCCCGTTATGGCGCTTCAGAATTTCCCGCACCACCACATACGGCAGAGGCAGAAAACCCGGAATGTTAACATTCAGCTTCACCCGCAGATAACCGCCTGCGTAGAGCAGATCAGGCTTGTCCTGCTCCGAGTAGAGGCTGCGGGTACCCTTGGCCCGCCGAACGCCGCCCAGTCCCCCAATGATTAGATACAGGATCAGAACCGATACCATAATGAACAGCATGAACGAGGTTTTGCCGCCCTGAAACAGCACATAGAGCAGTGTGATGACCCAAATCGCAAGCACGCCCATGAATTTCCTTGGCTGAATGACAGCGGCCGCTCCCGCTAGGATGCTCCTCATCTTATTGCCTCATGGTTACAGGCACATGAATGCTCTGCAGCAGCTTCTGCAGCAGGGAATCCACGCTGACATTATCAAGGCGTGATTCCGGCCGCAGCAGAATGCGGTGTCCCAGTGCAAACGGAGTAAGGGTCTTCACATCGTCAGGCAGAACATAATCGCGGCCTTGCAGGAAAGCATAAGCTTTGCATGCCATCATGAATGACAGGGATGCCCGGGGGCTTGCCCCAAGGAGTACAAGCGGGTGCTCCCGCGTCTGCCGGACTACATCCAGCAGATAGTTCAGGACCGGATCGCTGATATAAATATCGCGGATCTCCTCCTGGATGGCGGCAATGGTGTCCATTCCGGTGACCGGAATCAGCTTGTCCACCGGTTGGCCCTGCTGATGGGTAATCAGCAGATTCTTCTCCGTCTCGGCATCGGGATAACCCAAGCTGATCCGCAACATGAAGCGGTCCAGCTGAGCCTCAGGAAGGGTATAGGTGCCTTCGAAGTCTATCGGATTCTGTGTTGCGCAGAGCATGAAGGGATGCGGCAGAGGATAGGTCTCCCCGTCGACCGTCACATTGCGCTCTTCCATGACCTCAAGCAGTGCGGACTGAGTCTTGGTGGTCGCCCGGTTAATCTCATCGGCAAGCAGAATATTAGTCATGACCGGCCCCGGGCGGAAGTGAAACATCTCATCGCGCGGATGATAGACGGATACACCGGTAATATCACTCGGAAGAATATCGGGATTGCACTGAATCCGGCGGTATTCACCAGACATGGAACGGGATAGCGCCCGGATCAGCTGCGTCTTGCCAGTCCCCGGAACATCCTCAATCAGGACATGTCCGCCGGCAAGGAGTGCCGTGAGCAGCAGTTCGATTTCGAAGCTTTTACCGAGTATACAGGATTCCAGATTAGTGCGGACAGCGTTCATAATTTGCGTAGATTCTTGACGTACGGGCATATATGGTAAACCTCCTATGTCAGAATAAGCAGTAATATATACATTTTACATGATTCGAGTAGTGAAAGTACATGTTAGGGGCCGTGAAATTATAGAGCGGCTTACGAGATTTGTCAAAAAGAAACACTTATGGGGCGCAGCAAAACACAGCATCTTCCGTCTGCGGCATTTCCCGTGCTGAGTGTCTGCTATTAATGACAGTCCCGCCGGCAGGGCGGCTGCTGACAAATAGCCCGGAGGAGACTCCGCCGGGAAGCCACTGGCAAAGTGAGCGTCACAGCTACCTTTCATTAAGTTGTGGTTGCCCGCTTTTACCGGGTTCGAGGAAATACTGACTTCATGGCGGAATTAGCAGGCGGGGCTGAGGTGTTCGGGAGGGCTAGTGTGTTGGTAGAGTTGGTGTGTTCGGTAGGGAAGACGATGGGCTAGTATGTATAGGGAACTGGTGCATTCGGAGGAACTGGTGTGTTGGGTATATCTTGGGTGTTCGGGAGGGCTGGTTCGTTCGATAGCGCTCGTGCGTACGGGGGCTGATGTGATGGGTAGGGCTGGTGCTAAGGTGTTCGGGAGCTGGTGTGTTCGGTAGGCTAAATAGATAATGTTGTACTTTTTGCAGGATTTCTCGCGTCTAAAGGGGGCAAATCCGGTATTGTTGTACTTTCTGCAAGATTTCCGGCGGCTTGGCAGCTTCGAGCTCTGGATTGTTGTATTTTCTGCAGGATTTCTGCATTTCGGCAGAATTCATCCCAGCATTGTTGTAATTTGTGCAAGATTTCTGGAGTTTCACTGATTCTGCTCTGCTAGCCGGCCGGCTCAGATTACTTACAACCTCACATTTCCATACTTAGCCTACCTCAAGACCTTTCGGACGCACTCCTACCTCACATTCCTGCACTTAGCCTACCTCAAGACCATTCAAACACCTTCCCACTCACTCTCCCTCAAGCCCCTTCAAACGCACTCCTACCTCACATTCCTGCACTTAGCCTACCTCAAGACCTTTCGGACGCACTACCTAACCTCACATTCCTGCACTTAGCCTACCTCAAGCCCATCCAAACGCACTCCCACCTCACATACCAACACTTAGCCTACCTCAATTTCTCTCAAAGGTACCTCTACTTCCCGGAATATCAAAGCGACTCTCTCCCTGCCTTATTCCACCCACTCTCCACCGCCCACCGCAATCGCCTACAGCAAATTTATAGTTACTATCTTTGAAATCAGTTTGAATTTGCTCCGGTTTATAGGCTAATCCCAAAGTAAAAAGACCGCCAAAGGCGGCCTTCCTAATTTACTTAGTTTTATTTCACTTAGTTTTATTTCACTTAGTTCCACTAAGTTTTGTTACCCTAGCCCTTCGGCCGGACAACAAGTGCTGCCAGGAATGAGAAAACAATCGCGGAGGATATCCCCGCACTCGTTACGTCGAAGATCCCGGTGACCACCCCGACCCAGCCGTCGCGCTCCAGCTCTGTCAGCGCGCCATGGACCAGGGAATTCCCGAAGCTGGTAATGGGGACGCTCGCCCCCGCTCCGGCAAACTTCACCAGCGGATCATAAATTCCGAACGCATCGGCCACCGCACCGAGTACGACCAGCGTACTCATGGTATGGGCGGGCGTCAGCTTGAGCACATCGAACATCAGTTGCCCGATAACGCAAATGGCTCCCCCGACCAGAAAAGCCCACAAATAAATCATGCTCCTTCACCTCCGCTCTCCAGGGCTACCGCATGGGCTACGCACGGAATACTCTCCCCTTGCTGATAAGACAGCGGTGATAGCAGTGCTCCGGTCGCCACAATCAGCACCCGTTTCAATTCGCCCTTTTTCAACCGGCTCAGAATGTGCCCGTAGGTCACTACCGCAGAACAGCCGCAGCCGCTTCCTCCGGCAATGACATATTTCTGCTTGTCCAGGTCATAGATCATAAGACCACAGTCGTTAAAGACTGTCTGCTCCATGGGAATGCCCTCTTTGGCCAGCAGATCTTTGGCAATCGGCAGACCAACGGAAGCAAGGTCCCCCGTCACGATAAGATCGTAATGGCCGGGCGACAATCCCGTATCCCTGAAATGTGCTGTAATGGTATCAGCAGCGGCCGGTGCCATGGCGGTTCCCATATTGAACGGGTCCTTCAGGCCAAGGTCCATAATACGCCCAAGCGTCGCTGATACCACATAAGGGCCTTTTACAGTACCATCATTAACACCAATCACTGCACAGCCTGAGCCGGTAACGGTATATTGGGCCGTTGGGGGCTTCTGGGAGCCATATTCTGTAGGATAGCGGAATTGTTTCTCCACGGTACAGTTATGGCTTGATGTGCCGGCCAGTGCATACTTGCCGCCGCCGGAGTCGACAATCATGGAGGCGATAGCCAGACTCTCCATGGAGGTCGAGCAGGCGCCGAAGACGCCAAGATAAGGCACGCCGAGCTTCCGCGCGGCGAAGGAGCTGCTGATGATCTGGTTCATCAGATCACCGCCGACAAAAAACTCCAGCTTCTCCTGCTCCAGATTCGCGTTCATGAGCGCGAGCTTGGAAGCTTTTTCGAACAATGCTCGCTCTGCCTTCTCCCATGTCTTCTCACCCATTTCCAGTGAATCGTAGATAAAATCAAAGCTTGAAGCAAGCGGGCCCTCTCCCTCCTCCGGACCTACTACTGCGGAAGAGCCAAGAATGACCGGACGGTTGGTAAATTCCCAGGTCTGACTGCCGAGCTGCTTCATCGTTTAATGTGCACCTCCCCAGCCCATAACGGCATACACTACACCTACAACAAATGCGGCAACCACACCGAACACAATGACTGATCCGGCCAGCTTGAACATATTGCCGCCAACGCCGAGTACGAGCCCTTCAGCCCGGTGTTCAAGAGCAGCGGAGCACATACTGTTGGCGAACCCTGTGACGGGCACCGCTGAACCCGCACCGCACCACTGGGCCAGTTTGTCGTACACACCGAAGCTGGTGAGAATGACCGAGAGCAGAATCAGAATAGCAACTGTTGGACTGGCTGCTTCGCGGGAAGTCATGTCGAATATTGCCATGAATGCTTCCTGGATGCCTTGTCCAAGCACACAGATCAAACCGCCGGATAGGAAGGCTCGCACACAATTCTTGAATACAGGACGGGAGGGCACATAAGGCTTGGCCAATTCCTGATAATCCTGCGGGGTCAAAGTATCAAGCCGCAGCTTGACGCCTGATTTCTTTGTTTTCGCCGGCAATACAGACACCTCCTGTAGGATACGAAAGGGAGCGGGCAGCGGGATACGCATTTCCCGTCCCTCCGGGTTGTGCTTCAATACAATGTTTTTCCTTATTGTTCACTATAGGCGGCCCCGTTATGTCCCCTTAAGCTCAGGAAAAATAAAGCAGCACAACAATCAGCAGCATAAACAGCACCAGTATCAGTACGGCTTCATTGTCCCGCCGGTACCGGCGGGGGTACCGCTTGTGCAGCCCGCGGGCCTGCACCTTCCTGGGCACTCCCCGATTGCCTGCTGCGGCTACGCTTCCTGATAGCCACATTCTCCTCGCTTCCTTTCCCGGCTCCTGCATGCAGAGCCCTTACAACATAGTATTCGCCTCCCGGGTCACTGTGTTCATATGCCCTCCTGCCATGGACAATCGGCGTAACAATGTTCATACTGGGTAAGATGAACAAAAGAAAATAACCAAAAGCGAGAAGGAACTGCAATAACACCTGATCCTGACAAGTGGAAACGGCCTTGCCGTCCTTTTTAGGACGGTACCGTTTCAGCGAGAAAGATAAGGATAATTTATGCACGGAGCATATAAATTCTTATCTTTTATCGATAACTTAAGTTCATCCTATATAAGTGTAAAAAGGAGCGATATGTGTATGAATCCAGAAACACTCGATTTGTTCAAAACATTGACTGAATTCCCTTCAGCCCCCGGCTTCGAGCGTGAATTACGCGCTTATGTCAAAGAGGCGATGACGCTTTACACCGATGAATTCGTGCAGGACCGCCTGGGCAGCCTGTTCGGCGTGCTGCGCGGTGAGGCGAACGGCCCCAAGATCATGGTCGCCGGACATTTGGATGAAGTGGGATTCATGGTTACCGGCATCACTGACAACGGAATGATCCGTTTCACGCCGCTGGGCGGATGGCTTGCTTCGGCTGTGGCTTCGCAGCGGCTGCAGATTATTACCCCGAAAGGAACGCTGAATGGCGTTGTCGGCAGCACACCGATCCACTTGCTTAGCGCGGAGGAGCGGGGCAAGACCGGCGATATCGGCAAAATGTACATAGATATCGGTGCGGACAGCCGCGAGGAAGCGCAGAGCTTCGGCGTTGCTCCGGGGCAGCAGGTTGTGCCGGTCTGTCCGTTCACCCCGCTGGCCAATCCGAAGAAGATTATGGCTAAAGCCTGGGACAACCGCTATGGCGTAGGTCTGGCGATTGAATTAATGAAGGAATTACATGGCAAAAAATTACCGAATACCGTCTATTCCGGCGCCACCGTCCAGGAAGAAGTCGGACTGCGCGGTGCGCGGACCGCGGCCAATCTGCTTCAGCCGGATATTTTCTTCGGCCTGGATGCCAGTGCTGCTGCCGATATGACCGGCGACCGCCAGGCCTTCGGCCACCTGGGACAGGGCGTCCTGCTGCGTATCTTTGATCCTACGATGATTACGCATCGCGGGCTGATTGAGTACGTTCAGGATACGGCGGACACTCACCGGATTAAATACCAGTATTTCGTCGCCCAGGGGGGAACGGACGCTGGTCAGGTGCATGTCAGCGGTATCGGCATTCCTTCAGCGGTTATCGGGATCTGTTCACGCTATATCCATACGGCTACTTCCATTATTCATAGCGACGATTATGCAGCGGCCAAGGAGCTGCTGGTCAAGCTGGTTGAAGGCCTGGACCGCACTACACTGCAGACGATTCTGGAGAACAGCTAAGCAGAGCTTTAATTCGGCGGGTATGGTTATGCCAGCCTTACTACGGTGCCTCTCTTAAAAGGGGGCGCCGTATTTGTTATGCCGACATCATACGCACCGGAACGCAAAAAGCCGCAGGGATAGGTTGCCCCTGCGGCTGTACTTCTATAGATTTATTTCAGCTTCGCATATTGCTCCATCGCAGACTTATGAACCGGATGATCAGCAGCAATGCCGGTATATTTCGCCAGAGCAGCTTCTGCGCCTAGCTCGGCAATTGCTGCCTGCAGCTCGACCGCTTCCGGGTCATCACTCACATTGAACAGCAGTGCGCCGGCCATAGAGCGAGTCAGGGCAGCATAGCTGAGCTCTCTGTCGTATGCCTGCAGAGCAGGAGACACCAGACGGTCATTCGGCGACAGCTTGCGCAGCGGCGAACGCCCTACACGTGACACTTCATCGGTCAGCGCCGGGTTGCGGAAGCGCTCAAGGATTTTGTCGATATACTTGCTGTGTTCTGCCTGATCGAAGCCATGCTTCTGAATCAGCACCGCACCCGTTTCTTCCAGCACTTCACGGACCTGTGCAGTCAAAGCTTCATCCGCCATAGCCTGCTGGATGGTTTCGTACCCGCGCAGGAAGCCAAGATACGCTGCGGAGCAGTGTCCGGTATTCACGGTGAACAATTTACGCTCGATATAAGGCTCCAGGTTATCCACGTAATGCACACCTTCAACAGGTGTATAGCCCGGGATCATCTGGGAGGAATCTACCACCCACTCATAGAATGGCTCTACGACTACCTTCAGAATATCCTCATGCTGCTGCAGCGGAACAATCCGGTCCACAGCCGCGTTCGGGAAGGCTACGGACGCGTCCGCTTTGGCGCGGGCTGCTTCATCAAGCTTGGCATACACCAGCTCTTTGAGCTGAGCACTGCCGCCAATCGCGTTCTCGCAGGCAATCACATGCAGCGGTGCGGAAGAGATCGCTACCCGTCTGCTGATGCCATCAGCCAGAACACCCGCAATATGCTTCAGAATCGACACGCCGACAGCTGTGGTAACCAGATCGGCTTCAGCAATGGCTGCGGCAACTTCTTCACCGTGAGTTACGCTGCTGAGTGCAGTTACATTTTTGACGACTACCGTCTCCTGACCATCGCTGGCCAGCATTACCGGATACTCGCCGCGCTCCTGAAGCTGGGATACGAAAGCCTCATTTACATCCACGAAAGTTACTTCATACCCTGCCTGCGACAGCAGCAGTCCGATGAAACCTCTGCCGATGTTGCCCGCGCCGAAATGGACAGCCTTCATTATTCCATGCCTCCTTCGAAGATCGCGATCACATCAGCGGCCGTTGGAGCATTCATTACGCGCTCAATGGCATCATCTTCTGTGAAAATCATCGCCACGTTGGTCAGGACCTCCATATGCCCGTCGCCTGCGGCAGCAATACCGATCACGATGAATGCCGGCTCATCCCCGCCGAAATCCACACCGTCCGGAAAACGGATTACAGACAGTCCTGTGGATTTGATGAACGGCCGTGCTTCCTTGGTACCGTGGGGAATCGCCAGCCCTCCGCCCATATAGGTGGACACCACTTCCTCGCGCTCCAGCATCTTGGGAATATATTCCTCCGTTACATGTCCTGCATCGACAAGCAGCTTACCCGCCATAGTGATCGCTTCGTATTTATCTTTAGCGGCACCGTGCATAATTACTTTATTTTCTGACAGTATACTCATATGGTTTCTCTCACTTTCAAATTAAATTTTATTTTGGAAAAAATGAAGCAGCTCCGAGGACAGATATCCCCGGATCTCAGGCTCCGTACGCTCCTCCAGCAATTGTACCAGTTCGGAATTAAGCAGCAAAGCGCTGATCTCGCTGAGCACCTCCAGACTCTCCTTGGACAGTCTGCGCGGAGCCAGCATAAGCAGAATCACTCTAACCTCAGTGTCTCCCTCCAGAATCACAGGCTGGCGCAGCCGGTACAACGTAAGCGATGACAGATGAATATGGCTGCTTCGGGTGTGGAAAAGCGCCAGCCCCGTGTCCGGTATTACCTGACTGGTCATCCGCTCCCGCTCCAGCAGGCGCTCCAGGACAATGTCCGCATCCCCAATTACGCCGCTTCCATTCAGCATTGCCAGCATTTCCACCAGTGTTGCAGACAAATCCATATCCTTGTTGTCAATGGGATGGAACCGGAACCGCTCCAGCAGGCTGACCATTTCGTCAAGAATCCCCTTGTAGCTCTTCAGCCGCTCCAGTGAAGCCTCATCCCGCATAGTCCGGTCCTGCTCACCTAATGGGCCTGATTCCCGCTCACGCAGCGTTGTGTTCTGGATATAATTCAGTAGTTTCTCTATCTCTTCCCCTGTGAGCAGGGGGCTGATTTTGATATAACGTTCCTTATCAATCGGCAGATCAATGGTAGAAATAATCAGGTCATAGTCCACATCCGGCAGGCGTGCGGCTTCATACCAGGAAATATTGCCGAGAATCTCAATCTGCGGCATTTCTTTGGTCAGCCGGGTAGCCAGCAGACGGGAGGAGCTGAGTCCGCTGGCACAGACCAGAATGGCTCTGACATTACGCCTTAGCTGATTAAGCCGCTCGACGGAAGCCCCGAAATGCATCACCAGAAATCCGATTTCTTCATCCGGAATTTCAAGCTCAAGCTGCATATCCTCTACGGAGGCACGGACGATGTTGAACAGATACTCATAATCCCGGCGGATCGGTCCGAGCAGCGGATTGCGGATGCGTGTACCTTCACGAATCCGCTTCAAGGCGGGATCGATATGCTCCAGCAAGCCTTCGCGCAGGGAACGGTCACTCTGGAAAGGAAGCCCTGTCCGTTTGACCACACTCTCCGTCAGCTTATAGACGATCTCCATTAACTCGATATCACCGTAGGCAAAGCCGGCAGAAGAGAAAGAATCCTGCACCCGGTCGAATAATCCGGCGATATACAAGACCTCTACCCGAGGAATATCCATCCCAAGCGCCGCTCCGAGCTGCTGGACAAAGCTCTCGGCCCCGGCAATGTTGCGGTGATCTGACATTCTGGAATATCCCGCTTCTTCTCCGCTGTCAATGCTCCGGCCGATTTCGATCCGCCTGGTCGTCACGGCAAGACCCAGCAGCATTTCCATGTAGACAATTTCCGGAAGCTCAGCGGTCCATTTCCATTCCATATCCCACAGGGTATTCTCTACCTCCATGAGATTGGATTTCCCAACCGTAGACAGCAGAACACTGAAGACCGGGTTGCTCTCAGCCTGGGAGCCATGGCCAACCAGATCAGACAGATCCAGATGCTCGGCGGCCAGCCGGCCAATCGCCCGGCGCTTATCGATCTCACTGCCGGTGATTTCAACGCCGTAGCCTCTTCTGCGGACCAGCTCCAGGCCGAATTTACGGACCCATTGCTCCAGTTCATCCAGATCGTAGCTTACAGACGCGACTGTTACCTTAAGCGAATGGGCGAGCGTAAACAGCTTCACTGGCTCTTCCGCCTCCAGCAGGGCGCAGAGCTCAAACACCTTGCGGTCTTCTCCAGAATATTCCGCCGGCTTCTCTTCCCGCAAAAACAGGCGCAGCTCCGCAAGACCGGCCTCCGGGCCGTTCAATTGTATGCCTTTCCCCGATTTTTTGATCAGATTCACACCAAAATTCTTCAGCGCAGACTCTATGTCCTCCATCTCCCGGTGAACGGTTCTTACACTCACACCGGTAGCCTCAGCGATTTCAGCAGCCGTAATTTCTCCGCTGACTCCGAGCAGAAGCCATATAATCTGGCGCTGTCTGGCGGTAATTTTCCTCATATTCCGCGAACACCCTCCGCCCTACACCAAGTAGAAACGGCTATGCCGTCCTCTAAGGGACGGCATCCGTTTCAGCAAGAAATATAAGGTAAAGTATAGTGGAACATATACTTTCTTATATTTGGGAGACAAACGCTGGCTTTGGCGGCCAGCGTCTCCTTATTTGACATTACGCTTATTAATTTATCTTACACTTCTGCGTCTTACTTCAAACGTTCCACGAGCTCATCATATTTCGGGCTCTTCAGGAAGTTGTCGATCGAGATGTGCTCTGCGTTTGGATTCACGGCAATGGCACGGTCAGTAAGTGTCTTCTGCGTAACTACGATGTCGGCATCCGCAGGAATTTCACTGACAGCAGAGTTCACAACCGTAATGTTAACCCCTGCGCTTTGCAGTTTCTTGCGCAGGACGGAAGCGCCCATCGCACTGGAACCCATCCCTGCATCACAAGCGAAGACGATTTTGTTCACATTGGCTTTAGTGCGTACATTAGCAGCTATAGTAGTTGCAGTTGCCGCAGTTTGAGCTGCAGTTCCGGCAGATTTCATGTCTTTAACCTTGGCTGCTGCTTCCTCAATATCCATTTCTTCTTCGTCGTTCTTCTTAACAGTCTTCAGCAGCAGGGCCGCAAGAGCGAACGATACGACGGTTGCGACGATAACCCCGGCCAGCATTGGAAGATATCCGCCCTTAGGTGTCATCGCGAAGTATGCAAAGATACTGCCTGGAGAAGGAGAAGCTACAAGACCTGCACCCAGCATCTGGAAGGTGAATGTACCGGATACACCGCCACCGATAACGGCAAGGATCAGACGCGGATTCATCAGGATGTAAGGGAAGTAGATTTCATGAATACCGCCCAGGAAGTGAATGATGATTGCGCCCGGTGCGGAAGATTTAGCAGAGCCTTTACCAACCAGCCAGTAAGCAAGCAGGATACCAAGACCTGGACCAGGGTTCGATTCAAGCATGAATAGAATAGATTTGCCTACCCGTTGTGATTGTTCAAGCGCGATTGGTCCAAGTACACCATGGTTGATCGCATTGTTCAGGAACAATACTTTGGCTGGCTCAATGATAATATTGATGAGCGGCAGCAGATTATGATTTACCAGGAACTCAACACCATTGGACAAAATGTTGGTCAAGCCTTCAACCAGAGGTCCAATACCTTTAAGAGCTCCTACAGATAATACGCCACCGATAATACCGAGTGAGAAGTTATTAACGAGCATTTCGAAGCCGGCTTTGATTTTGCCGTCAACCGCTTTGTCAAATTGCTTCAATACCCAGCCAGCCAGCGGACCGACCAGCATAGCTCCAAGGAACATCGGAATAGATGATCCGACAATAACCCCCATGGTAACTACTGCCCCGATAACACCGCCGCGTTTGCCGTGAACCATCTGACCGCCGGTATATCCGATCAGCAGCGGAAGCAAATATTTGATCATTGGATCAACCAGAGCTGCTAGGCTTTCATTTGGATACCAGCCGGTTGGAATAAATAATGCTGTAATTAACCCCCATGCGATGAATGCGCCGATATTCGGCATAACCATACCGCTGAGCATGCGTCCGAATTGCTGGACTTTTACCCGTGCACCACCGGATGAAGTTTGCTGAGTTGCCGTTGTGGCCATTTAAAATGCCCCCCTAATTAATTGAATGAGACCCCTTCGTTTACTTCTTCGTGAAAGGTTATCTCCTATGAACACATCGTAAATCAAAGCGCTTTCTTTGTCACCAAATTGAAAACACGGTTTCGTCATGAATGTTGTTGACATCATTTAAGAGTTCCTGCCAAGGGGCTTAAGTACGGTGTTTTCACTACTCCGAATGACCTATAGCTGGCCTGTTAACAAGGCTACTCCGCTCTGTTGGCAAACTTTCTGTCCGCCGCATTCCCCTTTTAGGATGCACCCGATTAACGTTATTTATCATATCCGCCAGCCTTGCTGTACAAAATAACCGCATAAAGTTGCTGGATTGCCAGTTGCTACTTATGCTCCTCATTTCTTCCAGGGATACAAATTGTATTCGGTTTTTAGCATACATTTGGCCCGTTTACCCTTGCAGTAGCTCATTGTATTCGGTTTTTCGCATACATTCGGCCCGGTTATCTTTGCGGAATATCATGATTTCCTAATCAAACAAAAAAACTGCCCCCATTAAGAGGACAGCCTTGTCTTGTGATGCTTATCATGCTTATCATGTTTGTCATGTTTATCATGTTTATCATGTTTATCATGTTTGTCATCTTCTTCATGCTTATCATGCTTAGTTCACGTTCTCAAATCATATCCAGCGGAACCTTCCATGACGGCTGCGGAAAAGCATCGTCCAGCTGCCAAAGCTCATCTGACGTAAGCACAAGCTTGCCGGCGGCTGCATTCTCTTCCACATGCTGGCGGGTGCCCGCCTTGGGAATCGCCAGCACCTCTGCTTCACGGATGCTCCAGGCGAGCAGAATCTGCAGCGGAGTCGCTTCATGGTCCCGGGCAATCCTCTGCACGGTTTCATTCTCCGTCAATCCTTTTCTCAGCGTTCCCGCCTGGGCCAGCGGAGAATACGCCATTACCGGAATCTTGTGTCCGCTCAGCCATGGCAGCAGCTCATGCTCGATGCCTCTGGAGCCGAGATGGTAGAGCACCTGATTCACAGCGCAATGATTGCCGCCGGGAATACGCAGCAGCTCCTGCATGTCGGGTGTATCGAAATTGGAGACGCCCCAGCGGGCAATTTTGCCGGAAGCCACCAGTGCCTCCATTCCCTCTACAGTCTCCTCCAGCGGGATGGTCCCCCGCCAGTGAAGCAGGTACAGATCCAGATGGTCGGTGCCCAGCCGCTTCAGGCTTGCTTCACAGCTGCGGATTAGTGCGGATCCTGCAGCATTATGCGGATAGACCTTGGAGACCAGGAACACCTTGTCACGGATTCCCTGCACCACTTCACCGACAAGCTCCTCGGAACGGCCGTCTCCATACATTTCAGCAGTATCAATCAGATTCATTCCCAGCTCAACACCGTGGCGCAATGCAGCAATTTCTTCAGCCCGGTTTGCTGCATGCTCGCCCATGGTCCAGGTTCCCTGGCCCAGTCTGGGCAGCACAGCTCCGTCCGGCATAAGGATAGTATCAGATACAGGTTTGCTCATAATAATGGAAGTCTCCTTATAGGATGAATGGTGTGGCTTGCTACTTACTATACTTACCATATTAACCTTCCCGAAACATCCGGCAAGTGTCCAAATCATAAACTTTCAGCAGAGACGGCGGAATCAGCCGATCAGCTTCAGCCCGGCTACAGCTCCAAGAATCAGCACGATGCAGAAAATACGCCGCGGATCGCGGGCCTCACCATAGAACACCATACCCATAATCGCGGCTCCAGACGCGCCAATCCCTGTCCAGATCGCGTACGCTATGCCCATCGGCAGACTCTCCATCGCCAGTGACAGCAGCAGGAAGCTTGCACCAAAACCCAGGACAAGCAGACCAGCAGACTGCCAGTTGCGGTTCTTATGCAGCTTACCAATCATGGCCACCCCGAACATTTCACATAACCCGGCAGCAATCAACATTACCCATGCCATATTAATTCAGCTCCTTTGCTTGCTTATCCGCCCCATCCGCAGGCGTGGCCAGCTTCAGACCAACGACTCCGGCCAGCAGCACCAGTATCAGTACCAGCTTCAGCGGACGCAGTGGCTCTCCGAACAGGATTCCGCCAGCCAGAACGGTTCCCGCAGTCCCGAGCCCGACAAATACAGCGTAGACTGTACCGACCGGCAGCCTGCCGCTGGCCCATATGAGGGCGTAGAAGCTGACCAGTATTGCCACTATCGTTATCGCCCATTCCCAGGGGGCCACAGCGTGCTTCAGCCCGATTACCCATACCACTTCAAAGCAGGCGGCACCTGCAATCATTGCCCATGACTTGCTGTTGTTATTTTTGCTCATTTCTCTTCTGCCTCCTGAAAATAAAATAAGCCCGGAAGGTTATCGTCGTATGACGATACCTCCCGGGCTTTTATCCCTCCGTGTATACACGGCCATGGTTCACTCCGTGCGTTCCCCCTCGGACCAGACCAGCATTGTACAACAGCTGCGGAACCCTAGAGAACATATAAAGCATTATTAAGTTACATCGTATGTTAGCAAATTGCGCTGCGAAAAGCAACCCCTATATTCTTCCGGCACTGCTGCTGCGTCTTATTCCTGTCCGGCCAACACGTTCAATTCACGCAAATCCTCAGCCAGATCGGCTTCGGTATATTTGCCCTGGCCGAAGCCGATCAGTGCGCGCAGCGGCATGTATTTCATCATGGCCAGGAACATTTCAGGATTATCACCCATTGCATCCTCCATCCCGAAGATACTGCCGTAATTCTTGGCTTTGCCCTCAGTCAGCGGATTCGCCAGCAGATCACCAACCGTAGAGTTACGGTTGAACCTTACGGCCAGCTTCGTCGTCGATACTACCTCCAGCTCTGCGGTGAGGCGGATGTCCCGTGAGGATGAGCCTACGGCGATAGTGAACACTCCGCTCTCCACATGCCAGTCGGCCAGCTTCACATTGTAATAGGCAAAGGAGCGCTTGTTCAATGTAAAGGTTATCTCGCGCTCTTCCCCCGGCTGCAGTTCAATCTTGTCGAAGCCCTTCAGCTCCTGCAGCGGACGGATGACACTGCTCTCTACATCGCTGACATAGAGCTGTACGGTTTCTTTGCCTGCTCTGCTGCCGGTGTTCTTAACGGTCACCGATACCTGTACGGTGTCCGTATCCTTGATGCTGGTCTGATCCAGCGACAAATTGCTGTACTCGAATTCTGTATAGCTGAGCCCGAAGCCGAACGGGAACAGCGGCTCAATTTCTTTTTTATCATAATAACGGTAGCCTACAAACAAGCCTTCCTTGTACTCCACAGTATCGCCTTCCCCGGGGAAGTTCAGGAATGAAGGATTGTCGCTCAGCTTCTGCGGGAACGTCTCCGCCAGCTTGCCGCTTGGGCTTACTACCCCAAATAGCAGATCGGCCACCGCGCCGCCAAAAGCCTGCCCCCCGAGATATCCTTCCAGCACGGCCTTCGTCTGCGGCAGCCAAGGCATTTCTACAGGAGATCCGTTGCTGAGCACCACGATAATGTTACTCTGAACCTCAGCCACAGCATGGATCAGTGCCAGATGGCTCGCCGGAAGCGACAGATGGCTGCGGTCATATCCTTCCGATTCATAGCGGTCAGGCAATCCGAGGAACAGCACGGCAGCATCCGCCTTCCTTGCTGTATCCCGGGCTTCCTGCAGCAGCTCCTCATTAACCTCATCGCTGGCCAGCTCATATCCCTGTGCGTAGAGGAAGCTTGCCGCATCACCGGCAACCGCCTGCATCTCGATGAAAGCATCATCCAGCTTCGTCGGATTTACATGCGAGCTGCCGCCGCCCTGATAGCGCGGTGTCTTGGCGAATTCGCCGATAATTGCCATGGTACCACTCTTGGCGAGCGGCAGAACATTACCCTCGTTCTTCAGCAGCACCATGCTCTCCCGGGCCACCTCACGTGCCAGTGCATGATGTTTGTCCTGATCGAAGACGGCCTCTTCGTCCCGGCTGTCCGCACTCTTGAAGATAAAGGCCAGCATCCGCTCTACCGCAAGATCCAGAGTCTCTACGGACAGCTCCCCGTTATTCACTGCAGCTACGATCTTGGCGTCGCCTATGCCTCCGCTTGACGGCATTTCCAGCTCCAGACCCGCCTGCAGCGCCTTCACCCGCTCATTGACCGCACCCCAGTCGGACACAACAAAGCCTTCAAAGCCCCACTCGTCGCGAAGCACTTGCGTCAGCAGCTTGTGGCTCTCTGAAGCATACTCACCGTTCACCTGGTTATAGGAACACATTACGCTCCAAGGCTGGCTCTGCTTCACCGTGCCTTCGAAGCTGGCCAGATAGATCTCGCGCAGGGTCCGCTCATCAATAACGGCATCCACGGACATCCGGCGGTGTTCCTGATTATTGGCGGCAAAATGCTTCAGTGAAGTGCCGACCCCCTGGCTCTGCACTCCCTTCACATGATGCGCGGCCATCTCCGAAGCCAAATAAGGATCTTCCGAGAAATATTCAAAGTTCCGGCCATTCAGCGGTGAACGCTTGATATTATTGCCTGGCCCGAGCAGAACAGCGACATTCTCGACCTGACATTCTGCCCCCAATGCCTCGCCTACCCGGGCAATCAGCTTACGGTCCCAGGAAGAAGCCAGACCCGCCGCTGACGGAAAACAAGTCGCCGGTACGCTGTTATGCAGGCCCAGATGGTCCGCACTTCCCTGCTGCTTGCGGAGACCATGAGGCCCATCCGTTACCATCAGTGAAGGAATGCCCAGCCGTTCAATGCCTTTGGTATTCCAGAAATTCAGTCCGGAGCAAAGTCCGGCTTTCTCTTCAAGTGTCATTTGTGAAATAAGCTGCCGGATATCCGCTGCTGTTGCCGTTGCCATAGTGTAGCCCTCCTAAGAATACGTTTTCTTTTCTTTATTTTATACGACTTGTTCCGACATTTATGGCATTTTAATTGGATTTTTGGTAATTTGGTTATATAAGAAAAGGAAGTGTTGGTTATGCCCGGTGAAATGGAAGAACGCGAAGGAATAGAATATATCTGCAAGCTGATATATGAGGCTTACCGGGTTCCGGTCATGTGGCTGGATGCCGCAGACACTCCCCGGCTGACCCTGCCTCCGGCATTCGAATGCCGCCCGTCCGTCCAGTGGGCTCACTCCCTGCTTCACGAGGTCATGGATATTGCCCGCAGGAGCAGTCCTGCGGCAACAGCTGCCGGGAAGGCCGCCCGCACGACTGCTCCGCCGTATCTGCATACCACCGGCTTCCTGGAGAATTTCATCATTCTCCAGTTGCCTGAAGCCGCACGCACCGGTGGGGCCATCGTCATCGGTCCGGTGCTAAGCGCACCGGTCACCGGAGATAACGCGGCCAGCCTGATGCGCGATTACAGCATTCCTCCGGGGCAACAGGAAGGCTGGCTGCAGTATTACCGCAGCTTGCCTGTGCTCAGCCGGATGCGCTGGTATCATGCCGCGCTGCTGCTCTACACCCTCGCCACCGGTGAGGCATTGTCCATTACGGAGCTGCTGCTGGCTGCGGGCAAGGCGGATCAGTCTGGCCCTCAGCCGGATGACAGCCCGGATCTGGACCTGTCCTACCGCCGCGAGAACACCTGGCTGCACCATGATCCGATGCTGGAGCGGGAGATGTTCCGCCATATCAGGAACGGGGACAAGGCAGGGCTGCTGCGGACCCAGGCTTCTTTTTCGGAAGAGAGCTACGGACGGTTGTCGAAGAAAAGCCAGCTGCGCAGCAAAAAAAATCTGGCCGTCTCCTCCATTACACTGGCGACACGCGCAGCGATTGAAGGCGGGCTGTTCTGGGAGATTGCCTATACCCTCAGCGACTTTCATATCCAGCATATTGAAGAGCTTCACGATATTCCGGCCGTGGACCGCGCCCAGCTTGCCGCTCTCTGTGACTTCGCCGACCAGGTGCTGGACAGCCGCAGTTCGAAGCTCTCCCGTATCTCCGCGCTGTGCCAGAATTATATATACAATCATTTATATGAAGAGATTCCGCTCAGCAGGCTGGCCGAATTCACCGGACTGAACGCCAGTTATCTGTCCCAGCTGTTCAAGCAAGAGACCGGAACCGCCATCAGCGATTATATCCGGCAGGAGCGGATCGAAGAAGCCAAACGGCTGATGGAGCTGCCCGGCATTACGCTGTCGGACATCGCCTCCCGTCTGCATTTCAACGACCAGAGTTATTTCACCAAAGTGTTCAAGAAATACACGGGCCTCACTCCCGGACAATACAAGCAGGATTCAGAGCGGTTCTCCCGCTTCACCTGAGCAGACAGCTGAAATAAGCTTCTGATTATTCCGAGTTATTCCGCGCCTGCGCTCTGCCTTTCCGTACAATCACAGCATAGATTTGCAAAATTATGGTATGATCCGGTTAAGGACGCTTTTATACTTTCTTACAAAGGAGCGATTCAGCATGATCGGTAGCATTGTATTTGTTGGAGTAGTTGTATATGTCGCTGTGCTGGGGATTAATCACAGTAATCGTCTTCAACGCAAGAACAGGCATTACGGGCACAGAAATAATTCCGCTGATAATTATTTCTTTCCGGGGCCAGATCTGAACAACTCTGCCGGGGACAGCCGCAGCGATGATCACCGTCACAATGACGGGCACAGCGGAGCCAGCCATCACCACGGGCATCACAACCACAGCCATGGCGGCAGCAGCTGGGATAGCGGCAGCCACCATCACGGCGGCCACGGCGGCTGGGACAGCGGCGGTCATGGAGGACATGGCGGCGGTGGCGGTGATTTCGGTGGTGGTGGTGGCGATTCCGGCGGTGGCGGGGATTCCGGCGGTGGGGGCGGCGGCGATTGACCGAATAACAGAGCCTCCTATAAGCCATGAATGGGCTGCTTGGGAGGCTTTTTGTGTTGAGCATGATTGTTCAGCGGGAGTTTGGCAGGAAAGGACGTTCCGCGTGCTACTCCTTAATTACACCGCCATGAAACATACATTCATAGACCATTGTATCTCCGGCCCAAATCACCTCTGACCCGTTGAACCAGGAGAAGTCCCCGTCTACTGAGCATTTATAGATGAGATGGCCATCCGTATAATACTCCGGCCCGCGGAAGGGTTTATCCTCAGGCACCAGCAGCAGGGCGGCTTTCAGGAAGTCACCGCTGAAGCCTTCCGCGGTCACACGCCCGGCGTAATTCATCGCCCACAGCGGCTGGTCATCCTCCCACAAGGCTTCCTCTCCGGCAAACTTCTCCGAACCGAGGTAGGTGTCTATGTATTTCAAGTTCCCGCGCACAAATTCCAGATCATGAGACGCCGGCCGGGACGGGATTAACTCCGGACCCTTACCTGCATAAGTTGCTTGCTTGGCCTCTATCAGAAACTTAATCTTATCCATCATAACTATCATCCTCCCGGAAGCTTGTTACATCTTCCACACATAATAGAACATACGTTCCGAATTGGCAGTGACTTATCTCCTAATATATGTATCTAAATTGGGGGGACTTAAAAATATACCGGGCATGAGTGACAGGCCACTGGGAAGCAAGGTGTACTTGAGCTGGCACTGCGGAGTGCATAGCGGATAGTTGTATTTCGTACAGCTAAAAACCGGCGAATAACCGCATGAGCAGGGATAACTGTATTCTGTACAACTAAAAAAGGGGAAAGTGTCCTTTTATGGCATAGGAGAGTTAAATAAGTGTACAGAGTGCAATTAAACCTCCGCCTGCACAAAAATAGCCTACTTTAGTTGTACAAAGTACAGTTATCCCATGAACAGGTGTACCCTAAGGAAGGAATTACTATCCAATCCAATTAAAAAGCCCCCGAACTGCACGAAGGCAATTCAGAAGCTTTTTGGACATCACATATAATAGTTAGCTTAAGCTGTAATAATCTGCTAAGTCCTGCCTTTTACAAAGTAAACTGAAAGCGGCTGAGCAATACCTCACCAGTGAATACCAGATACACATCGTCGGTTCCGGCATCTACACCCGCAATCGCGGACTGGCTATGCCATTTCTGGGCTTCGCCTGCCGGGATCTCCAGCGTTGCTGCCAGCTTACCTGAAGGGCTTCCGGTTCTGACTTCAATGCTGCCGCCCTTCACGGAAGATACGAGCACTTCGACACCAGCTGCGCCTTTGGCAAACTGTACATTATTGAAGGCAATCCAGGCCCCATCCTTCACCGGATGTACCGAAGCTCCGCCTGCCTTGCATTCATCCAGGAATACCGCTTCATAATCATCGTAGTTCTCGGCTTTGACGGCTGTGTACAGGTTACGCGCCGGTACAGTGTCGCCGTGTACTCTTATCTTGGCCGACAGCTTGATGTCACCGGAGGAACGGCCCACAAGAATGTTGTATTCTCCGTCTTCTACACAGTATTGCTCACGGCTTACATCCCAGAAGGCGAGATCAGACACCGGCAGAGTAAAGGCTACGGTCTGCGATTGTCCTGCGGCCAGATGGATTTTGTCGAAACCCTTCAGCTGCTTGAGCGGGCGTCTGATCCGGGTCGACAAGGACTGCACATACACCTGAACCACTTCAGCGCCGTCTACGCTTCCGCTGTTCTCCAGCTCTACCGTCAGGCTGATCGTGCCGTCCTCCTGCACTTCTTCCGCTTCCAGCTTCAGCTTGTTGTAAGACACCTGTGCATAGCTCAGACCATGGCCGAACGGATACAATGGCTCCCCGTCGAAGTACAAGTACGTTCTTTTGCCTTTGATGATGTCGTAGTCCATGAATTCCGGAAGCTGATCCACAGAGCGGTACCAGGTCATATTCAGTCTGCCGGACGGGCTGTAATCGCCGAACAGGACATCTGCCACCGCATTGCCGAGCTCTTGCCCGCTATGGGAGGTGTACAGCACCGCCGGGATATGTTCATCGATCCAGGTGGAAGAGATCGGGTAGCTGCCGACAATCACAACTACTGTATTCGTATTGGCGGCATAGACGGCCTTAACCAGGTTCTCCTGTTCTACGGGCAGCACGATATCCGGCCGGTCGATCTCTTCCTTCCCGTTCAGCAGCGGGTGGTTGCCGACGAATACGACTGCAACCTCGGCGGCTTTGGCCGCTTCTACCGCAGCTTCTACGCCGTTCACTACAACGTTCTTATGGAATAACTCAGCTGCGGCAGATGTTTCTTCTTCAGCTGCGCAAATGGTTCCGTCCTCACCACTAATAAACAGCGGCTTGTTATTCCAGGTCCGCAGCGATACCAAATCTCCCGCTTCCGCCACCAGATTCAGCGATTCCTTCACATACCAGCCGTAGATCTCATCAGCGGAAGCTGTCAGTATACCGGCATCCGTCAGAGTGACATATTGGCCCCGGCTTGTGGCCTCCAGGGTATTAGCGCTCCAGCCCCAAGCGGTATGGCGGAACAATTCTCCGCGCTCCGGCTTGTCATGCAGCACAGCCAATCGTCCATCTTCGCCGGTGATGCCCACCGTCCGGCCGCTGGCCGCAGAGGTTAAGAGGATCCGGTCATCGCCGCTCTCGAAGGAGACCTGCTTGCCTGCCAGCTTCTTGGTCACTCCCTGCAGAGGTGTCACCGCATAAGGCAGTGTGCCGGAATACCAGTCTCTGAAGGCTTCGTCCCCAAGCGGGCCGATGACCGCTACCTTGGACAGCGCGGATGCACTCAGCGGGAGCGCTGCGTTGTCATTCTTCAGCAGGACAATGGATTCCTTGGCCGCTTCAAGAGACAAGTCGCTATGCGCTTTACTGAGAATGACGGAATCATCAATTGCCGCATAAGGATTACCTTCCTCCGGATCGAACTCACCCAGCCGGAAGCGGATGCGGAAGGTGTTCGCCAGCGCGCGGTCCAGATCCTCCTCGGTCAGCAGGCCTTCACGAATCGCCTCATGGATGACTTTAATGGTCTCCTCCGTCTCTTCGGTTACACTGTCAATCCCGTTCTTGATCGACTCGGCCATCGACTGGGCGAATGAATCGTAATACTTATGGTCCTTTACAATCCCGAACAGGTCCCCGGCATCGCTTACAATGAACCCGTCCATTTCCCATTCACCCTTCACAATCTCCATCACGGCCGGGTGCAGGATAACCGGTACGCCATTCACGGAGTTGTAGGCGGTCATCATGGATTGTGCTCCGCCTTCCTTGAAGGCCGGCTTGAAGGCTTCCAGATAATATTCACGCATGTTCCGCGGATCAATGCTGGATGAAGCCACACCGCGGTCAATTTCATTGTTGTTGCCGAGGAAATGCTTAAGGGTTGCTACCGCTTTCAAATACACCGGATGATCGCCCTGGATGCCTTTGACAAGTGCGGTGCTCAGCTGGCCCGTCAGCTCAGGATCTTCCCCGTAGGCTTCTTCTGTTCTGCCCCAGCGCGGGTCCCGCTCCATGTCCACGGTCGGTGCCCATAGGGTCAGGCCGTTAACGGTTGGATTCTTCCGGTAGAACGCTCTCGCCTCATCGCCGATCGCTGAACCGATCCGCTGCAGCAGCTCCGGGTTCCAGGTGCAGGCCAGTCCGCTTGGCTGCGGGAATGAGGTTGCTTTGCCCAGCCACGAAATCCCGTGCGCCCCTTCTGTACCATGCTTGTAACCGCCTACACCAAGACGGTCAATCGCCGCCTGATATTGCGGCATCAGACTTACCTTCTCCTCCAGCGTCAGCCGGGAGAGCAGATCCTGAACACGTTCATTCAGCTGTACTTCAATTTGCCTAAACGGATATGTAGCTGTTTCCATGGATAATCGCTCCTTTAATCTTTATGACAACGGTTTCATTACATCCAAAGCCAGGCGTTCACATTCCTCCGCACAGCCCGGTTGTTCTATCCTTCCTCATCATAAAAGATTAGCGCTTACAGCAACACCTGAACAATTAACATAAAAATCAGTTCATAATTAGAGAATCATCAGCTGAAATCAGGAGTTGCCGGGCTGCGGGGGATCTCCGTGCGGATAATGAAACCTCAGCGCATCAGCCGACAATCCGGTAAATTTAAGGTCTCCGCTCGTAATTACATAATCCCCTTCCGGCTTGTTCTCCAGCGGCCGCTTGCGGATCTCTTTGGGGGAGATGCCGTACCTGGCCTTGAATACTTTGTGGAAATAAGAATAGGTCGCGAAGCCGCAGGCATTCGCAATATTCTCCAGACTGAAGTCGGTATAGCGGATACGCTCCAGGGCGTTCGACAGCCGGATTTCCTGCGTATATTGAATGATAGTATATCCCGACAGCTCTTTGAAAAGATGCACCGCACGCGACACGCTGAGTCCGGCATGATCCGCTACATCCTCTACCCGCAGCGGACTAAGCGCATGCTCGTTAATGTAGCGGCGCATTCTCATCACCATTTCATTGGACCGCTTCGGCGCATCCTCAACAGAGACGGCTTCCACCGACAAGCGGTCAAGCGACAGGCAGAGCGCGCAGAGCAAATGGCGGATCAGCTCGGGGCTGTCCTGGACGATCCGGTGCTGCTCCATGCTGAGCTGCTGCCACAGGGACAGCATGCCGGCATCCAGATGGATCCGCTGATGCAGCAGACGGGGCCGCGATTCCCACCACTGCTGAATCCACGAGCCTTCACAGAGCAGGTAATAATCGCCGCTCTCAATCCTTCCGTCCATTTCCTCCACCACCAGATGATAGGGCTCCCCGGGCTGGTAGATGAGCAAATCGCCGGGTTGAATTCTTGTCATTCTCCCGTTGACCAGCGCCTTGCAGCTGCCTACCACCTGCAGCCGGAAGAGGAAGAACGGCGGGGGAGTGAAGGAGGTTTTGAAGGGCAGCGTATGAAAAGAATACGCGCAGGCATGCAGTCTCACGTCCACAATCGTCACCATCCCAGCCAAATAGTATATTTTTATGATCAGATAAAACATTCAATATTCCCAAATAATTAATTATACTATAACCAAATCAAAGATAAGTCTGCAAGCTTATGCCGAAAGGAACTTCACTGCCTCTATGTTGAAAAGAACCTATGCCCTGCTTCTGATTCCAACCTATCCGATATTCATGCTCTGCATGCTGCTGCAGGGAATGGCCATCTCGATCAGTGCCCCATTCCTGGCTGTCTACTTCACGGAAGAGCTTGGCGTATCCGCCGGAACCTTCGGAATCTTCACTGCCGTGACGCTCATCAGCGGTGTCGCTATAAGTATGTTAATTGCCAAACGCTCGGATACCGGCCTGAGCCGCCGCAAGCTTATGGTCATCTGCATGACGTTTAATGCCATCGCTTTTGCCGGATATATATTTATCCATGACTTCTATCCGCTGCTGATCTATATGACTGTGTTCACCGCAGCCGGCGCTCCGGCGATGCCGCAATTATTCGCTAGTAGCAGGGAAGCTGTGAACGCCAGCGCGTCCGCTGACCATGCCTTTGCCAATTCTACCTTACGCTCTATGTTCTCGCTCGGATTCATTAGCGGTCCGCTGGCAGGAGCCGTCCTGCTGGGCCATTTCGGATATCAGGGTGTGTTCCTGTCTACCACCATAATTTTCTTACTTAATGCACTGCTTGTATTTAGTTTCGTACGTTCCTCCGCAGCCGCAGCCGTCAGACAGGTCAGCAAAAGTGGACACAAGCCGGTACGGCTGCACCGGAATACCCGGGTGCTGGTGCCTTTTCTCGTCCTGACCCTGCTCTATGCCGGACACTGGGCCAATAACCTGAACATTTCACTCTTCATCATCAATACGCTTGGAGGCAATACGCAGAATGTGGCTTCGGTTGCGAGTATCTGCGCACTGCTGGAAATTCCGTTCATGTTCATGCTTGGCTTGTTATCCGCCAAATATTCTAACAAGCTGCTGATGGGCTGGGGAATCATGCTCGGTGCACTCTATTACCTGCTGGTGCTTGGAGCTGGAGAGCTGTGGCAGCTCATTGCCGGACAGGTGCTGCTGGCTTTCTTCGTAGCCGTAATCTCAGCGATTGGAATCAGTTATATCCAGGACCTGCTGCCGGACCTCCCGGGCTACGCATCAACGCTGTATACCAATGCTACAACGATCGGCAGACTGACCGGAAGCCTGGCAGGCGGAGCAGCCGCACAGTGGGTCGGCTACCGGCATTCTTACTGGCTGTGCCTGATCCTTATTGTAGGTTCACTGGGACTGCTGCTCTGGCCGCAGCGTTCCCCGGAAGAGAAGATTACCCATCAAATGGCATCCTGACAGGAGGCATTCCTATGCAAATACTACTCATTGACGATAACCCTCATGTACGTGATCGCCTGAAGCACATGCTGGAGCAGCTCTTCCCCGAAGCGGCGGATATTCTGGAATCCGGCTGCGAGCCTTCTGCCCTGCGGCTTATTCAGAAGCATAGACCTGAACTCATTATTACAGATGCCAGACTGCTGCTGCTGAGCGAAGCCATGCCGCTGGACCAGTGGTATGATCAGCAGACAAACGGCAGAATCATCGTCACCAGCAGCCATGAATTTGTCCTGAAGGCCTTCTGCCAGGGCGGCATTGATTCTCTGCTAAAGCCCATTGAACTTGGTGCGCTGGAAGAGGTGCTGCTTGGATCAGCAGGCATGAGCGGCGGTTATGATCATCCCTATCTCGAACAAGCGGAGCTCCAGCGCTCAGACCAGATGATATGACCTATAATTACGGCAGCACGCAAAAAGAGACCGGCGGTGAACGATCCGCTGATCTCTTTTTCAATATATACGACTAAATCTCCATATCCTTACCCGTGTAATCCACGAACATGAAGTGCCCCTCCGGCGCGGTGCGCTGCTCAATCAGGGTAATAATACCTTCGGCACTGGTACGCGGGCTCGTTGGCGCTTTCGCTCCGCCCATATCGGTGGGCATCCAGCCGGGGTGCACGCTTAGTACATGTAAACCACGCTCTTTCAGGGTAACATGCAGCTTTTGCGAGAACATATTAAGTGCTGTCTTGGAGATGGTGTACGGGTAGCTGCCCGGGTAAGCATTCGTAATGCTGCCTGCTTCGGACGAAATGTTGATGATCGACGCATCCGGCTCTGTAAGCAGCGGCAGGAAGTGCTTGACCACCCGCATCGGCCCATACAGGTTAATATCCAGCGCAAGCTGCATCTCGGCAATATCCAGCTCTTCAAGCGAAGTATCCGAGGCATTCAGCACGGCAGCATTATTAACAATGGAGCCTAGCGTCCGCCCCTCTTCCTTCAGGCTGGCGGCAAGCGCCGCGATCCCCTCTTCGTCCGTAACATCGAGCGCAGCCACCGTCAGCTTGTCTCCATAATCTGCGCTAAGCCCGGACAATGCGTCCTGCCCCCGGCTTAAATCACGCACACCGGCAATGACTGAATGTCCGCGTTCCAGCGCTATCGTAACCAGATCCAAACCCAGTCCCCGCCCGGCCCCGGTAATCAGTATATTCATATGATCGTTCCTCCTCTATGACACTCTTGCTTATTTATCGTTCTCCAGCAGCTCCAGGATCACCTTCAACTCCTTGAACGTATCCATATAAGCATAACGTCCTCCGGTGTACTCCCCCTTCTGTTGAAGCGGGAAGCCCTTGCCTTCGAGCAGCATAATCTTCTCCTTCATTCCCTCCACTGCAAAAGCAATGTGGTGAAGCCCTTCCCCGTGCTCATTCAGATAGTCGCGCCATGTGCTCGGCTGATGATCCGGTTCAATCAGTTCCAGCTGCAGTGAGCCCATATCGAAAAAAGCAAGCTTCGCCCGAGCCTCCGTCGCCCCGCCATTATAGTTAGTCTGAGCAATATCTGCCGTATCTGTAATGCCGATCTCCGGTTTCTCGATGCCAAAGAAGTCCGCATACGCCGCGCTTACCTTCTCGATATCGTTCACCAGAATTCCAATCTGCGTAATGAAGTGATTCCCAAGCAATCCTGACATCAGGCTATACCTCCTTCTATTCTGACCAGACTACCATACCCAAACGATGAAAGGGCTGTCAAGCCTGGCACAGAGATGACTCCCCGTAAAAGACAACAGATTCTGCTCTTCAGAGCAGCAAATCCTTGCACTTCAGGTAGACTGTGTCGCAAGAATCACCGGCTTAACCCTCCTGATGTGCCGGAGACCCGGTGACTGCCGACAAAAGTAATGAGCCAATCTGAATTCCTGCACAGAATACAACATTCTGCCCGTCAATACGGCCGTAAGCAGGAATTGTTGTACGAAATGCAGCAATTCTCGCCATCCAAGCCGATTATTGGAACAATTCTTGTATTTCGTACAACAATCTGCTCAAATACTCCGGCATCTGCGGACTAGAGTTGCAATATATACAACAATTCTCCAGTTGTCAACTTGAGAGGCCCTCATTATCAGCTAATTAGATGCCGGCACACGGCTTCTCCCATTCCCTATGGATTGGCACTTGGCTGGCTGGTTATAGTCTTAAGTGTTATGCACCGGACACCCTCATCCGTTGTCTTAATCCTCCGCTCCCGGCTTCATCCGGTGCTTGCGGTAGTCACCCGGTGTAACCCCGACGACCCGCTTGAAGACACGGCCGAACGTGATCGAACTGGTATAGCCCAGTTTCAGGGCGATATCCTGCAAATTATCGCTGGTTGTCGCGAGCAGATATTCCGCGCGCTGCATCCGCAGCTGAGTCAGGAAATCGACGAATTTCATATCGAATTCCTCTTTGAACAAATGGCTGGCATATTTGCCCGAGATCTGGAACCGGTCGCTTAGATGCTTAAGCGAAAGATCGGGATTATCGAAGTTCTCTTCTATATATACCTTCATCTCGCTGATCATTGCCCGGTAGCTCTTCGATTCATTGACGGAGACATAGATCCGGTAAATTTCCGCCAGCCACTTCAGCATTACTGTATGAACCTGCTCCAGCGTGGCCTGCGCCTCAATCTCACTGTAATACCCCTGTAGACTCGGCCCGCCAAAAATCCGCCGCAGACTGTCCGACAGCTGCCCCAGCTCCCGGTCAAGCATCTGGATCAGCATATGCAGCAGCATATGAATCTCTTCATCCCTGATCTGATCGCCGCTGAACCAGACGAACAGCTCGTCCACCCGCTTCCGCCAATTCTCATCAGCGATCCGGAATTCACGGACAATCTCGCTCAGCATCTGCAGGTACTTGTAGGAATGCAGCGTGGAGCGGTCAGGCAGGCTGTCACTCAGCACCACCATATCTTTGCCGAGTGACAGCTTATGCTGCAGTGCCGTTTCCGCTGCCTTGCAGGAATCCGAAATGGCCTCCAGTCCGGTCACAACCGGACCTACTCCAATCGCCAGCGACAACCCCAGGTTGTCACTGACCCAGCGGAGATAACGTTCCGCGAGTTTACGCAGAGTAATTTTGTCATCCTTCAGACTGTCATCACTGCCGATAATGAGTCCAATCCGGTTGCCGCTCACCCACTCGGCCCAGCCCTGCAGGCCTTCTTCCGCCGCCAGCTCCTGGAACAGATTCATCAGCGTCAGCTTGAGCATATTCTGCTCCTTGGCCGGGTATTTGCGGCGGAACCCGTCATATTGGTTCATCTCTGCGGCAATGAACGCATAGGCTTCAGCCTCTTCCGTGAACGGCTTGAACCGCTCCAGCTTCCCGTCCGGGGAATCGCCCCGCTCACCTTCCATCAGATCCAGGAACAGCTGGCGGCGCTGCACCAGCAGGTTCTCGTCATATTGCTCCTGATAGCTTACCGTCTGGTTAATCAGCGTCTCCAGCGCCTGATCAATCAGCACAAGCTCGCTGCGCGACTTGCTGTCCAGACTCTCCTCGCGGAACTGCAGCGCCTGAATCCGGTTCATCATGGCCTGGATCGGCCGGTAGTTTTTGCGGGTGATATATAGAATATAGAGCGTGCCCAACACGACGGTCAGGATGCCGATAATAATCCAGACATACGACACGACCGACATCCAGGCGAAGAGCTCGCCCGCACGGATGCCGCTCTCAAAGGTCCAGCCTGTATTATCCGAATGGATGCGGGTGAGCACGCTGCCTTCCTGCATATTATTGTCCCCATGCGCCGTATAGATCAGCTGACCCTGTCCGTCTACCACACGCATGAAGGACACCTGGCTGTTCGTCATGCTGTCAATCATCTGTTCCAGCCGGTACATGCTTAAGTTGACGACGATCATCCCCTCGGCTCCGAAGGGAAGCGGCAGCATCTTCGGCATACTGATTACCCGCACCGGCTGGTCAGAGCTGAATATCCGCAGCGTACGCACATCACTCCAGTTCCGCTCACCGCTGCCCGCCAGCGCCTGGTTCAGAAATTCCCGGTCGGCGAACACCTCCCTGTCCACCAGGCCGCTGAGTGTCAGCACCTTATCATCCCACTTACGGTAAATATAGATCGAGTCAATCAGCTGATTGCGGTAGAGGACAGCACTCATATCTTTTACAGTATTATAGAGCCGGGTCCGGTCGCCTTCATCGCTCAGCCCGTTCAAGAAATCGCCGTAATCATGATTGGTCTCCATCTCCTGGAGCACAGATATTTCCACATCACTCAACGCATTCTGCAGGGAATCTACTACGTAGCCGGTAGAGATGCGGTTGGCTTTGTCCGTTTCACTGCGTGAAAGCTCGCCCACAATCAGGAACGACAGGAAAATCAGGATCGACACGGTCAGCAAAAAGATAGGGAAATAGGAGAACATCATTCTGCTCGACCAGTTTCGTTTCATATGTACTCCCGCCCTTCTTGAAATGGAATCCGAAGCCTTCTGCCTGCGGGATGAAAGAAAAGCTTACACAGGTGCCTTGGTCATTCGGTTTATCCAATATAGCATGCCCGCGCCGATAAGCGCACTAACCGTGCAGGCCAGATACATCATCTGTGCACCGCCTGAATAGAACAAATAACCGTTTAAGAGGTTCCCTACAATCCCGCCCAGTCCGGAAAAAACCATGTTGAACAGGCTTTGGCCGGTCGCCTGCATTTTTTTGCCGGAAGCCTCTGCCACATATTCCACCGCAGCCACATAGAACAGCCCGAAGGACAATCCATGCAGCACCTGAATCCCGACCATGACCGCCGGCACCGGGAACAACCACTGAATCCCCCAGCGCAGCGCATAAAAGAAGGCAGCCAGCAGCAGCGTCCGTTCATGTCCGATCCGCTTCAGGATTCTGGCGGCCAGCAGCATCGAAGGGATATTAGTTAATGAAGCCAGCAGCAGCGCTGTCCCGACCAGGGAGTAGCTGCCCCCGGCTTCCTGAAAGGCCAGGACGAAGAAGGAATTATAAGCCGTAAGCGTCTGGTTTACGAAAAAGCAGGCCATCAGAAACAACACAAACAGCCGGTTCCCCAGCAGCTCCTTCATTCCTTGCGACAGTGATATGGCCGCTGCTGTCCGCTCCGTACTGCGTGACAGTGTTAGGACTGTTGCCGCCCCGCCCAGGCTCAGGAACAGAAACGGCATCCAGAGCTGAGTAATTTCAAAATGCGAAAGGTAGAATCCTCCGGCATAACCGCCTATTGCCGTGCCCAGACTGCCCAGGCTGCGGATTGTCCCGTAGGAGGTACGTCCTTTGCGGGCTGCAGTAACGGCATAGGAGTCCGCCACCGGACTTTGGGTAGCCTGAAAGACTATAGAGAGTATATAGACCATTATAATTACCGCAGTGTACTTGAAGCCGTATAGGCAAGACAAAACAGCCGGTACAGAAATACTCAGTAACAGCACGAGCTTGGTCTGGCGGTACCTGTCGACCATCAGCCCCCATACCGGCTGAACTACGATGGCCAGCAGTGTGCCGATGGACATAAGTACCCCCACGACATTGGCTCCGATGCCCTGATGTACAAACAGGGTCGTTAGATAGGGATTAAAGAGTCCGCCAGCAAGACCCGAGAGCAAATATAATAAGCGGAGCTTCAGCAGCTCGGTCCTGGCTTCCAGAGGTATGATCGCCGTATTATCCATGATGCATTCTTCCTTTACCACAAGATGGCCGCAGCAGCTGCCGCAGCTCCAACCGCCCCTGCCGTGTTGCCCAGCCTCGCCTGTTCGATATTGACCGGAAAGGGCAAATATTTGCCGGCCCGTTCACGGATTTCCTTCATATAATAATCGCCGGATACGGCAACCCCGCCGCCAAGCACGACCAGCTGCGGATTCAACAGCACGGCTGCGCTGGCTATTGCAGCCGCCAGATGCTCGAGCGGCCGGTCCATAAGACTAAGGGCAGCGGGGTCACCTTCAGCTGCTGCCTGAAGCACATGACGGGCATCGACGTTCTCCCCGCCGCCTCCGGCCAGCTCCAGAATCCGCGACGCGGAGCGTGCCTCCGCCTCGGCGAGCCACGCCCGGGCCAGCGCCGTGATGCCGCTGCCGGACGCTACTGCTTCGAGCGGCCCGAAGCCCGCGCCTGAGGCCGGCAGGCGATGACGGTCCTGACCGGCATCAACGATCATGTACCCGGCCTCGCCTGCCGCAAAATCCGCCCCCTTATACAGCCGTCCGTTCAGCAGCATCGCACTGCCGATGCCCGTGCCGACCGTGATCATCAGTACATGCTCTTTCCCCTCCGCAGCGCCCTTCCAGCATTCACCAAGCAGAGCCAGATTCACATCATTATCCAGATAGATCCGTCCTGCATAATGACGGCGGATCAGCGGGCGGATATCCTCCGCCGGCCAGGGCAGCGATGGAGCCTGAGTCAAACAGCCCTCCGTATCGCCTATAACACCCGGGAAGCCGATGCCGATGCCCGAGAGCTGTGGAACCTCCAGTTGAATCCCCGCCAGCAGCTGCGCTAATTCAGCAAACAGCCAAGCCATAAAGGACCCGGGGGCTTCATGCGCCGCTGTACTTCTCCGCTCCAGCAGCAGAATTTCTCCGCTGCCGCCGGTGACGCAGAACATCGTCTTGGTGCCGCCGACATCAATACCGGCGTAAATCCGGTTTACTCTCGCCTCTGTCATCGCTGTACGCCACCTTCCAGATTCAGGCTCTCCGCTTCAGCGGATGCCCCATTGTAGACAAAGATAGACCTCACCATTTGCTTGAGGTCTATCTTCACAGGCCTTAACTATTCAGAAGCCGGGTCCAGCCGGAGCGTGAAGGCCATCTCCTGCACCCCGTCTTCGGGACGGTGCAGATAGATAATCTCCAGCTTCTCACCCTGCTCATCCAGTTGTATGGACGGGGACGGTGCAGCCGCTGATACACTGCAGCCAAGACCCGGCAATGTCCAGCGCTCTGGCGTTATCCGGGCAGCGGCCAGCCCCGGTCCGGTAATTTCAAACAACACTTCAATTGAAACCTCTGTATCCAGCCGGACTGTGGCTGTCAGCAGATCCTTCTCTACCTCAGCTTCGAAGATCATGCCCCGCAGATGGCTGTTCCAGCTCTTGCCCTGCTCCCTGCGAATGAGGCGCAGGTAATAGCGGGAACTGCCGGCGGCATCCTTCCAGTTGGTATCCATCCAGTGAATGGTGGCCGGATGCATCTGGCCGTTCGTATTGCGGCTTCCCGACATCGCCCCGATCATCCGGCGCTCTTCAATCCAGGCCGCTGCGGTGCACAGATTGCGGTTCTCTCCCGGCTTGTCCCGTTCACACAGCTCGCGGAACTGTTTCTCCACTCTGCGGCTCCCGCCAAAGCTTACGAATTGCGGCAGCAGTTCAGCCGGAATAGCTGCACCAGCCAGCGCGATCAGCGGATCATGTGTTGTCTCGCAGTTCGGCGCAGCCAGATGCTCATAGCCTGCCCCCAGTGCCAGATAGAGGAACACTCCAATGGAGCTGTGTCCGGTCATCTCCATCTCGTAAGCCCGGGAGAACGGTCCCGACAGGTTCTCCAATACCGGATTATAGAACAAGGCGATATTACTCCACATCCCCCGCTCCAGCGTCTGCCCGATTTCCCTGAAAGCGGCAGAACATCCATAGGTTCTCCATAAGCCCAGCACCGTAAGGTCGACGCCGTAATAGGTCGTTGTATTGAACTCGGCTATTGAGCCGAATTCGGCATATGCCACGAGGAATGCAGCGGCTTCTTGGCCAGCATGGCGGGTCCAGTCCTCACGGGCGAACCTGTGCCCGTAATAATGGACGATAAAGATGTGCATCAGCTCAATATTGGAGTTCATCGGCACGGCATCGGATAGACGCCGGTCAATGGACGCTGAAACCGCCCTCTTCATAGACTCGTCCATGCGTGAGACAAGCTCCGCCGGCAGGACATCCGCGAACTCCTCCAGAATCACCGCGAACGTACTTGCGATGAATTCACGCCAGTTCGGGTCATAGCTCTTCCATACCGGAGGCAGCACCTCATCCACTGCGGACTGCAGATATCCCCTAACCGTCAGCTCATCACAATCCGGCAGAACCTGACTTATTTCCCGGGAAAGTGCGGCGCCGAGCCGCTTACCGATTTTGTCAGTAGTTTCACTGAGAAAGTACGCAAAACCCGGCGCGAATTCCTTCCAATTGTAGTTCCCGGCCGGTGGCAGCGCGGCCTGGGGCGACACGCGGAAGGTGCCGTGATAAATTTCGTCAGGGACATTGAATTGCAGATCCATGACCTTATTCAGCAATCCCGCTGCCCGTTCCTGATCACCTTCGCCGCTGCGGATCAGCAGTCCCAGCGCATAGTGCGCACTGCTGCGCGTATTATGCCGGTCACTTTGCTCCTCATCAATCAGCAGTTCCATCTCTGCGTCATAGAATGAATCCATCAGCGCCATCGCCTGGTCCACCAGATGGCGCTGTTTTTCCGTAAGCCTGTTGATCATCGCCTGTGTCACGGTATTTCCCTCCTCTTCGTCTTCCTCAGCCTTTAACCGCGCCTGCCATCATGCCGCTGATGAAATAACGCTGCAGGAATGGATATACGATCAGAATCGGCACCGTGGAGAAGACTACGCTTGCCGCCTTCAAGCTCTCCGGCATCAGCTGTGCCATACCCAGACCCTCCTGCTGCATCAGCTCGCTGACCTGATTATTCTGGATCATCTGATACAACTTCAGCTGCAGCGGATAGAGATCCGGACGGTTGATATACATCAGCGCATCCTGGAATCCATTCCAGCGGCCTACGGCATAGAATAAGCTTAATGTGGCCAGTGACGGCAGTGACAACGGAAGTATAACGCGGAACAAGGTGCCCAGATGCGTTGTCCCGTCAATCTCCGCTGCCTCTTCCAGGCTCTTCGGAATGCTGTTGAAGAAGGAAATAAGGATAATCATATAGAAAGGGCTGATTAAACCGGGCAGCACCAGCGCCCAGACGGTATCCAGCAGGTGGAGGTTCCGGATCAGGATATAATCCGGAATAATGCCTCCGCTGAAGAACATCGTAACGACAATAATCAGCATGAACCATTTTCGTCCGCGCAGCTCCTTCTTGGACAAGGAGTAAGCAACGGCTATTGTCATGGCCATCGACAGCACGGTAGCCAGAATAGTCAGCATAATCGTGAAGCCCAGTGAACGGATCATCGACATATCGGAGAAGACCTTGGTGTAGGCCTCAAAAGTGAATTCCCGCGGGAAAAAGGTCACCAGGCCCGACATGATCGGACGGCTGGAGCTGAGCGAGATCGCAATAATATGAACAAAGGGCAGCAGACACACAAGAATTACGACAATAATGATCAGGACATTAAGGATATCAAATATCCGGTTAGATGCGCGTTCGCTCATAGTTGTTCCCCCTCGTCTCTATTTGCTTTGGACTGGCTAGAGTATGCTCTCATCCGCCAGCTTCTTGGATGCATAGTTCGCACCGAGCAGGAAGATCAGGCCTACCAGCGCCTGGAACAACCCGACTGCAGTCGCCAGAGAGATTTGTCCGGATTCAATGCCTACACGGTATACGAAGGTACTGAGCACCTCGGAGTAATCGCGGACGGCTACATTGCCGACGATGAACGGCCGGTCAAAGCCAATGGAGATCATATTGCCCAGGTTAATAATGAGCAGGGTAGCAATCGTTGTTTTGATGCCCGGCAGAGAAATATGGAAGATTTTTTTGAAGCGGCCAGCGCCATCCACCTCTGCAGCCTCGAACAGCTCTTTGTTGATGCCGGTTAATGCTGCCAGGTACAGGATCGTTCCCCAGCCTGCACTTTGCCACACCCCGACCAGCAAATACGTAATCAGCCAGTAATGCTTATTGGAGAGAAACGGAATAGCATCCAGCCCCATACCGGTCAGCAGGTTGTTAATGAAGCCTGACTCTGTGCCGAATACCTGCAGCACGATGCCGCCGATAATGACCCAAGAGATGAAATGCGGGACATACAGAATGGTCTGGGCGAATTTCTTGAACCAGATGATCCGCAGCTCATAGAGCATAATTGCCAGAATCAGCGGTGCGGGAAAAGAAATAATCAGATCCAGCAGATTGAGCAACAGCGTGTTGCGCAGTGCTTTGAAAAAATCATTACTCTGAAACACCTCGCGGAAAATATCCAGCCCGACCCATTCACTGCCGGCGATACCTTCAAAGAAGTTAAATTCTTTGAACGCAATCTGTACCCCGTACATCGGCCCGTATTTAAAAATCAGGAAGTAAATGACCGGCAGCATAAGCAAAGCGTACAACTGCCAGTTTCTGCGTAAGTAAGTCGTGTTCTTCACTGCCTTCACTCTCCTCTCCTGCCCTTTGTATACGGCAGCGGCTGGAGGCCGTGACCGGCCTCCACTTGCGCATACCGTCCTCTTTCTACGCTCCGTCCGTTTATTTGGACGTCATTTCCTTATAAGCTGCCGTACGTTCATCGAGAATCGCCTGACCGCCGCTCGCCATATAATCTTTGATCATCGAATCATAAGTGCTCTCGAACTGCTCCGGCTTAATCATGGTCATCTTCACGATGATTTCCTGGAACTTGTCGGCCAGTGCCGTTCCGTATTTCGCTTCAGCCTCGATCGGATGGCCGAACCGTACCGGCTGAATGGTATCGACATTCGAGATTTCAACCGATTTCTTCATATCTGCCTGGAACTTCTCGGGAGTCTGGGCAATATAAGCCGCTTCATTCTTGGCATCATCACCGGCGAATTTACCGTTAACAATTACCGCAATATCCCCAAAGTTATACAGGCGGTCGGTAATTTCAGAGGTCGCGTCCGGTTTAACAACCGGAACTCCGTTCACCAGAGTATAGTTCTCATTCTCCACACCGAACTGAATATCGAACAGGTTCGTATCCGAAGCCATCCAGTCGAGATATTTCAGCGCTGCTACAGCATTGCTGCTCGATTTCGGGATCATGACATACATAGCATTGGGTGCATAGGCCGGTTTGGCATGCTCACCCGCCGCATTCGTGAAGGTATCCACCGGAGTAATCGAGGCACCCGGCACATTGGTCTGCAGATTCTCATAGAAGTCATTCCAGGTGAAGTACGGCTCACCGGCATCCTCTGTATAGAAGCCTACCAGACCATTCTGCAGACTCTGCCATAGCTGCTTTTTATCTTTATCCAGACCGAAGTCCTTGCTCATCAGCCCTTCATTATAGAGCTTATTCATGAATTTCAGCGCATCCTCGAAGCCCGGCAGCAGCGCCGGGTAATCGCTTGAGCCCAGCTGCTGGGTCAGCGTATACCGCTGCTCATCGGTAAGCGGCTTAATGAACGACCAGATCAGCGGTTCATACTGCGCAGCTGCCAGACTTACTCCGAACGGAATCACCTTGCCGCCAGTGTTGCCAGGATCTTGTTCCTTAAAGGCCTTAAGTGTAGTGTAGAGCTCTTCCGTATTCGTCGGTGCCGGCAGTCCCAGCTTATCCAGCCAATCCTGACGGACATATCCGGCGTATTTGCCAAGTACAAGCCTTCTGCCCGGAAGCGCGAACTGCTTGCCGTTGTATTGTCCGTAAGCCAGCGTGTCCTCGCCGAGGAACTTCTTCAGGTTCGGGGCATATTCATCAATTAGCTCTGTAAGATCGGTAAGCCCGCCCTGCTCGGCATACCGGTTGAACGTTCCCGAATCATAGGTGAACACGATGTCAGGCACTTCGCTTTTGCTGGCCATCAGCACATTCAGCTTCTGAATTTCCTCTGAGCGGGGAACAGGAACGAACTCTACATCAATGTTGTTCGGCTTACCGAACCGCTCCTGCACAAGCCGGGTCAGGTAACTGTCAGAGATCGTATAACCGGAAGGCGTATTCCCGCGGTCGAACACCTCTACCTTTAATGTAGCAGGCTCAGGAGACCCGGAACCGGCATTGCCGCTCGCCGTATCCTCCTTCGAAGAACACGCGGATAACAGCATTGTGGAGGCCATCAGCACCGCTATTGCCGGGCTTGCCCATTTCTTAGACCCTCTTGTTGTCATTCTCTCATCACCTTTCCCCTTATCAATGTCAGATAACTTATCTTCAGTTGCCGATTAACTTGTTGCCAGCGCCTTTGATGTCACTTAGTATTACATGAATTAAGTTAAGCGCACAATAAACCATTTTCCACCCTAAAACACACGTTATATATGTAAGAAAACCTTATAAACAAACAATTATCGTCCAAACAAACTGCTTTCAACTTGCTTATCTGCCCCATTACACAGTAAATCCCGCTTATTTTGGCCTTAGTGTATGTCAGCTATGCCTACCAGATAGCAAGTAGAAACGGCTTTGCCGTCCTTATAAAGGACGGTACCGTTTCAGCGAGAAATAGAAGGATAATTTATAACGTGAAACATATAAATTCTCATATTTGCAAAAAAAGAATGCTCCCGCAGGAACACTCTTTCCTCTACTAAATATAACCCGGAGCCTGAGCAGACTCAGTGTGCAATATACGCGTCCACTTTATATCCGGAGCCGCTGCTGGTTAATTTGGCATTATAGTAACCCATGTTTCCATCCGGCTTGCATTTATAATCCCCGGAGCAGCCGCACACGAAGAATTTCGTCCGTGGGTATCCCGGATTAATATTGCTAAGCTTCCGGTAGAATTTATGTCCATGATGTGTGAAGATAGCCAGGACCTTGTCTCTGGCTTTTACCGGAATTGCCGAGAAGAACCTGGATGTCTCCGCAGCGCTGAGCACATGGCTGGATTCAACCGTGATCCCCTGCACTCTTAGCGGCCAGTGAAAATCAATAATATAGAAATAACGGTCATCCAGATTGCGCAGCAGATTGATACTCGCCGGAGTGAATTGTCCCAGAGCACAATCAAGCCATACATATTTCACCTTACCCTGTGTGCCCGGGAAATTCATCTGTCCGGTAACCGCCCCCAAGTATTGCGTAAATAGGGACCGGGTGCTTGCCTCCCAATTTCCTATAGAGGCCTTATACGGAATGCTTCCAAGCGTGCTTGTTACTGTATCCTTGAAGTCTTTGTAATACGCGTTCGCATTATTCCCGTGATCCGCTCCTGCCTGTGCATTATCTCCGCCAAAGATAATAAAGCGTTTATTGCCGCTGCCCACTGCTTTGGGCAAAAGACTTTTAAAAATACTCAAGCTGTTTCCGTATCCTACATGGCTGTCGCCAAACACCGCAAATTCGACGGTCTGTGCCTTCACTCTGCGTTTCACTCCGGGCACAGCCTGGCGCTTTGCAGGAAGCACCCTTTTCCGTTTTGGACCTGCCTGCCTCTTCACCTGAACCACCTCATATCAATAGATTCGCAATGCACAGTGATATCTACTATATATATGCGGAATGAATTGGCGGTTCTTGGACCTATGGATATGGACCCTTCCTTAGCTCGAACGCAGCGAAGTGATCTGTTTGGCCAGATACTGCGGCGAATACGGCATATCCTCCCGGAGCCAGGCGATAATCGTACCTATGAGGGCCGCAGAGCCGTACCACACGGCAATGTCCTTCTGAACCGTAACTTCCGAAGCGTTGCGGGTAGCCAATCTTCTCTCCACCCGGGTGGAAATGATATCAGCCATCAGCCTGAACAGACGATCGGTGAATATCGTACTCTTCCGCGACGTTAGCACAATTTTATAGAATTTCGCGTTCTCCGCAATATGCGTCAGCAGGCGCTCCAGCATCGGCCATTGCTCTCCTTCAGCCGCTTCAGCATTCCCCATATAACCGCTTACCACTTGAAGCACGTCCTCGGCCATATCATCCGCCATCTTCTCCATCATATCGGGGATATCCCGGTAATGCAGATAGAAGGTCACCCGGTTAATTTTGGCCCGTTCCGCGATGCGGTTGACCGTAATTTTCTCAATGCTCATTTCTTCCATCAGATCAATTACAGCCTCTCTCAGCAGTTGGCGTGTACGCAGGACACGAGGGTCCGTGTGCGGGGGAGTTTTCGTCATTTTAACCACTCCATTCTTCAACGTTCAAATAGCAGACTACACTTTTCGTTAAAATGTCGTTTATCACCTATATAAACTACATTAATGTCTTAATCGTAAACTAATATACAGTTTTTCAGAAATCGTTGCTTGATTACATGAAAATTTCATCTATAATCTACTTTATACATTGTAAACTATACAACACACTGTAAATTTAGTCCATGATTCGGCGATTTGAAAGGATGGAGAATAGTGAGTAACAAGACAGACATTAAAGACAGTTCCATCAAAAAGGGACCTATTCTTTTCGTAATGATTCTCGGTGCCTTTCTGGCCACACTGAATCAGACGATAATGAGCGTTGCCACACCGGAGTTAATGCATGACTTCAACATCACGGCCGCAACGGCCCAGTGGCTGACCACCGGCTATATGCTGGTTAACGGTGTACTGATTCCAATCACAGCTTATCTGATGCAGCGTTTCACTACACGTGAACTGTTCCAGGCATCTATGTTTATCTTCTTCGCAGGAACGGTCGTCTCCGCTATGGCGACAAGCTTCCCGATTCTGCTTACCGGACGTATGATTCAGGCAGCCGGTGCCGGTATTATTATGCCGCTGCTGACCAATGTCATTTTAACCCTGTTCCCGCGTGAGAAAAGAGGCGCCGCCATGGGTATGGTCGGGCTGGCCATTATCTTCGCCCCGGCGATCGGCCCTACACTGGCCGGTTACATTATGGAACACTACTCTTGGGAGACTATGTTCTACGGCATGCTTCCACTCACAGTCATCGTTATCGTATGCGGATTTATTTATCTGAGAAATGTAGCAGAGCGTTCTTATCCAAAAGTCGACTTAACCAGCGTAGCCTTGTCCACCATCGGATTCGGAACCTTGCTGTATGGCTTCAGCCGGGCCGCCAGCGCAGGCTGGTCTAGCGCAGAGGTGCTGTTGTCGCTGGCTGCAGGTGTGATTTCCCTCGGCTTGTTCGTATGGAGACAGCTGGCTTCGGATAGCCCGCTGCTGGATCTGCGGGCCTTCAAATATAATATGTTCTCCCTGACCACTGTTATCAGCGTCATGGTTACGATTGTAATGTATGCAGATATGATGCTGCTGCCGCTCTACCTGCAGAACGCCCGCGGCTTCACAGCGATGGAATCCGGCCTGCTGCTGCTTCCCGGTGCAGTCATTATGGGCTTGCTCATGCCGGTTACCGGCAAGCTGTTTGACCGCTTCGGTGCGAAATGGCTGGCCATTATCGGCCTGCTGATCACGATCCTCGCTACCCTGAGCTTCGTGAATCTGACCGACTCGACAAGCTATGCCTTTCTGATGCTCATGTCCACCGGACGCCGGATCGGGATGGCGCTGCTGCTCATGCCGATTCAGACCCTCGGGCTGAACCAGCTGCCATCCAAGCTTAATTCGCATGGTACAGCCATTTCGAATACTGTAAGACAAGTGGCCGGCGCTGTGGGTACTTCCCTGCTGGTTACCGTAATGACCAGCCGTACCACTACCCACATGAAGGATATGATGGTAAGTGGTGTACAAGACACCAAGGAACATATGATTACAGCAGCTTCCATCCAGGGTATCAATGATGCGTATCTGGTCATCGTGGGTATCGGCATCATCGGCCTGCTGCTCTCCTTCTTCATCAAGAAGGTAGGCCATGCATCGGAGAAAGAACCCGAAATGAAGCTTAAGACGGTTGTTGCCAAGGAAGTCTAATATCAAATAGCATGCTCAAGAGATCAGCGGGATTACACCTGCTGATCTCTTTGTATTCCTCGCATAAACCAAACGCTTGTAGTACAATGATATCTTGGCTGTACATTATAGAAGAAGAGTAAGAGGTGCCCGGATGGCTATTAGCTTCACGAAATCTATGCTTAACCGCTTAAATCAGGAAATCACAGAGATGGAATCGGGTATAGCAGAGCTACAGAAGAAGACCCACAAGACCCGGCTCAAAATTAACCAGATCGAAAAAGACTGCAAATTAAGCACTTCCCCCAGCGCACTTAGCAGCAAAATGAGCCGGATCACCAAATTACAGGCAGAACTCAAAAAAATCTCCCAGCAGCATTTAGAGCTGTCCAAGGAGATTAACAAAAAGAAGTCCACGCGCGCCCAGCTGCCTTCTGCGGAGTAATCCGTTTCCTGGCTGATCGGTTTAAGCAGAGCCCGGCAGTTAGCCCTTCTGGTCTTGCCGGACACGCAGCCAGGCCAGCAAATAGATCACGCATAAGAAACCCCAAAAGTAATTAGCGAATATACTCTGCCCTAATGCTGCGGAGAGCAGGATATGATACAGACAAGTAAATACAAAAAATGACGCTAATACCACGTTCATGGTTCTGGCGGATACCTGCTTCGGAATGGCGCTTCTTGAAATGAGGTAGGCAGCGGCAACAGCGATGGCTAAAGACAACACTATCCTCAGATTCTGATTCTTGAACATATCATGCATTGTAATCACAGCCGCCAGTCCAACAAAACACGCAATGATTTGGATGATATTTCTCGTTTTCATTCGATCCCTCCTGTGCACTTGAATAACTCTCATTTATGTTATTTTATCCCATGCATTTCTTGCTTGTCTGTGATTAATGGCAATTAACGCACAAAAGAACCAAAGGAACGGATTCCCTTGGTTCTTTCAGCATTTCATTTCATTCAGATGGATCAGGACTAAGCCTGATTATTCACTGCGCAGTGCAGCAACCGGGTCCTTCTTCGCTGCCATCTTGGCCGGAATCGCACCGCCGAGCATGGTCAGCAGGACGCTGATCACACCTAGAATGAGCGCATGCAGCGGGTTAAGCTGAGCCACATTCTTCAGCTCGGTCAGGTTATACAGAATCGCGTTAACCGGAATGGTCAGCAGATAGGTAATGCCGATCCCCAGAATCCCCGAGCAAGCCCCGATAATGAAGGTCTCGGCATTGAAGACCCGTGTAATATCCTTCTTGCGGGCCCCCAGCGCACGCAGTACGCCGATCTCCTTCGTCCGTTCCATAACGGAAATGTAAGTGATGATCGCGATCATAATCAGTGACACCACGAGGGAAATTGCTGCAAAAGCAATCAGCACCATCGTAATTCCGTCCATAATCCCGCCGGAAATGTTGGTGACAATAGCCGCCAGATCGGTATACTGCACCTGATCCTCCGTTGCCTTCCCTTCATTCCATTTGTCCAGATAGGCTGTAACGGATTCTTTGGCACTGAAATCAATCGGGTACAGCGAGACTGCGCTTGGAATTTCAGTTGCCCCCAGAGCGGCAAGTGCATCGTCCTTAGTTAAGGAAGCCATACTGCCTGCTGCTGCCATACCAGCGTTCATGAGTGGTGACCCGCCCATTGCGCCGCTTGAACCCATGCCGGCTACCCCTTCTGACAAGGCCTGCCCTGTCAACACATTGATATCTGCGGCTTCCTGTGCAAGTACAATCTCAGATTTCTGTGCATCGGCAATGAACGTAGCGGCCAGCTCATCGGAATAGACAATGCCGGGAGACAGCGTAGAAATGCTGGAACCTTCCTGCCCGCGCAGAACACCAACAATGTTCAGCGTCACGGCATTAGGACTGTTGTAGAGAGCGGTCAGATCAGCAGCTGTTCCATTGACAACAAACTGCTCGCCATTTTTCTTATAATAATCATTGTTCATTACCAGCTTCAATTGAGTTCCGACAAGATCGCTCAGATTGATGCTCTCCGCTTCATAATCCAGCCCCAGAGCATCCACTGCTGCATCGGTCAGACGGTTGTATTCATCCACGATGAGCACAAGATCGGTCTTCTCTGTGGGAAATGATCCTTCCAGCAGGTCATAGTACTGCTCCAGATAGCTTCCCGAGGCACTGCCCTGTTTGCTTGGATATGGGGCTACAGTGATATTGCTTTTATCCAGCGTGGTTGCCTTGTCCCCATCCATAACCAGCCAGTTCATATTCACGGTACGGGTATAAGAGACGCCGTCAATCAGCTTCGGATCGATTCCATCCAGATACTCGATATACTCCGGGGTCAGCACATTCGTATGCATTGCTGAATTCACGGTGGGGTCATACGGATAGAGCTTTTTATCTGCCGGATATGAGGTAAGTTCCGTTGACTCTTGACCCGGAGGACCTGCATTCTGCAAATTAATCGCCGTCTGGTTAATAGAGATCGGGAAGTTGGACAAGGCCCCGGTTTCATACGAGCTGATCTGTTTATCGAAGCCGTTGGATAAGGACAGGATCAGCGCGATGCCAATAATTCCGATACTTGAGGCAAAAGCGGTCAACCCCGTACGCCATTTCTTGGTGGCGATATTTTTACCGGATAATTTCAGTGCTGTGAAAAAGCTCATGCTCGTTTGCTTCAGCTTATACGCACTTGAGGTCTTCTGCGTGGCCAGCGGATTGCTGTCCGAGATCGCATGACCGTCCGAGAAGCGGATGACGCGGTCTGCATAGCTCTCTGCCAGCTCCGGATTATGGGTAACCATGATCACCAGCTTATCCTCCGCAATGGTCTTGATCAGCTCCATGATCTGCTCACTGGTCTCTGAATCCAAGGCACCTGTAGGCTCATCCGCCAGGATAATGTCCGGATTGTTCGCCAGCGCACGGGCAATTGCTACACGCTGCATCTGTCCGCCTGACAGCTGATTCGGCTTTTTGTGCACATGATCCTTCAGTCCAACCTTCTCCAGTACTTCAAGCGCCTTGCGGTGCTTCTCGGCTGAAGCTATCCCGCTGAGCGTCATCCCCATCTCCACGTTGTCTGTAATGCTCAGATGTGAGATCAGATTATAGCTTTGAAAAATAAAGCCGACACTATTATTACGGTACGCATCCCACTCGCTGTCTTTGAAGCGTTCTGTCGATTGGCCGTTGATGATCAGCTCTCCGCTGTCATACTGATCGAGCCCGCCGACGATATTCAGCAGCGTGGTCTTGCCCGAGCCGCTTTGGCCGAGAATCGCGACGAATTCACTTTCCCTGAAATTGAGATTCACTTTATCCAGTGCAACCTGTGTAAATTCGCCGGTCTTGTAGCTCTTGGTGATGTTTTTTAATTGCAGCATTGTCCGATCTCCCTTTCCATCCCTGTAATCATTAGTCTCTCTGAAATCTTCTAGTCTTACTGTACCCCAGTATAGCCGCCCAATATAAACTAAACCTAAACTCCCAGTTGAGACTGGCTTGATCTTGATGAGGTATACTAAAATAACCCCACAAAGTGGTGCTTTGGCTTCGAGGGTTACTCCGGTACTTTGCGGGGAACCCATAACCATATAAACAAGCTATACGTTGAATAACATGGAACCGTTCCAGGAGGAGACCTTATGTTTAATATTCTTGTGGTTGAGGATGATGCCAAGTTACGCCAGCTTTTCTGTACCGTGCTCACCAGAAATGGATACCAGGCCTTGCCGGCCGTGAATGGCGAGGATGCGCTGGACGTGCTGGATAAGGAATATATTGATCTGATTATCTGCGATATTATGATGCCCCGGATGGATGGCTTCGAGCTGACGCGGACGCTTAGGGACAACAATCAGCAGCTTCCCATTCTTATGGTGACCGCACGGGAGAATTTTGCCGATAAGCAGCAGGGCTTCCTCGTCGGGATCGATGATTATATGGTCAAGCCGATCAATGTGAATGAGATGATCCTGCGTGTCGGGGCGCTGCTGCGCCGGGCCAAAATCATCAGCGAGCGCAAAATTGAATGGGGAGAAACCGTGCTGGATTATGATACGTTAACTGTAATTCAGGGGCTTGAGAGTATCCTGCTTCCGCAGAAGGAATTCTATCTCCTCTATAAAATGATCTCTTATCCCAATAAAATCTTCACCAAGCAGCAGCTGATGGATGAAATATGGGGGATGGATTCCGAATCCGATGAGCATACGGTGGTGGTTCATATTAACCGCCTGCGTGAGCGATTCAGGGATAGCGCTGATTTTGAAATCGTCACCGTCAGGGGGCTTGGCTATAAGGCGGTGAAACGGGGATGAGGAGCGGCAAAAACAGCGGCCTGTGGTGGTATTTTGTATCCATGGTATTTATCATCATTCTGTCGTTTGTCTTCATTATGGCTGTGCTGGCCTTCCTGTATTTCCGGGTAGAAAATAACACCTGGGAGCACGGGAACCCCTTCCCGCCTATTCTGACTATGGTGTTATTCAGTCTGGTCATCGGGACCACCATCAGCATTATGGTAGGCCGCAAAATATTGTCCCCGATTACGGACTTCAGCAAAGCGGCCAAGGAGATCGCAGGCGGCAACTTCGATATCTATTTGAATGAGTCGCACCGCGTCAATGAGATCAGTGAGGTGGCACATCACTTCAACCTCATGGTCCAGGAGCTGCGCAGCATCGAGACCCTGCGGAATGATTTCGTTGTCAATGTGTCTCATGAGTTCAAGACCCCTATTGCAGCTATCGAAGGCTACGCCATGCTTCTGCAGGAAGAGAACCTGAGCAAAGAGGAGCATGACGAATACACCGGGATGATCATCGAGAGCTCACGTCAGCTGTCCAATCTGTCCGGCAATATCCTCAAAATATCCAAGCTCGAAAATCAGGAAATGCTTACCGAGCTGGCTGAATACCCTCTGGATGAGCAGCTCCGCCAGGCGCTGTTGCTGCTGGAGTCCCTCTGGTCTGCCAAGCAGCTTAATCTTAATCTCGACCTGGAGGAGCAGCGCTATTATGGAAATGAAGAGCTGATGATGCAGGTGTGGCTCAATGTGCTTGGCAATGCGATCAAATTCACACCGGAGGGCGGGGAAATTTCGGTCTCCATTCAAGCGGACAGCTCCTGGATCTCCGTAATGATCTCCGACACCGGGATCGGCATGACTCCGAAGGTGCGTAAGCATATCTTCGAGAAATTCTACCAGGGCGACCCCGCCCGCGCCGCCGGAGGCAACGGCCTCGGCCTGCCGCTGACCGCGCGCATCATCAGCTTAAGCAAGGGAACCATTGAGGTGCGCAGCGAGCCGGGGCAAGGCTCGGCGTTTACGATCAAGCTGCCGGTTGCGGGGGAGTGAGCGGGGGAGAGTGAGCGGGGGAGAGTGAGCGGAGGAGAGTGAGCGGGGGAGAGTGAGCGGAGGAGAGTGAGCGGGGGCAGCAGATGAAGAGGAGGGCAGCGGCGGAGCAGTTGCCCCTCAGTGCCACCTGACGCCCGTTTTTGGCGGAATTAGTGGGATTTATCCCTCTAATTTCGGCGTGCCAACCGAATGTGGCGGCATTAGCGGGATTTATCCCTCTAATTCCAGCCTTTCGCCCACTTGGAGCGGCATTAGTGGGATTTATCCCTCTAATTTCAGCCTTTCACCCACTTGGAGCGGCATTAGTGGGATTTATCCCTCTAATTCCAGCATTCCGCCCGTTTGGGGCGGCATTAGCGGGATTTATCCCTCTAATTCCAGCCTTTCGCCCACTTGGAGCGGCATTAGTGGGATTTATCCCTCTAATTCCAGCCTTTCCTCGCCCACTTGGAGCGGCATTAGTGGGATTTATCCCTCTAATTCCAGCATTTCACCCGGTTAGGGCGGCATTAGTGGGATTTATCCCTCTAATTCCAGCATTTCGCCTCGTTGGAGCGGCATTAGTGGGATTTATCCCTCTAATTTCAGCATTTCGCCCAGTCGGGGCGGCATTAGTGGGATTTATCCCTCTAATTCCAGCATTCCGCCCAGTCGGGGCGGCATTAGTGGGATTTATCCCTCTAATTCCAGCCTTTCGCCCCGTTGGAGCGGCATTAGTGGGATTTATCCCTCTAATTTCAGCATTTCGCCCAGTCGGGGCGGCATTAGTGGGATTTATCCCTCTAGCGTTAGTACTCTACCATAACTCTATGTCCATAAAAGATGGAATAAGCTCATACCGGCACACTCTGTTGCCCCCCTGCACCAACACAGGTTTAAACTTACCTTTTTCACATAGAGAATTCATATATTTCTTTACTGTACGTTGATCAATCGCAAGTTCGTTCACCACCTCCACTGGCCGGAGGAACCCGTTCTTACGGCTGGCAATCCGCAGAATATCCAACTCTATCCTCGTATATTGCCGGCTTCCTTCATCCGTATTTTTCAACAAACATGGAGTAAGTAAGGCTTTCAGCAGAGAAATTGTCAGCTCCGGCGATGATTCCAAATCATCATAAGGGATCGCAACCACACGGTACCCGGCAATTTGCAGATACGTTTCCCTGTTAAGTTCCTGGCGGTATCTGGTCCGGTCTGTATTCTGAACATGCGGCCCGTACCCTTTCACCTCGATAGCTACCTTAACCTGACCCGGCTTCCATACAAAGTCAACAAAATAGGGTCTTCCCCGCCAATCCGCAACCTCATACTCCGGATGAAGATCGTCCATATTCCCGAAAATCGGCCACCACACCCGCTCCACAAACATTTGCTCGCCATGCCGGTGTCCCCGTTCCAGACGGTCCAGACGTTCCCCGGTTCTCCGTTTCTTGTGATACTCCAGCCATTGGTGATGCTCTTCAGCGAACCCCATTCCTGCCTCCTTCTCTGCACAAAAAAACCCCGCACCCAAAGATCCATGAGTACGGGATGTGCTTCATCCTTTTTATAGATTATAGTTCGTGCTGCTCACCAGCGTCAATGATATCGTTGGCCTCCGGCAACTGGCGCGGGACCAATACCCCTGCTGTTCTATAATGGAGCTGATATTAATCCGGCGTAAAGGTCAGCGTTGTGATGAACCCTGCCGGAATGTAATTCACGCTGTCTCCAGCTATCCGCACCAGCACCGTTACCGCACCGTAGAAGACCGGCGGGTTGACTGGATCATAGGATGTCCAATTCAAGCCCCCATCGGTGGAATATTCCATCTTCTCGTTCGCACCTGTAATGGTGTTGGCAATATCATCTACAGTTACATTGGGCGGCCATGGCGGCTGAGCGAACAGAGCCACGGACAAGGCAGAGTTATTCCCTGCTGCCAAGGTGAAGTTATCTGCTGCATAGGCCTTCGTAGTACTTGCCCCCAGACTGGCTGCACCCGCAACAAGGATTCCGATTAAAGAGAGACGGATGCATTTATTGACAGTTCTCCTCATCATTTCAACCTCCACATCTTATTAAATGAGAAATATAACACAGATCATATTATATCTTATTCTGGATAATTATTCCTTTAAAATTGTAAATTTAATATAAAATTTTGGATTAACCGCAGATTCACTCTATAGTCTTAATCATTTTGCTAAGAAAGAAGCATCTTACCAGTGTCAAAAACACAAATAAATAGGCCAACCAGAAGTTTCTGGCTGACCTAATAATACGAAAGAGATTCCCGCAGGGCGGAAATTGCTACCACACCCGCGCAAGGAAATCTCTCATTGAATAGCTTAGCTGATACAGGCTTTGTGGAATTGAATTAACTCGCCTTATCTCTCAATCGCCCAGCACTGGCACTCTGCTCTTACGGTCTCCCCGGTCTGTATTGCCTGCTCAATCATCAATCCCAGGTACACGTCCTGTGAGGCCTCGTCCAGTCCATAGAATCCGGGGCCGCCGGCGGCATAGGCGGACATCTTGTCCAGGCAAGCCGCAATCGCGATCTCATCATCATATAATCTGGCAGGGGTGAACGGATTGTTGTAGAGCCATTGTTCGCCGCAGATTATCCCTTGAAGATAATAGCCTTCGGCATTCTCCTGTTCCCCCTTGTTGATGCGCTTCAGCTCCAGCTGAAGCGGCACCAGGTTGTCCTGCTGAATCAGCACACGGTTATCGAAGATTTCTCCCCGTTCTCCGCGCACGGAGAGGTGATTCGAACGGGTCCAGGAACGGTGCTGATCCTTGGTGAAGTCGTAAATCCCCAGCCGGTCTCCGAAATCCAGCCAGGCCAGATCCCTTTGCAGAGGAATCAGCTTGTCCTTGGCCGGAGGGCCGCTGCGGGTAGGGCCGTTAACCCAGCGGGACCCGAACCGCATAGCCCTAATATTGGCCTCCTCGAACTCAATGCCGAGCATTCTGCGGATCAGGCTTGCTCCATGATACATTTGCGAAACGGATACCGTTGTTTCCGTGATCCGTCCGAGCCTGCCCGAGCGGATCAGCGACAGCCGCGCCTCTTGCACCGGATGATACGGATACTGCTCGGCAACCTGAATCCGCGCTCCGTGCATAGTCAGTTCCTTGTGCAGCTGCTCAAGCTCCGCCAGACTTGGGGCTGGCGGCGTCTCCGTCAGCGCCGGTATACCGCGCTCTGCCAGGCGGTACAAATAATCCAGAGAGTCCCGGCCGCTGACCGAGACCAGTACGAAATCCGGGGTTTCGCTCGTAAGCAGTTCTTCAAGAGAACGGTAAGTCTGAACCCCCCATGCTTCTTCCATGGCTCTGCCTTTGGCGGCATCCCTTACTACAAGCCCGCTAATCTGAAAGCGGTCCGGCATGGAACGGGCGATTCTGAGGAAATATTGGGCGCGGAAGCCCGCACCGCCGATAATACTGAACTTAACTGTCATATTCTTACCTCCCTTATCAACTGCCAACAGGAAATCGTGGAGCATGGGCGAGAATACCGTCCCTCGTGTACAGCATACTGTCCTTAGTTAATGGAAGAGTTACCGGCCGCCCGGTAATCGAGGCTTCATAGATGGCGGTGACCAGCTCCAGCGTCTTCCTTCCTTCATGCCCGTCAATCAGAACACGCTGCGCCGGGTCCTCGATCGCTTTCAGCATATCGTCAATTTGTCCGGCATGTCCCGTATATTGCAGGGGGCCTATGCTGCTGTAATACCGCTCGATCTCTTCCTCCAGCCCGGTATTCCGCTCCGGGAATCCATTGTCACGCGAAGAAGAGGCATACACCTTCCAGGGTGCTGAGATACGCGCCTTCTCCCCCTGGAACACCAGCTGCTGTTCTTCTCCGTGATGAACGATGGAGCTGGTAATCTGGGCCAAGCCGCCTCCCGGATAAGACAGAATGGCGATTGACAGATCCTCCAGCTGCGACTTGTCATGCGAGGTATTCCGGATGACTGCCTGAACGGTCTCCGGCATGCCGATCATCCACAGCAGCAGATCCATTTGATGTACTCCATGGCCCAGCGTAGAGCCTCCCCCTTCTGCCTCCCAGGTTCCCCTCCACCATACATCATAGTAGCTCTGCCCTCTCCACCAGAAGGAATCCGCCTGGGCATGTACAATCCTGCCCAATAATCCGGAGTCCAGTGTAGCCTTCAATCTCCTGTTGGAATCCAGGAAACGGTTCTGTCCGACGACGGACAGGATACGGCCCGATTCAGCCGCCGCAGCCAGCATGCGGTCGCACTCTTCAAGCGACAGTGCCATAGGCTTCTCCACCAGCACATGCTTGCCAGCCCACAGGAAGTCGGCAGCAATCTGCGCATGGGAATGAGGGGGTGTGCAGATGGACACCATATCCACTTCCTCATCGTTAAGCAATTCGCGGTAATCCTGTACAAACCTGCTCTCCAGCCGGAATCGGTCCCGGAGCGCATCAGCCCGCTCTTTCCGGTTGTCTGCCAGCGCAACTACTGTGCAGCGGTCTGCAAACAAGGCGAAGGCCTGCAGATGAACAGCCGCTATTGAACCCGTACCGATTATAGCTATGCGAATCATAATCTCTCACGCTCCCGAATTTCCGAATGTTACATTTACGCTTTACTTAGTTGATCAGCTCTGTAGGGTTCATGCCGGTAATTTTCTTGAACAGTGTGCTGAAGTAAGGGATGTTTTTGTAGCCTACCCGTTCCGCCACTTCGTAGACCAGCATCTTCCGTTCCATTAACAGCTCTCTTGCTTTCTCAATCCGCACCCGGGTCAGGTAATTGTTGAAGGTCTCCCCGGTAATATTCTTGAATATAATGGACAGATGATTCCGCGAGATATATACCTTGTCTGACAGATCCGCCAGCGTAAGCTCTTCCGCATAGTGCTCATGAATGTAACTGGTCATGAAATCAACAACCTGTCTGTGTTTGCTGCTGCCTTTCCATTGCCGGCTGGCGCAGATCGCGGTTATTTTGGCGGATAACCAGCCTGCCAGCTGGTCGGGCACTGCCAGATTGCCGATCTCTTTGGCAATCTGGTCATTGGTGAACAGATCATCCAGTACCAGTCCCGATTCATACAGCGAGTAGGTTATGATTCCCCACAGTTCACTGCCAAGCATCTGCACGTAGCCGGCGGAGACCCCTTGCTGTTTCTGCAGCTCGGTGACATATTCGCTTACAAGCTGCTGCGCTTCGGCTTCCTGTGTAGCCTTCATCGCAGCAGCCAGCTTATAGGAGAACTTGACCGGAAACAATGCCCCCCTCTCCTGCCCGCCGCTGCTGCTCTCCCGGTACTGATACACCTCATAAGCCGGATTCATCCGCAAGGCTCCCTGATCCATCGCGCGGAAGGCCTCTTCCGTCGATTCGGGGATCTTCATCCACGTATCCTTCAGGCTCCCGATTCCGATACGTATTACCAGCCTCAGGTATGAGCTGATGCTGTCGATCAGCCGGGTCCCAAGCTCCTCCAGCCGGTGCGCGCACTCTTCCCCGGGATGAATAATTAATAATGCCCTATAGCTGTTCAGCTCTGTATATTCCATGTCCGTGAAAAACCTGCGCGCAACCTCACAGGCAATATTGCTGACGGCGAAGCGAAACAGATTCCAGTCGGAGACAGAGAAGGAGCTGGCCCGCTCATCGCGGATCAGCTCAATACCGATGGTGGCATGCTTGCGTTCCAGCCAATACTGATAAGAAGGCGGCAGGCGGGTATTGTTCCGGTAAGAGGGGTCCAAGGTGCCGACTGCTGCGGAACGAACCCATTCTTTCTCGACAAAGGGCTCATACAGCAGCATCTTCAGCTCAAGCTCCCCCTGTCTGATCCGCTCCTCCTCCTCCTTGATCAGCTCCTCAATGATCTTGCCCAGTATCGACTTAAGCGTCGGCAGACTGATCGGCTTGGAGACATAGTCACTTACTTGAAGCCTGAGTGCTTGCCTGGCATGCTCAAAGTCTGAATATCCGCTCAAAATAATAATCTTGCCCTTGAAGCCTTCCTTCCTCAGATGCTCCATCATCGTAAGGCCGCTCATCACAGGCATATAGATATCGGTGATCACAATATCCGGACAGGCTGCGCGGATCATCTCCAGGCCATCCTCCCCGTTAAGTGCTTCCCCGGCCCATTCTGCATCCAGCTCATCCCATGGGATCGCCCGCTTCATCCCCTGGAGGACCTGGCGCTCATCATCAATAATGGCGATTTTCCACATCGTCTCTGCCTCCTTAAGCTTCCTTGCTATCACTATCCGCTGCAACGTTATCTGCCCTGCACAGCGAGGGAAGCGCTGCCACTTCTGCCTTCCACTTAGCTCTTTCTATGCTCGCTTAGCCGCTGCCCCGGGGCCTCTGTAAGCAGAGGCAGACTCACCTCTACTCTGGTTCCGCCTTCTTCACGTTCCTTCAATGTAACCCCATAGTCATTGCCGAAATATCCGGCAATTCTCTCCCGCACATTGCGAATGCCATAGCCGCCGGTATGGCGGTTACGCGGCCGCTCCTCCGGCTGCTTCAAGCCTGCTCCGTTATCATCAATAATAATCTGCAGCGTCTCCTCCGCTCTGCCTATATAGACAGATACAACACCGCTGCTCTGCTTATTGAATCCGTGTACGATTGAATTCTCCACGAACGGCTGCAGGGTAAGCTTCGGGATGTACACATCCTGCAGCTCCGGGGCTGCCTCTATCTTGTATTCCAGCCCTCCCCCCCAGCGGAGCTGCTGGATTTCGAGATAACACCGGATGTGCAGCAGCTCTTCAGAGAGCTTAATGAAGCTCGCCCCGTTGGATAAGCCGATCCGGAACATCTGTCCCATCAGCTCCAGAATCCGGCTGAGCTCCTCCTGCCCGGCATCGATTGCCATCCAGTTCAGCTGATCCAGCATATTATAGAGGAAATGGGGATTGATATTGGCCTGCAGCGCTTCAATCTCAGCTTTCCGCTGCTGCTCATAACGCCGTTCCAGCGAGAGATACAGCTCCTCAATCCGCTCATTCTGCTTACGGTAGCCGGAGAATAAATAACCGAATTCGTTCTCATAATCTGTGGGCAGCTCCTCTTTATGCCCTCCAACAGAGTACATCTTCATAGCGCTTACAAGCTGTTTGATCGGCTTGGTAAACTGCTTGCTCAGATAGTGAGTCAGCAGCAGCACCAGCAGGATCGCTGCAATACCGATCAGGCCAATCCACTCTGCGAGCTTCAGACTGCTTGCCGTAATCTGCTTCCATGACGTGAATTCGATCAGCGTCCAGATGGAGTTATCCATTCGGGAATAGACCAGCAGAGTGTTGCCGGCACCTGCTTTGCCCGGAATATGCACATACCCCGACTTCTTACTCTTGAGATCGATCCACTTAGACCACTCGTTCTGTTCGAGCGTCTCCCCGATCCTCAGAATCTGCTTCCCTTCGCTGTCGGCCATGATACGGTTTGACCCGGAGGAATTGCCGGTCAGCAGCTGCCGGATTTCCTTGGCCTTAATGTGGACGACGAGCACGCCCAGATAGTCATTCTCATACATGATTTTCCGGGCGAAGCTAAGCACCGGGACGTCCCCCTGAAAGCTGGGAATGGTATATTCCCCGGACCAGGCGAAATCGCTTTTCACCAGACGCTTGGACCATTCCTGCTTATCCAGATCAATAATATTCCGGAACTGGATGTAGCTTTGGCTCTCACTCGGCATAGGCTCATCCATATACAGATCAATTCCCTGAATTAAAGGAATGGCATAGGTCAGATTGGCGAGCGCACTTTCTACGCCTACACGCCTGCGGTAGCGCTCGAAATCATCCTGCCTGTTCCGGAGAAAAGTGGTCAGTTCGTTGTCCCGTGAGCTGGACAGTGAAATCTGCTCAATCATATCCAGCCGCGTTGTAATTTCATTATTCAGTTCGTCCAGCAGCCGCTGCTGGTAATGGGAGGTCGTCTGCACGAGGGCTTTGGATGAATTGCTGTAGCTTGTCCATGCTGTAACTGCGATTACTAGAATGAGCACAATAGCAAAGCTGTGGAAAAACAGGCGGTCGATTCTGAATTTTTTAAAAGGATTGGTCAAGTCCGTACCTTCCTTCACTTCCGGTTCACACGAAAGAAACGGTAAAGCTGCGAATGAGGCTCGGGCGCTTTACCGTTATGTGACTGATGTTTTTTTACATCTTATCCCTTTATTCCTGTTGTCGCAATCCCGTCTACGAAATACTTCTGCAGGAACATGAAGACAATAGTAGCCGGAAGAATGGATACAAGCGACATAGCAAGAAGCTGGCCCCACTCCGCCGCAGATTGGGAATCGTTGATCATGCGCAGCGCAAGGCCGACTGTATACTTATCCACCGTGTTGATGTACAGGAGATGGCCCAGGAAATCATCCCAGTTCCACAGGAAGCAGAAGATGGTCACCGTAACAATCGCCGGGAAAGCCAGCGGCATAACGACTCTCCAGAAGATGCCGAACCAGGAGCATCCGTCGATTTTGGCTGATTCATCAAGCTCTCTTGGAACACCGCGGATGAACTGGATCAGCAGGAAGACGAAGAAGCTCCCGCCCGCCCCGCCCGCCAGCAGATGGGGAATGATAAACGGTAAATACGTATTGACCCAGCCCAGCTGATAAAATAAAGCATATTGCGGGATGATCAGCACCTGTCCGGGCATCATCAGGGTCAGCATCAGAATCGAAAACCAGAAATTCTTCAGCGGAAAATCCAGTCTCGCGAAACCAAAGGCAACCAGCGTACAGGATAACAGGGTTGCAATAATGACAGCAATTTCAAGCCCGAAGGTGTTGAGATAGAAATCTGTAAAAGTGTGGCCGGGAACCGAATTCCAGCCCTTGGTGAAGTTGTCCCAATGCGGGACCGCCGGGAAGATTCCCGGTGAGCTAAGCTCGGTGCTGTCTTTCAGGGAAGCTCCAATCCACCAGACAATCGGATAGACCATGACGAAGCTGAAGAGAATCATGAACAGATGACGGATTGCCGGCTTCCATTTCAATGTTGTCATTTACGTTGTTTCCCTCCAGTGTCTGTTTCATAGAATACCCAATACTTCGAGGTGTAGGAGATCAGGACGGTTGCTGCAACGATGGCGACCAGCATAATCCAGGCCAGTGCGGAAGCGTAACCCAGCTCGTAACGGCTGAAGGCCCTCTCATACAGATACATTGCATAGACATAAGTGGAGTTCATCGGCCCTCCGTTCGTAATCACAAAAGCGGAAGTGAACATCTGGAAGGCGCCAATGACAGCCATGATCAGGTTGAAGTAGAGGATCGGTGACAGCATCGGCAGGGTGATTCTGAAGAATTGCGTTCTCTTGCTGGCCCCGTCAACCGAGGATGCCTCGTAGAGATCATTCGGGATCTGCTTCAGTCCTGCGAGAAAGATTACCATGGTGGAGCCGAATTGCCAGACGGTCAGCAGAATCAATGTGCCAAGAGCTGTGTCCGGATTGGTAATCCAGCTTTTCCCCTCTATTCCAAACACAGCAATCAGCTTGTTAAAAATCCCTTCTACTCCGAAAATGTTACGCCAGAGCAGGGAGACCCCGATGCTGCCGCCGATAAGCGACGGGAAATAGATCGCCGTACGGTAAGCACTAATTCCTCTCACCGCTTTGCTGAGAATCATGGCAACGAATAGAGCGGCTGCCAGCTTCAGGGGCACGGATGCAAGCACATACATGACGGTTACTTTGGCAGATTGTATAAATTTCGGGTCCGCCGTAAAAATCCGTTCATAATTGCGGGACCCGATCCATTGCATCGGCTGCATCAAAGTGTAGTCGGTAAACGAATAGTACAGCGATAAGAATAACGGATACGCCGTCAGCGCCAGAAACCCGATCAGCCAGGGCGCAATAAATAAATAGCCCGCAAGCGGAGCGTTCCATCTGCTGCGAAAGTAGGAGCTTTTTCTCGGCAATGGAGCCGCTTCGGCTAAAGTCGTTGTGGAACGGTTCATCTGTGGTCACCTCTTGTGGTCAATTTGGATAACTCAAGTATATAATTGGCCCACACCCGGCTAAATGAGGGGAATGCTCGAATTCTTTCAAAATATAACGGTAATTCCAGGGAACCAAATAGTCCGGAATAAAGCCCGGGACATGGCTGTCCCGGGCTTCTTGTTCAACTATAGAATATATATGCCTTATGCTATCAATAATCCTTCTATTTCTCGTAGGATTGCGCTGCTTCCTTAAGCTGCTTATAAGCTTCCTCCGGCGTGGATTTCCCGAAGCTCAGCTGGTCACGGACAAGCACCCAGTCTTTATCCACGAAGTTCGTCCAGCCTCCGGCTCCGGCCGACCAGGTCTGGCCATCCGGCTCAGTAGCACGAAGGAGCCCTAACCCTACTTTATCCAGTTCACTCATGTTAGCTTCCAGAAGGGCGGCATTGTCCTTATTGGCCGGCAGGCCGCGGAAGGTTTGGGTGACTTGAGCTGCCTCCGGATCATTCACGAACCAGTTGATGAATTTCTTGGCTTCTTCGGCATGCTTGGAATTCTTGGAAACGGCCAGGAACATGGACGGCTTCAGCCAGCCTCCGGCTTCTTCGGCACGCGGCATCGTTACAAGGGCGTAAGCTCCCGGTTTAATACTGTCCCAGGTTCCCAGGTTGTTGGAGAAGCTGTACCGGAACAGGACTTTGCCTGCTGCCAGCAGGTCCATTTGCGGATCATTCTCCTTATCGGAGGCATTCACATCCGCCGGAGGAACCAGGCCTTCTGTACGCAGCTCCTCAAATTTCCGGGTCCATTCCAGGTACGTGGCTTCATCCACATTGAAATGACCGTCATCCGTGATAACCTGCCCTTTCCCCCTGGCGTATTGGTAAGCCGAATACATGAAGTAGTTCCCCGCATAGTCCAGAGTGAAATACTGGCCGTCCGGCAGCTTTGCTTGGGATTCCTTGGCTAAGGCAAAAAAATCATCCCAGGTCCAGCCATTGGCCGGATTGGCAATCCCCAGCTTATCCATAGCGGCTTTATCATAAACCATACCGAAGGCTACTGAGCCCAGCGGAACGGCATACTGTTTGCCGTCCAGCTGGCCGCCGGCCAGCAGCTTCTCATCGAATTTGCTGACATCCACCTCTGGCGCCAATTCAGTGAGTTGCTTGCGGGCCATCCAGTCCGGCATCCAGCCCGGATCGAGCTGCACGATATCCGGAGCGTTATTGGCCGCAGCCTGGGTAGATAATTTGTCCAGATATCCGTCCATCCCGGAATACTCCGGCTCAAACGTTACATTCGGATGATTCTTCGTGTACAAGTCCAGCGCAGCCAAGGTTGCCTCGTGGCGCGGCTGGGAGCCCCACCACATAATCCGGAGTTTGACAGGTTCACCGCTGCTAGGAGCTGTAGTTGCCGCAGCATCAGTACTGGCAGGTGCCGCAGTTGCAGCACCTGCATTGTTTGCTCCATTCCCTCCGCCGCCGCAGGCAGCCAGTGTACCCAATATAGCTGTCATGGCTAACAGCGAAAGAGAACGCTTCCATTTCAACATCTTTAACCCTCCTGTATACATCTGTATTCTCTTACTACATTGTTATAGTAACAATTAGGATTTGAAGTTCATATAAGAGCAATGCACGAATTATTATAAAATCTCCCGGAAATGAAGTCTTTCGGGCATGCCAAAAACGCTCAAGGCCTGTTCCGCTATCATAGATAGCGGGGCAGCCCTGAGCGCCCCAACTGCATTCGTCTAATTCATCATACTGGCGGCAATGCGGATGATATCATCCTTGGTTAACTCCGAATTCTCCTGGCCAACCGCCACGGAATAGATGATCTGCGCTTCGGGGTCAGACCAGACCAGTTTATACTTATACCCCAAGTCGAGCTCCGTGTTGCTGGAGTCATCAAGATAAATGAGCTGCTTGCCGCCTATCTCAACATTCTCCACCTTTGTCTTTTCGCTCCACGGCAGCGGATATGCCGGTCCTGAATTGTCATCAACACGTGAGACACCGATTCTTACCTGAGTCTCCCCCTTCTTGTATATCAGCGATGAATACTGGTAGACAAGGTTCTCCGCCTTCTCTACTCTCCAGGTCAGCCGGAAGTTGTCCCCCAGGTCTCTCGCGTTTCCGCCCTCAAGCTGCTTCTCATCTGGAACCTTTAGGAAAGAAGGCTTGATGATTGCCTCGTCCAAGACATAACCTTCCGGCATATACGCCGGTTGCTTCACTATCGGAGTGTTGTGCTTCTCTACGCTGGTCTTGTAAGCTGCATACTCCTTGAACGTGAGCGGTGGAAGGTACATGTTAAGACTCCCCTCTTCCTGCCGGTCTTCACGCGCAATTACATAGGTGGCATACTCTCCGGGAAGCAGCAACTCCTTCATGAGTTCGTGCCCTTTTGAATATTTCTGGCTGTAGAGCTTACTCTCCTGGTAGGCTTCATCCTCTATACCCGGCTGTGCCTCAGGAGTATAGGGCATCAAGGGTTCTTTCGCCTTCTCTATCATGCCGCCCGATGCCGTCGCCGGAAGCGGCTTATAGGGCAGCACCTTGTACTGAGCCCCGGCCCCCTGCCGGACTTCACTGGAAAACAGGGCTTCGGCCCCTTGCCGGACTTCACCGGAATACTGGGCATAACCGCCGCCCAGCAACACTACTACAAGGAGTGCCGCCACCCAGCCCTGCACCCGAATCCGCTTCCGTCTCCGCCCTGTTCCGGCTTCTGTCTCAACCCTGCGCATAGTGTTAGGAGCATCTTCGTTTGGCGGAAGCGTCTGCACCGTTGTCTGCTCTTCATCAGCAGATAAAGTCCCGCCAAGCCCGAGCGCTTTCATTACCGGGTCATGAACATCCACGGGGAGATAATTAGCAGACCGGTCTCCATCCTTCAGGAACCGTTCCTCCGAAGTCAATTCACTCTTGCCCATAATTGTTTCTCCTTTCTCTCAATCGCTTTTTTTAGCTTGTCTCTGGTCCGTCCATATCTTTTGCGTACTGTAGCCGTACTAACACCCAGAATTTCGCCGATTTCCGCAAACGATTTATCTTCATAAATACGCAGAATCAACAAGTTCCGGTCTTCCACATCAAGCTTCCCCAGGGCGGCCGAGACCGGCTCGCTGAACAGGCGGTTCTCAACCATTTGTTCGGCGCTGTTCACCATAACGTCCTGCCGGAGCAGCTTGCGCAGTTGAAGCTGGAATTTCTGCCGCCGCAACAGATTCAGACAATGGTGGTAGGCGATCTTGTAGAGCCATGAGACAAAATCCGCCTGCGGCTTGAACTGGCCGATGTTCTGATAAGCCTTGATGAGGACATCCTGCACCGCATCCTCCGCCTCTTCCTTGCTGTTCAGTAGCCGGAAGCAGTAGAAGTATATCCGCTGCTGGTACAGCCTGATCACATCGGAGTACAGGTGGGCCTCTCCGGCCTGTATTCTCCCAATCTTCTCTTCAATAGAATTCACGTTGGTCTCCTTTCTTCTATTTCTTCTGTTTCTATAGATATAACACTTGAGCAGTCTCAAGCGTGACAATTATTTATGCCGGGCTCCACAGCAAAAGAGACCAACAGATAGGACTCTGTTGATCTCGTTATGTAAACACTAACTTACAGCTAGCGTTACAGCCATAGCAGCACACGGGCGAGCGGCCGCCGAAGCTTAGCACGGAAATGTTGTACGTTCTACAACTATGGCCGGGATTAAGAGGATAATGTTGTATTCTGTGCAGGATTACAAAGGCAACCGGATTCCAGCTGCGCAAAAAACAGGTTAAACGTGGGTTGAGCAGGTGCTGAACAGGGTTGATGTGGGTGGAACAGGGTTGACGTGGTGGAACGTTAGTTAAACATTAGTGGAATGTATTTTGCAGACGGCATACAATCGTGAACTCCGCCCCAACAAAAAAACACCTGCCCACGTTAAGAGGCAGATGTTAATTAAAACACCAGATTCAGCGGATACCCGCCTAGCACCGCACATGCTTGCGTTTAAATCCGACGCGGCCTTTTTCGACCGTCTTTTGAATATTGTCGTAGGCATTAATGGATTTGCCTGCAGGCTTGTCCTTGCCCACCTCTACCGGACCTACTTTCTTCGCTGTCTCACTCGCCAAGTCATGCAGCGGCGAATAGGATACGGCTACTGTGTAGAGGAAGTTGTTCATTGAATATTTGGTGCGCTCCGGTGCGTCATGAATACTCTTGCTCACCAGCTCCAGCATACCGGCCAGCTTGCTCTCAGAGAATTCCTTATCCGGGCGGCTTCCCAGCAGCCAGCAGTAACAGCTCCAGCCCGCCGACATTCTCAGGTCCTCCCCGCTCGCGATCCATTTATCGGCAACCTGCTGGGCGATATCCGCCTCCGCCAGAGTTACGGCCACCACGAAATCAGACAGCATGTAGAAATAAGCCCCGTCCATCCACCGGTCATAATCGGCTTCCGTCATCCCGTTAGGGTCGGCAATGATTCCGGCAAAATACATCGCGTCATAATTCCCCGTCGCATATAGCTTTTCAGCCAGCGGCTGATTGATTTTGGTTTTTTTGAAGATCGGCTTCATCGCCCCGGTCGCTACACCAAAAAGCGGTTCCTGCGCGCCATTCGAGCTATATATTTTCCTGGTTCGTTCCTTGCCGAGCTCTTCCAGCTCCTGCATGACCATTTCTGCATTCATTATATAACACTCCCTTTATCCGAAGTATTCTCTTCAAAGTGATCCCTTAAGCCTGACCGGCATAACCGGGTACTGAAATTGTACTGTACGGTTCGCGCAGCTGCAACCTACCGGAGATACACCCGAACCACAATATCTTGGTCATGATTGCCGAAGCCTGCCCCATACAGCGTCAATCCGCCTACATGTTCTGCCTGCTCGTCCACCGTGAACCGAAGCGTCCAGAACGGCTCCTGCAGCTTCACCTCGTGAATGGTCACCTCCGACATCTGCACTCCATCTATAAAAGTACCCGAAGCGTCAATGCGGATCGTCTTGAGCAGCCCGTACTGATTCACATTCCGGTGCCACCATTCGGGCGTGTATCTGCCGCGTGCCGCTCTGCCGAAATCCGCCGGACTCGTCCAGGCTCCAAGGAACACACCGTTAAACGTAAAGCCGATATCCGACGGCCATTCGTCTCTTAATCCGGGCGCTTCCGAAGCCAGCTCCATTGAAATTTCAAGGAAGTCCGCCGTCTGTCCGGCGGCCAGATAGTTGGGCATTTTATACTCCACGTATCCTCTGCCAAACCATAGAATCGCAGCATTAACCCGCTCGGGATCCAGAAAATAACGCGGATCATCCCACACCCCAATTTCCATCTCATGTGTACCCAGCCCGCAGGTTGGATGGACTTCAAACGCCGTATAATGACCCACAGAAATGCTCTGCTCCAGTACCTTCGTGTCCTTGCGGGCAGACGGCAGCTGGATATCAATGCTTGCTGCTTTGAGGAAGCACAGCTTATGCGTCCCCCCGTTCAGCCGGACCCTGCGGCTTCCGGTCAGCCCGGCGGCTTCGAGCTTCCGGATGTGCAGGGTGACGATGGATGGGCTAAGCGCAAGCTTATCCGCGATATCCTTCACATTCATTTCACGCTCGGCAATGAGGCTCATAATTCTCCACCTGACTTCACTGGCCAGCGCCTCGTATAAAGGCATGAACTCCGGTTTCCCGTCCGCTTTTATCATCATGATTATCTCCTGATCACTGAATTCATATTTCTATTAATTTAACCGATTTAAATCCCGCAGACAAGCTTAATCTATTGCTATGAATCTCAAGTTGGTGTTTAATTTCCTTAGAAGTGTTCATATTGAATTTATATATATATGAATTTATAGAAGAGGTGTATGTATGAAATACAACAATCCCGTAATCAAAGGCTTCTACCCTGACCCCAGCGTATGCAAAGTGGACGGCATCTATTATATGGTCTGCAGCTCCTTTCAGTATTTCCCTGGAGTGCCCATCTTCGAGAGCGCGGACCTGCTTAACTGGAAGCAAATCGGCCATTGCCTGACCCGCGGGAGCCAGATTCAGCTGGGTACGGTGAGCAGCTCCGGCGGCGTGTTCGCCCCTACCATCCGCCACAATAACGGCCGTTTCTACATGGTGACTACCAATGACACGACCCGCCAGAACTTCTATGTCTGGACGGACGATATTTACGGCGAATGGTCGGAACCGGTCTATGTCGATCAGGGCGGAATCGATCCGGATTTGTATTTTGAAGACGGCAAGACTTTGTTTATGAGCAACGGGTTTGACGATAATAACAACCCGGGTGTGATTCAGTGTGAGATTGACATTGAAACGGGCAGCAAGCTGTCGCTGAGCCAGTCTATCTGGCAGGGAACGGGCGGACGTTATCTGGAAAGCCCTCACCTCTATAAAATCAACGGGTATTACTACCTGCTCGCAGCCGAAGGCGGAACCGAATATGGTCATATGGCGACTTATGCGCGGGGGACTTCCCCTTCCGGTCCGTTCGAGGCCTATGCGAATAATCCTGTCCTGACCAACCGCAATCTGGGCGGCTATGAGCTGCAGGGTGTCGGACACAGCGATCTGATCCAGGATGAGCTGGGGAACTGGTGGCTCCTGCATCTGGGATTCCGGCAAACCGGACGCTGGCTCACTTACCACCATCTGGGCCGCGAAGTGTTCCTGACTCCGGTGACCTTCGGCGAAGACGGCTGGTTTACAGCCGGGCATAACGGAACGGTTCTCCTGAGCTTCGAGACTGACCGTATTCCGGACACAGTGATTCAGCAGGAGAAGAAGAGCTATACTTTTGAGAATACCGGCTGGAATCTGGACTGGGCTTATCTTCGCCATCCGGCCAGAGAGAATTATCTGCTGGGACAAGACAAACTGACGCTACAAGGCACAGAAGTAACGCTGGATGTTCCGGCATCCCCGACCTTTATAGGCCTCCGCCAACGGGATTTCGACGCGGTGATTTCCTGCAACATAACGCTCACAGGCGGAGAAGCCGGCATCACGCTCTATATGGACGAGAATCATCATTATGATCTGGCAATACGCCAAGACGGAGCGCAGTACCGGGTAATCGAACGCCTCAATACTGGAGATGTCAAATCCATCCAGCATGAAGTGGCTCTGGGCAGTAGCAATCAGGCCACGCTGTTGATCAAATCCGGTAAGGAGCAATACAGCTTCTTCATTAGCAGTGAACACGGGGAAATCCCCCTCGGCACGGCCCAGACCAGATACCTCTCTTCCGAGGTGGCCGGAGGATTTACAGGGGTACTCATCGGACTGTACGCTTGCGGGGAAGATGCTTCGGCGGAGTTCACGGAGTTTAAGTGCGAGTATGTGTAACAAGCAGAAGCAGAGCATGCGGGTATCCGCGCTTTAGCTCTGCACCGGTTTGCGTATATCCGGAATACCAAAAAACAGGGAGCCCCGTTATGGAGCTCCCTTTGTGCATTCAGATCAACAATCTGGTAGTTCATCGGATAGCGAATTGCGGCTTCTTTACTTCCTGACTTCCACAGGAATATCCGGTAAGAGGGGCCGGCCTTCCGGATAAGCACATTGATTCAGCTGGTCGCCAATCCATGCTTTGCCGTCTTCGCCCGTTTCTTTTTTCCAGATCGGTACAATCTGTTTAATCCGGTCTATCACATATTCATTCGCTTCGTAAGCAGCCTTACGGTGCGGCGAAGATACAGCGATAACCACAGCGATATCCATAATTTCAAGCTTTCCTACCCGATGTGTCACAGCAACCCTGGTATCCGGCCAGCGTTCTCTGACCTCCTGCCCGATGCGTTCCAATTGCGTGAGCGCCATAAGCGGATACGCTTCATATTCAAGATATAATGTCCGCTTACCCTGCGTGAGCTCCCTTACCGTACCTATGAATAAAGTGACCGCTCCCGCTTCTCTCCGCAGAACTTTATCAGAGACCGCCTGCGGCTGAATCGGGTTGTCTGTAATTTCGAATAATGCACTGCCCAAGTGATCACTCCCTTTCCATATCTGCGTGCAGCAAGTCCTTATATTGCTCAGGTGTATCAATATCTGCAGTGAAATCCTCATGTATACCCGCACCGGCAAGATCGTCCTTGTCTACCCCTAACCAGTGCATCGAATCTAATAATCCGGATAGCCGGTACTGCCGTGTATCCAGTCTTTCAATAATATCCGCCAGAATCCGGTGCGGCCGGTATACCCCATGGAGCATCTGATGTTTGCCATTCATTACGGGAAGAACAGCCTCATAGTCCCCTTCCATGAGCCGGGTAAGCATCCACGAAGCGGCGGGAGCTGAAATGTTAGGGATATCACACCCTACAACCCAGGCATATTCCGTCTCCACCCCGGCAAAAGCAGCATGAAACCCGCTCAGCGGTCCATGCCCCGCATAGATGTCCGGAAGATACCGGATATCTCCTTGCGGAGGGTAATCCATGTACGGAGAAGCATCGTTCGTAACAACAATTATTTTAGAGCAAACGGTTCGCATTTCCTTCAGCTGTCTATCCACGAAACGCTCCCCTTGATAGGTCAGGAGCGCCTTATTCTGGCCCTTCATCCGGGAATTCTGTCCGCCTGCCAGTATGATTCCAGTCAGCAAATTAAGCACCACCCGTAAGTATTCCCGCTCCTTTTGATTAGAGAAGTGACAAAGCCAGAGAAAGAACTTCTTCATCAATAAGCGCTTGATCCTGCAGAGGCAGTACAGGGATAGTATTCGGGCTGACCGGAGAGGCTGCCCTGTGCTTAACCTCGTTCTCCTCCCAGCTCAGCCATAGGCATATATTCGCAGTCTGGTTTCGCAGCAGGCTCATCTCGTCTGCATTGCGGATCAATGCGATTTTGGGATAATCCGCAGATTTGAAGCCTTCTGCAATCAGCAGATCAACCTTACCGTACATAGATGCTGCGATGTCTTCCAATGAGGTTTCGGACTTCCGCATGATTCTTGTAGCCTCTGACGAGGTCAGTACAGCTTCAACTGCACCGTGCAGCAAATGCTTGCTGCTGTCTGTGCCCGGATCATCCAGTTGAAAGTGGTGGGCATCATGTTTGGCCGACCCGACACGCAGCCCACGGGCGGATAAGGCGCGGATTAAGCGGCAGGCCAGGGTTGTTTTTCCGCTATTCTTATAACCGACAATTTGCAGTACAGGAACTGGTCCCCGTACTGCTGCATGATGAGATTTCATAATCACGTTGCAGCCTCTCCTTTGTCATAATAACGTTCAGTGATAACCCTGGGGAGCAGCGCATATCTTGTGCTTCAAATCACCCGCGTCCCCCATCAAAAAAAGTATAGTTAAAGAGTCTGGCATCCTCACATGCCATGATAGTTCAGGGTAGGAGGTCATGTTTAGTATGAAGAAATATATCCCTAACCAGCACGGCGCCTGGGCGATGCTCGTTCTGCCCTTTCTGTTCGGGGTAGCCGCATCCCGGGGGCAGCTTATACATATTCCGCTGTTTGTCTGCTGGCTGCTGATCTATTTGTTCAGCTTTCCTTTGCTGCAGGGGGTGAAGACAAGGAAATTCAAGCGTTATGCCCATCCCTTGAAGCTGTATGGCATTCTGCTGCTCCCTTTAATCATCTATCTGGTGGCAGCTGAGCCTGTGCTGTTATGGTTTGTTCTGCCGCTCGTGCCTTTGTTCGCTGTGAATCTCTATTATGCCAGAACCAAAAATGAACGGGCCCTGCTCAATGACATCTCGGCCATAGTGGCCTTCTGCCTGATCATCTATCCGGTCTTCTATGTCGGTCAGGGCGGGAGCTGGCAGACTACAACCGAGCTGTTCGTGCTGGCCGTGCTGTACTTCACCGGAACCGCATTATATGTCAAAACCGTCATCCGTGAACGGAACAATATCCGCTTCTATTACGGCTCGGTGCTCTATCATCTGCTGGTTGCAGTAGCCGGACTCTTCCTGTTTCCGTCTCTGCTGGTTCCGCTGCTGATCCTGCTCCTGCGGGCGGCCATCCTGCCTAAGACGGGCATCACTGCCAAACGTACCGGAATCATCGAGATCGGCTTCTCCGTTATGTTATATGTGTCAGTGCTTGTGCTCTACTTCTAGTGTATAAAATAACCCCAAACGTATAAAATCAGGAAGCTCTTCTGCCGGTAATCACGGTAGAGGAGCTTCCTTATTGCTGCGTAATGCTATTCCACAATCATATCCTGATTGCTCGATCCCGGCGGCACAATGGGATATACATTGCTCTCTTCGGTGATATCAAATTCCATTACGACAAGCCCCTCCGTATGCAGCGCAAGTTCAATAATCTGCTCTGCTTCAGCAAGCGTGCGTGCCCGGAACCCGTGGGCGCCGAAGGACTCCGCCAAGGCGACAAAATCCGGCGAGCTGATCCGCACCGAGGAATACCGCCGGCCCAGAAACAGCTGCTGCCACTGTCTTACCATCCCCAGATACCCGTTCTTAAAGATCGCCACCTTGACGTTCAGCCCATGATCAACAGCCGTCATAATCTCCTGCATATTCATCTGAAAGCTTCCGTCCCCTGTAATGCAAACCACATGGCGGTCAGGAAAAGCAACAGCGGCGCCGATTGCAGCAGGCAAGCCGTACCCCATGGTACCTAGTCCGCCGGAGGTCAGGAACGACCGTGCTTCCGAGAACTCGTAGTGCGTAGCCGTCCATATCTGATGCTGGCCGACATCTGTGGCTATAATCGCATCGCCCGCTGTAGCCTTTTGAATGCATCCGATAACCTCCTGGGGAGTCATCTTGGCATCCTGGCCCTTGCTCGATTTCACCGGACGCTTCAGCCAGGCCATGATCTGCTGATCCCAGGCGGAATGCTCCGCTGCCTGTACTTGTCCCCGTAATCCGCTAAGGAAATCTGCACAGGAACCGGTGACCGCAAGATCTATGGGAATGTTCTTGTTCAGCTCGGAGGTATCCAGATCCACTTGAATTTTATAGGAACCCGGCGAGAAGGCCTTCCGGTTGCCCGTTACCCGGTCACTGAATCGCACACCGAGACACAGCACAACGTCAGCACCCTGGAGTGCACGGTTGGCAGCCACTGTTCCATGCATCCCGACCATGCCCAGATGCAGGGAGTGTCCGGACGGGAAAGCTCCGAGGCCCATCAGCGTGCTGGCTACAGGAAGCCCCAGCTGCTCGGCGAATTCCTTCAGGAGTGCCGGGGTCTCCCCTTGAATACAGCCTCCGCCAATAAGCACAAGCGGCCGCTGCGCACGGTTCAGCCGCTCTGCCGCCAGCTGAATATCCGCCGAATCTATGAAATAATCGGTCTGGTACCCCCGGATAACTGGCGGTGAGGACTGGCCGGAGGTATCCCCCGCTGCAGTGAATTCCGCATTCATGACATTTTTCGGCAGATCGATCAGAACCGGACCGGGCCGTCCTGTTGTCGCCACATGGAACGCCTCATGTATAATTCTTGGAAGCTCCTTGATCTCCCTTACGATATAATTGTGTTTCGTAACCGGCATCGTCATTCCGTAAATATCCACTTCCTGAAAGCTGTCCAGACCAATAAGCTCGGTGGATACCTGGCCGGTAAGGACAATTAACGGAACCGAATCCATGAAGGCGGTAGCAATTCCGGTGACGGCATTGGTTGCTCCAGGACCGCTGGTAACAAGGGCTACCCCCGGGCGTCCCGTCGCTCTTGCGTATCCGTCCGCAGCATGGACCGCAGCCTGCTCGTGTCTGACCAGCACATGCTGAATCCGGTCACAATCATAGAGCGCGTCATATAAAGGCAATACGGCACCGCCGGGGTAGCCGAACAGGGTCTCAATCTTTTTCTCGATCAGCATCTCAATCAGCAGCTGTGCTCCGTTCATAAGTTCAGTTCGTCTCCCGTCATATACAATGTAGTTTCAGGCTGCATTCCTGCCCGCTCAACCGCTGAATAATGCGTTCTGTGCTTAACCTCCAATATAGGACATGCCGATCTTGGTTCTGTTCCCCGCGGTCTGTTCTGTCCGCTCATCGGAATAGCGGTCAGCGCGCTTCTCCCAGACGTCTCTAATGGCAGCCAGCAGATGTTGATCATCCGCACCGCTGCGGAGCATTGCCCTGAGATCAAAGCCCTCCGATGCGAACAGGCAGGTATACAGCTTGCCGTCGGAAGACAGCCGGGCCCGCGTGCAGGAGGAGCAGAAGGATTCGGATACGGAAGTGATAAAGCCGATCTGCGCCTGACTGCCTTTGTAGCCATAACGCTGCGCCACCTCGCCGAAATAATCGTGCTCCAGGGCTTCCAGCACAAAAGTACCTTGGAGGCGCTCCAGAATTTCTTGTTTGGTAACGACCTTCTCATAGCTCCAGCCGTTGTCGTTGCCGGCATCCATGAATTCGATGAAGCGAAGCGTTATATTTCTATCTTTGAAGTAGGCCGCCATCGGCACAATCTCCGATTCGTTCACCCCTCTTTGTACCACCATGTTTACTTTGACCTCAAAGCCGGCTGCTATGGCATAATCAATATGTCTTAAAATCGCTCCAGGCTTGTAACCCCGCCCGTTCATTCTGCCGAACAGCTCAGGCTCCAGAGCATCCAGGCTGACATTCAGCCTGCGGAGTCCCGCAGTATACAGCGGCATTGCCTGCCCGCCCAGCAGTACCCCGTTCGTCGTCAGCCCCATGTCTTCGACACCACGGATAGCGCGGATTCCGGCAACAAGCTCGGGCAGGCTCCGCCGCATGAGCGGCTCGCCTCCGGTAAGCCTGATTTTGCTTACGCCAAGGGAGACGAAGAGCTTCGTCAGCCGGAGAATTTCTGCAAAGGTAAGCAGCCCGCTTGCCGGGAGGAAGGCATAATCCTCTCCGAACACTTCCTTCGGCATGCAGTAGGAACAGCGGAAATTACACCGGTCCGTTACCGAGATCCGCAAATCATGGATCGGCCGCCGCAGCTGGTCCTGCAATGGATGAGCATTCATATGTCTATCTCCCTTCCAGTAAGCTTACAGCACCCATTCGTCCGTACCTTCCTCAACGCCGAGGAGCAGTACGTCAACAGGATCGCCTGCAGCATAACCTCTTGTCCCGCCCGGCAGCACAATCAGCGAATTCCCGCGTGCGATGGAGGATACCGCATTCGATTTATTGAAGCCGGCGGGACGCACCGAGATCCGGTCATGAACAGCCCGGATAAACCGGGTGAACGGATTGGCCTTCGGGAAATCCTCTGCCAGTACGGCTGTCGTACGCGGCAGATAGACTTTATCTGCCCCCATCATCTTGAGCAGGGCGGGCCTGACAAACAGCTCGAAGCCTGTGAAGCACGCCGACGGATTGCCGGACAATCCGAACAGGCACTTCTCCCCGGCAACCGCGACTGTAGTCACGCTGCCCGGACGCATCGCCACCTTGTTGAACAGCACATCGGCCCCGAGGCGCTTGTATATTTCCGGCAAGTAGTCATAGTCGCCGACGGATACGCCGCCTGTGGTGATCAGGCAGTCTGTTTCTGTCATCGCGTGCCTGGCCGTCTGCAGGCATTCTTCCAGCTGGTCCGCTGCCGTATCGTACATCCGGTAAGGGATACCCATCCGGGCGAGCTGGGCAGCGATCATCGGCCCGTTGCTGTTGCGGATTCTACCGGGTACGAGCGGAGCCGTCACCTCCAGCAGCTCGGTTCCCGTTGACAATATGCCTACAACTGGCCGCTTGCCGACCCGCACCTCCCCGTACCCGAAGGTAGCCAGCAACGCCACAGTTCCGGGATGAATGAAGCTGCCTGCCGGAACGATCCTTTCTCCTGACCGCATATCTTCACCCTGCAGGGACAGATTCTCCTGCGGGGCAAAGGCTTTGCGGATGGTAAACGTCCGGCCCGCTTCCGAGGCCTGTTCGAACATGACTACCGCATCTGCACCCGCCGGCAGCGCGGCTCCCGTCATCAGACGGACAGCTTCGAATGCCCCAAGCGTAACCTGAGATATCTCCCCTGCACCGATATGATCTACAACCGTGAAGCTGATCCGGCTGTTGCCGGAAGCACCGGCTGAATCTGCCGAAGCAATTGCATACCCGTCATAGGGGGACCGCGTAAAATGCGGAACATCATGGGTTGCCGTCAGCGGCTCCGCCAGGATGCGTCCATAGCTTGCGGCAAGCGGCACTCTTTCTGTACCTGTGCAGCACACTCTTTCGGTTACCCGGAATACAGCTTCCGCCACGGTAACCGGATTTCTGTTCTTTTCCACCTTCATCTGCTCCTAACTTGATGCCGGACCCAGTAGAACCGGTTATGCCGTCCTGTATGGAAAGGGATTGGCTGCAGCGGTTCAACGCCACTTCATCCGGTTATTTCTGCGTAATATCGCTGAATGTGCCTACATACCGGACATCCTCGCCGGTGTCATCCTTCACAGCGCTGATGTTCAGCCACTGCAGATACTCTTCCCCGTTCTTGCGCCTGTTCCAGATTTCGCCCTGCCACATTCCCGTCTCCCTGACCTCCCCCCACATGACTCGGTAGAATTCTTTGGATTGGCGGCCTGACTTGAGAATGCTGGGCTGTCTGCCGAGAACCTCGTCCTCCGTATAGCCGGTGAGCTTCGTGAAGGCCGGATTGACGGTCTTAATCAAACCGGAAACATCGGTGACCAGAATCCCCTGTCCGGTAGAATTGAACACTTCAGAGGTAAGCGCAAGCCGGTCCTGGAAATAGAGCCACACGACCAGCACCAGACTGGCCAACGCCACCTGGGAGAGCAGCATGAACCCGATGGAATATTGCCCGGTCGCCGAATAAATCACAGACAGCATGATCGGAGGGAAAAAGCCGCCCAGGCCGCCCATCATCGATACTATTCCGTTGGCGACACCCGCCTGCTTATTGAAATACAGCGGAACTAATTTGAAAATGACTCCGTTACCGATTCCTGCACTGAACGCAATCGCAAGGCATCCGGCTGTATATAATCCCATGTCTGGCATAAAGGCCAGGATAATAGCGGCAATTGTATAGATACTGAATGTGCCGGTGAGCAGGAACAACGGCTGGAACTTGTCGGCAAGCCAGCCGCCTACCGGACGGAAGAAGGTCGCAACGGCAATGAAGCCGGCTGTGCGCATCCCGGCATCCACCTTGTCCAGACCGAAATTCGATACCAGAAAGTTAGGCAGATAAATCGTGAAGGCCACAAAGGAGCCAAAGGTAATGAAATAGAACAAGGAGAACAGCCAGAGCTTCTCATTTCGGGATACGCCTTTGATTTGTTCGATAATCGGGGTTTTGAGCTTAGGCTCATGACGGTCCCCGAAGAAGAAATTCAAGGCGATGAACACCAGCAGCAGAATCAGATACATTTTCACCGCAGGGGCCCAGCCTATCTGTGCTGCCACCATCGGAGCAGAGAAGGTTGTGACCGCCGTGCCGATATTCCCGATCCCGTAGATTCCGTTGATCAGACCATGCTTATCTTTGGGGAAATATTTCGGCAGAGAGGTCACCCCCACCGAGAATACAGCCCCGCCGATTCCAAGGAACAGGCCTCCGATAATCAAGTGAGTAACCGTAGACGCTTCACTGATGAAGTAGACCGGAAACAACAGCAGGATAAAGCTGGACATAAAAATAATGCGTGCTCCCAGAATGTTCGCATAATAGCCCAAAGGAATTCTTAGAATCGAGCCAAGCACCACCGGAATCGCTGTGACCATCGCAAGTCTTCCCGGAGGGATGCTGATGTCCTCGGAAATAAAGGGCATCAGGGAAGAGATGATCACCCACACCATGAATCCGGTAATCAAGTTTAAGGTTTGTAGCGGCAATTGCACTTTTTTAATCATTCGACTCACCTTTTCGCCGTTTATTCTCTTGATTATTCGTATGAATACTTCCTGTACTCATTGTATCCGCCGGTCCCCCGGCTCAGATATAGGGGAGTCCCCTTTCCCTGACAGGGGAAACCCTAAAAAAAATAACCCCGCACAGCGGGGCATTGCTCCAGACCTTATTCACTCCTGCAACTCCTGCCACAAACGAAACATCTTACATATTCTCTATCGCCTTCTTCGGGCTTCGACCTCTGTGCTGTTTTTCCAACTGCTGTTTGACAGGGGAGGCTTTGTTCATTGACAAGTGGAGAAAATCCAATTTCTTGTTGTCTAATTTCCTGTGCACAAAAAAAGCCGCCCCGCATAGGAGCAGCCTGTTCATGCCTTCTCACGTAATAAGCGTATTCAGCTGTTGGCTTAACCGCTCTTTGTCCTTCGTGCTAAGCTGATGCTCAGCCATCGGAAAGATAACCGTCTCTTCTTTGACAAAGTGTACCGTCAGCACCTCAAAGGCTTCCCCTGCATCCTTCACCGCAGCACGGATATCCTCAAGCGTCATCAGTTCGGCATTGCCCTCTGTGTGATGCAGGAAATGTCCTATATACCCGTCAATCTCGCGGTGCTCCTCCTGGATGCCTACCAGCGGCCCTTGTTCAAAACCGATGTAACGGCCCAGCAGCGGAAAAAAATGCGTTTCTTCCTTCGCGGTATGCTTCTTCAGCGGGCCCGTAAACGCCAGAACCGCCTTACGCAGCTTATGAAGCTGAGCCCTGGCTTCTTCCGGAGCGGGCTGCTCCCTCTCAAACCAAAGTACGATCTCATGCCATTCTTCCATCAGAAAGGATAAATAGCGGTGTTCATTCTCAAGAATGCGCATGGCGGGCACCGTAAACTTGAGCCCTGCATGTTCCGGCATCAAGGCTTACCTCCATTCGCCGGTCAGAAATCCAGCATTTTTTTCCTCAAAGCATACTCGACCAGCTCCGGCCGGCTCTTCAGGTTTAATTTCTCCATAATTTTCGCCTTGTGGGCCTCCACTGTTTTCACTGAAATGAACAGCTTCTCGGCGATTTCCTTGTTCCCGTATCCCTTGGCAATGAGCGGCAGGATCTCGAGCTCCCGCTTGGATAACAGCTCGAACAGATCCTCTGTGCCTGCCGTTTTATCCTGCTTGATGAACTCACGGACCAGCGAGGTTGCCATCTTGGGATGAATATAGGTGCCGCCTTCATAAATGGTCCGGATGGCCAGCAGCAGCTCCTCGTCCGGCGCACTCTTGAGCACATAACCGGAGGCCCCGTTCTTCAGCACATGGAAGAGATATTCATCATCATCATGCATCGTCAGAATCAGGATTTTGGTATCGGGGTAATCCTCTTTAATCTTGCCGGTAGCGGTCAGCCCGCTCTCTCCCGGGGGCATGCTTAAATCCATAATCAGAATGTCCGGCCGGAATTTGGCGACCATGGTGTAAGCTTCCCTGCCGTCTGCCGCCGCTCCGATCACTTCAATGTCATTCTGAAAATTGAGAATCATGGAGAATCCGCTGCGTACGATCGCATGGTCGTCTGCAATGACGATCTTCATCAGAAGCTCATTCCTTTCCTCGCGCAAATCATACAGGCACCTGTAAAATAATCACCGTACCCCTGCCTATCTCTGAATCTACGCTGAAGGTGCCGCCCACCAGCTCCGCCCGCTCCTGCATGCCAAACAGGCCAAGTCCGGTTCCATCCGGCTCGTCACCCTGATTAAAGCCGGTTCCCTTATCCTCTACCCGAAGCAGCAGTACGCCGTCCTTTTCGGTAAGGGAAACTTTAACACAGTCAACCTGCGCATACTTCAGGGCGTTCAGCACAGCTTCCTGGCACACACGGTACATGACGGTTTCGATCTCACTCCCATACCGTTTCTCGGAGAGCCGGGACTCATAATCAATCACCAGGCCATAGGTTTGCTCCACCCGCTTGAAGTGTGACCGGAATGCGGCTTCCAGGCCGAAATCATCCAGGGCAGCCGGCCTAAGCTCTACCGAAAGGTTGCGGATATCATTCAGGAGCCGGGTCATGGAGACCTCGGTCTGCTTCATCTTCTTCAGCAGCTGCTCATCCGCTGTCATATATTTCAGCACACGCAGATCAATCACGGCACTCATCAGCTCCTGGGCCACGCTGTCATGCAGTTCCCGGGAGATCCGCTTGCGTTCATTCTCCTGCGCCTCAATGATATGCTTCATCATTTTGTTCTGGTAGAACTTCTCTTGCGTCTTGAACTGTCTGGTCAGATCCCTAAGCATAAATACTCTGATACCCTTCTCGTCATCTATGGTGTGAAAGGTGGCCGCATAAGGGACAACCCCCTTATCCTTCGTCTCCAGATATACCTGGTATGAGGTGAACTCCTCGGAGTCCGGTGTATGAAAATAACAATTGAGGCAGGTACGGAGCTCCGTCTCACTCGTGTATCCCCGGCAGGTCCCGCAAAGCGCCTCAGGATTCCCCTGATACAGCTGCTTCAGAATATCCTTGTCCACGATGTTCTCGGCAGCCGGATTCATGGCCAGGGCTTTCCCTTGCCGGTCAAAAAAGAACATCGCCTCCGAGCTGTTCTCAAACAGCTTCGTCATGAGCAGACTCTGCAGATCCGTTCCGGGTGTCATCAACTGAGCAACAATTCCTTTCCGTTCAAGTCTCCAATCCCCTTACGCGCTGCCCTGTCCAGGTCCCCCAGCATGTCAGGGCTTACCTGCCGTTCGCCCCTGAAACCGCCAAGAAGCACGCCTGCGACACGGGCATCATTCCACACCGGCACAGCCCCGATGCTGCTCAGATTCTCCATCTTGGTAATGGGATAGTTGAATAAGGTGTCCGGCTGCACATCTGTCTGCACAGACGGGATTAAGAAAGGCTTGCCGGTCTTGAACACGATGCCTGCAATCCCTCTGCCGGATTGAAGGACAATCCGTTTGTAACGGTCCGTTGTGTTCCCTGAGGCGTATTTCCACCGGATGACATAGTCATATTCCGCCGGTTCAGCAAAAGCCAGCGACATGAAGTCATATCCCAAAGCTATGCGCATCCGGTCAAGCTCGATTTGGTAATCCACCTTATTGTTCATCGTTTCTCTCCTCATTTGAACAGGGAAAGAAATTCACCCGGCTCTTTCCGTTAATTCGATTTATTTCTTCTGTATAGGATATAACTTCTGCCTACATAATTCAACGGAACACTCCATACATGGACGAGCCGGGTGAACGGCCAGAAGGCAAAGATCGCAAACCCTGACAGAATGTGAAGCTTGAAGGAAAACGGCACCTCACCCATCAGCGACGGGTCCGGCCGGAACATGAATAAACCGCGGAACCAGACAGAAATCGTATCACGGTAATCAAACTCAGGCTGTACGGCATTCGTTACAATCGTGGAGTACATCCCCATAAACACGATGAACAGGAGGAGGGAGTTGACGATCAGGTCCGATGCGCTGCTGAGCCGGCGGACGTTCTTCAGCGTAAAGCGCCGCGAGGTCAGGATCAGCATTCCGAGCAGGGTAGCTGCGCCGAAGATCCCCCCGATATATACCGCGCCGATGTGGTAGAGATGATCACTCACGCCGACGGCCTCCAGCCACGATTTCGGGACAGCGAGCCCGCCGATATGGCCAAGAATAACCGGCATAATGCCGAGATGGAATAGAATGCTGCCGAATTTCAGCTGTTTCTTTTCAATAAATTCACTCGATTTGGCTGTCCAGTTGAATTGATCCTTACGGTAACGGAAGATATGGCCGCCGATAAAGACCACCAGACACATATAGGGGAAAATGACCCATAAAAACTGACCTGACATATTCATTGACTCAGGGCCTCCTGTTCAACACAAGCTTTGAAGGTTTCGCGCAACCCCTTAACCAGATGGTAATAGGGACTTTCATTCCGCTCCAGCGCCTTGAGCAGATGGTAGGTGCCGTCCTCAAGAATCGCCATCAGCATCCGGAAATTCTCCGGCGCTCCCGGGACCTCCAGCCACTGCGCGGCATATATAAATTCACACATCAGCGGTAAATAATCAGGCAGCTCCCCCTCCGGCATGGCAAGGCCGAACATTTCGTACAGAAGCTTCAGCTTGGCGAGCATCTGCCCCCGTTCCTTGGCCTCCTCGAATTTGAAATAGGTCATATACAGCGCGCAGTCCTTCTGAAAATCAAAGGTGGCCGCATAGCTCTCCTGAATCTCATCCAGGCTGAAGCTCTGCATTTGCTTCCAATAGGCATGCACGTGGGCATAACCCGGATGAGTGCTGTCAAACGCCTCTTCCAGAAAATCCGGATGAAAGTCCAGCTTCTCCGGATACATCAACTGCAGGGCGAAATAACCGAAGGATTCCTTGTAATCATGCAGTTTGATCAGATCAATCACGCCAAATCCCCCCGTAGAAATTCTCTTCATACATTTCCTTGCCGGTCTTCATGGTGTCGCCGGAAGGGCTGGCCGGTCCGCAGCCGTCACAGCCGGAGCCGGAGCCCATGTCTCCCATCCCGCTTCCGTAACCTGCCGAGCCTTGGGCACGGTAAGGATTCATGTGCTGCTCCTTGTGGGAGGTCGGGATGACGAAACGGTCTTCATATTTGGCAATCGCGAGCAGCCGGTACATTTCCTCAGTCTGCTGTGCGGTCATGCCGACACGGTCCAGACGGGTAAGATCAAATTCCCGGCCGGTGAACTGGGCGCGCATATAGGAGCGCATCATCGCCATCCGCTGCAGGGCTTCCTTCACAGTCTCCGTGTCGCCGGCCGTCAGCATGTTCGCCAGATACTGGATCGGCGTACGCATCTCTTCGATGGCCGGGAAGATCATATCGGGATTCTTCAGCGAATCCTTGCCTTCGAAATAATTCATAATCGGGCTAAGCGGCGGTACATACCACACCATAGGCAGTGTGCGGTATTCCGGGTGAAGCGGGAAGGCCAGCTTGTGCTCAATCGCCAGCTTATAGACCGGCGAGTTCTGGGCGGCTTCCAGCCAGTCCTCGGAAATGCCGTCTTTTCTCGCCTGCGCCATAATCTCCGGATCATGCGGGTTCAGGAACAAATCACATTGCGCCTTGTATAAATCCTTCTCGTCCGGCGTGGATGCCGCCTCCAGAACCTTGTCGGCGTCGTACAGCAGCACCCCGAGATAGCGGATCCGGCCGGTACAGGTCTCGGAGCATACTGTAGGCAGCCCGGCTTCCACGCGCGGGAAGCAGAAGGTGCACTTCTCTGCTTTGTTGGTCTGCCAGTTGAAATACACTTTCTTATACGGACAGCCGGTCATGCAGTATCTCCAGCCCCGGCAGGCTTCCTGATCCACGAGGACAATGCCGTCCTCATCCCGCTTGTACATCGCACCGGAAGGACAGGAGGCGACACAGCTTGGATTCAGGCAGTGCTCACAGAGGCGCGGCAGATAGATCATGAACGATTTCTCGAAGTTGAATTTGATTTCTTCTTCGATCTTCTGGATATTCGGGTCCAGCGGGCCGGTTACATGGGCTCCCGCCAGATCATCCTCCCAGTTCGGTCCCCATTCCAGATCCATCTTCTCGCCGGTTACAGCGGAATGGGCCCGCGCCACCGGGGAATGCTTTTGTTCCCCCGCATTCGTCAGATGCTCGTAGTTGTACGTCCACGGCTCATAATAATCCTTCATCTCCGGCATGTCGGGGTTGTAGAAGATTTTGCCGAGTGCGATCTTGGACAGCTTATTGCCGGACTTCAGCTCAAGCTTCCCCTTGCGCAGCTGCCAGCCGCCCTTGTAGAGCTCCTGGTCCTCCCAGCGTTTCGGATAACCGATACCGGGCTTCGTCTCCACGTTATTGAACCACATATATTCCGCACCCTTGCGGTTCGTCCAGGTCGTCTTGCAGGTCACGCTGCAGGTGTGGCAGCCGATGCATTTATCCAGGTTCATTACCATTGCCACTTGCGCTTTAATTTTCAAGCCAGTTGACCTCCTTCATTTTGCGGACGGCTACGTAGACATCACGCTGGTTGCCGATCGGACCATAGTAGTTGAAGCCGTAGCTGAGCTGTGCATATCCGCCGACCATCTGGGTAGGCTTCAGATGAATCCGGGTAGGCGCATTGTGGCTTCCGCCGCGCGTATCCGTAATTTCAGAACCCGGCACCTGAATGTGCTTGTCCTGGGCGTGGTACATGAACATGGTACCTCTCGGCATCCGGTGGCTGACTACCGCGCGTGCCGTTACGACACCGTTGCGGTTATAGACCTCGAGCCAGTCATTATCAGCAATCTGATGGGCCGCAGCATCCTCATTATTGATCCACACCGTTGGACCGCCCCGGAACAATGTCAGCATGTGCTGGTTATCCTGATAGGTTGAATGGATGTTCCATTTCCCGTGCGGTGTCAGATATCTCAGAACCAGGGCATCGGTTCCGCCCTTCACTGCCTTGTCACGCGGGCCGAAGACCATCGGAGGCAGCGTCGGCTTGTAGACCGGCAGCGCTTCGCCGAACTGCTGGAAGATCTCATGGTCAATGTAGAAATGCTGTCTTCCCGTCAGGGTCCGGAACGGAACGAGACGTTCAATATTCGTGGTGAACGGGGAATAACGCCGTCCCTGCTTGTTCGAGCCGCTGAATACCGGGGTCGGAATCACTTCGCGCGGCTGTGCGGTAATGCTCTGGAACGTAATTTTCTCGGCTGCCCGGTCTGCCGAGATATCCTTCAGCTCTACACCTGAATCCTTCTCCGCTGCAGCATAAGCCTTCTGGGATACGCGGCCGTTGGTGGCTGATGACAGATGAAGAATGGTATCTGCGGCCTGACGGGCGGTTAGCAGCTTCGGCAGTCCGTTCTTAATCGATTCATCGTAATGCACGCCGCTGATCTTCTTGAGCTCCTCATATTCTTCAGCGACAGAGAAGCTGATGCCGTGCGCGCCTGCCTTGCCGGTTGCCAGATTCGGTCCGAGTGAGGTGTATTTGTCATGAATCTGGGTGTAATCCCGCTCCACAATCGTGAAGTTCGGCATGGTTGTACCCGGGATGGCCGGGACTTCGCCCTTGGCCCAGTCTTTGACCAGGCCCATCGGCTGCGAAATTTCGCTGATGGAGTCATGGCCCAGCGGTGACATTACAACATCCTTATAGACGCCAGGAAGCTGCGACTTCGCCATCTCGGAGAATACCTCTGACAATTGGCGGTAGATATCCCAGTCGGAACGGGATTCCCATAGCGGATTCACGGCCGGATTGAACGGATGCACAAACGGATGCATGTCAGTGGAGGACAGGTCAGTCTTCTCATACCACGTTGCGGCCGGCAGCACGACATCCGCATAGAGCGGTGTGGTGGTCATCCGGAAATCCAGGGCTACCATCAGATCCAGCTTACCTTCCACATCCCCGCGCCAGACAATCTCCTCCGGCTTCTGCTCTTCATTCGGCTCGGCCAGGAGACCATCGGAGGCTCCAAGCAGATGCTTCATGAAGTATTCCTGCCCTTTGGCAGAGCTGGAGATCAGGTTCGAGCGCCAGATGAACAGGGAGCGGGGGAAGTTCTCCGGTGCGCCGGGATCTTCCACGGCAAACCGTGTTTTCCGCGAGGTGATCTCTTCCACGGTGTGGCTGATAATCTCTGCATTCGTCTTCTTGCCCTGCTGCGCAGCCTCCTCGGCAAACAGCAGACTGTTCTTGTTAAATTGCGGGAAGGAAGGCAGCCAGCCGAGACGTGCAGCCAGCACGTTATAGTCCGCCGGATGCTGGTAAGCTACCTCCCCGCCCGTCGGCGATTTCAGCGAATCGGTGCCGCTCTCCTCATAACGCCATTGCTCTGTGGCAAAGTAGAAGAAGGATGTCGCGTTCTGCTGGCGTGCCGGACCCTGCCAGTCCTTGGCAAAGGCAACCGTTGACCAGCCTTCAATCGGGCGGCATTTCTCCTGGCCGACATAATGCGCCCAGCCGCCGCCGTTGACACCCTGGGAGGCGGTCAGCACCACCAGATTCAGAATGGAACGGTAGATGGTATCACTGTTGAACCAGTGGTTGATCCCTGCGCCCATGATGATCATGGAGCGCCCACCCGTATCCAGCGAATTCTGGGCGAATTCGCGGGCGATCTGCACGACGACACTCGCCTTCACTGTCGTAATCTTCTCTTGCCAGGCCGGAGTGTAATGAGATCCGGCGTCCTCATACCCCTTGGCATTCAGCGGACTCTCTCTGCGCGCCACGCCATACTGGCTCATCATCAGATCGTAGACTGTGGCGGCGTAACGTTCTGTGCCGTCGGCGAGCCGTATGGTCCGGGCCGGAATCATCCGTCTGAACGTGCCGTTGCCCGCATTATCGAAGAACGGGAACACGATTTCCGTCCACTCTTCCCCGTGCCCTTCGATGGTCAGCGCGGGCTGCACTTTACGGCCGTCCTCCCGCTCGAGAATCAGGTTCCACTTCTTGCCCTCTTCCCAGCGCTGCCCCATCGTACCGTTCGGAACCATCATCTCACCCGCTGCTTCGTCGAAGATGACCGGCTTCCACTCCGAGTGCGGGGAGGTATCTCCTAGATCACTCGCCCGCAGGAAACGTCCGCCCTTCAGGGCATCCTCATGAGGGTCAAGCAGAATCAGGAACGGCATATCTGTATATTGCTTCGCATAATTCAGGAACATCGGCTCCTGGCGTTCCTGGTAGAACTCCTGCAGGATGACATGCGTCATGGCCTGGGCAAGCGCCGCGTCCGAGCCTGGATTCGGAGCCAGCCAGTTGTCGGCGAATTTGACGTTCTCGGCGAGATCCGGCGCGACCGACACGACTTTGGTTCCCTTATAGCGTACTTCCGTCATAAAGTGGGCATCCGGCGTCCGGGTTAGCGGTACATTAGAGCCCCACATCATCAGGTACCCGGCGTTGTACCAGTCCGAAGATTCCGGCACATCCGTCTGCTCCCCCCAGATCTGCGGCGAAGCCGGAGGAAGATCGGCATACCAGTCATAGAAGCTCAGCATTTGACCGCCGAGGAGGGAGATGAACCGCGCCCCCGAGGCGTAGCTGACCATCGACATAGCCGGAATCGGGGTGAAGCCGGCGATCCGGTCGGGGCCGTATTTACGGATTGTATAGATCAGCTGTGCGGAGATAAGCCGCAGCGCGTCGTCCCAGGCCACACGGATATGGCCGCCTTTCCCGCGCGCTTTCTTGTACTGGCTTGCCTTCTCAGGGTCTTCAACAATGCTGGCCCAGGCGTCGACATAATTGTCATGCTCCTTCAGCGCCGTCTGCCACAGCCGCCACAGCTTCCCTCTGATATACGGGTATTTCACGCGCAGCGGGCTGTATTCGTACCAGGAGAAGGTAGCTCCGCGGGGACAGCCGCGCGGCTCAAATTCCGGCATGTCCGGCCCGCAGGAAGGATAGTCAATCTGCTGGTTCTCCCAGGTGATGATTCCGTTCTTCACGAACACCTTCCAGCTGCAGGAGCCTGTACAGTTGACTCCGTGAGTGGTGCGCACTACTTTATCGTGAGACCAGCGCTGGCGGTACATATTCTCCCAATCCCTGTTTTTCTCTTCAAGAATGGACCAGTTCCCGGAATAGCTCTCCACCGGTTTAAAAAAGTTAAGGCCGAATTTCTTCTTCATCGCTCAGGAACACTCCCTTCAAAATCTATTCAGTTAAGTCCATTATGGATCTCCCCGGCCCTGCTTCCCATTAGGGAAACACCTATTGAACCTCGGGAATTCCCTCGATCTGAATCCAATGCAAATAAGCCTTTCCCGCTGAGGAGAAAAGCTTTGTTCTGGCCGTTTATTGTACCCGTCAAGGGGCCTGTTAGGGACTTCCCTCTTTCTTGTCCGGGGAATGCCTTAGCGGGAATTACACTACACATCTCTGTGTTATACTGACACAAAAACGGGAGGATGAAGCAACATGCCAGGACCCTCACTGCGCCAATTGCACGCTCACCAGGCTATTCATCAGGGCGGGCTCTCCGGTGCTGCAGCCAAGACGGAAGAAATGGAGGAACTGCTGGAAGCGAAGGAATTCGAAGTGGCGCACCAGGCCGCTGAGCATTTAATCGAGTACTGGGAGACGCGGATTATCAGCCACGCCGATGCGGAGGAAGACGGATTCTATCAGGAGATGGCCGGGAAGCATCCCGGTTTGCAAGACGCAGTTCTGCGGCTTGCACGTGATCATGACTTACTGCGGATTATAGTTCAGGATGTCAAAGTAATGCTGGCAGAAGAAGGTCTCACTCCCGGTGTGCTTCACCAGTTCCACGCGCTGCTGGTAGTGAATGCGGTTCATAGCCGGGATGAGGAATCTCTTCTGTTCGCGGAGGCGTAACGCCCGCATTCATCATGTATACATTGAGAGGGGATGACCGTTATTTTATCACAACAAACTCGTGACATTGTCAAATCCACAGCGCCAGTCCTGGCGGAACACGGCACCACTATAACAACAGTTTTCTACCGGAATTTGTTCGAAGCCCACCCGGAACTGCTGAATGTATTTAACCATGCCAACCAGGCGCAAGGCCGTCAGCAGGCGGCACTGGCCAATGCGGTCTACGCAGCAGCAGTCCACATAGATAATCTTGAGAATATTCTGCCGGCGGTAGTCCAGATCGCACACAAGCATGTCAGCCTCGGCATCAAGCCGGAGCATTATCCGATTGTCGGGGAATTCCTGCTGAAGGCGATCAAGGAAGTGCTGGGCGAAACAGCTACGGATGAGATTCTTACAGCCTGGGAAGAAGCATACGGAGTTATTGCAGGCGCTTTTATCGGCGTCGAAGACAGCATGTACAAGGAAACGCGCGAACAGGACAATGGCTGGAACTTCTTCAAGCCTTTTACCGTTGTGCGTAAGGTTCAGGAAAGCGGCAGTATTACATCGTTCTATCTGAAGCCGGCGGACGGCTTAGGCGTACCGGATTACAAGCCGGGTCAGTACATCTCTATCCGTGTGCTGATTCCTGGAGAGCAATACACCATGATCCGCCAATACAGCCTGTCGCAGGCTCCCCGGGCAGATGAATTCCGTATTTCCGTGAAACGTGAAGAGACGAATGATCCGAATGGTGTGGTTTCCGTCTATCTTCATAACCAGGTGAACGAAGGAGACATTGTTGAAGTCAGCGCTCCGGCAGGCGAATTTCTGCTTGATGTAACCAAAACCACACCTGTAGCGTTCATCTCCGGCGGCGTGGGTATTACCCCCATGATGAGCATGTTCGAGGCTGTTGCCGCAGTAACACCGGACCGGCCGGCGGTATTCCTCCATTCCGCGCGGAACGAGGCGCTTGCCGCCTTCCGCCGGGACATCGACAGACATGCGGCTGCCATGAGCAGCGTCAAGACCAGATTCTTCTACTCCGGCGGCCCGGATGGCGTCATCACCGGCGAAATCCTCAAGAGCTATGTAGATGTTACCGGAGATGCTTACGTATGCGGCCCTGTTCCTTTCATGGAAGCGATGATCGGAGAGCTGCGGGCACTCGGGATGAAGGACGAGCAGATTCATTACGAGTTCTTCGGACCGGCCCTTCAATTGAGCAGCAGATAGATAGCGGGTCTAGTACGCAGCCCATGAACCCGGTATACCAAAAAGCACACGGACCGCCTTCCAAATCATTAAAGATTCGGGGCGGTCCGTGTGCTTATTGATGGGAAAGCAGCCATTTATATAGTACCTGCGCATGATTGTGTATAGGGTCCTTCGCGGCGTATACCAGTGTAACGTCCTGCGCCAGCGCCAATTCTGCGATTTCCGCAGCAAGTCTTCCCCGCGCCGGATCTTCCTCCAGCTCCCGGATATAGCTGTCACTGAATGCCGCAAACCGCTCTGGTATATGGCCGAACCATTGACGCAGCCCGGGGCTTGGAGCAAGCTCCTTCATCCACTCGTCTATGGCAGCCTGCTGCTTAGTAATTCCCCGCGGCCATAGCCTGTCCACCAGTATCCGGTACCCGTCCTCCGGAGCCGCCGGCTCATAAATCCGCTTCAGATATATAGAGTAAGGAAGGTCAGCTGACTTCCGGCAGGAATGCTCCAACATCTAGTCTCCCTCCTGTTATCCATACTGGAACGGACCGTTGTTTAGTACACCCAATATACCATGGAGCAAATTGCCCTGCCAGTGACAGGCTGTCCGTAAGATTGCAATACCGTAGCAGGCAAGGCAGGGCTGCCCGTATGCTGCAGCTATTCCGCCTCAAGAATGAACCGGTTCCACTTCTGCTGCCAGGCGATGTCGTTCCAGAATGGATGATGCGGTGCACAGTTGGAGCATAGCGTCATTCCCCAGAAGCCCAGCGCCATACCTTTGCGCAGCGAATACTCGGCAATGAATTTGCCGACCGGTCCTTCCTCGAAACCTGCATGCAGCGGGGTATAACCGACATAACCTTCACCGATAACGACCGGTATGCCGGAATGCGCCGCCCACTCATGAGCTTCTTCCAGGCGCATATCCGCCTTTTGCAGCATAGCCAGCTTATGGGCACCGTAACGGTCGTATAAGTAGAGGTCCCACCGGTCCGGATCGGCCCAGTCATGCAGGTAGATGAGCTTCATCCCGACCGGATTGCCCTCCATCCGCCATTCCTGCCCTGCCGGCAGTGTCCACTTCTCAAAGGGAGGTGCATCCTCTCTTAATAAAGACCGGACAAAGGCGTTCGGAAATGACATTTGTTCATCATTTAATCCGGCTGCATCCATGAGTTCATTTAATACGCCTTTAATATAGAGATGATAATGGGCGACCTGCATATTGCGGGCCACATAAGCCTTCGGATAGGCTTCATTCAGCGTATAGCTGGCCGTTATTAGAATGTCGGGATGCTGCGCCCGGAGATAATCCACCGCTTCTTCTATGTAAGGCTGCATCGCTTCTACCAGCTTAGGCGTATCCGTCTCTCCGATCCCCTGCTCCACGCCGACAGCGGTAAGCTGGCCGAATTCCACCTCGTTATGCAGCTCGGCATAGACGATCTGACTGGCGAAGCCTTCTTCTTTAACCAGCCGGATGAGCTGATCCATGGAGCTGGCGATTGCCATAAATCGTTCCCTAGGAGCGATAGCGGCCAGTTCGTCGCGCAGCGCGGGATACGCCAGGAAGCTCGGACTCTGCTGATATTCCCAGGAAGACAGCATGATGTAGACGCCATGTGCCTTGGCCTGCCTGAACAGCTCCAGCAGGTGGGCATGCCCGTCCAGCTCGGCACCGCCCCGGCAATTATACCAGCGTGTCCGCTGCCCGACTTCTCCCAGGCTGCCGAAATGCAGCGGTCCCGGCCGTTTACCTTCCGCCGTGAACAATAAGAACGGCATCGCACAGATCCGGACCGTATTGTAGCCTCTATCCACTGCTTCCTGGAAGCGTGCGGCCAAATCGTGGTAAGGCTCGCCGGGCAGGGTCATCGTGTACCAGGAGAAATCCCACATGGTGATGGTCAGTTTGCGCGGTAACTTTTGAATGACTGAATTCATTATTATCACTCCTAATTTGGGGATTCGCGTCTTATTCCGTTCTAATTACAAGCTCATACACAGGCACAGCGCGGACCGAAGTTATATCGGCAATCAGCTCAGCAGCGCTCTCATTCCAGCCTGCCATCGTCGTATTACTATTCACGACAGTCCCTTTGCGGATCGGTGATGCATAGAGATACATCCCCTTGTCAACCAGCCGCTCTTCAAACCGCTTAAGTCCGATTTCCCAAGTCGTATTGTTGCAGAAGTTATCATTAATGAGATCACCGTCAATGAAGGCATAGCCGATATCTCCGGCATAATCAATTTGCAGCAAGGCTTCTTTGACACCATCCAGAGAGCCGGATGCGAATTCAAGAACCGCCCGTTCATCCTTGACCTTCGTCCATGTAAAAGCAATTTCTGTCTTCGGTGCGAGCAGTTTGTAGGTTGTGAATAAACCGTCCTTTGATACTTCCACCAGCTCTCCGCCCGATACCGAACCTAAACCTGCTTCAAAATCAGGGAACACGCTCAGCGTGACTTCTTCCCGGTCCGTCAGCTCCAGCTTGATCTCGTCCCTGGATACCAACAGATTCGCGTCCGTGAACAAGACACGCTGCTTGCCGCGGATTTCGGTTCTCCAGAACCCTAAGCTTTGCTTATCCGTCATAGTGTAGATGACAACTTTCTTGCCTGCAGCAGACACAAGACGCACGATGCCCGAAGTCTGCTCTTCCACTTCAATGATCGTCATATCCCCAAGCTGCCTGGTATGACCGACTTCGGTCTCAATACCCGCCACATCGTCCGATTGCAGCGCATAACTGCCCTTCATGCCCTCAGGCACAAAGAAGAAGTAATACTCAGTATCTTCCACGTCCAGCTTCGTAATCAGCTGCGCGGTTGCATATTTCAGCGTGATACCGGCCAGATCGAAGTTATACGGCATAATTACAAAGCTCCCGCTGCCCAGCGTCAGCTCTCCTTGAGCCGGAATCGTAATCGTCTCACCGGGAAGCTCAATGCTGACGTTCATATCCTGCAAATCATGATTCTCCACATGATCCTGGAAATTATTCAGGAACAGGAAGCCGGAGCCTTCATGTGAACGGATGGCATAGCGTAATTCACTCACATCGTACGGATCATTCTCCGAGGTGTCACCCGGCAGAATCGTCTTGGTCCAAGCGAACTGATTCTGGAACCCGGTGAACAAATAATGCTGCAGCTTCGTCCGCTTGTACGATTCGCGCACTTGTCCGAATTCACCAATCATCGCATTGAAATCATAGGAAATCTTCGGTGTCGCCAGATCGTTCGTGAACGGATTCACCTTTCCCTTAGGATTGCTACCTCCGTGGTACATATAGTATCCGAGCATATTGCAGCCCTCCGCCGTCTTCATGACAGACATGGCGGGAACGCTGTTATACGGAAATTCGAACCGGTATTTATAGAACTGGACCATCCCGCCGCCCATCTCACAGCAGGCATACGGATAGTCCTCCGGCTGGTAGAAGGGCTCGAAATTGTAGCTCTTCGGAAGGTCGTTATTATGTTTGTCGCGGAAAATATACTCCGGCGTTGCCGGATGCTCCTTAATCCCGTCGAAGCGGTCCGTCTCATAGTAAATCCACGGCCAATACGCATATCCGCCCCATAATGGAAGCATATCCGGTACTGGTGTCGTAGCACCGCCCCAGCCTGTACATGTATAAATAGGCGTATCGATTCCTGCCTCAATCGCCAGATCTCTCAGCAGCAGCATATGTTCGTTACCGTCACTGCCGCCATTCAGCCACATATTATTGATGCCGGTCGTCAGGCCCCACTGTGCCGAAGAGTGATTATGCTCATTCTCGATTTGGGTGCCAATAATCGGCCCTCCCTCTTTGTACAGCAAGCCCTGCACCTGCAAACCGATTTCCGCATACAGCCTCCGCACATAGGCCAGATACCCTTCTTCATTGGAGCGGACCTCGAACGGGCGGCCGAACAGCCAATCCGGCATCCCGCCGTTTCGCATTTCCCCATGACAGAAAGGGCCGATACGGATCATGACGTACAGATCATGCTTATCACATAGCTGAATGAACCGGCGCAAGTCTTTATTGCCTGCCCATTCATATATGCCTTCGATTTCTTCATGCAAATTCCAGAAAATATAAGTCGTGACGATGTTAACGCCACCCATCTTCATCTTAATAATCTCATCTTCCCAGTAGGCTTCATCATACCGGGAGAAATGGAATTCACCGCACACACCGTAATACGGCTCCCCGTTCTTCTCCATATAATAGTTCGTAAAGCTGATCCGGTCCCCGGAAGGGTTCACGCCGCCAAGCTTAATATGACCTGAGAATATATTCTTTTTATCATCGTTTACTTTGATCGGGTAGTTCTTCATAAAGGTCTGACTCTCCTTTGTTCAATTGCTGCTCTATGACACTGTACCCGTTCGGCCGATACACGGTAAGCACTTGCTGCTGTCCGGGCGCTGGTTGCACAGGGAGGTTCAAGGTCAGGATATCTCCCGGCTGCATATCTGGAATGACTAATCTGGTTCCTTCCTCGCCTGCTGAGGACACCGTTAAATAATAATCCCGCACGGCATAGCTGGGAATATCCTTCCGGCATGTCAGGGTTACCTCAAGCGCTCCGTCGTGCCAGACTGGTAACTCTACCAGCATGAGCGGTGAAGAAATCTCACGCAAGGCAGCAAACGACGGCTTCACCCGGTTATAAATGTCTACAGAACCATGGATCCGCTGCTTCAGCTTCCCTTCACCCTCTTCACCCATTTGCGTGCGGTAATCATTTAGGCTGAAGAAGATCAACGCCGCGAACTGGGGATACTTGCGGTAGATTTCTGTTTTTTCGATAAGCAACCGGGTTCTTCTGGCGTCCCCGCCTTCAAACACCGGTTCACAAAGCCCATATTCAGCCACAACAATGGGCTTATCAGGATAATCGGCAATAATCTGCCGGATGACCTTATGCTCATCCAAATCGCCATGCCACGTTCCTATATATTCGTTCCACATGAGCAGATCACCCGCACCAGTGGCATCCCTGTCAGGCTGATAAAGAACACTGTTGCTTACATAATTGATCAGCCGGCTCGGGTCCAGCTGCAGAAGCTCCGCCTTCAGCTGCTCCATATAATGCAGGGTCACTGCAGACTGGCCATCCAGCTCATTCCCCATTCCCCAGGCAAAGATACAGGGATGATGCGCATGACTGCCAATCATCTCCCTGGCTTGAGACAGGGCAAGCGCGAAGGTCTCCTTTCCCGGCTCTGCCGGCTGCTGCCAATGCGGAATTTCCTCCTGAACCAGCAGGCCATTGCGGTCACACCAGTCCAGAAAATCATTTCCCTGCTGCCAGTGGAATCGTGTAATGACACAATTCGCTTCCTTCAACCGCTCAAGCATCGCAATCAGATCTGCCTGCTTCTCGGCCATTCCAGTCGCCGGATTCGAGCCAGGCATCCACTCCACACCCATCAGCCGGACCGGTTCGCGGTTCAGCCACAGCTCATGTCCCTTCACGACTATCTCCCGGAAACCAAACGGGCGGACTACCCGGTCCTGGACCTGATCCCCTGTGCGCAGTACAATCTCAAGCTCATACAAGTCTGGATGGTCAAAATGCCACAAATCAACCTCCGGCAGCAGGATGTCTGTGAAGCTCCAGGATAAGGCCCCGCCTGTGATTTCTTCTGTCCCCTGCCAAATCCGCACTTCATTGCGGTAGACGGCAATGTCTGCACTAAGCGCGTCGGCTGATGGTTCGCAAAGCTTAATAGCGGCGGATAGTCTGCCGCTTGTATTTCCGCCTTGGTCAGCGAAGATGACCAGCGGTTCCACCTTGAGCTGCTGAATGGACGCCAATCCTGTGACGACAAGCGTTACCGGCCGGATCAGCCCGCCGTCATCCGCCCAGTCAAAGCTGTTGCCCTGGGGCAACGCCACGTCACTGTTGCTGTTGTCCACTCGAATCACAAGCCGGTTCCCGCCTCCCGCATGAATATACGGAGTCAGCTCCGCTTCAAATGGGGTATAGCCGGAATTGTAGTGTCTGCCTGCCTTTACGCCATTCACCCAGATATCCGTATCGCGGTAAGCCCCTTCAAAGGAAAGCCGTATCCGGCAGTCCTTCCACTCTTCAGGGACTGTTAACATTTGTTCATACCAGCCTGCCCCGCGGTAATCCTCGAGGCCCTCCTGTACATTCCAGGTATGCGGAACGGAGACCGTAACCGGGGACGGCAAGCCTGAAGTCTGCCATCCTTCCTGCTCGCCCCGGGTTACAGGGCCGGGCTGGAACTTCCAGCCCTCTTCCAGTCTTGTAGTGTAACGTCCTTCTTTGATCAAGATATCCACGTCCTCTCTCCTGTGTATTTCAACCCGATCTGACCCTTCACTTCTGTACACATAAGCGGCGGTGAATCATCGCACCTTGATGATTAGGCTCCATAGATAGAGCCGTTTCCAGCTCCTCAGCAGCTTCTAGGGTACGTCCGAGTCCAAGCAATCCCAGTCCGCGCATATACCGGCAGTGAATCACATTGCGGCGGTCCAGGTTATCCTCAAACACCAGGAAATCCGGCAGCGACACCGCAAAGTAGTCCATTTTGATCTCATCAAAAATATGCTTCTCCGCATAATCAATCAGTTTATTGAAGCGGCGTTTGGCTTCCTTCTCGTTATGCAGCTTCAGCCACGCCAGTCCCTGGTAGAAAATCATTTCCGGCGGCTGATCGTTGTAGAACATCGCGCTTGCCGGTTCATCCAGTCCCTGTGAAGCTATGGCATAACTGGCGATGGCTTCTTGTTTCTGCTGCAGAGCTTCGTAGGCCATACCGAGGTAATAGTAGATATTGTTCTCCTGGGCACCCTCCAGCTTGCCTTCACCCAGATTCAGCGGATAGACGAGAGCCTGCTTGAAGCGGGCAACCGCTTCCCCGTAACGTCCAGCCTGCAGATGCTGTTTGCCAAGCTCCGTATGGGCGAACTTGTATTGTCCGGTTACTTTGCCTTCCCCGCCTTCCCAAGGGTGGAAATTCCGTGAGCTTAAGGCTGCGAGAGCTTCATCATACCGTTCAAGATTGTTAAGCAGCGTAACATATTCGACGAAAAGATCATCACGCCGCTCCACCTGGCCGCGCTTCGTTTCAAGAATGGCGAGGCGCTCAGCTGAGGTCCAGGCCAGCTTCTTGCGGAGCTGGTCCAGTTCAAACAGTATCCGCACATCTTCCGGTGAGCAGGCGTACGCCTGCTCAAGCGAAGCCATGGCCGCCTGCGGGTTATCCTGCTTGTTGAAATAGGCGAGTCCCAAGTTACGGTGAACAGTAGCGTAATCCCCCCGAAGCTCCCGTGAACGCTCCCAGCTTGCGATAGCCTCCTCCGGGCGTTTTTTATCATAAAAGAAGTTGCCCAGATAGTAATGCGCCTTGTCATCTTCCGGACTGGCCTCAACGGTGCTCTCCAGCAGTGCCAGCTCGAACAAAGTGTTAGGGAAGCAATAGGCTGGAGCTGCGGACTGGCCGGCACGGCGCTGCTCTTCCGCCTTCTGAAGCTGCCCCGTACGTGCATACAGCTCTCCAAGAGCGTAATGCAGCACCGGATACACGGAGCTTCCGGCAGGAACAGCTCTTTCGCCAATCTCAATGGCTTCTGGCAGCAGGCCGCTGTCCATATAGTCTGAGATCAGATTAAGATAGTTGTGTGCGTCACTGCGCATGAGCAGATGCAGTTCGGACAGAACCTTTTCAGCACCAGCAGTGTCTTCCAGTGCACGCAGTGCCAGCGCCAGCTCGTTATAGGCACCGAAATCAGCGATATCCAGACCCATTGTTTCCATAGCGAATGCCTTGGCCTGCTCCAATAATCCAAGCTTGCGGAGCATAGCTGCCTTCAAATTACGGGCTTTGTAATTGCGCGAATTGCGGATCAGCGAACGTTCCGCCTGGTCAAGCGCTTCCGCATACTCTCCCTTGTGACTTGAAATTTGCGCCAGAGAGAAGTAACCTGCATCCTGCCAGGCTGCCGACCAGACTGATTTGTGAAAAGCAGTATAGGCTTCGTTCAGACGGTTCTGGCCGCGAAGTGCGGCACCCAGCTGATAGTAAGCCTCGCTGTCATAAGGGTTAGGGTTCCGCCAGGTCAACCGCTCGATCGCTTTGCGGAAATGCTGCTCACCGTCCTTGTAAAGTCCGCGGCGCAGCAGCAGGATTCCATATGCCACATTCAGCCGGATATCTCCGCTGTCCCGCTTCAAGCCCTCCAGATAGTAGGCTTCCGGCTCGAACGTAGCGTGGCGGTATTGCTCCAGATGCTGGCCTGCCAGATACAGCTCCTCTGCTGAACGCAGCTCTTCCGGCGCCGCGAGCGGCTTGGCAGCATCGGGAATACGCTCAATCTCAGGGCGTTTCGGCTGATAGGCGATAAGCAGTCTGCCTTCCGCATTTCGGACGGACAGCTTCAAGTCATGCTCCTGCTCACCGTTCTCCAGTGTTATAACTGTCTGATACACATCCACCGGGGACACATCCACCGTCTCACGCAGGTAGCAGTTGGCTGCCCCGCTCAGTTCTACGACTGCCTGCTCCAGCTTTGAGGTCGCATACACCTTAACCAAGGCCTGACCGGATTCAGCATCAATCTCCAAGTTGACAGCTGCGTCAATTGAAGCATTTTTCACGACCCCAATTTGCTTGTAAGGCATGAAATATTGCGTGAAGGTCTTCTCCTCATAAGGCTGCAGCCAGGTAAAGTCAGGCTGGTTGTCCGTGTATACGCCAGTCATAAGCTCAATGTACGGGCCATCCTCATCGGTCAACTGACGGTCCCACGACTGGCCGAACTCTCCATTTCCCCAGGTCCATTGCTTCTTGCCGGGCGAAACATGATGATTCGCCACATGCAGCAGCCCAGCTTCTACGCCGTGATCATAGCCGCCGACGAAATTATAATCGGATTTATAAGCCATATAAGAAGTCGGAACCGGGATATTCTTGTAACGGGAAATATCTACACCTTCCGAATAATTCTGCTTGTAATAGGTGCCGGTCGCGATCGGGAAACGGGATACATCGCGCTTGCCATGGTCGAATACGGCAGTTACATCCGGAGGAAACACCGATTGCGTATGGTCGTTGACCGCCACCGCCGGATTCGCCCACCACAGGAAGGTCTGCGGCTCAGATGTCCGGTTGTATAACTGTGCGTTAATCTCCAGATAAGCTTTGCCCGGATACAGCTTGAAGGCGGCGGTAACCTTGGTGCCGTACATCCGGTCAATTTCACTGACCCATACTGTAGCGCTTCCACCTTCGGTTTGCTCATACCGGTATTCTACCGGACCGAAGGTATTCGGGCGGTGATGCTGCGGCCAGTTGAATTCAATCCCCCCGGAAATCCACGGTCCGGCCAGGCCAACAAGTGCCGGCTTGATGACCCGGTTATAGTAGACGAAGTCGTAATTATTGGTCTTGTCGAGTGCCCGGTAGATTCTGCCGCCGATCTCCGGCATAATTTCAATCCGGACGTATTCATTCTCCAGGATCACCAGCTTGTAGTTTTTATCGGCCTTCACATCCGAGATGGACTCGATTACCGGGTGAGGATACACGCGGCCTGAGCTTCCCTGATAGACTCTTTTCTCCAGAAACATAGGATTGGGGTCAGCTTCTCCCGCCTCATACGTAGGAATCAACACACTTGTCTCCCATACCTGAACTTGGATTCCGCCAGACCCGGCTGGAGCCGCCTCCAATGTATGCTCTACAGCTTCTTGCTTCATGCTTAAACTGCCTCCCTAATCTTGATAGTTATACTTTAGCGTCTGCCGGGGAAGGTTCCAATTGACGAAATGCGGGAAGTGATGGATTATATTCTTATTCTATATAGATTGAACACTACTTTATTTCTAATGGGCAAGGGTCGCGACTGCGAAAAATGTTTGGACTTCCGGCCGCTGTTGTCACCAGATTTCTTGATTATTGCCGCTTTTCGCGGTTGAAATCCGGTGACAAAGGCGGTCGCTATCGCTCCTACAGTTCCAAACTTTTCCTCCGTCACTTTTTCCCATTTATAAAACCTCTAGTTCATTCAATCTATATAGTATTTATTAGGGGGGCAGCAGAAATGAGTCATGACCATATTCGCAAGCCTGAAGGGTTTGTCGAGGAGAAGCTATATGTGCTTCCGGAATACTGGATGAAGGAGCTGGAACAGGAGGAGCTGACTGCTTCCTTGTTTATTACGGACATCGGCTATTTCCCTAACGCCCAGTATCATTTCAGGGAACGCCTGGAAGGCAGCCCGTCGCATATCTTTATCTTTTGCGAAGCCGGAGCGGGCTGGATCGAGCTGAATCACGGAGAACGCATGCACCTCCAGCAGGGAGATATGATGATTATTCCTCCCGAAACTGCACACAGGTATGGAGCAATGCAGGAGAACCCCTGGAGCATCTACTGGTTTCATTTCAAAGGAAGCCACGCGAATAGACTGGTGCAGCTGTTCGGTTTATCTAATGCTCCCCTCTCCTTATCACCAAGCGGTAAAGCCCGTTTAATTGAATGGTTCGTCCCTGCCTTTGAGATGCTGGCCGAACGGACTTATGCCCTGACTACACATATACATGTTGCGCAGACCGTAAGGCAGCTGCTCTCCGGAATCGGCCTGAGTGCCGGGAAATCCGTACAAGAGAAGAAACGCGAAACTTATCTGGAGCAGGCGGTTCAATACATGAATGGACATATGGGCGGCTCCATTTCACTCATTGAGCTGGCTAATCATGTAGGGGTATCGAAACAGCATCTGATCTATTTGTTTAATTCCGAAACCGGAGTCTCTCCGATTGAATATTTCCTGCGGCTCAAGATCCAGCGGGCAGGTCATCTGCTCGATCTTACCGAACTCAGCATTAAGGAAGTCAGCTCGGCCGTAGGCATTAACGATCCCTATTATTTCTCCCGGCTGTTCAAGAAAATGTCCGGCTTCTCGCCCTCCAGTTACCGCAATATTCCGAAGGGCTGATCCGCCATTATCACGGCAAAAAAGCTCTGCAGTCTGCAGAGCTTCCTTCCCCTTCCTTTCCTCCCCCTCCGTCTACTCAACATCCTTCCCGGTAAACAGCTCCACTCTAGCTTTTACCAGCTCCGTATATTCCTTCTCCATCTTCTCAGCACCGGCTTTGTTCAGCTCTGCAATGAAATCATCGTAGATTGTATCGAAATCGGCTGTGCTGGCGAGGATGGCTTCCGGTATGCGCTTGTGGACGATATCCTGTGTTTTTTGATAGATGACCTGATAGTCTCCATCGGTTGGCACCGGCATGTTGTACAGTGCGCCCCACTCCTTGACCGGGAATTCATCCTCCGCAGGGAAGAGATCCTTCCAGGTTGTCGCTTTATAAGCGGCCAGACTTTCCTTCTCCGCATCCGAATATTCAGCCAGAATCTGTTCCGGGAAATTCGTAGTATAGTAATTATCCGTGGAATCCTTCACCCCGTCACCGTAGCGGACACCCAGGATGGAATATAAGCCAATCCCTGTATTCTTGGTGAAGTTCGCGGCATCGTTAACCTTCTGATCGAGAATATCAGCAGGAATGACACGTTGTCCATTGTCCACATTGTATTGTTTGCCTTCGATGCCCCAGTTTCTCAGCACCTGGCCTTCTTCCGAGGATAGCCAGTCCAGGAATTTAATTGCGCGGACCGGATCCTTGCAGGCTGTGGTGATACTGATGCCATAGCCGTCCACGCCTACTGACTGCATCGCATGATCCTTATACTCCTCATTCAGCGTCACCGGGAAATGCGCATACGTATACTCATCTTTGCCGGCCGCTTTGAGGGCATTCTCCGCATCCTGATACTCCCATTCTACAGAAGTGAGACCCAGCACCCGGCCGCTGGCGATTTTGGCTTTGTATTGATCATCTTTTTGGACAAAAGAGTCCTTATCGAGCAGCCCTTCATTATACATATGGTTCAGCCAGCGGAAGTACTCCTTCTCCTCCGGTTTCTTATAATGCAGCATCGTCTCGTACGTTTCCGGATTCACATAATATTCGCCATCATTGGTTCCGCCTGTAGTGACATCCCCCTGATTGGTGACGGTAATCATAACCTTCCAGCCGTCCGCGTTCACCGTCATCGGGATGGTCGGCTGCCCGTCCGTGGTCGGATGCTTGGCCGCATATTCCTTAAGCACATTCTCATAATCCTGCAACGTTCTGACCTCCGGATAGCCAAGCTCCTTCAATACGCGGTGCTGAATCTGAAAGCCGTTGGTTGCATCAAAATTCTGGTTATCCACACCGACATTGGTCGGGATCGAGTAAATGGCCTGGTTGTCGTTACTGTATTTCATCCGGTTCATGTTATCGCCCATTACTTTTTTGATATTAGGCGCGTATTTGTCGATCAGATCGGTCAGATCAAGGACGGCTTCCGCATCCACCAGCTTGCCCAGCTCGCCTTTGGCATAGATGAGTTCGGGATAATCCCCGCTGGCTGCCATCATGGAGATTTTGTCCTGACCGCCGCCGCTGCCGACATCGAATTCCGCATTCAGGGTAACCCCTGTCTTGGCGGTAATCTCTTTGCCGATATCATCCTGCATCTTGTTCCAGTTCGGACTGGCATCGGCACCAAAAAAAGTAAAGGTGACCGGAGCTGTATCATTTCCGCTGGTATTCCCGTTCGCAGCATTCCCGGCGTTATTGCCCGTATTGCTGCTGCAGCCTGCCGAAATGAGCAGCGTGCCTGCCAGAAGCGCCGTGCCTAGTTTTCTTGAAAGTGTTGCCTTCATCTCTCTCATCCCCTTTTGCTGAATGCGTTTACAGTCTCATTTTAGCGCCGATGTTGGCGGATAACCTTGATTTTCGAGTCGCAGACTAGCATTATATAGACAAACACGTATTTCAGAGGTGGGAGCTTTATGAGCAATGTATATTTGAACTGGTTCACGACCGATGAGCATTTCCCGTTCTTTATTCAATACGGCGGGCACGAGGAAGATATGGATCTGCATATGCATGCGGATTTCTCGGAGCTTGTGATTGTGCTGAAGGGGCATGCTTCGCATATCGTCAATGATGAGGAAGCCTTTATCAAGAAAGGCAATGTATTCGTCATTAACGGCGGTACTCCGCATGCGTATAAGGACCCGTATGATTTCAAGATCTGCAACATTATGTACAAAGCCGATATGCTCAAGCTGGCCGGACCGGACTTAAGAACGCTGAACGGCTATCAGGCGCTGTTTGTCTTAGAACCCTTTTACCGCAGCATTAACACCTATAAAAGCAAAATGAACCTCCCCATCGTCAGCCTGGAATATGTGTCATCGCTTGTGGCCGGGATGATTAACGAATATGAGCAGAAGCACCACGGCTATCAGACCATGCTCGCCTCCAGATTCATGGAGCTTGTCGTTTATCTGTCCAGACATTATGACACTCAGGAGAAGGGCGTGGACAACAGCCTGATGCACCTCGCCAGTGCGATCTCCTATATCGAGGATCACTATCATGAACCGGTTACCCTTGATTCCATTGCCGCCAAATCAGATATCTCTGTCCGGCATTTGAACCGGATCTTCCAGGCGTATTATCAGACTACACCGATTGCTTATATTCAGCGCCTCCGGCTGGAACAGGCCTGCTCTCTGCTCAGGCAAACCAGACACCCCATTACCGAAATCTCCTATAGGTGCGGATTTAATGACAGCAACTACTTCATCCGCCTCTTCAAAAAAACGTACGGCAGGTCCCCGAAGGCTTACCGCAATCAGCAGTAGTATTTGTGTTTCACAAAATTATTCAGTATGTTTAAAAATATGAAAGGTGGTTAAGTAATGAAGATTCTCATCGTTGGCTATTTTAACGAGACCGCAAAATCAAATATTGCAAGGTATTTTCCACAAGACTGGAACGTGGTTATTGTACCGCCCGGAGAAGAAATGCTGCATCATATTGAAGACTGCCAGGTACTCATCCCTGAACATATTAAAGTGGATCACAGCCTGCTTGCTAACGCCAAAAAATTAAAATTGGTACAGACGGGTGCAGGATTTGATAATGTAGATATCCCTGCCTGTACACAGCTTGGTATTTGGGTGGCCAATGCTGCAGGAGTGAATGCACAGGCAGTGGCCGAGCACGTAATGGCACTGATATTGTCTTATTATAAAAACATACCGTTTCTTGATCATTTCATGAAAAACAAGCTGGATGAACATCAACTGGACTATACAGGGAGTGAATTAAACGGCAAAACGATTGGGATTATCGGTTTGGGCGCTATCGGCAAAAAAGTAGCTGCGTTTTGCGGGGCTTTTGATATGAATGTGCTGGCTTATGCGAGACATGCTGCTCCTCAATCAGACGGTTTGGTGAAAATGACAGATTTCGATACTCTTCTAAGCACATCGGACATAGTCAGTGTACATGTACCCTTGACTCCGCAAACCAAACAGCTGATCAACAAAGCGGCATTGAGCAAAATGAAGAATACCAGTCTTTTCATCAATACAGCCCGGGGCGGGATTGTCAATCAAAGAGATTTGATAGATGCCTTAAAAAACGGGGATATTTCAGGCGCATGCCTGGATGTGTTTGAATCGGAACCGCTTCCCATTGACAGTGAGCTCCGGAATCTGGATAATGTGATCCTTACTCCTCATACAGCAGGAATGCCTGATGGCCGAAAATTCCATAAAAAAAGATATGATTTCTTCATAAATAATATAAAACGTGTAGGAAATGGTGAAGAGCCAGAAAGCAAGCTCAATCAGTTATAGTTTAAACCCCAGCGGGGACAGGTGATCCTGCCGCCAGGGCAGCAGTTGCAGGGGTCCATACAGCAGGTCTGCATGGCCCCCTGCTCCGTACTCTATACCGCGGGCTGATCCAGCGGCTCATAATCGAACCAGTCATACGCTGCCGGAGCGGCCAGCCCAGACCCTGACGTTGCATACATCGCTACGAATACGCCTGTGAATCCTCCGGAGATTTCTGTGCTGAGATGATGTGTCTCTCCGCTGCCAAGTTCCGTCACCCCGGACTCCGGGCTTTGAACCGAGGCTTCTATGCTGCCGGGCAGCGCCTTAATCCTCAGAATAACCGGTCCGGCCGGACATTCCTCCATATGCTCCACCCGAAGCGAACCGACCGTCCGCCGGAACACGGCGACCCTCCGGCCGTTCGCAGTGCGGAGGACCAGTTCATAATGATGCCTCTCATTCTTATATACCGTAAGCCCGGCTTCTTCTCCTTCATGCTGCGGCTCATAATCCAGTGCTGCGGCTATATTGGCCGTGAAGTGACTAAGCCGGCGGCCAACAAAAGCAGGCGCAGCAGCCTCATTCAGCGTGGCCTCGTGGCCATGCAGCACCAGATGGCCCGGCCGTTCCTCCAGCGACCAGCTTCCCTCTGCGGGATTGCGCAGAAAAGTCCAGTCCAAGCCAAGCCAGTTGTCGTCGAAATGGTCCCGCACAGGCTTGACCGGCCAGCAAACTTCCGGCAGCAGCGGCGAGTCCATAACCGGCTCGATGTGGCCGCCGTTTCCAATCACCGGCCAGCCTTCAGCCGTCCAGGTCACCGGAGCCAGAAAGGTTTCCCGGCCCAAATGATGTCCCATCGGATAAGAGACCGGCCTGATCCCCAGGCAAACCGCCCACCAGCTGCCGTCCTGCGCTTCAATCAGGTCCGCATGACCCGTAGCGTGTATGCTGCTGTGCATACTGCGGTTGGACAGAATCGGGTTATGCGGACAAGCTTCATAAGGCCCGTAAGGCTGGCGGCTTCTCGCGATGGTCTCCATATGCCCGTATTCCGTTCCGCCCTCGGCGATCATCAAATAGTACCAGCCGTTAATCCGGTAGACATGCGGAGCCTCGGGATGAGCGCCGCCGGTTCCCTTCCAGATCAGCATACTCTCTGTCAGCATACTCCCGGTTTCGATATCAATCTCACACTGGTAGATCCCGTTCCCCTGCTCACCGTCCCGGGCGGACTGAAAGTAGACGCGTCCGTCCTCATCGAATAACAGGGAAGGATCGATGCCGCTCTGCGCAACCGGGTACGGCTGTGACCAGGGACCTTCCGGGTTCTGTGTCTTGACGAAGAAATTGCCCATTCCGCTAACGTTGGTGGTCACCATATAGAACCAGCCGTTATGATAGCGGAGCGTCGGGGCGTATATTCCGCCGGAGCTCCCTGCATTCTCCAGAGGCAGCTGTCCGACCGTTGTAAGGCAGTGTCCAATCTGACGCCAATGAACAATATCCCTGCTGTGAAAAATGGGTACTCCCGGATAATATTCAAATGTGCTGGTCACCAGATAATAATCGTCACCTGCCCGGCAGATGCTGGGATCGGGATGAAATCCGGGTATTACGGGGTTGGTATATTGCATTGGCCGCGCTCCTGTCCATTTTCAATTAGCTGTAACTATCCCTACCATTGTAAATGGAGCCGGCTATATCAAACCTTAATTTTCAAGTCACCCGATTAGGAGAATATAGACATTGCCCGCAGTTCCCCCTATGCCCTTACCTTCGCTACGCCTCACTTATCCTGCATCTTCCCGTCTTCAATGAATGGTCCGGATACGGTACCCGCATTGGCCTCACGGTATTGCCCCGGCGATATCCCGACGATTCTCTTGAACACTCTGATAAAAGAGGTGGGATTCGCGTAGCCAAGCGCATTTGAGATATCCTGCACCGTTTCATCGGTTTCCCGGAGAATCTTCTTGGCATGCTCAATCCGCAGTCCGATCAGGAAATCACTGAAGTTCTGCCCGATGCTTTCTTTGAACAGCTGGCTCAGATATTTCGGACTGATCTGGAACTTCTCACTAAGCAGCGTAAGCGACAGATTCGGGTCCATATACTGCTCCGCGACGTAGTCCCGGATTTCCCGCATGAGCGTATTATGCCGCCGGTTCTGCGACAGCTCTGTGATCCGGCCCGACAGCCGGCCGATGGTTTCAAGGAAGTCGCCTTCCAGCTGTGCCAGCGTATCCGACTGCTCCACAGAGGTCAGCAGGCCCGGCTTCACTTCCTGAACCCAGGGCTCCGTAATTTCGGGGAGCAGCCGCTCCAGTTCATATTCCAGGTGGAATATGAAATAATGCAGCAGACGCTCCACGTCTTCTTTGCGCAGGTGATGAACAGCCATTTCGCCAAACAGCCGTTTCAGCTCATCCAGCCATTCAGGCTCAGCCATCCGGATCTGGCGGACCATCGAGCGGATCATCTCCAGGTAAGCGAACCATTCCCCGTCTTTGTTCTCCTTCACCTCCACCGAGTCGATCACCCGGTTGAGGCCAAGCGAGACTTTGCGGCTGACGGCAGCCGCCGCCTCATCATATGAAACGGCAATAGCCGGTTCATTGTCCACCGCCGTGCCGATGCCAAGAGTCACCGTGAAGTTCAGGTGACCCTCCACCCAGGAGCGGATCTGCTCCGCAATCTGCAGCATATGATGCTCCAGCGGCCCGCCGTTCTCCTCGATCAGAAGAAGCACCAGCTGATTCTTCGTAATCCATTCAGCAACAACCCGCATACCGCTCTGCTGTGAGACTTCCACCGCAACGCTGCTGGTAATAAATTTGAACAGGGATTGATCGCCCGGGCTGTATTTCAAGGCAAAATCCACATAATGATCCATTTCCAGCAGCCCGACAATATATTGGCCCCCGGCAAGGCCGAAATGCTGCCGCTCCTGCTCCCAGGTCTCCCGGTCGTCTTCATATTCTCCCTTGAGCAGCGTCTGCAGAAACTGCTGCCTGCGGATGACCAGATGCTCCTCCTGCTGCTCCTGAAAGGCCATATTATTCGTAATTAAGCGCTCAATGGCCTGATCTATGAAGGCGAACTCATTCTCCTTCTCTTTGGAATCCGGTGGGATAACTGCTTGTGAGAACCGCTCAATCCGGTGCAGAATGGTCTCAATGGGTCTATAATTCCGCCGGGTGACGTAGAATGTCGTGCCAATGGCAAAAGCAATGACTGCCAGCCCCAGCATGATCCAGACTGTGCTGCCGTGGAACAGGAAGCTCAGCAGCTGGCCGCCTTTGATCCCTACCCTGTACGTCCAGCCCGTATAATCGGATTCGATATCTACACTTAACCTGCTTTTTGATGTGAGCGAAGCATTCTCGCCGAAGAACGCCTGGCCCTTATTATCGTAGATCTGCGCTTCGGTGATCGTCGGGTCGATGGCCTGGCCGATATACGAGCTCAGGGAAGAGGTCCTCACATTGATAATCAGGTAGCCGAGGCTGCCGGAGTTGCGCGGAATCTTGAAGCCAAGAGAGGTCACATTCACTTTAGAGGTCCCTTGTATTCCCTGGCTCTCTTTCAGGCGCGGCGAAGACCAGACCCCGGTATAGGCCTGGTCCAGCGCTGCCCGGATATAGCTCTGGTCGGCAAACTGCCCCAGCGGCTGTATCGTGCTCTGATCGAGCACCATACCATCTCTGGCCCGGTACAGATAGACCGAATCGATCAGCCCGAAGCGGATCATCATGGTGCTCAGCATATTGGAGGCATCGAAATCCAGGGCCCGGTCTGACGGGGCATCAAGGAACTGCTGCAGCGTCCCCCCGGTATCGATGGCCTCTTGCGCCTCGAAGGAAATTGCCTTGAGTGAAGTATCCGTCATATTCACCACATATTTGGCTGTCAGACGGTTGGCCTGCAAGGCATTACTGACATTGAACTGATTCATGATGGAGAAGAAAATGAAAGTCAAAATGCTGATCGTGACGAATAGAATGGGCAGGTATGATAGGAGCATCCGCATAATATAGCTGTTATTGACTTTCATTGTCTCCGCCATCCTTTGTACATAGAAATATCGGCAAATCCCATGGGAAAATCTGGGGCTTGCCGTTGCTTTTTGGATTAATGGTTTAATTATGAGTTGATTACTTCTTCATTTCGGCATAAGCAGCCTTACGTTCATCCTGGACCTGTTGGCCGCCGATCTTCAGATATTCCTTCACATAGGAATCATAAGTCTCACTGAATTTATCGGGATTCGATACAATACTTTTCACAATACCTTCTGTTGCCTTGGATTTCAAGGTATCGCCGTATTTGATCTCGGATTCAATCGGACGCTCAAAGCGCGGCAGTGTGTATCCATCCTTGAGGGCGTTAAGGATCGTCTGCTTCGACAGCTCTTTGTAATCCGGCGTCTGGAGTGCGGCAGCTTCGATATTCTTCTCTTCAGATCCGAAGTCTTTACCATTGGAGAGTATAGCGATGTCGGTGTTATTGTAGAATGTCTTCTTCGCCTCATCCGACGTAATCGCTACCGGGAATCCGTCCTCAAGCGTATAATGCTCGCCTTCATTACCGTTCTGGAGCGTAAAGAGCACATCGCTCTGGGACATCCAGTCCAGATACTTGATTGCTTCTGCGACATGCTTGCTTGTCTTCGGAATCATGATATGCATACCGATCGGATCGTAAATGGACTTAGGTGTCTTGCCTTCTTCATCCGTGAACGGGTCCATGGCTACATATTCAGCGCCGGGAACATTCTGCTTCAAGGTGTCGAAAACCTTGCCCGGTGCCATCAGGTTAGCGTGGGCCGCGAGTGCAGTGAATGCGCCGACATAGCCATTGGCCACATCACCCTCAAATTGCTTGCCGTCTTTGTCCAGTGCGAAGTCCGAATTGATCAGGCCCTCAGCATTCATGGTGTTCAGGAATTGCACACCTTCCTTGTAACCCGGCTTTGAAATTTCCGGAATGTAGCTGGTTGAGGTGTACATATAGGTTTCTTCTTCCGTTAAGTTATTCACGAAGGAGTTAACCAGAACCATAGGGCTTGTAATCGTCGTGCCGTCAATAGCGCTGAAATCGTAAGGAATCAGCTTACCCCCAACCTGGCCCGGATCTTTTTCTTTAAACGCTTTCATAGTTTCGTAGAATTCTTCAGTCGTCGCCGGCACCGGCAAGCCCAGCTTATCCAGCCAGTCCTTACGGATATAAGAGGACTGGGCATATTGCAGCGGGCGTTTGGCAGGGATCGTATACTGTTTGCCGTCGAATACACCATAGGCCAGAACTTCATCCCCCAGGAACTTCTTCAGGTTCGGACCATTCTCTTCGATCAGCGGGCCGACCTCTGTTAAACCGCCATCCTTAACATAGTTATATATGGTATTCATGTCATAAGTGAAGACAAGGTCCGGAGCGTCGCCGGTGGCCATAAGCACATTCAGCTTATCAACCTCCTGATTACGCGGAACGGGTACAAATTCCAACTTGATATTGTTAGGATCACCAAAGTTCTTCTGGATCCACTGGGTCCAGTAGTTATCGGTAACCGGGCCTGCACCGGCAGGTGCGTTACCGCGGTCGAACACTTCCACTTTCAGTGTAACGGGATCTTTACTCTGGGTAGCCGCCGCTTCTCCCCCGGAAGCGGGTGCTGCAGAGGATGAGGCCCCCTCATTTGAATTGCCGGAACAGCCTGACAGCATACCTGCCAGCAGCAATGCTGCTGCAGGAGCCGCGAACCATTTCTTATGAATTGTTTTCATGTTTGTACTCCCCTTTATGGTGATATTGTGCTATATGTCTTTCAACTTCGCAAGTGCGAAGTGATCAACCGCTACTCCTTGACAGCTCCGACCATGGCGCCGGATACAAAGTACCGCTGCAGCCACGGGTACACAATCAGAATCGGGATCGTAGCAAACATGATGCTGGCAGCCTTGATACCTTCAGCAATAACTTCAGTCTGCATGGCTCCTTCTTGCGCTGTGAGATCCGTTACCATACTGTTCATAACCACCTGATACAGCTTTAGCTGTATGGGATACAAATTCGAATTCGTAATATAAAAGAGTGCATCCATGTAAGTGTTCCATCTGGAGACCGCATAGAACAAGCTAAGTGTGGCCAGTACGGGCAGCGACAGCGGAAGGACGATCTTCGTCAAGGTAACGATATGGGAGCTGCCATCAAGATAGGCTGACTCTTCCAGACTTGGCGGAATTGAAGTGAAGAAGGTCCGCAGGATAATCAGATTGAAGGCGCTGATCATGCCTGGAACGATGAGCGACGTTAAGCTGTCCAGCATGCCGAGCTCCTTCACCAGCAGATACTCGGGAATCATACCGCCGCTGAAGAACATCGTGAAGATGATCAGCATCGAGAAGAAGGACCGGCCCTTCAGATTGTCCTTGGTCAGCGGATAGGCTGCGCAGATGCTCATGATCATGCTCAGAACTGTATAGATCACTGTCAGCACGATGGTAAGTCCCATCGACTTCAGCATGCGGATATCCGCGAACACCAGCTTGTAGGATTCAATGTTGAAGCCCCGCGGAAAGATGGTTACTTTGTCGGAGATAATCGCTTCCTTCGAGCTCAGGGATACCGCGATAATGTTCAAGAACGGAAGGATACTTATAATCACTGTGATTCCGATAAAAATCATGATAAGCACGTCTGAGAGACGCGGGTTTTGTCTGATTTTGTTATTCATTGCTTTGCCTCCTACCATAGCCCGGGTTCCCCCATCTTCTTCGCAATCGCGTTAGACCCGATGACGAAGACGAGTCCTACCAATGCCTGGAACAAGCCCATCGCGGTGGCCAGCGAGAATTGCGCCGATTGAAGACCCACTTTATAGACAAAGGTACTTATAACTTCTGCATAATCCATGACCAGCGCATTCCCCATTACGAACGGCCGTTCAAAGCCAATGGTCATAATTTTGCCAAGGGCCAGAATCAGCATGACCACAATAGTTGAGCGGATTCCCGGCAGCGTGATATTCCACATCTTCCGCCATCTTCCGGCTCCGTCCACTTCTGCAGCCTCATACAGCTCCTTATTGATGCCTGTAAGTGCAGCCAGATAAATAATTGTGCCCCAGCCTGCGCTCTGCCAGACTCCTGTTCCCAAGTAGACGAGCAGCCAGTGATTCTTCTCTGTCAGGAACGGCACGGAATCGAAGCCTAGCGCTACGATCATATTGTTGACGAGACCGCCTTTATTGGAAAAGATTTGGTACACGAGACCGCCGATGATGATCCAGGAAATGAAATGCGGCAGATACAGAATGGTCTGCGATATCTTTTTGAACCAGACGATTCTGAGCTCATTCAGCATCAGAGCCAGAATAATCGGCGCCGGAAAGGAAACGATCAGATCCAGCAGATTCAGCAGCAGCGTATTCCGCACGACCGTATAGAACTGACTCATCGCGAATAGCTCCTTGAAGTTTTCGAAGCCGATCCATTCGCTTCCGCTTACCCCTTTGAAAATGCTATAGTCCTGAAAGGCAATCCCTGCACCGTACATCGGTACGTACTTGAAAATAATGAAATAGGCGATTGGAAGAAGTAGAAGCAAATATAATTGATAGTCCTTCCAGATCCCCTTCGCGATCCGCTTCGGTTTAATTGTCTTCGGCGGTAACACCTTCTTTTTTGACCCTGCAATACTCTGGTTCATGAACATCCCTTCCCTTACGGTTGCTTGACGTATATGTCTGCTCTCTCCCCTGGCTGATGCTGCCAGCCGGACTTGAATAACCACACTATACGCCGGCGCTGCAGACCCGCACAATAGACTCATTTCTGGAGCCTTATCCGAATTCCGAACCCTTATACAGCGCGGTATGGCGGGCTTCCCCTCGCCCTTGAAGACCAAAAAAAGAACGCTTCCCGGTGCGGGACAGCGTCCTGATTTGAGCTTATATTTACTGAAATCACGGCTTTTTCCGGCCAAACCGGAATCCGGTTCACCGTCCGGAATGGTGTCCATCCGCCGGAACGGTCAGATCAAGCCCAGACTTTTATCGAAGAAAGAACTGAACTATCCATTCATCTCAAATACATAATGAGCGTCTGCAGCTCATTCTCCCGGATGCCCTCAACAATCAGTTCGGCAATCCTCAGGCCGCCGCGCTCCTGGAAATGTGTGTTGTCCCGGACACCGCCTGGATAGTTCTTCCATTCTCCCCGCTCACCCCACAGGAAGATAGACTTCGTGCCTTCGGGGCCCTCCGCTTCGAATAACCGTTTGCTCTTCGCTGCCAAATCTATCAACGCTATGCCTTCCTCCTCAGCCAGTTGCTTCACCGCATCAAGATAGGCTCCATGCGTATCCTGCAGCTTCCCGGAAGCATCGAAGAACCGGCGGTGCACAGAGGTGATGAGCACGGGAGTCGCTTTATGGGAATAGGCTGCTTCAATATACTTGCGCAAATGCTCGATGTAGGTCGTTGACGGATCCGTATGACGCTCATCATCATTCTTCTGGTCGTTATGTCCGAACTGGATGAACAGATAATCGCCCGCTTTAAGTTCTTCCAGGATAACATCAAGCCGGCCCTCGGAGATGAAGCTCTTGGTGCTGCGCCCGCCCTCTGCATGATTGGCTACGGCGACATCGTGCTTGAAGAACCGCTGCAGCTGCTGGCCCCAGCCGGAGAACGGGAATCCGTCCTCGCTTGCGTCCGTAACGGTGGAATCACCGGCCAAAAACAGGGTGACCTGTTCCTTGGAAGGGACAATCTCAAGTGTATTCACGCGCGGAGCCAAGCCTCCGAAGCTAAGCTTCAGCTGCCCTCCCCGCACATTCACGGCAAACATTTCGCGGGCAACTTGTCCCGCCACCGTGTGAATATCGGGCAGGACTGAACGCTCGCCATTGCTTCTCAGCGTAGTATGGGTAGGTGCATATTTATCTCCTGCAGTTAGGGTTACTATATAATTCCCATCCTGCACATCAGCAAGGAAGGTGGCCCCGAACGGGATACAGAAGTCCCCGCTCAGCGCTTCCTCATTCCTTTGGAGTGCAGTAACCTGGCTGCAATCAGTGAAACCGTATCCACGCTCCCGAGCATATACATCCCCCGCTGTTACCTTCGTATATCCCTGACTCACTTCCGAGCCGTCAGGTCCAAAATCATAATAATACGCCATCAGCCAAGCCTCCACTGTTCGAAATTACTTCCATTTTATTGTTCTGCGGCAAGCCGGTCTATACCTGCCTGGTATTATGGAACTGATAATCTTCATCCAGCCGTGACATAACAGACACATTCGTCAAGGTCAGACCTTCGATATTGTAAGCCTTCAGGCCAAATTTCCCTATACCCGATACGTTCTCCAGCACGATATTCTGCAGCGGACTCTCCGGCAGCCCGGCCATGAACACCGCATTACCGGCATACGTGTCGAGGACAATGTTACGGAAGCTGATGTTCCGGATAATTGACGTTCCTTCATTGACCTCTTCCAGGAGGTCCGCGTCATATTCGATATGGCTGTAGAACTGGTCAATGTTAATCGCGCCTCTGAACCATTCACAATCCTCATGCTCCAGACTGTAATTCTTAAGCGTACAATTCTCATACGAGATATTCTCGATGACTGCCCCCCGTCCTCTTGGCGCTTTGACCGTACCAATGCTGTATACATCTTCGAATATGCAGTCGGTCACCTGAACACCGCTTACGCCTCCGGCCATTTCACTGCCAATCGCCACACCGAAGCCGCTGTTGAACCGGCAGTTGGTAATCCGGATGTCCCGGGAGGGGATGCCCACCCGTCTGCCCTCTTCATCACGGCCTGATTTAATGGCGATACAATCATCCTGACTGGCAATCATAGAGTTGAAAATGTAGATGTCACTGGAGGAATCCGGATTCAGCCCGTCTCCGTTGAAAATATTCTCATATCTCCGGCCGTACTCGTCATTCTTCGTATAGATGCTGATTCCATTCGCACTGACCTGATTGCAATAGATAAGGTGAACGCACCAGGCAGGCGACTGCCGGACGGTAATATCCTTCAGATATACATAATCCGTGTTCCGCAGACATACCGCTCTGCCGCGATATCCCTTCTTCTCAGCCATTTCTCCCTTGAAAAGCGCTGCTCCGTTCGCATCAATCGTCCCTTCGCCGGCAATCGTAATCTGCTCATGCCGCTCCCCGCCGCTGCAATCCCTGGTATTCACCAGACTCGCATAACAGAGCTGTTCCCGGCCCTCCCATCTGTAGGTCATGACCGGGTAATCGGCAGGATTGCCACTGCCCAGCAATACGCCGCCCTTGGCTACATACAGGGTCATATGGCTTTTGAGGAAAATAGCGCCCGTGTTGAATACACCCTCGGGAACATATACCGTACCGCCAGGGGTACACGCGTCGATAGCTGCCTGGATCGCTGCTGTATTCATGGTTTCGCGGTCTGCCACCGCCCCGAAGGACGTAATATCAAATCTCTCACTTTCCGGTTTGGTTGCAGCAGTTAGGGTGGGCCCCGGCAGGGACACAACTCCGGCTCTGGAGACAGCATATACCTGCACTTCGTACGCGTGAGAGGGTTCGAGTCCGGTTAAAGTATAGTCTGTAGCGGTAATGATCCCATGAACTTTCCCATTCACATACACATGGTAACAGGCGATATCGTCTGCAGACTGCGGTTTATCCCATGCGAGGGCAATTGTTGTATCGGTCTGCGCTGCCGGGGGGGATACAAGATTCCGTGGTGTCAGCTCGTTAACGTCAGTTGTTGTCATCTGATTGATCTCCTTCTTCATTCATCAATTCAAGCAGTCTGGCCGTTTCCATGTAATTCAGACTCCACTGGGAAATACCGTTGGTGTTCACGAACGGAACCTCGCGGATCTCGCGGATATATTCTGTCTTCGGAACATTCGTATATATCAGATTGCCCTCATCATCCGTCTGTCCGGGTGTATTCGAACTGATATCCGCTTTGCCTCTCAGCATATCAAGTGCCTGCTGCATCCGTGCCTGATTCTGGTGGCGGTAACCGGTATACGCAGGCATCCGGATAGCGAACCGCAGACCATCCCAGGCCTGATCATTGCTCTCATTAAATAAGCCGCCCGACGTCAGCTTTCTCTCCTCCAGTGTCATGGCGAAATAATCGCCGAACTGCGCCAGCATATCCTTGAATTCTTCATCCTCTATCCATTCTGACAGCTCGAACCAAATTTCCGGTCCCCCGAAGCAGATCACCATATGATACTGGTAGTTCCCTTCACTGAGGTAGTGCATCTCACCCGTACCCGGGTTGTAGTGAAAGTGGGAGCCGGAGGACAGCCGGTTCGGCGCCTGCTTCAGGTTCGCGATGCCGGTCAGAATCTTGTCACGGTACTTGGTATCCTGATATCTCTCCCACTGCACCATCCAGTTGGAGACATAAGAGGACCAGTCAGGACCGGTACGTACGGAAGTGAAGCCTTCTGCCGTAACGACCTGATCCTTCGGCTTGGCATAGTCGGCATCCTTAACAAAGTCCATAATATCCCCGGTCCGCTCATCGCCCGTCAGATAATAGAAGAAACGGTGATGCCCGGCCATGGAAATCCGCGGCTCCTTCCATCTGCAGCCCCAGTGGCGCACATTGTGGCGGCTGCCCAGCATCGCATAAGCGCCGAGATGATACATATCTACCTCACTCGTATGCCGCGTCATCGCCCGGGCGAACCGGAAGATGCCATAGTCTCCGGTCCGCAGGAACAGCAGCCAGTTCACATAGGTGTTGCACAGCTCCGTATTCTGCCAGGCAAACCCGCCGACATCATACCGCCAGGTGTGCCGCACATGATCATAGGTATGCATCACATCCCCGTAGTCCCAGAAGCCGTACCACTTGCGCTGGTCCACCTCTTGAATGTAGAAATCCATGAACCCCAGCAGGGCCCTCTCATGCTCAGGCGTAGTGTATTGCTCCTGCTTGGGCGGAAGCCAGTAGGTACCGAACACCTTGGTCTCTTCATATACCCGGGGATCGGCAATAAGCAGGGAATCGGTCTGCACATCCCCGGCAAAGTCGAGAATTGCCTGCTTGCCCGGCATCTGTCCGAACAGCTTGACGGCAATTTCATTGGTGTTGGCTATGCCTTCCGGATGATTATCCATATCCCCGTAGGAGAAGGGATGCGATTCCGTATCATACGCCCGGAAATCGAAGGCTTCCGCGTATCTGCTCCACAGCCATACCGTCAGGGCAGGCTGCTCCCCGGCCGCACCCGTGACCTCCAGCGCCATCGGAGATTTCTGCCAGAAATCCTTAACCGCAGCGCTCAGAATAACGCTCTCACTTCCGAAGAAGGCGGCACCCAGAGAGCGGTTCCCCTGGGCGGCAGGAATGTAGGCGCACTGGCGGTTTGTGCTTTTGACAATACTGTAATGGTCACACGAATCCTGCTGCAGGCGGAAATTCCCCCAAGCCGCATTATCCCGCACATTCTCCAGCAGACCAGCCTCTTCAACCTCTTGGACCGGGACAAATTGTCCAGCAATCTGCTGCTGTTCGTAGACCGGGTGAACTGCGCCGCTATACGTATACATCGGCTGCACCGCTTCATAGAACATGCCCGTATCCCCGGCAAAACCGACATGGCGGTTCCACAGCTCCCCCTCAGCCTCCATCTGGAAATGTACCGCCAACCCCTTTAGATAATCGGTATGCTCATCCGCATCGAAGGCAAAGCTGTGCACCATCCGGATCTCGTCACTTCCCGCATAGAAGTAGAGACGAATGACAAAAGGGAACCGCGAAATCTCACGATTCGTATAGCGGTGGCGTCCCTCCAGCTTGACGACGGCGCGGAGCGGTCCGGCTTCTTCGAGCGTAATCTTCTCTGTAACTCCGTTCAGCTTATGGATAGAGATCGTCTCGATCCCTTCCTGTTCGTCCCTATTCTCGATCAGAGCCGTCAGCTGCGCGGATACCGGCTTATGGCTGGTCTGTTTGCGCAGGATGGAAGAGATCAGGGTGCTTCCCGGTGCAACTCTGCAGGAGAGCAGACTACTTTCGACCGTTACAGAACCGTCCGGGGACTGGGAGGCTGAGAGGGTAGCGGTGGCAGCCGGGCGAGCATTCTCCCCTTTGCTGACACTGTATGTCTGCCGCGTATCCAGTACCCCGCTGTGCAGCAGCCATTTCACGGAGCCGTCCGGCCAGTAGGCGTTAATTCGGGTCTGGACGGGAACGCCCGTCCCTGCTTCATCTTGCAGCAAAACGGCTTCTCCCGGCAGCAGAGCCCCTTGGCTCCAAGGTGTACCGAAGCTTACAGCGGTCTGTGTCGCCTTTCTTGCTGTTAGCCAATGTAATTTCAGCTTGGACATGCTGATCGTCTCCTCCGTTTCTATTTGTTAAAAAAATCAAGATAAACTTCAAAATATCAACTAAAAGCTCAGTCGTCACTCCGGTGAAGTTTTGGACTTCCGGCCGCTGTTGTTCCCAGATTTCCTGATTCAAACCGCTGTTCGCGGTAGAAATCCGGTAACAAAGGCGGACGCTAACGCTCCCTCCAGTTCCAAAATCCCCATCCGATCCTTTTTGCTTGGCGTAATGATTTAGTACATCTTACTGCAACCCATTAGCAGCACATTCCATCAGTTGTGATACGCCAGCGCCTCACTGAACAGCATCATTACAACCCCGGTTGAGTATGGTCTCGGGGCGTAAGGTACCCGCAAGTATCCTGCGGCATCCTGACAGTCTGTCCCGCCGGAGACATGGAGCACCGTGCCGTCATCGGCTAGATGATTGTTCAGAATTTCCATGGCAATCTGCGCTCCCCATTCACGGTACTTCTTATCCAGAATGCCAAGCCGGTGGCCTTTAAGCGCTGCATAAGCAAACAAGGCCGAGCCACTGGTCTCAGGGTAAGATTCCTCCACATCCAGTAGTGTCCGCAGCAGACCGTCCTTCATCCTGAGCCCGTAAGCGCTCTCCATCTGCTGCTTGAACACTTGTTCATACTTGTCCGTAGAATAAGGCTGCCCGTTCATAAGGTTCAGCAGCTCAATGACACTGACAGCCGCCCAGCCGTTACCGCGTCCCCAATGCTCGCCAAGGCGCTTTTCCTCCAGACAATGATAGCCGTGGCTGTAGAGTCCGCTGGCCGGATCGAACTGACAATCCACATGAATATCGAATTGATGCAGTGCTTCTTCGGTGCAAGCTCGGTTCTGCTCAAAGAGACCAAAGCGCAGCATGTAAATCCCCGCCATGAACAAGGTATCAATCCACAGCTGGTTCTTATAATCCTCAAGTCCGCCGGCTCCCGGTCCCCATACATGGGCGAAACCTCCATTCGTTGTCCGCTGTGCTCCATGGACGCACCAGTCCGCAACTTCCCTGCATTGCTTCAGCAGTTCTGGGTCTCTAGTCTCTTGGTACACACTCAGCAGCGCATTCGCCGGCGCAACCCAGTTGACCGAGCCGTTCCTTAGCTGATGCGCATTGTCTGCCGTCCACTGCTGGAGAAAAGCCGCGTATCTCGTCTGCCCTGTCTCCTCATAAGCCTTGATCACACCGTACAAAGCGACCCCCTGAACCCATTCCCAATAGTCCAGGTTGTCATGTTCATCTGTGCCATGCAGCTTGTTCCAGAGTTTATCCAGCCCTTGTTCAAGCGCATTCGTATTTAAGGTAATGTTAGTAATCATTTGTTCCTCCCATGAATATTTAGCCTGCTTCGCGTAAACAGACTAACACAATATAAATGGGATTACTCCGCAATTAAGCGCAAAAATACGTATATTCCATTTATTTTGCTATAATAAAAGCATTAGTCAGATTGTAACGAAAGGAGCTCCCTATGTCTGTCCAGTCCCTTCCCGGCATGCTGCGCTTCGGCTCAGATGATGACCCGTTCAAGGTCGAATTTGACCGGCGCATCGGGCATTATTCCATGACCAATAATCACTACCATATTCAGCATGAGCTCTTCTACCTGTTCAGCGGGGAACGAAAGTACTTCGTCAAGGACAGCATCTACCATATCCGGGCAGGAGATCTTGTAATCGTGAATTCCAACGCCCTGCACAAAACCTCCGAGCTCGACAAGCCTAATTATGAACGGATTGTTGTCTATTACGATCCGTCCTTCCTTGACGGGTTCACAGCGGAGGAGAAACAGCTGCTCCAGACTCCTTTTATCCATAACCATCCGCTGATCCGCTTCAACCTTCAGGAACGCCTGTATGTAGAGAGCCTGATGTTCTCGCTGATGAACGAAATCATCGAACAGCCGCCGGGCTATACGCTGCATATCCGGAACATGGCCGTTGAGCTGCTGCTGTATACCGCCCGTACCATTCTAAGACGCGGCTCGCAGGCGGCTGACGAACCCTCACCGGTCCAGGATAAGATTACGGATATCGTCCGCCATATCAATCAGCATTATGGAGAACCCCTGCAGCTTGATGCAATTGCCAGGAAGTTCTACATCAGCAAAAGCCATCTCAGCCGCGTATTCAAGCATATCACCGGCTTCGGGTTCGCCGAATATGTGAACATCACCCGGGTCCGGGAAGCCGAACGCCTGCTGCGGGACACGGACCTCAGCGTCACGGCAGTATCGGAAGCCTGCGGCTTCGAGAGCCTCACCCATTTCGGCAAGGTGTTCAAGATGATCTCCGGCCTGCCGCCCCGGGATTACCGGAAATCACGGCGGTGAAGCGGCGGGATTAAGAACTTATAAGACTATTCTGCCATCAGTTAAGATCCCGTTAAGAAGGCAACAAACTAACGTATACGGAAGAAAAACCATGGTGACACCAAGAATAAGCAGGATTATTCTCACTTTCTGCCGGGATATGTGCTATGGCTGACCTTTAAGGCCGGTTGCGCTTTTTACATGGAATAGAACTGCGTGTATGATTCCCATTAACACCTGTGCTGAGTTCCTGTGAGCAACTACTGGAGGGAGTCTTGAAGAGTGGAAGAGATAGAGACATCGACAACCTATTATTTGGGCATTCATCCTCATATGCTGGATCCGGTCAGTCTGGAGTTTTCTAGCTTTGGCGTGCTGTGGTACGAGGAGGGCAAGCAACGGTATGTGGTAGGCTATGGATTTGGGGCAGACCAGATCGAAACGCTGTTTCACTTTTGCAGATCCTCAGCCTACTTCACTTGTTCAAATGAACAGGTGCTGTACAATATTTACACTAGCATCAGAGACAAGCAGCAGGAACGTGACTGGCAGACGCGCAAGCGGCTGGCTTTGTGGACAGCCTTCAAGGAACCCTGGAAAAGTATGCCTGACGGCTGGTATGTCCTCCGGTCCCGTGACAAATTCCCCTTGCATCTGTCTGTTGTCCGTAAAACTAAATATAGTATCTGGCTGGAGCATGCGGCCGTTTGCGAGAATGAAGCCCAGCTTACCGGTTATCTGGCCCGGGCGAAACAAACCCATCATTTAACATCAATAGTGCTTACGGAACTTCAGGAGGGCGGCATCCATGAATAGTAACAAGCTGTTGCAGATTGAACTCTTTGCATTTGATACCACTCCTTCGTTCGCCGACAGACCGGTCCGGACCGGTTCATTATATCTGCTGCTGCGGCTCACCTGGGGAGAACAAATTCATTACGGGGCATGCGAGATCGAGATTACACGAAGTGGACAATCCTTTGATTTGACGAAATGGGGGGCTCCTCTGAGATGTATTCACCATTCAACAGTGGAGGAGATAGTGGTAACCTTGCGCCGCAAGGAGCAGGAGTGGGCAACAGGTCAGCTTGGATTGCTGCATTCCGCCTTATCCGGCATTCTTCAGGTCAGGGTTCCTGTTACCGCGGGGCACGGAGGACATGCGCATCAGGTAAACTCTCATGCCGCCTTTACTCCATACCCGGTAGACAGCCGCTTCCGTGAGTTGACGTTATCCCGCTTGATCGACGAATCGGTCGCCTACTACTCCATCCTCCGGTAATAGAAATAAGTGACCGCCCAGCTTATTCCTTCAACCGCCGCCACAACCGGTAGCCCTTGCGGACGATCTCCAGAATGGGCCGGGGAACCGGAAACATCCAGCGGGAGGCAACAGGCCGGTACAGGTGATAATACGCCTTCTTGAAATCCTCCCACATGCTGCAGTCCTCGTCCTTCAGGAAATCGGATATATCTACGATCAGGCCGCGGCCGTCCTGAACCATCACATTCTTGGCGTGGACATCATGCGGGTGGAGTCCGCGGGACCGGGCATAACCCAGCGCGCTGTCAATATCTTCGATGGCCTGCGCGGTGATGAGAATCCCCCGTTTCATCGAGTCATAGAAGGTAACTCCTTGCAGCCGTTTCAGGATCAGAAAGTCCGGTCCGCTGTAATAGCATTCGGAGAATGCCGGATGACGGCCGAGGCGGCGGTACACCTCTGCTTCTTCCGCAAGGCCCGGCCTGCCCGGGGCGTACACCTTCACTGCATAATCGGGAGCTTCCGGATGATAGAATACGGCGGCGTAATTCCCGGTTCCCAGCACCCTCCAGGGCTTCGGCACGCTGCGGACCTTCACGGGTTCCAGTGGATCAACACTCTCTATCGTTGCTTGTGCCAATAACTCACCCTTGATCCGTTCTATCAGCTTCTCCATTCCACTCACCCCGCAGCTCAGTTCGATAATTGCTCTATCCTTCCAGTGTACGTGAAAACATACTAATGAGCTAATCCATGCCGGGAGCAGCATAAAAACCGGTCAGCAGCAGCTAACCGGTCCTTCAACCCGGAGAAATCCATTACGCTAATATAAATAATATTTACTGTAAAGTTATAGTCATTTCACTATCCACCAGTTCCAGTAAGCTGTGTACTGTCCAGCGCCCGTCTGCGGTTTTATCCATACGAAACATTACGTCAACCGGTACTTCCACCAGATTATCGTTATCATCCCATTCCTTATGCAGTTCAGCTGCGTACACGACAGCATGATCAGCGCTTAGATAAGGAATATAGGTTCCAGCCACTTTCTGTTTCTCAGAGCTGTATGCTTGCTGGGCCATCTCAACCTCAAATTGCAGGCCAGTCTCGCTTTCAAATTCGCTTATGTAAGCCGGTGATGTTGACTGAATGATTGCAGCTGCATCTCCGTTTGCCCATGCCTGATTATATGCATCCAAACCCGACATAACTGCTGCAGCCTCACCGCCCTGTCCGGCAGTGACTGTACCTCCTGCTGTTGCCCCTTCGGCCAGCTCATATCTGGGACCCTCCATATATAAACGGGCTAACTTCCAATCCTGTTTTTCTTTGGTGACGGTGAATATAAAGTCAATCTCCCGTTTAAATGCGGCGGATGCTGATTTATAGGCTACTCTGACGACAGCTTTATTATCTGAGAGATATCCAATTTTATCTACTGAGACAGTGGAGTCCTTTAAAGGAAGGAAGTTGAAATCTACACCCATCTCCGAATCAATAGTGGTATAAATATCCCATCCCTGACCGGTAAATATCTCACGCGATGGATTGATCTGACCCTCCTTAAAGAAGCTGTCGAATAAAGGACGGATCTTGTCTCCTTCATCGGTTATTGTTTTCGTTAGAAGAATAGTCTGCTCGTCCACATTAAATTTCACCTGATATCCTAACATTTCACTGATTGAACGGACAGGCATATATGTAAGATTTCCAATTCGCCGTACAGGTGCCGGGAGTGTCACCTCTTTATCCTTATACATTACTTTTTTGCTGCCCAGCCATAAGGTGATTAGCGGTTTGGCCTCTTCTTCCCCGCTGTCAAAAACATAAACTCTTCCTAATTCGACATTCATATCCACAGTCATTCCCAGTGACTCAAAGAAAAACCGGTAGTACACAAGCGTGTTCCCCTTCTCCACATACAAAGGCTCTGAACCAACAAGCGAAACTCCATTAACCGCGATGTTGACGTCCGGATATTCTGCAGCAGCGAAGCTTTGTTGCGGGACAGCCATAAACAGCAAACAGGCCACTATAAAAATGAAGACTTTTTTATTCATTGTATTCCCCTTTCAAACTAGTAATCTTACAGCGGCCAAATCACCTTACAAAGAATACCACATGAACGCATAGGAATTTGTCGAATTATGTTATTTTTTAAAAAAGCAGGAAACACACCAAAGCTCCCTAATGGGCATTTAACAGACCACCCTCCACACGCTCATTGGATTCGCACACCCACGGCAAAGTTACCCTCACGCTGGTTCCTGCCTGAAGTTCCGAATCTACCCTAATCTGTCCGCCGTACATCTCGATTAATTGTTTACAGATGGACAAGCCGATGCCTGTCCCTTTTTGCTTGGTGGTAAAGAACGGATCGAAGATCCGTTTTAATTTATCCGGCGGTATCCCTTCGCCATTGTCTTTGAAGATCAGCATGATTTCATGGGTCTCATCCGCCGTGGTCACTGTAATATCTATCCTGCCTTGGCATGCGGTGAAGGAATCAATGCTATTCTTCAAAATATTCAGGAAGACCTGCTCCAGCTGTGAGGCATTTCCGAAAGTCAGAATAGTCTCATCCGAATAATCCACTGCCAGAATAATATCGCCGCTAAGTATGAGCTGATTCACAATGTTGTTCACTCTATGTATAACCTCGATTACATTAAACACTACGCCGCTATTCTTCGCATGATCCCCTTTCCGCGACAGCATCAGGAAGTCCGTAACTAAGCCGTTCAGCGTATCGATCTCTTTAATTGTAATATCCATATAGGCACGCAGTTCATTAGCTTTGATCTCAGGCTCATTAAGCCTATTATTCACAAGCTGGGCGAAGCCTTTGATTGAAGCCAGCGGATTACGGATTTCATGTGCCATGCCTGCAGCCATCTGTCCCATAACCGCGATTTTTTGTTCATGCAGATTGTCGATCTGCTGGTCTTTATTAGACAAATAACCTTGAGCAAAGCCGGTAAACCGGGTCCAGTTGGATTCCATCAGCCGATTATAGAAAAACAGCCGGTTCGCCGAATCATCCACAAGAGCTTCAATGGTCCCGAACATCATATTCTGGGCGGTTAAGTTCAAATCTTTGCTCATTTCAAGCAGAATATCAAAATGGTCGCCGAATATCTCTGCAGTATAAGCCCCTTGCGCAAACCCCTCTTGCTCCTGTGTGTGCAGGTACTGCTCATAATCAGAAGGCCCCAGGAACAATGCTTCTATTATAGACATTAAGGTCATCGTGAAGGTTGCATCCAGCAATTCCTTATGCGTCTCTATGAACCAGGCGAATTGGGGGTTTTTCATGATTACAGAGTGATAATGAGTGTTCAGAATCATTGAAACTGCCGGTGTTAATGACGAGCGCAACTGATTTTCACTGTATCCCATTTCCATCCTCCCTCTTTGCATGATGTATTCAATATATGTTTATATTTTCCTGCTTAAAATTAGAGCAAATCCATATTTATTTCAATTTTAAAATATACCTCCGGTATATTTAGTTGTATTTTGTACAACTAAATCGTCTGATTTTCAACCGATTATCTGTTTAATTGTATTTCGTGCAATTAAATTTCCATTTGCAGATTGTTTCACCCGTTCAGGCAGATTTAGTTGTACAGATTACAGTTATAAGATGCAAGCATGCCCTTTCGCTGTTTTTAATTGCACATTATACAACTATCGCTATGTTCCCCCTTGAAACAGGTAAAGGAGCCTGACCCAAGCAGCCTTTTCACGGCTTTGGGGTCGGCTCCTGTTTTTATAAATCTTAGTTACCGTTATCCAGCCATGTACGCATCATAGATAACAGCTGTGCACTGTTGACCGGTTTGGTAATGTAATCCGAGCAGCCTGCTTCGAGGCACAGCTCCCGGTCTCCCTTCATCGCTTTCGCCGTCAGCGCAAGAATGGGGAGGTCCTTGAATTCCGGCTTGAGCCGGATGGCACGGGTCGTTTCATAGCCGTCCATCCCCGGCATCATGATATCCATCAGGACAATTTCGATGTCCGGTGTCTGTTCCAGAAGAGTGATGGCATCCTGCCCGTTCTCCGCAGGGATGACCTTCATCTGATGACGTTCCAGAATGGACGTGAGCGCGAAGATGTTCCGGATATCATCATCCACTACAAGCACTTTCTTAGACTCAATCATTTCATCGGAGTGATGCAGCTTAACCAGCTTATCCTTTGAACCGGATGGCAGGTTCTCCGCCTTGCGGTGCAGGAAGAGGGTCGTTTCATCGATCAGCTGGAGATTCGATTTCACCTCTTTGAGCACCGCCATTTTGACCAGCTCATCCCACTCGCTTTCTTCCGCCGGTGTCAGCTTCCTGCTCATGTGGACCAGGACGGGAACTTTTTTGTTCTTCGCGTTCTTGTACATATCCCGGATAAACCGGATAAGATTCATCTCCGGCAGGCCGCTGTCCAGTACCACACAATCGAATTCTTTGGTATTGATCTGGTTCAACGCTTTGCGTGCCGTGTCCACTGCCGTAAGACTGATATCAGGGTTGCTTAACAGCTCAATGATTTGCTTGCGCTCTTCCTCATTCTGGACCGCCACCAGCAGATTCCTGGTCTTCTTATCCGCAAACTGGTTCAGACGGTCGAGCGCATTCTCCAGCTCTTCATTGGTCACCGGTTTGCGGAAGTAATCATGAGCGCCCCGCTGTAACAGCAGTACCTCATCCTCATCGACCGTCATCACACAGACCGGAATATGCCGCACCTCAATATCGTTCTTCAGCTGCTCGAGTACCAGCCAGCCGTCGGCGTCTCCGCCAAGATGCAGATCGAGTGTTACAGCAATCGGCTGGTACTTATGAACAAGCTCCAGCACATCATAGCCGCTGGATGTAATCACGGCTTTGATTCCTTTTTTGTGGAGCATATCCAGCATAATTTCATTGAACTTCTGGTCATCCTCAATAATCAGGAAGACACGGTCTCCCGGCCCGATCTGATCCCGGTCATCAAGGAACGTATCATCTGCCGGCTTGGCCAGATTACTTCTGCGTTTGGATGGGGTGATATCGATCACCTCCGGAACATGTGCCTTGGGGATCTCCGGTTCGGTGAATTCCGCTTCAGTAGGCAGGTACAGATTAAAGACGCTCCCTTTGCCCGCTTCACTGTACAGCGTGATTTCTCCGCCTAACATCTCGGCAATCTCGCGGGATATGGCAAGACCCAGGCCTGTCCCGCCGTATTCCCGGTTCGTGCTGCCATCCGCCTGCTGGAAGGCTTCGAAGATAATCTGCTGCTTTTCAGGCGGGATACCGATTCCCGTGTCGCTTACAGAGAAGCAGATCACCGTTTTGGCCCGCGTCAGCGATTCATTCTCCGGATGCCAGCCCTCGCCTGCTTTGCGGATCTGCAGCATGATCTGCCCTTGCTCCGTGAACTTGAAGGCGTTGGACAGCAGGTTCTTCAGAATTTGCTGCAGCCGCTTGAAATCCGTTGCTATTCTGGCCGGTACGCCGGAATCAATGATGATCCGGTAGTCCAGCTTCTTGGCATCCACCATATGGCGGAAGGTACGGTCCAGCCCGTCTGTCAGCTCTGCCAGAGAAACCTCGCTGTAATCCGGCGTAATCGTGCCCGATTCGATTTTGGACAGATCCAGAATATCGTTGATAAGGTTAAGCAATTCAAGTCCGGAGTCCTGAATGGTCTTCGCGAACTTCACCTGAATCTCATGAAGATTCTCATCCGGGTTCTCGGCCAGCTGTTCTGCCAGGAGCAGCAGGGAATTCAGCGGGGTACGCAGCTCATGCGACATGTTGGCCAGAAACTCGGATTTGTACTTGGACGTGAGCGCAAGCTGTTCCGCTTTCTCCTCCAGATAACGCTTGGCTACCTCTACCTCATGATTCTTGCTCTCCACTTCCGCCTTCTGCAGCACCAGCAGCTTCGCTTTATCCTCAAGCTCGTCATTCGTACTCCGCAGCTCCATCTGCTGCTTCTGGAGCTCCTCGGTGAGCGACTGTGATTGGATCAGCAATTCCTCCGTACGCTGGTTCGCCTGCATGGTATTGATCACAATGCCGATGGATTCTGTAAGCTGATCCAGGAAGGCGATGTCGATATCACTATAAGGGCGGAAGGTGGCCAGCTCCAGTATCGCCAGCACCTGATCTTCGAAAATAATCGGCAGCAAAATAATATTAAGCGGGGTAGCTTCTCCCAATGCGGACGAAATTACAACATAGTCGCCCGGCACATTGGTAAGCAGAATCCGCTGCTTCTCAATCAGACACTGGCCGACCAGCCCTTGCCCGGCCCGGAATTCATTCGCCAGATGCTTGCGGCTCTGGTAAGCATAGCTGGCGAACAGCTTCAGAACCGCTTCACCGTTAGAAGGCTCATTGATGTAGAAGACCCCATGCTGCATGGATACAAGCGGAGCCAGCTCGGACAGGATCATACGGCTCACCGCATACAGATCTCTTTGCCCTTGCAGCATCCGTGAGAATTTGGCAAGGTTGGTTTTGAGCCAATCCTGCTCTGTATTGATCCGGGTCGTCTCCTTCAGGTTTCGGATCATTTCGTTAATATTATCTTTGAGTGTCGCGACTTCCCCGGAGGCGGATACGTCGATGGCCCGTGACAGATCGCCATTCGTTACCGCCGTGGCAACATTCGTAATGGCCCGCACCTGTGTGGTAAGCGTACTCGCCATGTAGTTAACGTTGTCGGTCAGGTCACGCCACGTTCCTGCTGCTCCAGGCACACTGGCTTGTCCGCCCAGCTTCCCTTCGGCGCCTACCTCCCGCGCCACCGTGGTCACCTGGTCGGCGAAGGTCGCCAGCGTCTCGATCATATTATTGATGGTATCGGTCAGCTCAGCGATTTCACCTTTGGCTTCCACAGTCAGCTTCTGCTTCAGATTACCGTTCGCAACGGCAGTCACAACCTTGGCGATCCCGCGCACCTGATCCGTCAGATTGGTCGCCATAATGTTAACATTGTCGGTCAGATCCTTCCAGATCCCCCCGACACCGCGCACCTGGGCTTGTCCGCCCAGCTTACCGTCTGTACCGACCTCGCGCGCCACACGCGTAACCTCGGATGCGAACGAATTCAGCTGGTCCACCATCGTATTAATCGTGTTCTTCAGCTCAAGCAGTTCGCCTTTAACGTCTACCGTAATCTTCTTGGACAGATCGCCGTTCGCTACCGCTGTCGTAACGCCGGCAATGTTGCGCATCTGAATGGTCAGATTGCTGGCCATGTAGTTGACCGTATCGGTCAGATCCTTCCAGGTACCGGAAACATCCTTAACTTCCGCCTGCGCCCCGAGTTTGCCGTCCGTACCGACCTCGCGCGCCACACGCGTAACCTCGGAGGCGAAGATCGAGAGCTGGTCCACCATGGTGTTGATCGTATTCTTCAGCTCAAGAATTTCACCTTTGACATCTACGGTAATCTTCTTGGACAGATCCCCTTTGGCTACCGCCGTCGTTACGTCCGCAATATTCCGCACCTGATCCGTCAGATTCCGGGCCATATTATTTACGCCCTCGGTCAAGTCTTTCCAGGTTCCGCCGACGCCTTTCACCTGCGCCTGTCCGCCCAGTTTGCCGTCTGTACCTACCTCGCGGGCCACACGCGTCACCTCGGAGGAGAACATCGAGAGCTGATCCACCATCGTATTGATGGTATTTTTGAGCTCCAGGATTTCGCCCTGTACATCGGCAGTGATTTTCTTGGACAGATCTCCGTTCGCTACTGCCGTCGTTACAACAGCAATGTTACGCACCTGATTGGTCAAGTTCGAGGCCATATAGTTTACACTCTCGGTCAAATCCCGCCAGGTCCCGGCCACGCCCTTAACCTGGGCTTGTCCGCCCAGCATGCCCTCGGTACCCACCTCGCGCGCCACACGGGTAACCTCGGAAGCGAAGGTAGAGAGCTGCTCCACCATCGTGTTAATGGTGTTCTTGAGCTCCAGGATTTCGCCGGTCGCATTTACCGTGATCTGCTTGGACAGGTCGCCCTTGGCCACCGCCGTCGTCACTTCAGCGATATTACGCACCTGATCGGTCAGGGTACCCGCCATAAAGTTAACGCTGTCCGTTAAATCCTTCCAGGTGCCGGATACGCCCTTCACATCCGCCTGACCGCCGAGAATTCCTTCTGTGGAGACCTCCCGCGCCACCCGCGTCACCTCGGAGGCGAAGTTGCTGAGCTGATCCACCATAATATTGATGGTGCTCTTCAACTGAAGAATCTCGCCTTTCGCATCAACGGTTATTGTCTTCGATAAGTCGCCCTTAGCGACGGCAGTTGTTACTTCGGCAATGTTGCGGACCTGATTGGTTAAGTTCGAGGCCATGTAATTTACGCTTTCCGTCAAATCCCGCCAGGTGCCCGATACGCCTTTAACATCCGCCTGTCCGCCAAGGATTCCTTCCGTTCCTACCTCACGCGCCATCCGGGTAACCTCGGAAGCGAAGGTCGACAGCTGATCCACCATCGTGTTGATGGTGTTCTTGAGCTCCAGGATTTCGCCCTGGACATCGGCAGTAATCTTCTTCGACAGATCGCCGTTTGCGACCGCAGTGGTCACAACCGCGATGTTACGCACCTGATTGGTCAGGTTGGAGGCCATGTAGTTTACACTTTCGGTTAGATCGCGCCATGTACCCGATACATCCTTCACGTCTGCCTGCCCGCCAAGCTTCCCCTCCGTGCCAACCTCTCGCGCTACACGAGTAACCTCGGAAGAGAACATGGAGAGCTGATCCACCATGGTGTTGATCGTATTTTTGAGCTCAAGGATTTCTCCCCGTGCATTTACTGTAATTTGCTTTGACAGATCACCGTTCGCCACAGCAGTCGTTACCGCCGCGATATTACGTACCTGATCCGTAAGGTTAGTCGCCATGTAATTCACGCTGTCAGTTAAGTCTTTCCAGGTTCCCGATACTCCTTTGACATCTGCCTGGCCGCCCAGAATCCCTTCCGTACCAACCTCGCGTGCTACCCGGGTAACCTCGGAGGCAAATGTGCTGAGCTGATTCACCATCATGTTAATATTGCTTGCCGTCCGCTGGAATTCACCAGTGAGCGGCCGTCCTTCGATCTCCAGCTCCACCTTCTGGGACAGATCGCCTTTGGCTACGGCGTTAATCACCCGGACCATCTCGCTGGTCGGCTGTATTAAGTCAATAACCATCCCGTTAAGTGAATCGGTAATGGTCTCCCAGGAGCCGCCCAGATTCTTCTGCACGAATCTGCGCGACAGATTACCTTCTTTACCGACCACCCTGGCTACTGTCTGGACTTCATTCACCAGACTCTCCTGAATATCCATGATCTCGTTGAAGGTATCCGCTACCTTACCGGCTATTCCCGTGCGGTCATAGGGCATTCTGTGGGAGAAGTTTCCTTTCTTCATCGCCATTAAGGCGTTGAGCAATTCGCCGGCGTCAATCTGCTCCCCGCTTATCTCTTTGCTTTGGTTCTGATCGCTCATAGTATCAACCCTGCCCCTTATGCATTATTTACTTGGAATTGTTTTGACTGCAATTGTAAAAACAAAGGTGGCGCCAGGTTCATTCGACGGTTCTACCCGGATGCTGCCCCCCATTAATTCAACTAAAGATTTGCTGATCGATAATCCCAGCCCTGTGCCTCCGAACCTGCGTGTTGTAGAGGCATCCAGCTGGGAGAAGGGCTGGAACAGCTCGTTTATCTTATCCGGGGGAATTCCGATGCCCGTATCTTTAATTGTAAATTCAAGCGTAAGCGTATTCGCCTCTTCGGACAGCTTGTTAACCATTATGTATATACTGCCTTCATGGGTGAATTTCACTGCATTGCCCACCAGATTATTCAATACCTGACGGAGGCGGGTCATATCACCCGTTATATAAGGCGGAACCGAAGGATCTACGGTCACAGCCATCTCCAGTTTCCGTTCCCTGGTTTTGGCTGTGAACAAATCTATCGTTTCAGCCAGGCAGTCCTGAAGGGAGAACGGCGCCTCTTCCACTTCCATCTTTCCGGATTCAATTTTGGAATAATCGAGAATAGGATTGATGACCGAAAGCAGTGCATTGCTGCTCGTGTGGATAATTCCTGCCATCTCAGCGTATTCTTCCGGCAAATCGGAGGTGAGCAGCAGATCAGACATGCCTATGATCCCATTCAGCGGAGTCCGGATCTCATGGCTCATCATGGCCAGAAATTCCGATTTCACACGGGATGCGATTTCCGCCGCTTCCTTAGCCTCTCTGAGCTCCTGATTCGTTTTCTCCATTTGCTTCGCTTGTTGCTTGAGCATGTCGCTTTGGATCTGCAGGGTTTTGTTAGCTTCATACATACTGACATAGCCCTCGATTTTGGATTTGAACAGCTGCGGGACGAAGGGCTTCGTCATATAATCCATAGCGCCGACCGAATAGCCTGCGAAGATATCCTCCATTGTATTACTGGTCGCTGTCATAAAGATGATAGGCACGTAATTGTTTTTCTCCCGGGTCCGGATGAGGCGTGCCGTCTCCAGCCCGTCCATTCCCGGCATTTGCACATCCATGACGATGACGGCAAATTCTTCTTCCAATAAACAGCGCAAAGCCTCTACCCCGGAATATGCCCGAAACAGATGATATGGTTCTCCGCTTAGAACAGCCTCAATGGCAAGCAAGTTTTCGGGGTGATCGTCTACGAGAAGGATGTTGACTGGGAAATCCATGAGGACCCTCACTTTCCGACTTGTGGCTTGCTGACGTTTATATTTCGAAAATATAGCTTATATACCCATAATTTCAAATAACGAAACTCCCTTTACCCTTATAGCTTTCCCATTGTTCTCTATATATGCACCAGTGCCGGGAAAACAAAAAAAGCGATCGTCCGTGGACGGGCCGCTTTCTTTCTTTGGGCAATATTCAGAGCAGATATTATCCTGCCCAATCAAGCTTCTCTGTATCACCAATCCATAAGCCCCTTGATATGAGCCGTCAGCTTCCGGGCCGCTTTGCTGTGCGTAGCTTGGGAAGGGTGGGAGTCGGAGGCGTATCCATCCGCTGCCTCCTGCACATCAAATTTCATGGCAGAAATATTGCTGTCTCCTGTTTCTTGACTATATCCCTTCACTGCCTGTTCGACATAAGGATACAATCTGTCTCCCATGATGCCCAGCGTACACAGAATGGGTGTGCGGGGGTTATTGCGTCTGACCATTTTGAGGAATTCAGCATACTCCCTGGCATATTCCGTCTGCTTGCCGGTATCGTCTCTGGTATAGGAATCATCATTCGTTCCGAGATTGATGACAATCAGATCGGGCACAAACCTGTTGAAATCCCAACGAATATCCTGGGGCAGCAGAACACCGTCAAACTTACCCTCGGACTTGCCTACCTGTTCATAATAATCCGGGAGAAGATGTGTCAGCAGCCGTTGATCGGTTTCTGTGTATCCTGTAATAATGCCATAGCCGCTATACGAAACCATACTATAGTCCGCATCAAGATGGCGGGCCGTCAGATAAGCATAGCTTTTGGTGACATCTTCTGTAGCTGTGGAGAAGGAATGCAGCCCGTCATCATCATCCACGCCGTAGCCGCAGGTAATGGAATCGCTGATGAATTCGATCTTATGTACTTTTGCCGGAGCGGGTTTGATTCCATCCGCTGCATGGACAGCAATCTCCTGAATCCCTGCCGTTGACATTGCCGCCTCAGACAGCTTGGTGACCTTTACCCTGACCTCCTGCTCCGTCTCGCTCTCAAATATCGTATACGTTCTAAGCAGCGTGTCCAGCTGATCGTCAATGACCCGTACTCCGTTTACACAGATGCCAATCCTGGCCAGATTATTACCGGTTAAGGCAATATTATCAGCTTTCAATGTAATCTCCGCTTTGGTGCCATAGAATGAAAATTCGATACCGCTGCCGGAGAGTGCCAGCCACAGCACATCATTGCTGTAGTGCGTCCGGCCGGTCAATTTCACATATGTCTCCGTAGCTTTGAATACTTGCATGTGTTCTGTCATCTTTAAACCTTCCTTCTCTCTATATAACAGTAACAGTAGCAGGCGCGCCTTTTGTTTTCAAGAACGGTCTGACACAGAGTGGAGCATTGCACGGATCTATTACATTCTAACCCTTGACTGTTAGCGCTTCATCTATGATAATAACAACCTCACCCAAATAGATACGGGACAGGCACATCATTGATTATAGAAAAGGGGCGGTCGTTATCAGCTGGTTAAATGATCTCTATAAATTACAGAAGCGGGAGCTGAAAAAGGACATCGAACCCGCTCTGGTCAATGCCATCTTCCGGATGTATGACCGGTTTCCGAGGATCGGCCTCACAGAGAGGCTCGGCCAGCAGGATATGTCTCTGGATATCGCGGATGCTTATGTACATAGCCGCAATGCGATGATTGAAGCCGGAGTCGGCATCGGCAAGTCTTTTGCCTACCTCATCCCCGGCCTGCTCATTAACCAGATCTCCCGGCAGCCGGTCATTATTGCCACCTCCTCCATCCAGCTCTCCGAACAGATCCATAAAGATCTGCGGTTCATCGGCAGCCGGCTCGGGTTCACCTCGGTCCGCTCCGTAGTCGGGAAAGGTATGGGGCAATATGCCTGCCGGTACAGGGCAGCTGAACTAATCAAGCCGGATGCTGCTGCTTCCCCCCTGTCTGCGCTTGCCGAACGTATTGTGAATTACGGGATCGATGAGCGGGCAGATATTGAGGGCGGTGTTAGTGACGCGGTATGGTCCGGCGTTTGTGTGAATGATTGCAAATTTGAGCAATGCCATTACCGGAGCACCTGCTCGTTCTACGAGATGAGGGCCAAAATTAATGCCGGCCCCGGCGACATGGATTTCATCATCGTTAATCAGGACCTGCTTATCCGTGACCTGATTAAGAAGAAGGAAGGAACTAAGGGCTTAATTGCGGAACGGCCGGCGCTGATCGTAATAGATGAAGCGCATAATCTCGAAGCAAAGGTCAGAGATGCAAGAACGCTCGAATTCACCTTCCGGGGAACCTGCCGCATACTGGAGGACGCCTTACAGATTCTTTTCAGGCAATCCGCAGATAAGGAGCTAATGGCACAATATAAATTTATAAAAAGATGCGCCGGGGATATTTTCAGACAGGTAGAGGCGGATCTGCTGCACACAGCCAAGCAGGACAATGACCGGATCAAAGTATCGGAGATTACAGGAGTCCCGCTGCAGCGGGGAATTCAGGTATTGAGAGAGTTCAGTCTCAGCCTGTCGGTCCTCACTTCCCGGCGTGAGCGGGAGATTGACAATGCTTTTGAAGCCATGAACGGACTTATCAGCCTCTTTGCTGTACTCGCCGGAGCGGAGGACAACTACCTGATCTGGGCAAGCCATACGCGGGGGGAGAGCACGGTCAGCATCTGTCCCAAAGGCATAAGCCAGTTCCTGAAACACAGCCTGTTTAACGGGAAGACCTCTGTCATCTTAACGTCAGCAACCCTGTGCCAGACCGGAGATACGCTGGAGGAACAATATGCTTATCTGACAGAGTCGCTCGGATACCGGGGAGATTATATGGAGCGCCAGGCTTCAACGTTTGATTACGATAACCACACCCTGATGTACATTGCCAGGAACGTTCCCTACTATAACCACAACAACCGGGAAGCCTATCTGGAAGCAGCGTACAAGGAGCTGCTGAGGCTCTGCAATTTGACGGACGGGCGGACACTGGTGCTTTTCTCGGCCAAAGAGGATATGAAGTACATTCATCAGAAGCTAAGCGCCGAGAAGCTTAACTGGGCGCTGCATGTGCAGAGGGAAGGCTCGTCCCAGGATGGGGTAATCGCTGAATTCCGGGCCAGTAAAGGCGTTCTGCTGAGTACGGGGGTATTCTGGGAGGGCGTGAATATCGCAGGCTCTGATTTATCGCAGTTAATTGTGGTCCGGCTCCCTTTCCCGGTTCCTGCCGATCCGGTCTATGAATATAAGGCCTCTTTGGCTGAGAACCCCCTGAAAGACGTATTCGTCCCGGACATGCTGCTCCGGTTGAGACAGGGCACAGGACGTCTGATCCGCAGTGAAACAGACCTGGGTGTGCTCAGCATCCTCGATTCCCGCCTGTCCGCCGGAGCCCGTAAGGACTACCGGGATAAGGTGCTGGGGGCTTTGCCCTTCAAGCGGGTTACCGAGGATTTCAGGGTGCTGGAGAAGTTTGTACAGGAGAAATTTGATAAGATTTGATATCAACCGCTCTAACGGACACGCTGGCGCATCGGATTTGCTTTTTTATGCTTCATGCTGGCTTGCTTCAGATTGTTCTCGCCTCCAGCCTCTCCTTTGCTTGGAGTAACGGCGAAAAAGGACAGGAGCCCGCCAGCCGCCCCTACGGCTGCCATAGTACCGAATAAAACCCAATGTCCCCGGTTCATTAGAAGTGACACGACCGGCGGGCCCAGCGCAACCCCGATAAATCTCATGCTGCTGTATAAGGAGGTGATTGTACCACGGTTCTCTTTTTCAATCCCCTCCGTGATCAATGCATCCATGCAGGGCAGAACCACACCAATCCCGACACCGCTTAAACTTAAGAAGCCTACCATGAAGTATATATTCTGGCTAAAGCCTGTTATCAGCATAGCTGCTGTAAGCACCGCCATACCTCCGAAACCGAGCCATTTCATTAACAGCTTGTTTTTGCCGATGATTTTGCCGCTTCCGTAAGAGGCCAGACACAGAAGTGCAAGGGGAATGGCCAGTACAAATCCCTTAGAGGCCCCATGCAGGTTATACTCCGACTCCAGTGTCTCCGATAAATAGAACAGCACACCGAAGGTTGCGAACATACAGATTCCACCTATCGCAAATATGGCATACAGCCAGCGGCCTCTTTCATGCAGGATTTCTTTAATGCCGGTTAAGAATTGCCCGATGCTTTTCTTTTCGGCCTTCTCCTCTGACTTTGGTTTCTTGACGAGAAATACAACAAGCGCAAAGGAAATCAGACACAAGGCCGGAATCGCGATGAAGGGTGCATACCATAGCAATGTACCGAGATACGCGCCAAGGATCGGACTTAATACTTTGCCGAAGGTGTTGGAGGTCTCAATGATTCCCAACCCTTTACTAACCTCTTTCTCATCCTTGAACAGATCGCCTACGAAGGGGAGGACGATCGGAAAGGCTCCTGCGGCTCCAATCCCCTGGACTAGACGCCCTCCGAGGATGACCCAATAGGCAGTTATTCCGGTTAAGAACCAGGCAGCGGCAACACAAATAGCACCGCCTATGGCCGCAAGGATGAGACTGGGCAGGATAACGATTTTACGCCCAAAGCGGTCTGACAGATAACCGGCAACCGGAATCATTAATATGGCGATCAGGCCATACACCGTGATGATCATACTGACCTGAAAAGCATTGATACCAAGCTTTTTGGAGATCTGCGGCAGAATAGGCAACAGCATGGAATTGCCAAGTGTCATGATTAACGGGATGGAAGCAAGTGCAATTAATGCTCCTTTTGAACCTTTCATGGCGAACCACCTTCTTTGTAATCACATCCTGCTTATTGTGGTTCATACGGCATTATTTATACACCTTGCAGTAACGCTCAACAATTTATAGAAAGTGGCCGCGATCTTTCGCGGGCCCTTTTTTGGTTGTCCTATATCCACCTTTACCAGAATATGCTATCTGTATAAAGGGGGAGGACAACATTAACGTATTTATAGGTTATATCTTTCTGGGATTATCTCTTTCCGCACCCTTGGGGCCCATTAATGCTGCACAGCTGGACAAGGGACTCCGCGGAGGATTCATGCATGCCTGGGCTGTTGGCCTGGGGGCGGTCAGCGCAGATATTATCTATATGCTGCTTGTCTATTTCGGCCTAATTCACCTGCTGGACGACCCGTTTGTGAAAGTATTCTTGTGGCTGTTCGGGTTCTTCGTCCTCGTCTATACAGGGGTGGACAGCATCAAGAATACAGGAGACCTTTCAGTGGCCGGCCTAAGGGGAAGCGATGCCTCACTGTCCAGATCTTATGTTTCGGGATTTCTGATGTCCTTATTCAATCCCCTGTCCATCCTGTTCTGGCTGGGTATATACGGCTCGATATTGGCTGAGGCTGCCCGTAATTATCCGATGCAGCAGCTGCTGATCTACAGCGGGGCAATCGTCCTCGGGATTCTGCTCTGGGACGTAACCATGGCGGCCGCCTCCAGTCTCTTCCGTAAGTTTCTGACGGTCAGGGTATTACAGGTGATCTCCGTACTGTCCGGCCTGTCGCTGATTGGCTTTGGTTTTTATTTTGGTGTACAGGCTGCACGGCTGCTCTTTTTTCATTAAACCTTGTTTTTGCGCAGTCTGATCCCTGTGATCCGGAACTCAGGACCGCCCTGCAGAGAATGAGATTCATGGGTACCGCCTTTTTTGCCGCGAAAGTGTTGAACAATCCAGTCACTCAACGCAATCAGTGAAACAATCAGCAGACTGATGTAGAAGCCCGGACGGCTGAGCGCATGAAACAGTGTCCCTGCTACAGCAGCCGCAATCAGCACCAGGCCCGTCCAGCGTTTCACTCCGCTGAGAAGACTGGGCTTAAGCAGTCGGCCGGCTGAGAGCAAGATAAAGGACCAGTTATACAGGATCATGAGGCCCGCAGCCGTGGTAATGTATTCATATACTTTTCCCGGCAGCCACAAAGACATCATGATAGCGCCTATTAGACCGGCAGCAATCAGACATAGTGCGTAGAATGGATATTTATCCTTCCATTTCTTCGAGAATAACTTGGGCGCATCGCCTTCCTGCGCAAGAGTGATCATCATCGAGGTAATGGCATACAGCGAGGCTGTCATCGTGGAGAATCCGGCAATGATCAGCACCCCGTTAAACAAATGCGGCACAAAGGCCAGATGATCGCTGCTGAGTGCGAGAACAAAAGGACTTTCCTTCGGGTTGAAGGCGCTTAACGGCACCATGATCACCGCAAGTCCGATCGACAGGACATACACCCCAGCCAGTCCGAGCAGCATGACCTTCCCTGCTTTTGGAGCCTCCTCAGGTTTCTTGAGCCTGTAGGACATAATCCCCAGCACCTCAATGCCGCCGTAAGCATAAAAAGCAAAAATAAAGGCCGACCATAGTCCGATACCTCCTGACGGAAACAATGCCTTAACCCCGAGCGGAACCTTTGGTGTGAACTTCCCCCCGCCGATCCAGCCTGCCAGCAGCGCAGCAGCAATCACAAGAAACATCAGGATCGCCGCCACTTTGATGACAGCCAGAAGGTTTTCAACCCGGTCAAATCCCTTATTCCCGAAAAACACAATTAACAGGCTCACTGCGGCAAACCCCGCAGCAAAAACCCACATCGGTACGGCCGGAAACCAAAAACGCGAGAAGATGGATAACGCTGTAAGTTGGCTTCCCATAATCAGCAGCTCCGAGAACCAATATACCCAGCCGCTTCCGAACCCCGCCCAGCTGCCGAATGCTTTCTTGGCATAGGACCGGAAGGAGCCCTGCTCCGGATGTTCTGCCGTCATTCTTGCCAGCGCATCAAATACAACATAAGTTCCGCCAGCAGCCAAAATGTAGGCCAGCAGCACAGCAGGACCGCCCATGGAGATGGCCAGTCCCGAGCCCAAAAAGTATCCGGTTCCTATAGTCCCTGCTATGCCCAATAAACTGAGCTGCCACCATTTAAGCTTCTTGTCATCTTCGGTTTTACTGGAGGTTTGCTTCATGAATTCCGTCCTCATCCTGATTCGAATTTGAGAGTTCTCATCTCTACAATTCCCCTCGGGCGGACTAATTAGTACTCTCTTTTATTCCCCTTCTTCACATACTCCCATTCAACCTCGATATTTTTCCGGACCCTCTGCAGAAGCTGAAATAATAGTTCTGATTCTTGTCCGGAGAACCCGGCTAAGGCAACCCTGTCCGTATGATCCCCTTCTCTTTTCAGAAAAGAGTAAGCCTGATCACCTTTTTCAGTTGTAAACAGCCTGTTGATTTTTTTGTTTGTTTCATCATCCTTCTTTTCAATGAAGCCTTGGACTTCAAGCTTCTGCACCGCACGTGCGGCAGTTGTCCGGTCTACCTTGATCATTTCGGACAGCTTCTCCTGAATAATTCCCGGATTCTCATAGATGCGGACGAGATATAAATATTGCCCCTTAGTCAGATCTAATTCCTTGAACTCTATATTACTTATAGAATCCAGTGCCCTCGCAATCATTCCAACCTCACGAAGTATCTCTTTCACTTGATCACCTGCCCGTCCAATAATGTTGTATTTACAACAATAATAAATCTATATATACTAATGAATATCGTTATTTCATTATGGCGTTTTTGGCACAAAAAACAAATGTAGAATGGAGTGGGCAAGGATAAGGAAGTCCCGTTTACCTGCGTTTTTCATTTTCAGCTGCGGAATTCTCATCTTAACCCTGGGCGTCTCGCTTACCATCTTATCCGGCCTTGGAGCTTCACCATTTGATGCACTCTTAGTCGGCCTGTCCAGGAATGTTGGCCTTACCGTAGGAAGCTGGGAAGTGCTGATCGCCATCCTCTTGATTGGCTGCAACTCGTGGTTAACCCGGCAGAGGCCGGAAATATTAGGGCTGGTCACTGCATTTATCACAGGTATCGGCATCGACGGCTGGCTTTTCCTTTTACACCATCTGATCGAACCTCATCTGTGGGTCAGTAAAATTGCTTTTTATAGTCTGGGCTTAATCGCCATTGGATTAGGGACTTCGATTTATTTGTATTCAAAATACGCCCCGATTCCGGTAGACCGGCTGACATTAGTACTACAAACGGTAACCGGGCTTAATATACTTTTTACCCGAACCCTCATTTACCTGATTTTCTTAGTTGCCGCACTTATGTTCAAGGGGCCGATTGGTATCGGAACTCTGCTTACGATTGGTCTGGGCGGCTTCATTCTTAATTACTTTATGCCACTTACACAGAAGGCCCTGGATCGTCATCTTACACTCAGGAGTGAATCACATGGAGATTAGAATCGATAATTTGACTGGAACTGAAATCATAGCATTGATCAGCGAGCATTTACAGAGCATGTTTGAGCAATCCCCGCCGGAAAGTGTACATGCACTGGATTTGGACAAATTACGGTCACCGGAAATCACCTTCTGGAGTGCCTGGGAACACGGCGAATTGTTAGGTTGCGGGGCGCTTAAAGACCTTGGGGACCATCATGGTGAAATCAAATCCATGCGGACTTCTGGCAGGCACCTCAGAAAAGGCGTCGCCTCTGCAATGCTTGCCCACATCCTTAAGGAAGCTATGCAGCAAGGCTATGTGCGGCTGAGTCTGGAAACCGGATCGACGGAAGGCTTCGAGGCGGCCCGGAAATTATACGAACGATTCGGGTTTGAGACCTGCCGCCCGTTCGGGGATTACATTGAGGATCCTTACAGTGTGTTTATGACGAAGGCATTGTGAAACAACAAATTGGAGTCAGATAGACGATTGAGCTCGTGAGAACGCTGCGCGAACGGATCGTTGTTCCAATCGCTGTTGTGTCCAGATTTTTTTAATTTTCCTTAGCGGTTAAAATCCGGACACAAAGGCGACCGCTGCCGCTTTTCCGCGGGTCATTCCGTCCTCTCCGCTGTTTAAGCGGAATGCGAATTCCGGTCTTCATAACATAAAAAATGCAAGCCACAAAATGACCAAAAATGCAGAGCAGCGATCCTCCAATAACAAGAGAATCGCTGCTTTTTGTCGTTATAACTTCAAATTAACGGAACTGGCCCGCATCGATGGCTGCCTGCTTCTCATCAAGGATTTCCTGATATCCAGCATCAAGGAAGCTCTTCTTGGCATCTGCATAGGCTGCATCGAATTCAGCTTCCGGAGCCAGAACGGTCTTCACATACAGATCCTGGAACAGCGAGTTCAGATCCGCTTTGTATTCATTAACCTTTTCGAGCACTACACTGAACATGGCATCCGGTGTACGGAATTCCGCAACCTCGTTGTAGTATTTGACCATATCCTCAGCGAGATATTCATAGCCGGCCGGTGACCAGTTACGCAGATTCGATTGGAGGGTCTTCTCTGCATCCGGATATTGCGCAATTTCAGTCACTAGTCCCCAGTAGTCTTTATTGTTGTTCGTGGAGAGGACCGATTCGCCTTTGTAATCCGGGTTCTTCACAGCAATGCCTTCAGCATCAAGTGTATAGTTCTCGCCTTCAATACCGTTCTGGAACTTGAACAGGTTCTCCGGCTGGCTCAGCCATTCGAGGTACATCCAGACGGCAGCGCGCTCTTCATCCGTAGTCTCATAGTTGATGCCCATGATGAAGCCGAACGGCCAGTAAGCGCGTCCTTGAGGCTTGTAACCTTCCGGCACCATTGCATTCGGAGGAATTACCGCAAATTCGGCATCCGGGTTGTTGGCCAGCGTAGCTGCGAAGACGTCTGCATTGTTGGTCAGATAGAATGCGTAGTTACCCGTTTTGCCGGCAACGAATTCAGATTTGATCTTGTTATCATCGCTGCGCAGATAGAATTCTTTATCCACGAGACCGTTATTGTACTGATAGTTCAGATTACGCAGGAAACGTTCGGTATCGGCGCTGGTGAAGTCAGCAACACTTACATCCGAATACAGGGCACGATATGCCTGATCCACCGGCCATTCACGGAAAGCATAGTTATAGCTGTAGAAGTCCTTAATCAGATTCCCCGCAGTCACACCAAGTCCGGCTTCTTTCCATTTCGCCAGCATCTCATTATACTTCTCCAGGGAGGTCAAATCCTCCACCTTCATGCCCACCTGCTCCACCCAGTCTTTACGGATGATACTGACGAAGTTATCGGCTTCAGGACGTGCAGCGAAGAAGAAGGTATTCTTATCGTCCACTTTACCGTATTGCTGGATCGTTTCACCCAGATTCGCCCAGTAAGTTGGAGCATAATTTTCTATTTCTGCATAATTAAGCGTCTGCATTACATCTTCACCGTAATAAGTAAGCGCTTGAGGCATATCGTAGTGGAAAATAATATCCGGCGCCTTATGCGATGCGAGCAGCTGCTCGTAATCGGTTACTTCACTGCTGCGGGAGATAGGCACGAAATTAACATCGATATTGTATTTGTCACCGAACTCCGCCTGAACCCAGCGGGTGTAATAGTTATCACTTACATTCCAGCCCTCGAAAGCGCGTTCATAGACCGGAATATCAATCGTAACCTTCTCTTTAAAGCCTTGTGAATAATCTGCAAAGCCCTCACTCTGGTTGCTGGAAGCTGCAGGCGTGTCCGTTCCTGCACTCTGTTTATCATTTCCGCCGGAGCATCCGGCAAGCATGCCGGCTGTCATGACAGATGCCATCATTAATGAAGCAAAACCTTTTTTGTTCATCGTAATTCCCCCATTTTTAATTTTCGGGTGCTATTTACTGCTGCTTGCGGAACATACGGTTACTCCTTAACTGCGCCTAGCATAACTCCTTGCACGAAGTATTTCTGAACGAAAGGATACACGCAGAGAATCGGCAGGGTAGCAAACACCACGACGGATGCTTTAAGCACTTCCGGGTTGCTGAGTGATACTGTGGTGGCTTCCAGCTGGAAGCTTTCACTCGCCTGAATGACCAGATAATACAGCTTCAGCTGTAGCGGCCGGAGCGAAGTCTCATGCTTGATGTAGAACAGTGCATCCTGGTAAGCATTCCAGCGTCCAACTGCGTAGAAGAGGGCAAGTGTCGCCATAATCGGCTTGGACAACGGCAGGACGATGCTGAACAGAATCCGGAAATGACCGGCACCGTCGATGCGCGCCGATTCTTCCAGACTCACCGGAATCCCGTGCGTTAACGATGTCTTCATAATCAGCAAATTGAAGGCACTGAATGACAAGGGCAGAATCAGTGACCAGATCGTATCCATCAGTCCCAGATTATTAATGTTCATGTAATCCGGGATGATCCCTCCACTAAAGTACATCGTGAACAGGAAAATGAAGGTGATAACCCGGCGGCCCTTGAACTGGGCTCTCGACAACGGATACGCAGCGCATATCGTCAGAATCATTCCCAGAATCGTGAACAGTACGGTTACAATTACCGAGATGTACAGGGAACGGAGGATGCTGGCATCCGCGAAGATTTTCTTATACGCTTCGATGGTGAAGCCCTGCGGCCACAGAAAGACCTTATTGGCAATGACGAAGGAGTCAGAGCTCAGGGATTTCGACACGACATGCAGGAACGGCAGCAGACAAATTAGTGAAACAACAATTAAGACGATGCGGATCAGCACATCCCAGATGTCCAAACGTCCTTTACTTAGTGAGGCCGAACGGACTGTTGATGCTCTCATGGTTTCCCTCCTTTCTATAATATTCCATCTTCACCGAGCTTTTTAGCGACGCGATCTGCCGTTATTACAAGAATAATTCCGATAACAGATTGGAATAATCCAAGCGCAGTCGCCCGGCTGAAATTACCGGATTCAATCCCCCAGCGGTATACCAGGACCGGTATGGTTGTTGTGTACTCCGTGGTAGCCTTGTTCTGCAGAGCGAAGATGCGCTCGAACGAGCCCTCCATTACTTTCCCCAGATTCATGATCAGCAGGGTTACGATGGTTGCACGGATAGAAGGTACCGTAATATTCCATACCTTTCTCCAGCGTCCTGCTCCATCGACCGTAGCCGCTTCATACATCTCCGGGTTGATCCCGCTCATCGCCGCCAGGTAGATAATCGTGCCCCAGCCCATACTCTGCCACACACCGATAGCCAGATAGCTGATCAGCCAGTTCGTATCTTCCTGCAGGAACGGAACACGGGTACCGCCCATCAGTTCAATCAGATTGTTAATCACACCGCCGCCTTCACTAAGAAGCTGATAAGCGATAGCCCCGATAATGACCCAGGACAGGAAATGCGGCAAATACAGCAGCGTCTGATTGATGCGTTTGAACCGGATACTTTTGACCTCATTCAGCAGCAGCGCCAGCAGAATCGGCATCGTGAAGCTGAAGCACAGATCCAGAATATTCAGCAGCAGCGTATTGCGGACAGCAGGAGCAAAGTCAGGCTTGGCGAAAATATCCTGGAAGATTTGGAGGCCCACCCATTCACTGCCCCAGAAGCCTTTTGCAATTTTGTAGTCTTTAAAAGCGATTACAAGTCCGGTCATCGGCAGATACTTGAATACGATTACAAAAGACAGTGGAATCAATACCAGGAAATAGAGCTGCCAGTCACGCTTTAAAAAATACCCGGGCCCCTGTTTCTTTCTTAATAGAGCATTTTGATTTGTCTTTGAAGCGTTTGCAACTTTCAAAGTCTCACCTCCTACATCATTTTATCTCTGTGCCAGTTGCATCCACCGGCCTGAGCTCTATGCTATCTCCATTAGCCGGTTTTGAATACGATGAGTAATGCTGCTGGCCATTAAAACTGACAACCGCGCGGTTTATAAGGCCTCCGCAGCCGCAATATGATCAAATATGATAGGCTAAAACGTTTTCATTAAGAGTCATGAATTGAATAATTACGGCCAGAAGCAGGCCCTTAAGAGCTTTTGGTCTTGGCTGTTTTGTAGCTGCTCGGCGGCATGCCCTCGTATTTGCGGAAAAACCGGTTGAAGCTCTGTATATTGAAGTAGCCCACCTCTGCCGCAATCTGTTTGATCGTCAGGTCGGTATCCAGCAGCAATTCCTTGGCCTTCTCTATACGCAGCTGGTTCAGATAATCAATCATACTCTTGCCGGTTAAGTCATACACAATCTTGCGCATATAGGAGTAGCTGATGCCAAAATCATGGCTCATATCCTTCAATACAATTTCTTCACGGTAATGATCCTGCAAATATTGAATGATCCGTTCCCCATGATTGGCTTCACGGGTACCCCGGTCCAGGTCCTGCACGATTTCTTGGAAGAACCCGTGCAAATATGCCTCAAGCTCATCCAGCGTATCCATCGATGCCAGAAGGGTGTAGATGTTGCCTTTCCCCATAATCATTCTTCCGGTACTGATATGATTCTCACGGAGATGCTTGATCGTCGCACCCAGCAGCTGGTGATAAATGAACATAATGTTATCGTAGGAAATATTCTCTGCTGAGCCGATCTGGCAGCGGATGACCTGAAGCTCCTTAAGTATCCCGTTCAGATCGCCGGCATCCAGGAAGTTGAGAATCCGCCGCTCGCTGCTCTCGGAATCCATATATTTACGGCTGTTCTCCTCTTCGTCCTGCCAGTACATCACGCTTCCGGCTCCCTTAATCATCCGCTGCTTAATCAACTCCATCGCTTCGAATAACCGCTGGGCAACCCTTTCGGGTGCATCTGCCAAGCCGCTTACCCCTATGGTGACCGAATGGCCCAGCAGCACTAGCGACTCCTCCCGGATTCTGTCCAGCGCCTGCTGGATCCGGTCATAACTCTGCTCATCCCCGCCCGGAGCAAAGTTGATTACAATCACAATACAGCCGTCACTATGATAGACAGAACGGGCGAGAACCCCCTCCGGGAACAGGCTCTCGTACTTCGCGTTGAGCAGATATCCGTGATAGCTGCGTGTCTCCAGATTCGTATTGCCAACATACACTCTGTACTGGTCGATGGAGACCACAGCTATTCTGTAATACACCTCAGGGAAGATCTCCGTAATCCGGGGCGGAATCTCTCCGCGCAACAGGCGGTGAACGGCGAAGCTGCGGGTGTCCTGTTCGCGCTCCTGCAGCAGCTGGAACAGGCCTTCCTCCTCCTCCTGCATCCGCTTAAACGCTACATTCAGAAAGGCAAGCTCATTCTTATTGACTACCTCCAGATTGCTTTTCGAGCGTATCATCCGGACTAATTGCCGGAGTGGTCTGGACATCCAGGTAGCGAGAAAGACCGCCAGTACCGTTCCCAGCACAATAATGGCTCCGGTTAGCAAAATAATATTCCCCTGCATATCCCGTGATTTGGTCATCAGCTTATCCATCGAGCTCCAGCTTACATTCCACCATCCGGACAATGACGAGCGGCTCCATGCATAAACCATCCGGTTGCCGTCCAGCTCGCGGAACGTATAGCCCTCGCTTGAATCCTGATCCAGGATTTCTTGTAGGAAGGGCTGCTCAAAGCCGTCGGTGAGCAGCAGCGACTTGTCACTGTGTGATATTACTTTTCCGTCAGATCCAAGGAGCAGGGAATGGCCGTCCCCGGCCTCTGCCGTATTCAGATATTTGCCGATCTGACTCTCCCGCATATTGACGACAATCAATCCGTCCGTTGTGGAGGAGAGACGATTGAGAGGGTATACATAAGACACCACATGATCGCCCGAGCCCAGCACGCGGGGTACCCACACACCGCTGATTCCTCTCTGGCCTGCCAGTGCTTCGGTTGTCCAGCCCACCTGCTCATACCGCTCCAGCTTCGTAACTGCATTGTCTGTAGAAATAACATAATCGGAGTTATTCAGATAAAAGTATGAGGAATAAACGCCGTCTACACGGCGGTTCAGGTTCAGCAGTTCATTCATCACAGACAAGGCCTTGGTCACATTAGTGTAGCTTGCGTTCACCTCGTCATACGTCTCGAAGCTGCGGATGCGATCAAATACATTGGTTGCAGCCAGACGCGCCGTATCCTGGGCGAGATTGGCCAGTGCATTCTCATTTAACTTGCGGTTGGCATTCAGACCGGCAAGTGCGGATTCACCGATGGCTGTCTCTGAATTTTCTATGATCTGTGCCCCGCTATACCACGTCAAGATCGCTGCCGGAATGGCCATGATACAGAATAGAATCAATGCCAGCTGTAGCATCATCGGTGTTTTTTTCATGGTGTGCCCCCTGTTCCTACGGTAAATTTATCTAAAATAAAGAAGCCCCGCATACACTGGGCTTCTCTGCTTATACCTTTAGATTGATGAAGAGTAGCTTACCTGCGTAAATACTGTTCTATGATAATACCATAAAATAGGGTTCTCAGTCTGGTCATTTGCTCATTGATTGTCGAACATTGTATGTGTACACATGTACTATCTCCCAAGCTCAGCGTGTACTGGCTTTGTTAAACTTCTTTTCAATATTTTCAGCAAATTTCACGCCCTCACCGGCCAAATGTTGTCTCATAAAGAACCCCCCAAGGCCGTTTATCCAAGCTGCCATAGCCAGCAACCGTGAGGGGAAATCTGCTCCAATCGTACAGCTGAATTCACAAGAGTTGCGGTTAATAGGCGTAATCTTCATTTCCCATGGCACTCCGACAATGGCGGGTATCCACCGCATGATATAGGCTTCTGTCCGGTCAGAGTAGAACCGCAAATGATCCTCTGCATGCTCTTTTAACTGATAGTGCTGAACAATCATCTCATTCCCCATATTCTCCACATTAACCATATAGAACTCACCCTCTTCAAAATAACTGCCCATTGCCTTGTGGCCCTTCGAGAAAGATTCATATTCACCTGGAGTCATCTCCGTCACCCATTTGTACAAATCCACCTTGTCCGCGGCAATCTGCAATTTAAATTTCTTGGTCATTCTCATTGTTATCTTCCTTCTTTCTTATAATTTCACTAATGAGATCCTCATGCCAATTCATAATCATCTGATAATATTCTTTGCCAAACCTCAACGTCGCGTGTTCGTATACACCCATCTCTTGAATGTGCTTCTCTTCTATTAAAGTAAGCTTGTTGTATTCACTGGCGACAGTGGTGCGGAAGCTGGCAATCAGCCGGGCAACCTCATGCTCGTCAAGATATTTATAGAAGAACAGCTTATTCAAATACTCATAATTGAACGGGGAAAATGTACAGGGTGTCTGTAGCCATTCCATAAACTCACCCTTCCCCTTTTCCGTGATCCCATAGGCTTTCTTGAATCTGCCCTCCTCAACCCCTTCTTCAGCCTTGATCAGCTCCCCCTTTTCCATTTTCTTGAGCATAGGATAGATGCTGCCGAAGCTGGCATCAATAAAGCTGGAGGTGCTGCGCATCATCTTCTGCTTGATTTCATAGCCTGTCATATCCTTGTCGCACAGAAACCCGAGTATTACATATATAAGCATTCATTCCCTCCTTCCTCAGTACGACATATAGCGGGTTTATATATAATATGTTGATATATATCGTTTCGATATATTGAATATATGACTTGTTGGCGGGTTTGTCAATAGCATTTGCTGTGCATTAGTTCTGAGCATTTCAAAAAACAAAAAAATCCAAAAGGATATGATCCCTTTGGATTTCATAAGCAAATATAACCAGATTGGTCTACACTTACACTGTATAGGCCTAAATGTTGTACAAACTGCAACTTAGCTGCCCGGATATCCGGGTGTTGAGACAGATTGTTGTATGAAATACAACAATTGTTTCGCTGAGCTGCTTGAAGGAGAAGAAATGCTGCCTTTTATACAACAATACTGAATTTTAGCCGAGATTATATGGTAAATTTTGTATTATGTGCAGGATTTTACTCCTTACCCATCGTGCTGATATCAATGACAAACCGGTAACGGACATCGGAGGCGAGTACACGTTCCCACGCTTCATCAATCTGGTCGGCAGAGATAACCTCGATCTCAGAGGCAATGTTATGTTCGGCGCAGAAATCAAGCATCTCCTGCGTCTCACGGATTCCGCCAATCATCGATCCGGCAAATGAACGGCGGTGGCCGATCAGCGAGAATACGTTAACGGCCAGCGGATCAGCAGGCGCACCAACATTGACCAAGGTACCATCCAGCGCCAGAAGCGATAGATAAGCATCGATATTTATCTGCGCGCTTACCGTATTTATGATCAGGTCGAAAGAACCGGCAAGCTGCTTGAATGTCTCCGCATCGCTAGTCGCATAATAATGATCCGCACCTAGTTGCAAACCGTCTTCCTTCTTCTTCAGTGACTGTGACAGAACCGTAACCTCAGCACCCATAGCATGAGCGATCTTCACAGCCATGTGTCCAAGTCCACCAAGACCTACTACGGCTACATTTTTGCCTGGAGCGGCTCCCCAATGGCGAAGCGGTGAATAGGTTGTGATTCCGGCACATAACAGCGGGGCAGCGGCGTCAAGCGGAATAGCGTCTGGAATCTGGACCACGAAGTCCTCTGTCACCACAATATGGGTGGAATACCCGCCCTGTGTATAGTGACCGTACCGGTCGGTAGATCCATAGGTACCCGTATTTCCATGCAGGCAATACTGCTCCTCGCCTTTATGGCAATTACTGCACTCTCCACAGGAGTCGACCATACAACCCACCCCTACCCGGTCACCAACGGAATACTTTGTAACTCCGGTACCGACCTGGCTGACAATCCCGGCAATCTCATGGCCTGGAACGAGCGGATACTTGACTGGACCCCACTCCCCGCGGGCGGTATGAATGTCCGAGTGGCAGATCCCGGCGAATTTAATCTCAATCAGAACATCCTGCGGCTGAAGCTCCCGGCGCTCAATGGTCGTTAGCTTGAACGGGCCTTCCTGGCTGAATGTAGCGCGTGCATTAACTTGTATCATGGTGTAACCTCTCTTCTTGTTCATAGTAGAATCCGTAAGGACGACTTTACAAACCATATGATATTACTTAAAGTTAACTCTAAGTCAAGCACAAAAAACAATTGAGACTGGAGATTCGTGATGAAGACATACTCTATAACTGAGGCTGCAGAACATTTTAATATGACACCGCATACTCTGCGTTACTATGACAAGGAAGGTCTTATACCCTTTATCGAAAGGACCTCCAGCGGAAGACGTGTGTTCAAGGAAGCGGATATGGAAGCTCTAAAAATAATTGAATGCCTGAAATCATCCGGGATGCCGATTAAGGAAATCAAACATTTCATTGAGTGGTGCTCTGAGGGAGATTCCACTTTGCAGCAGAGATATGACATGTTCCTGGAGCGGAAAGCCTCAGTTGAAGCACAGATGGAGGAGCTGAAGAAAACGATGGAAGTCATCGAACATAAATGCTCTTATTATAAGACTGCCTTAGACAGCGGTACGGAAGATATTCATAAAACCAAAAAGGTAACAAGCTTTTAACGGGAGGATGTGAATCGGGAAAAGCAGGATTTGGTGGTTCACCCGGCCGGGCGTTCACCCTATACCTGAAGCCGATTCAAGCCTGAACGATGAAAAAGGGTAGCCGGGCTTGCAAAATTTTGCAGAGCCCGGGCTACCCTTGTTTAATATTAACTCAGCGAAATGGAATCCTCATTTGCTTATGGACCTTTTTTTGCCAGAAGCTTGTTCGTAAAACTCACATTAAAGAAATGAATGATCGGGCCAAGGCCCAGTGCGGACACCAGAGTCCCCAAACCGATGATGCCTCCGAACAGGAAGCAGATCAAAGCACAAAAAGCGTCTGTAAACATCCTGTGCCAGAAATAAGAGATTGCCGGAAACTTATTCCTCATAATCAGGGACAGGCTGTCATAGGGAGCTATTCCCACATCCGACGTCTGATACATGGATACCCCGAAGCTGCAGATCACCACACCAATCGCCACTGTAACCACCCGCTGCCACAATAGCTGAGGTTCGCCGAGCAGCTCCAGCCAGGTACTATGAAAGAAGGTAGCGATGTAACCCAGCAAAATGGCGTTTACGAAAGTTCCGGCTCCAATATACTTCCTTCCCGTGATAAACTCGATTACAAACAATACCAGGTTCAGCAGGATTAGAAAATTCGCATAGGCGAGCCCGCTGGTGTCTGCAAGTGCCATCACCATGCCGCTGAAGGGATCATTCCCCATCCCGGACAGCTTAAAAATGCTGATGCCCATCCCTAAGAAAACATTCCCGATAAGCATAATGATCAATCGTTTGGGGTCTACTGAATTCATATATCTTTTCATATAGTTCATCCTACAACCTTAATGCTGACATTCATCTTGACCGGGATTATCCCGTCATCAACAATAAAAGTGGCAGTGTAAGGTTCATCACGAACCGCATCAGCAGCAGGAGTCCAGCTAAACATACAAGCCTGGCCTGGTACAAAAGAGGAGGTGTCAAAAGTTGCCCCCTCAGGCAGATTGCCCGTTGTTACAGTCATCGGCTCAGCAATCCCCTGTACTGCCGGGTCCTTATCCGGGCTGGTTTCATTATAAATCCTGCCATCCGTCTCCCGGGACGAAGTCTCGAATGCAGGCTGTCTGGCTACAACAGCAAAGGATAGCGTCTCACCTGCCTTCACGCTCTGTGCCGGAACAACTGTGAAGAAGGGCCGGAATACCGTTTGAGGCAAAGGATAATTTTCGGTTGCAGACGGATATGTATAGCCGTTTCCGGGAATTGCAACAGTTTCATACGGATACAAGCTGTCCTTCGGCGTGCCTGGAGCAGGCGCCTCCACTTCTATCCTTTTGACGGACAGATTGCTGTCCATTGTCACATTCTCAACTGCAGTCTGCTGATACGGATAATCCGGCACATATTCCAGGCCTGCGGGCCGTTTGAAGCTGCTGCTTACCAGTACGACTTCTTCTACCCCCTGCGCATGGCTGGCATGGATATGTTCAAGAGCGCCACTTACAACATCATCGAGCACAATGGGATACCGGGTATCTTCCGTCATATAGCGCAGCTGAATCTCCTTCAGATACAGATTGTCCACATGTCTGGCGTACAGACCATAAGCCGGCAGGATTCCCCAGTTGCTGGGCTCAGGATACACCTCCGGCAGCTCTGGTACGTTAAACGGCGCATCTTTCCACGCTCCTGCTTCCGGATTCCATTCCACCCGGGGCAATAACCCTTCATTTTTCAGGAAAAAGGTGTTCACCAGCCACGGCAGCAACTGAATGCTGCGCTTCGGACTGCCGTACCGGGTATATTCCCAGTTCGTATTCAGCTGGCGCTGTTCCACCGCATGCTCCAGACATAGACCACCGCGGTAATCCACTTGAATATTGGAGATCGAGACATTTTTAATCCGGTTGCCTACCAGCCCCATCAGTTCAATGGGATAGCGGGGGTCGACATTCTTAGCGGTAATATTGCGGATGATAATATCGTGAACATTGGCTATACGGCCGCTACCATTGGCATTGCCGTACAGCGACAGCTCGCTTTCCTGTAATTCCTTAGTGTAGTCAGGCACATACTTCTTCGAGTGCTCATCGTAGCGGACAGCAAACCATTTGCCGCCCTCTTCCTGATAGTTAGCAGGATTCAACCGGCAAGGCCGCTCAGGATCTACAATATTAAAAGTGGACACACCGTCCGCAGAAACCTTGCGTGTTCTGTTATAGGCTGGCAGATAGCGCTTTGCCGGATACACCTGATACGATTCCTTGGCCGGCAGCACCCAGTTAGGCTGGTCCAATCTTACATTAGGTGCTGCATCCCCGGTCGCTATCATCTCTTCCCCGGTGCTATTCCCCGTGACAGGGAAACGTCCCCGGTCTCCTATTTTGATGAAAATAGGCGAGCTGCTGATGTCCTCCATCGTGGAGTCCTCAAAAATAATATTACTCAAATCCGCCCCGTCAACAGCCTCAAGGGCAAAACCTCTCGACCGTTTGAACGCTACACGGCGGACCGTAACACAATCATACCCGCAGGTAGATTCCGTACCCAGCTTGACGCGGGCGGTAGGACCGCAGCGGTCTGTTGCAATCAGCTTGTCCTGTGTATACGTTCCCGCATATACGGAGCCTGTGTCGTAGCCGCTAACCACGCAGTCTTCAATCAATACATTGCGGAGCGGCATAAAGATTCCACCGCCATAGGAGGCCTTAAGCACAATAGCATCGTCGGTTAATGAATTGAAGGTGGAATGAACAATGGTCACATTCTCGCAGCAGTCCACATCAAACGCATCCCGGTTCGTATCCACAAGAATATGCCCGACATGCAGATTCTTCACACAGGTTGCTATAATGGCAAAATGGCCGCCGGCCAGGATAGAAAAGTCGCAGAATGCGACATTCTCGCACCGCACCATCGCAATCGCCTTATTGCCGAACCATTCACCGCGGTGACCGGGCTCGTCCCGGCGCAGTGGCTCATGCGGGTCCCCGCCCATCAGAACCTGCTCCAGTTCTCCCTCATCATTCAAAGAACTTCCATCCAGCAGCCCGGGCCCATAAATCATCACATTCCGGATATCCGTGCCATAAATCAGGCTGTTGGCAAAGTACGTATGACCGTGATCCTGCAGACCGGCATATAAATTAACCTCAGGCTCTTCATAATTGCCACCTTCCCCGATCTGCTGCTCATAGGAATGGCGGATATCCGTTCTTGCTGCGGAAAGCACGCTCCCTGCCGACAAGTACAGATTAACGCCGCTCCGCAGTCGAATCGTATATACTCTGAAGCTGCCTTCAGGAATAACCACAGTGCCGCCTTCTGCAGATGCTGCCTGAATGGCGCGGTTAATTGCCTTGGTATTCTCCACAGGCGCATTCTCCGGATCCGCCCCATACCCGCGGATATCGAATGTATGCGTTTCCTTCATTAAATAGCCTCTGTCAAAAGGACACCCTGTTGCTTCCGTTACTTGAAACATAATAGCCTCCAATGGATTAGGAACAACCCGAACCGGATCATCCTGGCAGTTTTCTCTTATTATATCTTTTTGCTACTGGATCTACAGCTTCATTCTTTATAAATATTAATAGAATCTACAACATTAGATATCTCCCTTGAACTGCAGGGGGGAGCGCTATTTATCGTCTAACAAATATCATATCCCCTTAGGAGGCAAGACCATGCTGCAAACTTCTACTCAAATAACCGGATACGAAGAAAATAAAGAAAGAACGGCATCTCTGCCGTTCTTTCAATCGCCCGATCCAGGCTATAATTTAAATTAATTTATTTCAAGGTATCCAGCATGGTCTTGATTTGGCCGTTCAGGTTCAAGGCGTTCAGGATCATCGTTAACGCTTCCGCACGGGTAGCATTACCATCCGGTGCAAAGGTGCCGCCGCTGAAGCCGCTGATAATTCCGGCTTGTGCCGCCTGCTCAATGGCGCTGGCCGCTTTGGCTCCTTGAATATCGCTGAAGCCGCCTTTCGCAGCATCTGTTTCCAGGCTTTCCAGATTAATCACCCGGCTAAGTACAATCACCATTTCTTCCCGGGTAATCGTCTGGTGGGGCCGGAACTCGCCATTTGCATAACCATTGATGATGCCCGCAGCTGCAAACTGCTCAATTGCCGTTTTGGCCCAGCTGCTGCCCGTTACATCCTTGAACGATACAGCGCTTGTCCCTTCCACATCAAAGATGCGGGACAGGATACCCACAAATTCGGCGCGGGTAATGGCCTGATTCGGTTTCACCGTTCCATCTGTGTAGCCTTTAATGATATTAAGCTTGAGGAGCATGTCGATTGTTTTCGCTGCCCAATGTCCCTTCACATCTGCCGGTTGTTGGAAGCTGGCGGCAGGTGTGGCCGAAGATACCAGAGTCTGTACTTTGCTGACCACCGCTTGAGGACTTACTACCTTTGTGTTAAATACTTCAGTTACTGATGGAGTGGACGGCTGTACAGGCATACTGGTGTCTGCTATGCTGCCAGTGATGATTGTTCCGGTTGTAGTATTTGTACTCGTTCCGGTATTAGTGGTTGTATTTCCACTGGAATAGTTTCCACCGGATGTATTTCCTCCAGTCGTGCTTTCTCCTGGTGTTTCTACTTCAGGCGTACCTCCTCCTGGTGTTTCTCCTCCAGGCGTGCCTCCTCCCGGTGTGTCTCCTCCGGTTGGATCTCCCGCTTCAACCATTACCCATTGACTATACTTAGCTCCTGCATAGAAGATGAACATTTGGGCCATACCGGGAGATATCCCGGTTACTATCCCATCCTTAACTGTATACACAGCGGGATTAGAACTAACCCAAACCGCATCCTGCGTAGCATCTTTTTGCGAGTTACCTGCATACTTCACAGTCGCCGTAAAAGCATACGTACCACCCACTTTCACAACATTCGAAGCCGATTCGCCCGCAATCCCAAATGCCATGATACCAGTGTCTGGTGTATACACTATGGCATTGATTTTTGCTTCGAAATTGTTATGTCTGGCCGTTATTACAGATACGCCTTTGGCTATCCCGGTAACAAAGCCTTGGTCATCAACCGTAGCGACCGATTCGTCAGAGGAAGACCATTGTACGTCTTCACCTGAGAGTGACTCCTCCGAATCATTGCTGAATTTCTGATACACCGCTATCGGTTGTTTACCGGCTGGCGCAAGCAAAAGATTATCATTTGGAATCAGACTGATCCCTACTTCTGTCTTGGAAGGGACTCCCGGATTGGTTGAACCGCCACCAGATCCTGCCCCAGGATCGGTCGGTGTTCCCGTACCGGGTTCGGTACCTCCGCCGGTTGTGTCTTTCACTTCAACAGAAACCCATTGCTCAAACTTTACGCTTGAGTAGACAGCAGTCAATTTTGCCGATCCGGGTGCTACACCCGTTACAACGCCATTATTTACTGTGAAAATGTCCGGATTTGAACTGATCCACACGGAATCGTTTGTAACATTTTTGGAAGGACCGTCATAATACTCAGCGGTTGCTGTAAAGGCGTCTGTCTCTCCAACCTTTACGATATTCAAATCTGAGGTACCCCTAACCTTATAATCTTTCATCCCCAGATCCAGGACATACACGATAACTTCGGTCTCAGCTTCATAACCATTATATTGTGCTGTTATCGTGGCAACACCTTTGCTAATCCCTGTAATTTGCCCGTCCTGAACTTTAGCAACGGACTCGTCAGAGGAAGACCAGGTTACTGCAGAGGCTGCAAGTTCTTCCTGCGTGTCATCGCTAAACGTTCTTGAGGCGGTTACATGCCGGTCGACGTTTTCTCCAACCGTCAGCTCCGTAGAACTGAGGACAATACCGCTTTCAGTCTTGGAAGGGGTTGTATTGGATTCTCCTGAAACTTCAACAGTAACCATTCTTTGATAACCATGATAACTGGCAGTAATAGTCGCTATCCCTGCGGCATGAGCAGTAATTCTGCCATCTTCGCCAAAACTGGCGACAGATGCGTCTGAGCTGGACCACTCAATTTCGGATAAATCAAGCGGATCTATTTTATCATTCATATAACGTTTATAGGCTAAAATATCTTTATAATCACCAATCTTGAAAATAAGATAAGAAGCATTAAGAAGTAAGTCATGTTCTATATTAACTTCTCCTTGAGGCTGTGCAATAACAAATGTCAGGGAATCTGTGAACCCTTCATAACTGCCTGTGATCTGATAGCTGCCTGACTCCCACGCTGTCAACCACCCGTTATTCATATAAGCTTTACCGCTGTTTGACGACCATTCCACATCTTTAGTGATTTCAACCGTACTGTCATCACTGTAGTAGGCTGTCCCTGTAACTTTAATGACATCACCAACAGTTATGTTTGTCGTGTACGTATCCAATCTGAAATCAGTGAGTGTTGCAGCCGGAGTTCCCGGACCGCTTGGATCTGTCGGCTGTGTTGGGCCTGTTGGCCCCGGGTTCGTTGCCAGCACTACCTCTGCAGGGTGTAAAGCCACTTCTGATGGATCAAGGTGCCCCACTCCATATTCCTGCAAATAAGTGATTTGCGGATTCAATTTAATTAAGTGATCTGCATCATCAGGCGCATTGTCTAGTGCCTTTAGTTTAAAAGATAACAGCTCCGTATCCGAATACAGTGCTGCAGGTTCAATAAGCGCGTCGACCGAAAACTGGACCTCGTTATATCCCTCCGGAACATAGTTTCCTGCCTCATAAGATAAATCTGTGGGTGCTGAATAATTATAAGCTGATTTATCGAGGGTGCCTCCAGGAGAATAGGCTTCCTCTTTAAATATGCGCATTCCGTCTTGCTCTGTAACATAGTCATCTGCACTCAAAAACCTGGGATCATAATCGAGAGCAATAAATACCTTTGAAAGACCTGCAGCAGTTACGCCACCAATATTCTTTACGGAAACAGTGACGGTTACTTCATCTCCTGGCGAATAGGATTGCTTATCTGCCGAGACTATTATTGACACCTGGCTATTCGTACCCGCATGCACTACCGTTCCAAACAATGATGCCACCAGCATAAAAGCCATAACGCCTGATATCATACGCTTGGCTTTTCTTTTAAATAAACTCCCCATCCTGTTCCCTCCACAATAAATTATACGAAACCCCCGATCCAATCACCGAATCTCCCAATCATTCGACAAAAGGCTCCAACACTCATTCTATTCGACAATTCTTACAAAACGCTTACAGGAAACCTTTCATAAACATGCATTGCCGGGTTGCACAAAAAACTCTGAGTCATCCTTCCGGGTACGAAAGGTCTCAGAGTTATAGAAGAGCAGTGAGTATGAACTTCCTGATCAGGAATCCTTCATGAGTTCTTGAAGCAGGGATTCAAGAAACGCGGGCGGCTCAACGCCGACTTCCTGCTGCAAGGCTGTTTTCATTTTATCGTAATGCTTATAAAAAGCTGCCCGGTCCTTCCAGTGCAGATAGATGCGGAGGATCAGCTCATGCGCCTCTTCATCGTAGGGAACAAGGGACAGCATAAAGTTCAGGAAGTCATGGGCCAGCCGGAATTCCCCAGCCTTGATATAAGAACGTGCGAGAGCTATGGACATCTCTCTGAAGCTCAGATCCGCCTGCTCCCTTGCGCTCTCACACCACGGGTAATCCTTATATCCGAATAAAGGCCTTCTGTATTGCCTGAGAATACGCTCCGCATCTGCAGCCATGCTGGCAAGCCGTGTTGTCCCTTCCTTCTTCAATTCTTCAAAGCGGATATAGTCACACTCTCCAAGCAGCTGAAAATAATAATGGCCTTTTTTGGAGGTTAACTGGATGGAGAGTCCGCTTTCCAGCAAAGTTTTTTTCGTCCGGAATACTGTCGTATGCAAGTTCTGCTCTGCCTTATGGGGATCATGCTCCGGCCACAGGCTCTCGCAAATGACCCATTTAGAAACATTCGTATTCCTGTGAATGAGCAGAAAAGCCAGCAGCTCCTCCGCCTTAGCGGTCGGAAAATCTACAGGCCCGGTTCCACTTGAATGGTGAACATAAAAATGTCCGAAACATTCTATTTGCGGAGTGGAGCGGCCAATACTTTGGCTAATCCTTGTATGGCCTTTCCGCCTGTTGAGCCGTTTGAGGGTACGTGCCAAAGCATCCTCATCAACCGGCTTGAGCAGGTAATCGACAGCATTTACGCGGAAGGCCTCCAGTGCATATTGATCATAAGCCGTAATAAATACAATTTCCACGTGCTCGTCTAGCTCAATTAAGGAAGCGGCCAATTCCAGCCCGTTCATTCCGGGCATATCAATATCCAGAAAGACCGCATCAGGTCTTAGACAGGTGAAGTCATGCAATAGGTCTGTATATTTGGTAAACGCCCCAACCACTTCGACATCGTCACGGCACTCCAGAATTTGTACAAGCCGCTGGACCGCCAGCCGTTCATCGTCAACAATTGCAACTCTCATGAATGACCCTTCCCTCTTCTAAGGCTTACGCGTAATGCTGAATTTTGAACTGAAACCGAACGCTTGTCCATTCCCCTTCTTCACTGGATACCTGTAATGCTTCTCCATAGAAATACTTCAGTCTCCGCTGAATATTCACGAGTCCAACTCCCCTTCTTTCGGAAGAAGCCCTTTCGCTTGTCCATAAGGCTTGGATTCCCGTCTCACTAATACCGCCCCCGTTATCCCACACCTCCACATAAACCGTATCCTTGTCCAGGGAGATGGAGATTCTGACCGTTCCTCCCTCCATTTTCTTCGTTACCCCATGCCGGATAGCGTTCTCTACTAAAGGCTGTATCGTCAGCGGCAAAATCTTCCGCTTCAGAACCTGCGGGTCCACATCATATACGACCGTAAGCCTCTCCTCAAACCGGGCTTCCTCGATCTGCACGTAAGCATCGACCAGCTGTAATTCGTCCTCGATCCGGACAAAGCTGTCAGGCTTCGGGTCAAAGCTTCTTCTTAAGTAATAGCTTAAATGCATAATCAGCTTCTCCGCACGCGCGCCGTCTGTCCGGCATAAGGCAATAATCGAGTTCAAGGAGTTGAACAAGAAATGCGGTTTGATCTGCGACTGGAGAAAATCCACCTCTGCCTTCAAAGCTTCTTCCACTGACTTCTTAAGCTTCAGGAGCGTTTCCGTTCTGGCCCTGACCTCTGCAGCATCAAACGGCTTGATGATATAATCATTCGCCCCTGCCTTGAAGCCTGCAGCAATATCGCTATTGCCGTAACGCGCCGTCAGCAATACAACAGGCAACTCAAACAGGGAATATTGCCCGCGGATCTCTCTGCAGACTTCAACCCCCGACATTTTGGGCATCATTACATCGAGCAGAACCAGGTCAATATCAGAGCGCTTCTCTAACATTTCCAAGGCCTCCAGCCCGTTGGTCGCCCAGATGACCTGATAAGGCTCATTGGCAAAAACCCGGGACAGGACCTGAAGATTGGATGGCTCGTCGTCAACGGCCAGCAGTGTGAAGGTGCTCTTGCTCCGGCCTGGTAATTCCGCCATGCCCCATTCTTCGCTTATGGAGGCAGATTCCTTGGCTGCTTCGTAATCCGGGAGTGAATTCCGGGCTGCTTCGGCAACCGGAAGTGTAAAAGCGATGCCCGTCCCCTGCTCCGGTTCTGACCACTCTACCTTGATGGTACCGCCCATTAAATGCAGCAGCTTCCTGCAGATAAACAACCCCAGTCCTGTTCCCCCGTACTCCTCAGGAGAGTGTGCTTGCTCAAAGGGCTGGAATATATCCTCCCAGTCAGATAAGCTCATCCCCACTCCGGTATCCTCCACCACAACTTTGACCTGACCCTCTATCACCTGAGCATGAATCGTAATCATACCCTCATGAGTAAATTTCACCGCATTGCCGACCAGATTATGGAGGATTTGCCTGAGCCGGTTCTCATCCGCATAGACGAGGGGCAGATGCTCCGGTACGGCATTGACAAACCTGATTTTTTTACCAGTAATCAAACCCTGGAATAAATCGAACACGAGGGAGACAGACACACGGACATCCACACCGGTTAGTTGAACCTTTAGCTCGTTGCGTTTGATTTTCTCCAGATCCAGAATGTCATGAACCAGTCCCGAGAGCCTTCTGGAGGTATCTCTGATCAGGGACAGATTCTGGATATGGCTTGCGCTGAGTTCTCCGGCTTCTGCTTCTGCTCCGGCTCCTGTCTCCAGCATGGATTGGGATAAATTAATAATTCCGTGAAGCGGAGTCTGGAATTCGTGAGAAGTATGCAGCAGGAACTCGTCTTTCTGCTTATCCGCCTGCTGTAGCATTACAGCCATTCCTTCTATCGTCTTATACGCTTCCGAATACCGGTAAGACAGGAGGAAGGAGGCCAGAAAGCAAAAAATCAATATGGAGCAGTATCCTATGGTATAAGTGGGTGTCAGGCTGCTCAGATACAACCCGTAATCAAACAGCCCTATTACATATCCGCCTAAGGCCAATATAAAGAGGAGCAGTGTCCGTTTGCTGAATTCTCCATACCTGCCCTTCAGGTATGAATGAAGCATCAATCCCAGAATGATGACATAGATGAATAGCTGCAGATAGCTGAATACCGCATTGAAACGCGAATACCATTGAAACGGCGTGAGCAGCACAAAGCCGATGTACAATGCCGTCACACCGACAACACTATTAATTAACCACTCAGGAATCATGCTTTTACACATAGTCTTAATAAACATGACCATCGTGATCAGGGAGAGATACAGCGATACGGCTTGAATCTTATAATAAATCTCATGCGGCAGATTCACATACTCAACCAGAATCCGGTCACCGTTGCTGGCAAAAGACCAGGCGATAATGATACAGCTGAGTCCGAAATAAAGAAGTCCTTTTTCTTCTCTCCGTATAATAAACACACTAAGCTGATAGCACCCGAGCATAAGGAGCGATACAATCAGAATTAAATTGAGAATGGTTGTATGGGTATTCAGCTTAAGAATTCCCCCGGCGCTCCCGAAATAAAGGCTATAAGGAATCCCGCCCTGCGAATTCTCGTAATTTGCTGCATGGATGATGATCTCCGCCGTATCTCCCTGTACCGTAAAAAAGGCATTGTACGGTTTATTCTCATACCTATACAGGCTTTCGGATTCCGCGGGCTTACCGCTGCCGGCAACCCTGTTCCCGTTCATGTAGATCTCGCTGGCCATGCGGATGTTGGATATTCTAAGCCCATACATCGTTGCCGAAGGCTCAAGCTTAACCTTTAGACGGTAGGTAACGGCTCCTTGGCTGTTTAGGCCCCCGTCTTCATTCGCATGCTTCCAAAAACCGGGTACCTGCATATATCCAGGAGAAACAGCTGGTTCTGCTCCCGGCCTGAGCAGCTGATCCCAATAAAACTCCCATTGTCCATCCAGCGAAACGACCTGTTCTCCCTGAAAGTCCCATGCACTCAAATCTAGTACACCATGCCGGGCGGGAACGGGGTTCTGAACTTTATGATCAGAGGCTTTCACTAGGCCGAATAATATAGCAAAACATCCGAGGCCCACTACAATCAGGCCCATCAGCATTTTTCTCATTTTGTGGATCTACTCCGTTTCTCAGCCTTATCTTTATTCATTTCAATGCAGGTTTAGTTCCATCATATCATCTGTACCATTCAGCGGCATGTCCTTTTCTTGTGCATGCTCTATTACGATTCTCCATAGGAACAATTCGTAGAAATTGTGAAGATTCCGCAGATTAATTAATTGAAATAAAACCCAATATTAATGATCACACAAATAACCAGCAGGATTGAGACTTCAATCTCTCATTCCTGCTGGTTATCTTTTAATTCTCCAGCTAGTTCCCTTATCGCCTAAGATCAACAGATTAAAAACGAACATGAGCAGAACCAAGTCTCGAGATTTGTGAAAATAATATAGCCATCTCAGTAGGCAATAATTGAAAATCCTGTTGAATCCAAAATTGCATGGTCCCCACATAAGCTGAAGCCAGGTAGGCAAACAAATAATACTGTTTATCGGGAACATCGCTTAACTTAATCTGCTTATGCTGCAACAGATAAGCATGGAGAAATTGTTTTTTTAATAATTCTGTCAGTTGTAACGAAAACACATTATCTCCGGTTGACCCCATAAAAACTTGAAAAAACCTTTTTTGTTCTAAGACATATTCAAAGGGGCGCACATAACCGGAAGGAGGGTCCATAATGGACTGATGACTTCCAATAGGGTGACTAAGTTTTTTTATAATTGCATGAAATTCTTCTAAGATATCATTCTTTAGTTGTTCATGAAAATCATGGATGTCCTGATAGTGCAGATAAAAAGTACCTCTATTTAATCCGGCATGTTCTGTTAGTATTTTTACAGTAACGCTCTCCAGAGGCATCTGCATAGCCAAATCAAGTAATACATCCCGCAATTGATGCCGGGTTCGCAAAATACGACGGTCTGTTTTCTCTTGCACTGCCTCTCCTCCTAAAAAAAACAGGATTTACTGATCATTTCAATTCCGGCTGTTGATTAATAAACACTGATCCGGGAAATGTTCATCGAATTTTTATACGTTTTGATTATAATCATCTACGAATGGTTAATCAACACGGCGTTCACTAAAAGGAGAAAAAGAGATGGCAGAACAACCTATTTATCCTAACGAAACTGCGAGAGAGAACACTGCTTTACCCAGGAAAACTTTTATTTTGATGCTGATGGCAATTATACCTGGCATGATGATGGTGATGATTGACAGTACCGCAATGAATGTGGCGATTACCAATCTAAGCCATAATTTCGATGTCTCCTTTGACACTTTGCAGTGGGTGATTACAGGTTATATGCTGGCTATGTCGGTTACGATTCCGCTTTCGGGCTGGTTTTCAGACAAAATCGGTGCAGCAAGAGCATTTATGGTCACAGTCACTTTTTTCGTTATCGGCTCAGTGCTGTGTGCAATGGCCCAGGATGTAAATCAGTTAATTGTCTTCCGGATCATACAAGGCTTGGGTGGGGGGATGATCCAGCCCATCGGCATGGCTATGATCTTCCGTCTTGCTCCTGACAATAAAAAGGGACAGATCATGGGGATGCTTGGCATTCCGATGCTGCTCGCTCCCGCTTCCGGCCCGGTCTTATCCGGCTGGCTGTTGGAGACCATAAGCTGGCATTGGATCTTCTGGATTAATGTCCCGATCGGAATGATTACATTAGCTTTAGCAAGCCGTCACTTATTGAAAAAAAGCCCGCCCCAAATATCTGTTATCTCCAAAGAAAAGAAATCCTTGGATGCGCCCGGCCTTTTCTTGGCTCCTTCTGCATTTGTTCTGCTTGCACTAAGCATTAATCTTAAATCCAGCCTTTGGGCAGGATGGCTGATGGGAGGAGCTGGTTTCCTGCTACTGGTTTGGTTATGGTTTCATGAACTGAGACATCCCCATCCCATTCTCGAAGTGCGTGCTTTTCGTGAAGTACGATTTAGAAGAGGGATGCTGATCAGCTGGATACAGTATATAGCGCTCAACGGCTCGCTCGTATTCATCCCTCAATACTTGCAGAACTTCAGAGCCTATAGCCCGTTCGAGGCTGGGTTAGTCATGAGTATGTTAGCGGTAACCTCAGGACTTCTAATGCCGGTTGGCGGCAGGTTGTTTGATCGCATTGGAATTCGTCCGCTTGCTGGATCAGGGCTCAGTGTAATCGGTATAGCCTTGTTACTATTATCTCAAATGAATGAGGGTACAAGCGGTATGATGATTGGTGGAATAGTAGGATTGATGGGTATTGGCATGGGATTATGTATGATGTCACTTAACACTTACATTCTGCAATCAGCACCTCCTGAATCCATCAGCCGAGTTACGCCGATGACCTCAGCCAGTGCTAATCTAGTGATCCCCCTCGCCATCGCAGGCCTTAATAATTTCCTTCTAATGCGGGCCACAGTGCGCGAAACTGAAACTGTGAGCGGTGCATTAGCCGGATTGGGTGCATATTCCGACACTTTCATGTTAGCTGCTTGTATTGCTCTTGCCGGAGCATTGCTCAGTCTACTTCTCAAGCCTAATCAGAAGAATTCAGATACTCAACAGTAATCCGAATTTACTAACAAAAAGCAACTTATCCGCGGATAAGTTGCTTACTTAGAATCATAATTCAAATTTAACGCTTCACCTTATAAAACTCATGATATGCTTTCATGAGCGCCTTTTTCTCTATCCGTGACACATAACTCCGCGAGATCCCCTGATCCTTCGTAATCTCCCGCTGTGTCTGCTCCTCACCGCCGGTGTCCAAGCCGGCTCTTACGCACCAGGAAACTGCATAGCAACAGGCTTAAAGCCACATAAGCTGCTATCATACTGATGATGCCTCCCCAGCCGAAATTTCCGTACAGCACTCCGCCACCCGTACCGCTGAAGCTGGAGCCCACGTAATAGAAAAAGAGATAAAGTGCGTTGGCCTGCGACTTATGCTCATCGGCCACCAGGCCTACCCAGCTGCTGGCAATGGAGTGTCCACCAAAGAAACCAAAGGCAAACAGCGCCAGACCGATGATTTTGACCCACAGGAAGGGATGCAGGGTGCAAAGTGCCCCCGTTAAGATAATGGCCAGCGCGAGCATGACCACACCGCTGCGGCCATATCGGTCAGCCAGCCGTCCCATCCAAGTGGAACTGAAGGTTCCCATCAGATAAACGACAAAAATGCTGCCGACCAGTGACTGGCTAAGGTTGTACGGTTCACCTGTCAGTTCGAAGCCAATATAATTGAATAAGGTGACAAAGCTGCCCATCAGCAGAAAACCCAGCCCATACAAGCATAAGAGCCGGGGATTGCGGCATTGTGACCAGAGCAGTGGAATAACCTTGCTAAGCTTGCCTGTCTGCTTCACGAAATGGCGCGAAGGCGGAATCACCAGCCAGAATATCATCGCTGCGGCCAGGCCCAGCAAGCCAATCGCACCGACTGCCGCCCGCCAACCGAACCAGTCGGTGAGTAAACCGCTGATGATCCGGCCGGCCATCCCTCCGATGGAATTGCCGCTGATATATAATCCCATCGCATAACCCAGACTGGCAGGATCAATCTCTTCCACCAGATAGGTCATTGCAATAGCCGGCAATCCGGCCAGTGCAATCCCCTGCAGGATGCGCAGCAGCAGTAGCACAGGGAAATACGGGCTGAAAGCGGAGATAATGGCGATCACGGAAGCGGCGACAAGCGATACTGTCATAATAGCTCTGCGGCCAACGGCATCGGATAGAGAACCTATGAACAGCATGGTCAGTGCCATGGATATGGTGGTGACGGACAGTGTTAAACTGGCTTCTGTCGGTGTGATTCCAAACGCACCGGTGATTTCCGGCATCAACGGCTGCAGGGTGTACAGAAGCGCGAAGGTGACGAACCCTCCGGCAAACAGTGCAAGGCTAACGTTGCGGAACGATTTTGAACCCTGCAGAATCTTCATTGCTTCCAACCTTCTTCACTGGAGAAGCTCCGGTTGTCGGAACAGGACCGGTTGACCGGAACCTTCCCTTGTTATTTGCGGAACAGCTTGCGTTCCATCTGTGTCAGAAATTCATAACCGTCCGCTGTCACTACAATGGTGTCTTCAATCTGAAACCCTCCAGCACCCAATTCATAATAAGGAACTTCCACACACAGTACCATTCCAGGCTCCAGAACGCGGTGATCCCCGGGCGACAGGGTGATATCGTCGTACAATTCCAGGCCGATGGCATGTCCCACATGCTGGCGCCGGTAATGAGGAATCCCTTCCTTCTGAACTCTGGCTACGGCTGCCTGGAAGACATCGGACGCTTTCACACCGGGACGGATCGTTTCAAGTGCCTGCTCCCAGCCGCTGCGTACCGCCTGAAAGTGATGTTCCATCCATGGGGTGGCTTCACCAAGCACAACCGTTCTGCCGGTATCTCCCCAGTATCCTTCCAATTGGAGACACAGATCAAAACGGATCTGATCCCCTGGCTCGATGACGCGGAAATAATTCTCAATCAGGGGAAGAGCACTGCGCGGCCCTGCACCGACCGCCGTCATTGCGGGGGTGCCGCCTGCTCTCATCACGGCAAGCCGGTAATGGTCGGCCAACTCTTTCTCGTGCACACCTGCGGCGATCAGATCGATTAATTGCTGCTCAATGGCCTCATTCAGAACCGCAGACTGCCGCAGACGTTCGATTTCAAACGGTGTTTTGATCTGGCGGATTTGACGGAACAGTTTATACGCAGGCATAGCTTGTCCGCCGGGAAGTCCACCGGCAAATTTGGCAAGCAGATCCGGAGCAATTCTCATCTCATCCACGCCGACCGCTTGTCCTTTGAGGCCAAGATGCTCAAGTGCCGCCTCCAAGGCTTCAATCGGTCCCGCATGGGTTGTCGTATTCTGCAGCAAGGAGTAAAAGAGATCAATATCCGGCGTGGATGGCTTGCCTTCGATAGATCCCTCCACAAAAAAGTCGCTATACACATATAAATCCGCGCCGGTAATCCCCATCTGTGCGATTACACCCAGCCGGTTGGTCGGAATAATGACACAGGGACGGGCTTCCGGTTCCTGTGGCAGTACCGCATAGATTTGCATGGTCCAGTTGCTGGCCCGCAGCTGAGAGCCTAGAATATAGTTAATATTCTCCGGTGTGGTTGCTACAAGAGCAGCCAAGCTGCTGGCAGCCATCAATTCAGCAGCACGTGTCCGGTTCACTCCGGAAACAGGTATCGAAATTGGCTTGTCCATCAGGTTCAAGACCTCCTTTTATTCGTTCTGCTGCCGAGCATGTTTTCCACGCCCGGTGCGGAACGGATGACCAGTTTGATTGCAAAGAACAAAGCGAGCGCAAAAGCAATCAGTACGACGGAAACAACGGCAACCGTAGGATCCTGCCATTTTTCCATATACAGAAAGAGCTGAATAGGCAAGGTGTAATTTCCCTGACGCAGAATAAGCAATGCTGTCTCAACCTGATCGAAGGTGAAGACAAAGGAAATGGAGCCTGCCAGAAGAAGTGAAAGCCGCAGCTGCGGCAACGTAACCGTGAAAAAAATACGAAATGGACCCGCACCCAAATCCGCAGCAGCTTCGCGGTGTGCCGGATTCAGGTTGGCCAGAGCGCTGCCCACAATAGACAGTACAAACGGCAGTACGATGACCGCCTCCCCCAGAATCAGGGCAAACAATCCTCCGGCGATATGCATCTTTGAGAACAGAATCAGATACGCCACGCCCAGTGTAATTTTGGGCATTACCATTGGTGACATAAAAAAGGCCCGCAAAAGCCCTCTGCCCGGAAAAGAATAATGAACAATGGCCAGTGCAGCCAGCGTACCTGTAATGAGAGCCAACAAAACCGCACCCGCTGAAGCGAGAATGCTGTTCCGGAAGGCTTCCATGAACTGCTTCTGATCTCCCAGACGGCTATACCATTCCAGCGTCAGCCCTTCGGGCGGAAACTTGCTGGAGGTTCCGCTGCTTAAGGAAGTCAGCAGGATCATCAACAGCGGAAGCAGCAGATATAGCCCGACCGCGCCGACACCTACATAGAGAACCCACTTGTAATTCCGTGTTTTTTTAGACATGGCTTTGTCCCCCTGCCCGTGTACGCCGGAACATCAGCCAGTCGGCTCCCTTGTTCACAATCATTGAGACGACGATCGACGAAACAAATAAAAAGAGGCTCGCCACGGCTGCCATCGGCCAGTTCGTATCCAATGTACGCTGATAAATCAATACCGGAAGCGTCATGACGCGCCCGCCTCCGATCAGCTGCGGGGTTGTAAATGCGGTCAGGCAAAGTGTGAAGACAATTTGCACTCCGCTGGCAATCCCCCGCGCGGACAAGGGCAGTGTAATGGTGAGAAACGTGCGCCATTTGCCTGCACCCAGATCATGGGCCGCCGCCTTCAGCGTACCGTCAGACTGGGTCAGCACATTCAAGAGCGGGAATACCATAAACGGCAAAAAGATATGTACCAGTGCAACAACCACACCGGTCTCATTGTACATCATCTCAAAACCGTTATCCGTTAGGCCGAGCTCAACAAACAGCCAGTTTATGAAACCCTGTTTGGACAACAGCAGCTGCCATCCGTATGATCTGACAACAGCACTGACCAGAAGCGGAAGAAATGTGAGCAGCAAGAGGGTCTGCTTCAGTACCGCCCGCTTCAGTCCGGCAATACAGTAGGCCAGCGGATAAGCAAGCAGCAGGCTCCATAAGGTAACCTTGGCGGCAACTCTAAAGGTGGTGGCTATCAAGGTCCAATAATAGGGATCTCCAAGGAAAGCACGGTAGGATGCCAAATTCCAATCCCTGATCAGCCGCCCGTTCTCGTAGAGATCAAAACTGTACCGGCCGAAGATCAGCAGACCACCCAGATAGACGACACCCATTAGGACAAGTGCAGGTAGAAGCAACAGCAGTTGTGCAGCCCAGGTACGGTTCCTATGGGAGAACAGCCCTATAAGCTTGCCAGTTGCACGCATCATAAGGAACTCTCCTCGTAGGCAGGTGCCTCTATAGGCAAAAGCAGTCCATCTTCGGGATTGAATCCGATTTGCAGCGAATTTCCTGGTGCATACCGGGCATCTCCCCGCTGATACAGACTGCTGGCCTGCAGCTGGATATGACCGCCCATATCCAGCGTGTACCGGATGCTTGCACCGACATACACACTCTCGGTGACGGTTCCTTCCAGACGGTTGACGCAGCTATTTGCCTCTGCACCTATCCTTAGATACTCGTACCGAATAGACAGCGAAGCCCCGCTACCTGCAGAAATCGCCGAAAGTCCTTCCTGCGGCCGCACGGCAAGCTTCAAACCGCCTGCTTGAACCCATACCAGGCCTTCTTCAGTACCCACTATCTTAACCTGCAGCAGGTTCGTATCGCCGATGAATTTGGCTACAAAGCTGTCAACCGGCCGTTCGTAAATTTCATCAGGCGTCCCGTATTGAAGCAGCTTGCCGCCACGCATGACACCAATGCGGTCCGACATGTTCATCGCCTCATTCTGATCATGGGTAACGAAAATGAACGTGCCTCCGAATTCGCGCTGTATCCGTTTCAGTTCCCGCTGCATATCCAGACGCAGCTGCATATCCAGTGCTGATAACGGCTCGTCCAGCAGGAGAACTTCCGGCTTGTTAATCAAAGCGCGGGCAATGGCAACACGCTGCGCCTGACCGCCGGACAGCTGGGAAATGGCACGCCGGCTGTAATCACCGAGCTGCACCAGTTCCAGCATCTCCTGAACACGCCGTTTGATTTCGCTTTTCGGCGTTTTTCTGACCTTCAAGCCATAAGCGATATTGTTGAAAACATCCATATGGGGAAACAATGCCAGCTGCTGAAAAATCATATTCGTATTGCGGCCATAAGCCGGAATACCTGAGACATCCTGTCCCGACAGCAGTACTGCACCCTCATCTGGCTGCTCCAAACCGCCGAGAAGCCGGAGCAGCGTGGTTTTCCCGCAGCCGCTGGGCCCGAGGAGAGAGACGAACTCTCCCCGTTTCACCTGTAGCGATACCTGATTAACGGCAGTACTTCCCGCATAACGCTTGACCACGTCCCGCGTCTCGATTGCAATCGGCCCCACTCCGCCGCTCATTGTGCTCATCTCCTATCTATTCGGTTGATGACAGCTGCCGGATTATAGCTCTGTTTTGACCAGACGGTCCCATAGATCCTTCCAGGCAGAGCTGTTCTTGGCCAACGTATCCCAGTCCGGATTAATCCCCTTGCCCTGTTCTTCAACGGAGAAGGATGGATCATCCTTGTATTTATCCGGAATCGCTGCAGCTGTACTTGTAACTGGAGTTCCTGTTACCTCGGCATACCGGGACAGCGCTTCTGCGCTAAGAAGCTCATTAATGATCTCGTTGGCCACTTTTTCCTGCTCTGGTGTGGAGCCTTTGACAACCTGCAGGGAATACGGGAAGGAAATCGCACCTTCCTTAGGATAGGCTACAGCCAGTGGGGAGCCGCCTTCGATCCATGTTTGTGCTACCTGTGCACTGAATGGAGCAATCAGCGCGTCGCCTGAGTCAAGCAGACCCTTGAGCTGATCGTTCGAGGTAACCAGCGTTCCGATTTGATCACTGTTGTCTGCCCAGAATTGGAAGGCTGGTTCAGGATTGTCATAGGATGCGCCGAGTTCTTCCCCTTTTACAGCCAGAAGCGGGGAGAGATAAGAATAGAACATGTAATCCCACAATGCAGTTTTGCCTTTGAACTCTTCGCTTCCCCACAGATCGTTCCAGCTTGTGGGCGGTGTCTTCACCAGATCCTTGTTGTAGACCAGCGCAAAGCTGGATACTCCCCAGACGATACCCTTGTTGTCTGTTGTATGGAAGGATTCGGGAATATCCTTCATATTCGTCACTATGGCCGGATCCAGCGGCTCCCACATATCGTCATTGAGGCCCTTCGCCGAAGCATCCGCATTGAAATACCCGAAGTTTACAATCGGATTGTCAGCATCGGCCTGCTTGCCTGCCAGCATTTTCGGATACATTACAGAATTGGAGGATTCCTCGAAGGTCACCTCAACATTCGGATGGTTTTTTACATATTCAGCTACGACTTCCTTAGGAACCACATCCTGATTGGAGCCGGCCCAGATAAACATGGTCAGCTTTACTTTTTCTCCGCTACCGGCTGCCGGGGAATTGTCCGGGCTTCCTGCAGCATTGTTTCCGGCAGCGTTATTCACATTGGTCCCCCCTCCGCAAGCCGAGAGTGCCAGCATCAGGGCAAGCGACACGGCAGGTAAGATATAAGAACGCTTAGGTTTTTGAATACTCATTGGTTTCTCTCCTCCAGGTTGTTTACTATTTGGTGTAATTTAGTTTTCTTACGATCATCAGCGGTTGTAGTCATCAGCGCAGTCCTATTCCCCCGCGCAATTCTTCCATTATTCCTGGAACTGCTGAAGGTGAGACCGGATGGCCTGAGGCCACCCTACGCTCGGCTTCAGCCATTGTCTGTCGCTTCAAATAATCCCGAAGCGCCAGTGGATAGCTGCTCAAGGCAGCGTTCACGGCGAGCTGCATCTCATCCGTCCACAGGATTTCAAATTCGTTCCGGGCTTCCCCGAAGCTGAAGGCCTCCCCATTATTATGAAGCCCGCCACGCAGCAATCTTGTGAACACTTCATCTATGGTATTGGCATTTATCACTACACCGTAGCATTCACGAGCCTGCTCCACCGACAAAAGCCCTTTCTGCACATCGTTCAGTACGAGTGCCGGGTCCCGTTCATACGGACTTCCATATCCGCCGCCACCCTGGGAGAGGAAAGTCACGGTATCCCCCGGCTGGAGCAAAAGCTCGTCAATCCGGCCAAGGTTACGTTCATCTGCCCGGCCTTCATTCAAAATCGCTTCTCCATGCTCTCCTACACCGCCTCCCAGACGGCCCCAGGGCTGGAATTCCATCCGTTCCATATTTCTTGCGGTCATTACGGTATCCGGACTGAGGATTCTAACGCGCAAGTCAATGCCGCTGCCGCCTCTGAATTTGCCGGCTCCGGCTGAATCCGCCCGCAGGCCGTAACGTTCAATCAGTACCGGCATCTCCGCCTCAACGGTTTCAGCCGGGATGTTCCGCAAATGGCCTACGGCAAAATCCATCCCGTCAATTCCGTCCTTCATCGGTCTGGCCCCCGATCCGCCACAGACCGGCTGGATCACACCGACTTTGCGCTTGCCGTCGGAAGCATCGGTCATCGCCATCATGACAATACAGGCTTGGCCCGCTCCCGCAGCCGGCACTTTACTGCTCTGCGCCTGGCTCAGCGCACCGGTAATGACATCCATCACCCGGATAAAGGTTGCTGCTCTCGCACCTACCGCCGCCAGCGGTTCCGGATTAAGCACCGATGCCGGGGGCGCGTAGTTGCGCACCATCCTTACCATCCCGGAATTCCAGGGAATCGTCGGATCCAGGGTCCGGAAGTAGCGGATCAGCGCAGGCACAAGCATATAGTGACCCTGCTGGTTATGCGTCGGAATATTAAATGAGGCTCTAACCTGCGGGTCGGTTCCGCTAAAGTCCAGATGGATATCCGTTCCGGTAATTGTCATCCGGCAACGCAGCCGGATCGGATAGCCGCCAGGACCCTTTTCCAGGTAGTCCCAGAAGTCATAGGAGCCGTCGGGTATGTCCTGAATGATCGTCCGAGCTTTAAGCTCGGCATATTCAAGCAGATTCTCGATGCCTTGTTCCACTTGCTGTGCACCATATCTGACGATCAGCTCCTTCAAACGCTGCTCCCCTCTATTCAGCGCAGCCATAAGCGCCTTGAGATCTCCAAGGTTCTGCTCAGGAATCCGGCTGTTGTCCAGCAGCAGCCGGAGCACCTGCTCATTAAGCTGGCCGGCTTCATACAGTTTGACCGGTGCTATCCGGATGCCTTCCATATGAATGTCATACGCGCTTGGCGACACACTTCCCGGAACCTTGCCGCCGACATCCGAGGAATGCACGAAGCAGAGGCCGAAGGCAATAATCCTGCCGTCATGGAAATAGGGTTTAATCAAGTGGATATCCGGAAGATGGGTAACCATCCCCCCCGTGGTATAAGGATCGTTGCAGATGACCATATCACCATCCTGCCAATGGTCGATTGCCCGGATGGTGGTAGCCGCAGGAATTCCCAGCGACAGGTTGTATCCCGTATCCAGCGGGGAACCGAACGTCTCACCTTCCGGGGATAACAGATAAGTACCGAAATCTCCTGTTTCTTTGACAAAGGCGGTAAAGCCGGTTCGCAGCACGACGTTAGCCATTTCCTCTACGGCAGCCTGAATCCGGTTGTTGAAGATCTCCAGGAAGACTTTATCCGTAATCATTAATCTGCCTCCCCGATAATATTTCCGTAAAGATCACCGTGTATCGTGTAACCGGAAGGAATAAAGACCGTCGTATCATATTCCTCAAGGATAGCCGGACCGGAAACCCGGCTATCTGCTGTCAGATGCTCCCGGCTCAGCACCTTGGCCTGATATTCCTGTCCATCAAATGAGATTCTCCGGGCTTCAATAGGTTTCCCACTCGCTTCTGCCTGTGGAAGAATTGCCATGGTCTTGCCCGGCAGAAGCCCGACGATGCTTGCCCGCAAATTGACGAACATGACTTCCGCCTCTGGCTGGCTGATGCCAAAGACAGACTCATACTGTCCGTGGAACTTATTCTTGGCTTCTTCAGGTTCGGAAATCTCAGATTCGGAAAGCATGACCTCCAGATCAAATGCCTGTCCTTCATACCGCATATCGGCACTGTAAATGACATAGGTACCTTCCAGCTTCACTCCGCCCCGGGCCTCTTCTTCGATCCAGCGGCGGCCTTGCTGCTCCAGCGAGGAGAAACGGGTCTTGAGTTCATCCTCAGCCAGTCCACGGCTGCTCTTGTGGAGCGTGAAAACAAAGTCATTACGCAGGTTCGCAACCGTACAGCCCATTGCACAAAGTGTTCCGGGAGATGGTGGAATCAGCACCCGGCGGATGCCAACCTCACGCGCCATCAGAAAAGCGTGCATCGGGCCCGCTCCGCCATAAGCTAGCAAAGTGAAGTCGCGGGGATCGACTCCCTTTCGCGCCATCAGCGGTGAGAATTGGGCATACATATTGGCGGTAGCCACATCCAGAATAGCTTGCGCAGTCTGGGTGGCATTCAGCCCAAGCTGGTTGCCCAAATGTGTAAGCGCCCGTTCAGCCAGTTCCGGGAAGAGGCGCATCTGACCGCCAAGAAAGCGGTCTGCCTGCAAAATGCCCAGATGGAGATAGGCATCAGTGGTTGTTGCCTGCTCACCGCCCCGGTTGTAGCAGGCCGGTCCCGGCTTGGCGCCTGCACTGCGCGGCCCTACCTTCAGTACCCCTACCGAATCAACCCAGGCTATGGAACCTCCGCCCGCACCGATAGCGGTCACGTCTATTGCCGGAATAATGACCGGGAAATCACCCACTTGATTCTCCGTAGAGTAGGCAGGTTCTCCGTCAATCAAGGCGACATCTACGCTTGTCCCGCCCATATCGAAGGTAACGACCTGACTGATCCCTGCCTGTTCCGCGATATAGGTTGCACCGATTACACCGGAGGCGGGTCCAGACAGGAGTGTCCTTACCGGTTCAACTGCAGCACGGGCGGCAGTCATCATTCCTCCGTTCGACATCGTGGACAGCAGCGTCGCCGATACTCCGTATTGTCCAATTCCGGCTTGCAGACGGTTGAAATAAGAACCCATCCGTTCGCCTACATAAGCATTCATCACCGTGGCGAGTGTACGCTCGTATTCACGCTGCTGCGGCCAGATTGCGCTGCTTCTGCAGATGAACAGCTGCGGATGACGCTCACGGATCAGCTGTTCAGCCAGTTGCTCATGTCCAGAATTGGCATAAGAGTGCAGGAAACTGATTGCCAGAGCTGTAACTCCGTCCTTCACCAATTCGTCCACCGCCCGAAGCAGTTCCTCCGGGTCCAGCTCCGTCAGCACTCTGCCGTCTGCAAGCTGCCGTTCATTAATTTCTTTTACAAGCTGGCGGGGGACAAGCGGCTGCGTTTTATCCCCATAAAGGTTGGTGGTATTCTCAAGCCGCAAGCGGCGTATTTCGAGCACATCCCGGAAGCCTTTGGTCACCAGCAGTCCGGTTACAGCACCACTGCGTTCGATCAGCGTGTTTACCCCGAGTGTAGTACCATGCACGAAAAGTTTGATGCTGCGGGTATCTACTCCCTTGGACTGCAGTTGCTCTAATGTATGAAAAATCGCCTGTTCGGGAGCATCAGCTACGGAGGGTGTTTTTAGCGCAGCGACAACCTGTCCATGTCCGTCTGTTACGATGGCATCCGTAAAGGTTCCGCCGATATCGATGCCTAAGCGGTAATTAATTTCCACGAATTCCACTCCTTCATTTAGGGCATTTACAAGCTATGCTGTTCCTGATTTTGTATAGCGTAATAACGTTTGACATCCTCAATCATTTGATTAATATGCATCACCATAGCTGCCTCCGCCTGTTCAGCAGAACCTGCAGCAACGGCATTCAGAATTTTACGGTGATCTACGACAAGCTCGCTGCCCACCTTGCGGCGGATATATGCAGTTTCCAGGAAATCCCTCCCCGTCTGCCACACCAGCTGAGCCGCATGGAGCAGTACCTCATTGCGTGCTGCAAGCGCAAGTAAAGTATGAAATTCACGGTCTTCTTCATACGGAATGATATTCTGAGACAACAGTTCGTGCTGGGTGGCAATAGAAGCTTCAAGCAGCTTTATTTCTTCTTTTGTCGCCCGCTGTGCAGCCAGTGAAGCAATTTCCCGCTCCAGCGCCCTTCTGGCCACAAGCACATCCAGCAGCGCGGATTCTCCCGAATTATTCAATAGCTGCAGGAGCTGAGAATTCACATTTTTCTGCTGCAGCAGCTTTTCCAGATAGGCAACGCGACCGTTTCCCTTGTCCGTCAGAATACGCCCTTTTCGCCCTTCAAGGGCCGTGTAGCCCTCGATATCGAATTCCATCAGCTTGCGTCCGATGGTAGCTTGGCTGAGATTATATTTTTTTCCTAGCGTATGTACCAGGGTACTGGCACCAAGTGGAGCTTCGGCATTCCCCAGAGCCTTTAAGAATTCATACTCAAGCTGTAGAAGCTGCGATTCCAATGCCACTCTATTCATCCTTTCAGTGATACTTGTATTTTCGTTGTTACTCATTGATGATTAATAGGATTATAACTGCAAGAAAGCAAATTATCAACTATTCACACCATTTTAGTATGAATAAATTTTAATATAATAAAAGCAACTCATCCGCAGACAAGTCGCTTTTTGAACTCTTTTTTGGACCTCACTGAGAACTATTCAATCCAAAGTGTTCAGTATGGTATGAATAACACTTGTTAATTTCCTTTGCTCTGTTGCTGTTTTTACCATCGTCCGCAGTCCTAACCAGGCATTCATCAGATAATGAGAAATGGCCTCCGGCTCCAGTGAGGCTCTAAGCTCTCCTCTTTGCTGACCCGTCTGAACCAGGTGATATAACATCTTCTCTGTATTTGAATAGCTATCTTCAACAAGAGATGCAACTTCCGGATCCAGCACTCCCAGCTCCACACCCGAATTAACAATGAAGCATCCTTGAGGTTCTCCATCTTTCTCTATCGAGGACTCCAGAAACCGGCGGATTAATTCCTTTACCGGTTCTTGCCTTTCAACTAATAATCTCAATTTCTTGTTTTGAGTAGACTCATACCGCTTAAGTGCCTTCATATACAAAGCGTGCTTATCGCCAAAAGTATCATAGATACTTCTTCTGTGGATTCCCATAAAATCTACTAGATCCTGCATGGAGGTTTTCTCATAACCTTGCTTCCAAAATAACTGTACCGCTTTATCTAACACCAGATCCGTAGGCTACAACGATGCCTGCCCGAATCTACTCTATTTATAATGTACCCATGAAACAAAAGAAGAGACCTATCTACTGCAAGCATAACATGTTATGTAATTTAATATACTTATCAATTACCATTAACATTACATATTTTAATAATTATAGTATTTATTCTTTGTTTAAACTCTAAAAATATATTAAATTTTTAATATTTATTGACTGATAGAAATAACGATGTTATATTTCCTAACATAAATTAATAAATATACATACAGGAAGAGGAGATTACTGAAATGAATAAGCTAAAACGTCTACGTAAAACTAAAAGAAATCATTCTGGTTCCCCCCGCTCCGAATATTCACCAGCAAAAAATAATTGGAGTAAAAAGCAATTTATAGCTACGTCCATTGCGTTATCTGTTATCGCTTCTAGTGTCATTCCGTTTCAGACCGCTGATGCTTTAACCCGGGTTACTTCAGCAAGCGGCACAGTATGGGAGATTCATGATGTCTTTGCGCCTAGCTTAGACACAGGAAGTTTACGTACCGTTGGGACTACACAAGTACAAGGCTTCGGTAATATCTTCGTTAAAGTGTCGTCGCCTACAGCTTCACTGATGAATGGTCAAATGATGCGCGGGTTTGACTTGAAATACGATGGTGTGAATAGATTCACTTCGACTCAATCTGTAAATCTGGGAAATGTAACGGTTACACGTGATGTGTATGTCGATACTATAAATAATCGCACGAGATTCTTTGATACTTTTACTAATAAAAATGATATGAACGTAAAGGTTGATGTCTCTTTCGGCGGCTCTCTGGGGTATGGTACAGCAGCAAATGCTTCAGTAGTCAAGGCAACCTACTCCAATGATCTCGAGGCGACTACGGATGATTCATGGATTGTTGTAGACAGCAGTGCCAAAGACAATAAGCCGCTGGGCGTTGCAGTCGGGTCTCCACATCCATTTGAGAATGGATTAACTAGCCTAGGCAATCAGCAGCAGAATCCATTCACCACACCATTAGCTAAGTCCGGAAATGATGCGAATTTCTACGGGTTCATTAATACATTAAATATTGAGCCGGGTCAGTCGAAATCCCTGGTGCATTATGTACAACTTGGAGAAGCGGGTGAAGAAGGCCTGAAGAATCTGGTGACCATGCTAAACGGACTGAATAGCCAGCTGGATGTATCCGGATTAACAAACGCACAAATCCGTTCAATCAGTAACTGGGATATCTCTGCTATAGAGGGACTGGATACTGGAGATACCCTAGTGATTCCTGAGGCTCCTGCTGCTAAAGCATTCATCACTTCATCCCCCTATGATGTTACGAATAAATCCATTGCACAAATGCAGCAGGATATGATTAGCGGTAAAACTACTTCCGTGCAAATTACTCAGGCTTATTTAGATAGAATCAAGGTATACGATGAAGGCCAGCTTGGCTTCCATGCCTTCCTGCATGTCTCTGAAACTGCGCTTTCCCAGGCACAAGCTGCTGACAATGCCCGCGCACAAGGTGCAAAGGGGGATTTGCTCGGTATTCCCATTGCGATAAAAGATATCTATGATACCAAGGATATGCCTACTACAGGCGGCAGCAAAGCGCTTGAAGGCTGGAAGCCGGATTCTGATGCCTTCCAGGTGAATAAGCTGCGGGAAGCCGGAGCTGTAATTATTGGTAAAGTAAATACTTCCGAGTTCGCCAACAGCGGAAGCTTTAGTGAGAGCGGCTGGCAGCAAACCTGGAATGCCCTGTATCCATCAAAAACATCCTTTGGCTCAAGCGGCGGCTCGGCAGTATCTGTTGCAGCTGATTTTGCAGCAGCAGCCATGGGATCACAAACAGGGGTCTCTCTCTATGCACCTACTACAGGCGCCAGCTTAAAGAGCTTCCGTGGTACAGACGGCATGGCAAGTACTACAGGTGTACTGCCGCTCACTTGGGGACAGGATTATGCAGGTCCCATTGCTAAGACAGTAACTGACCTGGCCATCATGTTGAATGCTACAACGGGTACAGATCCACAGGATATCTTCACAGTGACTGCAGATGCAGATCATAAGCGTCCGGCTGACTGGAAGGAATCTCTGGATACTAATGCATTGAAAGGAAAGAAAATCGGATATATCCCTGCTTCCTTTGTCTCTAGTTATGCCGATGATGATACCGGACAAGCCGTAATGAATAAGTTCTCCGAGCTTCAGGCAGCGGGTGCGACAATGGTTGAAATGTCAAAAATACCGTCAGCGCCTAGCCGTCCTTCAGGCATTAATGGATCTACTGAAGGTTGGGCGCGCTATATTGAGCTTCATAAGAACTTCCCTTACATTGATGGAGCAAGTGTACTGGCTTCAGATAAGGTGCTTATCTATAATCAAAGAGGATATACAGAGCCTACCCGCATGACTGAACAAGCTGTACAAGATTACATCAAATATAGAACGGACTATAAGGAAGTTATTAAAGGCTGGATGGACGAGAATAGCGTCGATGCTGTGGTTTATGCAGGTTTTATCAGTGACGTATATAACAATGACGCAGCAGCCTCTCAATTAAGCTCTGACCGCAACACGGGCGTATTAACGTCTAATGTCGGCCTCCCTACGGTAGTTGTTCCTGTAGGAACGAACGACAGCGGATATTCTATCTCCATGCAGCTTGTTGGCAGAGCATGGGACGATGCAAAAGTATTAGGTATGGGCTATGCTCTTGAGCAACAAAGTCAAGCCAGACTGCTTACAGCCTATGCTCCAGCACTTCAATACGTCTCTAACCCTACTAATCCTGATCCAGTAGATAATGAACCAAGCAATCCAAGTCCTGGAGGAGGTACCGTAACTCCCCCGGTAACAGCAACGCCCACACCAACACCTGCTCCTACAGTAACACCAGCACCTACAGAACCAGCAGCACCAACACCTACGCCGGAAGTTGTCAGTTTCGCAGATACCATTAATCACTGGGCAAAAGCAAGCATTGATGTGCTTATAGCCAAGGGATTACTTACGGGTTATTCCGATGGAACCTTCCGTCCGGATTCAGGGTTGACCCGTGCCGAATCCATCAAGGTCATTGCAACGTACATGGGGCTTGAAGGACAGGCTAGCAGCTTTACAGATGTATCTCCAACGCATTGGGCTAATACGTATATCGGCGCAGCAGCCGGAGCAGGCCTGATGAACGGATATAGCGATGGAACCTTCCGTCCGAACGACAAGATAAGCCGCAGTGAATTAGCGGCCCTGATCACTAGAGCCTTTAAGCTGACAGGTACTGGAAACACATCCTTCAAAGATGTTAATAGAAATGCATGGTATTATGATTCCATTGATGCACTCGCCTCCAATAATATTATTACTGGCTACGAGGATAGTACCTTTAAGCCTGGAAAAGATATTACCAGAGCAGAGTTTGCAACAATGGTCTCCAGATTACTGGAGACTGTGAACTAAGAGACAGGGCCATCCCGAAAAGGATGGCCCTAAATCTTGCCGTCACAGACAGCACGGTGAACCATATCCGCACAAAAAACGACTCATCCATAGACAAGTCGCATCGACACATAACTCCGTGAGATCCCCAAATCCTTGGCGTCATAGCCGAGGATATCGATCAGCATGATCTCGTTGCCCTCTTTATCGGTCCCGATCGGATCGTGCAGGGACACGTCTTTTCGGGTCTTTTTCAGCGAACGAAGATGCATCAGAATTTCATTTTTTAGAAATTTATTGGGGCACGAAAAAGCCGGACTCCTAAGAACCCAGCAAATATAGTAAGAGCATCATCGATTCTGGCCAGAAATTGAATAATTTAATGACATATAACTAAAACCTTAAGAATTCAGTACTCATTTAATACTAATTCCCACTTCAAAACCCTCTCGAATCGCATGAAGAGCATTACTTGTTTTCAGTGCCCCTCCAACAACTACGACATTATCAAAAACAGATTTCAATTCACTTGCTAACGTATTATTCGGCTTATAGCCCAATGCAAGAACAACAGTATCAGCTTGAAGGACAGTTCTCCCCTGACTATTTTCAACTTCAACCCCGTCATCCAATATTTCAACTACTTTTGTCTCTGTGTACTGCTTGACTTCGTACTCATTTATTATTTTCTTTAGATTGAAGCGACTCACACTGTCCAGTTCCTTCATTAGTGTTGGGAACATCTCAACCACTGTGACCTGCTTCTCCTGCAAGGCCAAATGAGCTGCTGTTTCGGTGCCCACTTCACCGCCACCTGCTATTACAACCCTATCTCCAGTGGGAACATTACCAAGTAGCACGTCTTCGGCAGCAAAAACATGTGATTTATCAATGCCTTTAATTGGAGGAATCATTGGAACGCCGCCAGTAGCTACAATAATGTTATCCGGGTTGATTTTTTGTACCAGTTCTTTTGTAACTTTAGTGTTCAAATGAATGTCTACTTGTAACTTATCCAATTCGTTTATGATCCACGCTGTGTATGTTGCCAATTCTCCTTTGTTCGGCGGGTAGGCAGCCGATACAAATTGTCCGCCCAAAAATCCTTTTTGCTCGAATAAGCTAACTTTATGACCTTTAACCGCCGCTATTCTAGCTGCTTCCAAGCCACTTGGGCCGCCTCCAACAACAACAACAGTTTTCGGTTCAGAAACCCGAGTATAGTCTATCTCCCATTCCTTCCCTAATGACGGGTTCACCAGGCAAGTCAGAGTAGATCCTGCCAGCAACGCTCCTGTACAACCCTGTAGACATCCAATACAATATCGGATATCGCTGAACTCCCCATTCTTTGCTTTGTTAGGTAAAGCCGGATCCGCCAAAGAGCCTCTTCCCATGCCAATAAAATCGGCTTTCCCCATCTCCAAGATACTTTCAGCCATTAATGGTTCGTTAATACGATTTACGGTAAACACTGGGATATCAACAAGTCTTTTTATTTCGGCGGCAAAATCAACGGTCCAAGCGTGGGGCACATACATAGGGGCGACTGTCCCCCCCTTGTTCTGACTTCCATAAACACCATTAGATACATGAAGAGCATCCAACCCCCATTCTTCAAACTGTTTTGCCAGTATTCTTGATTCCGAGATATCTCTGCCTCCTGGAACGCCTTCATCTGCAGAAAAACGAATGGTTACTGGAAAGTTACTTCCAACTTTTTGACGAACATTCTCATATACTTCTTTAACAAATCTTAATCGATTGTCCAAACAACCACCGTATTTATCTGTTCTCTTATTGACATATGAAGACATGAATTCTGCAATCAAATAGCCGTGTCCTGCATGGATTTCCACCCCATCAAACCCGGCTTGCTTTGCTCTTAGAGCACAGTCTCCGAAGTCCTCAGTTATTTGCGCAATTTCACTAATTGTCAGTTCATGTGGAATCTCACGATTCCAAGGACATGGTATTGCTGAGGGAGCGACTGGCTGAACGCCGCCGTTTACAGCACTACAGGCTTGTCTACCCGCATGATAGATTTGACAAAAAACTTTGCTGTCATATTTATGAATGGTTTCTGTCAACTTCTTGTGACTCTCAATTTGACTATCATTCCAAAGTCCCGCAATTTTTTCATATCCCATAGCATGAGGACTAATAGCGTAGTCTTCAGTAATAATAAGCCCCCAACCTCCCTTGGCCTTTTCTTCATGATATGCAATATACTGCTCTGTTGCAGTTCCATCCTGATTGCAGTAATTGGTCACCATCGCCGTTACGACTAATCTGTTTGGAATTTCGCATTCATTAATTTTTTTAGATGTGAAAAGATAATTAAGCATTGTGAGCCCTCCATGTTTAAATTTAACAACTTTAATATAAACCCTATAGGTACTACAGGCTCAAGAACTTTGTTATTTATTTCACTTACTTTTAAATGGCTTCAAAGTAATTATTCATTTGGTTGTTTTCTCGGTTTCTATTCTATAGGCAACCAAACTTTAATGTATCGATGGTATCTGTCTGACTCATGAACACGTGCCAATATATTCCCAGTAACATTTCCAGTCAATTGGTATCCATTTTCTCGAATATACTCCAATGCCTTATCCAGTAGTTTCAATGAGAAACTCCCTTTTTCCCCTGCAGTAATTATAGTGGTAACACACTTTTTTTTCCTTACACACTTAACCTTATCATTTAATGGAATATCAAGAGCCTCAACATATTCTTTCTTAATAGAATATCCCCACGCGTGGTCATTAGTAGTATCTCTATTTAAAATATTGTTCATTTGCATTTCAACTGTGATTTCAGCAAATGGAAGGTAATTCAACCATGATTCATCTATTGGTTCATAATTGTAATTATATCGGTGAAGCATGTAATACAAATCCTGTTGCTCGGTCAAAGAGAATTCTCCCAAATCCTTTTCTATATTCAGCAAATTATTTCTGAATTCCTCATTTTTCTTAATAAGCAAACTATAGTGTTTTAATTTACGAATATAGTCCATTTGTTTTTCTTCTACACGCTTGGAGTATTGTTCCAGATTATCACAATGCATTATATTGTGAATTTCTGACAACGAATAATCCAGGCTTCTGAGACGTTTACATTCAGAAATGAAATTTATATCCCAGGGCTCGTATAGCCGATACTTATTATCATTTTTATTTGGGTAAACTATATTTAATTGTTCATAGTATCGTAGTGTTTCAATAGGAATATTTAAAATTTTAGAAACTTGACCAATTTTGTAATTCATGTCGTAGACAGCTCCCTTTTTATTCTTTTGCAATAACCAAAAATGATTCCACTTAATAGTAACACCAGGTACTTTTCGCTGAACCGGCTATCCGTTTACTGCTCAGGAATTATTCCATTGAAGCTCATTATTTCGGATCGTTGATTATTTTTCGATAAATCGCCGCTCGACGTTAAGTGCTTATTAATCTGTACTATCTCCTTCCCACCTAAGCCAAGCTGCATAATCATTTGATTCAATGTCACTTTATTCAAGTTTAGTTGTTTTGCGATCTCCCTGCGCGGTATTACTCCATATTGATTTCGAATATACTCTTCGTATTTTTCAGGAATCAAGACCTCGATCCCTTTCTTAGGCTTAAACAATTGCTCGCTATTGTCATTAATTTCATATGCGTCCAAGAGTACTTTGCACTCTCCCTTCCCGAATTCCGATCTCTGGATAGCTGAGCGCTCTACCAACCTTGAAACGATGTTATCTACCTCATAGATACTTATCACGAGTTTGCGGGCAATATCTTTTCGAGTCAGATGTTTGCGAATCATTTCAATTACTACTGCTTCTTTCTTGGTAAGAATCATACTTTTCCCTGCTTTCAGTTTGATATCTATATTTCAATTTAATTTGTATAATGCGACAAGAGTATTCTATTCTGCAAGCCTCAAATCTATATCTTTTTTAATAAGAACTTGGGCCTCTTTCATGGATATATCGGCAGCATACATGAGTTCATGTGCCAACATGTCACAGGCCGTTGTAAGCATATATTTATCATGTCCGTTTAGTCTTAAATTGTATTTTGGAGAACAGATTAAATCCCGAATGATTGTGACTACATCTGTAACATCGCCGCTTTCAATTCTCTCTTGTAAGATAATATGACGCTCAGATGTCATAACAGGTAGTCTTGAAAATTCTTCAAAAAACATTTTTCTTGTTTCATGCAAATATTCTAAAGTGGAAAGAGGCCGTATCCCTTTTTTTTGCTCTTTGTCTTTTGGAATGAACATGGTCATTTTTTGTAACGGGAAATATACTTTGTAATAGGCTTTTGTATCGTCCATGAAAATTCGTTTAACTTCTGAATCAAATATCCCTACGCCATTAAGTGGATAAAAGACCGGTTCTCCTGGTTTCATTACGAAATGCCTCCAAAATTTTAATTTAATTCTTTATATTTTTAGTATATCATACGCATGTCAAGCCCCCTTTTCAGCAATTTTTCAGTTAAGGAATGATTGTGAAACTATAGTCAGCGAATGAATGAAAAAACAAAAAAACCCTTATAGAATAAAGGTTTTTTTGTTTTTCATTTTATCCAAGCATTGCAAAGGAATACCCCAAATACCCCTTAAAGCTTTCAGAAAAAAATAAAAATCTCAAAAATTCAGACTTACACCAAAAAATTTTTTTGTGCTAAAATACGGAAATATCAATGAGGAGGTAATTACCTATGAAACGTATTAAATATGCTTGTTTGGAACAAACGATCCATTTTCATCTGAAAGATGATGTTACTAGCACTGCAGGTATTGCGGAACTTAAAGAGGAATTAAATGCCTATAAAGCGACGCTTGAACGTAAGCGTATCAAATACAAGGTGGTAGAGGAATCGTCTCAGCCCGACGGCTCTATCATCCTCAAAATCAAAAAACAATACAATACTTATGATTGCGGAGATTATCTAGTCGTGTAAATATTATTCTTCGCTACATCAAAACACGAAAAATCCTCCACTGGAGGATTTTTGCTCTATTATAGATAAGATGTTTATTTAGTGTCTGTATCATAGATTGAGGAGGATATCAGATATGGCTATTGAACTAACAGCAACATCACAGATTGAAAAGAAAAAATCCCTGGAGAAAGCCTTGACAGAGATAGAAAGAACATTCGGAAAAGGCTCCATCATGCGTATGGGAAAACACTCTATTAATAGAACGATCGAAACAATCCCAACAGGTTCGATAGGTCTAGATTTAGCGTTGGGTATCGGAGGTATTCCAAAAGGTAGAGTGATCGAAATCTATGGTCCAGAAGCATCCGGCAAGACCACAGTAGCCCTTCATATCATTGCAGAAGTTCAAAAACTAGGTGGAACAGGAGCATTTATAGATGCTGAACATGCTTTGGACCCAACCTATGCAAAAGCCTTAGGGGTTGATATTGATTCGTTGCTTATATCCCAACCTGATACAGGTGAACAAGCATTGGAAATTACTGAAGCATTAGTCAGATCAAACGCCGTAAATGTGATTGTAGTTGATTCAGTAGCCGCTCTTGTACCTAAAGCAGAAATTGAAGGGGAAATGGGCGCTGTTCATATGGGACTCCAAGCACGACTAATGAGTCAAGCTTTAAGGAAATTGACAGGTGCAATCTCTAAAACACAATGTGTAATTATATTTATAAATCAGCTAAGAGAAAAAATCGGTGTTATGTTCGGAAGTCCAGAAGTAACTTCAGGAGGTCGTGCATTGAAATTTTTTTCATCTATCCGACTAGACATTCGCCGCATAGAATCTATAAAATCTGAGAATAAAATAGTTGGTAATCACATTCGTGTTAAGGTTGTTAAGAACAAACTCGCTCCACCATTTCGCACAACAGAGTTTGACATCATGTACGGTGAAGGTATTTCGAAAATGGGGGAACTTATTGATTTGGGGATCGAATGTGAATTAGTAAACAAATCCGGGTCTTGGTTTTTCAAGGGTGAAAAAAGACTGGGGCAAGGTAGAGATTCGGCAAAGAAATATTTTATGGATCATCCGGAAGATGCCAGCAACTTAGAAAGAGAAATTCGCATTCACGGGCACAAATCGGTCAGCAAAGCTAATGAACTCAAGTCTGAATTTGAGGTTGTTTCCAAGGAACTGCAAGATGACTCCCTCTTCGAGATTAAATTAGACGTGCAGCTGCCACCCTCATTTAAGTCTCTCCATACCCTGGGATAAAACAACGCGCTTCCGTTCTTTCTAAGATTCCAATATAAACTGATAAAGCAAAAGAGGTAGTCAAACTCCGAGCCATTACTGCATTTATAAAAAGAATTGAACATATCTTATTTTCATGTCCAAATTGAACTTTTTGGACCATTGGGTTGGAGTATCACCATATCATGATGCAAATAAAGCAATTTCTCCGACCCTAGAGAAAAAGTCATGTTTTTCACTGAGAACTATTCTATCCAGTAAAGGAATTTCAATCTAGAGTGTTCAGTATGGTATGAATAATACTCGTTAATTTCCTTTGCTCTGTTGCTGTTTTTACCATCGCCCGCAGTCCTAACCAGGCATTCATCAGATAATGAGAAATGGCCTCAGGCTCCAGTGAAGCTCTAAGCTCTCCTCTTTGCTGACCCGTCTGAACAAGGTGATATAACAGCTTCTCTGTATTTAAATAGCTATCTTCAACAAGAGAGGCAACTTCCGGATCCAGCACTCCCAGTTCAACACCCGAATTAACAATGAAGCATCCTAGAGGTTCTCCGTCTTTCTCTATCGAGGACTCCAGAAATCGGCGGATTAATTCCTTTACCGGTTCTTGCTTCTCAACCAAGAACCTTATTTTCTTGTTTTGAGTAGACTCATACCGCTTAAGTGCCTTCATATATAAAGCGTGCTTATCACCAAAAGTATCATAGATACTTCTTCTGTGAATTCCCATAAAGTCTACTTAATCTTGCATTGAAGTTTTCTCGTAACCTTGCATCCAAAACAGCTGTATCGCTTTATCTAACACTTCATTAATTTCAAATTCTTTGGTTCTTCCCAATGTAGTCACCTCAAGCAATCATTATACCTGTAAGTAAATGATCCGCAAACTAAAGTGTAAATTGCAAATAAAATCAAGCGTGATGCTTGATTTTATTCTTCACTGAATCAATGATGCTTAACGAAGAATTCTTCGCTTGTCTGCCTGTAACCATCCTGGAGTCCATCCTTTTTCCATTGCATCCAGAGTAACTCCGGGTGGGACAATTGCATCGATTGCGTCCAAGATATCGTTGCTTAATCTTATGTCATTCCCCTTTAAGGTTTCCCGGAGTTGCCCGATTGTTCTAGCCCCAACAATCGCTGAAGTAATGGAAGAATGAGCTTGTGTGAATGCCATGGCAAGATGCGGTAAGGTTAATCCCGCCTCATCTGCCAGCGTTTGGAGTTTAGCTATAGCTTCAAACTTGCTGCGGTTTTCTTCCCGGTTAGGGTCAACAATCGATTGCAAACTTCCCGCGAAGGTAGCTGCCCTTGAATCGGCGGAGACAGCTTCTCCATAACGGTATTTACCAGTTAATAGACCTCCCGAAAGTGGGCTCCAAACCAAAACACCTATTCCGTATTTCGCTGTGGCAGCTAACAAATCAAATTCAATACTGCGGTTCAGAATGGAATATGGAGATTGCTCAGAAACAAATCGTGCTACATTTCTGCGTTCGCTTGTCCATTGAGCCTCTGCAACTTGCCAGGCCTGAAAATTGGATGTGCCAATATAGCGAATTTTCCCTTCTCTAACCAGATCCGCAAGTATGTCAAGCGTTTCTTCTATATCGGTATTTAGATCAGGCTGATGTAGTTGATACAGATCGATATAATCGGTTTGAAGTCTTCGCAAACTATTCTCCACTGCCTGTTTAATCCAGAATTTCGAATTTCCAGATTGATTCTGTCCACCACCCATGGGCATACCGCCCTTAGTGGCCAGAATGACATCTTGTCTGCGTCCTTTTAGTAATTCACCTAAAATTTCTTCTGCTTGACCATTTGAATATACATCCGCCGTATCAATTAGGTTAATGCCTCCCGCTAGTGCTTCATCTAGAATGGGGGCACAGTCCTTTTGAGTATTATTCCCCCAATAACCAAATGTACCTGTACCCAATACAAAACTGCTTACTTTAAGACCCGTATGACCTAATACACGATATTCCACGTACACCATTCCCATCTTGGTTCATTTAATTAGAATGAGCATTCTACTTTAGTTAATAAATTGCATGATCCCCTTTGGGAAAGTATCCTCTGCCACAGTTCTTGTCTCATATAGATCGTACCAAGCTTCCGCGACTTGATCAGGATCAAAACCTGTACCTTTCTTGATCAAAGGACTAATCGACAAATGACCAACAAATACCCCGCGTGGAAGCAAACGCTCGTGTAAATTAAGGATATAGTTTCGCAACCCTGACATCGCTATGCCTGAATTTCCAAACATGGAGCTTGGACTCATTGCCGAAAGATCGCTTGTGAAAAGAAGCGCCCCTTCACCTCGTTCAGTCATTTCCGGGATGACTTGTCTTGCTGAATTAATGGCTCCAATTACAACATTGTTGAAAATTTGCAGTGCGCTCTCATCAGTCGTATCCAGTACAGAAGTCGTAGCAACACTACCACTATGTGGGCTAAACTCCATGACATCTATTGTACCGAATGTACTCTTAATTTCTTGAAAAGCCCTGGTAAGCTGTATTTTGTCTGTAATATCGGCAGCAAAACCCTGAGCTTCAATGCCCATCCTGTCCAGCTGCTCAGCATATTGATCCAGCTTCTCCTGTGTTCTTGAAACCATTGCGATACGGAATCCATGACTTCCAAAAATTTTGGCCAGTGAGAAGCCCAGACCTGGTCCAGCACCGATGATAACCATTGTTTTCAATTCATATTCACCCTTTAAAAGTAATTAATGGCGTACAAATTTAAGTTGTACGCCATTTTTCTTCCATATAATATAGCCTTAACCCTTCTGAGCTTCCAGTTCTTTCAACGTAGGATAGTCCGTATAACCCTTGCTTCCACTACCATAAAATGTTGCAGGATCTGCTTCATTTAATGGAGCGCCTGCTTTAAGTCGTTCCACGAAATCCGGATTAGCCAATGACCATACCCCAACAGGTGCCAGATCAGCAAGACCACTCTCGATATCAACACTAATATTCTCCAGTCCCCGTCCAGCCCGATTGACTAACAATGGATTCGTCCATAAGGAACGAATATCTTGAAGCAATTCATCGTTTCCGAGGTGCATAATATGAAGGTAAGCTAAATTCAATTTTGCTAATTCCTGTGTAAGATAACGATAAAGATCAGGACCTTGTTCACCATCTTGAATCCCGCCAAGAGGGGTCCCTGGCGAAATGCGGAAGCCAGTTCTCTCTGCCCCGATCTCGTCAATGATGGCTTTGGCTACTTCAATCGCGAAGCGAGCTCGATTTTCTATAGATCCACCATATTCATCCGTACGTTTATTGGAATTTTCACCAATAAATTGGTTGATTAGATAACCATTTGCTCCATGAATTTCAACGCCGTCAGCGCCTGCTTCAATAGCTGCGGCCGCAGCTTTACGATAATCTGCAATGGTTATTTGAATCTCTTCTTTACTCAATTCACGTGGTACGGGGATATCCTGCATGCCTGTAGCCGTAAACGTTTCTACTCCTGGTGCAATTGCAGAGGGTGCCACAGGCTGCCGATGATGAGGAGTATTGTCAGGGTGCGACACACGACCGACATGCATTAATTGAATATAAATATACCCGCCTGCTTCATGCACGGCATCCGTAACCTTTTTCCACCCTTCAATATGCTTATCCGTATAGATCCCAGGTGTTCTTAAGTAACCCTGACCATCATCAGAAGGTTGTGCACCTTCTGTAATAAGGAGTCCCAGCGATGCTCTTTGAGCATAATACAGGGAGCTTAATTCTCCCGGTGTACCATCTTCCTCTGCTCTGCTGCGTGTCATTGGTGCCATCGCCAAGCGATGCGGTAATTCCAGATTGCCAACTTTTGTTTTAGTCCACAGTTTTTCCATTATTAACACTCCTCTTAGATTTGTTTAACAAGAAATTATGATTAAGTAAGATGTGGGTATATTGCAGCAACGCCACCTGCAAGTCCACCTTGTATCATTCGGCTGTTATCATCAGCAAGAATTTCAAAGCTGCCAGATTCGATGCCATCAATAGCTATTTTTGCGATATCTGAAGGGTTCGACTTGGGAGCATCTATACCGGTTGTCATGTCTGTCTCCATAAAGCCTACATGTAATCCTGCTACTCTAATATTACGAGGATACAAGTTTAAACGTAAATCGTTCGTCAATGCCCATTCTGCAGCCTTCGCAGCTGTATACGCACCGGAAGCTCCCATACTAAACCAAGATAGTACGGACAGAATATTCAAAATCGATCCTCCCCCGTTTTTTTCAATGATCGGTGCAAAAGCACGAGCCATGGATAGCGTACCGAAGAAATGCGTATCAAATTCCAACTGTATCTTTCCCACGTCTCCTTCCAGCAAAGAAGCGCCTGTAGATGATCCTGCATTGTTGATTAAAAGCGTAACATCTTTAGCAAGGATTGCTGCTGCTGCAACCTCATCTGGTTTTGTAACATCAAGCTTTACAGGTGTAACTCCAGGAATATCAATGGTCTCAGGATTTCTTGCACCAGCGTATACTTTAGCCCCTCTGGACAGAAGTTCAAGAGTGAGCTGACGGCCCAGACCCCGGTTTGCTCCAGTGACAAATGCTACTTGTTCAGAAATGTTCATTGTATTAGCTCCTTTTTGTTTTTGATTACAATTCTTCATTCAAGGGATAGAACGGCGTTCTCATTCAAGAACGATCATACTAGAATAAACACAGGCAATTAAACTAATATCTTTCTATGCTGAATCTTCATAATAGCTCAAGTATGCATATACAATAATTACTTAGATAAAAGTTTAATCGATAAATTGGCTAGACGGTGTAATTTTTCTTTACGTATGGAGGTCCTTGTCATTACCCTTAACCCTACATAAACTGCATGCAGATGTTCCGCTAGATCGTCGGCATTATAATCTGAGCTAAACTCTCCATCCTGCTGTCCCCACAGAATAATATCTTTGAACAGCTGTTCTGATAATGTAAACAATTCTGTGGTCTTTACATCCACTTCAGCATCACGCATTGCCAATTCCACCGCTGAATTAACCATCAAACAACCAGAAGGTGATTCCTCTTCACCACATATCACGAAGCTAAAAATAAGCTGAAGGGCCTCAGTTGCAGTCTTAGAGCGTTTAACTTCTCCTTCAAGCTCAGCACTTACTTTATCGCGAAATCGGTCCATTGCTTTCAAAAACAGTGTATGCTTGTCGCCAAAAGTGTCATATAAACTTCTCCGATGGATTCCCATCTGCTTGACCAGATCCGTCATAGATGTCTTCTCGTAACCCTGTTCCCAAAAAAGCTTCATCGCCTTTTCTAATACCACGTTCTCTTCGAATTCTTTGCTTCTTGCCATTCTATTCCCTCCCTGCTAATCAATATAACATATTGAGAACGATCGGTAAAGAATTTTATGAATGGTAAAAACCATTAAGAATCCCTACTAAATTCACACTATTCTCGTTTAATTTGATTTAAGAAGCATTTGACCCCAAATATGCGTAATGAAATCCGGAGCGAACTTCATAGAAAAGCGCATAACCTTAGTAAAACCTGCATTTACGCGTATTTTGTTTTTTTCCATCCCTTTAATACCGACTTTAACAAGCTTCGCTAATGGCAAAGAGATCACCTTATTCATGAAACCTTCGTCAAAAGTGTCCGTGAGATTAGTTTCAGAAATAACAGGTGGACAAAGTTCCATCACATGAATGTTTTTTCCTTTGGCCCGGATTTGCTCACGTAATGCATCACTGAACATGTGGATGCCAGCCTTCGTTGCAGAATAAGTCGGTGCGTTGGCAACTGTAATATTAGCAAGTAGTGAACTAACGTTAACAACCATTGCCTCCTGTTGTTTGGCTAACAGTGGCAACAAAGCCTTGGTGATATAAATTGTCCCATTCAAGTTTGTGGCGATTTCTGCGGTTATGTGCTCGTAGGTAATAGTTTCATCAAACAAGTCAAATTCGTGTATAATACCAGCGTTATTGAAAATAATATCCAGTTTCGGATAGTGAATCGTCAGTTCTTTAGCAAGCTGCTCAACGCTTTGGGGATCACTAACATCTGCCGTCATCCCGATAAGTCCGGGATTGTTCTTTACTATCTGGTCGATGCGTTGTTGTGAACGCCCCGTGATAATCACAGTATTTCCCATACCGAGAAAACTTTTAGCAAAAGCAAAACCAATCCCGGAGGTCCCACCTGTCACCAATATCGTTCTATTTTTTAATTTCATTCTGCATCATCTACTTTCAATATGACTTTCCCTAGGCTATGCCCTGTCGCAATCTTAGCAATCGCGGCATTCACTTGTTCAAAGGGGTACTCGGAATCAATCACCGGCTTAATGTTTGTTTTTTCAAGATACTGTGTGAAAGCTGCTAATTGCTGACCATTCGACTGTACGTATAAGAAGTCATACCTTTTCTTTTGCCATTTGGCAATTCCATCAAAAGGTGCTCCCAGTAAACTGAAGAGAATCTTCTTCGCCGTTGCCAAGTCTGTGCTTTGATTCGCGAATCGGGCATTGGGACCAGCATTTAACGACAGTAATTTGCCGCCAGGCTTCAGTATCTTAATTTGTTTACTAAATTCGCCGGCGCCCCGCGTATCAATAACATAATCATAGCCTGTCAGTATGTCAGTATAGTCCTGCGTTGCATAGTCGATAAACTCATCTGCCCCGAGTCGCTCCGCCAAGACACGTGCTGATCCACTACCACTAACGGTCACAAACAGCCCTTGTGACTTCGCGTAAGGAACGGCCATCTGACCAAAGCCTCCCGTACCGCCGGGGATAAATAATTTACCGCCTTGACGAGTATCTAAAATAGCTAGCGCCTGAACGATCGTCAAAGCAGACAATGGCACGGCCGCTGCTTCTTTAAAGGAAAGATTAGCTGGCATCTTAGCCACAATCGCCGCATCTACTGCGACATATTCGGCAAACGCCCCCATCTTATCGAGCGGTGGCATGGTGTACACGTGATCCCCTACCTTAAAATCCATGACACCGGCTCCGACTTCGATCACTACTCCGGCTAGCTCGTTGCCCAGAGTCAATGGAAAGTCGTAATGATCAAACAACTTAACTTTGCCTGTAATCGCCAAGACAAGGTGTGGATCAACACCTGCTGCCTTAGTCTTGATTAAAACCTGTGTTGGTGTGATGGATGGAACAGCGACTGTGTTAATTTGTGCTTCCAGTATCTTGGAATACCGCGAAATTTGTGCAGCCTTCATAAGGTAACACCCCTTAAAATCGGATAATGACTTTTCCTTTAGGATGACCTGTAGCAACAAGCTTTAGTGCTTCATTGATATCATCAATGTGGAATTCTGTGGGGTCCACCGCTGGAACAATCCCGTTATCTTCAATAATCTTCGTAATTTTCTTTAATTGATCGCCATCGCTGCGAACAAAGATGAAATGATATTGAATCTTCTTTTTCTTCGCTTTGTGATCATACTTGGCCCCGGCAATGGTGAAGAGCTTTTGTTTCCAGCCTGGCAAGCCCATATGCTCGGCGAAACGTTTGTTAGGGCCGGTCCGCAGGGAAAGAAGGCGACCGCCTGCTTTGATAATCGAAAGTTCATGATCAAATTCGCTTGGTCCCAAGGTATCCATCACATAATCAACATCACGAAGTTGTTCCCAATAGTTCTCCATCGTGTAATCCATATATTGGTCTGCTCCAGCCGCCATTGTCCGTTCACGTGCTTGCGGATTTCCACTGACGATGACCTTCAGCCCCATGCTTTTGGCGATAGGAATGGCCATTTGGCCAAATGAACCAGAACCCCCGGGAATAAACACGCTTTCTCCAGCTTTGGCAGCCAATTCTTCATGCAAACCTTGATAAGCAGTCAATCCTGTTAATGGAGCAGCAGCACCGGTCACAAAATCCAGATTAGCGGGCAAGTGCCCGATGGCATCCGCATGAATCGCCGCGTATTCCGCAAAGGCACCGATTTTTTGTAGTGGCAGGCGTGAATAAATCGCCTCACCAACTTCAAATCCCCGGACGTTTTTACCGACCTTTTCAATAACACCCGTCAGCTCATTACCGAGTACTAATGGAAACTCATAATCCTGGATCAGCTTGACGCTTCCGGTCCCGATGAGCAATTCCAAATGATTAACCGCCGCTGCTTTCACCTTGACCAAAACCTCGTTTTCACTTATTTCCGGGACTGGAATATCATTGACTTCTACCGTGAACTTTTTTGAATACTTGGTAATCTGCGCCGCTTTCATAATTAATTGCCTCCTATGTGCTGAATGATAAGTAACATTTTATTGTTTTTGTAACTTATGCACCAAGCATAATATCAAAGGTTACAAAAGTCAACAATTGTTACCTAACATTTTATATGATAAAATAGAGACAGGTGTATAAACGATTGATAAGGAATTTATCGAAGAAAGAAGGGTTGGAAGCGCGGTGGCTAAAATCACACAAGAGCTCATTATTGAAACAGCGGAGGCGTTAATTGAACGCACGGAAAAATCCGAAGTAACGCTATCACAAATTGCGGATGAATTAAGTATCACCCACGCCGCGCTTTATAAACACTTTAAGAATAAGCAAGAGCTCTGGGCAGCCGTATCTAAAAACTGGTTCAACCGGATGATTTCAGAACAAATAAAACTAGATAATACAAATTTGATGAATGCACAGGACCTGCTCCATGATTGGCTCTGGGCATTTGCTAACGCCAAAAAACGCGCCTATAACGAAAATCCCAAAATGTTCGCCTTGAATACACAATACGTGGATAGCAATCCCCTGGTGTTACGCGATGTTCTATGGGATTCCTATCAAATTATTGACGGCTTCATGGACTATCACGATCCCCGCTTCGAACGGGCAGAGGCAATTCTCTCCGCATTTGCGGTGTTTAGCCTCCCGTCCTTCAAAGAATCCTGGAATCTTCCAGACTACCAAGACAGGTTCGAACGCATTTGGAGTTTAATCAAACAGGGTCTTTGAATCCTATACTTTTTGTTGGATTTCCAAGCCTTTGTTAGAAAGGGAATATAGGAAGATACTAGGGAGTCACAACCACTGATTATAGTCATTGCCACATTTATCCGTTCGTGGAGCGTCCACATCAGGTAGCCACGGCTATCCTACTCAAAAACGCAAAAGACTCTCTCCTAAATCCAAAAATGTAAAAGTTTTGGCGAATACCAACACTTCCAACACTTATTCTCACCTCGAATACAGTTCCAAAGTATATTCAGCAAAACCGATGAGCAATGTACTGATCATTTAATAAAAAAGATCGCATAGCTCTCAATACTTCATGAGAGCCATGCAATCCTCCTCGTTCTCTCCTATGGAAAAAGGATCCTTTACCTAATTGCTCCTATCATCACTCTTATTAGCCATTGTGATTACACTTCATCATATTTGAATGTTGGACATGAATCGAAATTCCATATATTTCTAACGCCTTCGGGTCACATAGAATAAATATCTTACTGTTTCGCTTGAGCACCGCCGGACCTTCATTCAAAGGATTGACGATCCGGGGAAACATAAAGATTAGAGTTGTTTCGGATTTCAGTATCTTTCTGTGCCCATACCAAACAAAGGAGCGTTGTAGCAATTTACCAGTACAGGCTTTAGGCTTGTTTGTACCTTAGGATATTAAACCATATCTGAGACAAACGATTAGCCTTGATATACTAATCGGTAATAGCAAGCTCACCGTAGCCATGATGGAAGCCGCCTTGATTAAACGATAAAAAGTTCAGTTGAACCATTCTCGTTTACATAAAAAATTGTAGTGTTATAATTCTTTAAATTTACGTGCAACTCGCAACTCGTAGTCTCATGTTGCCATGAAAGCTTCAACTCATCACTTTGGGCAGTAATGTCTGAAAATTTGCCATTGAAAGCATTGTGATTGTTACGAAACCGAATTAGCTTTAGTAGGCGTTGCACAATAAGTTTCTCGACAGCTAGCTCAATCTCATCGAGAGAATAATTATGACGATTGATGTCCCGGCCCTCTCCAGTGAGGTTTGCCAGTCCGTAGTCATTCTCTCCCGCGAACAGACCGACATAATAGACCTGCGGTACGCCTGGTGTAAAGAACTGGATCGCCCTTGCTGCAAGATACGCATCATCATTCCGGTCCAACGCATCATAGAATGTGCAGCGGATCTGATGGACATCAAAACCGTCTTCATCCTTATGCTCGTCGGACACGATAAGGCTTAGATTCGCGCCTCGTTCCACACAATGGTTCACCAGATTTTTCGCCTCATTTGTGTCGATTAGACCATCCATATCCGGTTTTACGGGGATACCGTCATGGCAATCCAGCAGGGTGAATTGCTTATGCGGACGACTCTTCAGATATTCGCTTAACTCCTCGCTTGAACGATTGATTAATGCTTCCAGCACCCGATACGGCAGAATAAAATCGTAGATCCAGAAGCCATGCTCCGCCAGTTTATGCTGAATGCTGTAATGCGAATGGACTTCAGGCAACAACTCGATATTCATCCTTTTCGCCATGTCCATGATCCAATCTAAAAAACTGTAAATGTCAGGCTCCACGAAGAAACAACTTGTTCCTCGTTTTTTTATAACGTAACCGACCGCATCCAAGCGGACAATCTTAATATTGTTTTTCTGAAAATTCTCAAAAAATCGGGTCAGAAGTTCCTTTGTCTTTTCGGATCCGATATCCAAATCGATTTGTTCGGATGGATCAGTTTTCCCAAAAGTAGTCCACACTCGTTCTTCCTTGCCAGAGTTACGAATCGCAAATGTGGAATAAGGTAAAGGACGCCTTAAGAACATTTTTTCGATATCCTGTTGAAGAGGCTCACCATTCGGCCAGATTTTATCCAGCGTTAGGAAAAGATCGGCGTATTCGGAATCGCGTCCCTTTTCGAGAAAGTCTTGAAAATAAGACGATTGCTGCGATATGTGATTGACCATTAAGTCAACGAGAATATCATAGTTCTCCCCTATTGCTTTGATATCCTCCCATGAACCAAAGGAAGGTTCGATTTCCAGATATGTCAGGGGAGCGAACCCCCTGTCACCCGAGGATGGAAATGGCGGAAGAATGTGTATTCCACCTTCAAAAACATCCGAGAAATGCTTATTGAGAACATGATGCAGAGTGTTTAAATCCCCGCCCAAAGAATCGGGATAGGTAATCAACTGTACTTTATTTTTGATGCCCATTGCGATCCTCCTAAATCGAGTATAGTTCTTTAATGGCCTCCAGTTTAGGTAAATCCACGACCGCGCCTGTAAATTTCAATTTATAGGCGCTGACAGCAAACCCCAGCGATAAAGCTTGCCGAATCGTGAATCCTTTAACAAGCGCCGAGTAAAATCCTGACCAAAAAGCATCACCCGCTCCTGTTGTATCCACTACTTCCGTCGCAAGAGTGCCGAACGTCACAGTCTCTTTTCCATTGGATACGATTGCTCCGTTCTCCCCCAAGGTCATGATGACAAGTTTTGCGCCTAGGTTTAAAATCTTATGGACTTGATTTTCTGGCGTATCTCTGCCAAATAACCGTTCCGCGTCATCCTCCGACGGCTTAATAATATCTACCATACCTATAATTGACTTCAAATACTCAATACCATCTTCATTTCTATTCCAGATCATAGGATGATAGTTGGGATCAAATCCGATTAAAATCTGATTTTTTCTCGCTGTTTCAATCAATGACTCCATTGTATGGCGTGAAGGCAGCATAGAAATTGGCCAACAGGAAAAATGTAATATTTTTGATTGCATTAACGTATCTTCCAGTTCAGCCCGGAAGCCAAGATGATGGTCAGCACCCCGGTAAAAAATAGGAATGGGAGAAGATTTGCTCTTCGTGACCAGCACCATACTAGTTGCTAGCGGTACTCGTTCCACCAAATGCGGCTCAATTCCGGCATTACGCAGTTCGTTGACCAAAAAAAGACCCAATCCATCTTCTCCTACCGCTGCGGCTACCTGAGAATGAATGCCCAATTTACGTACATTCATGGCAATATTAGCGGGTGATCCGCCAAAAAACTTATGATAGGTTGAGCTTTGGAACTCCTCATCATAGTCGTCTGATATGAGATCAATAAGTAATTCGCCAACAGCTAATACGTCGTTAGCTGCTGCTGAGAAATCAATTGCTTGGTTAAAATCAAACGAGTTGACCAATAGCTGGTTGCTCCTTTCATTATTGTACTCTCCTTCATTTTATCGTGTGTATATCTGCCTCACGTGTACCTGATCAGCCAATCTGCAGCTTGATTAGGCCGGAAGGGGGAACTTGGATGAGATGAATCCCACGATTTAGTAGAGTTTGCTGCTCCTTGACAATCTCCCCCTGACAATTCCGCACGATTAACCATGCCTCTATCTCATGATCCAGAATAATCGTCACTTGATCGTTAGGCGTGCCGTTTACAATGTAATAACATTGCTCCACCTTGAAGCTAACCCGTACTAACGCATCACTGTATACGGCTGCAAGCCACTGCTTCTCATTGTATGCGTAGATGACCGGGTACAACAGATCCGGCGCCGTGGGCATAAGCGTTCCGTCCAGCAGTAAATTGCGATGCTCACGCCAAAACCCTAACCAGAACCTCGTCACGGCAACATGCTCATCCGGAAGCTGATCAAATAACACCGAGACTTGTGGCACCGAAAACAATGCGTGGATGAATTGCAGCGCAACGTTCTTCGGCTCATCTTTACCATTCCACATCATCATATCGGAATGCACGGCCGTATTGCCGCTTAGCAGCCGAATGTCGATCGACCCGATTCGGTTCTGACTGTAATTGTTAGGACAATCTCCTACCCGAAATATATTTCCATATTTCCTCATTAATGGACCGATATACTTCTGACGAAATTCAATCATAATGTCCGGCTTCATTGCGCGCAGCCGGAACATTGTGTCTGTCAGCAGCCGGTCAACGGCCTCAGGCACGGAGTCGTAATCCCTCCCGCCGCCATAAGAGTTTTTCTGCTCCTCCGACAGATTGAACGAATCCACGAAGTCCAGTTTAAAGCCGTCGATTGCCCATTGTTGCAAGGCCTGTTCATAAATGCCGATTAAATACTCCCGTACCTCCGGGTAGCGAGGGTCGAGGACAGCGGTACCATCTTCGTATCGATTCATGAACATGCCTTCAAAGCTGTTCCATGCTTTTGAATGGATTCCCACAAAGGGGACCGAATACCACAGTAAAAACTTCATTCCGAGCCCATGCACCTTCGCGACAAGCTCTTTCATATCCGCTATTCTCTCGCTGGATACCTGCCAATCGCCGCAGTAGGCATAACCGCGTTCCGAATTAGATGTTTGCCAACCATCATCGATGATGACCGCTTCACAGCCCAAGCTCTTGGCCAATCTGCACTGCTGCAGGATCTGTTCCGGAACAAGCTGCTGATGAAAGCTATACCAGGTAGAATACATCGGAAGTCTGGCTTCCTCTGGCACGGCAGAAGGAGCATATCCGGGTTGGGAAGACCACCACTCGCCGACTTCCTTCAGGCATTCCGAATAGAACTGTTCGCGCGTGTCGATGCGAAGCATCACCTCGTAATGAGTGATCGGCGAACAGGCTTCCGTGAATAATTCCACCATCACATCAAATTCCGCTGACTCTTCGTGAATCCCTACTCGTATTTTGGCTGGATTTAGTGCATCGGAAAGAGCGAACGTGAGCTTGTTCCGCCCGAGCGCATTGTAAAGAATGGCCACTGGAGCCAAAGAAGTCGCCTTCGAAAGAAACGGCTCGTTAAAGTCAACGCGAATCCCTCTCTCCCGATTGACTCCGGGATCCCAATACCCGGCAACATCGATTGCTGGGTGACGCCAGGAGATTCGAATTTCGCTTGGATCTTGGGGCTGATCGGAATCCATCACAAACCGGATAACAGAAATTCCTTCATCTTCGGATAATAGCTCCACACCAAAACGAAATCGTTCTTCGTCCCCTCGAATGTTCAATCCATATGACCCTGCTTGCAGCAACATATCGTATCACCTTATCCTTTCACAGCCGAGCTTACGGTAAGCGATTTTTCTACCTGTTCAGAGAACAACAGATAAATCAGAATCGTCGGAATCGTCGAGATTACCATGACGGCTCCCATGGCTCCCCAATCGGAACTAAATTGGGTTTGGAAATACAACAGGCCAAGCGGCAAAGTTTTCAACGCATTGTCGCTGATCATCACCAAAGCGACCAGAAATTCGTTCCAGGCAAATAGAAAGACGAAAATACTTACAGAAGCAATGGCCGGCTTCACTAGCGGTACCATGATCCTGAAAAATGTCGTATACACACTGGCCCCATCAATGGCAGCCGACTCTTCCAATTCCGGAGGCAACGAACGGAAGTAACCATAAAACGCAATCGTGGCAAAAGACAACTGGAAAGCCACGTAGGGCACAATCACCGCCAAATAGCTGTCTTGCAAATGCAGATTACGTTCAATCACGAGAAGTGGGATCAGAATGATCTGCATCGGAATGAACATTCCTGCGGTCATATAGATCCGGCTAGCACCCGCAAACTTCCACTTCATTCGCGCTACAGCATAAGAGAACATCAGTGATAGAATCAGGGTTCCAGCCACGGTAGCCACCGATACAATGAGACTGTTCTTGAAATACATGAAAAGATCGAAACCATTGAAGGCATTCCGGTAATTTTCAATTCTCCACGGATGAGGAGGACCAAATCGGTTCGTAAAGAAAATTTCTTCATTATTTTTAAAGGAATAGAAAAGCAGCCATAGCAACGGATACACGCTGACCACAAGATAAAGGGACAGCATAATGTATAGCGGAGACTTTTTCAACTTGCTACTCAACACTTTCTTGGCCTCCTCTCTTAGATGTATTTTTCTTTTGCCACAAATTTGTTGATCAGGATCGTAAACAGCAGGCACTCAATTACCAGGAATGTTGCTGCGGTCGACCCATATCCGTATTCACCCGAGCGGAATGCAGCTTTATACATCATGAAGGTGAAGGTATACGAGATGTTGCCGGGTCCTCCGTTGGTCATAACAAACATGTTCTGAAAAGCGTTCAAGCCACCTGTAATCGCCATGACCAGTCCGAATTTATATGTCTCGCTCAGCAGCGGCAGCGTGATTTTCCAATGTGTTTTCAGATAAGACGCCCCGTCAATTTTGGCTGCCTCATAGAGCTGCTCGGGAATTGATTTAATCGCCGTATAAATCAGTACGAGTTGAATACCCATATTCTGCCATGCATTTGTGAAGGCAATGGCCCAGATAGATGTGTGGGTTCCACTCAGCCAGGATTGCTGATAGTTCAGTCCTAACAACGAGAACAAGCTGTTGAGCAGCCCGCCATCAGTATTATAGATAGCAACCCACAGTTGTGACACAACAACTCCAGACAAGACAACCGGAATAAAGTAAGCCGTTTTGAAAAACCGGTGCCCTTTTAGTCCAGGCGTGCTCAATACGATGGCCAGCACGGTTCCGATACCAAGCTGAAAAATTACGAGCACCAAGGCAAAGATCAGACCGTTTTTTAGGGAAACCCAAAAATCGTCATCCTGAAACAAGCGAACGTAGTTATCCAGACCAATTAAGGTAGCTTTCCCAATTCCGTCCCACTCGTAGAAGCTTTTCTGAAAGGTTTGCAGAATTGGAAAGACAACTATGAGTGTGAAGAAGATCAAGGTAGGAGCAGTAAAAACTAGCAAGGCTATATTGTTTTTTTGTTTGGCTGTCATGGGGTCCTCCTTTGCAAAAAAACAGGATATTCTAGAAAGAATAACCTGTTTCTCTGCCGGTTACTTTCTATTTGCGAGCGTTTTCCAAAGCCTTGTTCATATCATTTGTGAAACCATCCACGCTTTGACCGTTGAGCAGCTTCTGTACGTTGTCCTCCAGAGAGGTCTTGAATTTGGGATTTTCCAGCCCCCACGGGAAGACGGACATCGTTTTGAAGTTGACGGCATCCTCTTTATACTGTTTCTGAATAGGGGAGAATCCGTCCTTCGGTTCGGGATTGTCAATCTGAACCGGATTCGGGTCGCCGAGGAGATAGACACGCTGCTTCCCATATTCAAGGGAGAAGAGCGCAGCGTATTTCGCCGCAACTTCCTTGTTATCTGAATTCTTCGATACGGCAAACCCTCCACTTGCGCCACCGCCGCCGCCGCTTACATTCCATTTGTGATCCGCGATTTTATCCGCATCGGTAAGCGGCGTATAGAGGATGCCAAACTTATCGCCCATTTGCTTGTAGAAATCGTTCATGGCCCATGCGCCGTTTAAGATCATAGCCGAATTTCCGGAAGTAAATTGAGCCAGAGCGTCATCCCATGTCATGGTAAAGGCATTCTTCGATAGCATACCGGCTTTTACAAGTTCGGATATTTTTTGCGAGGCACCTTGGTAGGCTTCATCCGAGAAATCACCTTCTCCGTTGTCCAGCCTCTTGATGCCTTCAGGCTCCGATCCCACCACGGCCATATCGTACAATTGCACACCTGGCCACTTCTCTTTGGCAAACAGTGAGAGCGGCGTAATCCCGGCTGAATGAAATGCATTTACGGCTTGCAAGAACTCCGTATAATTTTCTGGAACCTTAATGTTGTTTTTTTGGAAAAGCTCTTTGTTGTAATAAATGACGGCTGACCATTGCCCAACTTCCGGAACGGCGTAAATATGACCATCCTTGTTGCGCAGCGTTTTCTTGGTAATATCATTGAGCAAGTCCTCAATGTGGTTTTCTTCCACCACTTGATCCAGTTCCATCAGATTGCCTGAGTTTTTCAACACTTCAATCAGTCCGCTCGAAGCGCTGAAAATATCAGGCAGACTTCCCGCCGCGGCATACGTCTTAATCTTCTGATCATCATCCTGAGCGGCCACCTCGAATTCCACATTAACCTCAGGCATCTTCTCTTTCATCGCTGCCTTGGCCGCATCATACACTTGAATGTTCTCTCCGCTGTACTGGGCGTAAAATTTCAGCTTGACCTGTTTAGCATCAGCTTGTCCCGATTTGTCATTGGTAGCGTTATCATTTTTGGAGCCGCATGCCGTCAAAGCGGCGAGTAAAGCGATTACCAAAAATATTGTTGAAGACTTTTTCATTGTTTTGAACATCCCCGATCCCTCTCTTCTCGCAAGTTGACTTAACATAGGTAATTGTATTAAAGATCATCCTCCACCAGAAGGGACGAATCGGAACACATAGGGATAATTCGGACAGAATATTTACTTTCGCTTGATGACCTCATATTCGCTGGGCGAGAATCCGGTATTCTTCTTGAAGCTTTTGCTGAAATGGCCGGGGTCGCTGTAACCTACCATCTGTGAAATGTCAGCCAACCTCAAATTTTGTCCAGAGACGAGCAGTTCCTTCGCTTTTTGCATTCTGAATTCAGTAATGTATTCACTTACGCCCATACCTAGTTCCTGATTGAATATCTTACGAAGATAGCGGGACTGGACATAAAGTTGTTTGGACACTTCCTCCACTTTGAGCTGGCTGTCCTGAAAATGGGCATGAATATAGTCACGAGCAGTCTCCAACAACTTTCCTGATTTGGAGTGTTTCATGTTCTCTGACTTCTCAATCGTCATCTGGTACAACTCGCGGATCCATTCAAAGGCAGCCTCCAGAGAAGGCTTTCTGGTGATTTCCTGAAAGGGGGAAAAACCATCAGGAAAAATCTCCTCAACCGTTTTACCGATTTCATAGATATAAGTCAGGCATAGCGAAACAAGCCCTGCTAAAATCATATGGATATAATCGCTCGTCAATTGATGACTGCGAATAAATTGCTGGATGGCACTTAGGCTTTTGAAAATCTCATCCTGATCATGAAGCCGCAAATACACAAGTAGCTTCTCATTCATTTCACTGGGGTAAAATCCGATATTGCCGAAACGCAAAGCAATCTGTTCATAGAAAACGACATCTCTTTGCTCCATCGAAATCTTATTGCTAAGGACGATGACCGATTCCATATAGGACTGGTGAATGGATGAGATCCCCCGCCCTGGCCGGCCAATTCCTACTTTGACGCTAAACCCGAAATGTCGCTTAATCAACTGACAAAGTCGTGAAAAGTATTCCTCCAGCCGCCCCGGATCGTCGCTGCCCGCAAGCTCTAAAATCGTAACCACCCGGTTTTCTGGCCCTTCAAAGATGTAATAATTTTCTTCACTCGTTTTCAAGTCATTTAGGATGTTCGAAATGATCAGTTTCCGCAGACTAATCTCATCTGCATCCGCAAAATCCTGATATTGGTCATCCATCTCAACGGCAACTACTTGAAACGCGGAGTTCAAATCCTGAATATCTAATATACTCAAATGATTCAGCATTTTTTTGTCCTCATTGCCTACCCCTTTGCTGATCAGTTGGTTAAGCAAGCTCTCCCTCCAGATCGACCGTTCCTTCCTATTTTGATCCTGTTCAAGCCTGGACTTGTCCGCTTCACTTTTCATCTTGATGACCGCCGCGAGTAGTTCCTCTTCGTCAAACGGCTTTAGAATGTAATCCGATACGCCGATTTTGATAGCTTGCCGGGCATATTCAAACTCACTGTGGCCCGTCACGAATAATACAATTGTAGACGGATGCTTCTCCTTAATAGCGGTCGCAAGCTCAATTCCATTCATATACGGCATATTAATATCAATGAGTGCGAAGTCAGGTGATTCGCGCTCAATCAGCTCAAGTGCTTCAACCCCGTTCTTCGCTTCACCGCAAACGCGAATGCCGTGAGTCCCCCAATCAATCGCACCCATCAAGTATTTTCGAAACACCGCTTCATCATCCGCTATGATCGCTTTATACATTCTATCCATTTCCTTTCATCTGTAAGGGAATATGAACTATAACATCAGTACCTTCTCCCATTTTGCTCGATATATTAACTCCGTAGGGTTCTCCAAAATACAATCGAATCCGCTCTCCCACGCTGCTTAAACCGAACGAATTCTTATCCGTATTATTCAGGCTCAGTTGCTTCAATTCAGGAAGTGAAAATCCGATGCCATCATCGGATACTTTGATACAAACGCTCTCCTCTTGTTTGTAACCGGTAATGATAATATGCCCAAATTCCCCCTTTTCTTTAAGCCCGTGATAAATGCTATTCTCAACCAAGGGCTGGAGCGTGAGCTTGGGAAGCTTACAGCCCAGCAGCTCATTGGGGATTTCAATGCTAAAATCGAACAGATCCGCATAGCGGATTCTTTGAATTTTCAAGTAGTTTTCCACGTTTTGAATCTCTTCCCGCAGCGTGATGATATCTTTGCCGTTGCTCAGTGCAATGCGGTAAAAGTCAGCCAGCGCCTTAGTGGCCCTGCCCGCTTCATCACTCTCACCAGACCGGCATAAGACGTAGATGAGATCCAACGTATTGTAGAAGAAATGAGGCTTGATTTGCTCTTGAATCAGCGCCAGCTCGAATTCTCGTTTTTTCTGTTGCTCATTCTTCACTCGGTTGAGCAGCTCCTGAATTCTACCCATCATCTTGTTGAGACCGGCAGCGAGTATCCCGACCTCATCACCTCTCCCTACTTCAAGGGGCTTATCAATATTCTCCTCGTTAATCCGCTTCATGTATTGGGCCAAAGACATAATAGGGGCTGCAATCCATTTGGACAGGATCATCGCTCCGAACACGGCCAGCAGAAGGCATATGAGGCCAACGACCAAAATAACGATTGATACCTGCCTCGAATCTCGGGTCAGTTCGCGAAGAGGTGTCTCATTGACCAGCCGCCACCCTTGCTGTTCAAAGCCAGTGGAAGTATACAATATTTTTCGCCCGTCAGAGTATCCACTCTTCTCCACGGTCCCGGCTGCAGACACCTCACCTCCAACTTCTGTGCCATGCTCCGCAGGAGTCAAAATCCTATTCTTGTCTGAAGAGGAGACGATATTCCCCCTTTCGTCAATCACATAGTAAACGCTCGACTGAAGCGAGCCTACGGAACGATAGACCAACTCGAACGTTTTTTCGTTAATATTGACAAAAAGATAACCAATTGTTTCCAGCGTCTCTAAATCCAGTATCTTTTTGCCGATCGTATAGACAGTATCTCCCTTGCTCATCACCCAAAACGACCGGCGCTGCATCGGAAATCCGATGTTTTTTCCATTGCTTTGCTGAATTACCCGAAACATCGGGCTAGTCAACCCTTCCCGGGTTCCCGTAATCAGGGCTGGATTTGTGCTGTACACATGCATGCTCCGATCGATAAATATCGCAGAATCCACTTCAGGGAACAGCATCATGGCAATATCCAACCTGTCCTCAACCCTATTGAGGAGATCGTAATCCGAAGTCTGCAGTTCATCCTGCCAGGATTCATCCGGTTCGATCAACTTTAATTTTGTTTCTTTATTCAAGTCCTGCATCAAGATGTTGGCGGAAGCATTGGAACTGGACAAAACATTCTCTATTTTCATGACGATCAGCCTGGATTCATCCAGAACATTCTTCTTTGTATTCTTAATGATTGCATCCGTATTCATGATGTAAGAAAAGAATCCAAGAGCAATAATTGGAATGACAACAAGCGGAAAATAAACAAGCATGATTTTCTTTTTGATACGTTGATTCTTTATCCATGTCCTGATCCTGCCTATATTCATGTGATAAAAGGCCTCCTCTCCTTACTACAACAAAGGGTCCAAAATTCAATTGATGCCTGCTGTGATCAAAACGATGTATAGCTAATATGAGTTCCAGCATTATTTGCCGTTTACAATCTTCGTTCAGCTTCCCAACCTGTCGCGAATATTTGTGAATTAATTGATCGATCTGTGAATCTGCGCGACTACAGCTTGCTTATCGCCTTTCTATGCGAGTAAACTAGATCAATTACTTCGCTCATTGGAATACCTCATTTTATTATTTCCCAATATTATAAAAGGAGGAGTATGAATATAAATAGCAGACTTAGAACTATTTCGCCAGGTAGCTATTTAGTTTCAACAATTATATTTGTTTTGACTTAGTAATTGTTTGTTTTTCTTATCAACCTAAAATTAAATTCCCTTATCTATGTTTGCATATGTTTCAGGTACGGTGAAAATAAATAATGTAAATACTGAAGTCCTTTTCAACGGCTATATAAGTCATAAGTAGAGCCTATTATAACATCCTCTTTCTTTTATTGTCCCATCGGAAAAATGAGAGGTACGTAGTATAGCTACAACTTGGGATGACCAATCCCCAAAAAAATCCCTCCAGAATCTGAAACCTGAATTAGTCAGGTTCTAAAATTTAGAGGGATTTTACTTATGGCTTACCTAAATGTCCAGGGCGTGTTGAGTAGCAGAAAATATTAATTTGATTCCATAAATATATAAAATGAGCTGAAGAATTACACATTAAGACACAGTCGATCAATTACTTCGAGTGGATTCTGATTTAAATGTTTCATGAATCGGCTGACTGCCGTTCGAATTTTGTAAGTTTTATCGCAGAAAACGTTGTGAATCACATCGTCCGGTAGGATATTCGGTGAGAAGCGAGACAAAGAAGTGTTTGAACGCCTTTGTATCGTAAGATTCACTTTCCTGGTAAAACACTTTTCCCGTTGCATAGTCCAGCGTTCCAAAGAGTTTGGCACCCTCATTCTTGCCATACGTTTTGATCTTGCGCTGGTGCCCTCGAGGAAACCAGTTGTACTGCAAGGACTGGTAAGCGCTGTTTTCTCCCGAAACTCTTTTTGCTCTTCGGGATCCGCAGCCGCCAAGGTGTACGTCGCTTTCGTGTAGCTAAATCCAAGTCGATGCAAGAGTAAAGACAGACCACGCAGACTAAAGGTTTTCCCAAATTCACGTTCAATATAGCGAGTGGCAAGTTTCAACGTCCAGGTGTAAAATGCCTAAAAGTAAAATGGCTATATATTTTAGTGACCATATAGAAGGGAAAGTAATCATAAAATGGAAACGATTTTCTTCACGGTGCAATCCGTAATGTACACATAAACCCCATTGCTGCGGGCTGCAGCTCAATTCAAAACAATACTTTACCGATCGTTCTCAATATGATAATATGAATTGCAGACAGGAGGTGGGGCAGCAAAAGGGCGTGAGAATGATTATGGCGAGAAGCAAAGAGTTTGAAATCAACGTGGTATTAAAGAAGCTTGTATGATACGTTCGGAGACAAACTTCAGTTATTTATGGATGTCTTGAACCGATATAATTCGACTTTGAATTGAAATATTACGAATCGCATTCATCGCTCAAATTCTGCAAAGAGGCTATCAGGCAGTTGTTTGAAATGATAGTCAGTTGTGAAGAGAATCAACCCAAGGGCTGTTTAACGGTAAATGCGGCCGTTGAACTGTCACTGCTGGATCCAGAAGTGGCAGTTAAAATTCATGAGCAGTTTTTTGCTTCAGAGCAATTGTTGTATGATTTGCTGGTGAGCGGTCAGAAAACGGGAGAAATCCCCGAACATTATGATGCTGTGAGCCTTTCCCTCTATCTGCATAATGCTTGGGTGGGATTGCGTGTAATGATTAAAACGACAGAAGACAAAGAAAAGCTGGAAAGCATTATTAATACAACTTTAGCAGTCCTGGGATAAATTTTTAACATAATTAGAATGATCGTTCTCGTTTCAAATCGAAAGCGGCATTAATTTTAGGTGTGATGCCAATCCTAAAATCATCAAGGCTAAGTCAAAGGACTGTATAAAATAAATCTTAAAGGAGAATTTAAAAATGACTATAAACATAGACGGCAAAGTTGCTTTTGTAACTGGAGGAAATCGTGGCATTGGATTGGAAACGGCACGTCAATTAGGTAAGCTTGGCGCCACTGTCGTTATTGGATCACGTGATTTGGAGAAAGGGAAGGTTGCTGCGGATACACTTCGTTCGGAGGGAATCCAAGCGGAGAGTATCAAATTGGACGTCAATCTAGCCGAAGACCTTCAAGTTGCCTACAATTTTTTTGAACAGCGGTACGGTAAGCTTGATATGTTGATTAATAATGCTGGGATACAGATAGAGATTGAAGATCTTGCACCCATTAATGAAACAAGCACCGTTTCGCCGGTCGTTATGCGTGAAACCTTCGATGCCAATTTCTTCAGCATGGTTGAATTAACTCAGCTACTGCTGCCGTTGATTCGCAAAGCGCCAGCCGGAAGAATTGTTAATGTATCCAGTGCGCTTGGATCGAATACACTCCATTCCGATCCCGCTGCTCAAATTTATGATGTCAAGCTTCTTGCTTACGATGCCTCGAAGGCGGCAATGAATACCTTTACGACCCATCTTGCACATGAGCTGAAGGATACACCAATCAAAGTGAATTCTGCTTACCCTGGTTGGGTGAAGACTCCACTGGGCGGAAAATACGCTGATATGGATCTTGAAGATGGCGGTAAGACAAGCGTAATGCTTGCCACGTTGCCTTCGGACGGACCGACAGGCAAGTTCTTTCATATGGATACAGAGCTGCCTTGGTAATACGGTAGTTAATAGAAAAACGTGTTAATACGGCGAGCGCTTTCCCAATATAACGGGAGAGCGCTCGCCTGATTAAAGGGAAAAATGATGTGAACTCATTTTGAAAGAAATAAGGTTTAACAGGTACATAACTCCGCGAGATCCCCAGATCCTTGGCAATCTCCCGCTGCGTCCGCTCTTCCCTGCCGGTGTCCGGCCGAAGCGGCCCACTACAACTTCCTTCTCCCGGTCATCCAGAATGTCAAGATTGCGGTAAATCTTGCTCTTCTCGATCTTGAGATCCACTTCCTTAACAATATCATCTGCATTGGAACCAAGGATATCGATTAGGGTGATCTCGTTACCTTCCTTGTCCGTCCCAATCGAATCATGTAGAGACACATCCTTGCGTTTTTTTCAGCGAACGGAGATGCATCAGAATTTCGTTTTCAATACAAGCGGGCCGCAAAAGTGGCGAGTTTCGTTCCTTTGTTAGGGCGATAACTCTCAATCGCTTTGATCAGCCCGATGGTGCCAATGGAGATCAGGTCCTCCCTATCTTCGCCGGTATTGTCGAATTTCTTGAGGTTATGGACACGATGCGATGTCAAAATCACTTTCTTGATAGAAAAGCGCTGATATAAGTATGAATATTTTACCGGATTAATGGCTCTTTTTTATTATTCGTTGTCCTTTTTTTATTAGTGACTTCGTTTCTTAAATTTTCACTTGATAACAACAACTTAAAGAAAACAGTTGAAAGACATGATATTTAACATAGTTTGAGCATGTTTACAGTCACATCCGGGAAAGACTTAACTGTGTTACGATATATCTTATTCCTTCAACTTGCGAAAGAGGTGTGTAATTGAAACTTCCAACAATCCAATTCGGACATATTAAATCGAGAGTTCCTGTTATTCAAGGTGGAATGGGTGTAGGCATATCCTTAAGTGGACTAGCCGCTGCTGTAGCCAATGCAGGCGGGATCGGCACCATCTCTGGTACAGGGATCACTGCTGAAGAGCTGAGAATGCATATTCGCAAAACAAGAGAACTCTCTAAAGGAATTGGCTATATCGGTGTGAATGTACTATTCGCAGTGAAGGACTTTGCCGAGAAAATGAAGGTTGCTTTAGAAGAAAAGGTTGACTTTATTATTTCCGGAGCCGGAATTTCTAGAGATATTTATGCTTGGGGTAGAGAATATGGTACTCCTGTCGTAACTATTGTTTCATCCGCCAAATTAGCCCGAATTTCCGAAAGACTTGGTGCCTCCGCAGTCGTTGTGGAAGGGTTCGAAGCCGGGGGACATTTAGGTACAGACAGACCCATGTTTGATATCCTTCCTGAAGTCTTAGAGGCCGTTTCGATTCCGGTTATTGCTGCGGGTGGAATTCTGACAGGGGATGATATCGCAAAAGCCCTTCGGATTGGCGCATCTGGTGTTCAAATGGGTACCCGTTTTGTGGCAAGCCATGAGTGTGATGCTCCCTTAGCCTTCAAGCAAAGATATGTAGATGCTCAGCAAGGAGATACTGTCCTAATCAAGTCTACTGTGGGTCTAGAAGGAAGAGCGATTCGAAATGAATTTACGGACCGGATCAGTAATGATGCCAAATTAAAGATAGCCAAATGCTATGATTGTCTAAAGGTCTGTTCACATCGCTTCTGTACAATGGAATCCCTGCTTACTTCCCTTAGAGGAGATGTTAAGAACGGATTGGTTTTTGCCGGGTCCAGAGTTCATGAGATTAAAGAGATTTTGTCCGTACAGCAGATTATCGACAATTTAATGAATGAGTACCAAGGGGCATTGAACCCGACAATTTAAGGTTATCCTAAGATTCAAAAGCGCGATTAACCACTTAAGCAAGGATTTTCGAGCATAAGTGGTTTTTATACTTTACTCTTTTCAGGATGCCCGTTATTGATTTTTGTCCCGGTCACCCGTTAACCGGATCAATTTAGCAAGATCCTCCGTAAGATTCGTCATTATACAAACACCTCATTTTCCACTTATAGCTCGAGTTTACCGCAGTACAATGTAATTTATATCACCCTAAGCACTATGCATAAATGTATAAATAAACTGCAGGATTGAGACACTTAATGTCTCATCCTTACAGACTATCACCCTAAATTTCCAGTTCTCCGCTTCGCCTTATAAAACTCATGAAACAACATAATGAGCGCCCTTTTCTCTATCCGCGACACATATTGCTCTAACAATCAACAGATATTAGAGCTGAAAATATTAGCATGATACATAATATCTGCTCTTTTTAAAACGAATCATTATAATACCATTACCACTTAAAAATTAATTGAAAAATGGCTAATAAGCTCCAATGATAATTACAAAACTAAAAAAACGCATAAAAATGCAGCCTTCTTTACTATATTCTTTTTTGATGGCTTGATTAACTCCTTTATAGAAATTCTGAAGAATACAATTCCAGCAATCTACCAAATTATATCCATCCTCATACACCTCATTTATGTAATAAGGCTCGGATTATATCACCTAAATTCGGATATTATTACAACTTATATTTAATTAAAGTTTCATAACTATCTACGATTGTTGATGCTAAATCTGCAGCATCGCCTAACCTGGCTAATACACCAGCCGCTGCAGCATGTGCAGGGTCTCCAGCCGCGTACTCAAGCCCAGAAATTGTTCCACTAATGGCTCCTCATTCTATAGCAGACAAGTAAATGCTCATCATTTACAGCAGCCTTTACACCATTTATTATTGCTCCTGATGCAATATCTACTGCAGCAGCTGCTAAAACAACTTGAGAAATTCTACACTCGGATCCTCTTACATTAAGCTGATTATTTTCCACATAAATATACCGATTTTGACTATCCGGATGATTCAGTCTGCCTTCCTAGGTGTCTTCTGTAATAAATCCCATTCTAGCAAAAACAAAACTATAACCCAATTATTCTAAGAAAATAATAACAAATACAAAATTAGATAATTATTTACTTTATGATCCAATTTATGATATTGTAGGGAGGAAAATGTTTTAAAATACATAGAGAGGAAATAATGACATTATATCTTCTAGACTATTTTATTAAATTATACGGGAGGCACATTTATGAAGAATACTATTAAAAAATCTTTTTTATTAATGAGTGCTGCAACACTTCTAGCCGGAACAACAAGTCTTACACAAGTGGGGGCGCAAAGTTCCACGGCATCCACTTTTAATAGTGATATCTCGGTAAATCAATTGACCAGCTTCCAAGCTCAACAAAATTTAACAGATAATATTAATGAGATTGATGAATACATGGAAACTCAAGGAACATCCGTTTTAAATGAACTTGTTAAAGGGAAGGAAAGACTTGAAAGGGATTTTGAGAATGAAACTGATGAAACTGAAAAAGGTAAATTGACAGATTTAATTGCGGGTTATGCTGCGAATATCACTGAATATGAAAATTATATTTCCCAACAAAATTCGAGTAGAGGTGAATTTTCGACTACCGGGGTGAATGACTCCGTGCTGTCGCCTGCTGTAACTTCAATAATTGCATTTTTCAATGCGAAAGGCTACCTGTTGGCTTCTGAATTACTAACTTATGCCAAACAAACTTCAAATGGTGGTTCCTACAGTCCATACTATAAAAGTCAGGCAAATGGAACTGCCGAATTAGCAAGACTTAGAACTACTCAATCCACTGGATCTGGTAGTGGAGCTTTTGCAAAAGGGTCTAGCACTAAAGACAATGATTTATACTATGCTATTCACAATTATAATTACAAATGGAATAATGGAACCGTGAGTATTACGGATAGATATGATTATGCGGTTAACGCTGACTATGAAGGTATAGCTGGAACTGCTGTAAATACAATGTGGCTTGCTCAATCAAAGGGAGTTATTGTTCCCTTTCTTGTAGTAATGAATTTCTAGTTATCTGTAAATAATATCAAATAGAATTTTACTCATGCACAATCAGTTTGTCAGATGATTGGGCATGAGTTGTTTTACTTAGGTTCTTAACCCTGCTCTCAACTATCAAATAAAGGATATGAAACATGATGAAAAACACAAGAATAATTATTAGTGGATTCGTTGTTTTTATAATTTTATTAGCAGTGTTTTATAGAGGTATTTTTGACAACAATAAAGAAATAGAATTTTTCAACGATAGGTTTGGAATACAGTTACCCAAAGAAAGCGAGATTATACTTAGTAAAAAATCATATGGTGCAATGGGGGATGGATATCGGGTATATATCTATCAAGTCTCTTCTGAGAGTATGAAAATGATAGCACAAAAAGGTCGCGAGAATCATTGGTCCGAACTACCGCTACCTTCGGATTTCTCGGCTGCATTTTTCAAGAAGATTGAGGAAATTACCGATGAGACGACATCCAAATTATTACCATTCGATGCTGACCAGGGATACTTTACGATAAGAAATAACCAAACAAATACTTCAATTTCTAGGACTGATGTATCATATTCCAGCTTTGACAACATGATGATGGGGATAATAAATCTTCAAAATAATAGAATTTATTTATTGTCGTATAACTTGTGAGCGGAATTTTGATATTTGCTATAATTTTTGTCTTTAATACTACGCCAATTAAAGACACGATGAACTCATTTTTTTGAGTTATATAGCAATTGTATTATTGAGTGAGCCATAGATGACTATATGAAATTACCATGAAATCATATTTGGTTGGGAATTTTTGATTTATTTAATAGAAGACTCAAGGTGACTTAACATCTTAAACCTTTTTATATGAAATAATTTTACCTAAACAAATCCCCCACCAAACTTGGGACTGATCCCATATCATGAAACAAATCAAAATACCTTCAAGAGAATGGAACCTTGTTGTAAGATAAACGGGTTCAGCGGATTATGGTGAGGATGAAGAAACGAAAGACTACGGAGCAACCGACACTACCTGTGGAATATCTGCTAAAACGGCAATTTTATGTAGCGGCCCCGATGTAAAAACTGCTTGCCGTTTGGTGGCAAGATGCTGTATCTTTCAAGTATTTTGGATCTGTCTGTACAACGGAGAGATCATCGCTTACAGTATAGCGTACAGGCAGGATACGTCTTTAGTGTTGGATACGCTAGACCAGCTTCCAAAGCGGAAAAACATGCTGCTCCAAAGCAACCAGGACAGCGTTGTTAGTCTATGGGGTACCAGAGCCTGTCAAAGGAAAAAGCAATACCCTGAGCATGTCCCGTAAAATTTGCATACTGGAATTTAATTATAACTTCTCTGAACACCACTTCGCTATCTGCACTCTTTCCTTCTCATAAATCTTTACAAGCTGATTTAACACAAATTTTTTCCAACCCCATCCTCCGTCAGGAAAAACTGTTTTTGAAATGATATATTTCTCTCTGATATGGACCTTGATACTTTTCGTGTTTTTCATACGTATGTAAAAATTGAACATGGAGATCATATATTTCTTTGTAGCTCATTGTAGTAATTTCTCCTGCGTATTTAAAATAAAAGCAACTCATCCGAAGACAAGTTGCTTTCAAGGTTACCGCTTCGCCTTATAAAACTCATGATACAGCTTCATGAGTGCCCTTTTCTCTATACGCGACACATAACTCCGCGAGATTCCCAGATCCTTCGCAATCTCCCGCTGCGTCCGCTCTTCCCCGCCTGTATCCAGCCCGAAGCGGCCAACTACGGCTTCCTTCTCGCGTTCATCGAGAATATCCAGGTTACGGTAAATCTTGCTTTTCTCGATTTTAAGGTCAACTTCCTTGATCACATCATCTGCCTCAGATCCGAGAATATCAATCAGCGTAATCTCGTTCCCTTCCTTGTCTGTCCCAATCGGATCGTGCAGGGACACGTCTTTCCGGGTCTTTTTCAGCGAGCGAAGATGCATCAGGATTTCGTTTTCAATACAGCGGGCGGCAAAAGTCGCCAGCTTTGTCCCCTTATTAGGGCGGTAGCTTTCAATTGCTTTAATCAATCCAATCGTACCGATGGAGATAAGGTCCTCCATGTCTTCGCCGGTGTTGTCGAATTTTTTGAGGTTGTGGACACGACACGATGTCATTTTGAACTTACCTTCTTCCATACCTCTTTTCGAAAATGAGACGTCTGCCTGCTGCTAGAAGAAGATAAAGTATTAGACTCGGAAAATATAGTTGTAGACTGGCATGCCAACGACAGCAACCAGTTGCTAAGTGTTCGTACTCCTGGTTCTTCCAGCTTAGCGGAGGGCAGGCTACAGCGGTTCCATACACCTGATTGCTTTCGGACAAAGCCGGAAGGACGAACCGCACTGGCACGGCTACAATCTAATACTTTATTTTTTTGTTTTCATGAATTTACGGAATTAAATCGTGTGGTCCACTTCCTCCAAGACAGACTCCTCGACCGGATGGTGAGAAAGTTGAGTCTATTATAAATAAAAATGCTTCCCGCCATCCACGAAGTTAAGGTGACGGGGAGCATTTTATTTTATTTGTGATTAGTTATTTCCACTCTGTAATTCCGCTGACCGGCAGACGGACAGACGGACGGGCTTCTGAAGCTGCCTTGCCGATTGAAATAATCAAAACCGGAACGTATCGTTCCGGATCCAATTCCAATAATACTGCAATTTTCTCTTTGTTGAAGCCAGACATAGGATTAGTAGCAAAACCGCGAGCGTGCGCTGTAAGCATCAACTGCATGGAGACAAGTCCGCTATCAAGAATTACAGACTCTCTTTTTTCATCAATTGAATATCGATTATATAAAGGAACAATTGTAGCAAGCATCTTATCTTTCATTTCCAGTGAGATATAGCCGTGTTCAGCTGTTTCCGTATAAATTTCTTCAGCACGATCAACAAACGTAAGATCACCAAACACTGCGATAACTGCTGATGAAGTATTAATTTGTGAAGAATTGAAGGGTGCAATTTCAAGCAGCTCTTCTTTGCCCTTTTCACTTTCAATAACAACAAAGCGCCAAGGCTGCAAATTGAATGCTGATGGAGCCAGAGTAGCCTCCTCAAGTATTTCTATAATTTCTTCCCGGCTGATTTTATAATCCGGATTGTATTTTTTCACCGCACGACGGCCATGTATAACCTCACTAAAATCCTTTACCTGATTGACTGTGTTCATTCTCTTTTTCCTTCTTTCCATCGACTGATAAAGTTATTTTAATCATTGTTTATTCACCGCAAGCAGCTGATCAATGATTCCGTTCAAAGCAGCTTTTTTCTCCAGATATTCTTGTTCGCTACAGGTAAAAACACCACGATCCAGCCAAAATACAGCACCGACCATAAGGAATTCTGCTTTCCTCCTGTCCAATTTCCCCCTGCACAGAAAAATTGTTTTTCTCCTGTGCAGAGGTTTGTTGGAGTTAGAAATTGAACTCTAATACTTAACACCAATACGGGCAAAAAAAGAGACATTAAGAACACACCGGTCGTGTTTTCTTAATGTCTCCTGGTTTTGACCCATTTCTTACTGCCGGAGCAGTACCTGAATCCCTGCTAAAAATGAATCGCAGTTAGATAAAGCAATGCATGAGAGCAAATAAAAACAACCCCGGAGGATATCCAGGGTTTTGCTATAGTTCCTTTACTTTCTTTAAATTCCCTTCAGCTAATGCGTTTTCCAGTTCAGTAATGTACTTAGTTAGCCGAAGGCTTATTTCCGTCCGCATCAGATCCCGGGTCATTCCAAATCTATCTTGGTATTCCCGGCCCTCTTCTGCTGTTATTGCCATAGCATAATACACTCTCTTCTGTACTACAGATGAGCTTAACTGTCTTCCGTCACCCGTTCAACTCTTCCTGCACAAAATTCAGCACCCGCTTATCCACCGCCGCCTCCTCACCAAGATCGGGTACATCAGTGAGCATTATTGACCGGTCGCCGGCAGGTCCGTGCAGTTCCAGAAGCACAATTTCGTTCCGCCCTTCGCGGAGCAGCGGTCCCGGTATGTACAGGGCGCGCTGCGGACCGGCGTTCCAGTAACGGCCAAGATTGAAGCCGTTGATCCAGGCTACGCCTTTAGTCCAGCCATCAAACCGCAGGAACGTATCTGCTGTAGTCTCCGCCTCGAAATAACCCCGGTAGAAAGCTGGCTGGCCCTCCGGCAGCAATGCCGGATCATCCGTTTCGATGCCTGCATCTTGCTTAACAGCTTCTGAAGCGCCCAGCGGTTTCACTCCCCCCACGCACTGTCCGCCGCTGACAATATAACTTACGCTGCCCAGTACTTCCGGCTCCATCGACAGCGGGTAGATTGTCCAGTTGGACTGGAACTGGTTGTCGATCAGCACTCCTTCGGTAATTCCTTTAGAGTCACGGAGCCAAGGCCCGTAATTGACCCGGCCCATATTCTCGACTAGGATATCCAGCCGCGCCCCCTCCGGAGGCACGGTCAAGTCGAGCGGAGCCGGATTCCAGCGTTCCACCACGCCAAGCAGTTTGCCGTTCAGGAAGACCTGGGCGCGGTCCCGCACCTCGCGTATGTGCAGCTTCTGGCCGCTCCGCGGTCCCTTGATCATCGTGGAGTACAGGATGAAGCCATAGGCCTGATCCAGCTTCTCCATCGGCTGAATAGTGACTGATTCTACCGGACCGGTACATAAGCTGTCCAACTGATTAAGCAGATCGCCCGACTCAGCCAGTTCTACCCGCCCATACGCCTGTTTGGGAAGAGGCGCCGGCAGCTCGCAGCCTTCGGCAATGCCGTGCTTCCCGAGCACCTGCCGGATTGCCTTATATTTGTCTGTAATGTCGCCCCATTCGGTCAGCGGCGCATCGTAATCATAACTGGTTGCAGTCGGTTCATATCCTTCGCCATGATTGGCTCCGCTGTAGAAGCCGAAATTGGTTCCGCCATGGAACATATAGAGATTCACCGAGGAGCCCTGCTCCAGCATCTCATCCAGTACCTGGGCAACATCCTCCGCTTCCCGGACGTGATGCGGCTTCATCCAGTGGTCAAACCAGCCCAGCCAATATTCCATCACCATGAGCGGCTCATCTTTCCGATACTCCCGGTATTTCCCGAAGGATTCGGCGACACGCGAACCGAAATTGACGGTAGCGTGCAGCCCCTCCACGGTGCCGCCGATCAGCATCTCATCGGTAGGCCCATCCGAGGTGAACAGTAGACAGTCCACCCCGCGCGAAACCAGTCCGTCCCGCATGTATTCGAGATAGGCCGTATCATTGCCGTAGCTCCCGTATTCGTTCTCTACCTGCACCGCTATGATCGGCCCCCCGTTCGTGCTGAGCAGCGGCACAAGCATGGGGACCAGCACATCGTAATAGCGGTCTACCTTCTCCAGATAGTCAGGGTCACAGCAGCGCAGCGCCATTCCGGATTTCAGCAGCCAGGCAGGCAGTCCGCCGAACTCCCATTCCGCGCAGATGTACGGACTCGGGCGGACAATCACCTGCAGTCCGAGCTCCCCAGCCATTCTGATAAACCCAATCACATCCGCCATTCCGTCAAAGCAGAAGCCCCCTTCCTCCGGCTCATGAAAATTCCAAGGGATATACGTTTCCACCGTATTGAACCCGCAGGCCTTCAATTTCATCAGCCTGTCGGCCCAGTACTCCGGAACAATCCGGAAATAATGCAGCGCCCCGGACAATATCCGGTGGTCCCGGCCATCCAGCAGGTATTTATGATCCTTCCACTCCAATCGGCTCAAGCTTGCCGCCTCCATTCTACAGCAGGAACAAGAAAGCTCCGGAGCGGCCGGCAGGCGGTCTCCGAAGCTCTTGTTCTCCGTTATCTTTATAGTTATTTGCTTTCCTTCTCATTGATAATTTTGGTAGCTTCGTCAACCATCCATTTTTGCACATCATCAATGGATGCGTTGCTGAGCATAAACTTGCTGAATCCGTCATCGATCACCTTCGTCAATTCCGAGGTGGAGACGGTAATTACGCTGGAAGCGTCCAGATACTGGATATCGTCGCCAAACAGTGTGTTTTGCAGGGATTCAACATCATACAGCGTCTTATCATCGCCGATCAGACGGTCAAGTACAGCCTGATTGTCGGCTTTTTTCCAGCCGGAGAATTCAGTTCTGGATTCCGAATCTGTGGTAGACATGTAGCGCATCAGCTTAAAGGCTGCTTCCTTATGCTTGGAGGTTGAGCCCATCACAATCTGGTTGCCGCTGGTGAAGTATTTGCCACCTTCGTAATTCTTCGGTTCAGCACCCGCCGGAGGCAGCGGAACCGGAGCGTATGCGGTAGTGAAGCTGTGCGGATATTGTTCCTGGTTGCCGGAGTCCGGAATTGTCCAGCTGCCGGTCAGCACCATTGCCGCTTCCTCATTGAAGAATTCGGTCCGGTAATTGAGCTTGGCCGCCAGAACATCGGCATAAGGCTTGGCCGACTGGTCAACAATCTCCATATCTTTGCGTAGCTGGAAGAAGTACTTGTATGTCGGGTCCGAGAAGATCGTCGAACCGTCATCATACCGGAACGGGTCCTTCATTACTGTCTGCGCCGGGGCATTCATGTACAGCTCCCAGGTATGGAAGTAGGTTCCGTAACGCTTGTCTACCCCTTCACCTTTGGTCAGCTTTTTAGCGTAATCACGGTAGTCATCCCAGGTCCAGCCATAGGTTGGCACCGGCAGTCCGGCTTCGTCCAGGGCATCCTTGTTCAGAAGGACATAGTTAAAGCTGGAGGTAAGCTGCATGCCGTAGTACTGGTCGTCAACCTTTGGATTGACATAATATTCATCTTCCGGAACCAGACCTTCCTGCTTATAGAATTCGTTAAGCGGCGACAGGGCACCTCTTGTTGCTCGTTCATATACCGCACCCAGGTTCGGCAGCGCAACTACATCAACTGCTTCACCGGAGGAGATCAGAAAGTCCAGCTTCTTCAGCATTTCAACGGAATCTCCCGGTACAAGCACCACATGCTCAACCATGATATCCGGATTCTGCTTCATAAAATCAGCCAGCATGGCGTCGGTGGCCGCTGTCTGCGCTTCATTATCCCAGTTATAATACTTGATCGATACCGGTTCTGAACTGGACCCCGTATTGGCTGAGCCGGCATTTGAGCCCTCCTGCGAATTGGCTGAATTGCTGCCACACCCGCTAAGCGCAATTGCGCCGGTTAGCAATAAGGTTAGTGCCGCCGACCATTTGCGTTTTGACATTTGTTTCATCCTCTTTTCCCCCTTGACCATAAATGGATGCTACTGCTCTTGTGCTACCTCAGTATACCGGGCCGCAGAAATCGCCAAGTGTATAATTTTGAGGTGGAACGAGGACATTTTTTACCTTCTTCGTTAGCCTCTGTTTCGGTTTAGCCCTTAACCCCGCCAAGGGCAATCCCGTTGATTACCTGTTTCTGCATGACGATAAAGACTACCAGGAGCGGTATGATCGCCGACAAGGCAGCCATCATCATGATCGCGTAGTTATTCGTATAATCGTCGCGGAAGAGCGTAATCCCCAGCGGAATGGTATACAGCTTCTTGCTCATCAGGAAGATCAGCGGATTCTGGTAATCGTTCCAGGTCCAAATGAATTTGATGATGGCCACTGTCGCCAGCACCGGCTTGCACAGCGGAATCATAATGGAAGCGAAGGTCCGCAGATGCCCGGCACCATCAATCCGTGCAGCCTCAATGTATTCATCGCTGATGTCCATCATAAATTGGCGGAGCAAAAAGGTAAAATAAATCGAGAACATGCTCATCAGGATAATCGCCGCATGGGTATCATACAGCCCGAGCCAGCGGATGATCATGAAACGCGGAATCAGCGTCGCTTGATCAGGAATGATCATAAAGGATAACAGCGCCAGGAAGACCAGATTGCGTCCCCGGAAATGCAGCTTCGTCAGGCCGTAGGCTGACATGGAGGAAATAATGAGCGTGAGCAGCGTTGTAATGATCGCTACCTTTAAAGAATTGAAGTAGAAATCATAGAACGGCACCCGGCCCATCCACACTGCCTTGAAATTATAAATAACATTAATATTATCGGGAATCCACTGGATCGGAAACCGCATAACATCCTTTTCATATTTAAAAGCTGCAGAGACCATCCAGATCAGCGGGACAAGGAAAACTATAGACACAGCCCCCATCACCAAGGTCAGAATTGATTTGGAAATATTCTTGCTTATCTGTTGCATGCTTAACCCCTCCTTTATCCTAGGCGTGTTCATTTCGCAGCTTCCAGGTCGCGGCTGTAATTACACCGATGATCGCGAACAGAAGCCAGGAAATGGCCGAGGCATAGCCCATATCATAGTTGCGGAAGCCCTCTTCATAAATGCGGTAGACGAGCACCGTGGACGAATTGTTCGGCCCCCCCTCGGTCAGGTAGGATATAATATCGAATACCTTGAAGGAGCCGATCAGCATCGTAATGAGCAGAAAAAAGGTAGTCGGGCGCAGCAGCGGAACTGTAATCCGCAGGAATTTCTTGATTGGCGTCGCACCGTCGATATCGGCAGCTTCATAGATTTCACTGGAAATGTTGGTCAAGCCTGCCGTATAGATAATGATGGTGTACCCCAGACTCGCCCAGGTACTGATGATCGCGATAGACAATAGCGAGGTGTGCGGATCTACGAGCCATTTCGGCGGGGAGTCGATACCCAACTGCATCAGGAACTGGTTAACCGGACCAAGCGACGGATGCAGCAATGCGCTCCAGACAGCCGCGATGGCAATAATCGAAGAGATGTAAGGAATAAAGAATACCACCTTGAAATAACTCTTCAGGAACACACTATTGTTGATAATGACCGCCAGCACCAGCGCGATGGCAATCGGAACCGGCACGGTCATAAGCGTATAGAGCAGGTTGTTCTTCAGAGCTTCCAGGATGGCAGGGTCCCGGAACAGCTCGGTGTAATTCCCCAGCCCGATCCACTCAATGCCGGACATACCGGACAGCATATCCCATTTCGAGAAGCTTAAGTATAACGAAAAACCAAGCGCGAACACATTCAGAAGCAACATCCCGATAATTTCGGGGGTCAAGAACAGCCAGCCGACCAGCGCTTCCTTCCGTTTCGGCGTCCAGAATTTTTGAGCCGCAGCCCCGGTTTGGCCTGGGTAGGCAGCCTTTTTTACAGCTTCCACTTCGATCACCTCTAACATGTTTGTTGAGTTTATCATAAGGGAATAGCAGGGATGGTAAGGGCCGGATTCTGACCGGTAACAGGTAAGATTTTGACCTATTTAACAGAAGAGAAAATGGGGTTAAGTCCCCAGACATATACTTTCTGGTATGTAAAAAGCCGCGCATATCTGCGCGGTACTGTACAATCGACGGAGTTCCGGCGACTGAAGCCATCAGGGGGTGCGCCGCAGTTGCTTCTTCTGCTTGTATTCGCTCGGGGTGACTCCGATATATTTTTTGAACACTTTGGAGAAGTAGGCCCTGTCCGAATAACCGAGCCCCATCGCCAGCACCTCCAGGGTCTGCCCTGAATTCTTAAGCATATTGGCTGCGATTTTCATTTTGTACTGATGTACATAATCGGTGAAGCTGAGACCGGTCAGCCGTTTGAAATAGCGGGAGAAATAGCTTGGATTCAGGTACAGATACTGCGCGATATCAATGGAAGTAATATTTTCCCTCAGATGCTGGTCGATAAACGCCTGAATTACCTGCAGCCTCGACTCGCTCGCGGTAACTAGGCCGGAGGGCATCCACTCCTCCCTTACAAGCTGCTCCAGCCGCCCAAAGGCAAGTCCCAGCGCATCCTCCAGCGTTCGGGATTCGCCGAGATAGTAATAGATATCCTCATCGGGCTTCCGCCGGGCGAACAGCATCTCTGCACCGCGCATCAGCTGAACCAGCTCCTCGATCCACTCGCCAGGGTCAACCTTCCGGTTCTGGGCTTCACGCCCGAAATGCTCCAGCACCTGGCGGATGCCTTCAATCTCTTTTTCGAGAATGGCCTGCTCCAGCCTGTTGCGGAACGGATCGGCAAAGCCCTGCGGCGCAGGATAGAACATGTTCTCCAGCAGGTGGCTGCAAGGCGCCATAAGCAGCTGGTCCCGGCTGTAGAACTCAGGCCTGCCCAGCCTGATCTGCTGATACACTGCACCTACGGCCTGCAGGACCAGCCGGTCTGCCGCCGCCACAATCTGCAGTGTCAGCTTCAGATAAGCGGAACACTGGTGAATCAGCTCCTCCATGTAAGAATGAAGATAGGCCGCATCGTTCCCGGCCAGATTATATCGGTAATTATACAGAATAATGAACTGCTCCTGTTCGATAAAAGGAGTAATCCCTTCGTAGGCCTCCGCAATTTCCAGCGCAATATTGTACACCGCATAACGGATAAGCGGCAGATTGCTCCGGTTGTAAAACGGTTCATAGGCGCAGTAGCGGATATTGACAATGCCCATCATAAACCACGAGTAGTTCCAGGATATCCCCAGCCTGGCGGCATGCGGACGGGCCTGCTCCAGATCGGCATCGTTCATGATCATCTGCAGAAGCGCACGTCTCAGCAGACCGCCGCTGTATGGCGTACCTTCCAATTGGCTGTCTCCGGCTCCGAATTTCAGGTGGGACACCGACTTACGGAGACTCTCCTCCAGCTGTTCTGAAGATAGCTTATCCTTAAGCAAATAATCATCGGCATCGAGCTTGATGGCCGCCTGGGCATAGTGAAAGTCCTCATGACAGGTCAGAAAAATAATTCTCACCTCAGGCTTAATCGCCGTGAACTCAGCTGCCAGCTCAATCCCTGATTTCTTGGGCAGTCCGATGTCTGTGATCACGATGTCCGGCAGTGTTTCCCTGAACATGTGAAGCGCCTTCGCGCTGGAATAAGTACTACCAACCACATGCAGGTCCAGCTCTTCCCACTTAATCATCTGCTGCAGTACCTTCAGCATTGGAATATCGTCGTCGATCAGCATGACTCTATGCATAGTAATAACCTCCTGTGATCTTTAACGGTCCGGTACCGGAATACTAAGGACAGCCGAAATGCCGCCCTGATCATTCACACACAGCTTCATTGCCGCATCCGGGCCAAAGGTCAGACGCAGCCGCTGAATCACATTCCGCAAACCCACCCTCTGGTAAGTAGCATACTCTTCCGATTCCGGATCATTCAGTTGGCGGTTCAGCGCCAGGAGCTCTTCCTTCTCCATCCCCCAGCCATTATCTTCGATTACAATGGTGACGGTTCCCTGTTCCTGGGACGCCGTTAAGGCAATCCGCGGATCCTCACGGTCTACCAGCCCGTGGATAATGGCATTCTCCACAAGCGGTTGAAGAACCAGCTTCGGAACAACGAACTTCTCCAGCTCCGGCGCCAGCGTGAACTCCAGCTGCAGCTCCATTTCATTGCGCACATTCATAATATCGGCATAGTATCCGAGCAGCCGGCCTTCCTCTTCCAGCGTGGAAGGCTCACTGACCTTCAGGTATGCACGGAGCAGGCCCATCAGTGAATCGATAACTCCGCTGTGCATCTGATCGCTATTCAGGATCAGACTGCATTTAATTGAATTCAGCGTATTGATCAGAAAATGCGGCCGGATTTGCATAAACAGGGCCTCGAGCTCGATTACCCGCTTCTGCTCCTGTTCCTGCTCAATATTCGCTATCAGCACCTCGATTTCATCCAGCATCAGGTTGAAGGAGGCGCCTAGCTCCGCGATATCATCCTTGCCGACGATATCCAGCCGCATGTCGCGGTTGCCCATCGTGAATTGGCGGGCCACCCGCTGCAGCTTCCGGATCGGGCTATGCAGTCTCTTGGCGAAGAAGAGCGAGATGACTGAGAACAGCAGGGTGAAGATCAGCACCAGACCCATCCCAGTATAAAAAGCCCGCGAGATCTGCCCCGTCAGCGATTCCTCAGACGTTTCATAGACGAGCGTCCAGTCCGTCTTGTCCAGCACCGCTTCCAGCCGGCGCTTCGAGTCCGGTGTGTTCTCCGGATGCTGTGCCACATCCGGGTCGCCGGCGAGCCGTGTCCCTCCGCTGTCAAACAAGGCGGGCGAGCCGAACTCCACCCGGCCGAGCAGCTGCTCGAAATAAGAGGTCTTAATGCCGATCAGCAGCACTGACGTATAGGGCTGTTTGGTTCCGCCGCCGATGACTCTGGCAATATAATAGGTTCCCTCATCATCCGTTTCATCCTTTAGCAGTCCGAGCCATTGCAGCACGGCAGGCCGGGTAGGGTCAACCCCAGCCATTAGCTGGTCCAGCCGCCCGCTCATCGCCGTTAGATTCTCCGAATCCGGCGAAATGACGAACCCCGCCCGGTTGACCAGATACATTCGGATGCTGTTGTTGAGCGGCTTAGAGGTAATCAGCGAGAAGCTGTCCTTGATTTTCGTAAACCGGGTATAGTCCGTATATGTGTTAATCCGCCCGGTATCGGCGAAATTATCCAGTGAAGCCCGGAGGCCGGTATCGTTTACAATATAATGCGAGGCAAAGGTCACATCATCAATGGTCCGTTCAATCTCACCGACGATGACATTCAGCATGTTACTGTTGCTCAGCTGGAACTTCTCGATCATGTTCTGCTTGAGCAGGGTGTACGAGAAGACAGAGATCGCAAGAATCGGCAAAATAATGAACAGCAGAAACGACAGCTGAATTCTCCGGTAGTAGGTAAGTTTATGCATGCACCGCGCCTCTTTCATTTCGGATCATTTTTATCTATTGTAACAGTTCCCGGCAGAGGATGGACATCCCAAGAAGGTTCCCAGACTTCAGGAAATTTCAGATATTAATTTTACTACTTAATAACCCGTACCTTGCGGCACGCTCCATATCCCATGGAAACCGGAACAGAAAGGTCTGCTCCAGCAGTTGATCAGCCGTACGTAGCACCAGCGCCAGCTCTTCCGGGCAGTTCTCCCGGACGTACGCCGAGACAACATCCCGGTCGGCTGGATCAGGAAAGCCACAAGCTCCGCGAATGCCTCGCTGCGGCGGTCAAGCAAGACTGCTTCCTTCACCCGCTCTAGGCCGGGGTGATTCAGGTTCAACAGCATCAGCACAGATTCCATTGACGGCAAATCCGCTGCTGCAGGAGCTCCGCTATCTGCGCTCATACCAGTAGCCCCCGATCCCTTTTTCCAGCCTCATCAGTGCTTCCAGATAGAAATAATCCCCCCAGATCATGTACTCGTCGGGCGCCTGACTGCCGCGGACATGATAAGACCCATGCTTCAGCAGCCCTTCCGCCTGGCTGTCACCGATTGTGGCATAATGCCGGACCAGCGATTGCATCGAGCGGATAAGCCCTCTGCGGTAATAGGCATATCCGGGTTCTGCTTCATCTAAATGGGACAGCAGTTCATGCAGTCCTGCGGCGGCGATGGCGGATGCCGAGCTGTCACGGTAGGGATTCACTGCATCCTGCGGCAGATTGAAATCCCAGTAAGCGACCCCGTCCTCCGGCAGATGCTCCAGGAAATACCGGGCCATCCGTTTGGAGGTCTCCAGGAACAGCGGATCGCCGGTGTAGCGGTAGGACAGCGCAAAGCCGTATATCCCCCAGGCCTGCCCTCTCGTCCAGGTCGATCCGTTGGTGTATCCCTGATGGGTCGCGCCGCCGATAGGTTCTCCGGTCTCTTGATTGAAGAAAAAGGTATGGTACGAGCTGTCGTCACCCCTAACCAGATAACGTCTGCTTTTGTTTGCCTGAATTTCCGCTGCCGCCTTGTACGCCGGATTGCCGGTCTTCTCCGAGGCCCAGTAAAGCAACGGCAGATTGAGCAGACAGTCAATAATAATCCGCCCGCCTTCTACCGGATCGCCCTCCCGGCCCCAGGCCTGAAAGTAAGCGGCGTGCTCCCGCCAGCGGTTCATCAGCCGATCCGCCGCCAGCAGCGTCAACTCTTTTGCCTCTGTATTGCCTTCTACGATCCACTGCGCTTTAGAGGACAGGGAATACAGGAATCCAATATCATGGTGGTCGAGCACGATCCCTTGCCCCATTCTGCTGCGGAAACTGTCCACTGTCCGTCTGGCTGCGTCACGAAGCCGCCCGTCCCCCGAATATTCATAGCCAAGCCATAACATCCCGCTCCAAAATCCGTTAGTCCAGTCATCGTTCTCAATCAGCGAATACTTCAGCCCGTTGCCCACATGCGGATAGCGGTCCCCGAACCGTCCGATATTGCGCTGTATTTTGGCTACAGCATCCTCAATTGCCTTGTTCCACATACTGTTTATCTCCCTTTCTCTGCGCTGTGTTTGCCCTTATCGTACGAGAATCGGGCAACTGCAAAGGAGATAACTTTTGCCAGGAGTGTGTATAATTTTGACTTCTTTTCATCTTTCTTTATGGCTATATCAAAAAGCATCCCCCGGCGGTATTACTCCGCTGGAGGATGCCCTACTGGCTATTGTCTGCGGTTAAAGCTGCAGCAGCTGCAGTATATTCATCAGAACCTGTACCGCTTCTGCACGCGTAGTCTGTGCCTGCGGCTGGAACTTCTGCCCGTAGCCCTCCATCAAACCAAGCTCCAGAGCAGCCATAACTCCATCTAAGGCATAAGGGGACACGCTGGCGGTATCGCTTAAGGTAAGTGGCGGATTTTGTCCGGCGGCAGATTGCGCGCCCTGCCTCACAGCCAATCGAACCGCAATGACGGCCATATCCTCACGGGTGAGTGGCCCATTCGGATTAAACAAGCCTGCGGAAGAGCCGGTGATGATCCCGGCTTCCCGAGCGCCAATCACGGCACCGGCATACCATGCCTCCGGGGAGACATCGGTGAATCCGGCGCTTGCTCCCTCAGCCTCTGGTAACACCGCCCGTGCAAGCATAGCCACGAATTCGGCACGGGTTACTGGCGCACCCGGAGCAAAGGAGACATCCGATTGCCCTTCTACGATATGCCGTCCGGCCAGTACCTGGACTGAACGGAATGCCCAATGCACGGCAGGCAGATCCTCATAGCTTTTGGCATATTCCAGTAAAGCATACGTTCCGGGAAGATTCACGGCCACAATGTGCGAATCCTCACCGCGTACAGCGGTTCGGCCGGTATAGTGCCAGTCCCCCTGTGCTTGATCAATCGTATACACACCCAGCAGTTCACGGTCCAGTCCGGACGCCGCGTCCAGTTCAAAACGTACTAGGAACGGCTCTGCAAGCGTTACACTGTATTCCTTCGTTCCGCTTGAATCTGCAGTGGAAATGCCAAATTTCAGCATGCTGCCGGCGCGCAGCTGCAGACCGGGCCGGCTTGAAGCGGCTGCAAAGTCAGCCATTTCACTGATGCCTGCCGGCTCCAGGGTTAGCATAATGGCTGCACTGTCGGAAGTATTAGCCTGCACCTCTGCAAGCAGGGCAGGAGTAATCCGAATGGACACAGTCCCATCCTTCATAATGTCCAGCAGGCGGTTTCCCAGCAATGCTCCGGCTCCAACCGGGAGTACTACCTTCGTTTCATTGTCCCTGAGGCAGATGGCAACGATATCACCAGAAGCATTTTTAAGCGTATCTGATTTAATGGTAACTACAGAAGCAGCCTCCTGCCCGCTGGCAGGCGTTATAGGTGCGGTTAAACCGCTATCTGTACCTCTGCCCGAACTGTTGCCTCCCCCGGTGTTGTTGCCGGATGTTGCCTTCGTCGTCACCTGCAGACTATTGCTTTCTGCCAGATGCCCTACGCTGTCTGCTACCTTCACACTGAAAACGTATTTAGTCGAAGGCAGCAGCCCTTCTATTATCTGACTATAGACGGATGCTGAGACATTTTGCACCCAATCTCCGTCTTGATAGAGACTGTATCCCATTACTCCAACATTATCTGTAGAAGGGCTCCAGTCAAGCACGATACCAATATCCGTAAGCGACGAATAGCTTAGGACAGGAGCGCTTGGCGGAGTATCGTCGCGGGTTGTCACCGCAAGCTCCTGGCTTGGCCCCACTTGGCGGCCGTTCGCATCAAGACCGGTTACTGAGAACAGGTAGACTGTAGCCGGAAGTAGCCCTTCCACTGACGCGCCATATGTGCTCCCGCTCACAGTCTGATAGATGGCATCGCTGACGCTCACACCATCCTTGGTAATTTCAAAGCCTGCGATCCCCTGGATTCCGGCCGGAACCGACCACGTCAGCTCAACAGAGGTTTCTGTCTGTACTGGGGAGAGAAGCGATGATACTGGAGCATTTTTCTTAAAAACAATCTCATGGGTCGCCCCCAAAGCGCCCTGCGTATTAATCTTCAGCTGGATGAATGGAGCACTCTTGCTTACAGTTACCGTGTTGTCTAAGCTTACCAGTGACAGCCCGGCACGCTGCAGATCCAGTGTAATTTCTGACTGCCGCTGCGAGGGATCGGAAACTGCGATAATCAGACTATCCTCTGTTTCTTTCATAACAACGGAAGCAGGATTTGCGGAACGTAGATTGCCCACTGTGCCCGGATTCCAGAAATTCAATGCTGTCAGGCCAAGTTTCCGCTCTTTGACTGCATGAATATCCTCTGTGTTCACGAGCACCTCAATATCGGGATTGTCGCTGTAGGCCTGTGTAGCCTCCGCACTCTGCTCAGGCAGCAGCACGTACGAATAAGAGGCATCTGCCGGAGCATCCCCGTGTTCCAACGCTAGGCTGAGGTAGTTGCGGGTAAGCGGAGTATCCGGCTGTGTCGCATTAATCTCCTTCCAACTGGCTGTCCTCAATTCACGCAGCGCGTGCACATCAGGCGAATCCGGGAAATAGTACCCCGTACCGGTTCCAGGGGTGTTGCTGTTGAGATATGCCCAGTGCACCCCGGCTTCCGTCTCCGACCATCCGTTATCCTCTGGTTTCGCGATACCATCAATAAGGAGCAGGTTGTCTCCGGCATCGTTTAGCATCCGGTTCTCAACAATGGTCTCGACCGGACCCGGCCCGGCGCCGGAACTGCTGATGCCGGAGCCCAGGGCCACGATTTCATTATCGAACATGAACCATGACTTCTTACCCTTCAGGTCGCTTCCCGTCACCTTGGCCAGCGAGAAATCCATGCCTGCCGCGCCATACTCGCCCTCAAGGCTTACACCACCGACCCAGGAGCCAGTATTCATATAGGAGGCCCACTCTCCGGGAACCTGATTCTGCCCCGAGCCGTCTGTGGTTGTCCCCGGCAGACGGAAGGCATCGACGGTCGGCCAGAAGTCTTTACGGTACAGGCCTGAATCGCTGTCGTACAGATAGGTCATGCCGATACCTGTGTACCAGCCCTTGAGATTCTCGTTATTGCCCTTCTCGAATGCCGAGATGCGGTCCGAGAAAAGGCTTAGCCCGAAGCCGAAGCTATCCCGCAGATGAACTACACGGTCCATTCCGGCAAATACCTGATTCTTCACCAGGCTGCTCCTCGGTTCAATGGTATCATCGTTCATCAGTTGTTTGATGATCGTAATATCGCTCAGAGCCAGTTCTGTATAATAATTAGCGTAGGTCGTATCCTTGGCAATCCATTCCTTGGCCATTCTACGGATGTAGACGGCCACCTCTTCCGGAGCTGATTCCGCCATCCGCAGCAATGTGATAATCGTGCTGCGTGCACTGCCGCTGCCGCTCCGGGAAATTCCCCGGCCGTTAACCATGTCCATGAACTGGCCGTTATAGATAATTGGCTGAAAGCTCTGACTGATCCAGTCATATACATTCAGTACGTTCGGATCAACAATCGGCCAGGGCGAACCGGACAGCAGATAAGACAGGTCTGCCGTCCCCTTCAGCCAAACGGAACCGTAACCCCCGGTGTAGGCGATATTGTTGTGCTGGACAAGCGAACCATCCTTGTATATACCGTCCCCTTTTGTAGCATAGACATATTCAGAGCCGATGGAATCTCTGCCCAGCAGGATTTTGGCGCTGTTCTTACCGATAATCCCGCGCACTGTCACCACAAAGGCCTTATCCAGCAGATTGGCCCCGGTCATTTTGACTCCGCTTACGCCAAGTACAGAGCCTACCTTCGGATTGGGCGAAAATTTATCGATTGCCGACAAATACCGGTCAATTTGCACCTGGGACAGCTCATCATACATGAGTACAATCACATCATTCAGCGTCTGTGGCGATCCGATCTCCCAGTCCCACCAGTTGTTGTATGCACTCTTGCTGCTGTTGTAGCGGTTCGTGTACATCCAGTCCAGCGCACCGATAATGTCAACGGCAAGCTTTCTGTTCCCGGACAATTCACTTCCAGGCACCGAATAAGCCAGCACCAGTGTTTTGAGCTGTGTATATGCGGTCGTGATCTGGCTGGAATCGGTTGTACTGGCCAGATTACTCCACAGATAGCTGCGTCCAGAGGAAAGGTTCATTGAATCCCATAAGGCAGACGCCTTTTGCGCCTGTGTGCTGATGGCAGCAGCGATATCTGGATCGTTAACGTCATAGTCGCCGCCGGTCAGCCGTGCGTACCATTTTTGCCGCAGCTCTTCGTAAGCCTGAATGTCACTGGAAGATTCCACATTCACCAGACACTCCGCCGAAACGGTCCCGTCCGCCGTAGAGACTCTGATTGTTACAGTCCCGGTTTCCTTACCGGTGATTCGCCCGTTAGGATCAACATCTGCTACCTGCGGGTTGCTGGAGGTCCAGACCAGTGTCTTGTCGGTTGCTGTAGAGGGCGTCAGAGCCGGAGACAAGGCCACCGTATCCCCAACTTCCATAGAGAACGCCGTCCGGTCCAGTGTAATGCCTGTTAAGCCGGAGTATTCCTCCAGAACGAGATTGTCAAACCAGACCTTACCCGTACCCGTCTCAAGAAATGGCTCTACCGTCAATTTAGTAGCGCTATCAGGAACGGTCAGCACCACCTGCTGCCGAGTCCAGTCCCGGGTTCCGGTAAGCTTGGCCGTTGCCGGACCGTCCCCCACCTTAGCTGTATTATAGAATTGCGTCCTAAAATATGCGCCTTGCCCGGCTACGCCATCCGTCTTCATCCACATCGACAGCCGGTATGATTTGCCGGGGAGCACTGATGTCACTGCCTGATTGACAGATACCCTGCTCGTAGTAAAAGCATCAAATAACAAGGACTGATTCCCCTCATAGGCTTGCTGTGTATCTATTTTGACTGTTGTGGTCTTGTTCGGCTCCTTACCGCTTCCGGTTGGAATCCATACACTCCAGTTCACCGGAATAGGTTGTGCTACGCCCACCCAGGCGCCGGTCACTGCTGAGGTTGTTTGTTCAAAGCTGCCGTTTTGCATCAGATTGAACGCTGTGGCCTCCGCTTTTCCGGCTCCCAGACCAACTGTTCCGATCGCTGCAACCCAAAGATCAGCCGCCATAGCGATCGTGAGCATCAGACTGATTTTCCGCATTCTGTCACCCCGCTATTTGATTTAGGTATAAAAGCTTCAAGTCCGATCGTAGCGCCGCTGCCCGGCCTGCCCCTCCTCTTTTGCTCGTCTAGCGGACTTAGCTGAATCTTACCTGCTTCATCCTCGCGGAACGTGAATAATTTTGACCATGTGCGTATAATTTTCTTACCTCATCTGTATAATCCTTATGCAGCAGTGGGGAGAAGGTCAGTAGTTGATCTAACTGATTTCTGCTCTTTTTCGGTAAGGAATCAGCCGGCGGATTTAGCAGTCGGCAATGGCTTTTCAAAATCTCTTTGGTCTGGGGGAAAAGGGTAGACCAGTTAACAAAAAGTGCCTGTTCCATTTAAATAATATTTGGTAACGATCCGATAACTCAGAAAACAGTTTGCTGCGAATCAAGACCTGATCAAATACATGCCAAAAGATGTTGTTTCTATAACGATCTATAACGATGGTACTAACAAAAATCTAAAAGAGAAATTTGTCTGTAAAAGCTACACCAGAACCAACCGCAACACCTACACCTACACCAGAACCTTCAAGTGGAGAACGTGCAATTTTGACGCTAACTCTGGTTACGGGTATTGAGAAAGAATTTGAACTACCTATGTCCGAGGTAACAACATTCCTATCCTGGTATGATTCAGCTACTGGATCAGCTCGTTACGGCATCAACAAACACGACAACAATAAAGGTCCATTCAGCAAACGGACAGATTATGTAATTCACGATAAGATCCTAACCTTTGAAGTAAGTGAGTACACTGCTAATTAAGTAAAAACAAACCCGGTAGACATAAGCCCGGCGGGTTATTTTATGTATGAGTTAAGCTAAAACCATTCTAAATTTAACCTCACCTCTTCGGTAATACGTATCAGCAACCTTCACGCTTTCCGGGCTCCACTTCCGCACAAACCCTCCGCTATCGATAAAACAGCCGGCAAATTTACTACGGCGTTCAATAACAGATACTAGACATTGCGACAACGCAGCTGTTAGAAATTCAGCATCCGATTTCAGAACTTTGTATGCATTACTCTATACGATCTACCTCTATACCAGAACCCCACTAATGATGGCAGGACATAGGACTTCCGCTTAATCACTCCATACGCCCTTTCCACAAAGTTATGGCAACATTCTTGCTAAACAAGTTCAATTGTGAGGATCATATCTATAGTAAGCGAAATAGAGAATCATTTATTGGAAGTATTCTTCTGTGCACCACTTCATCATTTGCTCTCTCTTCTCATATATTTTCACGAGTTGATTTAATACAAAGATTTTTTGAACTACATCTTCAGTCATGAAAAACTACTTCTTATATTAACTAATTTTTCTCTGGTCTTGTCCCTAATTTTTATCGTAAATATCTAGCAGTTGGATATGAAGATGATATACATCTTTGTATGTAATTTTAATGCTCCTTTTAAAATATTTTTCCGCCATTTCTCATTCATCTGATCTTTCTAAAAACAAAAAGCAACTCATCCGCAGACAAGTCGCTGTCTATACAGTTTATTGCTAACGGATAATAAGTTTATTTATTCATATGGTGGTTACCGCTTCGCCTTATAAAACTCATGATACAGCTTCATCAGTGCCCTTTTCTCTATCCGCGACACATAACTCCGCGAGATCCCCAGATCCTTCGCAATCTCCCGCTGCGTCCGCTCTTCCCCACCGGTGTCCAAACCAAACCGCCCTACCACGACTTCCTTCTCGCGTTCATCGAGAATATCCAGGTTACGGTAAATCTTGCTTTTCTCGATTTTAAGGTCAACTTCCTTGATCACATCGTCAGCCTCGGAACCGAGGATGTCGATCAGCGTAATCTCGTTCCCTTCCTTGTCTGTCCCAATCGGATCGTGCAGGGACACGTCTTTCCGGGTCTTTTTCAGCGAGCGAAGATGCATCAGGATTTCGTTTTCAATACAACGAGCTGCAAAAGTAGCCAGCTTCGTGCCCTTATTCGGGCGATAGCTCTCGATAGCCTTGATCAGCCCGATGGTGCCGATGGAGATAAGGTCCTCCATGTCTTCGCCGGTGTTGTCGAATTTTTTGACTATATGGGCAACGAGCCGCAGATTATGCTCAATTAGCAAATTTCGTGCTTTAGCGTCCCCCTCGGCCATCATCCCTAAGTATTTGCTCTCATCCTGCTCCGATAGAGGCTGGGGAAAAGCATTGTTCCTTACGTAAGATACCAGCAGCGTCAGTTCTTTGATCAGCAGCGCAATCGTGCTTATGATTCCAGGCAACTTGGCGACACCTCCCGCACATGTACAATGAAACCGATCTGCAAGCGAGAACTACGGGTTCATGGTCCTTTTATTGTATGTGGGTAGATGCCTAGAAGTGCATGTACGGGTAAAATAGGTACGGGCTCCCTTACATTCTGAGCAGCTCTCGGATATCCTCTTCCGACAGCCGTGTGTTCTTATTCTCGCCTGCTTCAATCACTTCTTCTATTAAATCCTTTTTGCGCTGCTGCAGCTCCAGAATTTTCTCCTCGATGGAGCCTTCTGTGATCATCCGGATCACCTGAACGACATTACGCTGCCCCATGCGGTGCGCTCTGCCAATCGCTTGCTCTTCTACTGCTGGATTCCACCACAGGTCATATAAAATAACAGTATCTGCTCCGGTCAGATTGAGGCCCGTTCCGCCTGCCTTGAGCGAGATTAGGAATACTTCTCCTTCTCCTTCATTGAAACGCCGGCAAAGCTCCACCCGTTCCCTGGCCGGAGTCGAGCCGTCGAGATAAAAGGGCTCCACACCCGCATCCACCAGGCTCTGCCGGATCAGCTCCAGCATGCTGGAGAACTGCGAGAACACCAGCATTCTTTTGCCCGAATCGCGGCATTCCTGCACGGTTTCCAGCAATTGCGCAAGCTTGCCTGAGCCGCCCGTATAATTCTCGATGAACAATGAAGGATGGCAGCAGATCTGCCGCAGACGGGTGATCCCCGCCAGAATCTTCATCCGGCTCTTTTGGTAGCCTTCGGTTAGCAAATCCTGTTCGGTATCGTCACGTAGCCTGGATAAGTATGCGAGATACACTTGCTTCTGCTCATCCAGCAGTTCTGTGCGCTGCACGGTATCGATGCGGTCCGGCAGCTCCTCCAGCACATCTTTTTTGAGCCGCCGCAAAATAAAGGGAGATACGATACTGGCGATGCGTCCGGCAGGCAGCTCCTTAAAGGTCGAGCGTCCGGCAAACAGCGACGGGAATACTGTACTGAAGATAGCTTCCAGCTCATCCACCGAATTCTCAATCGGTGTTCCTGTCAGGGCAAATTTCCGGGCAGCCATAATAGATTTAACCGCCTGGGCTGTTTGGGAAGCTGAATTCTTGATCGCCTGCGCTTCATCCAGAATTAGCGCATGAAAGTTGGTGCCGGAATACAGGTCAATATCTCTCCGGAGCAGCGGGTACGAAGTAATAATCACATCCGCTTCCTCCATGGCTTTACTCTCCAGCAGTCCGCTGCGCTCCTCCTTCTGCCCTGCCGCCACCAGCACCTTTACCTCTGGAGCAAACTTGGCAAACTCATTCCCCCAGTTATAGGTCAAGGATGCCGGACAGAGAATCAGCACCGGAGCTTTCACCTGCACCTCAGTCTCCAGCTCAGCCAGCTCGGAGCAGATATAAGCGATACTCTGAATGGTTTTACCCAGTCCCATATCATCCGCCAGAATTCCGCCGAATCTGAACTTCGACAACGTCTTCATCCACTGGAAGCCTCTGACCTGATAGTCACGGAGCACAGGCTTAAGCTCAGCCGGCAGCTCGAACTCCAGACTGTCCGGTTCCCGCAGCTGCTCCAGGAATACCCGGAGAGACTTGCCCCACTTCGTATGCTTGAACCCCTGCCCCCGCTCCGGAAGCTGCAGCGCCTGAACGGAAGGCAGGCGTATCACGGATTGCTTCAGCTCTTTCCGCTTTAGATTCAGCCGCTCGGCCACATTACCGAATTCGCTGAAGCTTTCATCTGCAAGGGACAGAAAGGCCCCGCTGCTCAGCCGGACATATTTCTTTTTCTCCACAATAGCCTGCATGACGCGAACCGTCTCCTGTTCATCCAATCCCTCCAGCTCAAACGAGATATCCAGCCAGTCCAGGCCCTCATTTAAATTCGCTTTGACTTTGGGATAAGATTTACGCGCCAGCACAAGTCCCTGAACAGCCGGGGTAACCAATAGTTCTGCATAGTCTTCCAGCACTGGAATAACCTCATATAGCGCCTCATAAAGAACCGGTTCATTTACTGAAGCCCAGTGCTGCCGCTCCCGCCTGAGTGGAGAATTATCCAGAACCGCAATGATCTTATTTTCCTGCTGAACATTCCTGATCAGGATCTTCTGCTCGCGGACTGCGTCATCAGGTTTCTCTTCCAGCGGGTTGATAATAATCTCCTCATAATGGAATTCCAGCCGAAACGTCAATATGCCATCCGCATAATCCAGATACAGCTTTGCCTGCATGTCCGGTTCCACAATCCGCTCGCTTACTGCCTGCTCCACCCTTACTTTTCCTAGCTTTCTTAAGGCTGGCAGTACCTGCTGAACGACCGATTCGATTTGTCCGGGAGCGATCTCAATGTTCTGCGATGCCGCAAACTGCTGTTTTAATAGTGAAAGCATGCTTATAACATCACTGTTCATTGAATATATCTTCCCATTCATGATCACAGTGGAGTAGTCCGGAAACAGCATCAGATGATCCAGTGCTGAAGCTGACAGAACATAGTCCTGTCTCTTCCCTGGTCCAATCATAAATTCAAGCGGAGGCGCCTCTTCTGCAAGCTCAGCCCGAATTCCCGGATTCTCCGATCCCCCCATAATGACATTCACCTCCGGAAAAAGCAGTTTAAGCTTGTCCCAGGCCAGCGGGGTGACGACAATTGTTTTCCCGTCCTTTAAGGAGTTATTATAATAGCTGGGGAGATCATTTCTATAAATTTTCTCAGTGTTTTTCATTAGAATCAGCAGTTCAAGGAATTTCATATCCGCAGGATTAATGTGCTGGTTTTCAGCATCAAAGGTAAATATACTCTTGAAGTATAACGGCTGACGCTGCTCGAAATGCTCTAGAAACTCGTTTATTTTGGACACTACATACAGACGTTTGATTCCCACACGCATTTCAACGGAGAATCGCGGACTGCTGCTGTAACCATTAACGTTAAGCGTGAACTCAAACTGCAGCGGCTCTGCAAGACCGAATAGCACAGGCTCACTCTCACGGTTAAGAACCGATTTCTGAAAAGAAGAAATAAGGTGCTCCGTCTGGTTGTATTTGGACTTGTTTACGCGTCTGGATGGAGCAGCTTGTGCATCGGCAGGCTCCTTCATCTGCTGCATGTGTATAGCAATAAGTGTTGCCGCTACATGTTTACAGCAGCTATAGTTCTCATAGGCAGGACAAGAACAGGCTGCTTTGAAGGTATCGGTACGGTCATAAATATCAATATTCACCTCATATACTTTCCTTCCCTTCACCTGTGCTTCATAGCTGCTATCGCCCGGGTAAAAGGTAAGGCTGCGGACACACCCCTGTTCATAATAAGACTTCCCCCGGTTATAAAAGTCAGTCCCGCAGAAGTCTCTAATGGCTCTCATAGTAATCTTCATAATAATCACCTTCTCAATATAAAATTCACCTTCATAATATATAGCTAATCACTAGGCATCGCACCATTCCTGCCATTATCATAACTCCAGGCAACAACTGTGGCGCTGTCCTGGCCTAACTGCTGATGCACATCTGTCAATACATCTTGTACACACTTCTCCAACTCCTCTTCACCTGCAAAAGCAGCATAAAGCCTGCGCGGGTCCTCAAGTACTCTTGCTCCCACCTCCAACAGACCGTCCGTAGTCATCACGATTACGTTATGGCCCTGCCGCAGCTCACGGATTCCGGAAGAATAGCAGGCAACCGGCTGGTCGAAGGTGTTCACGAATCCGATCCATTCATAGTAATTGCGCTGGTTCAAAGCATATTGCCCGCGGGCGGCCAGATCCGGATGAAGCAGATACAGCGAATTATCTCCTACAGAGAACCACCAGATGTAATTCTCCATACGCACGCTAATCAGACACGCGGTCTCCCCTGTAACCTGCCTGCACTTCCTTATGAAATCCTCCGACTTGAAAATAGACAACAGAAATTCCTCCAGCGCATAAAACGCCTGATCTACCGTCAGCGAGAGCAGCCTGATGATTTCACCAGCTCCACTGTCGATTGTGCGGATCAGCAGTTCCGCGCTTTCTGCAGTATTATGGGCATCCAGGAGCATGACAAATTCCCAACCGCCGCCCGGTTCATTTAATACGTAGGCACCATCCTCATTCTTATCAGCACCTGCTGCCGTGTTCCCGCCGTAACGGCCGATCACCGTACTCTTATATGTAACTGTTACCGGATTGTCGAGATGCATCTCGTCACTGCCCGTCCAGCTGAACTTAAATATCTCCTGTTCCATCCTGACTCTCCCCGCCCTTCCTAGCAGATTCTATGTTTATATGATTATACACTTTCTCTATCTAACCCGGTCACGCCAAAAAAGAGACCAGCACCCTGCTGCGTCTCTTCGTAATGTGAACTCTTTTGCTTTATACGCTTACTCTGCCGCAACACGGAACAATGCTGCTCCATGGGGCGGAATGGCTGCACTCAGTGTATCTGCAAGCAGGTCGGTTTGCTTCCCGGTCCACAGCTCCTTGGCCTTAACCCCGCTGCCCACTCCCAGATCGGCAATAGCTACAGACACTTCCGCCAGTAGCTCGCCTGTGTTGAACAAAGCTACGAACCGCTCGCCATCAGGACCTTCAGCTAACCATACAACCCGATCGCCATCACGGCTGAGCTGCCGGGCGCCAAAACTGTGACGGTGCATATTCAGCACGTCCTGGTTCGTCAGGAGGGACAGCGTCCATTCATCGTTATCGCGCATCTCACCACCGAACATGAGCGGGGAACGGAAGAGGGTCCATAAGGTCATCATCGTCAATTGCTCATCCTGCGTGAAGTTCGTCCAGCGGTCATGTTGTACACCGCGTATGCCGATACGTCCAAGCGGCAGCATATCACAATCCGGCCAGCAGCCGGGTTTAGGCCGGCCTTCCCAAGTGGAACAGCGGTCGAACATATCCAGCAGGAGCGGCCAGCGGTCCCAGAAATCATCCGTCATTCTCCATACATTCGCGTGGTTCTCCAAGAAGTCAGCATGCTTCACAGGTGCAGGTCCCGGCGACAGGCTCAGCACAATGCTGCGGCCAGTATGGTCAATGGCTTTGCGGATCAGCTCGATCTCGGCCAGATGGGGGCCGCCATGCAGCCAGGAATCTGCGATATCATCCACCTTGATGTAATCGACATCCCATGACGCGTACAGCTCGAACAAAGAATTGTAATATTCCTGGGCACCTTCCTTGGAAGCATCCACACCATACATATCCGTATTCCAGCCGCAGAAGGAACAGGTATGTGCGATATCGCGTGCAGTCACCGCCGTTCCCTTGATGGGTGTATTGTCGTGAACCGCCTGACGGGGAATACCGCGCATAATATGAATTCCGAACTTCAGGCCAAGACTATGTACATAATCAGCTAGCGGCTTAAACCCAAGACCGCCTTCTGCCGAAGGGAAACGGTTCACCGCAGGAATCAGCCGGGAATATGCGTCTGTCTCCAGGCGGACAAAAGGACGATACTGGTCCGACACGGCCCCGGGCTCATACCACTGAATATCAACCACAATATATTCCCAGCCATGTCCCTTAAGGTTGCTGGCCATGTATTCAGCATTCCCCCGTACCTCTGCCTCCGTCACCGAAGCACCATAGCAATCCCAGCTGTTCCAGCCCATTGGCGGTGTAGGGGCGAATTCCCAATGATTCATAAGTTATGTGACCTCCATTTGTGAATGAATTGTAATTTATTGTGGATACAGAATAATTGTATCGGCAATTCTTTTCTGTTTCCATCGTAAATTTGATTCACAAATAGCACAAAATTGCTGTCCGAGGTTCAATCCACCTTCGCCCCGTAGGAACGCATAAACAGAGCAGCCTGCTCCAGATCCATCCGCGCGCCTTTCACATCCAGTGCCTTCAGGTCAACCCCCTCCAGGTTCGCCCCCCGCAGGTCGGTCCCTGCAAGCTTGGCCCGGCTCAGTGATACCCGCTCCAGATTGCAGTCCCTTAGATCCGCCTTCGTCAGATCGGTATCGGTGAAGTCAGCCTCGAAGAAGCGCACTCCGCACAGGTCCTGCTTGCTCAGATTGGCATGCCGCAGATTCGTGTACGACCAGTCTCCCCCGTCAATCGTAATGCCGTCCACCTGGGCGCCGGAGAAGTCCGAGCCGGTCATTTTGCAGGAGATAAATTTGGAGACAAAGAGATTCGCGCCGTTAAACTTGCAATTCTCAAAGGCGGACTCGTTATGAATCGAGGAGTTCAGGCTGACACCCTTGAAGTCGCATTCAATGAACCGGCAGTAGCTGGTATCGATCTCTTCCATAGAAGTGTTCATAAACGTGCATTTCTCAAAAGTGCAGCTGATCAGCTCACCATAACGCAAATCCTGCCCGTCAAAATGGACACGGGTAAATTCGCGGTCTTTATATTGATACATGGGTTAACCTCCGGTATATAGTATTTATTGTGTACAAAAAACTTGGCGGCCCTCACCAGAGAACTCCCCGGAAAAGACCGCCGATGCTTATTAAAATTATGCTCCGTCTCTATTATAGAACGCTTTTAGCCTTCCTGGTTAGTCTGGCCCTATCCCTTGTTCTTCGCCTGAGCAGCCTTCCGCCGCGATTTGCTCTTGTCATTCTTTAATTGAAGCTTCTCTTCAGCAAGCCTTGCATGCTCTGCCTCCCGCTGCTGTTCCCGCAGGAGCTGATCTGCTGCCCGCTGCGCAGCTTTCAACTGCACTTCCTCGCCGATCTGAGCCTGCAGCACCGGATCAAGAAGGCGCAGATGCTGCTCAAAAGCCTCCGGGTACAAGAAGCTTTTCTCGCCCGTATCTCCGGAGAAATCAATGATAATCCGCTCTTCCACATGACCTACGACAGTTCCCGCTCCATATTTGCTATGCTCAACCTGCATCTGGATTAAGTTCATCTTCTCCCCATCTCTTGGTTCAGATATTTGCCCGTATAGCTCTTCTCATGCACCGCAACCTCTTCTGGAGTTCCTGTACAGACGATCTCTCCCCCGTCCGCGCCGCCCTCCGGGCCGAGATCAATAATGTAATCAGCATTCTTGATCAGCTCCAGATTATGTTCAATGACCACTACGGTGTTGCCGGCATCGGTCAGGGAATGCAGGACATCAATTAACTGGTGTACATCGGCAAAATGCAATCCGGTCGTCGGCTCATCCATCACATATAGCGTGGAGCCGGTAGCCGGCTTAAGCAGCTCTGCCGCCAGCTTCACCCGCTGCGCCTCGCCGCCTGACAAGGTTGTGGAGGATTGGCCCAGCTTGATATAACCGAGGCCAACGATGCAAAGAGCCTCAAGCTTTTTACGGATCTTCGGAATATTGCCAAAGAACTGGACGGCTTCCTGAGCGGTCAAGTCCAGCACATCCGCGATGCTTTTACCTTTATAATGCACCTCAAGCGTCTCCCGGCTGTATCTCCGTCCCTTGCAGATACTGCACTGCACATACACATCCGGCAGAAAATGCATCTCCACCTTGATCAGTCCGTCCCCCGCACAGGCTTCACACCGGCCGCCTTTGATATTGAAGGAGAACCGTCCCGGGCCGTAGGCACGAACCTTGGCCTCATTCGTCAATGAGAACAGTGTGCGGATATTATCGAATACCCCGGTATAGGTGGCCGGATTGGAACGCGGAGTACGCCCGATCGGCTTCTGATCAATATTAATAACTTTGTCGAGATGCTCTATCCCGTCAATACTCTGATGTTCCCCGGGAATCGTATGAGCCCGGTTCAGTGTAGAAGCCAGCTTCTTGTACAGGATTTCGTTGACCAGACTGGATTTGCCTGAGCCGGAAACCCCCGTCACACAGGTTAACGTGCCTAAGGGAATAGATACCGTAATCCCCTTCAGATTGTTGGCGGCAGCTCCGGTAATCGTCAGCTGTTTGCCGTTTCCGCTCCGCCGCTCTTCCGGGACGGATATTTGTTTACTCCGGGACAGGTACTGGCCGGTGATCGAGCGGGATTCGGCCAGTATATCTGCAAGGGAACCCTGCGCCACAACCTCTCCGCCGTGTATTCCGGCATTTGGACCTATATCGACAATCCAGTCCGCCTGGCGGATCGTATCTTCATCATGCTCCACTACAATTAGCGTATTGCCGAGGTCGCGCATCTTCTTCAGAGCCAGCAGCAGTCGGTCATTATCCCGTTGATGCAGGCCGATCGACGGCTCGTCAAGAATATAGAGGACACCCATAAGACCGGAACCCAGCTGTGTGGCCAGACGAATGCGCTGACTTTCACCGCCTGATAACGTTCCGGCAGCTCTCGAGAGCGTCAGATAATTTAGTCCGACATTATTCAGGAACTGGAACCGGACATCAATCTCCTGCAGGATGGTACCGGCAATCTCCGCATTCGCAGCAGTCAGGCTAAGCCCGGCAATAAAGTCTACCGCAGCCTCCACCGGTAAATGGCAGAACTCTGCAATGCTTTTACCGCCGACCTTCACACCAAGCACAACAGGCGACAGACGGTCACCGTGACAATGGGGGCACGGCAGAACGGACATGTATTCCTCCAGTTCCTTCTTCATCGCTTCGGATGGAGTTTCCCGGTAACGCCGCTCCAGATTATTGACGATTCCTTCGAAGGCTTCTTTGACATAGTTCCGGAGGGCATCACCGGGATGGTGCACTTCAAGCTTCTCGCCGTTAGTCCCGTACAGCAGCGCATTCATGGCCTCTGATGATAGCTCCTGCAGTGGTGTGCTGAAGTCGAAGCCGTACTTTTCGCCCAAAGCCTCATAGTACATTTTGCAAAAAGAGTTGGTCTTCACATTATTCCAGCCGTTCGCGATAATCCCGCCGGATTGGATGGAGCGGCTGGTATCCGGCATGATTTTATCCGGATCCACCTTCAGATGTGAACCCAGACCTGTACAGGCCGGGCAAGCCCCTTCATGGTTATTGAAAGAGAACATGCGGGGGGATAGCTCCGGCAAAGACACTTCACAATGCGGGCAGGCGTAGCTCTGCGAATACGTTACCTCTTCACCGCTGGCACTCTGGTGAATAATCACCAAATCCCCTGACAGGGCAAAAGCATGCTCCAAAGAATCGGCCAGCCGCTGAACATCCATGTCTTTCACGATCAGCCGGTCGATAACAATTTCGATGGAGTGCTTTTTATTCTTGTCCAGGGAAATGGGCTCTGTTACATGATGGACCGCACCGTTCACCCGGACACGGACATATCCGCCCAGCTTAGCCTGCTCGAATATATGCTGATGCGCACCTTTTTTGTTCCGGACCATGGGCGCCAGCACCTCATATTTGGTTCCTTCCGGCAGCCCCGCAATCTGTTCTACAATCTGGTCCACGGATTGCCGCTGTATGATCCGCCCGCAGGACGGACAATGCGGGGTTCCGATCTTAGACCATAACAACCGCAAATAGTCATAAATCTCTGTTACTGTTCCTACGGTGGAACGCGGATTGCTCGAGGTGGTTTTCTGTTCAATGGCGATGGCAGGTGACAGCCCGTCAATGGCATCCACATCCGGCTTGCCCATCAGTCCCAGGAATTGCCGGGCGTAGGATGACAAAGATTCCACATAACGCATCTGTCCTTCGGCGTAGAGCGTATCAAAAGCCAGGCTTGATTTGCCCGAGCCGCTCACTCCGGTGAACACTACTAACTGATTACGCGGAATGTTAAGGCTGATATTCTTCAGGTTATTTTCTCTTGCTCCGCTTACCGTTATATATTGATGCAATAGTAGTCCTCCAGTATTGACCGGAAACCCGGCCATTTCAGTTCATCTGCGGCTCCCAGGCCATTTGATAATAATCACCTATAAATAAATTGTAGCATATGCCTGTCAAGTCTTTTTACCATATAATGTTATAAAATCAATAATTATTTCCCCCTTTTTTTCTCCATGCTCTGTAATTCCATTGTAATCCAGCACTCGCTTATGAGCAGATAGGATCACAGCAAAGCGGCCCCCGGCCGTCATTACGGTCCGGGGGCCACTTTATGTTAGTAGATTGAGTCAACGTTCACTGCCGTCTCTCTCCATGTACTCTATTTTCTCCCGGTTGATCTTGTAAGTCTTGACAGCCTCCAGCGGATTCAAGCTATCGCTAACAAGCAGAAATTCTCTGTCACTATCCCGCAAAAGATGTACCCCGGTTATGATTTCCCCGCCCGTCAGCTTAATACTCACCTTGGAAGCCTTGTAGCGGCTCAGCGCATACCAAGAGTAGAATGGCCGCATGAGCAGTTTGCCGATCACGAAATAGAGAACAACCACGATGAGCAGCAGCGCGTAGACCACAGCCCGGTCCTGCCCGTAGACGAAATAGAGGATATCGAACTGATTCGTCATATTTAGGTTGTAGGTAACAATGAGCTTACCCATCAGCAGCATGCCGAACAGCAGATAGAATAAGACTCCAAGCAGCAGATGAATCAGCAGGATTACGGGGCGGTTAGGCCAGCGCTGCTTATGCATTCCGGAGGTCAGGAAATACGTCACGAGTAGCCCCGCAGCAGTCAGAGAGATTAGCAGTTGATTCCTCATCGGATGAAGTACATACAAGAGTAACCCGTTAATTCCTGCAAAAATGAGAAGTTCAGCCATTATACCTTTAATCCGCTCTCTGCCGCTGATTGCCGGGAGCTGAACAAGAGAGCCACTCTGAAGGAAATCTACGACACACACAATTAACATTAAAATACTAAACCAGGCGACCGTAACGGAGAACGGCACAAGATTCAAATACAGCAACTACTACACCATCCTTATTTTTCCTTAACCATAGCATTCCGGCCGGTCTCCCTGCCGTAACATTCTTCTCCTTCATTATTGTAATAAATGTAATAGATTTCAAACTGCAGAGCTGTAAGAATCAGAAGGAGTTCTGAACACGCTTTCACTACTACCGGAGGGTAACCACTTATGCTGTTGCTGGAATCATGCGTTATTGCGTTATTGCTGTCTTTTTCATACAAGATAATCGAGAGAATACTGCGGGTTGTATCTAAACAGCAGGAGCGGTTCGCTGTTTATTATTGGGGAGTGGCGATGATTGGAGTAAGTGTTCTCTGGAAAAACAGTTATACGTTCGGTACAATGCAGAATGTGAAGACGGTGCTACCGTTATTTCTTGTCAGTCTTTTAGGTAGTCTATTGATTTCAAGATCCTCCGGTTATTCTCCCTTGGGAACCTCCCATACAATCAATTTCTTACTAGCCCCCCCCATCGTGGAGGAGATCGCTTTCCGGGGGCTGGTACTGCCAATCCTTGCGCGCCATCCCGCACTCGGTCAGCTTCACTCCAATTCCATCCTCGATATTAGCTGGACTATCCTAATTACCTCGCTGCTGTTTGCGGTGTCTCATTTGCAGTATTATAGACTGAACCGCCAGAGCATCCGTTTTATGCTGTTCGCCTTTAGCGGGGGAATATTCTTCGGGCTTATCGCACAGGTTACCGGGTCCATCCTGCTGACGATTCCGCTGCATATCGCTTTTAACGGCTCCGCAGTGTTGTATGCCAATTTTGCAGCAAAAAAGAGTACAACCGCATCTCGCGCAGCTGACTCTTTTTTTGAATTAACATTTATTTAAGGTCTTGCATGAGCGTTCTTATCTTGGAATAGTGACCGCTTACCCGATCGGCCAAGTAATTGTACATTAGCTGATTTTCCGCAAGCTTCGCCATCTCCATATCCATGTCCACATTATTGCCGTTATTATTCATCGCCGTATGGTTGTTCGTAATCATGCGGTAAGGGATTAAGGGGGCATCCGCATCCTTGATCTGCAGATGTTTGTGATGGGTCTGCTTTATTTCCAGCTCATCCTGAGTGTCATTCTGGATAGCACGCCTGAGTTCCTCCTGGAATTCAACGGTTTTCTTCTTGTAGTTGGGGGTGTCTGCATTAGCTATATTCTCGGCTATCGCTCTGTGCCTTACATTCAGTACATTTAATAGGGATTCGTTAATTTTTGAAGAGCTGCTCTGAATCAAAGTTGAACCTCCTTCTCCGTCCATCAAGCCGTATAATTTAAATTTTAAATAATACCCTTTTATCTTACAATACCATGACCCAAATATAAAGCAGCGTCCAGCCTGGCACATATTCATTTATGTATAAGAAAAAAAGAGCCACAGCTCATCTACAGAGCCAGCGCCTCTTCCGTAATTCTTTTAATATCAATGGAGGACAGTGTTTCTTCATTCACCATATCCGGCAGGATTTCTGCCAGGAAGTAATCCACACATCTCAGCTCAATGTTCTTGATCTTGATCAGGGCATTGCGGTACATCACCACAAATTCCTTCTCCGTGTTCCCTCTTTGCAGCTCGGCAAAAGCTTCATACACCTGATCCATCTTGTCGGCAACCTCCAGAATCAAGCCTTCAATCGACTCGTCCTTGCCCTCGCGCAGCTGATGGTAGAAGATACTTTTGAACTCATCCGGGATATGCTCCTTGATGAAGTTGTCGATCATGCCCTCCTCCACCTGCTGAATCAGCGACCTTAGCTGGAGTGAGGAGTGCTTCACCGGAGTTTTGATGTCCCCGATAAAAATCTCTCCGTAATCATGGCTGCTCGTAATCTCGTACAGCTTCTTCCAGTCGATCACCGCACCGTGTTTCTCTTCAATATCTGCCAGTGTTTTGGCGTATTGTACGACCTTCCAGGAATGGGCCGCTACGCTGTGCTCCTCGAATTTGAATTTGCCCGGACAGCGGATAATGCGTTCCAGTTCATTCAGTGAGCGAAAATACTTGTGAATTCCCATGAGGCCAGTCCTCCCGTATGTTTATGATAAGCTCCGCTAGAGTACAGTTTAATCCTCCAGTATTAACCCCGAATGAACAACAAGACCTCTTTGTGTAAAAATCCGTGTTTTTCTGGATTCATCCGTATTTTCCCGGCCTCTCCCCGTCCTATTGCGGTCAGCATCCCCGACTAAGGTCGGGAACAAAGAACAGTCTGCAGGCTGTTTTGCTGCGCGGGATTAATTCGTACAATACATACATAGACAACGCAGTGAACACGCCGCGAACCGGCGATCACCATATAAGAGAGGAAGATTTTCATATGAAAAAATTATACCGTTCCGTAACTGACAGCAAACTTACAGGCTTATGCGGAGGATTGGCACGCTGGCTGAACGTTGACACTACCCTTGTCAGATTGCTCGTAGCCGCCGCTGCCGTATTTAGCTTCGGTACCGTCCTGGTCCTCTATGTCATCGGCAGTGTCATCGTGCCCAAAGAATCCTACGGCGGCTTCACTGACGGTTTCGACTATTAATCACTCGTTCCAGACTACCCAACCCCAACTAAAAAGGAGATCATAACCATGAGTATATTCCAAAGAATCACTACATTAACCAAAGCAGCTATCCACGAGGGACTGAACAAACTGGAAGATCCAATGCTGCTTACCGGCCAGTATCTGCGGGATCTGGAGGATAAAATCACCGATGCCGAGAGCAAACAGCGTGAATTCAAAGCTGCTGCCAGTGTGCTGGAGCGCCGCATCTATGAATATCAGGTGCTTGCGGAGCGCAGTGAAGCAGAAGCCGTTCAAGCCATGAGCGAAGGCAATGAGCCGGCAGCCCGCGCTGCGGTAATGGCTAAGCTGCGCTATACGGAGAGCGGACAGGAATGCACAGCCGGACTGCAGGAGACTCAGGCCACACTCGCCTCGCTTGAGGTTCAACTGGCGAATGTGAAGGAAGAACATAAACGCCTCAAAGCCAAAAGAGCAGAGCTGGCGGAACGTGCCCGCAAAGCGGCAGAGATTAAGCAGGCGGCTCAAGCAAGCGCCTCTGGTTCCCCGGCCGGATGCCGCGGCCAGGTATTGAACGCCGGCAGCGCATCCCGCGGCTTCGAACGGATGGAGGACAAGATTGCCATGCAGGAAGCCCTTGCTGAGCAATCCGGACTGGCAGCAGCAGCTGCTGCCGCTCCTGAATCTCCGCTGAATAGCGCGGTTGAGGCTGAGCTTGAGCGCCTGCGTAACCGCAAATAAGCTGACGGTGTGAGGTCAGCAAGACAACAAAGACAACAAGGATGCCTCCCTTTCTTAAGGGAGGCATCCTTGTTTGGTGTCTATGCGAGTATTACAGCAAAGGCTTCGTAAGGCTGTAATTGCAATTGCTTAAAGTCCACATCATCTCTGGAATAGTTGCCGATGATGAATCCGGCCTGACCCAGCTCCGGCAATTCCAGCGTGATTGGCTCCCCGCTGAAGTTGGCCGTCACCAGCCAGGTCTGTCCTTCATAGCGGCGGAAGTACATGAACACTTGATCCGGCACGCCGGTCACCAGTTCGAAATCACCCCATACCACAATCGGGTTGTTCTTCCGCAGTTCAATCAGCTTACGGTAGCAATGGAACACAGAATCCGGGTCCTTCAGATTCGCCTCCATATTAATTTCCTTATAATTCGGATGTACAGGCAGCCATGGCTCTCCGGCTGTAAATCCTGCATTACGGGTGGCTTCCCATTGCATCGGGGTCCGGGCGTTATCTCTTCCCTTGGCATTAATGGAATGAATGATAGCTTCCTTGGCATAGCCTTGCCCGATCCGTTCATGATACATATTGATAGCCTCAATATCCTGCGCTTCGCTGATATCCTGAATCGGATAATTAGTCATTCCGAGCTCCTCGCCCTGATAAATGTAAGGCGTGCCCTTCATCAAATGCAGAAGAATGGCGAACATTTTGGCGCTCTGCACACGGTACTGTTTATCATTGCCCCAGCGCGATACAATTCTCGGCAAATCATGATTGTTCCAGAATAGACTGTTCCAGCCCTCGTTCCCCAGCTCGGTCTGCCATTTCGCCAGCACCTGCTTCAATTCGCTTACATCCAGGGGCTTCAGATCCCACTTCTCTCCCCCGTCCTGCTGATCCAGACCAATGTGCTCGAACTGGAACACCATCGACAGCTCCTTGCGGTCCGGATTGGAGTAGAGCTTGGCTACTTCCGGAGTCGCCCCCCAGGTCTCTCCCACCGTCAGAACATCATGGGCTCCGAAGGTCTCCCGGTTCATCTCCTGCAGATATTCATGAAGCTTCGGACCATTTCCTGTGATCTCCTGATCAGGAATTTTGCCGACCAGATCAATCACGTCCATGCGGAATCCGCCAACGCCCTTATCCAGCCAGAAATTCATCATGTCCCATACCTCTTGACGGACCTTACTGTTCTCCCAGTTCAGATCCGGCTGCCTGCGGCTGAACAAGTGCAGAAAGTATTGGCCGCTGACTTCGTCGAGCTCCCAGGCCGATCCGCTGAAGGTGGAACGCAGGGAGTTGGGAACCCCGCCGTTGACCGGATCACGCCAGATGTAATAGTCACGGTACGGATTGTCCCTTCCTGTACGGGCTTCAATGAACCATCGGTGCTCATCCGAGGTATGGTTAACAACCAGATCCATAATAATCCGGATATTGCGCTGCCTGGCCTGTTCAATTAATTCATCCATGTCATCCATGGTTCCGAATTCGGTCATAATATCCTGGTAATCGCTGATATCATAGCCGTTATCGTCATTGGGTGATTTGTATACGGGACTAAGCCAGATTGCGGTAATGCCAAGCTGCTCCAGATAGTCCAGCCTGTTCATAATCCCCCTGAGATCACCTATTCCATCCCCGTCACTGTCTTGAAAGCTTCGGGGATATATCTGATAAATTACAGCGGTCTGCCACCATTTCGTATTGTTCAACCCATTCACTCCTGTAAGCTAAATTTAACTACAACCATGGACCAGATGCGCAGGGACGGCAAAGTGAATCTGGCCGCAACTCCTTGCCCGTGCGGAACCACCTCGTAATCCAGGACAATCACTTCCTGGGCCTGATCATCCGGGCTGGCCGTGTAAATGCATTCTATCGGCTGTTCGATTAATAGTGTGCACTCTACACCATTTTGAGCTTCAGGCCGCTGTTTCTTGCCATACTCCCAATAATCATCTTCAAGCCCGGCAAGATTAATCAGCTGCAGGATCTGATAACCCGGCTTCCGCTTAATGATCGTCCAGACAGAATCAATATCTCCGTTCGGTGCAAAAGGCACATTGCCTTCGAAGGTAATCTCGGTGTTAACCCCGGCGGTATAGGTATAAGACACATCTTCTAATTGCGCATCATGTATCAGCACTCCAAAACGCACGATGAAATCATAGTAACGTCTGACCTCAATGGCAAATTCAGGCTGCATCACTGCATAATCGGGATAGTAGGGCATAGTCAGCATTCCATGATCCTCACCCAGCAAGAGGTGATATCCCCCGCTGGCGAATATGGAGGCCATCGTTAGCAGCGCGCCGTTCTCAGCCCACTCCTTATCATGCCCGGCTTCCGGGTAGAAGGAGGGCAGATAAGCGGAGAGGATCACCGGCTTGTGCGGGTCCAGTGAACGCGCATGATCGATCAGTCCTTTAAGCTCACGCAACCGGACTACAGGCGGCCATACTTCAATATAAAGCGCCTCCTGATCCGACGAGGCCGTCTTGTTGATAGGATAATTACCCACATTATTGAAAATAACCCCGGCCTCTGCCTTGATTTCCTTCACAGCCGCATGGGTCCGGTTGATCAGTGCCGGATAACATTCCGCCAAATCGACCTGTTCTTCTTTTCCTGCGATACGGCGCACAGCTTTCTTCGGAAAACCGTATTGATCCATATGAATTCCGTCGAATCCGGCCTGTACGGCCTGACGGAACTGTTCAACAATATGATCGGTCCAAGGCGAATCCGGTGTAATATCCATAATATAGAACAGATCTATTAATTGAAACGGTTCTCCCTGGCGGTTATACAGTCCCCATTCCGGACGTGCCTGCAAGAAGTCCTTAAGACTTGCATATACCGCTCCATAGGCCATGGCAGCCATCCCTTTATCGTGTACGGCTGCGACCTTTTCACGAACCACCTTATAGGACATCGTCCGGCCCATCGGATCAATAAATTCATCCTCTTTTGGAACCAGATCATCATGCCGGTACATCCAGTCATAGAACTGTATGACATTCAAGTGGTATTTGTTCATGCTGTCGACGTCACGGGTGTCTCCGGATTCTTCACTCCGGAAATCGCTTAGAAATCCATACCGCGGCGCCCGGCCCCAATGATCGGCAATATCGTATGAGGTATAGGCGGTTGAGACTACAGCTTCATTGCAGATAATTGCAGCCTTGACCCCATAACCCGCCCACTCTGTAGCTTCAGTGAACAAGGGAACAGGCACTTTTTGTCTCAAGCCTGGTTCCGTACTGATGCTAAGTCTTTCTTCAGCAACCTGCTGCTCCAGCTTGTAGAAGCCGACAACCAGCTGCAGAGCCGCTTTCTCCCGGGTCTCCACTTCAATGATAATGCTGCCGGATTGACCGGTTTTGTACTGGGCTTGATCTGGATATATATCTATATGTGTCAATACTCTATTGTCCATATGAATTCTCCAATACTTGTAGATTGAGCTTAGTCATTCCGCTTATTTCTTGCCGTTTTCAGCCAGCCAGGTATCCAGCTGCTTTTGCACTTCCGCGAGTACTTTGTCTGCTCCCGCCGCTTTTTGTTTTTCCAGCATTTTAGGAAGAGACTCTTCCGGATCGAGCTGGCCGGATTTCAGACCGTCAACAAAGGTTTTGTTGGCGTTGTCGATCGAGATCAATTCATTTTTTACCGGCTCCGGATCGAAGACAAATCCAAAGATCCGCGAAGGATTAGAAGAAACCTGTTCGTTGAACTTCTCGTAGTTCTGGTATTTATCCGGATCCTCGCCTACACGGGTATAGTTGAGCATTTGATTGCCGAGCTGCCACATAATATCGTGATAGTAGCCGACATTATCTGTAGTTTTGCCTTCCGGCAGCGCAATTTGTCCGTCTTTGAGCACATAATGGGTTCCCTCAATCCCGAAGTTGAAGAGGGTCAGCAATTCCTTGTCCTTATAGAAAAGGTTAAGCAGCATCATGGCACGTTCCGGATCTTCAGAGCTTTTTGCAATCGAATACATGGTTGCTGTCATTTTCCCTGTCTGCAAACGGTCAATATTGAGCGGAATTTGCAGCATCTCACGGCCCGCTTTAATCGAACCATTCGGTGATACGGCTGCTTTGCCGATCTCCATATCCGCGATAATATCCATATCCGAGACAAAGGCGAAGCCTTTCCCCGCTTGAATCTTCTTCCAGGCGTCCAGACCAGGTGTCAGTGCATCCTTGTTAATGTATCCTGCCTTGTACCATTTGTTGGTAAGCTTGGCAAGCTCCAGATACCGCGGAGTCGTGTAGGAATTGATGACTGTATAATCATCTGCCGCTGTTCCCACGGTGTTAATCGCTGCAATACTCACAATAGAATCCAGGTTCGTGGATGAATAGTAAGCTTCGAGAGGAAAGCTCGGTGCCACTAAAGGCGTAATCCCCGGTTCGTTCTCCTTGATGGTTTGAAGCATAGGCTCCAGATCCTCGACTTTACCAGACTTCAGTGCAGTCAGATCAAAGTTGTACTTGTCCACAAGCGCTTTGTTCAAATATACCCCTTGTGCACCGCCCAGCTCCTGGTGGGTATGAATACCGTATAGCTTGCCGCCGCGTTTAGCCGGCCCGTGATAGTCCTTCTCTACAGCTTCGATGTCCGGGCCGTATGTAGCGAGCAACTCATCCAGCGGCAGCAAGCCCCCTTTGGTCACCTGTTGCTGGAACCCGAGCCAATCCGCCGTAAACAGCAGGTCCATTTTGTCGCCGGAGGCCATCATCAGGTTCGTTTTATCACTCCAGGCACCCCAGTCGATAGGATTCAGCTTGACCGTCATGTTCATTTCCGGATAAGTCTTCTTCAGATAATCATTCATCGCATCCTGTACCCGCTGATTATCATTTTGCGGCGCATCGGGGAATACCATTACCACTTCGTAAGGCTTCAATCCGGAGCTGGCCTCGCTTCCCGGCTGGACTGTGCCCGCCGGTGAATTCGCACCATTATTCCCGCCGCAGCCGGTTACTACAACTGAAGTCAACACAAGCGATGTCAATACAACAGAACTCTTTTTCAACCACTTCATAAATAGTAGACCTCCCTGGAATCCTTCTGTATTATTGCCTCATCATTCTGAACTTGCTTATACTAATCCGGCCATTTACCGGCATCAGCCTTTCACAGCGCCTACGGTAAGTCCTTTGACGAAATACTTCTGCAGGAAAGGGAATACCAGCACCAGCGGTCCGATTGCAATCATCGCCATCGCCATCCGGATGGATTCAAGCGGCGTTGTGACCTGTGCGGTTGAGCTGTAAGCCTTATTGGCAATTGTCTGCAGGAACGAAGCGTTCATTAAGGTTTTGGTCAAAAGATATTGCAGCGAGAACAGCTTCTCATTCTGGATGAAGACCAGGCTTGTAAACCAGTCGTTCCAGTAGGATACGGTGGTGAATAACCCGATTGTAGCCATTACAGGCAAGGACAGCGGCAGAATAATGCTAAAGTATGTCCGGAATTCACCTGCCCCGTCGATCTGAGAGGAATCAATCAGGGAAGGCGGTATGCTGTTCGTGAAGAAGGTCCGCATGATGATAACATTGAAGCCGCCGATCAGACCCGGAATGATAAGAGCCATCAGCGTATCCTGAACATGCAGGAACCGGGTGTAGACAAGATACCAGGGCAGCAAGCCGCCCGAGAACAGCATCGTGATCAGGATGTAGAAGCTCAGGGCACCTCTAAGCGGAAACTCTTTCCGCGACAATGCATAGGCCATGGCCGAAGTCACAAACAGACTGACGACGACTCCAATGAGCGTTACCGAGGCAGACACACCGTAAGCCCGCAATATTTTTCCGGCATCTTCAAACAAATACTGATATGCGACAAGACTGAATTTGCCGGGCCAGAAGCTGTATCCATTCGCAGTCACCCAGTCTTCATCAGCAACCGATATCATAAATACAAGCCAGAACGGGATCAGGCAGGCAAGACTGAACAATGACAGGACGATAAGGATAAAGGGATTGGTTCGTTTTTTCTCCATGGTCTTCTCCTTTTAGAACAAAGCATTTTCTTTGCTGAATTTACGGACGGCCAGGTTGACAGTAATGACAAGTGTAAAGCCAACCACCGATTGCAGCAGCCCTGCCGAGGAGGCGAGTCCCGTATCACCGGTAACCATTAACGCCCTGTATACATAGGTATCGATAACATCCGTTGTCTCTTTGATCATGCCGGAGGCCATGGTTGCCTGATAGAACAGACCGAAGTCAGCGTTGAAAATCCGGCCGATCGCCAGCAGTGTCATGATGATAATGATCGGTGCAATCAGCGGAATCGTAATTTTCGTCATTTGCTTCCAGCGGCTTGCCCCGTCAATGACGGCTGCTTCATAATATTCAGAATCTATTCCGACAATGGCTGCCAGATAGACGACGGCCGAGTAACCCACACCCTTCCAGGTGTTGACAAGGGTCAGGATATAAGGCCAATGCTCTGCTTCCGCATACCAGTTTCTAGGATCTATCCCGAAGGGCTCCAGAATGAATTTATTGATGAATCCCAGTTCCGGATTCAGAAATCCATAGACGATATAGCCGACAATGACCATGGAAATGAAATTGGGCAGGATCACTGTGCTCTGAAAGAATTTGGAGGCGAACTTATTTTTGACCTCGTTAAGGAGAAGTGCCAGCATCACAGCGAGTATCGTATTGATGATCAGGAAGCTAAGGTTGTACAGCAAGGTATTCCTGATGATCAGCCAAGCGTCGTTCGAAGCAAACAGAAACTTAAAGTTGTCCAGTCCGATCCATTTGCTGCCCCATATTCCTGCCGTATAATTCAGGTCCTTGAAGGCCAGGAAAATACCGAACATGGGCAGGTAGTTATTGATCAGCATCAGCAGCACACCAGGCAGAGCCAGCACGACCAAGGACCTGTACTTCCATATGCTTTTCCATTTTGAGTTGCTTTCCGAAGCCATAGTTCCACACCTTCTTATTGGATTATGGCTTCATTATAAGGAGTTGCCTGCAGCTGCTCTGCCGTTTTTATAACCTTAGTCTATTCGTTTTGTGACCTTGCGGTATTCCTGGGGATTGACGCCAAACTGCTTGCGGAACATTTTGGTAAAATGAGAGAAATTGCTGTAGCCTACCTGCTGCGCGATTGCGCTGACCGGCATATCCGTGGTGTCCAAAAGCTCGCGGGTGCGGTCCAGCTTCACTGAAATCAGGAAATCGATAAGGATCTGGCCGGTCTCTTTCTTGAACAGCCTGGAGAGGTAAGCCGGATTCAGGCCCACATAATCAGCGACACTGGCCCTGGAGATCTCTTCCTCCACATGCTGCTGGATGTAGCGGATGGAACGCTCAATCACACCGCCCTTCTCCTGCCGCTCGAATTCCGCTTCCATGACCGCCGATACGATCCCTTCCGCCCAATGCCTGTATTGAAGCAGTCCCCGTATCCTAGCGGTTGTCCAGTCTGTAAACAGGACTATGCTTCCCGCATTGATTCCTCTTACCTGCAGGAAGTGGTATATAATCTGCAGGGTATCCTGATGCAAGGCGTCCAGATGTCTTCCCTGAAAGCAAGGATTGGCTTCCAGCTTCGCTGCCAGATTATGAATGAACTGCACAGCGGACTCACGTTTGCCGTTCAGCATATAAGAGATCAGATCATCCAGCAGGATATCCTCCGAATTAGTATCAGGTGATAATAATATCTGGTCCTGCGGTAAGTATAAAAGCACAGATTGGGTCCGGGAGATATTGTCACGCTCCATGATCTTTAGACTCTCGCACATTCCCGGCAGCTCCTGCAGGTGTTTGAACGAGCCGACATAGCAGGTAACGATGCTGTAGAACAACTCCTGGCAAGCTTTGATAAAACGTTTACCTATGGCCGTGAGCTGCTGAATGCTAAGCTTCTTAGCTGCATGCTCTCCCTCCACAGCTCCGGCATACAGCAGAATGAACAAAACCCCGCTTTTATCGGTGACGGCCTCCCCCGGATACTCTTCTGTGAAACATTCCTCCGCCGCTTTCTTCACCGCATATTCCATGATTTCCTGATCACGCGGGCTGAGCGGCTTGGACCACTCCTCAATACTGATCAGAATCGGAAGTACCTGATCCTCAGGATTCAACCCTACCCCCGCACCCGCCAGCTCCCTATCAAAGAAATCCCCGAACGACAGGATGCTGCGGGACAACAAATCCTGCCAGAAACGTTCCACACGCTTCGGCTTTTCTTGTTGCCACAGATTCAGATACTTATGATACATCTGGTTATAGGACTCATATTCTTCCTTCTCGCGGATAGCAGCCATCATTCCCGATACGGCAGACAACAGCTCATCCGTGTCAACAGGCTTCAGCAAGTAATCAAAGCTCCCGAGGTTAACAGCTTTCTTGGCATAGGAGAATTCGGAATGGCAGGTCAGAAAAATCGATTCCGTCCAGGGAGAGTGCTCCTTCACCCAGCCAACCAGTGAAAGTCCGTCTTCGTCTGGCATTTCAATATCGCAAATCAGCAATTCTATTCTGTGATCATTCAGCAGCTCCCTGGCCTTGTCGGCCCTGTTCGCCGTCAAGACCTCTTCAATCCCATACGCCTTCCAGTCGCAGCAGTAGAGCAGCCCCTCCACAGCGAATTGTTCATCATCTACAATCAATAATCGCATTGCTCATCGTTCTCCTTCTGTATATTCAATAGGCAGGCTAAGCCGCACACGAAATCCGGATGGCTTATTGTCGCTGAAGTGAATTTCAGCTCTCCCCTGATAGATCATCGCCAGCCTTTGCTTCACATTCCAGATCCCGATATGCCCTTCATCTGTGGCCGGGTTGTAATCCGGCGAATTCAGCTCCCGCAGCTTCTCTGCACTGCTGCCTTTTCCGTTATCCGCGATTTCAATGATCATGGTACCGGCTGCTTCTTCTGAGAGACCAGCCGAAATCTCCAGATGAAAGATCCCGGATTTCAGACTTATACCGTGAAGCATGGCATTTTCTACAAAGGGCTGTACCATCAAGGAGGGTATGGAGGCACGGCTAAGCTCTTCGGCTATGGTGATCTGAAACTCAAACGACTGCTGGTAGCGCATCTTTTGAATTTCAAGGTAATTGCCGAGATGTTCAAGCTCTTGTCCCAAAGTAATGCGGTTATCCTTGACCTGAAGCATAAAGCGGAAATACTGCACGAGATGCCGTACTGTCTTTTTGACCAATTCGAAACGCTTCAGATCGGCAAGCTGAAAAATAATATTGAGCGTGTTCAAGAAGAAGTGCGGATTAATTTGCATTTGCAAATGCTTCATTTCTGCCTTTTGCGCATTAATCCGTTCCTCGTAGATATCAATTCTCAGATCTTGAATTTCCACAACCATATTATTAAAGGCCTGATTCAGCGCCTGGAACTCCACCAGGTTAGAATCGGGAAGCTTGGTTTCCATGGCGCCGTTGCGAATCCGGTGGATGCCGCTCAGCAGATCCAGAATCGGGCGGATGACCATACGGCGGAAATAATATAAGTAAACCAGTAAAATGAGCAAAATAATAAAGGGCAGGACATTAATAATCGTCTGGAAGGTATTGAGTCCCTGGAGCAGCTCGGAAGCGGGGATGACCACAGACAGATTGATTCCCAGGGCGGAGGACTGGCTGGACACCACAAACCACTTCAGGCCATCATGTATAAAAGAAAAGGAAGAATTCAGATTCATCTTCTCACCCGGCAGCTTGAAGTCGTAGCCCATGGATGCCGAAGGACGGGTTAAGATATTCCCTGCATTATCCACAATAAGCACATCACCGCCCGATTGCAGGTTCAGATTGCCCAGCGGTGAACGCATAGAGTCGATTCGGATCAGAGCGCCAATGCAGGCGGTATTGCCCAGATTATTGCTGACGGTCCGGTTTAAATAGTACTCTCCGGCAATTTTAACGATCGTCCATTTGTACTGAAGGGTCTCCAGATGATCTTCATCCTTAACCTGTGTCGTAATCCACTCCCTGATCCGGTCCATATCATCCTCTGTTGTCCCTAATACATTGGATAGTGTCAAGGTATCATTAACGCCGGAGTACAGATAAAACATGTCCACGCTATGGTAATAGGCCTGGTAGGCCTGATTTCTCTGCATAATCCCCATACGGGCAAAATAATATTCGGATTCTGTCAGCCCCGGCTGATTCAATTGAAGAAAATTCACATCATGATCGACAATATCGACCAGATTAATTGTTATGTCCTCCAGACTGCTCTCCATCATCTTAAGATTGGAGTTGACCAGATTCTGATAGGATCTGGATACCTGGTCGAGCACAACTCCCTTGGCATAATATCCCCCGGCAAAAAGAACGGCAAGGAGCGGAATCGTTATTGCAGCAGACAGCTGAATCAGTTTTACACCCAGTGAGTTTTTCCTGTTTTTCATAATGCTCCTTTCTATAACTTAATATAAGAAAGAGTCACCTCAGTGACCCTTATCCAATGAATTTTTTTCACAAGAATAGTTTCCTTTTTAACGTAAACGTTTACTCAAATATGCAAAAAACATACCTTTATAAGATCTTACCCGCCTCCTCCAAAAAAATCTATGGTGTGAATTTATACGTTCACTTGAATGTAAGTTATGTATTTTTGTACCTACAATCTTAAATCCCCATTACGTAAACGCTTACTATAAAAGTTATCTCGTTTATTTTTCCTTGTCAATGCTTATTTTACATAATGTTTAATTCCGGTTGACAAAGAAAAGGCAAGAACTTATATTTTCAGTAAGCGTTTACTGCTAAACGACAGGTAGGAGAGTCTATGAATCCCACAATTAAAGATGTTGCCCAAAAGGCGAACGTATCCATTGCCACCGTCTCAAGGGTTCTGCATAACTTAGGCGGATATTCAGATAAAACGAAGCAAAAGGTAGATCAGACCATCAAAGAGCTTAAATATCAGCCGAACGCTATCGCCCGCGGACTGATTAACAAGCGTACCCAAACCATCGGCGTGTTATTTCCTGATGTGTCGAGCGCCTTCTCCTCCGATCTGCTCCACGGAATCGACGAATTCGTCCATGACCGCAATTACAGTGTGATGGTCTGTAACACCGATCAGGACGGCAAACGTACGCTGAAGTATTTGCAGCTGCTGCGCGAGAAGCAGGTTGACGGGATTATTTTTTCCAGTGAAGTGCTCAAGAAAGAGTATTATGACATGCTGGAGAGCATGAAAGTTCCGGTGGTGCTGGTCTCTTCCCAAACGGATTATGCCAACGTACCTTATGTGAAGGTCGATGATTATCAGGCAGCCTATGACGCTGTCCATTATCTGATCACCAAAGGCCACCGCAGAATCGGCATGATCAGCGGAACCAAGGGCGATCCCATCGCTGGAACTCCACGGGTCGAAGGATACCGCAAAGCGCTGGAAGCACAAGGTATCACATTTGATAGCCGTTACCTCGTATATGGAGACTTTTCATACGAAAGCGGCTGTAGAGCCATGGAAGCCATATTACGGAGAACACCGGAGGTTACTGCTGTCTTCGCGGCCAGTGACGAAATGGCGATTGGTGCCCTTTCCACCGTTACGAAGCATGGAATGAATGTGCCTGAAGATATCTCCATCATGGGCTACGACGATCTCCGGTTAGCCCGGATGGTCAATCCGCCATTGACTACCGTGCGCCAGCCGCTATATGACATTGGAATGATCGCTTCCGAGAAGCTGATCGGCATGATTGAAACAGGGGAGCCCGCGAAGAGTCAAATCTGTACCCACTCCATTGTGGAAAGAGAATCTGTTCGGGCAATTACCTGAACAAGGACATGTAACCCGTTCATTCGAAAAAAAGGTTGTTCCTAACGCCGTATTGGCGGAAGGAGCAGCCTTTTTCCTGTATATCCCTGATTTAATCTCTCTCAGCAGCAAGCCTCACCAATACTCTGGCGCCCTGTACCAGCACAGCCTCATCAATGTTGAACCGGGGCTGGTGTAGCGCATGGGTTATCCCCCGTTCCGCATTGCCGCAGCCGATAAAAGCAAACGCCCCGGGCACCTGATCGAGATACCAGCCGAAATCTTCCCCGGCCAGGCTCGGCTGCTCCAGCAGATACGCCTGCTCATCTCCCAGCACCTTGCGCGCTGCGCCGAGCATCCGCTGAACGGCCAAGCCGTCGTTCACCACGGCAATGCCTTCGCGCAGCTCCAGGCTGCTGCTGCCGCCATAAGCCGAGGCTATCGCTGCAGCGTGGCGCTTCAGTCCTTCCGTAATCCGGCTGACGGTTGATTTCGTGAAGGCCCTGAAGGTGCCGGTCAGCTCACTGTGCTCAGCAATGACATTGATTGCTGTTCCAGCACGCAGTATGCCGAAGGCCAGCACCGCCGCTTCCGACGGATTGACCCCACTCGCCATCAGCCCGTTCACCTCGGTAACAAACCGTGCCGCCATCTGTATAGCATCGACCGCTTCATGCGGCGCACTGTGATGTCCGGCGGTGCCCTGGAATTTCACGGTGAAATGGCTGGAGGCCGCCATGGCATACCGGGGATGAATGCCCAGCATACCAACGGCAAGCTCTGGCATCACATGCAGCGCATAACACTGGTCCACACCTTCCAGAATGCCGTCTTCGATCATATCCCTGCCGCCGGAGAGCAGGCGCCCGTCCAGCGGACTCCGGCTTGCGCCTTCCTCCGCCGGCTGAAAGACAAAGACCACCGTGCCGCTTAGCTGATGGCGGAATGCCGCCAGGGTCTGCGCGGCCCCGAGCAGCATCGCCGTATGGGCGTCATGCCCGCAGGCATGCATTACACCGGGATTCCTGGACTTATAGTCCAGCTCATTCAGCTCACTAATCGGCAGCGCGTCCATATCCGCCCGCAGCAGAATTACCGGCCCGCTCCCTGCCGTTCCCCGCAGCGTCCCGGTGACTCCCATCCCGAAATGCCGGCCCACATTCCGCCGCACCTCAATGCCCCATGATTCGAGGAGTTCGGCAACCTTGCCGGAAGTGCGGGCCACATCGTAGAGCAGCTCCGGGTGGCTGTGCAGATCACGGCGGATCGCGATCAGCTCCGCCTCCAGCCCGCCGGCATACTTCATCATGGCTTCAAGATCCGGTTTCAGACGGTCTGCACCGGACTGCGTATGCGTCACACCTGCCCTGCCGGTTCAGAAGCCTTAGAGTAACGGTTCTCCGGCACTGGCAGTCCGAGATTGCCCCGCAGTGTATCGCTTTCGTATTCGGTGCGGAACAGTCCGCGCTCCTGCAGAATCGGAACGACCAGATCCACAAATTCCTCCAGTCCGTTCGGCACGGCGGCTGCCAGCATGAAGCCGTCGGCTGCTCCGGCCTCGAACCAGGTCTGAATCTGATCGGCCACCTGCTCCGGCGTACCGATGAAGCTACTGCGCGGCGTAGCAGACTGCAAGGCCACCTGCCGCAGAGTTAAGCCCTGTTCCCTGGCATCCTTTTTGATTTTGTCCGTGCCGCTCTGGAAGCTGTTCCGGCCCAGATCACCGACATCCGGGAATGGCTCATCCAGCGGATACTGCGAGAAATCATGATGCTCGAAGAATCTGCCCAGATAGTTCAGCGCATTCTCGATCGTCACCAGACCGGCAACCTCCTGGTATTTGCGTTCCGCCTCCTCAGGGGTAGCTCCCAGAATCGGTGCTATTCCAGGGAAGATCAGCACTTCTTCGGGATTGCGCCCAAACGAAGCTACGCGGGTTTTCACATCCTTATAGAATTCCTGGGCAGACTCCAGCGTGTCATGACCCGTGAAGACGGCATCCGCTACGCCCGAGGCATAATCCTTGCCGACCTCTGAGGACCCTGCCTGGAAAATAACCGGCTGCCCCTGCTTCGAGCGGGCGATATTCAGCGGTCCCTTCACTGAGAAGAATTCACCCTGGTGATCCAGCGTATGCACTTTCTCCGGATCGAAGAAGACGCCTGTCTCCTTATTGCGGACAAACGCATCGTCCTCCCAGGAATCCCACAGCCCGCGCGCCACCTCCAGATATTCGGCGGCAATGCGGTACCGCTTGCCATGATCGGGATGCTCCTTCTTACTGTAGTTAAGAGCCGAGCCTTCAAGCGGTGAGGTCACCACATTCCAGCCGGCCCGTCCGCCGCTGATGACATCCAGCGAGCCGAATTGCCGGGCCACAGTAAACGGTTCACTGTAGGAGGTGGACAAGGTACCTACCAGACCAATACGGCTGCTGACCGCCGCCAGCGCACTAAGAATCGTCAGCGGCTCGAAGCGGTTGAGGAAATGAGGGATAGACTTCTCATTGATGAACAGACCATCTGCAATGAAGATCAGATCCAGCTTGCCTTCCTCTGCTTTGCGCACCCATTCCTTGTATAACTCAAAGTTCACACTGGCATCAGGCTTCGCATCGGGATGTCGCCACATGGAGGTGCTTCCTCCAACGCCGTGCAGCAGTGCTCCCAGCTTCAATTGTCTCGGTTTAGTCATGTTCATTCCTCCTCAAGGTTGTGTATTCATTACAGAGCGGCTTGCTGTGCAGAGACTACGGCCTGCGCTCCCCGCTTAATCCGCTCGATCTGGGCCAGATGGGTCTGCACATGAGCGGTGAAGCTGCGGACGATATCGGCAATCCTCACCGTTTCCCCCTTAAAGTTAATCCCGCTTTTCTCCCAATCATCGGCACTCAGCCTTCCGAGCAGAAGACTATTGTAATGCAGCAGGCTGCGGAACAGCTCCAGACTGTCTGTGGCGTTCCCCTGATTACTGTGCTGTCCGTTGACCCAGGCATCCTGATTGAACGCCGGGAGCTGCACCTTCGTATCCGCCAGAATATCACGGATACGGAAGGAGACCACGATGCTGTGATCAGCCAGATGTGACAGCACCTCGGTTACGCTCCAGCTGGCCGGCTCCGCCTTCCACTTCAGCTGCTCATCAGATAAGCCTTCCAGTGCCTGCACCAATTGCCCGTGCGTATTCAAGTACTCTGTTAGCTCCACACTGCTCATTCGATCTCCTCCAATATAGGTTTCGGTTGTGGCTGGTCAGGCCCGTTATTGAAGCGTGACAGCGCAAACGGTGCAATATTCTGCCTCGTATTTCCCTGCACAGCCAAATCTGCGAGGATCTCTCCGACTACACTGGAGAACTTGAAGCCATGCCCCGAGAAGCCTCCAGCCAGCAGCACATTGCTGTAATCCGGGTGGCGGTCAATAATGAAATCCTCATCCGGCGTATGCTCATATTTACAGACGGAGCCTTTAAGCAGCTTCCCGGCTGCGCCGGGCATATAAACCTCCAGCACGCGGCGTAGGTCGCCTTCATCGCTCTCCAGACTGCCGAACGATGCCAGCGGTTCGCCAGGCTTCCATTCCTCGCCAGTGTCATGACGGCCAATCTTCAGTCCCGACCCGCCGATGCTGGGGAAGCCGTAGAACCCGCCTTCTTCAGCGCCCAGCGTGAAGCCGGGGAACTTCCCGGCCTCGAAGTCCGGCGTACTCCCAAACCAGCCTACTACCTTACGGACCGCTTTAATCGGCAGGCTGACAAAGGGTGATAATGACTTAAACCAGGCGCCAGCGCTGAGAACAGCAGCCGCTCCATGGTACTCACCGTTCTTCGTATGAACCGTAACGCTCCCTTCGCGGGCGGTCACATTCAGCACGTGTGTATTCGTCAGCAGCTCTGCACCGTGAGCCAGCGCAAGCTGCCGGTAAGCTGTTATGCACCGCTCGCTGTAGAGGTAACCCGCATCCGGCTCATACATCGCCTCGAAGGATTCTGGAACGTTCAGCGCCGGCCAGCGGTGGCGGATTTCGTCCGCATCCAGCTGCTCGGCCCGCACCTTCCGCTTCTGCGCTTCCTCCAGGCGGCCGGCGAAGGAATATACGCCGCTGTCCGCCAGATTGAGCACGCCAGAAGGGACGAGCAGCTCCGTCCCGCTCTCCGCTTCTGCCTCTTCCCATAGCACCTGGGCACGAAGCGCCAGGTCAATATAGGCCGGGTCTCCGCTATAGGCATGCCGGATCAGCCGGGTCTCCCCGTGATGGCTGCCTTCGGTATGCGGCGGATCAAAGGCATCGATCAGCAGCGTCTTCACGCCGCGCCGGGCCAGATGATAACCCGCGCTCATGCCCATCGAGCCTGCGCCGACAATGATCACATCATATACGGGATGCTCAGCTATGATCCGCACCCCCTTCAGCCGCGAAATGCTCCAGCACCCGTACCGCCAGACTGCTGAAGAATCCGGCACCTACAGGCAGAGCCGCTTCGTCCAGATCGAACGCCGGGTGATGCCATTCCCGGCTTCCGGCCGTGCCGGTAAAGACAAATAAACCGGGAACCGCCTGCTGGTAGAAGGCAAAATCCTCCCCGGCCGGTGAGGGCACCGGCTTCACGGAAGTATAGCCCAAATCTGCGGCCGTTTCTTCTCCCAGCCGGGCCAGCAGCGCATCATTGATAACCGGCGGCGGTCCGCCGATCCAGCGCACGCTGGCTTCCGCCCCCAGTGCGGCTGCAACGCCTGCTACCACCTCTTCGAACCGTTTCAGCACCCTGCCGCGCACCGCTTCATCGAAAGAGCGGATCGTCCCTTCCAGCACCGCCGTCTCCGGGATGATATTCCACGAGTTCCCGCTGTGGATCTGCGTAACGCTGATGACAGCACTGTTCAGGCTGCTCACATTCCGGCTGACGATGGACTGCAGCGCCGTGACGATATGTGAGGCCGCCACGATGGGGTCTATACCGGCTTCCGGCACTGCCGCATGGGTTCCGAACCCGCGGACCTCCGCGATGAAGCCGTCAGCAGCTGCCATCAGCGGACCTTCCTTAATGCCGAAGGTTCCTACCGGCAGATCCGGCTTATTGTGCATGCCGATCACTGCGCGGACATTCTCCAGCCCTCCGGCCGCGATGATCTGCTGCGCGCCTTTGGCTTTCTCCTCGGCAGGCTGGAACAATAAGCGCACGGTTCCTTTCAGGGTACTCTCCTGCTCCTTCAGCTGATATACCGCCCCCAGCAGCGCCGCCGTATGGAAGTCATGCCCGCAGGCATGCATTCTGCCCGGAACCAGCGAGGCATACGGCAGCCTGGTTTCTTCCTGAATCGGCAATGCATCAATGTCGGCCCGGAGGGCAATCACCGGACCGCCCTGCAAGCCGCCGATTTCGGCGATCACTCCGGTCTTCAGCCCGTAATCCACAACCTTCACGCCCGCCTGCTTCAGCAGAGAGGTGATATATTCGCTAGTTTCATATTCTTCATTGGAGAGTTCAGGATGCCGGTGCAGATGACGGCGGATCTGGGCCAGCCGCTCATTGAACGGTAATGTATTTATTGCCTGTGCAGCGGATTCTGCAGCTGTGCTTGTCATGATGAGGCCTCCGCCGGAACCCCGGCGAGCGCTTCAGCCAGCAGCTCGAAGGAACGCAGCCGCTTATCGAAGGGCTGCACGTTGGTCGTGACGATGAACTCTTCTACGCCGGAGGCATCAGCCAACGCCTGCAGCTGTCCGCGGACCGATTCCTTCGTTCCTTTGGTAACCTCAGGCTCCCGCTCTTCCAGTGTGTAGGGCTCCGTGCTCTGGCGGGTGAACTCCTCCGCCTGTTCGCGGGTAGCCACCGTCAGCTTCTTCCCGCTGGCGAGGTGAATGCGGATCAGCTTATGCGCTCCGCCCAGCTCTTTGGCCTCCTCTTCCGTATCGGCCACGATTACAGCCAGCGCGATGATCACTTGCGGCTCCTTCCCGCTGCTGGTATTGAAGCCGCTGCGGTAAGCACGCACCGCTTCCAGGGCAACGGCCTGATCGCCGCCGATGAACAAAGAGAATACATACGGCAGCCCCAATTCCGCAGCGATTTCGGCGCTGGCGACACTTGCACCCAGTACATACAGCTGCGGCGGAGTTCCCGGCAGCGGGCCAGCCTTCAGCCCGGTGAGCGGATGATCCTCCTCCAGCCGGTTATGTACATATTTCTCCAGCTCAATGATTTTATCGGTCAATGAAGGAGCCTCGCCGCCCCCCTGCTGCAGCGCCTGCGTACTGCGCGGCAGCCCGCCGGGAGCGCGCCCGACGCCCAGGTCTACACGGCCCGGGGCCAGCGCAGCCAGCACGTTGAAGTTCTCCGCCACCTTGTACGGGCTATAATGCTGCAACATAATCCCTCCGGAGCCTATGCGGATGCTCTCCGTCTTGGCCAGCAGATGCGAGATCAGCACCTCCGGTGAAGATCCGGCCACCTGCTCGGAATCATGATGCTCGGATACCCAGAACCGGCGGAAGCCGAGACGCTCCGACAGCTGCGCCAGCTGGACTGTATGCTGGAAGGCTTCCTCCGGCGTCTCTCCCGGATAAATCGGGCTTTGATCCAAAACGCTGATTGTAATCGCCATAGTTATGCCTCCTAGATGGAATAGTTCAGCTCCGGCGTAATCCGCTTCAGGAACTGCTTGGTTCTTTCTTCACGCGGATTGTTGAACACCTCGGTGGGTGTGCCTTCTTCGACAATCACGCCGCCGTCCATGAACACCACATGGTTCGCCACATCGCGGGCAAAACCCATCTCATGCGTCACCACAATCATCGTTATCCCTTCCTTGGCAATCTTGCGGATCACCGCAAGCACTTCGCCTACCAGCTCCGGGTCCAGCGCCGAGGTCGGCTCGTCGAACAGAATCACTTCCGGCTCCAGCGCCAGCGCCCGGGCTATGCCGACCCGCTGCTGCTGCCCGCCGGACAGCTGGCTTGGATAGGCATCCAGCTTGCTTCCTAAGCCGACCTTTTCCAGCAGTGCGATGCTTCTCTTCCGTGCTTCCTCCTTCGGAAGCTTCTTGACGATCAGCAGCCCTTCCATCACATTCTCCAGCGCCGTTTTGTGGCGGAACAGATTGTACTGCTGGAAGACCATGGCCGTTTTTTGCCGCAGCTGGTGAATATCCTTTTTGCGGGCATGCCGGCAGTCCAGCTTGAACTCACCGATCGAGATTTCGCCGCCGCTTGGCTTCTCCAGATAATTCACACAGCGCAGCAGGGTTGTTTTGCCGGAGCCGCTGGGGCCGAGAATGACGACAACTTCCCCTTTGGACACCTTCAGATCAATATTGTTCAGCACCTGATGGCGCCCGAAAGACTTCGATATACGTTCCAGCTTAATCATGCGACTCCACCCCGGTTATACAGATTTATCCGTTTTTCGATCAAGGCGGTGGCCCGCTCAATGAGGAAGGTCAGCCCCCAGAAGATCAGCGCCGCCGCCAGATACGCCTCGAAGAATTTCCAGTTTGTCGAAGCTACGATTTGCGCCTGGGCATTGATATCCACGACCGATACGGTAAAAGCAAGCGTAGACCCGTGCAGCATTCCGATCACGGAATTCGACAGATTGGGCAGGCTCGCCGCCAGCGCCTGGGGGAATACGATCCGCCGGAGCGCCTGGGGAGTGCTCATCCCTATGGAATGGGCGGCTTCGATCTGACCGCGGTCCACCGCCAGCAGGCCGGAACGGACGACCTCGGACATATAGGCTCCCGCTGTAATGGAGAAAGAAATGTAGGCGAAGCCGATCATCGGAATCGACACCGAGCGGAAGCTCCAGCCGAAATATGCGCCAAGCCCGTCGATAATCATCGGCAGCCCGAAATAGATCAGCAGCAGATGCGTCAGCATCGGGGTGCCGCGGATGAAGGTGACATACCCCACCGCCAGCGGATACAGCACAGGTACTTTATAAATCCGGACCAGTGCCACCACAATTCCAATCGCGAAACCGGCCAGTACCGAGACCACCGTGATATACAGCGTTGTAGGAATGGCTCCCAGAATCTGCAGGAACGCCGTCCAGATAAACGATGGGTCCAGCTTCATTACGCGCCGCCTCCTTTACCCGGTCCCATGTCCGCAATGATATGGCGGTAGGACGCTTTTTTCTGCAGACTGAATTTCCGCTTCACCGGACTGCCCTGGTCTTCATGCCGGAGTAACCGGCGTTCCGCCACCAGCAGCAGCTTCTCGATCGTAAAGCTGATCACGAGATAGATGAGTGCAAGTGCAATATAGGTTTCAATAAAATGCTGGGTCACGCTGCCCAAAGTCTGCGCCTTACCCGTCATCTCCATCACGCCCAGCGTGAACGCAAGCGAAGTATCCTTCAACAGCGCAATGACCAGGTTCGAGAACACCGGAATGGCAATCCCCAGTGCCTGGGGCAATACGATCCGGGTAAAAGCCTGATAAGAGGTCATCCCCGTAGCATAAGCCGCTTCCACCTGGCCTTTATCGACAGCCGTTACCGAGGCGCGGATCATCTCCGACATGAAAGCCCCCGTATGCAGGCCGTAGGTCAGAATTACGAACACCAGCACCGGCGTCCGCGTCATATCGAGATTGACCAGCTTCAGCACCTCGGGCAGACCGTAATAGAACAGGAACAATTGGATCAGAATCGGCGTTCCCCGGAAGAATGAGATGTACACCTCGGCTAAGGTCTTCAGGACCGGCACCTTGTAGAGGCGGGGAAGGGCGATAATAAATCCGACAATCACACCTGCCAGCAGCGAGCAGGCTACGATCAGCAGTGTTGTGCTCAGCGTAGTCAGCAGCTTAGGCAGAAAAGAGAATACAAAACTAAGATCAAACGGTGCTCCCATCCTGCCCCTCCTTCTCCGCTATAACGGCAGCCTCATCATTGAACCGCGGATGTGGTGACGTCAGCCCCCAGCCACTGCGTACTTATTTTGCCCAGCGTGCCGTCTGCCTTCAGCTCTGCAACCACTCCGTCAATGGCATCCGACAGCTTCTGCGACGGGGCATCATCCTTGCGGAACACATACAGAATGTCAGCAGAGGACAGCTCAGCACCTACCGCCTGCAGCTTGCTCTGCGGATCAATAATCGGCAGTACGAAATCCGCAGCGAGCGTGGCATCCACACGGCCCGAGTCAATCTGGCTCACTGTATCGTTGGCTGCACCGTTCTGATAGACAATTTTGATCGAATCCGCGCCGTGCTCCTTGTTGTAATTCTCGAGAATTTGCGCTTGTGCGCTGGTTGCGCCTGTCAGCACCTTTTTACCTTGCAGATCGTCCAGCGTCTGGATCGAATCATTGCCTTTGGCTACAATAATGCGGTTTCTCCAGTGGGCATAAGCTTCTTTGTTAAAAGAATACTTCTGCTCCCGCTCCGGGTTCTTCTCCATAACATGGGCTACCAGATCAATCTTCTTGGTCTCCAGGCTCAGCAGCAGATTGCTGAAGTCCATCGTCTGGAATTCGAACTCATACTCCGGCAGACGGCTGTCAATTTCCTTGAGCAGCTCTACATCGAACCCGGTCAGCTTGCCGTTCTCGTCAATGAAGCAGACATTCGGAAAAGCGGTGCCTGTGCCCACCACGATCTTGGTCACCTCTGCCGGTTCTGCGGCTGCAGTCGTTGCCTCCGCACTGGTCTGCGGTGCTGCTTTCGCCACATTCCCGCTGCTACTGCTGTTCGCACTGTTATTGTTGCCGCAGCCGGCGATCACCAGCGTTAATGCCAATGCAGTTGTGAGCGAAATGGTCTTTTTCATCTCTCTATCCCCTTTAGGTTGTAGTATGGTTGAGCCGTAAGTGTCTTTCTCATCAAATACATAATGCCGTCGCCATTCTGCGCATCCAGCTCCAGAATCCGTTCATACCCCCGGCGTTCATACATGGCAACCAGCCAGGGATGCTTCTGTGCCGTAGCCAGGGTTACAGCGGAAGCCCCCAGCTTGCCGTGAATAATATGCTCCTCCACCCAGTCGAGCAGCTTCCCGCCGTAACCTTTGCCGCTGCGCTCGGGATTCACTGCGAACCATTTCACAAAAGGCAGATCGGTTACCGCCTTGACCTCTCCGCTCTTCGAGAGGGTGATCGTCGCCTCCACGTTGCCGTCGATCTCCAGCACATAACACTCATTGGTGGCGATGTTATCCTGAATTAGAGCCAAATCGGCGTTTGCCGCCGGCCAGTGCAGTCCAAGCTCGCGGATCAGCTGATAGGCACGATAGGTCACATCCAGCAGCTGTTGGGCGTCCTTCTCTCCGGCCTGCCGGTATACCTCGCTCATTTCATGCCCCCGTTTCTCAATTTAGATAATCCCTATCTGTTTAGTGGTGATTATATGCAATTAACTTTATCACTGCATGTAGCCATGCGCTAATAGAGTTTTTTAATACTGTTATACAAGAAGTCGATCCGGCTTACTGCGGCCCACCGCCAGTTCCAGCAGCGACTCAATGAATTCCGCATTCTCCCCGTTCAGCGAGATCAGGCTGGTCCGCAGGGAAATCCCTTCCGTCTCAGCGACATCCACCCTAATCAGCGTTCCCGCCTCTACTTCCTCCTGCACACTGAGGGCCGGAAGGAAGCAAATCCCCGCTTGCCTCAGCACGAGCTTCTTGGCTGTCTCCAGATTATCCACCTGATACACTATGTCCGGCGGCTGCTCCATGCTCTCGAATACCCGGTGCAGGCGCATCCAGTCCAGCGAGCCGCACTCGAAGAATACAAGAGTCTCCTCCCTGATCTCCTGGATAGAGGCACGGCCCTGGCGGGCCAGCGGATGGTTCTTGTATACGTATAGCGATATCGGATCTTCACAGAAAGGGAACGACTGAATGGCCGGATTAACCACTTTGCGTATAAAAGCGAGATCAATCTCCTTGGCCTTCAGCTTCTCAATTAATGAATCTGTGGATGAGGTTGTCAGTTTGAAGCGGATATGCGGATATTTCCGCTTCAGATGCTGCAGGAGCTGCGGCATCAGATAATTGGAGACCGATACCGTACTGCCGATTCTCAATTCATCCGGAATCTGGCCCTTCGACTGGATCTGATGTTTACCGTTCTGGTAGACCTGCAGAATCTGCTGCGCGTAAGGAAGGAACTGGCGGCCTTTATCCGTAAGGTTAATCTGCTTGCCCAGCCGGTCGAACACTCTGCAGTCCAGCTCCCGTTCAAGCGACTGGATGCGGGCCGTCACGGTCGGTTGGGAGATGTAGAGTACATCTGCCGCTTTGTTGAAGCTTCCGTAGTGGTTGATGTAGACAAAGGCTTCAATATTCTCGATGTTCAAGCGTAGTCCTCCTCCACAACTTTATTTAAATTAACTATTCCAATTGATTAACAAGGAATTAATACCGTACAGGTGTATAGATTTTGTTTATATCTTAGTCACCGGCCCTTTTTTTGTCAACTGACTTATCGTGTAATATACAGCAAAAACCATTACAAAGATCACAAAACCAGATAGAACTTTTCTATCTGTTAATCGGTTTTGTTAAATTCCTCTTATATTCATCGGAATTATGAATTATAATAAGCGTCACATCCCATTTCTGAACAGGAGGTACCCGATGAATCATTCAGCACAAATTGTAATCCGTGAAGCCGCAGAGGCTGACCGCGAGGCTATCGCAGGAGTTCTGCTTGAGGCTTACAGCGAATATTCAGCCGTGCTGCCCGAACCTTTTTGGGCGCAGTACCGCGACTCCATTCTCGATTCCGTCCACGGCAATGCTCCGGTCTCGCGGATTGTAGCGGAGCTGGATGGGCAGATCATAGGCAGTGTGCTGCTGTTCACCTCTTCAGAGGCCGCTTACGGCAGGCCGGAGCTGGATATCCACACGCCAATCATCCGTCTGCTCGCTGTTTCTCCGGCTGTCCGTGGACGCGGGGTTGCCAGATTGCTGATCCGTGAGGCCGCCAGACAATCTGCGCTGCTTGGAGCAGCCAGCCTGAATCTCCACACTTCGGACATGATGGCATCCGCAATCAGGCTGTACGAGAAGCTCGGCTTCCAGCGGGCTTATGAAACGGATATTAAGAACGGGGACACGCTGGTCAAAGGATACCGCCTGGAGCTTCCCGTCTCCGCCGGCCTGCAGACGCAGGCAAACCTCCACCTCCACAGCCTGAGCGGAAACGTCCCGCCGTCCTTTAGGGGACGGTAACCCTTCCAGCGGGAATATAAGGATAAAGAATGCTGGTGGCTGCTGAAAGAAACCCGCTTGCAGGATAAAACCCGCAGGAGTGGCAGGTGCGCTGATTGGCGGCGGGGCTGATGGGCGCGGTACTGAAACGCGGCCGAGTTGATAGACAGCGGCGCTGATGGGCGGCTGAGCTGATGGGCGACGGGGCTGATGGGCGGCGCTGACAGGCGCGGTGCTGATAGGCGGCAGAGCTGACAGGCGGCAGAGCTGACAGGCGGCAGAGCTGATTGGCGGCAGAGTTGATTGGCGGCAGAGCTGATTGGTGGCAGAGCTGATTAGCGACGTGGCTGATGGGCGGCCTAGCTGACGGGCGGCAGAGCTGACGGGCGGCAGAGCTGACAGGCGGCGGGGCTGATGGGTGCGGCGCTGATTGGCGGCAGAGCTGATTGGCGGCAGAGTTGACGGGCGGCAGAGCTGACAGGCGGCAGAGCTGATTGGCAGACTTTTATTTTGAGCAGGAGCCTATAGCTCCGCTCAGTCCGGGGGTTGGTTTATTTTAGCTGCTAATATTTAACCGCTGATAGTAGTGGAGTCCGGGGATTATGGTGGGGATCAAATTATGATGCAAATCCGCTAATTATGATGCAAGTCCGCTAATTATGATTGAAATCTGGGGTATTAAAAAAATCCTGCACAAAATACAACATTTTCCTCATAATCTCGGCCCTAATCCAAAATTGTTGTATAAAATACAGCATTCCTCCTCCTCTAAGGCGCTTAGCGGGAAGATTGTTGTATTTCATACAACAATCTTCCCAAACGCCCACCTATCTGCGAGATAAAGTTGTAAAAAGTACAACAATATTGCCTATACATTGTGAAGATCATATTGGTAAGCACTATAGTGGTAAATACGGCTAAAATAAACGCTATCCAGCGTGAGCACCATACGGGTAAATAGCTATGAATGAACGCTATCCACTGTGAGCGCCATACGGGGGAATACAGCTATGAATAAACGCTATCCAGCGTGAGCGCCATACGGGTGAATAGCTATGAATAAACGCTACCCAGTGTGAGCGCTATAGTGGTGAATACGGCTAGAATAAACGCCATCCAGTGTGAGCGCCATACAGGTGAATACGGCTTATAGCTAAACAGTTTACTGTGTAAACACCATACAGGCGTACGCCATACTGGTGTTCGCTGCTAGAGAATCCGCTTCGCCTTCGCCGCCTTCAGCCACTGCGGGAATTCATTCAACAGCTGATCATAGAGCTGCTCGTCGTTCACTTCTTCTATGCGGTCCAGATGGATGAAGTTTGCGTTATCCACCAGCCTTCCGCCCATCGTGTCGAGCTGCTTCAGTACCTCGAAATCAGAATCACCGATCCCGACAAACTGCCAGAAGATCGGCAGCGAGGAAGACGCCATAATTACTTTTTTGGTTGGCTTCACTACGCCCCCGTCATTAATAAAGATAATGAAAACCGGAGTTGTATCCTTCTCCTCGCGGGTGTATTTCTGAATCACATCCTCCATCACCGGCGGCTCATTGTTGCGTCCGAACTTATGGATTGAATCGTTGTTCATAATATGATTGAAGACATAGCTCCCGAGATCCCGTTCCGTTACCGGCGGCAGCCTGCTGAATTCCGTATCATACACCCACACATCCAGCGAACCGTTGTCATCCAATTGACAGGCTACGGCCAGAATACGTTCCACTACTTCCTGCACGACACCGCTGGAATAGAGGTTTCTCATGGAGCCGGTGATGTCCAGCACAATTCCCACTCTGGCTTTTACATCGGTCAGCTGTTTTTTGACCAGGGTGAACCCGACAATTTTCTTGCGCAAGTCTATGGATGACAGGACGTTGACATCGGCGGCCGGTGCAGTCTGCGGAAGGATGGTCTCCGACTTTTCTACATTCTCTACATTCCCTACTTTCTCTACTTCCTCCACTTTCTCCGTCTTCTCCACCAATTCGGCTGTCGCTGCTGCTTCGTTGCCTGCCTCCGGTTCAACCTCCAGTCCATAGCTCTTGCAGAGCGCAGCCAATCCTCCGTTAAAACCGCTGCCGACCGCGCTGAATTTCCACTCTCCCTGATGACGGTACAGCTCCCCGGCCACCACTGCTGTCTCGTCGGACAGATCCGTTCCATAATCGAAGCAGTATAATTCCTCACCGTTCTTGCGGTCAATCAGTAACAGCTGCAATCCGGACAGCTCCTTCATCCGCAGATTCTGCTGCTCCCCCTCGTAGATCGTCAACGTCACCGCAATCCGGGCATATTGCTCCGGAATTCCGGATAATGAAATCAAGAGGCTCTCCTCGTTCTCCCCCTCTGCCGTATGACTTACCGTTCCATCCCTTGATACCGGATTACCGTAAAATATAAAATCCTCGTCCCGTTCACACCGGTTCTGCCCCGACAACAAAAAGGCTGCTGCATCCACACTGATTCCGGCATGCTCCGTATTCCAGCGCAACCGGATAGTTAGATCACGGACGCCCTTTCCCTTGGTGATATCTACTTTTTGGCCTTTTAACAGCTGCAAGTCTCTCATCTCCCCGTTATAACAGCATATTCCAGCAGTTCATAGATAAGGCATACCATATCCGCTGCGTTTTGTACATTCTGCTGGATTGTAATTCTCTCTGCGCTCCTTTAATATGAACCTTATACATGATAGATAAGGGGCTTTACCTATGGATTTTACAGCAATAGACTTTGAAACAGCCAATTCCAGCCGCTCCAGCGCTTGCGCATTGGGGCTTGTTCAGGTTAGAAATGGTGTGGTCACCGCAGAATATGACTGGTTGATTGACCCGCGGCAGAGGTTCGACGGAATGAATATCGCGATACACGGAATTACGCCCTCAATGGTTAAAGGCAAACCTACCTTCGCAGAGCTGTGGCCCACGATTGAACCGCTGCTGCAAGGCGAGATTGTGATTGCGCATAATGCTTCCTTCGATATGAGCGTTCTGCGTTATTGCCTGGATGATTCGTTATTCAGCTATCCGGATTTCAAATATATGTGTACCTACCTGCTGGGCAAAAAAATGCTTCAGGAGCTGCCCTCCCATAAACTGAATGTAGTCTCCGAGCATTTCGGCATTAGGCTGAAGCACCATGATGCACTGGATGACGCCAGAGCTTCGGCACTCATTCTATTAAAATTGATGGAGCAGTGGCAGCAGTTCGATCCCCTCCTCTTAGCGGGCAGCCAGGGCTACCAGGCAGGCACGATGTATGCGGGCGGTTATACTGCCTTCAAGGCATCCCCCAAGAAAGCCGCCAAGAAACCGGCTGCCCCGAAGACTGCTGCAGCAAAGACGGAAATTCCCGTAAGCCCGGCTGTACCGGATCGCGGAGCTCCCCTCGTACCCACTCAGCGTCTGACTTCTTCTGCAAGTCTCCCGGCTGCAACACCGCCTGCCCCTGAAGTTCAACCTGTACCCGAGCTGGTGAGAGGCCAGCGGGTGGATATCGGCGGCAAGCTCAGTGCTTCGAGAATTCTCGTGTCTGTGGAGTGGGATCCAACGCTTTCCGCCATGGAGCCGGACACCTCTGCTTTCCTGCTCCGGGAGTCAGGACGCTGCGGACAGGATCAGGATTTTGTCTTCTACGGAAACATGGAAGACCCCAGCGGTTCTGTATTCTACTCGAAGCCTGCTCCAAACGCGGGACATCTGCATCTTCAATTGGCGAAGCTGCCTGCGTCTATTACGCGGATCACTTTGACCTTCACACTCTATGGGGAGGCTTCCGGCCAGAACCCGGGCCAGATCAATAACGCCTCCGCTTCACTTATTGATTCCCAGACGGGAAACAGGCTGGCCGCTTTTCCCTTTGGCCAGGGCTTAAGCCTTGAGACGGCAGTAGTCATTGGCGAGTTCTACCGGCACAAGGACAAATGGAGATTTGTTGCCATTGGAGAGGGATTCCCAGGCGGACTCCGTGCCCTGTGTAATCAATATGGTCTTGAGGTGGAACCTCCTGAAGCTGCGGCTGAGTCTGCAGCTGAATCAGCCGCAACAATAGAAACAGCAGAAATAGTACGAACAGCCGGCAGGATCCCTCCGTCTGCCCGCAAATCATAGAATTCATGCCCCTTATGGCATGAACAAACACCCCCAAGCCGCAATCGTGGCTTGGGGGTGTTGTTATTCTCTTATGCGTTACAGCATAGCCTCAGATTTTCATCCGGTAAACCGCCTTATTCTCCAGTCCCCTGATGAACGGTGTCCATTCTTCCGTCTCGGGAGTAGTATCCAGCGCATCCTCCACCATCTGCAGCTTGGCATCCATGGCATCGATATGATGCAAGGCGACCGCTTCAGCAGTCTGCGGCTGCACCGGACTTCCCCATTCACCCAGATTATGATGTGATAGGACCAGATGCTGCAGGGCCAATACCTTTTCCGACTCCAGATCAATACCGGTGCGGATTGCCGCCTCTGTAATCCAGCTTGATGCCATCGATATATGCCCGATCAGCTTGCCCTGCACACTATAATCCGACACAATGCCGAATTGCGAGATCATTTCTTCCGGTTTGGCAATATCGTGGAGGATAATTCCCGCTCTCATAAGATCAGGATTCAGGAACGGGCGCTGCTTGCACAGGAAATCCCCGATCTCCAGCATCCGCACCATATGATAAGCCAGTCCGGCAAAATAAGCATGATGATGTGTTTTGGCCGCCGGATAGTGCATTAGCTTCTCTTCAACCTTGCCTACACAGAAGGATACGATCGATGCGACCTCCTGGTCGGTTATACTGGCCATTGAATTCTTAATCGTGTGGATCAGATCCACAGGACGCACAGGGGCTGAACGGATGAACTCGGTAAGCGACACGCCATCGGACTCGTCCGCCAGTCTGATTTTGGTTATTTTGACCTGTAGCTTCTCCCGGTAAGTATGGGCAATCCCGCGGACCTTCACCAGGGCCATCGGGAAAAAAGTTTCTTTATCCGTTACACTTACATCCCAATATTTAGCCGACAGCTGGCCGCTGGAATCACCAAGTACAATATCAAAATAATCCTTTGGAGGAGTACCGTTTGTCTGTTTGAGCACCAGTTCCCTAAGCAGATAGAAGCCGGTGAATTCATCCTGTGGGGATAGCTGTTTAATTAATGTCATGAGGAGCCTCCTATTACTTACAGGCTTTGAACCTGCGGTGTATATTAAAGTTTAGACATTCACATCCGAAATCCCTTTAAATTACTATACGATATCCATTCTTAATTATGTCCATCCCCCCTTACAGCCCGTTCGTGTAAAAATAAAAAAGGGATGCCCCCAACCATTTGCATGGTCAGGGACGCCCCTTTGTGGTTAGATTTAATTATTTGCCAGCTGCTTCAAGTGCTGCTTTGATAGCTTCAATAGCTTTGGCAGAGATTGCTTTCTGAGCATCATTCGTTCCGAATGCTGCAGCACGGTATCCGTACTTGTGCAGCCCTTTGCCGTTAGAAGTATTCTCGATTTCGTATTTCACGAGCAATTCGTCATCCGTCAGGTTGTATCTTACTTTACCTTTATCATCAAGGTAGTAAACAACCATAGTTACTGGAACATTGAACTTAGTAGTAACCATTACATTTACGGATTTGTCTGCACTGGCACCGATGAAGATCCCGTCGAAGTATGCAGCCTTTTCGGTTTCAACAACTTCAGCTTTACCGTAAGCTCTGTCAACGGCAGCTTTAAGTGCATTGCTGCTGCTGGTAGCGCCGGATACAGCATCAACCTGTGCTACGCCTTCTCTTGTACCTGCAGCCAGGAAGTTGGCTGTCAGCACCGGAATTGCTTTTTGAACTTCAGCGTAAGCGGCTTTACCCAGGTCTACCATGTTCATTCCTACACGGGAAAGAGCAACATTTACGATCTTGCCGTTACGCAGGGTAACGTCAGCTTTGTTTGTACCCTTGTCATACGCGTCACCGTAAGCGGTGAACGTGCCGTCTTTATAAGTGCCTTGTACTTTGGAAGCATTGGTCAGGGCATCAGTCAGGGCTGCCTTTGCTGCAGCAGATACAGCTTCCTGGCCAGCGATATCAGCAGTGTCCACGCCGTTTGCAAGCAATCCGGCTGTCAATTTTTCTACAGCAGATTTCTGATCAGCGGTAAGCTTGTCGTTAGCAATGATTTTGCCGTCTGTGCCGAACAGGCTCATTGTAATACCAGTAACTTGATCAGCATCAACATCTACCAGCAGAAGAACTTTAGACTGGTTATCTACGCCGGCAAATTTACCGTCGAAGTATTTACCTTCTGGCGAAACCTTCAGAGCCTTCTCGAAAGCTCTTTCTACTGCCTGGTTCCAGCCGTGGCTGCTCTCAGTAGCGCCGGAAATTCCGTCTACCTTCTCATCATAATTAGCAATATAAGAACCGTTCGCAAGTAATTTAGCAGTCATAGGAGCATTAGCTTTCACTACTTCAGCATAAGCAGTTGCGCCTCTGTCAATCAGGTTAGTACCAAGTCTGAACAATTTCACATCAACCAGCTTGCCGTTGCGGATTACAACATCAGCTCTCTCAACGCCTACACTTCTTGCTGTACCGTAGGAAGAGTAGAATCCGTCCACATAAGCGGAAGTGTTGTTGATGCTTGCATTTTGTTCAGCATCCCAGAATGCGTTGATGGCAGCTTTGGATTCAGCTTCGAAGCCGGCTACAGGCTTAGCCGCAGAACCATTGGCCAACAGCACTGGTGTAATTGCTGCAATCGCTGCCGTTTGTTCAGCAGTATAAGTCTTCTCATCTGCGAAATCTCCAGTTGCAGTCAGCGGATACAGTTTAACTGCAGTCAGCTTGTTCGCATCATAGCTTGCGAATACAGCATACTTGGCTTCAGGGTCTACACCCATGTGGTCGCCGGCGAAATAAGTAGCATCAGCCGGTTTATCCTGCAGCGATCTTTCGAACGCTCTGTCAACCGACAATTTCCAGCCGTTGCTGGAGCGGGTTGCGCCGGATACAGCGTCAACAGCTGCTGCGCCGTCTCTTGTTTTACCGATCAGTCTGTCTTTCATCAGACCGTATGCCACCCATACGCCGCTGTAGTTATCACGGGCGTTGCGGTCGATAATTTTCGGGCTGGTTCTCAGCAGCTCGATGTCGGCAATTTTGCCGTCTTTGATTGTAACTTTAGCGCCTTCAGTACCTTTGGAATAAGCATCGCCATAGGCTACATAGACTCCGTCTTGATACACGGCTTCTTTAACAGTAACCGGTGCTGCTGTTGCAACAGGCTTAGCTGTAGCAGCTGGCTTAACGGTTGCTGCTGGTTTAGCAGATGCTTTGGCGGATGCTGCAGGTGCAGCGGTTGCTGCCGGTTTAGCAGATGCTTTGGCGGATGCTGCAGGTGCAGCGGTTGCTGCCGGTTTAGCAGTTGCTTTAGGTGTTGCTGCAGGCTTTGCAGTTGCTTTAGGTGTTGCTGCAGGTTTTGCGGTTGCCTTAGGTGTTGCTGCAGGCTTTGCAGTCGGTTTAGGAGCTGGTTTGGCAGTCGGTTTAGGAGCTGGTTTAGCAGTAGCTGCCGGAGCTTCTTCCGAAGCTGCTGAAACCGCATCCACCTTCAGGTTCAAGGCCGGTGCGTTAATCGTGTAGGCGATTGGCGCGAGCAGCAAGGCTGCGCTTACAGTCAAAGCAATTAGTTTTTTCAAATGCGTATTCTCCTTTATTATATCCCCAGTAGTATGTAGCTCTTGTAAACCGTTTTTCCCGTTCATTCCATTCCTTCTTACAAAGAGTACCCTGACTCTTCATAAGAGGTCATCCCCCCTTTCCCGTTCCTGCGCGACCCATCCCGTGTGCAAAAAAGATGCATCCATTTATACAATCTTTTAAAAGGTGAAACAATTCACATAAAAAGGTGAATAAATTCACATAAGATGATTTCAGGCTGCTATCGGTAATTTCTGGCTTGATGGTATCAAAATTGATACACTTTTCTCTGTATATAAAATCACACACCCTATAAGAAACATCACTATTTCGCAATTAACTTCAAAACTACAATTCTCCTAACTCTCAAATTCTCCCATTTACACCGTCATATGATAATAATGTGATTCAACACATTGTAACTCTGCCTCTATATGTGATATTTTTAAACGATGTCATGTTCATGGAAAGGAGCCGCTGCTGCTCATGAATCAGCCTCCCATAGGAGTTATTCTTGCTCAGATCGGAACACCTGACGCCCCAAGCGCCAAGGCGGTTCGTCCATATCTTAAGCGCTTTTTGTCTGACCGCAGAATCATTGATTATCATCCGCTGCTCTGGCAGCCTCTGCTGCGCGGCATCATCCTTCGTACCCGGCCGCGCCGGTCTGCGAAGCTGTATCAGGATATCTGGATGAAGGAAGGTTCCCCGCTGCTCGTCCACTCCAGGGCTCAGCAGACTGCGCTGCAGTCCCTGCTTGGCAGCCGCTACCAGGTGGAATTAGGTCTTGCCTATAGCGAGCCAAGCATGCAGCAAGCCTTCCGCAAGCTGGAGGCTGCAGGTATTACACGGATCATTGTACTCCCGCTGTTCCCGCAGTATTCCTCGACTACAACTGCGTCGGTCTATGAAGCTGCAAGCTATGCCGCACTGGGGCGGCATAGTCGCTCAGGGCAGGTCTCCAAGCGTTTCGTGCCGGCTCTTCGCTTCATCGAAGCCTATCATGATGCGCCGGACTATATCTCGGCGATGAAGTCGCTGCTGCTCCGGAAGCTTGGCGAGCTGAACGAAGAACCGGATTACTATATTCTGTCCTTCCATGGAATACCCCGCCGTTATGCGGAGACCGGAGACCCGTATCCTCAGCAATGCCATGAGACCGGCCGCCTGCTTGCAGAGGCTATGAATTGGGCACCGGAACGCTGGCAGATTTCCTTCCAATCCCGCTTCGGACCCGAGAAATGGGTCGGCCCTTCTACTGCCGATACGCTCAAAGAGCTCAGCGGACGCGGGATCCGGAGGCCTATGATTTTCTCCCCGGGGCTTGTAACCGACTGCCTCGAAACGCTGCATGAGCTGGCTGTAGAAGGCCGGGAGCTGTTCGCTTCAGGCGGTGGAACAGCTGAGAATTTAACTGTCGCCCCCTGCTTGAATGACCACCCGGAATGGATAGACTTCCTCTCCCGGATGGTGAACCGCACAGCGTTAGGCTGGCTCCCAGCTGCTGAAGCTGCGGAATCATCCACTCCGGAGACGTTCATTACCTAAGCGGAAGCGGCTATGCCGTCTTTTGAGGGAATGCTTCCGTTCCAGCGGGAAATATAAGGATAAAGTATGGCGTAAACATATACTTCCTTCTATATTTAAAGAAAAACACCCTAACGGGTGTATCAAGCCGGGGTTTATGCGGCCTGTGCAAGTTTATACTGCCCGAGCAGCTTATGCAGATTAAGCGCCGCTTCGCGTTGCTCCATTCAGACTACCTCTTAAGCAGCATACAGCGGAATCAGGGGCACTTTTGCTCCTCATTTCCTCCCTTTAGCAGCATCCAGTGGAATCAGGGGCACTTTTGCTCCTCATTTCCTCCTTTTAGCAGCATCCGGTGGAATCAGGGGCACTTTTGCTCCTCATTTCCTCCCTTAAGCAGCATCCGGTGGATTCAGGGGCACTTTTGCTCCTCATTTCCTCCCTTTAGCAGCATCCAGTAGAATCAGGGGCACTTTTGCTCCTCATTTCTTCCGTTGAGCAGAGAGGCGGATGAATTAGAGGGATTTATCCCTTTAACTTCAAACTACCGCCTACTTTCGGCGGAATTAGAGGGATTTATCCCTTTAAGTCCCCCCTACCGCCCACTTTCGGTGGAATCAGAGGGATTTATCCCTTTAATTTCACCCAACCGCCCACTTTCGGCGGGATTAGAGGGATTTATCCCTTTAATTTCACCCAACCGCCCACTTTCGGCGGAATTAGAGGGATTTATCCCTTTAAGTCCCCCCAACAGACGAATATCATCATTTCCTATACAACAGAAAAGCCGCCTAGTCCGCAGGCTGACTTCCCCTGCGGCCCGGACGGCTTTATCCTATGAACTGTATTCAGTCAGCTTATCCTTCCGCATAAATTTAAGCGGTCAGCTGTTTATATTTGGCAGTCAGTTCCTCGAACCACTGTTTATCCTGCAATGTCAACGCAAAATCAATCAATTCGGCAATCTCACCCGGCTGCAGCTCCGGCGAATCATTGAAGCTGATTTCAGCAGTAGCGACCGCTGCCCCATCTGCCCCATCCGCAAAGTCATAAGAAAACATCAGCTTGATATCACTCTCCAGAAACTCATTCCGCAGGAAGTAGAGCACCTCGCACATCAATACAGGTCTGACATGACTGTCGAAGACACAATCCATTACTTTGGCCCAATAATGCTGGTTGCTGAGATGCAGCTTATCATTGGTCAAGAGATACTGCTCACCCTGAAAGTCGTTGACAAATCTCAGTTCCACCGGCTCCATTTTAAAAATACCGGTAATTTGCTTCTTGGTGATATTCACGATGTCCTGTGTTTCTAATCTCATCATCTCATACACCCCGTTCCTTATATTTGGACTTTCAGTATTTTTCCGCAAATACACGATTCGACAATAATTTTAACTAATTTAAAAGTATTATCGACTATTTCTCACAATTTGTTAATGTTTTTCATTAAAATTTTAAAAAAATATGTTTCTAATTGTGATGAAATGGTTAATTATATGCCCCGCACCGGATTAATGTCATTATTTTAGCAGTAAAGGCTATTCTGACAAGAGAAATCACATGCAAAAAAGGATGCTGCCCAGGCTCTGTAATGAGCGGGCAGCATCCCGTTTAGGTGATGTCTGTATGATCCGGCAAGACATTTGCCGGCTTCTGATCGCAAGGATTTAGCTCACAAACAATGGAACCAGCTGAATCCCCTCTTCCGGCGAAATCCGCACCAGCCCTTTATCCGAGATCCGCAGCGTCGGAATAACTGCCAGTGCAAGCAGCGACAAGGTCATAAAAGCATAATTCAGTGTGCAGCCTGCATCATACAGCGCTTTGCTGATGGCCGCAGACTGGGCTGCCGCAATCTCGAACGGCTCTGCCGACATCAGTCCGGCAATTGCCAGCGGGAACAGAGTTGTTCCGGAAGCGGTAATAACCGCAACACCGCCCTGAGCTTCAGCTACTGCACCCGCAGCTTTAGCCATGAGGTTATCATCATTACCGATGACCAGCACATTATGGCTGTCATGGGCTACAGTCATGGCAATCGCAGCAGGCTCATGGAAGCCGATCCCCTCAACCACTCCAACCGATTTGTTGCCGGTTCCCTTATGCCGCTCCAGGACGGCGATTTTGCACAAGCCCTCCTGGACCAGCAGCCTGGACTCAGCCACCGGCAGATTGATGATCAATTCCCCGGTCTCCACATGATTCTCAATCACTTTGATGACCCGTGTGGCCAGAGTACCTTCAGCAATTGGTGCATGGATCACGAAGTCCTCCGGAGCCGGAGGCTGCAGCAGATGCACGGAAGCCAGCACTTCCTCCGGGTAGGTGTACGGACTCAGCTCAGCGGTCATGATCCCGTTCTCCGCTACGACCACTCCGGCCGCAATCGTCATGACAACATGAACATCAGCCAGATTTCCGTCCAGCAGAATGATATCTGCACAGGAGCCCGGAGTAATTGAGCCAATATCACGGGCTACCCCGAACCGCTCGGCGGTATTGATCGTTGCCATTTGAAAAGCCGTGACCGGCTTAAGGCCCTGGGAGATGGCGTGCCGCACCACAAAATCCATATGACCTTCATCCCGCAGCGATTCTGAGCTGCGGTCGTCGGTCACCAGCATCATCCGGCGCGGGTCGAGCCCATGCTCAGTGTGCGCGGTGATGGTCTTCGCCACATCATGCCAGGCGGAGCCGCGGCGCATTTTGGCATACATCCCAAGACGTACACGTTCGATTACATCCTCCGCCGTCACACACTCATGATCGCCTGTTACTCCTGCGGCGGCATAGACCGGGAGTCTCCAGTCATCCGCCGGCCAGGTGAAATGACCGTCCACATAACGCCCCGCACGCAGGGTCGCCTGAATTTCCCCGAGCATTTTCTCATCACCGTACACCACGCCGGGGAAATTCATCACTTCGCCCAGCGCAATGACATCCTCGCCCCAGGTAAAAGCCTCGGCTACTTCCTCCGGTCCGATCGATGCGCCGGTCGTTTCGAATTCCGCCCCTGCTGAAGGTACGCAGGAGGCAACCTGCATATAAGCCGCCAGCGGAGTTGCACGCATCTCATCCAGCATCAGCTTAATGCCCTTCAGCCCGAATACATTGGCGATCTCATGGGCATCAAAGAATCCGCCGGTCGTGCCCATAGGCAGCACTGCACGGGCAAACTCAGTCGCCGTCAGCTGTGTACTCTCGATGTGACAGTGCCCGTCAAGCAGACCCGGGGCAATGAATTTGCCCGCCGCATCAATGATCTGTGTCCCCTCACCGATCGTATGCGAGACATCCTTGCCAACGTAGGCAATACGTCCGCCCTGTACTGCTACAGACATACCCTCCAGAATCTCTCCGGAGCATACATTGACCAGTTTGCCGCCAGTAATCACCAGTGTCGCCGGCTGGTCGCCGCGGGCTGTAGCCACAAGTCCGGGCACGCAGTCCGCGAGTGGTTTTCTTGTATAAGTCATAATACACACTCCCTTCCGGTTATTGGTTTCCTATATTTATATTCTATTTAGCAAAAACGGCCCTGACGCCCCTCACGGGTCGCAAGCCGTTGTTTGAACTACCGCCAGGAGGATAGACCTGACTGCTTATCTAAGCGGAGCTTAACGATGCTTATACAGAGGTACTTAGCTAAAATACAAGCCGTCCGGCTGCTCCGGATCGCAACTGGTGCTGCTTACCTTTCACCACTTAGCGCATTTTTATGATTATCTTACTTTTGACTCGTATACGTCAAGTGCCGCCTGGACACCCTGGCCGGCTGAAACGGCGAATCCGTGGCGTACAAGCGCCGCCTCCAGTGCACCAAGCAGACGCAGCACATTATTCTCCCGGCAGCTGAAGCCCATCGTGCCGATGCGCCAGATCTGGCCTTTTAACGGACCGAACGAGCTGGCAATCTCTATCCCGAAATGGTTCAGCAGCATGGAACGCACCGACTCCCCGTCCACTCCCTCCGGAATCAGCACACAGGTGACTACCGTCAGCTTGCTCTCCGGATCACCGTACAGCTCCAGACCCATTGCGGTCAGGCCGGCTACCAGGGCTCGCTCATGATGCTTATGGCGGGCATGACGGGCTTCCAGCCCTTCTTCCAGCACCAGCCGCAGCCCCTCACGCAATGCGTACAGCATGGAGGTCATCTCCGTATGGTGATTCAGCCGCTGGGGACTCCAGTAATCCTGCAGCATGCCGAGGTCAAAGTAGTTGCTGCGGACAACCGGCAGCTCGCTTGCCTCATCGCCGCCGGTTCTAAGCCCCCTCTCTACCTGTTTGCGCTTCAGCAGCTTGGCTTCGGCACGCTCGTTATAGGTGACCGGGGACATGCCCGAAGGGACAGACAGACATTTCTGCGTTCCGCCGACCACGGCATCCAGCATCCAGGCATCCGTCTCCACAGGCACCCCGCCAATGGTCGCCACCGCGTCCACAATCAGCATGGCATCCTGCTCACGGCACACCCGCCCGATCTCGGCCAGCGGCTGCACACGTCCCGTAGAGGTCTCCCCGTGGACAATCGCCACCACATCCGGCTTGAAGCTGCGGATCGCCGCGATCACATCCTCCGGCGGAAACACGCTGCCCCAGGTCTGCTCTATAGTGAACACCTCAGCACCGCAGCGCTCAGCAATCTCATGCAGCAGATGTCCAAAGCGTCCGAAGACCGGAATCAGCACCCGGTCTCCCGGAGCAATCAGACTGACCATTACCGCTTCAATCCCGGAGCGTGATGTGCCGTCCACCGGATAGGCCCACTTATTGCCTGTGGCAAACAGCTCCCGGAGCATCTCCATCGTCTCGTTCATAATATCTGTAAACTCGGGATCGAATTGACCCAGTACCGGATAAGACATGGCCCGCAGCACACGCGGATCAACCTCCACCGGCCCCGGAGTCATAATACACCGCAAGGACGGCGACAAATCTTCGTAGCGCTTCATCACTCTCTCCCCTTTCGTCTCTCTGAATCTCCTGAATCTCCGGAATTCCACCTTCTCAAGAACCCCCTGAGCTTCAGTTCTCTGTATAAGCCAATTTATATAAGATTGCCGTCAGTACTTCGAGTCCCGCAGCCAGCTCTTCCGGTGAAGTATATTCATCAGGAGAATGGCTGACCCCTCCCCGGCTGGGCACGAATATCATTGCCGACGGGCAGCGCGGCGCGAATAGCTGGGCATCATGCCCCGCCCCGCTGACCATGCTCCGGTACGACCGCCCCTGCTCCACACAGATTTGTTCCAGCGACAGGCATAGCTCCGTATCCATAGGTGCAGGAGTTGTAGCCAGCAGAGGCAGCACCTCCAGAATCAGACCGCGCCTGCCGGCAATCGCTGTGAACTTATCAAGCATCCCTAAGCAAAAGCGCTCCAGTGTCACGGCTTCGCTATGCCGGATATCCAGCGTGAACTGAACTTCGCCCGGAATGACATTCGGCGTCCCCGGATAGACTTCCAGCCTGCCCGTTGTTGCCACCAGCGGGTCCCCTTCTGCCACAGCGGAACGCTCCAGTGCCAGCAGCATTTCTGCGCTGCCTGCCAGTGCATCCTGCCTCAGTCCCATCGGCGTTGTTCCGGCATGATTGGCTGTGCCGCACACCTTGACCTTGTATCTCCGCTGACCGGCGATCGCCTGCACCACTCCGATCTCCTGGAACGACCGTTCCAGAATAATCCCCTGTTCAATATGCAGTTCAACGTAGGCGGCAATATCACTGCGGACCGGACTGTGTCCGAAGGCAGTGCCGCCACTCTCTGAAGTATTATAATGGCTAGCTCCGGAGGCTTCAATGCTGCCGCCCAGACCGCAGGCAGCCATCGCCGCTCCGAGCGTTACCCCTTCGCCGTCTGCACAATTCTCGCGCTCACTCCCGTCGTAGAGCCCTGTAACATTGCCGGAACCCCAGAACGTCAACGGAAAGCGGCTGCCCTCCTCCTCGCAAAAGGACACCACCTCCAGCGTCCGCAGCGGCTGGCCAAAGGTCATCTGCAGATAATGCAGTGCAGTTACAGCAGCAGCTACTCCGTAAGCACCGTCATAACGTCCGCCGTTCACCACCGTATCGATATGTGAGCCGGTTAGAATTACTTTATCCGTTACCACTGATCCGGCCAGCTTGCCGTATACATTTCCGACCTCATCCGTTCTGACCTCAAGTCCGAATCCAGACATTCTCTCCTGCAAAAAATGCTGTACCCGGTACCACTCCGGCGTGTACAGCAGCCGGGTAACCCCCGGGCCGGGAGCACTGAAGGCTGCGAGTTCATCCAGCAGCTTCAGCATCTCTCCGGCCGGGACATGCCGGACCGGCAGCTTCACCGGGCCGGCTGGCGGCTGGAGATCCGCAGCCATTCACCGCCATCCGCTGCAACAATGCCTTCTCCGGCGGTATAAACCACATTGCCGCGGGAGAGGGTTGCCGTTACCTTGCAGGATAAGGTCATACCGGCATAAGGACTATGCTTGTGGCGGTAATGTAAATCCTCCGCCTGCAGGGTATAATTCACATTCGGGTCAAGCAGCACCAGATCGGCATCCAGCCCCGGAGCGATGGAGCCTTTGCGCTGCTCCAGCCCGAAACGCCGGGCTGGCAGCTCCGACAATAGCGCAGAGATCTGAGTGACCGGCAGGCCGCGCACCCGCACACCCTCATGGAACATCAGCTCCAGACTGCTCTGCGCCCCCGATATCCCTCCCCAGGCTTCAAAAAAAGACAAGCCGGGCGCCAGCTTCAATTCCGCCGGACAAGGGGAATGATCCGAAGCAATCAGATCCACCAGGCCCGCCGCCACCGCATGCCACAGCCGTTCCCGCTCCCCGCTGCTGCGCAGCGGCGGAGCACATTTCGCCAGCGGCCCCAGCTCCTCCATGCTGTCCTCGTTCAGAATCAGATAATGAGGGCAGGTCTCCGCTGTCACATCCAGCCCCCGCTGCTTGGCCTCGTGAATCAGCTCCAAGGCTGCGGAGGTGCTGATGTGCACGAAATGCAGCCGGCAGCCGGTCCGTTCACTATATAGGAGTGCCCGGGCAACAGCCTCAAGCTCCGCTTCGGGCGGGCGGGAGGCGGCGAAATCACGCGCAGTGCTCCGCCCCTCGCGGAGTGCAGCTGCTCCGAGCGCCGAGGTCATCTCTTCACTCTCCGCATGCAGGGCGAGAATGCCTCCGATTGCGGCGATGCGGACCATTCCCTGATACAGGGTATCGTCATCCACCTCGCGGAACCGGCCTTCGCCTTCACCGCCGGGATTCGAGATAAACGCCTTGAAGCCGGTAACACCTGCCGCCGCCAGCTCCTCCAGGTCTTCCAGATTGCCGGGCACGAGTCCACCCCACAGCACATAATCCACCGCCGAATTCCCGGCTGCAGCTTCTGTCTTCAAGCGGAGTGCTTCTATATTTACAGTCGGCGGATTACCGTTCAGCGGCATATCCGCATAACAGGTACAGCCTCCAGCGGCAAGGGAAGCCGATCCGCTGCGGAAGCCTTCCCAATGGCCGAACGCCGGCTCATTGAAATGAACATGCATATCAATCATGCCGGGGAGCACATATTGTCCTGCTGCATCAATAATTGTAGTGGCAGGTGAGCCGTGCAGCGCTTCGCCCAGGGCAGCGATTCTGCCGTCCTTCACACCGATATCCAGCTTACGGACTTCTCCAGGGAGTACAACATCCCCATTCCTGATAATAATCTCATAGGCTTCCTCCATGTAACGGCCACCTCCGGTCCAGTGATATTCGTAAGGGTATTCGTATTTGTATCGGTACGTTTAACTGCCGCGGTATGTGCTGTATCCTCCCGGCGCAACCAGCAGCGGCACATGATAATGCTCTGACGGGTCCGCAATGTTGAAGCGGATCGGGATGTGTTCAAGGAACATGCTGCCGGTCCTGCTTGCCGCTTCACCGCCAGCACCCGCCTGAGTACTCCTGAAGTAGTCGCCGGCCATGAAGACCAGCTCGTAGCTTCCGGCCAGCAGTTCTTCCCCTGCCAGCAGGGGAGCATCCAATCTGCCGTCACTGTTCGTGACAGCCTCACATATCAGCGCGGGCATTACCTCACCGAATCTCCATAGCTGAAGCGACATGCCCGCTGCAGGCTTCCCTAGCGACAGGTCCAGCACATGAGTCGTTAACCGCCCGCTCATGACAGGTATCCTCCAAGCCTGCATCTATTGAAGCAGCGGATTTCCGATTCCGGCAGAAGCATTTCTGCGTTTTTTTCCGCATACTGACTGCTGTGCCTTTTGCTTATTTTTTTGTTCATTCTTCTCTCCATACTAAGGATTAAGCCGCTGGTTCCGGTCATGAACGACACCTCCTGCTGATTTGTTAGAAGCAAGTATGCTGTAGAGTGCGGATCGGATATGAGGCCTCTTGCACTATGTCCTATGCCTCCGCCAGCAGATCCTCCAGCCGGAAACGGGTAATCTTGCCGATCTCCTGCAGCGCCTGATCCCATTCTTCCTGCAGGCTGCGGTCCACCCGCTCACGGATGGCGTTGATGATGTCATCTTTATTTTTGCCGCGCACAGCCAGAATGAACGGGAACTGGAATTTCCCGGTATAGGCAGCATTCAGCTCCGTAAGCTGCTTGAATTCCTCCGGCGTCAGCCGGTCCAGACCGGCCCCCTGCTGCTCTGCCGCCGATAGCGGAGTGACCTGCAGCCTTGTTGCCAGATCAGGGTGGGCTCTAAGCAGCGCAAGTACCTGGCTACGTTCCGCCTTCCGCGCCGTTTCCACCATAGTGTCATGCAGCTGCTGCACGGATTCAAACGGACGCTCGCTATAGGCACCTTCCGCAACCCAGGGCGAATGTTCGAATATACCTCCAAGGCTCTCTACAAATTCCGGTTGTCCCATGCTGTTGATCTGTTCCAGTGTCACAATATCCGCAGGTGTATTCAATGGCTCATCCTCCATCCATCTAATTTGCATAGTTTAAATTCAAACATTCTTTAGGGTAAAAAAAGCCCATTTCCGCATTCAAGCCATCTACTTTGCCATCAGCACCTGAAGTACCGATCTCTCAGTGATTTAAGATGTTCGAACTGCATGAAATGGACCATACCTGTGTTACTCCATAAATCCGCGTGATAGTTATAGTACTTCCTGGTCGTGTAAACTTACTATCTTATATTGTACCTTCTATGCAGCATTCAGCAACTCAGAACCGCTGTTCACGGACATAAGGGGTTCCCAGCGATTCCGGCGTGCCGGAAGGCTTGTTGCGGTTGCGGTATCCCAGATACATCAAGACGAGAATCGTAACGACATAAGGAATCATTTTGAGGAAATAAGACGGTACCACACTGCCCAGCAGCTGTATCCGGAAGCCCAGGGAATCGAGTGCCCCGAAGAAGTAGGCACAGAAGAGCGCACGCAGCGGATTCCATCTGGCAAAAATCACCAGCCCGACGGCGATCCAGCCCCGGCCGGCCGTAAGGCCTTCATTCCAGGTCGGTGCATAGGCCAGCACCATGTCTGCCCCGGCAAGACCGATCAGCGCAGCTCCGGCTGTAACGTAGCTATAGCGGATCAGCTGTACACGGATGCCCATGACGTCCGCTGTAGCCGGATTGTCTCCGACTGCCCGCAGATGCAGGCCCCATGAGGTATGGTGGATCAGCAGATGCAGCACCAGCACAAGCAGCAGGCTGAACCAGGTCAGATAATCCATCCGGCCAAAAATATCCCCGATCACCGGAACCGACTTCAACGCCCCCAGATCCAGCTTGGGTGAAGTGCCCGGAAGCGGAATACCGCTGATGGACTTGCCGAGATAGGCGCTGAGTCCGCTCCCGAACAGCGTCATGGCAAGACCTGACATTGTCTGGTTCGCCCGGAGGGTAACTGTAAGGAAGGAATGTACCATACCCAGAAGCGCAGTAATGGCCACAGCTGCGAGCAGGGCAAGGATCAGATTCCCGCTCCGGATGTAGACGATACAGGTCGTCACCGCCCCCATCAGCATCAGCCCTTCCGCACCGAGCTGAATGATTCCGGCCCGTTCGGTCAGAATGCCTCCCAGTGTAGCCAGCAGCAGCGGTGTTCCGGCGGATATGGCGGCTATTAATAACTGTGTAGTGAAATCCATGGGTAAACTCCCTTCTCTAAGCGAATGCTGTTATGCGCTCCGGCGGATGCGGAAACGGTGAATCATGTCGCCGGCAATCAGGAAGAACAGGATCGCACCCTGCAGCATTTCCGATATGGACGAAGGCAGTCCGATGGTCTGTACACTATAGCCGCCGACGATCAGTCCGCCGAACAAAATGGAGGTGACAATCAGACCAAGCGGGTTCAGCTTGGCAAGCCAAGCCACGATGATTGCCGTATAGCCATAACCGGGTGATATCCCCTGCATCAGCTTATGTGTAACCCCCGAGACCTCAGCCATGCCGGCAATACCGGCCAGGCCGCCGCTGATCAGCATGACGATAATGATATGCTTCTTGATATGAATCCCCGCGTAGCGGGCAGCTGTTGGGTTGGCACCAATCAGGCGCAGCTCATAACCCCAGCGGGTGAATTTGATCATCAGATAATAGATAAGGACGGCCACCAGCCCGAAGATCAGCCCGATATGCAGCCGCGTGCTTCCCAGAACCGGCAGCGATTGTGCAGCGGTGAACATAGGTGAACCCGGGAAGTTGAAGCCCTTCGGGTCTTTCCACGGTCCGAAGACCACATAGTCCAGAGCCAGCAGAGCCACATAGTTCAGCATCAGCGACGTAATCAGCTCGTTGACACCGAAATGCGTCCGCGGAACGGCGGTCATCAGACCCCACAATGCCCCGGCCGCCGTACCGAAGACAAGCATTAGCGTGATCGACCAGAACGAAGACAGATCAGGGAAATAAATCGTTACCGCTGTAGCCGCCATAGCACCTACAGTCAGCTGGCCTTCCGCCCCGATATTCCAGACGGAAATCCGGTAAGCCACCGCGATACCAAGTCCGCATAGCAATAGCGGAATGGCTTTTACCATGGTTTCTGTGAAGCCGTAGGAGGTTCCGAAGGCTCCGCGGAACATTTTTTCGTATACCACCAGCGGGCTCATGCCATTGGCGGCAATGAACACCGCACAGAGCAGCAGCGCCAGAATAACTGACAGAACAGGCGTCCACCACGGTGAACGGGTACGGCTTGAATCGTATTCCAGCCTGAGGGAGTACCATTTCCCGCTTTTCCCCGGTGAGGGCTCCAGCACTGCAGTATTGCTTCCAGTATTCGGACTCATACGGCGCTCCCCTCCATGTTCCGGATTCCGGCCATCATCAGTCCGATTTGTTCCCGGTCCGCATGCTCATGATCGCTTTCACCTATAATTGAACCGTTGTATATGACCAGAATGCGGTCAGACAATTGCAGCAGCTCATCCAGATCCTCGGAGATCAGCAGCACGCCGCTGCCGGAGCTCCGCAGCTCCATCAGCAGCTCGTGGACACCGGCTGTAGCGCCGACATCCAGCCCCTGGGTCGGATGAACGGCAACCATCAGCTTCGGCTGGTGGCTGACCTCGCGGGCGAACAGAAGCTTCTGCTGGTTTCCGCCCGACATCTGCTGCACCGGGGTATCCAGCTCCGGTGTCTTCACGTTGAAGCGGCGGACCAGCTCCTGCGACCAGGAACGGTTCTTCGCAGCCTTCAGGAAGCCGAATTTCGAATGCTCATTACTGCGGTAGGACTTGAACAGCAGATTGTCGACGGAGCCCAGACGTCCGGCCAGACCGCTCTTCATCCGGTTCTCCGGCACATGCGAGATTCCCGAATCGATGGCCCCTCTCACCGAGGCTGTTTTTACAGGACTGCCGTCAAAAATAATCTCGCCCGTCTTCCACGTTCTAAGCCCGGTCAGCACCTCGGCCAGCTCCTTCTGCCCGTTGCCGGCGACACCGGCCACCCCTACGATCTCGCCTTCACGTACGGTGAGCGACAGAGCATCCAGCGCTTTGCGCCCGTGATCGGCAGCAACATCCAGGTCCTTAACAACCAGCAGGGGTTCACCTGCAGTAGCCTCGCGCTCCTGACGGCTGATCGTGACTTCTCTGCCCACCATCAGCCGGGCCAGCTCCAGCTCATCCGTCTTGGCCGTCTCCAGAGTTGCAATCATTTTCCCTTTGCGCATCACCGAGATCCGGTCGGAGGAAGCCATGACTTCCTTCATTTTATGGGTCGTCATGATTACCGTCTTCCCCGTCTGCTTCATCACCTTGAGGGTTTCAAACAGCTGCTCCGCCTCTCCCGGTGTCAGCACCGAGGTCGGCTCATCGAGAATAATAATATCTGCACCGCGGTACAGGGTTTTGACGATTTCAACACGCTGCTGTTCACCGACAGACAATTGCCAGATCGGCCGGTCAACCGGAAATTTGAGGCCAAACCGTTCTCCGAGCGCCTCAATCTCTTCATGTTTATGCTTGATCCACTTGCTGCCACGCCAGAAAGACGACTTTTCGCCAAGCACGATGTTCTCCGCTGCCGTGAGACTTTGCACCAGTCTGAAGTTCTGAAATACCATGCCTACCCCGAGGAGTGCCGCATCTTTAGGAGAACGGATTTTGGCTGGTTTGCCGTGAATGAGGATCTCCCCCGCATCCGCCCTGTACACACCTGACAGCATACTCATGACTGTGCTTTTTCCTGCTCCGTTCTCACCAAGCAGCGCGTGAATCTCACCCGCATTTGCCGAAAAATCGACTTGATCGCTGGCCGTTACAGAACCGAACTTCTTCACTATCCCGCGCATTTCAACCGAATGGTCCTGCATTGTGGGAAGCTCCTTTCCTTTATAGTTGTAGTACGGGTGGGGAAGATTCCGACATACGGAACCCGCCCCACCCATAAGGCCGTGCTGTATTCAATTCAAAGCAATTGTTATTGCGGGATGGTACCTTCTACTCCCTTAACCAGCCAGTTCATGGAAAGCACTTCTTCAAGCGTCAGCTTTTGGCCGTCTTGAACCACTACATTTCCTTTGTTGTCCGAGATCGGGCCGGTGAATACATCCAGCTCTCCGCTGATGATTTTGGCTTTGGCATCTTCCACCAGTTGCTTCACATCATCCGGAACCTTGTTGCCGAACGGTGCAAGCTCAACCATACCATCGGCCATATCGCCGGAGTACTGCTCGCTCTTCCAGGTTCCATCCATAACGGATTGAACGGCTTTTACGTAATAAGGGCCCCAGTTCCATACAGGGTTAGTCAAATAGTTATCCGGTGCATATTTGCTCATGTCAGAGTCATTTCCTCCGGCAAAAGCTCCGCGTTCTGCAGCAGCCTGCAGCGTAGCCGGTGAATCCTGGTAAGCCAGCAGAACATCTGCGCCTTTATCCAGCAGGCTGATTGCCGCCTGACGTTCAGTAGCAGGGTCATACCAGGTGTTGGTCCATACTACATCCACTTTGACATCAGGGTTTACACTTTGTGCTCCCAGGGTAAAAGCATTTAGGTTATAAATAACTTCGCTGATCGGGAAGGCTCCAACATAACCAAGATGATTCTTCGTTGTCATTTTGCCTGCCGCGATACCGGACAGATAACTTGCCTGATAGTTTTTGCCGAAGTAAGTCCCCATGTTATCGGCTGTTTTGTAACCGGAGGCATGAAGGAACTTCACGTTAGGGAATTTACCGGCTACGTTCAAGGTGAAATCCATATATCCGAAGCTTGTGGTGAAGACAATGTCATGGTTCTGGGCAAGTTCAGTGATGATGCGTTCAGCATCGGCGCTTTCCGGTACATTTTCCACGAAATCGGCTTTGATGCCCAGTTCCTTCTCCATGTACAAACGGCCTTGATCATGCTGATACGTATATCCGCCGTCACCCGGAGGCCCGATGTAGACAAAAGCAACCGTCGGCTTCTCTGCTGCCGGCTCTGTTGTTGCTGCTGCCTCAGTGGCTGCTGCCGCATTCGTTGCCGCAGGCGCCTCAGTGGCCGCCCCATTCGTATTCGACGCCGTATTGTTGTTGCCGCACCCCGTCAGAACCACCGCTAACAGGAACATGGTTACCAGGCTGAATTTAAATCCCTGACCCCTTCTTTTCATAATTCTCCTCCTCCAGGATATCTCTCATAATGGCTCCAGCCATTAATGTATCTCTACTATACTGAGACACAGCAGTTACGTAAATTTATATAACATAGCTTTGTGTCATTTTATAAGAATCGCTGTCGTTTTTGTGTTTTGTGCACTAGGATACCTTGAATTATGCTTAAAATATGTGATATTTCCTAACATAATTTTGGAAAATAGCGATTTCGCTGTCAGTTGTCCCTTGGCACACTCCATTCCCTGCGAAGCTCCCCAAAACTGACCGGCAGCTCCGCATCCGTGAAATTCCGTTCGGAATCACTCTGTAGCATCATCCCCTTGTAGCCGGAAGATTGAAAAATAGCCGATAACCCCCTATCGCTGTCCAGTGCCTGAAGCTCCGGAAACACAGATTTTGCGAACAACACAGGGGGACTTACTACGCCTTCATTCATGCTTGCCACATAGTCGAGTCCGGGATTCTGCTCAAAGGCATCCGTCAGCCGGTTCACCAGCGCCGCAGGAATAAACGGCTGATCCGCCAGAGCGATGACAACGGCATCAGGCTGAAGCGATGAAATGGCATTCAGGCCGCAACGGAGAGAGAAGGACAGCCCTAAATGAGCCGTCAGGCAGGTCTCCGTACGCCTGCTGCTCCGGGAACTGGCGGAAGGCATCCATTTCAGAGGATCATCTGCCCGGACCACCACAATCAGCGGATCAAGACCGCACCGCTCCAGCTCACTTAGCGTGGCTGCTCCAACCGTTATTCCACCCGGCTGCTTCAGAGAACCACTCCCGGCAACTGCTTCCTTGCTCCGGCTTGCCGCCAGATAGATTCCGGCTACTTTCAAGTGCACTCCACTCCTTCCGTTAATTTGCAGAGGTATACTGCAGCTATTCACGTTCCAGCATTCTGCGGAACAGGAATACCAGCTTCAGCCTCATGAGATCATTGATTTTTTTGAAATCGACATCCAGCAGCTCACTAAGCTTCTCAATCCGGTAAGTGGCGGTATTGCGGTGGATAAACAGCTTCTTCGCAGTTTCATTCACATGGCCGTCATTATCCAGATAGACCTCCAGCGTATGGAGCATTTCCTTGACGTATTCCGGTTCACGGCTGAGCAGACCGCGCAGACTGCCGCTGCAGTATCTCTCCATCGTCTCCGCCGGGATCTGGTTCAGCAACAGATGGAGCTCAAGCTGCCGGTAATGCACCACATTTCCGTGTGCCCCCCACTGCTGGACCACCCCCATACATTCCTTAATCTCGGCAAAAGCTTCCTTCAGCCCTTCCGGCTTCACCTTCACCCCGCTGACGGCAGCCCGCGGATAATAGCCTTTATCAAACTTCAGATTGTGAAAACATTCATTAATCAGCTCCCGGAACTGCTCCGGGGCTAGTGGGCCTGCCGGATAGAGGGAGAGCAATCCCTCTTCCATTATCAAATGAACCGCCTGCAGCCCATGCAGCACCGGATGCTCCAGATATTCCTCCTTCAGCCGCAGCAGCTCCGCCTGCCTTGCTTCCCCAGCAGCGGCTACGTCGGTCAGCAGAAGCTGGAACGGGGCTTGCAGAAGCTGGACATCCAGCTTAAGCGCCGCCTGGGACAGCTCCGCACACGACAGCCCGCCGTTCAGACAACGCCGCAGCAGCCCGCTGAATTCCCGGTGCTCGGCATGCTCGAAATAATCCTCAAACCCGGAATGGATATGATACGAAATAAGTTCAGCACCCTGGATGAACAGGCTTTCCTCGACCGGCAGCAGTAACGGATCAATCCTGCAGTACAGAAGATAACCCGAGCATTTCTCGCCTTGCATCAGAGGAATCCGATATCCCGAGCATTCGCCCATGCGGAAGCGCTGATTCCGGTTCTGCCAGGGCCAGCCCTCCAGCAGCTGGCTGTCGGAATAACCGGAGTTATTGAAGACCGTAGCACCCCGGACGCTGATCACCGCCAGCGGATAGCCGATAACCTCAGAGACCGATTCGAGCAGCGGACGGCTGCGCCCGGAACGCAGGGCGAAGCGCATGAGCTTGCGCTGCTTCTCCATAATGCCCTGCAGCACACTTGTGCTGCGCGAGAGTTCGGCGCGGAACAAGCCGTTCATCTGATCGGAGAAGGTGAACTGGAACGGCAGCTCAATCAGCGGGAAATTCAGCGTTTCCGCTTCGGCAATCAGCTTCTCCGGCACCGCATCCCAGAAGCGGCCCAGCTTGATGCCAAGACCCGCCGATCCGCGGCGGTTCAGCGTCTGCAGCAATGCCGAGGCATCTTCGAGACTGTCTTTGATCAGATAGGCGGTAGTCAGCAGCATTTCCCCTTCTTTGATCCAATCCGAGATATCCGGGGCATCCATCACGTTGATGGATTTGACAATCCTGTGTTTCCCTTTGGAGCCTGCAATGAGTTTAGCTTCAGATAAAGGATAAATGGACAACGCTTCTTCAACCGTAAGATGCATGCCATCCCTCCTTCTATAGGTTCATCTTCTTTAGTTCTTCTTTATGTTACTTTATGTAACATTATAGATAAAATGACCCTTCATGGAAAGAGGAAAGTGAAAATATAAACCATGAATGTCAGGTAATATCACATAAGTCACAGAATTTTAACGTTTGAGTTGCTGGAGGAAAATTAACTAATTACTTATTATCAATTCAATAAATCCTCAGGCACAGGTTTTAATCTGACGTACAAAACAGAAAAAGCCCCGTTTCTCCTCATCGGGAGAACCAGGGCTTGCTGTATGGAGTGCGATGTTAAGATGGATAGTCAGCTGCTCTGCGCAGCAGCTGGCGTCCTTCAGGACGATCCGGCGGCAATAAGCGCCGGTTTGGCAAATCCGCTGAGGGGGATCAACCGGTAGCCGTGAAGCGTTCCGGACTGGAGGGCCCTTATTGGGGCGAATTATAGCCTTCCACAGGTTATGGGGACTCAGATTCCGTTAAGTAACCACTTTCTCCTCATTTTGAGCTCCAAATCAGAGTATAAGGGCTCCTGAGTCCGCAACCGGCAGAATAACAGGTTTTTGGGCAAAATAGGGACTTCTGAGTCCGTTCCATTCTGCGGCTGCCCGTTTGCTCAAGTTTCGTCCACATGGTCAGCACATTCTTCTTATTCCTCTCTTAATCTCTTACTCTCCCAGTACTCAGAGTATCACCGCTCCCATACCTCCTGCACCCATGACAGGAGTTCGAGATCCTGCCCATACCCGCCGATAATGGACAGTCCAAGCGGCAGTCCGCCGGGTCCCGCCACCGGCAGCGTAACCTGCGGCAGCCCGGCCAGTCCGGCAATGCAGCTGAGCATCATGGCGCCGCTGCGGTTCAGCTCCAGCTGCGCGGGATCTCCGCCACGCAGCGGCGCCGGTCCGGGCACGGTCGGTATGACGAGGCAGCCGTCATTCCCGAGCAGCCCCCGCAGCCGCTCCGTGAACTCCCTGCGCAAGGAGCGGGCCCCGCTGTGGTCCGCTCCGGCCAGCCCCGCCGCCCAAGTGAACCGGGCGGCAATATCCGGTCCGAAGACCGGCCGCTCCCGCTCAATCCACGCGCCATGCGTTGCCCATATCTCGGCGCCCTGAAGTTCACGGAACACATCCATCCATGTCTTCAAGCCTTCCGGGGCAATCTCCATTTCGGCAGTCTGCAATGCGGAACCTGTCTGAAGCCTATTCAGTCCCAGCTTCAGATAGCCGCCGCACTCCTGACCGGCTAATGACCAGCATTCCGGCGGGATGAATATCCGGGACAGCCTGTGCGCATTGGTTTGCTTGCCAGTTTGTTTGCCGGTTTGCGTACCGCTTGGCTTAATGTTGTGCGGCTTGGCTTTATCGTTCCTCATACCCTTCCTCATATCGGCTGGCTCACCGTTTTGAGCATCCGTTTGCTTGTCCTTTTGGATCTCACCCGGCTGATCCGTCACGCTCATGGGCTGTCCCAAGAGAACTTCGCCAGCCTTCAGCAGCAGCTCCGCGCTGCCTGCAATCCAGCCTACCGTATCAAACCCCGGGGCCAGCGGGATTACACCCTCTATATCAACCGCTCCATGCGTTGGACGAAAGCCGTATACACCGCAATAGGCAGAAGGGACACGGACAGAGCCTCCGGTATCAGTGCCTAAGGCAAAATCCACACTGCCGGAGGCCACCGCCACCGCGGAGCCGCTAGACGAGCCGCCGGGTATCCGGCCCTCCCCGTGCGGATTCACCGGGGTGCCATAATGATAATTCTCCCCGCCCAGGCTGTACATCAGCTCATCCGTATGGGCCGCCCCGCGCAGCGCAGCTCCGGCTTGCAGCAGCCTGCTCACAGCCGGAGCATGGGCAGCCGCCGGTTCATGGGTGCGCAGCCAGTCCGGGTTCCCGGCGGATGAACGGTGTCCGGCTACCGCGAATACATCTTTAACGGTGAAGCTTAAGCCATGCAGAGCTCCGTGTCCGCTGCCGGGAACCGCAAGCTCCGGAACTCTGAACGCACCGTGATGATTATGTAGAGCCATGCTGTTCCCACCTTTCTTCCCGGACGGACCGGGTGCCTCTGTTTCCTTACAGCTACCGTTAATCCGCTACCAGCCGATGGCTGAACCGTCACAACGCGGGTCCGTACCGCCGCTGCGGTAGCCGTTGCCGTCAATCGAGATGGCGTGGGCATGGCCCATAATCCCATCGTAGCTCCCGACCTCACGGACCAGATGACCTGCCTCCGCCAATTCGGCCTGCACATGTCCGGCTACCCGGTTCTCTATCTTCAGTTCCTGGGTAGGCTCTCCCCAGGTTCTGCCCCAGACGAAGCGGGGTTCATTCACTGCCGTCTGCGGGTCCATACCGTAATGAAGCATCCGGGTCAGCAGCAGCGTCTGTGTCTGCGGCTGACCTTCGCCGCCCTGCGTGCCATACAGATAGGCCGGCTTGCCGTCCCGGCAGGCCATCGCCGGCATCAGCGTATGGAACGTGCGCTTATGCGGCTCCAGCGTATTAATATGGCCGGGATCAAGCGAGAAGAATGAGCCTCTGTTCTGCAGCAGAATCCCCGTATCTCCGGCCACAACCCCGGAGCCAAATTCGAAATACAGGCTCTGGATGAACGAAACCGCGTTGCCTTCCCCGTCCACTACCGCAGCATAGGCCGTATCCCGGCCTACCGGCTCACTGCCGATAGCCAGCGCCTGCTGCGGGGAGATGGATGCCGCCAGCTGCGCTGCATACCCCTTATCCAGCAGCTGATCCAGCGGAATTCTGCTGAAGGCCGGATCGGTCAGCACCCGGTCCCGGTCGCGGAAGCTCAGCTTCAGCGCCTCCGCCAGCAGATGATAATACTCATACGAGCCGTGCCCGATGTCGGCAAAGTTATAACGCTCCAGTATATTGAGTGCCATAAGTGCCGTGAAGCCCTGCGAGTTGGGCGGGACCTGATAGACCTTGTGCCCGTGGTAGTCCGTAGTCAGCGGCTCTTCCCAGTTCCCCCGGTGATCGGCGAAATCATCCCGGGTGAGATATCCGCCCGACGCCTGCATATACTCACTTATCTCTTCCGCGATCTTCCCCTTATAAAAAGCATCCCGGCCTCCGGCGGCCAAGGCCCGCAGCGTCCCGGCCAGCTGCCGCTGCACAAACCTCCCGCCCGCCGCCGGAATCCGGCCGCCGGGAAGATAGATCGCCGCTGCCTCAGGAGACAGCGCGGCTCCGGCCAGAACGCTGCCACCGTGCTGATCCGGTGACAGCGGAAATCCATCGGTGCAGTAGCCGATTGCCGGCTCCAGCACCTCAGCCAGGGTCAGCCGTCCATACTCACGCTGGACGGCTGACCAGCTGTCCGCCATTCCGGGTACCGTAATGGCGCTGCGCACGCCCCGCCGCGGGATGGCCATCTCCCCCGCGTAACAGTCCCTGCGGACGGCGTAGCCGGATCGCCCGCTGCCGTTGTAGGCCCGGACGCGCCCTTCACCGGCGCTGTAGCCCAGCCAGAAGGCGTCGCCGCCGAGCCCGGTCATATGCGGATAGACTACAGCCAGCGCAGCGCTGACTGCAACCGCCGCATCATAGGCGTTGCCGCCTTTGACCAGCATCCGCGCTCCGGCGGCGGATGCCAGATAATGGGGACTGACCACCATCGTTTTCGTGCCGATTACAGGTCCTGTCGTCAAGCTGACCATCTCCCATTCCGGTGTCGTTCAAGTTAGTGTCATTTAACAGTACGCCCGAAACCTTTGTCAATCGGTTCCGGGAAACCGTAAATTCACGCTGTTATTTTTGTGAGCCATGCACAAACTTTACGTCCATTAGAGCCTGTAATATAGAACCGGGCATATGAATTGTATAGAATAAGCTGATCAAGCGGCCAAGCACCATTCCGCGCTGCGGAATCCACTTACGAAATGGGGCCTATCCTCTAATGAAAACCACTGGTAACGAATACATCCAGATTGCTATGGCCATGTCCAGAACAGGCATCCTCGGCTATGGCGGCGGACCGTCCGTCATCCCGCTGATCCGGCATGATGCCGTAACCCGCTATGGCTGGCTGAGCGATGAGGAGTTCGGCGAGACACTTGCCATTGCCAATGCGCTGCCGGGTCCGATCGCCACCAAAATGGCCGCTTACCTCGGCTATAAGCTAAAAGGCGTCCGGGGAGCCATCCTCTCTGTGCTGGCACATATTTTTCCCAGCGGAATTGCGATGATCGCGTTGTTATCCGCCGTAAATTACTTAAGCGGTTCCAAGGTTGTAGCCGGAATGATCGCTGCGGTTTCCCCTGTGATTGCGGTTATGCTGGGAATGATGGCTTATGAGTTTGCCCGGAAGGCTTTTAAGGGCCTTGGCGTAATGATTGGGGCTGGCTTCCTGCTGCTCGCCCTGGTGCTGCTTGAAGTGCTGCATCTGCATCCGGCCATAGTCATCGTGCTATACCTCGGCTATGGAACGGTCCATTACCGGATACTCGCGAAACAGAACAAAGGGGGGACCGCCTAATGGAATGGCTCAAGCTGATCTACGGGTTTTTCATGGCTAATCTGCTCGGCTATGGCGGCGGCCCCTCCTCCATTCCGCTGATGTACGAAGAGATCGTGCCGCATTACGGCTGGCTGACTGATGAAGAATTCCCCAATATGCTGGCGCTCGGCAATGCGCTGCCCGGACCGATTGCCACCAAAATCGCTGCTTATGTAGGCTACGATGTCTACGGCTGGCCCGGACTGGCCGCTGCACTGCTGGCGACGATTGTCCCTTCCGCTGCTGCGCTGATCATCCTGCTGAACGTGATGCAGAAATACAAGCAGTCGCCTGTCGTCAAAGGCATGACGCTGCTTGTCCAGCCGGTTATCGCCATTATGATGGTTGTGCTTACCTTCAAAATGGCCAAAGGCCCGGCAGACTCCATCGGCATCTGGCAGACCCTGATCATTGCCGCAATAGCCTTCTGGGCACTGAAGCACTTAAAACTCCACCCCGCGCTGGTTATTCTCGCTGCTTTTGCCTATGGAGGGCTGGTTCTTCAGTACACGGTCTAGCCGGCCCTCACGTTCCCCTGGCTGATAACCTTCTCCGGGACCACGCTCACTTCAGAATATATTGCGACAGCACCGCCTGCACCTCATAGATATTGACGGACTTGTTGAAGGTTTTCTTCAGCGGCACCGCCGCACCGGACACATAGAGGCACAGCTCCGCATCGAGATCGAAATGCCCTGCCGTTTCCACCGAGTAATGGGTGATGCTCTTGTAGGGAATCGAATGATATTCCGTTTTCTTGCCGGTCACCCCCTGCTTATCTACGAGGATCAGACGTTTGTCCGTAAAAATAAACATATCCCGGATCAGCTTGTAGGCGCGTTCGATCGTTTCCTGCGGGGCCAGAATCTGCGCATATTCCCGCTTCACATCTTCCAGCGGGACCTGGGAAGCATTGCCCAGCAATCCGTTAAAAATCGCCATCATAATCCCCTTTTCCTATAATAGATTGGCAGCAATTCCTCCTCCGCCATAGTCCATACTACTTGCGGATTTATGGATTTATACCAGAGTAAGGGGATTTCCCTCTTGCTTATTCCCGGCTTATTGGTTAAAATGACTTTAAATTTAGAAGAAGGAGGTGTAGGAGAATGGATCACAATCGGACCAATAGTGTTAGCAGCCGGCTGATTAATATTATGGCTGGCATCGTTCATGTAAATGCCCTGGACGGGAGAAGTCTGTCCATTTACACGAACTTAATAACACTACAACATTGTGAAATGCCTTTCTCGCCTACACTTCAACGGATCTCATAAACCGGAGAATACTCAGGCCGCGGGGAAATTTCCCTGCGGCCTTTTTATGTTGTTTTGTAGTAGTCAGGCGTTCCTATAAAAGGAGAATATCTATGATCATCTCATGCCAAAATGTCCAAAAATACCACGGTGCCCAGCTCGTCCTGGAGAACATCACCTTCGATATCCGCCAAGGCGAAAAAATCGGCCTAATCGGCCGCAACGGCTGCGGCAAGACCACCCTCTTCCATCTGCTGAGCGGGGAAGAACGTCCCGATCAGGGACAGATCTCCATCCGCCGGAACAGCGTCATCGGACTGCTCGCGCAGATCCAGGAGGCGAGTGACGATGAAACCGTATATGCGGTTCTGCAGCGCAGCTTCGTGGAGCCCTTGCAGTGGCAGCGCCGCCTGCGGGAGCTGGAGCAGACAATGTCCGCTTCCGGTGCAAGTGACGATGAACAGGCCTGGAACCGGCTGCTTAAGGAATACGGCAACCTGCAGGAGAAATTCGAAGCCGCTGGCGGATATGAAATTGAATCCTCCATCAGCCGTATTGCCACCGGCCTTGGCATTGGAAGCGGCCAATATGACCGCCGGTTCTCTTCCCTCTCCGGCGGGGAGAAAACCAAGGTCGGCCTCGCCGAGCTGCTGCTGCGCCGTCCAGATATTCTGCTGCTCGATGAGCCGACCAACCACCTCGATATGGATGCTATCGAATGGCTGGAGCAGTTCCTGCAGAGCTATGACGGCACTGTGCTGGCCATTTCCCATGACCGCTATTTCCTCGATGCCGTCGTTAAGAAGGTCATTGAGATCGAAGACGGGGAAGCCTTCACCTTCCATACGAATTACAGCGGCTATCAGGTCGAGAAGGAGGCCAGACTCCTGCAGCAGTTCGCCGATTATCAGGAGCAGCAGAAGAAGATTAAGCAGATGCAGGAGAGCATCAAGCGGCTGATTGAATGGGGAAAGCTGAATCCGCAGAACGTTTCGTTCCCCCGCCGTGCAGCTTCCATGCAGAAGGCGCTGGACCGGATGGTCAAGGTCAAACGTCCGGTTCTGGAGCGCAAGTCCATGGATCTGCAGCTGGGGCAGGATGACCGGACCGGCAATCAGGTCGTAATCCTTGACCAGATTAGCAAAGCCTTCGGAGAGCGCAAGCTCTTCTCGGCAGCCAGTGACATTCTCAGATATGGAGAGACTACGGCACTGATCGGCGGCAACGGCGCAGGCAAAAGCACGCTGCTGCGGATTATTCTCGGGCAGGAAGCCCCGGACAGCGGTAGCTGTACACTGGCTTCCAGAGCCGTTGTCGGCTACCTGGCCCAGGAAGCTGTACCGGAGGAGAACGGCCAATCCGTGCTCCGTTATTTCCGCGAGGAAGCAGGGCTTGAAGAAGGAGAGGCCCGCGGGCAGCTGGCCCGGTTTCTCTTCTACGGCAGTGATGTGTTTAAGAACATCACCAATCTCTCCGGCGGAGAATGGACACGGCTGCGCTTCGCGGTGCTGATGCACCGCCGTCCGAATCTGCTCATTCTGGATGAGCCGACCAACCATCTCGATATCGATTCCCGCGAAGCGCTGGAAGAGGCGCTGGAGGAGTTCCCCGGGACCGTGCTGGCTGTATCGCATGACCGTTATTTCATTAACCGCTGCTTCGGAAAGCTATGGAATATTAATAGCGGACAATTCTCATCCTTCTCCGGGAATTATGAATATTACAAGGAGAAGCAGGCTGAGAAAGCCGCGGCGGCCGAACGGCAAGCTGCAGCAGGGAGTACGGCTGCTGCCGTCATTAAGCCCCGCCCAGCCGGTGGTGCCGCATCCGCCGCTCCTTCCCGCAAGCCCCGTCCAGCGGCCTCCTGGGAGCAGGACATTGCTGCTGTTGAGGCTCAGCTAAGTGTTATCGACGGCGAGATGCTGAACCCGCGGTTTGCCAGCGATTCCGGGAAGCTGGCTGAGCTTATGACGGCACGGAATGCCGCGCAGCAGAAGCTGGATGACTTGTACAGCAGCTGGTTAAGCGAAGCGGATAACTCTTAGATCATTTATGTTAATTCATTTACGTTTATTCTTTAGACTGATTTCTAATCCCATAATAGAGGTGAGCAAGGTGACATTAACCCCGGCGATAGCACAATACTGGGAGTCTTATCTGCAAGACCATCCTGAGGCAGCGGAGAATTTCGACAGCGCCTGGGCTTTTGGCGACAACCCCCGGCTGGCCGATGAACTGCTTGAGCTGGTCCTGGCTGGAATCAAGACCGGAACGGCACAAAATTATGAGTTAAATGAAGCACGCGGTACGCCTCTGCCCTTTGTGGGCGGACTATCCGTGCTGCTGGACAGTACGGGGCAGCCGAGCGGAATCATCGAGACTACGAAGGTTGAGATTGTTCCGTTTGCGGATGTAACGGCTGAGTTCGCGTATTCTGAAGGGGAGGATGACCGCAGCCTCGAATCGTGGCGCTATAACCATGAAGTGTTCTTCACCAGAGAGCTTGAGGGTGAAGGTAAGCCATTCGACCCGGGTATGCGGGTCATCTGCGAGACCTTTCGACTGGTGCATATCAATAAAGAACTGTAAATCCTAGCACTTAAAAAGGCTGCTTCTTCGTAACCGAAGAGGCAGCCTTCATTGTATAGTTGCAAGTTAGTATAAGGTTAGAGCTTCAGCGATGAATCTTAAAATTTCCAGATGCCCGTAATCCAGCCGATAACCGAGATCCATAATGGAATACTGATTAGGACGCCCCATACCAGGCCGGTGGCAATATTACCTTCTGCAGGACGTGTTACACCTTCCTGCGTCAGCGGAAGTCTTAACTCTTCTTGTTCCATGCGATCCCCTCCTAAAATTGTTATCGACACAGCAGAGGAAAAAATGTAGACCGCCTGGCCCAAAAAGTTGTGTTTCTGATAAATTTTTAGATATAAAGGCTCAGCGGTTGATTAATGCAAAGGCTTACATAAATAATATTAACCAATTTTTGTCTACTTTAAAACTTATATACTCCTGGTCATCTATTATATGCAGTACTTTAGTCCAATATTACTGCCTTTTCAGGATTATGTAAATATTGGAACAGTGTGTGCAGCTGCTCCGCCGTATTGCGCTCCTCCGACAGTTCAGGCAAGGCATCCTCGGCAAAAAAGCCTACCCCGCTTGTCTCCACACCCGCTTCTGCTGACCCGCCGGTAATCCGGCACAGGATGAACATTTTGTAGACATGATAAGGCTCCGGGGGATGCTGGTGAAACTTCTTGTCCAGCACAGCGAGCAGACGCAAGGCTTCCGCCTGATAACCGGATTCCTCGGCTATCTCTTTAACAACTACCTCACTCGGAGACAAGCCGATGTCCGCCCAGCCCCCGGGCAATGCCCATTTCCCGTCCAGCTTCTCGTGTACCAGCAGAATCCGGTTATCCTGAAAAATCACTCCGCGGATATCCACTTTCGGTGTGCTGTATCCGCCCTCTCCCGCGAAGGAGAGCCGGATACGTTCCTTGCTCTCATACGTATAGTTAGCCAGAATATCTACGCTCAGCTCCCGCAGCGCCTGGTAACGTTCGATATCATATACATCCTTGGCATAAGTCAGACCAGTCTGGGCAATCCCCTGTATTTCTTTGGCCCAGGTTAACCATTTCTGTTCCATAAGTACACCGCCTTTAATCAGATATGGGATAGAACATACTTTTACAGAACTCCAGCAGCTCTATTCATTATATTAATATTAGCGCTACTCACACAGCATCAGATGACGGGAGAACGCACCCTTCTTCGCTATACAGCGGTCGATGATCGTGAAGCCGGCGGAGTGAATCATCTCATCCATCGCTTCAATCGCCACAATTACAACCCGGTCAGCAATCCGGCGGGTATTCGTGAGAATGGCGAACTGCTCCTCGGGAGTTATCCGCGAATACAGATTATAAGGCATATCCACAATAGCGACGTCGTAATGCTCCGTAATGTCGGCAATATCCCCAAGCGTGACTTCACTCTCGAAGCCGAAATGGGCGATATTCGTCCGCGCTCCGGCAGCAATAAGCGGGTTAATATCACGTCCTACAATATCAATCCCCATAGACAGTGCCTCAACCATTACTGTACCAATCCCGCAGCAGGGATCTATCATCTTCACTCCGGCTATGCGGGGAACCGCCATATTGACCGCCGCCCGTGCCACCCGCGTGCTGAGTGCTATGGAGTAGCTGCGCGGCTTTTTCATCTGCCGGAACCAGGTTGCCTTATTCTTATGATAAGCGCCGAAGTACCAGCGTCCGCCCAGCGTTACAATTCCATACACCAGCTCCGGATGATTCACATCCGCCTCGCCTTCAATCCGCAGCCCGATTTCCCGTTCAATCACTCTGCGCTCATCGTATTCAATTTTATGCTCAGGTGCCAGATCATTCGTCTTCACAAAAATAACCTTAAAGGTCTTCCCCTCCAGCTCCACCTGCTCCGTCTGCCGGTAGATTTCCGGGAGCGTGTCCCCTTCATACATCACATCAATCCGCTCTTTGATAAAAGGGCTGCGGCTGACGTCCACCCGGGTCCCGCTTGAGAATATAGCCGGCGGGATCTCCCGTCCAAACAGGCAGCGCAGCTCCATGCCGCATAGGGATGTCTCGTCCTCAGAATGGGCGTACGTATAGATATAAGACCTGTTTCCGCCCTGGGGCATTTGTGCTTCATATTCAAGACTTGCTGGTACATTCGCTGACACTGTTATTCCGCTCCTATCGCTTCCGCCGCTGGCGGCGCTTCTGTTTCTGATTCTATACTCAACTTTTCCGGGCTATCCGCCGGCTCCGCAGCTCCATGCCCGCTATCGTAGCTGATCCTTGCCTTGGCGATTTCGCCACGGTTTCCATTCACCCATTCTACCAGTAAAGTCAGCGGGCCAAGAAGAGATTCACCCAGCGCTGTAAGACCGTACTCTACAGTCAAAGGGACAGTAGGTGTGGCTTTGCGCCAGACCAGCCCATCACGTTCCAGATGGCGGAGTGTCTGGGTCAGCATACGCTGCGAGATGCCGCTGGAACGGCGCTGCAGTTCCTTGAAACGCAAAGACTGCACACCAAGGTTCACAATAATCAGCATACTCCATTTATCGCCGACACGGTCCAGGATCTGCCGGGTAACCGTGCAATCCTCCAGCATAGTAAGCTGCTGTACCTGTAGCCGTTCATTCGATTGATTGTTCAAGGCAGTTACCTCCATGTAACCTAAGCAGCTAATAGTGCCTTCTTGCCGCTTAAGCTAACTAAGTCTATCATGGTTACTGTTAGTAATCAACAACCTGAAAGGAACTGATGAATCATGAAAACTATCGCTATCGTAGGCGCAGGACCGGGCCTGGGATTATCTATCGCCAAGAAGTTTGGTGCACATGGCTTCCGTGCCGCTTTGATCGCCCGCAACGCGGACAAATTAAATAATTTAGTAGAGGAACTCGCAGCACTGGGCATTGAAGCCGCTGCCTTTCCGGCGGATCTCTACAATAAAGAGCAGCTGACCGCTGCCTTCCAGGACATCAAAGACAACTACGGCTTCATTGATGTCCTGGAGTTCAGTCCAACCAGCGGCAGCTATCCGCCGACTCCGGCAACGCAGGTTACGGAACAAATTGCCCTTGACGCGTTCCAGTCACAAGTCATCGGCGCGATCCGCAGTGTGGAGCAGGTGCTGCCTGAGATGCTGGAGAAGAAAACCGGCGCTATTTTATTCACAACCGGGCTGTCCTCCCTGTACCCGATTCCGATGATGGGCAATATGGGTATAGCTCTCAGCGGGCTGCGCAACTATGCGATGAACCTGCACTCGGATCTGGCGCCGCAAGGTATTTATGTGGCCCATCTGGCTATCGGCGCATTTATCAGGCCGGGAACTGCGGCCGATCCGGATCTGATTGCCGATGCATGGTACAATCTGTACGCTGCCGGAACCGAGGCCGAGGATACCTTCCCCCAAGGCGTTACACCGGCCACCATCCTCTGGTAAGCGGTTTGAACAAACCTTTTTGATCCCTAATGATATCTCCAGTATAATGGATGCATTACACTGCCGAACCTAAGCCCGTCCGGACCTGTTATCTTGCCCTGGCATGATACGGGTCTTGGCGGCATTATGCAGCGATTCCAAGGAGGTACATAATTACTATGTCTTACGAAACTTATTTTCAGACTGAGCGTGAGGCTCAGCTAACCGAACTCAAGCAATGGCTGGCAATTCCCAGCATCTCGGCTATCTCTACCCACAAGGAAGATGTGAACGCCGCCGCAGGCTGGCTGGTAGAGACCCTGAAGCGTGCCGGACTGGACAATATTGAGCTGCACCCCACTGCAGGCCATCCTGTTATATATGCAGACTATCTTCATGCCCCGGGCAAGCCGACGATTCTGGTGTACGGACATTACGATGTGCAGCCGGTTGATCCGCTGAATCTGTGGACTACCCCTCCGTTTGAACCGGAGATCCGTGACGGCAAGCTGTACGCGCGCGGAGCCACTGATGACAAAGGCCAGGTGTTTATGCACATCAAAGCCATCGAAGCCATTCTCAAGCAGGAAGGCACACTTCCTGTCAACATCAAGCTGTGCATCGAAGGCGAAGAAGAGATCGGCAGCGTGAACCTGCCTCCATTCCTGGAAGCCAACCAGAACAAGCTTGCGGCAGATGCCGTACTTGTCTCGGACACCTCCCTGCTGGAACGCGGACGCCCTGCGATCTGCACCGGACTGCGCGGACTGTGCTCACTTGAAGTCACTGTGAACACCGCACTGACAGATCTTCACTCCGGCTCTTACGGCGGTGGCGTTCCCAATGCGCTGCATGCCCTGGTGTCGCTGCTCAGCTCGCTTCATGATGACAAGGGCCGCGTGTCCGTTGAAGGCTTCTATGAAGGCGTGCCTACGCTCTCTCCGCTGCTGCGTGAGGAATTCGCCAAGCAGGGCGTAGATGAAGACAAAATCAGAGCAGGCCTTGGCCTGGAGCAATTATACGGCGAAGAAGGCTATAGCTTCGTAGAACGGGTTGGCGCACGTCCGACGCTTGAATTGAACGGCGTATACGGCGGCTTCCAGGGCGAAGGCAGCAAGACTGTTATTCCAAAGGAAGCCCATGCTAAGATTACCTGCCGCCTTGTCGGCGACCAGGACCCTCAGCATATTCTGGATGCTGTAGAAGCGCATCTGCAGGCTAATATCCAGAGCGGCGCGAAAGTGCATGTGAAGCAGATGGAGAAAGCCCGCGCCTTCAACATCGATCCTTCTCATCCAATTCTGCAGACTGCTGCAGATGCTTACGGCAAAGTGTACGGTACCCGTGCCCTCTTCACCAAAGACGGCGGCTCGATCCCGATCATGGAGAGCTTCTCCCGCATTCTGAAGGCTCCGGTGGTTCTGATGGGGTTTGGCCTCGATGACGAGAACCTGCATGCTCCGGATGAACATTTCAATCTGGAGAATTTCGATAAAGGCCTGCTGACGATTGTAGAGTTCCTGAAGACTGTATAATCCGGCACAGCATTTCCCAAGCTGATCCACAATAGCTGCAACAGCAAAGCCAGGCTCCCGGAGAATCGGGAGCCTGGCTTTTTGCGGATCATAATACTTAATACGTATGACTGCCCTATAGTCCTATTCTCGCCGGTTGTATAACGAAAATAAGCAACAAAAAAACCCTTGCGGACAAGGATTTGGAATTAAAATATGGAGCGGGTGATGGGAATCGAACCCACGCTATCAGCTTGGAAGGCTGAAGTTCTACCATTGAACTACACCCGCAACTCAAATTGAGTACAAGAAACATTGTAGCATTACTACGAATAAATTGCAACCCTAGCAGGATCTCCAAGATCACATTACGATGGCATTTCCAGCAGCGGCTTCAGAAAAGACAGTTCGAACTCCTCTGCCTTGACCGGCTTGCTGAACAGAAACCCCTGGGCTTCATGGCAATGCTGCTGGCGCAGGAATTGCAGCTGTTCCTTGTTCTCAACGCCTTCCGCAGTTACCTTAAGCTTCAGGTGGTGAGCCATGGACGTTATCGTGGAGACAATCGCCGCATTGTTGCTGTCCTCCATCACTTCCGAGACAAAGGAGCGGTCAATCTTGAGCCGGTCAATCGGCATGTTCTTGAGATAATGCAATGAGCTGTAGCCTGTGCCGAAGTCATCAATACTGATGCATACGCCAAGTCTCTTCAGGCGGTTCAACTGGTCAAAGGCAGTCTCCTTATCCAGTGTCATGCTCTCTGTAATCTCCAGATCAACATAGCTGGGATCGAGACCGATCTCCTGCAGAATTGCCCCAATCTTACCAGCCAGATTCGGCTGCAGGAACTGACGCATCGATAGATTAATAGAGACACAAATGGGCCGATAACCGGCATTTTGCCATGTTTTATTCTGCTGGCAGGCCGTTCTGAGCACCCATTCCCCGATTGGAACAATCAGCCCGCTCTCTTCTGCGATTGGAATGAAATCAACTGGAGAGACGAGTCCGCGTTTGGGATGATTCCAGCGCAGCAGCGCCTCCATGCCGACAATCTCTTCAGTCTCAAGCAGTACCTGAGGCTGATAGACAAGATAGAATTCATTACGCTCCAGGGCTCTGCGCAGATCATTCTCCAGCTTGAGGCGTTCCTTCGCCTTCATCTGCATAGCCGGAATATAGCGGCGGATATCCACCCCTTGCTCCTTGGCATTGTGCACAGCAGTATCCGCGTTCTGGATTAGCTGCTCTGCCGAATCACCGTCTCCGGGGAAGATGCTCATCCCCAGACTAAGCGAGATGTGGTATTCTCCGGACTCGAGGCTTACCGGTGTCTCGAACAGCCGCAGCAGCTCATTCGCCCGGACCAGACAGTTCTCAAGACCGGTCCGCTCTGTCATCAGAAAAGCAAACTCATCCGCTCCCATACTATAGAGCTCCTCATTCACTCTAACCTGACTCCCGATCCGCTGGGCGACCAGCTGCAGCAGCAAATCTCCTGCATAATGTCCGAGAGAGTCATTAATATTCTTGAAATGATTGATGTTCATGATGACCAGGCCCGAGAATCCGCGGCTTTTGTCCTTCTCACTCTGAATCACAATCTCTTCCATACGCTGCATCAGGCGGCGTCTGTTCGGAAGACCTGTAAGATCATCGTGGAAGGCCAGATAATTAATCCGCGCCTCTGCCTGCTGGTTCTCCTCAAAGGGCTCCTCAATCGTCAATCTGTAGACACCAGTCAGCAGAAGATAATAAGCAACTCCGCTGCTGAGCATCCCGAACAGATAATCCATATCTCCGACACTGAACAGATTCATGAAGAAGACCTGGCCCAGTGCAAAGAATACAAGGGAGCGGATAATAATCAACAACGAAGCCGACTTCTCAATTTTGCCCGGATATACAATAATTCCTACTCCAAGCAGATAAACGAACAGTACGGCCATATTCACCAGATCTCTTACGGTCTCCACCCACGGATAACCCGCCAGTCCAGGGATAATCAGGTTGCCGGCGCCAAACGCTGCCACAGATAGCAGAATTAACATGAATGAATTCCGGAATACCTTGTGCTTGCTGTCAACCGACACCGGCTGATCTGCCCTGCAGAAGATAAGTACGATCCCCAGTGCACTGGCAAGCCGCGAGAAGGTCAGCAGCCATAGGGACTGTCCGGAACTAATATAAGAGGCAACTCCGGGAATGCCTACAAAACTGAGAACATGCAGGAAATCAAAGATGCTTACACCCAAAAACAGCGCGGATGTATAAAGTCTTGCTTTGGATAATTTATTGGAGAATAACAACCTGCCCTGGGCAAAAATCGCAAAGCCGAAAGCCACAGTGCAGCAGCCCGAAATAAGATAGAATGCCAGCAGTAAATCTTTATCCTCTATATGGCCCAGCGGTGTACGAAAAATCTGGATCAGAAGGAACAGCGCAGCCCCTATAACCGCCGCATGAATGGTCTTTCTCTCTTCTTGTCTCATAAGTCCCTCGCGTCTAAAAATGATATCTATAATAACTAGTCGATGTGTATTATGTCCTATGTATAAATATCGGTTGAATACTCCCGTAAAGTTACATCGTTCATCCTACAATATTATAAAGAAGCCATCTCTGGCAGAAAAAAAGCACCTTCCTCTAAATAGAGGTCAGTGCTTTCTTCTTCCGGACGTTTATTTATCCCCGAAATTAACCTCAGGTGTAGTCAGCTTGTCATAGAAGTCAACCGCCTTGTCTTTATCGGCTGAAGAACGCAGCGCCATCGCCGAGCGCGGATGCTCGTCCAGAGTTCCCGTGATCATGTATGGGATGATATATCCCCACTCTTCCTTCTCGCGCAACGGAATCATCAGGTTCTCAACGATATCCAGAACAGGACGGAGGGTGTATCTGGTGTTCTTCAAATGGGTAACCAGCAGCTCTGTAGGACAATTGCCGGCAGCACGGCCCATGCCGTAGCAGGAAGCGTCCAGCAGTTCGACACCTTTTTCCGCTGCAATCAGTGTATTGGAGAAGGCCAGCTGCAGATTGTTATGCGTATGTACACCCAGGCGTTTATCCGGCAAATGTGTTCTGAACTTCTCTACCAGGTAATGGATGTCATTGTGATCCAGACTGCCGTAGGAATCTACGATATATACAACATCAACAACGCTTTCGCGGATCTGTTCGAACGCTTCCAGCAGTTCATTCTCCATGACATTGGATAGAGCCATAATATTAATTGTAGTCTCATACCCCAGATCGTGGAAGGTCTGCACCAGCTCAAGCGCCTTGTCCACATCTTTGCTGTAGCAGGCTACACGAATCAGATCCAGCATACTCTCACTGCGGGGCAGGATATCATTCACGTCTACACGGCCGATATCGACCAGTGCCGACAGCTTGGTGTGGCCTTTTTGCGGGATAACCTTGCGCAGGAAATCATCATTCAGAAAACGCCATGGACCGGCACCCTCCGACCCTTTCAGCAGCTTCGGTGAGTTTTTATATCCGATTTCCATATAATCAACACCGGCTTCATTCAAACCAGCGTATAATTTCTGAACAAATTCAATACTGAAATCCCAGTTATTCACCAATCCCCCGTCACGGATGGTACAATCGACAATTTTGCTCTGATTAGTCTTCACAATCTGTTCTCCCTTCGGGCTTAGCTTCATATTATATCCTCATAATAAACAAGGCCTCAAACTTACTATGCTTACATTATCGTTCAATCATACTTTAATGAAGAATAAATTGTAAAGAAAATTTCAGTAATTTCCATATAGATTTCAGGAGATCAAAACAATGATATTAGTCACGGCAAAGTTTCTAACAAAATGCTACAGTACAAGAAATAATTGAGATTGATTATCAATCTCTCTCGGAGGGATTACAATGGCTTCTGCATCCTGCTCCTTGCTGCGTTTACAACCGGGCACTACCGGCTCTATTTATAGAATTGAAGGCATGAACCCCATCTTGCGCCGCCGTCTTGCCGATCTGGGAGTATCCGAAGGTGTAATGATCCGCCTGAAGGGTAAAGGTCCTTTTATGGGCCCCATTACGCTGGAATGCAACGGTCAATTATTCGCTATCCGCCGGAAGGAAGCTTCGATGATTGAGGTGAAAGTTTCATGAGCTCCATCGCCCTTGTAGGGAACCCAAACACCGGAAAGACCTCGCTTTTCAATACACTCACATCTTCGTATGAATATGTCGGGAACTGGGCAGGCGTTACTGTTGAGAAGAAGGTCGGCAGCCTGAAGAACGGAGCCGGCAAGCTGATCGACTTACCCGGAATCTATTCACTTCATCCGCTCTCCCGCGATGAGGGCGTAGCCGCCCAATATCTGATCGAAGAATCACCCGAAGCACTCATCAATATTGTCGATGCATCACAATTGGAACGAAATCTGCTGCTTACCCTGCAGCTGCTCGAATACGGCAAGCCGATTGTACTCGGATTGAACATGATCGATGTTGCCAATGCCCGCGGAATTCAGGTCAACCCTGAAGTACTGCAGGCACAGCTTGGGATAACCGTGTTACCGCTGATTGCCAGAACAGGCAAAGGCAGCAGCCAGGTGCTCAGCGTTCTGGAGAAGCCGGCTAATATTCCGCCTGTGAGCTTCCATCTGAATTATGGTGAACTCGTTGAAGCGACGATAGCTTCTATTTCAAATCAACTGCAGCAGATCTCCGGGCTGCCTAACCTGCGCTGGGTTTCCCTGCAGCTGATGGAGCAGAATCCGGTAGTACTGGAGCTGCTCAAGAAACGTATGGATACTTCCGAGCTGATGCTCCTCTGCGATGCCTGTCAGACCCAGTTGCAAAAGCAGAAGCTGGCGCTTACCCTTCCGCAGTGGATCCGCTCCATCCGCATGGACTACATCCGCAGTGTATGCGCGGCAGCCATCGATGCGACGAAGCAGAAGCCGCATAATCTGACGGAGCGGCTGGATTCTATCCTGACTCACCGTTTTCTGGGATTGCCTCTGTTTATCGTCTTTATGTACGCTATGTTCAAAACGACCTTTGACTGGGTAGGCGGACCTTTATCGGATCTTCTGGACGGCTTCATTGGGGGTCCTCTCAGTGACGGAGCCAACTCATTGCTGCAGGCGATCGGTGCATCTGGCTTTACTCATGCTTTGATTGTCGATGGTATTATCGGCGGTGTCGGCGGCGTGCTTGTCTTCGTTCCACAGATTTTCATTCTGTTCCTGATGATCTCCTTCCTGGAGGATTCCGGTTACATGGCACGCGTCTGCCTGCTGATGGACAGCACGATGGAACGGATGGGCCTGAACGGTAAAGCCTTCATCCCTTTCATTATCGGCTTCGGCTGTAACGTGCCGGCGATTATGGCTGCGCGCAGTATCGAACAGCCCAAGGACCGGATGCTGACAACGCTGCTGATGCCGCTGATGTCCTGTTCAGCCCGGCTGCCGGTGTACTTGCTGTTTGCAGCGGTCTTCTTCCCGGCCCGGCAAGCAACGGCGGTGCTGGCGATGTATGTGATGGGAGTAGTCTTCGCCCTGATTCTCTGTAAATTATTCTCCAAACATCTGTTCAAGAATGAATCCTCCATCTTCATCATCGAGCTGCCGCCTTACCGGATGCCGCAGTTCAAGACACTGGGCCGCAGCACCTGGGAGAAGGGCAAAGGCTTCCTGCGTAAAGCAGGAACCATCATTCTTGCCGGTTCGGTCATTATCTGGCTGATGTCATACGCGGGTCCTGCCGGATTCAATGTAGAGATGGACAACTCGTTCCTGGCCAAATTCGGCGGGCTGATCGCACCGCTGCTGCAGCCACTCGGCTTCGGCACCTGGCAGGCCGGTTCCACACTGGTTCCCGGCTTCCTCGCCAAAGAGGTTGTGGTCTCCACCATGAATATCATCTACCATGCGCCGGATAGCGCAGGGCTGGAAGGACAAATTGCTTCAGTCTTCACACCGCTTAGTTCGATCAGCTTCATGGCCTTCATCCTGCTCTATATTCCTTGCCTGGCTACGGTCGGAGTAATCAAGAAAGAGACGGCATCCTGGAAATGGACTTTCTTCTCCATGGGATATTCACTGGTACTGGCGTATGCCGTGTCACTGGTTATTTTCCAGGGCGGCCGGCTGTTGGGATGGTCGTAGAGGCAGCAAGTCCAAGATTTACTGAGAGGAAGCGAGAGCAGCAATGATAGTCAATATTCTGATTGTAGCGCTTATCTTCGGGTACTCCGGCTGGATGCTGTACCGTCATGTTCAAAAGGGCAAAGAAGGCGCCTGTGCCGGCTGTGACAAAAGCAAAACCTGTTCGGCCGCATCGCTGGATTCACCTTTGTCCTGCTGCGGAACTACAGCCGATCCCAAACACTAGATCCGTCTGCGTCCCTAGAGAAATGAATACAATTCGTTTAGAATCCTTGGCATGCGGGTATGTTAGTTATAAGCAATTACAGCCAGACCATACCAAGGAGGAATTACCATGAACACCAAAAAGACATTGTTTACTACGGTAGCATTGGGAGCAGCCTACTTGCTGAAGAATAAGAATACGCGGGACAAGATCATGAATGGGGTCCAGTCCTTTACTGCACAGATGAAAGCCAGAAAATAGGATGTAACTCAACCTAAACTCGCTTCTTCCAAAAATAGCCCTATCTTAAACAGCCGCAGTCCCGGGAATCCGGAGACTGCGGCTGTTTAGCTTCATACGGGTCATAACAGTTTTATGATGAGGACTGCGCAGTATCTGCCTCGAATCCAGAGCCAGGAGCTAAGCGGAGCAGATATTCCAGCAGCGTTCGCACCATCACCCCCGTTGCCCCCTTCGGGTTCACTCCCCGCTCTTTCGACAAAAATGCCGTTCCGGCAATGTCCAGATGAATCCAGGGCAGACCTTCGGCAAATTCGCCGATGAATAATCCGGCTGTAGTAGCTCCGCCGTATCTTCCGGCAGCATTGCGGATATCGGCGACCTCGCTTTTTAGCATCTCGCGGAACTCCGGATAGACGGGCAGGGCCCATATCTGCTCGCCTGACAGCCTGGAGGCCTCCAGAAGCTCCGCCAGGAACTCTTCATCATTCGTTACAGCGCCCGTAGCCACATCGCCCAGAATGGACAAGACGGCCCCGGTTAGCGTGGCGACATCAATAATCCGTTCCGCCCCCCACTCCCGCGCGTACGTGATTGCATCTCCCAGAACCACTCTGCCTTCCGCATCGGTATTCAGCACTTCAATCGTTCTTCCGCTGAGGGAGGTTATAATATCACCCGGTTTAAAAGCATTGCCTGCCGGCATATTCTCCGCCGACGGAATAAGCATGACGACATTGATCCGGGGGCGCAAACGCCCCAAAGCCTCCATGACTCCGAGTACTGCGGCTGCACCGCCCATGTCACTGATCATATCCTCCATGCCAGGAGCTCTTTTGAGCGAAATGCCTCCAGTGTCGAAGGTGATGCCCTTGCCGACAATCCCCACCACATTCTCCCACTGATTGGTTCCCTGATAGCGAATGGCTATCATACGCGGCGGATTCACACTGCCTTTGCCTACGGCCTGTAATCCGCCCATTCCTTTAAGCTCAATCTCACGTTCATCCAGCACCTCAGCTGGAAAGCCATGGCGTTCGGCTACTTCGATGGCTGCTGCAGCAAGCTCTGAAGGGGTCAGCAGATTACCCGGGAGATTGGTTAAGTCCCGGGCCAGATTCGTTGCTTCCCCAAAAGCCTGCCCCCGCAACAAGCCTGACTTCCAGCGCTCATCCTCTGACTCTTCGGTCTGACGCTCCATATGCAGCCTTACGGCGGTTAAGCCGGCGTAGCCCGGCTGCTCCAGCTTGTATTGTCTGCGGCGGTAGGCCCCAAGGACCAGGCCTTCTGCGAGGGCCTGGCCTGCTGTCTCTGCCTTCAGGGCCTCAGGAAGCTGGTTCAGCTGATCCGGGATCTGCACAATCAGAGTATCTGCCTTCAGTCTGTGAGCCGCCCTAGCGGCCTGCGCCATCATCAGCCGCAAGTCATGGACTGCTGCGCTGCCATTGCCGCTTCCGGCCAGAATGACAACCGGCAGCTCCGGACGGCCAGTCACCGGCAGCAGATAAATTTGCCCCAGCTTGCCGCTAAACAGCCCTGCCCTGGACAACAGGCTGATCCTCTCCGCCCATTCGGCCGAAAGTCCTTCTCCCTGCGCCTGTGCCTCCGAGACTATGAAACATAAGGCATCGCCTTGCAGCGAAGCTGCCTCTGAACCGCTGCTCCATTCAATATTCATGCTGCATCCCTCCACTGACTCACTGTATTATTCCAAATAAAACAGACAGGGCTGATCTCCCGCACATGACCGTGCACTGCAGGAATCAGCCCTTAATATATTGATTATAACCCGGAAGCCTGGAAATACCGAGTCTATTGTTCGATTAATGAATGAGCGGAAGCGAAATCACGAACCGGGTTCCCTCATTCAGCCGGCTGCTGACAGAGATGCAGCCTCCATGATTCTTGATGATACGGTCACTGACCGAGAGTCCTAATCCCGTACCATTCTCCTTCGTGGTAAAGAAAGGATTGAACAGCCTATCCAGTGTGCAGATATCCATGCCTTTGCCATTGTCAGAGATAAAAATCCGCACCTCTGTTCCTTCTTTGCGCGCTCCGACCTCTATTCTGCCCATGGAATCATCCGCTCTCTCCGAGATCGCTTCCATAGCATTCCGAATCATGTTTAAGACGACCTGCTTCATTTGTTTCGTGTCTCCGGAGATGAACAGATCTTCCTGAAGCACCTGCAGATTAATCTGGCAGCCCTTCATCAGAGCTTCACTCTCCGTAAGCAGAACGACTTCCTTAAGGAGCGCCGAGACAGGAATCATACTGACCTGTGGCACCGAAGGCTTGGAGGAAGTCAGAAATTCATGAATAATGTCATTGGCACGATCAATCTCAGCCAATATAATCTTCGCATACTCCTCCTTGCCGAGCAGGTGAAGATGGGGATGCAGCAATTGTATAAAACCCCGGATCGCAGTCAGCGGGTTGCGGATCTCATGAGCAATTGAAGCCGATAATCTGCCGAGCATCGCCAGACTGTCGTTCTGGTATGCTGTCTGTTCAATCAGCTTGAAGTCTGAGATCTCTTTGAGCGTGAACAGGTAGCAGCCCTTCATCTGCTCACCGCTGCAGAGAGAGGCGCGCCAGTACCGGCCATATTCATCTACAAATTCATAGCTTGGCTTACCTTTGACCACCATTTCACGGTAGCTACGCAAAACGAGCTTCTTCTTAAAACGGCTTAGTTGAATATGGCTTATCAAATGAGTCAGGGTGCAGCCAAGCAGAGAATGACGGCCCAGCTCCAATATGCCGTACATCTGCTTGTTTACAAACGTCAGAACTCCCTCTTCATCAAAAAGCAGAATCCCGCTGTCGATATGCTCCAGAACATCCTCATATGTAGTATCCATCGGTCCGGATTGAAACGTTCTTGCCGGTAAAAGCAAGCTTTCCTGATATTGGCTTATCACGATACGAAGTTCCCCCTTTTACTGCAATTGACGAAGACGCTTAAGCGACATCAAATTACTATGTATATGAGTATATGACGAAGCCGCCAGAACATTCGGAAATCGTATTATATTATCCAACCGTTTCAACTATATTCCAATCATATCCAAGAGAAGAAGACAACGCAATCGGAGAAACTGTCGAATGATAAAAATATTCTTAAAATGATTCTTAAGACACATTAAATATCGTTAGAATGTTTCGTTTCCTGCAAATACAATGAAAAGAGCCTCCGCATTTCGCGAAGACTCTCCTCTTTTATGACATTGCGTGGAAGCATTAAGCTTGGTATTCAGGCTTTCTGCTGCAGCCGGTGGCGCCGCTGACTCATAACCGCCAGACGCTTCTTCAGTTCACGTTCCCATTTGGTATCGCCAATTTGTTTGGCTACGGCCAGCAGGTCAAGCGACATGTCGATTTGGCTGCGCACAATAGCGAGCGGATCCTCGCTCTCCATATTTATCACATTCTCGAAGATCGCTTCCTCATCTTCCATTACATAATCCTGGAAATCAACATCCGTAACTCCGTCGCCATGGGCATATTCTGCCAGGATTTCATATTCATTTTCGACTTTATAATGTACCTCTACCCGGTGGCATACCGGACAAAAAAGCAGGGGAACATTATGGACTTGCGTGCGATAATGCTTTAGGGTCCCCTTAGTTCCAACCATACTCGCTCCACAGCAAAAGCTCATTTTTGTTCACCCTCCTTGATTTTTTCCGTTGAATTCCTATTATTATATTACACAATGGCAGGAGAGATTCCTCTCCTTGAAGCTATATATTAACCTTTACGCCCATTTTCAAACGGCTTGTCCGCTAAGGAAGAGCCGTTTGGTGCAAAAAACCCCCTTGACGGGAAATACTCCCGCAAGGAGGTTCTCTTCGTATATCAAAGATCGCAGCTGATGAGGACCGGCAGCTTACAGATTCTTGTCGCCCGGTTTCCAGTTCATAGCGCACAGCCCGCCGGATTGCAGGGCCTGCAGTACACGCAGAGTTTCTTCTACACTGCGGCCTACATCATTGTGGTTAACCACTTGATATTTCAGTTCGCCGTCAGGATCGATAATGAACAATCCGCGGAGTGCGATACCTTCTTCTTCGATCAGGACGCCGTAATCGCTGGCAACCTTCTTCGTGATATCAGACGCCAGCGGGAAGTTAACCGGACCAAGGCCATTCATATCCTTAGGGGTTGTCAACCAGGCTTTGTGGCTGTGGATGGAGTCGATGCTCACACCAAGAATTTCTGTATCGAGTTCTGCGAAATCAGCCGCAGCATCACTCAGTGCTGTAATTTCGGTCGGACATACAAATGTGAAATCAAGCGGATAAAAGAAGAATACAAGCCATTTGCCGCGATAGTCGGACAAGCTAACCTTACCGAAATCCTTACCGTCGCCCGTTACTGTCTCCATGAAGAAATCAGGGGCTGGTTTACCTACCAAACGTTCTGCCATTGCTTAAATCCTCCTTTGATTATGTAAGAAAAACAACTACGGTGCCGTTAGCCGGTGCAATATGCTTTTCTTGATTTTGATGGATGGTTACATTGTTGCTGCTACAGAACAAATGTTATCATCGTACAAAATCAAAGTCAATATTACATTGATTACTTTTTTATAATTATTATAAATAAGCAACATTTTGTGAAGTTTTTCTTCTTTCTGCGTCAAAGGAGGGCATATGTGGTAGAACTAGGCTTTGCGGATAGCGGCAACAATCAGATCGCCCATCTCTGTGGTGCTGATTGCCTTGCTCTTGTCTACAGCGATATCGCTGGTCCGGTGGCCGGCATCGAGTACCTCTGCGACAGCTGCTTCTATGGCAGCCGCTGCCTCTTCGTAGCCGAAGGTCATGCGGAACATCAGCGCAAGCGACAGAATCGTTGCAATCGGATTCGCGAGCCCCTGGCCGGCAATATCAGGCGCAGAGCCATGTACCGGCTCGTAGAGGCCGTAGCTGCCTTCTCCCAGTGACGCGGAAGCCAGCATCCCGATGGAACCGGTCAGCATCGCTGCTTCATCACTCAGGATATCTCCGAACATATTCTCAGTAACGATGACATCGAAGCTCGAAGGACGGCGCAGCAGCTGCATTGCACAGTTATCCACCAGCACATGCTCCAGCTCTACCTGCGGATATTCCGGCGCCAGTCTGTTCACTACCTCACGCCAGAGGCGCGAGGTCTCCAGCACATTGGCTTTATCGACACTGGCCAGCTTATTGCGGCGTTTGCCGGCAATCTCGAACGCCTGGCGTACAATGCGCTCTACTTCCGTTACGTTGTATACGCAGGTATCCACAGCCTCTTCCCCGTGTTCACCCTGACGGCGCAGCTTCTCACCGAAATAAATACCGCCTGTCAGCTCACGCACCACCATCAGGTCCGTGCCTTCCAGTACTTCCGGTTTCAGCGTTGAAGCATCCTTCAGGCAGTCGAAGACAACTGCAGGACGCAGATTGGAGAACAGACCCAGTGCTTTGCGGATGCCCAGCAGTCCTGTTTCCGGACGCAGCTCCTTCGGATTGTTGTCCCACTTCGGTCCGCCAACGGCTCCCAGGAGTACGGCATCTGCACTGCGGCAGATTTCCAGCGTATCCTCGGGCAGCGGTGTTCCCCGCTCGTCAATGGCAATTCCGCCGAAGAGGGCATGCTCCGTTTCAAAAGCAAAGCCAAACACTTCTTCCGTTCTTTTCAATACTTTTTCCGCTTCTGCCACAACTTCAGGTCCGATACCGTCCCCGGCAATTACGGCGATTTTCTTAACCTCGCTCATTCCTGTCACTCCTTAGGTAGTCCTGCTGCTCGCAGACATAGTTCTTCTGTATATTGTTGTATCATAACAACAGACAAAGGACAAAGATATAGATTCTATTGAACTGATAGGCGAAGCCTATAGGAGTACGGTTACCGTATCTTGCACTGATAAAAACCGCACCGCAGTTTGCTCTTGATTCTTAAGTTGTTTACAATTAGTAGGCAAATGTTGTATTAAACCGTTAGGCCATCTTAATGAGGGAGTGATACTAAGGTGCAATATACTAAGCTTGGCAAGTCCGGTATGAAGGTTAGCCGCCTCTGTCTGGGAACGATGAATTTCGGGCCGATTACCGACGAGAAGGAAGCCTTCCGCATCATGGATGCTGCGCTGGACGCCGGAGTCAACTTTTTTGATACCGCTAACGTATATGGTTGGGGTGAGAATTCCGGCCTGACCGAGACCATTATCGGGCGTTGGTTCAAGCAGGGCGGCGGACGCCGTGAAAAGGTTGTGCTCGCCACTAAGGTTTATGGCGCAATGAGTGACAAGCTGGATGGTCCAAACGATGAGGCCGGCCTTTCTTCTTATATTATCCGCAGGCACCTGGAAGCCTCTCTGCAGCGTCTGCAGACCGATCATGTCGAACTCTACCAGATGCACCATATCGACCGCAACGTGTCGTGGGACGAGCTGTGGGGCGCCTTTGAGCTTGCTGTCAGCCAGGGCAAGATCGGTTATGTCGGCTCCAGTAACTTTGCCGGCTGGGATATTGCCGTAGCCCAGCAGGAAGCGAAGGCCCGCGGGTTCCTGGGCCTGGTATCGGAGCAGCATAAATACAGCCTCACCTGCCGCTTGCCGGAGCTGGAGGTCCTGCCTGCTGCCCAGCATCTCGGTCTTGGAATTATCCCGTGGAGCCCGCTTGACGGGGGACTCCTCGGCCGCAATGCCTTGAAGAAGATCGAAGGCAGCCGCAGCGGGGGCAATTCAGAACGTGTAGAGCAGCATAAGAGCCAGCTGGAAGCCTTTGCGGAGCTGAGTCTGGAGCTGGGCGAACCGCAGGATAATATCGCACTGGCCTGGCTGCTGGCCAATCCTGCGGTGACGGCTCCGATCATAGGACCGCGTACGCTGGAACAATTCGAAAGCGCGCTGCGCAGCCTGGAGATCACCCTGGACGAGTCCGTGCTGAAACGTCTGGACGAGATTTTCCCGGGACCCGGCGGTGCTGCTCCGAAGGCTTATGCCTGGTAAGCAGGGTTTAAGAACCCGGATCTGACTCGTATTTCGTTTCTATAGCAGGTCATAAAAAGAGCTGTTCACCGGCAATTATTCCGGTAAACAGCTCTTTGTGCGATTTATAGTGCTGTGTCCACTGTTACAGAACCATTGCTGGTGGACAATGTAACTTCATGGGTTCCGCTGCCAAGCACAGCTGTTCCATTGTTATCATCGCCATCCCAGGTAACATTCCCTTTAAGCGAACCATTGCTCGTATCCGCATGGATTGTCGCATCCGTAACAGCCGGCAGGCCCACCACAATCTTGCCATTGCTGGATTTCAGCTCCCAGTCGCCTGTCACCGCAGAATTGACCGTAATCTTGCCGTTGCTGCTCTTCGCAGATACGGAGCCGTCGATATTGCCCAGTGTAATCGCCCCGTTCGAGCTGACCAGCTCCACTTTACCCTGTATATTCTGCACGGTTACTGTACCATTGCTGGTGTGAGCCTCTACGCCTCCGGTAATATCATGGATATCCATTGTCCCGTTGCTAGTGTCCACATCCATGCCTGCCGTCAGACCGGAAGCTTCGATGGATCCGTCGCTGGTCTCTACCTGAGCGGCTAAATTCTGCGGAATGCTAACATTCAGGTAAGGTGCTTTGACATTAATTCCGAACTGGATGTTCGCGAGCCAGCCGGAATCTCCTTCCAGCTCCATGACAAGCGTGTCGCCTTCGGTCGTTACTTTCCATTTACGCTCTAGTGCGCTTGCTGCTTCACTGTCCGTATTGCCCGGCAGCTCCAGCTTTCCTTCATATTCCAGGGTGTTTCCTTGCACGCCTTCAATCTTAACCTTGCCGTCAGGCAATTCGATCCGTACATTCTTAATTTCCTGATTCACTTCTACCTTCCCGCTTACCGGGACAAGCGTTGTATTGCCCAAGATACTGCTCAGCGAACCGCCGGCCAGCACCGTCTGTGCCCCGCTTGCCGCGACAAGCACGATAATCAGTACAATCGCCCAGCCGCTCACACGGCTCTTGACATCCGATTTAATGAAGAGCCTAAGCAGCATCTCCAGCCCGAACAGAATAAGCAGTGCCGGCCAGATATAGCCCAGCGCCTCGTAAGTGATTACATCGTACTGGGCAAGTACTACAATGACCCCAATCACAATGCAGCCTATTGCGGCGGTAAAGCTGCCGATTTTCCATCTCCCCATAATTCATTTCCCCATTTCACTATACTTTAGAATTGTTCTTCAGCATTCTCAGTCCATATCCGATCAAGGCAAGAGACAGCACGATCGCCCCGATGTTCATGTCATTGAGTATTCTCCAGAGGGTTGGAAATACCGTAATGAGCATTAGCATAATACCCGCTATGACACAGCCTATGCCTACCCATACCGGATTAACATCATCATGCGGATATACCGGAGGTGCCGGCATTCCCATAGTCCAAGGTGCCCCGAAGCTGTCCGGATGGAACATCATCCGCTCATGCTCAGCCGCAGAGAGCTTCATCCAGGCCGCTTTTTGCAGCGCATCGAATAATTGATAGAACCAGAGTGCTGCCAGCGCGAACGGAAATACGGTGGGCATCGACGGAATGAACATAATACACAGCGATGCTCCAAGCATATACTCAAGACCCAGCTTTTTGAAGCCTAAATACATATGGCCCAGTCCCGGAACCATCGCCAGGAGAAAAGTGAGCCAGCGTCTTTTCTTAATCATATAATAACCTCCTAAAAGTTTTGCGGAACATCCGCTTCTTCGAAATCTTCTTGCAGCAAAGCTGCTTCTATCGTACGCAGGTTTTAATTAGTATGAATTTGCCGGAATAGCCCCTGCTGATTGTTGGATTATTTGCCTTGAGGGCCGAACCAGGCGCTGACTGAAGTGGACATTTGCCCATTAATTTCGGTAATGCCGTAGGCAAGGTGTTCAAACACACCGAACTGCAGCAGGAGAAAAGTCAGCCCCACGGCAACGCCATAATGCATCCAGGAGGTTCCCGGGGCGGTACGCCGTCTGGACATCGTTGCTTTAATCACCCGTTCCCTGCGGCCATTCTCCATACGGTCAATCTTAGCCATCACATCCGCTGTAAGATCAGGGAAGTCCATAGGCTGCATTGCTTCCTGGCCAAGGCCGTCCAGCCCGGCTTCCATCTCATTCCACAGCGCCGCGAGACCGCGTGCCTCTTCCAGCCATTGCGCGCAGTCGGGACAGGACTCGGCATGCAGGCGGATTGTCTGCTGCGCCTCAGGCGGCAGCTGGCCATCGATATAATGCGGCATCCATTCTTTTACTGTTGCACAATTCATCGCCATTCCTCCCCGCTTTTGCGCATCATCTGTCTGGCCCGATACAGCTGCGATTCAACCGTTTTGACCGAAATCCCTTTCTGATCGGCAATCTCCTGATACGAGTGTCGCTGAAAATAGTACAGCTGCACAACCGACCGGTACGGCTCTGTCAGACTGTTCAAATTCTCACCGAGCTCCTGGGAGGCTTCCTTGCGGAGTGCCGCCTGCTCAGGCGTTTGCGAAGTCACCCAATCATTCTCCGTGTAGTCCGCAGTGCTCCGGTGCCGCCATTCCCGGTCATTGGCCCGTTTCCAGTCCAGACAGGTCCGGTAAGCAATCCGGTACAGCCATGTGGAGAATGAAGACTGTCCTCTGAAGGAGGGAAGAGCCTTATAGGCCTTGATGAAGACTTCCTGGGCCATATCCTTGGCCGACTCGGCTTCTCCTGTGATTTTGATGCACACACTGTATACCATGCCCTGATAACGTGTCACCAGGTGCCCGAAGGCCTGATGCTCTCCGCTGAGCACAGCAGTAATCCACTCCGTCTCTTCCAAGTAATTCTCCCCTCCTTCAGTTACATAACGTTAGACGCCGGGCAGGCTGATCCCCCTGCAGGACATGCGAAATTATTAAAAAAATAATTTTTGAAGCCTATTTTACTTTACTATATCCTACATGGGGCTTATCCTCTACAGAAAGGGAATTCCTTTTTCTTGTCGAATTCATTTATCATCATGGCTAGGCAGCATACAAATAGAAACGGCTCCTCCTCCTTAAGAGGATGTTATCCGTTTCAGCGATAAAGATAAGGAAAGCGGTGGACAGAAATGATTCGAGCTATGCTAGTGGATGATGAACGTCTTGCACTTATAAAACTTCAGCTCATGCTTGAAGAATTAACGTCAGTACAGATCCTTGCCGCCTTTACAGACCCTTATGAAGCGGTAAAAGCAGCACCGGAGCTGGACCCGGAAGTTATTTTCCTGGATATTGATATGCCCGAGATGAATGGAGTTCAAGCTGGTGAAATCCTGCAGAATCTTTGCCCCCGTGCCAAAATCATATTTGTGACTGCATACAATAACTACGCTGTAGATGCTTTTGAGCTAAACGCACTTGATTATGTATTGAAGCCGGTAAGCAGAAGCAGGCTGGTGAAGACTATTCAGCGGCTGGAGGAACGGATCGAGCTGGAGCCCGACAATAAAATTACAGATCATCAAATCATGATCCGCAGCCTCCAGTCCCTGCGTTTCGAGCGCGGCGGACAGCCGCTAAGCAATATTCGCTGGCGTACCTCGAAAGCCCAGGAGCTGTTTGCTTATCTTTTTCATAACCGTAACCGGTTTGTCAGCAAGGACAGCCTGATCGATCTCCTGTGGCCTGATTTCAATCTCAAAAAAGCCTCAACCCACCTGTACACTACCATTTATCAGGTAAGACAGTGCTTGAAGCAGGGAGAAATCGATCTCCCCATCAATAATGTCAGCGGCGGAGAAGGGTACACCCTGGAGACCGGGGGCGCTTTAATTGACAGCTACGAATGGGAGAAAGGCCTTCTTACTCTGGAGCCGGTCAGCGCTGGCAATATTCAAGAGCATCAGCGTCTGCTGGATTTCTACACTGGTGATTATTTGGCCGACTACGATTATTTGTGGGCTGAGAGTGAACGTCAGCGGCTCCGGACGATCTGGCTGCATCATGCGCTGAGTCTGGCAGCGTTCTATATAGAGACCAGCAAACTCCCGGAGGCTGTTACGATATATCAGCGTATTGTCCATCTTCAGCCTTATTTCGAACAGGGATATTTCGGACTTATGAAAACGTATGATATCATCGGTGAACGCTCAGGGGTCGAGGAGCAATATAACACGATGACAGCTCTTTGGAACGGGGAACTGGGAATCGGCCTGCCGGCAAATATAACCCGCTGGTACGAGGAATGGAAACAGCATAATTTCAGAAGTCTGTGAATCAATCTTATTCTTCTGCTGAATATAAGAACAAGACAACCCGCCCGTAGCATTTGCTTCGGGCGGGTTGTCTGTATACCAATGTAATCTTGTTTATGCTGTCACTTATTACTCCGGTTTATTGCGTGTCTTGAATCTCCGTGCCAGGATAATCCCCAGAACGATCAGTCCCCCACCCATCAGATACAATGGAAGCGGACTTTCTTCCCCTGTCTTAGGGAGATCTCCAGGCAGGCCATCTTCACCGGAGGTTGTATCAGTTACCGTACCTGTCGGCACCTCGTCAACACCCACCTCAATAATGATATCCTGATCATTGCCGTCTTCATCCGTTACAGTAATGGTGAACTTATCCTTGCCTGTATATCCCGGATCAGGAGTATAAGTCCATTTGCCGTCTGGTGTAATGACTACTGTACCATGTGACGGTTCCACACTAATGCTTGGAATGCCGCCCAGCGGAATTTCCCCATCGATTGGAATATCCTCAACAGTCGTTGCTGACGTAGCCTGTGGTGTCGGTGCGCTGCTTACTGCAGGTGCAGTAGGACTTAAGGTCGCTATTGGTGTAGGTCCCGGTGTAAACGTCACGCCAGGTACTCCTGTTGCGGAAGGACCTGGTGTACTAGTTACACCTGGCGTTACCGTACTAACCGGAGTAGGTGTTGGAGTAACTACCGGGTTCGTTCCGGGAGCTCCTGTCGGTGCCGGTATGTCTTTATTCGTAATTGGGGCCAGCACCTTTTGTACCTTCGAATCAATGATGATGCTGCGCTCCGTTGAATCCAAATAATAGCCGGTTGGAGCCACGGTTTCCTGCAGTGTGTATACACCAAGCTTCAAATCCTTAAATTCAATCTCACCATTCACGTTGGTAATCCCCGTTGCCACTACGCTCTTGCTGGAATCATAAAGCTTGAACTCTGCTCCGGCAAGCTTTCTCGCTGCGTTACCTTCGGCGATCTTAACGAGCTTGATTGAACCCAAGGTCTCTTGGTTTGTGATTGGTGCTAATACCTGCTGTACCTTCGAACTAATCGTAATAGTGCGCTCCGTTGGATCTAGGTCATATCCCGCTGGAGCCTTTGTTTCTTCCAGTGTGTACGTACCCAGCTTCAAATCATCGAATACAATTTCACCGTTCGCATTGGTAGTTTTCGTTGCTACAACATTCTTGCTGGAATTCGTGAGCTTGAACTCTGCTCCGGCAAGCTTTTTCGTCGCGTCAGCAGCGTCTACCTTGATGAGTTTGAGTGAACCCAGGGTTTCCACGTTCTTAATCGGAGCCAGCACTTGCTGTGCCTTCCCGCTGATTGTGACATCCTTCGGCGTTGAATCCAATTCATAGCCGGCCGGAGCCTTTGTTTCTTCCAGCGTGTACGTACCCAGCTTCAAATCATCGAACACAATTTCACCGTTAGCGTTGGTTGTCTTCGTTGCAACCACAATCTTGCTGGAATTCGTGAGCTTGAACTCTGCTCCGGAAAGCTTTTTCGTCGCGTCAGCAGCGTCTACCTTGACTAGCTTGAGCGAACCTAAGGTTTCCTGGTTTGTAATTGGAGCCAGTACCTGCTGGGCTTTCACAGTGATTGTGACATCCTTCGGCGTTGAATCTAATTCATACCCGGCTGGTGCCTTTGTTTCATCCAGCGTGTACGTACCCAGCTTCAAATCATCGAACACAATTTCACCGTTCGCATTGGTAGTTTTCGTTGCTACAACATTCTTGCTGGAATTCGTGAGCTTGAACTCTGCTCCGGCAAGCTTTTTCGTCGCGTCAGCGCCGTCTACCTTGACTAGCTTGAGCGAACCCAGGGTTTCCTGGTTTGTAATTGGAGCCAGTACCTGCTGGGCTTTCACAGTGATTGTGACATCCTTCGGCGTTGAATCTAATTCATACCCGGCTGGTGCCTTTGTTTCTTCCAGTGTGTACGTACCCAGCTTCAAATCATCGAACACAATTTCACCGTTCGCATTGGTAGTTTTCGTTGCTACAACATTCTTGCTGGAATTCGTGAGCTTGAACTCTGCTCCGGCAAGCTTTTTCGTCGCGTCAGCGCCGTCTACCTTGACTAGCTTGAGCGAACCCAGGGTTTCCTGGTTTGTAATTGGAGCCAGTACCTGCTGGGCTTTCACAGTGATTGTGACATCCTTCGGCGTTGAATCTAATTCATACCCGGCTGGTGCCTTTGTTTCCTCCAGCGTGTACGTACCCAGCTTCAAATCATCGAATACAATTTCACCGTTCGCATTGGTAGTTTTCGTTGCTACAACATTCTTGCTGGAATTCGTGAGCTTGAACTCTGCTCCGGCAAGCTTTTTCGTCGCGTCAGCAGCGTCTACCTTGATGAGCTTGAGCGAACCCAGGGTTTCCACGTTCTTAATCGGAGCCAGCACCTGCTGGGCCTTCCCGCTGATTGTGACATCCTTCGGCGTTGAATCCAATTCATAGCCGGCCGGAGCCTTTGTTTCTTCCAGCGTGTACGTACCCAGCTTCAAATCATCGAACACAATTTCACCGTTCGCATTGGTAGTCTTCGTTGCTACCACAATCTTGCTGGAATTCGTGAGCTTGAACTCTGCTCCGGCAAGCTTTTTCGTGTCATCAGCGCCGTCTACCTTAACTAGCTTGAGCGAACCCAGGGTCTCCTGGTTCTTAATCGGGTCCAGTACCTTCTGTACATTAGAATCAATCGTAATATTCTGTGGTGTTCCATCCAAGTCATATCCGGCTGGAGCCGTCGTCTCCTCCAGGGTATAGACTCCGACCTTCAAATTATCGAATACAATTTCACCGCTGGCATTGGTAGTCTTTGTTCCTACCACAACCTTGCTGGAATTCGTGAGCTTGAATACAGCTCCTTCAAGCTTCTTCGTCCCGTCAGTTGCATCGACCTTAACGAACTTAATTGAGCCGATGGTTTCTATATTCGCAATCGGGGTCAGAACAAGCTGATCCTTCGAAGTAATCTTGACATTGCGTACCCTTGCATCCAAATCATATCCGTAGGGGGCCTTGGTTTCCACCAGGGTATAGTCCCCAAGATTCAGATCTGTGAATTCAATTTCACCATCGTTATTCGTAACACGCGTTACCGCCACATTTGTGCTGGTATTCGTGAGTCTGAACTCTGCTCCGGCAAGCTTCTTATTCACATTATTATAATCTACCTTACTTATCTTGAGTGAGCCCAAGGTTTTGGTGTTCTTAATTGGGTCCAGCACCAGCTGATCCTTTGAATCAATCTTGATAGTACGCACTGTTCCATCTAAATCATATCCGGTTGGAGCAATAACTTCCACCAGCTTGTAATTTCCGAACTTTAAGTCACCGAATACAACTTCACCATTTTCTTCGGTAATAGCTGAGGCAACAAAAGCATTGTTGCTTGCGTTATACAAATCGAACTTTGCTCCTGAGAGCTTCTTTGTCCCGTCAGCCGCATCTACCTTAACGAACTTGAGTGAGCCCATAGATGCTTTATTGGGTATTGCATTCAGAACAAGCTGTGTCTTGGAATCAATCTTGACATCACGCACCGTCCCATCCAGTTCATACCCGGTTGGTGGTACGGTTTCCTTCAGAGTGTAAGTTCCAAGATTCAGATTAGTAAATATGACTTCACCATTACTATTAGAAGTAGCCTCTTTAACCAGAACATTGCTGATATTATAAAGTCCAAACTTTGCTCCCTCAAGCTTCTTAGTGGCATCAGCTGCATCCACCTTTATAAACTTGAGTGACCCCAAGGTTGTTGTATTTGTTACCTGCAGCGTCTGCTGATCCTTTGAGGTAATTGAAATATCACGTATTGTCCCATCCAGATCATACCCGGCCGGAGCTTTGACTTCCTCCAGTTTATATGTTGCAACCTTCAAATTCGGGAAAATGATCTCACCACTGGCATTCGTAGTTGCTGCTGCAACCTGAACACCGCTGGTATTGTTCAGCTCAAACTTGGCTCCTTCCAGCTTCTTTCCGGAGACGGCATCTACCTTGATGATCTTAAGTGATCCTATAGTTGCTGTATTCTTGATAGGCTCCAGCACCTTCTGTACTTCGGAGTCAATTTTTACACTCAACATCGTACTATCCAGATCATATCCATACGGAGCTGTTACTTCTTTAATGAAATAATCTCCGAATTTCAAATTAGCGAATATAGCTTCGCCGTTAGTATTGGTAGTGGCAAATTTATTCAATGAAACTTTGCTGGAATTAAACAACTCAAACTTTGCACCTGTAAGCTTCTTGGTCGCATCATCTTTATCCACTTTGATCAGCTTAAGCGAGCCGTAAGGATCATTCGTTACAGTCAATGGAACGGCTGTTGTTGAATTGATGGTAACCAGACGCGCTGTAGTATCGAGTATATAACCTGTTGGTGCCTTGGTTTCCTTCAGGACATATTTACCAAGCATCAAATTCGGGAATTCAATTACACCATTCGCATTGCTTGAGAATGTCCCTGGAACAGTAACCAAATCCGCACCTACTTTACGCTGCAAGGAGAACTGGGCTCCGGACAGAGTTTTTGTACTGTCCGTATTCATTTTGGTCAGCTTGAGCGCGCCTCTAATCCCGCTGCCCGTGCCCCCGCTCTCACTAATCCAAACGCTGTCGTTGGTTGAGGTCGATTTATTTACCTGCGTATAACCCGTTCCGCTGAAAGCTACGGAATTAGTTACGTTTACTGTTCCTACCGCAGTAATAGCAGATTGATAATTGAGCACATAAGGTTCAGCAATAGGGTTTATAAACACCAGCTTAAAGCTGTCATTACCACTGGAGTCTGTAATGATATCGAGTGTATAGTCTTTCCCCTTTTCCAGCGTGGTAGAAGTTGGGGTCACATCGCCATTTGGCTTGATTGTAGTTGTAAAGAGCTTGAAGCTATCCGGCAGCAGCACCTGATTTGTACTTGGAGTATCCAGAATCTGTACACCGCTCACCTTGGACTGATTCGCATTAATGATCAATTGCCAGTTTACGAGCGTATTATCAGAACTATCCACAGCTCCGGATTTCACTATATATTGACCGCCATTTTTAACAGATGCGTCCCCTGTTAAAGCATTAGATGCCGCATTATTCGGTGCTCTATACAACGTGGCAGTATTAATGACTTTATCCAGACTGATGTCGTCCCCAACAAACTTTGTTTTGAAAACAACATAGAAGGCATAGTTAACTGCTCCTGAGAATTCAACCTTAAGCTTTCTTCCGCCGTCGGTTAAACTTGCAGTGTAGCCGGTAGTTATAGGGTCTCCTTTTACTGCAGTCCCTGTGTTATTATAATTCAGCTCATATAACTTAACAGAGCTAACGTCAGTAGTAGGGTCCGCCCCTACCATTTGCTGGCTTGCCGGAAGCGTGTCAATTAACATTGTGCCTGCAGGCAGACTTCTCTTGTTATAGTTCGCTCCAACTTCCCAGGTAATTTCTTTATTTAATAGATCGTAGCTGCCTGTCTTCATGCCGTTATTCTTAACTTTGGTATCAGGATCGAATTTGCCTTTAGAGGTATACGGTGCGCCTGATGTATTCTCATCCCAGACCATGGATGCAGTATTTTCAAAAACTGTACCGCTTGTTAAGCTGTAAAAATCAAAATTGGTAGTGTACGTAACGGTATAAGCCTGATTGATTTCTTTTATGAATTTTATTTTAAAGCCGTCATCTTTACTGAAGGTATTAGTCCCAACCGGGATTAGTTCATAATCAGTCCCCTTAGTAAGTGAAGGAGAAATAGCCGGCTCCCCCATTAGCTTCAGCCCACCGAGATTAAACGTATCCGTCAATACCAGATCGGTCATTGTTTTCTTGTCTTCATTGATTTTAATTGTCCATTTTACGGTTTTATTCGCGTAATCTACATCATAACCATTCTGTTTAGTCAAAATTTGCTGCGCGGTATTAACGTCAGCCGTTTTCTTTATCCCGTTATAGTTAACCTCATTAGTAATGGTCTGTTTATCGTATACACGGCTGGCCGCTTTCGTTTTGTATACAATCCGGTACGCGGATTGTATATCATTATTAAATTTGATTTGGAAACCTTTCTGATTATCAGCTCTGTCAGTTAAAGGGGTTATAGTATAATCCGTATCCCTTACTAAAGTTCCGTCATTCGTAGCGGTTCCGTCCGAGCTGATCTTCATTTTGTAAATAACAATTGAACCATCCATTAAATCTTGGGTTTTATTAAAATAGTCCTTCAGAACAGCTTTATCTGCCGTAATTGCTTTCTCATTGTAATTATATCTGATTTCCCAGTTAATGGTCTCATCAGCCAAATTATATGAACCGCCTATCTTCTCCAGGGTCTGGCCCAGTTGAATTTGGGCTGATCCGGTTGCTTCGCCTTGGCTGGCACCATTATCAGTGAGTTTGGCTTTGTTAGTATAGGTAGTCTGCTCCGTAACCGGAAGCTTCGCCGTAAATTTCACCCGGTAAGCTTCGCTGATAGGATTATTAAATTTAAGATTTAATTGAGTGCTGTCACTGCCTTCCGTGCTGTAAAGCCCCGTGCTGACCGGCTGGCTGCCCTGGGTCAAATCTCCGTTAATATTTACCGCGAGTGGATACACAGCGATCGAAGAGAGATCCAACTCCTGGCCATCCAGCATCGGATCTGTAATTGCTGCATCGCTGAGTTTATTTAAAAGCGTGTTGATATCTACCGTCCACTCAATCTTATTCGCATTATATTTTTGCGGCAGAGGTATCCCTGATTTGGTGATAATATCCCCCTTAGCAGGTTTAATGTGAATGGTTATTTCGTTATTAGCATTCCCGGCTATCGGGAAAGGAAGCACCTGTACCGTGCTGCCGGTGGTTTTAGTTTGACTGAGCTTGAGTTGAACCCAGAAGGTACCTTTAATTTGTGAGTAATAATCACTAATGTTGTTGAAATTAAAAATAACTGTGTTGTCAGTTTTTACTGTATAAGTTCCAACATCACCAGTCGGGGACTCGCTGAAGACCAGCGCCCCTTTCATTTCTTTGTCAATTTGAAATTGATCAGGGAGCTTATAGGTATACGTAGCATTCCCCTTATAGATCGGATTGTTATCTTCATCCTCCGGAAGCTCATAGGTTAAATCAAGCCTAATGGTAGAATCGATCTTATATACGGTATCTGTTACCTGTGTGCCATCACTTTCGTACACTGATAATGTCACGCTTTTCACAATGTTTTCAGTGATTTGAGTATCATTTGCATCCGCATTTACATTGGTGAAGAAACCCATTGCATTAGCGAATGATGTTACAAACAGTATTATTCCGAGCCCCAGTGCCCATTTTTTCTTTTTCATTAATCTCAAGACCTCTCCCTCTTTCATATGTATAATTTGTTCTTACTTCAGTCGCGGAATGATCAGATAAGACATTAGAGCAGTGACATGAACAATTTCTGAACAGCTAAGTAATTTCCCCATTTCTCACTCCAATTTCCTAAAAACCGCTTAGTATTGACAAAGAAAGTGCCAAAAGGCGTGATTATGACAAGATAAATTGTAACTAAAGTCACTGATAAATCACTGACAAACCGCTGATAAACTCACAAATCCCGCTAAGAAAAACAAAAAAGCCATTGGGCCAGCAGAATGTTCTGCTGGCCCAATGGCCTAAACTCAGGTTTTACTTTAGTGGAAAGCTTCTATATATACCGTTTACAGGCTGGCTTGGTCGGCCGGGAGCAGCGTCTTACGCTTCTCAATAAGCTTGTTCAGTGCATCCAGATAGGCTCTGGCACTCGCTTCCAGGATATCGGTACTGAGTCCGCGGCCCTGCGCTGCGATCTCGCCTTGGGACAGCACAACATGAACCTCACCCTGTGCGTCTTTACCTCTGCTGACTGCCTTAATCGAATAGTCGCCCAAGGTGACTTCCTCACCAGTAGCCTGATCAATGGCGTTATAGATCGCGTCTACGGAACCATTACCCTCGGCAACTGCCACAATCGGCTGCGGCTCCTGCCCGTTAATAATAACTTTGGCCGTTGGCGTAGCTTCATTACCATAAGTCACATATATTGTCTGCAGACTGAAGGTCTCCGGTGTATCGATCAGCTTCTCTTCCAGAAGAGCCAGAATATCCTCATCCGAAACTTCCTTCTTCTTGTCCGCCAGATCCTTGAACTTGGCAAAAGCGGCATTCAGCTCTTCCTCCGGGACGTCATAGCCCAGATCACTGAGCTTGTCGCGGAAGGCATGGCGTCCGGAGTGCTTGCCGAGCACCAGCTTGCTCTCTTTGAGTCCGATCGTTTCAGGCGTCATGATCTCGTAGGTGGTTTTCTCCTTCAGCATGCCATCCTGATGAATACCGGATTCATGCGCGAAGGCGTTGGCCCCGACGATGGCTTTATTCCCGGGCACTACCATCCCGGTCAGCTTGCTGACCAAGCGGCTGGTACGGGATATTTCCGACAGGACCAGTGAAGTTTTGGCGTCAAAAAATTCGCTGCGGGTCTCCAGCGCCAGCGCTACCTCTTCAATAGCTGTATTTCCTGCCCGTTCGCCAATGCCGTTAATGGTGCCTTCGATCTGATCCGCACCATTCTGAATGGCAGCAAGCGTATTGGCGGTAGCCATCCCCAGATCATTATGACAATGTGCACTGAGCTGTACCCGTTCGATATCCGGCACCGTATCCTTCAGGAATTTGAAAATCGCTCCGTATTCCGAAGGATTCAAATAGCCCACAGTATCAGGGATGTTCACCACATTGGCTCCTTCACGGATCGCCATCGACACCATTTCAGCCATGAAGTCACGTTCTGTCCGGCCGGCATCCTCCAAAGAGAACTCCAGCTTAGGGAAATATTTCTTGGCATAACGGATAGCCGACTGCGCAGTTTCCAGTACCTGTGCTTTATCCATACGGAGCTTGTGCTGGCGGTGAATCGGTGATGTAGCAAGGAAAATATGAATACAAGGATCCTGTGCTCCCTGCAGCGCTTCCTTAACCGCATCGATATCACTCTCTCTGGAACGGGAGAGGCCAATCAAAGTGACGTTCTTCACGGCTCTGGCCACTGCGTTAACCGCAGCCAGATCTCCGGGCGATGCCGCAGGGAATCCGGCTTCCATCCGGTCAATTCCCAGCTTCTCCAGCTGATAGGCGATTTCCACCTTCTCGCGCGTGTTGAGGTTCACACCCGGTGACTGCTCTCCGTCACGCAGCGTCGTGTCGAACACATATATTTTCCGCATGCTGAGCACCTCCTGCAAATTGTCCATAAATCCCCAAATGCGGCTCGCAAAATTACGGCCGCATCTGAGAATCACCTATGGTTCATGTAGTCTTAAGTATATGTCCTATTTCTTAATCCAGTGCATCATTTCACGCAGCTGGCTTCCTACCACTTCTACCGGATGAGCGGCTTCGTTGCGGCGGGTAGCTGTCAGGAAGGCACGGCCGGATTGGTTCTCAAGGATAAAGTCGCGGGCGAATTTACCTTGTTGAATATCGGACAGCACTTCTTTCATTGCTTTTTTGGTTTCATCCGTGATGATGCGTGGTCCGGTTACATAATCACCGTATTCAGCTGTGTTACTGATGGAATCGCGCATAGTGGCAAGTCCGCCTTCATACACCAGGTCCACGATCAATTTCATTTCATGCAGACACTCGAAGTAAGCCATCTCAGGAGCATAACCGGCTTCTGTCAGTGTTTCGAATCCGGCTTTGATCAGTGCAGATACACCGCCGCAGAGTACAGCTTGTTCACCGAACAAATCTGTTTCTGTTTCTTCGCGGAAGGAAGTTTCGATAACTCCTGCACGGGTACAGCCGATACCTTTGGCATATGCTAGTCCGATCGCCTTGGCATTACCGGTTGCGTCCTGTTCGATGGCGATCAGGCCGGGAACTCCGAAGCCTTCAACATAAGTACGGCGAACCATGTGGCCCGGGGACTTAGGTGCTACCAGCAGCACGTCTGCATCCTTAGGAGCAACGATTTGACCAAAATGTACGTTAAAGCCGTGGGAGAACATCAGAGCCGCGCCGTTCTTCAGGTTCGGTTCAATTTCATTCTTATATACGGATGCCTGTGTTTCGTCCGGCATGAGAATCTGCACTACATCTGCACGGGATACTGCTTCTGCTACAGACAATACTTCAAAACCGTCATTCTTGGCAGTTTCAAAAGATTTGCCTTCACGCAGGCCGATGACAACCTGAAGTCCACTGTCACGCAAGTTCTGTGCCTGAGCATGCCCTTGGCTTCCGTACCCGATTACTGCAATTGTCTTTCCTTTTAATACGCTAAGTTCTGCATCCTGTTCATAGTACGTTGTAACTGCCATTGTCAATATCCTCCTTTAATTTGGACCCATCGTAAAGAGCGGGTGCTTCAAGAGCGCGGTGCTTCCTTAACTATGCATTGGCGTGCTCCTCAAGCCCCCGCTCTTTCGCGGGAAAGCCTAACCATATCTTAATAAATTAATGCAAGCAAGCAGTAATTCGTTAAAGCTGTAAATTGTGACGATCACGCATTACCGCGGATCATCGCCGTTACCCCTGTTCGTGACAGTTCCTTAATGCCATAAGGCTTCAGCAGCTCAATCATAGCATCAATTTTCTGGGTCTCTCCAACTACCTGTACTAGTAAGCTTGTTGTTCCGATATCCACTACCGAGGCCCGGAAGGTTTCGACAACACCCATAATCTCAGGCCGTTCAGCCGGATCAGCCTTGACCTTAATCAACGCCAGCTCACGGGCAACCATGGGCTTGGAGCCAAGATCAATAACCTTGATGACATCGATCAGCTTGTAGAGCTGCTTCTCAATCTGCTCAAGCGTATGCTGGTCTCCAAGAGTAACGATAACCATCCTTGACAGCCCAATCTCTTCAGACTGGCCTACAGTTATACTCTCAATATTGAACCCCCGGCGGCCGAATAGTCCGGATACCCGCTGCAGCACACCTGGCTGGTCATTTACAAGCACGGAAATCGTATGTCTCATCACCGCTATTCATCCCCCATCAGCATTTGATCAATGGTTGACCCTTGGGTTACCATCGGGTAGACATTCTCGTCTTTAGGGACAACGAATTCTACCAGGACGGGTCCAGGTGTTTCCAGGGCTTCTTTCCACGCAGCTCCGGCTTCCTCTTTATTCGTAGCCCGCAGACCCTTAACTCCGTAAGCTTCAGCCAATTTCACAAAATCCGGACTGCCGGCAAGATCGGTATAGCTGTAACGCTTCTCATAGATGAGATTCTGCCATTGCCGGACCATTCCCAGTACCTGATTGTTGATTACAACGATTTTGACCGGAATCTTATTAATAGCACAAATCGCAAGTTCCTGTGAACACATCTGCATGCCGCCGTCACCATTAATGGAGACTACCAGCCGCTCCGGATGTGCCATTTGCGCTCCGATTGCCGCAGGGAAGCCGAAGCCCATTGTACCAAGACCACCCGAAGTAATCCATGCGCGCGGGTGATTGAATTTGTAATATTGTGCAGCCCACATCTGGTGCTGTCCTACGTCAGTAGTAACAATTGCCTCGCCTTTAGTGGTGTCATTAATCATTTGAATTACCCATTGCGGTTTCAGCTCTGACTCTGAATCTTTATAACGCAGCGGCTGATCCAGCTTCCACTGGGCGATTTGCGTTCTCCAGGCATCCGCATTCGCGGCCCGCTTAACATCAGGAATCAGCATTTCCAGCACGGTTTTGACATCGCCAACGATTGGAATATCAGGCGATACATTCTTGCCGATCTCCGCCGGATCGATGTCGATATGAACAATCTTGGCTTTGGGAGCGAAACCATCCAGCTTACCGGTTACACGGTCATCAAACCGGGCACCGATATTAATCAGCAGATCGCATTGTTGAATCGCATTGTTCGCTGTATAGGTACCATGCATGCCCGGCATTCCCATCCACAGATCCTCCGCACTCGGATAACAGCCCAGACCCAGCAGTGTTGTAGTAATAGGAATTTCTGTAAGCTTCACGAATTCATACATCGCTTCATGCGCTCCGGAGTAAATGACCCCGCCGCCTGCAATAATGATCGGACGCTCTGCAGCAGCAATGGCCTTCACCAGCTTATCAAGCTGAAGCTTGTTTGGCACAGTGCGCGGGTTGTAGCCGCGAAGGTTAACGCCTTGCTGCTGAACCGGCGTGAACAATGTCTTAGCAGCAGATACATCCTTCGGAATATCAATCAGTACCGGACCCTTGCGTCCCGTATTCGCGATATGGAAGGCCTCATGAATAATTCGCGGCAGGTCTTCAACATCCCGTACCAGATAGCTGTGCTTCGTAATCGGCATCGTTATACCGGTAATATCCGCTTCCTGAAAAGCATCTGTGCCAATCAGGCTGGAGAATACGTTCCCGGTGATTACCACCAGCGGAACAGAGTCCATGAATGCAGTAGCAATTCCTGTTACCAGATTAGTTGCCCCCGGGCCTGAAGTGGCGATACATACGCCTGCTTTGCCGCTCGCTCTGGCATATCCGTCAGCTGCATGAATCGCTCCCTGCTCATGGCGTGTCAGAATATGTTTGAAATCATCGAATCCATAAAGAGCATCATAGATATAGAGTACAGCCCCGCCCGGATATCCGAATACAGTATCCACACCTTCCAGTACTAGACTGCGCAGCAGGACTTCGGAACCTGTAATCACCTCAGGATTTTTCCATTTCTCACGTAACTGCTCTATAGACCGCACTTCTTCCGGTAATTGCGCGCTCATCAGTATTCCTCCCTTCGATTGTTCACATTCATTATTCAAATGACAGGACGTCTTTTATACAACATTTAATATTGACGAACAGGCTGTAAATCCTCCCTATTCAACAAAAAAACCTCTCGCCTCCCACGCGCAGAATAAGCGCGTGAGGGACGAAAGGTTTAGCTTCCGTGGTACCACCCATGTTTGCATTACATCTCACGATGAAATGCCTTATCAGGATACAAAAATCCATCGATGTAGGCAGGGCCCAAATCTCTGTAACCTGAAGTCCCTAACGCGGACCAAACGATTCCCCCTAATAATTCCACCGCTCTTGCTGATGGACCTTTCAGGGAAACAGCTCCGAGGTGAGCTCGTATATAAGGGATTTTGGTGGAGGTTGCAGCAATTCCTCTCACTCTCTGAACAAAAGAGCCCTTAAAACTTCGTCCTCTTCATCGCCGATACATGTATGTTCGTTAAAATGTTTAGACACATTATATGATTTCCTCACACGGTAAGTCAATACCCATCTTGCGGATATATATTAAATTCTTCACAAAATGTTGTTCTACCCTTACCGGAACGCCCACACCAAGCAGGGCATATGATGTACGACAATGCGTGGAAAGGGGGCATTATATGATTCGTTACCGCAGACCCAAGCAGGATGACACCGTCATTTTTGACTTGATTGAAAAGCAGCTTGTCCCGCTATCCCATCTTCCACAGACGATTATCAATCAGGTCAGAAAAGATCTGCCCCGCCGCCTGGGGCAAGGCGTTACTCTCGTGGCTTGTCCTGACTATGAGAGTGATCCGCTGGGGTTCGTACACTTTATGCTGCATGGAGATTTGTTATATATCGATATGCTCGCCATTGCGCCTAATGCAAGGCGTAGGCGTTACGGGAATATGCTGATGGATAGAGCGGAGCGGTTTGCATTATCACGTGCATGCCGGCGGGCAAAGGTCTCTGTGGATACCGGGAATACAGCCGGTCTTGCCTTTTATGAAAAACTGGGCTACAGCGTAGCCCGTTATCAACCGCAAAACTACTGTTATGAGCTTGAAAAACAGTTTATCTGATGAACTCAGGCAGCTCTACAGCTTAAAAGAATCCAATAGGTGGAACACCATAACCGGGACCAGGACCATAACCGCCGTAAGGACCGGGAACAGGCCCTGGGCCATAGCCATAACCGCCTCCATAAGGGGCACCGCCATAGCCATAGCCTCCACCGCCATAGCCATATGGAGCCGTACCTATAGCCAGCAAATCAAACAATACAAGTGGAATCAATGCTTTGGTTTGTACTTTTTTACCACTGATACGCTGTAGAACAAGACGGTTGCCCGAAACACGGATTAACTTGCCCATCAGCTTGGAGCCGTCTTTTTTTACTGCAACGATATTTTTACCCACCAGCTTCATGACTTGTTTTTTCGTAACCGGCTGTGCCATAATATCCCTCCTAATGAGTTTCTTAAGCAGTCTATTCGCCTCGGCTGGTATTTGCCTGTACATCTGTCCTGTCCGAATCATGAAGGAGCAGCATCACCGCTAATAAAAAAACGCATTTCCGGATAACCGGAAATGCGCTCTGCAACGAAAAAGAATTAAACAGGAGATACCGACCTAGCGTTTGCCCGGATCGTATGGTTCCCCCAAAGCCTTAGGTGCCGAAGAACGTCCGACTGCACTGACCAGTACGATGATGGTTAGTACATAAGGAATCATGAAAATGAATTCCTGCGGAATGCTCTTGGACCATTCAAACAATTGCACATAGTTACGGATGGCCTGGGACAGACCGAAGAATACGGCTGCTCCGAAAGCACCCAGCGGATTCCATTTCCCGAAGATCATCGCCGCAATGGCAATGAAGCCTTGTCCGGAAATGGTATTGTGAGCAAACGTACCGGTAGTCGTCAAAGTAATTGTAGCTCCGCCGATACCAGCCAGCAGGCCGCTCAGCATTACGCCAATATATCTCATCTTGTTTACATTTACACCCAGTGTGTCAGCTGCACTCGGATGTTCACCGACTGCACGCAGACGGAGTCCAAACGGAGTTTTGAACAGGACGAAATAAATAACAACTACTAATATAATCGCTAAGTAGGTCGTTGGATAGGAATTAAATATCCCTTCTCCGATCACTGGTATCTTGGAAAGTCCGGGAATGGATACTTTGCTAAAACCGTCGATCAGCGGAGTTTCACCGGATCCGTCGAAGATTAGCTTAACCATGTACAATGTACTGCCTGCGGCAAGGAAGTTGATGACCGTACCACTTATCGTCTGGTCGGCCTTGAAGGTTATCGAAGCCACCGCATGAATCAGTGAACCAATCACACCCACAGCCATGGCACTAAGCACACCAACCCATGGCGCCCATTCACCCATTCCTGCTTCCTGAGCGTAGTACCCGCCCACTGCTGCAGCAAATGCACCAAACATCATCAAGCCTTCAAGTCCGATGTTGACGACACCGGATCGTTCAGAGAAGATGCCGCCAAGGGCGGCAAATATAAGCGCCGTGGAAAAAACAAGCGTTGTATTGAGCAGTTGGCCTAAGACTTCCATCTATAACACCTTCTCTTTCTTGCGCTTGAAGTAAAACGGTTTGAGCACCCAGCGTACAATGCCTTGCGCAGCAATGAAGAAAATAATTGAACCGATGACAATACGGATCAGCTCCGGAGGTACATCTGCACCAAAGCTCATCCCTGCAGAACCGTACGTAAGCGTACCGTATAGAATAGCAGCGAGAATGACGCCGAGCGGATGAGTCAGCCCGAGCAGAGCCACAGCGATACCGTCGAATCCATAACCAGGTGATGCCGCGAATACCGATTGATAATGGAAGACACCCAGTACCTCACCAGCTCCCGCCAATCCGGCGAACACACCACTGATGAACATCGCTTTGATCACATTGCGTCCTACATTCATACCTGCATATTCTGCAGCATGCGGGTTCAAACCTACCGCACGCATTTCGTAACCTTGCTTGGTTTTCCACAAATAGACATAGAAGAATGTAGCTGCTGCAAGGGCAATAACCGTTCCCCAATGCAGACGGGCATTGTCGAATGTGGAGAACAGGAAGGTCATCGACAGCGATGCCGGATTATCTTCCGAACGGTTCTGTCCTTGTAAGAGCAGGAAGGTCCGGACAATATAGTTCGACAGGAAGAGCGCAATCCAGTTCAACATGATCGTAGTAATAACTTCGTTGATTCCGCGTTTGGCCTTCAGGTAACCGGCAATCCCCGCCCAAAGTCCGCCGCATACACCCGCTGCAATCACCGCAAGTGGTACAAGCAGGAATGCAGGCAATACGCCGCCAAGCTTGATGCCGACTACTGAAGCAGCCGTCATACCGATCATTACCTGGCCATCGGCGCCAATGTTAAACATCCCCGAACGGAAAGCAAAGGCTACCGCGAGACCTGTGAACATTAGCGGAGTCATCTCGCGCACAGCTTCACCGAAATCGTATGGACTGCCGAATACGCGTTTGAATAACGCCGAGTAGGCTGCAACCGGATCGTATCCGCCAATCAGCATAACGATAGCGCCGACCAGGAAACCCAACAGAATCGCAATAAGCGGAATAATGTAGGTGTCTGTAGCGAATATTTTTTTGATTCTAGACATCCGCGTGGCCTCCCCGCTTCAAGCTGCCCGCCATCATCAGACCCAGTTCCTGGTCATTCGTATCCTGCGGGAATACTTCTCCAACAATCTGCCCTTCGTAGATAACGGCAATTCTGTCAGATACATTCATAATTTCGTCCAGTTCAAAAGAGATCAGCAATACGGCTTTGCCCTGGTCACGCTGGGCAATCAGCTGCTTCTGAACAAATTCAATCGCTCCGACATCAAGGCCGCGTGTAGGCTGTGCTGCAATCAGGAGCGTCGGATTTTTGTCTATTTCCCGCGCAATAATCGCTTTCTGTTGATTACCGCCGGATAATGACCGGGCTTTGTTCTCAATTGAAGGCGTACGCACATCGAATTGCTTCACCAGATCCTCTGCATGCTGGTTGATAACATCCTTATTTAAGAATCCGTTCTGATTGTACGGGCTCTTATAATACGTTTCCAGCACCATATTCTCACTTACAGTGAAATCAAGTACCAGCCCATGCTTGTGCCGGTCTTCCGGGATATGGGAGACATTCATTTCAGACACTTTACGCGGAGAGAGGTTGGCAATTTCCTTGCCCGAAACGGTAATTGAACCGGAATCGATCTTGCGCAAACCGGTAATCGCCTGAATAAGCTCGCTTTGTCCGTTGCCGTCGACTCCTGCAATCCCCAGAATCTCGCCCGCTTTCACTTCAAAGCTGAGGCCGTTCAGCACAGGGACCCCATCCTTGCTTTTACTTCTGACATCAGACAGCTTCAGGATGCCTTCACCAATATGTGCAGGCTGCTTGTCTACTTTAAAGGTAACACCGCGTCCGACCATTTTTTCGGCCAGCTCGTTCGGATTCGTTCCGGAGGTCTTAACGGTATCAATTACCTTGCCCCGCCGGATAATGGTTACGCGGTCGGAAATCTGCATAATTTCTTTCAGCTTATGGGTAATAAGTATGATGGACTTGCCTTCGGCAACGAGCCGCTTCATAATCGCCATCAGTTCAGTAATTTCCTGGGGCGTAAGTACAGCGGTAGGCTCGTCGAATATAAGTATATCCGCTCCGCGGTACAGGGTTTTCATAATTTCTACCCGTTGCTGCATGCCTACCGAAATGTCATGAATTTTGGCATTTGGATTGACTTGAAGACCGTACTGCTCCGATAGCTTACGAACCTGCTCCGCAGCGGATTTATAGTCGATTTTAAGACCTTTTTTCGGTTCCATGCCAAGAACAATGTTCTCGGTTACCGTAAAAGGCTCTACTAGCTTGAAATGTTGGTGAACCATACCAATGCCAAGCTCAATAGCCTTATTGGGGTTATCGATAATAACCGGTTTCCCGTCGATTTCGATGCTGCCTTCATCGGGCTGGTACAGTCCGAATACGATATTCATCAAGGTTGATTTGCCTGCCCCATTCTCACCAAGCAGTGCATGTATCTCGCCTTTTTCCAGCGTCAGACTGATAGCGTCATTCGCGACAATACCGGGAAAGCGTTTTGTGATTTGCTTCAACTCTACGACAGGAGCCGCAGCACTCATGGTATCACCCTCATCACAGAATATATAATACTGCCTTATAGACACGGCTGTACCGCCCTATGCAGGACGGTACCGCTGTGTATACCTATAACAAATGTTGTAACAGAGAACAAGGCCAGCTCAAGTAACCGGCCTTGTTTCTTGATATGGTTAAATCCAGTAAAGGTGAGGCAAAGAATTACTCGGCAGGAACAGTGATTGTTCCATCGATGATTTGTTTGCTGTACTCGTCAACTTTAGCCAGGATTTCTGCAGAAACGTTAGCTTTGGATGTTTCAGGAAGGCCTACGCCGTTGTCTTTCAGACTAAGAACAGTTGTAGTGCCGCCTTTGAATGTTCCGTCAACCACTTGCTGGGAAACTTTCTTAACCGCTTCGTCAACACGTTTGATCATGGAAGTCAAAGTTACGTCATCGCCAAATTCCAGGGATTGGTCTTTGTCTACGCCGATAACCCATACTTTAGTACCGCCAGCTTTGTTGCGGGATTTAGCTTCATTGAATACGCCGTTACCTGTAGCGCCGGCAGCCGGGAAGATGATGTCATTGCCTGCATCATACAGGGTAGCAGCCAGGGATTTACCAGTATCAGGCTTGTCATAAGCACCTGCATAAGTAATTGTTACATTCGCAGTAGGGTTAACTGCCAATACGCCGGCTTTGAAGCCAACTTCGAAACGTTTGATAACCGGGCTTTCCATACCGCCGATGAAGCCTACTTTGTTAGTTTTGGTTGTCAGACCTGCAACAACACCTACCAGGAAGGATCCTTCGTTCTCAGCAAATGTCACAGATTCAACGTTAGGAGCTTCTACTACGCTGTCGATGATTGCCAGGTTAGCAGTCGGGTTCTCATTAGCAACCTTCAGCACTGCATCGCCAAGGTCAAAACCGATACCCCAAGTCAGATCATAGCCGCCTTTAACGAATTGGTTAAGGTTTGGCTCATAGTCTGCATTGGATTTACTTTGCAGGTATTTGATTTCAGCGCCAGATTCTGTTTCCAGAGCCTGCAGGGCTTCCCAAGCGGATTGGTTAAAGGATTTGTCATTAACGCCGCCCACGTCAGTTACGAGACCGAGTTTGACAGCCTTAGGAGCCTCAGTTGCTGCTGGTGCTTCTGTTGCTGCTGCATCTGTGGTTGGTGCAGTAGTTGCTGCTCCAGCATTGGTGTTTGCGTTGTTATTGTTTCCGCATCCTGCCAAAATAACAGTGAATGCCATAACCATAACTAAAGATAGTTGGTAAAACTTCTTCATCGAATGTGATCCCCCTTAGAAAATTGGATGTCTTCTGTGTTCTGCTTGGACATACCATTAGAACAAATTATACCTGCAAAAAAAGCTAAAATCCAGTCTATTAATGACCTCAGGTCAATAATAATTTGCATTTTTCAACAAGAAACCGCTTACCATGACATGGCATGTAACCGCTATGTATGGTAGGTGTCAGGAAACCTCGAAATTCATCTTGTGATACCCGCGCATTAACGTTATTATTGCACAGTGATGGCTTTTCTATTATCATGAATGTTTACATATTGTTTGCAAAGGGAGTTACTGAAATGGATCAAGAAAACAAACCTCAAGTTGTTCCGGCCTCTAAATACTGCCACGAATCCCGCGTATTCAAAACCGGCCGTGTCTTTCCGAATGATGTTAACAACCACAAAACATTGTTCGGCGGCAAACTGATGAGCACAATTGATGAAGTCGCCTCCATCTCGGCTATGCGCCACTGCCGTACGAATGTGGTAACCGCCTCCGCTGACTCTGTAGACTTCCTTCTGCCGATCAGGCCAACTGATTCCGTCTGCTTCGAATCCTTCGTCTCCTGGACGGGACGCACCAGCATCGAGGTATTCGTCAAAATCATCTCGGAGAACCTCTATACAGGTGAACGCGCTGTTGCAGCTACATCGTTCCTTACCTTCGTTGCAGTCCATGAAGATGGCACTCCATCCCCTGTTCCGGCCATCATTGCCGAGACTGAGGAAGAGAAGCTGATCTGCCAATCGGCCAACGAGCGTTCTGAGCTGCGCAAGATCAGACGCGCCAGCAGCAAGAAGCTGGCTTCACAGCTTAGCACAACAAAGTACTGGGAATAGCACTCTCCGGAATTCTGTTCCTTCAATATAGCAGGGAGCAGCAGCTCAGCCTTACGGCACAAAAAAGCACCGTCACGCGGGACATCCCGCAGGCGGTGCTTTTCGGTTTATATCATTCTTACGCGTTGATCTTCTCTTTGGCAACTACAGCCAGGGAGTTGAATGCGTTCAGATCGTTCACTGCCAGATCAGCCAGCATCTTACGGTTCACTTCTACGCCAGCCAATTTCAGGCCGTATACAAGCTTGCTATAGGAAAGACCGTTCAAACGCGCTGCTGCGTTGATACGAACGATCCACAGTCTGCGGAAGTTACGTTTAGTCTGACGACGGTCACGGTAAGCGTAAACCATCGATTTCATTACTTGCTCTTTAGCTGTTTTGAAAATGCGGTGCTTGGAACCGAAGTAACCTTTTGCCAGTTTCAATACTTTTTTATGTCTACGACGAACTACAAATCCGCCTTTAACTCTTGCCATATTAATAAACCTCCCAAAAATGTGTAATTAACTATTTCAAGTTAGCAAGTCCTTGTTTCAAACGTCTTACATCCCCAGGGGCCATTACTGGATTGCCGTTCAATACGCGTTTTGCGCGTTTCGATTTGTGGGACAGCAAGTGGTTCTTGTGAGCTTTGTAACGCAATACTTTACCAGTTCCAGTGATCTTAAAGCGGCCTTTCAGGCTGCTATGTGTTTTCATTTTAGGCATGGTGTTTCCTCCTTGAATATTATGCGGCGCCAAATTGCTGTGCAAGTGACTCCAGGATTATTGGGCTTTAGGAGCCAAAATCATAATCATGCTGCGGCCTTCCAGCTTAGGCTGGCGCTCAACAACAGAAATATCTTCCACTTCGTTCTTCACACGCTCCAGGATCTTCTGGCCGATACTCGCATGGGTAATCTCACGTCCGCGGAAACGAACGGAGCACTTCACTTTATCGCCTTCGCCCAGGAACTTGATAACATTGCGGAACTTGGTCTGATAATCATGTTCTTCAATGTTAGCACGGAACCAGACTTCCTTGATGTCCACGATCTTCTGGTTCTTGCGCGCTTCCTTCTCTTTCTTCTGCGTTTCATAACGGAACTTGCCGTAATCCATGATGCGGCATACCGGCGGTTTCGCCTGCGGTGCTACATTGACTAAATCAAGATTAAGATCGATCGCCATCTGCAACGCCTCGCGGATCGGTTTGATCCCGATTTGTTCACCTTCTGCTCCAACCAGCCGGACCTCTTTGGCCCGAATTTCATCATTGATCATATGTTCCTTACTGATAATACTCCACCTCCGGATCTTCTTGTAATGCGGTTCTCCATAAAAAAGGGATGCCGGTAACTCCCCGACACCCCGTTTGATCAACGTTCATGAATTATAACCATTCATAAAGCATTGAGATCAAAACCAGCCGGCAATTTAGCCGTTCAGGTGAGAAGCCGGTGCTTCTGCTTGCAATCCCTATGTTTTGCATACTTGAATACTATACAACACTGAGCGAACAGTGTCAATATCTTCCCCAAAAAATACTTAGATAACAATCAGGCATTATACTACACTTGCTTGCTCTGCACTTCCTCAAGCCGCACCACACGCGTGTGCTTGGTATGGCTCCATTGCTTGTTGTTCTGCGTGAAGAACGCGTAGAACGTAATGGGGTACCACGAGAGCAGATAAACCGGGAAGGCCAGGAGGTACAGGTATACCTTCTTGAACTTCACCTTCTCCAGCGCCATGGCCAGCAGGAAGGTCAGAATATTGGCGCCAATGGCAAAGTAGCTCAGCCAGAGCGGCAAATGACCGTAAATATTAGCAATATGCGGACCATCGAACATGGAGTTGTCGATCCACATTACCGCCGTCATCAGGAACGTCAGCAGCACAATGTAGACGTTCGCTCCATAGAGCGCCAAGTCAAACTTCGTCAGGCTGCGTTCTTTGATGCTCTGCCACAGCAAAGGGAAGAAATAACGGCGGGCGACTGTGAAATGCCCCTGCATCCACCGCAGACGCTGTCTGGAGGAAGCCTTGAACGTAAGCGGCTTCTCATCGAAGACTTTGGCATCATAGTTGAATCTTGGATACACACCCTTAGAAGCGCTGCGCATGGTGAATTCCAAATCCTCCACCAGACTTGTGGCCCCCCAGCCCATCTCTTTGAGCAGGTTCGTCTCGAAGCACATGCCTGTTCCGCCGAGGAAGTTGGCCATATTCAGATTATGGCGCGACAGCTGCCAGAGCCGGTTGATGTACCAGTAGGATACGCCATAAGCAGCGGTAATCCATGAATCCTCCGGATTCTTGGTATCGATATAACCTTGAATTACACGGCCGCCTGAGCATAGATCATTATTCATTTCGGTCAGGAATTCGGTATGCGCGAGGTTGTCGGCATCAAACATCACGACAGCATCATACTGGCGGGGCAGCGCCCACAGCTCCTTGAGCATCCACTCGATAGCATAACCTTTTCCGCGAAGATTCGTGTTGGTCCGTACACAGGCATTCATGCCGTGCTCCCGTACGATGGCTGCTGTATTATCCGTACAGTTATCGCAGATGACAAATACATCGTACAGTTCCTGGGGATAATTAAGCTGCTTCAGATTTTCCATTAACGCGCCGACTACTTCTTCCTCGTTGTGCGCGGCAACCAGTACGGCAAATGACTTTTGCGGCGCATACTTAACCTTGTTCTTTTTCTTGTGCAGTCCAAACAGTGAGAATGCAAACTGATAAACTGCAATTGCCGCCAAGATCACTTGGAGCGTAACAAACAATGCGTCTGTCATGATCTTTTGATGCCCCCTTTTTCCAAGTCTAGATGTTCTCTTTCTCTCTCAGGCTTGTTAACGTTCTTTCTGACCCTTTTGTTGCATCCCTTACAGCAGACAAGAATTATCCCTTTTTCTCGGGCAGGCTTCCGAATTGTTTATTAGCCCCGTTCCTAAGATATGAACATGGTATCCGGATCATGGCCGAATCCTTATTTCTCTGTTACCTTATAAACGGGATCTTCCTGCTTGAATCATTGTAGACGCATTGGGGTACACAAGTCAAAACTGGCATTTTTCGAGTGATTCCGAGCTTTTTCTTGAAATGGACTGCCTTAAAAAAGTATGATAAAGACAGCTTCAGCTCTTGGAACCTGCTGCTTAAGCTGCGCCAAATATCTTTAGCCGGACTAACGGAGGGACAAGATATGAGACCTTTTTTCAAGAAACTGCATCTCTTGGAGCGGCTTCTCTTTCAATGGATTAACGGACGGCTGCACAACCGTTTTCTGAACTTCTGGCTCTGGTACCTCACTCATCTCGGAGGAGCTACAAGCGCCATCGGTATCAATGTTCTGATCTGGGCACTGTGTCCACAGCCATGGAGAACTATAGGACTGCAGGCACTGACCGCACTGGCTGTAAGCCATCTGCCCGTTGCCGTTGCCAAAAAGCTCTATCCGCGCATGCGGCCTTATCTGGCGCTGCCGGGCACCAATACGTTTCATAATCCGCTTAAGGATCATTCTTTTCCTTCAGGCCATACTACAGCTATCTTCGCCTCTACGGTTCCTTATATGATGGCTTACCCTGCCCTGACCTATATCTTGCTTCCGCTCGCCTGCACGGTCGGCTTCTCCCGGATCTATCTCGGGCTGCATTATCCGTCCGATGTCATCGCTGGTGCGGTAATCGGCTCCGGTGTTGCTGCAGGCACGCTTGCGCTATGGGTCTGACGCCCTCCCGGCCGCCGGACCCCTGAATACGACTAAAGAACAGGTGAACTATACATTGCGCAAAAAAAGAGTATTATTGCTGTCGGAAGGTTTCGGCGCAGGGCATACCCAGGCAGCATACGCGCTGTCGAGCAGCCTGCGCAAATTGTCGCCTGATGTGCAGACGAAGGTGCTGGAGCTCGGAAGCTTCCTCAATCCCAAGATGGCGCCGATCATTGTCTCTGCCTACCGCAAGACGGTGATCTCCCAGCCCCGGCTGATGGGCTATGTGTACCGGCACCAAAAATCATTCAATCGTCTTACCACACTTGCCCTGCACCGCATATTTTATACGCATACGCAAAATATTGTGAAGCAGCTGAAGCCGGACATCATCGTCTGCACTCATTTCATTCCAGGCGCTGTGGTTTCCCGGCTGAAACGGCTGGACCCGTCGCTGAAAGCGCCGCTGATCACAGTCATTACCGATTACGATGCCCATGCCAGCTGGATTAGTCCTGAAGTGGACCGTTATCTGGTCTCTACACCGGAGGTCAAGGCCAAGCTCCGCCGCCGCAGTGTTGCTGCCGCCAAGATCCGGGTAACCGGTATGCCGGTACATCCCGATTTCTGGGAGCATCCCGGCCGGGAAGAGATCCAGAAGCAGTTCAGCCTCATGAACATGCCTACAGTCATGGTCATGGGCGGCGGCTGGGGCATGATGAACGATGAGGTGGTGAACGAGGCCCTCGCCGGCTGGCGGGAGAAGGTGCAGCTTGTGTTCTGCCTCGGACAGAACGACAAGCTGCTGCGCGGAATGCAGGAAGACCCGCGCTACTGCCACCCCAACATCAAGCTGCTGGGCTTCACCCGTGAAGTTGATAAGCTCATGGAGGTCTCGGACCTGCTGGTCACCAAGCCCGGCGGAATGACCTGCAGCGAAGGATTGGCCAAGGGCATCCCCATGCTCTTCCATTCACCGCTGCCGGGGCAGGAAGAAGAAAACTGCCGTTATTTCACGGCAGCCGGCTTCGGGGAACCGATAAGCTCCCTCGATGTGGTCGACCGTTGGATGGAACGGCTGCTGGGCGACTACGGGGATGTGCGGGCCAAACGCAAAGCCCATCTGGAGGAGATTTCCCGGTTCAACCCGCTGCAAAGCGCCCAGAGCATCATTGACATGCTGGAATAGCCCCCGGATTCTTATAGAACAACGGGACCTAAGGCATACACCTTCTTATATTGGATGATAAACGGCAAATGGCAGCCCAGGGAAGATTCCCCGGACTGCCATTTGCACTATACAGCTAATAATGTCGAAAGGACTACAGGCGGTATTTGTCCAGCCGGGAGGCCTGATACTGCTTCAGCGCCTCTTCCCCGACAATGGCCTCGCATCGCTGAATGTTCACACCGCGTCCGTAAAATTTGGTTTCATATTCCGTCATGACATGCTCTTCATTGATCACGCCGCCTTCATGCAGATCAAGGGAGATGTTCTTCATCTGCAGACCATAGTCGGCAAAAGCATTCAGGGAGAATTCAAACAGGCTGCGGGAATCCGTCTTCAGGTGGATTTCGCCAAGCGGACTAAGCAGCCCGCGGTATTTGTCGAGAAAACGCGGATGCGTCAGACGCCGGCGGGCATGCTTGCTCTTCGGCCACGGATCGCTGAAATTCAGGTAGATCCGCTCCAGTTCACCCGGAGCAAATACTTCCTCCGCATAATCGATATTGGCCAGTGCCACTCTGACGTTGGGCGGCGTCTCTTCCCCTGCCGGCTCCCACACATTTCTGGCCTTCTCGGCTGCACGCCGGACCAGTTCATCGTACATATCAACGCCGATAAAATTGATACCGGGATATTTGAAGCTCATCTGGCTGATGAACTGCCCCTTGCCCATTCCGAACTCCACATGAATCGGATGATCATTGCCGAACAGCTCCGACCAACGGCCCTTCAGGCTGCGTGGATCAAGGATGACCAGGTCAGTCTGCTCCTCAAGGCTTTCACGTATTCCTTTTCTTCCGCGTAAACGCATTAGGTATTCCTCCGCTTATCTCTTATTGCATTATCTGTGAATAGGATAACTGCCACTTGCAATATTGTGCCGAACTTGCCGTCAAAAGTAAAGGGATTTAAGCAGGAAGCTGAAAATATCCCTGCAAAAATTCAAAAAAAAGGATTCCCCGTCCAGCCTGAAAAAGGCCGGTTGGAAAATCCCTTTTTGTTGTATTTGGAATTGGGGTCCACTTTTCAACAGTACATAGTCTACCTTGCCGGAGCGTTAAAATCAAATGTCTTCTCGAAGGCACTGCGGATCTTGCGCTGCGCTTCGGTCTTAATCTTGTGGTTACCGTTAAATTCCACACCTGTCAGGGCAAGGGCCTCATCGGGAGTCAGCTGCACATCAATCGAACCTTTATTATCGGGAAACACCGTTGGAGAATTCATCGTTATCACCTCTATGGTTTATTATGGACCGGACGACACGAAATTATGAATTCAAAAATGTGATTGTGGTTGCTGCAGCGGCTTTTTTACACTTTAAATATAACATAATGTGTAAGCATTTACAAGCGAAATCCCGGCTGTTTCCTGCCTATTTCTAGCCTTTTTCCGCCGGATTTCCGGGAGTAATTGTTACGCTCTTCTTTGATTTTTGATACAATGGGAAGGTTAATGAAAGGAGCTGCACATGTCTAATCTTCTACAGACCTCCTCTCCGCTTCTGTGGGGGGATAAACGGTTCCATACCTGGAACTATGAAATGCGTGATCAGATGGATACCAAGGTGTTCAAGGTCATGCTCGATGCCGGCTTCACCTGTCCAAACCGTGACGGTTCCATCGCCAAAGGAGGCTGCACTTTCTGCAGCGCCAGAGGGTCTGGTGATTTCGCCGGAAGCCGCCGCGATGATCTGGTTACCCAGTTCAACAATGTACGTGACCGCCAGCACTTGAAATGGCCAAACGCCAAATATATCGGCTATTTCCAGGCCTACACTAATACGTACGCTCCCGTTGAGGAGCTAAGGGAATATTATGAGGTTATCCTGCAGCAACCGGGTGTGGTCGGCCTCGCCATTGCTACCCGGCCGGACTGCCTGCCCGATGATGTGGTCGAATACCTTGCTGATCTGAACAAGCGCACCTATCTGTGGGTGGAGATGGGTCTTCAGACCATCCACCAGTCCACCTCCGATCTGATTAACCGGGCGCATGATACAGCCTGTTATACCGAAGCCGTTGCGAAGCTCAGACATCACGGTATCCGGGTCTGTACCCATATCATTCACGGGCTTCCGCAGGAAACGCACGAGATGATGCTGGAGACTGTATCTGCTGTTGCCAACATGGGCGTGCAGGGGATCAAAATCCACCTGCTTCACCTCATGCGCAAAACGCCGATGGTGAAGCAGTACGAAGCCGGCCTGCTGCGCTTCCTGGAGCAGGATGAGTATGTGAAGCTGATTGCCGACTCGCTGGAGATTCTGCCGCCGGACATGATTGTCCACCGCCTGACCGGCGATGCTCCGCGCGATGCCCTGGTCGGCCCGATGTGGAGCCTGAAGAAGTGGGAAGTTCTGAATGCCATTGACCACGAGCTGATTGCCCGTGATACCTGGCAGGGTAAGTATTGGAGGAAGGGCTAATGGGCTTCATGTCCGTCCTTAGCTTTGCTCATAAATTAACCGCCGAGCGGCTCGCCCCCGGCGGACGGGCCATTGACGCCACCGTGGGCACAGGTAGCGACACCCTGTTCCTCGCCAAGGCGGCGGGGCCGCGCGGCGGGGTCTACGGCTTCGACATCCAGCACGCGGCGCTGGCTCTTGCCGGAGAGCGCCTGCGGCTGGCCCGGGAGGAAGCGCCTGCTGCGCTGGCTCCCGTGACCCTGCTGCAGCGGAGCCATGCAGCAATGGCTGAAGCCGTTCCGCAGGATTGGCGCGGAACGGTCTCGGCGGTGATGTTCAACCTCGGCTATCTGCCCGCGGGCGATGCCGACAAGACCATCATCACCGAGCCGGAGAGCACGCTGGCCGCGCTGGAGGCGGCGCTGCTGCTGCTGCGCCCGGGCGGGATCATCACGGCCGTGCTGTATCCCGGCCACGAAGGCGGCGGCCGTGAAGCTGCCGCCGTGGAAGCCTGGGCCGCCGGACTGGCCCAGCCGGACGCGCAATCCATCGTGTACCGCCAGCTGCAGCGCGATTCCGCCCCGTATGTAGTAGCTGTAGAGAAGAAAAAAGGAGCTGATCACTAAATGGCAGTAACCAAAATGGAGCATGTCGGCATTAAAGTGGACATTCTTGAGCGTTCACTGCAATTTTACCAGGAGGTCATCGGCTTGACGCTTCAGGGTATTCTGGGCCAGCCTGGAGATGAAGTGCGTCTCGCCTTTCTCAGCTTCCCCGGACAGGCCAGTGTTGAGATTGAACTGATTGAACGGGCATTCGAGGGTCTGCCGCAGGAAGGACGGGTAAGCCATACCGCCTTCACAGTCGATGACATTGAGGCAGAGCACAGAAGACTTGCCGGACTCGGCATCCCGGCACTGACCGGTATTTCTGAGCTCGCGAACGGCAGCCGCTATTTCTTCTTCGAGGGACCGGACAGCGAGAAGCTTGAGTTCTTCCAGCCGGCGCACAGTCCTACAAATCCTGCACGAAATACAACATTTTCTTCATAAATAGCGATTCCCATCCAAATTGTTGTGCAAAAGGCAGCATTTCTCCTCCTGCAAGTATTTTAGCGGCAAAATTCTTGTATTTTGTACAACAATGCTGCCAATCACCCTGGTATCGCTCAATCAATGTTGTAATAAGTACAACATAACTATGATGCTGCCAATAATGTGTGAGCTTAAGCGTGTCACATATGATCCGGCTTGGCTGACCAGCGTCTGACCCGCGTTTGACCGGTTACTTATTGGGTTATAGTCCGATGTACCGTTTAAATATTAAGTCTTAAACATTCTATAATCAGGAAGGAAGATGTTGTAATGACAAAACCATATCCTCTGAAATTTCAGCCGGAGTTCAAAGAACGTGTCTGGGGAGGCCGTGCGCTGGAGAAATTCGGCCTGGAGCTGCCGGAAGGCCATATCGGCGAAGGCTGGATGATCGCTGACCACCCGAACGGAACCTCTTCTGTAGTGAACGGCGAGCTCGCCGGACTAGGTCTGGATGCCATCCGTGCGCAGTTCGGACATGAATGGTTCGGCAGCAAGGGCATTACCGAAGACGGCGGAAGATTCCCGCTGCTGATCAAGCTGCTCGATTGCAATGACAATCTTTCCGTGCAGGTACACCCTACTGATGATTACGCCGGATTACCCAAGGGCGAACTGGGCAAAACAGAAATGTGGTACGTGCTGGATGCCAAGCCGGGCGCCAAAATCATCTACGGTCTGAAAGAAGGCGTAACCCGCGAAGTTCTGCAGGATGCACTTGAGAACGGGACCGTTATGGACAGCCTGCAGGAAGTGACTGTAGCGGCAGGAGATTCTTTCTATATTCCCGCAGGCACCGTTCACGCCTTGTGTGCAGGTGTCGTTGTAGCCGAAATCCAGCAGAACTCCGACACTACATACCGGATTTACGATTACGACCGTCCAGGCCTGGACGGCAAGCCGCGCGAGCTGCATATTGAGGATTCCCTGAATGTTACTGCCTATGAAGGTGCAGGCGCGACCTCGATGAAGACAGACGGTGCAGTGGCCGGTGAATGGCTGCAAATCGCCTCCTCCCCTTATTTCATCGTTGAAAAAGGTGTGGTCTCCGGTGAATGGCAGCTCGCCACCACAGACGACAGCTTCACTATTCTGGTGATTTGCGAAGGCAGCGGTCACCTGATCTGGGAAGACGGCTCCCAGCCTTATGCAGCAGGCGAATGCTACCTGCTCCCGTCCAGCCTCGGCGCCTACAGCATCGAAGGCATGTCCACGGTTCTCCGCTCTTATCTGCCGTAAGCAACCATAACTGGTATACCGGGCAGATTTATTTTAACGAAGTACTCTTACGCTAGGATTGCTGAATATAACTTTCAGGAGGACGGCGATGACAGAGAACACCTTTACGATGACGGATCCACTAGGTGTCAAAATCCATGTCTATGAATGGCTGCCGGAAGCTGGAGCTGACGTCAGAGGGATCGTGCAGATCTCTCACGGCATGTGTGAAACGGCTGCGCGTTATGCCCGTTTTGCGTCCGCGCTCACCGCAGCCGGTTATGCGGTGTACGCCAATGACCACCGGGGCCATGGCCTCACCGCCGGCCAAGTCAATCTGCTAGGCGATACCGGGGAGAACGGTTTCTACTGGATGCGCCGCAATCTGCTGCAGCTTGCGGAAATCGCCTGCTCCCGGCATCAGCATGTGCCGATTTACCTGTTCGCCCATAGCATGGGCTCCTTCCTGGCCCAGAAGCTGATGTGCGAAGAAGGTAACGAAATCTACAGCGGCTTCATTCTCAGCGGTACCAACGGTCCGCGGAGCATGCTGCGGCTGGCAGAATCGCTGTCGGCAATGCAGCTAAGGCTGCAGGGAGACCACCATCGCAGCGTATTGTTGAACGGCATTGTCTTTGGCGCTTATAACCGTGCCTTCTCTCCTGTCAGGACCGCCTTTGACTGGCTTAGCAGAGACCCGGTGGAGGTGGACCACTTCATCTCCGACCCGTTCTGCGGGGCGATCTGCACTACCCGCTTCTTCCGGGATTTCTTCCATATGCTGCGGGAGCTTCATACCAGGGCCACCCTGCGGACCTTGTGCAGAGATAAACCTGTCTATCTGTTCGCCGGGGAGAAAGACCCCGTGGGGATGAACGGTCAAGGGGTGAAACGTCTGGCCGAACTGTACCGCGGGCAGGGAATACAGGATGTAGAGTGCAAGCTGTACCCTGAAGGCAGGCATGAGATGCTGAACGAGGTCAACCGGGATGAGGTCACCGCCAATGTGCTGGACTGGCTTGCCCGCCACCTCCCTGCCGGCTCCATGCGGCTTCAGCCTACGGCGAATTAGCTTCAATGGAGCTTTGACTCTGGTGCCCTGGCTGACCATTCGTGTAACCTGCAGGGAAAATGCTGAGAAATGTCAGTAGCTTAAATCGGTATGTATCCAAATAAAACGAGGCACCCCGCACCTGACGGAGTGCCTCGTTTTCGGTTATGCTGCCAAAGTTCTGCTGCTGCCCAGGGTGCCTCCACCTGATTGACATTACAGCAGCAACTATTGCTGTATTTTCTGCAGGATCCCCGCGGGATTGCGCATCCCGGTATGAGATGCCCGCTCAAGCTCTAACTGTAAAATGTACAACTAAAACGATCTTTTTCTGCGCAGAAAGAGTTTTAATTGCACTCTATACACTTATAAAATGCTCCTATGCCATAAAAGCGCACTATTCTCTAATTTAATTGTACAGAATACAGTTATCCCTGCTCATCCGGCTTTTCGCCGTATTTTAACTGCACGAAATACAATTATCTGCTAGACTCTCTGCTTGAGAACGGTATCGGTCATCCCTGATTGGACTTTCTGCAATAGATTTTGCATTAGCCTACGCTAAAACCAGTTCTGTTGTATTTTATACCATTGATCTCCAGATATCTGCTCAAAATTACCCATTCTACAGAATTCTACTGTACAAAGTGCAATAGACATAGTTTCAGGTCAGACCCCAACCTATGATTTTCAAGGTCTTCACGAGTCTGATGACTAATATTCTTAAGTTAAGCCTGTACTAAACAGATTCTTTTTCCGGGCCGAAATGTTCTGATAATATCTTCACTAAAACCTCTCTGTACGCATCTAAATCATATGATGAGTTGTTAACTTTTGTCTTAGCCATATTTAAGCCGTTAAAGATCCTTTCTTCCAGTCCCCTTCTTGCCTTAAGCACCTTCAGAGTTCCTTCCAAACCGGTGTAACCCTGTTTTTTGCCAAACCCTTGTTTGGTGTAATAGTCAATAAACCCGTCTGACCATTCCCGGGGTCTTTCTTCAACAGCCTTGCCGAAGGAGTAATCAAGATCGTTCTGGTCAACGTATATCAGAAGCGGATTCAGCGTTTCTACAATGGCTGCCAGTTCAATAACATAACTTGTGACGTCTTCCTTGGCGGCATCAAGTTTGATCATTCCCATGGTTACAGGATTCTGTATGAAGCAACAATCGAAAATATAAAGGTCTGCGTCATTTAAGGCACTCTCCGCAAACTGCTTCCATTTTGCCGTAATCAGTTCCCTGTTTCGGTCTAGCGGCAATTCATACACATCATGCTTCACCAAAGTATCCAGCATTTCTTTTGGAATACTTGAACCGTGTTCATTGATTAGTTTCCGGTATTCCACGAAATAACTATTTCCTTGATTCCATGTATATGGGCTTAATAAATCCCTAAACTCCTCATAGGCGCTCAATAGATCATCGTATTCAACTTCATCTAGACAAGCGACTCCATCATAATCAGCAGGATGATCCAAATTTCCTTCAAGGAATAGCCTGGCCTTAAGATTTCTCTCCGTAAGAATTTCATGCACCAGCTGAGCCGTGGTTGATTTCCCGGAGCCCGGTAAACCCTCGATTAAGATCAATTTAGTTTGCATATAGTAGTTCCTCCATTCATTTTTAGGAGGATAGGCAGGTAAGCATCAAGGGAGATGCGTTTTCCCCGTAAAAAATAAAGCGGATACCCAAAGGTATCCGCAGAAGTGGCTTTATGACACACCTTATCCTGCATACCCTGTAAGATTAAAAAAAGACATGCCTAATACAATAGTGCGTTCACTATTAAAGGCATTCTTTAGACTTGTTAATCTTTACAGAGTCATCCACATGATACGGTTTATGCTCCTTTATAGGCATCTCATTCCTGATATTAACACCGGATACCACCAATTACAATTGCGTAGTTTCTATTATTGCCTGCGTTTTATTATATCCGGTAATCGAAGCATGCGGAATTTCTCCCACCTCTCCTATCAGGGTACGAAAAGCCATGCCGTGTCCGGTAATGATCACTTTTTTAAATCCGAGATATTGATCAATCACCTTCTCCACTCGATTCTTCAGCAGTTCTTTGGACTCCCAAAGCTTGGTTACCCCGGGAGGATACACTCCATGATTAGTATCATAATCGTTCCCCAGCTCTGCAAGCCGCTCCAGGGAATCATATTCGAAGGTTAAGTCAGGCTGCCATTCCCTTAAATCCAATTCAACCTTTATGTCTAAACCGAGTTCCTTGGATAAAATAGCGGCCGTTTGAAGGGCTCTCGTGTATGGAGAAGAAATAATGACTTCCGCTTCTTTCAGCCGCTCATCTTGCGCTGTCCGATATACCTGGTTCACTCCCGCTTCCGTAAGAGGCACCAGATCCCGGCCATGGCCCTTTAATTTGTACTGCTCATTGATGTTCCACTCGGGTTCGCCATGGCGAATGAGATAAAACTGTGTCATAGAAATCCCCCTGCCTCTTTTTGGTACTAAATCTATTCGCTCCTCCTACTACACAATCCTACCCGGTCGAATTTCGTAATGGAAGCCTGCCACGCTCTTCATATCGCATCTGCTGAAGTAGTAGATCGTCATGAACACAGCAAAAAGCCGAAGCTTCACTGCCCCCATGGGACAACCGTAAGCTCCGGCCATTTCGACCTCCATTTCCGTGTCTTATTCAAGTAGACGTCCTCGCTGATTAACGCCTTGTTTGGCCTCAGGATTAAATGAAACAGATCGTGCAGACCGAACGGTGCGTATACCTGCCACTCCCCCTCGCTGCTGAGTCTCGCCCCCAGCGATGTGACTGTTGTCGGCCAGCTGTTAATTGCATCCTCCAGGGAAGCGTAGGGTGCCAGCTCTACACCGAACTTATCACGGTACCACAGATGAACCCGGGCCTGGTTCTTGAGATCAACCGGAATAGAAATACCTGCAAACAGCTCACGTCCGTTGGCGATCATCCGGTCCTCCGCAGCATAGCTCAAATCATGCCCATCGTAGTAGATTATATCAATATCACCAATTCCGTAATCCGGTTCCCGCCCGGTAAGCTCGTTCCACACCGACTGAACCAGACACCCTGCTCCAATATAATAAGGAAAAGGCGCCAGCCCTTGAGCACGCTTGAAAATATCCATCAGCAGCGCACTGCGGGAGAACAGCTCCGTCAGACGATTGTGAAGGATCTCCCCCTCATACATGGGCAGCCGGAGCCACGGGCTCAGTAGCCAGCTCATATTGTAAAATCAGCTGCGTTCCCTTGCTCCCGCTGCGCCGCAGCCCGTAATCCTGAAACCCTGCGCGGGCGTACAGCTGTCCGGCAGGAATGTTGCGCTCATTAACGGCCAGCACAATCTGCTGTACTTCCGGGTAATGGCGGCGGACGAAATCAGGCAGCAGGGCCATCGCTGCTTTGGCGAAGCCCTGTCCCTGGCAGGCATAATCCATCAGAAAGGCGCGCAGAAGCACTGCGCCGGAGTAGTCTTGGAAGAAGTCTGCGATACCTTCGCCTGTATGAAGAACGAAGAAACCTACCGCCCGGTCTCCCTGGGCAATAACGACTCCCATTTTGCCGGCATCCGTGCAGGCATCCTGCAGCGTCTGCTCCGGCAGTCCGGTAAATTCCGCCTGCTCCGGAGGAAGCTGAAAGCTCAGCAACTGGTCCTTGAATGTCTCCTCATGCTTCTCTTCATACCTGAACAATGTAATGCGCTGATCCAGCCTCATCCTTACATCCCTCCCCCAAACAGCATCTTTCCCATGAGCCAAACTTAAGCTGTTTACTATTACTTTTCTTAAAATGCTGCATAAAATACAACATTCCCCTCATAATTCCGGCCCCAATCCAGAATTGTTGTATAGAATGCAGCATTTCTCCTCTTCCAGAGCACTTACGGGGAAAATTCTTGTATTTCATACAACAATCAGCCTGAACACCCTGGTATTTAGCAATCCGAGTTGCAAAACGTACAACATTTATGCCGATACAAGCGCGAACTTAAAAAGTTTAATTCTGCCAGCAACCAATCTGGGAATCAGTATGAGGAGTCGGGCAATTCCGGCTTGTCCCATAGCCGAAGCGATTGATCAGTTACTTGTTTGATCTAGTTGTAGTCCCCAGTGTGGGTTATATATAGCCGCACGTTCATGCTGATTCAGCAGCTGGCTTCCGGCTATATAGGCAGCGTGTAATACTGCGCCCGCTGGCTCTCGTCCTGCTGATAGAGCACGATCAGCAGCGTACTGCCTGCACTGGAACCGGGATGCGCATTCGTCACAGCCGGTACTATGTCCCCGGCCACAGCTACCGCCGCATTCTCTGCCGCTTCTGCTACGGCCGTACTGCCCGCCCCTTTATCCGCATGGCTGCCTGCTATGTCCGTTGCAGCTCCCGCCCGTTTATCCGCGAGGCCACCTGCTGTTTCGGTTGCAGCTCCCGGCTTGCTATCCGCGCTGTCCGCTGAACTCTCAAGCGTACCAGCGTTCTCGCCTTCAGCACCAGCCAAGCCGTCAAATCGCAGCCCGCTGATCGAATCCAGCACCGGCTCCAGCCGGAACGGCAGCACATCCAGCACGATGTACTTCTGCAATTCACGCTCGCTTAAGCCCGCCTCGGCCAGCTTGGCCGAAATCAGCTCCGGCTGCCCGGCAATCTGCTTCAGGTATTTGGCCCACTCCGACTTGTCCATCACCTCATCCCACCAGATTTTGCGCGGCTTGTACTTGTGGCCGAGGAAATAATCCAGCTTCATCAGCCCGGTGATGATGTCCATGGACGCCGTCCCCCGGTCCGTCAGGAAATCCTGCAGACGGGTGAAGAGATCCTCGAGCTGATGCCCGATCTTCTGCCAGCCCCGCGCTTCCCAGTAGTCGCCGAATTCCTGGAAGAAATCGAATGGTGACGGGAAGACATGGCGGATCAGATACTTGACCGAATGAGCCAGGCGCTGGCTGTTCCAGTACTTCTCCAGAACGTCCTCCAGCCGCTTCAGCCGGATAATGTCAGAGAACGGCATGACATGGCTGCTGAGAATTTCGTACGGCGCATGCTCCATGTACGTATAGTCGTATTTGGCCGCCTGGGCGCGCAGCCCGGTGCCGCGGAGCATTTTGAGGAAACCCAGCTGCAGCTCCTCCGGCTCCATGGCGAATACATCATTGAAGGTCTTGCGGAAGGTCGAGTAATCCTCCATCGGCAGTCCGGCAATCAAATCGAGATGCTGGTCGATATTGCCGCTGGCCTTGATCTTCATTACCGTGCGTGACAGCTTCGTGAAGTTCTGGCGGCGCTTAACCAATTCATTGGTCTCGTCATTGGTCGACTGCACACCGATCTCGAAGCGGAAAACTCCGGGCGGCGCATTCTGGGCGAGGAAATCCAGCACCTCCGGACGCATAATATCCGCTGTAATCTCGAATTGGAACACACAGCCCTGGTGATTGTCGATCAGGAACTGGAACATCTCCATCGCGTAATTGCGGTTGATATTAAAGGTGCGGTCGAGGAATTTGATCACCTTGGCCCCGCCTTCAATCAGATAGAGCAGATCGGATTTCACCCGTTCAATATCATAATAACGCACGCCTACCTCAATGCTGGACAGGCAGAACTGGCAGTTGAAGGGACAACCCCGGCTTGTCTCAAAATACACAATACGCTTGCTGAGCTCCGGCAGATCCTCCGCGAACCGGTGGGGCGTCGGCAGGGTATTAAGGTCGCTTTTGGGACGCGGCGGGTTGACGATCAGTTCCTCCCCCTTGCGGTAGGCAGCGCCGTATACGAAATGATACTTGTGCTCATCCCGGATCTCCTGCAGCAGATGATGGAAGGTCTCCTCCCCGTCCCCGTTGACTACGAAGTCGATTCCGGCTTCCCGTTTCATCCAGTACAGCGGCTCATAAGACACCTCCGGCCCGCCAAGTACGATCTTCACCTCCGGCATCACCTGCTTGAGGATCGCGACCAGCTTGACCGTTTCTTCGATGTTCCAGATATAACAGGAGAAGCCGATCACATCCGGCTGCTTCTGGAAAAGGTCCGACACGATATTCATCAAGGGATCTTTGATGGTGTATTCCGCCAAAAGGATATCTTCGAATTCATGCTCGCTGTACGCCTTCAGAAGCCGGATCGCCAGTGACGTATGAATATATTTGGCATTTAATGTGGCCAGGATGATTCTCATGCCTTATAACCTTCTTTACATTTCATTTTGAAAAAACTCCAGGAATGCCTTGCCGTATTTGCGGTACTTCACTTCGCCGACACCCTTCACCCTCAGCATCTCCGCTTCCGTCTGCGGACAAACCACGCTCATCTCGCGCAGCGTCGCATCATTGAAGATGATGTAGGACGGCACATGCTCGCGCCCCGCAAGCTCCCGGCGGATCAGGCGCAGCTGCTCGAAGACCGTCTCGTTGACGGCCGACGGCGAATGGTCGCGTGTACGGCTGCGGTCCCGCGTGCCGGAGGTGACAAGCGTACGGGCCACGCGCTGGTGAACCTCACGCTGGCCGCGCAGCACCTCGGCAGCCAGCGGCTGCAGGCGCACGACCGGATACTGGCCTTCGGACAAGGCCAGATAACCCTCCGAGATCAGCACATTGATGCTCTCGGTAATCTCCTTCTCGCTGCGCCCGGACATCGCCCCGTGGGTCGGCAGCTTCTCGAAGCCGTATTGCAGCACCTTCTGGTTGCGTGAGCCCTTCAGCACTGAGGATACCAGCGCCACACCGTAGCGTTCACGCATGCGGTGGATGCAGGAGAAGATCTTCTGCGCATCCACCGTCATGTCTACCAGCTGCCGTTCATCGGTACAGGAGCTGCAGATGCCGCACGGATCATCATCATGATTCTCGCCGAAATAATCCAGCTGTGCACTGCGCAGACAGCGGGTGGTGTAGCAGTAATCAATCATCTGCTGCAGCTTGCGGTATTCATTGGCTTTGCGCTCTGTGTCCTGCGGATTCTGCTCAATCAGGAACTTCTGCGTCATGATATCCTGCGCGCTGAAGAGCAGAATACAGTCACTCGGCTCCCCGTCGCGGCCGGCACGTCCGGCCTCCTGGACATACGCCTCCATATTCTTCGGCATATTATAGTGGATGACATAACGGACATTGGACTTGTCGATCCCCATCCCAAAAGCATTCGTGGCAACCATGACGCGGATATCGTCATACAGGAACCCTTCCTGGTTCTCGGCCCGTTCCTGGTCGCTCATCCCGGCATGATAGCGGCCCGCGGCGACTCCCGCCGCCTGCAGCCGCTGATAGAGATCATCCACCTCTTTGCGGGTGGCGGCATAGACGATACCCGGCTGATGCGAATGCTGCGCCGTGTAGTCTAGTACGAATTCACGCTTATTCTCTCCGCGCAGCACTTGCATGGCCAGATTATCACGGCCAAGTCCGGTCATGAAGACGCCCGGATCGCGCAGACGCAGCAGCCGGACCATATCCTCCATAACCTCAGGTGTAGCGGTAGCGGTAAAAGCGGCCAGAATCGGCCGCTGCGGCAGCTCCTCTACAAACGGCGACACCGCCAGATAGCTGGTACGGAAATCATGGCCCCACTGCGATACGCAGTGCGCCTCATCGACAGCCACGCAGGAGATGGACAGCCCTGCCATCTCCAGGCGGAACCAGTCCAGCTCCAGACGTTCCGGCGCCACATACAGAAGCTTCAGCTCGCCCCGGCGGGCAGCGCGGATCCTGTCATTCACTTCCTTGCCGCTTAGGGTGCTGTTGATATAGGCAGCCGGAATTCCGGCGGTAGTAAGGGCGTCCACCTGATCCTTCATCAGCGAGATCAGCGGGGATACAACAAGTGTAAGTCCCGGCAGCAGCAGTGCCGGAACCTGATAGCAGATCGATTTACCGCCTCCGGTAGGCAGGATGCCCAGCGTATCGCGGCCTTCGAGCAGATTGTTCACAATTTTCTTCTGGCCTTCCCGGAAATCGGGATACCCGTAATATTTTTGCAGTTCAGCCTGCGCTTGCTCCATTAGTGATCCTTGCATCTTCATATCTCTTCTGACTCCTTAAGACTTTCTACCTTTAGTTTACCGGGCAACAGGGTACTTAGGCAACCGCTTGAAGCAGATATCCTAGCACTCCTTTTGGGCCTGTTACATAAAATTTACATAAAAATCACGCGATCAAGCAACACTTTATAGAAATACATTCGAATTGTACTGCTAAGGAGGCCGCCATTTGCAAGCCTGGAAAGATAAATATACCGCTTATGTGCATAAGCAGCAGCAAGCTTCTCCTCCGGAGTCTGACAAAAGTCCGCTTACAGGAAATCTGCAGGCTGATTTACAAGCGCTTCAGGCACGGCTCGGCGACAACGGCGACCTCGTAGTCCGCGACTTCCAGCTCTTCGGAGCCCACCAGGCCGTAATGCTCTTCTTCTCTTCACTGGTTAATACAGAGCAGGTGCGCGAGCATGTCCTTAAACCTTTAATGGCCGGGCCCACCGGGCATAAGGAAATTCCGGAGCATATGGCCGGTATGATCCATTATATCTGGAGCACAGCCGTCCAGGTAACTCAGGGAACAACCACTACAGACATTTCCGTGCTGCCGGACGCTGCCGTGAAGGGTGAGCTGATTCTGTTGATAGAGGGAGTGCCCGAAGCCCTTGTGCTCGATATGCGCCAGATTGATATGCGCGGCGTGGAGCAGCCGCAGACCGAGCAGGTCATCCGCGGACCCCGTGAAGGATACGTCGAGAAGCTGGAGAACAACCTCTCCCTGCTGCGCTACCGGCTTCAGAGCACAGATTTCCGGATTGAAATCAGCCCGATCGGAACCCGTACCCAGTCGAGGGTGGCCTTATGCTATATCGAGAGCATTGCCGACAGCGGACTCGTTGCTGAAGCGATGCGCAGAATCTCAATGATTGATACCGACGGCATTCTTGATGCCGGATACATTGAGCAGTTCATTGAAGACCAGCCGCTGTCTCCGTTCCCGCAGGTACAATGCACAGAGCGGCCCGACAAGACGGTTGCCGCTCTGCTGGAAGGGCGGGTTGCCATGCTTGTCGACGGTTCCCCCTTTGCTGTAATCGTCCCTGCTCTGTTCAACCAGTTCTTTCAGACGGTAGATGATTACACAGAGCGTTTCATTATGGGCAGCCTGATCCGCATAATCCGTCTTATCGCGCTGTCTTTCTCACTTTTTTTCCCGGCGTTATATGTTTCTGTGATCTCGTTTAATCCCGAATTAATGCCGACGGAATTCGCTGTGGCTATCTCGGGCGGAAGAGCAGGTGTGCCGTTTCCTGCCGTTCTGGAGGTACTGATCATGGAGGTCTCCATGGAGGTGCTGCGTGAAGCTACGATCCGTCTGCCGCAGATGATCGGCGGCGCCTTATCCATCGTGGGCGTTCTCGTGATTGGACAGGCAGCAGTAGGTGCCGGACTCGCCAGTCCGATTACCGTGGTGATTGTGGCGCTGACGACCATCGGTTCTTTTGCCACTCCAGCCTATAATGCTGCTATTGCCTTGCGGATGCTAAGATTTCCGCTGATTATACTGGCCGGAATGTTCGGTCTCTACGGTGTGATGATCGGTACGATTCTCATTCTGAACCATCTGTTGTTCCTGGAATCCTTCGGCGTCCCGTATATGTCCCCTTTCATACCCGGCAAATGGCGTGACCTGAAGGATACGCTGGTACGTGTGCCGCTGTGGTGGATGCGCCGCCGTCCGAGCTTCCTGCATGCCCAGAATAATGACAGGCTGTCCCGCAATGTTCCCGCAGTACATGTAGATCAGATCCTCAGGCAGGAAGGTGAACCCAGTGAACAATCTCCGGCAGATCACAACGCTGCGCGCAGCCGCCGTCATCAGTAGCACCATTATCGGTGTCGGGATTCTCAGTTTCCCCCGTTACATGGCATTAGCCGGGAACAGCAGCGCGCCCTTCATCGCATTCAGCGGCGTCGTCCTGTCTTTCCTCAGCTATTGGCTGCTCGCCTCCCTGTGCCAGCGTTTCCCCAAAGAGTCCCTCTTTGTGTTCAGCCGCAGGCTGATCGGACGTCCGCTAGCCACCGTCTTCACCGCGGTAATTCTGATATTGTTTATTACGCTGACAGGGATCACTACACGCCAGTTCGGAGATGTCGCCACAACCGTGCTGTATAAAAAAACACCAATTGAAGCCACCATTTTTCTGATGCTGCTCGTTAGCCTGCTCTCCTCCAGACGCAATGTTGTGAAGTTCTCGTATATCCATTTTTTCTACCTGCCGCTGATTGTCGGCTCTATCGTACTCACGATCCTCATCTCGCTGAAAAGCGTGGATCTCCTTAATCTGCAGCCCATTCTAATGTCACCTACCCTCGAATTCTGGAATGGTGCACGGGAGGCAAGCTATCTGTTCCAGAGCTCCTTCGTAATTACACTGCTGATTCCTTTCATGGAAAAGCCTAAGCACGCATTCCGCGCTGGAGCGCTGGCCATAATCATGTCGGGTGCCATCTATGTGCTGATCGTGATCGCCTCTGTGGGAATGTTTGGTGCGGAGGAGACCAAGCTGCTGATCTATCCCACGCTGGAAATGGCGCGTTCCGCAGCATTTGGTGAGGGTTTTCTTGAACGGCTGGATGCCATCTTCATCATTATCTGGGTCATTTCGGTCTATACAACGGTGTACACTACGTATTACATATCCGCCTACCTGATGCAGAACCTGTTCGCTCTCCGTGATCAGAGTATGGCCGCAAGTATGCTGCTGCCGCTGATCTTTGCTCTGGCGATGCTGCCCCCCAATGTCTTCGAGGCCTATAAATGGATCCTTCACCTGGGCAATGCCGGAATGGCACTGATGGTTGGCTATCCGCTGCTGCTATGGATAGCCTACTTCATCCGGCGCGCCGGGAAGGAGGCCTCCTCATGACCAGAAGGCTTCCGCGCTCATTCGCCCTAATCCTAATGCTGGCTATGGCTGCCACTGTTCTAAGCGGTTGCTGGGATCAGGTGGAAATTGAAGACCGGGCGCTTGTACTCGGGTTGTCCATTGATAAGGTATCAGCCAAAGAGGCAGAGAAAGGAGACGAAGTCACCCACATTCACGATGATCATCTGCCGGCAGAAATGATCAGTGTGACCGCGCAGATTGCCGTTCCCGGCAGAGTGCCCCTTGGCCCCGGAAGCGGAGGGGGAAACCCGGGTGACGACAAGACGAGCCCGGTCTGGGTGGTTAGTGTACGCGGCATTTCACTCGACGATGCCATGAACAATCTGCAGCAGCAGATCGCCGACCCGCGTTATCTGGTTCATCTGCGGATCATTATCATTAGCGAGGATATCGCCCGGGGCAATCTCGAGGAGCTCAATGACTATCTCCGGCGCAATCCGGAAATCCGGCGCAGAACCTGGCTGCTGGTCTCCGAAGGCAAAGCTTCTGATTTCATGGATGTGAATCCGCCGCTTCAGCGTGTGCCCACACTATATATTTTGTCCATGATGGAGAAGTCGGTGTCCTCCGGGAAGTTCCCCCGGGATTATATCGGCACATTCTGGTCGGCGGATACCAAGTGGGGCCAGAGCGCGTACTTGCCTTATGTCGCATTGCGCAATAGAGATAATATCCTGATCAAAGGATTGGCTTATTTCAGCGGCGGAAGAATGGTCAACAAGACCGATCCGATTGAAATCGGCGGCTTCATGGCACTCAAGGGAATCGACCCGGGAGGTTATTCTACCCTCTTTCATACCAATAAGATGGGAATCGTCATGACCAAAATCAATGAGCGGTTCACCCGGACGCGGAGCTACATCAAGGACGGCAAACCTTTTCTGTCGTATCAGGTCTTCCTGGAGGCCGATCTCGATGAGCATTATGGCAGCAATATCCCTGTCGACTCATCCGCCAAGCTGCAGGAAATTGAACGGGATTTCGAAGAACAGGTCAGAAGCATACTGACCGGACTGGTTAAGCAGACCCAGAAGGATCACTCCGATATTTTTGGCATGGGCGAAATGATCCGGAGTCACCATCCTGCCTACTGGAAAGAGCATATCCATGACAAAGATGACTGGGAAAGCCTGTATAGCAGCACTGAGGTAGACATTCAAATGAAGCTTCATATCCGGAGAGTGGGACTGAAAGACCAATAACCAGTCATTAAGTTCATGTATCTATATTTAGAAGGGAGCGATCCGCATGGTCCGCCTGTTCGGAAGTCTGGTTATTATATTGTTCGTCTCCACACTGATGCTGCTGGCGGTAGATGCCCGGATTTACAACAGCAAAGGCTGGCTCCGGGAGAAAAAATACGCAATGGTTCTGGGATGGGCCTACGGCGCCATCTCTCTGGCTATCCTTATCGGGCTGATCATTTATGTCTAGCTGTCCCGGCACCCTCCGTAGTATTTCTTCACGGCCCATGGTATATTGAGGAGTACAATATTACAGGACGGAGAATGCAGGCATGAATACAAGAAGAAATCCCAAAGAGGGTTCCAAGCGGGGCGTGAAGCCCGCAGCAGCCTCCAAGGCCCAGCCTAAATCAGGAACCAGAAATCAAGGGAACAAGACCTCTAACCATAAACCGGGGACAAGACCGGGAGCACCTGCCACAACAACAACCAAAACACCTGCCCAGATAAAATCCTATACGGTGTCCGAGCCCGCAGAGCTGCTGCCTTATCTGCTTAAGACGATTACGAATAAGGGACGGAATGCGGTCAAGTCAATGCTGTCCCGGGGACAGATATCGGTAAACGGCAAGCCGGTAACCCAGCATAACCATCAGCTCCATCCCGGCCAGACCGTGACGATTGATCAGGAGAAGCATGCAGAAGCCAAAGAAATGCTCGGCCTGACCATCGTCCATGAGGATGATGATATCATCGTCATTCAGAAGGATGCCGGACTGCTGTCGATTGCTACCGGAGAAGACAATGAACTGACAGCTTACCGCCAACTGATGGAGCATGTGCGCCTGACGAATCCGAAGAACCGCGTCTTTGTGGTACACCGGCTGGACCGTGATACCTCAGGAGTCATGATGTTTGCCAAAAGCGAGGCGATTCAGCAGTCCCTGCAGAACAGCTGGAAAGAGACCGTCAAGGAACGCTCCTACGTGGCGCTGGTGGAAGGCGCAGTCAAGAAATCCGAAGGCACCATCAGCTCCTGGCTGAAGGAGACGTCTACGCTGAAGATGTACTCCAGTCCGCATGAAGGGGACGGGCTGCATGCCGTAACCCGTTATAAGCTGATCCAGGCCAACCGCCATTTCTCCCTGCTGGAAGTCCACCTGGAGACCGGACGGAAGAACCAGATCCGTGTCCACATGTCAGACATCGGGCATCCAATCGCCGGCGACAAGAAATACGGCGCAGAGACCAAAGCCGTCGGCCGTCTCGGACTGCATGCCCGCGTGCTCTCTTTCGTTCATCCGACTACCGGGGATATCCTCACCTTTGAGAGTCCGATTCCAAAGACATTCCTGAAGTATACTGCACCTGCGCCGACGAACTGATTAAGCCCGGCTAATTTCTTTGTCAGTTACTAGAGTTTGATTCCACTCCAGACACATTTATTCGCGTAATTAAAGGATAATGAGAGGCATTTATGCCTCTCATTTGTCGCTTTCGGGAATTCTCCCCGATTCGATTCATCCGCTTGCTGTGGCAGAGATCGGGCACCGTTCTATGAAATCCTGCACATAATACAACATTCCCCTCCTCCTATCGGCCCAAAAACCACTATTGTTGTACAGCTGCAGCATTTCACCTTTTTCAAGCGGCTCAGCAGGATTATTCTTGTATTTCATACAACAATCCTCCCGATCACCCGGCTATCCATCAATCAAAGTTGCAAAACGTACAACATTTATATTTACAGCGTCTACAGTGCTTCCCAAGAAGCCTCCACTCCGCCGCTAAAGAATCCAGTGTACAGGCATTGATGTATTCCGCCAGTCCCGCAATCATCCGGCTTAGATAAACTCCCCGATCTCCAGCAACGGCGGATCGGTCTGCACGGAGTCGGGATATTTAATGCCCGCGCCTGTGTTCAGCACGACCACCCGGTCCTCCGGCCGAATCCAGCCAGACTGCGCCAGCTTGCGCGCAGCGGCGAAGGCGGCGGCACCTTCCGGACAGATGAACGAGCCCTCCAGCCGGGCAATCTTCTCCTGCTCGATGCTCATCTCCGCATCAGAGACAGCGATTGCCACGCCGTCCGTCTCATAGACGGCCTTCAGCACCAGGAAGTCGCCCAGCGCCTTCGGCACATTGATGCCGAAGGCGGCGGTGGCGGAATCCGGCCAGAACTGCGAACGCTCGGCCTTCTCTTCCCACGCCTTCACGATCGGCGCACAGCCTTCGGCCTGCACGGCAACCAGCCGCGGCAGCGGGCCTTGCACCCAGCCAAGCTCCTGCAGCTCCTGCAGCGCTTTGTAAATGCCGATTAATCCGACTCCGCCTCCGGTGGGATAGAGAATTACATCCGGCATTTCCCAGCCAAGCTGCTCGGCAATCTCCAGCCCCATCGTCTTCTTGCCTTCGATGCGGTAAGGCTCCTTCAGGGTGGAGGCGTCATACAGTCCCTTATCCGCCACCTCCCGGGCCACGATCGCACCGGCATCGCTGATCAGGCCGTTGACCAGATACAGCTTCGCTCCGGCAAGCGCCACTTCGCTGCGCGTAATCTTCGGCGCATCCTGCGGCATCACAATCGTTGCCTCAATGCCCGCCCTTGCCGAATAAAGCGCCCATGCTGCTCCGGCATTGCCGTTCGTCGGCATGGCAAGCCCCGTTACGCCAAGCTCCTTCGCTTTCGAGACACCAACCGCTGCCCCGCGTGCCTTGAAGCTGCCGCTTGGCACCAGACTCTCATCCTTCATTAACAATGTAGAGATACTATAGTCTTCTCCGAGACGCGGCAGTGCAAGCAGCGGCGTCATCCCTTCACCGAGTGTGACCACATAGCCCTCCTCCACTACCGGAAGCAGCTCATGGTACCGCCATAAATCAGGATTCCTGCTGCTCAAATCCTCTTTCGACCACTCCCTCTTCAATCGTTCCAGATCATACCGCACCAGCAGCGGTGATCCGCATGTACAGAGCTGGCGCACAGCATCAGCACTATAGTGTTCTCCACATTGCGGACATTCCAAATGTGATATATAGCTGTAACTCATCCGGCACTCCCCCTTCTTATTATGGCTGTCATTCCATTTTAAACTTAGTATATAGGATTAGTCTGCTTAACTCTATTACCATCCTGTGAAATCCTCTTTCACCTAAAAAAGACACCCATAAGGGTGCCTTTTCATGCTCACTATCTGATCTCGTACCAGTTCCTCAGACCTGACGCCATAGCGCGGCCAAATTACTCTACCTTACCGCCTTCAACTACCAGCTCGTCAGTATAGCCTTCTCCATAGACCTCATTCAATGTATCGTTATAGGCCTGATGAATGAATTGCTCTTTACCGATGGTTTCAAGCTCTGTATTGATCCAGTTCAGCAGCTCTGTGTTGCCTTTGGCTACTGCCGGGGCAATCGTATCCTGTCCGCCAAACGCCGGGATGCTTACCGTGAAGCCGGGATTGGACTTCGCCCAGGCGATCAGCTCGGTGTTATCGTTGGCAATCGCTGCACCGCGTCCGTCTTTGAGTGCTGCAAAGATCTCTGTGTACTGGTCAAATTTCAGCAGCTCAATGTCCGGGTACTCTTTGGTGAAGTAAGTTTCTGCTGTGGTTCCTTTGGCAACGATAAGCTTCTGGCCTTTCTCCTTCAGCTGGTCAATCGAAGTAACCGGTGCACTGTCAGGGGATACGATCCCGAAGGACAGCTTCATATACGGATTGGCAAAATCCACTTTTTCTTTTCTTTCATCCGTTACGGTGAAGTTAGCCATAATGATATCTACTTTATTGGATTCCAGGTAAGCGACGCGGCTGGCCGCATCGACCAGAACGAATTCCGCCTTGGATTCATCCCCGAGCAGGTCCTTGGCGAATCTTTTGGCGATATAGACGTCGAAGCCCTGATTCTTGCCGTCGGCATCCACATATCCAAATGGCGGTTTATCCGCAAAAACACCAATCCGGACCTTGCCGTCCTTCTTCAGCTGTTCAATAGAAGCAAACTTGGATGATGCCGACCCTGCACTATTATCCTTGTTATCCGAATTACCGCAAGCGGTTAAGCCCGCCAGCAATAAACCCGCTGCCATAAATGATACTGCCCATTTCATCCCTTTTCTCATTCCTCTTCATCCCCTGTTTTCTATGATTTTTAATACTGAAATATATCCAGAAAGTGCTGTGCACGCTCTGTCGCTGGTTGGGTGAAAAATTGCTGCGGCTCCGCGATCTCACAAATGCTGCCCTGATCCATAAATACGATCCGGTCACCTACAGACTTGGCAAAGCCCATTTCATGGGTCACGATAATCATCGTCATGCCCTGTTCGGCAAGCCCCAGAATAACATCCAGCACTTCGCGCACCATTTCAGGATCAAGCGAAGCTGTTACTTCATCGAATAACATGATCTCGGGGTTCATACATAACGCCCGTACAATCGCAATCCGCTGCTTCTGTCCTCCGGACAGCTGCCGGGGATAGGCATCCTTGCGGTCCAGCAGCCCGACCCGGTCCAGCAGCTGCTCAGCCTGCTGCCGCGCTTCTTTCGGTTCTCTCTTTTGCACCTTGAGAGGTCCGAGCAGAATGTTGTCCAGCACCGTCATATGCGGGAACAGCTCATAATTCTGAAACACCATCCCGATGCGCTGCCTGACTTCACGCCAATTCACCTGCGGCCCGGCCAGATCCTGGCCACTATAGCTGATTCTTCCGCCCTGTACAGGCTCCAGTCCGTTAAGACATCGCAGGAGCGTGCTTTTTCCGCAGCCGGACGGGCCGAGAATAACTGTTACTTCCCCTTTAACTACCTGCAGATCAATGCCGCTTAGAACCAGCCGTTCTCCGAAGCTTTTCTGCAGACCTTCTACCTCCAGCAACAGTTCGCCGGTATTTGTCATAATTATCGTTCCTTCCTAACGGCTAATTCTGCCATCTGCGTTCCACTCTCCGGGAAATACGGGATAACGGGAAACATACGGCAAAGTACAGGATAAAGATGAAGCCATACACCCAAAACGAAGCGGTTGGCGCTTTGATGACCCCAAGCTCAATGATCTGCTGCCCGATCTTCACAACCTCTATCACTCCAATCAGCACAACGAGCGAGGTGGTCTTGATCATCCGTGTCGCCAGGTTAATGGCGCCAGGCACCATTCTGCGGATAGCCTGAGGGATAAGAATATACCGGTACAGCTGCACCCGGCTGAGTCCCAGCGCTGCACCCGATTCCTCCTGATGCTTCGGCATGGACTGCAGCGCCCCCCGCACAATGTCGCCAATCTCGGCCGCTCCCCACAGGCTGAACACGAGAATGGAAGTCGTCTCACCACTAATGTCGATATTTAATAGAGGCGTGAAGCTGAAATGCACAACGTAGAGCCAGACCAGAATCGGTATGATCCGGAAGGCCTCCAGATACAACCGTAGCAATGCCTGCAGCGGCTTCACATTCAGCGTCCGTAGCAGCCCCATCACTATGCCCAGTACCGTCCCGATCACAATGGAAACAAACGAAATTTCAATGGTAACCAGCAGACCGCCGAGCAGACGCTCGAAGTTCGAGCCTTCAAACAGTACCTCAATCCCCGAATTCTGCATATCTTACCTTCCTTTCCAGCCAGCTCAGCACAACCGACAGAGGAAGCACCAGAATCAGATAAGCGGCCACCAGCAGCAGCAGGGATTCCGCTGTTTTGTAATGCATGCCGATCAGATCCTTCGCCACATTCATCAGATCCATTAAGGCGATTGCTCCGACAATGGAGGTCTCCTTGAGCAGAAAAATCACATTCGCTCCCAGTGAAGGAATGCTGATGGCAAAAGCCTGCGGAAGAATGACATATCTGGCGAGCTGGGTCCGGGATAATCCGATACTAAGTCCTGACTCCACCTGTGTCCTGCTTACAGCCTCCATTCCGCCGCGGAAGGCCTCGGTCATATAACTGCCTCCCAGAAAGGTCAGCCCGACAATGGCACAGGTGACCTCACTCATCCGAAGGCCGACCTTGGGCAAGCCATAGTATAGGAAGAACAGCTGTACAAGCAGCGGGGTATTCCTCGACAGCTCGATATAAGCTTGAATAATAAAGCTGATGCCCCTCACTTTGTAATACAGGATAACGCTGAATATCAGTCCCAGCACCAGCGAGAACAGAATGGCCCAGAAGGCCAGCTTCAAGGTCAGCCACATCGCGTCACCATACAGCGGCAGGCTCTCGGCGATAAACTCCCAATCCAAATTCATAACCATTCACAACCCTTTGTCTGTAAATAAAATCCCCCATGAATGCAGCTAAAACTAACTATTCAAATGTGAAAACCCCACTTTATAGGCGGCTTAAGACGCCTTTGGATTTTTGTGAGCAACGATGATTGCCCTATGTACAATTCTGCCAAACTATTTAAAATTCTTACAAAAACCTCACATACTGTGGTAATCATCTTATTCACATAATGCCTACTTGTCAACTATGTTTTCTTAATTTTCACTCTTTTCCGCGTCATGGTACAATACAGAGAAACGTTAGAAGGTGCCGCTCTTGTTCCATCCTACTGTATTTGACAATATTAAAATTGCTTTTGAGAACCAGATCTACGACTATGATAATCTGGATGGAATCCTTGTCGTGACGGACCGGTCGGATTTGCTGAACCTCGCGCTGATGTCACGGGAGTTCAGTCTCTCCTTCAAATTGACTGAAGGCAATAATGTAACCTCTGAAATTATGCTGCAATCTTCGGTGAAGGATCTGAGCGACGAAATTATGGAAACACCGGGGAGTGATCCCGGTTGCACTCTTCTATTACGCTTTTATATGGAGATTGACGATGTGAACGTGCAGTGTCCAGCGGCGGAGAAGATTCTGTCTACGATCTGGGGGCCGGATTTCCAGCCTGTCCAGTCCCTCAGCTTCCGCTACGGCCAGGAAGGCGATACGTACAATAACTGCATAGAACTGCAGTTCAAGCGACAAATCACTGAAGAACAGATGGAAGATATTCCGAACCTGCTGAAGTTCCTGCTGCAAAGCGCCGGGGAACTGGAGGAGGTATAATTCTTAAGGCGGGGTGAACTGCTTATGAACTTTCTGCCTCCTGCCCGGATAGGCCGCTGGCTCTGGTGGTATGTCAGTTATGCGCTGATTGTGTGGCTGCTGCTGATTCTGCACCGGTTCGTGCTGCTCGGCGAGGGCTTCAATCTTCTGCTCCTGCTGCGCTGGGCTGCCCTTTCCATCATGCTCTCCGGCATTATTAACAGCTTCGGATGGTATGGCGCCCGGCTGGTGTGGATATTCTCGACCGCAGGCGTTGTGCTCGGGATCAGCCTGATGTTCATTTACACTTCCCGCGATATGTCAGGCTGGGAGGATCTTGCGGGCTTTCTGTCTTTTCTCCTGTTCACGGCGGGTGGTTTCGTCCTTGGTTTGCTTGTGGAAGGCAGCCGGCTGCTTGTTCAATATATGCGCAGACGCTGAAGCCTTCTGCTGGCCGGACCCTACCCTTATACCGGATTACAAGAGGAGCTGATGACCCTGATGTCCAATTCCTTGCTGACCAAAAATGCGCTCGCCCGCTCCCTGAAAGAGCTGATGGCACATATTCCGCTGAACAAAATCTCCGTCAGGCATCTGGTCGACGACTGCGGAGTGAACCGGCAGACCTTTTATTATCATTTTCAGGATATCTTTGACCTCCTGGGCTGGATCTACAAGACTGAGGCGGTCGAGAGTATTGCCCAGTACCGCAGCTACAGCACGTGGACGGACGGATTTCACCGGATTTTCTGCTATATCGAGAGCAATAAAGCCTTCTGCTGCAACACGCTGGACTCACTGGGACGGACACATCTCGATGCCTACTTGTATGAAGTAACTAATGATCTGATCATGGGAGTCATTAACGAGCTGGCCGCCGGGATGGATATCAGGCTGGAGGATAAGCAATTTATCGCTAACTTCTACACGCTGGCCTTCACCGGGCTTGTGATTCAGTGGATGCGCGACGGTATGAAGGATCAGCCGAAGCATATGATTGAGAAGCTCAGCGTGCTGATCGAAGGGAACTTCCTCAAGGCGCTGCATAAATATGAACAGGCGATGCCGTAACCCTCCGGGTTGCGGCTTTTTTAATGGAATAATATGTTTTGGGGTTATTTTCCTGTCCAAAAACTATACACTTTGCTCCATATGACCAAATTTCATACACTCGCGGACTTTTGATGATACCTTCCACAGCGGCGCTATATTACACTCGGTTCAGGTACAGCAATCAAGCAAACCTATGGAGGCGACAATCAGTGAAAAAAGAGTACGGTAACGAGCAGGTGTATTTTGTCGGAGGCGGAATTGCATCACTTGCGGGTGCGGCATACCTCGTCAGAGACTGTGGTTTTCCCGGACAGAACATTCACATTATTGAAGAGATGAAGATCCTCGGCGGCAGCAATGACGGCTCAGGCAGTGAGGAGCACGGCTATGTAATCCGCGGCGGCCGGATGCTGAACGACGAAACCTATGAGAACCTATGGGAACTTCTAAATACGATTCCATCGATTGACCAGCCGGGGCTGACGCTGCGGGAAGAAATCACACAGTTCGATGATGCCAATCCAACCCGCTCCAAGGCGCGCCTGGTGGACAGCAAGGGTGAGTTTCAGGATGTCAATTCGATGGGCTTCGATATGGCTGACCGCCTGGCCCTGGGCAAGCTGATCATTACTCCGGAAGCCAAAATGGGCAAAGCGCGGATTAACGACTGGTTCGGACCGCATTTCTTCACCACCAACTTCTGGTATATGTGGGCGACTACCTTCGCCTTCCAGCCTTGGCATAGTGCGGTTGAGCTGAAACGCTATATGATCCGCTTCATTCATGAATTCCCGAGAATTCAGACGCTCGAAGGCGTAACCCGCACCCCTTACAATCAATATGATTCGATTATTCTGCCGCTGCACCAGTATCTGGAGCCGTTTGGCGTAGATTTCACGTTAAAATGTACGGTAACCGATCTGGAATTCAAAGAAGGCGACGGCATTACCGTTACGAAAATGAAGGTCTCCCGTCAAGGCGTGGAAGACGTGATCGAGATTAACGAAGGCGACCGTGTGATTATCACCAACGGTTCGATGACCGAAGGCTCCAGCCTCGGCTCGATGACCTCGGCGCCGCGCCTGAACGGCAAAGGCAGCTCGTGGAAGCTGTGGGAGAATATCGCCGCCAAGAAGCCGGGTCTCGGCAATCCTTCGTCCTTCGACGATCATGTGGACGAGTCCAAATGGGAATCCTTCACGGTTACCTTCCAGGACTCGAGGTTCTTCGACCTGATGGAAGACTTCACCCGCAACCGGGCCGGCACCGGCGCACTTGTGACCTTCAAGGATTCCAGCTGGCTGATGTCCGTTGTATTGGCCTTCCAGCCGCATTTCCGTAACCAGCCAGAGCATGTCAAGGTATTCTGGGGTTACGGACTGTATCCGGACAAGGTCGGCGATTATGTCCACAAGAAAATGTGCGACTGTACCGGCGAAGAGATCATGCAGGAGCTGATTGGCCATCTGCATTTCGAGACGCATAAGGAAGAGATCATGGCTACTGCCAATTGCATTCCTTGCATGATGCCGTACATTACGTCCCAGTTCATGCCAAGACTGAACAGCGACCGGCCGCAGGTTGTGCCTGAAGGCTCCACCAACCTGGCCTTTGTCGGCCAATATTGCGAAATCCCGGACGATGTGGTCTTCACGGAAGAATATTCCGTCCGTGCAGCCAGAATTGCCGTCTACACCCTGTTCGGCATTAACCGTCCGGTGGAGCCGATCAAGGAATACCAGCATGATGTGCGCACGCTGTTATCGAGCCTTGTAACTTCGTTCAGATAGTACTGTTATGTGGCCCGGAATAGGTAAACGAAATACCCCGCTGCATGGAGAGAATCCATACAGCGGGGTATTTGTGTGCGAGTCTGCCTAAGCGGAATCAGATGCTGCAGGAGCCATCATCACAGCCGTCAGCATCTTCTGCCTTGGACTGCGGCTTGCCGACTACCTGGAGCACAGGGGTATTCTGCTCTTCGGCCCATACGGTGTCCAGGACTTCGGTGAATACCGGACCCGGCTGCGCGCCGGACACCGCATATTTGTTGTTGAAGACGAAGAACGGCACGCCGGTGATATTCAGCAGCCGGGCTGCATCAATATCTGCATTTACCTGATCAGCATAAGCGTCGCTCTCCAGCACCGCAGCCGTTTCAGCCTGATCGAGTCCGACCTCTGCGGCCAGCTCAGCCAGTACCTTGCGGTCACCGAGATTCAGCGAGTCGGTGAAATACGCGCGCAGCAGCCGTTCGGTCATTTGCGGGGCTTTACCCTTTGTAGCCGCGTAATGGCTTAAGCGGTGACCGTCGAACGTATTGGTCGACTGGACCGTATCAAAGTTGAACTCAAGACCCACACCCTGCGCCTGTTCGGCGAGCTGTGCGTTCGTAGCTTTAGCTTTGTCACGGGTCATGCCGTATTTGGCAGCCAGAATATCGTGAATATCTCTCGTTTCGTCGTTGCGCGCATTCGGATCCAGCTGGAAGCTGCGGAATACGACCTCCACCTTGTCTCGGTCCGGGAACTGGCTCAGGGCGTGCTCCAGCCGTCTTTTGCCGATATAGCAGAACGGGCAGGCATAATCGGACCATATATCTATTCTCATGGGAATTCCTCCTGAAATGTATTGGATGCAACGCTGTCCTACAATCGACGAGTCTTACATGTCACTTACTATTATATAGTTAAAAACCGAAAATTACAAACAAACTTTCTGCCGGGATGCAGATGGCGTTGTACCGGTGCTTATGGATCATTACATTGACTTATCGGTGATTAGACGGCAGGTAAATTCCATATCAAGTCCGCAGATGTATTTAGGGAGGCGTTCCATTGTTCAGAGAAGATTCCGGGTTGAATCACTCGCAGATTGAATACTTGCTTACGTCGGGTTTGTTTATGTATGCGGCAGCTATCCCAAAAACGCCCCCGTTCCGCAACAAGCTGCTGCATGCCTGAATAGCCGCCATCGGCTTCTATGCAGGTATACAGCAGCTATAGGCTTCTATGTAGTCGCAGAGCATCGGATCTGCAACGGGTTCGCCAATTAGAGGAGTGACCATCCGCCGTATTCCGGCAGCCGCGGCCTCAGTCACAACGGCACAACAATAAGACAGCGGTCTACAAGGGAGACGTTAACTCCGGAGCATACCCCTCACCGAAGAGCGGTGCGGACGGATCAAGCCCTAAGCTCTCCTGAAGCAGATTGTAGAGTCTGGCTCCGATAATCTCTTCCGAATAATCAGAGCGGACGATCTGCAGCGCTGCTTCCCCCATCTCCCGGCACATATCAGGATTGCCGAGCAGCTGATCCAGGGATGCAGCTAGTTTAGCCGGGTCAAGCCCCTCAGCAAGCAGTCCGCTCTCCCCGTGGCGTACCAGACCTCTGACCCCCATCACATTAAAGGCAACGGTGGGAAGACCGCAGGCCCCGGCTTCCAGGATAACCAGCGGCAATCCTTCATAACGCGAAGGCAGCACAAACAGCTCAGAGACGCTGTAATAGCTGGCCAGCATATCCTTGTTGCGGATTGTACCGAGCATGATGAAGCGGTCCTCCAGCCCCTTGGCCCGGATCAGATCCTTCAGACTCTGTTCATCCGGACCGCCGCCGGCAACCAATATTCTAAGGTCAGGGTGCTGCTTCAGCTGCTCCATGGCCTGCACCAGCAGTGAATGGCCCTTCTGATGCTCAAACAGCCGTCCAACGGTAATGATATATCTGCAGCCGGGGTCCAGCCCCAGCGCGGCTATCGCCTCATCCTTATCCCGCCGGTAAAAGATCGCCGAATTCACGAAATTCGGCAGCAGCCGGATCCGCCCCTCCAGATGCGGAAAGTGGCGCACCATGCTGTTCTGCTCATCTTCGTTAAGCGTAGTCATGAATGCTGCCTTATGAAGCGTATGCTTCTTGATCGGCAGAATCCACTTATGGATGCTGCCCCCGTGGTAGGCGGCAATGATCGGGATGCTCAGCTTCTTCGCAGCGGCAGCCAGCCGCTCAAACCGTCCGGAAGCATATTCCTGGGCATAGATCAGGCTGATTCCGTCTCCCCGCAGAATATCACACAGGTCTCTCTGAATCGTAGATATATATTGTGATACGAATTTGCCGATCGGTGTCCGGTGGGACAAGGGAATAACGGAATACCATTTATACAGCATGCCCACCGGGATAAACTTAATTGTACAATCCACAATTCCGTGCTGATAGGTGCGGACCTCACTCCCAACCCTGGTGAAATTATAGATGGTCGTGCGGATCCCCTTGGTTTGCAGAAGACGCGCATAGTCGAAAGAAAAATCGTTATGATACGAATGTACATATTCCTCTTCACTGAGACCCAGACCCTTTACGAAGAAATCTTCAAAGTAATTGGTATGCATAAAGATCCCGACATGCATAACGTCCCCTCCTAAAAGTTTTGTTAGCTCTGCTTCTTCAGATGCTACTTCGTACAAAACCTGCTTCGGAAGCGTCCGCTTAGGTTTTGAAAGCATATACATTCTGAAATTAATTCTATTATAAGCGCAACTGTACTAAATAAAAGTAAACCAAAGTGGTATATACGGCCTACAAAAGGGGGAGTAAAATTAGATCAACACGTACTTTCGGTGCATTGTAATCTAAAAATAAAGCGGACAGTCTAGGACGTCCCGGGAGGAGTCAGCGGTATGCATGATCTGTCTATAGTAATTCCTACACGCAACCGGATCAGCGATCTGACCCTGTGCATTGAATCCATCGGCAGGCAGACAGAGCTGGAGGATGTTTCAATAGAACTGCTGATTGTGGATGACGGCGAGATTGAGGAGAAAGTGCTGGAGTATTTCCGCAAGGTACTGGGGCGTATGCCTCAAGCCGAGCTGCGCTATTACCGCAAAACCAAACCCGGCGTCTGGCTCTCCCGCTATGAAGCCCTGGGGCTTATCGACGGTGAGATTCTGCTCAGCTTCGATGACGATGCCGAGCTGGATGATCCGCTCTACATCCGCCGGATGCTGGACACCTACGCTTCGGACCCGTCCATTGCCGGAGTTGGAGGCATCGCCAAGGGCCTCTCCAGCAGCAGGTCCGGCAAACTGCTCGGCAGGCTGACCTGCCAGATGTCGGCTTCACCCGGCAGGCTGTCGGCAAGCACACTGGCAGGCTCCCTGCTGCTGTGGGGGGAGACCGAGAATATTTTTGAGACGGATTTCTTCCATGGCTGCAATATGTCCTTCCGGACGTCGGCGCTGCAGGATATGAAGCCTTACCCCTGGATGACCAGCTACGCGGTGGCTGACGATATCTATATGTGCCATCTGGCCAGCAGATACGGCAAGCTTGTCATCAACCCGGAGATGAAGATTATGCATCATGAATCTCCCAGCTCCCGCGACAAGGCAGGCCGGGTGGCCCGGGCTACTGCAGTGAATCATTATTATTTGCTTAATCTGCGCAAGGCACCGGTGAAGAATTATGCCGCATTGCTGTGGACACTGACCTATTTAACCGGCAAAGCTACCCTCAAGCGGAATTTCAATGCCGTCTCGGGCTATGCCAGCGGAATTCTCTTCGTACTGAACCCCCGTAAGGATAAATACAGGGAATTTATGCTGGACTAATAGCGCCAGATTCAACCTATATAGATTGAACTTGTATTTTTTCTATTATGGGATTGCCGTGACTCCAGAGAATGAGAATGTTTGGCCATCCGGCCGCTGCCCGTCTGCAGATTTCTTGAATTTAACCCGCTGTTCGCGGTGGAAATCCGCTGACAAAGGCGGACGCTGTCGCTCCTACAGTTCCAAAATTCTCCTCCGCCACTACTGAAGGTTTGCGGTGACCGGATTACAATGATCGGATTACGGTATCCGATATGCTTAATTGTACTTTGTACAACTAAATCATCTGATTACCAACCCATTATCCGTTTAGTTGTATTTCGTGCAATTAAAATGCCGGTTATAGAGGGTTCTGTCCGATTCGGGCAGATTTAGTTGTACAGACTGCAGTTATAAGACGGAAGCAACCCTTTTCGCAGGTTTTAATTGTACATAATACAACTATCCTGAATTTCCACTTGGACTGAATACATAAGTTGCTGCATTGTTTGAATGAACTCACTTCTTCAGTCCTGTTGTATGTGCCAGTTCTTAAACCATCACACAGTATAACCGAAGCCCAGTATCGTAAAGCATTTATCCTTATCTTCCTTCGCCATGCGGATCTCAATGACATGCTGCTGACTCTGCTCATTCTGGTACAGAATGACCGGATTGCAGTGCGTCCAGCTGTTCACATGCGGGTCAGCAGTCAGCACAAGGCTGCCATCGACAAAGATATCTGCCCGGCCAAAATCAGGGCTGCCCGAATCCTTGTATACGAGGATCAGATTGCTGCTGGTGAGGGTCAGCCTGAAGCTCTCCTCACCGGATGCTGCCGTATGCAGCCAGTTATGCGGAAATTCCGGGGTGCCGAAGGGATCGGCATCCAGCTCTACCCGCTGCAAATCCGTGTCGGTTGCCCCGAAGCCTCCAGCTTCCACCCTGATATCGCTGAGACCTGTCAGGCTCTTGCGGTCAAGCAGCCGTATATTCGCATAATCATTTCCGAGAACCGGCCGTTTAGCGGTTGTAATATCCTCTTCGTCCCGGAGCGACCGGCAGGTCTCGGAGAATAAATAACCCAGACAGTCTGCCATTACCCGGTGTCCGTCATTAGCAGGATGATAAATATCGTAGAAAAATTGCCGTTTCGATATGACGTTCCCCTCAGTCTTGCTCAGACGGAACTGTCCGGTTACCGCATCTTTGATGCTGACCATCGGGAGGTTATAGTGCCTGCCCACAGGAGCGAGCCGTTCCTGAAGGTTCCAGTCATTCACAAACACACTGAACAGCAGAATCACGGCGGGCCGGGCCGGGTCAGACAGGATTTTTAGACAAAGGCTCTCGAAGCAATTGCCCTTCGTTTCATCACCCTCGTCATTCACTGCAAATTCCACCACCACGATGTCCAGCGTTACCGCACCCTCCCGCAGAATATCTCTTTCATAACGGATCACTCCAAGCTCAGAAGACGTCCCGCCTACTCCGGCTTTCACATAATGGATATTCTCACCACCGTCCTTACCGAACAGCTCCTTGAACTGCAAATAAGACTGGTAGGCATAACATCCGGTGTGGATCGGCTTAGCCCCTGCACCCTGGGTGATGGACCCTCCAATATAAGCAATGGTGACATCCTCCCCCTTGATTGCCTTGTCTATAGCTGTTCTGAGCCGGTAATTATTGCCCGAATGCAGCAGAGACTTAGCAATCATTGCGCGGTATTCCAGCGAACCGAAGGCAACCGGAGCTTCCATTGTAGCTTCTGGCGCAGTATAGCCGTCATTCAAATAGAAAATAATACTCGCCGTTGCCAGCTCTCCTTCACGGCTAAATTCAAAAGCGAATTTGCCGGGACTTACATCGTCCCCGGACCACATGGCCTCCTCCAGCTTCAGCAATACCTCCGTCCCGTCCACGGGACAGGGGACACGCAGATGCGTTCCTGTCTCATACTTGCTGCTTCTGCCCCAGTTCTGCATAAGAAAGGAGACTTTTCCCCCTTCACTGCCGGTCCCGGTCTTCACGGACACCCCGATGCTATGCACCAGCTCACGGAACCCGGCCCAGGTTGTCAGAAGCGCCAGCATCCCCTCATCCGTAATCCCGCCTATGTATCTTGCCTTATCCGTCAGATAATTGCCTTCCAGATACACTTCCTGGGATGGACTGCCCTCCGCTCTGGCTGTCGCCTCGATCGCTGTTTCGAACATGACGAAGAAGCCGCCTCTTCTCTCCTCCGGATCTTTGGGGGCCGCAGGACCTTCTATTCTGCCGCCGGTAAAATCATTGTTATTGCTCTTCACTTGGATCAGCTCGCTTTCCGGTATATATGAAGACGCTCTCATTATAGACGGGAGGCAGACTCCGCTCAACCGGGAAAGGCGGACTTTGTTAAGTTATTACAATAATTCTCTAATTTGTCCACCTACACTATAGTAGAATCCCCGTTGAAATGAACAGGATCATATGCTCTTTAATCCGGTTTTTGTCCAGCGGCTCATGGGATTTGTTCCATTCCGTCGTGAGCGCCAGGTACATTCGCAGAATCATAAATGCCGCAACACTGGAATCGCAGGGCTTCACTTCACCGCTGCCGATGGCTTCCTCAATCTGCTGTCTCAAGAAATCCAGCGCGTATGCCTCCATCCGCTTAACACCTTCCAGCGCCTGGGCTGTTCCGATGTCCCGCACCTCCTGGGCGAGCTTCACAAATAGCTCATGATCAGACCGGAATTCCAGAATAGAATCCAGCAGATTAAGCAAATTATGCACAAAGGTCGTTTGTTCTGCCGCTACACGGTTCATCACCGACATTAATTCCTGCGAAGCCTTGTCCAGAATTTCCTCAAACAGCTCTTCTTTGGTTTTGAAAAAAGTATAGATCGTTCCTTTGCCCACATTGGCGATTCTGGATACCTGATCCATTGTCGTAGCTTTATAGCCAAATTGTACAAAGGACAGGGTCGCTGCCTGCAGGATCAACGCCTTGCGGTCAATGGACATAGGTAAAACTCCTTTCTTTCTGTACGACCATAAATTGACTAAATTTAATTTTTGGTCACTAAGTCACAAATCAATTTACCATGTCACCGGGAAGAAGACAACTTTTTGATAAAAGTTTCCATCCGCTTCCTTTCTGCAAGCTGCTCTTCTGCACAAAATGTCATGAAATTAGTATCCCTTGCCATTCTTTCTGGGGTATGATAATAAAGATGTGATCAAGAAACTAACTTTATGGATGGTGGAATATGTTTAAGAACAAGAAATCTGGCGTTATTCTGGCCGCTCTCGTCATTGTTATCGTCGCAGCTGTGGGCATCTGGCTCTTGGTGGGCAACAATGGAAAAGAAAGCACGACTACTGAAACCCCCGGCGGTGCAACGGTCACGAAAGATGGCGATACGAAGTCCCTGGAACAGACGTTTTATATTTATGATACGGTCGTGAATATCAAGGTCTTCGGTGATACTGTAGAGCAGAAGAATATGGATGATATTCAGGCGATGCTGGAACGGATGGACATCGAGTTCAGCCGCACCAAGGAGAACGGGGAATTATACGCTGTAAATCAGGCAGCCGGTAAAGAAGCCGTAGCCGTATCCGACGAAACGCTGGATATCGTGAAGCTTTCCCTCAAATATGCCGAAGAAATGGACGGGCTATATGATCCGACTGTTGGACCGCTCGTTGACCTCTGGGCAATCGGTGAAGGCGGAGAGCATGTTCCCGATCAGGCAGCGATTGATAAAGCCCGCAGCCTGACCAATTACAAGGATGTTATCGTGGATGATGCCGCGAAGACGGTGAAGCTGGCCAAAGAAGGCATGGTGCTGGACATGGGCGGGATCGGCAAAGGGTATGCCGCTGACCGGATCGCCGACTATCTCAAGGCGCAAGGCCTGGATAGTGCGATGATCAATCTCGGCGGCAGCAGTATTATTGCACTTGGCAACAAGCCGAACGGCTCGCCGTGGAATATCGGCCTGCAGGACCCCGATCAGAGCCGCGGTACCCAGCTGGGCACCATCAAAATCTCGGACGAGGTTATCGACGCCTCCGGGGTGTACGAGCGCTTCTTCATGCAGGACGGTGTGCGCTACCATCATATTCTGGACCCGCGGACGGGCTTCCCGTCCCAGAACGGGCTGAAGAGCATTACCATTATGAGTCCGAACGCAACAGATGCGGATGCCTTGTCAACCGGTGTATTCCTGATGGGTCTCGAAGACGGCATGAAGTATCTTGAAGCGCTCCCGGAGAAGGTCGATGCCTTCTTCATCACAGACGACAATAAGATTTATGCCACCTCTTCGCTGAGAGAACGGCTGAATCTGACCGATCCTACGTACAGCTTCGCTGATTGATACCGCGCAGTGATGGATGTGCAGCATCGTATGCAAGCAGAAAAGGTGCCTTCCTTTGGGGGAGGGCACCTTTTTTGTCATACCAGCGGCAGCTCACTGAACTCCTTATAATTGGTGAAAATATAGCTTGGCGTGTGATCTCCCCCCGGCTGCCGGCCGCGCGGGTTGTACCAGCATACCTTCCAGCCTGCCGCAAGCGCACCGACCACATCATTAGCCCATGTATCACCTACATAGAGGCTGTTCTCAGGTGCAGTTCCCGTCATCTTATTGACATGGGCGAAGATCGCCGGGTCGGGCTTAGCCAGACCCACAGCATCCGAGATGAAGATCATCTCCGGCGGAATGAGCTTATCTATACCCAGCCCGCGCAGCTTGCCCATCTGGTGCTGCAGCGGGCCGTTGGTGATAATGCCTACCGGATGACCCAGGGCAATGAAGCGCTGAAGCTGCTCCGCCACGCCTTCGATCATCTCGATCGTGTACTGGCGGGCAATATAGGAGGCCTGAACTCTGGCTGCCTGCTCCCGGCTCAAGGGCAGGCCATATTCGGCAAAAGCCAGCTCCAGCCGCATCACCCGGGTCTCCTCCAGCTCAAGCTCCCCGCGCAGATATTTCGGCCACAGTAAATCACTGTGATGCCGTACGGTGTAGAACAGCTCCGCATAATCCAGCTTGTCTTCATCTGGCGCCAGCACCTCGCGCACCGCTTCCCGGAAAGGCACCAAATGGTCGTACAACGTATCATCCAGATCAAAAAACACAGCCAGCTTATTGCTTGTCTCCACGTAAACTCCCCTAACTAACTATGTCTTTAAAAAAATAAATGATAAGTAAAAAAGCTCTCATCCCGGATGTAGCCTTGGGCTTCATACAGACGCTGTGCGCCGGTATTATGCGTCATCGTTGAAAGCGTCAGTCCCTTCGCACCTGTCCCCTGCGCAAATCCGCGCACGCCTTCAAGCAGCAGTGAGCCAAGTCCATGCCCACGCTGCGCCTCCGTCACAAACAGATCGTTCAGAATCCATACGGGCTGAACTGTAATGGAAGAGAAGGAAGGGTACAGCTGTGCCATTCCATACGTCCGCTTGTCCGCACCCTCACCGGCTGCTGCTATAAAAATTACAGATTCCTCATTGGACAGCCTCGCCTTCAGAAATTCCCGTGCAGCTTCCAGGTCAGAGGCTTGGCCGTAATAGCTGCGATATTCATCGAATAGTGGAGCAAGCTCCTCCACATCCTCAAGCCCTGCCCGTTCAAAACGAAAATTCAACATGGCTCTCCCCTCCTTCTGCCCAGCTTCCTTTATTCCTTGGAGTCATAAAAGACATGACGGGCCGTGATTTTACCGTCTTCAATGTCCATCAGCCCGAAGGAATACTGCTTCTCCCGCCGCTTGTCCGTTGGTGATCCGGGGTTGAACAGCAGAATACCGTTCTCCCGGCGCATCAGCGGCTGATGCGAATGGCCAAAGAGTATACAGTCCACCTCCTGGCCTTCAAAAGCGAGCAAAGCGTTTCCATCCGTCCCTTTGCGGGAATACGGCGCATGTCCGTGAATCATCCCGATACGCATGCCCTCCAGCGTAACGATCTTGCTCTCCCCCAAGCGCTGAATGATCTCATATCCATCGTTGTTGCCGGCGATTCCCTCCACCGGAGCAAGCCCGGCCAGCAGATCGTAGATCTCCAGCGATACCCAATCGCCCAGATGCAGAATCATATCCACCTTGCTGAATTCTTCCATAAGCACGGAGGGCAGCCCCTTGGCCCTGCTTGAGAGATGTGTATCCGATACTACTCCAATCTTCATCTGCTTCAGCTCCTAATTCTTATAGTCATCCTGCCGGCACCCCGGTAGATTTCCATCCTATTTCCAAGTGTTCAAAAATGACCCGAGATACTGGAAGTAAAATAGCCGAGAAACGCTGTAAACAACGTTCCTCAGCCATTTCACATCAACCTTCTCAAGTTTACGTACTTATAATTGTACGGTTTGGCGAACTTAGAAGCAAGCCGCGCCCGGCCTAAGCCTCATTCCCGCCAATTCCAGAGCCGGACTTCACCCACCCGCATATAGCTGACCCAGGAAGCCTCGCGCAGCTTCAGCAGTTCCTTGACGGGTCCGGTAGCAACGGCTCCATAGAGCTTAACCCCGTTCTGCTCCAGATAGGCCAGGGAGGTGTCAAGCTGGTCAATATACACCACGCTGTCCGCGAGCGACTGATGCTGCTGAAGCAGCTTAAGCGTCTTGATGAAATTCTCATCCCGCAGCGCCCCGCTTCCGTATTCTTCAACGGAAGGGGATACGCTGCTATAGGAGGAGACAGAACTGAACCAGCCTGTTTTGGTAGTAGTGACTTCAGATTTCTTCATATCATCCTCATGCCAGATGGGCTGATAGGGGAAACCTAGCGGATACCGGACCACATCGTCCCTCGTTGAAGGTCCGGTATCTGCACCGAACCAGACAGGCAGAAGGTTCAGCGGTTCCAATTGCTTGAGCAGCTCATCTGTGGTATACAAATGGTCCAGCGACAGATAGGCCTCGGCCACCGTACCTTCAGGAAGCTTCTCCAGCTTCTTCCACTGATCGCTGTTATCCCCTCTCCCAGCCGTGCCCTTCGCAGACGGATAATAGAACACATATGCAGCCGCATTCTGCTCATCCATCCAGTTAAACTTCCCAAGATTGGCCCTTCCCAGAAAGAGATTCTGGGTGTAGTTGCCCACCTGAATACTCTCGCCGCCCACCTGCCTCAGCAGATTCCCGGTTAACTCCAGGCGGAAAAAATAATGCGCGTTCGATGAAAGTCTCACCGTCGTATTGGGACGGGTAACGGCAATCGCGGATGACACCACATCCCTGTAAGTGTCACCACGGCTCCCGGTGCTGTAGAAGACCGTTGTAATAACGCTGCTTATGAACGTAAAGATCAGAAACACCGAAAATACAGTAAACGTGTTGGTGATCCGTGCTTTCCATTTGCCGCGGCGGATAATGGACTTCTCTCTTCGCTTCGCCTTCCTCTTCGCCTTCTTGAGCCCTGTAGCTACCCCTCCTTCCGGGTCCGCCTTGGTCCACCGTTCGCTGGTCTGCTCTTCCCGCTCCATTTGCTCCTCCAGATACAGCTGATAAGCCTCCAGCTTCTCCAGTTCACTCTCTAGCGCCTCCCGCTCTTCCTCCGGAAGTGTTCCCTCACTATATTTCCTCAGCTGTTCTTTGAAGTCCTCACTCATGCTCATTCCTCCTCCGGTCCGCCTCACGCAGCTTCTGCCTGGCGCGGAATACCAATATCTTGTATTGGGACAAACCTACGTTCATGATGCCAGCAGCTTCCTTGTAGGTCAGCCCGTGATAATCATGCAGCAGCAGCGCATGGCGCTGCCCCTCCGGCAGACGGCTAAGTGCCAGCGCTGTCTCTTCCCAGCGTTCCTGACGCAGCAAAGTCCCCTCCGTGGTCTCGGGATGGGGTAGCCCGCTGAAAAACCCGTCATCCTTCGACACACTCCGCTTTTCCTTGCGCTTGTAATCCACGAAGACATTGTAAGCCACACGGAACAGCCACGGCTTAATCCGCTCTTCCCGGCAATCCTCCAGATACAGATATGCCCGGTAGAAGGTCTCCTGCATTAAGTCTTCGGCCGCATGGTGGTCATGGCAGAGGGAGCGCAGATAGCGGTAGATGTCCGCCACATAATTCTCATATAGATCATCCAGCGAATTCGGCTCCATCTCCTCCCCCCTTAATCCATCCACGTATGAGAATGCCAAAAGTTACACTTCTGTATGAAAATTCCCCGTATCCGCGCCGTTGCTGAGGGGACAGAGGGGAAGCTAAGTTTGTTAACGGACAGCAGCACGCTTATTTGCGGATTTTTGTCGGTAGCGTCAAGAATTTTTGCTTACAGTTCGGAGTGCTGCGGATGATCTAAGTGGAATTAGTACATCTAATTTGGCGCCAAAGGTACATTTTATTAAAAGCAATTGGAAAAACAACACTTAATCGGTCCGATTTCAGCTAAATCCGGGTGGGTCGGTGGATTAAGTGGACTTTTTCCAACTGCTTACTCTCAACTCTCCGTTTCGGCAGAATTAAGTGCCTTTTTTCCAACTATGTCCGCTGTCCCCGGTAGCCACTAAATAAATAAATAAGGAGTAAGCTTCGCTTCTCCAAACCTATAAACTCTTATCCTCCCAGGAAAAAGGGAGCCTCACGGCTCCCCAAACCTTCCCTTTACAGTCGCTTCTCTCTTACTTAATAAAATCCGATACTGGACGAAGCATCCTTCATCCATTCACGCTTGCGCCCTTTGTCCAGTTCGCCGCGCATGCCGCGCACCAGAGACTCGACATCAGCCGTTCCATTCTCATGCCATTCCAGTGCCGCACTGACATACAGCTCGCCAAGCTGGGTCAGGGAGAAATCTCCGGTCAGGCGCGCAGCGGTGGCCGTACCTTCTTCACCTGCGAAGGCGGAGAACCCGCGCAGCTGCAGATATTCGAGGCGCAGCGCCTCATTTGGCATCTTGATCTCATAGGCCCGGTCGAAGCGCCCGGCGCGATTCATGAGGCCGGGGTCTATTTTCTCCGGATAATTGGTGGTACCGATCAGGAAGATGCCTTCCTTCGAAGTGGCCCCGTCCAGAGTGTTGAGGAAAAAGGAGCGGACCTCCTGCGGCATGGAATCGATGTCCTCAATCACCAGTACCATCGGCGCCAGCCGGGCCGCAGCCTCGAACACCTCATTCACTGACTCGCTGCTCGTATATTCTGTAATCTGCCAGTAGATCACAGGTCCCGGTACACTTCCGGCGATCGATTTGACGAGCGTCGTCTTGCCGTTGCCCGGATGTCCGTAGAGCAGAATGCCCCGCTTGTACGGGATATCATAAGTGACGTAGAAGCTGCGGTCCGAATCAAAAAACTGGTCGAGCGAACGGTAGATTTCTTTCTTGATCCCCGCGTCCAGCACGACCTCCTCACGCCCGACAGAGCGGGTGATGGGTTCATACTCACGGAAGATTCCGTTACGCCGGTCAGTGAACACCGTCACCTTATTAATGTTCTGCTCCCGCTGCCGGGTACGCACATTGGCCAGGAAGAATTGCAGCTGTGCGTCAGATGCCGCGAACACATAGTCCTGGAAGTTGATGCCGTTCTCCTGGAACACAGGCACCCGCGCTAGCGCAATGCCCATGGCAGGATACGCCAGCACATTATTGCGGATCGAGAGATGGATATTGTACTCCGGCTGCTCTTTATCATCGTCATACACAAACGTCCGGTCCTCCAGGCGGTCAAAAATCCGCGCCACATGCTCCACCCCGGCATTCCCGCTCTGCACATCGTTCTCCAGCAGCTTCCAGTATTCACTGTTGGGGTCATCGCTCGCATACAGCTCATAACGGACGCCGTAGCGGCTATAGAGCGCTTCAAGTATGCCGTCAACCAGGCGCGCGTACACATCATAACCTTTGATGATTCCTGCTCTGTCTTCATCGTATTCGTAGATTACAGTAGGTTTCTTAATCTCCTGCTCCATCCTATTTCGTCCCCTTTATCGCTGCGAGCGGCTTGCATTTGGCCACAACAGCAGCCAGGCCGGCGCCCGTAACGCTTTCTATAATCTCATCTACATTCTTATAGGCCTGGGGAGATTCGTCAATGATAGATTCCAGGGAATGCTGATTCACTACAATCTCGTCTGCCGTCCCCACCTTCATCGACCGGGAGAATTCATCGACAGACACCAGCCGCTTCGTCGCCGAGCGGGAGCGGATGCGTCCGGCTCCATGGCAGATCGAATAATAATTCTCTTCTCCTCCGGGCTGGCCGACCATGATGTAGGAAGCGGTGCCCATCGAGCCGGGAATCAGCGCCGGATGCCCGGTCGCCGCATAAGCCCGCGGATTATCCGCATGGTCTGCAGGCAGGGCGCGTGTCGCCCCTTTGCGGTGAACAAACTTGGTGCCTGAAGAGGTTTCCTCTTCCCACGCATAATTGTGCATCAGATCGTAGAGGGTGCGCAGCTCACACTTGGTGCCGAACACGTCCCGGAAGCCCTCGCGGACCCCGTAAGCGATCAGATGGCGGTTCACCACCGCATAGTTCAGCGCCGAGTACATCAGATTAACATAGCGCTGGGCCTGCGGATGAGCCAGGGGCGCATAGATCAGGCGCGGGTCTGCGCTGCCCAGTCCAAGCTGGCCCATGACCTTGGCGAAGGCCGGGGTACAGAACTGATTGACCATGCCTCCCCAGGCCCGGGAGCCGGAGTGGATCATCACGGCAATCTGCCCGTCTCTCAGGCCCCACGCTTTAGCCACCTCCCGCTGCTCCTCGGCGATTTCAATCGCCTGGATCTCAACGAAATGGTTACCCCCGCCAAGGGTGCCGAGCTGGCGGTGCCCCCGGTGCCAGGCCATATCCGGCAGCTCATTCAGAATCTCGTCATCGAACGCAAGCTTGCTGATCTCCACATGGGACAGCGCGCTTGATTTCTTCGGAGTGTAGCTGTCCGGAACATATTTATTCGGCAGGCCGTGCAGGCCCTTGCGCACGATATTCTCCAGCCGGATATCGCTGTAGTGGCCTCGCTGCTGGGCCTCCATCGGCAGATACTTCTCAATTGCACGGACCAGCTTCCGGCGCAGCTTCACTTCACGCAGATCATCCATATGCAGATTGGTCAGATGTACACGCATGCCGCAGCCGATATCGCTGCCTACAATGGACGGCGAGACATAGCCTGACGCGGCATCCCAGACCGCGGTAGTCCCAATGCAGGTTCCGACGCCTACATGTACATCAGGAGTGTAGCTCATATATTCTATATTCGGGATTTGCAGATTGTTATTAGCCATTTCCAGGACCTTGTAATCAAGTGAGCCAAATAATTGCTCACTGGCATATACCTTGAGGTCGCCGCCCGGAAGGGCTACCTCATGTTTGTAGCGGGATATCTCCCCCGCTTGCTGCTTCATGCTATTCATAAATGTTTTCATTTCCTCTCAGGTTGGTAAGATAAATTCCAGTTTTGTGGTACGCAAAAAGAGCCGCAGATCAGTTCTGATCATGCGGCTCCCGGAGCGCTGGGTGCAGCTTCGAATTCAAGCCGGGACACCCGTATGCAGTTGTGACATAATAAGCACGCTGCGTATTATGTCTTCCGGACGAAGGCGATGAGATCAGATTGTTCATATGCGGTTGTAATGTGACTGTGCGGCGTTCTCAAACCATTTGTTCCAATCATGACCCATCGGCCTCCCTTCTCTAAATGATAAACCCAATAATATATGGCGCTGCTGCAAATTGTCAACCCTGAATCTGGTAAAGTTTGTTTTATTTGAATTTCGACCAGTCCTGATTGCTGTTCTCCAGCAGGTGGCCGAAATCATTCTCCAGACGTTTCTGCTCTGCCTTGCGTTTGTCCTCCGCATCCTTGAGGGCGGCGTCTTTCTTGCCTTGCTCTTCGGCTTTGAGCGCATCGGACTGCGCCTTCAGCTTGTCCAGCACCTCGCGGCTGAGCAGGTCTTTGAGTGTTGCCGGAGCATCAGCCGTAGCAGGGCGCGGAGCCGGAGTTATCTTCTTCTTTTTAGCCAAGGGAATCATCCTTTCAAGTAGTGCAAATAGTTCAAATTTGTTTTAGTTATAGGTCTTTTCGTTTATAATGTACAGTAAGAGGTGAGCCTAATGAAATCCACAGAGTTATGTCCAAGGTTACAAAAAAGCATGGATATTATCGGCAGACGTTGGACGGGCTTAATCATCTATCAGCTTCTGCAAGGTCCCCAGCGCTTCGGCGCTATCGAAGCTTCGCTGCCGGTCAGCGGCAGGCTTTTGTCCGAGCGGCTGAAGGAACTGGAGCAGGAGGGTATCGTCCTGCGCGAGGTTTTTCCCGAAACGCCTGTAAGAATCCAGTATTCGTTAACTGACAAGGGCCGGGCCCTGGAATCCGTCATCCGTGATTTGCAGGTATGGTCGGAGGACTGGATTACGGAAGAGGAATGCCGCTCTGCTTCAGCTGCTCCTCCGCAATAAGTTTCACACACTGTTTCTGCGAAAGCCTTATATAAATTTACAGCTTGCGGCCTACGATAACAAGGTCACGCGGAATGCCGTCCAGTACGGCGACACCCGGCAGCAGGCCCCATTGTCCGAAACCAAACTTCCGCAGCAGTGCAAGACTTGGCTCATTGTGGCCAAACACAAAACCGACCAGGTTCTGCAGACCAAGACGCGGACATTCCTGAAGCGCCTTGGTCAGCAGGATACTTCCGGCGCCGCTGCCGCGGAATTTTTCATTTACATAGACACTGATCTCTGCCGTTCCATTATAGGCCGGACGCCCATAGAATGACTGGAAGCTGAACCAGGCCGCAATTTCACCGCCTTGCCGCAGAACCCAGAGCGGACGGTGATGGCTGTTATGCTCATGGAACCACTTCACTCTATCCTCCACGGCTACCGGTGTAAGATCCGCTGTCACCATTCTTCCGGCAACCGTCGTGTTATAAATCTCCACAATCGCTCCCAAATCCTCAATTGCCGCATCCTCTATGCTGTTCACTTGCCAATCCATCTGTTATTCCTCCTAAAAGTTGTATGTGATATGTGAACAACATTTCCCTCATCCTACGGCTCAAATCCAAAGTTGTTGTACAAAAGACAGGATTCCAGCTTTTTCAAGCAGCTTAGGCTAGTTCAGCCCTGTCTGTTCCAGACTCCACTTCCACAGCCGTGCGGCTTCTTCTGTATTCTTCGCCCTTGGCGATAATTCCTTGATCTCGCGGCGGTAATAATACTGCCCGCTAACTTCGCTCAGCTCCGGCGCAGCCGCCAGATAAATGGCCGTGTCCGCACCTTTCTCAGGCGTCAGGAAGAAGTAGGACAGCAGCTTCAGCAGCGAGCGCCCAAAGCCTGTCTCCCGGTTCACTCCGATGCTCGTCCCCACCGCTCCCGGATGCACACAGTTCGCAGTAACCCTGGTGCCCTTCAGTTGAGCAGCCAGCTCGCGGGTAAACAGGATGTTGGCCAGTTTGGAACGGGCGTAAGCCTTAGCCGGGTTGAAGCCGCGTGACAGCGTATGATCCTCCAGATGCAGCTTGCCAATCTTGTAGGCACCCGAAGCCACTACCACAATCCTGCCCTGTTCAGCATGCTTCAGATTATCCAATAACAACATGGTGAGCAGAAAATGCCCCAGATGATTCACGCCCAAATCCTGCTCATAGCCGTCTGAAGTAAGCTCACGTCTGATGGCGACTACGCCAGCATTATTGATCAGAACATCAAGCACCGGATAGCCGGCCGTGAATTCCTCTGCAAAAGCGCGAATGCTTGCGAACGATCCCAGATCGCACAGCATCAGCCGGATTTGATCAGAGCCGCTCTGGCGCACTGCTTCCGCAAGAGCTTCCTCCCCGCGTTTGCGGCTGCGGCAGGCCATGATTACATGGGCTCCTCTGCGGGCCATTTCCACTGTCGTAGCCAGTCCCATGCCGGAATTCGCACCGGTGACAAGCACGGTCTTTCCTTTCATGGACATCTTCCCCTCTCTTGCGGGCCAGCCAGGCCAGGGCATGGCGTAGCCTTTTCAGAGTATATGTTTTATGATAATGTTACATCATTTCTGAGGGTTAAAATAGCCCCTGGGCATGGAATAACTTCTCAAGAAGTTTATTCCCGGTTAGAAGCAACTTATCCACTACAGGGGGCGGGTACATGGCTACGATTGAAGATTTCTTGAAGCTGGACATACGCATAGGAACCATTCTGTCCGCTGAGCCTTTTCCTGAAGCACGCAAACCGGCGATTAAGCTGCAGATCGATTTCGGGGAACTCGGCATCAAGGCCTCCAGTGCGCAGATCACCAAACGTTACACTCCGGAAGAGCTGATCGGCCGGCAGATTGCCGCTGTCGTGAACTTCCCGCCCAGACGGATTGCCGGCTTCCTCTCGGAAGTGCTCGTCCTCGGCGGCGTACCGGAGGAAGGCGATGTGATTCTGCTGGCTCCGGAGCAGCAGGTTCCGAACGGAACGCCGATCGCGTAACGGACCCGCTGAACCGGCCACCCCGGGTATGCCGCTTGCACTGCGTAGTCTCGTAAGCTCACAGGCCTGACGGTAAGAATATCGTCTGCTACCCATGGTGCACGGTATGTAAGCAAACCGCAGGTGCTGATCGGTTGCTTGCGGGCTGGCTGAGCCGGAGTTTGCACGCTGCAAGTCCATAACAGCAAAGGCTGTCCTCTGTGCAGGTGATCTGCAAGGAGGACAGCCTTTGTTTGTTACATAGTTACAGAGTTATAGAGTGAAACGGACTCAGATGACGCTATTTTGCGGAAAAGGGTACTTTTGACGTTTATCCGGACTCAGAAGCCCTTATTCGGAATATTATAGACCCGAACACGGTAAAACTGAGCCATTAAGGTCATCTGAGTCCGCAACGGACAGAAACCGGGCTATTATCCAGAAATAACGGCTTCTCAGTCCGCATCAGCAGCAGATGGCCGAGAAATCCCTTCTCCATTAGCATAGCCTGGTAAAGTGCCGGAGGAAATACACGGAAAATACAGCTAACAGCCTTTATTTCCAATTCGGCCGCAGCGCAATCAGCTTATCATCCTGTGCGCGCGGGTTGCCTCTGCCATCCCGGTTATTGGTCATAATATACAAGGTGCCGTCAGGCCCTTCCGCCACATTGCGGATTCGGCCATACTTCTCTTTGAATAAATCCGTAATCTTAGGCTTGCCGCCCGAAGGAGACAAAGATACCCGCAACAGCTGCTGCCCCGCCAGACCGGCAACCAACAGTTCGCCGCTCCACGGCCCCTGCGTAATAAAGGTCATGCCCGACGGCGCCCAGGTCTCATCCCCGCTGTGTGCCAGCGGAGCCTTCAGCTTCAGCTTAGCGGCTCCGGTCTCATCCCCTTCAATCAGCGGCCAGCCGTAATTGGACCCGGCCTGAATACGATTGATCTCATCATGGCTCGACTGGCCATGCTCCGAGCTGTATAAGACTCCGCTCCCCGGCTGCCAGGCCAGACCCTGCGGATTTCGGTGGCCCATGCTATAGACCGGAGATCCCGGCCACGGGTTATCTTCAGGGATGCCGCCGCTGGTGGTAATCCGCAGTATTTTCCCGCCCAGACTGGTCTTATCCTGCGCGAGCTCAGGCTCATAGCGTTCACCTGTGGTGATGTACAAATAGCCGTCCGGGCCCAGCTTGACCCGTCCGCCGTTATGATTGGTGTCCCCTGGTATATTATCCAGCAGAACCTGCTTGATCTCCGCTTTGCTGCTGCCGATCTTAATCCGCAGGACCCGGTTTGCCACTCCGCCCTCCGCATTGCGGTAAGAATGATATACATATGCCAATCCGTTGCTCTCGAACTCCCGATCAAGCGCAAGTCCCAGCAACCCGCCCTCTCCCTTACTGATAAAGGGGGCTTCAAGCTCCAGCAGCGGGGCCTCACGAAGCCTGCCGTTCTCTATGACCCGCAGGCTGCCTGGTCTTTCGGTGAAAAAGATCCGCCCGTCCGGAGCGAACGCCATCTCCCAAGGCACATTCAATCCGTCTGCCAGCGTATGGGCGGTATAAGGGAAGGCTGACGAAGCTGGCGGCTTCGGCGCGGCAGCCGTTACTTCCGGTGCCTGTGTGCTTCCAGAGGCACCAGGTGATGCTGCGCCAACAGGCGCACCCGTTCCTGCACTGGCAGACGCTCCCGGTGTTCTTGTCACCGGCGTTTCGGTCATCGTAGTCATCGAAGATGGAAGAGCAGTGCCGGCAGGCTGTGCGTCAAGACGCGGATTCTCTCCTGTCAGCTGCCCTTGCATAGTATCTTGTTCAGAAGAGGTGCAGGCTGACAGAAGGCCCATCAGCAGGACCAAAGCTCCGCGCAGCAGAAATGTACGGGAGAGGACCGATGTACCGGACATATTCATAACCTCCTGTTAAGTGAAGCGGGAATAGAAACCAGAAATGATTGTGGCAACTATTACCCGGTGCTTAACTTCACTAAACCCCCTTTAGCATCCGCTCCAGGGACGTGCAGCCTCCCGGATTATGAATTATAATGAGAATAATGCTGTTTCAAGCGTGTATATGAAAGGGGAACTATTGCAATGAATGAAGCTCTGCTTAAACTGGAGCAAGGACTTACAGAAGGAGGCTTGGATGCTCTCCTCGTGACCGATCCCAAGCATGTATACTATCTGACCGGCTTCGCCAGCAACCCGCATGAACGCTTTCTGGGCCTGCTGCTGATCCGCGGCGAGGAGCCTGTGCTGATCGTTCCGGCGCTGGACGCCGAAGCGGCTCATGCCGCCTCCTCGGTGAAGACTATTCTGACGCACAGCGATACGGACAATCCGTACGAGCTGCTCAAATCCCGCTTCGGCGGCGCTGCTCCGGGCAGCTTCGGCATAGAGAAGGAGCACTTCTCCGTCAGCCGCTATGAGTTGCTGGCAGACGCCATCCCAGCGGAGGCATTCAGCGACATCGGCCATCTGCTCCGCGCTATGCGCGCCATGAAGACGCCTGAAGAAATCCGCATTATGAAGCATGCCGCCGAGCTTGTGGAGGAAGTTCTCCGCCGGGGCCTGTCGCATGTCAAAGCCGGTATCAGCGAGAATGAGCTGGTAGCGGAGCTTGAATACCTGATGAAAAAAGCCGGAGCCTCCGGCCCCTCCTTCGACACCATGGTGCTCTCCGGCCCGAATACAGCCCTGCCGCATGGTGTACCGGGTGAACGCAAGATTCAGCCGGGTGATCTGCTGATGTTCGATCTTGGCGTATACGCCGCTGGCTATGCCTCCGATATTACCCGCACCTTCGCTGTAGGCGAGATAGACAGCAAGCTGATTGATATCTATAATACTGTGCTTGCTGCCAATGAAGCTGGTATTGCCGCTTCTGTTGCCGGAGCCACCTTCGGTTCTGTTGACAAGGCTGCCCGGGACGTTATTGAAGCCGCCGGCTACGGCGAATACTTCATGCACCGCGTCGGACATGGTCTCGGCATGGATACCCATGAATATCCATCGCTGCATGGACTCAATACGGATATTATCGCAAACGGCAATGTTTTCACCGTAGAGCCGGGGATTTATGTGCCGAATCTTGGCGGCGTGCGCATTGAGGATGATGTGCTCGTTACGGCAGAGGGCCCGCAGACGCTGACCAGCTTCCCCAAAGAATTGACAGTGCTGAGCCTGTAATTCAGAAATCAAAAAAAGCCCCAATCTCCAGATCACTGGAGGTTAGGGCTTTTTTATATAAAATTATTCTATGAAATATTGCGCTTGGTCTCCTGGGAAGGGACGGTCTGCTCTTCTTCAGCGAACTTAAAGGAACGGGCAAGGTATAGCACCGGTGTGCCTGCACCTGTAAGCAGGAATTTGGCCAGATAGGTGGTCAGCAGAATCTCTGTCCATACCTTCAGGTCATAGGTTCCGGCAAAAGCAATCGTACAGAAGATCAGGGTGTCGACAAAAGAGCTGATCATGGTGCTGCCGTTAGAGCGGATCCAGAGCTGCCGTGAGCTGCCGTAGTACTTGCGGATCCATGCGTATAAGCGCACATCCAGAAACTGGCTGATAAAATATGCGGTAAGACTGCCCAGCGCAAGTCTCGGCATCAGGCCGAAGATCGTCTGGAGTGAGGATTGGGCAATATCCGTCTCCTGCGGCTCAAAGACAAGCACCATCTGCATAATGACGGTAGTCATCAGCAAGGTGAAGAATCCGAACCAGACGGCGTTCCGCGCTTCTGCCCGGCCGTATCTCTCATTCAGCAGGTCACTGGTCATATATAACGTGACATACATCGTATTCCCCAGCGTCATTACGATATCGAAAGGCATCGCAATCGTCTTGGCGACTTGTATATTGGCGACCACGGTTGCCATGCCGACCCAGGCATAGAGCCCTTTTTTACCGAACAACCGGTAGCAGAGCAGAAAAAACACAAAATTAACAACAACAAACAAAATCCCCCACAACAAATTAAACATATTTCTGTTAACTCCTCCTAGTTTTGGTTACGCGGGATGGTTACGAACCGCGGCTATCCACTCTTATAGAAACAAAACATTAATACTCTACCACAGAAAAAGCTAACATGCTATGAAATTTAAAATTTTCATGAAAACAGCGTATAATTCATTTTTTTCGGTAAATTGGTGATAGACTCGTTAAATATTCAATTTTTTCTGAAAAATAATGCAGTATAGAGCAAACTTTCACTATTCAACCTGAGGTTAATTCTATAGAATAGTTATCAATCACAATTCCCGTTCACAGATAGCTTCATATATGACCTACACCAATGGAATATATTGCTGCTTGCCTGGCTCTTTGTCTGGCTTGGGATATTCAGATGCAATTGACAGAAAAGGAGAGAAAGAAATGTTCCGTTTCAAAAAATCAATTAGCCGCAAGTTTACGCTTCTGCTGTTTGTCGTTCTGTTACTCACTTCTCTTTTGCTAAGCATCAGCTTCTACTTCATATCCATTAATATCATCGACAGCTATGTGATGCCGCAGATCAACAAGTCTCTGACTGCCTCAGCCCAGGATGTATATAAGAATCTGAATGCTACAAGCGCGCAGCAGGCTCTTAACAAGAATGAACAGGCGGGGACCAATGTAGAATTCTATTTCGAGGAAAAGCGGAAGCAGCACGATGTTGAGACCATTTTCCTCATTGACCTGAAGGAAGGCAAAGCTACTGTTCTGGTCGCGGATCATAGTGCCAAGCTTCAGCGTGAAGAGTCCATTGAGGTATTGCCTGCCATGGAGCAAGCCTCCAAAGGAAAATCCGGACTTAGTGAAATCTATAGTGATAGTCATGGTATACATAAGACTGCATTTGTTGGCGTTCCCGGCACCACCATGCTCGTTGGCGTGAGCTCGGATGTCGGCTTTATTCAAGAAAAGATGAGCAGCATTCTATGGACCAGTGCGGGAATCACCCTGCTGGCACTTATTATCGGACTCTCCGGCGCCACACTGATGAGCCGCAGAATCATCCGTCCGATCAAACTGCTGGCGGCCTACAGCAACAAGCTGGCCGGAGGCGATTTCACCGAAGCACTTACGATCAAAGGCAACGATGAAGTAGGCCAGCTCTCCGAGAGCTTCCGGATCATGAGCGAGCGGCTCAAGGAGATGATCGGACATGTGCTGGATACATCGGGCGCAGTAGTTGCCGATTCCAATGATCTGAAGGAACGTGTTCAGATTCTGAACAATATGGCTGAGCAATCCGCTGTCTCTGTAGAGGAAATCGGTAAAGGCAGCACCACGATTGCGAGCAGCGCACTCGATAATTCCCGGGCCATGGATGAGATCAACATCGGCATCCAGCATATCGCTTCCGCCGCCGGTGAGGTCACGGAGCAGATCAGTGAAGCCTCCGCCGAAGCGATGGGCGGTAATGACATTGCCCAGAGTGCTGTGCAGCAGATGCGCCAGGTGGAACAGGCCTCGGTACAGTCGCTGGAGCAATTCCGCATTATGAATGAACGCTCGCTGATGATCGGGGAAGTGGTGCAGGGCATTACCGAAATCACGAAGCAGATTCAGATGCTGTCGCTTAACGCATCTATTGAAGCAGCGCGCGCCGGAGAGCATGGCCGGGGATTCGCTGTCGTGGCCGGTGAAGTGCGCAAGCTGTCGGAGCAGTCCAAGGAATCCAATGAGCAGATCCGCGAATTCCTGCTCGGACTTCAGGAAGATATGAACCACTCGGTATCCGAGATGAATCACGTGAATACAGAAGTAGCTTCAGGTATGAACAAAGTGGTGGAAGCAGGCAATGCCTTCAATCATCTGCTGATTCTTATCCAGAGCATCAACCACAGCATCCAGTCCGTATCTGCTGCTACCCAGCAGATTTCGGCAGGCACCGAAGAAGTCAGTGCCTCGGTGGAAGAAACGGCACAGATTACAGCCAAGTCGCAGCAGAGCGCTGATACGCTGGCCGGCAACTCTGCCCGCCAGCACCAGGAGCTGGAAGGCCACGCGCTGACCGTAGAGCATCTGCATGAGCAGGCCGTGAAGCTGCAGAAGGCTGTCGAGCAGTTTAAGATTTAGCTAGTTTCTGTTCAATCAAATCTATAAAGCTGTTTAATAGTAAATATAAAAAGCAGCTCCAAAGGCCACGTGGCTGTTGGAGCTGCTTTTTTGCATAGGGACAAGCGCAATCATTCAATTCCTCAAATTTGATTCGTAACCGGCAAATTGGGTTTGTTAAGTTCACGCCGTTTCAGCATAAATGTTGTACGAGATAAATGTTGTACGAGATAAATGTTGTACGATTTACAACTCCGATTCATAGATACCAGGTTTTTTAGAAGGATTGTTGTATGTAATACAATAATCCCTCTGATTTTCCGTTTAAAAAAGGAGAAATTCTGCATTCCGTACAACATTTTCAAATTAGGACCGATGTAATCCGCAAAATGTTGTATTTTGGGCAGGATTTCATAGAATAAAAAGGTTCCATCACAATCCGTGGATGAGAATAAAGGGATTCGTGCGATAACTGATTAGGACATGCTCAGTGCCTCGGTGCCCACAAGATGACAGAGACCCCAATCACGCAGACGCCGGCGCCGATCCAGTCGTAGAGATCCGGTGTTTTCCGGTCCACCAGCCAGCCCCACAGCACAGCAAGCACGATGAATACTCCGCCATAGGCGGCATATACCCGGCCAAAGGAAGGAAACTTCTGCAGCGTCGGGATAATACCATACGCGATCAGGATGGCAGAGCCTGCCAATCCGTACCACAGCGGCCGCGATTCCCGCAGCCAGAGCCAGACCAGATACCCGCCCCCGATCTCGGCCAGTCCGGCAACAATAAACAGCAGAACCGCAATAAACATCCCTATTCCTCATTTCTTGGCAAGCCCATAATATTGTACACAGCATCCATGTCCAGATGTGACCTTACAGCATCCGCCAGCCGGTCAAATTCCTGCTCACGGAGCGCAGCAGCCGAGAAGGTTACGGATAGCGGTGCGAGTCCTTTGGCAATACGCAATCCGTCCAGCCAGCTGCGGCGCAGCCCGTCATTGTGGAACAAGCCATGCAGATAGCTGCCCCAGATTCTGCCGTCCGGGGTTCCCCAGCCTTCCGGCACAGCCTGCCCTTCCGGCCCGTCCAGACTGAACAGGCTGCGTACCGAAGCAGCCTCATGATTCGTCGTCGTTCCCATATGTATCTCGTAGCCGGTAATGGGCATCTCTCCGATTGAGGCGGGCGCCTGTGTGCTTAGTTGCAGCGGATGAGCCGCAGCCAGCGTTCCGCTCACGCGTACCGTGGTCTTCTGCTGCAGGAACGCCGTTGACAGCGGCAGATACCCGAGGCCCTCACTCTCACCCGGTTCAGCACTCTCAACCGCATGAGGATCAAGCAGCTTCAACCCCAGCATCTGATACCCGCCGCAGATTCCGGCGAGCTGCTGCGTCCCCTGTCCCAGTGCACGCTCTATGGCCTCCGGGAACCCCTGCTCCCGCAAATACTGCAGGTCGGCAGCTGTATTCTTCGTCCCCGGCAATATAATGACATCCGGCGTTCCAAGCTCGTCTGCCGACAGGACATAGCGTACGGCAGCATCCGGCTCATCCTCCAGCGGATCGAAGTCGGTGAAATTGGAGATGCGCGGATAGCGGATGACGGCAATATCAAGTTCTTTCATAGAACCTTCACGCACACGGCCTGAGGTTCCTTCCAGAACTACGGAGTCCTCCGCCTCAATCCGCAGCTGCGGCAGGAACGGCAGCACCCCCAGCACCGGAATGCCTGTACGCTCCTCCAGCCAGTCCAGCCCGGGCTGCAGCAGCGAGACATCGCCGCGGAATTTATTGATAATGAAGCCTTTGACCCGGGCCCGTTCATGCGGCTCCAGCAGCTCCAGCGTACCCACAATGAAAGCAAACACGCCGCCCCGGTCAATATCGGCAACCAGCAGCACCGGCGCATCCGCCCAGCCGGCCAGATTCATATTGACGATATCCCGCGCCTTGAGGTTGATCTCCGCGGGGCTGCCTGCGCCTTCCATCAGCACAACATCATAGGCCTCCCGCAGACGGCCAAGCGCATCCATCACTGTCCCTTTGGCCTCGGGAAGAAATTTCTCGCGGTATTCCCTTGCACTGAGCGCAGCATGCGGCACACCATGCACCACAATCTGCGCGCTCATCTCACCAGATGGCTTCAGCAGGATCGGATTCATGTCGCTGGTAGCCGTAATACCGAAGGCTTCCGCCTGCATCCCCTGGGCGCGGCCGATTTCTTTGCCGTCTGCTGTAACATATGAATTCAGCGCCATATTCTGCGACTTGAACGGTGCCGTACGGTAGCCGTCCCGGGTCATAATCCGTCCGATGGCGGCGGTGACGAGGCTTTTGCCGACATCGGAGGCAGTTCCCTGCACCATCAGCACGGCGGCGGGATGCGGCTTGTCACTTACATCTGCAACCCCCGGCGCTGCCTGGACGGTAACTGGCTGCTGCTTATCCGCTTCACCCGCAGGCCCCGGTGCGGCCTGGGCGGCAGCCTTACATGCAGTTGTATCTTCCATGTTGATCTTCCTCGCTTTCTGGCTGCTGCCGGAATTAAGAACGGCACAGTTGTAATAGATCGCTGAGCCGGGCGGCGCGGCCGGCATTGCACGGCCGCGCTGTCCGCTACAGGTTGTGCTGCAGCAGCACCAGCACAAGCAGAACCACCGTCTCCAGCAGCTCGCCCAGCGCGCCGTAGACGTCGCCGGTGAGCCCGCCGAGCCGGCTGGCAATCCGCCGCGCTGCGAGCATGCCGCAGGCTGCCGCAGCCGCCGGCGCCAGGATGGCCGCCGCCGCCAGCTGCGGCCAGGCCCCGCTGCCCGCGCCGAGCGCCAGAGGCGCCGCGGCAGCGGCCAGCGTAAGCAGCGCGGCGCTTAGACGCGCGCGCCGCTCCAGCCGGGCAGGCAGCCCGCCGAAGCTGGCGGCCAGCCCTTCATTGCCGCGGGCCAGCGGATAGCGGGCCATGGCCCGCACCATGTACCAGCGGCTCCAGACCGGCGGCAGCAGGAGCAGCGGCAGCATGCTGTAGCTGCCGCCTTCAATCAATGCCGCCAGCAGCGAGGCCTTCAGCAGCAGGAGCAGCACGCAGGCCAGCACGCCCATAGCGCCTACGCGGCTGTCCTTCATGATCTCCAGCATCCGCTCCCGCGAGCGGTAGCTGAGCAGCGCATCGGCGCTGTCCATCCAGCCGTCCAGATGCAGCCCGCCGGTCAGCCCCACCCACAGGATGAGGGTGATGACAGCGGCAGGCCAGGCCGGCAGCAGCCAGGCGGCGGCAGCTCCGCCAAGCGCGGCGCTGAGGCCGATGGCTGCGCCGACCAGCGGATAATAGACTACGCTGCGGCGCAGCAGCTCAGGCGAGAAATCCGGGCTGTATTTGACCGGAAACCGCGACAGGAACTGAAAAGCAGCAGCGGCATCCCCCCGCGCGCTCACAGCAGGTACTCCCGGCTCTTCAGCTCAACAGGTATTCCGGCCGTAACCAGGAATACCTGCTCACACTGCAGGGCAAGCCGCGCGTTCATCCGTCCGGCCAGGTCACGGTACAGCCGGCCGAGTGAATAATCCGGCACAATGCCGTCTCCTACTTCATTGGTAACCAAAATTAGCGTTCCCTGGAAGCTGGAGACACTCTGCTCCAGTCCGGCAATTGCAGCTTCCACCAGCTGCTGCCGGTCACTGCGTTCCTCCACAGCCAGCAGCTGGTTGGACAGCCAGAGCGTCAGGCAGTCCACCAAGACTGTCTGACCGCTGCCGCTGCCGGACAGCCGCCGGAGCAGCGCCGACAGTTCAAGCGGCTCCTCCAGAGTCTCCCAGCGGAAGCCGCCCTCCTCCCGCTGCTGCCGGTGCAGGGCAATCCGGTCCTTCATCTCTTCATCGAACGCTTGCCCGGTCGCCACATAGACCGCCTGCTGCGGGTCTGCCAGCTTCTTGGTTAAGCGCTCGGCGAAGCCGCTTTTCCCGCTGCGTGCCCCTCCGGTTACAAGGATGCTCATACGCTCTCCGACCCGGAGACCCCCGCACTCTCGAAGGTCGCCATCTCCCGCATAATCCGGCAGACCGCTTCAATGAAATGCAGGCACAGCGCGCCGCCGGTGCCTTCACCGAGGCGCAGTCCGAGATCGAGCAGGGCCTCCAGACCGAGGCGGTCCAGCATCAGTTTATGCCCCTGCTCGCCTGAGACATGGGAAGCAATCATGTAAGCCGTCGATTCCGGCGCTAATGCCTTTGCTACCAGAGCTGCCGCTCCGGAAATAAAACCGTCCAGAATGACCGGAATCCGCAGCGCAGCCGCTCCCAGAATCAGACCGGCCAGGCCGGCAATCTCAAGCCCGCCTACCTTCGAGAGCACATCGATCGGATCTGCCGGATTCGGGGCATTCACCTTCAGGGCGCGTTCGATCACCGATATTTTGTGGCGCAGCCGCTCGTCGTCAATGCCTGTCCCCCGTCCGGCCGCCGTCTCTGGCGGAATACCTTCCAGTGCGCATAATACTGCAGCACTTGCTGTAGTATTGCCGATCCCCATCTCACCGGTAATAAAAATCTCCGTCCCGTTCTTCACCGCTTCCTGAGCCACCTGAACCCCAACCAGAATCGCGCGCAGCGCATCATCGCGGCTCATGGCAGGACCTGCCGCCATATTGTCCGTGCCGCGGCGCACTTTGCGGTCGATCAGCTCCGGATGGGTAATATCACCATTGATGCCGATGTCCACGAACTGAACTTCTGCACCACCCTGGCGGGCCAGCACGTTCACGGCTGCGCCGCCGCTCAGGAAGTTATAGGCCATCTGCATTGTAACCTCCTGCGGAAAAGCACTGACACCTTCACAACAGACCCCATGATCCGCTGCCATAACTACTACCGTACGTTTGCTGTAACAGGGCTGTTCTACTTTGGAGATCCCGGCCAGCCGGACGGCCAGCGCCTCCAGCCGCCCGAGGCTTCCCGGCGGCTTGGTCAGGCTGTTCAGGCGGAGCACCGCGCGTAAGGTCGCTTTTTCATCAGGCGGAGCGATCCGTCCGGTTACTTCTTGTATGGCTGTGATCATGATATTACCTCCTGTTATCTATTGTATATTCTATTGAAAACAATTCACTTCTATCGGCTCTGCATACTGTCATCAGAACACAAAAAAAGCTCCCCTGCTCTGAAGAAGGGAGCTTCCGCTGACTTGGCTGCAAGCCAATTGAATTCTAACATATCCCTATTTCTTCCTTAAAGGATTATAGGTGATATAGATTGATCTTACAATTAGATTTTTACCTTCATGAAGCCTTCCAGCCGCTCCAGCGCTTCGGTCAGCTTCGCTGTAGAAGCCGCATAGGAGCAGCGGATATACCCTTCTCCGCCAGCCCCGAACACATGGCCCGGAACAACTGCGACTCCCGCCTCCTTCAGCAGCCTTAAGGCGAATTCCTCCGAGGTCATGCCAGTGCGGGCAATGGAGGCAAAAGCATAGAATGCCCCCTGCGGCATATGGCAGGGCAGTCCGGCAGACCGCAGTCCGTCTACAAACATTGTCCGGCGGTCCTTGAAGCAGGCTTTCATCCGGTCTTTATCCGGCAGTGCACTGCGCAGGGATTCGGCAGCGGCGATCTGGCCCAGCACAGGCGCGCACATGGCTGTGTATTGATGAATCTTGAGCATAGCCGCCAGCAGTTCGCGGTTCCCGCAGGCATATCCGACCCGCCATCCGGTCATGGCAAAAGCCTTCGAGAACCCGCTGATCACCACCGTCCGCTCCTTCATCCAGGGGAGTGAAGCAATGCTTACATGTGTGCTGTCGTAGGTCAGCTCGGCATAGATCTCATCCGAAATCACGATCAGCCCATGCTCCTTCACCACCTCAGCTACCGGCAGCCAGTCCTCGTAGGTCATTACCGCCCCCGTAGGGTTGCTTGGAAAATTCACCATCAGCAGCTTGGATCGCGGAGTGATCGCCCGCTTCAGTGCTTCGGCCGTGAGCTTAAAGCCCTGCTCCACAGTCGTCTCCACCGTGGCCAGTGTTCCGCCATTCAGATAGGCAATAGGCGCATAGGCGACATAACCCGGGGCAGGAATAAGAATCTCATCACCCGGTGCGATGAAGGCGCGCAGCGCCAGATCCACGGCTTCACTGCTCCCTACAGTAACCAATATTTCGTCCGCAGGATTGTACTGCAGGTCGAAGCCCTTCTGCAAATACCCGGCAATCTCCTCCCGCAGCTCCAAACGTCCGCTGTTAGGCGTATACATCGTCTCCCCGCGGTCCAGGGCGCGGATACAGGCCGCTCTGACCTGTTCAGGAGTAGCGAAGTCGGGTTCACCAACCCCGAGTGAAATAATATCGTTGTTACCCGCAGCCAGATCAAAAAAAGCGCGGATGCCCGAAGGCGGGATCTCTCTTAAGCGCGGAGTAATGGGGTCGCTGTGCAGGGAAATGCCAGAGAGGCGCTGGATGCGGGGGTGGCGGTCCACAGGCAAAGCAGATTGTTTACTGTTCATAACCCGCCACCCCCTTGCTGTACCAGTTGTGCTTCTGGTGCTTCCGCTACTTCTGGTGCTTCCGCTGCTCCACCCATACCTCCGCGCTCCCGCAGCGATCCGGTGATAATCTCATCCAGCAGCCGGGTGAAGGAGATACCAGCAGCCCTTGCACTTTGCGGCAGCAGGCTGGTTGCGGTCATGCCGGGCAGCGTGTTCACTTCCAGCACATATGGAATGCCGTCCTTCAGCAGCATATCCACCCGTGCATACACCGCGCATTTCAGCGCCCGGTAGCAGGCAAGTGCCGCCGTACGCACCCGTTCCTCGACCCCTGCAGGCAACTGGATGATCTGTTCCTTCGCCCCGCCCTGCTCATATTTGGCGCTATAATCGAACCAGTCTGCACCCAGTGACTGAATCCCGATTACCGGCAGCATTTCATCTCCCAGAATAGAACAGGTAATCTCCTGTCCTAAGGTATATTGCTCAATCAGCACGGAGCAGTCCGCGGCAAAAGCCTTCTCCACCGCCCCGCGCAGCTCCTGCGGATGGTTCACCTTGGTCATGCCGATGCTGGAGCCGCCGGAATTCGGCTTGACCATCACCGGATAACCCAGCCGGTCCACGGCTTCCGGTGCATATTCATTGATATGCTCCCAGCACAGCCAGTCGGGTGTGGGGATGCTTTTGCTGCGGATAACCGTCTTGGCCAGCCCTTTATCCATGCAGAGACTGCTGGACAGCACGCCGCTCCCGGAGTAAGGAATGCCTAGCGTTTCAAGCGTACCTTGTACGGTGCCATCCTCGCCGTAGGTCCCATGCAGGGCGAGCAGAGCGAAGTCCAGCCCCTCTACGCCCTCCAGCAGCTCCTTCCGCGAGGTGATAGGTACAGGAATCCCGGTGTATTTTGCCGGATCCAGCGCCTTCAGCATCTCCCTGCCGGTATTCATGGACACCTCATATTCAGACGATACGCCGCCCATAATAACTCCCACTCTAATCATATCCGTACACCCCTTCATCCCATAAGTTGCCGTGCTGTCCTGCCAATAATTTCGATCCCTCTGCGTATATCCTCATCCGCCACTCTGGAGAAGCCCAGCCGCAGCGTATTCTGCCCTGTACCGTCTGTGAAGAAGATGTCTCCCGCCGTAAAAATAACCCCCTGCCCGTGGCACGCTGCCAGCAATTCCCTTGTGCTGAAGCCTTCAGCGAACGTTACAAACAGATGCAGTCCCCCGTCCCCCGACAATGAGGCATACGGAATATGCTCCTTGCAGCACGCCAGCGTCAGCTCGTATTTGCGTTTATACTCCAGCCGGGCCTTCTTCAGATACTTCTCCAGATTGCCGCCCAGCAGATATTGGTACAAAATAGACTGGTCGAGCGTCGAGGTATGAATACTGCGTGCCCTTTTGACACTTTCGAGATAATAGATCAGCTCCTGATCCGCCAGCACCCAGCCTACCCGCAATCCGGGGAATAGCACTTTGGAGAAGCTGCCGAGGTAGATGACGCTGTTCCCGCTGCCCGCCGCCGCCATTAACGGAGCCACATGGGCACCCGAATAACGCAGCTCCTCATTGAAACCATCCTCGATAACCGGCACCTTGTAATCCGACATAAGCTTCATTAGGCCTTGTCTTTTCTCGGGAGACATGACAATTCCGGTAGGATTGTGGTAGGAGGGGACCAGATACGCACAGTCGTATTCCCGCTCTTCGAGCGCGCGCTTGAGTTCGCCGAGGTGGATGCCATCCCGCTCCATCGTTACCCCGTGTATCCCGAAGCCGTGCAGCTTCAGGTTCTTGATCGCCGTATGATGCGTCGGGTTCTCACAGATCACAGCGCCATGCCGCTTACCCAGAGCAGACAACACTATGTCGAAGCCCTCCGTGAACCCGTTCGTAATCAGCAGATCCTTCCCGCGCATATCCACGCCCTTGTGCTCCATATATTGCCGCAAATAATCTATTAAAGGTTTATATCCCTTGGCATATCCATAATTCAGCAGAACGTTGCCCTCCACGGACATGCGCTCCAGAAAAGCTCTTTTCACCTGATCCAGATCGAAGAGGCTCTCATCCGGCGCGATACTGGTAAAAGAAATCGTTCCTTTCCCCGCGCGGATCCCCCGCTTCATAATGTCCAGCTCTTCCGCGAGCAGCGCCTGGCCGCTGAGCCGCTCTTTCCAGTCCACGCTCCAGGATACCGCTTCCGGACCTCCGTGCCCCGCCGCTGCGCCTGGTGAGACGTAACTCCCCTGGCCCTGCACCGTGTACGCGAAGCCGTCATCCTCCAGACTCTCATAGGCCGAGATAATCGAGTTGCGGCTGACCTTGAGGAGTGTGCTGAGTTCCCGTGTCGAGGGGAGCTTCTGCCCGCCCTGGAGCGCGCTTTTGATAATAAGATGCTTCATGTAATCCTTCACCTGGATATATACCGGACGTCCGGCAATGAGCTTGAAATCCTTAAACATACCGCTATCGCCCCCATAGCTATCATGGCACAGACTCCGCCGTAAAAAAAGAACCACAGCCCCGGGATTTTCTTCCGGCTGTGGTTCTATGGGGGGACAATGTATTCGGTTTTTCGCATACATTTGGTTCGTTAACACTATCTGCGGCGCATTGTATTCGGTTTTTCGCATACATTCGGCTCGTTACCCCTGTCGGTGGCTCATTGTATTCGGTTTTTCGCATACATTTGGCTAGTTACCCCTGTCGGCGGCGCATTGTATTCGGTTTTTCGCAACCGAATTATAGCGGTCCCTAGTCCAGCTGTGGTAGCTACACTTCGCGCGGCATCATGCGCCAGGCTCCTTCATCCTTCCGAAGATTCAGTACAGTGACTTCACCCGGCGCGGGTGCAGCTGCTGTATAGAAGGTTACTCCTTCGGTCAGACGCGCCAGCAGCAGCCGGATGATGCCGCCGTGAGTCACAATCAGCACGCGCGGAGGCGGGAGATTGGGCGGTGAGACTGGCGCTAGTGAAACTGCCTCTGGTGGAACTGCCGCAAATGGAATCGGCACTCGTGAATCTGGTACTGGTGGAACTATCACATATGAAATGGGCACTGGTGAATCTGCCGCTGGTGGAGCTACCGCTGGTGGAACCACCCTTGGTTCGCCGGTTTCAAGCCAGGGCATCCCACCGTTAATGCTTGTATGCTCCAGTTCCTGCTCCAGCTGAGTCCAAAAATCATCCACCCGGGCTTCAAACTGTTCCCACGCTTCCCCTTCCGGCGGTGTTACTAATTCGGGGTGGTCAATCCAGCTGCGGTAATGCCCGTTATCCTTCAGCTGCTCATAATTGCAGCCTTCCCAGGCACCAAAATCCAGCTCGCGTAGCCGCGAATCATAGATGGCCTGCCGCTCCAGGTGCGGAGCCACGGCTGCCAGCGTCTCTCTGCACCTGAGCAGGTCACTGCAATAGACACGCCAGAATTCCCCGCCGAGCGCCGACTGGTCGCATAATGCGGACAATTGCTGCCGCTCCTCCGGCAGCAGCGGCAGATCGGTGCTGCCCAAATAACGGCGCTCCTTGTTCCACTGCGTATGCCCATGGCGGATAAGCACCAGCTCCAGATCATACTCCACTTCCTGCTGTGTTTCCAACTCCAGCTCCCGTTCCTGCTCCAACTCCTGTCCCAACTCCTGTTCCTGCCCCAACTCCTGCTGCAGTGCCGGGTTACTTAGAACGCTGCGAGCTACCAGAGCCGAATCCTTCAAGTGGCTTATCTTGTCATTGTCCGCATCCGCATCCTTATCCCTGTCCTTGTCCATGCCCTTGCCCTTGCCCTTGTCCTTGTCCTTGTCCTTGTCCCTTTCCTTACCCTCGTCCTTGTCCATCTGCACTCCGCTCAGCCCCCCATCCCCTGCCATAACAAGGCAACCGCTGCACACAGGCAGACAAATATGGCTGAAGACAGCATCATCATCCGCGAAGTCACAATAATATCCTCCGGCTCCATTGTCCGCAGGGGATCTCCCATGTAGGCGCGGAAGGAGGTTACGCCGTGGTATACATTTTCTCCGCCCAGGCGGATGCCCAGTGCTCCGGCAACTGCCGATTCCGGGTAGCCGCTGTTCGGGCTGGGATGAAGACGCGCATCCCGCCGCACGGTACGCCAGCATCTCCGCCAGTCCAGCCGCAGCAGTGCTGCACATAAGGTTAGCAATAGCGCTGTAATCCGCGCCGGTATGTAATTTGCCACGTCATCCAGACGGGCGGATGCCCAGCCGAGGTCGCGGTACTTGTCGTTCTTGTAGCCGACCATAGAATCCAGCGTGTTTACCGCACGGTAAGCCATAGCCAGCGGAGCCCCGCCCAGCAGGGCGAAGAACAGCGGCGAGATGATCGCGTCGACGATGTTCTCCGCCACTGTTTCCACTGTGCCGCGGACGATCTCCGGGCTCTCCAGATGCACCGTATCCCGGCCGACGATCATTCCCAGCGCTCTGCGGGCAGCGGGAATATCTCCTTTGCGGAGTTCTATATATACCGCCAGCCCGGCATCCTTCAACCCTTTGGAGGCAATTGTTGTGGAGATCAGCCATACTTCGGCAGCCCCGGCCAGCCAGGGGGATATCTTATAGAGCAGCATGACAAGCAGCGCTGTCAGCACCCATGCGCCTCCTGCTACCAGGAGCGGAAGCAGCAGCCCCGCCCGCTTCAGGGCACGGGGCGCCGATGCGAAGCGGCGGATAAGCCGCTCTATCGAGCTGATGGCCTTCCCCATATAGACAACGGGATGGGGAAGATTACGCGGATCGCCGACAATCCGGTCCACAACATAAGCGGCCAACAGTATGATGGCAAGCTTCACCTTGGTTCACCCCGCTGCGGTTCCTGGCGGTCCTTCTTCATCATTCCAGACATTATTCCCGGCCGCCCTTCTTCAGATAGCCGGGCTGCCCAATTAGTGCTTCTTGAGGCGGTAACAGTTCAGCTGCCACTACTGCTTCGAATTCAACTGCTTCTTCTCCACTTGCGGCTTGCCCAGTTTCCGCAGAAGCCGCAAGTTGCTCTGCCTGCGCCAAGTCAGCAAGTTCCGCTCTCCGCACAGCCTCCGCCGCCTTCACCGAACGCAGACTTTCCGTCACCGCACTGTACACCAGCCTGCCGATGGCTCCGCCCAGGTCGGTCGCTGTTCCGGCATACACATGCTCCGCTGCATAACGGCGGCTCCCGCTCACCGCGAGCACAATCGCATCCGTTGTGGTCCCGGTTGCGATTAGACCGTTCTCGGAATCCGTGATTCCGAGATCTGCCAGGGCGGCAGCCTTCGCTTCCGTGGCTGTCATCACGGCATTGACCATAGCCGACGGCGACAGCCAGCCGTCAATGCCGAGCATAATATTAATCGTACCCGGGCGGTAAGCCGCCAGCACGCTGCGCTGCGATCCGGCACGGGCGGCATTGCCCGCAGCCGCTGTCACGCAGCACATAATCCCCGCAGAGCCGGTATCCTCTTCGGCAACAGCGGCATGTTCAAGCGGAACTGCCGTCATCAGTCCGGCGCAGCCGTCCAGCGGATAACCCCACTCCTGCAGCTTATTTTCCATATCCCGAACCGGATTGCTGCATTCGTAGTCCCGGGTGACATATTGGTTCACCGCCCGCTTCAGGCGGCCTGTTCCTCCGCCATACACTGCGCTTGATATACTGTCTACCTCAGCCGGAAATTCCAGCAGCAGATGGCCTTCCCGCCACTCCAGCGTTAGTCCCTGCCAGACCCTGCTTTGGTACACCGCCAATCCACCGTCAAGATTAAAGGGTAGGTTCACATTCACTTCTTTCACATTACATCCGCTCCTCTCGCGCAGAAAACTATTCCTAAACCCACTATATCATTATATATATAAGACGCACTTAAGATTTGAACTTGAAGCTTAGTCGTCACTGCGGTGAACACTTGGACTTCCGGCCGCTGCCCGCCCCAGATTTCTTGATTATTACCGCTGCTATCCTCCCCTACAGTTCCAAATCCCCCCTCTGCTTCTTTCGCTTTTGTTAATTTTTTTGTGCGTTTTATATAGTATCTCGTTTTCTCTGTATCAATGTTTATAGCCTGCAAAAACAAAAAGCTGACGCCGGAAATCCGGACGCCAGCTTGCTCTGCCGTATGCTACTGCTGTTCAGTTTTGGCTAACAGTCTAAGAATTAGGGTCACGGCCTCTGCCCGCGTGGCCTGATCATTCGGAGCCAGCCGGTTATTGCCTTGGCCTTCAACCAGACCCGCTTCGTAGGCGGCTGCCGCATACGGCTGACCCCATGAAGGAATAAGCTCCGCATCAGCAAAAGCTGCCTTAGCCTTGGAGTCTATCTTCCATTCCAGCGCCCGGACAATCATGGCAATCATCTCCAGGCGGGTAATCTTTCCGCCCGGCCGGAAGGACTGATCCGTATAGCCTGTAATCCAGCCGGATTTAACTGCTGCGGCAACATACGGCTTCGCCCATGGCGGAATGCTGCCTTCATCCGTGAAGGAAAGTCCGGATTGCGCAAGGTCCACCTGTAAGGCGCGGCCCAGGATCACCGCGAATTCACTGCGCGTAACCACTCCGTCCGGACGGAAGGTTCCGTCTGCATAACCGTTCACCAGCTTGCGCTGCGCCGCAGTTATAATGCTCTCTTTTGCCCAGTGCTTCTCTACATCCTTGAACGCAGGCTGAGTAGCCATACCGCCATCGCCTGTATCTCCTGTGCCGCCTGTGCTGCCCGTATTGCCGGTGGTTACGATAGTGCCGATAGTACCGGCGCTCCCCGTGCTGCTGTTGCCTGAATTCCCATTATTGCTGTTGTTACCGTTGTTACCGTTATTACCGTTGTTGCCATTGTTCCCTGTATCCGTGCCTCCGTCAGGCTTGGTGTCTGCCTTTAGCACCGTCAATACGAAGCTTTTCTGCGCCTCTGCCCCGTCTTTCTTCAGGATGGCCGTCAAAGTCACCCCGGTTGTGCTCGCCGGACGCTTAACCTCTCCTTTACTGGAGATGATATCGGGACTACTTGAGGTCCAGGTAATTTCACTTCCATGCTCACCAGCTGCCGGCAAAATAACGCCTTTCGTAACCGAGGTCTGGAGGTCTCCATCAGCATAAACAATTTCAAGCTTATCCTTATCCAAGTTAACAGCCAGCGGTTTCGGTAAATCACCTAAAGTTATCGTTACTGAGGCTGTATTTAACGGGACCGTAACGATACCTTTGCCGTTATCTATTATGCCTGTAGATACATCTGTAATATTGTTCACCATGCTCGGCAATTGGACACTGAAGCTTGCCCCTCCGGCACCAGCTTTCGCCTGGCTCAAGTCGCTGCTGAAGGTCACCACGAGCTGGTTATCTTGTCTTACAAGGCTGTACCCTACTCTGCCGCCTTGCAGGGCGGGGTAATTCTGCACACGGGCCACCACATTATTGTTCTTGGCAGCATCCTTGACCCACTCCTTAGGAATACCGCGGCCTACAATAATCTCAGTCTTCTGGTTCTGATCATATATCCGCTCGGCAATCAGGGAGTCAATAAGTACCTTGGAGTTAACCGATTGTCCCCACATATGCTGAGCCGATCCGCCGCCTCCCGGTGTATTCTGAAGGTTCAGCTGATCATTCGTCTGTGCCCAAGGGCTTCCTGCGACAGGATAATTGATCCCTTCCCACCAGCTGAACGGCCCGCTCATCGAATTTTCAATCATGAATTCATACGCTTTAATGCCCATATCCCGGTATTCTTCTCCGCGCAGCGCAGCGCTTCCGTATCCGGCGTTGTACGCACTTGAATAAAAGCCATGCGGATACCCCCCGAAGTTGTACGGAGAATCGGTCGTATCCTCCTGAATACGCCGGTTGATTCCATAGGAATACGTATCATCCAGCAGCTTCAGGCTGATGTTGTCCTCCGGCTGCTCCGCCCCATACAGATAGCCGTCCCAGTGCCATCTGCCGAACAGGAACATGGAAGCCCAATTCGCATCTCTGGAGTCTTTCATCCGGTTCTCATCATTGGTCTCAACGACCGAGGCCGGAATATAATCAAGCCCTTCTTCGGTTATCGTCTGCTCCAGTTTGGCTGTGAATTTGGCCAATAAGTCGTCATACCTTGCTTTTGCCCACTCCGCTTCCTGCAAATAGGCTTCGTCATTCTTAATACGGTAGAGCTCGCGGGTTACATATTCATAGGCGGTCAGACCGGTCAGGGCGGAATAATTGTCGATCGTCCAGTTGCCCTCGGAATCAATCGCATACGTTTTTTTCATAATACCGTCGGCGTTGCGGTCACTCTCGATGGTTCTCGCCCCGAATTTAACCCGCTTCTCAAATACGGTTCCCGTGGAGCCATCATCGGCGGTCATCTGCTCATCAAATATGGAGGCGTCACCGGTTTTACTTAAGTAGACAGCGTAGGCCCAAGGAATTTTCCAGTTCGTATCCCAATACAGATTGCTATCCACCTGACCCGTCTCAATGTTGATTCCGCCTGTCAGCGGAATACTCTTCAGATAATCCTGAGCATGGGCGAAATCCCCGCTCTGAATCAGGTTCACCAGAATGCCCAGCGTATCATGGGAGAATAACCGGGCATAACCGTTCTCCCCCACATGCAGATACGTATCATCTTTAATAATCAGCGTATCGATATAGCCGGATTTGAACGCATTTTCAAGCTCCCGGTTCGGCAAGCCGATATCCACTACTGCGGAGAGTCTCGTCAGCCAATACGCCTTCATCTCACTGTAGTTGGCTTCGAAGGTTCCCAGACCCGCCACCTGCTCTTTGGTCAAGGAAGTAAACCGGGTCACGTTTTTGTCAAAATATTCATACTTGTCAGCTTCAATCGCATATTCCCTGACAACGCTCTCCCCCGGCTGAACGGTGTACATATTTACAGCGTCCGCATTAAGTGGCACCAGATTGCCCGAGACGACCGGCAGCAGCATGAGCTCGCCTGAATGATTCGCAGCCGTGACTCTGGAATAGTTGACGACATAATCCTTATGGTCCACCGTATGCTTGTTGGCGAAGGTCTCAATCTTGTAGTCTACTTTATTCTTCGTATATTCACTGATCATTACCGGTAAATAACCTTCCCCTTTAGTCCACTTGATGTTGCTTGTATCAGCAACTCCGAACGTGACCATTTGCTTCGGTGCCACCGGACCATGCTGCTCCGGACGGCTTCCGCCGATCTGATACGATCCGTCCAGAAAAGCGAGCGAAGCATTCTTGTCTCCCTCGAAGCCGAAGGCCGCTGTCATTAGCGCATGGGTATCGTACTGGTATTTGCCTGCGGTCTTCAAATTATGAACCGCTTCCAAAACAGCGGAGAAGGCGGTCAGCTTCTCGTTATCCGGAGCGTTTGCATCCAGCGCCTTGGCGGCTTGCATAGCTTCATTCAAGGTGTTCAGGGAACTGAGGGTGTAGCCTTTGATGACGGCCCGGCTAATAAGATCGATCTGCCCGGCAATCGCCGCCATATCCATATTAATCTCCAGCTGGCCCCTTGCCGCCTGTAAATGGCTGAGTGCTGCATTAATCTCCTCCTGGTTAGCGTCAAAATCGTTCAAAACCAGGCCGGCATTAGCCAACGCGGCTTCGAGTGCAGACCACGACTGCACGGTGTACAGCCTGCTGTTGTAGTTAGATTTGGCAATATCATCGATTAAGGCCTGCAAGGCGGTTCTGTCCACATCCGTATTCTTAATAATTCTTAAGATGCCGGTGCCCAGATGTGCTTCGGATTGGAAGGCACCGGAGACACTTTTACCGAAAAATTCACTTGCCGTTTCCCCGTTCTTCTTCATGACCATCCAGCGGTATTTGCCGGCGGCCAGATTCTTCTGTGATAAAACCAGAGCATACCGTGTATTTCCGGCGAGACTGTAACCGAGTGGAATCGTAGTCATTTCACCGTCCGCAACACGGTCCCGTCCGACCACCGTCTCTGCAAGAGGAGCACCTGCCGGGAAGCCGGAAGGGTCTGTCCCATATAGCTTCACGGTCAAGTCGCTTACGCTATTGGACATTTTCCTCACATTTACTTGTGCGTACTGCATCTCGAAGCTCTCCTGAGCTGTAAAAGTCTGATATCTGTCCTGCTGATCCCCGTTGCTGCCGAACTCGTATTCATTCTCCGCAGCACCTGTGTAATCGATCATCAGATTGGTTTCTCTTCTTACCAGAGCCGCTTGCTTCTGCTCCAGAAGCGACAGGGCACTGTCGATTTCCTCCTGTAGGGCATCCTGCTTGTCCAGAACCTCCTTGGCTTCAACCCTTGCCTCGGCAAAGTCCTGCCAGGATTCATCCGTGTATACACCTTGGAGTTTGTCCTTCACCTGATTATAGGCAAGCTGCAGCGCGCTTTTGTCGGCTACCTCCTTGCTGCTTACCGCAAGTCCCGAGAAGGACATGTTACCGTACCTTGAAAGGGTTTCTGCCTGCAGACCCTCCACTCTTAGTTGCACATTGGCTGGCACCTTAATCTGATACTTGTATACTTCCGAGGTCCCCCCCGCACTGATTTCCTTCGTCTCCATGAGGTTCATATCTGCATAGATCCTCACAGCAGCTTTCGCCTGCCATAACCCGATGCCGAAGACGACGGTTGACTCCTGCGGCTGCGGGGCAACTTGGAAGGTCCAGCCTACATCCCCGTATATCCCCGAATCTCTGTTTTTGGGGAAAAACACGCCGAATCCGGTATCCTTGACAGCCCTTTCATAACCAGCCATGCCGTCATTCCAGGAATAGGACAAGTAATTCCCGTCATTGCCCCTATCCGGCTTCCCTTCGGTACCTGTGGTATCGTTCCCGTACACGCTGAAGGTTACAGAGCTTGGCGCGGCTTTTTTAATCTGAACGATGTCATCCGGTCCGTTGCCTTTCAAGTGCAGCCAGTCTACATTCCCAACCTCCGACAGATCCAGCGCATACTCACCTTCTACTTTACTTTGGGTAATATCAAGTGCGGCGGAGCTTACAGCAGCATCTGCGGCATCTGCACCGTCTGCTCCATAGGCGGCCCGGGGCTGGCCAAGCGTGGTTGAGGATAGGACCAGTGAAGCCAGCAATATCAAGACGGGGATTTTTCGTAAGGGTATTCTGAGCATTCTTTAACCTCCTTGTGTATTTGGTTTAAGCATATAAAAACCCGGTAAGTTTAAACATACGAATATCTTTACATCCAGCCGACTTTTTTTACCTCTTTACGGCCCGGCCATCCGGGTAACATACATACTTCAAAACAACACAAAAAACCGTTCCTGTAATTAATGGAGGTACTACCCGCCATTTCAAAAGGAGCGATTTCTTTGTACATTAATAGATGATGGACCCTTCTGGTAAGAGACGGGTTCTGTTCGGTGCTAATTCCGGCCTAATAAGTGGATTTATGACATTTAATTATATGATTTAACCGTGCATGCGTTTATTAAGTGGAAAAACGGCATCTAATTCTCTTGATTCCGCCTCCAAACGGGGATGCGGGCCGAATAGATGTACTTTTTCCAACTGCTGTCCCGAAATTGTCTGGTTCAGGACAATTAAATGCTCTTTTTCCACTTATTTCTTGAGGAGAGACAACGTCCGCACCTGCAGCGAAGTGAGTCGGAGAACCTTTGACGGCTGACGGCTGGCAGCGGCTGGTATCTGGCACGCTAACGGCTGGAGGCTGACACGCTGACGGCTTGCGGCTAGCACGTAACGGCTGACGGCTGGCACGCTGACGGCTGGGCACGCTAACGGCTGACGGTGCGCGTAACGGCTGACGGTGCGCGTAACGGCTGGCGGCTGGCGCGTAACGGCTGGCGGCGGCGCGTAACGGCTGGCGGCTGGCTCGCTAACGGCTGGTGGCTGGCTCGCTCTCAACTACTGCAGCTCTCAAATCCCCGCCCGCAGCAGCGCCCCCAGCTCCCGCAGCAGCCGGGCATTGTCCGCCCGGCCCTTCACCGCGACGCGCATATGCCCCGGCTCTAGGCCGGGGTACATCGCGCAGCTGCGGACGAGTATGCCGCCCGCGCCCAGCCGCTGCTGCAGCTCCTGCGCGCTCCACGGAGCGGGCAGCCGCAGCAGCAGGAAGTTCGCTTCGCCCGGCGGCACTTCGCAGCCGAGCTCAAGTAGACCTTGGCGCAGCAGCTGCCGCTCTGCTGCGATCAGCGCGCGCGTCTCCTGCACATAGCCTTCGCCGCTCTGCAGACAAGCTTCCCCGGCCAGCAGCGCCAGGCCGTTCACGCTCCAGGTCACCTGCTTGCCGGTCATTGCCGCGGCAAGCTCCGGATGTGCGGCGGTGAAGCCCAGCCGCAGCCCGGGAATGGCAAAGAACTTCGTCATCGAGCGCACCAGCACCGTATGACGGTAAGCCCCCAGCTCCGGCAGCAGGGATTGCCGGTCCGCCTCCGGGATGAAGTCAATGAACGCTTCATCCACGGCAAGTATTGTCCCGCAGGCTTCCGCCTTGCGGGCCAGCAGTCGCAGCTCGTCCAGCGGATACTGGACGCCGTTCGGATTGTTCGGCTGGCCGAGGAACAGCAGATCCGTCTGCTCCAGCAGGCCGGAGATCTCGTCCACGGAGGCCCGGTAATCGCTGCCGCGGGTCCCCTGAATGGACAAGACCTCTGCACCGAACTGCTCCGCCAGCTGGCGGTATTCAGAGAAGCAGGGCTCGATGATGCCTACGCGGCGCGGGGCCGCCGACAGCAGGAGCAGGGCCATCGACTCGGCGGCTCCATTGGCAACGGTAATCCAGTTGTTGCCTACGCTCAGGCTCTCCGCCAGTAGCGCCTTGAGCCTGCGATGCCCCGGATCAGGATAAGCTGTAATCGCGGAGACTGCATCCCGCAGCAGCGCCAGCACCCCCGGCGGCGGGCCCAGCGGGTTAATATTGGCGCTGAAATCCAGGAAGCCGCCGCTATTCTCCCCGTATAGCTCGGCCGCTGTCAACAGATCGCCGCCGTGTCCGTATTTTTCAAGCATGAGTACACTCCCTTTACGCTCAATCATTACTTCATTAATTTAATTGAACTACACTTATTTGAGTAGCAGATCTGCCGCTGCAAAAATCCTGCCCATAATACAACATTCTCCGCATGATCCCGGCAATAATCCAGAACTGTTGTATAAAAGGCAGCATTTCGTCCCCTCCAAGCGGTTTAGCAGGACATTTCCTGTATTTCATACAACAATCTGTTCCGAAACTCAGCAATCCTTCACCCAATTATCGGCCTATTGCCGGAAGTACGTCAATGCCCTCACAGCAGCACACAGATGCCCCCGGCATGATGATCCCAGGCACTTATCAAGCGGAGAAATACCGGGCGAAGCTGATTCTGCCGGGCAGAAGTCCGCTTGCAGCCTCAGTGGAGGGTGAACTGGTGGCCCTTGCGTAACTCCGGCCGGATAAGTTAAACTTTCGATTTTGTGGAAATCTCTCTTTTAGTTTAGAATAAGTACAGCAGTTTACTATGGCCAAGCGGAGGAATCACTATGCTTTTTATCGATAACACCGGCATTACAGACGCATCGGTTAATCTGGCAATTGAGGAATTTGCACTCAAGAACCTGCCGATGGACGAGAGCTATCTGCTTTTTTATATCAACAGCCCGTCCATTATTATCGGCAAACATCAGAACACCATCGAAGAGATCAACCAGGAATATGTGAAGGACAACAATATCCAGGTCGTACGGCGGTTATCCGGCGGCGGCGCGGTCTATCATGATCTGGGCAATCTGAACTTCAGCTTCATTACCAAGGATGACGGTCAGTCTTTCCATAACTTCCTCAAATTCACCCAGCCGGTGATTGATTATCTGCAGTCGATGGGAGTGAATGCCGAGCTGAGCGGACGCAACGATCTTCAGGTCGGAGAGCAGAAAATCTCCGGCAATGCCCAGTTCTCCACACGCGGACGCATGTTCAGCCACGGCACATTGATGTTCGACCTTAATCTGGACGATGTGCAGGCTTCACTGAACGTAAATCCCGAGAAGTTCAAGTCGAAGAGTACTAAGTCCGTACGCAGCCGTGTCGCCAATATCAAAGAGCTGCTGGGCAACCCGGATATGACAATTGAACAGTTCCGCGAAGGCCTGCTGCGTTCCATCTTCGGCATGGAGGCGTCCGAGGTTCCCCAGTACAAGCTGACCATGGACGACTGGGTGCGGATTAATGAAATCTCCAAGGAGCATTACCAGAACTGGGACTGGAACTACGGCCTGTCGCCGAAGAGCAATGTGAAGCACACCCGCAAATTCCCGGCCGGTCTAGTGGATATCCGTATGGACATTGAGGATTCCATCATCCGCGAGATCAAAATCTACGGGGACTTCTTCGGCGTCGGCGATGTGGCGGACGTAGAGAACGCGCTGCGCGGTAAGCGTTATGCGGAAGCCGAGGTCAGAGAGGCGCTGGCTGATCTGGACCTCAAGCATTACTTCGGCCGCATTGAGCCCGAGGAGTTCATCGGTCTGGTATTTCTTGAGGAGTAGGGCTCTGCACCGCAGACACCACTCCGGCAAGCAGGTACTTATACAGTAAAAAGAACCCCGCTATCCTGCCGCATCCTGCGCAGCTGATCGTGGGGTTCTTGTCTTGCCGTCCATCTCTTATCTCGTTGTTCATCTCTTTAGCTGCTGCCCAGCTCTTGCTTGCCCTTTACACCAAAGAAGGCGTAAGCACAAAAACATAGACAACCAGCGCCAGCGTAAGCATTACGCATACCTTCTCTACCGCATTGCCTTTCTTCGTGCCGGTGCTCATCAGCTTCAGCCGCAGCTTGACCGGCAGCGGGGGCAGCGGCGTAATTCCGCGCTGGGTCAGGGAATCGGCCAGCAGATGCAGGCCGTAGGACATACTCCCGGCAATCCAGAGACTGCCGCCGTCATCCATGCCCTTTGATACAAAATACAGCAGCGCCCCCCAGCCGGCCACGGCATACAGCGTATGCGTGATTCCCCGGTGCGGGACAACGGAAGCTACGACCAGCACACAGGCGGCAATATAGTTCCATGGATCATAGGCATCGGCAAAAGCAAACAGCGCCAGCGCAATCAGCAGCATCACCAGATGCCTCAGCCTGCGGCCCGGCAGGAAAGACACACTGCCGACCAGCAGAGCCAGGGCAATATTCCACGGCGGAGCAGCGATTCCGGCAAAATAAAGATAAATAGCTGCCCCGATCAGGGATACCTGCAGGATACGCAGCATAAACTCGGGAACTGCCTTGCGTACCAGCAGTGAATTCGGCTCGTCGATATCGGGCAGCAGCGAGCTGACCACCGCAACGGCGACGGCCGGAAGAGTGATTTCAAGCCCAAGCAAACTCATGGCGGACAAGGTAACCCCGGTGCTGATAACTAAATGGGATTTGCCCATCATGGTGAATCCGCTCCTTCATATGAGAGTATAATGATTCTGGATGCCCGAAATAAGAACAAGTGTGCGGTTATCGAAGTATACCAAGGCTTTCCTTTTTTGTCCAGCGGATAACGGGCTACAGGCCTCCTGCATCCCGTGCGGACACGGCCGCTACGCAGTTTCGGCTTGTCCTGCCCCCTGATTTAGGATACAATTTGGACAACTCATACGGCCCTGAAAGGATGACACTCTGTGAACCGCTCCCGAATCGCCGATCTAAGTCTGCTGCTGGTGGCGATGATGTGGGGATGTACGTTTCTTATTGTGCAATCTGCCGTCCGGGTACTGCCGCCGCTTGCCTTCAACAGCATCCGGTTTACAGGCGCCGCCCTGCTGCTTGCACTAATTACCGCCGTCTTCTACCGTCAGGAATGGAAGAAGCTAAGCTTACGTATGGTTCTGCATGCTCTGCTGCTGGGCCTGCTGCTCTTCCTGGGCTATGGCTTCCAGACCATGGGACTGCTGTATACCACCACCTCCAATACAGGGTTCATTACCGGACTGTCGGTGGTACTTGTACCTTTCCTGTCTCTGGCGCTGCTGAAGCATGCCATATCCCGTTACACCTGGTTCAGTGCCGGCCTCGCAGCGGTTGGCCTGTATCTGCTGACCTTCACCGGCTCTGCGTTCTCCCTTAATAAGGGCGATGGCCTGATCCTGCTCTGCGCTGCCTTCTTTGCGATGCAGATCGTGTATACCGGCATATATGCGCCGCGTTATCCGGCCTTGCCGCTGGCCGCGCTGCAGCTTGCCTTTGTGGGCCTGTTCAGCGTTCTGGCCTCCCTTCTGGTGGATGGCCCCGCACCGCTTATGCACAGCGGGGAGCTGCTCGCGAAGCCGGAAGTGCTCTGGGCCATGCTAATCTCCATCGGCCCGACCAGCGCCTTCGCCTTCTGGATTCAGACCGCCTGCCAGAAATATACCACCCCGTCCCGGGTGGCGATTATTTATGCCACAGAGCCGGTATTCGCTGCAGTAACGGGCCTGCTCTTCGGCGGAGAGACACTCGGCCTGTCCGCTGCGCTAGGCTGCGGATGCATTCTTGCCGCCATGCTGATGGCGGAGCTGAGTCCTGATCCGGCGCGGACGCAGGCGGAGGGCTAGCAGCATTTTATAGTTACATGCTTCAGACAAAAAGTCGTGCTTCCGTTCCCATCTTATAGAAGATTCCGCGGAAAGCCGGACTAAACCAACCTTTTAGGAGAGAACCCAAATGTACAAATTGATTGCGATCGATATTGACGACACCCTGATTAATGACGACAAGGAAGTTACCCCTGCCACTCAAACCGCGCTGGAACAGGCTGTTGCCGGAGGCGTTGTGGTTACCCTCGCTACCGGACGCGCTTATGCTTCCGCCCAGGCGATTGCCCGCCAGACCGGACTGAATGTGCCGATCATCACTTATCAGGGAGCACTCGTGAAGAATCTGCTGGACGAAGAAGTGCTCTATGAGCGTTATGTCCCGCAGGATGCGGTGCGCAAGCTGTTCCAGTATTGTGTGGAGCATGACCTGCATCTGCAGACTTACATTGACGACAAGCTGTATGCCCGTGAGGAGAACCAGAAGCTGATCGATTATGCTGCCTTGAACAAAACCCAGTACTACATCGAGCCTAATTGGGAAGAGAAGCTGGTCCCGCAAAAAACACCTAAAATGCTCATCATCGATGATCCGGCCTTCCTGGATGAGCTGTCCCCGATCCTGCGCAACCTGCTCGGTGATTCGGTTCACATCACGAAGTCCAAGCCGCATTTCCTGGAAATCATGCACCACGAAGGCACCAAAGGTCTGGCGCTTGAATTCCTCGCTAAGCATTTCGGCTGCGAGCTGTCCGAGACCATCGCTGTCGGCGATTCCTGGAACGATCACGAGATGCTCGAAGCCGCCGGCCTCGGTGTCGCTATGGCGAATGCCATTCCTGCCCTGAAGGAAATTGCCGATTTCGTTACCCTCAGCAACAATGAGGATGGTGTGAAATTCGCCATCGATAAGTTCATTCTCGGTGCAGAATAACAGACATACCTCCCTGAGCGGATATCTTATATGACAAAGGTGGCTTACCGCCGGTTCAGTTTATTGAACCGCTGTAAGCCACCTTTTATATAATTCAATAAGAAAGGAAGGTCATCCATGGAAGAAGTATCTGCTGCGGACCAGCTCGAATCCATTAAATCCTGGCAATCGACCATCAAAAAACTTGAAAATGCCTTTGCGCAAATGACTCAAAAGGGCACAAACATTACGCTGGTAAAGAAACGGCTCAATGCTTCACACATCGGCTTAGCGGTTCTGGAGAACGTCTGGAATCAACAACCTCATCAGTACTCCCATGAAGATATAGCAGAAGCCCGCAAAGTTCTGATTGAAATAACCCCATCTGTTGAGCATAGTTACGCTAAATCCAAGGCCGGCAGTCCACAACAAACTCTTTTAGAAAGAAGACTCCAAGCCTTGAAGCTGGCTGTTCAAGCGATTGACGCTCTCTCTGCCAAGTAGCGCGTAGCGCATGCTGAAAGCCAAGAACATAGCTGAAGAAGACTATTATAACGTACCTGCTGCAGCTGTCTCCTGCTTGAGGGGGGCCGTTCCGCCGCTGCTCAAGCTCTCACCGCCCAAAGAAGAATATTGCCCTTCCTCCACAGCCTCCTGCTCCAGCTGGGAATTATACAGCTCGAAGTACCGTCCCTCTGCCGCCAGCAGCTCCTCATGTCCGCCCCGCTCCACAATCTCCCCGTTCTCCATCACCAGAATAATATCGGCATTCTGGATGGTTGAGAGGCGGTGGGCGATGACCAGCGTTGTTTTATCCTTCATCAGCTTGCGGATCGCCTGCTGGACCATTTTCTCCGACTCATTGTCGAGTGCCGCCGTAGCTTCATCCAGCAGCAGAATCGGCGCGTTCTTCAGCATCGCTCTGGCAATGGAGAGACGCTGTCTCTGCCCTCCGGACAATCTCGAACCATGCTCACCAATATCGGTGTGGATGCCTTCCGGCAGCTCCATCACGAAATCATAAGCGTTCGCCTGCCGCAGCGCTTCTATAATCTCTTCTTCCGTAGCGCCCGGTCTGCCGTTACCGATATTGTCACGGATGCTTCCGGTATACAGACCCGACTCCTGAGGCACATAGGCGAAATAACTTCTCAGCTGCTCAAGCGGCATCCCGGCAATCGCCTGATTATTAATTGAAATCTCACCTGCATCCGGTTTGTAGAAACCGAGCAGCAGCTTGAACAGTGTGGATTTACCGCCGCCGCTCGGACCCACCACGGCCATCTGCTTTCCGCGCGTTAACTCCAGATTAACCTTGCTTAGACTCTGCTTCTCACTCTCCGGATATCCGAACGACAGGTCTGCGAGCTGTAGCACATTGAAATCAGGCTGCTGCATCTGCTGTTCAGGCAATACCTCAACCTCGGGAGCAGCATCCATCACTTCAAAAATCCGCTCCGCCGCACCCAGCGACTGCTGCATGGAAGCGACCAGGCCCGGCAGTACCGAGAACGGCCCCACCAGATAGTTCATCAATTGGATGAAGGCAATCATCGCCCCGACCTCAAGTGATCCTTTGGCCACAAACCACCCGGCAATGACCAGCGCGAGCAGGAAGGTAAGGTTGCCCAGCACAGAGGAGATCGCCCCCGTTGCTCCTTCGATTCTCGCCTTCTTCTTCTCCCCGGACGCAATGCTCTCACTATATTCTATATACTGCTTCTGCAGCCTGCGCTCAATCGAGAACGCTTTGAACACCATGCTGCTGCCCAGGATATCATTCAGAAAAGCTGTCGTTCTGCTCATATTCTCCTGTACCCGCACGCTGTTGGCACGCATGGCGTTGCCGAATATTTTGCCGGTGAGGAACAGCAGCGGTCCTACCGACAGACAGATCAGCGCAAGCAGCCAGTTGATATAGATCAGATAAGCGAAGGAGGCCACCGCCAGCAGCGGATTGCGCAGCAGATCCATCATGACATGTCCGCAGGCTTCGCCGACCGACTGATTGTCGTTCGTAAACCGGGACAACAGATCGCCTGAATGATTGCGGTCAAAATAAGACTGCGGCAAAGCCAGGGTATGCCCCATCATGTCCTGGCGCAATTCATTTCTGATTTTGGCCGATATATTGGTTTTGAGATACACACTTAGAAAAGTGTTGATTCCGGCGACCGTCAAGAATATAACTCCGAACCAGGCAAGGCCTGTAAAAGCCTCTACGTCCAGACGGACCGCCGCATCCGTAATCCGGGACAGGAACCAGGCCATCGTCAGATCAAGGACAATACTAAATAGGGTAACTAGCAGTAATATGCTATAAATCAGCTTATGTCTGAGCATGTATGTACTTAATCTGGCAAAAGCACCTTTCTTCTTCTTCACATCATCATCTCCCTTTAGAATTCAACACCCCGCACCTTAGCGTACACTTTGCTGTCATGGAGTTCCCCGTCCGCCTCGCGTGTGCTCCGGCGCAAAATGCCGTCCAGCGTGAACCCGGCACGCTCGGCAACAGCAGCGCTTCGCTTATTCCGCCCGCTGCAGCGGATTTCAATCCGCTCCGCCCCAAGCTCTCTAATGGCAAAATCCGTAATTCCATGCACCGCTTCCGTAATATATCCGTTGCCTGCGCATGAGCTTCTGATCCAATATCCCGTCTCGAAACGGCGGCAATCCCAGTCGATATGATGCAGGCCGATGTTGCCTATGTATGTGCCGTCCGCCTTGCTGTAGATCTGCATATTCAGTGTCGAGCGTTTCAGATACGCTACCCGCGACTCCCGGACATATACCTCGGTCTCTTCCACCGCCGGCATGCTCTGGGCAAAAGGCATCCACGGCTTCAGCTCGTTCAGGCTCTCTCCGATCGCCTTATTCATTTCCGTCCCGTCTCCCGGCCGCGCAGCCCGGACGAGCAGGCGCTCCGTTTCAAAGCTCTCCGGAATATCCAGCAGAATTGGAAGCAAATTCTCACTCATACCAAATTCATCCTCCACGGTAATCGAATATCGTTATATTATAGTTCGTCCTCCTTTTCTTGGAAATAATGAAAAATACACATTAGTTGCGTGAACTACACACCACCTATGAGGTGGGTGCTTCTTGGTCAATAGAGCTAACGCTCCAAGTTTACCCAAGCTTGCTGGCTCGTCCCTAGCCCATTGTGCCATTTACATGGCTAGTTTCAGAAGATTGGCAGCCGCATTCCGATCTCGATCGTGCTCCTTATGGCACTCTGGACAAGACCATTCCCGTACAGCCAAATTCTTGACTTCTGCGTTTTTGTAGCCACAATAGGAACAGAGCTGACTGCTTGCATAGTTTGGAGGGGCAATGATCAACTGCCTATCATACCATTCCGCTTTGTAGGTCAGCAGTTCTCGGAAGAACCTCCAGGAGACTTCGGATATGGCCTTCGCTAACTTATGATTCTGCAGCATGTTCTTTACACGCAAGTCCTCCATCACGATTACTTGGTTTTCGTGGATCATTCGGGTGGACGTTTTGTGCAAGAAGTCTTTCCGCTGGTTTGCTATTTTTTCATGCAGCTTCGCCAATCGGAGTTTAGCCTTGGTTCGGTTGTAGCTTCCTTTTTTCTTTCGGGATACGCTTTTTTGCAGCATTATTAATCGTTGTTCCGATTTCCGCAGATGTTTCGGATTCGCAATCACTTCACCCTCTGAGGTCACCGCAAAGCTTTTCAGTCCTAAATCGACGCCAATTTTCTGGGCTGCTATAGGCAATGGCGTGTTTTCTGTTTCAACTCGGATGGACGCAAAGTATTTGCCGGATGGTGTTTTAGAGATAGTACAGGATTTGACCCGTCCTGAGAAAGGGCGGTGTATCCGGATTCGGATTCTGCTCTTTAGCTTGGGGATTTTAAGCATACCGCCTTCAATTGCTATCGTTCCTTTTTGATTGTTTGTTGTAAAGCGGTCTGTATGTGTTTTCTTGCTTTTGAATCGGGGGAAGCCCATAGTCTTCTTCTGAAAAAATTGTTTGTACGCTTGGTCCAGATGGAGCTGGGCATTGGCCAGGGCCAGGCTGTCGATTTCTCGGAGCCACGGGAATTCTTTCTTGTAACCCGCAGGTGTTGTATGGAGCATCGTCGCTGTGATGTGGTAATGTTTGATCTTATCCGATAACATTTTATTGTAGATAAAACGGACGGCCCCGAATACGTTACCCAAATAGTGCTGCTGCTCACGGTTAGGATAGATACGGTATGTATACGCTTTATAGATAAGCAAACGATGCACCCCATTTCCAAACATTCACAAAACAATTATAGCACATACGTTCTTATGATAGGCAACTTTTTTCCATATGCAAAGAAAGGCCGTAGTCATTCATCCCACCACTTTAGAAGTCAGGGAATTCTGACTACCTATTCTTAAATTTGGAAGGCGGGCTCATCGTTTATTTACTTTCCGCGCTTCGATGCCTTTAGTTTACAGAGCTTGCGGGAAAGCGCCCAGCGGCGGCAGGCGGATTCGCGGGTCGGTCTTGGGGCTGAAAAATGTAACTATTACACAGCAAAAAACCGCCTTCAAAGTCACGAACAAAGCTCTTCAGCAGCTCCGTTCAGTACTCACAGGCGGTTCCGGGTAGATTGAACTTGAAATGATTCCAATGGGGATGTTGTTCATAACTGCGGTGAATATTTGGACTTCAGCCGCTGTTGTCAGTAGATTTCTTGATTGTTACCGCTTTTAGCGGTAGAAATCCGGTGACAAAGGCGGTCGCTGGCGCTCCTACAGTTCCAAAATCCCCCTCCGTTATTCTCATCTGTTATTGTCTTCTTCAGTTCAATTTATAGAAGTTTAATATATTCAACTATAAAGGCTGATCTTGAAATACTTACGCATACTTAGCTTTCCTCAGAGATTGTTGCACGAAATACAACAATTCCTTCCTAATAGGGAGCGTAATCCAAAATTGTTGTATAAAAGGCATCATTTCCGCTCATCCAAACGGTTTAAAGGGACAATTATTGTATTTCATACAACAATCTGTCCAATCATGTTGGTTTCTGGGGAGCCAAGTTGTAATACCGGTTCGGCCCCCTAATTATGGAGACATTCTGCTAAAAACTCGTGTTTTCGCAGGATATTGTTTACAGCTTTATTTCTATCGGTTTTAGCTTGCCCGCTTTCCATGCGGCGTGGTATTGCTTGGGGCTCATGCGCTGCAAACTGCCATGAAAACGGCGCTCGTTGTAAAAGTTAATATAGACTGCGACCGCTTCATAGGCTTCTTCAAACGTTTCAAAGTACCTTTTCGTATACAAATCTCTCTCCAAAATGCTGTGAAACGACTCAATGTAGGCGTTCATATTCGGCGTCTTTGGAGGAATACGCTCATGCTCCAGAGGACGCTGCGTTTCCGCACACAGCTCGCCAAAGGCAGCGCTTAGGAATTGCGGCCCATTATCGGAACGGATAACCGGTGAGGGGTCTCCAGGCTGTAAACGTCGGCCCAGAGCCTCTCTCAATGTGGCACAGACTTGCTTCGCCGTACAACTCGCTCCAACGTGGTAACCAACGATACAGCGATCAAACACATCAATCATATCAAACATAAAAAAGAAGCGGTCGTATCCATCAATGTATCCATATTTAATGTCAATTTGCCAAAGTTGGTTGGGGCGTGTGACCACTCGATTCCGCGCCAGCTGCCGAGGGTATTTTACGTTCCTCACCGGTTTCTTCTGAAGCAGCCCGAGCTTCTTGCACAGCCGGTATGCCTTCTTGTGGTTGAGGATTAAGCCCTGCTGGACCGATAGGGCGTACGCCAAATTCCGGTAGCCATAGCCGTTCTCCTCGCCCTCTACCAGCTCACTCAGCCACTCTTCGATCTGTAGGTCACTCACCCGCAGACCGCCAGTAGTAAGGGAGTAGGCGGGGATCGGACGCCCCGAAGTCACTACCGCATCAGGGGCACTCAGAAGCCCCAGGAAACGTTTTTTATGCGCATAGTAGGTTGAGGGTTGAACCTCCACGATACGTAGAACAAGTGTAGCCGAATACCCCCGCTTTATCGCTTCGTCGGCCAGTTCGAGTTTGTCTTGTAAGCGGGGTTGGCTTTTTTTAAGAGTTCACGCAGCAGTTCGATCTCCAGATCCTTTTCACCCAATAGCTTAATGGCCGTCTCCATCTTCGTCTCCAAGTCTTGGACACGCTCCGCATCTTCAATCCGTTCTTGGACGGACGGCGTAGCCTCTTCTCCAAATCGTTCCTTGTAGAACTTCACCCAATTGGCAATGGTGCTGGGAGAGACGGAATACTTTCGGGCCAGGAAGGAAACCTTGGTTCCATTGATCGCTTCTTGGGCTACCTTAATCCTCTGTTCGTCGTATAACTTGTTGCTTCTCATCGGCTCCACTCCCTCTTCTTAGTGTACCTCTTACATGTCAAGGTCTCCACTTTGATTAGGGGGCTTAAAAGATACGTACAACAATTGCTAGTGTTGACCGGTTACTTGTTTTGGTTTTGATCAATAGTGCGGTTTATAGTATTTGTTCTTCTCAGTAAATTGGCCGATAGTAGTTGCTCAGGCCAGTTGCTCACTGTTAATGGTCTGTCCACTTAGTATTTAGTCACTTAGTATTTAGTCACTTAGTATTCAGTCACCTAGTATTCAGTCACCTATCAGGCACTCATTTAGCGCCACGAGTCTCCGCCGCTGTATACAGCGCCAGAATCTCCGTAACGATCTCCGCCGAGTTGGTGGCGGCGAGCTCCAGATGCGACTTGAATAATCCGGCTGCTTCTGATCCGGCAATGTCGGAGATCGCCCGGACAGCAAGGAACGGCACACCGAATTGGTAGGCGGTTTGCGCAATCGCCGCACCTTCCATATCTGTAGCCTTAGCCGCAGGGAAGCGGCTGAGGATCTCATCGGCCCGCTCCGGCCGGCTGATGAACGAATCCGCCGTAGTAATCAGTCCGGTGACGACTGCCTCCGCCCTGGAAGTGCGGGCAATCACCTGCTTCGCCGCAGCCAGCAGATCGCCCGCGACCGGATAACGGTCCGGCATCTGCGGCACCTGCCCATAGGCATAGCTGAATGCTGTTGCGTCCACATCGCTGTAGATCAGTTCCTCGGCGATGACCACATCGCCAACCCTAAGCTCCGGAGCCAAGCCACCGGCAGCGCCGGTATTAATGATGAGCTCACAGTGGAACCGCTCCAGCAGCAGCGTTGTAGTTACTGCCGCATTCACTTTGCCGATGCCGGACTGCAGCAGAACCACATCCAGCCCGTTCAGCCTGCCGGAATGAAGTCTTCCCACGCCTGCCTTCAGGCTGCGCACATCCGTCATCCGTGACAGCAAGAGCGCCACTTCCTCTTCCATTGCGCCGATAATCGCAATACTCATGATGTTACAGCCCCCTGACCATGATGTTCTGTTGACGCACACCGGACTCCGTCCGCCCTCTTTGATTGCTATCGTCCGTGTCCACTTTCCAGCCAGCATCGTCCACATGCCCTACTCCTGCAGCATCGTTTGTCTGTGCCACTTCCCCGGTATCTAATGCCCGCCCTGGCCTCCGGCGGAATCCCGGCGCCAGCTGCCGACGAACCGCTCCAGCTCAGCGGCCGCATCCGCAATCCGCGCGGCAGTAATCACGCCGTGCATCCTGTGAATGGAGGCCTCCGGCACCGCCGCCCGTTCTCCCAGCTCCAGCAGATCGCCCGGAGTCAGGAAGTCCAGCCCCATATCCGCCAGACTGGCTGGCAGGCCGATCTGCCGGTAGAACGGAAGCAGTTCTTCTATCTCCGCGAAGTTCTCTTCCAGCGCAAGCTGAACCAGCACACCGTAAGCCACCTTGCTGCCATGCAGCAGGCTGTGGGCCTCCGGTATGGCCGTAAGCGCATCATGGACGGAGTGCGCACCGGCGGTGCGGCCGTAATCTTCACCGAAGCCGCCGACCAGTCCGCCCACCATGATGATCGTTTCTACCGTCCGGGTCAACGCATCATCCAGCACTCCCGCCGAGACAGCCGCAAGCGCCGCTGCACTGTACTCCAGCAGGTGATCACGGCATTTACGCGCCGTGAACCAGGCCAGCTCCACTTCAACCGGAGGCGCAGGCAGATGACGGATGATGGCATCAGCCTCATACCATTTGGCCAGCGTATCGCCAATGCCGGCTGCCAGCAGCTCCGGAGGTGAAGCGGCGATCACTGCCGGATCAAGCAGCACCAGCGCGTTGCTGCGCGGAAACACATCGAAGCGGATGTAAGCGCCCTTACTGTCGTACATCACGCTCAGCGAGGACCAGGCGGCGCAGGTAGCAGCCAGCGTCGGCAGAATAACCGCCGGCAGATTCAGCTTGGCTGCAGCAGATTTCACCACATCCGTGATCTTTCCGCCGCCTACGGCAATAATCGCCTGCAGCTGATGCTCTGCCGCATAACCGGCTATGGCATCACGCTCCCCGTAGGTGCATTCTCCGCCGTAGACATGATAATGGATCTCCGTTCCGTCAAGCTGCGGCCAATACCGCCCGGCCGCCGCCCAGGACTTCACACCGCGCACCACCAGTACCCGCTCAATTCCCCGTCTGCGCAGATGCTCCTCCAGGTCATTCCAGCTGCCCTCCCGGCAGACGAATTCCTGCGGTGCCGCGCGCACAATAAGACGTTCCGCCATAATGGTCCCTCCTTAAAAGTTGTGTAAGCCTACGCTTCTTGTATCACCTTCATACAAAACTTGCTTCGGAAGCATCCGCTTAAGTTTTGTAAGCCTACGCTCAGCCTAACAACCGCCTCAGCCTCAGCCTCATTCCTAGTCCCGCCGCGCCTTACGAGCCAAACGGTTCCCCGCAGACTGAATACCCTGAACGAAGATAATAAGAATGGCTACGGTAACGATCATGACGAAGGTGTCGAACCGCTGGTAGCCATACGAGATCGCCAGATCACCGATCCCGCCGCCCCCGACCGTTCCCGCCATTGCTGTGGCCCCGACGAGTCCGATCATCGCCGTGGTCATCGTCAGGATTAGCGACCCGAACGCCTCCGGCAGCAGGAAATGCCAGATCACCTGAAACGTAGTCGCTCCCATCGCTTCCGCAGCCTCCAGAATCCCCGGGCTAACCTCAAGCAGAGAGTTCTCGACCAGGCGTCCAATATAAGGCGCTATGTATACAACAAGCGGTACAATCGCGGCGCTGGTACCAATCGAGGTGTGCACAAGCAGCCGCGTGAAGGGAATAATGGCTACGAGCAGAATGATGAATGGCAGCGAACGGACAATATTAATGATCGGATTAAGCACCGAATAGATAATTCTGTTAGGCAGAACACCGCCCGGACGTGTAATAACAAGGATGATGCCGATAGGAATCCCCAGCAGCGCTCCAAAAAACAACGAAACCCCAACCATAACCACCGTTTCCCGCAGTGCCTGAAACAGCTGCTCCGAGGTAATCACTGTATCCAGCATTAAACCTCCACCTCCTGAATGTCCACACCCTGGCTGACGATAAAAGCCGCCGCCTGATCGATCACTGTATGCTCGCCGTTCAGCTGCAGAATCATTGTCCCCAGCGTTGTCTGCTGGATTTCCGTCATGTTGGCGAACAGAATATTCGCATTGACTTCGAATCTGCGGATCAGGCTGTTGATAATCGGCTCCGAGGCTGTGCCTCCAACGAACTTCAGCCGGAACAGCCGCCGCCCCGGTTCGGCCTTCAGCGTGTTCAGCACACTTTGCGGCACACTGTTATGAATAACCGTCTGCACGAAGCTCTGCGTAGTGGGGTGATGCGGACTGCCGAACACATCCAGCACCTTGCCCTGCTCGATGATCTCCCCCTGCTCCATCACGGCAACCTTGTTGCAGATCTGCTGTATGACAGCCATTTCATGCGTAATGATCATGATGGTGATGTTGTACTCTTTATTTATTTTTTTGAGCAGCTCCAGAATGGATTTGGTCGTCTGCGGATCAAGCGCCGAGGTCGCTTCATCACATAGCAGGATCGACGGGTTAGTAGCCAGTGCCCGGGCAATGCCCACCCGCTGCTTCTGGCCGCCGGACAGCTCCTTGGGATAACTCTTCGCCTTATCCTCCAGCCCGGTGAATTTCAGCAGCTCGGTGACCCGGTCCTGAATCTCCTTCTTGCTGCGCTTCAGCAGCACCAGCGGAATCGCGATATTGTCGAATACGGTCTTGGATTCCAGCAGGTTGAAATGCTGAAAGATCATGCCGATCTTCTTCTTGGCCGCGCGCAGCTGCGCCGGATTGTACTCCGCCAGCGGCTCACCTTCCACGAGCACCTCTCCGCTTGTCGGCCGCTCCAGATAGTTGACCAGCCGGATCAGGGTGCTTTTGCCTGCTCCGCTGTAGCCGATGACGCCGTAAATATCACCCTTGTCCACATGCAGGCTTACCCCGCGCAAAGCTTCAATGGATTGGCCCTTCCGTTCAAACGTCTTATAAATATCTCTTAGCTCAATCATGCTGAGCTGCCCCCCTCAGGTCCGTGACCACCGTCTGCTTGAAAATACCTGCCGCGTCTATCCGGTCTACCGCTTCGTTAAGCCTGTCCTCGCTGTTCACCAGGCTAAGCCGCACATACTGCCGTCCTTGTTCTCCGAAGCCTTCCCCCTGCGCCACAGCCACCTGCGCTTCATCCAGCAGCCGCTGGGCGAAGGTTTCCGCTGTATAGCCTGAAGGCACTTTGAACCACGCGAAGAAGGTACCCTGCGGAGCCGGAACCTCCCAGCCGATGCCCCGAAGTCTCTCTACCAGCACATCGCGCCGCCGCTGATACAGGCTTCCCAGCTGCCTCACCGCATCCTGCGGTCCGAGCAGAGCCGCCGCTGCCGCATCCTGCACTGCACCGAACACGGTGCTGTACGCCTGCGTATGATAATGCTTCAAGGCAGCAATGATCGAAGCGTTGCCGGCGGCGAAGCCGAACCTCCAGCCTGCCATGTTGTAGGTTTTGGACACAGTATAGGTTTCAATTCCATAGGCTTTGCCGTCCGCATGCTGAAGCAGGCTAAGCGGCTTGTGGCCGTCGAAGCCGAACGCGCCATAGGCAAAATCATTCAGCACCGGGAACTTATAGCGGGCGGCAAGCTCCAGCGTCCGTTCCCAGAATTCCCCCGTAGCCACCGCCCCGGTCGGATTATTGGGATAGTTCAGCATCAGCAGCTTCACCTGCCGGAGGATCTCTTCAGGAACACGCCCGTAATCCGGCAGGTAGCCGTCCTCTTCATAGACAGGAAGGGTATGAACCCGGGCTCCCGCCAGCTGGGCAGCGGCATGATAGGCCGGATAAGCCGGATCGGCGGTAAGCATCAGATCCCCCGGATTCAGCAGACTCTGCGGAATGCCGACCACCCCAATGCCCGAGCCAGTGAACACAGCGATCTCATGCTCCGGGTCAAGCTCAACGCCATACTCCCTTTTATAGAAGACGGCGATGGCTTCAAGTGTGCTTTTTTTACCGTAAAACGGCGGGTAGCCCTGATTCTCCGGTTTGTCGATTGCCGCTTTCAGGGCATCAATTATAGGCTGCGGCGTGGGCTGATCCGGGTTGCCGCTGGCCAGATCGATCACTTCTATCCCTTTGCTGCGGTAATCGGCGATTCTGGCTTTCAGCGCGTTGAAGTAATTCCCGGACAACTCTTTTACAACATTAGCGGGTTCAAAATCCATATCACTTACACCTCTTCACAAGATCTCTGAGACTTCAAGCTTCAGGCTGGAATATACAAAGGCGATCTGCCACTTCTCCCAGACAGGGAAATGACAGACCACCAGGCAGCGCTATAATGGTTTGTTATTTTGTAAAGTAGTCCGGCAGCTTGTAGCCTTCATAATCCGGATTCGACGTGATGTACTCCTGGAACTCAGCAGAATGGTAGCCTTCGATGATATCTTTTACAAATTGGGCATCCTTGTTCTTGCTGTCGACCGCCACGATATTCGTGAACGGGTCCGTCATGTTCTCCAGCTGCAATGCCGTGGTCAGCTTAATATTGTTCGATACGGCGAAGTTCCCCTGAATAGCAGCGTAATCCACATCCTCCAGTGCGCGCGGGCCCTGGGCCGGCTCAGTAGCGATGAACTTCAGATTGTGGGGATTGGATGTAATATCAGCCAGCGAAGTCTGCAGCGGATCAATATCCTCCTTCAGTGTAATCCAGCCCACATCCTTCAGGACGTTAAGCGCACGGAGCATATTCACCGGTTCGTTCGGCAGGTTGACCTGATCGCCGTCGCTGACTTCATCCAGGCTGGTGTGTTTTTTGGAATAGAGGCCCATCGGCGGAGTAGGCACCTTCACCACACCTACCAGGTCGATTTTCTCACGCTCATTGATAGATTCGAGGTACAGGGAATGCTGGAAGACATTAGCGTCAATCTCGTCATTCGCTACAGCCACATTGGGCTGGATACCATCGGTGAATTCTTTATAAGTTATGGTGTAGCCCTTGCTCTCCAGGTAGGGTGCAACACCGTTCTTGAACTGGTCACTGTAGGGTCCGGGATTGAAGCTGATGCGCAGTGTCTTCTTCTCTTGTCCGGAGGAATTACTGCCTGATCCGGCAGCATCACTGTTATTACCGCAGCCTGCGATAACCAAAGTGGTGGCAATGACTAACAGCGCGGAATGAATCCATTTTTTCTTCAACATGTAATTTCTCCCCCAATGTATATATTTCTGTAGAAACCCAAGCCAGACGATCCGGCAACAACAACCGACAATTAAACCTAGTAAAATCATCAGAATTAAGTTGATTCATATGTTACAATGCATTAATATTCATGTCAACACATTTTAATTAAGATGATTGGATTAATCGGCTTTGTCTATTTACATCTTTTATACGTTGTGATAGTTTGATATGAAAAGCTTGAAAGGAAGAGGAATAACATGGCGAAGGTTGAAAGTTTCCAATTGGATCATACGAAGGTAAAGGCCCCTTATGTGCGGGTTGCAGGTACGGAGAAGAATGAGAAAGGCAGCACCATCCAGAAATATGATTTGCGCTTCCTGCAGCCGAATGCGGATGCATTGCCTACTGCCGCTGTCCACACCCTGGAGCATTTGCTGGCCACTTATTTGCGTGATGAGCTGGAGGGCATTATTGATATCTCGCCGATGGGCTGCCGGACCGGCTTCTACCTGATTATCTGGGATGAGCATAACCCTACCGATGTCGCTGCCGCGCTGACCAAGGTTCTGCATAAAGTACTGGATACAGAGGTTGTTCCTGCGGTCTCTGCACTGGAATGCGGCAACTATAGAGACCATTCCCTATTCAGCGCCCAAGAGTACGCCAGACAGGTCCTGGATGCCGGAATCAGCGATGATCCCTTCAGAAGCTAGAATGAGAGGAAGCCTGCTGCCATGCTAAACATCGATTTTACTGGAAAAACGCTGGTAGTCACCGGGGGGCTGACCGGAATCGGCAAAGGCATTGCCGATTTATTCCTGCAGGCTGGCGCGAATGTCGTGATTGGCGATATCGCCTGTAAGCCTGGCGTGGAACAGATCCATGAGCGGCTGGTGCAGATCCGCATCGATGTCACGTCAAGTGAGGATGCCGCGCGGCTGGTTGAACGTGCGGTGGATTCTTTTGGCCGGATCGACTTTCTGGTGAACAACAGCGGAACCTCGACGATGGACTTTGCCGTTGACATCAAGGAGGAAGACTGGGATAAGGTAATGGATATCAACGCCAAGGGCGTATATCTGGTCTCCCAGGCCGGGGCGCGCCAGATGCTCCGCCAAGGCGGAGGCGGCCGGATCATCAATATTGCCTCACAGGCGGGCAAGAACGGCTACCGCTGCATGGGCAATTATGTAGCCTCCAAGCATGCGGTCCTTGGTTTCACCAAGGTCATGGCGCTGGAGCTGGCCCGGGAGCAGATTCTCGTGAACGCGGTCTGCCCGGGGATCGTCGAGACGGACATGAAGAAGCGCGAGCGTGTGGAAGGTGCTGCCCTGCGCGGAATGACACCGGAGGACATTCTCGCCGAGGACCGCTCGCAGGTCCCGCTCGGCCGGACGGCTGAGCCGGAGGATGTAGCGAACGTAGTACTGTTCCTCGCCAGCCCGCTGGCCTCCTACATGACCGGCCAGGCGATCAATGTCACCGGCGGCATGACGATGAACTAACGCAATAAAGGGACTTCACCAGCGGCAAGCGCCGCCGGATGAAGTCCCTTTTTTAAAGAACATTTTATATATGTTTCGGGGTCCCCGCAAAATACCTGAGTAAACATCGAAGCCAAGGCCCCACTTTGTGTGGTTTTTGTGGGGTTATTTTATTTCTCCCAAAGCTCAATCAGCCGGCCGTCAGGATCTTTAATCCACACAAACTTGCCGTATTCGCTGCTCTCTTGTTCCTTGGCAAGCGGTACGCCTATTGTTTCGAAGTGCTGAATAGTCTCGTTTAGGTCATACACCTGGAAATTCAGCATCACTTGTTGGTCGGTTGGAAAATAACTGTCATCCTCCGCAAAGAAAGAAAAGATCGTCTCATTCCCGGATTGGGGCTTAATCACAGTCCCATTCCAGTTGTCGATTTCAAGCTTCAATACTTCACTGTACCATTTTTTCACAGCCTCAAGATTTATTAGTTCTCCAGAATATTCCTCCGAAACCTTTTATCATCGCATCCGACTCCTCTCCATCATCACATTGTCAGCTAGCCGATTACGTTAGATATTCGAGTTCTGAAGCGGAGTTCCTTCTGACCTAAGCTTTAAATAAAGTCTATCTGAATTTGCGGAGGCTGCGTAAGAATGAACGTTGAAGTTCGCCGCGAATGCTTCCGTCCGCCGACCACCACCTCATTTTCATCATACCCGTTCACACGCCCTCCGCCTGTCATCTTCCCCTCTGTTATCACCAGAACATAGCTGCCGAAAAAAATAGCATTATCCAGGTCAACATCATGCTGCAGCGTTCTTATGTTCATCCGCGTTCACTCCAGATCCGCTGTTAACCGCACGATCGTTTCATTCTCCAGACAGAACTGATAGGTTCCGATAATTTCTTTGCCTGGAAAATCGCCCTTAAATAACACACGCATATCTATCACATTATGTTTGGAAGTGTAGCTGATCATCTCTGTGCGGGTGTTCATTTTAACGAAATAAGTCACGAAGTAGTCCTCAATTTCCGCTCTGCTGGTGAGATCACTCCCGATGGACTCTTCCTTAATGACCGCACGATCCGAGAAGGTATTCATATAGGCCTCGACGTCGTGTGCATTGGAAGCATCCATATAATCAATAATAACCTGTGGTATTGATGGTTCATTTTGACTCATCAGTATACTCACTCCTGTCGTCATCTGCGCTGCCAGCCCGGCTACCGGCCAAGCTCACAAGTCCACTATACGCCCTGTAACAGGACTACATTATGTCATATTAGGCAGGAGTCATATTCTAATATGACATAATGCCGTCTAATTAGGAGTGCTATATTGGGCAGACGAAATACTAACTTGCCATAAGGGAGAAGTGGAATAGATATGAATATTAACGAGGCGGCATTACGTTCCGCTCAAATCAGACAGCTCTATCATCAATTGGAACGGCAGCATCATGATAAGGAGTGGACAGTCGAAGAGGATGCACTGGCCTTCCTGACAGATGCCGGATTGGTGGGCCGTCTGACCATGTCACAGCAGGGGCGCTGGCTGGCTCAAGGAGATACTGCAGCTGAACTGGAGCATAAGCTTGGCGAATGTGCGTGGTGGCTGATGGTTTTGGCTGAACGGATGAATATTGACTTCGCTGCAGCGCTGGATACCTTCTTATCCAAAACAGAGAAGCTGCTTGGGCAAGAATAATTAGGTTGTATGTAAAGAAGCTCCGGGGTAACCGGAGCTTCTTTGTTTGTATATACGCGGATCGTTCATGCTGAAGTCACCCGCTGATCCGGCGCTTCAAGACTCCTCACGATACAGCGGAACCCTCATCCCGGTAACGGCAAGGGTGACCTTCTCCGGCAGAATATAATCCTTCTCCAGATTCACATCATGGGACATATGCGTATATACCGCGCGGCGCGGCTGCACAATTTCAAGCAGGTCTGCCGCCTCCGTCATGTCATATACAGAACGGGTGGACAATTCTGCCGCCTCGTAATAAAAGCTGGTTCCCAGCACCAATAAGTCTGCTCCGTGCATATGCTTCGTTTCCTCCGGTGTGAGGGAGATGGAGTCCGGGCAATAAATCCAGACATAGCCGTTCTTCTCCAGCCGGAAGGCGTAGGAGTAGCCGTTCTTACCGTGGTTGACCCGCCAAGTGCTAATCTGCCAGCCGTCCAGTGTAATGCCGTCATCGCAGGGAATCATGTCAATATGCGCGCTTAGCCACGGGTATTGGCGCAGGATCACGGGGATCACCTCCGCCGGAGCGTAGAGCTCCCCCCTGAAGCCCATCCAGCGGCAGCTGTCCGCCCATTCCGGCAATCCGCCGATATGGTCAAAGTGCGCATGCGTCACCAGCAACCGCTGCATGCTGCGGTGCCCCAGCAGCTCCATCTGCTTGCGCCAGTCCGGTCCGCAGTCGATCGTCAGAAAGCCGCTGCCGTTATCTATAAAGACAGAAGAACGCAGCCGGTTATTGCGGCCGCTCGTTCTTGCTTCCGTGCAGGTTTCACAGTCGCAATAGACCCGGGGTACGCCCATGGCATCCCCTGTTCCCCCAAAAATCAATGAATCCATAAGCCCGCCCTCCTTCATTGTGCAATATTTCAGAGTGTCTCAATCTGTATATTATAAAACAGCAGCCGTCCCTTTGCATCCTGCATTCCGAATCCCGCGCTCCCCACCCGCAACACTGAGACTAGCACGAACACGAGCACAAACAAACTCATCCTAACGGGTGAATCAAGCCGGGGCTTATGCAGCCTGTGCAGCTTATGTAGATTTAAGGCCACTCACTTTCGGCGGATTCAGCGGTACTTTGCTCCTCATTTCCTCATACCGTCCACTTCCAGCGGAATCAGAGGGATTTATCCCTTTAATTTCCCCATACCGTCCACTTCCAGCGGAATCAGAGGGATTTATCCCTTTAATTTCCCCATACCGTCCACTTCCAGCGGAATCAGAGGGATTTATCCCTTTAATTTCCTCATACCGCCCACTTCCAGCGGAATCAGAGGGATTTATCCCTTTAATTTCCTCATACTGTCCACTTCCAGCGGAATCAGAGGGATTTATCCCTTTAATTTCCCCATACCGTCCACTTCCAGCGGAATCAGAGGGATTTATCCCTTTAATTTCCCCATACCGTCCACTTCCAGCGGAATCAGAGGGATTTATCCCTTTAATTTCCCACACCGCCCACTTTCAGCGGAATCAGCGGGATTCCTATACAAAATCAAAGAGCCGTCCGGCAGCATCCGCCGCAGAACAGCTCTCCTAATCGCCCGCATCTCACCGCAAGCAGGAATCACGAATCATTCGATTCCCATAAGCAACCATCTGTCATACCGTATCCGCCCGAACTTCCCAACTAAATCCCGGCCAGCACCTGATACCAGATTCCACGCTTGGAATAGAGGGTCGTACGGACTTCTTCCCAGCCGCCAAGGTAGCCGATATCGAACAGTCCCGCTGGAACCGGATACTGGCTCTCATGCTCCGCGTAGACCTGCTCGTTCACCGGACGGAAGCCGAATTTGGCGAAGACCTCCTGCGCCTCCGGTGTGGTCAGATAATCCACCAGCGCCTCTGACGCCTCGCGGGTGCCATGCTCATCCGCATATTTGTCCACTACCGCAGCAGGGTTCTCTATCAGGATTGTATTCTGCGGGATGATCACCTCATACTTCACCCCTTGGGCTATCCGCGCCAGCAGCTCATTCTCATAAGTGACGATTACATCGCCTACCCCGTATTCGAAGGCCGCCATCGAAGCGCGTCCGCTTTTATCCAGAGACTCCACGTTGGCGTGTATGCTCTCCAGAAAAGCTTTCGCGGCAGCAGGGTCTTTCGCCCCCTCCTGCTCCTCAGACAGCTTCAGACCCGCCCCATAGATCGCATTGATGTCCCACTGCGCACCGCCGGAGGTCTTCGGATTCGGATAGAGCACCTTCACACCCGGCTTCGCCAGATCGGCAAAATCATGAATGCCCTTGGGGTTGCCTTCCCGTGTACCCAAGGCCACAACCGAACGCGTGACCATTCCGGCCTCACCGCGTTCCTTCCAGCTCTTGTCCACTAGGCCCGCTTTGACCAGCTTCTCAACATCGCCTTCCATCGCCAGCAGAGTGACATCCGCCTCGAAGCCGCCGGCAATCGCCCGCGCCTGGGTTCCGGAAGCCTCATAGGATTCCTGGAATACGATTTTTTGGCCGGTCTTGGCCTGCCATTCCTCTGCGAACAAGGGCAGAATTTCGCCCATCGCATCCTTCGCTACACTGTAAGCCCCGACTACCAGGGTCAAGTCCCCCTGCTGCGCCGCAGCAGCTGTTGAACCTTCCTGCTCATTTCCGCAGCCGGCGGCGGTCAAAGTGAGCACCGCCAGCATTACGACAGCCAGCCATCCGTGCAGTTGTCTGCTCCTTCTGAAAAGCCTCATACCGGCGACACATCCTACATCTTATATTTTTAAATATTTCTAGATAAATACAGGCATCGGATCTTCCTTCAGCCCATTCTCCTGAATCCAGCTGTGTTCATCATTGAACAGGTATGCGCGGTGCACAAGCACGGAAATTTCCTGACCCGGAGTCAGCGTCTCCTTCTCCAACGAACGATAGGTTACCAGCTTATGTCCGTTCACCTCAACCTCCACCAGCCATTCGCTGCCGCGGAAATGCAGATGCTTCACGATGCCCTGCTCGGTGGCCGAAGCCATTTTGAATTCATGCAGGTGGCCCACCTCGATATACTCGGGACGGATCAGCGCCTTGGTCGGCTTGCCGCCGCCTGCCCCTTTGAAGCCCTTCAGCTCGGAGGCACTCTCAATCAGCGTCGATTCCCCGATAAAGGTCGCCACGAACGGTGTCTTCGGCTCCTTGTAGATATCCCACGGCGTACCCTTTTGCTCCAGGCGGCCCTGGTTGATGATCATAATCTCATCCGCCACCTCAATCGCTTCATCCTGGTCATGGGTAACGAAGATCGAGGTTATGCCGACACGCTCAATCAGCTCCCGCAGCCAGGAACGCAGCTCTTGGCGGATCTTGGCATCAATCGCCGCGAACGGCTCATCCAGCAGCAGCAGCTGCGGCTCAGGGGCAAGCGCCCGGGCAAAAGCCACACGCTGGCGCTGTCCGCCGGACAGCTGATGCGGATACCGCTTCTCGAAGCCCTTCAGCCCGGTAAGCTCCACCAGCTCAGCCACGCGGTCACGGATGGCATTTTTCGAACTCTTTTTCACCTTCAGCCCAAAGGCAATATTCTCAAACACCGTCATGTGCTTGAACAGTGCATAGTTCTGGAACACGAAGCCGATCTCACGCTCCTGGGGCGGCAAGTTATTCACAGTCTTGCCATGGAAAATAATCTCCCCGCTGTCAGGTGTCTCCAGTCCCGCCAGCATGCGCAGGATGGAGGTTTTGCCGCCTCCGCTTGGGCCGAGCAGCCCGATCAGATGGCCTTTGGTAATCCCGAAATTGACGTCCTTCACGGCGTGGAAATCTCCAAAATGCTTATTAAGTCCCCGGACCTCTACATGCATAACTAGTGCACACCCTTTCTTCTCTTGCTCCATTCCATCAACAGCAGCAGACCCGCGGAGAATGCGGCCAGCACCAGCGCTATACCGCCCGCAGCCGTAACATTGAAATTCTCGACATCCTGATAGACCAGCGTGGTCGCGGTCTGCGTTTTGTTCATAATATTGCCAGATACAACGAGCACCGCACCGAATTCACCCAGCGAACGGGCCACCGTCAGAATCACCCCATAGATCACGGCCCAGCGGATCGAAGGCCAGGTTACTTTCCAGAAGGTCGTCCAGCCATATGCACCAAGCGTCGAAGCTGCTTCCTCCTGCTGAGAGCCAATCTCCTGCAGCACCGGCATCACCTCACGCACCATCAGCGGGAAGGTCACGAACAATGTGGCAATGACCATTCCGGGAAAAGCATACACAATCTTCACTCCGATTTGTTCAAACAGCGCACCCAGCGCACTGTCCGGCCCCAGCAGCAGGACGATCATCAGACCGCCTATCACCGGCGATACCGCATAAGGCAGGTCAACGATGCTGTTCAGCAGGCTTTTCAGGCGCCGTCCCAGCCAGTTCGCCCGCACCAGATACAAAGCCATCATGATGCCAAACAGCGTATTCAGCAGCGTGACTACGACCACCACGAATCCGGTCATCATCAGCGCGTGCAGCGCCTCCGGCCGGGTCAGGGCATTCCAGAAGCCGCCCCAGCCTTCGCTGAAGGCACCGATCGTCATTTTACCCAGCGGCGCGGCAATCAGCAGGAAGAATACAAGATACGTCAGTGTAATCCAGAGTCTTCTCATGATCTTCTCCCCCGCATCTGCAGCAGACTAATCAGCCAGAGAATAAGAAAGGACAAGGTCAGGAGAATGATGGAGACCGCTGCGGCCCCCACCGGATTATCACTCTCAACTTCGCCGAAAATAAATACCGAAGACACCAGCGTCCGCCCCGGAATATTGCCCGCCACCAGCACAACCGCTCCGAATTCAGCGAGCGCCCGGGAGAAGGCCAGCATCCCCCCGCCAATCATACCCGGTGACATCGACGGCAGAATGACCTGCAGGAAGACCCGGCTGGGCTTAGCCCCCATCGTATACGCCGCCTCTTCTTCAGAAGCGTCCAGCTCCTCCAGCAGCGGCTGCACCGCCCGGATCACGAAGGGAAAAGTGACGAAGACCATGGCAATCACAATCGCCGGCTGGTGAAAAACAATCTCGAACCCCAGCGACTCCGCCAGACCGCCGATTAGGCTCCCTGGACCCAGCAGCAGAAGGATCATTAGGCCTCCAACGGCAGTAGGCAGGGCAAACGGGAGATCAACCAGGCTGTTCAGCAGCGCTTTGCCGGGAAATTTATAGCGTATAAGCACCCAGGCAATCATCGTCCCCAGCAGCACATTAATGAGTGTGGCGATAACCGCCAGCTTAAGCGTCAGTAAAACCGACTTCCAGGCAATCGGATCCATAATACTCTCGACAAAACTGCCAATACCGAGCGAGAATGAATTGTAATAGACACCGAGTATCGGCAGCACGATCAGCACCACAAAATAAAGTAAAATAGTTGTACGGAATCCCCAGGTCCAGCCTTTGTGTCTAATCAACGAATTCAATGGTTAAGCCTCCCACCTCCGGCTATCCGGTCGGTATACTCGTCTTTAAAGCTGTAATTATTCCTATTAATATACTTGGTTTAAAGTTATCACTACTTTACCAAAGACCGCTTGCTGCCGTCAATTACTTTCGTAGCTTTTGGGTTAAAGTATATATAACATTCATTTTGCCTATGTAAGAGAGGGGAGTTCATTATGCTTCATACTATGGAGATCAGCACCAGCAAACGGGATGAGTTACGGGATATCACCCGCGAGGTCCAAGCTTATGTGAAGAAAAGCGCAGTGCGAAGCGGAATTATTGTAGTGTATTGTCCGCACACCACAGCGGGGATTGCGATCAACGAGAACGCCGACCCGGATGTGAAACATGATGTGCTGATGCGCCTGGATGAAGTCTATCCGTGGGAACATCCGAAATACCGCCACGCCGAGGGCAATACCGCTTCCCATCTGAAGTCAATCACAGCAGGCCCTTCCCAAACCATTATTATTCATGATGGAGCCTTGCTGCTGGGCCGCTGGCAGGGGATCTATTTCTGTGAGTTCGACGGTCCAAGACACCGGCAGTATTATCTGAAAATCATCGGGGGGGTAGTCCGTTATTCCCTATAAAAGGTTATAGAAAAGCAGCTTCGCCGGTTCCTGCGGAGCTGCTCTCTATATTATTTATAGCTTCTATAACACTTTCACCAATCAATGTTATACCAATGCAACGCTCTAAAGTGCGGATTGCTAAAAAAAACAGCTATTATAAACTGCGGCTTAGTACTTTGACATGAGTAAGTGCGGCTTGCTTCACATCTTCGAACAGCACCTTATCTTGAATATAATAGGAGATAAATCCGTGAGCAGACAAGAACAGGGTCAGCGGCACACTTTGCCAGTCTTCCGACACATATCCCTCTTCCTTCATATGACGGCGGACAATACCTGCAAACAACTCGAAACATCGGCCCTGTTCAGCTCTACAATAAGCAAGCAGCTCTTCATCGCGGATCATGAACATGATCTCATACTGGTACGGATGATCCAGCCCGAAACGGATGAACTCCATGATCAGCTGTTCAACACGGGTCATTCCCTCTTCAGGGGGCATGCTCATTGCCTGATTCAGCAGTGTGGCCACATGATTGAAATCCTCGACTACGATTGCGTAGAATAATTCAGCCTTCTCTTTGAAGTGATAATAGAGAGAACCGTGACTATAACCCAGATGCTGGCCGATGCTGCGCATCGAAATGGCCCGGTACCCTTTGGTTATAAAAAGATGCCTCGCCGCCTCCAATATCCTTTCCCTCGACAATTCCTGCTCCACTGCTCTTCTTGCCATAAATTTATTCCCCTTCGCTGTAGTAAAGCCGCCGCCCTTCCGTAACCTGGGCCTGCGCCCCGGTAAGATCGGTTATCCATGCGATAAATGCGTCACCTTCATCATTGCGCGGAAGACATAGCAGCGTAACTTTATCCGTAAATAAAGTTTCACCAGTCTGGATGCCTCTGCCCCGCAGCGCGTTCTCCACCTTGCCCAGCCAGGTGTATTCGATTTCCACGAACACCTCCCGCCTCAGTACACGGGTGATTACCTCTCCGGCTTCCAGTGCCAGCACTGCGCCGTCTGTATAGGCCCGAATCAGTCCGCCTGCGCCCAGCATAATGCCTCCGAAATAACGGGTAACTACAATAGCGACATTTTTAACCTTTTGGCTGCGGATTACTTCCAAAATCGGCTTCCCGGCCGTTCCACTCGGTTCACCGTCATCCGACTGTCTTTGGATCTCATCCCTCTCACCAATCATATAAGCAGAACAGTTATGTGTAGCGTTCCAGTGCTGCTTCTTGATGTCTTCAATGAATTGCACGGCTTCTTCTTCGCTCTCCACCGGCATTACATGTCCGATGAAGCGTGATTTACGGATTACGACTTCCCGTGAACCGGGAGCACGTACCGTCCGGTATTGTTCCAGCATTTGTTGTCCATTCCTTAATATACATATGATAACTTGATATATATTAGGAGCAGCCCCCGGTAATGGTTACCTATGGACTGCTCCCTGATGACTTACATTAGTATGAATGATCTGCGCGTATGGTTACAACTACTCAGTAAGTCTGGCTTCCAGCTCTGCCTTTTCTTTCTCGTAGCCCGGTTTACCCAGCAATGCGAACATATTCTTCTTGTAAGCTTCAACGCCCGGCTGATCGAACGGATTCACACCCAGCAGGTATCCGCTGATGCCGCAGGCTTTCTCGAAGAAGTACACCAGATAGCCGAAAGTATAAGGCGTCTGGTCAGGAATAGTGACGATCAGGTTCGGCACTTGGCCGTCTGTGTGCGCCAGCATGGTTCCCTGGAAGGCCTTCTTGTTCACGAAGTCCATCGTCTTGCCTGTCAGGAAGTTCAGTCCGTCCAGATCATCAGGATCAGACTCGATCGATACATGGTGCTGTACCTGTTCTACCTGGATAACCGTTTCAAAGATATTGCGGTTACCTTCTTGAATGAACTGACCCATGGAGTGCAGGTCTGTCGAGAAGTCAACGGAGGAAGGATAAATCCCTTTGTAATCCTTGCCTTCGCTTTCTCCGTAGAGCTGTTTCCACCATTCAGATACAAAGTGCAGGGACGGCTCGTAGTTCACGAGGATTTCCGTAGTCTTGCCTTTGCGGTAAAGTGCGTTACGTACTGCGGCATATTGATAGCTCTGGTTCGTAGCTACATCCGGATTGTTGAACTCATCGGCTGCAGCTGCGGCCCCTTGCATCATTTCTTCAATGTTGATTCCGGCTACAGCGATTGGCAGAAGACCTACCGGTGTCAGTACGGAATAACGTCCGCCTACATCATCAGGAATAATGAACGACTCGTAGCCTTCTTCATTAGCCAGCTTCTTGAGTGCGCCCTTCTCCTTGTCTGTAGTTGCGTAGATACGTTTGCGGGCTTCTTCCTTGCCGTATTTCTTCTCCAGTGCTGCACGGAAGATTCGGAAGGCAATAGCCGGTTCAGTAGTCGTACCCGATTTGGAAATTACGTTCACGGAGAAGTCTTTGCCTTCTACCAGATCAAGCAAATGAGTGATGTAGGTAGAGCTGATGTTGTTGCCGGCAAAATAAACTTCCGGAGTCTTGCGCTTGTCCTTGGACAGGTTATTGTAGAACGAATGCGAAAGCGCCTCAATAGCTGCGCGTGCTCCCAGGTAAGATCCGCCGATACCGATAACGATCATTACATCGGAATCACTTTGAATTTTCTTAGCAGCCTGCTGAATACGGCCGAATTCTTCCTTGTCGTACGCTGTAGGGAGATCAATCCAGCCCAGGTAATCCGAGCCGGCTCCGCTCTTGTTATGCAGCTGTTCGTGGGCCAGTTTCACCGGAGCGGCGAAATAGTCAATCTCAGTCTGGCTGAAGAAGGAAAGGGCTTTGGTGTAGTCAAAATTAATCTTCTTGGACATCGGTAATGGTAGCCTCCTGTTTATCTCTTTAGATTTGACACCGTTTGTTGCAACATTATTATCTAGGATACTTTAATTTGCCTTGACTGGCAAGGTCTTAAGGCATATCCCCGGCTTTGGAACCATGTTTATGAAAATTCCATGGAAGCGTTTACTGGCCGGAACCGGAAACCTGTTCTGTGGAACATGCCAGGACCTTCTGATAGAATGTAGACAAACTTAGTTTCTATATTATGATCTCAAAGAGCAAAGGTGGAAATGAAATGAAACAGATCGGCTTTATCGGACTCGGAACGATGGGAGCGCCTATGGCGTCTAACCTGCTGCGCAGCGGCTTTGAGGTTACGGTGTACAACCGCACAGCAGAGAAATGCAGACCTCTGGAGCAGGAAGGCGCGAAGGTTGCTGCATCTCCGCAAGCTGCGGCAGAAGGCAAGAATGTTATTATCACCATGATCAGCAATGATGATTCGATCCGGGAAGTATTCTACGGTGATAACGGTATTCTGGCTACCCTTCAGCCGGGAACCACCGTTGTGGATTCCAGCACCATCTCGCCCGGCCTAGCGAAGGAAATTGCCGCAGCCGTGGAAGAACGGGGCGGCAGCTTCCTTGATGCTCCGGTAACGGGCAGCAAACCTGCGGCCATCGAAGGCACCCTCGTCTTCATGGTTGGCGGCAGCGCCTCAGTGATTGAAGAGCACCGTGATATCTTCGACTCCATGGGCAGACTGCTGCTGCATATGGGTGCTAACGGCAGCGGTGCCGTAGCCAAGCTCGCTCACAATGCCATGGTCGGCATTCATAATGTCGCACTCGCCGAAGGCTTCTCCATCGCCGTGAAATCAGGTGTTCCCGCAGATAAGTTCCTCGAGCTGGTGAAGAACGGATCGGCAGGCAGCAAGCAGGCTGAGCTGAAGGGACAGAAGATTATTGATAATGATTTCAGCAACCAGTTCTCCCTTGCCCTGATGCTCAAGGATCTCAAGCTGGCCTCCTCGCTCAGCGATTCCACCGGCGTACCTTCCCCTATGCTTGGTGTCGCCAAGAGTATGTTCCAGGCGGGCTTCAATCACGGCTACGGGGATGAAGACCTGTCTGCTGTGGTGAAATCCTACGAAGACTGGATCGGCCAGAAGATCGGGGCCAAGGCTGACCAGGAATAGTAAACTTATATTCAATTAACAATTACCGCAGGCGCAGCCGGGATTTAGGCTGCGCCTTTTAGTTGCAGTCCTATACAACACATTTTGTTAATTGCCACCACTGCCGTGAAATAGAGGTTCCATACCTGCTGCCATCACCCGGTGATCCGGACCGTTACCGTGAATGATCAGCAATGGCTTGCCCGTCCCGGCTTCCTCATAGTTGAAGCTTATGTAACTATCTGAGTACAGCATATAAATCCCACTCCCCTGAACACCCGTACACACCCATTTGCAAACATACGTTCTTATATAATGGTAACAAATTTCCGGTTATATGGCAAGCATTAACATATGAATATACGCTTACTATTTCACACCAAAAAGCCCCGCTAATTAGCGGAGCTTATGTAAATACACAATTATAAATGCTAATTCGTTGCCTGCAGGATGTAGTCTTCTTAGTCTTAGTAGCGCTATACACATAAATGTTGTATTCCCGGCAGGATTTCAAAAAAGTTACCTGAGCTCTGCCACAATAAGCGGCTGTTCGAGAGAATTCTGTGACAACAGCTGCCCCTCGGAAGGCTAAATATCACAGTGAAGATCATATCACTGTTTAAAGAGTACCCGCAGCAGTCTCCGGCTGTTCTTCTCCGGTTATCCCGGCACCTGTTGCCGGATCCTGCACTATCTCCTCTTCGGGCCAGGTAATCGTTGCCTTACGCCCGTCAATCCACAGGTTCCCGCCCGGCGTCAAAGCCAGCAGCCAGGTCCCCCATCTTCCCGATACCGGGACTGTCTGCGGATCGAGAAAGGTTACTTTCGGCGAGTATGCATCCGGATATTGATAAGCAGGTATACGTTCGCTCCATCCGGCATTTGCCGTAATCTCCTCGATGATGGCCAGCTTCCCGGGGGACGGATGAATCCATCCCAGTCCTTCCGTTGCCTGAACCTGATACCAGTCACCCTTCCTGGCAATGACTTGAAGCTGCTGCGGCTGCAGAGGGATCCCTCCGCCAGAAGCCCCTATCTTCGTATAAAGCTCCGTGCCCACCAGCAGGCTCATGGATTGCTGCTGATACTCCGCCTTCTGCTTATTCAGCCACAAGGAATAGGACTGTCCTGCAGAATACAATCCAACCACCTTGTTCTCAGACCAGATGCCGCTGAACTGTTGTAACGGAACATTGCTCTCCCCTGCATAGCTTGCAATTTCAATCGTGAATCCTGGACGGCCGTATTCCTGGATGAACCAATCCTTATATCCGCCGCCCGAAGGATTCTTCTCAGGAGCGACCAGAGAATATCCGGTCAGATTGGCAAGCGATCTGGCCATGGCTTTGTCACGGTTCACATTGCTGCCGGGCGTATTGAAGTGCCAAAATATGATCTCACCCGAGCTGTGATAAGAAATCGTCACTTCCGGATCAATCCTTTGCGTGAAATCCATCATCATCTGCACTTCAGGAGCTTCCCCCGGCATCTTCCCCTTATAATTCTGATACCATGGATAAGAACCTGCATTCTTAATGCTGTTCCAGTTCGCCGGATACTGGCGGTTAAGGTCAATTCCCTGCATATTTGCTTTCCAGCGGGTAAAATTGCTGCTGTTCCCGTTATACTTACGCAGCATCTGGGCCAATTCAGCCGGCAGTCCTGTCGTCCCTTGCTGGGACAAGGCAACCCCATCCGGATTGACCATCGGCACTATCCAAATGCTGACTTCATTCAGTAACCTGCGTACGTTATAGCCGCCTATCGTCTCATTATTATCGTAAGCCTGGGCGTAAGTGTCGGTCATTTTCATCAATAAACTGCTGGTCATCCATTCTCTGGCATGATGGGAACCGTTAAGAAACAGCGCAGAATCTCCACGCCCCAGCTTCACAGCCCACAGCTGACGTCCATATGGGGTCTTCCCCAAAGATTCGGAGGATACCAGGTCGGGGTATTCCGCTACTAATCTCTCAATATCCCTTTGCATAAGGGTATAGGAATAGACCTGATTGGGATTCACTATATTTGCCGCTGCATAGATTGTCCCTGAAGGTACAAATATCAGTAGCGATAATAGACAACTGAACAATAATAGCGCAACCTTATGTATTTCCTTGCAAAAGCCTGACTTGCTCACATCCCCATCTCCTCTATCTTTTTACTAGCAGAAGCGCCAGTTGGCAAATTGATAGTGGAAGTATATGAGAATGTATCTATTTCGTCAATAATGGATTAAATATATTCTTCTTTTGTCGAATAGTGGAATAAAAAAAGAAGCACCCCGGAAGCAAGGGCTCCGGAATACTTCTTCATTTCGGTCCTTCGAATTACACAATCGGGTAAGAACAGCAATAATCAGTTAATGCGAAGACTTCCAGCGCAAACTTGGAGTTGCCGGGAACATGGAACGTTTCTGTTCCGTCGATGTCTTTCCACACGTCAGTACCGGGAAGCAGTACTTTAAGATTGCCGGAGAGGATTTCCATCGTCTCTGGACCTTCTGTGCCGAATTCATACACTCCAGGCAGCATAATGCCGAGTGTCACCTTAGTACCGTCCTCTAAAGTAACTGTACGGCTGGTAACTTTTCCGTCGTAATAGATGTTCGCTGCTTTTTGAATTGTTGCGCCCGTAAACTGACTCATATGCTTATTCTCCCCTTTATGGTTAATCCGTCTATTATAGCAGGGCTTTCACGCGGCTGACTACATTTTCGACGGTGAAGCCATACTCTCTGATTACTGTGTCGCCAGGGGCGGAAGCGCCGAAGGTAGTGATACCCAGAATGTCGCCTTGATCGCCTGTATAACGTTCCCAGCCGAAGGTTTGCGCCATTTCAATCGCCAGACGGGCTTTCACTTCAGGCAGAATTACGGAATCACGGTAAGCCTTGTCCTGTTTCTCGAACAGATCCCAGCTCGGCAAGCTGATTACACGGACATCAATGCCTTCTTCGGCAAGAGCAGCCTGAGCCTTAACAGCCAGTTGTACTTCAGAGCCTGTAGCAATGATCTGTGCCTGTGGGGTACCGTTCTTGGAATCAGATACTACATAGCCGCCGCGTTTGATGTTATCGCGAACGCCGTCCACAGTTCCTGGCAGGATCGGCAGGTTCTGACGGGTCAGCACCAGCGCCACCGGATTGGCTGTGTTCTCCATAGCATAAGCCCAAGCTGCCGAAGTTTCGTTGCCGTCAGCCGGACGAAGCACGGTAAGGCCTGGAATGATACGCAGGGACGCAAGCTGTTCAATCGGCTCATGGGTAGGACCGTCTTCACCGACAGCGATACTGTCATGTGTAAGCACGTAGGTTACCGGCAGCTTCATGATGGATGCCAGACGGACAGCCGGACGCAGGTAATCTGTGAATACGAAGAACGTACCGCCGAATACTTTGAGCCCGCTGTGCAGTGCAATCCCGTTCATGGCCGCAGCCATACCGAATTCGCGGACGCCGAAATAGATATTGCGGCCGTCATACGATTCAGAAGTGAACTGGGACAGACCGTTCAAGTGAGTCATTGTCGAGCTCTCAAGGTCAGCAGAACCCCCAACCAGCTGCGGGATACCGGCAGTCAAACCGTTCAGCGCATTACCGGAAGCAACACGGGTGGATACTGCTTTGTCTTCTGCTTTGTAGAATGGCAGATTAGCATCCCAACCTGCTGGAAGCTCACCGCTGAGTGCAGTTTCGAGCTGTGCAGCAAGCTCAGGATAAGCTTTCTTGTAGGCTGCAAACTTCTCATCCCATGCTTTGTTAGCCGCGATTCCTTTGGCCTTCACTTCAGCAAAGCTGGCGCGCACTTCGTCCGGTACAAAGAAATCTTCTTCATATACCCATTTGTAGAAGTCCTTCGTAAGCTTCGCTTCATCAGCACCCAGCGGGGAGCCGTGAGTTCCGCCATGGCCGCCTTTACCTTGTTTGTTCGGGCTGCCGTAGCCGATAACGGTCTTCACTTCGATCAATGTTGGTTTGCTGCTGTCTGCTTGAGCTTCGGCAAGAGCCTTACCGAGTGCAGGAAGATCGTTGCCGTCTTCTACGCGCAGAACCTGCCAGCCGTAAGCTTCGAAACGTTTGGCCACATTCTCGGAGAACGCGAGGTTCAGCTTGCCGTCGAGGGAAATATCATTGGAATCATACATTACAATCAGTTTGCCCAGCTTCAAATGGCCGGCAAGCGAAGCGGACTCGGAAGAGATCCCTTCCATCAAGTCGCCATCGCCACAGATCGCATATGTGTAATGGTCGATTACATTATGTTCGTCTTTATTATAAGTAGCACCCAGCTGCGCTTCAGCCATCGCCATACCTACAGCCATACCGATACCTTGTCCAAGCGGACCGGTTGTCGCGTCTACACCTGCAGTGTGGCCGAACTCCGGATGTCCCGGTGTCAAGCTGCCCCATTGGCGGAACTGCTTCAATTCTTCCATCGGCAGATCATAGCCGCTCAGGTGCAGCAAGCTGTAGAGCAGCATGGAGCCATGTCCGGCGGATAATACAAAACGGTCACGGTTGACCCAAGTCGGGTGATCCGGGTTATGATTCATCGTCTTGGCGAACAGCTGGTATCCCATAGGTGCGGAACCCATCGGCATGCCGGGATGTCCGGAATTCGCTTTTTCAATCGCATCAATAGCAAGTGTACGGATCGTAGTGATGGCCAGGTTGTCCACCGTTGAGTTTTCTTCTTTATGAATGGCTTGATCTTTTTTTGCTTGTTCAGTCATTAAAATAATCCTCCTCAAATCAAGAATGTCATTTTGACTATTATTGTATCACGTAAGTGGAAGCATTTCCAATTGTTTTTGCTACAGCTTATAGTTAGCGGCTTTTGCCGGGTCTATGCACTCTACCGCCAGCTTTACAGAGTTTCAGGAGGGTTTGGGAGGATGCAAGCCGCGGATGGAGGGACTTAGCCTTAAGTCTAGTTTCTATCTAAGACTAAAGTTTGTTTTACAAAGCTGATTTATACAGTAAGATGGAAGTACCTCAGCAATATTTTTTACCGGATTATCCATTACTTCCAGCAGAAAGGGATTTCGAAGATGACTGCAAATAGAGATATCTATGTTGTGCTTACCGGAACGGGTACGGCCTTCAGCGGAATTATTAAATGGTTCACCAAAGCAGAGCTGAATCATGCTTCGATCGCCTTTGACAGTGAACTGCGCGAGGTCTACAGCTTCGGGAGAAAAAGAGTGCACAATCCGTTTATCGCCGGACTGATCCACGAGAACTTTATCCATCCGTTCTACAGCAGTGCAGACTGTGCCATCTATCAGCTTAGAGTCAGTGCCGAAGAGTATGACACCATGTACAACCATGTCCAAGGTATGATGCAGAATCAGGAGCGCTATAAATATCATCTGCTCGGCCTGGTGGGTGTGCTGCTGAATATCCGGATCGACAGGGAGGATGCTTTTTTCTGCTCACAATTTGTAGCCTCTGTATTTGAAGAAACGGCCGTGCATCCGGTGGCCAAGCCCTCCTGCTTCGTAACTCCGGAGGATTTCGCCTCGTCCCTGTGTGCCCACAAGATATTCAGCGGCAAACTTTCCTATTATATGCGCCGTAATAATCGTGTGGCTCTCCTTACGTCCAGCTTACATACCACCAGTTCACCCGTTCCGGGGGCGGTTGCCGCACGAATGCTCCGCTTAAACGAAGAACGGACTGAGGGGATCGTCTGAACGATCACCCTCCGCCCGTAGGATGCTGCGTGATATGAACACATAAGAACAAGATACCGGTAACTGAGTGACTAAGTTCCGCTATTTTACGCGATGACTCTGGTAGTATTCTGACCAATCCCCCAGGATGGTTACCGTAACCGAATCGACCTTGGTGGTGAATTCATTAGTGGCGGTAAAAGTGAACGTAACCGGACCATCCGGCAGCTGTTCAAACGACGGGTCTGCCAATTCGCCTGTCCACTTGGTCTTGTCACTTCCGGTCGGACTCAGCTGCGCTGAATACCCTCCGCTCATTGTAACCTGAACGGTATCCGGCAATCCGGTTGCCGTACCCTGCAGCACGAATTTCTCGCCCGCCCAATAAACAGTATACCCCCGCGGACTCTCCGCATTCCCGCTTTTATTCAAATTGTAAGCCTGACGGTTGCTGTTCCACTCCTCTGTGTGCTGGACAGCCCCCTTAATGCTGAGCAGATTGACCATCATATATTTGCGCGGAGACACACTGCTCCAGCCGAACCCGTCATACCCCTCAACTTCCACAGCATATTTCTCATTCTCAGCAAGCGTGCCGGAAGGAACCTTCCACTGTTTAGCGCCGGATACCTGTTCACCGGACTGGGCCTTTACCGCCCCGCTTGCCAGATTAATAATACGTACTTTGAAGCGCTGCTGCACATCGCCGTCTTCATCCTGATAATCCCACTGAATCACAGGGGTGAGTGTGCTAACAATTGTAGGATTAGCTGCGCTTGTGCTCGTTGGATATGTGATGGTGACTTGCGGCAGCCGGTTCACAACCGTAATATTCTGCGACAGCTCGCGGTATAGTCCCAGGCTGTCCATAACGACTTGCCGAAGCGTAAAGATTCCGTTTGAGGTGAACTGCTTGGTGAAGCTCTCCTGTACGCTGGCCAGCCCTTCCGTCCCGCTTGAAGGCTTCAGGAAATATTGGTGTTTAATACTGTCGCCCTTCGGGATATCCGCATCGGTTGCAGTGCTGGTGATCTGCAGTACATCCGTCCGGTAAATGGGTACCGCTGCTGCATTGCGGCCCGTATCCGTCATCAGGGTAAAACCGGCATGCGGCGGATTATCGATGATGAAGGCTTTTTCATTGGAGACTTCTGACCAGGAGCCTTTTGAATAAGCCCGGGCGTATAGGCTGAAGACCGCGAACCGTTCAAAGGTGGGATTAGGCACCTTATACTGCCGCAAGCCGCCGGTAGAATCTGTATTCTCGACTGTTTTGGCCAACTGTCCATCTGCCGCGAAGAACTCCAGCCGGTATTTCTCCTGCGGATCGTTCTCCGGGTCACTGTAGTTCCACCCAATGAGAGGATCGCCCTGCAGCTCTGCATCCAAAACTGTTGGATTTGTAACTGTACCTGCCGGAGCAGTAAGCGTGGTAGCTGGAGCCTGATTTTCTATGACATCAATCTTCAGCTTAGCCACATTTGACTTTGCACCGATTTGATCCACTACCCAATGCTCTATGGTGTAGGACCCGGTGTCCGGGAAGTCTATATTTATATTGGCTGTGCGGTACATTGTTGTGGTTCCATCGCTACCGGTTATTTTCCAGTAATACTGCAAACTACCGGCATCGGATGAATCTTCATCAACATCAATGCCATAGTAGGTTTTGTTATCGTATTGGTATACAACCGTTGGTCCACTAATCTCAGCCGTTGGAATATGATTCTTGACCGTAAACAAACGGGTGGCATTCGAACTCAGCGATCCATCCGATGCTGTAAGCCGCATTTCCCAGCCATCAGAGATGGCCTGCTGCTGTGATATCCCATAGTTTGCAATTAAATCACGGACCGTTATCACTGGACTCCGATTACCGCTGGTATAATAATAGCCGGAGTTATTAATCCGTGCGTTCCAGCCATAACTCAGTCCGTCCCCGTCCTCGTCCGGATCGGGTGTCAAATTTTCCAGCGGAATTACCGTATCCCGGTACACTTCAGATGGCATATAGAACGCAGCTGCAGGTGGATGATTCATGACCTGCACGGTTTGGCTGTAGGGTTCTGACCAAAGCCCCCGATTATCATGGACCTGTAAGGTTAATTGATATGTCCCCACTCCATAAGCAGCAATATTCGGAGGTGTAGCCGCCCCGCCCCAATGGCTCCATACCTGCTGCCAACCGTCCTTAACCACCGTCCAGCTATACACATCAAGCGGATCGTTATCCGGGTCAAAAGATTTATCGGTAACCGTCGTGGCTTTACGGTAAGAAACGATATTCGGCTCTACCGTAAATAGCGCAACCGGAGGAAGGTTGCCGGCACTGCCTACGGTCCGCACACACCAATCACTCCAGACCCCTGCTCCGTTTTCTCCGTCCACGTCACGCACCCGCAGCCGGATATCATATTGCTCAGATATCGGCAGCTGGGCAGGCGGTTGCCCGTCCATCCACATTTCGGATTCGTTTTTTTTATATTGCCATTGCCAATCCATCAAGCCCTTGTTATACGCCTTGATATGATCAAGATCGTAGGAACTATCCGTAATTTGCAGCCATCCCCCCGTTAGCTTCGCACTAAACAGAGCAATCGGCTTCCGGTGTACATGAAACGTCATGGATGATAAATTATCGCGGCTCCATAGCCGGTAATCATCGAACAGATTATCATTCTTCGGATTATCCCGAGCCTGGAAGGTGGCCGTATACACCCCGCTGTAGGGGAACGACTGGTATTGGGAATTCCGCCATAGCCCACTGTCCCCAATCATCCCCATCGAATTGTCAAAAAAGTTCGGGTCGTGATCATACCGGTACCTGTCTTGATATTTCGGGTCCCCTTCATAATCTGTGTAGGATGTCGAAATGTCTACAGGTGTATTGATTAAGATAAAAGACTTATTCCTTAACCTATAGGACACATTTACATTTAGCGTCCTCTCGTCTTTAAAGTTGTAGGGATCTACGACTTTGACAGTGATCGTATGCCGTCCAGGAGGTATCCCGTCTGCCAAAACGTCTATGGGTATAGAGAATGGTTTATTATATAATGCCTGCGGAATGGTTACTTTCTTGTAGAAAACATTCGGGATCTCCGCACTGACCACCACATCGTTATTGTCCACATCGCGTACATATCCTTCAATGTTCATCCCGCTGAAGCCCTGCTCGTTGATTAGCTGTTGTTCGCTCGGAGTCGTTACGGTTAGACTTGGAGCTGAATTGATAATTAGGGGTACATTATAAATATACCTGTAGGCTATATTAGACCAGCCATTGATAGGAGTGTTAAACCAATGATTGTCTCTCGACCATACTGTAATATCTACTTTGGTTGGAGGTTCTAGATCCCACAGTTGACTCCATCCTTGCGCAGGTGTACCCGATAGACTCAATGTATTAGAAGTTTGAGTAGCCGGAAACTCACTTACCGTCCATTCGTCTTGCTTGACTGTTGAGCTCCTTGTAGGTGAAGTAAATCCTGTACTAATACTCACAAATCTGGTTCTCCAGAAGTCAGAATACCAATCTAGATTAGATGATTTCATTACAATGGGTGCATCCAAAAAAATATCATACTCAAACTTCCGAGTTATCAGGTCAAATCGGACATTTTTAAGAGTAAAACCTGGCACCTCAAGAATTACATCTCCGATCCCCCCCATAGAGGGTTCCCATTTACTTATCTGAGTAAATGCCTCAACACGGATATCAATATAGTTGATCACATTGGGATCACCCGCTGCCTCTACCCGTGCTTTTTCCGAAAAAGCTTCAGGATAGGTTAGAAGCAGTAAAACAGCAGCCATAAAAATAGAGAGTGCTTTTTTAAAATTCTGCATGCTCTTTCCTTTCTACCATGACCAATCCACATCTGGCGCCTGATTTTTAACCTTAAAGATTCGTTCAATAGCATTTTGTGTGATGTCTGAGTTGATCGATTGGCGATCATCCTGGGTAACAAATTCATCTATGGTCGGCTGCCCAAATTCTTCGAACACGGTAAGCCGTACCAGGTACTGTCCAACATCCCGCACTTTAAGATTGAGATGATCTAAATTCTCGTTACTAAAGATGACCCAGCTCTCATCTGCGAAATTACCGTTGTTATTCGAATCGTAGCGATATTCCCATAGCCTCCGGTCCACAATATCTTTATCGGGAGAATAGGACATGTCATCGATGGAGATGGTCGCCTGATTACCATCTGCAGGATTACGATACGCAGAACCAGGAAGTGTGAAGTAAGCAAAGGGCTTCTCATCCGGTACAATATCAAACGACACTTCGCTGCTCGCAGACAGCCCCAGGGTATTCTCGACATAGATTGTTGCTTTATATCTGCCGGGCTTTTTAAACAGTACATCTTTACTTGGCACGCCATTCAGCGACCCGCTGTATTTTATGTCTGCATTAGTCCCCCCAGAAACGGCAGTGATGGTGATTTTAGTTTTAGAATCTACCAACGGGTAATGTGTAGGACTGCTGCTATAACTGCGAATAATGACCTTCCGGTTCTGTTTCAAGGTTCCTTCAGCATAAATGGACGCATTCGGGACCGGCTCAATGACCGTAATTTCAGTACTGGTGCTCCCGGCCATCGAATCATCATCCAAAACCGTAAGTGCCAGCGACTGCTCACCTAAGTGCTCTTTATCGTACCAAAGGGTTCCCCGCGGCCGATCCGTCAATTCCCCTTCAGCATTAGGAGTGTCCCAATAATAGCTTTTGATAAAGCCATCCAGATCGTAGGAGCCTGCGCCACTGGCTTCAAATTCTTGTCCTGCCTTAATCGTCTTTGGCGCTGAAATAAGAGCAATCGGTGGCTTCAGCTCTCGCGGAGGATTCGGAGGAGTAGTTGGCCCTGGATAATCACCGCCTGGTGGAATTGGAGTTGTATACACTCCGGCTTTAACGTTATAGGACTCCTTCAATGAAGTGATGGTCCCCGTTTTGGTTATAACGGGTTTCTTGAACCTCACGACTACACTTAATTCGTATTCCTGTGTGATACCAGGCGCCTTCACTTTTGATTTTAAAACAGTAAAATCAATCTTTTTTGCAGACGTAAGGGTTTTGGAATAATCCTTTAGCGTTTTCAGCGTGCTGTCATTGCCTTTTTCTTTGGCATAAAATACCCATTCCTCGATGTTAGACGAATCTTTATATGCCAACAGCTCCCCTTTTAGGTTAATTTGTACCGGCACGTCCTTATCCTCGAACTTTGCCGGATTGGGTGAGGGCTTTTCGAGGATTGCTGCGCCGGTTAGAGTTGGTTCATCGGGGAGGTTGTAGTCGAAGGTGACTAGGCCGCCGTAGCTGTAGGTGGTGACGTTGGCGTTTGCTTCGTAATAATAAGTAACCCTTGCAAAATATTTCCTGCCTTCGGCTTTACCTGATAATCCGTCATCCGGTTCTTTTTCCCATGGAGTACTATTGGGAATATAATAGTTTATAATAACTCTTCCATTCTTAAATGTCGGCTCCCCTTCAGTATATGGGGAATGTGTTGATATTATTGGTTTTATAGTTGATGAAATAATATCTTTCGAATCAATAACCTCTGTTTTAGAACCATTGTACCATTTGAGATACAGCTGATCTTGTAAAGGACCAGCTGTTACTAGTGTAGTTGGAGGATTTTGTGATGGATAACCATCGGCTGCATGTACATCTTTTGTTTTCATTCGATCATTACGCTCATCATATTCGTTAATTTGCCAGCGTCTTCCATCGGAATATAACCATATTGAATTATATATTTTGGTGGCGTACATTTCTCCAAAAGAAGCCTGATATCCTTTTACTTTTTCAAGCACTTTTTTATTTTCCGACCCTCTTAAAGTTATTTTGATTTTCCCATTCTCTATAGTAGTATTTCCAATAGTCTGATTATTGCCAGTATATTTAAGTGTATTTTGCACTATAGTGGAACTGGTAACACCACTGGGCAAGTCCAAATAAAAACTTTTCGCACTGTTATCTGATCCTGCCAAACCTGTAGTAATGGGGACAGCGACGGAACCTGATTTTGCTCCTGCGGCCTGAGCATAATAATTCGGTAAGTTTGCTGTTAGTAAAATAATAATAAGAATCAAACCAGTGAATTTTCTCATATCCCCCCCTTACAGTTCTTTCACTACATATTTTTCACTGAATTGACCATTAAAGAACAAACGAATAACGAAATAGTCAAAAGTCGTTCCATCGTACATATAAGCCTGATAGGTTGTTAATTGTTCACCAGGTTTTAGCAGCAACTTATTAAGAGCCATTTTGTCATTCGTCTTCTCAATCCTAGACCAATTTGTCACAGGTTCAAGTGTAGTGAACGTTTTAAATTTCAATCTCCAAAAATCATCGGTTGTATTATCCACTACCTTCTTACTATTATTTTTGACTGTAATTTTCGTCCAAACAAAATATGTAGGCTTTGAAATAAGCCCGGATTCTTCGCCATATTTATATGTTTTCCTCAAATTGATTGCATCTTTAGAATTAAAATCATAAATCATAATCTTCTCCAGCGTATAACTAAGTCCGCCAGCCTCAACTGTTACCGGAAGCTCCACATCTTTCACTAATCCGTACTTCGAAAGATTATCTCTCATAATCGGAGCCGCCGTCGGCTTTGCAGCTGTTGCACTGGCAGGCCCAACTTGACCTACAATTCCACCGGCTAACAATGCTGTTGCCAGTAAGGCTTTCACAGCTGTTCTCCCCATCATTGTTTTGCTGAGCATCGTCTTTTTCATAATCGAACTCTCCCTTATTTGTAGTAGTTGGGTCAGGACCTGCCGAAGCTAATATGGCTAATGATTCAGCTTATACTCTTGAACCGCCGGCACGGTAATTGCTTCTTGTACTTTGTTTCTGGAGATCAGGACCGGATGCTCTGTTTCAATAACTGCGATGACCGAAGGTCCTTGTATGTATTTGGTGATGCCGTAAGCAGGGTCTTCATAGAGCATGGGAAACGTATTATCCGTCGCTTCATCCACAATGTCGAACTTGACGATCTTCACTTGAGCCTGGAGCCGGCTCCCCGCTAAGGGGGATAAGCCGTCGTCCAGTCCCAGATTACTTTGCAGCGTTTGGCGGAAGGTCTCATACGCCGCAGATGGGTCAATAATCAACCTACCTTGTGCCCGCGCTGCTTCGTTCAACTCCTGTGATGCATCGTGAACCGCCATATTGTTGGCATCCTTGAGCATACTGCGCATGATGTCCCACTCCTGATTCTGAATTTGAAAAAACCAGGAGTAGATAAAGATCAGCAGGACAAATGCCAGCTTAATAATATAATCCATTGTTCAGCTTCATCCCTTAGTTAATCGAGATATTCACTCATGATCGAGCCGTGCCCATAATAACGTGTCGGCTGGGAGACGCCGGAGAAATTGTAGGGAAACAGGTTTACCCTTGGCGCTGTTACATACACATCTATCCGCTGCTTGCGCTCAAGAATCATTTCCGTACTACTAGTAATTTCAATAGAGTTCTCCGGAAAACCGACAGCCTTCAGGTTCGAGATGACCTCGCCTCTCATAGAGGCTGTAACCATTCCTTCGGTTGCGGCCTTTTGTGTGATATAAGATGTATTAGCTTTGACCTGCAAATCCAGCAGATAATCAATATACGTAAAAATCGGCTGCAGGATAATGAACAGCACCAGCCACATAAACAATGCCCGGAGGACGGTTGCCTTCAAGCGCAGCGCCTCCTTTTAATACTGTTCAACTGCTTTGACATGGGTAATGATATCATCCTGGCTGCCGCCGATAATGCTTGTTGCCCCGGCGATAAAAACCCCTGCAATCACAAAGCCAATAGCCAGAAACAGTGCGACGGAAATCGAGTCCTTCTTCATCTCCGTTAAACCAAAGGAGGAACGATGGTATACGTTACTGCTGCTTCCCCCGAGCCTGACGGCTCAACCAGGCTAACCGCCGGAATGACCGGTCTGTTATCATCTGCATCGTCGATTACGTCCCGTACGACAGGAATCAGTATTGCGATTACGATAGCCACACACAGAAATCCGATAGCGATAAATAAACCAGTAGAAATAGCGTCCTTTTTCATTGTTAATATCTCCCTTTTTATTTTATATTTTTAAGTGCTGTTTGAATATACAAAAATTCACTCATTGAAACATCCCCACACCGCTAAAATTGCCCTTAATCAGCATAATGTACTGCATAGCCAGACATACAATCATCAGGAAGGTAGCGATAGACGGAATTACATTAATGATGGTCGATACATCGCCGATGAAGGACCATTTCTTCAGATATTGGTCGCTCGATATTTTGGTGATAATCTTGCCCTGCTCCCTTAAATAATTCGCTGCTTCATGATCATCATCCATGCCCTCCGTCGCCAGCAGAATCGAACGGATATCATTAATGAAAGCGTGATTCTCGGGAAATTTGCCGCAAAACCATTCAATCGCCCGTTCGGTTCCCTCATCTACCGCCCTTTCCGAGAGCTCATATAGATCCTGACGGATATAATTGAAGTGGCTGGCTGTCCCTGCACAAAAGGCTCCAAACTCCACATACCCGCGCTTGCGCAACCGGTTATTCTCATAGAGACGGATGAAGGAAATCAGCTCCCCGTCTTTTTGAATAAGTGTCTTCTGATGCAGCCAGACCAGCAGCCAGCCAAGCGGCAGAACCCGCTGCGGACTGGTAATCAGGAGAATAAGCGCAGCAATAAGCGGATCATAAATAGACAAAGACTCTGAACGTACGAAGGCACCTGCCGTCTGAACCAGCAGATAAATCAGAGCCGCCGAGTACCGGAACAGTGTGATTTTGGCTGCTGATATGGGCAGACCGCTCTGATTCAGCAAGTGCTGCAGCCGTTCATTCTGCACCCGTTCCCCGAAGGCCTTCCACTTCACGCCGAGCCGGAGCACATAACGTTCCTGACGGCTGCTGCTGCTGACAAAAACCAATAGAGCGAGATACACAATACCTGTTACAGCTATCAAAAGTAGTAATCTATCCATTATTCATCACCTTAGTGGTAGTCCAGCTTGGGCCTGGCGAGGATGGTACTGATCATGAACGAGATGAACATTCCCGCAATGATGACCATCATAAATGTAAGGCCGACGGTAGTCTCAAACTGCAGTTTGAAATAGACGTCTGGCTTCAGCATGTACATAAATGTTCCAACCGAAGAAACCAGTACAACCAGATTCCCGTACAGTCCCAGGCTAATCGCATCCCTGCTGCTTGCTTTGACCGTCAGAATCGTCTCCCGTTGCTGCTCCATGGAGCGGTTAAGCATCATGAGCGAGCTTTTGAGATAACGTGTGCCTTCCTTCTCGCAATAGAGCAGATCCGATACGAATTCTACGGCAAAGGTCGTTCCGATCGCTCCGGCAAAACGCCCCGCCTCCTCATTCAGCTCGCGTTCATTGCTGTAATTGGCAAACGCCGCTCCAAGCAGCTTCAAGGGAGTCTTCAGCACATTATCCCCGGCCAGCAAATCACTGGTTCTCGACAGAATGGAATCCGCAGATAAATGAGTGAATTTGGTGGCGATTTTGATCACATCGAGCAGATCGTAGCTCCCCCGCACTTTCCTTTGAGCATAGGTATACCTCATCCGTAAGTATGGAATGCTTGCCGAGAGAACTGCCAGAAACAGCGGGAGCCGCCAAGCGTCCTGCACAGCTGTACCGTCATTTAACACAATCCCCTCCAGGAAAGGATTATTAAAGCTCATATGTCCCGGCAACTCCCGCAGAGTCAGCAGACCCGATAGAAACACCCCCGTGAACAGCATGCCTGAACGGGTGACAAAACGCATAACACTGATTCCCGGCTCATACCTCTTATGGGCAAAATACAGCAAATCATCCAGATGGCGGTATAGCCACATTCTTTTATTAATCATGCTTACCTTTTTGCCGAACAGACTCATCCTCAGGTTCATCCGGAAATCCATCTTTTGTCCCCACTGCGATAAATGCCGCTCAATAAGCGGCTTCACCAATAGCCACAATCCGCCCGCGGCCAGTAAATGAAAGACAAACTGGATGATATAGTACAGCAGCGCCACAGGCTCCCCCCTCATTCGTTCAAAACAATCCTGGATTTCAAGCTTTCCTTCAGCGGGTCTACCATCGGTTTCTGGGCGGCGAGATGCCCAAGCTCCTGCAGCATAATCCGCGTGGCCCGCGCATTCTTCTTCTTCATCTTCAGCATCAGTCCCGGCGTCAGCTTGTCATTGTAGCTCCAGGCCGACTGCTCCGGCTCCCAGCGCATCAGATCATTAGCGAATACCGAGTTGCTGGCTTCCTCATAAAAAACCTCGGAAATCCGCGCGAGCCGCTTCTTCCCATCGGGCACACTTTCCAGAATAAATACCAGCTCACAGGATTTCAGCGCTGAGATTAAATGCCCCTTCAGGCTGCCGCCAATCCGTGTAGATACGGCAAATGCACCCTGGTAAGGAATATCCTCCGAATCCACCGTATGAAAGGTTCCGGTAATGCCGTCATAGCCCTTCTCGCCGCTCCACAGATAGAATTCCCATTCGTTATAACGCATCTCCGTCATATAGAGAATGTTCGGGTCATGCCGCAGCGATTCCACGCCGACCTCCATCAGCTCCTCATTGGATGCCTGGATTGGAATGATTCGGTGGCCCTTGATCTGATATGGCAGAATTGACTCCGGATGCTTCTCAATCATCACCACACCCATGCAGGAGGAGGAACCGAGCAGCTGCTCACCGACAATTGTATTGGCAAAAGTGGTTTTGCCCGAGCCTACGGCACCCGCAATAATCGTATTTCGAAACGTACCCGTAAGCGCACGGATCAGTTCAATCGCCTCCGCAGGGATGCATTCTGTGCCGGCCTGATCATCCAGATCCAGGAATTCGACGACCTGGCGGCGCAGCGATATGGTGGTGAAGCCTTCCCAGACCCGTGGCGACACCCAGATGGCTAACCGGATGAACCGGCCTGGCCAGAGGGGATCATCCATTTTGAATTCCACCGAAGGGTTATCCTTGTTCAGCTTTTTGTTAGGATCGCTTTTCAAAAGGGATCGCTTGAGCTGCTCTACACGATCCAGCGAAGGCATCTCATACGGATAAGCTACAAACCTGCCCTGGTGGTTATAGAAAATTTGCCGTCCGATCATCTGCAGACCGGTTGATTCACTATAAGCCCGGTCTGTGAACCAGCGGTAAGCGGGTCCGAACCCTTTCCATTCATGAAACAGCGCTTCAGCGGCTGTACGGTAAGCTTCCGGCACCTTGCCCGTAAACGGGGTACGGCGCAAATATTTCTCGATCTCGTTCATGAAAAAGCTGACTGCCTGCGGATCACCAATCAACGCCTTGGCATTTAGCTCGAAATAGCTGTCATCCTCACGCTCCAGTCCGGCGTTCATTTCACTTTTCATTTTTTGCAGAAAGCCGTAGAAGTCTTCCTTGCCGGGTTTGCTGGTACGGAGCACGCTCTGCTTCAGTGAGAAAAGCCGTATGGCCTCTGTCTCCTTTGCTAATCCAGGCAGTGCCTGTCCGCTCCCGTCCTCCTCTTCCTGCCGCCTTCCATGCTCAGGGTCAAGCGGAGTCCATCTTGATGGAATTCGCCCCTGCTTCAGCGGCCAAGCTTCATCCGGATACTCAATCATTGAAATATTCCCTTCTTTCGGACTTCCAAGGCCAGACCCAGCGAGACCAGCAGCGCGTGAACCTTATCGTCTACATGCTGAAGTTCTTTTTTGCCGAGCGGCAGGCTCTCCAGAAAAGGCTGGTAATACGGAAGCTCCAGCAGGATCTCACTGCCAAAGCGCAGCGCCAGATTCTTGGAAGAGGTCAGCTCCTCCACATTGCTGCGGTTAATGATCCACTGGAAATCCTGCGGATGCAGATCCATATGCCCGGCCAGCTCCATCAGAGGCTGCAGTCTGTATTCATGACGGGGATGAGTTACAATCATCCGCAGCACCGATTTCTGCATGCCCACATACCAGGCGGCACTTTCCGGAATCGACCCGAAATCAGCCACCACTACATCGGCATTGTCACTTGCTCTGGCCAGCAAATACTCGATCTCCTCCTCCTGATAGTCCTGAGCGCTTAAATAATCAAAGTTGCCCGGCAGGTACGAATATCCTTCCTGCTTCACAAACCCGGCAAAGTCCTCATCGTGAAGCATTTTGCCGGTAATCCGCGGCCGCAGCCTGTCCAGACTGACTGCTGTCTTACGGTCATAACCCGGATCGTACAGATCAAGACCCAGCACGATCACCCGCAGCCCCGAAGCCGCAATCCGTCTGGCGAACAGCTTAGCTGCACTTGTACAGCCAATGCCCGGCCCGGACCCGAAGAATCCGATCAGATTTCCCCGCTCTGACTGCTCATCCTCAAGCATGTAGCGAAGCTTATCGATAATGGCCGATGAGGTCGAACGCGGAGGCATGAAGAAGATTCCCAGGCTTTCACATTGCATATGAATAGCCTGATACCCCCTCACTCCTTTTTGCAGATAAACATATAAAATGTTGGAATCCGGATAACTCCGGCGCAGCCCGCTGAGTTCGGATACCGGTACCTGCTCGCTTGTCACCATCAGCAAATGTCCTCCGGCCTGCGCCGGCTCTGGCAGCACGCTTTGGGCAATGACCGTAAATCCGGCAAGCTTTATTTCATTAATTGTCAGCTGATCCATACCCAGACTGAATATTTTCAAGCTCGTCCTTCCTCCCTTCTGCTCTACTCTCCTACTCCACTCTTACGATCCACAGCTTCTTGCCCTGTTCCAGAAACGCCCCCAGCAGCTCCCCGTCGCTCTTCTTCAGCTTCAGCTCCGGCGTAGCTACTTTCCCGGTCGAGGTGAAGCGGTTATTGTTGTTGCCATTCTCCGAATCCAGCACATCATTGTTGTCTTCGGTACGCACATAATTCACGGTTACTCCGCTGAGAAATACTTTGCGGCCGGGAAGCACCGGCTGAATTTCCTCTTCCACCGCAGATGCCGGTCCTGAAACCTTCATTCCTGCGGAAGCTTCTGCTGCCTCGGCTGCCGGGCTATAGCCTGTCCGGTCCTTAACCGGCGAATCCCCTTCTACCAGATAAATATCCACCTTATCTCTGCTGCGGAGAGAACCGTTAATGGCATAGATCGCCTCTTTGGGTATAGGGAATATCCCCTCATCCTGCTGCGGCTCCAGATTGCTCACATCAATCAGTGATTCGGTCAGAATACTGCCATCCGTCAGATTCACATTCGTAATCTTCTGTTCCACCTGATCCAGGCTTCGGATAACACCAGCCGGAATGTCTTTGGTCTGCACGGAATCCAGATAGAGATCTCCGGGCTTCAGCTCATAATTTTTCGGTAAAAAGCCTCCGCCATCCACCTTGATTTTGACGACGGTCTGAGAGAGTATATAGGGTTTGAAATAGAGATCATAGCCAAGCAATCCGCCGAAGCCGGTGGTCAGGATGAGAAAGGCAAAGATGTAATTGCGTTTTAATAAATGTCCGCGTTGCGATGACAAGCCCTTTACCCCCTTGAATGTGAAATCTGCACATAACAAAATACATTTTGGATTAAGATCCAAAATGCCGGTAAAATGCTTTTTTACCTGTAGTGGTGAGAAGTGTATTAGATTATTACTGTGAGGTTGTTGTATAGCTTGAGGCTGCGGGAGAAGCTCCCGGCTGAAGATGTTTCCGGTAAAAATCAGGCCGGAAGGATGTTATGAATATCCGTGTTCCGTGTGATTCCTGACCTTTACCGGAGTGGTTGTAATGGTTAACTGGAATGCTTCGCTGCTTAATTAAAAACTACTGTTTTATTATGATGCACGAGGATTCTGTCCTCAATATGCCATTTCACCGCACGGGCCAGAACTACCCGTTCAATGGTGCGTCCGATGCGCTTAAGCTCGTTCACATCATCACTGTGGCTGACCCGCTGCACGTCCTGCTCGATAATCGGACCGCCGTCCAGCTCTTCAGTCACATAGTGGGCAGTAGCGCCGATAATCTTGACCCCGCGCTGATACGCCTGGGCGTACGGCTTGCCGCCGACGAATGCCGGCAGGAACGAATGGTGGATATTGATAATCCGGTGCCGGTAATGCTCGATGAACGAAGGCGAGATAATCTGCATATACCGGGCCAGAATGATCACATCGATATCATCACCGATCACCTCAAGCTGACGTTTCTCTGCGGCTTCCTTCGTATCCGCTGTAACCGGAATATGATGGAAAGGAATGCCGAAGGATTCAACATAAGCCTGCATGTCCGTATGGTTGCTGACCACAAGTGCAATATCCGCATCCAGATCACCGGCCTGCCACTGCCAGAGCAGCTCCACCAGACAGTGATCCTCTTTGGATACAAAGATCGCCAGCCGCTTCTTGTGGCTTACATTGAAGATCTGCCAGTTCATCTTGAAGCGCTCGGCAACGCCGCCAAAGATCGTCCGCACCTCTTCCAGCCGTTCATCCAGCTTAGGCAGGTCAAACTCCACTCTCATAAAAAACATCCCGCCGTCCGGGTCCATCGTATATTGATCCGACTGCACAATGTTCGCACCATGCTGGTACAAGAAATGCGACACCGCCGCTACGATTCCCGGCCCGTCAGGACAGGAAATGAGCATACGCGCCCGGTCCGGATATTGTCCGCCTGATGAATGATCTCTTTTCACATGTAACTCCATATTTCTCCGTCCATCCTCTCATCTGCTTGCGCAATCTGTTGTTGGATTAAGCGTTCACGAGCAGCTGCTTGCCTGCCAGCCAGGCGATCAGCCGCTGGTTGACAGCTTCCTCACTAAGCTGAGGGAATAATCCGGCGGCAATTACTTGATCATAGAGACGTTCCAGCGGTTCACGGGGATCGGCTTTTTTGGCTTTGGCATCATTCTTCAGCAATTCCCATACATCAAGCACATAGCGGCGGGAGTCCAGCTCCTGTTTGGCAAAAAAAGCATGCAGCTCTTCCAGCTCCTGCAGGAACTCCGCTCCGAAACGTTCAGCCACATTCCCGCGCAGCAGAGCAATTTCCACTTCATACATTGGACGAAGCTTCTTGGCATCCTTGCCAATCCACGGGGTCTCCAGAATGAACGGCAGACCTGCCAGTGCTTCATGATGTACGACATTGTTGATCGTCTCAAAACCAATATAGCCCGAGCCAATCGGAGTATGGCGGTCTTTGCCCGCTCCGCGCGGGTTCTTGCTGTCATTAATGTGGATAACGCCTAGCCGTCCCAGGCCGATAGTGTCGTCAAATTTCTTCAGTACACCATCCAGATCGCCCACGATATCGTATCCGGCATCATGAATGTGACAGGTGTCGAGACAAATGGACAACCGCTCATTATGTTCGACCTTATCGATAATGGAAGCAATCTCCTCGAAGCTGCGTCCGACCTCAGTTCCCTTGCCGGCCATTGTTTCCAGAGCAATATGCACTTCCGTCTCATTCGTACCGCCCAGCACTTCATTTAGTCCGTCAGCAATACGCTGAATGCCGTATTCGGCATCCTTGTCAGTGAATGCACCCGGATGCAGGACGATATGCTTAACACCGAGCGCATGGGTACGGCGGATCTCCTCCTGCAGGAAATCAACTGCCAGCTGGTAGGTGCTTTCCTTGTAGGAGCCCAGGTTAATAATGTATGGGGCATGAACCACAATCTCTTCGACGCCATTCTGCGCCATAGCCAGCTTCCCTTCCTCAGGGAACATCGATTCAATCGGCTTACGGCGCGTATTCTGCGGCGCTCCCGTATATATCATAAACGAGGTGGATCCGTACTCATTTGCTTCATTGGCCGCGCTCAGGAGCCCCTTGTCCGCGCAGGACACATGTGAACCTATTTTCAGCATGCCTATTTCCCTCTTTCCTTCACGAATTAACCCTTATTCTACCGTGATCGGGAAAATAAATCTAGGCAAGCCCCGTAAGCCCGCTTCCGCTTCGCAAAACTTTGGAAATACGCTATACTTTAGATGAGTAAAAGGAAAGTGACAATCATCATTGTCAAAGGCGGTGTATACATGCATTATCATTCACCCTCAAGCTTGTTATCTGCAGCTCCGAGCAACTGGTTTATGAATTCTATCGCATTTTGGACCTTTTTACTGCTGGGCTGTATGTGCATCGGCGGCTATTTTATGTTCCGCAAATTTCTGAAGGTACTGCCCAAGGCTGACGGCAAGTCCAAGCTGGACTGGCAGAATTACTGGGTAGAACGCAGCCGTCCACTATGGAGCGACGAGATGAAGGCTTTTCTGGACCAGCTGGTTCAGCCGGTACCCGGCCCCTTCCGCGACATCGCCAAACATTCCATTGCTGCCGAGATCGGCAGAATTGCTGTGGAGAGCAACGCTCCGGAGGTAACCCGCGAGCACTGCATCAAAGGCTATATTATAGCCACACCACGGCGCGACAACCGCTTTCTGGTTACCTTCCTGGAAAAGAACGGCATCGACTACACACCTTATAAACATTTAGTCAAATAACTGCTAATCAGGTCACGCCATGGTCAGGCGTCCAGAACAGGAGCACCCCTATGAAATATATCATTTGCGGAGGCAGCGGCTTCATCGGCAGCGAACTAACCGAACATTGGCTGCAAAGCGGGCATCAGCTCATCAGTGTCGGCCGCAAGCTTCCGGCGAACCCACGATCTCATCCGGGCCTGAGCTATCTTACCTGGGACAGTCTAAAATCAAATCCAGAAGCTGCCGAAGGCGCAGATGCACTGGTTAATCTTGCAGGAGCTTCCCTTAGCCAGCGCTGGACTCAAAGCGGCAAGCAGGCGATTATGAAATCGCGGCTGGAAACCGTTACCGCAGCAGGGAAGCTGCTGCGGTCGCTGCAGCATAAGCCCCAGGTAGTCGTCCAGTCTTCTGCTGTCGCCATTTACGGGACTTCACGGCAGGATACCTATAATGAATCTTCTCCAACCCGCGTTGTAGACTTCCCTTCAGAAGTCGTCAAGACTTGGGAAGAGGCTGCCGATGAAGCCTATTCCGGCTGCCGGCTGGTCAAACTGCGCACAGGCGTTGTTCTGGGCAATGAGAGCGGTGCTTTTCCCAAAATGAGGTTGCCATATTCCCTTGGCTTCGGCGGCAGAATCGGCAGCGGCAAGCAGTGGCTGTCCTGGATTCACCTGACGGATATCGTCCGGCTAATCGAATTCTGCATTCTTCATCCTGAGATCGAGGGTCCTGTCAATGCCACTGCACCGCAGCCGGTTACGAACGAACAATTCGGAAGCATGATCGGCAAAGTCTATCATCGTCCGCATTGGTTCCCCGTCCCGGCATTTCTGCTGAAGGCTGCTGTAGGAGAACTGTCGGAAATTCTGCTTGAGGGACAGCGTGTACTTCCTTCCAAAGCAGTGAATAACGGCTTCACGTTCACCTATCCAACCCTGCAGCCGGCGCTTGAACAGTTGAAATCTCAAGTGTGAAACGTATAGCAGCCCTTAACAATCGTGAACACCGTTCCTTCGGTCAACGGATACTCTTTATAAGGAACCATAACCTCACCAGCGAGAAGCGTGCCGTTCCTGGAGTCCAGATCCTTCAGGATATACCCGCCGGAGCTTCTGGAAATTTCGGCATGCACCCGCGATGCCCCTTCAGATGTCTCTACATACTGGGCGACCTCTGAAGAGCGGCCAATAATGAAGCTGGGGCGGTTCAGTTCAATTCTCTCAGGAGTTCCGCCGTTATCCGCCTCGCTTCTTTCCAGATAAGGAACTGCCTGCCCGCTTGATGGGGGCCCGTCCCCTTTGACCGGTTCCGGTTCCCGGATAAGCAGCGCTGTGGCAGCTACAGCAGCAGGAGCTTCTTTCACATGAATCCGGCCCTTTGCAATCTCCGGGGCTGTACCCTGTCCTCCTGCCATTGTCCCCCTTGGATAAGAGATTTCAGCAGATACTGCTTGTTCTGAACGCATGTAAGCGGGAGCTGAAGTCCGGAGCGGCGCTACCGGATTTCTGCCAAAATCCCATTCCAGCTCATTCCTCAGCTTCCGGCCTGTACCCTTCCTGTCCTCTATCGCCTCCTCCAAAAATTCTTCCTCTTCCTCAGATCCGCCCCGGGTAATCCTACCGCTCCACACCATCCAGCATACAACTGCCAGCCCCAGAGTTACTGCTGCACAGAGCGCTAGCCAAAGCGTCAAGGGATTATTTAAATAGAGAAACTTCCATAACAACGCATCGCACAGCACTGCACCAAGTACAATATACGTCCGATACGATGATGTTCCGTCCACAGCAGCTTGGAGGGTTTGTTCAGGCATATCAGGCCTCAGCTGTTCTCCGGTTGCTCCCCCATCCTTCCGCTTCAGCCACGGTGCGCCGCCCATCCATGGAGCCTGATCTGGCGCCTGTCCAGGAGCAGGAGGTACTGTGTCTTTATCTCCTTGCTCCCACGCGAAGGCTGCTCTCCCCGGGAAAGCCGTCTTTGGCTCTTCCAGATTACGGAGCGGAGGCTGTTCCATTCTGTCTGCTGACCGAATTGATACTCCTGCCAGCTTCCCCTGAACCAGCCCCATGACTTCAGGAGGAGCCCTGTATTGGTCTGCCCCTGTCAGCAATTCTGCTAATAGTTCCTTAAGCCCTGCTGGGCTGAAAGCCTCCTCCCCGCAGTATTGCAGCAGCCGCTGCATTCCGTCGCCGGACAGCTCATGGATGGCCGCCATAAATACCATGATCAGCGATCTGAGTGACTCCCCCGGACTTACAGCTGATTCTGTATGCTGCAGTGGAAGGTAGGTAAGGAATACTTTTCCACTGTTTAACGGGCCCTCAATGAAGATGTAGTCTTCATGCAACGCGTACTGCTCTGCACGCAGCATATACAGGCGCCCCTCCTCCATTCCTGCAGCGATCTGCAGCAGCAGCCCGAAGAACTCCAGCATGCTCAGCCTCTCACTTTTGAGCAGAGCCCCCAGCATTTTTCGTCTTGATACGGTATATTCCAGTGTCACCTGCAGGTCTATCTCTCTAAGAAGCAGCCGCAGATGATGCGGAATACCGGTGTTCATCAGCATGCGGGCCTGAACCATGTTAAGCTCTCCTGCCGCCAATCCCTCTGGCTTACCGAGCAGCATCGTTATCCCATCCTGCTGCACGAAATCACGTTCCAGTCCAAACAAGCAGCTTCACCTCCTGAGCTGTTATAACTCCAAACCTCAAGTCAGAAATAATAATACGCACAGATAAATCCCGGAAAAACAGCCAGCATAAAAGGAAACCGGAGCAGATCACTCCCCTGTCCTTTTTTGAACATATCCGTATTACGGAGCAGCAGGAATCCCGCTGTTCTGCTTAACATACCGCGTACCCTCCGGCCTGCTTCCCGCCTGAAGAGAATCATGATCCAGCCGACAACGGCTCCCAACAGCACAGAATACACAATTACCTGCAGGGAGAACAATACACCAGTCCAGGCACCAATTCCGGCAAAAAGCTTAACATCTCCTGCCCCCACTGCCCCGATGAAATACATGATCAGCAGCAGCAGAAACCCCGAACCTGCACCGCACAGAGATAAGAGCAGTCCATGCCGGCCGCTCATAATCACCTGCAGGGATATTCCCGCAACAAGTGCAGGCAATGTAATCCAGTTAGGGATCTTCATCCAGCGTATATCGGTGAATAATGCTGCTGTCAGGAACGGCAGGCAGCCCCAAAAAGCCCATTCTGTCATCCGCACTCCCCTTCCTGTAAACTTCAGTTATTTCACAACTGTAAAAGTAGCCTCCAAGGTGGTGCCGTCAGCCAAACAAATGACGAAGGGCCAGGTCCCCGGTGTTGTATTTACGCCTATCTTCCATTCCCATTCGATATATCCGTTCTCATCCGCCTGCTTCCAGCCCAGATATTTGGCCGTGCTCTGACCACTTTTGTAAAAAATGGCCAGGTTCGCCGAAGCGCCCGGAGGCACCTTAACCTTTATCAGGCCCTGATGATTCGCCACGCCCGGATTAGGCTTCTCCAGGACGACAATGGTGCCTGTTTCCTCATCAGGTCCGGCCTCACCGCCATCTCCGGATACATCAGTGTTGCCGATCCATAAGCGTTCGACTGCACTGGCCTCAAGTACAATCTTTTGATTCAGGAACGGGACCTTCATCGGCAAGTCATAGCTGACTACCAGTCCGAAGTAGGGATGCATCCCTTTATTTAGATCAGGGACGGTAACATTGGACACATGAATCCGGCTGTATTCAAGCCAGTCCGAAGACAAATACGGCTTGAGCATAGGCTTAAGTGCTATATCCAGTACGACCTCGGAAGCTCCGGCATGTACCTTCTGGAGCGGCCCTTCTCCCTGCTGGACTGCAGCGCTGACCCAAGATTCCATAGGCTCAGGAAGCTCTTTCACATAATTCTCGCTCCATTCGGCAAGCGACAACCGCGGAATACTCCATACACCCGGGGAGGCAGAGCCAGCGGACGAATCTGTGTTCTCTGCTTCACCTGCATCATCCCATTGCTGTGCGGCCAAAGCCGCAGGATACATATGCGCCGAGACTATTTTAACCGTATCGGAAACCGTGCTCTGCAGCGCCGTGGAATATAGTGTCATTTGCACAATAAAGATCAGGAACAGGACAAATAACAGAAACATGGGTAGAACCAGCGCCGCTTCTACAACCATGCTGCCTTCATCACGCGGGCCCGGCGATTTCCGCAGACAGAGCTTCATTCGGCCAATCCTCCTTCAATAAGAAAAGTCGGCCCCTACTTTCCTGAAATAATTCTTACCCCGGACGTCCCCGGAGAGTCCTGCACTATAATCCACCAGCTTCACTACTCCAGGGAGAAACCACAGCGGCATGCCCATTGTGAGTTCTGCTGAGGCATACGTGAGCTTACCCGCCGGATCAGTGCCGGTATTCAGGCGGATAAGTGCAAGCATCCGGGCCAATTGTTCCTCCCCTCCTCCATGAAGCAGAAGAAACAACCGCAAATGATCACGATAGGTAAGCTTCGCGGTCATATATTTGGATAAGGGAATCTCCCCGTTCCTGCAGAGCAGAAGCATGTCCTGAACAGCCTGTTCAACTCCATACAAAAGTGCAGCAGCCAGGACCGCCAGCGGATTGCCCAGACTGGCTTTCTCTATCATTCCCTCCATAGTCCGTACGGCCAGCCGCAAGGCAAAGATCTCCCCATATGCCGCCGCTACATTTCCGGCAGGATTATAGAATCCATACAGAATATACTCCAGCTCCTGAGCCTGAGGATCAAGTTGTTCCCCGAGCTTTTCTCCCAACCCTTCCGCAGACCCGGAAGCCAGCGGAGTCAGCGCCGATAGATCAAAATGACGGAAATACATTGCTGAATACTCTGTTTGATACAATCTGTCCCTGGCGCCTTCCAGAACACTGCTCATCGCTGAGTACAAGCCGTCCATATTTTTCATTGATGATTTTCCGGCAGTATACTGATCACCGCTATTCACAGTAACTGTTGCTTCCTGCTCTATACCCTCATTGAAAGAGACACTCTCCTCGTAGTATTGACGCAGACTACGGTACCGTTCCACGGCTTCTTCTGCGCTTTCACCCAGACCGCGGATCTCATTAAGCAGTTTCATAGCCTCCCCGAGCTTGGTTTTGGCCTGTTGTTCCGTTTGCCTGCGCCCACTGTCCGAAGTCCGGCGGCCGTCAATCTGCGTGGCCTCAGCTGTAATAATGGATCCATGCTCGCCATAATTCTGTATATAACTATGAATTGTCCCTGAAGCATTCAGAACACCTGTAACCATGCCTGAATACTCTCCAGATGATCCTGATAATGCACTCAATACGGCTGGTAATCCGGATACTGCCGGCTCCAGGTTCATTGCAGCCTGTTCCTGTTCCCCTAAGTTATTGTCCATAGTACTGAACTCGGATGATGGGAGAATAAGGCTTGCTGCTTGTTCCCTCAGCTTCCTGAGCGGCTCTGAATTCATTTCTTCCGCGCTCCCCGGGATGTCCCAGTTCCGCGCAGGATCATTTCCGGCAGTATCTGCGGCAGCCATTGACTGATTGAGCATGCTTTTCATCTGCCGGTTTAAATCCTCAGCCTTCGTAAGTGCTGATCTGGCCTCCTGTAACCGGGAGTTATGGTCTGCCTGAACCTCAGCCAGAACACCAGGTATCCGGCTGATCAAATCAGATACTTGATTTCTATACAGCGATAGAACTCCTGAGTACTTCGGCGGTTTTTTGGTATCCCGGAACAAATCCTCGTAATACTTGGCGAAATAATCGTTATACATCGCCGGGATATCCGCAGCAGAGGCAATGGAGCCCAGCCCAGCAGGATATATATGATTAGCAGGAGGATTCATCAGAAGCTTCTGCAGCTTCACTGTACTGTCAGCAGCCTCTCTTCTCTTCTGCAGCATAAGTTCCAATGCTTCCTCACGCTGAGTATATAGAGGCTGCAGGTCTCCCAGTATCTGTGTTGTCTGTGAAGCCTCCGTCATTGCCGCAGACAGGGGCTTCAGCTTTCCTGCCAGCTCCAGTGCGAAATCAACAGGTGCTTTATACTTCATTTCTTCAATAATCTGCCGCCGGAAGATATCATAGCTGCCAAGCGGCCGGCTCCAGTTCAGCGAAGAGGAATCCAGCTTTACTGGCAGCAGATTAAAAGCATCTGCCCGCCCGCTCTCATACAGATTATCGTTCAGCACCTTGGACAGCAGCTGATTGCCATCGTTACCGCCGAAGGCGAATAGAGCGTACCTGTCCCGTAAAGTAATATCATAAGAGGACATCACGGAGCGGACCGCGGCTCTCGCCAAACGTTCCTCCTGCACATTCACAGCCGCAATCCGCGCGTAATCTATGAGCACAGTGGTGAAAAGAAATACGAAAGCCAGTATCATAATCAGAAAAATGGAGACAGATCCTTCAGTTGTATGCAGATATCTGAATTTACTATCGCTACTTCTGTTGCTACTTCTGTTCCTAGTTCCGCTCCGACTTGCGTAATTCCGGCAGCGGCCCGGGCTAGGATGCTTGCTGAACAACTTGCATTCCTTGGAATGCAGCATCCGTTATCACCTCCCTCCGGCCCCATCCCCTGAACCGATCCCGCTGAGATATTGGCAGCTTAGTGCAGCTTGTCCAGCATGAGGGCAGCGTTCTTCTTCTCCATGCCCGTGTCCTCCTTGCTGCCGGATGAATGATTCTTGAACTTGGACCCGTAGTAACGCATGAGGTCTACGGTTCGAATAAACTCAACAGGCTCAGTAACATAGGAGATGGCAGATACCTCGGGAACCGCCTCATCCGCCAATAATTCATCCAAGACAGGTAAACTCAGCACCTTCTTTAATTCAGCACTGATCTTGCGGCCTGTGAGTCCATAAGTGTAGCTAAGCTCTCCCGTCAGATTCAACTGGACAATCTTCGAAGCTTGCCGCAGCTTCACTACGGGCAATTCGCCCCCACCCTCCGCCTCACCAGGCAGTACAATTGCCGTACTACCATTCTGTGCACCCTTTCCGAACAAGGACCCCAATAATCCATCTTCGCTGATTCTCCAGTACAGCGGATCATAATTGCCAGCTGCGAATTCCCCATCCACCGTCCTGTTGCTATTCTCCCAATTGTAGGCCGCACGCTCGGTTGCAGCTGAGCCAACCTGCAGCAGCATTGACTTCTGATAGCTGTAGAGGGAGAAAAACAGCAGCAGCATTGTGATGCACATAATGATCGGCAGCAGAAGCGAAGCCTCGATTGTGAAGCTTCCCTCCTCCTCCTGCAGAGGAATCACTCAAATACTTCCTGACTCTTATCTCCGGCAGTACTAATCAAATCCTTAACTACCTTTACAATCTCTTCACGGAACACCATCACTACCGCAATCAACACCGCAATAATCAGTATCATCTCGAGCGTGCCCAGTCCATCTTCATCTCTCCAAAAATTCCTCACACCTTCTGCAATCAGCGTCATCATATGCTTCTACCTCCTACATTTTTAACATCATCAGCGCCGGTGTCCCCACCAGCACAATCACAATTAAGAAGATAACCACCATCGGGAAGACCAGCTTTGAGGAAGCCTGTTCCCCGTGGGTCCGGCTGATAGCCTTCCGCTTCTCCCAGAGCATCCGCGACAGATCACGCAACGACAGAACAAAGTCAGCTCCGCCTCTGCGGTAATTTAGCAGTACTGTAGTTGTGAAGATGGAGACTTCCTGCACCGCACAACGCTTGCTGAAGTTCTCAAACGCCTGCTGGAACGAATAGCCGCCTTCCCATTCCGCTGTCATCTTCAGCAGTTCAGCATACAGCGGATGGGCGCTGTCTCCCTGGCGGCTGTTGACACAGCGGAGGATTGCCCGCTGCACCGTCTCGCCTGCACCAACAAGCAAGACTAAACTATTCAGCAGCTCCGGCAGCTCAAGCAGGATAAGTTGCTCCCGCAGCCGCACCTTCTTGTGCAGGTCACTGACCATCGCAACCGGAAGTAGAACTGCCAGGAGGCCCCCAATTGAGATTCCCGCCTGCTCACCCGTAAACAAGGTCAATGCACTGCCTCCTGTGATCAACAGCCAGCTGTAGCTGAACATCTCTCCCATGAATAGCAAAGTTCTTTCTGCGCTATGGCGCATGCCGTAGATCCGCTGCAGCGAGCGTTGAATTTTGAACATTACAGCCGGGATCAGGCTAACGACCTTCCCCTTCTCCACAAGCAGCAGGATTGGCTCGCCCAGCCACCGCAGCCGGAGCCCTGCCATGGGCAGTCCACGCAGCACTGCGTAGCGGCCGCTGCATTTGAAGCGCAGAATCAGCCAGCCGGCGGTGAAGATAAGCATGACTGCAGTACATAACAGTGACATATCAACCCTCCCTCCTCTTCACAATGGAATATCCATGATCTTGGAGGTCCAGAGATAGCAGAGAAATAAGGCAATCAGCGCCAGTGTGGAGACCGCTATTCCAGCACCTGTATACATTGGCTGCATATAGTCTCCCGCTGTCAGGCTCATGAACATCACCATCATCAGCGGAGAGACGAGTAAGGCCTTGGCCTCAAATTTCTTCTGGGCAATACTGACCGCAATATCCTGCTGGATATCCAGCTTTTCTCCAATAATTGTAGAAGTGCGGCGCACGATCTCCACGAGATCCCCGCCCGTCCGCTTGCAGACCATGAATACATCTGCAAAACGTTCCACATCCTCCATGCCTGCCCTTTTGCTGAAATCATACAGCGCTTCTTCCACCGGCTCCCCGTACTCCATACGGGTACAGATAATATTCAGCTCAGCGATCATGTCACCGCTGCCCTCCGGGTCAAGCATCCGTAGATCAAGCACCGCCTCGCGAAAAGCATTCTCCACCGACCGTCCGGCAGATAGCGATGAAGAGAGCGAGAATAGCATCTGCTTGAACTGCAGATTAAGCGCTGAGCGCCGGCGCTGGAGCAGGTATTTGCGCAGCAGACGTGGGCCGGCTGCACTGCCCGGCACAAGCAGCACAGAGAGAAGCAGATGATGATAGAACAGGTAACCAAGGCCAAATAACAGTACACCACCCGTCAGAATGACCAGAATTCGTTGCATGGCGTTCAATTCGTACCGGGTATAATCCGGAAGCACTGCTTGCTCGCCCGCAGCAGATCCGCCAGGCGGCTGAACCGGCTTTATTCCTTTCGCGAATATCCTTCTATCCGCTTTGGGTACACTCTGGCTTCTGTTCTTCAAGGCATTCAGGACACAACCTCCTCTGGCTTCCTTCTGGCTGCGCTGAAGCGCAGCAATGAATAATCACTGATTCCGGCCATTCGCAGTTTGTTTGTATGCAGCAGCGGATTGCCGCAGGCGGCAAGTCCGCCCTGAACCCGGCCATTCCGTTCCCCGGTTTCCCGAAATTCATATAACGGATTCAGCTCAACCTCTCCGCTGCGCAGACCCGCAACTTCACAAATCTCCATGACTCTGCGCGAACGGTCCCGCAGCCGTGAGAGATGTACGAATATATCAATCGCTGAACCGATCTGCTGACGGACTACAGCTACCGGCAGCTCTGCGGCACTGAGGACCATAGTTTCCAGCCGGCTGACCATATCACGCGCACTGTTGGAATGACCTGTTGATAAACATCCGTCATGGCCGGTATTCATCGCCTGCAGCATATCCAGGCACTCTGCTCCACGCACCTCACCGACAACAATACGGTTCGGCCGCATCCGCAGAGAAGTGCGGATCAGATCGCGGATGGTAATCTCGCCCCTTCCTTCCGTGTTGGCATTCCTCGTCTCCAGCGAGACCAGATTCGGAACTGTGACAATCTGGAGCTCCGCAGAATCCTCTACCGTAATCACACGCTCCTGCGGCGGTATGAACTGCGACAGGGCATTCAGAAAGGTAGTCTTACCCGAGCCTGTCCCCCCGCTGATGAAGATGTTGTACTTCGCCGCTACCAGAGTCTGCAGCAGCTCTGCGGCTTCCTGACTGAGCGCTTCACGCTTCACCAGCTCGGCCATGGTCATAGGCGTCTCAGGGAACTTGCGGATGGTCATTGCCGGGCCCCTTAGCGCAGCAGGCGGCAGCACGATATTGACACGCGAACCGTCCTGCAGCCGGGCATCTACAATTGGCGAAGACTCATTCACCACCCGGTTAACGCCTGAGACTACAGTCTGGATAATATCCTCCAGCCGGCTTCTGGATTCAAAAGCCAGCGGCAGTCTGCGGAGCATGCCATCCTCCTCCACAAAGATCTCCTCATGGCTATTGATCATAATCTCGGTAATGGCCGGATTATCTATCAGCGGCTGCAGGATATCCAGCCCCCGGAAGGAGTCAAACAGCTTCTTCACCAGCTCGTGCTTCTCTTTGGCCGTCAAAAATTGCAGATTGTCCCGTCCAAGAATAATCCGTTCAATAAAAGCGGCAAGCTCATGGTTTCCTATGGCCGAAGTAACGTCCAGCCCTGCCCGGATGTCGCTGCGCAGTGCTCTGAACATTTCTTCATTCATGCAGAACTCCCGGTAAATACGCCCGGCAAAGCCGGTTCAATTATGCTTCTGCAGAGCTGCTGTACTCCCGCTATGAATTGGGGTGAGCTCAGGCAGAGCTCTCCGTAATGCTGCATCCCCCAGGAAGGAATATACGGAAGTGTACCCGCCAGCCCGGTTCCGGCATCCGCCGGGTTGTCATTCACCGCTTCCGTGCAGCAGTTCATCACGAATCTGCTCCTGCCTCTCAGCTCCGGAGGCATGCCGGAATGCGGGCTGTCGAAGTAGGTAAGCCAGCGTTCCGTCTTGTGCCGGCTTACCTGCTCGTTCTTCAGTACCCACAGCAGAAGTCCGCATCTGTGCAATACAGCCTGAGCCCGCTCCTCCTCAATGCTTCCGGTATCCGCAATGATCACATCATAGCTTCCGGACGCAGCCAGCCCTTCTAATATCTCCAGCGTATCCTGACGTGACATCTGGAGCATTTCCCTGAAATTCTCCACAGGTCTGAATGCATCACAACGCAGGCTATCATGCCTGAACGCATAATCCTTCCATAAGGGCTTCCCCCTCCCTCCCTTGTTCTCTCCCCCAGCCTTGAGTTCGTAGAGCAGGCGTTCAAAGCCCGGAGCGTTACCGCCCGGCATCCGCAGATATAATCCGCTGCTGTCCACACTCTCCAGGTTGAGGTAGAACACCGAGAGGCCGAGTGCACCAAGCTGCTTCGCCATATTCAGGGTAAGCGTTGTTTTGCCGCTGCTGCCGCTTGCCGAGACAACTCCCAGCAGCAGTGTTTGCTCCTTGGGGGCAGCAGCAGTCCTGACCCGCTTCAGATCACACAGCTGGAGAACGGACTCCAGCAGCGAGGGAAGCGCCTGGTATTTGGCAATCCTCATTCCTCCTGCCACATTACCGGCATTCGGCAGGTCTCCCGCATCACTCAACACTGCCCACGGAACCGTGCTCCTTCCTTCCACCAGCCAGGCTTCAATGAAGGATGGGTCTCCGGCAACTGCATCCGGAATTTCGTCTCCCTTCATAAATTCCATAAAAGTGTCCAGCCTGCTGAACGCTGTGATCCGCAGCATTTCCCCATATTCACTATGGTGCAAATAATGCAGCAGTGGTTCAATGTACTCGCTCTCCCGGACTGCAAGTACAATTCTTGCCGTCATGAAATCACTCTCCTCTCAGAATATTGGCAAAAATGGCAGCAAAAAAAGCACCGCCAATAACCGTGGGATACGGTCATTGAACGGTGCTTCCGTTACTGTTCCTATAATTTACAGCTATAGTAGCATATATATAAGAGCTCAGCAATATCTTTTTTACCAATATCCGAGTGAACCTCCCAGAATCCCCCTACCTTACATGTCCTGCGAGGGATATGTGACCATTCTCCGCGTACCTTTATAATACATACGTACATACATAAGTTAGTCCAGATTATAGAGAGGAGTTTTACAATTATGAAACTAATTCCCGGATTCCTTGCCATTCTTGCCTTATCCGGTGCAGTCAGCTTATCCGCTGCCGCAGCAGAACAACCTATTACTGTCCTGATTGATCAGCAGAAGCTGAACCTGAGCTCCAGCTCGCCGGTCAAAGACAACGATTCTATCCTCGTGCCTATGCGCCCGATCTTCGAGAAGCTGGGCCTGGAGCTAGCCTGGGATGCCAAGACCAGCACCGTCACCGCCAGTAAGGAAGGCCTGAGCATCAAGCTGCAGATCGGCAGCAAAAAAGCCAGCGTGAATGGAACGGTCAAGTCGCTGGTATCCGCTCCCCGGATGATTAATAATGTGACGTATGTCCCGCTGCGCTTCGTCAGTGAAGCTACCGGCAATCAGGTGAGCTGGGACGCCAAAGCCAACACCGTAACGATTACCAGCGCAGTAGACACTACTGCATCCACCAAAGAAATCTCAGCCCTGTTCGATAAGTACGCCGACTATTTGAATAATGAGAATGCCAAAGGTTTCGTGTCGCTTATCGATCCGCAGTCTCCGCTAACCGCGATTGGTCCGCAGCTTGAGGAACAAATGGCGGAGTATGATACCAAGACCACCATCGAGCAGCTGAACATTATTGATGTGCAGAAGAGTGAAGCAACGGTGCAGACGATCGAAACCAGCAAGAAGCTCGGCGGTGCTTTTATGCTGAACAGCAAAGCTGAGTACATCTATTCCCTGACCCGGAGTACCGGCAGCACACAGTGGCAGATCAGCAATCTGCAGATCAAAGCTATAGAGTATTCCCTTCCGGAGGGAACGCTCGAAGCAGCAGTTTCGGTCCCCAAAGCTGAGGAAGATCTGATCAATGCTGTGGTTCAGGCTAATTTTGATTATACGAACAAAGAGAATCTCGACGGCCTGCTCTCGACCATTGACGAGACTTCTCCCGCATATACTCAGACTAAACAGGTGTATGCCCAGATGTTCCAGGTCTATGATCTGGATTCCGCTATCGAGTCTTCCAAGATCATTGATTATACAGCCGATGAAGCCTCCGTATATCTCGTGCAGACGACCAAGAAACTAAGCGGTCCTGCGTTACCGGATAGCCGTTCCACCACTGTGACAACCCTGAAGAAGTCTGCTGACGGCAAATGGAAGCTTTCCCAGAGCTATATGCTTAAGACAGAACCTTTGAAGCCGTAAGGAACCGCTCAGGAAACATTGAATTCATTTGCGTCAAAATATCCTGCAACCCAAAAAGCAGTGCCGCCCCTCAGAGGACGGCACTGCTTTTTATTAAACCCGGTTTCCCGCTACAGGAATCTCCGCTTCAGATCCGGTGACGGGAGCAGACACTGCTCATCCCGGCCGAACCAGCGGTAGCGGTTCCTTGCCACAAGCCTGTACAAGGCGTTACGCAGCGGTTTCGGCACCAGGATGAACACATATGCGAGCGGCCACGGAAACCGCAGTCTGCGGGCAATCCGCAGCACTGCAGCCGACTCTGTATAATAGCTGTCGTTCTCCACCAGCACCACTGTGTTTAACTGATTGCCGGGCAGGCTGCCAGCCCTCAGCAATTCCTTGGCCGCCTCACTCTGCAAGGAGGCGAACATGAAGTTCGCCCGGGGATCACGGGGAACAATGAACCGGACCAGCCCCTGGCACAGATGGCAGACTCCATCAATCAGCACAATGGATTTACCCTGCCTTTCCTTGTACTCTTCAGCCACTTCGCCGCCCCCTTCCTCTTAAGCATAGTGTACCCTTCATATCCACTTCTGAAAAAATCAAAAAACGCGGGATAGCTCCCGCGCCTACAACGTCCGTACGTGTAATTATTCAGCAATTGCCTTGTTAATCCACTCGTCCCCGAGCATTTGCCCTTCGAAATCAGCTGTGAAGGAATCCATGCATCTGCAGATGAAATCTTTGCGGCATACCGGACATGGCGTCTTGAGCAGGCGGCTGATGTTCGTCATTTTCCATTCCGGAAACCGATTGTAGAACGCGCGGCACTCCGTTCCGTCAGCAAGCTTGATAATGAACTCGTACAATCCTTCCTTATCATTGCTGCTGGCTTTGGTCACATTCGTAATATTCGGTCTGTAAGACATCTTCATCACCCATTATTTAAATTTTTGGTAGTTAATAGCACACGCGACATTAACAGATACTTAGACATATTAAAGAATTTCCGGGGTGATGTCAACCAAACAGCAAGCTCGCGCCCGCTATTTATTGCACTTCTAACCTTCTCCGACTCTATTTAGCCATTATTCCCAGCTTTGTTCATTCCTACCCGTTGTTTCTGCGGCTCCACATAGTATAAGACCGAACAACGGCTGTCCGGCCTTATATTGGAACATATCATTTTCAATGATATAACTTCACCATACCTTACAGTACGTTCAGTTCAACCTCAATATTTCCGCGGGTCGCCTTCGAGTACGGGCAGAAATCATGAGCTTTCTTCGCCAGATCTTCCGCTACAGACCGTTCAATACCCGGCAGCTTCACATCCAGTTTAACCGCAAGCTTGAAGCCTCCGTCGCTCTCGTCCTTGCCAATCAGCACGTTGGAAGTGATCTCCACATCCTGCAGCTTCACGCCCTCCTTACGGGCAATGTTGGCTAGCGCACTCTCATAGCAGGCACCATATCCTGCCGCGAACAGCTGCTCAGGATTCGTACCGGCACCGCCGGGACCGCCAAGCTCCTTCGGAATTTTGAGGTCATGCTTAAGGGCTCCATCCGATGATTCCACTGAACCCTCGCGGCCCCCGCGAACGGTTGCTGTAGCTGTATATAACGCCTTCAGTTGCACTGCAGTCATCTTTGATCTTCTCCTTTTTCAAGCGGATTTTGTACCGACACATACCTTTAACTTAAACATCCCCTGCATTTTGAAACGATTATGCAATGTTGTCACAACCTGGAGGGTTGCTTCTGACGGTGAATAGTGTACAATTAAATTGTGATAAATCAATGTACGGGAGGAATTATCCATGAGTGTCTATGATTATGAAGCCAACACCCTTAGGGGCCAGGAAGAATCACTCTCCAAATACAAAGGCAAAGTACTGCTCGTCGTGAACACAGCCAGCAAATGCGGTTTCACTCCTCAATATAAGGGTCTCCAGGAAGTGTACGATAAATTCAAAGACCGCGGATTCGAAGTTCTGGGGTTCCCCAGCAACCAATTCGCCAAACAGGAGCCGGGCGAGAGTGAAGACATCGCCGAGTTCTGCGAGATTAATTATGGTGTAACCTTCCCTATGTACGAGAAAATCAATGTCAACGGCAATGAAGCCCATCCTTTATTCAAATATCTCTCCAAAGAAGCACCCGGCGTACTCGGCTCCAAGAGCGTTAAATGGAACTTCACTAAATTCCTGGTGGATCAGGAAGGCCGCGTGCTCAAGCGGTTCTCACCGCAAACCACACCGGACCAGATTGAAGCAGACATCGCCAAGCTGCTGGAGTAGAGCGACCTAATTCATCTGTCTGCCGCAAAATACAAACACCCTTACTGCCCGAATGAATGCCGGGTGTGAAGGGTGTTTTTTTCATCATAAGCTCACCGGTAACTGCCTGGAATTAGCCCGGCGCAAGCCTTGCCTTATCTAGCCAAGCGCATCTGTTCACGTACGTCCTTCCAGGATATCAACCGGATTTCTTCGTCCACCAGCAGCTGTCTGAATTCCTTGTCCATACATAAGTTATATTCCATTTCTCTTTTGGCCGAAGAGGGGGTAAGGGTGCGCATTTCAGCAGTGTCCCTTGAAGGATGCACGACCAGCTCCGTTATTCCAGCTTTCATTTCTTGGATGGCCTGCGATAATTGGCGCCCCACATCAGGATAACCCTCCCCCTGCTCCTGCTCATAAGGCAGAATGATTAAATCATCAATCAGCGGAATTCCCCGGCGGTCTGCCGAATCAATTCTCTTCTGGAACAACTCCCGCATCTGCGGAGATAAAAAAGACTGGTTCACAATGTTCCGGGGCAGCTTGAACGGCAGCCGGTATTCCTCACACAAGTCGAAGGCCAGCTCCAGAAAATCGCGTCCGCCCGCCAGTCCCAATAGACTGCCCTCATGACTGTCCAGATGTGTCGGATCAATCCCCATTCGTATGGCGGCTTCGAGCTGATTGCGTACTTCAGTCCTGACTGCTTCTTCAGCAGCCTGATGCTCCACTTCAGCTGATGTCCCCCAAAAGTACCCCTCTTGAGTCATTAACGATTGAACCCTTCCATCTCTCGTCACCGGCCCCCACTTATACTGCGGGAAACTGGAAGTAAGCGTAAGATGCACACCGATATTCGCTTCGCGGTTATGTGTGGCATAGTCAGCTGCCTGCTTAGCCCAGGACCCTGGCATCATAATCATAGCCGAAGTAATGGTTCGCGCCTCCCACAGCTCCATAATCGCCGCATTCATAGAATGGCACATGCCGAAATCATCCGCAGTAATAATCAAATAGCGTCCATTCGGACACCGTCGCTTATTCAAGTCTTCACTCCATTCCTTATGCACAATCCTCATCCCCTTCCTATTTGACTTCACTCCATGCAGTTGCAAACCCAAATAAACAGCAAAAAACCTGAAGTCCCTTATGGATAAGGAATTTCAGGTTTCTGCTGTTACATGTTATGCGGTAGAGAGGACTCGAACCTCCACGGGTATACACCCACTACCCCCTCAAGATAGCGTGTCTGCCATTCCACCACTACCGCGCGGTGTGTACAAATGTTAAAGCTTTGTTTGAGGCCAACATTCAATATTATAAATCCATTGCCGTAAAAAGTAAAGATGCCCTTTTAAGAATTTTCACTCATGTCAGAGTATCGCTTATTTAATTAGAATTCCCATCATCCGCCTTGCGCTTACGGTACTCTGTAAATTCAATGTATTCCTTGATAAACTCCTTCTCTTTCTGCAGCAGTTCATCCGTTTGGCAATTCAATTGCCGTATTTGGCCAAAAAAATAATCCTCTCCGCTTTCTTTCACCGTGTCCACACTCCGCTTGCCCAGAATCAGCCAATCGAGGCTGACATTAAAAAATGCGGCGATCTCAATCAGCTTATGCGTGCCGGGCGTCGACTTGCCCCGCTTCCAGTCTCCCATGTTGCCGGTGCTGATATTCAGCTGCTCACAGAAAGCTTTCTTCGTAAGTCCTTGCCGTTTGATGAGAGTTTCAATTCGTTCGTAAATGGAGTGCATTCGGTAACCCGCCTTCCGCCAAAATGTTTTTATACGTAAAAACGTTATTTTTTATTGTAAAATGACGTAAAAAAGTATATAATTAACTATTATTATGTCTTTTCCTAATTATAACATAGCGGCTGGATAGTCGATAAGAGGTGAGTGATCTGAACAGCAAACGACCTATTACTCCATATGGCTGGGCTATCAAACAACGTCTGACAGAACTGCATTTGGACCAGAAGAAATTCTGTGAGTTACACGGCATCCCACCCTATCGGCTATCCAACCTGATTCACGGCACACGTAAAGCCGACCGCTACCGCCGCCAAGTCGCCGAACTGCTGAACCTCCCGCCATCCTAGCTTGTCATTCCTGCACCACCCAAGGAGCGATTACCATTGCCGGACAGTATCTCTTCTTCCATCATTCAATCCCTGAATGCCATGAAGCATAACTCGCTGGTAATCGGCAGCACTGGAGACATCCGTTTCGCCAGCGATCACTGGGAAGACTTTAACCGGCTGTACGGCTTCTCAAGTGCTGGGGACTGGCTCGGATTAAATGTGCTGGAGCTGTTTCGGCAAAAGCTGGCTGATCCGGACGGGATGGTGAAGCTGGAGCAGCTGCTGTGTGATATTTTCAAGGGAATCCGCCTTGCCTCAAGTGTTGAACTGACTCTCCTGACCGGCAATGGCGGCAGCAGAATATTTCACCTGGATATCTTCCCGCTCCTTACTGAACAACAAGCACCCGCGCATCAGACTGCCGTCCTTACACTGCGAGATATTGGACCTCCCCCTAATGCAGAGGAATCTGCCGGTCCTGCCCTTGTAACCCAGTGCCCCAGCGTCGTCCATCTACACCCAAGCCCCCAGCTCGTGCCCATCTGTGCAGCCTGCAAATCAGTCCGCAGCAGCCAGGAGGAATGGATTACCATTGAACGTTTCCTGAAGCTGCAGCTCTCTTTACAGTTCACCCATGATATCTGCCCGGACTGCATCCGCGAGCTGTACCCGAAATACGCCGCGGCTCTGAAGTGGTGAATCCTGTTAATAAGCTCTGTTAGCGAGGCCTTGCCAGAATAATTAACTCTCCATCCCATTCGGGAATAAACAAGCGGTTGTTATAATAGTCAAGACTACAAATTTTGGGCAGCTGCAGATCAAGCGGATTTATACATATAGCTGAATCATTATTGTAGGAAGGGATCCTTGGGGTACGGCCAGCAATCGTGGTTATCCGCCCCGTTTCCCGTTCGACCATTCGAACCACATGATTTTGAGTGTCACCAATGAATAGATTACCTGCTTCATCAATCGCCAAAGACCAGGGCCCATCGAAGTGATCATCCGGATTAGTTCCGAAGGTTGCCTCTAATGCCGGGCCGCCATCTCCGGAATAGCCACCTGTCCCCGTACCCGCTACCCGTGTAACTACATCACATCTAACATCAATCATCCGTACGCAATAATTCCCGCTATCCAGAACATAGATATTGCCATCTGGCCCGCGCCGCAGATCAAAAATCCAATTAAACTGCACTTCATCCCTTGCCGCCTTATCCTGCGCAAACCCTGGTACACCGTTGCCAAAAGTGGTAAGCAGCTGGCCTTCAAGGTCGAACTTGTGCACTCTGCATCCGGTCACCTCATTAATCCACAAGAAACCGCCCGGGTCATACTCGCAGTTGCCGATATCCTTCAACCCCCATACGTCTCCGGCGATCAATAGCTGCGAACTGCCTGTAAAGTGATTGATCCGGAATATCTTGTTATTCCCGCTGCTTACAACCATGATCGTATCTGAATCTATTGTAGTCACATAAGTGGGATTAGCCAGATCAACATGGATATGCCGGACTCCAGCCCTCACCGGTGACTTTCCGGCCGTCCAGCTGAGCGCATTGCTGCTCACGCTTATTCTCCCCAGCCAATGTGTATCCTGATCCAGTATGAACCGGTTCCCCTGCCCGTCGTGAAAACCGAAATGACAGTATCCGTCGATAATTGTGCTCCGCTCTTCAAAATGCAGAATACGTTCAACCGTCCAGTTCATCGGCGGACTCTCGCTTTCCTCTTGATCAGAATCATCCTTTGGATATCCTCAAGCTGCCCGGCAGCTTCGATCCTTATCCATAACCATTTCCCGTCATGATACTGGGCTGCAGAATCATACACGGAGCGGAAAGCGTCGCTGAACTCTGTACATCTGTCCGGATACCCTTCAATCTCCTTTTTTCCAAGAACAAGCAGGACGGTAAATCCTTTTTTCTCCGGGAACATGTTAAATAGGGTTTTTCCGCTTTTACGGTACCTGACGTTCCAGCCGTAATTCTTGCCGCCGTAATTCCATTCGGCTACATGGTCGTAATGCTCCTCTGCAAAGCTCATTAATTGAACCCAGGCATCCTTCGCCTCACTTCCAAGAGATGAATACAGCTCGTCTTCCGTTGGCATTTGGTTTTTATCGGTATACCGGTCACTATTCATACCTACACTCCCCTGAATTTATGATTCAAAGCAAGCATTAGCAGGCTGTCATTACGGGTATTGTAGCATTATATTGCAAAAAAACGGAAACCCTTATCGCTAAGGATTTCCGTTCTTCATAGCTTGATTCAATTCCGAAGGAATACCTTGCTGTGACAAATATACCCCAGATTAAACCAGTAGTGTCCGTTAGGCTCAATACCAATCGTCCTTTACGAGTCCCCCTGAAAGTCGACAAGGCCTCGGTCAAGCCCCACCGCTTCTGAATCGGTACTTCTTGTCGGTTCCAGCCTTGAAGCAGTTACAGGCGTGCCATTCCGGTTCTGAAGCCCGGATGGATATCGTGACGAGACCAAGTCTGATGGGGTGACCTACGAGCGCCCCGCAACGAATAAGCCCGGACGTGCCGACCGCCGAAAAAGGGGGAGGCAAACAAACTCAAAGAGTTGTTTACGACGCGTACGGCCGACTTTTAAACCCGTTTCGGGAAATGAAGCAAGTCACTGGAGTTTTCGCGCTCAAAACCGTATAAGATGAACAGGATCAGCATCGGATTGAACAAACGATTCAAGCAATCGAGTGTTTTGTCATGTGTCAGTGCATGGGACTGCTGCAGTTAATGCCTTGCGCTAATCCAGCCTGACGCCAGCGTTGTTTTTCCCTATTTGCGTACGCCGTCTCATGCCGTGGTATCCAAGGCTACCGTCGCTCCTTTATTTACACAAGTCTATTTTTCGCAAGTTTGCTCAACATCCTCAATTATCCACAACGAAAATAATTAAGTCCAATGAGAATACGTCCAATATTGACGAGGATTCGCTGGCTTCTAAGAGCTATAGAAGTTTTCACTGACCAATATTAGTCATACAATGAAATTAAAAATTCTGAAAGCGTATCACTAACTTTCTTGAAATCAGTAAGATCAAGACTTTCATCATAAAGATACACTGGTGGATTATCACCCTCATCCAAATTAAAATACCAGAACATATATCCTTGATGCATCATAAATACAAACTGATTGTCTGTTAATTTTTTCGGAAAATTATTTTCATCCAAAAGTTCAACTGCCCATTCCTTAAGTTCTAATATATACTTCATTGAATAATCTGTACCTGTCAAAAACTCAATCCCATTACCTGCTCTATACATAAACTCTAAATAAGTTAAGGGGAGTTCTTTTGTTGGAATTAGGTCCTTCAATTTTAAAATATCATCTTCATTGCAAGATTTCATTGGATATAAATTTCCTTCTAAGGTCGACAAGAAACTCCTGATACCACCGTCTTTTAAAAAATCCATTCTAAATTCCCTCCAAATTTTACTCAACTAAGATTTGAACTCTAGTAATTTTGATATTCGGAAAATCCATTTGGAATTGATCAACAATATCATTGCAACTTCGACAAATAGTCTTATATGAAATAATCTCGATGTTGCCTTCAACATTAGGATTGTTTTTGAACCTTTCTCTCAAATATTCTATCATTTTCTGTTCTGTATCATTCAACCTTCCATTATTATCTGACCCTCTATATTTATAATGATTTTCAGGTGGTTTAGGATAATTGTCTTTGTGGTACGGATTTTTCGGATCATACCCACTCATTGATTCCAAATTAATTGGTTCACCATTTATTTCACCCTTAGTTACAGCGACATTTTTGCTTTTTCCTGCATTAAATCTTTTCCTAACATCATCAATTAATTTCTCCTCTTGCTCGGTCGCTTCTCTAAAAGCTCTGTTGACAGAACCACCTTCACCCGTCCCCCCACTCCGAACCTCCTCAAGCTCCTTCGCCTTCTCATCGATCCCCGCCTTGCCCTTGGCGGTGCCATCCACCTCTTTAAACTCCACTTCACGAATAGACCCGTTCACAAGCTTCTTTACACTGGACAGCCCTTTGCTCACGGCGGTGAATAACGCATCTCCTGCTCCGGCTATTGTCGTGTTCACACCTACAGAGATTAACCGCTCTCCCACGCTTTGCTTCCCATCATCCCGGTAATCATTGATCGCGTCCATGGTTTCTTCAAGAGTTCCGCTGATTGCTCCGGCTACCATGGATTTGAGTAAGGTAGGCGAGAACTTACCTACCACACCTGGCGTCTTCACTGCGCCCAAGAACTTCCAGGGCAGGCCGATGCTAATGAAGGTTCCGGCTATTTGTCCCGCTTTTTTTCCATACGGATCGTCCATTGGATTGACATAGCCTTCTGGCATTGGACCTGCAATCCAGTCCCCCAGCATCCTTGGGAGTCCAAATGCGGCCGTGTTAATGGCTTGGACCATCATATTGCTTCCGCCCACCAGGATATTCGCCACGGTCTGGTTCCCGACTCCGCTTCTCACCAGACGGTCATGATCTGCTGTTTCCTTATCCAGCTTTTTATAATACGCTTTGAGCTCATCATACCTCCGGTCCTGCTCCTCGACCGGTAAGGTGAACCAGTACGTTTCCTTCAGCCGCTCGATCACCACAGGATCGTTCCGGTTCAGGATATCCGCTTCTGACACGCTGTTACGCGGGTCTACCGGCCCTATCGTTGCTTCCGGTTGGATCAAGGCCAGCTGCTGCTTCGCCCACTCCCCCTGTATTCCCGGCTCCATCGCCATCCGCAGCAAAAGCGCATATTCTTCCTTCTCCAGCAGCGGTACGCTTTTGTCTGTAATGCTCGGATCGTAGTCACAGGCTTTGATCGCTGACTGCTTGTAATATCCGCTGAGGTCCTTCCCGGGCTGATACTGGACTTCGCTTATCCCCATCGACTTCAGCTTCTTGCGCGCTTCTTCTGCCTGCTGATGTGCAGCCTCCATTTGTGCCTGATTGCCAAAGGTCTTATACACCTCGTAGGCGGTCTGTGACTTTCCAATCTGCTCCCGTGCTTCGTAAATCTCTTTCAGCTTCATCTCCGCGGCCAGTCCATCGATGCTTACCAGGCCTGACTGCTGAATTATTCCCCGCAGCTTCTGCACCACCGGATCGCCGCTCCATTCATCCTTGGCACTCAGGATCGTTAACGTACGAACCAGGCTGGTCACGGCCTTCTGTGCCAAAAAGGGGATAGAAAGTGGACCGAATGACCCGCCGCCTCCCATGCTTCCGAATAACCCTGCCAGTACACCCAGTTGCTGGCTGAGCTGACCTGCCTTCCGTTTATTCTCGGCTTGAACACTCTGGACTCCCTGGACGGCACTGCGTATCAGATCCTCTAGCCTCTCAGCTTCGCTGGTTAATTCCTTAATGAGTACTTGGGCCTTTAGCAGTTCCTGACCCAGCGGGATACCACCCCAGTCCGAGGCTTTTCCCTTGAACTGCAGATACAGGCGATTTGTGTCCTGGCTGACCAGTCCAATCTTCGTCCGCAGGCGCTCTACTTCATCGACATTAAACAATAATTTCGTCGTCGCCATAGCTTCCCCCTGCCAATTTCTAATAAAATCAGCTATGCAGCATGCTGCATAGCTGATTGCATTCTTATGTAGTGGGGCTCTTGCTGTTTATTGGATAAAGAAAATCCTAGAAGCTTTTGTTCTGAGCGTTTTTAATTTCTCTAGAAAGAGTTTCATAACTAGTCGAAACATTTTTCATATGAGTTCCAATATTCTCAAGAGCCTGGCCAAATGCAGTAAAGGTTTTATCCATTCCTTTCACCTTTTCCGCAAACTCTCTTGCGGCGGCATCCTCCCAGATACTGTTCAGCGTCGTCGCCGTAGTCGTAATTTTTTTCATTAAATTATCGTATTCTCCTTTTTGTCTTATGATATTGTCTGCCACTGATTTCAAACCATCGTAATTTACCGTTACTTTGTCTGCCATTATAAATCGCTCCTTATAAATCATATTTTTATATAAAAATGAACTTGAAAAACACAGTTATAAACTTGCGAAAATTTCAAGTCCATTAGTATAGCTCTGGTTCTGCATAATTTATTTATCGGTCTAAAGCGTTGATAATTTTATATTTTATTCCTTTTAAAGAATTTTTTACCTTAACTTAATTCAGGTTCATTTTCCCTGCCCCTGATAGTCATTCCGCACAGAGAAGTCTGATTCGAACAGAATAATATCGCCGGAGGAAAAAGAAAACGGATGTCCCATTTCATCAGTGTCTGCTGTCATCTGGCCTTCAATCGCCCACATATTGGCTTCAGGCGCTTTGTAGCCCAGAATGCGGGTGCCGGCATCACTATTTTTGACCGTATAAATTTCGAACTTCACCAGGATATAGCCGCCGGTAATGAACTCCTGTTCATGGCCGTCCAGTGCGCCTCCATAATGATTCGCCAAAGTCACAATGTTAGTTCCCTTGGGCAGGATGTAAGGAGCTATCGGCAGGTTGTATTCCCCGTACCAGTGCTGCACGCTGCGTACTGCGGCAATGGGGTTTACTCCATTCGGAATATTCGTAGGACCGACTAAGGTACGCGATGTATAAGGCAGAATTTCCAGGTTATAGCCTTCGGAAATCTCGGTTTTGCGCTTTATATACTGCTCGTAGAACTTCAGCCAATTCGTTTGCCCCCGCTCCGCCTCCGTGAGGATATAGTTATACTCATAGCTGGCCGCCGTGGATAACTCACCGCCTGATATATTCCGCAGGCCATCGGCTAAGCGGTAGGTGCGGGTATAGCTCAGCTTGTCCTTCGGTGAGCCGACGCCGATCATCTTATTGCCCGAACCCGAGACGTCATAGTACAGATCAACGGGCGCTGCACTTCCTCCAGTCTTCGGAATAAAATAGAAGCTTGGCTCAATCCGGATTCCCTCTCCCGGCTGCCACAGATTCCCGATGGTCTGAAAGTCGAATAGAAACGAATAGCCGTTATGCGGAGTGGTCAATTGCTCCGTGGGATGTGAACCTTTGCGGATAGGGAGATGCCACTGTCTTTGTCCGCTTAAAGCCGTTGGTGCACCATTCTCATCATTGCCACCCGTATAATACATTGCGCTGCTATGGTCAAGGTTGCCCGTTCCCGTGCGGAATACTTTTTCAAACCGGAAATCCCCGATATCCCAGATCCGAAAATCGAACAGCCTGCCGACCACCCCGACATTAAAGCTCTCCGCTGCGCAGTAATTTGCCAGATTTCCGTTCAGATTTACCTGACACAACTCCGCCCCGTCTGACGGTGCATTGATTGCCCAGGACTGTGTATGAATGGTATAGTCCCCTTCGTTAACCCAAGTCGGCATGGTAAAGTTCATGTACGGTGTACCGACAGGGATATTGATCCAGGTGTTTTCCGGGTAATACTGCCCCTCTTGGAACACATCGAACGGAAACTGGATGCGTTTGTTCTGCGTGTACTTGCCATAATCCCGGTTGCCGTAGCCGGGAATGTTCAGGTGCTGCCCGCTCTCTGTGAAATGAACAGTAAAGGGCCGGTCCAGAATCAGCACCGTCCGATCGTAATCCGGGTCCATCCGCTGGTCGTAAGGACGGTTATCATCCGGGAGAAGCGAATAGTTGACGACTGGTGTGTGTACGGTGATGGAGTTAATTCCATTGATCGGATACGACTGGTCTCCGCGTCCCTCCACATTCTCGGGCAGCATCGTGTAAAATATTGAACCAGAACTGCCCGCATTTGCGCGGTTGAGCAGACTCCGGTTAATCATCAACTGGCCTTGATAAAGTACATCGCCTCCGGTATCCTGCGGATCGGCAATCCTTCCTGGAACGGGCCCGGTCTTTGTAGAGACAGTGTCATCCATAATTATCTGTCCGTTGAATACCAGCCGGTCATTCTGCACCTTTGGATCGTTCGTTTGCGATTCTGCAAGACTCTTAAGCTCATCTGTATCGTCAACATCGCTCGGGCTTGGTTCATGGTCCCCGCCATCGACCACCTCCGGCGTAAACGATAGGGTTCCTGTCTCTTGCGGAACAACATGCTCTTCCACCACAGTACTGTTGGCGAGTTCAACCGCCGGAGCATTATAGTTGTTAGGGTAAAGTGTGACCGACCCTCCCGGCAGGGCATAGTTCTCCATCAGCGCCCGGTCGATTTGATAGACGGATAACTGATCGATCTGCCAGTACGCATATTCTCTAGGCGTCAATTCAAAGGTATAGGTTTTGTCAAAGGATGATTCTTTGGGAAGCGGATCTTGGGGTATCGGGTCTTCCCCCTCTTCTCCCGGAAGATCCGGCTGCGCTTCCTCCCATTTAGTAGGATAGGTAACATCCACACTGCAGGAATAGCGTATCTGCCCTGCCATATTGGCAAAGGTATGTTCAAACAAATAATTCTTTCCCCAAGCATTGGCGTATAAATGATCTGAGGTAGGAATTCCAGTCGGTGCATCAAAGTGTATCCCATTCGCTGCATCATCACCCAGAATGACCCCGCTCGCTGCCGGGTCCATAAATGATGCTTGCGGAGCCGCAATCTTGTTCGGAGGTTGAATGGTGTAGGTGCATTCGCCTGAGCCTGAGCCTTCTCCCCCGCCTACGGTTATGGTAGCAGTTCCATATAGAAAATAAGGTCCCTTTTTCCATTGTGCCGTAATATGCGCTGTCCCCGCTGCATTGGCTTTAACCTTTCCATACTGGTCTACACTCGCAACCGCTGAATTATCAGAACTCCATACCGTGCCCTCTTCGGTTTCTTCGTTAAATGGAAACACAGTAACATCAAACCAATTATTAGAAAACTGGGTCATTGTTACACTCATCGTTCTAACTTGCGCTTGCATATTTTTTGTTTCGTTAATTTGTAAGTTAGCATTTTGGAGTACACGCATTTGTTTCTTTTCAACCACATATCCCTTGAAGGCCACATCCATAAGAATTTCGTATTCAGCTATATATTTAGCGGGACCACTTCCTTCATTGTAACTCTCTCTATTGGTGTAAGGATTCGGGAAACCGGTAATAACTTTTATATTCGCATTCAAGGATCCTGCTTGAAATTCCGGATTAGCTCCTACAGCTTTATAACTATGTAAGGTCCTCCAGCGCATCTCATAAATACTGAGGTTATTGATATACTCTTTCTGAAAGGCATTTCCTAGTTCATCTTGCATTGAAACGGGAGCATAAATGCCCATATCTAAAGAAAAATCGGTTTGTTTCTCATTAGGAACTTTCTCACCGGCTGAATTAACTGTACTAGTAGTAGTTATAGTTGTAGTTCCTCCGTTATAGCTAGCTGTCCAATCACCTGAATCATGCTGTACCCATACAACCTTTGGATTTGCCTCAGCTAGCCCCTTGACCTCAACTTTAACTGCTTGCATACTTGCAGGTCCTTGTGGCGTAATCTCTAACCCTTGTGCCACTTCCGGATAACCACCTGTAAATTCATTATTTTGTGCTTTTGTAGAAATAGGATTCAAAAAGCATATAATAATAACCAGAGTTAGTAGTGGTAACCATCTCCTCACTATCCCCCCTCCTAATCATTCCCAACTTCAATGTCGAGCTTTGTACCATCGTCAAAATCTACCCATCTAGGAAATTCATTTATTTCCCATAATAAGTTGACCCATAGGGTTACACCGCTCTTTAAATAGAAATCATATGATGGAGTTCTCGGTATCATTGTGTAGCCGAATTTCTCAGGCAACTTATTCTCGCTGTACATTCCCACGAGTAAAGAGGGCGCTCCTTCATAATAATTACTAGCATAAAATTTTTCTTTAGTGGGATATATTGTGATTTCAGCAAATACTCTGTACATCCCCTTATTATCTATCCGTTGGAATTTATAATTCTTATCTACAAATAATGGCCCATAAATCCCCCTTATATTTGTAAAGTCTTGTGAATCCACCACAATAATATTTTTCACAGTCATACTTCCGGATTTGTTACGGAAAGTATACTTCTTCCCTATGATTCCATTGACGGAGGTACCAGCACGAGTTCTAAACGGACTAATGCTCTCCATATTTGTCCGCTCGGTTCCCACTTCCCGCAATTCGTTCAACCCTACAAAACTGCTTGCCTCCTGCTGGCTAACCTCATTCAAACGCAGCAGAATAGCGGATGCTTCAGCGCGGGTCGCCTGCTTGGTTAATCCAAATGACCCATCAGGATAGCCGCTCATCAGCTTGGTCCCCAGAGAAACCGCAATATATGGAGCTTGGGATTGTGGAATGCCCGGTTTAAAATATTCTTTTACCGGTAGCACCGTTGTAACCGTATCCTGCAAAGCTTGCTTATAATCTGCGTCACCTGCCGCAAGTCCGGACACCATCCACTTGGCAATTTCCATACGTGTAATGGGTGTGCTTGGCTTGAACCCGTTAGGATAGTCACTCAGATTAACGTAACCCAGCGATACCGCCCGATTAACTTCTGCCTCACTCCAGTGGCCTGCCAGATCCGCAAAAACATTCGTTTGAGCGTTCTCTGTCTGTGTCCTCGTTGCCCTAGACAATAACGCCGCGAACTCTGCACGCGTTACAGTACCATTCGGTTTAAAAGTGCCGTCGGCGTATCCTTTGAAGTAACCACTTTTCACTGCCGTATCGATAGCCTCTTTAGCCCAGTGCCCTTGAATGTCCGTAAATGTAGCAGACTGCTCTGCTGCAAGCACCGGACGACTCTGCACCAACAAACTTGTGCATATCATAGAAACAATCAATAGACTGTTAAGTATTATTTTTTTCATTATGTCCCTCCTCTATTGAATTGAACTCATTCATTTCCCTTCACCTAACCGCACAATCCTCCACATAATACCCTTTCCTCGCAGCCTCCTCCGGATCGAACAGGCTCTCAATGACATTCGCTCCGGCAGGCAAGCAGCTTTCACCGTAGGCCGTACGCCTGCCTGCTGCATTCCGGGTTCCGATCAGCACCTTGCGCCGCATGACAGCGCCGCTGCCGAGGGAATAAGCATCCAGCAGCTCTCCGCCGGGAAGCGGATAGCCTTGTATAAAAGCCATCATCCCCACATCCTGTATCGACTGCTCCTGAAGACCGCGCGGCAGTGTGAACTGGATGGATATGCCCATCCGCTTCACCAGCTCCAGGTGCCTGTTAATGGCCGTGGCCAGATCCTGTTCGACCAGTGAAGTGATCGTGCTCTGGCGGATCTCACGGAATAGCTCAAGTGAGTTGATAGGTGCGAGACTCGTCTCTGCAGCCAGCTCTCCATAATCTCCCTCATAGAATTTATTGGTCCCAGTGTCGTATACCCGTGCGTTATCGTCCAAAGTGAAATAGAGCAAGTTATTATTCCGAAGCTTGTAGTAGTAGGGCCGTTCCGGCCAGCTGACAGGCTTAAGCTCCTTCTCTCCTCCATTACTGGCTGTATCATCGAGCGTAACCAGCGTATATCCGCTATAACCGAACATCACAAGGGCCGGCATATGCATTTTCAGATTGTTCAATTCAGTCCTATTATTCTCCAGTCCGAATTTCAGCGCCAGGTTACTGTAGAACACACTCAGCACATCCTGATCCAGCTTCAGCTGGCGTTCCCGGCCATAATGGACTGCCGTTATCGTCGGCTGCATTTCCAGCCGGGACAGATAGTCTCCGGCATCATCCACTGCGGCCTGAAAATCATCGGAATAACGTTTGTACTGGTCTTCATTAAAGACCCGGAGGTCTTCTCTAGTATCATTAATAAGCACTAGCGGTATTACCAGAATCAGAAAAACAAGCACTACACTAAGGGGCTTCACTTCGCACCATTCCCCCGTACTTCAAATTGAGCGGAATCAGCTCACTATGGAATAACATGGACCGCATCCGCGAAGCCAGTGTCGTCCCTGCGGATTCCACCCGGACATTGAACAGATCACCGACATGCATGGTGAACCTTCTGCCGGGAGCATCTGCAGCAAGCGAAGCTGCTGATCCAGGATACAGGATTCCCAATATATCCTTGTTAAAATATCCGTCATACCTGACACTGAAGCTGTTCTGGAAGGTGGAATAATCATCAGGATTGGTGTACAGAGGCTCCAGATTCTTTTTGAAGTATTCCATTTGAACATCGAATACCGCATATGAAGCATCCAGCGTATGAAGAAACCTCTCATAATCTCCGACATCCACATACCCTTTGGCACGAACCGTATCTACGAACTCCACCACAGCCGCATTCGCTGCAAGCTTCGTATTCCTCTCTACTACCTCTGATTGGCGGAAGGCCGGGTAGACTCCAAATACAAAGGCCAGCAGAATCACGATAATTACACCTTTTAGCGCATCTGCCATGCGGCTCCTCCTTTCTCAGCGGGCAGCAGAGATTTCCGTAACCATCTCATTAGTCCGCGTAACCCTTAGCTCATAAGCAGCGCCAGGCACTCCCCGCAGATCCACTGCATCAAGGTCTGTTTCTTCATTAAATACAATGCCGTCTATCACTAAAATGTAATCCCCTTCGAGTGCCTGAGGAATCATACCGATTAGCTGCTCTCCTGAGACTTTCTTCAAATCACCGGTCCCTGTATAGGGGGCTAATGCAACTGTAGCCTGCTCCGGCCGACTGGCCTGAACAGTGCTGTCAGCTTCCAGGCGCAGAAACGTAAAGCCGCCAATTACGAACATGATCCAGGCAAATAGGGTTAGCAGGAATTGGGTAGCGGTTTTCATTTGCCGGCTTTATTCTGATCAAATTCGATTAGTCGGACTTCACCATTCTTGTCCCTGAATACGTTAGCTTTAAATGCAGACTGTGTGTTTACATTGCAATTATCATCATTGGGAACATCGTTATCGCTTAAATCCAGCATCTGGGACACACTATAATCCTTAAGGCCTGAGTTATCACCAAAGTGAAACTGCACTTCAGTTTCTCCTTTATCTTCTTTCTTTGTTGGGAGAGCATAATAGGTGGCATATGTATTACTCGCATGAAATCCTTTTTTGTTCACTCCAGTTTTTATAATAATGGAGAATTGTGGCCGCCCCTTATATTTCATAGCGGCATTAATTACATCCTGTCCTGAGACATCCTTATTATCATAGCTGTTGAACTCTGCCTGATTAATCATCTGGGTCTGGGCCAAGGTCTGTTCTTGCGCGCGAATGAAGTAATTATTAATCACCAGATAAATACTCACTCCTGCTGCGACGATCAGAATAGTGACAATAATACCAATCACCCATTTCAGCCCGGTTGAAATATTCTCCATGACATTCTCTCCTCACCTTGGTTTCTAGTTCTGAGTAAATACAATCAGCCTGACTTCATCATTCTGATCCCGGTAAATAGTAGATTTGAACCGGCCAAGTGTATTGACTGTACAATTATCATCATTTGTTATGTCCAGCATTTCAGATACGCTTTGCTCTGGGCCCCCATCTGGATCTGATAATTCCACTACACCACCCTCTGCAGGCTCTATATAATAAGTATCATAAGTATTCTCCGCATAAAACCCATCTGTATTTTCCCCAGTCTCAATTTTAATCGCAAACTGCGGACGCCCCTTATACCGCATCGCCGCATTGATTACATCCTGGCCGGATACATCCTTGTTGTCGTAGCTGTTAAATTCTGCCTGATTAATCATCTGGGTCTGAGCCAGCGTCTGCTCCTGGGCGCGGATGAAGTAGTTGTTAATGATCAGGTAAATACTTACACCTGCGGCGATGATTAGAATGGTAACGATAATGCCGATGACCCATTTTAGACCCGTTGAAATATTTTCCATGAAGTTCTCCTCCTCGCATTATATTGAAAGGTTGCTTCTATACTGTCAGTCCAACAGCACTACTGTGCCTGAAAATAAATAGCCGCAATCCGCTCGTTCTTGTCTTTGATCAGCTTAGCCCTGTACCTGGATTGGGGGCTTATGTAATACGAACCGGATGCGTCCGAAATATCCTCATCGGTCCGGCTATAACTGGTGCCTTCCTTGAACTCCCCGTTCGAATAATTAAAATTACGGCAGGAGCCCTCCCCGCTCGGATTCATACTAAATTCCCTGGATGCATCCTGACCGTAGACATAAGCTCTTTGAACATAAAGGCAGAAGCCCGGTTGTGACTCATAGCGGCGGTAAGCCGTAAGAATCTGCGAGCCGCTGACCAGCTGATTGTCGAAGGCGGAATATTGCTGCTCCGACAACGCCCTCGCCTGTGCTGCTGCCTGGCTGTTCGCAAGCTCAACCACAGGCTGTGTTTTCCCCCACAGGAACAGGCCGGAGGATATAATGGCCAGCGTAATCAGAATCGAAATGGTAGTTTTCAAAAAGCTTGCTATATTCTCCATGCCTGTAGCTCCTTCACATTTTGCCGGTCACAACAGTCAGGTCGCCCAGCTGCTGGAAGGCCATATAGACGAAGGGAAGCAGTAAATATAAGGTGAACGTTGCCTGCATCGGCAAGAACCCGAACATTTTGCCCAGTGTACTTTTCCTGCTGATTACCTTCTCGTAGTGCTCCTTGCGCTGATCCATCGCGAACGCTCTTTCGGCATCCATATCATCGAATGCTTTTTTTACCGGAATCAGATCAGCAGCAACCTGCAGGCGGTCAGCCAGCCGTTCCAGGGGAACAAAACGCGCATCCTCCTTCAGCTTCTCAATGGCATCCCAGCCTCCCGCTTCATAATCCAGCATGCAGCGCAGCAGCTGCCGCTCAAAGATATAACTGTAACGATGCAGCCATTCTATAATTTCATACACGCTGATATTTGGAAATTGCGACAGCATCATCGACAGCGTATTGAAGCCGTCCACCTCATTCTGCATTTCCCATTTCCGCAGCTGGGTGCGGATAATCAGGTAAGCATCCGGGAGGAAGAAGCCTGCCGCAGCCAGCCCAAATGCCAGCAGCAGCTCATACCATTTGTAATATTCCCGGTGGTATTGCTCCACTCTGTTCATCAGCTGCTGCGCATAGGCATTCTGGTCCAGACTGGACTGAAGAAACGGCTTATGCTCGGCCTGCTCCTGAATATACAGCAGCATCTGATCCGGTGTAATATCTTTCGCTACCAGCTCTCCGATCAGCGACTGCTCGAAGGCATAACGTTCCTCACTGAGCATCTTCTGGGATTCCGTCTGATTCCCGCCAGTCGTAATCAGTACATTGGGATGGAGGAGGTTATGCCTGATGTTCGCATGGATAGAGAACTGAATAATCACTACGAGCAGGAATATGCCCACTGCAGCCAGAGTCTTCTGTAAATAGTAGGCATGATGGGAGAGGCCGGAGTTGGCATCCTTCAGAACACCCGCTACCTTAAAGTGGACGGGTTCATGCTCTTCCGGAGTAATCCGGTCCGTTACTCTGTAGACCCACTTGTTCTTCAATAGCCGGTTTAACCACTTGCCTTCATCCTTAATAGCCTGCGTATCCTCATCAACACCCTTCAGAATCCGCAAGGCAACGAACGATACAATAAACGTAATGTACAGCAGAATCAGTGAATACAATCCCCAAGCGGAATTATAATAATTAGTCACAATCGGAAACATGCTCTCTGCCCATTTACGGATCGGGTCCAGCATGAATACCGGTGACACCGCTACAAAGACAATCCCGTACAACAACCGGTCAATCCGCTCACGGCGGTTGATATCCATATGGATCTCTTCTCTGATATTGCCAAGCATGGACAGATAGATAGAGCGCTCGCCCTTATGAATATCCGCATCGCCATATTCACCTATCTTGTAGCTCACTCCGGCCAATTGCTTCATATACCGGTTAGGTGCAACCTCATAATACCGCTGCAGCTCATCTTCCGGGTCCACCGCTGCAAGAATGCTGGCAATCTGTCTGGCATGCATAGCCACCATAGGCTTGGAACGCTCTGCAGAATTCTCCAGGCTGACCTGCACCATATGTGTCTGATGATATTCATGGCGGATATCCAGAATCATGGAAGACTGGTCATACAGCATCTGCTTGGCCAGACGGCCAATGAAGAGGTCGCTTAGAATTCCTCCCAGATAAATGGAGACCAGCATAATGGTGGCACGGCTGACCCAGGAAGAAGTCCATAGGAAGGACAGCAGCGAGATCAGCAGAATACAGGCAACGATCATTAGAGTCAGTGCAGCTGCACGGCTTCTGATCATAATTTCATTTCCGGCATGAATTAAGGTGAGGCGGGACCGCATCCGGTGGAGCAGTTTTTTGATGACCGGAAGTTCATCCAGTACCGGATAAGTCTTATGAGCTTGTTCCAGCCATCTTTTGTCCTTGGTACGTGTAGGCAACAATGCCTTGAGGCGTCTTTGCTCCTGATATTGCGTACCCTTCAACTTACGCTGCACAATGCTGAGCAGGACAAGCAGGAGAGCCAGCAGGATGACGGATGTAACGAGAACAATCAGCACTATATTTTGCAGACTCATGCAGATTGCCCCCAGTACTTATCAATAAATGCAGTGAACTCCGCCGCATCATCCTCATCCATATTCTTACGCATTTCATCAATTTTCCGGCTGCTGATTGGATGCTTGACCACGTATTCTCCGGCTTCCCAGACAATGATATCCTTGTAATCATAAGAACGCCGGTCAGTCATCCGCCCGAAATATTCGGTCATGGTATCCATAAAAGCATCCAGCTTGTCCGTAATTTCCGCCCGCTCCGCGTAACTCCGCGGATATTCGAACTGAGGGTCGGCCGGAATAATCTCCGTAATCCGCTCAATGTAACGTTTGCCGGCTCTGAGCACCAGATGGACGTTGAAGCCCAGCGCCTCAACCACTTGCACTTCGGCAATTTTCTCATTGCTGAACGCTCCCGAGGCAATCAGGCTGTTGCGGAGTGCACTGACGAGATTCGCCAGTGTTTTGCCGTGATGGGTGAACAAGGTATACTCAGAGGCCACCTGGGCTGCCTGAATGACATAACTGACCACACTGTGAGTGGCGGCTTCGCCGACAATGTTAACCGCACCATCTGTTTTCTTTTGTACATCCAGCCCGTCCTGACCGCTGACCGAGGGCGTTTCCCGAAAAGAAAGGATATTTTTACCCGGATACATTTTTCTCGCCCAAATTTCAAAAGAGGTCTCCTGAATCCGGATATTCTTCGCATCAATATATTTGATTAGCGCTTTGAGCAGCGTTGTTTTACCCGATCCCTGTCTTCCTGTAATTGCAGTTACCTGATGACCAAGGATGAGGTAGACCAGCATATGAATAGCAAGCGGCGCACCCTGATCTTTGATCTGCTGGTCCAGTTCTACCAGTGAATCATTGAATTTGCGGACAAAGAACGCCCAGCTCTCGGCCATTTTGGGCCTCACCACCACGACACGGCTGCCGTCAGCCATATCGTTGATGATATAACCCTTGGATTCATTCAGCTGGCCTGGATTGCCGAAGCCGTAAATGTTCTGGCAGACCCGCTTCAGCTCCTTCTCGGAACCGAAGCTCAAGAATTCCAGATGAAGCGATTTCCCCCGGTAGAACGTCCATACCGCATCATAGGATTGCGGAATGAAATGCTGCTGTTTGGTGTATTCCAGAAAATCAGTGGTCTGCACGACATCCGGGGGCATCCCGCTTGTTCCGCCATTCACACCGTCGATATTCTGATCCCGCAGCTCATCAATGACCCCAAGACCTTTATAAATTTGATAGGCCCGTTGTACAATAATTTCAATCTTGTCCTGCATGGACAATCTCGGCTGCTCCGATTGATAGATGTGGCGGATCTGCTCTTCTGTAATCTTGTATCCCCGGGAACCGTCAGGCAGTCTTTGCAGAGTATCCAGACTATATTTGCTTACCATTACATTAAAGGCATCCTGCCCGTGATCTTTCTTGAAGACATGGAGCAGGATATCGAAGCAATCCTGTGAAGTCAGACGGCCCGCATGGCCGAAGCTGATGATCTTGTCCACATTTCCTTCATCCAGACCATAGGTCTGCACCAGCAGATCCTTCATGTACAGCTTGACATATTTCTTGGCTGATAAATCACCATGCATGCAGCTTCTAAGCGCCTTCTGCAATTCTCTGCGCCGTGCTTTGCGGCGGTTATATTCTTCTTCGCTCGGACTGCCTTCATAGAGGGAAGAGGCGATAATCTCCTCGAACGCACGTCTCAGAAACAGCACGATTTCATTCATATCGTATTTCAGCTGCACGGATGGCGGAGCCGAGTTTTTACGTCTGCCCAGCCATAAGAACAGGAATACTCCAATAATAATCAGGACTATGAATATCAGGATAAGATTAATCATTTGCAGCTTCCAATTCAGGCAAGGCGGATATTTCCAGCGTCTGAAGAATAAGCTGGCCCATCCCGCGCACTGCAGCAGTGAAAGATCCGTCTTCACTAAATTCCAGGAAACGGGTTCTGGCCTCCCTTGCTTTCAGCAGGAACGGCACAGTCCGGCGCTCATTCTGTGCATCCATGAAACCGGTATGATAAGGAACTATGCCGACAGCAGATTTTCCCAGCCGGTATTGTTTAATAATTCTTTCCTTATTCATCCTTGCGGTGCGCTCGTAGGCACCCAGGCAATAGAGTACTTGCTTGTGGCCCGGCACAGGCGATCTTCCGCTTGTCTCAAAGTAGGTGTTCAGGCTCACCTGATTTTGGCTCAGATTCACAACAACCAGATCCGCCTGCTCCATTACCAGTGATACCACTTCCGGGTCATCTTCGGCGGAGAGGTCCACAAACAGCAAATCATAAAATCTTCTGTAATCTTTGAAAATATGCGGAAGCAACAGCTTGGCCGTGTGCTTCTCTGTATTCAAAGATCCGCTTAACAGCTCCAGGCGGTCTTTAAGAATAGATTCCGCATGATCTCTTATCCCCTCGGGGGTAAGCATCCCGCACTGCACCAGCCGCTCAATGGCATCCATCCCCCCGGAAGTCGCCGCCTGAGCAGCCGCCCTCGTCTGAGAGAATACGTACTCAAGTACCCCTTGCTTCAAATGCGTGTGCGTCATCAGCACCCGGATATGATGATCCAGTGCAATCGTTGCCGCCACAACGGCCATATTTGAAGTTGTTCTCCCCTGCCCTCGGGCAGGCCCCCAAAACGCTACCAGCACCTTTACTCCCCCCGTTTCCTCGCATACTGCCATAGTTTCTTGATGTCATTCTTAGGCACATTGCCGATTTCAATTAAAAAATCATTTACAGCCCCGGCAAAATCCTTATCCACCTTAAGATTCACCCGTCCATCATGAACCCAGTCAATTCTCCGCTCTGCGCTGGTGATATAACTAATCTTGGAGGTGATTACCGGGTAATACCGGTCCACATATTTCAGTCCGAGCCCGCATTCCTCTTCGATAACCACCAGAAGGGCAGGCATATGCTTTTGATCCAGCAATTTATCCACATGTTCCATAGCCTGGCGCTCATAGCTGGTTGCAAACACAATCTGCTCATCCTCCAGTCCTTCCGGATAACCATGATGCCAGTCATACAGGACAATATCCGGTCTGTCAGCCACATCCGGCTCAGCATTCCGTATCTGTATACCGGATACTTCTCCATCGAAATATTGATAATGCCTGTGATTGTCCGAAATGATCATGACATCATTGTTGTAATAGCCTTTTAACAGAATAGCGGCTACCAGGATGAAATCATGTTTCTCGCAATCTCCGGCGACAACAATATTCAAATCTGTCACTCTCCTTCCAGCAGACTGTCTTCGCCTGTAGCTTCTGTATTCGTTCCGCCTGCCGAACTCTGGTCTGCGCTGGAATCCACAGGTGCCTGATTACTCTGGTCAATGATTCCGTTAACCGATTGGCTGTTGTCCACTTGGGCAGCCTCAGCGGCTGCAGCTCCCTGCTCCGATTTCCGCTTAATCACACCACTGCCGCTAGGGGCGTCGGCCCCGACACGTATGTTATCTTCATCTTCAAGGGCTTCAAGCCGTTTCTCCAGCTCTTTACGCAGATCCTCAGCCAGGCTCCACTTGGCCTGATCAATAATAAAGGGATTGCTTTTAATGACTTTCAATACATCCAGGTTAGGCACATAATTCACTACCGGCTCGGGCTGAAGCTCAGGCTCCACATACTGCTTCATATACAGCTCAGCATTGTTAATATAGGCATCCACTAAGGCTGCCTGAAGCAGCTGTGCTTCTTCTTCACTATCGTTGAAGAATGTATACTGATTCCCCAGATCAACATCCTCGAGCGATTTCTTTCCAACAACTATGTAATCCTCACCGTTAGGAAATACGATTCGGATATCGACAACATCCCGTTTGGTCAGCCGCAGCGGAAGCTTGATATACTCTGTCTCTTCCTTACGTTCCGAAGGCTCAAGTCTCGCCTCATCACGCACCATCTCAGTAGTTACCGCTGTCCCCGGCATGGCATTGATCTTCAGGTATTTGCCGACGATCCCCTTGGAATCGCCGATCAGATTGTCCGGAGAAGAGAATTTGGGAAGCTTCTCTGCCATTACATCCTCTGCGGTAATTGCCTCACCGGCAAGCTTGGCGGAGACGAGAACATAGGCTGTCTGGGACTGGTCCATATACCGCTGCAGGACATCATCCTTATCCGCCAGTTGTGCTTCATAAGCGGCCCGCTCATCAATTAGCCTGGCATTGTAGTGACGGTAGGTTGCGAACCATACCCCGGATGTTGCGACGGCAACAAGACAACCTGAAATTATCGTGTATCTCAACATTTTTTTCCGCTTGCGTACTGCCACTTCATGACCTCATTTCTACTGCTATTTGATTTTCCCTGTCTTTTTCGCTGCAGCTGCAGCTGCTGCTTCAGCCGCAGCCTTTTCACTGGCTTGCCGCTGTGCTTCCTTCACTCTTGCAGCCTCCGCCTCTTCTGTCCGCTGTAATTCAGTTGCATAACTCATCATTTCCGATTCAATCTGGACAATGGCGGCCTTGAATTGATTCATTTTCTTAATCCATTCTGTGCAATGCTGCTTAAACTCCTCACCGCCCATATCTACCCAGTAATCAGATACGCCTCCGATCGCAGTACTCATCTTGTCGCTGCATTCCTGGGCAGGAGCCAGCAGCTGATGGCAATTAAAAGCCAAACTTCTAACCAAACCTGAATTCATAGCAGCCTCCTAGTTATGAATTAACGGCTCTCCGGAACAAATGAGAAACCAATACCTATTAACAGCAAAGTCACAAATAATACCGTTCCTGCGATGATCCAGAACAGCGTTTGCTTACGGATAAGCTTCTTCTGGACGGTCAACAGCTTCATAACCCAAGCGACCGCCGCTTTATCCGGATAGAGCGGGTCCTGATGCGCCGGCATCAATGTTGCTTCAATTTCCGGGAAATCCTTCTTTAGCACTTGCAGCACTTCCTGATGCCCGTTCTCCAGCAGCAGTCTGCATCGCTTGCGTTCAAACGGGTTCAGGGTATTCAGCTTCTCTTTCAGCAGTTCATATTTCCACATAGCCCCGTTGCCTATCATCATTGGAATTTGTGAGTTCCACCACAGCTCCAGCCCGCCAGTCCCCTTCCGTTCACGGTGAATATCGAGCCAAAGAATGATATGTGTGAAGCCGCTGGCCAGAAGCTCGGACATATCCCAGGAATATCCGCGGCGGTAAAAAGTAACGCCTTCATATTCAAACATAGTGGACACGGAGTCTTCTTTCTCACCTTTAAATACAATCTGTTCAAGTGAGCCGATTTCCGGCCGGTCATCTCCGCAGACCAGTGGCTTCCAGCCCAATTCAGCCAGTCCTGCCGCAACCAGAAAAGCAGCTGCACCTACATCCTCTTCCCCGCCAACGCCGCACACCCCAATAACGAGGGGAACATTGCTGCCCAGTATTCTCTGACCCGTTACAGGCGGAGTTTGCTCCTCAGACGGTAGGGATTGCTCCAGGCTTTCCAGCGTTCCTGTTACGGAAGGTGCCGGAGACTCTGTTCTTGCCGGAGGCCTTGACCTTGTTGCAGTAGCCGCTGTGGCTGGACGCGCAGCATTGGCAGCCCTCCCGGTGTTACCTGCCGGAGCTTGCGGAGCGGCTGCGGGCTGCGGGCGGGTAAGCGACTGGACCGCTCTTACGGGAGCGGGCGGAAGCTCTTCCCTTACCGGAGCAGAGGTAGTTGCTGCCGATTGGCCTCTAAAGGAGAAAAGCCCCTTCTTCTTTCCTAGGATATGGTAGTAATCCCTTGTTGTTTTCTTTTCCTTAATCCAGTTCAGCAGATCATCGCCCTGGAATTCGGTGGTGAACTGCAGATCATGAATGTTCATATTTACCATAGACCGGATGAACTCAATATCTGTACGCAGCGCAGGGTCCAGCTGTACAATCAGTCTTGTATGCTTGAGATACTTGCGGATCAGTGTCATGAATCCGGTAATATCAGCAGCCTTAACCGGTGTACCCAGACCCGCTCCGCCCTCCATGATTACGATTGAGGAAGGATCGACCTCTTTACTGCTGAACCCGCTGATAAAGCTATGTAAGGTGGAGTGCTTACCTGAAATAACGTAGCCCTCATGCTCCAGAGCCCTTGACAGAAGCATAATGAGTTCAGGTGAGCAAACTAAATGTACGCTTTTCATAAGAAACCTCCTCGGGTAATTCACCCGCTTAGTAAGGTAATATCCGGATAATTGACCCGTCTCCTTGAATTACATCTGCCAGAAGCACCTGCAGTCCAAGCTCCGACCATCCCTCTCCAGTACTGCTGACCTCACATTTAAATTCCCAATCATCGGGGAGCCAGTTTGCCTGCTTCAGAAGCTCCACACATTCCCCCGCCGTAAGGAAGAGCGACACCTCCAGATCGAGCTCCTTCTCTCCTTTGCCTTTAAACTGAAATGTTGTTAATGCTGTCGACATATACGGCCTCCTCTGAGCGATGTGTCTCTTGCAGCCAAGCTATTAATCCCTCTACCGCTGCTGCAAAATGAACAGGAGTTCTCATGACTCGTTCCTCTGTCCCGCGTTGCAGCAGCGACATATGATCTTCATGTATCAGCAAATTCAGTTCACGTTGTACTTGTACCTTCTCCTCAGTGCATTGGATTTCCGCCAGAGAGAGTACTGATGCACCGGCCAACAGCATTTCTTCCACCCATTTTTCCAGGTCAGACTCTTTATCTGCAGCAAGGAATTGTTCTGAGTTACCCAGACCTTGCACTAACGGGGTTCTGTTCACTACCTGGAACACCAGCTCATGCCACGCATAAATTTCCTGCACTTTATAGCTGCTGCCATCCGGCTGATGTTCAAGCTCAAACCAGGTGCCGTCCCGGAAGAAATAGTAGACCTTAAGCGTCTGCTGATGCTTTTGTATAATCTGACACAGATATGCCGTACTGCCTGAGGCGATACGGATAAATTCATGAAGCCCTTCCTTCACTTGCGCGTTCCCCATAAAATCAGTCTCCAGATACCCTTTCCTTTCAAGCGATCTCATCTGTGCATCCATAAGGGAACGCAGACTGCGCTCAGACTCAGCCTTGAGATCCGTATCCAGTCCCGGAAAGCTACTTCCTCCCGTTAATGCCGTCAGATAGATAATTTCCAGAGCATGCAATTCAAACACTTCACGAGCTGGTTTCATTGCTTCCTTCACCTGCTTATCTAAAGTTCTGTTATCATTTTGAGCCGCCGGATTACCCCTTCTGTAAGCAGCATCGCCTCACTGGCATCCATTCCCCTATTAAGCTCGTCGTAATCCAGGTGTTCCATCACGCCAGCATAGCACGTGTGATCGCTTGGTGCTCCGCCCGACAACAGCGCATTTCCACTGTTAATCAGTTCACCCGCAAGTTCAGTGGTTAATTGCATTTTACTCAGCTCAACAGCATTGCTGCCGACCATCAGGAGCACACCCAGCCTGCCGCCAAATCTCGCAATCCGCTCTAGGTGATCCAGGGATTCATTGTCCATCAGATCAAAGGCTGATTTGAAATGCGGCATCAGAATTACGAGAAGCGGGTATTTGGACAGGATATAACCAGCTTCGTCAAATGCCCCAGGCTCCGGAGAATCGGCAGAGGCCTGCCGGGCATCATTTTTTCGCAGCTGCAGCTGTTCAATGAGTGATTGTGTAAGTTCCAGGAACGCTTCAGCCGTGTCCATATAACGGGTAAGCACAGGGTTGGCCCTCAGGCCCGCCAAGTTGGCCACACCGCTGTCGAGCAGATAGAATTCCTTAGTGACCTGGTCTGCCGAATCATGAAAAGTTTGCACTAATGAGTTGAACCTGAAATCCACCTGCTGCAAGCCGGTGTACGATACAACAAAGTTACTGACATGCTTGATATTGATCGCTGCCGGAAGTGTGGTATTCCAATCCAACCCTACCGGTACAAGATATTCTCCATCCTCCGGTTGCGCCTTGGAGGCGCACTCCAGAAGCTCTTCCAGCGAAAGCTTATCCGGAATTACGGCAATACCTACCGGTTCAATCTCTCCGGCCACAGCCTTCATCTCTGCACTAATCCTGCGGAGTGAGGCTGCAACCTGATCATCTGAGCTGCCTTCCCCCGGAAGTGCAGTATGGAATTCCAGAATCCGGTTATCTTTGAGCAGCCCGCGTCCCACAGTACTCGTTGGCTCCATCCCGTCCGTTCGGCCCAAAATGCTGCTGTAATCCAGCCTGTCAGACATTTGGAACACCAGAGCCTGCTTGACATTCTGACTGATCCGGTAAGGATAGGAGCTGACAGCATTGGCTGCAAATACAAAATAAATCCCGTAGTTTCCGCCTTCACGAACCAGCTTCGCCAGATCTAATACATGGTCATCGTACGCTTCCGCAAATCCGGTGTAGTTATCAAGGAGAATAACAATGTATGGAACCTTGTCACCAGTTGCTGCGCAGTAAGACACCAGATTACTAATGCCAAGCTGCGAGAATTTACGTTTGCGTTCATCCAATTGGGACAACAGCCAGCTGATCAGTTTAGCAAGCTTCTGTTCCTCCTCAGGATAAATAATATCGCCCAGATGAGGCAGCTCATGAAAGACACCCAGTGTCCGTGTACCGAAATCCAATATGTAAAAATGCACGTATTCAGGATCATATTTCAGGGCAAGCGACATAATAATGGTCTTCAAAAGCATGGTTTTGCCGCTGCTCGGCGCCCCGTACACAAGCATATGTCCATTCAGGTTAAAATTAATGTCCAGATTGTATTGATCCTGATCTGCAGGGTTATCTACCCGCCCAACGGTTGCTGTCAGATTATCCGTTGGCTGCTGCCAGTGGACTCCATTCCAGATTTGCTGCGGCTCCAGCACTTCCGTAAGCAGGAGAGTCTCCGGAAGCGGAGGAAGCCACAACTGGAAGGCCTCCCGGATGGAGTGCTCGGCCGAAAGGGCAGCGATGTGATTAACCACTGCCTGAAGCTCACTTAGTTGCGAAGCCCCTTCACCACTCTTCACCTTCGGCAGCAGGGATCTCCGCTCACCGCCCAGGGTGACAATATCCATCTGAGGTCTTTCATCGCCCGCCGAATCACCACCAGCGTACGGTGCTCCGCTCCAGGAGGACTGGAATAGGGTGAAGACCTCATTATTGCCGACCTGCAAATATCCGCGGCCCTTCTCTTTGATCTCTGCCGCTTCAGGGCGTTTCAGCATTTCCTGGCTATCCGATGGTGTCTGCACCTTCAGACATAGCTTGAAACGCGAGTTACTCCAAATCTGCTCATCGACTACTCCGGATGGCTTCTGGGTTGCCAGTATTAAGTGGATACCCAAGCTTCTTCCGACCCGCGCCGCACTGACCAGCTCTTTCATGAATTCCGGCTGATCCGATTTCAGCTCCGCGAATTCATCCACCACTATGATCAGATGCGGCAACGGAAGACTGACCTCCTTGTTGCGGTACAGGATGATGTAATTATCAATGCTGGTTACACCGGCATCACTGAACAACCGTTGTCTGCGCAGCAATTCGCTTTTGATGGATGCGAGTGCGCGGTTAATCTGGTTGCCGCCCAGGTTCGTGATCGTTCCTACCAGATGGGGTAGCCCCTGAAACGCATTGGCCATTCCCCCGCCCTTGTAGTCAATCAGGACAAAAGCAACCTCATGAGGATGGTAATTTACCGCCAGACCCAGCAGCAGGGATTGTAGCAGCTCACTCTTCCCTGAACCGGTGGTTCCGGCAACCAATCCATGCGGACCGTAGCTTTTTTCATGCATATCGAACAGCAGGGACTTCCCGCCCGCCCCGAGTCCCAAGGGAATAGACAGCGTCCGGTTGGCCTGATTCTTAGACCAGCGCTGTAGCACATTCAGCTCCTCCACCTGCTCTACCTCAAAGCTCTCCATGAAGGTGACCATTGACGGAATATAACTGTTATTTTGCCCCTCCTTGATTCTAAGCGGAGATAACGAACGGGCAAAAAACTCTGAATGCTGCTTATCCAGAGAATCAACTGTAAAATGATCTGCTAAATGATTTAATAGCTGCTTCGTATCTTTGCGGACCATTCCTTTACCGTCCCTGATTTCAAGAATGGCCTGGCAGTTCAGCGGCAGCGCAACATCTATCTTCTCAGAGATAAAAATACTCGTCGCGCCAAGCACAGAATTATTGGACAGCAAAACCTTCATCATTTCTGTGCTATCCCACAATTCAGGAGCAAACACCAGGAATACATAATGTGGGGTCTGCAGCGTCTGCAAGCCATAGCCGCTCTGGCCGCTTTCCTCTCTTTTTCTAAGGACCGGGAGCAGTTCATCGGCAAAATTGGAGGCTTCGTAAGAGGTCGTAGCCAAACTTCTAAATCTCCGGCCTTTGTCCCATGTATGGGGAAGCCATTTCAGCCATGCCCAGTGTTCCAGATCCTCAGGCTGCATCACACATACGATTCTTACGTCATCGTAGCCCTGATGTGTAGTCAGATGAACGATAGCTGCATTCAGAAAATCGCGAACCTCCCGCTTTCTGCCGAATATGCCAAGCGTATTAATATTGCTAAGCGGAATGTACACAGGAATGTCTCTTACGAAATACATTTCTTCGCAGATTTTGGCAGCGATTTCTTCAAGCGGATTATCGTCGTCGATTGCTTTGGTTCTGGGGCTGTATGTAGGTACCAGTGAAATGGGCTGTATCCCCACTCCGATCCGGATATTCAAGAAATCATCTTCAATTGCCGTTCTCTCCCATAGCTGCTTGCTTCTGCCGCGGACGATTTCAATACAGCTGGAGATATCCGGATGTATGTATGTATAAGCCTCACGCTGCGTACTGGCAGCATTTTGCAGCTCATTGCGGACTTGGAATAAATAATTCAGATATTTCTTCTCCAGCTTCTTATTTTGCTCCAGATGCTTCTTCACACTGGATTTGTAATTCATCACCGAGATCATAACTGTTAGAAACGTCATACTCATCGTCGAGATCAGCATCGTATACGACCTGGTCAAGGTTGACATGAAAATTGCAATCAGCATCATCCCGATCGGCGGAATAATAATGGTCAGCCAGGAGAAGGTCGGTTTGCCCGAAGGCTTGGCAGGATCCTCCAGAGCCAGTTCGCCTTCCGGGTAGCCAGGTTTAATTCTAGGGGTTCTTTGTACCTGATTGGTTAGCATTTCTTGTACGCTCATTTTTTTCATCACCACTGGATAGGAATTTTGGATTACTAAGCTTATTTAATTTAAAATTTTTAATAAAAAAATATAAAATTTCATTAATTTGGGATTTATATTTAGCATTATCGGTAATCCTCGACAATAGTTTATATTTTCCATAACATTTATTGTTAATATAGTTCATTAATCCCTAATTAGTTGCCATTCTCTTTAACGCATTAAAATTAACAGAGTATAAAGATATAGTTCCATAGCCACGCTGCTCATTTCTGCAGGCACCGGAATTATGCATAACGGCATATTTACTTTTTCAACCCAACCTCAACACCATTTACCATCCGTTTTATATTTTTACTTAAAATGTATTTATTCTTCAGTACACCTCTGTCAAACTTTTTTATTTAGTTATCAGCCACTGCCGGCTTCTCTGCTCCAGGACTTCAATACTATGAATAATGACTGCGCCAAAACTATTCTATTGTCCTATTAAACTAAAATACCTGCGGGAATTTACTTCTTCACCTCAAGTTTTGTAGTACTCAAAAAACAAATAGGCCGCCAAAATGGCGGCCTATTCTTCTACGATCAGCCCAAGAGGGCTGATGCCCGGCATCAGGAAAACGGAACTACGATTCTGGTGAGAAAGGCCGCTCCGAGCAGCCATCGATCCGCATGCTTTCGATGACCTCGGTAGGCACAGAGGAGCGGATGAACTGGGTCATGAAGAATACGCCGAAGGTATTATTCAGTCCGGCCAGAATCAGCGGCGCATGGGTGTTATTCAGGTGGAACCACTTCATCTCTATGAATTACAAAATTCATTGCAGCCCCCCCGTTCCTGTTGATTTTCTGATATATATGCAGGTATAAAGGAACATGAAGGCGCCATCAATGGAAATACCTTCCTAAATGTGGGATGACAATAACTCGCATACAACAACAAAAAGCAACTCATCCGGAGACAAGTCGCTATTCTAAACGCTCTATTTATATAACAAAAAACCCTTGAATCATCAAGGGTTTCCTGCTCATTGCAATTATGCGGTAGAGAGGACTCGAACCTCCACGGGTATACACCCACTACCCCCTCAAGATAGCGTGTCTGCCATTCCACCACTACCGCATATTGAGGCTTCATCGAACCCAGGGAATTCTCATCCCTTCAATCGAAGAAGATTATGGTGACTCGTATGGGATTCGAACCCATGTTACCTCCGTGAAAGGGAGGTGTCTTAACCCCTTGACCAACGAGCCAGATGATAAGTTTGTGTGTTTGTCACAACAAAAATGAGTATATCAAACCTCACTAAATTTGACAAGCCTTTTTTCAAAAGAAAATATCAGGGAGAAATACGGCGTGCAGCTTCCGCTTCTCCCCATCCCAGCCCCGCCTTCCCGCGAGACCGAAACTATATTTCCCCCTTCTTAAATACGTCCGCCAGCGGCAGCTAGGACGCGGATTCCATCCGCGCAGTCATAGCCCAGACTCTGCGCTACTGCGGGATTCGTTACGTGTCCAGCCACCACATTCAAGCCGCGGGCAAGCGCCGCATTGTTAACCGCAGCCACATGAATGCCATGATTGGCAATCTGCAGCGCATAAGGGATTGTCACATTGGTCAGCGCCAGTGTAGAGGTCCGGGCGACCGCCCCCGGCATATTGGCCACCGCATAGTGCACCACGCCATGCTTCACATAGGTCGGGTTCTCATGGGTTGTAATCCGGTCGATGGTCTCAATCGAGCCGCCTTGATCAATCGCCACGTCCACGATCACAGAACCCTCTGCCATTTGCTGCACCATATACTCTTTGACCAGCTTCGGCGCACGGGCACCGGGAATCAGTACAGCCCCGATCAGCAGATCGGCTTTGCGGACAGCCTGCTCAAGATGATAAGAATCCGACATCACTGTAACGAGCCTTCCGCCAAAAATATCATCCAAAGCCCGCAGCCGGTTCGCATTCAGATCCAGGACTGTCACGCGTGCCCCCATCCCCAGGGCAATCTTCGCCGCATTGGTGCCGACAATACCGCCGCCGACAATCACTACCTCTCCAGGCTGTACTCCCGGCACACCGCCCAGCAGGACGCCTTTGCCTCCCTGCGGCTTCTCCAGTAGCCCGGCACCGATCTGCACAGCCATCCGTCCGGCAACCTCGCTCATCGGGATCAGCAGCGGCAGGGAGCCATCTTCAAGCTGGATGGTCTCATACCCTACCGCCGTCACCCCGCCCTCCACAAGCGCCTTGGTCAGAACCGCCTCCGGCGCCAGATGCAGGTATGTGAAGAGAATCAGGCCTTTGCGGAAATAAGCATATTCCTCCGGCAGAGGCTCCTTCACTTTAATGATCATCTCCGCCTTGCCCCAGACTTCCGCAGCGGTGTCCAGAACATCAGCACCTTTGTCCAGGTATTCCTGGTCATCGAAGCCGCTGCCTGTGCCGGCAGAGGCCTGGACGAACACTTCATGCCCCGCCTTCCGGAGTGCTTCTACCCCGGCCGGGGTTATGGCGACGCGGTTCTCATTATTCTTGATTTCTGCGGGTACGCCAACAATCATGCTGATTCCCCCTAAAAGTTTTGTGAGCAAAACTCGCTTCAGAAGCACAGGCTTAGTTTGGTGAGCATAGCCTTCCTGTGATATGCGAAAAGAAAGGCTCAGAATTGAGCCTTTCTCTTCTCAGCTAAGGTGATGCAGGCGGCCGCACGGCCTCCTGCGGTTTAGAACCCCAATTCCATTCACCTTAGTATATGCGGATTTCCTTCTTAAGGATTAACCTTTGTTTCGAAGGTCTGTTTACCGTCAACGAATTTCAGAACGACAGCCGCTTTAACCGGGTCATGTGTTTCGTTCAGGGTAATTTTGCCTGTTGCGAGCTGCAGATCTTTGGTTGCTGCCAAAGCTTCTGTAATTTTGGCCGGATCAGCTTCACCGGCACGGGTGATGGCATCAGCCACCAGCTTCAGTGCATCGTAACCAAGGGCAGCCATACCATCCGGAACAGCACCGCCATTAGCTGCTTTGTAGGCTTCAACGAAGCTGGTTACTTCAGTAGCTGTATCTTCAGGCGAGTAGTGATTAGACATGTAAGTGTTCTCCAAGGCTTCTGCACCAGCGATTTCAGCCAGCTGCGGAGAATCCCATCCGTCGCCGCCCAGGAATGGAACGGTGATGCCCATCTCACGGGCCTGTTTCACGATTTTACCAACCTCTTCATAGTAGCCCGGCAGGTAAATTACATCGGGGTTAGCTGCTTTGATACGTGTCAGAACGGCTTTGAAGTCAGAGTCTTTCTGTTGGTAGGACTCCTGGCTCAGCACTTCGCCGCCTTTAGCTTTGAAGGTCTCTTCGAAGAACTTCTGCAGACCTTTGGAGTAGTCACTCGAAGTATCTGTATAGATTACTGCTTTTTTGGCTTTCAGGGAGTCGATTGCAAAGTTCGCCATCACTTCACCTTGGAATGGATCGATAAAGGCTGCGCGGAACACATATTCATTCACATTGCCACTGCGCTCATCTACAGTAACTTTAGGGTTGGTGGCACCTACTGCAACGAGTGGAATCTTCTTCTCGGTAGCAACCGGAACGATACCCAGCGTATTGGTAGAAGTGGAAGCACCAATGATTGTAACAACCTTATCATTGGTAATCAGCTTTTGTGCTGCTTGCGTTGCTTCTTCAGACTTCGAAGCGTTATCGGCAATTACCAGTTCCAACTGCTTACCAAGAATCCCGCCTGCTGCGTTGATCTCATCAACAGCCAGCTTCGCGCCCTTCGATGCGGAGTCGCCGAAAGAAGCTTGACCGCCTGTGAGCTCAAGGTCAGCCCCGATTTTGATTGTGCCTGCGGCAGCATTTCCGCCGCTTGCAGAGTTACCGCTGTTCTCTGTGTTGTTGCCACAGCCCGATGCTAATACCGCAGTCAGTACTGTCGACAAAATAATGGCCCCAATTTTCTTCATTGTTTCTCCCAGCCTCCCGAATAATTAATTTTTATATGTTGTTTCTGTGATGCTGCTGTAGTTAGGCGTATCTGTTTAGTGACCAAGATAAGCCATTTTGATTTCATCGGAATCGGCCAATTCCTTGGCGTCTCCTTCAAGCACTACCCTGCCTGTCTCCAGAACATAGGCACGGTCAGCGATTTTGAGCGCCTGATGTGCATTCTGCTCAACCAGCAGCACAGTGGTTCCGGCGTCATTGACTTCTTTGATGATTTTGAAAATATCCTGGACCAGCAGCGGCGCCAGCCCCATGGACGGTTCATCCAGCAGCAGCAGCTTGGGGTGACCCATAATCGCCCGCCCCATGGCAAGCATCTGCTGTTCCCCGCCGGACAGCGTTCCGGCCTGTTGCTTCTTACGTTCCAGCAGACGCGGGAAGGTATTGTAGACTCTCTGGAAGTCAGCTGCCAGGCTGCTGGAATCCTGCAGATAAGCACCCAGCTCCAGGTTCTCCTCAACGGACATATTCGCGAAGACACGGCGTCCTTCAGGACAATGAATCAGCCCTTCCTTAACAATCGCTTGAACACTTTGATTGACAATCGATTTATCCAGGAATTCGATACTTCCTGTCTTGGGTTTAAGCAGCCCCGAAAGCGTCTTGAGCAGCGTTGACTTGCCGGCGCCATTGGCACCGATCAGTGTAACGATCTCTCCCTGCTTCACGTTGATGCTGAGATCCTTCAAGGCATGAATAGCTCCGTAATAAACATTGATTCCTTGTACTGTAAGCATAGTTCTACGCCTCCTGTCCCAAATACGCTTCGATAACCTTCGGATTATTCCGGATTTCCACCGGAGTTCCGTCAGCGATAAGGATACCGCGGTCCAGGACGTAAATCCGGTTGCAGACACCCATAACCAGTGACATATCATGCTCGATCAGCAGAATGGTAAGGTCGAATTCTTCACGGATCCAGGCTATCAGATTCATCAGATCACGTGTCTCGTTCGGGTTCATCCCGGCCGCAGGCTCATCGAGCAGCAGCAGCTTGGGTCCGGCCGCAAGCGCGCGGGCAATCTCAAGGCGGCGCTGGTTACCATAGCTCAGATTGCTGGCTACCTCTTGACTCTGATCGGCAAGATTGAATATTTTGAGGATATCCATCGCCTTCTGAGTGATTTCGTCCTCTCCCTTGAAATGCTTCGGCAAACGGAGCATAGAAGAGAACAATGAGTGTTTCGCATGCTGATGAAAAGCAATTTTGACATTCTCCAGCACAGTCATAGCCGTAAATAAGCGGATGTTCTGGAACGTACGGGCGGCACCCTTATGGTTGATTTTGTAAGGCTTCATCCCGCCAATGGATTCGTTATTTAGAAGAATGCTGCCCGATGAGGGTGGGTACACCCCGGTCAGCAGATTGAATAATGTTGTTTTGCCGGCACCGTTGGGTCCGATCAGACCGATCAGTTCACCTTTATCAATATGAAGGGAAACATCACTGACTGCCTTAAGTCCGCCAAAGGATCGGCTGGCCTCCTTAACGTCAAGGAGCACTGCTGCCTTCGATTGCGTCATTTGCCTTAGCCTCCTTTTTGCCGAACTTGCCGAATGAGAATTTGGTTGTGCCCAGCAGGCCGCTCGGGCGGAAGATCATCATCAGGATGAGCACAATGGAGTAAATAATCATGCGCCATTCCGGGAATTCACGTAAGTAGGTGTAGAGCAGGGTAACGAACACCGCTCCGACGATGGAACCAGCCGTGCTGCCAAGTCCCCCGAGAACAACCATAACGATAATTTCAAACGACTTCAGGAAGTTGAAACTGCCCGGTGTAATAACGTAGAACGTATGAGCTGACAGCCCGCCTGCAATCCCGGCAAACAAGGCGCCGATGGTGAAAGCGATAATTTTGTAGCGTGTCGTATTAATACCCATAGCCTCTGCTGCAATTTCATTCTCACGGATAGCAATACATGCCCGGCCGTGTGTAGATCTAATGAAGTTATTAATCAGAACCACAGAAATCAGGGTGAAGAAGAATAACATCGTCCATGTTGTTTTGGCAGGGATACCGCTGAGCCCTGAAGCCCCGCCGACGAATTCTGTATTCAGCATGATAATCCGGATGATTTCACCGAACCCCAGTGTGGCGATGGCAAGATAGTCACCATTAAGCCGGAGGGTAGGCATTCCGATCAATACGCCGAATACCGCTGCCAGGAGTCCGCCTGCAATAATGGCTGGAACGAATGGCACGTTGTAGTCAAGGGTAAGGATCGCCGAAGTGTATGCGCCTACGGACATAAATCCGGCATGACCAATGGAGAACTGCCCGGTAATCCCGGTAATCAGGTTGAGCGATACGGCAAGCATGATGTTAACACCAATTAGAAGCAGCATAGATTGGTTCACATCACTTAGCACTCCCGTTGTTAGAAGAACTTTAACGACTCCATAGAACGCAAGGGCAACGATAATGCCCATCCAGAACTTTTTATTTATATTTTTCACGGTAGTTCCCTCCTACACTTTCTCCCGGACATTCTTGCCAAACAGTCCGGATGGTTTAAAGATAAGGATCAGAATCAGTACCGCGAATGCCACGCCGTCACGCCATGAGGAGAATCCGAGTGAAGAAATCTCTGTCTCTACCGTTCCCAGCAGCAACCCGCCTACAAGGGCACCAGGAATACTTCCGATTCCCCCGAGCACTGCAGCTACGAAAGCTTTGAGTCCAGGCATAACGCCCATCAAAGGATCGACTGAGTTATACGTCATTCCAAAAATGACTCCGGCAGCAGCAGCGAGCGCTGAGCCGATTGCGAATGTAGCTGAAATGGTACGGTCTACGTTGATCCCCATCAATCGCGCCGCTTCCACATCGAATGATACCGCCCGCATCGCTTTACCGGTTTTGGTATAACGGACGATATACTGCAGGACAAGCATTAGAATAATCGTTGTTAGCAGAATCATTATCTGATTGGATTCCACTTGGATGGAAGAACCGAACAGATGATATTGCTTCTTCTCCATAATATCCGGGAAGCCTTGAGCCTGAGGCCCAAGAATCAATACTCCGGTATATTCAAGCAGGAAGGATACACCAATCGCAGTGATCAACGCGGCAATCCGGGTTGACTTGCGAAGCGGCTTGTAAGCCAGACGCTCTATTGTGATACCGAGCAATGCGCTGATGGTCATCGAAATGATCAGCGACAAGAGCAGGACAACGATGGGCGGCAATCCGGCATTCGCCAGATATTTGGCACTGTAGAGTCCGATGAACGAACCTACCATAAATACATCGCCGTGCGCAAAATTGATCAGTTTGATGATACCGTAAACCATAGTGTAACCAAGGGCGATCAGAGCATAGATACTGCCTACGGAAATCCCGTTAATTAGTTGCTGAATGAAGTACTCCATCGCCATCCCCTTTTCCCCATAATAATCAAAATTCCCCTTTCTCTGCCTTGCCTCTCTTTTATTTCTTTATGATGTCATTTATATTAACACAAGGGTTGGGTGTCGTCACTAATTTTTATGTGAATTAATATAAAATTCAAGATTTAATGTTATGTTACATAACATGGTATGTGTAGTATTCGGTAGGTTTTTGTTAGTTTTCGAAAAATTCGTAGAAAACGGGAGTAAAACAGAGGATTTTAAAGCAGGATAGTTTTAGGATTTGTTTCCTTTTCTTATACAATACTTTATTTTCACGCAATTAATATAACATTTGTCTCTTTACAGCATCACTCCTTCAATTTATTAAAGGGGTAACGGGTTGAACCAGCAGACTTTTTGTCGTTATTTGTCTAGAAAGCAAATAAGCTGGCACCTCTTACACCGCGAGGTCCAGCTTATTGGCCTGATATAGTCTGCAGACCGTCTAACGTTTAGTCCAAATAAACCGCCTTACCCGTCTGTGCAGATTCATAGATAGCCTCCAGAATACGGGAGACCACATAAGCCTGTTCAGGAGTCACGACCGGATCTTTATCCTCTTCAATGGCTTCAATCCACTTTCTCAATTCCACATCCGTAGCCTTCTCTGTTTTCCCTTCATAGAAAGCTACTCCTCCGGCATCGAGCTCAATTTCATTCGTGTACAGCTTACTATGCTTCTCCCCGTTAATTCTGAGACCATTCTTCATATCCGCACCCGCTTCCGTTCCGCTTAAGCTGCACTTGGCTTCATCCACATCAAGCGAATTCAGCGCCCAGCTCGCTTCCAGCGTAATCGTTGCACCATTCTCCATCACAATCATCCCGAAGGCGGAGTCTTCCACGGTGAATTTCTTCGGATCCCATGGTCCCCAGGCATTTGCAGCCTCTTCTTTCTGGGAAAGCTCATGGTATTTGGTACCCAGTACAACCTTCGGTTTGTAGTTGTCCATCATCCAGAGCGTCAGATCAAGCGCGTGGGTTCCAATATCAATAAGCGGGCCTCCGCCCTGCTTCTCCTCATCCAGGAAAACACCCCAGGTCGGAACCGCTCTCCGTCTGATCGCATGCGCTTTCGCATAATAGATATGGCCAAGCTCCCCTGCTTCGCAAACCTTTTTCAAATATAAGCTGTCTTGTCTGAACCGGTTGTCATAACCGATCGTCAGCTTCTTGCCTGTACGTTTCGCCGCCTCGGCCATACGCTTGGCATCTGCCGCTGTTTTGGCCATTGGCTTCTCACACATCACATGCTTTCCTGCTTCTAATGCCGCAATAGAGATATCTGCATGCGCATCATTTGGAGTAAGCACATGGACAATATCAATAGAAGCATCCTTCAATAATTCCTGATAGTCGGTGTAGACCACAGCATCTGCGCCTCCATATTGTTCAGCAGCTGCATCAGCCCGTTCTTTAATAATGTCGCAAAAGGCAACTACTTGGACCTTATCCTGTCTGCTCAAGCTCGGAAGATGCTTCCCGTTCGCAATGCCTCCACATCCGATAACTCCAACACGATACACTTTGCTCATATTCTCTCATCCTCACTTTTAATTTAATTTTTTGGACTTGCGGTAGGCCGCCGGGGTCATCCCGAGCCGCTTGCGGAAAACCGAATGCAGATAGGTCGCATTGGTAAACCCTTCGGACTCAGCGATCTGTTCGATTGGCAGAGTGCTAGCCTCAAGCTTGCTGCATACGGCCTCTAACCTTATATCTTCAAGAACCCGGCTGAAGGTTTTATCCGGATCGATCTGCTTAAATATCCGCTGCAGCTGCCTGGAGCTGATATTCAGCTTCTCAGCCACATTCTCCAGGGTCACAGTTGCTGAAGAATTCGCTTCCATGTATTGAATGGCATATTGATAGCGGTAGGTCAACATATCCCGGACCGGTGCCGAGGTTCCCATCCCGCCTGCATCATAAGCTCTGGTTACCTTCAATAAAATACTGATCACGAGATGTTTAATAGAAGTATAATATCCCGTAAGCTTGCCGTCGCAGGCCTCATAAGCTTCGAGAAAGCATCTCATAGCCCTGTGATAATCCTGCGCAGGTACAGGGGGAAGCCTCCTCAGCTTCTCAACGCATTCCTCGGCTTCCGCAACCTCCCATGAATCCGCATCTTCTCTGAGCTTTTCCGCAATATTGACATGCAGACACAACTCATCCATCGCCTCTTCCGGGTCCGCTTCCTGACGATGCATCACTCCCGGTCCGGTTAAGTAGAGCATTCCTTCCGATAAAGGATACCGCTGATCGCCAAGAATGACCGTTCCCTTGCCCCGCGGAATGAAATGAAATTCAAACTCAGCATGGTTGTGGAAATCAATGACCTTTCCCGGCGGAAAAGAGGTCAAATGAAACCGGAGAACAGAAATTTCATAATGTCCCCACAGGATTGAAATATCCAGTCTTTCAAGCATATCCTGCTTCTCAAACATAATCCCGAAGGGAAAATGGCTCATTGTAATCCTCCTGCTTAAGCTAAGCTCTTCATGGATGAGTGATCAGGCGTTCAATTCGGCTAACCGGATAACACGGCCTGCCTTCGCGGAGAGATTCGCCGCCTCCATTAACCTTGTAAGCTCAGTTGCGATTTGAATATTCTCGGCAGCAAGCGTGTTGCTCTGAATGTGGTTGACCCATTGTTGAAATGCACTTTCCCGGTGGCCTTGCAGAGGCATATCTATCCAGGAATCCCCTTTGTCTGGCGCTTTAGCACTTCTAACGAGCAGCTTCTCTTCAGGCGTTCCGTATAAAAGGGTTCCTTCCGTTCCATGCACCTCGATCGTAAACGGTGAGTAGCTATTCACGAACCCGGCTTCCACCACACCAATAGCCCCTGAACCGGTATAAAGCGTTGCCACCGCGTTGTCTTCCACTTCCTTACCCGTTACATATCCAAAGCTCGCGCTTACACCGGTCACCTCTTGACCCAGAAAGAGCCTGGTCAGGTACATGGGATGACAGCCAAGGTCAATTAAGGCACCGCCCTGGCATTGCTCCAAGCTAAAGAAATGCTCGGGAAGCCAGCTTGCAGTTGCACCATTATGAGATAAGCGGACTCTGACATACGTTATTTCTCCAAGCAGTCCCTGGTTTAGAATTTCTTGAACCGATAAAGTATAACCATCATTTAGACGCGGGAGGGAAACCGTTAGCTTCACCCCCTGCTCCGATACTTCTGACAGGATTTCATTGACCTCACTCAACGTTGCAGCCACAACCTTTTCGGTGAAGATGTGCTTGCCGGCTTGGGCAGCCGCAATGATGATCTCCCGGTGCAAACAGGTTGGCGCGTCGACAATAACGGCATCTATATCCTTTTGCGCAAGCAGGTCATCCAAGGAATCAAAAAACGGAACATTCAAGTTCTCTGCAGCCTTCTTACCGCGCTCCGCATCCTCGTCCCACACCGCAGCGATTACAGTATCACTATGCTCCTGAGCCTGCTTCGTATAATCCCAGGCATGCACATGCCAAAAGCTGATTTTGCCAATCCTAATGCTCATTCTCTTGCACCTCCATATATATTATTCTGACATTACCTATAAGGTATCATATAACATGCAGGTTTTTTAGTAGATAAATGCGACAATAACTATATGTAATTACGACATCAAAAGGGAAGCTGCATCGTTCAATGATCCAGAACGACCCGACTGGATGCATGCAAAAAAGGAGCTCAAAATGAGCTCCTTACGTATTAATTATACGGAGAGAGAGGGATTCGAACCCTCGCACCGCTTACGCAGTCTAACCCCTTAGCAGAGGGTCCCCTTATAGCCACTTGGGTATCTCTCCAAGTAATGGCTCCCCGAACAGGACTCGAACCTGTGACAACTCGATTAACAGTCGAGTGCTCTACCAACTGAGCTATCAGGGAACATTAACATGAACAAGGATTAATTTATCATGATTCTTTAGGTTAGTCAAGCTTAGCGAAAGAGATTGTAAGAACGTTTTCAAACTATACAAATTCCCTTGGGACTACACCCATTCTCCGTCCAATGGTACAGCGACACGGTTAAGCAGTTCCTCTTGTTCAAGGCGGAGCTTCAGCAGTTCACGGGTAACGTGGCAGTGGTTAATGGCATCCATATGAACGGCAATCACGGATGCTTCCGGGGATGCATGGCATACATCCACAATATCCTGTTCGTTCATAGTGATATTTCCTCCGCTTACGAAGCTTGCCCCACCGGCATTCACGACGATAACTTCCGGGTGATAATCATCAAGCACCTGCCGGACTTCGCCGCACCAGATGGTGTCTCCCGCCAGATACAGGTCGGGTTCTCCTTCCGCCTGGAATACGAAACCGGAGACTTTGCCCATTCTCTCCCCGATCTCTCCCGTTCCATGGCGGCCATCAGTACGCGTCAGGGTTACTCCACGCACAGAAGCTGCCGCACTGTCTTTAATCTCTGTAACTTGGGCGAAGCCCTGCGCTGTAATTTTCTCTCCATCTCCCTCCTGACATAGTACCGGAAGCTCATGCGACAAAAGCTCTGCCGCCGCTGCATCCCAGTGATCCTGGTGGAGGTGGGTCACGAGCACAGCATCCGGCTCCAGCCACTGCTCTACAGGTCCCGGTAAAGGAACCAGCGGATTCCGCTGCTCATTCGTGGTATTTATAATTGGCGGATTGACTCCCTGTGCACTCAGCATCGGATCAACCAGAAAGGTTACGCCGCCGTATTCCAGCCATAATGAGGCGTGACGGATCAGTTGGATTTTGATAATAAACACCTCTTTCTTATACTTGTGCTTGGGTTCTGCTACAATTAATTATAAATCGGCCGCAGATAAGAATACATTGTGCCGCGAAAGAGATTAGACTGTTCTACTTTCACCCGGAAAGGAAATTACACTTATGACACCCTACCTCATTGACGATACGGATTACCGCATCTTACAGCTTCTAATAGAAGACTCTACATTAAGCCATAAAGATATCGGAGCTGAGGTTCACCTGACCGGCCAAGCCGTTGGCGCGCGTATCCGCAGAATGCGGGAGCTGGAGATTATTGAAGGCTACACTATCCGCTGGAACCCGCTCCGGATCGGGCAGAATATGCATGCTTTTATTACGGTTTTTCTCAGCACCAACGCCGCTCATCTGCCCTTCCAGAACTTTGCGAAGAACCATAAGAGCGTCGCGGAGCTGTACCGCATCAGCGGGGAGGGCTGTTACTGGATGCGCGTACGCACCGTGAATCAGGAAGCGCTGACCGCTTTTCTCGATGAGCTGCTGGGATACGGCAATTACCGGGTCAACCTGGACATGGGCCAGATCAAGTAGTTCTGTGGCTGGTTGAGAGGAGGCAGAGTGAACCTTTTGGCAGGAGTACGCTCCTTGCTTGAATTAGTTGGGGCTCATCTCTGTTTGCCCGCTCAGCCGACTTTGGATGAAATTATAGCTACTCTTCCTTTAGGAGCGGGAGTACTGGAGAATTGTTACCTTCAGATCCGGGATTGTTGTACTTTTTGCAAGATTTTTGGCGGTTTGGCGGTTGTGAACCCACATTGTTGTACTTTTTGCAAGAATTCTGACGGGTTGGCAGTTTTGAGCCTCAAATTGTTGTATTTTCTGCAGGATTTCTGGCAACTGGGTAGTTTTGAACCATACATTGTTGTATTTTCTGCAAGATTTCAGCCGTCTCGCACCTCTCCGTCCCTTCAATCCGCCGACTTTGGCCGATATATTAAACACACTTCCGCACTTCCCTCACTCCCTTCTGGCAACTTCGGCTAATTCCAACACATCTGCGTCTCTTCCCCTCCATTCTGCCGACTTTCAGCTAATTCAAAGACACGTCTGCGCTTCGATTTCCTCTTAGTCCACTTCCTGAGAATTAAAAGCACTGCCGACTGCCTAGATAAAAATAAGCCGCCGCGAAGGAAGACGGGGAAAATCCCGCGTTCCTTTGCGGCGGCTTGTAGGTTGTTCGTTAAGCCGTGACGACTAGCGGCTACTCGTTCAGCAGCTTGCCGGCACGGAGCAGGCGGGTCAGAATAACGGCGGCTTCTGCACGGCTGGTATTGCTGCCCGGCACAAAGTATCCGGCGGATTGGCCGTTCATAATGCCGGTGGCGGTTAATATGCTCACAGCTTCCTTAGCCCAAGCAGAGATACTGGCAGCATCCTTAAAAGTGCCTGGCCCCGGCAGTGCTGACGCAGAAGCTGCTTCATTAATTGCTGCATTGGCGTGAAGCAGCTTCCAGGCTCTGGCGGCCATGACCGCCATCTGCTCTCTGGTGACCGGCGCATCCGGACGGAAGGAACCGTCCGCGTAGCCTTGAACCAGCCCCAACAATACGGCTGTCTCCGCGTCAGCGGCGTACCAGGAGCTGGCAGGCACATCGCGGAAAGTGGCCGCTGCAGCCGGTAGAGCATCCGGCTGCAGGCCAAGCGAGCGGACCAGCATGGACGTGAATTCCGCCCGGCTGACGGTGCGCTGCGGCGCAAAGACACCGGCCGACTGGCCGTTCACAATCAATCTGCTGGCCAGCAGATTGATCTCATCCTTGGCCCAGTGGGCGGAGATATCGCCGAAGCTTGCCGGATTCACGGCAACGGCCATTATACCTCCGGCCAAGCTGCTCTTAACGGTAACCCGGGTCACACCTGCCCCGGATTCGAATACTGCCGGAACGTAACGGAAGGTTCCGTCCTTGGCATTATAGACCAGCGCCACTGCTGTCTTGACGTCCATTACTTCGTTAATGGTGAATGTACGCTCGACATGTACAGTGCCGAAGCTTCCGGCCGGCAATGAGGTCTTGCCGTCCGTAACATTCAAGGTGAAGCCTGCCGGCGTTCCCTTCACCTTATAGTTCTGCTTGCCTGCAGCGGCAAGCAGCCCCGCAAGCTCCGCGCCTGTCTGCGGCGCGAGCTTGAACTCCAGCGTTCCATCAGGCAGCTTCGCAGCCTTCAGGACGCTGTCTGCCAGGGCCAGCGGGAGACGGTAGGACGCGTCCCCGCTCCGCACCACCAGCACAGCGTCTGGACTCGCCGCTGCCGCTGCCCGCAGAGCAGTCCCGCTGAAGCGTGCGGTACCTTCTGCATTAGCCGCCACTTCAATTATCTTCTGCCCGGCGGCAACACTCTTAAGCTGCGCATCGTTATTAGCCGCAGGCACAATTACGGGCGCCGGGGTAGCCGCAGGAGTTGCCTGCGGGTTCGGGTTCGCGTTCGGACTCGGAGACGCCGTCGAACTTGGAGTCGGACTTGGAGCCGGACTTGCAGCGGCCGATATCACAAGATCATACACTCTTGTGCTGCCAAGGGCGGACACGGTAAAGGTAGTGTTCCCTTTAGCAACTGCCCGCAGCTTCCCTTCTTCCACAGTGGCAAGGCTGCTGCCTGCAATACTGATGACTGCCTGTGCAGTGATATCTGTACCCTTCTGATCCAGCACCTGCAGCTTGGAGCTGGTTCCTTCTTTTAATACCACAGGTCCGGTCTGTCCATCCCCAAGCTTGATCGAGAATGGCTTGACGCTGCTTGCGATACCTTGATTCTTCTCCAGAACCGTAAATGTTGACGAGGTGTTCGCCACCAGATTCATCCGCTCCCCGCGGATAATCAGGTTATCGGCCAGCAGACTGCCTCTCATCTCCTTCGTAATCTCAATTCCGTTCGTGCCGGCTCCGTCAATTACGTTATCTGCAAGAGTGATTCCTTCCATATTCAGATTGCCGTGGACGATGAGTCCGGAATAGGTGCTGTCCAGCGCGATGTTATTGCGGATCAGCACATTGCTGTTGATGTTATTTTCCCCGGTATAGAGCCATATTGCCCCCAGATTCACACCATAGCCTGAATCATAGCTGCCGGTACGCAGCAGGGTGTTCCGCTCCACAACGGTCGTGCCCTGGAACGGCTCTGCGCTGAAGCGTGTGGATACAGCAATCCCCGCTCCGTTCGTCACCGTATCCTTCACAATATTGTCCTGGATCTTATTATCCTTGCCGCCGAACACGACGATATTATCAGCCAGCCACGGCAGAGATACATTGTTAAAGCGTGCCGTATTATTGAAGCTTGGCGTCCGCTCGCTGCCGTTGACATCATTCAGCCCGGCATCGGTGAAGGACCACATGGCGATACCATCATCGCCCGGATAGCGGATATCGCTCTGCTCCATCATGCTGTTCCCTGTGCCTACAGCGAAGTTGATCCCGTCCGCCATCAGGTTGCGGATACGCAGCCCGGCCATATAGAGGCCATTGGTGCGCGCCTTCTCACCTTTTGGCTGGGTCAGCCATAAGCCTGCTTTGGTATGCTCAATCCATACATTCTGAATGACCGAACCTTGACCGAAGGCGCCGTGAAAAGCATTCGTAACCGCCTCATCGTCGCGCACGTTAATGCCGCCCTCAATCAGCAGATCGTATACTCCGATCTTGCCGCCGTGGCCGTAGAACTTGGCGCCGTTCAGCGTCGTGTACCACATGCCTGCGCCGCGGATCTCCGCATCGTCCAGATCCAGCATTCCGCTGCCGACATTGAAGCTGCCTTCCGGGAACCAGACGCCTGCATCCTGATCTTCGGCTGCGGCAAGCGCAGCCTTAAATGCGGCAGTATCATCGCCATCATCCCCGGCAATGGCTCCAAAATCAGTGACAGACAAGAACCCCTCAGGCTGAGCCAGTGCAGGTGCAACCTGCTCCATGTCCGCCAGATCGATTACATATGAGGCAGCATGATCATCCGCGCTTTTCTCTAGGCGGATTACTGCTCCTGCCGGAGCCTCACCGATCAGCGCATGAATCTCGTCATAGAAGCGGTGTCCGCTGCCTTGACTCGGGTCATTCGACCATGGGTAGCTGCCATATTCCCAGGCGTATTTTGACGTGAGATTAAGCACCCGGCGTTCCCCATTCACGAAGAGCGACAAGGTTTCCTCTGCTCCCGCCCCATCCGGACTGTCCGGTATGGAATAACGGAGTACGATTGAATTCGCAGGTTTGGCCAGCGTAAACTCCACATACTCGCCGGTGTTCTTCAGGATGACTGCTTCGCGTCCTGAAGCCTCCGAAGCCAGACTGCGGTATTTCCGCGAAGGCGTGACCTGTGTTCCATTCGTAACGGCATCCTCCGCTTCATAGCTGGTATAAGGAAGCGTAGCTCCGCGGTAGGTTTTATTGATGCTATCTTTGACAGTCAGACTATCGATTGTGATCCCGCTCAATGACGCCTCTGCGCCACTGAATGAAACCGTATTGATTCCTGTCCGCAGGTCCAGCGTAAGCTCAGCCGTCTGCCATACGGAAGCGGAGGCGCTGGCAGCAAGGCTTACAACGCCCTGCTTAAGACCATTGACCCGGGTCTCCAGCTCAGCCGCAGCGGCGGAAGCATTCCGGTAACGGAGCACAACGTCGTATTCCCCCGCTACATCAGCATTCACGGCAAACCGCAGCACCCCGTCCCCATGGAATGCCTCTTGCCCGGCATACACGGCATCCTGAGCTACGGGAACGAAGCTCCATAGCGCAGCCTGTGCTCCAGCCGCCCCCAGCTGAACTCCTGCGTCCCCATAAATAAGTGCAGATTGCTTATCCGCACTTAACAGCAGCCGGTATCCCAGCTTATCCTGGATACTCCACTGCGAATCTTCCTTGTCACCGGAATCCACGAGGACAACAGCGCCCTCCTGATCGCGCGCAAGATAATGGCCCGTCTGAACGTTCATCACCCGGTTCCGCCCGTTGAAATCCTGCACCAGCCATTGCGCCTGGGCGGGACCTCCGGAAGCATCGGCATAAACCAGCTTGCCGTCCTTTTCAGCCACTATCGTGCCGTCCATTCCTTGCGGTGCGATGGTAATGATATTCGTGTCGTTCTGAACCGGTGTAGCCGTATCCGTGTTCCCGGCTTCGCCTTCCGGCATGTTGAATTCTTGCGGTGCAGCTTCGAGTGTCCATTGCAATGACGCCTCAGTGTCCAGCAGCAATGCGCGCTCAGCATATCCCGTCTTATTCTGCAAGTTGATGTACTCATCGTTATATTCACCGTAGAGACTGCGGATGGTGTAATGCTTGGCATCTGCAGCGAGACTGACATCCCATGCTGAAGCGCCGGTATCTGCCGGATCACCGCCGGTACTCTCCAGGAAGGAGTAATCACTATTTAGAGTAATATAGTGGCCCGTGGCACGATTCACGATATATTGCTGCCCTGCATCCGTAACGATACTCCAGTGCGAGTAGCCGTTATCTGAAGCAGGCTGGCCGTATAGGACCACGCCGTGTTCGTTCTCATACAGGTAATCTCCGGTGCCTGCATTTTTGAACCGGACTGGGGTGACAGGAAGAGGTGGTACCGGTTCGTAAACCGGCTCAGCAGTAAACTGCGCACTGTCCCTGACGGCAGCATCCGCAGCCTTGCTAATCCGGATTACCGGATAGCCGTTATCATCAGCGGCGCCATACAGGTAATGGCCTGCCCAGGCACTTTTGAAGGTAGTACGTCCGGATTCCTGTATATGAACTATCCATCTGATGCTTGCCCAGACGTCATATACCGTCTGCTCCGTACGGACGGGGCTTGTGGGCTCTTCCTGTTCAATGACCGCTGCCAGACTCTCCAGGGAAATGTACCTTCCGGTACCTCGATTCTTCAGCTTGACCGCACCGTTACTGCCGGGTATGTCGATCAGCTGCCAGACGAAGGAATCGTCTCCGGGAATAAGCTCTCCGTACGTAGCCTGACCGACTGTGGGATCAGCAGCACCGCCACCGCCACCCGCACCAGCAGTTGCAGTATCACCTGTATCCAGAGCGAGCAATGCCTCTTCCTCTTTAGCAGCCTTCTCTGCTATATCCTCCAGGTCTCCGCCCGCCTGATCCTGCGGATCATACACATCCGTTGTAACTGTCGCATCATTAACCGGAAGCGTAACCTTCAGCACAGGAGCAGGGACAGCATCATCCTTAAGATACTGATCTACTCCGTTCACTCCATTCAGCTTGAAGCGGAACAAATCATGTCTCTTCTCGGTTACGGGTACGAACTTCCACTTGGGACTGCCCCAATCGGGATTGATCACCCCATATTCGGCATATTTGGTCAGATTCTGCAAAGAAATATACTTCAGTGGACGCTTATTCGGCTCCTTATCCAGCACACTCGCGATCACATACGTGCTGTCGCCGGTATTTCTGCCGGTCCAGATGTACGCCGGGTCCACATTATCCTTACTGCCAAGCGGTGCCACTGAAATATGACCCTCCGGCATCTGTGCTACATTCATGTAGTGGCCTGTTTTTTTATTCTGAAAAAGCTTGCGGCCGTTGTACTTCTCAATCAGCCACTGGTCTGATCCATCCTCCTGCATATTGCCGTATTTCAGCACACCGTCACTGCTCTCATACCAGTAGAAGGACTGCCAGGTATTCTGAATCCGGTAATAATGAAGGGATCCGTCTGTCGGGACGTCCGGATCAAGCAGCTGCCACTGGGCAGACAGCGAGCTTGCATCAGAGCCTGCGCCGGCATGTCCGCCTCCCAGCAGAGACAGATAGTTTCCCGGAGTCCCTACATTCTCAATCGTCTGGTAGTCATCATAATCATCTGATTCATTGAAATCCCACTGATCGGAAGGCAGACTACTATTCATCGTCACGGCAGCAGCCGCACCATCCGCATAGTTAAGGTAATGTCCGGTGGCTGCATTGCGGATGCGTTTATGGCCGTCATAGTCCTCGGCGTACCACAGGTATTGACCCTCATCTGCTGCATCCGGGGCGATAACCCCATGCTGGAGCTCGCCGCCCGCAGCTTCATACAGGAAATCGGTTGCTACTTGCGCATCGGTATAGGTGGCAATCCGCACCGGCTGCAGCTCGCTAACCGTGACGATCCGCCACTGCGCACTTGGATTGCCTCCCCAGCCCGGCCAATTGTTGGAGCGCACATCGCTGTCACCGTCATACTGGGGATTGAGCCATAATGCATTCCCGCCGTCGGTCAGACCCTGATTGCGGAAGGTTACAAGCCCTTCCCCGGAGGTGCCCGGCGCCGGCTCTTGGACCCACTCACTCAGATTTGCTTTGGCCGGATCAATCTCAGCCGAGAAGACCCCATACCAATGCTCTTCATTCTGCTTGATGTAGTGTCCGGTCGCCCGGTTGCGGATCAACAGTGTCCCGGAATCTGTACCCGGTTCCAGAAACCACTGTGCTGCCTCATTACTGAGCGGCTGTGCACCGTGCTGTACCTTCCCCTCATTCTCAAACATGACGTTGCCCGGGCGCATCACACTTTCGATCCGGACAGGAGCTGCGCTGAGACTTACAAACGCCCATTGCGGGCTCTCAAAGGTAATGTTTATATCCGCGCTGGCCTGGGCATAACCCAGCTGATTCTCCTCATGGATGACCAGCTTGCTCTCCGGAGCCGTTGCACTGCGGATGACCATATAGCCGGCTCTGTTTGAAGTATCTATCAGCCATTGGTCAGCGGTGCTCCCCCCGCCCGGGGCAGCAGCTGCCTTGAGTGAATCCTCTTTGCCTGCATTGCCTTCAAGCGTAATGAAGTGGCCGGTCTTCACATTCTGAATCCGTGATAAGCCGCCCTCCGTGACCACATTCCAATGGGAAGAGGTATCTGCCGGGTTAGTCATTCCGTAGCGGACAACACCTTCGCTTGTCTCATACAAAAAATTGCTCTTCCACTTGTTCTTAATCAGAACAGTACCCGCTGGAATTTGCGCTGCGCCTGTTCCCCCGAGGCCGTCTGCGTAGACAGAATTCCCGGCTCCCGGCAGACCCAGATTGGGAAAAATAAGCAGCAACGCCAGCAGACCCGCAATCACGGACCTGAATCGTTTCATAAGTGCGCCCCCTCTAACTTAAATGGACTTCTTTTCCATCTTAGTTTGGTAACGCTTACAAAACGATGTGTGATTTTATCCATCCACAGGTGTATTTGTACGTACATGCTTAAGGCGGGCTATAGCCGCTGCAATTGACAAAAGCTCAGGTTCGCAGGATAGTTAACTCATTCAGCCGCCAAGTTGTCCATACTTGAACGGATGGAACTAATTCTACGGAGGCATTCATGAATAACAAGATCGAACAACCCCGAATCCCGGAACCGGAGCTATTGCTGCCGCAGCAGATTCACTCTCTGTCTTCCAAGGACGAATTCAGCCGCTGCCTCATTTCCGGAGCGCTAATTGAATACCAGGATGCTGCCAGAGTGTCCTTTGATAAGGTTATTTTCAAAAATGTAACGATCACTGAATCCTCTCTGCACGGCATTGAGCTGACCGATGTCATCTTCGATCATTGTGACCTGTCCAATGTCGATTTCAACGATGCCTTCATGCATAGGACAGAATTCAGGGATTGCCGTTTGATTGGCACGGACTTCACGAGAGCGAGGTTTCAAAATGTATCGGTGACCGGGTGCATCGGGGAGTTCGCGGTGTTCCGGTTTGCTAATTTCAAAGGAGCCTCCTTCGAGCGCAGCTCGCTCGTCAGCGCCGATTATTACCAGTCCACCTTAAGCGGCCTCTATTTCTCGGAATGCAATCTGGATCAGGCCACACTGGCCGGGTGCAAGCTGAAGGATATCGATCTGAGCGATTGCGAGTTCACCGGCCTCGTGGTTGACCTCCAGGATCTGGACGGCTGTGTGATCTCGGCGGAGCAGGCGGCTTCTTTCGCCGGACTGCTGGGCCTGGTGATTAAATATTAAGTAGCCGGACCCGCACCTGCCTCCAGGGCGACCAGCTTCAGCTTGCCCGAACATTTCCCGCAGCGGTAACGCTTCGGATCGGCTCTGCGCTTACGCGGATATTCCATGGCGCAGGCTGTGCAGACCAGCTTGTACCGGTAAGGCTGCGGTTTCCGCGCCTTGTCTCCCGGCAGTGTCTGGCAGTAGCGGCTGCCCCCGACCCGGGCGAGCAGTGTTTTGAAATCGGCATCCCGGTGCATATATCCCCGCTTCGCCAGATGCAGATGGTAATGGCAGAGCTCATGCTTGATGATTTTCTCCGTCTCCTCCCGGCCGTGGATGGCAAGCTGCTGGGGATTGATCTCTATATTATGGCTTTTGGTAAAATATCGTCCGCCCGTTGTCGTAAGTCTGCTGTTAAAGCTGGCTGTATGCCGGAAAGGCACGCCGAAGCTGTTCAGTGACACCTGCTCGATCCACTGCTGCAGCTCTTCGTTGCTCATACTGATCATAGCGCTCCTTCATGGCTCCTCTCCTTAAGGAAATAAGATCTCTACTTGAATTGTAACTTGCCCATAGGCTACACTGTCAAGAAGGAAGACAAGTCCGGAGGGAGAATGAGTTATGCCGAAAATGCGGTATGTTATTTTGCAGCAGGATCAGGAACTGCAGTTCGTGGAGATGCCGGAGGAGTATGCTTACCAGCTGAGCGCCCTCAATCTTCGCCTGAATAAAGAAATTGACAAGCTGACTGCGGAGAATGTACCCGGTCTGCCGCGGGCGATTGCCGAGTGCGATTCCCTGGAGCTGCTGCGTGAGGAGCATCACCTGGAGTCCGGGCTGGCATATATCAACCGTCTGGAAAATGCTTTTGCCTCTATACAAGAGACTGAGTATCCGCTGATCTCGCTATTAACGGAAATCCGCGCGCTGCAGGCCCAGCTTGAGCAATGGTATGAAGAGGAAGAGGAAAGTGTGCAGTAGCTGGCAGTTATATGATGGAGCTGTACGGCTAATTGCCACATGTAAATGAATGCTGCTGCCGCACCTTTGGGCGGCCTTCCCCATATGCTATCTGTACATAGGATGCATGCCAGAGGAGGGGTACCCTTGCCGCAGTGGCTTTGCCAACAGCTCATGAAGGCTTATTTCAAGAAAGACCGCCGTCAGATCAAACTGCTGAATGAATGCTGGTTCTTTTACCGGAATTCTGCCGAAACCCGTGAATTCATCACCAAAGACGTATAGGTATTATTCCGCATTATATCCGTAAGCGCCAAAAGGGAGTGACCGCGCAGCCGTAGAAATCATGGCTGTGGGGCACTCCCTTTAACATATATATCCGGGCCGGATTCTGTTGCTTAGAACATCGGGAATACATATTTCACCAGGAAGAACAGCAGTCCAAAAATGATGATAATATACGCGGCATATTTAATAAAGGTGGATGCGACGAGACTGGAATCCGATTTCTTGTGTACCTCTGTCCGTTCGACCTCAATGCTTCTATCCTTGGTATTCGGTTCCATCTTCAATCTCTCCTCTCGGTTCGTTAGCTGTATGTCTTCCATTAACCCCCGTGTTTCGGACTGAAACAAAAAGAAACGGCGCCGTCCTAGGGACAGCATCCGTTTCTGCTGGAAATCAGCTTTTAGTCAAAACTGCGTTGACCCGGCCAGGAGCCCTGCAGCTTGCGGACCAGTACGATCTGTCCGGTATGATAAGAATCATGCAGAATCAGACTCATCACTTCTTCGCCCGGTGCATGTCCGGAGCCGCCCCATTCATAAGCACCTTCCTCCAAGGCCACAATAATCTCCCGCAAAGAGGCATGAACGGACTTCAGCTTGGCAACTGCCTGGTTCCACGCCTCTTCCCCGCTCTCCGTTACCGTAAACGTAGCATCATTGCTCTCTAAGTCAGGCAATTTCTCCAGGCCCTTAAGCTTGCGCAGCAGACGTTCCTTATAATAAGTCAGATGGTTGACGGTCTCCCAGATGGAATTGCCCGCTGCCCCCTCCGGCTTCCAGCTTGCCTGTTCACTAGTCACCCCTTCGAGCGCGTCCTTAAGCGGCGGCTGCCAATCCTCCACATCCATCACATAATCCCAGTTCTCCACCAGAACATCGCTAATCTTATTTTGCATATTTCACCCTCCTAAAAGTTTTGCGGAGCCTATGCACCTCGAGTTTCTTCGCAGTAAAGCAGACTTCGAAAGCATCGGCTTCGTTTCTCGGAGCATTCGCTCCCTGATTACAGAGCTTAGAAAATCCGAATTTCGTAACGGTTAAACAACCTGAATGAAGGTTACATTAGAAATGTAGCATATTTGCCGGAGCGCTTCAAGTAACTAGCAAAACTTATTTTTAACTGTTACAATCAAAGGAAACATCGTGGTGAAAGGAAAGATGCAGCTTGCTGTGGGAGGATTTCATTAACAGCTACTGGCGGAATTGGCGGACAGGCGACCGGAGCAAGGACCGGGATAGGCTGGATGAACCGGAGTGGCTGGCAGAATGGCTGGCGGCACAGAAATTACCTGCGGCAGGACCGATTCTGCCGGTTGAACTGGAGCGGCTGAAGCAGCTGCGCGGATTATTATGGGACGAGATACAACGGCTGGTGCAGGGACAACCAACGGAAAGAGCTCTGCTGGAACAGCTGAATGTATATATGAGCAACGGGCCTGTTCTGCGGAAAGTAGTCTGGGGTACCGGTGGCGAAGCCGGGATTTCATTGCTCCCCCAGCGTGCAGACTGGGAGCAGATTATGGCGGAGATAGCCGCTTCTTTTGCCGCGGCATTACTGGAGAAGGAATCCTCACGCTTCCGCATCTGCGGGAATCCCGACTGCCTCTGGGTCTATTACGATGATACCCGCAACCGCTCGAAGCGCTACTGCGACGACAAGATGTGCGGGAACCTGATGAAGGTCAGACGGTTCCGGGCGCGTAAGAAGGCTGCGGAGGATAAAGGGAATCTGCCGGACTAGCTTTTATACAGACTGCAAATGCCGGGTCTGCTGAAGCGGAGTCAATGTTGTGTTTTTGCCTGATTTTTTGGCAGTATAGAGCAGTTTATCCACTTCCTCAAACAGCTGTTCTTTGGTGGCTCCTTCGGAGTAGCTTTTGAGTCCGATACTGACGGTCACTGCAGTATTCTCCAACTCTTCATGTAGAGTCTCCGACAGTTGCTGACGTACCCTGTCTGCCAGCTCGTAGGCTTCTTCGGATGTCTTCTCAAAGAACAGAATCGCAAATTCCTCGCCCCCATAACGTGAGGCAATATCCGCTGGAGAGATATTGTCTTTAATCACCTTCGCGACCCGCGCCAGCACTGCATCGCCGATACGGTGGCCGTATTTATCGTTAATCCGCTTGAAATTGTCTATATCAATCAAAGCCAGATGAAACGGCGCGCCCTGATTCCCATACTCCAGCGCTTTGTCGTAGAACTCATGGAAGGAGATATGATTGTACAGGCCGGTCAGCGCATCCGTAGTGGACAGCTTACGGATCACCGCATTCTCGATCATCAGATTCTGCTTGGCGGTCAGTGTCGCTTCCAGATCACTCGCCAGCTCCCGCCCGTTAATAATAATAATGCTGGCTACCAGCGTGCCCACCAGCAGAAATAGCGGAATGGCAATCAGATCGAAATCATTCAGATAATATTTGAACCAGTAATCCCAGCGGTAGAGAATGAAGAACGCAGCCGCCTGCAGGGCAGACGTAAATAAGGTCAGATCCAGCCGAAAAAAGATCGCCGACGCGAAAATCGGCAGCAGCATCAGCGCCCCAATAATCCGGATATCCATATTGAGATGGATAATCATCATGGCAATAATGGTCCCGGACACAAACAGCAGGACAAAGGAATATTTTGGCGCAATCGCATCGACGAACTGGGTCAACCCGACAACCGCGCTCATCAGCAGCGTCGGATACAGCAGGACATCATAATAAAATTCATGCGGCCCCATGGGATATGAAAGAAATAAAAAAGCCCAGAGCTGCGCAGCAAAATGCAAAGCAATTACGAGCCAATAGGTACGCAAAAAACGCTTGATCCACTTGGCCTGCCGCTGTGCGGAAGTATCCGAGGGGCCCATGAAATCTCTTAATCTCAATCCATTCACCCGCTGCATGTAGATTTGATCAACACATTTCTATTATTTTAACATGATTTGCCCCGGGTACGATACTCACTTGTGGGGATGAGAATGGAGCGACGAGACTTCAGTCAGATATAAGCACATTCTATCCTGAGCAACGGACAAGAGTAGCCCATTTATCGCAAAAAAAGAACCGCTATCAGGCGGCAGGGTGAAAGGCTTGCAAAAAATAGTCACAGAAGCCGCGGAAGGTGTGCGGGCGATGTAACCGCTACGCTTAAACTTGGCCAACAGCTCTACCCGTGACTGGGAAACGCGAAGTCTTTGCAAAAAGACACTCGCTTACTTACCCTCAACTACCTGATTCAATACCCCAAAATGATCCACGAGCTCATAATATTCGTATGCAAGGTCGTCATGAAATCCCCAACCACACCCAGATGTTTCGTGGACAGCAGCTTCTATTCTTGGGTGAAAATAATAATAAAGCTCTACATCATCATGATCAATCAGCTTGCGAACGACCTGAGAGTACACGGAAGCCATACTGTTATAGAATCTTTCATCGATATCTCCGTAATCATTGGTGAAACTTACTCCCTGTTCGACATAAAAAAGCATCAGGTCAATCTGTTTGGGAAAATCATCAGTCAGTTTGCTGAATTCGGAGATTGCCTTCTTGGCTTGAGCCAGTCGCATTTTAGGCATCCCCCGTTCGGGATAGAACTCATAGGCAATCGTCCTTTTCGCCTCCTCATACAGTTGAGTTAAAGTTTCCTCCGGCCGCAATTTCATCTGAAAATATTTCTTCACTTCATCATTCATCTTATAACAGTCCATAATCAAAGTGATCAGCTCTGGCTGGGAAGCTTCTTTCAGGTATCTTTTTAATTCAGGCAGCGGCAGTTGAGATTTCGACATATCATTCTACCCTTCCTAATCATTATTTATAAAGACATTCTACTGGTCTATTAAAAAAGTACACACCCACATTCTAATCTATCCCCCATAGTCCTTCCACTAAAAATGTTGAATAGCCCTCATTTTTAATCTAAAGGACTGTGTGGAATTTACTGATGTTCCTTGGTTTCACTTCTGTAGGGGAGCGACATTGGCGATCTCAGACAAATTGATGACAATGCTATTTCAATCCACACACTCCACACGGAGTGCGACAGCGGAAATCAGCATAACCTATGCCTTTTCCATATTAATTCCCTACTCTTCCGCTAATATAATACTAGAAAGGATATCAATCAATTGTTGACTTTATATAAACACTGTCTATTCCTTATAGTTTCCACAAATTCTGAGGTGCGAAGGACCCGGGGATTTCGTGGGAGCTTGGAATTCGCACCAGCTCTTAGAGCCTATCTTGCTCTATTGCTTTTAATCTGCAAGCGACCGGAGCTAGTTATGAAGCCTGTATATTTTTTCAGACAACTATTTCATTGAATTCCAAATTACAAACAGCCCAACCCGCGCATCGCGTACGGTCCGGCTGTTTGTGGTGTCTCGGCTTATTGATCAGCGTCCTCAGGCATTCATCAGCAGCTGGATACGCTCCACATCCTGGCTGTATTTTTTGGCCAGTCTGGCTTTGCCGAGGTTGGATTTCACGATTTTTTGCATCCGTTTATCTTCGGTCACAGCGAATTTGGCCAGCATCCGGAAGCCTGCCTCAGGGGCACGCTCGACGAATACGCTGAGTGCATATTCCAGACCTTTGGACAGGACGCGGAAATCTTCCGTACCATAGCGGGTCTTCCCCTCAGCAATCTCATCCAGGATGTGCTCCGACAGCTCCAGAGCATACAAGACATTGGCAGCATCCTTCAGCATAGGCGGGTGGGCCAGCGCCGCTACGAAAGCCCGCTTCTCCAGCGCACTGGCCTTGCCCATCATCGCATCGAACAAGCTTCGGAGCGCTCCAAAGTCCTGTTCCCCGATTCGCTGCAGCGCCATCGCTGCCGCTTCACGCATCCGCCAGCGGGAATCATTCATGGCTGCTTGACAACGCTCCAGAATGATCTGCTGCCTCGAAGAATCTGCATAGCGGTAATAGGTCCCCATCGCCTGCAGCGCACAGAAAGGCAGGAACTCACGGGGATCATCCGTCGGCGCATCCGCCTCCGCTCTGCTGCTCCATTCGGCAAGCAGCTCCCAGGCATCGCCGGTTACCCAATCCGACCCGAAGGCATCTGCGAATGTGGAGGCCGCCCCCAGATTGGCCCGCGGACCCGGCAGATTCGACTCGCCGAGCAACCGCTTCTCAAGCTGCTTGAATTTCCCGGCGTCCTGAAGATCCTCATAGAAAACGTTCTTGGTCACTTTGCTGTTCATAGTACCCCTCCATCATTTTGGAAAAGCAATTTTGATATGTTCCTCGCAAAACTCCTTACATACATTGTTGCCCCAGAACAATCCTTCAAAACGTGTCAGCGCAATAGTCTCCTCACGAATCTCCACCAAGCCTGCCTTTACAAACTTATCGAACAGCTCAGGAAAATGTTCCTCCGGGAAGGTGCCAAATTTACGGCGGAACAGTTGGCGGTCAATCGCAGTGCGGCGCAAGCCCATCGCCAGGAACTGGTTGGGCAGATCCTCCGGCGTCACCTGGTAGCCTAAGGAAACCGGCAGCTCTCCTGATGTAATTTTTTTCACATACTCCGGAAGCAGCTTCACATTCTGATAAGCATAGCCGCCCACTTCGCCGAATGCCCCCAGTCCGACAGAGAGCAGGTCCAGATGATCATCAAAATGCTTACGGCTGTAAATATGATGTCCTCCCGGCTGCACGAAATCATAGGTGGATTCGACCGCGTAGCCTTGCGACTCCAGATAACGGCAAGCCTCGTAATACATCTGCTGCTCCAGTGCAAGATCACCGCAGGCCGGAAGCTCGCCGCTGGCAATGCGTTTGGCGAGGCCGAAGCCGGGAATGATCTTCAGCGGGAATAACGTGACATGACCGATTCCAAGCTCCACCACCTTCTCCAGATCCTCCAGCCATTCCTCCATGCTCTGACCCGGCAGATTGTACATCAGATCCAGGCTAACATTGGATATTCCGGCCTCCCGGGACTGCTGAATGGTCCGCAGTGAATCCTCGCTGGTCTGAAGCAGTCCGAGGCGTCTCCCCAGCTCATCATTGAAGGTCTGAACGCCCAGACTGATTCGGTTGACGTGAAGAGCATAGAGCAGCTTCAGCTTGGCAGCGGTAAATGAGGCGGGATTCCCCTCAAACGTGATTTCTTCAATACTGTGCATGGGGAGTGTGGCCTGCAGCTGCTCGAAGAGCGCCATGATCTCTTCCTCGTCCAGAACGCTTGGAGTTCCTCCGCCAATATAAAGCGCCTCCACGGAGCAGTTGCGGATCTGCGGCGCCGAACCGTACATCTCCAATTCGCGGAACAGCGCAGTCAAATATTCCTGGCGGGCTGTCTGCTCATTGAACGCCTTGGGATACGGGCAGAACGGGCAGATGGAGTCACAGAACGGAATATGTACATATACAAGTTTAGAGCTTGGAGCGGCATGATTCAAGTTCATCATGGACGGCAGACGTTTGCTGTCCTCCGGGGTAACCGGAGAATTGCCCATGGGATAGTGGCCGATCCCTATCTCCCGGAACGGGTATACAGGCTTGTTCATTCGATCAAGTCCTTCCTCCAATTGAATTCATAAGCATATCCTTATAGATGTGGCGCGATTCTGCCAAGACCTTGGTAAGAAGGGCGTCACTGTAATCCTTGGACTGATAGAACGCGGGAACCAGCAAGTTATCATTCTTATGGACAACTTGCTCCTTAAGGGCGGTATGGTAAAGTGCTGTATGAGGATAAATACGAATCCCTTGACTGGCCAGAATATAGACGGGATTCAATTGGTTGACCAGTTGTACGGTCTCTGCCATGGTCTCTTCATGCTCTCCAGGCCCGCCGAACAGCAGCGACACTGAATATGGGATCTGATATTGCTCCAGGAGTCGTCCCAGCTCCAGCAGCTGCTCCGGGTGGAATTGCTTGCCCATCCGCCTGAGCATCCGCTCAGAACCTGAATCTGCCCCGATATCCACAAAGCGGCAACCGCTTCTCTTCAGCAAGCGGACCAGTTCCTCTGTAATATTGGCCGGGGTCAGGGCACAGCTCCAGTCCAGTGAAGCGCTTGTGCGGCCGATCAGCCCGCAGAACTCCATCGTCTCTTCCACATCATGATTGAAAACGCCGTCTACAAAAGTGATACTGTTCACTTGATAGTCTGCCTGCAGGATCTTCATGTCTTCCATGAATTGTTCCGCAGGAATCCGGCAGCCGCCGGAATTCTTATAGCCCTCTGAGCAATAGATACAGTGCCTGCTGCAGCCTCTGGAGGCCTGATAGCCCATGGAGGCTTTTTTGATGCGGGGGTTCGGGATAAAATACTGCGGGGAGAACAGCGTCTTGGCGGGAATGCGGCTGTACACCGGATGATAGGCAGGAACCGCAGTAACTACCTTGTCTCTGCCTGCGGCCTGCCCCCGTTCAAGTTCCTGGGCCAGCCGGACAGCCTCCGTCTCACCGCTTCCCTTAATCCCGTAATCCGCCCCCAGCTCTTCCACCAGCTCCTCCGGCATTACAAGCATCGCGGCCCCTCCAAGCAGAACCTTGGCTGAGCTGCATGTACGGCATACCTTCATTACTTCTCTTATAAAAGGCAGATAGCTCTCCGGCTGCTGAATCACCTGATTGTCGATGTTGCGCACAGACAGGCAGATCAGCTCCGGTTCAAACACCCGCAGCTCATCCCGGAGTGCCTCAAACGGTTCAGCCATAAAGGCCATATCCAGAAAACGGGTCTCGAAACCGGCAGCCGTCAGAGCCGAGTAGACCATCCCCGCCCCAACCGGAAGAACCGGCATCGGCTTCTTCAGGGTATTCGTAGACACTACCAGTATTCTCATGATTACGCTCCACCCTGTCTCCCTATTTTAAATAAACATCCAATCCGGATTCCGCTCCCGGTACGGACGGCATATGCTGCTCGCCTGCTCCAGATTTAGCTGGGGGGACATGAAGAACTTCGGATGGAGCAGATCATCCGGCTCCGGGGAACCAACGTACCTGTACATATCTGTTGACGGCAGAATGCGGATGCCAAACAAGCCGAAGATGCGCTGAACCTTCAATTCCTCCATAAGATCCAGCGTCTCCCTTAAGGTCTCGGGGGTTTCCTCCGGCCCGCCGATAAGCAGGCAAAAGCTGAAGGATAAATCCTGTTCCTGACAGAGCTGCACGACAGCCCGGATTTCGGTCTGGCGGAAGTTCTTCTTGAACGACCGCAGGCAGATATCGCTGCCTGAATCAATGCCAAACTCCACTTCCGTACACCCTGCCTGCTTAAGCAGCCCGGCGAAGTCTGCAGTGAAGAACCTGGGATTCAGGAAGCAGCCCCAGGACACAGGAACCGCCCGCCCGATCAGCTCCCGGCAAATATCCTCAGCATGCTCCAAGGGATAGTTGAACACACTGTCCACGAAATCAAAAGAACCGATGTCATGCTGCAGCACCATCTGCTCAATCTCGTCAGCAATTGCCTGGGGCGACCGCAGGCGGACTGCCCTGCCCTCCAGCGACGGATAGGCGCAATAGGTGCAGCTCAGCGCACAGCCTCTCTTGGTCAATACATTATGGCGCACCTTGCGCTCCACATCATAATTATGCAGAAATCCGCTGCGGCTCGGAAAATAAGGGTGGTCCAGCTGTTCAGGCGCCTCCGGCGTCAAGTATTTCCATTCCCCGTTCTTTGTGCAGAACATCAGCCCGCTTACGGTGGATGGCTCCTCTCCCTTCTCCAGATGGGATAAGAGTTCAACCATACTGTCACAGCCATCGCCTACAATCCCGTAATCGGCCCCCGTCTCCTGCAGCCACTGCCTGGGAAGGAGCGAGAAGCCCGCTCCCCCCAGAATGACAATAGCCGCATGGCTCCATTGCCGGACCCAATCCACCAGGATGCAGACCTGCTCCACGAAACTCCGGGGATACTGCATGCAGCAATTATCCAAATTACGGATCGACACGCCGATGTAATCCGGTGCATAGGCATCCAGGTAAGAGGTAACAGCCTCCCGGGTATAGTCCAGCTGGGTCATATCCAGCATGCCTGCTTCATAGCCGGAAGCTACAAGACTGGCATGAATATAGCTGAGACCAAGGGGAAAAACGGGCGGCCGCTTCTCCGTATTCGCCGATATTAGCAGCACTCTGCCCATACTACTCCTCCTTGAGGAAAGTGAGCATTGCACTGGCTACGGTTTCGCTCTCCTCAAGAAACATAAAGTGTCCGGTGCCCGGAACCGCCAGCATCCGGGAGTCCGGCAAGTACCGGTTCAGCTCCAAGGCCTTGGGCAGTGGCGTGATCCGGTCCTCTTGGCCGGTTATAATCAGGGTTCTCTGGCGGATATCCTGAAGGATCGGCCGGAGATCGGGATGCTTAATCTGGATCATCAGCCGGTGGGTCGCGGCGGGCAGCTTCGACCATCCCTCCAGAATCAAATGCTGAACCTCTTCATGCTCTGCTGTGAAAAAATACGGAACCGCTGCTGCATTCGTCTGCTTCACTGTATCCGGCGTGATCTCCTCGCCGTGGCCCGGCCGCTTGAACGGAACCTGAAAGGTGGCGGCTGCCCCCATGAGCACCAGCTTCTTCACCCTGCCCGGATCACGTGCAGACAGCAGCAGCGCAAGCGTGCTCCCCAGAGAATGCCCCACAATGGAGACCTGCTTCAGACCCTGCTCGTCCAGCAACCTGACGATATCATCAACCATGTCCTCAAGAGTGAACGGCGGACCGGAGTAATCCGACTGGCCATGCCCCCGCAGATCAGCAGACAGCACCTGATAATGAGGCTGCAGCGCCTGGGCCAATTCCCGGAAGACGAGCGAAGAGTCCCGGTTGCCGTGCAGACACAATACGGCCTCGCCGGTGCCTTGACACCTGTAAAATAAAGGTATGCCCTTTGTCTTCAACATTTGTGACTTTCCTCCCTTGATCTTGTCCGCCTACCGGCTCATACGATGGCTTCCTCCAGATAGTCAACGACCCGGCCGATCTCCCGGCCCTGCGTCCCATCGACTGCAAACAGCTGCCACTCCTCCCTGGTACGCCCCACCAGAATGGCCGGCTGGCCGGGTGCTACGGAGCACCGTGAGGCCAGCGCGTCTTCCCAGTCATAATACAGCTCGAAGCCGGGAACCGCCTGCCCCGTCTTCTCCTTCACAAATTCATGGGTAATGAAGTGGGGCAATTGCCCCACTCTTGCAATCAGCGCACAGGCTGCCTGGCCGCCGAATTGCTGCTCCAGCTGCTCCAGCAGCGGCCCGCAGCGGCTGCTGGCCTGCTGATCCCCAATGACGAAGATCCGCGGCTGCTTCTCCGCCAGCGCACCGAGCCTGACCTCCTCATCCCTGATGTTCTGAACGGTGAAGGCAGACCAGTCATCGGCCTGCTCCGCGCGCTCCTGCTGCTGTTCCCAGCGCACCTGCCCCTGCTCCGCCGGGCTGTCAAAGTAGGAGAATCCCAGAGCCGAAGCGACCCGCAGCCCGACGGCCCGGGCCATCATTTTGGCGGATTCCGCTTCTTCAATCGGTTTGCTCCAGGAGCGTTTCCGGATGCCCGGCTGGCCGTCGTATTCAATCAGGCTGATGCCTGCGCTGGCGATCATGGACAGCTTGATCGCCGTGAAGCAAGGCATCAGAGAGGCCAGCGCCCATTCATGCCCCGGCCCCGCTGCGACGACAATCTGCCCGGCGACCTTTCCCTTGAACGCTTTGCCCTTTACCCCCGCCACCCGGTCATAATTATAGTGCTCAAAATCCAGATCCTCGGCAGAGCACGGCTCGCAGCGGTCGATCCAATTCTTCCAGACTGCCGGAAGCGAGAGCGCATAGACCGGGGAGGAGAAGATAAAGCCATCCGCTTCCTTCAGCTTGTCGTACAGTTCTGTCAACTGATCCTCCGGCTTCTTCAGCAGATGGCAGGGCTTGCCGTTCATGCAGTTGCCGCAGCCCTCACAAGGAAGAATATTGTAATCATTCAGCCGCAGCAGTTCCGTCTCCACCCCCTGCTCCTCCGCTGCTTCGAGCGCGACGGACAACAGATATTCACTGGAGCTGTGATGCTTCTTCATGGACCCGGCGAGCCCGATCATCTTCTTCATCCCACAGCCTCCTCCGCATCCAGCTCAGCCGTATCAAATCCAAGCGCCCTCAGGTCCATGAGTGCAAACATCCGGAAATCAGCCGGGGTACACAGCACATTGGCTTTGGCCACCTCATATCTGGATACCAGACCTGTTCCGTTTGCTGCGGCAAGCTCCTCGGCTTTCTTCCGGATCTCGGTGCTCGCCATGTCGCGGATGAACTCGGGCTTCCGTCCCACAACCCCCTCATAGAGGCTCTGGCTCTCCGCCGTCCAGGTCACCGGCGCTCCGGCGGCCGATTCGAAGAAGGTGCCTGAAGCCAGCGCCGCAAATAGCTGCTCAAACTCCTGGAGAACTGCTCCCCCCGGCTTCGCCACTTGAACAGTCCGGCTGGCCCATTCGGCACAGTATCCGCATTTGTCACAGTCCATCCTGTCACATCTCTTGGCACGGAAGCCCTCCAGGAAGCCCTCCAGACTCTCATTGTCAATGTTCGCCTGGAAGCTGAACAGCAGGCTGTAGACCTGTCTCATTTTTTCGGAAGGTGCGAAATCCTCCTTAATGTTCTTGGAGAAATTGGGCATTTCGAAATCGGCCTCCGCCATCCGCGAGTTGAGCAGACTGAGCAGATTGCCCTGATAACTCCGCCCGGAATAGGCCAGCGCCGTATCCGCAATCTTCTCCGTAGTCTTCATCCGCTCGGTCAGCTTGAATTTGTGATAACCCAGTTCCTCATAGATATGCATATCTTCCGGGCGAATCCATTGCGATTTCAGCAGCTCCTCGGGATGCTGGAGCTTACGCTCCGTACAGCGCAGCATGTAATAATCCAGCGCAAAGCCGTCGGTCACATGATTGCACTGCGAGGCATGGCTCTGAAAGTTCGCATGGTTCTGGCGCATCGGGCAATCCAGCAGGCAGTCATTGGTCGCAATGAGCTGATAGTCGCAGCTGGTACTCTTGCGCAGGCTCTCCAGAAAGGCAAAATCACGGTTCCGGCTCTCGGGCAGGGTAATCTCGCTGACGCCCCGTTCTTCAAAGTAATGCGCTTGTCTAAGCGTGTTGACGTTGGCAAAGGTAGACAAGCTGATCTTGACGTCGGGCAACGCTGTACGCACCATATCAACCAGCATGGGGAGGGACACAGTGACATATTCCGGCTGAAGCGTACCGATCCATTCCAGCAGCTCGCGCAAGCGGTAATGGAATTCCTTGGTCGTCTCCAGATTATCCAGACAAGTAGCATTCAGCAGGTAATTGAACTTGAACCCGTAGGCATGAAGGAGCTTCACATGCTCCTCCACCCTTGTCCGGTCTATGGTTGGCAGCGCAAACGTTGGCCGGCCACCGCCCACCAGATCAGAGGATAACTTGCCATAGAATACATCCACATGTGAATCCTTCAGCAATAAAGGTAACCGGTCATCAAAATTGGTACCGACAGACAGCTTCATCACTTCAGAACCTCCCCTTTAACCTCGGCCGGTTTTTGTCCGCGTGCCAGCTTCACACGGCTCTCGAACGTCTGCTGGTTCGCTTCCGAGAAGAATTCCTTGCATACATTATTGCCCCAGACAATGCCTTTGGCGGACAGGCGAATCTCATGCTCATCCGTTTCAAGCAGGCCTTTGGATACCAGGTCATCGATAGTCGGACCGAAGACTTCTTCCGGCTGATACCCGAACATGCCGGCAAAATCCTTCCGCTTCACCGACAGCATGCGCAGGCCCTTGGCCATCATTCCATGCATCGCCTCCAGATCATCGGCTTTACTGGCGATGAAGACGGACAGGAACTGCTGCTCAAGACGGCTGCTGTACTCCTGAATGTCACCCTGATTGATGTACATCAGCTTGTTGACATAACCGAAGGCGGCCGGACCGTGCGCGAACAGATCCTTCTGCTGGGTATAGTACAGCAGGACATGCCGGTCTTCGAAGCCCGGCTTGGCAAAATCCCACACACTATACTGAACATATCCCTCTTCCTGCAGCAGCCGCTTGGCCTCCAGATACATATCCACTTCCAGATTAACGTCCCCGGTAGGCGGAATCGTGCCTTCCTTAATCATTTTGAACAGCGCAGTAAACGGCACGACACACAGGGAGAACACAGTGATATGATCGATTCCGAGCCGCACGGCCGTCCGGACATCCTCCAGCCACTCCTCCATCGTCTGCTCGGGCAGATTGTACATCAGATCAATCCCGATATTCTCAAAGCCCGCTTCCTTCGCCTCGTTCAGCACCTCGAAGGCCCGCTGCGAATCATGGCTCATCCGGAGATGCCGCCCCATCTTGTCGTTGAAGGTCTGCACCCCTATGCTGATCCGGTTCGCTCCTTGGGCACGGATGGCCTGCATTTTCTCCAGCGTTAAGGTAGCGGGGCTTCCTTCAAAGGAGATTTGCGCATCCGGCAGCACCCGATAATGCTCCTGCACACTCTTCAGCATCTCCACCATCCGCTCGGCAGACAGAGCCGTAGGCGTGCCGCCCCCGAACGTCACTGCACTGATCGTGGACTGTGAACCATAAGGGGAAGAGGCATAGATGCCGATTTCGGCCTTGACGGCCTCCATATACTGCTCTACCTGCTTCTCCTGATAAGCCATCTTGTTGAAGGGGCAGAAGATACAGACCGACGCACAGAATGGAACATGCACATAGACTGCACCGACATTGTCCGCCGGAGGCTGACTATTCAGACCCATCACTCCATAAATGTCGGCCGGAGCAATCTCGGTCACAGGATTCGGATAGTGGGATACACAGATTGGATCTCTATGGGGATACACATTATAGAATGGCTCATAGGACGTCTTAACTGCCATGATGAACACCCCGCTTGGATTCCATTGCCGTCATGGCCGCAGCCAGACCGGAGGATACAGCTTCAATGCCTGCCACAGGCAAGCAATTCATAACGGTCTCCGTCACTTCCTCACGGGTCGCCCCCAGCTCATATGCCTTCAGTGCATGCAGCCGGATGCCGTAGGTAGAACGGTCAGTCACTACACAAGCCAAACGGACCAATTCCCGCACCTTGGGCTCCAGCGTCCCTGTATCCTCAATCGCCTTGCACATGCCTTCAAATGCGGCGCCTACCTGCGGATTGACTCTCATCAACATATCGCTCATTTGCTATAGCCTCCTTATTATTTGACCGATTGCACCGGACGCCCCTTGGCCAGCTTCATCCGGTGCTGCAGCCCGTAATCCGCATACTTAGGGGAGAAAAATTGCTTGCTGACATTGTTGCCCCATATAATTCCGTCGTCGGTCAGTCGGATCCCCTCGGCATCCTGAATCAGCAGACCGTCCTGAACCAGACGCTCAATCGTATCCGGGAACAGCTCCTCCGGCTCCTTCCGGAACATCCGTACGAAATCCGCACGGCTGACTGACAGCATCCGCAGGCCCTTGGCCATTGCCCCATGCGCAAGCTCCAGCTCATCGGCCTTCTCCCCGCAATTGACCGGGAGCAGCCCGTCATGCACGCGGGACATATATTCATTCAGATTGCCGCTGTTGACATACATGTAGCCGTTGATGATACCGAACGCGGCCGCACCGATCCCGATCATATGCGACTGCTCGCTGAAATATAAGGTCGCGTGCCGGTCCGTCTTGCCCGGCTTGGCGAAATCAATCACACTGTACTGGAGATAACCTGCCTCAAGCAGCATCTCCTTGGCGATGGTATACAGCTCAATCTCTCTGTAGACATCACCGATTCCCGGAATCTTCCCTTCCGCTATACGCGAAGCGATCTGCGTATGCGGCACCACACAGAACGAAATCACACAGATATGGTCAATCTCCTGCTCAATGGAGGTGAGGATATCAGCCCGCCATTGATCCAGCGTCTGACCGGGCAGATTGTACATCAGATCAATCCCGATATTGTCAATTCCGCAGCTTCGGGCATTCTTCACCAGCTCGAAGGAATCATCGACACTATGGTATAACCCCAGCAGTCCGGCAAGTTCTTCCTGAAAGGTCTGCACTCCCACACTGATCCGGTTTAATCCCTGCAGGGCTAAGGCTTCAAGCTTGTCGGCCGTGAAATTCCGGGGGTTGCCCTCAATGAAGATCATGGCGTCCTCCGCAACGTGAAAAGCCTGCTTCATGTGCTGCAATATTCCCGTCAGCTCTTCCGAGGAGAGGCATGAGGGGGTTCCGCCGCCCAGATTAATGGAGGAAACCGTAATGCTGCTTCCAAAAGGCGTAGCCGCATACTTGTCAATCTCCTTCCGGACAGCAGCCAAATAATCATCCACCTGATCCTGCTTCTTCAGATAACGGTTGAATGGGCAGAACGAGCAGGTTGCATCACAGAAGGGAATATGCAGATACAAGGCTGTCGGCGTATCTTTGGTATTCACCTGCTCAAGCTCCATCAGCGACCACACTTCAGACTCGGTGTGCTGGGAGATCGGCACAGGATAATGGGAGACACAAATGGAGTCTCTTTCCTTGAATAATTCAACATACTGCTTCGCTCTGCTCATATGGAGCGGCCTCCCCTTCATTTGGATTGCAGCATCCGTCCCGCGTACGGTGAATCTTCAGACGGCTCTACCGGGATGCGGCGGATTTCCATCGTCATCTGGTTGCGCAGATCCGGACAAGCCGAGTGCACAATATTACCCTCAGGGTCCCACGGCAGCTTCGCATCCATATTCAACGCGAGCAGCATCGGGAAGACCGAATGGAATGCCGTTCCGCACAGATTGCCTGCGTTCAGCGGAGAGACCTTCATGATATCCCCTTCTTTATGCCCTGCCCGGCAATGCCCCTTAACGCCCGTTACCTTGAGTTCAAATTCATAATTCATTCGAAATGCCTCCTCCATATATTTGGTGATAGATTTCACTTACTCTGCCGCAGGCTCTTCGACAATGGCCACTGCCCGTACCCAGGCCGCTCCTGCCTGTCTGATCTTGATTGGAAAACAGGCCACCTTAAACCCGTAAGGAACCGGAATCTGCTCCAGATTCGCCAGGCGCTCCATATGGCAATAAGTCTGCTTTCTTCCCCAGAAATGGGCCGGAAACAAATAGGCGTTGTCCCGGGTTCGCTTATAATCCCCGATCATATTCTTGAACGGACGGTCGAACCCGTAGCTGTCAATGCCCATGACCCGGATGCCTTGGTCAGTCAGCAGCTTCGTGGCCTCTCTGCTCATGCCCGGATAATCCGTAAGGTATTGGGGCGTGCCCCAATGACGGTCTGCACCTGTACGGATCAGCACAATATCCAGCGGCTTCAGCTCGTACCCGATCTTGACCAGCGCCTGCTCGATATCCTGCTTCTCAATTGCTTCACCCGCTTGCCTATGCGTAACATCCAGCACCACACCGTCGCAATAGCACCACTCCAGCGGCACCTGATCTATAGACGCTGCAGGCTTGCCTTCGCTCATAGAGCCGAAATGCAAGGGGGCATCAAAATGTGTCCCGGTATGCGTGGAAGCGGAGATCATCTCCATATTCAAGAATTCTTCATCCGGAAAGTCTTTTCTGCTCCCGTCGAACTGGCGTGCAAAGCGGTCCGCCCCTTCCTGATGGCCGGTCTGCTCGAAACCATATGGAGCCAGCTCGCCCGGATTCTGCTCCATATGCACACTCAGATCAATGAATTGATATCTCATGCCCTCACCTACTTCATTATTCTCAGCGCGTTCAGCCCCAGGATGTTCTGGACATCCTCCTTCTTGATCTCCTTCACGCCCATCATCAGCTTCATGGGCAGGGGAATTGCCACCTTCTGCATGTAATTCAGCACTTCGGCGATGTTCGGCGTTACCGTCCAATCCGATCCCCAGAGAATCTTGTGGCTGCCGCAGACCGAGATCATCTTGGCCAGCTCCATCCGGAACACCTTGGGATTGTTATGAATAAGGATATTGGCTACCGCCGTGATGGTCACATACATGTTCTCGTGCCTGCCCACCATGTAATAGCACAGGTCATTCCATGGATGTCCCATATGCTCCACAATCAGGGTCAGCCCTGGAAAATCAACAGCTACATCATCAAGCAGAATCGGATAGTTATGCTTCATCCGAAAAATACTGCCTGGCGTAATTCCGGTATGCACGCTTACCGGAATTCCCAGCTCGCTGCACCGTTCATACAGCGGATAGAGCAATTCCCGGTCGTTCAGGCCGAAGCCGCCATAATCATTAGGATTCAGCTTAAAGCCTTGCATTCCAAGCGTGTTAATCGCGTAATCCAGCTCCGCCAGCGCTTCCTTCCCCTTATAGGGGTTGACACTCGCGAATCCGCGCAGCTTGTCAGGGTGTGCCCGGACCGCCTCGGCGATTTTTTCATTGGACAGCACCTCATAGCCGTATACATCCTCAAAGCTGAGCTGATGGACCCAGCTCATGGCAATTTGATTCTCGGCCATACAGGAGAGGTAATCCTCGAGCAGATTGTTGTCATCTACGAATCCTTCTTGAGCAGCACCAACCATCTTCTTCAAATATTGCAAATCATCGAATCCTTTTTGCTTCTTGTAATCGGGGACGGTTCCGGCGCCAGCCAGACTGAGCTCCAGACTTTTATTCTCCTTGACGGCAAAATGGGCATGAGTGTCTACAATAACAAGATTGCTTTTCACGTTTCTCTTCTCACCCCTTTGGATTGTATGGAATTGCTTACAGCTGCCCGGGAGCTATACATCTCTGTGGCCCTTCTCTGCACTCGGGGCCAGCGGAGCCGTGGCGAAGACCAGCTCCATTTCGCCCGGCCCCTCATTTACCACCCGGTGCCGCTCACCCTTCCTCGCAATGAACAGGCAATGCTCCTGAAGGGAATGCGGAATATCTTCAATGAACGCCGTTCCTTGTCCCCGGACCACAAATACGGTCTCTTCACCGTAATCATGGAGATGCTCCTTGATCTCTTCCCCGGCGCGGAGAATCACATGACCCATAATCAGCTGCGAGGCTCCGACCGTTGCCGGACTCGCCAGCACGCGCATCTGTCCTCCCCTGGCAAGAACCACCGGCACATCCTCAAATTGAACCACTGTACTTGTGTACACCTGCTTCATCCTCGCACCCCTTTATCCGGCTGATTTATATTCAGATACACCCGATTCTTCCTTTTTGCCCAGGCCAAGCGAGATCAGAATCGTAAGCACCATCATTCCGGCTGCCACCAGATAGCTGGGATGCGTTCCGATCCTGCTGTAGAAGAAGCCGCCAAGCGTCGACCCCAGCGCAATCCCGACTCCCTGCAGGGTTCGGAAGGTCCCTAATGCCGCGCCCATTTCCATCGGATTGATCTTGATGACCTTATCCGTAATAATCGTGTTGACCAGAGTAATAATAGGCCCCTCTGTAAGTCCAATCAGCGCATAGCCGAAGGTCAGCAGCCAGGGGTTGAAGTCAAGCGCATACAGCAGCACGAGTGCTCCCAGACAGATCGACTGGGCCCAGATCAGGGGCGCATGTCTACCCACCTTATCCGAGATCCAGCCAATGAATACCGCCCCGAACGAGGCTACGGCTTCATAAGGAATGAAGAGCAGGCTGAGCAGCACGAGGGAAATATCCTGTTCCTTGGCAGCAAACGGCACCAGGAAGGTCGTAAACACACCCACCATGAAGCACAGGGTTCCTACAATTCCCGCCAGCAGGATTTCACGGACGCCCAGCCATTTGAAGGAGCTTTTGAAGGCTTGCCCGATGCTTCTGCTTGTATTCTTGACCCCAGTCTCCCTCAGCAGCACCGTGGTAACCAGCGTGGACAGCAGCAGGAGTGAAGCCAACACCGCGAAGGAGGTATGCCAGCCAAAATAATTGCTCAGCAGGCCGCTAAGCACATACCCCAGCACCGACCCGGCACCAATCGCCCCGGACACAATGCCCATCGCTCTGCCCCGCTCCTCGGGCTTGCACACATCCATCACCACCGCGAAGATCGGTGTGGACACGAAACCTCTGGCGAAGCCGAACAGCAGCCACCCCGCCGTAAAGAGCAGGACTCCGTGGGATGCAGCTACCATGAATACGGCCACTGCCGACAGGGCCAGGGAAGCGATAATAATCTTCTTCCGCCCGTAGCGGTCCGCGAACACGCCGGAGGGAATCGACAGAAAGGTCATCACCAGCGAGGCAATCCCCGCTATGCTTCCAATCTCACCGGAGGTCATGCCGAGATCGCTGCTGATCAGGGGTGCGATGGGGAAGATACTGACCATAATCGAAAAGACGAGTAAAATATTGATGGCTAAGAGTGTGAAAATTTTGTTGTTGCTCATATCAATTGTCCTCTCCTCACAGTCATTGACTGCTCTCAATAATGATGAATGCAGCAGCATAATCACCGTGATGACTAATGCTTACGTGAATCGTCTCCTGCTGCTGTAGATAAGGCTCAAGGGCGCTGCTGCGGACCAAATAGGGCTGGCCGCTGGCATGGTTGAGAAACTCCATTTCATTCCAGCCCAGCTCACAGTTCATTCCGGTTCCGATGGCCTTCAGCAGCGCTTCTTTGGCGGCAAATCTGCCCGCAAGGAAGTCTGCGGCATGTCTTTTTTTACAAGTGAACAATTCTCTCTCTTCCTTCGAAAAATATTGCTGCATGAAGATATCACCGCATTTCGCCATCATCTGCTCCACAAAGCTAATGCTGATAATATCCATGCCGATCCCTCTGATCATGCCTTCAAGGCAATAGCTTCCATCACCTGGCCCACGGAATAAGCTCTGAGCGCCTTGCCTTCAATAAAGATGCCAAAGGTCTTGGCCAGCCCTGTAGACACAAGCGCCAGCTCTGTCGAATCCAGAGCCAAATCTTCATACAAACGCGACGCCTCCGTAATCTCCTCCTCAATTCCGATATCCTCAATGATGGCCTTTACCTGGTCGAATACCATTAGATACACCCTCCCGCTTGAGTTTATGAGCCATAACCTTCGTTGTTCACAAGCCTTCGCCCTTCACCACCAGTGCCGAAGAGACCCCGCCCCTCCCTCTGGACAGAATAAGTGAGGACTCGACAGATACCCGGCGGCTGCTTCCCGCCACGAAATTCAAGTCGTTGTCCGGAGCCGATTCCGCTAAATACGGAAGACCGGGCAGCTGCCCGTGATTCATGGCAAGCACGCTTAGTGCCACATCGAACGCGCCTGCAGCCCCAATCGTGTTGCCGAAGGATGTCTTGGGACAGCCCGCCCATTTGTCCGATGCACTGCCACCGAATACCTCTTGGATTGCCGCGCATTCAATCCCGTCTTGACGGGAGGAAGCCGCCCCATCCAGTGAGAGATAGCCAATCTGCTCCGGTTGGATCTCCGAATGTCCGATGGCCAGCCGGATGGCCCTGGCATATTGCGCCACACTCTCCTCATGCGGGGCGGATTCCTGCCCGTCATTCGTGAATCCGAAGCCCTGGATACTCGCTCTCACCCGGCCGGTTGACTCACGCTTCCGGAGGCTGCGTTCAGATTCAAGGCAGAGAAAGGCCGATCCTTCAGCCAGGGCTATTCCGCTCCGGGCCGCTACAAACGGACGATACGCCGTCTCCGGGCTGTCCGCCTTCAGGTTCAGCAGCCCCTCCGAGTTGTAGAAGGAGAGCGCCCACGGATCAAGCGGCGTCTCTGCACCGCCCACGATGGCCGCATCAATGATTCCGCTGCGAATGGCTCTGGCCGCATAAGCAATGGCAAGCAGGCCGCTGCTCCGGTCTGCGATAACCGTCTTGCTGTAGCCCTTAATGCCGAAGGCCAGGGACATATGCCCCTGTGCAGCGGCCGGAAACCAATTGCTTGCGAGGTTAGGATCAATGAAGGGGGCACCTTCGTTATGCAGAACACGCAAGCCATTCCTGGCACTCTCCCATCCTCCCGAGTTGTTGCCGACGAAGATGCCGATCCGCCCGCGGCTCATCGTGCCAAGATCCCAGCCGGCATCATCCATGGCATCCTTCGCTGCCAGGATCGACATTACTGAGAACCGGGAGCACTTCTTGAACAGACGCTTCGAGATGACCTGTTCCGGCTCCATCCCGCTGACTTGTCCGGCGAAGGGAGGCGCCTCTCCAACCGTACCCTCAAGCTGGAGTGGGGTCATATAGTTACGGCCGCTCAGGAGTCCGTCCCAAAAGGCCCCGGCAGTATTCCCGCAAGGCCCAACCATACCTACTCCGGTTACGAATACTTTATTCTTCATGGGCTGCACATCCATTGTTCAGTCTGAAGCTTCCCCGTCATATTACAGAACTCGCTCCTCGCCAGAATCATGGCGGAATGAATGCCGGAGAAGCCGCTTGCATTGGTCAGAATATGGTACAGGTCACGCTTTAAGGCTTGCCCCGGCACATAATTCAAATCGCAGGCCGGATCCGGCTCGTCCAGATTCGCCGTGGGCGGGATATAGCCTTCGTTCAAAGCCAGCAGACAATGTACGATCTCAATGGCGCTTGCTGCCGAGAGCGGATGACCCACCATCGACTTCGTGGAGCTGATCGGAATGGAATAGGCTAATTCGCCAAAGGTTCTTTTGTAGGCAGCGGTCTCAAAAGCATCATTCTGCGGGGTCGAGCTTCCATGCGCATTGATATATTGAACCTCTCCCGCTTCAATGCCGGCATTCTCAAGCGCCTCGTTCATCGTCAGACTGAGCGCCTCCCCGTTCTGGGGCAAATCGGTCATATGATAGGCATTGTTCGTGCTGGAGAAGCCGGTGACCTCACCATAGATTCTGGCCTGCCGCCGCAGTGCATGCTCCAGTTCCTCCATTACAACCACTGCACAGCCCTCACTGAGAACGAATCCGCTCCGGTTCAGCTCAAAGGGTCTGGAGGCGCGCTTGGGATCATCGTTGAACTTTGAGGTCAATGCTCCAATTGCATCAAAGGAAGCGATGGTCATGGAGCTGATCGGCGCTTCCGCTGCACCGCATATCATGATGTCATGTTCTCCTGCCGCGATAGATTCGTATCCATACCCGACAGCATCAATACCGCCTGTGCAGCCCGTTGACATGACCAGCGCTTCTCCCTGAAGCCCGAACTCATGCGCCACATCAAAGGCAATATAGGAGAACATGCCTTTGCGGTATAAATCATCCTGTCTAAGCCCCTGGGCAATCGGCCCCTGGCCGCCCTCCGTCACTTGCAGAAAGGTCTGCTCAGAGAATGGGGTGTCGGCAATCGCATTGGCGATGCAGACCCCTGAACGCTCCCGCATTTCCTTAGTGAACTCCAGCTGCGCATCGGCAACAGCCCTTACAGCGGCGTTGACTGCCAGAATTCCCGGCCGGCCCATGCCTTCCCTCACTGCTTCATCGGCCGTCCTGCCGAGATGCTCAAAATCCGGTATTCTCCCGGTGACCCGGCTCTTCAAAGCCATATGCTCATAACCCTGCAGGCTGTCATATCCAACCTTGCACTGCAGGCTGTTCTTCCAGAAATTCTCCGGCGTATTCCCCAGCGGGGTAAGCAGCCCCATTCCGGTGATAACCACTCTTCTTCCCATCACATTGTCCATCCAGGCCTCAGCTCCGAATCCTTGGTTTCTCGATATTAAGCTTGACCGCCTCCATCTGCTCCTTCGTGGTACGGTTCAGATGGGCTTCCACCTGCTCTGCGGTGAGGCCGCTTGCGGGATCTACCTCAAACTCCTGAATCCAGGTCATGTACGTGCCCTCGCCCTGCTCCTCATAGAGCCATTCAAGATTCATGTGCTTGAACGGCAGCAGCGGCGCAAGACGTCTGGCGGTAATCCGGAAATTAGGCCGGTCCAACCATCTTTCGGATGTCCATGAGCGCGACGGGCGATTTGGCTCAGGAAATGTAGTCAATTCAAAACGGATGTAGGACTCCCCCTGCTCCAGCACCCGCGTTTCTTTATATTCCGTGAACAAATCCGTCCAGCCCGCAATATCGTTGGTTCTGTCAAATACGGTGTTCCGGTCTGCCTGAATCCAGATACTGTTCTGAATCGTTGTCACTGTACATGCCTCCCTAATAGTATTAATTACATCGTATCGTTAAATTTTGGAGGGGGACATAACCCGGCTGTTAAGCTTGCGTTAATTTACAGTTATTCTGCAGCACGAAGACAGCACAGGCTCCCCAGCAAAAAAAAAGACCTGACAGAAAACTGTCAGATCTAAAAGCTAACCGAATATCCGATTCCCCGGCGGAAGTGAATGATGTCGCTTCTGCCGGCTGTCGTTTCAATTTTGTGCCTCAGCTTGTATACATACTGCCTGACAATTTCAGGGGATGTATAGCTGTCCCACAGGTGGTGCAGTATCTTCTCGGTGGGGATGTACTGGCCCTGGCATTCCAGCAGCAGGTCAAGCAATTCATATTCTTTACTGGTGAGTTCAATGATAACCTCTCCGACTTTCAGGGATTTAGAGTGAAGGTTAAGCGCGATATCCTTGATTTGTCTGGTACAGTGCGTATTCACACTCAGCTCTTCGTCGAACCAGCAGCGCAAACGGCTGAATAATTCCTCCTGGAAGCCATGGCCTCCCGAGCTGTCGATGTAAATATGATTGGAAGGGAACTGGACGGTTATGCCCTGAGTGCTGATCTTCTCAACAATAAGGAATACTTTCAGCTTAAGCATCTGCTGCAGGTATTGCATCGTATGAATGAAGCCCAGGTTAAAGTCCGGGGTACTGACCACCACGCCGTCAAACCTCAAGCCATCCTTAACAATATCGACCAGCGCCTCAAGCTCCTTGAAATGAAATACCTTACAACCATACACCCTTGAAAAAAAAGAATGAACATTCTGAAACCTACACCCCTCACAAGGCTCTGTGGAACCCGCACAACAAACCAGTGCAACCCGCATGCGCTTCTCTCCAATCCCATTCTTTTCAACCTACACCGAATTTCACCAAGGGTTTCGTTTTCTATTTTATAGTATTAATTAGGATAAAAAAGGAAAAATATCATAGCGTTATATTAAAAAAATCAATTCGCAGAATACTGCATAACTCATTGCCGCCCTCTGCTTCGCGGACAACCTTTCCTATGCATCAGTTACTCTCCGCCATCCTTCCGTCAACAGGTCATCAGACCTAATTTTTACCAATAATTCCTCGCAGAATGCGACAGCGGAATCACAATAGATCAATCTTCAAGACTTATGCATTTGCCGCATTCCCAACTTTATGTATTTCAAAAAAACATGCTCATTATTTACTATTTTTTTTGAAAATGAACCTTTCTCTACGATCCGACAAAATCCGAGTTATTTTAGACATAAAACAAACACTGTTTTAATCCGAAAATAATTCATCAGAAAAAAATTTTCTTTGCCAGGTGCAACATTTCCCACCTAAAAGCCATCTTAGTAGGTAGAGGTGATGCACAATGAAACCAACTAATCTACTGAAGCGCGCAAAAAATATGAGCATCGCGTGCGGAATCCTGGCTGCCAGCTTGTCATTTGGGGCATCCGCTTTTGCCTTTTCTGATCTGAACGGAAATCCTGCCGAAGCCAAAATTAATGCGCTGCATGACGCCGGTGTGATCAACGGTATAACCAGCAACCTTTTTGCTCCCAACGCTAAAGTGACCCTGGCGCAAGGCGTTCAATTTCTCGTCAAAGGGCTGGCGCTGACGCCACAGACAGATACAGGCAGCACTTCCACGGCCAGCAGTTTTTTTGACAATGTAAAAGATAATGCCTGGTATGCCTCCTCGTTCCTGACCGCCAAGCAGAGCGGTTTGACTCTAGCACAGAATGCCAATCCGAATGCAACCTTGACCCGTGCAGAGTTCGCTCATCTGTTGACTGAAGCCTTGCAGAGCAAGGGTGATTTCCCGGTTACCGAAATGTATGTAGATGTTGCGGATGGCAGACACCTCTCTTCAGAAATCATGAACAGCCTGCAGATTCTGCTGAACACGAAGGTGATTACGCTGGACAACGGAAAATTCCGCCCAGCCGATATCATCACCCGCTCCGAGGCCGCTGTTATGGTTCATGATGCTGCTGAGTTTGCAGCGCGGGTGATCAACCAAGACGATACAGTCATTGAGCCTTCTGAACCGGAACCAGTTCCGGTTAATAACTACATTTCAGATGTCGTACTTGAAAAAGCTGCTGAAGGCGTCAATAAAGCCACCATCACCGTCGATAATCTGCCTAACCCCGGCTACGGCCTGGCGGTAGAGCGTATCGAATTCACGAGTGCCACCAAAGCAGTGATCTACTTCAAAATAACCCTGCCCGATCCGGATATGATGTACCCACAAGTCATCACCAAAGGGACGGTTTCCACTTATCTGCCCGAAGGCTATACCGCTACAGCAGAGCCTGTAATGGGTTCGCGTTGGCTGCAGCCGGCAACTGATGTACAGTAAATCTTGATGCAAGGCTTATTGTAAGGTTACAAGCAAATGAATTGAAAAACAGATCATGCCTGATTTCTGAGTCATGATCTGTTTTTTTATTTTACGTATTTCACACTGAGTGCGACCTCTACGCCATCGTCGCCTGGGGCCGCTATGATCTATTTCAATCCACGCACTCCACATGGAGTGTGACGGTGTGTCTGGCTGTACTGGTGGTGTGGGGTCATTTCAATCCACGACTCCACACGGAGTGCGACGAGATCCTTGCATACGATCAGATCCAATATCTGATATTTCAATCCACGCACTCCACACGGAGTGCGACTTGCCGTTTTGTTGTTCAATCTGTTGTTCGATTTCATTTCAATCCACGCACTCCACACGGAGTGCGACTGCCAGTTATGCGACGAACCAGACGACAGCGAAATTTCAATCCACGCACTCCACACGGAGTGCGACGTTCACAACGCAGTTAGCGACTACGGCGTTTGTGCTATTTCAATCCACGCACTCCACACGGAGTGCGACTTTTGATGATGATATCTCCTGCTCTATTTATGAATTTCAATCCACGCACTCCACACGGAGTGCGACCTTTTACGGAGATACAGAGCAACATACCGTATAACATTTCAATCCACGCACTCCACACGGAGTGCGACTTCATTATTCAAACGACTTCTTACAGATATAATGATTTCAATCCACGCACTCCACACGGAGTGCGACTTGGCGTACATAGAGCGACGCTATTCGAGTGGAAATTTCAATCCACGCACTCCACACGGAGTGCGACTGGTCAAGACAGCAGCAACGCCGAAATAATGCCATTTCAATCCACGCACTCCACACGGAGTGCGACGATAACGGTGAGTGGGTATACGGATCGTATCAAGTAGATTTCAATCCACGCACTCCACACGGAGTGCGACAGCGGAAACCAGCACATTCCATGCTGTTCCTGCATCAATTCACTGCACTTTCCCCGAAACGATACTACAATAAGTATCGATCAGCCGTTGACTTTTCTTAATCAATCGCTAACTTAGAAGGTTTCGTCAAATTCTGAGGTGCGAAGGACCCGGGGATTTCATGGGAGCTTGCCATTCGCACTGATCATCTTCTACCTGTTGATCCAGGATTATATTCTGCAAAAGTAATTAATTCCCTCCTAAGTATGAAAAACCGTCATCAGTAGAATCAGCAAACCGCTGATCAGCCCGAACAGTTCGAGTGCAAACATTCGGGAACGTTTTTTCCGGAAAAATACAATAGAGGGATGGGCCAGACCGGCCGCCATATACAGAAGAGACAGCAGCAGGCCGAAGCTAAGCAGTGAAAATATCGGATTATCCGCCTGAGGCACGCCGAGGAAAATGACCAGCAGAATGAGCGCGGTTAGCAAGTACAGAAACCAGCGGGTAAACCGGATAGCCGGACCGGATTGTACCGGGGGAGTGTTATCTGGGGCTTGCTGTTCACGGGTATGCTTCTCCAGTGCCCGCCGGAACTCCTCGGGATTCTCGTTGCGCATTCGCTGCATTTGGTTCGCATTGTCGATTCGCCGCTTCAGGCCTCTGAACATGCGGTTCTCTCCTCTCCATTGCTGCTTCTCTCGTTATACTGTGCTACTGATTCTCACGCCCTGCCTATTTCTTTCCCCATCCTACCCCTGCAGCGCCTTCCGCACGCTCAGAATATACTTCGCCTGATCGAGCGGGTTCACGCCCCGGCGGGTACGCTCGGCAATGACGTCCGGCGGGCACGGTTCATAGCCGGCAAAAAAGGAAGTAAACGTGCTCCGCCCCTTCGTGTAGGAGCTTAAGGTCACAGGATAATCTAGCGAGGTTGCCAGCGGCAGCCTGCCTTCGATGATCATCCGCTCGCCCTGCAGCACGGGCGGCTCGAAGGTGCCGCGCATCTGCACGAGGTCGTTCATCACGCGGCCGCCGTTCTCCTCAGGCACAACGATGCGCACCTGCAGGATCGGCTCCAGAAGGCTGGTGCCGGTATGGGCCAGCCCATCCATGATGGCCATGGGCGTAGCCACGGCAAAATCCAGCGGATGGGTATGCCACACATGGTGGTTCCCCTCCACCAGTGTGATCTTGAGGTCGGTGACCTCCCACCCGCGCAGACCCTGCTGCAGCGCCTCCGGCACGCGGCGGGCCGTCTCGTTCTGGTATTGCGGCAGCAGATCGGAGCTGCGCACCAATGATTCATAGACGAGGCCGCTGCCCGGCGGGCCCGGCTCTATCTGGAACCTCAGAATTGCCCAGCACGGCTTCGGCATCAGGTACGCAACGTAGCCTTCACCTGCACGGCTTGGCGTTTCCCTGTAGATCACCGACGGCTGGCCGAAGGTGACCTTCAGCCCGAATCGCTCCTGTAATACACTATCCAGAATCTCCAGCTGGATCGGCCCCATCACCTTGATATGCAGCTCCCGCTCCTCCTGCAGCCACTGGGTATCCAGCAGCGGGTCCTCGTCGGCCAGCTCCTCAAATGCGGCAATCACCTTATGGTCGTCGGCATCCGCTCCCCAGAAGACACGAACGGTCAGCAGCGGGACGGCAAGCTTCGCCTCCTGCGGAATGGCCTCCGGCCGGCCCAGCACATCGCCGATCCGCACGCTGGACAGCCCATAGACTACGGCGATGTCCCCCGCTTCCAGCGCCCCCACATCCTCGGTGCGTCCGCCTTCGACCTTGCGGATCTGCGTCACCTTGACCTGAACCTCCTGCGTATAATTCATCACCGTATCCCGGTTACGGATAGTTCCTTGATAGAGGCGCACGAAGGCCATGCGGCCCATGCTTTTGTCACGCTGGATGTTGTACACGATACCGGACACCGGCTGCTCCGCATCTCCGCCCGCGCGGGGGAAATACTCGGTCATGGCATCGAGCAGCGCCGTGACACCGAGACCTTTGGCCGCTACGCCATACACCAGCGGATACATTTTTCCTGCGGCCGTCCGAACGGCCAGCTCTCTTTTCCACTGCGCCAGATCTGCCGTACCGCCCGCCATATACAGCTCCAGCAGCTCCTCGTCCCGCTCCGCGAGCGCTTCCAGCAGTTCTGTCCGCGCCGCCGCGTCTGCGCCTTCACTCCACAAATCCGCCGCCCCTATGTATTCCCGTTCCCTATATAAGGGCTGCTGCACAGGCACAATATCCCCGGAGAGATAGGTCCGCGCCTGAGTTAGCACAGCGGCTGGATCCGCGCCGATCCGGTCCATTTTATTCACGAAGATGAGCGTCGGAATTCCCAGCTTGCGCAGCGCATTCCAGATCATCTCACTCTGTGCCTGCACGCCCTCCACTGCTGACAGGATCAATACCGCACAATCCATCACCCGCAAGCTGCGCTCCACCTCGGACAGGAAATCCACATGCCCCGGGGTATCGACCAGGTTCATCTGCACTCCTTGCCACGTAAATGAAGCCAGAGCCGCCCGCACAGAAATCCCCCGCTGCCGCTCCACCTCCATGGAATCCGTCAACGCCGTTCCGCTGTCGACACTGCCAAGTGCGCGAATCCGCCCGCTCTCATATAATATATGCTCTGTCGTAGTCGTCTTCCCCGCATCTACATGGGCAAAAATCCCCACGTTGATCCGTTCAACCCTCTGCTGCTGAATCATCTATGTTCTCCTGTCATAAGCCGAATGTATGAATGCCTGATAGTGTTTGAATCCGTTTACTGATTCTACTTCAAGTGTACAGCCAAATGCCGCTAATGTTCAATCGGTAAGCACTTTCCCGGATGACGGCCCCGCGGTCTGCTGATACTAACAACAACGCGCCTTCTGCAATTAGGTTACTTGGTGACAGACGCACTTCACTCAGCTCAACAACAATTTTTTCAGCTTATACAGATCTGCCTGCAACATTTCGGCCCCTTTAGCCATCTAAGAGTATAAGAGGTGAGGCACAATGAAGAATAAATCATTCCAGAAGCGCGCTACAAAAATCACTCTAGCGTGCAGCATTCTGGCAGCAACAGTATCGTTCGGAGCATCGGCTTCTGCCTTTTCGGATCTGAAGGGCAATGCGGCCGAATCCAAAATCAATGCACTCCATCAAAATGGCATCATTAACGGAATTACCAGTGATATGTTCGCACCGAAATCCAAGCTGACTTACGCCCAAGGCCTGCAGTTCATCGTCAGCGGACTCAAGCTGTCTCCGCAGAATACAACCGGCAGCAAAGCCAGCGATTACTTCGACAAGGTAAAAGATAACGCATGGTATGCCTCCGCATTCGTGGCTGCCAAGCAGAGCGGATTGTCTCTGGACAAGTCCATCGACCCCAATGCGGCAATGACGCGGATCCAGTTCGCTCATTTGCTGACCCAGGCGCTGCAGAGTAAAGGGAACTTCCCGGTTACGCTGATGTACGCTAATATCACGGATGGCGGCAAGCTGTCTACAGCGGAGATGAACAGTCTGCAGATTCTGGTCAATACCCGCCTGATCACGCTGGAGAAGAACAATACCTTCCGTCCGAATGAACCGGTTACCCGTGCGGAAGCCGCTGTCCTGATCTATGACGCAGCCAAATTCGCCAAAGAGGTAATCACTCCGGATGACAGCGCCACGGCTCCGGTTAATGACTATGAAGCAGCGGTTACGCTGGAAAAAGCGGCAACTGGCGTAAACAAAGCCACTGTCACTGTTGAGAATCTGCCTACCTCGGGTTACAACCTGTCGATTGAGCGGATCGAATTCGGCGCTAACCAAACAGCAGTGGTCTATTTCAAAGTGACTGCTCCGCCTGCCGGTTCCATGAATCTGCAGGTCATCTCTACCGCCTCCGCGGTGACTTACCTGCCTGAAGGGTATACAGCGGTAGCCAAATCCGTAACAGGTTCGGCTTCTGCTGCCGCTTCTTCCGCAGGGATGTAAGTGAGAAATACAGCGGCTACTGCTTGATACCATGGCACATGGCAGTAACCTATAAACGCATATACGTCAAAAGAAGCCGCATCGCCGTTGGGATAACCAAGGGATGCGGCTTTTTGCGATGTACTAATAACTGGCGCTTTCAGTCCTTACGTTAAGGTGTCCACTGATCATGAATGATCCCTACAAGGATATGATCCTGACCATTCTTCTCGAACACCAGCCGCAGGCTGCGCCAATCCATGCCCTCTGCGGAAGGATCGATCCCCTTGATATAATAATCAACGAAATCATGAGTTTCCTTAGGATACACCTCGTTGATATTGTTCACGGTTGTACCTTGCCCCTGGCTTTGATTCACAGTAACTTCAGCCTTCCCTGCAAAATCCTCATCGTACACATACTGCTTATAATAATCCGCAAAGGTTAACTCCATCGACTCGCCTGAACCTGCGGACTCTCCCCAATTACGCTTCAGCGGGTCCTTCATCGCGCCGGTCAGCTCATCCTGGCTTAACACAATATCTCTTTCCGTTTGAACATAGGCGTAAGGGGAAAAGCGGACCCCTCGGTCCCGGTGTACCCACGCGGCGAGCGTCTCCATATTCCCGCTCTTCAGCGCCCGCATTACTGTAGTTGCCGCTTCCAGCGCTGTAGGCGGTGTGCCTTCCTCCGGCGGTCCGGGGTCTTCCGCTACCGGAGTTGGTTCCGTAGCTTCAGGACTTGGAGCAACCGTTGCCGGGGATGCAGATGGTGATGGTACGACCGCAGCAGTGGCCGGGGCAGATGTCTGAGTCTGCTCCGGTGTGGATGTGGTCCCCGGCGCCGCTTCCGGCGCTGAGCTGCAGGCTGCGAGCATTAGCATTCCTGCCGTTAACGCGGCGAATCCAATTGATTGTGCCTTGTACATGATATCCCTCCTCATGCTGCCATTCTTACCCTTGTAGACGCTGCCCGGCCGGATATAGTTGCAAGGCGCTTATCACATGGGGAGGTAAGCATTGGGAGGGGGCTAGTTAACTGATTTGTAGCAGACGAACGATTTCACCCTCGATAACTTTTTCACTGGCTTTTAGAAACCCTAAAGCTTCATACATTCTTCCCGCAATCAGATTGTCCGGCCGGTGCCCAATCATGATTCTAGTACAATTGGAACCACTCATCAGCTGAATCAAGGTTTCCATTGCCGCCTTGCCATACCCTTTGCCTTGATGCTTGTGATCAATCATTAGGGCAGGAATCCAACAGTTATCCTCCTTGTTCATCAACATATTTAGATTCGGCAATCCAATACACCACAGGTGCAGGAAAAACATTCAGCTGCTCTGGCTTAACCGTAAGCTGGGTGCATTCATACCAATTATCAATACACACTGGCTTTAATTCAACTGCCATACGAACTTCCTCCCAACTTTCACTGCGCGGATATCACTGTGTAGAGGAATTCATCCTAAGTGATTATTAATCCAGCTCCGTATACAATCTGATCTCCTGCCGTCCCGTTTGGAAACCCACGGATGCGTACAGGGACAGTGCCGATTCATTGGTAGTCATGGCGATAAGCTGCGCCTGCTCCAGCCCGTGCTCCTTCAGATACGCCAGGGCGCGGACCAGCAGGGCCTTGGCGATCCCGCGTCTTCTCCATGGCTCACGGACAAACACGTCCTCGATAATGCCGTTCTTATCTTCCTGCCAGACCATCAGACTGCCGGCCACCTTGCCTTCATCCAGTACAACAGCCGATGTCCAAAGCGGATGCTCCTGATACTCCAGCAGACGCTCCAGTCCCAGCGGGACATCCGGCCAGATCTCCGCCTCCAGTTCCAGATAAGCTTCTCTCTGCTCCGGTGAATCCAACTGAACCCACGCTGATTCAAGCCCTGCCGCAAGCTCAACCACGGGTATTGGTTCGTTCAAGTCACGGTGGAGCGTATATAAGCGGCTATGCGGCAGGTAACCCAGATGCTGTGCGAAATAAGTGTTGCAGTTCTCTTCTGCGGCGTAATTCCCCGTACACAGAACCGTTCCGTATTCCCGGGGCAGTGTCCCCTTCAGTTCATGCGCCCGTTCCAGCAGAAGGGAGTAGACACTGTCCAGCAGTCCGATATCCTGTTCACGCCCGGGCAGTGTTTTCAGATTCACAAAAATCTTATGTTTGCTTCCAGGCAGACGTCCCGGAGGAACCACATTGAAGATCTGCAGCTGGCCTTTGGCCACCATTTTATCCCCTTCAAAGGCACAGATTACATTCTCCCAATTGCTCTCCTCCCCTACCCACCAAAAAAGCACATCCTCCTGTGCCGACACCCGCGCATACATTTCCCCAAGCGCCGCCATATCGTTCTGTCCGAAATTCCTGATCACTCTATTGCTCAATACCGGTCCGCCACCTTCTGTTTTTGTTCATCATAACACTGTGTGGAAGAGGGATTAAGATCATTAACAATTATAACTATTCTCTACCGCAGCTTGGCCCGGAACGTTACATCTGCTATTTGGGATTGCCAAAAAACGGCTGCGCTGTTCAAGGAAGCGCAGCCGTCCGGCTGGTCATATGGGTGGTTCTTGGGTTGGTTCTTGGGTTGTTCTTGGGTTGTTCTTGGGTTGTTCTTGGGTTGTTCTTGGGTTGGTTCTGATTTGGGTCTTATTTCTGTCTTGATTGGTTATTAGCCGTGGTGCTTCGTATTCGTTTCTTCTGCTGCTGTATTCGCGGGCTGATCATTATTAACAGGTTAGTTTGCTGGAGCTCCATAGTGACTATCCAAGATCCAGTTGCCCGGGTGCTCCACTCCAGTGTACATGTTGGCATTCTTCCTTGCGGACTCCAGAGACGTTATTTTGCGAAAATAGCCTGTTTTGCTTCCCTTGCGGACTCAGAAGACGTTATTTGATCTTTCGGGCATGCCAGCAGGCCTCGAGTCATGAAATAGAGGCCTTTGAGTCCGCAACCACGATCAAAACGCTGATTTCAGCAAAATAGGGTCATCTGAGTCCGCAACAGTTCGTGCAATAGAGCTCAGACGGTCAGTTTCCGCATGTTCGACATGCCCGGTCCAATGGGCACGGCTTCCCTTGTGCCGCGAGTCTGTGCCGGCCCCGGCATCTGCCGCTTGGCCCTATTTCACGCTGCCGCCCAGCTTGCAGCGCCGGTCTAACTTCTCGCATAGCCAGCCTCGTATACCGCCTGCCCTTGCTTCAACCTGCCAGCGATACCGCCGGCCCTACTTCACGCTGCCAGCCACCTCACGCGGCTGGCGCATGGTCAGGCTGACGCGGCCCTTCTTCAGGTCGACGCCCATCACCCAAACGGTGACATTGTCTCCCACGGAGACCACGTCCATCGGGTGCTTCACGAAGCTGCCGCTCAGCTGGGAGATATGGACCAGCCCGTCGTTCTTGATGCCGATATCGACGAACGCGCCGAAATCGATCACGTTGCGGACGGTTCCCTGCATCTCCATGCCGGGAACCAGGTCCTCGATCTTCAGCACATCCGTGCGGAAGATCGGCAGCGGCAGCTCCTCGCGCGGATCGCGGCCCGGGCGCTGCAGGCTCTCCAGGATGTCGCGCAGCGTAGGCACGCCGACATCCAGCTTCACAGCCAGCTCGGCGGCATCCTGCACCTCCAGCTGCTGCGCTACTTCCTTGCTGCCGAGCTTCTCCACATCGAGGCCCAGCTCGCGGAACAGCCGGTCGACCACCGGATAGGATTCCGGGTGGATCGGCGTGCGGTCCAGCGTGTTATCCCCTCCGGGGATACGCAGGAAGCCGATGCACTGCTCGTAGGATTTCGCGCCCAGGCGCGGCACCTTCTGCAGTGCCTTGCGCGTGGCGAACTTGCCGTTCTCCTCGCGGAACTTCACAATATTCTTGGCGATCGTCGTATTGACTCCCGCCACATAGGACAGCAGCGAGGCCGAAGCGGTATTCACGTCGACACCGACGTGGTTAACCGCCGACTCCACGACGCCCTTAAGGCTCTCCTCCAGATGCTTCTGCGACACATCATGCTGGTACTGCCCGACACCGATCGCCTTCGGGTCGATCTTCACCAGCTCCGCGAGCGGGTCCTGCACGCGGCGGGCGATGGAGGCGGCGCTGCGCTCCGCCACATCCAGGTCCGGGAACTCCTCCTGCGCCAGCTTGGAGGCCGAATACACGCTAGCCCCTGCCTCGTTAACGATCAGGTAGGCCAGCTCAGGATTCCCGACCTCGGCAATAACCTCGGCCGTGAACTGCTCCGTCTCCCGCGAGCCGGTGCCGTTGCCGATTACGATGAGCTGGATGCCATATTTGGCAATCAGCTCTTTGAATTTAGCCGCCGCCTCTTTCTTCTTGTTGTTCGGCGGCGTCGGATACGTGACCGCTACCTCCAGCAGCTTGCCGGTATCGTCCACAACGGCCAGCTTGCAGCCGGTGCGGTAAGCCGGGTCTACGCCCAGCACATGGCGGCCCTTCACCGGCGGCTGCAGCAGCAGGCTGCGCAGATTTCCGGAGAAGATGGAAATCGCCTGCGCCTCCCCTTTTTCCGTCATCTCCCCGCGCACCTCGCGCTCGACGGAAGGTGCGATCAGCCGTTTGTAGGCATCCTCGGTCACGGCTTCGAGCAGCTCTTTGACCGGGGACGGACCCTTCACCAGCTTACGGATAATGAAAGCGTGAATCTTATCGGCAATAATCTCAATGCCGACCTTCAGCACATTCTCCCGCTCCCCGCGGTTGATGGCCAGAATACGGTGCGGCGGCATTTTGTGCACAGGCTCACGGTAGGAATAGTAATTCTCATATACGCTCTCCTGCTCCGCATCCTTCGCTTCGGAGACCAGAATTCCCTGGCTTGCTGTATACTGGCGCACCCAGGAACGGATGGCCGGATCATCGGCAATATTCTCGGCAATGATATCCATTGCCCCTTGGACAGCAAGCTCCGCACTGTCTACACCTTTATCCGCATCTATATATTTGGCCGCTTCTTCATAAGGATTACCCTGGCGGCGCTGCTCCATGATCCAATCGGCAAGCGGCTCCAGCCCCTTCTCCTTGGCAACACTGGCCCGTGTCTTGCGCTTCTGCTTGAACGGACGGTACAAGTCCTCCACTTCCTGCAGCTTCACAGCCTTCATGATCTGCGCCTGTAGCTCCGGGGTCAGCTTGCCCTGCTCCTCAATGCTGCGGATGACATCCTTCTTCCGCTCGCCGAGGTTGCGCAGATATCCAAGCCGTTCTTCGATATCGCGCAGCGCGTTCTCATCCAGCTCTCCGGTCATTTCCTTGCGGTATCGGGCGATAAACGGAATCGTGTTGCCCTCATCCAGCAGCCCCACCGTAGTCCGCACCTGCTTCAGGCTAATGCCCAGTTCCTTCGCAATTGCTGCAGTAATCAGTTCCTGCTCCTGGCGGACAGCCGCATCTTCCGCCGCTTTACCCGCCCCATTAGTATCAACGCTCAAGTATATCCCTCTTTCTATACGCAGTCTGAGTTCATAACTCTCTACTAAAATACTATCACAGTTTGCCGCAGGACCAAAGTTTGGCACGGTAAAGTACCCCCGCAACGCAAGCTACCAAACCGGTGATAACTCAGCAGATTTGCGGGGACCCCAAAGCATATTCCGCCCGGAAGGCGAAATATGCAGCTTACCAAGGTTAATTGGACCCTACCTTGCATACCTTTACCTTTCCCGTTTAAGGTTCCCTCAGGCACCCACCCGCTCTGCAGCAATAGCTGGATAAACGTATCTTATTTTAGCTGTTTTGGAGCATTCGAGTGTTTTAGTTGGATAAACGTCATTTAATTCCATGCATTCCTCAACTTTGGCTAATATGCCTTATATTAAGTGCTGTTTTTCCAACTGCTGTTTCAGAGGGGCTTCTCCACTTATGAGCAAGTGGAACAAATCCAACTCCCTGTCCCGCTACAGCATCCCCTGGCTAATGAGGAGGTTCCCGGTGTACTTACCCGCCCCAGCGGAGTTATACAAAAAACGGCTACACCGTCCCTCGCGGGACAGTATAGCCGATTCATAACCTCTAACGCTTGGACATGGTTGTATAGGTATCCAACCTTCCCCTCCATTTACCGCATCACCGCACTCCGCTGGCTCCGTTTCCGCCGCCCGTAACTCAGCGACATGAGGAAGCAGAGCACCATGACGAGCGCAGCCGCCGCATAAGGGAAATTCACATCCATATCGAACAGGATTCCGGCAACAATCGGGCCGGCAATATTGCCAAGACTGGTGTAGGCAGAGTTCATCCCCATGACAAACCCCTGCTGCGATTCATCCGCCATCTTGGAGAGCTGTGTGCCGACGGCGGGACGGAGAATATCCATCGCCAAGAATACGATGAAGGTCACTGCAACAATAGCTGCGAACCCGTGAACGAACAGCGTGAGGAAGATAGACAGTCCGGCAATGAGCAGACAGATGGAGATCACTCTATTTTCGCCGAAACGGTTCAAAATCCAGCTAAACACCGTAACCTGAACCACCGCACCCGCGATGGAACCGAACGTCAGGACAAACGCAATATCCTTGGGGGTGAACCCGAACTTATGATCCACAAACAGCCCGAACACTGTATCATAATTAGCCAGCCCGAAGGAGAGCACGAATATGATCACCAGACCGAAGAAATAAGGCTCGCGGTAAGAGCGCAGCATCTGCATTCCCAGATTCTCCTTGTTACCCTCATCAGACTTCGCTACATCGCGCTTCTCCGCAGACAGTGATTCCGGCAGAACGGCAAAAGTAATGAGTGCGACAACGGCAGCCGCTCCGGCAGCGACGAAAAAAGGGACCCGGATGCCGAGCTCAGCCAAATATCCGCCAATTCCCGGCCCGATGATGAATCCCGTAGTAATGGCCGCATTGATCAAGCCCATACCTTTGGCGCGTTCTTCAGAAGAGGTCGTATCCGCAACATAAGCCATAACCGCCGGCATAATCATCGCCGCACCCGCACCGCCGAGCATTCTGGATACGAAGAGCAGCCAAGGCACATTAGCCAGACCAAAGAGCAGCTCCGACAAGGCAAAGACAATCAGTCCGGCGATAATGATTTTTTTGCGGCCCATCCGGTCCGACCAGTTCCCGGCAAACGGTGATACCAGCAGCTGCGTCAGGGCAAAAGCGGCCACCAGCAGTCCGACAACACTCCCGCCAATGCCCAGCTCATTCATGTAGGTCGGCATAATAGGGACAACTAGACCAATCCCCGTGAACGCCAAAAATATATTCAACATCAGGAGCAGCATCGCGCCCCGGTTTCTTAGTAATAATGACATTGTAAATCCCTCCGTAATTCCCGGGCAAATCTTCAGGCTCCAGGTGTGCTTCATTTCATGTAATAACAGTCTCTCCCATTAACGGGCGAAGAACTCATAACGGCGCGTGTACAGCTGCTTGCATAACGCCGTGGACAAGACCGACCATCCGGTCTATTTAAAAAATAATAATTTATACGCTTCGCACCGCAAAAAATTATCCCTATCTTTCACGCAGAAACAGCCTGAAAGCGATATGTAATATCGCTGCCTCGAAAGCAATAAGCTCCTATGAATGAAGCTTAGCCGTTTCTGCTTGTGGATTAAAAATCCCGTTTACCGTTCAGCTCTCCCGGGTACGCAGTCCTTGAAGCAGCAGCTGAATGGCCCCGCGGTAATATTCTCTGATATCCTCAGGCCCCTTGGCGAGTGCTGTAATCTCGCTGACCCTGCCGATCCCTTCCAGCATGCCGCTGACGATGGTCACATAGTTGTCCAGATTGCCTGGAATCAGATATCCGGAATCCATACCCTCCTGAAGCAGGTCACGGCAGGCCTGTGAAGCAGATTCGTAGATCTGCGAGAGCCGCTGGCCCATATCATCGGTAAGCGTACGGGATCTGGCGTATTCCTCCAGTGCATGAATCAGCGGATTCTGGAAGTCATTCGCGTAATGATCTCCCAGCGCGAACAGCCTCGCTTCCGTCCCGGTGATCTTGCTCCGCAGCTCCTCCCACTCACAGAGCCACTTCTGGGTATCATCCTCCACCACATACAGGAACAGTTCATCCTTGCTGGGAAAATGATGATACAGGCTGCCCTTGCTGACCTTGGCAGCTAAGCAGACTTCATTCATACTTACCGCACCATAACCCTTATGTGCGAACAAATGTGAAGCATTCTGCAGAATACGGTTCTTGGTTTCTTCTCCATCCGAGCGTCCTTTGATATGTATCCCCCCTATAGACCGACTGACCGGTCTAATTGTAACATAAGGTCAAGCCCTTGCACAACACCCGGTGGGACTGCCAAATAATCCATCCACACAGCGGGGCATTATCTTCAATCATTACTCCGCTACTTTCCGTCGACCCCGAACGTATTCATTCTTATCCTTGTAAAAAAGGCATGCCGGATACAATCTCCGGCATGCCTTTTAGTACAATTATTGATGTCATAGCCCTATAAGGTTCAGAAGTCAATCAGACCCAGGCTGATTTGCAGCGAATCATCCACCAGCTTCATGGTCTCATCGTCCAGGTGGGTGATCTTATCGGTTAAGCGTTGTTTGTCAATGGTCCGAACCTGCTCCAGCAATATAACGGAATCCCGGTCAAAGCCATGGGCAGCCGCATCAATCTCCACATGCGTCGGCAGTTTGGCCTTCTGGATCTGGGCAGTGATAGCTGCCACGATTACAGTCGGGCTGAAGCGATTGCCAATGTCGTTCTGAATGACCAGTACCGGCCTAACTCCGCCTTGCTCTGAACCCACGACCGGTGAAAGGTCGGCAAAAAAAACGTCGCCGCGTTTAACAATCAATATTTACACCCCGCTTACTAAGCGGCCAAGAGTACTGTCTGCATCTTCCTCTGCGAGAAAGGCCTCGCTTGCCATGGTCAAATTAATCTTAGCCATTTCCATGTATCCCCGCTGCATCGACTCCCGGATGGTACGTTTCCTCCGTTCAGTCAAGTACAGCTTCATGGCCTGCCTGATCAATTCACTACGGTTAGAGTTCTCCAATTGAACGATCCCATCCACTTCCTGCAAGAGATGATCGGGCAAGCTGATCATGATTCTTTTGGTGTTCTGCAAATTGGCCACCTTCTCTTCCACCCCCACAAACCTTCTGCCCTTGTGTTCCAGTGTTACAATATACAAGGAATTTTATACAAGGAATATATGCCGCCAGTATATCAAGTATGCTGCATCCCATTATAAACTAGAAATGGCGGTTCGTATAGACTATAAGTCACACGCTCTATACGGGTTAGTCCTTATTTTCAATTCCTGCACAAGGTCCCCTGGTCCGGGCTTCAAGTCTGCAGCAAGGGATTCACGAGGTTGGGTAACATACCTTCGCGTACATATACGCGGGGCACCCGGTGAGCCAGCATACAGATGACTTCGTAGTGAATCGTCCCAAGATGGAGCGCCAGTTCGTCTGCCGTGATCGACAAGGCTCCCTGGCGGCCGATGAGTACAACCTCTTCGCCAGCTTTGATTTGTTCCGCTTCTTCAGCGAAAGATTTGAGTGATACCATACACTGGTCCATGCAGATTGTTCCGACGACAGGAACGCGGCGTCCGCGTATTAGCACCTCCGCTTTGCCCGTTAGCATGCGGGAATATCCGTCAGCGTATCCCACGGGAAGCGTAGCGATAACCTCATCGCTGTCCGTGAAATACCGGGTGCCGTAGCTGATGCCTGAGTCAGGCGGCAGGGTCTTGATATAGACAGCCTGCGTCTTCAGCGTCATTACCGGGTGTAAAGCCACCAGCTCGCGGTTCACCTCACTTGAAGGATAGAATCCGTACAAGCTTATGCCTACACGCACCATGTTGCTGGATAAGAGAGGTGTATCAATGGCCGTAGCGCTATTGCCCGTATGTATGATCGGGATCTTAATATCCATGTCCCGAAGCGTTTCCGCCACGCTCATGAAACGTCGGTGCTGCATCAGTGTATAGCTTTTGTTCTGTTCGTCTGCCTTAGCAAAATGAGTAAACATGCCCTCCAGCTCCGCCTGCGCTACTGAATGCACTTCAGCAATGAAAGCAGATGCGTCGGCCGGCAATAATCCCAGCCTGCCCATCCCGCTGTCAATCTTGATGTGCACCTTCAGCCGGTGCTCCTTCTCTACAGGAAGCGCTCTAACAGCTTCCAGTACTTCCGGTGTGAACAGTGTTACGGTAACGTTATTCTTCCAGGCAACGGCTATTCCTTCAGGGGAGGTGTAGCCCAGCACCAGAATAGGAATTAGTATTCCCGCCTGACGCAGCTCCAATGCCTCATCCAAAAAGGCGACACTAACATAATCCGCTCCAAGTCGTTCCAGCTCCCGGGTCACTTCCACGGCACCGTGTCCGTACGCATTTCCTTTGACGCATCCCATGAATTTGGTCTCCGGCAGCAGTGCCGCCCGGAAAGCCTCATAATTGGCACGCAAATCATCCAGATTGATCTCGGCTACTGTCGGTCGATAGCTTGCTTGCACTTCAGGTTCACCTTCTTACATTGTAGTAAAACATCTACGCTGAAATCGCATAGAACTTGGGGTCTTACTGCAATGGTAATGCTTAGAGAAGGCCCCTGTCAATGTGAGCAGAACCAGCAAAAAAACGGATACTGCGTGTAGAGGAATATTTCCCACGTTGCGCAGTATCCGCCTACTGATATTTATTTACCCGATTGTTCCTCCATAGAAGCGGCTATTTGCATCATTTCCGTAACTGGCAGATTATCACTCGTGATCCGGTACTCGACACCCTCATTCATCCAGGTCAATGTCTGCTGCTCGTCTCCGCTGAGAAGTGCCCAAGTGAACCCGAGATCGATTACACTGCCTGGAGCCAGCGATACCGCACGGTCCAGCGGACGGGCTTCCATAATGGTGTACTGGTAGATGCCGTCATAACGGATAAGCACCGCATGATCCTTGCTGCCTTCAATTTTGTTCGTATCCTTCAGCTTCACGCCTGCCGGAACATAATCCGGCTCGATGATTCCGAAGTCACCCGGTTCTGCCGTAACCGGCTGGCCGGCCTGTTCCCCGTCTTCCGCCACTACCGGATTACCATTCTCATCCACCTCAGCTACAGTGCTCTCCGAAGGTGAGCCCGTGGCCATATTCTTTTGCATATCAAAAGAATCTGCGGCGAATTCCGGATCAAACTTGAAGCTGTCGAAGGTCACGTTAACGACAACCTTGGCTTCGGAATCCGATACCTGAACCTGCTTTGGTTCATAGGTTTTTTTGGCGAGCCAGATCTTCTGGCGGACCAGCGCGCTGCTCTGATAATTCGCAGCTACCTCAAACACATAATTGTCCCCGTCCTCTACGAACTGGCGGTTGTTGTCAGAGACAATTCCCTTGAGCAGCGTCTGGTACAGATATACCTGTCCCTGGCTGTCCGGCCAGTCGCTCTGGAACCGGAAGCTTTTGCCGAGGCTTGGTGTCAGAACGAATACTCCCTCATCATTGCGCAGCACAATCTGCTTCACATCCTTCTGGACATTAGACAGGCTGATCCGGTAGTAGGACGGATTCTTGTACCACACTTCCACTTTGTATTCCTGCGGCTGCTCCCCGGTGTACAAGGTCATCGTGCCTGAGCCTTGATAAGCTCCCTGCTTGCTCTCCAGCTTGTCAGACACACTATTCAAATCCTTGACCACAGAGGCGGCATCCTTCTTCCCGCACCCCGTCAATACTAAGGCCACGCTCATAATGATCGCGAGTACCCATGTTATCCGGCGCATGACATCATCCCCTTAACCTGTTTTGAATGCATTGATTAGTACATGTCTATGAAGGACTTGGCCTCAATATGCAGACGGGCATGACAAGCAGGCGGAGAAGTATTCATCCGGCCGCGAATCCGCTCCGGCCTCCCGGGAATCTTACAATCTATGTATGGTTCCTCTTATTACTTCTTATATAATAGAAACGCTATTTCAAAAAGCACCAGACCGCGTTCCCCGCTACGCTCCGGGGTTGCAGTCTGGTGCTCTGATTCATCCTGTTCCTGATACCTGTTCCCTTCTCCGCTCCTGCCTGCTTACCAGTTGATGGACTCTGCGATCTTCATTACCTCAGCCCGGTCAAGTCCGCGGGTGCTGAGGCCGTACAGTACTCCGTTTGCTTCCCAGTCCAGACCTCTGCCACTGACTAGAACCGCATCGGTTCCCTTGATCTTCACCTGCTCTACCGTACCCTCTGTCGACATTGCAAAGGCGTTGTCCTCATTGGCCAAGCGCAGCTGCATCCAGATCCGCTTCCCCTTCTCCTTGCTGGAGAAGAATAATTCAACAACCTGACCGTTCACGCCTTCCTCGCCCTTGAAGAATTCTCCATGGTCGAAGGCGAAGCCCTCAGGCAGATATTCCGGCAGCTTTACTTTGAAGAGGGCGTATTTGTCCAGCTCCGCAGGCTCCTTGACAGCAAATTTATGCGCTGCCTCCTCCTTCTCCCGCTGCTCCTGCCCGCTCAGTGTAATCCGTTGATCCCCGTCAAAATCCACTATGGCCTCACCGGCTGCATTGAAGATGGCTTCCGGCATGGGGTCGAAGGGATTGACCGGATTGCCTTTCTGATCAAATATTTTGCCCTTCCAGGCATCCGGGAACACCGGCGGAACGCTCGCATCCATCTGACTTACCTCGATGTGTCCCAGATTTACCGACATTAGCACCCGCTCCAGCATCTCCTCCGCAAAAGAAGGCCGGACGAAGGAAACACTTACTATGCCTGCCACCAGCAGGGAAGCCACGATCATGGCCGGACGTCTAAACCGTTGTTTAATATTCATCTTTAATTCCTCCTGTTCCTGTAATGAGCGGCTTCTCACTTGGCGGAGAATGGCTGCCTTATTGGAGTCCCGGGAAAAGTCCTGCTGTGCCAGAAATTGTTCCAGCTCCAGCAGCTCAAGCGAATCCGCTGTCTCCTGCTTGTTCTTCATAGCCCTTCCACACTCCCTATTTCAGATTTCAGTTTCCGCATACTGCGATAGAGAATGACCCCAACGTTGCTCTCCGTCATTCCTGTGACCAGCGCAATTTCCGTATTCTTCAGATCTGCCCCGAATTTCAGCGCGATGATATTCCGCTCCTTCTCACTGAGCGTATCCAGCGCCAGCTTGAGCCTGTCACTGCGCTCGCCTTCGAGAATCAGATCTTCAGGCTCTTTTTTGCCGGATACCAGCTCCCGGATTGCATCCAGTGAGAAGAACCGGTGCCTGGCGCGGCTTCTGTAATAGTCATTCACAACATTCCTGGCAATGGCGAACAGCCATACCTCCAGCGGAGCTCTCTCCGGAGAGTAGCCGGGCAGCTTGGACAATGTCTTCTCGAACACCTGGCTGGCCAGGTCTTCGGCGGTATAACGGCAATTCACCCGGTAGGCAATATAATTGAATATCCGTTTATAGTAGGTTTCAAAAACCGCTGTGAACTCCGGCTCGGTTTCCGTCTTTTCTTGAACTCTTCCGTGAATCAAAGGCAGCAATGCGCGCTCTTGCATCCCTAGAGGCCCTCCCTTCCAGGCTGAATTTACTTGGCCAAGTAATTTACATAAGCTAGTACGCTCTTCATCCCGGTTCCATTACATCACGCGGCAAAATAAAAAAGACAGAGGATCGAAGCTCCCCTGCCTACTTTAGTTATATTCGAAATATCCGGCTATGCGGATTATTGCTGAACACCATGCTCCCGCTCTTATACCAGATTCTTCTTCTCGGTCAAAAAGTACACCAGAGCCAGCACCGGCAGGGCCAGCCCGATCAGTGTAGCCAGACTCCAGCCGCCGTAAGCATAAGCCCAGCCGCCCAGCGAGGAGCCTACTGCTCCGCCTACGAAGAATATCGCCATGAACAATCCGTTCAGCCGTCCTCTTGTTTCATTGCCGAGTGAATAAATCGCCCGCTGCCCCAGCACCAGGTTGCCGGATACACTCATGTCCAGCAGAATGGCCGTTAGAACCAGCAGACCGAGTGTAAGATTCGAATTATCCCGGAGCAGATAAGCCAAGATAAAGGATACGGCGGCAAGTGAGATGGCAAGACCGGTCAGCAGTCTGGTCCAGCCCCGGTCTGCCAGTCTGCCCGCAATAGGGGCTGCCACTGCTCCGCCCACACCGGCCAGTGCAAACAGGGCAATTCCTTGCTGGGACAGGTGATAGTAGCTGGACAAGTACAGAGGAACTGTCGTCCAGAACAGACTGAAGGCGCCGAATAAGCTGGCCTGATAAATCGCCCGGCGCCGTAGAACCGGCGTTTGCATCCACAGTGTACCCAGAGAGCGGATTAATTGGCCGTAATTCAACGTAGGTTCCGGCTTGCGTGCCGGAAGTATGCGGGACAGAAGCAGGGTCAGGAGCGCAATCACAACTGCTGAGACCACAAATATGGACTTCCAGCCCCATAGTCCGGCCATGAAGCTTGCTACCGGCCGGGCAAACATAATACCCAGCAGCAGTCCGCTCATCACATTGCCTACCACACGGCCGCGTTCTTTCTCTGCTGCCAGATAAGAAGCATAAGGTACCAATATCTGCGCAGCTACCGAGCCCAGCCCGATGAACATGGAGGCTGCAAGAAACAACGGAGCATTCGGTGCAAGTGCCGCAGCTGCCAGTGCAGCTACAACCAGAATTAATGACATTACAGCGAGCCGCCGGTTCTCGATAATATCACTGAGCGGTACAATGAACAGCAGCCCGACAACATAACCGATTTGTGTCAGCGTCACAATCAGCCCCGTGGCTCCGGGAGACAGATGAATGGCCTGCCCAATCGGCCCGACCAGCGTCTGTGCATAATAGAGATTTGCCACAATCAGTCCGCAGGATACTGCGAGCAGAAATGTGATCCAACCGGGAACGGCTTTGTGATTCATAGCGGATACTGCTTGTTGTTTCATTAGTAACTCCACCTTTCAATTTTTAATACTGAACGTACAGTTTAGTAATTCCTATGACCAAATAATATACTAAACGTTCAGTATTGTAAATAGGCATTTTTATGTTATACTCCAGTTACAGATCGATCTTAAGTTTGGATGTCGCAGGTTATCTATGTAGTAATCTATTAGGAGGAACGAGCCATGGATAAGAAGAGAGGCCGGCCGCGCAATACGGAGGCGAAGAATGCCATTCTGAACGCTTCATATGATTTATTGCTGGAGATGGGATTCGGTGCAGTGACGGTGGAGAAAATCGCGGAACAGGCTCAGGTCAGCAAAGCGACCATCTATAAATGGTGGCCGAATAAAGCTGCGGTAGTGATGGACGGATATCTTTTTGCCGCCACCGCCAGACTGCCTATACCGGACAGCGGCTCTGTGAAGGAGGATTTGCTGATTCATGCGGGAAATCTGGCCATGTTCCTGTCCAGCCGGGAAGGCAAAGTCATTACTGAACTGATCGGTGAAGGGCAATTTGACGCAGGACTGGCTGAGGCTTACCGCAGCAGATATTTCGGTCCGCGCCGCCAGGAGGCCTGGCAATTGCTTGAACGGGGAGTAGCCAGAGGAGAATTGAAGCAAGAGCTCGACATCGGGAGCTGCATCGACTTGATTTACGGGCCTATTTTTTACCGGTTATTGCTGACGGGGGATGAGCTGAATGAGGAATCGGTCCGAAAGTTAGTCTTGCTGGCGCTTGAGGGAATTCAGGCCTGACTGCTGTTTAACGCTTAGAATCGCGGTTTTTACAGATGACATCCGCTTTGTGATATTCATTAATGAGCTCGTCCAATTTTTTGGACTGTCTGATTACTCTGGGATGCAGGCGGCCGTGCTGCTCTTCCATCTGATTCAGCCGGGTCCGTTCTGCTTCGATATGCTTTTGTATAGCTTCCAAATGATCCATTTTCTTCCCTCCTGCAAATATTTTATAAGGATATGGCGAATTGCAGGGTACTCCGTACAATGCAGTATGGCAAGTGGAAACGGCTTTGCCGTCCTTTTGTAAGGACGGTACCGTTTCAGCGAGAAATAGAAGGATAAGTTATCATGTGAAACATATAAATTCTTATATTTATAAAAAAACCACCGGATATACGGGAATCTTCCCCATCCGGTGGTTTTTGATTTTGTGTATGGCGGCAATTTTAACGGTTAGAAGGCTTTATCCTATACCCCATCTTTTTCAGATATGGATTAAGCTTCTCCAGCAGAGCCGCCTGCTCGGCTAACTCAGCATCCGATACACTGCTATGATCCGGACCGCTTATCCGGGCTGTATACACCTTCCAGTCACCAATCAGCTGCTGAACTGCAGCCAATTCTTCCCCGCTAAACGTCTGCTCTGCCTTAACAAGCAGTTGATCGCTGAAGGCGGCGAAATCCGTATCCGCGGTGCTTTCGGCAGTTACCGGAGCTTCTGCCTGATTCAGCTTGTCATTATACGGCTCAATTGCTGCAGCCAGCTCCTTGTAGCGTTGCTGATCTGCGGCGCTCAGCTTCTCAGGATGAAGTCCCCCCTGATCATCGGCGATCTGCAGATTATAGCCGGCTAACTCATGCAGCAGAGTCGACAATGCAGTGAAGTCTTCCCCGTTCAAACTGGATTTGGCCTGCTGAAGCTTAGCCTCAAGCTGGTCATAATCCTGCTGTGTGCCGCCGATCTTCGCCGTATTGTCCTGCGATCCGTATAGTGAATCCGCCAGATAATTGTAACCGGCATACGCTCCGGTAGGGATAATTAAGGTCGCAGCTACTACTGCCGCTACCAGCCATTTTTTCATGCGTCTTCCTCCTTGTCCGGGTGCAATCCTGTTAAGGATCTCCCCTTTCAGTTCGGGTGGAGCGTGCATATCTCCGGCTTCTTCATGAAGCGCCTGCCGCAAATTGTGCTCAAGACTCATGCAGATCCTCCACCTTCCCTAATCTGATCGTAGTCACCTGATGTTTCCGTCTAAGCTTCTGCAGAGCGGCATGAAGCCGTGATTTCACCGTTCCCAGCGGAATCTGGAGGATGGCAGCGATCTCTTCCTGAGTGTACTCATGCAAGTAATGCAGGATGATGACCTGCTTCAGCTTGTACGGCAAACGGCTTACCATATCGGTAAGTACCCGGTTTGCCATCCGGTCCACAACATCGCTGGCGAGATCATGTTCTATAGTCTGGCTGGTCTGCTCCGCTTTGTTCTGAATCCGGAACTGTCTCCACCTTCTTCGCCTATAGGCATGAATCTGCCGTATCGTGAGCCCCATAAGCCAGGGTCTAAACGCTTGTGTCCTGTCAAATTTCCTAAGTGAACGGTACAGCTCAATATATATCTCCTGCACAATATCCTCTGCATCTGAAACCCCGGAAACGAGGAAACGCACGGCCTTATAGACATCCTGAATAGTCGCCTCGTATAACTCACCGTAAGCTTCACGGCTGCCGGCTAGCGTGAGTCCGATGAGCTGCGAATATGGGTCTGTTGTCTCCATCCGTCATTCCCCCTTCAGGCTTACACTATCTACTTGGAAGAATTCAGGGATTTCGTTCGATTTATTTCGCAGTCTCTTTAGTCCGTGATTTCAAAGAAACCATTACAGTCATAAGTACAACCATTCCCGCTCCCAGTGCCTGGTATAGATTGAAGGGGACGGACAGCCAGATTACGGAGGAGACAATTGCTGAGACCGGTTCCGTACAGGACAGCAGGCTGGCTTCATGCGGAGCAATGTGGCGGAGACTGCCGATGTATAGATAGAAGGCGGCTAATGTGCCTAGCAGAATAACGAATAGAATAGCCAGAATGATAGACAGCGACCAATCAGCAGACGGTACGGACCAGACCGGATGAATCAGACTCATCCCTGCTCCTCCCACAATCATCCCCCAGCCCATCAGCAGTGAAGTGCTGTACAGCTTCAGCAGCGGACCGGAATAGAGCGTATAGAACGTTAAGGACACTGCGGATAGAATCCCCCAGACCAAACCTCTCAGGGGAACGGTCAACTCCGAGGAATCGCCGCCGGTCAGCAGTAAATACGTTCCTGCCAGCGCGAGCAGCGCACCGGTGATATCCAGCGGAGCCAGCTTGGTTTTTCTCCGGATAACAGTGTACAGGAGGATAAACAACGGGGCTAAATACTGCAGCAGTGTGGCGATTGCAGCATTGCCTGACTCAATGGAAGCGAAGTACGTGTACTGTACCCCAAGCATACCCAGCAGCCCGAACAGCAGCATTTGTAGAACGAATCTCCGGTCCAGCCACAGCTTCCATACCTGCGAGCCCTCCTTGCGGAGTGTAAACATCAGGAACAGGGCTCCCGATACCAGCAGTCTCAGGGTCACCAGCCAGGCCGCAGGCAGCATGGCCTGCTGGAACAAATGCTGGGCGACCGTCCCCGATATTCCCCATAATAACGCTCCGCCGGAAGCCATAATAATTCCTCGGGTCCGCAACATTAACTCCACCCCTCCTGCGTATATGTATAGATATTTAGTGTTAATTATACGGAATTACCGGCTGACTCTTCTGGTAGATAGATCATATCTGGCGGAGCATATCCCTTTTATTCTTCACAGCAAACAGAGCCTTTCGTTCTCGAAAGACCCTGCTTCTCCGGCATGCACTTGTATTACAGCTTAATCTTGGCAAGCAGGCTCATCAGCTGCTGCTTCTCTTCAGGAGCGAACTCCTCATAGACCGCTTCCAGCAGCGATTCGGATACCGCCTCGAACACCGGCTGCAGCTCCCGTCCTTTTGGAGTAAGAGATAATCTGAAGATCCGTCCGTCCTGCTGGTCCTGCTCCCGCCTCACGTAATCCAGCCGCAGCAATTTGTCCACTAATGCCGTAATCGTAGACTTATCCTTATCAATCCCACGGGACAACTCGTTCATTGTAAGAGCTTCCCGGGCAAACAGCTGATACAGAATATCTCCGTGCGATGGAGCGATGCCGTGAATATCATGCTTTTTCAATTCCTGTTCAATGAACTTATTTCCGCGTCGGTGAATACGGCCAATGACCGCCAATACATTTTTTTCATTCATATCTTATATGGTAGATTTATATAAATTAGGTGTCAAGCGGCTTCGTCCAGCCCTCTAAAAGTATATATAATCCGGGTATTGAAAATTTTAGTTTGATATAAAATTTTATTCGGATTTTGTGATTTATATCACACTAATTGTGAAAAAAATCACTTAAAATTAAGGTATCGAAGATGATCATCCGATACACAGATAAAGATTTTCAGGATAGGTAGCTCACAGACAGTTAGCCAATAAAACTTAAGCCAATGCTTCCGAAGTGAGTTATGAACGACGTGACTTGCAGAAGGTATGCTAACTAAACTTTAGGAGTGGAGAGTATGTTCAACAACTGGTTTCGCACAAACAAAGCAGCTATGGTGCTGCTCACAATAGTACGTCTATATGTAGGTTATCAATGGATTGAAGCAGGCTGGCACAAACTTACCGGCGGTTTCGATGCTTCTGGCTTCCTGAAAGGGGCCATTGCCAAAAGTGTCGGTGAAGATGCCACTGTACAAGCCTGGTGGGGCAGCTTCCTGCAGCATGCGGCGCTTCCCGGTGTCAATTTCTTCAATCTGCTGGTTCCTGCAGGTGAATTTCTGGTCGGACTTGGCCTGATTCTGGGCACCTTCACTACCTTCGCCGCTCTGATGGGAATCGTTATGAACTCTGCCTACCTGCTCTCAGGCACGGTCAGCACCAACGTCCAGCTGCTGCTTATGGGAATGATCATTGTGGTCTCGGCGGCCAATGCCGGCAGAATCGGTCTTGATTATTGGGTCCTCCCTTACCTGCGCAGCTTGTTCCACAAGAAGGATCATACTCCCGCAGCCCGGCCTCTGGCTCCCGTTCAGGCTATGAAACGTTCCGTATAACTAAATTAATAGACTGTATCTTAAAGGACCCGCAAGAAAAGGACAGCATCCGCTTCCTTCTCCTGCGGGTCTTTGTCATACGCTTAGCGCGCAGAGCAGGTAACCGTAACAGGCTTGTCTTATCTTTGTTAACAGAACGTGACCCGCTAGCGGAGTTTTTCATTTATAATAAAATGGATTGGAATTTCCAGACTCCGGAGGTTATCTTATGAAAAAATTAATTGCCGCTTCCGCTATCGCCCTGCTCCTCGCAGGCCCTGCGGCGGCTTCATCCATAAATATTGCCCATTCTGCTGCAGCTCCGCTATCCCTTAAGGTAGACGGACAAGCCGTTCTTCCCCAAGTTCCGCCATTTCATTCCAATGGGATATTATATGTACCGGCTCTTGCCCTGATAGAGTTTTACCCTGTCCAGCTGCAATGGAATAATGTCCTCAAGCAGCTTACTCTCACGACTGGCTGGGATAATAAAGTCCTTACCCCCGGCAGCTCCTCTATCCAGGTCCGCTATACACAAACAGATGGAAGTTATAAAGATAGCCTGGAGGCTCCTGTTATTCTTAAGGCCGGACATGTATATATTCCGGCAGATAGTCTGAATTCGCTTACGGGTGCTACCACAGAGCTGGAAGCGGGAGGAACCCGGGTCGCGATTACTCCGGGCAGTCTCAGCACAACGGTCAGGGTTCCCGCTGAACCCCTCGTTGTGGCCGGGGATAATGCCAAGGTCAAGCTGTATGCCGCGCTGAAGGACGGCAACACCTACAAAGGATTCATCCTGGAAGTGAACGGCAAGAAGCACAGCTTCGACTGGACCGTAGAGAGAGATTTCTCGAATCCGCCCCAGCTCTTCTATGCCGATGTAGATTCTGACGGGAAGCCTGAAGTAACGGTTGTGTTCACAGTGGGTACCGGAACTTCGCTGGTAGTGCAGGAAGTACATGTGGTCAAGCCTGAACAATGGCAGGAGCTGTCCGTGCCTGCTGCGGACCAAGCAGCTTCTGCTGTAGTATCCTCCAGCATTTCGCTGGATAAGAAGGATGTGCTGCTGAAGCTTGAGCTCCAAGGTGATAAGCCATCTAAAGTGACGATGCGAATTCCGGACCGGGCAGAGGATGGATTGAAATATTTCGGCAAGACTGCCGGTATTGGTGCTGTTACTTACTACTCGGTGAAAGACGGCAAGCTATTAGCAGATACCAGCCTAATGGTAGGCATGACCGAGAGCATGGGGACGCTGAAGCTGGAATACAAGGCAGGGACAGCGGGGATGGAGCTTGGCTCAATCACTTTTGAACCGCATGATACCACTCAGCAATTTGTAGAGAAGTAACCTGCGGAGGAAGGAGCAATTACGCATGATTGATGCCCATATTCATCTGGACCAATATGAAGAGACTTTGTTATCCTCTTTGCTGCAGAGCCTGCCGGAGCAGGACATTGAGTCGCTGATTGCGGTCTCGATGAACCTCGCCTCCAGTCTGCGTACTCAGGGGATAGCAGCCCGTTATCCCGGGCTGGTGAGACCCGCCTACGGCTTCCATCCCGAGCAGCCGCTGCCGCCGGAAGAGGATCTGGCCGCGCTGCTGGACTGGATCACGCTCCATGCCCGGGATATGGCAGCTATAGGTGAAATCGGGCTTCCCTACTATTCCCGGGCTGAAGCTATAGAGCACGGGGAAGCATGGGATATGGAACCTTATACCCGGCTTCTGGACAGACTCCTTGGCCTGGCTGCACGATTAGCCAAACCTGTGGTGCTGCATGCTGTCTACGAAGATGCCTGGACCGTATGCGATTTGCTTGAGCAGCATCACATTACCCGGGCCCATTTCCATTGGTTCAAGGGCCCGGGAGATACTGTGGACCGTATGATCAGCCGGGGCTATTATATTTCGTTCACTCCCGATATTCTCTATGAACAGGAGATTCAGGATCTCGCGCGCCGCTACCCGCCGGAGCTGGTCATGGCGGAGACCGATGGTCCATGGCCGTTTGAAGGACCATTTACCGGGCGTACCACCCATCCGGCAATGGTGCATGACGTTGCCGCTGCCTGGGGAGCGCTGCATGGTTATACCGGGAGCGAGGCGAAGGCTATTTTAACAGCGAATACGGTGCGGTTCTACGGACTGTAGCTTAGCCATCACCGTACCCCAGTGAATGATGGACTCCGCCGTGCCGCGGCTACCGCCAGATAATCCTGTACAAACTACAACATTTCCCGCATTAATTGGGCCGCAATCTCAAATTGTTGCACCAAATGCAGCATTTCTCCTCCTCCAGGCGGTTTGGCGGGACAATTCTTGTATTTCATACAACAATCACCCCAATGACCCGGGTATCCATGGTCCGAAGTTGTAATCCGTACAACATTTTACTTATGCAGAGCGAACTTAAGACGCTTACTCTCCTCCCTCACGCCAAAGAACGCACCCAGCCCATCCGCGGCTTGGTACGTTCTTCCGGCCATTCTCCATTCTTATCCCTCAACTACAAGATGCTCCACCCCGGTCAATCTGCCTTCGGAGAAGGCCATGACGTAAATATCCGGCTTGGTGGTCTTCAGCAGGAAGTCCAGATCATATTCCGGGGCAAAATAGCCCATCATTAGCGCCATTACGAGCCCGTGGGTACCGATGGCAACTCTTTCTCCTTCATGTGCCTGCAGGATTTCCTGCAACGCTTCTACCGCCCTTGCCTGGCATTCGCGGTTCGATTCCCCGCCCGGCAGGGCATAGTCCGGATCGGCATACATCGCCTGAAGTGAAGCAAGCAGATCCTCGTCCGGCAGCTGCCGGTTGCCCTCCATCCAGACCTTCTCTCTCAGATCCTCCTTAAGAGTAATTTCCTGCCCTAGCGCCTTTGCCAAATCGGCAATCGTATGTATGGCCCGGATGTACGGGCTGCTATACAGCGCATCAATGCCTTCATGACGCAGGCATGCTGTTACTCTGCGGGCATCCTCTTCCCCTGCAGGAGATAGGCCGCGCGTCCATTCGTCCACACCGGTGCGGAGAGAATCGCCGTGTCTCACCATATAAATATAAGTCGTCATTGGTTCCTCCTGAATATGTAATGCGGCAGTGCAGAAAAAGCCCCGAAGGGCTTGATCTTAAACTTACTGTCTGCCTATAAGCTACCCCTGTTCTACTGCAGCTGCGGGCTGTACACCTTCCAGCTTAAGCTTGGCCACAGGCCAGAGCAGCCGTCCGAAGAGAAGACCCGCCAGACCCAGAAGGAGCAGCAGCAGACCGATGTTAACAAAAATACGGGCAGGGCCTGCATACCGGACAAGCAAGCCGCCTAATAAAGGTGCAACAATAAGTACCGTGCTGAGTACGGTGTTCTGGATGCCGAAGATCCGGCCGGTCATATGCGGCGGGGTTTCTTTTTGCAGACAATAATTGAACGTAACCATGAATACCCCGTTTCCGATCCCCAGTACAAATCCGATCAGCAGAACCCATACTATCGAATCGCCCGGCTGAAGCCATCCAAGTGCAGCAATGGAACCGCCGATCAGTACATATCCCGAGCCGAGCCTCCAGCTATATCCCGTTTCGGGATTCAGCTTGTTCAGCAGAAGGATGATCAGCACAGCTCCAACTCCGGTAGCGGCTACCATCCAGCCGAGCAAGGATTCCCGCTCCGGTGCAAATACCCGGAACAGGCTGGTGAACTGGAAGTCGACCACCTGAATCACCAGTGCCCCGGCCAGCCCGAACAGCATAGTATTCAGCAAAATCCGGCTGCGCAGCATGAAGCTCCAGCCTTCCCGCCACATCGTATGCAGCGGAATCTTGTCTTCCGGCGCCTCTGGCTGTTTGCTGTCCTCTTCATCTGTACGGATGTTCTTCACGGACAGCAGCAGCAGATAAGAACAGCCGCGCAGCAAGGCATTGATCAGGATGCACCATTGCGGCGTAAGGAAGGCGAGCGCCAGACCTCCGAGCAGCGGGCCGGCGATTTTGGAGCCCTGATTAACCAGTCCATTGAGCGACGAGGCTTGCAGCAGCTGATCCTCTCTGACCAGGCTGCGGGTCAAAGACTGCTGGGCAGGCATATTCAGCGTGGATAGCGCTGAACGCAGCGCCAGCACAGGCAGCAGCCAGACCATACTCGGGGCGAATAGCACCAGTACAGTAAGCAGCGCAGTAAGCAGATCACAGACACGCATCAGCTTCAGCTTGTTCAGCCGGTCGGCGGCTACTCCGGCAATTGAGCCAAACAGAATGCTCGGCAGCGCCAGCGCTACCGGAATAAGCGCCAGCATCAGCGGCCCGGCCTGCCAGCGGTAGCCGACCAGCACCTGAATAGCCAGTGCATCGAACCAGTCGCCGAAGCTTGCCGTGGCGAATGCGCTGTATACCCGCATGTACGTTTTGTTATGCAGCAGGCTGGTTCCCTGCTTGGTTGTAAGCTCCATCTGACATTCCTCCAGGTTACATGTAATATCATTGAATGTGTGCTGCATTCATGATCCTAATGTAACGGAGAATTGTCAGAGAATTATCAGGGGGATTCGAGCAGCGGCAGCAGCAGATTCTCGAGAGGCAGTTCCAGCCTTAGCAGACCAAAAGCTTCAAGCTCTGCTGTAAACAGGCTCTCATACTTGCGTCCCAAGGGGCTCCCGGCCAGATACATCCGGCAGAAATGGTAGATCCGGTACACCGAATAGAACCGCAATGGCACGAAGCCGGACATATCGAGCACCTGCAACCCCTCATGTATCAGTTTCTCTCCCTCTGCCCACTGTGCACGCCGAAGCGCCCACAGTCCCTTTACTACTTTGTAACCGCCGATTTCCCGCAGAAAAGGCTTGTCCCTAAGGGTCCGGCTGACGGTTTCATCCATACGCTCCAGCTGCTCATCCCCGGTTCCCGCCACCAGATGAATGAACAGCTCCGTAATCTGCGTCGCCGGAACAAAGTTCTCAAAATCCGGTTCGGCTATTACCTGATAGGAACGTTTCAGGCGTTCCAGCGCTTTTTCCGGCTGGCCTGCCAAGGTGTACAAATCCAGCATAGTTAGAATCTCCAGTTCCAGCTGCTCAGGCGGATTTAGCAGGTTCTTCTCAATCAGACGCTCGGCGTATTCCATCTTCACCTTGGGGTCACCTATGAAGAAGTAGAACAGGTTGAGGTAAAAAAGCCGGTCCTTCAGCGGAACCTCGTCCGTGTAGATCAGCCACTCCAAATCTCCCTGGACGAAATGAACGACCATCGAATAATGCGGGTCCAGCTCGTAGCCGAGAATATCCTGCTGGCGCGCGAGGGTCAGCATCGATTTGCCCTGACCGTAGATATGAAATTTCATGAATACCTCTGACATTGTATTCCGCAGTTCCGGATCATTCGTTGCCGGATTCATCGCTACGCCTTCCGGAGAGCCCTGCACAGCCAGACTATATCCGAATCCGCGGATAGTCTTAATGTCGATCCCGCCCAAGTCGCGCAGCTTCTTGCGCAGCCGGTAGATATGATCGTCGACGGTCCGCTCCACCGGATACTCCATCGGCCATACTTTATCGAGAAGCTGCTCGCGGCTGAAGGTCCGTCCCCTGTTGCGGTACAGAAACTGCAGAAGCGCAAACTCCTTGGGCAGCAGCTCTATGGTTAATCCGCCGGCAGATACTTTATATTCGCTTCCGTTCAACTCCAGATGCATAGCTGTGCCTCTTTTCTTCTACAGATCAACCCATAAACTGATTATATCAGCAAGAAGTTCTACGCACGATAGCAGTAGCTGCATTCATGGAGGGCCTGCTCCCGGCGGTTGCCAGTTACTTGTATCCGATGATCAAAAAAAGAAAAGTCCCTCCACAGTTGCCGCTGCGAAGAGACTCTTCTTAAATTGCTCTATCTATGTGACTGCAGCTGCCGCAATCCGGCGACTTACAGATGCTGTTCTAACCAGCCATATTGTTGATCGAATCCTGTTCGGAGAATACTGAGATATGATCGACGGTACCCGTTGAATCCGGAATGATGAACTTGAGCTGATACTGCTTGCCCGCCTGGTATATATAAATGTCATCGCTGCCGTTCACGGAGGTAGCGTCCGGCTTGCCGAGGACTTCTTCAATCTGCTTCAGCGTCAGCTTCTGTAAGTCGGAGGCGCTTGAACGCACATCAAAGATTTGGCTGCCCTTGTTAAAGCCGATTACCACGTGCTTGCCGGCATACGTGGAATAAATGCCTTTGCCTGCCGATTCTTTGGTGTCCGGCTCTCCCCATGCTGCTTCCACATCGTCAATAAGTCCGCTGTGTGCAGCATATTCCACGCCGGGCACCTTGCCCTGCTTGGCTAGCTGCAGCAGCTCTTTCAGCTGCTTGCTCAGCTCCTGCGGCGTAGCGGCCGACGCTTCATCTGCCGCTGCGCCAGGCTCAGCAGCCGCTGGTGAAGCGGCCGCAGCAGAGCCGCCTGCGTCAGGCGCAGCTGTTGCTGCAGCGCCGCCAGCTTCAGCCGGCTCCGTGCCCGCCGCCGGGGCGGGACTCCCTTCCGGCTGTGCAGACGCTGGAAGCTCCGAGGCTTGCGCAGCCGCCCCTCCGGTATTCGCCCCGCCGGTATCCGCCGCATCCGGCTTACCGGAATTACAAGCCGTTAGACTGAGCATTCCGCCGAGTAAAATTATGCCTGCAATCGTTTTGAATGATGTGATCATGATGCCATCTCCTTCGTAATAGGGAACTTCCTCTAAAGTCTAAACTGTTACCCTATGACGCAGTGTCCCCGCTAAAGGTTGCACAATGCTCCTTCTCAGGCTGCTTCTTCTATAGAACATTTTTGGCATGGAGCAGCTGGGAATGATGCTGCCGCGTGAAGTTGCAGCGCTGCTCTCACCGCAGAACGCCCCCAAAGCTGCATTACCGGATCTGTTGCATTTAGTACAATAGAACTCCCTAAAAATTACCCGGAATTCGATTCTATTGCACTTTCTGCAATTGAGAAGCACATTCGCTGCTCAAGCCCTTCAATTCAGGAATTATTTCCCTGCAGCACGCAACCTTCCTCCCGCAGCACGCATCTTACTAATAAAGGGAGGGGAGCTTCATCTGGATATTATAGAGAGAATCAAAGCCAGGGATGAGTCCGCTCTCCGCCAGCTGATGGAGCAATATGGGGATATGCTGCTCCGGACCGCCTGGCTGCTGCTGCGGGACCGGCAATCTGCCGAGGAAGCCGTACAGGATACCTTTATTCAGGCCTATGCCAAAATCGGGCAGCTGAAGGACCCTCAGCGTCTGAGACCCTGGCTGATCACCATTGTGGTTAACCGCTGCCGGATGAGACAGCGGACATGGAGCTGGCGAAATATTTTTCCTGCGCCGGAGGGCGGGGCCTGGGTACAGAATGAAGCTGGCGCCTCCGCAGGCGCAGAAGAGCTGTTTATAGCAGAATGGCATAATCTGCAGCTAAGTGAAGCTGTAAGAAGTCTGGATTACATCTACCGCGAATGCCTGACGCTGTACTATTATCATGAGATGAGTATCCGTGAGATCAGCGGGCAGTTGAGATTACCGGACAATACGGTGAAATCCCGGTTATCCCGGGGACGGACACTGCTGAAGCAGATTCTGGAGAAGGAGGGGCATGCTCTATGAGCAGTGAACAAGAATACATCAAACGCCGTCTGGATGAAGAGTTGAGCAGCCTCTCCTTCAGCGGACAGGAACGGGTTCTGCAGCAGACTCACCCTAACGCACCGCTGGCCCGCCTGCGGGCACTATGGAATAAGGAGCTGGAAATTCCACTCAAGCCACTGGGTGCGCTATCTGCACTGTTAATCGCAGGAGCGCTGATCCTCTGCTATCCGCAGAGCGGGACCCCGGAACATGAAGCCCGTACACTGCCCGTACAGGGCCAGCGGGAACTAATTGAAGCCGGCGGCAATACGTACTGGAAAGACATTTATGAACAGGCGGTGAGACGCCATGAAAATTAGAATCAAGGTCAAACAGCTGGTGCTGTTCGTGCTGCTTCCGCTTGCGCTGTTGATACTAATACCGGGTGTTCTTCAGCAGGCAGCAGCGCCATCGTTTCAGCCTGCAACCTCCGCCACAGCGGATACCGGGGCCAAGGCACGCCAGGAACTGCTGAACACTCTGAATTCCAGCACCGGCAGTAAACGAATGACGCTTATCCGCACCAGGATCATTGAGCCCGGCAATGCGAGGCCGCCATATCAGTACAATGTATATATCGGTTCTTCCTCAAGCCAGTGGAGCCAGAACAATAATGAAGAACCCCCTTCGCCGCTGCTACCCGCAGATAAGCTCCGGTTCCTGAGAGAATATGTACTCGAAGGCCCTATTGACCGCTATCTGCTTACTGCGGCTAAACAGCTGGTCTATGAATATGATGTCCTGGGCACCGGAAGTGACGGAGACAAGGTCCTTACGGAGGCTATTGCAAGAATTAGCAGCAAATCCTCTTTGGCCAGAGAGCTGCTCCTGCTTCAGGCACAGCGGGCACTGAGTGCAGGCAATTGGGCGGCTGCAAAAGTGCTGCTCGTGCAGGCTGACTCCCCGGGGCATTATGGTGAAGAAGAATTAGATGTCCGTTCGGCCTGGCTGAATGCATGGCTGCTCTTTGCAGAGGGAGACAGCAGCGGAGCGCTGAAGCTGGTAAACAACGGTCTGGAGAATTATCAGGAGGTGCGTGACCGGAAGTATCAGGAGATGAACGATGGGAGTGGCGGAGACTCCCAAGACTCCCAAGACTCCAATGACTCCAAAGACTTACAAGGCTCCACGGGGGACTCTGCATCCGCACCGGAATCCTTTACAGCAGCTTCACAGTTTCTGGAGGAGCCACATTCTGAATCAGAGCGGCAACTGCTCCTGATGCGGAACGCTTTATTATCCGCTGCAGATTCAGGAAACTCTGCTCCTGCCACCGTGTCAGGGACACTAACCTACAGCGACGGCACTCCGGTCTCCCGGGCAGGCATCTTCCTGCGGCCGGAGAGCGAAGTGAGTCATAGTGTGTTATATGGCTCGGAGCCATATGAAATCGTCACAGATGCACATGGCCGTTTTTCCTTCTCAGGCGTCATTCCCGGCTATTATCAGATATTTCTGGGCCTGAGCTTTGAACAGATCGATGGTTGGACCTGGCCTGTGCAGACTGATGACTGGATCGAGATCAAACCAAATGATCGTTTGACTAATAATATTATCCTTCAGCCTCTGCTGGAGCTGAAATCACCGGTAAATTCGCAGATCCTTACAGGTGATTCTGTAGAATTCGAGTGGGAAACTGTCCGGAATGCCGCCTCATACAGTCTCAGCGGCACAGTCTCAGCGGAAGGCAGCAGCTTCAGTTATGTAATCCGCCAGCATATCACGGGTAATAAGATTTCCATCCCTGTAACAGAGCTGTATAGCAGCGGCGGCTTCTCCACCAGCAGCAGCGGAGAAGGCTGGGAATCAGTTGAGCCTTCGTCTCTGCTCGGCTTCGCTGATCCAAGCGGACGCTTCTCGTGGAGCATCGAAGCCTATGATGAATCCGGACGGGTGATTACCCGCAGCAATGGCTACCGGCTGAACGAGGACACCGTCGGCAATCTGCCTTTCTTCCATTTACAATCACGCAGTCTTACCGCTGCCGATCAGCTGGTTAAAGCGCAGAAGCTTGAGCAGGCACTGGAAGCGTACCGCCACGATTATGCCGGAGATCCCCAGGATGATCATGCGCTCAAAATGCTGGTTCATCTCATGACAGCCAAGGCTTCCTATACAAAAGACGAATCCTTAGAAGCAGCAACGATACCTCTGCTAGTGAAGCTTGTAGAGCTGTGTCCGACTGCAGACTATGTCTTCAACCTGGCGCATTACTACTATGAGCAGTCTGACTGGAAAAGCTACAATCATTATTATTCCTGGTTTCTTGAGCTGCGTGAGCAGAAACCGCACAGCTATGATCTGGGTATTAACGCTACCGCGCTGATGTACCAGGGGGAATTGGACGAAGCCCGCAGGCAATTCGTCGCCTCGCTGGAGGAGGATGGCAGCCACCGCTTCATCGGCAGCTATCTGGCGGCAGAGCTGGCGGCGGGACAGCCGCTGGATGACGTACTAAAGCTTGCTCAGCGTTATCCCCAGCATAGTCCCGGCTCCGGCACTGTTAACTGGGCGAAGCTGATAACCCAGATGAAGGCAGAGCGTACAGGACAGCCGGAGCTCTTTGACCGGCAGCTGAAACAGATGCTCGAACTATATACAGCAAGGTCCGGCAAACTCAGGGAATGGACTGGAGAAAGCGGGGATTCCGCGCTCAAGACGTTCATGAAGGCTGTTCTGGAAGTGGACTAATCCTCCTCCGGAGCAGGGCAAAGGGGATAGAACAGGAGCGGCAGCGCCGCCTGGTCTATCCCCTTTGTAGTTGGCTTATTCTAGTCTTTTGGCTCAAACAAGACGGTCCAGTGCATCCTTCTTAACCACATAGGTTCCGGCCATCATATCATGCAGCGCCCGGTTGCGCCGGGTGAATGCAACGAATAGGCAATCGGCGACCACGACCCAGCCAAAGAACACATTCAAATTCGTGGCGAGCGGGCTCCAGTTGGCCAGACTGCTGGAAACCGCAGATAATTCCTCAGTGTTCAGACTCACAATAACCGCAAGAAATCCGTTGACGATGAAGAAGAGATATCTAATCAAAGCCTGCTTCAGCGCCGGATATCTGCCATCCTCATTAATAATTCTTACCCCCAGAAGCAGTCTGCCCGGAGTGCCTCCATATTTGACAACCATGAACACATTGAAGCCTATCAGCAGCACAAACTGAATAAAAAGTGGAAAAGCCGATTCCGCCGACTCTGCGGCAGAGACGCACAACCTGTTCAAAAAATACGTAGGAAGGGCCAGAATCAGAAAATCAATGAAGCTGATCAGTACTCTTTTCCAAAAACCTACATAGTCATCCAAATCGAGCTGTTCCTCTATCCGCTGCTCCATACTGTTCCCCCTCAGTGTATAATAATCAATCCATAATATCCTTCCCGGTCTGTATGGCCTCCTCTAGCGTATTAGCCGGACCCGAGATATATCCCTCTCCGGCTGCAAGCCCGTAGCGCTCATCAAGACGGGTCAGCATAATCCAGAACTTATCCAGCTTCTGAGACGCTATAATAGAGCCAATCGAACGCCGTGACCGGTCTGCATCCAGGACCGTCAGAATTCCCAAGTAGTATCCGCCGCCATCCTTAAGCTTCACATCATAATGAAGACCTCTATCCAGTGTAAGCTCGCCGGTAAACTCACTGCTTCCGGGCACACCTCTCCATACTTCACCCCTCAGCCCGATTACGCTATGCTTCACGACTTCATTATTGGAGTAAATCACACTAGGGTACTCCCGCTCCACATGCTGCGGACGAAACCATTCATAGCCCAGGAATGCCACGATCAGTACTGTTATTACTGACACTATCCATGATTTCCGGGTCAAAGCTCTACCCCCTTTTCTATCAACTTCCATGAACTGCTAGAGTACAACTGGCATATACGCAACTTTCAAATAGATCCGGCGTCTATAACTGTATAATTTTAGTAAATCAACGACATTCCCGAAGGAGGACTACTCAAGATGAAGGTCATCAAATTTATCTGCCTGCCGGTGCTGCTGTTGATATTGCTGTCCGGCACTGCCCTGGCAGCCCCTGCCTCAGTTCCAACCATTTCAGTAGAAATAAACAACTCCACGATAAGCACAGACATGCCCCCTTATCTCACACAAGGCACAACCATGGTCCCGCTAAATGTAGTGAAGCATATCCCGGGGATTACTGTCGCTTGGAATAATGACACCAAGACAGTTACAATTGGCCGCAGCGGGGAAACAATCACACTGGTTGCGGGTCAAAAAAACGCCCTGATTGGAAGCAAACCAACCGCCCTGCCTGTCGCCTCGGTTTTGCTTAAAGGCAGAGTCATGGTGCCGATCCGCTTCATAGCAGAAGCCGCAGATGCGCATGTAGCCTGGAATGCTGCCACCCGGATTGTGTATGTCGCCAAAGCAGATGAGGCGCTGATCACTCAACTCCAATCTGCGAATCTGGGGGAAGCACGTACAGCAGCACTTCATTTCCCCCGCGTCAGCACGCTTAAGCAAATCCCTATCATTAATGAGTCACAGAATCAGGACTATTATTTCCCGGAAGGCACAGCGGGCCGTTTCTTCATTCAAGGCGGGCCTGGTTTTTCGTATTATGAAGTTACAGGTAATTATGCGGAAGAGATCTGGTCTGCCAAAATAGACTATAGTGCCCCATCCTCTGCCGGACTCTTCTTTGTACCGTACAAAATTGTGGATCAGGCCGGAAAAATGCCCACCTATAAGGGTAGCCTCGCATTCTTTCATCTGATGCTTCCGGTTATGGAGGCAACCTATGGATTCATTGATGCTACGGGTGCCTCCAGGACGGTCGGGCAACAAAATATGAAGCTGAATGAATTCTTTGAAATACCAGGGGAAGCATCATCCTCTGTACAAATCTAATTACATCCAGATCGGTACCGCAAACGGAACAAGAATCAGCAGCAGCGCGGCTGTACTCAGACTCCGGGTCCACACCGGCTTCAGCTTCTGATTCTTCTCCGATTTGTACCAGCCCTTGAACTGCCAATAATTCCGGTACATCACTAAGAATATGAGAAAATTACCGATTACTGCAGTATACAAATACCCGGTCCATCCATATAACATTTTGAAGATCCACTGCTCCACACCCCCGAGTACACCTAGTGTCAGAACCAGCAGAACCACTAAACGCAGCATCTCTGCTATAAAAGTTGCGAATTTACTCATTTTGTCCTCCGGTTTCATGATTTATAGCGCCTGCCTCCAGGAGACTGGCATCTCCGATGTATCTGCTTACATGCTGCAGAATCTCGCTGCTATTGCGCACTATTATCCTTTTAGCCTTGTACGCTTCGGTTAATTCCATAATGGCGGGAACGCTCTCCCTCATGAATCCCGGGTTCCATTCGAACAGCATCACGGACAAATTCTTGAAAGTCTGCTTATAGTTTCCCTGCTCCAGACCCAGCCTTGTCTTGATGAACCTCCGGATTACCCGCCCATTCTGCACATACAAATTAGGTTTAATCAGAAAAATCAAATCCGCTTCCCCGAAGCTCTCTGTTCCCCATTTGTGATGCACGCCTTCTATAATCCACGACTCCGCAGCAACTGTTTCAGCTAACCGGGTATCCCTGACCTCTGGTGAATTGCGGGTGTTGTCCGTACTCCGGTCCCAGACAAAATTGTCAGTTTCATAACAGGGGATACCGTAGATTCGCGTTAATTCCCTGGCTGTATATGATTTCCCGCTGCCGCATCCGCCTATAATTCGTATTCTAATCCCAATTACCTCCTATGGAATGCCAGACTGACTACCGGTCCGCATCATAACCCGGAAGAATGCCCCTCATCCAGTTCGTTTCTATAACTTCTATATTTACCCTGTTTATCCTGCTTCAGCAACAGCAAGCTCCCGGAATAGCGGCTGCCGTGAAGGAGCATTATCCCCTCGCAGTATCTGCCTGTGTTATATCCAACGCTGGAGTGATTATAGTATCCTGTAGAAAAGAACGTGAAGAGGTGTCCGGAATGCAGCGAACAGATGTTGTAATTGGAATCGATGGAGGAGGAACTCATACGCGGGTTATAGCCGCCGACATAGAGGGTAATATACTTGCCTATTGCAGAAAAGGAAGCGCTTCCGTGTATAGGGATTCCGCAGCTCAGCATAACGTGAGGTCAGCGATTATAGAAGCGCTGGAAAGCGGCGGCATCGAACCGGGCAGGGTCATCGGCATCGCTGCCGGGGTTGCCGGATATGACTCGCCGGAGGATTTGAACTGGATCTTGCCGCTCACCGGGGTTCCGGAGCTGACTTGTCCGAGGTGGCATGTCAATGACGCGCTTATCGCCCATTACGGAGCACTGCTTGCGCAGCCCGGCATTATTGTCATCTCGGGAACTGGCTCCATCATTATTGCCATTAATGAAGACGGACATTATTTACGCAATTATGATTTCCATCATTATGCCGCAAGTGCCGCCCGGCTCCTCTCATATGATACCGTCTTTGAAGTGCTGGCCGGTCACACAAATTCAAGCGATGAGCTGCTTGTCGACCGGATGCTTGCGCACTGGAACGTTGCTGCAGTCTCTGAACTATATATGCTTGCAAGTGAAGGGTTTGACGATGACCGGAAAGCCCGGGACAGACGTTTTGGAGAATTTGCTCCTATAGTTACGGAAGAAGCGGAGCGCGGAAGCTCCGCCGCCGGCCGGGTCTGCGGCAGGGCTGCAGAGCAGATTAAGACGGGTATCGGTCTGCTGGCTTCTTCTTTTACGCAGCAGACCGTCCCGGTAGCCTTCATCGGCAGTGTGGCAAACAGCAGGTATTTTCAATCGGAATTACGCAGTTTACTGAAGAGCGGGGCCAACAAACAGTATAAGGTAGTAACGCCACAGCTCCCGCCCGAAGCAGGAGCTATCCTGTATGCATTGGAGCAATTAGGCCGGCCGGTCACGGAAAATATAATCAGCCGGCTGCAGCATAGCAGCAAGCTGCCTCAGTGAGCATATACGCAGCGCGTGATTGCTACGGATAGACCTTCATCTGGCAGCTTCTAGTTTAGGCGCATCACAGCTTCACAGTCGCCTCTTTGGCGTTCCATATGACGGGAAGGCCAAAGAGCGGCGTCAAGCTGCCTAAGGGAATATACAATCGCCCGTTTACAGTCCGCGAGGCCAGCATGGCCACCGTTTTGCCGTTCACCTTCGCTGTTTCGCTAAGCGGTTTATGGACCGCGGTGTGCCCACCTATAGTAATGATAAGCGCTCCGGTTCCCGCCTCCTGCTTCAGGGTTCCGCCCAGCAGGGCAACCGATTCGCGGAGCGGAACGAATACCCGTGAATTCTCCAGCAGGAAAGAATCCTTAACCTCCAGCTTTTCTCCATTGATGATAAAGACGCCCGCAATCATTGTCGGCCCGGTGGAATAGCCGCTCTTCACTGCGATGCTTGCCATATCAAGTCCTGAAGTAGTAATGATCACGGGAGTGTTATTGGCTACCCTTGGATACAGCCAGTGGATATCCTCATTATGCATCCGGATGCATCCGGCGCTGACATATTTACCGATGGAGGCTTCATTATTGTTGCCATGAATGGCATAAGTCGTGCCGTAGGTATCGTTCACTTCCAGCCCCAGCCAGCGGTCGCCCAGCGGATTGGCCGGATCGCCTCCGGGAATCTTTTCTTTGTAATAGGGTCTGTTCTTGATTTTGACCACAATTTTGAAGCTGCCTTCGGGCGTCAGACTCTTGTTCTTGCCGGTGGCGACCGGAAAAACCTTCTCCAGCTTACCGGCGCTGAAATAGGCCAGCTTATTCGTCTTTTTGTTCACAATAATCAGATCTGAGGATGATGATGACGCTGCTGCGGCTGATCCTGTGAAGCATGCTGTGAACAGCACTGCGAACACAAGCATAAGCTTGATGCTCCTTGGAACATAAGTTGTAGTCAGGCTGATACGCTCACGCAGATTCATGGTTGCCCCACCTCCAGGTTATGGGTGATACTGGAAACTCTTTTCTACATAGACGTCAGTCTGCCGCATTAGTTGCACAGCAGCTTGTACCTATTCTTATCAACTCGTCCGTGCGGATTTGAAGCAGAGTTTGCACAATTGTAACCGTTCAAGCGGTGCTTCGTGTGCGGTTCCATGAGGATGAATATTAAGTGCCTCCGCCAGAGATAATAAGCCCGCATGACCATTACAGCACCCGCCAAGGAGGCCATTTACTTTGAATTCAAACCATTCCAGCCAGATCAGCCAAAGCGAGCAAATCATCCAGCAGCTGATGACACAGACCCAGCAGGGCACGCAGAATTATCAGCAGCTTCTGCAGCAGGAGCAGGAGCATGCCGCCAAATTGCAGGAGCTCAGCCAGCACAGCAATAAGGCCATTCAGATGATTCAGCAGGCATTGCAGGGCCATCAGACCGCAATGCAGCAGCTGCAGCAGGTCTCGCAGTTAATCAGACAGCTGGAGCAGACCCCGCAGACTGCCGGCTACAATACAGGTGGTATTCAAAGATTCAATACCGAACAACAGGGCTATAATACAGGAATCCCAAGCTTTAGCCCCGGTAATACTGGCAATCATAGCTATAGCACAGGCTCTGGAGCGTATAATTCTTCCTTCAGCCCGTCCTTCACTTCCAATAGCCAGCCGGTAAATTCACTGCATAGCCCAATTAATTCTCCAATTAACTCTTCATTTAACCCTCAGCCGCTGCATACACCCATGCAGACAAACCATTCCTACGGTTCTCCGATGAATCAGGGACGCAGCTTCCAGCAGTAATATATGCCCGGAATAGCTGCTCAAGACAAAGGGGTTCTCTCAGGCCGCACCAGCGGCACTGCGGGGAACCCCTTCTTTGTATCTGCACTTCGCGTCTGGGCATTCATACATATGCATGTTAGACTACCAGCCGTCCTCTCTTCTCCGCGAGGCCAATCGTTGCCTCTACGCCGGAGTTGAATTCCAGGTAGTCGCTCTCGACTCCATCACTGAAGATTACCCCGTCCTCCGGCATCTGCGAAGTAATTCGCAGCGGCATACGGCTGTTGATCCTGCCGAAGACCAGATCGGCTGAAGTCGTCCGGCTGGGAAAAGGCTCCCGTACCGTAAAGTAGAGCTCCGGATGATCCCAGGCCAGCTTGAGCGCCGCGCCGTTTTCCTGCGGTCTGCCCCCATGGACAGACGCATGTGCTTCCAAGCCCGCCGTTACCGTCACCTGTTCCGCTGCCTGCCATTGCGCCGTCTGGCTGACAATTCCCGCTGCTCCGGCGAGAACGCTTTTGAGCCAGCCGGTGGAGCCCATGCCGGTGGAGACAATAATCCCGCTGGAGGACTGCTGCTCCAGCGTGCCGTTCAGTTCAAGCTGATAACGGGCCGAGACGTGGGTCCGGCGGCCGATGAACAGATCGTTGACACCGTACAGACTCTGGCCGTCGTTCAGCTCTGCCCTGGCAAGGGTAACCTCGCGTACCTGCCGCTGGCTGCGGAGCACCTCCGGCACCAGCTGCCGCAGGTCCTTAACCGTGAAGGGCAGCAGCACACCATCCCAGCGCTGCGGGTCGGGATTTACACCGATCAGCGGCTGCTCCCGCAGGTATTTCAGCGTATTGGCAACCAGACCGTCCTGCCCCAGCACAACTACTGTATCCCGCTCTCCAAATATAAAGTTAGGCACATGCTGCCGGTCCAGAAGCTGCAGCCGGCCTGCCGCGCTCAGCTCGGTTACAGCAGCCTCTACCGCCTTGCGGTAAGTGAAGTCCTCGCTCAAATAATCGCTGAAATCGGCCCCCAGCCGTTCAATATAGAACTGGGCCTGCTGGATTGTATTGTAGCGGACCACCAGTTCTTCCAGGCGCGTCTTGCGTTTGATCAGAATAATCTTGTTCTCGGATACCGGGCTGCTCATCGTCCGTTGCCTCCTCTTGCCGCGCCCGCCCCGTTACCCGGCGACCCGGCCATAATCCCCTGCAAAAGATCCGGGGTAATATTGAGCTGCCCGATCTTCCCGGCATTCTCAGCCAGCTCCTGGAACGCGATGGCAATCAGCTTATCCGGATTCATGCCTACATTCGTCAGTGCCTGAAGTACACCAGGTGCTACGCCCTGGAGCGAATTCATCACCGCCGACAGCTCGTAGGCCTTGGCATCCGCTTCCGCCCTCTGATTCGCCACTGTCAATTCAATCAGCTCCTGCTTCTTCTCCTCCAGTGCAGTATCGAAGCTGAGCTGCTCTTCCTTCATCTCATTCTGCTTCTGCTTCACCGAGCGTTCGGCATCGAGCTGGGTTTCGCGGATCTGCCGCTTCTTCGTCTCCACGGCGATCTCCGTATTCAGCTCATTCTCCTTCACCCGCCGCTCCTGCTGAATCGAGGCATTGCGCCGTTCATATAGCGCATCGTCGGCGCTGCGGAGAATCTCTTCGCGGGCCTGCGCTTCCAGCGCGCGCAGCGTTTCCTTATTCGGCACAATTGCCAGAATGGACAGCCCCATCAGCTCGATGCCCAGCTTCTCTATCTCCGCACTCTGTCCGATTTCGAGCGTAATTGTCTTAGCCAGACGTTCACTCGACTGAATGGCTTCCTTCAGCGGCAGCTGCCCGAGCTGCTTCTTGGTTAGCACCTTGGCGATATTGATCACCCGCTGGGCCAGCTTGTGCGGATCATCGGAGAGGTAGGTATTCTTCCGCAGATTATACGTATAGTTAAGAATCTGTGTAGTCTTACGGTAATCCACGATCCGGTAGGTCAGCTGCCCCTGCACGGTCACCGTCTGATAATCAGCCGTAATTTCCTCGAACATGAACGGTACATCAATCGAAGAGACCGGCACCACTACAACCGAGGTCGTAGGCGCGTAATAATGGAAAGAAAGTCCTACACCTTCCTGCACTACCTTACCGTTCTTCACCTTAAGGACATATTCACTGGGCTGGAACTTTACGAAGCGGAATCCGAACATGGTCATTACCTCCTGTTGTTTATTTTAGTGAATGATATTAACTTAATGTTATTATTAAATTGTTATTAACAATATCTTAGCAGACTTTAATGATATTATCAATATGTTAATAACAAAAATCTGCAAAAAAAACACCTCACTCTCCAAAATGGAAAATGAGGCGGTGGAATGCAAGAGAGTCAAACGCAACTACGTTGAATATTTGGACTTCCGGCCGCTGCCCGCCTACAGATTTCTTGATCCTTACCGCAGTTGCGGTTGAAATCCGTAGACAAAGGCGGACGCTACCGCTCCTCCAGTTCCAAAATCCCCCTCCATTGCGCCCCTCTCTTGCTTAGGTGTAAGTAAATTACTTAACAGTGACCTTTATCTTCACGGTTTTGCCGCCGTATTTCACGGATATGCTTGCAGTACCTTTACTGTTGGCCTTAATCAGGCCGTTTTTGCCGGTAGCTACAAGCTCCTTGGTGGAAGTCCAGACTGCTGTCTTGGATACATCCGATTCACTGCCGTCCTCAAAAGTAGCCGTTGCCGTCAGCTGCACAGACTGTCCTACACTCAGCGTAAGATTCATCTGGCTGACCTCGAGATATTTCAGCACATCAACGGTTACGGGGACTTTGACGGTTTTGCCGCCGTATTTGGCCGTCACATAGGATTTGCCGTAAGCCACTGCCTTGACCGAGCCTCCGGTAACTGTGACGATCTTATAGCTTCCGCTTTTCCACTCCGCTTTGTCCGTCACATCCTTCGTTTTGCCATCGCTGTAAGTGATGCTTACTGCGATTTTGGCCGTATCGCCGGATTTCATCGCCAGGTTGGTCACCGATGCTTCGATGACAGTGATCTGATCCACTTCAATGTTGACCGTCACTTTCTGCCCTCCATAGGAGGCGGTGATCGCCGTTTTGCCCTTCAGCACTCCGGTTACAAGACCTTTCTTGACCGTAGCGATTGTAGTCTTGGCCGAGCTCCAGTCCGCATCCGCCGTTACATCACTCTCTACCCCGGCGGAATCGGTGGCAGTCAGTGTAATCTGCTCCTTGTCTCCGGCAGACATCGTAATCAGGCTCACATTGGCAGCCAGCTCATCCACAAGGCCCACGTTCACGGTAATGGCCGCCTTCTCCGTACCTATTTTGGCGGTAATCACCGCTGTTCCTACAGAGAGGCCGGTAATCAGACCGTCCTTAACCTCGGCAATCTTCTCATCGCTGGAGCTCCACTCCACATCACTGGTGATCGTCTTGTCGCTGCCATCGCTGTAACTGCCGATAGCCTCGGCCTGATAAGTCTCGTCTTCCTTCAGTTCAATGGTTTTGGCCTGCAGCGACAGTTTGTCCGGTGTGCCTGCCGTGATTTTGACCGTTGCCGTCTTGCCGCCGTAAGAGGCCGTAATTACAGCACTGCCTGTAGCATAGGCGGTAATGGTTCCTTTGCTAACATCAGCTACATCCGCATTATCTGTAGTCCACACTGCATCCTCTGTGACATCCTGTGAAGTTCCGTCTTCATAACTGGCCATAGCCGTTACTGCTTTGCTCTGGTCCTTGCCGAGGTTCAGCTTGCTGACCGTAAGATTCAGGCGCGCAGCTGTTTCGACACTCACCGCAATGGTGAGGGTTTTGCCGCCATAAACGGCGGTAATTGTAGTTTTGCCGGACTTGTAGCCTGTAACCAGACCTTTGGTCACGATAGCGATATTCTCGTCAGCGGTGGACCAGACTGCGCTGTCTGTCACTGTGCTTGGAGTGCCGCTTGCATCCAGGGCAGTCAGCACTAGCTGTTGAGTTCCGTTCAGGCGCAGGTTCAGGCTGTCGTTATCGACGCTGAGCTTATTGCTTTTACCTACAGCAGCTGTTGCAGTGACTGTCTTCCCGCCATAGACCGCCGTTATCGTCACGTTGCCCTCTGCGTAGGTTGTAATACTTCCTTTATCCACATAAGCCACAGCTTCATCACTGGAGCTCCAGGTTGCCTTGCTGGTTACATCCGTTACCGTACCGTCCGCAAAAGTCGCCTTGAGCACAAGCACCTTAGCAGCATCCACCGCAAGATTCAGACTGGTTTCACTTAAGGCCAGATGTCTTGCTGTTCCCACATCAACGGTAACCGTGGCCGCCGCTCCATTATAAGTTCCTGTAAGGGTCGCCGTACCTACGGAATAACCGGTGATCAGGCCTTTGCTGACCAGAGCGATGCTCTTATCGCTTGTGGTCCATACCGCACTGCTTGTAATATCCGATGAGGACCCGTCGCCTGCTACGGCAGTCAGCACAAGCTGCTTCGTACCGCTAATCTGCAGGAATACATTATCATCGCTGGCTACCAGTTTGCTTACGGCTCCGACTTCCACCTGGGTCGAGGTTTCAAGTGTGCCGTAGACGGCAGAGATTGTTGCGGTTCCAGCCAATTTATAAGTAGTGAGGGATCCTTTTTTGACAAAAGCCACAAGCTCATCGCTCGAACTCCATGCCGCCTTAGAAGTAACATCTTCTGTGCTGCCATCGGCATAGGTCGCCGTCAGGGTAAGCGCATGGGTGGAGCTTGTTTTCAGGCTAAGCTGTTCTTCGCTCAGATCCAGATACCGGGCCACCGCAACATCCACATCCACTTGTACAGACTTGTCGCCATAGGTCGCTGTAATCGTCGCCGTTCCGGCTGTGTAGCCGTAAATCTTGCCTTTGTATACATAAGCGATACTGGAATCGCTCGAACTCCAGACCGCAGTGCCGGTCACATCTTTGGTCGTCCCATCCGGGTAGACTGCGGTGAGTTTAAGCTGCTGAGCTTCTTCCGTCTTCAGAAAAACACTCTGATCATCCACAACCAGCTTACTGGTCTGGTCAACCGTTACCTCTACTGTGGTAGTCTTGGTGCCGTATTTGGCGGTGATGACCGCCGTTCCCTGCTTGTAGCCGGTAATGACGCCCTTAAGGACATCGGCCACCGATTCATCACTGGAGGACCAGGCGGCCAGGGACGTTACATTCTCCTGCGTGCCATCCTGGAAAGTAGCTGTAAGCTTTACAGCAGAGCTGTCTTTCAGCAAAAGCGCAAGCTCCGGCTGATCCGCTTCAATCCGCTTGGCCACCTCTACATTCACTGTGACGGTGATGGTTTTTTTGCCATATACGCCTGTGATTGTGGCTGTCCCGGAGGAGATCCCTTTGACTGCACCGTTCACTACGGTTGCTACCGCAGCATCGCTCGTGCTCCAGACTGCCTTATTTGCCACCGTGGCGTCAGTTGTATTATCCGAATACGTTGCGGTCAGAATAATGCTGTCCGACTCGGCTTTGCGGAGATCCAGGCTCTGGACATTCTGCGTCAGCGCTTTGACCTTCTTGGTTACAGTAACCGTTGCGGCCTGGGAGAACTTCGTGCCGTCACTATATGTAAATACCGCAACAATCGTAGCTGTCCCTTCCGTCTTGGCCGTCACAATCCCGTTATATACGGTGGCTACCGCTGGCTTATCGCTGGACCAGTCACTGTTAACCGTCACGTCGCCTGACGTGCTGTCGGAATAGACCGCAGTAGCTGTTAGAGCCGAAGTCTCTTCCACCGCAAGCGTAAGTTCACTTACATTCAGCACAATTTTGGAGACCGTTACGGTGGAGGCTGCCAGCGCCAATCCCCCGTTAGTCAATACCAGAAGCAGCGGCAATGCCATCAGCAAAAACCGGAAATAGCTGTTTTTCTTCAATCTGTTATCCTCCTTGTTGAATTATGATTTGAATCTCTTATCGACATATCCCGGCTTTTAATTCAGGTACTAAAGACTTAACTTTTTTCTTATAACAACGGTAATAAATCGGTTATTCATCTATGTATTTACACAATCCGCGGAAAAAGAACAGCTCTAAATACACCCTGCTCAAGAGGTAGGCTGAATGCATCATAACAACCCAAACTGAATGTAGTCTGAATAGCCTCATTCTTTTTTTAATAACCTGAAAATTCACAGCGGATTTCCGGCTTTGCACAAACTCTAATCACCTTTGCACAAACTCGATTCTTCTTTGCACAAACTAAATTCCCGCTCTGCGTTTTGTCCATTGAGTAACGGATGGTTATCATCTATGATCATTTCAACGAGAATGATTATCATTATTGGTAATCAATATAATTGGGAGGCCTACTTACAATGAACAAGGCAAGACAACCTTTCGCTATCCTGTGCATCATCTTCCTGATGAGCACCTTACTGCTCGCCTGCAGCAGCACCAAGAATGACGAAGGCAACGCTGCAGCTAACACAGCTGCCGGCAATACCGCTGCAACCCCAACCGCAGAAGCTACTGCAGAACCGGCAGCCACAACACGCTCTTACACCGATTACAAAGGCCATACGGTTGAGATTCCTGTGAACCCACAGCGGATCATCTACTCCGGGGAAACTTATGGCGATCTGATTGCGCTGGGCGTACAGGCCATCGGCTATCCGCTCTCCATGGCTGATGGCCAGGTATTCAAGGACAAGCTGACCGGGGTAGAAGATGTCGGCTTCCCGATCAACCTGGAGAAGACGCTTGAGCTTCAGCCGGATCTGATCATCTATGCCGGAATTGAAGAGGCTGATTTCGATGCCTTGTCCAAAATCGCTCCAACCATTATCTTCGATACCTTCGCCCCGCTGAAGGAACGGATGCAGGAAATCGGCGGTATCCTGGGCAAAACAACAGAAGCGGAAGCCTGGCTGGCCGAGTACCAGACACAGGAAGATGCCATGTGGGCCCAGCTTAAAGCTTCGGGCATGAAAGAAGGCGAAACTGCCGCAGTCTTCACTTACTATCCGGGAGACAGACTGTTTGTAATGGCTACAACCGGCCTGTCACAGGTACTGTATGGAGAGAACGGATTCAAGCCTACTCCGGCGATCCAAAAGGTGCTTGACGCCGACATGGGCTTCCAGGAGATTTCGATGGAGGTTATCCAGGAATACGCAGGGGACCGTATTTTCCTTCTGACTCCGGTAGCTGACGAAGCCAAGGCATCGACCGACAAGCTGCTGGAAAGTGCAGTCTGGAAAAGCTTGCCGGCCGTTAAGAACGGCTATGTCTACACGCAGGACATCATGAAAACCTCCAGTGATGCCGCCACCAGAGAATGGCTGCTGGGCGAAATCCCCGCCATGCTGAATAAGTAACGATTACGCATGCAGACAGGACGAATATTAAAAGCAGCTTATCAACTAATGTTGATAAGCTGCTTTATTTTATATACAATGAGGTTTATTGATAATCGTTCTCAATATACATATAAATTCAACTGCCCTGAAAGGAGTGCTGAGCCTTGAGACAGAATGCCCTGAACCCGGGACTCCCCCCTGCCCCCGCACTTGCAGCGGCTCCGGCCCTGCCGGTAGTTCCGCTCCGCTCCCTGCTGTTTCAGCTGAAGGGCATTGAGCTGGTAATCCAGAGTGCCGACACTGTGTCCGCTGTGCAGACTGCCGGTCAGCATACACTTCTGATCTTTACCGGAGGCCGCGGTGAACTCTGTATCGGGGAGCAGCCGGCCCTTTCAGTACATGCAGACAAGTGTTGTCTGCTGTCCCCCGGAACTTCCTACAGTACGGATAACGCGGAAATGACACTATACTATTATTTGATATCCTTTGCCGCTATTACGGCTGGAGATTCCCCTGCTTCTCATACAGCTGAATTGCTGCCGGGCCGGAAGGAACTAATCGTCCACCCTTTCACCCGGGTGATCCGGCTCGCGGAAGAGCTGCTTGCGAACCAGGGCAGCGGGGACGAGCTCCAGTATTTCAGACAGCAGCTGCAGTTCCAGGAGCTGCTGCTCCTGCTGTTTGAACATAATTACTCCACCCGCCAGCTGCCCAGTCCCGCGCAATCCGTGGAGAGTACAATCCAATTCCTGCAGGATCATTATATGGAGAGCATCACGGTGAAGCAGCTTGCGGAGCTGGCACAGGTCTCTCCCTGGCAATACACCCCTATCTTCCAGAAGCTGACCGGCAAGCGGCCGCTCGATTATCTGACCGATCTGCGCATCGGGCACTCCAAGAACTATCTGCTGGAATCCGCCGAGCCGCTGCGCGAAATCGCCCGGCTGGTGGGCTTCTCCGATGAATATTACTTCAGCCGCCGCTTCCGGCAGAAGACGGGAGTCACGCCCGGGCAGTATGCCCAGGCCCAGCAGCGCAAAGTTACCGTCAAGGATTGGACGGGGCATGAGGTGGAAATTCCGGAGCGTCCAAAGCGGATTGTCTACCACGGGGAGACACTGGGAGATTTGCTGGCTCTGGGAGTCAAGCCGGCCGGAGGCGATGAGGCCTTCGCCCGGAACAGCGTCTACAAGCACCGGGTCAAGAATCTGGCCAATGTCGGCTTCCCGCTGGACCCGCAGCTGACCCGGCTGATCAGCCCCGACCTGATTATTATCGCGAATTCGGACGAGCGCGCCTATACGCGCGTCTCCGGTATCGCCCCGACCCTCACCTTCGATTCATTCGCGCCGCTCGAGCATCGGCTGCGGATACTTGGCGGGTGGCTCGGCAGGCAGCGCGAAGCAGAAGCCTGGCTGGAGGCCTACCACGCCAAAAACGCTGCCATGTGGCAGCGTCTGTACGCAGAGGGGCTCCAGCCGGGAGAAACCGCCTCCGCGCTGGTCTACGACCATGGCAACCGCCTGTTCGCTATGGCGATGACCGGACTGTCCACGGCCCTGTATGCTCCCGGCGGCCTGCAGCCGACGGCAGAGATTAAGGGCCTGTTGGACCAGGGGCTTGGCTTCGGCGAGGTGGACCCGGCGAAGCTGCACAGCTACGCGGGGGACCGCGTCTTCATGCTCATCCCGGAGCGCGAGGACTCGCGGGAAGCCATGGAGCAGCTGCTGCGGACGCCGCTGTGGAACAGCCTGCCCCCCGTACAGGAGGGCCGCGTCTATATGCTGGACGGCGCCAAATGGAATTCCGGCGATGCCCTGACCCGCGAGCGGCTGTTGACCCTGCTGCCCAGGCTGCTGGGGGGAGCGGGCGGGTAGGCGGGTTCGGGAATTCAGAGTGACTGGAACCTGGTACAATATCAGAACTAAAGAAGTAAGTCCATTTAACAATGCAGTAACTGCTGTATTCCGTTCCAAATGGAAATTCATTGATAGTTGTATAATGTGCAATTAAAAACAGCGAAAAGAGAGGCTTGCCTCATATAAGTGCAATCTGAACAACTAAAATTACCCAAATGAGTGAAAACAATCTACAAACAGCTATTTAATTGCACGAAATACAACTAAACGGATAATTGGGTGTATATCAGACGATTTAGTTGTACAAAGTGCACTTATGCATATCGCTTACCGCACACACCTAGGCATATACCGTAATCGGATCATCTCAGGCCATTAGCAAGCGATTTACCAAAATGGTTTTCACTAAATAAATCTGACGCTACACCAGGAGCTGCCCTAGATCGCCTGAATTCGTACCTCGGCAGAGTTCGTACAATAGATTTCTTCCTTTCAGCCACAATCGGGGACGATCCCTAAATTCTGTTGCAGTAAATACATTAGAATGCCTTTGCAGACCCTTAAAACCCCGATTCTGTTGTACAAAATACGATCAGCCGGCTGTGAGGTTAGTCCGGAGTGGCTTGGAGTTGGCTTGGAGTTGGTTTGTAGCTTGTTGGTGCTTGTTTGGAGCTGGTTTGGAGCTGGTTTAGAGCCATTTCGGAACTTGTTTAGAGCTGGTTTCGGACATACCGGAGCCCCGGAGCTTGGCCGGAATATGAAGCTTGCCGGATTCACCCGGAGCAGTCCCGTAACTCCTGCGCCCGCTCCTTTACAGCTCAAATGTCTATTTCGCCGCTTCAGGAGTAGAATACTTGATCTTCAATACCAGAATGCCCCGGCCGCGCATGTCAGAGGGCAGTTCTACAATCAGGCCTTCACCGGCCCGGCTCCACTGCAGCTCTCCGTTCCAGCCCAGCAGCTCCACCTGCAGAATCTCTCCGGCGAGCTGCTTGGAGCGGTTGCCCAAGGTCCCGATCACTGTCGTTCCGCCCTCGGGCCAGCCCATAACCGCCGCATAGAGCAGCTCCCCGCCTCTGGCGGTGAAGCGGATATCCTGCGGGGTGAACGGGCTGCGCTTCGTATCGTTGAATGTACCGCTGACGATCTGGGTCGGGCCTTCGCCATATACCTTCCAGGGCCGCGTTCCATAGATCGCTTCCCCGTTTACCGCCAGCCAGTCCCCTACCTCCAGCAGCAGCTGCTGCTCTTCTTCAGGAATAGTCCCGTCCGCACGCGGCCCGACATTCAGCAGCATGACGCCGTTTTTGCTGACTATATCGACCAGGTCGCCGAGTATAACTCCCGAGGTCTTATATTTGTGGTCGGCAATATGGCACCAGGCGGTTTCACCTACCGAGGTGCAGGTCTGCCAGACCTCCGGATTAATATCGGCCAGCTGGCCCCGCTCCATATCATAGACGGCGGTCCCTTCGGCAAAAGCATCAAATTTATAGTTGATGACTGCCCCCTGGCCCCATTCCGCAGCCTTGTTGTAATAGTAGGCGGCGAGCTTTTGCAGATAAGGCTTGAAGACCGGCTGCTCGATCCACCAGTCGAAATAGACCAGCTGCGGTCCGTAACGGTCGATCAGGTCGCAGGTGCGGACCAGCCAGTCGTCCAGAAACTCCTCATTCGGCGGCAGAATCGGCAGCGGGTACGCCGGATCGCCGTAGCAAGGCTGCGCCGGACCGTACAATTCCGCGTATTTCGGGTCCTGCACATCTGAAGGCAGCTCGCGGCCTCCGTTGTAGTACCACCAATTCTCCGCACGGTGGCTGGAGACGCCGAAGGTCATATAATGCCGCCGCACGGCTGAGCCAAGCTCGCCGATAATGTCTCTGCGCGGACCCATCCTGGCAGCGGTCCACTCCGAATAAGGGCAGTCATACATGGCGAAGCCGTCATGATGCTCGGCAACCGGCACTACGAACGCGGCACCGGCGCGTTTGAACAGGGCAGCCCACTCCTCGGCATCGAATTTCTCCGCCGTGAACTGGGGAATGAAATCCTTATAGCCGAATGTATCCGGCGGGCCGTAGGTCTTCAGATGATGCTCATACACCTCAGTGCCTTCCCTGTACATATTGCGCGCATACCACTCTGTCCCGAAGGCGGGTACAGAATACACCCCCCAATGAATGAAAATCCCAAACTTCGCATCCTCGTACCAGCGGGGAACGGAGTACTCCTCCAGAGACTTCCAATCCGCTCTAAACGGGCCGTTCTCTACAGTATCCTTGATCTCCAGCTTCTTCTGTCTGCGCAGCTCATGCAGCGATGGTTTTGACAAGGAACTCACCTCTTCTATGGTTTGAGAATCTTGCGGACGGCTTCCAGCCGCCCGGGGTCAACCGGCCTCAGCGGATCGCCGTCCTCCCGGACAGCGGAACCGAAATGCACCCGGCGGACAGCCGTCCGGGAGATGAAATCCTTCAGGCCTGCGGCATTCAAGCCGCTGCCTGCAAGGATGGAGAGCGAAGAACCGGCGGACAGCCGTTCCAATACGGCTATCCTCGCCATACCCTCAGCGGAAGTTGCCTTATCGCTGCCGCCGGAGGTCAATATATCCGTAATCTGCGGATACCGCTTCAAGACTTCAAGCGCCTCAATCTGATCCCGCACCTCATCAAAAGCCCGGTGATACGTAACCTCCATCCCGGCCGCAGCATCAAGCAGCCGGACCAGCAGCTCTTCGTCCACGGTCCCGTCACTGCGGAGCATGCCCGTGACCAGGGACAGTCCGCCCACTCCGGCAATATGCCGGATATCGCGCAGCATCGTTTCCGCGTCGGATGGGTCATACCGGAAGGAGCGCGCATGCGGCCGCACCATTACTCTTATGGGAATACTGACCGCTTCCCGCACCGCTTCAACCAGCCCAAGGCTGGGTGTTAAACCGCCTTCCCGGATTCCGGTAATCAGCTCGATCCGGTCCGCTCCATAACGTTCAGCGGTAACTGCATCACTTACTGTCGTGGCTATAACCTCTAACAGCATAGTTCACTCTACTTCCCTTCCTTGTTCATAATCATCCGTGCCGCGCCGATCATTCCGGCATCATTGCCAAGCTCGGCAGGAAGCACCTTAATGGACAGCGGTGACACGGCGGCAAGCCCGCTCATCCAGGCATCCCACCATAAGGCATGGGATTCTGCGACTCCGCCGCCAAGAATAATCGCCTCCGGGTCCATGAAAGACTGGATATTATGCACGGCCAGGCTCAGGTCGTGCATATATCTCTTCATGGGTGCAGCCGCTGTGGCGCTGCCTGCGGCGAATTCTGCCAGCAGTCTGCGGCCGTCCCAGCCCTCCGCGGCTTCTGCACCCAGCCGGCTAAGCGCCCTGCCGGACAGATAATGCTCGGCGCAGCCCCGCTGCCCGCAGCTGCAGGGAATTCCTCCGGGATAGAGCACCATGTGCCCGATCTCCCCGGCCCCGCCCTGTCTGCCTGAGATAGCCTCAGCATTATGAATAACAGCTCCGCCGACACCTGTACCCAGCGTCAGCATTACATAATGCTCCAGCCCCGCAGCCGCCCCGCGCCAGCCTTCGCCAAGAGCGGCTGCATTGGCATCGTTGCCAACCGACACAGGCAGCGCGAACTCCTCCTCCACAGCTTCCGCCAGGCGCATGCCGGTCCAGCCCGGCAGATTCTCCGTCGCATAGAGGACTACGCCTTCAGCCGGATCTACCCGCCCGGCGGTGCCTATGCCAATGCCGCCGATCCCGTATCCGCAGTACACAAGCTCTGCAATAATCTTCTTCAGCACAGCGAGAATCCCTGCTGCCCCCTCGTTCACAGGCGTAGCGGTACTGCGGCGGGCAACAATCTCCCCTTGCCCGTCCACCACTGCCGCCTTAATGAAGGTTCCGCCGATATCGGCCCCGATATAATAGCGGCTCATCCTTCGGCCTCCGTTGTTGCGCCGCCCGCCTTCTCTTTCATCGCCTTCACATAACGGGCGGCTATCCACTGCGGACGGGTAATCGCCGAGCCTACGACGACGAAGTCCGCACCCAGCTCCAGCGCCGCAGCCGCCTGCGCCGGCTCGGATATCCCGCCTTCGGCGACTACCGGCACCTCCAGGACAACGGACAGCCTCTCCAGCAAATCCAGATTCGGCAGCGGAGTTTCCAGCGTCTCTGCGGTATAACCGCATAGCGTAGTCGAGATGTAATCCGCGCCCCATCCGGCCGCCTGCACCCCTTCTTCGAAGGTCGCAATATCGGCCATCACCGGTATCTCCGCAGCCTTCAGCGCGGCAAGGGTCGCCTCCAGCGTGCGCCCGTCCGGCCGGAGCCGCCTGGTACCATCGATGGCCACAATATCGGCCCCGGCCGCATGCACTGCGAGTGCATCCTCAAGCGTCGGCGTAATGTAGACCTCACTGCCTTCATGCATTATTTTGACCAGTCCGATCAGCGGCAAACCGGCGGCTTCCTTAATCGCGCGGATATCCGCCAGCCCTCCGGCACGGATACCGGCCGCCCCCGCTTCCTTCGCCGCCATCGCCATCGCCACCATATGATGGCTTCCGAACAGCGGCTCGTCCTCCAGCGCCTGGCAGGATACGACCAGACCCTGATAGGGAATGAGACTCCCTGAGCGTTTTTCCATACCTCCCACACCCTCCCTGCATATCATTTTCGCGTATTACACGGCTGCCCTCTTAACATTCTCTCATTCTTGCACCTTAGTCTACCAGCCTCTTAAGTCTCTTAACCCTTAACCGCCCCGCCCACCAGACCTTTAATAATGAAGCGCTGAACGAACAGGTAGAGAATGATGATCGGCAGGGCCACAAGTGCAGCTCCGGCGAACATCTGCGGCCAGTTGGTGTTGTATTGGCTTTTGAAGGCCATGAGGCCCACGGGCAGCGTCCGCATATCCGGCGAAGACAGGTAGACCAGCGGATTGAAAAAGTCATTCCACGAGTTGATCGCCACCACGATAATACAGGTCGCCGTAATCGGCAGCGTCAGCGGAAAAATAATCTTCAGAAAGGTCCGCCACGGCCCGCATCCGTCAACCAGCGCAGCCTCCTCAATCTCAGTCGGCACGGTCTTAAAGAAATTCACATAGAGGAAGATCGGCAGCGCCAGCCCGGAGGCAATCTGGATCAGTGACAGCCCGACATGCGTGTTGAGCAGATGAATCTCCCGCAGCACCAGGAACGCCGGAATCGTGCCGGAGAAGGCCGGAAGGATCAGACCCATCAGGAAGAAGGTCGACATCGCATCTGATTTATATCTTTTGCCATGATGCAGACCGTAAGCAGCCAGCACAGAGACGCCAATGGCGGCAGCGGTTGTCATCACCAGCACCAGAATGCTGTTCCCGAAATACGGCAGCAGATTGCCGGTGCGGAACGCTTCGGTATAATTGCTCCACTGCGGGTCTTTGGGCAGGCTAAGCGGATTGATCGTTGACGGTGTCTGCAGCGAAACCGAGATCATGACCGCCATCGGAACGAGTACAATAATGAGCGCGATAATCAGCACGGTGTAGATTGAGGTTTTCTGTAATGTAGTCGTCAATTCGCCACCTCCAGACGGCTGAGCAGCTTCATCTGCACAAAGGTTACAACCAGAATCATCACAGACAGGATCATTGCCATCGCGGTGCCGTAGCCCATCTGCGAGGTTTTGAAGGCATATTGATAGATCATAATCCCGAAGGTCTGCGTGGAATTGGCCGGTCCGCCTTGCGTCATGATGAAGACATGCTCGAACATTTTCATACAGCCGATCACCGACAGCACTGTGTTCACAATGACCGAAGGAATCAGCAGCGGCAACGTAACTTTCCAGAATTTATTCCACGGCCCCGCGCCGTCAATGCTTGAGGCTTCATATATTTCACCCGAAACGGATTGTAGTCCAGCCAAGTAGATCATCATCGAATAGCCTGTGTACTGCCAGACCATGACGAGTGCAATCGCGTAGATTGCTAAGGAAGGATCACCGAGCCAGTCCAGCTGCGCCAGACCCTTCAGCCCGACTGCGGCAAAAAACTTCGGCAGAAATCCAACCATCGGCGCATACATGTAGCTCCACACATAGCCGATTACAACGGTGTTCAGGATAACCGGGAAAAAGATAATCGCCCGCATCCACACAATGCCCTTAAGCTTCTGGTCGAGCAGTACGGCCAGCAGGATCGATGCGCTATGCTGCAGCACGATGACTACAACGGAGAGAATCGCCATATTCTTCAGCGCCGTCAGGAGCAGCGGATCACGGAAGGCTTCGCGGAAGTTCTCCAGCCCGACCCAGTCGGCCTTGAACGAGAAGCCGTTCCAGTCGGTGAAGCCGTAGTACAAGCCGCTGAAGATCGGTCCGGCAAAAAACAGCAGATAGATCAGGAGCGCCGGCGCGATAAACAGCAGGTAATTGCGAAAATTCATGAATTTCATCTTCTGCCTCCATCCCTCACCCCAAATTTGGGTAAAAAAAAAGAAACCTAAGCGAAAGACAGGGTTGTCCTTGATCTGAGCTTTCGCTTATTCTCTTGTGTTGTGTGTGTTCTATAAAGATTAAACATTAAGAACATTCCAATTAGATGTAGGCCGTAACTGCGGTGAACATTTGGACTTCCGGCCGCTGTTGTCCCCAGATTTCTTGATTTGTAACCGCTGGCCGCGGTGGAAATCCGGGGACAAAGGCGGACGCTAACGCTCCTACAGTTCCAAATTTCCCCTCCGTTACTTTCATCTTGTATTGTCTCTTTCTCAGTTCAATCTTTATAGTTTTGTTTGTCTTATATGTTCTATATATCTTTATCTTGAGCCGTTTGCATTTGTTCCAGCAGCTTGGCGGGGTCCACGTCCTGCTTCAGCAGAATCTGCTGGAAGATCGGGAACATTACCGGCTCAATGGAAGAGGTCATACTCGGGAAAATCTGGGCTTCGCTGGCGTCAATCAGCGGCTGGAGTGAAGCGGCCAGCGGGCTGTAGGTTTCGGACGTGCCGCCTTTTACCGTTACCGCCTGCTTCGTTTCATCGGACCAGATTTTAGCCATTTCCGGCTCGGCCACGAATTCCATGAACAGCTTGATCTCTTCCTGGTGCTTGCTCCAGGATACGCCAACCAGCAGGTTGTCGGAGACCAAATTCGTTACGAGCGGCTGATCGCCGCGGTTGACGGGAATCGGGAAGGCACTAAGCTCAAAGGCGGAGAAGTCTGCATCAAAGTTCTCGCTGTAGCCCCATTCGCCCATCGGCCACATGGCGGCCTTGCCTTCCTTGAATACCTGCGCCACCTGGTCATAGCTGAGGCCGACCGAGTTCTCCAGCAGATACCCTTTATCCGCCAGTTCCTTCATGCCGTCGAAGTAGCCGGTGAACTCAGGATCGGTCCACTTTTTGTCCCCGCTGGCCAGCTGCGGAAATACGTCCGCATTGTCATGCTGATACAGTCCGAACTGTGAAGTGGTGATGAACTGGGTCGCCCAGCCGTCCTTGCTGCCGATGACCATCGGTGCGGTGCCGCTGGCTTTGATGGTCTCGCTCACCGCCATCAGCTCTTCCCAATTGGTCGGAATCGCAAGCCCGAGCTGGTCGAACAGCGTTTTATTATAGAACATCACGATCGGCTGGCTGTTATAAGGGACACCGTAGGTTTTGCCGTCCACTGTGCCCAGCTTTACTGCCGCTTCAAGATAATTATCCAGCCAAGGGCTGCCGGAGATGTCCATCAGGACATTCTCTTTGGAGAATTCGGCCACCTGGTTCGGGAACAGCCATAACATGTCCATATCGGACTTGGAGACAATCCGCGTACGGATGATTTCCCGGAATTGATCATATACCTTGTCATGCTCTATCGTGATGTAGGGATATTTCTCCTGGAATTTATCAACCACCGTCTGGCTGATCGGGTTCCATGTGGTCAGCTTCAGCACCACCGGCTCTTTCTCAGCATCACCTTCTGCAGCAGAACCGTTTGTAGCAGCCGCTCCGGAATTACCGTTTGATGCCGCATTATTACTGCCGCAGCCTGCAAGAATGACCAACAACCCAAGACATAATACCGACAACCACCAGAACCCGCCTTTTCTTCTCATGTGTTAGCCTCCCTGACATTATGTTTGTTTCATGAGTTAATCGTACTCTGTTTGTGTCAGGTTAACTACCAGGTTGATCTGCTGCTTTATAGCTATTAATTGCTTATCTTGGCCGCTCTGCCGGATGTCTGATCCTCCAACTAGACGAGAATTGCTGTTTCCGTCAAATATTTGCTCTTTACTCACTGATTGCGGAATTCCAGCGGTGTCAGACCCGTGTCATCTTTGAACAGCTTGCTGAAATAATGCGGGTTGGCATACCCCAGTTCCTCGGCTACCTCGTACACCTTCCGGTTGCTCTCGCGCAGCAGTTTGCGGGCCAGGAGCATTTTTTTGGCGGTCATATATTCATTGAAATGCTGTCCGGTCTCCTTAAGAAACTGGCGGCTCAGATGGCTGACGCTGACATGAATTGCCTCTGCGGTCCGCGCCAGCGTCACATCCTCCAGCAAGTGTTCATCGATATAAGCCGTTGCCAGCCGGATAATTCCGCTCAGCTTCCCGCCGCTCACCGGCTCACGCTCCGCCGCACTTCTATAGGCCTCCGGCAGCTCCGCCGCTGTCCGGTGAAGTCCGCTGCAGGTATACGCCATGCGGATGCCCAGCATTTTGTACAACCCTTGTTCCAGCTGATCCAGATAACCCTGCATCGCACCGGCTCCCGCTTCGTCAATGGACGCCTTCTGCGGCAGCAGCCAGACCAGCTCCTTGTTCTCCCGGCTGAGCAATATCCCGCCCCATTCCCGGGAAGTATATTCCTCCAGATAATACCGGAACGACATAAAGCGGGCCAGCGCCGCCTGCGGTTCAACCCCTTCGTTCTCGGCCATGCGCAGAATAGCCAGCCTGTATCCCGCTCCATACAGGGACTCCAGTCCATACTGCTGCCACTGCTCCATCCAATTCTCCAAGGGGGCCTGTGTCTCAAGCATCGACTGCAGGAATTGATCCCGGTCCTTGTCGCTGTATCCCGGCACCTGCGGCACTGCCGCCTGATGAAGCTGCTCCAGGGTCCCCGCTGCTTTGAGCAGCGCTGCTGCAATCTCCTCGGCCGCCATCGTCGGCTTATGCAAATAATCAACGACTCCGATGCGGACAGCTTCTTTTACATAAGGAAAGTCCTCAAAGCTGCTGAAGAAGATAATCTGCACACTGGGGTACTGTTCCTTGATTCTGCGCGCCAGCTCCAGGCCATCCATACCCGGCATGCGGATATCCGTCATCACAATGTGAATCTCCTCCCGGGCCAGCACCTTAAGCGCCTCATGCCCGTTCGCAGCTTCGGCTTTCCAGGCAATGGCAAGCTCATCCCAATTCAGCATATAGCGCAGCCCCAGCCGCACAATGGTCTCATCCTCCACTACAAGCAAATTCCACATGCTTCATTCCTCCATTCGCGGCCGGGACGTATCTCCGTCCTCCGGTTGATAAGGCAAATATAATTCTGCCCGGGTTCCCTGGCCCGGACCACTCTTCAGCGTCAAGGTATACGGCGGTCCGAACCTAAGCCGGATACGGTCACGGACGTTGGCTACACCGATGCTTGAACCCGCGTTGCCGTCCCCATCAGGGTCTGGACCCTGCTCTCTCTCGCCGTTGAGCACCTCCAGTGTATCCTGCGGTATACCGTGCCCGTTGTCCGTGATGGTGATCAGCAGCTCATCCCCGACGTTCCCTGTTATCCGGGCACCCACCTCAATCAGCAGCGGGCCTTCGATATCGAAGGAGCCGTGAAAGATCGCATTCTCCATCAGCGGCTGCAGAATCATCGGCGGGACCATCGCCTGCCCGATATTCTCTTCAATCTGCCACTCCACCTTGAAGCGGTTCGTGTAGCGCAGCTCCATCAGCCGCACATAATGATGCAGCAGCTCCAGCTCCGCAGACAGCGGCACCAGCTCGCTGTCCAGCTTCATATTGGCATGCAGCAGCTTGTTCAGTGACTGCAGCAGCCGGGCGATGCCTTCCGACTGCTGCAGCACGGCCAGCATGCGGATGGAATTAATCGTGTTATACAGGAAGTGGGGAGCGATTCTCGCTCTAAGCGCATACAGCTCGGCCTCCCGCTTCTGCCGCTCCTTCTCTTCAATCGACTGGACCAGCACATCGAGCCGCCGCACCATCATGACATAACTGAGATGCAACTGGCCGATTTCGCCCTGGACCGGCGGAGCCGCCGGAGTGATGAACAGTCCCCGCTCTACGTCGCGCATGGAAGAGATCAGGCTGCGGATCGGCCTCGACAGATTCCGGGCCAGCAAAAGCGACAAGACGGCGGCGGCCACACTGAAGATCAGCACCAGCACCACGGTAAAGTTGCGGATCACATTCGCGTCGCCGAGCAGTTCTTCCCGGTCAATCATGAGATAGCTTGTCCAGCCCAAATACTCACTGTGCGCATATACCCCGGTCGCCGCTGCCAGCCCGCCGCCCAGATCGGGCAGATTGATCAGGCCGCGGCTTGTCCCGCTGTGCGAGGACTGCTCTGCCGCAGCGCGGAGGAACCGCTCGTTGTCTCCGGTTTGTGTGGAATAGATCAGCTCCCCCTTCTCATCGGCCACAATCACATGCATGCTCTCCAGCTGGAAGGAACGGACAATCTTGTCCATGAAGTCAGGACGGATATCCACGGCTACTACTCCGGCCGGAGTGAAATCATCATTAAGCAGCACGCGGGAAGCAGTAATCGTGGGGAACGGAGCACTATTGAACTGCCGCTCCAGCCGCAGCCCGGAGATGAATACGCCTCCGCTCCGTTTGAGGGTCTCCTTATACCATTCCTCGTCTACCGGACTTACGGCTTCATTAATGGAGGAGCGGTCGCTAACCCTGTAGCCGTAGATATTGCCTTTGGTGCTGTAGAATACCAGACCTTGAATCGTGGAGAAAATCGAAGGATAAGTCACGAGCAGCTTGGCGAACTGCTGCTGGGTTTCAATCTCGCGGTAACCCCACTGGTCGCGGGGTACGTAAGGCTGGTTCAATATTTGAAAGATTTCAGGTGTGAAATAAGGAAAAGTGCTGAAACGGTCCACATCCTCCACCTGGCGCTGGATCGCCGCATTCAGCTGTCCGGCAATGACGCCGAGATCGGCGTTCACCCGCGACTCCAGCGTGCTGACCGATTTGAAATATGCCATCGTGCCGATCACAATCGACGGGATAATCCCAAGCATGAAGAAGGCGAGCATCAGCTTGCTCTGGTATGTTAAGTTGTTCCACCGCCGCATCATCAGCCTCTCCTCCTGGTCCGTTAAATTTTACTCAGTATAAAGGATTCTGCAGACTGCTGCATGGAAAATAACGAAGTAAATATTTAACATCCTCTCCCTCCAGACTTGGCAGAACAGCCAAAACCTTGATATACAAGCATTTATATCTAACATATATATGCCACAACTTAATTAGTTCAAATTCACAATTGTTAGTTTATCTGCCACAAGCGTAAGGTTGGTCATGGATAACCGGAGACGTGCGGGAGTGCGGGAACCTAGCGCTGAGCTTATAGCCGCAGCAGAAGCAGCACAACTAATAACACAAGTGTGGTGTAGGACGGTCCCGGTCAGCAGTGAAAGGGATGCGGCTTGTGAAGGCCGGCCTCAAAATGAAAATGTTGTACGTATTGCAACTCGAACCTCCCAATAATGGAGGATTCCTAAGGATTGTTGTACGAAATACAAGATTTTTCACGCTTGGCCGCTTTCAGGAGAGAAAATGTTGCCTTTCGTACAATAATCCTGGATTAGAGCCGCTATCCTGAAGAAATTGTTGTATTTTCTGCAGGATTCAACAGCGTAACCCATCTGTTAGCGCGTCAGCACAAAAAACCGCCATACCGTTAGGTCTGGTGGTTTTAGGTCTGGCGGGTATCCTTTTCATCGACTGCGAGGCTAACGTTCGTTATACGCCTACTGTGCTTCTAATCGGCTCCAGCGCCTCGGAATGGCCGTACACCGGAACATCACGCTTGACCGGAGCACACCAGTTCACGCCGTTGATGATAACCTGCTGAATTTCCTTGTTGTAATAGGTTGGATAGGACTCGTGGCCGGGCTGGAAATAGAAAATATTCCCGCTGCCGCGCCGGTACGTTGATCCGCTCGGGAACACATTGCCGCCTTCGAACCAGCCGACAAAGATCAGGCTCTCCGGTGCAGGCACGTCAAAGTGCGCCCCGTACATCTCTTCCTGCTCCAGGTCAATATATTCGCCGATGCCTGCAGCAATCGGATGGCTTGGCTCCATCACCCAGAGGCGTTCTTTCTCCCCGGCTTCGCGCCATTTCAGATCACAGCTTGTGCCCATGAGCTTGATGAAGATTTTGGACATGTGGCCTGAATGCAGCACCACCAGCCCCATCCCCTCCAGCACGCGCTTATGAATCCGGTTCACTACCTCGTCACTGACTTCCTGATGGGCAACATGCCCCCACCATAACAGTACATCAGTGTTATTCAGCACTTCTTCTGTCAGGCCATGCTCCGGCTCGTCCAGTGTTGCCGTTCTTGTATCCAGTCCCGCCGCGCTCAGAAAAGAGGCCAGCTGTACATGTATGCCATTCGGATAGACCTGGCGGATTCGTTCTTCCTGCCGCTCATGGCGGTATTCATTCCATACGGTTACTCTGGTCACTATGGACACTCTCCTGTTTCAAAGGTGAATTTTACGGTTAATTTAAGTTTTTGACTACTTTTTATACCTCTATCATACAAATCTGCAAGCAGGCTTTCTTCCTGCATTCTTGCTCAATTATTCCCGGATATTGTCTTGCGGTATTTAAGCGGAGATATCCCCGTAGCTTCCTTGAATAAATGGTGAAAGGTCTTCCCGCTGCCGAACCCGGCCGCTTCCGCTACCGCTGACATCGGCAGGTCTTCGTTGAGCAGAATCCACTTGGCCTTATTCAGCCGATATTCCGTCAAAAAAGCGACAAAGGTCATGCCCGTATTCTTCTTGAACAGCTTGGTGAAATAATACGGGCTGAAGCCCATGTATCCGGCCACCTCATTCAGTGTAATCGCTTCCTGATAATGCTGCTCCACATAGCTGAAGATCCGCTCCAGCCGCTCCAGCGTCTCTCTGGACTGGGACAATGTGTCTTCCGAGAACTTGGGCTGCTTCTTGACCCTGCTCTTCGGCACCTCCCGCATAATAACCGTCAGCATTTCAAACATCCTGGCCTTAATCAGATAAGCGTAGCCTTCCCGGCGCTGTGTATCCTCCTCATAAATGCTCTCAATCAGAGCCTTTATACTGGCGGCAGCCCCTTTCGGCCACTTTGAACTGGAGAATTCCATCTCCGTGAACATATCCCGCAGCGGATAGTCATTGCCTCCCAGTGCTGCAACCTCCTGAAAGAAATTCAGATCAAACTGTATCACTACCCGCTCACTGTCAGGTGACGCCAGGAAATAATGCACATCTCCGCCGTTGATGAACTGCACTTCCCCCTGCTCCATGCGGATCGGCACATCATTGATTCCCAGATTCAGACTTCCTTTGGTTACATAGATAATCTCAATTTCTTTATGCCAATGCGGATAGGTCAGATCATCTCCTCCGCAGACCAGGCTGCGAAACGGAAAATGCTTGTCCACATCCGGAATTTCCAGATAGATATTCATAAGCGCGGCTCCTTGTCCGGGATATTGATCATTGCACACTCTATATTCATTTTAGAGAAATATGCCTGCCTATGCCAACTTAAAGTATAGGAGAGCCGCACTAGACCAAAGACCAGTATTATTCCCGCCTCCGGGTGCGTGTATTGTATGGATTTAACCTCTATACTGGAGAAGGTAAAATTTGGAGAGGGGTTGCCCTAATGTTAAGACGAAGTATAAACGCGTGGAAAATGCTCATGCTTTCTTTGCCCAAAGGAATAATCGCTTTTGTTATTGCCATTACAGGCCTATGTGTAAGTCTGCCTCTGGTAATTATATGGGTTGGGCTGCCTCTGCTGGCCCTGACACTAACCTGGTGCCGCACGATGATGATCAGTGAACAGAAGGCTGCCGAAGCCTGGTCTCACGGTAAAGGGGAAGCCGCGCAGCATATTATGCCAGAGCATCCGGCTACCTTCCGCTGGGAAGGTCTGCGGACATTAGGATACCAGCTTCGCCAAGGTCAGTCGTACCGGGGAATTCTGTACAGCATACTGCAGCTGCCCGCAGGCATTCTGGGATTCACCCTTGCTCTTGCCCTGCCCTCGGTTGCCATTAGTGCCCTCCTGTCGCCTGTAGTCCAGAGAGTCAGTTCTTCAGTATTCTCCTATGACCAGAATATGCTGGACCCGGACGTCTTCGTGTTCCTGTCTGATACAACACCGGACGAACGCTCCTGGATCGTATGCGGAATGGGATTTGTACTTCTGCTGATGCTGCCGTTACTGCTTTCGGGCCTTGGACGTTTGTATACTGCCTGGATCAACATGATCTCTGGAACACACCAGGATGTGAAAGCCCCGCTCGAAATCCTACATAACGCTTAGAGGCTCCACTTCTGGCAACGATACCAGATTGCACCTGTTGTACTATTCCGGTTCACGAAAAAACGGCGGTACATCACCATGATGCACTGCCGTTTCTTTTCTGTATATGTACGCCTCATTCTACTAATCAAATTTTAACTGGAGCGAATCACAAATGGGCATATAGCCTATCTTTTGATAGATGCTATTAGATATGGGATTTGCTAAGTCCGTATATAAGACGCATTTCGTAAACCCCTTATCCAAGGCAAGCTGGCTTATTTGCGCCACAATTGAAGTAGCGTAACCCTTGCCGCGCTCATATGGAGGGGTATATACAAATGCCACGCCAATAGCCGTCTGCATTACCCTTGTATATCCTGCCATAGACACGGGTATCCCGTTGTCCTCTAAAATATAGATTTTTTTCGATGCTATCCGGTAGAGGTAAGGATCGGCATCTTGCGGAATGGACATTTCTGTTTGGCCATAACTCCCCGCTGCATAAAATGCTTCAGCCCAGTATGGGAAAAAGTGAATATCCTTTTCATTCAGCAATCGAACGATACCAACCTTTTGAATGTCCGGGTTTACTGCCGTAAGTTCATATATACGCTGGCTCATGGTTGTATTACAGGTTATTCCCTTGCGCAAGGTATATTCTTTGGCAAAATACTCTGCCAGGTTTTTTTCGGTTGTCACACCTGGAATTTCACGGTCCTTCAACCCGTCTATCAGACAGTTTATAGCTTCCGGGTTAATGATGTTGTCTGTTGCATAAAGCGTAATATTGTGTGGCGGTGTCATTATGGCGGTAAGTTGTATGCCCTTAGCATCCGAAATAGTTGCCATTAGCCAATTTACAGGGTCACGCCAGTCTGTTTTGTCTTTTCCTTCATGCCCAATGATGATATTGCCAAGAGGAATCAAATTTTGTGCTTCATAACGCATCAGGACATCATAGGTATCATGGTAAAACTCATGCACATCCGTATACCACTTGAATTGCATTGAAATATCACCCTTTCATCTGCTCACAGATCTACTTGTCCTCTTCACCGCATTTGGTCTAACAATCCTGCCCGAAAGCTTAATAAAGGCATCGTCAGTCTACAACTTTACTTCCTTGTGACATCGGGAAGCGTTGTTCCGGCAGCTTAACCAGCAACGGCTACACCGTCCCCTGAGGGTCAGCATAGCCGTTGCTCCTTGTCCTAACAAAACTATAGCTTAATCTTCAAAACTACCTTCCGCACAGCCTCGGGCTTGCCTGCTTCAATCCCTGTCATATGTCCGTCCTGCGGATAACACACGACAAGAGCGCCCGGTCCTGCAGTTACCGTAGATTCTACTGCACCGGTGAAGAAGATCGCATCCTTCTCTGCGCTGTAGTCATCTCTCACATCAAGCTGCTCAATGGCAGCATAGCCGATCCGCTCTGTACCTTCCAGAATATAATGCAGATCCAGATTCACGCGGTGCGCTTCCCAGAAGCATTCTCCGGCATCCTTGGTCTGATATTCGTTGATGAAATAGAACATCTCATCATTGACCTCATGGCGTCCGGCCGCTTGCCCGGTGAAATCGGTATCGCGCAGAAACTGCAGCCCCCTCTGGATCTTCTCTCCGTATGCAGCCTCATCTTTGAGCAAATGGCTAAGTGTATCAACAATCATGCCTGGAATCCCCCTGGAATCTCTGAATTATTCCCCGCCTTGCAGAATACCCAAATAATATATGATCCCGGCAGGCCCGGTCTATGTATTTGTTCACGTACTCCCCGCATATCTATTAAATAGTTACCTTTTAGGAGGCGGTTCAGTGCTTATTATTCTGATGTACATGTTTGCTGTGCTTGGCGTTTCGCTCCTGCTGTCAGCTGCGGTGCTTCAGTTCATACGGTCCCATCCCCAAGCACCCGGCCGGAAAGAGGCCATCCATGCCTTGTCCGCATTCAATCTTAAATTTCCCCAGCGGTTCATCACACCTGATGAATCCCATCTGATCGCGTTGGATGAGGCGGGCCAGACTATGGCCATCGGTCTGCTGCATCCCGGCAGGCAGGAGCCGGCGACAGCCACCATCTACACGTTCGACACCATTCTGGGAGCGGAGATCGTCGAGAATGCCTTAACGCTCAGCAAAGTCAGCAAGACCAGCCGGATTACGACCAGTGCGCCGAGAATCCGCCCAAGTGTAGCCGCCACCCCCGGGTTCGCAGAAGCTGTCCAAGCCATAAGCAATGCCGAAGAGATCAGCGAGCTGACGCTAAAAATCTATTTTAACAACGCGGACACGCCTGTCGTATCGATTCCCTTCCTGCCCCGGCTGCTGCCGGCCCGAAAAACAGATCTTCAGTACTCCGCAGCCTTTCTGGAGGCGCAGCAGGTGCACGAGAGAATCCGCAATATCGTCTCAGCCTGAAATCATGCTTAACGTGAGGCCGCTGTGAAGCTCTCCAAGGTCCGTCCTTGTCTTAGCTTACCGATGATCGTCAGCAGGAAGCTCTCCGCGAGACTGCCCTTCAGTATGGCGTCCGCAGCTTCATCCAGCGTGAACCATGCCGCATGATCCAGCTCAGCGCTCATTGCGCTTAAGTCCTCCGTGTCAGCCACACTGATGAAATTAAGCATCAGCGTATTGGAAGGGGCGAAATACTGGCTGCGCATGTATTCATAAGCGATGATCTCAAGCCCTGCTTCTTCCTGCACTTCGCGGATCAGCGCTGCCTCGGCGTTCTCCCCTTTATTCACGTAACCGGCCAGCAGGATATAATCCTTGCGGTTATACTGCTGGATGAGCAGGATTCTATCCAGCTCCCTGTTCAGCACCGCTGTACTCATTGCCGTGCTGAACACCGGGAACCGGAACGCGGCACAGGACTCACAGTAGGGTACCTCCCCTTCTCCGTTACATTCCTTCAGGACCAGACGGCTTCCACATTCGAGACAAAACTTCAAGTGTATCGCTTCTTTCTGTTATGGGTATAGTTCAGACTTATTCTAAGCGATTGCTGAAGAACACACCAGCCGTAATTCATTACCGCACATAGACCGCTTCCCGGCAACAAAAAGCCCGCTGCCGGCAACACACGCAGGCAACGGGCTTGCAATTCGTCATTACTCGGCTGTAAACACATACTCGCCTTGAGCAATAGTGAGCGTACGGCCCGCCAGTCCCGGAGCATCGCCGCTTAGCAGCAGCCGGGTCATCTGCCGGTCTTCCCCGCGCCGGAATTCAAATACCTTATCGCCAACCGCCAGTGAAACGCTATCGCCGGGGGTTGCAGATGAACCGGCCTGGACTTCCGCCAAGCCGAAGATTTCTCCCCAGTGAGCCGCCGCCGCTGCCGGATCAGGTACGGAGAATACAGCACGGCGGACCGTCACTTCTCCTGCCGGATGGGGAACGATAATTCCCGCTGCCGTCAGCTCCTCTTCCCGCAGGGCATCGGTTCCCTTCCACTCGATTATGAAGGGATAGACCAGACCCTGGTAATGGCCGCCGATAGTCAGCATGCGCCATTCAATCCACTGTCCCTGTGCATTCAGCCGTCTGCCATCAAGTATGGGTGACAGCTTCAGGCCCTGCTTCTCCAGCGCTGATGCGGTTGCTTCAATATCATCGGTGCGGATCGCTACCCTGCTGAACCCTTCATGATCAGGCAGCAGATTCACGGCATCCTTCACTACCAGATTAGGGGTATCCAGACTTGCCGCTAATTCCCGGTCCTCAATCGCCAGGAATTCGATGTAGTTCAGCCCGAAATAGCTTAGCGCGTTATGAGTCCCCCACAGCTTATGCGATCCGCCGTAGGAAGCGGCCAGGCCATTGTCCCTGAAGGCTCCGATGGCCTGTTCAAGATCATTGACATAATGCACGGTATGATCCCACTGCAGCACGCTCATGACTTCACCTGCCCCAGCTCCGTTGTGCGTTTCACAGCAGCCTTGACACTGCGCTGAAGTCCGGCTGCGAAGCCGCTGTTGTTCAGCTCATACAGCGCGTGAATGCCAACTCCGCCCGGAGAGTTGTTGATGTCCAGCAGCTGCCGGGGATGCAGTCCGCTGTGCCGAAGCATGGCTACGGCCCCCTCTACATTCTCCAGCGCCGTCGTCCAGGCTTGTTCGCGCGGCAATCCTGCCAGCACTCCGGCATCGGCCAAGGACTCGATGAAATAATAGACATAATTCGGCCCGGCCACCCCGTACCCGGTAAAGATATCAATCAACGCTTCCTCCAGATACTGCACCTTGCCGAACCCGTTCAGGAACTCCTCCACCTGCTCCTTACCAGCGAAAGCGTTCAGAGCTGCCCCGCTGTAGCCGAGTCCGGTATCGGTCAGCGTATTCGGGATCACCCGGATAATCGGGCGTTCCGCTCCAACATAACCAGCCAGCCTATCGATGGTCACTCCGGCGACAATGGACAGGACCGCCGCTCCGCTTGACGCATAGCTGGAGATGGCCGCGCCAACAGCTGCAAGATCATCCTGAGGCCGGACGGCAATAATGATCAGCTCCGCTCCGGCAAGCTCCGCCTCCTGAGACTCTCCGGCTGCCCGCACGCCATAGGCAGTATTCAGATAAGCCGTCCGTTCTTCATGAATGTCTGCCACGCTGATCTGCTCAGCCTTATAAGTACCATTGCCAACAACGGCCCGGATGATCGCTTCCGCCATTTGCCCGCCGCCGATGAAATGAATTCTGCCCGCTGCCATATCAGTTGTTCTCCCAGGCATCCGGAAGGATGAAGCCGTCGTATTTATCCTGGGCGTTGATGTAATCCTCGAACTCCTGCGATTCATACGCTGCCTTCAGATCCTTGGCCCACTGGGTATCCAAATCGCCCTTGTTCACCGTTACGGTTACCCGGTGCTGCTCAGGCGTGTTCTCAATCTGGAGCGCTTCGGTAATCTGCCGCTTGGCATTGGCGATATAGTTGCCGTTCACCACGCCGTAATCCACATCGGCCAGCGAGACCAGAATCTGCGCCGAATCCAGCGACTCCAGCTTCAGATCGTATTTGTCCGGCTCCACACTGCTGAGGTTGAAGTCTGTGGTCCCGGCATCCGCCTTGACCTTCACCCAGCCGAGATCCTCCAGAATTCTTACCGCACGCTCCTGGTTAACCGGATCATTCGGCAGGGCAATCACAGAGCCGTCCTTCACTTCATCAAGCGATTGATGCTTCTCGGAATAGAGTCCCTGCGGTGCGCTCGGCACGAAGTTCAGCACAGCCATATCCGCATCCAGTTCCGCGTTGATGCCTTCCATGTAAGCCGTACTCTGGAAGATGCTTGCGTCAATGGAGCCTTCCTTCATCGCCGGATTGACCTGCATGTTCTGGGAGAAGGTTTTGATCTCCACCTTGTACCCTTCCTTCTCCAGAATCGGCACAATACCAAGCCGGAACTGTTCTTCATAGGTGCCCACGCCAAAGCCGACAACGATATCCTTCTTCTCTTCTCCGGTAGCCGTTTTGTTCCCGCAGGCTCCCAGCACGACCGACATCCCCACCAGAACCACAGCTGCCAATTTCTTAAACTTCACGATATTTTTCATTATTTGAACCCCTTTTCATATGTGACTCATGCGGAATAGAATCACGTAATGCCTGTAACGAACGATCTTCCACGGTAAGCGGGATCGCGCAATTGGGTGCAAGCAGGAACGGCTCGTCCGCCATAAGGCGCAGGGCGAATTCAGCCTGTGCACGGACGCGCCCGGGATCATGTGCTGCGAATAAGGCATGATCCACTCCCCCCACCTTCGTCGGCCTCAGCTCTGCATGCAAACCGGGGTTACCCGGTGCTGCGGTATCCCAGCTGATGCCCTCAATGGGATAATTATTGAACCTTTCCGGCTGCGAATAGGCACCGCAAGTATGCAGAATCCTTTTGCCATAACCGGCGGCTTCCAGCACCATCTCATCATACGGCCGGGACAGCTCCTGAAACGCCGCATCATCAAAAACCCCCGGATGAGCAGTGCCGGTCACCGCATAAAAAATCCCGTCCAGCCCCCGTTTGCCCAGCTCCTGCACATAATCCGCCAGCGTCAGGGCGATGGCCTTCAGCGCTTGATGTACACCTGCACGCTGCTCCTCCAGCAGACTTTCCACGGTCACCGGCTCACGGCTGCCATAAACCGTGTCACCGGCATAAGCCGACTGGCCCGCCAGAAACAGCAGCACGGTAAGCGGCGAGAAAATGGTCTGGGTCAGCGGAGTATCCGGCAGGCCCTGGCGTATAAGGCTTACAGCCTCTAACTGCTCGGCCAGCGGCGCTGCGGCTGCAGCCTGCTGCGCCTGTATATTCCAGACATCCTCCGGCCTCCGGATCACCGCACGGGTCTGCTTGGGAAATACCGTACGGTAATCCGCGGAATCATAGGTGTTGCCCCATGTCTCTGCGTAATACGTAGCCCGCGGATTGATTTTGACCCAGTCCCAATCGAATTGCTTCGTATAAGCTACTGTACTCTCTGCAAGATCACCGGCATTACTCTCCCGGTCTATGAAATGGCGCCAGCCGCTGACAATCGGCCGATCGGCCCGCTCCCCTGACAGCAAGGCCGCAAAACGCTCCTGTCTCGACCACTCTCCCATATGTTCTCCCCCTTCTGGATGCAACACATTGTCTCCGAAATATTAAATAAATAGTTATTCTATCGGATTTAAATGAATTGGCCGTATAATAGCATGGGGAAAAATGAAACGTCAATGAGATATCCATCACTTTCATGAAATATTTCATAAATCCCCGGATCGTTAAATAACACATTGACAGGCCCTTTCCATTAAAGGTATTATGCGCAGTAAATAAATCAATCGGATTAATCAGGAATCTACAGGAATGATAGATTAATTGGAGAAAGCGGGGCTGTACATCCATGCCGTCATTAACGCAAGATCAGGAACAGCAACTGGCTCAGCGTTTGATTCAGGTGCGCCGGGAGCTTCATCAGCAGCCGGAGCTGTCGAACGAGGAATTTGAGACCACAGACAGGCTGCGCCGCTGGCTGGCTGAAGCGGGAATTACTGTGCTTGATCTTCCGCTGCAGACAGGACTGATTGCCGAGATTGGCAGCGGCCATGGCCCGGTCGTTGCCATCCGTGCAGATATCGATGCTCTGCCTATTGAAGAAGATACGGGGCTGCCCTTCTCCTCCGTGATTCCCGGCAGGATGCATGCCTGCGGGCATGATTTCCATACGGCAGGCATCCTCGGGGCAGCGTACCTGCTGAAGGCACAGGAAAGCGAGCTTGCCGGGACCGTCAGAATACTGTTCCAGCCTGCGGAAGAGACCGGGCACGGAGCAATAGCCGTACTGGAATCCGGCGGGCTGAGCGGAGTAGACGCCATCTTTGGACTGCATAATAACCCCGACCTGCCAGCAGGCTCATTCGGAACACGCAGCGGTGCACTTACTGCCGGTGTAGACCGGTTTGTCATTAAGGTTCTCGGCAAAGGAGGACATGCAGCTCAGCCGGAACGCGGCCAGGATACGATTGTAACAGCGGCGCAGATCATCACCTCGCTGCAGACAATCGCGAGCCGGCTTACCAGTGCGGTTGAATCGGTGGTGGTCAGTGTAACCCGGATTCAGGGCGGCAACACCTGGAACGTCCTGCCCGGCGTTGTAGAGCTGGAAGGCACAGTCCGGACGTATAATGAAGCCATCCGCCAAGCCGTGCCACGGCAGATCCGGCAGATTATTGGAGGGGTCGCTGCCGCTGCAGGAGCTGAAGCACAGCTTGAGTGGATACCCGGACCGCCGGCAACGGTCAATGACCCCCGCTGGGCCGGGTTTGCCGCAGCGACTGCGGCCCGTCTTGGCCTCACTGTCTTTGAGCTTGATCCGCAGATGGGGGGCGAGGATTTCGCTTTTTATCTGCAGCAGCTGCCGGGCGCTTTCGTCAACATCGGTACCGAAGGGGTTTACGGCCTTCATCACCCGCGCTTTGACGTCGATGAATCGGCGCTGCTAGAGGCAGCACGCTATTTCGCAGAGCTGGCTGCTGCGGCCCTGAAAGAGCTGGGGAATTAATCCCCCATTCTAATGGCTTCTGCCGGCGCATGTTAATTTCCAAGAAATCACACCCTTTTCGCTGCTTGCGGACAGGGTTTCTTCATGTTATGTGGAATACACTACAAGGGGGCCCGTCCAACACGGGCATCATCACAACCAAGAGACGGAGGGAATTACAGTACATGAACATCATTAATTTCGCGCATCGCGGCGCATCCGCAGTCGCCCCGGAGAACACAATGGCGGCATTCCGCAAGGGTCTGGAGCTTGGCGCAACCGGCATCGAAACAGACGTGCAGATGACGAGTGACGGAGCCATAGTAATCATTCATGATGAGAATCTTAGCCGCACCACTACAGGCAGCGGATATGTGAAGGATAAGACGCTTCGTGAAGTGCTGGAGGTCGATGCGGGGTCCTGGTTCAGTCCTGAGTTCACGGGAGAGCGGATTCCGACACTGGATGAGCTGCTGGATCTGCTTCAGGGACGTGAGACAGTACTTAATATTGAGCTGAAGAACGGCACGTTCCTTTATCCCGGTATGGAGGAAAAGGTAATAGCCGCTGTGCGGGAGCAGGGCATGAGTGAGCGGGTAGTCATCTCCAGCTTCAACCACTACTCCCTTGCTTATTGCAAGTCGCTGGCACCGGAGATCCGCACCGGCATACTGTATGGCGAAGGCTTATACCGTCCGTGGGATTATGCGGCTACGCTTCAGGCGGATGCTCTGCATGCCCATTACTCTTCCGTTCTGCCGGAGTTCGTCACCGATGCAGCGGAGAGCGGAATCGTCTATCATCCCTGGACTGTAAATGATCCCGAACAGATGACCTATCTGATTGAGGCCGGAGTGGCCGGCATCATTACCGATCACCCGGATGTACTTGCCGGGCTGCTGGCAGCCAAGGGATTATAGTATTGGCAAAAAGGCCGGAGTGGCTGCTGCTTCCGGATCAGGAGCCGTCTGAAACACTCAGGCAGCGGCCGTACCAAACAGAAACGGATACCTTCCTCTAAGGGATGGTATCCGTTTTTGCGTAAAGCTATCACTGTCTTATACCAGGCTCGTAGCTGGCTCATACCTGTCTCACACCTGGCTCGAACCTGTCTCACACCTGACTCGTACCCGCCTCATACCAGGTTCATTGCTGGCCCCGGTATTAATGTTGTACGTACTGCAACTTTGCTTGCCACCTGCCCAGCTGTCCGGGAAAATTGTTGTATGAAATACAAGAATTCTCCCGCTAATCGGCTTAAATGAGGGGAAATGCTATATTTCATACAACATTTGATGATTAGGGCCGATTTCATGAGCAAAATGTTGTATTTTGGGCAGGATTTCACAAGCTATTGGGCTCTGGAGCTGCTAACCAGTTTCACAGGAGGAAGACTATTCTCCTGCTTATGGACCGCATAACGCCCGCTGCCCAGCTGCTTGGCATTGTACATAGCGGAATCAGCTTCCTGGAGCAGCCGCTTCCGGTCAATCCTGCCTTGGCTCATAGTGATGCCGACGCTCGCGGATACGAACAATTCATGCGTCTCCAACTTATAATTCCGGGTGATATTCTCCAGAACCTTAAGGGCCAGCTGCTCCGCATCCTTGCGGCTGCAGCGTTTGGCGATGATGACGAATTCATCCCCGCCTACCCTGAATATATGCCGTTTGCCTTTACGCGAAAATTGCTGCAGACTGCCGCCAACGGCTTCCAGCAGCAAATCTCCCGCATGATGGCCGAGCGTATCATTAATCGATTTGAAGCGGTTAAGATCCAGATATAATACCGCAAGCTGTTCGCCTGATTTGCAGTGATCCCAGAAATGATCCATTCCATTCTTGTTGAGCAGTCCGGTTAAGGTATCCCGGTAGGCCAGTTCTTTCAGCTGCTCGCGCTCTCCGAGGAGCATACGCACACGCAGGAACAGGTACAATATTCCGGCGAGCGTAAGCACATAGAGTGCCATAGTAATAAACAGATTGCTATCTTCAGCGGTGAACCCCGACAAAGTTCTCTTGCCCAGCAGATGCATGCTGCCAAGACCGGCACTAATAACTAGTACAACCAGGCTCGTGCGGACCGCGCGGGCTCTTTGGTGACATTTGGAGAAATTCCGCGTCAGCCTGAGGATGCTGTACACCGTTAGTACTCCAATGAGAATAGATAATACAGCCAGTATATAATTCCGGGCCTCTTCCAAATTACTCTGCCCTCCTTTGATAATCATATGATTTATCGCTTTTAAGCGCTACTGTACAGGGTTAGTCTGAACATATTCTGAACATTTCCGGCAGGTAAGGCCGGACTTTGCATAAATGCTAAGAATATTATCGGCAAAAGCTGCAGGATTTGCGATGGTATGTTCTGGGACATATGGAAGAGAGCCGCCCTTTGCACGGGAGACTCTCTTGTATTCCAGAATCGTCCAGACTGTCTATTCGTTCATATGTTCCACGCCATTGTACAGTTCGCAGGTCCAGCCGCCGGCATCTCTGATTATACGGGTAATTGAAGTATTCTTCAGCACTACACTGAGATCCAGTGAGGGAACAAGTCCTGCCAGCGTACTGCGCAGAATGGCGCCATGACTGACTATGAGGACATTGCGCCCCGGATGGCGGGCGGCAACCTCTTCAACGGCCCGGACACCCCGCTGCTGAGCCAGGTCCCGGCTTTCCAGCTTCATATCCATCGTCTTCCACCCGCTGCCGAACCGCTCGATCCGTTCCTTCTCCGTAGTTCCTTCTATTAACCCGCCGTTCATTTCCCGTATCCCCGGAATCAGACCAGCCAGCGGTATGCCCAGTCTCCCGGCAATGACCTCCGCCGTCTGTCTGGCCCGCAGCATATCGCTTGAATAGATATAATCCCACGATTCACCGCTGAGACGCTCTGCAAGTACGGCCGCCTGCCGGAAGCCCTCCTCGTCCAGAGGATTATCCGTGTGGCCCTGTATCCGGCCTTCCTGATTCCAGAGTGTGCTGCCGTGCCGAATCAAGCCTATTCTTGTTATCATCGCTTCCCGCCTTTGTGTCAATATCCGTAAGTGATTTCATTATAAACGAACAGCCCGCTCTATGCATGTTCCATTGACGGTCACGAGAGCCCGCTATATTATAGTATTTCAAGTGCTTCTTTCTGGAGTCCATTCCAGATTCATCCTAAACTGCAGTTAACCTGCTACAATCTGAAGGAGATTTCGTTTACTATGAGGTTTACTATGAAAAGAATGTCCGTCCTCTTCACCGCTTTCTGTCTGCTTGTTGTCCTTCTTTCGCCCCTGCAATCCCGGGCCGCTGCGGCGGCACCAGCCAAACTTGCCGTCTATGTTGATAAGGAGAACCATTCGTTCATTCCGCTAAGATTCCTGAACGGCTTCGCCGGCATCCAGTCTGTAGTAAGCTCTGCTGGAGGACAGATCCAGGTAACACGGGATGATTTGTCTGTTACCTTCACTCCAGGCACGGCCGGAGCCACCGTCAACGGCAAGCCCGTTACCCTGGGCGAACGTCCCTTTAGCGAGAATGGCATGACTTATATTCCGTTGTCTCTCGTCAGCCAGACGCTTGGCATACAGCTCCAGTGGAATAAAGATTCCGCATCGCTCAAGCTCACGAGCGGCGAGGCAACAGCCACCCTGCCCGTGCAGAACGGCGCCCTGATCAAGAGCGGTACGCCTGCTGTAGTCAGCGGCAAACATACATACAAGGTCGGCGGACGTTCCTTTGCCGTGCAGACCGTTACGGTCTCCCTGCTGCATCCGTCAGTGAAGCTGGATGCCGTCCTTGCCGGAAATACTGTCGGCAAGACAGAAGCGCTCGCCAGCATCGCTAAGCGCAGCAATGCCGCAGCCGCCATCAACGGCACCTTCTTCGATGCCTACACCAAAGGCACCTATTATGCTCCCTACGGCTATATTATCAGCGGCGGCAAGATGCTGAAGAACAGCCCCGGAGACAAGCGGACCGTATTTGCCTATGACAGCAACCTTCTGGCTGAGCTGATTCCGGGCAGTGAATTCAAGAACCGCTTCGACAGCGGCTCCATTCAAGGCGCATTGCAGGCAGGCCCGCGGCTGCTGGTGAACGGCAAGGTATCCCTCAATGTGCTCGCCGAGGGCTTCAAGGACCCTAAGATACTGACAGGCGGAGGCTCCCGCAGCGCGCTGGGTCTGACCCGCGACCACAAGCTGATTCTGTTGACCTCCGGCGGGGCAACCATCCCCCAGCTGGCGGAGATTATGAAGCAGGCAGGTGCGTACCAGGCGATGAATCTGGATGGCGGAGCTTCCAGCGGCCTCTACTATAACGGCAAATATCTGACTACACCCGGCCGCCTGATCAGCAACGCATTGGTCGTCCAGACCAAATAATATCCGGCTATAAGCATCTATATGGAGGCATTTCTCTCATCCTGAACAGGTTGGAGAAATGCCTTTTTCACGTTCACCAGCTTGGAATTCATCCACTGATTCCGTAAATCAGGCAGAATAAGGAATCCACCTGCGGGGGATAATACAGCCAAAGAATCCAGAATCCAGCAGAAAGGAGCCCCCGAAGATGCCGCAGAATCAGCAGAAAGGCCGGAAGACAGGCATAGATCCCGTGGAAACCTCTGTACCCGCACCGCTCCCGCTGAACTCCTCACTTGAGGTGAATTTGCAGGAAATCGTAAAGCGGATCGGCAGCAGCTCGGATATCGTCATCCGCAACTTCACCAATGAATCCTTGAGCTCCCTTTCCCTTACATTCATATATATTGACGGCCTGGTGAATGCCGATTCTGTCAACCAGACGGTGCTCCAGCCCTTAATGGAGAATGTGACGCTGAAAGGAGATTCAATTACCGCCGAAGCTGCCTTCAGCATGATCAAGGATCAGATGCTGCCGGTCGGGGGCGTCAAGGAAGGCAAAACGCTGGAAGTGCTGCTGGCTATGCTTTTTGAAGGCTATACGCTGATTCTGTTCGAAGGACTTCAGGTCGCACTGGCCGCAGACACCTCCGGCTGGGAGAAGAGAAGCATTAACGAGCCGACCTCCCAGGGTGTCATCCGCGGTCCGAAGGAGGGCTTCACGGAAAGTCTGCGAACGGGCACCTCCATGCTGCGCCGCCGGCTCAAAACTACCGATCTGCGGATCGAAGAATATAAAATCGGCCAGCGTACCCAGACCGGAATCGCCATCATCTATTTGAAGGGCATCGCCAGCGAACAGGTGCTGACAGAAATCCGCCGCCGGCTTGATGCCATTAATACGGATGCCATTCTGGAGAGCAACTATATTGAAGAATTCATTCAGGACGGCGGCTTGACCCCCTTCCCTACCATCCAGAACACCGAACGTCCCGATGCGGTGGCCGGAGGCATTCTGGAAGGACAAATCGGGATTATTATTGACGGTACCCCCTTTGCCCTGCTGGCGCCGTCTACCTTCTTCAACTTCTTCCAGTCCAGTGAAGACTACTACCAGCGGTATGATATCTCCTCCTTTCTGCGGCTGATCCGCTACGGGGCTTTCTTTGTATCGATGCTGCTACCCGCACTCTATATTGCAGTCACTACCTTTCACCAGGAAATGCTGCCGACCACCCTGCTGATCAGCCTGGCTGCCCAGCGTGAAGGGGTGCCGCTGCCGGCACTGGCGGAAGCGCTGCTCATGGAGCTCACCTTCGATGTACTGCGCGAAGCGGGGGTGCGCATGCCGCGCACCATCGGACCGGCTATCTCCATCGTCGGCGCGCTGGTGCTGGGTCAGGCTGCTGTTCAGGCCGGGCTTGTCTCGGCGGCTATGGTCATTGTGGTTTCTTTTACGGCCATCTCGAACTTTGTAATTCCGTCACTGGCGATTGCCAACTCCATCCGGCTGATCCGCTTTGTAATGATGTTCATCGCTGCATCGCTTGGCTTATTCGGAATCATGTCCTTCATGATGGTGCTCCTGATTCATATGGCGGGACTGCGTTCCTTCGGCGTTCCCTATCTGTCTCCGGTAGCGCCGATGATTCCGCGATATCTGAAGGATATCTTCATCCGCGTTCCGCTCTGGAGCATGACCATGCGTCCCAAGACCGATCTCGGCAAAGAAACCCGCAGACAAGGGCCGAACCAGAAGCCTCAGCCCGTTGAAGGGGCGAACCAACCAGCACCAGAACAGCCGAAGCCTCAGGGGGAGGGTCCTGCATGAATGGAAAAATCGGCACCACCCAGGCAGCCATGCTGGTTGTTAATACGATCCTGCCGACAGCTACTGTCGTGCTGCCCATCATTATTAGCACCTACGCGGAGCAAGATGCGCCGCTGGCGATTATTATGTCCACATTGACCGGGCTGCTTATTGCCGCGATTGTCGGGACTGTAATTCAGAACAGCAATGGCGCTCCTTTTCTGGACTGGGTCAGGGAGGAAAGCTCTCCGGTTGTATCCACCATTCTCGGTCTGCTGATGCTGCAATACTATCTGGATACTACGGCAACGATCCTGCGTGAATTCGTCAATTTCATCAAAGACAATGTACTGATCAACACACCGGTCACCGTACTCGTGATCCTGATTCTCTTCATCACGATATATATGGTCAGACAAGGCATCGAATCCATCGCCAGAGTGAATACCCTGGTCATTCTGCTCTATTTCGTCTTCGTCCCCCTGTACCTGTTCGGGTTGTTCAGCGATCTGAATGTGCATAATTTATTGCCGATGTTCGATCACAACCTGGCTGAATTAACGCTGGCCAGCCTGACGCCGACCACCTGGATGTCTGAAGTGGCCGTGCTGCTGTTTCTGGCTCCTTACCTGCAATATCCGCAGAGAGCGCGGATTATCGGCTGGACCGGACTGCTGTTCGTCTCTGTTCTGATGATGTTCTCCCTGATCACGGCCTTGATGGTGTTCGGTCCGGATTTCATCAAGCTCAGCACCTATCCGGGCTTCTCTACCGTGGGCATTATCAGGATCGGAAGTTTCATAGAGAAGCTGGATATTCTGTTCATCTCCTATTGGGTGCTGTCCATCTATCTGAAATTCGCGATCTTCCTGTTTGTGACAGTAGAATGCTTCAAACAGACTTTCCGGGTGAATAGCAGCCGGCCTTTTATCGGGGCGCTCGGTCTGCTCATTGCGCTGGAATGCCTGTTCTCCTGGCAAAGCTCGGCCAAGCTTAATATCTACAACAAGGAAGGACGTTTCGTGGTCTTCTTCCTGTTCAATGTGCTCGTGCCGCTGGGGGCTATCCTGCTGTACCGGGTCCAGAAGTCGAGATCCAAGCGGAAGGAGTTGGAAACATGAATACACAGAGAACGGCGCTGTGCCTCATCCTCTGTCTCCCGCTTCTGTCCGTTCTTCTCTCCGGCTGCTGGGATGACCGGGAGCTGAATGAGCTGGGGGTTACCTCCGGTTCGGCCTACGACTGGGAGAATAACGAGTGGAAAGCCACCTATCAGGTCATCAACCCCTCATCCGGTGCAAGCGGGATGGGCGGCAGCGGAGGTGGAAGCACAAGCTCACCGCCGTTTGTCACCTTTACAGTAAAAGGGCGGACGATTATGGAAGCAATCGAGCGGTCCAATCTGACCAGCACGCGTGAGATGTTCTTCTCCCATTCACGGATCACGGTTATCGGGGAAAGTCTGGCCAAGCATGGCATCAATCAGCTGATCGACATGTTCCTGCGCAAGCAGGATGCCCGGGAAACGGTATATGTGTTCATTTCCAAAGGCGAAGCAGGCGATATTCTGGATCAGCTGATGCAATTGACCAAAAACCAGGGCGCCGGTATCCAGCTCATGATTGAACAGGAGTCGAGGCTGCTGTCCTATTATCCCGGCACCCGCCTGTTTGAGCTGGCGATGTCCCTCGCCTCTGAGTCCGGGAGTGCGGTATTGCCGGAGATTCTGCTTACGGGTCCGGATATTATGGATGAGACCAGCGAGACCGGCCGGACAGATCTGCCCTCACGCCTGGCGCTGGGCAGACTGGGTGTAATCAAAGGCGAGAAGTTTGTGGGCTGGCTCAGCCAGAAACAGGCCTTCGGCTTGTCTTTTATGACAGACAATATCGAGACCGCAACCATCGCCTTCGCTTCCCAGCCCCGGAAGAGCGACAAGCTTGACGCCTCGTTCATCCTCCAGAATTCCTGGACTAATGTACATCCCGTCTGGGCTAAAGACCATTTCATCATGGATATAGACATCAAGGGCAGCGGGGTATTAACAGAGCTGGGCAGCGTTATGGATCTGAATGACCGTAAAGCGATCAGTGAAATGGAAGCATCCCTCGACCGGCAGGTACTCGATCTCGTGAATAACTCCTGGACAGAGGTTAAAAAGCTCGGCGCAGATGTCACAGGCTTTGCGGTAAGAGTCCACCGCAGCGACCGCAAGCGCTGGAAGCAGATTGAGAAGGAGAAAAGCTGGGACAGCGTATTTCAGGAGATTGAGATCCGCCCGCATGTCTCGTTCCAGATTGAACGGACAGGCCTCAGCAATAAATCGTTCAAGTCTGTCCAGCAAGAGTAAAGGAGCTTCACTATGAAAATAGCTATAACTCTTATACTCTATATTCTTGCCTTCTTATGGGGCTGCACCAGACTGCGCGGAAAGGGCCGCCAGCTGCACCGCCTGTGGCTGGGTTGCATTCTTGTCTATTGCGCTTATATTAATATTTGCGGAATGACAAGAACCCCCTTCATTAGTGTCGGGATCTTGTATACGGCGTTCTTTCAGCCTATCGGCAGGGCAATAATCTATTGGTTAGGAGGCTGAATGCTGATTATGCCCAAAAAAGAACAGGTGTCCTCCCTGCAAATTGCGTTCATGATTATGCTGTTTGAAATTGGCAGCACGCCGCTGTTCCTGCTTGGAGGCAAAGCCAAGCAGGATTCGTGGCTGGCGATGTGTACAGGTTCAGCCGCCGGATTCATCCTGCTTCTGCTTCTGATGTGGATTCAGCACCGTTCTCTGAGTACGGATCTGATCGGAATGCTGAAATTTCATTTCGGCAAGGTTGCCGGCTCATTCATCGGCGGTGTCTACTGCCTCTATTTCGCCTATCAGTCCATGCGTAATGTCCGTGATTTAGGTGAGCTCACAGCAATCACCATGCTGCCAAGAACCCCGATGGCCGTAACGATGTTAGTCTTTGTGCTTCTTGCCCTCTATGCGATCTGGAAGGGGGCAGAGGTTATTTTCCGGCTGCCGGAGGTTCTGCTGCCGGTGATGATCTTCTTTTACATTGTGCTTGTTGTGCTGCTGGGAATTATGGGATCGATTGATTTCGGCCGGCTGGCTCCGGTCATGGAGGGCGGACTGATGCCTATCGTCAAAGCTGCGCTGCCGGATATCGTCTCGTTCCCTTTTGGGCAGATGATCGTATTCCTGATGCTGTGGTCCTTATGGGAGAAGCCCGGTGTGCCTGTAAAATATACCGTGAACGCCTATCTCCTGATCAGTCTCTTCCTGATCTTCATGAATGCGCTGAATGTGGCGGTCCTCGGTCCGACCATTGCGGGGATCAGCCAGCTGCCTTTTCTCAAAACCGTCCGGACCTTGTCGAACCTCAAGTTTGTGGAACGGCTCGATATCCTGGTGACCATCCAGCTCTTTCTGGGACTGCTGATTAAGATGATGCTCTTCTATTTCTGTTCGGTAAAAGCTATTGCGGAGCTGACCGGCAAACCGGCCAAATGGTGGGTCTTTCCGGTAGGCTCCGTTATTTATGGCGCTTCTTTTCTGGAGCGCGACTACACGCAGCATATCGCCATCGGCCTGGGCCCCAGCCTCAAGCTTGATCCGGTGTTCCAGGTCGCCATCCCCCTGCTGCTGGCCATTTCCATATTGGTGCGCAGCGGGTTTAAGCGATCCACTTCGTAAGCCGGTCCCAGCCAGGCTCCATTACCCGGCGGCGCTGCAGAAGGTTGGCAAAACGGGTTGTTGAAGGTAAACTGGCTGTTAGATCAGTCATTCTGCCTAGGAGGTTCAAGCCAATGGCCAAAGCCGATTATATGTTGTCTATACTCTGGATGCTGAAGCAGCGCAAAAGAACGGCCGCCGAACTGGCAGACGAGCTTGAACTGAGCGTCCGTTCGATCTACCGCTATATCGATGCGCTGTGCGCCAGCGGTGTCCCTGTAGAGGCGGATGCCGGGCCGGGCGGCGGCTTTTGGCTGCCGGAGCATTTCAGCACTGCTCCGCTATTCTTCAACGATGGAGAACGGCGGGCACTTGTACAGGCATCTGCTTTTGCCAGGGGGAGCGGCTACCCTTACGTTGATGCGCTCGACGGGGCAATTGCCAAGCTTAAGCGTTACAGCAATGAAGCCCAGCTGTCGCAGATGGAACGCCATGAGAGCGGTCTTGCGATCCTCCACTCCCCTGGAGAGCACCCTTCGCTGCTGCTTGAAGAACTGGAAGTCTGCACTGCGGAGAGTCTCTCTCTTCAGATGGAATACCGTAAGGGGAACGGTACCCCGGTTTCCTCCCGTTGCATCGACCCTTATGGTCTGGTGATGTGGAAAGGCCAGTGGTATCTCTCCGGCTTCTGCCATCTGCGCCAGGATATCCGCAACTTCCGGGTGGACCGGATCATCGGACTGCAGCGGACAGGGGAAGCCTTCCTTCGTCCTGACGGATTCTCGGCACGGGATTTCTTATTGCAGAGGCTGCTCCCTGCAACGGAGCAGGACTCTGAGTTAACCGCTGTGGTTATCGAAGCGGAAGAAGCCACACTGAACGATCTGTGCAGTCACTGGCTGTTCGGGCATACGCTGGAGCGGCGCAGCACGGGAAGTGCCCGGTTTCTGCTGAATCAGGCGGCCTTACACAGCTTCGCCCCTTATTTCCTGTTGCCTTACGGCAAATCGCTGGCCATTGTGGAGCCCGCGTCCCTCAAGCACAAGCTGTCCAGAGTTGCTGCGGATCTCGCCGAACATTATAAGGATTCTTAATCTCCTGAGGGATCACTGACTGCAGCTGTCAGTGATCCTTGTGTATATTGTTCATGAATCCAATAATGCCAGGAGGAACAGGGAATGAGAGAATTGAAGTATGACTTCTATATTGGTGCTGCCGCTGCAGAGGTATGGGAGGCTCTAGTCTCCCCGGAGAAGGTCCGGCAAATCTATTACGGAAGTGTGATCCGCTCCAGCTTTGTTGTCGGTGAACAGCTGGAGTATGTAGGTCCGGGGGCTGCCGGGGAAGAAACGGTGCATGTCTACGGCACTCTGCTCGAATATGTTCCGCAGCAGACGCTGCGCTATACCCATAAGACCGGACCCTCTTACCTCACGAATAGAGAGGGTTATGAGTCTGTCATCTCCTGGAAGCTGGAGCCGGCGGGCGGCTGTACCAGGCTGACACTGGTTCATGGAGACTGGCATCCGGATGACCCTTCCTACGATGCCAGCAACAGTTCATGGTGGCAGATTCTCAGCAATACGAAGACGCTGGCAGAAACCGGCCGCACCCTGGATTTCGGCAGCTAGGAGTAAGCAGCAGACAGCCTCCGTTATATTCAAACAAGTATCACCACAGAATAGACGCTTCTAAATTAGTACTCTTCCGCTATCCCTGCTATAAAGAGGCTCGTGCCGCTTTTATAGCAGGGATTATTTCATTCTTTCCCTAGGGAAACATTTTTGTTGCAAGGACAAAATTATTTACATATACTAATATTGTGGCAGGCTGCAATAATCTATGCTGCGTGCACAATACACTATATAAATGCATACTCCATACTTATGGTTATATATTCATTCATTCCATTTCATACGAAAGAAGGAGATCTTATGGCTGAAGCCGTTATTCCATTGTCAGAGGCTGTGAACGGCAGTACGCTGCGCATCAGCGGCATTGAAGTTCAGGGTGTGCTGCGGAGAAGACTGCTTGATCTGGGATTCGTCGTCGGCAATGCTGTAGAAGTGCTGCGGCGCAGCCCGCTGGGAGATCCTACGGCATTCCGGGTAAGCAATACGACGATTGCCCTGCGCCGGGAAGAAAGCTCTTTAATCTACGGGCAATTAATTGGAGGCGGTGAAGGATGAGCCAGTACACGGTCGCTTTTGCAGGCAATCCCAACACGGGTAAGAGCACGCTGTTCAATCTGCTGACCGGCATGCGCCAGCATACCGGCAACTGGGCAGGCAAAACCGTAGTCACCGCCGAAGGCGGGTTCTCCCACAAGAACCACTCGTACCTGGCTGTGGATCTTCCGGGCACCTACTCGCTCTACTCCAACTCCGCCGATGAAGAGGCTGCAAGGGACTATATTATTTTTGAACAGCCGGATGTAACGCTAGTGGTCCTGGATGCTACCTCGCTGGAACGCAATCTTAACCTTGCCCTGCAGGTACTGGAGATCACCGGCCGTGCCGTGGTCTGCATCAATCTGATTGATGAAGCCCGCCGGCTTGGAATTGATATCAATCTGAAGCGGATCTCCAAGAGGCTCGGCGTTCCCGTAACCGCTATTTCTGCCCGTAACAAAATCGGTATTGAAGCGCTGCTTGATCAAATCGAGCGTGTGGCCACGGGTGCATTCAAGGCAGAGCCGCTGAAAATCACCTACAGCGCTGACATTGAGCAAGGCATAGCCGAGCTGATTCCTATGGTTGAGCAGACCATCGGTTCGAGATACCCCGCCCGCTGGATTGCCCTGCGGCTGCTGGATGGTGATCACAGCCTGCTTACTTCACTCAAAGCCCGCATGAGCCGTAAGGATATTCCCGTAAGCGAGGAGGTAGTCGGCCATGGAATCACCGCATGCCATTAACGGTCACGACCCGGTGGATTCTCTGCTCGCAGCCGCTAAGAAGCTGGCTGATCAAGGGGGAATCCGCGATGAGATTGTCAGCGGGATCTACGGCGTATCCGCCGGCATCTGCAGCGATGCAGTCACCTACCAAGATAAGAAGAAGCTGGGCAGTACCTATAAACTGGATAATATCGTTACCTCCAAGCTCTGGGGCTTCCCCATCATGCTTGCCGGTCTGGGCCTGGTATTCTGGATTACGATTGCCGGAGCCAACTATCCTTCAAGCTGGCTTGCCTCCCTCTTCAGCTGGATCGAAGGTTATCTGACTGCTGGATTTACCGCTGTTCATGCGCCGGCCTGGCTGCACGGCGTCCTTGTGCTCGGATTGTACCGCGGAACCTCATGGGTCATCAGTGTCATGCTGCCGCCGATGATGATTTTCTTCCCGGTGTTTGCGCTGCTGGAGAATTTCGGGTATCTGCCCCGGGTTGCTTTTAACATGGACCGCCTGTTCAAGAAATCCGGCGGCCACGGCAAGCAGGCCTTAACGATGTCGATGGGCTTCGGCTGCAATGCTGCCGCCATTCTCTCGACCCGCATTATTGAATCGCCCCGTGAACGGATGCTGGCTATTCTGACCAACAACTTCGTACCCTGCAACGGCCGCTGGCCTACACTTATCCTGCTCTCCTCCATGTTCATGGTCGGGGCCGCGACAACCGGTATGCTGCGTACGTTCTCCACAGCGCTGGTGCTGATGGGTATCGTGCTGGTCGGCATTACCGTAACTCTGAGTGTATCCTGGGTCATGTCCAGAACAGCGCTGCGCGGTGTGCCTACCCATTACACGCTGGAGCTTCCGCCATACCGCCGTCCGCAGATCTGGAAGACCATCGTCCGCTCCTCCAAAGAGAAATCGCTGAATGTGTTGACCCGTGCTATCGTCGTCGCCGCTCCAGCTGGTATCATCACCTGGATTCTCGGCAATGTGTTTGTCGGTGGAGAGAGCGTGCTTAACCATATGGCTGCATTCTTTGATCCTTTTGCCCAGCTGCTAGGCATGGACGGCTTCATTATCATGGCCTTCATCCTCGGGCTGCCGGCCAATGAGATTGTGCTGCCGATCCTGCTCATGGGCTACATGTCCTCGGGTGCCATGGTCGATATCGAAGGTCTTGGCAGCATCAAGGATATCTTCCTGAGCCACGGCTGGACCTGGCTGACGGCGCTGAATATGATGCTGTTCTCCCTGCTGCACTATCCTTGCGGCACCACGCTGGTGAACATCTACAAGGAGACTAAAAGCATGAAGTGGGCGGTGCTCTCCGCCGTCATTCCGCTCGGCATCGCCATCGCGGTAACCTACCTGGTTGCAGCCGCAGCCCGGCTGTTCGGCTGGGTATGATGGCCGGCTCCCTGCCGCTTGAGGCGGGGAGCCTGGCGACGGGGCGGGACGCGCGGGGCTGGGCGACGGGGCGGGACGCCGAGCGGCCCCCCTCCCCTTCCTCCCTTCAAAATCTTGCACGAAATACAACAATCCCATCGCGATAAGCGGCGAAAATCAAAATTGTTGTACAAAATACAACATTTCCCTTATTTTCATTGAATTTATGTAAAAATTCTTGCATTTTCTACAACAATTCTCTCGAATGCCCCGGTATCTCTACCTCAAAGTTGTAATTTGTGCAACATTTGAATCAGTTCATCTTATTATCAGCGATCGGAAGACTGCTATTTAGGAGTAGCGTTACATACGGGCTGTATAACTTCATTTCGCGCACGCAAAAGCCTAAAATTACTCTGCAGATATCAAAAACTCCATAAATTCGGAAAAGGCATCCTTCTCAAGCTACTCTTCAACTACTCCCCATGCTACTCTACAAGTACCTCTGCTATTGCTCTCCACCTACTCTGCTACTGCTCTACTCCTACCCTACATCTGCTCTCCAGCTACTCTCTTGCTACACTCCATGCTACTCTACAAGCACCTCTACTACTGCTCAACTCCTACTCTACATCTGCTCACCAGCTACTCTCTTGCTACACTCCATGCTACTCCACAAGTACCTTTACTACTGCTCTACTCCTACCCTACATCCGCTCTCCAGCTACTCTCTTGCTACACCCATGCTACTCTACAAGTACCTCTGCTACTGCTTTACTCCTACTCTACATCTGCTCACCAGCTACTCTCTTGCTACACTCCATGCTACTCTACAAGTACCTTTACTACTGCTCTACTCCCACTCTACATCTGCTCTCCAACTACTCTCTTACTACACCCATGCTACTCTACAAGTACCTTTACTACTGCTCTACTCCTACTCTACATCTGCTCTCCAGCTGCTCTCCAGCTACTCTCCTACTCTCCTACTCTCCAGCTACTCTACAAGCACCTCTCCTACTACTCACCAGCTTCTCTCCTACCACTATTCAGTTACTCTACAGATACTCTCCCCCTCACTCATCCTACTCTCATGTCCCTCCTACCCATCCGCTCCAGCTATCGCTAATCCCTCTCCCGTAACCTTCCGTCTTGGCCATTTGACTCCCTATCTGCTTAATGTTAGGGTGATTTGGAAGCCATAAATTTCCGGGAGGGAATGTTCATGACAGCAGTGAAGCTCAGTATCGATTACGATGCATTTGAAGAAGGTAAGCGGATAGAGACGGAGATAGAACAATTGAGCAATAGCCCCGAAGCCGCTGGAGTAAGCAGTCTGACGATTGGCGATTGGGGGCAAGCCTACGAGAACAGCTCGGAGGATGCCGTCCAGGCGCTGGTGAAGCACAGTGCAAGTTTCCCTGCGCTGCGCAGGCTTTTTATCGGGGAAATGGGGTATGAGGAATGTGAAATTTCGTGGATTACCCAAACTGACCTCTCGCCGCTGCTTCCCGCTTATCCGGAGCTGCAGTCATTGACTGCGCAGGGAGGCACGAACTTGCGGCTGAGCCAACTGCAGCATGAGAAGCTCGAAGAACTGATTATTATAACAGGCGGACTCGGCAAAAATGTCCTGGCCGATATCGCCGCCGCCAATCTGCCGAATCTGCAAAAGCTGGAATTATATCTAGGCGTGGACAACTACGGCTTTGACGGCGGTCTGGAAGACCTGTATCCGCTGATCGCCCCCGGAAAGTTCCCCAAGCTTACCTATCTGGGACTCAAAAACAGTGAAATCCAGGATGAAATCGCTGCAGCCTTAGCCGATGCACCTATTCTGGATCAGCTCGAGACGCTCGACCTGTCGCTCGGAACCCTTAGCGATACCGGCGCCGAGGCGCTGCTCGCCAGCGGGAAGATCAAAGGACTAAAGCTGCTCAACTTGAGCCATCATTATATGTCTGACGGAATGATTCAGCGCTGGAAGAACAGCGGACTGCCTGCCGATGTCAGTGACCAGCAGAAAAGCGACGACGAGGATGACTGGCGTTATCCGTCGATCACCGAGTGATGCCACCCGCAGAGCCGCTGATTGTGTTCTGCAATCCCGGCGACAGGCGCTCGGAAGGCATCCAGCAGGCGCGAAGCCGCCTCGGCATGCCTCCGGCGGTCCTGATTCCGTACGCCGGGCTGCTGCAGGGCCAGCCGCTGGCTGATTTGCTGGAGCAGGCGGGGTTTTGGCCGGACATGCTGCCGGTGCGGGAGCAGCCGCTGGGCGGAGTGTTCCGGCAGGCGGGGCAGCGGGTTGATGGAATGCAGGTGCTGGATGCATTGCAGGGACAAGCACAGGTGAATTCACCGGCACCGGACAGGCAGCCGGACCTGACGCAGCCTGCTGCCCAAGGCCGCGACAGCAGCAGGCAGTCCAGGCTGGCCGCACCTGCCCCCGCAGCGCCTGCCCCGGACACGGCCCCGCCGCTGCTGCGGCTGGAGTCGCCGGGCGGCAGCTTCGACACCGAGCGCGCCTTGATCGCGCTCGGTGCGCCTGATGCGCCGGACGCAGACGACTCGCTGCATCCTTACGGCGGCCAGCCGGACCTCCGCCCGCTGAGCTTCAAGGCGGCCGGCGCACTCAAGGATATGCCCGGCGTGCTGCATCATCCGTCCCAGTGGTTCCGCGGCTACTGCCGGCTGCTGGCCCGGATTCAGCGTGAAGCCGGGCAGCTCCTGCCCTCCGCCCGCTGGACCAACCATCCCGGCGAGATCGCGGCCATGACGGATAAACGCCGGACGCAGCAGCTTCTGGCTGCGGCTGGCGTTCCTATTCCCCGGCCGCTTAAGGGCAGCAGCGGAGAAGCCCCTGTGGACTACGCCTCCCTCCGCGGGCTGATGCTCTCGCAGCGGATGCACCGCGTATTCATCAAGCTGGCCAGCGGCTCAGCCGCATCCGGCGTCATTGCCTATCAGCTCAATCCGGCAACGGGAGCTGAGGTGGCGGTCACTACCATCGGGGTCGAGAGCTATATCACCCGTCCCCCGGTGTATTATAATTCCGGCAAGCTGCGGCGCTATACGGACTCTGCGCTCCTCGCCGGAATCATCAACTGGCTCTACCGCCACGGCGCCTACGCCGAGCAGTGGATTCCGAAGTCCGGCGCGGACGGGCAATCGTTCGATATCCGCCAGCTGGTTGTTGCCGGTGTGGCCTGCCACTCGGTTGCACGGGTAAGCCGCACACCGATTACGAACCTGCATCTGCGCAGCCGCCGGATGACTCCAGCCGAAGCCGGACTCTCGGAGGACATGCAGGCAGAGGTACGGCAGACGGCCGAGCAGTCTCTGGCTGCTTTTCCGCGTTCCTCCGTCGCAGGAATTGATGTATTGGTGGGGAGCACCGGGCGGACGTATACGGCGGATGTGAACCCTTTTGGCGACTTATTGTACGATGTGGAATACTACGGCTACAGCACCTATGAATGGGAAATGAAACAGCTATCCGGGAGGAACCTGGCCCTATGACCGATATGAATGCCGTTGTCGGCACGCACGATATCTTAATGATTACGCTCGATACGCTGCGCTATGATGCCGCTGTTCTGGAGGAGGCCAATTGTCCCAACCTGTGCGGCAGCGGTTCCTGGGAAAAGCGGCATACGCCCGGCAGCTTCACTTATGCAGCCCATCACGCCTTCTTCGGCGGATTCCTGCCCACTCCGGCCACTACGAACAAGGCTGAGCATGTGCGGCTCTTCCATTCCCGGAATACCGGGCTCAAGACCCATCCCCATACCTGGCTGTTCGATACGCCGGATATGGTGTCCGGGCTGGCAGCGGCGGGATATCAGACGGTATGTATAGGAGGCGTAATCTTTTTCAGCAAAAAAGTTCCCCTCGCCCGTGTCCTGCCCGGTTACTTCCAGCACAGCTACTGGCGGATGACGTTCGGGGTGACGAACCCGCGCTCGACCGAACATCAGGTAAATCATGCGCTCAAGATACTTAATAATACCGCGCTGGACCAGCGTCTGTTCATGTTCCTAAATGTCTCGGCGATCCATGGCCCGAATCATATGTTCCTGCCGGGTGCGAAGCGTGATTCTGTGGACAGCCAGCGTGCTGCCCTGCGTTATGCCGACGGTGAACTAGGCCGGCTGTTTGCTGCCTTCCGCGAACGCGGTAACCCGGTGTTCTGCCTGGCGTTCTCCGATCATGGAGAAGCTTACGGCGAAGACGGCTATCAGGGCCACCGGCTCGCGCATGAAACGGTATGGAATGTCCCTTACCGCGAATTTTTTATATAGCGATACTATCCCGCAAAAGGAAGGAGAACGTATGACGTCAATCCGGCAATCCACTCATCACAAGAGCAATGACGGGCAACCTCCCTTCTCCTCAAGGGAGCTTCAGGAATGGACCGGGCAGATCACGGCCAATCCATACCGCAATTATCTTTATTCCTATCCGCACAAAACCGCTTACCGCGAGTTCGCGGCCCCCATTTCTTTAGAGGAGCTGTGGAGGGACGAGCCTGCGGAGAGTTTTTTCTTATATATGCATATTCCCTTCTGCGGCGCTCGCTGCGGCTTCTGCAACCTGTTCACCCTGCCTGACAAAAGAGCGAATGTCCACGCCGAATACGTAGACGCGCTGGAACGGCAGGCGAAGCAGTGGGCTGCTTTTACCCGTCACAAGCCTTATGCGCGCTTCGCCATCGGCGGCGGAACGCCAAGCCTGCTGGCTCCCGCACAGCTGAACCGGCTGTTCGGCATTGCTGCGGATATCATGGGCGTGGACCTTGCAGCCACCTCCATCTCCGTCGAAACCTCACCCGAGACGCTGACGGAAGAGAAGCTGTCGATCCTGAAGGAGCATACCGTCGACCGGGTCAGCATGGGGATTCAGAGCTTCGTGGCCGCTGAGTCGGCTGCCATCTACCGGCCGCAGGACCCGGACGTGGTATACCGGGCGCTTGAGCTGCTGGGTAAATATGATTTTCCCATCCTCAATCTGGACCTGATCTACGGGCTTCCGGGTCAAACGGTGGAATCATGGCTGTATTCGCTGAATCAGGCGCTGCTGCATGAGCCGGAGGAAATCTTCATCTATCCGCTCTACACCCGTGAGCACACGATTGTGAAGCCGGGCGATCTGCTGCGCCAGACTGATATCCGCCATGAATGCTATCAGGCCGCAGGCCAGCTACTGGCAGAGCACGGCTACCGCCAATATTCGATGCGCAGGTTCGCCAAGGAGAACGCTGGAACTGCCAAAGATATTCTCGATTACAGCTGCCAGGAGGAAGGCATGGTCGGCCTCGGCTGCGGTGCCCGCTCTTATACCCGGAATGTGCATTATGCCTCCCGCTACGGCGTCAGCCGCAAAGCCACGGAGAGCATCATCGCTGACTATGTAGCAGCCGAACGTTATGATACTGCTGACTACGGGATTGTACTGAGCCTTGCAGAACAGAAACGGCGCTTCATTCTCAAAGCAATCCTGCATAGCGAAGGTCTCACCGTGGCAGATTACAGCCGGAGATTCGGTTCTGCGCTCCTGGAAGATCATCCCGAGCTGGGCCTGCTGGTACAGAGCGGCTTCGCCAAGGATGAAGAGGGCATCCTGCGGCTGACTCCGGATGGGCTCGGCTACTCCGATTCCATCGGCGACTGGTTCATCTCCGGCGAGATCAGGGAGCAGATGGAAGGGTTCATCCTGCCATGAAGGCGGTCCTCTACTACCGCGGCTCCCTCTCCTCCTGCAACTATGACTGCCCTTACTGCCCCTTCGGCAAAACAAAAGACAGCGCCGCCACCCTCACCAAAGACCGCGAGCATCTTACGGCCTTCGTCCGCTGGGTGTCGGAGCAGGGAGCGGCAGGCCACCGGCTGTCTATTTTCTTCAATCCCTACGGCGAAGGACTGACACACCGCTGGTACCGGGACGCGCTAACCACTCTATCCCATCTGGAGCATGTGGACAAAGTCGCCATCCAGACGAATTTGTCGGCCCGGCTTGATTTCACCGCAGAGCTGAATCCGGCCAAAGCCGCCTTCTGGGCGACCTATCATCCCGGTCAGGTGAGTGAGGAACGGTTCCTGGCGCAGTGTATGACTGTATACGGGCAGGGCATTCCCTTCAGCGTGGGCAGTGTAGGTGTTCATGGTGCTTTTCCCGCTATTGCTTCGCTGCGTGCCGCCCTGCCGGAGGATGTTTATCTGTGGGTGAACGCCTACAAGGACAAGCCGGATTATTATTCGCCAGAGGATGTGGGCTTCCTAAGCGGGATAGATCCTTATTTCCGGATCAATGCCGTTGACTACGACAGTCTGGGCAAAAGCTGCAATGCAGGCAGCAACGTGTTCTATGTGCAAGGTGCAGGTCTCGTGAAACGCTGCTACAAGGACCGCGCGGTCATCGGTAACCTCTACCGCGACGGCCTTGAGGGTCTAGCCGCGCAGCGGAGCTGCCGGATGAAGGTCTGCGACTGCTACATCGGCTATATCCATATGCCGGAGCTTGGCCTGGAGCAGATTTACGGCTCCGGATTGCTGGAGCGGATTCCTTACGGCGCGGGAGAGAGAATCCCAGACGAAATGAGGGAAATGGGGATTCAGCGGTGAGCGGGTTGGGTTGGCGGGTTAGGTTGGCAGATTCGATAGAATTGACACGGCGATGGATAGATACCGCTACGGTAGGCGAGTTCCAAACACAATTTCTCTTATATGTGGGGGAATGCAGACGCAGAGAGGCCACGAATAGGTGTATTTCGTACAATTAAAAGGAGGATAAACACCGGATTTGTGCGGATAAGTGTATTCTGTACAACTAAAAATGGCCTAAGGCGCTCATTTGGGGAAAGTCAGTCCTTTTAGTTGTAGAAAGTGCAGCTATTAGACTGGAAAGACAATAACTGGTGACTTTAGTTGTAGTAAATACAGTTATTGTCGGATGAGGTTCCTGGCTTCGAGCAGAAATCTGGTTCTATCTCCCAGGCCGCTATTTCGAAAGAGTACCGTTCAATGGATAGAGCAAATGTGGCTACAATATGGCCACAAGGTGGCTACAATATGGCCACAAGGTGGCTACAAGGTGCTTACAATGAAGCGAAAAGTTACGGGAGGACAAAGCAATGACAGCTCAGCTACATGCTCAGACACAAACAGGGGTAACGATATGGCTCACCGGCCTGTCCGGAGCGGGCAAGTCCACGCTTGCCGCTCTGCTCAAGGACCGGCTGCAGGAGCAGGGCCGGGCAGTGGAGTGGCTTGACGGTGATGAGCTGCGGCGCACACTGGGCCGGGACCTCGGCTTCAGCCGCGAGGAACGGTTCGAGAATATCCGCCGGGCGGTCTATATTGCCGGCCTGCTGAACCGGCACGGCGTGGTCACCGTGGTCTCGGTGATCAGCCCTTATGCCGACATGCGCAGCTATGCCCGCCTGGAGCTGCCGGGGTTCGTGGAGGTCTATGTAGACTGCCCGCTCCCCGTCTGTGAAGCGCGGGATGTCAAAGGGCTGTACGCCAAGGCCCGCTCCGGTGAAATCCCGGCCTTCACCGGGATCTCCGATCCTTATGAGGCTCCGGACCGCCCGGAGCTGAGGCTGCTCACGGCAGAGCGTACACCAGAGGAATGCGTGGAGGAAATGATAGACTGGCTTACGGAGAACCGGCTCTATCAGCCGTGGCGCTAGAGTTAGAGTGCGGACATTCTCCTGCTTCGCCTGCACTATGAGCATAATAGAAGGGAGACTTATAGCGTATAGCCATAAGCCTCCCTTCTTATTGATATGAAGCTCCCATTCCTCCAACAAACTAGCCGCGTTGCTCAGGTATCCTCCAACGTTGCTTCCCCCCGTCACGTCTTACTCCGCCTCATCCCGCTTTAATCTGCCTTACACTATTTCCGTGATTTGTTACTCTGACGGCGCTGCCAGGTTAGCCCTACTGCTATCAAGATCACCATCCCCGCACCCGCTCCCACATATAGCAGCCATGGTGCTGTTGCTGAATGATTGTCTACAGGTACTGAAGGTGCATCACCTTTAGCGGTCTCCGGCGGAGCTGTCGGCGACCCGCCGCCGGTACCTGGCCCCAGCTCATTCAGATCTTCCTGCGCGTCAGCATACAGGGCAGTCCGGCTGCACAGGCTCGTAGTCAGCTCACGCTGTTCTTCATTCCCCTTCACTAGGTTTCCATCTGCTTCCGCTCCTCTTGCATAAACCATGTAGCGTTCACCCTCGGCGAACTCAAAGCCGCAGCTGTCTTCGGACTGCGCCGTACTTACGGTCACTTGATTACCCAAATCACCCTTCCAGCGGGCACCCGCCTGAAAGGTAACCTGCATGGGATCAGCGCTGAATTGGATAATTCCGGATGGTTTGGCGACCGATATTACGGTGCCTTCAAACACGGCCGCACTGTTTTCCATAGCCTCCAGCGGAGGAGCTGGTATGACACAAGAACAGGCATAGGTAACCTGCGGACGTACGGTCAGTAGTGTCATGAAGACAAGCAGGGCACACAGGAACATGAGCAGGACGCCCCGGATTCTTTTTATCGTAATCATCATAATCACTCTCCTTATTCCCCAGACGAAATTTCCAGAGAAAGGTTACTCTATAAACCATAAAATCCCATACCAGCAAAAAGGCACGCGGGAATAATAGGACAGTCAGCGTAATAACAGCTACGTTATAACGCCTGCGTCACGAGCATGTGCTACCAGCTATGCCTGACGGATATATGATAGCGGCTGGCTCATCATGTCTGCAGGCTAAACCCCAAGGCTTACCCGCGTCTACTTTTTGCATCTACTTTCTGCATCTACTTTCTGCATCTACTTTCTGCATCTACTTTCCGCATCTGCTTTCTGCATCTAATTTCTGCATCTACTTTCTGCATCTACTTTCTGCATCTGCTTTCTGCATCTGTTCTTCGTATTTACTCTCTAAATTCACTCTCTATGTTCACCCTCCGCCTCGATCTCCCGCGCAATTGCGGTCAGCTGCCGCATCCCTTCGCGCAGCAGCGCTTCGCTGGCGAAGGAGTAGCTAAGGCGCAGCCAGGACTTCATCTCGCCCAGCGGATCACAGATTTCACCGGGAACGAAGGAGATGGACTGCTCCATACAGCGTACAAACAGCACATCTACGGACACTGTGTCCGGCAGCTTCACCCACAGGTTCAGACCGCCCTGCGGCGCTGTCCATTCCCAGCCGGCAGCAGCGAGCTCCTCCTCCATGATCTCCTTATGCACCTGAAGCGCGATCCGCAGCTTGCCGAGATGCTGCTGCAGGCGCGGCGAGGTGTAGTAGTGGAGGAAGATCTTCTGATTCAGCAGCGGCGTCCCGTTGTCCGCCAGCGACTTGGCGGCAATCAGCCGCTCCATGAACGGATAACGGCAGGCTACTGCGCAGATCCGCAGCCCGGGGGCCACATACTTGCTGAAGCTGCTGATGTAGATGACCCAGCCTTCGGTATCATAGGCAAAAAACGGCGCCGGCGGCTCCTCCTCAAAGTGCATATCACGGAACGGATCATCCTCCACCAGCAGGCAGCGGTAGCGCTCCGCCAGCTCAACGAGCAGCTTGCGCTGCTTAGCTGGCACCGTATAACCCGTCGGATTATGGTGCGTCGGGTTAATATAGAACATCCGCGGCTTATGCCTGCGCATCAGTTCCTCGACCGCCGCCAGATCATACCCCTGCGGCGAGATCTCCACCGGAACCAGCCGCGCGCCTGCCCGGCGAAAAATATCCAGCGCCACACTATACGTCGGGCGCTCCACCAGCACGGCATCCATCGGGCCGAGCATGATTCCGGCGATCAGATTGATCGCCTGCTGCGCGCCCGAGGTAATCAGCAGCTCGCTGGCTGATAACTGCAGCCGGTACCGGTCATGGAAATGGCTGCTCAGCGTTGCGCGCAGCTCCTCATCCCCCTGCACGGTGGAATAGGTACCCATGACCTTCGGGTAGAGATCGAATACTTTTTTGACATAATCGGACAGGAACAGGTTGGGCAGCAGACCCGGATCAATCAGCGCTTGAGAGAACTGGTAAGTCACCGGCTTCCGCTGAATATCGGACATCGGACTCTTGACCGTATATCCCAGCACTGCTGCTCCTTCTTCCACTGAGTTGGCCATCCGGCTGCCCGGCGATACATAATAACCGGATTTGTCTTTGACATACAGCATGCCGTTCTCCGTAAGTGCCCGGTAAGCCTTAAATACCGTCAGCCGGTGGACACCCAGCTCATCCGCCAGCAGCCGGATCGACGGCAGCTTGTCGTGGGGCTTCCACTCCCCGCGCCCGATCCGGTTCGCCATGAACTCATAGACTTGGCGGAACAAGGGATTACTTTGCTCTGCTCCCACTGACTTCTTCATATACCCCCGCCCTCTCCACAATATACTCGCAACCGTCCCGCTGCCACAGCTCGCCGTTCACCGTTCGCCGCTCACTCCAGCGCACACGTCCGCCAACTGCTCTTTGCCCTATTGTACAGCATTCCGCCCGGCAACTGTTCTGTGTTCTGCAATCTGTTCTGCGCCTATGAGGATATGATTAACAGAATACTTTAGGAGATTGCCACATTACCACCACAAAGGGGCACGGAAACATGATTATGTTAGCTTATTCACTGGTCTGTCTGATCTTCGGCACAACCTTTCTCGCGATCAAAATCGGCGTAGACGCCGGAGCGCCGCCGTTCTTCTCTGCGGGACTTCGTTTTTTCACGGCAGGGGCGGTGCTGTTCCTGTTCATGGTAGTGAAAGGCAAAGCCAGCTTCTCGCTGCTGCTGCGCAAGGAAATGCTGTTCACCGGAGCAACGCTGACCTTCGGCACCTTCGCCGCACTTTACTGGGCCGAGCAATATGTATCCTCCGGACTCGCGGCCGTATTATCGGCAACCGGGCCGATGATGATTCTGCTGATGCAGATGGCTTTTCTCCGGCAAAAGGCTCCCGGCTACTCGCTGTTCGGCTGTATCATCGGCTTCACCGGCGTACTGCTGCTTGTGCTGCCGAATCTGGCGGCTGATGTCACTCCGCTCTGGCTGATCGGCTGTGTTGTCGTTCTGATTGGAGAACTCTGCTATGCGGCAGGGGCGATCTACTCCAAAAAAGTAACCACCACCTTCTCCGGAGTATCCCCTGTGGCACTGAATGCGGCCCAGATGATGTACGGCGGAGCGTTATTGTTCATCATCTCGCTGTTTACCGAGCCGCTGCATCCCGCCTTCCTGTTATCGTTCAAAACCGCAGGCTCCCTGCTCTACCTGACCGTTGTCGGCTCCATGGTTGGGCATACCCTGTTCTACTGGCTCGTCTCCAAGACGAATCCCGTCTTTCCGTCGACCTGGCTGTATATCTCTCCGCCGATTGCCGTCGGGGTGGGCTTCCTGTTCTATAACGAAGCGGTAACCTGGGTAACGCTGCTTGGTGTATTCACCATTATCGCTGGCACGGTCCTTGTGAATGCAGGCGCGCTGAAGCAGCTGATTTTCAAACAAAAACCGGCAATACCCGTACTTCAAAAAACAAGCATTGAAGCTCTGCCGCAGGATTAATTAATCCTGCCCCTGTTTAGCAAAAACAGCCTGGACCCTTACAAAGGGCTCCGGGCTGTTCTGTTATTTTCACCCTATGGCTCAAGCACCATGAAGCTTAACGCTACTCCTCAGAGCTGAAAAACAAATTCAGCGGCAATTCCTCATCGCTCTGGAAACTGTTCGATATCCTGTAGGTGATATACAGCTTGTTCTCACCCTCGCCATATGTCCAAGATTCTCGGATAAAGCCTATTGACGGCATGAGCGGAAGCGCCATCCGGTCAATCGTCTGAACTGATTGCTCGACTTTGTCAGCGTCTTCATCATCCGCAGGCTTGTAATGTTCCAGAAAAGCAAGCACTAGCTCCCTCGCATTCTCGTACCCGGACTCCGATCTGGGAAAGACCGTCCCAATCCGGTAACCGATAATCGTATCGTTGGTAACATCTGCCGTAATCTGCTGGATGAACTCCATTTGATTGACGGTCAGGATATCATCCTGCATGATTGTACCCAAATTCGGATCATATTCCCCCACAGCATCGGTAACCCCCAGAGCGGCAAGCCCGTCTTCGAGCGGCTGGGTGAACACAGCCCTGTGCTCTTCCACCTGTGTGAACAATTCTGCGTACTTCGGGGTGTCCTTGCTGCATCCGGCAGATAACAACGTTAGGATGACTATCCCGCATATGAGAACGAAGCTTGATTTTCTCAAATGAATACACCTCCTTGCCTGATCAAACCTTACCATACATGTGAGGAAAGAGCATTAAATAAATACCATATATTAGAATATTCTATTTTTCCCTGACTTAAATCTGATTAAGATGCCTATTTTTTTCAGAAAATTATTATATATGACGTACTATATATTGCATTTATGATCATTGTTGCGTATTATATAAGCAAGTTAGGGAATTTAATTCCAAATAGGACGTCTGAATGAAGAGGGGGAATCGGCGCACGGTGCTCCTTTTCTGCCAAGGGAGTGCCCGTATCTATAACGTAAACCGGAAAGTGGAGGAAAACTGTGATCGAACTGACAACCCGGCAATTGCAAATTATTGAGATTGTGAAAAAAAGAGCGCCGATTACCGGAGACCAAATCGCGGAAAGCCTGGGCCTGAGCCGGCCGACCATCCGGGGAGACTTGTCCATCCTGGTTATGCTCGAATATGTCGATGCGAAGCCGAAGGTCGGTTATTTCCCCGGTACCAAAGCCGCAGCGCGCCATAACAGCCGGGGGCTGCTGCAGGATACCAAGGTTAGCGATATCCAGAGCATCCCGGTCATTATCCGCGAGAATACGACGATTCAGGACGCCGTAGTTACACTGTTTCTTCAGGATGTCGGTACGCTGATCATCTGCGATAGCGACGGCAAGCTGACCGGTGTCGCCTCGCGCAAGGACTTCCTGAAGGTCACGCTCGGTAATCCCGGAGCGGTAACCATGCCTGTGAGCATGGTCATGACCCGCCAGCCCAAGGTAGTAACTGTTTCGCCCGATGACACGGTGCTTGACGCCGCGCAGCGCATGATATACCACGAGGTAGACAGTCTGCCGGTAGTTGTTCCCCGCAGCGGGGAAGGGTCCGGCTCAGGTCTGGACGTAGTAGGGCGGCTCACGAAGACTTCCATCGTGAAGCTTCTCCTCGAGCTTGAAGCCAAAGGATAACGGAGGAATCGATAGAGCATGGAGCCATCCACCCATTACATTACGATATGCTCGGATTCTATTGGAGATACGGCGGAAGCTGTCGTGCAGGCCGTCATTCACCAATTTCAGAATCAGCGTGTCACGATCAGAAGATACGGCAATGTCAGACATGAAGATGAACTGCGCAAATTAATGGAAGAGACCGCCCAGCTTCAGGGTTTCGTAGCTTATACCCTGGTCCAGCCGGAGCTGCGGGAGATGATCCGCGAGGAGGCGGTCCGCCTCGATCTGCGGATTGTGGATATTATGGGCCCGATGATGCAGGCGTTCATCGATACCTTCGATGATGCTCCGGAGGCCCGGCCCGGACTGCTGCATCAGCTGGACGAGGAATATTTCAGCCGGATCGAGGCGATTGAATTCACCGTTGCCTGTGATGACGGACGTGATCTCGGGGCCATGCTGAAGGCGGATATTGTTCTGCTCGGCATGTCCCGCACCTCGAAGACACCGCTCAGCATCTTTCTGGCCCACCGCGGCAAGAAGGTGGTGAATTATCCGGTCGTCCCGGAGGTCGGTCCGCCGCAGCAGCTGCTGAGCCTGCCGCCGAACCGGATCATCGGTCTGACCATGAAGCCGGAGTACATGCTGAAGATCCGCTCTGAGCGGCTGAAGATGCTGGGCTTGCCTACCGGCTCGCAATATGCCAGCCTCGAACGCATTACAGAAGAGATGGAATATGCGGCAACACTGTTCGCCAAGCTGGGCTGCCCGGTCATTGATATTACAGATAAGGCGATTGAAGAAACCGCCGGCATCATTATGGGTTATATCTAATCTAACTATTCTAACTACACTGGAGGGAATCATTATGGAACGCGAATTGGCACTGGAAATTGTACGGGTCACTGAATTGGGTGCTTTATCCTCAGCACGCTGGATTGGCCGGGGCGACAAGAATGCGGCAGATGATGCTGCCACAACCGCAATCCGTTCCATGTTCGATTCTGTCTCCATTGACGGAACCGTGGTGATCGGCGAAGGCGAGATGGATGAGGCGCCGATGCTCTATATCGGAGAACGTGTCGGTAACCGGAACGGCCCTTCCGTCGATGTAGCGGTAGATCCGCTGGAAGGGACCGAGGTCGTCGCCTGCGGACTGCATAATGCACAGTCGGTGATTGCAATTGCTGACAAGGGCAGCCTGCTGCATGCGCCGGATATCTATATGGAGAAGCTGGCCTGCGGACCGGAGCTGGCAGGTAAGCTAAGCCTGGACGATCCGGCCGAAGTAACGCTGCGCAAAGCCGGCATGATCACCGGCAAAGCGCTCTCCGAGCTGACGGTGATGGTGCTGGACCGCAAGCGGCATGAAGGCTTGATCAGCATCCTGCGTGAAGCAGGCGTGCGCATCAAGCTGATCAATCACGGCGATGTCGCCGGGGCAATAGCCGCTGCGCTGCCGGACAGCGATGTAGATCTGTACATGGGCTCCGGCGGAGCACCGGAAGGTGTACTCGCCGCCGCCGCACTGCGCTGCCTGGGCGGCGAGCTTCAGGGCAGACTGCTGCCCGAAGGCCCCTTCGAGATGCAGCGCTGCCTGCAGATGGGTCTGGACAATCCGGCACGGGTGCTGTCCATGGAGGATATGGTCGGCACCGGCGATGTCATCTTCGCCGCCACCGGGGTAACCTCCGGCGAGTTCCTCAGCGGCGTCCGCTTCATCGGCAAGGAACGCGCCGAGACCCATTCGGTGATCATGCGGGCGCAGAGCCGTACGATCCGCTACATCCGCAGCATTCATTTCCTGCCGGGCAAAGAGATTCCGGCTGTTACTCCGGCCAGAGCCAATGCGGCCTTTATGTAGGCACAGGGGCAGCGGATAATTGTATTTCGTACAGTTAAAACAAGGTATACGCCCAGATTTATTACGCTAAGTGTATTCTGTACAGCTAAAATAGCATGAGGTGATCCTTTTGAGAGAAACTGGTCAATATAATTGTATAAAGTGCAACTAAAGCACTTCCCGGGCAATTATCAGTGATTTTAGTTGCAGAAAATACAGTTAAAGCCTCGCCGGATTGGGCCCTTTGCTTCAAGCTGAATTTCATTCTGATCCGAAGATTACCGGTTCAATGAATATATAAAAGGGTTTCCGTGAAGTCCGGCTGGACTTCGCGGAAACCCTTTTATTTTCTCGCTGAAACAGTTCCATGCTTAAAGTGACGGCAAAACCGTTCCCACTTGCTTTAGCCTAATGACAAATCCCGTCATCTAGCCTGTCAGAATGTTATAACGTCCCTGCTATTTAACGGCTGCGGCTGTGGTCTCTCAGCAGCTCGTCACTGCCGTCCACCTTCACATCTCCGCTCTTGTCGACCCGTGCTTCCTCGCGTCTGACCGTATCCTGTACCTGCTCGGTTCCCTGAACCTCACGTTTGTGAATTTCGACTTCACCGGTAACGACCGTATTTTTACGGACCTCCACCTGCTCCTCGCTCACCGGAATTCGGATCGTTTCATCCGCGCCAACCGGCTCTGCTGTTGTGTCATTATTGACGGCACGCCGCTCAATGACAATCTCTTCATGGGTAACCGGGACATTGATCGTTTTCTGCTCTTCGATGATTTCCTTGTGTACGTTGACCTCACCGGTCTGCACCTTGTTCTTGGATACATCCAGCTGTTCTTCACGCAAACGCAGCTTGCGGTCTTCATCCAGATCATTGAACCCGCCAGTTCGTGTACTATCCAGCGTCCCATCTATGCCATTCGGCGTACCGGAATATACATCTCCCGTCATTCCCGGCCGGTTCACATCATCCAGTGCTCTTGTCCCCGGGAGATCATGCTCCGTTGCCGAATTCATCGTATCCAGCCCTGTATCGTCCCTGCCTTCAAGACCGGAGCCGTTGAACGCAGCATCCACAGTATCTGTTACCGAATGACGTGCGGTATCCGCAGCATCGCCGGTTGTATTAGGATCATCCATATAACGGTCTGCGTTCGCTGAATTATGGTTGCGGAAAATGGAGTATACATCACTTGCCCGCGTGTTATCTGCATCAACCATGACCAGAATGCGACCTTCATCCACATAGTTGTCGTAACTCTCTGCTTCATCCTCGGGAATACCCAGCCCGATCAGACCTCCCACAAGCCCGCCTGTTCCTGCACCCACGGCTACTCCCGTCAATGTCGCGGCAATCGGTCCCGCAGCAATAATCGGCCCGATCCCCGGTATCGCCAGTGCGCCGATGCCTGCCAGCAGCCCGGTGACACCGCCGAGTATACCGCCTGTTGCTGCACCGGATGCCATGCCTTCAGGCGCCTTGGTTCCTGTCTCATCACTGATCGCTTCAACATCCCGTTTGTTTCTCGCTATCACTGAGATATCCTCTGTCAGAAACCCGTGACTCTTCAAGTCTTCAATGGCCCGTGAAGCTTCATGCTCGGTATAGAATACACCTACAATTTTCTTGTTCATAACGATTCCCTCCTGGTAGCTTATTTTGTGAATAAGGATTGGTCTCACTTTAACTTTCACATCCCTTACTTAACCAAACAGGCATCCGCGAAACTGATATTTTATAAACTTGTAAACGTAACCTCCAAATTATTTATGAAACAGGAAATAATCGGGGAAATAATTTCCAAGCGGATTTCCTCCTGCATTCCGGACACATTTTACTCATATTCCCCGTTTCGGAGTCAGCATAGATAACACTTAATTATCCGCCTCATGGCATTTATTAAGCCTTTTAGAACAATGGTCTCAACCGCATTACAGCACCGCCAAAAGAGGCTATACTCCTCATAAGACAGGTCAGCCACTCAGATATCATTTAGGGGGAACCGCGATGAATATGCGTTTGAAGGTGCTCAAGAAACATTTACTTTTCTGCTGCAGCGAACACTGCAATAACCAGGATGTTGAAGAGGTCATGCAGGAATTCAAAGAGCAGATGGTGGAACACGGGATTAACAAAACGGTCAAAATCAACAAAACCAGCTGCCTCGGCCTATGCGGCAACGGTCCTTTTGTCATCGTGTATCCTGACGGAATCTGGTACTACAATGTAACCACCGAAGATGTGGCGCGCATTGTGGAGGAGCATCTGGTGAATGGTGTGCCCGTGGAAGAACTCGTTATGCTCAAAATGGAAGCCTGACAGGCAGGAAACGGCGACGCCGTCTACGTTGTGAATATGTACGTATGGTCCCTCTCCCTTTCAGCGGAGCCGGGACTTTTTGCGGTTGATCTGCCTTGGGGTCCCCGCAAAGTACCTGAGTAATCATCGAAGCCAGAGCCCCACTTTGTGGGGTTATTTTGCGGTTGATCTGCCTTGGGGAAACTGATGTATAATGGGGAATATACGCTTTTTAGGCAAAGAACACTCCCTATACAGGAAAGAGGCTGAAGCATGGCCATATTCAAATATAATTCCCATCGTCCACACCGCACCAGTCCCGATCTACATCTCCATTATTGGGGACAGGAGCAATGCGCACCCGGCCATTCCGTCGGACCCGGGGTCCGTGATTTGTACAAAATCCACTTCATTCACGAAGGCACCGGCAAAGTTATTGTCGGGGAAGCGAGCCACACGCTGGGGGCAGGACAAGCCTTCCTCACCTATCCCCATATTGTGACGCATTATGCCGCAGACCAGGACAGCCCCTGGACCTATTCATGGATTGCTTTTACCGGAGAAGAAGCCGGATATCTGTTGTCGCGGACTTCGCTGTCGCCGGAGCAGCCGGTGTTCCCGATGGATCAAGAGCTGATGCCCTCTCTATTCGGGAGGCTGTCTGAAGCCGCCGATTGCCAGGATGTGCTGGATCTGCCGCTCAAGGTAATCCTCTATGAGTTCTTATCCCTGCTGCTGCGCACGGTTCCGGCCACTGCAAACCTGGTGATTCCGCGTCAAAAGAGTGTCTATGTCGAGCAATGCCTCCACTACCTGCATGCCCATTACTGTGAGAATGTCACCGTGGAGAGCATGTCCGCTTCTATGAAGCTGGACCGCAAGTACCTCTCCACATTGTTCAAACGGACGATCGGTCTGCCGCCGCAGCAGTATCTGCTTAATTTCCGGATTGCCAAGGCCTGCGAATTGCTGACCGAGACCAGCTGTACCATCGGCGAAATCTCGCATTCTGTCGGGTATCAGGACGCACTGCTCTTTTCCCGTATGTTCAAAAAGGTTAAAGGCTGCTCCCCCAAAGAATACCGCATCCGCCACACCGATACTGACATTGTTCTATAAACATCATCCATGCTGACATACGATTATCCGCACGGATTCGCTACAATAAGGAGGTGGCCCGGCCGGAGAAGCAAACGCTAACATTCCCCGGATAGGGAGCGCCAGTTTGTACACATTAATCACAGAACACACTAACCAACAAATTGTAGGAGGAAAAATATGTATATCGCAAGTCCTGAACGCTATGACACTATGAAATATAACCGCACCGGCCGCAGCGGCCTGCTGCTCCCGGCGATTTCGCTTGGACTCTGGCATAATTTCGGCGGCAACGACGTGTTCGAGAACGGCCGGGCTATGGTCCGCCGCGCTTTCGACCTGGGGATTACCCACTTCGATCTCGCCAATAACTACGGTCCGCCCGCAGGCTCCGCCGAAGAGAGCTTCGGACAGATTCTGAAGAAGGATCTCGCCGCATACCGCGATGAGCTGATCATCTCCAGCAAAGCCGGCTACTATATGTGGCCCGGTCCATACGGCGAATGGGGCTCCAAGAAGAATCTCGTATCCAGTCTGGATCAGAGCCTGAAGCGGCTGGGCCTGGATTATGTGGATATCTACTATCACCACCGTCCGGATCCGAATACACCGCTCGAAGAAACCATGTCTGCACTGGATCTGCTAGTACGCCAGGGTAAAGCGCTGTATGTCGGTATTTCGAACTACAAGCCTGAAGAAGCGCGTGAAGCCGCGCAGATTCTCCGCCGTCTCGGCACTCCCTGCCTGATTCATCAGCCGAACTATTCGATGATGTCACGCTGGATCGAAGACGGGCTGCAGGATGTGCTGGCTGAAGAAGGCATCGGCACTATCGCCTTCTCTCCGCTGCAAAAGGGTATCCTGACCGACCGTTACCTGAAAGGCATTACCGCGGATTCCCGCGCAGCCGGACCAAGCGTGTTCCTCTCCGAGAAGGAAATCACGGCCGAGGTGATCGCCAAGGTAAGCAAGCTGAACGATATTGCCGCTGCCCGCGGACAGAAGATGTCCCAGCTCGCCTTATCCTGGGTACTCCGCGGCGGCAAAGTGACCTCCGCCCTGATCGGCGCGAGCAAAGTCAGCCAGATCGAAGATGCTGTAGCTTCCCTGAATGCGCCTGAGCTGAGTGCAGAAGAGCTGGAGCAGATTGAGAACATTCTGCGCGGATAATCCGGCGCCTGAAAAGCTGAAAGACAACATCTATTCTTACTTATAACGGCAATCCTGCCCGCCCGGCTGACAGTCAGCGGCGGCAGGATTGCCGTTTTGGCGTATCAGGATGATATAATAGACACAATTACAGTAACGAAAGGACGTCAGGTCAGATGAACACTAACCGTTTGGGACAATCTGATTTATATGTAAGCGCCATGGGCCTCGGCTGTATGACGCTGGGGACGGATGAGGTGAAGGCCGCTGCTATTATTCACGAAGCGCTTGATCACGGAATCAATTTCCTGGATACCGCCGATCTCTACGATGAAGGCCGCAATGAGGAAATCGTCGGCCAGGCGATCCGGCACCGCCGTGCAGATATAATTCTGGCCACCAAAGTGGGCAACCGCAGAATTCCCGGCCAAGAGGGCTGGAGCTGGGATGCTTCCAAAAGCTATATCCGCTCGGCGGTGAAAGAGAGTCTGCGCAGGCTGCAGACCGATTATATCGATCTGTATCAGCTGCACGGGGGAACGCTGGAAGATGAGATTGACGAGACTATCGAAGCTTTTGAAGAGCTGAAGCAGGAAGGGGTCATCCGTCATTACGGGATTTCCTCCATCCGGCCGAATGTCATCCGGGAATATGTGCAGCGCTCGGGAATAGTCAGTGTGATGAGCCAGTACAGCATCCTCGACAGACGCCCGGAGGAGAGCATCCTTCCGCTGCTGGCCCGGGAGGGTATCAGCCTGATTGCGCGGGGACCGCTGGCCAGCGGCATCCTGACAGAACATGGCCGCAGCAAGGCGGAGCGGGCATATCTGGACTATACTGCTGCGGAGCTGTCAGAGCTGCACGGCCAGCTAATGCAGCAGACTACCCTCACCCGCACCTTGACGCAGACAGCGCTGCAATATCCGCTGGCTGATCCTGCCGTTGCCGCGATTATTCCGGGGGCGAGCAGCCTTGCGCAGCTGCGGCAGAATATTGCATCCGCTACCTCACCGCCGCTCTCTGCCCTTGAGCTAGAGGCTGTCCGTAAGGTGAGCAAGGCAGGACGGTATACAGTGCACTTGTAGAGTTGAATGATTCCAAAGCGAAAGAAGCTGCCTTTGAAGCTGCAGGGAATCTGCAGTCATTGGACAGCTTCTTTTTCATACCTCCGGGGAACAAGTTTGAATTACAGCGATAAATCCGGTTAACCGTGCTTTCTCTTCTTAACGATCCATATAATCACCGAAGCGGCAAACACCAGGGCAGTAATGAGCCATGTCAGCAAAAAGGCCATACCCAGCCCAATATTCGCATCGAGCGCGTCTCTTCTGCTCTCCAGCACCAGCATCACCGCGAGCGGCGCCCCGCTGGCAATCAGCAGAACCGTCATACTGTAACGGGCAAAGTTCGTCCGTTTGTGAATGGCAGCATACAAGCTTATGAAACCAATAACCAGAAGTACAAATGTCAGCAAAGCTTCCCAGGTTAGTCTGTCCATCAAATCACACCTTCCATCTTCAAGCTAGCGCTCTATGAATCGCTGGGATAACAGCCAGTATAGCCGCTTTGGGAAGCAGACGCAAATCGTGCCTCGCTTCCATTTCAATACAAAAAACCGCCTGGTGTCTGCACCACAGGCGGTCTGAATATTGAGAATCAATAAAACTATAGTTTGGAGATCAATTGTACCGCTTCAGCACGCGTAGCCTTCTGCAGCGGATTAAATTTGTTGCTGCCTTGTCCCAGGATCAGCCCAAGCTTCTGGGCAGCGCTGGCATACGGCCGCGCCCAGGCAGCGATGGAACTATAGTCGGTAAATTTAATCTCCGGCTCTCCCGCATTTAGCGGTGTCTTATTCTTATATACATAAGCCTTCATCAGCATCGATACCATCTCTTGCCGTGTAATCGGCTGATCCGGTGCGAAGCTTGATCCGGAAGTACCGGTCACAATGCCGGCCTCTGCGGCAGCGGCGATCTCGCCGGCATACCATTTGGTTGAAGTCACATCGGTGAAGCTGCCCGCACTCCCTGATTTCAGACCTAGGCTCCGGGCAATAAATGCTGCAAATTCAGCACGTGTTACATTCTGATTCGGAGAGAAGTCCAGATCACTTGTTCCTGTGACCACTTGCTTCGCAACCATAGACTGTATTGCCGCAGCTGCCCAATGAGACGCTGAAATATCCCTGAACATTTTGCTGTATTGCAGTACGGCATATTGGCTGAAATGACTGGTTTCTGCAATCCAGAAGCCATTATCTAAATGTCCAGGCATGTATTGCAGGTCTCCTGGGTCGCCCAAGTAATAAATCCCGGTCAGATTGCCGTCCACACCTGCATTAACCTTCAGCTTCAGCGTAACCGGAAGGTCAAGCTTGGACAAACCGGTTACTTTCCCGTCCGCTGTAATCAGCGATAATCTTATTTCAAATGCAGCACCTGCGGAAGTAATTATCGTATTTGCCGATTTTGCGGTAATGGCGTCCGTCTTCTTGGCAATTTCCTCACTGGTCAGTGGAGAAAATTCAACAGAGACCTTAGCATCCTTCCATGCCTCTGCCGGAACCAGGCCTTTCAGCTGGTCCAGTACTCCACCCGGAATTTGAATGGACAAGTCATCTTTGACAACGGCCAGAGCGTTATTTTTATCAATTGGCACCAAGCCAGCCGGCAGCAACAGCTGCTTAATGTCACTGGCTACGGAAACTGTAGTCTTGCCATTCTCACTGTTCAACACCGTGCCCAGCGGCTTCGCAACACCTGCTGTGTCAACAACGGTGATTACAGGAGCTGCTGGAGTTGAAGCGGCCCCGGTAGTAGCCGGGCTGGCGATACCACCGCCACCGCCGCCTCCACCACCAGTATTACTTCCACCGCCAACCGTACCGCTTCCCGTGCTCTGCGGAGCCGGGAAAAGATAGGCCTGATAGGATTGGTCCCCGGCTTTATTTACGGCAGCAACGTTCACATGATAATTTTTCCCGTTTTGTAATCCCTGAATCAGATAATTCGTTTGATGAATGGGCGAGTTCGTCAGCAATTGACCATCAAGCCATACACGATAACCGTCCAGGTCGGCTTCTGTGTTGCTGTTCCAGGTCAGATTCAACGTCCCGTTCCCTGGTGCTGCTGCGAACCCTGTTGGCTTGTCCGGGAAAAGCCCTAGGGAAATATTCTCAGGAAAATAATCAAAGTTGTAGGGGACACCGTCTTTGGAGCTGGTTAAGTAAAGATAGAGCCATCCATATCTTGAATTGATATCAGGCAAATGAATCTCTTTGCCGGATGCCGTTGATGAAAGCCGCAAAGTATACATACTATCCGTATTTAACTGGCCGGCAAATCCAAAATGAAAGGTATCATCCTCAAACTTTAAGGAATCCACCTGGTAAATCCGCCCGGAATCATCAGCGAGCTCAAAATCGGAAGCCGCTATTTCATTTGCATCAAATAAATACGGAAAATGGGAGAAATCAGCAGCCTGAGCTCCCGGTAATGTAAGCTGGAAGCTGAATCCCGGATCTGTATCCAGATGCTGGGCGCTTGGCCTGAATGCCAGTATTTCGTCATTAGGCATCAGGGCCGCACCTCTTTTTTTGCCGCTGAGCAGAACTTTACCTTCCGGCATTAGAGAGGGAGCATACATAGGATAGCTGTAGCGTTCTGACTCATGACCCAGTAAATCTACCGAAGTAAGTTCGAACCTGTGGAGAGAATTATAAGGCAGGTTATAGAACTCGCGATAATAACTCTTAGTTGAAGCCATAAGCTGGTTGTTGTCATAGATATTATAATGAGCCAAACCAAACCTGTCCTCAGTAAGCCAATATGGAGCTACCATCGTAGTTTTATTCAGGAAACTGTACCAGTAGTGCTCGATATACGGAGTAGTAACCTTGTTATCAAAAGAATACACATCCCCCGATACACTTGCGTTAAACTGTCTGGTATCGCCCGATTCTACAGTTGCACTGCCGGGAATCAGCCCGGTGGCAATATTTCCATTCACCTTGGCCCAATATACAAGCGCGCTGTTAGAATGGTAGACCTCCCCAATGACTGATCCAGGGACTTGAACCTTGCTTCCATCGGTGTTATCCAGACTCAGTGAAATATCCGACTGATCAGAGTAAATCACTCCTGAAATTTCTCCTGTGGAGGCATTGTAATAAACTTTCAGTATACTGGCCGCATAGGTCAGTACAGGCGCGCTCAGTGCCAGCAGCATAAGAACTGCAAGCGAAGCGCTAATTTTACGTAAAATGTTGTGCAGAATAATTCCCCCCGGCGGATATGTAGGATTCGAATTTGGAAAATCCTTCACTACTATACGAGGAACTCCAGAATATTACAATGTGATTTTTAATATATAAACAGTCATTCTTGCTGTTTCTCTGCCTGCTTCAACATCGCTTTATAATTTCTGTTCTCCGGGATCATATCCGAGGCAGTCTGCATCTCTTGTACGGCCTTGTCCATATATATTGCATCTCCCTTATCTCGAGCTATTGCTGAATACAAGGCTGCCAGCTGATAGTGTGTCTCATGAGACCATGGCAGTGCTTTGTCTGCTCCCAGCAAGGATTGCTCCGCCTTATGCCAGTCCTTCCTGAGCATCTGCGATTCTCCTCCGGCAAGCCGGTTATAACCCAGGGTCAGCCATGTAAAAGCCACTATAGCGCAGAGCACCGGCAATGCTGTAACTGCACCCGTCCTGCGGGAGATGCGGACTGGTCTGGCAGAGAAACCCTCAGCCTCTGCTCCGGTAAGTAGCATAATAAACAGCCCGAAGATCAGCGGATAAGCCAATTCGATGTCAAAGGCTATATGGATACCAAACAAGATAATTGCCAGCAGGGTACTCCGTCCTGTGTGCCCTCTGCGCAAACCTGCCCAAAGCGAACTGGTAATCATTGCAATGAAGGTTAAGCCCCCCAGTATGCCGGTATCCAAAGCCACCTGAAAATACTGCTGATGTGCGTACTTCACAAATACGGAAGGGTACAGCACGGCCCAGCCGCCCCCTCCTACACCAAGCAGCCAATGCTTCCGCCATAATTGCAGCGCATCATTCCAATAGATCCGGCGCAGCGTGAACTCAGGCGCATTCCAGGCAATCTCCCGATAAGCTGCCCCACCGACCCACACGATTAGGGCAATGCCACCAACCAACAAGACTGCCGCTGTCAGAGCACCCATTATTGCAATCTTCTTGTTCTGCCCTGTAATCCCTACATAAAGCACCGCCCCAATGACAGCCAGAATGATCACAGCCCTGGAACCGGAGAGCAGCAGCCCCCCAGAGGAGACAACGCAGGCCAGCCAGTAACGTTTATATCCCGATAGCTGATAAGCGCGCCAACCGGCCGCTATGGCTGCAGCTGTTATCACAGCATAGCTATTCGCATACCCAAGCGTCGATTCCAGTCTTCCCTCCCTGAACAAGCCAAAGACCAGTCCCCATAGGGTCAGCGCTGCACCGCACCAGGCCCATGCCGACCATACCCGGTCCCGCTGCTCCGATGACAGTGTGGCAAACAGCAAAGACAACGGGAGCAGCGACGATATTTTGGCCGCCTCCAGCACCGCCTGTTCAAGATCAACCGCCCAAACCGCAGATATCCAATACATCACCGTGAATACCAGCAGAAGAACGTGCACAGGCAGCAGCATTATCCTGCCGGAGTGTAGAATACAGCTAAACGCAGCAGCATACAGCAGAACATCCAACACCAAAAAGGACCGGGTATGAAAATAACCCGCTCCAAGCAACCCCGCAATTATATAGATCAGTACAACATAGTAAGGCATTGCTGCCAAAGATTTTAGTTTCGCCATAGTAATAGACTTTTTCGACAGACTTTGCGGAAAAACCTCTATGCAAATCCTTCATCCGCCAAAAAACGTTGTAATATATACCATCGCCAGCAACCCGAATATAAACGAATAAGTCGAAGGCCGCTCATACCCATGGCCGTGGCTCTCCGGGATCAGCTCCTTATAGACAATGAAGAGCATCGCTCCGGCCGCGAAGGCCAGCCCGTAACCGACCACATTCTGCACATAGCTGGCTGTAAAATATCCGATGACCGCCGATACCATCTCCATCAGGCCGGTCAGGGCAGCAATAGTCAATGCCTTGCGCCGGGTCGCACGGGCATTCATCAGAAATATTGCCAGGATCAGGCCTTCGGGCATATTCTGGGCACCGATCGCAATAGCTACCATGGGCCCCAGGCTCGCCTGCTCACTGGCATAGCTGAAGCCGGTACTCAGCCCCTCGGGAATATTATGAATGAACAGCGCGATCATCACGAGCAGCGCTTTGGAATCCAGATTGCTGAGACCGGGCTTGTTCTCCACATCAATATGCGGAATATGGCTCTCGATCAGATCAAGCAGAAGCACCCCGGTAATCAGACCCAGAGTAAGAGCGATGATTCCCGACTCTTTGATCGCCTGCGGCATCAGTCCGAAGGTGGTCGCGGACACCATAATACCGGCGGTAAAGGCCACCAGCACATCTTTCCACAGCTCAGACAGCCGCTTCACGAACAGGATGGGAATCACGCCAAGAACCGTAGCCATTGCAGATAAAAAGCTGCCTAGAAACGCACTCGCCAAGTCTTCAACCCCTTTTGTGGACAGGACTTATAGACAAGCTTATGCTTCCGGCAGCCTTAAATATAACCAGGCTTCCATTATTTTCTTCCCATACAGATTGAACCGGTGGCGCCCAGCAAGAGTTCAATTGCATTTTGTACAACAGATCAGCACTAAATGTGCTAAAAAACTGAATCTGTTGCACTCTGTACAGCAGATCCCAGTAGAAAGGGTGTTATGGAGCCGGACTTCAGCAATCAATTGTATGAAATACATTAGAATCTGATGGTGATGAATGACATGAATTACTCCAGCTTCGCCCATTTCTCAAACAACCGGTCTACCCGCCTGCCGATGGCTGCTTCGGATACTGCCTTGATTTTTCCTTGTTCAAAAACCACCTTCCCGCCCACGACTACTGTCCGGATCGCTCCCGGCTGCATGGCATAGACCATGTTCGCGAACAATTCCCGCTTCGGAGCCAGCGACAGATCTTGAAGGTCGAGCGCCGCGAAGTCGGCGTACTGCCCGGTTTCGAGCGAACCCACCGGCAGCTGCAGAATCTCCCCGGCACTCCGGGTGCCCATCCGGTACACCTGTCCGGCAGTGATGCAGGTACCGTCCAGCCGGCTGACCTTCTGCAAAAGCGCACACATACGCATCTCCTCATACACGCTGATCCGGTTATTGCTGCAGCCTCCGTCAGTCCCGAGTGTCACTCTGACGCCTGCCTTCAGCAGGTCGGGAATGCGGGTCACCCCGTCAGCCAGAAACATATTACTGGACGGACAGTATGCCAGCGACCCGCGTCTTGCGCCAATCAGTTCAATCTCGGAATCCTCCAGCCAGACCAGATGAACCGCAATCATCCGCTCGTCGAGAACGCCCAGGGAATCCAGATAATGCACAGGCCGCAGGCCATAGTCACGCTGGATCTCTTCTACCTCGAACATTTCTTCCGCCACATGGATATGAAAAGGCGTATCCAGCTCCATAGCCAGCTTATGCCCGGCCCTAATCATCTCCGGTGAAGCCGCATGCGGGCTATGCGGAGCCGGATGTACCGTAACCATGGGATTGCCCTGATACTTCTTGGCTAATGACCGCGTCCGCTCTACAGCCTCCGGAACCGTCTCCCGGTAAGCAAGTGGTGCCCCGGTCCAGTCATACATCGTGCGGGCAAATACAAGCCGGATTCCCAGATCACCCGCGGCCCGGATCACAGCTTCATCGTAGACAGTTCCGCCGTTATGCACATAGAAGAAATCACAGACGGTCGTGATTCCGTAGCGCAGCATCTCTCCGAAGGCAAGCAGTGCGCCGGTATAGATGGCCTCTTCATCGAGAAGCGGTGTGTACTTGTACAGGGCCTGATTCCGCCAATCCAGAAACGGCTTATCAATTGCAATCCCGCGCAGCAGACTCTGGAAGGAGTGATTATGTGAATTGACGGTACCGGGAACGATAGCTCTGTCCTCCCAGTGGATGTGCCTGGCGTCGGGATAGCTGCCCAGCAGCTCTTCACATTCTCCCACATCCGTAATTATCCCGTTCTCCACCAGCAGAGCGCCATTCTTCTTGAATTCGTCCTGCGTGTACAGAACATCTGCTGAATATATTTCGCGCATGGTTTGGTCCTCCTAACGGCTTAGTTGCTCATCGAGTGCCAGAATAGACTGCAGCAGGACATTGCCCGCCTTCTCAATATCCGCTATCCGGCTCTCTTCCTCCGGGCAATGGCTTTTGCCGCCCAGGCTCGGTACGAAGAGCATTCCCGCGCGGGTCAGCGAAGCCATATGCGTGGCATCATGACCAGCCATGCTGCCCAGCTGCAGAACTGGAATCCCCAGCGCTTCTGCCTGCGCAGTACTCACATCAATGACCCGTGCATCCATTGGCTGCGGCGCCTGATCCAGAATCAGCCGCCGCTCCAGCCGGAGGCCTCTGCTTCGGGCAATCCCCTCAGCCTGCTGGCTCCAGTCCCCTATCATCTCCTGAATCTGCTGGCGGTCCGCTCCCCTGGCCTCCAGGTGGAAGAGTACCTTCTCCGGAATAATATTGGCGGCATTCGGTTCATTGCTGATCCGCCCGATCGTGCCCACGGCTTCATCCGCCGGATGCTTCCGGCAGACCGCTTCGAACGCCAGCATCATCTCAGAAGCGCCCATCAGCGCATCCTTCCGGTCCTGCATCAAGGTGGTACCGGCATGATTCGCTTCTCCCGTGACGGTAATCTCCTCGCGGTAAATTCCCGTGATGGCGGTGACGATTCCCACTGGAATGCCCCGGTCCAGCAGCCGCTTACCTTGCTCAATATGGACTTCGAGAAAAGCTGCAAACGCCTCGGGTTCCCTCCGGCATTGTTCGAAATGCTCAGGATCGCCGCCTGCCCGCCGCAGCGCCTCCGTCAGCAGCTGCCCCTGATCATTGCGCACTCCGGCAAGATCACCCCGGCTGAGCTTGCCCGCGACCGCCCGGCTGCCAAACGTGGAGAGTCCGAACGGATTAGGTTCCTCCGCGCTGAAGGAAACCAGCTCCAGCGGATGACGGGTGTTGATCTTGTTCTCTTCCAGTACTGTCATAACCTCCAGAGCCAGCAGAACGCCAAGCGCACCGTCATATTTACCGCCGTTTGGAACCGTATCGATGTGGGAGCCGAATGCGATCACCGGAAGGCTCTCCCGGGCTCTGCCGGAAGCACCTAAGCTGCCGGCAGCTGTTGAATCTCCTAACTGATCTGAAATCATCTGCCCATCCGGAACTCCTGAAACCTCTAAGTCTTGCGAAGCCTCTGGATATTCCATAACTTTTGAAGCTCCGGATGCAGTCCCCTGTCCCGCGCCCCTTCGGGTGGCCCAGATATTCGCCGCTTCATCTATCCTGACCCTAAGCTGCAGATCCAGCAGCTTACTCTTGAGCCACTGCCGGGCGGCCAGCTCGGCCTCAGTGAAGGTCGTCCGGTCCAGCCCTCCGGTCTGCTCATTCAGGCCGAACTTGGCCAGCTCCCGGATGTTATTCTGCAGACGTTCCGCATTAATCCGCAAGGTTCTCATCACCATACCCTCCGTCCGTTCTGAATGACTGCCTCACCCTTCTTGAACACGGTATCCACCAGATTCACCGCATAATGGTACTGGAGGTAGAGAACATTCGGCGCATCGAACATTACCAGATCTGCCTGTTTGCCAACCTCAATGCTGCCGATCACATCCGCACGGCAGATCGCATGTGCCGCGTTGATTGTACAGGCCGTCAGCACCTCCGCCGGAGTCATGCCCATCGTCAGGCAGGCCAGATTCATAATAAACGGCAGCGATTCCGTCGGGGAGGAGCCGGGATTGCGGTCGGTCGACAGCGCAACAGGCACACCGGCATTAATCATCGCCCGTGCATCCGCAGGCTTTGCCATCAGGAAGAAGGCTGTGCCCGGAAGCAATACGGCGATTACTCCGCTCTCCGCCATCGCCTGTATGCCAGCTTCGGAAGCATGCAGCAGATGATCCGCTGTCACTGCCCCCAGCTCGGCGGCCAGCTCTGCTCCTCCGCAGGAGACAATCTCATCGGCATGGAGCTTGGGCTTCAGCCCCCAGCTCCGGCCCGCCTCCAGAATATCCCTGGACTGCTCCACCGTAAATACTCCCTCTTCGCAGAACACATCACAGAACTCCGCCAGCCCCTCCCTGGCCACAGCCGGAATCATCTCTTCAATCACGCAGCGGACATATCCATCCGCATCGCCGCGATATTCCACCGGCACGGCATGCGCGCCCATGAATGTGGACACCACATCCACCGGATGGGAAGCATCCAGCCTCCGGGCCGCCCGCAGCTGCTTCAGCTCATCCTCCAGCCGCAATCCGTATCCGCTCTTGGCTTCGATGGTGGTTACCCCATGCGCCAGGAAACGGTCCAGCCGCTTCACGGTTTCGGCGATCAGCTGTTCCTCCGTAGCCTCCCGGGTCCGTTCGGTGGAATACAGAATTCCACCTCCTGCATTTAGAATGTCCATATATTTAGCGCCCTGCAGCCGCAGATTCAGCTCAAACTCCCGGGAGCCAGCAAAAACGGCATGGGTATGGGGATCGACCAGCCCCGGCGTAACAGTCTTTCCTTCCGCTGAGAACACCGTCACCTGCTTATCTCCGGCATGCTGCTCCACATAGCTGCGCGCATCCTCATCACTGCCGACGAAGGTGAAGATACCGTCTTCAATCACGATTCCCCCATGCCCGATTAGCCCGAGCTCCTCCATCTCCTTGCCCGTCTTCGGCTTATTACTGGCACCGCCAAGCGTCGCGATCTGCGCAGCGTTCTGAATATAGATCATCACTTGACTCCTTTCGGGTCAATCAGCATGGGCATCACAATGCCTTGAGCCTTGGCTGTCTCCACAGCCAGGGGATACCCCGCATCCGCATGGCGGACTACTCCCATCCCCGGATCTGAGGTCAGCACCCGTTCAAGCCGTGCTTCCGCTTCCTTCGTTCCATCAGCCACTACGACCATTCCGGCATGCTGCGAATAGCCCATGCCGACGCCTCCGCCGTGGTGCAGCGATACCCAGCTGGCGCCTGCAGCGGTATTGACCAGCGCATTCAGCAGCGGCCAATCCGATACCGCATCACTGCCGTCACGCATCGCTTCCGTCTCCCGGTTGGGGGAAGCGACAGAGCCTGCGTCGAGATGATCCCTGCCGATAACAATCGGCGCAGACAGCTCTCCGGCTGCCACCATATCATTGATAATCCGCCCGAACTTCGCCCGTTCACCGTAGCCGAGCCAGCAAATCCGTGCAGGCAGCCCCTGGAAGGAGATCTTCTCCTGCGCCAGAGTAATCCAGCGCTGCAGCCCTTCGTTATCCGGGAATGCCTTCAGAATAGCCGCATCCGTCTTATAGATATCTTCAGGATCGCCCGACAGGGCGACCCAGCGGAACGGTCCTTTGCCTTCGCAGAATTGCGGGCGGATGTAGGCCGGGACGAAGCCCGGGAAGTCAAAAGCCTGCTTCACGCCTTCATCATAGGCGACCTGGCGGATATTATTGCCGTAATCGAAGGTAACCGCCCCCCTCCGCTTAAGCTCCAGCATCGCTTCGACGTGGCGGGCGATACTCTTTCGCGCCAATTGTATATATCCCTGCGGGTCCTCAATTCTTAGCTGCTTAGCCGTATCCACCGTGAAGCCTTCCGGCACATAGCCGTTCAGCGGATCATGGGCCGAGGTCTGGTCGGTCAGAATATCCGGGACAAATCCCCGGGATATCATCACCGGCAGTACCTCTGCCGCATTGCCGAGCAGGCCCACCGAAAGCGCCCGCCCGGTGTCCCGGGCTGCTTCAGCCAGCGACAGCGCCTCATCCCGCGTTTCGGCCAGCACATCGCAGTAGCGGGACTGGATTCTTTTCTTAATCCGCGTCCGGTCCACATCGATGCCGATGAATACCCCGCCGTTCATGGTGACGGCCAGCGGCTGCGCGCCTCCCATGCCGCCGAGTCCTGCGCTAAGTGTGATCGTCCCCTGCAGCGAACCGCCGAAATGCTGCCTCGCACACTCCGCGAACGTCTCATAGGTCCCCTGCACAATTCCCTGCGTACCGATATAAATCCAGCTGCCCGCCGTCATCTGCCCGTACATCATCAGCCCTTTCTGGTCCAGCTCATGGAAGGTACTCCAGTTGGCCCAGGCCGGCACCAGATTGGAATTGGCCAGCAGCACGCGCGGGGCATCACGATGGGTGCGAAAGACGGCAACCGGCTTGCCGGACTGTATCAGCAGAGTTTCGTTGTCCTCAAGCATTTTAAGGGAGCGCACAATAGCATCATAGCTCTCCCAGTTGCGCGCGGCCTTGCCGATCCCGCCATAGACAACCAATTGCTCCGGGTGCTCCGCCACCTCAGGGTCGAGATTGTTCATCAGCATACGCAGCGCCGCTTCCTGCACCCAGCCCTTGGTGTTCAGCACGCTGCCTCTTGGCGCGCGGCAGACTCTTGGTTCATCCATATTCATATTCTTAACTCCCCTTCCTCCATTGAACATGCTGATCATGCCGGGAATCCTGTGACTGCTTAAGCTGCAGATAACTCCCCTTCCAGCGGCAAACTTTCATACGTAGTTGAATGCAGCGTTATCCCGCAAGAGAGCAAATTACAATTTTGATTAACAATCCTGCACAAAATACAACATTCCCTTCATCAAATCGGCTGCAACCGGAAATTGTTGTAGAAAATACAGCATTCCGCCTCTTCCAGCCGGCTTAGCGGAAGAATTGTTGTATTCCATACAACAATCCCCCTGAACACCCGGGTATCCAGGTATCAAAGTTGCAAAAATTACAACAATTATGCCTATAGCAGCTGAACTAAAGTTCTCAGCCGGCTTCCAGACATGAACTCCGAGCAAACTGTTACATTACCGCCCCATTGCTTCGTTTAAAACTCGCCAAAAGGCTTGATCGGCCAGACCCCGTCCTCCAGTAACTAACCGGTTAGCGGAATCGAATGTTTCTGCTTGCCCTTGATCAGGAATGAAACGGAACCAGCGCGAACAACTCCTCCAGCACATCCGCTTCCTTCATCCACTCGGCGATGGTGGCGAAATCACCGGACAGCACCCGGTCCCCTTCTACGAACGGGACCACTTCCCGGCAGCGGTCATACAGCCATTTCGTGCCCGTCCCGAGCAGCTGCGGCCCCCGAAAATCGGCTGCCTGCGCCCCGCATAGCAGCTCGATCGCCAATACCGCATAGGCATTGTCGACGATCTGCTTCGCCTTCCGGGCGCCGATCGTGCCCATGCTTACATGATCCTCCTGATTACCGGAGGAGGGGATCGAATCCACACTGGCCGGATGAGCCAGTGATTTATTCTCGGACACCACGGATGCCGCCGCATACTGGGCGATCATGAACCCGGACTGCAGCCCGCCGTTCTTCGTCAGGAACGGGGGCAGTCCCTCGTTCAGCTGCGGATTGACCAGCCGCTCGATCCGCCGCTCGGCAATGTCCGCCAGCTCCGCCGCGCTGATGGACAGATGATCCATCGGCAGCGCAACCGGCTGCCCGTGGAAGTTCCCGCCCGAGATCACCTTGTCTTCATCCGCGAAGATCAGCGGATTGTCCGTGGCCGAGTTGATCTCAATCTCAAGCTTCTCTGCGATGTAAGCCAGCGCATCACGGCTTGCGCCGTGGACCTGCGGCGCGCAGCGCAGCGAATAGGCATCCTGCACCCGCACTTCCCCCTGATTAGTCATCAGCTTACTGCCGGCTGTCAGATTGCGGATATTATCGGCCGCCTGGCGCTGGCCTTGATGCGGACGAACCGCATGCGTTGACGGGTCGAACGCATCCCGGACCGCCCGCAGCGCCTCACAGCTGAGCGCGGCCGTGCAGTCGGCCCAGTTGGCCAGATTCAGCGCATCCCGGCAGGCCAGCGTGCCGACAGCGGTCATCACCTGTGTTCCGTTGATCAGGGCCAGCCCCTCCTTGGCCGCAAGGACAATTGGCGTAAGGCCCGCCTTGGCCAGCGCCTGAGCACCAGGCATCCGTATACTCTGATAATAGGCTTCACCTTCGCCGATCAGAACCAGTACCATATGCGACAAAGGGGCAAGGTCACCGCTTGCGCCCAGGGAGCCTTTTTCCGGAATCACCGGAACTACGCCCCGGTTAAGCATCTCCACCATCAGCCGGATCACCTCCAGACGGATGCCGGAATAACCAAGGGATAAGGCGTTTATCCGCAGCAGCAATATTGCGCGCACAACCTCCTCCGGGAACGGCTCGCCAATTCCGCAGCAGTGGCTGCGGATCAGATTAAGCTGCAGCTGCTTCGTATCCTCCGGCGAGATGTACGTATCACTGAATTTGCCGAAGCCGGTCGTGAGGCCGTACACCACTTTTTTCTCCAGAAGGAGCTTCTCTACATATTGGCGGGTACGGTCCACCTTGCGGCAACTCTCCTCGCTCAGGTCCACCATCCGATAATACCGGGCCACCTTAACAACTTCCTCAATGGTTAATGTATTGCCGCGGATCATGACGGTTTGATTGTCTATGTTGGGCATATGCCTCACCTGCTTCCCGGGTAATAGAAAAAGCCCATACCCTAATAGAGGTACCGGCTTCTATATCACTAATCGCTAAATTACGGCTAATAATCCCTAGATATGATTGAATCCAAATCCTACCGCTTCATGCTCCACGCTGCCGGACATCTTCCCCCGTACTGAAGCCGATGCTTCTACCATACCGGAGATCTCCTCTTTTCTTGACGTTATATAATATGCCTTACACTCGCTAATCATGAATAATTCCCATTAAAAACAAGTTAGGGCAGTCCCCCAGATCCGGAAGCCTGCCCTAATACATATGATATTCCGTCCTGAAGTCAGCCCTTCATCCGGAGTTAACCTTGGCTCTCCCGCTCAAACTGCTCTAAATACCGCCCAAGCCCTTTCTCCGCAAGCTCATTCTTCGGAATAAAACGCAGTGCGGCGGAATTCACCCGGTAATGCAGCTTCGCCGGCTCCGGGCCATCGTAGGATAAATCCCCCAGATAAGCCCCGCTCAGCCTGCTGCGCAGCACCGTCCGCACTTCACCGCTGCCGTAATCCGCTTCTCGGCGGATCAGCCCCTCTTCCACGGGCTTAGTGAATCCGGGCCAGCCGGTTCCGGCATCGAATTTGTCCGTGGAGCTGAATAACGGATCACCGCTGATCATATCGGCGTAGATCCCTTCCCCGAAGTGGCTCCAATACTCGTTCTGATACGGCGGCTCCATAGCTTTCCTCTGGGTGACCTCATATTGCAGCTCTGTCAGCTGCTTCAGCAGCTGCTTCTTGTCTTCGCGGCTGTTCCAGTGCAGCTCCGTGAAATCATCACGGCCTGAACCCTTCTGGTACAGCTTATAGTCCAGCGGATGGGTTCTATAATAATGCTGATGCTCCGCTTCCGCCGGATAGAAGGCTGCTGCCGGCAGAATTTCCGTCACAATCGGTGCTTTGAACCGCTTGCTGGCCTGAAGCGCCGCCTTCGACAGCTCCGCCTTCTGCCGCTGCTCTTCACTGTGTACAAAAATCGCCGCCTCGTAAGCACGCCCCCGGTCCATGAATTGCCCGCCTCCGTCTGTCGGGTCAATCAGCTGCCAATAAATGTCCAGCAGACGTTCATAAGGGAAACGTTCCGGGTCAAAGGTGATCTGCACCGCCTCCCTATGCCCTGTAGCTTCTCTTCCTAATGCCTCGTAGGTAGGATTCTCCGTATGTCCTCCCGTGTAACCGGATACCACCGAGACTATACCCGGCAGCTCGTCGAACGGCTTGACCATACACCAGAAGCAGCCGCCGGCGAAGGTGGCCACCTGGAGTGTATTGTTAGTAGTCAAACAGACCGCCTCCTTGTACTCTTTTCCCCTATTATATATGAATACCCTTGTTCACGAGAGCAGAATACACTGTGAGTGCTCCATACTTCCCCGGGAGATCCCGTCCGTTGGTCAGCTCGTCCAGCACCAGAATAGCTATGATGTGAATCAGTGTCTCTCTGGGCTTATTTAGGCCTATTTGAGTCTGTTTGATTGGTTTGAACGGGCCCGGGTCTTTTCTTCACGCCGGTTGGAATCCCATAGCTCCTTATGCATCCAGCCTGCGAATACGAGCATTACGAGGGTCAGAATCAGAACATACTCCCTCATGATGCCCGATAGGCTGCCGTCCGTATTATATCCGAGAATGATGTTCAGCCGCCCCCACAACAGATTGAGACATAGCAGTGCTACGGCCCCGTAGGTAACCCATACACTCCGGAGATACAAATTATACGTCCGCAAGGGGCCTCGTCCCATAAAATACCTGCGGTAACGGATAACATAAGCAGTAAAAGCAATAAAGGCTATCGTTTCCAGTGTGATCAGTGTCAAGTCAACAATTTCCATGCAGATCATCTCCCCTTCTACCTAAGCCGGTACGGTGCAGATCAATGAGTCTCTCCAGATCATTGGATTCATACGCTTCCTGAATTTCGCCCAAGGTATCTATTTCATGCTTGACCCGGCTGGGCTTCATCTCGTGTTTTCTGAATATATCGAGGAGCTTCACTTGTTGACGACCTCCTCATCTTTAGGTTTCTTCTCCGCAGTGCCTCTCTCGATTAGCAGCTTGACGAGCGTACGGTTATATTCATTCAACTGCTTTTCGTTCTCTTCATCACGTTTCTGGTAATTCTGAATCACTTTCTCTTTGTTCGCAATTTGCTTAATACTCCAGATTAATGCAGTAGATAACAGGACATTTAGCACGACCGAACCATTGTTATTCACAAAAAGGCCAGTCAATGCACTGAAATCCATGGGTAGTCCCCCCGTTCCTATAATGTAATCTAGATTCTGTCATCAGAAATGAATGCGCCCTTACCCCCTGTCCACTTTTTCGCCACCAGCCATTACTACCGCTCCAATCACAACACCCTCATAGTAATCTACTCTTTCAAAAGCATTTCTGATTGGGTGCAGCAGTATATTGTTAGAGCGGGGGCGGGTGGGTGTGCGGATAGATGTCCGAACAATGAAATTGTCTCTTCAGTGAGTATCCATAACAAAAAAAACCTTGCCCGACCTGGCAAGGTTTGAAAAAGCGAATAATTAACATAAATACAACACTTATTCGTTTTTATTAACCATTATTTTCATCTATGTATTCTTCGAATTAACCGCTGAGACAGTGACAGAAACAAAGAAGATCACAACACGGCGGTCAGCTCGCATTGTGGGGTTGTTTAATTATCACTATCACCATTCCATAGTGAATCAAATTCATCATGTGTCAAAGTTTCTAAATGGGGGCTATGAACATGACCATTTGGGTCGATAATATATTTAACTGATGCTTCTTTATCAGAAATTACAAGTGTGTATTCATTTTCTGCAAAAAAGTCATTTGGCGCAATACTTACTATCACCAACCATACTGACCCATTGACACTATCAAACTCCGAATAGAATCTTATTGTACGCTCCAAGTTTTCTAAAATATCGCCTGACAGATCATACTTGCTCATATAATCTTTAGCTATACTTAATGCCATATTTGAGGTTATATTTGTTTCCATTGTATCCCCCTTCTCATTCAAAACCTTTCCATCCGGGTGGTGGCCACTCACCAGTTCGTAATTTAAATATATACTTTTGTGAAAACAAAATTTCTTCGCTTGTGTACAAATCTTTATTCTTCATTATCTGACTATACACAAACTCTTCTCTTTCTAAAGTTGTTAGTTTCAAATACTTCTCTTGTCCAAGTTCGAGCCATTGTTGTGCATGATATGATTCATGCTTTGCACTTAAGTATGTTGGCTCTTTTTTTAGCACAATTTGACCAGTCTTAGGATTGAATCCTCCGTCTGCAAAACTTGGCAATATTTTACCTTCACTATCAATAATCACTCTGATATTTTTTGCATTCATTTCTTTCGCAAACATTTTCAAATCACGTATACTAATCAATCTCTGTCCATTTGATGCAAATTTCACTTGACCACTAACAGGCATGTCTGCCCATTCTTTGTAATCAAAATTTCCCGTCCCCTCAATACCCTGCCCGCCCTTATCTTTACTGAATATATCCATCCCATTGTCAGCTGCATTTTTTGAAATCATCGGTTTCGGTAATTCGCCACCTGTAGATAGCAAGGACTTTTCCAAGGGACCCACCAACAACGACACTACTCCCAGACTGTTCAGCCAATGCTCTGCGGACCAGCTTTCTTCGGGGTGGAATGCCCCCTTCCCCATTTCTACTGTCCCGAGCGTCAACCAATCCGCAAACTTCTCCGGTGAATCCAACATATGATCCGCCCGCTCTTTGGCTTGCCTGTATATCCCTACGGGAAGATCGCCTGCAATGCCTAACGTTATCCAGTTGACAAAGTCATAGGGGGAATCTGTGGCTTTATCCGCACGGATTCTTAACGTATCCATGAAACCCGTCCCAATCTCTTTGAAACTGTCCAGCGATTTTAAGAAAGCATTTTTCGACTTCTCTGGCGCTTCCGGTTGTTCATCCGGCGCTTTGCTTTTAAACAGGTTATAGCTTTCTAATTGCGCAAATGAGGAAGTTAACCGGGCGACGTCTCCCCAAGCTTCTGCACCTTGGTTCGTCATCATATGTACGCCTAAATTGACCCCTGTAGCTATCATTTGCTTCATTGTAGCATGAATGCCTTCCAGCTGCCCCTTCGCCCACTTGCCCTGAACTCCATCTTCCATCCCCATCCGCAGCAGCAGTAGATACGCTTCATTCTGTACTAGAGGTACGTTACCAGACGTAATGGACGGATCATACTTACATGCCTTGACTGCAGGCTGCTTGAAGTAGACACTCAGATCCTTCCCCGCCTGGTACTGGACCTCATCCACTCCAAACGATTTCAGCTTCGCCCGTGCCTCTTCCGCCAACTGGTGCACCCTATCCATCTGCGCCTGGTTTCCAAATGCCTGGTACACGCCAAAAGCTGTCTGCGCCTTTGCGATCTGGTCCCGTGCTTCGTAGATATCCTTGAGCTTGCTTTGCACGGCAATGGAGTCCACTGTCCCCAGGCCGGACTGACTGTTCATGTCCAGAAGCTTCCGCACCATTGGATCGCTGTTCAGTTCATCCTTGCCGCTCAGGATCGCTATCGAAGAAATCAGGTTGGTTGATATCTTCTGGGCAAAGGCTGGAATTGGCAACCTTCCCGCGCTCCCGAACCCTGCTCCAAAACTTCCGAACATACCGCCAAAAATGCCGAACTGCTGGCTGAGCTGGCCCGCCTGACGCTTGCTTTCGTCCTGCACGTCCTGAACACCCTTCACCGCTATCCGAATGAGATCCTCAAGCTTCTCCGCCTCTACAGTCAGCTCGTTGATAAGCACCTGAGCTTGCAACCGGCCTGTCCCTATGGGTAGCCCGTCCCATTGGCTGGCCTGGCCTTTCAGTTGCAGGTACAACCGGTTCGTGTCTTCACTTACCTGGCTTATTTTCGTTTGCAGACGCCGGGCTTCATCGGCGTCAAACACCATTTTTCCAGCTGACATTCCTTCCCTCCAATTCTTTATACACTGCTTCATCGTTGGAAAGCTTATGTAAAACAAGAAGTTACTAATAAACTATATATCGGTTTTATTTTCCATTTAATCACTAGTTATCCTTACTTTTGAATTCTCAAAGCTAAAAAAAGGCTTCCCACAAGTTCATTGAACTCGTGAGAAGCCTCTAATTGTATTACCCTATGTGGGGAATTGAACTCCCCAACAGCTCCCCTCTTGCCTCAGCAAGGGTTGCAAAGCTGTCTTACATCATGCCGCCCATACCGCCCATGCCGCCCATATCAGGCATTCCGCCCTTTTCCGGTTCTGGCTTGTCAGCGATAACAGCTTCAGTGGTCAGGAACATTGCAGCTACGGAAGCCGCGTTCTGCAGAGCATAACGGGTTACTTTCGCAGGGTCAACGATACCCGCTTCGAACATGTTTACCCACTCATCGGTAGCAGCGTTATAGCCGATACCTACAGCTTCTTTTTTCAGACGGTCCACGATAACGGAACCTTCCTGGCCTGCGTTAGCAGCGATGGTGCGAACAGGTTCTTCCAGTGCGCGCAGCACGAGGTTAACGCCGGTTCTTTCGTCGCCTTCAGCTACTACAGCAGCAACAGCAGCATATACGTTCACAAGAGCAGTACCCCCACCGGATACGATACCTTCTTCAACCGCAGCGCGGGTTGCGTTCAGGGCATCTTCGATGCGGAGCTTGCGCTCTTTAAGTTCAGTTTCAGTAGCAGCACCGACTTTGACAACGGCTACGCCGCCAGCCAATTTAGCCAGACGCTCCTGCAGTTTTTCTTTGTCGAACTCGGAAGTAGTTTCTTCCAGCTGGGAGCGGATTTGGCTTACACGTGCATTGATATCCGCTTTGTCGCCGCTTCCGTCTACGATTGTAGTGTTTTCTTTGGTTACGCGCACTTGGCGTGCGTTACCCAGTTGCTCGATGGAAGTGCTTTTCAGATCAAGTCCAAGCTTCTCAGTGATCACTTGGCCGCCTGTCAGAGCAGCGATATCCTGCAGCATAGCTTCGCGGCGGTCGCCGAATCCAGGAGCTTTAACAGCTACTGCATTGAAGGTTCCGCGCAGTTTGTTCACGATCAGCATTGCCTGAGCTTCGCCTTCGATATCTTCAGCGATGATAACCAGCGGACGCGCCTGTTGAACGATCTTCTCAAGCAAAGGAAGAATTTCCTGAGTGCTGCTGATTTTTTTGTCAGTGATCAGGATGTACGGGTTCTCCAGAACAGCTTCCATTTTGTCCGTATCTGTAATCATGTACGGGGAAATGTAACCGCGGTCGAACTGCATACCTTCTACCACTTCAAGCTCAGTCAGGAATCCGCGGGATTCTTCAACGGTGATAACTCCGTCTTTGCCGACTTTTTCCATAGCTTCAGCAATCAGTTGGCCTACTTCTTCGTCAGCAGCAGAGATAGCAGCTACTTGTGCGATAGACTGGGAATCTTCGATAGGCTTGGAAATTCTCTGCAGTTCAAGAACAGCAGCTTTAACCGCTTTGTCGATACCTTTACGCATAACCATAGGGTTAGCGCCTGCAGTTACGTTCTTCAGACCTTCGCGGATCATGGCTTGAGCCAGAACTGTTGCAGTTGTAGTACCGTCACCGGCTACATCATTAGTCTTGGTAGCAACTTCTTTAACAAGCTGCGCGCCCATGTTCTCGAATGCATCTTCAAGCTCGATTTCTTTGGCGATAGTAACACCATCATTAGTGATCAGCGGGCTGCCGAATTTCTTCTCAAGCACCACGTTACGGCCTTTAGGTCCGAGTGTAACTTTAACCGCATTTGCCAAAGCATCAACCCCGCGCAGCATAGCGCGGCGGGCATCTTCACTGAATTTAATTTCTTTTGCCATTGTGTTGTTAACCTCCTAAAAGTTTTGTGTAGCATTCGCTTCATTAATTTCACTTCGTACAAAACTCGCTTCGAAAGCATAAACTTAAGTTTTGTGTATATAAGTAATCGGGTTCTAACTTATGAAAGGCTCTAACGGACTAGTCAAGAATCGCGTGAATGTCGCTTTCTTTCATAATCAGATATTCTTTGCCTTCGTATTTGATTTCAGTTCCGGCATATTTCGAGAAAAGCACACGGTCGCCTTCTTTAACTTCCAGCGCTACACGTACTCCGTCTTTCAAAGCTCCGCTGCCTACAGCGATAATTGTGCCTTCTTGCGGTTTCTCCTTGGAAGAGTCCGGAAGCACGATCCCGAAAGAAGTGGTTTGCTCTTGCTCGCTTGGTTCTACCAATACGCGTTCACCTAGTGGTTTAATCATGAAAAAATAGCCTCCTTTGAAATTATGTTGTTTACCTTGAAAACATAGATTGAACTGCCGGGAATCTTAGCGGTCCTTATGGCAATGTTGAGAATCAGCATACTTAAATGCCGTTTCGCCGGCCCATTCCCTATTTTCCACAGCGTTAGCACTCAACTGCTTGCAGTGCTAACAACAATTTTTATGATACTCAACTTGAAGACGGATTTCAAGTCCTTTTACGTAAAATCGTATTTGTTTTGGGGAAAATTATGGTTTCAGGGCTTGTCCGGCACACACTCTCTTACATTCTATCCACCAGGGGGCAAAATATGCCCCTCTTGTTACGTTTGCCATGACGCCGCATCATCACGGCCTTTGGTGCGGACATCCTCCAGACTGTTCCTAATAAACTCCCTGGCCAGTCCCGAAACACTGTCATTGTTATTTACTGCAAGTACGATCTCCTGTGTCAGGGGAGGCATAAGCGGAATGACAGATAGCTTGGGGCTTCGGCTGGAAATATAAAACTTTGGCAGAACGGAGATCCCCACATCCTCCTGAACCATAGCCTGAATCGTATTGATGTCTTTGACCTCTATCGTTACGTTGATGCAGGAATACCTGGACAACAGCAGATTCTGTAAATCCTCATCTCCCGGCATAATGAAGCAGCGCTCTCCAAGTTGGTCGATACTTAGGCTGCCCTCCTTACCCAGCGGGTGCTTCTCTGGCAGAATCACAACCATATCGCCCGTGATCAGAGGCACCGTGCAGAGCAGAGGGTCCGGGAACATGGTGACACCGACATCGATGATGCCACTTGTTATCCAGTTGTTAATTTCTTCAGAATCCCCTTCAAACAGGACAAGCTCCGCTTTTGGAAAAGACTGCTTGAAGGAAGCTGTCAACGCCGGAATAAACCGGCAGGCGATGTCCGGTGTAGCACCGATCCGCAAATTGCCGGAGTGCAGTTCTGACGCCAGCAGCGCCTCCTCTTTCATAAGCTGCTCTGTGCGGAGAATAAGCTCGGCATGTTGCAGCATATTCTCCCCGTCCCGTGTCAGAGCAATGCCTTGGTGGCTGCGGTGGAACAATAAGACTCCGAGTTCCTTTTCCAGACTCTGAATCATCTGCGAGACAGCAGATTGTGTAAACGCCAGGTTATCGGCTGCCTTGGTGAAGCTATTGAATTTCGCGGCTGCGGCAAACACCTTCAATTGCAGAATGGTCACAGGTTACCTCCCTACGGCAAGCTTCTGCCCGGTGCGTCTATTAGCAAATGCTAATTACGGTATTACAAACCTTAATTTCACGGTCCCCCGAAACGGCAGCTATACTGCAGATGTGTTAACTGCACCGGAAAGGGGCCCAAAAATAATGAAAAACCGCTCGCTCCAAAGCTTCCTGCAAAGTTATGATTCTGCAGTCTGGGTACAGTTTACCGGAACGGTGCTCAGCGCATTGACCATGTTCATGATACGGCCTTTTCTGGTGCTCTACCTTCATGAACGGATGAACGATGCCGTGCTGCTGCCCATCCTTATTGTAACACTTCAGCCTCTGTGCGGAATGGCCGCCGGAATAGGTGGAGGCACCTTGAGCGACCGGTTCGGCCGCAAACCGGTAATGATTGTTTCACTGCTGCTGCAAACCATCTCCATGGCTGGATATGCCGTGGCGGATAGCGTTGCCCTGTTTGCTCTGGCCTCGATGGTGAATGGTATCGGCTCTGCCTTGTTCGAACCTGCCGCCAGCGCCCAGGTTTCGGATATTGTAAAGCCGGAGCAGCGGGCGGAAGTATATGCCCTCCTCCATATGGCCCTGAATGTCGGAGCTGCCTTCGGACCTGCACTTGGACTAATGCTGTTTACATGGAATGTATCTGTCGTATTCTGGTTAGCCGCCCTGCTCCTGGGTATGTATTCGCTGCTGCTCTGGACACGTCTGCCCGCAGCTTTACCTCAAGTTTCCCATAAGACCGGCAGCAGGAAATCCCAGAGCAGCCTCTCCTCTTTCAAAAGCAGGGAAATGCGGATCATCCTTCTGCTGACACTGTGTTATCTGCCGCTGGGATTTCTATACGCCCAGGTAGATTCCACATTGCCTTTTCATCTCAAAACTCGATTCGTCAATTATAAAGCTATACTCGCCCTGCTTCTGACGTTCAACGGAATCACCGTCATTCTGCTCCAGTTGTGGATAGCCAAAGCGACTGCCCGCTTCACTGCCCAGAGGATGCTTGCCGTCTCCTATTTACTGTTTGCTGTAGTTGCACTAGGCTACGGCTTTGCCCCTTCGCTCCTGTTCCTTCTGACCGCAGAGCTGATGTTTTCTCTTGGTGAGATGCTGCACGGGCCGCATATCCGCAAGACAATTTCCGAGACCGCTCCAGTGGAACGGCTCGGGTATGCCTTTGCAGTCTTTGGACTAGGGCCGCAGCTATCGAGAATACTGGGGCCGCTGATCGGCGGAATTCTGCTGGGCCGGTGGGGAGGAGCCGTCCTTTTTACCATTCTGGCGGGCTCGTTCCTGGTTGTCGGCGGCTTGCAGTTTAAGCTTCTGCAGATGCGTGCTGCACTTCAGAACTGCAAAGGCCATCTGCCGGCTACAACTCCTCCGCCTTAATATAACGTGCTTCCCGCTGCGCATCCTCCGCCAACTGCCTCCGGTAAACGAACGCAGACAGAAATACACTGAATTCATACAGCACCAGAAGCGGAATTGTCACCAGAAAATCCGAGATGAAATCGGGCGGTGTGATCACCACAGCAATAAATACAAGCGCAAAATAAGCATACCGCCGCATCCGGCGCAGGCGCAGCGGATTGAGCACTCTCAGCTTGGTCAGGAACATGACAATCAGCGGCAGCTCGAAGAGCAAGGCCAGCGGGATCACCAGACTGAACAGGAAATTGAAATATTCGGCTATGCCGTATGTCTCCTCAAGTCCCATGCTGCGTGTAATCGAGATTGTAAAGGACAAGGCCATAGGAAATACGATGTAATAGGCAAAGGCTACGCCCAGAATAAACAGAACGAACACATACGGCACATAACGCAGCGCTGCGCTGCGTTCAACAGGCCGGAGGCCCGGGCTGATGAAGGCCCACAGCTGAAAGACAATAAACGGCACGGAGAACGCCAGTGACACGGCCATGGCAATCTTCATGTACATGCCGATCCCGTCCCAGAAAGAGAAGGCATGCAGCACGAATCCCTGGGCAGGGTCAGCACTGATAAGATACAAATAGATCGGTTTGGCAACGAACAATCCGAGTACAAGTCCGGCTGCAAATACGATCAGCACGTAGATAAGCCGTCTGCGCAGCTCGGTCAGATGATCGACCAAAGACATTTCTTCCGCTTCCAGAGACATGACTGACACCACCCGAAATGACATATAAAATGGCTATATAAATTAAATTCAAGGTATTTCAATGAAGATGCCACCGTAACTACAGAGAACATTTGGACTTCCGGCCGCTGTTGCCCCCAGATTTCTTAATTTAAACCGCTTCTAGCGGTGGAAATACGGTGACAAAGGCGGTTGCTACGCTCCTACAGTTCCAAATTTCCCTTCCGTTACTCACATCTTATTTGTCATTTTTAATTAAATTTATATAGATTAGAGAAAAAAGGAGCGCCGCCCCAGTCTGAAGCAGACCTGGGAAAGACGCCCCTGCGTAAGTGGATGGAAATTATTCCGGCAGACGGCGGTCCTGCGGAAGTTCTGCTGCTACAGTCTGCGGAGCCGGAGGAGCAGGTGCTTCACTCTTCCGGGCCGGTTCCGGTTCATTAATGATCTCCCGCGCCCCGTCCTTGAATTCACGGAAGGTACGTCCGACTGCCCGCCCAAGCTCAGGAAGCTTATTCGGGCCAAAGAGCAGGAGCGCCAAGATAACCAATAGAATAATTCCGGGTGCACCAATACCATTTAGCATTACTGTTTCCTCCCATCACTCTATCCGTTCATGATATCGTTAACGATAAATTAATAATACCATAACTTATATCACACATCCATCGTCTAGAGTGACGAATCATGCGGAAGTTACCGGAGCATGAGCTGTTATTGGCGGTATTGTCCGGTAACCATCAGCAAGGCTTCAGGCAGCTGATCCATAATAGCCGCCAGGTTCTCATGCACACCCTTAGGATTGCCGGGCAGATTGACAATCAATGTCCGGCCGCGGATGCCGCAGATTCCCCGGAACAGCATCACCGCCCGGTTCTTCTGCATCACTGTGCTGCGCATCGCCTCGGAGAGTCCAGGGACTTCACGTTCAATGACACGCCGTGTAGCCTCCGGTGTAACGTCGCGGATCGCCAGATCGGTTCCTCCGGTAGTCAGCACCAGATCCGCCTGGAAATAATCCGTCAGTTCAATCAATGCAGCAATAATCTCATCCTGCTCATCGGGTACGATCCGGTATTCTACAATCTCGCCTCCAAGCTCTTCTTCCACCAGTTCCCGAATAACCTGGGCGCTCGTGTCTTCCCGTTCGCCTCTGGCCCCTTTATCGCTGGCCGTCAGGATTGCTGTTTTCCACGCCATAGGTTGTCCCTCCCTCTCTATGTACTATGTAAGTCCGGCTGCTTGATACAGCCGCTGCCCGCACCTTCAGCGTAAGTCTCATGCTGTTAGCTATTCTTCCTCCAGCGCGTAATCGCCATTCTTGCCGCCGCTCTTGGACACCAGCAGGGTAGGTCCGATAATCATATTCTTCTGCAGCGCCTTGCACATGTCGTATACGGTCAACGCCGCTGCTGAAACTGCAGTCAGCGCCTCCATCTCCACTCCGGTTTTGCCGGTAGTCTTGACGGTTGCTTCTATATATAGTTCATCTTTGCTGTTATCCGAGAAGCTGATATCCACCCCGGTAAGTGGCAGCGGATGGCACATCGGAATCCAGGCGGAGGTCTGCTTGGCAGCCATAATTCCCGCAACCTGGGCTACGGCGAGCACATCTCCCTTGCTGATTCTGCCCGCTTTAATGGCGGCAAGCGTCTCCGGGTCCATCTGCACCCGGCTTCGCGCCGCCGCTGTCCGGCTGGTGACTTCCTTCTCGCTCACATCCACCATGCGGGCTCTGCCCTGTTCATTGAAATGAGTTAACTCCATGTCTTCCTCTCCTTCCGGCAGTCCCAAATGCCGTTCTCCGTAATCAGCACATCCATTAAGGCATCATGCTCTTCCAGCGGCACTTCAGGCACCAGCTGCAGGCTAAAAGCCAGTCCCACCCACAGGGGCCTGGCGGCAGATTCAGGAAGCTCTGCTTCCCAGGCTGCCCGCAGGCGGTCATAGTAGCCCTGCCCATAGCCGAGCCGTCCGCCGCGCAAGTCGAAGGCCAGGCCGGGTACGAATACGGCATCCGGCAGGCCGGATCTCTCACTCTTGCCGGCGTATAAGCCGGGTCCGGCTATTTCTGTTACTGGCTCCGGTATACCGTAAGCTCCCGGAGCAAGCTCTTCCCAGGACCGGACCGGATGGATGCTCAGGACTCCGCTCTCCCGGATGACCCTCGGAAGCAGCACTTCATGTCCTCTGGCCCAAGCCTCAGCCAGCAGTGGGCGGCAATCCAGCTCAGAGCGGAACGGGGCATAGGCAAGCAGTGAATCCCCTTGCTCCTGAGAGAACCAGGTCAAGGCATGACTGCATACCAGAGCAGACAACCGGCCTCTCTGTTCCACGGATAGTCCGTCCCGGAGAGCGGCCTTCCCGGCCCGCAGCTCACGCTTCCGGAGAGCAAACCGCATGCTGCTGTCCTGCATAGGCAGCCGCCTCCTCTTCAACATGTTCCTAGCTTATCATAGTTTGTAAGCTCAGTTTACCACTCTTCTCCCCGGTTCGCCAAGGCTACGGCATTTACATTGTTAGAGGAATGTTCTGCGCACTGTCTTTGACCGCCCCGCCGTGAAATGCCGGGAGCCCGGACAGCTGATCTGCCGCCGTCAGGGCCCTCAGGAATGATGCAGCCCCCTCGCGCGGCAAACCTTTTTCATGTAAACTAAAGAATAAGATTATTACAAGCCGGGCGTAATGAGCCAAGGCGAATATGCAAGGGCGGAGGTTTCATCAGAATGCTTCTTCAAGCGACAGGAATTTCGAAATCATATGGAATACAAAGCGTGCTGGACGGCATCAGCCTGATGGTCAATGAGAAGGAAAGAGTCGGTCTGGTAGGCGTCAACGGGGCCGGCAAGTCCACCTTCCTGCAGATTCTCGCAGGCGAGATGTCGTATGACAGCGGACAAATTCATAAATCCAAAGAAACCACAATAGGGTATCTGGCCCAGAACAGCGGCCTGCAATCCGATAAAACTATTCAGGAAGAGATGCTCGCTGTTTTTGCGCCGCTGCTTGAGGCGGAGGCGGAGCTGCGGCAGCTGGAAACGGATATCGCTGATCCGGCGCTCGCGGAAGATCCGAAGCGTTATGAGGATCTGCTCGAGCGCTACGCCAGACGTTCAGACTGGTTCAAGGATCATGGCGGCTACGAGATGAACACGCGGATTCGCAGCGTCCTGCATGGTATGGGCTTCGGGGAATTTGCACCCGAGACCCCGATCGCTACGCTCAGCGGCGGTCAGAAGACACGCCTGGCACTGGCGCGCATTCTGCTGCAGGCTCCTGATCTGCTTATGCTTGATGAGCCGACCAACCATCTGGACATCGAGACGCTCACCTGGCTGGAGGATTATCTGCGCGGATATCCCGGCGGTATCCTTGTGGTCTCCCATGACCGGTATTTCCTCGACCGTCTGGTCACGACCATAGTGGAAATTGAGCGGCACCAGTCCCGCAGATACACAGGTAATTACAGCCGCTATATGGAGCTTAAGGCAGCGGAATATGAGATCCGCATGAAGCAATATGAGAAGCAGCAGGACGAGATTTCGCGGATGGAGGATTTCGTACAACGCAATATTGTGCGGGCTTCCACCACCAAGCGGGCACAGAGCCGGCGCAAGGCACTCGACAAAATGGAGCGCATCGACCGGCCGCTGGGCGATCTGAAGAAGGCCAGCTTCTCCTTCGAGCCTGACTTCATGTCCGGCAAGGAAGTGCTGCAGGTCCGCGAGGTTGCAGTAGCTTTTAACGAAGGGGCTGCCCCGCTGTTCCGCAATGCTTCCTTTGAGCTTAGACGCGGCGAGACAGCGGCGCTGATCGGTCCGAACGGTATCGGCAAGTCCACGCTCCTGCAGTGCATGACCGGCACCCGTGAACCATCCGCCGGAACGGTCAACTGGGGAACCAAGGTGAAGATCGCTTACTATGATCAGGAGCAGACGAGGCTGAATCCGCGCAACACCGTTCTGGAAGAGCTGTGGAGCGAGTACCCCATGCTGGAGGAAGCACGGATCCGCACCATTCTCGGCAATTTCCTGTTCAGCGGCGAGGATGTCCTGAAGAAGGTGGCGGCACTCAGCGGCGGCGAGAAAGCACGGGTAGCGCTATCCAAGCTGATGCTGCGCGGAGCCAACATGCTGATTCTCGATGAGCCTACCAACCATCTGGATCTGGTCAGCCGTGAGGTGCTGGAAGCGGCACTGATTGATTTTGAAGGCACATTGCTGTTCATTTCCCATGACCGTTATTTCCTGAACAAAATGGCTGAGCGGGTGCTCGAGCTGCATCCTGGCGGTATTGATCAATATCTCGGTAACTATGACGACTATGTCGAGAAAAAAAGTGAACTTGAAGCCATTGCCGAGGAGGAAGCGGAGCTTGCCGCCGCCAAGTCCTCCCGGAATGCGGACAGCGAGGCTGCTGTTGCCGAGAAAGGGACCTCGCTCTCTTATGAAGCAGACAAACAGGCCAAGCGTGAGGAGCGCAACCGCCAGCGGAGGATCTCTGACCTTGAGGAGAATATCGCCAGGCTGGAGGAAGCCATCTCCGGGATTGAGCATGAAATGACCAAACCTGAGGTTTATCAGGATTACCTGGCGCTTCAGGAGCATGAAAGTGATCTGAAGGACAAGAAACAGCAGCTGGCAGATTTATTTAGCGAATGGGAGAAACTGGCTGACGAATAATGTAAAGGCAGTAAAAAAATAAAATTCAACTGTTTCCGATTTGTTCATAAATAGTTATCCACAGCGCCATCCACAGTTTTCGTGCATAACTCCTGTTGAAAAATAGCCCTCCGGGGCTTTTTTTATGCGTAAAATCGCTATTTTCCTTGTCAAGGACTTTTTATCCACCGAATTATCCACATTATCCACAGTTTTCACAAAAATGATTCAAGGCATAACCTTCTGTTTATGGCCTTCGAAAAAAAGGCGTTATTGCTGATTTTACACGGTTTTTACACAACTCGTGCGGAATATGTGGATAACGTTGTCCACAGCTTGACAAAACCCGCAATGGATCAAAATTTGTTGATTAAGGGATAAAAGCAGGACCGTTGTTCCTCTTTCTGTTATTGGTGAAAATCCGGAGACTGCCGATGCTTCCGAAGTACACTTTCCTGCAGAAAAAAATTCTGGCGGACGTTGCCGCGACTACACTTCCCCTTCAGGTGCATGAAAGGGCGTTGATGGGCCTCCACTCTGCATAATAATTTAGGTGGATTAACGTATCTTAATTTGGCTGTTTTGGAGCGTTTGAGATCATTAAGTGGATAAACGTCATTTAAATTCATGCATTCCCTCAAGTCTGGATATTTACAGCCTATTAAGTGCTGATTATCCAACTGTTTCCCGGCAAGAGCTCCTCAGTTCATAAGCAAGTGGAGAAAATCCAACTGTTTCCGGCCGCCGGCGCCAGCCAGCGCCGTGCCAGCTTCTTGCATCGCTTCTTCGGAGTTATCCGCTAAAAAAACGCGCCCCGCCGTGTCTGAGTGACATCGGCAAGACGCGTCCGTGAAGTGTCTAATGCTGCATTCCGGGTAATGCTTAGCCGTTCACCGCAGCTTCCGTTTCCGGAGAATCCGCAGCCGATTCTGACAGCAGCGCTGCATTGCAGGCGGCGATATAAGCGATTCCCGCTGCCATCACGATATCGTGATGGATGGCCGTGCCGCGGAATTTGGCGTCCTTCCATTCCACCATAACGGCAGCCTCAGCCTGAGCATCCCCGCCGCTGCCCAGGGAGTGCAGCTCCAGACCGTCGAAGCGGATATCCTCAGCGATCCCTTGCCCGATGGCGGCAATGATCGCTTCCAGCGGACCGTCTCCGGTGCTGGTGTGCGTGGTTTCTGCGCCGCTCTGCAGGTGGCGCACCGATACGGCGGCTACGCGGCGCGGCGCGCTGCCTGCCAGGACCTGCACCTCGCCGAGCGCATAGACCTGCGCCTGCTGCCCGGTGGTGCTGCTGACCATCCGCAGCAGCTCATCATCGCTGACGGCCTTCTGGCGGTCAGCGGTTTCCTTGAAGGATTCATAGAGCGCGTCCAGCTCCGCTGAATCCAGGGCAATCCCGTACTTCGCCGCGCGGTCCTTCAGCGCATGCCTGCCGGAATGCTTGCCGAGGATGATCATGCTGCGCGGGATGCCCAGCCGCTCCGGGTCCATAATCTCATACGTGCTGCGGTCCTTGAGCAAGCCGTCCTGGTGGATGCCGGATTCATGCTGGAACGCATTCCGGCCGACGACCGGCTTGTTGAAGGCGATCGGGAAATGCATCGCCCCGCTGATCATACGCGAGGTATCGTACAGCTTCTCAAGCCGGATGCCCGTCTCAGCACCGATAGCATCACCCCGTGTTTCCAGCGCCATAACCAGCTCCTCCAGCGCACAATTGCCGGTCCGCTCGCCCACTCCGTTGACAGTGACCTCAATTTGTGTGGCACCGCCGGCAATCGCCGCCAGGCTGTTCGCCACGGCCAGCCCCAGGTCGTTATGACAATGGGCGCTATAGATGACCTTGTCGCCGCCCCGCGCACCGAGCCGCACACGCCGGAACATCTCCCCGTATTCCTGCGGCAGCGCATAACCTACCGTGTCGGGCAGATTAATAATGGTTGCACCTTCTTCAATCACCGCCTCGACCATCTCAATCAGATCATCGATTCCCGTCCGTGCAGCGTCCATTGCGGTGAATTCCACCACATCGCTGAACTGGCGGGCATAGGCTGTCATTTCGCGTGCGGCGGCAACTACCTCAGGTCTGCTCTTACGCAGCTGATGGCGCAGGTGAATGTCAGAGGAGGAGATGAACAGATGAATCCGCCGCCGCTCCGCATCCCGCGTTGCCCGCACAGCAGCATCGATATCCCCTTTGACCGCGCGGGCGAAGCCGCAGATCTCTACGCCCTGAATCTTGCGGGAGATGGTCTCTACCGCTGCAAAGTCACCCGGACTGGATACGGGGAAGCCCGGCTCCATGACATCCACGCCCAGTTCGGCCAGCTTGCCGGCCAGAATGATCTTCTGCTCCGGGGTAAGGCTAGCCCCCGGGGCCTGCTCTCCGTCACGCAGAGTCGTATCAAAAATCTGAATTCGTTTCTTTACCGGAATAATCATTGTTCATCCTCCTCAAATTGGGTTCATACAGCCAGCCTGCCAGATCAACTTCAAACAACACAAAAAACCGCCGTCTCTAATTAAAGAGACGGCGGGTCACCCCTCCGCGGTACCACTCTTTTTGACGCATAGGCTCCTGAACCTCATTCCATTCAGGCAGCCCAAGCTGCGTCCAGCTCCGCTTCATATCTCCCTGCTCCCGTAAGGGTAGCCTGGGGGATACGAACAGTCCGGTAACGGGGACATCCGTAACGGCGTACTTGAAGCTCTTTCCGCCGTTCCGCTCACGGGCGAGATTCGCCGGCCTCCGGTGACTGCGTCGCACCACCCGCAGCTCTCTGTTCACCTTGGCCGTCTACTGCTCCCGTTCATTGCGTGTAATTCTATGAGTGCCTATACCAGCGCACAAAAAAACCTGCCGTCTCATTCAAGAGACGACAGGTTGTTCACCCTCGCGGTACCACTCTTGTTGATACCCGGATCAGCAACTCTTCTGCTGCGCCTGCGGTATCCACTCAACAACCCTCTTACGGAGGTCAACCGTAACGGTGTACGAAAGGGCCCGGTCTACATTCTGCACCGGCCAGCACTCCCTGTTCAAGGAGTTCCCTGCTTCCACCGCTCCGCTCCCGGACGAGTTCAGGTCTCCTTCGACTGCGTCGCACCCGCCCGCAGCTCTCTTATCCCGGAGTTTCCTTACTGCTTCCAATCATCGCGTTTGTTCAAATATAAGATTCATGAATTGAACTGATTATACCCGGCTTCTCCAAAAGAAGTCAATAGGCAGATACAGACCATTTCTCCAGCGAAAATCCGGGATCGGCGACCATATCCAGCGGAATCCCGCCTTCATGCTTCCATTTCACATAGGCAGCAGCCCCGATCATCGCTGCGTTATCCGTGCAATATACCGGCGGCGGGATGATCAGTTCGATCCCTTCTGCAGCGCATCTCAAGGTCAGCGCTTCACGGAGGCCCTTGTTCGCAGCCACCCCTCCGCAGAGCAAAAGCTGCCCTGCGCTGAACTCACGTACGGCACGCACAGCCTTCTCGACCAGTACCTCAACAACCGATTCCTGGAAGCCGCGGGCGATTCCGGCCACATCCGGCTCCAACCCCTTCATCTTGCTCTGATTCACCGCGTTGAGCACCGCAGACTTCAGGCCGCTGAGGCTGAAGTCATACGAACCCGGCTCCAGCCATACACGCGGCAGCGGGAAGGCTTCTTCTGCTTCCCGCGCCAGCCGGTCCACATGGGGACCGCCCGGATAAGGAAAGCCCAGCGCCCGGGCCACTTTGTCGTAAGCTTCGCCGACAGCATCGTCCCGGGTGCGCCCGATGATCTTGAACTCACCTTCCCGTTCCATCAGGACCAGCTCCGTATGACCGCCGGATACCACCAGCGTCATATTGGGATACTGCAGTTCCTTGACCAGCCGGTTGGCATAGATATGGCCGGCAATATGGTGGGTGCCGATAAGCGGCTTGCCCCAGGCCAGCGCCAGGCTTTTGGCCGCCACGACACCGACCAGCAGCGCACCGACAAGCCCCGGGCCCTGGGTGACCGCTACTGCCGTCAGGTCCTGCGGCGAGATTGCCGCCGCGTTCATGGCTTCCTCAATAACCAGCGTGATCACCTCTACATGCTTGCGGGAGGCCACTTCAGGCACCACGCCGCCGAATGCCCGGTGGGTCTCAATCTGGCTGGAGATAATATTGGATAACACTTCACAGCCGTCTTTGACTACAGCTACTGAAGTTTCGTCACAGCTCGTTTCAATGGCAAGTATATATACAGGCTTAAGTGCGCCCGTTCCTGTCTTCATTTCAAGTCCACGCTTCCTTCCGTCAACCCTTGCTCCCCGTACTCCGGCAGATCCGCCCACATGATGAGCGCATCCTCGCGGTTGTCCGAATAATAACCCTTGCGGGTGCCGGCAGGACGGAAGCCTTTTTTGCGGTATAAATTCTGGGCCACCTCGTTCGAGACCCGCACTTCAAGTGTTATGGATTTCATCCCGAGATACGCCGCCGTCTTCATCAGCTCGTCCAGCAGCCGGTCTCCCCATTTACGTCCCCGGTAGGCCTCCAGCAGCGCAATATTCGTCACATGCGCCTCATCGACAATCGCCCACATCCCGGCGTAGCCGATGATATGCCCGGAAAGCTCCATTACCATATACTTAGCAAAATGATTATGGCTCAGCTCGTTGCGGAACGCTTCCTCCGTCCACGGCATTGTGAAGGCTTCGCGTTCAATCACAAGAATCTCCGGGATATCCTCAAGCCGCATCAGGCGAAAAACAAGCTCAGTCCCCTGATCTTTTCCTGGTTCCGATACCGTCATCCTTTATTCAGGCTCCCTTCACTGCTCCGTCGGAGATTAGCCTCCGCTTCGGTAAGCTGCGTATAATTGGGAATCAACACGTGAATATCTGCGCTTTCCTCATAGCTGCCCGCTTCGGCCAAGAATCCGGTCCAGCGGCCTTCGAGTTCGTAAGGCAGTGCCTGAACAATGCCTGCTCCGGCTAGCGGGGCCAGCGATTCTGCACTTCCATGCAGTGCCGTGTCCCCGGTGAACCATAGGGTGCCCGGCAGCATACCTTCCGCTGCAGCGTCCTTCAGCCGCTCTCCGAGCTCCTGCACCCAGTCTGCCATCAGACGGATGGCATCAGGCGCCAGCCGCTGCGGAGGGTTGTCCCCGTCCGCTGCAAAAAGCGCAGTGTAGGCTTGTCCACGGCGCGCGTCGATCAGCGGGATGATCCAGTCCGGACCCGTTGTCCCGTTCGCGGACGTCACATCAGCCTGTCCGGCTTCCTGCTGGAGAGCCGCGGCATGATATCCGCCCCACGCCAGCGCATGCAGACTGGACACCCCGGTGACCGGCACGTTCCAGGCCCAGGCCAGCGTTTTGGCTGCAGTTACAGCAATCCTTGTCCCGGTATACGATCCCGGACCGACACCGACTGCAATTCCGCCGATCATGTCTGCCGCCGTAGCCGAGGCCTGCAGCGCCTGCTCAATAATCGGCAGCAGATGTACCGAGTGATTCCGTTCCCCGGAAGCATTAATCTCATGCAGCAGCTCCCCGTTCCCGGTAACTGCCACCCCCAGCACAGCCGTTGATGTATCCAGCGCCAAAAACCGCTTGCGCGGCTCATTATTCAGATTCGTCATGTTTCTTTACCCCACTTCTGGATCAGCGCCCGGCACACTCCGCCGTAAGGCTCCCCGATTCCGGTTACCGTAATCTCCCGCTTCTCCGGGCCGGAAGACTTCAGCTCTATATGCAAATGCCGCGGCGGCATCAGGTCCGTAATGATACTGCTCCACTCCACCAGGCTTACTCCCTGGCCGTAGAAATACTCTTCCAGCCCCAGCTCATCCGCTTCCTGGAGGGAAATCCGGTATACATCCATATGATACAGCGGCAGACGGCCCTCATACTCTTTGATAATTGTAAAAGTAGGGCTGTTCACAATCCCCTCCACACCTAAGTGGCGGGCGTAGCACTGCGAGAACGCGGTTTTGCCTGCGCCCAGATCCCCGTCCAGGCCGATCACCATCCCCGGCTCCGACACGGCTGCGATGGCGGCTGCAAGCGCCTCAGTGTCCTGAAGGCTGGAGGAACGGTAAGTAAACACCGTTTCAATATTATTGTCCAAAACTGCAACTACCACCTTTTAGAAAATATAAGAAAGTATATGTTTTACGTTATACTTTATCCTTCTATTTCTCGCTGAAACGGATACCGTCCTTAAAGGACGGCGTAGCCGTTTCTACTTGATATCCCTTAACGGTTAACAATACTTTTAATTATATCGGTATGATACTTGCACCGCAACAGGCCGCTGTTATCTGTACATGGAGCCCGTGTACAGAGCCCGCTGCACAGATTCTCATTATGTAATCTTCCCTCCGGCTGCAGGTACTTCTGCTCCTCCGCACCGCTTCTCTGTCCCGGAAGCCGCTTCTCCCGGATGCCGGGAGAACAGACTGTGCAGCGCCATGCCGGCAATAATGACCGCAATCCCGGCCCATGACAGGAGAGACGGCAGCGGGGAAGCCAGAATCAGCATCTCACCCAGCAGGGCAAACAGCACCTCCAGGGACTGGGTCGCCTCAACTGCCGCCAGGCCGCTCATGCTGCCCCGGACCATATCCGTAGCCCGGAAGAAGAGTACGGTAGCCACTATCCCCGAAGATAGGGCAACGATCACGGACTGGCCCGCTTGCGAGGACGACGGCAGGCCCGCATCTGCCAGGCCATATACTGCGACTGCCAGCCAGAAGGGCAGGCTGGCCAGCGTCATCCCTAGAATCCGCTGGAACACATCCAGCCGGTCTCCGCAGAGCTCCATCGTCTTGCGGTTGCCCAGCGGATAGGCGAATGAAGCAATAAGTACCGGAATAATGCCCAGCAGCAGCTGGGATGGAGTCAGCTGGCGCGCATGTTCCACTTGCAGCAGCGCTACTCCGGCCAGAATGATCAGGGACAGGAGCAGCCCGCGGAGCGGGATTTTACCTCTTATGTATACAGAACCGGAAGGCCCGCTTACCCATTGTCCGAAGAATGGAGCGAGCAGCGAGCCCGAGATAATCGTGATCTGCCAGGTCCCCGCCGTCAACCAGCCGGGTGCATATGCAGCCGCGAAGCAAATAGGCGCATAGAACAGGCCGAAGCCGACCGTCCCCCATAACAGCCAGGCCCCCGGACGTTCTCTCATCGCAGCCAGCAGCGGCCTCAGCCGCCCTCTTCCGGCCACAAGGGCCAGCAGAAACGGCAGGGTAAAGAAATAACGCAGCGAGGCGCTCCAGGCCCAGCTTCCTCCCGCAAGCTCCATCCTACGGTTAAGCACAAACGTTACCGCAAAAAACAGCGCCGAACATACACCAAGCAAAATGGGACGCACGCCTATCATCTCTTTTCGTCAAAATTCTTCCCCCAAATATAGGGGGTTATGGCGTCCGCCGTCAACCTTTGTGTCAGCTCTAATATGATCTTTTTGCCGGATGACGCTCTGGCCAATTTCTGGCGGATTTAAAGAGACATCCCCCTTTATGTTCACCAACCAGCCCCCTCCAGCACATTGTACTCGGTTTTTCGCATACATTTGGCTCGGTTACCCGCGCCGTAGCAACTTGCTCATCACATAATTTCTAAACTACAAAAAAACCGGCTGATCGGATACCTCCTCAACCGGTTTTATATACTCTTATTATCTGCCTAATCCGTTCTTATTCGTTCCTATCCGTCCTTACTCACTCTACCTCATCAGGCCTCTGCCTAGGTAGGCATCAACCGATCTAACTTTCCTGCTCCTCCAGCCGGTCTACACCAACGGTCCGTGTATTATCCGGCCGGGAGCCTACTTGTACAGTGGCCATGCCGTTATCGGCATCCACATGCTCAATCCATACCGGTTCACCATCGAGATGGACAGCAATTCTATCCTTGGAGGCGTAAATATCCCCCGCACGTTTCACATCCATTTTGTCGCCTCCCTATTCATCCTCATCTTCTGCAGAAAGTTCGCCGATGGTTGCATCAGCATCCAGCAGTCCGGCTTCGCCGTACAGCTCCTCTTCCCCGGGCTCCGCAATAATGCTCTCCCAATCGACAGCCTCTGCCGGGATATCCTGCTCGGACAGGACGTCGCTCCAGTTGTTCCGCTCTTTTTCCATAACGGCCTCCCTTAGCATGACTATCCAGCAATGACCAGCAATGAATGTCTCATTCACTGTGCAATGCGTATGCTGAACGGCTTTATTTTTTCCCATGAATCGCAAATAATGCATCCGGCTAGAAAAAGCCCCATCGCGTCATACTAAGCCATATTGATCGTGAACTCATGATACAGCAATTATAAACAGCACTTATACTCAGGAGGCGATTCTCATGCATACCGTTTGGAAAGGAGCCATCAGTTTCGGGCTTGTGCATGTTCCGGTCAAAATGTTCTCCGCTACGGAAGACAAGGATATTTCGCTGCGTTACATCCATAAAGAATGCGGCAGCCCGCTATCCTACGTGCGTAAATGCCCCGTGTGCGAGAAGGAAGTGGCCTGGGAAGAGATCGGCAAGGGATACGAATATGAGAAGGGCAAGTTTGTCTTGTTCGATAAGGAAGAGCTGGATCAGTTAACCGAGGAGAGCAGCAAGAGCATTACGATTCTGGATTTTGTGGATTTGACGGAGATCGACCCGATTTATTTCCAAAAGACCTATTACCTGTCTCCCGATCAGGCCGGCGCCAACGCCTACCGTCTGCTCATGGAGGCGATGCGCCAGACCGGCAAAATCGGGATCGCCAAAATCTCCATCCGCTCTAAAAGCAGTCTGGCTGCTATCCGCGTCCTCGCCGACTGCCTGGCGATTGAAACCATTTATTACCCGGACGAAGTCCGTCCGGTATCGCAGGTCCCCGGTCTGCCGGAGCCGGGGATCGTGAACGACAAAGAGCTGGATATGGCCAAGCTGCTGATCTCCCAGCTGTCCACACCGTTTGAACCCGCTAAATACACGGACGATTACCGCCAGCGGATGCTTGATCTGATCACGCACAAGATCGCCGGTGAGGAATTCCATATTGCTCCGGCACGCCAGGAGAACAATGTCATCGATCTGATGGCTGCCCTGCAGGCTAGTATCGAAGCTGTACAGCATATTCCGTCCGACCCCGGACCTTCACTGTCCGGCACAGGAACCGGTACAGGCAAAAAGCCGCGGGCGGCTGCGGCCGGCAAGAAAAAACCGGCACAGGCAAAAGCCTCCGGAGCCCCTGCCCCTGAACCGGAAGTGCCGGCAGTTAACGAGGCAACAGGCCCGATTCCGGTCATCGCTCCGAAGCCGAAACGCCGGACGGCCAAGAGCAAGGTAACCGGTGCCTAGGAGCAGGTCATCCGCACCTCCCGTTATTGGCGGTCCGCTTACGCTGCAGCCGGTTATTCCATTCGAGCCCGTGCTTGCCTCAAGGCTCCCGGAGGGCGAGGAGTGGATCGCCCAGATCAAATGGGATGGCGTGCGGATGCTCTCCTATTACGATGGAAGCCATGCCGAGCTGATCAACCGGCGAGGCAACCTGCGCACGCTGCAGTATCCTGAGCTTGCCAGACCGGAGGCGTATTGCCGGGCCGGTTCCGTCATTCTCGATGGCGAGATTATTGCGCTCAGCGGCGGCAAGCCCTCCTTCCATGAGGTGATGCGGCGGGACAGCCTGAAGAATGAAGCAGCGATCCGGGCGGTAAGTCCGCAGGTACCGGTGCTCTACATGGTCTTCGATATCCTGTACTGCAATGGCATTTGGCTGCTGGACCAGCCTTTGTCCCGGCGGCAACAGATGTTAAGTGAAATGCTGCTGCCCCATCCCCATGTGCAGAATGTGCCAAGCTACCATCAGCCCGCACAGCTGTACGCCGCCGCTCTGAAGGGCGGGCTGGAGGGGATTGTATGCAAAGAGCTCACCAGCACCTATGCCACGGGAGGCAAGGACAAGCGCTGGCAGAAATGCAAAATCATCTCCGATGTCACTGCTGTAGCCGGCGGCGTCACCTTCCGTGACGGTCTGGTCAACGCCCTGCTCTTCGGACTGTATGATGATGCGGGGAAGCTGCACTATATCGGCCATGCAGGAGCGGGCAAAATGACCGTACAGGACTGGCGGAATTTGACTGCACAGATCAGCGGCATGATCACAGAGCAGATGCCTTTTGCAGAGCTGCCCCAGCGCAGTAAAGGCTCGGTCTGGATTAAGCCTGAGCTAGTGTTCAAGCTGCACTATCTGGAATGGAATACTTCCGGAACCTTCCGCCAGCCGGTTATACAATCCCAGGTAGAGCTCCCTCCGCTATCCTGCCGCATGGACCAGAGAACACAGACGTAGTAACGGGATCACCGGGCCTGAGCCTTACCTGAGCTGCCTAAGTCTTGCCTGAGCCCTGTCTGAGCCTTACCCGAGCCTTGCCTGACTAAGCCTCACCTTATCTTCAGCTCGTATAACTATACAAGGAGGATGCCGCATGCCGAAGACGATCAGAGGCTCCATTACCGCAGGGGGACACGAGATCAGCATTACGAACCCGGATAAGCTGCTATGGCCTGAACGCGGCATCACCAAGCAGATCTATCTGCTCAAGCTGGCCGCGCTCTCTCCATATCTGCTGCGCTACTGCCAGGGACGGCTGCTCACGGTAATCCGCTACCCTCACGGTGTTCCGGGGATGTCCTTTTACCAGAAGAATGCCCCCGAGCCGCTGCCGGAATTCGTGCATACAGCAACTCATGAGAATATTACCTATATTGTGCTGCAGGGGCTCCCGGAGCTGCTCTGGCTCGGCAATCTGGCCGCGCTCGAATTCCATCCCTCGCTGCATTATGCGGGCAGTGAGCTCCCCTGCGAATGGATGATTGATCTGGACCCCTCGCTTGAGGTCGAGCCGCGCATTATGGAGGCAGCCGCTACGGTGGGCGAGGTACTGAAGTCCCTGGGACTGGCCTCTGTACCCAAGACCTCCGGTGCCACCGGTGTGCAGATCATTGTTCCGGTGGAGCCGGGAGTCACCTTCGACGGCCTGCGCCGGGTAGGCCATTTCGTCGGCCGCTATGTTACGGAGAAGCGTCCCGATCTGTTCACTTTGGAGCGCCTGAAGAAAAACCGCGGGGACAAAATCTATTTCGATTACCTCCAGCATTACGGCGGCAAAACTCTTGCTGCCCCATACACCCCGCGGGCCCGTCCGCTGGCAACCGTCTCAACGCCCCTCCTGTGGGAGGAAGTGCAGCGTAACGTCAAGCCTATCGATTACCATCTGCTGAACATTGAGGAGCGTCTGGCCCGGATGGGCGATCTTGTCGCCCAGGTCCCTCCCCAGCCGGTGGGTGATATTATTGCCAAGCTGCCCTGAGAATGGCCCTGAAGACAGCAATAAGCCCGCAGTTACCTATACTCTAGGCTGCGGGCTTATTTGGCGTCCAGCATATGGACGGAAGGTATTATATATGAGAATACGGCGCAGCAAGCACAGGCCGCCGCATTGATTACTCTGACGTTCGTAAATATACCTTCCTTCGGAAGCGCTCCGGTTATACCGTACTCGCTAATGGATTGCTTTTTTCTTAAAGCGGCCGCCTTTGACATCATGGATATTGCCGATCGCGATGAATGCGTCAGAATCCCAATCTTCTACAATGGACTTAAGCTTGGCTTCTTCCAAACGGGTAATGACTACAAAGATAACTTTCTTGTTATCGCCGGAGAATCCGCCTTCACCATCCAGATACGTCACTCCGCGTCCCAGACGCTCCGTCAAGGCTTCACCGATATCACGGAATTTATCACTGATAATCCATACCGATTTCGACTGATCCAGACCTTCAAGTGTAATATCTATTAATTTAAAAGCAATGTAATAGGCAATCAGCGAGAACATCGCATTATTCCAGCCGAAGACAAAACCCGCGCCGGAAAGAATAAACAGGTTGAAGAACATTACAACTTCCCCTACGGAGAACGGAAGTCTCTTGGACACAAGGATGGCCACAATCTCAGTACCATCAAGCGATCCTCCATAACGTACCACAAGTCCGACCCCGACCCCGAGGATAACCCCTCCGAATACTGCGGCAAGCAGCGGTTCAACCGTAATCGGATTCACAGGATGGAGCAACTGGGTACCAATGGACATTACAATTACAGCAAATAAAGTAGATAAGGCAAAGGTCTTACCAATCTGCTTATAACCGATCACCAGAAACGGCAGGTTAAGCAGTGTCAATAAAATACCCAGAGGTATGTTGAAAATATGGGACAACATAATGGAAATACCGGTTATTCCGCCGTCAATCAACTCATTGGGAACAAGAAAAATCTCAAGCGCAACAGACATCATGGCCGCTCCGATGACAATCATCACAATCCGCTGGGCCAGCTTCGCTGTCTTGAAGGCTCCTGATTTCTGAGGCTTCTTCTGTTCCTCACTCGTAAAGATTTGTTGGCTTACAGTCATAGAACTCCCCCTATAAATAGTATATCTAAGAAGTATACGAAAGCAGACTTCACAGCTGCGCTTTCTCCCCTTTGCTTCTTATATTCCTATTATATCATAAAGGAAGCTCAAATAACGCATGGAACTTGATATAACCTTCGATAAACGATGCTTACTTCACCTTTTATGTCATAAAAGCGGCGATAAGAGCTGACAGAGCCCCTCAATCAGTTTGACATTATGCGCTCTCTCTTTAAACTTTTTGGGATCGATGAATTCGCTGTGCTTCAGGTCTTGGCTGAAGTCCTCTGCCAGTTGCGCAATAATCGCCGGACGGAGCAGAACAGCCGTCAGTTCAAAGTTGGAATAGAAGCTGCGCATGTCCAGATTCGCACTGCCTACCGTTGCCAGCACGTCATCAATAATCATCACTTTGGCGTGCATGAAGCCTCTTGTATAGCGGTAAAACTTCACACCGGCATCCTGCAGATTCTCAAGGTAAGACAGGGTTGCCTTATACACCAGCTTGTTGTCCGGCTTCGCCGGGATAATGATCCTCACATCCACTCCGCTGAGCACCGCATTCTTGAGTGCCCGGCAAATGGCCGGGTCCGGAATGAAATACGGGGAGGTCATCCAGATGCGCTCCTTCGCCGCACAGAGTGAAGCGAAAAACATCTCCTGTGTGGCATCAACCGCCCCATCGGGCCCGCTGGCTACAATCTGTACAGCATCCGGCCCGCTGCAGGTATGAACAGGAAAAAACCGCGGATGGCTCATAGTGTCACCGGCTGCCAGTCTCCAGTCTTTGAGAAACACATATTGCAGATGATACACAGCATCCCCTTCAACACGAAGATGCGTATCTCTCCAATAGCCCATCTTAGGGTCTTTTCCCAGATAATCATCACCTACATTCATTCCCCCGGTGAAGCCCGTCAGCCCGTCGACCACGAGTATCTTGCGGTGATTGCGGTAATTGAAGCGGCGGTCCAGCAGCGAAGTAAGCGGCGGCAGAAAAAAGTGAACCTGCACCCCTGCGTTCTTGAGCGTATTCACGAATCTCCGGCTCAGCTGATGACTCCCAAGACCATCACATAGCAGACGCACCCTAACCCCCTGACGCGCCTTGCGGATCATAATCTCCTGAAACTGCCTGCCAATATCATCATCCCGGAAAATATAAAACTCCATGTGGATATGCTCTTGCGCATTCTCCATAACCTCCAGCATCGCCTTATACGCGTCCCTGGCATTATTGAGCACCTGACATTGATTATGGCTTGTAATGTGGCTTTCTGACAGGCCTGAGAGCAAATGCAGCAGTTCTTTACGGTTCTCAAACCCCGGATTCCCGGTATCTGCCGTGCTTTTGACGATATGGATTTTGCCCGCAACATGGGCGCGGATCTCCCTCAGCAGGGACACACACCGTTTGCCAAGCTTCCGGCTCTGCCAATAATCCCGCCCGAGGAAATAATAGAACAGCAGCCCCAGCGGCGGACAGCAGAAGGTAATGCATATCCAGGCCAGTGCCCTCTGCGGACGGCGGAACTCCGATATAACGATAATGGCAATCTGTATGATAAAAAGACTTAAGATAACTGCGAATATCCTCATCCCGGGCCTCCTAAAAGTTATGTTATTGAAGATGATCTACTACAGGTCTTGCCGTAACTCTCCTTCTTTATTCAAGCAAACCGTTGTCATGTTCGCCAGAGGAATGGAATACATAGAGTAGTAGGACGAATCGGATGAGCCCCGCTCTATAGCAATGTTGGATTCACTCAGTTCATACCACGCGGCTGCTAAAGGCCGCAGGAAGGAGATGTTATGAAGAGTCAGCCCGATCATAAAAAGATTACGCTGCTCGTCGTCCGTGAGGCCGGACGGCCGGTCAGACAGCTGCAGCTGTCCAAGCCGCTTGCCTTCGCCCTGCCTGCCGCAGCTGCCCTGTCCCTCTCCAGTCTGGTCACCTCCATGCATATTCATGCCTCCCGGTCCATTTCCGAGCTGGAGGCCGAAGCTGCGGCACTATCGCTGACGAATATCCGGATGGAGCTCAAGGTCGCCGACAAGGACCAGGCGCTGCTGCAGCTCCGCAGCCAGGTGACTGAGCTCTCGGAGGAAGCCCAGAGCATTAAAGACAAGCTGAAGAGTGTCTCTGAACTGGAGCAGCAGCTGCAGTCGCTGATTGAGAAAGAGACGACTTCCTCTTCCGGTACAGACGACAATGACCCCACTGCCTCTGCAGCTTCTGCCGTAAGCAGCCGGCCGTTCATTTCCGCTTCAGCCAAAGTCGCTGCAAGCGGGACCAAGGGAGACGTCAAGGGAACCATAAGCCGCTCAAGTACGGCTCCGTTCCTTGCAGAGCATCCATCAGATACCTCTTCCGGCACGTTGTCTGCAGTTGATTTCCGTTTCGGGGTAGTTACCGCTGCACTAGGAAGTACAGTGCCCCCCCAGGTTGGCGGGGAGTACATCGCTGTGTATGCCAATGACCCGCTGGAGCTGGTTCAGGAAACAAGAGACGACTACGAAGAAATAAAAACGATGCTGGAGGAAATGGTCAGCCGTATCTCCACTACGATTACAGAGGCGGAAAAAGCCAACACCCTGGAGGCTAACCTGCAGGCCAAGAAGGCTCGTGAAGAAAAAGCAAGACTGGCTCCGGCTGTCCTCTGGCCCACAGGCTCGAAGGTGATCACCTCCAGCTTCGGTTATCGTTCCGATCCCTTCAAGGGTGTCTCTGCCTATCACTCCGGAATCGATATTGCCGGCCGCATCGGTGACCCTGTATACGCAGCGATGGAAGGTGTGGTCACTTCTGCCGACCAGCTGGGCGCCAGAGGCAAATATATCATTATCAAGCATGCGAACGGGCTGGAAACCTGGTATATGCATTTGAACGGCATGGTGGTCTCACCCGGTGACAAGGTCAGCAAAGGGGAGCAAATTGGTATGCTCGGCAATACCGGACGCAGCACGGGTCCCCATCTCCATTTCCAGGTTGTGAAGCAGAATAAGCCGGTGAATCCGCTGAATTATGTTAAACCTTAAGAATACAAGGAGGAATGCAGGCATGTGGAACAAACGCAAACAAAGTGCTCCATATAAATCGACCGATTCACTTATCGGACATGGAGGCACACTTGAAGGTAAAGTCCATTGCGATACCAATCTGCGGATTGAAGGGAATTTCAGCGGGGAAATCCTGTGCCAGGGGACAGTTACGGTCGGCGAACAGGGAACGGTCCACTCCAGCATTAAGGCGCAGGAGGTTATTATCGCCGGCAAGGTCTACGGCGACGTGACCGCCAACCAGAAGCTGATCATGACCGAAACCGGACAGCTGCACGGTAATATTGCAGCCGGCGCACTGAGTATTATGGAAGGCAGCGTGCTGAACGGGTCCGTAGCCATGGCCGAACAGCCCGCCACAGAGACAGCGGGCGGGCTTCAGGCAGGTGCTTCTACGGACAAGGCAGGAAAGCGGGGTTCCCATAAACAGAACAAACTGGAAGCTGGCTGAGCGGGCATAACCCCGCATCTGCTTGCTTCCAGTCCTTGTGGAGCCTTTTACCACATTAAGCTGCGACATCTCTTTTACGGAATACAACCCAAGAGACTAGCATGAAAATAACGTAATACACCGCGAGGACGGCAATTGCGAATCCTAACGTAGCGCCTCCGGGGCCGGTGTCCGACAGCAGATAGCCGCTTAGATTCATATGGGCAAAAATCAGATAGTTGGCCCACTCATACCGTTCCGGGCTGAAGATGGCGATAAAGATATCTTTGGTGAACATGATGGACAGCGACAGTACAATCGCAAGGCCGCTGGAACGGAATACGCTGGAGATCATAAAGGCAATGGCTGCTGTGAGAAACAGCTCAATGTAGGCACACATAATCGTCAGAAAAACGTATTCCCCCTGGCTCCAGGCCATCGTCGGCCCCCCTATCGAATCCACGGCCGAGGACGAGAAAATCAGGGCTGAACCATAACCAAACACGATCAGCAGCAGAGTGCTGAACAAGCTGAAGAGCACCATCGATATATATTTCGAGAGCAGGATTTTGGAGCGGCTCCAAGGGCGGATCAGCAGCAGCTTAATCGTTCCCCAGGTGAATTCGCCCGCAACGGAGTCAGCAGCCACCAGGGCTGTGAAGATGGTGTTCAGGAAAAAAGCAATAGCTACGGTAGTCTGGAAGCTATCCCATAACCCGATCGTTACCTCATTGCCTCCGCTGGTGAAATGGATTAGCGCCGGAAACAGCGCACTCATAACCGCCAGAATGAACAGCATAATCCATGTCCGCAGACGTCTGTAAATTTTGATATTCTCATTATGTATGAGAGCAGCGAACTCACCCAATGCCTTCACCTCCTGTAATCTCCAAGAATTGATCTTCCAGTGACCGGAATATCGGCTTGATGCTGTACACTTTAATTCCGCCGGCCACCAGCTTCGCGTTGAGCTCGGCAATTTCCTCCCGCACCGCCTCTACAGCAATACCCCCGTCCTTCACCACACCACGGCCCATCAGTTCCAGCGCAGCTTCAGGCTGATCTACTTCGAACAGGGTCTCACCCACCGGCACCAGCACATTGCCTACAGCCTTAAGCTGTTTCACTTCGATCAGGCGGCCGTTCTGGATAATCGCCACACTATCACACATGAGTTCCATTTCAGCGAGTAAATGGCTGGAGACAAAAACAGTAGTACCTTCCTTCTGGCACAGCAGGCGCAGATAATCGCGCAGCTCGCGGATGCCCTGCGGGTCCAGCCCGTTGGTCGGCTCATCGAGAATCAGCAGCTTCGGCCGGTGCAGTAGTGCCTGGGCCACACCCAGCCGCTGGCGCATCCCCAGAGAATAGGTCTTAACCTTGTCGTTGATTCTCTGGCTGAGGCCTACCAGCTCTACTACTTCATTAATCCGCTCCTTGGTCACACCGGGGACCATGCGGGCATACTGGCGCAGATTCTGGTATCCGGTAAGGAACTTGTACATTTCCGGATTCTCCACAATCGCCCCTACATTCGCTATCGCTTCTTCAAAATGATCTTTAATACTGCGTCCGCAGATGAGAATATCCCCGCGGCTAATGGAAATAAGCCCTACCATCATGCGGATGGTAGTTGTTTTACCGGCACCGTTCGGACCCAGGAATCCGAAGATTTGCCCGGGCGGAATATCGAGGGTCAAGTCGCTGATCAGCGTTTTGGAGCCGATCTTTTTGGTAACCCCCATCAGGCTGGCCACAGGTTTCACAACTTCTGCCGTATTCGGCATAACTTCACTTCCTTTCGTCGGTTTGGATGAAACGGACTTGCGCTTTCGGATAAGGTGACTAATAGAAGAACTGAAGAGGCTCCAATGCAGATGTTAGCCGTAACTGCGGTGAATGTTTGGACTTCCGGCCGCTGTTGTCTGCAGATTTCTTGATTCATACCGCTTTTAGCGGTGGAAATCCGCAGACAAAGGCGGACGCTTCCGCTCTTCCAGTTCCAAACTTCCCCTCCGCTCCCTCATCTTAATATTGTCTCTTTCAGTTCAAGCTATATTAACCTTATCGCTGTATCAGCAATCCGTTTCATACATTTTTATATTCTACCATAGCTTTCCTTTTTCCTGAAATTAGGAAAGAAATGCAGTAATAGTAAAAGGGACAGTATCTTCCCCGTGTGATACGGGTAAGAATACTGTCCCTTGATCGTATAGTGCACACCGGCAATACCGGAGACATTTAAAAGTTGAAAGCTTAAACCTTAGCCGCCGACACGGGCAAGCTCACGCATATTCGCTTCAAAAGCAGCCATCAGGGCAGCTTCGCCGGTCAGGCCATTCTGCTCCACCTTACGGATCTGCTCCATCATCCGTTTGTAATCCTTCGGAATGACACGGGCAAACTTCGGCAGGGCCTGATCCCATGAATCGAGAATCGCTCTGCCCGCATTGCTGTCTGTAAGCTCGGTATGACGGGTAATCAGGCTATGCAGCTCAGCGATTTCATCCGCCTCCTCCACACGCTCCAGCAATACCATTTCCAGGTTACAGCGTTTGATGAACGTGCTGTCCGGATCATATACGTAGGCGATACCGCCTGACATCCCTGCCGCAAAGTTGCGGCCGGTTTCACCCAGAACAACCACACGGCCGCCAGTCATGTATTCGCAGCCGTGGTCGCCCACGCCTTCAACGACTACATTCGCCCCGGAGTTGCGGACTGCGAAACGTTCACCCGCAATCCCGCTGACATAAGCTTCGCCGCCAGTCGCTCCATACAGCGCCGTATTCCCGATGATGATATTATCTTCAGCGGCAAAGGTTGCCTTACGGGACGGTCTGATAATCAGCTTGCCCCCGGACAGCCCTTTGCCGACATAGTCATTGGAGTCGCCTTCGACCGTAATCGTGATGCCCTTCGGTACGAATGCGCCCAGACTTTGTCCGGCCGAGCCTGTGAAATACAGCTTGATGGTGTCATCCGGCAGACCTGCTGCGCCATATTTGCGCGTCAGCTCGCTGCCCAGAATCGTACCCACTGCACGGTTGACGTTCGTGATCGGCAGGGATGCTTCAACTGCTGTGCCGGATTCCAGTGCAGGAGCGGCAATATCGAGCAGGTGAGTCATATCCAGCGTTTCTTCCAGGCCATGATTCTGGTGTTTGCTGCGGAAGCGTGTGCTTCCTTCCGGCATAGCCGGTGTATGCAGCAGGCTGTTCAGATCGACACCCTTCTTCTTCCAGTGGGTCGAAGCCTGAACCGCATCCAGGCAATCCGTGCGGCCGACCATTTCTTCAATGGTGCGGAAGCCGAGCTCAGCCATAATCTCGCGCAGATCCTGTGCTACAAAGGTCATGAAGTTAACGACATGCTGCGGATCTCCCATGAAGTTCTTGCGGAGCTCCGGATTCTGCGTAGCAACGCCAACCGGGCAGGTATCCATCTGACATACGCGCATCATGATACAGCCTACAGCTACCAGCGGTGCAGTAGCGAAGCCGTATTCTTCGGCGCCAAGCAGAACAGCTACTGCCAGATCACGCCCGCTGAGCATCTTGCCGTCTGTTTCCAGTACAACACGGTCGCGCAGATTGTTCAGCATCAGTGTCTGGTGTGTCTCAGCCAGACCCAGCTCCCAAGGCAGTCCGGCATGACGGATGGAGTTCATCGGTGAAGCACCGGTGCCGCCGTCATAGCCGCTGATCAGGATAATATCGGCACGGCCTTTGGCCACACCGGCGGCAATGGTGCCTACGCCGACTTCGGATACAAGCTTAACGTTAATATTGGCACGAGGATTGGCATTCTTCAGATCATAGATCAGCTCTGCCAAATCCTCGATCGAGTAAATATCATGATGCGGCGGCGGTGAGATCAGACCTACACCTGCTGTAGAGCCGCGGACTTCGGCAACCCAAGGATATACCTTGCGGCCCGGAAGCTGTCCGCCTTCACCCGGCTTAGCGCCTTGTGCCATCTTAATCTGGATCTCGTCGGCATTCACCAGATAGTTCGAGGTTACGCCGAACCGTCCCGATGCCACCTGCTTGATCGCACTGCGGCGGGAATCGCCGTTAGCGTCCGGAATGAAGCGCGCCGGATCTTCCCCGCCTTCGCCGGTATTGCTCTTGCCGCCGATACGGTTCATCGCAATGGCCAATGTCTCATGGGCTTCCTTGCTGATCGAGCCGAAGGACATGGCGCCGGTCTTGAAGCGTTTCATGATCGATTCCGCCGGTTCTACCTCATCAAGCGAAACGGGTGCATTAGTCGATTTGAACTGCAGCATCGAGCGCAGAGTCTGGTGTTTCTCGCTTTCGCCCTGAACAAGTGCCGCATATTTCTTGTACATCTCGTAATCTCCGCTGCGTACGGAATGCTGCAGCAGATGAATCGTCTGCGGGTTGAACAGATGCTCTTCCCCGTCACTCCGCCACTGGTATTCACCGCCGGAATCCAGCACCTTGTCGTTGCCGTCTTTGTCGGTGAAGGCGCGGTTATGGCTGGCAAGTGCTTCTAGAGCCACTTCCTCCAGGCCAATTCCCCCGATACGGGATGGTGTCCAGGTGAAGTAACGGTCTACGAACTCCGAGTTCAGGCCTACAGCTTCAAAAATCTGTGCGCCGCGGTAGGATTGAATTGTGGAGATACCCATTTTGGACAGGATTTTGACAACACTCTTCGTAGCTGCCTTGATATAGTTCTTCACAGCCTTCTCATGCGAGATTCCGCGGAGCAGGCCTTGGCCGATCATATCATCCAGACTCTCGAAGGCCAGATAAGGGTTGACCGCACTGACACCATAACCAAGCAGAAGCGCATAATGATGAACTTCACGCGGTTCACCGGATTCCAGCAGGATACTGACCTTGGTCCGTGTTCCCGAGCGGATCAGATGGTGATGCAGGCTGGAGACAGCCAGCAGCGCCGGAATTGCAGCATTGTCGCGGTCTACCCCGCGGTCTGACAGAATAAGAATATTATGTCCTTTGGCCATAACACGGTCTGCCGCCTCATTCATACGCTCCAGAGCGATACGCAGCCCTTCCGCCCCCAGCTCTGCCGGGAAGAGAATCGGAATGGACATCGATTTGAAGCCGGCACGGCGTACATGACGCAGCTTGGCGAAATCCTCGTTCGAGAGAATCGGAGAATCCAGCGAGATCTGACGACAGCTCTCCGGTTCTGCTTTGAGCAGATTGCGTTCAGGCCCGATCGTTGTTGCCGTGGACGTTACCAGTTCTTCACGGATCGCATCAATCGGCGGGTTGGTTACCTGGGCAAACATTTGTTTGAAGTAGTTGTAGAGCCGCTGCGGACGGTCAGACAATACCGCCAGCGGTGAATCATAACCCATGGACCCGACAGCTTCGGCACCTGTGGAAGCCATAGGCTCCAGCACCTTGCGCAGATCTTCAAAGGTATAACCGAACGACTGCTGAAGCTGCTGCACGTTATCATGCTTCGGATTCGGCAGCTCCGGTGCTTCCGGAAGCTCATCGAGGCTGATCAGGTGCTCATCCAGCCAATCCTGATAAGGCTGCTGCGAAGCAATTTCAGCCTTGACCTCTTCATCAGAGATAATCCGGCCCTGCTTCGTATCCACAAGCAGCATACGGCCCGGTCTCAGGCGGTCTTTGTATAGTACATCCTCTGCCGGGATGTCTAGGACTCCCGCTTCGGAGGACAGAATGATCAGATCATCTTTGGTGACATAATAACGCGCAGGACGAAGACCGTTACGGTCGAGGATTGCCCCGATTTGCACGCCGTCGGTGAAGCCCATAGCGGCAGGCCCGTCCCATGGCTCCATCAGGGTGCTGTGGAATTCATAGAAGGCTTTCTTCTTCTCGTCCATGCTGTCATGATTGCTCCAAGGCTCAGGAACCATCATCATCGCAACATGCGGCAGGGAGCGTCCGCTCAGGTACAGGAACTCGAACGTATTATCGAACATCGCAGTATCGGAGCCGTCGGGGTTAACCACCGGCTTGATCTTGCCGAGATCCTCTCCGAACACTTCGCTCTTGAACAGCGACTGGCGGGCATGCATCCAGTTCACATTGCCGCGAAGGGTGTTGATTTCGCCATTGTGAATCATGAAGCGGTAAGGGTGAGCACGTTCCCAGCTTGGGAAGGTATTGGTACTGAACCGGGAGTGGACAAGCGCAATCGCCGACTCCAGCTTCTCATCCTGCAGATCCAGGTAGAACTGTCCAACCTGTACAGTAGTCAGCATGCCCTTGTATACGATCTTCTTGCAGGATAAACTCGGTACATAGAAGGATTCACCCTCTTCTGCCCCGCCGTAGCGGATCGACAGCTCCGCACGTTTGCGGATCACGTACAGCTTGCGTTCAAATGAAAGATCATCCTTAATTCCTTCAGAGCGGCCGATAAATACCTGCCGCACATAAGGCTTGGCAGCCTTGGCCGTCTTGCCGAGCATTTCGTCAAAGGTAGGCACATCGCGGTAGCCGAGCACCTGCTGGCCCTCTTCAGCGATAATCTCGCTCAGGAGCGCCTCGTGGCGGGCCCGGATCTCCTCGTTATGAGACAGAAAGATCATGCCCACGCCGTAATGGCCCTGTTCCGGCAGCTCAAAGCCAAGCTTCGCTGCTTCGCCGGCAAAGAAACGGTGCGGAATCTGCAGCATAATGCCGGCTCCGTCACCAGAGTTCGGCTCGCTTCCCTGGCCTCCCCGATGCTCCATATTAAAGAGCATAGTCAGAGCATTGCTAACAATATCATGGGACGGTTTGCCTTTAATATGGGCAACAAATCCCATGCCGCAAGCGTCTTTTTCGAACTGAGGATCATAAAGGCCCTGTTTGCCGGGCAGTTCAGTGTGTCTCATCATACGCAACCTTTCTATTATAAAGTAGACGGAATTCCAGGAAAATTTTTCAGAGGAAAATCTTAATAATTATTCAAGCCAGATTGGTTATATTATTTTATCATCGACCTGACATGAGCGCAATTTAAACTTTTTTATGAGCTTGATTAACAAATGCTTTTGCAGCGCAGCTTTAGCGGATAAAAGCGTAAAAAATCTTCTCGATGCATAATTATGCATAAAAGACGAATAAGTTCTTATGCATTGAAAGCGTTTCATTTATTTTCCTGCCATGGGTATGGCACTTTTTTTACCCATTTAGTTTTCTGTATAAGCCAAAAACGCCCCCTCAGGGGCGTTTTTGTGTCCTCATATTTACAAGAAAATGTGTTCCATTATACAGTCAAAACTTGTTCACTTTTCAGCAGAGCTTCATTACCGCGGTCACGGGTCATGAAGTAGGTGAAGGTAAGCGCCAGGAATACTATGCCGTAAGCGGCCAGCAGTCCGGCATCATTCCACATCGAGCTGAAGTCGCCAGTGGAGATGACTGCCTTGAAGCCTTTGACACTATAAGTCATCGGCAGCAGCGGATTGAAAATCTTCATCCAGTTCGGAATCAGCTCCAGCGGGAACGTACCCGCACTCGTAGTCAATTGGAAGATCAGAATCAGGATGACTACGAAACGGCCCGGCTGGTCAAGCCAGGTTACGATCGCCTGGATCATCCACATGAAGGCAAGACTGGTGATGAAGGAGAAGGCGTAGAACAAGCCTACACTCTGCACTTCAAGGCCCAAGCCGTACAGAACAATCAGGATGGCGAGAAGTGCCTGGAGCAAGCTCATCATGGAGAACGTAAGAGTACGGCTCATGAACCGGTTGAACCGGCTGGCTCCGATCACTTCAGATTCACGCATCGGAATAACAATCGTACAGATCAGTGCGCCTACGAACAAACCGAGCGACAGGAAGTAAGGGGCGAATCCTGTTCCATAGTTCGGTACCTTACTGACTTTCACTTCTTCAATCTGTACCGGCTGGGCAAACATGGATACCAGCGCATCGCTCTTGTTCACAGCATTAGTCTGCGTTGCAGCATCGCCCAGCTTGCTGGCCAGCTCACCGGAGCCTGCTTTCAGCTCATCCAGACCGTCCTTGAGCTGGCCTGCTCCGTCACTCAGCTGCTTCGAGCCGTCAGCTACAGAGCTGAGGCCGCTGCCAAGCTGTCCTGCGCCGCTCAGCAGCTTCGCTGTACCGGCTTCAAGCGCCTTGCCGCCGTCGGCCAGCTTCGCACCGCCTGCGGCCGCTTCGTCCAGCTTCGCGCCGAACTGCTGCATGCCTGCCGACAGCTTAGCGCCGCCTGCTGCAAGTGTGCCAGCGCCAGCCGCCAGCTGCTGCTGGCCTTCCAGCAGCTGTGCGCTGCCGGCGTTCAGCTGCTGCGCTCCGGCATGCAGCTGCGTTACACCTGCATCAAGCTGCTGGGAACCGCTGTGCAGCTGATTCGCTCCCTGCACCAGCTGCTCCTGGCCGCTGTGCAGCGCTGTTGCTCCTGCCAGCAGCTGCTCCTGGCTCTGGTCCAGCTGTGCAGTGCCGGTGGCCACTGCTGTACTTGCCGCCAGCAGCTTCTGCACATCCGGGCTTGCCGCAAGCTGCGGATTCGATTTCGCCAGTGCCTGCAGACCGTCTGCTACCGCCTTGGCTCCGGCTGCCGCTTTCGCGCTGCCTTCCTTCGAAGCCGTAAGACCGGCTTCGAGCTTCGCGCTGCCTTCTGCGGAAGAGGTCAGGCCCGCTTCGAGCTTCGCGCTGCCGTCCACCACCGACTTCGTGCCAGCCTGCAGCTTGGCGGTTCCGTCTACGGCCGACTGTGTGCCGTCCTTAAGCGAAGCCGCTCCGGCTGCAGTCTTCTGCAGCCCTGCATCAAGCTGCTTACTGCCTGCTGCCGACTGGGTCACACCATCCTGCAGCTGCTTATGGGCTGCGGACAACTGCTGAAGCCCTCCGGCCAGCGTGCTGCTGCCGGCTTCCAGAGCCGCTGCTCCGGTATTCAGATCCGTCACACCCTGGGTAAGCGGCGCTACACCATCGAGCAGCTTGCCGGTGCCTTCAGTCAGGACAAGCAGATTGTCCTTCAGCTTAAGCGCTCCGTCATCCAGCTTGGTGGCACCGTCAGCAATCTTGGTGGCGCCGTCCCCGGCTTCGCCAAGCCCGCTGGCGATATCCGTGATTTTATCAAATACAGATTCGGTATACGCTTCTGTGATCTTGGCAGATACCTTGGTCTTAATATCCTTCACTGCCGTGCCGCCGATCTGGCCAGCCAGGAAGTTGTAGCCTTCATTAGGCTCGTAGATGATTTTGGCCGGCTGCGGATCCGCATCCAGCAGGGTAGTAGCTTTGGCCGAGAAGTCTTCCGGAACAATAATCGCCATATAATAGGTATTGTCCGCAAGTCCGGCTTCCGCTGCTTCACGGCTGACGAAATTCCACTTGAACCCGTCCGTCTTCTTCAGCTCTGCGACCAGGTCTGTTCCGGCGCTCAGCTTGGAGCCCTCATAATCAGCACCTTTATCTTCATTTACGACAGCGACCGGAAGCTCGTTCATTTTACCGTAAGGATCCCAGAATGCCTTCAGGAATAATCCGCTGTACAGTACAGGAATGAACAGAATGGCAAACATGGAAATACGCATCTTGGGATTCTTAAAAACCGCGCCAAGGTCCTTGATAAACACGGATAAAGATTTCATTCTGGTTCTCTCCTTCTAATCATATGCTCTCTTTAAAATGCTATAAATTCCTCTGAAATGATATTTTCGTGAATGTTACAGTAACACTGGTTGACCATTTTCCCCATTCAGTCACTTAAGAGCAAAAAAAATTTGCCTATTCACATCAGGGAAAGCGCAGGTTCGCAGGGCGCCGTCCCTATACCGGACTTAAATTCTACTGTGACAGGCCTTCTGCCAAAAATAAATGAAAGTAGCATTTAATCTGCTCTTTGGTCAAAGGCACATGCACCTTGCTCAGTTCAGCAGTAAGTACGATATAAAGCCTGAACATTACTACCGAGACAATCTGGGGATCGCAGGGTTTGATCTCCCCTTGACGGATTGCCTGTTCCACCTCCCGTTCCAAATATTCAAGTACGACACTCTCGATCTTGTCGAGCCCATCACCGGCCTGCGGCGTTCCGAAATCACGACTTTCCTGGGACAGCTTGATGAATAGCTCATGTTCGCTCCGAAATTCCAGCAGGGCGTCCAGCACACGGTGCAGATTATCAAAAAACGGCTTGTCGCGTTTAATCTCCCGCTCGGCGATTCTTTTCATCTCAATAATGACATCTCGCAGAATCTCGTCAAATAATTGTTCCTTGTTCGTAAAAAAGGTATAAATCGTCCCTTTGCCGACATTGGCAATCTTGGCGACCTGATCCATTGTAGTTGCCTTATAGCCGAATAATGAAAAAGATTTCGTCGCCGCCTGAAGCACCTGCTGCCTTCGATCTACCACAGCCACCCGTGCACTCCCTTTCGTCAGGAAATATCATTGCGTTCGCGTTCTGACCATTTTACTAATCCGGTCACTCGGTCAAGACCAACTTTATCACGATGCTCCTGCCAATGCAATACTTATGCCCAACTTTTTTTATTTTATTGCAGTGTTTTAACTTTCTATTTACGTCTTATTTGTATAATGTGAGAAAAGAAGCAAAAACCCTAGTATAATATAATAGAACATGAACATGGGATCTCGAATGAACCGATGAAGAGAACTCGTAATTCTACCCATGATGGAAAGTAGCAGGTGAACTTATGCGAAAGAAAAGAGTACTGCTGTTTTCGGAAGGCTTCGGCACGGGCCATACAGGGGCAGCCTATGCTCTGGCCGAAGGAATAAGACTGCTGAGTCCGGATGTGCAGTGCCGGGTCATTGAGCTTGGAAAATTCCTCAATCCTACGGTCGCACCATGGATTCTTTCCGCTTACCGCAAAACAGTCAGCAGCCAGCCGAAGCTGGTCGGCATGATGTATAAGACCCAATATCATAAATCACTGAACCGGTTGACCAAGCTGGCTCTTCACCGGATTTTTTATACACATGCCTCACAGGTCATAGAGCAGCTTAAACCCGATTTGATTATCTGCACTCATCCGATTCCGGCCGCTGTCATCTCCAGATTGAAGCAGCAGGGGCTGGATGTCCCGCTCTACACGCTGATTACAGATTATGATGCGCACGGCAGCTGGGTGAACGCCGAAGCTAACCGTTATCTCGTCTCTACTTCACGCGTCAAATCGATTCTTACCGGACGGGGCGTATCTCCTGAGCTGGTGACGGTTACCGGTATCCCGGTGCATCCGAAGTTCTGGGAGCGCCATAGCAAGACTCAGCTCCGCAAGGAGCTGGGGCTCGCCGACATTCCTACCGTGCTCATTATGGGCGGCGGCTGGGGGCTGATGTTCGGGAAGGACATCATGAATTCGCTCACGGCCCGGATGGATGAGATCCAGCTTATATTCTGTATGGGCAGCAATGACAAGCTGGTAGCCAAAATGAAAGCCAACCCGCTGCTGGACCATCCCAATGTAAAGATTCTCGGCTACAGCAGCGAGATCAACAAATTAATGGATGCTTCCGATCTGCTGATTACGAAGCCGGGCGGAATGACCTGTACTGAAGGTCAGGCCAAGGGCATTCCGATGCTGTTCTACAGCGCCATCCCGGGGCAGGAAGAGAAGAACAGCCAGTATTTTGTAGAGCTGGGGCTGGCCGAGGTGCTTGATTCGGAAGTGGTGAACAAATGGTTCTCCATGCTGCTGCATGAATATGCCGGGCTTGAATTACAGCGGAAACGCCGGACTTCCCCGGAACGCCAGCAGCCTCAGCATTGTGCAGCTACTGTGCTCCAGCTGCTGGGCAAGCCCGCCAGCCAAGCTGTTGCCGAATCCGAGTCGTGGAGCTCCCCTTCACAGGTGCGCAATGAAGAGGCCGTCTATGTCACCCCGTAAACGGCCCCAGGTGAACAACAACATAAAGAACCTCCAGCCACTGGTAAGCGTGGATTTGGAGGTTCTTTTGCATTACTTAAGATGAGAATGCAGCGGAAACCTTCTCCGCGCGCAGCCAGCGTGAATTCGGATGGCTAGACCGTAACAGTGATTATTTGTAAAAGGTATGATTGCCGATGGTCTTAAGGAGTGTCCGTGAATGATGCACAGTAAGATCCTGCGCGAGCGTCAGCGATAAGAAGAAGTACGTGTCATCCGTAACTTCCTTAACTCCCATAAGTGCAGCATTAACAGCCTTGATACTGTCTGCGTTGGGCTTCACACGCTTTAGACGGCCGTTGGCGACAGGACTGAATTGGCTTTTTTGATAGATTACATCATGAATGGTATCGGGAAAATTGGCTGACCGCAGCCGGTTCAGAACAACGTTGGCAACTGCCACCTTGCCCTGGTACGGTTCGCCTTCTGCTTCTGCCATGACGATTTTTTGCAGCAGTAGCAGGTCTTCTTCGGATACGGCGTAGCTCCAGGTAGCTTCAGCTTGCTGCTCCTGGCTTAGTAGCTTGGTCCGAGAGAAGAACAATGTTGCGGGGGGATGTTGCTGAGTTGCCGCTTTGACTTTATTTACGCTCGTTGTCCCCTTGGCCGCTTTCTTCAGCGCTTGCGCCGCTGACGGCGTTGCTTTCACCACAGTTACCTTAGCCTTAGGCTTAGGCTGAACGACGCCCGTCTTCACAGCCTCTTGACGCTGCAGCTTCTCGGGGCTTAACCATCCGGCGCTTACCATGCGGGCCCAGGTGTGGACCGGTTCGGCAGCTGTGGTGTAAAGCATGGGAATCATTGTGCTGGATGAAGGGCTTGTCCTATATACAGCGGATGCAGCTTTCGGAACACTGGGCTCCAGAGACTCATGGCCGGCAGACTTCAATTTACCCATTTCTATTACATTCTCCCCGGTAGCAGCAGATCCTTCGGGGTTCATCAAACTTATCGCTGAGAAAGACACTAGAATTACACTAACCAGCAGCGCAATACAGCGGCTCTGTTTAAATATTAACATTATTTACCTCCTATTTTACGGCACACTCCTATTGTATGTAACCGAAAATGGAAGCTTTGAAAACTTTCTTGTCGATTTATGTTGAGAAAAATGTAAATTTTTCGGTCATTTCATACATAGGAATGGCATACATCCTGGTAGCATACACCACAAAAGCATCCACCGTCCAGCCTAAGTCTGGAAGTAAATTGCCTGCGGGACGTCCCTTTACCCGTAAATTTTCCAGCCGCTCCAGCGTAAACGGCTGCTCCTCACGGTATTTGCGGGCCACTGTCAAATGGGGATTATACGTTCGTGTTTCCGCCGTGAACCCTAACGGAAGTGTCGCGGAAACCACCTTTTTCTGCAGCTCCCTGAGCGGCTCAAGCTCCCCGGAAACCCCCGTCCAGAGCACTCTTGGCGAGTCCGGGAGGCCGAATGTGCCCCATTCTCCGAGCTTCAGCTGAAAGCCTTTGCTTGACGAGGAAACTTTCCGGAGCGCCGCGAACAGGGCCGGGATATCCTCCTTCGGAGTGTCGCCAAGAAATTGCAGCGTAATATGGAAATCTTCAAAATGTGTCCATCTGGCAAATTTAAGTCCGGAAGACACGCGGGCAGACTCATTTTTAAGATAATAGCGCAGCGCTTCCGGCAAAGGTATAGCGATAAACAGACGCTCAAATTCTTGCTCCGGCTCCTTATGTTCCATTCTAATTTCACCTTTCCAGGCAGATTTGTTATGCTTATTCTATACTTATCGTCCATTTCTCTACTGAAATGTAGAATAGGAGGGAACCAACATGACTAAATCCATCGTTTGTATGCAGCATTTATCAGATGGGCAGCAGGAGCTGATCCGCGCCGCTGCACCAGATTATACCCTTACCCTCGGAGATTCCAGGAATCCGGACCTTGAGCTGCTCTCCGGTGCGGAAATTATCATCGGCTGGGGAAAAGGCGTCAGTGATACCCTTCTGCGCCAGGGTTCACCGCTGCGTTGGGTCCAGGCCTGGTCTGCCGGTGTGGAGAAACTTCCGCTCGAAGCCATGCATGAACGCGGGATTCTGCTGACGAATGCCAGCGGTGTTCACGCCGAACCGATTACTGCCGTTATCTTCAGCTTCATGCTGATGTTCACCCGGAACATGCATACTGCTATCCGCAACCAGCAGAACCGCCGCTGGCATTCGGATGGACAAGAGAGTGAATTGACCGGCAAGACGGCAGTGATTGCCGGAACCGGCTCCATCGGCAGTGAAACCGCCAGAATTGCCAAGGCTTTCTGTATGAAGACGATCGGTGTGAGCCGTTCCGGCCGGCCGGTTGACGGCTTCGATGAGGTCTTCACGACCGGACAGCTGAAGGATTCCGTGAGCGACGCCGATTTTATTATCAACACTTTGCCGATCACCGACGAGACGCAGGGAATATTCGATGCAGACATCTTCTCCGCTGCCAAGCAGGGGGCCTATTACATTAATATTGGCCGCGGAGCGACTACCAATACGGACGATCTAATCTCTGCGCTGCACAGCGGACAGCTTGCCGGTGCCGGACTCGATGTCTTCGAGAAAGAACCGCTGCCGGAGGATCACCCTCTATGGGAAATGGAGCAGGTCATCATGACCCCTCACTGTGCCGGGGTAACCGACCGTTACGCGGACCGGGTAGTGGATATTTTCGTTGAGAACATGAAGGCCTATCTGGAGTCCGGAACGCCTTCACTCAATCTGGTCGACTACAGCCGCCAATATTAAGCCTCCGCTGCTAGGTAGGTGCGGGGTTACTGTGGGATATGCGGACTTGTGGACAGGCTGGCGAGCCTGCTGCCAGGTTGCTGCTAACTTGTGGACGGGCTGGCGGACGGGCTGCGAGGTTGCTGAGGACTGGCGGACGGGCTAGCGGGCTTGCTGCCAGGTTGCTGCTAACTTGTGGACGAGCTGGCGGACGGGCTGCGAGGTTGCTGAGGACTGGCGGACAGGCTGGTGATTGCTGAGGATTTGCGGACTTGTTTGTGACTTGCGGGTTTAAAGGTGCCTCCTGCGGCTAAATGTTGTACATATTACAACATTGGATGTTAGATAAAAGGGTTTTCTAGAGAATTGTTGTATGAAATACAACAATTCTCTAGTTAATCTGCCGGATGGAGGCGAAATGATGCCTTTTATACAACAATTTTCGGTTAACGTCGATCTTTTGAGGAAAATGTTGTATTTTGTGCAGGATTTCAACTATCCGGATTTCAACGAAATGAGTTGAACCTGAAAACAACCTATTCCGTAGAGCCCAGCGCTGGCAAGACTCTGCGCGGACAAGTCTATTGTGAACTAGCTAGTGCGAAGTGCATTGCAATTACTTTAATTGTATTTCCTGCAGTTAAATAACGGCGAAAAAACGGATTTTCCCGGTTAACTGTATTCTGTACAACTAAAATTAGCGGTACGTCTTTTTTCCCGGAGTATGGGGGATTTTAACTGTAGAGAATGCAGTTAAAACCCTCGCAGCGCAAAAAACGATCGCTTTAGTTGCACAAAATACAGTTAGTTAGTACTTAGGCGGCGCGGGTCTCGTCATCAATTCGCCAAGGAGTTCGAGCCTGCAGTTCGAGCTAGGAGCCGGGGCCATCCGAAAAACCCCCAGTTCAAGCTGTATAGTAATATAGCACTAGGTAACATAACTTTGCTCTCCCCAGCACATTACCAAGACAAAAACAGCCTCTGCTAACCTAAGCAGAGGCTGTTTTTATATTCCCATCTCACTATATAGTTTGAACTTGAAATTTACATTTAGGGAGAAGTGGCGGAAGAGAAGTTTGGAACTGTAGGAGCGGCAGCGTCCGCCTTTGTTCACGGATTTCCACCGCTACCAGCGGTATAAATCAAGAAATCCGGGAACAACAGCGGCCGGAAGTCCAAACATTCTCTGCAGTCACGGCGTATCCCTAAGTATTAGAATTTCACCACTCAAACTATATAGCCCCTCACACTTGAAATCGCGTCACAGACTCCTTAAGCTCAGTAAGCAGCAGCTTCAGATGCTCGATGCCGTTAGCCACTTCCGTAGTCGCGCTGAGCTGCTCGTGGGCCGAAGCTGAAGTCTCTTCTACACCGGCCGCAGATTGCTGGGCGAGTGCCGAGATATGCTGGCTGAACTCGTTCATGGTTTCACTGGCTCCGGTCATCTGCTCCAGATCCTTGGCCATTTCTTCCACCGTGAGCGCCATTACCCCCACCGAGCCGTTGATATCGGCCAGGGCTTCGCCTGTCTCGACTATCTGCCGGCTGCCCTCTTCCGTCTTCGCCACGCCGCCGCGCAATTGTTCAACCATCGCTCTGGAGTCATGCTGGATTCCCTGTGTAATTCCGGTAATCTCCGCTACGGTCCGCTGCACATCCTCCGACAGCTTGCGCACCTCCTGTGCTACTACCGCGAAGCCCCGGCCGCTGTCACCGGCTCTCGCCGCTTCAATGGCCGCATTGATCGCCAGCAGATGCGTTTGCTCAGAGATGCTGCGGATGGAGCCCACAAGCCGGAAGATCCCCTCGTTCTTGCGGTTCAGCTCCTCCACCGTGTCCATAGACTGCGATACAGCGTCCGCAATCTGGTTCATTTGCGCTACAGAGCTCTCCATGAGCGCTTTGCCTTTTTCACCCTTCTGCCGCACCTGCTCCGAATGAAGCGAGAGGTCAATTCCCCTGCCGGCAAAATTCTCAATTATAGCGTTTAATTCCTCCACCGCCTTAGAAGCATCTACCGCTGCTTCGGCCTGGCTGCCGGAGGCTTTGGCCAGCTCTTCCATGGTCAAGGCAATCTGGCTGCTGCCCTCCTTGGTATCGGAAATCGTATGCATCAGCTCATCGCCCTGTTCCGAAATCACCTCGGAGACATTTCTGATCCGGTTCACCATTTCCAGCAAGGTACGGTTAGTTTCGTTAACGGTCTTGGCAAGCTGGCCGATTTCATCCATATTGCCGATCAGGGTATCCTCAGCGGTCAGATCACCGCCGGAGATCCGCTGCAGGTGTACGGTTACCTTTTTGAGCGGATTGATCATAGTCTTACGGATCACCATGTTAATCATTCCGATGACTACCAGGACAATCAGCACAGTTACAATACTCAACGTCAGGGAAGTGTGGAAAATCTTCTCGGACACTTTGCCCTCACTCGCTGCTTCATCCTGAGTGTGTGCAACAAGCGCGTCCAGATCAATCTGCATCGAATTAAACGCCTCAATCCCCTTGTGGGATACCTCCAGTGCTAATGCCTCGTCATTCGAGCTGCTGAGCAGGATCGCCTGATTGTTGACGGTCAGGAACTCTCCCCATTTCCCGACGAGCGACTGTAATTGCCCCAGCTCCTGCTCTCCCCGCAAGGTGAGCTTGTATTCCTTCAATGTATCTGACACTTTGCGGATGAATTCAGCCCGCTCTTCCGCCAGTGTGTTTTTCTCTGCGCTATCCGTGCTCAGAATATGCTGCATGCTGATCGCCATAACATGCTCTGTCAGGTAATTTACATTGTGGATTTTATCCAGTGCGGGAATGCTCTGATCAATAATATTGCCTGTATTCTTCTGCATACCGTTCATTTGATAGAGCGAGACTCCGCCGGTAACCAGAACCAGTACTGCCAAAGCCGCATAACCGGAGGCAATCTTGAATCCAATACTTTTACTTCCTTTAGCTACTGCGGTCTGGCGCACCTTTTTAGTTCTACTCACCCATTTTTTAACTGCACTTTTCAGTTGTTGACCCTTGCCCATCTACGCGTGCCTCCTCAAACTTTTTCCGAAAACATGACCGGAATTCCATTCTATTACATTCCATTTTCATAAAAGAACAAAAAAAATAGGTTGCTAGTACTATTTCGGCAAAATACCTAAAAAATTTTATATGTATATCCAGATCATATAAAAAAACAGTACCCGCCAGCCAAACCGGCTGACAGGTACTATGGGCGCAGAGCCATGCCTAATCCAGATCGTAAATCGAGCCTACCTTTAGTCCATACAGCTCATTGTAGATTTTCTCGGCAAACGCATCGGTCATCCCGGCGATATAATCTGTCACCATATGCTCCCAGGTCCAGATGGGCCTGGCCGACCTCTGATCCTTCTCATACCGCTGCAGCCAGTCGCTCGGAATAATACTCCGCGAGGTCTCGGGATCCAGGAAGGCCTCCCACAGCCGCCGGAGGATCCATTCACTCCGTTTCTGCAGGCGCTGCACACGCAAATCGCGGATCATCGTTACCCAGGCGAAGCTTTTGAGCACACTGACCGTCCGCAGCATATCCTCATCCTCCTGGCCTTCCTTGATGAAGGTAACCTTCTTCCAGTCCCCGTCCTCGATGACGCCGAGACTGGCGACGAAAGTACTGACCCAATAAGCTTTAACTTCACGGCGCGTGCGGGAGTAGTCATTCTCACAGGTTGGCATTTTCTCCATCCATACCCGAAGGAATGAGCTAAGCACTTCCTCCACCTTGGCGCTGATCGCCTCGGCCTGCCAGCCTGACCAGAAGGCATCCTCCAGCGTCGTGATCTTCTCTACAATCAGCCGCTGGATGTATTCGTCGTGCATGAAATGCTCGTGTACCTCTATCTTGCCGGCCTTGATGCCGTCTTCGAGGTCATGGGCCGAATAGGCTATATCATCGCATAAGTCCATAAGCTGTGCTTCCAGCGTCTTCTTGCCTGCCGGAACCCCCCACTGGGTGCGGATCTCGTTGATGTACTCCCATTCATGCAGGTACATGCCCTTCTTCAGCACAGTACCGGGAAACGGATATTTGTTAATGCCCAGCAGCACCGCATCCGAGAGGTTCAGTCCATCAATATTTTCGCGTTTCTCCAGAAACATGATCAGGCGGAAGTTATGGGCATTGCCTTCAAAATGTTCATATTTACGCTTCATGCTCTCATGGATCGTCTGCTTCTGTACCGGACCGGCCCCGGACTTCGCGGCAGCCTCCGCTGTCTTCTTGGCAATAAGCCCTTCCAGCAGGCTGTCCAGCACCTCTTCCCCCTTATGCCCAAACGGCGGATGTCCGAAATCATGCGCAATGGCCGCACATTCCACGACCTCCGGATCGATGACCAATCCCGGATTCTCAGCTGCCCCCGTCTCTACCTCAGGGTAAGAACGCAGCAGACTCTTGGCCGCTTCACGGGCAATCTGCGCCACCTCCAGCGAGTGGGTCAACCGTGTGCGGTAATAATCTCCGGTGCCTGCACCGAATACCTGTGATTTGCCTTGCAGCCGTCGAAAGGTCGGCGAATGGATCAGACGCGAATAATCGCGTTCATATGCGGCTCTGGATGTTTCCAGCCGGGTAATTTCCGGATATTGCCTATGCTCTCTTTTCTCAATTAGTGTCATCTCCGCTGCCCCTATTCCATTGTTCTGTATTTAGTATCTCATTATAAGTCATTTCCGGCAGAACTTTCACTCTAAAATGCGACCAGATAAGTTTCCGGTTCAGATGTTACTTTCATCTTTATCATTAACCTTCCAGTTCGCTTTATATAAAATGCATATTTCCCGGGGCAAATGGAGCATTCTAAGGCTCAAGCAGCGCAGGAACGGCTTATAAAAACACAGGGTGTGGAGTGAAACTTGAGACGCATGAAAAGAGGAATCCGAATCACTGCCGCGGCCCTTGCAGCGCTCGCGCTTATGCACGGCTCTGCAGACATTGCCCTCGGCAGCCCGAACAGGGCCAAGAACCGCTATTATTATGAGGAACGGGGCGACATGATCTGGGAGGTGCAGACCACCCAAAAGGTTATTGCACTCACCTTCGACGACGGCCCGGACCCCTTCGAGACGGATGGCATTCTGGAGGTACTGCATGAATACAATGCGAAATGCACTTTTTTTGCAATTGGCAAACGGATCGCCGCTTATCCCGAGGTCGCCAGACGCGTCATTAATGAAGGCCATGAGCTTGCGAACCATACCTATAATCACGTTTATTTCAAAAAACCGGTCTCCGGGCAGCAGATTCAGGAGGAGCTGGAGCTGACGGAGAAGGAGATTGTCAAAGTATCCGGCAAACACAGCAGCCTGTTCAGACCGCCGGGCGGAATGTACGACGACACGATGATTGATGTGTCCAACAGCATGGGCCTGAAGCCGGTGCTCTGGTCCTGGCATCAGGATACCCGCGACTGGAACCGCCCGGGAGTCTGGAGCATCTCCAGCAGAGTGATCCGCAATGCCCGGAATGGAGATATCGTTCTGTTCCATGATCATGTCCATGGGCAATCGCAAACGAAGGAAGCGCTGAAGATCATCCTCCCCGAGCTTGCGAAGCAAGGGTTCCGGTTCGTCACTGTCTCCGAGCTGATCACGTTATCCGATGCGCAGCAGGCGAAGACAGAGCGGCACGGGACATATTGAAGCCCCGTCTGCCGCTCTGCACCTGCGGTCCGGGGGTTTCTTAGATTGCGCAGGTCCACAAAATAAGGTAGTCTTGAGCATTATAAGCATTATATGGCTACCTGTGACTTCTGCCGCAGTGCATCCCTGGGAGGGTTTAATTCATGTCTGAGAATACTTCCTATACCACCGAGGAAATCGCCCGGTTACTCAAAATATCCAAACTTAAAGTCTATGATCTGATCAAAAAAGGAGAGCTGCCCTCCTACCGTGTCGGCAAACAGATGCGTGTTGATCTCTCTGATCTGGAGGCATACAAGCAGAATTCCCGCAGCAGCGGGGCTTATGGGCATCCGCTCCCCGGCGGAAGCGGATTACAGGAAATACAGCCGCTGCAGACGGCCGCTTCCTTTGCGGCTCCGTATCAGGCCTTCGCCCCTCCGCCCCCCCATACCGGCAAAAGCACCAGTATGAATGTGGTCATTACCGGCCAGGATATGTCGCTTGATATTCTGGCGACCTATCTGGAGCGTACGCTGCCGTCCACCCGCCCGCTCCGTTCGTATGCCGGCAGTCTGGACAGCCTGATTGCCATGTATCACGGGGAATCGGATATTGTCAGCACCCATCTCCTGGATGGGGATACCGGCGAATATAATCTGCCTTATATCCGCAAGCTGCTCGTAGGCTTCTCTTATATCGTAGTGCATCTGCTATCACGCAGTGCCGGGTTCTATGTGCGGAAGGGCAACCCCAAAGGCATCCGCACCTGGAGTGATCTCCGGCAGAACGGGCTGATCCTGATCAACCGCGAACGCGGCTCCGGGGCCCGGGTGCTGCTGGATGAGCAGCTCCGCCTGCTCGAAATTCCATCCGCATCGCTGGAGGGCTATGGAACCGAAGAGAACAGCCATCTGGCTATAGCCGGTATGGTGGCGCGGGGCAGCGCCGATGTGGGTATCGGCACCGAGAAGGCCGCCAAGATTATTGACGGCATTGACTTCATTCCGCTCACCACGGAACGCTACGATCTGGTCATGGTCAAGAAGCCCGAGAATGAACAATGGATCAGCACGGTTCTTGATATTCTGCGTTCATCCGCCTTCCAGAACGAGCTGAAGTCCATTCACAGCTATGACCTTACCGAAACAGGGAATATTATATACGAGACTTGAACTAGCGGAACAGCAAAAGGACGCCCGGAAGAGATATACCACCGGGCGTCCTTTTCACTGCATCTGTATTTCAATCGGGGTCTTCAATCCTTACTGCTGCATCCGGTCTACAATCCCGGTGAACAGAATACCTATCGCTGTAGCTCCGGCATCCGGGTGGCTGAGGCTCCGCTCGCCCACATAGCTTGCCCTGCCTTTGGAAGCGATAATGTCTTTGGTGTGCTCGGCTCCCTGCACCGCCGCTTCTGCGCCCTTGCGCATGCTGATCAGCAGGGCGTCGCCACTCTCCGCACTCTTCCGCTGAGCTTCAGCAGCAGGAATCAGTGCATCGAGCAGCGTCTTATCGCCAAGCTTCGCTCCGCCCCGCTTCTGAATCCCTTCCGCCGCATGCTCCAGCAGCTCGGCAAGTTCAAGTCCGCTTAGCTCTGTCCGGCCCTTGGCGTATTTCGCCGCGCTGCGGAAGGCCGAGCCCCAGATCGGACCCGAAGCGCCTCCGCAGTGCTCAATGATCACCATTCCGCAGGCTTTGAGGAATTCACCGATTCCCTCCTGCGGCAGCTCCTCCCATTCCAGCTTCAGCTGCCGGAAGCCTTTGGCCAGCGACATGCCGAAGTCCCCGTCTCCGGCGAAGGAATCCAGTTCACAGAATTCGACTTCCTTCTCAATGATAAGCTTCGCCATCTCATCTATCATCACTACTATATCAGCTGTAAGCAGCTTCTCCATTGCTTCCGCCTCCTAACATCTATAAGCTGCCGTCTCCGCGCTATAGTCGAGTGCCTGCTTCAGCTCATCATCCAGCTTCAGCAGGGTGACCGATGCTCCCGCCATATCAATCGCACTCATATAATTACCGACAAAGGTCCGGTATACCCTAATCTTGGCTTCCTCCAGCAGCAGGCTGACGGAACGGTTCAGAATGTACAATTCCTGCAGCGGCGTTGCCCCGAAGCCGTTAATCATCAGCGCGACCTCTTCCTCCGGGTTAACCGGCATATCGGCGAGCAGCGCCTGAAGTGCCTTCGCGGCCAGTTCATCGGCCGGAACGAGCTTTTCCCGGGCAATACCCGGTTCGCCGTGAATGCCTACGCCGAACTCGATCTCATCCTCTCCAAGCGCGAAGGTTGGTGAGCCTTTGGCCGGCACGGTACAGGAAGTCAGCGCGAAGCCGATCGACCGGACATTGCGCACTGTTTTCTCCGCGATGGCCTTGACCTCCGGAAGTGTATCTCCGCGTTCTGCAGCCGCTCCGGCGATTTTATGCACAAACACCGTTCCGGCCACGCCTCTTCTGCCTGCCGTCGATGCATCATCCGCTACGGACACATCATCGTTCACATACACTTTCTCCACGGTGATATCATCATCTTCGAACGCCATCTCCGCCGCCGCATCGAAATTCATACAGTCGCCGGAATAGTTCTTGATAATCAGCAGCGTTCCTTGGGAGGAAGCCGTCTTCGTAATCGCATTGTAGACCTGAATGGTCGACGGAGAGGCAAACACATCACCGCATACCGCCGCATCCAGCATTCCCTTACCTACGTATCCGCCATGCGCAGGCTCATGTCCGCTGCCTCCGCCGCTGATCAGGGTGACTTTGTCCGGGTTCAGCTCTTTACGCGTAATGATCTTGTATTTCCGGTTCCACTCCAGCAGCTCCGGATAAGCAAGCACCATGCCCTCGATCATCTGCACGACTACATCTTCAGGAGCGTTGATGATCTTCTTCATCTGGCTTCGCCTCCGCTTCCGCCCAGCCGGTCCGCAGCCAGAATGGCCGCATATACATCGTACTTCGTAACCGGGAACGGCATATTATGAATGGACTCCCCTTCGGCACAGGCTCTTTCGGCCACCGGCATCAGCCGGGCTTCACTGATATCTGTAACACCCAGGTCCTTCAGGCAGGTAGGTAATCCGAGCGACTTGCAGAAGCCAAGCACCGTGTCCAGTTCTTCCTGCGGCGCATTCTCCAGCACCATGTGCACCAGCGTGCCGAAAGCCACCTTTTCCCCGTGATAATAGTGATGGGTCTCCTCCAGAATGGTCAGCCCGTTATGCACCGCATGCGCTGCGGCCAGCCCCCCGCTCTCAAATCCAAGTCCGCTAAGCAGGATATTCGTCTCGATAATATTCTCCAGCGCCTGCGTAACCACCTTGCTGTCATTGGCCGCTTTGGCCTTCAGCCCGTCCTCCAGCAGTGTTTCGTAGCAGAGCCGGGCCAGCTCCATCGCCGCCTTCGTGCTTACGGCCCCGGAATTGTTATAGGTGAACCCTCTGACACAGGATCTCGCCTCAAAAAAGGTCGACAGCGCATCCCCCATCCCGGCCACCAGAAAACGCGTCGGCGCATTGGCAATGATTCCGGTATCCACCAGCACCACATTGGGATTCTGCCGCGCATACAGATAGGATTCGAACTCGCCGTGCTCCGAATAGATCACCGAAGAGCCGCTGCATGGTGCATCAGTCGCCGCAATCGTCGGTACGACAATAATCGCAATTCTAGCCCGGTTGGCGATCGCTTTGGCTGTATCCAGCGCCTTGCCGCCGCCGAGGCCAACAATCACATCACAGCCTTCTGCTGCCGCGAACTGCTCCAGCCGGCCGATCTCCTTAAGCGTACATTCCCCGCCGAACCCGCCGGTTACGAATTCGAAGCCGCCTTTGGCAACTGCCTTGTCCAGGTAATCCTGAACCCGGGCCTGATCATCCTTATGCGCCACCAGCAGCGCTTTCCGTCCATAGATCGTTACATAGTCCCCGATGTTGTACAGTTCATCTTTGCCCTGAACATATTTAGAGGGAGAGGTTAGTATTTTTCTCATTTCACAGCACTCCTTAGGCAGGATTTGTAAACGCTTCCTATTCAGTATAAGCGCTTTGCCGCTGTTTGGCATTGCACGATCCTGTATAGAACTATTCCGTCATTTCATCCTATAAACTCCCAGCGCAGCGCGGATTATGCACGGCTCTTCAGGCGGTAGACCGCCGGTGTTTCGCCTGTAGCTTTTTTGAAGGTCCGGATGAAATACCCGCTATCCTCAAAACCCAGCGAATACGCGATGCTCACTACAGATTCTTCCCCCTCCGCCAGACTACGTTTCGCTTCCTCCAGCCTAAGGCTATTTATATAGGAAGAAAAGGTGCTGCCCGTCTCCTGCCTGAACAGTCTGCTGAAATAGTCTGCGCTGATCCAGCATAACTGGGCCATGTCCGCCAGTCTCAGCCGCTCCCGGAAATGCCCATGCATATGCTCCAGCGCCGGCTTCAGCCTGAGGCTGCCGCCTGTTGTGCCCGCAGCTTGCTTCCTGTCAGTCGGCTGGCCCGCCTCCTCCTGTACCTGCTGCCGGCGAACCTCCTGCTCCTGCGCTGCTTCTTCTGTAAGCTTCACATCGGCAGCAGCTGCAGAAGTGCCGAATACATAAGTCCGGTTCCTGGCGCTAACTCTGCCGGTTATATAATGGCTCATGTGGGTGACCAGACGGGCTACGGATTCGATCCGTTCATAAGACATCTCCGGAAGGCTCCGGTAATATTCCTCCAGCATGCTGTCATGCTCCCTTTGATCTGGAGTGCTGGTTGCGCTCAGCATATCAAGCTTCTTACCGGTATCCTGTGCGGGAATAGAGATCTGCCCCAGCATAATGGAGCCAAGGTACTTGCTGCCGACTACCAGCGGTACCGCCATATCCACAATCCCCATATGGCATTTATAGACATAGGGACGCTGCATACTCTGTGCGGCATATCCCCCGCGGTAATCACAGCTCTCACATAACCGGGAGGACTGGGTGGCCGATCTCATCGCTCTGCAAAAGTCCGTGCATTTGCTGTGCCGGGTCACCGGCTTGCCGCCAGCATCGACCGTAAGCACAGCCATATCCGTCACCGCAGCAAGATCGTCCTGAATGATCTGCAGCGCCTGTGTATCCACGACATCCTCAAGCAGTTCCAAAGAGTTCCTCATGAGTCCCTCCATTATCATTCAAATTATATCTAAAATTATAACATGATAACGGTTGCAACAAGGGGATTCGGCGCAAACATTTTCAAGTTGGCGGATTCCGGGGCACTTCTGCCCCTCATTCCCGCCTGCTGCCTGCTTCCGCCGCATTCAAGGGGATTTCTCCCTTTCATTTCCTCCTCTCCCCCCCAAACTAAAACAACGCCCACCCCGGTACAGGATGGACGTTGTTCTTTTCAGACCGCTATGATTTAGATTCCGTGATCACAATAACATCCCGGCTATAGCTCCCCCCGGCAAACTCCAAGCCTAGCGGCTCTTCCTTGCGGGGCAGCAGCGCTTCGGCAATGATATTGCCGGTGTGGTCGAGGTAGCCCGCTACCTCTACACTATTATGGTATAAGCAGATTTCATCCACTCGATCTCCCATTATAATACGCAGGGCCGTTGCCTCTTCAGCAGATAGCTCTTTCCCGTTCATCCGTGCAGGCAGGGGCTCAATGGTCACCTTAGGTTTCTCCGTTCCGAACGGAACGGCAAGCGTTACGATTGCCGTCCTCCCCGCCACAGTTAATGAACGCTTCACCACCGGACTCTCAGTATACTCCCCCTGCTTGAAAATCAGTCCCGGCTCAAGCAACAGCTGGTCCTCAGCGTGGCCGGCCGGCAGATGCAGCAGCAGCAGATTAGCCCCCTCCAGCTGAGTGGACACTTCACCGCTGCGGCAGTCATATCCCGCTCCGCCTGTTGGCAGATGAAAGTACTGCTCATAACGGTGCTGTTCCTTCGCTTCAAACAGATCCACAATCAGCCAGTAGCTGTTCTTGATGAACAGCACCTTGCGGGAATGGATGACCGGATCATCGTAACGGGTATAGCCGTAATGGCTCGCGAAGCTGTAGTCATAGGCTGCACTGGACTGGACGTCCCAGATTCTGCAGGCCGCCGTAGTTGGCGTATTCCAGTGAAAGCTGCGGACATGCTGGTCCTGGCCATCCACCACTACTGTATTATGGGCCCGGGTGGATACCGTATATTTACGCTCCTTGTTCCACTCGAACAACCCCATGCCTGAATCCGCCAGCAGCTCGCGCCCTCCGGCGTAGAGCACCAGGCTCAGCGCATCCGAATGGGCATGTCCGCCGACTCCAACACCTGCACGCATCGCCATGTACATGTCTTCCCGGCTCCAGCCCTGCCTGGAGGTAATGTAACCTCCAATCGGGAAGCAGGCTGCCGTTTCGGCAGGCTGCTTCGCCTTCAGCTGCTCATATTGCTGCACCGCTTCCGGCCCTACTCTCCAGAGCAGGGAGAACGGCAGCCGCTCATGCCCCAGCGCTTTGAAATCGCCGCGCTGATACAGATAAGCGCCCAGACTCATGACATTGCGCAGCTCGCTGACCACCTGCACATCGGTATCGCCGAATTTGACCAGCTGTCCGTCAGGGGCCAGCAGATGCATCGTCACGGTGAACATTTTCTCCAAGGTGTCGCGATACTCCCCGGCGTCGATTCCAAGCTTATGGAACAGTGCCACCAGCTCATACAGATCGCGCATCACGATCAGGTGATAATTCGGACTGCCTTCGAACTGTACCCCATCCGCATATACGTTCTGGCGGATATATCCCGGCAGCTCACGCAGCCCGTACTCCAGCCATTCTGCGGAATCCTTCAGCTCCGGCAGGAGCAGCGCCGTCTGAATCAGCCCCCGCAGCTGCATGCAGACATGATTGCCGCCGCCGGCATGATATTTGCGCACATACTGCCCGTGCTCATGGAAGGACTTGATCAGCTTCAGCTTAACCGCAGGTTCAAACGCAGGTGAGCTGAAGAAGATAATGAAGGCTTCGGGCAGCATAAACAGCCGCACCCCGACAGACAGCGGGTCCCAGGTCGAATGCTCGGAACGGAACGTATCATCCACCGGCACCCTATTATCATCGATGAAGTCGCTGATCATGTCATTGAAGCATTTGGCGTATTTCTCATCACCGGTCAGCGCATAAGCTCTGGACAGATGCTTCACATATACGAACCGGGTCAGATGCAGCTGATACTGTGAGCTGTCATACAGCCAGCTGTTCCAGTCATAGGTTCCACGCGGAAAGACCACTCTTTTCCCCTTAAATAGCGGGATATCCCCTTCCACGATCCGGTCTGCCTCAGCGATTGTCTGCTGCGCTTCCTCCTCATGGCCGTAGTAGCTTGCGGCATACGCCTGAAGCTTGGGAACATCCTTCACTTCAAAGTAATATCTCCCGTTGTTACCTGCTGCAATGACGTCCAGATACGCATCCCGCGCAGCCGGAACATCACCTGACTTCAAGTATGCAGCCACACCGCCAAGCTCAGGTCTGTTCAAGTCCAGCATGGTGCCGAGGAATTCTTCATCCGATAGCTGCGGCTTTGTATATACAGGATTATGGCGCAAGTCTTTATATCCAATCGTCATTTGAACCCTCACCTTTATTGGTTTAACGGATCTCATCCGCGTCTATTCCTTGATCGAACCCAGCATGGCTCCTTTGGCGAAATATTTCTGCAGGAACGGATACACGATTACAATAGGCAGCATGGCCAGCAATATCGCCGCATTCTGGACATTGGGTCCAAGGTTGGCTGCAAGCTGTGCGTCAACTGCAGCCTCTGCCGAAATATTGGAGGCACTGATCGCCACCATCTGCCGCAGGAGCGGTTGAATCGGCCAGCGCGATGTATCATTCAGATAGATGACCGCTGAGAAGAACTCATTCCAGAACTGCACCATGAAGAACAGCGTAAACGTGGCGATGATCGGTTTGGACAGCGGAAGCACGACCGAATACAGAATTCTGAACTCTCCTGCCCCGTCAATTCTTGCCGCTTCATCCAGACTTTCCGGCAGGCTCTGGAAGAACGAGCGGATGACCATGATATTAAAAGCACTGGAAGCCGCCGGAAGCACCACTGCCCAGTAGGAATCGATCAGACCCAGATTTTTGACCACCAGATAACTGGGAATCATCCCGCCATGAAAGATCATGGTGAAGAAAATAATCAGCAGCATGATGCGGCGGCCGGGCAGAAACTTCTTGGATAAGGCATAGGCCAGGGTAATCGATACAAACAGGCTAAGCAGCGTACCCATTACCGTGATAATGACGGAGTTCTTGACCGAGGTCAGGAACGTATTCGCATTCAGCAGATAGCTGTAAGCATCCAGCGTCCAGTGCTTGGGCCAGATGAAGAAATTCCCGGCCATTGAATCTCCGGGCGGACTGAAGGATACCGCGATAATGTATAGAAAAGGCAGAATAACCAGCAGACTGATTAAGCAGATAATAACTACAATAATGGTGTCAAACCATGTTGCCTTGAGCTTCATAACGTCCCCACTCCTGTTCTTGTTCTAGAATATGCCTTCCTCGCCAAGCAGCTTTGCCGCATAATTGGCCCCGACTACAAGGATCAGACTGGCAACGGATTTGAACATGCCTACGGTAATCGCGAAGCTGTAATTGAATTGCTCCAGACCGATATGGTAGACGAACAGATCGAACACATTGGAGACATCCAGGTTGAGGCTGTTGGTCATCAGGAAGATCTGCATGAAGTTGGAGTCCATAGAGGAGCCCAGACGGAGCAGCAGCAGTATAACAATCGTGCTCTTGATGCCGGGGAGGGTAATATGCCAGATGCTCTGCAGCCGGCTCGCTCCATCCACTTTGGCCGCTTCGTACTGCTCCGGGTTGATCCCTGCCAGTGCCGCCAGGAAAATAATTGTCCCCCAGCCTGCATCCTTCCAGATGGACTGGAAGATGACCAGCGGCCGGAACCATTCATTGCTCACCAGGAAATTGGCATTGCCGTCAAACCACTGGCTGAGATAATGATTAATGACGCCTGAAGGCCCGAAGAACGAAATCGTAATCCCGTAAATGACGACCCAGGACAGGAAATGGGGCAGATAGACGATCGTCTGCGACACCCGTTTGAACACTTTGAGCCGCACTTCATTCAGGAGTAACGACAGGAGGATCGTAAACGGAAAATAAATGATCAGGTTCAGCAGACTGATCAGCAATGTATTTTTCAGCAAAATATAGAAATCGGAGGTTCCGAAAAACTGTCTGAAATTATCCAGCCCCACCCACGGGCTGTCCATAATGCCTTTGAACGGGCTGTACTCCTTGAAGGCCAGAATGAGTCCCGACATCGGGATATAATGAAAAACCAGAAAATAGAGAATGCCAGGTGCCGCCAGTAAATAGAAAGGCCATAATTGATTAAACCGTTTAGGGCGCAAAGTTCTCTGCACAGGCTAAACCTCCTTATCCATGGGCAAAAGAAAGGGGAAGCCCCCTCCTTTGCCTCTGTGTATATTTAGTGGTGTCTTATTTAGTGCGCTGCATTATATTGATCCAGCAGTTCCTTGGCTATCTGCCCGCCTGCACCATTAGTCCAGGTATCAATCTCCTTCTGCACATCTTCCCAGGTGCCTTCACCCAGCACATATTTCGTCATCACGGCGCTCATTTTTTTGTAGCTGTCCGGATTCTTGCTGGCGAACTGTGAGTTGTAGCTGAGGAACGGATTCTCAACACCGATTTTGCTGATGATATCCAATGTCGCCTTTTGCTGCGCCAGAATCTCCGGCTCCTTGGAGCTGGCGTATACATATGGATCTACCCGGTTCTCCAGCACGAATTGGCTCGGCTTATCCAGGTCGTATTGCTTCTTCTGCTCTTCAGTCTGCACAGCAACACCATCTTTGAAGTCACTGGAGTGAATGCCGGTAACTCCCGCTTTGGAGAACGCTATATTCTCCTCGGAGGCGGTAAAATCAAGGAAATCAACAATCTGCTGAACCTTATCTTCCGGTACGGAGCTTGGAATGACCCACAGCCCGTAGTATCCGCCGAGTACAGCAGCACCTTTGTGTCCGCCTGCCCCTTCGAGCACATCGACAATGGCAATTTCAGCATTTGGATCTGTCTGCTTCAGCTTCTCCACATTGGCCTCTCCCAGATCGCTGACATTCCCCACAAAAGCACCCGCTGTGCCTGACAGGAACTTGCTCCGTGCCTGGCCCTGGTTCTTGAGCACCGGCGCATCCTTGTCAATCAGGCCTTTGCTCCAGGAATCTCGCAGCCACTCCAGAAATGCCTTGTATTCGGGAGTCTGGAAATCGCGCACAGCATTCCCGCCGTCCAGCTTCCACACATTAGGAATGCCGAAGGCAAACTGAATCGGAAGCACTCCTGAGAAAGGTCCGGGACTGTTGACTCCGTCTGAACCATAGATCGTAAACGGAATGGTTTTGCCTCCGCCTGCCGGATCATTCTCCTTGAATGCAGCAAGCGCATTCGTCAGCTCATCCATCGTCTTTGGCACAGCCAGATTGTATTTGTCCAGCCAGTCCTTACGGATCAGGATATTGGCTTCCCCTCCGCCGTACAGGCCGCGCGGCCGGGGAACTCCGTATACCTTGCCGTCAATTCTGATTCCATCCCAGACGACATCATCGATCTGGCTGATATTCTCCGTCTTCTCCAGATAAGGCGTCAGATCATGGAACGCGCCCATCTTCACCAGGTTATTGAATTTGTCGTCCTTTCCGCCGTCCATGAGCAGCAGATCATAGGAATCACCTGCCGACACGGCTACGGAGAGCTTATCGGTATAGGCCTCGGAGGGTACGAAGGTCACATCCAGATCGACGTTGCCGCGTTTCTCCAGATCCTCCAGCGCTTTATTGCTGCCCATCTCCGGCGGATTGCCGAAGAGGATCGTCATCGCTTTGATGCTGGCCGGCTTGCCGCCAGTCTCTGTCTGTGTGCTTCCATCCGGTGAGGCTGTGCTGCCTGCTGCAGAATTGTTGTTACCGGAGCAGCCTGCCAGGGCTGTTGCCATTAATGCTGCTGATGCCATAAGCGGTACAAGCTTTCTTGTAAAATTCATTGTTATCCCCCATTCGCTTGTATTGAGTGCGTTTACATTGTTCTTACACTTTGGATTATAGAAGACACCGCAGGTAGTGAACATGCCGGATTCGAGCCAAAGTGTCACCATTCTTAAGATTTCCCCGGATCTGTGTTTCTCCTTATTCTCCAATGTACTATAATCTTTATAGGATAGCCTATCCAGCATCCAGCGTCTAAAACCGGTTAACGGAAGGGGTTCCTATGAGTTCACCATTTTTCAGCTTTTTGCGGCGGAGCTTCTACATCAAGATGATTCTCGTCATGTTCGCCATCTCCGTGATTCCGCTGATTGTATTGTCTATTATCTCTGTAAGCGTATCCACCACAACCGTAGAGAAACAGGTGAACCGTCTGAATGCCCAGCTGGTCAATCAGGTCGTAGACCGGATTGAATTAACCATGACCCGGCTGAGGGAATTAAGCGAGCAATACTCACGTATTTCGTCGATTCAGGGCGCGCTGGTTTCACCGTCAGCCCAATATTTTGAAGAGGTTGTCCGCAAAAAGGATCTGATCTCCGTGCTCAGCAGCGCCTCGGCGATTATCGGGAATGTTGAAGGACTGCAGGTCTATTCAGCTATTACAGGAGAAGTGCTCTCTTCTACGGAGGCCCCGGCTGCCCTTGCGGATTCCCCTTACCGGCCGCTGATTGAAACGTATTTGGCCTCGGGGAAACCTAATATTTTTCTGGATAAGCACTCTCTGCCGGAACTTGCGATTCTGGACTCTTCCACCTATTATATCTCACGGGTTCCCTTCGATTTGTATGAGGACTTGAAGGGAGTACTGCTGATCTCCATGAGCAATAACCAATACCAGCGGCAGATCGAGAATATTCAGCTCGGGAGCGAAGGCTCCATTTCGCTGTTGACCGAAGACGGGCTGACGATCGCTACAACCAGCAAGCTTGAGAAAGCCGAGGATACCCGGCGTGTACAGGGTATTCTCAAGCACTGGAAAGAGCTGAACCGCCCCGATCAATTCGCGGCAGGCTCTTCCATTGTCTCAGTCAAACAGACCTCCACCTACGACAACTGGATCGTGGTCTCGGAAATTCCGTCCAAGGAGCTTACCGCCAGCGCAGACATTATCCGGCGGACCGTAACTTATTTCCTGGTCATTCTTGCGGTGCTGGGGGCACTATGCGTTGTCGGGTTCGGATATCAGTTATACCGGCCGCTCCAAGCCGTGAAGCGGCAGGTCGATGCGCTTAAGAAAGGGCATTTCGAGGCCCGGGTCACTCATTTTGCCAATAATGAAATCGGGGATCTGGGCCGGATGCTCAATACGATGGCTGTCCGCATTCAGGATCTGCTGGCCGATTTGCATGATTCGGAGGATTTGAAGCGCAAACTGGAGATTAGAGCGCTGCAATCGCAGATTAATCCCCATTTCATGTACAATACCTTAAACACCATCCGGATGTTCGCCATGATGAAGGATTATGAGAAGATCAATTCGCTGATGGGCCGGCTGGTCGCGCTGCTGCGGTACTCTATGGAGAATTTCGAGCAGACCGTACAGCTTCGGCAGGAGCTTGATTATTTGGCGGATTATGTGGGGCTGCTCAATATGCGGTATAAATGTCAAATCCGGCTGGAGTCCAGCATCGAGGAGCCGCTGCAGAGTATGCAGATTCCGAAGCTGAGCCTCCAGCCGCTGATCGAAAATTCTGTGTTCCATGGGATTCTTCCGCGTAAAACGCCGGAAGGGCATATCAGTATACGGGTCTTCACCGATACCGGCCAGAACTATATCATCCTTGAGATTACTGACGACGGGATTGGCCTTGCGGAAGCCGAACTGAAGAAGCTGCAGCTCCATCTGCTCCATGAAGAGTCCACGGAGAACATCGGGCTGCAGAATGTATGGCTGCGGATGAAGCTGCTGTTCGGAGGGGATGCGCAAATTCTGCTCTCCAGTGACCCGGGTGAAGGGCTGACGATCCGTATTATGCTGCCGTCTGAGAATGTTCTTGTAAAGGAGGAGCCTCATGAATCCCTATAGAGTTGTGCTCGTGGAGGACGAAATTCCGGCAAGAACGGTATTCCGTCATTTCATTGAAGAGCGTGCCGATTTATTCACGCTGGTTGGCGAAGCCGAAGACGGCCGGGACGGACTTGAATTGTTCCTGAAGCACAAGCCGGAGCTTGTCGTAACCGATATCACCATGCCGGGCATGAATGGGCTTGAGATGCTAAGCGAAATTGAGAAAAGCGGAGAACGTCTGCCGCAGATCATCATCCTTACCTGCCACCAGGATTTCCATTATGCCCAGCAGGCCATTCATCTGAAGGCGGCAGCCTATCTCATTAAAGATGACTGTCTTTCTGATCCCGGCCTGTTGACCCGGACGATGGAGGAGTTGGCCTCCCAGGTGAACTCACTTGATGAAACCCGGGAAAAGCATCTCCAGCTGGAACAGCAGGTCCGGCTCAGTGAGGTGGAGATTGAGCAGAGCCTCTTTCTGGATATGCTGCTGAGTCCAGCGGCCGAAGCCAAGTGGCTGCGCAGTCTGGAGGACTCCCAGCTCCCGCTTCACGAACAAAGCTTCAAGGTATTGCTGCTGGAGCTGGACAGGAATTCCCTTCGCTTCCCGATTGATCAGCTTGAAGAGCTGAAGCTGTGGCAATTCGCCGGAGTCAACGTACTTAAGGAGCTGCTGGCCGGCATAGGCCCGCATAAAGTCATCGCGCTCGACAAGGGACGTTTTCTCGCCATATACACCGATACGTCAAAGGCTATGCGCCCCAATTTCCCGGAACAGGTGCTGGATTCCTTTGCCGCCAATCTCAAAATGAGCTGCATTGCCCTGCAGTGCAGCTTCGGCCAGGGACTGAAGGCCCGGCCTGAGGCACTGAAACGGCTGGCTTCTGCCCCCTATCCTTTCTTTTACCGCTTTGGCGAGAGCATCGCTATTGAGGATTGGGAACAAATCGCCCGTTTCCAGCGGATTCCGGAGCCGCTCAGCCGGTTCTGGAGCAAGGTACTCAAGAAAGCACTGCTGGAGCCGCATTTGAACACGGCTGCACTGGAGCAGGAACGCCTCTCCTTATACCGCCAGGCTATGGAGCAATCCTGGGACCCGGAGCAGATCAAATCCTTATATTTGAGAGTCTTCCTGGATATGAGCCATAACGTTATTGGAACAGAGGGCGGTGCGGATCTAGAGGCGGACCTGCGTAAAAAAATGGAGCTGTGCCAGACCTTCAACTCCGTACACGAGGCGACCTGCGATTATTTCCGCAAGCTTCAGCAGCTTCAGGAGGGCGGCCGGAAGATCGATGCTTCGATTACAAGAATCATTCAGCATATGCGTGAAGACCTCAGCTATCCCTATAAGCTGGAGGAGCTGGCAGCTTCGATTAATTACAGTGTGCCTTATTTCAGCTCCATGTTCAAAAAAGCAGTAGGCGAAAGCTTCATTCAATACCTGTCCCGTCTGCGGATTGAAAAGGCAAAGCTGCTGCTGCTTACCACGGATCATAAGACATTTGAAATTTCTGAATCTATCGGTTTTGAGAATTACCGGTCCTTTAACCGGATCTTCAAGAAAGAGGCCGGCGTATCCCCTTCCGATTACCGCAGAATGGGCATGGGAATGCCCCAATGAAAAACCCCCGGTATCTCCAGAATTTCTGGTGATACCGGGGGTAATTCAGCTTACACTCCGTCAGGAACGGCGGTTAACAAACATCAGCATAAGGGCCGAGATGACAATAATCGAGCATACCCACATCCAGGCCAGCGTCATATTGCCGCCGTCAACCGCTACATAGATTGCGGTCGGCACCGTCTGGGTGCGCCCGGGAATGTTCCCCGCTACCATAATCGTAGCGCCGAATTCGCCCAGCCCCCGGGCAAACCCGAGCACATAACCCGCGGCCAGTGAACGGCTGGCCAGCGGAAGGGTTACATAGCGCAGGACCTGAAGCTCGCTGGCTCCCTGCGCCCGCGCGGCATCCTCAAGATCCTTCTCCACCCCTTCGAAGCCCGCCTTGACCGTCCTGTATACCAAGGGGAAAGCGACCACTACTGCGGCAATGACCGCCGCGCCCCAGGTAAACAGAATGGTATGCTCGGTGAACTGTTCATACAGCCTGCCGATCCAGCTACGCCGGCCGAGGATCACCAGCAGGACGAAGCCGACAACCGTCGGCGGCAGAACCAGCGGAAGCAGCAGGACCGTTTCAACCAGGCTGTGTCCGAAGAACCTCCGGCCTGCCATCTTCTTGGCTGCGAGCGTAGCCAGTAAGAACACTATAATGCTGGTAATCACTGAAATCTTGACCGAAAGCCAGACCGGGGCGAAAAAATCGGTCCAATTGATCTCCATCTCTTCTCACCCCATTTATATAGTAGTTATTATTGTGCTAATTGAAAGCCGTAGCTTGTAAATACCGCGTCCGCCGCTGTTGTCTGTACATAATCGTAGAATGCCTTGGCCTCCGCCTGATGCGAGGACTCCTTAACAATGCCTACCGGATAATTAATGGCCTTGTGCACATGTCCGCCCACTGTCAGGGCAATCTTCACTTTGTTCGACGTAAGCGCGTCTGTCTTGTAGACGAAGCCGGCATCTGCATTGCCTGTTTCCACATAAGACAATACCTGACGGACATCCTTGGCAAAGACCAGCTTGCTCTGCAGCGTATCCCATACCTTCTTAGCCGTCAATGACTGCTGCGCATATTGCCCGGCCGGCACCGATTCCGGCTGGCCGACAGCCACCTTCTTGAAGGCTTTATCGGTAAGCTGGGTGATTGTAGTAATGGAAGTCTTCGAATCAGAAGGCACCACGAGAACCAGCTGATTCTTCAGCAGTTCCGTATTATCACTAATGAGCCCGCCATCTACCAGGGCAGTCATCTGTTTGTCTCCTGCAGAGAAGAACAGATCAGCCGGAGCGCCTTGTTCAATCTGCTTTTGCAGCGTACCGGAAGCACCGTAGTTAAAAACAAGATCAATACCGGGATGCTGCTTCTCGTAAGTCACGGCAATCTTGTCGAGACTGTCCTGCAGGCTGGCTGCCGCAGATATAATAATTTCAGTTTTCTTAGCTGCCTGTGCCTGTTCACCAGGTGCAGCAGACAATCCCGCCGCTACCAATCCCGCTACTAACACTAACCTCAACTTCTTGAACATTTCCATTCCTCCCATGTATGTATCTTATATATTTTGGTGCTATTCTAGCACATCTTTTTTGGTTTTACTATACGTTTTGATTATGTTTGATTATATTTAGTTATTATTGATATGAACAAGTGATAATTCCAGCTGTAAGTATAGCTACTCAGAAAAAATAGCCCTTACAAGCCAAAGGCCTGCAGGGCTATCAGTGAACAGAAGTTAATTCTTCATCCGCGGGTCAAGCACGTCGCGCAGGCCGTCCCCTACCAGGTTGAAGCCAAGCACAGTCAGCATAATGGACAGCCCCGGGAAAATAACCGTCCAGGGTGCCTTCTGAATGAACTGCCGTGAATCCGAGAGCATCTTGCCCCATTCCGGATCGGGCGGCTGTGCGCCGAGTCCCAGGAAACCAAGTGCAGCTGCCTCAATAATCGCGGTGGCGATGCCAAGTGTCCCTTGCACGATAATCGGCGTTAAGCTGTTCGGCAGAATATGGGTCAGCAGAATGCGGTTATTCGTCATTCCGATCGCCCGGGCTGCCGTAATGTACTCCTCCGATTTCAGAGAGAGTACCTTGGCCCTTACCAGCCGGCCATAGGTAGGGATATTAACTATGGCAATGGCATACAGCGCATTCTGCAGCGAAGGCCCCAGAATGGCTACGATGGCAATGGCCAGCAGAATACTCGGGAAGGCCAGCAGAATATCGAACATGCGGGAGATCAGCATATCAATCCATTTGCCGTAGAATCCCGCAAGAATCCCCAGAAACGTACCGACAACAATGGAGCCGATAACCGAGAAGAAGCCCACCCAGAGAGAGATCCGGGCACCGTATAGAATACGGGTGAACATATCTCTGCCCAGATCATCTGTACCGAACCAGTGGTCAGCGGACGGCGCCTTGAGCCGGTTTACCAGCTCCTGCTCCTTGAAGCCGTAAGGGGCGATGAAGGGTGCCAGCAGGGCAATCAGCACAAAAAATACGATGATGCCAAGGCCGGCCATCGCTGTCTTATTCTTGCGGAAAGCCTTCCACGCATCCCGCCAAGGCCCGGAAACCTTGTCAGCAGGTACAGCCGGGGGCGTTACTTGAATTGATGCCTGTCCCATAGGTTCACCCCTCACTTGTAGTTGATGCGCGGATCAATGACGGCATAGAGCAGATCCACCAGCAGATTAATGAATACGAAGATAAAAGCAATGATCAGGATACCGGTCTGGATGACCGGATAGTCGCGTGAGCTGATCGCCTCAAATATATATCTTCCCACGCCCGGCCAGGCAAAGATTGTCTCTGTCAGCACCGCACCGCCGAGAAGCGCACCTGTCTGCAGACCTACTACGGTCAGCACGGGAATCAGCGCATTCTTAAGTGCATGCTTATATACGACAAGGAATTGCGACAATCCTTTGGCCTTTGCCGTACGGATATAGTCGGAGTTCATGACCTCCAGCATACTCGAACGGGTCATCCGGGCAATAATTGCCATCGGAATGGTGCCCAGTGCTATGCTTGGCAGGATCAGATGCTTGATGACCGTCCACAGCTGGCGCCAGTCTCCTGCCAGTATCGTGTCGATCACATACAGATTGGTTATACTCTCCACGGGATTCCGCTGATCCATCCTGCCTATAGAGGGCAGCCAGTGCAGCTTCAGCGCGAATAACATCTGCTCCATCAGCCCCAGCCAGAAGATTGGCATGGACACGCCAATGAGCGCTATAATCATCGCGGTATAATCAAACCAGGAATTCTGCCGCCAGGCACTTAGAATACCGGCGTTCACTCCTACAAAGGTAGCGAACAGCATACTCGCTGCCGTAAGCTCCAGCGTTGCCGCCAGATAAGGCATAATCTCTTTGGCAATCGGTGTCTTAGTCCGGATCGAGGTTCCCAGATCTCCCTGCACCAAATCTCCCATATAGTTGAAGTATTGCTGCAGCCAAGGTTTGTCGAGACCAAGCTGCTCGCGCAGCGCCTGTTTGGACTGCTCGGTTGCTTTTTGGCCCAGAATGGTTTCGGCCGGATCACCCGGAATGGCATGAATAATGGAGAAGACGATAATTGTCATTCCGATCAGCACAGGGAATAAAACCATGACACGTTTTAATAGGTAGGAGTTCAAGTTGGCTCACCTTCCAGTGGTCCTTAAGCATAACTTGCCGCCCGGCATGCGGCGGCAAGGAAATGCTTATGGAGCATACTATTCGAAGTAAATTTCGCTGTAATATTCCGTACCTGTAGGGCCTGGAACGAATCCTTTCAGATTGGCCTTCGCAGCCAGCAGCGGTGTAGTGTGCACAAGCGGAATCCACGGTGCATCCGCTTTGATGATTTCCTGAGCCTGTTTGTACAGGTCGGAGCGTTTCGTCTGATCCGTTTCCTTCTGGGCATTGATCAGGATCGTGTGCAGATCTTCATTCACATAGAAGGTACGGTTGTTGCCGGGGATAGCATCCTTGTCGAGCAGCGTATACAGGAAGTTATCCGGGTCACCATTATCGCCGGTCCAGCCGAGCATGTAGATATCATCTTTCTCTCCGGCTTTGGTGTCATCCAGATAAGTCGCCCATTCCGGGGATTCAATAACCGTCTTCACGCCGATTTTCTCCCAGTCCGCCTGAATGGCTTCCGCAACCTTCTTACCGTCAGGCATGTAAGGCCGGGATACCGGCATAGCGTACAGGGTTACTGTATCCGGCAGACCGTCTGGGTAGCCAGCTTCTGCAAGCAGCGCCTTCGCTTTGTCCAGATCATATTCATAATCCTGCACAGCATCGTTGTAGCCCCACAGTGAAGGCGGCATCGGGTTAACCGCTGCAGTAGCCTGGCCTGAGAAGAATGCATCAATGATTGCCTGTTTGTTCACTGCATAGTTCAGCGCCTGTCTTACTTTCACATTATCAAAAGGTTTCTTCTTAAAGTTGAAGCCGAGGTACGCTACATTGAACGGCGGGCGCTCAATCTTCTGCAGCTCAGTATTGCCTTCAAGCGTGGACAGATCATCAGGGCTTAAATCCTCCATCAGATCGATCTCGCCGTTCTGCAGGGCATTGAAGCGTGCCGAGTTGTCCGGAATGGAGCGGACGATCACTTTGTTCAGCTTAGGAAGGCCTTCTTTCCAGTAGTTCGGGTTCTTGTCCAGCGTAATGGAATCATTATGCTTCCACTCCGTGAACACGAAAGGTCCTGTGCCTACCGGCTCGTTCTTGAAGTTCTCCTTCTTCTCCTGGATGGCAGCCGGGCTGGCAATCCCGAAGGAGGTCATAGCGATATTCTGCAGGAACGGTGCCTGCGGCTGGTTGAGTGTGAACTCTACCGTAGTGGCGTCTACAGCCTTAACCTCTTTGATTACACGGCTGCCGTCCGGACCGAACATCGAGTCATAGTAGTCAAAGGAATCGCCTTCGAACTTGAACTCACTTGCCGGATCACTCCAGCGTGTGAAGTTGAAGACTACTGCTTCAGCGTTGAAATCCGTTCCGTCATGGAACTTCACGCCCGGGTGCAGCTTGAAGGTATACGTCAGACCGTCAGCAGATACCTCCCAGCTGTCCGCAAGGGAAGCCTGTACTTCAGAGGTGCCGGGCTTGTATTCCAGCAGGGAATCGAATACCTGGTGGGCAATCTTCAGGGATTCGCCGTCTGTGACAATGGCCGGATCCAGCGATGCAGAATCGCCGCCGCGCCCAAGAATCAGCGTATCCTGAGTGTTAGCCGATGTTTCAGGTGAGCTCTCCGGTGCGGTAGTCGCCGCTGCATTCGTGCCTGCAGTCGCTTCTGTGCTTGCGTTGTTATTGTTACCCCCGCAGCCGCTTAATGTTAATACCGCCCCCAGCGTTACTGCCAGTGCAAGACTACTCCACTTCTTCATCTCTAGAAAACTCCCTTCTCTCATTAAAAGTATTAAAGCGTTTATATGGAGCTGCGCCAAAGCGCTGCCATATATCAGGGCTAATGCATAGAGAGCGGTATTGAATTCTTCCTTCTTTCATTAGGCCAGCCGGGAACGGACTTCCTCATCATACAGATGGCACGCGGTCAAATGTCCTGAACCCGTCTCCTGCAGCGGCGGTCTGACATTACGGCATACATCCATCACTCTGGGACAACGTGTATTAAAAGCACATCCGACCGGCGCATTCGCCGGACTCGGCACCTCACCCTGCAGAATGATCCGTTCCTTGCGGATATCGGGATCGGGCTCAGGAACTGCGGACAGCAGTGCCTGCGTATAGGGATGCTGCGGATCGGCATAGAGCTTATGCTTATCAGTGACTTCAACAATCCGTCCCAGATACATGACGGCAACACGGTCGCAGATATGCTTCACCACGCTGAGATCATGGGCGATGAAGATATAGGTCAATCCGAATTCCTTCTGTAAATCCTGCATCAGGTTAATGACCTGTGACTGGATCGATACATCCAGTGCAGATACAGGCTCATCGGCGATAATCAGCTTCGGCTGGAGCGCCAGTGCTCTGGCAATCCCGATCCGCTGGCGTTGTCCGCCGGAGAACTGATGCGGGTAACGCTGCAAATGCGCTTTAGCCAGCCCGACTACATCCGCAAGCCGTTCTACTTCAGCCCGGCGCTGCTTGGCATCGCCTACTCCGTGCACGATCATCGGCTCTTCAAGAATACGCTGTACGGTATTGCGCGGATCTAAGGATGAGAACGGGTCCTGGAAAACAATCTGCATCTCCCGGCGCCGCTTGCGCATCTCCTCTATAGATAGCTTCGTGATATCCTGACCTTCGAACCAAACCTCTCCCGCCGTGGGCTCAATCAGCCGAAGCAAGGCACGGCCGGTTGTGGATTTACCGCAGCCGCTCTCTCCAACCAGGCCAAAGGTCTCACCTTTGCTTACCGAGAAGGAGATATCGTCCACAGCCTTGACATAGCCCTGCGCGCGATTGAAGAACCCTTTGTTGATCGGATAATACTTCTTAAGGCCCTTGACCTCTAGCAGGCTCTCACTCATACCGCATCCTCCTGTTGACTTTCATGCAACCAGCATCTGCAGCTGTGCTGTTCCTCCTGGAGCGTAAGCTTCGGAAGACTTTGACGGCAGATATCCATGACATCAAGGCAGCGCGGCGCGAACCGGCAGCCCTGCATTTCTTTGCTGAGAATCGGCACATTGCCCGGAATTGAATACAGTCGTTCTCTGGTTTCATCCATCCGCGGTACCGATTCGATCAGCCCCCGGGTATACGGATGCAGCGGATTCTTGAAAATATCACGTACGCTGCCTTCCTCCACTACCTTGCCGGCATACATAACCGCAACACGGTGGCACATCTCCGCTACAACACCAAGATCATGGGTAATCAGCATAACTGCGGTACCCTGTTCTTCGTTAAGCCGGCGGATCAGATCCAGAATCTGTGCTTGTATCGTTACATCAAGCGCAGTCGTCGGCTCATCGGCAATCAGCAGCTCAGGACTGCAGGAAATGGACATGGCGATCATTACACGCTGGCGCATGCCTCCCGACAGCTGATGCGGATATTCATCAATAATGGCCTCCGGCCGGGGAATGCCAACCTTGCGGAGCATCTCTACAGCGTGCTCCCGGGCCTCCTTCTTGGAGAGGCCGCGGTGCAGGCGTACGGTTTCTATAATTTGCTGTCCGACTGTGAACAGCGGATTGAGCGAAGTCATCGGTTCCTGAAAAATCATCGAGACCGAGTCACCGCGGATCTTACGCATCTCTTTCTCTTTGAGCGGGACAAGATCACGGCCCTTCAGCAGGATGCGTCCGCCCACGATTTCCCCCGGGGGATCCGGAACCAGCTTCAGAATGGACAGGGAGGTTACGCTTTTACCACAGCCTGATTCGCCGACCACACCCAGAACCTCACCCGGATTAATGTACAAATCAACACCGTCAACTGCAGGAACTTCACCGCGGTCGGTAAAAAAGTGGGTGTGTAAATTTTCAATTTTTAGAATGGGCTGGATCAAATCTTTACCTCTCTTCTATTTAAAAATTGAACAAAGGTCAAATGACAGGATAGGAAATATATTTAAAAAGTTAGATATATTAACGAATACCTGACATAAGACGTTACAATAATCTATTTAAATACACATTGTTGTTATTTAATGTATAACTTACTATATATACCCCGACTAGACAAGGAAAATTTGCACATATAACTAACACGAGTGTTTTTGTAAGAATAATTACATACCTAACCTGTGGAAATATCTATATATAAAAAGAAAAACTGCGCTATTTGTATAGCGACAGCCATTTCTCGAGCTGATTTCTGAGAACTTCCCGGTAGTAGACCGGCTCCATAATCTCAGCTTCTTCCTCGTATCTCATAATCCAGTGAACAAAGCCAATATCCTGCTCCACCGCAACCTTAAAATGCAGACAGCGGTTCTGGCGGTCTACCCTGCTGGGCTTCACAAACATCTCCTCATGCTTAAGCCGCTCCATCATCCGTTCCGAGAACTTGACTTTGAATTCTACCTGCAGACTATCCTGGTCCAGAGACCACTTCTGCTCCATAAAAGCCTGTAAATCAAATTTATCCTTGGAGAACCAGCTGTCCAGCGGCTTCACACTGGAAAACCCGTTAATATGAAAGGTGCGGATGATCCCGAAGCGATGACAAAACCCAATCAAATGAAAACGATTCTCCAACGGGACCAGGCAGTAGGGATCAATTTTGATACCTTTTTCTTCATATGCATTCTCACTGTAGTCCGCCTGTATACTGCGCTGCTTCATCACGGCATCCAGAATACCGGTCAGATAGAATGGCTGATCTCCATGAGATCCGCTTCTCTCCATCCAATGCTGACCCGCTTCCTTCTTCGCGCTCTCCATCGTTTCTTCCCTTTCTGCCTTTTGCTTATATTCTGCGGCCATCACTTTCTCATAGGCGTCTTCGAAATCCGGGGGCAATAAAGGTTTGATATCCGTCATAATACTGCGCAAGTGTGAAAATGCGGCTGCTTCTTCTTCTGACCAATCCAAAGGGTACAGTGCAAAATTACCGATAAAAGCATATCCCTTACCGTGTCCCATATGGGTAATGGGGATATGCATGGCACTGAGCGCATCCATATCCCGGTAAATCGTTCTCTCACTGTTGCCGCATCGTTCCGCCAGCTCACGGGCCAGAATTCCCGGTTTGGCTTGAACTAGCGTAATAATGCGCATCAGCCGGATTAATCGGTCTGTCATTTTCAGTTCTCCTTGATTCATGGTAAAATAGACCCATTATTTTTAAATAAACTAGTTATATATATCTATAACCAAGGATGTAATAACCGAGATAAGAAAATATAATAGAACTATTTTACTATATTACCACATTTATATATTACACGATTCGTTATCTATTTCTGCGAATTGGATTCAAATTTTAACCTTTATGTATGATCACTGCCTATTATATCCCTGCTGCATTCCTTACATTTATCTCGTTACAACCTTTCCCAGGAGAGTCATCTCCGCCTCAAGCTGCTTATAGAGCGCTTCCGCTTCCTTCACAAGCTGCATATCGCCGGAACGTGCAGCTAGCAGCAGCAATTTATCCGCCTGACGCCGCAGCTTCTCCGTGGAGACCTGCTGCTGATTTTGGGCTCTGGCCACTTCCCTTTCTGCTAATAATCCCTCCATTTTGAGCAGTTCTACATGCTTCTCTACATGAAAACAACACTGAGCGCCCAGTACATCCGTATGACGTGAATATTCCATTCCCAGCTTCTTGAGTGGCAGCTCACGTATACGTTCTACCGTGGGCTGTCTGTATTGCCACTGCAGCCAAAGCGCCTCATGTATGCCTGCAGGCATGCCTGACATCGTAAATTCCAATGCAATAAACCTGCGTTGCCCGGAATGGATTTTGCCCAGCTTCAGCAGCAGGGAACGTCCTTCTCCTTCTTCTGCTGTACACCCGTAGCATCCGGTCACCGTTACGTGGCTTTCCAGCCATACGCGCAGCTCAATCTCCCGGGCTACAACCTTTCGGCTTTTCTTGCGGAATTCCTCTCCTTGTGACACTCCCTTCCACTCCACGAGCAGGATAATATTCTTCGCACCTCCTGCTAAAATCCGATCCTGGCTCCAAGTAAATATGGGCTGAATACTTGCTTGCATATTTCCACCTCTTTCTTTTTTTGGGTCTTCTATTAATGTACCAATAATGGCGGACAACTCCTTGTCATGGAATATATGTTCGGTCCTATAATATCGACAAAAAAAGAGCCAACCTACCACTAAAGGTAATTGCCTCTTTGCGAAAGTCTATTATTTTGTCAAAATATGACGAACACAGTTTTGCGCATTATAGGCTTCTTGCCCGGTTAGCTGATTTTTCTTCCCTGAAAAAAAAGCCCAGCGCCCACTTGGCACACAGCAGCGAGAAGAGGAAGAACAGCAGTGCCCACAATACAGCCGGCAGCGGCGTTAATCTGGCCAAGTTTGCTGCATCCCCCGTTCGGGAAGGTGTCATTACCGAAGCCGTTACCAGAAACAGCGTCCCCATTACGGACTCCTCCAGAGTCAGAAATGCAAGAAATAAATAATAATATTTGCTGACCTTCGGCCAAAGGAACAGCATAGCGGCATTCAGCAGAATAAAACCGCTCAGCCAAATCATCCCAAAGCCGCCCCGTACATAGAGCACCAGCATCACCAGCGCAACACCGCTGGCCATAATCAGCCCCCATTGCCGCTTGTCTCTACTATATAAATAGAAGAGCAGCAATGAGAATAGTGAAGCCAGAGGATAACCGGCCAGCGATACAAGAATTGCCCTCCCCCCCGCGGCAATCGCTGAATAGGTTACACCGCTATGGTCGGGATGCAGCTCTATCCGCAGCACACTCCCCGAGAGCAGCAGGGTTACCAGGGCATGGCCGAATTCGTGAAACATCGTATCCAGATTACGGAATAAGGATGAGAACGGAATAAACCGGGTCAACAGTGCAGAACCCGCCAGAAACAACAATGTTTTGAGCCATTTATTCACTCGAAGCAGCTCCTTTCCGTTCAAAGTATACGTTAATTTATGTGCACACTCAATATAATAGAAACCTTCATATGATTTGTGCTGTATTACACGTATGGTTACCTGCATAGACAGGAAGGGTAATTATGCCTAAAGCTGCCCGCACTGCCCAAATCAGGACCGGCTATGATAAAATAAGAATACAACAAGCCTATAACAGGTGGTGATCAGTAATGAACAATCGCGCAACAAGAAATATGATAAAGCTGCTGGGGTCGGCCTTACTGCTGCTCGGGATTTCTTTCACTTATGATATCCCAGCGGCCAAAGCCAACTTTTTCACTGATTTATATAATGGACTACAGAGCTTCTCGGAGCTGCCCGGTGAAGTCAACAAACTGCAGGAGAGCTATCAGCAGACGGCGGAGGAACTGCAGAAAACAAAGGACGAGCTCGGAACGGCAGTGGACGAGCTGGGGCAGACCAAGGACCAGCTGGACCAGTCTCTGCAGCAAATGGCGACCTACCAGGCCCAGAATGCCGCGCTGCAGGAACAGAACCGCCAGCTCAGCCAGGTCGTCGATGAACTGAAGAATGACCGTACGGCAAGGGAAAATTACTATAACCGGATCAAGGTGACTGTGATCACCGGACTTGCTCTTATCCTGGGTTATTTCCTGCTGATCCGGCTGCTGCGCTTCACCATGCGCCACCGTTCCAGAAGAAGCGACCGGCTGCGTTAAGGCCGGAGGAAGAAGCGCATGTACACGGCACTGCACGAGGGGAGCATAAGGAATGAATGTTGATGTCCAGGATGAAGGCGACAGCGGCAGCGGACAGGCCGTTGCTTTTACCGTCGCAGAGAATGAAGAGGTTCATGTGCTCCATCCGCAGCAGATTATAGCTTATCAAGGCCCCTCTTCAGGACGGGCGGACCGGCTGATGGATGTGAAGGGCATGTACCGCAAACGGAAACTGATCCGCTCGGATATCACCGGACCCTGCCGGTTCGTGGCTGCATTGCCGCCCGGTTACCGGGTCAAGACGCTGCAGCTCGACGGCAAGAGCGATCTGCTCTATGATTTCAGGCATCTGTTCTTCTACAGCAAGGGAGTCACCATGCAGACCAGAGTGCTGAATATGAAGAATATGCTGATTACCCGGGATATCGTCAAGGTGAAATTCTCCGGTCATGGCAGCATCGGCATTCTGACAGAAGGCACCGTCTGTGAAGCCGAGCTTGACCCGTTTGATCCGCTGTACGTCGATGCCGGCAGTATTATTGCCTATCCCGAGAATGCCCGGCTTGAGCTTACGGTCTACGGCAATCATCTCGCCAGCCAGCATATGAGCTATCACTGGAAGATGACCGGCCACGGGCCTGTGCTGTTCCAGGCCGGACGCCAGAGCAGGCGTTTTCAGCGGGATAATGATGAAGACGGCATTATCAAACGCTTCCTGCGCGAGGCGTTGCCGTTTGGCGGAGTATTTATCAAGTAAGCCTGCTGCCGGGATAACCGGCCATACTGCAAAGAGCGCCCGTGCGGATACCACGGGCGCTCTTCTTATATACTATTGTTACGGTTTAAGCCAGGTAAGCGTTCAGCATCCAGGACGTTTTCTCTACGCTTGTTCTAATACCGATCAGCAGGTCAGCAGTAGGCTGGTCGCTAATCTCTTCGGCAGCAGAGATCGCCTGCTTCAGCTCTTCGGCTACGACTGTGAAGTCCTTAACCAGCTGCGCTACCATTTCCTTCGCGCTTTCGCCGCCGGTTGCTTCCTTCAGTCCGGAGAGAGCCAGGTATTGTGTCATTGTGGAAGCAGGTTGTCCGCCAATGGCGAGCAAGCGTTCAGCCAGCTCATCCACATAACCGGCAGCTTCATTGTACAGCTCTTCAAATTTCTCATGCAGCGTGAAGAATTGTGCTCCGCTGACATACCAGTGGTAATGATGCAGCTTCACTCCAAGCAGCGTCCAGTTCGCTGTCTGACGGTTCAGGGCAGCATGCAATTCAGTATGGCTTTTAACTTGTGTACTCATTCTAATAACCTCCTGGGATGTGTATTTATTTGTTATTGTATTTAGACTCGTTCTAAATCTATATACAATTTAACACAGATCAAGCCTTAATGCAACTCTGTTTTAGGATATAGGGTTACTGCAAATTCTAGCATTCCCCTTTCGGAACCTCCTATTATTTCGGTCACAATGCTGTAAAAAAACCTATATTGACACAAATCACTTCACCCGGCAGAGAAGCTCACATTTATCCTAAACCGATGTGATATCTGTCTCCGCCGCTTTCCCCTTCCCGCTCCGGAAGATCGCCCGCATCTCGTCCCGTTTGGTCTTGGGGCTGAGTACATACACTGTATCGCCCGGTTCAATAACCGTGCTGCCATGCGGCGTCACGATGCTCTTGTTGCGGATAATCGCGGTGAACAGGATATCATCCGGCAGCCCGATCTGCGCAATCTGCATCCCGGCAATCGGCATATGCCGGTCAATCCCGATGTGGTTAAATTCGGAATCCGTCTTGCCAAGAGCCACGAGCTCCATCAGTGACGGCTGGGATGCCTCCTCCCGTCCTACCAGTCTAAGCCGCGAGGCCAAGGGTGAAATGGTCGTTCCCTGAATGACCGCCGAGGTCAGGACTACGAAGAAAACGACATTGAAGAACAGCCGGCCCTGCGGAAGCCCCGCGAGCAGCGGGTAGGTCGCAAGCACAATGGGGACGGCGCCCCTGAGTCCGGCCCAGGAGATCAGTGTCTTTTCGCGGAAGGAGAACTTGGCAAACAGCAGACTGATGAATACACCCGCAGGTCTTGCTACTACCATTAGAATAACGGACAACAGTATACCCTGCCAGGCAATATCCGCCAGCTCCTGGGGAAAGACCAGCAGTCCGAGCAGGATGAACATGGCAATCTGCATCATCCAGGCAAAGCCGTGATTGAAATTCATGATCGTACGGTGATACATCAGCTCGGAGTTCCCCAGCACCAGCCCCATGACATAGACGGCAAGCAGACCGCTGCTGTGGACCATCGCCGAAACCCCGTAGGTCAGAACCGCAAAGCCGATGGCCATCACCGGGTACAGCCCGGTGGAGTCCAGATTGATCCGGTTGATCAGATATGTAGCCAGCTTACCGATAAGAATCCCCAGCAGAAGACCGATCCCCATCTCCCAGAAGAAGGAGAGCACCAGACTCCAGATTGCAGTATCAGGATGCTGTATCCATTCGATCAGGGAGACGGTGAGGAATACCGCCATGGGATCGTTGCTGCCGGATTCTGCTTCGAGTGTGGAGGTCAGGCGTTTATCAATGTTTTTGCCGCCCAGTACTGAGAACACCGCAGCCGCATCCGTCGAACCGACAATCGCCCCGAACAGGAAGCTCTCCGCCCACGGCACGCCTAATACAACTCTGGCAAAAACACCGACAACCCCTGTTGTCACAAGCACACCTGCTGTAGCCAGCGACAGCGCCGGCTTCATGACCGGGCGGATATCCTTCATACTCGTCTGCATTCCGCCTTCAAACAGAATAACCACAAGCGCAAAAATCCCGGCGATCTGTGTTAATGAAGCATTGTTGAAATAAATGAAATGGCTGAGTACCATTCCGGCAGCGATAAACAGAACCAGTGCGGGCATTCCAAAACGGGTGGAGAATTTGGTGGACAGCACGCCTACCAGCAGTAAGGCCGCCAGCAGCAGAATAATTTGATCTGCAAGATGAGTCATCGATCCGGTTCACCCCTTTCCCATTCATACTTCGCAGCAAAAAACCCCGGTGGCTTGTTAAATCCACGGAGCTTATTATGCCGTCCTTTATTCTCTTGAATACACCTGCAGCTCCTGAATTGACCAATAGTTGCCTCCGGAACCTGTCTGCTGTATGCGGATATAACGGGTTTGGACCTGGGAAAAAGCAATTCTGGTCAACTCCAGCTTCCCTTTGCCGGATGCTACCTGTGTCCAGCTCTTGGCATCATCGGATACCTGGACGGTATATCCCCGCGGATAATCATACGACGATAAAGTATAAATCAGCTCTATGGCTTCTATTGCATGTACTGCACCTAAATCAATCTGGAAGTATTCACCTGATGCCTGATGTTTGCCGGTATCCCAGCGTGTACGCCGGTCTCCGTCAATGGCACTCTCCGGCTTCGAGGCTGCCGTGTTCACATTAGACGTAACCTTCCAGCCGGTCCGGTCCAGCGGGACGAGTCCGGTTGCTGTAATCTGTGTCTTCTCTGACATGACGCCAGAGCCTGACACTCTTACCGCATAAGTATACAATGTGCCCTCCTGCAGTTTGCTGTCAGTGTACTCTGTGCTCTGCACACCTGCCGCAATCACTTTCAGTTCACTGCCCGGGCCGTCGGCCCGGAGCACTTCATAGCTTGCCCCGGGAGCCTCCAGCCAGCTCAGATGCATCGACAGCCCTTTGACTGCCGCGGCCTTGAAGCCTTGCGGCGCCACATCCGCTACTTCGGAAGAGGGCTGCAGAATATACTGCACCGCCTCACCCGGAGCCAGCGTTTCGGTGAATTCCAGCACAGGTGTAGCATTCCTGCCCGACATATAGCTGCGTGCCTCTTCATAAGTATCTCCGCGGCCAAAGCGTTCACCCTCATATACGGTCTTCTCCGGCATGGTCACCTTTACTTTAACCGTCTGCTCGGTTTCTTCGAAATTGACAAAGTTCACAAGCAGCTTGTTGGATGTGGCTCCGCTGCCTGCCAGAGGCTCAAGGGTGGAAGTGTCTACCGCCCGCACATACACCAGTTTGTCAGCCAAATCATCTTTGTTCGTAATCTGGTAGCTCAGCGGCGCCCCGTGTGTGGCATAAGCCAGATCCAGCCGGCGCATAATACTTACGCGTGAGTCTTCACCTTCTTTGGTATAATAAATCTCTGTAGCTCCCGGATCATGCTCCTCCAGGTTGAAGCCATACTTGAACAGACTGAAGTTCTTGAAGAAAGCGGCATGCTGCACAAACATATCGGCATATCCGATATGCCCGCGCATAATCCGGTCAAACACCGCCGCAGTCCGCTCGGATGCGCCGTATTGATAGGCATCCACATGAGTATCCGAGGTGCCGAATTCGGTGGTGAGCATTTTTTTGCTGAGGCCGTCAACCGCTCCCCCGAAGGTCTTCAGATTCTCTGTAAAGCTGCCTCCGTTGCTGAAAATGTAGGATTCCCCATAGGAATGCCCATTGGTCAAATCCGTAACTTCCTCCAGTTCATTCCTCTGCTCCGGGTCACGTTCCCAGCCGTCCGGATCGCCGCACTGCTTAAGCGTCCCCTTCTGATTGCCGCAGGAATCTTCGCTGTAACCCGGCCAGTATGCCCAGCCCGGGGCCACCGTCTGCAGATGTGGTGCGATCGTCTTGCCTTTCTTATTCAGCCAGTCGGCTATCGCCAGATTGACTGCTTTGGAACGGTTGAACAGTCCGGGCTCATTATCCACCTCATAATACTGGAAATACTGGCCGTACTGCTTGAAATAATCGGTCAGCTTCTTCTCCGCATCATCCGGCAGTGAACCGTCTTCCTTGAGCTTGATATCACCCGTATACAGATAGAGGGCAACTGCCTGCATATTATAATCCTTCAGGACCTCATAGTACTCTCCCATATTCTCACAGGATCTGCCCACATCGCTGGCACAGCTGGTCCGCATAATGTTGCCGCTGTAGGCTAAACCCAGCCATTTCATAATATAAGGCAAATGCGTAACGGCACCTTTGTCGAAATAGAACTGTTTGTTGTTGACCATGGTTCCGGTCAGCGTATAGCTCCCGTGAATCGGCTCCTTAACCGGAGTCTTCAGTGCTTCCAGACTAAGGTTATCCCATGTCCACCAGTTATACTTATCCTCCGCAGCCGAGGAATAGATCCCGCGCGCTGCCCGCAGCGTCAGCTCGTTGGTTCCGCTGATGAGCTGTTCTTTGGGAATGTACAGCTCATAGGTTTTGCGGAAATCATATTTACTGTCCGTACCGTCTACACCGGCAATCTGAATAATCCCTGACAGCTGCCGGTTGGAGAATACGCTCATCTGCGGTACAGATTTGTAGGCTTCAAGGATGCTGACACGAAATAAGACCCCGTTAACCGGGATCTTATCCAGCTTGTAGGTAATCCGCAGTTCAGGATTGGTAGCGCCGTGCAGCCCGGACGGGATACTCTGAAGCTCCGCCGTCTTCGCTGCGGCTGAAGCAACGCTGAATACCCCCTTGGCCCCGTTTGATCCGGCTGCTGCAAACTCTGCGGCTGAACCGTCATGCTGGCCAAGCTTCCATAGCACAGTCCCCTCCGGAACTGCAGGACCCGCATCCTTGGCCGCAGATAATTCCGACATGTCAACTTCCACCTCGCCGCTATTTGTCCCATCCTCTCCGAAGACAGAAACGGACAACAGAAACAAGATGATCAAAGCTGCAAATTTTAGTAGTTGATGAATGGGTTTATTTCTCTTTGTTTTGAGTCTAGTCCTCATTCCCTTGTCCTCACTTTCTTCCAGGGTGGCTGTAATGTACCGGTTTCCGTAGAGCCTCATTCGTCATGACCAGCTTCATTCCTCAAGGAAGAGACAGCGCGTTCTGGGGAATCACCGCCTGCTTCTGGCGCGGGCTTTGCCACATCAGACGGACGCTTGCGTCACCGTGATTCTCATAATACTCCACTTTAATATCGTAGGCAGTTGCGGCTGTAAGAGTTATACTTCCCTCCCGGCTGACACCGCTTTGCTTCTTCCAGCTGTCAATGATCAGCTTGCCGCCGATCCACACACGGATGCCATCATCGGAAGAGGCTGTAAAAGTATACTTTTCACTGTAGACTGGCTTGATCTTACCGGTCCAGCGTACGGAAAAAGAGTCCTTGCCGATTCCCGGCGCCGGTGAATCCCCATGCCAGTTGAAGTCAATCCTGCTGTCATTCCGGGTAAGCAGCGGTTTGCCGGACAGCTCCGCATTGCCGAAATATTGCCCCTTGAGACCGTTGCGCGATACCGCAGTAAGTGTGTTGATCTGAGCATTCAGTGCCAGCTTGTAATCATCCCGTGATACGGTGTACTTATTGCTCATAAAGCTTTGAATTTTCTGGAGATTATTATTCTCGAGCAGCATTTTCCCCCATGTCATCGTATATACCCATTTACTCTGGGTTTGAGACAATATGACAGGGTCTGGAAGCTCTCCGCTCTCCCCGATACCGATGGGTTTGCCGTCAGCCAGCTTCAGAAGGTTCTCGTAATAGGATTGCTTAAAGTCATTGTTATAAATATCGGCTGCCAGTACATCCACCTTGGAGGCACCCGGATAATAATTGCTGTAAGGCTCTGCCCACTCGTTCGGTGCATTCGGGTTCCATACCCAGAGCAGATTATTCAGCTTATGCGTGTTCACCATACGGTCATACACAATGTCCCACAGCTTGGCGAAGTTATCCTTCTGTCCCCACCAGAACCAGTTGCCGTTCATTTCATGATAAGGCCGCCATAAGACCGGCACCCCTGCATCCCGCAGCTCACCCAAATATCCGGCAACCTCATCCAGCTCTGCAATCAGGGCTTTGTACTGGGGTGTTCCGGGAGTAACGTAGGCGTCGAATTTGGCCTGGCTCAGGTTCATTTTCACATTAGTCCATTCGGGAGAGGTTCCCGGCAGATTCTGATGGAAGGTCATCGCCACAATGCCTCCGCCTTTGTACCACTTAATAGCACTGTCTACGACAGCTTGGCGTTGCCCGGCAATGGTCTCTTCGGACTGGTTGTTAATGGCTCCCAATTCGTAGCCGTGCAGAACGGCATACTGCCCGCTTGCGTTTTTAAGCTTATTATTGAATTCATCAGGACTCTCCAGATAATCATGCTGGCCGGAGATCATACCTTTGCCGCTGAGATCGGACAGATAGCTTAACAGTGCGGTGGCTTCCTTGGAAGCGGAGGGATTAACGGGTTTGATTGGAGCGGCAGGAGTATTGACGGTACGTGCTACCGGAAGACTGCGCGCCTCCCCCCATGGCAGAAGAGAAAGGATAAGGATAATTGGAATAATTGTTGTATATAGCCTGTACTTACGGTAAGTGTTCAATATAATCTCCTTTCCCCGGGCCTCACTGCCGCCTTAGGCGTGCAGGCATGCAGTTCTCTGTTAATAGGCTGCATTGAATTACCCGGATGGTCTATAGCTTAGTAGCCCTGCTGATAAGCAGGGCCATTAAGATTGGACTTTATAGGATTTAGAATTGTAACGTCTTAACCAGTATCAGCGCCAATAATGAATGCAGCTGCGGGGGTATGATCTTAGGAAGCGGAAGGGAGAAACAGTGCGCTCGCAGGAACCGTTGCCTTAACCTGGCTCGGACTCTCCCACATCAGGCGTGCTCTGGCATCTCCTTGATTCTCATAGTACTCCACTTGTATATCATATAGCTGACCGGCTGTCAGGCTTATGCTTCCTGTGCGTTCGGTCCCGCTCTGCTTCATCCAGCTGTCGATCACAAGCTCACCATTGATCCGTACGCGGATGCCGTCATCTGAAGTGGTATAAATCTGATAAGTCTCAGTGTATAGCGGCTTGAGCTTACCGCTCCAGCGTACAGAGAAGAAATCTATGCCGATTGCGGCATCCGGCGTGCCTTGACGCCAGTTGAAGTCAAGCACTGCATCGGTACGTACCACTGCCGGAGCACCAGACAACGTCATATTATTGAAATATTCCGCAATCAGCCCGTTCGCCGCAGGAGCCTCGGCCGTAAGATTCTCCGGTAATGGAGCTTCTGCTGGCGTTGGTGCCGCTGTTGGCGTTGGTGCCGCTGTCGGCGTTGGTGCTGCTGTCGGCGTTGGTGCCGCTGTCGGCGTTGGTGCCGCTGTCGGCGTTGGTGCCGCTGTCGGCACCGGTGTTGGTGTTGATACTGGTAACGGCGTTGCTGTTGGTACTGGTGTTGCAGTCACAGCCGGAGCATCCAAAGCTGCTTTGCTGGCTGAAGAATCAGACGTGTTCACAAATAACGCGCTTGTAGGGACAGTTGCCTTCGCCTGGCTTGGACTCTGCCACATCAGACGGATATTGGCATCGCCGGCATTCTCGTAATACTCTACTTTGATATCATACAGCCGGCCTGCTTGCAGGTTTATGCTTCCTGTACGCTCGGTACCGCTCTGTTTGGTCCAGCTGTCGATTACAGCTGTGCCGTCAATATAGACGCGGATACCATCATCGGATGTAGTGATAATCTGATAGGTTTCACTGAAAGACGGTTTGATCTGACCCGTCCAGCGGATGGAGAAGCTATCCACTCCGAGCTTGGCATCCGGCGCTGCCTGGCGCCAGTTAAAGTTCAGCAGCGCATCATTCCGGACCAGGACCGGAGTACCCGAAAGCGTCATGTTCTTGAAGTATTCTCCCTGAAGACCATTCTGAACGACGGGGGTCGTCACAGAATCATTGGAAGCAGGGGGCGGCGTCAGTACCGGTAACGGCATTGCAGTCGGTACTGGCGCTGGTGTTGCTGTAGGTACCGGCGTTGGTGTTGCAGTCGGTACCGGCGTTGGTGTTGCTGTCGGTACCGGCGTTGGTGTTGCTGTGGGTACCGGCGTTGGCGTTGCTGTTGGTACCGGCGTTGGCGTTGCTGTTGGTACCGGCGTTGGCGTTGCTGTAGGTACCGGCGTTGGCGTTGCTGTAGGTACCGGCGTTGACGTTGCTGTTGGTTTCGGTGTCGCCGTAGCAAATGTGCCTGCTTTATAATCGTCCCGGGTCACAGTATAGCTGTCGCTCATGAAGTTTTTGATGGTAGCATCGGTGTTGGTTTCATACAGCATTTTTCCCCAGCTCATCATATATACCCAATTTTTCTGGGAGAGCTGCAGCTTTGCCGTGCTTGGCATTTGTCCATTCTCGCCAATGGCAATCGGTTTGCCATTCGCAAGAGCGAGCAGGCTGTCATGGTATTTATTCATATAATCGTTCTCATATATATCTGCCGCGAGTACATCCACCTTGTCAGCCCCCGGATAGGTCAGCGCATAAGGATCAGACCAGGCATTGGGTGCATTGGGGTTCCATACCCACAGCAGGTTGTTTAATTTATGAACGTTCACGAAACGGTCATACATAATATTCCAAAGCGCAGCAAAATTATTTTTCTTCCCCCACCAGAACCAGTCACCGTTCATTTCGTGGTAAGGTCTCCAGAGTACGGGAACACCAGCATCCCGCAGGCTTTTAAGTGAAACTGCCACTTTGTCCAGATCTGCAATCAATGCAGTGTACTGTGTTGTACCCGGAGTAATATATTTATTGAATTCCGCCTGGCTCAGCGGTTTCTGAACATTGGACCAGAGGTATGCGGTACCTGGCAGATTCTCATGAAAAGTCATGGCTACAATGCCGCCGCCCTTATACCAGTTGATCGCGCTGTTCACAACATTTCTGCGCTGCGCCGCTGCTGTACTTTCCGATTGCCCGCTGATTACGCCCAGTTCATAGCCGTGAAGAGCAGCATATTGTCCGCTGGTTCCCTTCAGCTTGTTGCTGAATTCGTCCGGACTTTCCAGATAGTCATGTTGGCCGGTAATAATGCCTTTTCCAGTGATAGAATACAGATCATCCAGCAATCTGACTGCTTCGGTTGAAGCCTCCGGATTAACGGGCGCTTTGGAACTAGAGGCAGCTTCTGCAGATGAAGGCATTCCGCCAAGTCCCAGAGGTACTGCAGTCAATAAAAGGGCCAGAGACAGCACAGTGCACAGCAAACGAGACTTACGGTAAGTTATCAAAATCCATCTTCCTTTCGGTAGCCAGGCTGCCACTCTTGCGAAGGCCCTATAGCTTTGCGTCCCTATCTTTCGATTAGGTTTGCCTTTGTCGTATTGGAAGGATTAATCCCTCTTACCGTAAATATCGTCCCTATTTAGTTTTAATTAAGAGCAAAAATGAATTTTTCTTAATAATTGGTTCTTAATACCTGTTTTGGATTTGTAACAATTGGTTATATAGATAAATTAGACCTACGAAATGAATTGCTGCAAGGCGATATCTTCCCAATCCAAGGTGATTCGGATGTTATCTTCCTCCACCAGCTCAGAGCCGGTCTGCACTTCGATAAATTCCATATCTGTCAATGCCAGGATCGCATGCTTGGTGCCTTCCGGAATCCGTACGACATCCCCCGCCTTCACATTATGCATTTTCTCATTGAGCACAATGCTGGCTTCACCGCTGACAATGGTCCAGATTTCACTGCGTTTGTGATGCAGCTGATAGCTGATATTTTTACCTTCAGAAATAAAGATCCGCTTCGTCAGCACCTCATTGCCTTCCGCATATTTCACATAATCAATTACCTTGTAGTGACCCCAGCGGCGTTCTTCGTACATCGGTCTTTGTTCAAAAGATTTCAGCACTTCCTTAATGCGCGGGCTCTCCGCCTTGTGCGTAACCAGAATTCCGTCCGGGCTGGCGGCGATAATCAGATCCTTCGCCCCGATCACGGTGATCGGAATGTCCAGCTCGTTGATCAGGCAGGTGCCTTCGGAATCAGCAGTGACGAAGCCTTTGCCGACATGATTGCTGGTCATTTCTTCGGTCAGCGTATTCCAGGTGCCCAGGTCCTTCCAGAATCCGGCGTAAGGCTGAACTACGATATTCTCTTCTTTTTCCACCACTTCATAATCAAAACTGATGGAAGCCAGCAGTTTATACTGCTTCTGCAGTTCCTCATAGTTCAGCGGCAGTCCTTTGCGCTGCAGAATATCCAGCAGATAACCTAGACGGAAAGCGAACACGCCGCAGTTCCAGAGGGCGTTCCGGCTGATCAGCTCCTCGGCCTGCTTCCGGTCCGGCTTCTCCTGGAAGTGGCTGACCTGCAAATAACCGCTCGCTCCAGCTTCGGCGCTGGTAGGAATGATATAGCCGTATTTCTCGGAGGCATGCTCCGGAACTACGCCCATCAGCGCCAGATTGGCACCGCTCTCCAGCATCGTGCTCTCCAGCTGCAGTACAGTCTCGAAGAAGGACGACTCCACATAAGGATCGACGGGCAGGATGGCTACCGTCTCGCTTGGTGAAACACCGGCGACCGAATACAGGTAGGCTGCTGTCAATGCAATGGCAGGGAAGGTATCGCGCCGCTCCGGCTCAACGATAATCGGCACCCCGCTGCCCAGCTGGCTCTGAATCATCTCTACCTGGCTGCGGCCGGTGGCCAGGTAGGACGATTCCGCCATCCCTGTCTCCTGCAGCTGTCTCCATACCCGCTGTACCATGGATTCCGGTTCACCTGCCGGGCTTTCCAGTACTTTCAGAAATTGCTTCGAACGTGAATCATTGGACAAAGGCCAGAGCCGTTTACCAGAACCGCCTGATAGAAGTACTAGTTTCATAAGTGAACCCTCCTAAGTTTATGTGATGTCGCGAAAATATCGGATTGTTATTGGGAACTGGCTGCGTTTGCTTAAGCCAAAAAGGCGGGCTGTTATGAGGGTCACTGCAAGGAATGTTTGGACTTTCGGCCGCTGCCCGTCTCCAGATTTCCTGATTTAAACCGCTTATGGCGGTAGAAATCCGGAGACAGCATATGCTTCCGAAGCTAGCTTTCCTACGGAAAGCTTTCAGGCGGACGCTAACGCTCCTACAGTTCCAAAATTCCTCTCCGTTCCATTACATAACAGCTGGCTTATTCGCTTCGCCCGCAGGCGAAGCTCCCGGCTAAAGATCCGGCTATTGCCGCTTAGTTGAGCGGCAATTGAATTAACTGCTGCCGCCGGTTGTTACGGCAATATAGCCTGTGGCTGCCCCGCCTGCTTTTGCGGCGGCAAAGCCATTTCACGCTTGTTCCAAGGCGGCGCCGCTCAACTAAGCGGCGGTGAGAGATTTAAGGGATTAAGTGCATCTTGTTCCAAGGGATTTCCGCTCGCTGTAGCAGCGAAGGGGAAACCTAACACTCTTGTTCCAAGGTTTTACGTTCACTTACGCGGCGATGAAATCAAGAGCACTAATGCCCCTCATTCCCTCGTTTAGCCCGCGTCCGGTGGAATCAAGGGCACTTTTGCCCCTCATTTCCTCGTTTAGCCCACATTTAGTGGAATCAAGAGCACTAATGCCCCTCATTCCCTCGTTTAGCCCGCATCCGGTGAAATCAAGGGCACTTTTGCCCCTCATTCCCTCGTTTAGCCCGCATCCGGTGAAATCAAGGGCACTTTTGCCCCTCATTTCCTCGTTTAGCCCGCATCCGGTGAAATCAGGAGCACTTTTGCCCCTCATTTCCTCGTTTAGCCCGCATCCGGTGAAATCAGGAGCACTTTTGCCCCTCATTTCCTCGTTTAGCCCGCATCCGATGCATTCAGAAGGATTTTTCCCTTTAATTTCCCCGTACAGCACACTTTCAGCGGAATTAGAGGGATTTTTCCCTCTAATTTCCCCATACAGCTGACTTTCAGCGGAATTAGAGGGATTTTTCCCTCTAATTTCCCCGTGCATCACACTTTCAGTGGGAGGCTGCGGGATCACTGATAGGCCAAGAGCTTAGACCGCGCCGGCAACGCTGGCGGAGAATCCGCTAAGGCCGCCCATCTGCGGGCGTCCGACAGAATGATACTCCAGGCCAGTTCCTTCGATCTGCTCTTTGCTATAGACGTTGCGGCCGTCGATCAACACCTGGCGGCGCATGCTCTTCGCCAGCAGATGCAGGTCGATATCCTTGAACTGGCTCCAGTCGGTGAGGAGGCATACCGCATCGCTGCCTTCGGCAGCCTCTTCCGCCAGCCCGCACCAGCGGAGCTGCGGGTGATCATATTGCGCCCGGAAATTCTCGGCGGCAATCGGATCATAGAGCTTCACGGTGGCGCCTTCGGCTACCAGCGCCTCAACGATTTCACGGGCAGGAGCCTCGCGGACATCATCGGTGTTCGGCTTGAAGGCGAGGCCCCAGATGCCGATGACTGCGCCGCGCAGGCTGCCCAGCGATTCATGCAGCTTGGAGATGATCATGAAGCGCTGGCCTTTATTGACCTCGACCACCGATTTCAGCAGCTTGAACTCGTAGTCCACGTTGCCGGCAATCTGGATCAGCGCATTGGTGTCTTTCGGGAAACAGGAGCCTCCATAACCGATACCGGCCTGCAGGAAGGTAGATCCGATTCTCCGGTCCATTCCCATGCCCTCGGCCACCTCGGTTACATCAGCTCCCACTTTTTCGCAAATATTGGCGATTTCGTTAATGAACGATATTTTAGTAGCCAGGAATGCATTTGACGCATATTTGATCATCTCGGCGCTGCGGATATCCGTGACGAATACATTGTCCGTAAAGCCCTGATGCAGCTGGCGCATCGTCGGCTCAAGCTCAGGATTATCGAGTCCGATCACGATCCGGTCGGGATGCAGCGTGTCGCGGATCGCGGAGCCTTCACGGAGGAACTCAGGGGCGGAGACAATGTCGAAGGGATGATTCGTGTGCGAAGCGATCAAATTGCGGATTTTCTCATTGGTGCCTACGGGTACGGTTGACTTGGTCATGATGACCTTGTAGCCTTCCATTGCCTGCGCAATTTCAATGGCTGCCCCTTCGATATATCTTAGATCCGCTTCACCGCCCGGCAGTGAGGGAGTCCCTACAGCAAGGATGACGATGTCGGAGCGGCGGACCGAATCCTTAAGATCGGCCGAGAAGCTCAGCCTGCCCTCGCGGAGATTCATTTCGATCAGTGCCTCAATACCCGGCTCATAAATTGGGGATTCCATCCGGTTAAGCTTCTCAATCTTCGCCTCATCCTTATCGACACAGATGACATGATTTCCATTAAGGGTGAAGCATACGCCCGAGACAAGACCTACATAGCCGGTACCGATTACTGCGAGTTTCATACAATCATCCTCCTTTTAGGAAATTGACGTAGGCCTGTTCCACATACTGCTTGAACTGGACCATAAACGCCTGCTCATCAAATTTACGTGCATGGCCCATAATCTGCTCGATATCCCACGCATAGGATTCTGCCTCATCAATAGCCTGGAGCAAATCATCAACTTCCTGGTGCTGGAAGAACACGCCGTTGACGTAAGGAATAATCGTGTCCAGCGCTCCTCCGGCCTGATAGGCGATGACCGGTCTTCCTGCTGCATTCGCCTCCAGGGGCGTAATGCCGAAATCCTCTTCTCCGGGAAAAACAAAAGCCCGGCACTGCGACATCAGCCCTGTCACTTCATCATCCTCCAGCCGGCCCAGGAAAGAGATATTATCCTTGGCCATGCCTTCCAGACGCTTGCGGTCCGGCCCGTCTCCCACGATGTACAGCTTCACGCCGTTACGGTTGAACGCCTCCACTGCCAGATCGATCCGCTTGTAGGAAACCAGCCGGGATACGATCAGATAGTAATCTCCAATGGTAGGGGAGCTGGTGAAGCGCGCTGTATTGATCGGCGGGAAGATCACATCGGAATCCCGGTGATAATAATTCTGAATCCGCGTCTTCACGACGGAGGAGTTGGCTACGAACTGATTTACATTTTTGGAGGTACGCTGGTCCCAGTTCTTCAGGCGCTGCATATATACCTTGAGCAGTCTTTTGAATATACCGGAATTCGACTGGCGCTCCATGTAGGTGTCATAATCCCAGGCGAACCGCATGGGGGTATGGCAGTAACACAGATGAAATGTAGACTCGGGCACCTGGATGCTTTTCATAAAAGCACTGCTGGAGCTAAGGACGATATCATACCCGCTGAAGTCCAAATCGCGGACGGCCATCGGATAGAGCGGCAGCACCCCTTTGAAATTCTTCTTCACTCCCGGGATTTTCTGCAGCCAGGAGGCCCGGATATCCGCATCTTTGAGGTTATCGGTCAGGCGGCTTCCGTTAAAAACCGTTGTGAAGATCGGAGCATCCGGATACATGTGATGAAACACCTCCACCACTCTTTCCGCTCCGCCCATTTGGATTAAGTAATCGTGCGCTATCGCAATTTTCATGTGAATCATCCTCAAAGTTTTATGGAGCAGCATCATCAAGCAGTGAACGCATGGTAGAAACGGATAGTGAAGCAAGTCTTAAGCATTGTCCAAGCGCGAGGGTCAGGTAACCGCCAGCAGACCTTTGTAGTAAGCGACGATATCCTTGACCGTATTCTCGATGACAAAATGCTCTTTCACCCGTTTCATTCCATTATCCGCCATCCGTCTACGCTCTTCGGGATGGTTCAGCATCCAGGTGATGGAGTCTGCAAGTACAGTAGCATCTCCCGGCTGGATCAGCATTCCTGTTACGCCAGGAACTACAATCTCAACCGGTCCGCCTTCATTGGAGGCAATCACCGGCAGTCCAGCCGCCATACCTTCGACGATGACCTGGCCAAACGGCTCGGGGGTGATCGACGTGTGAATCAGTAAATCGGCTTTGTTCATAAGTCCTTGTATATCATCTACATGACCCAGCAGGCTGACATTGGTAATGTTGCCTTGCTGCATCTGCTGAATTAATTCCTGTTTGTATTCCTCTTCCCCGAACAGCGCGTCTCCAGCAAGCCAGAACTTCACCCGGCTGTCATGCTTGAAGGCCTTGGCGGCTTCCAGTACAATATGCTGGCCTTTCCAGTGAGCCAGGCGTCCCACCAGCAGGACGTTGAAGTCCTTCTGGTCCCGCTTGCCGATCCCTTCACCGATCGCTTTGGCAAAAGCGGAGTATACGACCAGCGTCTTCTTCGACCGCGGCAGCTCCAGCGCATTCAGCGTGGAATGGGAATTGGCGATGACGCCGTTCGGCAGCAGGCGTGACAGCAGCCGGATCGCCTTGGCGACAACCGGCTTCAGGTACGGGGCTCCGATATGGTCCCGGATATGCCAGATCAGGGGCACTCCGGCTTTTTTGGCGGCCACCGCTCCGTAAAATGCCGATTTCAGCGAATTGGTATGCACGCAATCGACCTTCTCCTCTTTGAGCAGCGGAGCGAGCTTACGGCCGTAGGCCAGCAGCTTCATTGCAGCCGCCGGGGCGCCGAGGTTCACGGCATTGCGTCCGCGGCTGCGGATGCTCTCATCCAGCGGGATAATGCGGACATCAATGCCCTTCTCCCGCAGACGTTCGGCCAACGTGCCTTCTTCCGCCAGGATCACCAGCGGGCTAATCTGTTCACCGATGTTGGTGAGAATGTTGAACAAGGCAACCTCCCCGCCGCTCCATTTGGCGGTGTGATCAATATAAGCGACTTTGATCATCCTACGCTCACACCCTTTCCCAAAGTTTCGAGGAATACGGACTCCACTTGATCGCCTACATGCTGCCAGGTATATTTCTCCAGCACATGATTCCGGCATTCGTCACGGCCCGGCAGCAGCTTGCGGTTGCTCAGCATATGAATCATGCCTTCTGCCATGTCGTCGCTGCCTGCACTCTTGAACAGCAGCTCCGGCCGGAAGCCCTGCAGAATCTCCTTGTTGCCTCCAACCGGAGTCGCCATCACCGGAAGTCCGGAGGCCAGTGCCTCCACGGTGATCAGGCCGAAGCCTTCCAGCGCCTGCGAAGGAACGACGAACATATCCGCCGCCTGATAATAGGAGGCCAGCTCATGATCGGGAATATAGCCCAGGAGCCGGACCTTGTTGCCCAGTCCGTAATCGGCTATTTTCTCTTCGAGCTCCCCGCGCAGCGGGCCTTTGCCCCCGATCAGCAGAATCGCGTTCGGGAACCGCTCGGCGACCTGCTTCCAGGCTTCGAGCAGCTGCAGCAGCCCCATCCGGTTCATCAGCCGCCGGACCGTCAGCACGGTAGTTGCGCCTTCCGGCAGATTCAGTGTCCGCCGGATCGCCAGCCGGTTGGTGGAAGGCACGAAGCGTTCCACATTGGCCGCACCCGGAATGACGATGATCTTGTGCAGCGGCACCCCATGCAGATCATGCAGCATATTGCGGAAGTATTCGCTGAGGACAATGAATTTGTCCGCGAGCTTGTAAGCCTTATGTTCAATCGATTTGGCAATCGTTGTTTTCACCTTGTGCTTGATGCCTTGACCTTCGATCTTCATCTCTTCATTCCACGGGCCGTGGAAGGTCATCACCACCGGAATACCCCGCTTCTTCGCTTCAATTGCCGGCCCGATGCCGTAAGGTGCGAAGTGGGTATAGAGGATGTCAATCCGCCCGCTGCCGTCTCCCATCAGGTCCGCCGCCTTGCGCTGGAAGGCATCCTTGCGTTTCCAGATCGTCTCCTTGGGATCGCCGGCGTTGTGGATGATCAGTTCCTTCGGGGTAGCAGGTGTCTCCTGACTACAGATCAGGGCATGCACCAGGTTCCGTGAGGAGAGCTGCTCACATACCGATTTGAAATAGGTGTTCAGTCCTCCGGGCTGTAACGAGGGCCAGCTGAGGCCGGTCGTCATAATGTTCAATCCGTCATTGTACGACATAGCTTCTCTCCCCTTTGTTCTCCTTGTCGGCCTGGCCCATGGCATTATGCCGGGACAGCTTGCCGGAGCTGTGTAATTCGTAATGCTTGAAGCCGACCATGAATTCATACATCACCCAGAATATCGATACCGCGAAGCCTGAAATGCCTTTTTTGAATAAGCCGTGCACGAAATACTTCTGCAGGAAACGTGCCGGCGGCCGCAGCAGCAGGTGGCTGAGTTTGAACGGCTTGCCGCTGGCAAAGGCGCTTTGCGCTTCCAGATCCGTGTATTTGTTGAACCGGGCCACGTGGTCGTTGATGCTGCGGAAGCCTTGATGCCACAGCGTTCCGTTCAGCTTCACCGTCCGTTCCTCGGATACCTCGGGCATCTCATGCACCAGGCTGTTGCGGATGCCGTATTCCTTGCGGTTATACAGCCGCACCAGGTACTCACCCTTATCCAGCCATTTGCCGAGAAAATCACCAATCCGGTATAGCGAGAACGCCACGGTAGCATCCGTAAGTCCCGGCTTGCGCTCCAGAATATCCTGCGCCAGCTCTTCACTGACCACTTCGTCGGTATCAATCAGGAAGACCCAATCATGGACGGCGCGTTCCACTCCGAATTCCCTTTGCTTCGCGTATCCGGGCCATGGGTTAACGTACACCCGGCATCCCAGGCTCTCGGACAGCTGGACCGTCCCGTCTTTGCTGCCCCCGTCGATTACAACCACCTCGTCGGCGAACAACCGGCAGGACTGAATTGCTGCGGAGATTCGAACTTCGTCATCCTGAGCAATGATGACCGCCGATATCGGGTAACTCCCCCGGCCGCCAAGCACGCTTGTCATTGAATCCATGAAGGTATCCTCCTTTTCCTGGTATGAGCGGTGTTTGTCGTCGTTTCCAGGACAGTTTGGGCTTCCGATCGCTGTTGTCTTCTGATTTCCTGATTAGGACCGCGGTAGTGGTAGAAATCAGAAGACAAAGGCGAACGCTGACGCTTCTTCCAGCTCCAAACTTCCTTTCAACTCCTCAAACACCGATCATTTGCTTGTTAGCAGATAAGCTGCTCGCATCGTGTTCTCTGCTCGCTGAATCAAAACACTTTGAATCAAAGACTTACCTGCTTACACATCCATAGGTTTCTTGCGAATATACGAATTCATCGTCGTCTTCAGCCACTGAAGGTCCTGGGCGTTAATAAGCAGCCGCGGAAGCTTAACCTTCAGGTTGTATCTGATATTAAGAATAATGAACAGGAACCGCAGCACTGCCGAGGAGAGCATCGCCACTCCGGCTCCGAACAATCCGAACTTCGGCACCAGCAGGAAGAGCAGCGGAATCACGAGGATGAGGCCGACTCCCTGAAGGATGGATACGAACTTCGGCTTGCCCAGCGCCATGAACACCTGGGCCAGAATCAGGGTCCCTCCGCTGATGGTCACTTCCAGCAGCAGCAGGCGGAACACGGTAAGCGCCGTATTGAAATCCTTGCCGTAGAGCAGCGGGATGACAAACGGGGCAACCAGCATCAGGAACACTGCGCCTAACAGAGTACAGGTAGTACTGATCCGGAAAGCCTTGAAGGTTAGGGCTACTGCTTCGTCCTTTGACATCTCGGAGGCTTTGGGGAACAGGACCACCGTAATCGAGTTGGAGAAGAAGTTGACCATCCGAGATAAGCTTACCGCAACCGCATAGAGCCCCAGATCGGCCGGTCGGAGCAGCCCGGCAATAATGATCTGGTCTATGTAATAAGAGAACTGTCCAAGCAGGTCATTACCATAGGAGCCCATACCGTAAGTAAACAATCTTTTGAAGTTAAGATAGGCATCCCGCAGCTTTACTTTGTAGGTGCGGAGCAGCGAGACCGTCATTCCGATGAACAGCGGAACTGACGGGACCAGATAGGCCAGCGCTGTTGTATAAGGATTCATGTGTCCGGTCAGGATGAGTATCCCAATCGCGGCCAGCGTCAGCAGAGGAATCAGATAACGCAGCCAGTTGAAGGTTTTGTAATCTCCTCTGAACTGGAACGCCGCATTGTTGACCTGCGAGACCACAATCAGCGGACACAGGATCATCGACCACTGGGCGAAGACCACAACCTCATGGCTGAAGGACTTCAGCCAATACGGGAGAACAATAATCCCGATGATCATGGCCATGGTCCCGAACACAAGTCCGATCAGCAGCGCCACCCTGTACAGTACTCCGGCTTCATCCGGGTTCTTCTTGGCGTTGTAGATCAGTGCCGAGGGGATGCCGAAGCTCATACTGAACGCCAGGAACTGTGACCAGTTCACCATAGCGGTCTGTTCCCCCCGCCCTGTCGGGCCGAGATACCGGGCGGTCAGCACACCGGTCAGCATATTGACCAGCAGAATCAGTACGCTGACGAACATTGTTTTGACGGCAGCCGAGCTGTTGTCCTTACTCTTCGTGAAGCGCCTGAGGGAGGACCAGACTGTACTAGCGGGAAGTGATTTCGCGTTCAACTGCTGCATGTGGTATACCCTTCTTTCTGCTCTGAGTAATCTCTTTGGCACTGAGTCCGAGTCCGATCAGCATCCAGATCAGATAACCCTTAAGACCCGGAAATCCGTTATCCGATACCAGACTTACCACAGCCCCCATCCATGCCGCCAGCGACAGGCGGGCGTAAGGCTGAAGATGATCCTTGCTGGTTACTCTGACGGCAATCTCTTTAATGACGGCCCCCAGGGCTCCGAAAAAGAACAATGCGCCGAGTACTCCGAAGGTAAGCAGCAGTGCGATCACACCGTTATCCATGTTCCCGTATTCCCCAAGCTCCCCGCCGTTGCCGATCTTCGTCCCCTGTCCTACACTGCCTATGCCCTGCCCGACCGGATTACCTGCCACCATCGGCAGCATGTTCGTCCAGAGGCTGAGACGTTCATTGTAGGAATGATCCTCCTGCACCGAGGTGAGGGTCTCCATCCGGGCGACCAGCCCCTCTGCCCCCGGCAGCTTGGGAACAATCGTGAACAGCGCGGCTGCCACGAATCCAAGCTGCAGCAGGGTTTTCCATTTGCCTTTGGATGGAGAGGAGGCAATGTACACCAGCAGCATCACCAGCAGGACCAGCCATGCGGAACGCACCAGCGTAGTCAGCAGGCAGACTACTACGAGCAGAACACCGATCCAGCGCAGTGTCCCCTGCCATCTTTTCTCCAGAATCATCGGGACCAGTGCGAAGACCAGGAAGGTTGCCGCCGGGCCCGGAGAATTCAGAGTGGAGAACACCCGGATCTCGAGGGGATACGGTGTTCCGATGGACATCATATCCGCGTTCCGCATCCAGAAGGCGTCCCACGGGGGAACCGTCAGATACTGTACAATTCCATACGCAGCAACCAGCACGGCGATATTGGCAAAAGCGTACAGCAGCCGGTCGATATCCTTCGGTTTGTACTGGGTTACCGCGAAGAACGGAATCAGCAGCAGTGGAACGATATAATTCGCCAGATCGTATACTGAGCCAATGCCATTCTTCGCGAGGCCAATCATCGCGCCGTAGGCCAGCGCAATGGAGAACAGCAGCAGGATCCGGGTAGAGGATTTGCGGATCTTGTGAATCTCCTTCAGTACCGGAATGGCTAAGGTAGCTCCGGTGAGCAGGGGCGCCAGACTCAGCAGTGATACGGAGTGATACACCCCTTCATACCAGTCTGCGATCCGCCGCAGCTCCGGCGCCACCGCCCAGATCAGCAGCGTGTAAGGAATCAGCATCCGTGTATTCAGCAGCGCCAGCAGGAAGGCCGGGAAGAGGATTCCTGCCAGTATCACTCCCTGCAGACTGTTCGATGAGCTGAGCTTCGCACTGGCGAAGCCGATCAGCAGCGGCAGAATCACTGCTGCGCCGCAGATCATGGTCATCACTGCCGCTGACTTCACAGCTGATCTAGAGGGGAGACTCAGACTGTTCTCATCCCTGCTTAGCATCTTCATTCCCCCGCCTCCCGTCTCCGCCGCTTCTCGTTTATTGCGATTTGCTGTTCTTCACTTTATCCCGCTTGCGCAGCTCCTTCAGGAGCAGCACCAGGAACTGGGCATCATCGACCAGGTATCTTTTCCATAGACGGCCCGGCTCCTGACTGAGCCTCCACAGCCATTCCATTCCGGTTCTCTGCATGAAATCCGGAGCCCGTTTGACCGAGCCTGACAGGAAGTCGAAGGTTGCACCCACACCGATCGAGATCGGCGCCTGATAAGAGGTATAGTGACGGTATATCCATTTCTCCTGCTTCGGCGCTCCCACGCCTACGAACACAATATCCGGCTGACTCTCGGTCAGCATCTGGATAATCCGCTGGTTCTCTTCTTCGTTGTGCTCAAAGCCGTAGGAAGGAGAATAACAGCCGACAACATTGATACCCGGATAAGCTGCTTTCAGGTTCTTCGTCGCCTGCTCCGGCACGCCTTCCGCTGAGCCCAGGAAGAACAGCCGGTATTTCCTTTGTTCAAAAGCATTGCCCAGCCTGCTGAACAGGTCCGCTCCCGATACCTTTTGCTTCAGCGGCTTACCGAGCATTTTGGAAGCCCAGATGAGCGGCATTCCGTCTGCCACAACAGCTCCGGCTTCGGAATAGACCTCCTGGAACTCTTTGTCCTTGCGGAGCTTGATCACATGATCGACATTGCATGTCAGGATGTAGGACTGGTTCCTTTCCTGAATCGTTTTGTCAATGTAATCGAGCAGGTCCATGAAATCATAGTTATCGAAATTGACATCGAACATATTCACTTGGTTCATCGTATCACTTCTTTTTGTGGGGAATCGGCCAGCTGTGAAGATCGATACAGGCAGTTCAGGTACCAACAGAACGGAATGATGAATTGGACCGTCGACAGCGTGTTATCTGTGAAAGAGTAGATCAGAAACGCTGCTATAAAGAGCAGATAATAAGGTTTGACCGGCGGTGCCAAAGCCCTGTACACCAGAAGGAACACAGCCAACAAGGAAAGCAGCAGCAGGATTGCGCCGAAATACCCTCCATCGAAGTAGAAGCGGATATATTCATTGTGCGGAACAACAAACCCTTTGTAGAGCGATCCGTCATTCGCCACCGTCACCGCTCCAAGACCCCGTCCCGCATAGGGGGAATCCTCCGCTTTATTCAGGAAGTACTCCCAGGCTTCCGCACGCCCTGACAGGTCGACCCCCGTTTCCGTCGTACGTTCGAAGGAACGTTTCTTGATGTTATCGAGCTGCAGGTATACTGCTGAGGTGATTACCAGCAGCGAGCACAGCAGCGGGATTAGAAATTTCGTTTTGCCTTTTAAATACTGGCGGGAGATGTCGTAGAAATAATAGAGCACCATCAGGACCAGTGCCAGGATCGGCCCCCGTGTCCCGGTTCCAATGAGAATCAGGAAATTCAGACCCAGCATTGTGTAGTAAAAGCGGATATGCTGCGGGCTTCGCTTAATTTCAATGAATGCGATCGCGACTCCCATGAAAGCCAGCATAGCCAGATGCGCCGGAATATTCGCCCCCTGAATCCGTACTGCGCCGGTGAATTCGATGTCGAGTAAGGAATGCAGATGAGCCGCCTGCAGCACCACTCCGGCTAATACACTGACCAGCGGCAGCAGGGTGATGATGCGGATTTGCTTCTCAGCCACCTCCTTCTTCCAATTGATAAGCAGGAATACGAAGGGCAGCGATAATCCGATAAAAGCTTTGACTGCAATCGATGAGCTCATCTCCGGAAGCCAGATGGAGAAGGTGAAGGTGATGAAGACCAGCGCCAGCATCGCCCACAGGGGCTGGCTGAGCCGGAACTTCAGGCCGTTGACCAGAATGCACGGCACCAGCAGCATCAGGATAACCAGTTTGTAGAGTGAGAGAATCTCAACACCGAACATACTGCCGCTGAACAGGAAGTTAATCGAGACTGCGGTGGTCAGCAGAACGAAGTAGCTGATCAGTTCCGGACGGGAGATGGAGACAAACAGCAGCATAATCAGGAGTACAGCAGCTACGGCTATGACCGGCTGGTAGATGACCGCTGCCCCCAGGAATAATGCGGACATGAGATAGAGCATTCCGTATGGCAAAGCGTTTATTTTGGAGCCCCATTCAAAATTAGTCATGTCACGCACTCCCCTCACCCCGCTGCGGATTCCCTCTTCCGGTTCCAAATCATATGGAGAGTTCCGCGAATACTCTCCAGCCGGCATTTGTTCAGCAGCCTTCTTCCCTGACTGCGGGAGAGAATGGAATCTGCCAGAATGTACATCACCTTGGCCCCTGTTTTACCCAGCAGCAGCAGGTTGCCCTTCATCCCTTCGCTTTTCATCGCGTTCGAGATGCCTTGGCTGTAATAACGTTTCATAATCCAGTCTTCCGTCAAACGGTTAGCCGGTACGAAATGATCCACCGCCATCTCCGGATGATAGAGAATGGAATGCCCCTCCTGCTGGATTTGGCCGAACAGCCAGGTCTCTTCACCGGAGAGCAGCGAATCTCCTTTTCTCCCCAGCTCCAGCGGAAACAGGCTGATGTCGAACACGATCTTGCGCATCGCCATATTGGCTCCGCAGGGGTGCAGACGCTTCGGATATTCCCTGATCCGGTTGCCCAGATCAACTATGGTATATGGAAGCTCGAATGGCTTAATCAGCCATTCCGGCCGTTTACTCTCGAAGATCGGAGCAATTTTACCGCCCATCGCCATCACTTCCGGCTTCTGCTCAAACGTACTGACGATCGTACTAATCCAGGTCCGGCAAGGTATCGCATCATCATCCAGGAAGGCGATGAGCGGCGATTTGGAAGCCAGAATCCCCGTATTCCGGGCCGCCGACAGTCCTTGCACCGGCTCCAGAAGATAACGGATATCCATATCAGCACCATAGGTATCCATAAACCTCCGGATGGCGGCTGCCGTATCATCCTTGGAGCTGTTATCCACAACGATGATTTCGGCCTGGTCCAGATTCTCCAGCGGAAGCAGCGAATGAAGAGTCTTGACCAGCAGCGCCGACCGGTTGTAGGTGCAGATGATAATGGAAATCTTAGGTACTTCTCCGTGTACAAGCATCGGCATTCACCCAATTCCCATAATTTTAATAAGCATTTTTGGAGCCGAGCAGCATCAGGCCGGTTTTGACAATGATCTTAAGATCCAGCATAGTGCTGCGCATGTGGATATAGGTCAGGTCCAGCTGGACCATTTCGTCAAAGCCAACGCTGTTTCTGGCATTAACCTGCCAGTACCCGGTGCAGCCCGGTGTAACCATCAGCCGTTGTTTGTCATACTCCGTATACTGCGCCACCTCTTCAACGAGCGGGGGACGGGGGCCTACGAGACTCATATGGCCCATAAGCACGTTCCAGAGCTGAGGCAGTTCGTCAATACTTGTCTTGCGCAGGAATCTTCCTGTCCGCGTAATGCGGGGATCATTCTTGATCTTGAACATTGCGCCGCTCACCTCGTTGTAGGCCATCAGATTGGCCTTCAGCTCCTCGGCATTGGAGACCATGGATCTGAATTTGTACATAGGGAACAGCTTCTCATCCTTGCCGACCCGGTTCTGGCGGAAGAATACTTTGCCTTTAGGATCCTCCAGCTTGATTAGGACAGCCACCACCGCGAACAGCGGCAGCAGTACGAGAAGGCCAAGAGCGGAGAAAAAAATGTCGATAATCCGCTTCAATACCAGATAGGAATCCATTTCCTTACTTCCTTCATTGGCATGCAGCATGTAAAGTTTCGGCAGGACGGCCTCATAGTCTTCCGGCAGTTTTTGCATGCTCATCTCTCCTCATTCCTCCTAAATATTGTTGGTTCAGCTGCTCAGCGTGGTTTGTCCGGCCTGTTTCAGCCATTCCGACATTGCATCCATCACCTGATAGCGCAAATCCTCGCTCTGTAGAGCAAATTCCAGTGTGGTCAAAATATAACCGAGGCGTTCACCAACGTCATACCGCGTACCATCAAAGTTATAAGCATATACCCGCTCGCTCTGGTTCAGCTTCTGGATCGCGTCCGTGAGCTGAATTTCGCCGCCCGCGCCTTTTTCCTGAAGGTCCAGATACTTGAAGATCTTCGGTGTGAACACGTAACGCCCCATAATCGCCAGGTTGGAAGGAGCCGTTCCGAGCGGAGGCTTCTCCACGAAGTTGTTAACCCGGTAGAGCCGTCCGTCCTGCAGATCCGGTTCAATAATCCCGTAGCGGTTGGTGAATTCATCAGGGATGACCTGAACACCAATCACTGAATTCTGTGTTTCTTCATACTGGTCAATCAGCTGCTTCAGGCAGGGGACCTGTCCGGTTACAATATCATCGCCGAGCATAACGCCGAAGGGTTCATCCCCGATAAACCGTCTGGCACACCATACGGCATGGCCCAGACCCTTGGGTTCCTTTTGCCGGATATAGTGAATTTCCACTTTTGAGGAACGCTGTACTTCTTTGAGCAGCTCCAGCTTACCGTCTTCCAGCAATCTGGATTCGAGTTCAAAGGCATTATCGAAATGATCCTCAATCGCCCGCTTTCCTTTACCGGTAACGATGATGATGTCTTCGATCCCGGAAGCGATCGCTTCCTCCACGATATATTGAATCGTTGGTTTGTTGATAATGGGCAGCATTTCCTTAGGCATCGCTTTGGTTGCCGGAAGGAACCGTGTGCCTAACCCGGCTGCCGGGATTATTACCTTTTTGACCTTTTTCATCACACATACCTCCCAAAAGTTTCATTCACCTTGCCGCTTCAGTACATTATTTGGTCTGGTTCATCGCAATTCCGAGAATTCTTACACCTGTCTGTTCCATAAGAGCCTTCAGCTTGCGGAGAGACTCACGCTTCGTCCGGCCATGTCTGGCCACGATGATTACACCGTCTGAGAGCGGAGCCAGAATGCGGGCGTCACTGAATTCCACCGCTTGCGGCGAATCCAGCAGAATCAGATCAAAGCTTGCTTTCAGTTCTTCCAGCAGGGCTGACATCTTGTCGCTGCCGAGCAGATCCGGGGGACTGACACTGGTAATACCGGCAGGAATTACGGCCAGATTAGCCAGGCTGCCGTATACGGCAATATCTTTGGTTTCCTCATAACCGGCCAGATAAGCGGCCAGCCCTTGGCTTCCTTCTACCTCGAACACACTGTGCAGTCCGGGCTTCCTCAGGTTGCAATCCACAACGGCAACCTTCTTGCCGTCCTGGACGAAGGATACGGCCAGATTGGAGAGAATCGTTGTTTTGCCTTCCCCGCCTTCCGCAGAAGTGAAGAGCAGCACCTGTCCACCATCGCCCTTCAGCAGACCGAGCTGGCGGATATAGGTACGCAGCGAGCGGAAGGATTCAGAGATATGCGAGGACGGGTTAATGTCCGTAATCAAACTTCTATTCAGCCGTAACATAAGCGCCCTCCCCTACTCTTGCCTTGGCATTTGCTGCCTTGCCCAAATCACGTTTACGGATTGCCGGGATACTGGCAATGACCGGAAGGCCAAGATCGAACTCTGCTTCCTTCTCGGATCTCAATGTACCGTTCAGCGTTTCCATCAGCAGGATGATTCCTACTGCCGCCATCAGCGAGACTACAAAGCTGATGATAATGTTCATGGTAGAACCGCTATTGACCGGTCCAGGCTGATTCGCCGGGTCCGCCGGGGTCAGGAACGTTACATTGTCCAGATTCATCAGTGCCGGCAGGCTGCGGATGAATGTTTGTGAGACCGCGTTTACGATCGTAGCTGCGGTGGCGTAATCCTCATCCTGCACACTCAGATTAATCACTTGGCTTTTCTCTGAGGATTTGATCTGCAGCTTGGCAGCAAGTTGGCCTGCCGTCAGACCGAATTCGGGATGCTCCGCGATCACACTCTTCATAATCGTTGGTGACTTCATGATTTCCTTATAGCTCTCGATGAGGTTAAGACTGAAGTTGAGTGCGTTGAGATTGTTGCTCTCGGGAACATTTACGACGTTGTTGACCAGTAGCTGTCCAGAGGCGGAGTAGACGGGGACAACGAAGTTTTTGCTGACATAGAAGGTGGTGGCGCAGGAGATAAGCACGAACACCGTGATTAACCATAATCTTTTTTTAATCAGGTTAATGTAATCCAAAATCGTCTTTTCCACAGTAACCCTCCTTCCGCATGTGTTCATTTTGAAAGCAATCATGAAAATTTCAGAACTCTTGCTTTTATTCTATCAACGCACATCATTTGTCACATGCCTCATAGCATCCCTTTACACTTCACTTTCGTGTGATGCCGATTAGTCCCTAAGAGGGTAGGGATGGTATACTTTAGTACCATATGACTGGTAATAACTAACAGCATCCGGTAGCGTTACCTACTTCGCGTGTCACTTCATGCTTTTGAAAGATAAAGAAACTGTTCAGAAAATGTTCAGATGCTCATGCTAGGGTATGGACCAAAGGGCACAAAAAAACACGGACATCACTGTCCGTGCTCATGAACCATCCGTTATGAGGTAACCTTAGTCGTACGACATCTCGTATTTGGTAAGCCCAACCGCATTGGCATATAATGCCGCCTGCGTCCGGTCCGCTACCTGAAGCTTCGCCAGAATCTGGCTGACATGCTTCTTGACTGTGAATTCACTGATGAACAAGCGGGAAGCGATCTCCCGGTTGCAGGCACCCTGTCCAAGCTCAATCAACACTTCCTTCTCTTTCGGTGTCAATTCATCCGTTGGACTGTTGCCGCTCATCCGCATCTTGTCTTCCATCAGGCCGGGATCATAATACTTTCTGCCTTTGTGCACCAGTTGAATCGCAAACAGCAATTCCTCCGGCAAAGCTTCCTTCAGCACGTAACCGTCTACCAGCACTTCTTCCGCCTTCAGGAAATCCTCCCGGCTTGCGGAGGACGTAAGCAGAATGAACTTACTGGAAATTCCGCGTATACGGGCTGCCTTGATAATGTCCAGACCCGATTCATCGGCAAGCTTCAGGTCAATCAGCACAAGATCAGGCTGTATCTCTTCTATAACGAGAAGAGCTTCCTGGCCATTCGTAGCCTCACCGGCAAACTCCAGATTAGCCTGCATTGAAATCACAGCAGCCAATCCTCTTCTCACCAAAGGGTGATCATCAACAATGACGATTTTCACTTGAACGACCTCCTGCCTAAAGTTTATGCATTTTTTAGTTCAGCCACACCGACAGGGATGGAGATCAAAATTCTGGTGCCTGCATTCTCACTGCTGGACAACTGGAAGTCACCGCCAAGGGACTGTGCCAAATATTGCATATTCTTCATTCCCAGTCCGCCGGTGTTATCCTCGGACTCGGTCCAGATCAAGTCCGTATCGAATCCGACGCCATCGTCGATAATCGATAGTCTGATCCATTTGGGCTTCAGGGACAATTCAACATCCACCCGGCTGGCCGCACCATGACGTATGGCGTTGCCTGTCGCTTCGGAGATAATCCGGAAGAGCGCCTTGTGGTAAGGATAAGGGAGACTGAAATCATCCCCCGTTATTTTCAGTTCAATTTCCACATCATTGAGCCGGGACAGGCTCTTGAGATGGGAGCGCACCATGCCAAGCCAGCTGGGGCCGCCGCTCTTCTTGGAGCTGAGGCTGTAGATAGTGATCCGGAGTTCCTTGGCCACCTTGGTGGCTGAATCGTGAATCAGCTCAATTTGTTCCTCCAGCTCGCCTTCGGACATTTTGCGCCAGGACTGCTTCAGGGAATGCGTAGCATATACAATGCCAAAAAGGCTCTGTGATACACTGTCATGCATTTCATCGGCTATCCGGTTCTGTTCATTCGTGATGATCAGCCGGTTCTCGATCACGCCCAGCTCATGGCGCTCAAGAATAATCGCACTCAGCTCCGACAGGAACATCAGCTGCTGGATATACCATCTGCGGCCTTCCAGCCCTTCCGAGGATTCCAGCCTCACGCCGATCATCCCGACGAACCGTGTGCTCATCCTTACCGGCATCAGCAGGAAATCACCAAGACCCGGCAGACTCTTGAATACCGGTTCCCGCTGCAGCCTCCATTCATGCTCATGCTTCTCCAGCTCCATGAACAGAAACCGTTCTTCCTCATGCTGCCAGCCCGTCTGCCGGCTCTCCGGAGCGGGCTCCCCGCTCTTCTTCGCGAACCAGAACAAGGCCTTCTCCAGCTTGGTAAGCTTTACAACGTAGTCGGTAATGACTTGGCCTATGTTCATGAAATCATGCTGGCTCGATGTTTCCACGATGTGATAAAGCGACTTGATATGTTCCATGGTATCGTTGGTCCGCGCGTTCGCTTCCTCCCGTTGCCGCTTTATCCCGTTAACCATTTGCATAACTATAACCGCAAGAGCCAGGGCTAGAAACATGTTGCCGTTCGTAAGCACGATTTCGGAGAAAGATTTCCCCGCAGAACCGGGGAGAAAATAACATAGCGCGGCAACGATGCCGAAATACCCGAGAAGCAGGCTCCAGACAAAATAGAATGATAGCGATCCTGCAGCAATCAGGACAGGACTCAGCACATACAGCTTAAACGGGCTGTCATATCCCCCTGTAAATAGCGTCAATACAATGATTCCCGCCAGCTCTATACTGATAACGAGCATAAGAACACGCGGTCTTGCACGAAGCCTCCGGTAATAGAAAGTGAATACTTGAGCAAATAAGAATAGCACAATGATTAGTAGGGATTTGTATATTACGGAAGGCCCCGCAGGAACCATGAGGAACATAAACGATGTGAGGGACAAAGAAATGGTTCTGTAAAAGGCGATCATTCTGTCTTCAGCTGTTGCTTTAATTTTCATCCCACCACCCTATTCTCCAGTTTGTGGAAAATTCGAGCTTATTCTAAGCTATGTTTAAAAGCATCATACATGAGAAAAATCACAATAACAAGTTTCGCTTTTTAATGACAGCGTTTACTTTTAAAATAAAAAGCATGTCATTAACCTTTTTTTACAAAATCGCACTCAGTTATATCCATAATTCCAAATAATAGCGCATTCATGATCTAACAATGATTTCCTGCACAAGACGAACAGCCTGTCCCCCTGGAGGGACAGGCTGTTCGTTATATAATATTCACAACCGTCATGATCATTCTGTCGTCTGCAGTCTACTCAGTCACCGCCGGCAAGGCTGTTTGCTGCTTGGCCTTATTACATATGCAAATCTGGTAACGCTGTTCGCCAACGATATGATACCCGGTGGACAGAATACGTAAGGTATGGTTTCTTGCGTCCACCTTATGGAGACTGCGGCAACTGATGCAGTAATATTCTCTCATGGCTTCATCTCCGGCATAGTCTAGAAGAACTATTCAAAAAACTGCTAATATATTCTAAATCATATCACTGTCTTTTTCAGCATGTCAACAATAATCTGCAAATTACGACATATATCCAGAAATAAAGTAGAATTATGTCGGTTTTTATACGTTGCTGCGGCAGTTCTGCGGAGAAATGCCCATATATTTCTTAAACAGCCTTGAGAAATAGAAGGAATCCCTATAATGAAGCATTCCCGCGATTTCCTGAACCTGCAGGGAAGTGTTGAGCAGAAGATGTTTGGCTTCTGCCATTTTGAGACGGTGGATATATTCATGCAAGGGGTAACCGCTGCTTCTGCGGACCGTACGACGGAGTGTGGACATGGAGATATGCAGACCTGCAGCGATTCCAGGCAGATCAGGCTCCTCATAGATGCAGGCATTCAGCGCTTCGCGGATATGAGACATGGGTTCTGCCTGCAGGAGCCGGTTATTACCCTGGATACGCAGTGAACATTCCAGCAGCATCTCTTCGAGCTTCAAGGCCGCCCGGTCCGCATCTCCGGGAGCCCCGCCGTCCATTAGCCCCAGAACCTCTTCAAACAAGGCCGTAAGTCCCTGCACCCCATCCGCCTGACAGACAGCCCCTCCAGCTATCATTCCGGTCTCCAGCCATTCCGTGACACGGCTTCCGGCGAAATTAATATAGTATTCATCCCAATACCCTCCTGAAGGCGGTCCGAAACTATAGGTGCAGCCGGGACGGAAAAAGAACAGGCTCCCTTCGCGGACCTGCTGCTCCTTGCCTCCGTTCTCACTATAAGAACCGCCACCGGAAACTATGTATACGAGCGCCCAGTGCTCGAACACCACACCTGAACGAAAAAGCGTTCTTCCCGGCAGATGACCCGCTTGCCCTATCCGTATCGACTGCAGCCGGAGCCTGGAAGCTTCTACCTTGGGATCGATAATCCGGATCGGATAGGGACTGATCATATAATCCATGAGCTTGGGCATACATTGCATTCCTCCACCTGTTTAGGAGTGATATGGTTGTAATGAAGATGATCATATTCTACATGAATAAGAGGTGTCCATGCTATGCCTGAAAACATTAATTTACAGCTGCTCCCTTACCCCCAGCAGGTCACAATATCCCAAGGCCAGTATCTCATTCCCGCCAAGGGGAGTATTGTTCTGGCCGGTGCGAGGAATCAAACCGCACTCCCGGCAGCACGCAAGCTTCAACAGGTTACTCTACAGGCGGTTCAGCTCCGTCTGTCTCTGTCGGTGGGGATACGCCCTTCCACCGTTTCCGCCTTTACCTTCAGCTATAATGCCCTGCTGGCGGCCGGGGCCTATGAGATTCACATTAATGAAGACGGAATCACCATTGCCTATGGCTCCCCGGAAGGCGCTTATTATGCGGTTGGTACGCTGAAGCAGCTGCTGGAGCAGTATGGCAGAAGTATTCCCCAGCTGGTTATCCGTGATCAGCCGGATTTTGCCGCCAGGGGACTCATGATCGATATCAGCCGCAACAAAATCCCCAAGCTGGAAACCCTGTACCGGATCATTGATCTGATGTCCGATCTGAAGCTGAATCAGTTACAGCTATATATAGAAGGAGTTCCATTTGCCTATGAGTCTTTCCCGCAGGTCTGGGAGCTGGAAACGCCCATTACCGGTGAGGAAATTCTGCTGCTGGATGCCTACTGCCGTGAGCGTTATATCGAGCTGGTGCCTAACCAGAACAGCTTCGGCCATATGGAGGGCTGGCTGACCCGTCCTGAATTCAATAGTCTGGCCGAAATTCCCGAAGGCTTCATGCTCCCTGATCATATGTATGACAGCGATCTGTATCCCGAAGGGCTGTTCATGCATCCCGGAACCTTCGATACGGAAGATCCGCAAGTACTGAAGCTTCTGGGCACAATGTATGATGACCTTCTTCCTTACTTCCACTCGCAGCTATTCAATGTCGGATGTGACGAGACCTATGAACTGGGACTTGGCAAAAGCAAAGCAAAGGCTGACTCCGCCGGTAAAGGCGAGCTCTATCTCTCTTTCCTGGAGAAAATTCACGGGCTCGTTACGGAGCGCGGTAAAACCATGCAGTTCTGGGGTGATATCATTATCCAGCATCCGGAGCTGATTCCCCGCCTGCCGAAGGATATTATCGCCATGGAATGGGGCTACAGCGCCGCTCATCCGTTCGAAGCGGATACCCTGAAATTCCGTGAAGCGGAGATTCCGTTCTATGTCTGTCCGGGAACCAGCTCCTGGAATTCACTTACCGGACGGACTGACAATATGCTGGCCAATCTGCGCAGCGCGGCAGTCCACGGCAAACGTAATGGTGCAATCGGCTACCTGATTACAGACTGGGGCGATTTCGGCCACTGGCAGCATCTGCCGGTCAGCTACGCCGGATTCGTATACGGGGCTGCACTGGCCTGGAATGTGGAGGGCAACCTTGAAGCGGATATTGCCGAATACCTGAATACCTCCATCTTCCATGACCGTTCCGGAGCCATCGGGCAATTACTGCTCGATCTCGGAAATTATTATACCTTCGAGTCCGGCACCCTCCGCCCGAATGATACGGAAATGTCCATGCTGCTGCGCAGCAGTCTGGGTCATGTGCATCTGGCAGAGAAGCTGACCGGAGAGCAGCTTCAGCAGCTGGAGAATTACATCGCCGGCATAGAAGCCAAGCTGGAAGGGCTCGCCCTGGAATGCGAGGATGCCGGTCTTGTCACAGAAGAGCTAAGCAACGGGATTCACTTCGTGAAGCATGCCGTGCAACTGACCCGGCTTAAGAAACAATTGGCCGGGGCAACGCCGCAGATTGATGCGGCACTCGTTCAGGAGCTGATCCATGATCTGGATCTCCTGCTACATCATTACCGGCAGCTATGGACCCGGCGCAACCGGCTCGGCGGCCTGGAGCAAAGTGTGTCGAAGCTGGTCCGCCTGCGCGGAGAGTATGTTGCGCTTGCAGCCAAGCTCAGTGAGGCAGAAGTATAAGGATAGAGTTAGTCCCAGGACTATACACGCGCTTAGTGTGATCAGAACAGGTAAGTGCATAAAAATGTTGTAAGAATTACAACTTTAACCTCCTGATAGGCGGGCTTTTAGAAGGAATGTTGTATGGATTACAACAATTCCCCCGCTAAGCCGGTTGGAAGAGGAGAAATGCTGTATTCCGTACAACAATCTCCGGTTAAGGGTTATATATCTCGAAGAATGTTGTATTTCGTGCAGGAATTCTGATCGAAGTTGTACTGGAATGCGGTACCCAAACATTCATGATCTCTAAACAAACGAGTCCCTATCCACAATAGTGGAATTGGGACTCGTTTTTTACTACATCCGGCACTTCCCTGATCCTACTCCGCTCTTCCATCCGCCACCCGCCAGTTGGTCACTCCGCCGCCCAAGGCTGAGTAGTTGAAATGACAGTCTCACCGCTTACCGCAGCCTGCTCCATGAGCAGCGCCAGATATTGATCCTGACTGCCTTCGGCCAGGCTGTAGAATGAAGGGCCTCCCTCTACATGCCGCTGCATTCTGTCCAGACTCTCGGCGATAGCAATTTCTTCCTCCGTTAGCCGGGCAGGAATAAAGGGATTGCGGTACAGCCACTCCCCGTCCCCCATAATCCCCCTGAGATATAAGCCCTCCAGGTTCCCGCCATGGCCGGCATCGATCCGCCGCAGCTTGCTGTAGACTGGAGTGTCATAGCTCTGCAGCCAGGAGACTTCATCGTTCATCATCTCTCCACGTTCCCCCCGGACGAGCACGCGGCCAGCGCGAATCCAGGAGAAATACTGGTCACGGGTGAAATCATAGACCCCCAGCTTGCCGCCGAAGTCCAGGACAGCCAGCGTTTGCTCGGTCTGCACCAGCTCCTCGGCAGCCGGAGGCCCGCTGCGCTGCGGACCGTTAATAATAGAAGAACCGAAACGCTGTGCACGGATACTCACGTTCTCGAAGCGGAGATCCAGCAGCTGCCGGATCAGGCTGATCCCGTGATATCCATGGGCCGCTGACACCTGCGCCTGACTGATTGTCCCGAGGCGTCCTGAGCGGGCCAGCCGGATCCGGGCTGCATGCATCGGCTGGAACATATACTGCTCGGCTATCTGGATAACGGCTGAACGGTCCAGCGCATTCCATAGCTGAGTGAGCTGTTTCAGATCCGGTGCCGGCGGAGTTTCCGCCAGGAGCGGAATCCCTTCCGCCGCCATTCTAATGATGTAGTCTTTACTGGCCTCCCGCTTCAGGCAGATAACAGCAAAGGAATAGCCGCCTGCTTCAATAAACGTATCGATGGAAGTATATACTTCCACTCCCCAGATTCTCTTCAATGCTTCCGCTTTATCCTTATTACGGATGTACATGGCCCCTACTGCAAAGCGCTCCGGAAGCGCTCTGGCGATCCGCAGATAGAATTCAGCCCGCCAGCCTCCGCCCACCAGTCCGAACCTGATAATATCCATGCTTAACATCCTTCCTTTCTGCACTGCTCACATAGTTTTATTCTGTTGCTCCCGCCTTCTCCCGGCCTGTAATCTCTGCGGTTAAATAGTCCGTTAGTCCCCCAGGGACTTCATTTCCAAAATTGGATTGAAATAGGCTGAATCTAGGACTATAATCATGACAAATACCCACTTTTTTCCTAATAGTAGAAGAACAATACATTGTTGACAGGAGACAAGCCTATGGATTGGCTTCATGATTATGAGGACGAGCTCCGCCTGGTTTTTCAGGAGAGCTGCACGGTTATCTCAGCGTTTCCCGAACCGCTTAATGCCCAAGGCCTGTCCTATCTTGATCAGTTTAACGTATTTAGGGCAGGAAGCCACAAAAATTACATATGTTATCTTCTCCCCTTCTGGCTGCAGGACAGATGCGGCCTGAGTATCCCCCTGACCCGTCAAATGTCGGTCGGCAACGTCTTTTTTATGCTCTACTTTTTCCTCCAGGATGATCTGATGGACAGTAATGAGCTCTCCGCTGCACAGGCACTGCCGCTGGCCAATCTGCTCTATGTCGAGTTTCTGAATATTTACCGTCCGCTTTTCCCGGCGGATTCCCCGTTCTGGTCATACTTTGGGCGTTATATCTCGGAGTGGGCAGACAGTGTAAGCGGTGAAGCCGGCGGAGATTATTTCCTGAGGGACCGCCTCCGTATCTCCCACAAAGCCAGTCCGCTTAAGCTTACCAGCACAGCGGCACTGCTGCTCTCAGACCAATCCCACCTGATAACTGAAGCTGAAGAGATGATTCATGGCGTACTGCTGACCTTGCAGATGCTTGACGACTATGAGGATTGGGAACAGGATTTGGAGGAGGGAAATTACAATTGCCTGCTGTCGCTGGCACGCTGCCATGGGGAGGATGAAGGAGTACCGCTCACTAAATCATCGGTGAAGGATTTTATTTTTACAAATGGCGGACTTGCTTCGTATGCGGGGACAGCTCTGGTTAATCACAGCACACTTGAAGCCTTCACGCTGGAGCTTCCCCATCTGTTATCCTTCCATCAGGTGCTGGTGAAGAACCTGCAGCATATGGCCGCAGCGATCGAAGCCGAGAAGCAATTATTGCAAAGCGGAGGGCTCAATTATTGGTTAACCAAAAATATGAATATTTTATAAAATATATAAAAAAGCAATAGAATTATAGATTGGCCTATGTTATGCTTATCAGGAAAATATAACCATTTTGAAAGGGTGATTGTATTGTCAGACGCAATTCTTAAGAATCAAGTGATTCAGAAGGCCTGGGAAGATCCGAGTTTCAAACAGAGACTACTCACAGATCCGAAAGCAGCCCTCAAAGAAGTGCTCGGCATTACCCTTCCTGATAACATTACACTTAAGACAGTAGAGGAAGGCTCCAATGAGTTCTATCTCGTTATTCCTCCAAGTCCGGCCTCCGGAATGATGAAGACTAATGTCTCTGCGCTCGGCATCTGGTAACTTTCACTAATGAAATCAAGCTAATAGGGAGTTGGAATCATCCGGACCTTCTGCACGCGGCAGAATGGTGATGGATTCGGTTCCGGCTCCTTTTTTGCTCATGAAGCGGATCTCCCCCTCCATCGCCTCGATAATACGGAAAGTAACCATCAGTCCAAGACCCGTACCTTTTGTTTTGTTGGAAGAGAAATACGGTTCACCCAGCCGGCTGAGGACCGCAGGCTCCATCCCCGCCCCGTTATCCTTAATATGAATGTATACTTTATCCCCTTTACCATAGGCCAGCAGATGGATCGCGCCGTCTTCTCCCAGTGATTCGATACTATTCTTGATAATATTGATCAGCGCCTGCTTGAATTTGGACGAGTTGCCCTTAACCCATAAGCAATCCTCAACATCCAGAATCATTTTGCCTCCATTTAAATGGCACAGCGGCAAGAGTATGCTCTGGATATGCTTGAATTCATCGTTCACGTTAAGCAGGGAAATCTGCTCAAACTCCGGTTTGGCAAAGGTCAGGAAATCCGTGATAATACTCGCTGCACGGTCCAGTTCACTGAGTGCCATGAACAGATATCTCCGCTCATCGCCGTTCGACTTCTCGCTGAGCAGCTGGAGGAACCCCCGGGTAACCTGAAGCGGGTTGCGCACCTCATGGGCTACAGACGCTGCCAGCTCGCTGATAATCTCCATTTTCTCCGAACGCTGCAGTTCATTGTTGAACAGCTCCAGCTCACGCGAATATTTCACCACCTGCTGATGATTCTGCGCCAGCCGCCGGCCCAGGATGACAATCAGCGACAGGATGAATACTACCAGCGCCCATTTCCAGTAGAACAGGTCATAATTTCCGCCCTTAACATAATACCAGACCAGCTCCGAGGCTCCGGTTAATGCTGCAGTACCGAAACCAATGGCGAAAATGATGGCATCCTTATTGCGCTTCAGGGAGAATATGATCACGCAGGCGATTAGCAGAATGAATTGCAGGATCATGATGATTCCAAGAATCTTAGTCGAGACAAAATAATAGAATTCCAAAATCCGGTCGCCGGAGAGCGTATTAACAATCAGACAGAGGATGCAAAAAAGGGAGTAAACGGACTCGAATTTGCGGAACGAGCGGATGATGCCAAATTTGCCGCCGCCGAATATTTTCTCAAACAGAAAGGTCAGGGAAGGCAACAGCGACAATAGCGCGACGTCAAAGAACACCACGCTGACCGGTCCCAGATAACTGTAGAAGGTATATGTAAACGGAGAGTAGGTGATAGACAGCACTCCGGTGGAGGCTATCACTATGGCTAAGGAAGCTGCAACCGGGAAGTACTCCTTGTTCAGATAAAATGAGCAGACAAACAGGACCACCGCCACGAACACAAAGGCGCCGCCCAGGATCACATCGATAAGTCCATTTTTAATATAATCCTTGATCAGAACACTATGCTCACCGACCACGATCTTATCCTTGATTCCAATCCGGTCCTTCAGGGTTTCCGTCCAGATATACATCGTTTTGCCGTTGTCCGTCATATCCAGAGGCACAAGCAGCGAATAATTATCCTTAATAAAGCTGCGGTCGCTCTCGAAAATCAGCCGCTCTTCCACGTACACTTTGACATGCAGGGCATAGATCGCATCAATATAGACCGAAGGGGCTGCGTAGCTATATGAGGGCAGTGTTAGCTTCGTCCAGGCGGAGGATACCCCGGAAGGCAGCTGAGGCATCTCAGTCTTCCCTTCAACTTCCAACCATCCCTCCGTTTCCCTCAGAGGAACCTTCCGCCCGCTGTCTCCCGGACCCTCCTGCCACTTCAATTGCCAATGGCTGATCTCGCTGGCAGGGTAGTAACTTTGTGCCGATACCAGAAACGGTCCACAGGTTACTGAGAGCAGAAACAGCACTAAGGTTATATGTAAACTTTTGAACATCAAAGACATGCAAGCACCTCAGAAGAAAGTTTCAGAAACAAAGTTCTGTTAGTGTTAGTATTTCGCTCCGTCCTCTGCCCATCCCTTCAAAAAAACGGAATAAACAAAAATAATTCCTAATTATTGCCTGAGGCTGGTAATTTAACAATAACCTCTGTCCCCTCACCCTTCCTGCTCTGAAACTCTATGGAACCGTTCATCGCTTCAATAATCCGGAAGGTAACCATGAGTCCAAGCCCCGTCCCCTTCGTCTTATTGGAATAATACGGCTCCCCCAGCCGGGCCAGCTCGCTGACCTTCATGCCTTCGCCGTTATCCTGCACACTGATGACCACATGATTGCCTGTCTTCCAGGCAGTTACTACAATCAGGCCTTCCTCCTGCAATGACTCAATGCTGTTCTTAATCAGGTTAATGAATGCCTGCTTGAATTTGGCCGGGCTGCCCGACACTTGAAGATCCTCCTGCAGATGCAGTTCAATGGCTCCACCCTGCAGATTGGCAAGGGGCACCAGAATGCCTGACACATGCTTCAGCTCTCCGGAGACTTCAAATACATCTACCGTATCCATACCAGGCTTAGCGAACGTCAAGAAGTCGGTAATAATGACCGAGGCCCTGTCCAGCTCCTCCATGGCCATCTGCAGATACTCCTTCTCCTTCTTGCCGGAGCGTTCTCCCAGAATCTGCAGGAAACCGCGGGTTACCTGCAGGGGATTCCGTACCTCATGGGCAACCGAGGCAGCGAGTTCACTGATAATCTCCATTTTCTCCGACCGCTGCAGATCATTATTGAATTTCTCCAGTTCCCTGGAGTATTCCAAAGCCTGCTCATGACTCCCCGCAAACCGTCTTCCCAGAATAACAATCAGGGAAATAACGAACAGAACCATTCCCCACTTCCACCAATACAGATGATACCTCTCCGAAGAGAAATAATAGATCAGCAGCTCACTCAGGGACAGGAAGGCAAACACAGAGAACCCCATCGAGAAAATCACAGCATCTTTATTGCCCCTGAGGGCATAAGTCAGCGACATATACAGCAAATAAACAAACTGCGCCATAATCAGCACACCTGTCACATTGATGGTCAGGAAGGAGTACAAGTAGTCGAACCGGAATGAGAGCACGGCATTCAGGGCAAGCGCCCCCAGGCAGAACAAGGAGTAAGCCAGCTGGAAATTGCGCAGCCGGGTGGTATATCCCCGCTTGCCGGGTCCAAATAATTGTTCAAAGTAGATCGTAAACGCCGGCAGAAGTGTGAAGAGCGCCAGATCGAAGCAGATTCCCGTAAGCCGCTCCTGGCTGTTCACGATCAGCCGCAGGAACGGGGAATACGTAATCAGCAGCACGCCAAAGGATATAATGACCAGAATCAGAAATAATCCGCCCGAGAAAAATTCCGGTTTAAGGAACAACAGACAGATCATCAGCGCTCCGCCCATAAATATCAGCGCTGCTCCAATGACAATATCCACCAGATCCTGCTTCACATAGAAGGACAGCAGCTTGTCATAGCTGCCTACCCTGACCTTTCCCCCGATGCCGAAATCCTTGCCGCCGCCGGCACTCCATAGATACAGCTGCTTGGCACTGTCCTCCCCGGATAGCGGAATTAGCACCTTGTTGCCGCTGTAATTGATCACCTCACTGGAATCATAGATGAGCCGGCGGTCTATATATACCTTAAGGCTGTCGCCGTATACTTTGTCGATCAGGAGTGCTGAATTCGCCTCTGTCCGCGGCAAAGAAAACCGCAGCCAGACTGAATTTGCACCCGCAGGCGGTTGCGGCCTGTCTGCCCGCGCCTGTACAGTCCGCCACTCCCCGGAAGGAGCAGCCATCGCCTCCTGAATATCATGTAGAGCTGCATGTTCCCATTTAAGCTGCCATGCCGGGAGGGCTACTTCTTTATGTCCGCCCCATTCCATGGCAATGCCAACCGGGATTATGGCAATTACGAGCAGCAGCATAATTAGTGCGGCTGCTGTTTTGGTTGAAGGCAACTTCATTGTGGCACCCCAGTGAATCCTTAGTTGTATTTACGTAGTTCATATGATTCTTATTTTCGACAACGTTCGCACTATACCTGCCTTATCCTGCAAAAAACCTCGAAAAATAGAAGGATTAGTTAGCTTGTGAAGCCTAGGCATTCTTATATTTACGCGTTAATTGTGGTTATTCCACGGGTGGAATGAATATATTAACAGAATGGCTGCCCGGCTGCCGAACAGATTCGCCGCCGGTTTAAAGGGTATACAATTACTATAGGTAAAGGAGGCTCGCGATGGACACTCATAAGAAACCTCCTGATGGTGAAGAACAAGACCGTGAGGACCTGATTACCGAGCGGGATATTGATGAAGAGTCCGGACTGTTCCAGGAAGGCACCTATCCCGGCGCACTTCCGGACAAGGATCAGAAAGCTGCGGTTAATCATGCTGTCCCCAAAGAGGGGCAGACTTAAAATAAAGGGAGCTGAACAGCAATGGGCAATGAATTCAATAAGACCGAAGCCGACTTTGTGTACGAGCGTTATACCAAAATGGGCGGCGTTTCCCCGGAACAGGATATTCCGCTGGAAGAATTGCGTCCGCTCGGCACGATTACCGAACAAAGTCCAAGTGATGAAGTGGACACCGCCGGGAACCGGCCGCTTGAATCTGCTCTGGCCAGCCATGATCCCGCTAATTTCACACCTATAGATTTCGACGGTGTGGTGGACGATGGTTCCGATCCGGCACTTGTCGGCGATAATATTCTGGCTGCCGACATCGGACTGAATGTGCCGGATTCCGGGCTGGGCCCGCGTGCAGACCGGAACCCCCCTCCGCCAGGGACTCCGGCGCCGGAACGGGACGAGCTCCTGGAATCGGATGCACTGTACGCTGCCGGCGCGGCAGGCCTGACCGGCAATGTAATTGATTATGCGGATGAGGAAGAGCTGCTGGAGGAAGAGGAAGAGCTTCCGCTGGAGGATATCCCGGATGCCGACGATATTGATCCCGGCAGCGCGATCGACCCGGTCTCCCCGGACCCCGACGCAATGCCCGGAACCGATGTGCTGAACGGCTCCAGCGGTGAAGAGGACTAAGCGGCATAACCGTATTGACTTTTGAACGAAATAAACTTACTATAATGGCATTCAATACGGCGATGGAGTTCGCCATAACCGTCCTTCGGGACTAATGACTCCTACCAGTGATCACTCGCTGGTAGGAGTCTGTTTATTTTCAGGGAGCAGACTCGGGATATGGGGGCATAGCAGGATGAAGAGGAAGTATGCACGGTGGGTGGAGCTTGCAGCACGGCAGAGCCAACTCGCTCTTTGGAGTACATTTGTGAAATGGGTGGTGCTGGGGGGATTGGTGGGACTATTGTCGGGGAGTGCCTCGGCTATTTTCCTAAAAAGCCTGGAAGCCGTGACCAAGGTCCGGCTGGAGCATGCCTGGCTGCTGTTCCTGCTTCCTGTGGGGGGCGCTCTGGTTAGCGGCATGTACATGCGTTACGGCAGGAATAGCGCAAAGGGTAACAATCTTATTCTGGAGCAAATTCAGCAGGGAGATGAAGCGATTCCGCTACGGATGGCGCCTCTGGTCCTTATCGGGACACTGATTACCCATCTCTTCGGAGGTTCTGCCGGGCGTGAGGGAACGGCTGTGCAAATGGGCGGCAGTCTGGCCGATGCGCTGGGAAGATGGCTCCGGATCAACTCCCTGGACCGCAAAATCCTGCTCATGTGCGGAATCAGCGGCGGTTTCGGCTCGATCTTCGGGACCCCGCTGGCCGGAACGGTCTTCGGTCTGGAGGTTATCGCCATCGGCCTGATCAGCCACAAGGCCCTGCTGCCCTGTTTCGTTGCCAGCTTCACCGGTGATCTTGTCGCTTCCCGCTTGTGGGGTGTGCACCATATCCACTATCAGGTGGATGTTGTCCCCGGAATGGATGCGCTGGTGCTGGTCAAAGTGATTGCCGCGTCCATTGTGTTCGGTCTGGTCAGCCTGCTCTTCAGCGAGCTTACCCATTATCTGAAGCGGACCTTCACAGCCTTAATCCGTAACCCTATGCTCAAAAGTGCCACCGGCGGTCTCATCATTATCGCCCTGGTGTACATTGCCGGTACACGGGATTATCTGGGCCTCGGGATTCCGCTAATCAGCGGTTCATTTACGGGGGATGTCCATCCTTTCGCCTTTCTGTGGAAGCTGGTCTTCACAGCCTTCACCCTGGGAACTGGATTTCAGGGCGGCGAGGTGACCCCGCTCTTTGCCATCGGAGCTACTCTGGGGAACAGTCTTGCCGGCTTGCTTCATCTCTATGGACCTTTCCTGGCTTCGCTCGGCTTCATCGCCGTTTTCTGCGGAGCGGTCAATACACCGATCGCCTGCTTCATTATGGGCATTGAGCTGTTTGGCTCCGGCGGAGCGGTATACATGTTCATCGCCTGCGTAATCAGCTATCTGTTCTCCGGACACAGCGGCATCTACAGTTCCCAGCTCATCGGCATCTCCAAAAGCGCACTGCTCCCTGTTCCTGAAGGGACGACGCTGGCTGCCGTCAAAGAGCTTCACAAGTAGAAACGGCAGCAGTTCATTCTCAGGGTGTCACCTGGATTCCCGCGTGGGCAGCATTCACCTTCGATTCCAGCTTGTGGGTCTTCACGAGTACAGCCGCTACAAGCAGCATGACGCCGTTAATGACAAATACCCAGCGGATCGGCAGGAAGGCTCCGAGCAGACCGCCGATAATCGGTCCCGCCATCGTTGCCAGCTGGCTGGCCGCCTGATTCAGCCCGAAGGCCCGTCCGCGAAATCCCGGTTCAATGACCTGGACTATCATCGCGTTAACGGAAGGAAGCACACCGGCATAGAAGAGGCCGTAGGCAAACCGCAGAATAGCAAACTCTACATAACCTGATACAAAATACTGCAGAATATTCCCGATTCCTCCGCCAATCAGACCGATGAAGAGAATAAAGCCATAGCCTTTGCGGCTGCCGATTCTTCCCCACTGCGGTGCCATAATTACGGTAGCGATACCGACTGCCGAGAAAACGATTCCGGAGCTAAGCGAGGCGCTGCTGCGCGAAATCCCCATGTCCAGCAGATAGATCGGCAGCAGCGGCTCCAGAATCATGACGGAGAAGGTACTGATGCCCGCAAGCAGAAGCAGGGTGATAAATGCCCGGTTCTGGCCGGCTTCACGGATATCATCCCTTACCCTGGAACGCGGGGCAGAACGGTCGAAGTTCTCTTCCTTGGCGAAGAAGGTAGCGATCAGCGCGGAGACCAGCACAATAACAGCCGAGAACAGGAACGCAACACGGTTGCTGGAATAATAGCTGACTACGCCGCCGATAAGCGGCCCGATGATGCTGCCGGTGGCTCCGGCTGTAGACATGATGCTAAGCGCATAGCCTGTCTTATCCTCCGGTGTGTTGGTCGCTACCATAGCAATTGCTGCCGGAACGAACCCTGCGAGCAGTCCCTGCAGAATCCGCACGACCAAGAATACATAAGGATCATGCACGAAGAAATTAATCAGATACAGGGCCGCCAGGCTGAAGCCCGAACGGATAAGCATCGGCTTGCGGCCGTATTTGTCGGCAAGTGAACCCCAATAAGGCGAGATTAGCGCGCTGGCCAGAAACGTAATGCCGAAGCTGACCCCAGACCATATCTCCAAATGGCTTGTAACACCTAACTGGTCGCTAAGAAAAATTGAGAGGAACGGAATCGAGATCGAATATGCCGTACTGCAAAAGAAAACCCCTACCCAGAGCACGATCAGGTTCCGCTTCCATGAAAAACTCATGCTGTACACATCCCTTCAGCGTTTTTTTGGAAGCACTTCTCCCATTCTACCCCTCTTTGAAGAATGTGCCAATCCCGGCCGGAGGAGCAGGCTTTGCATGAAGCGGGACAAAGAAGGTATGATACTAGGGAGACTGCACCCTATTATTCAAAGATAAAAGGAGAGATTTGTACGTGAAGCTTACTACTAGAAAACCCGTCATCCTGCTGGCGGTGATGTGTCTGATGCTCGTGATTCTGGCGGGCTGCGGCAACAAGCCTGTGAACAATAATGCTGCTGCCGGAAATGGAAACAGTACTACCGCCGGCAGCGAGGCTACTACGGCGCCACAGGATAATGCTGCTGCAGCTACGGAAGGCGTACCTTCAGCCACAGCCAGCCATCCGGTGGTTACAATTGAAATGGATAACGGCGCCATTATCAAGGCTGAGTTGTATCCCGAGGTTGCCCCGGGCACGGTTAACAACTTCATTTCGCTGATCCAGAAGGGCTTCTATGACGGAACCATCTTCCACCGGGTCATTCCCGGCTTCATGATTCAGGGCGGCGACCCTGACGGTACAGGTATGGGCGGTCCGGACTACAGTATCGCCGGAGAGTTCTCCGCCAATGGATTCACCAATAATTTGCTGCATACTGAAGGTGTTCTATCCATGGCCAGAAGTCAGGATATGAACTCCGGAGGCTCGCAGTTCTTCATCATGGCCGCCGCTTATCCGAGCCTTGACGGCAGCTATGCCGCTTTCGGTAAGGTTACCGAAGGACTGGAAGCCGTGCAGGATATCGTCAACCTGCCGCGTGATGCTAATGACCGCCCTGAACAGCCGCCGGTGATGAAGAAGGTTACGGTCGATACCCTCGGCGTTACTTACCCGGAGCCGCAAAAGGTGCAATAACCGCTATTCATCCCGTACTCCGCTGCCGCCCTTCCAGCAGCGGAAGTACCAAGTAGAGCAAAGCAAGAGCCATCCTCCGGTTACGGACGATGGCTCTTGCTCTATAAACCGTATTCTTAAATCATGCAGCGGATTATTGGAAATGAGTATTCTTCGTTCTCCACTGCTCCAGCTTGATTCTTACCCAGAAGCTGTAGATGCCGAGCGTTATTAATGACAACAGGAACCACTTGATCCATTGTCCGAACAAGCTTACGGCACTGCCGTCAAACCGCAGACGCTGCCCGTTAACTACGGTATGCTCCACCTTCCAGCGGTAGATCATCACCACAGACCAAGGATAGCAAATTCCGAGGGTGCAGACCGTAACCAGCCAGCCTGCCAGGCACCAGCCAATATACTCGATAAGTGTCCCGTCAAAGTAAGACTCCCTGCTTCCGTAATTCATTGCCGCATTCATATTCACCGCTGCCATGTGTCTCCACCTTTCAATCCTGCAAGATCTTCCCTGGTTCTATTTTCCTTATTATCCAAGCCGGCTACTGCTACATTTCTCACTATCCTGCATGAAATAGCAAACGAATTGTCGAATGATCTGCTATACATCCAAAGAAACGGCCCTGTTCACCGCCGATTAGCGGAACAGGGCCGTTCATGTACAGATTCAACGCAACCCGGATTATGCAGCGGGATCACCGCTCCCGCCTCGGCTGCTCACCTTATCTTCTGCTAAGGGCATGCTGCCCGTTGCGCAGGAAGGTACTGCGGCTGTTACGCAGCAGCGAGATCCGCTCCTCTGCGAGCTGATCCGCTGCAGCGTAAGCTGGAATTCCGCTCAGCTGGGAGATTTCCAGCACGCGGGTGATGCTGTCGTAGATTTTGGCGATTTGCTTGAACGCCCGTTCCTTGTTATAGCCGTTCAGCTCGTCGGCGATATTGATTACACCGCCGGCATTAATGACATAGTCCGGGGCGTAGACAATCCCCATCTCATGCAGGGCATCCCCGTGGCGCGGTTCTTTAAGCTGATTGTTAGCGGCTCCCGCCACAACCTTGGCTCTCAGCAGCGGCAGGGATTCATCATTAATGGTCGCACCGAGTGCGCACGGCGCGTAGATGTCACACTCCGCCTGAATAATCTCGCCCGGGTCCACCGCTGTAGCCCCGTAAGCCTCTACTGCCCGGCTGACAGCCTCCTTATTAATATCTGTGACGATCAGGCGTGCGCCTTCCTCGTGAAGATATTTGCACAGCGTGAAGGATACATTGCCGACACCCTGCACGGCAACGGTTCTGCCGTTCAGTGAATCACTGCCGAATGCCGCCTTGGCCGCTGCCTTCATTCCCCGGTATACCCCGAAAGCTGTAGCCGGTGAAGGGTTGCCGGATGAACCGTAGGTAGCCGAGATGCCGGTGACGAAATCCGTCTCCTGATGGATGATGTCCATATCCTCTTCCGTAGTGCCTACATCCTCAGCTGTAATATAACGGCCGTTCAAGCCCTGTATGTATCTGCCGAAGGCGCGGAACATCGCCTCATTTTTATCTTTTTTGGGATCCCCGATAATCACCGTCTTGCCGCCGCCCAGATTCAGCCCGGCAACTGCATTCTTATACGTCATGCCCTTGGCCAGCCGGAGTGCGTCCACAACCGCCTCTTCCTCTGTAGCATAAGTCCACATTCTCGTTCCACCCAGTGCGGGACCCAGTGTTGTGTCATGAATAGCAATGATTGCCTTCAAGCCTGATGCCTTATCCTGACAAAACAGCACTTCCTCGTAGTCGTCCCGCTCCATTGCCGCAAACAATTCCATTAGATTCATTTCTCCTGTCTCCACTTTATGTACATGTTACGTTTCATAACAAAGCTAGACCTTTCAGGACATGTTGTCAATATCTTTTGTTTCATTTTCAGCTTTTTTCAGCAAAATCCAGCAAGCAACAGACATCAACCTCACGCGAAGCGTTAGAGAGTCAGATTGATGTCTTTGCAGCTTTATTCCCAGTATTGGTCCGGCCGGTATTCGATCTCGGATTGCACAGCTATCGTCAGACGGCCCGTGGCCGCATCATATACTACAGGATGATCACCTACGTAATACCAGTGCTTAATCACTGGCCCGCCAGCCGGTTCCTCGAAACGGAATACATTCAGCTCAGCCTTGAGTTCGGCAACTGCCGCCCCCTTATCAGCCGGAACTCCGGTTAGGGTAATCACGGTTAGCCCGCCCTGCTCATCAAAGGTATAGCCTATGCCATCTGTACTGCTGATCAGCATGCGCCCCGTTACGGAATGCTTCACCAGCACTCTTTCCTGCTCTGCCATTAGGGATTCCTCCTCCAAATATGGGTTCAAGCCTTATTCAAGGCAGATCAATCAGCATGACAAGCGTATCCGTATCCTTGTCTGCCTGCAGCGCGAGCTGGCTGACCGCCTCAATCCGGGCAGAATCTCCCGGCCTGAGCACAGCGTCCCCATTCAGCGTAATTTGTCCCCCGATTAAATAGACGAAGATCCTCCGGCCCGGCTCCTGCCGGAAATCAAGCAGCCCGCCGGTCTGCGCTCTGCCCAGATAGATGGTCATATCCTGGGCAATGCCGACGACCTCCGCCGAGGCTTCAGCCGCCACTACCGGAAGCAGTCTTCCATCCAGCTTCGCCGGATCGAAGCGGCCTGTCGCGTAGGAAGGAGCCGTGCCCCGTGTACGCGGCATGAACCACAGCTGCAGCAGCCGCACCGGCTCGCTGTCTGAAGGGTTATGTTCCGTATGAATGGCACCTGTTCCGGCTGACATCCGCTGAATACCGCCAAAGGAAGTCTCCGCCACATTGCCCAGGTTATCCTCATGGCGCAGCACGCCGGACAGCACAATGGAAACAATCTCCATGTCACTGTGCGGATGGGCACCGAAGCCTCTTCCCGGAGAGATGGTATCGTCGTTGCAGACCCGCATCGGGCCGAAAGCTGTATTGTCAGGATCATAGAAATCGCCAAACGAGAAGACATGACTGCCCTTCAGCCAGCCGTGATCGAACCGGTGTGCAGACTCTGCAGGATATACTGTAATCAATGTGATCTCCTCCTAAAGGCTGTTATTGTCTGTCTTAACTTAAGTTCATGCGTTCAATATCTTCAGTGTATCAGAAAGCTCCGCAAACAAGAAGAAACGGGCACCGGCCCTTGGGGCGGCATCCGTTTCTTCAGAAAACAGCAGGTACAGTAATATAGTGTGAAGCTTGAGTCCTTCAGAATTAGGCCTGAAAAGCGTTCCAGTGCGTAACTGCTTCCAGCGGAAGTCTGGCTGTCGGCCGTCCTTCTACTTCTGCCTTGCCCAGCGCAATGAGCATCACCGGCACATAACGCTCCGTAATCCCGAACAGCTCCTTAAAGCTGTCGTGAACGAATCCGCCCATAGGCACGGTATCATAACCTCTCGCTTTGGCTGCCAGCATAAGCTGCATGGAGATCAGCCCGCCGTCTATCAGCGCAATATCCTTCAGCCTCTCAGCAGGCATGCCGGAATAACCGTCATAACTTCTTTTGGCCATAGCCGCGCCTATTTCTGCTGTGACATATCCGGCTGCCTCTGCGTACTGATAGATGGTCTCCGCATTGCGGTACGCCTCAAGATCGCCAAGCACGGCTATCGTTGCTGAGGATTCGGTAATCTGTGCCTGGTTATGGGCGATCGGCAGGAGCTGTGCCTTCACGTCCGGGTCGGTAATAACAATGAACCGCCAAGGCTGCAGATTGGACGAAGACGGGGCCAGAATCGCCTCTTCGAGGATCTCCTTAATCTCCGCATCGGATATTGTCCAGGATGGATCGTATTTCCGCACAGAATGCCTATCGCGAATCACCTTGCCGAATTCCTGTTCTACCTTCAGTTCTGCTGACATACGCTCATCCTCCTCTTCCTCTTCCTGATCCAAATAAGCACTTCATCAACCGCTGTATTCTAGAGCTGCGTTTAACTGTATAATATTACGCACAGTATAATTCAAAAAAAAGCACCCTGTCAATCTTCCGTTTTGCGCACCATATCGGCCAGCGTATAACGTTCCAGAACTCTTAGCGCACTCTGGTCCAGCTCGTCCAGCAATTCACCATAGGCTACCTTCATTTGTGTCCCCAATGCATTTACACATATTGTATCACTATGACCATTATCGCGTCCTTCTCCTGCCTCCATAGCCTGATAAATCTCAGCAAGCGTCAACTCTTCCGGCGCCCGGTTAAGCAGATATCCTCCGTCACGCCCCTCGCGGGTTACCAGAATCTGCTCACGGGTCAGATTAGCCATAAGGCGCCTCAACAGTGTGGCTTCAGACGACAGCAATCCGGCGATTTCGCAGCTGGAACAGGTACTGCCTTTTTTCGCGAGAATCACCAATGCCTGCAGCACAAGACCAAACGACTTATATTGGGGAGCTCCGCTGTTTCGTGTTTTTGCCATATTCCCCGCTCCTCCTTCATGATGAAGACCTTAAGTGGTCGATATCTGCAGTTCGGAAACGATGAACCATTTCTTGGATGCAGTGTCTTTCAAATAGACCTGGATCGTATAGCCGCCCTTCTCCGTGAAGGTGTAATTATACGCCGCCGACTTGAACCAGAAGCTCTCCTTCTTCTCCGTAATCTGCTGATTGTCCACGGTATCCGTTTTGCCGGCCGGGTCAGTAATTGTTATTTTCAAATCGGAAACATCCGTTTTCAGCTGATCCACCTGCACCAGGGTGTAGAATGTACTGCTGGACGCGGTTCTTACTTTGCCGAAAATGGTACCCTTTTCATCAAGCAGCACCGTGTTCACATTGGGCTTATAGATACGGACCGTCCCCGCCGACTCGTCCAGAGACAGGATCGCATGCATATTGTCAGGAAGCTGGTCCAGCGGCACATAGGTCTGGCCTTCCGATGATATCCCCGGCTGCTTTTGAAGCACGTTATTTATGTATACAGAGAGATCCGTTTTGCCCGCAGCAGCATACAGCAAAGTTCCTCCTGAGATAATCATCAGTCCAAGTGTGGAAACCGCCAGCTTACGCATCTTCCCCATCTTTTACGTCCCCCTCAAATATTCCTATGCTGATTATACCCGCCAAACCGGAAGGAGTTGCTGTCAATTGTAAAATAAAACCGGTTGCTTCATCCTGTTAAGAATGCTGCAGCCGGCTTTATGTAAAATTATGGATAATTCACTGTTCCGGATGAGTTCCTGGCGTGCCTGTTACAGCTTGGCAATCGTTTCGGTCAGCACCGGTACGATCTGTGATTTGCGGGAAACTACACCCTTCAGCACTGCTTTGTTGTCGTCCAGCTTCACATTGTAAGCCTGCTCCACGGCACCGGCCACGCGGCCCAATGCCAGTCCAACCGAATCGTTGTTCAGGATATCGGTAACTACGAACAGGAACAGATCAAGTCCCTTGTCGTCGATAATCGCGGTAAGGGCTGTTTCCAGCTCCGCCTGCTTGGAGAGCACATCGTTCACATCTACAGCATTGACCTGGGCGATCTCCACTTTGTATTCACCCATTTTGAATTCCTTGGCATCCAGGGAGATCAGCTGGGCAATACTCTTGTCGCTTAGGTCCGCACCCGCTTTGAGCATGGCAAGGCCATAGCTGTCAGCGTCTACACCAGCAATGTCAGCCAGCTCACGGGCAGCGGCAACATCTTCATCTGTGCAGGTCGGCGATTTGAACAGCAGGGAGTCGGAAATGATAGCGGAGAGCATCAGACCGGCGATGTCCTTTGGAATAGCTACACCATTCTCTTTGTACAGCTTATTCAGGATTGTTGCAGTACAACCTACCGGCTCTGCACGATAGTACAGCGGATGAGCGGTTTCAAAGTTGGCAATCCGGTGATGGTCGATAACTTCAACCACACGGACCTGATCGATATCATTCGCACTTTGCTGGCGTTCGTTATGGTCAACGAGAATAACCTGCTTCGCTTCAGCGGCAACATTCTCCACGTGGCGCGGTGCCGGTACCCCGAAGTGATCAAGCGCATATTGGGTTTCGCCGCTGACTTCTCCCAGCCGGACCGGCTCGGCATCCCAGCCCAGTTCCTTCTTGAGTGCTGCATAAGCAATTGCTGAACAGATGGTATCTGTATCCGGGTTTTTGTGTCCAAAGATCAAAGTTTTTGTCATTTCCAATCTCCTTACTATGTTTTTTGTGAGAATAATATACCATACATTGATAGAGCCTTGCCAGAATGAACAGATACCCGGCCCCGGATTAAGGGCGGGAGCGCTCCCGGGCTGGCCGGTGCTGCGGAATTCCCGGCTTCGTCTTGGGTAATGCTTCAGGCACATCCCCTCCGCTTAGCGGTTCATTGTCCGAGAACAAATCCGGATTGTCCGCCAGCATGCGGCTCAGGATATCCGTGGTCTCCACGGTTCCGCAGATCATGACTCCGGCATCCCCGAAGCTGCCCCGGCGCAGAGCGCCGCCTTCCTCCAGCACAGGCTCCACTTTCCAGAAATGCTGCGACCATGACAGCCCGGAATGTCTGCGTGAAGGAACAGCGATTTCCTCCGCTTCAGGTGTCACAGTGTAGAGCAGTTCATGCCCGTCCGTCATTCTGCCGGGGATATCCACCCACTCTTCAATGCCATGGATGAAGGTATTCCTCCGCAGATCCACACCCAGCAGCATAATCTCTGCCTCGCGGTCCAGCAGCTTGCCGTAGACCGAGCCGCGCGCGCAGGGCGTATCCCAGCGCTGGTCTCCGGCAGTGAAGGCCGCCGCGTCCGCTCCAAGCGCAGCTACAGAGTGGGTCGGATGCCAGGAGCGGATCACACCCGGCCGCTTACGGAACAGCTCCGGCAGGATGCCGACACAGACGGGTGACTCCAGAACAGAGAACCTCGGATTCGCCCCGTTAATATATGACCACGTATGTGCCGGCAGGACCAGCAGCCCTTCCTTCATATATTCGGAGAGCGCATCCAGAACGGTGTCTGCCCCTCCTTCTACTTCACCGATGCTTTTATAGGAGGAATGGACCAGCAGCGTTCCGCGCGGATCGATTCGCAGGTTCTCCAGCTGCTGCAGCAGACTTGATTGGGTATGCATGTTTACCCCCGCTTTCTTGGATACTAAATAGGACACTAAATATGAAAATACAAAATACACCTTGCATTTCTCTTAATTAACTATTAAAATTATAGTAACTTAAAAATACTCATTAAGTATCCGGCACGTTCAAATATATCCGCTTAAGGTCACAAACTATAGTTGCTGCTTTCGCAGCGGCATAACTTTATTAGGAGGTCTTCCCATGAGTTTAACATTAAAAGGGCTTCATCATGTATCCGCCATTACAGCCAAAGCACCGGAGAACTACAAATTCTATACAGAAGTGCTCGGACTCCGCCTGATCAAAAAAACAGTAAACCAGGATGATGTCTCTGTCTACCACCTGTTCTATGGTGATGAGAGCGGGAATCCGGGCACGGAGCTCACCTTCTTCGAGCTGCCGAACGCCGGACGCAACCGCGACGGCAACAACAGCATCTCTGCACTTTCACTCCGTGTACCAAGTGATGATGCGCTGCTCTTCTGGACCCAGCGGTTCACGGTGTTTGGTGTAGAGCACGATGAGATTACCGAACGCGGCGGCCGCAAGACGCTGGCCTTCACCGACCACGAGGGACAGCGCCTCATCCTCGTCTCGGATGAGCATAATCAGGGCATGGCCGGCGGCAAGCCCTGGGACAAGAGCCCCGTACCGGCGGAATATGCCATTGTTGGACTGGGCCCGGCACATCTCACAGTGGAGACTGCCGAACATACGGCACTGATTCTGGAAGATCTGCTCGGCTTCCGCCGCGCGGGCACTTATCCTTCGCCGGTAACCGGACAGCCGGATGTCATCGTGTTCGAGACCGGAGAAGGCGGGTCCGGCACGGAGATTCATCTGGAGGAACGCAAGGATCTGCCGCAGGAGCGCCTCGGACGGGGCGGTGTACACCATGTCGCCTTCCGCGTGGATAACGAAGAAGAGCTCAAGCTGTGGATTGAACGTATCCGCACCGTACAGCTGCCCAATTCCGGATTCGTTGACCGCTTCTACTTCCGCTCACTGTACTTCCGCGAGCCTAATGGAATCCTGTTCGAGCTGGCTACGGATGGTCCGGGCTTCGCCACCGATGAAGAGGTGGAGCATCTCGGGGAATCACTGGCCCTGCCGCCGTTCCTGGAGTCGAAACGTGAACAGATCGAAGCCCATTTGAAGCCGCTGGATACCCGGCAGCAGGCTTAAGGCGTCTGCCCGGCTGGCGGGCACAGCATCTATCCTGCTCAGACGACCCACGGACAGCGGACAATCAGGGTCTCCGGGTGCAGAAGTCCGTGTACCAGGCAGCGCCTAAATCTGCAGCACCCCAGCAAAAACTCCGGGCCGACAAGCGGTCCGGAGTTTTGGGTCTGTATACGGCTGTGAGACGGCATCCTTACTCCGTCAGCTCTCTGACCAGGTAACGGTGAAGATATTGAAGCCCGGCCGGGCAGTCGAAGCTTTACCAGTGATCGATACCGGACTCGTACCGCCGAGTCTGCCGGTAATTTTGACCGTGCTGGCGGATACGGTCTCAGAGGCATTATCAAGCCGCTTAATCCGCACATATTCACTGTATACGAATCCCATCATGTCCAGCGTTTCCTGCGTGGAGTAGCTGAAGGCTACCTTTTTCACGCCGTTAGCATCCGTATCAAGGGTAGTCGCAATCAGGGCATCGGCCGGAATCGGGAAATCCTTCGGCAGATTAACCGGCCGGGCAGTACCCTCTACCGGAGCTGTAGTCCCGCCGCCGGCGGAGGTTCCCGGTGAAGGGGCAACCTCGCTGCCGGTACCGATCCGCACTTTATAATTCGCGGCATCATAAGTTATCGGCACATCCAGCGCATCCGCGATCGAACGGATGGGCAGGTAAGTGGTGCCTTCGTAGGTGATTGGCGTTAGAGTTTTGCCGTTGCCGTCCTTCAGCCAGTAAGGAGTGCCATCCACCACAATCCCGAGACTGTGGTTGAGATAGGCTTTGATCTGCTGCAGCTTGGCGCCTGCATAGACTCCTGCCGAGCCGGTTACCGTAAGTCCGGTGACAACGGCGGCAATCAGCCATTTTTTATTCATAGTAATCCTCTCCCGTATGTTGTTATCAATATTGGATATATATAGCGTCCTTATATATTTAACACAGGGGAGAATCTTTCAACCTGCCGGAAGCCAAGTTCAAGCCGGATTAGCGCTCCGCTTCACCCGACTGACACAAACCTCACCCTAGCGCACAATCTCCAGCAGCTCATCTAAACTGCGGATTTCATATGTAGGCAGCACACCCGGATCTCCCGGCTTCTCCAGCGGATTGAACCAGCAGGTATCGATGCCATAATTGATCCCGCCCTGAATATCCGAGGTCAGGGAGTCACCGACAATCAGCACCTTACTTTTATCAGAAATACCAAGCCGCTCAAAAGCATAATCAAAAATCCCCGTCTCCGGCTTCTGATACCCGGTCTCCTCAGAGATAATAATCGCCTCGAACACCTCGCTCAGCGGCGAACCCTTGATTCTGGATTGCTGCACATCCTTGATTCCGTTGGTAATAATGGCCAGCCTGCTTCCGGCAAGTTCTCCGCACAGCTCTACCGCCCCTTGAATCAGGAACGTGCCCTCGCCGAGGAACCGCAGATAAGCTTCGCTGAATTCATCCGGCTTAAGCTCAAGACTATGCGCGGCAAACAGCCGGTTGAACCGCTCCACCCGCAGCGCGGCAGAGGTAATCCGCCCCTGTTCGAAGTCCTTCCACAGTGAATGGTTAATTGCTTTGTAGCTGGCCGCATAGTCCTCTGCCCCTGTCGGCAGCCCGAAATGGGCAAAGGCGTGGTACAAGGCATGGCTCTCCGCCATCCCGTAATCAAACAGCGTATCATCGGCATCAAATAAAATCACTTCGTATTTCATCTTTCAATATTTCCCTCCATCTCGTTTGCCGGTTCGACAACGTATAACCTTCTGCGATATAATTTACACAGACCAGCCTAAATAAATCAACGGGGTGATTGTCATTTTATACGTTTTAGCGTTTCTCGTGTCATTTTTTATCGTTTATCTGCTGATTCCCCCTCTTGGTAAGCTCGCTTTCCGCCTTGATTTTGTGGACAGGCCCAGAGAAGATGTAGAACGCAAAATACATAGGGAGCCGATTCCGCTCACGGCCAGCTATGCCATATTCGTAGGCTTCTTTATTACATATCTGCTGTTTGCCCGGGACTTCTCACTGGAGACGCTGGCCCTGTTCATCGGTGGCGTGCTGCTGCTGACTATAGGAACCATTGATGACTGGTACAAAACCAAAGGCAAGGACTTTCCGGCGCTTCCGAAATTCATTGTTCAGATCGCCGCAGCGATTCTCGTCTTTTTCTCAGGCAATGCCTTCACGGGATTCATCAATCCCTTCTCAGGAGATTATATCTCACTGCCGTTCATTCTGCAGTTCCTGCTGACGATTATCTGGATCTTCGGCGTCACCACGGTGATTAATTTCTCTGACGGCATGGATGGCCTGGCCGGAGGACTGACGGCGATCTCGGCAGTAACCCTGTTCGTAGTCGCCATTACCATGGGACAATCCTCATCGGCCATCATGGCGATGTCGCTAATCGGGGTCACAGTCGCGTATCTGCGCTACAACAAAGCTCCCGCCAAAATCTTCATGGGTGACGCCGGCGCCACCTTCCTCGGCTTCATTCTGGCCGTGATTGCGCTCGACGGTGCCTTCAAGCAGGCAACGGTGCTGTCGCTGTGCATCCCCATTCTTGCGCTTGGCGTGCCGATCTTTGATAATATTTTTGTTGTCGTCAAAAGGTTCCTCAAGGGCCAGGCCATCTATCAGGCCGACGCCACCCAGGTTCATTACCGCCTGCTCAAAGCCGGCCTGAACCAGAAACAGGTCGTTGCTGTGCTGTATCTGGTCAGCGTCTGCCTGTCGTTATCATCCATCATTCTGCTGCTGATTCAGATCTAAGTGTTTAAGCCCCCTCGGTTCGAGGGGGCTTTTGTTTTAGGCGCAGTTCACTGCAATTGTTCGATTAATCCGCTTATACGCTTATCCGCTTTCCGGGGCAAAGATCTGGTGACTTTTTATAAAATCCTGCCCATAATACAACATTCCCTTCATCCTATCAGCCTAAATCCAGAATTGTTGTACAAAAGGCATGATTTCGCCTTTCTCAAGCGGCTTAGCAGGATTATTCTTGTATTTCATACAGGCGTGTTGATTTCCCAAAAAAAGGGACGAAAAAGGCCGCCATTTCGGGTAATGGTAAGTACGACCAAACCAAACCGAAATGAGGCGACCTCATGAACAAGAATAACCCATTCTTAGCTGTATTTAAACAAGTTTTAACCCAAGAAGAAGTAGCCGAACTAACCGGGCAAGAGAAAGACTATACGGACACTGCAACTAAATTCACGGTGTATACCATGCTGCACTATCTCGCCCAAGCCAGTTATCTGAAATGGGACGGTTTTCGTGAGTGTGCAAGGCTAGCTCCAACCCATGATTTAGTTCCTGTTCACTACTCAACCCTCTCGAAAAAAGCCGGCGAGGTTCCCTATGAGATCTTTAAACGAGTCTTTCGACTCCTGGTGAAAAAATGTAATCGCGAAACCCGGCGTCACCTGAATCTTCCCAAAGATTTATTACTAATCGACTCTACGACGATCACGGCATCCAACCATCAACTGTCCTTTGCGAAATACAAAAAGCACAGAGGGGGCCTCAAAATGCACACGGCCTTCTCCTATGCTCAGCAGTCTCCCCTTCAGGTGGAAGAAACGATCGCCAGACGCCACGACGCTCCGTTAGGCGAAGTATTGGCAAATCCAGACTATATTATAGTACAGGACCGGGCCTATGGGAAAATCGGGAGATTGGATCATTATGTGTCCATAGGCCAGTCCTTTGTGATTCGGCTTAAAGACAATCTACACTTAGTCGAACCGGAAATACACACCTGCCAACTCCAAGGAGATCCCAAGATTGTACGAGATATCATCTGCAATATCGGCCAAGGAAAGTGCCGTTCTGCGGAGCGTCAACGTGTGGTTGAATTCAAAAATGACCGTAACCAAGTGGTCCGAGTGGTCACCGATTTAAGAGAAGAGTCCCCGGAAGTCATTGCCGAAATCTACAAAGCCCGTTGGCAAATTGAAGTCTTTTTCCGCTGGATCAAGCAGCATCTCAATGTACCTAAATTGTTTGGAAAAACAAAGAATTCGGTCTACAATCAGTTGTTTGCGGCGTTCATGGTCTATGTTCTTTTAAAGTGGTTGTTTGACGTAATGAAAGACAAAGTCCCTTGCTTCGTAAAGCTTACTTTCTTGGAATTTATGCAGTTCCTGCAGAACCAGAATCTTCCGGTCGAGTGGCAGGTTCAGTTTGATTTGCTCCGGAGAAATACTGGAGATTTCTGTGAATTAATCAATCCAGTATCTGGGTAATCAACACGCCTGTATTTCATACAACAATCCGCCTGAATACCTGGCTCTCAATGAATCAAAGTTGCACAACGTACAACTTTCAGGTCTACAGGGCTTCCTCAGAAGTCCCCATTCTGCGGAAACTACGAATCAAGTATATGGCGGCCCTTGCCTCAAGTCTCCTTCTCTTCCGTAAAATCATGCAGACGCCGGTAAATATCCACGATCTCCGGCATTGGCATACGGACGAGTCCGCTGGACGAAGGCGCGACAAACTCCCGCACTCCATCCACCACCGGAGTCACACCCTCCTGAAATCCCCAGTCCGCTTTGGTTCTGCGGCTGAATTCCGTGTATACGCCTTTGCCGACAAAGCAGGCGATCTCCGGACGGTATTGCTCCAGCTTGGCCCGGAGCAGCTCCCGGCCCTGCGTGTATTCCTCCCGGGCAATATCTTCAGCGCCTACCGTGGGGCGGGCGACAATGTTAGTGAACCCGTAGCCCAGCTTCAGCAATTCGCCGTCCTCCGAGGCATCATACAGCCGCGGCGTCAGACCGGACTTATGCAGGATGCGCCAGAAGTTATTGCGCGGATTGGCGTAATGATGGCCCAGCTCTCCTGATCGGATGCTGGGGTTAAATCCTATGAACACAATCTGCAATCCATGATCCAGATGATCCGGTACCTCTTCCATTAAAGTTCCCTCCTTACCCGGCAGCTCCATGTGAGTCATTATGCTTACTTTATATAAGCATAACCCAAGCAGAGGCTTAAGACACGCAAGCGCCTCATTCTCCGCACCTCATTTCCTCTCCCGACACGCTTCGGGCGGAAACAAGAGCAGTCATCCCGAAATCATTAGTCTCAACCGCTGTTCATTCCATGGATGCGGTAGAAAAATGCCCCCGCCCGGGAAACATCACCGGATACGGGGGCATTAGTCTGACTTTGGTTTAATTTAATAGAGAAGATGACTATGGTAGAAGGGCCTTTAGCGCTGGCGTTACGTCTTGTTCGTCTATTGAGATGTAACTCGTCATTCCAATTTTGTACTCTATCTTCACCACGTACCTGCCATCTTGTCCGGTGACATTCTGACGATGCTCCAGAATATCATCAATTAGTGTCTTGTCTGTAACTGTGACTGTACGTTCCTCGTTGCGGGCCAGATTCAAACGCCGTTCAATATTGCCACGAAGCGCTGAAGCCATTCCATCCTTGTTGTAATCCTTGAAAATTACAGCCGACAATACGTCCTTTGCTATTGCTTTAACTTTATTAGCATAGCCCTTCTGTTCCAGCCAGGCCCCCAATTCATGGTAGGAAGGATACCACGGATAAGAATAATAGCGCTGATAACCTGTCGAATCCGGTTTATCGACTAACTCAATGGATGCCCGCTCAAGCTGACCGGAAACCTGATCTTCATAGGACATATTCAACACTTCCCGCTTCAGAATCTCTTTAAGCTCCTGAACCTCCTGCCGGTCAGAAATACTGACCGCCTTATCCAGATTACTCAGTCTGAAGCTGTCTACATTCCGGTCCAGCATGGACAGAACATATTTCACGCGCATAAAGTCTGCATTCTCCATTACGGCCTTCAGTTCCGGCTCGAACCCCTTGGCCGGAACCTTGTAGGTCCGCATCAGCTTCCGCCCGCTCTCCAGCTTGTATACCAGGGTGAACTGCCGGTTACCCGTATAATCATAACTCGGGGTATTCCGGGGATCCGGCTTCAAAGTAACAATCGCATGATGCAGCTCCGTGACAGCTTCGATGTACCGCGGATCCGTGGATAGAATCTCTTCCTCCGGTTCCTTATTGTCGTTAATCCCTTGTGGTGGATCCTGGGTTAAGTACCCATAATTCCCTCCGGCATATACCGCAGTCACTTTATCAACCTGTGGCACCCTGTCCTCATACCCGGTTAACCCTGACACGGGAATGTAGAGCAGCAGACCCAGCAGCACGCTGTACACCGCGAATTCAAGCGGCAGCCTGCGGGTCATAATATGCCAGGTTTTACGGATAATCATCTCTACTACAATGTAACCAACCAGCCCTCCGATAAAAACACTGCCGATGATCCAGCCAAGCTGATTCCGCCCGGTACCGAAGTAAAGGCTGGCCAGCAGCATACTGCACAGCATCACACCGGCTTTGAATAGCGGATTGAAGTAGGAGAAGGCCAGAGCCTGACCGGCTTTTTCCCCGTGGCGTTTACGGTACAGCAGGAAGGACAGCGCCATGAACACAGCGGATAGAATGGCATATACCCACGTTTCCACACTAGTTAAAGTCTCAACGGACAGGTCCATAATACGCAGAAGCGGTGCCCAGTTATTCAGGATATTCTGCAAGCCGGACCATTCCGGATACCCGTAGAGATATCTGTTCAGATGCAGGTCGATGAATTGCAGGAGTGCAGCGGGAAGAATCAGCAGAATGAAGACCAGGATTCCCTGGAGAATGGTCTGTCCCGTGCAAATGCCTACAAATACAGTGAACACAAATAGAAACAGCGTGAGCAGGCTGACGGTCAGGCACCATTCCCAGACATCGGCTGCGTTGTAGATATACATGATGCCGTCCAGCGGGCGGATGATAGCTCCAACCGCAGCTGTAATCCAGACTGGCGGAAGCAGCAGGAGCAAACCGCTCAGCGTATGGGAAGCCAGCAGATGCGAGCGCCGCAGCGGCAGGCTGTGCCACAGGTCGGAAGGCATTTTGGACTGCAGATAACGGAACAGGAATAAACCGGCTCCAACAGGAAATGCAACAAGAAAAGGTGCAATATCGATCCCAATGTTAAAAAGCTGAGGTATCTCCATCGGCTCCGTAAAACGATAGCCGTTCATGAGTATCTGCAACGGGAATACGAATAGCAGTACCAGTGTATATAGAATTCCGATCCAGCCGTGCTGGCGCAGGTTCTGGCGGATAATGCTGCTGTTAAAGAAGTATCGGCTGCGCGTCATAACCGGCATCCCCCATTTCATAAATAAAGATTTCCTCCAGTGTCAGCGGCAGCAGATCGAACACATACGGCTCGTAGACATGAAAAGCCTGGGCGATCCGCTCCCGGTCGCCTTTTACAATATACAGGCTGACACTTCCCCGCTGCTCCTGGTGGAGAATCTGCAGCTTGGCCTCCAGCGCCGCCGCATGGCGTTCATCGCGGAAAGCCACCTGGATCTTATGCGTGTCCGCCTTCAGATCATCCAGATCCTTCTCGACCAGCATCCGGCCTTCATGCATAATGCCGACATGGTCGCATAGATCTTCGATTTCCCGCAGGTTATGCGAGGAGATCAGCACGGTCAGCTCCCGCTCGGCCACCTCCTGGAACAGCAGATTCTTGATCTGCCTGCGCATGACCGGGTCCAGCCCGTCGATCGGCTCGTCCATAATCAGCACATCCGGCTTGCAGCTGAGGGCCAGCCAGAAGGCGGCTTGGCGCTGCATTCCTTTGGAGAAACGGCTGAGCTTGCGCCGGGTATCCAGCCGGAACGCCGTCCCGAGCTCCTCGTATCTCTTCTGGCTCCATTCCGGATAGATGGAACGATAGAATGCCGCCATACTTCTGATAGTTGCCTGCGGGAAGAAATAAGGACTGTCCGGCATGAAGATCAGTCTGCGCTTCACCTCAGGAGCTTCGAACACCGGCTGGCCGTCTATCTTGACACTCCCTATTTCAGGACGATAGATGCCGGCGAGCGTCTTCAGCAGCGTTGTTTTGCCGGCTCCATTGGAGCCCAGCAAGCCGTATATGGCCCCTTTATGTACAGTCAGCGAAATGTCTTCAACAGCCTTCTCTTCCTGGAAAATCTTGCTCACTCCGCGTATCTCAATCATGGCTGTTCTCCTCTCTTCTCTTATCCAGCGCCTGGCGGTACAGCGCACTCATCTCACTCTCCGTGAATCCGAGGTAGACTGCCTCCGCCATCAGCCGCAGCAGCTCTTCCTTCAGCTCTGCCCGTTTACTCTCATTCTGTCCGTGCTGAAGCGGGGCTACGAAATTGCCTTTGCCCTGCAGTGAATAGATGTAACCTTCCCGCTCCAGCTCCCTATAGGCTTTCTGGATCGTATTGGGGTTCACCGTAAGCTGCGAGGATAAAGCCCTCACCGAAGGCAGCTGTTCATCCGCCTGCAAAATACCATGCATAATCATCTCTTTAACCTTATCGGTCAGCTGTTCATAGATCGGCTTGCGGCTGCGTACATCGAGTTCGAACATGACAGTCCTCCTTTCATATGATGTTTCACAGGGTGTCGAGGTGTATTAACTGTACTATTATTATTAATACAGTTGCAGTTATATGTCAATCATTAACATACAAGCATAGATAGAACCTTAACCAGCGCTTTTCCAGCGAGTCGGCCGGGTAAACAAGTTTCACTCCATGCACAAAAAGAACCCGGGCCACAAAAGGACCCGGGTTAAACGATATGCCGGCCCGTTTCGAGCCCGATGCAGGTGCAAGCGCAACACTACCAGCCCCGGGGCTGCTGCTGGGTAATACAGTGGATATTCCCGCCGCCCAAGGCGATCTCGCGGGTATTAACCTGCACCACCTTGCGGTCTGCGAATATCCGCTGGAGTGTCTCCAGCGCCTCCCCGTCCCGCCTGTCTCCGAATGCCGGCATCACCACTCCGCCATTGCAGATATAGAAATTCACATAAGTCGCAGCGAATGTTGTGCCGGAGGCACGGCTGTAGCTGCCGCTGGCCGGGTCGATCCATCCCGCCTCTTCATCTGTAATGATCAGCCGCTCCGGGATGTGCAGCCGGTGAACCTCCAGCTTGCGCCCGCGGGCATCCCTCTGCCGGATGAGCCGTGAATAGGCTTCGTGCAGCACCTCATATTGCGGATCTTCCCGGTCGTCCGTCCAGCTCATCACCACTACGCCCGGCTTCACAAAAGCGGCCACCTCATCAATATGCCCGTCCGTCTCATCATCGCTCATCCCTCTGGGCAGCCAGATAATCTTGTCTACGTTCAGCGTATCGCGCAAGTAACCCCCGATCTGCCTTTTGGACAGATGAGGGTTGCGGTTCTTACGCAGCAGACACTGCTCAGTAGTAATCAGCGTACCTTCTCCATCCACGTGAACAGCTCCGCCCTCAAGGATGAAATGCCGCAGGTCATAATAGTCCAGCTTCTCGATCTCCAGCACCTTCCGCTTCACCAGCAGATCCTGATCCCAGGGAAAATACAGCCCTCCGTCCAGTCCGCCCCAGGCGTTGAACCCCCAGTCAATTCCCCGTACCCCGCCGCTGCTGTTCACTACAAAGGTCGGGCCGATATCCCGCATCCACGCATCGTTCGAGGAGATCTCCACCACACGTACCTGCGGTGGCACAAGTGCCCGGACATGCTCATATTGGGCACTGATGGTGCCAATCGTTACAGGTTCAAACTCCGCAATCGCTGCCGCCACTCTGGCAAAAGCAGCCTGCGCCGGCTTCGCCCCCAGCCGCCAAGTGTCCGTCCGGGTCGGCCAGAGCATCCATGTCCCCTGATGCGCCTCGAATTCCCCGGGCATACGGTAGCCGTCTTGTCTTGGCGTACTGGTAATTCTGCGTGGCATAAGCATCCCTCCCGGCACTTGAACAGGATGGGGGACTGCAGAGAACGCTGCCCGGCATCTCGTCCTGTTCCAATTTATGCGGGGCCGGGACTTATTGCTACGATTCGGAACACTGGTGAACAAAATAATCACTGTCCAGTTTCAAAAACAGTTAATTTGCGTTGTTATAAGAAAAATAATATTTCAGGGATTCCGCCAGGCACAGACAAACAGCTGTAGAGATACGACACGCTAATTATCAAACGCTGCCCCGCCGCTGTCTGCGTTCATCACTGAATAAAGCTGCGGCGATGCCCGGCAGGATCAGGTAACTTGCGAACTTATAAGTCTGGCTGAAAGCATCTGCCGCAGCCTGCTGCTGCACATCCGCTCCAGGTATCACCCGTATGTTAGCGGAGCTCGCTGCTCTCAACTGCCCGGCTGTATTATGCTGCAGCACGGTTACGATAACCGCCACGCCGAGCACACTTCCCAGCGACTTTGCCATATTGGTTACCCCCGAAGCTATGCCCACCTTGTCTTCAGGAACGACCCGGATCGCCGAAGACATGACAGGCGCCATCGAGAGCCCCACCCCGAGGCCGGCCAGTGCGAGCCGGAGCATCACCGCGCCCAGTGTAGAGCCGGCGTGCAGCCCGCTCATGGAATAGGTGGCGCCGCCTATCAACACCATACCTGCTGCGGCAAACCGGCTGCTGCCATATTTCGTAGACAGCGGTCCGGAAATGGCTGAGCTGGCGATGGAGCCGACTGCCATCATGGAGAGAACAAGGCCCGCCTTCAGCTCGGACACCCCCATCACCCGGGTCAGATAAAAGGAGGTCAGCAGCGAAACATTCATCAGCGCCGCACCTAAGATGATCATAGAAACAGATGTGCTGTTGAACGCTCTGATCCGCAGCAATGACAAGGGCAGCATCGGCTCCTTCCCCTTGTACTGTGTAATAAAAAAGAACACCACAAACAGTACTCCCGCAGCCAGCAGCGCTAGGAAAATTCGTGAGCTCCAGCCGTAATCCTGCACTTTGATCAGAGCATATGTAATGAAGAACATCCCTCCAGTGATCCCCAGGACCCCGCCGTAATCTATAGACCGTCCTGCCGTGTTATCCCGTGATTCCTTAATGAATATGGCCGTCAGCACAATACTCAGCAGCCCAAGCGGCACATTCACAAAAAAGATCCATTCCCAGCTCAGCTTCTGAGTCAGAATCCCGCCAAGCGCCGGACCGCTTGCAGCCGCCACCCCGGAGATGGCACCCCAGATGCCGATAATCAGACCGTGCATTTCTTTGGGAAAGGTTGTGGTGGTGAGCGGAATCGTGACCGGCACAATCACCGCACCGGCCAATCCCTGAATGACTCTAAGTGCAATGAGCATACCGAGCGAAGTAGAGAAACCTGCCAGCAGGGAGCTCAGCGTAAACAGCGCCACTCCAATGAGGAACACCTTCTTCCGCCCGAATTGATCGGCCAGACGGGAGGCGGTGAGTATAAACACGGCGAATGCCAGGTTATAGCCGTTCATCACCCAGGAGACTTGTGATACACTTCCGCCGAAATGACGCGTCATCTCCGGCAGGGCAATATTAATAATCGTCGTATCCAGCAGCGCCATGAAAAAGCCCAGAACTATTGCCGTAAAAGATAACGCTCTGCGTGTTCTAATGCCCATCTCCATCACCCTTCAAAATATGAAATAAAGTTCATATTCGCATTATATGAACCAAAGTTCACATTTGTCAATTACAAAAAATGAACCAGGGTTCAACTTTTATTGACAGCTCAAAACTGCTCCTCTAGAATTTGTACTATAAGGGGGACCTTAAGACATGGGTGAAATCGAGGACAAAGTGAGAACTCCGCAGCAGGAGCGCAGTATCAGAACCAAGGAAGCCATTATCAAGGCGGCAATGAAGCTATTCTCGGACAAGGGCTTTCATCAGACCAATACCAAGGAAATCGCAGCGGCGGCCGGGGTATCCACAGGCAGCTTCTATTCCTATTTTATTGATAAAAGAGCCATATTCATCGACGTTCTCCATATGTACGGCGATGACCTTCTGGCCAGGATTGATGCTTCAATGTCAGAGATTGATTTCGAAACGATCGGCCGCTCCGAGCTGATTCTGCATCTGATAGACACCCTTCTGCTCTCGCATAAGGCATTCATCGGATATCACAAGGATCTGAGCGTCATGTATCACAGCGATGAGGTCATCAAACAGCTGATGGATGCCCAGTATGAAACCGGCCGGCTCAGAACCCTTAAGTATTTGCAGATGGGACAGGAGGAGGAAATGAAGTTCGATGATATCGAGGCGGCTTCCGTGGTTGTGTTCGAATCGGTGAGCGCCATCGTCGATGTCATCTCCTTCTCCCCGCAGCGGATTGCCGTGGACCGGTTGAAGTCGGAGCTGGTCAATATGCTTGTCCAATATCTGTACAAGTAGCGCCTCCGTCACTCTCGTGCTAACACATCTGGCCGCTGATTCAGCCGGCGCGAACCTGCATTGTTGTACTTTATGCAGGATTTCCGGCGATTCGGCGGGCTATATCTAGAATTGTTGTACTTTATGCAAGATTCCCACCAGATTGACGCTTCAGCGGCACCGATTGTTGTATTTCGTGCAAGATTTCCACCAGATCGACGCCTCAGCGGCACCAATTGTTGTATTTCGTGCAAGATTTCCACCAGATCGACGCCTCAGCGGCACCGATTGTTGTATTTCGTGCAAGATTTTCGCAATTGCTGTTTGGCGGTTAGGTTGGCCGGTTTGGTGGTTTGGCGGTTAGGTTGGCCGGTTTGGTGGTTTGGCCAGTTTGGCGGTTTGGCTCTCTGGCAGCCTAGCCCTACTCACCGTCACACTTTTTTTCGCAAGGGTTTGTTCAATATTTCCCGGTACAAGCCGCAAAAAAAGAGCAAGCCGCCGGAAACCCCCGCAGCTTGCTCTTTTGCATTCAAATCCTTCTGATTACCGTTTATCCTTCCAGAAATTCACCGGCTCCATATCCTTCGTAATGACCTGGAAGGTGTAGCCTTCCTTCTTAAGCGCTTCTAGCAGGCGCGGCAGCACCTTGAGTGTAGCCTTCTGATCATGCATCAGAATGACCGGATTGGTCTTCGACTTCTTCAACGTGTGAACCTGCTCCATTACTGTATTGTAGATCTTGTCACTGTCTTCTTTGTACTTCCAGTCATTCGAATCCACATTCCAGTCCCAGAGATGATAGCCCTGACCCAGCACCTTATCCCGGAAAGACTTGGTGAAATATGGCTTGCTTCCGTAAGGCGGCCGGATCAGCGTTGTAGTGGCGCCCGTCAGCTTCTTGAGGACAGCATTATCGCCCGACATCTCTGCCAGTGCCGCAGCCGGAGAAGCATAGAATTTCTCCTTGCGGTGTGTCATGCCATGAAGCCCCAGGCCGTAGTCTTCCTTCACTATCCGCTTCACCTGCGAAGGATATTTGTTCATGTTATTTCCCAGCATGAAGAAGGTTGCCTGCACCTCATACTTGCTTAAGATATCCAGCAGCTGGGAAGTCGTAGCCGACGGGCCGTCATCAAAAGTAAGATATACGGTTTGTCCCGGCTTGCCGGGTTCAGCAGAGGGTTCAGGCTCCGCCGGGGCTGTCTCCGCAGGTTTCAGTTCAGCTGCATACTTGGTGACAAAGGCATCATCCGTAAGCCCCGCCGAGCCGTCCTTCACCCGGAGTAAATATTTATCCCCCGCAAAGGATATGATATACCCAAGATACCCGCTTACTTTCAGCGGAACCATAAGTTTACCGTCCTGCAAAAAAGTGCTCACAGGCACCACAGTACCATCTTTGAGTACAGCGCCGGCATCGCCCTGCAAGGTCAGCGACCCGGAGCCGCCAGACACCAGAACTCCGTCGGTCAGGCCGGTAAGCGTCCATTTTAATTCATCGGCCAGCGCACGCAGCGGGACATAATATGTGCCTTTTACAGACACGGCTTCTATACCGCTCAATTTATCGTTGATCCCGAGCTTTAGTACATTAGTCTTACCTTCAGCGTTAGCAGGGATCTGTACAAGACCCGTAATCAGGAATAAAGAGAAGAATAACAGCATTATTTTTTTAATGGGCACAGCAGCAATCTCCAATCTATGTATATTTGTCTATTACTTTATCACACATAGATATAACGTAATTTGAGAGATTGTAACCGCAAGCTAAAATATTGTTACCCTTTTTGCAATGAGAAAATGATTATCCAGCTATTTTTCTGAAATACGACAATTCGCGTCGAATGCTGTCACAGCAAGCAATATGCGGTTAAATCACATGTTTTTGACCCAAAATAAATGTGACAAAATTAATAACAATTGTGCAATTTTGAACAAAGTTTGAACAACCTTAAAATTAGCTTAAACTGCGCCACTACAGTGATCTTTATCATACCTTTAACTAGTTGTAACAATTTGATCACACATATTTAACTTGTTCGCCATTTTTAAGGTCTTTTTTAGCTTAATATACAAAATATGTATTTTGCATTATGGGTAAGTAGTTCTTACTATAGATACAGGTTAAGTAGTAAGCCCGTTAATGAACGGCGAATGAAAAGTAGTATTGAAGGAAGGAGTTCTATATGAAAAAAAAGGGACCGTTATACGCTTTGTTTCTAAGCCTGATCCTTCTCCTGCCGGGATGCAGTTCACTCACTGTTCTGAATCCTAAGGGGCCGTCTGCAAGGACGTTATCGGACACCATCATTCTCTCCATTGTTGTAATGCTTGGTGTTCTGGCAGTTGTCTACATCTTATATATCTTTGTACTGGTGAAATACCGGGCGAAGAAGAGTAACGAGGGTTATATTCCTGAACACGAGGAGGGCAACAAGGTACTTGAAGCGATCTGGATTATTATCCCGATCATTATCGTCGCCTTCTTGTCAGTTGTAACCGTCAAGACAACTACCGAGGTTGAGAACGTGGCCGCGGATTACAAAGATCAGACACCGCTGGTCATTTACGCTTCATCCTCCAACTGGAAGTGGCATTTCAGCTATCCGGAGGAAGGCATTGAAACGGTTAACTACGTGAATATGCCTGTGCATCGTGCAGTTGAATTCAGAATGTACTCATTCGGCACCATTACCAGCTTATGGATTCCACAGCTTGCCGGACAAAAGTACGCCATGAGCGACATGCTCACCACGCTTCACCTTTCTGCTGATACCGAAGGCTCTTATATCGGAAAGAATGCCAACTTCAGCGGTAAAGGCTTTGCCCACATGGAATTTGAAGCTCTTGTTATGAGCAACAAGGATTATGACGAATGGGTGAACGACGTCAAGGAAACCGCGCCAGAGCTTACAGAGGATGAATTCAAAGGCCTGCTCGCCACGGACTTCCTCGGACGCAAAACCTATTCCTCGACCCATTTGGAGTTCAGTCCTCCCCCTGGAGACCACAGTGAACACATGAGTGGTGACGGAAGTGAGATGGATATGGACAACGGCAGTGAAGAGCATCAGGATAACAAAGAGATCCACCCTTCTCCTGAGCCGTCCAGCGGAACCGAATTTGACAGCGAACCTGATCCGGAAGTCGAACAGCCGCTGCCAAGCTCACCCGTAGATGCCGAGACTCATGATGGCCACTAGCTCTGCAAGAGCTTAACGTAACACACTGAAAGGAGCCACCCTAATGGATTTAGACAAATTTAAGGTTCACGGCGAACCCTTGATATACGGAGCCATGGTCAGCATTGCACTTGCCACCATCGGGATTCTCGTCGGGCTTACCTATTTCAAGAAATGGGGATACCTCTGGCGTGAATGGCTTACTACTGTAGATCACAAAAAAATTGGTGTCATGTATATCCTCGCGGCGCTGCTCATGCTGTTCCGCGGCGGTGTGGACGCGATGATGATGCGCCTGCAGACGGCAGCGCCGGAAATGAAATTCCTCGATGCCCAGCATTACAATGAGGTATTTACCACGCATGGCCTAATTATGATCCTGTTCATGGCCATGCCGTTCATCATCGGTCTGATGAATGTGATCATTCCGCTGCAGATCGGTGCGCGTGACGTCGCGTTCCCGCGGCTTAACGCCGTCAGCTTCTGGCTCTTCTTCATGGGGGCCATGCTGCTGAACATTTCCTTCGTTATCGGCGGATCGCCGGATGCCGGATGGTCAGCCTACTTCCCGCTGGCGAGTCTCGAATTCAGCCCGACGGTCGGTAACAACTACTACTCTCTGGCTCTGCAGATTTCCGGTATCGGGACGCTGATTACAGGGGTCAACTTTATCGTAACGATTCTCAAGATGCGCGCACCGGGCATGAAGCTGATGAAGATGCCGATGTTCACCTGGTCCGTACTCATCACCAACGTCATTATCGTCTTCGCCTTCCCGGTACTTACTGTCGCGCTTGCGCTGATGATGTTCGACCGCCTGTTCGGCTCCCAGTTCTTCACGATGGCCAACGGCGGGATGGATATGCTCTGGGCCAATCTGTTCTGGGTATGGGGTCATCCGGAGGTCTATATCGTTATTCTGCCGGCCTTCGGTATTTATAGCGAAATTATCGCCACCTTCTCCAAAAAGAACCTGTACGGATATACCTCCATGGTATTCAGTATGCTGATTATCTCGCTCCTGTCCTTCCTCGTATGGGCTCACCATTTCTATACGATGGGTCAAGGCGCCATGGTCAACAGCTTCTTCTCGATTACCACAATGGCTATTGCCGTACCTACAGGGGTTAAAATATTCAACTGGCTGTTCACCCTGCGAAAAGGCAGGATTACCTTCACAACGCCAATGCTGTATACGCTCGCCTTTATTCCGATTTTCACCATCGGCGGGGTAACGGGTGTCATGCTCGCAATGGCCAGTGCCGATTACCAGTATCACAATACGATGTTCCTTGTGGCGCATTTCCACTATGTGCTCATTCCGGGTGCCGTGTTCGCCGTCATCGCCGGGTTCCATTACTGGTTCCCTAAAGTGTTCGGCTTCCGCCTGAATGAACGGCTCGGTAAGCATTCCTTCTGGTGGATCGTGATATCCTTCAACGTAACCTTCTTCCCGCTGTTCTTCCTGGGTCTGATGGGAATGACACGCCGGACGTATACCTATTCCGAGGAATCAGGCTTTGGCCCGCTGAACATGCTGTCCTTCGTAGGGGCAGTCGGGCTGGCTATCGGGTTCCTGCTGCTGGTCTACAATATTTACTGGAGCACACGTTATATGCCTAGAGACACAACAAGTGATCCATGGGATGGACGGACACTCGAATGGGCTACGCATAGCCCGATGCCGATCTACAACTTCGCAATTGTCCCTACTGTGCAGACCCGTGATGCCTTGTGGTCCGCGAAGCAGGACAATATCCCGCTCTATGATGACAAAAAAATCACCAAGATCCATATGCCTAGCAATACCGGCAAGCCGTTCATTCTGGGCGTGATCTTCTTCATCCTGGGATTCTCCCTGGTATTCAGCTTATGGATTCCGGCCATCCTCTCAGGTATCGGTGTCATTGTCATGCTGGCCTTCATGTCCTTCGACCGGGATCACGGCTACTATATTTCGGCTGAAGAGGTTATCGCTACAGAAAAGAAATTGAAGCGGGGTGAGACTGTATGAAAATAGATGCGTCCAAGCCGCTCGAATATTCAACGGAAGAGAACAGTAACAAGATCTTCGGCTTCTGGGTCTTTCTCGGAGCTGAAATCCCTCTCTTCGCTACATTGTTTACAGTATATTTCGTAATGGTCAACCGCTTTGCCAGCGGGCCGAGCGCCAGCGAGCTGTTCAAAATCGGCCCTGTGCTGATCGAGACCTTCCTGCTGCTGTCGAGCTCCTTCACGATCGGCCTGGCTATCCATGCCATGCGGCATGGCTATAAGAAAGCGATGATGGTCTTCATGGCCATCACGCTGCTTATGGGCCTCGGCTTTATCGGTATTGAAATTGACGAGTTCTTCACTTACGTCCATGAGGGCGCGACCCTGCAAACCAGCGGTTTCCTCTCCAGTCTGTTCGTACTGCTCGGAACGCATGGTGCCCACGTCAGCTTCGGCTTCCTGTGGGGAGCGGGAATCATGATTCAGCTGTGGCGCCACGGCATCACACCGGCCACCGCCAACAAAGCTTTTATCTTTTCCCTGTTCTGGCATTTCCTGGACGTTGTCTGGATCTTTATCTTCAGCTTCGTCTACCTGAAAGGACTGATGTGACATGATGAAGCAACTGTTCCCAATTCGCCATGTGATGGGTTATCTGGCCTCTCTGGTCCTTTCTGCCGCTGCGCTGATTGTCATCTACGGAGATCTCTCCTCCGGGGCCAATATGGCCGTGCTGCTGATTACAGCGCTTATCCAGGCTTCTCTGCAGCTGTTTGTATTCATGCACATCGGGGAATCGGCCGACTCCAAGAAAGAGCTGTACATCAACATCGCCTATGCACTGTTCGTGGGTCTGGTTACCATCTTCGGAACCCTGTTCATCTTCGTGTGGGGCTGGTACTCTTAAACTTTATGAGGGGCGGGAACGTCCCTTCTACGCAGCATAATAAAAGCGGTCCGTTTCCGGTATGTTCCGGGACGGGCCGCTTTTTTTGTGCAAATCATGAATTAATATTGATGTGGTCGTAACTGCGGTGAATGTTTGAACTTCCGGCCGCTGTTATGTTTGAATTTCCTGATTTAAACCGCTGACCGCGGTAGAAATTCAAACATAAAGGCGGACGCTTTCGCTCCTACAGTTTCAAAATTCCCCTCCGTCACTTCCATCTTGTATTGTCCATTCAAGTTCGAAAGCTAAATAATCATTAATCCTTCAACTGCACCACACTGCTGCTGCTCTGATCTCCGCTCCATTCGGTATAAGCCAGCTGTTTGCCCGAAGGGCTCCAGGAGGTCGTCAGGTTCCCTGTACCGTCTGCAACCTTGACAGACTTACCCGATTCCAGATCGTAGACATAAAGAGCAGTAGAGGCCGTACCGTTCCCGTCAGCGGACATGCTGTAGGCAATCCTCCGCTGGTCCGGCGACCAGGAGATACCGCCAAGCTCCGCGCCTTCCACGATAATCTTCTGATTCCCCCCGTCTGTATCAGTGAGAAGCAGCGCTTGTGCGGAATCCTTATACTGCAGGACCAGCAGCTGATCTCCGCCCGGTGAAGGAATTACGCTGCCGACACGTTCAATTTTTAATGTGGCTTTTTCCTTGGTATTCAGATCGAAGGTTTGCAGCGTTTCGCCGGAATTGGAGGTGTAATAAATCTTATCTTTGATTTGCCGGACAACAATCAGTCCTTCACCGCTAAGTCCCTCTACCGCAGTGATCTTACCGGAGGTATTTGCTGTAAAAGCACCGCCGCTGTATGCAGGTCCTATAACGGTGTCATCATCAGCCCACCGGGCGCTCATAGCTCCTGCAATGTCATCGCCTGTGATGCTGAAGGTCTTCTTTGACCCTAAATCCATCACATAGTAGACCGGATCTCCTAATGAGAATTCACTATACAGCAGATGCTTGTGATCGGATGACAATACAGCATCTCCCAGAAACACATTTTCCTGTTCCTTGATCAATTCAAATTCTTTGGTATCCAGGTGGTAGAAGTACAGGCTTTTGGGCAATGAATCCGCGAGCTCCTCCAGACTCATTTTACCTAACTTGTCGTTCTCCTTGGACACTACAACCGTATCCTCATCCATCCAGTCAGAAATAACTATATTCTCATAATGCCTGATCTCCCCCGCCGCTACCCCAGGCCCGGCTGCTTCCCGGGTTGGTTCGGCAGATTTGACGGGTTCAGCCGTGGCATTATTTCCGTCCTGACCTGCACTGCAGGCAATAAGTGTGCTCAATAATACCGGAACTAGGGCCAATTTGAATATTGGGGTCCTCATCCTGTGAATCGCCTCCTTAAATTCAGGTTCACATCCTGGAATGAACATCCAATCATGGAATCAGGAATCGCGCTCAAGACGCCCTTCCGTTTCCTTAGCAATACCCCGGAGCTACTCTCCCGGTATCCTTAAAGACGTGAGCAGAAAGCCGTATGTTGCAGGAAGCTGCCTGTTGTTGCAGGGCCGGATGACCTTATTCATTCAAAAAAAGCCTTGTTCAGCTGCAGATAACAGGAAACTCCCTGCAATCTTTAGCCGAACAAGGCTTCAGTACTTCCTATAGCTTAAACCGGGCCAGATGCTTCTGCAGATCCTCGGCCAATGTGGCGAGGTACTGGGCAGAGGAAGACATCTCACCCATTGCGGTCAGCTGCTGCTCACTCGCTGCGCTTGTGTCCTGAACATCACCGGCGCCTTTACGCGAGATTTCATCCACCTCAGCCATCGCCTGGGCTACGCCCTCCGATTCCTGGGCGACATGTCCGATAACCTCCGTAATCAATTCCATCTGCTCGCTGGCTGCTTGAATAGAGGTCTGTATCTCAGTAAATGCGGCGGAGACCACTTCGCTTTGTGCTACGCCATGGGAGACAATCCCGGAGCCCAGCTCCATGGATTCCACTGCACTTTCAGTCTGCTGGCGGATATGTGTAATAATCTCCGTAATCTGCAGCGAGCTTCTTCCGGTAGCTTCCGCAAGCTTGCGGATTTCACCCGCAACGACAGCGAAGCCCCGCCCATGCTCTCCCGCTCTGGCCGCTTCAATCGAGGCATTCAGTGACAGCAGATTAGTCTGGGTAGCAATGTCATTGATGGTTGTGATGATCGTGTTGATCTCTTCGGACAGGCTGCCCAGACTGCCGACAATACTCTGGCTTGCCGATACACTGGAGTCGATCTCCCGCATTTGGGCCAGAATCCGTTCAACCGCTTCAACGCCCCGGTCCGTTGATGAGGCAGCCTGTGCCATCAGACCGTTCATTTCACTGCCGCTGTGCCGGGCCTCGGTAATATCATACGTCATCGTCCGGACGGACCGGGCGGTACGTGCGATGCTCTCGGCCTGTACATCGAATCCGGCAGCGATTTCACTTGAGGTCTCGGCGATCATCTGGGAAGCATGTGCCGTCTGTTCTGCGCTGGCACTCATCTCCTCTGAGGAAGCCGACAGAATCTCGGCACTCTCGGAAACTCCGCGCATCATATTCTGGAGGCCTTCCAGCATTGTATTAAACGAAGTGTTAATCTGGCCGATTTCATCCTTCGACTGATACGAGGCGGCAGCAGTCAAATCCCCCTCCTCTGCCCGCTTCATCAGCTGCTGCAGTTCCTTGAGCGGTTTCGTAATCAACCGGGTAATCATGATGCTGATCACAATACTCAGAACCCAGGCAATAGTAATCAGAATACCGCTTAAAGTGATGGAGCTTTTGGCGCTTGCTACAGTATCCTCATTATGCGCGGATGAATCCTGTACAAGCAGGGCCGCAGTATCCTCCAGCAGGTTAACCATCGTCCGGCGCGATTCACTGAACGCTCCACCCGAGAAAACCTGATACCCCTCATCATTCAGATTATTGTCGGCAAGATGGATGATATTATCACGCTGGGAGCGGTAGTCCGGCAGAAGGAGCAGGTATTCGTTGATATTAGCCGCGATTTTGTCATTGCTGAACTCAACCGTCTTGAGCTGCTCTAAAAGTTCATTGTTCGTAGTGATATTCGTTTCAATAGCCGCCTTAAGCTCCTGACTCTTGGCAGCATCCCTGGTAATGAGATCCTCCAGCAGAAAAGATTCGATCGCCCGGTTATTCCCGCGGATCTCCGTAATGAGATAAATCGGCAGCAAATTCTGTTCGTATGTCTCCTGGGACCTGTCCGCCATTCTGCTGGTGGTCATAATGCCTGTCGTCCCAATGCCTATGAGTAACACTACAATCACTGCAATCAGCAAAGTCATTTTATGCTTAATCTTCAGATGTCTCATTCTTATAATCCCGCCTTCTCGATATCTTGCTGTAACTGTATTTATCGGAGAATTAGGCCAAAATGTTGATAATACGCTGAAAAAAATGTCGAAAAAAGAAAAATATTATCGATTCATATGAACAAAGACCTATAAACAGCTTTTCACTCTTGAAGCAGTCCATACTTCTTGCGGAATCTCTTCAGCACTTTGGTCCATCCGCCGGCCAGAATAGCCAGGAAAAAGACATTGGATAAAGCATGGGCCAGGTCAAAATAAAAGCTGGCTCCATAGGTCGCTGCCACAAGCCCCCAGCTGAACGCATCCGGGAGACTGAGAATAACCCAGAGATTCATAATCCAGCCGAACAGGAATCCCCAGATAAAACCGAAGATCAGCAGCCCGGGCCGTTTCTTCATCCACCAGGTATTCCGCAGCCAGCCTGCCGTAAGTCCGGTCATCCCCCAGGCGAACATCTGCCATGGTGTCCAGGGGCCCTGACCGAAGTAGATATTCGAGACCAGCGCCGCCACTGCACCGATGACGAACCCTGCCTCTGCCCCAAAGACATAAGCCGACAGAATGACAACGGCAGACACGGGCTTGACCCCCGGCAATGCGGCAAAAGGAATCCGGCTGACCGCAGCAATAGCAGATAATACGGCCAGCAGCACCAGTTCACGGGATGCCAGCTGGCGGCGCTCCAGACGGAGAAACAGCGGCAGCAGCGCAGCCAGCAGCAGCACCAGGCTGAGCAGCACATAATGACGGTCTTTCAGCGCCGCTGTTAGCGCTAGGCCAGCCACGAATAATCCCAAAGCAATCAGCAGGGGGGCGCGGAACCGGACCATGTTCGAATCACATCCTCTATTGTCAATGCCTGCGGCAGTAAGTCCCGGACCATACGGTTGACTGCCGTAGTATAGAAATAATTACTGCTGAAGAACTCTGCCGGCGCCCCTTCCGCTGTTATGCTGCCGTCAAACAACAGCGCACAGCGGGAAGCATATTTAGCGGCAAACTCCACATCATGCGTTACGATCAGAATACTGGCCCCCTGCCTGCGCAGTTGCTGGAGCAGAGCAGCCAGCCTGTCCTTGGCTGCCGGGTCGAGCCCCTTAGTCGGCTCATCCAGCAGCAGGATATCCGGCTTCATCAGCATCATCATGGCAAGTGCGGTCTGCTGCTGCTGGCCGCCGCTAAGATCATGCGGATGGCTCTGCAGCACCCCGCGGAGCCGGAAGACTTCCAGCAGGGCATCTATTTCCCGCCCGGCTTCTTCCAGGGATGCCCCGGCATACTGCGCCATATGCTGCAGCTCCTCAGCCACAGTATCATAGCTGAAATAGAGCAGCGGATTCTGGGCCAGAAGCCCGGTTGTACTCCCCTTGGACAGCTCGGCCTTGCCGCGCTGAGGCTTCATCAGGCCGCCCAGTACATGGAGCAGGGTCGACTTCCCTGCACCGTTCCCGCCCATAACCGCCAGAAGCTCTCCCCGCCTCAGCGTTAGCGAGAGCTTCCTCAGCACCTCCCGGCCTTCCTTGTCGTAGCGGAAGGTAACCTCTCTGCAGCTGAGCAGAATTTCTGCGGATGGTGCAGGAAGGTTCACGGGTGAATCAGCATTCCTCACCTGGCTGAAGGAATTAGACGGGGAAGTAGCGGGCTCAGCACCTGCATTGGCGGGAGTGACTGTACCCGGAGCTGCAGCAGAGGCTTCATGGGAGAGCGCAGCAGGTAATCCTGCGCCGGGATCAGCGGCCGGATGATCACGAATGACAGTAGCGCATACTCCTGCTTCTGTCACAACAGAAGCTCCCGCTGCCCTGGAATGCAGCCAGCGTTTGCCCTCGCGTACGGTCAGCGGAATATTCTCCGGCGCGGCTGTTCCCGCTTGCGGGGACAGCGCCAGATATAACCGTGAAGCTGCCGGAAGATAAGCCTGACGCGAAGCGAGTGATGCGCTGCCGGCTTGCTGAACGAAAGCGCGCGGGCTCGCATCTGCCACCAGCCTGCCTCCCTCCAGCATCAGCACACGGTCGGCGAGCGGCAGCACCTCCTCCAGCCGGTGTTCGCTGATGATTACCGTCACCCACATTTCCTCGTTCAGACGCTGCAGCGCCATAATGAATTCCCGGGCAGCTACAGGGTCAAGCTGTGAGGTCGGTTCATCCAGCAGCAGCACCTTGGGCTGAAGCAGCAGCACCGAGGCCAGATTAAGCAGCTGCTTTTGCCCGCCGGACAGCTCATGCACGGATTGGTAGAGCAGCGGCTCCAGCCCGAATAATGCGCAGATCTCAGCCAGCCGGGTCCGCATCACTGCAGGCGGTATCCCCAGATTCTCCATGGAGAACGCCAGCTCATGCCAGACGGTATCCATCACGATCTGCGCATCCGGGTTCTGGAAGACCATTCCGATTTCCCCTGCGGCAACGGCTGCCGGAAGACCGGGCAGCGGCTGACCTTTATATGTCAGGCTTCCGCTGAACATGCCTACCGGGGCAAGCTCACGTTTCAGATGGCGCAGCAGTGTCGTTTTGCCGCCGCCTGACGGGCCGCAGAGCACTACGAATTCGCCTTCTTCTATTGTGAACGAGAGCTCATGGAGCGAGTCCCTGTCTTCTTCAGGATAGCGGAAGGATACTTGTTCCGCTTTGAGGATCTCCATAACCATTTCTCCTTTCCTTCCAGACCTGCAGGGAGCAGGACGAACAAGCAGAAGCTGCCGTACATCACGGCATCCTGCCAGCCGAAATCCATACACTTCATCCGGGGATAAATCTCCAGCGTACCGTAGCCCTGCAGCCAAAAGAACAGTGCAATCATACCGCTGAGCGTCAGTACCAGCAGAATCAGCTTATCCTGCCGATCCGGCTTGTATATACTGTACGTGCTGCGTTTGGCAACCCCGTAGCCGCGGGCCGTCATGGAATCTCCGGTCTGCAGCGCTTCCTCCAGCGACCAGGTGAGCAGCACCTTCAGCAGCGTCATGCCGTCTTGCATCCGCTTGCGCAGGCTTCCTGTGCGGACATCTACCCCGCGCAGGCGCTGGATCAGGGTAATCTGGCGCAGCCGCCGCTGGAATAAGGGGACAAACCGGAGCGCCATAAGCGTAAGTAATGCCGTTCTGGGCGCAGCGGCAGCGAACAGGTACATGAATTTATCTGTCGTTACCGTGTAATTGTATGAAATGAACCAGATGAAGATGGTCAGCAGTACAGTCATCATTATGAGCCCGTACAGCACAGCCTCCAGCGTAATCGGCTGGTCCAGCCAGTAGAAGAGAATATGCGCACCCCTGTGCGAGAACAGCGGATTCAGCACTGCGACTGAAACCCCCATCAGGAGCATAAAAGGCAGACCGCGCAGCAGCGCCTTCCCTTGGCCCTGCAGCAGCAGCAACGCCAGCAGACCTGCTATTTCCGTAACCAGAAACAACGGATGAAGCCCCAGCAGGGCGAACAGCAGCAGCCCGGCATAATACAGCAGGGCTACGGCAGGATGCATGGACCGGAAGCCGCTGTTCATGGCGCCGCTGCCCCGATATCCTTGCCAAGATCAAGCGTATACAGCCACTCTACCGTATCTCCGGGCTTCATAACCCAGCTGCCGGAAGCCTTGGACGGAAACTCTCCATTCACCTTATACATCCAGCCGCTCTCTGCCCCGTGATCATATTCGTACAGATTATCTATACCTTCCACATAGGCAAAGGTTTTGCTGCCCTGATATTCCATCTGGATCTTGTGCTGGCGGGTAATCCGTCCCAGCAGCTCCAGCGCAGTCTCATTCTTCTCTATTTCATAAGCCGTCGGGGCCAGAATAACGCCGTGCTCCTCATCTCCAGTAATGGAGAGAGTCACCGTATTTACCGGCGCGGCGGTAGCCGCCGGAGCTGGCGCGGCGGGATTGCCGGTAGCCGCCGGGGCTGGCGCGGCGGGACTGCCGGTGGCCGCCGGGGCTGGCGCGGCGGGACTGCCCGTGGCTGCCGGGGCTGGCGCGGCGGAATTGCCGGTGGCCGCCGGGACTGGCGCGGCGGCACCGGTGTGGCCGGGTGCCGGCGCGGTGGCCGCCGGCACCGGGGCTTGCGTAACGGGAGCTTGCTCCGTTACGCCGGGGGCGGCTCCGGCTGGCGCTGCGCCGGAGCTGGAAGCTGCCATGCCGTCCGCCGTGGCGGAGGGTATGGCAGTGCCCTCAGGCCGCGGCGTCTGCGCGGCCTGGGAACTGGCGGGCGGCACAGGCCCGCCGCCTGCGGAATCCGGCTGCGCCTTGGAGCAGCCGGCGAGCAGCAGGACAACCAGGAGCAGGAGCAGCGGGTAGAGCCTCGCCCTTCCTGATTTCAATAGACTGAACATTACCTCAAGCACCTCCACAAAAGGGAAAAGAACGGGGGCAGTCAGCCTGTTCCCCGTTCCGTCCAAACACCTTATGATTTCTTAGTGTGACTTATACATACTAATCCTGAGCAAAGCACCATCAGCCAACCCCTTGGCCGCTGAGCATCCAGCCCCGCAACTCGAAGGAGCTTCTCTATCGGCTAAAATCAGCCGCTTAAAATACTGGCTGGCACCATACTCTCAGTTTCATTAGCTCTAGCTTCATTAGCTCTAGCCCCACTAGCAGTAGCATCATTAGCTTCATTAGCTCTAACTTCACTAGCAGTAGCATCAGTAGCTTCTTCAGCATTAGCTCTAACTTCACTAGCAGTAGATTCATTGGCTCATTAACTCTAGCCTCACTAGTAATAGCTTTATTAGCTTCATTGGCTTCATTGGCTTATTAACTCTAGCTAAAATAGCTCTAGCTTCTTCAGCATTTGCTCTAGCCCCACTAACAATTACATCATTGGCTTCATTGGTTCTAGCCCACTAACGGTAGTTTCATCAGCTCTAGCCCCACTAGCAATAGCATCAGTAACATCAGTAACATCAGTAACATCAGTAACATCAGTAACATCAGTAACATCAGTAACATCAGTAACATCAGTAGCATTTTAAATCATCGGCTCAATCCGGGAAAGCATGCCTTCCTGAGCGAAACTCCGCAAAACATGCCTCCGCCGGAACAGCAATTGGATTTATGACACTTATTTATCCTATACGGACTTCACTGCCGATCCTAGTTGGATTAATGACACTTAATTCTGCCCCTAGCCGGTCATTCGCTAATTCATGCGAGATTAAGTGTTGTTTTTCCAACTACGCCGCCATCTCGGGAGATTCACCGAGAATTAAGTGGCATTTTTCCACTTATATATCCCACCAGCCCCGCACTATCGCTTTATTAGGCTACTCCATGCAAAATCTTGCAGAAAATACAACTTAACTCCCTTAATCCTTAGGCATTCGGGAAGATTGTTGTATAAAATACAACAATCTTCCCGCTACACCGCTTGTTAGAAGTGAAATGTTGCCTTTTGTACAACAATTTTCGAATATAGGCGATATCCTGGTGAAAATGTTGTATTATGTGCAGGATTTTCAACAAGCATTCGGATTCCCACCCCAAACGCGGGTTGAAATCGTGAGATTCTTGCCCCAGCAGCCCTACTATTCAAATTTCACTGCAGTGAAGACTAAGTTATATATTCATATTTAAGGTTTAGCTTATCTAGGATCTTTTCTTCATCAAGGCTCTTCTTCCTTGACCTATCTCTTTGCCTAAGGCAATCTAACCGCTACAGCAGCGGCCATTTCTCTGGTTACAGCTGTGGCAGGAGCGAATTCGCCGCCGGTACCGCTCATAATTCCAAGTCCGGTTACAGTACGTACCGCCGTTAATGCGTAGGCGCTGATCTGTTCTTCATCTGTGAATTTTCCGGTTCCCGCTGCTGCCGAAGCTTCGTCCAGCTTCAAGGCTCTTACGATCATTACAGCCATATCCTGGCGGGTAACGGGGCCGTCCGGTTTGAAGGCTGTACCTGTTACTCCGCTGACAATTCCCAGTTCCTTCGCTTTGTTCACTGCTCCATAATACCACGCATCCGCCTTAACATCACTGAAACTCTGGGCTGACGATGCCGCAGACGGCTCGTTGCCGGTCAATCTCAGCAGCAGTGCTGCAAATTCAGCGCGGGTAATATTCTGCTTCGGTGCAAACACGAGGCTGCTCTCACTGACCCCGCCCATCAGCTTGCGGTCATAGGCCGTATACACTGACTCCAGCGCCCAAGGCGAGATTGACTTCACATCGGTAAAAGCAGCACGGTCAGCCGCAGCAGAAGCCACGGTCAGCGGCTGCGAATAGCGGACTACCGCAGGTGTGCTGTCTTTGAGATATCCGGTAACGGTAATCGTATATTTATTCGCTGGCAGGCCGCCGGCAACAACAGCTGAACCCGCAGCATCCGTAACAGCAGTTTTACCGCCGATGGATACCTGAACCCCTGCGGCTGGTGAGGATACCGGGTCGGAAGTGAAGGTCGCTTCATTCCATACCCACTGCTTTTGAGTTACTTTTACAGTAATATCTTGTCCAGGCTGCGGCTGTGCAGGGGAGACCGTCACGGACTCTACCACCTGTGTGTTATCCCCGCCATAATAGACAAGCACGCGGTCATTCTCCGCAAGAAGGAAATCACCCATGCCTACACTTGGATAGATCCACGCTCCACCGCGGGCTACAACATACATCCACCCGTCATAGCCGCCAAAAGCACCCGCAGTTACGCCGCCGATTCCCGTCACGTAATTGCCAGCTTCATTGACCAGGGCCACCTTCTTCGCCGCCGCTGCCTTCTCCAGTGCTTGAAGTACATTTCCCGCATATACAGTGCCTTCTGCCAGGGTTCCGTTAGGGCCCTCAATGGCAACAGACACACTAACCTGAGGACTCTTCACAGGTGAATTGCTAAGGTCATAGAGCTTGCTGCCTGTGCTGAAAAGCTTGTAAGCTACCAATGCTTCCAGCGCCTGCTCTGTCGAGAGCTGATTGTAGCTTCCGCCCGCTGTATGAGCGAACCCGCCATCTGCTGCACTGAAGCTAAGAAGCTTACTGACAAGGTTCACATTGCCTACGGTATACTCCGCTCCTGCCGGGTCAATGCCAAAGGAGGACAGGCCAATAATGGCTTGAGCGACACTCTCACTGCTGTCACCATAGCCGCCGTTCTTGTCCTGTGCGGTCGCCAGCCAGGCTGCCGCCCGCTGTCCCGCGGTATTGACTGCCGGATCATCCTTATGTCCTGCCAGCACAGTAAGCACCATCGCCGTCATGTCCGGGTCACTTGCTCCCGTAGTCAGGGTGAAGCCGCCGTCTGTGTTCTGCTTGGACAGGATCTCAGCCAGCAGTTTCGCCGGTGTCCATTTCGCATTGTCAGGTATAGTATACGTTCCGGAATCAAGCGCCAGCAGTACATAGGCTGCGTTGTTCAGCGTCTGGCCGGTAATATTATCGTTATTGTAGAGCTTCTCAATCAGGTTGTAGCCGGCGACATCCGCCGGATTCCCGCCAAGCGCCCTAACCGCCAGCGTAATCCGCGCATAGTCCGTAGCTCTGGCGTAAACACCCTTGGCTGCGGCTACTTTACTCTCAAGCGCCTTTAAATAACTATCCGGAACCTTGTAGCCCGCCTGCGCGAGGCCGATGGCCTGCCAGTCGGACTGGACTCCGGCCTTCAGCACAAACTCCGAAGTGGCATAGACTGCCTCAGCTACGCTAACTTCTGTGCCTGCCGGTAGAGCTGAAGCCGTATTCGCTGTATTTGCACTTAACTGGGCTGATGCGGTATCACTCTGGGCAAAAGCCTGTCCTGCCGGAGCCACGGATGCTCCCAGAACCGCGAACATCATGACAACGATCAGACCCAGCCGGATAAACTTGGATGATAGATTGTTCTTCATTGCTTGACCTCTTTCTGTGAATAGAATGGTATAGATAAATCCTGCGTCCTCCGCTGATGCGGGTGCAACATAAAGACCGCCCTGTACAGGGCGGCCGGGGAAGGATACAATACATGCGGCTGAAATGAAGTTTCCCTACACACAGCCACTGCTTATGTTTGCACCTGTTCCGCATTCTTACCCCCGAAGAATAGAAACAACAACGAAAAAGGCAGGTCTCCTGGCTTACGCTTCATTGCTTCCCCCGCCTTCCCATCCCATTATCAGACAGTGGCTTCTCAGGAGTCGCTCCGCATTTACAGTGGCGGGACCGCACCGGAATTGCACCGGACTTCCCTTTTAAGCAGATTACATTCGTAGCACCGGCATGGCTATCTGTTGCGTGACAGCGCCTGTTTCTACGGAAATCCGCACCTTTTTCCAAAGCTTATTAAATTTTAATATTCACAAACAATCATATCTACTATTCCCCTGTATGTCTATAGACAAGCTGTTTCAATTATAGGCCCCCCCTGCCCCTTCCGCACAAAAAATCCTGAACAACACTCGCCTCATTCTCCCGGCATATCGTGCTGTTCAGGACTTAAATAGTGATTCTTCCGCTTCCGGCAAGAGCCGGCAGCTGGTTGATTGTATTATGTACAACAGAATGGGAATATACGGCGGCCATAATGCATTCTGCTGTATTTAATATACAATTGATTTTGGAATATAGCCCTTATAGGCTCTAAAATCCGGAATCTAATGTACCAATTACAATAAAACGCATAATAGAGCTGATTATGCCGGACGTCTCTTACATCCGGCTTCACCCAATTCAGGCTCTCACCCAATCATTCCGCATCCGTGTCCGGGCTGGCGGAAGGAGTGGGGTCGGTACCGGGTGTAGTCTCCGGAGTAGTGCTCGGGGTACTTCCCAGAATGCTCCCCGGACTAGCCTGTAGCTTCAGCGTATAGATTCCGGCGGTGATCACATCACCCGCGGCCAGCTTCGCGCCCGGCTCCAGCTCCACCGTCACTTCATATACGCGCGCAGGTGTTCCTGCGCCCGATGCACCCGCCGCCGGGGAGGCTTCGGCTTCATCAGAGCCGCCGCTATTTCCAGCGGCTGCATCCCCATTCAAGCCGCCGTCAGTCCCCACGGCTCCCTCGCCAGAGCCGCCGTCATTCCCGGCGCCTGCCTCTCCCGTGCCGCCGTCATTCCCGGCGGCCTGGCAACTGCTCGCAGTTGCTGCAACCTTGTAAGTGTCCGCAACGTTATTACCGGACATCACAATGATCTCCGCCGGCTTGAAGTCGGAGCACTCCGCCGCTGCGGCAAAGCTGAACACCAGCTTGACGCCTGCTTCCCCGCTGCTTTCAGCCCCGCCTGCATTCCCGGTGCCTTCTGTTCCGCTGCTTTCACCCCCGCCAGCATTCCCGCTGCCTTCTGTTCCGCCGCCTTCAGCCCCGCCTGCATTCCCGGTGCCTTCTGTTCCGCCGCCTTCAGCCCCGCCAGCGTTCCCGGTACCTTCTGTTCCACCATTTCCGGTTCCTGTGCTTGTCCCGGCACCTGCCACTCCGCCAACCAGCCGTACAGAGACCGGGGCTTGCTCTTGCCCATCCACATTGTGGATATCGACCCGAATCGGGCTCACAGTCGGCTGCGGCGCAGCGGTATCCGCATCCGGCCGCAGCCAGCTGATGGCGATGACGGCTATGATCAGTACGATCCCAAGCACGCTGCCGGAGATCAGGATCTGAAATCGGCTACGGCTGACCCACCGCGCCAGCGGCGAAGCCAGCTGGGAGCGGGCTTCATTGTAGACATTCTGCATGGCGGGCGTTGCGGCCGAGCTATAGCTTTTGCGGAAATCGCGGTTCTTGAACGCCTCGCGGTCATTCTTCAGGAAATACTTCAGCACCGCCCGCCGGTAATTCGGCCACAGCTTCTTGCTCGAGATGGTGAACAGCCGGTTATGCTGCGACCAGGCCAGGAAACGGTAGACCGTTTCCTTATCATTGCCCGCTTTGCGCGCCACCAGCTCCAGCAGCGCATCGTAATCAAGCGGACCGCCCTCTCGTTCACTGCTGTGGTAGAAGGCCAGCGGCAGCCGTTCGAACGGCTCGATGCTCCGCGGCTCCTTCAGCCAGCGTCCTCCGAGCAGCTGTACATCATCCAGCTCCCGGGGAGACAAACCGGCAAAAATCTCCTCGTCCGGCTTCTCCTCCCCGAACCAGCGGTACGCAGCGCGCAGCGCATTCGCTTTACGCTTAGCGATTGCATCCAGCGGCGGCTGCCAGTCCGCCGTATCCCGGTAGCGCAGGAAGGAAATCTCCAGCAGCTGCTCCATCGTCAGCTCGTCCAGCGAGATCCGGTTCAGCAGGAAGCGGTCCGCAACGGTTCCCAGCTCCTGCAGCAGTGACAGCGCTTCAGGATGTACACCGCCGCCTCTGCGGCGTTCTTTCTCCGCCTTCTGCACCGACTCATGAACCGATGCCACCGCCGCCACCGGATCATTGTCCCGCTGCAGCTTCTCCAGCAGATATTCCTTGACGGTATCGCGCACGAAAGCCTGCTGAAGCGCCTCCGGCAGGAAACGGCCCCAATGCGCCACGAACCGCAGAATATCCGCCGATTTCGGCGCGTCAGCCAGCCGGGATTCCATATAAGGCTCCAGCAGCGCTTTGCGGAATATAGGCTGAGCCAGCACTCTTTTGAAGAAGGCCGCACTAAGCTCATCGTTGCCCTCAATAATACCGTAAGCGTCAGCAAGCGCATCCTCACGTCCCGCCGACTGGCAGTTCAGCATCCCGTTGATGAAGTAATCCACAATTTTGACCCGGTAATTATGGCCCGGCAGCGCAAAATACTCCTTGAACCACTCCAGAATCTCCGGCGACGGAATCCCTTTTTTGCGGATCAGATCATACTCACGGTCGAACCGCTCCAGGAACATATCATTCAAGCGTACCCGGGATTCCAGCGCCCCCTCCGGCTTCAGATAGGACAGCAGACCGCCGAGCACAGCGTTCTTGTTCCCTGTATATAAATCTTCATTGCCCTGCTCAATCTCATAAAAGACAGCCAGCTCATTGTAGAGTGCCAGCGACAGCTTGCGGTCCACACTCTCACCAAGCAGCAGGGAGTCGGCGAATCTGGCGAAGTCTCTGAGACTCCCGCCCTTTTGCCCCAGCGTCTTCCAGGCCAGGTCTGCATACGTCTGCCGGGACTCCCCGAAATCGGCATTCAGAATCCGCGCGCCTGCCAGATCAAAAATATAATCCTTCTCAATACTCCGGTCCCCCGGGCGCAGCGAGCCCTTCTCCACAAAGGTCAGGTGAATATATTTGCGGCTCTGCGGCTCTTTGGCATAAGTGATCACTCCCAGCCTGCGGCGGAAGTCATGCGGCATTGAAGCATAGAGGATCTCCGTCAGCTCCACCGCACGCTGCGACAACTCACTGATCGGCACATCCAGCGCTACATAGATCTTCTTCTTGCCGGCTACGGACAGCATGACCGCCTGCAGCAGGGCTTTGAACAGCTCTTCGGTGAATCCGAGGCTGCGAAGCACGGTCTGCGGGTCTGCTGACTCTTCACGGACCCCGACTGGAATAGACTCCAGTTCAGGCAGTGTTCCGCCCGGCTCCCCCTCATAACTCCGGGCGAAGCCGGCATGCAGCCATTCCCCGTACCCCTCAACAATCTCCTCCGAGCGGATAGGCGGCACCACGAAATTATGGGCAAAAAAAGCGCTCCGCTGCCCCGTGAAATCCGCCGCCAGATAGCGGCTCAGGCCAATCACTGTCTCATTGCTCTCCGTATGGAACAGATGCAGCGCGTCAGGATACAGCTCCTCATCCTTCTCACCGCGTGCCGCGAGCTCGGCCGGAGCATCGTAGAGGCAGAAGGGATGCAGGATTTTTTTGACAAAATTATTGTCGAGACTCTCCGATTTCGCTACCGTATCGAATCCCTCTGTCGCCCGGTAAACGCCGCGGCGCTCGCGGGTATACATCTGCTGGGTGATCATGGACCCTGAAAATCTGTTCACGGCCCGTCGCTCCCCTCAATATAATTCAGCTTGTGCAGCAGCCAGATAAACGGCTCGTCCACACGGATCGGACTGACGACACCCTCCACCTTCTGATTGACCGGATTGCTGCCCAGCGCAGATACCGCGAAGTAACCGGTGTTGGCAAAGTACACATCCATCGTATCCTTGAACGGACGGTCGACCTTCTCGATAAAGCGGCGGATTTCACCGTCGATGTTGTGGAACTCGTCCAGATTCAGCGTGTTGCGGTGCACATAGTTGTTGAAAACGTTGCTGTTGGACTTGATGTAATCGCCGTCCTCATCCTTGAGTGAGTGCAGCATGTCGCTTTTGGCCAGTACAATGGCCGTTGGAATATTGGTTTTGCTCTTCTCCTGATAAGCGATGAAGTCACCGAACATCGTCAGCACCACATCGCGCGGCTCATCGTACTGCGACACCCACTCGCCCGGACGGTCTCCGAAGTTGATGCGGATTTTCTCGCGGATGGAGCGGATCTGCAGCGGATCGACCATGAACAGAATACCTGCGGAGTTCTTGATATGCTGGCCGTGCAAGCCCAGATAGTCCTGATCGACCATCCCTTCACCGGCAACATCGAAGAACACCAGCGTCAGCGGGGGCTTGGATTCATCCTTGAACACGAACTGGAAAATGAACGGCTCCTGCATCTTCTCCTTCTGGGTAGAAGCGAGCAGATCTCCCCGCTCGAACAGCGGCTCTTCATACAGGGTGCGGAATTTGCGGCTGATCTCGGCATTCAGCGGCATACAGGCCGCGTCAAAATGCCCCGCTGTCGTATGCTGCAGCGTATGAATCAGCGAGGTCATATACACCGACTTCCCTACCTGGGAAGCGCCGATAATCGAGATAATATTGCTCGGCACCTTGCCGGCCGTTACAGGCAGCTCATTATGGCAGGACGGACATAGCCGTCTGCGGGTCAGCACGCCATAGCGGTCGGTGATTCCGGTCAGCACATGGTCCGTATAATGATGATACTCCTCCGGAATATCCGCCGGATTCAGGATCGCTTCCATATCGTCTACCGTATCGAGGCCGAAGCGCTCACGGTACTTATTCAGCAGATCATCTTCGCCCAGCGCATAATTCTCGTCATCCTCACGGCTGTGCATGGCCCGGAACACCACTTCCTCCGGCTCAAAGCGGGAGAAGCAGTACGGGCAGACGATGTCATAATACAGCGGCCTTGCCGGGGGCTGATTCTTCTTCATGAAGCGGCTAAAAAAAGACATTTCTCTTCCTCCTCAACGTTTTGTCCGCCAGCTCAGGTAAATGGGCGGCTGACAAAACTGGCTACGAAAGCATAATCTCCAAGTTTTGATGCAGCAGCTCAGGCGAACGAGCGGCTGACAAAACTGGCCTCGAAAGCATAAGCCTAAAGTTTTGCCGCAGCAGATGCTCAGGCGAACGAGTTGCTCGCAAAACGGGTATCGCACAAATTTGCTTCTATATCTGAGCGCAGACGGTCCGCTCGCTTAATTTCTCCGGCCTTACATACTGCACTTCCCCAACATTCCGTTTGTACGCGGTTCTTGGAGCGCATATAACTGCACTTTGTACAGCTATATTACCGTTTCCGCCCGCTTGCGTCCGAATAGCTGCAGTTCGTGCAACTATACCGGAGCAGAGAGCATGATTAGAGGGTTTCCCCGGGATATAGATGTACAAAATACAATTAAACATCCCGTACACCAGAAATCTGCCACTTTAGCTGTATGAAATACAGTTATTCCATATCTGGACGTATCAGGCTGAGCTCCGCGCTCCAACTAATATTCCTTTCACCCTGCCAGCCGGTCACTCCGGCACCAGCTCGTAATATAAACCGTACTTGCGGCCGTCCGTGAAAAAGATCCGGATGAAGTCGTCTTTGCCGACCTCAATCGGCGGAAGCTGATTTCGTCCGGGGGCGAAATCCTGCACGAACGGGAAAAGCGCCCCGTCCTCCCTGGAGGCCGGATGGCCATCCCGCTTCTTCACGTAGCAGAGTACTTCCTTCGGTACAGGCACCTCAGCGGTAATTGTCATATGCACAGTTTTCAGCTTGCTAAACAGGCCTTTTTTGTGCTGGACGGAATAATAGATTCTCGCTTTGCCTGCGCTGACCAGTGTCTTGTTGGCACCGTCCCGCTGACGCACCAGCAGCGTCTCCCCGTTCCCGGCCAGCCGGGCATAAATGGTATACGCCACCAGCCCGATCTCATCCAGCCGGTCACGGTAGCCGTTATTCGCTTTGTACTCTTCACGTGTGTAGAGCTTCATGCCGGAAGGCGGATGTTCTCCATCCTCCGGTGCCTCCGCAGAGGCTTTATGAATACATACCGCCTGCACGCCATCCGGCCAGCGCCACCGCAGCGTGCAGAACCGGTCTTCCACTCTGGATACCACTTCGGCTATAACCGGTGCACCAGAATCAACCTCGGCGTACTTCATGGCAACATGCTCCTTTCATTTGGTAACCATCGGACTCAGAATCCCTTGCTGCCGCGGTTCCGGCGCGGCGGAGGGAATCCGTCCGCAGGTGTGGCCGCAGCTCCGGCGGCTCTTCCCTTGCGGGACAGGCGTCCTTCCCCTACAGGTACTACATAAGTAAACAATGTAAGAATAGCAACGAGCACCAGCAGTGCCAGCAGGCGGATCATCGGGTCTGTAACCGTATCCCCGTTAAGACCGAATTCGAGAATCAGTCCGGCAGCGAGCCCGGATAATGCGCCTCCGAAGCTGAAGCTGCGGGCCAGATGGCGGTTATCGAATATAATGCCAAGCCCGAGGCCCAGTGCGGTACCAATCAGGATCAACGCCAGAATCCGCACTACAGCATAATAAGGACTGTCTGCTGCCCTATCGCTGCGCTCGGTGAGCAGGGTCCGGTCGCCCAGACGGTCATAGATCTGCTGGAATACCTCGCCAAGCCGGTTCGCATCTGTAACATCATAATACTGGCCGCCAGTCACGCTGGCGATATCCTGCAGAAGATTGGAGCCGGACGGATCATCCAGGGCAAGACCGATGGTATTGACCGCAATGCCGCGGTCTACAAATGCGGTCAGCTCCGTTGACGTATCAAATTGGCTGAAGCCGTCGGATAACAGAATGACCATCGCTCCGCGGTCGGCGCCGTCTTCATTGATGACATTCATCGCTTCTGTAAGAGCCCCGCTGATATTCGTTCCGCCCTCAGTAGTCACCAGGCTTCTGATTACATCCGACACCTTCTGGCGGTTCTCCGCCTTCGAGAGCGGGATCAGCGGCTGGACTACGGAAGCCTCATGGCTGAACGTGACCACGGCCACCTTGTTGTCTTCATCCAGCTGCTGCACCAGTGCTCTGGCTGCTTCGTAGCGGCTGTTATTGGGGTCGCTTTCCAGCATGCTGCCGGAATCATCGATGACCATGATGACATTCTTGACCGGCTTGATGCCGCCAAAGTTCAGTTCATACACGAACTCGGTCAGCGTACCAATGCCAAACAGCAGCACCACTGCCAGCGGAAGCATTTTCCATGACGTACCGAGATAACGGAGCTTCCAGGATTGCCCGTTCAGCTTAGGTGAGATCGTCTCGGCAACCACGCTGCCTATCGAGACACAGAGCGCGACAAGAGCAAAATAGATCCCAACCAGTACAATCGGCGGCAGGTCATACGGCCTGCGGTCCAGAAGCAGCTCGCCAAGCACAAAAGCCACGCCGCCGCCCAGCAGACTGAAGAGGAGCAGGAGGAGATTGATTTTACGCTGCATTAATATTCATCCTTTCCGGAAAAACCTTAATAATAATGCGCTTGAAACCGGCGCTGTGGGGCTGGAGTTTCAACTGCAGGTTGAATAGGCTGCTAATTCTATTCTGATGCATTCTGTACAACAGATTCCCGGAAAAAGGATCTGAAATTTCATTCTATTGCACTTCCTGCAGCAGAATGAGAGAAAATTGTCCTCATCTCATCTCCGGCAATTGCTCCTCAGCAAGACCGTGCAGCTCATAGCCGTTGCCCGCATAGGTCTCATAATATACCTTGCCGTTGCGGTAATAGAGCAGATCCTCCAGGTGGAAGCCGCCCATCAGATTCAGCTTCTCCACTCCGCTCCTGCGCTGCTCATGCACGAAGCCCAAGCGGTAGATGCGGGTGGTCTCGTCAGCACCGAAGGCATAGCGCAGGAATTCGGAAGCACTGTCGCCGAAAAAGTATTTCTCCTCATGCCGGTGCTCCTGCGTATATTCAAACAGGCGGACATTCATTGCCGCCTCCTCTTCGAGGCTGCGGTAGAGCTGCTTGAACAGCTCCTCCTTGGAGACAATGTCCCGGTTCTCATAGGCCGCCGCGACATTGGCACGCCGCAGCAGCTCTTCCTCGAACGGAAGCGTGAAGGGCCCTGCCGTCAGCAGCTCCCGGCGGCAGATCTCGATCAGCCGCTCAGCCACGGCCTCGCGGCCACGACGCAGCAGCTCCGAGAGGCTGCCCATAAACCGCTCACTGAAGAAGATATTTCCGCCGCGCCGGGTCTCGATATCCTTCATGACTTCTTCCGTCACGCTGCGGTAATACTCCATGATGTTCTGATCCACGGTGTCCTTGCTGCGGCCGATGCTGGCGAGGGCCAGGCTCTGCAGCTCCTCCCCCAACGCTTCCATCGCCAGGACCTTGGCTCTGCTGTCCGCATGCAGCTGCTCAAGCGCCGCATCATAGCGGAGGCAGAGGGCAAGCTCGCTTTCGAGCCGCAGAATCTCATATTTCTTACCATATACGGTATCGAATAAATAATGAATGAAATTACGCACAGTCCGTTTATCCAGCAGCGGCACCCGCTGGAACGGCTGGCGTTCTACACTCTCCGCATAGAGCCGTTCCAGCTCCTCCTGCGCAGAGAGCAGGGCCGAACGCAGTCCGCCCATATGCTGGCGCAGGGCATGAAGCACACTCCCTCCTCCTTCTGCCAGCTCAGCTGTCCATTCTGCGAGCTGGTAGAAGGTCACCGGCGGAGTTGCCTGCTCCTCGGCGGCCAGGACTGCGGCCCACTCCCGCGCAGGGTCGATCGCCGCAGTCCTTCTTGCGGACACTTCCGCAAAGTTGCTGCGGAAATAGGCCTGCCCGCCCTCGCCGAAGAGCAGCTCCTCGGCTTCGCGCAGCGACAGCGCTCTGAGCTCCGAGTAGGACGGGCGTCCAAGGCTCATCAGCCCGGTCATCTCCGCAAGGCCGGTGTCATCCGGCAGCAGTTCGGCCGCGCGGGCACGCAGGGAATCCGCTCCGAGGCCCAGCAGCGCCTGCCGTTCCTTAAGGCTCCGGCTGTTGCCGGCACGCAGCTTCTCAGCCAGGTAATGCAGGGCATGGTAGAGCACCGCCAGTGCAATCTGCCGGTTCGGCCTGCGTACCGCCGAGAAACCGGCCGAAGCATAGCCTTGTCTGCCCGTGCTGCCCCGGATGCCGCTTTTGAAGGTCATATTATTGTAGCCGCCATGCCCGGAAGCATGATCAGCCGCAGGCCGGACACGGTTCTTCAGCAGGCTGATATGGGCAATAATCTCATAATTGTCGTCCATCCCGTGAACGGACATCAGTCCGCGCTCGTTCTTGTCGGAGAGCAGATAGACCAGATCGAACAACGCGGAGGGACCATGGCCCACGGGGATGGACAGCCCTTCCTCCGTAACCAGAAGCGGAGCGCTTAAGGCATAGTCCGCCGCCTGCATCCCGTCCAGCTCACGCAGAAAAGCCAGCCCTACCGAGCTGGAATAGCCAAAGTTATCCCCTTGCTCCCGCTCGTTGATCAGCGCATACAGATCGGTCTGCACCGACTTGAACGACTGGCTGAGGATGGCGCGGGCCAGCAGGGCAACCTCCGGCAGCAGCACATTAAGCGGATCATCGACCCGCGTAACGATGGACAGATGGATGACATCGAACGAAGAATACAGCCGTCCGTAGTCCGCTATGCTGTTGCTTAACTGGCGCAGCGTCCGATTCATCCCGGCCAGGTACTGGCTGTCCTCATGAAATTCACGGTACAGCTCCCGCCGCACCGTCCGGGGATCACGGCCCGCCGTGTTCGGCAGGGCCATGTGCAACACGCGTTCATGAACGCTGCTGTTACCGCTGCCGATCCATCCCTTGATTCCATCCTTCTCCTGCGTACTGCCGCTGCCGCTGGGAGAACCCGCGTGCAGCGCCATGACACCGCCTGCATTGTCCCATTTGCGCTCGCAGCGCTCCAGCACCGGACCGATGGCCGGGGTCACCTTGTCGCCGAGGAACAGAAACAGAGCAGGGTAATGGATGCTGCTGCGCCCATCCCCCTTGTTATGCTGCGCTTCCTCCTGCGCAGCGTACTGCTCTGCATATTGTAAGGCCTGATCTCTGATCATAGGCTTACTTCAGCTTTCTGCGGATGCTGCCGAGCTTGCCGGTCAGGCTCTTGTAGAAGCCGTACATTTCATCGCCGTTCGCATGCTCTACCCGCTCATATTCCAGACTGTCGCGCGCCTCCAGGAAGGATACATACATCCCTTCCAGCTTATACAGCAGCGGAGTCACGTCCTCCGCGGCCGTCATCTCTCCGGCCCGGCGTGCCGCCTTGCGCAGCAGGACACTGCGGCTTTTCTCATCGAGCGCACGGAAATGGCGGTAAACAGCATACTCCACATAGCTGCGCTCCTTCATCAGGTTCGCGAACGGCTCCCAGGCATCTTCGTCTTCGTCACGGTCATAGACATAGAGCGCACCTTTTTTGGTGATGGTATCGGTGTACAGCGCCTCGATGAACTGGTCGATCCACTTGTCTTCATCCAGATGCTGGTGGACCAGCACTTCGAGTTCCGCTGCCTTGGCCGACAATGCGTCGTATTTCGCCAGCTCTTCGCGGACACGGGCAATCAGCTGCGGTGAGCGGATCAGGTTCTCCTGGGCCAGCTCACGGTTGATGCTGCCGAAGATGTCCTTAATTCCTTCACGTTCCAGGCCGCCCGCGCGCAGCGCTTTGAGCTCTTCAGCGGCTTTTCTTACTTCGCCCAGATTCGGACGCGACGAGCCAAGCTGCAGATCATAGCCGCTTAGCATTTTATCCAGATCAAACGGCTTCGTGAAGATGACTGAGAAGCGGCTGCTCGTATTCTCGTCGATGCCTTTCTCGATAATTACACCAGCCTCCAGGGCACGTAAGAAGTCGGCACGCACTCTGGCATTATAATCACGGACCCGCGCATTCACGTAGGTATCGCCCCATGACTTCTCCGGAATCGGGGAAGGCAGGTAGGTCCAGTTATCCTTGTCAGTCATCACCAGATGGCGGCCGATGCCTTCCTTGTCCAGGATGGTCCGTTCATAGTTCTCCTCGAATACCCGCAGCGGCGTGTATACGAACAGCGGTACCCCGTTGCGTGTATTCAGCCAGAAAATCCGGTTCTTAACCTGGCTTTCCTTGATCGTGAACTGCGATTTGCCGAGCGCATTATTCTGATAATTACGGATTCCCTTCAGAATACCCGGCGCCTTCACCGGCACGGATACGAAGCCCCAAGACGGGAAGTGCAGACTGCCGGAGCTGTTGCTGAGGTGGAAAATCGGCACCGCATCTTCATCCAGACGTCCGGCGATAATCCGCTCAACGAACTTATCCAGCGGCTCCTCGCGCCCGTATTTCATCACCAGGAAATCTTCCATTGAACGGGTAATGAGATCACCGAACTTGTCGCTGAGGAATTCAGAGATCGAACGGACGATATCAATCTCCTGCTCCTTGACCCAGCGTCCGGAATGCTTCAGCATTTCGCGTGTGAAATCACGGATCAGATCGTCGCCGTCCTTCTGGTCCATCACCTTGGAGATGGTTGCCGAAATATCCGGCACATTGACGATATTCCAATAGTAGGTTTTGTTGCCCTTATGATCAGCCTGCTCTTCGCCATTGATCAGAATGTCGCCATTCTTCTCGAAGATTGAGCTGAGCGCCGTCAGAATCTCCGTGAATACGCCGTAGATCCGGCTATTCTCTTCATTCAGAAGCTCGTACAGATCCTCGTAGAACTGGATCATCTGCTCGGTGCGCTCCACATCGGCATGCAGCCAGTATTCATTGATCTTGGCTTCGATATAGGCATTCTTCTTCTTCTCCTTGGAGACAAAAGCGCTGCGCGCATCGCCCAGCTTCTCCTCTGCACTGTCCTGCGCCGTCTCGATATCACGCGGCAGACGGAGCAGGCTCTCCCGCAGCGCTTCAATATAAGACTGGATCAGCTTCAGGATGCAGAAGCCCTTCTCCGTGTAGAGCAGCCGGGATACATAGAACGGCCCCTGCTCCGGATGCAGGAAGATCCGCTCCAGCTCCTCGCCGAAACGTCCGGTAATTTCGCCCGGCAGCTGCTTCTTCGCTTTGATGTATTCTTCCCGCGCACGGGCGAGGAAGTTCTGCTCCAGCTCCGTATCCATGCTGACCACCTGGTTCTTCACCACATTGGCATGGCTGAGGCGCTCGCTGTTCTGATAGCCGGGCAGCGGCTCCGGCACACGGGACTCGAAGGTCTTGATCATCGTATCGAGATCAATGCCGAGCTTGCGTGCCATCTTCTCCACATCCTCCTGCCCCGGGGCGTGATGGAACATCTTGTCCATCTTGTCGAAGAGGCGGAAGGCCAGATATGTGGTCATTTCCTCAATCGGCAGCACCGCCGAGGAAGCGCCGATAATGTTGTATTCATAATTCGCAGGATACGTCTTGTTCATCTGCGCAATGTTGGTGCGGATGTTGCTGATATAGTCATGGATGGCGAATTCCTCGCCGGAGGCTTTTTCCTCGCTGGCCATGAAGTTGGTGATATTCTCAGCCGTTACATTCATGCAGTAATCATAGGCATTCTCCAGCAGCTTGCCTTCCGTATTCGTCGCCGAGATGAGATGACACAGATTGAACGGAGGCAGCGGCGAATTGACGCTCAGAATATTGCCGTATTGCTGGCGGAACCGTTCTCCCCGGCTGTCCACATTCATCCAGTAATCCAGCTCTTTGAGCGCAGCATAACCGTTCTTGCGGATATACTCGCGGGTGTGCTCGCTGAGGCTCTTGTTCGCCAGATTCACATCCGGGGTGAACAGGTAACCCAGCGTATTCACGCGGTCGATACCGGCAGCGCCATAGTCGCGTTCAATAATCCCCCGGACAATGTAGGCAATATCCAGAAAGGCACCGCTGCCTGTTCCGCCGGACAAGCCGGTAAGCAGGAAAACCATCAGCTTCTTGCTGGTGCCGACAGACAGCGTCTTGATCTTCTTATCAATCGCAGCCACGACCTGATTAATCTTGGTGAACAGCAGCAGGCGTCCGGCCTGGCGCACCCCGGCGGCACCGTTCATCCCGTCTGTGATGCTCAGCTCCGGCGACAGCCAGTCTGTAATGTACGAATCAAGAATGCTGCGGTTCTGCAGCAGTCCGCCGATCTCGGCATTGGCCAGCAGCACGAATTCATTCTGCGGGTCGAGGCCGATGCCTTTGTATTTTTTGCCGCGGTCCTGTTCATTGGTCTCGAACGCCAGGAATTCCACATTGTCGGGCTTATCCCGCTTCTTCTTGGACAACGGATCCTCAGGCAGCTTGAAGCGGCGGTTAATCTGGTATTTCAAGCGCAGCAGGGCATCGATGCCCGTGCCGCCAAGTCCGATAATCAGAATAGGGTTGTCTATGGTGTCCACTCTTATTTTGTCGCTGACGATCCCTCCGCCAAGCGATACATCGAGCTGCTGAATATGTTCTCTTACTACCGGTTTCATAGGTTATCCTCCTAAAAGTTATGCGTAGCACTTCTTCCTGAACATGCTTCATTCAAAATTCACTTCGGAAGCTTACGCTTAGTCTGCTGTTATATCAAATATTCGAGTAATATCGTCTTGTCTACCGTCTGCAGGGAGACCGATACACGGTCACCGCTCTTCATCTCAAGGCCCCGCGAGGTATCGGCGGCACGCCCTGACCGCTCCACAGAAATTCCTTCTCCCCCGCGCAGCATCAGCCGGTCATTGTTCCCCGGAGTGAAGACCAGCTTCTCGCTCTCCTTCAGCTCAGGCGCCAGCTGCAGCAGCTGATGCAATGTGAATTTGCCGCGGAAGCCTGCAAGCTTCTTATACTGCGGATAGGTCTTCTCTCCGGTATTGCCGTCCAGCACTTCCACGACCAGCTGTCCGACAAACCCGCGGTTTGATCTGCCGCGCAGCAGCCAGAATGCGGCGGCCGCAGCCAGCAGGAGTACAATCCCGCCTATAATATAGTAAAGAGTGTACGAGGACTTGGCATCCGTTACCGGTTCTTCACCAGTGCCTGCCCCCGTGGCCGGAGGGCTTGTAGCCACCGTTCCTGTCTTGGCGTTGATCGTCAGCACATCGCTCTCACGGTAGAAGCTGCTCTCTTCGGCCCGGACCTTAAGTTCGTAGGCATGATTGTCTTGTATTTCAAAAGCACTCTTGAACTCAGCGCCCGAATTGTCCATCGGAATCTCCTGCACCGTGCCGGTATCCACATCTGTGGCCAGCAGTACAGCCTTCATATCCTGGTACAAGCTGCTCTCTGTAACCTCAGCACCGTTGCTGAACAGATGCGAGGAGATATCGACGGTGTCGCCTTTGCGGTAGGACTGGGAAGGCAGCGCATCGATCTTAAGCTCCAGATCATAGTTGAATACCAGATTGATATCAATTTTGTCCTTCGCCACACCCTTGACCTGGAGCTTCCAATCTCCCTGCTCCGGCGAGAGCAGCTTGATCAGCGTGTAGGTAGAAGACTTGGACAGCAGCACAGCATCCGAGGGAATCGCTACTTCCTTCCCTGACGGATCGCTCAGCTTCGCCGTTACAGGCTGCGAGGACATAATTGAAATATTCGCTTCCAGCACACTGCCGTTCGGCACATTGACCGTCACTTCCTGATAGTCGCCATTCGCCGTAATCGACGGCACCGGCACGACCTTCAGCTTCAGATGGCTGGCAAAAATCTCGCTGAGAATCTGCGGAAGATCATCCGCGGAATCCGTTGTGAATGCCTTGCCGCCTGTCTGATCGGACAGATTAGACAGAATATCCTTGTTCAGCTTACCATCCGCATTGAGCCCGATCGTATAGACCGGATACCCCTTCTGCTTCGCAGTTTCTACAGCCGCCTTCAGTTCCTGATCGGACTGGGCCTGCGTAGCGCCGCTGGCTTCATCTAAGTCATTGTTGCCGTCGGCCAGCATCACGATCATCGGCTCATGGCCAGGATCGCTGCCGTTCTCCAGCACCTTCACAGCTTCTTCCATTCCGACCGCTATATCCGTGTAGGGTCCACGGTTCAGCCCGTCGATGAAATCCTTCAAATCCTGTTTGTCCCCGGCAGAGGTGATGCCAAGCAGGGCCTTCTCGCGCTGCACCTTGTCGGTGTAGGCAACGATCCCTACCTTGTCTCCTTGCGTGGACAGCATATCTATGAACATCTTCATCGCTTCATTCGCGATCTTGTTCTTGTCGCTCTTGTTCATCGAGTTGCTGACATCAATCAGCAGTACAGCATCAATATGGGACGGCGCGGCAGAAGCAGCACTGGCCGCTGCGCCTCCGAAAGGCAGGACAGCGATGCATAGGATCAGCAGCAATGCAGGAAAAATGCGCTGCAGTCTATTCTTGATCGTTCTGGGGTTACGGTGTGTACGAAGCATAAATAGGGCTCCTCTTGTGTTAAATTCGGCGGATCTGGCAAATCCGGCAGCATAGCTAAATTCTGTAAATAGTATGCCATTATGATATAATTAAACCTTGTAAACATCAACATAGTGACCGCTGGACCGGCACTCCCGTCTGGTAGAATCGCCATCTTGAAGCGGATGGATTATTCTAAGTATACGCCGTGTTCCTGAATATTTGATTAAAAGACCGTAACCAGAGAGAAAGGAAGAGTTCCATGATTACATACGTCATACTCGGAGTAACGTTCCTCTATGCCGTTATTCAGATCTCCTTATACGCTTCACGCCAGCGGAAGCCGCTTACCCGTGAGGACATAGACGAGCGGCTCCTTGCTGCACTGAACGGAGGCGAAACTACCCGTGAGTAAGAAGAAACCTGTTACCTTCCGGCCGTTCAAGGCTCCCCGCTATTCTTATGAGAAGCTCCGTATCTGCCGCCGCTGCGGGCGTTACACCGCCCTGGGCGAGGAACGCTGCACCCGCTGCGGCCGCGCCTCGCTGATCCCCGTGGAGAAGCAGGCGGTATCCATTGCCGGGCGCAAGATGCATACCCGGCTGCTGCTCATCCTCCTGCTGACCCTGGCCTCGGTCTATTTCGGCCAAAGCCTGCAGCAGATGGCGCTAAGCGGTGCAGGCGGTATCGTGATAGCCGGACTGGTCTACTATACGCAGCGGAAAGTACGGCAGAACGAAAATCTGTATGCCCTTAACGAGCTGCTGGGCCGGAACATCCTCAGAATTAAGGAAGATCTGGAGCTTAACCGCCAGGAGGCAGTATCCGTCCTCCGCGAGAATGATGTCCTCGCTTATGAGAAGCTCCGCGAGATCTCCATTCTGCTGCGCGGAGACCGGATCTCCCGCCAGCGCGTCGCCCTGCTGCACGGCTTCCAGCTGCGCAAGGACATGGTTCTGGAGCTGGAACAGCTGCTGCTGAAGGACTTCGAGCCGCTGCTCGCTGAATATATTGGTGAAATCGCCAAGGTCCGGCCCGATTTGATTAAAGACCGCACCCTCCGCTATGTTAAGAACTACGAAGTGCAGATTCTCGAAATGGACAAAGGGCTGGCTATTCTGACTGTCGTTGCCGGGGCAGCAGTACGCCTGAAGCGTTATGCGCTGCTCTATTCCGGACTGATCGGAAGATATGTACAGGAGCTGCCCAAGGACCGCTTCCTGCGCCTGTCCCGGCTGATTGCTGCGAACCCCTATGAGCCGTGGAACGGCCTGGATGCCAAGGTGGCGGAAATCCGCGAGCTCAAGTACCGGTGGGACCCTGAAGTATAAGGATGATAGCTGGCAGCACGCGCAATCCTTATATCCGAATAAAGGGGCTATACTATATGACGATCAAACAAGCATTAACCCTGCGGAATATTATGATCATTCTGTGTATCTTCATGCTGGTTCTGCTGGGACAGAAGGCTCTGGGGATAGAGGACAAGATTCAGACCGTGCGTGAGGCTGAGCGGCTGTATGCTGCAGGAGAGCTTATCGCTGCCGAGAACCAGTACCGGCTGGCGGCGGCAAATACGGCAATCTTATACAAGGAAGAACAGATTAACGCACGGCTTAAAGAGCTCGCTCCCATAACGGCTATACGCAGCAGCCTAAGGGGACTGGTATTAACCCTGGAAGACCAGCTCACGGTCAAGGATTTCACCGGATATATGGAGAGTTATGCCTCCCTGCTCAGCCTGAAGAGCAAGTATATGGTTACGGGAGGACCTTATGAAGTCTATTATCGCCAGCTGTCCGCTGATTCAGGCATTTCGGAGAAGATGACGGCAGGGTTCCGGCAGTTCAAGGAGCAGTTTCTTGCCGGGCTCACGGAGAGCCAGAAGAACGCAGCGAGTAACACGACCGGCGCCGGAAGCGCAGAGAGCGTCAAATGGAGCCTGCTGCAAATCCCCGAGGCCTATTACGGCGGGGCCGGGGCCAAGGAAGAATTACTGGCCGCGAAATTCGAGGCTCATGACACCGCCTGGCTGAAGGCTCTCGCGGCAGCCGGAAGCTTCCAGCCTATGCTGGACAGTGCCCTGTCTATGGAAGAAGCTTATAAGAGTCACAGCTATACGGCAGACTGGATAGCGGATCAGGTTCAGGAAAGTACCACACTTATCCTGAACAAGGACCTGGACGGCGATCGTACCGCCGCCTTCGCCGGACACGCTGTGGCCTACCGCAAGTATGCAGAGTCAGCTGGCCTGAAATCTTCCAAAGTGCTGAAGCTAATCGACAGCAGCACCACCAGGCTGCTCCGCGAGGCGGCGCGCCAGGTCCGGGGCGGGCAATATGCCGAAGCCATCCGGCTCTATGGGGATCTGAATCCGCTGCAGGACACCTCCGAGGCGGTTGCCGCTGCGACACTCGCCTGGAATACCGCTGAACCGGTTCGGCTGCTGCCCGGCGGAGATGTGCAGGGCAGCTATACCCTTACGGCCTCCGTCACCGGACGCTATGGCGCTAAGGTGGCTGTGGCCGGAGTGGACGCCAGCGGCAGGCTGGTCTACGCCGATATGAGCGATGACGGAGCCCTCTCCACCCGCACCGGCGGCACCGTTCCGGATGCGGCTGCACTGATAGAGCTTACTTTTGACGAGTCATTGTCTGTCTATTCAGAAGCACCAGTAGTTACAGCTATAGGCAGCCGAGAGGACGGGCGCCGTACGTTCACCGCCTACACCATTAGGCCCGAGGGGATCTCGCAGCTGTTCAGCTTTGCCGGCAGCGGCTATGAGCTGATGGCAGAAGACGGCTCCATCCGCGTAGCAGATACGGACCTTGCAGACGGTCAAGACGGGCAGACGGCCATTTTCCGCCAAATGAACGGCGTGTATGAGTTCTCGGAAATCTACCGGGAGAATACGTACACCATGATTGATGCTTCACAGCTGGAGCTTCATCCTTATGAGAAGGTGACGCTCTCCTGTGATGTATATATCGACTCTGCCGGAAGAACGGTCGCCAGCTCGAACGGGCGTTATCTGATCCTTCAAGGCGAAACCGGCGGGGTTACCGGATTAGCTGTCGTCAGCGGCCAGTTCGAGAACGGCTATGATCAGGTGGAGACGGATACCGGAGAGCAGTATGTACCTGTCTTTATTGTAGATTCGATTGGTAGTTTAAGCATTCAGATGCCCTGAGCCCGCTGATGTTCCGGTCATGCCAGAAGACGCAAGAGATGAACGGTGATTCTGCCGTTTGTCTCTTGCGTCTTTTTTGGGGGAACCCTAATTCCCAAGTCTAACTGCTGACTGGCTTAAGCACGCCCGGCCTTGGCGGTTTGCAGTTTTCTTTTGCGGCCGAATAAGCGTAAATATCGTTTGCGGGTATACAGCACATCCGCCGATGCCGTCAGGGTATCCTTCACCTCAGTGAGCACCGCCTGCGTTTCCCTCACAGCCTGCTTCATCCGTCCGAGCTCTGACTTCACACCTTCCGATCTCGACTTCGCCTCGTCCAGCGTTTCCTGAACATTCGTTTTGAACTCATCCACCGGAGCCTTCAGCCCGTCCACCGATTGCTTCACACCGTCCAGCGACTGCTTCAGCCCGTTAATGCTGTTCTTGAATTCCTTCAGCGGGTTGCCCATATCGATTCCTCCTAAGTTCCCTTTAACTACATATACCCAGATTGGAGGGGGCGGCTTCCCGATCGGTTAAAATAAAGCTCAGCACTCTTTAATACGGCTTCAGTTGCCGCGCATTTCCTCCAGCAGCTCCAGGATATCCGCCTCTTCAACAGGAACCGAATAGGAGCCGTCCGCGAAACGTTTCATCTCCCCGATGCCGTCCTGGAAGACGAAGCGGATGCGGCCGCTGCGCACTTTTTTGTCCGTGTACATCTTGTCCGCCAGTGCCCTGTTAGTAATAAAATCCGGAATTTCCGTCGGCAAGCCTGCCTTCTTCAGTAACGAGACTACACGATCAGCCTGTTCAGCCGTCATATATCCATACTTCACACCCAGCCTGGCCTGAATGACAAGCCCGACTGCAACGGCCTCGCCATGCAGCAGCTGGTAGCCGCTGAGCGCCTCAAGCGCCCGGCCCGCCGTATGCCCCAGATTCAGAATCTGCCGCAGGTTGCTCTCATGCTCATCCTGTTCTACCACTTCGTATTTGATCCGGCAGTTCGTCAGCGCGATATGCCCGCATACGTCCGCATCCAGGATAAGCCCGCCCTGTTCTGAGATGATCCTGCCGATATTCTCCTCCAGGTAACGGAAGAAAGTCTCGTCCGCCAGGCAGGCATGCTTGATGGTCTCCGCCAGGCCGCTGCGGAACTCACGGGCCGGAAGGGTGCGCCATGCTGCCAGGTCTATGTAGACTTTGCGGGGCTGGTGGAACACGCCGATCAGGTTCGTGGCGACAGGTGTATTCACGCCGGTTTTGCCGCCGACAGAGGCATCTGCCGCTGCCAGCAGAGTGGTTGCATAATTCAGGGCAGGAACCCCGCGGCCAAAGGTACCTGCCAGAAATCCGGCCAGATCCGTTACGGCTCCGCCGCCCACGGCAATAATGCAGCAATCCCGCCCGTAGGCCTGGCTTAATAGCTGATCTTCCAGCAGCGCCTTGGTTTCACGGGTTTTGGAGCTCTCTCCAGCCGGAAAAGAAAATAAATCCGCCTGAAAGCCACTTTGCCGCAGCAGCTCTAGTAAGGGACGGCCATACAGCGGCTCGACCGTAGAATCGGTAATAACGGCGAACTTGCTTACATCCGGCAGAAGTCCCTGCTGCAGATCGCGGATCAGGGAACCGAACAGACCCTCGCCAATCTCAATAATGTAAGAGTGATCGACTACTTTTTTGAGTACCACTTCAAAGCTCTTAGACATGAACTCTGCCCCTTTCCTGTTCAACACTCTTCAATTGAATCGTCTCCTTCATTTGCGGATCATCGTCCGGTAGACGAATTTGGGCAGGGCGGATTGTCTGCGCCAGCGTGATTTCTGGCCTCTGGCAACGGGTGCGAACAGGAGCCTGTGGGCCCACTCCAGATTTAGCTTTTTCCAGATGGCCGGTGCCGGCTTCACTTTGCCCGAGATTACGTCCAGACTACCGCCTACGCCAAACACTAGCTTAATCCCGCTAAGCGCCTCCTTATGCTTATACAGCCATTTGTCCGAGTAGGGAGCGCCCATCGCAAGAATGAGAATATCCGGCTGGGCCTGCTGAATACCGGCGATAATTCCTGGCTCCTCGGCTGCCGTAAAGAATCCGTGATGCCTTCCGGCAATCTTCACCTGCGGATAGCGCAGGGCAATTCTCTCCACCGCTTGTCCGCTGGTCACCTCATCCGTCCCGAGGAAATAGAAACTCCAGCCGCGCTCATTCCCCTTCGCAAGCAGGCTCAGCAGCAGATCGTAGCCGGTCACGCGCTCCGGAATGGGATTTCCCTGTCTTCGTGCTGCCATTACAATCCCGATCCCGTCTGGCACGATCAGATCCGCCGAGCAGATGATCTCGCGGAGTCTCCCGTCCGATTGACTGGCCAATGTAATCTCCGGGTTCGCTGTAATCAGGTGAAATAGCCCTCCCTGTCCGCCCCCGATGTGGCTGTCCAATAGCGAGGTTGTCTGTTCAAGCGTCAGCTTGGAGAATGGAACTCCGAGAATGGAAACCTTGTCCTTCATCTTTTCACCTGTCCTTCCCAATCCTGCAGAATGGCCCACTGCACCCGCGGCTCTCCCCGAACCGAATGCATTGAACCGGTATAAACCAGCTTGTTATGTATGCCTGTTACCAGATAATGTCCCAGTACCTCTCTGGTTGAAGCGGTTACACTATGTTGCTCAAGCCCGCCGCACCCCACCCATTCCAGCCGCCCTTCTTCACTTTCAAGAAGCCTGCTCCCTGCTGCAACCTTACCTGTAAAAATATACTGAATGCGGATCTCCCGGTCATCCTTCACCCGGTGAATGATATACCGCAGCGACAGATCGTTAATGCTGTTAGAAGTTAATCCTGTTTCTTCTTCAATCTCTCTCAGGCAGGCCTTCTGCGGATCATTGATCTCATTCTCTTCGAGATGTCCCCCGACAGGGACGAGGTGCCCGGAGAGAAATTTGGCCTCCGTTTTCTTTTGAAGAAACAACACCTCATGATTCCCATTGAATAACAAAGCTACAGCCATTTGTCTAAGCAGCATCAGCGGTCGCCTCCAGCTTCATCTAAATCACACCAAATACCTGCAGTGCATAGGCAATTCCGCCTTCACTTGCTTTGGTAGTTACGAAGTCCGCCCTCTGCTTCAGGCGCTCTGTGCCGTTGCCCATAGCAATGCCCAACCCCGCACACTCCAGCATATCCATATCGTTCCCGCCGTCACCAAATGCGATAGCCTCAGCAGCCGGGATATTATAGTGTTCTAATACTCTCGATACCGCAACAGCTTTGGACACCTCTGCAGCTTCGAGGACATTCAATACATAGTCATGGAAACGCACAAACCTTAGCGCAGGGAACTGTTCCGTGAACCTCAGCATCTCGTTCTCATCGGCATACAGGCACATGCAGTATACTTCACCAGTCAGAGATTCTGCGTTCTGGGGATAACATTCGAGACTCAAGGTTTCCTTCAACGCCCTCAATATCCGCTCATCCTCCAGGCCAATGCCGTTCATTGACAACTTGTCTGTAAAATAGGCTACTCCATGCCCATGCAATGCAGCGAATTCCGAGAGTTCCCGTACAGTCTCTGCCTGAATCGCAGATCTATATATAATTTCCTCATGGCTTGTAATGAGCGCTCCGTTTGCAGAAATAACCGTCTCTATTCCCAGATTACGCAATTCCGCACATAAGCTATACGGTCTTCCTGTAGCCACCACCACTTTTATCCCTTTGACAAGAAGCTGCTCAATGGCTTCCTTCGTGCTCGGCGGCATACGTCCGTCAGTTTCACTCAAAAGCGTACCGTCTACATCAAAAAATACCACTTTGTACATGAAGTAGAGAACAACTCCCATCCAATGAATCTCCGAAAGATACCCATATATTTACACGGGCAATTCCACCATACCAACATCGGTGTTTCTTTTCAATGCTGAAAATTACTTTAGCCGGTTATGGCTTCTCCGCATCCGCGGACGCAAAGCTCCTGATGCTCCCGCCATGTCATTTGCCGATGGAACAAACCATTTTAAAGAAGCGGGGCCTCCTTCTTGTTTCAGCACGAAAACCTCTGCCCGGCGGGCAGAGGCTCCTTCTTATTTATAGGGTATATGCAGTTGTTCCGCCCCTTTGCGCTTGCTGTTGTGACGGAAAGAATACAGCTGCCAGACTGAAGAAAGGCCTACGGCGGCTGCACAGACTACGAATACGGCCAGATAGCTCCCGTTCGGACTACCTGTGCCGCCAATCATCAGTCCGCCTGCCGCCGTGCCGAACATCATGCCAATGTTGCGCGACAAGGCAAGCAGGCTGCTGACCCGGCCAAGCTGCGGTTTCGCCGCCAGCCCCATAACAATACTTGTGTTAGGTGAAGTAATCATCCCCATTGCGCAGCCGAGCAGCATAACCGGCAGCACCATTGCACTTGTCCTCAGCACAGGTGAGCCGAAGCCCAGCGCCAGCAGCGTGACACTCATCAGCAGCAGTCCGGCCGTCAGGATACCGAGCGGCCCTTTGCGGTCCGCGATGCTCCCGCTGACAGGAGCGGTCACCACCAGCGCCAGCGGGTATCCAATCATGATCAGCCCCACCCAGGCTGGCTCGGCCCCCGATATACGCAGTAGCGAGGGCAAAGCCAGCTGTGCGGCAAAGGCCGCCATATATGTGATAACCGTAATGGCGATGCCGGCGGCAAAGCTCCGGTTAGTGAACAGGCTGACACCGCTGTCCGCTGGCGGGAATTCACCAAGCGTGCGCCTCTTATCCCTGCTGCGGGAGAAGCGGGCATGTGCCGTATAAGCGGCCGCCATTCCCGCTGAAGCCGCCAGCAGCAGCAGCACAGGCGGAGACAGGAAGGAGGAGCGGCCGCCGAGATCGAAGGCGATCATCAGCGAGGAGAGACAGGCCGCAAACCAGGCGGCTCCGGCGAGATCCAGCCTGCCTCCGGCCGTTTCCGTATCCCGGGGAATCAGCCTGTGCGCAAGCATGCCTACGCCCGCCGCCACTCCGGCCAGCAGCCAGAAGTTGCTCTCCCAGGTGAACCACTGGATCAGGAAGCCGCCCAGACCGGGGCCTGCCATGGAGCCGGCAGCGACGAAGGTGCTCATCAGCCCCAGCGCCCTGCCCCGCTGCCCGGGCGGAAATACAGAGACAATGAGGGCCATATTGGTCGCCTGATACATGGAGGCCCCGGCTCCCTGCATGACTCTGAAGCCAAGCAGCATGGCTTCGTTCTGGGCAAGCGCACAGCCCAGGGCTCCCGCCGCGAAAGCGAACAGGCCCAGATTATGCACCTTACGGCGGCCGAACCTGTCTCCCAGCCGTCCCATTACAGGCAGCAGCACCGAGATCACCAGCAGATAGATACTGACGATCCACTGGGCAGAGGCCACCGGGAACCGCAGATCAGCCGCAATATCGATGAGCGAAATATTGAACATACCGGCAGACAGATTGGACAGAAAGGCCCCGAGGCAGATGACCACCTTGACCGCCGAATGGTTCACAGCTTGTCCTGAAGACCTTACCGGTAAATTCATAACATCCGCTGCAGGGCGGGCTGATTCCACATTTTCCAGCTTTCTTCAATGTCTGCGGCTGAAGCTACCACGCCGAAGTAGCCCTTCATGTTCTCCAGCGTCATCTCATGAGCGGCCCGGGAATAGGAAGCACAGGCGTCCTGCACCATCACAATCTGATAATCCAGCATGAAGCCGTCCCTTGCCGTCGACTCCACGCACACATTGGTGCTCACTCCTGTCATAATCAGGGTTTCGATCCGCTGCGAACGGAGCACAGAATCGAGGCGGGTATTGATAAAAGCGCTATACCGGTGTTTATTGACAATAATCTCCTCAGGAAGCGGGGCCACCTCGTAGAATTCAGCCCCCCAGCTTCCTCTGCGGCAGACCCCCAGCGAACCGCGCCCGGAGCGGGAAGTCCAGACGGGCGAATCGGTCGCCTTTTCATGGAAGGTCTGGATATAGATCACCGGTACGCCCTGTGTCCTCGCTGCCGCGATCAGCCCATGCAGCTGCGGCATCATCTCGCGTACGGCTGACACATCATTTCCGCCAGCGGCAAGTGCGCCTTCCCCGTGGCAGTAATCGTTCTGTACATCTACTATAATAAGTGCGGTTTTATCAGGCATAATTAGATCGGCAGTTAATTCCATCATCTTCACCTCTTTAGTTTTTGAAGGCTTATGGCAAGACGCTTAGCTTATTTCACTGCTATGTTGTTCACAAACTGCATATCGACCAAATCCTCGTAGGTGTATTCGCCTTTGTAGATCCCCGTCTTAATCATCACGTTCATGTCCTTATCCAGCGCCTCCTCGGTAATCACACCATCCGGACTCCAGAGCCGATCGGCATACGCCCGGTCAAGCGCAGCTTGTGCCGCTTCATCGGATAGTGTAGGGAATTCAGCCTTCAGGACACTCATCGCCAGAGCTTTATCCTCCTGGATGGCCTTCAGTGCTTTCACAACGGCGTTAACCGCCTTCTGCACCGTTTCCGGGTCCTTCTCCAGTGTCGACTTCTTCACGCTCAGCACAGAGTAGGCATAGTCGCCCATATCATGGAACTTGTAAAAAGGTTCTTCCCAGACCCCCTTGGCGATCCCGTCACTGATCTGCGGCTCGGCGCCGTTCGCAATATCCGCCGCACCCTGCTGAACCATCGCCACCACGGTGGAGCCATCCGCCGGTTCAAGCAGCCGCACATCCTTCTGCGGATCAAGCCCCAGCTCCAGAAGCAGATATTGGGTCAGCAGGTTCGGGGTTCCGCCATGCCGTCCGGCATTCAATTTCTTGTCCTGCAGGAAGGCTTTCAATTCTTCATCAGAACTGCCCGCAGGGGCTGTCCCTTTCTTGGCCATCAGATAGACATTCGCACGGTTAACCACATTGCTGACTGATACGATCGGGTCAGAGTTGCCGATATTCGCCAGTGCATTGGATTCCGGACCGCCGATGACGCCCCAGGCATCCCCGCTGACTACCGAAGTCACATGTGTTCCTCCGGCAGCCTGCAGCATCTCAACCTCAAGCCCTTCATCCGCAAAATATCCCTCGCGCTGCGCCACGTACAGCGGCAGATAACCTGTGTAGTGCAGCGGCTCGGCAATGATCAGCTTCTTGAGTTTCCCCGCTTCGTTGCCGGCAGCTGCGGCTTCAACTTCAGCATTACTTTTACCGCTGCAGCCCGAGAGCAGGATCATTACAGAGACAAGCAGGACGGCGGACAGCTTCACTTTGGTTACATTCATCATCAGATTCTCCCCTTTATCTTATATAGGATTGCTTAGGTCTCAAGCCTTCTTCATCCCGTATCCCTTGGACAGCCATTTCTCCAGAAGGACCACTCCCGCATACATCACCATCGACAGAACGGACAAGACTACAACTCCCACCCAGACGAGATTGATATCAAGGATCGTACCGGCGTAGATCACCATGCGGCCAATCCCGTGGCTGGAAGCAATGAATTCCCCGACAATCGCACCGGCCAGCGAGAGGGCAATATTAATCCGCAGACTGCTGATCATCCAGGGCATCGCCCAGGGGATGACTACCTTGGTGAATACCTGATGGCGTTTCGCGCCCAGCGAATACATCAGCTTCTCCATATCCTTGTCCACACTCTGCACGCCGCTGTGCGCCGATAAGGCGGCAACGACTACCGTCATGGCAAAAGCGAGCGCCACCTTGGAGTAGAATCCGATGCCCAGCAGAATCACCAGCACAGGAGCAAGCGCCAGCTTCGGCATGGCATTGAGCAGGATCAGGAACGGTTCACTGATGCCGGCGAATCTGCGTGACCACCAGAAGGATAAACCGAGCAGCGATCCGATCAGGGTTCCGCCGATGAAGCCCAGAATCGTCGAACTGGAGGTATAAGCGATATCCTCCAGCAGAGTACCCTGCGTCACCTGTGTCCATGTTGTGCTGAGAATCCGTACCGGGCTGCTCCAATAGTATGAATCCATCCAGCCGATCCGCGTAAACAGCTCCCAGCAGAGTACGATCAGCAGCCCGACCGTCAGCCGCCCGATTCCGACAATCCGCTGTGTCCGGCGCCTTGCACCCTCTTCATCCACGATGACGGGTTCCTTCTGCATTTTCTCAGGCTTGACCGAATGGATTGGGGCCGGCTCCAGCTTGTGAATTACATACCCTTTCTTTTGCACACTCTCCATAGTTGTTCTCTCCTTCAACAAGTTTTGTAAGCTCTACGAGATATGGGCTGCCGGCTCCTCGCCTCCGCCTGACAGCAGGTCCAGCAGATGGGCTTTGAGCTCCATAAATGACGCAGATACCGTATCCTCCTTATGTCTCGGGCGCGGCATATCCACAGAAATCTTGGAGATGATTCTGCCCGGCCGCCCGGAGAAGACATAGATGTCATCAGACAGGTAGATGGCTTCATCAATATCGTGGGTGACGAATAACACCGTCTTGCGGAAATCCTCCCAGATCTCCAGCAGCCAGTTCTGCATGGTCAGCCGGGTCTGGGCATCCAGTGCGCCAAAGGGCTCGTCCAGCAAAATAATATCCCGGTCGTACAGCAGCGTGCGGAGCAGCGCTGCCCGCTGGCGCATGCCTCCGGACAATTCTGCCGGATAATGGCCGCCGAAGCCCTTCAGTCCATAACGGTCCATCAGCGGCTGGGCCCGGGCTACCGCTTCCTTACGCGGCACCCCGCGGATCTCCATGCCCAGAATAATGTTATCCAGGATCGTCCTCCAGGGGAGCAGCATGTCCTTCTGCAGCATATATCCGACATATCCGGTCTTGCCAACGATATCCTCACCGTCAGCAAGCACGCGGCCGGTAGACGGCGGAATCAGTCCTGCTATGATATTGAACAATGTGGATTTGCCGCAGCCGCTGGGGCCGATTATACTGACAAATCTGCCTTGCTCTATAGAGAGATTCGTCTCCTGCATGGCGATAATCTCCTGGCCGTCACGGCGGAACCACTTGCTTACACCGGCAATCTCAATCTTTGCTTTCATAGAATCAGCTCCTTATTAGGTTTAATAGCATCGGCAGCCGGGATGAACTCGGGACAAACAACAGATAAACAAAAAGCCGCCAGTTTTAGACACAGCCCCAGAGGGCTAATGTCCGAAAACTGACGGCAGGCCGGCTCTCCGGAAGATCAGAGTTCCAACGTAACGTTCAGGTAATGCTCGAGGTCCTTCTCCAAAATTATGATCGTACCGGAATACTCGGTCTCCACATCATAATCTTTAAGAACGGCCTTGATATTCACTTGAAATTCATCCAGAAATGCCTGCTTGATTTCACACTTGAATACTTCATGCAGTACCAGATTAATCTGGCGGCTTGCTGTGGCATCATGGGTATCCAGCACCTTCAGTACGGGCACCCGGCTGTTAATGGATAGAATAATAATCTTGTTCCCCACGAAGTCAACCTTCTGCTGCTTGACGCCGGCGTTAAACAGCTTCTTGTTGATTTCGTTATAAATCCTTAAAATATCCTGTTTCCATTGTCCGGCGGAAGCGATCATTGCGATCACACCTTCATAGCTATTAATAATGTTACATTATGTCACAAGAACGTCAACAACTGCATCATTGTCCACCGCTTATACATCATTATAGATAAAAAGGTAGAGTTGTCAATGAATTTACGGGAGATAAATTAACACATTAATTATTTTTTCGGAGCATATGTGAAGTTAGTTTACACATTAAAAGCTATCATCCTAAATATTTACAAAATAATATTAATGAATTACAATTATTACGTAACTACGTAATTACATAACATTGAAAGCAGGTGATCTTCTTTCATGACCCGTGACTTAAGCAGCGAACTGGATACGCTGAAGCAGCAGGTGGCCGAGCTTCAGGCCGCCGTCCAGCATTGGAATACTCAGCGGAGAAGCTTCGCAGGCCGTGCTGATTCGCCGGAATCTGTGAATTCAGCCGCAGAAGCGGAGCAGCCCGGCGCGGGACCCGGATCTGTATTTTATTCCGGCCATGCCCGTCTTAACGGACAAAGCTACCGCTGGGAACCCCAGGAGCGTCCAGTGGAACAACTGCTCGAAGTGAACAACGAGAAATCAGCCAAAGTACTGGCGGCATTAGGCAACCGTCAACGGCTGGACATTCTGAAATCCGTCATTCAGGAGCCGCTTACGGGCATTGAACTGGTGGAGCGTCTGGGTATGGGCACTACCGGCCAGCTGTATCATCATCTCAAAGCATTGACTGGCGCAGATTTATTAGTGCAGGAGAACGGAGGCCGTTATGCCTTCCCTTCCCACCGCCTCCTCCCCTTCCTCCTGCTGCTCGCTTCGGTTAGTACTCTGGAGGATACAAGCGATTATATGGACACGATGAGAACGAGAAATAACGCGGGGATTTATTTGGGCCCTGCACAAAATTTCGATGTCCATCACCTGCTGTGGGCCGTTATCGAGAATCCGGTGATGGAGCATGCGGCCGGATATTGCAGCGAAATCGGGATATTCCTGCACGATGACGGGAGTGTCACCGTAATGGACAATGGACGGGGAATTCCGGTAGCGTCTCTGCCGAATTCCAATATGCCAGCTGTTCAATCCATACTGACCGATATTCATAGATTTAATGGAGACGGAGCTTTTAAGGTCCCCGGTGCAGAGCAGGGGATCAGCATTGCCGTGGTCAACGCACTCTCCGGCAGACTTACCGTTGATATCCGGCGCGGCGGCAGAATGTACCGCCAGGAATATAGGCATGGTGTGCCGCAGTCCGGACTGATGACGGTTGGAATCGCGAAGGATACGGGGACAAGTGTGACTTTTAAGCCGGATCAGGAATTTCTGGGCACAGGCTTTGAACAGACACGGCTGAATGAACACAGTGCTGAGCTGATGAAGGCATATCCGGGGCTCTCCATCTTCATTAACAACTAAGCCGGGCGAATGAAATGAAAGGAGACTGCTTCTATATGACACTTGAAACGATCTATAGTCATGAGGATACACTGAAGATGCTGGACTCTCTTTTTCGGGAAGAAGGGCAATGGTGGGATCAGTTCTACGGGGACCGGAATAAAGGGATTCCTTTCTTCAAGGACAGTCCGGATGAGAATTTGGTTGAATACGTAAGCAAGCGGCACATGACACCCGGCAAGGTTCTGGAATTAGGCTGCGGGGGCGGCAGAAATGCGGTTTATCTGGCTCAGCAGGGCTACGCCGTGGATGCCATTGACATCTCTCAGGCAGCGGTAGATTGGGGAAGGGAACGCGCCCGCAAACATCAGGTGGAGGTGAATTTCGCCCGCAGCAATATTTTTGACCTGAGCCTGGAGCCAGGCAGCTACGACCTCATCTATGACAGCGGATGTTTCCATCACATCTACCCCCACCGGAGAGTTACCTTTCTCGATTTGGTGAACAGGACGCTCAAGCCTGGGGGGTATTTCGGACTGGTCTGCTTCGCGGCTGGCGCCATGGGTGCGGAGATCACGGATTGGGAAGTGTACCGGCAGCGGAGCCTCCGGGGCGGATTAGGCTTCAGCGAGGATAAACTTAAGAGCTTCTTCAGCGGTTTGGAGCTTATAGAGTTCAGACGCATGCGCCAGATGGATCAGGAGGATGCGCTGTTTGGTGAAGCTTTTCTGTGGACCGCCTTGTTCAGAAAAAATTAACGGAGTACTTGTCCTTATCCACATCCACACCATGCCAGGCTTGCCGTAAGTGTACTGTTCATCAAACCTAGCGTTAGCGTATTGTATTTGGTTTTTCGCATACATTCGGCTCATCAACCCTATCATTGGCACATTGTATTCGATTTTTCGCATACATTCGGCTCATCTCTACCTGTCTTTCTCTTAAGCCCCCGCCGAAAGGATCGCCGTACGTAGGAGTGACGCTGCTCTCCGCTCCCGACTAACCGGAATTTCTCCGTGACTGTGTATCGGCTTTCCGCCGCAGCAGTGCTGCAATCCACGCCACAAGGATAACCAGTGCGATCCCGCCAGCCAGAATATAAGCATTATAGAACAGGTTGTTGGTATATTGGTTAATCCAGCCGAAGCGGAATACGACGGAGTCCTCATCTCTGGTAAACCCCCTCAGATGCACTCTCAACGCATCGATATATCCGGTTTCCAGCCAGATGGCGAGCGGCAGCACAATAAGCGCAGATACGGCAATTGCCAGGCTTGGTATGCTGAATACGGATTTCAACCGGAATAATCGGTAGAGCACCATGCCCGCACTGCACAAAAGAATAATACCAAACAGCCATCCTGCCGCAAGCATGATAATTCCCGGATTGCCGTTGCCGGATATCGTTCCGCCGGTTTTATATGTGAATGTCATCCCATCCGTCAATACTACCAGGATGATGTTAATCAGCAGCCATATCAGCAGTTTCCGCCAACCCTTGCCCATATCCATTCTCCCCTTTCCATAATTAAAAAGGCTGAGTGCCCGTTATAGATGCGCTCAGCCTGCCTCATGCAGCCTATTTCCTTCTATTCCACCCGTTCTGTAAACAACCGCCCGGCGTAGTCACTGATCAGCTCACGCATGGCCAGCTTACTCTGCCATTCTGTCGGTATGCCATCCAGCCCGTAATACGCTCCGGCGATCTGGCCGTAGACCGCCCCTGTGGTATCGGCGTCATTGCCGAGATTCACAGCAAGCAGCGCGCCCTCCGCAAAGCTGGAGGATTTGTGAAAAGCCCACAGTGCCGCCTCCAGCGACTCTACTACATATCCCGAGCCTTGAATATCCGGCGGCTCCTTGATCCGGTAGGAGCCATACTTAATATTCAGCATATGCGGTGTCAGGCTGTCTTCATTCAGCCAATCACGGTAAGCCTCCGGGGCCAGCATGTCCTGCTTGCTCCACCCGTGCAGTCCGGCAAGGATGTACGCCGCGAGCAGACGGCAGGCATCCAGACATTCAACAGCGCCATGCGTCGTTCTTGAGCTGAGCGCCGCATAGCGGATAGCTTCTGCAGGATTCTCTGCATAGTACATGACCACCGGCGCAAGCCGCATAATGGAGCCGTTCCCGGCAGAATGAGGATCATCCGATCCGCTGAACCCTTCGCCGCCGGCTTCGAATTGATGCAGCGCCGCGCGTGTCGCATTGCCGATATCGAAACATTCGCCTGTACTGCTAAGCTTGCCTTCGCGGTACCACTTCACATAACGCTGCATTTGATCCACAGGATCAAATGTTTGCTTCGTAAGCAGACTCTCCGCAAGGCAGAGCGCCATTGACGTGTCATCGGTCCACTGTCCCGGCTGGAGACCAAATACCCCGCCGCCGACAATATCCGTAAGCGGCTCAAAGGTTCCGGGTGCTTTGAACTCAGCGGTCGTTCCCAGCGCATCTCCAGCGGCCAGACCCTGCAGGCAGCCCTGATAGCGGTCAGCATTCAATGTCATTTGGTTCCCCCCTTTTTCCTCCTTCTTACGCTTGCAGCTATACTATTGCTGATCAGAGCGATTACGGAGTACATGATGCCATAGAACAACGCACCGCTTCCGTCAAACAACACGTAGATGGATAACACGAACAGCGGCAACGGCAGCAGGCATACCAGCAGGTTGAAACCCAGCTTAAGTCCCGAATCCGCAGCAAGGATCAGCACGGCTGTGGGATTCACCAGAACCAGCAGTAGCAGCCAGCTGCCAAGATCCTCCATTACCCCGGAACCGCCGCTTTGAAAATACGGGATCACCAGAAACAATACAAGATAGATTACAGTGTGAAGCAGAAGCTTGCGGGATAAGGGCGTCAGGTTCAGTTTATTCACCGGGATACTTAAGCCCCCATTGTTCACGCACGCCGTCCAGCAGCTTAAGAATCGCAACGGACTCATCCAGCGTCATTACCGGGCTTTCCGTCAGCCCTGCCTGGAGACAACGTCCCACTTCCTCAGCTTCAAAAGAATACCCGATCGAAGCACGGTCATCCTCAAAGGTCTCCACCAGCTCCCCGCCAATATACAGCTCAGCCGATTTCGGATTCACCAGCGTGCCTTTGACTACGATATAGCCTTCCGTTCCATAGATATAGGCTTCTTCATGCAGCTTCAGGCGAATCCCGCCGTTCAGGGAAGCCGACTTGCCTCCGCCGTAAGACAGCAGCAGGGAGAAGTGCTCGTCCACACCAGTCTCGCCGATATGTACAGTGCTGGAGACGGCTTCCGGGTGAGGTCCGAATACCATCGACGCGAAGGAGATGGGATAGATGCCGACATCCAGCAGGGCTCCGCCGCCAAGGGCCGGGTTCAGCAGACGCCCCTCCGGATTCCAGTCCGCGCGGAAACCAAGATCCGCTTTGACCAGCCGCACTTCGCCGATGCGCTCCGCTGCGAGCCATTCTCTAACCTTGGCATTGGCCGGAATATAGCGGCTCCACATAGCCTCCATCAGGAACAGCTTCTGCTGGCGGGCATACGCCACGATTTCTTCAAGCTCTGCACTGTTCACGGTAAAAGGCTTCTCACAGAGCACGGCTTTACCGGCGCGCAATGCGAGCAGCGCATTCTCTTTGTGGAACGGATGCGGCGTTCCAATATAAATCGCATCCACTTCAGGATCGCTGACCAATTCCTCGTAGGTGGCATATGCCACGGGGATGCTGTGATTTCGGGCAAACTCATCTGCGCTTTCCTGCGTGCGCGATCCAACCGCATAAGCCACACCATTGCTGGCATGGGCCAAATCTGTAGCGAACTGATGGGCGATCCAGCCTGTGCTGAGAATGCCCCATTTTATCGTGTAAGCGTTATCTTCTGTCATTAGTTAAATCCTCCTCTTAAATGAAACTTAGTCCCTACAATTCTATCAAAATGTGCCTGGTGTGTACATGTTGCCCGCTTCCCGCCGTCCGCCGGGTCAATACTATCAGCCCCTGTTCTCCACCTGCAGCAGCAGAATCCGGTCCTTGAATCCGCCGCGGCGCTCCGCTTTGTCTGCACGGATCTGTTCCAGAATACCGCTGTCCCCGCCATGGGTTACCGCCAAAGCCCGGATGACTTCCAGCAGATCCGCCAGCTCCTCGAGCGCTTGTCCGTCATTGTCCTCCCGTAGATACTCTGCCAGCTCCTCATGCAGCTTCGCACGCAGCTCCCGTATATATTCCTCCTCGTCCATGATTCTTGTCCTGCAGGTTTGCCCGTTCGCCGCAATCAGCGCCGGTATTCCGTCACGCACCAGTTTCGGATAATCCGCCAATTTCATTGTCTCCTTCGGGATGTATTGAATTTATGGACATATTTATGTACGATCACCGGATGAATCCAACTACAAACTTCATTGAAGCTAGCTCATACTTCAGAAGTGAAGCAATATCACCAGCAGTCACACCAATTCCCCTTTGTTCTACCGGGCAGTGCCGCCTTCGAAATGGAGGGTGAAGAGTTTGTTCTGAACCCGCAAGCGGGTATAGAGGTCCCCCTTTAGTACACCATCAAATGTTTAACAAATCAACTCATCCGCCGGTGAAAAGGACTGAGAATCCTCTATTGCAGCAAATCAGATGTATTCGCTGGCCAAACGGACTCAGAATCCGTTAATTGACGGTTCACACCCCAGGCACTATATAGATTGAACAGGGAAAATTCCACTGCGGGGATTAGCCGTGGCTGCAGAGAATGTTTGACTTCCGGCCACTGTTAGGTTTGTATATATACCCGAACCAAAAACTCTCCCCGCCAGCCGCGAATCCGCAGTGACGGGGAGAGTTTCTTATAAACAATCTAATTCTATATTATTTGCTCAGTACAAGCTCCAGGCGCACCTCAAGGTTATTCTCGGTATCCAGCACAATCGAATGCGGATTGCTCATGCCGAAATCTTCAAAGGTAACCATGGTTGTTCCTGACAGCATAAGCTGTCCGCCGCTGTATAGGGCTTGCGAGTCAAACGTAACGTCCTTCTCTATCCCTTTGACTGTCAGCGTACCCTGGAGCTCAATCGGCACCGCTGTGCCCTCTGTCCATTCCGCCGGAAGCTCCGAGAAGGAAGTCACGGTAAACGTGGACTCCGGGAAATCCGTTACTGCCAGGAAGTCTGCACCCTTGACATGCTCGTCCCGCTGGCCGTTGCCGGAATCCAGCGCACTCATCTCTACAGTTCCTTCGCCCGTCATCGAGCTGGCATCCTCCAGGTTCACATTCCAGGTGCCGGTAACGGAAGGGTCTACGAAGTTAACAGTTTCTTTGGAAGTTGTCACTGACCAGTAGACTTTGGACGTATCTGCAATGCTCCAGGCACCGTTCAGCTGCTCTGCCGTAACTGCAGCACCAGTCGCTGCCGCCGCGTTCGCAGTTCCTGCTTCCTGGGTTTCGGTTCCTTGACTCTGCGCAGGAATAACAGATTCGATCTCAACATTATTGCCCAGGCTATTGTTAAGTAACATGAATGCTGTGATGGCTCCTGCGATAACGACTACGGCTGCGGCTAAGGCGATTGTTTTCTTCTTCATCTTATTCCCTCCATCCAATTCTCTGTATGCCTATCAGGCTTGGTTCCCATTCTAACAAAGCAATATGTCGGGAAGAAGTCAAAGCACAGCAGCCCGCGATATGGTAGAATTGTCGTAATTTTAACTAACACATAGCCGTAGCCCTGGGAGAAGCATTCTCCGCCGGGGCTGTGAAGGAGGCTGAATAGATGAAATCCATTCTGATTGTTGAGGATGAGGAGGCGATTGCCCGGGTGCTCAGTGCTTATCTGCGAAAAGCGGGCTTCCACGTCACCCGTGCCGCCGACGGCCGGAGTGCCCTGGAAGCCTTCGAGGTGGCGCCGCCCTCGCTGATTCTGCTTGATATTATGCTGCCGAATATGGACGGCTTCGAGCTGCTCGGACTGATCCGCGAGAAAAGCAGCTGTCCTGTCATTATGCTCACGGCCAGGGACGGCATCAATGACCGGCTGGCGGGACTGGACGGCGGTGCCGACGACTATATGTCGAAGCCGTTCATCCCCGAGGAGGTTGTCGCCCGCGTGAATGCGGTGCTGCGCCGCCCCTCGCAGTGGTCGGACGGCAGCCGCAAGCGCCATTTCGGCAGCCTGTTCATTGATTACTCTGCGCGCAGTGTGTTCTTGAACGGGGCTGAGGTCAGCCTTAGCCCGCGCGATATGTCCGTGCTGCTGTTCCTGGCCGAACGCCCGAATCAGATCTGCACCCGGGACCAGCTGCTGGAGCATGTGTGGGAAATGGATTATGAAGGAAGTGACCGGGCCGTTGACCTCTCCATCAAAAGACTGCGCCAGGCGCTCTCGCACTGGCCGGACAGCGAAGGAGAGATCCGTACCCTGAGAGGAACAGGTTATCAATTATGGACAACATGAATAACAGAACAAAGAAACCCACTTCGATCCTCTCCTACTGGACCGTCCGTTACCTGCTGATTATCAGTATCGGGCTGCTGCTGACGGCGCTGGTAACCTTCTGGTGGATTCAGCAGGAGGCGATGAACAACCGGATGCAGACCACCGGCCTGCTGGCCCAGGAGATTGCCGACCGCAGCGTCGGCACGGACGGACAGCTCGCCATCACCCAGGGCCTCGACAAGCTGGTCGAGGACCGCAAGCGGTTCTTCAAGGTAACCATGGAGATGTGCGTCATCATTACCGGACCTTCGGGCGAGCTGCTGTACTCCCAGCCTCCGCTGACGGATGAAGAGATGCGGCATAAGCTGAATGATACGCTGACGGATTCCCGCAGCCCGGAGTTCAAGGCCGCTGCTGCGCAGATCCAGGGAGATCCGGGAACGCTCGGGCAGGTAATTGTCCTGCAGTCCAAACGTTCCCTGCGCCATATCCCGCAGGAAGAGATCACCTTCTTCTCGATCATCATTGTCTTCCTGATCATCTTAAGCTGGCTGACGATCTACCTGTTGTCGATCAAGCTGGCCAAGCCGATTCAGCGGGTCGCTGCCGCTGCTGCACAGATCAGCGGCGGCCAGTATAACATCGTGCTGGAGACCGGTGCCAAGGAGCGGGAAATCCATGAACTGCTGGTATCCTTCCAGGAGATGGCGGGCAAGCTGCAGCAGTTCGAGCAGTCCCGGGCCGTCATGCTGGCCGGAGTGTCACATGAACTGAAGACCCCAGTCACCTCCATTAAAGGACTGCTTCATGCGGTCCGCGAGGGTGTGGTCGAGGGGGAGGAGGCCGGGGAGTTCCTCGATATCGCCTTACTCGAAGCCGAGCGGCTGCAGCGCATGGTCGCGGATCTGCTCGACTATAACGCGCTGACAGCAGGCATAGTCGCTGTCCGTCATGATAGGCTGGAGGCCGCTCCGCTGCTGGAGGAAATCCTCTATCAATGGAAGCTGACCCAAGGGGAGGATGTCTGCGAGCCCATTCTTCATCTGCCGGAGAGCCGGCTGTTTCTGCGGGGAGATCCGCTGCGTATCCAGCAGATTATCGTCAATCTGCTGAACAACAGCGTGCAGGCGAAGGCACAGGACCGCAAGCTTCAATTAACGCTGGAGCTTGCGGCCACGCCGCAGGGCAGCGCCGAAATTACGGTGACAGATAACGGATCGGGTATTCATCCGGAGAGCCGGGAGCTGATCTTCGAAGCCTTCTTCCGCAGCACTGCCAAGCAGAGCGTGCTGCGCGGACTCGGGCTTGGCCTGACCTTCAGCAGGCTGCTCGCCGAAGGCATGGGCGGCAGCCTTGAGCTGGGCAGCGCCCCGCAGCAGGGCTGCTCGTTCGTGCTGCGGCTGCCGCTTGCCGGTTGAGCCGCTTAAGGGCCGGAGCAGTTCCGGCAGGCTATATAGTCCACTGCCCGCCGGCATGGTATAATCAACTGACGAAAATGCGAACCGGAGGCTGCATATGCTTACTTTTGAACAGAAATTAGCTATTCTTGATTCCTACCCCCAGTTGGAACGGCGAAATGTCTCGCTTGGGCGGGTGAACTACCACTTCGAGGAGAGCCGGCACGACAAGAAGACCGTCGCTTCCTATATCCACCCGAACGGCAACGGCTTCGTATATGCCGGCCTGCTGCGGGGCTATGAGAGTGATGACAAAGGTCTGGTGAACATCAGAGATTATTCGGAAGCTGAGCTGCGGGAACTGGTGGATGCTTCGATTACGTCTCTATCCATGTTCATTCCCGATGCCCCTGCTCCGGCCAAAAGAAAGAAAAAAGCGCAGACTGGTGCTGAATCTCTATGGAAGAATGAGGATGGCCACACGCTGAGTCTAAGATTCGAGGAAGATCTGTGGTACCTCTATGCAGGTCTACAGCTGGAGATGGCCTTCGAAACCGTAGAAGAAGCCGAGGAGTATTTGGCGGAAGAGGGATTTGTCCGGGAACAGGAGTAACTTCCTGATTACCCGCCAGCTTCCCTGTAAGGTACATTCAACGCAAAGCCTGTAAACCGCATTTTATCTGCGGGATACAGGCTTTTTAAAATCCTGCCCATAATACAACATTCCCCTCGTAATCCCGGCTATAATCGGAAATTGTTGCACAAAAGGCAGCATTCCTCTTCCCACATAGCGGTGAAGCGGGACAATTCTTGTATTTCATACAACAATCTGTCCGAACACCCAGGTATTTAGGAAGCTAAGCTGTACTGCGTACAACAATTAAGCCCATTAAGCCTAAACCCTGTGAAACTTAAGAAATTCAGGTTCTCCCGCCAACGAATCCGGTATGGGCGGTTTATGTCTTTGGCAAATTTATAGTATTTATAGGGCAACCCCCTTATACTATAGCCAATGCTATGATTTCCATATTTTTCTTAAGGAGGATGAGCAATGAACAATCCGGAAGGCGGAGCTCCCTTTACGAATCCCGGAGGGCCTAATCCAGATAACGGGCAACCGCAGCCCCAGCGCAGAACATCCGGGCAATGGGACAATCTGCTCCATGATGAACGCGTCAGGCAGGCTAAGCAGGTCAGCAAACAGTACTGGGGATTTTTCTTGAGTGCTCTAACCCGTCCTTACAGTACGATGAAAGAGGTCCAGGCCGCCCAATTGCTGAACAGTCTGATTACAATGGGACTGACGGCAATACTGTCAGCACTATATTTTCTCACCTGGTTCATTAAATGGGATATCTCGCCAATCATAGGACCCGGATTTCTGAAGCCGCTTCTATTAACGGCTGCAGGAATTGCCGTTGGCTGCGGGACTACTTATGCCGCACTCCGGCTGGAAAAAGTCAGCTTCGATCTCAAGCTGCTGATCGCAAGATTCGGCACTCTGCTCGTTCCCGCTGTAGCGCTGCTGGTTCTGGCTATCCTGTCGCTGATCCTCAGCCTGTATTCCTTCTCGGTTCTCCTGCTTATTCTGTCATTTCTCTTCGTCTTTGTCAGCATCAACACCGTGGCGTTTCAGTATCCGCTTAACACCTCCAACCGCGGAATCGATACCCTGTACCTGATTGCTACCGCAAATGTCGCAACCGGATATATATTCTACAAGCTGATAATGTCGGTATTGGCCGGAGCGGCCTATGGACTGTTCAACAGTATATCCCCATTCGGCCTATAATCATGTAATCAGCATTTCCCCTGACCAAACAGGAGGACCCGGTGTACGGGTCCTCCTGTTCTGCCTGTTCTTTAATTGGGGCCGGTTACTGGGTTGCCGGCATTTGAGCCTCTTGCGCCTCCAGAGCTTCCTGCGGAACCTTGATCTCCGTGATTTTGTTATGATCGCTAATGGTTGCCTTCATCTTCATATCCATCGAGACGGTCTGTTCACCGCTGCTCATATCCATGACCAGATTAACATCCGATGAAGTCGGGAAATAAGTCTTCTTGTCCACGGTGTAAGCGATGTTCATGCTCTTGATATTCATCTGCTCCATCATCGCAGTCATCTGGCTGTCTACACTGCCGCTCTGGTTCAGATAGCTCTTCGCCAGATTCTTCACTTCTTCGCCCGATACTTCAGCTGTTATCAGATAATTGTCACCTTCCTCGGTGATTTTCGTCTGGTCAGCAATTTGGTTGAACTGCTCCAGCTGCTTCTCAGGATTTGCAGACTGCTGCATGGCAGCGGTCAACTGCTCAGTCATCGCAGCCGGCATCTTAACCCACTGCCCGTTCGTCAGCGAGAAGAAGCCGTCTGCGGTTACGTACTGCTCCATCTTCTGTTCTCCCTGGCCTGCCAGAGTCATAACGATCTCCTGATGCATTTCCAGCGGATCTTTAGTATATTCAGCGTTCACTGCCATCTCAATGGCCTGTTCCTGATTGGTTTCGCCCTGCTTCACCACCATATTCTGCTGAATTTGCGAGTTCATGGCGAAGCTCTTCAATTCCGATTGTGCAGCAGCCGTCTTCTGCAGCAGTTCCTCCAGAGCCGGAACGCCGGCGGATGTCTGTTCGGCTGGGGCTGTAGTGGCGGTTGTACCGGCAGTTGCTGCCGGGGCTTCAGAAGCATCAGCAGCCGGCTGAGCCGTTTCATTGTTGCCGCATGCGGTTAAGGCAGCAGACAGAATAACCCCCATGAATAATGCAGTCCATTTTCTCAAGTTGTAATCCTCCTAATCGTTATTGGCAAGATGTGTGAGTGCATGTCAACTATTAACCACAGGAGATACGCCTCTAACATTTCTTTAAGAACTAACATGGACTGTAAGAGTAACCCGGACAGCAAAAACAACACTATGAAGACAGGGAAAACTATGGTTAGATGAAGGAGAAAACCTAAAAAACCTAGAGGGAAAGAAGCGTGAACCCGCATGAGTTTTGAAATCGTAGAGGCTACCCTACCGGAGATTCAGGCCGCTCTGGATTCCGGAGAAATCACTTCCAGACAATTAGTCCTTATGTATCTTGAACGCATTGCAGATCATGACAAAAACGGCCTGACGATCAATTCCGTGCTGGAGATTAATCCGGATGCGCTGTTCATCGCTGAATCCCTGGACGTGGAACGACAGCTTCAGGGGCCCCGGGGACCGCTGCACGGTATACCGGTATTGCTGAAGGACAATATCAACACAGGGGATAAAATGCATACCAGTGCGGGTTCGCTGGCTTTGGCGGATTCCTTTGCGCAGGAGGATGCCTTCATTGTTACCAGGCTGCGCGAAGCCGGGGCGATTATTATGGGCAAGGCCAACATGACGGAATTCGCCAATTTCATGACGAACGGCATGCCCTCAGGCTTCAGCTCCCGGGGCGGTCAGGTGCTTAACCCTTATAATATCTCCACGCCGACAGGCGGCTCCAGCGCCGGATCTGCAGTGGCGGTTGCCTGCAATTTCTGCGCCGTGTCCGTAGGAACGGAAACCTCGGGCTCGATCCTCAATCCCGGCAACCTTGGATCGGTCATCGGCATCAAGCCTACTGTGGGAATGATCAGCCGCTCCGGCATTCTTCCGCTCTCCAATACGCAGGATACCGCCGGACCTATGGCGAGAACCGTCCGCGATGCTGTACTTCTGCTGAATGCCCTGCTTGGACAGGACGACAGCGATGCCTCAATGGGTACGAATACAGGCAGACTGCACGCGGATTATACGGTCTTCCTCGATGCAGACGGCCTGAAGGGTGCGCGCATCGGGATTCCGCGGGATTATTATTTCGAGGAGCTTACAGACGAACAGCTCGCGCTGTTCAATGCTTCAGTGGACAGAATGCGCGAGCTCGGGGCGACCATTATTGATCCGGCAGAGATTACAACTGCACGGGAGATCAGTTACTCCTCTGTAGTGCTGAATGAATTCAAGCTCTCACTTAACGCCTATTTGGCAAAACTGGGCCCGGGCGCTCCCATGCGAACCCTGAAGGATATCATTGATTTCAATCATGCCCATCCGGTAGAAACACTGAAGTTCGGGCAAGCCACCCTGCTGGATGCCGAATACACAACCTCCGGCACCCTCACGGAGCCGCAGTATCTGCGCGACCGTGCGACGGATCTGCGGCTCTGCAAGGAACTGGGTATCGATGCGACTATGCGGGAGCATCAGCTGGATGCCCTCTTGTTCCCGGCTGACTTCGGTGCAAGAATTACGTCCAGAGCCGGTTATCCGTCTATCGTAGTACCATCAGGATACACCTCAGCCGGTGCTCCCTTTGGCGTAACCTTCTCGGCACGGGCCTATGAGGAACCGGTGCTCATCCGGCTGGCTTATGCCTACGAGCAGAATTACAAGGTCCGCAAGGCGCCTTCGCTGCAGAGCTTCATCTAAAATTTTCTTGTAAGCCGCCTAATCGGCGGCTATGCCCATGTGCCTGTTGCCTTCATGGGACAGGCCCCAGGTGCGTAGTTCATAGCTGCGGATACCTGACAGTACATAAGGGTCCCGCCCGGCAATCTCAGCTGCCTCTTCACGGGAAGCGGCGCGGATAATGACCATTCCGCCGGGACTGTCACTGAAGGGACCGCACAGCACCAGCTGTCCGCTGCGCTCCAGCTCCTGCAGATGTCTGACATGCGCCCGGATGATATCCATATCTCTGCGGTCCTGTGCAGTCGGGCTCAGCAATATTACATAACAAATATCCTCTTCAGCCTGCTTTTCACTCAACCTGCTCTCCTCCTCATTCGTAACCGCGCTGGCTCTCTTCGTCGGCAATGTTCTGAATCTCCTCGGCATGCATCAGATAGAGTTCATAATCACCTTCAGCGTGCAGCTTCATTGCCCGTTCCTTGGTGAATTTCGCACTGCCTTCCGCAGCATCCTCATCGTAGAACAGCAGAATCCCGTCGCTTTTGCGGAACAGCAGATCATCTCTCGCCCTGAACTGCCAGCTGCCGTCATAGGGTGCATTACTCACAGCTCCGTAGTAGTCTGCTCCGGCAATAATACGGCGGTATTCATTCTGCTTCTCTTCCTTCCACTTCTCTTCCGGGGCGGCATGGGCTGTAATAATCCCCAGCTTCAGTCCGGGGTATTGCCGTTTCAGCTCAAGCACAACCTCGCAGGCCCATAGATCGACGCCGTATTGGCCGGGAGTGATAACCCACTCTACCCCCTCTTCTATCAGCGGAGCGAGCCGGTTGGCGAGCGCCTTCTTAATATAAGGAATACCCTGATGTTTGCTGTCGTAAATCCCGAGCTCATGCGCGCGGTAGCCTGTTACCAGTAAGGTTTTCATGTGCTGCCTCTTTCCTGAACGCTTCATTCCTGTTCTCTGTCATATCCACTCTATTATGCATTATATAACATTTCACCAAGCGAAACTTCCGGGAAAGCTCTGCCTAACTTTAAGCTTGCTTTCAGGAGCAGCTGATATATTGTCCTTCAGGACAGTGTTAAACCTAATCCCAGGCTTTTTATGCCAGCTTTATACGACAACAGGCGATGAAGTTTATACACACCATACAGTTTAGGAGGACTATGGATATGAAAAAACATGTGCCTTATATGATGGCCGGCAGCCTGCTTGCTGCGATCCTGCTTGCCGGCTGCAGCTCGGATACAGCTCCGGCGGCAGCAACCTCGGGCGATACTCAGACAGCCCAGACCCAGAGCGGCAGCAAGGCGGCTCAGCCGGACGGGACTGCCGGGGCAGGCCAGAACCGGATGGACCGGGCCGGAATGAATATCGGCAAAATCAAGAGCATCAGCGGAAACACCATCACGCTCTACACCGCTGATATGCCGGCACGGCAGCAGAACGGCGGAGAGGGAACTGCGCCGGAAGGCGGGGCAGCGGCTCCCGGCAACGCGGCAGGCGGCGCCCCGGCGGAGGGGCAGGGTACTCCCCCTGAAGGCGGACAGCCCACAGACGGGGGAGGCAAAGACGCTGCGCAGGGCGGCGGACGTCAAGGCGGCGGCATGATGGGTGGCGGCATGATGCAGAACTTCTCCGAAGAGACCACCGATATCACAACAGGAAGCGATACCCAGTACGTATCGGTCACCTTCGACAACGGCGCTCAGACGGAGACTGCACTTTCCTTGTCCGATCTGAAAGCCGATGACATCATCCAATATACGCTGAAGACGGATACCACCGAGGCTGAGAAAATCACGCTCAGTACAGGCGGCTTCGGCGGTGGCGGAATGGGCGGCGGCGGACGGGGACAGGGTCAAGGCAAGGCACCGGCAGGCGATGCTGAGGCAAGCGGCACGGCTACCGGCAAGTAACAGTAAGAGCCGGCCTCCAGTAGTCCGGTGACCCGGTGACTCGGTTTTCGGTAATTCCGGAGGCCGTTAGCGGGCGGAAAGGCGGCCCCCGTCATTCCATTAAATTCTTATCTTAAATAAAAACCGGAGGCGCTTCCACAGGAGCGCCTCCGGTTTTTATTTATATTTTTCAGAGAAATGACTAAATCGAAGCAAACTTTGGAAAACTTCATGAACACGGATTCTTAATTTCTGCGGCTGGGGGGATGATCAGATTGCTCGCTTCCATTGTATCCTATATACCCGGCTGGGCAATCTTTGTTCAGGCGGGTGTTGCGCTGCTCGTTCCGCTTGTCCTCGGATACTTGTATAAATCATTGTACCTGCTGGTAGGGAGCGGACGGGGGCAGGCTGGCTACGGCACCAGGACCGTTCCCCGTTCACAAGCACAGTCTGCAGCCGGGGCAAAATCGGGCACACCGGCTTCAATCCCCTTCAGCGGCAACTATACTACCGACCTGCTCGCGGTGCAGAAGGCTATCGGTGCCAACAGCGACCTGCATATCCGGGAATTCACAATCGCGAATGGCGGAGGCCGGGGAGCACTGATCTACGTAGACGGCATGCAGAATGACAGGATTCTTAATATGCGGATTATGCAGTTCCTGATGTACGAGATACCCGCCGGCCCGGTGTCCTCTGCAGAGATTGCCAACCAGCTGCTGCCCTTCAGCCAGCTTAATGAAGCGGACAGTGTGGAGAGCTTCAATAAATCTGTCCTCTTCGGCCACACGGCCCTGCTGATTGAAGGGTTGCCCGGCGGTCTGCTGATTGAGCTGCCCGGAGGAGCCAACCGCACGATTGGGGAGCCGGTCTCTGAAGCCCTGCTGCGCGGGCCTAGACTGGGCTTCTCTGAAGTATTAAGCGAGAACACCTCCATGCTCCGTCGCCAGGGCTTCAGTGACCAGCTCGAGATGAAGACCTACCGGGCAGGCAACACCATTCAGCGGGATATAGTTCTGGCCTATATGAAGGATATCGTTAACCCCGAGCTGCTGGAGGAGGTTACGAACCGCATCCGCAAAATCGATATCGATTTCCTCGCCGAATCCGGCTATATCGAGCAGCTGATTGAAGACAACTATCTCAGCCCTTTCCAGCAGGTCCAGAATACTGAACGGCCGGACAGGGTCATTAGCGCTCTCCTGGAGGGACGGATTGCTATTCTGCTGGACGGAACCCCCTTCGCACTGATTGTACCGGTAACCTTCAGTATGCTGCTGCAATCGCCGGAGGATTATTATGAGCGCTGGCTTCCCGGCACACTGCTGCGGCTGCTCCGTTTTGCAGCCGCCTTCCTGGCGCTGATGGCCCCGTCCCTGTATATCTCGTTCATCTCCTTTCATCCGGGGCTGATACCGACGGAGCTGGCAATCACCATCATCAAGACCCGGCAGGGCGTCCCCTTCCCTTCACTGATTGAAGTACTGATTCTGGAAATTGCCATCGAGATTCTGCGGGAAGCCGGCATCCGGCTGCCGAAGCCCATCGGCCCGGCCATGGGTATCGTCGGCGGTCTGATCATCGGCGATGCCGCCGTACAGGCGGGCATCGTCAGTCCGTTCCTGGTTATCGTTATTGCCGTAACCGCCATCTCATCCTTCTCCATTCCGATGTATAGCGCCGGCATTACGCTGCGGCTGCTGCGCTTCGCCGGTATGCTGTTCGCAGCAGTACTCGGAATGTACGGCACCATTCTGTTCTTCCTGCTGATCTGCTGCCACCTCACCAAGCTCAAAAGCTTCGGTGTGCCTTATCTGACGCCGGTATCCCCTTTCCGGCTGAGTGACTGGAAAGATCTGTTCCTGCGTGCTCCGATGGCTCTGATGAAACGCAGACCGGTGATGATGAAAACCAAACAGGATAAACGAAAATCATAACCGCGCCTGCGCGCAAGGAGGAAGAGGACTTAATGTTCGTACGCACCGATGATAAAATCACGGCTACACAAGCAGCCGTTTTCTTGAACAATACATTGCTTGGCGCGGGGATTCTTACGCTTCCGCGCAGTGTGAGCGAATCTGTCAAAACCCCCGACTCCTGGATATCCGTCCTGCTGGGCGGGGCCATTGTGATGCTGGTTGTATTCATTATGGTGAAGATCAGCCAGCAGTTTCCGGGCAAAACTGTATTCCAATATGCCGCGCAGATTACCGGCCGGGTATTCGGCGGAGGCCTGTGTGTGCTGCTGGTGCTTTATTTCATCATTATTGCCGGCTTTGAAATCCGCACGCTGGCCGAGGTCACCTTGTTTTTTCTGCTGGAGGGAACCCCCATCTGGGCAGTTATTCTTCCTTTTCTCTGGCTCAGCACCTATCTGGTATACGGAGGTATTAACTCTATTGCCCGGGTCTTTACGATTGTGTTCCCGATCAGTATTATGATCCTGCTTATTTCCTTTATTCTCAGCGTGCGGCTGTTTGATATCAACCATCTGCGTCCTGTGCTGGGCAACGGATTGCCTCCTGTGTTCGCAGGATTGAAATCCACAGTGCTCGTATTCACCGGCGTAGAAGTTACGATGACACTTGTAGCGTTCATGGAGAAGCCCAAACTGGCGGTCAAAGCTATGCTTGGAGGCCTCGCAATCCCGCTGGGACTCTATTTCCTGACCGTGGTCATGGTTATCGGAGGCATTTCCGTTGATTCCGCCATCACCAGTACCTGGCCTACCATCGATCTGATGCGCAGCTTCGAGGTACCCGGTTTTTTCTTCGAGCGTATGGAATTCCCGTTCATGGTCATCTGGCTGATGCAGATGTTCTGCAACTTCAGCAGCTTCTTTTTCCAGTCCACGCTTGGCATTTCACAGATCTTCAAGATTAAGATTCATCCGATTATTTATGCTATGGTTCCGGTTCTGTTCCTATCGGCGATGCTGCCCAAATCTATGACCGACCTATTCGCTTTCGGGGATGCCATCGGCAAGATGGGGATTGTCCTGTTCCTGCTGCTGCCTGTGCTGCTCTCGGTTATCTGGCTCATCCGTGTGAAGGGGCTGAAGCAGCATGTATAGTCGAAGATTCCTCCTTATACTGTGCTGTCTGATGCTGCTCGCCACTCAGACCTCCTGCTGGAGCAGCAAGGAGATCGAAGATTTGGCCTTATACGCCGGCCTGGCTTTGGATACCGGGGAGCTCACCCCCACGGAGCAGGCGCTGGAGGAACAAGGCGCGACTTATCCCAAGCGGAACAAGATTACAGTTACCATTCAGATGGTTCCTGCTAATTCCGTAGGCGGCATAGAAAGTTCGGATACCAGCAGCGGCTCTCCCTATCTGAACGTGACAGGAACCGGAGACTCTGTACTGGAGATCTTCCGCCAGTACTCCATCCGCCGTGAGCGGCCGATTATCGGGCATCACCTCAAGGTTATTGTGGTTTCCAGCGAGCTGCTCAAGCAGCAGAAAATGAATCAGTTAATGGATTTCGTGCTTCGTGATAATGATATCCGCCCCAGTACGATGGTATTCCTGAGCCAGGGCCGGGCAAGGGAGACACTCGTCTCCAAGGAAAAAAATGAAATCCCTGCCTTTCATATCCGGGATATGATCCGTAATCAGAAGAGGACCAGCAAGCTGATGGATCCGGTGATTTTATCCAAAATGGACGCCCTGATGTATTCCAAACGCAGTTATGCGCTGCAGAACCTGGTGACAGCCAATGGCGAAGTAGAATTCTCGGGTGCCGGTATTATTAAAGGAGATACAGGTCACTGGGTAGGAATGCTGAATCAGGAGGATACCGAATGTCTGTCCTGGCTCACCAACGAGGGCAAGACCGGGGTCATCAAAACCTACGACTGGAACAATCAGCCGATGACCTATGAAATGAAGGCCATGAAAAGTAAAATCACTGCCGTCACCGACGGCGGCAATCTGGCCTTTGACGTTAAAATCACAACGGAAGGAAGGCTCAGCGAAACCTGGAACGCCGAGGAATACCCTTCCGCCACAAAGCACGCACAAAAAGCAGAAAAGCTGTTCAAGGAAAAGCTGGAGCAAATGATGCAGGCGCTGATTCAGAAGCTGCAGTCCGACTACAAGGCCGATGTCGCCGGATTCAGCGACAGGCTCAGTATCCAGAAGCCGGCATTATGGAGAAAGTCAGAGGATCACTGGGATGATGTATTCAGCCGGACCCCCATTCATATCAATGTTGATCTGAAGATTACAGACTTCGGCTCTTTTACCAATTAGAAACGGCAAAATGCCGCCGCCCTAAGGACACGGGCGGCGGCGTTGCATTATGAGATATTGAATTTACTGTTTATCCGACAGAATCATTACTCCGCGGCCCGGAACTACAGTGGAACCGCTGCATTTCTTGCCTGTCAGCAGATCTGTCCGCTCGCCGGTGCCGATATCTGCACTAAGCTCCTCTGCGGAATGATTCAGCAGGAACAGGTAGGATACGCCCTCCTTCACCCGCTGAACGGATTCAATGCCTTCCGGCGCACTCACCAGCGGGGCAATGCCATTCTCTGCGCTCACCGTAGCCAGGAATGCGCGCAGGAATGCAGCATCGGGACTGGTGGCTACATAATAGGCTTTGCCTTCGCCGAAGCGGTTCACGGTCAGGGCCGGCATCCCCTTATAGAAGTCAGTGCCGTACTGTGCAAGTACCTCCGCACCTTCAGAATGAATCAGATCGCAGAGCAGACCGCAGGAATAAGAACGGTTAAGCTGACCCCATTCCTGGTTCATCACAATTTCATTGCGCATATCCGGCAGCAGGGCATCAATCTCTTCAGCCCAGATGCCCAGAACCTTGCGCAGCTCGCCAGGGTAGCCTCCAACGGTAACCAGATCGTTCTCGTTAACGATACCGCTGAAATAGGTGGTAATGAACGTTCCGCCCGCTTGAACGAAAGCTTCAACCTTCGCCGCGAATCCCGGCTTGATCATATACAGGACCGGTGCAATTACAACCTTGTACTTCGTTAAGTCCTCTTCTACGCCAATCATATCCGCTTCAATATTCTGCTGATACAGTGCATCATAATAGCTGTGAATTTCCTTCACATAATCCAGTGCAACGGTCGGGCCGCTGGAGAGATCAAGCGCCCAGCGGTTCTCCCAGTCATAGACAATCCCGATCTGCGCCGCGCTGCGTGCATCCAGCAGCTCATCACCCAGCAGCTCCAGCTCCCGGCCAAGCTCGGCACATTCACGGAATACCCGCGTATGCTCATGTCCCACATGCTCAATGACCGCACCGTGATACTTCTCGCACGCACCGATCGACCGGCGCAGCTGGAAGAACAGCACCGTGTCCGCACCGCGCGCCACCGCCTGATAGCTCCACAGGCGCATCACGCCCGGACGCTTCACGGAATTGTACGGCATCCAGTTCTGCTGGCTTGGCGTCTGCTCCATCAGCATGAACGGCTGGCCGTTCTTCAGCCCGCGCATAAGGTCATGCGTCATAGCTGTATGGCTGACCGGTGTATCCAGCGCCGGATAGTTGTCCCAGGAGATAACATCCATATATTTGGCCCATTCGAAATAGTCCAGCTCCGGATAGAAGCCCATCAGGTTGGTGGTAATCGGAATATTCGTGCTATGCTCCTTGATCGCAGCATGCTCAAGCTTATAGCATTCCAGCAGACTGTGGGACATGAATCTGCGGTAATCCAGCGAAATCCCCTGGAAGTTCGTCCGGTTGCCGTTCCACTCTTCGCTGAGCTCGTTCGGGACTACGATCTCTTCCCAGTCATAGAAGGTATGTCCCCAGAAGCGGGTATTCCAGGCTTTGTTCAGTGCATCAAGCGAACCGTAACGCTCCTGCAGCCAGACGCGGAAGGCCGCTTCAGACTGCTCGGAATAATCATATCCGCCGTATTCATTGGAGATATGCCAGATCAGCAGCGCCGGATGATCCTTGTAGCGTTCCGCCAGCTTGCCGGCGAGCCGTGCAGCATATTCGCGGTACACCGGGCTGTTCGGATTGGAGTTATGGCGTCCGCCGAATTTGCGCTTTCTGCCCTGGACATCCACCCGCGTAACCTCTGGATAGCGGTGAGCCATCCAGGCCGGATGCGCCCCGGTTGCAGTAGCCAGACATACATAGGTTCCATTCTTATATAGACGGTCGATTAATTCATCCAGACCGCTGAAATCATACGTATCTTCGGACGGCTGAAGCGTTGCCCAGTTGAACACATTGATCGTAGCGACATCGATCCCTGCCAGCTTGAACATCCGTTCATCCTCTGCCCATACCGGGGCATCCCACTGCTCCGGGTTATAATCTCCACCATACCAGATCTTCGGCAATTTCTCGTTGATCATACTTTGCACATCCTTTATAGTATAAGTATATTCTTATTTTAAGCATTAAACTAAGCGCTTTATATATAAAATAAAAAATCAATCATATAATAATATGGAACTACAGGAGTTGACATTTATGCCAGTTAGCACCGTGCGCAGAATCGTGTTCGCCCAGGAGAGCGGCCAGCAGCTTCCGATTACCCTGGATAGTATGGGCTATAACCCCGATCAGGAGAAAGTCTCCCGCCCCCAAGGCTATCATACCTACCACTGGCTGCAAACCGCGTACGGTGAAGGAATCATTCATTTCGACAACAAAAAAATAACACTCGCCGAAGGCAGCGGCATTCTCCTGATGCCGGGTATACCGCACGGCTATGAATCCCTCTCTTCCGAGGTATGGTGCACCTATTATCTCACCTTCGGCGGGACTTCAGCCCGGCATATTCTGGATTCGCTCGCGATGAATACCAATCTTCTGTACCGCTGGGAGAATGAATCGCCGCTCCGCCATATGCTGAAGGACATGCTGGACCGCCATGACACTTCCGGAGACATGTTCAACCTGGGTGAATCGACCGACGCCTACCGTTTCCTGCTGACGCTGAACAAGTACGGGCAGCTGCACAATAACACAGCGATCTCCCGCAATGTGGACAAGCTGCAGCCGCTGCTGAAATGGATGGACAGCCACTACGGCGATCCCGAGGTTGGTCTCTATGATCTCGCGGCCCAGCTTGATGTATCGGGGCGTTATCTGAACAGCCTGTTCCTGCAGACGTTCGGCCTCTCCCCTTATGCCTATTTCGTCCGGCTGCGAATCCGCAAGAGCAAGGAGCTCCTTGTCACCCAGCCTGCGCTTACGGTAAAAGCAATCTCACAGCGCGTCGGCTTCCGCGACGTCAGCCACTTCGTGGCTACGTTCCGCAAGCAGTCGGCGATTACGCCGGAGCAGTTCAGGAAGCTGCATTAATCCATCTCCAGACATAAACAGCGGCACCCGCAGCTAAGCCAGCCGGGGTGCCGCTGTTTGATTATATAGCTGTTAATTCACAGCTCTGCCGCTGTGTCCGCCGTCATATCTGCCCCGCTCACCGCTTCAGGCAGCCCAGCCTTAAGCTCTTCTATAAACTCCCGGAAAGCGCTCGTCATATAGAGGTCGCGCCGCCGGATGAACACTGTCGGAACCTCCGCATACTTCTCCGGAAACGGATAAATGCGGATCCCTTCCGTTACATTCATCCGGGTGAAATAGGATAAAGGCAGCACCGCATAGCCAATTCCCGCTTTCACACAGCCGAGGAGTCCCTCCATCGTCCCGAATTCCATCACCTTGCCCAGCCGGCCGCCCTCTTCGGCGAGCCATTTCTCCAGCCTGCTCCGGTACAGGCACTCTGAATTCAGCATCAGCAGTGTCTTGTCATGCACAGAGCGGATGCCCTGATAATCCATCGTATCCGGAATCACAAGGCCGATCCGCTCATGGATGAGCAGCTCCTGGACAATCTCCGGATGCTCCACCGGTCCGTCCAGAAAGGCGCCGTGCACGGTATGCTGCAGGACAGAATCAATAAGCTCCCCCGCCCGTCCCACCTGCAGATGAACTTCAACATCAGGGTAACAGACCCGGTAAGCGGACAGGATAGCAGGCAGCCGGACAGCAGCCGTCGTATCCGAGCCGACCGTAATCGAGCCTTTGGGCACCGGTGAATCCAGCACCGCCTGTTTGGCTTCGTCCAGCAGCTTAAGAATCCTGACCGTATATTCCATGAACGTCTGTCCCGCTGAAGTCAGCGTGATCCCCCGGCTGTGCCGGTAGAAGAGCGGAGTCTTCAGCTCCTGCTCCAATTGCTGAATTCTGGCTGTCACATTCGACTGCACATAGTTTAGGCTTTGGGCTGCTTTAGAGATACTACCTTCTTCAGCAACCGCCAGAAATACTTTTAGAAGACCCATATCCATACCGCATCTCTCCCCCGGATCACCCATCAGCCGCAGTGATGGCCACCATCATTTCCCTTCATTATACATGATCCGCTGCGCAGATTATGATGGAAATATAAAAGAAACATGCTGTCTCCGCCGAAGGGCACACACGAATAAGGAGTGATAACCATGGGAAACAAACAATGGAATTTCAAGGTCCCCGGTAACCCGGAGGGTAAAGAATTAGCTATAGCTTCGGATCAAATCACAACGGTCTATGACCTGCTGGACATGCTCCGGCAAGAAGATCCTCAGACTCCGCCGAAGGACCAGCCTGCAGGAATGAATCCTCCGCAATCCAGAGCCGTGGTCATCCCCTTCCTCTCGCGCATGCTGGACAAGAGACGCCATCCTTCCGCCTGAGTATCAGTACCCCGCCAAGCTTCAGCCTTCAGTCTCCAGAATCTCTACACCATACGCCGCAAGCTCTACCGGGCCAGTCATCAGGGTACCGGTAAGAGCGCTGAGGTAAAGCTTGTCTAGCCCTACTGTCTGAGGCGTCCGGCTGAGATTCAGCAGGAACAGCAGCTCTCCCTTGTCTCCTGTACGTGTGAAGGCCTGCACGCCGTCCGGCAATTCAGGGAACAGGGGAAGACCCGCTTCCGGTGCAAGATCACCCAGAAGCTTCACCCAGTAACTCTCCTCCGCATGGGTGCCGATATAATAAACCCTGCCCGCCCCGAAGCGGTTCACCGTAACCGCAGGAGCACCTGCAAAGAAATCATCCTCATACCAGACGATCGGCTCAGCTCCCTCCGGCCGCAGAATGTCGCACCACTGGCTGCATTCATACCGGGTTCCGTCAGAGCCGCGAAGCAAATGGACCTCGCCTCCCACCGGATCATATTCCTCCACCGTTACGCCCGCCGCCCGGGAGAAGAGTCCCGGCAGCGGCTGCATCACACAGATGTTGTTCATATTCTTCACACCGCTGCGGCTGGTAAGAATTACTGTTCCGCCTCCTGCCGCAAAGTCCTCCAGCAATTGCGCGGCTGCTTCATCATGCAGATACAGGCTGGGGGCAATCACCAGCTTGTATCCCTCCAGCGGCTGCCGCCAGCCGATAACATCACAGCCAATGCCAAGCCTGGTCAGTGCCCGGTGGTACTGCTTGATGTTCTCATAGTAGTCCAGCCCTTCCGCCTGGGGCTGAATCCGCAGCGCTGCCATCTGCTCATGCGAATATAGGATAGCCGCCTGGCTAATTACGCGGCTCCCCTCCAGCAGCGGAGCCAGTTGGTTCACTTCACCGCATAACTGGGCGAATTCAGCAAATCTCCGCCCGGGTACATTGCTGTGGTCGATCAGCCCGTGCCAGAACTGTTCCGCCCCGGCAGCTGCGCTTCTCCAGCGGAAATGCACCACGGTATCCGCACCTCTGGCAATCGCCTGCCAGCTATAGGCGCGGATGAGCCCCGGATAAGGCGTCCGCCACATCGGGAACCAGCAGCCCGGCGGGCCGCTGAGCTGCTCCATGATCCAGAAATTGCGGCGTTTGATGCCGCGGGTCAGATCCAGGGATAACGCCCCGCTGTAAGGCGCGGTAGCCTGCTTCTGCGGCGAGGGGTTCGGATAATAGTCGAAGGCTGCGACATCAAGGTCCTCAGCCAGCCCGTGCATATCCAGCCGCTGCGGATAGCTGTGGAAGTTGTGGGTGATGAAGTGCTGCGGGCAGACCGCGCGCAGCACTTCTGTCTGCGTCTTCTGGAAGGCAACCGCTGCCTCCCACTGGAAGCGCTGGAAATCCAGCAGCATGGAGGGGTTCTGGAATGGCGAGCCGCCATAGGGTACCGTCAGTTCATCCCAGCTGCTGTACTCCCCGCTCCAGACGACTGTTCCCCACTCTGCATTCACCTGTTCAGTTGTGCCGTATTTCTTCTGAACCCAGCTGCGGAACGCCAGATTGCAGCTGTCACAGTGGCAATCCAGCATGCCGAATTCATTGTCTGTCTGCCAACCGGTTACGGCAGGATGACTGCTATAATGCCGGGCCAGCGCTTCAACAATCCGGGTGCCATACTTACGCAGCGATACGCTGTTGTAACAGCGGTGTCCGCGCACTCCCGGATGGTACACGCCTCCATCCGCATATACGGGCAGCACATCCGGGTAAGCAGAGGTCAGCCAGCGCGGCGGTGTTGTTGTCGGCGTCCCGATGACAATCTGAATCCCGTACGCATGGAACAGCTCCAGCGCCCGGTCCAGCCAGGTGAAATCAAACTCCCCTTCCGCCGGTTCAAGCCGGCTCCAGGCAAATTCCGCGACCCGGACTACTTTGACTCCGGTTTCCTTCATTAGCCTGATATCGCTCTCCCACATAGACTCGTCCCAGTGCTCGGGATAATAGTCCACACCGATCTGCACCTTGCTGTAGTTGTTCAGCTCCATAACCTCCATCAGCTCCCTCTCCTCATTCATGCACAGACACTTTATAAATAGAGTATATCTCAGCCAGCCGCCTGTTTTCCGGATAACCCAAAGGACGCCCCCGCCTCACCTCATATGCTGAGATAGACTGGAGCGTCCTGGCAAATCCACTTTATCCGGGTTAGGTCCCTAGAAGGACTCTCTGTTTAGTATTACATTAGAATGATTTGCTTGCAGGTACTGATTATTTCTTCAGCTTGTCCCAACCCGCCTGCATGCCTTTTTCCCAGCCGGCTTCATCCACTTTGCCCGCGATCAGCTCTTGGATGCTGCTTGCGAATTCTTGAGTTACACCATCAGGGAATTTCGAAGCCTGCAGACCGTAAACTTTACCTTCTTGAACATAGTTCCATACATCGGAACCAAGCTGGCCTACATCTTCAGTTGTTACTGGAATAGTCGACAGGGCAGGGATGAATTTCCACTTTTTAGAGATATATTCTTTACCCATGTCAGAAGTTACGAGCCAGTTCAGGAAAGTCTTGGCTTCTTCCTTAGATCCGGAATCCTTGTTTACGACCAGGTTCGCCGGAACACCTACAGACAGCTTATCGTTCAACTCAGGATCGTCACTGATTGGCATAGGGAACATGCCGATGTTCATGTCAGGCGTAATGTTATCAACCAGCGTCTGCGCCCAGTTTCCTTCTTGCATCATGGCAACTTCGCCATTAGCGAACATAGCCAGGTGCGTGTTGGCATCGGTAGTCAAAGGATTCTTCTGTCCGTATTTCACCGTCAGGTTAAGCAGGTTGCTCCAGTCCTTGAACTTCTCGTTGCCTACGATGGTGGAAGTTCCGGCATTCAGGCCGCTGATGAATTCATCCACATTATCCTGCTGTGCAAAAGCTACGCTGATGCCCTGGATACCCAGCAGCCACCATTCCTGATATGCGTTGCCGAAGGGAATAACGTCGATCGCCTGCAGCTTTTTAGCCGCTTCTTCCAGCTCAGTGATCGTTTTTGGCGTTTCAGTGATACCGGCTTTCGCGAACAGGTCCTTGTTGTATACATAACCGATACCTTCAAGGTTCATTGGCATACCATAGGTTTTACCGTCTCTGGTCATAGGCTCTGCAGCCAAAGGAATCAGATCCTTGACCCAAGGCTGATCGGACAGATCCTCGATCTTGTCTCCCCACAGATCGAATTCAGCGTAACCGCCGTTGGAGAAAATATCAGGAGCATCGCCGGAAGCGAATTTAGTCTTCAGGGCTGCCGCATAGTCTGCGCCGCCGCCGACAGTCTGGATGTCCAGCTTGATGTTAGGATGTTCTTTCTCGAATTCAACCTTAAGCTCGTTAAGGCCTTCTACGATTTCGGTTTTGAACTGGAAGATCTTAACCGTTTTCACTTCACCGGAGTTGCCAGCGCTTCCATTTGATGCATTATTTGAAGCGGTATTGTTGTTACCGCCGCATGCTGCAAGCACGACAGACATCAGCATGACGCTGGACAGCATCACTGCAGAGCGTTTTTTCATCATTTTTATTTCCCCCTTGAATAAGTTAACTGCTTAATATGTGGAACGGGAGCCCGGTGAATTAACCCTTCACCGAGCCAGCCGCTATTCCCTCAACAATGTAACGCTGCATGAACAGATAGAAAATCACGATGGGAGCAACCCCGATAGTCAGTGCCGGAAGCGCCATATCCCACTGCTTCGTATACTGCCCGAAGAAGGAGAAGGTCGCCAGCGGAATGGTCCGCAGTCCGGGTGCCTGAAGAATCAGCGATGGAAGCAGATAGTCATTCCAGATGCCCAGGGCATTCAGCACGATAATCGTCATCAGCATCGGCTTCAGCAGCGGAAGCACAATCCGGAAGAAGGCCGAGATCGGATTGCAGCCGTCCACGGTTGCCGCTTCTTCAATTTCCAGCGGCACAGACTTGATGAAGCCGTGGAACAGGAAGATCGCCATCGGAATACTAAGTCCCAGATTGGAGATGATCAGACCCGTGAAGGAGTTGTTCACATGCAGAATGTTAACAACCTTCAGGATCGGAATCATGATGGTCTGGAACGGAACGACCATAGCGGCTACGAACAGCAGCAGCAGAACCTGGTTGAACCGGTTGTTGGCACGCACCATGCGGTAAGCCGCCATAGCGCTGAACAGCGAGATCAGCACCACACTGATGATCGTAACAATCAGCGAGTTGCGGAAGGCCTCGGAGAACCGGGCCAGCTTCCAGGCATTAGTATAGTTCGACCACATGAAGGTCTGCGGCCAGCTGGCCGCATCGCTCAGGATCTCACCGAAGGATTTCACCGAGTTCGCCAGCAGGAAATAGAAAGGAGAGAGGAACAGAAGCGCCAGAAGAATCATAATCACTTCAATTCCGATATTCCATCTGCCTTTTGATTTAGCATTCATTTAAGCTTCTACCTCCTTGCTCTTCGTTACACGGACCTGAATCACTGTGATCAGTGCGACAATCACGAAGAATAACAGCGCTTTTGCCGTACCCAGACCGTAACGGTTGTTCAGGAAGGCTTCATTGTAGATATTCATAGCAACGGATTCCGTCGATTTGAACGGCCCGCCTTTGGTCAGCGACAGGTTCAGGTCGAACATTTTGAAGGACCAGGAAATCGCCAGGAACAAGCCGATCGTCACCGCAGGCATAATCAGCGGCACGATAATGTTGCGAAGCACCTGCATCCGGGATGCGCCGTCAATCTCGGCAGCTTCGAGCACTTCTTTGGACACGTTGCTGAGCGAAGCGATGTAGATAACCATCAGATAACCGGAGGACTGCCAGATGAACACCATGACGATTGCCCAGAAGCCGGTTGTTGCGTCACCGAGCCAAGGAAGGTTGAAGAAGGACCAGCCTGTCATATCCCCCATGGTAGCGAAGCCTTTGATGAAGATGAACTGCCATATGAAACCAAGCAGCAATCCCCCGATCACATTCGGCATGAAGAAAATGGTCCGGAGCATATTGCGTGTTTTTAGAGGTTTGGTCAGCAGATAGGCCAGGAAAAAGCCCACTACATTGGTCAATATCACTCCAAGGGCCGTGAATCTCACGGTGAACCAGAAGGATGACCAGAAATCGGGATCATTGGTAAAAATCATTTTAAAGTTCTCAAAGCCGACCCAGCTAACATTACCCGATACGCCGTTCCAGTCTGTGAAGGAGTAGTACATCCCCATCAGGAAAGGAATAATCGTGATCAAGGTAAAAAACAATAATGCCGGGCCAACGAAAAATACTTGTTGACCTAATTGGGACAACTTATTGCCGCGCATTTAATGGCCCCCCTTTCTTTTACTCACTCACTTGTTTATGATCTAAACATATTATCTGTTTTTTGCAGAGCCCCTTACACCTACGCATGTGATCTTTAAGGTGTAAAATATTGATCGGATGTGACAAGCACCTCATGAAATGGAACAGTATCCGCACGAAACTGATCGTTTTTCTACTCCTGCCTACATTAATCTGTATTATGGCTACTATGTTCGTCAGCTATTCCTATACGACCAACTCCCTGAGAACCCGGGCGGTCGATGAGAATAAGAATCTGCTCTATCAGGGCTACAAGAACATTAACAGTCTGATCGGGGAGATCAACCGCCTGTCGCTGAGCGTGTATTCTGACTCGGAATTCTACCGGCTGCTGGAAGCGGGGCACGACGACCTGTCCTCCGATATCGCAATTTACAACTCACTCAGTTACATTTCCACCTCGCTGCCCAACATCTCACAGGTGTACTTATACGGTGTCAAAGACGGTAAATCTACACTGATTACCGATAATACAACGCCCAAGCGCTGGCTGGAAAACCTGCCCTACCAGGAGTCCAATATTACAGGAACCTCTCCGGTTGAGGTGCAGAGTACCCATACCAGCAACGCCTACGGGCTAAAGCTGCCGTTAACGCAGTTCGTGCCGGAGCCTGTTTTTACGATGCACCGCAGAATTGAGCGCATCCCTTCCTCTGAAGCACTCGGCTATCTCTCGATTGATGTCAAGCTGGCAGCTCTTGGTGATATAGTAGACCAGCTGTACGACCAGGATCAGGAAACCATCTATCTGGTAGACAGCGCCGGAAGACTGGTGTATGGGCCTGACGCCGGCACATTCGGCAAACCGCTGGATGCAGCGTGGTACAATAAGCAGATAGCTGACAGCACGGGGACCCAAGGGTATTTTGAGCAGGACAACTCTGTGTTCATTTATCAAAAAGTCGAAAGCATCGGCCTTAGCTGGACGCTCGTCAAGCAGATCCCTGTCTCCTATCTGTTCCGCGAAGCCAAAGAGGCTGCCGGCATTAACCTGCTGCTGCTCTTCGTGCTGATGAGCATGATCATCACGCTGACGATTCTCATCTCCTTCCGGATAACGGCTCCCATTAAGCAGCTGACCCGTTATATGAATCAGGTCCAGACCGGTAACCTGGAGATCGATATCCGCCCGGCGGGAAAAGATGAGATCGGTGTAGTCACGGAGCATTTCCGCAGTATGATGGACACGATCAACAACCTGATTCTGCGGGAATACAGGCTGGAGCTGTCGAACAAAACCAATGAGCTGAGGGCGCTGCAGTCGCAGATTAACCCGCATTTCCTGAACAACACGCTTCAGATCATCGGCACGCTCGCCCTTGAGCTGAAGGTGCCGCAAATCTACGGCCTGCTCTCGGCACTGGCCAAGATGATGCGCTACAGCATGTATAATGATGAGAAGATTGTGACGATACAGAATGAGCTGGAGCATGTCAAAGCCTATATTGAGCTGCAGAAGGAACGTTTTGAAAATAAGTTCAGTTTCCGCTACGATATGGAAGACTCCCTGCTGCACGCGCTGATGCCCAAAATGATCCTGCAGCCGATTGTGGAGAATTACTTCAAGCATGGATTCAACCTCGCCCGTACAGACGGATTCATTGAGATTACAGCAGCCAGACTGAGCCCCGGCCGGATGGAAATCAGTATCTGGAACAACGGCCTCTCAATTCCGGCCGCAAGGCTGGAGACGCTGCGCAAGGAGCTGCAGCAGCCAAGGGCTGTTGAAGAGCTCGACATGCTCAAGAATTCCGGTCAGGACAGCTATAGCAGACGCGATGCTCCCGGTGCGGGAATCGGCCTTGGGAATGTGCTGGCCAGGCTGCGGCTGGTATGCGGGGATGATGCCTCTCTGACGGTGGACAATCTGCCAGCAGGCGGGGTCATCATCCGGCTTCAAATTGATATATTAGTGGAGAGTGAACGGATATGAAGGCGCTTATTGTGGATGACGAAGCAAGAGTCCGGAAGGCCGTCCGGCTGCTGGTGGACTGGGATGCGCATCAGATTGATGAGATTCTGGAAGCAGGGAACGGTAATGAAGCCATCGGGCTGATCCGCAAGGAGAAGCCTGCGCTGGTGATTATGGATATGATGATGGAGTCAGGCAGCGGCGTTGAGCTGATGACCTGGGTGGATGAATTCGCAGGCAACACCAAATTCATTGTTGTCAGCGGGCATGATGATTTCGACTTCGTGCGCCAGACCGTCCGCCACGGCGGCATTGACTATATTCTGAAGCCGATTGAAGCAGATATGATTAACACTGCGGTATCCAAGGCGGTAGCCGCCTGGCGCTCCGAAGAAGAGGAGCGCAGCCACCGTCAGCTCCAGAGCCTCCGGCTGAATGAGATCAAGCCGATCTACGGGGAGAAGCTGCTCTCCGCGCTGATCGATGATAAGGTCAATGCCGAGGCTTCGCTGCGCAGGCTGACCGGTGACGGGATCATACCGCAGAGTGTCCGGGCTGCGCGGCTGATCCTTCTGCAGACGGACAGCGGCAACAATCCGCTGCTCAAACGGTTCGGGGGCGACAGTGAGCTGATGTACTACGCCATCGTGAATATCTGCAATGAATTCCTGCAGCTGCAGCGTAAGGGCATTGCCTTCCGGTACTGGGGCGGGCCGCCGGAGATCGCCATCATTCTCTGGGATCTGGAGGAATCTGTTGTCGAGCTGATCAGCCGGATTAATCAGGGGATCTACCGTACCCTGCAGTTCCGCATGCATTTCGGAATCAGCACCGCAGGCGCGTTCCCGGGACAGCTGCCGGCGCAGCGCACAGAAGCTGCCGAAGCCCTGCTGCGGCGGAACCTGTTACGGCATGAGGATTACTGCCATTTCTCCCCGGGTGCGGGAGCCGGCGGCATGGCGCCAGACAGCCGGGAATCCGCCAACACGGAGGCAGAGGCACCTCTGAACTTCGCCGATGTCCAGGAGGACTGGCGTATGGCGGTCATCAGCGGCACAGCAGAAGCTCTATCTGCTGCCGCGCAGCACTGGACCCACGAGCTCAGCCGCCGGGGTGTCGTTACCCCGCAAATGCTGAATTCGTGGAAGGCAGATGCTCTCCTGTTCCGTTCGCGGCTGGTCCGGGAAGCGCTGGGAACCCAGTCGGACAGTGTGCTGGCCGAGCTTGAGCAGGCTGATCTCCTAAGTCCTTCACCGCCGCCAAGCGGTTATTCCTTCTCCCTGTTCGCCTGGCGCGACTGGTCCTTTGCGCTGATGCAGCAGCTGTCCCAGACGCTCTCAGCCAGACACATGAAAGAGCGGAACCCGATGACGGAGATCGTTAAATATATCGAGCAGAACTACCCGTCTGACCTCTCCCTGCAGGAGGTTGCCGGCAAATTCTATGTCAGCCGCGAGTATATCTCACGCAAATTCAAACAGGAATATGGCATCAACTTCTCCGACTACATCGGCAGCGTCCGCATCGAGAAGGCCAAGCTGCTGATGCAGAATCCTAACCTGAAGCTGGCGCAGATCTCGGAGATGGTCGGCTTCCATGACGTCAAATACTTCAGCAAGGTGTTCAAGAAGCAGATCGGCTGCTCGCCGAAGGATTTCCGGGGGCAGGCGGAGCATTGAATGCATTGAAGACATTATCCATTTCCGCTTCTATTTCTTACCCGGCTCTGAGCTTTAAATTGGTCGATGGTCTATACCCGAATGACCAAAAGTGCATATCATGGTTCTGAAAGATGATATTGCGAAGGAGGTAAGGCGATGAGCGGTTGCGGAAATGTCGGTGGACTTTTTACTTCTACCACTACAATCTTAGTCCTTTACATTCTGCTGGTGATCATTCTCAAAACATTCTAACCAATCATAAAAAAAGATAAGGACCTGCTTACGCAGGCTCTTATCTTTTGAGTTAAGACAATAAAACTATAACCAGCAATTCGAACAGTACCAGGGTCAGGATGGCTTCATCGCTGCTTCCGAAGGCGCGTCCTGCTCCATGATGATTCTGTACCCCCATGTATAACAATCCTCTATCGCAGCCGAGAATTCTCCCAGTAACGACCTGGCCGTCAATCGTCTGCACCCGGACAATCTGGTTCACATGTTGTCTGCATACACTGTGCAAGTGATGCCGAACAGACTTCAGACTCTGAATATAATTTTGATCTGCTTGATACAGCACTTTGGGCTGCATTGGTACTCCCGCTTGAATGCTCACTACAGGCACACTACCCTTCTGATAAAGTACTACATAGTATGCCTAGTGCATTCAAGAAGTTCGTTACAATTGTTTCCCGTACCACTCCAGAAATGCATCCGCCACTGCCTTGCCGGCATTGCCGTTCGGATGCGGGTCAAACTCGTCGCTCATATACTCCGGTCTGATTCTGTGATCTGCCGGAGCAGGTACAGACAGTACCGCCGCGATATCGAACACGCGGTCTACACCGGCAGGAGGGTTCGCCAGGATCGTCTCATTCACCTTGCGCCAGTATACTTCCCGTTCCCCCTCGAAATTGAATGGCGGCACGGTGCTGAGAATCACAGCAGTCTCAGGCCGTGCTTCCTTAATCTTGGAGATAATATGCGCCAAATCCCCCAGCAGCTCCTCTGCCGTACGGTTGCCGATATCCAGATCATTTACTCCGAGCACCATCAGCACTTCATCGCCCTGCTGCGCCTTGTCCAGCCAGGCCCCATCCGTGGCAACATCATAGGCCCGTCCCCAGCCGGAGCCGATATTCCACAACCCGTACTCCGTTCCTAATCCTTCAGCAATTCTTGCCGCCCAGTAGGAATATTCATCCTTCGCGGTCCGCACTCCCTGCGTAATCGAATCCCCCAGGAAGACCAGCTTCTTCGCTACATCCTTCTTGTATCCCAGGAAGCTAGGCAGGACCTGCAGCTTGTCCGATTCACTGAACGCTTCAGCTGTCTCCTGAGCAGCCAGATTGCCCGGCGCATCGTAGCCGGAGACCAGCATCCCCTCCACGTTGAAGGGGATCGACTTCCCGGCAGCTGCCGTCTTCAGCGTCCAGGTGAAGGCCAGGTAATGCCCTTCCGGCAGCTCCAGCAGCGCTTCATCGCTCCAGAACTGCTCGCCCGGAGCAACGTTCCGCGAGGCTTCGCCACCGAAGGTTACCGGAACCTGCGAACCTGGCACAACTGTACCATCCGGCACGGCTCCGCCATCGGCAACATATGCCGCTTCGATGCTCCACTCCCCGCCCGGTTCACTGGCAGCTGCCTCCTCTCCCAGGTTCCATGTGGAGTCTACAGCATTGCTGTGCCAGAACTTCAGTGTCAGGCTGCCATTCTCCCGCAGGCGGACATAGATCCGGTACGTGTGGGTGAACGGCTCGGGCGAGTTCATAATATGATTAGCGGCTGCGGATACTGCCGTTGCTGAAGTGAATTCAGACTGGCTGTACACTCCTGTATTAACTTTATTGTTCATAGCATTCTATTCTCCTATCGTTGCTGACAAAAATGAGATTATTAGTTCGTTCACAGCTTACCTGTAATAAATGGAAAAAGGCAATAATGTTGTACGTTCTACAACTTCCATGCTTGAATATTAGGCTGTTTGAGAGAAATGTTGTACGAAATACATGAATTCCTCCGCAAAGCCGCCGAGAGAAGGAGAAATGCTGCCTTGCATACAACAATTCCGGATTAGGATCGATAATATGAGGAAAATGTTGTACTCCGTGCAGGATTACCGCTGTTCAATCCTCAAAAAACTCTCTGATACACCGGGGACGAATGTCCCCTGTCATCAGAGAGCTTGAGTATAAGGCGGTATAAGCTTATTTCAGCGTAATCGTGAACGATACGGATGTAGCTCCGGCGTTTACTTTCACTGTAGTTTCATCTGCTTGTTCAGCACCTTCTACGGAAGCGATAGCGCCGAGATCCTTCAACGCAAAGGTGAATGCTTTGCCGCTGCCTTCTGCAGTTACGGTTACCTTGCTGCCGCTGCGCGCAGCTTCTACCTTCAGCTCAGGAGCGCCGTTGATATCGCGTACGGTCGCCGATGTAGCCTTGCCATCCTCCAGGGAGTACAAGCCAAACTTCACGCCTTCAGCGAAATCATAATCCGGACGGCTGTCTTCGCTGCCCACGGCAAGCAGGGAGTTCTGGCGTACGAACAGCGGCAGGCTGAAGAAGTCATGCTTCTCTTTGCGCCATGATCCGCCCACTACGGTCTCACCGTTCAGGAGATGCGTCCAGCGTCCAGCCGGCAGATAGTATTTCACTTCGCCGTTCTCCTGGAAGATCGGAGCCACGAGCAGGGAATCGCCCAGCATGTACTGGCGGTCCAGCACCTCGCAGGTCGGATCTTCAGGGAATTCCATCACCATCGCCCGCATCGAAGCCCAGCCCTGTTCATGTGCCTGTCCGGCTACATCATACAGGTAAGGCATCAGGCTGCATTTAAGCTTGGTGAAGAAGCGGGTAACATCCACGGCTTCGTCGTCGTAAGCCCAAGGCACACGGTACGAGGTGCTGCCGTGCAGACGGCTATGGCTGGAGAGCAGGCCGAAGGCCAGCCAGCGCTTGAAGACATGCGCAGGAGCAGTGTTCTCGAAGCCGCCGATGTCATGGCTCCAGAAGCCGAAGCCGGACAGGCCGAGCGACAGGCCGCCGCGCAGGCTTTCTGCCATGGACTCGTAGTCGGCGTAGCAGTCGCCGCCCCAGTGAACCGGGAACTGCTGCCCGCCAGCGGTTGCCGAACGTGCGAACACGGCTGCTTCGCCTTTGCCAAGCTTCTCTTCCAGTACTTCAAAGACAACCTTGTTATACAATTGTGTGTAGTAGTTGTGCATTTTGTGCGGATCAGAGCCGTCGAAGTAAACAACATCCGTTGGAATGCGCTCGCCGAAGTCGGTCTTGAAGCTGTCTACGCCCATGTCCACCAGATCACGCAGGTAACCTGCATACCATTCACAAGCCGCAGGGTTCGTGAAGTCCACGAGTCCCATACCCGCTTGCCACAGATCCGTCTGATACACGTCGCCGTTCGGTTTTTTGAGCAGATAGCCGTTCTTCTTGCCTTCTTCAAACAGCGGTGAACGCTGTCCGATGTAGGAGTTGATCCAGACGCAGATCTTAAGCCCTTTCTCATGCAGGCGTTTCAGCATGCCCACAGGGTCCGGGAATACACGGGAATCCCACTGGAAATCGGTCCATTGGTATTCGCGCATCCAGAAGCAGTCGAAGTGGAACACATGCAGCGGCAGATCGCGCTCAGCCATTCCTTCTACGAAGGAGTTCACCGTAGCTTCATCGTAGTCCGTTGTGAACGAAGTCGTCAGCCACAGGCCGAAGGTCCATGCCGGTGGAAGCGCAGGCTTGCCGGTCAGGGAAGTATATTTGGTAATAACTTCTTTAATGGTCGGCCCTTCAATAACGAAGTATTCCAGGCTCTCTCCAGCTACGCTGAATTGGGCTTTTTTCACCTTCTCCGAAGCGATTTCATACGACACCAGTTCAGGCTGGTTCACGAATACGCCGTAGCCTTTGCTGGTAACATAGAATGGAACGTTCTTGTAAGCCTGCTCGGAGCTTGTACCGCCGTCTTTGTTCCACAGGTCAACTACCTGGCCGTTCTTCACAAAAGCAGTGAAGCGTTCACCCAGACCATACACGAATTCGCCGATGCCGATATCCAGCTCCTCACGCATGAACGTGTTGCCGTCCTGATCAGTGATATAGGCCATCGATTTGTAACCGCTGCCTGTAATGCGCTCGTCGCCGCGGTAGAAGTCTACCGACCAGTGAGTTCCCTTGTTAATGACCACGCGGAGTCCGCCGCTGATCAGCACGGTCTGTGCTTCGGTTTCTTCAATTTGAACATGATCGCCTGTTCCCTTAGTCAATTCAAAGGAAGGACCGCGGTCGATAACGCCGTCATTATGAATAATCTTAATCCCAACCACACCCGGAAGCGGGGAATGGAATTTTACGGTAAGCAGTGTGGAATTCAGTGTTGCTGCACGTCCAGTAATCGGAGTTGTCTGCGTAATTGCTGTCAGACCTTCTGCAGTTTTTTCCACCGCATAGTTCTGAACTGCACCATTGATTGTGATTCCGTCGCGAACCAGCCAAAGGCCGTCTGTAAATTTCATGTGTGCACTTGCCACCCTTCAATTTGGTGTTTATAGTTGCATTATAACGATAACAAAATCACAAAACTACTATAATATAGCTAATTTATAACACTATTTTGATGTTTCACCCACAAGGAGGGCCATAATGGACCGCACATCGCAGCGATTGCTCAAAGAAGACCGTGAACACGGGGATGTTATGTTTCCCTTGGCCGCCTATTGGATAGAGCTCCCGGCCGGAGCCCCTGTCCTGGATACCCACTGGCATGAGGAAGCGGAGTTCTTCCTGCTGCTTGAAGGCGAGATTCTCTTTCAGGTGGATACGGATTATTTCACGCTCCGCCCCGGCGAAGCCGTGTTTATTGAATCCGGTGATATTCATGCCGCCTATGCGGCTCTGGACACTCCCTGCCGGTTCTGCGCACTTGTCTTTCACCCCGATCTCCTGGCCAGCGCCCAATATGATACCATCCAGCAGACTGTAATTCTGCCGCTTCAGGAGAAACGCCAGAGTTTTCCGCGTCACATCACCTCCTCCGTACCTTGGCAAGGGGAGCTTCTGCTGCACCTGGAGCGGATGATGGAGGCATATGATAATAAAATGCCCGGATTCGAGTCCTTTATGAAAGGAACTTTGCTGATCATGCTCTCACAGATTGCGCCGCCGGGACGTTCGGTGAACTACAGCCAGTCTGCAGGCGCCGATAACACGAAGATCGACCGGCTGAAGAAAGTCATCCTCTATATCCAGGACAACTATCAGGAGCCAATCCGCACGCGCGATCTGTCCGAACTGATTCCGATGAGTGAGGGGCAGTTCTGCCGGTTCTTCAAAAGCATGACCCGCAAGACGCCCGTCGATTATATCAACTCCTACCGGATCCGCCAGGCCGCAGCCCTGCTGCAGCAGAGTGACCGCAAAATCTCCGATATCGCCATGGATGTCGGCTTCGACAACGTCAGCTACTTCATCAAAGTCTTCCGCAAAGCGATGAACTGCTCGCCTTCCGAATTCCGCAAGGATGCTATTCCGGGAGCCGGTCAGGGTCAGCTTTATCCGTAAGATCAATGGGATAATTTGAACTGACAAATTTAACCTGCCCGTGTAGAATAACAATTTAGAAGGGCGGGAGAAACCTTGAATACATTTAAGATAATAACAGCGTTTATACTACTGCTCCGCTTCTTAATAACGGGTAATGCAGCAGGCAGCAATGAGACCTCCATATACAAGCACCCGCTGGCATCTGATCAAATCACAGACCCTTCAATGGGTGAGATCCGCTTGATGCTGGGAGAAGCAGGTCTTGATAAGTATTGGGATACATTAAAACATCACATTCTGCCCGGATTCTACATGGTTCCACAAATGACAGATGAAACAGAAATCAAGCTTGGCGCCAGCAAAATCGGGGGACATCCTGATATGCCCTCTTCCTTTCAATGGCCTTCGTGGAAGAACCATCCCATGTCGTTTGTCGCTCAAATCAATCTTGAAGAGTTCCCTATGAATTTGGTTAACCCGGGGTATCCGGCTACCGGAATTCTCTACTTCTTCTACGTGTATGATTCTGAGGTATGGTATAACAGCGATGATTATGATTCAGACAAGAAGAATAATAATGTTGTATATTACTCCCCTGAAACTACAGAATTGGTTCGAATGGAGCCACCGATGACATTATCGGAAGATCAAATATTCAAATCCGCGCTGCTCGAAACAAAGCTTGAATTAACGATTCCCGATTCAGATTATCTGGAAGCCAACCATCTGATGAACAACGAAACGGACTTGAACCGCTATTCCCTGGAATTCAAACCGAAATTCCTGATTACTTACGACCGTGGAATCGGATTCCGTTTCCTGGGCCATATGACAGCACTGCAATACGGAGGTCATCCCAGCGATGAGATTCTATTACTCCAGGCTGATTCTGATGATCAGATCGGGATGGAATGGGACTTGTCCGGTTTATTGCATTTTTTCATCAAAGCGGATGATTTCAAAAAATTATTCTTCGAGAATGTCTATACGTACCGCGTGGGGACGTGAGGTCAGCGGGTTCGATAGGATCGGTCACCCTCCCTATTCACCCTCCAATCTGCTTACCAATGCCCGGATACGTTTAAGTTACGTGTAAGGGTGGAGCCATGCCGCTTCCGCTACTCTACTTACAGGAGGCAGATCACCATGAATCAACATGTCACTATGCCGAGTGAGGTACAGGAGTTCTACAATGCCATTAACCAATATCAGCCTGAGGCCTTCATTGAATTGTTCACTCCCGGCGCCAGCGTTAAGGATAACGGTAAAGAGATTGCGGGCAGGGAGGCTATACAGGCCTGGGGAGAATCAGAGCTGTTCTCTGCCAAGGTCCGCTATACGATCATGGAAATAGAAGAATCCGGGGAGTCCGTCGCTGTGACAGCAGAGATGGAAGGGGAATTTAACAAGAACCGCGTTCCCGCTCCGCAGCTGTTCAGACACGAGTTCAAGGTGCAGGGCGGTAAAATCAGCTTACTTAACATTACGCTTAAGTAGCGATACAGATTTCATTAATAATGTGAAGGGGCCGCAGTCACGCGGCTCCTTTTTGTTGTTCAACACAGAGCATTTCGTCTATCGTGCTTACGGAGCGAAGCTCAGCTAAATACAGGATGCGGAATGCCTGATATAATGAACGAATTGAACCTAATATTTCCATTCTTCTGATTCTTTGAGCAGGGGTGTCATTATGAAAAAAGGCATTATTTATGCCGTTCTATCCTATCTCATCTGGGGGTTTCTGCCGCTCTACTGGCGGCTGTTCCAGGCTATGCCCGCATGGGAAATACTTGGGCACCGGATTGTGTGGGCTTTCGTTTTTGTAGCTGTACTGGTTACGTGCTCGCGGCAGTGGGGGCGGCTGAAGACTATCTTTTCAAGCACCAAAAGCACCGTAGCAGTTGTCCTCTGCTCCTTCTTCATCAGCATGAACTGGTTCCTGTTCATCTGGGCTGTGAACAATAATCACGTGCTGGAGACCAGCCTCGGCTACTATATGAATCCGCTCATCAGCGTTCTGTTTGCGGTCATCTTCCTCAAGGAAAAGCTGTCAGCGTGGCAATGGGCGTCTATTCTTCTGGCAGGCACCGGTGTGGGGATTATGGCGGTCCAGTACGGGCAGGTTCCATGGGTGGCAATTGCGCTGGCGGTCACGTTCTCCCTGTATGGTCTGGCCAAAAAGCTTGCAGGGCTCGATGTTCTGCTCGGCCTGACCGGGGAAACACTGATGGCCATGCCAGTTGCGCTGGGCTATCTGATCTACATTCAGTCGCAGGGCACAGGAACGTTCGCTTCGCTGTCTCCCCTGCTGATGATCGTCCTGCTGCTGTCCGGAGCCGCTACGGCGATGCCGTTGTTCTGGTTCGCCAAGTCTATGCAGCTGCTCCCGCTCTCCATGGTCGGCTTCATCCAGTACATCTCGCCGACGACGAGTATGCTGCTGGCAGTATTCCTGCTTGGTGAGCCCTTCTCACAAGGGAGACTGGTCAGCTTCTCCTTCATCTGGGTTGCCCTGATTGTCTACAGTGTGGCCGGCTTCAGGAAATCCAGGCTGCCGGCTACCAACTGATCGGTCAGTTTATCGAAAAAGGGCATTACCAGACCCGGACACGGCTGTGGTAATGCCCCTTTTATGTTCCACTCAAGCGCCCGGCTTCAGCCTGCCTTACGGATTACAATGAAGCAGGTGCTGTCCGGCAGTGCGACCGCCTGCCCGCTCTCATCCATCACCACGACCCGATCCTGCAGCGCCTCCGTATACCCTTCCTGCAGGTAATGGCGGAAGACTTCAATCTTCGCCTGATCACCAAGCGTCTGCTCAATGAACGCGGCATATTGCGCCGGAGTGAAATATCCGAACTGCTCCTGTACCTCATGGATATAGGCTTCCTCGCCCCACGTATACGTGTACAGAAACTCCATCGCATCATTCACCGGCATGAGGACCTCCCGGGCGCTAAGCTGCTCATACCGGATACTCCGGCCGGCAAAATCCTTAGCATACCGCTCCAGCCACGCCATTCCATCATCCTCCAGGAACCGTACTCTCCGCTGCTGATCCTCCGGCTCACTCATAATACCGTCGCGGATAATAATGACTCCGCCGTCCGCCAGCACCCCGAAGGCGCTGGTTAGCGCTGCCGCAACCGTCCCGTGATTGAACTTCTTCCCGTCCAGCGGGACATAGGAATACAGCTCATGCAGGATGGAGGAGAAAATCACTGTGTCGACCGTCCCCGCCTCCACGTAATCCTTCAGGTTCAGCGCATCGCCCTGGAGCACCTCCCAGCGGTGGTCTTCCCGCTGCTTGCGCTGCCGCAATGCTTCAATGACATTGCTGGAGATATCGATGCCCACCGGAATCACGTCCGGCATCCGCTGCTCGATCAGATCCAGCAGCACCCCGCCGCCCGGCCCGATGTCCAGCACCTTGCGGCCGGTGACGTAATCCAGAATAACCGCCTTATAATCTGCCGTATCATTCATCTGGCTTAAATACGTATCCTCGTTATGGAAGCGGTCGAACGCATCCCGGCGCAGATCGAACAGATCGAACAGCAGCAGCACCGCCCGTTCATACAGCGCCGACTTCTCGGCTTCTATACAGAATTCAATCAGCTTCTCAGCCGCCGGGGAGAATTCGAAGTTGAAGAACAGCGTGTCGGGCAAATGCTCCTTCCGCAGCAGCCGGTGCAACAGATGCGGATTGCCAGAAGGCTGCTCCCCGCTGTAGATCTCTGTCCAGTCCAGCTCAGACAAGTATTTCTCAATGATCCGTTTCTTGTACACGTTGATCTTCTTGCTGCCCTTGTAGTCATAATAAATGCTATTCATCACCGCTTCGAAGCTGATATGGTTCAGAGCGGACAAATCACTGCTAGCGGAGAGGCTTACTACTTTGAGAAACTGCTCCAGCGAGAAGGTCTGCAGTGCTGATTCCACATACCAGAAGGTGACAGGCTGCAGCGGCTCCAGTACAGCAGGATTGAAGCCCTCCTGCACAAGACTGCTCCACTCCGTCTCATAATCCTCGCCCTGCGCGATAGACCCGGAGCGCATTCTCCGCAGACGCTCCTTCATGGGGACTTCATCATGCAGATTCCCTGAGGAGATTACGGCAATCAGCTCCATCACCTGAGGGCGAACCTCCTGCCACAGCTCCGGGGCTACGGCAGAGATAATGCAGTGATTCAGGGCGAACAGCAGCCGCTCCAGCTCATCTGCAGTCAGCAGCCCCTGCTCCACCAGTCCGGATAACGGAAGATTGACCGAAGGCGGAACCTCGCCGCGGATCTGCTGCCCGATCAGCCCATGGGTTTCGATCAGCCGGTGCACGATCAGCCGCTTATCCGCAGAGGCAGCGTCCTCCCGGTCATCCTCTGCATAACGCCAGTACAGCTGTGCCGAACCGATATTATGCACAAATATATTAATGCCGTCCTCCTGCCAGCTTCTGCGCTGCCGGATCGTACCGCCCTTGGCAGTCTCCGACCAGATCAGCGTCTCTTCAGCCAATTCCCTGATCCAGTAGGATAGCGGCAGACTGTCCAATACGCGCAGGCTCCGCTCTACGTAATCCAGCACCGGACTCTGCTGCTCCAGTTCCCCCAGTGACTCCACCCGTTCGAGGTTCACAATCGTCTGCTCGGCCTGAACGATATATCCCAGCCACAGACAGCCTTCACCGGGGAGTCTTCCTTCTTCGCGGTATGTTTCAATAGCCTGCAATGATTTCAGCATTTGCCTGCCTCCCTATGTAATAACGATCTCTATACAATAGCCCTGCTGGCTGCGGTTGAATCATGATCTCTATAGATCAACTTAAGCCCCCCCAGCTGGGCGAGGACGTAACTGCGGTGAATATTTGGCCTTCCAGCAGCTGTTGTGTCCAGATTTCTTGATTTAACCCGCCTTTTGCGGATGAAATCCGGACACAAAGGCGGACGCTACCGCTCCTCCATTCCAAAATTCCCCTCCGTTACCTTTTGCCTTTATGTGTAGTTCTTTAGTTCATCTTATTCAAACTGTTCATACAACAAACCGCAAGCTTCTGAAGAGAAGCCTGCGGTCAAGAAAATGCACTACTATTGTATATTGTATACCAGATTGCCGGGAGAAGATAAATCCAATTTAAAGTGCACCTGCATCCCTAGCCGTATAGAATGACGGGAAAATCGGCCGGTAATGTAATTCATCCCTGATCCGGGTGGTATCAATGACACCCTCCCATGGATTGAATTCCTGCTGCTGCGCTTCCGGGGAGGTTTCAAAATGATGCAGCTTCTGCAGCTCCGCAATGGAGATCGGTGCATCGTCACCGACGTTGTAGATCCGGCCATCTATCCCGTCTGCGGAAGCAGCGAGCAGCAGGGCCTGACCCACATCGGCATGGTGCGCCATATGCATTCGTTTTGCCGGATTCCAATTGCCTGCGAGCGGCAGAAATTCTGTGATATGCGGATCCCGCTCACCGTAGACAAAGGGCAGCCTTACAATGCGCAGGCCTAATCCCTGTTCATGATGAAGCTGCAGCAGCGCTGCCTCAGCCTTGGCTTTGGACTGCGGATAAGCAAACGCAGGCTTCAGCTCGTCATCCTCCTGACTGGGTCCCGCGTTACTTCCGGAGCCGTAGACATTATTGGTGCTCGCAAAAACAAACCTTGGCACCCCCGCCTCCAGCACTGCCTTGGCCAGAGCGATGCTGCCATCGAAATTGGATATCCAGGTAGTATTCTCGTCTACCCCGCGGAACTGAGCTGCCAGATGAAACACAACATCAATCCCCCTGAGAGCCTCCACATAATGCTCCGGCTGCAGAAGCTCGCCTTCTACAATTTCTGCCCCCTGCTCCCGGAGCCCATCCGCCTTGGCGGCATCCCTGATCAACAGCTTAACGTGATGACCGCGCTGCAGCAGACGCGGAACGAAACGGCTGCCTACTTTACCGGTGGCTCCAGTTACAAATATATTCATAGTTCAAATCCTCCTAAGTTTATAGATGCTATACTGGCAGTATAATAGAATGTGTAACTGGCATCCTTCCTGCGTTTATCGTAGGACTGTCAGTGTCAGGATAAGGAGGAGTTCAACATGGAAGAGGTTTCTTCCAGAATGCCGTTAGGAGAATTTCTGCGTTCGCGCCGGGAACGTCTGACTCTTGAAGAAGCCGGGTTAGTCTCTTATGGAAGACGGCGGACTCCGGGACTCCGCCGGGAAGAAGTGGCCCAGCTTGCCCACATCGGAACCTCATGGTACACCTCTCTGGAGCAGGGAAGAAGTATCAATCCTTCAGAGGATGTACTGAATAACATAGCAGAGGCGCTGCGGCTGACTGAAGACGAACGTCACCATCTTCATCTTCTTGCCAGACCTGTGCAGCAGCAGGCCGTAGAAGATCAGCAACTGAATACAGGCCTGGAACGGATGATTAAGGCCATGGAGCCGAATCCGGCCTTCGTAATCGGGAGAAGCTGGGATTTGCTGTTATGGAATCAGGCAGCGGAGCTGGTTTTCGGCTTTCCTTCATTCTCAGAGGGTGAGCAGGAGCGTCCCAACTGGATGCGGCTGTTATTGACGGGCGGGAAACGAAGAATGAATCCAGAGGACTGGGAGAGTAAAGCAGAAGTAATCGTTGCACGCTTTCGTGCGGATTACGCACATTTTCCTAATGACCCGAGGTTCAAGGAGCTTATCGGGGAATTTATGCAGAGCAGCCCGCTGTTCCGCGAGAAATGGCCGCTGCATGATGTTCAGGTTGTAACGGACTGCCACAAACAGTGGAATGCGCCGGGCATCGGGGAGCTGGAGTTCGAACATATGACCCTACAGCCCCAGGGCCATCCAGATCTGAAGATCATGATTTATACAGCTACTGCCGAAACAGCTGCACGTCTGCAAAGTCTAATGAACACCAGCGAACATTAATCATGCGTTTATGGGTTCAAAAATAACAGCAGCAAACCAGGACATGATTCTCCCGTCCACGGTTGCTGCTGTTTCGTTATCCGCTAAGCCTATCTTCTACCCGCTCTCCGCCGGTACATGACCGCTGCCGCTACAACGATCAACGCCGATCCAGCGAGCAGGATCATTAAGGTATCGCTGCCTTGGCTGGCTTCCTCTGGCTGGACAGCTTCAGCAGAATTCTCCACTGAATTTGCTGCTGCAGTATCTGCCGATGCCGGATCAGCAGATTCCGCCAGCACCTCTACAGCCTGCCCGTCCGCTTCTTCCGCAGCCAGCGCTGCCGCCTTTTCTGCATCCTCTGCGGAGACCCCGGCAATTTGAGTGCCTGTCTTGGTAATCGTATACGGGATGACTGCACCGCTGCGGAAATGCATCCTCAGCTGCACTTCCCCATCCTTGACTTCTTTCCAGAATTCATCCGTGAATTTGATCTCTCCGGTCGTATAGTCCGGATAGAAGGCTTTGTAGTACTCCTTGAAGGGCGTCCAGTCATTAGGTCCGGCATTGCCGCCAGATGTATAGACAGCCTCCAGTGTTGCCAGACTATCGCCGTTGAACCAGGCCGGGATCGTGAAGATCCCTTCAGGACTTTGCGCACTAATGAAGCTGGGCATATCATAATAAATGATATTCATTCTCCAGTCAGCACCCGCGCTGAATTTGGCAGTTAGAGCTGCATTAATTCCGTACTTCTGCGTAACAAGCTTCTGCAGCAGCGCGGATTTGAGGATAAGGTTCTCTCCCTCAAGCTCATAATCCGTTCCTTTTACAAGCACTTGTTCCTGATTAAGCAGCGCCGTGAACGTATTGCCGTTCAAATTCAGGGGAATGGCGGTATCCTTCATTTCCGCATCCTTTAGAATATAGACCGAATCCGTCTCCGCATTGGAGGAACGGCCTTTCCAGCCCTGCTTCATCACCTGATGAAGCTCCTCGTCTACCCACTTGAGCGTGCGCCGGTCGAAATGCTGCCCGTTGTCCCATAACATCAGCGGCATTTTTTTCTCATGGGCATAGTAGGTAACGTATTCAAAAAACTTCAGAATCTCGCCATGCTGGACAGTACTCAGCGATTTATCGAACCCGAGCAGGCCGAATTCCCCGACAATTACGGGAATGCCCTTGGCCGTGAAGGTATCATAAGCCCGGTCGAACGCCTGAATTAGATCCTCCCTGGCCGTGTTATCGAACGTGGTCGAGCCCCCAAGGTTCACACTGAACGCATAATAACCATAGTAATGGAACGTTGCTATCAGTCTATCATCATTTAATTTCTTGATGGTTGCGGCTAATGCATCCAGTCTGGCCTGGGTAGGGGCAGCAGTGAGCGTAGAAAGTACCAGCGGCCGCTGCTTGTTGTTCCCTCCGGAATGCCGGACAATAGTATGAAAGGACACATTCAGTTCATCCAGCATAGTGAAATATTCCGGGCTGTCCTTACTCCAGTCGTCGGAGAAACGCGGCTCATTCAGACTCTCGAACATCAGGCTATCCGGATAATTCTTGAAATGCCCGGCAATCTGCGTCCAGGCGGCATTGAATCTGTCCAGCACCTCATCATGCTCCGCTGCCATGTTCATCACCCAGTTACTGTCATGATGAAGATTAATAATCACATGAAGGTTCGCAGCCAGCGACCAGTCAACAACCTCCTGAATCCGGGCCATGAAGTCCTGCCGGATTGCATAATCAGGAGCATCGCCCATCCTGTGCTTCCAGGTAACCGGGATACGGATGCTCTTATAGCCCTCCTCCGCAAGCTGCCCGATGAAGGCCTGGGTCACGGCCGGGTTCCCCCATGAAGTTTCATCCCCGGAAGCCTCGAAGGTATTCCCCAGGTTCCAGCCCGGTCCGAGCGATTCAACATAAGCCTGCAGGGCATTCTTCTTCGCCCGGGTTTCCGCCTGCGCAGGAACTGCCGTCACCAGGACGGCCAGCAGCAGTATACAGGTAATGACGAACGAGCGTTTCAGCTTCATCTCAGGCCGCCTTCCTAATCATTTCTAAATACACATGCTCATTCAACTGCTGCTTAATTCGTCCTCGTCCCTCAGATTTGGAAGCTCATCCTTCGTTACCGTGAGCGGATGATCATAATACTTGATCAGATGCTTGCGCTCCGTATATCCGCTGCTGTAGGCTCTCCGGCCATCCTCTTCAGTCATATACACAAATGTGCCGTACCAGGTGCAGTTCCAGGCCCACAGGGCCTGATCCTTCAGCATGGAATCCGGGTCCGGAAGCACTCCATTCTCCGATAAGGCAATGATTTTGTTCTGCCCGGTATAGCTTCGGGCACGCTGGAAATGCCCCTTCTGCGAGCTATAGTCTCTGGCCGAAGGATACAAATCCTCCCCGATGATATCAACGTATTCATCACCCGGATACCAGTCACCATGCTGGCCGTTCCATACCCAGATCAGGTTATTCAGCTTATGCAGATTCGTCATCCGGTCATACATCAGCTTCCACAGCCGGATATACGGATCAGCGCCGCGCGCGCCCCACCAGAACCAGCCGCCAGATGCCTCGTGCAGCGGTCTCCACAGTACGGGGACTCCGGCAGCCTGAAGCCGCTTCAGCTGCAGGGCGATGGCATCCATATCCCGCAGCAGCAATTGATACTCCTCCGATTCCGGATGATCCAACGCCTGTGCAAGATCAAAGGTCGTGGCCTTGGTATAGAAGCCGCTTCCCCAGGTCTTGTCGGGCGGCAGATCGATCAGATCCTTGGGCGCGTTCCAGTGCCAGCAGAAGGTGACAATCCCGCCGCTCCGCCACCAGCCGATGGCAATATCGGTGTCACTGCATTCCGCCCCCCGCTCCGTCCGGGAAGGCGAATAATTCATGAAGTCGAAACCATAGACAGCCGGGTACTTGCCTGTCACTTCGTACAGAATCTCAAGCTCGGGCGCCGATTCGACACCGATCTGCTGTCCCGTTAATACACGGGACCCGTAGATGCTGCACAGATAGGTCATTAGCCTAAGCGCACCCGCATCCGCATGCGGGTTCACCAGCTTAGGCTCCACTATATATTGGGATGCCTTCTCTTTATGCATGTTCTAAATTCCTCTCTAAATGAAGATCAACCGATAATTCCGCTGCGTTCCACGCTCTCTACGAAGTAACGCTGCACCACCATATATAAGGTAATCAGCGGGAGAATCGCCAGCAGGATACCGGTATCGATAATCATCGCTACGTGATTGGGGTCCGCCTTAACACCCGATCCCCCGCCTACCCCAAGCAATCCCGGCAGCAGGGCATTGGCCTGCGCGGCCAGCGAGCTGACCTTCGTAGGCATAAGTGCAATTTCACTCATGAACAGCGAGGTGAAGAAGGTATCGTTATACTGCCAGACGAAGCAGAACAGGATGACCGTAATCATCGGCGAGACCGCATTGGGCAGCATAATCCGCAGGAACGTCTTCACGCCCCCTGCACCGTCGATCAGCGCCGCTTCCTCAATCTCCTTCGGCATCCCCTTGAAGAACTGGCGGAAAATATAAATGAACAACCCCGCCTTAAGTCCGATGGCAGTCGCGGATGTAATCATCGATGGCCAATACGTATTGAGCAGATTAATGCCGCTTCTCCCTGTAAACAAATGAATAATCCCCATAATGTCAAAGCTTCTGAAATGCAGGTACATCGGCACCATCAGCGTGCTGGTAGGGACAAGCAGGGTAAGAATGACGAGCGCGAACAGGATATTGCTCCCCGGAAAGCTGAACCGGGCGAAGCCGTAACCGGCCAAAGCGCAGGAAGCCGTGGTCAGCACCGTAGTCACTACGACGAAGAGCAGCGTATTCCCCAGCAGCGGGAAGTAGTCCAGAATCTGCATCGCCATTCTGATGTTATCCATAGTGTAGTGGACCGGAATCATATAAATCGTCGGATTGTAAATATCCGCTTTATCCTTGAAGGCAATCGAGAACTTCATAAGCAGCGGGTAAATAATGATGAAGGAGATCCCGATGACCAGCGCATAGCGGAACAGTGCGTATAGAAGATCCACTGCTTTGCCTTTTAGCTTATGGACTCTATGGTGATTCGCCTCCCTATGAGCAGGCTGAACAGATTGAGGAGCTTGCATAGCCGTACCCTCCTTTGCGATTAATCAATTGTAATGCACTCTTTTGGACAGGAAGTATCCTACAATAATCAGGACGATGCTGATAATCAGCGTATAGATCCACGACATGGCCGCACTGAGACCAAAGTTCTGGGTGGTGAACGCGGTGGTGAAGATCATTTGCGTTACTTTGCTACCCGTGAAAGAGTCGATAATGGTGTAGATCACATTGGTCAGGATGAGCGGGCTTACCAGCGGGAAGGTGATTTTCCAAAAGGATTCATAAGCGGTCGCCCCTTCAATCTTCGCTACCTCGTACATCGCCCCCGGAACCGACTGCAGCGCGGCCAGGAAGATTAGAATCTGTACACCCGAGCTCGTAATAATCTCATAGATCCGCAGGATAGCATCCACAATGTAATCCACGAACGAGAGCGGCAGACCGATATCACTCAGAATCATCACCATAGACATGACATTGTACTGTGAGCCGGATTGACCGAGTTCATTCACAGCCGTGGCATCCCCCACCAGGTTGATCAGTCCGGACGCTTCTGCCGCCGAGATCGCATTCGAAGCCAGAATAACAGGCAGAAAGAATATCGCACGGGCCAGAACTCTCCCCCGGAATTTCTGATTCAGCAGCGTTGCCGAGAACAGGCTGAAGAACAGGATCATTGGAACGTTAAGCACCATATCCCTGACGGATTCGGTGAGTACGCGGTTAAAGGTGGCATCTACAAACAATGCATTATTGAAATTAGACCAGCCTACCCATTCCAGTGTGAAGCCTGACGGATCAACGTTTAATTTGCTGAAGCTGAACTTAACCGACTGGATGAGCGGAGCCGCGAACATGAACACGAATCCAAGCAGCCACGGCGTAATAAAGGCAACTCCCAGCCAAGAGCGCTTGTGATTTAAGCTGAGCTTGCTCCCCCTCATGACTGCCCACCTTCTATCCCATATTGTCCGGCTCCGACAGTGAAGCCGTGTACGGAAACCTGCATGTCTGTGTAATTCACATAGATTGAAATACCATTGCTGTACTGCACCTCCACAACACCCTCCTGATGGCGTATATGGTTCACAATCTGCGCGTTCTGTACCGGAGAGAGCACTTTACTGACTTCCTTGTACAGCGAAACCGCCTGACCGTACCAATCCTGATAACTTGTGGCATACATATCGTCAAAATGAGTGTATTTCAGCTTGGAGGACGGCTCATACGACCAGGAGAAATGCGGCGCGGCACCAAGCTCAATAGAGCGGAGCAGCTGCACCTTGAGATCCTGCTCATCGTTCAGATTCACCGGCGTCCCCGTATAGCTGATGTAACCATGCACAACCATTTCATAGAACGGGATTTCTTCATCCGTCAGCACGAAGCCGCTGGAGGCTATTGGCACATTGATCAGATGATCGGAGTAAGGCCATGCATAAGCATTGCCGCCTGCGACCATCGTCTGGCCGATGCTCTGATCCAGCTTGCCCAGCTGCTCCTCTACGATTTGTTTGGCCGTCTCCCGCTGAATGACCCGACTGACCCGGAAATCCGAGCTGAGCACACTGCCGAGATCCCGCAGGGATACGCCGTTGAACCCATAAGCTTCATACTTGCTCATGAAATTGTCCACATAATAGGGCAGCTTGGCCGGGGACAACAGATAGTAGCTTCCGAGCGTCATATCCATCCGGTTCAAAGCCCGGTTATACGGATAGAGCTCCGCTTCTTCCCGGGTCACGAACCGGGAGGCATCGGAGGAAGGCGTGAAGCCGCCATCATCATGATAGATCTTCTGGAAGGCCACATCCGGGAATAACATACCTCCCGCCTGTTCCAGCTGCTCTGATAATTTAAGAAGCTCCTTTTTACTGCCCAGCACACTTTCCGTCTTCAGCTTATCCGGTGAAGCGTGATTCACCCCTTTGGCAGACCAGCCGGTATAGCGCATAAGCAGCCGGTCAACGCCATCCTGCTTCAATTGCTCTGCAATCTGCGCCGCCTGCCCGAAGGTAGTCATGGCAATCTCGGACCGGTAAGGGACGCCGAGGAACGACTTCTGCTTGTCGACCGCACCCAGCATATCGAGATACAAAGGAATATCCTGCCCGGCTTCCAGGGGCTGCAGCACCTGCTCCGCCGCCAGCTTATTCCGGTACAGCTCAGCCATTCCTGAATAATTGGCTTTATCTTTGCCGAGGAAGCTGTAGCGGACCTCAATATCGCCTTTGTAAATCTCTTCATTTAACAGCTGGATTTCCTGAATGGTAGACCCCGTATACAGCTCAAGCTCATCTTCCCCCCGCAGGGTGTAGCTGCTGTGGATGAAGTTGTAGGAGTTCTTCTTGCCGCTGATATCTGCGGCTATGCTGGCTATGGCATCGCCTTTCTCGATCACGGCAAACCATGCGGCATCCTCTGTTTTCAGGCCAAAGACCGGCATTCTGGCACTCTCGCTGACCTGCCCGCGTCTATAGCTGTTATCATTCGGGTCCGGGCCGTATACACGCTGAACATACTGCTCTTCCTTCACTTTTCCGTTATTCAGATAGATCAGGCTGCCGGAGCCGTCCGGAACGAACATGTAGCCGTCGCTCTGCTGACCGGCAGCTCCGAACATATTCAGCAGCTCCAGGCTGCGGATCTGGTATTCACCGCTCTCCTTGACCTGGTTCATCGGGACGGTTACTACGAGTGACCCTGCATCCAGCCGGTATTCCAGCGGAATGATGAAGTTTGGCTTGCTTGTTCCCGAGCCGCCCTCCACTCCGTTCTCCTCATTATCGAAGGCCAGATCCTCTGCAGAATAACCGGATTTATTGAAGGCTGCGGTCATTTTGCTCAGCACCAGCGGCTTCGAGACCTGGGCATCAATGCGCTCCAGAACTTCCGGGTCACCGTCTTTCGGATAATAACGCTGCCCTACATATTTGGCGCTGGACGCATCCAGATTAGCCTGGACCTTCTCTTCCATTCTTGTCTTGCTGATGAACTTAGGCAGCGCATCAATCCCGATGGAAGTATCTCCAATCGTATATACAATCCGCAGCCCGTTCTTGATACTCTCGGCAGTGAATTGTTTGCTGCTGATACTCTGGGCGAAGTTCGTATACGATTCAAGCGTCCCTATAGAGTCACGGAACAGTACATTCAGCTGCGAGGACAGCAGCTCCTTCTCGAATCCCGAAGCCAGGGTATCCTGCCCGCGGCCCGCCGGATTGCTGTACCAGATCTGACCATGGCTTTTATCCTTCACGGCAATTTCCGTTGTCTCAGGATTGAAGTATAAGGACAGCTCAGATTCATCTGCTGCAAGCTGCATGCCCGGTATACCCCCGGACGAATCCGGCAGTGCGGTGAACCCGGTCCCAGCTTCCAGCTCAGCCGTTACTTCCATATAAGAAGAGGCTTCAACCGCCTTCACTCCGCGCGAGGAGAAGAATACGGCAGAACCGGCAAGAATAAGCATGACTGCGGCACAGGCGAGCACCGCGACCAGCATTTTACGATTTTTCACAGGTGCGGCCTCCTTTACGTACGGAAAATTAATTCCCGGTAAATGTTAACGAAGAATTCTATAATCTGCTGAAGCATGCTTAATACGAGCGTCCCCAGAAACACGACAATTCCCATGACAATAACCGTGAGCAGCATCGTGACTATGGTTTTTAGCACGGTATATTGATGAACGGTCATAATACCGACGAATAATAACGCGACGAACCATATGGAGGATATCGTCATCATCAGATAATAGAAGGCTGTTTCTTCCTCCGCCATAAACCGGCTGGCCAGGATCATCGGCACATAAATGATTACAATCGGAACTAGCGCATAGGCTGTAGCCATCATAATTTCTTTGAATTTGCCTTCCCCGTCCATGAGTGTGGTGATCGCCCAGTTGGAGAGGCACCACAGGAAGAAGGGAAAGATAATCGTGAACAATTGCGTGATGCTGTTCAGATGCCGGGGGTCGTTATAATTCACCAGGAAACCCGCAAACTGATCCTTCAGGATCATCGAAATCACGACCAGCAGCAGAATCGTCAACGCGACCCGGACCTTCCCTTTGCCTTCGTACTTCATATCCCAAAAGCTGTCAAACGGATGCACAATGAGGTGCAGCGGGAATTTAATGAAATCCTGCCTCATGGGCGTTCCCCTCCTTAAGGTTTGGCGAAGCCTGCCTGGACGCGGTTAACCGCCGCTTCCTTCTCCAGAAGCTGAAGAGCTTATAAGACAGCCAAGCCAGCACCAGGATCATTACCGCTGTCAGAAAGGTTCCGAAATGCTCCTGCATGACTTCCCTCCGGTACCGTTTGAAGGCTACCGAATACCCGTCACGGTCCATTCCGAGCTTGAAATATTTAAGCGCCTCTTTGTTTTTTTTGTCCATCAGCAGGGATTTGCCAATGCCGATATACGCGATATCGTAGTTGGAGTTCAGCTTCAGCACTTCCCTCCATACCGGCACAGCGAGCGTATCTTCACCATTGTAGTGATACCCCACCGCTTCATTGACGCTTGTGCCGAACCGGGTCGGCTTGAAGATGACAATGTTGCCTTTTCCACGGTCCAGTACGAGCTGATTCCCCTGAGAGAACTCTACCGCTACCGGTATTTTGAAGGTCCCAGTCTGGTTGCCCTTCCCTCCGTAGACATAGAGAAGATCGCCTTCGTCGTTATACGTGAACACCTTGCCCTGATTGGCATCAAGCGCACTGTACATCCCGTTTGCCAGCACTTTAATGTCCGTGAACTTGGAGGGTCCAACTGCCGTGCGGTATCTGATGTCCCCCTTAATATCGAAATATCCGAACCGCTTCAGGACATCCTCCCCGGAGGGATTCAGCCGTTTGACCGGCTCCTTGGAGCCTGGATCTATATTGGTGGCATAGAGGAAACCCTTGGCATCCACATCGATATTGGAGAATTCTGTTGGCACGAACAGAGCCATCTGGGCTTTCTGCGCTTTGGTCGAGACCAGCCGCCACAAATATTCGGCATAATCACGCTGCACTTTGTTCGTGCCGACGTAGCCGATAAACTCGCCATTCTTATCAAACTGCATGATCCCTTCGAAGATCCCTTTAGCGATGACATAGACACGTTCAGCCTGATCTACAGTCACTTTCACGGGAATAAACTTGAAGTCTGCCGGCAAAATATCAGACGCCGGCTTCTCCACCATGCCGAGCAGCTCCCCTTCCGGGGACAGGATCACCACACGCCCGTTATCCGTATCGGCAACATACAAATTGCCGTCTTCCGTAATGTACAATCCGGATGGATTCTTGAATGTATCCTCCGCGCCCTGATTATCGAAGCTATTAATGACCTTAACGACCTTCCAGTCCGGGTCCAGGCAAATAATCCGCCCGTTTCCGCTGTCGGCTATATAGATCAGTCCGCTTGCCGCCACGACCATGTCGGCGGGTTCCCGGAAATCGCCTACCCCGAGATCCTTGCCGGACAGGGTCCGGTCAGGGATATACGCCGCAGGAGCGGGCACCGCTTCTTCCCAATAGTTATAGTTGTAGCTCTCATAAGGCGCAGAATCTGCATGCGCCGGCGCGGGAGCTGCATACACAATCAGCAGGGATGCCGCCATAAGTGACAGCAGCCATTTTTTTGCGATCAACTGCGTTCCCCCCTTAATCCTTCATTCCCGAAGTTGCCATGGTCTCTATAATCCGGCTCTGCGAGAACACAAACAGCGTGATCGGCACGCTCATCAGAATGAGGGCCACCGCTGCCGCCGGACCGGAACGGGCAATCCCTCCTGCAACCACCTGGCCCGCTGCAAAGTGCAGTGATTTCAGCTGCTCGCTGTAGATGAACCCGTTGCCGTCGCTGCCCCAGAGAATCTGGAATAACAGAATGATGAGTGTCAGCCAGGCTGGCTTAACATTCGGCATCACGATCGACCAGAAAATACGGTATTCGCTGGCCCCGTCAATCTTAGCCGCTTCCAGCAGCACATCGGGAATCTGCTCCATAAATTGCTTCATCAGATAGAGGCCAAGCGAATAAGCGAAGGCCGGTATAATAACCGCCCAGTACGTATCAATGAGGCCCAGCCAGGACATGATCATATAGTTTGGCATAGCCGTCACCGCCGGTGTGAACATCAGCGAGAGGACAACGATGCTGAACAGTGCTTTTTTGCCCGGAAAATGATGTTTGGCCAGAGGGTACGCTGCCGCCGAAGCCAGCAGGACATGCCCGATAATCCCTGCACCGGTAATGAACACCGTGTTGAAAATATACCGGGAAAACGGCACCCATGAATTCCCCAGCAGGTTGAACAGATCGATAAAGTTGTTCATCGTCGGGTGCCGGACAAACAGCGTCGGCGGGAAGATGAAGATTTCGTCCAGCGGCTTGAACGCATTATTAATCGCATACACCAGCGGCAAAATCATAAACGCCCCGAATACAGTAAGCAGGGCAAATAAAGAGAAGGTGCCCCAGGCAGAGCGGTTCACCCGCTTCTTGGGCATCCGCAAAGGCCGGTTTAACCGTTTGGAACCTATTTGAAAGGGGGTATTCATGTCTTCTATTCACCCACCTTTCTAAGAAGCTTCTGCACCACCAGGTTGGTGCCTACCATGATGAAGAACAATACAGTAGCAATCGCTGAAGCATAGCCCATCTCGAACCTTGTGGTGCCGAAGTCGATCAGATGCGTCACGATGGTCTCCGCTGCATAGTTCACGCTCGGGAACCCGGCCAGGGCAATCGAAACATCAGCTACGGCGAACGCGGTCGTAATCTGGATGACAGCACCGAACATCAGCTGCGGGCGCATGGAAGGCAAGGTGATATACCAGAGCTCCTGCCAGCGGTTCTTGATTCCGTCCACGGCTCCCGCTTCGTATAAGGTTCCATCCACGGTCTGCAGTCCGGCAATGAAGGTCAGGAAGCCCGTTCCCAGACTAAGCCATAACTGGACCAGGATAATGATCGGCATAATATAGCCTTCTGTCTTCAGCCACTGGATCGGTTCCAGGATGAAGCCGAACTTCAGCAGCAGCCCGTTCATGATCCCGTACCGGTCCCCGGAGAAGATCATCAGCCAGATGAAGTACACGTTCCCCGAGATGGACGGGGCATAGAACACTAGCGTCATTACCGCTCTCAGCTTCGGAGACAGCTCATTGATGATCCAGGCAAACACGAAACAGGCGATATAGCTTATCGGACCTGTAATTACTGCGAACAGCAGTGTGTTCTTCAGGGCAATCAGGAATACATCATCCTCCAAAAAAAGACGCGTGTAGTTCTGCCACCCAATGAACTTCGGAAATTCCAGCATATTGAAGTATGTGAAGCTAAGCACAACCGAGACCAATACCGGCAGCACCGTAAATACGGCGAACAACAGCATATACGGCGCCATCAGAATGTACGAATGCTTATTCGCTCTCATCTGCTGCCATTTCAGGCTCCACCAAGTTTGCACGCTTGACTCTCCCCCTTACCGCTATAGACCAAACTCTTTGCGTTTGGTGGTGATTTCGTCCTGAATATACTGGACATAATCCATGATGGATTCCCTGGCTTCCACACCGCCGACTACTGTTTTGTAAAAAGCATTAAACAAATGTCTGCCCGTGAAATATCCGCCCGGAACCTCAGGAACCCCTTCTGCCCATTCGAACTGGGCTTTCAGATTCTCGTAATCGGCGATCGGCCAAGGCAAGCTGTCCAGCGCTTTGATATTCGCTGTCGGATAACGTGCGGCAGCGCCCATCAAGCCTTCCATCTCACGCCCGAACACCGTCTGGGTCTGTTCACTCGTCCACCACTTCATGAATTCCCAGGAAGCATCCTTGTCCTTCGCTTTATCCAGCATTACGACTGCACTGCCGCCACTGGAGACTGTCCGGTCCAGCGTACCGTCTTCCTTCACAGTTCCGGGGATCGGCACGAAACCCCACATGCCCCTGATCTCCGGTGCAAATACAGAAAGCTGGTTGTATAACGTATAATCCGCGATGCCGATCGGCATCTCACCTGTGCGGAAGCGGTTGGCGAAGTCATATTCGCGTTCCAGCTTGTAATCGGTATAGAATTCGCTCCATTGCTTGAAGGTCTCGATTCCGGTACGCGAATCCAGATCTGACGCTTTGCCGCCATCGCGGTAGAATTGCCCGCCATTCTGGAACAGCAGCGCGGCAAACATCGAGTTCGGCGGGATGTTCTGTCCCTGCACTGCCGATTGGACCACTACAGGCAGGCCAAACTGCATATGATTCTTGCTGAGCACCGCGAGCAGTGTGGATACCTCATCCCAGGTCTGCGGAACCTCAAGCTCCAGCTCCTCCAGAATGTCCTTGCGGTAGAAGAGCATATTGAAGGTCTGGGTCTCAGGCAGGGCATAGACCCCGCTGTCATACCGGTAAGGCAGCACCGCACTCTCGCGGAAACGTGTGCTCACTTCCCCGAAATCCGCAAACTGCGTCAGATCTGCCGCCGCATTGCGCATTGCAAAGTTAACCGGCAGATCATTGCCGATCTGCATTGCCACATCCGGCCCTTGTCCGGCCAGGGTCGCCGGAAGCAGCGTGGTCATGTTGACCAGCTTCAGATTGACATTAATCCCGGTGGCTGCGGTGAACGTCTCATCGATCATCGCCTTCATCGTATTGGCCTGATCCCGTCCGCTGCCGATCCATACGGTAACCGATTTCTGCTCATCCTCATCCGACACATTGCCGATCTGGTTGTAGTCGGTGAAGAAAGAAGTGAAGAAGGCCGCCGTCTCATGCTTCAGCTTCGCGCCGAAGCCCATCCCTTTCTTCGAGAGCTTCTGATCAGGTGAAGCTATGTAGAGTGCGTCCACTTCAAGCGGCTGCTCTCTTGCCGTCTGGACCCAGGTGCCGAGTCCGCCGGTATTCGTCTTGTAGGCGGTAAGTCTTTTGGGGACCGTATCCGGGTCCTCAATCATCTCGTCCAGCTGCTCGGCCATCGTCTTGAGCAGCGCTTCCTGATCACTGGATTGTCCGGATAAACGGACCAGTTCCTTCGCAATCCCCTTCAGGCGGTCGCGCTCCACAGCGAATACCTCCAGGAGGCCCGGAATCTTCCGGTCCAGCTGGTAATCCCGGTACTCATCCGGCTTTGTACCCGTAATCATCAGGATCTTGCGGTACATGGAGTTGAGATTGTACAGGCTGTTCTCTACCTCGCGGATGAGCGGGGCGAACTCGCCCAGGCTTACCTCCAGCCGTATGGTATGTTTGCCTTTACCGAGCTTATATAGATAGGGCTCATTGCCGCCCATAATGTCCAGCCGATAAGAGCTTTTATACCGGAAAGGAACCTTGGCCATTTCCGCAAACGGGACGGTACCATCAATGGTCAGCTTCCGGGTTGAATAGATTCCCCGCACATAATTCTGCTGCGTCTTGAAGGCCAGCTTATAGAATCCGGTCTCAGGCACATCCACTTCCCATTCAATCCACTGACCCGGTATCCGCCAGTTCAGCCCGCCAATCGTGTTAATTTTGATTACAGAAGAACTGTACGGAGTCACTGCCGGGCTCGAACGCTCATTCAGCGGGTACAACGTCGGGGAGGATTTCGCCGTTGCGTCTTCTGCCTGAACGGTCAGGAGCTGGCTGCTTACGGCCTGCATGCCTTCGGAGTCCCACGCTTTCTTCGCTTCTTCGTACGGCAGCGGCGCACTCTGCCTGAACAGCTTCAGCTGCTTAATCAGTACAGGTTCTCTTGAAGATTCCAGCGTTAGCGTATGTGTGCCGGCGCTGAAATAAAATAAAAACGGCTCATTCTCATAACCGTCGGAGTCCTGAAACGCCTTCTCGCTCCAGACCGGCCGCTCCACCTGCCTTGGCCGCAGGTCGTTGCCCTGGTTGTCCTGGACCAGCTGATCCGACTGATTATCCCAAATCCGGTCAAACTGCAGGAACGCCGCCTCCTTGAAAGGAAGCTTCCCGTCAATATAGAAGGCGCGCTCAATAGCCGAACTTTTCCCTTCGACGGGATAGTACAGCATCGACAGGTTATAGAAGCCGGCCTCCTTAATTTGAACAGTCCACTCGGCCTTGCCGGTTTCACCGGTTAACAGCGCTTCACCGGCCATACCTTCGTAATCGGACCACTTCTCGAAGCCGCCGCCTTCTACATGACTATAGTCAGCCGCCTCCAGAATAATTTCCTGATCAGGTCTGGGAGCATCCTTATGTTCAGCCAGATAGGCAACGTATTTATTCCCGGTATTCGCCGCAATCCCGGAGGTAACGCCGGGAACCTGCTCTTCTGCAGAGACAGCCTTCTTCGTGCCAGTCTCCGCCTGTACATTCAAGCCTGCCGGAAGCATGATCAGCAATGCTACAGCAGCAAGCATTATATTCTTGGCTATTTTGGATTGACGCTTTTTATCTGTCACCAGAAGTCCTCCTTACAAGCGGAAATCTTATATCCATACAATAGGGGGAGTCACCAAGACATCCCCCCGTTGTTATGACGATCCGGAACCCTCCTATTACTTGCCTAGCTTAGCAATGGAAGCTTCTGCTTCCGGCTTATACTTCTCGGCAGTTGCAGTAACCGATTGATTGTCTACAATGATGTCCTTCATATAACCGGAGGTCGGATATTCCGGGTAAGCGGTTTCAAGCAGAATCTGGCCTGTGTTATTGATATGCTCATGCATCATAGCGACATCTTCTTCATGTGCGTAGATACTTTCCAGCCATTCCTGGCTAGGGAAATCACCAGTTTGTGTAATATCATAGGTATCTTCAAAAGCCTGATAGACCGCCTGCGGATCTTTCACACCTTTGGGAACGAAGAATGCATTCTTGCCGTTATCGGCATAGGTAACTTCAGGCGATCCGGAAGGTCCGTTCGGGAAAGGAACCACACCGAAATCGAAGGTCAAATCGCCCAGGTTCCAGATCGGAGCCGGGAACATCGCTACATCGCCATCCTTGAAGGTATTGAATTCGTCATAGCCGACTTTGTCTGCGCCTTTGACTTTGACTACATTCTCTACGTTGTACAGACGGTTAATGAATTCAGCCGCCTCAATAACCTTCGGATCAGTCAGACCCTGAGTGCTTGTTGCTTCATCCACCAGCTTGCCGCCGTTGGCAGCGGAGAAGTTACGCAGCATATCGATCGCCCAGCCTGAGAAGCCGTAAGTATCGATTTTGCCGTCATTATCTGTGTCCTTGGTTGCCTGCTTGGCAACTTCAACGAACTTCTCCCAATTCCATTGTCCGCTGGCATACAGCTCCTGAAGGTCAGGAAGCCCCAGCTTCTTAAACAAGTCACGATTGTAGTGAATACCGGCTCCACCCACACCGGGTTCAGCAAAGGCGTAGTCCTCATTAGCAATTTTTGGCGCCTTCACCAGCAGATTAGCTTCGTTGTTGATATTGGAAGCCGCTGTTGTATATTCGCTTACTTTCATCAGCTGTCCCTTGAGGATTGCCGGCCAGGCCGAGTTGTACTCCATAATTACGATATCGGCAAAGGGTTCGCCGGTAAGAGCGGTAGCTGTGAATTTAGGCATGAATTCTTCGAAGGGAACGTTTACAAATTCGAACTTGCAGTTGTACTTCTGCTCCACTTCAGTAATCTTGGCCAGACGTTCCTTCTCGGATGCGGAATTGCCCGCAGGCTTCAGATCCCACCAGGCCGCTACCTTAATTACACGTCCGCCCATATCAACAGGTGCTGCCGTCGGTTCCGCTGTTGCTTCTGCCACTGCCTCTGTAGCAGCAGGCTCTGCCGTCGCATTGGCCTTGGTATTATTGGCTGCATTGTTGCCGCCGCTGCAGGCTGTAAGTAAAAAAACAAAACACAATAATAAAACTGAATACCCCTTTATCTTTCTCATCCGTCAAACCTCCCATGATAATTGATAAATGATGAATAAGTCAGTGCTGCCACATCTCGGATAAAGCGCTTACAATGCTGGTTAAAAAAATAACAAAAGCCCATTTATCTTTGTTTGTTTTTCACACCGCCCCTGTTTGTTATTGTTATTTTGTTTTTCTTAGCATAACAAATATTACCACCGAGCAGGAAGATGGTCAATAATATTTTATTAAAAATCCTTATTTTAACATAAAAAAGGCTTGTTTACGGGGGAAAATCGCTTATCTCTTGTTGAAGGCGTATAACAGTGTTATCTTTAGAATAACAAAATAACATTATATAAAAACAAAAAGATAATATAAAACTATAATCATAATAACAGACAGATTCATAGGCAAAACCATTTTCAGAAAACTAAAAAAACAAGTGTTAGTCTACTCTTCTTCATGTAAAATTGGAATGTAGTTCTTCTGAAGAGACTAAATAAACTGACTAAAGTAGGATGATTTCATGCGGCGTAAAGTAACGATCCAATCCATAGCAGATTTTACGGGGCTATCTAAATTTGCAGTGTCACGGGCATTATCCGGCAAACCCGGTGTCAGCTCACAGACCAGAGATATGATTTTCAAAGCCGCAGGGCAGCTCGGATACTTTAAAGACTCAACCACTGCGCAGCCTCCGGGTAAGCTTATCGATCTGGATGCCCGCAAATGGTCGGGAACCATTCTGATCTTATTTCCCAACATCCGCTATCAGAATCCGGACTCCTTATATTGGGGCCCGCTGTTCAACGGCATCTCTACCCGGCTGGATCAGCGGGGCATTAATGTGCTAACGCTGACAGAGCCCAAAGATGATTCAATGTTCTCGCTCCTCAATCCCGAGGCCATCATGGGGGTCATTACAGTCGGCTCCATTTCCACACCTATTCTGGCAGAGATCAGGAGTCTCGGCATTCCGGTCATGATGGTGGATCACTACGATCCCAGCTTTCCGTGCGATTCTATTTTTACCGATAATCTGTCCTGCATGAGAGAACTGATGAACCTCGTCATCAAAAAGGGCTACCGCAACTACCAGTTCCTCGGCAACATCCGTGATGCCCAGAGCTTCTATGAACGGTTCCTGGTCTTCCGGGCCGCACTTGAGGATAACGAGATCGAACTTAAGCAGAACCCTTCCCTTAACGGGCCGGAGATAGATAATTTCCGGGAAACCTTCACTGCGGCTGTTACCGAACACGGCCTGCCCGAGGTTTTTGTATGCGCTAATGATATTTACGCTTTGTTCGCCCTGGAGACGATGGAGATTATGGGTATGCCCGTTCCTGACAATCTAGTGTTTACCGGTTTCGATAATACGCACCCCAACCTGCCGTTCCTGGCAACCGTTAATGTTAACAAGCAGCTGCTCGGTACAAGAGCTGTAGATCATATGCTGTGGAGAATCCTGAATCCGGGCACTAGCTATGAGAAAATCCTAATTCAGGCTGATCTTATTGTCAGGGACTGATGTAGGTAAGCCGGGCGTATGTTGCCGAACATAATTATACTACGGGTGAATCAAGAGGGAGCTTAGCGGATGCGCATGGAGCGAGCCATTCTACCACCGGAACTTCGGCGGGTCCTCATGACTCATCCAGCTGTGAAGCGGACTGAGATTCCTCTATCCTGCACGATCTGGGGATATTGCGGGGGATTCGGACTGAGATTCCGTTAAGTCTCCTAATCATCCTCATTTTAAGCTCAAAAGAACAACATAACGGAATCTCAGTCCGTTTCAGCCTTATTATGAGGTTTTTTGGAGAAATAAGGGAATCTCAGTCCGCTCAGACCTCCAACTAAAGGTGGTAATGATATATGGCTGCTTCTGAAGATAACAGCTTAGACACCCTGACTTTTGAAATGTTGGTTGATATATCCAAGAAATACACGAATATCTCTAAGCATAAACGGGTATTAGCTCCGGTAGTTACTTCCACTATATCTCTATATGTAAATGGGCTTAGGCTAAATGAAGACGAGGGAGAAGTATTTGTAGTCACTGAGTTCTTCGAATCCCTTACCCGTCAAGGGAGAATCCCGATGTATACCTGCTCTTGTGGTATTTTTGGTTGTGGAGGATTTTATATTGATGTTCTGTATAAGAAAGAAACAGTCATTTGGGGTACAGAACAAGCTACTTTCACCAAGTACATTTTCACAAGGGACAATATCGTATGTGTTGCGGAGGGATTGATTAATAAGCTGGTGGAATTACACCAATTGTTACAGGAGCATGAGCTTCAGACTTTTCATGACATTGAAGCCTATAAAGAGAAGCTTGCCAGGTTTCTTAATCCCGTAAATAATCAACTAAGCTAATTACAATTATCATCACAAAACAGCGGCAATCCAAGACTTGTTACTGTCCCGGGCTGCCGCTGTTTCTGTTTACCAGAATATAGCGCAAAGCTTCTATTATTTAACCTGTTCCATGAACGCCTTATAATCCTGGACGATCTCTTTAGACAGGGTGTGGTGTAGGTAATGCTCCCCTTCAAGCGGGATCAGTTTGCCGTGCACAGAATCCTTCACTTGCCCTTCATGCAGCGTCTGCCAGCCCTCAACATCTGTATTATTAGCCTGTATGAAGAGGAGCAGCGGGAGCTCCTTAGGGAATGCCAAAGCCTGAGCCGCTGTAAAGTTATCATTGAAATGTTTCATTTCATTCATAGTAGTATCGTTGCTGGAGTTTTTATTCGAGATCATTTTCATCTGCTGCTTGATCTGATCATCATATGGCAGTCCGGCATACGGGTCACCGCTCAGCTTCTTGAGCATTCTCATCAGACCTGATTTGTCCAGAAACTTAAACAGTCCGATGGGCATTTCAGCATCCATCCCGCCTTGTGTCGGCACACTGCTGTCGATTCCGACAAAAGCAGTCACTTCGTCTGTGTACTTGTTCACATAATCCAGTCCGTATATGCCGGCAATGGAATGCCCCATCAGCGTGTAACGGTTAATACCCAGCTGCTGCAATGCCTCATGAATTTCACTTGCAATATTATCGTTAGTCCGTTCCTTATCGGTTCCATCACTTAATCCATAGCCGAACGGCTCAACCGCTACTACCGTGTAATGCGGAGACAGCTCATCGATCAGAGGTTTGAAATCCAGTGCCGGAGCGCCCGTGCCATAACCAGGCAGCAGCACCACAGTTTCCTCGCCCGTCCCTTGAATCAGTACATTCATCTTTTTGCCGTCTACAGGCACCAACTGGCCGTAAGACTCAATTTCCCCCTGCTCCGATTTGCTGCTGATAATATTCACTACAAACACAACAGCTAAAAAAAGCACTATGGCGATCATTATGGCCGCAATAGATTTAAGCGTAACCCTAAGCCATTTTTTCATTATACATGCACCTGTCCTCATCGTTTGATTAAGATCCTTACGAACCAATAAGGTAAGCTTACACAATGAAGATGTACTCCCCGTGACGGCAATATGAACTGAATATGAACAGCTGCATACAAGTGGAAACGGCTACGCCGTCCTATAAGGACGGGGTGTTTCAGCGATCAATAGAAGGATAAGTTACCGTGCGAAACATATAAATTCTTATATTTGAACAAAATCACCTTTACGGGTGAATCAAGTGCACTTTTGCTCCTCATTCCGTTTGCCGCTCACTTTCGGCGGATTCAGAGGCACTTCTGCCCCTCATTTCCTCTTGCTGCTCGCTTTCGGCGAATTCAGGGGCACTTCTGCCCCTCATTTCCCATGCCGCTCACTTTCGGCGGATTCAGAGGGATTTATCCCTTTAATTTCCCCGTGCCGCCCACTTTCGGCGGATTCAGAGGGATTTATCCCTTTAATTTCCCCATGCCGCTCACTTTCGGCAGATTCAGAGGGATTTATCCCTTTAATTTCCCCATGTCGCCCACTTTCGGCGGAATCAGAGGGATTTATCCCTTTAATTTCCCCATGTCGCCTACTTTCGGCGAATTTAGAGGGATTTATCCCTTTGATTTCCTCTCACTGCCCACTTTCGGCGGATTTAGAGGGATTTATCCCTTTGATTTCCTCTCACTGCCCACTATCAGTAGATTTAGAGGGATTTATCCCTTTGATTTCCCCATACTGCCCACTTTCGGCGGATTTAGAGGGATTTATCCCTTTGATTTCCTCTCACTGCCCACTTTCGGCGGAATCAGAGGGATTTATCCCTTTAATTTCCCCATGCCGCTCACTTTCGGCGGATTTAGAGGGATTTATCCCTTTAATTTCCCCGTGCCGCCCACTTTCGGCGGATTCAGAGGGATTTATCCCTTTAATTTCCCCGTGCCGCCCACTTTCGGCGGATTCAGAGGGATTTATCCCTTTAATTTACCCATGCCGCTCACTTTCGGCGGAATCAGTGGGATTCCGGTCACAAGCACTAATTCGTCCTCTATAGAAGGTTCCTGCTCCAAATTCCAATGTGACTTATCCACAATATTATGCACATATTATCCACAATCGGCGAGTAGCATTATTTTCCAGTCAATGAAAAAAAGCTGCGGCAACCTGCACAAGCCTAAGCTTGAGCAGGTTGCCGCAGCAGAACAGACTAATCCGCCGGTGCAGTGACCGGCAGGGTGACAATGAAGCTCGCGCCCCGTCCCGGCTCACTCTCCACCCGGATATCGCCTTGATGGAGCAAGACGATTTGCTTAACAATAGCCAGTCCCATACCGCTTCCGTTATACTGGCGGCTGTGGGAACGGTCGGCCTTGAAGAACCGTTCGAAGATCCGCTTCTGGTCCTCAGGTGAGATCCCGATGCCCGTGTCGGATATCCGCACGGTCACGTTCTTATAATCTTGCTTGATACTGACGCTGATCACGCCGCCATCCCTGGAGAATTTGATGCTGTTCCCCAGCAGATTCGTCCACACCTGATTGAATTGATCATGGTCAGCCGTCAGCCGGACGGCCTTCAGATGAAGCTCGAAGCTGATGCTGCGGGCCGACCATTGCGGCTGGAGTGCAACGATTACCCGTCTGATCTGTTCATCCAGGCTGAATGTGGTGAGCTGCAGCTGCCGGGACTGCGATTCCAGCAGACTCAGCTTCAGCAGACTGTCGCTCATCTTGGACATCCGCTCCGCTTCGCTGATGATAATATCCAGATATCGGTTCCGCTCGCCCTCCGGGATATTCATCTGCTTAAGCGCCAGTGCATACCCGGATATGGAGGTCAGCGGTGACTGAACCTCATGCGACACATTGGTGACGAATTCCCTGCGCATCTGCTCCAGCTGCTGCAGATCATGCATCATCTCTTCGAAGCTCCGTGCCAAAGTACCAAGCTCACCCTTCTGCTTAATATTCAGCTTCACATTGAAATCTCCGGCTGCGATCCGCCGGGTCGCGTTGGTCAGCTTTTTGATCGGCCGGACCAGAAACATGGCAGCAACCAGAATTACGAGACTTCCTGCTACCAGCGAATAGATCGAGAAGTTCAGAATCCATGTCAGGACAAAAGAGGTGGAAGGAGGACCGATGGGCTCTACAAACATCGCTTTCGTCCCCGCTTCAGTTGTGAGCGGCAGCCCTAAGAGCGTAGTGGAAATTCCCGTTGGATTAAGCTGAACAATTTTCCCGGACAAGACTTGCTTCACTTGTTCCGTGGTCACGTTAACCGGCTTATTCTCATGCAGCTCACCGAAAGACTGAAACTGGCCCGTCTGTTCATAAATCCGGATATGGTAGGATTCAAGTTGTTGCATTCCATGTACGAACGCATCTGCCTCACTCAGCGGGAAGGCGTCATAGATCCGCACAATATCCTGTCCGAAGCGCAGCAGGGGGAGCTGCAGATTCTCGTTTAATTTATCTCTGAACAGCCATGTAGCCACAAAAAAAGAAATAACCGTCCCCCCGATTACAGAGACCAGGAAAGTCAGGACTACGCGGGTGTATAAGGATTTGATCATTCCGTAACCTCAAGCCGGTAGCCCAGCCCGCGCACAGTCTCTATGCGAAAATCAGGTGTAGCCGCAAACCGTTCCCGCAGCCGCTTGATATGCACATCTACCGTCCGGTCATCCCCGGGATAATCAATTCCCCAGATCTGATCGATCAGCTGCTCACGCGTATAGACTTGTCCGGGTGTCCCGGCAAGCTTGTACAGCAGTTCGAACTCCTTGAGCGGCAGCGACAGCGATTCTGTCCCGCTGATCACCTTGTAAGTCTGCCGGTCAAGGGTAGTGCTGCCGAACCGGATCATCTGCGCGCTGCCAATGCGGTACCGTTTCAGCAGCGCCCTGACGCGGACCGTCAGCTCCAGCGGATCGAACGGCTTGGTCAGGTAATCATCCGTGCCCAGCTCGAACCCCTTCACCTTCTCCCAGGTCTCGCCTCTGGCCGTCAGCATCAGCAGCGGAAGATCAGGATCGGCTTTTCTAAGCTCCTTGCATAACGTCCAGCCGTCCATCACCGGCATCATAATATCGAGCACGACGAGATCAACATGCTCCCTGGCATAGACCTCCAGTGCTTCCTTACCGTCCGCAGCTTCAGCTGTTGTGTATCCATCATTACGCAGAAATAGGCAGACGAGTTCGCGGATGTTCGCATCGTCGTCTGCAACAAGTATAGTAGGCATCCGTTCCCTCTTTTCGCATTGTCCGGCCTGTACTGATATTTCAGATATAAGCTTAACTTCCCCTGCGGCAGCTTCCTGTATTCACCAGCACCGCTATCCCGCTAAGTTCCGAACCGCTGCCGGTACCCGCATTTGCGGCACAGCTCCTCGACAGCTTCCCGCCGGGAGAAGCCATAGAACAGGTTATTCGCCCGCTCGCCCTCGACAATCTCGGAGAAAGGTGTCTCGTGAATATTGCCGAGCTTGATCATGCCTTCGCCATCGAGGCAGCACGGCACAACCGTGCCGTCCACCAGCACCGCCGCCTGGCTGCGCAGCGCATGGCAGAAGCCCTTGCCGTCGTCCTCCGGCTCGTGCAGAGCCGGCCATCTGAACTCGTGGTCCTGGTTCAGATAGACACGCGGGGCAATCTTCACCCCGCTGCCGGGGACAACCTTCTCTTCGATCCGGAAGTCGAGCCCGAAGGCCTCCTCCAGCAGAGCGAGCGTCTCGCGGTTGCGGCTTTTCTCCAGATTCGTCCGGTTGTCCTCCGTCAGGTTCCACAGCCGGAACGAGACAATGACGCCCTGGGCAGAGATCTCCCGGACGAAATGGATAATCTCCGACACATAACCTTCGCGGTTCTCGGAGCCCGCATGGCCGTCGAAGCTGTGCAGCGAGAAGTTCATCTGCCGCAATGCCGGCTTGCCCAGCAGCTTCGGCCCCGCCTTATGGATCAGCGTGCCGTTGGTCGTGATGTTGACCTTGAAGCCTTTGGCATGCGCTGCATCCAGCAGCTCGCCGAGCTTCGGATGGAGCAGCGGCTCGCCTTTGACATGCAGGTAGATATGATTGCTATGCGGTTTAATCTCATCGAGTATGGTATTGAACGTCTCCAGCTTCATGAAATTCTTCTGCCGCTCGGTTGGCGGACAGAAGCTGCAGGCCAGGTTGCAGACGCTTGTAATCTCGATGTATACCTTTTTGAAAGTCTTCAAGTTCCGCTCCCCTTTTCCAGTCGTACATCCTAATTCAGGCCGTACATGCCCGTACAGCTATAGATCCGAGGCGTAGCGCAGGCCGATCTGGCTTCTTGCTTCCTCCATCAGCTCGGCAACCGCCAGAGAATTGGCATGACTGTTAGTTCCGCTCTCCCGCTGGCCGCTCTTCAAGAGATGAATGAACTCCTGAATCTCATAATACATCGGCTCGAACACCTGCGGCAGCGTAAGCTCTTCGATGGTGCCGTCACGGTAATGGATTTTGACCTGATAGGGCTGGTTGATCTTGTCGATGACCATCGTCCCGTTCTCACCCTGAATCTCAGCCGGCAGATAAGAGTCGGCGATCTTGGAATGCATGACCACGGCATCCATATCCGGATAACGCATTACCATACTGCCTTCGCCGTCCACTCCGGAGGAGAGCATCATACCCACTGCCTTGACCGAGTCCGGCTTGCCGAATAACGCCACCATGGGATACAGGCAATAGATGCCCAGGTCCATCAGCGAGCCGTTCGAATATTCCGGATTGAAGGCGTTCAGCACCCTGCCCTGGCGGTAAGCATCGTATCTCGATGAGTATTGACAATAACCGGCGAAATATCGCCGCACTTGACCCAGCTTATATAAATTATCCCGGATTACGCCAAAATTCGGCATAAAGGTTGATTTCATCGCTTCCATCAGCAGCACATCATTGCTGCGCGCCGCGTTAATCATTGCCTTCAGCTCTGTGCTGTTAGAGGCAGCCGGCTTCTCGCAAATGACATGCTTGCCATGGTTCAGACAGATTAAGGACTGCTCCGCATGCATCGAATTGGGGCTGGCGATATAGACCGCGTCCACCTCTGCGCCGGATACCATCTCCTCCAGGTCCGTATAGATCGAAGCTCCTGCATATTTTGCGGCAAAAGCCCGTCCCTTCTCCTCTGTGCGGGAATACACGGCTGTGAGGATAAATTCCTCATTCTCCAGTCCGGCTTGAACGAAGCGGTCAGTAATCCAGTTAGTGCCTACGACCCCGAAACGAATTGTCATGAATGATCCCGTCCTTTTTTATAAATATAAGACTATATATCCGAACACAATTAAGTATCCTTCTATTTACCGCTGAGCCTATCCCATCCTTACTCAGGACAGCAGAAGAGCTCCAGCATGTCATACTGATCTATAACTGCTATTTTCTCATTCCGTGGTAGGTATGTCCACTTTTCAGCCGTAATTTCCGACAAATTCCGCTAGATTCTGCTTGTGAAAAAAAGCACCTGCATAAATGCAGGCGCTTCGTCTAATATGCAATGTTTATGCAGTGTTTATGCAATCTTATATACAACTTCTATACGATGCAGCTTCTATACGATCGTCCAGCCGCCGTCTACAAACAGAGTCTGGCCGGTAGTATAGCTGGAGGCATCCGAGGCAAAATACAGCACCGCCCCGTTCAGCTCCCCCGGATTGCCGGGCCGGCCCATCGGACAGACCGCGTTGTACATCCGCAGCGCCTGCTCGGTGAACAAAGTGTTCTCCGTCATCTCGCTATGGAACAGGCTGGGGCCGATCGCATTGACGGTAATGCCGTGCTTGGCATACGTAGCCGCCACACCCCGGGTCAGGTGGATCACTCCTCCTTTGGCCGCATTGTAGGAATGGGTTGGAATCGAAGCCGATGCCGTGAGGCCCAGCATGGAGGCGGTATTGATGATTTTGCCGTATTTGCGATCCTTCATGTGGCGGATGACATGCTTCGACATCAGGAAGACACCCTTCAGATCCGTATCGAGGACACGGTCCCAGGCTTCTTCCTCCAGCGCATCAATCGGCACAGAGTCCACCACACCGGCGTTATTAATCAGAATATCAATTTGGCCAAAAGCCTCCATCACCTTAGAGACTGCGGCGATAATCTCATCTTCTTTTCTCACATCACATTCAATAGGGATAATCCGCCGCTCCGGATATTTGGCACGAAGTTCCTCAGCCACTACTGCCAGCTTGTCGAATCGTCTGGCCAGAATGGCCACATCCGCACCCTGATCAGCCAGCATGTCGGCGAACTGCACACCGATTCCGCTGGAAGCACCGGCAATAATGGCTGTCTTGCCTGTTAAATCAAAAAGATTAATCATCGTAATCCTCCTCAAATTTGTCAGATTAGGCTATAACAATGAATGCATCAGCTCTGATCCCGCACCGGAGTCCCCGTTATACGGAGCTCTCCGCAGTCTCAGGCTGCAGCTTGTTCTCCCACCAGTCCCAGCGGAGATAGCAGTAAGGCAGGAACTCCATCGGATGGAGCGGCTCCAGCACCCTGCCCTTCTCCAGCACATTAGTGCTGACAGTATAGACGGCTCCCAGCATCTTGACGACTTCGAGCTCGCTCCACGGATCATGCGGGGATTCCTGGAACATCACCGATGCTTCCGCTGCTTTGTACACCTTGACGTCGCTGACCAGACGCTGGGTCACCAGGATTGGCATCAGGTCGAACCCGCTGCCGTCCACCGCATTGGAATATTTGATATTGTAGAGCGGGATGTCCTTGCCGTAGAATTGCTCCAGAATCCCTTCAGCTTCAGGATCATTGAAGACTTCAGCCATTTGAGCGTGTATGCTGAAAAAATCAATCCCTTGCCGGCCGATCGAGCCGCTGATGGAGTCACCTTCTACCTGCATGCGGACATCCGCCATCTTCTTCGGCAGCCCGCACACCTCACGGCCCATCGCCATGCCAATGTCGCTGGTGATCGGCATCGACAGACAATAGTTGCCCAGCTCCCCGTTGTAATCGGCCAGCACGAACAATCCGGCTTCACGGTAAGGCGGACAGAAATTCGTGGCCGGGTAATCGGCTATAAAGGCATTCACCAGCGGCCGGCCCGCAGGCTTCAGCGGCTTCGGCAGCAGCCGTTCAATAATCTCGGGCTTCGTCTCCCAGTAGACTGTCAGCATCTCCGCATCATAAAAGGTCGTCGGTCTGCCGCCGTACTGCCGGATATCGGCCAGGCTTTTCACAAAACTCCCCATACATGAACCCTCCTTAAATTGGTATTACTTCAGCACATAAGCCGTCTCGAAGCCGGACTGGATGGCCTGGCCGATTCTGCCCGGCTTCGCGGCGTCGCCAAGCACCTTCACCTGCGGCATCACCCGCTTAAGCTCATTCACGAAACCGCGTTCCGGCTTAACACCGATGGACAGCACTACGGCATCGGTATCCTGAACGGAAATATCACCCGTTGAGACATTCTCCAGCACTACAGTACCCTCCCGCACCTCCACCAGCTTCGTTGAAGCCAGCAGCTGCACACCGTTCTTCTTCAGCCGGGTGACGATATCGATCAGATTCGGCAGATAGGCATCCGGGCCAATCCTCGACTGCATTTCCACCACAGTGACCTGATTCCCCTGTTCAGCCAGATATTCAGCCGTCTCCAGCCCTGTCATCCCGGAGCCGATCACCACGACCCGCTTATCCCTGATCACTGCCGCCCCGCTAAGCACATCCACCACTGTGCAGACATTGTCCCCGGTCACTCCCGGGAATGCCGGAATAATCGGCTGTGCCCCGGCGGCTACGAATACCGCGTACGGGTCAAGCTCCCGCAGTTGCTCCAGTGTCGGCTTCTCTGACAGCCGCACATCCACATGCAGCTGTTCCAGCTGATGCTCCATGCTGTCCAGGAACCAGTTCAGCTTCTCCTTCAGCGGCGGACGGCTGCCCAGCTCCACACTGCCGCCCAGCACATCGCGCGCCTCGAACAGCACAGGCTTGAATTTCCGCTGCGCCAGAACCCGCGCTGCCTCCATGCCTGCCGGTCCGCCGCCGACCACAGCCACGACTCTGCCGTCTCCGTTCTGCTGCGGCTCAGGGAATTCCAGCTCACGGCCAACTCTGGCATTGACCGCACATTTGATCACCTTGCACTCCATCACTTCCTGGATGCAGTGCAGGCAGGAGATACAGGTTCTAATCTCTGCCTCCCGGCCTTCCGCTGCCTTGTTGCCCCACTGCGGATCAGCCAGCAATGCTCTGCCAAGCGCCACGAAATCGGTATTGCCTTCTTCCAGGAGACTTTCGGCAAAATCCGGTTTGCGGATCACATCACAGGCGATGACCGGAATCTGCACGGCCTGCTTCATTGCGGCGGCAAGATGCTTCTTCCAGCCCTGCGGATAGGAGATCGGCTCGATAATCGTATTCGACGACTCATAAGTACCAGCACTTACATTAATGCAGTCCACACCGAGCTTCTCCAGCTGCTGCGCGGTAAGCAGCGCTTCTTCGAGCGTAATCCCGCCCGGCACGAATTCATCCCCGTCAATCCGCACAGAGACCGGGAAGCCTGCTCCGCAGGTCTTCTTGATCCCCTGCACAATCTCGCACAGGAACCGCATCCGGCCTTCCAGTGATCCGCCGTATTTGTCGGTCCGCAGATTGGTCAGCGGGCTGAGAAATTGACCAATCAGATAGCCGTGGGCGCCGTGAATTTCAACCCCGTCGATTCCTGCCAGCTGGGCAATGTACGCCCCGAAGACGAATTTGCCCACCAGCGCTTCCACTTCCTCTGTCGTCAGCTCCCGGGGCATTTCACCGATGGCTGAGGACATGACTGCACTCGGTGCGACAATCTGCTTGCCGCCGATTAGTCGGCCATGATTCTGCCGGCCCGGATGCTGGAGTTGTAGGAATATCCGGCTGTCATGGCGGTGTACAGCCCGGGCCAGCTTTTCCAGGCGGGGAACATACAGCAGATCACTTGCGTTCAGCTGATTGGGTGTGCCCACTCCTGTCTCATTGTCTACACGGGTAATCTCCGTAATAATCAGACCGCAGCCCCCTGCAGCACGTTCTTCATAGTAAGCAATCATCTCATCCGAGGCTTCGCCGCTGGCCGCAGCCAGTGATGTGCCCATAGCAGGCATCACAATCCGGTTTCTAAGCTCAAGGCGTCCTATTCTTCCTGCTGCAAACAGTTTCTCGTATTTCATCTGCTCAGCACCTCCACCCTTAGTGTAAGTCCGCCGAGACTTTGTGAATATATTTACAAGCGCCAAAAATCACTTCTTTATAGTGCACAGTGCACTATGATAATAAGGGGGCGATACCAATGGATATTTCCTTAAATGAACCGCAGCACGACAGACTCGAAACCGAGCATTTCACCGCAGCCTTGTTCACGGCATTCATCTCAGGGGCCGGCCTTGCCGGCATCGTGCAGACGGCTGCAGGACTGCTGCGCAATCCCGTGATTGTTTTTGACGCAAGCTTCAGAATTGTGGCCCATTCCGGGCGTGAGGATATCGATGATTACATCTGGAGCGAGAACATCCGCAAAGGGTACTGCTCTTATGATTTCATTGCGGCTGTGAACAGGATGGACAGTGTCCGGCGGGGCAAGCAGAGCGATGCTTCCTACGAAGTGGCCTGTGAAGAAACCTCTAACACCAAGCTGATCTCCAAAATAAAAGTAGGCGGCAAACCAATCGGCAATGTGCTGCTCCTGGGCTGCAAGCATTCCTTCCGGCCGATAGACAGTGAACTGCTGACCCTCACCGCCACCGTGCTTGCCGAAGAAATGGGCAAGAGCAGCTACTACCGGAACGCCAAGAATATAAAAGTAGAAGATATCATCTGCGGGCTGCTGGAGCAGCAGCTGCAGGACAGCAATACCCTTCAGGAGCGGCTGCAGTCAGCTGACCTAAGACTCGGGAAGGACCTGCTTGTGCTGCTGTTCGATCTGACCGGATACGTCGATCCGGGGCGTTATGATGACTATTTAAGAGAGCGCTTGCAATTTTTATTTCCCGGCAGTCCCTGCGCCTATTATGAGGGACGGATTGTGCTGATCCATAACGGCAGCCTCTCCCGGGAGCTCGCCTTCGGGCCGCTGCAGGAATTCCTCGGCCAGACCGGAGTCAGTCTGGGAATCAGCAGCATGTTCTCCAGCCTCAATCAGTGCAGACTGCACTATCTTCAGGCGCTGAGCGCCATCCGGATCGGCCGGATTCTCTGCCCGGAACGCCAATTGACCTATTATGCCGATGTCCAGCTCTACGAGCTGCTGCCTGCAGAGGTACTGTCAGGCGGCGAGCAGTGCTACCGCCATCCGGAGCTCCGGAAGCTGCAGGAATACGATGCCGCCCATCAGTCCAGCCTGTACCACACCTTCTACATCTATCTCAAGCATAACCGCAATATGCAGCTTGCTTCCGAAGAGCTGTACATTCACCGGAATACCCTCCGGTACAAGCTCGACCAGATCAGCAGACTGCTGGAGACCGGCTTCACCGATTCCGAGAAGATGCTCGCCTACTACGTTTCCTACAAAATCGCCGATTTCTGCGACAAGGCCAGGGAGCAGCAAACGCAGCAGGAGGCGCTGCCTTTGCGGTAAGGGGAAGCCCGGTAAATTTGCCGGGCGGCGAGGAGCTACCTCTGGCTTGGTGGGCGGTGAGGTGCTGCTAATGCTGGCTTGACAGGCGGCGAAGGCTGCCAAGCAAGTTTGCTGGGCGGGGCGCTGCGGCTAACGATGGCTTGACGCGCGGCGAGGTGCTGCCAATGCTGGATTGGGGCGCGGTGAAGAGCCAATCGGCTCTTGTTCTACCAGCCGGAATGACGGTTGGTGCGTAATTTGGCATAGGCAGTTGCCTATTGCACTTTGTACAATAGAATTAGGTGTAAATCTCCCATTTTGCCGTTCTGTTGCATTTTGTACAGTAGAATCCCGGATTTCTGCCCAAATTAGGCATACCCACGCAGTTCTACTGTATCAAATACAATAGAACCCATTTCAGGAGTGTTTTTAGGGATTTCTATTGCACATAGTGCAATCACGACTATATAGAGCCCGCTCATACTCATATCATACTCATACTCACTCCCTTACCCACGCACACTCTTACTCATCCACACCCACACTCTTACTCCTTCCCATCCCCTTACTCATACACACGCAGACTCTTACTTACTCCCCTCCCCTTACTCATACACACGCACACTCTTACTCATACCCTCACCCACACTCTTACTCCACTAGGAAGCTGCTTAGCCGGATTTCATAACTATATTGAGTCTCCCTGAGACTAGCCGCAGCATTGATGCAGCACGGCGGCTATAGCACTATTCGTTACAAGACACTAAGCACAGAACATAAACAGCCCCCGCTCCAGAAGAGCGGGGGCTGTTTATCCCTATTCAGGGAGCGGGACCTGTATAGACCCCCGAACCTTTTTAACCGTAAAAAGCCTGCAGCTGGCGCACAATCTCCGCCTTATCATGATCGACCACAACCTGATGCTGCGGTAGCTCGAACAGGGCAGCAATCTGCGCCGGAAATTCCTGCTTGATGCCGGTCAGGGCAATCGCCTCGTCGAACTTGGCCGGATGCGCTGTCGCGAAGGCGATGCTTGTCTCACCCGGGGCGCTGAATTTCTCGTAAGCCGCAACCCCGCATGCCGTATGAGGGTCCAGCAGATAGCCGGATTCCTGCTCATATTTGGCAATGATCTCGAGGCACTGTGCGTTCTTAACGCCCAGTGCGGAAAAGTCGGCCTGCACCCGGGCAAACAGTTCGCCGTCAACCGTGATGGCGCCCTCACTCTGCAACGCAGCCATATATTCGGACAGCTTCACTGTATCCTCACCGAGCAAATAATACAGATAACGCTCGAAGTTGCTTGCTACCTGGATATCCATCGACGGGCTATAGGTGCCCGTGAAGCTGCCCGGTTTGTATTCGCCGGTTAATACGAACCGTTCGAGAATGTTGTTCTCATTGGTGGCGATGATCAGCTTGTGGATCGGCAGCCCCATTTTCTGCGCCAGGAAGCCTGAGAAAATATTGCCGAAGTTGCCCGAAGGCACGCTGATATTCACCTTCTTCTTGTCACTCTCCGGAAGCTGCAGATAGGCATAGAAATAATAGACCGTCTGCGCCAGAATACGCACGAAGTTGATCGAGTTGATCGCCCGCAGGTGATACCGTCCCTTGAAGTCGAGGTCGGCGAACAGCTCCTTGATGATCTTCTGGCAATCGTCGAAGTTACCCTCCACGGACAGGTTCAGCACGTTGCTGTCATCTACGGTCGTCATTTGCAGCTCCTGCACCTTGCTGACCTTGCCGTGCGGATGAAGAATACAGATTTTGATGCCTTCCTTGCCGCGAACGCCCTGGATTGCAGCCGCACCGGTATCGCCCGAGGTTGCGCCGAGAATATGAATAATTTCGCCCCGTACCTTGGCAATATAGGAATATAGCTCACCCATGAACTGCAGCGCCACATCCTTGAAGGCAAACGTAGGCCCGTGGAACAGCTCCAGCACATACAGGGAGTCGTTTACTTTGTGCAGCGGTGTTACTTCCGGAGCGCGGAAATTGCCGTAGCTGGTGTAGACCATTTCTTTTAAGTCATCATAGGGAATTTCATCATTGGTATAGTAGGAGAAAATCTCAAGGAACAGCTCCTGGAAGCTGAGGCTTCTCCATTCTTCAAGCTTTTCAGGGGAAACCGTAGGAATCTGAAAAGGCACCATCAACCCGCCATCATCCGCCAGTCCCATCAGAACCGTGTCAATAAAGCCTCTTGCTTCCACCTTGCCTCTTGTGCTTACATACTCCATACCCGTCTCATCCTCCTGAACCCCTCTTTATTTAACCAGCTGATATTAACTGACCATATAACAATACTCGCCATCATTCTTAAGTTCAGCTTATATGGTGCTTAATTTTACTTTACATAGTAACACGTTTACGCGTTAAAGTCCGTTAATTATTGGCGTTATTTTTAAAATAAAGCGAAGTTTCGCCCGCATCCTATTCACCGCATTATGCCTATGGACACTATTTGTTCTGCAGCTGCTTCCAGACGGTTTTGTTGCTGTACTTCTTCTCTGTGCTGACATCCTGGCCGAACCATTCCGGGGCGATGAAGCTCTCCGCTTCCTCCAGCGAATCGAATTCAACCTCCAGCACCGTAAGCTCCAGCTGAGTATAGAGATCAATCTCCACCGTTGTGCCGTTCCATACGCCTGTGATGCGGGTTTTGACCAGGGCTACAGCTTTCACAGCCTCGATCATCTGATTATATAAACCAGCCGAAATGGAATATTCGATCTCCTGGCGGCTGATGCCTTTGCCATCCTTGAACGTATGTGTGTAAGTAACTTCGCCCGTATCCAGGTCGGTAATTTTGCGTACCCGCAGCTCCTGCCCGTCCTCAATCGCTAAATACGTCTGGTCAATACTGTGCCGGGTGAGCACCTTCAGCTGTCCTTCTTCAATAAGCCGCTCCGGGTATTCCGGCAGCAGGAATTTGCGTTCAATCTCCATAGCCATGCTGTTTCTCTCCTCTGTGTACGAGCCTAATGTTACATATTATTTATCATCATAGGGGCGGGTCCTACGCAAGTCAACCGGAAGCGGCGGATTCTTAGGGAAACAGGCGGTCGATCGACCCGATGTCATAATCGTTGATGATTTTAAAAGATCCGCTGCTGTACTTGTCTCGCCGGGAGGAATCACCGATCGAGATATACTTGGCGTCATCCACTCTAATCGAGAATCGGTAGTATTTGTTCACATCGATATGAATCCAGTAGCTTCTGGTGAAATCATGCGAAGCATAGGAGCTTCTTAACTTCACGCCGGCAAAAGCATTCATGATCCCCGCGATTTCTGCCGGATCGGTCACCGTAACCACGACGTCATCTGCCGTTTCCGGCAATGATCGGGTAATTTCTATGGAGGTGATATCCTCCAGGCTGATACGGCTGGACACCCTTGCCTCAAAGGAGGTGAACATCTGTACGATCGTGCCTACGTGATAAACCGCAATTCCCAACAGGAAAATAATCAGGAAGACCCGGCCCAGCGTAAGCTTCTTCCGCTTTCCCGGCTTTCCCGGCTTCCCCCGCCTTCCTGGCTCTCCCTGCTCTCCCGGCTGCTCCATATTCTCCGGCCCGTTCAACCGCTCTGTCTCCGTCACCCAAGTACCTCCTCCGAAATCCGATATTTCTTCCATTATATACAATATAGGTTACAGTAAAAACCTCGCTCGCCAGCTATGTATACTAAAACCCGCTCCTGCCCGGGTGTTCAGGCACAAAACCGCTCGTTGGGCAAATGAGGGTGGAGGTTAGCGGGAGCATAAAGTATGGGTGAGGGATTGGCGGGATTGGCGGGATTGGCGGGGCTTGCAGCTTGCGAGAGCTGCGGCTTGGCGGGACTTGCGACTTGCGAGAGCGGGGCTTGGCGGGACTTGCGAAGGCTTTACCTCCCCTCGACTAGCAAGAGGACTGAGATTCCGTTATTTGGTCAGATCAGGCGAAATCGCTGGCCAATCGGACTGAGATTCCGCTATGTGTTCCGAAATGCCTCATTTTAAGCCCGAAGTCACAAGATAACGGAATCTCAGTCCGCTTCAGCCTCAAAACTAGGCTTTTTCGAGAAATAGGAGCATCTCAGTCCGCTGCACTCTACCGATGATCCCACTAAGGCCCACTTTTGGCCGATTCAGGGGCACTAACGCTCCTCAGTCCCGCCGGCTGCCCACTTTCGGCGGATTCAGGGGCACTAATGCACCTCATTCTCGCCGAACGCCCACTTTTGGCGGATTCAGGGGCATTTTTGCTCCTCAGTCCTGCCTGCTGCCCAATTTCGGTAGATTCAGGGGTACTAATGCACCTCGTTCCCGCCTGACGCCCACTTTCGGCCGATTCAGGGGCACTAATGCACCTCGTTCCCGCCGAACGCCCACTTTTGGCGGATTCAGGGGCACTTTTGCACCTCATTCCCGCCTGACGCCCACTTTCGGCCGATTCAGGGGCACTAATGCACCTCGTTCCCGCCTGACGCCCACTTTTGGCGGATTCAGGGGCACTTTTGCCCCTCATCCCTGTCTGCCGTTCACTTTCGTCGGATCCAGAGGGATTTATCCCCTCTATCCCTCCACCCAGCCCACTTCTGGCGGTGAATTCAAAGGTACTGCTAATAACAAAGAAGGGCATCCCACCGGGACACCCTTCTCTGCCAGCTCTTCTGCCAATGCTTCTGCTAACTCTACTTCCAGCTCTTCCGCCAGTGCTTCTGCTAACTCTGCATCCAGCTTCTCTACAAGCCTTTCAGCTAGCTTTTCTTCCAGCTTCTCTGCCAGCTCTTCCGCCAGCTTCCCTGCCAGCCCCTCTGCCAGCTCTTCCGCCAGCTTCCCTGCCAGCCCCTCCGCCAGCTCTTCCGCCAGCTTCCCTGCTAGCCCCTCTGCCAACTCTTCAGCCTAATCCCGCTGCAATCCCCGGCTCACCTTACGCTTCCCCGAGCGGGAACAGCAGCGGTACTACCTTACCGGCACCAACATCAATCAGGCCGTGGTCCGTAATCTTCAGCGCCGGGCTGACCGGCAGCGAATGGGTGCTGATGGACATAATCGGGTTGTAGTGATTATAGCCCAGCGATTCCATCGCCGTGCGCAGCGCCAGCACCTGCTCCGCAGTCTCGACCAGCGGCGCTTCGGTCAGAATGCCGCCGACGGGCAGCGCCAGCAGCGCCAGCACCTCGCCGCCCTCAACGACGCAGAAGCCGCCCTGCGCGGCGATGACCGTATTGGCGGCCAGCACCATGTCCGCCGCATTATGTCCGACAACCAGCAGATTGTGGTTGTCGTGCGAATACGTAGTCGCGACCGCGCCGCGCTTGATCGTGTCTCCGCCGATCAGGCCATAGGCACGGTTGCCGTTCTTGCCGTACCGCTCGAAGGTCGCGATGAGACCGCAGCCGGTCTCCTGCCACTGGAGCAGGCCGTCCTTCACCCCGGCCTCCACATGCTTCTCCTCGGTAAACGTGGACACGTTGTTGACCATCATCACGCGGGCGCCGTAGCGGCCGTCCGGTAGCGCAGCAGGCACCGTGAAGTCAGCCTCCGCCAGCGGCTCCAGCTGCACACTCTTATAGAAGTGAGCCGGGAACTGCGGCTCACTCACGGCCTGCGCCTGCGGATGCTTGCGGTCATAGACCTGCAAGCCCCGCTTGTACACCGCCTCAATGGCGAAGCTGTCGAGATCAGACAGCAGCAGATAATCGGCGGTTTTGTTCGGTGCGACCACGCCGCGGTCATCCAGCTTCATCCGCCGGGCCGGGGTGAACGTAGCCGCATAGACTGCGTCCTCCGGCGCCATGCCCATGGCGATGGCTTTACGAACCAGATGGTCCAGGTGGCCGGTCTGCACCAGCGAATCGGTCATGACATCATCCGTCACGAAGCAGAAATGCTCACTGACCGGATGACCGATCAGATAATCCACGACTTCAGGTGTCATCGATTTCTCCTGGATCTCGATGAACATCCCGGCCGCGATCCGTGCGGTCAGCCCTTCGATACTCTGGTGGGTATGATCGGAATCAATCCCCGCATAGATCAGGCGGTGCAGTTCGAGGTCCAGCAGCTTCGGCGTATGCCCTTCAATGACCAGGCCCGGATAGCGGCTGCGGACATGCTGGAGGATGCGGTTGCTTTTCCCCTCAGGGTCACGGATCACATCCACAAAGTTCATGACCTCGCCCAGGCAGATCATCCGCTGCGTCTCCATGAGCTCGTCGATATCGGAGATCTCAATAGAGCCGCCCGTAGTCTCCAGAGGAGTCGCCGGCACCGAGCTCGGAATCGCATAGAACATATCCACCCGGCAATCCCGGCTGGCCCGGATCATCTCATGGACGCCCTCTACCCCGAATACATTGGCCATCTCATGCGGCTCGGGAACAATCGTGGTTACCCCGTGCTGCAGAATGCCGTAGGAGAACGTCTCCGGTGTAATCATCGTGCTCTCAATATGCAGATGGATATCGATGAGGCCGGGCACCAGGTACTGCCCCTCTGCATCAATGGTCTCGCCAGCCATAAACGTCTCTGCGCCAAGAGGGCCTACGTAGAGAAAGCGACCTTCCTTAACGGCCACATTCGCCGTCTCGAATCTTTTATAGTAACTGTTGTAGACCTTAGCGTTCAGTATAAGTTGATCTGTATTCATCGTGTATGCTCCTTATGACGCGCTACTGCACCAGCACCAGCTTCTCTTTTGGAAAATAAACCGTGACCTGCTGTCCCTGAATGAACGGCTGCTCCATCTCCTGATTGACCGTGAAGACCCCAAGCTCCGTCTCTACCTGATACTGGTAGCTGCGGCCGAGGTACGTGCTGACCTGCACCTTGCCGGTCAAAGCATTCCCCTCCATGCCTGTGCCCGTATCCGCCACGCCGCCAAGCAGCTGCAGATCGTCGGGACGAATCGCTCCGAGCAGTCCGGTATTGCCCTCGCCGCCCGTCCGCTTAGCCGCCTGGAATTTCAGCTCACCACGGCTCAGCTCAATATCCGAACCCTCATCATTCCGTCCGTCAAAAGCAATAAAGTTCCCGAACCCGATAAACCGGGCCACAAATTCACTGGCCGGATATTTGAAGATATTCGCCGGATGATCCAGCTGCTCGATCTTGCCGTTATTCATAACGGCGACCTGATCGGAGATTGAGAAGCATTCCTCCTGGTCATGGGAGACGTAGACGGTGGTGATGCCCAGCTCCTGCTGGATGCGGCGGATCTCCACCCGCATGTTGACCCGCAGGTTGGCATCGAGATTGCTCAGCGGCTCATCGAACAGCAGCAGATCCGGCTCGATGACCAGCGCCCGGGCAATCGCTACCCGCTGGCGCTGACCGCCGGACAGGGCGCCCGGCAGTCTTTTCTCAAAACCGCCGAGACTGACCGTCTCCAGCATCCGGTTCACCCGTTTCTTAACCTCCGCTTCCTTCAGCTTGCGCAGCCGCAGGCCGAACGCCACATTGTCAAACACCGACAGATGCGGGAACAGCGCATAGCTCTGGAACACGAAGCCGAAATTCCGTTTCTCCACCGGAACCTTGGTATAATCCTTGCCGGAGAACATGAAATTCCCTGTCTCGGCATTCAGGAAGCCGGCGATCAGCCGCAGGGTGGTTGTTTTGCCGCAGCCGCTGGGTCCGAGCAGGGAGAGCAGCTGGCCTTTTTGCAGCGACAGGTTGAAATCCTCTAAGATCAAACGGTTGTCATAAGCAACCGATACATGTTCAAGACTGAGTAGTGACATTGCTCTAGGCCCCCATTATCTTTGAATAGGTTATCGTTTGGTGAAATAGGCGAAGCCCATCAGCCGCTCGATGATGAACATCAGCGCTGCCGTGAGCACCATCAGAATGACCGAAATCGCGGCAATCGTGGGATCGAAGTAATTTTGCACATAGGTCAGCATTTGAATCGGCAGGGTACTGATCCCCGGCCCCGTCATGAACACGGAGATATCCACATTGTTGAACGACTCCAGGAAAGCGATCAGAATAGCCGCCAGAATGCCTGACCGGATGTTGGGCAGCACGACTTTGAAGAAAGTGTATACTCGGGTCGCCCCCAGGCTCTGCGCCGCCTCTTCCACCGCGAAATCGAAATTCTCCAGACTCGAAGCAATCACCCGGATAATAAAAGGCAGCATAATCACCGTATGCCCGATCAGCAGCCCCGCCACAATCGGCAGATTATACACCACAATCAGATAACGCAGCAGCGTGAAGCCCAGCACAATCCCGGGAATCAGCACCGGCGACAGGAATACCGCATTCAGCGTGTCCCGCCCGCGGAACCGGTAACGGCTCAGCGCGTAAGCCGCAGGCACACCCAGCAGGAGCGCCAGCAGATTGCCGAGCAGCGAGATGACAATGGAAGTCCTGAAGGTCTCCATGAAGGCGCTGACCTCAAAGATGTTCTTGTACCACTTCAGCGACAAGCCCTCCGGGGGGAATTTCAGGACCGTGCCCGGCTCAAAGGAAGTAATGGAGATGATCACGAGCGGACCCAGCAGAAAAATAAAGACCAGCAGCGTGTACAGGGACAGCATGCGGTTACCTTCCTTCATATTCTCACCCCTTCGGATTCAGGCGGTTGGCCCAGGCATTCATCAGCCCAACCACCACAAATGTAATAACGATCATAATTACCGCAATCACCGAAGCCGCCTGCCAGTCATTCAGCGTCATCGCGTTCTGATACAGGAAGGTGGAGACCACCCGTTCCTTACCGCCGAGCAGCGCCGGCGTGGTATACGCCGTGAGACTGCCGACGAAGACCAGAATCCCGCCGATGATCAGCCCCGGCACGGTCAGCGGGAAGGTGATTTTGCGGAACGCGGCAAACGGGGAAGCGCCCAGACTGCGCGCCGCCCGGACCAGCTCATGGTCCAGATTCTCCATCACGCCCAGCAGCGTAATAATGATCAGCGGCAGGAACAGATGCACCAGCCCGATCATCATCGCGGTCGGCGTATACAGAATGTCGAGCGGCTTCGCGATCAATCCGGTGTTCAACAGGAACGAGTTGATCAGCCCTTTTTTGCCGAGAATAATCATCCAGCTGAACGAACGCACAACGGGACTGGTCAGCAGCGGAAAAATCGACAGCGCAAGCAGAAGGCTCTTCTTACGTGCGCTGGCCCGCGAGATATAATAAGCCGCCGGATACCCGAGCACCATACAGACCAGCGTAGTCACTACACTTACCCGGAGCGTAGTCAGCAGGATGCGGTTAAAGTACCCGTCGCGGAAAAAATACAAATACCCTTCCAGCGTCAGCTTTCCGTCCTGCACAAAGGTGGAGGCAATGGTCAGCGTGATCGGGACCAGCATGAAGGCCGCCAGGAATAAGAGGCCCGGCAGCAGGAGAAGCAGCACTCTTTTATTCATTCTCATGACTCCCGTCCTTCTTCGGTTCTTGATTCAAGCTATTCAGGCTATTAATGAAGCACTCCAGAAAAGCGGGCGCGTCCACCTCCAGACAGACGCCGGCATTGGCCGGCTTGTTCAGCCTGTTCTGGAAATCGCAGACCGTCTGCCCGTCGCATAGCTCGCTGCGGGTTTCCACGTCCACATAATACTTCTGCACGTTAACAAACTCCCGGTTCAGCGCCACACCTACCGCCAGCGGATCATGCAGCGCACAGGCCTGCACACCGTTACGTTCAAAATAACGCGTACGGTAGTCTGCCGTACTCCGCTCCACATATTCGCGAACCGCCGGAATGCGCAGCTTCGCAATATCCTCCGCGCTGAGCAGCGCCCGGCGGGTTACATCCAGCCCGACCAGCGTCAGCTGCGGGAAGCCCGCAGCCAGCACCAGCTTGGCCGCCTCCGGATCGACATACATGTTGTATTCCGCGGTCGGCGTAATGTTGCCGAAGCCCTGCACCACACCGCCCATCACAATCACTTCGGCGGCATGCTGCGTAAGCTCCGGACATTTGTGCAGCGCGCGCGCCAGATTGGTCAGCGGCGCGGTCATAATCAGCGTGACCTCGCCGGAATGCGCCAGCACCTGGCGGATGATGAAGTCCTCCGCCCGCTCTGCTTCCGCCTGCTTCGTTACCGTCATGTCGCGCAGTGCACCGCCGATGCCGTCCGAGCCGTGCACACGGTGCTCGAACACGGTATCACGGACAAGCGGTTTGTCCGCTCCACGATAGACTGGAATCTGCCCGGATACGCCGAGCAGCTCCAGAATTTTGCAGGTATTCAGGGTCGCCTGATCCAGCGAGACGTTGCCGCTGACTGTGGTGATCCCCAGAATATCGAGCTGTCCGCTCGTGACGGCCAGCATAATTGCCAGCGCGTCATCCACCCCTGTATCTACATCGAGAATGACTTTTTTACGCCCTGTCATCCTTAGCCGCCAATCTCACGGTTGAAGCGGTCTGTCCACACGGAGATATGCTCGTTCACGAAGGACATGTCCAGCTTGCGCAGCTTGCTGATTACCTCTGCACCGTATGTTACGCCTACTGCTTCTTCATCCGTCAGCACAACTTCTGTATTCACCGGGGAATCGACTTTGGCTTTGGCCGATTTCTCCTGCACTTCCTGGCTCAGCTGCCAGTTGATGAACTCTTCGGCAAGCTCTTTATTGTCACTGCCTTTGACCACGTTGACCGTATTCATTACAGCATAAGCACCTTCAGACGGTGCTACGAACTTGGCATCCGGCACGGCTGCCTGGAGATCCTTGAAGTACATTTCCATAATCGGACCGCCGGCAATTTCCTCCTGGCCGAACATATTTACATACTCCGAAGTCTGGGAGTAATATTTGACCACATTGCTGTCCAGCTCCTTCAGCTTCGTGAAGGCTCCGTCTTCATTGAACTCTGTACCGCCCGACACGAGCGATGCCGCATCCACAATCATTGGACCCGCTGTGGCAGTAATCGCCGGCAGCGCCAGGTTCTTGTCGAACTTACTCCACATATCTGCCCATGAACCCACTTCTCCATCAACAAGTGCCGGGTTATAGGCAATTCCCAGACGGCCAACGGTGTACGCCGGACCATATTCTTCGCCAAGCGGTGCTTTGGCAATATCATAGATTTTGTCGATGTTCGGAATATTGCTGCGGTCGATCGTTTCGAACAGTCCTTCATTGATAGCCTGCTGCGCATAATAGTCAGACAGATAGACTACATCTACATCGGAGCTGCCCTGGCGGATTTTGTTCAGGCGCTCGGCGTTGTTGCCGATCTCGACGACGATTTTGACATTATGCTCTTTCTCAAAAGGAGCGTAGACAGCTTCCTTGAAGAAATCCTCCGAGAATCCCCAGGTTGAGACCACTAATTCCGTTGGCGCACCCGCAGATGTTGCTTCCGGTGTAGCTGCATTGTCCGTACCGGCGCCGTTTGTCGCAGCGGTATTGTTGTTGCCGCAAGCGGCAAGCAGAGAAGTCAAAGCCAGAGCAAGGCCTGTAGTCATTAATTTATTCATTAGTAAATAACCTCCCAAATGTAATTAAATATGCGGTACAATTCCAGCGGTCATCCTATACATACGGCATGTTCTGTCAGTCTTCCATTAAGCAATCGGCAGCAGACAACGGATCAGCAGCACCCCCTGTTGGTAATAAAAACTTGGTTTTCCTTATTTTTTCACAAAAAAAAGAAAAGCATTCTTGTAGGAACAAGAACACTTTTCTTTGTATAAACAAAGGAAAGAGCTACCCCGTTATAGAAGGACGGTCTTCGCTTAAGATAGATCAAAAGCAAAAATCCATGATATTCAAAATTCATTGACTGAAATGCTTCATTCACCGGCCAATATCATATTGGTAAAAGCCCATCCGGTTGGTGCATCATAATCCCTCAGCAGAACCTCAATCGTTAAGCCCATCTCTGCTTCGAGCCGTTCTTTGAATCTCTTCTTAAACAGTAGCGACATCCGGAAGTCCACTTCCTGCTTAAGCTCCGGCGCCTCCCCTTCTAGGGCGGTCGACCGTGGAGACCTGCGGTGCTTGGCGTGAAAGGTAATGACCCGCTGATCGACAGTAACGCGGAGCAGGGTCGTCCCGAAACCAAACAATTCCTTGGAGATCTCATTGTAGATCTGGCACATCTTCTTCTTCTGCTCGCTGTTTTCCAGTTCTGCCATGAAACCACCTTCGAAAACAGAATATCGTACATTCACATCGATAATAATTGCTATTATACATAATTCTAGCTTTTCCGGCAAGAAAAAAGCTGAATATAACATGAAAGTAACGCCAAACCCGAACGATGCCTGGCTAACAGTTATGTGGAATGAACTGAAATCTTCCGGATAGACACCCCATTACCACCGGAATCACACCTGACTCACACCAAATGCTTTACTGGAATTGGATTGCAGCAGTTCGCTGCTAGACCAGTGTTCCAATTTAACTCCAGCTCTGTTCTAACTGTATTTCGTACAACTAAAATGATCATTTATCACGCTGCGGGCGTTTTAATTGCATTTTGTACAGTTAAAAACCCCCATATTCCGCAAAAGAGGGGCTGACGCTATTTTTAAGTGTACAGAATACAGTTAACCCGGGAATCCGGTTCAATTTCCGCTCTTTAGTTGCAGAAAATACAATTAACCGCTATACGCTGCACATGGGTTACTCTCCAAACAGACTGACAAAAAGCGAAAGAAGCGGAGGGGAAATTTGGAACTGTAGGAGCGATAGCACCTGCCTGAAAGCTTTCCGCAGGAAAGCTCGCTACGGAAGCATAATCAGTCACCGGATTTCCACCGCGAACAGCCGTAATAATCAAGAAATCTGGGGGCGGGCAGCGGCCGGAAATCCAAATGTTCACCGCAGTGACGGCTAAGCTTCAAGTTCAAATCTTGAGTGCGTTTTATCTATCAGCGGATTTAGCCCGACTCAGCCGCGGTTCTCGGGAAATAAAGTTCAGCCTGTTTACAGTTAACCTGCTTAATTCTGATATGAACCGAAGCTTACAAAAACCATCAAATAACGGCAAAGGGAGTATTGCTGCTACATCTGCTAATACTACTTCGTCTGGCTACGACTGCTAATGCTACTTCATCTGCTACTGCTGCTATATTTGCTACATCTGGCTACGACTGCCAATGCTGCTACATCCGGCTACGTCTGCTATTGCTGCTTCATCTGCTTCATCTGGCTACTGCTGCTACGTCTGCTTCATCTGCTACATCTACTACATCTGCTACATCTACTACATCTGCTACGTCTTCTACTTCTGCTACGTCTGCCTCATCTGCTATTGCTGCTACTTCTGGCTACGTCTGCTACTGCATCGTCAACTACTGCATCGTCTGCTACATCTACTACTTCTTCTACATCTGCTACTTCTGCTACGTCTGCTACGTCTGCTACTACTGCTATTTCTGTCTCGTCTGCTACGTCTGCTACTACTGCTATTGCTGCTAATTTCTGCTACGTCTGCCTCATCTGCTAATGCTATCTCATCTGCTTCATCTTCTACTTCTGCTCCTCTTTGCCGCATCCCTAATTATTCACATGCTACAGCTTTCTATACAAAATAGGGGAAGCCAAGGTCTCCCCGGCTTCCCCTTTCCCTTATGATCTGCCTGCTGTTTATTATTCAGCCTTCAGGTGGTAGCAACCGCTCACGAAGTCCCGCTGGACCTCCGGCAGCAGCAGACCGGCCTGCATCAGACAGTCCCCGCCGTAGACTTCGCCGCTGCCTTCAATACGGTAGTCGAGGTCCGGGTTCAGGCCCCCGAGCAGGAGCATCCGGCGCGGCGGGTGCGGCATGGCAAGTACCCGGAAATAATAGACCAGCGCTTCGCGCTGATCATCCGAGACGAACATCCAGGCCGTATCATTGCCCTCGAACGGGCTCTCCAGCCGGTACAGATTGCCCTGCTGCACCAGGCTGCGGATTTCCTTATAATTCGCTACTTGAGCCTTTGCCAGCTCCTTCTCCTCCGGAGTGAACTTCGTCAGATCGAGCTCATAACCGAAGTTGCCGGACATAGCTACATCTCCCCGGAAGGACAGCGGCGTGAACCGGCCCACCTGATGATTCGGCACCGCAGAGACATGTGCTCCCATCGAGCTGGCCGGATAGACTAGACTGGTGCCATACTGAATCTTCAGGCGTTCTACCGCATCGGTGTCATCGCTGGTCCAGGTCTGCGGCATATAGTAGAGCATGCCGGGATCGAAACGGCCGCCCCCGCTGCAGCAGCCCTCGAACAATATATGGGGGAATGCCGATGTCAACCGTTCAAGCAGTTCGTACAGCCCGAGTACATAACGGTGCGCAGTTTCTTCCTGCCGGTCTGCCGGAAGCTGCGCCGAGCCGATCTCGGTCAGACAGCGGTTCATATCCCATTTAATGTAGGTTACCGGAACTGAAGAGAAGATACGGCTAAGCGACTCGAAAATATACTGCCGTACCTCAGCCCTGGTATAATCCAGTACCAGCTGCCAGCGGGCTTCACTGCGGCGGCGGCCCGGCACATGCAGACACCAGTCCGGATGGCTGCGGTACAGATCGCTATCAGGCGAGATCATCTCCGGCTCAACCCACAGGCCGAATTTGAGTCCATGGCCGTTCACCCGCTGCGCCAGGTCAGCCAACCCGCCCGGCAGCTTGCGCAGATCCTCTACCCAGTCACCCAGCGAGGAATTATCCGCATCCCGTTTGCCGAACCAGCCGTCGTCCAGCACGAACAGCTCAATGCCGAGCTTCGCCCCTTCGGCGGCAATCGCCTCCAGCTTGTCGGTGTTGAAGTCGAAATAAGTGGCTTCCCAGTTATTGACCAGAATCGGACGCTCTTTGTTCCTGTACTGTCCTCGGCAGAGACGGGTCCGGTATAGACGGTGATACGTTCTAGACATCTCTCCGATCCCCTGTCCCGAGTAGACCATAACCGCTTCCGGGGTCTGGAAATGCCCGCCGGGCTCCAGCTTCCAGGAGAAATCGAAGGAATTCAGACCGATGGCAAACCGGGTGGTTCCGAAGGGATCTACCTCTGTCTCAGCTTCAAAGTTACCGCTGTATACCAGGGAGAAGCCGAACACCTCGCCTTGGTTCTCATCGGCTCCGGCCTTGGCCAATGCAGCAAACGGATTATGCTGATGGCTGCTCATCCCCCGGCGGCTCTGGATCGCAGAGTTGCCCTGCTCCAGGCGTCTGCGGGTAATCTGGGCCTCACGCGACCAGGCACCGGACAGGTAGATCATATCCATGTCAGCCGCCGGGAAATCCACAGAGGCACTAAGGGCGCGCTGCAGCTGCAGCGTATCCGGGCCGTCATTGACGAATTCCACGGAACGCGCTATGACATTCCGTTCCTTATATACCGTATATCGCAGCTTCACGGTCAGCTTGGCGTAATCATCCTTCAGGATAAGCTCAAGCGTATCTGCTTCCTCCAGCGATTCCACATACACGGAAGGCAATCCGGCAAGCTCCGGTTTGCCTTCCGTCACGCGGTACCCGCTGTAACGCAGCTCAGTGACCCGTGTTCCATCCTCAAGTTTGGCCTGATAGGCAGGAACGCGGAAATCCCCGGTTCCATATTGCGGATATTCCTGCGGCAGCCGGTCCAGCGAGCCATGGGCCACCGGCAGGAGCAAACCGTCCAGATTGCTGCCCTCACGCAGCCGCCCTCCCCAATAGAGATGCGCCGGATAACCATTCACCAGCCCGATCACATAACTCATCCCTGTGCTCTGCAGGTGGAAAATCCCCTTGTCTTCCTGAACCCAAATCGCCATGGCCCTGATTCCTTCTCTCCTAAGGATTAATTATCTGCATCCTGCAATTTACAGCTACAACCTGCAGCTTACTATCTAATATCTAATATCTAATATCTACTACTTACTATTTGCTTCGGCCTACAACACGCGCGAACCTCCGCCTTGTCACCCAACGATAAGCCGAACTCCGCCCAGTCACCCAACGGTAACCCGAAGTTCCTGTGGTCTTGCCGGTCTTCGGCGGTGATCTACTTCTACTACCGCTACTACTTCTACTGCTGCCACTCTTACTTCTGCTACTTCTGCTACTTCTGCTACTTCTGCTACTTCTGCTACTTCCACTTCCACGTTCTCCAACATTCTTTATTCTTCACAAGACCCGCCTGCTTCTACGAAACAAGTCCAAGCGGACTGGAGAGCCGTTATTTCGCCGAAAATGCCACTTTTTCCTTCCACGCGGACTCAGAAGCCCCTATTGCACCGCTTCATCATCCAAATGGCCTTCTGAGCGGGAATTAAGGTCTTCTGAGTCCGCAAGAGTCGAAATTATGCTTTATTTCAAACAATAAGGTCTTGTCAGTCCGCAAGCCTGCCTGCTTCCCTAAAGTAGCAACGGCAATCCCGTCCATCAAAGGACGGAATCCGTTTCAGCGGTTAATAGAAGAATGCAGTATAGCGTAGCACCCGCTATATATTTAGATATAATCCGCCATCGAGCGGACCACCAGGCCCGTTGGAGCCGCCGGCGTGAAGTCCGCCTCACCGCTTCCGCTGAGCGCAAACTCTATCGTCTTCGGCTCGCCCGGAAGCAGATCGAAGAAGTTGTCGGAGAAGATGCCCTCTTCTTCTACGGTCAGATGCACACCTCTAGCCAGCACATCGCTGCTGAGCGTGAAGCTCTTCCCGGCGCTGCCCGGCACTTCCGTCACCGTAATCACCGGCTTGCTCAGCGGAATATCCTTGGCTGCCGCGAAGTAATGCTCCTTGTGCTCCAGCACCTGTCCGCCTTCCAGCAGGGAAGCCACCAGCAGCACTTGAGCCAGCTCGCGGCCTTCCAGCAGCTCAGCAACCGGCAGCGTGAATACCACCTCTGCCGAATCCGCTGCCAGCGTTACCGGCTGCGACCATTCCCGCAGCAGGGCGCCGCTGAAGTCATGGAGCCGAATCACCAGCTCACCGTCCAGCGCCTGACGGCGGTCGGAGACAGCGTGAACCTTGAGCGTATCCCCGTCCGTACCGTCAATGGACAGCAGCACATCCTTGAAGGACTTGCGCACGGTATATTGCAGCGCCTTCCAGCGTCCGTAATAATCCATACCCGCCCATGAAGCTACCGGCCAGCAGTCATTCATCTGCCAGTACAGCGTGCCCATGCAGTAAGGCTTGTTTCTGCGGTGGCTCTCAATTGCGATGCGGATCGCTTCCGCCTGAAGCACCTGGCTCATGTACAGGAAGCCTCTGAAATCTTTAGGCTGCGGCAGGTACATATCCATGTACTCTTTGATCAGCTGATTACCCCGTCCGTTCTTCTGATGGGCCAGCATCACCTTGGACTCCAGCTCCATATCCGCTTCTTCCGCGTAGCTGAGCACCGACTTCAGCTCCGGGAAGGACTGGAAGCCATATTCACTCATGAAGCGGCCAACCTTAAGGTTATAGTTCTCAAATGGCTCGATTCCGTGCCATACTCCCCAGTAGTGAATATCGCCTTCGCCCATAATCCGCGTAGCATGCTGATCCTGACCGCGGGTAAGCTCACGCAGCGGTGAGGAAGGCCAATAATCCACACCCGGATGATTCGCGGCAACAGCCTCAGGCAGAATCTTGTGGAAGATTTCTTCATACGCGGCCCATAAGGTCTCACGGATTTCACCACTCAGCTTCTCCTTCCAGCCCCAGCCCATATTCTCCTCGAATTGCGACCAGGCCGAATCAATCTCATTGTTCCCGCACCATACAGCAATAGACGGGTGATTCCGCAATCTGCGGACATTATATACCGCTTCCTCACGGATATTGTTCAGGAACGGCTCGTCCCCCGGGTACATGCTGCACGCGAACATGAAGTCCTGCCAGACCAGCAGGCCGTACTCATCACACAGCCGGTAGAAAACTTCCTCTTCATAGAATCCGCCGCCCCACACACGCAGCATATTCATATTGGATTCCACCGCCGTAGCAATCTCATGGCGGTAACGTTCTTCCGTAACCTCAGTTATGAAGCTATCATTGGGAATATGATTCGATCCTTTAGCGAAGACCGGCACACCATTCAGCTCAAAATGGAACGAAGCCCCGCGCTCATCGGGCTTACGGACCAGCTTAATTTCCCGCAGTCCGGTCGTAACCTCCGACACGGCCACCGCTTCTTCTCCCTCCAGCAGCTCTGCACGGAAATTGTACAGCTCAGGTGCACCCAGCTCGTTACACCACCACAGGCGCGGCGTATCGATGACCAGCTCCAGCTCCACCACCTGATTGCCCGGAACCAGCGAAGCGGCCTTCATCCATTCCTGCCCTTCAGCTGTTACCCGCAGCATACCGCTCCAAGCTTCCGGAGCATCCACTTCAACTACAGCTGTCAGCCGCGCTTCGTTCGGACTCACCGCATTCTGGCGGATGTACAGATCCTTAATGACCGCAATGTCCCGGCCCTCCAGCACGGCTTCACGCCAGATGCCGCTGGTCAGGAATCTCGGGCCCCAGTCCCATCCATAGTGGTACGGCGCTTTGCGGGCAAACACACTGATCCGCTGCTCCTGAAGCCCGCCGAGCTCGGACTGGTCATTCGGTGCAGGCAGATCATAGCCCAGCTGTGCCAGCTTCGGCAGATCCTCGGTCACCACCGAACGGAATACGATGCGGATCTCATTCTCCCCAGCCTGCAGAAGGCCCTTCACATTCACGGTCCAGGAGCGGAACATATTATTTGCGGACAGGGCATGCACATTGTTCACATATACATCTGCATACGTGTCCAGTCCGGCGAATACCAGCTCCGTAACCGCCAGTGTCTGCCATTTCTCTTCTAATGTAAGTACAGTTCTATATTCCCAGTTCTTCTTGTCGATCCATTGCAGGTCATGTTCATTGGTTCCATAAAAGGGCTGATCTATAACTCCATTCCGGAGCAGATCCGTATGTACCGTTCCCGGTACGGCCGCCGGAAGCCAGGCTTCATCTCCACAGGCTCTAAATTCCCAGTTCGTCAGGTTGATGTGCAGTTGTTTCATAAGTCCTCCTAAAAGTTTTGTGAGCGTACACTTCCCTGAGATTGCTTCGTACAGAACCCGCATCGGAAGTATACGCTTTAAGTTTTAATAGCATAAGCTTTAAGTTGAATAGCCTACGTTTTAATTACCCTCATTGTATTTTGTTATTTTATTGTTAGCAATAACTTAATTATAATCTTATAAACAGAACAAATAAAGACAATAAATAATAAATGAATACATTTCTCATTGGATACTTTAGCGCTATAATAATCATGTAAACGCTAACAATAAACGAAAAGGGGACTACACAATGAGAAATAAGTTATTTTCGTTATGTTTTGTTATCATCATGATCTTCTCTTTATCCCTGACAGGCTGCGGTTCTAACAACAATAACAACGCAGCGACGGCTACAGATGAGCCGGCAGCAACCACCGCTCCTGAGACTGCCGCCGGAGAGGCAACAGCTGCACCTGCTACTGAACCTGCAGCGGCAGGCGGCGCTGACATCAGCGGCAAAATCATTTTCCTGACCAACAGAACCGACATGATCGGCAAAGAGTATGACGAATATGTTAAGCGCTTTAATGAGAAATATCCGAACATCAAGGTAGAATTCGAAGCTTCCCAAACCGACTACAACCAGCAGGCAAAAGTTAGAATGGCCAGCGGCGAGCTGCCTGACGTGATGTTCGTCCCTAACATTCCGAACTCCGACCTGCCTAAATATTTCGCCTCACTCGATGATCTCGGACTGAATGACCAGCTCACCTTCAAAGATTTCAAATCCTTTGACGGCCAGCTGTACGGGATCACTACCGGTAACTCCACTTCGGGGATTGTTTATAACAAAAAAGCCTTCGCCGATGCCGGAATCACCGAAGTTCCGAAGACATGGGATGAATTCCTCGCGGCCTGCGAGAAGCTCAAAGCTAAAGGTGTCGTTCCGCTCGCTTCCAACTTCAAAGACAAATGGCCGCTTAATGACTGGGTATATGCTGTTCCCCGCGTGATTGCCGGCAACCCTGACTTCCCGAATGAGAAGCTGACACAGGATGCTCCGTTCACCATGGACAACGGATACGGCAAAGCGCTCGGTCTGCTCAGAGAGCTGAATGAAAAAGGCTACCTGGAAAAAGACATCAACTCCACCAACTGGGAGCAATCCAAGAAAGACATCGCATCGGGTAAATTCGCCATGTACTTCCTGGGTAACTGGGTCATCAATCAGGTGATCGGTGCGGGTACCACTTCCGATAACGTAGGCTTCTTCCCGCTTCCTTATGACAACTCGGGCACTTTGACAGCTCCGCTCAGCCCGGACTTCTTCTATGCCGTGGCTAAGAACAGCAAGAATGTCGATGCTGCCAAGGCCTTCGTGAAATGGATGATCGAAGAATCCGGATACGAGGACTTCGCCGGCTTCATCTCCCCGCTCAAAGGCAAAGAATCCAAGCTGACTCAGCTTAAGGAATTCCAGTCGACGGGTGTAGTCCTGCAGGAAGGTACCGTAGATGACGCCAAGGTTACCGAAATCACCAACAAAGCACAGCTCGACTTGCCTGCTATGGTCCAAGAGTTCGTGCTTGCCAAAGATCCGCAAACCGTCTTCGACAAATGGAACAAAGCCTGGGCCAAAGCCAAGAAAGACCTCGGCTATTAAAAATAACCCCACAAAGTGGAGCTTGGCTTCGGGTGATGACTCAGGTACTTTGCGGGGACCCCGAAACATATAAATCCTTTTAAAACAGCCCCACGAAGTGGAGCTTTAGCTTCAACGTATAAAAATGATTCGCCCTGCTGCACTAAGCAGCCAGATGCACTAAACTTCCGGCGCAAAAGGGATTATCGCCTTCATGGATAATCCCTTTTGTCGTCAATCCCACTTAAGCTTTCACGAAAGAAGGGTATGCGATGTTCGGAACACTATCTTATAACAAGCAGAAAACTATTATCATAGTCTCCTTTCTGCTGATCCCGCTGATCCTCCTCGCCACGTTCACTTATTATCCGGCGCTGAAGCTGGTCTATTACAGCTTCACCAACTGGGACGGCTACAGCCCCGAGAAGCCTTGGGTCGGCCTCGATAATTACCGCGAGGTGTTTAACACCCCTGATATTTTCAAAGTATTCACCCATAACTTCGCCTACTTCGTCATGGGTCTCGTTCAGAATATAGTAGCCATCTACTTCGCCGTTGTGCTGAACAGCAAGCTGCGGGGCCGGAATGCTTTTCGCATCATGCTCTTCCTGCCTTACATTATGAATGGTGTCGCCGTTGCCTTCATGTTCGGCTATGTCTTCGACACTACCAACGGTTCACTGAATCTGTTCCTGAACAGCATCGGCCTGACCGGCCTCGGACAGACCAGCTGGCTCGGCACCGAAGGACTGGTGAACTACGCGCTCGCTTCCACCGGCTTCTGGCGGTTCATGGGCTACAATATGGTGATTTATATTGCTTCCCTGCAGGCCATTCCGCGTGATATTTATGAAGCTGCGAAGATTGACGGTGCAAACTCGATGCAGACCCTCTGGAGAATTACGCTGCCGAATATGAAGGCCGTCATTCAGCTCAATCTGTTCCTGACCGTGACCGGCGCACTCGAAGTCTTCGACCTTCCGTTCGTACTCACCAAAGGCGGCCCAGCGGGCGCCAGCCAGACGTATGTCCAGCGCGTGGTGGATACGGCATTTGCCTTCAACAATTACGGCCTGGCCTCGGCCATGAGCGTTATCCTGCTCTTCTTTGTAGTCATTGTACTGCTGATTCAACAGCTGGTTCTTAGCCGGGGAGGAGATAAGTAGCCATGGAACATTCCAAATTGCGCTTCAAAGACCTGTTCAAATATTTCACGCTGCTCATCGGCGTATTCGTAGTGCTGTTCCCGCCGTATGTCGTGATCGTCAATGCGTTCAAATCCACAGATGAGTTCAACAGCAGCAGCTCTATGGCTCTGCCGCACAGCTTCCTTAACTTCGACAACTTCATCGCTGTCTTCCAGCGCGGCGGGCTGCTCAGCGGCTTCGGCAATGTACTCGTCATTATTATAATTACATTGACCCTGAACATTCTGTTTGGCACAATGGTGGCATATGTACTGGGCCGCTTCTCTTTTAAGCTGAAGCCGGTTGTGTTCGGTGCATATCTCGTGGCCACCATCATTCCGAGCATCACCACCCAGGTGGCAACCTTCGGCATCATCAAAAATATGGGGCTCTACAACACGCTTGGCGCTCCCATTGTGCTCTATATCGGGGCCGATGTGATCCAGATCATTCTCTATTTACAGTTCATCCGCAATATTCCGTTTGATCTCGACGAGAATGCCATGGTTGAAGGCGCTTCCCTGTTCAAAATCTACCGCTCGATCATCTTCCCGCTGCTTACACCGGCGACGGCCACCCTGGTCATCCTGAAGACGATCAGCATTTACAATGACATGTACATCCCTTACCTCTATATGCCCAAGCAGAGCCTGGGTGTTGTAACGACGATCCTCATGCGTTTCCAGGGGGTCAATTCAGGCGAGTGGAACCTGATCTGTGCGGCGATCCTGCTGATCCTGCTGCCGACAGTCATCCTCTACTTCTTCCTGCAGCGTTATATCTTTGAAGGCGTAACGAACGGCGCGGTGAAATAGGGGATGTACGGAAAGGAACAACACAGTGGTATCCTATATCCGGAGATTTCCGCGTACCCTTTGGCTGTTCCTGGCCAATCTGCCTATGGAGCGCAAGCTGATTGTCGTGTTTATTTTTCTGATATCCATGCCGATCACTTATGTCAGTTATCTCTCGTCCCGTTCCACCTTCAATTCCGTCCTGGTTAATGCAACAGCAAGCGCCGGACAGATGGCAGACAGCGCCTCGGATACCATCGACCGTTATGTAGCCGACCTGAAGAGGTACACTGCGCTCCCGCTCTACAATACCGATGTCCAGTTCTATCTGGAGCAGGAGCAGACCGATTGGGAAAAAAATACGGGCATGTCCATGTTCCTTAGCTATTTGAACCATACGAAAGAAGAGATTGTTGCCGTATACCTGGTGGATAAATACGGCTCCGTCTATTATGACAAAAGCTCGGGCATCAGCGAGCTGTTCCCGGAAGAACGTCTGGCACAGTGGCAGAGTCTCACCGAGTCCGGCGTAGCTTCCATAGTTCAGGGCAGGCATATGATCCGTGTAAATGCGGGGGATCACCGGGAGGTATTCAGCATTCTGCGTACCGTCAGTTCGGTCAGCTCGCTGCAGAAGATCGGCATTATTGTGTTCGATATCAATATCAGCCTGTTCAAGGGCATCGTGGACCCGGTCAATGCAGTCACCCAGGGGAGTACCCTGATTGTTGATGACAAGGGGGAAATGATGTACGCCAGCCCGGATGATTCAGGCGGTGGCTCCGGCATGCTGGAGAAGCATACGGACAAGTTCCTGCAGCAGGTGAACGGACACGATGGCCATTTCCAGATCACTCTGGACGGCAAGGAATTTCTCGCGGTATATACCGTATCAGCCAAGACCGGCTGGACTACAATGGTTTCTATCCCGCTGGAGCGGATACTGTCACCAGTGGAGAAAACCCGTAACGCGCAGGTGCTGACCACGCTGGCGATAATCGCCTTCGCCCTGATCGTAGCCACCTTCATCTCCCATGCCCTGACGAAGCCGCTGAAATCCATGGTCCGCCTGATGAAGCAGGTGCAGCATGGCAATCTGGAGGTATGGCTGCATCCCCGGTACAATGATGAGATCGGAATGCTGGGCAGCCACTTCAACCGGATGATCATCCGCGTGAAGGACCTGCTGCAGGAAGTGAAGCTGACGGAGAAACGCAAGCAAAAAGCCGATATGCGGGCCTTGCAGAACCAGATCAATCCGCATTTCATCTACAACACCCTTGAATCCATCCGCATGCTGGCTGAAGGCAGTGATGATCCCCGGGTCGCGAAGCTGACGTACCTGCTGGGAATGCAGATGCGTTACGGGATTGTCCGCAGCGAAGAGATGGTGACCATCGGGCAGGAGCTTGATCATACCCGTAATTATCTGGATATGCTGCAAATCCGTTTCCCGGACAAGTTCAGCTTGAAGATTGACGTGCCGGATGCTCTGCTGAGCTTCCCGGTCATTAAGCTGGTCTTCCAGCCGATCGTCGAGAACGCCGTCTTTCATGGCCTGGAGCCCAAGGAAGGCCCGGGCACCATCAGCATCACCGGCTGGGCAGAGGGGAGCAAAGCTGTATTTTGCGTGGAGGATGATGGTGTCGGCATGGATGAAGATACGCTGCGCGCGCTGAACCATACCCTGACGGGGGGAGCTGACGGCGAGAAATTCGGTATCGGCCTGCGCAATGTGAACGAACGGCTCCGCCTGGACTACGGCAGCCCGTATGGACTGCGTGTAGAGAGCGAATCCGGCCAAGGCACCCGTGTCATTCTAAGAATCGAGAATCTCTCCCACCGTATTGAAGATTAACCGGAAACAGGGCAACCTGCACATTATGTCTTTTGAAAGGGGATATCCGGATTGCTGCGTATTGTGATCGTAGATGATGAAGTCCTGATCCGCGAAGGTCTGGCCCGGATGATCAGCAAGGAGAGCAGCGATTTCGCCGTCATCCGCACTTATCCTGACGGCAAACAGCTGCTGGATGAGCTGCCTGCCCTCCAGTTCGATGTCCTGATTACCGATATCCGCATGCCGCAGATTGGCGGCCTTGAGCTGATCCGTCTGCTCAAAGCCAGTCATCCCCATATCCGTTCCCTGCTGATGAGCGGATTCGTTGAATTTGATTATGCCCGGGAAGCCATCCGCAGCTCGGCGGTAGATTATCTGCTGAAGCCGATCAATAAAGAGCAGCTGTTCGACGTGCTCTACAGCCTGGATCAGGAACGCACGCTGCTGCTTGAGAAGGAAGAACGGCACCGCTCCGGGATGCTGCTCTCCATGCTGCATATTGAAGAGCCCTCCGCTATGCTGATCGGCGGCCTTATTTTGCCCCAGCCTTATTTCTCGGTGTTTGTCCTCAAAGGAGACTCGCCTGAAACCGTCTGCTTCTGTACAGACAGTCTGCGGCAAGAGAAGGATAACGGATTCGATGTGCTGGAACTCCGCCAGGGACTGCAGGTCTGGATCTGGTATTCTGCGCAGCCGCTGGAATCTGCTGCATTAAGCGAGATCCGCAGATATCTGCAGGCTGCCAGTGCAGGGCATACTCTGCATGTGGGCATAAGCCGCTCCTACGCGGATGCAGCCAGGCTCAGAACGGCTTATCTGGAAGCCAAACATGCCTGTGACTGCGGAATATACCAATCCCGGCCGCTGCATTATGTTACTATTGAAGAGCTCATCCAGCCGGATAAGGCAGGGTCTGGGCTTTTTGCGCCTTATCGTGAACCGCTGGTCCATGATTTACAGATCCTCAATGTCGAGGGTGTACTTGCAGGAATTCATAAGCTGTTCTCGGAGCTTGCATCGCAGTGTGCTTATCCCGAGCAGATTCTCCGCATGTGCCGGGAGATGGAAGAGCTTGCCCGTAAGGAAGTGCAGGAATTCGAAGCGGTCTACCGTAACGGATTAACTATGGCGCTGGAGGAACAGCTGGAGAGCTGTTTGGCTTTTGCAGATATGGAAAAGCTGTTCGCTTCCTCCTTGTCGTCTGCCCTAAGCAGTATCCGTGCCCACCGGCTGGAGTTGTCCGGTACCGCCGTCGAGACCATCAAGCGCTGGATCTCAGCCAACTATAACCAGCACGCAGATCTGAACACCCTTGCGGGGATGGTGTATCTTACGCCAAGCTATTTGAGCAAGCTGTTTAAGCAGGAGACCGGCCTCACGCTGACTGATTATATAATTGAAATCCGCATCCGCAAGGCCAAGCAGCTGCTGAAGAATGCCCCGGACCTCAAAATCCATGAAATCGGCACCGAAGTCGGCTATCCCGACCCCGCCTATTTCAATAAACTGTTCAAAAAAGTTGTCGGCGTCACGCCGAATGAATATAAACGAATCTCATCTGTATAAGGAGTCTGATCACTTGCATCCGCTGTCCCGAACTACACATGACTCTCAGGAAATTGAGGTATATGATACAACCGAGTTGTATGGCGAGACCGGACGGTTCCGTGTGCTGCAGTTCTCGGGTGAAGCGATTCAAGGCGCGCTGGATCTGGAGCATCCCCGCCGGGTCGTCTTTGAATATCCGCGGGCGATGATCCATCTGATGGAGGCGGGCGATCCTTATTTCGAGGATGTGTTCCTGATCGGGCACGGGATTGGAACGATTGCCGGGTATTTTGCGGAGAAGCGCTTTAAGGTCGCTGAGGTCAATGAGCAGGTTGTGGAATACAGCCGAACCCGCTTTGGTTACAATCAGGACAATGTCCTGATCGGTGACGGCCGCAGCCTGCTGGAGAATGAAGCAGACCGGAGCTATGATTACATTCTGCTGGATGCCTTCACCGCTGCCGGAACGCCGGCGCATTTCACCTCGCTGGAGTTCTTCGGGCTTACCCGGGATAAGCTGCACGGACACGGCGCGATTATCATGAACCTGATGGGCCGCAGCGATAATGACCGGCTGATTAGTGCGATCCACACGACGCTTAGCGAGGTGTATCCCCACACTAAGACCTTCGCCCTCCCGGCAGAAGGCAACGCCGATCTCCGCAACATTATTATGGTTGGCAGCAGCCGGCCAGTCACCTATCAGTCCCGCCACATGGCGGGATTCAGCGAAATTACGCCGGAGCTTGGGCATGTGATCCGGGACCGGCGGTAGTTGGCTAGAAGCTATATAGCTGGAAATAGACTCTTTCCTTCGGATTAGCCCGGGCTTCTTGGTTGAACAACACGCTTCATAGGACCGGATTTACGCCGCCCTAGCTCTAACTGTATTTTGTACAACTAAAACGAGCGATTTTTGCGCTGCGAAGGTTTTAGTTGTATTTTCTACAATTAAAAATCCTCATATTTCATAAAAGAAGGCTTACCCCTATTTTTAATTGCACAGAATACAGTTAACCCGGCAAATCCGGGTTTTCGCCGTCTTTTAACTGCAGGAAATACAACTAAATGCTAGGCACTCCGCGTTCGGTACGCGCAGGCAGGCGCTGCCGGGGGAGAGCTGTCCGCCCATTTAACAGATACGCTTGTGGCCGAACTCCACCTTGAGTCCGCTCAGCTCCGCTGCGCACCACTCGACCAGCCGCTGAATAGGCCTACTCCGTTTTCTTTTCAAAAATCAGCTCATAATATTCCGGAAATCCCACAGCCTGGGCGCTGGGCATGATAACAAACTGAACGAACCGCCAGCCCTCTGCTGCATGCGTATGTATAATCTCCTGATAATTCTCCGTTGGCAATTGGAGAAATCCAGTATTCTTCTTTTTAATTTGTACAAATTTGTATTCAAACATTGATCTTCCTCCTGTTGTAATTTTCTACTTAAGCATGTTAACCCTTCACCGGCGTCCCCTGATGAAAAAACATCTGCCAGCGTCCCTCAAGCAACCTCCAGACCGAGCTGCGCAGGCAGTGAATGCCGGAATCTTCATTGAAGGTCCGGTAGGTCGCAAGGACAGCCTCCTCAGACAACGTATGGAGTTCGAAGTTACTCAAGGTCATCCGTACCTCACCTGCTCCCCCTTCGCCAACCTGATCCTGCTTCCGCCATACCCTGCCTGAACTTCCGAATTCAGTGTAATCATCTGCGATCAGCAGCGATACCGCCGCCGGATTGGTGCGCACCAGATTGCTCAGCAGCTGCTCCTCGAGATCGCAGATATGGTCTGCCAGCAATTCTTTAGCTGTCACATCAATTCCCTCCTTTTTACATTTACTATTCTGGATGGGCACCGGAATATCCTCTCGTGGCAGCAAAAAGCCCGGTCCGTTCTGCAGGAGGCACAGCGCTAACCGGGATTCCGCAAGGGAAATATGATGCCTACTCCAGCGACCGCTTCAGGCGGTATTCCTTGGGGGTAACGCCGAAGGCTTTTTTGAACAATTTGAAAAAGGTGCTCTCATTGACGTATCCGACGAGCTCCATAATCTGCTTGATGCTGATATTCTTCGTCTCCAGATAAGTCTGGGCATGCTGAAGGCGGATATCGTTCAGATACTCGCTCACCGATACCTCTTCGCTCTGCTTGAACATTCTGCCGACGTAGGCAGGAGTCATATGCAGCATCGAGGCAATCCCCTGCAGACTGAGGTTCGGCTCTTTATAATTCATCTCGATGATTTCCTTAATCGCGTCCATCAGAGCCGCATTCTTGCCGCTGCCCGTCTGGTCCAGCTGATCATGGATATCCCGGCATACCCTGCCGAATAATTCAGCGGTCTCCTGAAGCGTCTCCTGCTCCAGCACCTGGCGGCTGAGTGTGCTCAGCTCCACATTCAGCGGAACAACACGGTTATGGTTAATCTCCTTAACGGAGGTTTTGATAATGCCCGTGATATGCAGCAGGCTGTGAACAATGGCATCATAATGGCAATGCCCCAGCGGAGCCAGCATATGCCCGATAGCCTGCTCCATGGCAGGCAGATGACCGGTACGGATACTCTCACCCAGCCTCTTCTCCAGCTCCGCCGGGAAGCTATACTCCTGCTGCCGGAGATTGCCGTCCACTCGCTCCTTCGTAATGATGCTTTGCCGGCCGTATACCAGCTTATACATCGAATATTGAACAGCCGCCGCATAACGGTCCGGAATCTGTTCATGGCTGCCGCAGGGTTCACTGGCCGTGAGGGTCAGTGACAGCTGGTAATAACTGCTGACCACCTGCTGGATGTTACGGAATAGCTCATGCAGCGCTTCCTCATCTTCGGTTTCACTATTGCTGCCTTCCGCCCGGCTGATCAGCAGGGCCAGATGACTGCTGCGCATATCTGCCAGCTCACAGAGATATCGTCCGGGACGCAGGATCTCTTCTGCAATATTGCGGATAGCAAAATAATACAGGCTGCGTTCATTATGGCTGGTCCTGCTGATGAACCCGGAATATCCGTCCACCTGAATCAGGATTACCCGGTAAGGGCCGCTGCGGTTGATTTGCAGGCCGTTCTGCCTGATATTATCCTCGAATTCCTTCGCGGACAACACCTTGCCACCGGAGAGAAGGGTTCGGAGGTAATAGCTTGTAATAATATGCCGCTGTTTGCCCTGCTCGTCTGAGACGCTTCGCAGCTGCTGGGCCATCGTACTGAACAGGCTGGCCACTGCCGATAATTCATCCTTATCTTTATCTTTTTCTTTATCTTTCTCCTTACCCTTCTCCTTACCCTTCTCCATATTCTGCCCCGTGGCCTTACCAGCCGCCGCTTTCCCTCCCGGCTGCATCCCCAGCTGGCCTATCAGACGTCCAACAGGCTTATAGAGCTTGTGTGCTACAAGGGTAGCCAGAACCACAGCCAGCAGCAGAACGGCAATAATGACGGACAGAAAGGTGCCGCGCAGCTCCCGTATAGGCTGAAGGATAATTTCATACGGCTGCACACTGACCACCTTCCAGTTCGTCCCCTGTATATTCAGATAGTTGACCAGCAGTCTGGTGCTGCCGCCGAACCTGCCGGACAAGGTGCCGAATGCTTCGGCATCCCCCGGCGTATGCCCGCCCAGCGCCCGGATCAGCTCCCCTTGACTAGGCAGCAGCTCCGGGTTACCCGAGAGCAGCAGCTTGCCTGCCTCATCCAGCAGATAGACACCCGATTGCTCAGGAATAGCGAAGTCATTGAACGAGCGCAGATTCTCATAGAGCCATTCGGGCTTGATATTGACGACAAGTGCACTCTCCTTACTGGTGCCGGTGTCCGTGAAATTCTGATACATCACCAGCGAAAAGAAATCAACGGGCTGGTCTGCTCCGCTGAAATTCATCGGAATCAGCTTCATCCGGGGAAGCTTCTGCTTATTCTTCACCAGCAGGGCAATCTCCCCGCTCATCGGGGCATCCGGTTTGTTCAGACTGAGCTCCCCTACGGTATAGGTCCGGTCGTCATAACCGTTATAGACAAGGATCGAATGCAGGAACGAAGAGGAGAGGTAGGCCTGCTTCAGCGAATTCATCGAACGGATCACCAGCATTTCGTCAGGATCACGCAAATTCAGCAGCGGTACAATATTAGGGTCCATGTACAGGGAGACAGCCAGATTATTCATTACTCCTGACATATAGGACAGGTTGATTTGAATCTGCTTCATAGCCTTGCGGCTGACCTCCTGCTGCATCCGGATTGCGCTGCGTTCCGCATTATACTGCAGGAGCAGCGAAGAACCGGCGAGCACAGCCACCATCAGCAGTGTTACAGAGCCTATAATGCGCAGCAGGTACTTCTTGGACCTGTAAGCTTGCCACATCGGCAGTCCCCCCCTCTACTAAGATGCATTATGCCGCCTGTAACCAGCATGACATATAGCGGATGGGGCAATCTACTGTACAATGTGCGAATTGCTCTCCGATCTCAGACTGCGATTTGGTTTCAGTGAAAAGCCAGCGGAACCCTGCGGACAGCGCCGGGCTCTACGTTGATGCGCGGCCAATCCGCAGCTGCATATTGCCCTAGCGCAACTGCCGCTGCGGTGGACAGCTCGGCGAATATGGACACCTCGGCCGGATAAGCTGTGTTGTTCGCAACGGTAAGGACCTGCTTCCCGTTCTCCTCCTGCAGCGAGCATTCCACATGATCGAATACCCACAGCAGCCCTGTGTCGGGCTGTACATAAATTCCCGGAACCTCGGCATAGGTCAGCATATTCGAGACCTCACACCAGCAGGAGAGCGGCAGCACTTCCCCGATCAGCTCCGTGCCCTCCCAGTCGCTCATATTCACCCTTTCGCTCATATAACCGGGCAGCAGCTCCTTCCCGTCCCAGCCCATGACAGGTCTGTCCTGGCGGGAGAGATATTGCGGAAGCTGATGCGCAGTATCCCTGAGCTGCTCCATATAAAGTGGATTACCGGTGGCCCGGAACAGCTTCAGTAGCGAATCCCCTGACAGGGTGCAGATGCCCGGAGCGCTGTGCTTATTCTGCACATTGGCAATGACCGAGCCTGCCGTTTCAATCCCCAGCCGTCCGAAGGTCGAGCTTTGCGGAAAAACAAAATTATACGACACACACCACGAGATCGCCTGCCGGGCCGCTTCCTCTGCCCGCTGCAGCCACTTCTCCTCCCCTGTCGTTTCGTGGAGGACGATGAACGCTTCCAGCAAGGCGAAGGCCGACTCGCTGTCCGGACACTGCAGAATCTCTCCGGGCCCGCCCGTGGTTACACCCTCCCGGGTATACTGGCGGTAATAATAATCCCCGGCTGCCTGCGCCGCCGCCAGATACACCTCTTCCTCCACATACCGCCCGTATAGCGCCAGTCCGGCAATTGCCATCGCTCCTCCGGCAGAGCCGCCGACCAGCAGCTCTCCGGTTTCGGCCTGTATCCATTGGCCGAACTGGCCATACCGGCCCCATAAGCGGAGGAAGCCATCGGCAAGCCGCCGCGTGCCCTCAAGCCAGCGCTCCGGCAGAGGTTCATTCGGGTGCAGCGTGTTCATTGCCATGAGCTGCTTCCCCAGAAAGTACAACGCATCCGCACTCTTGCGCACAATATGCCATTGCTCCGGATGATCGCGCTGCGGATCTTCATTGAACTCATCGCCGTAGTAGCGGCCGTTATAGAATACACCGGGGAAGAATCCGGCCTCCGTCTGTCCGCTGAAGATGAAATCAAGGGTCCGGCGGGCTCTGCGGACCGATTCTTCGCCACCCGCAAGCAGCAGCGCATAGCTGGACATGCCGCCGCCGACCCAGCCCAGCTGCCAGTCCTGATGCTTCATATCCACGGTGCCTACGGCGTAATAGCCGTACGGCTCCTTCCAGTTCAGTTCGTTATATTTCTGCTCCTGAATGGCCCACGCCGCCGAGAACGGCAGGCTGGAGGACAGCGCCGGAGTTCCCGCCAGCGACTTGCGCACCCCGGCGAATCTGGCGAACAATCCGTCTACACTGCCGCAAGGGAAGCTGTATACCTCAAAGCTCAGGCTGAGCTTATCGCCTTCCCCGAAGTCCGCCCCTCTATCAGGGGAAGGGGCTCCGGTGGTACACATGTCGTATTTGATCCTCGGCCGTACGCCCGGAGCACGGAAGGATATAACAGCAGAGCCTCTGTCCTCCCCTTCCTGCACATGAATCGAGGTCTCCCCGCAACCGGTCCGTTGACAGGTTAGAATCAGGATTCCCTGTCTGCGGACCGGATCATATACCCCCACCGCCGGTGTAGCCGCGTCTCCGGCCAGCAGGTGGAAGGCCGAAGGGCCGGGCCCTATGGACAGCCGCGGCACGTCTGTAATCAGCGCCGGAGTATCCGGGCCGCGCTCCGTCAGCTTGCTCCAGCAGGGCGGATAGCTGAAGCTGCGCACATCGAAGCGGTTGCCGTTATATACAGCGCCGGGAACAAGCACATAATTGGAGCGGTCCCAGGCAGCAAATTCAAAGCGGACCTCCGCTGCCGTTTGGCTGGACTGTCCCCGGTGGAGCCAGTTCACTTCGAGCCTGGCTCCATCACTGCTGCCGCCTATCTCGGTGCAGCCAAGCGTAATCTCCCAAGCCGCTGCTTCTCCAGCAGGCAGAAGGGTCTGCCCAGCTTCTCCGGCATCTCCGGCATCTCCTGCATCTCCTGCATCTCCTGCGTCTGCCGCCCAGCCAATGTGATATTCCATAAGCGGCTCGGCCTCCTCGAAGGTGTGCGAAGCGAAAGCCAGCTTCGCTCCGGCTTCTTCAAGCAGCAGCTCAAGCTTCTTCTGCATCTGCATCTGTCGCCCCCCTCTCTTCTCTCTCCGCCAACCCTGCTTCTGAAGCTCTGTCACGCGGGCCAAACTGCGAGAAATCGATATCCTCCCAGCCTAAGGCATACGCCGGTGAAGAAGGCTGCAGCCGGTAGTCCCCTGCCGGACCATCAACGAAATCCGGATCAGCCAAGACGGTAGCGGCATCATATTTGCCGTCCAGTACAGCGCGCCAGGCTTCCCATGTGTATTCTTCGCCCCATACACTATTGGGGCCTACAGACTCTGCCGGAAGCTCGCCGGTGATCCGGGGGACGGCTCCACCGCTCCAGAACAGGTTGCGGTCAGCAGCCCGGAACCGCTTGGGACTCCAGTTGACGAAGCAGTACAGATGACCCGAATTAGAGATGATATTCCCTTCGACTGTAATGTCCCGGTTAGCTTCCCCTACCATCTCCTGCGAGCCTATAGCGTTGACCGCCTGGGGATTATCCGCCATCAGATTGTTGCGGATGACATTGCCGACGCCTTTGGAGAAAATCGTCATCCACAGCTTCCCCTCCCCGGTGCTGTAGAGATGGTCAAGCACGTTATGCGACACAGTCACATCATCGGAGGCATCATCCAGATAGATGCCGAAGCCGAAGGAGAAATGGATACCGCTGTGATGCAGCCGGTTGCCATGGATGACGTTCCGGCGGCCGATTCCCCAGGATTCGATCAGTCCCCCGTCCTGGCTATCGGTCATCACCTCCGAAATATCGTTATAGCTGATCCGGTTGGCCCGGGTAAAGAGGAAATCCCAATGGTTCTCCCGCGTCACGGCTACACCCCATAGAGATTCCGGCAACTGCTGATGACGTTGTCCTTTGAGGGATATCCCGTAGCGGGGCATATGTGAGATGCGGTTATGCGCGACCTCGCAGTCCCCGCACTGATACAGGACAATTCCGCTTCCATGGCCGACGAGCTCTCCGCCATGGCTAATCCGGTTGTTCGTGATCCGGTGTCCTTTATTCTGATTGGCATCCTCCACTTCACGGAAGCAACCTTCCCCCGGAGCATAACCTGAGGCGTAAATGGCCGTGTGTCCAACGGTCTGTATAATGTTTCCGTCCAGCACAATCCGTTCGGCGCTGCGGTCTAGGAAGATGCCGCAGGAGCCGGATTCACGGATATGGCAATCCGAGATTTCAATCTCTTCCGCATTGCGGATATAGACCACTCCGTTACGTTGTTCATCCGGTTCAACATTATCCATTCCCGGCTCACTGCGCATCATTCTATAGTCTTCATAGAAATCAGTGCAGGCCAGGGTCAGACCCTGGAAGGCCAGACCGGATACCCGCCGGGAATCATCTTCCCCTTGAATTTCAAGCAGCCGCAGGACAGAAGGGGCGATAACCTGCTCCTCCAGCGGAGTGCCGCGCTTAGGCCGGTAATACAGCATAGCCTCTGCCTCATCCAGATGAAATTGGCCGGGTTCACGCAGGAACGACAGCGAGCCCTGCAGGAAAAAGCGTGAGCCTGCACCTATTCCCCAGATGGTGGGCCGCGCAAGCTCAATCCAGCCGGAAGAGTGATCGATCCGCCGCACCGGAATCGTCTCGGAGGCCCAGTTCCACTCCCCTTCTCCCGGCCACACAAACATCTGCAGTCCCGCCGTATCCAGCTGCTCCGGCACATCCCCTTTCCGGGCAATGATCCCGTCATGCTCTCTTCCCTCAACCGAGGCAGCGGATTCGTAATACCCCGCCGCCGGGAGGCGGGCTTTCGCTACCCGTTCCCCGCCTGCATATAGCGTCTGGAACCGGGTTCCCTGCGGCAGCGGAGTACGCCAGATTCCGTCCCGCCACAGCTCCCAACCGGAGAGCACGGCGCCTCCCGCGAGGACCGGCTTCTCTCCCTCAGCATTACGGTAGAGTACACGGCAGCGGGTACCCGCTGCATCCCCGCACCCGAAGCGCAGCGGCTCGCCAAGCTCGTAGATACCGCCCCCGAGGAAGACTGTTATCTGCCCTGTGTGCCCTCCGGCTAGGGCATCGCGCACCGCACTCTGCGCGGCGGGAATTGTGCGGTACGGTTCTTCCCGGCTTCCGCTGCCGGAATCATTCCCTATATCCGGGTGGATATAAAGCTGCAATTCACAATCCGTTTCCCGTTCTTCTGACACGCCTGTTTCCCCCATTTCCCCTCATCCCTTCTCATCCTGATTCACGCGATTATAGGCTTCTTCGTAGCCTTCTTCACAACCTTCTTCACAGCTTTCTGCGTCACCAGCTCCTGTCTCCAGCATGCAGGCTATCACACTACAAAATCTACTGTTCAATATGGCAATTGCCCGCATTCATACTGTACTTTATGAGATTTACTGTTCATTTCCGCAGCAAAGAGGCTTTCGCGGGGCCGCCTTTAGCCCTGCGAAAGCCTCCGTAACTTATAACTGTATCCTGCTTACCTTACTGAATTGGAGCCAGATGCGCCCCGTCAATGACCGTGAACGTTGATCCGCCACCCGGAACGGTCCAGGCTACGGACAGGGAGTCATCGCCCTGATCTTCCTTGTGCAGCGCCTCTACGTAATAGCGCTGTCCTGCGGTCAATGTAATCTGGCCGGACTTCTGCGAAGGCTGGTAGGTCCAATTTCCCGCTGGCGTCCAGCCGGCTACGTTGGCGATCAGGACCTTATTGGCCGCACTGTTAGTCGTGCTGAGCCAGAGCTCACAGTCATTATCTCCGGCAATGGCAAACTGATAAACACCTGTAACCGTCGGCACAATATATCCTCTTACGCGTTCCCCGTAGCTGTTGGCCCAGTTCGACGGACTTGTAAAACTCGTCAAGGCCGTAACCCCGGTTGGTGTCGTCCCTACCGGGATGGCTGAAACTGAGCCTCCCGTAACATTGGTCCAGTATTCACGGGTAATCGTCCCGACCTGAGTCAAACCACCAGGCGTCGGTGTTGGTGTTACTGTTGGCGTCGCCGTTGGTGTTGGTGTCGGTGCTACCGTTGCCGTCGCTGTCGCCGTTGGTGTCGGTGCTACCGTTGGCGTTGCCGTCGGTGTCGGTGTTGGTGTCGGCGTTGGCGTCGGTGTTGGTGTCGGCGTTGGCGTTGGTGTTGGTGTTGGTGTTGGTGTTGGTGTCGGTGTCGGGTTGCTGCCTCCACCCTGGTTCACATCACAGGTCTTGTAGAAACCCACGGCCGGATCGGTGCCGAAGGCATTCGTCGAGCACATGACGGTATTGGTGTAGGTGCCGTAGGCGTAGCTGTTGTTCGCCCCGAAGCGCACCTGCTTGGTGCCTGTGAAGTTACAAGGATTGTTCTCACCGGCACAAGGAACCCAGTTAGCCGAGGATACCAGCGTCGTTACGCTCAGTGTATTGCTCGCGGCCGACAGGTTGCCCGCTGCATCCTTCGCCTTGACGGTGAAGCTGTAGGCTGTGCTTGCCGCAAGACCCGTCACCTCAAAGCTAAGTGCTCCCGTGGTCGACCCGGTCAGTACGCCCCCCTTATAGACATTGTAGCCCGTGACTCCAATATTATCGGTTGATCCGCTCCAGGTAAGACTGACACTGGTGTCCGTCTTGGCCGGTGAAGCGAGATTCGCCGGAGCACTCGGGGCCACCGTATCCGGACCATTCGTCGTTACACTCAGCGCATTGCTTGCCGCCGACAGATTGCCCGCCGCATCACTGGCCTTCACCGTGAAGCTGTAGGCTGTATTCGCTGTAAGCCCAGTTACAGTATAAGAGGTTGCACCTGCACCTACTGTAGTTCCCGTGCTTACACCATTTTTATAGATCGTATAGCCGTATACCCCCACATTGTCGGTGGATGCCGACCAGGTCAGATTGACTGTGGTATCTGTTTTGGAAGGCGTGCTTAAGCTGCCCGGTGCGGTAGGAGCCGTAGTATCCGGCGGACCAGCGTATACGGTCACCGTCTGCTCCTTCACACTGGCCCGGCCGCCATTATCCCAGACACCAAGTATGACCTTATAGGTGCCTGCCTTCTGGTACGTATAGGTTGGACTCACCGTGGTAACCGGAATGCCTTCACCCAGATCCCACAGATTCTCCACAATACTGCCATTGTCTGTGGACGTATTGGTGAATGTGACGGGTTGCCCCAACTGAACGGTCAGCGGTGCGGTGAAATTGGCTACCGGCTTCGGATCACTGAAGCCCCGGCTGGTAAGCTGCGTATTCGTACCGTTGCCGCTGACGGTATTGCCGCTCCACTCCAGATCAGCAGCCGCTGACGGATACTGGTCAATGGATGGTCCACTGTTTCCAGTAATGGTGTTATTAACAAAGCTGATCCGGTCCACCCCGGAAGCTGTCGTAATCTCAATAGCTTTCCGGCCGTTATTCAGAATCTGGTTGCTGTCAAAAGTAATGTTCCGCGTATCCCCGTGAATCCGCACGGCATTGCCGTCATACCCCGGATAAGCGGCGGCGGGGTTGCCGGCCGGTCCATTTTTCCAGATATTCTTATAAAAGTACTGATACTGCTCCGTCTGTCCGGTACCGGCACCCTGCAGCTGCATGCCCCACATCACGATGTTCTGCACCGTATTGTAGTTCCACAGCTGATAGCCCGTACCCGGCGACTGCTGCATGCCCACCTGCTGTCCCCCGTCTACGAGATTGTCCGAGGTGACACCATGGTCAACCATAACCTCCAGCCCCATGTGGCCGACAGAGCCGTCCGTTGCCTTAACTACATTGTTGCGCACCGCAATATACTTCGAGCGTACGGCGCTGATCCAGTGATCGACGTTGTTGTTCTCAATCAGCGAATAGTCGACGTTGGTATGCAGCTCGATGCCGAGGCCCTCCATTTTTTTACCGGTGCCGGTGATGGTGTTGCCGCGGACAATGGCATAAGGACTGTCATCATTCACAAAAATCCCGCCCCGGCCCGTATCCGCAATCGTATTATTCTCGATCAGCGCATAGCTGGAGCCCCAGCCGGCCCGTACCCCGCCTCCCCAGTCGGAATTCACACCGGTGTTGGTGATTGTATTGCCCGAAATCTCAATATGGGTCGATCTTACAGCATATAGCGCAAAAGGTCCGAAGCCGCTCGATGCGACGAAATCCTTGACCCGCAAATTACGCATTTTGTTGCCGTTGCTGTCTTCGGAAGTAACGGCAGACTGGGCTGCGGTGTTGTTGCCTCCGTCGAGGGTCATGTCCGATACTTCAGCATTCAGCGCATTATGCAGGTAGAAGAAGGTTGCGGCCGTGGCGCCGGGAGTGAACTTGATAATTACCGAATCCCGGCTGGCCCCGGCAATTTTGACTCCGGTTTTGCTGTTGACGGTTCCTGACAGATAGTAGGTTCCCGCCGGAATGAGCACAGTGTCTCCGCTGACCGCTGCATCTACAGCACTTTGGAGCGCCGCCTTGTCGTCTGCGGTATCCCCGCCGTTCGCACCGTAAGCGGTTACATTTAGCGTTGCGGCAAACGCTGGAGTTGTCGGCACGGCTGGCAGGAGAAGCGATACAGCACCAAGAATACAGAGTATCCGCACTTTCAGTTTTGAGGCGTGTTTCAGCTTGCTTGTCATCTTCATAAATCCCTCCCCTTCAATTCTGAATCGGCTGCAAGACTGACTTCCGGCTTCCCGCATGATCCGATGCTTCCGGCAGGGCAGACTGAATGTGAGCCGGGACATCTCCTCCTTATCTTGCCATACCTTCTACAGGGGGAGAAACTGTTCATTTTATCAAAAAGCATGTTTTACGCACTGTATAAAACGCCAAAAGCTTTAATTTTACAGAATATCATCCAGGCATCTGACAAAAGCCTTGCACCTCTAGGCAAATTTGTTTAAAACTATATCATACCTACTCTCACACCAATGTCTGCGCCGAAGGGGCTGGATTCATGAAACCGTTCTCATTTTATAAATCGAAAAAATACTTCCAATCCGTCATGTTCTCCATCATGCTTGCCATGGCCCTGATTCTGACCGGCTTAGCCGTTGTAAATACCTACGTGCTGGAACGTTCGATCAAGAATGTGCAGGAGAATTCCAACCTTAAGGTGCTGACGCAGACCCAATATAATCTCTCCTCCATGAATGAAATTATTACCCACCTCTCCACCTTCGCTTATAACGATAATCTGCTGATCCCGCTGCTGTTCTCGAAACCCCTGCCTCAAATGGACTATATCCGCGGCTACCGTGAAATGGCCAATCTGATGAAAAGCTCATCGTTCCTGCACTCCATTGCCGTCTACAACGCTTCAAGCAACGAGCTGTACGGCTCGACCAGCAACTTCCTGGTCGACGGCGGTGTCACCAAAGAACGGATGACAGAGTGGCTGCTGCATCCGGCGCAGCCGCATCCGACCTCACGGCTGATCCCGGTGAGCCTGGAGCGGACGGACGGTGGAATCGATGCCTTCGCCTTCATCGTAACCGATGCCTATATCCCCTTTACCGGCGACCGTTCTGCGCTCATTCTCTATATTAAATCCGGCTGGGTCTTCGACAGCCTCGCCAAACTGAATGATGCAGGCACAAGAGCCCAAGGCCAAATCTATATCCAGACTTCCGGCGGACAGCTGCTGTCCGGCGAGAACCTCGCGCAGAGTAATCAACCGGACCTGGACGGTATTACCGAACTGATCCGGCAGGATAAGGCCATGACCGGCGCAGGCTCCGGTTCAGTCACCGGCAATACCGGCAACAGCAAAAGCATTATCACCTATATGGAAGGCATCGGCGACTGGACGATCCTGTATGTCCAGCCGTATGCCTCCGTCATGAAGGATGTGACCGATGCCCGCACGAAATCGCTGCTGATTACCGGCGGCTTCCTGCTGCTGTCGATTGCCGTATCCGTCTGGCTCTCCTACAAGCTCTATGACCCGATTGAGAATATGCTGCGGCGGATGCGCCCGCTGTCCGCAGATCCGAAGCAGGCGGATGAACCATACGGTAACGAGCTGGATCTCATGAGCGGGCATTATCAGCGCATGCAGGAGAAGCTGCAGGAGATCAGCTCCGAGCAGATCGTGAACAAATATTACATCCGCAAGTTCCTGACGGACAGCCGGATCTTCTCCCATAATGACATGCAGCTGCTGATTGAGAAGCACGGGCTGCATATCTCCGCCCGGGAATCCCTGCTCGTATGTGTGCTGCGCATCGAACGTTATGCCGCTTATGACCTGGCGACGCCGCCTTCTTCCAAGAAGCTGCACAGCTTCGCTCTGGTCAACATCGCCCAGGAGATTATGTCGCGTGCTTACCCCTGCGAAGCTGTAGATCTTCAGGGCGACCATATCGTGCTGATTGTATCGGCGGCTTCCGGCACCACATCTGATTTTGCCGGGACGAAGCCGCTCATCCGGGAGATTCAGGATACGATCGGCCAGTATTACGGCCTGTCGTTGTCCGGAGGAATCAGCAGCGTAATCTCCCAGCTTCCGCAGCTCTCCGCTGCTTACTACCAGGCCTATCAATTATCTCTGTATACCTTTGCTTCGGGATACAAATCGATCATCCTGCCGGAGGATGTCCGGGAGAATCTCGGAAATAAACGCAAGACCCTGCCGCCGGATATTGAACGCAAGCTGTCGGAGGCGCTGAAGAAAGGCCAGCTCACGGCCGCAGGCAGCGAACTGGAGAAAGCCTTCTCGCTCCTCGCCACATTCCAGTATGAAGAGATGCGGCGTGTCGTTGCCGACCTGGCTTGGGTGGTGCAGAATACAGCGGCGGAAATTTCCGGCAACCGGGTAGGCTCCCTGCCCCTCGACATCGATCAGATTCACCGGATTCCCCAGGCGCATGAGACGCTGGAGGAGATTTACGTAGCTCTTCTGTCGCTGTGTGCCACCATCTGTGAAGGCCAGCGGCCGGCCAGTCCTGAACGTAATGAGCTGATTATCGGCACTGTCAAAGAGGTCATTGAACAGAAGTTCAACGACCTTAATCTGAGCCAGCAGTCCATTGCGGCGAACGTCAAGCTGACCTCCGCCTATCTCGGCAAGCTCTTCAAGGACAGCTGCGGCGTATCCATTACCGAATATATCAACGATATCCGGCTGCGGCATGCACAGGAGCTGCTGCTGCAGAGCGATTATACGATTTCAGAGATTATGGATAAATGCGGCTATGCCAATCAGAGTTACTTTTTCCGGCTGTTCAAGACCCGGTTCGGCACCACTCCGAAGGATTACCGGCTTAAGAAATCACTGTCCTGAACGTGCCGATTCCAAGAATACACAGGAATTCTCATATTGTATACTCCCGCTGCACAGCTTTTCGAACATGACATTGTATCCTCCCTCCTCCCCTCCATGGCATGATGGATTCATAACAGAACGGAGGAGGAGATGAAGATGGGAAAGCCTGAGCCGGCCGAACTAAGCACACTTCCGGGGAACACAGGCCGCAGGCAGCCCGCTGTTCTACGATGGGTGATAAGCGAATTCAGGCATCTGCGCAAGAACCGCGAACTGCTGCTGCTCGCCTTGCCCGGAATACTATTCAAGCTGGTGATCGCTTACTTTCCAATGGTGGGTCTGATTCTGGCATTCAAGTTTTTCAGATATGACGAGGGGATCTTCGGAAGTAAATGGGTAGGATTGCAGAATTTCGAATTCCTCTTCAAGGCGCAGGACGCCTTCCGCATTATCCGCAATACGCTGCTGTACAATTTTTCTTATATTATCCTGGGGACACTCTCCGCTCTGCTGCTCGCACTGCTGCTGAATGAGCTGTCAGGCCGGCTGGTCAAGGTCTACCAGACCACGATGTTCCTGCCTTTTTTCATCTCGATGGTTATCGTCGGTTATATTGGTAACGCTTTCTTCGACTTCCAGAACGGATATCTTAACACGCTGCTCGGCTATGTGGGCATCGACCCGCATAACTGGTATCTGGAGACGACCCCCTGGATCTTCATTCTCCCGCTGGTCTCGCTCTGGAAAGGCATCGGCTTCTCTACCCTGATCTATTATGCAGGCATGACCGGCATTAACCCGGATTACTATGAAGCTGCCACGCTGGACGGGGCGACCCGTGTACAGATGATGCGCAGAATTACGCTGCCCCTGATCAGGCCGCTGATCATTATTCTGTTCATCCTGGGGCTCGGTAATATTATCCGCGGCGATTTCGGCCTGCATTATTTCCTGCCGAACAACGTAGGGCCGAACTTCCCGACCACCGACATTATTGATACGTACGTCTACCGGGCACTGACCAAGCTGGGGGATATCAACTCCGCGGCAGCTGTCGGCTTCCTGCAATCGGTAGTCGGACTGATCACAGTCGTCACTGCCAACTATGTCGTCCGCAAAATCGACGATGACAGCGCACTTTTCTGAACAGGAGGAGCACACACATGAACATGAACACAGCCAAATCCGCACCGTCTAACTTCGGCATCAATGTATTTTTCATCATAGTCTGCCTGATGATCGCTCTTCCGTTCCTGCTCGTCATCTCCATCTCGCTGACATCGGAGGATGCGCTGAGCCAGTTCGGATATAACCTTCTGCCCAAGGCGTGGAGCTTCGAGGCTTACCGGATTGTGTTTGAGAAGCCCACTACCCTGCTGCGCGGTTACGGGGTAACGATACTGATTACTGTAATCGGCACCGTGCTCTCGCTCCTGCTGACGGCCATGATGGCTTATCCGCTCAGCCGCAGAGATTTCCGCTACAACCGCCAGCTGACCTTCTTCGTCTTCTTCACCATGCTGTTCAACGGCGGACTGATTCCGTTCTACATCCTGATGACCCAGTATCTGCATCTGAAGAACACACTGGCTGCGCTGATCATTCCCGGTCTGCTGAGCCCCTTCAACATTATGATTATGAAAGGCTTTCTGGACAAAATCTCCAAGGAAATCATCGAGTCGGCGAAGGTTGACGGCGCCCGGGAGTTCCGGATTTTCTTCCAGATTATCCTGCCGCTGTCCACGCCCGCCCTGGCTACGCTCGGACTGCTGATTTCCTTCGGCTACTGGAATGAATGGTTCAATGCGCTGCTCTTCATCGATAATGATAAGTTCATCCCATTGCAGCTATTGCTCGTGCGCATCCTGTCCCAGGCCGACTTCCTGGCCAACTCGCCGATGGCGGAGGTCTCGGATAAGCTGAAGTATGCGAGCTTCCCGACCTTGTCAGTGCGGATGGCGATGGCTATTGTGGCCAGCGGTCCGATGCTGCTGATCTTCCCTTTTTTCCAGAAGTACTTTGTCAAAGGCATCACGGTAGGCTCCCTGAAAGAATAGCTTCTATTCCAAAATAATGGAGGGTTCATGAATGATCAAACACACGAAATCCACCGCTGTGCTGCTGTGTGTACTCCTGCTCTGTATGTCGGTTCTCGCGGCTTGCGGCAACAGCAATAATAATGGAAACAACGGCGCAGCCCCCGCAGGCAACGCCACAACCGAGCCGGCCGCCACAAACGGCACCGATCCCGCCGCCACACCTGCTGCCACCGAGCTGCCTGAGGTTAAGCTGACCTTCATTTATCCGGTAGCCGCTGACCCGGGCAAAGACCAGCAGCTGGTGAATGATGAGATTAATAAATACATCAAGGACAAAATCAACGCCACCGTCGAGCTCAAACCGCTGACCTTTGACGAATATGAGCCGAAGCTGAATGCCATGCTCGCCGCCCAGGAAGACTTCGACATTGCCTTCAGCTCCAAGGGCTGGCTCGGCAATTATCAGCCTTATATTGACCGGGGCGCTTATCTGGAAATAACAGATGAAATGATCAGCAGCTATGCACCCGAAGCCCGTGCCAATATTCCCGACAAATTCTGGCCGGACATGAAAGCCGCCGACGGCAAAGTCTACGGCTTCCCGATCTATCAGATCGCAGCCAAGCAGAAGAGTCTGGTGATCCAGAAACGTTTTGCCGACAAATACAATCTTGATCTCGCGTCCATTCAATCCTACAAAGACATCGAGCCGTTCCTCAAGACACTGAAGGACAATGAAAAAGGAATCATACCGCTCGGTCTCGCCCAGAATTCCAACGGCATCTACATTGACCGCACTGAAGTCGGCGCCGACGGCTCTTCCGTATTCTATAAGAAAGACGACCCGGAGATGAAGTTCATCTCCAAGATTACACAGCTGGAGAACAAGAAAGAATATTTCCAGACGATGAACGCCTGGTACAAGGCAGGGTACATCAACCAGGATGCGCCTGTGCTGCAGAATATCAATGATCTCAAGAGCAAAGGCAATGTGGCTGTAGCGATTGAATTCACCTCGAAGCCGGGCGGAGAGATCGGTGAGAAAGCGATTAACGGCGGCAATGATGTCGTATACGCTCCGATCTCTGACAGCTATTTCACCGGGATTGCCAGCGCCATTCAGGTCATCAACAAGAACTCCAAGAATCCTGAACGTGCCCTGATGCTCATCAATCTGCTCAACACCGACCAATATCTCTATAACCTGATCTGTAACGGTATCGAAGGCACACACTACACCAAGGTCGACGAGCAGATCATCGCTCCGATTGAGAATTCCGGTTATGCGCCTAACGGAGACTGGGTGTTCGGTAACCAGTTCAATGCTTATCTGAAGCCGGGCCAGGCCGCAGACACCTGGGAGAAGACCATCGAGCTGAACAATAATGCAATCGTGCCTGCCAGCAATGGCTTCCAGTACAGCGAGGATAAGATCAAGGCCGAAGCCGCCAACATCAACGCGGTCAAAAATGAGTTTGAAGCTGCCCTGGAGACCGGAGCGGTTGATCCGGACAAAGTGCTTCCCGACTATATCGCCAAGCTCAAAGCCTCAGGCATCGAGAAGGTAGAGGCTGAGATCACTGCCCAGTGGACCGAGTTTCTGAAAAACAAACAGTAAGCTGCGAATGTACAGGGAACGGCGATAGGCCTTCTCCGGGGGCTAACACCGTTCCCTGTTACTTTCCCTTAAAACTAGCAGTTTTATAAAATGGTGGCCACAGGGAGCATCCATCCAGCATTTTTAATTGGAAAAACGTATCTTAATTTGGGTGTTTTGACGGAGTCTGAGGTATTAGTTGGAGAAACGTCATTTAATTTCATGCATTTCCCCTACTCTGATCTATTTGCAGCCTATTAAGTGCTGATTATCCAACTGTTGCCCGGCAAGGGTCCCTCCGTTCATAAGCAAGTGGACAATATCCAACTATATCCGGCTACACCCGCAGTCACAGCCACATCCGCAGTCAATCCCTTGCCAATGCTGCTCCCGGCTTCTTTAGCCGCTTCTTCGGAGTTATCCGCGTTTTGGTATTGTTCAATTTACACTATAGTAAAAAGCACCGGCGCTCTGTTTCAGCGCCGGTGCTTTTTGCATACCTGCTATAGGTTCTCTGCGGCTGAAGCATAGGCTAAGCCGCACGACTCACCCCTACTGATCAGACTCAGCTGCTTAAGCTTTCAGCTGCGCCAGAATCTCAGGGTCCTTAATCTTCGTATCCTCAGCCAGCAGCACGACCTTGGAGAGAATCTCCGCCGTGCGCGGATCTTCGTCCAGGAACGGCAGGAACAGCCGGCCGCGGTGCTGCGAATGGACCGGGATAATATGCAGCGCCCCGCTGGCCTGCTTATAGCTCATGCCGCTGCCCAGATGCACTGCATATTCGCCCAGCGTCCCGGTAATCCGGGCATAGCTGCCGTCCACGCGGACGTTGCCGATCTTCAGCAGACGCAGGGACTCACTGACGATCACCCGGCGCATCTCTATAGTCGTCAGGCTGGCCTCCGGATCGACGCCTCCCACATGCGCTACGCTCACTACCAGATCCACATCGCGCATCACCTCGGAGAACAGGCGGGGCGGCACCGCATCCAGCATGACGTTCTTATACGTAGTCCGGTCGAAGAACTCGACCGTCTCCAGCGTTGGCGCCTCCGTATCGGCCGGGGAGAACCAGTCCGCCATGGCGTAGAGCCGTGCAATCAGATTCTCGCCATAGAATACCTTCTGCAGCCCTTCTTCATAGCTGACCGTCCACTGCCGCTCTCTCAGCAGCGCGACCGTCTTGCGCGGCTGCACCTGATGGCCGGCATAGCGGCGGGATACGCCGCCATTCGCCAGTTCATCCACATTCGGCAGATACAGCTCCCGGAAGATCTGCTTGAACGGCTGGCTAAGCTGCCGGTCGAACAGATCCTTCTGGTACAGGCTCCACTGCCCGCTGTTATACAGATCAAGCGGATGGGCGATGAATAGCTCATCCTTATCCGTAAGAGCAGCTTGCGCTCCGGAAGGATTCTCCAGCGCAGGCGGAACGGCCGCGAAGTAGCCCAGTGCGCTGCCGCTCTTCAGGACAAGACCGCGCAGCAGCGGCGCCAGAATAGGATTCCGGCTGAGCCCGGTAATCTCCTGCAGCGTGAAGCTGCTGCCTGATTCCATCGAGCGCTCCAGCTCCAGGCGCGCCCGGCGGAACTGGGCCGTCAGCTCGCTCCGCGTTTCCTTCAGCGCCTCGATATAGGCATCCTTCTTCAGGCGGGCAGGCACCGATTTAAGCACCTTGCCTTTGCTGGTAATGACAAGCTCGCTCTGGCCCTGCTCATCAATGACCAGCTGGGCGAAGGTGTCGGTATCCAGCGCATGAGGCTCGAAGTATGGCTTCAGCTCATCCAGCTTGCGGGCTTCGATATCCCACATCAGCCGGGTAACATCGGCATATCCGGCATTGCGGGCCAGATTGCCAAGGGCAATCCGTGCCGCCAGCCCCTCGCTCGCCCGCCGCTGTGCGCCGAACTTCTTGCTCTCCGCAAGGAAGCGCTGGATCAGCTCATAGCGCTCCCGGATATCCTGCTCCCGGTCCTTACGGAGCGGAATCAGGCTGTAGCTGAGCAGATGGTCTTTGTTACGCTTTTGTTCCACAGACTGCTTCATTTCCTCCAGCTTCAGCTTGCCAAGGGTGGCATCAGCGAACAGCTGGGAGCGCCGGTGGTTCGCACCCGCAGAGATATACTTCGCACAGTCGTAGAGCAGATCGAACCGCTTCTGTCCAAGCGTCTGATACGCCGACTGGAACCAGTTCATATCAAAAGCGCCGTCATTGAAGTCCTGCGGGGTAATCGGCGAGTAATGCGCCACCACCGTCTCCTTCTCCGCCGAGAAGCTCTCGTTGATATGGGCGTGGAAATACCACGCGGCACTGCGGATGCCTTCCCAATCCAGATAGCCGGAGATAATCTCAATCCACTGCGGCGCATACATGGCGGCTTCCAGCAGCCGCTTCTCCGTGATACCGGAATCCTTCAGCAGCGTCCGCAGGAGTGCAGAGTCTTCACCCTCCCGGGGATGGCTGACCTTAAGCAGATGGCTGAATGATTCCTTCTTCGTGATACTGTCGCCATAGCCATATACATAACCCCGGATGAAGGTCTCCTTGTCGAGCCCCGCCAGAATACGGATGAAATACTCCATTCCCTGGATCCGCTGCAGCCCCATCACCAGCGGGGTTACCTCGGTCGGCAGCTCCCCGCGGGCCAGCTCGATTTCCAGCAGACGGTCAATCAATACAGTGCGGATTCCGGCAACCCGCTCACTGTCGTCAATCCACTCCACATTCCGGCCGGTTAGGGTGCGCATGTGATGGCGGTTGTCATGGCCGGTAAGCAGCTCCTTGTACAATTCACCTTCACCGATTAATCCCGTTTCGTAAGCCTTCAGATAATCGTACAGCTCCAGCCTGGTGCCGGCATCCTCCGGGTTCATCCGGTCGAATACATAGAAGGATCTGAACAGCTCCTTGAAATCCTCCGGCCCGTCCGCCCGGTCCCGCATCATCCTCAGCCATGGCTGGGCCAGAACATTCAGCAGCGCCGGCTCACTTTCCAGCTTATCCTCCGGCATCGCTGCCATCAGCGCATTCAGCGCCCCGGCGGCCAGGCTGAAGTTATCCAGTTTGTCACTGTCTGCATAGAAAGCCCCGATAAGAGTCTTCACCTGATTGCCGTACCGCAGCCCTTCAAACAGCTCTGCTACATCCCTGATGGTCTGCAGCGGATATACCTGCTCCGTGAATTCCGCTCTCCAGCCCTCCAGCAGCTTATGTTTTTTCAGCTCCCTATAATCCATAGAGCCTCTGTAGTACCGGTAATAGCTCTCCATCGTTCCATCCAGATCATCCAGCTGGTTGTAAAAGTTCAGCTCCAGCAGCATCTTTGGATTCCAGCCGCTCTGCTGGAGATAGGCGGACCAGAGTTCATGGAGCGGATACTCCTCCAGTTGAGAAGCCGATTTGTCCCTGTCCTTAGCCATAGTCCATTTCAGTGTGCGCAGCACCGCACCGACCAGCAGCGTCTCCTTCTGGCCGGAATAATATTCGCTGACATATTCCGTGTCCCGCTGTCCATGAACCTGCTCATCCAGCCCGTGCAGGAAGGTCCTGATCTCCTCCAGCGGCAGGGAGAACACCTTATCCCAGCTGAATTCTCCGGGCTGCGGCCCCCCGGTCAGCCATGCTTCCGTCTCCCCCGGGTTGAACAGCCCGAACCCGCTCGCCGCCGTATATTCATTCCTGCGGCTAAGCTTCGCGATCAGCTCCCGTTCCTTCGCCGCAGGCTCGGCAATCGCCTCCACCTGTGGACGCACCGCCTCATACAGACTGCTGCGCTGCTCATCCTCGAAGAGCACCGTCACCATCTCCAGCGCGGCCAGGCGCTGCAGGCTGTTCTTCTCCTGCAGCAGCCGCTGGATGCTGCCTTCAAGCGCCGAATCCGGCTGGCTGAGCAGCAGCCGGGTCACGTTCTGGCGCAGCGATCCGGTCTTCAGCTTCAGCAGCGCCTCGGCCTGCACCAGTTCCTCAGCATCCAGTGTCCATTCCTTGGCCTGCTCCAGGGCCAGCTCACGGTTCTTCATGCTTTTATCGCCAAGGCTGGCGAACACGAATTCACGCTGCACCGGATTCAGCGGGTCGCTAATGAAGCTGGCCAGCAGTTCGCCGCGCAGATCCGGCGAGAACTCATCCTTGAGTGCAATCAGCTCGGCAATCCAGGTGCTGTCCATATCATACGCGGTCAGGTACAGCATTTTGCGCACCGGAAGCTCCGGGGTGTAGTTCACCTGGACGAAATCCAGCACTTTGGATTCCCCGGTTAATTCACGATGGGGAGTGCGCAGGAACATCGCTTTGAGGGCAGTGAAATCCCGCTCTCGTGCCGCCTTCTCCTCCAGCTGCGGTGAACGCTGCAGCTCCAGCTTGGGCCCGTTCTTGTCCGGTCTCCACAGCCTGCTGTAGCCGTAGCTATAGTTGCTTAGAACCCAGTATTGCAGCTCCAGGTCCTGCTCCTCCAGAGATTGCCGAGCGCTCTCCAGCCGGAGCTCGCTGTTCTGGCTGTTCGCCAGCACATACTGGGCCACAATCTTCTGATAGAGCTGCCCTCCGGCCATCAGAACCCCAATCCGTCCATAGAGATCCTCTTCCTCATGCACAGCTGTTGCCCACAGGCTCAGGTAGACATGATGGGCGTTCGCATCCTCCAGCCATGCTGCCCGCACCGCTTCATCCTGCAGAACCAGGTATGCGCCTTCAATCAGGCTCTTGGCCACCCGTTGATTCTGGGCTTCCAGCCCCATGCCCGTCCACACGCCCAGCGCGCGCACGACAGAGCTGTAGCGGATGAAATCATTGTCCAGAATCAGCTTCAGCACGTACAGATTGTTATCCAGTGTTCCTTCATCCATCCGCTCAACCAGCGATTGGCGCAGACCCTCCTGCAGCTTGGCAGCCAGCAGCAGCTCGCCCAGCATAACCACAGCTTCCTTCCGGTGACTCATGAATACGCCCTTGATCACCTCGTAGCTCAGCACCGCTGCCTGATTATCGCCGTAGACCATTTCCTTAAGGTCGTCCAGCATACCGCTGCTGTCCTCACGGTCCAGCTCATAGGCTATGACATCGCTTAAGACCAGCCTGAAGCGGTAACTCACATTGTAATCCGTATCGTTGTCCTTTTTGCGCAGATACTCTCCAAGGACGAAACCCTGCCGCTCCATGAAGATCAGGGAGCTCAGTTTGCTCAGAATTTGTGCGCTGTGCAGCTCAGGATTACGGGTACGGTACGGTCTGCGCACGTATCCCCTGCTGTATGGATACTCCGTACAATGCTCCACTATGTAGGTCATCACTTCTGCGGTATACGGGCTGAACAGCTTCCTGACAGCCGTCAGCAGCGGTTCATAGAATCCGTTATCTGTACCGCCTCCGGCCAACTCCCTGAGCCGTTCCATGCACGCCTTGCTCTCCTCCTCCTGGCCGCCATAATAATTCAAACGGCTGAGTCCAATAACGACAGATGCAAGACCCGATGTTTCTTCATCCAGCCCTTTGGCCTTATTCTCCATCTCCGCATACCACTGTGCTTCCAGATCCTCAGTTTTACTTACCGCCATATCCTGTTCCCCCTTCTACCTAGTCTTCCTACCATAGTCTTCCGGCCAGCATAGTGAACCGGATGAATACCAGCTCATCCCCGTCCTGGATCTGCAGCGGCTCCTCTAATAGGGCACATTCCCGCTCCTGCAGGAACACCTTATATAATCCGTCCTCAAAAGCAAGCAGTGCAGCAGCAACCGCTTCACCGGTATCCGGCGGTTCACCGTTATAAATGGTCGTGAAGCCAACCTTGCCGTTCTCTCCCTGTTCTTCGATTTCATTGCCTGTAAGATAAGGAATGATCTCTCCCCGCCCCTGCTTGTCCGCAAGTCCCTGTACCTGCAGGACTACGATCTCAGTAATCAGCTCCTGCAGTGTAGCAGGAGTCCCTTGCAGTACTAATTCCTGCCGGGCAAGCACCGGTTTGCGTTTGCCCAGGCTTTTGACAGTAACATACAGCCGCACATCTATCCCTCCTGTTTCTACAGACAAGCCTTACCGGAAAACAGGCCATCTTAGATTAATACCCAATTCCGGCCCCTCTGCCGCGCTTCGGCTAGATTTCACACGATGAAATTCGGAATGGACTTCACCCCGGGTACCATCTAACCCGTTAATTTGCCTACTCAGCCGCATCCGCCGATTCCGCCCCGCCATCCCCCTGCAATCCGAACCAGCGCTCCAGTTCAGCGAAATTCTGCTCCAGCGTCCGGCTGCCATCTGCCTCCAGCACCTTCAGCTTCCGTTCCCCTGCCTCACTCCTGATCCTCGCAGCGAACAGCGCGTCTCTCTTCATCCAATTGTTGAACGAAACCTCCGGATTCTCTGTTGCCTGCAGGATTCCCTGAATCCATTCCCGCTTGCTGTATTGTTCCCGCTGGAACGGTTCCGCCGGAATTACCCAGATTGCCTTATCCATCGGCTTCAGAAGAGGCGCCACCAGCGCCGGCAGCAGCTGATTCCCCTCCACAACAATGGGGCCAGCGCCCGAACCCTCAAGATCGCTCAGCACATAATTGAAGTCCTCCCGCAGACACCCGGTATAGACATCCAGCTGTTCCGACACATCCCTGGTGAAGAACACTTCATTCATCGTCATCTGCGATACCCGGTACATTGCGGACTGCGCCTTCCCTGTAATTCTCTGCAGGTGATCCTCATAATGCTCATCGCATGCGTAGAGCGCCATATTATATTTCTCCGCGAAGCGCCCCGCGAGCGTGCTTTTTCCGGCACAGGCCGAACCGCCGATCCAATAGATTTGTCTGTTCATGTACATCCGCTCCTTTGTTCTCCGGCATTACCTGTACTGAGCTATTCGACACCGGATTGCCGCCGTTCCTGCATCAATCTGCCATTTCACCGCCGAATTCCCCACACAAGCACTTTTTTTGTTAAAATAGAAATGTCGGCGCAATTACGGGCAATCCGGCGCCAGTCACTGAAACGGAGGCATTACCTGTGGATTATATTATTCTGGACATCGAATTCAACGGCCGCAAATTTGCCAGTGAGCACCCTATGGAGGTCATTGAGATCGGAGCTGTCCGTCTAGACGCTTCATTGCAATATAAAGGCGAGTTCTCTGCCTTAATCAAACCCATATACTTCTCCACCCTCAATTCCTTCATCAAGAAAAAAACCGGCATCCCCCAAGAGGATATCGATGTCGCCGACCGGTTCCCGAAGGTGATAGCCGCCTTCAGAGCCTGGCTTGACCAGAGCACGGACGGCGTGCTGCTGCTGACCTGGGGCGGCGAGGATATGAAACGGATCATCCAGGACGTGCGGATGCACAAAATCGATGACGCCTACTGGATGGAAGCAACCTACTTCGATCTGCTCAAAGGCGTACTCCGCGCCCGCGGCCTAAGCAATGACATCAGCGTTGAAGGCGCTATGGCCCTGTTCGGCCTTGAGCCTTCCGGCTCTGCACACCGCGCGCTGGATGATGCCAAGATGACGGCTGATATTTTCCGTGCGGTCTTCAACGAGCTGGATTTCGGGCGGTCCCAGCACTATATCGACACCTTCTCCAACGCCAGAGAACGCAAGACCGTCAAGATCGCCATCAAAGCCATGACTTCCCAGAAGATCGTTCCCACGTGGGAGCTTGTAGCCGAGCATTACTTCCCTGCTGAGGATGCTCTGGCCGACCCCCGGAAGCTCGCGGAACTGCAGGCGTATTTCGCCGCCCAGGTCGGCAAGAAATAGACATCCCTCATGCTCCGCTTGGCAGCGGCAGTTTCCTAGCAGCAGCTACGGAGACTGCCGCTGTTTGCTGTTTGCTGTTTGCTGTTTGCTGTTTGCTGTTTGAGATATTATCCGGTTATCTGGTTATCCGTACAGCCCTCGGGTTATCCTAAAATCAGGATTTGACATTGCCGTTACGTGAAGGTGTAGAGTAATTCTTGTAAGCAGCAGCTTACACGGCGGGGACGATAGAGCACGTCCAGCTGTATACGCCAAGACAGAGTTGGAGGCTGAAATGACAATGGAGTACACTGTTCAGAAGCTGGGAGCGCTCGCGGGGATCAGTACGCGGACACTGCGGTATTACGATGAATTCGGGATTCTGAAGCCGGCCAGAATCAATTCCTCGGGATACCGCATCTACGGCCAGGCCGAGGTAGACCGGCTGCAGCAGATTCTCTTTTACCGGGAGCTGGGCTTAAGCCTCGAAGGGATCAGGGACATTGTCACATCACCTTCCTTCGATGGAGCCCGCGCATTGCGTGAGCACCATGACAAGCTGCTTCAGCGGAGACAGCAGCTGGACCGGCTGATCGCGAACGTCGAGCAGACACTTGCACACACCGAAGGGAGAATTACAATGAGCAATGATGAGAAATTCGCAGGCTTTAAGCAGAAGCTGATTGACGATAACGAGCAGAAGTACGGGCAGGAAATCCGGGAGAAGTACGGCGAAGATGCCGTAGAGAAGTCGAACCGCAAGCTGAAGAACATGACCGAGGAGCAGTATGCTGCCATCCAGCAGCTTGAAGCGGACATGTTCGCTTCGCTGGAGCAGGCGATGGAGGACGGAGATTCGGCAGGTGAGCTTGCGCAGAAGGCAGCTGATCTGCACCGGCAGTGGCTTAGCTTCTACTGGGATACCTACACCAAGGAAGCTCACGCTGGGGTAGCGCAGATGTATGTCGATGATGAACGCTTCACCGCCTATTACGACAAACGCCGTCCCGGACTGGCCGGGTTCCTGCGGGATGCTGTACATGTGTATACGGGCGCGAAGCAGTAGTGTGAGGGTCCCCTTATAAAAAAGAGAGACAGCCGGATTGCACGGCTGCCTCTTTTTTATACTGCTGTATGGCTCAATCATCATCGTCGTCGGAGTCTACATCGGTGTACACAATCTTGGCTGTATACGCATCGACTCCCACTTCCGTCGAGACCCGTCCGTTTCTGATCTCCACCTCATACACGGCTCCGCCATTGTCCCGGTCAAGGTCAATTTCAGCTACGTTTCCCTTTACTGAAGCTGCTGCCACCTCGGCTGCTTTGGCCGCTGTAATCAGCGTTCCGCTTGGTGCTGTAGCAGCAACTTCATAGTTATCATCGTCGTCATCGTCTGTTTCTTTGCGCACGCTTATCACTTTACCCGTGTACGCATCTACCCGGACATCCATCTCCTGCTTGGCCTGCCGGATCTCGACATCGTAATACGTACCGCTGAGTTTCTTATCCAGATCAATGCTCTCTACCTGTCCCGGTGCCGCCTTCAAAGCAATCTCTTCGGCTTTGCTTACACCGATCAGCGTTTTGCTCTGACTCTGCACCGATGCGGCTGCTGCCGCAGTACCGCCCTTAACCTCGCCGATGCCGTAGGCACCTCCCAGAATCAATGCTGCTGCCGCTATACTGCTCCATACTTTTTTCTTCATCTTTGCCGCCTCCTAAGTTCAATCTGTGCTGCTCATGTAGTAACTATAACGGTCCAACATGAGAGGACAGCGGGAGGAACATTAGAATTTGATGAGAAAATCAACCTCACAAAGTGGAGCTATAGCTTCGATGTTTACTCAGGTACTTTGCGAAGGCCCCAAAACATATAAATTCTGGTCTTAGAAAAAGGCTCAGGAGTTATCTCCATCCGGTTCTTCCCACGTTACTGACATAATGCTGCCAGAGATGGCGTTCACCTGAACTACGGCCTCTCGTCCGTCTGAAGTTTTAATCTCCACCAGATAAAATGCGCCTGAGTCATTGATTCCGGTGTCCACATCATCCGGTTCCCCCGCCACTTCCTGCAATGCCAGCCGGACCGCTTCATCTTCTGAGACCACACGCTGCGCTGACGGGGACGGAGCTGGTGACGGTGCAGCGGTTGCTCCGCCCGCAGGGGCTTGAGAGGCTGCGGGTGTAGGCTGAACAGCTGGCTCTGCTGCGCGCTTCAGCAACACTATGGAGAGGATCTCACCCGTGGCTCCATCCAGCTTCAGCTCATATAATCCCTGCGCAGTCTCCAGCTCTGCCACGTATTTCCCGGACTGCAGCCTCAGACTCTCTACCGTTCCGGCATATTCCTTCAGCACGGCCTGTTCCGCCTGTTCCCTGGACAGCAGCTGTTCGGATTCATTACCGGATATCCACATTGCAGCAAGTACCAGCACGATGAGCACAGCCAAAATAATGACCGCCTTGTACAGAAGGCTCTTGGTCGATCGTTTATTATTCACTCGTTTCGTATTCTCACGCTGCTTGTTCATTGTCCTCCCCTGCTCTCAGCGGCAATCCGGATCATCACCGAGGTTCCCAGACCTATTGCACTATTCATGGACAGCTTGGCACCAATCGCTCCTGCAATCTCTGCCGCAAGCGACAGCCCCAGGCCTGCACCTCCGCCCTCACGGCTCCTTGCCTCATCCACTCTGTAGAAACGGTCGAATATTTTAGGCAGCTCCTCCGGGGGAATCCCGATCCCCCGGTCCGTAATGACTATAACCCGCTCCTGCCCGGAAGCTTCAAGGCTGACAGTTATCGCCTCATCACTGTATTTGCGGGCATTGTCCAGGAAGATGAACAGCAGCTGCCTCAGCTTCGCTTCATCACTGTAGCCTTCAACCGGACCCTTGGACTGGACGGTCACTTCTCTCCCATATGCATTATGAAATACCCTGGCCGAAGCGCGGGCCAGCTCTTCCAAATCGATCATCTTCATCTCAAGATCCCAATGCTCATGATGTTTCGCCAGCAGCAGCAGCTGCTCAGTCAGCTCCTTCATCCGTACAGCTTCAGAATGAATGGCTTCAACCGATTCATTGAACAATTCGGGATGATCCAGCCCTCTCCGCTTCAGCAGACTGGCATAGCTCTCAATTACCGTCAGCGGTGTGCGCAGTTCATGTGAAGCATCGGAGACGAATTTCTCCTGCTTCACATGATTGCTCTCCAGGAGGGCAATCATCTCGTTGAACGTACGCCCCATCTCCACCAGCTCATCCCCGGAGGTCTCCTTCAGCGCAAGCCTGCGGAATTTCCCGCTGTTTTTGATCTCCCGCATGGTAACTGTCATTTGCACGATGGGGCGCATAATCAGCCCCGACAGCAACCGGCTGGAGAGCAGCAGCGGCAGCAGCGCAACAAGCGTGGCCCCGGCAAGCACAATCCGCAGCACCCGCAGTGTACTCATGGTGCTCTCCAGACTTTTGGTCATCTGGACATTCATGACGTTCCCGTCCGTCCAGATGACCGGAGCACTCACGAAAGCATAGGAGCGCCCGCCCGCCTGTAGAATTCCAGTGTGCTTCTCAGAATGATAGACCGGCTTCAGCCGGCTGATCTCCTGTTCGGAGGCTGAAGTGACAGGCGAAGGACCGCTCCCGTCCGGCGCGAGCAGCCGGAGCATCCCTTCAATCGGCACATAGGCCCGGAGCAGCTCCGGTGCTGTTACCCCGCTTCCCGCCCTTCTCATATCAGCAGCGACCCTGGCTGTCTCGGCAGCAGCCTGCTCCAGCTGGCTATCTGTCGACAACCGGCTGAACATCAGGTAAATGAACAGGTTCATGATGACAAGCAATACGGCAAACAGCACACTGGAGTACAGATAGATTTTGCTCCGCAGCTTCATAGGGAGTCCTTCAGCACATAACCGATGCCCCGCACCGTATGGATCAGTTCTTCCTGATTATCCTGCGTAAGCTTTTTGCGGACATACCGGATATAGACATCCACGACATTCGTATCCCCGTAATAATCGTATCCCCAGACGGCTGTCATTATCTGATCCCTGTTCAGCACCTGGCGTTTATTCTTCAGCAGGAACACCAGCAGATCGAACTCCCGCGGAGTCAGCTCAATCCTTCTGCCCGCCCGCATTACCTCACGTGTAGCTTCGTTCAGCTCAAGATCATCCGCTCTCAGCCAGGAGTCTGTTTCCGCTGTCTTACGTCCTGATGCCAGCCGCAGCGCAGCGCGGACACGCGCCAGCAGCTCCTCTATTTGAAAAGGCTTGGTAATATAGTCATTTGCCCCTAAATCCAGCCCCGATACCTTGTCCTCCACCGAGCTTTTAGCCGTAAGCAGCAGCACAGGAGTATCGGCATCATTCGCCCGGATACGCCGCAGCAGCTCTATTCCGCTGAATCCGGGCAGCATTACATCCAGCAGCAGCAGATCCGGCTGCTGCTCCTGATACAGCTCAAGTCCCTGATGGCCGCTGCCGGCAATGGATACACGGTATCCCTCACACTCCAGCTCAATCTGCAGCAGACGGGCTATTCTCACCTCATCCTCAACAACCAGGATAGATTCTGTCATTGGCGTTCCGCCTTTCTGCCTGCATGCACGTGTATACATGCTTATTCTTAATCCGGCTGCCTCCATTGTAGGGCATAGGCAGGCGCAGATTCAAACTCTGCGTCTGGCCAATGTCCCCTCGCTCCTCGTAATTCTCCAGTTTATTCTTAATAGTATGAACTATACATCCCCTTAACTAAGGACTCCTGCCCTCTTCCTCCACATGCCCGCCTCGCTCAACCAAAGGGATTTATCCCTTTCATTTCCTCATTCTGTCCGCCTTTCGCTCAATCAGAGGAAATTATCCCTCTCATTTCCTCATTTTGCCCGGATACCGCCAAATCCAATATCCCTCTCGTTCCCGCCTATTGCCCACTCTCTGCGGATTATACAAAAAAGAGTGCTCCAGGCCGTTTAAGCGGCTCGGAAACACCCCATTCTCTTCTACTCCGTATGCACACGCAATAGCAGCAGCTATTATAAGCTGCGGTGCAGCAGCTCCAGCACACTGCGCAGCTCGGCAACCGCTACCTGTCCCGGAGCCGAAGGCTTATGCGCTGCCCCGAAGGTCAGCGCTGAGCCGAAGATTTCACCGGCAAGCCGGCTGATTACACCCTCTCCGGCCATCGACATTGTAATGATCGGACGGTCCGCATACCGCTCCTGCATCACGTTTGTTGCCGCCAGCAGGGTCAGCACATCCCCCGCACTCTGCGGCATCACAGCAATCTTCGGCAGATCTCCGCCTAGCTCCTGTGCTCTGCGCAGCCGGGAGACGATTTCATCCTGTGACGGCGTGCCATGGAAATCATGATTCGATATAATCACGAATACCGCATTGTCATGCGCTGTGACAATCAGCCCGCAGACCTCCTGTTCCTCGTTAAACAATTCCACATCCACAATATCAACGTATCCGCTCTCTACAGCGGCTTTGTTGAGCCGGAAGTAATACTCTGTGGAGATTTCCTTCTCCCCGCCCTCTTTGGCGCTGCGGAACGTGAAGATCAGCGGAATCTCCGGCAGAAGCTGCTGGATTTCCTCCAGGACCTCCGTTACTGCTGCGATATCCTCCACTTGGCTGAAGAAATCGCTCCGCCACTCCACCACATCCGGAGCCAGAGCCTTAAGGGCCTCCGCCTCTTCCCGAAGCTCGGATAACGTTGTTCCGACCAGCGGAACACAGATTTTGGGCATCCCCTCCCCAAGGGTTACATTCTTAACGGTTACTGTACCGCTCATCGTTTCAGCTCCTTATGTATCAGGCTAAGCCTGTGAATTAACCGCCCGGCTCGCTTGTCCGCAGCATTCTGTATCTGGTTAGACAGTCCTGCATAGAATACAACAATCCCCGCATTATATTAACCAAAATCCTTACACAGAGTGAACTTACGAATCTCAAAGGACCGTTTACACGATCCTTACGCTAAATCTACTGTGCGCCCGGCTCGGCATCAGCAGCTTCCTGCAGGAACTGCTTCACCTCTTGTAATCTTGGCAGCGAAGGAATCGCTCCCGCTTTGCCAACCGCCAGTGCACCGACCGCATTCGCGAATCTGACCGCTTCATCCAGCGTTTTCCCGCGGGTAAGCTGCCAGGCCAGCGCCCCGTTGAAGGAGTCGCCCGCTGCCACTGTATCTACAGCTTGTACCGGGAACCCGGGAACATGCAGGCTGCCGGCGGCATTCACAATCAGCGCCCCTTTGGAGCCCAGTGTGACAATAATGTGCTGAACCCCTTTTTGCAGCAAAATCCGTGCCGCACGCTCCGCATCATCCACACTCTCTACCGAAATACCGGCCAGAATGCCCGCCTCTGTTTCATTCGGAGTCAGGTAAGTCACATGATGAAGCAATTCATCTCCGAGCGGCTGAGCCGGTGCCGGGTTGAGGATCACCGGAATTCCATGGCGGGAAGCAACGGCAGCCGCAGCCTCTACCATAGTCAGATCCGTCTCCAGCTGCATGACGACAATTCCGGCTTGGCGGATAACCGGTTCAAGTGCTTCAATATCGGCCGGCTTCATCTCAACATTCGCACCGGGGACCACAATAATCCGGTTCTCGCCTTCTCCGTCCACCACAATGGAGGCGACTCCTGTAGCCTGTGACTCACTCTGCGTGATATATCTGGTATGAACCTGCTCCTGTGACATAACCTCCAGCAGTCCGCTGCCAAAAGAGTCCCGGCCCACTCTGCCGATCATGGTTACCTCCGCGCCAAGTCTGGCTGCAGCAACGGCCTGATTGGCACCTTTTCCGCCCGGGGACAATGCAAATTCCTGACCAAACAGCGTCTCGCCCGCTTCCGGAGCCCGTTTCGTGCGTACTACCATATCCATATTCAGACTTCCAATCACGACTATACTCAACATGAACACCACCACTTGGTTTATTTCCATTGTTTCTTCGCCATTAAGGCTACCTTCTCCATGGAAGGGACGGCACCGGCGTTACTGGTTGTTATCCTCTTATCTTATGGCCTTGAGCCGGGTTAATCAAATTTTTATGAATAGAAGCTTTGGCAGCTTTTTTTCATCAAAACTTCGCTGTGCTTTTTAAAGACAAATATGCTAGAATAGGTGTGCAATCGCTTCCAGAACCTAACACATTCTTTTGAGCAAACGTTTGCATCTTAGATAAAGCCTGCAGTTTTGCCAATAATAATCTAAATCATATTTAGGAGGCTTATCAAGTGAACGAGAACCAACTGCCGTCAGTAGCTTATTTCAGCATGGAGTACGGGCTCCATTCAGACTTCAAAATGTACGCCGGAGGCCTGGGCATTCTGGCCGGAGATTACATCAAAGGTGCCAAGGATATAGGCGCTCCCGTCATCCCCATCGGACTCAAATGGAAACAAGGCTACACGGACCAGAAAATTGATGCAAACGGCAATCCGTACGACTCCTACCATAATTATGTGTATGAGTTCCTTGAAGATACAGGCGTCAAGGTTACGGTAAAAGTCAGAAAAACCGATGTCGTCTGCAAAGTGTGGAAAACAGAGCATTTCGGCAACAGCCCGCTTTATCTGCTGGACACCGATATTCCCGAGAACAGTGATGCCTGGATTACAGGCCAGCTGTATGGCTGGTTCGGGGAAGAACGCATTGCCCAGGAGATTGTCCTGGGGATCGGCGGCGTCAAGGCCATGCGTGCCCTGGGAATTCCGATTGATGTCTACCACTTCAACGAGGGGCATGCCGCGCTTGCAGCAATTGAGCTGATCCGTGAGAAGATGTCCGGCGGCAGTACTTTTGAGGAAGCCTGGAAAGCTACACGGGAAGAGGTTGTGTTCACTACACATACACCGATCAAGGAAGGTAATGAGACCCATCCGCTCGACCGTCTGGAATACATGGGTGCGTTCAACGGCTTAACCCGCGCTCAGATGGAGCGGATCGGCGGAGAGCCGTTCAACATGACTGTGGCCGGCCTGCGCCTGTCCCGTATCTCGAACGCCGTTGCCCAGCTCCATGCCGATACCGCCAATAAAATGTGGAAAGAGGTCGCCGGCCGGTCCGAGATCATCGGCATTACTAATGCAATTCATACGCCTACCTGGGTGGATGAACGGATGACGCGTGCTTTTGAAGAAGGCGGCGACCTGTGGGCCACACACAAGGAGATCAAGCAGGAGCTGATCGGCTTCATCGAGGAACGCTCCGGGATTGCCCTGAATGCCGACAACCTGCTGATCGGCTTCTCCCGCCGCGCCGCTCCCTATAAACGCAGCGACCTGATCTTCTCCCAGCCCGAGGTGATTGAGCCTTACCTGGAGAGCGGCAGAATTCAGATTGTCTTCTCCGGCAAAGCGCATCCGCTGGATGATAACGGCAAGAGAATCGTCAGCAACCTCGTAGCCATGATGAAAAAATACCCAAAAAGCGTAGTTTTCCTGGAAAACTACGATATGACCATCGGTGCCCAGCTCACCCGCGGCTCCGATATCTGGCTGAACAATCCGCGCAGACCGCTGGAAGCCAGCGGAACCTCCGGTATGAAGGCCGCCATGAACGGCGTCCTCAACTGCTCCATCCTTGACGGCTGGTGGCCGGAAGCCTGTATAGACGGCGAGAACGGCTGGCAGATCGGGGACGGCTTTGAGACTGCGGACTTCGCGGTGCTTGATCAGCACGACAGCGATGCCCTGTATGATACACTCCTGAACCGTGTTCTGCCGACCTTCTATGAGAACAAGGACAAGTGGGTGCAGATGATGCACCGCAGCATTGAGACCACCCGCACCGAGTTCGCCACCAAACGCATGCTGGATGAATACTATAACCGGATGTACATCAAAGGCTGATTGGCGTCCGCAGTTCTGCAGCTTCCTTCTACATGCCCTTTCTTCGTTCCCTCCTGCCCGCTTCAGCGGGCGGGATTTTTTAGGTTCCACGAGTTTTCAGTTCATATTCTTTATCTTTAATAACGTTAATCATCTTCATTTAGTCTGCTTTCCAGCGGAATTCCGGGCAAATATCCTACTTTTAGTGAAACCAGTTTCCCCAACCAATTTTTTTTGGCTGCTTGTCCAATTCCGACATTATTTTCAGTTCACTTAGGTTACAGTGATAGTGTGCTACAAACGTTTGCACAATAAGATATGCGATGAGCGGCTAGAAGTTCCCGGGAGTTTATTTAGGCCAAACACGCACAAGTGAAGCAGGTAAAACCACTACAAAGGGAGATGGGCAAATGCAATTGCAACGAATGGGCAGCTTCAAAAAAGTAGGCATCGGCTTGGGGACTCTGCTTATTGCTTCCGCAATCAGTTTAACCGGAGCCAGTGCTGCCGGCAATCTTGTTCCAGTGATGACCTCCAACACAAGTCCGGCGGGTACCGCCTCCGCCAGCAGCGAATGGGCATTCCATGAAGCCTACAAAGCTTTTGACCATGATTACAGCACCTATTACTCCACTTCCAGCGGCAGCTCAGGATATCTGCAATACAGCTTTGGCACTTCCAAAAAGGTCCGCAGCTATAGGCTTACCACCTCATCCCAGCCTCAGGCGAATGTGCCAAAAACCTGGACCCTTCAGGGCTCCAGTAACGGCAGCAGCTGGGTCGTTCTGAGCAGCCAGTCTGGCCTTTATTATCCGGGTTCCTCTTACTACTTCAACCTCTCTTCTACAGGTGACTATACCAGCTACAGGCTGGTCATTACCGCCAACAACGGAGCTTATTCCACTTCTGTAGGCGAGCTGGAGCTGTACGAATAATTAACGCGCACACCCGCTTATCAGATACAGGCCGCCTTCCTGACTGATAGCAGCAATAGAGACCCTCTTACGCCTAACGTAGAGGGTTTTTGACGTTGTCACCCTACTTCTTCAGCTTCATACCTCCCTTTCCCTCTCACTCGCCTTTGCCCTTGCCATCCAATAATGCCAGATATATTCCGCACCAGAGGCAGTCTACCCTATCATGATTTTACCTTCTTCCGCATATTGTTAATTATAATGATTATAAAAAAGGATTGATTTTATTTAATTTTTTGTTATTATAAAACTTATACTTAATCTAAAATCAAATCCTAATACGAGGTGACTGTATTCATGAGTGAGCGCAATAACAAACTAACGACAAGCTGGGGTGCCCCGGTAGGTGACAACCAGAATTCTATGACAGCCGGTTCCCGCGGACCCACTTTGCTGCAGGATGTCCACCTGCTGGAGAAATTAGCCCATTTTAACCGGGAACGTGTTCCTGAGCGTGTCGTTCATGCCAAAGGTGCCGGTGCCCATGGTTATTTTGAAGTCACCAAGGATCTCTCCCAATATACAAAAGCTGCCTTCTTATCTGAAGTCGGTAAGCGCACACCAATGTTCATCCGCTTCTCTACCGTAGCCGGGGAGCTGGGTTCTGCTGATACCGTGCGTGATCCGCGTGGCTTTGCCGTGAAATTCTACACCGAAGAAGGCAACTACGACCTCGTTGGCAACAATACACCTGTCTTTTTCATCCGTGATGCGATCAAATTCCCGGACTTTATCCATACCCAGAAACGCCACCCGCAGACACATCTGAAGAACCCGAACGCTGTGTGGGATTTCTGGTCGCTCTCCCCTGAATCCCTGCACCAGGTTACCATTCTGATGTCTGACCGCGGCATACCGGCCACCCTCCGTCATATGCACGGCTTCGGCAGCCATACGTTCAAGTGGGTGAATGCAGAAGGCGCCGCAGTATGGGTGAAATACCATTTCAAAACAGAGCAGGGCGTCAAGAATCTCGATGTTAATCTGGCTGCGCAGATTGCCGGTGATAACCCGGATTATCATACTGAGGACTTGTTCAATGCGATCGACAAAGGGGAATTCCCCGCCTGGAGACTGCATGTGCAGATCATGCCTGTAGAGGATGCTGACACCTACCGTTTCGACCCGTTTGATGTCACCAAGGTATGGTCCCAGAAGGATTACCCGCTGATTGAGGTGGGCCGCATGGTGCTGGACCGCAATCCGGAGAACTACTTCGCCGAAGTAGAGCAGGCTACCTTCTCTCCGGGATCATTTGTGCCAGGGATAGAAGCCTCTCCTGATAAAATGCTCCAGGGCCGCCTCTTCGCCTACGGCGACGCCCACCGCTACCGGGTAGGAGCGAATCACAACCACCTGCCGATTAACCGCCCCATCGCTGAGGTGAACAATAATCAGCGGGACGGCGCGCTGAATCACACCAATAACGGCGGAGGCTCCGTGTATTACGAGCCTAACAGCTTCGGCGGGGCAACCGAGTCTCCGCAGGATAAACCGGCCGCTTTTGCAGTCTCCGGTCAAGCAGACAGTGTCCCTTATGATCACAACGATCATTACACCCAGCCTGGTGATCTCTATCGTCTGCTGAGTGAAGAGGAGCGTGCCCGGCTCGTACGCAATATTGTAGGAGCTATGACTCCAGTAGAGTCGGATGAGATCAAGCTTCGCCAGATTGGCCATTTCTACAAAGCCGATCCGGAATTTGGCCGGCGTATCGCGGACGGACTGGGACTGGTGGTACCGGAGTAACTCCACTTGCATCCTTCAGCGCACAGAAACCCCTGACTTCATCAGTCAGGGGTTTCTTGGGATTATCGTATTTGCATTTTCTATGTATTTAGCCTAATGATACACATTCATCCACTGCTCCAGCTGCTGCTTCAGTCCCTGTCTCGCGGATACCGGCTCAAGAATCTCGGCGTTAGGGCCATATTGCAGAATCCACTTAATAAATTCCTTGTCGTTATTGACGGTGACTTCAAACAGCAGACTTCCGTCTTCCTCGTCGGTCATTCGCGGGTGCACGAACAATTCCTCTTCTTTGATGTAACGCGCTACCTCCGGATGAAACCGCACTTTGAAGGTGGTATTCTTATTGCCCCGGTCGATCGACCAGGTATTTTTCAGATACTGTTTAATATTGAAATTCCCTTTGTCGAAGGGGGTATCCGTCACCTCTACCTGCAGAAAACGGCTGATACGAAACGTCCGGATCGCCCTCTTCAGGTGGCAATAGCCAATCAGATAGAATCTCTGGTCACGCGGAATCAAATAATAAGGATCAATCTCCCGCTGCGTTGTCTCGTTGCGCAATTGCGAGTGATATACCGTACGAATCCGCCGTTGCTCCATAATCGCCCCGATCAGCGGCTGCAGGAAATTCCGGCTCTCCTTGCGGTAAGCAGGCTTGCCCATTTGGATAATATCTGAAATATTCTCAAGCATTCCATTCTGTTTGGATTTCTCCTTCAGATGTGTGCCCATGACTTTGTCAAAGGCAGATAGAAAACCTGGGGGGATTTTGCCGGGTGCCAGCACGGAGGGCAGCAGAGAGAAGGCCATTGCCTCCTGCTCGGAGAAATCCAGCGGGTATAAGAAGAATTTCCCCATAAACTTATAACCCGTTCCTCTCCCCTCGTTCATCACCGGTGCAAAATGACTGATTACATCCAGGTCCCTGTAAATCGTTCTAATATTCACCTCGCACCGGAATGCCAAATCCGCAGCCGTAATCCCGGGATTCGACTGGATGGCGTTAATGATCTTGAAAATCCGTATTACTTTGTCTGTCATAATAAATGCTCCTCAACTTCCAAGTAAATAGTGCCTGTACTTCCATAGTTCTAATATAACAGGTCTATATAAACATGGCTGTCTGCATAATATAGCATTATCAGCGCATAGAGCGGTCACCAGCATACACTGTGCATTTTTAATAAGCCAATACTTCCGCCCCATGTAGAAAAAAACAAAAAAAACCCTTGAATAACAAGGGTTTCTATAACTATTATTTAAGCGGGTGATGGGAATCGAACCCACGCTATCAGCTTGGAAGGCTGAAGTTCTACCATTGAACTACACCCGCAAAGGTGAAATATCGGGATGACACGATTTGAACATGCGACCCCCTGGTCCCAAACCAGGTGCTCTACCAAGCTGAGCTACATCCCGTTAATATAAAAGCTATACTGCAAAGTAATAATGCGCGCCCTGAGAGATACAGATGCTACGCATCCGATTGCGAAGTTGTGCTATCGAAGCTTATGCTCCAACGAACTCGTTCGAATCCTGAGGACACTTTGATGATTCAATGAAGTTATAAATGGCGCGCCCTGAGAGATTCGAACTCCCGGCCTTTTGATTCGTAGTCAAACGCTCTATCCAGCTGAGCTAAGGGCGCAAAATCTATATGGAGCGGACGACGGGAATCGAACCCGCGACCCTCGCCTTGGCAAGGCGATGCTCTACCGCTGAGCCACGTCCGCAAAAACATGGTGCGCGTGAAGGGACTTGAACCCCCACGTCGTGAAACGCCAGATCCTAAGTCTGGTGCGTCTGCCATTCCGCCACACGCGCACACTTTATAAGAAAATGGTGAGCCATGAAGGACTCGAACCTTCGACACCCTGATTAAAAGTCAGGTGCTCTACCAACTGAGCTAATGGCTCTCATAAGAGAAGCATTCATAAATGAAATGGCTGGGGATATAGGAATCGAACCTATGAATGACGGAGTCAAAGTCCGTTGCCTTACCGCTTGGCTAATCCCCAATATTAATAATTAGCAAACACTACGGAATCGGGTGGATACTCTATACTTCGAGATATAGGATGCTCAATCCCTGATACCTTCATACTTTAACACTTTAAAAAATGGCGGAACCGACGGGATTCGAACCCGCGATCTCCTGCGTGACAGGCAGGCATGTTAGGCCAACTACACCACGGTTCCAAATTGGTTGCGGGGGCAGGATTTGAACCTGCGGCCTTCGGGTTATGAGCCCGACGAGCTACCGGGCTGCTCCACCCCGCGTCAATGTTAAAGATCTATTCTGTTAAAGATAGATGGTGGAGGCTGAGGGGTTCGAACCCCCGACCCTCTGCTTGTAAGGCAGATGCTCTCCCAGCTGAGCTAAGCCTCCATATATGACTCGTATGGGATTCGAACCCATGTTACCTCCGTGAAAGGGAGGTGTCTTAACCCCTTGACCAACGAGCCATGCTGTTTAATTACTTGTAAGGTAATGCTACGGAGAGAGAGGGATACTCTTCACTTCGTTACGAGATTGCGAAGCTGTGCTAACGAAGCCTATGCTCCAACGAACCACTGAGGGTTCTCATCCCTTTACAGGGAAGGTATTGCTACGGAGAGAGAGGGATTCGAACCCTCGAGACGCTTGTGGCGCCTACACGATTTCCAATCGTGCTCCTTCGGCCAAACTCGGACACCTCTCCAGATGGCTCCCCGAACAGGACTCGAACCTGTGACAACTCGATTAACAGTCGAGTGCTCTACCAACTGAGCTATCAGGGAATATGGTGGGCCTTAGTGGACTCGAACCACTGACCTCACCCTTATCAGAGGTGCGCTCTAACCAGCTGAGCTAAAGGCCCGTTCTCATACCACTATGCAACTAATAAGGGCAAAAAAAATACCACAGTGTGTGTGGATTGTCCGCTTGGCGGCGTCCTACTCTCCCAGGACCCTTCGGTCCAAGTACCATCGGCGCTGGAGGGCTTAACGGTCGTGTTCGGGATGGGTACGCGTGGAACCCCTCCGCTATCGCCACCAAACGGGCATTTACAGCGTAAATGCTTCAGGAATTTGATTCCTGAAAACTGAATCCGAAACGAAATTTGCGTTTGCCCTTCTTACGGGGCCCCCGGAAAGTATTCGGAATTGGCTTCGTCAGCCTCATCTTCACTTTTTGGGGTAGCTTTTGGATAAGCCCTCGACCGATTAGTATTGGTCAGCTCCATGCATTGCTGCACTTCCACCTCCAACCTATCTACCTCGTCGTCTTCAAGGGGTCTTACTAATTGGGAAATCTCATCTTGAGGGGGGCTTCACGCTTAGATGCTTTCAGCGCTTATCCCGTCCGTACGTAGCTACTCAGCCATGCTCCTGGCGGAACAACTGATGCACCAGCGGTACGTCCATCCCGGTCCTCTCGTACTAAGGACAGCTCCTCTCAAATTTCCTGCGCCCACGACAGATAGGGACCGAACTGTCTCACGACGTTCTGAACCCAGCTCGCGTACCGCTTTAATGGGCGAACAGCCCAACCCTTGGGACCTACTTCAGCCCCAGGATGCGATGAGCCGACATCGAGGTGCCAAACCTCCCCGTCGATGTGGACTCTTGGGGGAGATAAGCCTGTTATCCCCAGGGTAGCTTTTATCCGTTGAGCGATGGCCCTTCCATGCGGTACCACCGGATCACTAAGTCCGACTTTCGTCCCTGCTCGACTTGTTGGTCTCGCAGTCAAGCTCCCTTATGCCTTTGCACTCTTCGAATGATTTCCAACCATTCTGAGGGAACCTTTGAACGCCTCCGTTACTCTTTAGGAGGCGACCGCCCCAGTCAAACTGCCCGCCTGACACGGTCCCCGTACCCGATTAGGGTACTAGGTTAGAACCTAGATACGATCAGGGTGGTATCCCAACGGCGCCTCCGCAGAAGCTTGCGCTCCTGCCTCTACGGCTCCCACCTATCCTGTACAGATCGTACCCAAATTCAATATCAAGCTGCAGTAAAGCTCCATGGGGTCTTTCCGTCTTGTCGCGGGTAACCTGCATCTTCACAGGTATTAAAATTTCACCGGATCTCTCGTTGAGACAGCGCCCAAGTCGTTACGCCATTCGTGCGGGTCAGAATTTACCTGACAAGGAATTTCGCTACCTTAGGACCGTTATAGTTACGGCCGCCGTTTACTGGGGCTTCGGTTCACAGCTTCGGATTGCTCCTAACCACTCCCCTTAACCTTCCAGCACCGGGCAGGCGTCAGCCCGTATACTTCGCCTTGCGGCTTCGCACAGACCTGTGTTTTTGCTAAACAGTCGCTTGGGCCTTTTCACTGCGGCCCCCTCGGGCTATTCACCCTACCGAGGCACCTCTTCTCCCGAAGTTACGAGGTCATTTTGCCGAGTTCCTTAACGAGAGTTCTTCCGCGCGCCTTAGAATTCTCTTCTCGCCTACCTGTGTCGGTTTGCGGTACGGGCACCTTCTCCTGGCTAGAGGCTTTTCTTGGCAGTGTGAGATCATGACCTTCGCTACTACAATTTTCGCTCCCCATCACAGCCCAGCCTTATCGATGTGCGGATTTGCCTACACATCAGCCTCACTGCTTAGACGGACACTTCCATCAGTCCGCGTCACTACCCTCCTGCGTCACCCCATCGCTCATAGCGGATTACGGTGGTACAGTAATTTCAAACTGTTGTCCTTCGACTACGCCTTTCGGCCTCGCCTTAGGTCCCGACTTACCCTGAGCGGACGAGCCTTCCTCAGGAAACCTTGGGCTTTCGGCGGATCAGATTCTCACTGATCTTTTCGTTACTCATACCGGCATTCTCACTTGTATGCTGTCCAGCGCTCCTTACGGTACACCTTCAACCTACATACAACGCTCCCCTACCCCAGATGCAAAGCATCTAGCCATAGCTTCGGTGGTGTGTTTAGCCCCGTTACATTTTCGGCGCAGAGTCACTCGACCAGTGAGCTATTACGCACTCTTTCAATGGTGGCTGCTTCTAAGCCAACATCCTGGTTGTCTGTGCAACTCCACATCCTTTCCCACTTAACACACACTTGGGGACCTTAGCTGATGGTCTGGGCTGTTTCCCTTTTGACAATGGATCTTAGCACTCACTGTCTGACTCCCGGCAAGAAGTTAATGGCATTCGGAGTTTGACTGAGCTTGGTAACCCTTGCGGGCCCCGCACCCAATCAGTGCTCTACCTCCACCACTCCATTCACCGAGGCTAGCCCTAAAGCTATTTCGGGGAGAACCAGCTATCTCCGAGTTCGATTGGAATTTCTCCGCTACCCCCACCTCATCCCCGCATTTTTCAACATGCGTGGGTTCGGGCCTCCAGTGCGTGTTACCGCACCTTCACCCTGGACAGGGGTAGATCACACGGTTTCGGGTCTACGTCCACATACTTAAGTCGCCCTATTCAGACTCGCTTTCGCTGCGGCTCCGGCTTCTCACCTTAACCTTGCATGTTAAACGTAACTCGCCGGTTCATTCTACAAAAGGCACGCCATCACCCATAGATCGGGCTCTGACTTTTTGTAAGCACACGGTTTCAGGTTCTATTTCACTCCCCTTCCGGGGTGCTTTTCACCTTTCCCTCACGGTACTGTTTCACTATCGGTCGCCAGGTAGTATTTAGCCTTAGCAGATGGTCCTGCTGGATTCATACGGGGTTTCACGTGCCCCGCACTACTCGGGATCCGTCTCGGAGAGAACACAGTTTAGGCTACAGGGCTTTTACCTCTATCGCGGGCCTTTCCAGACCTCTTCGCCTACCATATTCCTTTGTAACTCCATGTGAGACGTCCCACAACCCCAAGGGGCAAGCCCCTTGGTTTAGGCTGTTCCGCGTTCGCTCGCCGCTACTGACGGAATCACTATTGTTTTCTCTTCCTCAGGGTACTTAGATGTTTCAGTTCCCCTGGTCTGCCTCTACATTTCCTATGTATTCAGAAATGAGTAACTGCGAATTACCACAGCTGGGTTTCCCCATTCGGACACCCCCGGATCAAAGCTTGCTTACAGCTCCCCGAGGCAGTTTCGTTGTTCGCCACGTCCTTCGTCGGCTCCTGGCGCCTAGGCATCCTCCGTGTGCTCTTATTAGCTTAACCGTCACTCCGGTGTTTCGCTTGCTTGCTCCTCTTGTTTTGAATGCTGCTCATGGATTGCTCCATTCACCAACACATTCAAAGCCAAAGGTCGCTGCACAATCGAAAACCTTCGTTCTGCACTAATAACTATTTCAACTTGCTTACACAAGTTTCAGCTAAAAGATGTTCTAAAACGCAAATTCGTTTCGGTATCCAGTTTTCAAGGATCAAGTGTCTTACTTGAGAGCTTAAACTCTCAAAACTGACCAACGAGTGAGTGTTTGAACCCTAAGGTTCGTTGTGGAAGCTTTAGCTTCCGATTTGAATGTTTCCGTTGCAGGAAACGATTCTCCATAGAAAGGAGGTGATCCAGCCGCACCTTCCGATACGGCTACCTTGTTACGACTTCACCCCAATCATCTACCCCACCTTCGGCGGCTGGCTCCCTTGCGGGTTACCCCACCGACTTCGGGTGTTGTAAACTCTCGTGGTGTGACGGGCGGTGTGTACAAGACCCGGGAACGTATTCACCGCGGCATGCTGATCCGCGATTACTAGCAATTCCGACTTCATGCAGGCGAGTTGCAGCCTGCAATCCGAACTGAGACCGGCTTTGCTGGGATTGGCTCCACCTCGCGGTTTCGCTTCCCGTTGTACCGGCCATTGTAGTACGTGTGTAGCCCAGGTCATAAGGGGCATGATGATTTGACGTCATCCCCACCTTCCTCCGGTTTGTCACCGGCAGTCACTCTAGAGTGCCCAGCTTAACCTGCTGGCAACTAAAGTCAAGGGTTGCGCTCGTTGCGGGACTTAACCCAACATCTCACGACACGAGCTGACGACAACCATGCACCACCTGTCTCCGATGCTCCGAAGAGGGGCACTATCTCTAATGCTTTCATCGGGATGTCAAGACCTGGTAAGGTTCTTCGCGTTGCTTCGAATTAAACCACATACTCCACTGCTTGTGCGGGTCCCCGTCAATTCCTTTGAGTTTCAGTCTTGCGACCGTACTCCCCAGGCGGAGTGCTTACTGTGTTAACTTCGGCACCAAGGGTATCGAAACCCCTAACACCTAGCACTCATCGTTTACGGCGTGGACTACCAGGGTATCTAATCCTGTTTGCTCCCCACGCTTTCGCGCCTCAGCGTCAGTTACAGCCCAGAAAGTCGCCTTCGCCACTGGTGTTCCTCCACATATCTACGCATTTCACCGCTACACGTGGAATTCCACTTTCCTCTTCTGTACTCAAGTCACCCAGTTTCCAGTGCGACCCCAGGTTGAGCCCAAGGTTTAAACACCAGACTTAAATGACCGCCTGCGCGCGCTTTACGCCCAATAATTCCGGACAACGCTTGCCCCCTACGTATTACCGCGGCTGCTGGCACGTAGTTAGCCGGGGCTTTCTTCTCAGGTACCGTCACTCCGGTAGCAGTTACTCTACCGGACGTTCTTCCCTGGCAACAGAGCTTTACGATCCGAAAACCTTCATCACTCACGCGGCATTGCTCCGTCAGGCTTTCGCCCATTGCGGAAGATTCCCTACTGCTGCCTCCCGTAGGAGTCTGGGCCGTGTCTCAGTCCCAGTGTGGCCGTTCACCCTCTCAGGTCGGCTACGCATCGTCGCCTTGGTGGGCCGTTACCCCACCAACTAGCTAATGCGCCGCAGGCCCATCCCCAAGCGGCAGATTGCTCCGCCTTTCATTCTCTCTTCAGGAGAGGAAAGAAATTATCCGGTATTAGCTACCGTTTCCGGTAGTTATCCCAGTCTTGAGGGCAGGTTGCCTACGTGTTACTCACCCGTCCGCCGCTAAGTAAGAATGGAAGCAAGCTTCCATTCTTACTCCGCTCGACTTGCATGTATTAGGCATGCCGCCAGCGTTCGTCCTGAGCCAGGATCAAACTCTCCAAATTGGTTTTAGAAAGAGCGATTGCTCATTTTGAAACATCTGACGAGAATTTTCATTCTCTGTTTTGGAAGTCACTTTCGTGATTTCCGATACTCACTCGTTGTTCAGTTTTCAAAGATCAAGCTCGTTGTCAGCGCCGCTTACCGCGTCACCAGCAACTCTTATAATATATCACATCCAGCCGTTCAATGCAAGCTCTTTTTTTCAACTTCTTTTCGAGCTCGGCGTTGATGTTTCGCGGCCAGAAATAGAATATATCATGTATGGATTCTGATTGCAAGCATTATTTCTGAACTCATTCTTAGGCACTTCTCCATCCAATCAGCAAGCGCAATATGTGCGTGCATGAGAATGGGCGGAGATGGATAAAGTAAGTTCAGAGAACACACATGCTATCCAAACTTGTAGGAGGATCTCAATGGACACTCATGAATTCGTGGAGAAATTCCAGGAGAATCAGCGGAAAGCGCTGAAGAACAGAAACCGGGGCAAAGGAACACCTGGAGCCCGCCTGGCGAACAAGCAGCACAGCTCCAATAAATAGGCTACAGCATTCAACAAGAGCTGTATACCAAAAAAGGATGTCTGCAAGAACCAGTTCAGCTGGCTCTGCGGACATCCCTTTTTACTATAAGAACATTCTATAAATATGCTTCTGAAGATTTCTCTGTGTGTTCTATCTCTATAGAAGCAGTAGTGATTATTTATTCAACTTCGCAACGCTTACGGCTACTTTCTCCATTTGTGCTTTGCTGAGCGATTTATCCGGCGAACTGATAGTCACAAAACGGTCTGCCAGCGCAAAGGTCAGCATAGCCGTATCTGAAGGTGTGTACCATTTCGCTTCAGTTCCGTTGGATAGCTTCACGGTAGTTCCGTCATAATCGTAGGAATAATCACGCGGTGATACATTCACCCGCATTTTATTGAACAGGAAGCTTACGCCGTCATCTCCGCCCACAACCTTCTGGAATGCATCCCCGCTGATCATTTGGGCCGGAGCATAAGCTGTTTCAAAGCCCTGGTAGGCGGCGAACGCCTTGGTAATCTCTTCTTTTTGTGCTGCACTGTATTGTACTGCCGCTAAAGCAATAGCTGAACCGTTATCCGGTGTTGTAGTTACCTTTCCGCCGCCCAGAATGACCTGGTTAGTAGAAGCATTGAATGTTACCGGCACCTTCAGTGCATCCGCCAGTGCCCGGACCGGAAGGTACGTTGTATCATTATAAGTAATTGGTGATAGTGTTTTGCCATTGCCGTCTACCGGCGTGTAAGCCGCTCCGTTTACTTTGAAGCCGATGCTGTGGTTCAGGTACGCACTGATCTTCTGCATATTCGTTCCTGCGTATACACCTGCTGAACCCGTAATAGCCATTCCGAATACCATGGTTGCTATGATCATTTTTTTGCTCTTCATTATTATCGTCTCCCTTGTGTGTTGTTTGTAGTGTTCCTTGCTATAGATTCATTAAACCATTAACTTGTTTCTAACTTGTATCCGGATTGTAAAGAAGTAATTCCGAATCTGCACCAGGCGTTAACGGCTGTTCGGGACCGTAATCTGGTACACCTCGGTGTAGAGGATATCCCTAAACCGCTGGAATTCCTTCAGGGTAGCTGGCCGGGGATAGGTCATGATGCGCAATGGGAGGTCGGCTTGACCCGCGCGCAGCGGCGGCTGCACATAAGGGTACGGATTCAGATAAAAGCCCAGCCGCTCATAGAATCCGATTCTCCGCTGTTCCATTTCCCCCTCAGGCGGCTCCACCTCCAGCACCACCGGCTTGTCCGATCGGTTAATATAGCGGTTCATCAGCTTCTTGCCGATTCCCCCGCCCCGGATATCCGGGTTAACGGCAATATGCTCAACAAACCGCAATTCAGGAAATTCCCAGACGGCCATGAAAGCGAGCGTCCGGTCCTCTGCATCCTTTTCGGTATACAGGTGATAATTCGGATTCGCCAGCAAGGCCCGCTGCCCGCTATAGGTTCTGATCTCACTTACCGGAAAAGAAGCTTCCATAATTGCGAATATCTCATCAAAGGTTGTTCCGCTGATTGGCGATTGATTGCTCATTTTCTGCTGCCCGCTTTCTGCTGTTTCTGTTGTGTGAAGCGTCTTGTCTTTATTTTACCCGTAATTCCTGTATGAATAACTTCATGGGAAGCAACATTAGACATGTCTGGACCTGCTTATATAAAAAAGATGCCCGGAGGCATCATCTGAGGGTTGTTGCGGCTGCAGTTTATAATATACGTCCGGGCTTAGTCCATATTGGATAAATCATTCGCAGTCCCGGCCACATGCTCAAACGCCCGGCTTAACTCCTGCATCGATTGTCCCTGATGCTGTGAGAATGACATGATGTGCTGGATAGACTGGTCCATCTGCAGAATAGACTGCTTCATCCCTGCCAGCTGGCTGTGGATGTTCTTCACCAGTGCGTGGCTGTCATTAGCCAGCTTGCGGATTTCAGTCGCCACCACGCCGAATCCCCGTCCCTGTTCACCGGCTCTCGCTGCTTCAATTGCCGCATTAAGCCCAAGCATATGTGACTGGTCAGCGATCCGTTTGACGGTGGACAGAATCTCAAAGCTGCTCTCGATATCTTGAACCATAGAATTCGAGCTGCTCATTAGCTCGTCCAGTCTTTGGGTAATTCCCATGGAGGAACGGGTCACTTCTTCGGAGGTCGCCGTCATTTCTTCCACCAGGGAGGACAATTCCTGTGCCCCCTCCTGAAGCCTTGCCGCCTTGTGGTTGGATACCATCGCTGCAATAACACCAATGACTTCACCCTCACGCATGACCGGGACTGCCGTTGAGAGATAGGATATGCCAAAAGCTTCTGGGCCGCGTTCCTCGCGCTGCACTTTGCCCGTCTCCAGAGCTGCATACGACACAGTACCTCTGAACTTCTCAATAGGTGCGCCTACCGGAACCTTAAGATCAATCTTCTCACCGGGAAGATAAGCAAGCACCTTGTCCGTATCCGCGAGCACCAGGGCAGCATCCTCGGGATACGTTTTCTGAATCATACTGAGCACATTCTGCAGCTGCCCAAGCTTATCCTCCTGTTTATCCTCCAGCATAACTATCGACCGCCTGTTCCGTAATTTTCAAATATTCAGGTCTGATTATATCACTTAATGAAAAGGGGAATTGAATTTCTCTGAAAATCATGTGGTTCTCCCCTTCAAGAGGAGAACGTTCAAAATAAAAGCTGTCACAGAACATTCTTCTGTACCGTTACGGTGATTTAGCATCTGGTACTAGGAGAACGTGCTATACTATATTTATCAGATACATCATCATGTTTGCATAGGAGAGGTTCAATTGGATAATCAACGCTGGATCGCACCTGAATTCTACAATCTCACTTCGGAAATGGAGCAGCATCCTGAAGATAAGATTGCCCTTAAATGGTTACAAGAGAACGGGGATTTCGAAGAAATCACCTATGGACGGCTTATGGCTCAGGCTAACCGTCTGGCCGGGGGGCTGTCAGGCCTCGGTCTGAAGCAAGGGGACCGTGTCCTGGTTATGGTACCACGCCGCATTATCGCCTACGTCATCTATCTGGCCTGCCTGAAGCTGGGACTTGCCGTTATTCCATCTTCTGAAATGCTGCGGGCCAAGGATCTGTCCTACCGGCTGCGCCACTCCGAAGCCCGCGCCGTCATTGTCTGGTCGGAGGTTACCGGCGAAGTGAACAAGATCGCCGAAGATCTGCCTGCACTGGACTATCGCCTGTCTGTCGGCGAAGCTGAGCTTGGCAACGGCTGGGTAGACCTGGAAGGCCTGATGGACGGACAATCCGACTCCTTCCCTGCGGTTGCCAGCCGCCGGGACGATATCGCCATCCTGGCCTATACTTCCGGTACAACCGGCAACCCGAAGGCCGTAGTCCATACCCACGGCTGGGGATATGCGCATCTGCGGATCACCTCCTCCCTCTGGCTGGATATCCGTGAATCGGATACCGTCTGGGCAACGGCCGCACCGGGCTGGCAAAAGTGGATCTGGAGTCCATTCCTCACTGTACTCGGCAACGGGGCTACCGGCTTCGTCTATAATGGCCCTTTCCATCCGGACCGTTATCTTCAGCTGCTGCAGGATGAGAAGATCGGGGTATTGTGCTGCACACCTACAGAGTACCGTCTGATGGCCAAGACTGAAGGCCTCGCCCAGTACGATCTGTCGAATCTGCGTTGTGCGGTATCCGCCGGTGAGCCGCTGAATCAGGAAGTCATTCACACCTTCCAGCAGCACTTCGATATTACGATCCGCGACGGCTATGGACAAACAGAGAGCACCCTGATCATCGCTGCGCTGAAGGATGAGCCGATCCGTGTCGGCTCCATGGGCAAATCGATTGCTCCCGGTATTGTTGAAGTAATCGACGAGGAAGGACATCCGCTGCCTGCCGGGGTCGTAGGTGATATCGCCGTGCACCTGAGCATGCCTGCCCTGTTCCAGAATTACTACAAAGATCCGGAGCGCAAGGCAAACTGCTCGCACGGGGAGTATTTCGTAACCGGCGACCGGGCGCGCAAGGATGAGGACGGCTACTTCTGGTTCGAGGGCCGCGGGGATGATATCATCATCAGCTCTGGTTATACCATCGGACCGTTTGAAGTAGAAGAAGCATTAATGAAGCATAATCTGGTCAAGGAATGCGCAGTGGTAGCCAGTCCTGACGAGATCCGCGGCTCGGTCGTCAAAGCTTTTGTCGTGCTCAAGGACGGCCATGCCGGCACACCGGAGCTGGCCAAAGAGCTGCAGTCCCATGTCAAGGAACAGACTGCACCTTACAAGTACCCGCGCAAAATCGAATTCATTACGGATCTGCCGAAGACGACCTCCGGCAAAATCCGCAGAATCGAGCTGCGTGAGCAGGAGAAGAAGGCTGCGCAAGAGTAGGCAGCAGCTTGGCCTGCAGCAGCAGGCTCGCTCCTGTTGACTGGAAGCACGCCGATAAGGCCAGTTCCTAATGAACTGGAGAAACAATAAAATCCCCGTTCCTACAGTGACGTAGGAACGGGGATTTTTGTGCTTTTACCTCAAGACAGCCTTAAGCTCTAACAAATACGAATCGAACCTTCCTGTCTCTGTATCCTTGTACCGCGTTTGCGGCTGGACAGAAGCAGCAACGCTGTATACAGAATGACAAGAATAAGTGTGGTGACCAGACTCCCTTCCAGGCCGAACTTGCCCCCGGTCAGCAGATCATTTCCTTGTAAGGATACCGAATAGATACCTTTGGGCGTGTTCCCGCTCACCGCAACGCCGTATATGTAGCCCTGGAACAGATTCCAGGAAATATGCAGCGCCATCGCAGCGTACAAATTACCTGTCCGGAGAGTCACCCAAGAGAAGATTAAAGCGATAATCACGATATTCAGTCCACTGATCCAGCTATATCCGGGATTCGCCATGTGAGCAAGCGAGAATAAGATGGAGGTCAGGCCCACTGCGGCCGGAATACCGAGCCTTGAGGACAGCAGATGCTGAAGGTATCCTCTGAAGATCACCTCTTCGCAGATTCCGGCCAGCAGTGCCGTAATCACAATATCCGCCGCATCGAGCTGTCCGAACCGGGGCTGTGACCACTCTCCCTGAACCACAGCATTCCCCAGACCCCATAGCACCAGCAGAACGGAGGATAGCAGCAGTGCTCCGCCTGCGAAGCCGGCAGCGAACCGCTTGCCGTCAGGCCTGGACAGTCCAATGCTGGACAGCGGACGCTTATGTATTATTCGTACCGTATAACACACGACAATAAACGAATAGATGGCTGTAGATTTGAAGACACGCACCCAGCCGTCCGGATCGAATAGTCCTGTGGAACCCACGCGCAGCGATAGACCAAAGGAGACAATTACCGTCAGAAGCGCAATAGCCCCGCCGACCCATAAAATCTCCCAGCCTGCTCTGAGCTGCCCGTTCCGGTTCCTGAATAGAAATTGCATGTGCAGTCACCCTTCCCTTCCTCATCCTCTCATCCGTTAGACGGACCGAAAGGGAAGGGCCCTGCAAAACAATTGAATATATGCAAAACAATCCAGAGCCGCAGCTGCTTACTCCGACCAGTACTTCGCATCCGGATTCAGTGCCGCGCCTACCTCGCCTTCCGTTACCAGATCACAGTCCAGGTAGCCCTCTTCATCCAGGAAATATACCTCCTGCTTATAGAATTCGCACAGGGTCTCCAGGAATTTCTCCGGTGAATCATACATGGTCACCAAATCGCCGTAGTCATGCAGCAGGTCGCATACCCGCTCGACCCCATCCTCAGACCGGTAGTAGCAGATAAAATCACTGCCGTAGTTAGTCAGCAGCGGCAGCACGACCCCGCCGCCGGCATAGCCCTTCTCCTGCAGGATGCCTGACAGTAGCGCTACTTCCTGGCCGTATTCCCTGATATGAATCAGCCGGTAGCCCGGAATGAATTCAACCAGGCTGGGGTCCTCTTCGCTGCTGCCCGTTCCCAGAACCGTGTCATAGATTGCCTGTAAAAGCGGAGGAACCTCGGGGGCATACTCTGAAATAGCGGCACTGCCTCCTGCCGGGGCCTTGCCCAGACTGGCGGTGTAGCCGGGCCGCAATTGCGCGGACAGCTCCAGGAATTCCTGAAATTTATGGGTAAGCATGAAATCATCCTTTTCTTGGATTAATATAGTGCGCCTGTATGAACATCATCGGTCATTTTATATACTTTGCGGCCAACGGTCTTGGCCTCTGCGAACATGGAGGTGATGACCTCCTGCACGGTGGTAATCTCACGTACCAGCCCTGCAATCTGGCCGGCCATTACCGAACCGTTCTCTGTATCCCCGTCACGGACCGCAAGGCCCAGAGAGCCCATTGCCAGTGCCTCCAGCTCCTCTTTACCCGCCCCGCCATTCTCCAGCCTCATGTACTCCAGTGTCATACGGTTCTTAATGCTGCGCACAGGAACACCAAGCGAACGGCCGGTTACCAGCGTATCGCCGTCTTGTGCGGCAACAACCGCCTGCTTAAACTGCTCATGGGCCGGACATTCGATTGTCGCCAGGAAGCGTGTGCCCACCTGCACCCCTTGCGCTCCCAGTGCAAAAGCCGCCGCCGCTCCCCGGCCATCGGCGATTCCGCCGGCAGCAATGACGGGAATGGCTACAGCATCGGCAACCTGTGGAACAAGCACCATGGTTGTAGTCTCGCCCACATGACCGCCCGCCTCTGTGCCTTCGGCCACAATCGCGTCGACTCCCAGCGCCTCCATTTTCCGCGCAATCTGCACAGAAGGAACTACAGGAATGACTACTATGCCCGCTGTCTTCCACATAGCCACATAATTCTTGGGCGAACCCGCTCCTGTGGTCACGACCTTAACGCCTTCGTCTATCACCAGTTGCGCCAGTTCATCCCGGTTGGGAGCCATCAGCATCAGGTTGACGCCGAAGGGCTTAGCCGTCAGGCTTTTACACTTATGAATTTCTTCCCGCAGCCGGTCCGCACTCATCCCGCCGGAGGCAATGACTCCCAGTCCCCCCGCATTCGACACCGCTGCTGCCAGTTCGGCGTAGGCAATCTGCGCCATGGCCCCCTGGATTATCGGATAGGTGATCCCCAGCATTCTTGCAATACTCATGATCCTTCCCCCTTATCACATCAAAAAGCGGATCGATAAGGAAGGCTCCCCCATCTCTCCGCTTGCTGCGCTCTACCTATTTGGTGGCCGAAACCCACATTTTCTCCAGCCATTCATCGAAATTCTCGCCCTTCTCGCCTTCATAGGCATCGTAGACGTCAACCCGCATCTTCTTCAGCTTCTCTTTGAACTCTTCGTAAGAATGGTCTTTCGGAAGACTCTTCTTAATCCGCAGAATAATCTTCGACACCCCTCTGAACAGCTCGGCCTTGTTCTTAGACGGAACCTTGACCTCTTCGCCGAAGGCTCTCAGCTTGTTGTACGCGGCTTCTTGAACGGTATATACAGGATCGCTGATCATCAGACGATTAAGGATATCAATAATTTGTTTGTGGTTGTAGCGGCCCAGCTCTTCCACTGCTTCAAGACGCGCTCTCCAATCCGCGGAGCGGCCGGCGGCTTTCTTCAGTTCCTCATAATTCTCTGGCAGCTCTTGGATTACTTCTTCATTATTCAAACGATACAATCCCCTTCTTGGTTAAATCTGATATATAGAACGTTTATCTTACATAGTGCAATTCTACAGTACTGTACTCCTTGATTTCAATCTTTTGTACAAACATTCATGCGATTCCGGAGCAACCGGCAGATCTTACTCATTTCCTCCGGCATTCTCCGCTTCAGCACCAGGCACAGCAGCAGGCTTACCTGCTTCGATCAGCACCTTATTACCCAGCAGGAAAAAGCCTTGGATAAACAGCAGCATCCCCGTAATGATCAGCAGCCATTCAATCTGTATGAGATCGGCCAACGGCCCGAAGACCAGCATGCCCAGCGGCATCATCGAACTCGAAATCATGCCCAGCACCCCGAAGACCCGGCCCAGGTAATCCGGCTCCACCTTCTCCTGCAGCAGAACTGTGGAGGGGGTATTGAAGAACGGCAGCGCCAGTCCCACCAGCCCCATTACCGCAAGATAAATCCAGAAGACCGGAATTACACCCAGCGCAAACGTGCATATCCCGACGGCAAGGGCCGATAAGGTCATCGTATGAACCCGGTTCCGGAAACCCGGCCAGACGGCCATCAGCAGCCCGCCAAGCATCATCCCGATCGAGAACGTAATCTCAATGGCGGTCAGCCGCCAGATATCCCCGCCAAAGGTTCGTGTAACCTGCAGCGGAGTCAGAAACGACACCGGGGCCGCCAGCACAAAGAAAAAAGCACAGAAAATAAAAAAGCTTCTAATATAAGCATGCTGCCGGATATAGCTGAAGCCCTGGCGCAGATCACTCAAATAGCTGAGCGTCTGCTCTGCAGCAGCTTTGGCGTGAAGCGGCACCTGCACGAAGAAAAACATCGTCATAACCGCCACTGCAGCAGTAATCACATCGATGAAAAATATAATTTCAATACTCGCCATGCTCAGCAGGGCTCCGCTCAGCATCGGGGACAGCAGCATCACCATTGCCTGAATGCTGCCGTTGATTCCGCTGATCCGGGTCAGTTTGTCTTCCGGCACCAGCTGCGGCAGCATGGCTGCTACAGCCGGTGTCTGCACTCCGCCTCCAAGCGCCCGCAGGGCAGACACCACAAAAAGCAGCCACATCTGGTCGTACCCCAGCAGAAACAATATCGCCAGAACCAGCGTCGAAGCCGCAATAATGGAATCCGAGAGGACAATCAGCCATTTGCGGCTGTAACGGTCTGCCCAGACCCCCGCAAAGGGCGACAAGAGAAACATCGGCACAAATCCGCAGATAATCGCTAACGTCATCATTACTCCGGACTGTGTATTCAGGGTAATATACCAGAGAATCGCATACTGGACCAGTGAAGATCCGAACAGCGAGACGGTCTGGCTGGTAAGGAAAAAGGCAATATTTTTCTTCCAGTCAGTGTTCATTGTCAGGGGATTCCTCCTCTTTCTCAGCACTTTAGAGTCATATTCTAGCATAGTTTCCACAGTGCTACCTAATGGATTTTGACCAAGCAGGATGGTTTGCCGTCTTTTTCAGGACGCTACCGTTTCAGCGAGAAATATAAGATAATTTATGCGCAGAGCATATAAATTCTTAGCTTTTAAATACATCTGCAAAAGTATAGTATGTACAAACGAATCCGCAAGCAGTATAGGAGGTTACCATCAATGAAAGCCATCGCCATTCATGCATTCGGCCCCGCCGGAAATTTAACAGAGATTGATATCCCCGTTCCCATTCCGGGTGAGCATGAAATTCTGATTGAAATGTATGCGACTTCTGTTAATCCGGCGGACTTGAAGGTCAGGGAGGGCTCATTGCCTGCTGGCAGCGGACACACAGCTGCCTTCCCGCTGATCCCCGGAATAGACATTGCCGGAGTGGTCGTGAGCACAGGCAGCAGAGTCAGCCGGTTCAAACCGGGTGATGAGGTGTTTGGGCTGATGCAGGTTAAGAAGGGCGGGGCCTACGCGGAATATACATTGGCAAACGGCCAGGAGCTGGCGCCGATTCCCCCGGGGTTATCCTTTGAAGCAGCTGGCGCTCTGCCTGCTGCCGGACTTGCCGCCTGGCAGGCGCTTGCCAGTGCCAGGGTCTCCAGCCGGGACCGCGTGCTGGTTCACGACGGCGCGGGAGGTATCGGCAGCTTGGCTATCCAGCTTGCCAAGCTCCGGGGAGCTACCGTGATTACGACGGTAAGCGGTGATGAGCTTGATCTGGTCTGGGGCATCGGAGCCGACCAGGCGATAGACTCGCAAGAGCAGGATTTCGCCGCTATTCTCGGGCAGAGCATAGATGTTGTAATCGACACCGCCGGAGGTCTGATCCTGAACCGGAGCTTTGCGGTTCTCGCACTCGGCGGAAGGCTGATCTCCACTGCGGAGCGGCCTGACCCGGTACAAGCGGCGGCTGGGGATATCACGGCAGCGTACCTTACTCCCGCCGCCGACCCGTTCCAGTTAGCCGAGCTGGCCCGGCTGACGGCCGAGCGCCGGCTGAAGCTGCTAATCAGCCAGTCTTTCCCGCTCACTGCAGAAGGACTGCGCAGCGCACATCTGCTCAGCGAAGGCCGGCAGGCTCAGGGCAAAATCGCTATCACAATCAAATAACGGTCCGGCAATGCGCATGCCCGTTCATCTGATATAAGGCAAGGATACCTCCACTTCAAGACCCTTTATGGGCTAAGTGGGGGTAGTTGATTATAGTAATATTAGCCTTCTCACCACAAGTTCAAGCGGAGGAAATCCCGTATGGCCCAGATTTTCTCAATTCAGTTGAAATCCATGCACCAGCACGACCAGCAGTACAGCCACAAGAATGCCAGGCAGAAGGTTGGCTACCTTGATCTTGGTAATTCCCAGCAGATTCAGGCCGATCGCCATGATCATAATCCCTCCCGCTGCGGTCATCTCAGCAATACAGTCGTTCAGCAGTGCTTCAGGCACAAACCGGGTAATCTGTGTAGCAAGCAGAGCAATAATCCCTTCATATAGAACAACAGGGACCGCCGAGAACAGAACACCGACTCCCAGCGTCGAGGTCAGAATAATGGAAATGAATCCGTCCATAATCGCTTTGGTATATAGAATCTGATGATCACCTTTGATGCCGCTGTCCAGGGCTCCGAGAATGGCCATTGCACCCACCACAAACACCAGGCTTGCCGTGACGAATCCCAGCGAGATACTCCCCTGTCCGCCTGCCCCCACTCTACGCTCCAGCCAATTCCCTGCACGGGTGAACCTGTCTTCAATGTTGATCCATTCTCCGGCTACCGCCCCGATCACGAGGCTTAGAATGACGATCAGGAAATTCCCGCTTTTGAGGCCCATCTGCACCCCCAGCACAACAATCGCCAGCCCAATCCCGTTCATCACTGTGTTCTTCATACTCTCCGGTATCCGTTCCAGCAGCTTGCCCAGCATTGTTCCGATAATAATAGCTACTCCATTCACCAAAGCTCCCAACAGCACCATCGCTCAGCAGTTCCCCTAACTATAATTTCTCTCTTATCCTAGCATTATAGGGGTAACAGGCACTGTAGCGTCAAGAGTGTTGCCGCTTGACTAGATGCACATGGCCCATCAGGATTACATCGCCAGATTAAATTGACAGATTTCTGTTAACGATGGTACGCTCACTAATATCATTCTCTAAATACAAGTAGAAACGGCCAGCCTTCCTGAGAAGGACGGTATCCGTTTCAGCGGGAAAGATAAGGACATTCTAATGCGTCAGGCATATATATTCTTATCTTTGAACAAATCCGGTGCGGATCTGTTCAAAGCCAAGTAAGGAGAGTCTCTATGAATGAACGGCCTACCCTCGATAAGGGGAGCTTATCTAAGGAAACATTACTTCTTCTTGCGCTTTTAACTTCTGAGAATATCAATGAAACGGCACACCAGAATCCGCAGCTGTTCACGGGCCTGGACTGGGATGTATTCTTGCGGCTTACCTTGCATCACCGGGTATATCCATATTTGTACCCCAAGCTCAGCCGGATGGATGGGGATGTGATTCCTGCCAGCGTCCTGGAGCGGATAAAAATGGAGTATCGCCGCAATACCGTCCAGATGCTTCAGCTCAGCGGTGAAATGAGTAACCTCGGCACTCAGCTGGCCGAATTGAATATCCGCTGCCTATTCCTCAAGGGTCCGGTGCTTGCGCAGGCGTTGTACGGAGATATCTCGCTGCGGACCTCACGGGACCTTGATTTCCTGGTGCCGATGGCGCAGCTGCAGGATACGGAAGCCCTGCTGATCCGTCTGGGGTATGTGAAGGAAGAAACGTTCGAGAGCATACTCGGAGACTGGAAATGGCGGGAGCATCATACTACATTCAATCATCCGGTCAGTAAGATCAAGGCGGAGGTACACTGGAGATTAAGCCCGGGGCCGTCCAAAGAGCCCGATTTCGATACCCTGTGGAAGCATGCGCGGACAAGCAGCCCCTTCGGCCGCAATGTCCACTATCTGGGCCAGGAGGATCTGTTCCTGTTCCTGGCTGCCCATGGAGCCAGACATGGATGGTCCCGGCTGAGATGGCTGCTGGACATCAAAATGCTGCTGTTGCAGCAGCCCGACTCCGCTGTATTGACCCGGCTGCTGCGGCGCTACAATTACAGTGCTGTAGGCGGACAGGCACTTATTCTGGCAGCCGGTCTGCTGGACGCGGAGATAGAGCCCGGATTGTCCGCTCTGACGGACCAACCCAAAGCCCGCAGATTAGCGCAGCGCGCCCTGTTCTATGTGGCGCAGATGGTCAATCTGCACAACCCTCCGCTGGAGCCGGAGGTCGAGCGTCATTATAAATATTATCAGCCGGCGATTCTATCCCCCTGGCATCAGGTGCTCTATGTAACCGGCTTTATGTATCCTTACGCAGCGGATGCGAAGACACTGCCGCTGCCGGAGGCGCTGCATTTCTTGTATTTCCCCCTCCGTCCTTTCCTGTGGAGCTGGCGGAAGGTAACGGGTGCAGAGAAACGGATATAGCGGGCGGGATGCGGAAACCGCACTTTCCTCAACAACCACACGAGTTGCCGGTCAATACCGGTCAATCGCTGGCGGGACTGGTCAGACTGCCGGGACTTGCGGGACTAACGGAATAAACACTTAAACACTTAAATCCTCACTTCTGATTGATTGCCGGCAGAATTGAGTCTCTTAAGTAAGCAATGCGGGCATAAATGTAACCTTAAATAAGCAATATAGGCATAAATGTTGTACGTTTTGCAACTTTGACTTCTGGATCGCAGGGTTTGTGGGAGGATTGTTGTACAAAATACAAGAATAATCCTGCAAAGCCGCTTGAGAACGGCGAAATGCTGCATTTTGTACAACAATATTGGAGTTGAGCCGGTAATATGAGGAAAATGTTGTATTCTGTGCAGGATTTTATAAAGTTACCCGTTCACTACCGCGAACAGACGATGATTAGCGGAGGATTAGCGGATGAATCCAGAAATTCATACTACAGTTCATCAGCCATCCGGAAGTCCAAGATCACCGCAGTGACATCCAGCGTAGGCTAAAGACAATATAGGGGAGGGGCTAATTAGCCCCTCCCCTATATTGCTTCTTCCTGCCCGCTAAGCAGACGGCTGAACATGCCGCCCTTCTCTGAAGCCAGGCCGCTGTATATCCCTTGCTGGATCACCCGCCCCTGGTCGATGACCAGAATCTGATCGGCTCCCCGGATGGTGGACAGGCGGTGGGCAATGACGATGACCGTCACCGATGCCTTCAGCCGCTCCAGCGCCTCCTGAATCCGCTTCTCATTCTCGGTATCGAGCGCACTTGTCGCTTCATCAAGCACAAGGATGGACGGCTTGCGGATAATCGCGCGCGCCAGTACCAGACGCTGCCGTTCCCCGCCGGACAGGCGCACGCCGCGGTCGCCGAGCAGCGTATCCAGTCCGTCCGGCAGCTTGCGCACAAATTCAGCCGATGACGCAAACTCCAGCGCCTCCCACAATTCCGCCTCCTCCGCATCCGGCTTGATCATCGTCAGATTGTCACGGATGGTTGCATTGTACAGAAAAGGGTCCTGCGCAACATACCCGATGGATCTCCGGTAGGACAGCAGCCGATCACCTGTGATAGGTGCACCGTCAGCCAGGATCTCGCCGGTCTCCGGCTGCATCAGTCCCATGAGCAGATCAACGAGCGTGCTCTTCCCGGCGCCTGAACGTCCGACTATGGCGGTCATCTTCCGGGCCGGAATCGAAACATTTACGTTCTGAAGCGAATATTCCTGTTCATGCGGATGATAGCGGAAGTCAACATTTCTGGCTTCAAGACTATGCTTCAAGATCATAGGGGCTACAGCTTCTCCGCCTTCTACACGGTCATGCTCCACAGCGGCAAGACATTCGTCCTGCAGCAGCTGCAGCTGCTTGAAGGAGGGCAGTACGGAGGCGAGCTGCTCCATCAGCGACTGCAGGGTAGAGAATGTCGGCCACAGCCGGGTAAATACCAGAATAACCAGCAGCAGATTAGGACCCTCTGCTTGCATAAACCGGAAGGAGACGAAGATAAACACGGCAATCAGCAGTGTAGAGGACAACTTGTACAGCAGCTGCGAGTTCGAACGCAGGCGGGTATAGTCCAGCTGCTCCTGCTTCACATCTCCGGTGAAGGCATGCAGCCACTCCAGCCGGGAATGCTCCAGATTATTGCTTTTGATATCCTTGATTCCGTTCAGCTGATCCGTTATTCCGCCCAAATAGGTCTTGCCGAGCTCCGTGCTGCGGCTGCCCAGCTTCTTAGCCTTACGGATGAAGCGGCGGGAGAACAGGGACAACAGGACAGCGCAGACGAGTACGGAGAGCGTCATCTTGGGGGACAGCCAGAAGGCGAAGCCGATCTGCACCAGCGTGAACAGCAGCGAGGTAAGAAACTGCAGGAAGCAGCTGATGCCGGCAAGCACTCTGGCCAGTTCCGTGGTCATCACGTTGATCAGATCGGAGGTACGCTTTTTCAGAAAAAAAGACCATTCGGCCCGCAGCAACGCGCTGTATACCTCATAACGCAGCTGTCTGCCGTAGGTCTGCTGAATCTCCACATTGCGGATGGCCACGGACCGTGAGATCAGATTCTGGCAGAGCACAATGAGCACATAACCGCCAAGCACCAGCAGGAGCGCCGTGGTCTGCGGCAGTTCGGAGATGAAGCCAAGCATCGGAAGATGAAGACCGGCGGTGGCTGTGCCGCCTAACTGAATACCAGCCATACCCAGCATAGGTACAAGCAGCAATATGGCAGAGCTCTCCAGCAGACCACTGATCACCATACCGGACAAATTGAGATATAGTTTAGCTCCCGACAAGCGCTGAAGCTGCCGGAAATAATAGATTATCGCTTGCATGGACCCACCTCGATCACTCAGCTTGTAACACTTTGGCGAATTTCTCCACAACCACGAATCCCTGCATGGCATCATCACCGGAGACATAATACGCCCCGCTTCGCAGCCAGGCATGGGCGATCATCTGCCCCTGCTTATCCCGCGCCACCCCCATGTAGAGGGTGCTCTCAATCCCCCGCTTCTCCAGCATCTTCAGACCGGCTACGGCTCTTACCATACAGGTGCTTTTCCAGGGCGTATAGCGGCTGATCACCCGAATGGCCTTCGTGATTTGCTGAATGCGGGGAATATCCGTGTCTTTGGATACCGCCGGAGTCTCCAGGGATTTCACCCCGAGCTGCGGAGCCGTCTTGGCAAAAGGAAACAGCAGCTGGATTCTAACCAGGAAAAGCCGCCATAACGCCTCAGGAATCAGCGCCAGCGCGGCTTTGTCATACTTCAGCAGTAAACCGATGCGCCGGAGGGTAATCATGGCCCGTTGACGATGGCGACGAGATCCTCATTCAGCAGATTCTGCACAAAATCAAATACGTCCTGCTGTGCCAGCTCCGCCGGAACCTCAAAGATCTCCTGCATGATCTCGGCAATCCGGCGGATGGACACCGGTGAAGCCAGGGCTTCCCAGATCTCGCCCCCGACCTCGCCAAGGTTGTAATACTTACCGTTCTTCACATTCAGCATCACCTTCTCGCCATCCATGTCACTGGCGATATTGCCTTCCCGCTGAACCAGAACCGAATCAAGGGACAGGACTGCTGCTGTATCCATATTCATATTTTCATCTCCTTCACCTTTTGGGTAATCGTCTCAAAGATCAGCTCCGTCTGCTGCGGTGCACTGAAGCCCTGCTCCGGACGGGTCAGCCGGTACATCGGCAGCCGGTTAACGAATGAGGCCAGCATACCGAAATGCCATTCCCTGACCCCCATGGGGTCCACCAGCGCTTTTTGATAGGTATGATTATATAAGGTATGAAGCCGCTCCAAGCCGCTGATAGCCTCTACTGACACCGGCCCGTCCTGTACAGACAGTTCAAATATTCCTGCAAGCGGCAGCGGTTCAGCCTGGAACCGGTCATGAACGGGTATGGCAAACTTGGTCTCCCGCTTAAACAGCGGGCGGTACGCAGACGAATTCATTCCCAAATAGTCCAAGCTCTGCTGCCACAGCTTCTGCTGCGGATAACCTGGAACAGCTAATGGAGTTCCATTATGCACCAACACGGGAATAACGTCGTCACTGACCAGGAGATGTCCCTGATCCATTAAATAGGAGGCAAGCGTAGACTTGCCCGCTCCCGAACGCCCGACCAGCGCGTATGCCTTATTCTCAAGAACAAGTGAGCTTCCGTGAAGAGCCAATACGCCTTTTTGCATCAGAAGAACACCCATGCAGCTGCCCAGAATGAACAGGCGGATGCTATCCGGATCGGCATGGACTGCGGGTGATACGCTAATGGTGCTGCCATTCTGTATAGAAAATACGGCTGTGCCTTTAACCATGAACATCACTTCTTGCTCTGCCATACCCAGATTCGGTGAAATCTTCGGTATCGCCTCCCAGCGCTCGGACAAATCAGCCTCCACAACAGATACGCTGCCCAACCTTCCGGGCTGCTCCGCACGGGGAAGTTCCGGCAAGGGGAATTCACTGAGAATTTGCAGACCAAAAGCCTTATACCCCAGGCATTGCACTGTGCTCGCCATACGGTTCACTCCACCTTTATCAATTTCACCCGGCTGCCTGCCGGTGATGTGAGGATAGCCCTTATCCCCCTCCAGCAAGCTAAGAGGGATGAGGGCTGGGATGTTGCCAAGCAAAACTAGGAGTGACTAACGATTTCTTCCGGATCCGATTGGAAGGAGTCGGCAATAGCGATCCCAGGTCCAGCCATAGTCATTTTAACATCGAGAACTTCCAATGCAGGCTTGCTGTATTCCTTTTTCATATTTGTCACCCCCTTTCAAGAAACATCCATCAGGTCACACGCTTCAGAAAGCGGTAGAACACCAGTCCTCTCGTAAGAAGGCGGAAATCCGTGTTGAATATTAATAATGGTGCGGGCTCACTACCCAGCCGGTCTAAACACCCGGCGAGCCCGGCATGATTCAAGTAAGAGGAAGTCCGGGGGTCCTGAAGCATCTCCCTTAGCTCCTGCAGGAACATCTGCCATTGGGGCAGCATACGTGTAATCCCATCTGCTCCCTGTATACCGCGCCGCGTCTGGTTTAGTCTGACCTTGTCCGGCAGCCGCCCTTCCATGGCCCGGCGGATTAACGACCGGTCCACTCCGTTCTGGACGTACTGCCCTTCAGGGACAGACAGACAGAAGTTGATGACACGCAGATCATTCGTAGGGTCACGATCCCATACCCTGTACTTCAGCGACAGCTTGGTAGCTGCCGTTCCATTCACATTCCAGATATGCGGCTGCTGGAAATGCTGTCTGCGGATATCGTATACCGTCTGGGAGGAAGCATCTCCTTCAAGCTCTCTCAGCTTCTCTTGCACCCCTGTCCGCCGTGCGAATTCAGGATGAATCAGCTCTAGAGGGGCCTCCTGCTTCCCGGAGATCAGCTGGCCAAGGCCGGGGAACACCTTGCGGCCGACAATCTTCAGCATTTTCTTGCGGCTTGCCCCCATCGAACGACTATAAAGCTTGTTCTCGCGGTAGAAGGAAATCCAGTGAAATTCGCGTAGCAGCTTCGCCTGGTAATCCAGTGCAGGCCCCCAGGAGATACTCCAGTTGCCCCGTTGTCCGCTGAGCAGAACACCGGCGCCCTTCATTTGTGCTTGTTCATATATGCCTTTGAGCCAATAGGAATTCTCTATGAATTTGTAGGGCATCTCCATAATATCCAGCCATTCGTCAATTTCACCATAAGGGCTCCGGTCAGGAAAGTTCAAGAAGCTGGGCTGGATGTTCCCCACATGGTCGATGGTCTCTTGAATATATGGACGCTCATCGGTGACCCGCTGGCCCAGTTTAAAACCTGTAAAATTGTCCAGCGGATAAGAGCTGAATGTAAATAATGGCTTGCCGCGGCGGCGGAGCTCCTCTGCAGCAAAGCTGACCACTGAGCCGGAATCCAGTCCGCCGCTCAGATTGGCGCCTACGGCGAGATGGGTCCGCAGCCGGTCTCTGACTGCCTGCCCGAATACCTCACGGAACGCTTCCTCGTATTCGCCGTTGCCGCGAAGCCTTAATGGAGGCGGAGTCCGGAAGGTGTAATACTGGGAGAAGGAAACCCCCTTCGCGCTGACTGTAACCGAGTGGGAAGGCGGCAGCTGTTCCACCCCTTGATAAACCGTGGAGAACATATCTGCCACATCGTTCCGGGCCTGGCTCGCCAGATACTCTGAAATCCAGCCTTCGTTCAGACCCTGCTGACCATCAGGCAAGGCCAGCAAGGGATGAATTACGGTACAGAAGGAGAACTCTCTGCCGGAACGGCGAAAGTAAAGCGTCCGGTTACCCGAGAAATCCCTCGCCCCAAACAGCGTCCGCTTGCGCGCGTCCCAGATCATGAAGGCAAAGTCACCGACCAGATGAACCGGAGCCTCCCCCCCCCATTTCTCATAGGCCAAGAGAATTAGCAGACTGTCTGGAATGGAATCACGATCTTCCCGGACAACCTGAAGTTGTCCGAACAGTTCGCTGCGGTTATCAATGATTGCATCGGCCACAATCGCCAGCCCGCGTTCCGGATCATAATAGGGGAGAATCTCATTCCTTGACTGTGGGGTGATCCACTGCGAGCGGCAGCCGAGGAAGAGTCCCTCCGCCTTCCAGGCCCTAGCATCATCAGCCGGATAACGCTGCAGCTGCTGCATAAGGCGCGGACCCAGCTCCGGGTCCAGCGGCCCATGCTGCATAGAATAGATCCCGGCGATTGCGCTCATTGTACGACCTCCAGCTGTCTAAGAATTCGATATTCGTTCTTAATAATGAACACTTCTTACTATATAAGATAACGTTCTTTCCATTGATTGTGAATAGTACCAGAGAGTACTTTTAGGTAGCCTTTAGCGTATTGACTTATCACTAGTTATATGATATATAGCAGCTGAGTGAAGACCTATATAAGTTGCTATAAAAGTAGCTTCATTGAAAAGCTTCATTATATGCAGCTATATATAATGCTCACGCTCAGATTACATATCTCTCTAGGAGCTGAACTTATGCCTATTTATCCGATTGACCCGATCCTCCTCTCCATGCCGGAGAGCTTTGAAAGCAGCCGCCTGCTGATCCGTGCCGCTCTATGGGGAGACGGAGCCGCTGTAAATGAAGCCGTTCAGGAGAGCACAGCCGAATTAAGCCCTTGGATGCCCTGGGCACAGCATATCCCGTCTGTGGAGGAATCCGAAGCCTCCATCCGGAAGTCACGGCTGCAATTTCTGGAACGCAAGGATATCCGGCTGCTGCTCGTGAATAAGAAGACCGGTCAGCTGGTCGGCAGCAGCGGCCTGCACCGGATCGACTGGCAGGTGCGGAAATTTGAAATCGGTTATTGGGTGCGCACCTCCTGCGCCGGACAAGGTTATATCACGGAAGCGGTAAGGGCCATTGCCGATTTCGCCGTACAGGAGCTGCAGGCGGCCCGGCTGGAGATCCGCTGTGATTCCCGCAATACACAGAGTGCGCGGGTGGCTGAACGTGCAGGCTTCACTCTGGAAGGTATTCTGCGTAATGACAAACTAGATGTACAAGGGGCCTTAAGAGACACTATGATTTATTCGAAGGTTCGCGGGGTTGAATATTACTGAAGGAGCAGGTGCCATGGATAATCTTCAATTTGTCTGCAATTATAAAGATCGGGAGTCGCTAAGAAACAGCTTTTTCGCGCTGGCTGCTGATACGTTTGAACTTGAGCTAGAGCGCTGGTATGAGCAGGGCTTCTGGGGGGAACGGTACATTCCTTATTCTTACGCAGAGGGAAATCGGGTAATTGCTAATGTCTCGGTGAACCTGCTTGAGCTGATTATTAAGGGTGTGAAGTTCCGCGCCGTGCAGCTTGGGACGGTGATGACGCATCCTGACTACCGGGGACAGGGCCTGTCCGCCCGGCTGATGAACAAAGTGCTGGAGGATTACGGACAGCAGTGTGAATTCATGTATCTTTTTGCCAACGATACGGTGCTGGACTTCTATCCCAAGTTCGGATTCCACCCTGTGGAGGAGCAGCTCTTCTCTATGAACTGCCCTCCCGGTTCAGCCGGATCTGCGGGAATCCGCAAGCTGGATCTGTCCATAAGTCGTGATCTGAGCCTGGTCTCCACCTTCGCAGCCCAGCGGCAGCCAGTATCCGAACGCCTTGGCGTCAGCGGCACCGATGGACTGCTGATGTTCTACTGCCTGAACGTCTTCAGCGGCAATCTATATTACCTGGAGGACGAGGAGGTCATCGCCATCTGCCGGCAGGAGAGCGGCCGGTTAGAGATTTACGATCTGATCAGCACGAAGCCCATCGCCGTCCGCGAAATCGCAATGAAGCTTACGGACAGCGTCACGAAGACTATAGTCTTCCACTTCACGCCAAGTGACGATGACCTTGAACTGGCGGGCAGCAGCTGCCCTAGCGGTTTGTTCGTGCGGAATCAGAGCAGTCTGCAGTACCCTGCGAACGTCAAGCTTCCGGCAACATCCATCGCTTAAGCTAAGCCGTCATCACATAGGATTCAGAGTGTCATGAATTGCCCCTGCCGGGCCAGATAAGCTTCCTTCTCTTTGTAGTCCGGCATTACACTTCCCAGGCGGCGCCAGAAGGACCGGTCATGATTCATATGCAGCAGATGACAGAGCTCATGAATGATGACATAGTCGATCACCTCCGGCGGCGCCATGGCAAGGCGGTAGTTAAAGGTCAGTTTTTTATCAAAGCTGCAGCTCCCCCATTTGGTCCGCGATTCCACAATCTCGATACTCTTCGGCTTCACCTTCAGCTGGGCCTGATAACGGGTGATGCGCTCTGCAACGATTTTTTTCAGACTGGCTATATAGAACTTCTTCAGCGCAAGCTTCAGCTCCTCCGCATTCATACCGCCGGTCGCAATCAGCTCTTGCAGCGCGTGCTCCTTCCCCAGATACAGGTATGTTTCTTCCCCCTGATACTCCTTGATCTTCGGCACCTGCCGGGCCGCCGCATTACTGCGCAGCTTCTCCAGAATCTTCGGGCCGAGGCCTTCCACCGCACTGCGGATACTCTCTTCACTTGTTCCTGTAGGCACCTTAACGGTAATGAGATCTGATCCGTCAATCTGAACGGACATTTTCTTGCGCTTGGCATATTGAACATGGAGCGTAATCATCTGATCTTCGAGTTGAATCTGCATAGCCACCATCATTTCTGTAATTTCTAATACACCGGATACCCGGCTACAAACACTGTCAGATACAGCAGACTCCCCGCAATGAATAAGGAGGTAAGCGCGATATCCTTCCATTTCTTATCTTGTGTCAACACTACTGCCGCGAAGGCCAGCGGAAAAGCCACGGCGAAATAACGCGGAGCGGACAGCAGCCAGGTCGGACCCACAACGTAGACGAAATAGACGATTAAATACGCCATATAAGCAGGATGAAGTCTCTTCGCGCTTTTGAACATCATCAAGAGCACCAGGAAGATACTAATCAGATTGGGCAGCCACAGCCCCAGGAAAGAACGGAAGTCTGCATCCTTGAAGGTTTTCACGGCATACTCCATCTGATATCTCACCGTATCGAAAAAGAAGTAGAACTGCTGCGACCAATGCTCCCGCTGATAAATACTGAACTGGAATGCGTTGCCCGTAACATTGTAATTGATATAGAGATAAGCCAGCAGACCGAAGGACACTGTAGCCAGAGAGACCACTGCTTTGACCAGTCTGTTAATAAAAGCCTTCCGCTCCAGCTGTCTGTAGCCTGCTGCCAAATCCCGGGCAAATTCCACGGCAACCGGTACAGCCAGCAGTATCCCCGGAGAACGGGTGAAGCCGGCCAGCGCCGCACAGAGACAGCCGAGCAGCCAGCGCTTCTGGCGCACATAATACAATGCCATCAGGGAGAGCAGCAGGAACAGCGCCTCCGTCATGGGGATGAAGAAAAAGAACGCCGAAGGAAAGATGAAAATATATTTCACGACCCGCAGCGCATTGCTGCGTCCCATGTCCAGCCTGGCAAGCTCATAAGCGAACAACGCTGCAGCAAGGGTGCATAGGTTAGCGGCTACAAAGCCGGCGACCATATAATTGCCTGTGAAAAACTGCGCCAGCTTAATAATGACTGGAAATAAAGGCAGGAACACAATGTGGAACCGGGAGTCTCCTTCCGTGACATACCCGTGCTCAGCGATCCCCAGATAAGACATGGCGTCTATTCCGCGAATATGCCAGGTATCGATAAAACGGGAGAATAAGCTTCCGGAAACCCCGTCTTTAAGCATCAAGAAGACATAGGCTATCAGAATGAGCAGCACACGGCTGGCCACCACCCAGAGCACAATCTTCCACCATGTCCGTTGCCGCTCCTCAGGCAGACTATCGATACTTACCGGTTCCTGCGTATTCCATGAACTTATGTATCCGGTCAAAGCGGGAATGGCCCGCAGTCCCGTCCAGATAAACAGCCCCAGACAGACTAGCGAGGCAAGTGTGCCCATCAGGCTCCACGCATGCACGGACACCGCCCATATCCATACGGCCACTATCATTATAAGAATAAAGAGAGCTGAAACTGCTTTGTCGACCTTTTTCACCATAGCCTCCGGTTCCGCATCCATTGCGGCGTTGATTAGGATTAGAATTACAATAATCAGTCTTTTTCTCATTTTCTTATAGAAGTGGCTTTTACACAATAATTAGTTTACGGCGGTATCAAAAGCAAAGAGGAGCGCTGCCCATAAACCGGCAGCACTCCTCTTCATCTATTTCAAGTTTGTCCCTCCCGGGAGCCGGGGCTTCGGGCTCTTATTTCGCTGTAACGCCGCCGTCTACCGGCAGTTCTACACCAGTGATATAAGCCGACTCATCGGAAGCGAGGAACAGCACGGCTTCCGCCACTTCGGAGGCACGGCCGACACGCGGCAGCGCCGTCTGGGACAGGAACCATTTCAGCCTTTGTTCGTCATTCACGAACTCAGCGCTCATTGGCGTTTCGATAAAGCCGGGATGCACAGAGTTGACCCGGATATGATTTTTACCGAAATCAACAGCCGCCGCTTTGCTCAGCATGCGGACCCCGCCTTTGGAGGCTGTATAAGCGCCTGCGCCGCTGCTTCCGGTCAGACCTGCGATCGATGAAATATTGACAATTGAGCCTCCATTATTCTCCTGCATATGCGGAACCACGTATTTCATCCCAAGGAAGGTGCTGGTCAGGTTAATGCTGATGACCTTGTTCCACTGCTCCATAGTTGTATCCAGAAGTCCGGTGGCAAGCGAGATCCCCGCATTGTTAACCAGCACGTCGATTTTGCCGTAAGTCTTCATCACTTCTTCGATCACATGGACCCATTGCTCTTCAGAGACCACATTATGCACATAAGCTGTAGCCTGACCGCCATCAGCTTCAATCTCCTTCACTACAGCCTGCAGCGCAGCTTCATTAATATCGGTAACGGCAACCTTGGCACCCTCCCGCGCAAAAAGCAGGGCTTCTTCACGTCCCATGCCGCTGCCGGCTCCGGTAATAATAGCAACCTTATCCTTAAGTCGATTCATAGCTGTATCCCCTTCGGTATATGAGTTAAAATATATGGTGATAGTTACACTATCACTGTGATATTTATCATATCACTTTGTGCGGATAAACTCAAACCCTCCTTGCTTAAAGAATAAGCACTGGCTATACTACTGGTAGTTCAAATACCGATAGTGAAAGGGTATAAGCTCTTATGGATCCCAAAACAAGATACGAGAAGGAACGCCTTGACGGCAAACAACAGCGCTTATCGCTGATTCTGGAAGCAGCAGAACGCGTATTTAATCAGAAGGGGATTGAGAAAACCACGATGCAGGATATTGCAACTGATGCGAATATCGGCATTGCTACCCTGTTCAGATATTTCCCGAAGAAAGAAAAGCTGATTGTCGCCGTTGCTACCCGGCTGCTGGAGCCGATGCTGGAGCGGTTTGAATATGTGGCCGGATTGCCTGTGCCATGCCTGGACAAGCTTGAAGCATTATTCGATTTTTTCATCGAGGATCACTATAAATTAAGCACAACCTTCATGGTTGACTTCGAAAGCTACGCCGCCCATTTCCCGGAACCGCTGGAGGATATTCATCATTTCAATGCTCTGACCCGCCGAATTTCGCAGGTCTATTCCCGGATCATTCAGAATGGCATTGAGGACGGCTCGGTCCGTTCTGATCTCGAGGTGAGGGATACTTTAACTACATTAATTAATACGTTCGGCATTTTCTCGAAGAAGCTCTCGCTGCAGAAGAACATCCCTATGCTTGAAGCGGATCTAACGACAGAGCTCCAGCTGGATATTCTCAAGCGGGTGTTTCTCGACTATCTGAAGCCCCCCGTATAGAGCACTTATGCAGGGCAATGACTATTCCAGAGATACAAAAATAGGGGGTGACCCCGCAGCCAGTGGTGGATATGGCTGCGGGGTCACCCCCTTAATCTGCGGGACATCCTTAGGAAATCGCGGATTATCTATGAATTCGGAAGCAACGGGAAATGACAGGCCACCGGACGGCCTGGAACAACCTCTTCAAGCAGCGGCTCCACCTGGCGGCATTTGTCCTGGACAAACGGGCAGCGGGTATGGAACCGGCAGCCGGACGGCGGGTTAGCCGGGGATGGCACATCCCCCTCCAGCACAATGCGGTCCTGCTTGCGTCTTGGCGTAGGCTTCGGAATTGCCGAGAGCAGGGCGGCTGTGTAAGGATGCAGCGGCGCTGCAAACAGCTCCTCCGTCTCAGACACCTCCACCAGCTTGCCCAGATACATCACCCCGACGCGGTCCGAAATATGCCGGACCACATTCAGGCCGTGCGCAATGAACAGGAAGGTTAATCCGAGTTCCTTCTGCAGCTTCATGAGCAGGTTGATCACCTGGGATTGTACCGATACATCCAGTGCCGATACAGCCTCATCGGCAACGATAAACTGCGGATTCAGGGCAATCGCCCGGGCAATCCCGATCCGCTGGCGTTGTCCGCCGGAGAATTCATGCGGGTAACGGTTCCGGCGGCTGGCATCCAGCCCCACCAGTTCCATCAGCTCCACTACCCGGGCATCAATCTCTTTAGCCGACATACTCCGGTGGATGCGCAGCGGCTCTCCGATAATATCCTTGACGAGGAACCGCGGATTCAGCGAGCCGAACGGATCCTGGAAGATAATCTGCATTTCTTCCCGCAGCTTCCGCATGTCACCGGAGCTCAGGGAATGGATATCCTTCCCCTTGAATAACACTTCTCCCCCGGTTGCACTCTGCAGCCGGAGCAGCACCCGGCCGAACGTGGATTTGCCGCAGCCGGATTCACCGACCAGCCCGAAGGTCTCGCCTTTGCGGATGGATAGATTAACACCATCCACAGCCTTGACCTGTCCAACGGTGCGGTTAAGCAGACCCTTGGTGATCGGGAAATATTTCTTCACGTCCTTAACTTCCAGCAATATTTCTGAAGAAGGCATATGTTCTCTTACCGGTTGGGTTGCCGTTTCATTCATCATGCGCGTTTCACCTCATTGCTGTAATCTGCCTGCACCGGCTTATCCTTGAATAGCCAGCAGGCTGCACGATGATCATCCGAGATCATGAAATCAGGCGGCTCCTGATTCCTGCAGATATCCATGGCATGAGGACAACGCGGATTAAAGCGGCAGCCGGAGGGCAGCTGGCCAATCGGAGGAATCGTCCCGAGAATGGTATACAGCTCGCCTCCCCGTCCGCCTTCAAACCCCGGAATCGACCGGAGCAGCCCGACCGTATATGGATGGCTCGGGTGGTCGAAAATCTCTTCGACCGTCCCCTCCTCCACGATGGCTCCGGCATACATAACAGCAATGCGGTCAGCCATCTCTGCCGCTACACCCATATCATGGGTGATCAGCAGAATAGACATTCCGAGTTCGGACTGAAGCTTGCGCAGCAGATCCAGAATCTGAGCCTGCACCGTAACATCCAGTGCGGTTGTCGGCTCATCGGCGATGAGCAGTTCAGGATTACAAGCCAGCGCAATAGCAATGACGACGCGCTGGCACATCCCGCCGGACAGCTCATGCGGATACTGCTTGGCACGGATCTCCGGAGCCGGGATACCGACTAATTTGATCAGATCAACCGCCATCCGCATGGCTTCGGCATCACTCTTGTTCTGATGAAGCCGCAGGCTCTCCGCAATCTGTTCACCTACCGTAAATACCGGATTCAGCGACGACATCGGGTCCTGAAAGATCATGGCAATCTGATTCCCGCGGATTTCCCGCATCTCTTCCTGGCTCTTCGCCGCCAAATCCTGGCCGTGAAAATTAATACTGCCGTCAAGAATCATCCCTCCGGCATAATCAATCAACCGCATAATCGCGAGTGAGGTTACGCTTTTACCGCTGCCGGATTCACCGACAATACAGACAGTCTGGCCTTTGTTCACAGAAATGGAGATGCCGTCGGTTGCTTTGAGAAGGCCCTTCTCGGTTGCAAAGCCGGCGGTCAGCTTCCGGATTTCGAGTAGTTTTTCCGCCATTGTTCCAGCCTCCTCCGGGATTTGGTCACTTGTTGTCTGGGATCTAGAGCATCCCGGATACCGTCGCCGATAAAGTTAACTGCCAGCACTACGAGCAGGATGCAGAAGCCCGGGTACACTGCCTGCATCGGGTCAACCAGCATGAATTCCTGTGCGTTGCTGAGCATTAGTCCCCAGCTTGTAGCCGGTGCCTGAATGCCGAGGCCCAGATACGACAACGCAGATTCACTCAGAATCGCACCGCCGACCATCAGGGTCGCATTTACGATAATCGGGAAGCTTGCATTACGGAGCAGATGCCGGAAAATGATGCCCCAGCTGGATACTCCAATTGCCCTGGCCGCCTCCACATATTGCATTTCACGCAGCTGCAGGAAGGTCCCCCGGACGAGCCGGGCAATACTCATCCAGCTGGTAAATGCCAGAATAAGAATCATGTATTTAATCTGTGTGCCGAACAGCGCCATAATCAGAATGTTCAGGAACAGGGTCGGCACAGAGTTCATCACGTCTACAATACGCATGAATACCGTATCCACAAACCCGCCGAAATACCCTGAAATCGCACCGATAACCGATCCGACAACTACGGAAACAAACGCAACGGAGAATCCGATAGCGAGTGAAACACGCGCACTGTACAGCAGTCTGCTGAGAATATCGCGGCCCAGCTCGTCTGTGCCCATAGGATGCCCTTCAGCCCCCGGCTTCAGATTGGCGAACATCAGATCAATCGTTTCCGGTTTATATTTGGTCAGCCACGGAGCGCAGAGTGCAATGAGCACAAATATAATCAGGACTACCAAACCGCCCATTGCGAACGGATTGCGCGAGAATTTCTTCCATAAAACACTCCAGGGACCCGGCGGCCGCTTGGAATCCACTACCGCAATCTCAGGATCTGTCCCTCCGGGCATCGGATTCATGTCCGGGGTTCCAAACGGCTTAGATACAGCCCCTTTGGTAAGCTCAGTATTCTCTGTATTCATGCCGTCTTGCCCCCTTGCTTACCGAGCTTCACCCGGGGATCAACTACGGCATACAGTATATCTGCCAGGAGATTGCCGATAACGACTATAACAGCCGTCACTATAGTAACAGCCATCAGTGCCGAATATTCGCGCGCACCTGCCATCTCAACAAACCAACGGCCCATTCCCGGCCAGTTGAATACATTCTCAGTTAAAGCGGCCCCTCCCACCAGTATGGGAAGATCAAGGCCGAGTATCGTAATAATCGGAATCAGTGCATTGCGCAGCGCATGGCGGAAGACCACCTTACGCTCTTTGACGCCCTTGGCACGTGCCGTACGGATATAATCCTGATCGAGCACTTCCAGCATACTTGCCCGCGCATATTTCATATAAGAGGCCAGGAAACCAAGTGCCAACACCGTAATCGGCAGCACCAGATGCATGAACAAATCGCCTATATTGCCTTCCTTGCCTCTGGTATACATGTCCGACAACGGAAACCAGTCCAGCTTCAGTGACAACCATTGCTGGAGGAGTATTCCGAACCAGAAGGTCGGCATTGCGAAGCCTAAGTAAGAAATGAATGAAGCCGTCTGGTCAGATAGACCATACACTTTGGTACTGTTATAGATCCCCCAAGGAATTGCAATCAGCAGTGATACCAGCCAAGCCGCACCCATCAGAATCACGGTGTTGCCAATACGCGGCCAGAGAAGATCGGATACCGCAATATGGTTCTTGAAGGTGTAACCCAAGTCTCCTTGCAGCAGGTCGCCGATCCAGCGCACATACTGTACCGGAACAGGCTGATCCAGCCCAAGGTTCTTGGCTTGCTGTTCAAATATTTCCGGGGATAAGCCCGGAGATAGCATGACTTGCGTCGGTCCGCCCGGAGCAGCATGGATGAGAAGAAAGGTCAGTATGGTAATCAGAAAGATGACCAATACCGATTGAAGCACGCGTCGTATCAGATATTCTGTCATGGGCTATCCTCCTAGAGATGGTAAGGCGATAGATTACGGAAGGCTCCCCCATTCATACAAAAGGGGGAGGTGAAAGAGAATTCTCTTTCACCTCCCGTAATTCTATTCAGTTTGTTCGGTTCGTTAGTCGGTTACCCACCATTTGATAGCGTGGAAGAATTGTCCGTAGCCCAGTGACGGCTCAGGAGCATCTTCTTCTGCCCAGTGAACTCTAGGACCTGTTCCGATAGCCTGACCATATTGATACAGGAATACATATGGAAGATCCGTGGAAATTTCTTTACCTACTTCTTTGTAGATTTCTTTACGTTCAGCCTGGTCAACAGTGGAATAACCGTCTACCCACAGCTGATCCAGCTTCTCATTCTTATACCAGCCGCTGTTCTGGCCGGCAGGCGGGAAGTATTTGGAGGAGAAAATGCTCTCTGCATCCGGATCCGGTGTATTCAGGGACCAAGCCAGCAGCAAGGCCTGGAATTTACCCGGTGTTACATTCTGGTCAATCCAAGCTGCAAAGTCGATCGCCTTAGGTGTTACTTCAATCCCAACATCCTTCAGGTTCTGCTGGATAACAGCGGCTACTTGCTCGCGGCGGCTGTTGCCGGCATTGTATTGCAGTTCGAAGGAGAAGCGGTGTCCGTCTTTAGTGAGAATACCGTCTTTGGCATCAGCAACCCATCCGTCTTCTGCCAGGAGCTTCTTGGCAGTTTCGGCGTTGTAGTCATAGTTCACAGCGGCATCACCCGGGTCAGCCCAAGTGTCCGGAAGGAATGGGGCATTCATCAGGGCGCCTACGCCTTTTAGAATATTGTCTACCATACCTTGACGGTTCAGTGCATGTGCAATTGCCTGTCTGGTCTTCTGTCCGGCGAACAGGCCATAGCTATCAGGGAAGTTCTTGCCGTCGAAGTTAAACATTACATATTCATACTGTGCGCCCGGCTTCTGAATAATGTCGATATCGCCGTCAGCCTTCACAGCTTCAACCTGCGTTACCGGAATCGCACTGATATGGTCCGTGTCGCCCTTCATGATAGCCTGAACCTCAGTGTTCTGATCGGCGTAGATTTTGTAAACCACTTGAGCGATATGAGGCTTAACAGTACCCCAGTAGTTCGGATCGGCATCAAGGGTGTGGCTTTCGCCTTGTTTCCAGGCTGTCCATTTCCAAGGTCCGCTGGTTACGGTCTTGGCCGGGTCTGTACCGAAGGCATTGGTTTGGATTTCAGTCGGCTTTACATCCTTCAGAATGTGCGCTGGCACGATAGCCTGGCACAGGGCGTACAGGAACGGCGCATAGATTTGGGACAATGTGAATTTCACAGTCTGGTCATCGACCTTCTCTACGGTCTTCACCTTGTCAAATGCACTGGTCAGCGGTGAACCTGTCTCCGGATTTTTGCCGGTTTCAATTGTATACACTACATCATCGGCAGTGATCGGCTGGCCGTCACTCCATTTGATTGTATCTTTCAATTTCACGGTATAAGTCAGACCATCTTCAGAGATAACCGGAAGCTCTGCAGCCAGTGACCAAGGCTCCGGAGTTACGTTCCCTCCACGGTCCAGATCATACAAGGAGGCGAATACGAATTGGGCAATATCGCCTGAAGAGGTGTCATTGATTAAGAGAGGATTAATATTAACAATATCGGAGAATGTGCTGAGTACAATTGTTCCGCCGTCAACCGGTGCATCTGCGGCCGGTTCAGCTGTAGCATCAGGTGCTGCGCTCTCAGCGGCTGTTGTTGCTGCAGGAGCATTAGTTGGAGAACTTGCAGTGTTATTGGTGCTGCAACCCGTAAATAGAACCCCTACCAACGATACAACAAGTAAACTAGACCACCATTTTCTCTTTTTCGCCATTCCTTTTACTCCTCCTTAGTTAAGTGCGTGTAGTGAGCGTTACCCGGAACCACAGGTCCGGTTCGCCACCTTCTCTTCAAAGCTTCCGGGAGACTGGGTATTCTGGATGATTCTACCCCTGCCGCTATAATTCAGCTGACATCTGCAATCCATGTAATATAATATCACATACGATACCTATGACATTCAAGGATCAAATAGACCGCAGGTCAATTAGAGGCAGGGGCAACTTTCCCGGCTGGGAGTCTTAACAATTCCCTATAAATTATGGTTTATATTACATGTGAATATATCTTACGTCAATATATTTCTTTATCACTTTCATATCTTATTTATGCGCACAAAAAATAATTCCTTCCAATATAGTAAAAGAAACTCACCAAAAACCTCTTTTCAAACTATTCAACTATGTTTAATACGGTTAGTTTTTATGACTTAATGTTATCATTTTCGTGTTAATTCGACATCTTTCAGCATGATTATCTTTTTTGCGAGCTTAGCCGCACAGGGATTTCTATATTTCCATGCACAAAAAGGAAGAAAAGCAGGCCAGGAGAACTCTTCCTGCAGCCTGTTTTTCTTCCTCATTTTCTTGCTCTTTTTATGTTTTTGACAAAACAGTGACTACGTTACTCCACCGATTTCAGCGCTTCAATCATATGAATCCGCTTCAGCTTAAGGTGCATGAACGCCATTACAATCCCCGAGAACAGCACAGTCAGCAAGGCTGCATACAGGTAACTCTGCCACTTGATCAGCGGCGCGAACATCGTGGCATCCAGCTCAGCCGTTGACAGGACAAAGCCATGCAGCAGAATCCCCAGTGCACCGCCGAAGATGATCCCGAGCAGTGTTAAGAGGATATTCTCCCGGTATATATACATGGTGACTTCTTTATCGTAGAAGCCCAGAACCTTGATTGTGGACAGCTCCCGGACCCGTTCAGACACATTGATATTGGTCAGGTTATAGAGCACCACGAAGGCCAGCGCAGCAGCGGACACGATCAGTACTACTATAACAACGTCCATGCTCTTCATGGTCCCGTCAAAAGCTTCGCCCACCCCGCTTGAAAAGCTGACCAGTGCCACCTGGCCGTTGGCGGTTAATTTTTCCCCGAAGGTGTCTTCCCACTGCTTATCCTGCGCGCTGTAGTTCAGCAGCTGAGTGTTATAGACCGGATCGTCACCAAATACCTCTGTATAATACGCCGGTGTCATATACACATAATGCAGCACATAGTTCTCGGTAACCGCCGACACTTTGACCTGGTACTCCTCATTGTTGCTGTCCAGCACGGTCAGGCTGTCTCCGGGAACCAGATCATACAGCTTGGCGAGCTTCTCCGTAATGATGGCGCCATCGTCTGTCAACACCCGCGGTTCATCTGTTGTACGGTCCTTCAGTGTAACGAACGGAGCCAGTTTATCAGCATCTGCAGGGACAAAAATCCGCACCTCCTGATCGTTAACCCCTTTGGCCCGGGCAGTCATTGCTTCCTGAAGCACATCCAGCGTTCCCGTAACTGCGGACTCCTGTTTAATCAGTTCTGCGTAGGACGCCTTATCTTTGGCTGTTGCATTGTCATGCAGCGCCACCAGGGCACTATATTTCATAATCCCGCCGAACTGCCGGTCTGCAATGCTGCCAATGGAATCCTTCAGCCCAAAGCCGGTCAGAATAAGCGCGGTACAGCCCGCCACCCCGATTACGGTCATGAACATCCGCTGCTTGTAGCGGAACAGATTGCGGGCCGACACCTTCTGCACGAAACTAAGCCGTTTCCACAAAAAGCTGAACCGCTCCAGCATAATACGCTGTCCGCTCTTGGGGGCCTTGGGCCGCATCAGTACCGACGCATTACTGCGCAGCTCCACCCGGGAAGCAATCATCGCTGTCATGGCTGTACATACCAGCGCTACTATTATGGAAATAATGGCGTAGGCGGGATAGAAGCTTTTGATCACGCCCGGCAGGTTATAGAGCTGGCTGTAGGCATTGTAGATAATGCCCGGAAATAAGGTGAAGCCGATCGCAAGCCCCGCAATGGACGCGGCAAGACTGGCGAGTGTGCCATAGACCAGAAATTTGGTCATAATGTCCATGGAACCATACCCCAGGGCCTTCAAGGTACCGATCTGCAGACGCTGCTCCTCAACCATACGGGTCATCGTCGTTAAGCTGACGAGTGCCGCAATCAGGAAAAAGAACACCGGAAAAGCAGTGGCAATCGCAGACAGCCGGTCTGCATTATCTTTGTATTCGGCGTAACCCGGGTTGATCGTCCGGTCTGTCACATACACCTTCGGCAGCTCCAGCGGGTTCTGCGCTGCAGAGGCCTCCGCCTGCTGTTGCTGTGTTTGCTGTTGCTGCGCCTCGTCCATAGGCTGCTGGCCCGCAGCCAGCAGCTTTGCGGCTTCCGCTTTCAGCTCTTCCAGACGCTGCTGCGGGTAATCCTTCAGCGCTTCCTCGGTCTCCGGCAGATGCCGCTCGATGAGAGCATCATAAGCCGGAGTATAAGCTGTTTCTGCAGCCGTATCCGTGAAGCTGAGATAGGCCTCTGTGTACACCGGGAGGCTGAAGTCATCCTCCCGGATGACAGCAAACGCATCGGCTGTCCCTTTGCCGATGCGGCTCGTTCCACGGGTCGACGTTTCAATATATTGCGGACTCTGCGCGAAGCCGACCACGGTATAGCTCAATGTCTTGAAATTCCCCGCCAGATCATCCCCTGCCTCGCCGCTGAAGGTAATTGAATCTCCCAGCGAGAACTTCTCCTCCTGCAGCAGATAGGCGTCAAGTACGATCTCCCCGGATGCCTCAGGCAGATGCCCGGAGGTAATCTTGTACCCGTTCAGTTCATTATCGTCAGCATAGGAATACACCTTAGCAATCAGTCCGCTCTCACCAAGAAACACATCCGAGCTGTACACAGGCTGAACAGTCTGCACTCCGGGAATGTCCCGAAGATTATCAATACTCTTCTCTGTCAGCCCATAAGTGGACTGAACACGTAAATCCATCAGCCTATGATCCTTATAATATGTCGCTGCGGTATCCAGCATATCCGGCCCCGCTGATTTGATCCCGGCAAAAAAACTTACCCCCAGCATAATAATCGCAAAAATCGAGAGAAACCTTGCTTTCGTATGACGGATTTCCCGAAAAACATCCTTCCATAATGCCCGTTTCTTCATGTCCTCCGGCTCCTTACCATTCAATATCTTCCACGGATACCGGTGTTGCGTTCCTCACCATTTTCCGTACCTTCGCGTTATTGATTTCAATAACCCGGTCCGCCATCGGTGCAATAGCCAAGTTATGCGTAATGACAATAACCGTGGTTCCGGTATTGCGGCAGGTATCCTGCAGCAGCTTCAGTACCTGTTTGCCGGTATTGTAATCGAGCGCACCTGTCGGCTCATCGCAGAGCAGCAGCTTCGGCTGTTTGGCCAGCGCTCTGGCAATGGCGACACGCTGCTGCTCCCCGCCGGACAGCTGGGCCGGAAAGTTATTCAGCCGCTCTCCAAGTCCTACATCCTCCAGCACCTTACGGGCATCCAGCGCACGCGGAGAGATCTGGGATGCCAGCTCAACATTCTCCAGCGTCGTCAGATTGGGTACAAGATTATAGAACTGGAATACAAAACCCACGTCATTACGGCGGTAGCCGGTCAATTCTTTGGCGCTGAAACGAGCGATGTCGGTACCGTCCACAATGACCTGGCCTTCGTCGGCGGAATCCATCCCGCCCAGTATGTTAAGCACCGTCGATTTCCCCGCTCCGCTGGGACCTACAATCACAGCGAACTCGCCCTGTTCAATTTCAAAATCAATTCCGTCATTGGCTACAATCAGGGTCTCCCCCATTTTGTACCGCTTATATTCGCCTTTCACAGTAACAAACGCCATGCCATCTCCTCCTGTCTTCTCCACAAACCGCCTTTGCTTGGGCATACATGCCGGCAAATGCATTCCTGCTCTCAAGTTTAGCACAAGAGCCCCCTATAAATACAAAAGCGGGATTATGCGGCAACCCCCTGCCCCGTTCCTCGCGGAATAACGGAATCAGAACAAAATTACCCTAACGGCTGAATTAGGCTGGAGCTTATGCGGTTATGCCGGCTGTGCAGCTTATGTAGAGATTACGGTCACTTCACAATGCTCCTCATTTTCTCCTTTTGCTCACACTCGGTGAAATCAGGGGCACTTTTGCTCCTCATTTTCTCCTGCCGCGCACTTTCGGCGGATTCAGGGGCACTAATGCTCTTCATTTTCTCCTTTTGCTCACTTTCGGCGGATTCAAGGGCACTTTTGCTCTTCATTTCCGCCTCCCGCCCGCTTTCGGCGGATTCAGGGGCACTAATTCTCCTCATTTTCTCCTTTTGCCTGCATTCGATGAAATCAGGGGCACTTTTGCTCTTCATTTCCGCCTCCCGCCCACTTTCGGCGGGATTAGAGGGATTTATCCCTTTGATTTCCCCATGCCCCCGCTTTCGGCGTATTTAGAGGGATTTATCCCTTTGATTTTCCCATGCCCCCCCGCTTTCGGCGGAATTAGAGGGATTTACCCCTTTGATTTCTCCATGCCGCTCACTTTCGACGGATTTAGAGGGATTTATCCCTTTGATTTCCCCATGCCCCCGCTTTCGGCGTATTTAGAGGGATTTATCCCTTTGATTTTCCCAGGCCGCCCACTTCCGGACTTTCGGCGGATTCACTGGGAATCCTGCTATAAGAACACATTCGTCCGTCAGACGAATCTGCTCCTAATCCGACTTGATCCACTACAGACGAATATCATAATTCCCAATATAACAAAAAACCTCCTTGCGGAGGTTTGAGCATATACGCTGATTTAAGGTGTCGGCATGCCGCCGTTAGCATTCAAAGTCTCGCCGCTGACATAACTGGATTCCTGGCTGGCCAGAAATACGTAGGCCGGGGCCATTTCAGCCGGTTGGCCGGGACGGCCGAGCGGTGTTTTGGCTCCGAAATCCTTCAGCGCTTCCTGCGGCTGTCCGCCGCTTACCTGAAGCGGAGTCCATACAGGTCCAGGTGCTACAACATTGACCCGGATTCCCTTGGCGGCTACCTGCTGAGCCAGCGATTTGCTGAAGGTGTTGATTGCGCTTTTGGTGGTGGCATAATCCAGCAGAATCGGCGCAGGCTCATAAGCCTGAATGGATGCGGTGTTGATAATTGTACTGCCTGGCTTCATATGCTTCACCGCTGCCTTGCAGAGCCAGAACAGCGCATATACATTGGTCTTGAAGGTCGCATCGAATTGCTCGGTGGTCAGATCAGCGATATCCGGAACAAACTGCTGCTTGCCGGCGATGTTGGCCAGGATATCAATCCCTCCAAGCTCCTCTACGGCTTTGGCTATCAGCTGTTCGCAGTACTTCTCGTCCTTCAGATCGCCCGGTACAGCAACGGCTTTCCGTCCGGCTTCCTCCACCAGCTGAACAACTTCCTTCGCGTCAGCTTCTTCCTCCGGCAGATAGGCAAGAACCACATCAGCCCCTTCACGGGCAAAAGCAATGGCTACCGCCCGCCCGATTCCGCTGTCCGCTCCGGTGATCACGGCCTTGCGGCCGGTAAGCCGTCCGCTGCCGCGGTACGTTCCCGCCCCGTCATCGGGACGCGGATGCATCTTCTTCTCCAGGCCGGGACTCGGCTGCTGCTGTTCAAACTCCGGCGTAGCTTTTTCATATTGCTTCGCAGGGTCCTGAATCGTATACTGATCGCTCATTGTGTATTCCTCCTCTGTAGGCTTCTGACTCTTTCTATGTAACCAGCTTCCCATTTTCCTAAACGAATTATGTATGACAAGGAATATGAAAAAGCCCCCTGCTAAATAAGCAAGAGGCTTAACACTTCCCATTCAACCCTTCTTAAAACTCTTCGTACACCGCCGGGTCCTGATCCCACAGTGGTCCGGTTGTCGGAAGTTCCGAGATTAGCTTCATCTCTTCATCTGACAGCGTAAAGTCGAAAATATTAATATTCTCCCGCTGATGCTCTTCCGAAGAGGATCGCGGAATCGGAACAGCACCCAGCTGAACATGCCAGCGCAGAACAATCTGTGAGATGGATTTATGATGGGCGGCGGCAATTGCGCCGAGCTGTTCATTCTTCAGCAGCTCCGTGCCGCGGCCCAGCGGACTCCATGATTCTGTAATAATCCCGTGTTTCCCGTGGTAAGCACGCTGCTCTGCCTGATTGTAATACGGATGCAGCTCAATCTGATTAATGCTCGGTGCTACGCCTGTTTCCTGAACCAGACGGTCCAGGTGCTCCGGCAGGAAATTACTCACCCCTATCGAGCGGATCAGCCCCTGCTTCCGGGCATCGATAAGTGCCTGCCAAGCTTCTACATACAGGTTCACCTTCGGATTCGGCCAGTGGATCAGATACAGATCATAATAATCAAGTCCCGCGCGGTACAGCGATTCCTGAACGGTCACGATCGCCTCATCATACTTGTGGTGACGTCCCGGCAGCTTGGAGGTAATGAACAGCTGGTCTCTGGGCACTCCGCCCTGCCGCACCGCTTCCCCGACAACGCCTTCGTTCTCATAGTTAAATGCTGAATCAATCAGGCGATAGCCCAAATCAAGGGCAGTCTTCAGATGCTGTACTCCCTCCGTGCCTTTAATCCACGCGGTTCCAAAGCCAATCGCAGGCATATTCAACCCGTCGTTCAACAATACTTCTGGAATGTGATTAGCCATGATGATACAGCCTCCTCTATTAAGATAGTTGCTTACATTATCGCAGAGAATGAGGGTAATATCAAAAAGCCCCATATCATTATTCTCATGATCTGCTATACCAGGCGGCTCTCCAGCGGGTAGCATATACCCCTTCCTTCAGATAATTAAACGGTACTGCCTTCCGCCGTAATTCCGGCAAATAGCGGATCAGGTTCAGGTCTTCAATAATCCATACTGCACCGTCCTGATCTCTGGTATCTACAAACTGCAAATCCCGGCTGCGCAAATATTCCACCAGGTTAAATCCGGAGCCGGAGTCCCCATCCTCTCCCGTTCCAGAACTGTCGGCCGTTAGGCCCTGCCAGTAAGGAAGCTCCAGACCCGCATCCGCTTCCAGCAAGCTAAGCTCCTGCTCCAGCACCGCCTGTCTGTCTTCTTCCCTGCTTCGCATTTCTTCCGTCCAATAGTCCGTCAAATTCGGCTGCCGGCTGATTTCCTGATAAAAGAATTCCGCCGTCTCCTCTTGCGCTTGCTCCGCAGCAATGAACCCCTCCCGCTCCGCCGCTGACCCCGGAGAGCTCGAATCTTCAACACCAGGTTCCCGTTCAAGCTCCTGCCATTCCCGCCGGATCTGCGCTGCCCTGTTTACGATAACCGTCTTCAGCGCAGGTTGTCCGGCATCCCCGTCATCCGCATCCGCCTCCTGCCGGTGAAGCTCACGGGGAATATCGAGCTCCTCCAGTCTGCGGAACAGCGGCTGCAGCGCCTGCTCCGGATTCCGGAAATATTCACCGCCCCGCAGCCGCACAAAACTCCAGCCAAGGCGTTCCAGTATGGCTTGTCTGTCCATATCTTCCTTAAGCTTCTCTGCCGGATGCCATTTGTCTCCGTCGCATTCCACCGCCAGACGTCTCCCCCCGCCTTCAACAACCATATCAATCCGGTACGCCCCTACTTTCCATTGAGGCAGTACTCTATAGCCTTCATCCAGCACCCGCCGCATAACCTGCCGCTCGAATTCGGACTCCAGCACGGGCTCCTGCTGTTTATACGCTGCATCCGCTGCATACGGATTTCTGACATACTCAATTAACCGTTTCCGCAAATCCCCTTCTTTGAGCTGGGCTACGGAATCAAGTGAGTGCACCAGCCATAGCTGGTCGCGGGCGCGGCTTACAGCTACGTTATACCTTTTCTTGGTGCGGTTTCCCGGATCAGAGATGAGGCGCAGAGGCACAGCTTCCTCTGAAGCGTCCACCATGGACAGGAACACAATATCGCGCTCATCCCCCTGAAACTGGGCGGAGTTGCCGCAGCGTATCTTCCGCCGCTTGTATTCCGTTGCCGGAATATACTTCTGCAAATACTGGTCAATCAGAATGGCCTGCTCTTCGCCAAGCAGCGTAATCACGCCAAATGTAGCATCCTTGTATTCTTCCAGTTGGATAGCAGACAGAATTAGCGAAGCAATGGCCTCTGCTTCTGCCTCATTGCGTTTACTGTTCCGGTTCCCGCCCTCAACCCGGTATTCCACGGTATACGGTTTCGTGGTTACTCCGCCGGCATCGCGGAGCGGAAGAATGGAACCATTATAGGAGAGCAGGTTGCTGAACTGGATAATCGGCTCCACACAGCGGAAATGCTCCCTAAGCTGCGTCATGCCCGCGAATGAAGTTTTGGCTAAGTCATAAATTGAGGTGCTGCCGTCATAAAGTGCGGCATTGGGAATCCCCTCCAGATGGGCATCCATCAGTCTTCTGGTCTCATCCAGCCGCTGGCCGATGGCTTCCGGGCTCACCTGCTCATCATCGCCTACCACAACAATTTGTGTACCCAGATACAGTGCTGTCAACGCCATAATATCTGCCTGGCTGGCTTCATCCACGATAACCACATCAAACCGGTTCTCGGACGGAGTGAAGCTGTCGACCACTCTGTACGTAGGCATAATCCAGACAGGAACAGCTGTCTGGCAGACCGGCATCAGCTTCCGGGCTTCGGCAAGCAGATGGGGAGCCGCTTTTCCCGTGCGCTTGCCGGCTTTTTTCATCAGCAGCTTCCAGCCGTGAAGAGCGTTCTGCTGCTTCAGCGTAGTTTTCCGGGCAAGCGCCAGCCAGGCCTTCTTCTCCACTAATTGAAGTGTGGCCGCTTTGAACTTTTTACGAATCTCCACCAGTTCTTCTTGAAGTTGTTGTGCGGAGATGCCCGCCCGCTGATCAAGCTCCATATCCAATTGTTTAAGCAGCCAACCCGCTTCAAGTCCATCGGGGGCCCGGTGCTCTCCGTGGATTCCGCTTCTGTCCCTGAGCGCCTCCGCCCAATCCGGAGCACTCTGCTGCAGCCGCTCCAGCCATTCTTCCCTTTGACCGATCCGCGTACTTTTATCCCATAATTGCTGAACTGCCTGATACGCTTGCTCATAGGACTGCGGGTCCAGCCGCTCTACACTCTCCTGCAGCCGGCAGGCTATAGCGGAACGGGAATCTGCCAGCAACTCTGCAGCCCTGCCTGCTTCCGCAATCTGCTCTTTAACTGTTCTCCATTTCTCTGCCTTAATATTGGCACCTATAATAGAAGGAAGCTCTTGCTCTACCAGCTCCCGCATATGAATCCAATCCATATGTTTGCCTACCGTCATAGGCTTGGCGTTCAGCAGAACATTCCACAGCAGCCCCTCGCTCTCGAGGGATTGAAGCGGCGGATCAAAGCTTGTCTGCCGCCAGTCCAGCAGGCTGCGGATCTCCTGAATAATGTTATCCATATACTCTTCGGGCTGCGGTCCGAACCGGGCCAGATCATATCCGCCCCCGTCCGTAACCTGACGCTTCCAGCGGATGACGGACTTGGCCCGCTGCGCCTGATACGTACCGACAGTAACCAGAGCGTCCAGGTAGGCAGCGTTGACCTGTTCAATTCCTTTGCCGGGAGGCGCAATAAGCTCGCAGGCCTTCTTCCACGGTCTCTTAAGCAACAGCTGGAACGTGCTCAGCTTTCCCCCGTCTTCCAGATATTGCTTCATCTCCTCCAGTACAGGCAGCAGCGGCTGCAGATCCGTATCGGCCAAATGTTCAAAGCCATATTTGTATCTGGCGGTTCTCGCAAGCCGGTATAGCTCAAGCCACTTCTCCACTTCTTCCAGCAGATCGGTCCAATCGTGCTTATCATTATCTTTTGCCGAGATCAGATTCAGCTTCCAGTCCTCCTCAGTAACGGCACCAAACGCCTCAAGCAGCTGCTGGAGAGCGGCGTTCAGCTTCCCGGGATGTACAGCCATACCGGGCTTGAAGTAAGGAAGATGTCTGACGGTATCTGCAGCGGCAAGTGCCTGATATTCCAGCACAAGCTCATGGAAAATTTCAGGAGTGACAGGCAGTTCTATACGATTGCGTAAGTACAGGAATTCCGCTTCATCCAGTGCACTGATTTCCCCAGAGCTTCTATATAACTGTTCCAGCTCGTCAGGGGTAAGCGGACAAGCCTGTCCGGCGGCTATCCTTCCCGGCACCAGCTCCATCGTATGTCGGCCTGCGGAGATCATTTTGGCAGCTGCGGATGGATCGAAGGAAGTACCAAACATAACAATAGACCGGTAATCGTTCTCTCTGGAGAGCCGCAATCTGTCTTCAATGCCTCTGATCTGCTCCAGAATGGATTTGCGTCCGGCAGTCAGCTGCTCTACTTCCGCTTCCGTCTGTTCAATGGATATGGAACTTAAGGTGGAAGTAATCTTATCGATGGAATTCTCCAGTTGCTTCTGCCCGCTGGCATCATCCAGCACACTGACACACAGATCCTGAAGCGGCCTTGCCACCTTGTCACGCAGCACGGCGAGTGCCCTTGAGGTGTGACTGGTGACCAGTACGCTTTTGCCTTCTGCCAGGAAATGGCCCAGCAGATTGGCAATCGTATGCGTCTTCCCGGTACCCGGCGGGCCCTGCACCAGAACAGAACCGTATCTGCCCAGCTTAAGAGCAATATCCAGCTGCTCAGAGTTCGCTTCTTTGGTGAACAGAATCTCTTCGTTCTCACCATTCACATTCAAATTCGAATACGAAAAAACCTGCGTTCCGTCTGAAGCCTCCCCCGGATCAATGCCGGTAATTCTGGCAATCGCCTGGGGGAGTTCCTCTCTATCTTGTAAATCCTGAATAATCTCTTCGAACGCATGATCGAAACCGGCCGACCGCTTGCGCAGGAAAATAACCGGTTCTCTCCGGATATACACTGCTGTCTTGTCCTGAGCCGGTTGTGCAGATGTTCTATTATAAGGAATAAACGCAGTCTGGGCAGACAAGTATCCGGATACTTTGCGCAAATATTCATCCGTATCCGTGAAATCCAAAGGGGAGCATGCAGCCTCGAGCAAATCCGCGGTGCATTTCTTAATCGACCCTGGACTGACTTCAGGCACATCTCTGAACAAGGAGCCATGAAATTCGGGGGCGGCTTCGGAGGCTATAACTGTAAATTCGGGTCCCTCCGGATCGAATACAAGCTCGATCCTCTGTAGCAGCACCGGATGGTGAATCGTCTCCGGTCTAAGCTCCCAGTGCAGAATCCCGTCGCCGATCATCAGCTCCACAGCGTCCCGCTCCCGCTCAATCCACGAATAGAGCATGTACAAATCCTCGAACAGCTTAATCGTTCTGCGGACAGGCCACTCCCGCTCCTGCCAGGCCTCACGCTCCTGAGTCCAATTCTCCCAGAGCCGCACTCTCTCTTCATCCTGATCGAAACGTTCAACATAAGCCTCATATTCCCCGGAATCCGCAGCTTCCCGGTAGCTGTCCATGCTCTCCAGCCGTTCCGGGCGGGTATGAATTTTCTCCCAATCCGGCTTCAGCCAGCGCTGCAGCAGCTCCGGCGGCTTCGGACAGGCGGTCCGGTCAGGCCGCTTCACGCGAAGCAGAACCTCAGGCATCTCCTCGTCTATACGTTCAGAGGGGCTTATCCCCTCTGTGAAATCACAGGTCACATTAGAATGAACCGGCAGATCCGCAAGGGACTGCGACCATAACTGCCCGGATATATGCTTGATTATCGGCTGCTTCAGCTGGTGCAGAGCCTGCAGATAGGTGAATACCTGAATAAGCTTCTGTTTCGCTGCGATTCGCTGATCTTCACTAATTCCCATACAAAGCCCTTCTTCTCTGTCCTTTTGCGACAAAGATCCTGTTTTTTGAACTAATTATAATATAATCGGCCAGGTTAAAATACCCGTATTTCCATACCAAGTAGAAACGGTACCGTCCTTTAAAGGACCGTACCGTTTCAGCGAGAAATAGAAGGATAATTTATCATGTGAAACATATAAATTCTTATATTTTCAAATAACCCCGCAAGGCGGGGCTTTAACTGCGATGTTTAATCAGGTACTTTGAATAGACCCCATATTATAATTATTTCCAAAAAAGAGACGCGGATCCCCCGCGCCTCTCATCAGCTTAATCTGCTTTTTCAATTACTCTTCTATAGAAAATCCGCCCGTGCCGGTGTAAAAGCATCCAACAGAACGCCGTCATCCTCCAGCGGGATACAGCCGTGAAGCACATTGGACGGGAAGTGGATACTGTCGCCAGCCTTGACGGTCTGTACATCCTGCGTTTCACCGTCATCGATCATGAACTGAAAGCTGCCCTGCAGCACATAGGTAACCTGTTCATGCACATGCTTGTGCAGCGGGATTTCTCCTTCCTGGGCTTGGGCGAACATCACCTTCGTATACATGATCTGGTCGCTGTGAGCGAGCACCTTACGGGTAGTATTGCTGTCTACAGTTACAGCCTGAATCTCTTGATCGTGATAAAACATAAAATAATACCTCCTATTCAATAGTCACTAAATCGATTTAGTTAGTGTGCGAAAAAATTAATGGAACCAGCGGAAAATCCCCCATAGGATAACCGACAAAGAAGTGAAGTCCGGATCAGCGAATGTTACCCCTTCAGCTCCCAGGTAGGAGAACAGCGGCAACGTAAGAGCAGGCAGCAGACACAGCAGGAAACCGTTCAGACAGCTGGAAATGACAGCCCCTCTGAAGCCTCCGCTGGAATTCCCAAAGATCGCAGCAGCACCGCCGGCCAGGAAGCAGGCCATAATTCCGGGAACAATTACCGGCAATCCAACGAGCGGGAACAGGAACACGCAGGCCACACCCGTAAAGAAGCTGACCAGGAATCCGACCAGAGCGGAATTCGGCGATTTGTCGAACAGGACCAGGACATCCACACCTGGGATTGCGCCCGGAGCGAACACTTGGGAGAAGCCTTTGAAGGCAGGGACGATTTCTGTAGTAAACAGCTTAACACCGGCTTTGGCGATATACAACCCGGCGGCGAAAATTGCAGCCTGCTCCAGAATGAAGACGATATATTCCTTGCCATCCGATAATTCGTTAACAAAATCAGCACCGGCGACGAGTCCTGACACCAGCAGCAGCACCAGCATCGTTAAGGTAGTAGCCACATTGGGATCGCGCAAAAAGCTGATCCGGTCGTTAATCTTGATGTTCTCCGTATCATTCTCACGGTTGCCGAACACTTTGCCCAGGTACGTACCGATGATGTAGGAGGTCATGGAAGCATGAGCGATGGTATATTCATCCGACTTGATGATGTTCCGGCTGGCATTGCGCAGCAGATAAGGAAATACCGCCATGTAACTGCCTATGGCCAGGGAACCGACAATAACAGTCACTACTGAGCTTAGTCCCAGACCTTTCATAACCGCAGTAGCGGCGAAGCTCATGAACAGAACAAGGTGCAGAGACAGATAGATGTATTTGAACTTCGTTACACGCGCAAGCACAATGTTCAGAATCATGGAGAACAGCAGGATCAGCGCAGCGTCTGCTCCAATCTGATCAATGGTCAGCGCCATGATCGCTTCGTTACTCGGCACAACACCCTTGAGGTGGAAGGCATATGAGAACATTTTGCTGAAGTTGGTGAGCACGCCGCCCAGGATACCGCCGCCTACTTTGATCATGGTGAAGCCCATGAAGGAAAGGGTTGTGCCCGTAATAATTTCAGGAATCTTCTTACGCTGGAAGATGAGGCCGAGAAGCGTCACAATGGCAATAATAATCGATGGTTCTTTGATAATACTCATAAACATATGCATGGCGGGTCTCCAACTTCTTTCTCAAAGTTATAGTTTTAAACTCGTTACTAAATCGATTTAGTAGAATTCCAAAAAAATTTGATCCTCCCGTAAACCATAAAACAACATGCCTTAACATTGTGCAATAAAACTACTTTGTTTGTTTGTGAACAAAATCACAACCACAATCAAACAATTCACTCATTAACGCCATCCGGTACCCCCTCTTCAAAAGAACACGCTATCATTGTTAAAAACAGGAACAATCAGGAATGCAAGGGTATTCATTACTCGAATCATACGATCATTATAACGTGATATCTGCTTTTTGCAACAGAAAAAATAAAACCGTTTCCAAAGCAAAAAAAGACTTACTCTCCTTCTCCGGTTCTGTCTCCGTTCCAAAAGAAAGTAAGCTGCGCGATTCAATAATCTATGCCCTTAATCATTCAGTCCAGCGTGCGGACCGATTCCCTATGGTTAATCTCAGGGTTCAAACGGACCAGCTCGGGCCGCCCTGCCTGCTCCTCTTCCTTCTGGTCAATTAGATCCAGCAGCAGCCGGGCGCTCCTCTTCCCCATTTCAAAGCTTGGCTGGGATATGGTCGTAATCGGCGGATTGTAGAAGGAAGCAAAGGATACATCATCGATCCCGATGAGGGAGAAATCCTCCGGTATGCTTAAGCGGTTATTCTTGGCGTAGATCAGCACCTGCTCCAAAATCATGTCATTGGTGGCGATGATGGCAGTAGGCGGATTGTCCATATGGAACAGCTGCCCGATCAGCGCCGGCATTTCGTCCAGTCTGCCGCTTTGGATATAGCTCTCATTCACCGGAAGACTATGCTTCTTCAGCGTATTTCTGTAACCGGACAAGCGCTCAACCCGCGTGGTAATTGCCTTTTTGCCAAGCGGAAAGGTAATGATTCCTATTCGGGTATGGTTATGAAGGACGAAGGCTTCGACTGCCAGCTCGCTGGCTTTCTCGTTATTGAGCAGTACGGTGTCCACGCTGATATCGTCTATTTTACGGTCAACAAATACAAATGGATATCCATTCTTAACCAGCGAGGAATACATCTTCTTATTCTCTTCCGTCGGAAAAATAATCAGGCCGTCCACCTGCCGCGCAATCATCGACTGAACGTATTTCTTCTCCTTGAGCGGGTCATCATCGGTGTTGCAGACGATCACCTGCACCCCCTTCAGCTGGCATTCATCCTCGATGGCACGCACAACCTCCGTAGTGAATTTCGATAGAATGGTTGAGGAAATCACGCCTACAATGAACGTCTTCTTATGCTTGAGACTGCGGGCCACCTCATTGGGAATATAGTTAAGCTCTTCAATGGCCTCTTCAATCTTCTTCTTCGTATCCACACTCATATAGTTGAATCTCTTGTTCAGAAATTGTGAAACCGTACTTTTGGATACCCCTGCAAGTTCGGCAACTTCCTTCATCGTAACTGCCATGATCCAGCCCCCTACAACACTTTCCCTTATGCAAAAAGACACTTCGCCCGTGTGCCAAAGTGTTTTCACGACGCATGTGAGTTCTACTGTATTATATACTTTCTTGGGCGGGTAGGAAATCAGGCATAAATTTGCCCAGGCCGGAACGACACAGTTTGTTCAGAGTTCATATCTTTAAGCGAATCGCGGGATCTTTCTGCAGCCGGCAAAGCGATAAATCATAAATGTTGTACGTTTTGCAACTTTGATTCAATCATATCTGTGTGTTTAAGAGAATTGTTGTATTTAGTGCAGGATTTCAAGTCAGTGTAACTGACTGCCGCCAAAAGGATCGCAGGAGGACTTCCACCAGTCCTCCCCCTCAACTAATCAGGCCTCGTTAAGCTGGGCCAGATGCCGGTACTGCCATTCACGCTCCTGCGTGACGGCGAGTTCGGCTCCGGCAGGGGCCGCTGCAGCATGGACAGCCTTAACCGCATAGGTTGCGGCATGCACTGCATGGGCGGCGACATGCGCAGTTGCCGCAGCATGTCCGGCTGCGCGGGCTGCAGCGCAAGCCTCTGCCGGACCGGCGTCACGGGCCGCTGAATGAGCGGCAAACGCTGCCTGGCGGGCTGCGGCCATCTTAAGCTCACCGCGCACCCAGGCGCGTCCTGCTTCAACCGCTTGCCGCGGCCGCTGCTCTTCCGGGCATGCTGCCTCCAGATAAGGCAGCACGCGCTCGGCGCAGTCGGCAGCCCAGAGCGCTAACACTTGATGATTACTTGTGCCTGCAAGCGCGGCGATGGACTTATCCAGTCCGCCCGCGGCCAGTTTCGCTTTCACTATATTCCTCCCTTGGAAGAAGGCCGGAATCTTCCAGCGATTCCGGCCCTTCGGTTTGTATTCATTTCTATCAGGCATTGTCAGGCGGAAGCTTGACCAGCACAGTATAATCCATACCGGATTTCAGACCTTTAAGAATACCATCCTCCACTAACTGGCCGTCCAGATAGACCTCTGCCTTGGTCACCCCCGCTTCACGCTGCATCTTGATGTGCAGCCCGGCACCTCTGAAGTTACGTTTAACCGTAACCTCCTGCCAGCCGGAAGGGAGCTGCGGCTTCACCTGCAGTCCTTCGCGCGTGCCCTGGAGTCCAAACAGGCCATCTATCAGGCAGCGGTATACCCACGGAACGGTGCCAGTATTAAACAGATGGCTGGAGCGTCCGGCAGTCTTCGGGAATTGCTTGTAAGCACCACGGTAATAGTTGGGGATGAAGACAGGCAATTGGCCGCGTCTGATGATATCCCCGATGTCAGGTCCCGGGAGCATTTTGCGCAGCAGGCGGTACGCCTGATCCTGCTCTCCCACCGCATACAGGCCATAGATATAGAACGCTGCGGCATGATTATAGACTGCCCCGTTCTCGGCAGTGCCCGGATGCTTCTGCGTGACCCGGCCTACATCCTCCCGCATGGCGGTATAGGAGGGTGCCAGCTTTTCAACCCCATATGGTGTCTCCAGCTGTTCCGTGACCGACTTCATTAGCTTCTCCCGCTTCTCTTCATCGGCCGCACCACTGAGCAGCGCCCAGCCTTGCGGATTAATGAAGATCCGCCCTTCCTTATCCTCACTAATTCCGAACACGACATTGTCATCGGTGATTCCCCGTGCGTACCACTCACCATCCCAGAAATACTGATTGACGACCGCATTCGTCTCATCCGCCGCAAGGCGGAATGCCTTGCCAGCCTCCAGTCGGCCGCTGTGACCGCAGATATCCGCCCAGATCATGCAGGCATACGCCGTAGCTATCGTCAGCCATCCGGATACTCCCTTGCCCCGGTAACCTACCATATTCATCGGGTCACACCAGTCACCCTGATTGATATAATTCAGACCCCGTTCATCCCGCTCATGAATCAGCCAGTGCATCGCCCGGTCAATATGTTCGAAGACTGATCCTGTTTCCTCACTCCCCGCATAAGGGACAACCTCTTCCAGAATGCTGTAATCATCCGTCTCATCCAGATAGGTAATGAGGCAAATGGGCAGCCAGACACAATGGTCCGTATGCGGGACCTGATTAATATATTTCAGTTCAGCAGCCTCATGCAAAATAATGCCATCCGGCATGGCTCCGCTTACCGCCTGCTGGCTTAGAGCAGTCAGAAAAGCCTGCCTGGCTATCTGCGGCTTAATATAACTCATGCCCATATTATCCTGCAGATAATTACGGGTCTGGGGGTCTGTCGTCAGGCGGTTCGTCTGCCCGTGATAGTACATCTGCCGGGGCAGCCAGTGGTTGACCAGATTATCAAGATCCGCATCCGGAGTCGTGATCTCAATGCAGCCTCTGCCTTCGCGGATGTATTCCGCGTATTCACGTTCCGCAAGCTCAAATCCGTCTTCGCCGTCGGCATCAGCATTAAGGAACATCCGCTGGCGGATATCAGCGATCTCCTGCTCTGTCTGAGCTGGACCGAAGATGAACCGGTACTCGCGCTCTTCACCAGGCTCCAGGCCGATACTATACTGCAGAATGGCAACCGGTGATTCGTAACGGGCTTCCCCTTTGGAGAGCAGACTGCTTCTCAGCGCTGACGGCGAGCTGATCCCGCCTTCCCCTTCGAATGCTTCCTGGTTCACTTCCCAGGACGCGGGGGCATGATCGGCCAGGAGGAAGGTCTTATCCTTCAGGTGTTTGATCCTGTCATATTCCTGATATTTCTGGTAAGGCGTAACGGCTGTAGCGACGATGCCTTGCAGAGCTTCCTTATACTCGCCGGACTGGTTCATCCATGACATGTAGCCGATGGTGAAGTAGGGATAGATACTTATTTTCCGTGGAGCAGAAGACAGATTGGTTACCTTCACGCGCCACAGCTCCATCGGCTCATCCTTGGGCAGGCTCAGCGTCATCTCGATAGCGATACCGCTCTTCTCTATTTTCCACACAATATTATGTTTGCCTACAGCAAAGGTATAGTGATCAGGGGGCATACGTACGGGTTCATACGGGGCAGAGAATAGCTCACCGCTCTCCTCATCCTTCACATAGACAAACCGGCCGGGATGGTGGGCATAATAGGGCTGCTCCGGCTGCATGAAGGTCTTGGCTTCCAGATTCGGGGCATAGGAGTACTTGGCAGGCTCGGGCTGCATGAACTGGGCTACCGCATACCCGCGGCAATTCATATGAATCATCATCCGCTCATTCCATAGAAATCCTGAAGCCTTGGGCAGAATTGTCGGGCTCGACAACTCATAATACTCGTTATCTTCAGATGCTCTTATCATTCTCATGCCTCTCTTTCCAGGTTTATAATGCGCTGATGTACCTTCTCTATGTTCAAGAATACGCTCTCATAGGTTACACGGCAAGTCTATGAGATTAGATTCATTTTCATCATTTGGGTTTGTATAGTAGAATTAGCCCAAGTATCCAAGTATAGATGAGAGGTGTACCCGATGAAGGAACAATACCTGGCAAGACTTGAATTGTTCGCTGAAAATGCACAGAGAATCAAGAAAGAATTCCCCTGGCAAAATGCTCAGGTGAACCGCCTGGCCGCATTGCTCTACACCGTGGAGAACAAAACAGCCGATCCTGAAGCGATCCGTGCGCACCATGTGCTGATCAAGGAGAACACCCGGATGTTCTCTTCCTTCCGCGGGACTTCCGCCATCAGTATTGCCACCCTGCTCTCTCTTTCTGCTAAACCGGAGCAGCAGCTTGCCGAAACGCTGGCCGTCTATGAGCTAATGAAGGATGTCAAATTCAGAGCTTCTGACTATCTCGTCATTGCCGCCTATCAGATTGCTGCCCATACCACATCAGAGCAATATGTCCAGGTGATCGAACGCACGAAGGCATTCTTCGATGGCATGAGAGCGAAGCACCCTTTCCTGACCGGACAGGATGACTATATCTTCGCTGCCATGCTCGGAATTTCCAATATCGGAATCGAGCACGGAGTCGAGCGCCTGGAACAGCTCTATGTTGCTCTGAAGCCTGAGTTTTTCTCCGGCAACAGCGTTCAGGCTCTGACACAGGTAATGCTGCTTGGGGAGGAAGATGGCGGATCTGCAGAACGGGTGCTCAGCCTGCGTGAGGCCTTCCGTGCACAGGACATCCGGATGGACAAGGAATATACACTTCCTTCGCTTGGCATCCTGTCACTGCTTCCCTATGAACAGAAAGAGCTGGTAAGCGATGTCTCGGAGACGTATGAGGTACTGCGCACCCGGAAGGGCTTCGGAAATTGGTCGATTAACAAGCAGGAGCTGCTCCTGCTGTCTGCTGCACTGGTGTCCTATACGTATATAGACGACGTGAAAAGCGGCATTATCACTTCCGCGTTATCTACCAGCCTTACCAACATCATCATTGCCCAGCAGACGGCAATTGCGGTTGCAGCCGCAACATCCGCTGCTGCGGCCTCGTCTTCTTCGAATTAGATTTATAGGCCTGCCGTGTGTGGCGGAGACCGGTTATGTGATGGAATTCCTGCACCAAATACAACATTTTCTTCGAAAAATCGGCCGTAAACCAGAATTGTTGCACAAAATGCAACATATCTTCGGTTTCAGCCAGTATGACGGGAAAATTCTTGTATTTTGTACAACAATACTCCCAAACACACGGGTAACTATGAGCCAAAGTTGCATTACGTACAACATAAGGCCGATACAGTGTTTACCCAAAAGTCTCAATTCTGCCGGCATTGTATTCCGGCGACATTTCTATAAAAGTGGTTCCAGAAAAAGAGCCCGTCCCCAATTTATTGGAGACAGGCTCTTTATTATCTTCTATGCTTCCCCTGCCTCCTCCGGACGCTCACGCTTGCCAATGCCGAAGGCATAATAGCCGGCAACAACAATGGCCAGGAACGAAGCCCCCACAATCAGCGACAGGTGTGTGTCCGGGTTGAACCACATGCCGACGATCACGAGCGACAGGAAGATAATGATAATGTAGTTGCTTATCGGGAACAGGCGCGACTTGAACGGATGATCTGCCATTTCGCCCTTCCACTTGTCACGGAACCGGAACTGGCTGAAGGCCAGAGCGAACCACGGAATCATTCCCGGCAGCACACTGGCACTGTAAATATAGAGAAACAGCTTGGAATCCGGCATAAGGTAGTTGAACAGCACCCCGACCAGCAGCAGGGAGATGGTTGTAATAATACTGTTTCTGGGCACCCCGCTTGCCGAGACCTTCCCGAAGAACTTCGGAGCCTGCCCGTTCTGGGCTAAGGTGTACAGCATTCTGCCCGCACTGTAGATTCCGCTGTTGCAGCCTGACATAGCCGCTGTCAGCACTACAAAGTTGATGATGCCCGCAGCGCCGACAATCCCCACCTTGGCAAAGGTCATCACGAATGGACTGCCGATTCCGCCAATTTCGTTCCATGGATAGATCGTTACAATGATGAAGATTGCCCCCACATAGAAAATCAGGATACGCCAGATGATATTTTTGATCGCTTTTCGCAAAGTACGCTTAGGATCCTCGGCTTCCCCTGCAGTAATGCCCACCAGCTCAATCCCCTGATAGGCGGCCGTGACAATACAGAGCGCAAACAGGAAGCCCTTTAGTCCTCCCGCAAAAAAGCCTCCATGGCTGTACAGGTTCGACAAGCCGAGCGGCTGTCCGCCGTTCCCCAGACCAAAGAAGATAACTCCCGTTCCAATCACCAGCATCACGACAATGGCGACCACCTTAATCATCGCGAACCAGAATTCAAACTCCCCGTACAATTTCACAGCTGCCAGATTGGCTGCCGCAATAATACCGACACCAATCAGAGCCGGAATCCACTGCGGTATGTCCGGGAACCAATATCCCACGTAAATCCCGATTGCCGTAACCTCCGCCATGCCTACAGTCACCCAGAGGAACCAGTAGCTCCAGGCAGTGAGAAATCCGGCCAGCGGACTGATATATTTGTGGGCAAAGGTGGCGAAGGAGCCGGTGACCGGTTCGAGCACCAGCATCTCCCCCATAATCCGCATCACAAAAAACATGATTATTCCCGCCAAAAGATAGGCCAGCAGCACGGAGGGCCCTGCCCACTTAATCGTACTTGCAGAGCCCATGAATAACCCTACGCCAATCGTACCGCCGAGTGCGATTAGCTCGATATGGCGCGGCTTAAGCCCTCTTGTTAACTGTTTCGTTTCCAAAAAAATGCTCCCCCTCATATATGTTCCTTGCCTATGTAGAACGCAAAACTATCATAGTATGTCAGAATCATTGTAAGCTGTGACATACATTAACGCAATGCAGAATTACTCCACCAAAAGTTCGGTCGATTGTAACAAGAAAATTAGCTGTAAACCTATACATTTTGTTTCATAGTGTTATAATCACTTTGATTTATTCACAAGAAATAAGAAAAACAGAAGCAGGTGATCAGATGTTTGAACTTAAATGGCTGTGGCAAAACCTGGAGGGCAACCGGGCACGGTATATCGTGGCACTTTGTCTCTCGGTAGTGGGCTCAAGTCTTACGATTGTGAACCCGTACCTCAGCCAGCGCATCGTCGATACGTTTATAGCCGGCGACCATGCAGGGCAGAATCTTGCTACAGAGAGGGGTCTGCTCATCGCGCTCTGCCTGGGCATGATTGGCTTTTCCCTGCTCCGTACAGGTCTGGCTTATCTAACGACCATGCAGTACGAAATATCCTCCCAGAATATGATGTACAACATCCGCATTTATTTGTACAACAAGATTCAGGGGCAGGACCGGGAGTATTATGACCGCAACCGTACCGGTGATCTTATGACCAAGATGACAGGCGATCTGGATATGGTCCGGCATTCGATGGCGTGGATTTTCAAGACGATCATTGAATCGCTGACTATTTTTCTGGCGGCCGTTATTTATTTCCTTACGATTGATGTCCAGCTGACGCTGTGGATGCTGATTCTGTCGCCACCGATTTTTGTCGTGGCCTTTATCTTCGCCAAACGTGTCCGTCCCATGTACATTGATCTGCGCGAGCGGCTGTCCCAGCTTAACACGACGACCCAGGAGAACATTTCAGGCAACCGTGTAGTCAAGGCTTTCGCCCGTGAAGAGTTTGAGATTGCCAAATTCACGGAGAAGAATGTCAACTACTCTGTGGCGAACAAGAAGGCGGCCCTAGTCTGGCTTGATTACTTTCCTTATCTGGAATCCTTCGCCCAAGCCTTCAACGTCATTCTGATGCTGGCCGGCGGTTACTTCCTGATGCACGGCCGGATCACCTTTGGTGAGTTCGCAGCCTTCTCTTCGCTTATCTGGGCGGTATCCAACCCTATGCGCAATATCGGGATTATTATCAATGATATCCAGCGCTTCTTTGCCAGCTTATCCAAAATCGTTGATATCTATTATGCCCGCCCCGCTATTGTGAACGAGCATAATGTCACAGAGAGCCGCCGCTATGAGGGCCGGATTGAATTCGAGCATGTCCGGTTCAAATATGACAGCGCTACCGTGCTGGATGATCTGAGCTTCACGATTGAACCCGGTGAAACGATTGCCATTATGGGCGCAACAGGCTCAGGCAAGACATCGCTGATCAACCTGATCCCCCGGTTCTACGATGTGGCCGGAGGCCGCGTGCTGGTAGACGGCAGAGATGTCCGTGAGCTTGAGCTTGATGAACTGCGCGGGAATATCGGGATGGCTACGCAGGACGTCCTCCTGTTCTCCGATACAATCGACGGGAATATCGCCTATGGTGACCCCGAGCTTACGGAAGAAGAAGCACAGGCCTATGCCGGCCTCGCAGCAGCCCATGATTTCATCGTCAAAATGCCGGAAGGCTATGACACGGTAGTCGGCGAACGCGGTGTCGGCTTGTCCGGGGGACAGAAGCAGCGTATTGCGCTTGCCCGCGCGCTGGCGGTCCGCCGTCCGATCCTGATCCTGGATGATACGACGTCTGCCGTCGATCTGGAGACGGAGGAGCATATTCAGCGGAGTCTGCGTGAGCTGGAGTATCCCTGCACGAAGATTATCATTGCACAGCGGGTATCCACTACCGCCCAGGCAGACCGCATCCTGATCTTAGAGGGCGGCCGTCTGATTGAGGAAGGCACCCACGCCGAGCTGCTGGCCAAGCGGGGGTATTACTACGATGTATTCATGCTGCAGAACGAGGGCATTGGAAGGCAGGTGACCGAGAGTGGCCAGGAATAAATTCGATGTCGATGAGAATCTGGAATCGCCGTTTAATATTAAGCATTTCCGGCGGGCCATGGTCTATATCAGACGCAAGAAGAAACCGATGATTCTCGCATTCGTGCTCAGCGCACTGTCGGCGGCTATCGCCCTATCCGCCCCGCTGATTATGCAGCATGTGGTAGACGTGACCATTCCCGCCAAAGATATGGGCGCGCTGGTCGGCTGGTCCGCGCTGATGCTGGTGACCATTGTGGTCAGCGTAATTCTGGCTACCATCCGCTCACGGATCATGACCAGTGTCGGGCAGGATATTATCTTCGATATCCGTACCGATCTGTTCAAGCATCTGCAGGATTTGCCGTTCAAATATTACGATGACCGGCCGCAGGGCAAGATTCTGATCCGGGTTGTTAACTACGTCAATGCTGTATCCGACGTATTGTCGAACGGAATTATTAACTTTATCTTAGAAATCGTGAATCTGATCTTCATTGCTGCCTTCATGTTCGCCGTTGATGTCCGGCTCTCCTTCGTCATCCTTGCCGGACTGCCTGTATTCCTCGGTGTCATGCTGCTTATCAAAACCCGGCAGCGCCGGGCATGGCAGGCGGTATCGAACAAAAGCTCCAATCTGAACGCCTATCTGCAGGAAAGCATCAGCGGGATCGGCGTAACGCAGATGTTCTCCCGGGAACAGCGCAATGAGGGCGTCTTTACGCGCCTGGCCGGTAATTTCCGCACGGAATGGATGCGGGCGTTGCGTTACAATACGCTTATTCCGTTCACTGTCGATAACTTGTCTACCATGGTTACGGCAATGATTTTCCTGGTTGGCCTGCTGACTATGAACCCGCAGAACATGACGCTTGGTGTCATTCTCGCGATGAGCAGTTATGCCGCCCGCTTCTGGCAGCCGATTCTCAATCTATCCCAGCTATACAACAACTTCATCAATGCGGTAGCCTATCTGGAGCGTATCTTCGAAACGCTGGATGAGCCGGTTACCGTCAGCGATATTCCCGGGGCGAAGGAGCTGCCGCCCGTTCAGGGCCGGGTCACCTTCGACGATGTAACCTTCGCCTACGATCCGGGGCTGAACATCCTGGAGAACATCTCCTTCGATGTTGCAGCCGGAGAGAGCATCGCGCTGGTCGGACCGACCGGTGCCGGCAAAACTACGGTCGTCAATCTGATCTCGCGCTTCTATAACCTTACGGGCGGCAGAATCCTGATCGATGGGCAGGATATTGCCGGGATCACGCTGAAATCGCTGCGCAGCCAGATGGGGATTATGCTGCAGGACAGCTTCATCTTCTCGGGAACGATTCTGGATAATATCCGCTACGGCAGACCGGATGCCACCGAGCAAGAGATCATCGCCGCTGCGAAGGCCGTCTGCGCCGATGATTTCATCTGTGAATTCGACCAGGGCTACCTGACGGAGGTTAATGAGCGCGGCTCCAAGCTGTCCCAGGGACAGCGGCAGCTCATCTCGTTCGCCAGAACCCTGCTGGCCAACCCGCGCATTCTCATTCTCGATGAAGCCACTTCTTCCATTGATGCGCAGACCGAGCGTCTGCTTCAGAAGGGTCTGAATGAGCTGCTTAAGGGACGTACCTCGTTCATCATCGCGCACCGGCTGTCCACCGTGAAGAACTGCGACCGCATCATGTATGTCTCGAATAAGGGCATTGCGGAAAGCGGCTCGCATGATGAGCTGATTGCCCGCCGCGGCCTCTACCACCGGCTCTATACGGCGCAGAAGATGGAAGCATAAGCCTCCCCCACAAAAATAACCCCACAAAGTGAGGCTCCAGCTTCGAAGCTGACTCAGGTACTTTGCGGGGACCCCAAAAATTACCCCAATAATTTAGTTCTTACAGCACCAAAAAGCTCAAGCCTATTAACGGGCCTGAGCTTTTTTTTCTTATTTTCACACCTGAATATAATCTTCCCTAAGCATACTGTATATCTCCAGATCGACAATTCCTTTGCCTGACCACAAGGCGGCTTGCCGCAGCATCCCCTCCTTGATGAAGCCGGTCTTCAGGAGCACCTTCTTGGACGGTTCATTCATCAGCATCACTTCGGCCTGAACTCTGTTCACCTGAACCTCCCTGAAGATATAATCCAGCAGGATTTCAACAGCCTTAGAGGCAATGCCTTGCCCCCAATGGGCTTCCGCCAGGAAGTAGCCGATCGTCACCATATTCACCTTCTGATTGAAATCACAGGCTTCAATAATTCCGAGCAGACGCCCCTCCTCACCACTGGCAAAGATGCCCCACTTGACCCTTGATCTTTTGGCGTAGTCCCGTTCAAAATGTCCTATCATATTGCTGACTGTAGCCTTGTTATGCTTCGGGATGATCCCGCAATATTCAAAAACTCTATCGTTGCTGTAAATATCAAACAGCTCGTCCAGATGAGTCTCTTCAATTCTGTTCAATACAAGTTCATCTGATCTTAGTACAGGAAAACGTTCAAATACAACCTCCACATTCATTCCCGCCACTCCATTCTCCGATACTTATACGCGCTGCTTAATGGGAATATACAAATCAACCTTACACTTGCCTTCCTGATCCTTCATGGGATCATTCAGGCAGAATTCGAGGCAGGGCCTGTCGTCCGCTTCATATCCGCTGCGGGGTAACCACACGCTGAACATGCTGTCATACGCGAGGACCAATTTGTCCACCGTATCGTAGTATGAATACACCGCATACATGCCGCCGGATACTGTCTTGAATTCTACCTGCGGCCGGTGTGCTTCCTGCTCAAACCCTTCCGGAAGGGTGACACAGGCATCATACCGGCACGCAGACTCCTCTACGAGATCCCCGTCATCCAACGATATTCCGATAAACTGCTGATTCCCTCCATGAATACCCCGCTGGTATGCCCAGCGGCTTAGCTTGTCCCATGCGCTATACGTATCCAGGTAACTTCCAATATGCCTGATATAAGCAACTTCAACCTCAGGGATCTGCCTGATTTCTACCTGCCCGGTGTACAGCCATAATACCGTTTGAAATGGGCATTAAAGACCGATACCGATTCGAAACCGCTTTGACCTGCAACCTCCAGAATAGTCTTATTCGTTTCGGTCAGCAGCACCAGTGAGTGCTGTATACGCTTCCTGTTTACAAAGGCCATGGGAGTCACACCGACCATAGCTGTGAATATTCTGCTGAAATGAAATTTGGAGAAATGGGAGATCTCCGCCAGCGTATCGAGCTTAAGCGGCTGACTGCTGTGTTCCTCTATGTAGGCAATGACCTTATCGATCCGCTCTCTATAATCAAGATTCATCGCTGAATTCCCCGCTTCATTCATGATACAATGCATTACAAATATTAGCAGATGAGGTGATAAATAATGGTTACAAATTTGTATTTGGTAAGACATGCGCACTCGGCTTATTCTGCCGATGAATTAAACAGACCTTTATCTGAACGTGGACAGGCAGATGCGCGGAAGGTCAGCGGACTGCTCATCCATGAGAATATTCATGTCCTGATCTCCAGTCCCTATAAACGGGCAATACAGACCATTGAAGGACTGGCCGGCCCCCTGGGCCTTGAACCTGTAATCGAAGAGGATTTCAGAGAACGGTTATTGTCCGGCGGACCCGTCAGTGACTTCGGCCAGGCCGTTGCGAAGGTATGGGAGAATCCCTCTTTTGCCTGGGAAGGCGGAGAATCTAACCTGACTGCCCAGGACAGGGGAGTTCAGGCACTCCACAAAGTATTGCAGCAATACCAAGGCAGTAACGCCGTCATCGGGACTCACGGTAACATTATGGTCTTAATCATGAATGCGCTGGATAAGCGTTATGATTACGGCTTCTGGAAGCAGCTGGATATGCCGGATATCTATAAGCTAAGCTTCAATGGAGACACACTTACCGGCGTGCAGCGGATTTGGAACAGGAGCTGAATCTGGTTAAACTGGACAGACTGCTGTCACAGCTCTATGGTATAACCTAATTAAAGGAGAGTGAGCGCTATGGCAAGCTATGAATATTCGTCCAAACAGGACCTGCTGGAAACGATCCATACCCTTTACCTGCTCTTGGACGCCGAGTATGGCGGTATTGACGATAAGTACAAGGATACGCGAATTCCTGAAGTGGATAAAACCCCCGCCGAGATCATCGCCTATCAGCTGGGATGGCTGGAGCTGGTGAGGAGCTGGGATCAGAAGGAGCTGGAAGGACAGGCCTTCCTCATGCCGGCTCAGGATTATAAGTGGAATGAGCTGGGCGGATTATATCAGTCCTTTTACGACAAATATTCTGAGTATTCACTGACTGAACTGCGCAGCTTATTCCGGCAATCGGAGCAGCAGTGGCTGGACTGGGTCAGCACATTAACGGAAGAAGAGCTGTTCATCCAGGGCTCACGTAAATGGACCGGAACCAAGGACAACTGGCCCATGGCCCGGTGGATTCACATTAATTCAGCAGCTCCGTTCAAAACCTTCCGGGGAAAGATCAGAAAGTGGAAAAAGCATTTCCCCGCCACGCTGGCATAACCTCCACTACCCGGCCGGCTCATTGCTGGCTATTGCTGGCTATTGCTCTCTATTGCTGGCTGCTGCCCGTTCCCCTATCCGTCCCCTGACTGCCGCCTCTGCGCGTTCCTCCCCGATCCATTCCCCGGCCGCCGCCATTGAAATTCGTGCCGCCGTTCATGCCGGGGAACCCGCCCGACCTGGAGTTGAAATCGTCACTTGAAATCTTCTGGGCAGTAATTGCCTCGCAAGAGGTGAGCACCAGCGAACAGCTAAGCACAGTAATGATTAAGGTGATGCAGGATTTCTTAGTCCGACTCTTGTGCCGATTGTTGAACCGCATGCCTAGTCCCCCTTTTCGTGGTCAGAAGTTCATAGACATCTTTAAAGCCCATGTAGGATAAGACAATCAGCAGCGGATATACCGGATAAATATACCGGGCCTTGATCTCCCAGAGCAAATAGAAGCCGATAAAGCCTAGTATCACCAGCACCAGCGGGGTTTCCGCAAACCGCTTGGCCCGTATCCCGCAGATCAGCCGGAAGAGAATGAAGCCGTACATAAGGATATTCTGGACATAAACCACCCATTGCAGTCCGCTCCGGTAATCCGAATCTCCCTTAAGCAGCTCAGAAGCCGGGGTGGAATAAATATAGCGGTCCATCACAAAGCCGTTTCTCCCCCCGCCGCCTATAGAGGTTCCATCATTCCCGATGCCGTACCGCTCCACCTGATACGTTCCTTCGGTCCAGATCCAGACGAGCTTTTTATAATACATTCCGGCAAGCTCCCCTAGAGTAGCCTCCGAGAGCTTATTACTGATGGACGCTTTGAAGAGCTCCACGCTCTCCGCTTTATTGTAGCCGGCATCCTGCTGATAGATATTATAGCTCTCCCGGTTATCCCAGAAGCCGAGCGTCTCCAGATTGATCCCCATATTCAGCCACATATAGACCGGTGCAGCATTACTGGACGGGGATTCGTCCACGATACCTGTGGCCTGGAGCGCAGCGTTCTGCGTCCAGCCCGGAATGTTAAATACCAGCAGCGTTATGCCTATGGAGGCAATGGCTTTTTTAAGCCCAAGGTGACGGAAGTTAAATAGCAGACAGATAAGCACGGCAATCAGGAAGATCATGCCTGTGCTCCGGAAATAGTTGCCGAGCGCCAGCAGGATGGCCGCGAACACGATATCCCTCATGGATCTTCTGCGGATGAATGTAACGGCAAAGTACAAAGCGCTGGTCAGCAGAGCTGTGGCAATCACATCATTATAGATAAAGTTGCTCATAAACAAAGACGGAATATAGGTCGCGGCGAACACCAGGACACCATAGTCATTCGATCGGGACTTGGCATTCAGCTCTTTGTAGAGCAGATAGATCATTAGCGTGGTGACCAGCGAGAACAGGATATTGAAGCTTTTGATGACCAGATAATTGTCCGGGAACAGGAACAGCAGCGTCTTCAGGTACAGAACGATTGAGAAATTGAACGGGAACATATACAGGTATCCGCCCGACTGGAAGGATGAATAATCCTTGTTGTACAGCATATCCCACGCCAGCGACAGCACCGTTTGCGAATCGTCCGTCGGCATGCGGGTGAACAGGAAGATGATCACGAGTTGAATGGCGGCAGATAATAACAGGACCGCAGGGATGACTATCCTCCTGCTGTATTTATTAAGCTTCAGACAGAGCCTGTACAGCACGTAGCTCAGTCCCAGAACGGCTGCGGCCAGCAGGATAAAGAGCAAGAGATTCTGTTTCTCCAGCACTGTTGTATCGCCATAGATTGCATAGTTATATTTCGCCCTGATAAAGAAGGAGGAAGCAATAAACAGCCCTATGAAGAAGGCGAGCATGACATATAATATTCGCTGGATTCCTTTTACCATGTTAACCTCCTCTACGGCAGCGTCCGTTCTCCATCCGCACATGCCTTGATTTATAGAAGTAGTATAAACACCGAACCTGAATAACAGATGAAGATGGGGTTCAGGTGCGCCAATATACTTGGAGAAAGCTGAATAGCACGCTCCCCCGCCCAGCAGCAGAGTAAATCCCACAGTTTCACCCTCAGAAGATAATAATGTTGTACGTAGTACAACTTCGAGTCGTAGATAACCGGGTGTTTGGGAGAATTGTTGTACAAAATACAAGAATCCCCCCGCTGAACTGCCAGTAGGAGGAGAAATGTTGCATTCAGTACAACAATTTTGAAATTCGGCCAAATTATCGAGGGAAATGTTGTATTTGGTGCAGGATTTTGAATTGAAAACCAACTTTCAACTCTTGCGCAGCGCAACCTACAAGTTCATGCACAGCTTCAGTTATAGACAAATCCGGCGATGCAAAGGCATTCATTACCCTGAAAGAACCGTTCAGCAGATTATCTCTTATTTCCATCATAGAATGGATGCTGACAATTAGGAATGGGCGCAAAAATCCCCTCCAAGCCCTCTCCAGCCACCGCATTCTAAGATGCTGCTGCCGGAAAGTCTGCCTGAAGGGGATCTGCCGTACTTGAATCTATTTACTTAAGCGAGTTAATCATTAATAGCCTAACAGACTCTTTGTCTTCGCAAAAATATCATTGGCCATCTCCGTATACCGCGTGCTGCCGTTGGCTTCAACCTGAGCCGTATACTGACTCCAGTTGTCCAGCTTTTCCTGGCCGGTCACGAACTTGAGCGTCATGGTCTTGACGTAATCCATCAGCGGCGTCGAGATCAGCTTCATCTGCTCATTCTCTTCAGGAGTAGCCATGATCGGCGGTGCCAGCTTGCGGGTATCCCGTGTCGACTGGACGCGGCTCACGAAGTCTTTCTCCCCATCGGTCATCTTGGACAGCTTCAGCTTCTCAGAGCCGCCGTAGGCGAACATCCCGCCGGCGAAGCCGTAATCCACATTCAGCTGCTTAGCGGCACCTTCATTGATTCCGTTATAATAGATATCCGGATTCAGCACTACATTTCCGTCTGCATCCAGGGTATACGTCTCCCCTTCTACGCCCCATAAGCTGAGCATCTGACCTTCATTAGAGTACCAGAACCAGTCGACGAAGCGGAGCATCTTAATGAACTCTTCTTCGCCAAGGTCATCCAGCGCATTCTGGCTGATCATGATTCCGTTCTCCAGACGGGAGGTTTCAACCTGCAGTTTCCCTTTGGGGCCGCCCGGCTGGGTGATCATGTAGAGCTCGCTATCCGGAACCTGCATCTTGCTCTTGAAATCGGCCATAACCTGATAGATTCCGCTGATCACATAGGTGTCGCCCTTGAAGAACTTGGCTTGTGCCGCATCATCTTCCTGAGTGAAGGATTCAGGGTCCATAATGCCTTCATTGACTAACTTGTTGAAGTAGCTCAGATAGTCCTTGAAGTCATCGGAGGCATCAGCAAAAACAAACTGCTGCTTATCCTGGTCAAAGACCAGACCGTTGGATAATCCCCAGCCGGCAGTAACGCCATATTGAACCGCAGCAATGTTCAGTGCGGAATCTCCCTTGAACTGGTCAGAGATGACATATTTGCTGCCTGTGAAGTCCTTGACCTTCTTCATCGCTTCATAGAAGTCTTCATAGGTCCAGTTGCCCTGCTGGCCTTCAACATCCACTCCCGCAGCCTCAAACACATCCTTGCGGATAATGTAGGAATAACCGCCACCGGCAATCTCCCACATGCCTGGAAGCACGTAATATTTGCCGTCCTCCTTGAGCTTAGCCTTCAGATCCTCTTCCATTCCCCAATCCTTCACGGCCTTCATATAGTTCGGCATGTACTGCACCCAGTCACTGACAGGTACAATCTGGCCTGTGGCCACGAAAGCGGATTCATCATAAGTCTTAGGAATAATATAAGGAGCATCTCCGCTGTTCACGAGCAGGGATTTCTGGTTCTCATATTCGGTTCTTGCCGTAATGGCCAGATCAAAGTTTACATTCGTTTTCTCCTGGATCGCACTCCACAGCCGCCAGTCTTTATTATATGGATAATTCTCATGGTCGCTGTACATCATGGAGTAGGTTACCGGTTCATTCGAGTGGAAGGTCTGATCTGCGCCAAAGGTATAATCTTCCGCCCCGGCTGTTGCAGGTGCATTCGTACCCGCAGCATTCGGTGCTGTGGAATTACTGGTGCCCGAAGCCTCTTTATTCCCGGATGAACAAGCTGTCATAGACAACATCAACGCCAGCGATGCCATTGCAAGTGGTTTACTGAATCTCATTGTTTGCCTCCCTTTTTGTGTATAGAGCTATATATAACAGAGAGGGCCATACCCCCTCCGGTTATACCGTTTATCCTTTGACCGCGCCGATCATCATGCCCTGTACGAAATACTTCTGCACGAAAGGATACACGCAGATGATAGGCAGTGAGGTTAACACCATGGCCGTCGATTTGATGCTTGCCGCAATCTGGCTCGTCTGATCGGAGGATGCCCCGATTTCGGTCGGACTGACCGCATTGTCGATGATTTGCTTCAGATACAGGGCGACCGGCCATTTCTCTTTTGACTGCAGATAGAGTGACGGTCCGAACCAGTTATTCCACATGCCGACCATCACGAACAGCATAATGGTAACCAGAATCGGCTTTGACAAGGGCAGAATGATTTTGGTGAAAATCCCGAATACCCCCAGGCCGTCCACCCGACCCGCTTCTTCCAGTTCATAAGGCAGGCTGGCAAAAAACGTCTTCATCAGGATGACATTGAAGGCGCTGATCGCCCCCGGAATGACAATCGCCCAGATTGTATCCCGCATGTCTAACGTCTTGGCCACCAGAATATAGTTCGGGATGAGTCCGCCTCCGAAATACATTGTGAACAGGACAAACGGAATGAAAAATTTGTTGAGCCGCAGTTTATCTTTGGATAGCGGATAAGAGATTACTGCTGTTGCCGTCACGGCGATTAAAGTGCCTGTTACGGAATATACAATGGTGTTCCAGTAGTAATGGAAGAAATCCGGTTTGCTCAAGATCACCTCATAAGTTTTGGTTGTGAATTCTACCGGGAATAAGGTCACCTTGCCTGCATAAATAGCGGCTTCCGAACTGAAGGACTGGGCTACGAGATAGACGAATGGATATAAGGTGAAGATGACAATCAGAATCATAAATATACTGTTCAAAATGTTAAACAAGTTAAAGGTTGAGGTTCGCTTCACGGGTTCGGCTCCTTTCTACCACAGGCTTGATTTCGTAGTTTTTTTGGATACGGTATTGGCAATCGTCACCAGGATCAGTCCAATAATCCCTTCGAACAAGCCTACCGCTGTCGCATAGCTGAAGTTCCCTCCGGTGATCCCCATCCGGTACACATAGGTAGAGATAACATCAGCGGTTTCGTAGGTAAGCGGATTGTACAGCAGCAGGATTTTCTCGAAATTGGAGCCCAGGATGCTGCCGATATCCAGAATCAGGAGCACCATAATCGTCGGCAGAATGCCGGGAATGGTCACATGCTTCGCCAGCTTGAAGCGGTTAGCGCCATCAATCTTCGCTGCCTCATACAATGATGGATCGATGCCGGTCATCGCGGCCAGATAGAGAATCGTTCCCCAGCCCAGGCTCTGCCAGACGCCGGAGGTAACATAGATCACCGGAAACCACTGCGGCAGGGAGATGAAGGAGATTGTCTCCAGTCCAAAGGACGTCAGAACGCTATTCAGGGGGCCCGTTAAAGAAACCACCTCTTTAATCATCCCTGCGACGATAACCATGGAGATGAAATGCGGAAGATAGGATACCGTCTGGACGAATTTCTTCCATTTGATCCTCCGTATTTCGTTAAGCAGGAGCGCAAATGACAAAGTAACAGGGAATTTCACCAGGAGATAACTGACACTTAAGGTAAGATCATTGAAAAAAGCCCGCCAAAATGTCGGATCCTTCATAAACATCTCGAAGTACGTAAACCCGACCCATTCCGTACCCAGGATATTAGGCCCGCCTCTGTACTTCCGGAAAGCAATAATGTTCCCCAGCATCGGCGCATACTTGAAAATAATGAAGTAGATTACCGGGATGACCAGAAACGAATATAGCTTCCATTCTTGTTTAACATGCTTCCATAAGGGAATTCTGTCCGCCTTCTTGCGTGGAATCATGCCTGCAGTCTTAGCTTTAGCAGGAACTGCCATGTCATCATCACTTCCTCACGAATAATTCACTCTAGCAGGGACGGCAGCCTGACGCTTGCGGGCGGGTTCGCGGCCGTCCGGATGTAATCGCTTTCTGCTCCATCAATGTACTTGCTAACCCGGCGGCTCATCAATGTTCAATACCGGAAATGATGTACGTTAACCTGCAAATGGCGGTTGACATCTTGAAACGGATAGACGGTTTCGCGTATTTCCGCTCTGGAAACCAAAAAAGATGACCTCCGGCAACCGGAGATCATCTGTCCATCTGCTTCACTATCCTGTTTCACTGGATCGCCTTGTATTTCCCCGGCGTAATCCCTTCATACTTCTTAAATACCCGGATAAACGCATGGCTGCTGGCGAATCCAACCTTCTCGGCGGTATCGTCGATACTGGCCCCTTCGAGCAGCAGAACCTTGGCTGCTTCAACCCGGCTCTGGCTGATATAATCACGCAGTCCGACCTGCCCTGTCTGTTCGCGGAACAACCGGGATACATACTGCGGCGTCAATCCGAAATGATCGCCGATCTGTGATACACTCAGGTTCTTGTCGCTGTAGTTCTCCTGCACGAACGCTGTAACCTTCTCGCCGATACCGGCACTCGTCTGCAGATTAGGCTTACTGCGGAGCACCGTGCATACCCGCTCAAAGATATCGAGCAGCTCCTGCTCGAATTCGGGCTTCGTGGTGCAGGACAGCAGCCGCTTGAGCGGCCGCCATTCATCCCAGGCAATGCTGGTCTGCTCTTGATCAGGAATGGCTTTAATCATCGTAGCCGCTACATCAAGCAGGATGCATTTCGAGATTTCATGCGACCTCTCTCTTTGGAACGCTTGCTGTAAGATACTATTAATCATCTCGTTGGCCTTATCGAATTCATCGGCCTTCAGGAAGTTGATCAGCATCATCTGGTCATTCACCGTGAAGAAATAACTGCCGGCGCTTGGCTTGATGCTTCCGTACCAGATCAGCATCTCATCACCGAGCACGCTGCGGTATTCCTGGGCTTCCAGGGCTTGAAGGAACGCGAGATTCACGCCGTTCAGACCTGTCTGCAGCTCACTGCCCACTGTGGTGAAGCGGAGCTTGTACCGGAGAGTAATGAATTCGTAGGCTTGGGCCAGATCATCCTCGATATCATCCTTCCAGTGCTCTGCACGCTCCGGAGCTACGTTCACGACCGCCGCCAGCATGCCGTCCATATCTGTGAAATTGATCGTCCAATGATTGCTGACCAGGTCGGCAACAATATTGGATACAATAAATTGGGATAACGCGAGATCCTGTATCCCATCGTCATCGCTATCGATATAGAACAGCAGCACTGCGAAATGATCAGTCGTCCAATTCAGCTTATACATCTTCGCCAGCTCCGTGAATGGGACGTTACGGTCGGCCTGACCCTTCAGGAGCCTCCCTAAATAGTAATTCTGCAGCACGCGCAGCTGTTGATCATGCTTATTGTTCGTATCATCCCGTTCCCTGATCGTCTCCAGAACATTCCTGCGGATGAACGTATATTCATCCAGATATTCACCGGTGCCCTGCGCCGGATTGCGGGTGAATACGCCGACCAGCTCTTTGATCGGATCATAGTTTTTGCGGGCGAAATAATAGATAACCGCACTGCCTACCGCAAAGCACAGCAATAATCCGTACATGTTCATCGTCCGCATTCCCCCGATATGCTCCCAGAAGACATCGGTCGGAAACACGCTGATATACTTCCAGCCTGTCGTATCAGACGACTCGATGGTGATCATCGATTTAACTCCCTGAAAGGTACTCGTAAAGGTGCCGGTGCCGCGGTCATTCCATTCCTGATAAGCCGAAGGTTCGATCAGCGTATCTCCAGCATTCTGAATCATAATCTGGCCATTCGTGTCCATAATAAATACCCGGCCCCGCTCTACCCAGTCGATATTTGCAAGCATCGTCATCATCTTCTCCACATTAAGCGGTATGATGAGTGCGCCTGTTAGTTCGGCAGTCGCCTGAATCGGCAACGAACGGATATAGAACGGGGTATACGCAACTTTTTTATCCGGATTCTTGAGCGGAAGCAGCACGTATTCACCCGAATGATGCTGGCCCATAAGCTGCTGCCAATCATCGTAAGCGAACGTATCCGTCTGAAGCTTCATCTCATAAAAAGATTGTTCTTCTATATAGGTCTCACTGGAAAGCACCGACTGCAGCGGTTTCGAATATAAGTTAATCTCCTTAATGAAATTGTTGGCAGATAACATTTTGCCCAGCTCCTGCTTCAGCCCGTATATCTTGTAAGCGTTATCAGGTGTGGATGAAGACAGAAAGCCTTTCACTTCGGAATGAACGGCCAGCTGCGTAGCAAGGCTCTCTGTCTGCAGCAGCTCCCCGTCCACAATATATCTTACCTGCTGGAGCATCGCTCTGCTTGCCAGCTTAATCTCATTTTTCACAATTTCTCTCGTCTGACCATAGATGATCACACTAAGAATGACAGGTATGCACAGAATCACCGCATACGAGACAATTAACCGGAAAACTACACTTTGTGTGAAGTGACCCCTTTCCAAATTCAATTGCAATCCCCCTAATTCCCTTTTTTGTACATTTCAATCATAAATGAAATTGGGGTAAGCTTCATATGTACAATTTGAAATCTGATGTACAGTTTAAGCAGGTTTGGCTATTTACTCACTGCGGATCACACGAAAACCCTGGTCATTTCCCCTGCTGCTCCCCTCAAACTTGCCCCGAAACGATACCTCTGTATTGTTAACGCCGCCGATCCAACCGCCGCCCTTCACCAGTCTGAGGGAGCCGCTGCTGCTGTCCGGGCCTTCGTACCAGTTCCAGCACCATTCCCTTACGTTACCTGACATATCGTAAAGCCCCAGCTCATTGGGTTTCTTGAGGCCGCTAATTTTCGTCTGGTTATGGTTATTCTCGATCGCCGGCCAGTTCCAATCCCCGGTTAAGAATTGATCCCCTGAATTCCTCCAATACCAGGCTACCTCATCAGCCTTGCTGCTTCCGCTATAGCTGCTGCTCTTGCTCATCTGTCCTCCGCCTGCTGCATATTCCCACTCCGCTTCAGTCGGCAAACGGTAGCCGTTCACTCCTGCATTGACCGTTACGGTCCACTTCATGAAATCTCTGTCGCTTGTATTATTCGGATCAACAGTATTCTTGTCTATATTGTAATAGGGCTTCAAGCCCTCCTTCATACTCCGTTGATTGCAGTACTCCACAGCATCATACCAGGTTACACTCTCTACGGGCAGATTATCCCCCTGAAACTGGGAAGGGTTATCCCCCATCACCTCCAGCCATTCTTGTTGAGTCACCTCATATTTACTGATATAAAAATCAGGGAGGGTCACATCTGTTCCGTAATAATTGGATTTTGTGTCTACAAAGGCACCGCCCCCGACCCATACAAGACGCTCTTCCCTGGCAGGCTTCTCCTGCGAGCAGGCAGCGGCAATACCTGTTAATGCTATTAAAATGACAATCAATAGTTTTCGCATGGATATATCTCCTTTGAACCGATTGGGAAAGGTACGGACCTGCTGATAAGCCTCTATATAGGAAGCACAGTAGTCATAGAGATTTCATGTGGAGTCCAGCCTATATAGCTGGCTTATTAAGGCCGCCGGCTGTGTGACCGGCAGGCCTCAGTCCTATCAAATATCAGCCGTCTTTCTGCATAGCCGGAACCCGGTTAGTGCCTGTCAGCCGCCTGTTACCACACCGTTACGTTAGAGCTGCCGCTGCTCTGATAGCCTTCTGTTGCAAGCACCTGATAGGACCAGCTGCTTCCCAGATTCATCCCTTTGCTCTTCCATGCGTTAACATGGTTACTGAAAGTGATAGCAGAATTGCTTCCCGTTGCTCTCTTCGACTGTCTTACACTCCAGTATTGAGGGAATGTGGCATTTCCATCAATGGAAGGCGCGTCGTAGCGCATGGTGGTATAGATATCATAGGTGCCCCCGTCACTGGTCACAGTGCCTTTATACGTTCCGGTAGGTCTATAAGTCCCCCAGCTGTCAACAACGTAATATTCGATGAGTGAATTTCTTGTCCAGCCGTACAGGGTCAAATACCCGTTGCCGGACGGCGCCCAGACGCCTGCATTGTAGTTGATTGTTCGTGTTGGCGATCCAACATTCCAGCCTTTACCGACCACGAAATTGCCGGTATTGGACCAGTTTACACTGTAATTCCCGCCTGTTCCGTTCGTAGCATTGACTGTACCCCCGCCATCAGTCCAGTTCTGCCAATAATCTGTTGCTGCACTTGAGGTCGCTGCAAACGCGCTGAAGCTCATTGTGGCTGCCATGAATACCGTTAGAATTTTCTTGTTTAGCTTAAACATTGAATTACCTCCTAAGAATAATTTGTTGTGTACAGCCTTTCTTCCCCGCCCTCACTTGCCCGTAGCTTCTGTCCACAGAATCTAACTTATCCTGAGTTATCTCCCAGATATTTACTTGTCCTCCTTCACGAGTAAATTATATAAGGTAAGCGTTTACATTTCTCTCTGTAAATTAAAGGTTTAATCCCAATTTTTATAGGTCTTATGGAGGCGAGACGGCATAACTTATCAATTAAAAAAGCCGCCCCATTAAAGGACGGCTCTGCATCAGTAATCTTATGGATTGTGTCAGCCCATCTTGATTACGGCCTTCACCACATCCTCCTTGTTATTGATGACGAAATCAAAAGCTTTCTGGGTATCCTCGAAGTTAAATTCATGGGTCACGATACCCTTGACGTCAATTTTACCGTCGGCAATCGCTCCAATGGCGGCAGGATACAGGTTGCGGTAACGGAATACCGATTTGATGTCGGCTTCTTTGAACATAATCTGCATAAAGTCGAAGTCGATGATATCCTTGGCTGCGAGTCCGACGAGCACAATCGTTCCGCCTCTTTTGACCAGATAAGGCGTCTGCTTCACGGTATGCTCGCTTCCCGCCGTTTCAATGACCTTATCCACGCCCTGACCGTCTGTCAGTGCAGCGATTACATCCAGAACATTCTCCTGCTTGGCGTTGATTACCCGGGACGCTCCCAGCTTCTTCGCTGCCTGCAGCCGCTTCTCAATGATGTCTACGACCACAATATCTGTTGCTCCATAAGCCTTGCAGGCCAGCAGTGTGACAAGCCCGATGCAGCCTGCTCCCAGGATCACAACCCGGTCCCCCAGCTTAATTCCGCCTTGCGCCGCAGCATGCAGTCCCACCGCCAGCGGTTCCACCAATGCCCCTTCTTCCGAAGATACGTTGTCCGGCAGCTTGAAGGCCATGTTCTCCGGAAATGCCATATAGTCCATTAGACAGCCATGGTAGGGCGGAGTGGCCAGGAACTGCACATCCGGGCAGAGATTGTACTTGCCGCTCTTGCAGAATTCGCACTGGCCGCAGGTGACTCCAGGCTCCAGCGCAACCCGGTCACCCACCTTAAGATGCTTCACCCCGGGGCCAAGCTCCACCACTTCTCCGGCACATTCATGCCCGAGGATGAAATCTCCGTCGACCACGAAGTCGCCGATCCGGCCATACTCCAGATAATGCACATCCGAGCCGCAAATTCCGACATATTCCAGCTTTACGACAACCTCGCCCTCTTTGGCCACCGGCATGTCAATTTCATTCATTTCCAGCTTCTTCAGCTCTGTCATATAAAAGGCTCTGTTCTTCATAAGTTTCTCCTCCTCAGGGGCTATAGCGTTCTGTATAAAAGCCTGAATTACTTCAGGGCTTCCGCCTTCTCCAGCAGCTCGATATACTCGTCCACGTTATCCTTGGCAATCAGCGGGTTGCCGATATCGGTGTCGATCTGTTTCTCCGCACCGGTCAGCAGCTTGTTACTGGTATCGAGCAGCTTCTCTGCCAGCTCAAAGGCATTCTGCAGACAAGTGGAGGTCATCTTACCCTGCTTAATCAGCTGAAACGCCTCTGCCGTTCCATCCACACCATAAGCCAGCATGCTGCTGAACTTGGCATTATCCTTAACCGCTTCAATCGCGCCTGCCGCCATATTGTCGTTCATAGAAACAACAGCATCAATGGTATCGTTGGCCTGAACCCAGTCCTCCATATATTTCATCGCCTCGTCCTTGTTCCAGTTGGCGATCTGTTCGCCGACGATCTGCACATCCGGACGTTTGTCGAAGAATTCCTTCTGCCAGCTCTCTCTGCGCTTGTCAGCGTGGAAGTTCCCGGACGGACCGTTCAATACGACTACCTTGGCATTCTGCGGAATCTGATCCAGTGCTGCGCGGGCATTGACTCCGGCCTGCTCGTAAGGATCGGCATCCACGGTTGAAGCTCCTTCAATGCCGGAGATGCGTGCATTAGTGGTGATGGCATAAATACCGGCTTTGATCACCTTCTCTACGTAAGGTCTTTGCGCCTCACCGTTATTAGGCTGCACAATGACGAGGTCGAACTTGTTGGTGATGGCATTCTCGATCATGGAATTCTCTTTATCGTCACTGGCCTGCCCGTCGAAGACCTCCAGCTTGATGTTCGGATATTTCTTGGCTTCTTCCTTCACGGCGTTGGCAAGCCAGGCGGCAAAGGAGTCTGACTGTGCACGTGCGATATAGGCAACCTTATATACTTTCTCACCGCTGTTACTTCCTTGCGCTCCTGAATCGGATGAGCTTGCCGTATTCGAGTTGCCACAGCCTGCTAGCAGTCCCAGTACCAACAGCATTGAAACTAAGGTGATCCATGTTTTTCTCATTGTTTTTCCCCTTTTATTTATTTTAAACAGCGCGGCTGTTTAATCCGGTTGCCTGGACATCCTCTTACCTGTACCGGGTCACTTGGCGATTCCCGGACTCTGCTCCCTCTTGCGTCCGCTGCTCTTGCCGTTCCTGCCGTTCTTGTCTTCAATTCTGCCAAGTGTGTTCTTGGTTCTGCGGTTCTTGGACCGGATATCGTAGATTACCGCCAGCGCAATAATGGCCCCGCGGATAATCTGCTGCATGTAAGAGTCGACATTGGTCAGGTTCATGATGTTATCCAGGAAGCCTACAATGAAGGCGCCAGCCAGGGTGCCGCCCGCCGAGCCGATCCCGCCGGAGAAGCTGGTGCCCCCGATGATCGCCGCCGTCAGCGCCGTGAATTCATAGTTGATTGCACCGTTGGGAAGCCCGGCATTCACCCGGGACATGAAGAGAATTCCGGCAACCCCTACGAAGATACCGTTAATGATGAAAGCCGTGTATTTGACCTTGGATACGTTGATGCCTGAAGCGGTAGCCGCTTCTTCATTTCCGCCTACTGCAAACAGCGAGCGTCCGAACCTGGTATGCCGCAAGATGTACCAGGTGATAAGGGCAAAGGCAATCAGAAACAGCACGGGGATAGGAATGAAGCCGATGGAGCCTTGGCCGAGGACGGTGAAATCCCCCAGCTGCAGGATGTTCTGTCCTTTGGTGAAGAGGAGGGCTACCCCGCGCGCCATCGTCAGCATGGCCAGTGTCGCAATGAAGGGCGGCGTCTTGAAGGTGCTGACCATCACGGCATTGACAATATTGCACACCACGCCGGTCACGATGCCGACTACAATAGCGGCTGTAAAGGAACCTGTAGATTTGTAAGCGGATACAGCAAACACTCCGGAAAGGGCCAGCACAGACCCCTGCGATAAATCCAGCATCCCGCTGATAATCAGCAGGGTCTGGCCAAACGCCAGGATGGTAGTTACCGCCAGCTGGGTGGAGATGTTGGTCAGGTTATTAATGGACAGAAAGTTCGGGTTGGCAAAAGAACAGACAATAAATAATGCCAGCAGCACCAGATAGATGCTGTACGTCTTTTTAAATGTGCTCCAGAATTGGCTCCAATTCATCTCTTTCAATTCAGTTCACCTCATTTGATGTAATCGTTCCGGTGGCGTACTTCATAATCTGCTCCTGGGTGAAATCCTCCCGGCTGATCTCCCCGGTAATTGTGCCCTTGGCCATCACGTATATCCGGTCGCACATCCCCAGCAGCTCGGGCAGCTCGGAGGAGACCATAATGACGACCTTGCCCTCCTTGACCAGATCGGTCATCAGCTTATAGATTTCGTATTTGGCGCCAACGTCAATGCCCCGGGTAGGCTCATCCAGGATCAGAATATCGGGACCCAGAATCATCCATTTGGCCAGCACCACCTTCTGCTGGTTGCCCCCGCTCAGCGAGGCGATGACTGTATCCATCGAGGGTGTCTTCACCCGCATCTTCTGGAACATCTCCGACACGATATCCTGCTCGGCCTTGGCATGATGCCGGAAGCGGTAGAACACGCTCTTCAGGGAAGACAGGGTCGTATTCTCCTTCACCGACCGCATAGGAATGATCCCGTATCTGCGTCTGTCCTCGGAGAGCATGACCATACCCTGCCTGATGCTCTGCTCCACGTTCTTGATCGTGACCTCGCGGCCCTTGATGTACACCTGCCCGGAGGCGATGGGATCAAGCCCGAAGAGCGAACGCATCACCTCGGTTCTCCCTGCCCCGATCAGGCCGGCGAAGCCGACCATTTCCCCCTTGCGTGCATGGAAGCTTACATTCTCATAACCGCCGTGACCGCTCAGATTCTCTACCTTCAGCAAGGTGTCGCCAATCTCTACCTCTTCTTTCGGGTAGGTATTGGTAAGCTTGCGGCCGACCATCAGCGAGATCACCGTCTCAATATCCAGCTTCTCCTTGGGATGGCTCTCCACTACCGTTCCGTCCCGGAATACGGTAATCTCATCGGCGATCTGAAAAATCTCGTCCAGCTTATGCGAAATATAGATAATGCTAACGCCCCGGGCCTGCAGCTCCCTGATCTTCACGAACAGCTTATCTACTTCCTCGTGGGTAATCGCAGAGGTAGGCTCATCCATGATGATGATATCTGACTTGTACGAAATCGCTTTCATAATTTCCAGCATCTGAATATCGGACACCGTCAGATCCTTGAGCAGGGTAGTCGGGGAATACGGCAGATTCTCTGCACGCAGCAGCTCCTTGGTACGCGCTCTGACCTGCTTCCAGTCCACCTTGCCGAACCGGTTCGCCGGCAGATTCCCGAGGAAGATATTCTCTTCCACGGTCATTTCCGGCACATAATTCAGCTCCTGGAATATCATCGAAATCCCCAGGCTCCGTGCCTGAATCGGGTTGCTGATTCTGACAGGCTTCTCGTCTATGAAGATCTGCCCGCCATCCGGCTGGTGAATGCCGTTGATGATCTTCATGAGGGTTGATTTACCTGCACCGTTCTCGCCGCACAGGACATGCACCGAACCTTTTCTCACCTTGAAATCAATCTTGTCTAATGCCTTGACCCCCGGAAAGGACTTCTCGATCTGTGACACCCTGAGTTTAATGCTCTCTTCCATTCCTTTCCCCCCAAATGATAAACTGATTTCCCGCCTGCCCCAATTGTTACTAAAGTACTTTTATAAAACCTTCTAAATAAGATTATAGCCAGTTTTGTATTGAAGTCAACAAAAACTTAAAACGTGATGAAAACGCATTCAACCTGCAGCTTTCTGTATACAGGCGGACATACAAAAAAAGCCTCCGGAAGAAGGCGGAGCCGCAAATGCAGCACCGTCCCTCTTCCGGAGGAGCGGGAGAAGAATAGGATATTCTTTTGTTTAAAGGTTATATCTAGATGCTGTCAATAAACTCCGTTACCAGCTCCAGCGCAGCTCCCACGGCGGTAGCCTCCAGCTTGTATTTGCAGACCCGGAGGTAGGTGCCGTCCTGCTCGAAGGTGTTCTTCCGGGCCGCGAGCGCCTGGAGATCATCAATATATTCCTCCATATACGCTCCGGCATAACCGCCGAGGATTACATCGCAATCGTACAGCATCCGCAGGTTGTTAATTGTAATCACCAGGTAGCCAAGGTACTCCTGCCAGATGGCCTTTTGCGGCTCATTCCCCTCGCGAAGCAGCCGGAAAAATTCAGAAATACTGCCCCCGGTGCTGTCCGATAGAATTCTAGCTGAGCAATAGGCATCCACACAGCCCTTCTGCCCGCAATAGCAGGTACGGCCCTCAGGCATAATCGTCATGTGTCCGAACTCTCCGCCGCGGTGGTTCTGACCGGCATAGATCTGGTTACTAACTATAATTGAACCGCCCACGCTGTTGTTGAGGGATAAATAGACTACATTGTGAATGTCTTGCTCCCCCCACAATTCGGTGAAGCCGGCCGCGTTCGCATCATTGCTGAGCACACAGGGATAAGGGATGAATTCGGCGAACCGCCGGACACTTCCGCCTTTGAAATCAATTACCGTGGCATAGCTCACCGTCTGGCGGTCATCGGACAGAATCGCGGGCAGCGCAATCCCCACGCCCAGAATCCGGCCGCGCTCAAGCTGACAATCTTCCACAAAATCCTCCACCAGCTTGCCCACCCCCTGGAAATAGACCTCGCTGTTCGCGAAGGGGAAGTGGTTTCTGACATTCTTAACGATTCTGCCGCTTAGATCAATGATGACTATCCCCACATGATTCAGGGTCACATCCAGCCCGATGGCATATCTCGCCACACTGTTGCAGGCCATCGACTTGGCTTTGCGGCCGCCGGTGGATTCGAACAGCCCGGTCTCCTCGATCAGCTCTCTTTCCTGCAGCTCTTTAAGGTTCTGGGTAACTGTAGGCAGGCTCAGATTGAGCGCCTGCGCAATCTCTTGAATAGAAGTAGATTCACGGTGATACAGATATCGGTAAATGGCGTTCCGGTTCATCTTTTTAACTTCCATACTGTTCAAGCGATGTGTCGCCATTATATAGCCTCCGACTTTTACAAATGTACTTTAATAATGTATATAAATATAATATACAATCACACCCGTTTTTGCAATCATATGTATGTTCTAATTGTGAATATTTTCACTAATATACGGTCATTGTATCAAGTATTTATTTCCCCGTCATTAGTCTTTTCACACTTGCACCCCGGATTGTGTTGTTTTGTCCGAATTACGGCCCCTAGACTAGCTGGACTCTTACGTTCACCCGCACTAACATCCTAATGTTGTACGTATTACAACTCTGCCCCCTAAATAATAGACGCCTCGGCAGAATTGTTGTATGAATTACAAGAATTGTCCTGCTAACCGCCTGTTGGAAGGCGAAATCCTGCCTTTTATACAACAATTCCCAAATAGGACTGATATTAATAGAGATATGTTGTATTTCGTGCAGGATTCAGTAGGGTAGGAGTGACAGCGAACGGTTGAGCCTGAATGCAGCCAGGACAACAGCTCAGCATCCGGCAGCGGGGGAGCAGGCATAGGCATCATAAACAGATACTGGGCAAAAAAGAGACTGCCGGAAAAAATGAATGTGATTCCGCCGAACTTAATCAGGTTAACCGTTGGTTTCAAGCCGCTTCATCTCGATTCAGTTATATATGAAATCAGCCTCAGAATTCATTCCTTGTCGTATGCTATAATCATAGCAAAATTGCCAGGAGGAGCCTATGAACCGGATACAAAAAATTACTGACAGAGATCAGAATATATCACAAGAGCTGCTGGACATTTGGGAATCAGCGGTCCGTGCCACACATTTTTTCCTAACAGAACAGGATATTGAAGGATTACGTCCCTTGGTTCATCAAGGTATCGCACATGTCTCCCATTTGCTTGCCTGTACCGGTCAGGAGCATGTTCAGGAGCAGAAGATTGAAATGCTGTTCGTAGACCCCGCCGTCAGAGGACAAGGCATTGGTAAGCAGCTAGTCACTTATGCCCTGCACACTCTAAACGTACTTTACGTGGATGTGAATGAGCAAAATCCCCAGGCTCTCGGATTCTACGAGCATCTGGGATTCCAGGTCTATGACCGGTCTGAACGGGATGAACAAGGCCAGCCCTGGCCTATTCTGCATATGAAGCTATCACAGATATAGCAATCCGGGTAGCCTTAACGATATCACCCAGCGCCATACTGGCCTTACCCGGCTTATCGAGTACTTGCTCAGGGATATAGGGCACATGGATGAAGCCGCCGCGCATAGCCGGATAATGCTGTTCAATGTGATGGAGCAGACCGTACATCGTGTTGTTGCAGACATAAGTTCCAGCGCTGTTCGAGAGGAAGGCCGGCAGGCCGTTGTCTTTGATTCTCTGAACAATTCTTTTGACAGGCAGGCTGGAAAAATAGGCATTCGGTCCGTCCGCGCAGACCGGCACATCCTCCGGCTGGCAGCCCTCGTTATCGGCAATGGGAGCATCCATCAGATTAACTGCAATCCGTTCCACCGTAATGCCGCTCACCCCGCCCGCCTGTCCGATACAGACCACTGCATCCGGCTTTTCGGCCTCCATATAGCTGATCAGTGTCTCCACCGACTTCTGGAACACCACGGGCAAAGACCGCTTAACGATCTCCGCACCGCCAATGTAATTCTCCAGACGCTGTACCGCCTCCAGCGAAGGATTAACAAGCTCTCCGCCAAACGGCTCGAAGCCTGTTATAAGGATTTTCATAGCGTGTAGCCTCTCTTTCTTTCTGATCCCGTTATCCCGGAAAAGCCAGTACATGCGCATTGTCAATCAGGAACAACGCTATGGATCATGTCCGCTTAACCTCTACTCCCTCGCTGTCCAAATATTCAGCGCACGCGAGCGGACCGCAAGGTTCGTATGATTTCTGAACGACCGCAAACGCTCTGCCGGTTCCGGGCTCCAATGTAGAGCCTGTCCTGCTACTTCCAGCAATGAAAGTCCCATATACGGGGATTCGTAACGCTGCTCAGCCCCTAACACATCCACAATTTCGAGCAGAATCTCGGGATTCCAGTACCCTGTGCTGTCTTGTATGCTATGGGCGATCTGGCTGTACGCCTCGCTTAACAGCTGCGGCTGATCGGACATGCCATCAATCATCCGGTTCAGATACGCGGCGGATTCCTCCACGTTATTCCAGTCCATGGCTGCGATATACAACTTCATCACAAGCTGCTGTAAAGTCTCATCGGCTGCGTGACAATCGATCAGTCCCAGGTACAAAGGGATAAGATGGATACGTGTATTCTTCGGCAACGAGGTCAGCTGGTTGATTAATTTCTGGAGGCGCTGCCGGTGAGGCAAATCTCTTCCCGCAGCTGCATTCCAATCCCCGCTTATCCCTGTACCGGCGAGCTTCCGGCAAACACCAATTACAGCCTCGTTGACCTTGCCGTCGCGGCAGGTTTCGATCAGCGTATTCACCGCAGCCTCCCATCTCGTGCTGTCTTCCAGGTCCGTAATCGCCTGAGCAGCGGCAGCAGCAATCACATCTTCATTTCCATTAGTCCACCAAATCATTGAAGCAAACGCGTATCTGCCAACGGACGTATCCGGATGATCGGCAATCTCAATGATTAAGGCCAGATAGCGCGGTCTATAGTCAAACGGGAGAGCATTAGGCTGCTGGGATAATAAGCTTAGTGCGATATCACTCTGCGGGGAAGCAGCGATGGCCCTTAGAATCTCCCAGCTGCGTTCATCATCCAAAAGCTGCTTCGCAGCATGCCCTATGGCGATGATCACATCCTTATGGGCGTTTGGCTTGCCGAGCTCGTTCAGGAGCAGCGGAAGGCTGTCCTCACTTCTATACGCGCCCAGCAAGCGGATGGCTTCTTTCCGGACCGTAATCTTCAGCTTATCCCGGTTTAGCAGCTCCTTCAGCAAGGTAACCAATAACACCGGATTCACTCTGCGGATGCACCTTGGTATGGAGTACATCGCTACACGTGCCCGGTCTCCATCCAGATTGTCCAGCAGCACGGGGAGCACCTTCTCCGGCTCTTCCAGGAGTGACAGGGCATGAAGCGCCGCCTCTGCTACAGCGACTTCCTCATCCTGTACCAGTCCAAGCAGCCTGTCCGGGCCAAGATCAGGCATACCGGCCATAATCCTGATCACTCTTGCACGCTCGGACAGACTGCGCTTAGGATCATCCGCAATTTTCGCTAAGAGGGAACTGTAAGCTTGCTGCTGACGCGGCAGCCACCGGTAGAATCCGCTCTCCGCCGGCACGGGATAAATCGTTTTGCCTGACAGGAACCTGCCTTTGATCACAGCCCCCGAAATATATGGATCGAGCCACTCTTGGCGCTTCAAGTGCAGATGCCGGAACACTTCATGGATCGTAATATACGATTTATCCGAAGCCAATAGTTCCTTAACTCTGGCATCACGCGTCTGATGTGGCTCAAGCCAGAGCCGGGTTGCACGCATAGCTATTGCATCTGCCGTGGACCTCGTGGCTTCCTTTAACAGATTCTGAAGTTTAATAATACCGTGACCTCTTTTGCCAAAAGAACCCGCCAGGCTCATTACCAGATAGTAGTTCTCTGTCCGGTTGGCCTGTGCAGCAAAGGCATAAATGCCGTCGAAGATCATCTCTTCTACTCCCTGGGGCAGTTTCTCTAGTGATGGAAGGGATAGCTGCCCGTTCTGCTTGGCCAGCTTCCTGATTGTATCTAGCGCAAACTTGAACAGCTCACCGTGAGGCTGCTCTGCGTTATGCCGCAGAATAGCAAAGGCCAGCTGCTGGACAGAGAACTTCGTACCATGCGAGGTATCTCTGGCATCGATAACACTATCAACGAGTAAAGTAAGCGCCTGCACATGGGCATCCTCGTATACAGACGCAGGACTTTCCGACAGCTCCTTGAACACTGCGCTGCGTACAGGATCCTGGTCATTCTTAATCCGGCCCAGATAGACCAGGGTTTCATTCATCCCCTGCCTCGACAGAACCGTACTTCGGATCAGCTGCATAAGCGCCGTAGCACGTTCGTCTGCACTGGATACCCGTGTGGCCAGCTCAAGCTGCTCTCTTGAATGAAGAATGGAGCGGCTGGCGGTAATACGGAGGGTGCGGTCCCGGTTATCCTTGATCTCACGAAGGCCAAGCATCCGGGCAGCCTCCTTATCACGCAAGGCATACGGCAATTCATACAGTAATTTTTCCGGGAAAATCCGCTCTTTGCGTCTATCCTCCTCATACACGGCATCAAAAATCACCTTGCGGTTAGACGGCGCCATATGTTCAAGCAGCTTCGCTACATGCATAGGGTAATCTGCGAGTAATTTCGCAATCCCGATCCACTGGTCTATGGACAGAACTTTCTTTCTTTTCAGCACAGCCTCAGGAACACCATGGGACAGCAGATCACTCCGCAATTCCGTTTGTGTCAGCAGCTGAAACACCTTATCCGGATTCTGGCGCACAAGTGTGCCCAGATGTTCTTTGAGTGCAGGATGTATAATGCCCATAGGACCATGATTCAGTGCACACGCAAGCATCAGATCCGCCTTATGATTGCACAGATGCTCCATAGCAGACGAGAACCTCGACCAGACATGCCCTTTTTCCCTGAGTGGGGTGCTCTCCAGCGTGGCTGCGAAGTATTCCGCTACTACATCAAGATGCCGGCTGGCTAACTTCTTCCAGTCTCTGATGGCAAAACCGATATCCGCAAGCCACTTGCTAACCGTTGCCGCATGGCAGGCCTGCAGTATAATCGCTGCCTCCTCCGCACCCCACCGGGCGTATACCACAGGTAACAGGCGTTCCGCCAGTTCCTGACGGTCTATCTGTGAAATGGTGCGGAGCAGCTTGCGGCGGCAATCATGTGATAAATGCGGGAGCTCACGTTCAATCTCTTCATCTGAAGCTGCTTTGGATAGCAGACCCGCAGCCGTGTTCCTGATGCTTGCCAGAGGATGCCGCAGCGCAGACAGAATAACCGGGGCATCCAGTGTGGCGATGGCACCCATTAAGGCAAGGCGCGCTTCATACGCACCGCCCTCCAGTAATGAGGCCAGTAATTCGGAGTACCGGGCTGATCCAAGGTGCTCACGGCCCAATGTCGTTACTTTTCTGATTCTGTCGGAGTAACCTAGTGAATCCAGTTCTTTAAGTAAGCTCTGCTTGTCCAATGGATCTCTTCTCAAAATCATAACTCCTCCTCGTTAACCTGTTCTGGTTCCATTCATTATAGGCTGAACTTAAGATACTAACTTAAACTCAATTGTCACTACGGTGAATATTTGCGCTATTGTTATTTTCTTTTATTCAGCTTAGATAATCTCCTTAACAAAAAAAAGGCAACCCTAATCCGGTTATTCAACCGTCTTCAAGATTACCCGTTGCAAGCCTTACTCTACCATTTCATTCTTATCGCGCTTCTGTTGGATAAACACATACGTGTTCTCATCTGACAAGCCTTCTGCAAATGCGAAATCAAACCCGTCGAAGCCTTTGATATCCTCCACGCGGGTAATTTGCCGCTCGGCCATGTAGCGGACCATTTCACCCCTGGCCATCTTGACCAGCGTCGCCCGCTCAACCACCTTGCCACCGATGTCCTGCCCGAACACCACACTAATCATTCGAGCATCCTTGCCAATGTACGGGGAGATACACTTGCTGTATTCCTTGGAAGCCAGGTTCAGAATGATGTCACTCTCCGATAATAGCTGGTCCGCCAGTCTTCTATTCCAGAACTCATAGAGAGAACTGAAGCCCTTACCGCCCAGCTTAGCCTGCATCTCCAGCCTGTACGGCACAACGCCATCAAAAGGTCTGACGATTCCATAGAATCCGGACAAGATCCGCAAGTGCTGCTGAAGATAATCCAACTCCTCCGTCTGAAAGATCCCGGGCGCCATGTACTGGTACTGTATTCCCTCATATGAGAAGATAGCCGGCGTCAGATTCCTGGTGACATCCATCTCCCGGATCCGTTCCATATTCAGCGTGGCGATGGCATCATTGCATTTCCATAGCGCTTTGGCTTCTTCATAATTCAACTTGCGTAATAAGGCCAGAAGAGTCTGCGAATCGCTGATGAACTGCGGCACTTGGCGGTAATCCAGGAAATCCGTGTCCGTCTTCATCTTCTTGGCTGGTGATATAATGATTCTCATGCTGCTCCCTTTTCTACCCCCGCGGGGAAAACTAAATGTACCTTTATACTATCATAATTTATATTATATAAGCTGAACTTAAGATACTAACTTAGTATACTAACTTAAACCTTAGTCGTCACTGCGGTGAATATTTGGACTTCCGGCCGCTGTTGTCCCCAGATTTCTTGATTATTACCGCTCCTACAGTTCCAAAATCCCCCTTCGTTCCTTCCCGCCTTTTGTTACTTCTTCTATCCATCTTATTTAGTTATTCGCTGGCAAGCGGCACAAATACGGAGGCACAGTTCGCCTGCCGGAAACGGGCGATCACATGCCTGCTCCAGTCACGTGTATACTCAGGGTGAGCATTCAGGAATAGCTCATCCAGATGATTGAACGCCACATCATACGGCATACCGGGATTATCACCATTCACTTCGAGCTGGGTAATGTGCAGATAGATGCCTCCGGGCACTGTAATCTTTTCCACGCAATCAGGAAGTGACTCAAAGGTGCTGACTCTGGTGCCGAAGCAGGAGTTCACCTTCCCCTCCTCCTCACTGTTCACCGGAAAACCGTAATAATCATGCAGATAATATTTAGCCGCCTCAGTGGCGAATACCTGGTCCTGCACGTCGAAATATTTCGTGATTACAAACTCCTCATCATCCGGCAGCGTCATGCTGCAGGCGATCTTCATCTCCGGCAATGTCACCGCCTTGAAGCGCAAAGAGTCAAACCGCTCCGCATCCTTTCCCGGTATCTTAACGGGTTCGTATTTGGTGAGAATCTCCCCTGAGTCATCATATGTATTGAAGCTAAGGCCGGAAGGGTTATAGACGTAGCTGGTGTCATTACGGAATTGGCCAACGAAATATTCATCTGCATGCATCCGCTCATCATAGCCGATCCGTCCAGCCTCCTTAGTCTCGTTGATTAGGACTTTGGCATAGCGGCAAGCTGGCACTGTAAGCGTCTCCGTATATTCCGGCAAATGGGCGGGCAACCCGTCGAAGCTGCTTACCTCATACCCCACAATGACTTTATAATTGCCGTCACCCTGTACCTCTGATCGTACGGTAACAACCTCTTTGCCTTTGATTTGCCGGCTGATGAGACCAGAGAGGAGCGCGATATCGCCTTCTGAAGTCAGCTTCTTGGTATACAAATAATCATTCAACGTACAGCTCGCATGCTCAGACCCATGGAAACCGCCATACCCCCGGCTCTCATACGAAACCGGCAGCGCGATACCCACCACTTTCATCTCCGGCCGGTCCACAATACTGCACAGCTCTGTAATCTGTTCTACATGAATCTCACTTGAAATTCCCATCCGCTTCATCTCCTCCACCATTCTCAGGATTACCGGCTTCACACGGGGACTGTAATCTTCGGGCGCTTGCTGCGGCAGTGCTTGTTTTCTTAGATTCATTTGTGTGCTCCCTTCCTATATAGATGTTGTTCATAACTGCGGTGAATATTTGGACTTCCGGCCGCTGTTGTCACCAGATTTCCTGATTGTTACCGCTATCCGCAGTAGAAATCCGGTGACAAAGGCGGACGCTACCGCTCCTACAGTTCCAAAATCCCCCTCCGCTATTCTCATCCTGTATTGTCTTCCTCAGTTCAATCTATATAGATTTAGTTTATAGATGACCGCCTGCTAAATATTATCCGTTCTTAACATCTTTCAGCTTAATCCACACTCTCATTATGATAGCGTCCGGGTCACCCTGACCTCCGGTCTCATAGGTAGTAAAAGCAGGCAGCTCATCCTTACTCCATCCGTGCTCCTGTATCCATGTATCCAAAAGAGCAATAAACACTCCGCGGTCACTACAACTGCTGCACTCAAGCATCGCATAACGGCCTGCGGCAACCCGCATTACTTCTAGCCCGCTATTTATGGGAAGCTCTATCGCCTGTTCCAGCCGCACTCCGCAGGTGTAGCTTAAGCCCTTTTGGGCTACATAGAATTCCCTAACTGTGCTTATCGCCTCAGGGGTATGCCAGGAAATATAGTTCATCACCGCAGCAGATGCCTCCTCCTCTGCCTGATCCCCTTCCCGGGACGACACCAGAAACTCCAAGCCTGCACAGAAGTTCACACTAATCTTGTCATAATCCGTCCGCCTCTTCACTGGCAGATACAGAATTAGCTTCCTCACCTTTCTGCTTTTGTAGATATATTCTTCGAAATAACGCCCGTCATCCTGCACGAACATGCTGGTTCGCAGCCACTTCAGATAGAGATAATCCCATGCCAGCCCGATCTCGGCCTCATCGTTCCTAACGGTTGTTTTCGCGAAGGTTGAACTGAATTCTTGAGCCACCTTTATTTCCTGAAAAGTGCTGTCTGCCAGTCTGTCTAGCAAATCCGCATCATACTCCACAGCGAGTTCATAACAGAATAAGCCGTCCCGCTGCTGCCCGTTTCTGCCGAAGATTCTGCCCGGGTATTCTGGTATTAGAAAATGCAGCGCTTCTAGCGCTTGTTGCTCAATGCCGTACTGCTTGGGATGATAGAATTTCGCGCGTAAGGTCTTGGGGATCGTTTCAGCAGTGACGGTCACCTGCCCGATGGCTTCACTCTTCTGGTACTCTAGCGGTGTCATATGGGTTGCGGATTTCACGTATTTGCACAAAGCCTGCTGGGAGCTATAGCCGCAGGAATAGGCAATCTCAGCAAGCGGTCTCTGCGAAGCCCGGATCAATCCGAGCGCGCCTGACAGCCTGCGCTTGCGTATGTATTCTTTTACCGAGTGTCCGGTATAGGTATAGAAGTCACGATACAGCTGCATCAGCGAGGTGTACCCGGCCTGCGCAGCTTGTCCGAGGTTGATGTCTTCGTATAAACGTTCCTCTATGAAGGCTATGGATTGCTTGAAGCGGGCGGATTTGTCCATGGGAAGTCCTCCATTCTTTTATAGTAAATGTATCAATGTGTGATCCATTTGTGTATTATCACCATCACATAAATGCAAAAAGAACCCGTGAAGAGTCATGGACGCTGTGTCTATTTTTGTGATAATATGTATGAGAATTTACAATATTTATCTCCGAGGTATGAACTATGATAATTTCACATAATCTATCTGCTCTAAATGCAAATAATATGCTGCGAAGAAACACCAAGGCCAGTTCCAACAGTATGGAAAAGCTGTCATCTGGCTTACGCATCAACAAAGCAGCTGACGATGCTGCAGGCTTATCCATTTCCGAGAAAATGCGAGGACAAATCAGAGGATTGGAGCAGGCATCCAGGAATATTCAGGACGGTGTATCCCTAGTTCAAACAGCTGAAGGCAGCTTGAACGAGATGAATGAAATTCTGCAAAGACAACGAAAATTGATAGTTCAGGGATTGAATGGTACAAATAGCGATCGCGACAGGCAGATGATCGACCAGGAAATAAAGCAGCTTACCGACGCCTTAGACAGCCTGTCAAAGAGTTCTGAATTTAATACAATTAACCTGCTGGCACGGGATGATTACACAATCCTTGCTGATCGTTCAAGCAGCAGTTCAATCTCTGGTGTAACTGATCCGCCTCCAGTAACTACAGTATCTACCAGTGTAGTCTACAAACCGCAAGGAACACCCGATGAACCCAAGCATGTCATAAGTAATACAGATACCACAGAAACGAGTCATACATATTCGAGTACCAATACTAACATTCCGATTACCACTCCAGACGGAAGCGCCGGATATAATGAGTATAATGTTGATACTCACACAATAACTACAACGGATACCAATAATACTGTCTACGAAACGTTAACAGCATCAAATGATCCGCAATACTCCAAGCCTGCCTATTGGTTCTCTTCAGGTATGAATAAAACCAGCTTTGGACCTAAGGAGCTTGGCGATGTATACGGTGCAATGTTTGAGAATATCGAAGTGAACGGAAGCTCGGTACCTGTGGAATATTCATCACGCAGCGGCTCTGGAACAGATCCTGCTTGGGATCATATGTGGTTCTCCGGTACGAACCTGTCCATAATGAGATACAGGACAGTACTTCCTGATAACTCCATGGAGATCAAGTATGTAATCAATAACATGAATACATTTGATACCAACATCAAACTGGACAATATGATTGATCCTCCCGCAAATTCGACAATCACAGATGCAGGTGGAAATCCGCTGTCTATTGGAAATAATATTATAAATCCTCCATCTGGAAGCAACTTCAACCTGTCGGGGACCGATGCTGATACTGGCCTGAAGTTTGATGATTCTTCAGGATTGCTGGCGCCTACAGAGTTGACCATTAATAATCCTGCAGTAGGTCAACCGCAGATTAATTTCGATTGGCAGCTCGATTTACCAGCCGGTGCGAGTGTAACATTGGGCTTCACTTATGGCCCGTTTTCCTTAAATCTTGGTGTGTATGAGCTAACCCATGAGACCGTTACAACCAAACATATCGATACAACTGTGAACACGGATACCACTGATATAGATTACGTTCCACCCAAAGTCGACATTCAGGCAGGGGATAGACAAGATCAGGTCATCCACATCCCCCTGTTCAATGTAACCTCGCAGGGATTAGGTATTGCGAATCTGGGAATAGTGCCCCCCTCCATACCTGAGACAGCATTGAAACAGACCGATGCAGCCCTAACGAAAGTAACGAACTACAGAGGATTATATGGAGCATTGCAGAACCGTATGGAGTACACTTTGGACAATGTGCAGAATTCCAATGAAAACCTGACCTCAGCAGAATCACGTATCCGTGATGCCGACATAGCCAAGGAAATGCTGAGTTCCACCAAAGCTAGCATCCTAATTCAGGCTACACAGACAATGCTCGCCCAAGCCAATCAGAATCCTCAAGCCGTACTACAGCTGTTAAATTCTGTATAGGGAAGGCACTGACAACAAGCAGGACAAATCCGAATCAACACACAAAAAGCCCAAGCCCGGCATAACACCCCAGGCTTGAGCTTTTTCACATTCCTATTCCCCAATAGTCCGAATAATCGTATCGAACGGTTCCAATTCCACAGTCTGCGGCCCATACTCCGTCTCAATCGTAGTCTTTTGCAGCTGGTCGCTGTTATTGATCACGACAAGCATCTTGCTCTCCGGATAATACGCGCACTCGGTATAGAGGTTATCCGGAATATATTTCGTTTCCTGTAGCTCCTTACCGGCATAGCGGATCAGGTTCAGCAGCAGGCGGGTATTCTCCCAGCCGAATTCGAAGGAAGGCAGGTAGATTCCCTTACCTTTACCGAAACTATTCGCAGATAGCGTGATTTTGCCGTCTACCTCACTGAGTACCGCAGCGGAACCATCCGTAAGATGGATGCCGTTCTTCGGTGTAATGCTGGCGCCATCAGGCACCAGACCTTGCTCAGCTTGAACCTCATATGCCCATTTGCCATGTGCTACCCGCGCACCCGTGTCCTCATCCACACCCAGAACATGCGCCATTCTGAAGTAGCTGTCGTATCCCTCAACGGCCGAAGGCTGGTTAACCCCGATAAAAGCACCGCCCTCATATACCCATTTGGTCAGGACATCCACCGGTTTGCTGTCTTTCCAGTACTCCCCTCCGCTCCAGGCTGTACCGGCACTGCCTGCATTAATCACTACATCCACATGCTGCAGCACGCCCTGGCGGATATCCTCGAAATCAATGAACTGCACCTCAACCGGCAGACCGGATAGTGCTTCATTAATGTGAATCAGATCATGCATATACGTCTCATGGAAGTGGCCGGACAAGGTCCAAGATCTCAGCTTGCCCCAGCTATGCAGAATGGCTACCCTGGTCTTGATATGATAGGGCTTGCCTTGCTCATGCAGCTCCTTAATCTCTCTGAATTCATTCGCAATCTTCTCGATATAATCACAGAAATCCGGGTAAGGCTCGACCAGATGCAGATATCCGCCCAGGCCAATCCGGTCAATCGGCTCACGCAGGAGGGCACGCCGGATGTTGATCCAGTATTTTTTGGCATCCAGTGTCGGATTCCCCCCTTCCATGAAGGTAGGCGCACCGCCTAAACCAACCGGGAACAAGTACGGATGCAGCCGGATCTCATGCGTATCCACTTTCACCCCTGAACAGAGCCTTGCCTCATATCCGGAGAACACACATTTAATCATTCCGTCGAAACCAAACTCACCGAAGCGGTCATTGTAAGGCTCTGCGCCAACCCAGCTGTCATCGTAGAAGACATACGCCAGCTTGTCATGCTTATGCACAATATCAATTAACTGCTTGCCGAATCCGATCACGAAATCATTGATAAAAGCCATATAGTCGAGCTTGCGCTGCTCCGCCGGGATATGACTGACACGGTATTTGCCGCCGTTCACGAAATCTTCTGCCGTCAGCGAATAGCCGTATTGCTGCGCGAACAGATCCAGACCTCTGGCACTCACCGTGAAATCGTATGAACCCCAGTCCGAGAACAGATGACGGTTACGCTCACTGCTGCCCCAGATCCAGGCAAAATTATAGAAAAGAGAAGTAAACCGGACAACCGTTGTTTCCTTATGCTGTTCGCACCAGTCTTCCATCCAATCCAGCAGGTATTTTTGCGTGTCAGCATACATAGGATCAATCTGCATCAGATGCTCTTTGTTCCAGTTATTCGTGGTGTGATTGTACATGGAGATCTCTTCCCAGATCCGGTAGGCCATGAAGCTGACGGTGTATTTATGCCAAGGTACGATTCCGGTAACCACCACATTGCCTGATTCCCGGTCGTAATTCCACTGCTCCCTCGGCACTTCCTCACCGGTCGTCCGGTCATACACCTGCCAGTACTTATACGCCTCACGGGAATCATTCACTCTGAACTGTTCAGCGAAGAAATCCTCCATCAGGTAGACCGACAAATAATCTTGCACAGCCACCTTCGGATTCGTAATAAGGAAGCTCTGCTGCAGCTTATCCGGGTTCTGCGACGCCCATTCATTATGGTCCCGGATGATACAGACTGTAGAATAAATGCCGTATCCGGCATTGATAATCTCATCAGATAACTGTGTACCGTCACTGTCACGGATGACATCGGCACCCCAGCGTTCAGCGAGTTCAAGCGTTAGCGCTTCGTAACCGGATTCTCCCGGCAGTGTGAAAGCGCCTGTTGATGGTTTGGACAATTCGGTTCCCTCCTATTTAAGCATATCGGACAAGAAAGCAAGCGCTAAGCCTTGGCCCCAGCCTTGAATCCAGTCTTTTGGAATATTGCGGTACCCTTCGCGGTCCTTCATTACGGCTGTGCCGCCGGATACGCCCAGGACACGTCCGTCTTCGCTGATGTTTGCAAGAATGCCCTTTAACGCTTTTTGCACATATTTGGTGTGCAGCGGATTGCCGTTGTTGATCATCGCCGCCGCAATGCCGCAGGATGCCGATACTTCTTCATAAGATTCCTCATCATCCAGCACCGTCCGCCACAAGCCGTTCTCTGTCTGGACAAGCTTCAGCGCCGCCAATTGATCACGGAGCGAACATTCCACGTCCATACACTGCGGATACAAATACCAGTCCTTCAAAAGCGGCTTCACCTGCGACATTGTATACGCACCCCAGGCATTCGCTCTGCCCCAGTATAGTCCGGACATATGATCCTGCTTCACATTGTTGTAGCCATGGAACCAGAAGCCTGTGCCAGGGTCCTGCAGATACTTGATATGCCAGTAGTATTGATTGAGGGCATCCTGAATCAGCTCCTGATCCTTCAGCTTACTGCCTACACGCAGCAGGAAGAATGCCGCCATAAACAGCGTATCCGCCCAAGCCTGTTCCGGAAAATCATTAGAAATCGATACCGTATGCTGCAGCACATTGTCTCCGAACCGCAGCGCATTTTTACGGATGTATTCTACCTTGCTCATCGCAATATCCCAATATTTCTGCTCTCCAGTCGCTTCATACAAGGTGATCAGCATGTGGCCCATGGCACAAGTATTAACCGTCCAGTCCGGCAGCCCCAGCTCAATATATTCATCCGCCCACTGAACCAGTCTGTCCAGGTACTCTTTGTTCCCTGTAGTCTGATAAGCTCTGGATACCCCATAATAAGCTACGCCGCAAGGCCAGTCCCATGTTAAGTCCATCGCCAGTGTTTTGTTGGTGACCTTGTCGATAATACTTAGAATCTCTTCCCTGTTGAAATCCACTTGAATCATCTTATTACCCCTCTCTTGTCTCACGCGCCTCAATAGCGCTTACTATCCGTCTCATTGCAAGCGCTTTACATACTCCATTGTAAGCAGTAAAATATTCTATATCTAAGCATATTCACAGCAAAACTGCGCATTTTCGACCATTTATCTATTTTAATATTATAGAGGAGCCCCCGGATATGCCCAGAAAAAAGAAACCCGTCATCGAGTACCGCCACTACAGCCTGCCGATCCATTTCCCTGTGCTGCTGTTAAGCGGGGAACGCTGGAAGATCTCCGATATCAAGAGCGAGCACCTGCATTTCCATAACCACCTGGAGATTGGGATTTGTTATTCGGATAGCGGCATCATGGAGATCAAGGGCGAGTCTGTACCTTTTACAGCCGGTGATGTGACCTTCCTCCCCCGGTACCTTCCGCATACGACGTATAGTTCTCCGGGTGAGGCCAGTCTGTGGTCTTATCTTTTTTTCTCGCCGGAGGATCTCTTTCAGCATTCCTTCAAAAGCGCCTATAGCAACTTCGAGCCGAATCTGTGGGCGGTGCTGGGGAAGAACTGTATCCTGAATAAGGATAAGCATCCCATGGTGTACAGTCTGGCCACGTCGATCGTGGAGGAATTGCAGCAGCAGAAGCCTTATTATCAGGAGAGCGCCTACGGCTTATTGCTGTCGCTGTATATCGAGCTGCTCCGGATCCATTCCACGAATGAGGCGCTGACCGATCAGGAAGCAGGGCATAATCTGAAGGGCGACTTCGTCATCTCCCCGGCGCTGGAGTATATCACCAGGAACTATATGCTGCCGATGACCATCGACTTCCTGGCCGACCTCTGCCACCTGAGCACCACCCACTTCCGCCGCAAATTCCATGAAATGATGGGCACCGCCCCCCTCGACTTCCTGAGCAGCACCCGGATCGAAGAGGCCTGTAAGCAGCTGAAGAGCACCGAGGATTCTATTCTTGAGATTTCTGAAAAGGTGGGGTTTCATTCCATCTCCAGCTTCAACCGCTGTTTCTCTAAGCTAATGGGCACGTCACCCAAGGAATGGCGTAAGAGTGCACAGTCCGAGACGCAGTCGGCGAAGGCAAGTATTCTGGAATTTACGGGGTGGGTATGAGAATGAATAATAAGGGTGAAAAGTCTGTCCTTGCAGACAAGATTCACGAACTGAACAAGCAGGTGCTGGCAAAAGAAGAGGAGCTTGCCGCCCTAAAAAAGACCCGCGCATATCTTCCGCAATCTAAAGCACAAAGATTTCAGTTCATCGAAGACCATAGCTCCGAATTTACGGTAGAGAAGATGTGCAGCATTCTTGAAGTATCACGGAGCGGATTTTACAAATGGAGAAGTGCCGAAGTCAGCCCTCAGACGAAGCGCAAAGCCTTACTGCTAAAGCGGGTCGCTTACCTCTTTGAGGCAAACCACGGCCAGTACGGCAGTCCAAAGATCACCCTCCTCTTAAGGGAAGAGGGCTATATTATTAGCGAGCGGACAGTAGGAAAGTACATGAGGGAACTTGGTTTACGTGCGTCTTACGCCAAGCAAGTGGATAAGAAACTGGAGGAATAATATTATCCCAATAAATTATTATATAAAAAAGAAGCGAATTCAGCACAGTGTCTGAATTCGCTTCTCCTATAATTAACTTAATTAATCAATCAAATCCGACTTCTGAAGCAACCGCTGAATCAGTACGGCCACTTCCGCGCGGGTAACATTAGCCTTTGCCTCCAGCTTGCTGTCCCCGCGGCCGGTAATTAAGCCAGCCTTAGCTGCAAGCGCCAGGCTGTCTCCGGCCCAGGCGCCTATGCTGCCTGCATCTGTAAAGGCTGCAAGTACACTTGCTGTATCCACTGTGCCGGTCTGCTCTGCAAGACCTGTCAGCTTTATCGCCTTGGCGATAATGCTCATGGCCTGTTCACGTGTGATCCGGGCATCCGGACGGAAGGCTCCGTCCTCGAAGCCGGTGATCAGACCGTATTCGGATGCTGTCTCCACCGCTGCCGCATACCAGCTATCCGCTGCAACATCTGCAAACGCCGATGTTCCTTCCGCAAGCTTCAATCCCAGGCCGCGTACGATAATCGCTGCGAACTCTGCACGGGTGATGTCTGCGTTCGGGTTGAAGGTCGTTTCGTTCACACCGTTAATGACCAGACGCGATCCCATATCGTTCACTGCATTCTTCGCCCAGTGGTTGTCCACATCCGCAAAAGTCAGCGGATGCCAGACCACCGCATACGAGCTGTTCGTCAAGCTCTTGATATCTGCGTAATACCTGCCGTCTTTCCGGACGAATCTGGTCGGCACATGGCGCACTGTACCATCCGGGTCTACGACGATCCCCGTCGTAATCCGGTTAGGGTCAATACCATCCGGAAGAGCTACTGTCCGCTCCACGTAAGCATTGGACCGGCTCACTTCGACTGTCAATGTACCGTAAGTTGCGGTAACGGTGAAATCTATTGGCGGTGCAACAAGGGTGAAGCCCCCTCTGCCTGCAGCAGCTGTCACTACCTGGTTCATGGATGCCGATGTCTCGCCAATCGTAATCCGTAGTGTAATGTCCTCCAGCTTCATTCCGTTTCCGAGTCTCTCTGCCAACGCACCGATGTTGATCTCGGATGCCGGCAAAGTATAAGTCCCTTTGATTGTCTGAAGCACCAGGGTAGCTGATACATTCTCCATGTTCTTGATCATCTGGCCGTTCAGCTCTGCGATGATGATGTTGGAATCCAGCATCATCGGAATTGAAACTACAGCGCCATTCCCTTCCGCATCCAGCTTCGCTTGAAGCTTCGCCGGATCAACAGCGATAGTAGTTATCTTCAAGTTTCCGGAGGTCGTTGTTGTGGCTTTGCCCGCGTTCTCTTCCTTGCCGTTAACAAGGACGATCACATCGGTAACATTGCTTGCCGCGGAACCAGTACTGGTTCCGGTTCCCGGAATGACGGGATCGGGATCTGGTGTTACGGTATTAGCCGCCACAACAACCGCTGTTGCGCTGCCGTACTTCACTACCTTGCCGTCAGCATCCACTTCTGCTATTCCAATCCTATCGCCGTTAGCTGCAGGAATTAGACCATCGATTCCTACAAGGGTGTATCCCGTCAGGATTTCTCCAGCATTAGGTGCAACAACGCTGCCCGTGCCGAAATTCTTGTACAGCAGCTTATGTCCTGCAGCTGGCTCCGGCGTAACACTGATCTGCGTATATCCGTTATTCCCTGCACCACTTGGATCGCTGGCGCTCACGGACAAGCCCCCCGCAGGGATAAGCTCATTAATTGTAAAGGTCAGCGTAGTTGCCGGACCCGCCGGAACCGATCCGCTGGCCGCAACCCTAACCTCAACGGTGTGTTCACCGCTCAAGTCCGGCAGGTTGGTTCCGTCGTAGCGTATGAAAGTTCCGTCGTCCACTGCGAATTCCATGCTGGTGTCCAGACCAACAATCGTATTGTTCTGGTCATCCGCTGCCACTTCAGGTGCAGCCGGGATGACTGCATCCGAATCATGAACGGTAACCTGAGCAATATTAGAAGCGAATGCTGTTGACGTGGCCTTCTCCCGTACATAATACGTGTCCGGTGCAAGGCCAGTGATGATTGTGTCTGTTACATCTGTCCAAAGACCAGCGCTGCCTGTCTTGTACTCCATCTGGACTGTCAGATTCTGCAGGGTGCCATCATTCGCCCCGTTGTACGTCACATCTGTAACACTCACGCCAACCGGAGCTGCCGGACGGGCTGGAAGAGTCAATGTCTGCACTGCACTGTCTGTAGTCGTCGAGGCGTTACCTTTCTTCACGATATCCAGTAACGATCCCAGCCAGCTGCTGTCGATGGCCAAGTTACCATCCGCTGCCGCTGTTACTGGTATACCGTTCACTGTGTATGAAGCGTCCGGTGTCAGACCTCTCAGCTGCTCTGCTGCATAATCAATCTCTGCGGCCGGAGTTGCTTCCGGCGTTGCCGTGAACGACAATACCGTCAGTTGCACCGAAGCCGAGGTGAATGTCGTTGCTGTCGCTTTCGTCCGGACATAGTAGGTGTCCGGGACAAGTGCCGTTACAGTTGTGCCCGGCACATCTGTCCACGCACCTGCTGTACCCTTCTTGTATTCCATTGCAGTTGTTACGTTCGTTAAAGTACCATTGTTAGCATTCAATGCTGTTTCATCCGTTACTGTCACACCAGCCGGTGCCGCCGGACGAACAGGAATACTTACCGTCTGCGCCGCGCTATCTATAGTCGTCGAACCGTTACCTTTCTTCACAATACTCAGTGACGTGCCCAGCCAGCTGCTATCTATTGCCAGCTTACCATCTGCGGTCGCCATTACTGCCAGTGTACCGTTCAACGTGTATGCACCGTTTGCCGTCAGTCCCGTCAGCTGCTCAGATGCATAGTCTATTTCAGCTGCCGGGGTTGCTTCCTGTGTTGGCACAAACGCAGCCACCGTCACACTCTGCTCTTCTGATACAAATGCCGCTAACGTCGCCTTCGTCCGGACGTAATACGTGTCCGGCACAAGCGCTGTTACAGTTGTGCCCGCTACATCGGTCCACTCACCTGCTGTCCCCTTTTTGTACTCCATCGCTGTGGTTACGCCAGTCAATGTACCATTTTTGGCATCTATTGCTGTCTCATCCGTCGCCGCCACACCAGTAGGTGCTGCCGGACGACTTGGAATATTCACCGTCTGCGCCGCACTGTCTATAGTCGTCGAACCGTTGCCTTTCTTCACAATGCTCAGTGAAGTTCCCAGCCAGCTGCTATCTATAGCCAGCTTACCGTCTGCGGTCGCCGTTACCGCCAGCGTACCGTTCAACGTGTATGCACCGTTTGCCGTCAGACCCGTCAGTTGCTCTGCTGCATAGTCAATATCAGCGGCCGGGGTCGCCTCCGGCGTTGCTACAAACGCCACAATCGTTACACTCTGTGCTTCTGAGGCAAACGCCATCGAACTTGCTTTCGTCCGTACATAATACGTGTCCGGCGCAAGCCCTGTCGCGCTTGTGCCCGTTATACCAAGCCACGTACCCGCGATGCCCTTCTTGTATTCCATCGCCGTGGTTACCCCAGTCAATGTGCCATCTTCGGCACCAATTGCTGTCTCCTCCGTCGCCGCCACACCAGTAGGTGCTGCCGGACGAACAGGAATACTTACCGTCTGCGCCGCGCTATCTATAGTCGTCGAACCGTTACCTTTCTTCACAATACTCAGTGAAGTTCCCAGCCAGCTGCTATCTATTGCCAGCTTACCATCTGCGGTCGCCGTTACTGCCAGTGTACCGTTTATCGTGTACGAACCGCTTGCCGCCAGTCCCGTCAATTGCTCTGCCGCATAGTCAATTTCAGCTACGGGGGTCGCTTCCTGCGTCGGCACAAACGCAGCCACCGTCACGCTCTGTGCTTCCGACACAAATGTCGCAGGTGTCGCCTTCGTCCGGACGTAATACGTGTCCGGCGCAAGCCCTGTCACGGTTGTGCCTGATACACCAAGCCACGTCCCCGCAATACCTATTTTGTATTCCATCGCTGTGGTTACGCCCGTCAATGTGCCATCTTCGGCACTTATCGCTGTTTCATCCGTCCCCAACACACCAGTAGGTGCTGCCGGACGAACAGGAATGCTCACCGTCTGCGCCACGCTATCTATAGTCGTCGAACCGTTGCCTTTCTTCACAATACTCAGTGGTGTTCCCAGCCAGCTGCTATCTATAGCCAGCTGACCATTGGCGGTCGCCGTTACCGCCAGCGTTCCGTTCACCGTATATGAACCGTTAGCTGCCAGACTCTTCAGCTGCTCAGCTGCATAGTCAATTTCAGCTACGGGCGTCGCTTCCTGCGTCGGCACAAACGCAGCCACCGTCACGCTCTGTGCTTCCGACACAAATGTCGCAGGCGTCGCCTTCGTCCGGACGTAATACGTGTCCGGCGCAAGCCCTGTCACGGTTGTGCCTGATACACCAAGCCACGTCCCCGCAATACCTATTTTGTATTCCATCGCCGTGGTTACCCCAGTCAATGTGCCATCTTCGGCGTCTATTGCTGTCTCATCCATCGCCGCCACACCAATAGGTGCTGCCGGACGACTAGGAATACTCACCGTCTGCGCCACGCTATCTATAGTCGTCGAACCGTTGCCTTTCTTCACAATACTCAGCGGTGTTCCCAGCCAGCTGCTATCTATAGCCAGCTTACCATCTACTGTCGCCGTTACTGCCAGCGTACCGTTCAACGTGTATGCACCGTTTGCCGTTAGTCCCGTCAGCTGCTCAGCTGCATAGTCTATTTCAGCTGCCGGCGTCGCTTCCGGCAATGCCGTGAACAACGATACAGTTACCGTCATCGGCGAACCGCTGATCGTGTATCCGCTTGGCGAATTTACCGCCACCGATACGTCCCCTTCAGTTGTTACTGAAGTAAGCCCGATGCTCCAATCTGTCCCTGATCCGCTTAACGTACCTTTTACCGCAGACCCTGTACCATCCGTAATTGTGATATCGTCTGCCGTCAGCCCGGCAATCGCAGTATCGAAGGTCAGATCAATTTTCGTCGATGTTGTTGTTCCGGCTACGCCGTCAGCTGTCGCTGACAGCAGCGCAACCGGAGTGGAAGGCTCTGTATCAAACAATTTACCAATTATTCTATAATGAGTGGCATCTGTATTATCTGTTTTGATCAGAACAACTTTATCGGCAAAGGCCGGATACAAAGCGAATTTCGGATAATATTCCACATCGAACATCCAGCTGTCTTCATCATATCCCTGAAATACCACCGGAGCGGAATCCACTGGCTGATCCGATGTTAGGACCAGATTACCGTCGTAGTCATAGTAATTCAGGTAAGCATACTGGGTCCCTGACCATTCTGTACCGTAATTGTATGCATCGTTGATGGCAGCATTGGAGATGGGATCCGTGCTTACTGTTACGAATCCGGGCTGTGCACCATCCTTATAGACTGCAGCCGAAGCTTCACCCAGATAGCCGTTGACCTCAAATCCGCCTTGGCTGTTCCCCTCATTGTCATATAAAGAGACCGTGGATCTGTCATTCACCCAGTAATATTGGCTGAACATGAAATTCCCGTTGTTCAGCGTAGACAGATACAGTTGTTTCTCATTCGTTCTTGCTCCTACATCAATTGTTCTTAAGAGCGTTCCGCTGTTACTGAATATCTTCAGATAGATGTAATCGGCTGAAGCTCCTGAATTGTAAGCAACCATATATACGCCATCCCCGGCGGATACATAAGACATACTCGCATTATATTTCACTAGAAGGGTTTCGCTTGAAACAGGTGTCCCTCCAACAGTGAACACACGCGTAGCTGTGCTAACATTATCATTTCTCTGCCAGGAAAAGGCTATATTGCCGTCCGACAATTCCGTTGCCGATACAAAGCGTGTAAGCTGCGGAAGACTAGCATCACTAAATGTATTTATCTGAGTCTGGGTGGTTACTTTGTGCCCCGCTTTATCAAGCACCATGAAATAGGTATTAGGAGTGCTCTCCGTAACTGTGCCCAATTGCAGATTATTTTCGCCCGAGTCACTTTTGTTGTACGTAATTAATAGATTACCGTTATTTAGCACAAGCATATTTACGTCCGTCATTTTGTAATAAGTATCCATCAAACTGCTCAGATTAATATCCGTTATGAGCATTCCCGTATTATCAAATATCCTCAGAAAATTAGATGAAACGTAAGTATTGCCTTCATAAACAAATGAGTTCAGCAATACTGCTGTGCTTCCGTCCGGAAGACCCTGGGCAGCAGAAAGATTTTTGCCTGCACTGTATGTAACCGGAGGCTCAATCACAAAATCCGTTGTTTCATTAAATGAAGGCACGGCAGCGTAAGCCCGGAGTGACATAATAGGCAGCAGCCCAAGGATTAACACTAGAGCCAAACCTATCTTGCCTATCTTTTTTAACATTTCGTTCCTCCTTGTCGAATGAGTATCTCTTTATAAATTGATAACGTTTCCGTATGAGCGCACAACAAAAACTCTTAGTCTACTTTATCGACATTTCGTATGAATAAGTTTAATTTTCGACAAACAATCGTAGTAATTAGTCTGATTCACATGACTTTTATTATTGCTTTATAACAAAAAGACCCAAGCATCCATGCCCAGGTCCTATGTCTATATCTATTCCGGGGTAACCCTATCATTGGATTCCGCATTTACTTTTGGTTCCTCTTTTTGGCATCTGCAAGTATTTATTGCTATAGTAGAATGGTGCCTGGCATGTGATCAATCAGAAGGTCATCATAATTAACTATGGATGGGGAGGGCTTCCTTTGCAAGAGCTGTTTAAGACGATCATCAAGCAAGACGTGAAACCTTTTTTCTCCGCACAGGGCTATCGTACAAAAGATCTGAATTTCTACAAAACAGAAGGCCAACTCAGCTATAAAATCAATATCCAGAAATACAAGTACAATACACACAAGCAACTCAGCTTCTATGTGAATTACAGTCTTCATTCCGAAGAGCTGGCGCAATATAGGCCTGCTTCGTCTCTGGGCTTGCCTCACTTCTATGTCCGGATCAGGAACATCGTCCCCGCCGCCCCGGAACGCTACTTCCTGACGCCGGAGGTAGATGTGGACAAGTTCACGGCAGACCTGCTGCTCCATTTGGATCAGGGTCTTCAATTCTTGTACACCTTAACCGATGCCAGGGCCATTATTGAATACTATATGCAGCGGACAGCACTGCATTTAAGTGAGGAGACCTTGGGGTTCCTGCTGGATACAGGGGATACAGAGACTGCGGAGCAATACCTGAAGCAGCTCCAAGCGAAATACGGCGCCGAGAAGCGCTGGGCGATCTTGGAGAAGAAGTATGCAGCGGTTTGGGAGAAATACGGGCTGAAGCTTTAGCGTTAGCACATTGGGTTCGGTTTTTCGCATACATTCGGCCCGTGCGCACTCGCACCAACCCTACACAAATAAAAGGGCTTCCCGCTCTCGTAAGGAGACGCCGGGATAGCCCTTGTTCAATATACATCTATCTGCACAGGTCAGGATAGATTCTCCGACATCAGTGTAAACCCTTCAATTACAGCATCCTCATCAATCTCAATCAGGATACAGCGTTTCCCCTGATAATTCACCTGTCTCACATACTTCAGATCCTGCGGGCTGACCGTAATCGAAGCTACCTTTGTATCGATCTTGATCGATTTGGACGTGAATTTCGGGATCACGCTGTTTGCTTTCATCTCATAATTCTTATCGTCGACGATGGTTTCGAACGCGCGCTCTACCTTCTCCATCGTCACTTCCTCTACGCCGCTTGCCTTCAGCACACGCTCTACATCCCGGTAATCGAGCTTCGGCGGCTCTTCCTCATCCTCATGGTCCTCGATGACCTGATGAATACTTTCATATACCTGCGCAATGGTCGCCACATCGAGTTGTTCGCCCGTTATTTCCTTTACGATATCCTCAAAGATGGATCTCTCTTCCATGGCTGTCACGGACCGCTCCGCATTCAGCACCTGTTCGATGAAATGAGGGTTCGGATTATTCGAGCTCCCTGTACAATACAGGATACGATTAATATCCGAATAGTTGTCCGTTACACTCGGGTAGAAGAAACCTTGCTCCGGCGTGCTAAGCTTGATGATCGGATCAACCATCACATTATATTTGAATTCCCGCTCCACGTAATCGAACAGGAGGGTTTTGCGCTGCTGCTCCGTGGAGTTCACACTGCATAGGATGAACGGATGTGAGAACATCTCATCCTTGCCGGTTTCTTCGGCTTCATCATTCCGGGCCTTGGTCGGCCGGAAGTATTGTCCGCGGACAAACGTGATTACCGCATCCTTCTCATACTTGACGTCCACCAGCATTTTATCCACCAGCATCAGCATCAGGTCCTGCCATTCTTCCGGATCTCCCGTTACCAGCCCCTGATGAAGCATGACCTGCGACGGCTCCTCCGCTTCTTCAAGGAACTTCAGCTCGAACAGTTTATGATCCAGCTCCCCGGTCAGCAGTTTCCGGAAATTCGCCATATACAGCTCCTGCTTTTCGCGGTCCAGCATGGCGAACGGCTGGCGTTCACAATGGTAGATCTCATTGGTTTCCTTCATAATATACACGTTCAGAATATCGAACAGATGCAGCTGATCGTGGTCCATCTTAAATTGCTTACGTATATGTGCAGCTTCTTTCTTTATCATGTTCTGGGCACAGCTCCTATGAAATAAATTGGTTTAATCAGTATAAACGATATAAAAACCCTTCGCCAGAAGGGTTTTTATTGCCGGTTCTGTTCAGTTGTGTACACACGCCACAGGAATCTACGGTTCCGGTTCACTCTGACTGCTGTTGTCTCTGCCCCTGCCGCTCAATCATCCCCAGATAGCGGTCAAGCTGCTGCTCTTCCAGAGAGGCGATCATATCAGCAAAGGGCTTCAAGTCCCGATTCACAGCATAGGCTTCTAGTGCATTGAAGTAATCCAGCCGGGATTCCTTGGCAATAGAGACAGGAAGATAACCGTGGGCCAGCAGTTGATAGTTCATAATCAACCGCGAAGTTCTGCCGTTCCCATCGGCGAACGGATGGATACGCACGAATTCGGCATGGGTCCATGCTGCAAGCTCAATAACGTTGGTGACATCCTTTTCAGCTAAATCAGCGTAAAAGTTTTGTACCTGGCGGTACATTTCACCCGGTACTGGTGGTGTATGGGCCGCTCCAGATATATATACCTCTACATTCCGGTAGATACCGCCCACCATTATATTCTCAGTCAGTACAGCATGAATATCTTTAATAATGCCTTCATCCAACGGTTTTCTCTGATCAATGCAGGCTTTAACATACTGGTAAGCTTTATTATGATTAATGACCTCGTAAATTTCCCGCAGCATCTTGCCGCCTACAGACACCCCTTCCTCCAAAACCACCTTGGTTTCCAAAAGGGTTAACGTATTCCCTTCAATGGCAGTTGAGTTATGCGTATATTCCAGTTCGAAAGCCTGCACATAGCTTTTTACAGTGATTTCCGGAAGTGTGTCTTTGGCTTGTTCATATAAATCTTTTTTGCGCATTAATTCAGGGTAGCTCATCCTGCCTGCTCCTTTCCTTCGCTTAACTATCTTAAAAAAGAAATAGACCGCCCTAATCCAAAGGAAACGGTCTATCTCCTAACTGTTATTTTGAAGTCTCCACCCTTAAAAAGGGCTATATAATATGAATAAGAAGTCGCGCCCGATGCACGTCTCTCTTTGCATTTTACTCTATTCCTGCCTTTACTATACCACAACCGGTTTTTATAAATAAATATATATACGTCCAACTACTCTAGGAAAAACTCCCCTTCATTATTGCCCCGTTCCTCTACCGCCACCTGCGCCCCCCCGGCCACCTCCACCGCCGAACCCGCCTCCGCGTGATTCCGTGATTTCAGTGATTTGTTCGCCATTGACCGTGACAGTGCCGCCATTCAGTTCAGCTGTACCATCTGCATCAAAAGCGGAAGTCGCTTCTACATTAAGGGTCCCGCCATTGATATAGATGTCACCATTTGAATCAAAGGCATCCGTATCCCCGCTAGCCATACTTACATCAATCGTACCGCCGTTGACTACAATCGATGCGCCGGAACTAACTTTGGGTGTAGCATTTATACCGTCATCAGTCGCATACAACGTAATCTGACCTTCATTTACGATAATGTTGTTTGCCTCGATACCTTCTACTGCACTCTTAATGTTGATGATCCCGCCATCGATTTGCACCAGGTTGTTGCCGGTAATGGCATCGTCAGCAGCAGTGATTGTTAAGGTGCCACCTTCGATATAGATATTCCCGAGGGTAGTATCCTCTTCGTTCTCGCTATGCAATCCATCCTTCTGTGTATCAATCGTGATCGTTCCATCATGGATCAGAATCGCATCATTCGCTTCTAATGCATCCGCAGAGGACTCTATGGTATACACGCCTCCGGTAATTTTGAGATCATCCTTGGAAGAGATCCCATTTCCTTGACTCGACACAATGCCTAAGGTTCCGGTTCCATTCAGGGTCAGATCTGCTCTTGAGAAAATAACCGCATCCAGATTGGTTTCCCCGTCCGCCACATAGCTTCCGGATACCTGCATATAGTTCTCACTGTCCGTGGAGGTAACGAATACCTTATCCGCTGCTTTCACATAAATGGCAGGTGCATCTTCATTGGTTATACTCACACCGTCAAGAACGATCTGAACTTTGGCATCGTCGGCAGCCTCAACCGTTACCGTCACATTGTCCACATCACCACTCAAAACATACACGCCTTCCTCACTCAGTGTCACATCCTGATTGCTCTCCAGGTTCATTGGTGTTGCAGCAGTAAGATCCGCCGCCTGTTCTAAATCCCGGTCACTGAATAATTCCGTGGTGTCCAGAGCGGAAACGGCAGCCTCCGGTGATTCAACAACAGCACCTTCTGCTGCGGATGTTGCGCTTGGTGACACGGTTTGAGCTACAGATGGAGTGGTTGCAGCAGCAACCCCGCTGCCCTCTTGTGTATTAGAGCATCCCGCGGCGGATACAGTAAGTAATGCGGCGAGAGCAATGACGCTTATGCTGTTCAGCTTTATCATTTTCATGTATTAACACTCCTCGTATAGTTAGTAGTTATCCATAGGCTGTTTATCGTTCAATAAGCATTAACGCTACCTGACTTATTCCAAGCATAAGCCATAACACTTAAATCAAACTTAAACCGCGAAAACTAAACTATATATGACAATAGATGTCATTCCTATACTCTATAATGAAGCTGTAATCAACAAAGGAGGTAATAACGAAATGACGGATTTACGTGGGAAAATCGCTTTAGTAGCCGGAGCTACCAGGGGAGCTGGCCGGGGGATCGCTACCGAGCTAGGGGCAGCTGGCGCAACGGTATATGTGACAGGAAGATCGACGCTAGCCCAACGTTCCGAATATGACCGTCCTGAAACCATAGAAGAAACGGCTGAGCTTGTCACCCAGGCTGGCGGTCACGGAATTCCGGTTCAAGTCGATCATCTCGATCCTGCCCAGGTAGAGAAATTGGTGAATCGCATTGAGCAGGAGCAGGGCCGGCTTGATATTCTCGTGAATGATATATGGGGCGCCGAAAAGATCATCGAATGGAATGTTCCGTTGTGGGAGCATTCCCTTGAGAAGGGGCTGCGGATGTTACGGCTCGCGATAGATACCCATCTCATTACAAGCCATTTTGCGCTCCCTCTTCTGATTAAGAATAAGAATGGGTTAATTGTAGAGATGACGGACGGAATCGCTGAATACAACAATCAGAATTACCGGGTGTCGATGTTCTATGATCAGGCCAAAACCTCCGTGACCCGTATGGCCTGGGCTCTTGCCCAGGAGCTTAAGCCTTATGGCTGTACAGCGGTGGCGCTCACGCCAGGCTGGCTTCGTTCAGAAATGATGCTCGAACACTATGGGATACAAGAAGATAACTGGCGGGATGCTTCTGCCAATGAGCCTCACTTCATCATCTCGGAATCCCCACGTTATGTAGGCCGGGCCGTCGCTGCGCTTGCTCAAGACCCCGAATTATCCAGATGGAACGGACGGTCACTCTCAAGCGGAGAGCTGGCGCAAGTCTACGGGTACACAGATATGGACGGCTCCCAGCCGGATTGCTGGCGTTACATGGTTGAGGTCGTAGATGCCGGTAAACCGGCGGATGCTGAAGGCTACAGATAAAATACAAAAACCCGGACGCTGAACGCATCCGGGTCTCCTTATATCAACCTGCCCTATACTGATTCTGGAACAGCAAATCATAGGCATCGTTCCGGTTAAACAGGTTCTCATGGGTATCGAAGGCTGCGACCCTGCCCGCTTGCAGAACCATTACCTTGTCGCAGTCCAGAATGGAAGATAGACGGTGCGCAATGGAGATCATGGTTTTCCCGGAGGAAAGACTCTTGAGTTCGCTAATGATGTCACTCTCATTCTCGCTGTCCAGCGCGCTTGTGCTTTCGTCGAAAATAATGATCTCCCTGTCCTGCAGAAAAGCACGGGCAATCGATAACCGCTGTCTCTGGCCCCCGGAGAGCTTCACACCCTTTTCTCCAATGATCGTATCCAATTGATCCGGCAAGGTGTCAATGAAATCATATATACTCGCCCTGCGGCAGCACTCGATCAATTCCGCGTCGGTTGCCCCGGCCTTGGCCAGCAGCAGGTTGTCTCTGATCGACATATTGAACAGAACGGGTTCCTGCACAACAATACTCACTTTGTCGGACACACTCTCACTGTTCACCGAAGAGATATCTGTGCCGCCAATGCTTACTGTTCCCCCTTGCGGTTCCATCTGCCCTGTCAACAGCTTGGCGATGGTGGATTTGCCGCTGCCGCTTTGTCCAACGATCGCCAGATGCTCCCCCTTACCCACAGAGAATGATATACCGTCAAGCGCAAATGAATCGTTCCCCTCATAGGCAAATTTCAGCTGGTTAACATTGATATCTGTTCCTTCAATCTTCTTATAGGGCTTCTTAGCTGCTTCTATATTTAGAAGCCCGATCACTTTACCGATACTCACCGAGTCATTCTTGAAGTTCATCATGGAATTACTAATGTTCTCGATGTATCCGAAGAACTGCCCGTAAAAGCTGATAAACACAAGCAGCACACCAACCTCCGAGTAGCCTTTGATGACAAATAATCCGCCGATAAAATAGATGAACAGCTGGGTAATGAAATTCTTGGTGAAGAACGAATAGGTAATTCCCAGATGCATATAGAGCTGGTTAAGAAACCACACATGCCTGATCTTCTTGTAATGTCCGTTTAGCTCATCCAATTGGGTGTCTTCAAGATTATTGGTTTTGATATCCTTCCAGTTTTGAAAATTGGAGTGTAAAAAGGATTCATATTGAATCTGCAGTTTCCAGAGCTCCTCTCCGGTTAGCTTCGCTTTCCCTCCCAGAAAATTAACCGTTACCAAAGAGACCGGAACAAAAATAAAACTGATGAGCGCAATCCGCCAGTCATAGCACAGCAAAATCACTGCCAGTGCAACAGCGTAAACCACAGCGTAGATAAAATCTAAGATATGCGTCTCGAAAAATTTCCCGGCAATTGCCGAATCGTTCTCAATCCGGCTCTTAACATCGCCAATGCTATATTGGCTATATTCATCATGTTCAAGGCTGATAAGCTTCTTGAGCAGTTTATTCTTGATTCTCAGATCATACTTCAGCATCAACTGGTTGGAAAACCGCTTACTGACGGCGATCCCGGTTGTAGTAAGCAGGAAAACCGCCAGATATCCGCTGATGATTAGCCAAAGCTCATTCAACTGCTTATCTACCAAAACGCGGTTAACCAATAACGAGTACAAGAACAGGGGGATCAGCCCGAATACTAAGCTCCATATCTTGAACATCCCCAGTGCAAGGAGCGGTTTTCGGATACCGTCTATATCCCGGGTTAAGGCCTTATACGTGTCCCATCGTTTCATACAGCTTCACCACCTCCTGCATACTGTTCGCTGAATAAGTCTATGTATGTTGGATTGCTCGTAATCAGTACGTCGTGAGTATCGTAGCCTTTGACAACACCGTCCGCTAACACCGCAATTCTATCACAGCTCTGGATGGTGGAGAACCGGTGGGCGATGATGATCAGCGTCCGGTCCTGCGAAAGCTCACGCATTACCTTCCGGATCAGCGCTTCGTTCCGGCTGTCGAGGAAGGATGTAGCTTCGTCGAAGATCAGAATCTTCGGATTCTTGACTAATATCCTTGCGATTGCCAGACGCTGCTTCTGCCCGCCGGATAATTCCTGTCCGCCCGTCCCCAGCAGAGTATCCAGTCCGTCCGGAAAGGTCATGACCACATCATACAGAGCGGCCTTCTTGATCGCTTCCATCAGGGCTTCATCATTATCCTTATGATTTGTAAATGAAAGATTGTAACGCAGGGTCTGATCGTACAGAATAGTCTCCTGATGGACAATCCCCACCTGGCTCCGCAAGCTATGCAGGTTATAGTCATTAACATTCACACCGTCGATCAGAAGCTCGCCGCTGTCCACTTGATACAGATTGTAGAGCAGGTTACCCATCGTTGTTTTACCCGCGCCGCTCCTTCCGACGATGCCAATCGTGCTGCCTGCATCGACGCGGAGATTGAACCCGTTCAGAACCTGTCTGTCTTCACTGTATCCGAAGGTGACATTATTAAATTCAATCAGGCCCTCTTTTATGGGCTGCGGAGGCTGGTTTTCCTGGTAATCCTCTTCATCCTCATTCAGAATATCCACGACACGCTGCAGGGAGACTCTCTGCCCCCAGACATCGGTAATTTTGCCGTTAATGGAGCTGAAGTAATTCACGGCCATATTGAAATAGCTTATCGCGGCTACAAACACACCGAGCTGCATTTTGCCTTTAACAATGAAATAGGCGCAGATGACAAATATGAGCAATTGTGCGGCAAGCGTGATGAATGCATTCACCCTTTCTGTGGTCACTCCGATTCTTCCGTTTTCCACATTCATTTTATTAATGGCAGCCGTTTTCCTTAGATAAGTGCTTGTTACTTTTTTACCAGCGTTAAGGATTTTGACGTCCTGCAGATTCTTCACAATTTCGAATAAATACGAGGATAGCTTACCCTGTTCCGCCCGAAGCTCCTTGTTGACCTGTTGCGCTCTGGTCTTGAAATATTTCGAGGCAAAAAACACGGCGGGAACCAGAACAACCGTAAAAGCGCCCAGCAGTATATTGTAGTAAAACATAAAACAGACAGCGAATAGGATATGCAGCAAGTTGGAGTATCCCCACAGTCCGCTCCAGAAGACGAGATTCATAATATCCGTAGCGTCGTGGTTCATCCGGCTGATCATATCCCCGCTGTACATCCCGGAGAGGTCTTTGCCTTTTTTATGTAATATCTTGTTGAACAGAGCCCGCCGGATATCGAAGACAAACCCGGTCATCATCTGCGACGAAATAAGATTGTTTAACGTTGCAACCACAAACTGATTGAACAAGAGTATGCCGGCATAGATCAGACATAGATCCAAAAAGGCGCTCATGTCCTTATCATAAAAAGCGATATTGATCATCTTCCCGCCCAGGAACGGATAAATCAGGTTGACCATCGTCATTAACGTAGTGATCATGAACCCGCATAGAAAAACCCATTTGTGCATCAGCATAAATTTCATGACCCATTGCCTCTTTGTCATAGACTCACGCAGCCCCTTCCATATATTCACAAACGAAATTGTAGCACAAATGTTCGTATGAAAGAAGTGATAAAAACACCTGCCAATGACAGGTGTTTATGAAGCAACAACCAGCTAAATCTAATAGAATCTATTGGGATTGGCACCGCTCAGGCCAGCAGGGCGCGGGCTACCTGATCCACAATGCAATTGATGCCTGTCGGCCCATAGCAGCCGATCCATGTAGCGGCATCCACCGGGTATATACGCTGCCGTTCATCTGCATCCAGCAAGCCCCGGACGTTCTGCTCGGTCACAGCCAGGTCATCCTGCAGCAGCTCGTTGCTTAGCCAAAAGTAGTGGCTGGCATGTACTGCCGGCAGCCTGTCGACGGAAATATGATACGCCGTGTCGGAGGTATCTGCGACAAATAGCGGAGCAGGCAGACCCAGGTCCCGGTAGAGCACAGCGCCTGTGCGGTGCGAAGCCGTATGTACGCGGACCAGTGACTCCCGCGGGCGGATCAGAGCCACGCTCTTGCCTGCCAGCACCGGGGCAAGCTCTTCTGAGAGCAATGCCGTGCGGCGAAGGTAATCGGCAATAATACGTTCCGCCTGGGCCCGCTTGTCCGTCAGTTCACCGAGCAGGCTCAGAATCGTCTGCCAGCTCTCGTTGCGCCGAAACATGATAGTGGGAGCAATCCGGCTTAAGCGTTCATAATGCGGATCATGCACCTCGGTACAGATAATCAGTTCCGGCTGCAGCCGTTCCACAGCCTGCAGGTCCGGGTACTCGTAGGTTCCGAGCATTTCCGTTGCCTTAAGCCTTTCCCGGATATATTGGGGGAATTTCAACACTGCACCGCCCAATCCTACACTTCCTGCGGGTGACAGCCCAAGCGCAAGCAAATGGTCAGCATATTGAACATCGAGTACAGCGATTCGCTGCGGAGAAGCAGTGACGTTATAATCGCCCCGCATATGACTGATCACCGGGTCCGGCAGCCCGGAATACGCAGCGCCCGCACCGGGCACTGAAGCGGCAGTCCGCCTGTAGAGCTGCGGGGGGACTCCATAATATTTCTTGAACGCCCTGCTGAAGTAATACATGTCGCGGTAGCCTGTTCTTTCAGCGATTTCGCCGATGGAGGCATCCGTATGACGCAGCATCCGTTCTGCGCTCTCCATCCGCAGCCGGATCACATATTCCATCGGCCCGAGCAGCTTCTCCTGCTTGAACCGCCGCTGCAGCTGTCTTGCACCGCATCCGGCAAGCGCAGCCAGCTCTTTAAGCTCCAGCTCCTGACGGTAATGCCCCGCTATATAGGCAGCAACAATCTCCACCATATCCGGCTCCGCGCCGCCCTGACCGCGTTCATGCTCCATAATAAGCTCGTACAGCATTCCTTGCAGCAGCGTATTGGTATGGAAGCGTTCCAGCCCTTCTCCCCGGCTCCATTTGGCTATGAGCTTGTCCGCTGTCTGATGCAGCTCCGCCGGATGCGCGGGATGATGAATAAACGAAGTGCGCAGCGGGTGGTTGCGCTGCGGGAACAGTACACGGGCGGCTCCCGCCATTGGAACAGCCTTGTAGAGAATAACGGTATAATGAATGTTCTCCGGTCCGGCAGTCATCGTAAATGCCGACCCCTTAACAGCGTGGCAGACAAAAGAGGCCTGGATACGGCGAACCTCGCCATTCATCACAAGCCTCCCTTCCCCGCCGCCTGCCAGCAATAACAGATTGGCTGACAATCCCGCTTCGCGCAGAACACCGCCGGGCGGCAAAGTACCGCTGCGTACGTCAAGCGTCTTGATCGCCGTATCACTCCATAAACTTGCCTGCTCCTGCAGCGGCATTTCTCTCATCTCCTGACAATAGCATCCTCTGCTAGACGGACGTGCCTGTTGTCATTTTAATTGAGATTCATTCTCATTGTCAATTTTCGGGCATTTCCTGCAATACTCCCCTGACATCCGGTAATAGAAGCAGCAGGTGCTGCGCTTGTTCTTCGCAACCGTCGTCTCGTCATTATGCTCTATGAACCGGGTAAACGGATTGCGCCTTGACCCAAACAACTCTCCGGGGGCCATCCGGGTCAGAAATGCGAAATCGGCTTGCATCCGCTGCCTGTCTTGCCCGGATTCGTCTGTTCCAGGAGAATATAGCGGGGCAATGCGCACCATAATATTCTCCCAAAGCACCGCCATCGGAACGGGTCCTATGGCGGCAAGGGTCTGCAGCAGCGGGGCAAGCTGTACCGCAAAAATCTCCTCTATAACCGTCTCCCGCCACGCCTCCCTGTCTTCCGGTGGGGAGGCTGTTCGAAGCCCGTTCACCGCCAGGAAAGGAAAATGCGTATCCCCTTTAAACTCCGGGGAAGCCGGATGATAGAGGAAGCTTGTGTCCAGCGGGAAGGAGACTTCCCGGTTATGAAAGGTCATCGCAGTCAGCAACGGCGCGATCCACAGATAGCCGATCCGCTTAGCCAGCATGGAAGCCGCAACCTGCATATCGGGCGCGCCGATATAATCCTTAAGCCAGCTTACATATTCGCGGCATGGCGCTTCTTCATGCAGCTGGCTCAGAGCAATCGTACGGACGCTGTCTTTAGGCGGACCGCCCAGCCACAGACGGTACTCTTCCGCCAATTGCTTCCAGGAGGCCGACGACAGATAGTGGTCCATTTCAATGCGATCCCAGCAGCGCTTCCGCGGCCTGATCTACAATAATATTGAGCGCAAGGGGGCCATAGTAAGCGATCCAGAGTGTTGAATTCACGTCATAGGCACGGTTATTTTTGACTGCATCAAGTGATTTCCAGACCGGGCTGCCTGCCAGAGCCTCTGCCTCTTTGGCGAACAAATCATCCGACAGCAGGAAATAATGATCTGCTCCGACATCAGCGACTGTCTCCATCGAAATTTCAACGGAAGTGTCATCTTTAATCTCCTGAACGAAGGCCGGGGCCTTTAACCCCAAATCCTCATAAAGAATGCTTCCGGTCCGGTGTTCGGGACCATGTACACGGATACCCTCCGGTCTCGGACGAATCAGCGCTACGGTTTCATCGCCCAGCTTCGCTGCCAGCTGCTCCCGCAGTCCGGTGATTTTGTCCCCGTAAGCCTGACGCACGGTCTCTGCCTCCGCCTGCTTACCTGTTATCGTACCGATGACAGCCAGCGTATCCCGCCAATCCTCGTAGAAGTCGAGCACCACTGTAGGCGCAATTTGGCTGACACTGTCATATACCTCCTCCTGAAAGTCGGTCATCAATATAAGATCCGGATTCAGCGCCACAATAGCCTCAAGATTGGGCTCATCCCGTGTGCCAAGGACCTTCACATCACCCAATTGGGCGTTCAAATATTCCGGGAATTCGTCCTTCGTCCCAGCCACAACGCTGCCCGCCGGGCGCTCGCCAACCGCTATCAATTGATCGACGAATTTCACATCAAGCGCTGCAATCACCTTCGGCTTCTCCGTCAGTGTATATTCGCCCTTCAGGTGTGTGATCGTTACCGGAAAAGCCGAAGCAGCCTGCGCCTCTGGCGACGACTGCACCTCTGTATCAGGTGACGCAGACGACTCCGCTGAAGCTGCTGCAGACGGCTGCGCTGCCGTACCTCCATTAGTGTCTCCTCCAGTACCGCAAGCCGTCAGCACAAGTACCAGTACCAGCATCCATACCATTAATAGTCCTGATTGCCGGGCGGCGTATATCCTGCTGCCGGTTGCCTGCCTCTTTGCTGCTCTTTTCATGCTGACTCCCCCTTTGTATGTGATAATGATTTTCATTATCATATTTGTAAAGTGAGTATAATCGATCTGCCTGCTCCGTTTCCATGTACTTTTGCGACATTGCAGCCGGATTAATGCGACATTGTGTTTCATAGGAGCCCGGATCTCCAAGCTCTGCTCACTTCGTAAGACAATCGTAATACTTAGCTTAGAGAATCGTAAGCTCTCTTGCTTATGCTGTTCATGTAATCAAATAAAACGATGGAGTGTGATTAACATGGTTAAAGGTAAACCAGGCAAAAGGTTAATGATGACGGCGGTATTGGTGCTCTCTCTGGCGGTGTCCGGAATAGCCGGTGCGGCAGGAATGAAAACGATGAAAAAGAACGGCATGGAGCTAGTGAACTTAAGACAAGCGGCCGGGATGTACGGCTATAGCATCGAGTGGAACAGCAAAGACCGGTCCGTATCCCTGGTGTACATGGACAAGATGATGGATGACGGCAAGATGATGGACGACGACAAGATGATGGACGACGACAAGATGATTGATGACGGCATGAAGCCGATGGGCAATATGATCAAGGTATGGATCGGATCGAAAAAGATTATGGTCGACGGTATGGCTGTCAGCCTGAATATGGCCCCTGCTCTCTACGATGGCAGCACTTATGTGGTGGACATGGTAGTTGCAGACTACATGAAGCCTGCCAAGGCTATGAAATAAGACGGACTGAGCTACCATCACCATATGCTATGATGGAGTCAAATGTATTTTTCCGGATATGGGGTGGGTTAGGGTGAATGAACGAATACTGGTCGCTGATGATGATTCAAATATTACCGATGTGTGCCGCAGGTATCTTGAACGGGAAGGTTACCTGGTGATCACCGCCAAAGACGGATTAGAGGCGCTGGAGCTGTGGCGTAGTCAGACTCCCAGCCTGATTGTGCTCGATCTGATGATGCCGCATAAGAATGGCTGGGAAGTATGCAACGAGGTTCGGCAGACTGAAGATGTCCCGATCATCATGCTGACGGCCCGCGGGGAGGAACAGGACCGTCTGATGGGGCTGACGATGGGGGCTGACGATTATTTGACCAAACCCTTCAGTCCAAGAGAACTAGTGCTGCGTGTGCAGGCGATCCTGCGCAGGATGCGGGTGGTTCAGGCATCGCCCGTTACCGCCGCTGAACACACCATTAAGTATGAAGGACTTACCGTGGACGTAGCGAAGCGTACGGTGGAGATCAGCGGGCAAGTGATTGACTTGACGGTTACAGAATTCGAGATGCTGTACTTGCTGGCAAGTCATCCTGGCCAGGCGTTCTCGCGGACCCAGATTCTGAGCAAAATATGGGATTTCAGCTACGAAGGAGATACCACAACAGTTACCGTTCATATCCGGAGATTAAGAGAGAAGATCGAACAGACTCCCTCTGATCCGAAATATATCAAGACGGTCTGGGGAATAGGCTATAAGTTTGCGGGGGATGGCATCTAATGAAACTGCGTTCGTATTTATTGTTGTCCAGCCTCACGGGGATTGGCGTATTACTCATCTGTTTATTCGTCAGCTACTCCAAAATGCTCCTCACCATCGATCAATTCTATTGGTTGTCCGGTATAACGGCCGGGGTAGGCTTGCTCTCCTTCATCCTGCAGCATTTGCTGACACGGCCGTTAGAGAAATCCATTGCACGGATTACACAGCAGACTGTGCGAATTGCCGAAGGGGATTTCCATACCGAAGTCCCCTTAATCGGCCCGCAGGAGTTCACGCTATTGGCACAGCAATTCAATGTAATGAGCTTCAAGCTGAAGGAAAGCTTCGACAATCTGCACCATTCTGAATCCGCGCGGCGGGAGCTGATTGCGAATGTCTCCCACGATCTGCGGACCCCCCTCGCCTCCATTCAATCGTTTGTTGAAGCGCTGGAGGACGATGTCATCCAGGATGAGGTTACCTTTCAACGTTATCTGAATACCATCCGGCTGGAGACGAAGCGGCTCGGGGGGCTGATTCATGATCTATTTGAATTATCCAGTCTGGAAGCCAAAGGTGAAATCTTCGACCCGCTGCCTTGTCATGCCGATGAGCTGCTGATCAGTACGCTGGAGAGCTTCTCGTTTCACCTCGCGGAGAAGAAGCTGAACGTGGAGATTGATCTGCCTGATAAACTGCCTGCCGCTCTGATGATGCCTGCGCAGATTAAGCGGGTCTTGTCCAATTTATTGCAGAATGCCATTCAGCATTCACCTGTGGAAGGAAAGGTCATTCTGGCTGCCGCTGAAGAGGGTCAATACCTGCGAATCTCAGTGACCGATGAAGGCCAGGGAATTGAAGCGGAGGAGACCGCACGTATATTCGAACGGTTCTACCGGATTGATAAATCACGCAGCAAGAACAACGGGGGTGCCGGTCTGGGCCTCGCCATCGCACAGTCGATTGTTGAGCTTCATGGCGGCGCAATTGGGGTGCACAGTGTACAGGGAGCAGGCAGCTGCTTCTGGTTCACCGTTCCCATCTATACCAGCCGATAAGCCTTAGGGTCAGAGTAAGCAGCATTTATTAAGGTGGTGACTGATTTGGCCGGTGATTCTATATTTCTGTTCGGCGTATTCGGCGCAGGGCTGTTATCGTTTTTTGCGCCATGTATTCTGCCGTTGCTTCCGGTATATGTGTCTTATCTGTCAGGAAGCCTAGCGGACGGCACGAATCAGGGAGTGGCTGACACCAGCTCCTTCCGGTTTCGTTCCAGTTTTATGATGCGGACGTTGTTGTTTGTGCTTGGACTTTCTGTAGTCTTCATCTTACTCGGTTTCGGTTCCGGCATCCTGGGCAATATCATATCCAGCCCGAGATTCATTGCCATCTGCGGAGCCATCGTTATCTTATTCGGGATCTATCAGACAGGCTTAATCAAGTTATCTTGGCTGGAACGGGAAAAAAAGCTATCCAGCAATCGTGTTACAAAAGGCGGATATATAGGTGCCTTCCTGCTCGGTCTGACGTTCAGCTTCGGCTGGACTCCCTGCATCGGCCCGGTACTCGCAGGCATTCTCAGCATCGCTGCCGGTGAAGGCTCTCCTGCTTATGGAGGCTTCCTCATGTTTCTGTATACGCTCGGTTTAGCTATCCCCTTCCTGGTCGTGTCCGTATTCTCGGAAGTTCTGGTGAAGCGGATTCGCCGCTTGTACAGATTCATGGGAGGAATCAAAATCGCGTCCGGCTGTATGCTGATTATAATGGGACTGCTGCTCATGACAGACCGGCTGAATACGATTGTCGGCTGGATTCAATAAATCGCTAGGAGGGTTAGCTATGAGGAGTGCGTGGAAATGGATGGGATATGTCCTCGTGATTGGCGGAATGCTGTCGCTCCTGATGGCCTGTGGTACGAAGCCGAACGCGCCCGCCGGAAATACCGGCTCCCCCGCTGCAATGGACAAAGGAAAGCCTGCACCTGATTTTGCATTACAGGATCTGAAGGGTAACTCCCTTCAACTGTCGGATCTACAGGGTAAGAAAGTGTATGTGAAGTACTGGGCTTCCTGGTGTTCCATCTGTCTGGCCGGACTTGAGGACCTCAATGCCTTGGCCGGGCAAGAGAATGATTTCCAGGTGATCACGATTGTTACACCGGATGCCAAGGGAGAAAAGTCTTCCAAGGAATTCACGGAGTGGTTCAACAGACAGTCTTATGACAACTTAACCGTACTTTTGGATGAGGATGGGGTATGGGCCAAGAAATTTGAAGTCAGGGCATTCCCTACCTCCTTTTATATTGATGCAGACGGAAATCTAGTGAAATCACTCCCGGGTCATGCTTCCAATGAGCAAATTACCCAGACCTTCGGGGAAATGACGTCCACGGCCCGCACTGTCAAGACCACTGCCATTGCCGATAAGGATCTGCACAGCCTGTATCTGGCGGGCGGCTGCTTCTGGGGTGTGGAGGCCTATATGTCCCGCATTCAGGGGGTTCAGGATGTAACCTCGGGTTATGCCAACGGGGAAGGCGAGAATCCGGCCTATGAAGATGTCATTCGTGGAGACCGGGGGTTCGCAGAGACCGTTCATGTGAAATATGATCCGAAGCAAGTGACGCTGCAGCAATTGCTGGAGTCTTATTTCAAAGTGGTTGATCCTACCAGCCGGAATAAGCAAGGCAATGACAGAGGCGTTCAATATCGGACTGGAATCTATTATTCGTCCCCAGAGGATGCAGCCATCATTCAGCAGGCCGTAGATCAGGAGCAGGCGAACTATGATAAGCCGATCTTAACCGAGGTTCTGCCTCTGAAAAACTATTATCTGGCCGAGGAGTACCATCAGGATTATCTGGAGAAGAACCCGAACGGATACTGCCACATTGACTTAAGTATTCTGGATGAGCAAGCGGTTGTAATTGATCCTGTCCAATACCCGCGCCCCTCCGATGAACAATTGAAGGAACAATTAACCGCCGAACAGTATGCGGTCGCTGTCAACAATGATACCGAACATGCCTTCAGCAACGAATACTGGGACAATTACGAACCCGGCCTGTATGTCGATATCACGACAGGAGAGCCCTTATTCACCAGCCGGGACAAATATGATTCCGGTTGCGGATGGCCCAGCTTCACGAAGCCGATTACCCCGGAGGTGGTAACTTACACCACAGACACCAGCTTCGGCATGGAGCGCACCGAGGTCCGCAGCCAATCCGGCGATATCCACCTGGGTCATGTGTTCGATGACGGCCCCGAAGACCGCGGCGGCAAACGCTACTGCATCAACAGCGCCTCCATCCGCTTCATCCCCCTGGACCAGATGGAAGCGGAGCATTACGGGTATTTATTGGGGCTGGTGGAGTAGATCAAGTGGAAATTTATACAGATTCTTAAAAAGATCGCCCTCCCTACGCTCAAGAGAGCCGTGTGGAGGGCGATTGTTATTTGTTATTTGTTATTTGTTATTTGTTACTTAACCCCAATATTGCAGGGCAATCTCTTGTCCTTGTCTAATCTTCGCCCACTGCTCATCTTCCGTTAATTCATTACCGCCATCGCAAGACGCGAACCCGCATTGATGGGACAGTAACAATCTGTCCTTATCAATAATTTTTGATGCTTCATCCAGCATTTGAACTACACGGGCCTCATCGTCAAGCGTATTCGTTTTGGAAGACAGCAATCCAAGTACAATTTCCGTCTCCGGTTTATCTTTGAACACCGCCAGCGCCTCCAGAGAGCCTGCACGGTCATCATCCCATTCCAGGAAGAAGCGGTCATACTTCAGCTGCTTCAGGAACAGATTCGCAATCTTGGCATACGAGCCGCCGCCCATATTACGGGAATCGTAGTTGCCGCGGCAGTTATGCGTCCACATTTTGAGGCCTAAGCTATGACCATAATCAATAATGGTGTTGTTGATGTCAATAAATTCTGCAGCCAGACCCTGTACTTCCTCATGATTGATTTTCTCGCCGGTAAATGGAGAGTTCGGGTTATCATCGGCAAATAACTCCCATAAGCAATCGTCGAATTGCAGAATTTGTCCTCCTGCAGCAGCGAATTCCCCTACAAAATCCTTATAAGCCTTAACCAGACCGTCTTTCAGCTCATCTTTGTCCTTATACACTCCTGTACTGCCAATGTTATCCGACCAGGACAGCTCACCAAAAATATGGGATGGCGAAGGTACGCACAGCTTGGTCTCACGGTCGCCGGCAAGAGCCTGAAGCTTCTTATAGGCATGAATGAAATGATGGTTCTTTCCGCCTAATTCACCTGTAATGCGCAGACCGATATCTTTTCTGGTCTCATATTTGGAAGCTCCATCTATATCTCTGAAGAAATATCCATGATCCGCGATATAGCGGTCAATCCCCTGGAAGCCCCAGACGAAGTCCAGATGCCACATCGATTTGGAATATTCCCCATCCGTAAGAATGGACAACCCATTGTCTCTTTCTTTATCCACTACGGCCTGAATGGCCTCCGATTCACACTTTTCATACCCCTGAAAGTCCTGGTAAAAGGGATACTGGATATCATCACGGTGTTCAATCTGCTGTTTATATTCTAATAGCTCCGCCGGACGCAGCAGGCTGCCTACGATTTGAAATCTATTGCACATATATAGTCCTCCTCTATTCTCATACATCTCTTTCTCTTGTGTCTAAATTCTAGCATGGAGGACTTAGAGGTACGTAACACTTAAAAATGATATCTGGTTATAGTCAAAAGGTATAGTAAGGATCTGTTATGTAGTGTCCGTACCATTTTTCCTCTGTGCCGACACAAATAGACTTTTCCCGGTGTGAATTCTAATTGAAAGCCCATGTGTAATTTGCTAATATTAATGGCTGATTGGGATTTCTAGGACTAATGACTCATGATGATCAAGGAGCAGCTGGGCCGGCTGGAGAATGGTGCGGTCCGGTTTGCCATTAAAGATAACGGCAGGGAATATCGTCCAGGGCTGCCGGAAGATTGGCAGAGGGCAGATGTGGCTAAAAAAGAATAAGGAGGTGAACATATGCTTCGGGCGATAATTGTCGATGATGAACGGCTTTCACTTAATCAGCTTAGCTGGGTTCTGTCCGAGAGCGGAGAGGTCGTGATCTGCCAGACCTTCCAGAATCCGGTGAAGGCCTATGAATATGCCAGGGACAACCCTATCGATATTGCTTTTCTGGATATTTCCATGCCGGAGGTAAGCGGGATGAAGTTATCCCGGCAGCTTCATGAGCTATATGAGGCCATGGACGTGGTATTCGTTACCGGCTATGAGGAATATGCACTTCAGGCGTTCGACGCCAGCGCAACTGACTATCTGCTGAAGCCGGTTTCTGCGGAACGGGTGAGACAGACTCTGGATAAAATAAGGAGGCGGCCGAGGCGGCCGGAGGTGGAGCCTGTGCTGGAGGTATGCATGTTCGGCGGCTTTAAGCTGCTACACCCCGGACCGGACAGGAAGCCTCTCAGGCTGAGGAGCCCCAAGACGGAGGAGCTGTTCGCTTATCTCCTGTACAAACGCTCCGTCAGCCGTGACGAGATCATGGACACCCTGTGGGGCGGGTTTGAATCCGGGAAGGCAAGCAACAACCTGAATAGCAATCTGTATTATATCCGCAAAGCTATCAGTGAAAGCGGGCTTAAGGTATGCCTGCTGCCTGACCGGAATGAGGTACAGATTGTGGAGAATTCCCTGTCCTGTGACCTGTATGCATTCGAGCGTTTGCTGAGAGAAATCAGAATGAACCGGGACGGGCATACGGAATTACTGAAACAGGCAGCAGCTTTGTATACCGGACCTTTTCTTAAGGGTAAAACCTACGAATGGGCCAGCACCAAGGCGCGCCGCCTGGAGCAGGATTATATAGAGCTGCAAGAGTTGGCCGCCCGTATCTATCTCGAGCAGCATCAGATGGAGCAGGCACTGCAGGCATATGATGAAATCCTCCGGATCGACGCCCTGCGCGAGGATATCGCCGGACAGGCCATCCGGCTGTTGATCGGACTCGGAAGAACAAGCGAGGCCATCCGGCGGTACCGCAAGCTGGAGGAAGTTCTGCTGCAGGAGCTGGGAACACAGCCGGGCACCCCCATCCGTGAGCTAATGCATAGATTAAACAGATAAGCAGAAAGTTTATATAAGCAGACAAAAGCCGATTGCCCTGAAACAGGCAACCGGCTTTTTAGATTAGGATGATACTAACGGATAATCTCGATCCGTTTGTCTTGCGGGAACCACATGACATAAGCTCCTAAGGCTTCCGAAACGTAACGCAGCGGCACCATGATTCTGCCGTCAATCGCCTGCGCAGGTACGTCCATGCCTTCAATCAATTCTCCCAAAGTCATGGTCAGCACTTTACCGTCAAGCGTAATGGTAGCTGTTTTGGTTGCGTGGTCCCACTTGACTTCAGCACCCATGGCTTCCGCTACAGCCCGGATCGGCACCAGGGTTCTTTGCTCCTGGATAACAGGCGGCACATCGTTTTGCTTAGCAAGTGTTCCAATTGAATACTCCTTGCTGTCAACCTTGAACGTAATCTTGGTGACCGAATCGGCCTTAACGATGCTGTACAAGCTGAAGCTGTCCGTATAGAACTCAAAGCTATTCGTTGCCGGGATATAGATCCCGCCAAGCTTGATCGTCTTATACGTGCCGTCTGCCTGAGGTACGAATCGAACCGCTGTCAGGTTGGTCGTATCACCGGTCAATCCTAGCTCCTTCAAGTTAATCGTGACCTTGACCGGTTCAGCGAAGCTCTTGATTCTCGTGCTGGTGCCGTTCGAATAATTCAACTGGGCAATCAGGTCCAGAACCTTCCCGCCGAGCGGCTGCATGCCCGCCTGATCCAGCTTGGCTCCTGCCAACACCTCATCGGTTTTGGACTTCTCTGTCATAAGTATTCCTAACTCCAGGGAAGTACCTAATCCTAGTTTCAGCTCCGGTACGTTTAAGCCATTCTTACCAAAATCAATTACACCAAGCGTAGATTCAAGAATAACCGGCTTGGCAGCCTTCATGATCTCTTGAACCTCAGACGCAGCTGTTTTTACCGTGCCTTGTCCCGTTTCAACTGTGTTCAGTCCATCTGTAATTTTGGTAGAGGGCTGTGTCACAGGCTGTGTAGCTGCCGGTGGGGTATAGTTGCTAACCGGCGGTGTATACGAATCTACCGGTGCAGTCTTGATTACAGCTGCCCGGAACGTATTATAAGCCGCTGTTAATTGCTCATTAGCCTTGTCAATCTCTGCTTGTGTTGCCGCCGTACGGATGACATTTTCCGCCGCCGTAATTGCGGCTTGCAGGATTGCTTTGGAACCCGCCGGATACTGTCCTACGCCGTTGCCCTCTGTGCTTTCATTTAAAAGAGTTGTCGCTTCGGTAATTTGGGCTTGAATCTCTCCGGCATTTCCAGCCTTGATGACTGCCGCTTCAAAGGCTGCCACCGCGGCTTCCAACGTCGCTTTCACTGCGTCGATTTGTGCTTGTGTTGCCGGGTGATCAAACACTTCCTTAGCTGCCTGGATGGCTGCTTTCAATACGTCGACCGCTTCGGCCGGATACTGGCCTACGCCTTCGCCTACTGGTACATCAACCAGCAATGTTTCTGCTTCGGTCACAGCTGCGTCAGCCTCTTCGCTGTTGCCTTCTTTATTCACTGCAGCTTCAAATGCAGTGATTGCCGCTTCCAACGTAGCTTTCGCTTCGTCAATTTGCGCTTGTGTGGCTGGGTGTTCAAACACTTCCTTCACTGCCTTAATGGCTGCTTTCAACACGTCGACCGCTTCGGACGGATATTGGCCTACGCCTTCCCCTACTGGCACGTCGACCAGCAATGCTTCTGCTTCGGTCACAGCTGTGTCAGATTCTTCGCTGCTGCCTTCTTTATTCACTGCATTTTTGAAAGTTGTGATTGCCTCTTCCAATGTTGCTTTGGCTTCATCAATCTGAGCTTGTGTTGCCGGGTGATCAAATACTTCCTTAGCTGCCTTGATTGCTGCTTTCAACACGTCGACTGCTTCTGACGGGTATTGGCCCACGCCTTCGCCTACAACGCTGTTTTTCAGTAACGTTTCTGCACCGGTTACGGCTACGTCAGCCTCTTCGCTATCACCTTTTGTATTCACTGCAGCTTCAAATGTACTGATTGCTGCTTCCAACGTTGCTTTCGCTTCGTCAATCTGCGCTTGCGTTGCCGGGTTTTCGAACACTTCTTTCGCTGCCTTGATTGCTGCTTTCAATACGTCGACAGCTTCTGACGGATATTGGCCTACGCCCTCGCCTACTGGTACATCAACCAGCAATGCTTCTGCTTCGGTCACAGCTGCGTCAGCTGCTTCACTGCTACCTTCTTTATTTACCGCAGCTTCAAATGTTGTGATTGCTGCTTCTAATGTAGCTTTGGCCTCATCGATCTGCGCCTGAGTTGCTGGATGTTCAAACACTTCTTTGGCTGCCTTGATTGCTGCTTTCAATACGTCGACTGCTTCTGACGGATATTGGCCTACGCCCTCGCCTACTGGTACATCAACCAGCAAAGCTTCTGCTTCGGTTACAGCTGCATCAGCTTCTTCGCTGCTGCCTTCTTTATTAACCGCAGCTTCAAATGCAGTGATTGCCGCTTCCAGCGTCGCTTTGGCCTCATCGATCTGAGCTTGCGTTGCCGGGTGTTCAAACACTTCCTTAGCTGCTTTGATGGCTGCTTTCAACACATCAACCGCTTCTGACGGATATTGGCCTACGCCTTCGCCTACTGGTACATCGACCAGCAGTGCTTCTGCTTCGGTCACAGCTGCGTCAGCTTCTTCGCTGCTGCCTTCTTTATTCACCGTAGCTTCAAATGTTGTAATTGCTGCTTCTAATGTAGCTTTGGCCTCGTCAATTTGTGCTTGTGTTGCTGGATGTTCAAACACTTCTTTGGCTGCCTTGATGGCTGCCTTCAACACGTCGACCGCTTCAGACGGATATTGGCCTACACCTTCCCCTACTGGCACATCGACCAGCAATGTTTCTGCTTCGGTCACAGCTGCGTCAGCTTCTTCGCTGCTGCCTTCTTTATTCACCGCAGCTTCAAATGTTGTGATTGCTGCTTCTAATGTAGCTTTGGCCTCATCGATCTGCGCCTGAGTTGCTGGATGTTCAAACACTTCTTTGGCTGCCTTGATTGCTGCTTTCAATACGTCGACTGCTTCTGACGGATATTGGCCTACGCCCTCGCCTACTGGTACATCAACCAGCAAAGCTTCTGCTTCGGTTACAGCTGCATCAGCTTCTTCGCTGCTGCCTTCTTTATTAACCGCAGCTTCAAATGCAGTGATTGCCGCTTCCAACGTTGCTTTGGCTTCATCAATCTGAGCCTGCGTTGCCGGGTGTTCAAACACTTCCTTAGCTGCTTTGATGGCTGCTTTCAACACATCAACCGCTTCTGACGGATATTGACCTACGCCATCGCCTACTGGTACATCAACCAGCAATGCTTCTGCTTCGGTTACAGCTGCATCAGCTTCTTCGCTGCTGCCTTCTTTATTTACCGCAGCTTCAAATGTTGTGATTGCTGCTTCTAATGTAGCTTTGGCCTCATCGATCTGCGCCTGAGTTGCTGGATGTTCAAACACTTCTTTGGCTGCCTTGATGGCTGCTTTTAACACATCGACTGCTTCTGACGGATACTGGCCAACGCCTTCGCCTACTGGTACTTCGACCAGCAGTGCTTCTGCTTCGGTCACAGCTGCATCAACTTCTTCGCTGCTGCCTTCTTTATTCACTGCAGCTTCAAAAGCGGTAATTGCCGCCTCTAATGTTGCTTTGGCTTCGTCAATCTGAGCCTGCGTTGCAGGGTTTTCGAACACTTCCTTGGCTGCCTTGATAGCTGCTTTTAACACGTCGACCGCTTCTGACGGATATTGGCCTACGCCTTCCCCTACTGGCACATCAACCAACAAAGCTTCTGCTTCGGTCACAGCTGCATCAGCTTCTTCGCTGCTGCCTTCTTTATTCACTTCAGCTTCAAATGTACTGATTGCCGCTTCCAACGTTGCTTTGGCTTCATCAATCTGAGCCTGCGTTGCAGGGTTTTCGAACACTTCCTTGGCTGCTGCAATCGCAGCTTCCAGTATTGTTTTGGCTGCCAGCGGGTACTCACCTACGCCTTCGCCTACAATGCTGTCTCTCAGCAGCGTTTCTGCGCCGGTCATAGCTGCATCAGCTTCTTCACTACTGCCTTCTTTATTCACCGCAGCTTCAAATGCCTTGATTGCTGCTTCCAATGTTGTTTTGGCTGTATCGATCTGCTCTTGTGTCGCTGGTTGTTCAAATACTTCTTTGGCTGCTGCAATCGCAGCTTCCAGTGTTGTTTTGGCTGCCTGCGGATATTCGCCTACGCCTTCACCTACAACACTATCTTTCAGCAACGCTTCTGCTTCTATCACAGCTGTTCCTGCTTCTTCGCTGCTGCCTTCTTTATTCACCGCAGCTTCAAATGTCTTGATTGCTGCTTCTAATGTAGCTTTGGCTGTATCAATCTGCACCTGAGTTGCCGGGTGTTCCAACAATTCCTTAGCTGCTGCAATCGCTGCTTCCAGTCCTGTTTTGGCTGCCAGCGGGTACTCACCTACGCCTTCGCCTACAATGCTGTCTCTCAGCAGCGTTTCTGCGCCGGTCACTACCGCATCAGCTTCTTCGCTACTGCCTGCTCCATTTACCTTAGCTACAAATGCGGTAATTGCCGCTTCTAATGTTGCTTTGGCTTCATTGATCTGCGCTTGTGTCGCTGGTTGTTCCAGCACTTCCTTAGCTGCTGCAATAGCAGCTTCCAGTGTTGTTTTGGCTGCCTGCGGATATTCGCCTACGCTTTCACCTACAACACTATCTTTCAGCAACGCTTCTGCTTCTATCACAGCTGTTCCTGCTTCTTCAGTATCGCCAGCCTGTATCTGCGCCTTCTTAAACACATCGACCGCATCTACAAGGGCTTGGTAAGTAGCACCAAGCTTCACTTGCGAAGAAGGTTTATCGACCACAATAATCGCTGCATCAAATACTGCCTCCAATGCTGCTATTGCCTCAGCCGGATATTGTCCAACTCCGGTTCCTGCTTTGCTGGCCTCCAAAAGCCTGCCTACCTCATAAATTTTTTCGAGAGCTTTCGAGATATTGCCCGCTGGAATTATTTTAGCGATGAAAATACCTGCGGCATCTATCAGTTCCTCATAAGCCTGATCAATCTCCTGCTGGGTAGCCGGTTCGCTGATCACATTCGATGCTGCCGTAACCGCTGCCTGCAAAATCGCTTTTGAACCTGCCGGATATTCTCCTGCGTCATCCCCCTCTTTGCTGTTGCTCAAAAGAGTGGTCAAATCCGTAATGGCCAATTGAAGATTTGTGCTGTCCCCGGCACGAACTACGGATTTCTGAAAATCTTCAACCGCATCTGCAAGTGTTTGGAGTGCTTCCTCTATTTCTTCTTGAGTTGACGGTCCGCCTGCTACTATGTTTGCCGCCTCAATGGCTGTCATGAACAACTCTTTGACTTCCGGCCAATATTGCCCTGCACCGTAGCCCTCCGGGCTAGCATCATAGAGTGTCATTGCCTCCGATAACGCGATTAGAAGCGGGGCATACTCGCCCTCCTGAATCTTAGCATTTTCGAAAGCTTCGATTGCTTGTACCAAATCATGATGGGCATCATCAATCTGTTGCTGTGTCCCGGGGGAATCCATCAGAGACTCGGCAGCTTCAACAGCCTTATCCAAAGCATCGAAGGCTTCTGACGGATACTCTCCAGGGCGATCACCCTCTGCGCTAAAACTCAAAAGATTTCTTGCTGCTTCAATTTTGAGTTGGAGCTCTGTGCTGTTCCCTTCCTTGATCACCGCAGCTTCAAAAGCTGCAACTGCGTTGTTCAGAGTTAGGATAGCCTCATCCATTGCTACTTGAGTCGCTTCTTCATTTGCCAAGTTTTCTGCATCTGTAATCGCGGATGCCAGTAAGTCCATGGCTTCTAGCGGATATTCTCCTACAGCATTTCCTTCAGTACTTCCCTCCAAAAGGATTTTCGCCTCAGTAATTGCGGCTTGTAGTGCTGTATTGTCTCCAGCCTTAATTACAGATTCTTCGAATTTCTCCATTGCATCCGATAATGCCTGGAGGGCCTTATCCAGTTTGGTTTGGCTGGCTAGATAGGTCGCTATTTCATTAGCTAGCTCTATAGCTTCATCAAAGTCATTAAATGCCGCATCTGGGTATGCACCGATCCCATCGCCTCGTGGACTTTCCCGATATAGGGATCGCGCTTCTATAACTTTTTCTTGAAGTTTAAGGTAATCTCCCATTTCGACCGCTGCAGCATAAAAGGTTGTAATTGCAGCATTTAGTGTTTGAGTTGCCGCGTCAATCTCAGCTTGCGAAGCTGCTGACTTGTCGATCAGAACTTTAGCAGCGTCAATGGCTGCCTTCAAAGCCGTTTTTGCTTCAGCCGGATATTCTCCAAAATCAGTGCCAACTCGGCTCATATTGTAAGCAGATGTCGCGTCGTCAATTTTGCCCTGTAACGCTGTTTTATCTACTGCCTTGATTTCTGCAGCTTTAAAGGTCGTGACTGCTGTTTCCAGCGCTTGCCGCGCTTCATCAAGCTCGACTTGCGTCATCGGTCCGCTGATTGCCGTTTCCGCCACACCAATTGCTGCTTCAAGTGCATGCATAGCATCAGATGGGAATTGACCAGCACCCTCTCCTACTGGACTATTATCCAGGAGCTCTTTCGCATCAATGATGGTTACGTGAAGGAATAGCTGATTTCCTTGTACGAGGACAGATGCCTTGAAATCCGCCAATGTATTATTCACAGAAGTTAACGCTTGATCAACCTCAATTTGTGTAGACATCAGGTTGATTAACGTATCCCACGCAGCATCTATGGAGCTTTGGAAGATGTCCTTCGAATCTGCCGGATATTGTCCAACTTTGGTACCTACTTCACTGGCATCCAAAAATGCCCGGGCAGTCTCGATGCCAGCCTGGAGCGCTACTTTATTAGTATCGGGATTCTTTGAATCCTTAAAAACCTGTAGTGCATTCACCAAATTTTCATAGGCTTCATTAATTTGTGCTTCGGTCCCTGAATTCCTAATCAGAACATTTGCTGCATCGATGACACTGTACAAATCTGTGTAAGCTGATGAAGGATACTGTCCTGGTCCATCTCCTTCCGAAGCAAACCTCAGGAAATCCCATATCTCACCAATTTCCTCCTGGAGTACCGAGGTATCTCCTTCCTTAATTTCAGAGTCTATGAATTTTGTAATTGCGGCATCCAAAGCTTGATAGGCAGCATCTAGCTCAGCTTCGGTAGAGGTGGGATTATTCCATTCTTTAGCCGAAGTAATAGCAGCTCCTAACGTATCTCTTGCCTCAGCCGGATATTGACCGAAGTCAGTCCCCACAGTAGTATAATCGAATATCCTTTGCGCATAGCTAATCTTGGCCTGAAACGGTGTCACTGCTGCCGCGCGAAATATCTCTATGGCATCGGATAACATTTGATGTGCATTTTTAATCTCTGCTTGATTATCTGAATAGTGGTACACATCTACTGCTTGCATAATGGCATCGTTTAAAGCGTCTTTTGCTTGTCTTGAGTATTGTCCTTCGCCATCTCCCTCAAGACTATATAGATAAAGGTCGGATGCCTCGATAACTTTTAAATACAAGTCATCCCTAGTGATCTCGGGACTTTCTGGTTCTTCCGGCTCTTCCGGTTCCTCCGAACCGTATAATTCACGCGGGATAGAGGTGCTATATAAGCCGGTAAGAGCATAAGGATTCATGCCCTGCGGATAATAGTACCATTGGTAGCCCCGATTGGTGGATATATAATACTCTATCGTATAGGCTTCCATTTGTTTAAATTCGGGATCAGCCAAATTAACGGTGTACGTATCGCCGTCCACATGGGTTAATTGGCCCATACCCTTCACTATACTTAATCCATCGGAAGTTAATTCTGACCTGTAATAGACATTGATTGTTGGAACTTCGCCTTCCTGCAACTGCGTAATCTTGAATGTAGCGGGTATATTGTCGAAACTGGTAACAACAGGCGGGGTGTGCTCGACTATAGCTGCTGTGGAAAAGTCCGGCGGATCAGCCAACTTAACCGTCAAAGCTCCTTCCAACGAGTTCATGTCAATAACCTCGGGGTATTGCAGGAATCCCCCATCTTCATCTAACATAGTGAAAAAATAAGTCATTTCATACGCATTGAATTCTCTTATCTTACTCTTGACTTGATAGGTAATGTCAGCAGAAAATACTGAACTATTGTCGTCTTCCCGCGTCAGGCTAATAATGTCACCCGGCACCATACCATAGGCATGCTTAAAAAATGTTCTTATCTGTACATTGTGAATTCCGCCATCCAGTGCCGTTGCACTTACGATGAGATGATTAAGATCACTTGTATCCAGCGGCGTAGGGGCTATTCTTGGCTGCGCCGGTTGCGGAGTACCCCCACCTGAATTCACAGTAATAGTATGAGTAGTATAAAAATTATCCGGCAATACAGCTTTGATGGTAATCGTTCCAGCTGGTGCTCCTTTATCAACGAACAGTGTATTGCCCACAATCCGCTTGCCTACCGAATTTTCTTCCACAATGGATAATTGAACATAATCTGGAGGATAAGACGCCTCCCCGTACTCAAAGGTAACAAGTATCTCTGCCTCATACGATTCATCCGTAACATCAATAGTATCCTCCAGGTCTCTCAATCCAGCAGGAGTATACTTCATAATATTTGCATCCTCTTTCAATACCAGATCAGCCGCATGTATCAAGCCCGTCGGTATGACCATGGCAAACACTAGCAACAAGGCGATAATCCGTTTAAATCTCAATGCCTTTTCCTCCATTATTTTCATTTTTTCTACATTAATTTATTCTACACGACAGCGCTAAACGTAGAATAAACAAGAAAACCGCCACGAAGAGTGGCGGCATGAAGTAATGGATGATGGAGGTTCTTAGAAAAACACAGTGAAGCTTAGATACCTTAAGTAATCTTTACAACGTTAAACTTCATAATCTTTCCATATGTATGATGTCATGGTATAATCGCAGCAGCAATGGAAGGCTTGCAAGGGCGGTCGGCTAATCTCCCGGGAGGGAGGTGAAGCCCATGGAGGTTTATCAAGCACTGTCACTGATGTTCATGTTCGGAATGTTCATTATCGCGCTGCTAAATTACCTCAAAAAGAAATAGACCGCCCTGTCCAAAGGATTCGGTCTATCTCATGACTGCTATTCCGAAAGCCGCCGCCCTTAAAAGCGGCTATTGCTCCGAGAGTCGTGTTAGCCGCACGGCTCTCTTTGTATTCTACGTTTTTTCTGCCTTTACTATACCACAAATCATTTCATAAAGTAAGAATATGTAATGGGGATTGATATTTCACAACAGGTTCCCAGCATTAATCCAAATTCATAGCCTCAGCCCACTCCTCCGGCGGAGTGAAGTACGCATCATACTCCTTCAGCGCCTCCGGCGACTGCTGCTCTCTCCATTCCCATAAGTGCATCAAGTAATCTTCACCATCCCCCATTCTCCAGCCAATGCTGAACGGCTCAATTTCGGGATACACCAGCCATTGCGGCAGCAAGAATTCCGGCACATATTCATCTAATCCGTTCCGAATCTCCATCAGCAGCTTGCCCAGCATATTGCCGCCTTGGCCGTTACCGCCGTCTCCCCAGTAGGCATCATTGGCCGTATGTTCAACTAAGGTACAATCGCCCGTCGACAACAGGATGGACTTTATAGCGGGATGCTGCTCAACCTTAGCCATCAGCGCTTCTCTCATAACCTCAACCTTGCATTCTTCCCAATCGGAACGAAGCGGCTTACTCCGGTCCCGCCCCAACCGTGCTGTCTCCATCGGCGTTCCGGCGAGCCGGACCTCTTCCTCATGCTCAGTGCCTGCGAACTTCTGCGCCTGAAAATAATGCTCCGTGGTTGCCCACGCCTTGCCTTTTAACACTATGGGGTACTTGGCAAAATTAGAGAAACAACCGTAAGGCTTATCTGTTTCATAGAAGCGTATAAAGCGTTCTTCGGGATTGAGAGCCAGCAGCTTTCTTCTGTTGTCTTCAAGGATCTTCTGGATGTGTTCCGGGGTGTTCATAAAGAGCGTGCCTCCTTGTCCGAATATCATCTAACCGTCATTCAAGTTCATAGTAAATCTACAAAAACGCGCCGAAATACAACTCTACCGCCTCCTGAGAATAACCGTCTTCCCCCTGCCACTCCGCCATAGAGTTAAAATCAGAACTCCCGCCTCTGCGCTTCCGGGGTGTGTCCCGCGGTACCAGCACTCCGGCATAGCCCCAGATCTCCATGATCACATCCCGTTCATTCTTACTGGAGAGAATCACGTCCTTCCACCGCTTCTCCAGCATCCGCGCACTCTCATGGTCCGCACAATCCCGTATCGCTTCGAGCATCCCGGAGAGTATGGCAGTATCCTCGGCGGTAACCTCGAACTCTTCTTCTTTACTGAATAATTCAAGGTCCAGCCAGCAGTATAAAAGCCAGTTCAGACGAATCCCGCCCCATTTGACCCGTTCGAAATTCAGCACATTCAGATCATTATTTATATATTCCCGGTCAGACATTAATCTGTAAAAGTTACAATCCCCGCAGCTGCTATAATTGGGCCGGACTGAACTCCGCTGCTCATAGGTATGTACAGGTAAATCGGAAGTCAGGGCCCAGCTGGATAAGGCACTCCGCAAATGCACATTCTTCGTCGACAAACTGTGCAGGAACGCGGCCGCTACCCGCTCCTTGGTAATCGTCTGATGCAGCTCATACAGCCGCAGGACAATCTCGTCATGAGTAATCGTCACAGGATCGAACATCAGACCTTTGCTTTTGGCATAGTCGAAATCCTCACCGGTGAAGGCAGCAGGACTATTCTTCCAGCCGGCGGAGGTCCAGAAGGTGTTCATAAGGATTTTCTTTGCTTTGTTGTCCATGGGATCACTTCCTCGGGTTTGGCTTAAACCGCTCTATAGCTTAGTTCTATAGCTTCTATATAATTACCTGTTTTGCGGAACTTTGACTAAGCTTACTTCTCTCTATCTGCATAAAATAATAGACCGCCAGGAGGCGATCTACTTATTACTGCCGATAAGCGAGCTTAACCGCTCCAGGAGGTCTCCACCGCCGGTTACAGAGATAGAACCGATTTTGTCGCATATCTTCTCGAGGAATTCCAGCTCCTTAAGACGGAACAGGGTCTGATTCTCGTCCATCAGCTTCGCTGTATTCAGCAGGCTGCGCGTGGAAGCCGTCTCTTCCCGGCGGGTAAGCAGGTTCGCCTGCGCCTTCTTTTCTGCGAGCAGGACGGTATTTAGGATGTCCTTCATTTCCCCCGGCAGAATTACATCCTTCACCCCCGCCCCGAGGAAACGTACCCCGAACGCTTCTTCCTTCTCCTGGATACGGGACAGAATGAATGTGGCAACATCCTCTTTTCGTTTCAGAAGATCGTCCAATTTCAGCGTCCCGACATACTCCCGAAGCAGGAGCTGAAGCTGGATGTGTATCTGCTCGTCAAAAGCCTTCATCTCCAGAACGCGTTGCGGACTTACGATTGTGTACTGGCATACGAAGTTCAGACGCAGCGAGACCTTATCTTCTGTCATCATTTCCTGGCCGACCAGATCCATCTGCTGTTGTCTTAGATCGACCGTTTTCGTCAGTACCGAGACCGGTCCCTTCCAGAAATAATACTTACCAGGCGTAAGCTCCCGCTCGAGCGTATGATCATAGAACAGGAATCCCTGCTCGTAGCTTGCGATTTCGCAGCACTGCACATACGGAGTAAGCTTCGGGATAATCGAGCGGTCGATCCCGGCAGGCAGCTCCGGCTGCCCTATATCCGTATGTACGAAGATATGCTTTCTCAGGAGGTTCCAATAAGCATACACACCCGGCTTCAGCACTTGCATGAATTGGCCATCCTCATAGTGCAGAACAATCTCATGATCCTGTACGCGTACGACATCGAGCTCCCGGAGGAGTTCATCATCCTGTAAAAATAGCTGCAGGTCTTTGCCCTCGACACTAAACGGTTTGCCAATATTCAGTACTGCCACTGTATGCTGCGACCATGAGAAGTAACGGTAGGTTCCCGGCAGCAGCCGCTTCACATAACTTCCCTTATGAAAGAGCAGACCGCGCTGGTCCGCTTGAATCGTTATTTGCTTCAACATATGTATGCCCCCTTCATGTTTGACCAATGGCTGACAGAATCCCGCTGCAGCTCAGGCGGAATCACGTTTGAGACAGGCGGCCCTGCCGGGAGGTCCGGGAGGACTACTTGAGGTCCGAGGCTAACCCATACTTCAGCCGGCCTTCGTTCCCTTCTTTCCTTGCCACAGCCTCCCAGCTACCGCACCATCGGTATCCACGGATTGCAAAGCCCTTCCGCAGTGCGCTATACCAGCCGCCAGAGATTCTGTCCATTGGTTTCCTTACTCAGATTGTGCTTCAATAGTCGCTCGATGGAAATCGAGTACTCTACCAGAATCGCTCCCAAGGCGATTGGGGAATCGAACCCCAAAGGTGACTCTTACCGAAACGGACCGTACAGGATACCGTGACATACATGCCGGCACTGCGGGATCACCTGAGATCCCCGCCTCGTTACGCCCGCCCGGATAAGAACCGGATGTATGATGAACGCGCTCGGCGTTATCTTACAGGCTCTATCATCGCTGAAATCCAGCGCAACGAACATGGCGAAAGTATTACGACGGAAGAATAAATTTCCAGAGGGGAGTCTTGGGAGGCATAGAAAAAAGCTCAAAGGCAGGGATGGGAAGCCTGCGCTTGAGCTTTTTTGGAGGATTGGGTTCGTATATTAAAATTTATTCATTCGTGGTCCGTAATGTTCATGTTCGGCATGTTCATTATCGCGCTGTTAAATTACCTCAAAAAGAAATAGACCGCCCTGCTCAAGGGAAGCGGTCTATTCTTTGACTGGTTTACCTTTAAAAGCCTACGCCCTTAAAAGCGGCTATTGCGCAGAGAGTCGTGTGTCCAGCACGGCTCTCTTTGTATTATACTTTTTTCTGCCTTTACTACCACAAGTCATTTCATAAAGTAAGAAATTCTCAGTTCTGCATTCATCGAAAACGAAATGAGTCTTCTCCAGTATTGTGTGGGTATCATGGAGCCGCCACCGTCTTTAAGACATTGGCCCCACTTGATCAAAACCCAATTTTTTCTTTAAGAAGCAGCCTGGAATCCTTGGATTGAGGAAACCATAATGGCTTAGAAAGTGTAATAGTATTACTATCTAATGTACTTAATAAATTGGACATAAAATAATTGAAGGATTGTTCTCCAGTATCATAGAATCCAAATTCAGGACTACTTTGGGTTGTATCATTCCAATGTAGGCCATAAAGCAGTCCATTCATACACAAAGATGTTAACGTTCGTGTTTGCAAAAATTGCAGGTCCGTCCCTTCATACTGCACCCTCTTATCCCGGTAAAACTCTTTAATTTTAGTGAATAATCGTTGTGCGACATTCACTGGGCCAATGTTACGATAATCCTGAAAACCAAATGAAAAGATCCCAAAATAAACACTATCAGAAGCCCGTTCCATTATTGATTGTACGGTATAAAGATTCTCTAGAGCATCTATAAGTTTCGAACCTACGCTTAAACTAGTCTTCACTTCTATTACTGCTCTAACATATTGATCTGGAATAATTACAAAGTTAGGTCCGTTAAATAGTAAAGGGGACGCTTGATCATAAATAATAATATCCAATTGCTTACTGCATGTTTCTCCATCATTTGAGAGAATGAATCCACTTGATATTACGTATTTCTTGGGGATAAACCTCTTTAATACATCTTGTAAAATAGCCTCTTTATGTGTTCCATCGGAAATCCAATGAGCATTTCCGATGATATCTCTCACTCGATTTTTCGCAACATCTAATTCCTTGCTAAAGCTCTGATAATAATTTGGCAAACTTCTCTCAACTGGCATAAGACCACCTCAGTCATCTGTATAAAAACTACTTATTGTTTTTTTGTTTAATGTCATCTACTTCAAATATTCCTAACCTCCACAACCCTACCCAAATCCACATACTGCTCATGATCCAGCTTCACCTTCACTCTGCCCTTGCGGCGCTTCTCCCGCCATTCCCGCAGTGCTTCCTCCGTCTCCAGCCGGAGCTCGGCAATCTCCAAAGCCCGGTCCAGGATATACTTACTGGTGTAGAGCACCGTATATATCCCTTGTCCGCCTAACGTAATTGGAGTAGCTAAGCTCTTCCATTCCTCAACCGTAAAGCGTACATACAGCTCCTCCTCGGTACCCGGCCGACAAGGAACTTCCTTAATCTCTTTACGCCGCAGCACCTTCCAGTCCGCTACCTTCCCTACCCAGTGAATGCCTGTTTTGGCGGGATCAATGAACTTCTTGCGGGATTGGCACATGGCAATATATTCGATTTGGGTTAGGAGCTTCTGGCTGGCAAGATTCTTAAGCGGCATATGATAAAAAGCTTTCCGCACCGCCACCGCCACCTGCTCCGGTCCCCGGACAGAGCCGACCAGCACATTTTTGCCCGCAAGCTGATTGACGTAGTATTCCTTCGTGCCGCGCGGACGAGTTGAGCGTTCATAAGCTTTTTCCGGACTATCCTGAATAATTTCAGCTAAGAATTGCTCCACCAGGCTTGTGGAATTCGGCAGGAACGGCAAGGCGCCAATGTTCAGCAGCCCGATGCTTTTGTAGAAACGGTGGGTCTTGTACCGCTCCTCATCAGGATACGGAAATAACACATACGCCCCGAACATGCTTCGCTCGTATTCCCCGGAGCCTGTCTCCTGATAGACTATCGCGTCCCGGTAGCGGTGCATCGTATTAATATCATCCTCTTCCGGTCCAGGCTGTCTATATTTCTGATGATAGGAAGTCCCCTCATACGCCGGATTCAACCGATACTTCGCATCGAAAACGTACTTATACTCCTTGATCTGACCCGCATCCTTCTTCTTCAAGGTAAGCACATTGTCAGGACGTTGACTGAGCGTTGGGGTCCTATCTGTTCCAGGAATCGTATTGTAGTACAGGATGAACTGTTCCCCATTGAGCGGATTCTCATATACCATCTGAGCAGTCTGCGAGCGGTCCAGCGTCACAAAGATCCCGTTCCGGTTCACCTTAATGATATCCTGCTTCACCAGCTTATACTTCTGCCCCAGAAGCTGATTCAGCTTAAGGAAGCACCAGTATTCATAGAGCTGCGCGACATCCTTCATGGATAGGCGAAGCAGGTCGCCTTGGATCGACAGGCCTTTGAGCAGCATGAGATAACTGCGATAGACCTCACGGTATCCAGGGGCCATCTGCAGCACCAGCGTAACGGACATCTGCTTCAGTGCTCCAGCCTCCCGCAGAAAATCAATCTTAAGTACCCGCTCCAGATGAGTGAGCATCGTGTCGATTCTTCGGATGAGCAGCGGATCTGAGGTTCGGCTGTTCTCTTTCCAGCGGCTTTTAAGCTCCTTCAGTTTGCCATGAACCCGTTCCAGCATCCAGCGGATGAACCGGTTCTCACTTGTATCATAGGCAAGGCGCTTCCGTGTCTCTATTAAGTGCGATGCTGTGTAGTTCCGGTTGCCGATGGTTAAGAAGCCATGGTCCATGTCTTCTCTTAATCGTTCAGGATGCTTCGCGAGCTCGCGGATGTTCTCTCTTCCGGCTTTTTTGACCCGGCCTGCATCCATTAATCGGCGTTCCTGGAGCAGCGCATAATTAGGATTCTTGTTGATCCGCTCAACGGCATCCAGAAGCTGTCTAAATACATGCTGTAGGATCGCGAAGAACTCTGTAAGGCTCTGATGCTGCGTCTCCCGCAATCCGGTTAGCTGGTAGGTCCGGCGCAGAAAGTCAAAGGCTAAATTATAGATCTGCCCGTTCACTTCATTCAGAATGTTCTGGTAATCCCGCTTGTAATCCATCTTCGAGGGGAAAATCTCCATCTCCACCCGCAGCAGTGTCTGCCCCTCGCCCCGGATCTCCCATTCCGTCAGCCCAACCTCATTCCCAAAGTTCAGCACACCCGCAAGGATCGAATCACCCAGGGGCTTAACCGCTTGCCGGAGCAGTACATTTTCATGATAGAAAGTAAGCTTGGCCGCCTTCTTATTCTGAATCACCAGTTCATACGACTGCGTCTCATAAAAGCAAGGAAAGGACGACTCCCCCGGCTGCCAGTCGATCAGCCCATAGGCTTCAGGCGAGAACACCTTAATCTGTACTTCACCAAGCCGCTGCGCGCAGGTAATCCCAAGCTGAGCATTCACCCACTCCTGCTCCGGGGAGCGATGCAGCTGCAACGTCTCCACCGTAGGATGATAGGGCCGCCCCTGCACATATAGCGTAAAAAGCTCCGTCTCGATACGGAGCAATTCCACCGCCTGATTAAGAGAGCCAGTATGAGGTGAATCCATCTTCCTCCAGCCTCCTCAGCATATAAGCCAGTTTACGGGCACTTTGCGGATGCTTAACCCCAGGCGGATTCTGCCCGGCAGCCCATCTCAGATAGAGCGGAGAAGCATCATCGTCCATGAGTTCTTGAACATTAACCGTAATGCCAGCAGCGCTGCCTATCGCAACCTTCATCAGGCCCAGCAGAACCCGTCGTACCGAGGAATGACTCCCCTGGATACGCGGCAGAATCTTTTGCAGCAGCTGCCAGTCGAACGCCTCTTCCTCATCCATCAGGCCAAAGCGCTCGTTATAGATCATATAGAAGCAAATCGCATCCCGCACCCGGAAGCCCACATGAGCATGGATATCCTCCAGCAGCGTATTAATCTTCACCAATCTCTCCGTTGTCCGCACAACGAGCTCCTGATGGGTATCATAAGCATCCACCAGCTGCAAATAATCAGAACGGAGGAAGAGATGATTCAGCTCATTAAGATCAGCGGGATCGCCCACGTCCTGCTCAGCACCGTGCGGATACTGCTGCAGATTGATGTAATTGAACTCCAGGGTGCTTGCGCGGTCGAGAACTTTTTTGCTAAAAGGATGCGTAGTCTCGTCCATATTCACCGTCCCGATCAGGAACACATTCTCCGGGATGCCCAGGCCGCCATAGGTCTCTCGATCCTCAGGTGTACCCAGCAAGGCACGAGAGATAAGCTCCTGCGTCTGAATCTCACTGTCCCGCCACTCCTGCGTCTCCAGCACACTTAATAGATCACTGAAATAATGCTCCACCCGGGCCAAATTCATCTCATCCAGGCAGATAAAATAAGGCTTATGCCGATTCTCCTGCTGCCGCGCCTCCACGAACACCTGCGTCATCGGACCCGGCTGGAACCTGCCCGACAGATCCTTATACCCCAGCAGATCCGCAGGATCACTCCAATCCGGCCGCACCGGAATCAAAGTATACTGCCCATTATCACGCATCGCCCCCAGCGCCTCGGCGAACAGCTTCACCAGCCTCGTCTTCCCCGTGCCTGAGATGCCTGCCAGGATGACAAAAGGCTTGGCCTTCAGCGAGAGGTAGAAGTTCTCGATTAGATGCTCAGGGAAGAAGAAGCCTTGGCGGCGGATGTGGGATTGGATTTGGTGGAGGAGACTTATAACTTCCTCATCCTTCATAGGCTCGGCTTGTTGTGGCAATAGTTCCACTTCCTCGTCAATGGCTTCGTCATCACTGGGAGCGATCGCCGATTCCACATATAGACGGTAATCTTCGATTACATTCTCAAGATCTTGAATGAGCTGCTCATCGTTCGGGACGTTTCCTCTTTCGTACTTAATGTAAGCAACCGTAGATACCTGATAGTCTTGTCCTAATCCGCTATCCACCAGACGAATGTTCTCATCCTTATTCATATTGGTCAGAGCAAGAAGGTCTAGAAGCGCTTCTTTGCGGTCTCTCAGATAAGCATAGCCGTCTCTGCGCCCCTTCTCTTGAATTGGTTTCGTTACACCCTGATTAAACGTAAGATACACAGCACTCATATCCTCAGCAAACAGATACACAACATATTCCCCATGCTGAGTCGTTTCCGTAATTCGTTTATCCAGAACTGCCAACCATGGTACCGTTGCCCAATTCCCTTGTCCAACTGAACCTTGAACCTTGTATTGCTCATCTATGAAAGGTAACGCTTTTAGCTCGGCAGGAAGTGTCTGACGAAACAATGCACCAAGTGTATGACCCGCGAAGGCTTCCATTTTGGCAGAAGTGTACTCCGCCAGGATTTTCTCCAGATAACCTTGCAAAGAGAACCGCTGCAGAGCAGCGTTGTACAACTGGAGCTCCTCGTTGGCTAGACTCTCTAACTGCGAAAGCTCCTCTTTCCCTAGCTGCCTATGAATCTGGCTATGAAAACCTATGGTGTTATCTTCTGAATTCACAAACAAAATATGAGAAAGAGCATTAACAGGACTGTTAATGATATCCTTCAGTTGACTCTTTGGAGCCTCCCTCCATTGCTCCCGCCCTGGTGGCAGATCTACCCGGTTCCCACTATCCTGTTCAACTATAAAGTAGTTAAGAAACCGCTGCTTAACGCGGTCGTACGACACGCGCTCCTGATGAAAGGCTCGTAGCTCTTCAATCAAGGATAGGATCAAAACCATCTTGTATGATTTTTGCTTACGTTTGAATATCTGTGTGATTGTTTCCGGTAATGGCATGTGAGTCCTCCAAGGTGGTTAACGATTATTATTAGTTGGAAGCTTTTCAAAATGAAGTTAGCGAATGGTTCAGTCTGTGACGTTCGACTGATTCAGTTATTCATTAAATATGGCAAAGCCTTTTCTAGTCTTGATTTACAATATTTTTCTAGTCTTGATTTACAATATGTATGGTTATTCGACAATATGGGAAAGTATCCCTTCCAGACACAAGAAAAAGGACTGTCGCCTGGACAGTCCAAAAATAAAATTTGCGTATACGTTTTTGATTCTGTCTTAATCGGAGAGAATAGAAGGAGCAGTAAAGGCATTTGCGAGCTGCATACCATCTTTTAGTCCTTGTAGATATAGACGTTCATTAAGAGCAGCTTGCTTCAATTGCAGCTTATCCTCCCAATACTCAAACTCTGGCATGTGTATAATATCCATGGAGTCAAACAACGCCTGAAAGGCCTTGCTCTCTTCTTCAAAAACATGCCTAGATTCAGATTGATATTCAATCTGTGCTGTTACCTCATTTAATCGACCTTGAATCGTTTGTACAAACCATACTGGAAAGCTCACCACATCTCCTCCAAGACAGAAGTTTAAACGAAAAGCCTCTGAATATCCGTTCTTTTCTAGATACATCTGATTAATAAGTTCATCCACTCTACGACTCTGGGCTTGAACTGCTTCATTGCCGCTTAGTGGAATTCCTTGCTCCAGTGATCTCTGGCCAAGTTCATTCAGCTTGCGCTTTTCCTCCTCATATTTCTGCATCAGATGTTGCATTACAAACCCTCCTTCCTGGAAAAGCTATGTCTGTAGACGATGTGCAGATATTTTAATGCGTTTATCGGTTTATTTTATTTTAATTCGATATTCGCATTAAAACAACAGTTACCTCGCATACAATTTGGTTAAATTGTGAGGTGACACGGAAATGAGACATCGCAAAGAGCCCCCAGGTGACAAAAACATTATCGGTACCCGAGTTGTAGCTATTCGAAAAGCTAAGCGAATGAAGCAAAAGGATTTTCTCGCCAGGTTGCAAACCTTCGGCTTAGATATTAGCCCGACTAGTTTATCGCGCTTGGAAGGTCAATATAGGCTTGTGCAAGATTATGAGGTGGTGGCTATTGCGAAAGCATTAGAGGTTTCTGTTGGAGAATTGTTGGGAGGAATTGGATAGGAGCTAGGATATTAGATATAAATCTGATTAATATGTAGCTCTATATTTATATCTCAGAAGAATAAATTACTGGAGTAACATCCAACCCAGCTTTTTATCCTTCGATATAATATTATTTTGTTATGAATGTAGGCAAGAATATTCTGCTTGATACTCTCTTGTTTTATAATTAAACACAAAAACATTTGAAAGTATTATTGTTACAAGTATTTTTATCTAACAAAAAACTTCACCCGCTCAGTAGAGCGGTTCACTAAAAGAAATATGGGGGTTAGGAATGACTACTAGAAGTAAGAGTATAAACTTATTTTTAATGGACGGAACTCCAAACGGTCGAATCAAGTCTACCCTTTCTAATTGGACAGGAGTCGCCTATAAAATTCCACGAACAGAACTAGAGAAATGTAAGGGACGTAATGATCTTACTCAAAGCGGCGTATACTTCCTATTCGGCACTTCTGATGAAAGTGGTGAAAATATAGTTTATATTGGACAGGCTGGCGTAAGAAAAAACGGAGAGGGGATTCTTTACCGTCTTCTGGAACATAAACGTAACCCAAATAAAGACTACTGGACAGAAGCTGTTGTATTCACCACCTCCAACAATTCTTTCGGACCAACGGAAATAAGCTATCTTGAAAATCGCTTTTGTGCATTGGCCTCTGAAGCAAAGCGCTACACTGTTAAGAATGCGAATGACCCTACCCCGGGTAACATTACTGAGGAAAAGGAAAGTGAACTTGAAGAGTTCATTGATTATTCTAGGATAGTTATGGGTACCTTAGGATATAAGGTATTTGAGAAACTAACAGCAACCAAACTATCTTTTTCCGAGCCTACTGCCATGTCTAACGATGGCTTGTTGTTATATTTAAAACGTAAAAGTAGAAAAAGCGGATTAATAATCGAGGCAAGTTGTAAGCAGACAAATGAGGGTTTTGTCGTACTAAAGGGGAGCCGCATTGAAATAATTAATTCTGAAAGTGTTCCACCAGGAGTTAAAGATATTCGTAAAAAAGCTACGATTGATCAAAACGGAATTTTACAGGAAGACACCCTTTTTCGTAGTCCATCGTATGCTGCAGCGTTTGTAATCGGCGGCCATGCTAATGGTCTAACTGAGTGGAAAACTGCAGATGGGAAAACACTAAAAGAGATAGAGAATAACGGGGATTTACAAATTTAATTATAATCTGCAATGATAATTCCTAAAAAACAGCCCCCCTCGCCACTCAGAATATCCATTACGCTAAACAATAAAAACTAGGGTTTCAATATTATCTATCGCCAATCAACTGCGAATATTGAAACCCTCTTTGTTCTGCATTTTACTTTTTCCACTCTACACTAGTTATCACTACTCTCCTCCCAGATTACACCATAAAACATAAGCTATTGGGTTCTCATTTACGCCAGCAAAATAACACATTGATTATTAAAGAGTTCTACCTTTTTTAGAAGGATTATGTTTTATTTCTCGTGATCAAAGTGACAGTTTAGCACCAACCAGTGAATTGTTTTTTATTAATTCTGGAGCAAAGTTTTTACCAGTTATGAACCATAAAAAGATTTGTCTATTTCCTCTTACAGTCATGAGCCTCTCCCATTTTGTTCTTTCAGCTCTTCAATATCGATTCCACCTTTAAGTACGAAATCCTTAAGCAATTTGTGCACTCTTATATTAATTCTAAATAATGGTATTATTGAATCATCCAGTTTTTCAAAGTATTCTTTTGCCTTAACTTTGTCTATAGAAGCTTTCAGATCATCGAAGCGGCCAAATTCATTGATGCTTGCCTCAGTTACATTAGCAGCCATCAAGTTGCGGAGCTTTCTTTCATTCACCCCTAAAAGTTGCGATATACGCCGGATCTGGTCATTCTTTGCTCTGAATTGGTATTCTGTGACGTATTCCCTGAAAGTTTTCCCCCTTTCCATCTTGGCATTACCGCTTTCTACATCGTGAAGAAAGATATTTGCATACTTTTGCTCTTCCTGCGTCAATGTGGCGAATGACTTATGCAAATCATCAAGCGTCTTCCGCATTTGCGATTCAACTACATTATTTTGAGTAAGGATTTTCTGAAATTTTTCAAAACGTGAGTTCATATAATCTGAGTCAATTCTCCCGGTATCAATCTCCGTTAGATAACCAACTATCTCGAAAGGAACATCGTCGCTGCCACCTCCGCTGCTGCCGCAGAACAGCTCTTTATACCGCATAGCAAGAACCAAATAAGTATTTTCATCCAGTCTCATTTCGACTTGAGTCTTTGGCTTACCATTGCCATGACTGAACGGGTATGTCGATTGATTCCATTTAAAGCCTTGAATTTTTGCAGCTTCCAGATAGTCATTGAATGATTTGAAGAGAGATGCAAATTTCCCGCGCTCCGAACGATCATCCGGCATCTTTTCAAAGTTCGGAATCCCGGAACGGGCGAACAGCTCGCTGATATCATCAAAAATTGCATTCAATTTATTTAAATTATACTCAAGCTTTTCTACAAATAATCCAATAGGCTTATCGCCAGAATAGAGTTTCACAGCTTCTTCGATACTTTGTTCCATCGTATGCGGATACCTGTAGTATCGTATAGTACCAAAAGGCTTATCCGGGCCAAATAACCGATTTGTACGAGAGAATGCCTGAATAATATTTTCATACTGAAGCTTCTTATCCATATACAGCGTGTTAATCCACCTAGAATCGAAGCCTGTAAGCATCTGGTTGACGACAATCAGAAGATCGAGCTGCATTTCAGATTTTCTTTCAATAAATTGATATGGTTTTTTGTGAGCAAACCGCGTGGCAATGTCCTTTTTCAATTTGTCGTACCTCTTCAGACTAAACTCTTGTTTATATCTAGCATTATAATCCTCGATTATTTCAACAAGACCATCCTCTTTAAAAGCTACTCCGCCGTTATTGTCGATGCTTGGGTCAAACAAGCAGGTAGCTTTTAATGTTGGTATGGCTTGTTTAATTATTCGATAATAACGGATCGCCTCCGGAATGCTGCTTGTAGCAAAGATTGCATGAAACTTGCTATTATGACTTAACGTCACCCAGTTATCTGCAATGTCACGAATAACGGTACTCCAATGTTCTTCCCTTTGATATTGGGATTTAGGTAAATAGTCCTCAATACCCTTCACGTACTCTCCATCATCACCAATATAGCCCGCCATTCTTATTTGAGAGGAATTCATGTATTTATAAAAGACTTCGCTCTTAACAGTATCAGCTAGAGCTTCTTCAACGGTAGACGCTCTCGCCCTCTCCAAAGCAACAGCCTGCCGAATATCCCTATCTCTGTAGGTCAACACTTTATAAGGATCGAATCCTAGAACATTCTTATCACGAATACCGTCGGCAATGCTGTACCTATGCAACTCGTTACCAAAGATAGTCGAGGTAGTGCTCATTTTTTTCTGGTTTTCATCCTGAATCGGCGTTCCTGAAAATCCAAAGAAAACGGCAGATGGGAAAGTATCCTTTATACCTTGAAGCATATCTCCGAAGGTAGTACGATGCGCCTCATCGACAATAATAACGATTCTCTTGGAACTTATTATCTCAATATCATGAGCGTTTAATCCGCCTTCTTCGTCTTTAATATTGCTCATTTTCTGAATAGATGTGACGATAAGCGTGTTGGAAGGATTGTCGCTTTTTAGTTTTGAAATTAATACAATGGTATCTTCCGTTGCCTGAACGGACTCATTTTCATCTGCAAAACCGCGATACTCTTTCAAGGATTGAGTTCCGAGTTCGATTCTGTCCATTAGGAAGATGACCTTATCGGCATCTTTGGAGTTTGCAATCAGTTGCGCCGACTTAAAGCTTGTCATCGTCTTTCCGGAACCTGTGGTATGCCAAACATATCCGCCAAGCCTATCTCGACCATCCCAGTTCGTTTTGGAAACACGATCAGAAATAGCATTTGCCGCATAATATTGATAACTACGCATGACTTTCAATATGCCATCGGTGTCATCAGCAACAGTGTAAAAGCCGATAAGCCGGTGTGCCATCGGAATGGAAAGCAGTGAAGAAGCAATCTTATTCCAATCTTTAATAGGCTCGTTATTAAAATCTGCCCAGCGAAAGTAGAAATCCTTGTTAAACTTTCCGTCCATTCCGGGATTAGCGAAATAAACGGTTTCTGCCGGTTCCATAGCAACAAATATTTGAATCAACGCAAATATTCCAGTGAAAACCCCTTCATAGGAATATTTTTCGATTTGATTATAAGCCTGACTGACCGAAACGCCGCTACGCTTCAACTCGATATGAATAACTGGCATACCGTTGATCAAAAGCATCAAGTCGCCGCGGCGATCATTTAATATTTTGGACTTGCTCTTATATTTAGGCTGTTGTGCGATCTGATAGCGACTTTGTCCAGCAGCGATTTCACGGCGATCGTAAATTTTAAGGCTGACTTCTTTTCCGAAGTGCAGAGTGTCATCCGGATTATCACGAACAATGGCTACAGTTCTCCCATTTATAAATCCATTTAATTTCAAAGGCGTACGTAGTGTTGTGATCTGTCCCATAATCTGTTGCATCTCGCCGCTTGTCAGAGGATAATTATTCAAACGGTCAATCCCTCTGTTGTTTTCAAAAAGAATATCCGCCCAATTTTTTATCAAATCTTCTTCAGAGGGGTTCTTTAAAACATTACATTCCCAGCCTTTATGCGACAGCACCTCAATTAAGCATTCTTCAAAATCAGATTCTTTATAAAAGACCATTGTGCGTTCACACCCTCCTACACAAACATTTTTTCGAGCATAGCTTTTTTTATATTTTTCAATTTTTCTAGCTTACGCCGATGAAGGGTGATGAGGTTTTCGATATTTCTAAAAAACTCTCCTATTAACTCTTGTTCATCTTTGCTCGGTACTTTCACTTCTATGCGTTCAATGTCTGAGCCGTTATATGATGGCAATGCACCAACTTGTGCGTAAAGTGGCAAATTAACAGTTTCAAATAACGCTTTACCGAAGTTTGTATCCCAGCTTTCGTCATATATATAAGCCATTATATTATTGTCAATTAAGAATGGAGTCCGCACAAGCCGCTTTCTATTAAGCATTATCGCAGCCCCTACTTTGGCAAAAATGATAGCTGGTACATTTTCAATAGGTTTCCATTTCTTACGTTTTAATTGATCTTTATTAACATAATTGTTCGAGATAACCATCTCATGTTCATTCCCTACACTGTTCATATCTGAAATTTTAAAGAAAGGAATACCTTCAGTCCCACCTTGTTCATCATCTGGAAAGCCAATTCCCCCTTGAGTTCTTCCTAATTCCCCCAACTGATACCGTTCCCAAGCATTGATAAATCCAGAAAAGCGAATTTCCGGAACATTCGCTCCATGCTTAGGGAACATTTTTTCGAGCATGGATTTTTTGACGATCATCAGCTTGTCATACTTACGCTGATGAAGAGAAATAAGGTTATCTAAATTATTGAAAAAAAGCATTATTTTATTTTGTTCATTAACTGAAGGAATTGTTATCCCTCTTTTTTTCCAGTCCTCAACATCAAATACCAACTTTTCAATGTCAACCCCATAGGAGCTTAGGAAAAACAACTTGTACATTTGAGGTAACTTTGAAATTAAGGATAAGAATTCGCTTGTTATGCTCTTGTTTCCAAAAGCAATTAAATATTCATTAGAAACAATGGCTCCATCCAGATTTTTAGGGACAATTCCATTTGCACCATGCACAACTTGTCGTTTTGAAATTAAGTAATCACCTGAACGTAGTTTAAAATAACTTTTTACAAGAATATCCTTCCCCTTAAAAAATCCACGAGATACAATACCTTCGTTTCGCCGCTTAACTGTAACGAGTTGGTACTCTTCTTCATCTTTCATACGAATCGGACGTTTGACTTCAGAAAGCAAATCTTCCACTCTCCTCTGTTCCCAAGCATCGGTTAATCCACTGAAACGAACATCTGGTTTTTTATCTTTTCCTGCCATAATATCATTCACCCTTTAATAGCTTCTGGAGTTCGCTGAGACCTTTCATATCATACTCGTTGCCGACGAGTCCATCAATGAGTACCGAGAGATTTGTTTCCGTTTCCCGTATCTCTGTTTCAACCGCAGAGTATGTGACGGCATATTTCTCAGAAAGAGCTTTGACCTTGTTTATCAAAACATTAATTTCTGCGCAGGGAAGCCGTTTAATATTCTCCGTAAGTGGAACAATCCATTTTTGTTCAAGCAATTCAAGCGCTTGATCGTCGGACAGCGATTCAATGGTTTGCTTTGTTTTCATATGCAAGGCTGCAGCATCAGTTTTAAACAGTATTTTTACTTCCTTTTCTTCGGCCATCAGCTTACTTACCTTTATAATTTTTGCTTCAAAAGATTCTTCCGGGAATTCAAAAACAGATCGAAGCTCTGCTAAATAAGTATTTACTGCTTTTTTAGTATAGGTGCCATCATGGCTCACTTCCATATTAGACCATACGACATTGTCCTGTGTGCTGATAAAGGCAAGCTTGTCAGCTTTCCTGGAAAGTGAGGAATAGTCTTTAAGAGCATTAATTTCCTGGTTATCGAGATCATCATAGATTACTTTAAGCCTTTCGCTGACTTCTTTCGCGACGAACGCATCACTGGAGTCTGTTGTCACACTTAAATCCTTTTCTTCTTCAGATAATGAGTCGAGTATTTCTTCATATTCAGAGGAGATTTCGGTAAGGCGGCCCTCTTTTTGCATAATCGCTTCATATTCATCCGAAAGAAGTGTCCGCTGCACAAGTTCAAATGGAATAACATGACCGATCCAACCGTCCTGTACTTCTTCCTCTTTGCCGTCTTTCTTCTTGATGACCATGTTGGGATCAACCTTCTTAACAGCGTTGAAGCCCTCTATCTGAATAACTTCAAGATCAACAGATGCTTTTGCCCACTCATCTGCAAGATATTGATAAGCTTCATATTTGTTAATAAGCGGAATGGAGGCAAGCCGGAAAAAAATTTCAGTACTCAGTACAGTCTCTTCTTTTGAAACATTCAACCTCGCCATATTGGTTATAAGCTCGTTTTTCATGAAATCTTCGAAGTCTTCGAAAGCATCCATGAAATTGGAAATAAAAGTTTTTACAGTAAGATTATCATTGACGATCTGTTCAATGTCTCCAACTGTCAATTTAACATAAGGACCCACACCATATGTAAACAATGCCTCCTTTAATCCCGGGAAAGCACTCCAGTACATATCGAGTTTAGCTACTTCACTCAGGGGAATGCCGCCGAACATAGAAGCATAGAGATCCCATTTCTCTGCATCTTCGAAGGAATCAACGTACCTCGGAATATTCAAGTTATATTCATTTCGTCGAATTTCCTCACGGCTGACTTTTCTTGCGAATTTGTCAAGATCCGCTCTGGCCGTTACGGTATCAACTATTTTCTTGATATCAGAAGCTCTGAGTTTGTTGTTCTTGCCAGCTTTCATAAAGCTTTTGGATGCATCAACAAACAGAACATCGGTATTCTCACGCTTTTGCTTCAACACAATGATGACTGTCGGAATACCCGTGCCAAAGAATATATTGGCGGGGAGTCCGATGATAACATCAATGTGATTGCCTTCGATTAAATTTCTGCGAATCCCGCCCTCTTCACCGCCGCGAAATAGGACTCCATGCGGGAGAACGATCGTCATGATGCCATCCGGCTTAAGATGAAACAAGTCGTGGAGCAAGAAAGCATAATCGGCTTTTGATTTCGGAGCGAGGCCAAACCGCGCGTAGCGAGGGTCTGTTTCCTTATTGATCGGATCCCAATGCTGAGAATATGGAGGATTCGAAACGACCGCATCCACATAAAGTGGGTTATACGTTTCAATCTGGTTGGCTTCATCAAAGTATGGCCAATCATCTTCCAAAGTGTCACCATTACGGGTTATAATATTATCCGGAAGGATACCTCGCATTACTAAATTCATACGAGTCAGGTTATATGTATTCTGCTTTAACTCCTGTGCAAAGTATTTGATGTTTTCTTCATCATCAATATATTTCGCAACAGAACGACCGATGTTGATCAAAAGAGAGCCCGAACCGCTCGTTGGGTCATAAATATTGATTTCTGTTCTGTCCTTCAAATGGTTTGCAACAATTTCGGACATAAGAAGGGATACTTCTTGCGGGGTGTAAAACTCGCCAGCCTTTTTTCCAGCATTGGCTGCAAACATGCTAATCAGATATTCATAAATGAAGCCAAGGACATCATAGTCCTGCTTTCCATTCATTGGTATATCTTTAATCATATGAATCAGATCGCTGATCGCTTTGGTTCGAGATGCAGAACTTTCACCGAGTTTGCTCAAACCGGCCTGCAAGGTATTGAATATACCCTCAAATACCATCTTATAAAAGGGATTAATTAGACGATTGAATGCTGACAAGGCATCTGTGACATTAGACACATCAAAGTCTTTGCCCATTTTGAGCCAAGTTGAGAACAAATCTTTGTAAGCAATAAAATATCCGATTCGTTCACGAACATACTTTACGGTTTCGGCATCATCTTCAACAAGCGTCTCGATGTCTTCCTGGGGAAAGCCTTCTTCTTTCAGAAACTTTAATTCCCTGTCCGAAAGATATTTATAAAATATGAAGCCAAGGATGTAATCTTTATATTCGTTGGCCTCAATTTTTGAGCGCATTTTATTAGCAGATTCCCATATTTTCGTGGCGAGTTGTTGCTTATTCATAAATTATTGTATCTCCTCTTTATATGTTTATTATATATAAGAAAATGTATACTTATATCTTTCCCACTATTGCGTTTAGTTTTCGCTTACCATATCAAATCACATCACCGATATCACAATATTTTTTTAAGAATTAAATAGCTTTATCTCTTCTAATTAATTTAAAAACAGCCCCAAAAATAATCCTGATACTATTTATAACTTCTATTAATTCTAATAGGAAGTGAAATCACTTGAGCTTGCTGTAGCTGATAGCTACACTTCTCAACCGAACAAACATTCCCAAAAAGCTTCAAAAAATATCATAGCACAAAAATAGAAAATTAAGAATAAACAATCAAATGTAGAATTGTATTTTCAAAATATGTTAAATCAGTTAATCGACACTCGTTACATATTTCTTATTCATAAAATGGTAGTATCTTTTATATAAATTCTTCATCAAGGTATTATTATCATTGGTTTCTCAAACAAGTGACTCATAATCTCTTTCTATCTTCGAATTCGGACACCTCCTAAAATTGCCCTTAACAAACAACTGCGATAATCCCCATTGCACCAAGAACCGTAATATTCCAGCGGTCAACGATCTGATAGAATAAATCCGGAGAGAGATACACTCCATTCTAAGATATAGTACGTATCGCGCAAATATATGCGTTTCCCGATCCAGGTCCATTGTTGCTGACGTAAAGAGGCACGAAAAGGCTAGTTTGCTCTAATCGTTGTGTCCAATACAGGCTCTAAGTGTCCTTTTTTACATAATAATACTCTTCGTCCAACGCAGAGTTCACCTCCTCTGGCGGCCTGAACGGGCGGCCCCCCCCTTTTTTTTCATAAGTAGGAAGCTGGTATAGTCTATACCCTAACTCGAAGAACGAGGAGCCTTATGTTCCTTCCGAAATTGCCACAATCATAGTTCCCTTGGGGATATCTAAGGCGACAGTAATCCGCTTGGCTCAACGGATGCCTGAATATAAACATCCTCATCTTCTTGCCCAAACCAGTGTGGAATCCCATCTATGTACCCTCTCCAACCAGGCATACGCTCATAAATATTAGCAACTGTATTCCATACTTCATCAGGCAGATGAGCCCAAATATTCAGATTACAATGATGAGAGGTTATTTCATTCATTTGCCTTCCCCCTATCATTCGAGGCTCAAACGAGTTAATTATCCACTTGCAAAAAGGATTATTTTTCTATATTTTTAAATATAAAGTAACCATTATCATAAAACAAAAAGGATACCCTCTAATGAAAAACAAAATGTTATTACTTCTTTCATTATTATCCGTGTTGTTTGTAAGCTGTGACAGCACAATTGTAAATGAGCCTCAGTCGGAGGAGCTTTATAACCCTCCATCAATCCAGTTAGAAATTGCAGTTGTTGGTGATGTTCCTTGCCTCAAAGATATTATTGAAGACACTAATATAAATTATGATGGCTTAATCATTGCAAAGGATTATCTGGCTGAAGCAGCCAAGCAGGAATATAAAGATTTTTTCAGTAACATAACGTATCCGGTATTTTTCATGGGGACTGAGAATCTACTGGTGAATGTATTTCATGACGACAGATTAACTCTTGAATCCGCAAGAATAAATGGTTTTGGAGCTCATGTATCCGGATTTGTTCTATTAGAGGGCAAGTTTCAGCAGTAGGGCTTGTACTTACCAAATAACCCTACAGAACAAGATATGAATAGAGATATGATTCTAAGAATCTCCAATATATTAGAAGATTTCAAAACTCTACGCAGTAACATGAAAACTGCAACTTAAATTCACCCTATAGTGGAGCACGGCAAATCCCCCCACAACTACTTATAGATGTCCAGAAGATGTCCTGCCATCCCTGGCCGGACAAACAGAAAAACCCTCTCCGTAAAGAGAGGGCGCTTCATTAACTACTCTTATCCCATCAACTCATAGAAATACTTAGCTTCCTGGGTCTTGTAGAGACTATACCAGGCCTTTAATCTGTCTGAATCCAATACATCCAGGGCTTTCAAGACATGTACCGCGAATTCTAGCGGCGCTATTCCAGAGGCAGTGATCAGCTTCCCATCCGTTACAGCAGACTGCATCTGGTAGAGCTCTTCGCCGGTGTACGCGGGACAGATCATTTTGAGGTACTCCAGATCATTGCTTGTATGCGGGCGTGAGTTCAGCAGTCCGGCCTGGGCAAGCGCAATTGTAGCCCCACAAATCGCTGCCACTAATATATCTTCCTGTATGCATCTCTCAGCAAGTTGGAGAATAGGCTTGTGGATGGCTTCGATCCATGTCTCTCCACCGGGTAGAATCAAGGCATCTGTGCTTGCAATGCTGCACTCATCCACCGTGATGTCAGGCATTATTGCCAGTCCGCCCATTGTAGTGATAAGCGTCTTCTCATTGGCTACGGTTACTATTTCAGTGGGGGCTTGCCCCTTCTTGTAATACCTTCCCGAGTTCAGTTCGGCAGTTAAGTACCCTATCTCCCAGTCTGCCATGGTGTCGAGCACATATAGATATACCTTATTATTCATTTGTACGTCCTCCTTCAAGTCCTTTCCTGTATTATAAAATAGCTTCACTGACAGCTGCTGTCAGTGAAGCTATTTTAGCTGAACATATAATAAAGACGCTTCGAGACTCCTCCCGAGCGTCTTTCTCCTTCTTTTATAGAAGATAACCCCTTAGTTCTTCCCCCCATACCCCTTATATGTAGCGTAAACGGCATTGGCATATTGATCTGCCAGGATAGGGCGGCCATAGGAGTCGGTAGCGCCCGGATACCAGTTGTCGCCTCCGTTATAATGCAGCAATCCGTTATAGATATCTCCGAATCTGACAATCTTCTCATTCAGGATCAATGCGCCCAGGTATACCTGATCCTGTTCGCTGCTGTGATTATACGCGCGGCCGAATTTGGCGCTGAATTGTGAGGCATAGGCACCCCGGGTGTTAGGTTCGACCTGCATCAACCCGTCGCCGGCAGATGGGCTGCCCGGCAGGCCTGCTCCGAAGCTGCTCTCCTTCTTAATCACCGCACTCAGCAGCAGTGCGAAATCTCCACCCTTGCCATAGGCATTGTCTGCATTTACGACATAGGTCCAGATTTGGCTTGGAACCTCAGAAGGTTTGGTTACAGAAGGAGGCTGTGATCCGGTATAGATCTTAACCGAGGTCATCTTGTCATTGACACTGTCGCCAACCCAGGAGGAATCTGCCGAATAGGTCCATTTGGCTCCTCCAAAGCTATCATTCTCATAGACTTCAACCGTCCAGCCGCCGGGAACCTTGAGCGAGGACATCCAGTCATTCGGAATGCCTGCAGCATTCAACTGGGACAATACATAATTGCCTACTCCCAGGGTTACTGCCTTCCCGCCATAGTTGATATCTGCATAGAATGTGACTCCGTTTGTTGCTGGGGGTGTTGTGGGTGCCGGTGTGGGGGTCGGTGTTGTTGTTGTTCCGCTCTTCCAAAGTGCAGGAACATTAGGCGGCTCCCAGCCTGTGAGGGAAGTATGGGCCTGAAGACAGCTATACGTGCTTCCGCTATAGGTTACTGTATCATTTACTGCATAAGCCGTATTAGGAGCCCATGCTCCTCTGGCGGCCGCGTTTGCCTGCGGTAAGGCTGTGAAGAACAGGGACAGGAATATGGCTGCAACTACCAAAAGGGATAAGGCTCTGGCTGGAACTTTTTTAATCAATCTTAAACCTCCTTTATTTAATTTACCGGTTTCGCCCATTAGGCGAACCACAGGTATATTGTATTGTCGTTTGTGAAAATAATTCCATCAATTTTACTCCCCACCCCCTTGCTGTTATGACAAATTCCGCGTTTTCATCAACACAGCTTCCTGTAATGATGCTATCATGAAACAATCAACTCATTTATAGCGAATTTTGTAGATTGGGGTCGGCTTCATGATGAGGGGTATTCTAAGGTTCGTTTCTCGTAATATCTTCTTTCATATAGCGGTTGCCGTTGTTATCGGTCTGGCCATAAGCTATGCCATCGTGCCTGTAACGCCAGGCGCCCCCAAGCTTCGAAGCGAAGAAGGCGTTCTGGATCTAACGCAGGCTTCTATCCTTAAGACTCCGCTAAAGTTACAGGGAGAATGGGAGTTCTACTGGCAGGAGCTGCTCTCGCCAGAGGATATACGGAGCCGGATGGCAAGCGGGGAAATGGCTGACCGGTATATCAGCATCCCCAGCTCTTGGCTGGGCTACAAGCTTGATGGTCAAGAGCTGGAAGGGCAGGGCTTTGCAACCTTTCGGCTGGTCACCCGGCTTAGCGGGCAGGACAGGAATGAGCGGCTTGCGCTGCGGCTGCCTACCATTTTTCATGCATATAAATTATGGGTGAATGGAGAGCTGCTGGCGGAAGTTGGCGAGGTTGGTCAGGACAAGAGTAGCGTGACACCGCGTCTGGCAACGAAGCTGGTATTCTTCCAGCCCGGGAGCGATACCGTAGAGCTGGTTATGCAGGTTGCAAACTTCCATCATAAGCGGGGCGGCATCACCACGTCTATAGAGCTGGGTGGCAGTAACGTATTAGCGGCCAAGACCACTCGGAAGGTTGCCGCAGAGATGTTCATAACCGCAAGCCTGCTGGTCATCGGCGTGTATCATCTGCTACTCTACATGCTGCGGCGCAAGGACAGGGCACCACTTTATTTTGGACTGTTCACTGTGTTGTTCGGTATCCGGTCCTTGCTGGTCGGCGAGCTCATGTTCACACAATGGTTTCCCCGTTTTCCGTGGGAATTGCAGTTCAAGCTCGAGTATCTGATTCTATGTGTCAGTGGTTATATCATCACCATGTATTTTGAATGCATTTTCCCGAATTATGTGTCGCGGTGGTTTCGTCTGGGCAGCCGGATCGTAACGAGCGCACTCTGTCTGGTCGTTGTACTGACCCCTGCAATTATATATTCAAGAATGTTACTGCTGATCGGTGTAATCGTTGTTCTTCACATGGTGTATCTGATGGTGGGTCTGGCTGAAGCGGCTGTGCGGCGTATGGAGGGTGCGCTGATCTTCCTGCTCGTGTCGATGGTTGCTCTGGTAACGGTGATCAACGATTTCCTGTATTTCAATGAATGGTCACTCATCGGTAATACCTCTCCGTTTGGGCTGCTCATATTCACGATCGCACAGATGATTCTGCTGTCTTCCAGATATACGCGGGCGGTAACGAACGAAGAGAGAATTGCACGTGAGCTGTACGAAGCCAATAACAAGCTGACTGAAATGAATTCCAATCTGGAGCAGCTCGTAATGGAGCGTACACATGCCTTATCCGCAGCCCACGAAGACCTCCGCATGTCGTATGAGCGGTTACTTCAATCCGAGCAAGGCAGGAAAAAGCTGCTTGCCTACATTACACATGATCTGCGAATGCCGCTGTCCAGCATGCTTGGTTATGTCGAGGCTGTGATCGACATGGTTAAGCCGGAACGCAATGAACAGTACCTGGAGTATATCCGGGATAACACGGTAAGGATTAACCGCATGATCGGGGAGTTGTCCTTCTTGTCCCATCTGGAGACGGGGCAGGTAGAATACCGTATGGAGCCGGTTCATGTGATTCATTTCCTGCGCGGTTTCTATGAACAATATGAGCTGGTAGTGCGTGACGCGGGGCTTGATTTCAACCTGGATACCGGACATACGGAGGATCTGGGAGCCTCCTTGCCTGTTGCCGGGATCGATGCGCAAAGATTAACGCAGGCGCTATTTAATCTGGTGTCGAATGCGATGAAGTTCACCTCTAGCGGCGGGATGGTGCGTCTTGCTCTAACCTGGGATGAGGTGAAGGATACCCGCACTGCAATCATTAGCGTACAAGACTCTGGTACGGGCATTCCCCCTGAGCAGCTCGAGCAAATCTTCGACCGCAATTACAGGGTTGACCGGCCGGGTATGGACATGGGAGTAGAGGGCAGCGGCCTTGGGCTGGCGATTTGCAGGGAAATCGTACAAGCGCATGGCGGAACGGTCCGGGCGGAGAGCGACGGCAAGACGGGGTCGGTATTCTATGTATCGCTGCCTTTGTATCCGGGAAGCAGGAAGGTGACAACATGATGGACACGTACAAAATTATGATCGTCGATGATGATCCCCATATCTGCGAGATTGTCCAGGCGTATTGTGAACGGGAAGGCTTCGTATCCTCGTATAGCCATAGCGGGACAGAAGCCATGCTGCTGCTTGCATCGTTTAATCCGGATCTGATTGTACTGGATGTACTGCTCGCTAATGAGAACGGCATTGACTGGTGCAGGAACGCACGCAGCTTCACGAATGCGCCGATTGTGTTTCTGAGCAGTCAGGAGGAGGACGAGGTGAAGATCAGCGCTTTAGCTTATGGCGGCGATGATTATGTGACCAAGCCGTTCAGTCCGGGAGTCCTCATGGCCAAGATTAAGGCTCACCTTCGCAGAGTATCGACGGGCAGAAGGGAACAACTGCTGGAGTTACCGGGTTTGACGCTGGATTTCTACGCACAGTCTGTCAACCTGGGCAGTAAAACGATTTTTTTATCGAAGAAAGAGTTCAGTCTACTCTCCTATATGGCCCAAAATGTGAATCAAGTCGTCACGGTCGATACGTTGTTTCATCTCATCTGGGGAATGAAGAGTCTGGAGGATACTAGAACGGTCGCCGTACACATCAGTAATTTACGCAAAAAAATCGAGGCTGATCCTGTCAATCCGGAGAGAATCCTTACGATTCGGGGGGCCGGATATATGCTGGTTGCCGGCAAGCGTTGAGCATAGCAATGTTCCCATAATAAAGGTTCAAGCATGAACTCTTGCTTGAACCTTTGGCATACTATTCACAACGCCCCCCGCCGCAGCTCATAGAAATACTGCACCACCGGATGCTTCAACTCCATCTTCTCCGTCATACTCAAAATCCGCTTTTTCCCGACTCTTCGATCCACCAGCGCAAGAATATTAAGTACCATGTCCCTGCTCTCCAGGCTCTCCTCAATAGGAGTAGTCAGGAACTTATTCGCGGCCACGATGAAATTCGATTTAACGAGTGTTGCCTGCGCTGACATTAGCTCTTTGGCATGCTCTGTACTTAATCTGCTTCTGGCCATTATGATTAGGCGATCCTCCGGCACGGGTCCCTTGGCAGCTTGTCTGACCGCTTCAATCTCTTCCTTACTGACAGGAATGCGGATATCCGGATCATTCTTAATCTCCAGCTCTGTCTGATACCATCGGATCGTGTTTGTTTTATCACCCATATTGAGTATGTTCCTTCTGTCTACTGAGATGTAACAGATTCCCGATTTATCAGGCAGATAACGGTAACCCGGCGCGCGGTATTCTACCCTGCCCTCTAACGCAGGACTGAGAAAGCCCTCCAGTTGCTGCTTCAATTTGCTCCAGGACATGTAATCCCCCCTTCCACCCGGAATTCTAGAATCCCGGCCGTCTAATTCCCAAGCTCGTCCGCCCCGTCCTGCTCCCTGCTCCCGAACTCCTCCAGCAGCGCACGCACTTCACTTGTCGACTTCGTGTTCATTAAGTTATTTCTTAATTCACTGGCCCCGCGGAAGCCGCGGACATAAATCTTGAAGAACCGCTGGAGCGGACTGAAAGAACGGGGCTTCTGTCCTGAATACTCATCATAGAGATCCAGATGTAGCCGCAACAGATCAAGCAGTTCCGCGCTGCTATGCTCCTTCGGCTCCTGTTCAAACGCAAACGGATTCTGAAAAATCCCGCGCCCGATCATAATCCCGTCCACACCGTACTCTTCAGCGAGCCTCAGGCCGGTCTGACGGTCGGGGATATCCCCGTTAATAGTCAGCAGGGTATGCGGTGCGATCTCATCACGAAGCTTCTTAATCTCCGGAATCAGCTCCCAATGGGCATCCACCTTGCTCATTTCCTCCCTTGTACGCAGATGAATCGACAGATTCACAATGTCCTGCTGCAAAATATGGGTTAACCAGCCTCGCCATTCGCCCAGGTCAGTGAACCCGAGCCTTGTCTTGACACTGACGGGCAGTCCTCCGGCTTTGGCCGCCTGGATGATCTCTGCTGCGAGTTCGGGACGGCAGATCAGACCGCTTCCCTTCCCGTTCTCGGCTACATTCGCTACAGGACAACCCATATTTATATCGATGCCCTTGAAGCCTTCCTCAGCCATGCCGATGCTCATCTGCCGGAAGTATTCCGGCTTATCACCCCAGATATGAGCGACAATCGGCTGTTCATCCTCAGTATAAGTCAGACGCCCGCGCACAGCATGGTGCCCCTCCGGGTGACAATAGCTCTCTGAATTCGCAAACTCCGTGAAGAACACATCCGGTCTGCCCGCTTCACTTACGACATGGCGAAACACAACATCCGTCACATCCTCCATGGGTGCCAGTATGAAAAAAGGGCGTGGTAGTTCACGCCAGAAATTATTCATCATATTAAAAACCTCTCTATAAATAGCAAGATATTAAAGCAAATTATATCATAATCCCGGAGGAAACATACTTACCCAATTAATTCATGTAAGACGGAACAGCTCGCATATGGTAAAATAAAGCAGAATTTACTTTCCAGATGAATGTAACTTCAAGCGATCAAGAAGGAGAATGAATATGAGAATATGCAGTGACAACGCTCCGTGCAAAGTCTGAACCGGACGAAACTGCACGGAGCGGATTACAGCTCGTCCGTTCGGCTTTGCACTTTCATTGAATTGTTAAGAATTCATTGAAAGAGGAGCAGAGTCATGATAACAAAATTCAAAGTCAACCTCAGGGAGCTTCGTACTTTCCTGATTTTATGGATTACACAGTCCTTCTCGGCACTGGGCAGTGCAATGACCGCCTTTGCCCTGGTGATCTGGTCTTATCAGCAGCATGGATCGGCTCTAACCAGCTCTCTGTTGGTTATCTGTTCTTACGCACCTTATGTGCTGCTCAGTATCTTCGCAGGTGCACTGAGCGACCGGTGGAACAAGAAGGCTACGATGCTGATCAGTGACAGCTTTGCGGCACTTTGTACCGTCACGGTCCTTATACTGATGACAATGGGTAAACTCCAGATCTGGCATCTGTATCTGGTTAATACCTTGACTGGCGTGATGAACACTGTACAGCAGCCGGCGTCGGATGTAGCCATTAGCCTGCTGGCTCCGCAGCAACATTACCAGAAGGTTAGCGGAATGCGTTCCTTTTCTAATTCGCTGGTTACCATATTGACGCCTATACTCGCTACTTCAATACTTTCCTTCACCAGTATCCGGGTTGTGATCCTGTTTGATCTGATTACCTTTGCCACGGCGTTCACGGCATTGCTATGCTGTGTCCATATCCCGCAGGTTCCTAAGCGGAGCAGCACCGGTAGCGAGACGATATTGCAATCGGCTTCAAGCGGCCTGCGGTATCTCAGGGATAACCGTGGCATTCTGGATTTGATCCTTTTTTTGGCCTTGATCAATTTCACCGCCTCCATCTTCAATGCTGCCCTGCCCGCAATGATGCTCTCACGGACGGGTGGCGGAGAGCTGGCGCTGGGGATGGTCAACACCGTTACAGGGATAGCCCTGATGCTTGGGAGTATTTCAGTTGCTATCCTGCCGCCGCCCAAAAGCCGGGTCCGGGTCATTTGTAATTGCCTGCTTTTTTCCATGAGCACCGAGAATTTCTTCCTTGCCTTTGGCAGAAGCACGCCTATATGGTGTTTGGGTGCAATCCTCGGATGGATATTCATTCCTGTTATGAACGCTAATATGGATGTGCTGTTCCGCTCCACAATTCCAATTGAGATGCAGGGGCGTGTCTATTCGGCAAGGAATACCTTGCAGTTTTTCACCATTCCATTGGGATATCTGTGCGGCGGTATATTGGTAGACAGGGTGTTTGAACCCTTTATGGCAGGGCAGCCGCTAGGCAGCCTGTGGGTCGCACTGGTCGGAACAGGCAAAGGCTCCGGAGCAGCTCTGCTATTCCTGGTAATCGGAATTACCGGTGCATTATCTTGTCTGCCGTTCCGGGCGGACAAACATATCTGGAGGTTGGAGGAATAGCTTCTCCTCCCCCAACTTACCCCAACTGCAATTAGCACAGGGTGGCTCTAAGGCTGCCCTGTGCTTTTTCAATTTCCGAATATATCCCAAATGCGAATTAACATAAACGTTTCCAATTATTCATAATTCATCCTAATTCAGATGAATACGTTAACATTCGGATCGTATGCTATAAAGTCTGACCTCACTGAAATCACTAAGAGGAGGAAAATGGATGTCGTTCGGGTTCCGGAAGCTCAGTGTATGGTTTGCAGCTTTGATATTGCTGGCAGGTGCTTATGCGTATCCGGGTTATGAAGTGAAGGCTGAAGGTGCAGCAGGCTATTATCACACCTCAGGCAACAAAATCGTGGATTCCGCCGGGAATCCGGCCGTATTCAACGGACTGAACTGGTTTGGCTTCGAAACCGCGAATTACTCTCCGCATGGGCTGTGGTCCCGTTCCATGGATGATGTGCTCGACCAGATCAAGACGGAAGGCTATAACCTGATCCGGCTGCCCTACTGCAACCAGATGTTCGATGCAGGCTCTGCAGCCAATAGTATCGATTATGCCAAAAATCCTGATCTGGCCGGCCTTACGCCGGTGCAGATTATGGATAAACTGATTGAGAAAGCCGGGAACCGCGGCATCCGGATTTTCCTTGACCGGCACCGGCCGGATTCCGGCGGACAATCGGCACTGTGGTATACTGCGGCCTATCCCGAAACCCGCTGGATCAGTGACTGGGTGATGCTGGCCCAGCGCTATGCAGATAATCCTACCGTCATTGGAGCCGACCTGCATAACGAACCGCATGGTACGGCAAGCTGGGGAACAGGTAATCCTGCCACAGACTGGCGGCTGGCCAGTCAACGGGCAGGCAATGCCATTCTCGCCGCGAATCCGAACTGGCTCATTATTGTCGAAGGCATTGAGACCAACGTTCAGGGCAACTCCAGCAGCTATTGGTGGGGCGGTAATCTGACAGGCGTGCGTAATTACCCGGTCACGCTTACTGTGCCGGACCGGGTGGTCTATTCCCCGCATGATTATGGTCCCGGCGTTGCCTCACAGACCTGGTTCAGTGCTGCCGACTTCCCCAATAATCTGCCGAAGCTGTGGGATGATACCTGGGGATACATCAGCAAGGAACAAATTGCCCCCATTCTTGCCGGAGAATTCGGCGGGCGCAGCGTAGATACCTTATCGGCGGAAGGGAAATGGCAGCATGCGCTCGTAAGCTACATCGGCCAGAACAATCTCTACTGGACGTACTGGAGTCTGAATCCCAATAGCGGAGATACCGGAGGTCTGCTGCTGGATGACTGGACCTCCTGGAATGCGCCGAAGCAGGCTATGCTGGACCTTATTATGAAGCCGGTCACCTTCACCCCTATTGGTGATCCTGGCGGACCCGGTGAAGGCCCCGGATCTGGCGACCCTCATGCCACACTGCTCTACCGTGCCGGTGAGACGGGGACGGCCGTGGGCTCAATCCGGGCGAGTCTACAGCTGAAGAACGAGTCCGGTAGCTCTATTCCGCTGAATGAGCTTACGATACGTTATTGGTACAACAGAGATGGGAATGCTGCACAGACCCTGGAATTTGATTACGCGGTCATCGGCAAAGAAAAATTGCTGACGCAAATCGTCCCCTTGGCTACACCGCGGGCAGGTGCCGATACCTATGCGGAGATCGGATTTACGGCAGGTGCAGGCTCACTCGCAGCTTCCGGCACAACCGGAGATATTCAGTTCCGCATTCACAACTCGAATTGGGCGAATCTCAACCAGGCTAATGACTACTCATTCCAGCCCGCCATCATCAGCTACGCCGCGAATGACCACATCACGATTTATCATCAAGGCCAGCTGATCTACGGAATTGAACCCTAAATGTCTGAATTGACCATAGCAGGTGAGCTGTCTAATGGTTACGCTTAATGTGCAGGAGCACGTTAAGGGAGGATGAAAGAGATGTATGCGCACCATAGACAGACGCTGGAGAAGCTGGTGGAGAAGCAGGAGAAGGACCCTTCCTGCCTGGCAGTAATCACCAGCGGTTCGGTAGCCCAGGGAACCGCCAAGGAGACCTCGGATGTGGATGTTCACCTGGTATTCACCGATGAAGCCTATGAAGAGTATGACCGGAAGAATAGGCTGTCCTACGTGGACCGGGAAGTCAGTACCTATGAAGGCGGATACGCCGATATCAAAGTGATCAACCTCCGGTTCCTGGAGCTTGCCGCGGGGCGGGGCAACGAGCCTACGAGGTATGCTTTTACCGGATCGGATGTACTATTCTCCAGAATCCCGGAGCTGGGTGAACTGGTCGCCCGAATTCCGCTCTATCCTGAAGAGAACCGGGAACACAATCTGCAGGACTTTTGCGCCCAGATCTTCCTGTATGCTTTCTATTTCGCCAAAGAAGCGGCCCGGAAGAACGACGCCTACCTGCTCGCTCACACGGCCAGCAACCTGGTCTTCTTCAGCGGGCGAATGATCCTGGCTTATAACCGCATGCTCTTTCCAAGCCACAAGGGGCTGCTGGATGCCGTTGAGGCTGCAGAAGCTAAGCCGAAGGACTTTCGTAAGCTCGCTGCAGAGCTGCTGCAGTCGCCCGGCGCAGATAAGAGTATGCGCTTCGCCGCGAAGGTGCTGGCTTTCTATAATCACGGCCTTACCTTCGAGCAGGCGCTGGGCATTTATGTGCTGAGCAACGAGCGCTCTTGGATAGAGCAGCCCCCTTCCTTGCAGGACCGTTAACAACAAACAGCGACTCTCCGATGATGGAGAATCGCTGTTTTGACGTTTGGGCCAGGGGCAGATTGCTTCTTCATAGATAAACCCGGTGCTGCTGCGCCTCGGCCATGATTAGGGATTGCAGGTGTATCCGTTCCCATGTAGCTTCCAGCTGCTCTGCCCTTTGCCCGCTCATGATTTCTGCGAAGGCATTCAACTGGCTGACATAATAGTTCATCGGTTCGAATTCGCACAGGGTGCTGCGGTTGTCCGGCAGATCATGCCGTATCTTGATTTTGTAGAAGCCTTTGACCGGCCGGAAGAAATCCGGGACCGTCAGCACTGTCTGCGCAAAATGCAGGGTATGCGAAGCCCGGAAGGGTAGCTCGAAGGAAGTCAGACATTCAGCTTCCAGACCGTTCTCATACTGCAGCGCCGCCTGAAAGGTCCAGTCACAGCCCTCCGGCCCGTCAAACGCCGACTGCGCCCTGATCTCACTAGGCTGAAGACCGATAAGGGCCTGCAGGAACTGCAGCCAATAGCAGCCCAGATCGGCAAAAGCGCCTCCGCCCTTCGCCTTAACACTGCGGTAATTCCCGGCATATCTGTCCTTGGCAGGTACGGATATTCTTGTACTGATCTTGTAGAGCGGGCCGAATTGCCCGGAGTCGACAATGGATTTCAAGGCTTGCTGCCAGGGGTGGAAGGCAATCATCAGACCTTCGGCGAGCTTCGGGACGACGGAGCTTTCTTTTACCAGCCGTAACCGTTCAGCTTCTTCGGGATGCAGGCACATCGGCTTCTCTACCAATACATGCTTCCCCGCCTCCAATGCCCGGACTGCCCATTCTGCATGAAGGTCATTGCTGAGTGCAATATATACCCCCTCCAGATCGCCAAGCTCCAGCAGCTCCTCCAGACTGCCCGCCACATAAGGAATCTGGTAGGCTTCCGCCAGTCTCGCTGCCTTGTCCCGTGTCCGGTTGGCGATTGCGGTTATCCGCACCTTCTCCACAACCCGCGCAGGCTCCAGCATGGCAGGTACAGCAATATTCGAGGCACCCAGGATACCGAGCCTATAGGCAGGCTGATCATACCCGTTCTTCATACATGCGTCAGGGCAGCATAGGTATTCAGGTACAGCACATTGCATTTGGAGCAGGCCGGCGACAAGCCTTCATCCAGAATCCGCCGCAGCCTGTCGTAGCGGGCTGAATTCCATATTTCCGTCAGCGGTTGCTCCTTCACATTGCCAATAGCCAGCTCGCCAAAAAATTTGCAGGCACTCACCATGCCGTTGGGAGCAATATCCACCCGGGTACTGAGCGCCAGACATTTCGATGTACTGCGGGAGAGCATCGGCTTGCCGGCCACAAAATCCTCGATTTCATCAAAGTCGAGCCCCGGCTGGTAACGGATTCGGGTATTATGCCAGGTGTTGCTGTTGATCCGCTTCAGGTCTTCGGTCAGCCTTGTGACATTCTCAGGCTTGATATGGTATTTGAAGGCATGCCAGCTGCTCCGGTGATCCGGCGGAAGCTCCGCCAGCCACTGGAAGTGTTCATCGTAGAACCGGTCCATTTCCAGGCTCGTGTCCGCAGAGATATACCACGGGAAGCAGAGCAGTACCAGATCGACGCCCTTGTGCTCAAAAAACTCCACCAGCTCATACAATCGGCCGATCATATTGTCGTTAATCACATTGTGCACAGAGATCCGGCCGCGGAAGCGGCCTTGCCTGCGCAGCTCGAGCAGCCGTTCGACGCTCTCGATCACCTTCTGAAAGGAACCTTTGCCGCGCAGCAAATCATGCTCCGCCTCGAACCCCTCGATCGGAATCAGCAGCTCCAGGTTGTCGGAGATTGCACACAGCTCCTCTTCATACTTAGGAATCAGATAGGCATTGGTACAGATCGTGGTGTCCCGGGGATGCTCTTGCAGGAGCTCCAGAATCTGCTTGGTATTCCGGTGAAACAGCGGCTCGCCGCCCCATAAATACAAGCGGGACTGCGCTTCATCTGTCTCCTCGAGCAGCCTCCGGATCATCTCCACATCCATATCGAGATTCTGCTCGGCGGTGTCCATATCATGATGATAGCCGGATTCATTCCACTGGTAGCAATGCTTGCAGCGGAGATTACAGCGGTTGGTCAGCTTCAGGGACATAATCTCCGGCATAACGGTTTTGAACCCTGGATCTAGCTTGCGTTCCCTGTGCGGGACCACCACATTCTTAATCGTGCGTTTCAGGGCCTCAAAGGACTTGGCGTCCAGGCTCACTCTACTGGTAGGCTGCATTAGCTTCTCCCTTCTGCTGCGGATAGCTGCTCCGCATAGCTTGCCGAATAATCCGGGTACCGGCCCTTGGCTGACTGGAGGTTGTCCGCCAGCTTCCGCAGCGCCTCACGGTCAAAGCCCATCTCGGCCCACTCCCCGTAACGGATACCGTACCCAAGCTCTACCCACAGATCGCTGTTAATCTTCTCATGCGGGCCGAAGGGGTCCAGCAGCACCAGCGGTGTGCCCGAGGCCAGTGAATCAATCAGGGCGCCTCCACCCGGCTTGCTGATAACTGCGGATGCCTGCCGGATGACGCCATACATCCCGTCCTGGTAGTTACGGCAGGGCGGATAGTGGTCCGGCTGGCTGACGGTTACTTCTGCAAAAGGCGGGAAGGTATACTGCCCGCTGCTGTCACGCTTCCAGGTCCGCCACTCCGGATCGTTCATATAATAACGTCTTCCATGGATGGCCTCTCCAATCTCCTGAGGACTGTACGCGGCAATATCCAGTTCATACCCTGCCGACTCCAGGCTATCAAACTTCTCGCGGAAGGTGCCAATTCCCCAGCCGCCGCCATGAACAACCAGTCTCCCGTTCTTGGCCGCAGCGGGCAGCGCCTCCGCGGTTCCGGCATCTATGCTGCATAGAATCTCCCTTGCCGCAGGGTCATACATACTTACTTCACGATAACCTTCCGCATAACCGGGATTCAGCCTGCGGAGATTCTTCCATGACGGCGAGAGGTCGGCATCAATATAGAGCAGGTCAGCCTCCACAGGAAAGCCGGCCAGTTCACGGTACCTGTCCATGACATGCACCCAATGCCCGGATAACACAATGAAGCGCTGCCGTTCTTGCTGCTTCCATTGCTGCAATAAATGTTCCACGGCCGCAGCATCCAGGCTGCCCCGGATATCACCCGGTATTTTCTGCGAGGTCAAGGCTACGGCAAAGCTCTGCTGGTACGCTTTGCGGCTGTTGTCTGTCTGCTGTTTTTTGCTGTCGGACATGAGTGTTTCAAAAACCTCAATCTCCGCCTGGATGCCAAGTGCGGTAAGTCTCCGTTCCATCAGCAGGCCGGGGACATAGAAGCCCAGACCAAAACCAGAGCATAGAATCGTCACGGTGTTATTCATTGGAGGGTCCCTTTCTTTATCGCAGTATAGTGTAGCCCGAGCGCAGAAGCGATTCGTCCAGCTTGCGGGTGAGTCTGTGCTTGCTGTCTTCATCCCGGTAAGCGAGTGCGGCATACAGCTTGCCCTTAGTGGAGCCGGCAGACCGGGACGGGTCAGGAGGCTGAAGTGTGCCCGAAGCCAAAGGAATCACGCCTTCCCCCGCTCCCAGCGAAAATAATATGCCTTCCCGCTCAAGCCGCCCCAGCAGATCTGCATAATGAACCTCGCCCATGGTTGCCAGCGGCACCTGTAACAGGCAGGTATGCATTCCTTCCTGCTTGAGCTGGCGGTCTACATTATGCTTGATCAGACTCATCGACTTCCGGGCATTGATCTCGACCAGAGGGGCGAGGCTTCCGTCACGCAGCAGCATGGAATCCACGCATACATCACCGAAGTAACCGTCTGCATACAGCTCCCGCCCAATGCTGTGCATGATCTCCCAATAGTCTTCCCGGTCCAGCCTTTCGAGCAGAGCCGGCTCCGGGGAGTGGGACTCTCCGAAGGCAAAGCCATGGTTGACCAGCTGCTGAACGGACAATATCGAGATCCGGCCTTCCAGATCAATGTGAAATTGGCAGGAGAAGTCGGTCTCCCGGTCCAGCAGCGGTTCGAGCACAAACTTTATTCGTTTGTCCTGGTTCCGGCTGGATTCCAGGTACCCGGCAATCCGGCGCAATATCCGCTCAGAGTCCACGAGCTGATTGCCTTTGCCGGATACACCATACTCATCCTTGATCAGAAAAGCCCCCTCCTCCAGCAGCGCTTGTCCTGATTGCAGCAACTCTTCCGCGCTATGGACAACAACAGCGATATTCGGCAGCAGCAGCCTGTCCCGCATAGCAGCAGAGTAGGTTTTGGTGTTCACTTTGCGCACAGTCTGTTCATCCGGGAGAGCGGGCTGAAGCTTATACCGCTTAACCGCCTCATGCGTTCCGGGAAGCACGGCAAAGGGCTCAAGCCATGCTCCTTCCGGTATTAACCTGTCCGGCTCCTGCCCGGGGTTCAGCCTGCCCAGCAGCTCGAATACATTCATTGCATTCAGTGCGTTCTGTGCTGTGCCAGGTGCCTCCACACCCAGGGTTAATGGATTCATATTGGTCTTGAATGAATAATTGAGAGATTGCAGATAGTCATATTGAGCCTTGTCCATCCCATGGCGGGTTAATAGAATATCTCCGCTCCCGCAGAAGACAAACAGCAGTTCATCCATGGCCTGCACGATAGCCAGAGCCTTCGCATCAGGAACGGATGGCAGCGCAGCCAGGTCTTCCTCCCGCCAGTACCGTTCCGACTCCAGGCTGCCGCAGTGTACAGCGTGCTTCATCGTACAGCAAGCTCGGCGACATACGCGGAGAAGCGGTCCACCGATTTCAAATGCTCAAGATCAAAGGTATCAAAGTCTACTTCGACATCGAATTCGTCTTCGATTCTCAGAATAAAGTTGATGATTTGCAGCGAATCCAGTGCGGCGTCCAGCGTCAGATCGGAAGCTCCGCTCAGCGTCTGAAGCAGGCCCGGCTCCTCCTTGATTTCCGCGATAATCTCAATAACCTTTTGCTGCATGTGTATACCCCTTTCAGTAGGCATGATAGGAATGAATAGGATGAATATACCAAATAGCAGACTGTTAATATATGGTTGAATACGCCAAAATATTCAGATATACTAGGATGGATTCCAGATGTCTATCTTAAGGAAGCAGGAAACGGAGGTTTGTGTTATGGAAGTTTTTCCGGTCTTTACTGGGGAATATCTATTTGACTCCTGTTCGCCGGTACAAATGCTCCTGACTCAGGAAACGGTCACTTCCGTACGTCATCAGCACGATTTTGTAGAGCTCGCCTATGTGGTTCAGGGGGAAGGCATCCACCAAGCGGATGAGGATAAAATGCAGGTTATGCAAGGGGATTTGTTAGTTATACCGCCCGGGGTTTCCCATGTCTTCCAGCCGCAGGATCTGACCGGTGCAGAGCCGCTCCTCATCTACAATTGTATGCTCAGGCCTGAGCTTGGCAGGATGCTCAGGAGGCTGCCGGAACCCTTTTCTGAAGAAGAGATGTTCCCGCTCCTGGAGCTACTGGAGGTGAAGCAATGGTTCGGGTATAGGGAGAGCAGCATGGAGCTGGCCTTATTGCTCCGCCGTATGCATGAGATGCAGAGCTGCGGCTCCCTTGGGGACGAACAGCAGCTATACCCGTTGCTATTTGAACTCGCAGACCTCATAATGCCCGCAGCCGCCCTTCCGTTCGCTCAGCAGCCCGAAATAGACTATGATCCGCTGCATGAAGTCATCCTGTATATGATCAGTCATTTCAGAGAGAAAATCACTCTGAAGGAGATGAGCCGCCAGATTGCGGTGAGCTCCCGCCAGTTTCAGAGATTATTCAAAATTAAGACCGGCAGGTCCTATATCCAGATGCTCCAGGAAATCCGCATGAAATATAGCTGCCTCCTGCTGATGTTCACAGAGCTTGGGATACAGTCCATTGCCCTGGAGGTCGGAATTTATGACATGAAATATTTCTACCGGCTATTTCGTGAATATAGCGGTATGACTCCTGCCTCTTATCGAAACCGGTTGCAGAGTCACTTTTTGTCGGCGAAGGAGATGATGAGCAGTGCTGAACATTGCTCCCATTAAAAGTACGCCCTATCCTACCCTGCGCAGCTGTATTGATGACTGTATCCAGTCTGTTGCAGAGTGGCAGGGCAAGGACAGCAAGTGCATGTACGGCAATGCCTGGCAGATGTCCTTTGCAGAACAGCAGTCCCCGGATCAGCCGCTCATTGAGCGGTTAGTGCTGCCGCGGATCAGTACAGAATCCCTATCTGCGTATCATGGCCTTCTATTCAATTATATTGAACGGAAGGGTCCGGCGATGGATAAGGAATTTATGCTTGACCTTCTGGAGAGCCGGCTGTCTTCGGGAATGCCGGTTCTGGTCGGCTTCGATTCTTATGACTGCCCCTGGTGTGTGGCCTTCCGCAGGCTGCATACCAGCCACGCCTGTCTCGCGGTTGGACTGGACCGGCCCGGCAACATCATCTATCTGACGGATGCCTACTATGGCAAAGAGCTTGAGGCCATAGATTTCAATATCCTTGAGCAAGCCTGCCATTTCTATGCCATCTTTGAGCTTTGTGATACTTCGCGTTCCTACACAGATTGGCAGACAACACTTCATGAAATGCTGACGAATCCAGCCAATCAGGTTCAGCCGGGCGAGGTTGCTACTAATCTCCGATCCTATGCCGGGACCTATCTGCATACAGGAATCCCCGCCGACAACTCCGCCGAAGCCGGTTCCCGCTTCAAGCTGTACGCCAACGCCCTGCCCATCAGCCGGATCCGGTTCAGCCAGTTCCTGCAGCTGCTTAACCGCGAGGCCTCTGAACCTGCACTCTCCCGGGCCGCCGAGGGCTACCGTCATGCAGGAGAGCAGTGGGATCTGATTAATCAATTCATGATCAAGGTGATGTGCTCCGGCAATAAGTCGGCCGGGCGGGAGAAGATTCACAGAAGAATGTGTGAAATCATCAGTCTGGAGGAGCAGCTGCTGGAGGAATTGGTACAGTTGACGATGCAGGCTGGACGGGCCCGGTAAGTCCGTCAGCAAGCATTATTAATTCTCTATGATGAAACATAAGTACAAAAAAGAAGCCCCCAGGACTTGCAGTTTCCTGGGGGCTTCTTTTCATTTTGGGGGAAATAGGTTGAAATTGGTGGATTTCCACATTAATATTATGTCAAATCTGTCTCCCGCCATCTGTATCACCTTTACCTGCCCTCACCAACCAAGCCACCTACAAATCACTTGCTTTTTGACAACAGCTGGCTCTATCCTCTCTGGAAAGTGTAATAGAATAGAAGAAGTATAATAAACTCAGATGCCAGCTCAGTATGAGCTTATCATCATCACATCATGAAGGAGGAGGCATTCGTGGCATTTATTCCGTTAAACTGCCCCAATTGCAGCGGAAGAATTGAATACAAGGAAGGTGCGATTCTCAAGTGTCCCTATTGCCATACAGAGCTTCTATTGAAGCAAAATCATGTCTACTATGTGGATCAGACCATTAACCATTATCACGGGACAGTTCCTGAGGCCACGGCCACGCCAAAGCCGTCCGTCTCTGTCTCCGTCCCCCTAAGGCTGGTACTTATCCTGCTGCTCGTCATATCAGGCGCCATCGGTACTTATTTCTATTACGGCTTAGACTCCCCTCAGCACACAACAGAAGCCAATCTGTCTGTGCGGAAGATGCCCGAAAGCGAGGTCCTGCTCTCCTTTTTGCGGGAGATCTTGGATAAAGGCTCTGCAATGCCGACAGAAGAAGAATTGGCCTCTCTGCGCTATTTAACCGTAGATCAATCGGAGAATGACCAGTGGCGTTTCACCTACAGCCTCTCCGACCCCTTCAGCAATGAGCGGGCCGAGAAGATCACATATGTTACCCAGGACAAAAGACTGAATACCCAGCGGATCGATCAGCGGGATTTCGAAGCCTTTAAGGGGCTGACGGCACTGAACCTGATGGATACCTACGAAATCTCCCAGGCGGACCAAACAACGTTTGCCCATATGGCCGGATTAAAAAGCTATGGCGGTGCCTTTAACGAATCCTTCAGCACATTTTCCCGCTACTTTGGCGATAAGTCTAAAATTACGGAGCTAACCACCCAGCTTCGCAGCAATCAGGAGTTGGCGATGTTGCTGGAATTCCCCAATCTAAGCTCTCTGTCCATTACCTATGTGGATGAGTCTGTGACGGATTTTCATTTATTGAATAAGCTACCGCTGAAGTCCCTGTCGCTTACCTTTGTCGATGAACTGGGGTGGTTATCGTCCATGACCGGGCTGTCATCCCTGGCCATCCATTACAGTGAAGCCACAGACCTGCAGCCGCTATACGCCTTAACGCAGCTTCAGGAGCTTCACCTTTCTTATCTGACCAATGTAAAGTCCATCGACTTTGTGCAAAACATGCCTGCTCTGCAAACGCTTGACACGGAAAATTTGAATTTTTCTAATCTGAAGCCTCTGGCCGGAAAGACTTCCATTACCACACTCCGCCTGGCTTCCTTAAGCCAGCTTAGCTCGGTAGCGGCCGTGAACAGCCTGCCCTCTTTGCGGGAATTCACGTTGTCCGGGTACTACGAGAAGGCAGAAGCGCTGACATTGCCGGGCGTAAGACGGGTCGAAATACCCGGCGACTTTCTCCCCGGACTGAAAGCGCCTGCCGTAACTGCCCTGACAATCCGGGGCGGAAGTGAGGAGCTCGATATGGCCGCTCTGGGGAAATTCCCGGAGCTTGCGCAGCTTTCTCTCTGGGACATCGACGAAATGACCCAGCTTGACGCCCTGAACGACTTGACCCGCCTGCAGACACTAAGCATCTACGATTCGTCACTGTATAAGGAGAGCGATGCCTTATTTCGTTTGAAGCAGGTGAATACGCTGGTATGCTCGGAATGCCGTCTGGATTTCGGCTCAGAGGCAGGCGCGGCGAACAGCGTGCTTGAGCATTTGACCTTAGACCGGCCCTCTTTTAGCATGAACAATAACTCCGTCAGTGAAGTTGACCAGGCGCTTCCTTATTTCGCCAACCTGTCCGCTCTGCGTTCCTTCACCCTGCAAGACAGCAATTTGGCTTCTCTGGAGTTCATGAGCAAGTGGCAGGCCATCGAAGAGCTTCATCTGGAGAACAATGCCATTTCCAATATAGAAACCTTAAGCGGGCTGCCTAATCTGCAAAAGGTATTTCTGGCCGGCAATTCCGTGTTGAACAAATCCGTACTTGGTGCGGGCGTGCATGTATATTAATTCCCCTGAAGGTTAATGGTCTATTAAGAAAAAGCCATCCCCAGGCGGAATGGCTTTTTTAACGAACATATCAATACTTATCCAAAAACTACTTTTTTCTAGGAATAACAAAGGCTTTATCAGAATTTCAAATCCAATGCGAGGGTAAAATTCCATAGCTACCGGTGAAGAAAGTAAAACCAAAGAAACTTCTTCTCCTAATTTTTCTTGTGTCAGTTCAACAAGCCGTTTACCCACACCATTTTTTGAGACTCTTTGTCTACAGCCAAATCAGATAGATAACAACAATAATAGAAATCAGTAATGGAACGTGCAATGCCAACAAGTTTATCTTCATGCCATGCGCTTATCATTACATCTGCGTTCTGAATCATTTTTTGAATACGGTCTGCATCGTGCACAAGTCGCTTAATTCCAGACTTTCTAAATAGCTCAGCTACTTGTTCACCAGTTACAGCTTCATCCTGCTTATATACTATTTCCACATTTATCATCCCCCGCCAAAGTTTCACATCAACAAGGTTGCCTTTCGCAATCTATCCAAGGGCCTGTAAGCGTGTTATAATCGCAGGAGCAATAGAAGGCTTGCAAGGGGCGGTCGGCTAATCTCCCGGAAGGGAGGTGATGCTCATGGAGGTTTATCAAGCGTTGTCACTGATATTCATGTTTGGCATGTTCATTATTGCTCTGCTGAATTACCTCAAAAAGAAATAGACCGCCCTGGTCAAAGGAGACGGTCTATTTCTGCCTAAACCTATTACCGAGCCGCCGCCCTTAAAAGCGGCTATTGCAAACGGGGAGTCGTGTTGACGCACGGCTCTCTTTGCATTGTACGTCTTTTCTGCCTTTACTATACCACAAATAAATTAATAAAGTAATAATGTAGTAACGTACAATTACTACGCTACATTACTACATTTAAAAGTTTTAAATTATTTCAATTGGAACGACACCGTACCAATTTGCTTATCACTCTGCTGACCAAGCTGCGGCAGATAAACTCGACTTCCTGTTGTCTAATAAGGAAAGAGCGTCTTCTTGTTTTCTTTTATGTCGAAATATCTCCAGTTACTGGCGAGTGTTTAGCTTTCCACATCAATTTCACATCAACGAACGATTAAACCCACTATTCTATTAACTTCCGCTCCAGCCAAGCCACCGACTCCACATGCACCGTATGCGGAAACATATCCACCGGAGTGACCTCCACGGTTCTGTACCCGCCATCTTCCAGGACCCGCAAATCGCGGGCCAGGGTGGACGGGTTACACGATACATACACCACACGCTCCGGCTGCATCAGCAGGATCGTTTCCAGCAGACGCGGGTCGCAGCCCTTGCGCGGCGGATCGACGACGATAACATCCGGGGTGATGCCCTGCTCTTTCCACGCAGGGATAACATCCTCAGATGCACCGACTTCAAACTTAACATTGTTCATGTTGTTAAGCTTCGCGTTCGCGCGGGCATCCTCGATTGCCTCAGGCACAATTTCCACGCCGTAGACCTGGTCGGCATGCTGGGCCAGGAACAGGGAAATGGTTCCGATGCCGCAGTAGGCGTCGATCACAGTCTCGCTGCCGGTTAACGCAGCGTAGTCCAGGGTTCTGCCGTACAGTACCTCGGTCTGTACCGGATTCACCTGATAGAAGGAACGCGCTGAAATAGCGAATTGCACATCTCCGATATAATCGTAGATCACATCGCTGCCCCATAAGACGCGGGTATCGTTACCGAAGATTACATTGGTCTTCTGGGTGTTAATGTTCTGGCAGATGCTCGCCACTTCAGGAAGCTGCTCACGGATACTGCCGAGCCAGGCATCCAGATGCGGGATATCCCGGCCATTGGTTACCAGCACCAGCATCATCTGCCCGGTGCGGAAGGCCTTCTTCACCACAACGTGGCGCAGCAGCCCGCGGCCGGTCTCTTCGTCATAGGCGGTAATGCCAAGCTCGCGGCCTAGGCTCTTCACGGTGGCGACGACCTTGTCATTATCTTCATGCTGGATCAGACAGGTCTCCATGTCGATGATCCGGTGGCTGCCGCGTGCGTAGAAGCCGCCGACCAGGCCGCCATCGGTCACGCCAATTGGCACCTGAGCCTTGTTGCGGTAACGCCAAGGCTCGTCCATGCCAAGGGTAGGCAGGACTCGGGTCCCTTCAGCTGTTGCGGCATTACCGTCAGCCGCATCCGCCACCTGCAGCTTCCCGATCCGCTGCAGGTTGTCCACCACCAGCTGCCGTTTCCACGCCAGCTGGGCGGTATAGTCCATATGCTGCAGCTGGCAGCCGCCGCATTGATCATAGATCGGGCAAGGCGGCCCTATACGGTCAGGGCTGGCCTGCACCAGCTCCATCAGCTTGGCATAGCCATACTGCTTCTTGGTCTTCAGCACTCTGGCACGGACCTTCTCACCGGGAAGAGCACCCTGCACAAAAAGGGTAAAGCCCTCTACACGGCCTACCCCTTCACCTTCATGCGTCATGCCGATAATATCGAGCAGGACCTCATCATTCTTATTCACTGGCAGTCCGGCGACAGAAGCCGGCCCTTGTTCCCGGCGGCTTGCGCTGCGCCCGCTGCGGTGTTTACTCATGTGTATAGGTTCACTTCTTTCATTATCTTCACTATTAATCTTGTTAATTATTCTGCGCGAAGATCCGCAGATGATGCGGCAGAATACTGAAATTGCCCGGCAGTGTGCCGCCGAGTTCGCCGTCCAGATTAAGCTGGACGTAGCCTGGGGAGGTAACCTCCATCGCATCCGTGCGGAAATGGATAACCTTCTTGTCATTCAGATGATCGCCACGGATCGTAAGCCGGACCAGCCGGATGAATTCGGCCAGGTTGCATTTCTTGACGGCAATTACGTCGAGCAGACCGTCGTCGATTCTGGCACCCGGAGCCAGCTTCTCGAAGCCGCCGACGGAGTTCGTATTGGCGATCAGGAAGAGCATGAACTCGTCATGGATCATCTCTTGGCCGTTCGCGCGGATGTACAGCTCCTGCGGAGCAAGGCTGGCCATCTTCTCAATACCCTTCAGGTAATAGGCAAGCTGGCCCATCATGGTTTTCAGCTTACTGGGAACCTCATAGGTAAGCTCCGTCAGCTGGCCGCCGCCGGCTATATTAATGAAATAACGGTCATTGGCTTTGCCGAGGTCAATCAGGCGCGACTCCTGGCGCAGAATCAGGTCGCAGGAATCCTCCCAATTCTTCGGAATGCCCATGGCCCTGGCAAAATCGTTGGTAGTCCCGAGCGGTAATAAGCCGAGCGGGGGAAGGTTAGGCTTCTCAGCCATCCCGTTGATTACTTCATTGAGCGTACCGTCGCCTCCGGCAGCTATGATCAGATCATACGTACCGCGCTCTACAGCCTCAGCTGCGGCTGCTGTGGCATCGCCCTCTCCGGTTGTTGCATGACAGGAGGCTTCAATGCCGCCAACATCCAGCCGGTCTAAAATATCGGCGAGTCGTCTTTTCATTTCTTCCCGACCAGAAGTGGGATTATAAATCAATCTCGCAGTTTTCATTACCGGAACGCCACCTGTTTATATAATGGATAACCTTACTGATTATACCCAATTCAGGACCCCACAAGCAATGTCAGGGAGCTTTAGAGGATTATATTTATACTCCCGTGCAGCGCCGAAGACTCCTCAGCCCGGCAGAAAGTATAGATATATGTATGCGGCGGCTGCCAAAATAAATACTGGACGCATTCTATTTTTTCTATATAAGCTGAACTTAAAATACTAACCTCAAGCTCAATCGTCACTACGGTGAATATCCGGTGACTGGGCACGCCGCTTCCGTAGCGAGCTTTCCTGCGGAAAGCTTTCAGGCGATCGCTAACGCTCCTACAGTTCCAAAATCCCCTTCGATCCTTCTCACATATGTTATTTTCTAACCCCGGCCCCGCAGACGCAGTAGCGCCGCCTCCACCTGCCGTTCAATCCAGCGCGGCAGCAGCGGATGCGGCAGCAGGGTCTGGCCGGAGTAGGCATATTCGAGCCCTTCCAGCCGCTGCGGGATGACAACCTTGGTGAAATACCCCTCACTTAAAAAGAGCGGAGCCACCAGTACATCATGGCCCTGCTCCTGCCAATACTCCACTCTGCTTCTTACGCTGTCCGGGTTCAGCAGCCCGTAATCGGCCGCAGCCAGCCCGCTTATGTCCCGTACCCGCACCGCGAGTGAGGAGATCCCCTGCTCCCAGCGCTGCCGGAAGCCCTCATGCCTGCTGCCGTGTCCGACAAGCAGCAGGGTCTCCCGCTCCGGATTCTTCGAGAGTTCCCGGAGCTTATCCCAGATCATCAGCGCAATGTCCGGATCGTCGTCAACGGGATAGCCGAAGTGAATCTGCGCTGTAACCCGGAACCGTTCCAGATCCGTCTCCCGTTCTGGAACCGGCTTAGCGCCCAGTGCATACTCTATCTCATCGATATGCGTACTGCCGGAGGACACAAACAAGGGGATCACAATAATATCTGTGACCCCTGCATGTTCCAGCTCGTCTATACCGTCCTGAATCAATCGTCCTTCTACCAGCTCCAGGAAAGATACCGCTACGGGAATCTCTTCCCCCAGCGATAAATGACTCACGGCTTCCTCTACGATCGACACCCAGGTCTTATCGCGAGAGCCGTGACTGATCATCAGCACACCCGGCTGCATCAATTAACGTCCCAGACGTTCCAGCGTGAGCTTGTAGCCGTCATTGCCGTAGTTCAGGCAGCGTTTCACACGGGAGATTGTTGCTGTGCTGGCACCTGTTTCTGCTTCAATTTGATTGTATGTAGACCCTTTGCCCAGCATCCGCGCGACTTCAAGGCGCTGCGAGAGCGATTGAATTTCGTTCACCGTGCACAAATCATCAAAGAACACATAGCATTCTTCCATATTTTTCAATGTTAAAATAGCCTCAAATAATTGATCGATACTTTTATCGTTTAGCTTCTTAAGCTGCATCGTTAATCATCCCCTAAAAGTTTGGTCAGCATTAGCATCACTGATTAGGCTTCGTACAAATTAGATACTCGGAAGCATAAACTTAATGTGACTATCTTGCCTCTACTATATTGCACTGGAGCACATTTTTCAAGCATTAACGGTTTCACGCTGTAAAGAACGAAAATGATGGACAAACGTCCACCCCGGGCGCACACCACTAATGGAGCTTACGGCCTTCTTCCTCTGATTCCTAGGTTCTACCGCCTTAACTATAGTACTACAAAACCTCACGAAATCAAGCATGGACACGGTTTCTTCACTTCCGGAGGGTTCTTGTAGGCATTCGCCCTTTTCCGCTAGTATCCCGGTTACCCGGGCATTCGTCTATACCGTATGTTCGCCCATGACATACAGTATAGCAAACCACTAACGAAGGAATGTGATATTATGCCTGAGCATTACTATAATCATTCCCGCAGGGAAGGGCGTTCACTGGCTGAGCCGTACAATCCGTCACCCTATCCGGGCCTCTCTTCCTACGCGCCTGCCCCGCTTCCAGGAGAACCCGGAATACTGCCTGCCTTCGGTGCAGAAGTTGCCGATACTGCACTTGCTATACCCGCTGCCGAAGCTGCTACTGCGAAAGCCGGCGGTCTGCTGGGCGGGCTGGGCAACCTCGGGAGTCTCGCGAATATGGAGCAGATCAAGGGAATTGTCGACCGGATGGGCGGGATTGACGGAATCGTCAACTCCATGGGCAAGGTACAGAAGGTCATGCAGGGCTTTTCGCAGATGGCTCCGATGGTGAAGCTGGTGATGGGCGGATTCGGCAAAGGCAAGGGAAGCGCAGCGGGAGCACTTGCGGCGGAAGAAGATGCGGCACTGTATACCCCCAAACGGCGCAAAAAAAGACGCCCAACCACGCAGCGCCGCAAAAATACCTCCAAGAGCCGCAAAACCGGGGCCCCTTCCTCTGTTAAGCGTCGCCGTTCTTAAGCGGCGGCGTTTAACACGCCTTCTCTGTCTGCTGCCGGACCGCTGTATTCCATGAATACCCATGCGTCGTCAGCCATAACCATTCTTTTATCACACGGTCCTTGTCCGGTTCTCTGCACGGTTTCACTTAAACCAGCCGCTCCGCCGGAACCACCTGAACATCCCTACTCCTAACACCAGCATCAGCAGCAGCACCGCGAAATAACCATAATCCCAGTCCAGCTCCGGCATCACCCTGAAGTTCATCCCGTAGATTCCGGCGATCAGCGTCAGCGGCATAAATACGGTAGTAATCACCGTCAGTGTCTTCATAATGGAATTCATCCGGTTGGAGTTGAGCGAGATGTAGCTGTCACGCAGATCGGCGGTCATTTCCCGGTCAACTTCAATCATGTCGGTCAGCTTCAGCAGATGATCATAAATATCACCGAAGTAGATCCGTTCTTCCCCGTTGCTCTGCACATGCTGCGAGTTGACGATCCGGTACATCAGATCACGCATCGGCACGATCGTCCGGCGCAGCTTGAGCAGTCTTCCGCGCACGTTGAACACCTGACTCATCAGCTCTTCCACCGATTCACTGTCGCTCTTGCTCTCCAGATCTGCCAGTTCATCCTCCAGGGTGTACAGCGACGGGAAATACCTGTCGACCAGCTTGTCCATTACCGTGTAGGCAGCAGCCATCGGCCCGCCCGACCAGCCCTTACGGCTATGAATTTCAGCTTGGACCATCTGCCACGCTTCCTCCATTTCCGATTTATTCTGGTGATGGTAGGAGACGAGGAATTTTTTGCTGAGAAAAAGGTCGACCTCTTCCGCCTCCAGTGTACGCTCATTAAGCGCATGCAGCACGAAGAACTGCACATCCTCGTAATAATCCAGCTTCGGACGCTGCAGCACATGCATACAGTCTTCAATAGCCAGCGGGTGAAAATGAAAATAAGTGTCCAGCAGCAATGTCTCTTCTTCCGTAGGCATGGCAAAATCCGCCCAAATCCAGGCATAGTTATCCAGCACTATACTCTGAAGCGGCAGGTCAGTCAGCACCTCGCCCTTATGTGTTACCGCAAGCGTTCGTATCATATATGAGTCCTCCACCTTATCCTGCTATCCGCCTTGCAACAGCCCGTTGCCTGTCGGCCTGCTACTATTGTAACGCATGAGGCCTACTATTATGAAACCTCTGTATCCGCCCCGACTCCTGTTATCTCAAAAAAATAACCGCCAGTCCGCTGGCAGCGGTTCCGGAGGTTTATTCTTTGCTTCATTTTCCGTATCAATTCCGCTCTAGCGGCCCATACCCTCCAGTACCTCCAGATGAAGCACCTGCAGGAACTTCTTGATGTTCACCTTCACCTTGCCGGTGTCGCGCCCCTGTTCAATCTCTTTCATCTTCAGGCGCACTTCTTCAAAGTCGAAATACAGCGGCGCATAATGCTCGAACTTCGGATTGCCGTAATCCGTCAGACCGATGGAAGCCAGGTTCGCCAGTCCGGCCGCGAGCGCGCGGCGCAGCCGCTGTTCAATGGCTTTGACTTCTTTGGCGGCATCAGCCGGCACCGGCTTGTACGTAGCGGCGGCCATTTCGTATAATTCCTTCAGCGGCGGAAGGCTCCCGCTGTTCCCGCCCGCTACCGCCAGCTCCATGATCGTGATAATATCCCTGCTGCCGTTCTCCGAGATCATTCCCATATTCATCAGTATCGGCTGGATAATCTCTTTGACCGTACGTTTACCGGATGGCATCTGCGGCATTCCGAACTGCAGCCCCTCCAGCTTGCCGAGCGTCAGCTTGATCTCATCCAGATAACGGCCCATCGCATAACGTTCATTCACCTTGTACAGCACAGATTCGACTTCAATCTTGTTGATCGGCTTACGGATGAAGAATTCAATTCCGCTTTTGTATGCGCGGCTGACCATATCACCATTCTCAATCTGTGAGATCATCACGAACTTGGAACGGCAGCCCTGCGCCTGAAGGGAAATGATCGTCTCAATACCATCCTGGTCCGGCATCAGCAGATCCATCAGCACAATATCCGGCGTCTCACTCAGGATCAGGGCTACCCCCTCCTGCCCGCATTCCGCCGTACCCACCACTTCGCCAAGTCCGCTATCCTCAATAATATGCTGCAGCATTCTTCTTGCCGACGCGTCATCATCTACAATACAGAAAGAAAGCGGCATTCTCTATTCCTCCTTCCGCAGCTTTGCACTCGGCACAATAATCTGGAACATCGCCCCTCCGGCATGCGACACCGGCTGAACGGTAATCGTTCCCCCGAACATATTCACTATATCCCGTACATGAGAGAGTCCAATCCCCGTAGCGGCGATTCCCTCTTCATCAAATTTCGTAGTAAAACCCGGCTCGAACAGCAGCTCCAGGTCACGCTTTTGAATCCCTGCCCCGCTATCGGTCACTGTAAAAATGGTCATGCCGTCTTTCTCATAAGCATCCAGGTTGATGCTGCCTTTACGTTTGATGACTTCCACCGCATTGGCAGTGAGGTTGTTAAGCAGAGTCAGCAGAGGAATATAACTGTCGGTTGTGTAATCGGAGGTAATATGAATATGAAAATCGATCTGCTTGTCCAGCATTTCGGCGTATTTGGCATTGCTCTTGACCGTGAACCGCAGAATTCCCGATAACTGCATATCACCGGTAACCTCGCGCTCCACCAGCTTCACAAGCCCGGCCAGAATCCGCTGGGAATCCTTCTTCACCTCATGAATCTGCTGGGTGATATCCAGCACCTGCCGGCTATACGGCTCCGGTCCTTCCCCGGCCTTCAGATTGCGGTACAGCTCGAAGCTGTTTAGCGTCACATTCTCCAGTGTTCCGATGGATTTCTTCAGATAGAATACTTCGCCGTACAGGCCGGAGCCGAATCCGAGCATCTGCTCAATCCGCTCATTCTGCTCACGCGCTCTGATCCGCATCTGGCTGACCGAGATACTACTGTATACCCCGGTTGTGAAATACGTACGCAGGACAGCAATCGCCATCAGATAAGTCCACTCGTTCAGCCGGAAGGAGGCCGAATCCAGCACAATCAGCCGCGTCAGCAGCTCCATTTCATTCGACAAAAGATCGATTACCGCGGCAACAGCGCCCAGCACCAGCGGATGGAAGGTATCCAGCCGGCTTTTGATGGCATGCATCAGCAAGGCGAACACAATATAATAGACCATCGCGGAGAAATGACTGCTCAGGCTCTGCTCAAACGTCAGTCCGCTTCCTTCCACTGCATCCATTGCCGTCCGGAACAGCAGGACGACCACACCCGTAGCAATGCCTGTACTGATATACGGCAACTGCCTCATTAAAAGCAAAAACAGCAGAAAAGCGCTGCTGCCCATAGCGATCCGGAAGATGTCCCCGTCAAACGGATTTATTTTGAATTCACCGGCTACAGCCGTAACGACTGCCACCAGCAGAATCTGTGCAACTCTCATTCTCAGAATAGATTGTCCCATCGCCACTGCTCCTGCCTAGAGATGTTGACAATTATAGTATCATACCCGCACTTTATTTTATACGGCTTTGCCCCGATTCTATCCTATTTATGCTGTTTTGTTCTCAAGTCTTCTGGAGAGCATCGACAGCAGGAAGTTTACGGTGAAATAGATCAGTGCCACAAGCGCGAGCGTCGGTATAGCATAGCCATAGCTGTGCCCGATGACGATATTGGCATTGTGCATCAGCTCCGGCAATGAAATGACTACCGCGAGCGAGGTATCCTTCAGCAGCGAAATGAACTGGCTGACCAGTGGCGGAACCATCCGCCGCAGTCCCTGGGGGAGCACGATATGCCACAGAGTCTGAAAATTGCTGAGACCGGAGGAACGTGCAGCCTCAATCTGCCCTTTATCAATGGACGTCAACCCGCCCCGGACAATCTCAGCGATCATCGCCGCCTCGAATATCGTTAGTGCAGCAATCGCCGCCGTAATCAGTCCAAGCTTAATCCCTACCTCCGGCAGGGCGAAGCGGATGAAGAATATGATCAGCAGCAGCGGCAGATTACGGATCAGCTCGACCAGGTAGAACATCACCGGAGACAATACCGGCACTTCCGAATAGCGGATGACTCCAATAATACAGCCAATGACAAAACTCAGAATGATTGATACAAAGGCAACGATCAGCGTAATATACAGTCCGTCCAGCAAAAACTTCAAATTATCGGCGGAGTATGCACCAATAAAATCCATGATATCCCTCCTTTATGCTTTGAGTGGCTTCTTAATATTTGCGCTGCAGTCTGCGTTCCCACACGCGTACGCCGTAGCTGAGCGGAAGGGTAAGCACCAGATAGAACAACGCCACGAAGATATAAGTATCGAAGGTACGGTAAGTCTCTGTTGAGATACTGTCCGCGAAGTACATCAGATCAAGGCCGGCTACCAGCGTCAGTACCGAGGAGTTCTTGATCAGGTTGATGAACTGGTTGCCGAGCGGCGGGATGACCAGCTTGATCGCCTGCGGCAGGATGATATGCAGCATCGTCTGTATGTAGCTTAGGCCGGATGAACGTGAGGCCTCCATTTGTCCCTTGGGAACAGCCATGATTCCGGCACGGATCGCTTCGGCGATGAAGGCCGAGGTGTATACCGCAAGTCCGATCGTTCCTGCCTTGAAGCCGTCCAGCGTAAAGCCCAGAGCAGAAGGTCCATAATAGAAGATGTACACTACAAGCAGCAGCGGGATATTGCGGATGAACTCCACATACACCGTTCCGAACCAGCGCAGCGCTCTCACGGTAGTAATGCGGAAGACGGCAATCACCGCTCCGATCAGGAAGCTGCCGATCAGGGCCAATACACTGGACAGCACGGTGCCGTAGAACCCTTCCATATACAGCCCGAAATAATTCGTTAATATTGAAAATTCCATAGATTTCACCTGCCTTTGCCCAAAGATGAGTTCATTCTTGCCCCATATAGGAATCCTTCCTATAAACAAGTAGAAACGGCAGTGCCATCCTCATGGGATGGCATCCGTTTCTGCGAGTAATATAAGGCAGGTTGTTAAGTAAGCTGAAGCTTAGAACATGCTTATTTCGCTGGAGCTTTACCAATCCATTTCGTATAAATGGCATCATACTCACCGTTTGTTTTCAGTTCAGCCAGTGTATCATTCACGGCTTTAACTACATCGGTATTGCCCTTTTGTACTGCAATGCCGTAAGGCTCATCGGTGAACGGCTCGCCTACAACTTCATAGCCCGGGTCCTGCGAAGCCATACCGTATAGAATTGCATCATCTGTAGTCAGTGCATCGCCTTGGCCGGCCTTCAGGGCGCTGAATGCATCCTGATAGTTATCGAATTCAAGCACGGTTACACCCGGCACTTTTTCTTTGATATTCTTAATGGAGGTTGCGCCTTTGGAGCCCAGGATCTTCGTATCCTTCGTTACGTCATCCAGTCCGGTAATCGGGCTGCCCTTCTTCACCAGCAGGGATTGGCCTGCCTGGAAATAGACGTCGGAGAAATCAACTTCCTTCTTGCGTTCTTCAGTGATGGTCATGGTAGCTACAACCATATCGATTTCGCCGTTATTCAGCATCGGAATACGTGTCTTGGAGGTAACTTCCTTCAGCTCGATCGCGTTCTCGTCACCCAGAATTTTTTTGGCGATGGCTTTGGATACATCAATGTCGAAGCCCTCTACGTTGCCGGATGCAGGGTCCTTCAGACCGAACAGGCGGGTGTCGTACTTCACGCCTACGAGCAGCTTGCCGCGTTCCTTGATCTTGGCAATCGCCTCAGAGTCAGTAGCCGCTCCTGCAGCAGCGTCATTCCCTCCGGCATTGTTCTTGGCATTGTTGTTGCCGCAGCCGGCAATCACGAGCATAGCCGCGATCATCAGTACACTTAACATTTTGAAGCTTTTGGACATTTTCATTTCTGTTCCTCCCCTGAATCCTATATATTTGTTTAATGGCTTAATACACGGCTGAGAAACGTTCGTGTCCGGTCTTCACGCGGACTGGCGAAGAATTGCTCCGGCTCCGCTTCTTCCACGATCTGTCCCTGATCCATGAAGATTACCCGGTCGGCCACCTCGCGGGCGAAGCCCATCTCATGGGTAACGACAACCATTGTCATGCCCTCGCGGGCCAGAGTCCGCATCACATCGAGCACTTCCCCGACCATTTCCGGGTCAAGCGCCGAGGTCGGCTCATCGAACAGCATAATCTTCGGCTTCATCGCCAGCCCCCGGGCTATCGCCACACGCTGCTGCTGTCCGCCGGACAGCTGTGAAGGATAGGACTGTGCTTTATCGGCAATCCCGACCTTCTCCAGATAATACATCGCCGTCTTCTCGGCTTCCGCTTTGCTTAGTCCAAGCACCTTAATCGGCGCGAGTGTGATATTATCGATTACTTTTTTATGCGGGTACAGATTGAAATGCTGGAAGACCATTCCGATCTCTTTGCGCAGCTTGTTGATATCTGTCTTGCGTTCATTTACAGTTATACCGTCAACGGTCAGTCCGCCGCTCGTAATAGCCTCCAGTCGGTTAATGCAGCGCAGCATAGTGCTCTTGCCGGAGCCGGAAGGACCGACTACGACAACCACTTCCCCTTCCTGAACATGCAGGTCAATGGCTTTCAGTACATGGAAATGTCCGTAATGTTTGTCTACCTGATGAAAGTCGATCAACGACAGGGCCTCCTTTGTATATCATTATGTGTTTGTCAGCTATGGTAACACTTAAAACACACCTTACTTTAAAGACTACCGAAAACTACAAAAAACTACGAAAACCTTTAATCACTCATGTCATTTTCTTTTCGAAATGTGACGTATTTCATTTTCTTTTTACGCCTATTAATGTTTTTTATCAGTTTGCTGTAACTTATTGTGACATTCCTCTCTTGAAAAATTAAAATACTCCCCGCAAACTCAAGAAAAGCTGGAAACACAAAAAAAGATGTCCGCAGCCATTCATGGCTTCCGCGACATCTTGAACGGGCAATCTATTCAATTCAAATCTAGAAAAAGATTTTGAAGATTACTCCCGCCAGCACTGCGCTGATCGGAATGGTAATAAACCAGGTCACCACGATACGTCCGGCTACTCCCCATTTCACGGCGGAGAAGCGTTTGGCTGAGCCTACCCCGAGGATCGCAGAGGTAATGGCATGTGTCGTACTTACCGGCAGATGAAGCAGTGTAGCTGAGAAGATAACGGACGCGGCCGAAATATCAGCTGCGAAGCCGTTAATCGGCTCAATTTTGAAAATTTTGGTGCCCATGGTCTTAATGATCTTCCAGCCGCCGATGGACGTTCCGAGCGCCATGGATGTTGCCGCTGCAATCTTAACCCAGAGTGGTACATGCATAGTTTCGAGCCGTCCCGACGTAACGAGGGCAAAGGTGATAATCCCCATCGCCTTCTGGGCGTCATTCGTACCATGTGTGAAGGATTGGAGCGCCGCCGTAATAATCTGCATGGAACGGAAACCCTTGTTCACGGTATGCGGACTGCGCTTGGCAAAGATCCACTTTAGAATCATCATCACAACATAACCGATGGCAAAAGCGATCAGCGGGGAGAAGATCAGCCCCTCCACAATCTCAATGAACCCATGCCATTTCACATTCTCCGAACCTGCACCTACATATACCGCTCCGGCCAAAGCTCCGATAAGCGCGTGGGAGGACGATGATGGAATCCCGAGCCACCAGGTTACCAGATTCCAGATAATCGCCGCAATGAGCGTCGCAATAAGAATATCTATCCCGTTATCCAGGAGTGCCGGGTCAGCAATGCTGCCGCCGATCTTCTTCGCTACGCCTTCAAACATCAGCGCACCGATAAAGTTCATGCTTGCTGCCATCATAATGGCTGTACGCGGCTTCAGCGCGCGTGTAGAGACCGAGGTAGCGATTGCGTTGGCCGTATCATGGAAACCGTTGATAAAGTCAAACGCCAGCGCAAGAAATATAACAAAACCTAGTATATATATAGATGTATCCATATTTCAGAGCCCCTTATGAATTGCGCATGATGATCGATTCCAGCATGTTGGCTACGTCTTCACATTTATCCGTGGTCGTCTCCAACCGCTCGTACAATTCTTTGCGCTTAATCAGTTCAATCGGGTCTTTTACAGTTTCGAACAGGGCCTTCGTACAGATACGAAGCACTTCATCGCCTTGGTTCTCCAGATCATTCAGACGGATCGTGTATTCACGGATCGCCAGCAGCTTCTTCTGGGAGAGCAAATGAACCGCTTTTTGGATTTCATACGCACTTTGACGCAGAATTTCCGCGAACTGGACGATATACTCATCCGCATCCAGCAGGTTATACATATAGAAACGCGAGGCAGAAGCCTCCAGACCATCAATAACATCATCCATGCTTGTGATCAGGTCCATGATGTCATCACGTTCCAGCGGCGTAATAAAAGTTTTGTTCAGTTCCTTGATGACGGTGTGCGTGTAGGTATCGCACTGGGATTCGTATTTCTTCATCACCCCGGCGAAATTCTCAACATTGTCCTGGAGAGTTGAAATATTCTGAGCGAAGTAATCTGCCGCCTGAACAATGGTATCGGCCATGTTTTCCAGCGTCTCAAAGAATATATCCTTTTTTCTCAACTTCATTAGCTTTAAACCCCTTTACATAAAATTGCCGTGAAAACGTGAAGCCACCCAAATGTAAACAGCATGAAAATGAATGACAACCCTTGTTATCTTATCATATCAATAGAATGGATAGAAGTAAAAAACCGAACTTTTTTACACTATAATAACAATTCCCTGTAATTGCGAAAATAATCATATAAACGGTTAATTATCCGGCGCTTATCAGGTGGGACTAGGTGCCAGCGCATAATCGACATGGCTGCCGAAGGATGGGCTGTTAGGTACAATCAGAATATGCGTTATGCCGGGGTACATCAGCGCTTCCTTGCCGTCTTCTTTCACGAACCGGATGATGTCCCCGGGCCTGCGCGACCATTTGCCGGGAATCGCTACTCCGCGCTGAAACAGCAGCGCTTCCCCGCCCAGCTCCACATCCACCTGCAGCCTGCCGACATCATCGAGCACCTTATGGTCAGAGCCCATTACGATTACGTTCGCCGCTGCCACCGGACTGTTATTATTCAGATCCAGATGCGGTTTGCCGTTCACCCAGCGGACATAGGTACGCTGCTCAGCATTATATTTATACCCCACCGTATAGCTCTTCAGCAGGAAGCTTACATTGAATTCCAGCGCGGGCTCTCCCTCAGTAGGCGCATAATCCGGATCTGTGAAAAGCAAACCGGGAACCTCCACGCTCTCGGCAAATCCCAGCTTCCCGGCACCTTCCCGCAGCTTGGCAGCATTGCTGTACAGATTATGCGGGGCTTTGCGCTCCTTGTCCCGCCAGAAGTAGGCACCTGCACGTCCGATCTCGTCCATGTCCTCCTTCTTCTGCTTCTGCAGAATGGCGTAAGCCGCCGGACTGCCTCCCGCATGCACAGTCACACCGCCGTAGCTCTCGCCAATGTCGAGCAGATAAGGGCGGATACTGCGGATCGGGCCGATCTTCACCACCCCGGTATGACTCTGGAAGATTCCGATCAGGCGGGTAATTCCGCCCTCCGCCAGTACTTCGTAGAGGATATCCGCTTCGCTGACTCCGGATTGCGGCCGGGCAGCCGGGGCATTATTGATCATGACTGCGAGCGGCCGGGGCAGCGTTCCGTCCGTAGCCGGAAGCCCCGTTAATCCGGAGACTATTCCCGCTGCAGGCGCTATTGTCGGAGTGGGCTGCGCAGCTTCTGTCGGCTGGGGTTCAGCAGTAGCTGCTACTGTAGTCGGCACTGGAACCGTTACTGCATTCTCTGTCCCGCAGGCGGAGAGCAGGGCGGCAGCAAGGACGAAGACAGATATAGGACGGGCTGAAGACCGGTTTATCGTCATAAACTTGTTGTTCCTCCTAAAGTTTTGTCAGTAAGCTTTCTTTCATTTAATCATAGCTGGCAGAGTTTGTCTTGAGCACACCGGAAATTCTGCATACAAAAAAGGATACAGCCATTAAAGCGGCTGTATCCTGCATTTATTTGTGTATTAGTCGACCATCCAGCAGTTTAAGCTTAGAGTACCGTATTGATAGGCCTGAATCATTAACTGCGCCCGTCTGCCCTCATCGGCTGTACCCATTACATAGAAGAGCGGTACGAAATGTTCCTTCCCGTAGGTGGGAACGGCCTCCCGCACATGCGGAGCCTGCTTCTCAAAAGCAAAAAGTGAAGCCAGATCCCATGCTTCGAGCCGCTCAGCGATCCAGGCATCGAAGTCGAGCGCCCAAGGCTCGGGCTGATCATCCTGCTTCAGCAGCCTGAGATTGTGGACCAGTCCTCCGCTTCCGATCAGGAGGATTCCTTCATCGCGCAGCGGGGCCAGCATCCGTCCGATATTGTACTGCTCTTCGGGAGAACGCATCGAATCGACGGATAAGGCTACTACGGGAATGTCGGCCTGCGGGAACATTTTCTTCAGAATAACCCAGACCCCATGGTCAAGGCCCCGGCCGAGTATAGGCTGATGACAAAGATTGCTATCCTTGAAGAGTGCGGAAACCCTGCTGCTTAAGGCGGGATCGCCCGGGGCCGGGTAGGCCAGCTTATACATCTCTTCCGGAAAACCATAGAAATCATGCTGCGTTTCATGCTGTGCGTCCACTGTAATCAGCTGCTGGGGACTGTCCCAGTGCGCCGAGAAAACTACAATGCCGCGGGGCTTCCCCAGATCAGAACCCAGCCGCTCCAGGAAACGTGTGTATTCGTTATCCTCAAGAGCCAGCAGCGGAGAGCCATGCGCAATAAAGAATGCCGGTAATTTCATAGGGTGCCAACCTCCATAACCCAGTATATGGTCTGCCCTTTTATTTTACCGCTTATTCTTACGTATTGCACGCATGGGACTTCTCCTATATCATCCAGTTCTGCCATTCCTCCTGCAGATGCTCCTGCTGATTCATCCATTCCCTGGTGCGCTTAAGCACCTGCTCCTGTGCCGGACCTGACGAGAAGGTATGGTCGCCCTGGAAAATAATCTCCTTGTCGCAGCGGCCTTCAGGACGTGTCCAGAACAGCTTCTGGTAGAGGAAGGCATAGTCAACTGGTATAACATCATCGGAGGTTCCGTGGATGACCAGCACATCACCGCTGAATTTCCCGGCCTCCTGGAACGGCTGGAACGCTGCCAGTGAGTTGAAGTACACCGGGGTGAACGAATAGCCGGAATAATCGGCTGAGCCGCTCTTCACCGACCGGTCATAGGCTTCCCTTCCGACAATCTTTACGATATCATTGAACGGATAGCCGACCGCAGACCACAGCACCAGGTTCTTCACCCGCCGGTCACGGACACCGGTCAGCAGCGCTACTGCACCGCCCAGACTATGTCCGATCAGCGTCACACGCTGCGGGTCCACATCGGCCGAGCTGATGCCGTAATCCAGCACCGCCCGGGTCTGGCTGATCATCGACTCCATATCTTCGCTCCCGTAATTACCGCTGCTCTCCCCGCAGCCTACGTAGTCAAAGCGGATAACCATATAGCCATCCTGCGCCAGCTCACGGGCTGCCTTAACGAAGATCCGGTCTACACCAATCCGGCTGCCCACGAAGCCGTGGCAGATCACTGCAAGCGGCACGCGGTTCTTGCACCGTCCGGTGCCTGCCTTGTCTGCGGATGGATAGTGTATGCTCGCTGTCAGTTCCTCTCCATTATGCCGGATGATAATATTCCGTTCCATTGCTGCGCCCTCCCTGAAAGCTGATTTATTTCAAATTATAATTATTCCGATTAATTTAGTATGATTTATATCTTTATTATACGATTCTCATTAATTTCTTGTCAATAACCATAGTCCTCCGGATTTCCTGAAAAGAGCCCCTTCCGCTCCCGCAGGAGCAAAAGAGGCCGTGGGTCAAGCTTGAGCTTCACTCAGTCATAGCTGTCGTGAAACATATCATGGGTCTCCTGCCGGCCTTCCCAGTCTTCAAGTCCGTTCTCCGGTGTCACGCCCGCAGCATCCCAAAGACTGAAGCCGTCAGAATTACCCCAATCCCCCACTTCATTAGCAGGTGCAGGCGCGAAGCCGTCGCCCACAAATTTGCCGGGTTCCTGTTTGTTCTCCTGTTTCATAACGCTCCCTGCCTTCCTCTAGCTATATTTGGTGAAGCAACCACCTCTTCAGTGTTCACTCTTCCAAACGGATTATTCAGGGATTGCCGAAAGAAAAGTTACTCAGAAGCGGAACTTCTTATCCGCCTGCAAGGGTTGTCCTTGCACACCACTGCTGCACAAACGTATACTCTAGGTTAAAGGCTAACCTGATCAATCCACCTTGGAGGTATACGTCCATACTATGAAAGTTAAAGCTATGATTAAGCAAAACAACCTGCTGCGTGAGCAGATGACGCCATTTAACCGCTCTTTTTTTGAAGATATGATTCTCGCCATGCGGGCCAGCTCGGTAGACTCTGTCCGTGCGGAGGAGCTGCTGCTGGAGGCGGCTGAACTGCTGCTGAAGGGGCAGGCCAAAGGCAGGAATGCCAAGCAGATCTTCGGCGAGAACCCCGGAGATTATTTCAAAGATGTGATGAACAGCAGCCCCCCGCGCTCTCCGCGCAGCAAGCTGAAGAACTCCCTGATGATCTCTTTATCCGCCCTGACCATTCTGTTCGGAGTGATGGGCGCTGCCGGACTGATCATGCAGTGGAGCGGAGGTCCGGATGAAATCTTCGGCCAGATCAGTATTTTCACCCTTATCATAGTAGGTATCGGCTCGATTGTTCTGATTGAGCTTATTATGAAATGGATGGCCTCGTTGTCTGAGGACGATAGCCCGAAGCCCAAGGCTTTTGATATCAAAGGCCTTGGGCTCTATGTCGGAATTGCGATTGCTGCCGTATTTGCCGGAATGTTCCTCGATAATCTGTTCCCGGTCATCCGGATTGCGCCTTGGGTCAGTCTGGTTCTTGCCGCAGCCGGTGGTCTTGGACTGAAATTAATATTTTTCAAATCATAGAGAATATATTCAACTTTTATTCCACACAGGAGGAGACTTGTATGAAGAAGCACGTCGTTCTAACCGCCGCTATTGCTCTGCTCATGGGGCTGGAGGCAGCAAGCTCCGCTCCTGCCCGTGCTGAGAGCAGCGCGGGCCGCGGCACAGGCACGTCTGAGGCTGCTGCCAGCACTAAGGCGGGTGTTACCGGTGCGGCCGTCCTCAGCCATGCTGAGGCTGTCTACAGGGCTGCGCTGCCGCTGTTCTCCTCAGGCAACCTGCCGGGTGCTATTACTTATATGAATACCAATCTGTATGCTGTCACTCCTTATCAGGCGACCGTTCTGACGCTGAAGCTGGAGAACCTGCACAAATCGCTCCTGCCTTCCTGGGAGAAGAAATTCAGCAGCAGTGAAGTACAGCGGAAGCTCATCTCCGTCTATAAGGCGGGAGTCAGCATGGTGAAACTGGCCGAGAGTACGGAGAATGCTTCACTGCGTGCGCTGCTGAAAAGCGCGGGAGAGAGCGGCTATAAGCTGGAGACGGCCGAAGGCACTTTTTTCCCGGTGATTGATTATGCCGCTTACCGCAAATATAAACTGTACGTGACGGAGGATATCCGTGATTATATTTCAATAATGGCGACCGAGTCGGATCTGCCCCCTTCCAAGGATAACGGGCTTGTGATCGCCTGGGGGGATGTCGCTTCCCGCGCACTAACCCAGGAGCAGTTCATTCAGACCTACCCCAACTCCAACCGTCTATCAGCAGTCAAGACACTTTATAACATGTACGCAGTGAATACATTCTATGGCCAGAACAACACGCCGCTCTTCCATTACGATAATCTGGAAATGGATCTGGAGGCACAGAAAGCCTACAGTAGCATCCTGGCCAAAAACAGCAGCACCAGCCCGTTCCTGCAGAAGCTCGACGGCTTCATGAAGCTGATGAAGAGCAACGGCTATCTCTTGGATGATGATGCTGAGCAGTATCTGAAGACAGAGGTGCCCCAGTCCTGATAAGCGTATAACTCAGCAGCACCGGATGTGCGCAGCAATCTTATCGCTATGAAAGAAGACCCGCCCGGGTTGAACCCGGGCGGGTCTTCTTCATATCCATATAAACGGCTATTGCCGCTGACAACGATTATATTAGATCAGCATGCTGAATAAATTGACATCCTTGTTGATCTCTACGTAATCCACGCCCTTCTGCTGCATCCGCTCAATCAGCGGGGCGTAGGCATCTGTAGACATCAGCTCAATGCCCACCAATGCCGGGCCGTTCTCCTTCTCGTTCTTCTTCGTGTATTCGAACCGGGTAATGTCATCGTCGGGTCCGACTACCTCAGTCAGGAATTCACGCAGGGCACCCGCGCGCTGCGGAAAATTAACCATGAAATAATGCTTCAGGCCTTCATAGATCAGTGAACGCTCCTTGATCTCCTGCATCCGGTCGATATCATTATTGCCGCCGCTGACGATGCAGACCACGCTTTTGCCGCGGATCTGATCCCGGTACATGTCCAGCGCAGCAATCGGAAGCGAGCCTGCCGGCTCCACAACAATCGCATTCTCGTTATACAGCTCCAGAATGGTTGTACAAGCCTTGCCTTCCGGCACTTTGACTACATCATCCAGGAGCTTCGAACAGATGTCGAAGGTCAAGCCGCCGACACGTTTCACCGCCGCACCGTCAACAAACTTATTGATTTCCTTCAGGGTGATCACCTCACCGCACTCCATGGCCTCGCTCATGGAAGCTGCTCCGGTAGGCTCCACACCGATCACCTTAGTCGCCGGGCTCACGGTCTTCACATAGGTGGCTACACCTGCCGCCAGGCCGCCTCCGCCAATCGTAACAAATACAAAGTCAGCCGGCTTGTCCAGGCTCTCCATAATCTCCATCGCAATCGTACCATTGCCGGCGATAATGCGCGGCTCATCAAACGGGTGAATCAGCGTCATGCTATAGTCTATACAAGCCTGTAGCGCTTCATCGTAAGCATCGTCGAAGGTATCCCCCTTCAGAATCACTTCCACGAATTCGCCGCCAAAACGCCGGACCTGCTTAATCTTCTGATTAGGTGTAGTGCTCGGCATAAAGATTTTCCCTTTGATTCCCAGTGCCTTACAGGAATACGCCACACCCTGGGCGTGGTTACCCGCACTTGCACAGACAATCCCCTTCGCTCTGTCCTCGTCGGACAGACTGCGGATCATATTGTAGGCCCCGCGGATCTTGAAGGAGCGTACAATCTGCAAATCTTCGCGTTTCAAATACACATTACAGCCGTATTTAGCTGACAGTACCGCATCCAGCTGCAGCGGCGTACGGACGATAACCTCCCGCAGCACATGATGTGCGCGTACAATATCTTCCATCCCTACGATCCGGTTTTCGCCTTCTCTCATCTTTTCCTCGCCTCACTGTCTCTTTCTTATCGTTTCGCTTCTTGTAACATACTCTTCCAGAGACATTTTTTCAACCCTTGTCCTCGTCACACAATACAGCATCCACTGCCGGTGGAACCCTGCAACTCCACTCCTCCATTCTTAAGTTCATCTTATATAGTTGTATAATGTGCAATTAAAAACAGCGAAAAGGGAGGCTCGCCTCTTATAACTGTATTCTGTACAACTAAATCTGCCCGAATGGGCAAGAACCGTCTACATAGTGCTTTTTAGTTGCACGAAATACAACTAAACGGATAATAGGTGGAGAATCAGACGTTTTAGTTGTACAAAGTGCAATTAAACCCACCGGAAGACACTCCTAGGCATATACCGTAATCCGGTCACGGCGTTCTACCCTCATATCTTCATATCCTCATTTCCTCATTTCCTCATATCGCACTCCAAACACCCCGCCTATGCGTTATGCTTACTTTCCAAACGCAACAAGCAAACGGCCCCGCCATACATCAGCAGGACCGTCCCCTAGCTTGCTATACCTAGACCTTAAACCGCGAGACCGTCTGCAGCAGCTGCGCCGAGCTGATCTTGATCTCCTCCATCTCGGCAACAATACTGCCGGACTTGCCGATGATCTGCTCCGCCTGGACGGCGATGACCCCGGCCCCTTCTGCGCCTTCATTCGTTGCACTGCCCGTCTCGCTGATCGCAGTCAGCATGCTCTGAATGGAAGCCAGCAGCTCTTCGGAGGTGGCACTGAAGTCTGTAACCAGCTCATCAATATACTTGGCATCTTCGCTGTACCGCTCACCCGTCTCCTGCATCGCATCGTAATCCTTCAGCACCTGCCGGTCCATGAAGCGCAGCATGCTCTCCGCACCCTCGACCAGATTGGATACCGCCTGGACTACCGCTTCAGTAACTCCCTGGATTTCGGTCACCGTCTCCCGCGAGTTATCAGCCAGCTTGCGGATCTCCTCCGCCACAACGGCGAAGCCTCTGCCCGCATCCCCGGCCCTCGCAGCCTCAATGGAAGCGTTCAGCGACAGCAGATTGGTCTGGGCGGCAATTTCCAGAATTGCTCCTGTGAGCGCGCCTATCTGCGAGATCGACTTCGACTGCTCAAGCGCCATGCGCAGCTTCTCTTCACTCTGTCCGTAGATATGATCCGCCTGCCTGCGTGACTCAAATGCGCCCTCTTTCAGCTTATCCGCCCGTACATTAATTTCCCGGGCCGCATCTGCACCCTCTTGGGCTTTGCGGGCGATACCGTTAATGGCATGCTCGAATTCGATCGTGCTGGCATTCATTTCCTCCATCGAAGCCGCCGTCTGTTGCATACCTGCTGACAGCTCTTCCGTAATCCCCGAAATATCGGTGATGCTGCCGTCGAGCACGAACACATTCTTCTCCGTATTCTCCACTGCGCCAGAGATGCTCTGCGAGCTGCGCATGATTTCCTGAATCAGCGACTGCTGTGAGGAGATCATATCGTTGAAGCCCTCTGCCAGTACGCCGATTTCCCCTTTGGCGGTAACCTTCGCTCTTACCGACAGGTCGCCGGACATCGCTTTTCGGAAGGCAGCTGTAAGGATAGGAATCTGCTTCAATATACTATTGGAGACAAAGTACAGCAGCACGGACATCACTACAATCGAAGCAATAATCGAGAGAATAAAGATCAGCTCGAATTTCTTCAATTCCTGCTCCGCTTTTTTCTCCGGCACAATCAGCGCCACGGACCACTGATTCTCTACAGCCGGCGAATACGACACATAACTGGCCTCTCCGTCAATATCCGTCTTTATCACATTCGAGCCCCACTGTACCATCTTATCCCCGACAGCTTTCCAGTCTTCGCCAAGATCGGACATTTTCTTCAGCAGAATATTGTCTGTATCCGGATGGTAGATGAAGGTTCCTGTCTTATCAATCAGTACGGCATACCCGCTGCCATTGTAATTAAAAGCGCTCAGCGCCTGGGTAATCTGCTCCGTGGAGATATCCGCACCCGCGACACCGATCAGCTTGCCGGCATCGTCGAGAATCGGTGCGCTGACGCTGACGACCATTTTGCCGGAGCCGGCATCAATATAGGGGTCCGTAACCGTAACACGCTTATTCTTGGCTGTATTGGCATACCAGCCCCGCTCCTTCAGCACGAAGTCCGCCGGCGGCTCGAACTCATCCTGCGTAATCACCTTGTTCGCAGCATCCAGACCTATATACACATTCAGCAGGTTCTTATTGTTGTTCTTGACCAGATTCAGGGTGCGGATCAGTTCACTGTACCCGCTGGTGGTCTTCGCTGTTTCCGGATCACTTACACTGGCGATATAGTCACGGATATAGGCGTTGGCATTCAGAAGCTCTACACTGTCCGAAGCGGGCTGCAGCAGCTCATTGACCTTAACGCTTATCTCTCCTTTCTCATAGGTCAGCGAATTGTTCAGGCCATTGACTATAATCTGCTTGGCATTGCTGTAAATCACTACGGATACAATAACAAAAATAGCAACTACAGAGATAATCACCGACAAAAACAGCTTGGCGCGAATCCCCATATTGCTTAAAGATAATGTCAGCAGCGCCTTATCTTTCTTGCTCTTCTTCTGTGCCATAGGACTCCCCACCTTCAAATGTAAATAGGCTCAGGTAATACTCTCACTCGAATGCTCCCTGTCTTTTCGACTTATTTCTGCAAAAAAACTCTTTATCCCTTTAACGTTTTACTTCGAGCTGTGAAATAAGTGTGACCATGTCAGGTATTTTCAGAAAAACACAGCATTAAACAAACATTTTCATTTGAAAATAGGCTTGTTTTACTAGTTTTTTTGGATAATGTAGGTCGGAGGGTTAATCCATGTCAGGTTATCTACAAAAAAACACAGCCCGGAGGACTGTGTTGGATATTTCATGTTCAGATCATATATAGATCATCTATATTCTATTGTTTCAGCATCCATTTGAGCAGATCCGGCATGCTTGCCCACAAACGCGAATGCATAATGACATATTCAATGGCTTCATTGGAATCGCCCATTCCGACAAAATCCGGGAGATTATGCGGCAGGCGCTTTACGCCCAGCAGATAATCAGGCACATGCTTGTTCACTCCGCGCGCAACACGATACAGCATTTTGAGCTGCGAGGTAATTCCGTTCTTCTTGAACTCCAGCACAATCCGGTCATAGGCAAAAGCTGCCGCCGCATCGTCTTCCCCGTAGTTCTTGATCACCCGCTCCGCTTCCTTCAACTGATTGCTGTACAAGTAGACAGCGGCCAAAAGATAGCGTGCACCGGTATTGTCATCCGGGTTAAGCTCGAGAATATGCTCCAGAATCTCCGCTGCTTCCTCTGCCTTCCCGCCAAACCAGCAGGATTCCGCATAGCTTTGGCAGATACGGATATAAGGACGGGTCTCCGTAAGCCCCCAGAAATACCCTTTGTTCTTGGTAAAATAAAGCTCGCCCAGTTCACGTCTGCCTGCTGCGATTCCCGCTTTGAGGAATTTACGCGCCTCATGCTCATTCTCCGATTCCTCGGCCAGGATAAGATAGGCATCCGGACTGTCCGGATAAATCTCCAGTGCCGTCTCCGCCAGCTGAACACGGCGTTTCGCAGAAGTGGCCTCCACCGCTTTGTACAGAAGGGCTTGGGCCTTCTCCTGTGGAGTGCCCGGACCATTCAGCGCGATCAGCTCATCAGCTTCTCCGCCCATTCCGTATTCTTCGACATAATTATATAATTCTTTGACCTTACGGGAGATGGTGGCCGCCGTAACTTCGTATTTATCGGCAAGATCCGTCTGCGACAGCATGAAGCCGTATTCCTCTGACAGCAGATATTCGATGGCCGCGCAGAACGAGCCGGCTTTCTTCACCGCAGGTTTGGTCTGCCGGGAGAAGCCATTCCACAGCACCAGGGCTTCCAGAATCAGTTCCCGGTCGTATTGATTTCTCATGCTCTCAATGAGCTGCAGCGCCAGCTGTTCATGGGCCGGATGCTCCCATTTCAGTTCGCGTGCGACCATCTTTTTCAGCTTGGGCAGTGTAAGCTTACTCTCGGTACGTACCGCGGCCTCCGCTGCTGACTGTTCCTGTACGGATTCGCTGAATACAGCCTCTTGTGCTGCCGCATCCTCCGTCGTTACCAGCCGCAGTATGGATTCGACCGCTGACGTTTCTTTATCCAAGCAGCACTTCTTATATTTTTTCCCGCTTCCGCATGGGCATAAGTCATTTCTTCCGACCTTACTCAAAAACAATTCCCCCTTAAATCTGTAACTAAGCATCCGTAAAAAAACGGCATCGCTGTTATTGTACTTATTATTTAAGTATCATTTCCCGGCATGGGGTTTTCTATATCCCCTGAACATTCAGCAAGTGGAAACGGCTTGGCCGTCCTGTTAAGGACAGTTTAAAAATATAAATCCCTAAATTTTAAAAAAGGCCTTTCCATGAAAGGAAAGACCCTTTATCTGTATATATCCGCACATTTTCCCCCGTACGAGTTGTATTATAGCACTTCTCCTACTACTTGTCAGTCCTTTTTTTGGGACTAATAGCATAAACTAACCCCGCAAAGTGGGGCTTTAGCTTCGATGAGTATACAGGTAATTTGCATTGGCCCCAAAGCATAGGCACTCTTTATCTGGCTGAAATACAGTGCTTTATCCTCAGATCAGAGCCTTCATAGCGATGTCACTCCGGCACTGTTTGCCCGGGAAGGTGATCTTTCCGGCACTGGCATATGCTGCTGCACGCGCTTCGGCAATCGTAGGCCCCATGCCTACAACTCCAAGCACCCGGCCGCCGCTGGTTACCCAGCTGCCATCCTCACCGCGTGCAGTTCCCGCATGGAAGACGAGTCCGTCCGTATCCGCTTCAAGTCCGCTGATCGGCACACCCTTCGGATACGGACCGGGATAACCTTCCGAAGCCAGGACCACGCAGACTGCGGCCTCATCGCTCCATTCAATCTGAATATCCGCCAGCCTGCCTTCTGTAACAGCCAGAAAGATCTCCAGCAAGTCGCTTTGTAGCCGGGGAAGAACAACCTGCGTCTCGGGATCACCGAAGCGGGCATTGAATTCTATCGTTTTTGGTCTGCCGTCCGGCGAGATCATGAGCCCTGCGAACAGTACGCCGCTGAAGGGGCGCCCCTCAGCCACCATGGCTCTCGCCGTCGGCTCGATGATGGTCTCCACCGCTTCGCGGATAATGTCCTCATCGATATGCGGAAGCGGGGAGTATGTCCCCATGCCTCCCGTATTAGGTCCTTTATCGCCGTCGAATACCGGCTTATGGTCCTGTGCAGCCGCCATCGGCCGCACCGTCTCGCCATCCACAAAGGCCAGAATCGACATTTCCTGCCCGGCAAGAAACTCCTCGATCACGACCTGTGCGCCGGCTTCACCGAAGACCTTAGCCACCATGATATCCCGCAGAGCCGCCTCCGCTTCCTCACGGGAATACGCCACGGTCACACCTTTGCCTGCAGCCAATCCGTCCGCCTTGATTACAATCGGCAGCTCCTGAGTACGCAGATAGGCAAGTGCATTCCCGTAATCGCTGAACTTCTCATACGCTGCTGTCGGGATGCTGTATTTATGGAGCAGATCCTTCATAAAGGTCTTGCTGCCTTCGATTTCCGCCGCATTCTTCCGCGGGCCGAATACAGGAATATCCTGCGCTTCGAATGCATCGACGATCCCCGCTGCCAGCGGATCATCCGGTCCGATAACGACCAGACCGATCTCCCGTTCCTTGGCAAAAGCAGTCAGCTTATCGAATTCGAATACGCCGATCGGCACACATTCCGCAAGCTGCGCGATCCCGGCGTTGCCGGGTGCGCAGTAGATTTTACCGGCCTTGGGGCTGCGGGTTAAGCTCCAGATGATCGCATGCTCCCGGCCTCCGCCGCCGACCACTAAAATATCCATCAGTATGAACCCCTCCCAGCGTTCTAGTGTTTGAAATGGCGAACGCCGGTGAAGACCATGGCAATGCCGTATTCGTTAGCAACCTTAATGGATTCCTCGTCCTTAATCGACCCGCCCGGCTGAATAACTGCCGTAATACCAGCCTTGGCAGCCATCTCCAGGGTATCTCCCATTGGGAAGAAGGCATCGGAAGCCAGTACAGCGCCTTTGGATTTCTCTCCGGCCTGCTCGATCGCAATCTTGGCCGCGCCGACACGGTTCATCTGTCCGGCACCTACGCCTACGGTCATATTATCAGCCGCCAGCACAATCGCGTTCGACTTCACATGCTTAACCACCTTCCAGCTGAAGAGCAGCTGCTTCAGCTCTTCTTCCGTTGGCTTGCGGTCAGTTACGACCTGCAGCTCCTCCGGATTCACGGAATGCACGTCACTTTCCTGCACTACCATCCCGCCTTCAATGGAGGTTACAACAAAGCTGGTTTTACGGGAAGCCGCCGTGCTGAGGTTGCCCAGCTTGAGCAGGCGGATATTCTTTTTCTTCGTCAGGATTTCCAGTGCTTCTTCCGTGAAGCCCGGAGCCAGAACGATCTCAAGGAAAATATCCTTCAGCATATTAGCCGTGTCTTCATCAATGATCCGGTTCGCCGCAACAATTCCGCCGAAGATGGAGGTTGGATCGGCATTGTACGCTTTTTGATAAGCCTCATATACACTCGCACCCACGCCTACGCCGCAAGGATTCATATGCTTCACAGCCACTACAGCCGGTTCTTCAAACTCTTTTACAATCTGCAGTGCCGCATTAGCGTCGTTAATATTGTTGTAGGACAGCTCCTTGCCGTGCAGCTGCTCGGCAGCGGTGAGTGTATCCTGCGCAGCCAGCGGCTTGCGGTAGAACGCAGCCTTCTGATGCGGGTTCTCGCCGTAACGCAGATCCTGGATTTTCTCGTAAGTGACCGTATAGCGTTCCGGCAGCGGTTCACCGGTTACATTCGCCAGATAATCGGCAATCAGGGCATCGTAAGCCGCCGTGTGGCGGAAGACTTTGGCCGCAAGACGTTTGCGGGTTGCAAGGGTGGTATCTCCATTTGCACGCACTTCCTCAAGCACTGTAGCATAATCCGCCGCGTCCACTACCACACTGACAAAAGCATGGTTCTTCGACGCCGAACGCAGCATCGTAGGTCCGCCGATATCGATGTTCTCGATAGCTTCCTCATACGACACATCCGGCTTGGCAATAGTTTCCGCGAACGGATACAGATTTACTACCACCAGGTCGATGTAGTCGAGTCCAAGCTCGGTCATCTGCCGTGTATGCTCTTCGTTATCACGAACCGCAAGGAGGCCGCTGTGTACAGCAGGATGCAGCGTTTTGACGCGTCCATCCATAATTTCGGGGAAGCCTGTCACATCGGAAATCCCGATGACCGGAACGCCTTCTTTAGCCAGAAGTGTGCTGGTGCCGCCTGTGGAGATAATTTCTACGCCTAGTGCAGACAACTCGCGGCAAAAATCCACGATGCCCTGTTTGTCCGATACGCTGACCAGCGCTCTTTTGATACTCACTTTGAATAGTCCTCCTCTGGATTCACGCTAGATTAGGTTGTGGCTAATGATCGCAGGATCATTGTCGCCGGTTAGCCCATGCTTATACTTGAGTTTATAATGTTTATAAAATAAGTGGATTTACGTCATTTAATTTCGGCTGGTTATCAGCCGGATAGAAATTAGTTGGAAATTGTCCATCTAAATGATGCCATATGCGCCTTAGAGCCTACGAACGCCAGAATTAGTTGTACTTTATCCAATTACGTTCCGCGGTCGCTGGGATTCAGACAAATTAAGTGGTGTAAATCCAACTGCTATATCGACATCAACCGGCATGTCAGCAAACCCGTAATTCCGGCAATTTCAAACTGCTCAGTCAGCCAATCCGACATCTTGCAGACTTTGTGCAATATTTCCCGAGAAATATCAGAATCAGCCGCACCTGCCTGAAATATTAATGGTGTGTCAGATCCGGCTGGTATGGCATCTGCTATTATTCGCCGATTGTCGTTATTCTTCCGTTCAATTCCACTTTCCCGGCGGCAAAAGCAGCAACCACTTCAGGATACAGTCCGTACTCTACCTGGTGGATACGTTCTGCAAGTGAATCGGCTGTGTCTCCCGGCTTCACCTCAACGCTGCGCTGGGCAATAACCGGTCCGGTATCCATGCCTCCGTCGACAAAATGCACCGTCACTCCCGTCAGCTTCACGCCATAATCCAGCGCCTGGCCAATCGCATCCTTACCTGCAAAGGCCGGCAAAAGCGACGGATGGATGTTGATGATCCGCCCGGCGTAAGGCTCAAGCAGCACAGGTGAGATCAGACGCATGTATCCGGCTAACACGATCAGTCCGATGTCCCGGCGCTGCAGCTCGGCAACAATTTCCGCCTCATACAGCTCACGGCCCGCGAAGTCCTTCGGCCGCAGCAGGAGGGCGGGAATTCCCGCTTCCTCCGCCCGCTGTGCCACAGGCGCTTCCGGCTTGTCCGAGACCAGCAGCTCTATGCTGCCTCCGCCGAGCTTCCCCTCCTGCTGCGCCTGAACCAGTGCGGCGAAATTGCTGCCCTGCCCCGAGGCAAATACAGCGATCCGGCTCCACTCCATCAGACTTCAGCTCCTGTAAAGGTAACCTTGCGTTCACCTTCTGTTACAGTCCCGATAAGGTAAGCTTCTTCTCCGCTCGCTTTCAGCAGTTCCAGCGCGCGCGCTCCGTCCGCTTCAGCCACCACCAGTACAAGGCCGATCCCCATATTAAAAGTGGTAAACATATCGCGGTTGCTTACATTGCCTTTGCTCTGCATCAAGCCGAAGACCGGCTGAATCGGCCAGGAGCCGTAGTTAATCTCTACATTTACATTCTCAGGCAGTACGCGCGGGATATTCTCGATGAACCCGCCTCCGGTAATATGGGCCATTCCTTTAACCGGAAGCTGTTCCAGCAGGGCCAGCAGCGGCTTCACATAGATTCTGGTTGGAGCCAGCAGTACATCCACGAGCGGAGCGCCGAGTTCAGGCACTACATCATTCAGTCCGTAGCCGTCTTCCTCCAGCAAAAGCTTGCGCACCAGCGAGAACCCGTTGCTGTGGATACCGCTGGAAGCCAGGCCAATTACCGTGTCTCCCGCTGCAATGTCTGCGCCAGTTACCAGCTTCGCTTTGTCGGCAACCCCTACCGTAAATCCGGCGATGTCGTACTCACCGGCTGAATACATGCCGGGCATCTCGGCCGTTTCGCCGCCAATTAATGCGCAGCCTGCCTGGTGGCAGCCTTCGGCGATTCCGGCAACGATCGCCTCAATCTTCTCCGGCACTACCTTATCGCAGGCCAGATAGTCGAGGAAGAACAGCGGCTCTGCGCCCTGCACTACGATGTCATTCACACACATGGCTACCGCATCGATGCCAATCGTGTCGTGGCGGTCCGCTGCGAACGCGATTTTGAGCTTCGTGCCCACGCCGTCCGTTCCCGATACGAGAACAGGCTCTTCATATTTGTCCTTATTCAGGCCAAACAGTGCGCCGAATCCGCCCAGCTCCGTCATCACTTCAGGACGGTAGGTGCGCTTCACATGCTTCTTCATGCGTTCTACCGCTTCATTGCCAGCCGCAATATCCACTCCGGCGTTTTTATAAGCTTCCGACACTTTTGGACACCTCATTTAAATTAGTTTAGAGCGCGGGTTCGGGGCGGCAGGGATTTGGGTGTTTTGGTGGTTATAGTCGTCATTACGAAGAATGTTTGGACTTCCGGCCGCTGTTATATTTGGATTTCCTTGATTTGAACCGCTGTCCGCGGTAGAAATCCAAATATAAAGGCGAACGCAATCGCTCCTACAGTTCCAAAATTCCTCTTCATGACTCCAACCACCGGGGTCAAACCCGTGCCGCAAGCCGAAATTTCGCGCCTTGCACAGCAGCACTGTTTCGGCGCTGTGGGCGAAGCCCAGCGCCTCCAAGCGCACGGGGCGAAGCCGTGCGTGCCCTTAGGCGACAGGCCTCCCGATTTTGCGTTAGCAAACAGGACGGGGGCGGGAGCCCTCAGGCGCACGGGGCAAAGCCGTGCGTATCCTTAGGCGACAGACCCCCCGATTTTGCGTTAGCAAACAGGACGGGGGCGGGAGCCTCTAGCGCACGGGGCGAAGCCGTGCGCATCCTTGGGTGACAGAACCTCCGGATTTGCGGCAGCAAACAGGACAGGTTCTGGAGCCAGGGCCCGGCGGGCAGCATGCCGCCAGGGCGCGCAGCGCCGTGAAGCGTGTCCCGGCCGTGCGCAGCACACAGGGACAAAGCGTGCACCCGCACCCACGCCCTCTTAGCAAGTTTAGAGGAAACTCCTACCACCAAACTTTCGGGTGGCCGGAGGGCAGCGCCCTCCGGAATCCCCCTTCGCAAGGGGGACTTAGGGGGATGGGCACCCTTTTAACAACTGCATCCGTCCTTCTCTTCCCCGCCGAAATCCACCTGCGTCGGGTAATCATTATCGAAGCAGGACAGGCATAGTCCGCCTTTGTAATCGTCACTATTATAGCCGCCGATGGACTGGATCAGTCCATCAGGTGAGAGGAAGGCAAGCGAGTCCGCATTGATCTCCTCGCACATCTCGGCGATCGTCTTATAAGAGGCGATCAGCTCGCGGCGGTCCGGGGTATCGATGCCATAGAAGCAGGGATTCTTGAACGGCGGCGAGGTGATCCGCACGTGAACCTCAGCCGCTCCGGCCTCGCGCAGCAGATTCACGATCCGGCGAGAGGTCGTGCCGCGCACGATGGAATCGTCGATCATGACTACGCGCTGGCCTTCCACGACACGGCGCACGGCGCTGAGCTTCATCTTCACGCCCTGCTCACGCAGCTCCTGGCTCGGCTGGATGAAGGTCCGGCCGGTATACTTGTTCTTGATCAGTCCAAGCTCGTACGGGATGCCAGTCTGCTCGGCGTAGCCAATGGCTGCAGAGATACTGGAATCCGGCACGCCGGTTACGATATCGGCATCCACGAAGGCTTCGAGCGCCATCCGGCTGCCCATCCGCTTGCGGGCGGAGTGCAGGTTGGAGCCGTTCAGATCACTGTCCGGGCGGGCGAAGTAGATGTATTCCATTGCGCACAGCGCTTTACGTTTAGGTTCTGCGAAGCGTTCTTCCCGGAAGCCGTCTTGATCCAGCACGAGCAGCTCACCCGGCTCAATATCGCGTACCAGCTTAGCGCCGATGACTTCGAGTGCACAGGATTCGGAAGCGAAGACGTAAGCTTCGCCCAACCGGCCCATCACTAAGGGACGCAAGCCATGCGGGTCAGAAGCAACAATCAGCTTGTCATTAGTCATCAGCAGGAAGGCGAAACCACCAACCAGCTGGGCCAGGGCATCCTTCGTGGCTTCGACAAAATCCTTCTGCGAACGCGCGATCAGATGCGCCAGCACCTCGGTGTCGCTGGTGGTCTGGAAGATTGAGCCACCCTGCTCCAGCTGTTTGCGGATCAGAGGTTCATTCACGATGTTGCCGTTTGTGGCAATCGCGAGATCACCGTCACGGTATTTGAAGACCAGCGGCTGCGCATTGGTCAGCCGGCTATCTCCACTGGTAGAGTAACGCACATGTCCAATGGACATATCTCCGATCAGCGAAGCGATCTTGTCTTTGTCGAACACTTCCTTCACCAGGCCCATGCCGCGGTGGTAGTTGAAGTCGCGCCCATCCGCTACGCAGATGCCCGCGCTCTCTTCGCCCCGGTGCTGCAGGGCATGCAGGCCGTAATAGGACATGGAAGCAGCTTCCGGGTGTCCGAAGACCCCGAAGACGCCGCATTCTTCTTTTAATGTGTCAAAAATATCTCCCGAGCCCGTTCCTTCGTTGTAAAAGTCGCCGGTCCACAGGATAGGGGCTTCCTGCTCTTTCCCGGTCTTTATTTCATAAGACATGGAATAGCATCCTCCCAAATGGTCTTAAGTTCAGTAACTGCTTCATCCAGTGCAGCTGCTCCGTCCAGAGCAACACGCAGGCGGTCCCCGCCGACGGTTCCAATGATCTCTACAGGTACGCCGTATGCGGCAACCGCCGCTTTCAGTTCTTCCGCACGGTCAGGCGCCGAAGTCAGAATAATCCGGGATTGGCTCTCGCTGAACAGCGCCACATCAGGGCGCAGTCCGCCGGCAGACAGTTCAATATTCGCTCCGGTTTTGCCGCTGATACAGCTTTCTGCAAGCGCTCCGGCCAGGCCGCCTTCGGATAGGTCATGCGCCGAGCGGACCAGCCCGCTGCGGATCGCAGCAAGTACGGCATCCAGCAGCTTGCGTTCCGTTGCCAGATCGAGTTCTGGCGGACGTCCTTCGGTCAGGCCGTGAACAGCATACTGGAATTCACTGCCGCCTAGCTCTGCTTTTGTAACACCAAGCAACAGAATCGAATCGCCTTCCTGCTTGAAGGCCTGAGTTGTAATATGATCGGTATCTTCTACAAGACCCACCATACCGACAACCGGTGTCGGATAGATAGCTCCTGAAGCATTTTCATTGTACAGACTGACGTTACCGCCAATTACAGGGGTATCCAGCACACGGCAGGCTTCAGCCATACCGTCTACCGCACGTTCCATCTGCCAGAAGATTTCCGGCTTCTCCGGACTGCCGAAATTCAGGTTGTCGGTAATCGCCAGCGGCTGGGCACCGGAGCAGACAATGTTACGTGCGGCTTCGCTGACGGCAATCCGTCCGCCTACTTCAGGGTCGAGATAGACATAACGTCCGTTACAGTCCGTAGTCATCGCCAAGCCTTTGCGTGTACCGTGGATGGTTACCACTGCAGCATCGGAACCCGGACGAACCGCCGTGCTGGTGCGGACCATATAATCATACTGGTTGTACACCCATGCTTTGCTTGCTACCGTAGGCGAGCCCAGTACGGTGCGCAGAGCGCCGCCCAGATCGGTGACTTCATCATAGCGAAGCGTATCCACCGCGGCATTCTCCTCATAGTAAGCAGGAACTGCCGATGGTTTATTATAAATCGGACATTCATCGACCAGAGCTGTTACCGGCATGTCGCCGACCACTTCACCGTGATGGAACAGCTTCAGGCGGCCGTCATCCGTTACCTTACCCACTTTGCGGCAAATCACGCCCCAGCGGTCGAAGATTTCCTGAGCCTGTGCCTCATCCTTAGGCTCAACCACGAACAGCATCCGCTCCTGGGATTCCGAGAGCATCATCTCATAAGGGCTCATGCCGTCTTCGCGCTGCGGCACCTGATCCAGATACAGCTCCAGACCATTGCCTGCTTTACTTGCCATTTCCGCACTGGAGCAGGTAAGACCGGCTGCGCCCATATCCTGAATACCAAGTACGATGCCGCTGTCGATCAGCTCCAGGCAAGATTCCATAACCAGCTTCTCCATGAACGGATCGCCAACCTGTACCGCCGTACGTTTCGCTTCCGACTCTTCACTGAGCTCAACCGAGGCGAAGGTCGCACCATGAATGCCGTCACGGCCTGTAGGAGGACCCACGTAGAATACGGGATTACCTACCCCTTTGGCGACACCGCGCTGGATTTTATCGTGATCAATCAGGCCCACGCACATCGCATTAACCAGCGGATTGCCGTCATAGCTGTCATCGAACATGATCTCTCCGCCGACGGTCGGGATGCCGATACAGTTGCCGTAGCCTGCGATTCCGGACACAACATGCTCGAACAGATATTTTACCCGGTCGCTCTCAAGCTTTCCGAAACGCAGGGAATTCAGCAGCGCCACCGGTCTTGCACCCATGGAGAAAATATCGCGGATAATCCCGCCCACCCCGGTCGCCGCGCCCTGATAAGGCTCAACTGCCGATGGATGGTTGTGACTCTCGATTTTGAAAACAACCGCCTGGTTGTCTCCGATATCAACAATCCCTGCGCCTTCGCCCGGTCCCATCAGCACCTTCGGTCCGCTTGTCGGGAAACGGCTGAGCAGCGGCTTCGAGTTTTTATAGGCACAATGCTCAGACCACATCACGCTGAACACACCGATTTCTGTATAGTTAGGCTTACGTCCCATGAAGGAAGTAATGAGCTCATATTCGCTGTCCGATACACCGAACTGACTGTAGATTTTCTGCTCCGCGATCTGCTCTGCGGTCGGCTCCTTAGCGGATACTTGCTGCGTCATAACGATCCCTCCACGATGTAAGAATGGATGTGAACATCCGTTTGCCGTCTTCCGAACCAAGCAGGCTATTCGCTGCGCGTTCCGGGTGAGGCATCATACCAACCACATTGCCTGCTACATTACTGACTCCGGCGATATCGGCGACTGAACCGTTCGGGTTGTCGCTGTAAGTGAATACGATTTGATTATTAGCTTTGAGCTCAGCCAGCGTCTCTTCATCACAATAGTAATTGCCTTCGCCATGCGCAATCGGAATAACGATTTCTTCATCCTGCGCATAGTCGATCGTAAACGGAGTTGTGTTATTCACTACCTTGAGCACCGTGTCATGACAGCGGAACTTCATCGACATGTTGCGGCGCAGAGCGCCTGGCAAGAGGCCGGCTTCGGTCAGGATTTGGAACCCGTTGCAGATGCCGAGCACAAATTTGCCCTGCTCCGCCGCTTTGGCCACTTCAGCCATCACCGGAGCGAACCGGGAAATTGCGCCGCAGCGCAGATAGTCACCATAAGAGAAGCCGCCCGGCACGAGAATGCAGTCATAAGCCGACAGATCTGTCGCCGTATGCCACACATAATCTACAGGTTCGCCGAGGCTGTCTTCTACTGCTTTGTAGCAGTCAATGTCACAATTGGAGCCCGGAAAGACAAGTACAGCAAATTTCATGACTTTTAGTCCTCCAATTCGTAGCGGTAATCCTCGATCACCGTGTTGGCCAGCAGCTTCTCGCACATATCCTTGAGGCGTCCTTCCGCTTCAGCGCGGTTGTCGGTATCGAGGGTCAGCTCCATATATTTGCCGATACGCAGACTTTCAACTTCCTGAAAACCTACGGAATGCAGCGCCCCTTGCACGGCTACACCTTGGGGATCGAGCACGCTTTTCTTGATGGTGACGTAGACTGTCGCTTTTAACATACGCTTGTAGTTCCTCCTAAAATTTAATGAGCTAACGCAACATTACAACGATGTGCTAACCTCTAACGGTGAGCTGCAACAAATCACTTCACTGCAGGCAGCTAACTTAACTGCATAATGTACAGCTATAATCTCAATATCTCCTGTAAAAACAACTATAGTTGCATTTCGTACAGCTATTTCTCTGGAAAATCTGCTTTTCAGGCCATTTCACACATTTTAGTTGTATCAGATACAGTTAAAGAGCAAACGGCATCTTTTTCGGGCAAAATAACTGCAGAGAATGCAATTAAAAGTTGGCTGCTGCTGGTCGGAACAGGCGTATCAGATAATCTATAAGGACTTACCGGTAAGGCGGTGATAAATGTCCAGGTACCGGCGTGATGTTTCTTCAACGACTTCTAGCGGCAGAGGGTCCGGCGTGCTGTTCTTATCCCAGGAGGATGCCAGCAGGTAGGTCCGTACAGGCTCCTTATCCATGCTGTCGATCTCGATATCCAGCGCGTATTTGTCCTTGGCCCAGAAGCGGGAAGCATCCGGTGTGAAAATCTCGTCAATCAGGATGACCTTGCCGTCCAGCAGCCCGAACTCGAATTTGCAATCGGCGAGGATGATGCCGCGGTCTTTACAATATTCTCTGGCAAAAGCGAACAGCTTCAGGCTCTTCTCCTTCAGCTCCAGCGCAAGCTCCGCGCCAATCAGCTCCTGCATCTGCTCAAAAGGAATGTCCTCATCATGGCCGACATCATTCTTGGCCGCCGGCGTAAAGATCGGCTCGGTCAGCACCGCATTCTTGCGCAGCCCTTTGGGAAGCTTGATGCCGTTCACTTTGCCGGTCTCCTGATACTGCCGCCAGCCGCCGCCGGTAATACAGCCGCGCACGACACATTCGATATCAATCCGCTCTGCTTTGCGGACCACCATGATGCGGTTCTTCAGCGCTTCGCGGTCCCGTACAATATCCCCGAGCCGGTCCACGTCGATATGAACCACATGGTTCTCAATGAGCTCCTTGGTCTGGCCGAACCAGAAGGCGCTAAGCCGGTTAAGCACATTGCCTTTGTCCGGCACCGCCGGGTCCAGCACGTAATCAAATGCGGAAATGCGGTCCGTAACGACAATCAGTACCTCATCCCCCAAATCGTACAGCTCACGAACCTTACCTTTGTAGAGCAGCGGTGCATTTACGAGTTCCACGGCAGTGGATACGGCCGTTGATGTCATGACCTTTCCTCCCTTGAACAAATGATCTTGCGTATATTTGGGCTAAAAGCGCCTGGGGCGCTTTGTTTCCTTCGCTTCGCATCAAAGGAATTGAAAGCTCCTTCGGGTTAATAGGGTCACTGCGGGAAATTTTGGACTTCCGATCGCTGTTATGTTTGAATTTCCTGATTTGAACCGCTGGCAGCGGTAGAAATCCAAACATAAAGGCGAACGCTGACGCTTCTTCCAGTTCCAAAATTCCTCTCCGTTCCTCCTTTAACCCTAATGCCTAATCGTATTCCCCCTGTTGCTTCGCTTCCAGGGAACAACTCCCCAACACTCCGCCCATATCTTCTCCAGCTCATCAGTTCACCACTGACTCACCTTTTTTAATTAGATAAGCTCCAGCTTGCGGAAGATGGTGTCCACATGCTTGAGGTGCCAGGAAGGATTGAAGGCATCCTCGATCTCTTCCGGACTAAGCACGGCAGTGATTTCCGGTGTAGCTTCAACGATGTCACGGAACTGGGTTTGTTCCTCCCAGGCCTGCATCGCACGCGGCTGTACAGTGTCGTATGCCTGCTCGCGGCTGAAGCCTTTGTCGATCAGCTTCGTCAGGATGCGGCCGGAGAACGGAACACCGAAGGTGCGGTTCATGTTGCGCTTCATATTGTCCGGAAACACGGTCAGGTTCTTCACGATATTGCCGAAGCGGTTCAGCATATAGTTCAGCAGCATGGTCGCATCCGGCAGGATGATCCGCTCTACCGAGGAATGCGAGATATCGCGTTCATGCCACAGCGGCACGTTCTCGTATGCTGTAACCATATGGCCGCGGATCACGCGGGACAGGCCGGAGATGTTCTCGCAGCCGATCGGGTTGCGCTTATGCGGCATAGCGGATGAACCCTTTTGACCTTTGGCAAAAGCTTCCTCCACCTCGCGGATCTCACTCTTCTGCAAAGCGCGGATTTCAGTAGCGAACTTGTCCAGCGAAGTGGCAACCAGTGCCAGCGCAGCCATGTACTCCGCATGACGGTCACGCTGCAGGGTCTGCGTGGAGATCGGTGCCGGGCTGGTGCCCAGCTTGCGGCAGACAAATTCTTCAACGAACGGGTCGATGTTGGCATAGGTGCCGACAGCCCCGGAGATTTTGCCGAATTGGACGCCGCTCGCCGCATGACGGAAACGCTCCAGATTACGCTTCATTTCCTCATACCACAGCGCCATTTTGAGGCCAAAAGTCGTTGGCTCGGCGTGTACGCCGTGTGTGCGGCCCATCATCGGGGTATCCTTGTAGGCTACTGCCTTATCTTTAAGAATCTCAATGAACCGGATAATATCCTGCTCCAGAATTTCGTTGGCTTGACGCAGCAGGTAGCCGAGTGCCGTGTCGACAACGTCCGTGGAGGTCAGTCCGTAATGCACCCATTTGCGTTCTGCACCCAGGCTCTCCGATACTGCACGGGTAAAAGCAATCACATCATGACGCGTTTCCTGTTCAATTTCGTCGATCCGCGCGATGTCGAATTTGGCGTCCTTGCGCAGCTTCGCGGCATCCTCATGCGGGATCACTCCCAGCTCGGCCCAAGCCTCACAGGCGCAAATTTCAACTTCCAGCCACGCGTTAAATTTATTTTCTTCGGTCCAAATGGCCCGCATCTCAGGTCTGCTGTAACGTTCGATCATAGCTTGTCAGTTCCTCCAAAGGTTAGTTTGCTCTACCCAGGACAGGCCGTCTCCGGTGTCCTTGCAGAGCAGGTTGATATGGCCCATTTTGCGGCCGGTCTTGCTCTCAGTCTTGCCATATATATGAAGCTTAGGGGATACCCCAAGCCGGTTTGATTCTTCGTCCGCGCTGCAGGCCGCCTGAATGGCACCCTCCAGATGCTGGCCGAGCACATTCACCATGACTACAGGTGTAAGCAGCGTAGTGTCGCCCAGCGGCAGATTGCAGATCGCCCGCACATGCTGCTCGAACTGTGAGGTTACGCAGGCATTCATTGTGTAATGCCCGGAGTTATGCGGACGCGGAGCCAGCTCGTTGACGAATAGCTCTCCTTCCTCCGTCACGAACATCTCCACAGCCAGCAGTCCGACGGCATCCATGCCGGAGACGATCTGCTCGGCCAGCCCGCAGGCCCGCCGCTGAATCTCCTCCGGCACCCTGGCGGGCACAATCGAGAGATGCAGGATATTGTCTACGTGGATGTTCTCGGCGGGCGGGAAGCTCTTGACTTCACCTGACGCGCTGCGGGCGGCAATGACCGAAATTTCGCATTGGAAGGCGATAAATTTCTCCAGCACCAGCTCGGGTGCGTGTGGCGTGGCCTCGGCAGCGTCTTTCGCTTCAGCCGCTCCCGGCGAGTCGGGCGAAGCCGCTGCCCCGCTTGCTTGCGGTGCTGGAGCCGCCGCTCCCGGCGCTACCTGCCGGAACGCTGCTGCCAGCTCTTCCGGCAGGCGGATGACGGCTTGTCCCTTGCCGTCATACCCCCCTGTGGCTGTCTTCAGCACACAGGGGAGGCCCAGCTCGGCAGCCGCGGCTTCAAGCTCCGCCAGGCTGCCGACCTTGCGGTACGGGGCAACGGGCACGCCCGCCGCCTCGATGGCCGCCTTCTCGCGCAGCCGGTGCTGCGTCGTATACAGCAGCGCGCTGCCCTGAGGCACGTACGATTCCTCCGTCAGCAGCGCGGCTACGCCCGCGTCGACGTTCTCGAACTCGTACGTGATCACGTCCGCGCGCTGCGCCAGCTCACGCGCCGCGTCCCGGTCGTTGTACGCCGCAATAATCTGCGGCGTAACCTGCCCGCAGGGCGCATCCGGCGCAGGGTCCAGCGCCACGAAGCGGTACCCCATGGCGCTGCCGGACAGCGCCATCATGCGCCCGAGCTGCCCGCCGCCGAGCACGCCGATCGTCGCGCCGGGCAGCAGCGTCCGGGGCGTCCCCGCCCCTGGTGCTTCAACAGCACCAGCGGCTGCCTCCTCCCGGCGCCCCATTCTCTCAGCTCCAGCTTGATCCCGCTCTGCTCTTTGCTGCGCCAAGCTCTCCGAGCCTCCGGTCTTCGACTCACCCGGTCTCATAGCGTCTCGCTGCTTTCCAGCACTTCGCGCTGGATCGCCTCGCGCCGCAGCTGCACCTTTCTCGCCACCTCCGGCTCGAAAGCACCGATGATCTGCGCAGCCAGCAGCCCTGCATTCGTAGCTCCGGCACGGCCAATGGCTACCGTGGCTACCGGGATGCCAGCCGGCATCTGCACAATCGACAGCAGCGAGTCCAGGCCGTTCAACGCCTTGGACTGCACAGGCACTCCGATTACGGGAAGGATCGTTTTCGCTGCCACCATCCCCGGCAGATGCGCCGCTCCGCCAGCACCGGCTATGATCACCCGCAGACCGCGTGCAGCCGCCTCCTCCGCATATTGAAACATAAGATCTGGCGTACGGTGGGCCGATATAACTTTTTTCTCATAGGCTATCTCAAGCTCTTCCAGCACAACACAAGCATGCTGCATTGTTTCCCAGTCCGATTTACTGCCCATGATGACAGATACTTGCACTGACATGATTCAACCTGCCTTCCGTTCTTATGAATGGTTAAGCAACCTCATCTTCTATCTTGACCCATTTCGCTATAGTTTTCCATAATACGCACAAAAAAAGCCCGATTTCCAAACGCATTTTGCGGGAAATTCGGACTGCGGAGGAAATAATAGACATTTTTCCGCCCACTCCCCTCAAGGAGCGACAGGAAAAAGGACAGCATCAACTCTCACGGGCAGGCCGTAAACGATGTCGTCTTATGTCTTCAAATCCCCGTAGTCCGGAAATTTACGGTTCCCGGGTAGAAACTTCCGGGCCCTATCCCCGGATATATACGAGCGGTTTATGCCTTAAGTTTAACAACCCCCTACACTGTATGTCAACTTAAACACGAACATTATCTTACCCTCCCTGAAAAACGTTCGCTTTTTGGCAGAATCTTTTCCAAAAAAAGCAAAACAGCGATTCTCCGACTAAGGAGAATCGCTGTTCTGAAAAATAGATAGTATTTCATTTGATCACAATGTGGATTGGGCGCTTTAGCCGGTTGGATGATAGCCATCTTAAGAAGTTATGTATTTTATGGTTTAATAGAACAACTTGTCCGCAAAATCTACTTACTAACGCAGTTTCTCCCTTTCTTCTTAGCCCGGTATAAAGCAGTATCCGCTGCTTTCATGACGGCATCCGGCTTCTTGAATTTTTCATTCTTTTGGGCGATCCCGATGCTTATTGTGATGTAGATTTGTTTAACGGCCTTTGCGCTTCGCGCTTTTGAACGCTGTTTGGTCTTGCCGCCTCCCCTGCTGCTCCCCCGCAATGCGAACCCGCGCTTCGATACCCGTTCCCGCAGCTCCTCCAAATGCGGCACTGTATCCTGGATACTTTTACCCGGGAAAAGAATGCTGAACTCCTCCCCCCCGTAACGGAACGCTTTACCGCCTCCGCTTACCTCTTTAACTATGGATGCCACCAGCCGCAGCACCTCATCACCGGTATCGTGGCCATAGGTATCATTGAACTTTTTGAAATGGTCGATGTCCAGCATGGCAATGGCGTAGTTCATCCCCAGCTTCATCATATCCTGTTTCAGCGCCCGTCTGGAGGGAAGGCCGGTAAGCTCATCCGTGAATGCCATCGCATAGGAATCCTGGATGATCGAAGCCACCAGAATGATCCCCGACACAATCCATAGCAGGGCGTAGGCGACGGGCTGATATTCCAGATTCATTACATAGAACATTGCCAGCAGCACAGCCATACAGGCGATATCCTGCGAGGATCTGCGCCTAATCTGTTTGACCAGCAGAATGATCCATGCCATAGCAAAGACAAGCATGGATACCTGAGACAATGGCGTCTGCACCGGAAGATTCAGCGGCATCAGATTCTGATTCAACCGCTGCAGCACCCCGCTTTGCTCCGGCATCAGCAGCCAGATCCCCGCAGCTGCTTGAGCCGCAATCCCGCCGATCCGGATACATCCCCACAAGCTGAAGATCCCTCTCTCTTTCAACAAGGAAAAGAGTAGAATATTGAGCGGCAGCAGAATACTCAGGAGCAGATATAAACCGGGTAAAGCGATGGAAGCCTCCTTCCCGGGAAGCTTGGGCAAATACTGCAACGATAACGAGGCTAGCGCAAACATAAGCAGCAGGAAAAACTCCCGGCTGCGGTTGAATTTCCAGGCGAGTCCCCCTCCAATCACAAAGACCGGATAGGGTGCAAGCTTCACCAGATCCAACTGTGGTGCGGATAAAGCCTGGACATTGTGATAAGCCATATAGGCCAGTGCCAATAAAATCAAGGGAAGTACGATCATGGAAGCTGCTTTTATTAACTTGTTCAATGGGTGATACATCCTCCGTATTGTGGTCTCTTTCTATTTTTTATCGGTCATTTGTCGGTCTTGGCTTAATCCGGATTTACCGTATATTTTGCTCACCGCAGCAGTCCGCCTGTTAGGCAAGACGAATGCTGCCACAACATTCCCTATCAGCTCTTTGTGTATTTCGGTCAAATAAAAAAGGAACGCCGCAGCGCTCCTTTAATACATATTTATCATATATTGAGTCTAGTTTATTTAACAACCAGCACCGGAATGCGCGCACTTTGCACTACATTGTGGCTGACGCTGCCCAGAACGAACTCCCGGATTCCGCCAAGCCCGCGGCTGCCGATAACGATGACATCCACCGTGTGCTCTTTGGCATAGGACAGAATCACTTCGGCAGGCGATCCCTGCAGCAATTCCACAGTAGCGTTCAGGCCTTCGGCTTCCAGCCGGCTTTTCACTTCATCCGTAGTCTGGACCGCGAGGTCATAATAATCCTTGTTCACTGATGCCGGCAGAGGCGCGAGAGCTTCCCCGATGAAGAACCGCGGGAATTCAAATGCGTGTACGACGTACAGGGAGGACCCTGGAGTTACCTTGGCCAGTTCAATCGCCCGTTCCAATGCCTGATTGGAAGCCTTCGAACCGTCATAGGCTAGCAAAATTTTAGAGAATAACATATACGCCACCTCTTTCTATTGTGTACAGCCTTAGCCAAACTACAAGAAACTTAACTCAAAAAATATCCATACAGCAGGATATTCAGCAGCAGCAGCAGCGGAATTCCGATCCTGAAGGAAGTATGCCTCGTCTTGTGGCGCTTGCGGTACATGGCAATCAGCACACCCAGCGCGCCGCCCATGAACGCGAGCAGAAACAGTGTTTTCTCCGGCACCCGATCCCGTCTTTTGCGGGCCTTGTTCTTGTCTTCCGACATCACCACATACCCGATAATATTGATCAGTGCGAACCACAGCAATACAACCTTGACCATCCTTCCGGCCCCTCCTCCTTGCATCCTATCTACTCTCTATTATATTACCCTTTCCGGCAAAAAACCAATAAGTTCCCCCACCAAGTGAGGTTTTGGCGCAGGTGATCACTCAGGTACTTTGCGGGGACCCCTTCTATTACAATAAACCTAACCCTGCCTGCCAAGTATCCGCCGCTCTTGTCTGCTCCCTGTGCCCGGTTCTCCGGCCTCTCTGATCCATAGCCAGGACAGCACCGCAGCAAGCAGCGCCGCAATTCCGCCAAGCCAGAAACCGCCGGTCAGTCCATACGCCGCGCTCATCCATCCCGCAACAAATGGTCCCCCTGACATCCCTATGGCATACACCGCCTGATAGAAGCCCATAGCCGTTGCCCGTTTGAACGGAGCGACTCCCGACACCGATTTACCCAGCAGCAGCGGGAAAATAAGACCCTGCATGAAGCCGTTCCCAATCTGCGTTGCACAGAGAGCGGCTAGAGTAGGCATAGAGGGAATCAGCAGCGTGAATACCGCACTCCCGGCAAAACCCAGCATTAACGTTCCCCGGTCCCCAAGCCATTTGCCGAATAGACGTGAGCCGTACAGTGTGGCAATCGCATGCGGCAGCATGAAAGCCAGCGTCAGCCAGCCGAGACTTTCTTTGCTCGCTCCAATATCCAGCGCCTGATTCGGCGTATAGCCGAACATCGTAATGAACAGTACACAATGCGCCAGCACGGACAAAAGCGATACCTTGACCAGCAGCGGTTCCCTGACTACTCCGGCAAGATCTTTGATCTGAATCGCATTCCGCTTCTCCTGCTTCTGTTCAGGCAGACGTAGTGCAAGCAGCAGCGCTGCCGCCGCCACAATCCCACCGATAATAAACGGAGTGTTCCAGCCCCAGTGATCAACCATATAGCCGCTGATCATCATACTGGTCAATTGGGCAATAACCGTCGTGAACTGCAGCATGCCCATCGCTTTACCAGCCTCTTCTTTCGGAAAATACCCCGCGAACATCACCGAGTACACGACCCACGCGGAGGCCGCAATCCCTGAGACGGCACGTGCAGCCAGCGCCCAGCCCGGATGAGCACCAGCCAGGAACAGCAGACAGCTTGCTCCGCTGGCGATCAGCCCCAGATAAATAAACGGCCGCCGCCGGTTAAGATAATCCGAACCGATCCCGATCGGCAGCCGGAACAGAATCTGCATCAGGCCGTATACGCCCAGCACCGCTCCAACCATGACATAAGAAGCTCCCAGATGCTCCACATACGGAGACAATACAGGCACATAGATATAAGAAGAGAACCAGAACATAAAGACAATCACCAAAAAGAAAAACCGGCTGCCCCCCCTCTTGCCTGAGCCTTGTACCGATTGGACTTCACCTTCTAATTGCTTAGCCACCGCCACTTCATCACCCGCTCCACTATATTTGCCGGAACCCTAATAACCCTGTCCAACTTCAATCTTCTAAGTAAAACATATCTGCCGCCCCTTGGACAGCCTTCGTAAAGTAACATTACACTTAATCTTCTGTTATACACCAGCCAGCTCCGCGATTTCCATAAACACAACAAAACCACCGGATGCTCCGGCAGTCTTGTTGTTCTCGAAGCATTCCCTCTCTGGAAGGGAAACTAACTTCTATATAACAGAGCTTAGAATAAACATGCTGCTTTTACGTTAACTAGTCTTACGCTTGTATCTTCGTTTGTATCTTGGCTTTTATCTTTGCTTTTATCTTTGCTTTTATCTTCGTTGTATCTTCGTTTGTATCTTGGCTTGCATCTTCGTTGTATTTTGCTTTTATCTTCGTTGTATCTTGCTTGTATCTTTGTTTTTAAATTCGTTGTATCTTCGTTTTTATCTTCGTTGTATCTTCGCTCGTTGTTTGCTGCTCACTTCATTAATGCACTGTTGCCCTTACACTTTAGGCTTTTTTATTTCCCCTTCTGCTTGGCTTCCATCGCTGCCTTCAGCAATTCACCAAGGTTAGAGCCGCTGGCGCTTTCCGGCTTGCTGTACTGCTGGACCAGCTTCTGCTGCTCGCGTTTGTTGATATGCTTATGATCCTTATCCATTGTCTCCGTAATCCCGCAGCCGAGGCACTGCACATACATCCCTGCCTTGCCTTCCTTAAGCTCCATCTTCTTATGGCACTGCGGACAGCGGCGGTTCGACAGCTGCTTCTCCCCTGCCCGGGTATAGCCGCAGTCCTCTTTGGGACAGACCAGCAGCTTGCCGCGTTTGCTCTTCTTCTCCAGCATTCTTGTCCCGCATTCCGGACAATGGCTGTTAGAGACATTATGCGGCTTGTATTCCGCTGCGCTATTCTTGACCCCGGACACCAGCTCCTGGGCCATACTGCGGATGCCCTGCAGAAAAGGCTCCGGACGCCCTTGCCCGCGCGCGATCTTCTCCAGCTCCGCTTCCCAGCGTGCCGTAAGCTCCGGAGTGCGCAGCTGTCCTGAGACCAGTCCGATCAGCTGCTTGCCTTTGCCGGTCGGATGCAGCAGATTACCCTGCCGCTCAATCGTATCCGAGCTGACCAGCTTCTCGATGATATCCGCACGGGTTGCCGGTGTTCCCAGCCCGTACTTCTCCATCTGTGTCAGCAGCGAAGCTTCATTATAACGCTTCGGCGGCTGCGTCCGGCCGGGCTTGATGATGCAGCGCTCAATTTTCACGCTGTTGCCCTCCCGCAGCTCCGGCAGCTTCACGCTGCCCGCTGCCGGTTCGTCAGCTAAGCTCTCCTCATCCTCATCCGAGCTCATGTCCCCGCCATAGACTTCACGCCAGCCCGCGTCCTTAACCGTGGTTCCTTTAACCTGGAAGGTTTCTCCCTCTACGCTCACCGTCACAGCTACTGCATCATAACGTGCCGGAGGATAGAACAGGCTGATGAACCGCCGTACAATCAGATCATATAGCTTCCGTTCTTCTGCACTTAATAGATTAAGCAATACCGTCTGCTCTGTTGGAATAATTGCGTGATGGTCACTGACCTTACTGTCGTCAACAATACGTTTGGTAACCGGCAGCGGTTTGCGCAGTAGCGGTCTGGCGAGGGCCGCATACGGTCCGACTGCTACGCTGTCCAATCTTTCTTTTAGCGTACCCGTCATATCGGCAGTCAGGTAGCGGCTGTCCGTACGCGGATAAGTAACCAGCTTATGCTGTTCATACAGCTTTTGCAGCAGGCTTGAGGTTTGTTTGGCCGAAAAGCCAAATTTACGGTTTGCATCCCGCTGCAGCTCCGTCAGGTCATAGGCCAGCGGATGGGGTTCGCTTTTCTCGCTTTTGTGCACCTTGGTGATCCGTCCGCTGCGGCCGGTCAGCTTCTCCTTCAGGATACCTGTCTTGTCTCTATCAAAAATCCGGCCGTCCCCGCCCTGCGCACGCCATCCCGCCTGGAAATTGCCGAAATCGGCAGTCAGCTGATCATATTCCTGGGAACGGAAGTCCGTAATTTCATTTTCCCGGTCCATAATCATGCCAAGCGTAGGTGTCTGTACACGTCCTGCCGAGAGCGGCGCACCGAACTTACAGGTTAAGGCGCGCGTAATGTTCAGTCCGATCATCCAATCCGCCTCTGCACGGCAGCGGGCAGACTCATACAACCGGTCGAAGTCCTTGCCCGGACGAAGTGCGGCGAAGCCTTCCTTAATCGCCTTATCCGTCTGCGAGGAGATCCACAGCCGCTTGAACGGCTTTTTCCACCCAGCCATATTCATGATCCAGCGTGCCAGCAGCTCACCCTCACGCGCAGCATCCGTCGCAACGATCAGCTCCTCAATATCCTGCCGTTTCATCAGCTGTTGTACCGCTTTGTATTGCTGGCTGGTCTCCCGCAGCACCTTAAGCTTGGCCTTCTCCGGAAGAATCGGCAAATCCTCCAATGCCCAGGTAGCATATTTATTGTTATAGTCCTCAGGCTCAGCCAGGCCAACCAGATGCCCCAGAGCCCAGGTAACCACATATTTCGGACCTTCCATATAGCTCTTTTGCTTATTTCCGCAGCCCAGCACCCGGGCAATCTCCCGGGCAACCGATGGCTTCTCCGCCAGTACCAGTACCTTCATAATTCTCTCCCCTCCATATCAACAACCTATTATACCACGGGATAAAAGACCGCAAATATCATCAGGCTGATTTCGCTTCATTTCAGATAAACTAGAATTATTCCCCAGCCGAAAGGAGTCACAGCCAATGCTCACAACAGAACCGTATAATGTTATATCAGTAGGTGTAGTATCCGTATCCGGATCACAGCACAACCTGCGTCTCGAGATTAAACCGCAATACAGACCTGCCTTGAAGGGGCTGGCTGATTTCAGCCACTGCCAGATTCTCTGGTGGATTCATGAATTTGCAGACGATGCCTTCCGGCGTACTACGCAGATTGAGCCTCCATATGAGGCTCCGGTAACTGGTGTATTTGCCACACGTTCTCCCGTACGCCCTAATCCTATAGGCCTTTCTGTTGCCGGAATTGTGTCCGTTGATGTTGAACAGGGAATTGTTGAGGTTACCGGACTGGATGCCTATCCAGGAACGCCTGTGCTCGATATCAAAGCCTATTTTCCTGCTACCGACCGTGTCCGTCATGTCAGAGTCCCTGTATGGGCTGCCTCCTGGGGGGAGTGGGCTCTAGAGTAAATTAGTACGAGGAGAGAGCTCATGACTAACTGCAAGCTTATTCTGCAAGCGATTGAGTACATTGAATCCAATCTGAAGCAACCATTGTCTGTCCTGACCCTCTCCAGAGTGAGCGGTTATTCGCTGTATCATTTTATTCGGCTGTTCCAGGGGGTTACCGGGCTGACACCCGGCGACTATATCGCAAGACGTCGAATTTCCGAGGCTGCACGTGAGATTCTGAGAAGTCCCTGGCGCACCTTTCAGGATATTTCGTTGGATTATTCTTTTAATGATTATGAGACCTTCACCCGTGCCTTCAAAAGATTGCTCCATACCACCCCCACCCGTATCCGCCAAAAATCAAATCCGGATATCCCTATGCTGCTCCATCCCATACGGGGAATGGATCTTCCGCACTGGACAGGCCATAATACAGCATCTCCCGAAATTATTGAGCTCGGGGAAATCAGGCTCCAGGGACCATTTATTACCGTTAACAACGATCATTCTATTATTGGAGCAGCTTGGGAACAGATATTCAGCAGTATCTCCTCTATACCCGAACGTAAGCTTCCGGAGAGGTATTATCAGCTTGGCTATTGGCCGGATGATTATGAGAATAGCGGATTCTCTCTTCTCTGTGCCTGTGAGTTGAACGCCTCGTTGCCTTTACCACCTGGTACTAAGCTTCAGACAAACAGAGAAAACGCAGATAACAATCTGCCTGTCCACACCTTACCTCCGGCGAGGTATCTCCGATTTCTGCATAGAGGTCCCTCAGCAGAAGTCTCCGCTACATACAAATATATCTATGGTGTATTTTTGCCCAGAACCGATTATCGCCTAAACCTCACTTATGAATTTGAATATTATGGCAAAGACTATCTCGGACCAGATAATCCCAACTCGGTAAGTGAGATCTACATTCCGTTAACGCTGCTATAATTACACAGAAATCCGCACCTGCTATGCAAATGCGGACAAGAACCCAGCTCATTTTACGCAATGGAGTTTATGATTTAAGGAATCACTATAGTAGTCTCAAGCTCTTTATAATAAGTCTTCACATTTTCACCGTTGGCATCTTTCAAGAGATTTAGCTTACTATCCAATGTAAACGTATAAGGTCTGACCGTGACCGTCTTGGGAATTTGCGGGGTTCTCTGAAAACAGAGTGCCTGCCATAAGAAGATATTACATTTAAGTCTGTTGTTGTTAAGGGTTTATCTCTCAAACCTTAGACAAGCTTCAAAAAACACCTTGTCCCCGCCTTGGCCGCGTACATATACTCCTTCTTCAGTCCGGGAGGACCGTAAAATACTGATTTCCTCGCCATACTGGGCTTCCTGCGCATAGGTTATGTGAAGACCTCTGAGTTCCAGTTCTCCCCATTCCTCCAGGGTTAGCGCATCGCAGCATAAATCTACATACCTTGCATTGTTCAGGTGCCCGTTATTATCGAGCCCGCTATACCTTACTTGATAGCGAAAGGCTTCCTGCAGAGAAAGATCAGCGGGAATCACTACTTTGTCCGGGAGGCTTCCGACCGAATCTTCCAAATAAGGCTCTACAGCAATGGGAAGGGCTGACGGACGAAGGATCTTCCGCTTATCCATATCCACAAGCGCCCAGATTGAGCGTGCCGCCGCCAGTTCTACAGCATTACTATCAAAAATCCGATAATCCCGCTGCCAGAGCGCTCCTTTGTTTCCTTTACTCCAGGTACGCACATTAAGAAGCTCGTTAGGCGACGGTAAATGTCGAAGATCCAGATCGAGTGTGATAACCATCCAGCCCATTCTTGCATTAAGCATTGTATCAATACTTAGACCCAGGCTGCTTACAGCCGAATCCGCAGCACGCTGCATAATATCAAGAAGAAAAGATAGCTTGCCTCTTGACCGAAAATCAGTGTCACTTGCATGAACCATAAAATCCTCTGTCCACAAAAGGTTGCCGTGCTTGTCCATAACTTTACGCTCCTTTACGCATCCATCCACAATTTCCTCTGTTGTATCCACATTATCTAATACGATATCCACATGAATTGGGGAGTACTTGTTAAAAAATATAATCTATCCACATGTGTATAAGTTTTCATTTCTTTCTATTTACCACCGAATTATACACAAGCTATGCACAAAATTCACAACAAGCACCAGAAATAAGGCCATAAGTAATGTAATTGTAATACTATTCTCTATAGGACACAAAAAAGCCATTGTCGATTGCTCAACAATGGCTTCATGTGCTTGGCAGCGTCCTACTCTCCCAGGACCCTTCGGTCCAAGTACCATCGGCGCTGGAGGGCTTAACGGTCGTGTTCGGGATGGGTACGCGTGGAACCCCTCCGCTATCGCCACCAAACGGGCATTTGATATACAAATGCTATAATTCAGGTCTCAGCATCGCCAAATGCTGAAAACAAATTTTCTCTATAGAACTGCTTGAGCTCTATAAATTACAATTTGATTCCTGAAAACTGAATCCGAAACGAATCTGCGTGTTAGAATTGTTGGATAAGCCCTCGACCGATTAGTATTGGTCAGCTCCATGCATTGCTGCACTTCCACCTCCAACCTATCTACCTCGTCGTCTTCAAGGGGTCTTACTAATTGGGAAATCTCATCTTGAGGGGGGCTTCACGCTTAGATGCTTTCAGCGCTTATCCCGTCCGTACGTAGCTACTCAGCCATGCTCCTGGCGGAACAACTGATGCACCAGCGGTACGTCCATCCCGGTCCTCTCGTACTAAGGACAGCTCCTCTCAAATTTCCTGCGCCCACGACAGATAGGGACCGAACTGTCTCACGACGTTCTGAACCCAGCTCGCGTACCGCTTTAATGGGCGAACAGCCCAACCCTTGGGACCTACTTCAGCCCCAGGATGCGATGAGCCGACATCGAGGTGCCAAACCTCCCCGTCGATGTGGACTCTTGGGGGAGATAAGCCTGTTATCCCCAGGGTAGCTTTTATCCGTTGAGCGATGGCCCTTCCATGCGGTACCACCGGATCACTAAGTCCGACTTTCGTCCCTGCTCGACTTGTTGGTCTCGCAGTCAAGCTCCCTTATGCCTTTGCACTCTTCGAATGATTTCCAACCATTCTGAGGGAACCTTTGAACGCCTCCGTTACTCTTTAGGAGGCGACCGCCCCAGTCAAACTGCCCGCCTGACACGGTCCCCGTACCCGGTAAGGGCACTAGGTTAGAACCTAGATACGATCAGGGTGGTATCCCAACGGCGCCTCCGCAGAAGCTTGCGCTCCTGCCTCAACGGCTCCCACCTATCCTGTACAGATCGTACCCAAATTCAATATCAAGCTGCAGTAAAGCTCCATGGGGTCTTTCCGTCTTGTCGCGGGTAACCTGCATCTTCACAGGTATTAAAATTTCACCGGATCTCTCGTTGAGACAGCGCCCAAGTCGTTACGCCATTCGTGCGGGTCAGAATTTACCTGACAAGGAATTTCGCTACCTTAGGACCGTTATAGTTACGGCCGCCGTTTACTGGGGCTTCGGTTCACAGCTTCGGATTGCTCCTAACCACTCCCCTTAACCTTCCAGCACCGGGCAGGCGTCAGCCCGTATACTTCGCCTTGCGGCTTCGCACAGACCTGTGTTTTTGCTAAACAGTCGCTTGGGCCTTTTCACTGCGGCCCCCTCGGGCTATTCACCCTACCGAGGCACCTCTTCTCCCGAAGTTACGAGGTCATTTTGCCGAGTTCCTTAACGAGAGTTCTTCCGCGCGCCTTAGAATTCTCTTCTCGCCTACCTGTGTCGGTTTGCGGTACGGGCACCTTCTCCTGGCTAGAGGCTTTTCTTGGCAGTGTGAGATCATGACCTTCGCTACTACAATTTTCGCTCCCCATCACAGCCCAGCCTTATCGATGTGCGGATTTGCCTACACATCAGCCTCACTGCTTAGACGGACACATCCATCAGTCCGCGTCACTACCCTCCTGCGTCACCCCATCGCTCATAGCGGATTACGGTGGTACAGTAATTTCAAACTGTTGTCCTTCGACTACGCCTTTCGGCCTCGCCTTAGGTCCCGACTTACCCTGAGCGGACGAGCCTTCCTCAGGAAACCTTGGGCTTTCGGCGGATCAGATTCTCACTGATCTTTTCGTTACTCATACCGGCATTCTCACTTGTATGCTGTCCAGCGCTCCTTACGGTACACCTTCAACCTACATACAACGCTCCCCTACCCCAGATGCAAAGCATCTAGCCATAGCTTCGGTGGTGTGTTTAGCCCCGTTACATTTTCGGCGCAGAGTCACTCGACCAGTGAGCTATTACGCACTCTTTCAATGGTGGCTGCTTCTAAGCCAACATCCTGGTTGTCTGTGCAACTCCACATCCTTTCCCACTTAACACACACTTGGGGACCTTAGCTGATGGTCTGGGCTGTTTCCCTTTTGACAATGGATCTTAGCACTCACTGTCTGACTCCCGGCAAGAAGTTAATGGCATTCGGAGTTTGACTGAGCTTGGTAACCCTTGCGGGCCCCGCACCCAATCAGTGCTCTACCTCCACCACTCCATTCACCGAGGCTAGCCCTAAAGCTATTTCGGGGAGAACCAGCTATCTCCGAGTTCGATTGGAATTTCTCCGCTACCCCCACCTCATCCCCGCATTTTTCAACATGCGTGGGTTCGGGCCTCCAGTGCGTGTTACCGCACCTTCACCCTGGACAGGGGTAGATCACACGGTTTCGGGTCTACGTCCACATACTAAATCGCCCTATTCAGACTCGCTTTCGCTGCGGCTCCGGCTTCTCACCTTAACCTTGCATGTTAAACGTAACTCGCCGGTTCATTCTACAAAAGGCACGCCATCACCCATAGATCGGGCTCTGACTTTTTGTAAGCACACGGTTTCAGGTTCTATTTCACTCCCCTTCCGGGGTGCTTTTCACCTTTCCCTCACGGTACTGTTTCACTATCGGTCGCCAGGTAGTATTTAGCCTTAGCAGATGGTCCTGCTGGATTCATACGGGGTTTCACGTGCCCCGCACTACTCGGGATCCGTCTCGGAGAGAACACAGTTTAGGCTACAGGGCTTTTACCTCTATCGCGGGCCTTTCCAGACCTCTTCGCCTACCATATTCCTTTGTAACTCCATGTGAGACGTCCCACAACCCCAAGGGGCAAGCCCCTTGGTTTAGGCTGTTCCGCGTTCGCTCGCCGCTACTGACGGAATCACTATTGTTTTCTCTTCCTCAGGGTACTTAGATGTTTCAGTTCCCCTGGTCTGCCTCTGCATTTCCTATGTATTCAGAAATGAGTAACTGCGAATTACCACAGCTGGGTTTCCCCATTCGGACACCCCCGGATCAAAGCTTGCTTACAGCTCCCCGAGGCAGTTTCGTTGTTCGCCACGTCCTTCGTCGGCTCCTGGCGCCTAGGCATCCTCCGTGTGCTCTTATTAGCTTAACCGTCACTCCGGTGTTTCGCTTGCTTGCTCCTCTTGTTTTGAATGCCGCTCATGGATTGCTCCATTCACCAACACATTCAAAGCCAAAGGTCGCTGCACAATCGAAAACCTTCGTTCTGCACTAATAACTATTTCAACTTGCTTTCACAAGTTTCAGCTAAAAGATGTTCTAAAACGCAAATTCGTTTCGGTATTCAGTTTTCAAGGATCAAGGTAAAGATGAGAGCTTAAACTCTCAAAACTGACCAACGAGTGAGTAACAGGCCTAAACCTGAGTTTTGGAAGTAATACTTCCGATTTGAATGTTTCCGTTGCAGGAAACGATTCTCCATAGAAAGGAGGTGATCCAGCCGCACCTTCCGATACGGCTACCTTGTTACGACTTCACCCCAATCATCTACCCCACCTTCGGCGGCTGGCTCCCTTGCGGGTTACCCCACCGACTTCGGGTGTTGTAAACTCTCGTGGTGTGACGGGCGGTGTGTACAAGACCCGGGAACGTATTCACCGCGGCATGCTGATCCGCGATTACTAGCAATTCCGACTTCATGCAGGCGAGTTGCAGCCTGCAATCCGAACTGAGACCGGCTTTGCTGGGATTGGCTCCACCTCGCGGTTTCGCTTCCCGTTGTACCGGCCATTGTAGTACGTGTGTAGCCCAGGTCATAAGGGGCATGATGATTTGACGTCATCCCCACCTTCCTCCGGTTTGTCACCGGCAGTCACTCTAGAGTGCCCAGCTTAACCTGCTGGCAACTAAAGTCAAGGGTTGCGCTCGTTGCGGGACTTAACCCAACATCTCACGACACGAGCTGACGACAACCATGCACCACCTGTCTCCGATGCTCCGAAGAGGGGCACTATCTCTAATGCTTTCATCGGGATGTCAAGACCTGGTAAGGTTCTTCGCGTTGCTTCGAATTAAACCACATACTCCACTGCTTGTGCGGGTCCCCGTCAATTCCTTTGAGTTTCAGTCTTGCGACCGTACTCCCCAGGCGGAGTGCTTACTGTGTTAACTTCGGCACCAAGGGTATCGAAACCCCTAACACCTAGCACTCATCGTTTACGGCGTGGACTACCAGGGTATCTAATCCTGTTTGCTCCCCACGCTTTCGCGCCTCAGCGTCAGTTACAGCCCAGAAAGTCGCCTTCGCCACTGGTGTTCCTCCACATATCTACGCATTTCACCGCTACACGTGGAATTCCACTTTCCTCTTCTGTACTCAAGTCACCCAGTTTCCAGTGCGACCCCAGGTTGAGCCCAAGGTTTAAACACCAGACTTAAATGACCGCCTGCGCGCGCTTTACGCCCAATAATTCCGGACAACGCTTGCCCCCTACGTATTACCGCGGCTGCTGGCACGTAGTTAGCCGGGGCTTTCTTCTCAGGTACCGTCACTCCGGTAGCAGTTACTCTACCGGACGTTCTTCCCTGGCAACAGAGCTTTACGATCCGAAAACCTTCATCACTCACGCGGCATTGCTCCGTCAGGCTTTCGCCCATTGCGGAAGATTCCCTACTGCTGCCTCCCGTAGGAGTCTGGGCCGTGTCTCAGTCCCAGTGTGGCCGTTCACCCTCTCAGGTCGGCTACGCATCGTCGCCTTGGTGAGCCGTTACCCCACCAACTAGCTAATGCGCCGCAGGCCCATCCCCAAGTGGCAGATTGCTCCGCCTTTCATTCTCTCTTCAGGAGAGGAAAGAAATTATCCGGTATTAGCTACCGTTTCCGGTAGTTATCCCAGTCTTGAGGGCAGGTTGCCTACGTGTTACTCACCCGTCCGCCGCTAAGTAAGAATGGAAGCAAGCTTCCATTCTTACTCCGCTCGACTTGCATGTATTAGGCATGCCGCCAGCGTTCGTCCTGAGCCAGGATCAAACTCTCCAAATTGGTTTTAGAAAGAGCGATTGCTCATTTTGAAACATCTGACGAGAATTTACATTCTCTATTTTGGAAGTCACTTTCGTGATTTCCGATACTCACTCGTTGTTCAGTTTTCAAAGATCAAGCTCGTTGTCAGCGGCGCTTACCGCGTCACCAGCAACTCTTATAATATATCACGTTCATTCGAGTAATGCAAGCTTTATTTTAAAATCACTTATTTAAGTCATTTCTTATTAAGTTTGCCGCTCCAACAACGCTTATTTATAATACCCTATCTCTCTACCAAAAAGCAACCTTTTCCAAAATAAAAATAACCCGCTTAATTAATACGCGGGTTATCCTCAATGAAACTATGAATGCATCTGTGCTCTTAGTAGAACTTAGCTGCAGTATATTTACTTGCCACTTTAACCAGATCTGCTGTTTTGCTGTTCTTGGCAAGTCCAGCATCAACTGTAGTATCAATAGTTACCCATTTGCCATTAAGGAACACTTCATTCCAAGCGTGGTAAGACGTCACATAACTTGTGTTACCCATAACCAGTTTGGTAGGAATGCCTTCACTGCGAAGCATAGTAGCGAACAAGGAAGCGTAATCGTAGCAGATCCCCTTCTTGGTAGCCAGGGTACTGTCGTTGTTAGGGATGTAATCTGTAGTTACACTGGAAGCCAGGGAATAATCATATTTCACATTGGTTACGATATAATTATAGATAGCCTTCACTTTGTCTTCATCTGATGTCAAACCTTGTGTAAGCTGTGTTGCTTTCAGAACTGCTTTATCGGAAGAACTCCATTTAACATTCTGTACGGAGCTCAGATATACGGCGTTGGCGTTGCTCAGGCTAAGATCTACCGTCTCGGAAGAGATTACTTTGTATTTGTTGCCGGTAGTGTTCTCAAGTACGGAAACCTTGTATGAACCGTTACCTTGTTGAAGCGGGAATGTTTCAGTTGGTTTGGAAGTGTATAAGTTGTAGGTGTAGCTGTTATTATCTTTGGTGATCATCAGCTTAATCTTCTTATCCTTAGGAACATTATAAGAAACTCCGATAACACCCTGATCAAGTTGACCTATGTTCAACCAGCTTGCATCTGCATTAGCAGCTTGAGCTGTACCTGTCTGCACCGACGTAACCACTACGAATAGTGTAACCAACATTAAATAGAACTTCTTCATTGGATAAAACCCCTTTCGGTAGCTGGCTGCCATCCTTACGGGAAGGCCCTTTAGCTTTGCGTCCCTACCTTTCGATAGGTTTGCCGTTATCGTATAAGCTTTATCTGTCCTTGCTTCTACCATAAAATGCTAGATTCACAATAAGAACAAACAAAAAAAGCCTCTTCATTCGGTAGCTGGCTGCCATCCTTACGGGAAGGCCCTCTAGCTTTGCGTCCCTACCTTTCGATAGGTTTGCCGTTTATCGTGTATTAGCTTTGTATAGTTATATCTTACCATATCTATTTCTATTATCAAGACCTAAATCACTAGATTTCCGCGAAAACAAATAAAAATTTTAAGTATTTTAAGTTTTTCCGTCATTATTCTACAAACATCACGATAACTTTGCGTGAATGATAAGTCTATGCGTTGGATTCACCAGCGGATCACAAGTAATGAGTGTTAGAATCTTGTCATCCTTATTCCCTTTCAATACGGATACATCGGTTGGTTCCACAATAGTCACATCATAAACTACATAATTGTACGCCTGCTTGCCGGTTGTAACGGAAATAGTGTCCCCGACTCCGACTTCATTCAATCTGTTGAACAGCCTTCCCGTAGTTCTTGATCTATGCGCTGCAATTGCAGCATTGCCAGCAGAGCCAAGCGGAGCCGTCTCCTTCATATGCGCAGCAGCATGCTTCATATTCGCCTTGGTGGCGCCTTCGAGCACAGGCAGCTTCAGATCTATTTTGTCGATTTCGATGATTGCCATCACCTTGCCTCCGACTTCAATCTCAGGCGCAGCAGAGGGTTCTGGCTCTTCCGCAGCCGACTCATCCGCCAGCAGCTGGGTTACTTCCGCGTAAGGCTTACTTAGATCAGCACTGGCCGGAGCTGAGGCAGACGGAACGATTTCACTGTAGGCCTGTTCAGCCTCTTCCAGCAGCTTTTGCTGCTGACGGTCATTGTACCATTCGCTTCCTTTGGGATAGAGCATAATCAGTACCCCGGCAAGTATAATCAAATAGGATAATTTCCGCATGACAATCGCCTCCGTAATATAGAATAGATGTTACCCTCCCGGAAAAAATTAAGAAGCAATGCTTCTTAATTTTCAGAATACCCATTTCCGGCTTCCGAAGAAATTAATGATCACCGTAACAAATGTGACCAGCACTTTGGCGATCAGCACTTGAATACCAAGGGAATCGGTCAATATATGAATCAGCAGCACCGATATACCCAGCACCACCAGGTTCAGCACGATAAACCTGACCAGCTGCATACGGTCGAAGCCCTCTTTATTGCCTCTGTCCCGGTCGCGGAAGGTCACCTTTTTATTCCAGAAGAAGCTGTTGGCCGTACCGGCGCTATAGGAAATAATCTGCGCAGGGGTGTTGATCATCCCAAGGGAATGCAGCAGTGTGAATACAGCAAAGTCAATCAGTGTATTCAGCAGGCCTACCGCATTGAATTTCAGGAACTGGATGAACCCCGCACTCCATCTCTTATCTGGCATAATCGCTTTCCTTCCGCGTGTCTTCTATTTCCGCATCCGGATAGCCTTTGGTCTCACGTACAATATAGAGCGGTCTGTCCTTCGACTCATCATAGATCCGTCCGATATACTCACCAATTACCCCCAGCAGCATCAGCACAATCCCGTTGAAGAGCAGATTCACGCCGACTATAGATGCCCATCCGGGTACAGTCCAGGAGGTAAAGACCTTTTGGAACAATACCAGGAACAGATAGATGAAGCTGGAAAAGGACAGAAAGAATCCGATATAGGATGCGATTTTGAGCGGTTTGTGGGAAAAGGAGGTGATGCCGTCGAGCGCAAACCGGATCATTTTTTTGAGCGGATATTTCGTTTCCCCGGCAAAGCGCTCCTCCCGCACATATTCTACCATGGTCTGCCGGAAGCCTACCCAGCTCACCAGACCCCGTACGTACCGGTTCTTCTCCTTCAGACCGCGCAGCACATCACAGACTTTACGGTCGATCAGCCGGAAGTCACCGGTATCGGTAGGGATTTCAACACTGGTCATACTGCTGAGCAGACGGTAAAAGATCTTAGCGGTGACTTTCTTGAAGAAAGTCTCCCCGTGACGCTTCAACCGCTTGGCATACACGACTTCGTAGCCCTCTTTCCACTTCGCAATCATCTGCAGAATTACCTCAGGAGGATCCTGGAGGTCTGCGTCAATCACCACGACTGCCTGGCCTTCGGCATAATCCATACCAGCCGTAATCGCCACCTGGTGGCCGAAATTACGGGAGAAGTCGATCAGCTTGACATGCTCATCCCGGCTGCTGATCTCGCGCATGATCTCCGCCGTGCGGTCCCGGCTGCCGTCATTGACGAAAACCAGTTCATAGGAATCGCCGCAACCATCCATTACTTTTTTGAGCCGCTCATAGGTTACCTGAATGACTTCCTCCTCATTGAACATGGGGACAATTACACTGTATCTGGCTTTCACCTTAGTTCCTCCTATAAGTTTCTACGAGATCCCCCGCAATAAAACTGTCTTCTGAAACATGTGCCTTCTTAAATAGTGCCCCTAGAATACCCAGGAAGGGAACCAGCGCAGTACAGTATTGATATAACTGCTGTTAACCTGCATTCCGGATAACACCGGATAGAACATTACAAACAGGATGGCTGCAGCAGCCACATAGGCATACCGCAGGTATTTGGCGTCGCCGAATCTGCTGTCAAGCAGCTTCAGGACATAGACAACCGACAGAATCATAAATGGCACCATCGCAAAATAATGGTACAGGAACGTCTCACGCGGCACAAGCATCCACGGAACATACTGTGAGAAGAACCCGATCCAGATCATGTACAGATTCTTGTCCCTGCGTTTCACGGTAAGCCACACGGCTGCCAGCATAGCGAAGATTCCTGTCCACCAGATGAGGGGATTCCCCATGGTCACGATACTGCTGGCCTTGCCTTCCGGCAATCCTTCACCGCCGCTGAAGAACCATACCGGACGTTTCATGAACGGCCACTCCCACCAGGAGGAGGCGAACGGATGCGTTGCTACAAGCTGGCTGTGATAGTTGTACATATTTTTCTGGGCATCAATCAATCCCTTAATGGTGAAGCCTTCCGCCGAAGCAGAGAGCGCCGGGACAAAGGACAGACTATAGATGATAACCGGGATCGCAATGAAGAATATGATGCAGCTGGCCAAAGTGATGATGGTGTTCTTCCAGAAGGATTGGTCCGCTGTCCGGCAGGCAGCTTTGAGCTCCTGACCGGTCAGCTTGCCTTCAGCCAGCAGACGGCCTGCGGCCTTATACTCCCTATACCGCTCAAACAGCGCCAGCGCCAGCATCACCGCAAGTCCTGCTCCACCGTAGAGAACAATCCACTTGGAGGCCACTCCAATTCCGAAGAACAGTCCGGACCAGAAAAGCGGAACCAGCGTTGTGCGCAGCGGCATACGGTAGAAGTTCATCGTATAATACCGCTGCATGAAATAGAACATCAGCATAATGAAGAATACGCCGTATACATCAATCGTCGAAATGCGCGTCTGGGTGAAATGCATGAAGTCCAGGGCGAACAGTCCGGCTGCTAATGCAGCATAGGTAGTCTTCCGGAACAGCCGCATCGCCATGATATAGATCAGCGGCAGCATTGCAATGCCGAACAGGGTGCCGATGATACGCCAGCCAAACGGATTGACGCCAAACAGCTCCATGCCGGCACCGATCAGCAGCTTGCCAAGCGGCGGGTGCGTATTCTCATAAGGAACAATATCATGATAATGTTCATAAGCCGTCCGTGCATGATAGATTTCATCAAAATACGTACTGTTCATGAAATTCGAGTTTTCCGGGATCATCGACTGCTCATCGAACAGATTGGCCGGCGTCCCTCTTTTGGAGGCCGCAGCGGCATCCGGTGTAACACCGGCAATTGGCAGAGGCGTCTTCGGTGCCTCCTGGCCATAGAACGCCACTTCGTTCAGGGTGAAGCCCGGAGAGGTGACTGTCAGCTTGACGTATCTTGCCGATACGTTCAGCGGCTGGCTTTTCCATATGAAGACATTGCCGACATCCTCGCTCACATCAAGCGGGCTGCTCCAATTATCCGGAGTCTGGCTGAACTCCAGCTGAAACTTGCCTGTGCCGACACCGCCGAAGATATTTACCCGCTCCAGCTGGTGGGCCTGCCCCAGATCCACATAGAAGCTCTCGCCGCTGGCGGCAGGCTCCCACAGGGTCTCAGGCGACTTGGTATCCCCCAGATGATAAAGCGCAAGCGCTCCATAGAGTACTGTGATCGCGATCATCCAGATCCAGTCCCGGCGCTGCAGCTTCAGCGGGGAACGACGTTCTTGCTTGGCAAGGGGCTGAATCCCCTCTGCAAGCCGCATATCTGCTTCAAATGCAGCCTGCGTTGAAACAGGCTCTGGCAGGTGCTTTGTTGCTTTGCGGATATATACATCGTACCCAACATACAGCAGATATAATGCCAGAACTACGGTAGTAATCGCTGTAACCAGGACAATTCCGTCTGTCGGCGGATTGCTGCCGGTATTGAGATAGGCCAGCGTATAGCCTACATTAATATATTGAGTCAGCGAGAATCCGAGAAACAGTGTCAGGAAACGCCGGTCCTTGCTCTCAATGAAGGTGAATAGAGACAGGAGCAGAACAGGATACAGGTAGCGTTCATGCATTTTGGTGCCAAATACAAAGACAACGGTGATCAGCACCATGCCGAGGAAATACGATTTAGAAAGATCCTTGCGGTCCTTGGTATTAAACGAATAATAAGCTGCAAGAGCTACCGCCACAAGAATGAAAACAAAGCCCCATATTCGGTACGGTATGCCCAGCCAGGTAACATCAAGTGCCGACCACATCGGATCCGTCAAAGCATAAAGATTGAATGCATTAACCGTAGAATACGGATAAGAAGATAAAGTGCTCTTATATAAATCGATCACTCCGGCAAAACCGCCGTTATTCCAGAAGAACGGGGCTGCGAGCAGAGCAAATATCCCCAGTCCGTAGACAGCGCCCAGAGCAAGCTGCTTCCAAGCACGGTGATGATAGAAGGCAAAGAGCAGGACCGGTGTGAAAATCAGCGCCTGCGGTTTGATCAGTGTGGCAATGGCGAAAAAGATTGCTGCACGCACAAAGGTTCTATCCACTACTCCCATTATGCTGAGCAGCAGGAAGATAAGGAAGAAGGAGTCTGCTTGTCCCCACGCTGCAGAGTCCATCAGCACTGCCGGGTTAAACAGGAACAGCATCATCAGCCCGATCGCAAGTCCGGAGCCGATCTTGGCACGCGCGCCTTTGTAGATGATCCAGCCGAGCACGAGGTCGGAGATGATGGCCGGCAGCTTATATAGCACAGTCTCTGCGCCTGATCCGCCCGCAAAATTAAACAATCCGCGGAGCAGACTCAGCAGGTACAGTACATATAAGTAGCCTGGGGGGTAATCCGCGAAATAGCCTTCTTCATAGAACTTGCCCGGACCAAGGTCAGTCAGACGATGGCTCCAAGCCATGAATGTATTCATATCATTCTGATAGCCCTGCGCAGTCAGGCCAATCCAGATCCGCAGAATGAACGCTACCCCAAACAGGACATACAGCCAGCGTGTATAGATCACGTCCTGCTGGTTCAGCAGGCGTTTACTGCTGAAGGCTCTGTGATATAAAAGAGCAAAGAACACACTGAATACTGCCGATATCAGCAGCAGCTTGGCAGGTGACACCTTATGCGGTGTTTCTGCCGGCTGGCTCCCGCCGCCCGCATCCGCCCCGGCCGCCGGCGCCCCGCTGTCCAGCGATACAATGTTCGCGCCTTCCGGAGCTGCATCCAGCTGTTCTACGGACAGATCATCGAAATAGGCCTTGCCCTGAATCAGGTTGGCATATCCGCCCAGGGCAGCACCTATCCCGATCTCGGTCTGCTCTTTGCCGGTCTGGCCGATGAACTCGAGATACTGCCATTCGCCGGCTGTATCCTGGGTGGCGGGATAACCGCCGCCAATCCCGACCGGGAATATATTAGCACCCATTCCCCCGCCTGCTGTACTGACTATTTTGACATAACCCGAGATCTTATAGTAGCTGTCCGGCGAAACGGCAACCGTCTGTACCCACTTCAGGTGATTGGGTTCAAGGTTCTCAATGACTGCCGCTTTGCTGCCGGAGTGAACATCCTCGGACTGAACGGACAGCAGACCGGAGGCATCGCCCGAGATCCACATATCTTTGCTCCAGCTGGCAGGCGCACCGTCCTCCCCATCCTCAAAACCCGGATTCTGCAGTAAATTCCCCTCAGCATAAACGTTTGTTACAGGAAGAATAAATAATAAGAGCATCAGTATAACGGTTGCCGCCGCGCGTGTATTCTTGGTCATCGTTCTACCCTCACCTCGTCAATGTTAATCCAGCCGTTACCGCCGGTTATGTAAACTTCTGCCTGCATTCCCTGCTCCAGCGTGACCGCAGGAAGTGTAACCTGATGATAATCTTCCCCTGCCTGCAGTTCGGCTTCTGCCAGCACAGTGCCGGCTGCACGGATTCCGATCTTCCCGCCGCCGCTGCCGCCTGCACTAACCATGGCGGATAGCTTGTAGTCACCGGCTGCCGCAGCAAAAACCTGTGACACGCTTCTGTCAGCTCCCGCATCAAGATAAGCCAGCCTAGTTCCGGCGTAAGGCTTATTGTCAGCCACTCCCGTTCCCGCAGAGAATGTCCAGCCCGAAGTCCCTTCTTCAAACCCCCCGTTCCTAAATTCAGCAGCAGGAACCTCCGGAGCTGCCGGAAGCCCGTCCGCTTTGTCTTTAGTAAGCATTACGCTGTAGTTGGCGAAACGCTTAACTGTATATTCTGTACTTGCCGCAGGAAGCGGAGAGCTATTCCCAAAGATATATGCGGCATTTGCAGGCACCATGTTCAAATCATCAAATCTGTATCTCCCAAAGGAGGATACACGCTGGAAAGCTTCTCCCGGATTGGCATAAACGGCGGAATCCTGGAAGTCATGCGGATTGATCCGCTCATAGAACAGCACATAAATGTAGGGCATATTCACATTATTGGTAATATAGATTTCTCCCGGGCTGTGTTCGGAGGCATACTGCACCGCCTCGCCGAAAGAATCATAAAAAGCCGGTCCGATCCGGCCGGGGAACTCACGGAAATAATCATTAGAGAACAGGGCAAAAAATATTGTAAACACTGCAGCGGCCAATACGGCAGCCCCCTTGACTCTCCCCGCAAGCCACACAAATCCGGCGCTTACCAGCATGATGAACGGATAAAAAATAATATTGATCCGGTTGATGTTTACACTTGTAATAAACGCCATCAGCACGGCAATCAGGAACCAGAGCAGCAAGACTCCATACCCTGTGTTCTCCCGCCGTCTGGTCCACCACGAATGTATGAGGACAACCAGCCCCAGCAGTGCAAAGGGCAGCGCGATCGGGTACGCATAGCCATAAGGAGAAATTGAATTCCATGGCAAGCTGTCAGTCCCGTTAAGCATAAGCTTGCTGAATGCACTGAAGTTATCCGCAGCTGCCCTCCCCAGCTGTCCGCTGAACACAGAGGAGATTTCCTCCACACGCGGCATCGTAAGCCTGGGAATAGTGAACAATGGAGTGGCTATGTCCTGCATGGAGTAACGGTTAATAACAATAAATAATAGTATAGGCAGGGCCATTACTGCAAACAGCAGGCTGTTCCACACAAGAGTCCTGAGCTTAAGTATCTTGCTATACAATAGAAGAATTGCCGTACCAAGTGCAAATAACGGGACAAAAAAGTAAGCTGTTCCATAGGCATACAGCGAGAGGGCCAGCATGCCGGTAAACGCATAAAACCATCTCGGATTGTCGAAGGATCTTAGCAGAAGGTACACAGCTATCAGAATCATCGTGGGAAACAGATTCGATTCCAGCGCCCACCTGGACATCATAATATGCCAGGGATTGATTGCAATAAAGAATATGGCAGCGATTCCTGCTCCGGATGAGGCGGACAGCCGTTTCATAATCAGGTAGAAGACAATCATGGCCAGTAAGCCCATGACCAGACTAAGTGCCCGCACAGACAGCGGCGTCAGGCCGAACAGCAGAATAAACGGCATGGACAAGTAGGCATACAGCGCATTCTGTCCGCTGCCCCAGGCGATAAGATGAACGGGCAGATGTACACCATTGCGGTCCATCCCGTAGTGAAGAATGGCGTAGGCATCATAGCCGATAGATGCTTCGTCCTGGTTCAGTCCCGGAGGAATAGAATTTATGTATATGATACGAACGATTGCCCCCAGCAGAAACAATAGGTACGGCCAGGGATTGTTAATGCAGGATTTGTAAGCTCTCGTAAGTAAGCCGGACAACGTTTATCACCTCTTCAACAATATAATCTAAATACTGGATGAAGAAAAGGGTAAAGCAGAGGTTAACCCCGGCTGCAGCCTCCTTATGAGGGATTCTCAAGTGAAACCTGTACATTTCTATAACAAGTAGAAACGGCTTTGCCGTCCTTTTATAAGGACGGTACCGTTTCAGCGAGAAATAGAAGGATAATTGATAGCGTGAAGCAAATAAATTCTTATATTTTTATAAAAAAAACGGCCCCTTCATATTAATGAAGGAACCGTATACTTAAAAATGGATGTCGTTCGTTCTCTCTTAGCCTTGGCTGCCGATCAGAACATAACGCAGAATAATCAGAACAGCCAGTACCCACATCATCCAGTGGATATCATATTTCTTCTTGCCAGCCACATTCGCTACGCAAGCCAGAATAACATAAGTGACAATCCCGAATGAAATACCATTAGCGATGTTGTAAGTGAAAGGCATAATAACAAAGGTCAGGAAGGCCGGGATCGCCAGGACCATGTCCTGGAAATCAATGTCGCGGATGGATTGGGCCATCAGGACACCGACAATAATCAGTGCAGCGGCTGTTGCAGGGCCGGGAATAAGCGCTACAATCGGAGCCAGGAACAATGCGAGCAGGAAGCACACACCTGTAGTTACTGCAGTCAGACCCGTACGTCCGCCTTCAGCTACACCGGCAGCACTCTCAACATAAGCAGTGGTTGTGGAAGTACCCAGCATCGCACCACCGGCAACGGCTACTGCATCTACAAACATGGCGTTACCAACACGTCTTTTGCCTTCTTCAGCATCCTTCATGATTCCTGCACGTTCAGCAGTACCTACAAGTGTACCGAAGGTATCAAACAATTCTACAAAGGTAAAGGTAGCAATTGCGGAAACGATACCGGTGTGCATAATGCCTTCCCAGTCGAATTCCCAGAAGTTGAGCTGCGTGAAGTCCGGAATCCAATGGGCTTGTGAATCATTAATGGAACTGAAATCTACAGCGCCCATCAGGATCGCAGCCAGCGTAGTACCCAGAATACCGAACAGGATTGCGCCGCGTACGCGCAGCACCATCAGGATGGAGATCAGCAGCAGGCCGATGATTACGAGCTGAACATCGGTGTTCTCCAGGCTGCCCATATGAATTACAGTCTCGAAGGAAAGAACATCCGTGAATTTATTAGCGGCAATGTCATTACCGGCTTCAACGCCGATCGTCATCAATCCGCTGTTCTTCAGGCCAATAATAGTGATGAACATCCCGATACCGACCGTGATGGCATGCTTCAGGCTGTCAGGAATTGCGGTAAGCAATATTTGCCGGACCCGGGTAACGGTCAGCAGGATGAAGATAATACCGGAGATAAATACCGCAGTAAGACCCATTTGCCAGGTAAACTCATGTTCGGTGGTTGCCGAAGACAACACTACGGAAGCAAAATATGCATTAAGGCCCATACCAGGTGCCAGAGCTACCGGGAAGTTAATGAATAATCCCATGGCAATTGTGAAAATACCTGCTGCAAGTGCTGTAGCCAGGAATACGGAATACCAGCCCATATCAATGCGGCCAAAGGCAGTCAGGGTATTGGGATTAACCGATAGGATATAAGCCATTGCCATAAACGTGGTCAAACCGGCCATGATCTCTGTGCGTACTGTGGTGCCGTTCTCTTTCAACTTGAAAAAGCGATTCAAATTGTTCTCCCCCTAAGGTGTATGTTATGCCATCACAGCAACAGAAAAGCCGGCATCTGGGAAGACACCGGCCCGAAAAAAGAGATTCTTGTCCGGCATATCCGGTGTTAACCGGACTTCCAGCTAAGCTGCTCTTCTTAATCGTAGCCAGGTCATTACGGTGACCTCGTAGAGACTTCCGGGCCAATCCCCGGAATTATACGAATATGTATTTGCTGTAGCGCTTTATCATTTTAGGTGTATATGACATGAGTTGTCAATGGTAAATACGAACATTAAGCGTAAGGTTCATACAATTGTTCGTAAATCGAACATTTTCATGACAAATTCCGCTTGGTTCAGGGATGATCCGCCAAACCTCGCGGTATAAACGCGGACGGTACTGTACTCAAGCCAGGTTATACACGTATGGTGGAGCGCTAAGCCGGATAGCCGGGTGGCATCATTTTCTGTGTATAGCATTTGACTGTCCTTGTGTTTGTATGCGGAGCAGAAAAGAGAAGTTTCTCAAATAGAAACGGCATGCCCATATATCAACAAAAAAGCCGGAAACGCCAAGGTAGGCGTTCCGGCTCCGGAATTTGATAGTCAGCTGTTACTGAGACCTACTCCCACTCAATCGTTGCAGGCGGCTTCGAAGTAATGTCGTACACGATGCGGTTCACGTTATCGACTTCGTTGACGATACGCACGGAGATTTTCTCCAGAATATCCCACGGAATACGTGCCCAGTCTGCGGTCATTCCATCTACGGAAGTTACAGCGCGGATACCTACGGTATAGGAATACGTACGCTCGTCACCCATAACGCCAACACTCTTCATGTTAGGCAATGCGGTGAAATACTGCCAGATTTCGCGGTCGAGACCGGCTTTGGCAATCTCTTCACGCAGGATAAAGTCCGAATCACGAACAATAGTCAGCTTCTCTTCGGTTACTTCACCCAGTACACGGATGGCCAGACCCGGACCCGGGAAAGGCTGACGCCAAACGATGGCATGCGGCATGCCGAGTTCCTCACCCAGCTTACGGACCTCATCTTTGAACAGGGTGTTCAGCGGCTCGATCAGACTGAATTTCATATCTTCAGGCAGCCCGCCTACATTATGGTGGGACTTAATCGTCTGAGCCGTTGCTGTACCGCTCTCCACGATATCTGTATACAGCGTGCCTTGCGCCAGGAATGAGAAATCACCCAGCTTGGCCGATTCTTCGTCGAAGCAATAAATGAATTCATTACCGATGATCTTACGTTTCTGTTCGGGATCGGAAACACCGGCCAGCTTGCCGAGGAAGCGGTCACGGGCATCGATTTTGACCACATGGATATCGAATTTGCCGACAAAAGTCTCCATAACGCTCTCCGCTTCACCTTTGCGCAAAAGGCCATGGTCAATGAACATACAAGTCAGCTGGTCGCCGATGGCACGGTGAATCAGCATAGCCACAACAGAGGAATCTACACCGCCGCTGAGTGCGCAGAGCACTTTTTTGTCGCCGACTTTGTCGCGGATATCCTTAATGGCATCGTCAATAAACGACTCCATCGTCCATTTGCCCTCGCAGCCGCAGACCTCATACAGGAAGTTCGAAATCATCTCATTCCCGTTCACAGAGTGGCGCACCTCAGGATGGAACTGTACGGCGAAGAATTTGCGTGCATCGTTGCTCATAGCTGCGATTGGAGCGCTCTCTGTCCCGGCATCCAGCTTAAAGCCTTCCGGAAGCTCCACGACATGGTCCCCGTGGCTCATCCATACGGTCTGATTGCTCTCAAGACCTGCTGCAAGCACGGACCCTGGCGAGAATTCCACATCCGCTTTGCCGTATTCCCGCTTGGATGCGCGCTCTACCTTGCCGCCCTGCTGCTGGGCCATCAGTTGCATCCCGTAACAGATTCCGAAGATCGGAAGTCCGAGTTCATAAATCGCCGGATCTACATGTGGTGCATCCTCAGCGTACACACTGCTTGGCCCGCCTGAGAAAACAATCCCTTTTGGCGACAGTGCCTTAATCTTCTCCATTGGTGTATTGTACGGCAGAAGCTCGCTGTATACCCCCAGGTCCCGAATTCTGCGCGCGATAAGCTGGTTATACTGTCCCCCGAAATCCAGAACAACGATAATTTCATTTGGCTTGTTCATTACTTGCCTCCCTTGATTATTGGATTCATTATACTCATGGTTAATTCTCAGCGTCAAGGAAAGGAGACGTCTCATGGACAAGGATTCTTCCTATATGTGGCGGGGGCTGGGCGATTCGGAAGAGCATGGAAAATCACGTATCCAGATCTTGGAACCGGTATCCGCTTCCACGTTTGCATAGTGAGGATAGGTGTGACGTTACCGCTGCTAACAAGTGATTTTCTCTTTCATGATTGCCGTCATATGCTGGACAGAACAGAGGGCTGGCCTGCGGGCGTACATCAGGAAAATTACTATGAACTAACTAATACGCCGAACTCACTAATACACCGGAAAACCAACTAATACGCCGGAGCTATACTTTTGCAGCCCTCCAGGGTCACGCTGTACTCTCCGGGGCGCCGCACAGCAGCAAAGTGAGCTCACTTAAGTTCCCCTGTAAAGAAAGGGCTAAATGTTGTAAGTATTACAACATGGATTCATGAATACTGAGGGATTTGTAACAATTGTTGTATGAAATGCAGGAATTGATGCGCTTAACCGCCTGATTACGGGGAAATGCTGCTTTTTATACAACAATTTCTGATTAGGCTCGTTATTATGAGGAGATTGTTGTATTTGGTGCAGGATTTCAGTTGGCATCCAAGTTCAGCTTAAATATTGATGTAAATGAAAAGGCGCTCGCTGCATTAGCAGTGAACGCCTTTTATCTTATCGGGTCAGACGGAATGTAATCGTCAAACATCTGGCAATGAACGCGGCAGCGTCATTGGCTTCCGCATCCTTGGCAGAAGCGTCGGAGCGCAAGGGCGGGACCGGTACGGCTGCGCCGGGGCGCGGGGAATGCGGGTCCGCGCCGGAGGTGCCGGGACGCGGGGGATGCGGGTCCGCGCCGGATGCGCCGGGACGCGGGGGATGCGGGTCCGCGCCGGGGCGCGGGGGATGCGGGTCCGCGCCGGATGCGCCGGGGCGCGGCGATTGCGGGTCCGCGCCGGATGCGCCCCGGCGCGGGGGCTGCGCTCGGGCGGCAAGCCCGCCCGCGCATCCGCTGTACGCCAGGGTTTCCCACTGGCGTACGAAGTCCCGGACGGCGGCGCGCAGCCGCCCGTCCTCAATGGCCAGGGAGTCTGCGTACTCCCTGGCGGTAACCCCGGGCAGCGGCGGCCCATACCGCGCCGCCAGCCCGTGCCAGGCCAGAGCGGCGGCGCGAAGCTGCCGCTCACGGCTTAATCTGCCGGCGCGGCGCACCGCCGGCAGCAGGGCCAGGCAACGCCGCCAGCGGATGGCGGCGGCCAGCCCCAGCGCCGCAGCGGCAAGCGGCGCCGGAGCCGTGCCGCCCGCCTGAGGCAGGGCGGCGGACAGAGCGTCCGCGAGCTGCGCAGCGGACATGCGGGCTCCCGGCGGCGCGGATGCAGCCGCCGGGTTCGTCTCCGCCGCGCCTGCGGCAGCGGCGGAGGCAGCAGGCGTGGGGTCGAAGGGGACCCAGCCGGCGCCGGGGAAATAGACCTCGACCCAGGCGTGGGCATCGCCGCCGGTCACATTGTAGCGCTGCGGCATGGAGCCGGCCACAAGCGTCCCCGGGCCGTAGCCCTGGACGTAACGGGCCGGAATGCCGCTGCTGCGCAGCAGGACCGTCATCGCCGTGGCGAAATGCACGCAGTATCCCTGCCGGGTCCCGAAAAGGAAATCGTCGGCGAAGTCCGCACCGGGCGGCGGCACTCGGGTTTGCAGGGTGTAGGTGTAGCCGGTTTGCAAATAATCTGCAACCGCAGCAGCGGCGTCATAACGGTTAGCCGCAGCAGCGGTAAGCTGCTCTGCCAGAAGCTTCAACCGCTCCGGCACGGCTGCGGGGAGCTGCAAATACAGATTGCTCACCCGCTCAGGATCAATCCCCTGCAGCTTGCGCAGCACAACCGGATCACTTTCCGGAAGCACGGACTTCACCGTATATTCCGTTAACTTGGCGGACCCGGAGACCTCCGGCAGCCGGAAGCTGCTCTTCTCGCCGTTCGCAAGGACATAACCAAGCTGGCTCCCATCAGCCAGCCGGATATTCTGTACATCGACTGCCGTGCCTGCGCTGAAGAGAGGAAGCCCGCCGGATGAAGGCTTGGCGAACTGAATCCGCTGAATGAGCGGCGCTGGCCCGGCCGCTTCCGGCTCCGCAACCGGGAGGCTCGTTAAATTAAGCGGTTCATAGGACACCCCGCTTCTGATCCAGCGGCGGCCGTCATAATAAGCTATGCTTTCTCCCCGCCAGTAGGACGGACGGGCAGCCGTTACGCTAAAGACGGCCTCTCTGCTGGGCGACAAGGGCATTCCCAGCTCCCCGTCTCCCGCACTGTAACCGGTGCTGGCCGCCTGAGGTCCGGCAGATTCTCCGGGCCTTTGCGTTTCCGCCCAATTCTCCAGCTTGTTTAGAACCGGCTGCAGTGTAATGGGAACCACTGGCCGGGCACCAAGTCCCTGCCCGCCTATCCAGGCTGCCACCGTCACGGCCACCGCTGTAGAGAACGCCCATATTCCCCAGCGGGCGTAAGGAAGAGCGTGGCTTCCTGTCCGCTCCTGCAGACGGAGCAGTCCGCTTAATGACCGCATCCAGAGAATCAGCCCCGCTGAGACCAGTACATCACCGGACGTATCGACAGCATAGACCATATCTAGCGCCAGCAGATATACCAGGGTTACACCTGTAAATAAGGTGATACTTCCCCTGTAAAGAGCCAGCTGCTGGACAGATGACACTAACAGGCCCCAGCCAAGCACCAGAATCAGCAGCCGGCTGTTCTCACTTAAGGCAGAAATCCGGCCTGACAGGAGCAGGAGGGCATCCTCACGGATATCTGCTGCATAGAGCCGCAGCCAGGCTGCCCCCTCCTGTTCCGCGCACATGTAGAACCAGGTCAGGAAGATCAGGAGGAACTGCCCGCAGGCCTGCAGAAGGCGGGGAAGCTGAATGCATCCCCATAACAGCAGTCCGGCAGCCGAGAGCATCAGGAGCTTCAGAAGCTCGGCGGTATCCGCCGATGCGGCCAGCCGCTTGAGCGGCAGCAGCCACAGGGTGAACATCCCCATAATAGCCAAAGAGAACAGCCCGCGATAATACAGGGGACTGCTCTCCCTATTATCGGCGAAGCTGTTCTCCGTACTTTCCGCTTCCGGCTGCCGGCTGCCCCCTGGAGAATTCATAGGGCCCCCTAAGTCTGCTGGCGTAACCCTAGTGGGATGTCGGTTGGCCCGGATATCCATAATACTCCGCCCCCTTGTACCCTTGTGCAGGAGAGACATCGTTCAGACAATGGATCCGCGCACCGAGCCGCATCAGACTTCCGGCTATAGTGCCCGATGTACGCTGCTTGCCGCCGGAACCCGGGCTATACTTAACAGCCGGATAACTCTCTATAGGCTCAGGGAATCCTTCCCTGGCCTCCTTGGTTCCGGTTGAACTCCGTACCGGATCTTCCGCCGGTCCTCCCCCCGGAGAGGGCTGATCCCAGACATAATACAGCTCGACCTTAATTCCCTGGACCAAAAAGCGGGCAAGCGTCCGGGCAGACTCTTCTTCAAGCCGGCCGGTAATGACAGACACCGTCATGCCGGGAATCCAGCCCCGCGAAGCATCCTCCAGCAGCCGGCTGAGACTCTGTGAGCCGGATGGGGATATTTCCATCAGCAGGTCTTGTACCCTGCCGGGGATTTGACCCAGGCCTTCATGTCTGGCCATCCCTTCCGGCCAGCCGCCGCTGAAGAGCTGCAGGTAACTGCTGGAACGTTCGGCAGAGAGAAGCAGTCCCATTGCCGCCGACACCGCCCGTTCAAAAGCAGGCATAACCGTTCCGCGCTGCCCGCGTGGTACCAGGGCACCGTAAGGAACCTCATAATCCTCCGGAGAGTTGGCAAGCACGATACAGGTCATTTGCCCGGCTTCCCGTTCAGGTACTCTGCTCTGCAGGGTTCCCTTGCGTGCGCTGTTCTTCCAGTGAATCCGGCTGAGCGGATCACCGGGAGCATAGTCACGGATATCCGCTGCTTCTGCACTGCCCTGCTTCCCCCGTCCGGGAAGCATCCGGTCTCCCGGCATTACACGGTTATCCGGCAAGCTGCCGGCCAGATACAACGCCTTCGGGAGCACCTTGAAGCTCTCCTTGCCGCCCGGCTGACAGCCGCCTGTGAACAAACCAGGCAGATCCCCCCAGGTGACACCGCAGCCGTAAAGCTGGTGGACCCCTCTGGGAACAGACTTCAGTTCATACGAATAAGTGAAGGAGCGCCGGAATCCGGGAAACAGCAGCTCCTGATGGCTGCCTTCACTCCAGTAATCGGCAACAACTATCCAGGGAAGCGGGATCTTGGAGACAAAGCTGATCTGTACCTTAACGGTAACGGTATCCCCGGCCAACGGGCGTGCGGGAGTTATTGTGCGGAGAACGGCTACCCTCCGTGGACCGCAGAGATGCATAAGCAGCCCGCCGCACATTACAATTACGCCAGCCGTCAGAAGCAGCAGCAGTGATTCTCCGCCCCGCCACAGATATAACCCTAAGACTGCTGCGGTTAAAAGCAGCATCCGCGCCCACTCCTGTACAGTGCTGCGGACACGCCGGCGGGACAGGAACGCAGCCGCAGCTTTCCCGGAACTATCCCGCTTTCCATGCTCATATTTGATCTGATCTATCAATGATGAAGAGGACAAGGATGACACCCTTCTTTCGGTCATAGACTAGCTCCCCCGCCTGCCCGCAATATCACTGGCTATTCGGCTTCGGGGAGCCTATTACTATCTATTCTTCCCATCAAAAAGGGTGCCCAGACATTCAGCGAATTCTTTTTAGCCCCGCCTCTCCCGGCTATTTATATCAACGGCTGACACATCGGTTCAAAGTGCCTTCACTCTGCGTTCTTCTACATTTACACTGGCCGCAAGCGGCGGATGTCCTGTAGCTTCGAGCAAATCCCGCAGGGATACCCATAGGGAAGAACCAATGAGCTGTATCTCTGCAGTCTTGAGCTCCACCGCACCGTCCGGCTGGACGACTTCCATCTGCTGTTTCTTTGAATTTACATTCACTTTCCGCCCATTCCAGCTTACCAGTCCGCTGCGGGTAGCCGTATCCCAGCCGACTTGCCCGCCCAGCCGCTCCACGGCGGTACGGAGAGGCACGAAATATTGCCCGTTTCTAAGGTTGTACTCTCCAGGCTTCAGGATGGTTTCCAGCCTGCCTACCTCCAGAGCAAGCGGTTTGCCGGGTGCAAACAGTTCAGCATTCGGAACAATATTCGCCGAGATCCAGGCTTTGGACGGCTTCACCCGCTGCAGTGCCGCTGCCTGAGCCGACACTCTGAACTGTACCGGCTCACTCTGCGCATTAAGTAAGCCGAATTCATAACCGGCGGCTTTGTAGCGTTCAATAATGGCGGGCAGCGCCTTGGCACTCTGCTCATGGCCCGACCCGTCATGCAGCAGCAGGACAACACTCCGGGAGTCCAGATCAGCAACCGAATGCTGCAGGATCTCTGCGGCGGGCACTCCCCGGCGGCTGGAGTCTCCGCTGTCTACAGTCCAGTCCATCACCTCATAGCCCGCCTGCTTCAGCAGATAAAAATAAGTATTGTCAAAATGGCCAAAGGTACCTCCCGGTGCACGGACCAGCTGCGGACGAACCCCTGTAATGCCTCTGACCGTTTCCTCTGTCTGTTTGATCTGACGCCAGAACTCCGTGAATCCGCTATAGAGATCATGATAATTATGGTTATAGGTATGATTGCCGATGGCATGCCCCTGCTCCCAGATGGCATTGACCAGCTCGGGGCGGCTGGCAGCTTGCTCCCCCAGCACGAAGAAGGTAGCCTTCACTCCCTGCTCCTGCAATATCTGGAGCACCCGGGGAGTAACCGCACTTGGCCCGTCATCGAATGTAAGGTAGACGACCCGTGTTGCCTTGCTGCTCTTGGCTTCCTGATTAGATGTGCCCGCAGCGGCGGATACTTTCTGTAGGGTAGAAGCCTGCGGATCGGTGGCAAGTGTATAAGCTGAACCCCCTGAACCGTGGGGCTGCAGCGGCTCTGCTTCAGCATTCTTGACTGCAGCCGGCGGCAAATCTTGCACCGGGACTTCCGGAGGATTATTCTTAGAGAGTAAAGATGCTGCACTGCCTGCTTCAGCCTGCAGGGAGAAGGTCCTCCATGAAGCCGGGGATTGCCCCTTGCCCCCAAGGGCTGACATACTTAGAAGCACTGCCATAACAAGCAACCCGCGGATCATAACCCGGCGGATAGGATTTTCCCGGCTTTCCTTCATCTTCTCTACCTCCAGCATTCTATTGGCGATTTGACGCCATTTGGTAGATTGTATGAAGACAAGCTTCAGAATAGAATCAGGCGCGCCGCCTTCGGAGAGTGATGAATGTATGGAAATGCTGAAATGGATACAGGAATTGTTCGCCAGCTATGGATATAGCGTATTGTTCTTTGGGCTTTTGCTGGAATTCATTGCTCTTCCTTTTCCCGGAGAGACTACCATGGCCTTCGCCGGGTTTCTGTCCTACACCGGGAGGCTGGATTTCTTCACGCTGGTTATCGTAGCTTTTGCAGGGACCACAGTTGGCATGACCATTACTTATTTCATTGGGCTTAGGGCCGGGCTGCCCTTCATCCAGCGTTACGGCAAATGGTTCATGTTCTCTCCGGCCAAGCTGGAAAAGACCCAGCGCTGGTTCGAGCGGTACGGCAGCGTGCTGATCTCCATCGGTTACTTCGTCCCGGGTGTCCGCCATTTCACCGGCTACTTCGCCGGAATTATCGCACTGCCTTTCCGCAAATTCGCAATGTACGCCTATGGCGGCGCCTTGTTCTGGGTACTGTTATTCCTGGGTATCGGCAAAATCTTCGGACCGCAGTGGATGGGCATTTTCCACTTAATCGAAACCTACGCCCTCTGGATTGCCCTCTTCGCCGCAGCCATTGCTGCGCTGATTGTGATGTACCGTTACCGGAATGCCATCCTTCTCCGGCTGTCCCGGCGCAAATCCGCTGCTCCGCTGGAGACGAAGGTCAAAGTCAAGGTCAAGGTCAAAGAAACCTCCAAGAGCCGCTGATTCTTTCAGATCATTAAGGCCGTGACTCCCTGTACCGCTTATTCCATTTGCTGCGCAGCAGGTAATAACCTCCCAGCAGCAGCGCAATCCCAGCAAAACCCGCCCCGCCCGCGAATCCCAGCATTCTGGGCTCCACATCATCAAGCATCCAGCCTGCCCCTAGCATAGACAGACCCAGCAAGGTTCCGCTTACTGCCGCCAGCAGGCCGAATACGGCCGGCTGCAGCGCGGGCGGCGTTTCTCTCATCACCAGCGTATCCAGACAGGCATTGCCAATCCCTCCGGCCAACGATAACAGAATGTACAGCAGAAATGCTGCAGCGAAATGACCGCTGCTGCTAATCATCATGAGCAGAATGCCCTCGAGCAGCAGACCGCCCAGTGCTACCGCTAAGAGCCTTTTGCGGAATAAACGCCCGGCAAAGAAACTCAGGCTGAGCCCGATGCCAAGTGCTGCGTAGAACGCCCCCACTCCGCTGTCTCCCGCATGAAATACCTGCACAGCATATACGCTGATCAGCACATTATCCCAGCCATTGATCACCGGCACCAGCAATTCATAACAGAGCACAATCTGCAGTGCCAGACTGCCTCCAAGGACTGTGCGCAGCGCCCGCCGCCGTGTCCTTTTGACAGACAAGCCTATGGTATGGTTTCCGCCTTCAGCATGCGGTGTTGACTCCCGGCCGGCGTCTCCGGCAAGTGCCTGCTTGGGATAATGAATCCCCCTTATCAGCAGTCCGGCCGCCAGGAACGACACAGCATTCATAACAAAGGCCATGTCCGGACCGAAATACAGCGAGACAATCCCTCCCGTAAAGGCGCCAAGAATCAGCACGCAGCCGTTCAAAAGCTGTTCCAGCCCGTTGATCCGCAGCAAATCCTCCGGCGCCGCCAGCAGCGGGATGGAAGATTTGCGCACCGGACTATAGATGGCTTCACCCGCTGCCATCACAAAGCTGCCGGCATACACCAGCCACAGCATATGCTCCCCGTCTACCCAGAGCAAGGACAAGGCTACCGGGACACGCAGGAAATCCACAGCCATCATGATTGTTTTGCGCGGCAGTCTGCCAGCCAGTAACCCTCCAAGCGGTGCCATGAACAGATAAGGCAGCACCCGCACGCCAAGCGATATCCCTACGGCCATACCCGACCCGGTCAAATGAAGAACCAGGGCCAGCATAGCAATACTGCTGAAACGGTCGCCGATACCATTGATTAACCCGGCTGCAAACAGCCTTTGATAGCCTTTATTGCGTCCCGCAAGTGATCCTGCATTTGTGCTCATAATATTAGCCCCTCATTAAATTATATAAATATCTAATTAGATGATAATATAACATGCAATTTGGAGCAATGCTTTATTTCAGACAATTTGCTAAGCTTAGACCATTAACCTGAAAGAAAGCAGGTGCATTTCTGTGAAAATAGACCGTCTCCTCTCCATTGTCATTCTGCTGCTGAACCGCCCGCTGATTCAGGCCAAGGAGCTGGCCGATATGTTCGAAGTCTCCGTACGCACCATCTACCGCGATATAGATAGCATTAATACCGCAGGTATTCCCGTCGTCACATATCAGGGGGCCGGGGGCGGTATCGGCCTCATGCAAGGCTACCGGCTGGACCGCAATGTGCTGTCCGAGCGTGAGCTGGCCGATATCTTCGGTGCACTGCAAAGCGTCTCTTCTTATGGCGGTGAAGGGCACCAACTGTTAATGGAGAAAATCAGCAGTGTGATCCCGCCTTCCCAGACTGCCGCCTTCCGCAGCAAAACCACCCAGATGATCGTTGATCTCTCCCCTTGGGGACTGATGGGCCCTTTGGAGGAGCGGATCAGCCTTCTTAAAGAGGCGCTGGAGGAAAATACCGTCATCGCCTTCGAATATATCTCGGCCGAAGGCCGGGCAAGCACGCGTACCGTTGAACCCTACACCCTTGTACTCAAAGGACAAAGCTGGTACTTATACGGCTTCTGCACAGAACGCCGGGATTTCCGGCTCTTCAAGCTGCTGCGGATGAAAGCGCTGGTGAAGGAGAAGCGGCATTATACCCGCCAGGATCTTCCGCTGAAGGAGCTGCCCTGGACGGACGGCTGGAAAGAACCGCAGCATATCCAGCCGATCCGGCTGCACTTTGCACCGGAAGGCAGGCATCTTGCGGAAGAGTATTTTGACTCTGAGGAGCTTCAGCAGGATAGCAGCGGCGGGTATACCCTTACCGTAAGTTATCCCGAGAACGATTGGCTGTACGGCTTCCTGCTAAGCTTCGGAACCGTGCTGGAGGTGCTTGAGCCGGAACATATCCGCCGGAGAATAGGCGAGCTGGCCGGAGGCGTTGCTGCCAAATACGCCTCCAGCCTCCCGCAGCCGCAGCCGGCACACCCTGCTGAATAAAGAAGGGAATACTATCTTTTTTCCATAACCCGCACATGAACCTGAATCTATGCTGTCAGGTTTGCCGGCTTATACTGGACCGGAAGAGGCGGCAACACCGCCTGAACCAGAACCCTGAGGAGTGTGCACTATGGAAACGGCGTCAACGAAACAAACGGAGGGCTTGTTCTGCCAAAGCTGCGGAATGCCGGTTAACGAAACTGAGCTGCAGGGCAGCGACAAGGAAGGCAACAAAACGGAGGAGTATTGTATCTACTGTTATGAGCACGGTGAATTCAAGCAGCCGGACATCACTCTGCAGGAGATGACCGATCTCTGTGCCGGGTACTTGGTGGAGGAAGGAATGGATGAAGCTGCCGCCCGCCAGATGCTGGGGTATTCCCTGCCGCAGCTTAAGCGCTGGAGCACGGGAGCCGGGGTTAGCTGAGGCTGTAAACGGACAACAAAAGGACTACCCGCAAAACCTTTACGGCTTTGCGGATAGTCCCTTTTTTAATATAATAGCCTGTTCATTAAATTAAGCTCTTTGCGATTTCACCTTGTTAGGCTGCGGCTGTACTGCATCCTCTTCTTCCGTCTTCAGGAAATCCGGCTGCGGAGAAGTCTTTCTGATGAACAACGCCAGCACCAGGGCAAGAACTGTCACCCAGGTAGCTACAGTGAACGCATGGGTAATCCCGTTAATTGTTGCTTCCTGCGTAAGCTTAAGCATCGCCGCCTTATCGGTCTGCGATACCGCACCGCTTGTCAGTGCATCGGTAATGTTGCTCTTCGTACGGTTGGTCATCAGGCTGACGAACAGCGCCATACCCAGTGCACCGCCTACGGTCCGCAGGGTGTTGGACATTGCCGTACCGTGCGAAGCCAAACGCTGCGGCAGCTGATTCAGACCGGCAGTTACAATGGGCATCATCAGCATGGACATCCCGAACATCCGCGCAGTATAAGTCAGGATCAGATGTGTATAGGTTGTGCTGTCGCTGATCTGGCTGAATTCCCAGGTCGTAATAGCTGTAATGGCAAGGCCGATAACCGCCAGCCATCTTGCACCGATTTTATCAAATATAATTCCGGTGATCGGAGACATAATACCCATCAGGATCGCACCCGGCAGCAGCATCAGTCCCGATTCCATAGGTGTAAATCCGCGGATCGTCTGCAGATAAATCGGCAGCAGGATCATACCTGCGTACATAGCCATAGTCACAATAATGTTAATTACCGTAGTGAGTGAATACATGTTGTAGCGGAAAATGCGGAATTCAAGCAGCGGCTTATCCGCTGTAAGCTCACGCCATACGAACAGCCCCAGGGAGACAATACCCAGAATCAGACAGAGGATAACCGTGGTGCTCCCCCAGCCGTCCGTTCCGGCGTCACTGAAGCCATACAGCAAGCCGCCAAAGCCCAGCGTCGAAAGAACCACACCCGGCTTATCCAGCTTCGGAGAAGTCAGTTTGCCTACATTCTGCATCGTCTTCATGCCAAGCAGCATCGAGAAGATTGCCAGCGGAAGCACGATGTAGAACAGCACGCGCCAGGAGTAGTTCTGAACCACCCAACCGGACAAGGTTGGTCCGACTGCCGGAGCAAAAATCATCGCAACCGCCATAAGTCCCATGGCCTTGCCGCGTTCTTCAATCGGGAAGATGCGCAGGAACACAATGTTCATCAGCGGCATCAGAATCCCGGCACCTACCGCCTGGATAACTCTGCCGACCATAATCATTTCAAAGCCTGATCCTATTGCACAAACCAGTGTACCTATGGAAAATAGCATCATCGCCGTCGTAAAGAGCTGGCGGGTCGTAAATTTCTCTACCAGATAAGCACTGATTGGCACCAGCACACCATTAACCAGCATGAACCCTGTAGTCAGCCATTGTGCCGTATTGGCGGCGATCTTCAGGTCCTCCATCATTTTGGGCAGCGCCACATTCATCAGTGTCTGATTCAGCAGCGCCACGAAGGCGCCGATCAGGAGCGCTGCGATAATCGGACCTCTGCGGATCGCTTTAGACGATGCAGTGTCTGCAGTAATTGTACTCATAGCTTCTTTTTGTCTCTCCCTTGTTCTAGAATTTTGATGATTTCACCATGCAACCGCAGCAGTTCTCCGGCATCCTCAGCAGGTATATTAGCCAGTGGCTGCAGATACCTGCGCAGAGACTGTTTGCTTAACTCCCGGATCTCCTTGCCCTTATCGGTCATCGCCAGCTTAAATATACGTCTGTCGCTCTGCGAGCGTTCTCTGGTAATCAGTCCAGCCTTCACCATCCGGTCCACCACTCCGCTTGCCGCGCTGTTGCCAAGATGCAGCAGGTCTGCAAGCTCAGTGATACCGATATCGGGATGTGCCGATAACTTACGCAATACCATTAGCTGGGTGGATGTAATCTTCAGCTCTTCTGCGTCCTTCCACAAAAGCTGCTGGAAATTATGGTTGATGCAGCGGAAAGAGGACAGAATATCGTCCAATTGCTTTTCCTTTTCCTCCAACCTCAATCCCTCCAATCGCCCAATATAAAATAATACTTCGCATACGAACTATTTTACTATTTACCTATTTATTCGTCAATAACTTGCAGAAATTTTCTGAAAAAGTAATTATTCTTTCACTCCTACCGGGATGCCACCGGCAAAAGTTTGCGTTTATTGTGGACTTCCCGGGTCCAAATTATGAATTACACGGAAAGCGGGGAAAACAAATGAGTCTGGAGCAACAACGTAAGAGCTGGAGCGGGAACCCTAAGCTTTTGTCAGGGATCATCGTAAAGCCTGAAGCGCATGCTGAAGCTGCCGCTTTATTCCTGAGGCTGCATTCAGCCCTGTATGCTGCAGACATAAGCAGCGGGGAACAGCCTAGTTTCGAGGATTCCTTATGGAACAATCTGTTAGAGTCTACTTTGCGCAGCTATCCTGTTCATACGCCCGGCAGCCGTAATTCTATAGTCTGGCATATATGGCACAGCGCGCGGATCGAGGACATCACCATGAACATCCTTGGTGCAGACCGTGCGCAGGTGCTTCATTCAGAGCACTATGCAGAGAGCCTGCAGACCCCTTTCATCCACTCCGGTAATGGAATGAGTGATCAGGAAGTGGCTGCATTCAGTGCAGAGGTGAATATCGGGGCATTAGCGGCATACCGGCGTGCTGTAGCAATCAGAACACGCTCCATCATTTCCGCTGTGCAGCCGGGGCAATTCGGGCGCAAAGCCACTCCGGCGCAGTTCAGCAGGGTGCTGGAGGAAAAAGCCGTCCTGGAAACCGAGCAGTGGCTACTCGATTACTGGGGCGGCAAGACCCTTGCCGGACTGGTGCTGATGCCTGCCACACGGCATAATTTCGTCCATCTTAACAAAGCGATGCGCGTGAAGCAGAAGCTGCAGAAGTGAGCTATATTAACTGCACTTAGGGCAACAACCATTCAAATTACGGTCAGTCGCTGCGGACTGGCGGAATACGTCAATGCCTTGCACTTGATTCTAGCAGCAGAGTAGAGAGTCCTTAGGAAGTACTGTAGACCAAAATGTTGTACGTTTTGCAACTTTGATTCATGGATTGCGGGGTGATCGGGAGAATTGTTGTATGAAATGCAAGAATAATGCTGCTGAGCTGCTTGAAAAAGGTGAAATGCTGCCTTTTATACAACAATTCTGGTTTTGAGCCGATAGGAGGAGGGAATTGTTGTATTATGGGCAGGAATTTATGAAGAGTTACGGGAGTTCCGCCACAGAAAGCGGATGAATCTAAAAAGAGCGGGCCGGAGATTAATCCGGTCCGCTCTTTGGCATATGAAGAACTTTACAGCATCACTGAGCTTATATCCCGCAGCCCACAGTGCCAGTTAAAGTAGGCTGCAGCCGTGCGATTTCCTCTGCTGACGGTTGTTTGCCGCTCGCAAGTCCGCTGGCAATTGACATCATCAGCTTGATCCGGTTAGCCTGATTCACGACGCTGACCCCGGCATCATAGTCGATGGCAACGATATTCGCGCCCGGATACAGCTCCTTCAGACCTTTAATCATGCCCCGGCCGGTAATATGATTCGGCAGGCAGGCAAATGGCTGAATACAGGCGATATTGTTCACGCCATTATCCAGCAGATCCATCATCTCCGCTGTCAGGAACCAGCCTTCGCCCATCTGGTTGCCTACAGAGACCAGACGGCTTGCTTTCTCGGCCAGCCCATAAATATTCTCCCGGCCTTTGGCCAGTCCGGCTTGCTCCAGCGCCACTTTGACCGGCTTGCGGTAAATCTCCAGATACGAGATCAGCATGGGATTAATATATCCAAGCCGTTTGCTTTTGCCGAATTGCTCGGCTTTGTAGATCGGATTATAGACACAATAGAAAATGAAGTCCAGGAAATCCGGCATTACAGCCTCTCCGCCTTCTGCCTCAATCATATCGATAATGCGGTTATTGGCGTCCGGATGGAATTTGATCAGTATTTCACCGACAATGCCCACCTTCGGCTTCACTGCCGGGTTAACCGCAAGCCGTGAGAACTCAGCGACGATCTCACGGCACAGCCGCTTGTACTCACGGAACGAGAAGTTCGACAGACTTTTTTTGCAGCGCTCCATACCGCTGCGGAATAAGGCCCCGGCGCTTCCCGGAACGGTCTCATACGGTCTGAAGCGGTGCAGGAGACGCATCATCAGATCACCGTAGCAGGCCGCAGCAATCAGGCGGTTCGCCAGCTTCAGGCTGATCCGGAAGCCCGGCTGATTCTCCATGCCGGATGCATTCAGTGAAATAACCGGAATCTGCCCCAGATTCGAATCCTTCAGTGCCTTACGCAGCAGGGAGATGTAATTGGTCGCCCGGCAGCCGCCGCCGGTCTGTGACATGATTACGGCAGTCCGGTCCGGATCGTATTCCCCGCTCTTCAGCGCGGACAGCATCTGCCCGATGGTTACAATCGCCGGATAACAGGCATCATTGTTCACGTACCTTAGACCTTCCTCGGTCTCCTGCGGTCCGGTTGATTCCAGGATCTTCAGACGATAGCCTGCATCCTGGAACACCCGTTCAAACAGCTCGAAATGGATCGGTGACATCTGCGGAGCCAGAATGGTATAGGTTTCCTTCATTTCCTTCGTGAACGGCACATTCGCCTGTGTCTTGTACAGCAGCTGAGGCTGCACATCCCCCTGCTCCCGCTCACGCATAGCTGCCAGCAGGGAACGCAGACGGATACGTGCGGCCCCCAGATTGCTGATCTCATCAATCTTAATCAGCGTATAGACCTTATTGTGGCGTTCCATAATCTCCTGAACGGCATCGCAGGTGATCGCATCAATACCACAGCCAAAGGAAGTCAGCTGGACAAGCTCCAGATCGTTTCTTCCCGCAGCCAGCCGGGCCGCACGGTACATCCGCGCATGGTAGGTCCATTGGTTGACTACGCCTACGTCTCCTTCACTGTGGTCCAGATGGCAGACCGAATCCTCGGTCAGCACCGCAAGACCCATGCCGGTGATCATATCGGCAATACCGTGGTTGATCTCCGGATCAGCGTGGTACGGATGTCCGCAGAGCAGAATCCCTTTCGTCCCTGTCTCCGTAAGGAAGACCAGCGTTTCTTCACCCTTCGTACGCACATCATTCTTCGCCTGATCGGCTTCCGCAAGTCCCACCTGTACAGCTGCAGCGATCTCCTCCTTGGGAACATCGGCAAAGGTCTTCACCAGCACCCGCGTCAGCGCCGGAATATCATCGAAGGTCAGGAACGGACTGACTAGAGGAACCCCCTGCTCCTTCAACCCATCCATATTGTTGCGGATTACCTCCGGATAAGAGGCAACCACCGGGCAATTGAAATGATTCTGGGCGGCTTCATCCTCCTTCTTCTCAAAGACAACCGCCGGATAGAAGATGAAATCGACGCCTTTGCCGATCAGACTCTGCACATGCCCGTGAGCCATTTTGGCCGGATAACAGATGGATTCCGACGGAATGGTATCCATTCCGCTCTCATACAGCTTCTTGGTAGACTTCGGCGACAGTACAGTCCGGTAGCGCAGAGAGGTGAAGAAGGTATGCCAGAACGGATAATTCTCGAACATATTCATCGTCCGCGGAATTCCGACCGTGCCCCGTACCGCCGCTTCTTCAGGCAATCCCTCATAGTCGAAGAAACGTTCATATTTATACTGCATCAGATTCGGCAGCGTATTCTTCTCTTTCTTGCCGCCTGCCCCGCGCTCGCAGCGGTTCCCGGTCACGTGGAAGCTCTTGTCCGGGAAGCGGCTGATGGTCAGCGCGCAGTTATTGGCACAGCGGCTGCAGCGGCCGGGAGAGACTGAATATTGGAATGTCTCCAGCTCTTCAGGTCCCAGAATAGTGCTAATCCCTTCCGGGCCAGCCTGTTCTTTGGCAATCAGCGCACAGCCGTAGGCGCCCATAACGCCGGCAATATCAGGTCTGACCACGGTTCTCCCGGTCAGCTGCTCGAAGGCCCGCAGTACGGCTTCATTGTAGAAAGTGCCGCCCTGAACAATAATGTTGCGGCCCAAATCCTCAGGATTGCGGATTTTGATTACCTTTTGCAAGGCATTCTTGATAACTGAATAGGCAAGTCCGGCCGAGAGATCCGCCAGAGACGCGCCTTCCTTCTGTACCTGCTTCACCTTGGAATTCATAAACACAGTGCAGCGGGAACCGAGATTCACCGGCTTGACGGATTCGAGCGCCGATTGGGCGAACTCCTCAATGCCAAGCTCCAGCGCGGAAGCGAAGCTCTCCAGGAAGGAGCCGCAGCCTGCCGAGCAGGCTTCATTAAGCATCAGGCTGTCGATAGCGCCGCCGCGGATCTTGATGCACTTCATATCCTGGCCGCCGATATCGAGGATAAAGTCTACTTCCGGCATGAATTTGGAGGCCGCTTTATAATGCGCTACCGTCTCCACTTCGCCGCCGTCTGTCCGCAGTGCGGCCTTGACCAACCCCTCGCCGTAACCGGTAGCATAAGCTCCGGCGATGTAGCAGCCCTCCGGCAGAATCCGGTAGATTTCCTTCAGCGCATCCGTAACAGACTGCAGCGGGTTGCCTTTATTACTTCCGTACGAAGTGTATAGAATCTCATCCGCCGAACCGGTAATCACCAGCTTTGTCGTTGTAGAGCCGGCATCAATGCCGAGATAAATAGGTCCGCGATAGGCGGATAGCTCGGAACGCGGTGCTGTCGCTTGGCCGTGGCGGAGTCTGAACTGCGCCAGATCATCCGCAGTCTCAAACAGCGGTGCCAGCTCGGCATCCTCCGCACGGTCCAGCGAGAAGTCCACGGAAGCAATCCGCGAGATCCAGCTAGACAGCGGCAGGAACAGGGGATCCGACTGCGCAAGCGCCGAACCGATCGCTACAAAATATTGTGAATGCTCCGGGAACAGTATGTCGCCTTCCTTAAGTCCCAGCGTATCCGCAAAACGGTCGCGGAGTGCAGACAAGAACGTCAGCGGTCCGCCCAGAAAAGCCACACGGCCGCGGATCGGCCGTCCGCAGGCAAGTCCGCTGATCGTCTGGTTCACAATGCTCTGGAAGATGGAGGCCGCCACATCCTCGCGGCGTGCCCCTTCATTAAGCAGCGGCTGCACATCACTCTTGGCAAATACCCCGCAGCGTGAAGCGATCGGATAGATCCGCTCATGCTTCACTGCAAGCTCATTGAGCCCGCCGGGATCGGTCTGCAGCAGCGAGGCCATCTGATCGATGAAGGCTCCGGTACCGCCAGCACAGGCGGTATTCATCCGCTGCTCAATGCCGCCGCTGAGATAGATAATCTTGGCATCTTCCCCGCCAAGCTCAATCGCTGTATCGCACTGCGGAATCCGTTCGCTGATCGCCTTGGTGCAGGCAATGACCTCCTGGACAAACGGAATCTCCCCCAGTTTGGATAGTGATAAACCGGAGGAGCCGCTTACAGTGAGTGCTGCTTCGCTATCCGGGAACCGGTCCTGTACATCGGACAGGAGAGATAGCGCTGCTTTTTTTATATCGCTGAAATGACGCACATAATCTTGATAAATAATTGTATCCCGCTGCATAACAACCAATTTGGCCGTAGTTGATCCGACGTCAAGCCCAATACGCAGTATTTTCATGCCATCCCCCATGCCTTGCTCCAAATTTGAAGTAATATGAGGCAACTATATCATGAGAGAGGCTGACCAAAGCTGTTAAAAAAGTAACAGACAAATACAATTAACTCCTAGCATACTTAATTATTTCACGATTTGTTCTAATGCGGCCTCCACATGGCCCTTGACCCGGACTTTTCTCCATTCCGCGATCAGAATTCCTTCTTCGTCAATCAGGAAGGTGGAGCGAACAATGCCCATAAATTCTTTGCCGTAGAGCTTCTTCAGCTGCCACACTCCGAATAATTCGCTTACCTTATGCTCCTCATCGGACAGCAGGGGGAATGGCAAACCGTTCTTCGCGATAAATTTGCCGTGTGAGGCCAGATTATCCGAGCTGATTCCCAGCAGGACCGCTCCATGGGCTGTAACCCTGTCATGGGCATCACGGAAATCGCAGGCTTCCTGCGTGCAGGCGGGTGTCATATTCTTGGGATAGAAGTAGAGCAGGACTTTCCTGCCGCGATACTGGCTTAAGCTGATTTCCTGCCCTGTGGAAGCGGGGAGCGTGAAGTCCGGGACCGCTTGTCCAAGCTTGATATTCATTTAATGTTCACTCCTTATGGATATGGCTGATGATTCGGAAATTGCGTGTATTCCCAAAAGAAATTATAATGTAGAGAATGTGAACCGGAAAGGACGAACGAAATGCCGCCAAGAAAGAACCGGCACGCAAAAGCCGGCAAATCAAAAAAGAAGACGTTGCTCTGGACTCTGGCAATCATACTCCTTCTAATTATCGGAGGTCTGGTTTATTATTTCACCGCGATCTACAACCAGCTCGACAACCTGCACAAGACAGGTGAAGATTCTCCGTTTGCCAATGTGCCAACAGCCTCGGCGGAAACTGTTCAGCCCCCCGAATGGGAAGGTACCGAGCCAGTGAATATCCTGCTTATGGGTGTCGATGCGCGCGGGGTGAAGAAAGGCGAGGTTCCACGTTCGGATACCATGCTGGTTGCCTCATTAGACCCGGTCAAGAAAAAATTCTATGTGTTCTCCATTCTTCGCGATACTTATATCCCTATCCCTGACCACGGGACACAGCGGATCAATGCTGCAATTACCTATGGACCCAATACGGCGATGCAGACGGTAAGCGACCTGCTCGGCATCCCGATTCAATATTATGTGTATACCGATTTCCAGGGCTTCATGAAGCTTGTAGATGCCGTTGGCGGTGTCGACTATGAGGTTGAGAAAGACATGCACTATACTTCCAAAGCGGACGGGCCTGAGTTCGATATTGATCTCAAAAAAGGCTTCCAGCACCTGGATGGCAATATGGCGCTGCAGTACGTGCGCTTCCGCCATGACGCCACTTCCGATTTCACCCGGACGGAACGCCAGCGCGGATTCCTCAAGGCCGTGGCGGACAAGGTGATCAGTACCACTTCTATTATTAAGCTGCCCACGATTCTGTCAGAGGTTACGCCTTATATTGATACCAATCTTACCTTAAGTGATATGTGGAAGCTGGGGAGCGTTGGCTATGACAGCTCCATGGGCGGCAGTGCGCAAATCCCGCCGATGGAGCTGATCAGAGAGAAAACCACCAAGGATGGCTCCCAGGTCATCGGCTTCACCAGTGATGAAGATCTGAAGCAGTTCGTGCAGGATACAGTCACTGCGCCGGATCCTACTCCGACTCCTGAAGCAGAGGCTTCCCCGGGCAGCAGCCCTTCGGCTACACCGGGATCTAACTAGAATACAATATAACCATGCTTGGCACACAGGGGCGGGCGGACAGCGGGATACACCGCCAGTTCGCCCTTTCCCTTGCGCCTCCGGCATACGAAAGGATGTTATTCCATGAACCGCAGTACATCAGAACATTTATACCAGGAAGCTCTGCAGCATATCGTTGGGGGCGTCAACAGCCCCTCCCGTTCCTTCAAGGCCGTAGGCGGCGGCGCTCCCGTATTCATGAAACGCGCCGGAGGCTCCCGCTTCTGGGACGAGGACGGCAATGAATATATTGATTATCTGGCCGCCTATGGCCCGATCATTACCGGACATGCCCATCCGCATATCACCGCTGCCATTACAGAGGCTGCACAGAATGGGCTGCTCTATGGCACGCCAACCCAGCTTGAAATCAGGCTGGCCAAAATGCTGAAGGAAGCTATCCCCTCCATGGACAAGGTACGTTTCGTCAACTCTGGTACAGAAGCCGTTATGACGACCATCCGCGTGGCCCGTGCCTACACGAAGCGCAGCAAGATCATCAAGTTCGCCGGCTGTTACCACGGCCACTCCGACCTTGTGCTTGTAGCCGCAGGCTCAGGACCGTCTACGCTGGGCATCCCTGACAGTGCAGGCGTTCCGGCAAGCATCGCCCAGGAAGTCATTACTGTACCCTTCAATGATCTGGATGGGCTACGCGCGGCGCTTGAGCAGTGGGGCGAAGATGTGGCCGCCGTTATGGTCGAGCCGATTGTCGGCAACTTCGGCATGGTCATGCCGCACCCCGGTTTCCTCGAAGGCCTGTGCAAGCTGACGCATGAGAACGGCTCACTTGTCATTTATGATGAAGTCATCACCGCTTTCCGTTTCCATTACGGCTCCACCCAGACTTATGCAGGTCTTGCGGGCCATGAGGATATCATTCCCGATCTGACCGCACTGGGCAAAATCATCGGCGGCGGGCTGCCTATCGGCGCTTACGGCGGACGTAAGCATGTCATGGAGCAGGTCGCTCCGCTGGGTCCGGCATATCAGGCCGGAACGATGGCTGGTAACCCAGCCTCGATCTCGGCAGGGATTGCCTGCCTTGAGGTGCTGAGTGCCCAGGGTGTGTATGACGAGATGGAACGGCTCGCTATCCGCCTGACTGAAGGGCTGCAGGAATCTGCCGGACGGCACGGCATTCCACTGACCATCAACCGGATACGCGGTGCATTCTCTACACATTTCTGCAACCATCCGATTACCAATTACGATGAAGCGCAGGATACCGACGGTGAAATGTTCGCTAGCTTCTTCCGCCATATGCTGAACCGCGGCATTAATCTGGCGCCTTCCAAATATGAAGCGTGGTTCCTGACCACTGCCCATACGGACGCCGACATCGATATTACGCTGGAGGCAGCAGAGGCCTCGTTCGCGGCTATGGCAGCGGAGCAGCAACAGCTGTAATATACTCTAGATAAAGAGGCTGGCCCCAATGGGGCCAGCCTCTTTTCACACCCAATATAACGTGCAGGTTCCTTAGAAATCAATCCGCTTGTCCAGAGTGACTTCCTTATGGCGCGGACGTCTAAGTCCTCTGCCGTCAGGGACCAGTGAGAATTCAATGGAATCCAGCGCTTCCGGCAGCGGGGGCCAAATTAAAAACCGCATCTCTACCTGGGCACCGCCGCCCCGGCCACCGTGCATCTGCACCTCATATTCAGCCTCTCCCAGAATTGCGAGTGTAAGAGGGGCTTCGATGCTGACGCTTTCTACGGTCGCTGTCAGGCACTTGATCTCGACCGAGAGAATACTCAGGTTCTCATATTGCATGGAATGAGTAAGAGCATATTCGAAATCCCCATCCCGTGTTGTCTTCATGATCGGAAGCACTCCGCGCAATTCACCCGGCTCTTCCCAAAAGTGGCGTCTGGGCACCGATTCATTCAAGCTGCCCAGTACAAGCGATATTTCCGAAAGCTCCAGCCCCAGTTCAGCAGACCATTGCTGTATCATCTCCGGATCCGGAAACAGCTGTTGTCCTTCCGCGACCGACTTCCTCTGCTGTACTAATCTTAGAATCTGCTCATCAATCTGCTTCGCTTCATCGTTGTATACATTCTGCAAGCCTCTTATGGCTATTCTGTTCCACTCCAAACCGCTTCACTCCCGATTTCAGGGTTGAGATGATCAGCTCCCGCCGCTCTTGCGCTGTCCATATATGAACAGCGCAGCAACCGCGAGCGGAGTCACCAGCCTTACAGCGAGCGGCATACTGCCTCCCGCAATAGCGACAACCACATAGCTTACAACGATGGCCGCTTCCGCCATGATGTGCTTGTGGAATGTACCTTTTCTAATCCTGTAGACAAAAACCAGCGCAATGACTAGCGCCAATCCTGTATATAGAAGGGTTAGCGGCAATCCTTGAATATCCATCATTACCCCTTGCTCTTCTGTTCATACAGGCTGCGGATTTCCACATCCTGCGGAAGCTTGAACGGATTCTGCTGATTGATCCGGTCATAGAACATGATCCCGTCCAGATGATCCATCTCATGCTGAATCACGATCGCCTGATAACCCTTGAATTTCTGGGTAATCACCTGACCGTTCAGATCAAACCCCCGAACCTTCACGGTCTCATACCGCGGCACAAAGCCGTGTACAGGCCGGTCCACGGACAGGCAGCCTTCGCTCTCCGGTAAATACACCATTGCCAGAGAATGGCTGATGATCTTGGGATTCACCCAGGTATACTCTACATTCTTGCCGTTATCGTCCTTCAGGCACATCACGAACATCCGCTTCTTCAGCCCCACCTGATTGGCGGATAAGCCTACCCCTGAACGGAGCTTATGTTTGGCAGACATTTCGGCATCCTGGCTGTTCTTCAGGAACTGCATCATACACTTCAGCGCCTCGCGGTCTTCCTCCTGCAGCGGCAGCTGTACGGGTTCTGCTACCGCACGAAGTACGGGATCCCCTTCACGCACGATATCATCCATCGTGATTATATATCCGGCATTATATTTTGTACTAGACAACTGCGTTCATCCACCTTTGCCTTACGGGCCTGATTTTATTATGCAATATTGATATATTATGCTGGATTATGGATTAATGAAAGCTGTCCGCAGCTTGCTGCTGTAATTCACATCGAAGCCAAGCCCGGTAGCGAGCGCGGCGAGCGGCAGGTACGTTTTATCCTCTTTGCCGACCTTGTGCAGGAATGCCGGGGTATCAATCGCTACATCCGTTCCGTTCACCTTAATCGTCTTCGAGCCAATCGTAATTACCACGGTTCTTCCGCCGTAAATAATCGTCGCGCTGGAGGTTTTGTTATCCCATTTACCGGTTGCTCCTACCGCATTCAGAATGTCCTTCAGCGCCAGGAAATTCTGTCCATTCTTCAGAATGGGCTTATTGGGCGTGTTAAGCGTGGTCCCTTTCACTACAATTGACATCGGTGCGGAGGCTGAAGTCATCACTGCCGCTGCCGGAGTAAGGTATTCCCCCCACTGCAGCTCTGCGAACACCGTGGCAATCCGTTCATAGCCCAGCTGCGTCGGATGGAAGTCTGCCGCTCCAGCCCCGATAATATGGGTGAGCGATCCCTCTACACCGGCAAACTTGGCGGCTACATGGGCTGCCTTTACAGGCGCTCCCGCCTGGTTCAGGGTAGCTGCAATATTCTCGGCGGCTACTGTAAACTGTGCAGCGGCACTCATCAGCTTGTCATACGAAGCACCCAGGGCAATTCTGGGAGCAGGCTGATATTGATCGGCCAGCAGAATCGTTGCCAGGGGATTCACGGCCCGGATATTGTCCAGTGCCGATTTCACATTGCTGCTGTACGCCGCGAGGCGTTCCGCAAGCTGGGCTGTGAAGTCAGCCTCCGTTAGTGTCTTAACATTCAGAAACAGACTGCTGACATCATTGCCGCCTATAGTGATCGTAATCAAATCCGCTGCAGCAAGCTCCGTTCTAATCTGCGGCGTCATAGCGGCAAACTGGGCGATGCGCGGATCAGGCAGCCCCGGCTGGATTGCCTCTGCCGTAGTTGCGATGCCGTCTTTGATGGAGGCGGTATACTGAAGCAATCCGGATGTCTTCAGACCTAATATACCGTAATTGCTTAGCGTGCTTCTGCCGTGATACCAGCCCTGCTCCAGTAATCTCTCGGCATATCCGTACGGCTTCACACTGGAATCAGTCATCCCCGGCTCATATCCGGCAGTAATGGAATCTCCAAGTGCCACGATGCGAAAGACATCCTGCTCCGAGTCCGGCGTAACGGCTGCTGCAGCGGCACCGGCAGGGCCTGCATGCACATTAATTAATACAGCGAACAGCAGCAGCCCGCTAGTTCCGGCTGATATGAATCTTCTCCATGTCTTCAGCATCGTATTCCCCCTAAATTAGTATAATTCCATTCTAACACCCAGCCACGCTACGCAAAAGAGCGGTTTCCCGATTGTTCGGAAAACCGCTCCTGAGGCCCGCTGCGGCTTACTGCTCTCCGCTGCCGGATTCTGTAGAATTCTTATGGCCGCCCGTGCTAGACGGGCCGCTGATTTGTTCAGAACGCTGTACATATTTATCATACCGGCTGTCCAATTCGTAAGCGATTTTGCGGTATCGGCGCGTTTCTTCAACTATAGGATCGAGCGTAGTCTGTATCCGGATCTCATACTTGGGCGAAATCTGGCGGATTTCCTTGGCCTGCCGGTCATCCGGCTCCATCTCGCCATCCTCCAGAAGCTCACTCAGTCTGCGCTCCCGATCATCATTGTCACTCATGGCAGTGCCGCCTCCTTACTGCTGCTTGAATCCCGTGGCATCAGCTGCCTGCAGGGAGTTCACCAGATAATCATGTATCCGTCCATTACTCGCCACTACATGGCGTGTACTGATATCGTAGGGATTGCCCTGGGTATCAGTGACTTTCCCGCCGGATTCCAGCACCAGCAGCACGCCTGCCGCACAGTCCCACGGACTCAGGCCCACTTCCCAGTAGCCGTCCACCCGGCCTGCCGCAACATATGCCAGATGCAGCGCTGCCGAGCCGCCGGCGCGAACGCCGCGCACCTGCGGCAGAATCTGCTGCAATCCGGCCATATTGGCAGGCTGGGCGAATACACGGTCCGGCGGGAAGCCCATGGCAATCAGACTGCTTCCAGGCTCCGTCTCCGCTGACACAGCGGTTGGAATCCCGTGCATATACGCACCCTTGCCCTTCTCGGCAACGAACATTTCGTCACGGATCGGATCATAAATGACACCAACTGTCAGCTCCCCCTTAACGACGAGGGCTATTGAGACACAGTAGAAAGGAAAGCCGTGTACGAAATTGGTAGTCCCGTCAATGGGATCAACGATCCACAAATACTCATGCTCCCGCGCTTCATCCAGGGCGGCAGTCAGCGCGTCCGCTCCCGGCTGAACGCCTTCCTCCCCAAGGATGGCATGGTCGGGATAATGGGTCAGGATCAGCCGGCGGATCATTTGCTCCACACCTTTATCGACCTCCGTAACCAGATCCTGGGCGGATGTCTTGCTGCCCAGCTCCTTCACCTGGCCTTGTCTGCTCTTGATCCATTCCCCCGCTTTAGCTGCAGCATTAATTGCCGCCGCCGTATGTCCCTTGCTTGTAACTACATAGGGTTCCCGTTCATTTCGGTTATCAGGACTTACAGGACTCATCTCTTCACTCCGCTTTCTTTGAGCATGATCGTTCTCCCATGGAACGCTGTTACGCGCAGGACGTCAAATTGCTGCTCAACTTTCATTCAACGTACCCTATTTCAGCCCACTTATCAAGTCAATACTGGCACCGTAATAAGGCCTAATCCCCTTGTTTGTTGCCTGTTATGCTTGTATATTCACGCTGGCTCCGTTTAGTACCGTAATTCCGTTCCCGCCCTGTGCAAGCTCCGTCATGGCCTCCATCAGGCCAAACAAGGCTCCGTCCTTAAGCTTCGCTTCGATCATGACATCCACTGCCGGAGTACCTTCGGCGATCCGCTTCAGAAAAGCAAACAGCGGAGCCGGCTCCACGCCGTCGGCATGGCTACGCGGATCGGACGGGCTGCGCGGGCTGGAGACATGAATCTTCGGTGGCAGCACTTCCCCGGGCAGGACATCCTTCAGGGCAAGACTGCTTGTCCATGTCTTCTGGATCTCCGGCCACAGCTCCCAGGGGAGCTCGCCTTCGTTGTTGACCCATTGATGATGGATATCCAGCACCATCGGCAGTCCCAGGCTCCGGCTAACCTCCAGTGTCTCCACCGCATTGAACGTCTTGTCGTCATTCTCCAGCGTCATCCGTTCCCGGAGTGCAAGCGGTAGCGCGGAGCATTGCTCACAGAAACGCGCCGCAGACAGAGGCTTGTCCCCATAAGCACCGCCAATGTGAATATTGCTCTTGGCGGTTGCCGGCAGCCCCATGGCCTCAAGCATATCGGCATGATGCTGCAGATCGCGGATCGAGCTTGCGAGCACCTCGGGGCGCGGAGTACTCAGGACCGTGAAATGGTCCGGATGAAAGCTGACCCGCATGCCGTGCTTCTTCACATAAGTGCCTACCTCAGCGAACTCCTCCGCCAGTGCAGACAGCGGATGCCAATCCGCCAGATCAGGATGGGTCGCCAGCGGAATCAGCTTGGAGGTCAGGCGGTAGACCCTAATATCCGAGCCTGCATTATGCTTCAGCAGGCGGAGTGTATTATGGAGATTGATCCGTGCGATTGATTCCAGCTTACGCAGTCCGGCTTCCCGGTCGCCCAGCTTGTTAAAGCTTGCCATAGTCATTGTCTTAGAGGGTGAGCAGTCCGGGATGACGGTAGACATGGCGACATAGCCGAAGCGGACAATCATCCTTCTTCTCCGAAGAACATTTCGTAGGCAAGAGCCGTCTGTACCCGCGACTCCTCCTCATTCAGCTTGCGTACCAGATCCATCTCCACAGCTGTAACCTCATTGCCCTGGAAGTTAATTTCAGCAATGGAAGCCGAAATTTTGACGATCGCTACAGCAACATTCTCCGGATTGTAGGCGATGACCTTCTGGCCGGTCGGGTATACACGGAAGCCCTGCTTCACCATTTTGGTTCGTCCGTACTCCAGCAGCTCATATAGCTCCTGCTCATTCTTGAATTTGCACACTGAATTGAATTCTGATTGAAACCCCATGCTTCTCTCTCCTTCCCGGCCGGAATGCTCCCGCCGATCACCATATGTTATTCGTTATCGTACTTAAGCCCTTGTCTGAACTGGTACCGCTCCAGCGCCAGCCCGATCATCCGGTCCAGCAGCGCCTGGTAGGATACACCGGTCTCGCGCCACAGCAGAGGATACATGCTGAACGGGGTGAAGCCGGGCATTGTATTCACTTCATTAATGAGAATTTTGCCGTCAGACTTCCGCAGGAAGAAATCGGCCCGGGTAATCCCGCTGCCCTCAATGGCCTTGAAAGCCAGCAGTGCCGATTCGCGCAGGCGGTCTGCCACCTCGGGATCGACAGGTGCCGGGATCAGCATCTGTGATTTACCGTCTGTGTATTTGGCCGCATAATCATAATATTCGCCGGAAGAGACGATTTCACCCGGAACTGAGGCTTCTGGCTCTTCATTGCCAAGTACGGCAACTTCTACCTCACGGGCATCGATGAATTCCTCGATGATGACCTTGGTATCATAACGGAAGGCGTAATCAACAGCCTTGATCAGACTTTCTTTGTCGGCTGCTTTGGAGATGCCTACGCTGGAGCCAAGGTTGGCCGGCTTCACGAATACCGGATACCCCAGCTTATCCTCTACACCAACGATCAGCTCATGGCTTTTGCTTTTCCAGTTCGCAGCATTGAAATAACAATATTCACATTGCTCGAGCCCTGCCTCGCCGAACAGCTTCTTCATGACAACCTTATCCATACCTGCCGATGAAGCCAGCACGCCTGCGCCAATGTACGGAATATTCGCCATTTCGAACAGCCCCTGGATGGTGCCGTCTTCCCCGTTCGTGCCATGCAGCAGCGGGAACATCACATCCACAATGGAATCTCCGCCGCCGAGACCGCTGAACAACGCGTTCAGGGCCATCCCCATATCACCGGAAGCTCCGGACAGCTTAAGCTCTTCAATTCCGCTGAATGGAGCCTCCAGGGCTGCCCCTACCTTCCACACTCCCTGTTTGGAAATATAGAACGGAATAATTTCATATTTATCGTAGTCAAAAGCGTTCATAACCGCATAAGCCGTCTGGAGCGATACCTCATGCTCTCCGGATTTGCCGCCGTACACCAGTCCTACGGTCAATTTAGCGTTCCCCATGCCCTAACCTCTTTCTGAATTATAAGTAGTCATTAATATGAAAAAAACGGTAGGCCGTGCGGTCCGTCCAGGCGTAGGAATCCTTGTAATCCCAGAAGCGGTGGCGGCTGCTGACCGTCCGGGCGTTCACCAGCGGCATGCCTCCCGCATCAAAGGCGGTAACAATCGTGCTGTGCTGGTAATGTCCGTTGCCGTCCCAGTCGTATTGGATCACATCGCCTAACATCAGCTGCTCCGGCCGCTCGACAACTTCAGCGCGCAGACCGCTGCTGCGGCTGCCGCTCAAATAACGCTGCAGACTGTCCGAGACCGCCCAGCTGAAGCTCCACCATTCCTGCGCTCCATTGTAGCCCTTGTACCACCAGCCCGTTTCTCTTTTACCAGTATAGTTGATAGGTGCTCCCCCTGCAAAGAGACATTGGGAGACATAATTGGTGCAGTCCACCTCGAAAATCTCGAACTCCGGATTGCCGTCCTTCCACCAGCGGTCGGCATATGCCGCCGCCTCTTCACGGCGGTAGCGGACCTCCCTTGCGCTGCTCACTCCGCGCAGGACCCTGCGGTTCAGCAGCGGCTGGGACGGCCGTGGTGCAGGCAGCACCTCCCCCCACTGCGACAGCCGCAGGGCAGGCTCAGTCTCCACCACTTTGCGCACTGCATTCCGCTCGGGAACACTGCGCTCCACGTTGATTATCTCCCAGTCTCCACCCTTCCGCACAAAGGTCAGCCGTTCGGACTCAATCACATCCTCGCGGTGCGTCATTCCGCCCTTCTCATAATAGAATGCGCTGTGCAGCGCCACATCGGCGACCACCTCGGCGGGATTCTGCCGCACGGTACGCAGCGTCCTGACGCCTGTTTCCCCTCGCAGCGGAGTGATCCCCCGCCGGCTGTACCACTGCGCAATACGGCGGAAGCGTATTCGCTGTTCGTCCAGGAACCGCGGATCCTTGATTGTGGTCTGGCGCGGTTCAATTCCAGGTGCAACCCGCCCCTTGTTCAGCTGATCCACATAGACATAGAGACTTTTCTTCCACTGCTGCTCCATTCATTCTCCGCCCTTTCGTTCAAATATAAGAATTTATAGGCTCCGGCACTATAAATCATCCTTCTATTTCTCGCTAAAGCTGTGCTGTCCTTTTGAAGGGCGGCCTGCCGTTTCCCTTTGCCATTTTGGCTGCTGTCCTATGTAGTCCTATGTATATGAAGGATTGCCTGCCGCTATACAGGACGGGAACGATTTAACTACAATTGAATCCGGGAGACCATCCGCTCCAGGCATGGCTGGAAATATGAAGAAACGGCTTTGCAGCATGTAGCATATAAATTTCTGAATGAACGGCATTTTCGCTAATTTACCGCAGTTTCAACCTCTTACAAACCTGCCATGAAGAAGGAAAAAAAACTTTACTCCCCTCTTTGCAACCGTTATACTTAGAGTATAGGAATTATGAAATGTAGTTTCACCAGATGAAACGAGGAGGCGCATATATGCCAAGCAAGGACCATTTCTCACTGGCTAAGAACCTGGAATCAGGCGGCAAAACTTATCGCTACTATCATTTGAACTCGCTGGAAGAACAAGGCGCGGGCGACATTTCTTCCCTGCCATTCTCCATTAAGGTATTACTTGAAGCTGCTGTCCGCCAGTATGACGGACGAGCAATTACAGAAGAGCATGTGAAGCAGCTGGCCGGCTGGTCCGGCGGCATTGACCGTAATAAAGAAATCCCTTTCATTCCGGCCCGGATTGTACTGCAGGACTTCACCGGTGTACCGGTAGTCGTTGATCTTGCCGCCATGCGCGACACCGTCAAGAAAGCCGGCGGCGACCCTAAGAAGATTAATCCGCTTGTGCCGGTTGACCTGGTTATTGACCACTCGGTTATGGTCGATGCCTTCGGAACTGCCGACGCACTGGAATATAATATGAACGTTGAATTCGAGCGTAACGAGGAACGTTACCGCTTCCTGCGCTGGGCGCAGACTGCCTTTAACAACTTCCGCGCAGTTCCCCCGGCAACAGGGATTGTGCATCAGGTTAACCTGGAGTATCTGGCTTCTGTAGCTACCACCAAGACCATCGACGGTGAAACGGTTGTATATCCGGACTCCCTGGTCGGAACCGACTCTCATACCACCATGATTAACGGCCTTGGCGTAGTCGGCTGGGGTGTCGGCGGGATTGAAGCGGAAGCAGGCATGCTCGGACAGCCGCTTTATTTCGTGACACCGGATGTCGTTGGCTTCAAGCTGACCGGCAGTCTGATGGAAGGCGCCACTGCTACCGACCTGGCCCTGACCGTTACCCAAATGCTGCGCAAGAAAGGCGTAGTCGGCAAATTTGTTGAATTCTACGGTCCTGGCCTGGCTAATATCAGTCTGGCGGACCGCGCGACCGTAGCCAATATGGCGCCTGAATATGGGGCAACCGTCGGCTTCTTCCCGGTAGATGACGAGACGCTGGCCTATCTGCGCAGCACCGGACGCCCGGATGAGCTGGTTGAGCTGGTAGGCGATTACTACAAAGCACAGGGGATGTTCCGCACCGCAAGTACGCCGGACCCTCAGTTCAGCGATATCATCGAGCTGGATCTTGCCTCTGTAGTGCCCAGCCTGGCTGGACCGAAACGCCCGCAGGACCGGGTCGAGCTGACCCATATGAAGGAGAACTTTGAAGGAATCATCCGCACACCTGTCGACAAGGGCGGCTATGGACTCAGTGATGAGAAGATTGCCGAAGTCGTGGAAGTGCAGCACAAGAACGGCAGCACCAGCAAGCTCAGCACAGGAGCCGTTGTAATTGCCGCCATTACCAGCTGTACGAATACCTCCAACCCAAGCGTTATGCTGGGAGCAGGACTGCTCGCCAAGAAGGCTGTGGAACGCGGACTGACCAAACCCGGTTATGTCAAAAGCAGCCTGACGCCCGGATCGCTGGTCGTTACGGAATATCTGCAAAAGGCCGATCTGCTGAAGCCGCTGGAAGCGCTGGGCTTCTATCTGGCCGGATACGGCTGCGCCACCTGTATCGGCAACTCCGGCCCGCTGCCGGATGAAGTCAGCCAGGCCATTACAGAACATGATATGACCGTTGCCGCTGTTATATCCGGCAACCGTAATTTCGAGGGCCGCGTACATGCCCAGGTCAAAGCCAACTATCTGGCTTCACCGCCGCTTGTGGTAGCCTATGCGCTCGCTGGTACCGTTAATATTGACCTGAAGACGGAGCCGCTGGGTTACGATCCGCAGGGCGAGCCTGTCTTCCTGGCCGATATCTGGCCTACTACTGCAGAGATCCGCGAAGCTATAGGACTCTCGCTCAGTCCGGAAATGTTCCGCAGCAAATATGAGAATGTCTTCACGGCTAATGAGCGCTGGAATTCCATTCCGGTACCGGAAGGCGAATTGTATGAATGGGATGATAATTCCACTTACATCCAGAATCCGCCATTCTTCGAGCATCTGGCAGACGGTATCGGCGACATCAAGGATATCCGCAGCTCACGTGTTCTGGCGCTGCTGGCCGATTCCGTCACCACCGACCATATCTCACCAGCCGGGAATATCTCCACCTCCGGTCCGGCCGGAGAATATCTGCGTAATCATGGCGTAGAACGTGCGGACTTCAACTCCTATGGCTCGCGCCGCGGGAACCATGAAGTGATGATGCGCGGTACCTTCGCCAACATCCGGATCCGCAACGCCGTTGCTCCGGGAACAGAAGGCGGGGTAACCACCTTCCTGCCGAGCGACGAGGTGATGTCGATCTATGACGCATCCATGCTGTACCAGTCGGCCGGCCAGAACCTGATCGTCATTGCCGGCAAGGAATACGGTACCGGAAGCTCGCGTGACTGGGCCGCCAAGGGCACGCTGCTGCTGGGAGTCAAAGCCGTCATCGCCGAGAGCTTCGAGCGGATTCACCGCAGCAATCTCGTCGGCATGGGCGTACTGCCGCTGCAGTTCCAGGAAGGCCATGGCTGGAGCAGTATGGGCCTGACCGGACGTGAGACCTTCGACATTACCGGTCTCGACAACTATGTACTACCCGGTCAGGAGCTGACCGTCACCGCCACCCGCGAAGACGGAACCCAGTTCGACTTCCCGGTCATTGCCCGGCTCGACAGCACCGTTGACATCGACTACTACCGCAACGGCGGTATCCTGCAGACGGTGCTCCGCCAGATGCTGGCTGATGCCACAGCTTCGGAAACGGCTCTGCCGGTAGAATAACTTTGTATACACAAGCTTAAATATTACAAAAGCTGCGCTGGTATCAGATATTGATCTGACACCGGCGCAGCTTTTTATATGCAGATTTGCAGATAGCTTCCTTATTTCAATAATGGATTATTTCACGGACAGCAGGCTTGTTGTGATGAAATCCAGCTGTGCCTCCAGGGACACCGGATCATTATACGTGTCTGCATCCGGGTTAAGCTGGAATACGTTGCCGGCTTTGACCGCAGGCAGGCCTGCCCAAAGCGGATTGTCATATACAATCTTAGGATCTGTAGTATCCCCTGACCATGGACAAGTGAAGATAATATCACCGGCAAAGTCCGGAAGCTTCTCCAGAGAGATGGAGGCCCAGCCCGTGCCGCTGTCGATTGCCTCTTTCTGGGCCTCTGCCGGAGCCTTCAAGCCGAATTCTCCATACAGAATTTCGCCGCCCCGTCCATAGTTATGACCGAATACAAACAATCCCTTGGCGTATGGATTCAGGATGGATACGGTTCTGTCACCCACGGCAGCTTGTACCTGCGGCTTCAGTTCAGCAATCTTCGCTTCCCACTGATCTACCCAGGCTTTGGCTTCATCATTCTTGTTCGTTAGCTTACCGAAGTCCATCATCTGGTCCTTATAGTTCTTGGAGCCGTATTGAATCTGCACCACCGGAGCGATCTCCTTCAGCTTGTCGATGCCTTCCGTGCCGGTGTATACAATAATCAGATCAGGATCTAAGGCAAGGATGTTCTCCGGTGTTACATCATTGCTGAGCGACTCCACGCCATCGAGCATTCCGGCAAGATATGGATTGCCCATTGCCCCCTCCATGGCTCCTACCGGCTTAACGCCTAATGCCAGGAAATAACCCGTGTAGAAAGCGGTGGTATCAACGATTCTCTGCGGATTCTTGGGTACTTGAATTTCTCCTACACCGTCTTGGAAAGTGACCATTTCTACATCAGCGGTTGAATCCGCACTGCCGGCTGTTGCAGCAGGAGCCGTCGTAGAAGAGGCCGCAGGAGAAGCAGCGGAGCCATCAGCTGCCGCAGCGGAATTGTTTGCAGAGTTATTAGCAGACTGGCCGCAAGCTGCCAGCAGCAGAGCCAGAGCCAAGGTGAAAACGATAAGCACCAGACTTTTATTAGAATGTCGCAAAATAATCCCCCTATGTATATGATATTGATAATCATTATCAATTAAAATATAACACAGCTCTTTCTCTCTGACAACTTCATTTTATTAAATTTTAAAATTGTGCACCGGCCTTCCTGCTGCACTAGAGTAAAGGGCTGAACAAATTCAGCCCCTCCTCATCAAACCGTACGTGAGGTTTTCCCTCATACGGCTTTCCGATGTTCGTCATTCATGGGCATACAGTTTACAATAGCGTCTTAAGTCCATACATGTTGGCAATATACTTAACCTCAGGTAATGAACTCATCCATCTCCCACGTTGTCTTTTCTTCGCGTACCACCGGGTTAATCGCTGCAGAATATACCAGTCCAGTTTCGCTAATCTCTTTTGGCTGTAGTTCGTGTAGTAATAATTTCTCCACCCCTGAATCTTTGGATTGAGCCATTTCACATGTTCCGCGAATGATTTTGCACGCATACCGGGTGGTGCTAGTCTTTCTTTGACCACACCTCGAATGCGTTCCTCTGCCTTCTTCGTTAGCCACTGTTGCGTGGTATAGTACGCCTTCCCTTGAGAAGTTTCTGCTTTGGTTTTCCGGTGGTGCATCCCTAAGAAGTCGAATCCTTCGTCTCCTGTCCATAAGCCTACAATGCGGGTTTTGGTCGGGTGTAGCGTGAGTTCCAGACGTTCCATGATTCTGCGTATAAGTTCATACGCATGTTCCGCGTCCTTTTTGGATTTACAGACCACCACAAAATCGTCTGCATACCTTGTCAGTTCTCCCACTCCACTTCCGTGTTTCTCCCACAACCAGTCAAAGTAGTTCAGATAGATATTCGCCAGAAGCGGTGAAATCACTCCACCTTGCGGTGTTCCTAAATCGGAACGCCTTACGTTTCCTTCTTCCATAACCCCCGCCCCCAGCCACTTCCGTATTAATTTCAAGATCCTCCTGTCATTGATACGCATTTGTACCAATTTCATGAGTTTCTCTTGATTAATATTGTCGAAATAGCCTTGGATATCGACGTCGACTACCCAATTTCCTTTGCGATTGCAGGCTTTCCGGATTCGATCTAGCGCTCCTTTCGCACTTCGCTTCGGGCGAAATCCGAAGGATACATCTTTGAAGTCTGCTTCGAAGATAGGTTCAATGACCAGTTTCGTTGCCATCTGCACTACTCGGTCGCGCACGGTAGGTATGCCCAGCGGTCTTGACTTCCCGTCTTTCTTCGGGATATAGTGCCGCCGTACGGGCTGCGGATGGTAATTGCCTTCTTTCAGTTCTCGCTCGCATTCCTTGAGGAAACTTACTTCTCCTTGTTCCTCAATATCTGCGAGCGTCACGGCATCTACTCCCGCAGCTCCCTTGTTCGCTTTCACTCGTTTCCAGGCTTCGCATAGCACATCCCAGCGGTAGACTTTGTCATACAAGGCATGGAATTTACGCTTGTTGTTCTCCTTGGCCGCATGACCTAGCTTTTCTTGGAGTTCTTGAACTTTTTCCTTGGGTGTCGTTAGCCGTTTGGCATTCACTCACTCGTACCTCCTCCAAAAGCGTAAACAAAGCAGGGCTCCTTTCCTCCCTAAGGTTATGTTGTCCTTAGGTTCCTTGGTACTATGAGCCCCTCGGACTCCCTTCCCACAGACGGTTCATTTCGTCTTCTGGACTTATAGAGCGTCTCTTTACGGGTTCCTAAAAAAAAAAATCCGTGTGGGGGAGGGTCTCCCCAGTTCACTGCATTATCTTTCCTACCATGTCGATCCCCTTACGCTGGAGGATTCTTCGCTGTTGCTCCAAGTTTTTGACAGCTTCCTTGGCCTTCGCCCAGTTACACGAGGCTCGGCTTCCTCTTTTCCCTCTTGCGAGGCCTTTTTGACAACGCGGCAGGATTCACTTGATGTTACGGCCTGGTAGTTTGCTTGCCCTATCTCGGACAGGTACTTTTGTCGATGCGCTTTTACACACAGATTTCGCCATGTGCAAGCATCCTAGCTACAAAGGTGGCTTGGCCCCTCCTTTGGTTGGACTTTCACCAACTAGATAATGCGTGCCTCTGGGCACGCTATAAACGCAAAAAATCCCCTTTCAGACGAAAGGGGATGGATATCCATATGGAGCAAAGCAGTTAAACCCGGCGTATGATCAGATCTCGATGCGCTCAGAGTCAAGTATTCTTTTATAGACCAGAGCAATGATCTGTGAACGGTCCGTTACATTCATTTTGGTGAAAATACGGCTTAGATGATTCTTAACGGTATGCTCGCTGATAAACAAGGCACCGGCAATTTCCTTATTCGTCTTGCCCAGAATGATCAATTCAAGCACTTCTTCTTCACGGGGCGAGATTCCCCATTCTTCCTTAGGGGTCTTCAGTGCAGCGCTGTTCAGCAGCTTGACCGCCGAAACCGTTCTCCTCATTGGCTGCGCATCCGAGCGGCTGCGCAGAAACGATTGAAGGGCTGATTGCGGCTCACTGTCAATCCCCCCGGCAATATAATCATCCATACTGTAGCGGGAAGGGTCCAGCCATTCCAGCTCCGGTTCCGCAAGCTGATCCCTATCCGCATGTTTGCCGGTATGATGAAGCACAAGTGCCAGCAGCTGTGCGGGCAGGGAAACCGACGGCTTATCCATCTCGAAATAGAAGGATGCCAATTGATCCACCTGCTTCAGCAGAGCTAACTCTTCCTGATAAAAGCCGTATCCCTGCAGAAAATCAAGTTTGAACGGAGCCAGCAGACAGGCATTTCTCAACCGTTCCGCTTCCCGTTCCGGCAGACCAGTGTAGCGGGCAAGCTCATGCGCCATTGAAGAGGCTTCCAGCGACAAGCGCTGCAGCTCAGGATTGGTGCTCCCCAGATAATCCCGGGTATGCTGGAGGAACACCCCCGCCTGCTTATTAAGCCTGTTATCCTTCTCGATGAGCCGGATGGACGTGCTGGCCAGACTGGCCAGGCAGCTGGCGAATGTCAGCCATTCCTCTGCTTCACTGCGGCGTCTGAAGCCTACTGCCAGAATTCCTTTGAATACCTTCTCGGCAATCAGCGGACATTCCAGCAGCACCTGCTCCTCGGCATCCTCGTTGATAATAGCGGAGGAGAGAAAGGCTTGCGGCGAATAACGGTCCTCGATCTCCTGGACATACTGGGCAGCCGCCTCCGGGCTCCAGCCCTTGGCATGATGGCTGCCTCCCGCTGCCTCCTCAAAGTACACGAGTACAGATGAAGGATAGAACGGCATCCCCATAATGATATCGAGCAGTTGAATGCCCAGCTCCTGCGATGATGTGGTCTGCGGCAGCAGGCACGCGGCCTCTTTAAGCCTCAGTGTAGCATCATTACGAAGGGTTTCGCGCTGCCGCAGCTTCTCCCCCCGTGAGGATAGCCCAAGCAGAGAAGCAACCATCTGGTCCTGCTGGGCGTGGTCCTGTAGCTGGCGGATTTCACCAAAGCCCACAGCCAGCAGCAGCGCTTTTTTGCCGCTGTGAATCTGAACCGGATAACATGACAAATACTCCGGCTGCGTAATTCCGCGCTGGGTGAAGAATAACGATCTCGGATCTTTGGCAACGCCCTGCCAGTGCCGGGGCTCCCTGCCGAGAACAGCTTGTCCCAGAAACCCGTCCCCCTGCTGAAACTCGGCATTCATCAACAGATTCGCTTCTTTGCCGGCGGAATATTTCACCTTATACCTGCCTGCCTCTTCCTCTTTGGCAAATGCATATAAATCGGCATCCGAGAACCTTCCTGCCATTTGCTGCAAAACATCCTCAATCTTCAGAAAGTCTGTTTCCAGATTGGAGAGCAGCTGTGAAACCACCATGCCGCTTCTCTGCGCCAGGGGTTTGAGTACACCGCCCGCCAGTAATTTAGACAGTATGTTTCCTAGAACGGCCAGTTTGCCCCTGATTATGCCGATACGCTCCCGGCTAAGCTCTGGCATGGCAAGCAGTTCAGTCCGTAACTCATCATAGTGGGGGTGAATCCTCATTTTGGCCTCAAACGCCTGCAGTACAAGCTCCCGGGTCCCTTCTTCCATGTATAGGCCCGACCACAAATAATAAGTCTGTCCATACTCGGGAACCAGCGGACTGACCACATACTTTAGCCCGGGAACCCATTCTTCCAATACAGCAGGATGCGATAAGGGGCCCAGTCTGAGCAAAGCCGGCTCGAAAGGGCGCTGCGTCTCCTGCAAAGAACTGAACATTTTCTGATAGAATATTCCGTAAAGCGTTGGACGGGTTATAACATTCCCTGCCTGATCCGTAAGCACAATAGCCTGACTCGTGACAGAACCGAACGTATCCTGGAGCTCTTGAATTTCTCCCATCAGTGAATCGGGTATTACAGCTTTCATCCCATCACCTCATGCTCTGGATTACATTTCATATCTTTTAATAATTGTAACTAATATTTTTTAATAATAGTTCATTTTAACTAGATATACAATGGAACTGACAGGCCTGGTTAGCCTCTATTTACTAAAATTACCCCTTAATCACGGCATATAACGGGCGCCGCCGTTTCAGCCCATCATCAGACCCATTTCAGCCGCAGCCTCACCCAGAATCACTGCATAATCCTCCAGCGTCTCCCGTGAAAGCCGGCTGACCGGACCGGAAAGAGAGAGCGCTGCAACCACTCCCCCGGCACGCCCGGTGATAGGCACCGCCACTGCAGCCGCACCCGGCTCGCGTTCCTCGAAGCTGGTGGCATACCCGCAGCGGGTGATTTCCTTGAGCTGCTCCAGATACTGGCTCCGGTCTACAGCCTCCGGCCATGCCGGGTCGGCCAGCAGCCGGACCTGCACTTCCGGCGGCGCGTAAGCGGCCAGCACCTTGCTCGATGCGCCTACAGAGAGGGGCAGCCTTGCACCGATCTGTGCCACCCGGCGGATTGCCTGCCGGCTCTGCACGGCCTGGATGCGCACGCGCTCCAGATTGTCGCGCAAATAGAGGCTGACCGTCTCTCCCAGACGGTCACGCAGCCGTTCCATTGCCGGCAGCAGCAGTACCGCCGGTTCATTCAGGGTCGGCAAATGCGTAGACAGCTCCCAGATGCGAATCCCCAGCCGGTATTTCTCCGTACCCTCATCGCGCTGCAGGAAGCCCTTCTCCTCAAGCGTAGTCAACAGGCGGTGCACCGTACTTTTATGCAGGCCAATCTTGGCGGAAATCTCCGTCAGACTGAGGTCATAATCATTATCCTGAGTGAAGCAGAGCAATATATCCAGCGCACGTTCCACGGCGCGTACAGTCAGTTTCCGGTCTTCCACCCTGTTCTCCCCCTCATGTGTTTCACCTCTTGAAACCCGGTTACATTATTCTTCAGATACATTCTATCTTAGTGCAAAAGTCCGAAAAAAGTCCAGCATATTCACTGTACGGTAAAGACTGGGCCTCAGTTTACAGTTACATTACAAAACCGCTGAATTCATTGACTTTGTAAGGGCATAACCATACGATTAAATATATGAAGTATTTCTGCTAATCCAACTTAAGCCTTATGCTTCCGAAGCAGTTTTGCTGCGAAGTAGTCTCATAGGAAGCGGATGTTCCACAAAACTTTTAGGAGGGGACCTTATGGATCTGGCAACAAGTCACCCCGGCTCGCCGGTCTCCCGTATGCCTAACGAGGATAAGCCTAATTCCATACCAATTATTTCACTGCGGATGATACGCGTTAAGCATATTGTCGTAGCTCTGCTGTTATCTGTGTTCTTCTTCTTTTTATTCTGCTTCATTGCCCTGCACGGCTATATAGCCTGGGTGCTCTCGAATCCTACTGTAGCGCCCCTCTACTCTAACCCTTATCTTGCCAAAGGGCTGGCGTATGAGGAGATCACCTTTCCCGCAAAGGACGGCAGCCGTATTATGCAGGGTTGGTATATTCCTTCAGAGGGAGCCAAGAAGACCATTGTCTTCAGCCATGGCTACGGTGCTAACCGCGAGGAAAGCTGGGTTCCCATGTACGACCTGGCCCATTATGCGCACAGCCTGAAATTCAATGTAGTCATGTTTGATTACGGCTTCGCCTCCAAGGTCAATAAAGATATCGCTACCGGCGGCAAAAAGGAATCCCAGCAGCTCCTTGGGGCGATCGAATATGCCAAGGACAAGGGTGCAAACGAAATCGTAGTCTGGGGCTTCTCCATGGGTGCTGGTACCGCGCTGCAGGCGGGTCTCGTAACCAAAGACGTGGATGCGATGATTCTGGACAGCACCTTCCTGCTGGAGCCGGATACACTCTATCACAATATCAAGCAGAATATAGATCTTCCCCGCCAGCCTTCACTGGAGATTATGGAGCTGTTGTTCCCGGTACTGAACGGTACAGGGCTGAATCAGATTCCCTATTCCAAGGTGAAATCCGAGGACTATCCGTTCCCGGTACTCTTCATGCACGGTACTATGGACGAGAAGGCCCCGTATCCGATTGCCGAAGAACTGGCCGCGAACCAGACCAACCCGTACTCCGACTCGTGGATTGTGGAGGACAGTCATCATGAGCTGCTGTTCCGCGAGCATCCGCGCGAGTACCTGCGCCGTGTCTCAGCATTTCTCGGCAATGTCCAGCTGGCCCGCATCAGCGGGGACAACGGAAGTCAGGCCAGCAAGTAACCACAAGCAGAAACAGCAGCGTTCCTATACCTATATTGGATTAAATAAGCATGCGCAGATGTATTTCCTTATACATTCTGCGCATGCTTTTTTGAGGTTTGCTCACCATAGTGCCTTAGGCCACAACGAATACCATTACATAAGCGGACTCTCCCGGTCATATAATGAAGCGTTGAAAATTCAGGACGGGGGGACTGCATGCTATGCAATATGTATCCGGTGCGCCGCTGCCAGTGCACATTCTAGGGGAAATTGCCTTCTGGAAAAAACAGGAGAAGGAACACGCCGAGGTTCTTATCCAGCTTACTCCAAACCTCGAGGAGCCTTATGTCAAGCTGCTCCAGGAATGGACGGTTGTCTTCCTGGCTACGGAGCAGGCGGCGTGTCACCTGCTCCGTAGCCAACAGGCTCCGGCCTTCGGCGGTCCGGGAAGCCTTGCCGCCGAAACAGAGCTGCTGCTTCATACAGCCTGCAGCCAATCCAGTGAATTCATCCGCCAGCTGAAGGCTATGGGGGAGGCTAGCCAGGCCATGAGCGCCTCCCCTCTGGCAGGGGTCGTAGTGAAGCATTTTATCTGCGAATCGGAGTATTTCCTTGCCGTGCTTTCGGCCCTCACCGCCCCGGAATATGGTGCCGGTGCCGGAATGATGCGGCAGAACCCAATAGAGCAGGATGAACCGGCTGCTGTGCCTGCGGTCTCCCTAAGTGAAGACCCTCCCCAGGAAACGGCGGCCTGGACGGCTCCTCTGTGGGAAGCCCGTGAATTGGGGCCGGTCCCGATCGGCGGTCATACACTGCCCCCGCTCCCTTATGCTTATAATGCGCTGGAGCCGTACATTGACGAGAAGACAATGATTATTCATCACGACAAACACCACCAGAGCTATGTAGACGGACTCAATAAAGCAGAGATTAAATTGGCGGAAGCCCGGAAGAGCAACGATTATGATCTCGTTAAACACTGGGAACGGGAGCTTGCCTTTAACGGGGCGGGCCATTATCTGCACACGATCTTCTGGAACGTCATGTCCCCGCAGGGCGGCGGCCGGCCGTCCGGAGCACTGCTCGATGCCATTATACGGAGCTTCGGAAGCTACGATGCCTTCAAGGCCCAGTTCACTGAAGCGGCCAATAAAGTGGAGGGCGGCGGATGGGCCATTCTGGTCTGGAGCCCGCGCAGCCACAGGCTGGAGATTCTGACTGCTGAGAAGCATCAGAATCTGTCCCAGTGGGATGTTGTCCCGCTGCTGGCGCTGGATGTATGGGAGCATGCCTATTATCTCAAGCATCAGAACAACCGCGCAGATTATATCCAGGACTGGTGGAAAGTCGTGAATTGGCCTTACGTAGCCGAGCGGTACAGTGCCGCCCGCAAGCTGGTCTGGCAGCCTTTTTGAGGTCTTTCCCCAAGTGGAAACGGCTTTGCCGTCCTTTTTAGGACGGTACCGTTTCAGCGAGAAAGATAAGGAACATTTATGCGCGGAGCATATAAATTCTTATCTTTCAAAAAAGCCCGGCGGCCACTCGAAAGTGGCCGCCGGGCTTTGCCTTGCACAAGTCAGGGAATATTAGTCCCGCGTACTATTCTTTGATCAGAGCAAGAAACTCAGCCCGGGCAGCAGCATCCTCACGGAAAGTGCCCCGGGTTGCCATGGTTACTGTCTTGCTGCCGGGCTTCTTCACACCCCGGGCACACATGCACAGATGCTCTCCTTCGACAACCACCATGACACCGTGCGGATTCAGCACCTCGGTCATGATGTCGGCGATCTGGGCAGTAATGCGCTCCTGCACCTGCAGGCGGCGGCTGACCGCTTCCACGAGCCGGGCAAGCTTACTCAGTCCGGCAATCCGCCCGCTGGGGACATAGCCAATATGCACTTTGCCGAAGAAAGGAGCCATGTGATGCTCGCACTGGCTGTAGTAGACAATATCCTTCACAATGACAAGCTCTTCATGAGACTCGTCGAAAGTTACGCCCAGCGCCTCGCGCGGATCAATCGAATAACCGCCAAATATCTCTTCATACATCCGCGTGACTCTAGCCGGTGTTTCCAGCAGGCCTTCGCGGCTGGTATCTTCACCAATCAGTTCTAATATTTTCTCAACATGATATTCGATTTGCTCACGGTTTACAGAAACCTTCCCGTTCATGTACTCCTTGATGCTCCCCATGAAATCTCCCCCTTCCGCACCCGCAGCTGATTCTTATCTATTTCCCTATCCTGATTATTTCTTCTTGCGGGCCTGTCCTTTGGCTGCCGCAGGAGCACGCCCCGGCTGATTGCCGTTCTTCATCATCTGCTGGGCACGCTGCATCTGCTTTCCGTTCAGGTTATATCCCATTTGCTTAGCAACCTTCTGCAGCATTTCAGGATCATTCTGCATCGTTGTCATTTGTCTGCGCAGATAATACACACCGATAAAGAATCCGCCGATCAGACCTACAACAAGCGTAATAATAGGCAATGCAATATTCATCTGTAATCCACCTTTGTACTCTATTGTCTGGCAATGCCCTTGATAAGGCACGCGAATCTATCATAGCATTTCAACAACTGGACAGCAATTGGCAAATCCCGTGATTCAGAAGAGATAAGTGCCGCTTAAGCCGGGCCCTGCCTGCTCCGCTTCCAGCTGCAGAAGGCGGCTCTTGATTCCCAGACCTCCGGCATAACCGACAAGTGCGCCTCCGGCACCTATAATCCGGTGGCAGGGTACAATGACCGGAACCGGGTTGCGGTTATTGGCCCCGCCCACAGCACGTACAGCCTGCGGATTGCCGATCATGACCGCAATATCCTTATAAGAGGCGGACTCCCCGTAAGGCACGCTGAGGAGAGCTTCCCATACCTGGCGCTGAAAATCCGTTCCGCGCATATCCAGCGGCACACTGAAGCTCTGCAGCTCCCCTGAGAAATACGCTGCAAGCTGCCGCTCCGTCTCGGACAAGCTCCCGGCATCCGCATAAATCTGTGCTGCGGGACCCAGCTGCGTCTTCACCCAGCCTGCAATAGTGTCCGAGTTCGCATCATAGGTGCCGAACTTGATCATGCATAGTCCGGAAGCTGTCGCGCATAGCGTCAACGGGCCAATGATTGAATCGATCTCCTTATAATAGAGCGAAGCTTCCGCCCCTTCGCTGCTCTCTAGACGGTGATTCATTCTCCTTCCGCCTCCTTCTGCCCCAGCAGCTTGTCCTGTGCCCGGCTTAGCATTCCGCGCACCGTAACGTCCTCTTCCTTCTGCAGTGCCTGTTCCACGGCTGTGAGGGCTTCACTGCCGCCGATGCGGCTTAGGGCCCAGGCGGCAGTCCCGCGCATCTCCGGCCGCGGCTCCTGCAGCAGAATATCGGTCAGCTTCGGTACGGCAGAAGCTTCCTTGAAATTGCCAAGCGCGATAACCGCATTGCGCTGGATAGGCTTTTTGCCCCGCCATGCAGCTGAGCTGCTGCCGAATTTCTCCTTGAACTCACGGTTGCTGAGATCCAGGATCGGCATCAGCAGCGGCTTCACGATCTCCGGATCAGGCAGCAGCTGCGGGCGGTGATTCCAGTTCTTGCCGCGGTTATGCGGACAGACAATCTGGCAGGTATCGCAGCCGTACAGCCGGTTCCCGATCTTGGTCATGTAGTCCTCACTGAGGAACCCCTTGGTCTGTGTCAGGTAGGAAATGCAAGCCTGGGCGTTGAGTTGTCCCGGACCGACCAGTGCGCCGGTAGGGCAGGCATCGATGCATTTCGTACAGTCCCCGCAGCCTTCCTGCACCGGCTGATCCGGAGGCAGCGGTATATTCGTCACCATTTCCCCAAGATAGATCCACGATCCCCATTTGGGGGAGATAATGGCGCAGTTTTTGCCGCTGAACCCGATGCCCGCCCGCTCTGCAACCGCCCGGTCAACAAGAGCGCCCGTATCCACCGTACTCTCCAGTACGGCATCCGGAACACGCTCGCGGATGAAGTCCTCCAGCTTCGCCAGCGCTTCACGGAGTACATGATGATAGTCCTGCCCCCACGATGCCCTGGCCAGTATACCTCTGCGTGCTCCGGGCTCGGACTTGGGCGGGTCCTCCATTTTGGAGGGATAGGCTACAGCGATTGCAATAATAGAGAGCGGCTGCTCTCCCGACTGCAGCGCCGGAACCGTCCGCTTGTCCAGATCCGGCTCCTCGAAGCCCGAGTCGTACCCGTTGTCCCTATGTTCCTGAAGAATATTTTTTAAATATAAAAACGGCTCTGCGGTGGTGAACCCGATATCGTCAATACCGAGCGCCGGCGCAGCAGCCTTGATTGCAGCCTTGAGATCCTCCCACTTGGAAGGCGGCGGAGCATAAGGTGACTGGAAGTTAGAATTCATTTCCGCCTCTCCTTTATTATTATGTCTATACAAATCCCTTACAGGACTCTCATCTTAGCTACAGGCCACCAGATCAGGGATGCCTTCCCCACGATACTCTCCTGTGCAACGGCGCCGAAATAACGGCTGTCCTTGCTGGCCCCGGCATGGCGGTTATCCCCCATTACAAAGTAGGTGCCGTCCTCCACAGTCAGCTGACTGAAATCCGGATCTTGAATGGCCGTATCAATATAAGGCTCATCCACTACTTTACCATTAACATATAGCTGCTGGTCCTGAACTTCCACGATATCACCGGGGATACCAATAATCCGCTTAACCAGGTACTCCTTACGGTCCGGCCCTGTACTGGGGTCATGCAGAACTACAATATCGCCCCGGCCCGGATTCCCGAAGCTCAGTGCAATCTTATTAATAATCAGCTTCTCCCCTTCATAGAGGGTCGGCTGCATGGATTGGCCAATCACAGTAGACACATTGAACACAAAAATATTAAGCAGTGACATTATCGCGAATACAATCCCCGCAGTGATGATCCACTCCCGCATATCCTTAAGCCAAATTCTTCTCGATTCGCGCTTGGTTTTGTTATGGGTAACGGATCTGTATCGTTGTTTGCGGCTCCGCATGAATTCTTCTTCAAGCTCACGGTTCATAGGCCACCTACTTGCTTCGATTGGGTTTATAAGTCCATAACAATAGAAAAGCATATCTTCCGCCCATTTGCAATGCAATGGACACTGGGAAGATATGCTTTAGTATAATGAAACAGACTATGCAGGTGTGACCTTATTCTAAAAGTACAGGCTGCACTAGTTCTCTACTCTACCAATTGTTTCCGCTTACAGCACCGTTTCAAAAAATAATTACCCGACAATGCTCAGCTTGCGTACAGATTTGAAGATCTGGTCCTCACCATAACCCATGGCCTCATACAGCGGCAGTGCGAAGGAATTGTGCTCATCAACGGCTACATAAATACCGCTGACCTTGCGTGCCTGGAATCTGTGTTCCATCGCCGATACGAGACTCTTGCCGACTCCTCTGCGGCGGTATTCAGGATGGACGGCAATGCGGAAATAACAGCCGTGGTTCTTCTCAATCGTACCAATCAGTGCGCCGATGATTTCTCCTTCATCCTCTGCAACTACAATGAGATCTGAATCCCATGAAAGCTGCCTGGAGAAGGGCTCGATCGTGCTCTCGAAACATTCTTCCGATAATGCGGTCTGCAGCAATTCAGTCACTGGAGTAACGTCGCTTAATTGAAAGGAACGAACGTGCATACTTAAAAGTCTCCCTTTTCTATGGCTTAGAATTTTACAAAAAGAAGGAGTTTCCATAACAGTGTAAAGAGGAAAAAAGCATCAAAAACCGAGGAATACCTGCTTTTAAATCTATTAAAGCACACTTTTCTCGCGATATCATCAATTTTCTTTTGAAAGCGCTTGATATGAAGCGTTTTCATTGAATATAGTTTCATTTTTTCTTGATTAAGGAAATTATCGCAGTGCAAACACTCTCTCTTAAGGAGTTTTATAACTTTAACACACCCTTAACATTTGTAGTGAGCTATGGATGAAAAAATACTTTATAAACACTAATGTTTGTTTAATGTTGCATTATTGTTCCAGATACGGTTTAATAATAAGTATCTCAACGGATATATAACCTATAAGCCACATCGGAAATAAGGGGTTTTGACGTCAAGACCGCCAAAATTCTTTATCTATACAAATTCTAATATACTCAGGAGGGATTTTTCCATGGCATTTCAATTACCGGCACTTCCTTATCCAAACAACGCTCTTGAACCACACATCGACGCTTTGACGATGGAGATTCATCACGACAGGCACCATAACACTTATGTGACGAACCTGAACGCCGCACTGGAAAAAGCACCTGAACTGCAAGACAAGAGCATCGATGAGCTGCTGACTGACCTGAACGCTGTACCTGAAGCTATCCGCACTGCTGTCCGCAACAACGGCGGCGGACATGCCAACCACACCTTGTTCTGGGAAGTTATCGGACCGAACGGCGGAGGCGCTCCAACTGGCGCTCTGGCTGCTGCAATTGACAGCGAACTGGGCGGATTCGACAAATTCAAGGAAGACTTCGCTACTGCAGCTACTACACGCTTCGGCAGCGGCTGGGCCTGGCTCGTCGTGAAAGACGGCAAGCTTGCTGTGACCAGCACTCCTAACCAGGACAACCCGGTCAGCGAAGGCGCAACTCCAATCCTCGGCCTCGATGTATGGGAGCATGCTTACTACCTGAACTACCAGAACAAACGTCCTGACTACATCAAGGCGTTCTGGAACGTAGTGAACTGGGAAGAAGTCGGCAAACGTTACGAAAGCGCAAAATAAAGAACTGCGGCGTGTAAGCCGCAGCATCACGGTATAAGAAAAACCGGGAGCACCCTTGTGGGTGGCTCCCGTTTTTTTGTGCTGGGGATACGGAGGAACAGGCAGCGGCGGGACACATTCCTGCGAATGCAGGTACATGTCTTCGTGCGATGCGCTCTCCCTTCGGGTACATGCTGATAAGCGGAAATTACCTTTAATTTCCTCATACCGCCCACTTTCGGCGGAATTAGAGGGATTTTTCCCTTTAATTTCCTCATACCGCCCACTTTTGGTGGAATTAGAGGGATTTTTCCCTTTGATTTCACCATATCGCCCACTTTTGGTGGAATTAGAGGGATTTTTCCCTTTAATTTCCCTATATCGCCCACTTTCGGCGGAATTAGAGGGGTTTTTCCCTTTAATTTCCTCATAACCCCCACTTTTGGTGGAATTAGAGGGATTTTTCCCTTTAATTTCCTCATACTGCCCACTTTCGGCGGAATTAGAGGGATTTCCCCCTTTAATTTCCTCATACCGCCCACTTCCGGCGGAATTAGAGGGATTTTTCCCTTTAATTTCCCTATACCGCCCACTTTCAGCGGAATTAGAGGGATTGCACATTTAATTATACGATGTCGGCCGCGCAGAACAGGCTAAGTGGATAAATGGCAGCTAATTTATCTGATTTCAACTTCGAGGACGAATTCCGAATAATTAGAGAAAATCAAATGCTATTTCTCCACTTGTTCTCCGGGAAGACGCAAGGAATGGAGCTTCCGGGTTATACCCGTTCGCAACAACTGGCCTGGCCAAACAGTCCGCCCGCCTTAACCTCAGAAGCGGAGTTGTCCAGACCAACGTTTGCCGGTACTCCCGGTTATAGCTAGCAAGACTGCATAGCCGAGCCGGATTACACGGCGCCCCCCTCCTGCTCATCGAAATAAGCGTTGAGCAGCTTGAGGAACACATTGGGAAAGGCGTAATTCGCCATGTCGCTGCGATTGATCCAGCGTACTGCGCCTGCATCCTCCGCTGTTCCGCTTCCGTCCGCGAAGCGCTCGACGGGCCCGCTGCCATCCGCGAATAGATCGGCAGGTACGGACGCGGTGAGCCCGGCGTTGTACATGCCTTGGCTGGTGGCGGAGCGATCACCGGCACCAGCCGCACTGGCGGCGGCATAGTCTGCAGCGGCAGCCGGTTCAGCCGGGCCGGGAGCTGAGGCGCTGCCCGGATCAGCCAGGCCGGCGGTAGCCCCGGGTGCTGCGCCGGTGGCTGCAGCATCAGCGCTGGCAGCGCCGTTCCCGGCCGCTGCGGCGTACAAGGCCCGCCCTTCCGCAGCCAGCGGCAGGGCCGGGGCCTCTTCTTCCCTGCAGCGGTACACCTGCAGGGTCCAGACAATATGGCTGAATGTATGCTCCGCAGCCATCCAGTGTCCTTCAGGCCGGGCGAAGATCCCGGCCTGAAGCATGGACCGGCGCAGCCGGTCCTGCGCTGCCGTCTCCGGCAGCAGCGCAGCGGAAGCGCCGCCCTCCGCAGGCGGCGCCGGCCAGTGCGGCAGCTCCCACATGCGGGCCAGGAGCCCGCTGGATGGCCGCTGCCGGATGAGTACCCGACCCGCGTGCCCGCCGCGGCCCTCTATCAGGGCTGCCAGCCGCTCTTCCGGGCGCGGTGGCTTGGCCTTGGTCTTGACGGGCAGCGAGGTCTCGCAGCCCGCGAGGCGCGCTGAGCAGTGCTCCATCACCGGGCACGGCAGACAGCGCGGTGATTTCGGCGTGCAGATCAGCGCGCCAAGCTCCATCAGCGCCTGATTGAAGTGCGAGGCTTCCCCTTCGGGAATCAGCTCTGCCGCCAGGCGCTCCATTTTGACGCGGGTGGGGCCTTTGGCGATATCATCCTCAATCAGGAAGTATCGGGACAGCACCCGCATGACATTACCATCCACAGCGGGCTCCGGCCGGTTGAAGGCAATGCTGAGAATAGCTCCGGCCGTATAAGGTCCTACTCCCTTAAGCCCGAATACGGCATCGCGGTCATTGGGAACCTGCCCGCCATACTCTTCCTTCACCTGCTTCGCGGCATGCTGCAGATTCCGGGCGCGTGAATAGTAGCCAAGCCCCTCCCAGCACTTCAGAACATCCTCCTCCGGGGCATCGGCCAGTGACTCCACCGTAGGGAACCGCTCAATGAACCGGTTGAAATAAGGAATGACCGTATCGACTCTTGTCTGCTGAAGCATAATCTCCGAAATCCAGATGTAATAAGGATTGCGGTGACGCCGCCACGGCAGATCCCGCTTCTGCCCATGGTACCACTCCAGCAAATTACGGCTGAAATAGGACTTGGCCTCCTGCTGCTCGTCCTGCTGCTCGTCCTGCTGCTCGTCCTGCTGCTCATTTGTAGTCATCATTAATCTCCTTGCTTCTATATTGAATGTATCTATATTCCGCGATAAGCAGCTCGTCCTCTTATTGCGTAAAGTTTACCCGTATAAATACCGCTCTGCGAAGCCGCAGGCAGGATCCGGCACTCCGCAGCAGCTTAGTTTACCTGCTCCACTACGGCAAAAGCTGAAGCCAGATCCCCGCTGTGTGTAATGGCCAGATGGATGAGATGGCGGCCGCCCGGCAGAAGCAGCCGGTCCCAGGCCGCCTCCGACAGTGAAACGACCGGTTTGCCCAGGCTGTCCGGCAGAATTTCTATATCCTGAAATCCCACCTTCGCGCCGATTCCGCAGCCCAGCGCCTTCACTACTGCCTCCTTGGCGGCAAACCGCCCCGCAGCGAATTCCGCTGCCTTCCCCTTCCGCCCTGCGGCCAGCTCAAGCTCACGCTCTGTAAGAATGCGCTGCAGAAATCCGGTTGCTTGTCCGCTTGCCAGCAGAGCCGTAATCCGGCGGATTTCCAGCACATCATTTCCGATTCCATAAATCACTGTATCCACTCCTTAGCTGGACAGGCAATATGCAATTACTGTAAAAAACCGCCCTATCCTTACCTGCTTTAATAATGGTATGATCTTCATAACATTATTCATAAACATTATCAATAATACAACCTTCAAATCCGTTTCAGATTATATAGAGAGGGGATTTACCCGATGACCCGTAATTTCCAATTGCCCGCAGGAGAAGATGCTGTACTCCGCTGCTCGCATTTCCCCGCCCGGGATAAGGCTAAGAGCCTGATTGTTATCGCCCACGGTTACAAGGGGTTTAAGGATTGGGGGATGTTTCCTTATGCTGCGGCAGCCCTCAGCCAGGAGCATGAGGTCATAACCTTCAACTTCTCACATGCCGGAATCGGCGAAGATCTGCAGAATTTCACGGAGCTTGAGAAGTTCGCCCGCAATACCTATACCCGTGAGATCAAGGATATGGAGATCCTGCTCTCTTATCTCAGCCAGCACCACAAATTCGGCAGCCTGCCGTTATTCCTGCTGGGCCACAGCCGTGGCGGCGGAGGCAGCCTGCTGTACGCGCTGGACCATCCGGGAGAGATCACCGGAGTGATCTCCTGGAACGGCATTACCGACCTCGACCTGTTCACGGAGGAACAGAAGATTGAGATGAGGCGCAGCGGCCGGACCCATGTGCTTAATGGCCGGACCGGCCAGCAAATGCCGCTGGATGCCGTGTTGCTGGAGGACCTGGAACAGCATGCCGTTCGCTACAACCTGCTGGAACGGATGACAACAGCCAGCTTCCCGGCGGTTCTTATTCAGGGAAGCCAGGACAGTGAACGGCTGCGCCGGGGATCAGAGCAATTAACGGAGCTCCGCCCGGATATCCGCTGGGTGCAGATTCCCGGCGGCAATCACACCTTCGGTACCGTGCACCCGTTCGAAGGAGCTACCCCGCAGCTGGAGGAGGCAATATCCGCCTCCCTGGAGTTTATTAACCAGATCCTGGCCGGCTAAGCTTACAAGTTGGGCAGCGCCTCTCCAGCTAATACTTATGAAAGCCAGAACCGCCGGGAATTCTGCGAAATGACTGCAGCTTCTCCGGCGGTTCTTTTATACTTCTGACTGCTTATATTCCAGGGATTGCATCCCGTTTATGCCCCGTTCTGCGGTAGTAGGCTTCAAGCTTCCCGGCGACCTCGGGAGACACCGCTTTGCCCTCCAGATAGTCACTGTTGTCATCATAGGTGATCCCCAGCTCGGTTTCATCCGTCTGGCCCGGCCAGAGGCCGGCTGTCGGTGCTTTGGTTACGATATCGGCCGGTACTCCAATCGCCGCAGCCAATTGCCGCACCTGCCGTTTATTCAGTGAAGACAGCGGTGTAATATCAACTGCACCATCGCCCCATTTGGTATAGAACCCGGTGATGGCTTCAGAGGCATGGTCTGTTCCTACCACCAGCAGATTGTTCTCGAAGGCTAGTGCATACTGCATAACCATCCGCGTTCTCGCCTTCACATTCCCTTTGCCCTGATGGGTGATGTGGCGGTGCTGTCCCAGCGCCTTCAGGCTATGCTCTACCTCCAGCGCGATCTCGTTTACAGCTTCTTCAATATTCGTCTCCACCGTATGCGTCAGCTCAAACGCCTTGGCTACCGCGTAACTGTGCTCAATATCCTCCTGCTCGCCGTAAGGCTGGAATACACCGAGTGTAATATACTCTTTGCCTTCCTCTGCCGTCAGCTCGTCCGTAGCCTGTTTGCATAGACCCGCAGCCACTGCACTATCAACGCCTCCGCTGATAGCAATCAGCAGCCCCCTGGCACCCGCCTGCAGCGCATATGCTTTCAGGAAATCCACACGTTTGCGCACTTCCGCTCCGGTATCAATCACCGGCTTGACTCCCAGGGCTTTAATAATCTCTTCCTGCATTCCCAATTCACACACCCCTTTTCTTATAACTTGATCTGTCCGATGGGACTCAGGTGCCTATATGTTCAGAAAAAATCCCGCATGAGCCTAGCCTCCGGCTGATGCGGGAATATCCCTTACAGAAAATGAGCTTATTGGCACAGACGATTGAAAACTTCCTTCAGCTCAGCCGCAATTTCAGCAGCCGAACGGTCTTCAACGCCGTGACGTTCGATGAAATGAACAAGCTCGCCGTCCTTCATCAAGGCAATGGATGGTGAAGATGGCGGGTACGGAGCAAAATACTCACGCGCCTTGGCTGTAGCTTCCTTCTCCTGGCCGGCAAATACCGTGAACAGGTGATCGGGGAGAATTTCGTTCTGCAGCGCCTGGGCTACACCTGGACGGCATTGGCCGGCGGCACAACCACAAACGGAGTTAACAACCACAAGCGAAGTTCCCTTAACGGCTGGAAGAGTTGCTTCAACTTCATCCGGAGTCAGCAGCTCCTGAAATCCGATACTCGTCAGATCATCGCGCATAGGCTGAATGGAATCCTTCATATATTGATTAAAAGACATGGACATTTCTCTGCACTCTCCTTTACCCTTAGAATAGTTGTCAGAACCCGGATAACGTCGCCGCGTTACTGCACTACTTGCTAACTTTATTATACATACATACTCTGTGAAAGCAAGAGAAGCAACCTGCCTACAAGCCGTTATACAGCAGCGCTAAAGCGCATAGTTAGAGCCTTGAATCCCTAAGAATAGACTTCCACCTCAGCGGGTTCCTCCTTGGGCTCAAAGGGGATCGTAACGATGACCGAGGTGCCTTTGCCCACTTCGGATTCCACATGAATGGTTCCGTTGTGACGCTCGGCGATACTCAGGCAAAGCGACAGTCCAAGTCCTGTACCCTGGCTTTTGGTTGTGAAGAACGGGGCAAACAATTGCTTCAGCTGGCTCTGCGGGATGCCGCTTCCCGTATCTGTGATGATCAGCTGAGCAGTATCTTCATGCTCACAGGTTTCCAGCGTCAACACCCCTTTGGCCTCCATTGCCTCCATTCCGTTGCGGGCCAGATTGAGTATCAGCTGCTTGATCTCCCTGACGTTCAGCCGCAGCAGCGGCAGAGACGGGCTAAGCTTCAATTCAACGCTCTGTCCGCGAAGATTGGCATCCGCCCAGATCAGGGGGGTAAGCTCCTCCATAATGAGATGCAGCTGCACCATTTCCTTGTCCGATACACGGCTCTGGGCCAGCGACAGGAAGTCATTGATGATACTGTTGGCCCGGTCCAGCTCCTCCATTACAATATGGTAATAGGAATGCAGGTCCTCCGGACTCTTTTCCCGCATCAGCTGCAGGAATCCGCGCACTACCGCCATCGGGTTGCGGATCTCATGGGTAATTCCGGCCGCCATCTGCCCGACCAGCGTCAGGCGTTCAACATTATCAAGCTCGCTGCGGATTTTCTCCTCTTCCGTAAGATCCTGTATAATCATGACAAGGCCGCCCGCAATACCGGACTCATGCTGTAACGGCGCCGTGAAGATATGATAGGTCATGGAATCATACTTGATCTTGGTATTGGCACGCTGCCTGTTCAGCAGGATTCCCCGTAAGTGTTCATAGGTTTCCTGATCCATGCTGTGGCCGAAGACCCGGTCAGCCGGCTGGGATAATATAATCTCTCTGGTCAGATGGGGGCAATGACGCTGAATCAGGCTGAGCATGTATTCATTCAGCTCCGTCACATATCCGTTGTCATCAAACGACATAATATTCAGCGGCACCACATTAGTAATCTGCTGGAGCTTCTCCGATTCCCACTGGAATCTCTCGGAGATACCTTTCATCCGTTCCTTGACCTGCAGCTTGTCCCAGGCCGTTTCAATATATACAATAAACAGTCCGCCCAAAATAACAGCCGTTAATAAATACACCCCTACCAGAATCGCATCCGTGGGGGGTGTGTTGAAGATGCTTTGTCCCTGCATCTTAGGTACAATTACAATAAACAGCATACTGGGAAACAGAGTACCCCATAGCATGCCGACTTTTTGGATTAAAGAGGCACTCTTGAAGGGCTTGGCCATACCAAACAACAGCGGATACAGCAGTACCCCCGAATTTAATATGAGATGATCAAATCCTGAAGGAACCGAGAATAGTACAGTGCAAAAGATGAAATACATTGCCAGGTAAGCCCCTGAACGAAAAGTCCCGTACAAGATCCCTATATACGCCGGAAGGATAGCCAGATTCAGATACACTACTCCGAACATTGTAGTCGACAAGGCCATACACAATGTAACCCCGAGTGCACAGCATATTATCAGAAAAGTCTGGTCATCCGGAAATCTGCGGTTTCTGCGTGTGAAATGGCCCTGGTCCAACCGCCACTGAAACAGAAACAGGAAGGTGCACGCAGCCGATATTTGCAATAAAATATCCTTAACCGCATGAATAATTGCAATCACTCCCCAATTTGGACAAAATACCCTTTCCCCTTAGATTAAAGCACAACCGCGCACTCCTGACAACGATAATCACATCAAGCCTCTCCGGGTCTGGCTACACTCCGGCCGGAATGGTATGATGCCGTTAGCAGAGTGCTGCAACATGTAAAGGAGCAGAGTTATGAGTAACTATGATGTAATTGTCATCGGAGGCGGCCCGTCCGGATTAATGGCCTGCGTAGCGGCAGCCGGACACGGGGCGGCTGTATTATTAATTGATAAAGGTGCCAAGCTTGGCCGGAAACTGGGTATCTCAGGCGGCGGACGCTGCAATGTTACCAATATCAAGGAAACTGCGGAGCTGATCGCCCATATTCCGGGCAACGGCCGTTTTTTATACAGCTCGTTCGATCATTTCAATAACCGGGATATTATTGAGTTCTTCGAAGCCCTCGGTATCGCCCTGAAGGAAGAGGACAACGGTCGGATGTTCCCTGTATCGGACAAGGCTGCAAGTGTTGTCTCCGCGCTGGTTGGCAAAGTGCGCAGTCTTGGCGTACAGATTATGACAGACAGTCCGGTGCGCGAGGTTATCTATGAGAACGGTGTGGCCACGGGCGTACGTCTGGAATCGGGAAAAGCCTTCAGCGCCGGGGCCGTTATTATCGCTACCGGCGGCAAATCCGTGCCGCAGACCGGCTCTACCGGTGACGGCTATCCATGGGCCGCTGCTGCCGGACATACCATTACGGAGCTGTTCCCGACAGAGGTGCCGATCCTTTCAAGGGAGGAATGGATTAAATCTGGTGAGCTGCAGGGCTTATCCCTGCGTGACGTGAGTCTTTCGGTCTGGAATCCCAAGGGCAAGAAGGTGATCTCCCACCGCGGAGATATGATCTTCACTCATTTCGGGTTGTCCGGCCCGATCGCCCTGCGCTGCAGCCAGTTCCTGCGCCAGGTTCAGAAGAAATCAGGTACAGATACCGTAGAGTTGTCTATCGACCTCTTCCCCGACCTGACTCTGCAAGAGGCAGAGAACCTGCTGCAGAATAAGCTGGAGCTGGAGCCCAAGAAGGCCATCCGCAATTCGCTGAAGGGCCTGCTGCCTGAGCGCCTGATTCCGCTGCTGCTGGCCAAAAGCGGACTGGACGGTGAGCTTACAGGTCATCACCTGCCGCGGACCGGTCTTCAGGCACTGGCTGCCCTGCTGAAACGGATGCCGGTACTGGTCTACGGAACGCGTTCCCTGGCAGAAGCTTTTGTGACTGGCGGAGGGGTGAATCTGAAGGAGATTGATCCGAGAACAATGGAATCGAAACTTACGCAGGGGCTGTATTTCTGCGGCGAGATTCTGGATATTCACGGATATACCGGAGGTTATAATATTACGGCCGCTTTCTCGACCGGATACACAGCCGGCAAACATGCGGCCGCACAGCCGCGCGGATAAGCAGCTGCTGCGGCTCCCGGGCTCATTCCTGTAATTAAATAAGCCTTCCTCCAGGTTGCGGAGGAAGGCTTATTGTATGTTATCTGGCAAACCGCATGACACTGAATATACGGCCGATCCAGATGGCTGCCGCAGCGCCTACCGGTATAAAGAGCAGGAGCCCCCACCAGCCATACACGGGGATGCAGACAACGGCTGCACTGAGGACCGCAAACGGCATTAATAGAATCGGCATGACCTTGGAACCGGCATCCGCCTTCTGCGCTTTGGTGAACGGCAGAATACCGATATAGTCATCGCCGGAGAACAGCAGCCAGAAGGAAGACAGCCAATATGCCATCAGTGCTGTCAGGATGGCAAACAGCAGCCACTTCAGAACGGCCGGCACAATAAATATGGCCACAAGCGCCACGCCGGTAAACGACAAATACAGCTTGAAGTGGGCCGGATTACGCAGCATCGCTTTGACTGCTGCCGCCGAGAAGCGGCTCTCCGGTTCCTTCGAGGCCAGCAGCGGCTGCGATTTGCGGAAGATCCACGGTTTATACCGTGTAGGCCGCGGCTTATCCAGTACACCGCGCAGCAGAATGGCCGCAATCTTCATCCGCTGCTTGTAGTCTTCGCGCACATCGTTCATGAAGGTGCCGCGCAGCCGCAGGCGGGTCCTGAACACTATGGCTGCCATCACGGCGAATCCGCCAGCTGCAATGAACAGCAGGACGGGGCTGTCCTTCCAGAGGATTGCCAGACGCAGATAGACACCGCAGGGCACGGTGACAGCCGGAATCAGCCACAGCCAGCGGCGGAAGCCCTGCCGCTGCACCTTAACGAAATGGCCCAGCAGCTTAACGGACCAGCTGCAGGTTATCGTCAGCGCGAGCAGCCCGTAGGCCCCTGCCGCACTGACTCCGAAGCCCCTGATCAGAAACGGCAGCAGAATGGCAACGGCCGCCGCCATCTTCAGCGTGGTTACCGCAAGGCTGTAGACCATTCCCCGCAGGATAATGGTGCTGATCCAGTTCTGCCGCTGTCTAAGAAACAGCGAGTCACCTTCCTGCAGCAGCAATACGATTCCTCCGGTAGCCAGCAGAATGGCCAGCAGCGCAGGTACGACCATATAGGGAACGGAGCTGATCCACGCCGGCATCTCCCCGTTCCAGTACCCATAGTAGAAGCGTCCGCCAAGCAAGCCTCCCGGGATAATAATATACAGCAGGACGGTCCAGTCCACAGCTGTACGGATAATAGTAGACTGCTCACGGAAGTGGGAAGCCAGCCGGCGCCGGAAAAGAGCAGCAGCTGTAGGAAACGCAAATGAATTCCTGCTCATGTTAATTCGTCGAAGCAATCAAACAACGACCCCTCCGGCAGCCCTGCATCCCCGCGTATACCTTCCAGCGTGCCCTCGGCAGCAATTCTGCCGCCGGAGATCAGTATGAAGCTGTCACAGATTTTCTCCGCTGTATCCAGAACATGCGTAGACATCAATACCCCGGCTCCACGTTCGCGCTCCGCCTCAAGCAGGCGCAGGAAATCCTTGGTTGCCCGGGGATCAAGCCCGATGAACGGCTCGTCCACGATATAGACATCGGGCTGGACCAGAAAGCCCAGCATCAGCATCATCTTCTGCTTCATGCCTTTGGAGAAGCCGGCAGGCAGATCATTGCGCACATTTTCCATACCAAACTGGGTCAGGAGCTTCTCCGCTGTGGACTCGAAGGTTTCATAGCTTAGTCCGTAGGCTGCGGCCGCGAGATCGAGATGCTCCCACAGCGTCAGATCTTCGTAGAATACCGGCTGCTCCGGCACATAGGCATAGGACTTGTTCTCGCCGCCCAGCTTCACCTTAGCCTTGGCATGCTTCAGCAGGCCGAGCAGGGTCTTGATCGTAGTGCTTTTGCCGGCCCCGTTGGGTCCGATTAATCCAAGCAGCTCGCCCTTACGCACCTGAAAGGAAATCCCTGAAATCCGTATATCTCCGGCTTCATAACCGGCTTCCTCAATAACAACATCAAGCACGATATCCTCATCGTCTTCACGCTCTTCGTAATAGTTCGTAATCTGGTCCATACTCTCCATCTCCTAGGCAATCGTTCATAGTAATGCGATCATAACACCATAGACAGGTCTATGCTGCAAAAAATTTCACCACCGCTATCCGTCAGCGGCCTGGTCTCTGTATCCCATTATACGAATTACCGGGGACAGACCTCAAACCCGCGCCGGATACCGCTATTCCCACCCCTGCGCTACAGCTTAGGTACGGATCATCATGTGAAAATCGTGTGAAATCCGCAGCAGCTATGCACCATCAAAAAATTGTTTGATTTTTAATAATTAAAAGTGTGCTTATTGTGACAAATGACATGTTCTTCATTCTTTGTTTGAAGTAATGTAAAGCTAGATCAAGAAAAGCAGTATTCCAAACCGTGCGGGGAAGCCTGTACGATTAACAATAGAGGTGGAGAAGCATGATACAATCTTATGAACGCGATACTCAATTGACACTGCATTTGTACCGGGTTTTTGCCAAGTCCTTCAAGAGCATTAACGAACACGCCGTTACCGGCAGCAAGATTGAAGGTTTCAATCCTACAGCCTTCGCCGTTATGGAGGTCCTCTATTATAAGGGGGCACAGCCTATCCAGCAGATCGGTGCCAAGCTGCTGCTGCAGAGCGGCAATGTTACTTACGTAATCGACAAACTGGAAGAACGCGGCTACCTGCAGCGCAAGCCCTGCCCGAGCGACCGGCGTGTGATTTTTGCCGAGTTGACTGTAGAAGGCGAACGCCTGATGAACGAAATGTACCCGAAGTATTCGGAACGCCTGCATCTGGCTTTCAGCGGACTGAGCGATGAAGAAAAGGAACAAATGATTATTCTTCTGAAGAAGATGGGCCTGCAGGCTGAGAAGCTCTCCCCGCTTCCACGCAAATAAGCGCAGTTGAGGCAGATGCAGTTGTGAATCTATTCACTAACCTGCATAATAGTAATGATAACAAAGCGGCAGCGCAATCCTGATGGATGCGCTGCCGCTTTGTTATGAATAAGCAGGCTTGAAGATTATGGCTTGGACGCGGTACTTCCCTCTTGAATGGTTGGCAGCCCTTTATTAAGCCCCGCAGAAATAACCAGGGAGGCCACAGCAAAGACCGCCATCACAATGAAGAGCGAGTGCAGGCCGCTCTCCAGCGCGCCGTGCAGACTGCCCCAGGCCTCAGCGGACAGGGTACTCCCGCTATGCGGGTTAAGCAGCTGATTGATATCAGCCCCTGTAGCAGCAGTCCCAGGCTGTTCCGCCAGCTTCCTGTCGATATTGTAGTTCAGCCAAGACCCGAAGATCGCCACCCCCACCGTCTGCCCGAGTGAACGGGTGAAGGTATTCAGGGCCGTTGACGCACCGCGCTGCTCATGCTGTACAGAGGATTGCGCGATAATCGTGAAGACTGTAGAAGCATAACCAAAACCTACGCCGCAGAACAGCATCAGAATCAATAGCAGCAGCTGGGACGAATCCCCGTTCATCAGAGTCAGCCCTACCGCTGCGACAACAATCAGCGACAGCCCCAGCATCCCTGTACGGCGGGTACCCGCGCGCAGAATCATTCTTCCGCCAGCGATGGAGCCGAGCATCCAGCCCACCGACATCGGGGCGAGCAGCAGGCCCGAGAGGGCCGCGCTTTTGCCGAAGACGCCCTGCACCCACAGCGGCACGTACGTAGACAGCCCGATAATCAAGGTGCTGACCAGCAGGTTAGCTCCTGTAGAGACAGCGATATTGCGGATAGAGAACAGCTCCAGCGGCAGCATTGGCTCGGGAGCACGGCGCTCCACGAACAGGAACACGGCCAGCAGCACAGCAGCCCCCCCTAAGATAGCCAGCAGCAGCGGAGAGTTCCATGCCAGACTCTGCCCGCCCGCCGTAAGACCAAAGAGCAGCGCTCCCATTCCTGCCGCGAACAGCAGCACTCCGGCCACATCGATTCTCGTCTTGCGCCGGACCTTCTCTTCCTTCAGATACCGCGAGATGAATATAATAGATAGCAGCCCAAAAGGCAGATTAAAGACAAACACCCAGCGCCAGCTCAAATAATCAACCACATACCCGCCAAGCAGCGGTCCTACGAGAGAGGAAATCCCCCATACCGAGCTGAGCAGGCCCTGAGTCTTCGCCCGTTCCTTAATGCTGTAGATATCCCCGATAATCGTAAAAGTCATAGGAATGAGCGCACCCGCACCGATCCCCTGTATCCCCCGGAAAATAATCAGCTGCTGCATGCTCTGCGAAATCCCGCATAACAGCGAGCCTGCCAGAAAGACCACGGCCCCGCCAATGAAAACAGGCTTGCGGCCAATCAGATCACTTAACTTGCCAAAAATAGGCGTCGTAACCGCCATAGCCAGCAGATAAGCGGTAAATATCCAGCTGAGCCACTGCATGCCCTGAAAATCGCCGACAATGGCCGGTCCCGCCGGTCCTGTGACCGTCCCTTCGCTTGCTGCCAGAAAAGTGGCCAGCAGTACTCCAATTAAAATTAACTTGCGTTCAGTTTCACCAGGTGACTTCAATCAATCCAAATCCTCTCTCTATGTTCTCAGCCCCGCACTTTCTCTCCTTGCAGCAAGGAATACATCCGTACATCCTGATAGCCGGAAGCCGTATGCCGGTACTGCCGCAGCAGTCCTTCCTGCCGGAAGCCGAGCCTTGTAATCAGCTGCTCCGCCCGGATATTGTCAGGATGACATAAGGCTTCAATCCGGTTCAGCCCCATGCTGCCGAAGCCGAATTCCAGCATAAGCTCCAGCGCTTCCCGCATATACCCCTGACCCATGGCGGCAGGTGACAGCTCGAAACCGAGCTCCCCCCGGTAAGCCCCCTCAAGCTGCCAGTGATTATAGCCGCAGCTTCCGATAACCTCCCCTTCCGGCCCCAGAATACTCCAGCGTATGCTTTCTTCTTCCCGGGCCATCTGTGCCAGCAGAGCAATCAGTGCTCCCGCTTCTTCTGCAGAGGACAAGAAAGGGGCATCCAGCCAGGGCGCAACCTGAGGATGGCACCAGATTCCGAACAGCGCTCCTGCATCTCCGGCAGCCATAGCCCGGAGCCGCACTCTCCGGCCGGTTAATTCCGGAATTACTCCGCCGCATATATACATCTTCCCGTCCCCTTTCATCCTAATAAGTATACATCAGATGTAAGCATTCCCTTAAGCGAAATCTGACATGAATCCGAACTCCACACTCCACACAAATAGCGCCTGCTCCGCGCGGCTTGCTTCCGCGCGATCAGACGCTGTACGTTTTCTGAACATGAATGGTTACTTGATGTAGAATTAACCCGATGTACCTGCAGCCTTAACCGGCTTAAGCACTTCGGTGCACAGCACTCCCAGCTTGGCCTGAATCGCTTTGAATTCCTCTATTCCCGTTCCGGTAATGCTGTATGCCTCACCATGAGCCGTGAGAAAGTTCTCCTGGGTCAGCCGCTCCAGCTCCTGTTTCACTTCGCGTTCCGCTACCCGGTATCCCAAATCCTCCAGCTCCGGCTGCATCTCCGTCAGTGTCAGATTCCTCTCATGTGCGAAATAAAGCATATGGATCCCTATAAACAAGTTCTGTACGTCGGCGCGCATATTCCACTCCTTCCGGCTATAAGCCTTCGGTATATTTATAAAAGCATTACCCTGCCCGGGGTTGCCGGAAACATCCGCCCGGAGACTATTCATACATCTTCCTGATCTTCCACTAACCGGATAATTCCGTTATTGCTTGACGTATTGCGCTCCGCTGTACTATCTTGTTAGTTAACAGTTATGGATTCATACTGACTCAAGGTACAGGAAGGTGATGCTTCATGTTTCAAGCCATGCCTTATGATGGCACCCGCAGCGAACGGTTCGAAGCCGTTCTAAGCCAGCTCGGGGCACTTATGGAGGGCGAGCCCAATGCTATCGCCAACTTATCCAATGCTTCGGCTCTTTTAAAGCTTTCTCTACCGGACACCAATTGGACCGGTTTCTATTTATTTGACGGCAAAGAGCTGGTTCTGGGCCCGTTCCAGGGACTTCCGGCATGCATCCGTATTCCGCTTGGCCGCGGCGTATGCGGAACAGCGGCTGCGGAACGCCGCACCCTTGTCGTAGGCGATGTCCATGCCTTTCCGGGGCATATTGCCTGTGATGCTGCCTCGAACAGCGAAATCGTAGTTCCGCTGGTTAAGGGGGATACCCTGTACGGCGTACTGGATATCGACAGCCCGCTCAAACACCGCTTCGACGATGAGGAACGCCGTTTCCTTGAACGGTTCGCAGCCATGGTATCCGAGGTGCTGTAATTCTCCTCCTCTCCATATGCCTTAGCATGAAGAAGCCGCTCCACTGCAGGAATGTCCTGCTGATGGAGCGGCTTCTTCATGTGCAGAAATAGCACAGGCTGAAGCTCCTGCTAGCGGAGATTCAGCCTGTAGCTGACGCGTTATACCTTAACCGGATGGATATGCCAGATCTCGGAGGCATAGCGGGCGATCGTATTATCACTGGAGAATTTGCCGGAATGGCCGATGTTGATAATTGACTTCTTAAGCCATTCCTTCTGGTTGCGGTAGGCCAGGTCAATCTTGACATGGGTCTCCACATAGCTGGCGAAATCCTTGAGGACGAAGAACTCATCATTATTATCAAGCAGCGACTGGTAGAGCGTATCGAATTCCTGGGCATGAGCGCAGAACGGTCCAGGTACAATCAGCTGATCCAATACTTCCTTCACCCGGCCGTCGCCATTATAGATATCGCGGGCGTGGTAACCGCCGTACTGGTAGTAGTCCATGACCTGCTCTGCCCGGAGACCGAACAGGAACATGTTATTGTCCCCTACCATTTCGTGCATTTCCACGTTGGCTCCATCCATTGTTCCGACGGTCAGTGCACCGTTCATCATAAATTTCATGTTCCCGGTACCGGAGGCTTCTTTGCTCGCTGTAGAGATCTGCTCACTTACATCCGCTGCCGGAATAATCTTCTCCGCCAGCGATACCGAATAATTCTCCAGGAAGAAGATGCGGATCTTGCCGTTAATATCCGGGTCCTTATTCACTACATCAGCCACCGTATTTATCAGCTTAATGATCCGCTTAGCCAGATGATAACTCGGGGCCGCCTTCGCACCGAAGATGAACGTACGCGGTACGATGTTCAGCGAAGGGTTGTCTTTGATCTGATTGTACAAATGCATAATGTGCAATACATTCAACAGCTGGCGCTTATACGCATGCAGCCGCTTCACCTGCACATCGAAGATAGAGTCGGGGTCCACCCGGACACCGTGCTTCCCGTAGATGTAGTCGGACAGATGCAGCTTGTTGCGGCGTTTGATCGCAGCCACCTGCTCCTGGAAGGAGGAATCCTCACTGTATTTGATGAGTCCAATCATCTCCTGCGGCTGATGAATCCAGCGGGTGCCGATCGATTCGCTGATCAGTCCGGCAAGCTCCGGATTGGCATGCTGCAGCCACCGGCGGTGTGTGATGCCGTTGGTCTTATTATTGAAGCGGTGCGGATACATCTCATTGAACAGGCGCATCTCACGCTTTTGCAGAATTTCCGTATGCAGTGCCGCTACGCCGTTTACGCTGTGGCTGGCCACGATGGCGAGATGCGCCATCCGGACCTGATCATCATGAATGATGGCCATCTGATTGATCCGGTTCTGGTCTCCCGGATACTTGCTCATCAGCTCCCCGCAGAAGCGGGCATTGATCTCCTCAATAATCAGGAAGATGCGCGGAAGCAGCTCCTTGACCATGCCAAGCGGCCATTTCTCCAGCGCCTCACTCAGAATGGTATGATTCGTATAAGAGACCATACGTGTTGTCATGTCCCAGGCCTGATCCCAGCCAATCCCGTGCACATCCATCAGTATACGCATCAGCTCAGGGATAACCAGTGTAGGATGCGTGTCGTTAATATGCAGGGCCACCTTATCAGGCAGGCTGTCGATCGGAGCCCCTGTCTTGGCGAAGGTACGCAGAATACTCTGCAGTCCTGCACTACACAGGAAATATTGCTGTTTCAGCCGGAGAAGCTTGCCTTCGTATTGTGAATCATCCGGATACAGGAACTCCGAGATGGATTCTACGGAGCGCTTATACTCCAGGAACTTGTGATAATCTGTTCCCCCCAGCGCACCGAATACTCTCGAAGGCTGCGTAATCGACTCTGCACTCCAGTTGCGCAGTGTATTCACATGCCTGCGGTCTGCCCCGATAACCGGAATGTCATACGGAACGGCCCTCACGGCTTCATAGTCCTTGTGCTCAAAGAACAGCTCATCATTCTCCCAGCGGGTATCCACATGTCCCCAGAAGTGCACTTCCACCTGTTTGTCTTCACGGCGGACTTCCCACACATTATCATTCTGCAGCCAGTAGTCCGGCAGCTCTACCTGATATCCGTCTACAATCTTCTGCTCGAACAGGCCGTATTTATAGCGGATGCCGCAGCCATGCCCTGCATATTGCAGTGAGGCGAGCGAATCCAGGAAACATGCGGCCAGGCGGCCCAGACCGCCATTGCCAAGTCCTGCATCCGCTTCAACCTCCTCGATATCCTGCAGGCAGAAGCCAAGCTCCGAGAGACCTTCACGGACAACCTCCAGCACACCCATATTCAGCAGGTTATTGCCCAGAAGCCTGCCGATCAGAAACTCCATGGAGAAATAATAGACCTGCTTATCTTGATCGATCTTGAACTTCTGATTGGTGTCCGCCCAGTTCTTGCCGGCATTCTCGCGGATCATATTACCGAGGATATTGTAAATATCGGCGTTCGAAGCTTCCTCCAGCGGTTTGCCTAATTTCCCGATGAGTTTCTCACGGAACACTTGTTTGAAAGTTTCTTTATCGTTGAACAACAGCAGGTTCCTCCTAACAGATGCTTGTATTTGTGGAAAAATATTGCCTATTACAACACTGGATCAGAAGAACTGCCGCACTGCACAGTTCCCCTGATCCAGATATTATATCTTGCTGCTCTTGGCAATGACAAACGGACGCCTGCTGTCTCCGACGAGTATCCGGTCCTTGCTCAGATGCACGTCTTTGTCCATAATGACATTCTCAATTACGGCATTCTCTTCAATTACACATTTCTGCATGATTACAGAATTGATGATTTTGGCTCCCTTGCGAACCTGTACACCACGGAAGATTACACTGTTCTCCACGGTTCCGGCAATAATACAGCCGTTGGCTACCAGCGAATTGCTGACCGAGGCGCTGTCCAGATAACGGGTAGGGGCTTCATATTTAATCTTGGTCTGCACCGGACTCTCTTTGAACAGGCCGAAATAATTCTCCTGCTTCAGCAGCTCCAAGCTGTTCTTGTAGTAGCTCTCCAGCGAATTGATTACGGAATGATAGCCTTTGTATTCATAGGCGGCAATCTTGAACTTGTGGCGGTTCTTCTGAATGGCATCGCGGAAGAAATAACTTTCGCCATGGGCGATGCAATGCTCCACCTGCTCCAGGAACAGCTTCTTCTCCATAATAAAGATATCCAAATATACATTGGGATGATGCTTCTCATGGTGAATATTCGTTACAGTGTTGTCTTCATCGACCTCTACCCGCAGGCAGGGATCATGTTCCGGCTGCAGCTGATCGATCTGCTTGTAGACCATGGTCACATCTGCGCCCTGCTCCAGGTGGTACTGGTATACATCCTGCAGATCAACCGTATTAATGTGCTGGCTGCCGGAGAATACAATATATTTGGCAGACGCCCGTTTGAAGAAATCCAGATTGTTATGATAATGCTGCAGATCGCCAAGGGACGTGTCCGTAGGGTCATTCCAGTCCGGCGGCAGTATGAACAACCCGCCGTGCTTGCGGTTCATGTCCCAGGATTTCCCGTCGCCGAGATGGTCCATCAGCGAGCGGTACTTGCGGCGGACGAACAGTCCCACGCTCTCCAGCTCCGCACGCATCATGTTGGATAAGACGAAATCGATCAGCCGGTAACGGCTGGCGAACGGGACCGCTGCCCCGCAGCGGAAATAGGTCAATTCATTTAAATTATCCAGTTCATGGTCAAGATTGATTACGCCCATAAGCTCTTTCATCGGTATCCCCCGTCCTCTGTGGTTATATGGTTTTGGCTGCTACGGTTTTGTTTTTTTTGCTGCGTTTGTCAATCAGCAGAATTTCGTCCTCATTCTCCCGGTCGACGCCGATTTCCATATAATCCTCAATGACTGTGTTCTCACTGATGATGGCTTTGTGGATTCTTACATTCTTGCCGATCTTCACCTTAGGCATAATCACAGAATCCGTAATCACGCTGCCTTCGCCTACTTCTACCCCATAGAACAGTACCGAATGCTTAACCTCACCGTATACAATGCAGCCTTCGTTAATAATGCAGCTGGACACCTTGGCTCCCGGTGCAACATATTGCGCCGGCTGATTCGGATTACGGGTGAAGATTCTCCAGCTCGGATCATTCAGGTTCAGCGGAGGAGTGTCACTCAGGAGATCCATGTTCGCTTCCCACAGGCTGTCTACAGTACCGACATCTCTCCAGTAGCCTTCGAATGGATAAGCATACAGGGACTCCCCGTCATTCAGCATCAGCGGAATGATGTCCTTCCCGAAGTCATGGGATGAGCCGGCGTTCTCACCGTCCTCAAGCAGATGCTTGCGGAGAACATCCCATTTAAAAATATATACACCCATAGAAGCAAGTGTGCTCTTAGGTTTGGCAGGCTTCTCATCAAACTCGTAAATCTTGAGATCGTCTTCCGTATTCAGTATGCCGAAGCGGCTCGCTTCCTCCAAGGGCACGTCAATGACCGAGATGGTGCAGTCGGCGTTCTTGGATTTGTGATACTGCAGCATAGCATGATAATCCATCTTGTAAATATGGTCACCGGACAGAATCAGTACATGCTCCGGATCAAATTGATCAACAAACTTAAGATTGCGGTAAATCGCATCAGCCGTGCCCCGGTACCAGCTGCTTCCATTCTCCCGCTCATGCGGCGGCAATACAAATACCCCGCCATCCTTGCGGTTCAAATCCCAGTCACTGCCGACTCCAATATACGAATGCAGCACCAGCGGTTCATACTGTGTCAGTACACCCACTGTGTCGATACCCGAATTCGAGCAATTACTTAAAGGGAAGTCGATGATGCGGTAGGTTCCTCCGAAATAAACAGCCGGTTTGGCAATCGATTTGGTTAATCCCTTCAATCTTTTTCCTTGGCCTCCCGCCAATAGCATGGCTACCATCTCTTTTTTCTTCATGGAAGAGCCTCCTTGACTTATGGGTAATGAAACATGTAATAAATAGGTTGAATGATTGGTGCGGTGTAGTGTAGATCCCACATTGAAACCCAAAAAGAAATGAAGCGGAAAGAAGCAAACCATAAGAAATGCATGTGACAGGAATGAATCAGATTTAAAACGGGGGAGGAAACAGAGAATCGGGACATGCTGCCGGTTTTGCAGAAAAAAAACGCTCAAAACCGGGACTGTATCCTTATTGTAAAGTGTTCTCTACCCGCCGTCAAAACCCTTTATTGTCCGCTTCAAAAACTTTTAATTTCTAACTATATTCCTTATTAATAACATTAATATTTCCGTATAATTAGATTAACCATTATGATTAACCATGAACGACAATTCTGAATCCAATCTTTGGCTCCAAAGACCTATTTTCAGCAAACGTTCAACGTATAGCGTCATACTATGGACACTATAATCACTGAATATGGAGGAACTGCTAATGAAAGCAGCGCAAGGCGTCCGATTGCTTCTGGTGGATGATGAGCCTCATATCCTCCAGTTTCTCGAACTGGGATTAATGAACGAAGGATTTGAAGTACAGACTGCGCCGGATGGTGCAGGTGCAATCGCTGCAGCCGCAGAGTTCAAGCCGCATGTCGTGATTCTCGACGTCATGATGCCCGGCATGGACGGCTTCGAGGTCGTCCGCTATCTCCGTTCAGAGGAGGCGGAGGTGGCCGTGATCATGCTTACCGCCAAGGATGAAGTGGATGACCGGGTTAAGGGCCTGTCTATCGGTGCGGATGATTATATGGTCAAGCCCTTCAGCTTCGACGAGCTGCTGGCCAGGATACAGGCCCGTCTGCGCAACCAGTTCCCGGGACTGCTCGGCGAGGTGCGCTGCGGCCCCTTCCGGATTGACGGCCGGCGCAAAGAAATCCGCCACAAGGAGGAGGTGCTGGAGCTCTCGCCCACAGAATATGAGCTGCTGCAATATCTGGTTATTAACCACGGGCTGGTGCTGAGTAAACCCATGATTCTGGACAAGGTGTGGGGATATGATTTCGGCGGCGAGGAGAATATTGTTGAGGTCTATATCCGTTCCCTCCGCGAGAAGCTCGGTGACAAGGATCACCGGATTATCCGCACCCTTCGCGGCGCGGGATACCGGGTGGACCTTGTATGATTGCCCGGACCCGGGGCTTCTTCAGCAAACTGCAGGCACCGCGATCCCTGCGCAAACAGCTGCTGGCCACCTCACTGTTAATCCTGTCCGTATTGCTGATTCTGATCGGCGTACTCCAGTATGCTCTGATGCGGAATTTCATCTACAGCAACCGCGCGGAGGCGATGGAAACCCAGATGCGCTCCGTGCCGCGCGAATTCTATTACATTAATCTTAATAATCCGCTGAACAACCCGGCAGTTGAGAACAACAGTGCCGGAGACAGCACCCAGAGGGGAGCAGCAAACGGAACTTCTGGCGGCACCTATGCTCCCGGCAATACCGCCAGTATGAATCCGGGCCAGAGCAGCAGCCCCCAGAGCGGAACTCCCGGCGGGACTGACAACGCCGGGAATAACGGCAACATGAGCCCTGACAACAAGCGGTTCTACGGAGACCGCCGCCCGCTGCTGCTTGATGCTCATACTACGATAGCCATATACAGCTCAGACGGTACCTTCAAGGATCTGCAGGAAGAAACCCTGTCTGCGTCAGCAGCACCAAGAATGAGTAACGGGGAATATAACAGCCTGCTGAAGCAGGCATCCGATAAGGCTACCGGGAAATACAGGCTGATTACCGCAGCAGACGGCAACGAGCATCTGGCTGTCTTCATGAACCTTGGCAGGCCGGGTGCTACTAAATTGTTGCTGCAAATGAGCGTAGAAACCGGCCCCCTGAGAGATGTGATTATGCAGCAACTGCTGATTTTTGGCGCGTTATCGGTAGTCGCACTGCTGGCCGGACTGTTCCTGTACTTGCCCGCGCTGCGCAAAACGCTGATTCCCTTGTCCAAGATGGGGGAATCCGCCCAAAGCATCGACGCCGGCAATCTCGATGTGCGCTTCCCTGTAGATCAGGGACAGCTTGAGGTCGACAAGCTCTCCCAGTCCTTCAATGGAATGCTGGAGCGTCTGGAGATTTCTTTTCACAATGAACGCGAGGCCAAAGAACAGATGCGCCGGTTCGCGGCAGATGCATCCCACGAGCTAAGAACCCCGCTGACCTCAATATACGGATTTCTGGAGGTACTGCTAAGGGGAGCAGCCGATAACCGGGACCAGCTCTATAGCGCGCTCAACAGCATGCACGGAGAGGCCAAACGCATCAACAAACTGGTGGAGGATCTGCTCCTGCTCGCCCGTATGGATGGTGCTCCGCAGCTGCGGGTCAAGAATCTGCTGCTCGGTGAGATGATTGACGAGATGCAGCCGCAGCTGCTGGTGCTGGCCGGCAAACGGAAGGTGAACTTCGATATTTCTTATGGCGTACGCGGCCCTGTGGATGCTGACAAAATAAAGCAGGTTATTCTTAATCTATTCCATAACGCCGTGCAGCATACGGATGCGGAATCCGGAGCGGTACAAGTCTCGCTGCATGCCAGAGGAACATGGGCTGTTCTGACTGTGAAGGACAACGGCTCCGGTATTGCTGCCGGACATCTCCCGCATGTCTTCGACCGGTTCTACCGCAGTGATTCATCCCGCACCAGAAAGTACGGCGGCTCGGGGCTCGGATTATCCATTACCAAGTCAATCGTGGAGGCGCATCATGGAGAGATTACTGTAACCAGCACTCCTGGTGAATTCACAATCTTCCAAGTCTCTCTCCCCTGCCTGCCGGATTAGCTAATGACCTGTAATTAACGATATAATAGTAAGCAGAAGAAATAGCTGTCCTCATTGAGCATGGCTAACAAAACTTAAGCCCATGCTTCCGGTGCGAGTTTTGTACGAGGCGAATTCACGGAGTATGGGCTACAACAAAACTTAAGCCCACGCTTCCGATGCGAGTTTTGTACGAGGCGAATTCACGGAGTATGGGCTACAACAAAACTTTTAGGAGGTTACATCATGTACGAAATCGCTATTATCGGCGCCGGTCCTGCCGGGGCAAGTGCCGCATTGTTCGCCGCCAAGGCGGGCAAAAAAACACTGCTGATTGACAATGACAAAGGCATGACCCGCAGAGGCTGGTATGAGAACTTTTACGGAATCAGCGAAATCGGCGGACCCGACCTCGTGGAGACCGGACATAAGCAGGCCGTGAAATTCGGAGCCGAGCTGGTCGCTGAGCAGGCTACCGGACTGAGCGCAAGCGGTGAAGGGTTCGTAATCGAGACGGAGAGCGGAGCTGCTTACGAGGCCAAGCATGTTATTCTGGCTACAGGGGTACTGACCGATCTGGCCGCCAAGGCCGGAGTGGAAACTAAGGATGGCACGGAGCCAAGAATCAAGACGGTTGTTGCGGCTACTGCAGAAGGCAAAACCAATATTGACGGCATCTGGGCAGCAGGAACAGTTGCCGGTGTGAGTGTGCACGCTATCATTACTGCCGGAGACGGCGCCAAGGTTGCGGTTAATGTTATCAGTGAGCTGAACGGTGCGCGGTATGTTGATCACGACTTGCTGAAGGCTTAATTCACACAGACTAATAATATTCCCAATAAAAAATGCATAAACGACCTGCCTTCATCATGAATGAAGGGCGGGTCGTTTTTTTGTTATAAGGGAGAAGAATCAGCTAGCCTAGCAAGGCTATTGTTGGCAGATACCCGCTACTGAGTGTGCAAGCCTTGAACAAACACCTTTATCCGAGAACCGCTAATCGCAACAGAGTCTGCTGCAGCCTATCCAAACTGCGGATTGTTGTACTAAATGCAGGATTTCCAGCTCAGGAACCCCACAAAATAGATATTGCTGCAGAAAATACAGCATTTCAGCGCCATCGAGACTCCAGCGCGCTAAATTGTTGCATTTCGTGCAGGATTTCCGATTTTTCCGGGTAAATATCTTTGGATTGTTGTATTTTATGCAGGATTTCATGAGCCGAGCGCTATAACGGGGCGTTGAACCTAGGAGGCCTTTGGGGTTCGGGGGGTTCGGGGGGTTCGGGGGTCCAGGCGTTAACGATAATGCTCCAGGCCAGCCGCAGCAAAAAACTGCTCCGGACGATCACGGTTCGCTTGCCGTAATCGTAATCGCCCGCGCAAGCCTTCCGTTATTTGTTAAGATGCGCTACTCTGTGCTTCTGTGCACTCTGCTGCTTCTTGCCGCCATAGAACTCCTGAACAATGTAGAGCGGACGTCCCTTAGACTCATCGTAAATCCGGCCGACATACTCGCCCAGTACGCCCAGCATGATCAGCACAAATCCGTTGAAGGTTAGCGTAATCCCGATCATCGACGCCCAGCCCTTAACGGCCTCGTCCGTAAAGAGCGCCAGGTAGAGCACATACATAAGGTACAGAAAGCCGGATGCGGACAGCAGTACTCCCAGATAGCCCGCCAGCTTCAGCGGTTTGTAGGAGAAGGAGGTGATACCGTCCAGTGACAGCTTAATCATGCGTTTCAGCGGATATTTGGTTTCGCCCGCCAGGCGTTCATCACGCTCATATTCAAGCGCCTTCTGGCGGAAGCCCACCCAGCTTACCAGTCCGCGGACGAAACGGTTTTTCTCCGGCAGCCGTTTCAGCTCATCGCATACCTTGCGGTCAATCAGCCGGAAATCACCGGTATCAACCGGGATAGAGATATCTGTCGAATAGCGGAGTATCCGGTAAAAGAGGGCTGCCGTCCATTTTTTGAACAGGGACTCCCCGTTTCGTTTGATACGCTTGGCGTAGACGACCTCGTAGCCTTTTTTCCACTCGGCAATCATATCCAGAATCAGTTCCGGAGGGTCCTGCAGATCCGCATCGATAATAACCACGGCATCTCCAAGCGCATAATCCATCCCTGCTGTAATAGCAATCTGATGGCCGAAATTACGGGACAGGTCAATCAGCTTCACACTTTCATCCCAGTAGCTGTACTCCTCGATCATCTGCGCACAGTTGTCCGTACTGCCGTCATTGACGAAGAGCAGCTCATAGGACTCCCCTGTTGCTCCCATTACTTTCTTGATCCGCCGGTACGTCTCCTGAATCACTTCCTCTTCATTGAACATCGGTATAATTATGGAATAGCGCACTTGGGTGCTCATGGGCAGCTCCTCCTCAAATGATGTAGTTACTTAGTTAAGCGTGACCTCGTATAATGTTCCGCCAGCGCCCCCTGATGTTCCCTGCCAGTCTGCGGACGGAATCTCCGTCCCGTTCTCAGTGATCCAGGATGTAATTTCCGAGCTGCCGCCTCCGCGCCCGCCGCCCATACCGCCGCTGCTGACCAGGAAGTATTTCACCTGACCGCTCTCTACGAGCGCCTTCAAAGTATCTGTGGTATAGGGAACGTCTGATGCGTTGAATCCGTTAAGGATAACCACCGATTCGCCCTCGTCGATAATATAAGCACCTGCCGTTCCATAATCCATAGCTGCGAACAGGTATTTCTCGCCGGTATTGTTTTCTTTAAGATAGGCCAGCAGATTCTCATTAACTCCTGTAGCGCTATTCCTGCCGCCCATGCCGCCAGCACTGCTGCTGTCCGGGCCCGCCGCCGGAGTCATGCTGTTATTGCCGTATGTGATCGGTGTAAAAGCCCAGTAGAGCGGACCGATCAGCAGAACGAGAAGTCCTGTTACAGCAGCGGCATGCAATAATGATTGCTTATTTGTGCTGGCTTTCAGCAGCCGCAGGATGAGCAGCACTACGGAAGCTGCAACACCCGCTGCCAGGACAACAATGGACCAGCCGCTGCCGATGGTATCGTCATACGGATGGATGATATATACCTCGAGCACCGTTGTTGCGAGTACCGCTGCCGGAAGCAGCCAGGACAGCCAGACCGCACGTTCCTTGTAATAGCTCCAGAGCTGTGACCACCCTGCACCTGCCAGCGCCGCAACCGGCGGAGCCATCATGATCAGATAATACTGGTGGAAGAAGCCGGCGATGCTGAAGAAGCCCATGACCGGCAACAGCCAGGCGAGCCAGAACAAGGCCTCCTTATGCTTCCGGGTGAAGTTCTTCCGGCGCAGGCTGGCAAAAATCCCGATGCAGCCGAACAACACGAACGGCAGCAGCCAGCTGGCTTGGCCGGATAACTCGGACTGGAACAGCCGCAACGGGCCGGCGGTACCGGTATTAAACATCCCGCCAGCGCCACCGCCGCCGTTCATTCCGCCCCGTCCGCCTTGGCCGCCGTCCCCGCCGCCCCAATCACCCGACTGACGTCCGCCTCCGCCCGTTCTGCCTCCTCTATCCTGCCCCTGCGTTCCGTCAGCCTGACCAGGAGCCGTTCCCCGGCCTCCGCCGTCTCCATTCAACGCCGGCATTTCACCGTCAAACTCCGGCATCTCCCCGTTCATTGCGGGCATTCCGCCGCCGCCAAAACCGCCGCCGCTTCCGCTGCCGCCCGTACTGCGGTCACCGGTTAAACGGGAGACCCCGTTATAGCCAAAAGCCAGATTAAGTACAGAGTTGGTGCCGCTGCTTCCGATATAAGGACGTTTGTCCGCCGGTATGGAATCAACAATTACCGCCCATGAGAGCGAAACCGCCAGCAGCACGGCGGTGCAGGCGGCCAGAATCCCGGTTTTCTTCTTCCAGTTGACCTTGGCCGCCAGAATATAGAAGAGATAGAATGCCGGAACAACCATATAGGCCTGCAGCATCTTCTCATTGAAGGCTACACCAATCAGCCCGAATGCAGCCAGTAAGCTGCCCATCCGGCCGGTTCTGATGCCCCTGAACAGAAACCATGCCGCCAGCAGCAAAGTAAATACCAGCAGCGCATCAATATTGTTCGTGCGGCTCACTGCAGCTGCTACCGGTGTAGCCGCCATAGCCAGGGCAGCGAGCCGTGCAGCGGCTTTTCCAAAAGTAGGCTTCACCAGCAGATAGACGATTAAGACCGACCCTACACCGCCCAGTGCCTGCGGCAGAATGACACTCCAGCCATGCAGGCCAAAGATCAGCGCACTTAGGGTCTGCAGCCAGAACGTTACCGGCGGCTTATCGACAGTTACGGATCCGGCAGAGTCAAGTGAGGCGAAGAAGAAGTTATGGAAACTCTGCAGCATGCTCCCTACTGCCGTAGTGTAGTACGAATTGACATATTGATCATTCCAGATTCCATAGCCGTACAGAACTGCCGCCAGCAGCAGAATACCCAGCAAGACGACGTCGGAACCCAGCCTTTTTAACCATTTCATAGATTCACCCGCTCCAATCCGTTCTTCTTGACATCCGGTAAGACGCCTTGTTGACCGGCCTTGTCTTTGTATAGGTGTATTATTGCATCCTTACCTTAACTCATAATGAATACTGGCTGAATGTTTGCTGAAACGGTACTGTATAAAAGGGAACGGCAAACACCCCCGCTTAGCCGTCCATGCTGCCTGAGCAGCACTCTAGAGAACGGATGCGGGGGTATACATAAAGCACACAGGGCAATATTCTTAAGCTAATCTTACCTACGGCTTGCGGGCCAGCGCTGTCACCTTACCGAGGGTATTCCAGTTGCGTGCGGTGAGATTCGTGCCCAGCAGCTTGTCAAACTGCACTTTGAACAGCGGCGATTCGCTTACACTCACCTCATAGTAAGTGTACATTTCTTTGCCGATCACCCGTACCTGATCCGCTCCATCCTCATAGGGACGAACCTTCTCCAGCGCTTCAGCCGAAGGCTCGTCAGCCAGAAATGAAACATACAGGCGTTTGAATTCCTCCTGCTCTGTCAGCGGGAACGGATTGCCGGCAATGACCGCTTCCAGCTCCTCCACGGAACGGAGGATCACAGGGACCTCGAAGCCGAAGGTCTCCCGGATACGCTGGCTGATCACTTCGGCAAGCCCTGCGCCGGAAGCCGCTTCACTCTCAAATACCACGTTGCCGCTCTGGATATATGTCCGTACATTCGCATACTGAAGCTCCCCGAACATCGCCTTAAGCTCCTGCATTCTGATCAACTTGTTGCCGCCGACATTAATTCCGCGCAGCAGTGCGATGTATGTATTCATAAGCTCACCTGCTTTCTCAATGAATGGTTATCGGGCTGAAGGCAGTGATCTCAAGCGCTTGCGGATTTCGCGGACCAGCTGCTCCTTCTCTGATACCGGAAGCCACTCCACCAGCCGTGCAGCCGCGACCGGCAGTATCCAAGCTTCAATATCTGCCCGGGATACCCCTGATAGTCTCATATATTCACGAGTATATTGACTCGTCATCCGCTTTCTGGCGAAGCCTAAGAACACTTTGGTGAACAGGGAGGCATGTTTGGGCATGGCTCCTATACTGAACATGACTATGGACCGTGCAGCATCTGCTGCAGGATCTCCTGAAACGGCAGTCATCCAGTCGATAACCCACAGCTGTCCGTCCATCAGCACATTGTCCGGATGGAAATCACCATGACATAGCTTATTCCCGCCTGGAAGCAGCTCCAGCTGAGATAGAATAGGTGCCTTCTCTTCCATATTAAGCATGGGGGCGGCAATAACATTCTGCTTCAGCCGTTTTTTCTGTTCTCCGGCTTCACCCGGGCCTGCAAGCTGATGGAGGCTGTATTGCAGAGCCGCCATCTGCTTGGCGTAGCTGGCAATTAGCCACGGCTTCGCACCCATCAGCTTCAGCAGCGGGGAGCCATGGATCTGCTGAAACACAATGCCCTTTCTGCCCTCTTCCGCGGCAAGCTCAACCGGCCGCGGGGTACGCACTCCCTGTTCATAGGCATAGGTACTGATGTGGTATTCCCAGTCCACATGATGCTCCGGCACCTCATTCAGATAGAGCTTAAGAATCGTTCCTTCGCCATACTCCATAACTTCCGCAGTCCGGCCTTTACCGATTACTTTCCCCAACATACTGTGCTTCCTTTCCTCTAATCCAGAATGATACGGGTATAATGCTCAACTACAGGGAATGGGCTGTAATAATGATGCAGCAGCGCTTTCCACTTCTGATACTGGGCGGATTCTCTGAACCCCACCGTATGATCCTCCAGGCTGCGCCATCTGACAATCAGCAGATATTTATGGTCGTCCTCCATACAGTGCTGCAGCTCATGCCCCAAATAACCGTCAATCGAGGCAATCAGCGGGGATGCCTCCCTGAAGCTCTGCTCAAACTGCCGGGTCAATCCCGGCTTTACCTGCAGCATTGCCGCTTCTGTAATCATGCTCTCATCTCCCTCTTAAAGTGAATCGCGGAAAAACTCATGATAGAAATTAATAATGACCAGCAGCACGGCCAGTGACTCGTTGACACTGCCTACCTCCAGCGAATGGTTGGCATCATCAATCCTGTACACCCGCACCTGCTTCAGGCCGCTGAGCTCGGCGGAATGCTGCTCCGTGAACAGCGGATCACTCCCGCCGTAAATAATGCTTCCCCGGCTCTGCTTAATGTACGGGATACTTTCAGCAACAGGGGTGAGGAACAGATGGGAAACCTTCTCTCCTATTCCTGTCTCTGAAGCTACCTTGCCGGCGATCACTGTCCCCATGCTTTTGCTGATGAACAGCAGCTGCTCATACTCCGGAAGCGAAGCAAGCGCCACCTTGCATTCCTCTGCGACAATATCAATTTCTTCACGTTTGAAGGGCGCCCGTGCACTTTGGTATCCATATTCCAGCAGCAGCAGATCACAGCCGTATTCCCGGGCCAGCTTGCCCGCATACTCCAGCAACGGACGCTCGGCGGAATAATTCTGCCCCGGAAACACCACGGCCAGCGACTTGGAGCCTTGTGCCACATACTTATGTCTGACTTCCCTGCCCCAATGTGAGGACATTACGATGCTGGATACACTCATCTATTCTCACGCCTTTCGTTATCCTCTTCTACAACATGATTCTCTGCCTATCATTATAGCCAACTTCCGCGCAGGTTGAAAATAAATAGCCCCGCAACGCGGGGCTGTGGAGGGATGGCATAGCTCATATGGATTTGCTGCTCTTTCTGCGGGAGAGAACCTCTGCTGCAATCCACAGCATAACTGGAATAACCACCTGGAACGGGAGGGCATACACTTTGTAGATGTGATAAGCAAAATACTGCATTTCCATAATATCCTTATAGATGAAATCGGATAGATACACCATGATGAGCCCCATCTGGAGTACAACCGACCGGTAGCTCTTCAGCTTGAATACCTTGCTTACTCCATTACAGGTTACATACAGGCAGAGGCTGACTTTTATGAATAGCGCCGTGACAAATACGATGGCCGCCGAACCTTCAATGCGGGTCAGGAAATCACCAATGTTAATCCTGCTGACTGCCACATAAGACGGAAAATACAGGCTTGAAAGGATATCAGGCCCCAGCACCAGCAAATTGCGCAGCGTAACAAAGATAATGATGATCCCGGCAATCAGCGAACCGCTTACCAGCACCCGTGTGGCAGAGCCTTTGGCCGGAAGCACATTGAAGGCGCCCAGGAAGATCACAATTTCAGCAAAGGGAAACGTGAAGGAGCCTGCTGTATCTGCAAATACAGGACCCCACCCACTATCCAGCAGCGGCTTCATATGATGGTATTCGAACTTGGGAACAGAGAGCAGTTGTATGAGGACAATGACAATGAACGAGAATAGCAGCAGAAATTTGGCGCTTCTGCCGAGCACCTCCATCCCCGCATTCACAACCCAGATGCAGAGCAGTCCGATCATAAGCATCGGGGCAATCATTGGCGTGGAGGTTAAGGCCACCGTCTTGCTGAACTCCCCGAAATTACGCAGCACCAGCGCTCCCAGGTGAAGAGCATACCATATGTACAGGCAGGAAAGCACCCGCCCGAAGACTGCTCCGAAGACAGCGATCAGCATATCGTACAGATCCTTGCCCGGAAAAAGCACATGGAGTCTCGCATAGATCAGCATGAGCGGTACAGCCAGCGATATCGCAAAAATGATAGCAATCCAGCTGCTGTTGCCGGACTGCCCTGATGTGCCCATGAACAGTGAACTGCCGCTAATAAATAACACAGCTATGCTGATGGACTGACCCGCCGGAATAATCTCTTTGCTCATGCTGTCCTCCTCCTTCAGGAGCGTACTCTAGTATAGCCTCTTGATTAAATCTACAATCAGCGGGGACGGGCTGGGAATCTCCCAATGCATCGACAGCGCGAAGGCCAGGGAGAAGGAGATCAGGTACAGCGTAGAACAGACATAGAAATCCCGCTTCATGCCCCGCTTCAGCAGTCCGTAGGGATCAAAGATGGCTACAAACACATAGATCATCACAATGTAAATGACCATAACTAATCCCCCAGCCTAATCGCGCGTGTTGTTTTGGCACTGCTCTGAATTTCCACTTTGGAGCTGACCGTCACATCCAGATCAGCGAATGCTTCGGGCCAGTGATCCTTGACCTTAGCCCAAATCTTGGGCTGATTCTCATGAACATTCTCGCCAAAGGCAAAAATATCGGCATCGTACTCCTGCTGGACTTTATGGATTAAGGCAAGAATATCTGCCTCCATACGCTCACTAGCCCTTTTCTCAATGTCCTGAATGGTTTCCCCTTTCATGAATCCCTCAACTGTCATGACTTCATCCAGTCCGGTTTGGGTCAGAGTTTCGATCTGCATCTGCAGCCTGCCGCCGGCCATCCTGGGCTTCAGTTTCGTTTGATTCGAGATAATCTCCAAGGAGTAGGACGGCGTTCCATGCTTATCCTCAATATCCAGCACACCGCCTGTTATTAAGTTTTTGACAAATAACATACACTTCGTCTCATCTCCGTCCAGCTTACCCACCATTCTGTCCCTTACAAATACAGCAGTACCTTCCACACGTTCATTCTTCTGGTTATTTTTCACATGGATATTAACCATCGGCGCTACCGAATTATTCCCAAGGGTCTCCAGCTTGTCGATGAAATCCCAGATTTCCACAGTGGGTGCACTGCTGATATACTTCTCATCCCGCATCATCTGGGCTAATTCAAACGACATAATCGCTTGCGTCGTACTGTTCAGATTAAGAACCTCGCGGGCCGTCTTCTCTCCGGAGACGAAAATAAATACATCCGATCTTGTCTCCGTATCTCTGCTGTACCAGTCAATCGCTTTGATGAGCCCTTCTCTGGCAACCTCTTCGCTGACAATAATGGCTTTGGCATGGCTCCAGAACAGCTTTTTGCCGGTTATGGAGATGATATTGCGGACGATCTCAAACATCGTATCCCCGCTGAGACTAATCATCTTGAACCCTGCCTGCGTTTTATCCAGACCTCCGTTCGTATCAACCAGTTCCACAGTGAGGAGCAGCTTGCCGTCCGCCTTGTTCTTGTCGATCGCTACTCCTGCTACGATGGACATATCATCCACCTCGGTATAATTCCAGCACCCGGAAATGCTGAACAGCAGCAGCACAGAGACTAGCACGGACAGGACTCTGCGCAAGGTGCTCATGGCCGCTTCGCCCGCTTATTAGAAGGCTTCCGCTTCATATTGCGCGCCCCGATCATCGCAGGCCGCAGATACATATCCCACCAGGGCGCACGGATTGCCGTGTCCTTAATATCCTGCGGCCGGATCGAGCCTACTCCGAGCATATAGGAGACTCCGAAGGAGCGCAGGCTCATCAGATGAATCACCAGACCCAGCAGACCGAAGAAATATCCGTATATCCCCAGAAAAAAAGCGATAAACAGCAGGGCAAGCCTGACTATAATCAAAGGGCCTGTCAGCCTTGGATTCAGCAGGGTCGTTATTCCCGTCAGTCCTACCATGATAACCATTGGTGCACTGACAATCCGCGCATCTACTGCAGCCTGACCCAGCACCAGCGCCCCTACGATACTGACAGCCTGCCCTATTGAGGTCGGAATCCGCGCCCCCGCTTCACGCAGCACCTCGAAGATGGTCAGCATGAGCAGCGCCTCAACGATCGTAGGAAAGGGGACGGATTGCCTTGCGGTCGCAATGCTTAACAGCAGCAGCGTAGGAACCATTTCCTGCGCGTAGGTTACAAGTGCAACGTACCCGGCTGGAATACTAATTGACATGAAAGCTCCCAGCACTCTGAGCAGACGGTTGAAGGAAGCGAAATAATAATTGATATAGTAATCCTCACTGGCCTGGAAGTTCTCCACGAAGACATACGGCAGCGTCAAGGCAAACGGGGTACCTTCAATGAGCACAGCGATTCTGCCCTCCATGATTTTGCTCACCAGAGCATCCGGCCGTTCGGTATTGCCGATCGTCTCGAATGGGGAATAGGGCTCATCGCGGATAAGCTCAGCCAAATACCCCGTATCCAGGATGGAATCAATCTCCACCCGCTCCAGCCGGCTGTAGAGCTCTTTAAGAATATCGGGTGAGGCCAGGCTCTCCATGTAGCAGATGCAGGTCTGTGTCTTCGTACGCGTCCCGATGTCAGTGAACACAAATTTCAGATCGGAGTTCTGTACCCTGCGCCGGATAAGGGTGAGATTGACGAGCAATGACTCGGTGAACCCCTCTCTGGGTCCCCGCACCGCTTTTTCGGTTGTAGGCTCTTGTATGGCTCTGGTCTCCCAGCCTTGAGCATTGATATTAAGCGCTCCGGCGTAGCCGTCCATTAAGAATACTGTTTTCCCGCTGACTACAGCACCAACCAGTTCATCCAGCTTCGTAGACACCATAATGTCACTGATATTGATAACTTCCATGCGGATTTTTTCCATCAGCTCTGCAGGATTGCCGCTCTCTTCATCTGTGAATTCATAGGCCATGAACGGCTTGGTAATCCCATTCTGTATAAGATCACGGTCAATCATTCCATCCACGTAGATCAAGCCGCAGCGGATGGGCATGCTATGATTATTCTCAATCACACGAATTCTCAGGGTCCCATCGTTACTGAAAATCTTCCGGAACAGAGCCAGCGTATCATCCAGCGAAGGACTTAACGGCTGGGAAGATGATATTTTGCCGTCAGCTTCACTGTTTATTGCAGCATCCTCGCTCTTCACAGCAGTCACTCCTGTCACATTTCTATTGCTCTGATTATCCCCCGTCTCTCTAACTCCTATTCGCCATAATTATGCTGTAGAGGAAGAACTCAGGCTTAGGCAGCGCACAGCAAATAGCCCCTGTCTGTATAGACAGGGACTTGGCCGGGCGGGACCGGGAGAAGGACTATCAGGCTATCGCGGTTGCTCCTATCCCGGCAGATGCTCTATGCGGCGCTTTATGTTATGGTTGTTCTAAGTACATACAGCGGATGATTCTGTTATAGACAAAGGAGCCTGTACATGACGCCATTCACCAAAAGAGTGATCACCATTATTCAGTCCATTCCGGAAGGAGCTGTCATGACCTATGGCGGAATTGCCCGCGCGGCCGGAAGTCCCCGGGGAGCCAGGCAGGTGGTGCGTATTCTGCACGCTATGAGCAGGAAGTACAAGCTGCCATGGTATAGGGTCATCAATTCCAAAGGCATGATCTCGCTCACCGAAGACGAATCCGGCTCACTGCAGCAGCTGTACCTGCTGGGTGAAGGGATTATTTTTGACGAGCGGGGTGTGATTGATCTTGAACGTTATCAGTACGATCCGGGACCCGGGCTAGAGCTGGAATTAGAGCTGGAGCCGGAGCAGGATTTCAACCCTGACCCTGAAGATCATCTTCTGCCGCCCTTCGAATAAGCTTTGCCGCTCCCGCTGGCAAGTCCGTTCAGCAGACAATAGAGCGTGGCATAAATCACCAGCAGCACAAAGGCTACGAATAAGCTGAAGAATACGGACTGCCGGTTCAGACTGTCCTTAACCAGCTGGTACAGCTGGTGGCGGTCTGTCAGCACATCCCAGCTGTTCAGGCGGTAGACTCTGCCCAGCAGAACGCCATAACCGCCCATTACGCAGGCAAAGAGCACGAAGATCCAGGACAGCACCCCATTGGTCTTGCGGTAGATCACATGCTGGAACTGGTACAGGGAGAAGAATCCGGTCAGCCAGGCGCTCCAGGTGAATAAGAGCAGGGTGGTCAGATCGTACCAGTACCGGTTCTGGATCGTCCCGCCTACGATGTATTTGCTTTTGCGGATGGTTAAATGCACGAGGTCAGTCATAATATAAGGCGCATTCGGGAAAAAGAGCAGCCAGGCTATGCCAAGCGGCAGAATCAGCAGCCCCCCGATCTTCCGCTTATCCAGCTCATGCGCGGCCATGGAGAAGAAGAACGGCACCCAGGCCAGAAACAGATTCCAGAGCAGAAAGGCATAGAACGTATCAGTCTGCAGCGAAACTACACGATATACGGCAAGTGTTGCCGCCGTCATTCCAGCCAGAAGTATAAATACCTTCGAATAATTCAGTTCCTTCATGAGGGAATAATCTCCTTACCTTGTTATAGTCCAGTTATGTACACTCCGGCAAAATCCGGTTCGTTCTCTCTAATTGTACAAATATGGAACCGCTTAGTCCAATATTGTATGCGGCAGCTATAAAAACAGCCCGGACGCGTAAATGTCCGGGCTGGAGCTGTTGCTATTAATGTAAATCTGGAACAGCAGGACCGGATTCCGGTCTCTATACCCCACCGCTCAGCTTCCTGGCGACAGCCGGGGTGCGCCCTTTGAAGGCTGCGCTGCGCGGGTAGGCCTCATCAAGCCCTGAGAATGCGCTGCATTCTCTGAAGGCAGCATGCTTGCAGCCCAGGCACCGGCTGTAATCAATGCTTCCCAGCGCTTCATTGATCGCTTCCCCTGTATGATCATAGAATTGGGCAGCCCCGATTCTGTCATACAGACCTGTCTTCTTCAGCAGATCCAGCGGCTGGCTCTGGATACCGGAGATCATCAGTCTTCCGCCATCCGCGTGCAGCTGCTTCACCAGGCCAGCCAGATTGGCTTCACCGGTGGTGTCCATTAGCGGCACCTTCCCCATGCGCAGCAGAATGACCTTCGGCTGATCCGGCCCCAGTCCCGGCATGGTACTGTCGAAGCGGTAGGCGGCCCCGAAGAACAGCGGTCCTTCGACATTATAGATTCCGATCTGCGGACAATCGTGGCTGTCCGTCACCATATGTGCCTCAACCTTCACGGAGGAAGGGTCGGGCAGCACTTTGGAGACCATGTGTACTTCTCCCATACGCTTCACGAAGAGTATCACCGCGAGCACCAGCCCCACCTCTACCGCCAGCGTCAGATCCGCAAATACAGTCAGCAGGAAGGTAATGAACAGCACCAGTGAATCCCCCGTCTTCAGCTTAAGCAGGTGAAGGAATTCCTTGCGTTCACTCATGTTCCAGGCCACGACCATCAGGATCGGGGCCATCGCGGCCAGCGGAATGCTGGAGGCATAGGGTGCGAATAACAGCAGGATCAGAAACACAACAACGCCGTGAATGATACCGGAGAGCGGCGAAGCCGCACCGCTGCGGATATTGGTAGCGGTTCTGGCGATCGCCCCGGTTGCTGGTATCCCGCCGAACAACGGCGCAGCAATGTTGGCGATCCCCTGGCCAACCAGCTCACGGTTGCTGTCATGGCGGCTGCCTGACATGCCATCGGCGACTACTGCGGACAGCAGCGACTCAATGGCGCCCAGCATCGCGATGATGAAGGCCGGGCGGATAAGCAGCCTGATCTTCTCCCAGGTAATGACTGGGAAATGAAAGCTCGGCAGTGTATTCGGGATATCCCCGTAAGCTGAACCGATGGTAGTCACCTTGCCGCTGAAGAATAAGGCAGCAATGACCGTAGCGCAGAGCAGCCCGATCAGTGAACCGGGCACCTTCGGCGCGAAGCGCATCCCCAGCACTACGACAGCCAGACAAATCGCCGCCGTCAGAATACTGTACAGATTGATTGTCGAGATATGGGCGCCGATCTCTTTCATATTGTCCAGAAAGCTTTCATGCCGCTCCATATCCCTTAGTCCGAGAAAGTTGGCGATCTGCCCGCTGAAGATAATAACGGCAATTCCTGCCGTGAACCCGATTGTCACCGGCTTCGGAATGAACTTGATCAGCACCCCGAGCCGCAGAACGCCCATCACCACGAGAATGACCCCGGCCATCATTCCGGCAATCAGCAGATTCTCGTACCCGTACTGCATGGCAATCGCGAATAAAATAGGAATAAACGCACCCGTAGGCCCGCCAATCTGAAACTTTGTACCGCCGAATAAGGAAATGAGAATACCGGCTACTATGGTCGTGTAAATTCCGTACTCCGGTTTCACACCGGAGGCAATAGCAAATGCCATCCCCAAGGGGATGGCAATCACGCCGACGATCGTCCCTGAAATGATATCCTTGCGCAGAGAAGCAATATTGTAGCCTTTAAAACGGCCCCACCCTGTCATCATTTAACCTTCTTTTCTTTGAATATCTGATTATTTGAATATAAGACTCACATTACTCCTGCCTGCCGTTCTTGTCAACGGGGTAATCCGCCCCCCGGGAAGCCGGGGTCATTCGCTGCGGATGCCTTCAAGCAGGGAGATGGTGTTCACAAGGTGATTGTCGAATATTTGTTTAGCTACAGCCAGAAGGTCTTTGATCAGAGGATCACGGAGGGCATAAATTACAGTGGTTCCTTCTTTGACACTGGCCACTACGTTCTTGGCACGGAGTACGGCCAGCTGCTGGGATACGGCAGAGCCCTCCGAGCCGAGGATCGCCTGCAGCTCATTCACATTCTTCTCGCCTTCGCTGAGCAGCTCCAGAATGCGGATCCGCATCGGATGAGCCAGCGCCTTGAAGAATTCCGTCTTAAATTGTTGAATATCGCTGTTCATGGGACTTCTGCTCCTCTTGCTATACTTTCTAATGTATATTATCTTAGCTCATTTAGCCGAAGGTGGCTACGCCGGAGCAGGAAATAGTTAGTCCGGCATACGCCCCGCAGGCTCAAGGATTGACAGGGTACAGCTTGATCTCCCCGGTCCTGATCTCCACGAATCCGCCCAGCGCCATTGGTTCACCCAGACACTCGAACATGATTACATCGCGGCCAAGCCGCAGATAACCGGTTCCGTCTTCCTCTATATTCTCCAGTATACCCGTCAATATGACAACATTCCCGTCCATACGTATCTCACAACGGCCTCCGTGCGCCGGCACAATATCCACCCAGCGCATGAACAGCGGGGGCAGCTCAAATTCAGCCTCGCAGGTCTCCCCGGCAGCCACAGCGGCACCGCACCAGGTTCCTCTGCCCTCACCGAATTCGCACGCGAAGAATACCTCATTCTTCTTCAGGCTTGTCCCAAGTATGTTTATGTTCATCCTCATTAGCTCCATCTTCATATGTTATACCGCTCATTATACATGACATGGGGCCAGCAGACATATCAGGTGTAATTCTGCGTCGCCTTGTTCAGATACGTGCTGGGATGCAGCCAGGGATGTTTGAAGAATTCGTGCTTATCGCTGATTTTACGGGACACCCCAAGATCATAATCAATCATCCGTTTCACCTTGTCTGCGAACGGCTCGCTCTTAACCAGCATTCCCATTTCGAAATCATGGCAGGCACTTCGTTCGTTGATATTATACGAGCCGTGGAATACAGCCTGCGCTCTGTGGTCATAAGTGATTTTCCAGTGGGAGAAGCGTTCTGTAGAGCTGTAGTCATAGAAGGACACCCCATTGCAGAAAGGAATGAACATATTGCTGCGCACCGCTGCCTTGTTCGTAGGATGATCATTGACCTCAAGCGGATTGCAAATCGAGATATGGCGGGAACACTCCGGTCCAACTTCACCGAGCCGGTCCCAGAAAGCCTGGTCGATCAGATAAGGATTCACAATTATAGTCTCTTCGGCGGCATACGTAAGCAAATCCAGATAATACTGCTGAATCAAGTTCACCGGATTTCCGGGAAAACTTAGAAAGAGCGTACATTCTTCCCCGCCGAATTCATAATTTCCCGCAGGGTGGTAGAACGGGTCTTCCACCTCAAAGTGATCTCCTCCAAGCAGAAGCCATCTGGCGTGAAAAGCCTCATTCAGCGGCCGGGCAGCCTCCCCTTGAATCCGGAAGCAGCCGTCATGCCACTCCTCTTCCCTGGAGGGAATCCCAAGCGGGCGACCGTCAATCTGTTCAGTTGCCGATTCCCGGATAGGCGTCGCAAAAGTATACTGGTCACCGATATTGAGACTTCCTATAATGGACGTTGTTCCGTCAATGACCATAAATTTACGGTGGTCGATCACATTCAGCCCGGTAATTTTGACATCCTCCTGCACCTTGTCCTGCAGAAAGAGGATACTCTCAGGGACGCCCTGAGACTTCAGTTCCTCACGCTTCACTGCCCATTCCGCAGCAGCGTAGCAGGAATGAAATGTATCCTTCAGCCGGGCTCCAGCCTGCTCAAGGACTGCTGCAAGCTCGGAGAATCTTCCTACTTCAAGATTGCTTCCGTATCCCAAGGCGGTGACGGTGTAATTCACCAGCATCCGGACTTCTACTCCCCGCTGAAGCGCATGAAGCAGCTCCGAGGCGATCAGCTTTCCCGAATGGTCATTGAAGAACAGCATCACGGACAGATGGATATAACGCTGTGCATTGCGGATCTCTTCCAGCAGCATCTCCAGGCACTGCGGCCCGTTCACATATGGATCCACCTTGTTATGCCTTGTAGTCTGCGGCGCCAGCGCTCTAAGCTTGCCGGAATCCAGGCCGGACACGGCTGATGCGAGCTGCTCAAGCAGCTCCGGGCTGAATCCGGGAAGCTCCTCCAGCTGCCGGACATCGGTGATCACACCCCCATGCTGTGCCTGCCGGTAAGCACGGACAGCAGCGCTGTCCAGAATAGGCTCAATAATAGAATCGGCGGCGTCCGTGTTCTTAGTAATAGTTGTTAAAGAGCCGCCGGATATCCGGTAATTCACATAATCCGCGAGATCCTGCCGAAGCCGTTCATCCCACTGCGCTGCAGGTAATTGCGGCAGTTGCTTGTTCCTATGTATATTTCCCATTCGATCCCCTCATCCCTTTCATTCCCCACTCTCTTCAGGTCCCGCCTGCGCGTTACAGCTCGTGTAAGGGTAAGCTTAGATACCCGGCACGCCTGTTTTATAAACGTTCCGCTTCTTAGCATTATTTTCTTCCGCCTCCCGCTGCGGGATGCCAAAGGGGAAACCCCGGCAGCCGTTAAGACTGCCGGGGTTTCCCCTTAATGAGTGTGTATATTAGCTAGCTTAATAGGAGAGCTACAGAACTATAGCCCGGAGGGCTGAAAAAGCTTCAGCGCGGCAATCCGCCCTACCGCTTCCGCAAGCCGGGCCTCCTCAGTGACCAGCCCCACCCGCACATATCCTTCGCCATAGGCGCCGAAGCCGATGCCTGGCGCTACCACCACATGAGCTTCATCAAGCAGCAGGTCAGCGAAGCTCTGCGAGGTATAGCCTGCAGGAACCGGCAGCCAGGCGAAGAAGGAGCCGCGGGGGGCTTCCACTTCCCAGCCGATGCTGCTCAGACCCTGAATCAGGACATTACGCCGCGCCTCATAGCGGGCCACATTCGCCTGTACCGGAGCCTGCGGGCCAAGCAATGCCGTTCTGGCTGCCTCCTGCACCGCGCCGAACAGGCTGACATACATATGATCCTGCAGCAGGTTAAGGCTCTCGATCACGCTGGCATTCCCTACGGCGAACGCGACGCGCCAGCCGGCCATATTGTAGGTTTTGGACAAGGTGTAGATTTCGATGCCATTCTCCTTCGCACCCGGGGTCTGGAGATAGCTCAGCGGCCTCTGCCCTTCATAACCAATGGCGGCGTAGGCAAAATCATGCACCACACAAATGTTGTGATCCGATGCGAACTGCACCGTTTCCCTGAAGAAATCCGCGGTCGCCACAGCTCCCGTAGGATTATTCGGATAGTTCAGGAACATCAGCTTCGCCTTCGCTGCGGCCTCCGGGCTGATGCTGCCATAATCGGGCAAAAACCCGTGTTCCGCCGTCAGCGGCATCATCTCCATAACAGCCCGTGCCAGCTCAATCCCCGACCAATAGTCCGGATAACCGGGATCAGGCACCAGCGCCGTATCCCCCGGATTGAGCAGACACTGCACCACCTCAACCAGGCCGGTCTTGCCGCCGAACAGAATGGCGACCTCGCGTTCCGGTTCAAGCTCTACTCCATATTCCCGCAGGTAGAACTCGGCCACGGCTTCCTTGAGGTAAACATGGCCGCGAAACGGCGGATATTTATGATTCAGAGGGTTCACTGCGGCCAGCTGGAGGGACTCCACGATATGGGCCGGTGTAGGCATGTCCGGATTGCCTTGCCCCAGATTGATTACATCATGCCCTTCGGCAGCAACGGCTCCGGCTCTGGCGACAAGCGCGGCGAAGAATTGCCTGGGCAGAGATTTCAGCATTTGTGAAGGTTCAAAACGATTCACGGGCATGCTCCCCTCTTCAAACCGGAATTATTTGCTCAATTCTTCAGCGTTATACAGCTTAACATCCAGCGGTGCAGTCAGGAATTCTCCTGCTTTGGCAGCGAAGCCGGTGAAATGCGGGCTTGTATTATGGGCAGCTACAGCCGCCTGGTCACGCCAGATTTCGACCATGATGTAGGTATTTCCGTCCGCTGTATGCTTATACAATTCATATGAGATGTTGCCTTCTTCTTCGTGGGTTGCGGCAACCAGAGTCTTCGCGACTTCAAGGAACTCCTGCTCACGTGCGGGATTTACCTGAAGCAATGCGTGAATAATAATCATTTAGTATTCCTCCTAAGTTTCTTGAATATTAACTCAACGGTCCAGTATTATCCAATATTTATTTCCACTGGGCAACAGTGTCAACCGGCAGACGGACGGATGCATAGCCTTCTTCAACCGCTTTGCCGATCGATATCAGCATGACCGGGATATAACGCTCTTTGTCCATATCAAACAATTCCGCAATCTGATCCTTCTCGAATCCGCCGATCGCGTTCGTGTCATAGCCATGGGCACGGGCTGCCAGCATCAATTGCATCGAGACCAGACCGGCATCAATTAACACCGTTTCTCTGTTAACGTCCGCAGGCAGCTTCGCGAAGTGGGCACCCAGAGAGGTCAGCTGTCTTTCTTTTACCTCAGCAGGCATCAGTCCGCGTTCTACAGCCGTTCCGTAGATTTCTTCAGCATAGTCGAAGTTGTTCAGATCACCGAATACGGCAATCATTGCTGCGGAGGTTTCTACCTGAAGCTGATTGAATTTGGCAATGGTGGCCAGCTTGGCTTTGGCTTCCTGGCTTTCGATGATAAGGAAACGCCAAGGCTGCATATTAACGGAGGAAGGGGCCAGAGTTGCTTCAGTAAGGATCTCTGTCATTTCCTCTTTGCTGATTTTGACGGAGGTATCGTATTTGCGGATTGAGCGGCGTCCTGTAATAATGCTAGTGAAATCGTTGTTTCTGGTCGTGTTCATGAATAATAAGCTCCTTTATGGTTTGATTATAGGTGACGGCTACAGTAAATTAATATTATATTGCAGCCGGGTAAGCATCTCTGCGAGTACGGTGCGTTCCTGTTCATTGAACCCGGTAAGAAGTTCGCTGATGAAGCGGGTCTTCTCTTCCCGGTAGGAATTAATATGATCCTGGCCGTGATCGGTCAGGGAGACGAGGGTGACCCTGTTATCGGCAGGATTATTCCGGCGGGCAATCATTCCGCTGTCTTCAAGTCCTCTTAAGTGGCGGGTGACCGCGGCGGCATCGATATCGAGTGTCTTTTGCAGCGAAATCTGGCTGATCTCGGAGACTCGAAACAATTCCTGGAGAAGGCGGAACCGGGTGGGTGTAATGCCCGCACAGCGCTCGAACTTCGGGCTGATTCCCTTATGCAGCGCCTGCAGCAGCTCAAAGATTGTATCTTCATCGGGCAGATGTTCTGTCAAAATTAACCCCCTTACGCAAATATATTGTGCAAAACCTTTTTGACAAACCTTACTTTACACCGGAATCGTTGACCCGTCAACTAATAAAATTAAAGAGGAGTTTGCCCGTATGAAAATAGCCCTGATTCAGCTCGATATAGCATTTGGCAATCCGGAGGTGAATTATGCTGCGGCAGAACGCAAAATTCGCGAAGCCGCCGCCGGTAACCCGGACTGCATAATCCTTCCTGAATTATGGACGACCGGCTACGATCTGACCCGGCTGGACGAGATCGCAGATCACGGGGGCCGCACTGCGGGGGCCCTTATTTCAGGTCTGTCCCGGGAATACGGGATTAATATCGTCGCCGGCTCCGTCGCCGTGAGGCAGGATACCGGAGTTACCAATAGCATGTTCGTCTTCGACCGTACCGGAGCACCCGCCGGGCAGTACAGCAAGCTGCATCTGTTCAAGCTGATGGATGAGCATCTCTACCTCCAGCCCGGGTCAGCCAAAGGACTGTTCAAGCTGGACGGCACCTTATGCGCCGGATTAATCTGCTATGACATCCGCTTCCCCGAATGGGTCCGTGTTCATATGGCAGAGGGCGCTGAAGTGCTGTTCGTCAGTGCAGAGTGGCCGCTGCCCCGCTTATCCCACTGGCGGGCTCTGCTGATCAGCCGGGCGATTGAGAACCAGTGCTACGTGGTGGCCTGCAACCGCTCCGGATCTGATCTGGCTAACACCTTTGGCGGCCATTCCATGATTATTGACCCTTGGGGAGAGATTGTGAGCGAGGCTTCAGGGAGCGAAGAAATTCTCAGCGGCGAGATCGACCTCGCCAGGGTGCAGGAAGTGCGCGGACAGATCCCGGTCTTCTCCGACCGGCGTCCGGAGCTGTACAGGTAGGGGCGGGTAACACGCCCTCCCCCGGGATTCAGGGGCACTTCTGCCCCTCATTTCCGCCAAAAGCCCGCTTCCCTCCAATTCAGGGGCACTTCTGCCCCTCATTTCCACCAAATGATCGCTTCCCTCGGGATTCAGGGGCACTTCTGCCCCTCATTTCCTCCAAATGCCCGCTTCCCTCCAATTCAGGGGCACTTCTGCCCCTCATTTCCTCCAAATGCCCGCTTCCCTCCAATTCAGGGGCACTTCTGCCCCTCATTTCCGCCAAATGTCCGCTTCCCTCCAATTCAGGGGCACTTCTGCCCCTCATTTCCACCAAATGTCCGCTTCCCTCCAATTCAGGGGCACTTCTGCCCCTCATTTCCACCAAATGCCCGCTTCCCTCCAATTCAGGGGCACTTCTGCCCCTCATTTCCTTCCAAATGATCACTTTCCTCGAATCCAGGGGCACTTCTGCCCCTCATTTCCGCCAAATGCCCGCTTCTCACGAATTCAGGGGCAATTGTGCCCCTCATTTCCGCCAAATCCCCTCCCACTAACTAATTTAAAGGGATTTTTCCCTTTATCCACCTCCAAATGTCGTCCCACCGCCAACTTAAAGGGATTTTTCCCTCTATTTACCTCCAAATGTCCTCCCACCAACCAATTTAAAGGGATTTTTCCCTCTATCTACCTCCAAATGTCCTCCCACCAACCAATTTAAAGGGATTTTCCCTCTATCTACCTCCAAATGTCCTCCCACCAACCAATTTAAAGGGATTTTTTCCTCTATCTCCCCAAACAGCAAAAAGCACAGGCGAATTTAGCTCGCCTGCACTCGTCTGCATTTACCTGCACCCTTCTCGTGTGCACCTGCCTGCACCCTTCTCGTGTGCACCTGCCTGCACCCTTCTCGTGTGCACCTGCCTGCACCCTTCTCGTAGGCACCTGCCTGCACTCTTCAATGACCGCCCGCTCCCCACGCTTCCCGGGACTCCCGTTACATTGCGCGCTTGCTTCAGTGCGCATACCTCTCCCGCAGCACACGCGCCGCCTCCAGCACACGCGGATCGCCGTACTGCAGGCTGTAGCCGGTCTCCTGCTGCAGGCGGTCCGCCGGCTTCAGCAGGGTGCCCCGGCGGGCAGCCGCCTGCCGGATGCCTGCCGTGAAGACTGCGGCCGAGTCCGGGCCGCCAAGCTCCCCGAGCGCGGCGATCGTCTCCGGACGCACGCGGGGATAATCCAGCGATTCGTCCCCGTCCGCTGCCTCTGCATAGAAGCTGCGGATGAGTTCTCCGCGCGCAAGCCCGGAGCCGGACACGACAACAAACGCGTGGACGAAGTACGCGTTGCTCTGTCTCCGCTGGGCGATGCCGCAGAACTTGCGGCCGCCGATGGCCAGATCGAAGTCACCGGGGCAATACGACCCGGTGACTTCTTCGGCACGGATCAGCGCCGCCGCCTGCGGATGGCTCACAGCTACGGCTTCGGCAATCAGCGAAGCCAGCAGCCGGAAATCATCGTGAAAGTCCAGCTTGCCCGGACTTTTGGGCAGCAGCAGGGACACATTGATGATCCCGGCATCCAGCGGCACTGCTGCGCCGCCTGAATGCCGGACCGCCGTGCGGATTCCCTGCTCCTCAAGCGCCTGCATCGCCGCCCCTGCACGGGGCAGCCTGCTGTCCCGCAGCCCCAGCGCCACACCGCCCGGGTGGCTCCAGAGGTGCAGTACCGGCGGAACCTGTCCGGCTCCGACATCCCGGCACAGCATTTCCTCGAAGGCAAACGGAATCAGCATATCCTGCCCGGATTCCGTTTCCTCCGCTTCCCCGCTCAAATGCGTGAAGAGCACCATCTCTTCAGGCAGCCTGCCCGCCACTCCATTTTCCAGCACATTATAAGGTTCACTTCTCATTCGGATTGCCTGCGAGTCCCACTGACTACCTCTTTCCCGGATACGGCAGGCCGGGCACCGCCCTGATCCCGCAAGTCACGCTGCGTATTCCGCTGTGTTGTAATTACACTTTCTTAATTAGTCCTATTGTAACCGATCTGCACACTGGCCGCGAAGCCTGGAGCCTATAAACTCTGTATTTGAAATGGCGGCTGGAACCCGTTATCCTTAGAGGATAAGAAGATAATCCCAGCCATAAGAATCGCGTTGAAGCTCATGCTATACACAACCCTTAGGAGTGATGCCGCATGACAACCGAACAACTGACAAAGGACAGGCAACTAAGCAAGGCCAGACAATGGGAGCAGGCAATGAACAAGCTGTATATCAACTTCCGGGACTATAGCCAAGATGTGCTGAAGGGCTTCGGAGATGAAGATATTCATCAGGCCAGAGTCAACAGCCGCAAGCTGCTGACGCTCCTGTCTATTCTTGATCCGGGCCATTCGGCTACGGAAGAGTTGTACAGCACATTCAAGCAGGCACAGAAGAAGCTCGGCAAGGTAAGGGACGCAGATGTACTGATCGCATCGTTCAAGGAACGGCGCAAGGCCGCCAAAGAGGCGGGCGATGTCAAAACCGCCGAACTGCTCACTGCAGTAATCAAACACCAGAAGGCCAAGCGGAAGATATTCCGCAAGAAGCTGGAGGATGCACTTCCCAAGCTGACCGGCAAGGCCCTAGACGCGCAGTGGACCCCTTTTATCGATACACAGCTGGAGCCGCTCGCCGCCAAAAAAGATGCCAATGTGGTCATGCGCGAGCTGGAAGTCGCTTTTGAGCAGAAGAAAAAAGCCTGCAAGACCCTGTTCAAGGGGCCTGAGGCTGAATCGAAGGAAGCCTTCGAAGCGCTTCATGAGCTGCGGATTGCCGCCAAGCATCTGCGCTATACCGCTAATGCGGCCGCTTTTGCGCTGAATCAGAAATTCCATGCCCACGAGGCCATCTACAAGGATATTCAAGAGCAGCTCGGGGTGATTAATGATAAGCGCGTGTGGCTCGAAACACTGAATTCCATTGGACGTGAAGAGCTGGATGTCGGTAAAAAAACATGGGCGGCGTTCACCGAAAGTCTGCGCGCAGAGGTACTGGAGGCATTGCACCAGAATGAGGTTGTCCCTGTAGTTCCGGCAGCAGAGAGCACGAAATAGCGGCATTATATATATTTCCTGAAAATACAAAGGCAGGACGCTGCATGATATTCATGCGGCATCCTGCCTTAATTCTTGGTCTGCGAGTGCCAGAGAACGCTGCCTGGGAAGAATCGCGGGCCTGTGCTCCATCCACGATATCGGCGGCGAAGCGGCGTTCCCGCCCCTCCCCGTTACAATACCTTAAAGAGTACCGCGCACCGCTCCGGCAACTTTGTTCAATACACCCTGATATACGGATTTCGGCCGCAGGCCGACCAGCTTCTCCACAGGTTGGCCTCCGCTGTATACGATCACTGTAGGCATGCTCATCACACCGGCTTCCGATGCAAGCTCCGGCAGTTCATCGCAGTCCACCTTAATCATACTCACGTCATCCCCGTATTCGGCATTCAGCTCTTCCAGAATCGGCAGCAGGGTTCTGCAGGGCGGACACCAGGAAGCACCGTAATCCACCAGCACGGTTCCGCCAGCCTTCAGCTGTTCACGCACAGCTCCGGCGTTATCAGCAATTATCATAGCCATCTCAAGCCCTCCTTCAACTCTCAAATGATTAACCTCAATTATATAAGCTGAATTAAGATACTAACTTAAAGCTTAGTCGTCACTACGGTGACTATTTGGACTTCCGGACGCTGTCGCTCCTACAGTTCCAAAATCCCCCTTCGATCTCTCTAGCTTCTAGTTTGTTTTCTTCTATTCATCTTATCGATCCGCCTTATTCCTCTTCATTCTTCTGCTCTTGCAGAATTGAAGCCATCCGGTCCTGCAGGTTCAGCTTGATCTGATTCAGCTCAACCAGCTGGCGTTCAATCTCTTCCAGCTTGCTGCGGTACAGCGGCATCACTTCCGCACAGAACGCCTCTTTATTCTTCAGAACACAGTTCAGGAATCCGGCAATCTCTTCTGTCGACAAGCCAAGATTCAAATACAGCTTAATCGTCTCCACCGTATCCACGGCAAGCGGAGAGTATTCACGGTACCCGTTGTCCTGGCGCAGCGGTTTGATCAGACCCTGACGCTCATAATATCGCAATGAACGGACGCTTACGCCCGTAAGTGTGGCTAATTCACCTATTTTCATGGCATTCTCCCCGGGGTTCATGAGAAATGGTCTGCACTCAGTATAAACCCTGACACTAGTGTCAGGGTCAAGGTGTTTTTTAAAAAATATAAAAAAACCAGCCTAAGCATAACTTAAGCTGGTCTCCACATTATCTTACAGCAGTCCCGCTGCCCATAACCCGCCTCTGCGGATCATCCGGCGGAACGGCTCTACCGAGAAGGAAGGCAGATGATGGCCAGGCATCAGGTAGACTACCCGCCCTTGTCCGAATTCATGGCACCAGGCCGCCTGCCGCATCGCCCCTCCATGGGGATATTCTGCAAGAATGGTTGATTCGAAATATGGCAGCTGCTCAAAATAGTACGGTTCATCCTCAATCACAAAGTCATTGATGCCCTGCATAATCGGATGCTCCCGGCTGGGAATCGTCATATGAAGCGCGGTATAGTCCGGATGGTGGGTGAAATGGGCGCCCAGCATTACGCCGAGTTCCTGATTGCGCTGCAGGGAGATCCCGTTATGCACTACGAGCAGACCGCCGCCGCCAGCCACATAAGACAGCAGTGCGCCGCTCTGCGCAGCGGATAATTTCTCATCCGAAAATTCAGTATAGGAGACCACCAGCTTGCAGTCCGACAATTGTTCCTTGTTCATCAGCCCGTAATCCTCAGTCGATACGACCTGAAGCTCCGGTTCCAGCAGCTGCTCGATCTCACGGTCTACTCCCGTGAACGGATGATATTTAACCTCGGTATAGCTGCCAAACGCAAGTGCTTTGAAGGAAGTCATTGCATTCACACCTCTCTTGTGCAAAGTTAATCTATAATCTATGAGTCCATTATTTCATAAATTGCGCTGCTGTTACCAGGGCCAGAGATTGCCGTCCAGATCGATGTACACCGGTTCCTCGCCCAGATATTTCTTATGATCCTGTACGATATTCATGATCTTATACGCTGATTCCTCCGGAGGAATCGGCGCTTCCATATTCTTCTCTCCGCTCATATAAGACTGCAGCCAGCCGGGATGAAAGACCATCACCTGTCCGCCCAGCTTACGCAGATGATTGTGCATCAGCGAGGACTGCATATTCAGCGCCGCCTTCGACATGCAGTAGCCGTACATATTAATTCTTTTGTTCCGGCTGATACTGCCTGCCTCTGAGGAGATGTTAATAATTAGCCGCTGCTTGCCCTGCAAAAGCAATCCCATCAACGCGTTGCTCACCCGGAGCGCGCCGAGCGTATTCACATTATAGAGCTGCGCCATGGCCTCATCATCCATATCCACGAGCATTGTAGCATTGTCCGCCTGGTGGATAATACCGGCATTGTTGATAATAATATCGATGTGTCCCGTACTGCCGGCAATACTCCGCGCTGCCTCTTTCACGCTCTCTGCGCTGCCGATATCAAGAGGGACCAGCATCAGCGTGTCCTGGTATTGCGCTTTCAGAACCTCCAGTGCCTCAGCTTCCGGTAAATACCGGCCGGCAAACACTGTGTATTTATTCTCCAGAAGAAAGCGTACCAGATAAAACCCGAGCCCGCGGTCGGCACCGGTTACAAAAGCGACCCTTTTCATGAATTGCACACCCCTCATACCTGCTTATTTATGCGCAGAGCGTTGCTGCATCACTCTCACATTAGCATGGCAATTGGCCTTTATCAACATCCTGCAAGGGAGGGGGATAAGCCTGCTGAACATTCTTTTGCTTTAATTTTGAACTATGTTACAATCAAGAATAATAGTTGTTAACAACACAATTGTTGACAAGATGCTTTCTAAATTCTATTCCAGGAAGGTGATCCTCTGATGTCTATTCAACAAATCCATACACTGGATGAACTGCAACAATACGTAGGGCAACCCGGCAAAAAATTGCTCTTCAAGCACAGCACCACCTGCCCGATCAGCGCCAAAGCAAATGAGGAGTTCCAGGCCTATACACAGAATTCCGACACGCCTGCCGCCATTGTACATGTTATCGAAGACCGTCCGGTCTCCAATCAGATTGCCGAGGATTTCGGGATTAAGCATGAATCGCCGCAGATTTTCCTGCTGGAGGATGGTGAGGTCCGCTGGAACACTTCCCACTGGAAAATCACCCGCGGCGCCATCAAGGAAGCTGTGGAGCAATGAGCCAGAACGTAATCATCTATTCCACCTCCGGCTGCAGCGACTGCAATCAGGTGAAGCAGCTGCTTGAGAGCAAGGGCATTCCCTTCGAAGTCAGAGATGTGATGACCAGTACCGTCTATCAGGAAGAAGTCGAGAAGCTGGGCTTCATGGGTGTTCCAGTCACCGTGTCCGGAGACCGGGCTGTCAAGGGCTTCAATCTCCCTGAGCTTCAGGAGCTTATTGAGGCAGCTGTACAGTAAGGATTCAGTCAGTTATGCAAAATGGTGCCGCCCTCTTTACAGGGCCGGCACCATTTTTGTCGTTCAGATCTGTCAGGCCGGGAATGTAACCCCCGTCATAGCTTCACTCAGCTCCCATAGCATCAGGGCGTTGCCCGAATCGATCGCCCAGTCCTGCACCCCAGGCTGGTGCGAATCCCCGGACTCCGCAACAGGAGCGATGTCGGCATCCTCGCAATACACGCCGCCCGTGCCGTCGAGCAGCGGACTCACCGCGCACCAGACACTGGTCGCGGCTCCCTGCTGGACCGTCTTCATATGATTCATACGCCCGGCCGGGATACGGTTGCCCGCCTCATCCAGCGCCCCCATGCCGCGCAGCTCGTCATCCGACAGATGCCGGGCCAGATCGGTCAGGATGCTGCCGGGATGCACGGAGAATGCCCGGACACCATGTACTTGCCCGCGTTTGTCCAGTTCAAGGGCGAACAGCACATTGGCGGTCTTCGACTGGCCGTAGGCTGTCCATTTCTCATAGGCCCGCCGCTCAAAGTTCACGTCTGCGAAATCAACACCGGCAATGCGGTGGCCGCGTGAGGATACGGAGACTACCCGTGCGCCTCCGGACTTCACCAGCGCAGGCCAGAGCCGGGCTGCCAGCTGGAAATGCCCCAGATGGTTGGTGGCGAACTGCACTTCGTATCCGCGAGCATCCCGGGCCAGCGGCGAAGCCATAATGCCTGCGCTGTGAATGAGGATATCCAGCGGCCGGCCGGAGTCCAGGAACCGCTGCGCGAAGGCATCGATGGATACCGGCTCCAGCAAATCCAGTGACTCCAGCTGGACTCCGGGGATGCCGGCAAGGGCGAGCCGGGCCTTTTCCGGTGTCCGTACGGGAACTATCAATGTAGCTCCGGCCGCAGCCAGGACACGTGTGGTCTCCAGACCCAGGCCGGAGTAGCCGCCGGTCACGATGGCTGTTTTGCCGCTCAGATTATGGCCTTGGATTACTTGCTCCGCCGTAGTGTCCGGCCCAAACCCCGAAGGAATCGGGTGCTGCTTAACTTTCGCGTGATTCAACTCTTTGTTCGTCTCCTGATTCAACCCAGTATTCATTCCTCGTTCCTCCTCTGTTCCATTTCCGCGATGAACCTGCCGTCCTTAAGCTCCCGGAAGTTCTTCAGCTTGTATTTCATAAGCTCCAGGGCCGCCGTAAGTTCCGTGAGCTGCTCTTCAATCAACGTTTTATGCCCGTCCAGCACACTGTAGCATTCATCGTAGTCCTCTTCCGCTGACGCCCGGATGTATTCTTGAATGATGCGCAGCGGCATATGGGTTCTTTTGAGAATAGCAACGAAATGCACCCGGTCCAGCTCACGCCTGCTGTATGCCCGCTGGCCGTTCTCCTTGCGGCTTGCCGGGGGCAGGAGCTTGATTTTCTCATAATAGCGGATGGTATCCTGGCTGAGTCCTGTCCGCTCTGCTACCTCGGCAATCGTAAAAACAGGCTCCATTTGCTGCTGGCCTCCTTCTTAATCTAGCTTCTTAGTTTGGCTTTCAGTCTTGGTAATTTACTGACAGTCTGCCCTTACAGAATCAAATGATAATCCCTGGAGTATGGTCCAAGTCAAGCATTCGGGAAGCGGGAATTAGGCCCTCCCGGATGTATGGTTTGTGCGGCTAGAAAGGATACCCTTTTCGTAGAATCGGGCTCTAATTCAGGTACAATTTGTAAACCGCCGTAATTACTCTAATAACACAATCACGCATCTATTTGCCTGACGGGTAACGCTTACTTTATCTTCAATCTCTCATTATCTCCCGATATCTCACTAATACGCCCATTTCACAAAAATTCGATATCGACGCCGTTTCCGTCTAACGCATTAATATTTCCGGAGTTCTCCTGCCGCTGCCTCCCAAAAATAAAAAACGGCGATTGAGCGAGATAAACGGATGATAATCGGCCACATATATGGTTTTAGTCTCCAATATTCCTCGCAAAGCAGCAATTTATTGCAAATCCGGCGCAGAAGCACTCTTTTCCATTTTTACAAAGACAACCCTGAAAGGGTATGATTCGTGTTGAAAGTTACCAGTGAAAATGTGAATGCACGCTGAATTTCCGCCAAGCGGAAAACGGGGGAACCATCAGGCCGCAGGCCTACTTGGGGTGAATCCGAAGGAGACTTCAATTACGCAGTCTCAAAAGGTAGGGCGACTCTCACCGTCCGAATCCGACAGCTAACCCCGTAAGCGTAAAGAGAGAGATCTTGATCCGCCACGATTTTGCCCCAGGCTTCTTACGCCTGCAACAAAACCGCAGCAGAGGTCCTCCTCTGTCTGCGGTTTTTTGCGCACTTATTCCGGAGGATCAGCATTTCGGCAAACCTATCAACTACATATCCAAACTATAAATCGCCCACATTCAGGAAGGAACGTGTCCACATGCCAGACCCATTATCGTCCAACGCAGCTCCCGCTGCCGGATTCACCAGCTATATTGAGCAATATAGCGGAACCATCTATGCGCTAAGCTGTCTCCTGCTGGAGAAGGGCGCCCGCGCCGATCAAGCCGCAGTTGCCACATTCGCGGCACTCTATGAGCCTTGGCTCAAGGGCAGCATCCAAGCAGATGCTTACTCCCTTACCGCCTACAGGGAATGCATCCGGCAATGCTCGCTGGTTGCTCAAGACCGCGGCCGCTGCTCTTCTGCCCTGCTCACCTGGGAGGATCAGATCGCCAGCGCCTTATGGTACGGCATCCAGCTGCCTCTGCCCGAGATCAGCCTCATCCTGCAGCGAAGCGTCCCTGAGCTGAAAGCGCAGCTCAGAGGGATTCGCGAACAGATGGCTGCTGCGCGGCCAGCTGTCCCGCGCCCGTCGGCGGGATAATAGGGAAGATGGCTGGGCCTGCAACAATAGCTTTAATCATGCCACTGCGATCCATGCGGACTGTAGATCCGTTATTTCGCCCAATCAGGCCATTCAGCGATCCATGCGGACTCAGAGGACCTTAACTAACCAGTTTCGCCTCATTTTGAGCTCCCTCGAACAATATAAGCGCTCCTGAGTCCGCAACGGGTAAAAAAGCAGGCTTTTTCACAAAATAAGGTCCTCTCATTCCGCGTAGCAAGCGCTGCATGGAGTAAATCCGCTGACGCCGTACATATTAATAAAAGCCGCAGCATCCGCCACGACTCTCCATTTGCTATGCTATGCTATCCGTTCCAGTGCCAGAAATCAGCGCTTGCCCTTGCCGCCCTTGGCGAACCGCCAAAAAGCCATGCAGCATCCGAGCAGCCCGACGCCCAGCAAGATGGTCTGCAGTGCTCCCAGCCAGGTTGATTTGTCCGACGGGATCAGGCTGCTGATAATGATCAGCAGGATGGAGACCACGACCAGCACGGGGGTTTGTCTACTTTTTTTCACAAAAAATCACCACTCCTAATTACTAATATTACTAAGGTACACTATCTGCTGGGTTTTAACCAGTTGGGGGGGGGGTACTCACTCTATAGAACAGCATTATTTATAAGCCCGATAACAAGTATCGCTTCTTGTTTATAGCCTTCAAGATTATCTAGCGCCACCCATTCCGGGTCATCTTTTCTATACTGATAGAATCTTACAACCACGTCTTTTCCATCCAGCTGAGAGCTCAATACGATAATAAACTGCCTATCGCTGTAGTACTCTTGCATCTTCCCTGTCCACCGATCTATTATTTGCATTCCAGTTGCTATATCACTTACATGTAAATGATTAATTGATGCTTCTAATCCAGTTCTGTCCGGGTATGTTGTTTCTTTGACTGTTTTTAAAGTTCCAAGTTCAGTGGTATCTATCAAAATACAATGATCCCATTCCGTAAAACTAGGACTCGGTCCCTCCGAGGCTACATGGACTGAAGGTGGCACATTTTTAAGTAAATAACGCATTGCCTTATTTGTCTTCGTACTTCTCCTCATCACTACAGGTCATCCACCTTCCATACCCCATCCATTTTAATTATTGAATAGACAGCGGTATCATCACTCCCGTTATCCCAGGACCTGTCCGCTACCACTTCATATTCATCAGCGTCTATTTTATTCATTTCATTAATTTCGTAATCTGTTATATTTGCCGTCTCCTTGCTGATTTCATCATACAGAGCCTTCATTTCATCTATCGTCTTACTTTCTGAGGTATCTCCGGAACACCACATGTGCACTTTCGCGATGAAATCATCCAGGTAGCTCACTACCACACTGTTCAGCTCCGGATCATCACTTAGCTTCTGCTGCTTAATCGTTCTAAATCCATCTAACATAATATCCGGCCGCTTCACAAAAGTCTATCTGTTTAAATACGAGGATTAACAATAACATTGCAAATCAGCTCTATCGTAGATATAATATGTCCGTAATAACTATTTAGTGTAATTAAAGGAGATCGGGCTATGACTGAGTTCTGGGAAGCAAGCTTCATAGAAAAACAAACGATGTGGGGATTTGAACATTCTGACTCGGCCATCTTAACCAAGGATTTTTTCCTTGAAAAGAATGTTAAAGACATCCTGGTTCCCGGCATTGGATATGGCAGAAATGCAAAGGTTTTTATGGACAATGGAATAGATGTTACTGGTATTGAAATTTCGCAAACAGCGATTGATCTGGCGAGGCAGAGCGGGCTGGATATGAATGTTTTTCACGGCTCGGTAACCGATATGCCATTTGACAACAAACTCTATGACGGTATTTTCTGCTATGCCCTGATTCACTTATTGGATCAGCGTGAGCGGGAGAAGTTCATTCAGGATTGTTATAATCAGCTGAAGCCGGGTGGATATATGGTCTTTACAACGGTATCCAAAAAAGCACCAATGTACGGTAAGGGCGTCCAACTGGATACAGACTATTTCGAAATCATGGACCGAGTGAAAATGTTTTTTTATGATGCTGACTCCATTCAACAAGACTTTGCCAACTATGGCCTGGTCGAGATATCAGAAATAGATGAGCCCGGTAAGAATATGAAAAACAAGCCTTCCATAAACTTCTTATTTGTAAAATGTAAAAAGGATCCCCTCAGCTACCAAATACAAAAACACCTCTAAGGTCGAAATCCTATCAGAATAGAATTCAAACTTTAAGAGGTGTCTAATTATTCTAACAAATAGTGGTTAGTCCCTACGTGATCAGAGAAACTTACTGTCTATAATGACGTTTACTCCTTAGTGAGTTTGTTAAAAGCAGCTGAGTCGTATCTATCTCCCTGCACAAGCCAATTATCATTTACATTTTTTAAAGTTAGAATACCCTCTAAAGGAACACGCTTGCTCTCCTTGTCCCCTTGATCAATTAGTACCAGGTCCACAATATATCTCAATTCAATAATATCATTTTTATCATCTACAAGATTAAATTTAAGATTTTCAGGCTTAATAGAAAGTTTTTGTTTATCAGCAATGGTTAACGGTAATGTTGTGTAGCGGGTATCAACTGCATTTGTATAAAAGCTTTCTGTAAGAAATGGTTTTAACTCTTCATTTCGCGATTGAACTGCATCTTCAGATAAAACATCTTCAGAATTTTCGACGGTATACTCTATATTTTTATATTCCTGTGCGGCTTTGATTGCCTCTTTCACAGCTTCTTTATTTATAGAATTGCTTTCTCCATTATTTGTAACAGTATTTTCAGAAGCTGAATTGGTATTTTGTTTTTCATTGTTCAAATTATCTTGGCTACAACCGGTAAATAATGCTAAAGAAAGAACGATGGATCCAAATAATAGCTTATTTCGCATAATTACACTCCTTATTTTCCCATATTTTATTTAATCTTACCATATTTTACGTTTCTGTTCCAACTTAGTTTCAAAATTCTTTTTTAGTTAGCTCGGTGGTTGTTCTTTTTAGACTCCGTAGCTCTTTATATTGTACAAGGGCGGTCAACAATGAGATGACGCCTTTGAAAAAATATTAGGAGTGATTTTAAATGGCAGAAAATCCATGTCCGTATTATGCTGATGGCCACCACATGGTGGCTGGTAATTTACCAAGAGTGGTGGATCAGAATGGTAATAATGTTGCCACTTTTGCCGGAGGCGGCTGGTACAAATGTAAAGGTTGCGCAGAGGCATTTATCTCCTCTGGTTTTCCACACTTTGGTTGGCCAATTGCGGACTACGTTACTCAAGGAGGCATTATTTCCCTCAGCGCTCAAGATGGAGTAGCGGTAGCAAAAATCAATAGAAGCTTGATCCGATATACATCGGCTGCAACACTACCCGGTTACAAATTCGTTGGGTTTAATTAATTATTAGGACATCGAGTAGGAGGGGGCGGCAAGCCCCCGTCCTCTCACACCACCGTACATGCGGGTCCGCATACGGCGGTTCCAAAAGGTTAAAAAAGTTCCAGATAGCGTGAAAGTAAACTCTTCAGCCCTTTCGCTTCCCAATAGGAAGTCGGAAGGGCGTTATTCGTGTTCCGGGACATTTCCCACGCGCCTCGCCGCGAGTTGGCCATCTTAAAACAAGCCCACTTTGGAACCCCGAGTGCTTGGAGCTCACGGATTCGTATACGTACTCGTTTCCACTGTTTCCACAGACACATTCGAAGTCTCCTCCGAATCCACTGGTCCAGTGTTTGGAAGTGTGTCTTCGCCGAGGCTAGACGGAAATAACCGAGCCAACCCATCAGATAGCGATTCAGTCGGTTAATCCTTTCTTCCATGGAAATGGACCAGGTGCGATTTGTTAACTCTCGAATCCTTTCTTTAAAAGCTGAGAGGCTCTTCGGTGCGATTCGAATCGTTGCCTGTTTCTGACTCAGAAAACTGAATCCTAAGAACTTTCGGTGCCAAGGTCTGGCCACCGCACTTTTCTCCCGGTTCACTTTTAGTTTTAGCCTTCCTTCTACAAACCGACTTACCGATCCCATGACGCGTGTTCCTGCTCACGAATCGTAATCCTCGTCCAGTTAGTTCCTTATCCAGGTTATCCAGCAGAATGTTTGCCAAAAGCGGACTGAGCGGACCGCCCTGCGGCGTTCCTTCCCGGCTGTGCTCCAATTTTCCATTCACCATGACTCCGGCGTTCAGATACGCGCGAATCAGGGTCAGTACTCTTTTGTCCGCCACTTTCCGCGCCACTCTTGCCATCAACATGTCGTGGTTTACCCTATCAAAGAATTTCTCAAGGTCGAGGTCTACCACCCATCTCAGGCCACCTTGAATATATCTTTGGGCTTGTTTCACTGCGTCATGTGCGCTCTTCCCCGGTCGAAAGCCGTAGCTGTACCATGAAAATTGCGCGTCAAAGATCGGGTTAATGACTTGTAGAAGCGCCTGCTGGAGAAAACGGTCCATCACGGTCGGAATGCCTAACATCCGTACACCACCTCCGGGTTTGGGGATTTCCACCCGTTTGACTGGCGCAGGTCTGTAAGTTCCCGCTAGAAGTTCGGCTTTCACCGGTTCCCAATGTGTTTTCAAGTAAGCTTGTAGATTCGCTACCGTTACATTGTCCACACCGGGCGCTCCTCCGTTTTGCACCACTCGTTTGTAAGCGAGTCGAAGGTTATCTCCTTCGAGCATTTGCTCCAGCAAGTTGTTCTGGTCTTCGCGAGAGGAAGGGACGACTTGTGCCGACGAAGAACTCGGCGCTCCGGCATACCCTGACGGCTTCACCGCTTCTCTTTGCCGCAAGCTCTCTTGCGAGATATTCTGCTGTCGTTGCTCTTCATGCGAACGCATCGCTTTCCTCGCTCCTTTCGGTTCAGTCCTTCCGTAAACTGTTGCAACAGTTTACGTACTATGGCTTCTGCTGACTCCTGCCAGTTCAGCGCAGCCTCCTGGCTACGGTTACAAGTTTTTTTCTTCCATATCCGGCAGGTCTCCCCAGATAAGAACGCCATCTTTCCGCCCGCGCCTGCCCAAGTATACGGCTGCAGCTCTTGGCAGCTTTGGATTTTGTTATGTTTAGGTGACTCATCCGGCTGCAACCGCCTCAAATTGGATTCGTGTACCTCAGGCCGTGCTTTCGCCTCCGGCTTCCTTCAGATTCCACCTCACGATGGAAACCCTTGCCCTTGGCTAACGTTAGGCGCTTGCCAGCCCCCGCTCGGGACTTTCACCCTAGAGATGACGCCCATGCTGGGCGTACTAATGAAAAGCAGCATGTTTCATCTAACATGCTGCTTTTTTGTTGTATAGCTTGTGTATACCAGCTGTTGTAGATATGATCAATTGGTTGTTTTCAGACGAAGTTTCGTGGATCAAACTCACTTACGGATTTCTTAACTCGGCGGAACCCTGCAACTTCGTGCGTACACTGGGTCTATTTTGAACAAAGCCAGTGAACATGCGGTTTCAGTGCTATATCGTGCTGCTACAACTCCACGTGCTGGTTGCTCCTTACGAAACCAAATGGTACTGGTTGTGCGTACGGGATGGCAAGTTGATTCTGTTCCTTTGCAGAAAAAGCCGTATACATTAATTATTTTACTCTTTTACGTAATAAATTTCGTGGATCTAGTCTACAACTTATTTCTTTCTTATTGACGATTTCAAACTCAGTCCATGACATTTTATCTATCGGAAGAATTTCAAATTAGTTAACTCAAATGGTTGTTCTTTTTAGACTCCGTAGCTCTTTATATGGTACAAGGGCGATCAACAATGAGATGCCGCTTTTGAAAAAATATTAGGAGTGATTTTAAATGGCAGAAAATCCATGTCCGTATTATGCTGATGGCCACCACATGGTGGCCGGTAACTTACCAAGAGTGGTGGATCAGAATGGTAATAATGTTGCCACTTTTGCCGGAGGCGGCTGGTACAAATGCAAAGGTTGCGCAGAGGCATTTATTTCCTCTGGTTTTCCACACTTTGGTTGGCCAATTGCAGACTACGTTACTCAGGGAGGCATTATTTCCCTCAGTGCTCAAGATGGAGTAGCGGTAGCAAAAATCAATAGAAGCTTGATTCGATATACATCGGCTGCAACACTACCCGGTTACAAATTCGTTGGTTTTAATTAATTATTAGGATACACAAAAGCAGCATGTTCCCAAGTGAACATGCTGCTTTTTATTGTATTGCCGGTCACTTGAGATAACTAACAATAAGCTTACACCTATAGTTTGCTGATGAAAGCCAATCGTTAGCCAATAGTCATATTGACAGTAATAAGAGGGAATATGATGGCACTTATCAGTTACTATGTATGTTTTATTCAGAAAGATGACATAGTGTTTCTTTCATTGAATAAACCAAAATAAAGAAAATAAGTTTTTAATTGTAAGATAAATAGATAATTTTTATTCATAATCAAAATAATGGTATAATAATAGGAACACTAGTTCTCTTTTTTGGTTGTTATTTTCACAACTTGTATCTCTTTATATAACAAGGGGGGGAATTATATGCTCGAAGACGATCACTCAATAGACCAAAAAGAGAATAACGTAATTATAGATATCGAAAGAAGATTCGTAAGTTACATCTCAAGTATGCTCCATTATAATTCTATAAATTTCGATAAGAAAAAGAGAAAGTATACCGATAGATTTTCATTGATCTTCGATGAAGTGTCAGAAATGGAGGATTCTTACACCGAAGACGAAGGTTCAAATGAAAACACCTTTGAAAATTTAGAGGATCAGATTAGCAATCCTTTTATATTTGCAGCTTTTATGTCTCTAACAGAAAGAGAAAGAAAGATATTGAATCTAACAATGTGCCAGAACCTAAACGATACTGAGATAGCACATCAACTAGGAGTGACTCAACAAAGTATCTCAAAAACCAAGAAAAATGCTATACGGAAGTTACGGAATTCAATGAACATGAATGGGGGTCTAAAAAATGGATGATATACCTAGCTTTGTACAAATAATTGCTAATGTAGGATTTCCGATAGGTGTAAGCTTATATCTGCTAGTTCGATTCGAAAAGAAGATCGACATCTTAAGCGATACGATAGGAAAACTAATTGATGTTATTAATAACAACACGAATACAGGAGGAAGAAAATGAGCCAATTATATGATCTACTGACCAAAGCAAAACAAGAAGATAACATTGCGATGCTTAAAATCATCAATAGATTTGAACCGAAAATAAAAAAATCACTTTATCAGACTAGCATTCAGAACCGCGAGGATTTGAAACAGGAATTAATCGTTAAGTTTATTGAAGTGGTTCAGACTTTTGAACTAAATGTTCAATCGACAGAGGAGATGAAGTGATGCCTTACTTTTTGATAGCAAATGCACTAATCTTAATTTCTGTGTTATCTGGAATCCTAGTAAATTCCAACATTCACTGGATTAGCCGGCATCACGTTAAAGTTATATCCTTGAATATGGGGTTGCTTCTTGCCTTTACAGTTATAGAACTTATCCCATCCGCTATTGACATTTCTCATAAGGGATTGATTTTTGTTGTTATAGGTATCTTACTACCAAATTTTTTTCATCATCATAGCCATCATCATAATAGTGATATGGAATCAACTCAATCTCTTAAATTCCTTTTTATTGGTGCGGCTGTTCATAGTTTTTTCGATGGATTAATCATAACTAGTGGATTATTCCTAGAACATCACATGGCTACTGTTATAACTTCATCTATGCTATTACATAAGGTTACTGAAGTGTTAATGTTGTCTTTAATATTAGGAACAATCTTAAAAAACTCTTTAAAACTAATGAAATATTTAATAGCACTAAGTTTTTTTAGTATCTTAGGTATGGTAGTCGCAGCTTTCTTTATAGAGCAAACAGGGTTATTTTCGGCAATATCAGGAATTGCAGTTTCATTAACTGCAGGTATATTTTTAAGCATTTCTCTGGTTAATATCTCCATATTAGTTGAACATTCTCAAGAAAGATCTTCAAAACTATATCCCCTTATTGGCACTATTATCTATTTACCTTTACATGTCTTTCTACACTAAAGAATATCTATCTGATGAAATGATTAAGTTGATTGAATTATGACAGTAGCAAAACCAATACCCAATACTACTAATGCCAATAACGTCGGGAATGTATAAAAATCTTCAATCATCTTTTTTTAATCATTCCTTTCAATTCTGCAAAATTCGCTTTCACTATAATTAAATACTTGCGTATAGAATCAACTATCCTGTACATTCGACTTAAGGAAGTGCCTGCTAGTCTAACACTTTACTTTCTTAAAACACTTCCAGCCTATATATCGACAATCCAACAGATTGTTTATTAGTAATAATCAACCGATAAATATTTTAGTAATAAACACACTAAAAAGCCCACCCTAGATCGGGATGAGCTTTTTTTCTGTTAAAAGTCCGTACTATTGGCTACGCTTATTATATCTTCCCGCGGTTACGATAGCCAGCAACATCCCCGCAATTCCTATTCCCGTTAACATCCCTTGCGAGAAATCCATTAGATAACTTCCGTTTGACTGGATAATTTGACTGACGCCAATCGGTGAGGAAGAAGCCAAGAACAGCATCGCTACATTCTGCTGTTGTTTTTTATCCACTCTACCCACAGTCCCTAGTAAATTCAACTCTTCACCTTTAGCTCTAAAATACCTGAAGAAGTAACAATATGTCCGATTTATAAATGCTCGCCTTCTTTGTATCGCCTGGTGATGTTTCTCTCGCAACAATCAGTTTTGCATTTGATTACTTTTAAAACTTCGAACCCTTGATTTATCTACGTCTTCTTTAAATCAAGGGTTCGATTTGTCTCAACATGATCAGTCTGAACTATAGCGGCTACTCACATCCATAACTCCCACCCCTTAGATCTTATAAGCCTTCATCGCTTTTCTAATCTCCTTAATGCTAGGACGCTTGCCGTACATCAGGACGCCGGTGCGGTAGATCTTGGCGGCGAGCCAGCCGAAGACGAAGGTTGTTGCCAGCAGGATTGCCAGCGAGACCATGATCTCCCAGAAGGCCACATGGCCAACGCCGATCCGCAGCAGCAAGCTGAGTGAAGAGGTGAATGGAACGAAGCTCGCTACCTTAACCAGCAGGGTATCCGGGTTCGAGATGCTGAACAGCGGCAGGTAGAAGCTGACGAAGCCAACCATCATCACAGGCATAACTGCCTGTCCCAGATCCTCTGTCCGGCTGACAATCGAACCCACAGCTGCATACATCAGAGCGTACAGGAAGTAACCCAGGATATACAGGATAAATCCATACACCAGAATGCTGGCATTCAGCTGTCCCAGATCCAGGTTGAAATCAGATAGGATGCCAGAATTGTGCGGCAGCATCAGGTTGACAGCGATGCTGGCAGATATAATAGCGATCTGCAGCAGGCCGACGAGGAAGATCCCGATGACCTTGCCGAACATCTGTGTTAATGGTGATGCGCTGGTGATCAGAATCTCCATGATACGCGAGCTTTTCTCCGAGGTAATCTCAGCGGCGATCATGTTGCCGGTCATCATCACCGACATGAAGAATAGCATCAGCAGGACGTAGACGACAACATAGTTAATGACCGGCTTGGCATCCCCTTCTTCTGAACCGGAGGCTGCTGCATCTGCATTCAGCTGCTCTGTGCCAATTGAAACTGGAGCGAATATCGCCGCTACCTGGCTCTCCGTCAACTTATCGCCGACAATGAGTCCGGTATTCACCTGCTGCAAAGCAGTTTGAAGATAACTCTGCACTTTGTCGCTGATATCCCCGTCTTTGCTGTGATACGTTACCGGCGGTACCCCCTCACTGCCCTCTGGAGCAAAGGTGAGATAACCCTCAATCTTCTCGTCCTCCAGCCCTTGCTTCAGCGCAGCATCATCTGCGGAGGTATAAGCTGTGAATTCGACTTGAGCATCTGTTTCAGCCGGTGGTGTGTACGCCAGAAGCAGTTCGGCAGGCCGGAAGCCCTGCTCGGCAACCACTCCGATTTGCGTAGCTTCCTTAGCACCGTCTTCTCCCTTAAACACCTTGATCAGATAAGGAACATTCATCCCGATACTCAGCAGGAGCACCAGAATTAATGTTGTAATCATGAAGGACTTGGTTCTTACCTTGTTCTTGAATGTGAAGTTGATAATGCTCCCCATCTTATTCATTAGATTCACCCACCGCTCTGATAAAGATTTGGTTTAGCGTCGGTTCCTTAATCTCGAAATGCTCTACCTCGCCCTGAGCCATGGCCAGCTGCAGAATGCGCTGTGCTGCGCCAATATCGCTGATGGACAGCAGATATCCGCGTTCCTGGCGCTCTACTGCAGTAACTCCGGCAATCTCCGCAAGCCCGTTCACTTCCCCGGCTGTACGCAGTACGACTGCTTCCCGCGGATACCCCTTCTTGATCTCACGGATATCCCCCTGAACTACGGTGTTCGAGCGGTCGAGAATCGTAATATTGCGGCATAACTCCTCCACATGCTCCATCCGGTGGGTGGAGAAAAGAATACTCGTGCCCTGATCCCGCATCTCTCTGACTGTATCCTTCAGCAGCTCCACATTCACCGGATCGAGGCCGCTGAAGGCTTCATCCAGAATCAGAATCTTCGGCTTATGGACGACGGCAGCAACGAAGCCCATCTTCTGCTGATTGCCCTTGGACAATTCTTCAATCTTCTTATTGTAATATTCCGGAACGTCGAACCGGTCCAGCCAGTAACGCAGGCTCTTATCCGCCTCACTTGCCGGCATGCCGCGAAGCCGGGCCAGATAGATAATCTGATCGCTTACTTTGACCTTCGGGTAGAGCCCCCGCTCCTCTGGAAGATAACCCATCAGATGCTGAAGCTCCGTACTATACGGCTTGCCGTTATAAAGAATCCGGCCTTCATCTGGATAGATCAGACCCAGCACCATGCGCATAGTCGTCGTTTTGCCGGCGCCGTTTGCACCCAGCAGACCGTAAATTTCGCCTTGTTCTACCTTCAGACTGATTCCGTTGACTGCTGTCTTATCCCCGTACTGCTTCACTACCTGTTCCAAATGCAAAGCTTCCATTCCTTATTCCCCTCTCTTCTGGTCAATCAGAACCGGACGATGTCCCCGGCTCCATAAGCTTAGGATTTCATCAAGCTCCAGGCTGCGGCTCTTGATAACCTTTACGCCCAAATCATGAATGCGTTTCTCATATTGATAGATTTGCTGGGTCAAAAATGAAGCCACTCCCGGCGTCTCCAGCTTAAGCTCCAGCGCCTGCGGCAGCTCTGCTGCCAGTTCCTCCAGCGCCTGTCCGCCTTCTGCCTGAACCCATATTTCACTCCAGGAGCCGAACAAGCTGTCCTTCTCGGCCATTCCCAGCAGCTGCCCCTGATGCATCAGGACAATGTAATCCGCCAGCCGCCGTACCTCTTCCACAATGTGGGTTGAGATTACGATGGTGGACTCATGCTCATCCATATACCGCTGGAGAGTCTCAATCATAATCTTCCAGGCAAAAGGGTCAAGGCCGGAAGACGGCTCATCCAGCAGCAGCAGCCGGGGCTTCGCAGCCAGGGCCGCGGCAATCTCGAATTTGCGGCGTTCACCCTTGGACATTTTGCCCAGCCTGGCATTCTCCGGCACCTCCAGCTTCAGGAGCAGCTCCTCGTAATAGCCTTGGTCCCAGGAAGGATACCAGTGTCGGCGGAATCCGGCAGCCTCGCGGGCTGTCCAGAGATTCTCTTCATTCTGCGAGTTTTCCGGTACATAGGCGATCGACTGGCGGAGCTCCAGCGGAAGCCCGTCACGATAGGCTTCCTCAAACCAGCGGATCTCGCCTTCCTCTGGAAAAGTCAGCTGCAGCAGCATGTGCAGCAGCGTGCTTTTGCCGGAGCCGTTCTGGCCCACCAGCGCAGTAATGTAGCCATGCGGCAGATTAACATTAAGCGGCCCTACCGTCTTGCCCCTCCGCTTCTTGCACACATTCCGTAGTTCTATGGCTTGCTGTACCATGAGATCCCCGTCCTTCATTTCTGTCTCCCGTATTTGTCCTGCACAATTTCCTTGAACAGCTGTGTCAGCTCATCTTCACTGCAATGTACGGACAGCCCCACATCCACTGCACTCTCCAGCGCTTTGCGGATGGCATCCTGCTTATAGCCTGCCATGGTTCCGTCTCCTACATGGGAGACGAAGGTGCCCGTTCCCTGTCTTGTGCGCAGCAGCCCTTCATTCTCCAGATCCTGATAGACCCGCCGGACGGTGATCACACTGCACTTCAGGTCACCCGCAAATTCACGGATGGAAGGAAGCAGGGTGCCCTCCGTGATCGTACCAGAGATAATCAGCGATTTCAGCTGGGTTTCGATCTGATGATACAGCGGCTCTGCACTGTTCTCATTAATTTGAATGGGTATCCACATGATACGCACCTGCCTTCCACGCTCCGGCATGCCGGACTAACACTTTGCCCCGTTTCATACGAGATCACGGCTCTTCAGCCGGTGAATCGTCCACCGGGAGAACAGCTGCACCGATACAATGCCGAGCAGCAGCGAACCCCACATCAGAGGAGACAACAGCCCCCACTCCCTGGAGACAGCCACACTGGCAAGCAGCAGATTCCCTCCGGCCAGATAGACCAGTCCAGCAATACCTATGGCCAGAAACATGACGATGATCATAATCAGGAAATATGCTTTGCCGCTGAACGAGAACTCGATTAAAATGTATATTCCGGCAATGACCAGACCGCATCCAATCCAGGTAAGGGCAAATGCGAGATACGCGCTGACCGGCAGCTCGCTGCGTATATTGGCGCCGATCGTATAGATTAAACCAAAGTACAGTGTGCTGTTTAAGATAAAGGCAAACAGCGTATTCAGTTTTCTTTTGCAGAGAATGACCTCAGCAGGTACCGGCAGGGACCGCATATACACCAGCATTCGGGTATAGGTATCATCCGCCAAATACTTCATATTTCTCCGGGAGAAGGTAATGCCCAGCATAGAAATAATGGTGACCAGCAACACATCGCTCAGCAGCCTCCCCTCACCCCGGTCCATCGCATCATCCAATACCATTCCGGCCAGTGCGGCCATATAACCCATGAAGACGACGGCGAACAGCAGCGCCCACAGCAGCTTCAGCCTGTCACCGCGGAAATCGCTGCGCACGATGAACCATGCATTCTTTAATGTTGTCATAACCGTTAACCTCGCTTTGTGATTTCATCATCGGCAGTCGGCAGCAGATTTACACAGTTTACTGTGCTTCTCTCTGTGCTTACTGTATATATCTATATACACAGTATATGACCTGTATTTTCCAGTGTCAAGGGTTCTCAACAAAAGTAATTATGCGGATTATTATAAAGCCCGGAAACACGCCTTCCCGGTTCACTGTGCTATTACGGAATAATATGGACCCGCTGCCGCACATGCACCACAAACAAAAAGCCCATACACCCGCCCCGCATAAGCGGAACAGCAGATGTACAGGCTTGTCTTCAATTACAGCTAACCGCCCATAATGACTTTCCAGACCGGCAGCGTATGTCCGCCCGGATAGAAGATGTAGAGCAGCACATAAACGGCAACACCCGTAATAGCGGTGACAAACCAGATCATAGCCGTCACTCTTCCCCACTTACGGTGTTTGGCATACTTGGCCTTGAAGCCCAGCGTCAGCGTAGTGATGCCGAATACAGCAGCTACGGTAGCCAGCACAATGTGGAAGATCAGGAAGACATGGTACAGCGTCGACAGATCATCCGGTCCGCCCCAGGTCGTATTCCCCACGAATATCGTTCTTGACGAGTACACCAGGAAAAAGAGAATTGCCGCCACAGCAGCTGCAATCATTGTTTTCTTGTGCGCTTCGCGTTTGCCTTGAATGATTTGTCTCCAGCCGATAGCCACCAGCACCGCGCTAATGACGATGAACGATGTACTGATCGTTGGAAACAATGTGAAAATATCCATGATTATCCCCCTCGGCACTTACCAGCCCTTATAGTTCAGACCCTCCTCCGCAAGTTCAGAGGCAGGCGCGGACAACTCCGTGTCCTCTTGTCCGTTCTCTTTTTTATACCAATGATAGAACACATAAGCAAGCATCGAGGCAAAAATAAATTCCTGAATGAACTTCATCACGATGCCGCCGACCTGCTGATCTACCTTGGGGGACAGAGATCCGAAGAAGCCGGGACCGCCAAAAGCCTGCAGCAAAGCAGCCGGACTCTGCGGTACACAGTAGCCCATGGCCATCGCCCAGGTATTGGGGTCACTATACGTAGCATACAAGGGAGAACCGGCAAAAATAATCAGCCCGCAGGCCGGTGTCAGCAGGACCATGTTCAGAAAGATGAACCCCACCTGACCAAGGCCGCCCAGCGCCCGGTATTCCGGCAGGGGATTAATCAGATTCCACCACATGAGCCCTGAAGTCAGGAATAATACGGCGTAATACAGGCGGTGAACCGCGAAATGCAGCATGACATAATCATGAATCGCCGGGATATGGTAGAGCGAGAATAATCCGTTGAAGAGCAGTGCGGCAACGATGGGCTTAGCCAGAAAAGCAAGGCCGCGCAGCGGATTCACCCGGAGCAGCGCACGCCAGCACCAGTCAGGAATCCCCAGCATAATCAGCGGGACTGCGACAAGATAAGACAAGGCCATACTGACCATATGGAACGAAAAAAGGATATGCCCCAGCAGACTGACAGGACCGCCCTGCGCCAGATAGAGGGCCAGCATTCCGCATAAGAACAGCCCCCTCCGCCAGAAGGGGACTGCAGTACTGCCCTCAAACCGGGAGGCCAGCGGACCTATCAGCACAAAATACCCGGCAGTCAGCAGGAGCATCAGGGCCAGAAACAGCGGACTCCACAGTTCAGTAAAGCTGAAGTATTGTAATCCCGGCATCATGGCAAGCCCTCCCCCCGTACAGTCTTAATCCCACCATACCCAGTAGAGCGACATTATAATGCAAGTGCCCGCGATAAAAAATCCGCCCAGCATGAAGATAATCGGCATCATATGCCCTTTGTCCTTCAGATGCATCCAGAAGCCCATTTGCAGAATTACCTGCAGCACAGCCATCACCAGCAGCAGAATAACGGCGAAGGTGGGATTTACCCCTCCGGCAGCTACTGCGGCAAAGGCGATCAGCGTCAGTACAATGGAGAAGACAAAGACTACAATATGCCGCTGCGGTCCTTCCGGGCGGTGACGGTGCTTCACCGGAGAGTCCGGAGAATGCTGCTTCGTCGCCATGGCTTCATCCCACCTTTCCGAGGAGGTATACTACCGTGAAGATAAAGACCCACACCACATCAATGAAATGCCAGTACATCGCCGACACATAGATTTTCGGTGCAGTTACCACCGTCAGCCCCTTATGCATTAACTGGCCGATCAGTACTGATATCCACAGAATACCGAAGGCCACATGGGCACCGTGAAAGCCGACCAGGGTATAAAAAGCCGAGCTGAATGCACTGGTGGTCATTCCGAATTCCTCATGCCTGATGTATACGCTGAATTCGTAAATCTCCAGGACCAGGAAGCATAGTCCGAGCAGTACCGTGACCAGCAGCCAGTTCCGCAGCATGGTGACGCGGCCCCGGTGCATCGCCTGGATCGCGAAGACACTGGTCAGACTGCTGACCAGCAGAAGAAAAGTTGCCGCCGCGACCAGCGGAAGATGAAACAGCTCATTCGCAGACGGGCCTTCATTGGTCTGATTGCGCAGCGCCAGGAAGGTTGCGAAGAGGGTGCCGAAGAGCACCGCTTCCCCACCAAGGAACAGCCAGAAGGCCAGCACCTTGTTGCGTCCTTCGAGTGTTGCTTTTTCCGGTTCATGCGGGAGTGTCCCATTCGCTGCTTCAGCATGTGCTGTAGTCATATCCGCTCACCTTCCTTCCAGCTCTTCGGGTTCAATATGCCAGCCCGGATCATCGAACAGCGACCGCATCAGCATGGACCCGAAGGTAATAAGCAGTCCCAGTGCCGTAACGATATAGTTATTGAACAGAAAGCTCATTATACTGCTGCTGAACTCATCACGGCTGAACATGAAGCCCAGTCCCGCTATGAAAATCCCGACCGACATCAGGAACGGCAGGATCGTTGCCGAAGGCATATGAATCGAGCCCACCGGTTCGGACGGGGTCATCGCCTTGTGTCCGGCCATTTTTTCCTTCCAGAAGGCATCCAGTCCCCGCACCAGCGGCGTCTGCTTAAAGTTATATTCCGGCGGCGGTGAAGGAATCGTCCATTCAAGTGTCCGCCCGTCTTCCCACGGATCATCGGCTGCATCAGCCGGCCGTCTCGAGGTCAGGAAGATATTCGTAAGGAAGATCAGCATGCCGACCCCCATCAGCATCGCACCAATAGTACTGACCAGGTTAAGCAGATCAAACTGCTGATTCGGCAAATAGGTGAATACACGGCGCTGCATGCCCATCAGTCCCAGGAAATGCTGCACGAAGAACGTCAGGTGGAAGCCGATAATGAACGTCCAGAAGGTCCACTTGCCTAACGTCTCGCTGAGCATCCGCCCGAACATTTTCGGCCACCAGTAGTGCAGTCCGGCAAACAGCCCGAGCACCAGACCGCCGACAATAACATAGTGGAAATGCGCCACTACGAAGTAAGTATCATGGAACTGAAAGTCCGCAGGTGCAGAGGCCAGCATGACCCCCGTTACCCCGCCCATGGTGAAGGTTGGGATGAAGCCGGCTGCGAACAGATTAGGGGTGGTGAAGCGTACCTGTCCGCCCCACATGGTGAACAGCCAGTTGAAGATCTTGATCCCGGTCGGAACGGCGATCAGCATGGTGGAGACTGAGAACAACGCATTCGCTACCGGACCGAGGCCGGTGGTGAACATATGATGCGCCCAGACCATGAAGCCCAGGAAAGCGATCAGAATCGTCGCGAACACCATGGAGCTGTACCCGAACAGCCGCTTGCGCGAGAAGGTCGGAATAACCTCAGAGATGACGCCGAAGGCCGGAAGAATCAGAATGTATACTTCGGGATGGCCGAAGATCCAGAAGATATGCTGCCACAGCACCGGATTGCCGCCTCCGGCCACATTGAAGAAGTTGGCTTCCAGTATCCGGTCGAAAGTAAGCAGGACAAGGCCAACAGTAATAGCAGGGAAAGCGAATAGAATAATGGCTGAAGTAATAAAAGTGGTCCAGGCGAACATCGGCATCCGCATGAAGGACATCCCCGGTGCGCGCATCGTGATGATGGTGGCCAGGAAGTTAATGCCGCCAATCAGTGTGCCAAGGCCTGCAATCTGCAGTCCGATGGTATAAAAGTCCACCCCGTGCGTGGGGCTGTAGCCCGTGCTGGAGAGCGGGGTATATGAGGTCCAGCCCGCATCAGGCGCGCCGCCCATTACCCAGCTGAGGTTGAGCAGAATACCGCCGAACAGGAAGGTCCAGAATCCGAGCGCATTGAGAAAAGGAAAGGCTACGTCACGCGCACCGATCTGCAGCGGTATGACTGCATTCATCAGTGCGAAGATAACAGGCATCACGCCAAGAAAGATCATCGTTGTGCCATGCATGGTAATCAGTTCGTTGAAGGTCTGGGCATCCAGAAAGGTATTCATCGGCTTGATCAGCTGAATACGGATCAGAATCGCTTCCAGTCCGCCGATGCCGAAGAAGATGCCTCCAGCCCACAGGTAGAGAATTGCGATCTTCTTATGATCGACGGTGGTGATCCAGTCCATTAGCCCGGTATGCCGTTTAACGCTGTGGCCATGCTTCAAGGGCTGGGAGGGATGCAAGGATTGCGCTGCTTCGGCCAAGGTACGTACCCCCTTTTTCAAATATGCTGCTTCCGCTTCGGGCTATAGGCTATCCAGCTTCAGTCCAGCGTGTAACCGGCCAGAAACTCGGCAATTCCGTCAATCTCTTCATCGCTTAAGCCCAGATCCTTGGGATCCGGCATCTTGTTGCCCGGCTTCACGCTCTGGGGATCATGCAGCCACGTCTTCAGATTCTCTTCTACCGGTGCCCCGTCCACGCGCGTGTCGTCATTAAGCAGAATGCCGGCCACCGATTCGCGGGAGCCGATTCCGGTCAGATTGGGAGCCTGGGAAAGATCCTGCATACTTCCAGTCGCATGGCAGGTCAGGCACTGGGATTTGAAGGTCTCCGCGAGCGCCGGATCATCCGGCAACACGGAATCAGGAGCCTTCATCGAAGCTAACCACTCCTCAAAGGCCGTACTACTGACTGACTTCACCTTAAACTCCATGAAGCCGTGGGAAGGCCCGCACAGCTCCGCACATTTGCCGCGGTAAACGCCTTCATTCGGCGCACTGAAGCTGAAGCGGTTGACCGTTCCGTCGGGGTTGGTGTCCATTTTGCCGGAGAGTGAAGGTACCCAGAAGGAGTGCAGGACATCCTTGGTGCTTAGCTCAAAAGCGATATCCTTGCCGGCGGGAATCACCAGATCCTGTGCTGTTGTCACCCCGTAATCCGTATATTCAAACTCCCACCAGTATTGATGGCCGGTCACTTTGACCTTAATGGCATCCTTATCCTCCGAATGATCATTGCCGGCAGCGAACACCGCCTTCACCGTAGGAACCGCCAGCACAACTACGAGAATAAGCGGGATGACCGTCCACAGCACTTCGAGCTTGAAGCTGCCTTCCACCTGCTTGGGAATCTCGTTCTGATCCGGCTTCCGGCGGAAACGGATCCATACATAAGCTGCAATGGAGAAGACGACCAAAAGCACCACGATCATGATTGAGATCGACAGCTTCATTAGTGCAAACGAGCTTTCCGCTGCGGGTCCCTGCGGTCTGAGTACCGACAAGTCTTCCCGCCCGCATCCGGCAAGAATGAGTCCAAGCGCTGCGGTCATGGGAAGAAGCCGCTTTCCAGCCTGCCACGTTTTCATCATTGATCTACCCCGCTTTTCCCGAATTCGTAGATTAGAGTATTTTCCTGTCAATTATAACAATCACTATTAATATAAGTTCGCCCCACTGTTTTGTCAATCGTTCACAACAATTTCACATAATCATTTTGAAAAAGAAAAAAGCTTGTCCTTACTGATTTTAAAAGCGCTTTCAAAATAAGCCAAGAACTGTTAAACTACTTTTAAAGCGTATTTATATGTATTTGTGTCTATTAATTCATTTGACTAATTATATGGACCTGTATCCGGTAAACCGGGCATACAAAAAAAACCGATTCCAGCGGCAGCAGGCTGCCCGGGCACGGTTTATGAGAATCCTCATGGATGTTATAGCGCAAAATGTTGTCATCAAAAAGCAGAAGCAGAACAATTCTATCTGTTGTTTAAGAAACGGACGAATTCATTCTTACCAGTTCATGCTCCACAACCATGGTCAGCTCTTCTTCATAGCCTCCCGTGATCCGATACTTCCGGACGTACTCCTTCACAAATTTCTTGGGATCTTTGGGCCGGAAAATGCGTGTCATTTCCCGTAGACTTTCCTTGACTTCGTTATGACCTTTACTTGCCATGATCAGTTCCCTCCCAAAACATTGAAAATGAATGCTCCGTTGTAGAGAATGCATGATGAAAAGTCCGCCGTAACCTTGAAATGCAAGTTAAGAAACCATTACACATACGTGGCTTGCATTATCCGCCTTGACTATCCTTCCGGTATTCCGGAAATCCGCCTTGCCGGTGAAGCAGGTTCGTCGTGATTTGGGCTGAGAGTAAGGATGTCTCAGAGTAAAGACACCTTGACACTTTAGTTACCCGAAGAGCCACTTGCTGAATCACTCCTTTCGGGCTTTATCGTTATATTGTATCATATTCCAGTCCAAGTTCCACCTTTCCTTGTAAAATATGCGAATGGAAATTTTTTATACTTCTTTAGCTTCCACGCTAAGTAAGCTCCTCATTTTCCGCTACAACCGCTACTCCTGACCTGACCTCAGCAACGCGTCCGGCCCCCTGTGGCTAAAATATATAGTATGTCTGCCGCCAGCTTCGGGAACCTGATATTAGTCTACCCAATGCTGCAGAAAATATTGGACATATCCCCTGTGCAGCTCATACTTTAACGTGATTCTTCATAGGCTTGAAGGGAAGAAGGTTGATTATCCGTGCCTTTCTTCTCCAAACCAAGGAGAGTGAGCCCTTTGTCCCCTTTCAGATCTTCCACCGGATTGCCCGATAATATTGCCGCCGCCTTGTGTTACTTCTTCCCGTTCATTGGTGCCATTGTGTTCCTCGCGCTGGAGAAGCGCAGCCGGTTCGTCCTGTTCCACTCGCTGCAATCCCTGATTACCTTCGGGGTGCTGATGGTAGCCCATGTACTGAGCGGCTTCATCCCTTTTCTCGGTCCTGTCGTGGCCGCCCTTCTCTCCCTGCTGGGCTTCGCCGTATGGCTGCTGATGATCTACCACGCACTGGGCGGAAGATGGTATAAGCTGCCCTGGGCAGGAGCAATTGCCGAGAGTCAGCTGCGGCAGCTGTAACCGGTAAAAAAGATTCCCTTTTGCCTGTCCTCTCCGTACAATGGAATCAGGACTTACAGGAATCTTTACAGGCTGGGGGAACAACCATGTATTTATTGATCATAAATTCCCGCTCGGGCGGCGGAGCGGGGCTGCGGACTTGGCATACCGTTGAAGCCATGCTCAAGGCACGTGCCATTGCGCATGAAGCACTGTTCACGCAAAGCGCAGACAGCGCGGAGAATCAGGTGCTGCACGCCCTTGCACGCCGCGAGGACTGGCGCGCCGCCATCGTTATCGGCGGCGACGGCACGATCCACAGCGTGCTGGGCGCACTGCGGCGCAGAGGGGTGCCGCTCGGCGTAATCCCCGCCGGCTCCGGCAACGACACCGCGCGGGGCTTCGGCATCCCGCTCACTCCGGAGGCAGCGCTGGATAACGCGCTGCAGGACCGCTGCCTCGAAGCTGATCTGCTCTCGGGCGCGGACGGGCTCACCCTGACCGCCGTAGCCAGCGGCTTCGATGCCCAGGTAGCCGTCAATGTGAACAACAGCCGCTACAAACGGCTGTGCAATGCCATCGGTGCCGGCCGCCTGGCTTATATCATCGGCATTCTGCATACGCTGATCACCTTCAAGTCCTGCCGGGTCAGCGTGACCTGCGACGGCAGGGAGCAGACCTTCGACCGGGCGTGGCTGGTCTCGGTCTGCAACCTGCCCAGCTACGGCGGCGGGCTGCTGATCTGCCCGCAGGCGGAGTCAGGCGACGGCCTGCTCGACGTCTGCGTCGTCCACGGGATCAGCCGCGGGCAGTTGCTGCGGCTGTTCCCGACGGTGGTGAAGGGCAAGCATGTTGCGCTGCCCTACGTCACCATGCTGCGCGGACGCAGCGTAGCCGTCCACTTCGCGCAGCCGCGCCATGCCATCGGCGACGGCGAGGGCCTCGGCACCGCGCCGCTGGCCGTGCGCTGCGAGCCGGGGGCGCTGCGCGTGCTCTCGCCGCTGGCGGCGGCCGGCGCGCAGGGCGCGGCCGGGCCGTGCCACGCGAGCGGCTAGGCGGGGCGCGTGCAGCTGCGGCTAGGGAGCCGGGGCGTGGACGGCAGGAGGCACGGCCGGTTGAGCTAACGGCTGCGCCGGCAAAAGCGGCTGGCTGTGGTCTCAATGCTTGCAGCCGGTACCGTCCACAGTCGCAGCAGCCAACGCACCCTTTACCGCTTAAGGCTGCTTCCACCAACAACGTTTCGGCGATCTAGCCACTGTGTACCCCCTTGCGGACTGAGAGGACCTTATTCTCTCCGGCAAGGGGGTTTTTAGTTGACTTGCGGACTGAGATTCCGCTATGCCCCACAAATTGAGTGATCTGATGCCCCAAATGAACAAATAAGCGCACTGGAGTCCGCTTGGCAGCAAAAACACGCCAAATTTCCCAAATAAGCGCATTTCAGTCCGCGTAGTACATTGCACATACTTATCACCCGCCTGACCCCAGTTACTCACAAACCAACTCACTTATACCCTCCCGCTCTCGCACAACACCTGCATTACTCACACCAGCTTCTACAATGCACACTCCATTCTCTCCGTAACACCATCATCCCTTTCCCCCATCAACTCACTCTCCGTCCTGCCGTAATACCATCATCCTTTGCTCCCAACGCACTCTTCAGCCCGCCCGAACCCCAGTTACTCACAAACCAACTCACTCATACCCTCCCGCTCTCGCACAACACCTGCATTACTCACACCAGCTTCTACAATGCACACTCCATTCTCCCCGTAACACCATCATCCCTTTCCCCGATCAACTCACTCTTCGGCCCGCCGCAACTCCATCACCCCATGCTCCCATCAACTCACTCTTCTGCCCCTCAAGGCCCATGCTACTCACAAACTAGCTCGCTCATCCCTCCAGCTTCAGTCCAGCAGATTCGACTCAGTCCGCCCCCCATTACTCAGCAGGCCAAAACCAGCGCCGGGCCGAAGCTCGGGCGGCGTATGGCTGGCCGCACGCTGGATGCGTCAGCCGTGAGCGGCCCTGCTTTTACGCGGGGCTGCAGCCTGCACCCCACCCCCACCTGCAGCTTCAGCCGCGCTATCTGCGCTATCTGCGCTCCGCCTTCAAACACAAACAGGCAGGCCCACGGATAACCTCCGTGGGCCTGCCTGTTATTCACTTCTGCCGCAAAAGTCCACCCGGCAGTTCTCCTATTCCTCCACGAAGCCAACAACGCCGTCATCCAGCGAAGCGATCCGCACCAGCGACTCCACGCGGTAGCCGGCTTCTTTCAGCAGCCGGTTGCCGGGCTGGAAAGCTTTTTCGATCACAATCCCGATCCCGGCAACACTGCCGCCCGCCTGTTCAACGATCCGGGCCAGCCCGAAGGCCGCTTCACCATTCGCCAGGAAATCATCGACGATCAGCACGCGCTCACCGGGTGCGATGAACTTTCGGGAGACGGTAATTTCATTGGTTTCCTTCTTCGTGAAGGAGTAGACCTTCTCCACATAAATATCTTCCGTCAGCGTCAGCGACTTCTGCTTGCGGGCAAAAATCATCGGGACCTCAAGCTCCAGCGCCGTCATAATGCCGGGGGCAATCCCCGAGGATTCGATGGTCAGCACCTTGGTGATTCCTTCCCCGGCGAAACGGCGGGTAAACTCGCGCCCTACTTCACGCATCAGGAAAGGGTCCATCTGGTGATTCAGAAAAGAATCAACCTTGAGCACACCAGGGCCGAGAACAATACCTTCGTTAATGACCTTTTGTCTCAATAACTCCATCCGTGCTCCTCCTCTATCCTCAAATGGACCCTGCTTCGTCTGCTACAGACCCGTAGGTTTCTGGGGCAGCAGATTACCGACAATCGACTTCAGCTCGTTATCCTGCTTGCTGTTCTTCTTGCCGTTGTCAAAGCTCGTAATCCGAATCTCTGAATACTTCTCTCCAGGTCCCACAGGTTTGAACACTAACTTCTCCCTGTCCTCCAGCCGGACATTAAAATTCATGTCCTTAAACATGCCGATCAGATCCTGCTCTCCCGGGGTCTTCCCTTCGTCCAAAAACAGCAATCCGCGTAACGGCTTCACGCCTTCCGAATGCTGCACATCAAAATGAACAATACACTCCACGCTTGTCACCTCCCTAGCTTAGTACCCTCTGCATCCCAGGAGCTACTCCGCCTGTTCTTCCCCGGCTTCATCCTGGTCATGCAGTACATATTTGCTGTATATCCGGCCATAGCGTTCCCCGTACCGCTTCTGCAGCTCAGGCCCCATATCTTCTTCAAGCTCGAACAATACCATTTCCTGTGTAAAATGATTCAGCAGCAGCTCCACGAGCACCGGGTGCTCGGTAACCACCGCCTGCGCGGTTCCGTCCTCATAACGCATGCCGAGCATACACCAGGAACGGTCGATGACAAAAGAAAACTTCCGCCCTCCGCTGCGCTGTGGCTTACCGTCCAGCGGCGGCCATACCGGGTATGGTGCAGAGGCCGCGTTGCCGCCGTCAAAAGCCCACAGCAGCTTCACTCCGCGCAGCTCTGCCTGCTCCAGCTCGCTGCGCAGCAGCGAGGCTTCCTCCCGCCATACATCGACCACGATCTCCTGAGCCGCGAGATTCAGCTGGCGGCTCAGGGCTCCCGTTACGTTGCGGTCACCTTCCACGTTATAGAATGAAGGGCTGACCGGGCCTCCGCGCGGCATTTCACTTTCCATATACGCCAGCGACGCCTGTACCCGGCCGGATATCATCGTTGCCAGCTCTTCAGGGTCCAGCACGCTGTAGCGGGCCGGCTCCCCTTCCCCGCAGCGCACGTAGCCTTGTTGAGTCAGGCGCTGAAGCGCCGCGTATACATTCGATCTTGATACTCCTAGCTGCTTTGCCACTTCGTAGCCCGAAGCCTGGCCCTTGGTGGCCAGCTCAACCATAATTTTGGATTCCATCTCTGTGAAACCCAAATTGCGCAGATGCAGCAGCAACTGTTCCATCTATGTTGTCCCCCTAAGCTGTCTGTCTAACCCTGTCTAAATTTGCTCCGACCCGCAGCGCGGGCACCACATTGAGCCTTTCGGCAGATCGGCGCGGCAAATCTGGCATTTCACAATATCCCGTGTACCCGATTCGCTGACGGCAGTCTCTTCTGCAGGCTCACTGGCTTTCCAGTCGCGGATCCGGCGGTCCAGCTCCAGCTGGCGCTCACGTTCACGCTCCAGTTCATCGGCCTCGCGGCGGCCCCGTTCTGTATCCGGAAGAACCCGTTCATACTCTTCAGGCTCCGGTTCAATTTCAATTACCGGCAAGACGTCGGCGTACTGGACAGGCTGTTCAGGTCTCTTAGCGAGTTCCCGCTCCGCTTCTGTCAATTCTTCCTCACCGTAGTATTGATCTTCCTCATCTTCGTGCTCATGTACGGTATGTACCGTAACGGTTGGCGCCGGTTCCTTGCTCAGCACCGGTTCCTTGCGCAGTGGCAGCTCCTCAAGCTTGCGTCCGCAGTGCGGACAGAAGTTGGCATCCAGTGCTACGATCTGGCCGCAGGCGCAGAGCCGTTCATTTTTCAGTTCGGCAATTCTTGAGCGCACGCCCTCAATCTGCTCCTGAAGCTTGTTACAGCCGCGCGCCAGCTCGATCATCTGCCCCTCTGCCACCGACATATCTCTGGAACGATATCCTTCGTAGAAAAGCTTTCCCATTTTCAAAAATTCAAGTTGCATCTCATGTTCGATATCAGAAATTTGCCCGTTCAGCTTGCCTACTTCCACCGAGCTTTGCGCTTTTTCACTCACCCGGCTGGCACCGTCTTTAATGCGTTGCAGAAAATTCATTGTAGTTCCTCCTTCTCCAGAGTGAGAATAGGCTGATTCGCAGCCGCAAAATAACCCATACATCCTTATCGCTCCGTACAGCAGTGGAAACGTGACTCTATCATACCAAAAGTCCCTGACAGATTCATTATTTGTCGTCAGGTGTTAAATACTACATGACGAACATTATCGAATAATGGAGGGATAACATTGCCTGACGATAACCATAAACGATATTTCGTATCCGTGAATCATGGCCTGATCCAGGATGTGCGTAACGACTCGAACGAATTTGAGGTTCTGCTCTCGGATGAAGAGCTTACCGTGCTCCAGGATCTTCTGAAAGGTCTGGCCGGTGAGGACGACTATGCCTTCCGGCGTGCTTTTGTCCCCTATAAATCAGCCGATCATGATGATGCTGCGGAGCAGTTTGACGATGCCACCATTCATCTATTCCAGTATTTGCATGACCACGGCACAGACGAAACGCGCGGGCTCATTGATGAAATGAATGTTCTGCAGAGGCTTGGAAATACCGGCTACCAGGATGAAGGGTACGGCGGCGGTTCTCCGACTAACAAGTAGAAACGGCTCTGCCGCCCTAATCTGGAACGGAAAGCCCCGTCCCGACTGACAGATAGGCCTATTGTGAGCTAATACGCGGCTCCGGGAAGAATGTTTCTCTTCTGCTTCATCCGGCTTTGTTTTGCTTCCGGGGCTGTACTTCGGTTAAAATAGAATCACATAAACTGCAGCGCATTTTATGTGAACGCCGTAGTCATCCGTTCATGGTCTACAGTCACAAATAACGAATACCGGGAGAGTTTCAGTGGAAGAATACGATACACAGGTTACACTACACAAGTTGCAGGTCCATGTGAAGGATATGCAGAAGTGGCAGGTACACGAAGATTTTGCCAAGCAGGTTGAGAATTTCAAAGCTTTGCCGGCGCTTTACCGACATGCTCTGAATGAGCTTGAGAATAAAATTGATGTCATCCGCACAGAGTGGCAGGTGCGCGACGGCTTCAGTCCCATTGAGCATGTGAAGTCACGCATTAAGGAACCAAAGAGCATTGTACAGAAGATGGAACGCAAAGGCCATGATTTTACGCTGGAAAATATGGAGCAGCACATTCACGATATTGCAGGTATGCGGATCGTCTGTGCTTTTGTGAAGGATATTTACCGGCTGGTGGATCACCTGTGCGCGCGCGAGGATATCCGTGTGTTGGAAATTAAGGATTACATTGCCCATCCGAAGCCTAACGGCTATCAGAGTCTGCATCTTATCGTCGCCATCCCTCTTGTGCTGCTGGAAGGAACCCGCTGGGTCAAAGCCGAAATTCAACTCCGTACACTCGCTATGGATTTCTGGGCCAGCATGGAGCATATTCTCTACTATAAATTTGACAAACAGCTGCCGCCGCATGTGGCTGAGGAATTGAAGGAGGCTGCTCGTGCCGCTGATGAACTGGATCAGAAGATGCTCCGCCTGCGCCGGGAGATCCTCGAACTGTCAGAAGCGGAAGGCAGCAGTAATGATCCCTTAGTATAAGTATATTTGTATACAATAAAGGCAGTACTTTAACGGCTAGGATGTTAAAGTACTGCCTTTATTCGCGTTGTGCGCTTACAATTTATTCAAGCCAGCCGCACGTTTGGCGGCGGCCTCTGATACCCGGCGCATCAGCAGGGCAAGTCCTTCCCGGGCCTTGGGCGTCTGCGGCAGCAGGGCGCTCCAGTCCTCTTCCGGTTCAATGACATCAGGCATTGCCGGAAATGGCCGGGCAGAGATCTCATGAAACAGCGGCCCCGGCTGATGGAGTGAGCCCTCCGCAGCCGCTTCGGCCAGCCATTCTCCCGAGGACACCGCCGGACCTTTACGTTCCAGCCGGGCCAGCTCGGACGCAAGCGTTACAGGTGCAGGCATCCCTTCTTCGATAACCCGCTCATTCTCCTGCTCCGCCCAGAGAGCAAACACCCCGGAGAGCAGCTCCTCCTTGGACAGGCCGCGCAGGGCAAAAGCCAGCAGCGGCTCCTTCGCCAGCTGCTGCTTCACCCGAAGCCGCAGCTCCCCAGCGGGCAGCAAGCCTGTGCCCTGTTCATTGGCCGCCTGTTCCAGCTCGGCATCAGCAGGCAGCACCTCCAGGGCAGCAAGTCCGCCTTCCAGGCTGCCCTGGAGCAGCTCATACAATTCACCCGGATGCGCAGAGAGCTGTAGCAGCACCTCATTCTTCCGGGCGGCCGTCCATTCCGGAATATGCAAAGTGAACACCGCGCGCTGCGCTTGTTCCTCTGCAACTGCGCCGGATTTGCCGTTCCGTCTGCCTACACCTTCCGCAGCAGCGGTTCCCAGGCTCCCGGTGGCCTTGATCTTTCCCGGCAGCACCTCCAGCTTCAACTCCAGCAGTTCACTCATGAATGTTCCCCTCTTTCTGCAATACAGCTATCATTTACATCCAGTCCTGTCCTTGCAGCTCGATCAGCTCCTTCAGCTCATGGTTGGACATTTCGGTCAACCAATTCTCGCCGGAGCCGACTACCTGCTCGGACAGACTTTTTTTACGCTCAATCAGTTCATCGATCCGTTCCTCCAGCGTTCCCTGGCAGATCAGCTTATGCACCTGAACATTCTTGTGCTGCCCGATCCGGAATGCCCGGTCCGTAGCCTGGTTCTCCACTGCCGGGTTCCACCAGCGGTCATAATGCAGCACATGATTGGCTCTCGTCAGATTGAGGCCTACGCCCCCGGCTTTGAGGGACAGGACGAAGAATGCAGGACCTTCCCCCTCCTGAAAAGCATGCACCATCTCGTCGCGCTCACGCTTCGGAATACCGCCATGCAGGAAGAGCGGTGTCTGTCCGTACCTTCTGGCCAGCCGGCTGACGAGCAGCTCGCCCATCGCCACATACTGCGTGAAGATCAGTGCGGACTCTCCAAGCTCGGAGATGCTGTCCAGCACCTCGAACATCACATCCATTTTGCCGGATGGCTCACTGCGCAGGCTCCGGCCGTCATCCTTGCGGAACAGCTGCGGATGATCACAGATCTGCTTCAGCTTGGTCAGCGAGGACAGCACCAGCCCCCGCCGGGCCATGCCCGACCGCTCACCGATTACGCCGAGCATCTCATCCACAACGCCCTGATACAGGGCTGCCTGCGTTTCTGTTAGCGGACAATACGACTTGAGCTCAATCTTCTCGGGAAGATCCTTCGAAATATCGGGATCACTCTTCAGGCGCCGCAGCAGGAATGGCGATACGAGGCGGTGAAGCTCACGCAGCCGTTCCCCGCCTTCGCCGGATACATACCGCTGGCGGAAGGAATGATAGGTTCCGAGATACCCCGGATTCAAGAAATGAAAGATCGACCACAGCTCGCCGAGCCGGTTCTCTACCGGAGTACCGGTCATCGCAATCCGGTGCGGCGCGTTCAGCTTCATGACACTCTGCGCCTGTTTGGTGCGGTGGTTCTTAATATACTGCGCCTCATCCAGCACAACGGTTGACCAGCGCACCCCGGCCAGATCCTCACTGTCCCGGCCTGCCAGATGATACGTAGTCAGTACAATCTCATGGCTGGCGGCAAGCTCGGTGAATCCTTCTCCGCGTACCCGCCGGCCGCCATGATGGATATGCACACTAAGCGAAGGTGCAAACCGCTGCAGTTCCCGCTGCCAGTTCCCCAGCAGTGAGGTCGGGCAGAGAATAAGCACAGGCTCCTGCTTCTCGCCCGGCGGCGCATTCAGGGCACGGTCCAGCAGGCAGGTGATCACCTGCACGGTTTTGCCAAGCCCCATATCATCGGCCAGACAGACCCCGAAGCCAAGGCCGCTAAGCGCCGTAAGCCATTGATATCCCCGCTCCTGATAAGGCCGCAGGGTACCGTTCAGGTCTTCCGGCACCGGACGCATGGGCAGCCCGCGCAGCACATCGCCATGCATAAGAGAGGCCAGCAAACCGGAGGTCTCCATGCCCGTGACCGACATGCCCTTCCATAGCCGTTCTTCGCCATCCTCGGCTTCCAGGCGCATCCAGTCTGCTGCCGTCATCTCTCCGCTCTCGTTGCGCTTCATATATCTCAGGACCTGACGGACCTCCTTCGGGTCCACTTCGATCCATTCGCCCCGGAAACGTACAAAAGGTACTCCCGCTTCCACCAGAGCATTCAGTTCGTCCTCGCTGATCTCCGAATCACCCAGGGAGGCCTCGATGCGGAAGGAGATCAGCTCCTCCATGCCCAGCGCTGCTTGTACAGGGCCGTCCACTCCGCCTGGCGGCGGCTGCATCTTCATTCTCATCCCGATCCGCCGCCGTCCCTCGCGGCTCCAGCGTGAAGGCATCTGCACCGTAATTCCCCGTTCACGCAGCTGCTGTACACTCTCCTTCAGGAAGAAATACAGCCGCTCCGGAAGCAGCTCTACCCCGCGCGGCGCCGGTTCGGCCAGCGCTCGCTGAATGTCCGGCGAGATCTTGGCTGCCCGCCCCAGCGCAGCAAGCAGCTGCTGCTGAATGTTGCGGTAGCGCTTGCCCCACAGCGTGAATTCCCGTTCCCGGCTGCTCCAGACCGCTTCGGCCGGAATCCAGAATTCACCTTCCTCCCGGCTCTCCGCCCAGAACGTCAGCCGCCACAGCTCACTGTCGTCCGCAGGCGGCTCCAGCCGCAGGCCCAGGCTGAGCTGTCCGCTGCGTGCCTCCTCAGTCTCGAAATGCGGCACCTCGTTGCCTGCCGTCTCACTCACGGCAGCCAGAAGCTCGGTCACTTCAGCCGGAGTCCCCTGAACAGGGATATCCCGGCTGCCGGTCAGCAGACTGTTCCACCACAGTTCAGTAAGCGGCGAGTAGCCGCGGCGGTAGTTCGCTTTGAAGGGACTCAGCGCACTCTCGTTGGCCGCGACCACATTCTTGATCTCCGCTGTCATCACAGCCTGCAGGAACGAATAGAGCACGTACCCGCCTGCTTCCTCACGCGAGGACAGATCCCCCTCCTCGGCAACGTGAGTGCCGAGCGCAAGCACCGGCATGGAAGCCGCCATCTGCAGGAAGAATTCCTTATCGGCCTCTTCCCGGAAAGCCGGCGACCAGCATACCGCTGCCGCCTGCTCGCCTCCGCGGCGGCGTGAGCCCACCTTGCGCGGCGGCTGAGCGCCGGGGACAATCCCGCCCTTGCCCATCAGCTCCAGCGCAAACCGGGCAGCAGCCGACCAGTAGCGCAGTTCTCCGCCCGGCTCTATGCCCTGGGCGCGGCTTGCCTGCTCATCCCAGGCAAGGAGCAGCTCGAAAGCGTCCTTGGGCGACAGGGCCAGCCCTTCGAGGGTGCGCCCCGGCATTCCGCGCCGCGCCGTCTTCCCTTCCACGGCGGTGGCGGCGGGATACTTCACTTCCGCCAGCCGCAGCGCAGCACCCGCAAAAGGACGCCAGCCGCTCTGAAATTCCAGCCGTTTAATCACACGTGTCCACGCGTCCACCTTCGGCTCAGAAGTTTCACCCGAGAAGCAAAATAATACGTCCCCTAACCATATTGCATACAGATGCTTAATCATTGATGATCTCCATTCTTTTAAGCAAACAGAAAGAGCCAGTCCGTCCCAGCGGGAAGACTGTTTCCTTCTCTGCGAGAAATATATTATGAAGCTGTACTAGCAGCAGTAACTGTACAGCCATCCCATTGTGGTTATCACTGCAACTTTTTTCTTCATCCCTTCATCTTATACGAAAAAGTCTATATTTAAAAACTTTTCTGCACGTTTTCTGCAGAAAATCTGCAGATTTTTTTGCAAATCTGCCCCATTCGCAGTTCCGTCAGCATTCCGGAGGGGTCCTCAGACCCAATCGGGGCTGCTTGAAGCTTGAAGTCATTTGACTTGCCTCGCAATTGGACTAAGCCCTTGGTACCTCCTACGATAATCATTAACCCAATTGTCAGATATCCCACACCATGGGCACAGCAAAACCGGCAGCCGCAAGCGTCAGCCTAACGCCACTAGGAATATTGTGTAATTAGCATGTCTTTCGGGGACCTCAACTGCACTGTACAGGACTCGCAGGCAATTCAGGAAACTTAATGACATAGCGGGAACTCAATAGTACTTAGGGAACTCACTAGCACCTTGAGAACTCCATGGCACCTTGAGAACTCCATGGCACCTTGAGAACTCCATGGCACCTTGAGAACTCCATGGCACCTTGAGAACTCAATACCACCTTCCTCATTTCCCCTCATCCCATACGCCGCAATTAAACTCTGATAGCCGTATTTAAGTATTTAAAACTAATTTTAAACACGCAACCGCTCAATCGGCGGTGGTCAGATCAAATAAATCCAAAATGTTGTATGTATTACAACCTTGATCCCATAATACGAAGGCTTCCGAAAGGAATGTTGTATGAAATGCAAGAATTATCTCCCCACGCCGCTTGAATGAGAGAAAATGCTGCATTCCTTACAACAATTTCCGATTCCGGTAGATTTCATGATAGGAATGTTGTATTTTGTGCAGGATTGTGCAAACTCATTTTCAGTCCTTACAAAGGACATCAATAGAATATTAAGTGGAATAATGTAACTTAATTCGGCTATTTTAAGCCATTCTCATCAAATAATTGGATAAACGCTACTTAATTTCGTCCATTACTGCTGGCTTGGCCCATATGCAGAAATTTAAGTGCTCTTTTTCCAACTGTTGTTTATCAGAGGGCCCCTCATCTGCCAGCAGGTGGAGAAAATCCAACTACTCCGGTCCTTTACATCACCTGTGCCCGGCAAAACTGATTTTATCCAGGCAGCACAAAGAACCGTCCTCCCCTCTATGCGAGGCGAAGCCGGCTCTTTATAGACTAAAAGGGTTACTTGTCCGCCTGAATCCGCAGCTCCCCGCCGTCTGCAGCATCCGCTACCTGTACAATAATCGCACCCTTCTTGCCGTTATAAACCCAGCCCTCTTTGCCTTCATTCAGCTGTTCCAGGGTGATCTCCTCAAGGCCGTCCACCGCAGCCACGGTGAAGAACGGATAACAAAGCGCAAACCGCAGCATCTCCCGGCGCGGCTTATAATCATGTACGCCATATACCCATTGCAGCACCAAACCGCCTTCAGTCCCCGTAGCCTGCACAGCAAGCTCCGTATATTGCCCTTTTCGGTAACCGAAGCTGTGCCCGTCATCCTCATACAGCTTGAAGGCCGCCGAGAATCCTTTGGCAGCTTCCGCTCCGTACAGATGGAAGATGACCGTCTCTTCCGTGTCCTCCAGCGCATACTGCTTCAGCGGACCTTCGGCCGTGAAGCTGCCCGCCTTTACATACATCGGCATAATATGCAGCGGTGCAGCAGCAAGAATATGACGGCCGCCTTCGTGAATCTCCCCATCCCAATAGTCAATCCAGCAGCCTTCGGGCAGGTAGACCGAGCGGTGATCTGTATCCGGGCGGTAGACGGGAGCAATCAGCACATTCTCGCCAAGCAGGAACTGATCGCACAGATTGGTCACATGCGGGTCACGCGGATATTCAAGGATAAGCGGACGGATCACAGGCAGCCCGCACATTTCCGCCTCATGAAACAGATTGTACAAATGCGGCATCCAGCGGTACCTCAGGCCGATGAATTCACGCAGAATCCCCTCCACTTCTTCCCCGAAGGACCAGGGCTCCTGACGCAGCGTTCCGATGGAGGAATGATTGCGGCAGTATGGGAAAAACACGCCCATTTGCGTCCAGCGCACCAGCAGCTGTGCCGACGTATGATGGGCGAACCCGCCGATATCCGGCCCGGAGAACGCCAGTCCCGACAGTCCCATATTGAGCACCATCGGCATCGCCATCGCCATATGCTCCCAGAAGCTGCGGTTATCCCCGGTCCATACGGCTGCATACCGCTGAATGCCCGCATAACCGGCCCGGGTCAGCACAAAAGGCCGCTCGCCCCCCATATGCTCGGCAAGTCCCTCATACGTGGCTTTAGACATCATCATCCCGTACAGATTGTGGTATTCCTCATGGGTAACCGGACGGCCGTTGTTGAAATGCATCACATCGAGATCCATCGTCTTGGTCTCATTGAAGACCGCCGGCTCGTTCATATCATTCCAGATCCCCTGGATGCCCAGGTCCGTGTAATACTTGTGCAGGTCGCCCCACCACTCGGCGGTCCGGCTGTCGCTGAAATCGGGAAATGCGCTGATCCCCGGCCAGACCTCGCCGAAGAAGATATCGCCCTCCAGGCGGCGGCAGAAATGCTTTTCCAGCACACCTTGCTTGTACACCTCGTATTTGGGGTCTTTTTTGACACCTGGGTCCACAATGGGCACGATCCGCACACCCAGCTCCCCGAGCTCCGAGATCATTTTCTGCGGATCAGGGAAGTTGACGGGGTCAAAGGTGAATACGCGGTACTCGTCCATATAATGGATATCCAGATAAATAACGTCGCACGGAATATCCTTCTCACGGAAGGTACGGGCCAGCTGCAGCACCTCCTGCTGGTTCATATAACTGTAGCGCGACTGGTGGTAGCCGATCGCCCATTTGGGAGGAAGCGCAATCCGGCCGGTGAGCGAGGTGTATCTTTTGACCACATCCTTCATCTCAGGCCCGTTAATGAAATAAATGTCGTATTCTCCCGTAGAGCAGCCAATGGTAAAAGCAACGCCATGCGAGCGCATGTCGAAATCGCTCCGGCCCGTATTGTCCAGAAATAATCCGTAGGAGAGATCGCCGTGCATGTGAATGAGCAGCGGAATAGATTCGTAGAGTGCTTCAATCTCCGGCAAATGCGGGGCAAAAACATCGGTATTCCAGTTCGTATAACGCTCCCCGCGTTTATCGAGGAAGCTCGACTTCTCACCCAGTCCGTAAAAATGCGAATCCGGCTGCATATCATACTCCGCATGACTTGCGCCGCGCGGGTTCCAGCTGGTCAGATTCTGCTGCATAATCACCTTGCCCGAGGTATTCTCCACGCGGAGAAGAAACGATGATTTCTCGATAATCAGCCGGATGGCGCTCGTCGTGAAGATCAGCTGCTCCTCCGTCTCATCCACAGGAAACAGATGCGGGATACAGCTCTCATTCATCACCGCCTCCGATGTGGTCAGGTCAGGAACCTCACCATGGAAGACTTTCATCCGGAACATATCATCGCTCAAAAAGATAAAGACAACCCCGGCGCATTCCCCGCGGCAGATATAGACATTCTCCGACCGTTCCCAGGAAACCACGCTTCCCGGAGTGTTCCAGGTCTCCTTCATTACGAGTGGTCCCATCTTCTCGGGGCGTATCGCCTCGCTGCTCTCCATGCCTTTTGTCCCCCTTCGGCTATTGCCTGCTTGATCTTAATCGTTCCCGTATTAGCTCTTCTTCTCTACATATTACCCCGAGCTTACGGAATGCTATCCGTTAATTTCATGACTTGTTGGTCATTTTTTTGCCGGGGATAGTCTTAATTGCTGTTAAAGCGGGTATATTCTATGTAGGCCAAGGATAGGCACGTACTAATAACCTAACTTAGGGAGTGACAAGAACATGAGAAGAAGCAACCCTTATAAGTGGTGGAATCTGCTGCTGTACCTCGGCGTGCTTGCCGTCAATACGCTGTCGGTGACGCTGCCGCTTGGCGGGAACAGTACCGGAGAAATTTCAGACAGATATCATACTTACCTTACACCGGCCGGCTACGCATTCTCCATTTGGTCTCTGATCTACCTGCTGCTTGCCGGGTTCATTATTTATCAGTTCCGCAGTGATACCGGAGGCAGAGATTCCGTGCAGCGTATAGGCATATGGTTCATGCTCAGCTGTATATTTAATATGGGCTGGCTGTTCCTCTGGCATTATTTGTACATCGAGCTGTCGCTGGTTGTCATGGTGCTTATGCTGGTTTCACTGATCGTAATCTACCGCCGTACCCGCAGCATCCCGGACCCTACCTCCGGCGAGAAATGGCTGGTTAGACTGCCCTTTAGCATATATCTCGGCTGGATCTCTGTAGCTACCATCGTTAATGTCAGCATCGTGCTGGAGAAGAACAACTGGGACGGCTTCGGGCTAAGCGATTCACTCTGGGCTGTAATTATGCTCTGTGTTGGTGCAGTGCTGGCTGTTATTGTAAGCTTCCCTCACCGGGACAGCATTTATCCGCTCGTCTTCGTCTGGGCCTTCATTGCCATTGCTATCGAACAGAAGGATACAGATAATATTTTCTTCACCGGGCTGATTGCCGCAGGACTTCTGCTGCTCTACAGCATCTGGCTGCTGCTCACCCCGCCGCGTACCCGCAGCAGATATTAACGATATCGGTGAAAAGACATAAGGCTGCCCCGCTCCTGCAAAGGGACGGGACAGCCTTTATCATTACCGGCTTACCGGAGGATTTGCTTGTCAGCTCAAATCTGACGGCAGCTGGCGTTCCAGCCAGCTCTCCATATACTCTGCCACCTCTTCCCAGCCCGGCTCGGCAATGATCCAGTGGCTGCGGCCGGCAAACTCCTTGTATTCGGTCACCGCTCCCGAGTTCTGATTGTAGAAGCCGAAGTTTTTGCGCACCATCTTCGCAGGGATGATCCGGTCCACCTCTCCTGCAATCATGAGCAGCGGCCCGCGGTCGCCGTTGTTGTAATTGACCGCTGCCGGCGTCTTGGCAGAGAATGGTGCGGCGGCGGCCTGGAAGAAGATCCGTGAGGTCTCCGGCACCACATGCTCCCGGTATGCCTGCTCCTGTTCAGCTTTAGGCATATTATGAACGAAGCCGTATTTGAATTCCTTCGGGTTCATGAGGAAGGTTTTCTTCCAGGGGGTCAGGAAGATGCGGGCAATGGTCCGGGTAGTTGTCGGATAAGCCGCCGCGACGATCCCTTTGGTGCCTGCAGAATCAATGGCAATTCCGGCCAGGCCCAGATTCCGGTCCATCAGGAGCTGGGTCAGGGCTCCGCCGAAGGAATGACCGATAATAACCGGCTTCCGGGGCAGGGTGCGGATAATACGGGCATAGTGCTCAACCAGTTCACCGAGGCCGACTCCGCCCAATTGACCGGAAGGATCACTCTTCAGCTTAGCCGCCTTCGTTTCGTGATAAGGCCAGGCCGGTGCAAGCACCGGGAACCCCTGGCTGCTGAAATAGCCCATCAGTGTTTCAAAGCTCTTAGGGGTTACAAACGCACCGTGGATAAAAATAATGGTTGGTTTTGTCATTATAAACATCTCCTTTGTTTTTACCTACTAGTAGGTAGGTTATAGATAAAAAAATATAATCTCACTTTACTTTTCTTAATCTGATTTCCCCACCTATATGTTATGCCTTACGGCTTATATCTTTGTATGAAGCTCGCTCTGCTTTACCCGTCACTCTGCCGCTCCAAGTATATGACGGGTATCTTTAACTGAACTTACTTTGCCGGGTGAATCTGATGCAGCAATCCGCTCTTGATCATCCGGAATTGCCCTACATCATTAAATGTCCGTGCAGCAAGCATTCCGCCGTGAATACCTGCCAGTATTCCATGAGCCATTTCTTCATCCGATACATCAGCAGTTGTATATTGCAGCGGCACCTTGCTCTCCTTAAGCAGCCTCGTGAACCAGTCCGTCAGCTCCTCAAAATGCGCCTTGATCTCACTGCGCACCTCATCCGGAAGAATCGGAATCTCCGACGCCAGCAGTGCGCAGAGACAGATATCTGTTGCCTGCGCCTCCAGGCAGACCTCCCAATAGTTCAAATATTGTGTCAGCTTCTCCTGCGGATCACCTTCCATCCCGTCCAGCAAAGCCAGATTGGATTTAATCTGCTGCCGGTAACGGCCTACTACACTTTGCACCAGATTAGCCTTGGAAGGAAAGTGGTAGTGGATGCTTGCCTTCTGAATCCCGATCTCCCCGGCAATATCCGCATAGCTGAACGCACTGTACCCCCTCTCAAGAATAAAATGGTTGGCCACATCCATGATTTCATCGGCTCTGCTCATTTCCTTCACCTCTTGATTCGAGTATACCTACTAGTAGGTAGAATGTCAACAACTTCAATAATTTTTTCTATTCCACACCATTCCGCAGCAAAAATCCCACGCACCTGCAAAGAGGTACGTGGGATTCGGCCAAGCATTTCGGGTTCTATCTTCAGTAAAGCTTATTTCTTGCGTGCTACCGCTTCGATCTCAACAAGTGCATCCTTCGGCAGGCGCGCAACTTCGACTGCGCTGCGTGCCGGATAAGGCTCAGTAAAGAAAGTGGCGTATACTTCATTAACGGCTGCGAAATCATTCATATCCTTCAGATATACCGTTGTTTTGACTACATGGTCCATAGATGCGCCGGCCTCTTCAAGAATGGCCTTCACATTGCTAAGTGACTGGCGTGCCTGCTCCTGCACATTGTCCGCGAGTGCGGCCGTTTCCGGGTCCATACCAAGCTGGCCGGAGGTGTATACCCAGTTGCCGGCAATAATTGCCTGGCTGTACGGTCCGATGGCCCCCGGGGCTTTGCTTGTTGCTACCTGCTTTTTACTCATGACTCGCTCCTCCTGCTTGCTGTACGCGGCCTGTGGGCCGTTATGTACACATCATTTTATGTCTCATTGTAAGTCCTGTGGTCTGCTTATTGCAAACCCTCTGATGTTCTAGTGCTTGCCGATCACATGAATTACTTCATTGGTATAAATATGCACACCGCCTGTATCGGCAAGGGCAATATTCCTCATCGCCCGCGCCACCTTGGCAGCGGGGATGGCCCGGTACTTCGCAGCTTTGCCGACCATAGCGAAATCCAGCCCCTTCATGATCACGGAAGCCACACGTTCCCCCAGCCTGAATTCCTCCCGGTCGCCGAGCAGCTGGGATGGCCGGAACAGATGCAGACCGTGGAATCCGGCCGCAATCAGCCCGTCCTCTACCCGGCCCTTGGTACGGGTATAGAAGTTGCGTGATTTCGCGTTCGCACCTATCGAAGACACCGCCAGGAACTGCTTCACACCAGACGCTTTGGCAATAGCCGCAGCGGCCAGCGGATACTCGAGATCCACCTTCTCGAATTGCTCCTGTGAACCCGCCTTCTTAATCGTGGTTCCCAGACAGCAGAATACCGCATACACTCCTGCGAACTGCTCCTTATATTGTCCAAGCTGATCCCAGTCGATCTGGATCTGCCGAAGCTTCGCATGCTGCAGCTTCAGCGGCCGGCGGACGAGCACGCGGACCTCATCCCAGTCACCATTCAGTAAATCCTCTGTCAGGGCACTGCCCACCAGCCCCGTAGCTCCCAGTACTAACGCAATTCTTGTCACCCGGCTGCCTCCTTTATTAAGAACATTTCACTATTCATCCCGCAAAATACGCCGGCCCAGCAGCAGCGCCAAAGTGATCATCAGCGTCCCTACCACAAGCTGCATGCCGTACACCTGCGTCCATTCGGGCCAATTCTTAATCCATTCGTAGATGCGGCCGCCCAGCAGCGGACCGAAAAAGGCTGCCAGACCCGTAAGTGCCGCATACATAGCCATATACATCGGCCGTTCCTTCTTCGGCGTATCCCCGATAATGAAGTTGAAGGCCAGCTGGTTGAAGCCCCCCACGCCCATGCCAAATACAATATGCGCGGCAAACAGAACCGGCAGCATAGGCAATACGGACAGCAGGCCCCACATCAGCGAGGAGACTGCGATAATCGGCAGCGTCCAGAGCAGCAGCCGTTTGTTGCTGTACTTGGCGTTCAGATTCCCCCATACATAGAAGCTGCCCATCATGAAGATTGTCTGCGATACATTCAGCAGCGACAGCTTCTCATAATTGATATGAAGCAGCTGCAGCATCACATAGGAATACAGCGGCACGGTCAAATTCTGCAGCAGCAGCCATGCGGCCAGGAACAGCGTGGACTTCATAAACAGCTTATCGTGAAGCGGCTTCTTAAACATTGGCAGAAATTCTGTCTCTTCTGATTTCTCGAACGGAACATCAGGGTAGAAGAAGAACACAATAACATTGGAAAGCGAGAAAATCCACACGATAATATACAGGATAAGGAACCCGTGTCCGCCCGGATAACGGTCCAGAATAATGCCGCCTCCGTACATCACCAGGCTTCCAAGCGCATTCAGCAATGTATTACGGATGCCGAAATACCGGCCTCTGACCCGCGCTGGAACCAGGTCACTAATAACGGAGCTCCAGAGCACGCCGCCTGCCGTATTGGCAATGAAAGCGATTGTATACATAACTATGAAAGCGGTAACCCAATACTCTTGCGGAAAAATGAACGGCACAAGACCGGTAGATCCCCAGAGCAGTCTGTGCAAGCCGATAAAAGTAACCATAGCCCATTTACGGCTCGGCAGCTTCTGGATCAGGAAAGCTACACCAATCTGTGCCACATTCACCAGGGTCGTAAGCGCCAGAACGAATCCGATCTGGCTGGAGCTCGCCCCTAAATATAACAGAAAGCCTGTCAGGAACTGCCCTTGCAGCAGCACCTGAAATATTGTGGCTGGTATCCCCTCAAAGGTAGCGATCTGCAGATTCTTACGATGTATCGAGGCCTTGCGGACTTCCTTGGAGCGGTTCCGCAGCGGCCGGTTTCTCATGATGTTCATGGGGTGATAACACTCCTTTGATGCGGCTTTTGCTTCATTCTACTCCGCATCAATCTCCTGTCAATACACCGATATCACAAATAAAGTTGGAGCCCGGAATCTGCCCATTCTCTGGGGTTAAAGCGGCAAATACAGGGAGAATAAGCTTCCCTGTCCCTCGCGGCTGTGCAAAGTAATGAACCCGCCAAGCAGTCTGGCCAGATCATTGCTGATTGACAAGCCCAGCCCTGTTCCGCCGTACTTGCGGCCGATGTTTGTATCCGCCTGCTCAAATGCCTCGAAGATCAGATCATGCTTCTCCGGCGGAATGCCTATCCCGGTATCCTGCACCTCAAAGGCGGCCCATTTCCGCGAGGAGAGCCCCTCTTGCCGTTCCACTACGCGGACATTCACCGATACACCGCCTGTCATAGTGAATTTGAAGGCATTTGAGAGCAGATTGCGGAGAATTTGCTGCACCCGCTGGGGATCCGTATGGATAACCCCCGGCATGTCTGCATCCAGTGAAATATCGAAGGCCAGCTGTTTCTGTTTGGCTACCACACTGAACTGCTGAAGGAGCAGATCAGGGATCTCACTGACATTGAAGTCTTCATTAATAATATCCAGCTTCCCGGCTTCTACCTTGGACAAGTCCAGAATATCATTAATAAGCGAGAGAAGATCCTCACCCGAGCGGTGAATGATCCCGCCGTATTCTGCCAGCTCTTCCACGCTCAGTTCATCTTCGCTTTCTTCAATTAGCTGGGACAGGTTAATGATACTGTTAAGCGGTGTTCTCAGCTCATGGGACATATTGGCCAGGAACTCCGACTTGAACTGCGAGGCAAGCATCAGCTGTTTAGCCCTCTCCTCCAGCACGATTTTATTCTTATGAAGCTCCTCCGTCTGCTCTGACAAAAGCTCATTGGCTCTAACAATCTGTCCGGTGCGCATCAGATCCAGCTGGAAGTCGCGGATAATCATCGCAAACAGCACACTGAGAGCAACGCCTGCCGGGAACGTGACCGGCAGAATATCCGTTATGTATTCTTGCGCCGGAATGACTCCAAACACCGTAATATTCAACGCATTCACTACATTTACCACCAGGACAGCAATCAGTCCCTTTTGGATCACAGAGGCAGAAGAACGCTGCATCCAGAGGCTCAGGCCAGCGCAGACGAAGCCCAGGATAGATAAATTCAGCACGCCTACCACAGCTGCTTCGGTAACCCCGAAGGTCAACCGCGTAAGCCCGGTGCCGACCCCAATAATGATCAGGACCAGAGGCTGGGGATAAGCCAGCGTAGAAATAATAAGCGGCACAAACCGCAGGTCAAAAATCACATGCTCGTCCAGCCTGTATCCGAAAATTGTACTTACCCACCCGGCGAAGATCGCGAGCAGGACCCAGCTTACTTTTTTCACAGGTTCAGAAGCGTAGGTCACCGTATGTTTGTATATTAAGTTTGCCAGATAAGACAAGGTAATCAGCAAAGCGGTATTCACAAAAAATATTTTTACATATTCCATAGCCTCACTCCTGCAGCCAAAAATGATATAACAACGATTATTATTTATACTATCATAGAGGAATGAAATCATGAAGCCACAGTGTTATGGCATATGTATAAGAGGTGGTCTTTTTAAACGCAGTCTCCCTTGTGCCTGTCCGCAGAAGAAGAGCGCAAATCAGATACGATTTGCGCTCTTCTTCTGCGGCGTGAACCAGGGCATCATTGCCTTCCAGCGCCTTTTAGGTACGGAAGCTCCGCCATTGCCGCCAAGCTGTATAACAGGTGCCTCATTCAGATCAACTTCGGCCGGTGTCCACGTCTCTGCTTCCGGCAGTATATAGTACCGGGGGTGGTAGGTGCTGATGGTATCTCCTTGCTGTGTCAGCACCCGGTTAGCATGTATCTCAATAATCCGGCCTGTAATGACGGGGGAATTATTCATAGACATCCGCCTCTCCCTGCATTTGTGATGATCTGATCTGAGGCCTGGCCATATTCTTCGTTTAGCTGCGGATCGACTGCTCCCAGTTACGGTATTCCGCCTCTGCATCATCCTTGGAATGGCCGTAACGCTCCTGCAGCTTACCTACCAGTTTATCTTTTTCGCCGTCTATTACATCGAGGTCATCATCCGTCAGTTGGCCCCATTGCTTCTTGGCTTCACCTTTGATCTGCAACCATTTACCTTTTAGCACATTGTTGTCCATTACAAGCTCATCTCCTTAGCTGTGGGTTATTGTTTGGCACAAGCTAATAATTCTCAGTGAATTATTACCCGTTGGCCCTTTGTGTGAATCCAAACCCCCGGGACAGGCCCCCATAATGGAACTGCAGCGCAAACCGCAAATAAAGTCATAGTTTGTCACATAATAGTCTTTTAAAAAGCTGTTCATATATTTTAAAATTTGATATACTTCAGAAGTAAATTTATTTATCATTTAAGTGATTATTTTCACATGAGTATTTCCCAGCTTGTGCTAGAATGCCATCGAACAAGAAACGAGATAATTAAATTTTTTCTTATTACCTGCCGATATATGTCGTATGCCTGCTACAAAAAGGGACCTTAGACCGATTTCAAAGTGACAAATGTCATTTATAAAGTGATTTTTATCACTTCCAATTACTATTAAAATGTTTTACATTTTAATATATATATTTTAAACTATTTTCTTGGAGGTCATATCAAAATGAAAAAAGCTTCTGTAATCTTGTCGAGCGCCCTGGTACTTGGCACTTTACTCGCGGGTTGTGGTAACAACAACAATGCGGGCAACGCTGCTGCAACTAATGCACCTGCTGCTGCGACCACTGCTCCTGCTGCTGACGCAACAACTGCTCCTGCAGCTAACGCTGGAACAGAAACAGGCAAATACCAAGACGGCACCTACTACGGAACAGTTGATGTTGATGCAGAAACTGGCTGGCAGACTTTCGTTCTGCTTACTGTAGAAGGCGGCAAAATCACCAAAGCTGACTGGAATGCTTTCAATACCAAAACAGCCGGCGATCTGAAGAAAAAAGTATCTGAAGACGGCAACTACGGTTTGGTTAAAATTGGCGGCGCTCAATCCGAATGGCATGAGCAAGCAGCTAAAGCTGAAGCTTTCCTGATTGAAAAACAAGATCCGGCTGCACTCGCTTTCGATGCTGAAGGACATACTGACGCTGTATCCGGCGTATCCGTACATGTTAGTGACTTCGTAGGCGCTGCTCAAGCTGCTCTTGCTGCTGGTCCAGTACAAGTAGGTCCTTACAAAGACGGCGGTTACAAAGCTGAAGGCGAAATGGATGCTGAATCCGGCTGGAAATCCACTGTAGCTGTATCCGTTGCCGGCGGTAACGTTGTAGCTGTTAATTTCAGCGGCGTGAATGCTGCAGGCGATGATAAGAAACAATATTCTGTAGACGGTAAGTATGGAATGAAAGCTGGCGGCGCTTCTGCTGAATGGCACGAAGAAATCGCTCTTGCTGAGAAATACTTCCTTGAAAATAAAGGCGCAGCTCCTACCCTGGATGCTGAAGGCAAAACAGATGCAATTTCCGGCGTATCTATCCACGTTGGCGAATATTTCACACTGGCACAAAAAGCACTTGAAGGCGCGAAATAATTATTCGCTATCCTTTTGCAGCTAATCAGACGAATGAGGTGAGTTTCTCTTGAAGAAAATAGTCATTTTGGGCGGCGGCTACGGCGGCGTACTCACGGCTAAGAAACTGGCAAAGAAATTTAAGAACGACAAAGATGTAGAAATCAAACTGATCGACCGAAATCCATACCACACTCTCTTGACTGAGCTGCATGAGGTTTCTGCGAATCGCGCACCTGAGGATTCGATCAAAATTGACTTGAAGAAAATCTTTGCCGGCCTGAAAGTGGATGTTGTGCTCGACGAAATCAGCAACATTGATTTCAAGAACAAGAAGCTGAAGTCCGACAAAGCTACCTATGCTTATGATTACCTGGTAATCGGCACAGGAAGCAAACCAACCTTCTTCGGAATTCCCGGAGCTGAAGAGAATACCTTCTCCTTCTGGTCTTATGACGATGCAGTTGCCCTGAAGCGTCAAATCCGCGACATGTACACCAAAGCTGCGAAGGAAAAGAATGCGGCAGTACGCCGTTCCATGCTGACCTTCGTAATCATCGGTGCCGGCTTCACTGGCGTCGAGCTGGTTGGTGAAATGGCTGAGCAACGTGAAGAACTGTGTAAGGAATTCTTCATTGATCCTTCTGAAGTAAGATTGATTGTAGCTGATATGGCTCCGAAGATTCTGCCTATCCTTCCAGAGAAGCTGATTCAGAAAGCCGAAGCCCGTCTGCGTAAGATGAATGTAGAAATCGTTACCGGCGCCAAAATCACCGAAGTTGGCACAGGTTCTGTAGCCCTCGGCGAGAAAAACATCGTGGATGCTCAGACTATCGTCTGGACTGCCGGTGTTGAAGGCTCCGAAATCGTTGGCAGTCTTGATGTTCAGCAGCAAGGCCGCAAACGTATTGTTACGAATGAACACCTTGAAAGTGTTGACCATAAGAACGTATACGTTGTAGGGGATAACATCTTCTTCATCCCTGAAGGCGAAGAACGTCCAGTTCCACAAATGGTTGAGAATGCTGAACAAGCTGCACCTGTTATCGCGGGCAATATTACTGCCGATATCAAGGGCACGCCTAAAAAAGCTTACAAACCAGGATTCCATGGCACCATGGTTTCGATCGGCAGCCGCTACGGTGTAGCGAACGTTGGTCTTCCGGGCAAATTCTTCATGCTGACCGGCTTCATGGCTATGCTGTCCAAACATTTCATCAATATGTTCTACCTGTCCCAGGTTGTAGGCTTCAACAAAGTATGGACTTACATGATGCACGAGTTCTTCCATGTTGAGAACCGCAAGAGCTTTGTCGGCGGATACTTCTCCAAGCGCTCGCCGAACTTCTGGCTCGTTCCGCTCCGTATGCTTTTGGGTGGCATGTGGCTATATGAAGGTATAGAGAAGATCAGAAAAATCTGGGTTGATCCTAATAAGATTTTCCTGATTCCTGCAGCTCCTTATGCAGATGCTACTTCTGCAGCCAGCGTGGCTGTGGATGCCGTTAAAGACACCGTAGATGCCCAGTCTGCAGCTTCCGCAGTATCCACTGCTAAAGAAGCAGTATCGGCTTTGCCGGTTCCAGGCTTCATCTACGATATTTCTAACTGGTTCATGGATCTTATGTTCTACAACCCGGATGGTTCTTACACCTTCCTGGCTAAATGGTTCCAAATCGGCATGGTTTGTGCCGAAATCGTCTTCGGTGTTATGCTTATCGTTGGTTTGTTCACAGCTATTTCTTCCCTGGCTACTATAGGTATGGCGGTCATGATCTGGACCACCAAGATGGCAGCTACAGAAATGCTCTGGTACGTTGGGGCGGCTATTGCCTGCATCGGCGGATCCGGCAGCGTGTTCGGTCTGGATTACTATGTTCTTCCTTGGCTCAAGAAGCAGTGGAAGAGGATTCCACTCGTCCGGCGCTGGTATCTGTTTACCGACTGATCATACGGGTAACTTCTTAGTAAGTGTATAACTCAAATACAGTAGCGGCGTACGCACATGCTGCGCTGCTGCAAGCTGAATATGATGTTCTTAAGAGTAATGTGTCCCTAGGACACATTACTCTCCTTGTTTAACAAGGGGAAAGCACATATCTGCATAAAGATGTACAGAATGGTTTTGTAGGGATAATCAGGGCTGTGGTTTCTTCCGGCAAAACCGACAAGAAGGAGAGAATCTTGTGAACAAAAAACTCATTGAAGATACATTCCGGATGCTTCAGGCTGAAATGTCCCCGATCGCCGGAATTCAGTTGTATCTCTCTCCGGCAGAATGCGAGCAGTTGCTCTCGGTACTGGAACGCCATGATCTGGAATATGACCGCAAAGTCCATTTGCTAGGTATTTATACCATTCTTACCGTGGCTGCACAGCGCCATATGGAATGTGTCCCACATCATCCTGACCTGACCCGCAGCATTTTGGATGGAGATTACCTATACAGCTTTTACCTGCAGTTTGCAGTGAAATGCCGAGAGCTGGATCTGGTTGCATATTTGGCTCCCTCAATCAAAAAAATGCAAATTGGACGGTCAAATGGAGATTTCACGGAACAGGATCCGGCCCAGGGGTTTGATGAATTCCTCATTCAGGAGCGCAGACAGCGAAGCCGCACAAGCAAAGCCATTTGACAGGTGGGAACACAAAAGATGAAGCTGCACGAAGCCTTGCATATTGATCTGGATGAAATTAACCGCGAAATTAAGAATTTGGTGACCCGCGATAAGGATGTTCCCAAAAAGTCGCTGCTGGCGCAGAGTATTCTCGAACTGACCGGCTCCGGCGGCAAACGGCTACGCCCGCTGATGGTCATAGCCGGCAGCCGGTTCGGACGCAAGCCGGCCGGACGCAGAACCCTGCAATTATCCGCAGCCGCTGAATTCATCCACGCCGCCTCATTGATTCATGATGATATTATTGACGACGCCGAACTGCGGCGGGGCGAGCCTGCGCTGCATACCAAGACCGGCATCTTATCTGCTGTGCATATCGGCAATTATATGTCCGCCCGCGTCATCGAGCTGCTAAGCAAGTATTCAGGTGATAAGAACCGTTACGTTCACGATCTGTCTTCTGTGGCCACTGCCCAGTTATGTCTGGGGGAATACCAGCAAATGGAGCATGCCTTTGATTACAACCTGACACTTGAGCAATACCTGGAGAAGTCCCGTAACAAAACAGCGCTGCTGATGGCTACCTGCCTGCGGGTAGGTGCACTATCCACAGAAAGCACCGAAGAAGTCGCCGATCTTCTCTATAATTTCGGCGAATCGCTCGGCATGTCATTCCAGATTCAGGATGACATCCTCGACTTCACCCAGTCGGCGGATGTGCTCGGCAAGCCCGCAGGCAGTGACCTGCGCCATGGCCAGGTTACCTTGCCTGTACTCTTCGCCCTGCAGGATCCTGAGCTTGCTCCTGTGATCCGCCGGATTGGCCCCTCTTCTTCTTCCGAAGAGGTTGCGCATGTCTTGGAGCTGGTTAAGAACAGCGACGCTCTGGCCCGCACAGAAGCTGTCAGCCAGGACTACCTGTCCAAGGCCGCAGCGATTGTGCAGCAGCTCTCCAGCTTCCCGGCGCATGCCGATCTGGAGATCCTGCTGGAGTATTTCGCTGGACGCGACCGGTGAGCCGGAGCTATTGTCCGTGCAGCAGGTTAACCACTGCACGCTATATCAATTTCTAAGTAAACGAGTCCTTTGGGGCTCGTTTTTTTTGCTATATGCGAATCCCCGCCTATATCCCAGTGATTCTTATGAAAATCCTGTACAGAATACAACATTTCGCTCATAAACTGGGCCTTAAAGTAAAATTGTTGTACAAACTGCAGCATTTTTTCTCCTCCGAGCCGCTTAGCGGAACAATTGTTGTATTTCATACAACAATCCGTCCGAACACCCTACTATTGATGAATCAGAGTTGTAAAACGTACAACATTATGCCCGTACAGAGTTACTCAGGTACTTTATAGAGACCTAAACTATACAAGAACGCAATAGGTACGACTCATTCGTGTTTTTTGATGGATTTCTATTGTACGGCGCGCAGCAGAAATAGTTAAGCCAGGCTTTATTCCTACCCGTTTGATGTTGCTAAACAAGCGAACGCAGCAACGCGAACGTGAGCGTGTTTAGCTTAGTGGTTTTGCTTTTTAGGTTTGCTCTTGTGGGTTGTCCCTTGGGGGTTGTCCCTTGGGGGTTGTCTCTTGGGGTTGTCTCTTGGGGGGGCTCTTGGGGTTTATCCTTGTGGGTTGTCTCTTGGGGGGGGTCTCACGCAGACAAAAAGAAAAGCGCGAAGCCTAAGCTTGTCGCGCTCTTTGCCGCCCGCCCCGCTGGGTAGGCTTGTTGTCTTTTTGAAGTTAATCTTGCCTGGGGAGAGGTTAGGACGGAACGGAGAGGAATTTTGGAACTGGAGAAGCGTCAGCGTTCGCCTTTAAGCTCGGATTCCTACCGCTCACAGCGGTTCTAATCAGGGACTCCGAGCTTAACAGCGATCGGAAGTCCAAATATTCCGCGCAGTGCAGCATCCCAACCTCACTCTCGCCAGCGCATACCTAGCCCCTAGCAAACTAATTAACGTAAAAATAATCAATCAACGTACACAGCAATATCACCATACTGATCACCTGGTTCAAATTATAAGAAGCCACCTTCATCATCTTGCGGTTCGAAGGCTTGATGATCTTATGCTCTGTCATGAGCAGCAGTGTAGCAATCCCGATGCCGACCAGATACATCCAGCCGAGATCACGCCAGAGATACAGGAACAGCAGCAGCATAATCATAATGAAATGCAGACCCTTGGAGATCCGTAGCGCGTTCTCCAATCCGAAGAAGCTCGGAATGGACCACAAGCCATTTTTCCGGTCGAAATCGATGTCCTGGGTCCCGTAGATGATGTCAAAGCCGGCTATCCAGAGCATGACCACCGTTCCGATAACGAATGGAGTGAAGGCAATATTCCCAGTTACTGCAAACCAGGCACCGATCGGCGCCGAGGCAATCACGAAGCCCAGATACAGATGGCTCAGGAAGGTAAAACGCTTCGTATACGAATAGCTCGAGATCAGCACGATGGCCACCGGGGACAGCATCAGGCAGAGCAGATTCAGCATCCCGGAAGCGACAATAAACAACGCATAGTTGATGATGATGAACAGAATAACTTCCTTCTCAGCGATCAGACGCTGCGGTAGATGCCGGTGTGCGGTACGCGGATTATTACCGTCAAAGGTACGGTCCACCAGGCGGTTGAACGCATTGGCCCCGTTACGCGCGCCGATCAGAGCGATCAGCCCCCACAGCATCATATGGCCGGAAGGCCAGCCTCCCGCCGCCCACACCATCGAGATGATGGCAAAAGGCAGGGAGAACAGCGTATGGGAGAACATAACCAGCTCGCTGAACATTTTCAATTTAAGTGCCGTATGCTTAAAAGCATTAATGATAACCATAATGTTGTGCCTCTTTCTTCAATGAATCGCTTGCTTGACCAGGGACAGTACTTCATCCAAGGCAGCAAGCATAGCATCAATATTCTCTGCGGTGACGACCAGCGGCGGCTGGAAGGCGAGAACATTGCGGCCTATACCGTTTTTGCCGATCAGGTAGCCGCGGTCCTTCATCTCTTCAAGGACATGGTCTGTCCGCTCAGCCGCCCCCTCAGCTTCGGAACCGGCAAGCTCGGCACCCAGCATGAATCCGGTCCCCCGCACATCGGTGATCAGCGCAGGATAACGCTCCTGAAGCCGGAGCAAGCCTTCCTTCAAACGTCCGCCCAGCTCAGCCGCACGTTCCGGCAGCCGTTCACTCTGGATATAATCCAGCACAGCCAGCGCCGTAGCCGCGGATACAGGGTTGCCCCCGAACGTCGAGGCCGAAGGCTTGTTCAGCGATGCAGCAATCTCATCTGTAGTCGAAAATGCGGCGACAGGAACTCCGTTGCCCAGTGCCTTAGCCATGCTGATGATGTCCGGAACTACGCCGAAATGCTCCATCGCAAACATAGCTCCCGTACGGCCATAGCCGGTCTGAATCTCATCGTCAATGAGCAGTACACCGTACTGTTCCAGCAGCGCTTTTACCTCGCGGAAATAAGACAGGGCTGGCATAATCATGCCGCCATTCCCCTGAATCGGTTCAACGATCATGGCGGCGATAGTATCCCCTTTCTCGGCGAGTACACGCTTCAGGCTCTGAATCGACCGCGCAGCAGCTTCTTCCAGCGTCATCTCCGGATGATACGGACGCTCAATGAACGTCACATCTTCATCCAGGTAAGCGTCTGTCCGCCACATTTGCAGGCCGGTCACGCTCATTGTAAGATTGGTCCGTCCATGCAGTCCGGCTTCCAGGGCAATGAACCCTTTGCGTCCGGTATGCATCCGTGCCAGCAGGAGTGCCCCTTCATTCGCTTCCGAGCCGCTGTTAACGAAGAAGGTCCGGCGCAACGCGCCCGGCAGCAGACCCTCCAGACGCTCGGCCAAATCTACATTCGGCTGGGTCAGATAGACGGTCGAGGTATGCTGCAGCTGCTGCAGCTGCGCTATCGTGCGGGAGGTAATCGCCGGATTGCAGTGGCCGCAGGCGACAACCGATACCCCGGCGAAGAAATCCGTATATTCTTTGCCGTTCTCATCGTACACGTACTGCATGCTTCCGCGTACCAGTTGCGGGGCATCCCGGTAAAAATGTGCAGTGCACGGGTAGAAATACTGCTTTCTTTTGGCGGCTACCGCATCTCTTCCAATGATGTTGCTCTGTTCCATGAAGGTTCCCTCGCTTTCAGCTGCTGATAATCCAAGATGATGGCCATAATGTGAATAAGAAGATACGATTCAGGCTTATTAGATTGTGAAAAAAATAACTTATAAATGCGCCGCTTACCGTTATTATACTCGCCGAAGCGTTATTTTAAAATTGAATTATTATTAATTAAATTGCAGTGAGCCCAGTGTGTAGCCCGCGTATACCGGCTTAAGTCCGCCCAGCAGATCCTCATCCAGCTTCGGTCCGTTAAGCGCAGCCTGGTAAGCAGCAATAATCGTGCGCAGTTCATCTGTGCTGTAAGTAGCCCCTTCGATCCGGAAGCTCGCAATCCCAAGTCCGTTCATCTCATCCAGCATCGGCAGATAACACAGCTCTTTGGCGAACAGCAGGTGGCAGCGACCATATTGGTCGCGGTAGACCGGATTCTCACCTTTGTCGGTTTTGAGCACCAGCACATCATTGCTGACAAACTGGTTGTCTTCCTCACCAATCGGCTCCATCACTTCTGTATTCTCGAACAGATCATGCTCCATATACATCAGCGCCGGCGTTCCGTGAACCACAACTTCCAGCGGCAAATCGCTGCGCGAGATGAAGGAGGCAAAGTGCTCCAACGTCATTTCCGGTGAAACTGTAAGCTTCGTAAGGCCGAGTCCGGTATACAGTCCGGCAGACAGGTGGTTGTAAACATTCAGGTTGGCATCGCCAATCATCGGGTAACCGGTCCCGCGGTAGCGGCGGATTGCTCCAAGGTTCGTAATCATCAAGCCGTCAATCGGCAGCTTCTCCCCGTTCAGCAAGTGGTCATATTGATCAAAATGCAGCTCCGTCATCATCCGAGGCATTCCGAGGTACAGCTTGGTCCGGCCTTTGATGGCTCCAAGCTCCTTAATATCCTGCTTCGTGAACGGACGGTCCGGCTCAAACACATCACCCGGAATATATAAGCTCTCTACACCCATCTCCAGCACGAGGCGCGCCTGTTCCATATTGTTCACCCGCACAGCCAGCTCCGGCTTCGTCTGCTTACTGCGTTTATCTTCGGCCATCCGTTCGCGCAGCTGCATTACCCGTGCTTCGGACAGCTCGCGCTCTGCAGTCGGTGTACTGAATACTTTGCCAGTGCTATAGAACTTGCCTGTACCTTCATAGCGGCGGTTGATATTCGTTAGTCCCGGTTTGCCAAAAGCATAGGCGGTGGAGAAGTCACGTTTGCGGTTCTTGTACAGCTCTTTGGAATCCACCGTACGGTCAAAGCCCAGCGGATCATCGATATAGCGGTCAATCGCATCGCCATAGCTGTTGGCCAGGTTCACCATAAATTCCTGGTCGCGCATGCGGCCTTCAATTTTGAAGGAAGTAATACCGGACTCAATCAGCTCCGGAAGATGCTCATACATGAACATATCCTTCACGGCCAGCGGGTATTCCGCAGGGAAGACATAGCCGTCACGTTTGATCCGGTAATCCCAGCGGCAAGGCTTCATGCATTTGCCCCGGTTGCTGCTCATCCCGAACACCTGGGAACTGAAATAGCAGTTCGCTCCGTGCACGGAACACATATCGCCATGGATGAAATATTCCAGCTCTACACCGCTTCTGCTTCCCAGCAGCTTCGCTGTCTGCAGATCCATCTCACGGGAGGTAACGACCCGGCTGACGCCAAGCTCCTTCAGTGCGTGAATCATCTCCAGATTATGCACATTCATCATGACCGAAGCGTGAACCGGAACGGTAAGCTCCATCTCGCGGATCAGCTCCAGCACAGCCATATCCTGAACGATCAGCGCATCCGGACGGGCGCTATCCAGAAACTTCAGGTACTCTCGGGCTTCTTCCACGTCTTCTTCGCTGAACAGATTATTTACGGTGACGTATACTTTTTTATCCAGCTTGTGGGCGATCGACACGGCTTCAATTATTTCCTCATGACTTAAGTTATAGCCCTTGCGCATCATTCTCATATTCAGCACCGGACCGCCGAAATACACGGCATCACACTTCGATTCAATCACAGCCTTGAAAATCTCAAACGTTCCGGCAGGTGCCAACAATTCAATCTCTTTACCATTAAAATAACGTGCCATTCTTGTTTCCTCCTAAACTTCCTACAATAATGCTACTGCAATTCCTAAGACAACGAACATAGCAACAAACAGCGTATCAGCGGCGCCCCACCTGAGGCGGTGATACCGGCTGCGCGGCGCATCCATACGGAAGCCCCGGGCTTCCATCGAATACACCAGGTCCTGGGCACGCCGGAAAGCACTGGCGATGACCGGAACCAGCAGGGAAACTAGCATCCGCGCCTTCTCTTTCAAGGGGAGCTCCTTCAGATCTGCGCCGCGCGAGGCCTGCGCCTTCAGAATAATCTGCGCCTCATCCAGGATCGTCGGGATAAAGCGCAACGCGATGCTGATCATCAGCGTAATCCGGTCCGGTGACAGGCCGAGCTTCTTAAACGGAGCAAGCACACCTTCAAGGCCCTGGTTCAGCTTGCCGGGTGTTGTCGTAAAGGTCAGCAGTGCCGTGAAGGTCAGCAGGAACAGCATGCGGATGACCGAGAACGCCCCCAGCCGCAGGCCTCCCTCATGCAGCGAGAAGGAGCCAAGTGACCACAGGACGTCCCCTTCCTTCACGGACAGGGACTGCACAATGAAGATGAATAACATCAGATAACGCAAAGGCTTCGCAGCCTTAATGAAATATTTTAGCGGGATGCGGGTGGTTGCCATAACAATGATGGAGAACACGGCTATCAGCCCAATCTCCATCCACGAATCGGACAGCAGAATAATCACTACATAGAGCAGCATGCCCGTAATTTTGGACCGGGCATCCAGCTTATGGACCCATGAGCCCGTATCAATGCTGCGTCCCAGCAGCAGGCGTTCATTCATGGCCATTCCCCTTTTCTTCCATGCCGGCGGCGTTCTTGCGCTCTGCGAGCAGGGCGGCGATCCGTTCCGCGAGGGCCTCCGCCGTAAGGAGCGGCTTCTCGCCGGCCAGGCCGAAGCGCTGGGCGACGGCCTGCCAGTACCGGAGAGACTGCGGAACCGTCAGTCCGCAGCGCTCCAGGATCGCCGGATCAGCGGCCAGCTCCTGGCCGCTGCCCTGGAAGGCGAGCCCGCCGTCCTTAAGCAGGGCCCAGCTGTCGGCATACGGCAGCAGCTCATCCATCCGGTGCGTCACGATGATGATCGTCCGGCCCTGCTCACGGCACAGCCGCTCCAGCAGCGCGATCAGCTCGGCGCGGCTTACCGGGTCCAGCGTCGCTGTCGGCTCATCCAGCACGACAATGTCCGGGTCCATCGCCAGCACCGAGGCGATGGCCGCCTTGCGCATCTGTCCGCCGCTCAGGCGGAACGGATTGCGCTCCAGCAGGGCAAGGTCCAGGCCCATGTCCGTCATCGCTTTGCGTGCCCGCTCCTTGGCCTCCTCCGGACTCACGCCGAAGTTAAGCGGCCCGAAGCAGAGGTCCTTCTCCACCGTATCTTCGAACATCTGCTGCTCCGGGAATTGAAAGACCAGTCCGACCCGGCGGCGCAGCGGAAGCAGCTTCGGCGACTTCTCTCCTGCAGTGATGGTTATATCAAACACCTGCACTGAACCTTCTGTCGGTTTCAGAATCCCGTTGAACAGCTGGAGCAGCGTGGACTTACCGGAGCCCGTTGCCCCGGCAATCCCGGTCAGCGACCCCTGGGCAATATTCAGATTAATCCCATGCAGCGCCGTCTGCTTCCACATACTGCGGTCAGCATACGTATAGCTTACTTGCTGAAGTTGTATGGCCATAGTGTGTCTATAAGCTCCTTTTCGCTGGCGGGTACATCCACCGTAATCCCCCGGTTCTGCAGTTCACGGGCAAGACGCCAAGGGTAGGGTTCCCGCAAATGGCATTTCTCCAGCAGGTCTTCATTACGGAACAGCTCCGCAGGCGGCACATCCGCCGCTATGCTTCCGCCATGCAGCGCAAGCACACGGTCCGAAGCCAGGATTTCATCCGGATCATGTGTAATCAGCAGTATCGTGTACGCCCCTTCTGCCTGCATGTCCCGCAGAATGCCCATAAGCTCATCACGGCTGCCTTCGTCCAACATAGAAGAGGCCTCGTCGAGGATGACGATGCCTGGCTTCATGGCGAGAATCGAAGCAAGCGCGACACGCTGCTTCTGTCCGCCCGACAGCTCTCCGGGATGTTTGGACAGCAGATGATCAATGCCCAGCTTCACGGTATAGAGATCAAGCCGCTGCTTCATCTCTTCGTAGGGCAGACACAGGCCTTCCAGGCCGAAGAGGATATCTTCCTCTACCGTCTGTCCGATGAACTGGTTATCCGGATTCTGGAACACCATCCCGATGCATTGCCGGATGTCTCCAATGGTCTCTTCCTGCAGTGTATGTCCGCAGACAGTAATCTCCCCGGCACTCTTGGGCAGCAGTGCATTCAGAAGCTTGACGAGCGTAGATTTCCCGCAGCCGTTGGGTCCTACAATGCTTACCCATTGACCCGGCGGGATAGACACGTTTATGTCGTGGAGAATCGGATGCTCCGGATCATATCCGAACGAGACTCCAGCAAGCGTAATAACGGCCGGTTCCTCACCGGCCTCTGTATCTTTGTACGATTGATTCATGTTAGTCATCCTTCCGCAGCTAGTGGCCCGGTCCGTTCAGGAACTCTTCAAACAAGGATATCTTGGATAGCGAGTCTACGACATACCGCACGGCGAAGCCGACAGCAATCCCCGTCACAATCCCGGTAATCAGCAGAATCGGCAAGTAGTAGAAAATACTCGTTGAATTGAATACAAACGAGGCCGCAAGCAACTGGCCGGTATTATGAGCCAGACCCCCTGCAATGCTGATTCCGATCACACTGAATTTCTTGCCGCCGAGCTTCACCAGTGCGAACATGACCACAAAGCTGAACAGCGAGCCGAACAGGCTGAAGAGCAGACTGGACAGTGTGCCGAGCAGAAATGCGGTCAGCAGCGTCTTCAGAATGACCAGCACGAACACATCTCGTCCACGCAAAAAGTAAATACAGGTCAAAATCATAATATTGGCGAAACCCAGTTTGGCTCCGGGCATCAGCCCCATTCCAGCAAGCGGAATCTGAGCCTCGACAATACTCAGCACTACGGCAACGGCCGCGAAAATCGCAATAATAACCGTCCGCTTCAGCGCTGTAGCCGATTCACTACTGGACATAGGCATCTACTTCATCCTCCCCCGACCCGCTTGCAATTTCAACTAATACCCGGTGCGGAAGGCATACTATGGTCTGCTTGGGCAGCGTGATAAATCCAAAGCCGAGACATACCTGATCGGGACAATCCGCATCGTACATCTCAATCCCGTAATCATGCACCTTCAAAATGTTATAGCCCCGATCTGTGCGAATATCAATGGTTTGCTCTTCTTTGGTAAGCGTTACTGTTTTGAACAGCTTGCCGTCTACCGTTATATTGGCCGTAAGTTCTTTGCCCGGCCCACCTTTATCAGCATCATTTGACAGCCATCTCGGCACGAGAAAAGCGAGCGCAGCAATCAAAACGATAGAAATCAGCAGCACATCTGCGCGTTTCATAGAAATCTCCCTTATTTTTTAATTAAAATCCAGACTTAATAATTATAACGGTCCGCCCGCAATCCTTCAATGAATGTAGTCGTTAATTGTCGCATTTCAATGGCAGTTCACAAAATAGGCACGCAAAGCAGAAGCGGAACCCACCATAAACTGGATGGCATCCGCTTCTGCAAGAAATATAAGGATAACCGGAAGAACGCTGCATCCTCATCCTGTTTTGACGGGACAGCCTGTTTGAAGAGGTTCCGGCTTCCGTCCAAAGTAAGACAGAAACAAGCCGGCGAATTCCGGGTCCCATTGAGTGCCCCTACCCTGCTCCAGAATAGCCAGCGCCCGGTCGTGATCCATCCCTTTGCGGTAAGGGCGGTTAGAGGTCATAGCATCATAGGCATCCGCCACAGCGATAATCCGGCCATGTAAAGGAATATCCGTACCGGCAAGGCCATCCGGATATCCTTTACCGTCATAACGTTCATGATGGGAACGGACGCCGCCCAGATAGGGTGCCATCTTTTCTACCGGTTCAATCTGCCGCAGAATATTCTCTCCAAGCACCGAATGGCTCTTGATCTGGTCAAACTCCTCATCGGTCAGGGCTTCTTCCTTGAACAGGATGCTGTCCCTCACCCCAATCTTGCCAATATCATGCAGCAGGGCCGTCTTGCGCAGATCGTCCAGCTGCTGCCCGGTGAGTCCGGCCAGCTGGCCGATAATGACCGAGTATTCCGCGACACGCAGGGAATGCCCTGCCGTGTAAGGATCACGGGCATCCAGCGCTACAGCCAGTGTAGTGAAGTAGCTGTCGAGCAGCTGCCGACTCTGTTGCTCCCGGGCCTGCAGCCCCCGGACCATCATATTAAACCCCGCTACCAGCTTGGAGAATTCATCGGAGTATTCATCCTGTACCTGAATCATATTGCCGTCTTTCACATGATTCATTGCCTGATACAGCTCATTAATAGGATGCTGCACACTGTTGGTCAGCAGCCATGCTGCAATGGAGGAGAAGAGCGTGCCGATCAGCAGCACCATACTCGCCCAGGCCCAGTAACTTTGAAGCCCTACCACAACTACAGGACCTACATGACCATTCAGACGAATATGGGTAGCCATGATAAACAGAAACAGCGGAAAGGTGCCGATCAGCATGCAGCTTATCAGGAATTTGGGACGAATAGGCACAAACACATGGCCTTCCAGGGAAAAGTCGACGCCATACTGCTCCAGCGCCCGGTTCCTGAATTCTTTGATCAGCGGAATAATGGCCGTACAGGTCAGAAAAAATTCAATCAGCGCATGCATACACGCCACAAGAACAGCGCCGCACATAGCCAGAATCAGATAAAAATACGGGATAGTGATCCAGCCGTTGTAGATCATCCAGAATGTCATCAGGACAGCCGGGAGGGACAAGCCCAGAAGGTGAGGCCCCATAATCCGCTGAACCGCGCGCTTGGGCAATTGATGTGTATGCAGATACGCCTCTTCCAGCATAGACAAAGTAAGGTTCTCTTCATACAGCGCATTGCGTACCGGTCTGATCTGATTGATAAAAACCCCGATCTCCATGACCGCCATAATCACGAATGACAAGGCGAGCACAAGCAAGAGCCTGAAGTATTCAATGCTGCTAATCTCCAGAGAGGAGAGCAGAATCAAACTCCCTACCGCCAGCACCGCTACTGCTGAGCCGAATATATAATTCCGGATCTGATTTTTCAAAAATCTTCTGTATAATCTCATCTGTCCCATCATCCGTCCCGGCCTCAGCCCAATATCCGCTTGCTTTTCTATATATCACATGTTATAATAATATAATATTTGTTTTCGTGTATGATTATCCCCATCAAGAAGATGTCAGGCCGGTGAATTACTTGTCTTTACTATCGGCAGTTTGGACACAAAATCTTACGTTTTCTTGCAGTACTTTTCCTTTTTATGAGATTAAATTCGAACATAGCATTCCGATTCGCACTGGCGCGGCCACGGAGCCGCAAGGACAAAAGAGAGGTAGGGCTTTTGTCGTATTGGAAGGATTTCTCTCGCCACACGGCTGCTGGAAATAACAAGGAACAACGACACCCGTTTCGCTCACAAACGGCGGGGGATTCATATACCGATAAGACATGGCTGGCTGCTTCCCTGACACAGGGAAAGGCCCCATGTGTGGAACATAATAAGCGCCCGATACCCGCTGTTTGCGGATATCGGGCGCGTCTACGTTCCGGGGACTTTTTTAGACCCAATCAGCCGCTGCCGGACTGTGTATGTAACGTTCCACGAAGTCGCCTACTGTGCGGATATACTCCCTTTTATCCGTATCATAGGCAAGACCATGCCCCGCTCCATGCACCACCAGCTTCTCCTTCGGACTCTTGCAGGCATCATACAGCTCATCCATCATCGCAAAAGGCACAAACTTATCCGCATCTCCATGGATAAACAGAATGGGCACCCGGGCTTTACGCACCTGATTCAGCGCTGAAGCTTCACCGAAATAATAGCCGGCCTTCATCCGCGTTACCAGGCTGGCAATCTGCACAAAGGGAAAGCCCGGCAGATGATACATCCGCCACAGCTGGTAAGTCAGCTGCGCTTTGACTGAGGTGTAGCCGCAATCAGCAACAACGGCTTTGACCTGCGGAGGAAGCTGTTCACCGGCGGTCATTAACACTGTCGATCCGCCCATAGATACGCCATGCAGCACAATTTGCGCCTCCGGCCCGGTCTCCTGCAGAATAAATCCGATCCACTGCAGATAATCACGGCGCTCCGGCCAACCGAAGCCAATATAGTCCCCTTCGCTCTTCCCGTGACCTCTGGCGTCGGGCAGCAGTACATTATATCCCAGGTTGTCATAATAGTTTTTGGCGGTTGCCCCCATGTCCTTAGCCTTGCCGGAATAACCGTGGGCGATAATTACGGTACGGCCCGCAGCACGCTCTGAAGCCAGATAGTAGCCTTGCAGCTTCAGTCCATCTTCCGAGACCAGCTCCACTTCCCGGAAGTTCTGCCGTGCCACCCATTCCGCCCCTTCCCCCCACGAAGCTCCGGCTACCGGCGGGTCCACCTTCAGATCCGGCGTCTTGCCCAGGAATTCCTTGGGCGCCCGCTTAATAGCCACTCCATAAAAGTAAAATCCGGCAAAAGCCAAAATCCCCGCGATTACAACCAGCACTACTAGCAGGTATATACCCCACATAACGTTCACCCTTTCAGTAAGCAACCATCCCTTTGAGGAAATGTGTATTCTTGCTTTTGAATAATTTGAGCATAGTATAGCATGGTATCCGTCCAACTAAAAACACTGCCGTCAGTCCGGCGCTGTCTGGTGTGTGTAAGTAGTGAGCTACGAATTGAATGCGCTCCCCGTATACAAAAAGACTGCTTCCCGGAGAATCTCTCCGGCAGCAGCCCTCATCCAAACACAGCGGCTTAATCATAATTATTTGCGCTTGTTCACTCTGGCAGTTCTTCTAAGAAGCAGGCCCAGACCGGCAAGAGCAACACCCGCAATATAGTACGGCGCAGGACTTGATTCACCCGTCTGCGGCAGGGTTTGCTCTGCAGTCACACTGCCCAGAGGAATCTCGTCATCGATAATGATTTCTTCAGGTGCCGGTCCTGCTACAGGTGAAGGTCCAGGTGCAGGAACCTCCACAACTGGCTGTAGCGCTGTTGTTGTCAGCACCGTCACAACCGGTGATGCTGCCGGCCCGAGAGGAACCGGGTCATCAATAATAGTCGTGTCAGTATCAGTCACAATAGTCCCAATCACTGTCGGAGCGGTTGATGTCGGAAATACGAAGCTTGGGACAAAGACGCTCGTGCTGGTTGCTGTCGGTGCTGTTGTCGGTACAGCGGTCGGCACTGTTGTTGGTGCCGCTGCCGGTGTTGCCGTTGGCACTGTTGTCGGCGTTGCCGTTGGTGCCGCTGTCGGTGTTGCCGTTGGTGCCGCTGTCGGCGTTGCCGTTGGCGCTGTTGTTGGCGTTGCCGTTGGTGTCGGCGTTGGCGCTGTTGTCGGCGTTGCCGTTGGTGCCACTGTCGGTGTTGCCGTTGGCGTCGCTGCCGGTGTTGCCGTTGGCGTCGGCGTCGCTGCTGGCGTTGGTGTCGCTGCCGGTGTTGCTGTTGGCGTCGCTGCTGGCGTCGCTGTTGGCGTCGGCGTCGCTGCCGGTGTTGCTGTTGGCGTCGGCGTCGCTGCTGGCGTCGGCGTCGCTGCCGGTGTTGCCGTTGCCGTCGGCGTCGCTGCTGGCGTTGCTGTTGGCGTCGGCGTCGCTACCGGTGTTGCCGTTGGCGTCGGCGTCGCTGCTGGCGTTGCCGTTGGCGTCAGCGTCGCTGCCGGTGTTGCCGTTGGCGTCGGCGTCGCTGCCGGTGTTGCCGTTGGCGTCGCTGCCGGTGTTGCTGTTGGCGTCGGCGTCGCTGCCGGTGTTGCTGTTGGCGTCGGCGTCGCTGCCGGTGTTGCTGTTGGCGTCGGCGTCGCTGCCGGTGTTGCCGTTGGCGTCGGCGTCGCTGCTGGCGTTGCTGCTGGCGTCGGCGTCGCTGCCGGTGTTGCTGCTGGCGTCGGCGTCGCTGCCGGTGTTGCCGTCGGTGTCGCTGCTGGTGTTGCTGTTGGCGTCGTTGCCGGTGGCGTCGGCGTTGCCGTTGGCGGATCTTGCCCCTTATAAGGAATATGGTGCGATTCCCCCGATCCTAAGAGCGAAGCTCCGATCAGATTCCCGTTGATTTGACCATTATTAAATTGAATAGAGGCATATGGAGCCAGCACAGATCCCAGAACTCCGATACCTTCGATTTGAAGACTGGTCGCTTGACTGAAGTTATATAACACTTTACTGTTCATAGCGTTATCCTTATTTCCGTTACCATTAATTCCAGTCCCCATATTCTTCATAGTTACTGTAGTACCGGAGATGTTAACTATAGCTGTTGAGCCATCGGGAATCTTAATTCTCAACTCATTTGCACTAGATAGCTTGCTGCCGTCTACAGTAAATATGTTAACATCCGAATTTGTACCTTCCAAAAAGAAATTACCGGAGTTGGCAGTGGTAACCCCATTAACAGGCTGAGAAGCAAGCTGTTGAGATTTCTCACGGAGCAAACTGAACTCGGCTGCAAAGTCCACAACATTTATTTGTTGTTGTAAGCTTCCTGTTCCCCCGCGCGGGCCGCCGCTGCCGCTATAACTCCCCCCGTAGACTACATCACCCACGGTTTCTCCCTGGGAATAATACAGATTACCACCGGCGATGAGAGAGTAGGCTTCCTTCGTTTCCTCACTAGTAAGACTATGTCCCACAGAATAATTAACATTTAAATTCACGTTTCCGCCGGCAGCTAATCTACCTTCAATATCACTATGTTTAACATCAACATCTCCCAAGATGAACACATTATACTTGGATGCATTACCCGGCAAAGAGTTGCCCTCGGCTTTAACTGAGGTGCTCCCCAGTGAAATAATTCCGCCGCTTCCTACAATCAGAACTGATATAAGTCCGAACACCGTAAGACGTTTGAATTTTTTTAATTGGAACATACAGCTCACCTCACAGTTAATATAGATATAGGCCACATTTATATAACAAAAAAAGACCGCCGGAAAGAGGATTGCTCTCTTTACGGCAGTCGGACGATCATTGCGCTCCATCGCGCTTTAGACTCCTGGACTTTGCGTCCCGTCCTTTCGAACGGTTTGCGTTTATACGTCAGTGGAAGATTAGGTTGTGAAATTATGTACTAAATCAAACTTTTATACCAATGTCTATGACATTCGTTACTTTGGAACTATTTTTAGTTTATCCGCTATCAAGGCTGATTGTCAATGAAATCCTTTGAAACATCTGGTAATAGATTATATCTGCTGATTCATTCCAAAGCACTGTTACAAAAGGTTTTTTTTAATAATCTATAGCTTTTTCGCCTAAATCCCGATCCTCTCAACGCCCTCGATGGCACCTACAAGAATATTTTGAAACCATGTATAAAGAACTAATTTTAATATTGCAAATTTTAATATAAACATGAGGGCCCATGATCTTAAAGACGCACCTCTTTCTCCTTAGCACATTTTCTTTTACGAGGAAACATAATAACAAATGTAAATCCCATATAAAAAAGGCTGCTTTCAGGAGAACGTCTTCTCCCAAAGCAGCCTTTTCCCGATTTAGCGGTCATATCGCCAGCCTTTCGGAAAGGATCTTACGGATTGCATTTATTTACGTTTATCTGTTCTGGATCTTCTGCCGAGGAATATTCCCAATCCTGCAAGGGCTAGACCGACTAAGTAATAAGGAGCCGGACTGGACTCACCAGTCTTAGGGAGCGCGGCATCTGCAGGTACATTGCCTAACGGAATCTCTTCATCAATGATTGTCACAATCGGTGTTGGACTTGGTGTTGCGCTTGGGCTTGGCGTTAGGGTTGGACTTGGTGTCACCACTAACGGCCGAGGTGTTACTGTTGCCACAGGGCCCAAAGGCAGCGGATCATCAATGATTATGGTATCTGGATTTACAATATAGCCGATTATTGGAGTCGGCGTTGGCACTACATTAATAAAGACGGGCGGTGCAGACGATGGCACTGGTGCCGGTGGTAAAGTCGGCGCTGGTGTTGGTGTTGGCTCTGGTGTTGGTATTGGCGTTGGTGTCGGTGTCGGTGTTGGTGTTGGTGTTGGTGTTGGTGTCGGTGTCGGTGTTGGTGTCGGTGTTGGTGTCGGTGTTGGCTCTGTTGTTGGTGTTGGTGTTGGTGTTGGTGACGGTGTTGGTGTTGGTGTCGGTGTCGGTGTTGGCTCTGTTGTTGGTGTTGGTGTTGGTGTTGGTGTTGGTGTTGGTGTTGGATCTGCCGTTGGCGTTGGTGTTGGCTCTACCGTTGGTGTTGGTGTTGGATCTGCTGTTGGTGTTGGCGTCGGTGTTGGTGTCGGTGCTGCTGTCGGTGTTGGTGTCGGTTCTGCCGTTGGCGTTGGTGTCGGTGCTGCTGTTGGTGTCGGTGTTGGTTCTGTTGTTGGTGTTGATGTCGGTGTTGGTGTCGGTGTTGATGTTGGTGTCGGTGTTGGCTCTGTTGTTGGTGTTGGTGTTGGTTCAGCCGTTGGTGTTGGTACTGGTGTTGCCGTTGGTGTCGGTGTCGGTGTTGGCTCTACTGTTGGTGTTGGTGTTGGATCTGCTGTTGGTGTTGGTGTCGGTGCTGCCGTTGGCGTTGGTGTCGGTGCTACTGTCGGTGTTGATGTTGGATCTGCTGTTGGTGTTGGTGTTGGTGCTGCAGTTGGCGTTGGTGTTGGATCTACCGTTGGTGTTGGTGTCGGTGCTGCCGTCGGTGTTGGTGTTGGTGCTGCCGTCGGCGTTGGTGTTGGTGCTGCCGTCGGCGTTGGTGTCGGTGCTGCCGTTGGCGTTGGTGTCGGTGCTGCCGTTGGGGTCGGTGTTGGTGCTACTGTTGGCGTTGGTGTTGGTGCCGCCGTCGGCGTTGGTGTTGGTGCCGCTGTTGGCGTTGGTGTTGGTGCCGCTGTTGGCGTTGGTGTTGGCGCAGCTGTTGGCGTTGGTGTCGGTGCTGCCGTTGGTGTCGGTGTTGGTGCCGCCGTTGGCGTTGGTGTCGGTGCTGCCGTTGGCGTTGGTGTTGGTGCCGCCGTCGGCGTTGGTGTCGGTGCTGCCGTTGGCGTTGGTGTTGGCGCCGCTGTTGGCGTTGGTGTCGGTGCAGCCGTTGGCGTTGGTGTCGGTGCCGCTGTTGGCGTTGGTGTCGGTGCAGCCGTCGGCGTTGGTGTTGGTGCCGCTGTTGGCGTTGGTGTCGGTGCTGCCGTTGGCGTTGGTGTTGGTGCCGCTGTTGGCGTTGGTGTCGGTGCAGCCGTTGGCGTTGGTGTTGGTGCTGCCGTTGGCGTTGGCGTTGGTGTCGGTGCCGCTGTTGGCGTTGGTGTCGGTGCAGCCGTCGGCGTTGGTGTTGGTGCCGCCGTTGGCGTTGGTGTCGGTGCAGCCGTCGGCGTTGGTGTTGGTGCCGCCGTTGGCGTTGGTGTCGGCGCTGCCGTTGGTGTCGGTGTTGGTGCAGCTGTTGGCGTTGGTGTCGGCGCTGCCGTTGGTGTCGGTGTTGGTGCAGCTGTTGGCGTTGGTGTCGGTGCTGCCGTTGGTGTCGGTGTTGGTGCAGCTGTTGGCGTTGGTGTCGGTACCGCTGTTGGCGTTGGTGTCGGTGCAGCTGTTTGCGTTGGTGTCGGTGCTGCCGTTGGCGTTGGTGTCGGTGCCGCCGTTGGCGTTGGTGTCGGTTTCACTGTCGGCGTTGGTTTCACCGTCGGCGTTGGTTTCACTGTTGGTGTCGGTTTCACTGTTGGTGTCGGTTTCACTGTCGGCGTTGGTTTCACTGTCGGCGTTGGTTTCACTGTTGGTGTCGGTTTCACTGTCGGTGTTGGCTTCACTGTCGGTGTTGGCTTCACTGTCGGTGTCGGCTTCACTGTCGGTGTTGGCGTCGGAGTGCACTTAGGTGTCGGCGTTGGCTTCACTGTCGGCGTCGGCTTTACCGTTGGTGTCGGCGTCGGCGTCGGCTTCACTGTCGGTGTCGGCTTTACCGTTGGTGTTGGTGTCGGCTTCACTGTCGGTGTTGGCGTCGGAGTGCACTTAGGTGTTGGCGTTGGTTTTACCGTCGGTGTCGGTTTCACCGTTGCTGTCGGTGTTGGTGTTGCGGTTGGTTTTACCGTCGGTGTCGGTTTTACCGTTGCTGTCGGTGTTGGTGTCAGTGTTGGAGTTGGTTTCACCGTCGCCGTCGGCGTTGGCGTTGCAGTCGGTTTCACTGTTGGTGTCGGGCTTGGTGTTGCGGTTGGTGTTGGCGATGGGCTGGGTGTTGGTGTTGCGGTCGGCGTCGGACTTGGCGGCGGTCCATCTCCCTCGTATGTTCCAAGGTGCATTTCTACTCCGCCGCTAAAAGACTTGGCAATTAGCGTTCCGTAAAGCTCTGCACCGGAATAATTGACATCCGCCTTAGGCGCCAGTATCGTTCCCAAGAAGGTCGTATACGCAATATTCACCTTGGTCGCTTCGTAGAAATTGAACAACACTTGACTTGCTCTACCGTTATTCATTGCGAAACTTGGTACATTGACCGTAGCTCCACTTATGTTAATAATTAACGTGGCATTCTGGGCAATGTTGAATTGAATATTGTTTGTATTCGCCAGCGTTGCCGCATCCAGATGAACTACGTTGAAAAGATCCGGCGCACTTATTGTAAGTGTTCCATAATTATTACCAACTTCTTTCGTAGCGGACAATGCCCCGTATGCTGCAGAACGCGAGATCAGATACTGCTTCTCAGCCGGGAAATCAATCGGGCTTCCCTGCTTCTTCGCGCCTATAATGTTCACACTAGGCTCATTGGCTTCAATGGTGTCCCCATACACAACGTTTCCGTAGATTTCTCCGCTGCCCGAATGTTTAAACTTCTTGCCGGCAACGAGTACGTCGGTGGCTGAAGAATTCCTGTAGGCCCTGGCTACCCCGTAACCTCCAGAGAGAGTAATATTCCCCCCCGCTGCAAGACGGCCTTCAATTTGATCATTGCCTTGCGTGAAATCGTCAAAGATAAAAGCATTAAAATTCCCGGCAATCCCCAAGACCGGCGTTGGATTGTAAGGCACACCAGATGTTGCCCTCACCTCCGTCCCCCAAGTAAAGGCGCTACTTACGGTCAGTACGCCCGCCAGAATAAAGGCGGCCGCTTTTCGCATTTTTCTTCTCAATAATCTACACCTCCTATTCAACTATTCTATGAAATCGCCGCAAAACTATAACAAAAAAAAGGCCGCCACGAAGGGTTAGCTTCACGGCGGCCGGACGACCATAGCCCGGACTTAAGGGGCATCAGATTCCTGACTTTGCGTCCCGCTCTTTCGAAACGGTTTGCGTTTGTACATGATTGATATGAAATTGGAAAAGCTTATGTAATACCCAACTGAAATCTGTGATATTTGTTACTTTAGAACTAACTTCAGTTTAGATGCCTAATGGCATATTGTCAATATATTTCCAATTCATTTCACAGCTATTTTTTTGATAAAAAAATATTGATAAACCCTTTATATATAAGGGTTTATACAAGATGAGAATATAACTTTCTGACGAAAAAAGTCGATAATCCCGCTAATTCGCCGCAGTATTTTTTCCTTTTCACATAGCTATTTCTTACAATTTTAAATATTAAAATTTAGTATTTTAGTCCTATTCCTTCCCCCTTCCCCCAACTCATCTCCGCTTAAGCAAAGCTCACCATGGTAAACGTGAAGAAACGGGCGCTATCCCCTTTAAGGATACCGCCCGTTTTCCGTTCATACCGGAGAGCTCTTTTATAGTAAGGGCTCTATGATATTCATATATTTTCACAAAAACTGGCGCCTAAGCAAACCCTGGCAGCAGTCTTTAATCGACAGTTCTAGGGAGTTTGCGTAGAGGGCTGAAAATCTGCACACGCAGGAATCCATTTTTAGAGCAGCTGAATCCAGCCAATCATTGACACCCAGAGCGGAACGCTAAGGAATAACCCGAATAATAAACCGCGGCGGAGATTTCCTTCATGACTCATTGCCATTCTCCTTTTAAACTGATTTATTTTTAATCTTTATTATTTCAATTTTAATATAAAATAATTTTTCCTATTTTATTGTGAATTATGTCACATTAATAGCCCTCTTTTTTAAATACTATTGATTTTTTTTGAACTTCGGGTTAAATTACGAATATACGTTCTCATCAAAGGGGGTGAGATTGATGCACAGAGCTGAGAGCCAGGACAATATGCTGGTGAAATCGTATATCTTGCTGCCGCTCATTTTATCCGCCTTTGAACGCGATGCTTCCATCCTATCCGCAGAGCTGCGCACACCCGCTCCTTACCTGGAGGTTGTCCGGACAGCGGCGGGCGCAGCCATAGCCGACCTGCGGAATGTCCGCACCGAGATGAGAGCCCGTGGTCTGAAGGTCTATGCACAGCAGCAGCTGGAAGTTGGCATTGAAGCCAAATTTGTCTGCAGGGGTTACCATGAACGGATGCTGCTGCTGGATGATGTCATTACCGCCCAGTCTACTATCCGCATGCGCAGATATCTGGGTCTTGGCACTCCGGATTCAACCGCCTTGAGATGAACAGCATTCTGGCGATGTTAATTCTCAGCGTTTCTCCCCTCATAAAAAAGAGGCCCGCCATGATCGGCAAGACCTCAGGGTACCATATTACACCGGGGGATGTTTGGTAACCCCAATATACATCCCTTACCTGAAAATAAGCTGATACCCAGATAAAGATTACATTAAAATCGTCCAATACCCAAGCGTGCCGCAGATAACCACAGCCGCTACGGGATACAGGATCTTCCGGCTTACCTGATCCTTAAACACAATAAACAAACAAAGCATACAAAGCCATGCGATAAGAAGGCTGCCCATCTCTTATGCATACGCTCCTTCCCGGCAATTCTGCCCTGGCTCCCGCAACATACCGCCGCAGAGTCCGCTTTCCTTATATATAAGAAGATTACCCGCTGAATATCCCTATCATACCCGCTGACAGCTGATCTGCATGAAATTTTTATTTATTTGGCCACAAACGGATTCACCACTCCTGCTCAAGAACGGGATATTCCCAGAAACCTAAGCGCCCTTTGGCAGGTATAGGATGAGCCAGCGCAACTACCCCTTCCAGCTTCCAGGCATACCGGCCTTCTGCATAATCACCGAACACATATTCATTCCCGCCCGGCCAGCTCTGCTGCGCCTGCTGAGGCGTAACCCCACAGCAACCGGCCAGCCGGCTGGTCGCAAGGATTACTCCGGAGGGCAGATTATCCGCGGTGTAGCCGTGCCGGGCAAGCACTGATTGATACGGCTCCGTCTTGCATATGGCCTTATCTACCTGCATACCGGCATGGATGGCTAAATCCCCCCGGTAAGACGTCGGCCAGGAACGGGTCTCGATCTGTTTTTCACCCAGCGCAATTAAGGTGGCCCAAGGCTGGCGAATCGTCAGACACTTCATACAAGGCTTGCCTCCATTCCAGAAAACACATAATGTCCAGTTTACACGCAGCTTCCCAGTTGTTCAAAAACTGTATGAGCAGCTTCATCGACCGGTATGTAGGCCTCAATTCTTGGATATAGATGATGGCCCGCGGAAATATGAATTTGCTTGTACCGGATAGGAACCAACTTATCTGAGGCACCCATTCTGGCTAAGATCATTTTGTGCTGACCATATTCGTTACCTGTGTTGTCAGGCCGCTTATTCCAGTACTTATTGAAATCACTGTATTGCCGGAGTCTTTCGAGGCTATGCGTATACCATGGCTCCTGTCTGGAGCCGGTGTGTAATTTTTGGTAAGCATGTATACCCTCCACTGCATGAGATTCCCATAATTCAAAGGATGCGGCATTGAAGGTTGAGCGGGAACGCACAGGATAATCAGCATTGAAATGAAGATCGGCCATATTCAAGCCCTTATAGAAAGCAGGGGAAGCAGGCAGCTCAAATAACCGGCTAAACCGTTCATTCACCGCCTTGATATTTAACATGTGGTTCACAATCATTGCCGGCAGCGGCAGGCTGCTCAGGATCTGCCTCACTTCTTCCAGCGCCTGCTCCATAGCTGCGCCTTCAAGCGCCGGATAGACCGGGAGATAACCGGCAGCCAGCAGCAGAGCATTCCGTTCAACGGCTGTACACTCCAGATATTCAGCAATACAGATAATCATCCGGCGATCCGGCATGCGGTGTGAGCGTCCCATTAATAGGTTTTTATACGTAGGGCAAGCCATATCGTTAAGCTCCTGCTGAGTAAACCGTTTCAACAACGGATGGGGTTGATTAGCATAATCCAGTTGACGTGTTACGCGAAGGTTCTCAATTTCAGCTATCAGGCCCTTCAATGTTTCTTCCTGAACGTTCCGGTCCTTACGTATAGTCATCAGGCTCACCGCCTTTATCCATAATGAGGTGTAGTTCTACTCTTGGTACAAGCCAATTCCTACAGTATACTCCACTATGAAAACAGGGCGCAATTTCCATTACGCATCTAATTATATTTATGGAGGAGATTCTATGAATCGTGCAATTGTTACAGACTCACCGGCTGAGGGATATTTGACCGTCAAGGAAGTCGCCGCACCGAAGGCCCAGCCCGGGGAGGCAATCGTTAGAGTGCATGCCTTCTCCCTTAACCGGGGTGAAGTTGTTGATGCAAGGAAGGAGGCTGAGGGATTCCGGCCGGGCTGGGATTTTGCCGGAACTGTTGTCCAGCAAGCCCGGAACGGCACCGGGCCCAGAGAAGGAAGCCGTGTCACCGGACTTCTTCCGATGGGGGCATGGGCAGAGCGGGTAGCAGCCCCCGCTTCGTTCTTGGCAGAGATACCGGATAACGTAACCTTCGCCCAAGCCGCCATTTTGCCTGTAGCAGGCCTGTCCGCACTTTACACCCTTAGAAAGGGCGGGATGCTGCTCGGCAAGAAAATATTGATCACCGGCTCCACTGGAGGCGTGGGAATCATGGCTCATCAGTTAGCCGCACAGTCCGGGGCATTTACAGTAGGTGTAGCAAGAACAAAGGAAAAAGCCCAGGTTGCCCGGGAAGCCGGCGCTAATGAGGTTGTGGTTGGAGAAGCTGCGATATCTCAGGCAATTCCTTTTGGGCCTTATCATCTAATCGTGGATTCGGTGGGCGGTGATACACTGGCTGCTTTGATGCCTCAGCTGGAACCGGGAGGGACCCTAGTCTCGATGGGACATTCAGCCTCTCCTTACTCCACACTTGATGTCAGAGGCTTAGGCGGCAGAACCTTGTACAGCTTCTTTCTTGGAGAAGAAGTTAGCCGTTACTCCGTAGCCGACGATCTCAAACTGCTGGCCGGCCTCCTCTCAACAGGCCAATTAATACCCCTCATTGAAGTGGAAGCGTCATGGGAGAAGATAGCGGAGGTATCCGAGGCGCTGCTGGAACGCAGATATTCCGGTAAGGCCGTGCTGTTGATCGATTAATTCTGATATAAAAAGCGCCTGTAAAGCACGCACGACAGATATGGCAGACCCGTGTCACCACAAAAGAGGTTAAATTGGTCATAATATTCTCAATCTCTTAAATGGAGGATTAGGCAACAATCTCAATGAATCAGGCTACCCCCCATTGTATTGAAGGAGGATAATAAACATGCAGAACTAAATAAATAAAGAAAGGATGAATATAATGGAAGATAGCATTAACCCCTCCCATCCTTTTATTGGGATGTGGGTAACCGCAGATGGTTATATAAGGCATGAATTGCTGCCTAACGGCCGCTATGATGAAGCACGCGGAAGCAGAAAAAGCGCTTATCAAGGAAGTTATTCTATTACAGGTGATCACATTGAATATGTAGATGATACCGGCTTCACCGCCGATGGTGATTTTCGCGATTCGGTGCTCTATCACGGAGGCATGGTCTTGTATCGGGAGTAAACCAAGTTTCCACATAACAGGAATAACAAAAACACCGCATTCTCAGGAGAATAGGCGGTGTTTTTGTGTGATGCAACTATATCGTTTCCCGGAACCGATGTACATCCCGAATAGGCGGCTGGCCGAACAAGCGGGCATACTCACGATTGAACTGCGTGGCGCTCTCATAGCCAACCTGATAAGCGACACTTGTCGCATCGCTCGTTGTCGCCAGGAGAATTTTCCGAGCTTCTGTCAGCCGCAGGCGTTTCTGATACTGGAGGGGGGTCATTGCCGTCACTTCTTTGAAACAGGCAAAAAAAGATGATTTGCTCATTCCGGCTGCTTGCGCGAGCTTCTCCACCCGCATGGGTTCCGCATAGTGGAGATTCATCCCTTCAATCACGTGGGCAATTTGATGGGCACGGCTGCCCAAGAGAGCGAACTGCCGTATAGAGTCCCCTTGCTCAGTCTGCAGCATACGGTAAAGAATCTCGCGCACTGCATAAGGAGCCAGCACCGGTAGATCATCCGGCGTATCCAGCAAACGGATTAGATGCATGACAGCCTCATGAAGCGGATCGCTCATCCGGCTGATAACCAAAGCGCGGGGAGGTTCTTGTCCTGTGTTTTCTGTGACATTGGATTGTTGAATCACATCCAAAATCTGATCCATATCGAACTGTAGCTGAAGGGACAAGTACGGGGTCTCTGGAGAGGCTTCAATGACTTGTCCGGTAATTGGCAGGTGCACGGAAGCGGCCAGATAGCTTCCGTGATTATAACAATAGCTTTCCGGTCCCAGCATTACCCGCTTGGCACCTTGAGCAATCACACACAGGGATGGCTTGTATACCGCAGGCACTGGCGCGGATATGTCGGAAGAACGAATAAAAGAAAGAGCAGGATAGGCGGTAACGATGGTCCCATCTTGTACGGCAATACGTTCGATTCGTTCGGTCAATTCAGTCAAGCGTATTCCTCCATTCTGCGACTATTACAATTTACTTTATTGCATTTTGGAGAATTAGGCAATCTCTTCACAGTATCCGGCTACCGCAAGCTTTGAAGTCGGCAGCATAATGAACATGTAACACCTAAGCGTATTTCATTCATAAAAGGAGCGGTGTGGCATGTCGACATTAAAAGATAAAGTAGTGCTTATTACCGGTGCCAGTAGCGGCATTGGAGAAGCGACCGCCAAATGGCTCGCTAAGCGTGGAGCACAGGTGGTGCTCGGTGCAAGACGGACGGACAGGCTAGAAAAGCTGGCGGAGGAGATCAGAAGCGCGGGCGGGATTGCTGAATACCATTCCCTCGACGTAACGGATTTTGAGCAAATGAAATCAATCGTCCAATTTACAGTTCATCAATTCGGACGCCTTGATGCCCTTGTAAATAACGCAGGTGTGATGCCGTTATCGCCACTTGATGCATTAAAGATCGAGGAGTGGAACCGTATGATTGATGTCAATATTCGCGGTGTGCTGCACGGGATCGGAGCTGCTATTCCCGTAATGAAGGAACAGAATTCCGGCCATATCATCAATGTTGCCTCCGTTGGCGCCTATACTGTCTTTCCGAAATCATCGGTTTATTGTGCCACCAAGTTCGCGGTCCGGGCGATTACAGAGGGCCTGCGTCAGGAGTTGGGAGCAACAATCCGTACGACGGTTATTTCTCCAGGCGTAACCGAATCCGAACTGGCTGATACCATCACTGATGAGTCAGCCCTCGAGATGATGAAATCCTTCCGGGCCAATGCTTTGCCCTCTTCCGGTATTGCCCGCGCCATTGCCTATGCCCTTGAGCAGCCTGCGGAAGTGGATGTAAATGAATTGATCGTGCGCCCAATGGGGCATCCGGCTTAAACCGCTAAGCAGATTAGGAAATAAGACTTGACGGCTACCAAAAGTGAATTCCGTTACTTCACTCGAATATGGTAGAAGAATGGTAGAGGTTTATGGTGGTACAGAAAAAAGCGCGGCCTCCGAAATCCCCGGAGGCCGCGCTGCATATTAATTCAAAAGATGCTGGTGAAGGGAATTGAACCCCCGGCCTACGCATTACGAGTGCGTTGCTCTACCCCTGAGCTACACCAGCTTAAAGGATAGTCTGCCTGCCAAACAAAAAATATTATAACTCTTTCAGCAGAAAACGCAACCCTTTTTGACTATTACCTCTGCCTACCCCTGCATAAGCCCCAGCCCGCGGAAATAACCAAGTGCCTCCTTCGCACTCTCCAGCGAGGACACGGCATAAGCCTCTTGCTCTACTATATAGTACAGAATCCCGTTCTCCTCTGCCGCCTCGAAGACGCTCCGGAAATCAACCTGCCCTTTCCCGAGGTCAGTCTCTTCATTATTTGCCCCGAAATCCTTAATGTGGACCAGCGGAACACGGCCGGCATAACGGGAGACATAGTCAATAGGACGTGCTCCGCCCCTGTGTACCCAACCCAGATCGAACTCTGCAAACATATGCTCCGCAGGAATCTGTTCCAGCCATATATCGATGACTGCTTTGCCGTCTACCTCCGCAAACTCATAATCATGGTTGTGATACCCGTACTGCAGGCCTGCTGTACGGACCATCGCGGAGGCCTTCTCCAGGAATGGAATCACCGCCGTCACATCCTCCATTGAGGGGTTCTGCGGAAGCGGTGCCGAAGGGGTGATCATATATTGTAACCCAAGCTCCTTCGCATATTCAATTTCTTTGGCTAACGCCCGTTCCATATTATCCAGACTGCTGAAATCCAGGCCTACATGCGCCGAAGGTGCAGCAAGACCCAACCGGTCCAATGTACGGCGCAGTTCTCCTGCAGACACGCCGAAATAACCGGCGAATTCTACCGCCTGATATCCCATCTCCGCAACTTTGCCCAGTGTACCCAGGAAATCGCGCTCCGTCTGGTCACGCAGTGTGTACATTTGAATCCCGATTTGTTGTGAGGCTTTTGCCATGAAAGATCCGCTCCTTATAGGTTGAATCTGATTACAACTACAGATACTCTTTACTCTCCTTGCAGCTTGCGTTCCACGGATTCCAGCTTGCTGCGGCTCGTAGAAGGCTTGTCACGACGGTCATCAATCTTAAGCGAGGTGGAAACCCGCTGTGCTCCTGACGTAAACGGTGACTCATGCAGCGCTTCTACCGCAGCAAGAATCCGTGCAACCGGTCCTTCAATAATAGTCCCCATCGAAGTAAGCTCATAGGTAATCCCCTCCACGGTCTGCAGCACACGCTGCATATCGGCCACATAGCTGCTGAGACTGGTACTGCCAGTGCCAATCGGAATAACGGTCACTTCGCCAATCGCCATTATGAAATCCCTCCTGCAAGTTTGATGAGTCTGTTCTATCCTTACTCCTTAATTGTAACCCTTCAGCACCCCTCCCACAAATACCCATAGACACCCCCTCTCTATTACTATCTCCCCTGTAAAATTACCAGGATTAGACGCACTCTATTTATGGAGTCTTTGTGGCATCTTTTGGGACAATTCATGACTCATTTAAGGCCATATCCACAGGAAAGTTGTGGATTACCTGTGGACTAACTGTGGATCATCTGTGAGTAAACCTGCGGAACCCGCTCCCCGCGCGGATTCGCAAAAAAATGTTTACAAACACAATATATTGAGTTACTTTTATTTAACAACAACAAAATATAGTAGAAACAGGTGTTTCGCCCTCTTGCTAGGGTTGAAGCTTAATAGGGAAACACGGTGCAAATCCGCTGCGGTCCCGCCACTGTAACCGGATGTTCCAGCTGCCAGACGCCGCTGGAGCAGCATCCTAAGGCAACAAGCCACTAAGGGGCTGCGAGGCCCCTCGGGAAGGCGCCGGAGGGCATGCCGGAAGCCAGGAGACCTGCCTGTTTCTGTGGCACCGGTTAGACTCCTCGAGGAACAGGCGAGGTGCCCGCATGCGGCCTGCACGAGCAGAGTTAGCCTTTCCGTTAATCGGGCAAGAGGCTGCCGATACCTGAGGACGATAGAATATCGTCCTCAGGTATCGGCTTCTGCGGAAGGTACAAGAACAGGTTCCAGAACAGGACAAGCCCTGTGCCCGTTCGTATTTTCCACATAGACCACCGGCAAATGTCCGCTGTTTCGGATATTTGCAATACGCATTCGGGCATTTCCCGCCTCCCGGCTGGAGATGCCTTTTTACTGATGTCATGGAGCACACGCTTCACGCTTACGATACCGAGAGGAGAGAGCTATACAATGACGCTGCTGGAGAAACGATATAACGAAGGACAAGCTGCACAGGAAGTTCTTTTGGAAGAAGTTATTCATTTGGGACGGGATATTATCGACAGCCGGGATTTGGATCTGCTGCGCGAGAACGCCAACTTGAACGGGGAGAGCTTCTCCGGCAAGATGAGCAAATTCGGCAGTGAATATTCCAAGTGGTACGCCCGCAATTTCACGATGCCGCCACAGCTCGTGCAGGCTATTGAAGATAATGTTGTATATGTACACGACCTGGATCAATATGCCATTGGAACAACCAACTGCATCTTCATCCCGTTTGAACGGCTTCTCCGCGAAGGCTTCAATACCGGCAACGGCAGCGTCCGCCCTCCGAATTCGATTATGACGGCTATGTCGCTGGTGGCGATTATTTTCCAGTCCCAGCAGAATGCCCAGTACGGCGGTGTATCCGCCAACAAGCTGGATTACGATCTGGCGCCTTATGTCACTAAATCCTTCGCTAAGCTGTTCCGCAAAGGAATGGAATATTTCGAGGAAGGTGCAGCCGGCGAAGCACTCGGCGAGGTCACTATGACCCGCAGCGATCTGGAAGAGAAGTATCCGCGTGCCTTCCGTTTCGCCCTGAAAGAGACAGAAATTGAAACCCTTCAGGCTGCGGAGAGCATGGTACATAACCTGAATACCATGTCCAGCCGCTCAGGCGGCCAGATTCCTTTTACCAGCATCAACTACGGAACCTGCACCTCTCCGGAGGGCCAGCTGGTGATTAGCTCCCTCTTAACTGCTACTATGAACGGACTTGGCAGCGGAGAAACACCGGTGTTCCCGATTCAGATCTTCAAATGCAAACAGGGTGTCAACCAGCAGCCTGGTGATCCTAACTATGAGCTGTTCCTGAAAGCGGCAGAGTGCTCTGCACGCCGGCTGTATCCGAACTTCGCCAATCTGGATGCTCCGCTGAATATGCAGTACTACGATCCAACCGATCCGGATACTGAATTTGCTACGATGGGCTGCCGGACACGTGTTCTGGGCGACCGCTTCGGACGCAATCACTGCTCGGGCAAAGGCAACCTTTCATTCAATACGCTTAACCTTGTACGTCTTGGTCTGGCTTACGGCACAGTAACCGGCCGCCGCCTTGCCGCTGACGAGGAAGGCTTCTTCGAAGATCTTAATCATTATATGGACGTTGCGCTGGACGGCCTGCTGCACCGGTTCCGCATTCAGGCTTCCCAGAAAGCCAAAGCCTCCGATTTCATGATGCGTGAAGGCGTCTGGGAAGGCGGCGAACAGCTTGCACCGGAAGACAGCGTAGGTGAACTGCTGAAGCACGGCAGCCTGTCCCTTGGTTTCATCGGTATGGCCGAGTGCATGAAGGCTATGTACGGCAAACACCATGGCGAAGATATGGAGGTCCATGCCAAGGCAGTGGCCATTGTCCGCCACATGCGTGAATACTGCGACCGCAAGAGCGAGGAGCTGGATCTGAACATTACTCTATTCGCTACGCCTGCCGAAGGTCTCTCCGGCAAATTCACCAAGATAGACCGCAAGGTTCTCGGTTCCATTCCGGGTGTAACGGACCGTGAATACTATACGAATTCATTCCACATTCCGGTCTATTACGACCTGAGCGCAGCCAAGAAGATCAGCCTGGAAGCTCCATTCCATGAATATTGCAACGCCGGAGCGATCTCTTATGTAGAGCTGAACGGCAACGCCCGCAGCAACCCTGCAGCATTCGTCAAAATCATCAAATACGCGCTGGAGCAGGACATCAGCTATTTCAGCATCAACCACCCGATCGACCGCTGCTCCGGCTGCGGCCACGAAGGTGTAATCGGCACGAATTGCCCATCCTGCGGCGCTCATGAAGACACAACGCATATCCGCCGGCTGCGCCGGGTAACCGGATATCTGACCGGCGACTATCAGACCCGCTTCAATGCCGCCAAGCAAGCCGAAGTACGGGACCGCGTTAAGCATCTATGAACATCTGCGGATATTATCCGGAGTCGATCAATGAAGGAGAGGGATTGCGGGCGGTCCTCTTCTTCAGCGGATGCCGCCACCGCTGCCCCGGATGCTTCAACCCGAAGACCTGGAACTTCAACTATGGAGAGGTCTTCACTCCGGAGCGCAGGCGCGAGATTATCACCGAGATAGCAGACAATCCGCTGCTGGACGGCTTGACGCTGGCAGGCGGGGACCCTTTTTTCTCGGCAGAGGGAGCGGCTGACTTCATCCATGAGCTCCGCGCCGAGCTGCCGGGCTTCCCGGTCTGGATCTATACCGGTTATACGTACGAGGAGCTGACGGCTTCCCCCGGTTCGCCGGAATGGAATCTGCTGGCCTTGTGCCAGGTGGTCATCGACGGACGATTTGTAGAGGAACTCAAAGACACCACTCTCCCCTACCGGGGAAGCAGCAACCAGCGGATTATAGATATCCCGGCAAGCCTTGCCAGAGATAAGGTTATACTTTGGGAGCCTGCGCTAAGCTTCAAAGGGCATAAATCACGGTAAAAGCCGGGCTTACACCCAGCAAAAAGGGCACTAAACTACCGCATTCCGGTGGTTTAGTGCCCTTTTATGTTCCTCAGCAGGGTGATATCTTACGCCTACTCTCCCGACTTACGTGCCGCCTTATGCGCTGTCTCATCCGCCAGCTCCTCCAGCACGCTGTTCAGCCGCAGCTTCAGCTCCTCGGCCAGCTCAACGACACCCTGGTCGTTGCGCACAGCCTGTGAGTCTACCGCGTAGACTCCGCCAAGAATATGCCGGGCGCCCAGCACAGACAGCACCGGCTTCAGCGCATAGTCGATCGCGAGCAGATGGGCCAGACTACCGCCCATGAAGAGCGGCAGCACAATTTTGCCGGCCAGCCCTTTTTGCGGAACCAGGTCCAGGAAGGTCTTCAGCACTCCCGTATAGGAAGCTTTGTACACCGGACTGACGACGATCACCGCATCCGCTTCAGCCACCAGGCCATTCGCTTTGACGATGGCTTCGCTCTCAAACCTGGTATGAATCAGATCCTCCGCTGGAAGCTCCGCTACATTAATCCGTTCCACTTCAAACCCGCGTTCCCGCAGATCCCCCTCCGCATATTCGATCACCGCATTGATTCGGGATACTAGGGATGGCGTACCGTTAATTACCACTATTTTGGCCACTTCCGCACCTCTTCCGTCCGCTTTTATAAGATATGCCGGGCTGCTGTGCCGGACACAAATACTTTAAATTAGTAATAATCCTAGCAGAGTACAGGGAATATTGTCAAACCTCAAATGTGCTTGCAACCCGGCCCTTCTCTGGTTATAATAAACGGCAAACCTATATCCCGACCAGGCCAATGACCGGCATCCAACCGCGAGGCGTCTGCGACCGGAGCAGTTCTCCTGTTCCCTAAGTTTACCGGGTTTCGCCCGTTACCGCGAAGACCAAAGAGGGCCTTATTCCGCGCTTTACAGCTATTTAAACGGAATTAGGTCAACCTGGGTGGCACCGCGAGCTGACGCTCCTCGTCCCATGGATGAGGGCGTTTTTTGCATTTTTTTAACACAAAAGGAGCGGATGCGGCATGCTGGACATGAACTGGATCAGGGAGAATGAGGACATTGTACGGAAGACGGCGGAGTGGAAAAAGATAGCGTTCCCGCTTGCGGAACTGCTGGAATGGGATGACCGGCGGCGGGTAGCCCGCCGGGAAACAGAGCAGCACCGGGCGGACCGGAACGCGCTGACCAAAGAGGTTGAGCGGCTGCTGCGCCAGGGCGACGCTGCAGGCGGCGAACAGGCGAAGGAGCAGGTGCGGGAGATCAACGCCCAGCTGACCACGCTGGAGGCGGAGTTGTTGGAGGCGGAGCGCCGCTGCGGCGAGCTGTTGCTGCTCGCGCCGAACCCCATATCGGCCGATACGCCGATCGGGCCGGATGACAGCGCGAATGTGGAGCTGCGGTGGCATGGCGCGCCGCCGGTGTTCGGCTTCAGCGCGCGGGACCATGTCGAGCTCGGAGAGCTGCACGACATCCTCGACATCCCACGCGGGGTCAAAGCCGGCGGACCCCGCAGCTATGTGCTGAAGGGGGCCGGACTGCTCCTGCATCTGGCCGTACAGCGGCTGGCGCTGGATGTGCTGATGCAGCGCGGCTTCACCGTGATGGATGTGCCGGTAATCGTCCGGCCGGAAGCGCTGGAGCGGACCGGGTTCTTCCCCGGCGGCATGGATCAGACCTATGAGCTGACGGGAGAAAAGCGCTGGCTGGCCGGCACCTCGGAGGTGTCGCTGGTCTCGCTGTACAGCGATGAGATTCTCGATCTTGAAACGCCGCTGCGGCTCGCCGGAATGTCGGCCTGCTTCCGCCGCGAGGTAGGTTCAGCAGGCCGCGATGTACGCGGGCTGTACCGTGTGCACCAGTTCTCGAAGATCGAACAGGTGGTGATGTGCCGGAACGATCCCGGAGAGTCGGAGCAGATGCTGCAGGAGATTCTCGGCAATGCCGAGCATATTCTCCAGCTGCTGGAGCTGCCTTACCGGGTAGTGGCCGTGTGCAGCGGCGACATGGCGATGAAGACACATAAGCAATATGACATCGAGACCTGGATGCCCAGCAGGGAAGCCTTCGGCGAGACCCATTCGGCCTCGAATCTGCTCGACTTCCAGGCCCGCCGCTCAGGTATCCGCTACCGCGATGAAGACGGGCGGCTGCAGTACTGCCATACCCTGAACAACACGGCGATAGCTACGCCGCGCATTCTGATTCCGTTGCTGGAGAATCATCAGCAGGAAGATGGATCGGTCTATATTCCGCTGGCACTGCGGCCTTATATGGGCGGTGCAGATAAGCTGATGTTATAGAAACAAGTAGAAACGGCTTTGCCGTCCTCATAAGGACGGTATCATTTACGGCCTCGCCGTCCTTCAATGGGCAGCGGGGCCGTTTCTATTATCTTTCATACTTTACATTGCATTAACATTGAGTTTACATAGTTTTCAGGAAATTCAGCTGTATTCCTCATAATTTTCCTTAAATATTAAAATATTTTAGGAATTCTTCCTATTAATTTATGCACTATTAACAAATTTTGACGAAAAATTGCTTTGGAAACCTATTATCTCTATTATATTTAAGTGGAAATGATATTTTATGGGGAGGTATACTTACATGAAAATTTCTTCACAATGCAGGAGGCCGCTTAGTCTATTCCTTGCGGTTGCATTGCTCTTGACCGGGATATTCCCGGGATTCTCATCCGGGGTCAGCACGGCTTCAGCAGAAGCAGTACCGTTTGATGTCGGCATCACCCAAGCCCCCTCAGTCACGGCATCCCCCGCCTCAAGTTCCAAAGTAGGCATAGGTTCCACCATTACCTTAAGCACTTCGGTAACAGCAAGCGTGTATTACAGCGTGTACACTAATGACAGCCCTACTGCAGAAGCAGAAAACGTATGGTATGAATCCCCTATTGTTGTCGGTTCAAACTATACCACCCTTACCATAAAAGCTTATTCTTTATTACCCGATTTGGAGAAAGGTCCAACAGCTACTTTTAAATACACGGTTTCAGCTGTACTGGACAATCTGAAGATCAGCCAGATTCAAGGTGCTTCGCATACATCTCCATACCTTGACAGCCTGGTTACCAACGTCAAAGGTATTGTCACTTACATCAAGGATGCGAACAATTTCTATATCCAATCCGCAACCGCTGATATAGATACTGATATCAAAACTTCTGAAGCCATTCTCATCTACCAAAAAGGCGGTAGCAGTGCCGTTAAAGTTGGTGATGCTATAACCGTAGACGGAACTGTCAAGGAGGACGGCTTCCCTGGACAATTGACGACTACGGAAATCGCCGCCAGCAAAACTACGGTTCTCAGCATCGGCAATCCGCTTCCGGCAGCAACCCTTCTGGGTACTGGCGGACGTGTGGTACCGACTACGGTTATCGATGATGATAAGTTTGTCAAATTTGAACCTGACACGGATGCCATCGACTTCTACGAAAGTCTGGAAGGTATGCGTCTGGAGCTTACCAAACCAACCACTGTGGGCCCTGCTGTCTATTATGCTTCCAGCAGCACGTTCGAAATCCCTGTGGTTACAGTTAACGGAACAGCCAACACGACTGAAGTCACTTCTGCTGCGGGCGGCTTGGTGCTGACTGGTGCTGACTTCAATCCCCAGCGCCTGATCCTCTCCGTGAAATCTGCACCGGTGCTGACCACAGGCCAGCAGTTCACAAGCAACATTACCGGTATTTTGAACTATGATTTCGGCAAATTCCTGATTTCCACAGAAACGGGCACATTGCCGGATGTCTCACCCAGCAAACTGCAAAGAGAAGTGACTTCTCTCTCTTCAAATGCAGAAGGCAAGCTGAACATCGCTTCCTTTAATATTGAGAACTTCTCTAAACTTAACGATCCCAAGAAGATCGAAAATGTAGCCAAAGATATCGTGAACAATCTCAAAACGCCGGACATTATCGGCCTGACCGAGGTCCAGGATAATAACGGCACGGGCACTGGTGTTACCGAGGCTAATGAGAGCTTCGAAGCACTGATCTCTGCCATTGAAGCGATCGATGGCGGTACATCCGCTTATGCCTACACCGACATCGCTCCGGTTAACAATCAGGACGGCGGCGTTCCGGAAGGCAATATCCGTTCAGGCTTCCTGTACAATACGAACCGTGTTGCACTGAAGGATAGCGAAAAATCAAAAGGAACTGCCACTGAATCCGTCACCTACAGTTCAGCCTCTGGTCTTAGTGTGAATCCCGGACGCATCGATCCGACGAACGAAGCCTTCATTGACTCACGTAAGCCGCTGGCTGCCGAGTTTACTTTCGAAGGCAACGATGTGATCGTGATCGCCAACCATTTCAATTCCAAGAGCAGCGACAATTACCTCTTCGGCTCCGTTCAGCCTCCGGTCTTCACAACGGAAGTCCAGCGGGCCAAGATTGCCAAGGTCGTCAACGGTTTTGTTGAGGATGTGCTCCAAGAGAATGCGGATGCCAATGTCGTCGTACTCGGCGATTTGAATGACTTCCAGTTCTCCAATACGCTGAATATTCTCAAAGGCAGCGCGCTTACGAATCTCGTAAATACCCTGCCGCTGAACGAACGTTACTCTTACGTATTCCAAGGCAATTCTCAGACGCTGGATCATATCCTCGTCAACAATAGACTGGCGTCGGACACCACACTCGACATCGTGCATATCAACTCGGACTTTGCTGATCCGGGAGATTATCCTCCAGGCACTGACTTCCCGGCCGATATCCGGATCAGTGACCATGATCCGCTGCTCGCACAAATTGACTTCGCTACGGAGGATTTCAATCTGCGGGTACTGCATACCAATGATACTCACGGTCATTTAGAGAATGTGGCGAAACGCACTTCAGCTACCAGCAGCGAACGGACAGGCAATACTGTACTGCTGGATGCAGGTGACGTCTTCTCCGGAACCTTATATTTCAATCAGTTCAAGGGCCAGGCAGATATCAAGTTCATGAATAACATCGGCTATGATGTAATGACCTTCGGTAACCATGAATTCGATATGAACAAGGAACAACCGGAAGTGCTGAAGAATTTCGTAACGGCCGCCCAGTTCCCGTTTGCCAGCTCCAATATCGACTTCACCACGAATAACAGTGAGCTTGCGGATCTCTATCATGAGATGACCGGAATACTTGAAACCGATGAGGCCAAGAGTACAGCCAAGGACGGAAACATCTATCCATCGGTCATCAAGGATGTCTACGGCGAAAAGATTGGTATCTTCGGCCTGACTACCGAGGACACGGTCGGATTATCTTCGCCAGGTGATAAGATCATTTTCAAGAATCATATAGAAAGTGCAAAGAAGACAGTTGAGGCCCTGGAGGCGCAAGGGATCAACAAGATTATCGCGGTTACCCATCTGGGTTACACCGTTGATCAGGAACTGGCCAAGGCCGTTCCGGGTATTGATATCATCGTCGGCGGACACTCGCATACGAAGGTGGATAATCCTCCAACACCAATCGTCAATGTAGGCACCGGCAAGAATGTACTGATTGTGCAGACCGGTGAGTACAGCCAGTTCCTCGGTGAGCTCGACGTAACCTTTGACAAGGATGGTGAAATCAAGGCCTACAAAGGCAAATTGCTGGACGTCAACCTATTTGGCCCAGATGCTGCGGCCAGCGCACTTCTTGCTCCAATCGATGCCGAATTGGCAACTGTCCGGAGTACGGTTGTAGGCTACACCAATGTCGATCTCTACACTTACCGCATGATCAATGGCAAATCGACACGTGTTGTACGCAGTGAAGAAACACCCATCGGGAATATGATTGCCGACAGCATCGCGGAGAAAGTCACAGAACTCCTGCCGAGCTTCGTTTCGGCCAGCGATCGCGCCTCCATCAAGGGTGTTGTTGCTATCCAGAACGGCGGCGGCATACGTGAGGCCATCAATGTTGGTGACATTACAATGGGCGAAGTGCTGACCACCCTGCCTTTCGGTAACGGCCTTGCCGCACTTAAAGTAACCGGTGCTGAAATCATCTCCTCACTGGAGAATGCGGTCAGCGGAATCAGCTCCGACCAGGGCCGGTTCGCACACGTCTCCGGTATGCGATACACCTATGATTCGACCAAAAAGCCGGAGATTGTAGATTCATTAACCAACAAAGTAACTCAGGCTGGCGAAAGAATTGTTTCCGTTGATATCAAGCAGGCGGACGGTTCCTACTTGCCTGTTGATCCGGCAGCCTACTACATCCTGTCCACGAACTCCTTCATGGCAGGAGGGGGCGACTTCTACCGTGCGCTGGCTTCAGCCAAAGCAGACGGACGGTATTATGAGCTGGGTCTACCAGACTTTGAAGTCCTGTTATCCTACCTGAAGAGCCATAATCCGGTGACTTCCAGCATTGAAGGACGCATCACAGACCTGAAAGGTGCGGCACCGACTCCTACACCAACACCGGCACCGACTTCAGGTTCAGGTGGAGGTCCGGGAACAACGGTACCAACTGCAACACCATCACCTAGTCCAACAGCTACTGCCACAGCAGCAGTGCCGCCGCAGGTAACAACGATTACCGCAGCTGACCTGACTGCGCAGCTAGCAGCCCTGCCTGCCGGCACCAGTGAGCTGATCATCCCGCTTACGGCTTCAGCAGGCGGTGCTCAAGTTGTACTGCCGGGCAGTGTGCTGGTTCAGCAGGCTGCTGCGAAACCAAATACAGTGCTGACTTTCACCTCTACCGGCGGAGCATCCTATTCGCTGCCGCTGAGCCTTATTAACGGAACGGCACTGGCTGCCCAGCTCGGTACCAGTGACTTTACGGTTACAGTCTCTCTGCTCCAGGCGGCTACCGCCACACTCGACAGTCTGAATAAGGCTATCGCAGCACAGGCTGGCTCCGTCACTCTGGCCGCACCGGTCATTGAATTCTCGGTTACCGCTGAGGCCGGCAATACAAGCGTGCCGCTGAACAGCTTCGGCAGCACCTACGTGAAGCGGACTATTACTGCGACGGGAACGTTGAGTTCTCAAGGGGCAACAGCCGTATCCTATGACCCGGCTACCGGCAAGCTGTCCTTCGTACCTTCAATCTTCGCCGGCATCTCAGGCGGAAATACTGAAGTGACGATCAAACGCAACAGCAACAGCTACTATACGGTTGTGAAGTCCACCAAGACCTTCGGTGATACTACAGGGCACTGGGCGCAATCATCCATTGAGCTGCTGGCTTCCAAGCTGATTATTACCGGCACCAGCAGTACCGCCTTCTCGCCTTCGCTGTCTATCACGCGGGCAGAATTCGCGGCACTGATTACCCGCTCTCTCGGACTCGCATCCGCAAGCGGAGGAACCACCTTCAGTGATGTCAGCACAGGCGCATGGTATGCTGATGCCGTACAGACAGCAGCCGCAGCAGGTCTGATTACCGGATATACAGATGGCAGCTTCAAGCCGGGCAATCCGATTAGCCGCCAGGAAATGGCTGCGGTCCTGTCCAAAGCCATCAAGTACACCGGCAAAACCCTGACTGCCGATCCGGCAGTGCTGGCTAAATTCAGTGATGCTGCAGGCATCCCGGACTGGTCCAGAGCAGCAGTAGCAGAAATAGCTGCCGAAGGCATCATTCAGGGGACACCTGACGGCGCGTTCGCTCCGGCGAAGCTGGCTACCCGTGCGGAAGCCGCTACGATGCTGGAGAAGACCTTGAAGTCACTTCAATTCATTAACTGACCAGGCTCAAAGTTATACATTGAAAGGCGGTACCCGCGGCGCATAATGCGCTGCAGGTGCCGCCTTTTTCTATACGGGTATGATTACTTCACAAGCGATGGCACCGGCACTGATACCGGTACCTGCACCTCCACCTCAAATTCAGGGATATACTCCTTCTCCTGGTTCCCCTCTGTGTCTATGGACAATATCCGGAAGGGCTTTACCGTAATATGATCCGTCTTATACTGGAGCGGTTCGAATAGAGCAGCAGCGATCAGCACATTGCCTCCTGTGGCATTCCAGCCGGTAGACCCGTTGATCTCCCGCAATACATGGCCCTGATCATCCACAAGGTCATAGCCCAAGAAATCCTTATGATCGACAGGCTGACCTGCAGGCCGCTCAAGCCGGGTGGTGATCCTCGTTGTAATCGGAGTAAGCTCAACAGTATCGAGTGTGAAAATCATACCGGAGCTCTGGCGGATTAACGGCTCCGCAATGATGCTGTGATAGGTCTTCTTTTGCACCGGCAGCTTAATTACAAAAGGCTCCTGGATCCCCTGTACATCTATGGTAAGCGTAAGCTCAAAATCATCCGGGAACGCCCGCCCCCCCTGATTCTGCAAATCCGTGAATTGAATGATCCTTGAATCCGCATCCTTCCCGCGAAGCAAGAACGGGCCAAACGAACCGCCGCCGCTGCTGCCAAGCGGACCATAGGTATTAATATCCTCACCGTTGATCGACAGCTTAATATCTGTCATGAGATCACTAACATCCCCCTGCCGGAACTCCAATACATCCGTTTGGCGCCCGATCCCCAGTGATACGCGAATTCCATCGTACAGCACTTCAGGTACAATAAGCGTTAGTCCGTCATGGGTATCGCTCAGCTCAGGTTTCTGTACTGCCGCCAGCCCCTGCTGATCCGCATTCCGCAGCCCCAGATCCCCGGCCAGCCTGAAGATCGACTCCATCCCCGGAATCTGCTTAATGGACGCGGCCAGCGTCGGAGAGATAAACTCTGTCCCCGTGATCAGCAGAAACAGCAGCAGCACCGCAGCCACTATGCCTGTACCCCTTCGAAGTACACTGCCTCGTCTTCTGCTTAGTCCGACTGGTTCTGTCCTCGTTCCCCGCTGCTGCCCGTCCTTGTACCGGTTCATTATGCGTTCTTCCAGATCTATCTGGACCGGTGTATCACGGACCATCCGTCCGATCCGCTCCAATTCTTCTTCCTCCCAGTTAGCGTGGTTCATGAGCGATCATCCCTCCACTGTTTTGACGGCGTCCGAGTTTTTTGCGCAGCCGCTCATATTTTTTGCGGACCGCCCCGGGCTTCAAGTCCATAATCGTTCCGATTTCCTCAAAGCTATGCTCCTCCAGTGCCCTCAGCAGCAGAATTTGCCGTTCCTCCATACTCAGCTTCTCCAGCAGTTCATGAACAACCTCCGTATATCGTGAACCTTCAGCGCACTCCGCCTGCTGCTGATGGCTCCTGTAGATGGAGAGCAGCCTGAAGCCTTTATTCCTCTGTTTAATCCGGTCCAGGCAATGGTTGCGTGCAATGGTGTACAGCCAGGCCGAGAAAGAGACCTTTGCCGAGTACTGCCCCACCCGCTCCAAGGCTCTGATAAAAATCTCCTGAGCCGCATCCTCCGCCTCTTCCCGGTTACCCAGCAGGTAATAGCAGTACAGGTAGATCGGCCGCTGAAAATGTCTGATGATCCAAGTGAAGGCCTGTATATCTCCCAGCTGAACCTTCTCAACCCTTTGCTCCATGGTCAGATCTGCCGCCTGCTCCTGTTCTGCATCTCTATTCGTCCGGCAGATTTCCGTTTCATCCACAGCTCCCCCTCCTCTATGCCTGTATAACTGTCAAAATCCTGATTTTGTGACACGCGCTCTAAAAAATCCTGGAGACTCGTGAAGTCAGCCCTTGCAAACGCAAATATGTTCGTTTATTATAAAACTAATATTATGTTCTATATTTATAGAACTAAATCGAAAATAGTTATCATTTGTTCATTATAGCGCTGCCGTAATATCACTTCTCCAGAAAGCAGGTACCCCCTATGGATTACAAGGTAACAGTCGATTTCGCGCCAATCTATGAGTGCATCTCCAGCTTAAATGCTTTTATCGGGAAGCAGAACCACAATGCTATGGACGCTGGAATCTCCTGGATTCGCGAGGTGCAGACCCGGTTCGCCCCCGTTATGCTCCAGAAAATGAAAGAAGTAATGAAGCTCACCGATAACTTCAGTCTGTCTCCTTACATATGGAGCTGCCCGGAAGAGCGCACGGTCAAGAAGTTCCTGGGCTGGTTCGAAGCCCTCTCCCCGGGTGAGCTGTATGAGATTGCCGGCCGCTTCGGGCAGACTGTCCCCTCCAACCTGGCCGAGCTGCGAAGCTCTGCCGCTGAAGTCATCAGAGCTTGGGATACGGGGTATTTCAGCAGCATTGATCCGGCCATTATGGAAGGGCTGCAGCAGGAGGCTGCGGCAAGGGCGGCGCTGCTGAACGGAACGAATGATATGGAGGTGTACGAGACGGCCACAGCAGGCATGCGGCTATACCCTTCAGAAACCCTGAAGCAGGTCATTATTACACCGCAATATCATGCCCGGCCTCTCGTAACCTCCACACTCTTTGATGAATTTATGTTCACCAGCTACTCTTGTGATATTCTTCCTCCGGAAGATGGGCGGCCCGCACCGGCTCTGCTGCGGCTTACCCGGGCGCTGTCGGATGAGACGCGGCTCTACATTCTCCGCCTGCTGACCGGCAGGCAGCTGAATTTCACTGAGATTGTGAAGGAGGTCGGCCTGTCCAAAAGCACGATCCACTACCATCTCATCGCACTGCGGGCGGCGGGTCTGGTCATTGTTCATACTACCAGCAAAAACACGTCCTACAGCCTGCGCCTTGAGGCGCTGAACGGCCTGCCCGGACGAATCGGGGAATACCTGGAGGGGTGAGTTCTATGCAGAAACGCAGCTATTACGGGTTATTATCCACGATTTCCTTGAGTGCCTTCGGCGATGCCTTTGGACTGCTGGCAATGGAATGGCTTGTCTATGAGCTGACTGGCTCCAAGCTGGCTATGGGTGCACTTGCCCTCAGCTCTATGATTCCTGAGCAGGCGCTCCGCCTGCTCGGCTCACCCTTATCCGACCGGCTGCCCCGCGTCCGGTTCATGGCCTGCCTCGCGTCGCTGCGTCTGCTGGCCCTCCTGCTGCCGCTGGGCATGGGGCTCACCGGCCACCTGCAGCTGTGGCATTTGTTCGCTGCCGCCAGTCTCAGTGGAGCCTGCTCCGCCTTGTTCATGCCAACCGCAATGGCCGTGATTCCCGGCATCGCAAGCACCAGCAAGCTGATGCGCGCCTTCGCCATCATCGACGGCTGCAAGGGTGCCGCCGCACTTCTCGGCCCGGCCCTCGCCGGCGTGTTGACCGCAGCCAGCGGGGCCTTGCCGGCACTCGGCATCAATGCCGTTTGTTATACGGCAGCGATAGCCACTCTGCTGCTCTTGCCCCGCATGGGTAAGCCGGCAGCAGCCCCCGCCGGCAGCTTCTCGACAGCCCTCTATCTGCGGGAGGTAGCCGAAGGCTTCTCATTCTACCGGCAGTTCCCCGCCATGCTGACGATTATGATGATGGCCGCCGTCAGCAATCTGAGCTCCATTGCCGTATGGACCATGATGGTCCCTTATGTCCGCGAGGTGCTGCACCGGGATGCAGCAGCGGTGGGCTCGCTGTCCACGGCCTCTGCGCTCGGATACTTAGCCGGGCTGGGCGTGATCTCCCTGATGGGCGAGATCACGAAGCGGCGCATCGTGATGCTCGGCAGCCTGGGCTTATCGGGTATCGTCACTATGGTGTGGGGGTTCATCCCCAGCTATTTCTTTGCCCTATTTGCGGTATTCGCCTCCGGACTGCTGGGACCTTTCTTCGGTTCCTTAAGCTCCTCCCTGCATGGACGGCTGGTTCCCGGCCATTTGCAGGGGCGGGTGAACTCGGTCCGGTTCCTGATTGGCGGGAGCCTGTCACCGCTCGGTGCCCTGGCAGGAGGAGCGGTCGCTGAGCTCTATGGGGTGCCTGCTCTTTTGCTGGCCGCAGGAATTCTTCCTGCCCTGTATGCAGGAGTGGCGCTGCGCTTGCCGGGACTGAAGGCGCTGGACGGGGACTTATCCGTGCTGGAACAGAGCACGCGTCCGAAGAGTGAAGTCACTCTAACGGGTAATATAACTGTATAGACTGAACTCTGCTTTTTATTATTATGCGCTAGGCTGCGGTCGAAACTGCGTGAGATATTTGGACTCCCGGCGGGCGGGCACTTTAATTTCGTGTGGACTAGAAGTAAAATGTTGTACTTTCTGCAGAATTTTCGCACAGAAGGAGCCTTCCGGGGCGCATTGTTGTACTTTTTGCAGGATTTTTGCCGATTTCGTGCTGGTCAGAGCTAGATTGTTGCACTTTCTGCAAGATTATTGCAGATTCTCTGCCCACCAGAAACAAATTGTTGTAATTTGTACAGGCGTGTTGATTACCCAGATACTGGATTGATTAATTCACAGAAATCTCCAGTATTTCTCCGGAGCAAATCAAACTGAACCTGCCACTCGACCGGAAGATTCTGGTTCTGCAGGAACTGCATAAATTCCAAGAAAGTAAGCTTTACGAAGCAAGGGACTTTGTCTTTCATTACGTCAAACAACCACTTTAAAAGAACATAGACCATGAACGCCGCAAACAACTGATTGTAGACCGAATTCTTTGTTTTTCCAAACAATTTAGGTACATTGAGATGCTGCTTGATCCAGCGGAAAAAGACTTCAATTTGCCAACGGGCTTTGTAGATTTCGGCAATGACTTCCGGGGACTCTTCTCTTAAATCGGTGACCACTCGGACCACTTGGTTACGGTCATTTTTGAATTCAACCACACGTTGACGCTCCGCAGAACGGCACTTTCCTTGGCCGATATTGCAGATGATATCTCGTACAATCTTGGGATCTCCTTGGAGTTGGCAGGTGTGTATTTCCGGTTCGACTAAGTGTAGATTGTCTTTAAGCCGAATCACAAAGGACTGGCCTATGGACACATAATGATCCAATCTCCCGATTTTCCCATAGGCCCGGTCCTGTACTATAATATAGTCTGGATTTGCCAATACTTCGCCTAACGGAGCGTCGTGGCGTCTGGCGATCGTTTCTTCCACCTGAAGGGGAGACTGCTGAGCATAGGAGAAGGCCGTGTGCATTTTGAGGCCCCCTCTGTGCTTTTTGTATTTCGCAAAGGACAGTTGATGGTTGGATGCCGTGATCGTCGTAGAGTCGATTAGTAATAAATCTTTGGGAAGATTCAGGTGACGCCGGGTTTCGCGATTACATTTTTTCACCAGGAGTCGAAAGACTCGTTTAAAGATCTCATAGGGAACCTCGCCGGCTTTTTTCGAGAGGGTTGAGTAGTGAACAGGAACTAAATCATGGGTTGGAGCTAGCCTTGCACACTCACGAAAACCGTCCCATTTCAGATAACTGGCTTGGGCGAGATAGTGCAGCATGGTATACACCGTGAATTTAGTTGCAGTGTCCGTATAGTCTTTCTCTTGCCCGGTTAGTTCGGCTACTTCTTCTTGGGTTAAAACTTGTTTAAATACAGCTAAGAATGGGTTATTCTTGTTCATGAGGTCGCCTCATTTCGGTTTGGTTTGGTCGTACTTACCATTACCCGAAATGGCGGCCTTTTTCGTCCCTTTTTTTGGGAAATCAACACGCCTGTAATTTGTACAGCAATTCATCGGTCTGGACGGAGCCACAGGCAGCGCAGCGCAGCGCAGCGCAAGCAGCTGCTGCTTCACCTGCGAAACCGCAGGAAGCGGCCGGCACAACACGTCAAACAGGGCGATGCCGTCATGCACATCGCCCTGTTTCTCTTAAGAAGTTCGTGCTGCAGAATCAGGATTCCATCCCGCCCTCACTGGTCTCATAATGACTGGTATCGCCGTGAAGCACAATCTCAGGCACACCGTCCGTGATATCAATTCTGCACAGACAGGTAGGATAGATGTAGGGCAGATCCCAGAGCTTGTTCATGGCTCTGCTCTCGAAATAAGCCATAAGCACCTTAATCACAACCGTATGCGTCACAATGAGCACCGCACCGCCTGCGTGGAGATCTGCGATCTCCCGCAGCTTGCCCAGCGCACGCTCCTGCACCGCTGCAAAGGTCTCACTGCCCTCTACACTGAACTGCTCCGGGTCGCCCCAGAAGAACTGATGCTGCTCCGGATACTGAAGCTGCAGCTCTGCGGTATCACGGCCTTCCCAGACTCCCATGCCGATCTCCTTGAATTCATCGCAGGCCGTAAGCGGCAAGTCCCGCTCTCCCATGATAATCTCCGCCGTCCGCAGCGCCCGGGGACTAGAGCTCGCGTACACCGCGTCCAGCTCCACCTGCTCCATGCTCCTGCTTAGCCATTCTGCCTGCTGGACGCCCAGCGGCGTAAGCTCTGAATCCTGATGGCCCTGCATCCGCTTCTGCACATTCCATTCGGTCTGCCCGTGCCGGGTAATGTACACCGTTGTTGTAGTCATGAAACTCTGCTCCCCTCAAGACGATAGCTCTCTTGCTCTATCCATAATCAATTACGCCTCTGCACCTCTTACGTACGCTTGCGTTCCAGCCACTTCACCGCATAATCTACAATCTCCCGCTGGGGAATCAGCTTTGCCGCCGATGCGGCCACCAGGCCGCTGGCAATAAGCCCGGTCTCCCGGCCAAAGTCCACGCCCAGCTCCGTGAAATCATCCGAGTTCCAGTTGTAATCACTGAATTCCATCCATCGTCTGACTCCGTCCACCATCATCGGCGCTGCAGCCATGACTTCCTGTTTCCCGGCATAGTCTGCCCGGTATTCCGCCAGATGCAGTGAGGTATTATTAAGATTGTCTACGCCAAGCAGCAGCACGCTTCCTCCCAGCTCATAGATCCGGGCTAGCGGAGACTGCTCACCGAAGGCGTACTCCAGGCTATGCCCGTCGATAATGACATCCCGGTGCTTCCCCCAAGCGGCAAAAGAGTCGATCGGATGGCTGCTGCGCCGCACGCCCTGCTGCCTGCGGAAGCAGTCGGGAATCACGCCCATCCCTCTAAGCGGGGTCAAATCCGGGTCATATGCAGGCATATGCTCCCGGATGCCGGGCCACCAGGCCTCCGGCACCGGCGGTTTGCTCCAGCCTGACGGATCGGTCAGATCCGAGGATTGCGTAGGCATAACGAGCGTCCCTTCTTCACTCAGCACCTTCTCCAGCGCCAGGATAACGGCAACCGGACCACCGGCCACCCACTGTCCCAGTGATTTAAAGGAAGAATGCAGCAGCAGGGTCATTCCTTCATGCACGCCCAGCTTACGGAAGTCGGCAGCAAGTGTATCTACGGTAATCAGTGTTCCTTGTACTTCTTCCATTCCATTGCCTCCAGCCTCTAGCCGTCCGTTGTTCATATCTTAAAATTCCTTATCCTCCGTCTGCCCCGAATAACGCTCCATCAGCTGCTTCGCCCGGTATTCACCGGGAGAGATACCCTCCAGCTCCTTAAAGACACGCGCGAATTGCTTGCTGTTCTCAAAACCTACAGCCTCAGAGACCCCGGCCAGCTTGACGGAATGATCAGCCAGCAGCTCCTTGGCGTGGCGGATGCGGACTTTTTTGAGATATAGCACAAAGCTCTCCCCGGTGTACGCCTTGAAGGCTTCACTGAAATATGAATAATTGAGCGAGACATAATTGCTGACCATCGCCATATTCAGCGGACGGGCATAATTCGCTTCGATATACGCAAGCGCTTCTTCCATATCCGCATGCTCGGTATGCGCAGATCTTATACCTATAATATAATCGTTCACGCTAAGGAGCAAATGCTCCAGTGCCCGGTAATAGTCATGGAAATTGCTGAAATTATACAAGTTGCCGACCGCGCGGTACAGCTTCAGCACTTCCACCGAAGCCTCTCCATGCACACGGAACACTTCATCCAGCACCCGTTCATTAATACTCCGCCCTACATTCTCCAGGTAATCCAAATCCAGATGCAGCAAATGGTCCGTCTGAAAAATAACACCAAGCAGCGTCTTAATCTCCTTCTCCCGCTCGGTTCCCAGCATATTAAGCAGCTTGCGCAGCTCCTCCTCCGGGGAAGGGAAGCTCAGGCGGCCGGCGCGGATATCCTTATAGTCGACAAAGCTGGCCTGCGGGGACAAAAAAGTATACTGCAGCGCCCGGTACGCCTCCATGTAACAGGCACGGAACTGCTCCGGACTCCGGCTCTCACTGCTGATACCGATGAGCAGCCTCTTAAGTTCTTTGGCATCAGCCTTACCGGCCAGCTCCAGGAAGCTCTCCACATTCCCCACAAGTACAAGCTTCCCGTCCCAATCGGTCAGAATCTCCGTGAATTTATGCTCCAGCGGTCCGATCAGCCGCTCCAGCACGCCCTGGACCTCTCCGTGATTCATCCGCGCGCCGTCCCGGTGATAATAATTGACCACGCCTACTGTAAAAGGAATCAGCAGCGTTGACAGCTCCTCCAGCTGTGCCGCCGATGCTTCTGTCTCCCGCTGCATCAAAAGCCCCCGCAGGCGGGCAACCCGCAGCTCGCGGCGGTAGCCTTCCGCCTCCTGCTTCTGCCGCAGGCTGCTCGACTGGCGGTCCATTCCCTCCTTGCCGATCCGTTCGAGAATCTCGAACAGCTCCTCGCGGCGGATCGGCTTCAGCAGATAATCCTTCACGCGGTAGCGGATCGCGCTTTTGGCATATTCGAAATCATCATGGCCGCTTAAGATAATGACAGCAGGCGGCTCCTCCTTGCCTGCTTCCACCGACAACCGTTCCAGCAGCGTGATCCCGTCCATAATCGGCATCCGGATATCCGTAATAATGACATCCTTCCGCTCCTGCTTGTACAGCTCCAGCGCTTCCGCACCGTTGCCCGCCATAGTGATGCTGTAGACAGACGGATATTCCCGTTCGATCATCGCCTTCAGACCTTGACGGATCATTTTTTCATCATCCACGATCAGCAGATTGGTCATAGCTAGTTATCCCCCGTCAATAGAACTTTGGGCAGTGACATGAACACAGTTGTCCATTTCCCTGCTTCACTCTGCACTTCCAGCCCGTAGGCTTCACCGTAGAACAGCTGCAGACGCTGATGCACATTGCGCAGTCCGACGCCTCCCGACTTATACCCGCCGCTGCTGGTTCCCGAAGGGTCAGCCCCCGGTTCCTCCTTGGCATAAATCGCCTCATGCAGCTGGGTCAGCTGCTGCGGTGTCAGCCCGAGGCCATTATCGCGCAGCGAGATGAAGATATCCCCCTCGGCCTCCGTAATATCGATCCGCACAACACGGTCCGTGAGCTCTATCCCGTCCGCATTCCAGGCATGCTTCACACTGTTCTCAACAATCGGCTGCAGCGACATTTTGAGCACCTCCACTTCCAGATAAGCGCTGTCAATATTAAGCTCCAGCCTAATGGTATGCTCGAATCTTATATTCATAACCTCTATATAGTTCTGGATATGGCGGATCTCGTCTTTCAGCTTCACGTATTCACCCGTCCATTTGAAATTATAGCGCATCATGCCGCCAAGCCGGGTAAGCGCATCCGAGATCGTCCGCTGATTCTCAATCTCCGCCAGCATTTTGATATTCTCCAGTGTATTGTAGAGGAAGTGGGCATCAATCTGATTATGCAGCGTCCGCAGCTCAGCTTCCTTCGACAGCGCCTGTTTATGGACAGCCTGAGCCACCAGCGTATTAATTGTGTTCATCAGCTTGGAGAAATGATGGGCAAGCTCGCCGACCTCGCCGCCTCCGCTGACGCGGATACTTCCATATGGCTCTCCCCGGCGGACTCTTTTCATCGTTTCGGTCAGCCGGCGGAGATTCTTCAGGATGAATGCATTCAGCACGTAAGCAATGGCAGTGACCAGGAAGATGAAGCCGATATTAACCCCGATAATCAGATTACGGGTACGCGAAATATCCATCATCACACCTTTCATCGAGACCACAGTAACCAGAGAAGCATTGATCTGCTCCAGCGGCGCCTGAATCAGCATGAAGGAATTCCCGTTCTCCTTATAATCCATCACCCATTTACCGGTCTTCCCGAACTCTGCCAGCCGGTCTTTAATTGCCGCAGTCAGCCCCTTATTATTCTCCAGAAAAGAGTTGTCTGTCCTGGTGAACAGGTTCAGCTCATCATCCGCAAGAATCATCTGGGATTCATTATCCTGCACCGAGGTATACGTCTTGGGTGTGAATTTACTCAGCAGCATATCTACCTGAACCATCCCGATGTGATTGCCTGCCGGAATGCTGATCTCCCGCAGCACCGATACCTTCGGTTGCCCCTGCTCTGTTTCCCCCGAGAAGCGCTTCATCAGGTCGATATCCGAGTTCTGAAAGGACCACAGATTCCGCAATCCTTCCAGCTCCAATGCCTTCTGAAACCAGGGCTCCATGGAGACCCGGGACTCACGGAAAATAACCGGCCACATCTCATATACATTTTTACTGCTGGAATACAGGTACAAATGCTCAATATTCGGATTATTGAACTGGATCTGGCTGAGGTTCATGAAGCTGGTTGTGTTGTAATCAATCAGCTCTCCGAGTGTAGGATCACTTTCGCTGATCAGATACTCCCGGGTGATTTTATCACTATACGCCATCTGGAGCGCCCGCTCCATCGCCTCAATCTGATTGAGTACATGCAGCTTCTCCATCTGCAGCAGATAGTCGTTTTTCTCGATCGCATCCTGCATATACGTATTGTTAATGGCCTTGTACGAATAGAAGGACACCAGCAGACTGGGTCCCAGAATAATAAAGATATAAGCCACAACCAGCCGGCTTTGCAGTGATCTCCGTCCGAGCCAATAACGGAAGGAATTCCATAATGCTCCTGTTCGTTTGCGCATATTCACCTCTCCGTTAATGGCTGGAGCCTTGTAGATCCCATTACTAGAAAATAACCCAAAAGCCCGCGGTTAGCGGGCAATTGGGTCTTATATTGGAGACTACATTCCGAGTTTTTTCTTGTTCTCATCATATTTAGTCTGGCGGTATGCATCGAAGGTCGCTTGACCTTCCTTCTCTTTTTTAGTGAGATATTCAGACCAGATCTTATCGAATTCCGCATCGGATTCAGCCATCAGCAGCTTCGGCATGGTTTTGCCGCGCAGCTGTTTCAGCTTAGTCGCGATGATGCCTTCCGGCGAGTTACCGCTAGGATCAATCAGCTGGAATTCCGAAGTATTAATAGATTTCCCGCGGGTCCAGTCTTCCAGTTGTTTGAACGGCTCAACGGATTTTGGTGCCCATTGGTCAGTAATATTCGTATTTTGCATCATCCAGAAGGTGAACGAAGAGCCGTATTGCTTATCAAAGGCTGCACGGTCCGAGTTCATCAGCTTAAGGGCTTCAGGGAGGAATTGATCCTTGCCCTCAATTGTATCATAGCTGACCCCTTTTTCGCCCAGGAAAAGATCCTTTTGGCCTTCTTCACTGTTCAGGTAGCTGAGGAATTTAATGGCGCGTGCTTTATCCTTAACATCCTTGGAGATCAGGGTAACGGTCCAGCCGGAGATCCCAGGGCCATTCAGTGTAGGCTGATCCAGTTTGGCGTTGGCTGGTCCATCTACAGCAATGTAGACCATATCAGGATTCTTCTGGAAAATAGTTCCTTGCTGGGAAGCAAAGTCTGTACGTTGATACAGCATTGCGAAGTAGCGTCCCTGTACGATCTTTTCTTCCATTTGTGCCCGTTTGTCAATGAAGATATCTTTTGCCAGCAATCCGTCCTGGTTAGCCTGGCGGAGTGTTTTCATCCAGCGTACATATTCAGGATCGGTTTCACGGTCATATACCTTGCCGTCTTTTTCCCAAGGAATCGCCAGGAAGTTCTGAATGTAGCCTTCCAGCGAGTCGTTGCCGTTCTCAGTGAACTCATGCAGACCCAGCGGAATCAGCGGCTGGCCGTTCACTTCAGGGAATTTTTCCTGTGCAGTCTTCAGCGCAGCGAGGAAGCCTTCAGGGGTACGCATATCCGGACTGCCGATGGCTTCATAAATATCCTTGCGGACTGCGAACGTCTGGTTCGATACATAGGTATCGCCATATTTTTCATAGTCGGCAGGAGAAGAGGAAGAGTTAGGATAGCCGTATACATTGCCGTCCGGCTGAGTGTACCAGCCAAGCTTATCTTTATCGGAAACTTTGTAGAAGTACGGGTCGTATTCATCAGCCAGCTTGTTCAGCGGAAGCACCAATTCGCCTTCTACCATTTTTTTGATGGCATCTTCCCAGTAGCCGAGGGTGATGAAGTCAGGCAGCTTGCCGGAAGCAATCAGCGTGTTCAGCTTCTCATTCTCATTCCCTGCAGGCACGATAAAGTTAACGTTAACGCCGGTCTTCTTCGAAACATATTGCGAAGTTGGATCTACGCCCCATTTATTGGCAAACCAGGCAAAGTTCAGATACCAGTCGAAGGTGATTGGTGAAGTGTCGCTCATCCAGCCTGGCTCATCGCCTGTTGCTGCCGGAGCTGTCGTTTCTGTTGCATTGGTTGCCGGTGCCTCTGTAGCTTCAGCCGGCTTCTCCGTTGCTGTATTTCCGTTTGCGGCATTATTATTGCTTGAACAACCCGCTGCAGAGAATGTCAGCATTAGTCCCAAGAGCAGCAGGACCATTTTCTTTGGCTTATGTTTCATGCCCATGCTTGTTTACCCCTTTTCTAGAAAATAGTAATTATAAGCTCAACCCCGCTGCCCGCAAGACAATGGGCTCCGGAGGAGTTACCCTGTGGTTCGCAGATGCTCAGCCTTTGATGGAGCCGATCATCATGCCTTTAACGAAATAGCGCTGCAGGAACGGATAGACGAACACGATTGGCAGCGTTGTGACAACCATGGTTGCCAGCTTGATGGACTGTGAGGTTACCGACCTTGTGGCCGCGCTGCCCTGGACAGCAACCATCATCGTATTGGAGCTGGACTGGGCCACGACCCGGAACAGATAGGTCTGAATCGGCTGCAGGTCCACATTGTTCACATAGATGATGCCGGCAAAATAATCATTCCATTGATACACGCCGTGGAACAGCGCGATGGTGGCAATAACCGGCATGGAGACCGGAAGCACGATCCGCAGTAAGATGGACCAGTCATTGGCTCCGTCAATCCGCGCCGCTTCTTCCAGACCATCTGGGATCTCCCGGAAGAAGGTCATGAAGATAATAAGATCGAAGAAGCTGAACATGACAGGAATGATAAAGACCATAAAGTTATCCAGTAAATGCAGATCACGCATCAGCAGGAAGGTTGGGATCAGGCCGCCGTTAAAGAACAATGTAATGGTGCCGATCAGAATGTAGAGCTTGCCGCCAACCAGATCCTTGCGGGACAAGGCATAAGCTACCATCGCTGTAAAGAATACATGCAGAGCCACACCAAGGACTGTCTTGAGTACGGTAACCCCCATCGCCAGCATAATCCCCGGACTTGCAAATACTGCATCGAAGTTCTTCAGTGTGAACATCCGCGGCCACCAGTAGATTCCGCCCAGCATGGCGTCATTGCCGTCATTGAAAGCGTTGACGAGCACATACCAGATCGGATACAGCGTCAGGAAGCAGACGCAGAGCATAACCAGATTATTGACGATATCGAAAATCGCTTCGCCTTTGGTTTTACGTTTAAGAGCAAACATATATAGGTCCTCCTTGTCCTAGAACAGCGACGTGTCGTTGATTTTTTTGGATACCTGATTGGCAATCAGCAGCAGAATCAGTGCAATGACCGCTTTGACCAGGGTGACCGCCGCAGAATAGGAGAAGCGGTTGGAGACAATACCTGTCTGATAGATATAGTAATCAATTACATTGGAAGTGCTGTCGTTAAGCGAATTCCGCAGCACCAGAATCTGGTCGAAGTTCGAGTTCAGTACACCGCTGACTGCCAGAACGAACAGGATGCTGATCGTGGCCCGGATGGCCGGCAGAGTAACAAACCACATTTTCTGGAAACGTCCTGCGCCGTCAATCGTTGCTGCCTCATACATTTCCGGAGACACGCCGGCAATCGCCGCGAGGTAGATAATCGCTGACCAGCCAAGCTCCTTCCAAATGTCGGAGGTGATGATTATCGTCCAGAAGTAACTTGGTTCAGCCAGGTAAGTGATCGGCTTGTCAATCAGATTGAGGGCAAGCAGAATATTATTGATAATCCCTATATCCGCGAGCCAGGTGGCCAGAATGCCGCCAAGCACAACCCAGGAGAGGAAATGCGGCAGATAGGAGATCGTCTGAATCGTCTTCTTGAATCTGATGGAACGGACCTCATTGAGGAACAGGGCGAATATGATCGGCAGCGGGAACCCGATAAGCAGCTTGATCAAGCTGATCCCCAGCGTGTTGCGGATAACATTCGGCAGATCCTCATCTGCAAACAGTTCCCTGAAATGCTCCAGGCCCACCCAAGGGGCTTCGGCGATCGACTTGACGATATTATATTCCTTAAAGGAAATAATCAAGCCGTAGATCGGGATGTAGTTGAATATGATCATCCACACTACACCAAGCAGTGCCATGGTCTGCAGATGACGCTGGGCTACAAATTTCCTCCAGAGCGTATTTTTGCGAACTGAACCGGTTTCGATTGACGCCGGAATGAGCGGCCCCATTACCGGATTTGGTTTGGTGCTTTGTTTGTTCTCCATCGTATGGACCTCCAAAATCCCCAACTTTAATGTGTGAAGCGTTTTCATCTCTATGTATTTATTGTATGCGTTTTAGTATTTGGGCGTAAGGTCCCAGATTTCGTATTTGGGGGCTCATTTTTCGGCTTGGCTCAAAAACTCAACCGCCATCGGAGATAGGCTGCCGGAAGCGCAGAACTTCCGGAAGCCTATTGTCTCCTCCCGCTCCAATCCCCTTCCGCGCTTGCATGGGTAAGTGCTACTCTGCCCGTTTGGGACAAATTCAAAGCTGCATATCCCTCGGGGCTGCTCATGCCGCCCACGTTCGGCGGATTCAGGGGCACTTCCTTTTGCTCCTCATTTCAACATTTCGCCCACTTCTGGCGGATTTAGAGGCACTTCTGCTCCTCATTTCACCCTATTGCCTGCTTCTGGCGGATTCAGGGGCACTTCTGCCCCTCATTCCTCCATATCGCCTACTTCTGGCGGATTCAGGGGCACTTCTGCTCCTCATTCCTCCATATCGCCTACTTCCGGCGGATTCAGGGGCACTTCTGCTCCTCATTCCAGTATTTCGCCCACTTCTGGCGGATTCAGGGGCACTTCTGCCCCTCATTCTACCCTATCGCCGACTTCTGGCGGATTCAGGGCACTTCTGCTCCTCATTCCTCCATATCGCCCACTTCCGGCGGATTCAGGGGCACTTCTGCTCCTCATTTCACCCTATCGCCTACTTCTGGCGGATTCAGGGGCACTTCTGCTCCTCATTCCAGTATTTCGCCCACTTCTGGCGGATTCAGGGGCACTTCTGCCCCTCATTTCACCCTATCTCTTAAGCCTACTTCCGACGGATTTAGAGGGATTTATCCCTCTAATTTGCTCATTCCGCCTACTTCCGGCGGATTTAGAGGGATTTATCCCTCTGATTTGCTCGTTCCGCCCATTTCCGGCGGAATTAGAGGGATTTATCCCTCTAATTTGCTCGTTCCGCCCACTTCCGGCGGATTCAGAGGGATTTATCCCTCTAATTTGCTCATTCCGCCCACTTCCGGCGGAATTAGAGGGATTTATCCCTCTGATTTGCTCGCTCCGCCTACTTCCGGCGGATTCAGGAGCACTTCTGATTCTCATTCCCCGTATCGCCGACAACTGGCGGATTCAAGAGTATTCTCCTTCAATCCACCTAACCCCGGGCAATCAAAAGGAGGCCCAACCGGGCCTCCTTCCTGTACCTTTATTAACTTGAATGAATATATAGATTGAACTTGTATTTTTGCTAATATGGGATTGCCGTGACTCCAAAGAATATTTGGTCCTCCGGCCGCTGTTGTCTACAAATTTCTTGAATTCAACCCGCTGTTTCGCGGTGGAAATCCGCAGACAAAGGCGGACGCTGTCGCTCCTTCAGTTCCAAAATTCTCCTCCGGCACTTTTCCCTATCCGTATATTTTTTAAGTTCAATCTATATAGACTCTAATTATTCCATTACCGCACGGATGGCGGCAATCTCTCCGCGCCGCAATGCCTCGGCATCCCCGCCGCGCAGCAGACCGCCGGCAATCAGGCGCTCCTCGCCGCTGCGGAATTGCAGCGTCAGATTCTGAATGACCGCCTTGCTGCCGCCGAAGGTATCGGCATGACGCGGATTATAATACGTTACTTCCGTACTGCCCAGCAACGTGAAGGATACATGCCCCTGCTCATCGAACAGCCAGCCGGGAAGTGCCGGCTCAAGCGACAGCGTTAACTCGCCGTCTTCCACAGAGAACAGCCGGCTGCCGGCCATCATCGTTCTCCACATGCTCAGGAACTCCGCCGTAGAGCCGCTCAGCCGGGCAACAAACCCCCTGCCATGCGTTGCAGGATCGGGATTGCCGCCTGTTGAGATGAACGAGGAATTCTCCAGTGTACTGCGACCGTAGACCTCAGGGTCAAGGAACGGAATCAGCGAGGTTTTCAGCTCGCTGTAGAATTCGTCGTACAGCCCCGCCTTCAGCAGCTCAAGCAAATATTTGTACGACATGTGCAGGAAGTTGGACTCCCGCTCCTGCCAGCCCGGTGTGAAGGCCCGGATGCGGCCGATCTCATGCGATTCTTCTTCCAGCGACACTGAAGTCCGGTACATCGATGTAACCGGATCAAAGAGCCCACTCTGTTTCACTTTGCTGTAGATTCCCTTGGCGGTTTCCTTGCTGTCCAGCGTTTTGAGCCAGCGGGCAGGACCTTCCAGGAAATACGGCAGAGCAGTAGCTTCGAACTCTTCGACCAGAGCCTTCGGCAGCCCGTAGCCGCTGATGACCGGCTCTCCGGCTTCATCCGTTACAGGCTGGAACCGTGTTGCCTCGAAGCGGAAATAAGTCGGAACCAGTCCGCCGCCAATCCCTACCGCACGCTCAATCCCCTGATCCACTTTACGCAGCCATTTGCCCAGTGCCTCGCGGATGACCGCAAGGGAAATTCCGGCGGTCTCGCCTGTAATTCCGAAGCGGATCTCTGCCCGGTAAGCCTCGCGCGCTGAAGCCACGCGGTCCCAATACGGGAATTGGGCCAGTGAACCGTCAAGCACTTCAGTTACAGCACGGTTCACCTGCTCAAGCAGCGAAGCCATCTCTAACGGAAGCGCTACTGTTGAAGGAATATTCGCGCCGCTCTCCAGCGCTTCCAGCATGAACACAAGCATCCGCTTAAGTTCAAAGGTCTCGCTCATTCCAGAGCCGACCAGTCCCGGCAGCCCGTTCATAGCATCATTCCAGCCCGGCTTGTTGCCTTCCATCTCTACACCCATCCCATAAGGATCAAGCGTGGCAAATTTGTTCATGGCAAGCGACAGCATCTTTACAAACAGGCTGGTCCGGTAAATCTCCCCGTGCCCGCCTTGTGTGCGCAGCCACTGGGTATCGCTGGCCTTGCGCTTCAGCTTGTGCAGCTTCTCTTCATCCTCCAGCAGCGCCCCGAATTGCCGCACCTGCCCGCCGCTGATTACATATTTCTCGCTGCGCGGCAGCACATAAGCCGGGCTGTCATAGAACGTATAAGTCTCGTCCCCGAACAGCAGCGCCTCCTGCCGTTCCGGATAAATATCCAGATAACCTTCCACCAGATCAAGATTGTAGGTCCAGTGATCGGACCAGAAGCCTTCTCCGAAGGCGGCTTCAATGTTCTGCTGCGACAGGGCAAGCACACCGCTGAGGAATTCCTGCTCACTGATGTTCAAAGCAATATTGTGATCCGCAATGTAGTTAATCAGGCTTCCTGGTGTGAAGCGTCCGGCCAGCAGCCGCTCAAATCCGGCATGATGCTCCGCAAGCGCCCCGGCAACCCATGCTTTAAGCTTCTCTCCCTCACCCGGCAGAATTTCAAAGCTGGTCCCCTGCACGCTAAGCGGATTGTAGCCGTCTGCCTGAATCAGACTGTAGAACATCTTGATGTTGAAGCTGCCCACCTGCGGGTGGAAGAACACATCGCTGCGCCGGTTCTGGTTCATATCACGGAAGTTCCCGTTGCCCTGCGAATAGTATTCAGGCGCCAGCGAGAAGAAGTTGTAATCCCGTTCCATATCGCCATGCTTGCGCGAGTATAGATGTACAACGAAGCCTTCACCGCCGTTATCAAAAATAAACGGATAGCCCCCGCGCAGGAAGTTATCGAGATAAGACTGGCGGCAATAAGCATCGAACAGCGGCGAGGAGGTATGCGTAGCAATATCAGCCGTTAAATCCTCGGTCAAACTGGCCGCTTCCTGTGCCTTGGCAGCAAAATAATCTTCCCGGCAGAGCTCAGCCGCCCGATGATTGATTCTGGCAATATCATTTACATGTCCAATGATCGTATTCAGCTTCAGCGAAGCTCCCGGTGCAAGTGTTCTGGATACGCCGCTGAAGCCGCACGGCACCTTGTTGGCCGGATATTGGGCCTGTGCAAGCAGCTCCGCCAGCGGAAGCTCCGCGAAGCGGTCCGGATACGTCAGCGAAGTATTGCCGCCGAAGATTACTTCATAATCTACGACCGGATACAGCTGTTCTCCTTCCGTTGTGGAGGAGAGATAGAAGTGCCCGCTCTCAATCAGGCTCATTTCCGCATCGTCATTCGTGCTGGAGCGCAGCTTGTAGAACGGAATTCCGTTCTCCAGGTTATACACATCCATCCAGCTGCGCAGCAGGTTCCCCATCTCTTTGTAGCCCCCGTTCGCTACGCCGAAGGGAAGAACCTCCGGAAGACCGTCCAGCAGCTCCAGCTCCAGCTCTGTCCCGCTGATATTCTCGATCTCCACCTGCCGGATCAGCGCTGCATAATCGTCACCCGGCAGGTTGAAGTAGTGGACTGTCGTCTTCAGCCCATGTCCTGCATGTGACTCCTCAATGGTCAGTCCGTTCGGCAGGATCGTCATGATCCGCTTGGCCGCAGGATCAGGGCGTGCCGACTGGAACGGCTCATAGACTTCTGCTGTACCCTTCAGCTTGATGAAGGTGCGGAATCCGGTGGAAGCTACATTCTTATACGAAATATTGGCCGGAGAGAACTCCATAATCGGCGAATTTTTGTCCCGTATTCCGAAGCTGCTGATTCCTTGCCCCCGGTTCACGTAGAACGTCCACATCGGGATCCCCTTCAATCCTGCCAGTCCGGGCAGGAAGCTGGCGAACGGTTTGCCTTCGTGGAACTGCTCTATGACAAATTTACCTGAATCGAAATAATAATTACTCATAGTTACTCCTCCTAAAAATATCAGTATACGCTTACGCGGCTTCGCTTCAGCTATTGAGCTGTAAGCTTCGGCATTAGGCTGAACTCTCTGTATGATTGCAAATCCTGGGTGATTGTACCTTATGCATTAGAATTTGTGTTATTGCACCCCCGAGCAGCCTTCTGTTGTATTTCATACATTAGATTTCAGGATTTTCGCCTAAAAATGCCTCTTCCGCAGGATTCTAATGCACATAGTGCAAATGATCGCTAGTTTCGGCGGAGATAGGAGCAATCTAGTGTACAAAGTGCAACAGACGGCTAGGGAGGGGCTTGAACTCACTCCGAATCAAACTTTAGCTTACAGCTTCTAACGCCTATTTCTAACTACTTAACTCCCAGCTTCCACGCATCTAGCCTACTTACCTGCAAAACCCCACCCTCCACCTCCATACTCCAAGCTTCCCGCAGGAGTCAACTCTGCCCGCTCTGCGCTTCCTTTCTTCCCCGTCGCAAGCTTAACCTTGCGAAATCAGATGTGTGGCAATGGAATGTGCAGGCAATGTGCACTCAGCGATTTCACCGCCGAGGCCAAGCGTCAGGGAGCGTTCTGCTTCGCCTTCGTTCATCAATACAACAGCGATGCTGCCGTCCGGATTGCGGAACGCCGCTGACAGCACGCCTTCGGCAGCCGACTGCAGCCCGATCCGTACAGCACCCGGTGCAATGAATTTGCTGAAATGCCCGATGTAATAATACGAGCTGTTATAGTGAACCTCGTCCGTAGTCGTATCCGCAATTACCGGAGCATCGCAGAGATTCCCCACGTGGTTCGGTCCGCCCGTCTCATCCAGCACCAGATTCCAGTCCAGATACCCCTCTGTCCAGGCATTCAGATCGCCGATCATATTCCGGCCGTAGCGCTCACCCGTGAACCATTCCCCCAGACGCACGCCGCCTTCCTGGCAGCCTTCGGTGAAGAGCACATGCTTATCCGGGAAAAGCTCATGCACCTTCTCCACCTTGTCGAACTCCTCGCCGCCGTACCAGTGGATTCCGGTTCCCCATACGTACTGCGCTGCTTCCGGATCGGACAGAATCGGAGTCACACGCTCGATCATAATATCGCGGTTATGGTCCCAGATGACGATATTCACATCGTCCATTCCGGCTTCGCGCATTACCGGGCCGAGGTGGTTTTTGACGAAATCGCGCTCTTCCTCGGCACTATATACACAAGAGTCCCATACTTGCACTGCTGCCGGCTCGTTCTGCACGGATACTGCCCAGACCGGAATTCCCTCCTTGCGGTAAGCCTCGATGAATTTGGTATAATAGCGCGCCCAGACTGCAGCATATTCCGGCTTGAGCGAACCGCCGTTATTCATCTCCCCGTTCGTTTTCATCCAGGCCGGCGGGCTCCATGGCGAAGCCAGCATCGTAAAGGGCCCGCCTTTGACCTCCATAGCATCCTTAATGAGCGGCAGGACCCACTGGTGATCATGTGATATATCGAAGGTTGCCAGCTCTGTATCATTATCCTGCACATAGGTATAGTTCCCGAGCGCGAAGTCGCAGCTGTGGATATGCACGCGGCCCATACTGTAATTCAGCCCGTCCACCGGGTGAAAATAACGCCGGATGACCTCTGCCCGTTTCCCGGGGCTCATCCGTGACAGCGTATAGGCAGCCGCTTCAGTGAAAGCGCCGCCAAAACCAATGATTGTTTGAAACTCCTGCTCCGGATGCAGCTGTATATCTGCTGTTGTACCAGGGGTTGCTGCTTTGAATTGAATGCCTTCTTTGGAACTCAGACGATCCTCTGTATCTTTGGCGGTTACTACGGTTTGAACGGTTGTCATGTTGATTCACTCCTTCATCATTTGAACTCGAAATAAAAACGAAAGAAATCGAAACCGGTTTCGATTTTGCTGAAAAAAAATGCATTCCGGTTGAACGCACTTTTATCTCTTGCCCGGCGGTGCACAGGAATCCCTGACGATGATCTCTACAGGCAGAACCAGCGCCTCCTGATTTGTACGCGGGCCGTTCATCGAAGCCAGCAAAAGCTCCGCCGCCCGGGTACCCAGCAGCTCCGTGTTCTGGCGTACGGTGGTCAGCGCAGGGGTAACATATCCCGCAAGCTCAATATCATCATAACCCATGACTGAAATATCCTCCGGTACAGACAGGCCCTGATCCTTGGCAGCCATCACGGCACCCAGTGCAAGCAAGTCACCTGAAGCAAACACGGCAGTTGGCCGTTCCGGCAGCTCCAGCAAAGACTTCATTGCGCCGTAACCGTTCTCCAGAGAGTAGAATGCTCCCTCGGCAACATATTCGTCCGGCACCTCAAGACCCTGCTGCTCCATCGCCGCTCTGTACCCCAGCTCCCGCTGTTTCCCCGGATAGGTGTTCTCTCCGCCGGAAATATGGGCAATTCTGCTGTGTCCGAGCGATACCAGATATTCCACTGCCTGCAGCGCACCGGTCATATTATCCGAGCAGACCGTATGTGACAACGCCGTTTCGAAATCGAGAACCACTGTAGGGATATCACTCTCCAGAAGCTCCCGGAAATAAGGATCCTCATAATCGGAAAGGAACACCACAACCCCGTCGACTCCGCGAATCCGGCAGTTCTCCAGATATCCGCTCTGCTTGCCACCGACATCCTTCGAGATAAACATGAGGGCGTAACCCTTGGCTACGGCAACCTGCTTGAAGCTCTCAATAACCGCACTGAAGAAAGGATGGCGGATACCCGCTCCCGTATTCTCCACAAACAGCACACCGATCGTCCAGGATTTCTTGGTCGTCAGTGTACGCGCATGCGCATTAGGAAGATATCCCATTTCCTGGGCGGTACGCAGTATTTCCTGCCGCGTCTTCTCCCGCACGTCAGAGTAGTTATTGAACGCCTTGGATACCGTGGTTGGTGAATAGCCGGTTCTTTTGGCAATATCGTATATGGTAGTCACTTCCGGTTCACTCCCGCGGCCCAAATGAAAGCCCTTTTATGTTCACTGTCATTCTAACTTCTTTCAGAACGGCCGTCCAGCATAAAATATCTCTGTACCGCAGGCAGCAGCGTAACGATCTGAACCAGCATGCCCAGAGACATGTAGAAAACATGAACAATACTGACTGTATCCATCATATACGTCTGCACCATAATCCAGATAATCTGCCCAAAGCCGATATAAAGCGAGAAGCTCCATGCTGCATGCAGCGCCTTAAACGGGGTCAGCGCATAGGCCCAAGACCACTGAGGCTGATTAAAAAGACCATAGAGCACCATTAGCGGCAACAGCCCAAAAATGACCAGCAGCAGAATGCCGGGAATTGCATAACTGTCAAACGGCGATCTCTCCAGTATGGACGCCGGCATTCCAATCATTTCACCACTGGGATCGGCGAGCAGGACCAGCCCTCCGGCGACAGCTCCAAGGCCTAAGAATGCCTGAAGCACAAACAGCAGCCTTACGGCCCCGGGCTTTTTTTCACTAACGGTCATTCAGCTTCCCCCTCTCTGGTTCATAATTATTGTATTCCTATACAAGCCTCATCATCGCTTTACGGCCTTACTTTGCGAGTTTACGGGTTTTTCCTCAAGACTGCGAAGAAGGATGTCTCAGCCCTGGAGATTTGCGGCTTTTGGCGCATGCTGTGTGAATACCTGTGCTTTACGCTATACTAATATCAAATCAATGAAATCACATGGCGGTATACCGTAAATAAGTTTCTATTTCAAAATACAGAAGGGATTGGACAGTTGCGGCTGAGGGCCGTCCTGCCAAGTATACTTATGACTGAAACTATTCTTCCTCCATCCAAACAATGTGCCTATTGCCATCAGCTTAAGCCGCTCTCCGAATTCCGCAGACGGACAGGCAAGCGCTCCAAGGGAATCTCCCGGCGCGGAGCCTGCCGGGAATGCCGCAAGCTACGCGAAGCAGGGGCTGCGGCTGCGCCGCCGCGTGCAAGCGCGGCACCCGCACTGCCGGAGCGTCCGCCCGGCACGGGGACTGCCAAGCGGGATAAGACACTGGTCTCGATCTCTGCAGCGGGCTCCGGAGCTGCCAAACCGCCTGCTGCCTTGGGCCGTCAGCCTTCCTTGCCCGAACGTGCCAAGGAAGGCCGCGGCAGCGCGGGTACCTCCGGCCTCAAGGGCAAGGCCCGTCCGCGCAGTGCTGAAACGGGACGCACGATCCCCCAGCAGCGCGGACCGAAGCCCGATCCCCAGGATGCCTCTGCGCTCATCCCTTCAGGCAAGGGTATGATTCTGATGCGCGGCCACAGCGACAAAGGCCGGCGCTGGCATCAGGAGATCGATCTTGCGCTTGCGGTAACGCTTGTCCGGGAGCATGCCGCAGTTGTCGTGAACCGCCGTACAATCCGCCGCTTATACAGCAATAAGGATTTCCGCGCCTATATTCTGACCCGGGACCAGTATATCTGCTATTTCTGCGGCTTATACGGGGATACCATTGACCATCTGCTGCCCCGTGCCAAGGGCGGGCACACTACGCCGGACAACTGTGTCTGCGCCTGCAATTTATGTAATCAGACCAAGGCCGACCAGTATGTAGAGGAATTCATGGGCCGTTAAGCAGGCTCATGATCCTGTATGCAAATCAAAAAGCGCCTCTTACCCCGGCGGCTGCCCAAGGGACACAGCCGCCCCGGCTCGCGGCGCTTCTTCATTCTTCTGTATATTGCTTAGCCTGTAATGTTCTTGACCCGTCCTACCTGTCCGTCAGTCAGCCGCACTTTGATTCCGTGCGGATGGCGGGGCGAATTGGTCAGGATGTCTTTAACCGCGCCATGTGTGAGTTTGCCGGTCGCCTGATCCTGCTTCAGTACAATATCAACCTGAAGTCCGGGGCGGATATCCGCTCTAACTTGCCCGTTCATGTTCTTCTCCCCTTTCCGGAAATATCTTATATTCTTGTATATAATCAATTTACTATGATCAATAAGGATGATGACAGCTATGGCCTTTGGCATTAACAGAGCAGAACTAGCCCGCTGGAAACAAGCGGTCTCCGCTGGTGAAATCGCGTTCCTTACGCATTACTGGCTGGACAAGCGGTTTCCTGACATCACCACAGTGACCAAGGTCGGGTGCAGTGATCTCCCCCGCCTGAGGGAGTGGTGCAGGAAGAACGGTCTTCCGCCGCAATATATTCATAACCGCCAGCCGTTTCCCCACTTCGACCTGATGGGACCGAAGCAGGAGGAAATCCTCCGGCGTGAGGGGCTGTGGGATCAGCTTGAACGGTTCCGTATGCTATAGCCCCGCAAATGGCCCCGCCCGAAAGCACCCGCAGATTATTTCTTGTTCCGTAAATCTTTCATAATCTTACGGCCGGTTGGTGTCTGGGCCAGTCCGCCCCCTGCCGTCTCGCGGTGCTTCTCGGGCATAGCGGAGCCTACCTCCAGCATGACCTTAATTACTTCATCGGACGGAATCACACTGCGGACACCGGCCAGCGCCATGTCTGCCGCAGCAAGCGCCGTTACGGCACCGAAGCCGTTACGGACAATACATGGAATCTCCACAAGTCCGCCTACGGGATCACAGATCAGCCCCAGCGTATTCTTGAGTGCCAGTCCTACGGCATGCACGGCTTGCGCCGGTGTGCCGCCGCGCATTTCAGTCAAGGCCCCTGCCGCCATCCCGATGGCTGAGCCGACCTCGGCCTGACAGCCGCCTTCCGCTCCCGATACAAAGGAATTGTTGGCAATAACATAGCCGATGGCTCCAGCCGCGAACAGGCCGGTAACCATATAGTCATCATCCCAGCCGAAGCGCTCCTGACAGCTCAGGAACACCCCGGGAATGATTCCGCAGGAGCCTGCGGTCGGCGTAGCGATAATCCGTCCCATGGAAGCATTCACTTCCGAAACCGCAAGAGCATACGCCATGGCCTGGCCGGCAGGACCGCCAAGGCAAGGTTCATCCGCTGCATTGTAAGCAGCCACACGCTGGGCGTCAAGTCCTGTCAGACCGCTGCGTGAGGTGGTGTCTTCATGCATGCCGCGGTGCACCGCTTCCTTCATAACGCCGTAATACTGGCTCATGGTAGCGAACTCCTGCTCCTTGGAACGCCCCGACTCCGCGCTCTGCTCCTCAAGCATCAGAGCGCCGATTCCCAGACCCCGCTCTTCACATAATACAGCCAGCTGGCTGAGTGTTTGAAAATTCATGATGTAATGTCCTTTCCTTTCTGCTCATGTGCCTGTTCATTCAAATCGACGACTTTCACGGACTTCACAGCCGGCAGCGCCCGCAGATTCCGCAGCAGCTCCGGTGTAGCGGCTTCATCCAGCTCCAGCACCGTCAAGGCTGCTCCGCTGCGGTTCTTGCGGTCCAGCGACATATGTCCAATATTGCACTGGCCCTGCCGCATTACATCCGTAACGCTGGCCAGTACGCCCAGATAGTCCATATGATTAATCAGCACGGTTGGATACATGCCGGTAAGCTTCACGCCGAACCCGTCAATATCAACAATTTCGATATTGCCGCCGCCGATCGAGATCCCGGTAAGCACCAGCTCTGTGCCGCTCTCGCTGCCGGTAAGCCGCAGGCGGACCGTATTGGGATGGGGGAACAAGCCCGTCCCCTGACCGAAGGAGATCTCCATTCCGGCTTCGGCAGCAAGCTCTATGGAATCCGGCAGCCGGTGGTCATCGGTGGTAAAGTCCAGCAGACCTCCGGCAATAGCCCGGTCTGTTCCATGTCCCTGATACGTGGCCGCAAAGGAACCGAAGAACGTGACTTCTGCCGTACGCGGCAATTCACCGAGCACCTGGCGTGCCGCTCTGCCGATCCGCGCCGCCCCCGCTGTATGCGAACTGGAAGGTCCGACCATCGCCGGACCGATAATTGAGAATACATCTTTAAACCGCATCGCTCAGGTCTCCCGCTATCAAAATTCGACATTGCACATAGAATAGTGCAAGTCATTTGTAAAGCTCCTATATATTATACTGCGTCCGGACAAAAGCTACACTATTACATTGTTTGTGACCTATCAGCTGTTCCGCGAGAACAGTACAAGGCCATCCCGCTCCTGCCAGCCGGTGCCTGACCAGAAGCTGCGGCCCAGAGCGTTATGCCCGATGACCATCAGATGGCATTTACTGATGCCTTCCTCCCGCAGTCTCTCCAGGCAGCGTGTGACCATCTCACGCCCGGCACCCTTACCCCGGCTGCTGCTGCTGACAGCCACATGATACATATATCCTCTGCGCCCGTCATGTCCGCACACCGCTGTACCCGCAAGTGTACCGTCCGCATCCACACACACCTGGCTGATTCCCGGATTACGCTCCAGATAACGGATAATTTCCCCGCGCGAGTCCGCTTCACTAAGACCCATCCCGTCCGTATTCTTCCATAATTGATAAGCTGCCTCGTAATCATCGGCTGTCATTGGTCTGTATTGCATTAGTTATTCTCTCCATTTCTAAGTTTTTAGTATGTAAAGATAAGACCGCTTAAAGATCGCCCAGTAGAGGACTGCGGCGCACGCTTTTCTGGGCGCATGCATACCAATATACGGAGAGCCAACAGGCAAGGAGGAGTATCACCCGATGATTCCCGTTTACCCCTATTACGGAGAAAAGACGGTATGCCGCGTGCAGCCTATCGCCTTCCCCCCACAGCATCAGGACCGCCAGCCGGGTCTGGAGAGTCTGATGAATCCGCGTCCGATCAGCGAGAACCCCGAGAGCAGCAGCGGCAGGCTCAGAGGAAAGGTTGCCCTGATTACCGGCGGAGACAGCGGCATTGGAAGAGCAACCGCCATCGCTTTTGCCAAAGAAGGAGCAGATATTGCCATCGCTTACTTGGACGAAGCTTCTGATGCCGCAGCCACGCAGCACCGGATAGAAGAGCTTGGACGCCGCTGCCTGCGGATTGAGACGGATCTGCGCTATAAAGAGTGCTGCTTCGAAGCGGTGGAGCACACCGTGCGGACCTTCGGCAAGCTGGACATTCTGGTGAATAACCACGGCGTCCAATATCCGCAGAAGAGCATTCTGGATATCACGGAGGAGCAGCTATACCAGACCTACCGCACCAATATCTTCCCTTTCTTCTTCCTGACCCAGGCCGCACTCCCGCATCTGCACAAAGGAAGCTGCATTATTAACACCGCCTCCATTACCGCTTACCAGGGCAACAAGGAGCTCATTGACTACTCATCCACCAAAGGCGCCGTTGTCTCCTTCACCCGCTCCCTGGCTCTTTCACTGGCGGACAGCGGCATCCGGGTCAACAGTGTGGCTCCCGGTCCGGTATGGACACCGCTGATTCCTTCCAGCTATTCCGCTGAAGAGGTCAGTGTATTCGGCACAGACACCCCATTCAAGCGGGCGGCACAGCCCTATGAGCTGGCAGGAGCCTATGTCTATCTTGCCAGCCCTGATGCTTCCTATGTAACAGGCACCTGTATTCATGTTAACGGAGGGGACATGGTTACAAGCTGATTCATGCGCCGGATTCGTCCGGTCATTCCGGCCGTGCTCTTCACCCACCCCGAAAGGATGTTAAGCGATGACCACACATAAGGATTATGATCTGCCTTCTGTCCGCCTGACTGCGGGCATGTACGCACTGACCAAGCTGTCGGCCGCCGGACTGACCTTTATTCTCGTTTCCCTGTTTATGCTTGGCCATGGATACGAAGGCGGAGTGCCGGATGGCTGGCCGGTATCGGTGCCGTATGCCATTTACGCTTACGGCTTACCGGCAGCGATACTTGCCGATGCCCTGCTGCGCATGTTCCGGTCCACTTCGCTCAGTCCGGCCCTGGTGTTATACGCCGTAGCCGGCTTTGGAGCCGGCCTGTGGCTGGCCTCTGAGCAGGGCGGCGACGCAATGACCAGCGGTCTTGCCGGACTTGTAGTGCTACTGTTGTTCCGGTTCGCCCAGATTGCCGGTGAACGCTACCCGCTCCTGCTTCCCTTCTTCGCCTTGTTTATTCCGCTGCTCTGCCTGGTCTTGTTCTGATACAGTGCCGCCGCTGGCAGAGCCGTAATATTAATCCATTCAGGGCAGAGCAGTGCTACCGTTAGACTCGCACGGGTGCAGCAGAAGCGGCAGGATCACGGGTATGGTGTATAGATAATGAGCCCCAGCAGCTCCGGAGTTACGATTCACAGCGCCTCAATAATATCCCCGGCGATCAAAGCCGCCGGGTTATCCCGTTTCCGGGCGGCACGTTCTCCCGCCAGCCCGTGGAGATAGACCCCAAAGGCTGCCGCTTGTGCAGCATCCAGGCCCTGGGCCAGCAGGCCGGAGATGATTCCTGTCAGCACATCCCCCGCGCCGCCGGTTCCCATACCCGGATGACCCGTGATGTTAACATAAGCCTGTCCTTCGGGCGTTGCTATGACTGTATGGGCTCCCTTAAGCACCAGGATCACGCCGTGCGCTGCGGCATAAGACAGCGCCAGTCCGATCCGGTCACGCTGCACCTGGGCTGTAGACGTCCCTGCCAGCCGGGCCATCTCCCCGGGATGCGGGGTCAGAATTACCGGATGGCGGCGGGTCCAGGACCCGTAATCGGCATCCGCCAGTATATTCAGCGCATCCGCATCGAGAATCAGGGGAGAATCCGTCTCCTCCCAAAGTCTGCGGAGCCAGTCCGTATCTCCATCGAACCGGCCAAGACCGGGTCCGACAGCTATACAATCGCGGCTTCCGCTTAGCTGCAGCACTTCAGCCGCCGTACCGGCATTCCATTCCCCTTCGCCGCCGGATACCGGGGCCAGCATCAGCTCAGGTGCGCAGCCGATCACATAGGGCAGCAGCTTATCCGGCAGCGCCCACGTCACCAGCCCGCAGCCGGCGCGCAGCGCAGCGCGGGCGCACAGCAGGCCGGCGCCGCTCATGCGCAGGCTTCCTGCTGCCAGCAGGACATGCCCGTAAGTGCCCTTGTGGCCTTCGGGCGAACGGCGGCGCGACACGTCGACCTGCAGACGTGTCCGCAGCACTTCCGGCGTCAGCAGGCTGACCCGGACGCCGCTCTCACGCGCCAGGGCAGCGGGGATGCCGATGGAGCGGACCACCACCTGCCCGGCTGCTCCAGCGCCGGGATACTGCAGCAGCCCGCGTTTGAGGAACGCGAGGCAGACGGTCACCGCCGCATGAATGCAGGGCTCATGCGTCTCGCCCGTGTCCGCGTCCAGCCCGCTGGGGATGTCCGCGGACACAATAAGCCTGCCGCTGGCGTTCGCAGCGGCAATCAGCTCGGCATAGGCACCGCGCGGGGCTCCCGCGCTGCCTGTGCCGAGCAGCGCATCTATGATGCCGCTGCATGCGGCAAGGTCCACAGCATCCCTGCCGTAGACTACGGCAGGGATGCCCATGGCTGCAGCGGAATCCCGCTGCAGCGCGGCTTCGCCGGCCAGCGACTCCGGCGCGGCCGCGTACACCAGCGTGACGGCGATGCCGGCCTCACGCAGGTGCCTGGCGGCGGCGAGCCCGTCGCCGCCGTTGTTGCCTTTGCCGGCGAGGACGAGCCAGTGCTCGCCGCCGGCAGCGGTAAGCGTCAGCGCCGGGTCGGCGCTGACCGAGAAGCCCGGCGGCTGGATCGCCGGCCCGCCGGCCGCATAGCTCTGCATTCCTCCGCCCATGGCTCCTGCCCCGTAGCTCTGCATTCCTCCGCCCATGGCTCCTGCCCCGAAGCTTCGCTCCTCTGCATCCGTGCTCCCTATGCCGCCCACCGCGCCCGCCCCATAGCTCTGAGTTCCTCCGCCCGCGCCGCCCATGGCTCCTGCCCCGAAGCTTCGCTCCTCTGCATCCGTGCTCCCTATGCCGCCCACCGCGCCCGCCCCATAGCTCTGCGTTCCTCCGCCCACGCCGCCCACGGCTCCTGCCCCGAAGCCTCGCCCCTCTGCATCCGTGCTCCCTATGCCGCCCACCGCGCCCGCTCCAAAGCTCTGCGTTCCTCCGCCCGCGCCTGCCCCGCGCCGCCGGCACAATGCGATGACCTCCTCGGCAATCGCCCGCCCGGCGTTCTCCATCAGCGCAATTGCCGGAATTCCCAGCCGCTCAATCGTCTCGCGGTCGAATGCCCGCATCTCCTCCGCAGTTACCACATCCATAGCCAAGCCCTCCTTTAGTTGCTTCGATTGTACCCAGTACTATAGAATCAGGCAAATTGCAGGCTTTGACGCATCCCCATCCGGCTAAGGTGCCCGGAATGACAGCAAAAAGCCCTCCTGAGCGTTCAAGAGGACGGGCTTTAAGCTTACGAAGCCTGTATTCTAGGCCGCTTTATTTCCTGACAAGCTTAAACTGTAGCTATTAATACCCCACAGTAAAACGGGTCTTGCTGAAATTCCCTTCCTCCAGCTCATCGATCACCGCTACTGCGAAATCCTGGATACTGATGCTGCTCCGCCCGTTCTCGTCCACAATCAGCCGGTCCAGACCAATCCGGAACTGTCCGGTCCGGCGTCCGGCAATAATAGCGGCAGGCGGGCTCAGATACGTGTAATCCAGCTCTGAACCTCTGTAAATTTCATAGGCATTAGCGTGTGCCGTTGCAAGTGGACGGTAGTCCTCCGGGAAGTCAGCAGTGTCCATAAGCCACTCTCCGGATTCTGTCTTCAGGCTGCCTGCCCCGCCAATAACGATCAGGCGCTGCAGCCCGGCAACACGCATCCCTGTCAGCAGGGAATCCGCCGCCTGCAGCAGATCATTCTCATGCCCCGGCGCCGGTCTGAATGCGCTGATAACCTCTTCATGTCCGTGCAGAGCTGCCGTTACCGTGGCCGGGTCCAGCAGGTCGGCTGCAACAACCTTAAGCCGGTCATGCTGAATACTGAAGGCTTCCGGTTTGCGGACGGCAGCGGTAACCTCATGTTTTCTTTTTAACGCTTCTTCTACAATCGCACTTCCGATCTTACCCGATGCACCAAATACTACGATATCCATTCTCTTGTTGCCTCACTTTCGTATTTGTTTGCAGCTCTGATCCTCTATTCATCATTAACGCCGCAGGAACATCCCCTGAGAATCCGGCAGGACCGGTGCGAATCCATATTGGGCATACAGCCTGGAGGCTTCCCCGTCAGCAATGAGACTAATATACGCCTTGTCCGGCACGGTATCCAGAAACCTGCGGATTTCCCGCATAATGATTTTCCCCAGACCCTGCCCCTGAAAGGAAGGCTTCACGGCAATATCGGTCACCTGAAAAAAACAGCCCCCGTCCCCGATAACCCGTCCCATTCCAACCAATATATCTCCTTCATACAAGGTTACAGCAAACGCGGAGCGGGGCAGCCCGATTCCGGCTCCCTCCACACTCATGGGACTAAGCCCGGCTTCCAGCCGCAGGGCCAGGTATTGCTCCACTGTGGGCAGCTCATGCCGGATATCCGGCTGCAATGTCTTGTCCATACATTATCCCCTCTTGTCATGATTATCCGCCTGCACGCGGACACTCCTGTTAACCTGTTACCAATATATATGACTGCAAGGTTTCGAGGCAAGGCAGCGCCTATCTTATCCGAAAAAATGAAACGTCCTGCCTCCCCCCGGCGTACAATTACTCAGAAATACAAACGGTTCTGCATCTGTTGCCGGCACAGGGTTATTCTTAGCCCGTATCCTTGGGTAAACTGTGGAATAGGATCTTTATAAGACTACTTGGAAGGCTGGTGGAGTTATTATGTCTCCGATAGGGAAATTATTCAAATGGGGAACTTTCGCTTATGAGGCTTTTCTGGCACTGCCGTTCATCGGCGGAGCATTTGTCGTAGCCAATGCCTGGGTACCGCTGGGGGTTGCTTTTCTGCTCCATGCCGTAGCTGTAATTATTCTGCTGAGAGAACGCGGTTCTATCATCGGTAACGCAGTTGGTATCGTCACTTCAGTGGTCGGTTTAATACCTTTTGTCGGCTGGATTATGCATGCCATCACTGCCCTCATACTCCTGGTGGAGGGAATCAGCGGATCACGGCGCAACACACGCTACTAAAGTAAGGATTACACTAATTGTCCCGGCATACAAAAGGGGTACCTCATTCAGCCTTTTCCAGGCTTGTGAGATCCCCCTTTTTTCTGTTCACGGAGATGTATGATCATTTATCAGTGCACTACAGATTGCTATCCTCGTCCCGCAGAACGGGAATCGGTCCGCCGGCTTCCGGTTTCTCCACTATAACGTGCATTTGCTGTGCTGTTCTCGAAACGTTTGCGCTCTGTGCGCTCCATCTGTACGATTTGACCTTCATGCACCACAATATGCAATGAGCCGAACTCCATATCGTCGAGAAGTTCCGTTATCCGCGCAAGCCATACCTCATCCACTTTCAGTGGTTTAGCCATTCTCCAGCCTCCCTTTCCCCGGACAGGGGAGTATCTCCGCCTAAATCCCGTTATTCCGTAATTACCACCTTGTATACTATGAATTAACTTAGCACGGACCCCAAGGACTGTCAATGAGCATTTTTACGTAAAAGCAGGCTCTTGACGATCATCGTCACCAGGGCCAGCAGGAGCAACAGGGAAGCAACGGCGAAGGATGCCGAAAATTGATATTCGTTATACAGAATCTCGACATGAAGCGGCAGGGTATTCGTCTCTCCCCGGATATGCCCGGATACCACGGATACCGCGCCGAACTCCCCCATCGCCCGTGCATTACAGAGAATAATGCCGTACAGCAGACCCCACTTGATATTGGGCAGCGTCACGCGCCAGAAGATCTGCCAGCCGTGCGCACCGAGCGTAATGGCCGCTTCCTCCTCCTGTGTGCCCTGCTCCTCCATCAGCGGAATCAGCTCGCGCGCCACAAAAGGGAAGGTGATAAACAGCGTAGCCAGCACAATACCCGGCAAAGCGAAAACAATCTTGATATCGTGATTGCTCAGCCAAGGACCGAACCAGCCATGCGAGCCGAATACCAGAATAAAGATCAACCCGCCAATTACCGGCGATACGGCAAATGGCAGATCGATCAGTGTAATCAGAAAGCCCTTGCCGCGAAAACGGAACTTGGTCACTGCCCACGCCGCCGTTACGCCGAAGATCGTATTCAGCGGGACGGTAATCGCAGCGACCAGCAAGGTCAGCTTCAGCGCCGAGGCCGCATCCGGATCGGTCAGCGCGGCCCAGTAGACATCCAGCCCCCGCTTCAGTGACTCCACCAGCACAATAATCAGCGGCAGGGCAATCAGCCAGAGCAATACAAGTCCGGCAAGGGAAATGAGCCCCCATTTCACCGCTTTGGATTCAGTCGTCCGGGGGGACGACACGCTTTTTCGCGGCGCGGGGACATGTAAGGGAACTGTACCGGCCATTTTTATTCCTCCTAAAGTTTTGTTAGCTTAGGCATCCTGAATCTGCTTCGTACAAAACTAACTTCGGAAGCATTCGCTTAGGTTTTATGAAGCTCCGCTCCTCGATTAACATCGCAATAAAACTCGCTTCGGAAGCACTCACTTAAGTTTTATGGATCATAGGCCATCTTGAATGGCCGCCGTTGTCCGGATCTCCTGAATCCTTAACGCGAGCTCTTCCGCGCCCAGTGCTGGAGGCTGTTGATGACCAGCAGCATCAGGAAGGAGATCAGCAGCAACAGCAGCGCCACCGCCGTTGCTCCGGCATAATCGAACTGCTCCAGCTTGGACATGATGAGCAGCGGAGCAATCTCCGTACGCATCGGCATATTGCCGGAGATAAACACAACGGAGCCGTATTCGCCGATGCCCCGGGCAAAGGCCAATGCAAAGCCCGTAAGCAGCGGCGGGAACAGCTCCGGCATAACAATCCGCACGAAGGTCCGCCAGCGTCCCGCTCCCAGCGTGGCCGCTGCCTCTTCCATATCCCTGTCCAGATCCTCCAGCACGGGCTGAACCGTGCGGACCACAAAGGGAATGCCGATAAACATCAGCGCCAGCGTAATGCCAAGCGGCGTGAAGGCTACCCGGAGGCCCAGCGGCTCCAGCAGGGAGCCGATCCAGCCGTTCTGGGAATAAAGTGCGGTCAGTGACACACCCGCCACAGCTGTAGGGAGTGCGAACGGCAGATCGATCAGGGCGTCGAATAGCCTTTTGCCCGGAAATTCATAGCGTACCAGCACCCAGGCCAGCAGCAGCCCCAGAACAGCATCGATCAGGGCTGCTGCTGCCGCTGTACTCAGACTGACCCGATAGGAGGCCAGGACACGGGCATCCGTAGCCACATCCCAGAACTTAGCCCAGCTGAGTCCCGTCGAATTGAAGAGCAGCGCTGACAGCGGCAGCAGAACGACAAGACTCAGATACAATACGCTGAACCCCATCGTAATTCCGAAACCCGGCAGAAGCCTGCGCCGTGACACAGCCCCCGCAGCAGCTTTAGTGGTGACATTCATTTGCCCATTCATCCTTTCCTGCCTTCGGCTCGTTGGCCGATCAGCAACCGGGCGGGACCCCGCCTGCAAAATTCGCCTTACCTGTTCTGCTCAGCTCCATCCCGGAACTTGCTATCAGCTGCCCGGCACGTAGATTTTGTCGAAGATTCCTCCATCATTAAAGTGCTTCTCCTGGGTTTCCTTCCAGGTTCCGAATTTGTCCGCCAGTGTGAACAGCTTGATCTCAGGGAATTGGTCCTTGTACTGTTCCTTCACACTTTCCAGAGTCGGGCGGTAATAGTTCTCGGCGGCGATTTTCTGGCCTTCCTCGGTGTACAGGTATTTCAGATAAGCATCTGCGACCTCGCGGGTGCCTCTCTTGTCGACAACTTTATCCACCACGGCTACCGGCGGCTCGGCCAGAATGCTCTCCGACGGATTTACAATCTCGAATTTATCCGGACCCAGCTCCTTGATCGACAGGTAGGCTTCATTCTCCCAGGCGATCAGCACGTCACCGATTCCGCGTTCAACGAAGGTAGTTGTGGAGCCGCGCGCCCCGGTGTCCAGTACGGGTACATTTTTGAACAGCTTCTGTACGAACTCCTGAGCCTTGGCTTCATCGTTATTATTCTGGTCAAGCGCATATCCCCAGGCTGCCAGGTAGTTCCAGCGTGCACCGCCGGAAGTCTTAGGGTTCGGAGTGATCACTTCTACATCGTCCTTGAGCAGATCCGGCCAGTCCTTGATGCCTTTCGGGTTGCCTTTACGCACAAGGAATACGATGGTGGAAGTATACGGGGAGCTGTTATGCTCATATTTACTCTGCCAGTCCGCGCCGATAAGACCTGTTTCCTGCAGTGCATCAATGTCATATCCGAGCGCCAGCGTAACTACATCTGCTTCCAGACCGTCGAGTACAGCCCGGCTCTGCTTGCCTGATCCGCCATGCGATTGCTTGATCGTAACCTTCTGGCCTGTCTCCTGCTCCCAGTAAGCGGCGAATGCCTTGTTATAATTCTCATATAGTTCACGTGTAGGGTCGTAGGACACATTCAGCAGCTCGACCGGATCTTTGGCTGGAGCCTTTGTTGCCTCCGGTGTAGCCGCCGTATTCGCAGCCGCCTCTGTTGCTGCCGGAGCTTCTGTTGCCGCGCCTGCACTGTTCCCTCCATTGTTGTTGCCGCAAGCAGTAAGCCCTGCCGTCAATAATAGTGTGAACCCGGCGATAAGCCCCTTCTTGATCCCTTTCTTCATCACAAACCACTCCCCCATAATGTTCTTGTAATTGCATTATCATTGTGAATTTCTTGTTGGTCGGATTTCCGTCAAAAAAAGACGCAGGAAAGCCCACTTGTGGCTGGTCAAACCGGTCCTATGGACGCGTATCTGCGAGCCTGAAGCAGGCGTTCCTCCGTCTGTACGGTAAGAACTTATTTGATTATTCCTACCCATTTAGTAGGTTATACAGACATAATACTGAAAGCCCTGCGCGCTGTCAAACCTTTTTTTCAATTTGGATGAAAGATAGCTCTATTCCGCCCGGCGGCAGCAAGTGGCGGCCGTTCCTGTAAGACCCACTTGTTATTGATGTCTTAAAGTAATATTATTGCTACATCTTATAGGTCAAATTACTAGATATAAGTTGAATTACTAGAGATGAGTTCTGCCGGATTTCTGCAGCCTCTATTTGCCACAAATTGTCGGGGGAAACTATCATGGGAATGGATTTGGAGTATGTACCCGCACCGCAGGGACCACGCCTGCATAGGCGCATACTCAGAGAAATGGGAAGACGCATCTTAGAAACGTACCGGTACGATACAGCATTATGGAGGATTGCGCTCTGCGGTCCTTGGATTCTATGTATTCTGGCTTTTACTATAGCCGTTATGGGCATCCCTACAGGGCTTGGGAGCGCAGCGGATATTATACTGGCTGCCGGCGCGGGAACCCTTGTAATGGCGCTGGCCGGCAACCTGCTGGCTGTACTGCTCTCCTTAACCGGACTGCGCATTCCGCGGCTGTTCACGGGCTCTTGGCTCAGTGCACTGAGCGCCGTGCTGCTTATTCTGTATTACGCCGATCTGGAGCTTGAGGCTGCAGCAGCCATCGCTGGTATCACAGCTTTGGCCGGGGGACTGGGAGGTCTTGCAGCCGGTCTGCTGCGGACGCGGAGAACCCTCACCGGCGGGCTTCTGGCAGCGGTTCTTGTCCTGACCCCCTTGGCACTGGCCTATGGGACGGGAAGCAGCCCTGCCCCCTCCCCATCGGTTAAGACATTGGCTGCGGATGGAGAGGTTCTTCCTGCGGCGGCGGCTGATCCCGGACAGCCGGGGGACTATACGTTCCACAGCTTCACCTATGGGAGCGGCCAGGACCTGCACCGTACAGAGTATGGCGCGGATGCCGCGCTCCTCTCTGCTTCTGTGGATGCTACGGAATACATCAAATCATGGCCTGCGCTGCGTACCTTATTCTGGGGATTCGATCCCGGAGCGCTTCCTCTAAATGCCCGGGTCTGGATGCCTGACGGGGACGGGCCTTATCCGCTCGTGCTTATGGTGCATGGCAACCATATGATGGAGGATTATTCCGAGGGCGGATACGCTTATCTCGGGGAACTGCTGGCCAGCCGGGGATTTATCGCCGTCTCGCTGGATGAGAACTTCCTGAATTATTCTGCGTGGTCCGGCATTCCGGATAATGACTTCCAGGTGCGGACCTGGATGATTCTGAAGCATCTGCAGCAGATCGCAAGCTTCGCGGAGCAATCCGGTACACCCTTCTATCAGAAGGTCGATTATGACCAGACTGCATTGCTGGGCCATAGCCGCGGCGGTCAGGCTGTAGCCATGGCTGCGGATGCCTCGCGCTGGTTCACCGGTGATCCGGCACTGGCGGCAACGAAGCAGTTCAACATCACTTCCGTTATTGCGCTGGCTCCTACGGATAAAGCCATTGACAGCAAACAGGCCAGTCTGGTGGATGTGAACTATCTGACGCTGCAGGGCGCCCGTGACGGCGATGTGCATGACTTCTACGGGGACCGGCAGTATATGCGTACTTCCTACACCGGCAGCACTCCGGCTTTCAAAAGCTCGCTCTACATTGCCGATGCCAATCACAGCCAGTTCAATACAGACTGGGGGCTGTTTGACCAGGCGCTGCCGACGGGGCTGTTCCTGAAACGTACAGATATAATGGATGGTGATGAGCAGCGGCAGATTGCCAAGGTCTATGTCTCCGCCTTTCTGGAGACTACGCTGCACGGGAAGACGGAATATCAGCAATTGTTCCGTGATTACCGCAGCGGTGCGCAGTGGCTGCCGGATACCGCCTATTATAACCGGTTCCAGAGCGGGACTTACCTTACGGTAGCGAACTACGAGGAAGACCGCAAAAGAAATACGGTGAAGGGCGGCACTGCCACAGCTGAAGGCCTCACCTGGAGCGAAGAAGCGGCCAAGGACCGCGAGTCCAAGAACAAACCTTCATACGGTATTCTGCTGGAGCGCGGCAGCACCGCTCAGAACCAGGCTGGAGCTGGTGATGCGGATGCTGGTGCGGATGCGGATGCGGTTGATGCCTCCTACAAGATTAAGCTTAGTGAATCATTCACCCGTAATCTTGCCGCTTCCGCCGCAGAGGGCTTAGCCTTCTCCTTGGCTAACCGTAATTCCGACGCTGATGATGCAGAGGATGCGGCTGCACCCTCTGCGGCCGCTCTCTCCCCCGATGTGGAGGTGGAGCTGACCGACAGCAATGAGGTCACGGCACGGCTGCCCCTGGATGAGGTAATGGAGATTCTGCCATTGCCCCAGACCGAATTCACGATCAGCCCATGGCTGGAGGAGCGGATCAGCGACGGCAAGTTCGGCGACCGCTCGGAAGCCGTCTTCCAGACCTACGAGCTGCCCTTTGAGCTGTTCCTTGAAGAGGAGCCAGCGCTTGATCCGGACAAGCTGACCGAAATCACCTTCTACCTGCAAGGGGAAGATGACAAGATTATGCTGGATGACATCGGCTTCTATGAGCGGGATGACCAGCTGCAGGGGATGCAGTAAAGAGCCTACTCAGACGATAAAATTACTGTTCCGTGTCCCTTGTGCCACAAGGGTATATAATGAGCCCAAACGAAGAACGTCCCAGACTGCCAGCGGGCAGAGGGACGTTCTTTTGGCGTGAACCCGGAAAAGGGAAATCCTTATGCTTATGCTTATGCTTATGCTTATGCTTATTCTTAAGCCCACTTTCTATAGATAAGTCCATTGGCTTAAATGTTGTATGAATTACAACTTAGATCCACAGATGGCGGCGTAATCCGCTCTATCAAACAGCCACTACACAGACCGGAGACGGAACCTCCAGTTCATTACCCGTAGGAATCAGCCGGCCGCTCTCGCTGTCGATCCTGAAGGATACGATGTTGCCGCTGTTCTGGTTAGCGGCGAGCAGCATGCCGCTGATAATGGCGAAATTCCGCGGTGTCCGGCCGCCGGAGATAACCCAATCTTCCGCTTCCAGCAGACCTGTCGCATTATCAATATGGAACAGGGCGATGCTGTCATGTCCCCGGTTCGATACGTACAGGTATCTTCCGCATGGGGAGACGTGAATATCCGCCGCTGTATCATCACTTCCGGCCGTGTAATGCTCAGGAAGCGAGCTGACATTCTGCAGGATCTTGAGGTTGCCCTGCTGCTCGTCATCCGCAAAAACGGTAACCGTATTATTCAATTCATTCACCAGATAGATCCATTGCCGTGAAGGATGTACAGCCAGATGGCGCGGCCCGGAGCCCGGCGGCAGATCCACTTCGCGGTGGGTGACCAGCTTGCCCTCCTCCACGCGGTAGAACACAATCTGATCCAGTCCGAGATCGCAGACCAGCACATGATCCCCGGTTTTATCGGGAATAACGGAATGCGGATGAGGCGCATCCTGACGGTCTGCACGGATTCCTGAACCGTCATGCTTAACCTGGGAGGACATGTCCTGCAGCGAGCCGTCACTGTTCAGCGGGAATACATTTACATTCCCTCCCGTATAATTAGATACGAATATGTAATCTCCTTGCGGAGCCACGGAAACATAACACGGCGCACCGCCTCCGGTAGCTCTGCTGCCCAGCGGGCGCAGCGCTTTGCTGCCGGATTCAATGGCGTAGGCGTGCACCTGGCCTTCATCCTGTTCACTTACCGCATATAATACGGTTCCCGCTGCATTTACAGCCAGATAGGAGGGATTCTCAATTCCGCGGGTGCCGCCCATAACTCTCATTTCGCCCGTTTCCTTATCCAGCGCCCCCAACAGGATGGCTTCTTCCTTCTCACTACTATAGGTTCCGATATAGAACAACACTTCATTAGGCTGGTGCATGGCAACGGCTCCTTTATTGTATAGTGTACAAATATATAACCTGCACAGCGGTGTTTTCACTCAGCTGATCTCCGCAAAATTTACTATAACATGTTTATGTACCCAAGACATTACCAGGCTTAAACAGCATAAATATGGATACAATAGAATACTAATTCTAAGTGTGCAAGCAATATTTGACACTTGGTTTAAACGTCTTGCAGAAGGTTAATAGTAACCATCGAAGATAACAAACACAAAGGAGCTGAAGAATAATGAGTTTATTATGGATGTTGATTGTTGGTGGCGTGATTGGTTGGCTGGCTGGCCTGATTATGGGCAGAGATATTCCGGGTGGCATTATCGGCAACATTATCGCCGGTATTCTGGGTTCATGGCTCGGCGGCATGCTGCTGGGAAGCTGGGGACCTAAGATCAGCGACTACTATGTCTTCCCTTCATTGATTGGTGCCGTAGTTCTGATCTTCATCGTCAGCCTGATCCTGCGTTCGGTTGGCGGACGTAGCCGTTCTTAAGCCCTATGGCAGCATTCCTAGCTGAAGCTGCTGAAATACACTTATCAAGCAAACCCGCCAGGGTTAACCCTGGCGGGTTTGCTGTGTGGACCATCCAGGGGCCGCCTTCACCACGGCCGGTGATCCATTCTGAATTGGATCTTTTTTCTGCTATAATGAAGAAATAAGTGACCCAAATCACAGAGAGGAAAGTGAATCATGGGCAATATCAACCCCTCACTTCTGCATGTGGGCTCCACGCTGGGAGCCGTGTTCATGGCGCTGATGGTTATTTTTATCCGCCTGAAGGCTAGTGCCCGTCCGGTAACCGTCCGCAAAATATGGATTCCGCCGCTTGGCATGTCCACCGGATTCGCCATGTTTGTAGTCCCGGAAGTCAGATTTCCCTGGTGGTGGGCTGTTGCAGCTTTCCTGGTCGGCTGGTTTATCTTCGCCTATCCGCTAATGCGCAGCACCCGGTTCGAGGAACGGGAAGGACAGATTTATGCCCAGCGCTCCAAGAGCTTCGCCTTCATTCTGCTTGGACTGCTGCTGATCCGCACCCTTCTCCATGAGTTTATCAATCAATATGTATCCGTCCCGCAATCCGGCGGATTATTCTTTATTCTGGCCTTTGGCATGATTCTCCACTGGAGAGTGTTCATGTATAAGCACTACACCCGGATGCTGCCTGCCGAGGCCCCAATACCACAGACCAGAGGGTAAGCAGGATACATACATCCTGGACAGCAGGGTGGAAACGGCTTTGCCGCCTTGTTCAAAGAGCGGTCACGTTTCAGCGGGAAGTATAAGGATGATTCGCGGAATGACACTTATGCATCCTTATATCCACAAACAGGGGGTGTCTCAAACAGCCATGATCATGACTGCTTGGGACATCCCCTTTCATATTTAATAGGCGGCGGGCTTTCTGTATGGTTCTTAACAGCCCGGATCACATAATAATTATAGCAGTGAAGCAGTATAAGGCTGGACCGCCATATTTCTAACCTCTGATGTCAATTGTGTCGAAAAACGGGCAGGCGACGCGTGGCTTTTTCAACTTCATGTCAGGTAACTTCCGATAAGATCAGTTAGAATAAAAGCATACTTCTAGAGAGTGGGGACAAGGCAATTGAAAAGTAAATCGAGAAAAGTGGCAATCGTCGGCTCTGGTATGGTAGGTTCCAGCTGCGCCTACTCCATGGTTAATCAGGCCATCTGCGATGAGATCATGATGATCGACCGCACCTACGACCGTGCCATGGCACAAGCGCTTGACCTCTCGCACTGCATGGATTTCACCGGAACACGCACTAAGGTGTACGCAGGCACCTCCAGCGATTGCGCCGGGATGGATGTCGTCATTCTGACGGCAGGCGCCAATCCCAAACCAGGGCAGACCCGGCTGGATGTGCTGGATGCCGCCGCTGTCATTACCAGGGAGATTGTTACCGAAATTATGGCCGGAGGTTTCGACGGTATCTTTGTCGTAGCCGCGAACCCCGTTGATATTGTCACCTATATGGTATGGAAAATATCCGGCCTGCCGCGGCACCGGATCATCGGCACCGGCACCTCGATTGATTCTTCCCGCCTGAAGACGCTGCTGTCCGAGGTATTCACCATCGATCCGCGTAGCGTCAACGGTTACGCACTCGGCGAGCACGGGGAATCCCAGTTCGTGGCCTGGTCCCATGTAACGATCGGCGGCAAGCCGCTTCTGCAGATCATGGAACAGCACCGCGAGCGTTTCAGCAGCCTGGACCTTGAGGATATCGCCCGCAAGACGAAGGATGCCGGCTGGGAGATCTTCACCCGCAAAGGCTCCACGCATTTCGGGATCGGCAGTGCACTGGCCTACATCACGCGCTCCATTCTGAATGATGAGCACAAAATCATCGCCGTTTCGGCGATTCTGGACGGCGAGTACGGGCAAAGCGGCGTCTGCGCAGGTGCACCGGCCATTATTGGCAGCGGCGGTATCCAGGAACTGCTGGAGCTGAACCTCAGCGATGCTGAAATGGCGAAATTCGCAGCCTCATGCAGCATTATCCGCGGCGGAATTGAGAGTCTGCAGCTGGAAGAAAAGCTGTAAGCCTGACCTTGCATCTGCGGATTGATTCATTAAACAGCAAACACCCCTCTGCTTCAAACACGGTAACCCGTGCGGCAGAGGGGTGTTTTTTTATTGCAACCAGCCCTTAATGGAACTTCTCAATCTCGTTCCGCAATTCGGACATCAGCCCATTTAGGGATTCAGCCGAGGTTACAACCTTACCCATCAGATTCCGCTGTTCAGTTGAAGCCTCTGCAACCATCTCGGCACTTTCCGCAGAATCCCTTGCAATGATCAGCATATCAGAGATGGAAGCCGTAATCTCTTCCGTCCCGGCCGACATTTGCTCGTTGATGGCAGATACATCCTGAATCTGCAAGGAAACCTCGCGGATCGAAGAACGGATATGGTTGAACGACTCGCCCACATTTTTCATTTTTCCCATACCATCACCGATTTCAACTACGCTCTTCTCCATAGAGACCGCAGCATTCTTGGTGGATTCTTGAATCTGGCGGATCAGTTCAACAATGTTCACGATGGCTCCATTGGTGCGCTCAGCCAGCTTCTTCACTTCGTTCGCTACAACCCCGAAGCCGCGCCCGTGCTCGCCTGCTCTGGCCGCTTCAATAGAAGCATTAAGTGATAACAGCCCCGTCTGATTGGAGATTTCCGAGATCACATCCACGATCTGTCCAATCTGCTCTGATTGACCGGTCAGGTTGTTGATTAGCTCTGAAGTCTTCCCCGCAGTAGTGCTAATTACTGTCATCTGCTCAAGTGTAGCCTGGATCTCCAGATAACCGTTCTCTACCTCGGTACTGACCGTTTCCGCCTGATCTGATACACTGACCGAGGATTCGGCAATTCTTTGCAGCCCGATGGCCATCTCCTCCGTGGCTCTGGCCGACTGCTCCGAACCTCTGAACTGCTCTTCCATCCCCCGCGCCACTTCCTGGACCACGGTCTCGATCTCCGCCGAAGTATTGGAGGTCTGACTGGCATAGTTCAGCACACCCTCTGCAGAGACCGCTACCTGAGCGACTGTGGCATCGATTTTGCCGACAATTCCGGCCAGGCTTGCAATCATATCATTGATGCTCTGGCTCATCTGGCCAATCTCATCTCCGGAACGCACTGCCACCCGATCACTCAGATGACCCTCTGCCACCCGTCTCATTACACCGGAGATCGCTACTATCGGCTTCACAATCAAGCGGGTAAGATAAAGCGAGATTCCGATAACAACCAGCATAACTATAACAACGAATATCAGGGAGATGGTCTGTGCCGAAGTTACTTTGGCTGTAATCTCACTCTTTGGAACGCTGATCAGCAGCTTCCAGTCTGTACTGGGGATCGTACGGAAATAGGTGATGACCTGCTTCCCGTCTTCGCCCTTGTAGGTCTCCGAACCCTTGTCGTTTGCCAGTATATTCTTGTAGGCTTCCTTCATTTCCGGCGTTCCGGCATAGTCCGCAATGTTCTTCCCGATCCGCTCCGGATCCGAAGAGGTATAATAATTACCTTGTCCTGAGATCACATATCCATAACCGGTTTCGGCTACATGGATGTTCTTGCTCATCTCCGTCAGAATATCAGGTGTTACCGAGAAGGCGATGCCTCCGGCGAATTGATTGTTTTTGTCCACTGCCGGAACGAAGACCGGAATAATATTTTTATTCAGCTGCTCCAAAAAAGACATATCGGCTACAGCCGGTGCATGGCTCGTCTTGGCTTCCTGGAAATACGCCTCTCCGCTGACATCGGCGGTAAGATTAAGGGAATTCGACAATATCCCTTCCTTATTAATGACACTGTAGCCTTCGGACTGTCTATCGCTGTCTTCCAGCACCTTGACTACCGGAAATATAGTGCCCGGCTGCGCGGTGTCGAATTCAGGATGCATGGCCATCAGTTCCTGTACCGCAGACGTTTTGGAGTTTATCCATTCATCGATCCGTGTAGTATTCATCTCCAGGATACTCTCTGCCAGCTCCTCACTGTCCGCCCGGGTCACGCCCCCAAAGTATTGCATGAAAAAGAGGGTCGCTCCCAGCAGAGGTACAATGGCAACTGCTAAAATGACCAACGACCACTTTTTCTGCAGAGAACCAGATTTTCCATTGTTTGCATTCATTTTCATTTTTGACCACAAGCCTGCCTTCTTCACCGAATGTCCCCCCAGAAAACCGTTGTAATCTTCCATATGCTGTAAATATATAATGATATATCGGCATAAATAGACAAAAAACATTATACATCCAATAAAAAATAAGCCTCAGGACCCAATATTTAGGATCATGACGGCTTACTTTTTCATAATTATTTCATAATTTATAAATCAGAATCCGGCAAAAGTAGTGAATTTATAAATATGGCAGCTGAGCATTATCCTGATTTCGGAGGCTGCAATGCACGCATACTGTTGAGCACGGCAAGCACGGTTACCCCGACATCGGAGAATACGGCCTCCCACATGGTAGCAATTCCGAACGCTCCCAGCAGCAGGAAGACGGCCTTGACCCCCAGCGCAAAAATAATATTCTGCCACACAATGGTCCGCGTGCGCTTGGCAATGCCGATAGCGGCGGCAATCTTCGAGGGTTCATCCGTCATGATTACAATATCTGCCGCTTCAATAGCTGCATCGGAGCCAAGTCCGCCCATGGCGATCCCGACATCGGCTCTAGCCAGCACCGGAGTATCATTAATCCCGTCTCCGACAAAAATAATCTTCTCCTTCGGTCCCTTCTCCCGCTCCAGCCGTTCAATCGCTTCGACCTTATCTCCGGGCAGCAGCTCCGCATGAATCTCCTGAATGCCCAGCTGTCTGCCGACGGACTCGGCTACAGATGCAGCATCACCGGTCAGCATGACGGTCTTGCGGATTCCCAGCGCGTTCAGCTCCTGAATGGCCCGCTGTGCATCCTCTTTCACTTCATCAGCAATAACGATATAACCGGCATACTGCTTATCGACAGCAATATGAACTACAGTGCCGCTCTGCTGCGGGATCTGGCTTGCAATCCCCTCCCGTTCCATCAGCCGTGCATTCCCGGCCAGGACCGCCTTGCCTTCGACTGTGACAGCAATGCCGTGCCCGGAAATTTCATTATAGTCCGTGACGGCTTCTCCAGGGATGACCTCTCCGTAAGCGGAGCGGATCGATTCGGCAATCGGATGACTGGAATGGCTCTCGGCATAAGCAGCAATCCGCAGCAATTCCTGCGGGTTGAATCCTTCCGCCGGATAATTCCCGGTCACGCTGAATTGCCCTTTGGTTAAGGTTCCCGTCTTATCAAATACAACAACCTTCACATCATTTAATGCTTCCAGGAAATTGCTGCCCTTGACCAGAATACCGTTCCGCGAAGCGGCCCCGATACCGCCGAAGAATCCGAGCGGGATCGATACCACAAGCGCACAGGGACAAGAAATAACAAGAAAGACGAGCGCACGGTAGATCCAGTCCGAGAACGTGGCTCCGCTGAGTACCAGCGGCGGAACCACCGCCAGCAGCAGGGCTGTTATCACTACTACCGGCGTATAGGCACGGGCAAATTTCGTGATGAAGTTCTCTGTCTTCGCTTTATTATTGGTCGCATTCTGCACCAGCTCCAGAATCTGCGAGACTGCCGATTCGCCGAAATCCTTGGTCACCTCAATGGTAACCACACCATTGCGGTTAATGAATCCGCTCAGCACCTGGCTGCCCGGCTGGGTTGACCGGGGCACGGATTCACCGGTCAGCGCCGAGGTATCCATCATCGCGCTGCCTTCCAGAATGATGCCATCCAGCGGTACCTTCTCGCCCGGCTTAACCACGATGCTGTCTCCAACTGCTACCTCTTCCGGCGAGACCTTGCGCAGATTACTGCCTTCCTTCAAGTAGGCAAATTCCGGCCGGATATCCATCAGCGCTGTAATCGAACGGCGTGAACGGTTCACCGCCATCCCCTGGAACAGCTCACCTACCTGATAGAAGAGCATAACCGCAACGCCTTCCGGATACTCTCCGATGGCAAAGGCCCCGATGGTCGCCAGCGCCATCAGGAAATTCTCATCAAACACCTGGCCGCGGATAATATTCCGCGCGGCAGACCAGACTACCTCACCGCCGACGATAAGATACGCTGCCAGGAAGATTAACAGTTCCGCGATTCCACTGACCGGGAGGAACATCCCGGCAGCAGCCAGAACGGCTCCGCCGGCCAAACGCAGCAGGATTCTGCGCGTACCGCTTTCCCCGTGCTCATGGCTGTGGCCGTGACTGTGGTCATGACCGTCCTCAGCGGCAGAGGTATGACTATGGGTATCCTCTGCAGCCGCATGGTCATGACCGTGTGTGTCAGCATGGGCATGCGGCTCTCCGCCCGGATGGTCATGCTCCTGACCCTGAGTAGCTACGCGGCGTACCTGGCCTGGGCTGCCAGCAGCCAGCGGCTTCTTGACCGCCCGCGAAGCGGTGACTTCACGCAGCTTCACATGCGGTTCAAGTGCAGTGACAGTATGCTGCGCCTGTTCAGCTACTTCTTCTGCAGCAGAAGCAGCGGTCTCCAGCGTCATGGTCTTCATCGCAAAGTTCACGGAACAGGAAGATACCCCTTCGATCTTCTTGACCTTATTCTCAATCTTCATGGCGCAATTCGCGCAGTCCAGACCCTCGAGTACCCATTTACGCTTCACATTACCTTGTACCGTATTCAAATGACTCATCTCCCTTGGTAAAACCTATATATGAGTATTTGTTCATATGTTAACTTACACATATTATATTCCCCTGAATCTTGCAGTGTCAATGCACTCCGCGCATAGTTTTTGGCTTTTTCATGAAAAATAACAATTAAAACAACGTTAAATAAAACTTATCTAGCTTGAACTGGAGAAGGTGCGGTATACCGGTAATTGAAGCGACAGGGATTTTTGCGACAACTAGCTCTGAAACGAAAATAAACTTGCTGCAAACCCTTGTAAATTAACTTCAGCCGTCATAATATTAACATATGAGCAATCATTCATATGTTAACTGAAAAGAGGTTTTACCCATGAATCATTCTAAAAATTCCGGCACGACAAAGCAGAATGGGGCACCTGATGGTAAGGATTCGGGGCATTCGGGGCATTCAACCCACTCAGACTACTCAGATCAATCAGAGCAGCACCAGCACGGCGAGCACGGGAACGGCAAAGACCCGCACAACGGGCACAAGGCTGCGGATCATTCCCATTCGAATTCGCACTCACACTCACACTCACACTCTCATTCCCATGCACCGGATAATAAGAAAGGCCTGCTGATCGCCTTAATTATTACCGGCGGCATTATGTTTCTCGAATTCTTCGGCGGCCTTGTCACCGGCAGTCTGGCCCTGTTATCTGACTCCGGGCATATGCTCAGCGATACCGCCTCGCTGGCACTGAGCCTGGTTGCGATGATTATTGCCGCGAAGCCGCCGTCATCGAAGAACTCCTACGGGTTCTTCCGGTTTGAGATTATGGCAGCCTTGTTCAACGGGGTGACGCTGTTTGTTATCGCCGGCTTTATTATGTGGGAGGCGTACCAGCGCTTCTTCTCGCCTCCGGCTGTTGCCAGCGGAACCATGATGGTGATTGCCGCTGTCGGACTGCTGGCCAATCTCATCAGCGCCTGGTCGCTGATGCGCAAGAGCGAAGCTAAAGACAACATCAATATCCGGAGCGCTTATCTGCATATTATGGGCGATGCCCTCGGCTCCGTCGGCGCCCTGATTGCCGGCCTTATCATGAATCTGTTCTCCTGGTACGTCGCAGATCCTATCATCAGCGTGCTGGTTGCCCTTCTCATTCTGCGCAGCGCCTGGGGTGTCATCAGACAGGCCTTTCATATTCTTATGGAAGGTACTCCGCTCACGGTGAATATACGTGATGTGCAGGAAACATTGCTGGGAATCGAAGGGGTCATTGATGTGCATGACCTGCATATCTGGACGATTACCTCCGGACTGGATGCACTCAGCGGCCATCTGCTGATCGGGGATCACACTGACCACCAGCAGGTGCTGCAGCAGGCACTTAAGGTTGTGGAAGACAAATTTGGCATTCACCACACTACCCTGCAGATTGAGAATTCTTCCTTGAAGCATAGGGAGCTTCCTGTGTAATTGGGAGGCTTTTGCAGGACAAGGCATAATTGTTGTACATATTGCAACTTGGGTTCATAGATACCAGGGTGTAGGGGATAATTGTTGTATGAAATGCAAGAATATTCCCGCTAAGCCGCCTGGAAGAGGAAGAATCCTGTATTTTGTACAACAATTTTGAATTAACGCCGTTTTACTGAGCGGAATGTTGTATTTCGTACAGGATTTTAGCTCGAACCAGTTAATTCATTCACCCCACAATACAAAAAGGGAATGTCCCCGAGCAGCCTATTCGCAGCTGCCGGGACATTCCCTTGTTCATGTTCAGAGCTATCTATTCATGCCGGATATGCTCATGGGTCTGCAGGAAGATCTGCTCCACATGTGCATCATTCAGCGAGTAAAATACAGTCTTGCCTTCCTTGCGGCGTTTCACAATCCGCAAATTGCGCAAGTAACGGAGCTGGTGGGAAACAGCGGACTGTCCCATATCCAGGATCGACGACAAGTCATGCACACATAACTCTTGTTGGGATAAAGCGTAAATGAGCCGTACTCTGGTCGGATCGCCGAGTGCCTTGAACATCTCCGCCATCTTGTCTGTAGTCCCGCGGTCAGGCAGGATCAATGCCATAGATTCCGGTTCCAGCTCGGAACCATTGCATGTGTTGTCGCATTCTTCAAGTGCCGCTGGCTCCATGCTCTCGCCCTCCTCCATATGCTTATCCGGCTTCACCGGCCGTTAATAGTTACTTCTACGATTAATTATAGAAAAAACTGCGGTCAATGTCCATGGAGAGAAATGTAGAACAGGAGAGACAGCACATAACTGGTATAAGCAGAGCAAACTATAAGTTAGAAATATCAGCATAATCACACGCACAAATTATTATATCCTACTCCGCAATAACCCTGCCTTTATACCGCTTTACGCCAAAAGAAGAACAACCCCGCTCCCAGAAATAACGCCAGGCTCCCGGACACTACAATCATCAGGCTCTCCACAGGCAGGTTGAAAGCGCCGAACCGGTCCTTCCCGAAAGGCGACATGGCAAGCATCGGCTGCACCCATGGATAATACGGCCCGTATGTTGCTGAGTTCGCGATCAGGATATTGGGGATGGTGAAGCATACATTTAGCGCTAGAGGAGCGCCAAAGCTGCTCCAGCCCTGGGATACGGCCAGCTGCAGCGCAGCCAGCGGCAGGCAGGCGAACCAGCCGCCGAACAGGCTGGTCAGCAGCAGTTCCCAGGGAATCGCTCCCTCCGCACCGCGGTACAATCCCATCCCCAGCAGAGCTGCAAGAAACAGCAGCTGCACAGCAGCCAGGAGCGCCATAACCATTGTATATTTGGCCAGGTATACCGAGGTCCGTCTAACCGGCAAGGCAAGCAGCAGCTTCCAGCCGCCGTCACTATGCTCATTGCGGCAGATCAGAGCCGCGAAGATGCCCGAGAGCACCGGAAGGAATAACATGGCGTGAATAACCGACATGGCACTGAGCAACACCTGCCAGGTGAATACCCCGTCCGGTTGCCGGTCTGCGACAGCCCCGACGGCCAAGGCGATCAGCGGGCTGATCAGCACCAGCAGCCAGACCCAGGACCCCGACATCTTCAGCCGCTCCGCAGACATAATTCGCAAGAATGGTCTCATCTTCAGGCCACATCCTTTCGGGCGAAATGCAGGGCTCCCGGCAGCAGCACTATGACTCCAAGGAGCAGGCCTGCCCCGCTGAATAACCAGGGATGCTCAGCATTCCAGGCCAGGGAAGGCCAGGATAACGGAATCCACTCAGAGAGGAATACCGAGAACAGGCTGAGCAGCGACAATGTCATACCCAGAGATACGGGAAGCGTCTGGTTACGGCTGGACAAGGACAGCCACAGCTGCAGCACAATGACAGGCATAGCCGCTGCGTAAGAAGCAAATCCTATCCGCAGGACATCCGCATAAGGAATGGGCTGTGTACTGAATCCGAGCAGCAGACCCAGGAAGACGGTCCCTGCCGACAGCAGGAGACAAGACACCACAAGCAGCAGCAGGCAGATCAGCAGCTTGGACATGAACACAGCCGTGCGCGAGACAGGCAACGCCAGCAGCTGCTTCCACGAACTCGTCTGATGCTCGATATTTGCAATCAGCGAGCAGACCAGTGTCCCGCCGAGGTACAAGGCTACCGGTACGAAATCGGACACATTGCGAAGCAGGCCTCCCCACAAATCCGCCTGGTATTGATTCCGCAGATAATCATAGCGGAGCCCGAAATTCACTCCCTGCATGGCAATCAGACCGACCGGTCCGAGGAACACCAGGAACCATAAGCCTTTGCCACGGATCTTGAGCCAGTCCGCCGACAGTGCACGCCACATCATGATTGCCCTCCCCCAACTACCTGCAGGAAGAATTCCTCCAGCGATTGTCTGTGCTCTTCCACTCTGTAGACCGCATGGCCGTCCTCGACCAGCTCTTTGACCAGGAGCGATACTCTGGCATCACTCATCCGGGGCAGGATCAGCCTTCCCTCCTGCAGCTCACCGCCGCACCCGCGCCGCAGTGCAGTCACCAGCGCAGCTTCCGGCTCCGATACCGCCAGGCTCAGATTGCCTGCCGCCTGCTCCTGCAGATGGGCAATCGTATCCTGATAGACCATCTGCCCCTCACGGATAATGCCGACGGTTCCGGCCATTTGCTCGATTTCGCTCAGCAGATGGCTGGATACCAGAACCGTAATTCCCTGCTCTTCCGGCAGCCGCTTAATCAGTGAGCGGATTTCCTGAATGCCCGACGGGTCCAGCCCGTTGGTCGGTTCATCCAGAATCAGCAGCTCCGGGCTGCCGAGCAGCGCAGCGGCAATGCCCAGCCGCTGCTTCATGCCCAGCGAGAAGCCTTTGACCGGCCTTTTCTCTTCCCCGGTAAGCGAGACAATATCCAGCACCTCGGCAATGCGCGGCTTCGGCACATCCAGAATCCGGCGGATTGCCTCCAGGTTGTCCAGGGCACTCAGATGCCCGTAATAGGAAGGGGACTCCACCAGAGAGCCTACTTTGCGCAGGATTTGCAGCTTGTTCCGGCGCAGCTCCCGGCCAAAAATTTCGATACTGCCGGAGGTCGGCTTAATCAGACCCAGCAGCATACGGATCGTTGTTGTTTTGCCGGCGCCGTTCGGACCGAGGAATCCATAGATTTCCCCTTGTCTGATATTCAGATTCAGTTCCTTCACGGCCGCACGGCCACGGTATTCCTTAAGCAGAGCTCTTGTTTCTATTACTGTATCCTTCATTCTCTTCACCTCGGTATTCAGCATAACGTCCCAAGGTTAAAAGCGCGGAAGCAGCAAGTTTAAATTTTGTTTAAATTTTCCGGTCCGGCATTTTGTTCAAATTATCCGGTCCGGCAGCCGCTTCCAGATTGTAATCCCGGTGCCCTGCCCCGTACTCTCCATACTCCATTCCAGCTCCATCCGCTTGAGCAGCAGATCAACAATGGACAGGCCAAGGCCCGCCCCTTTGGAATCGGTACTCCCGTCCAGGCCGCCGCCATGGTCCGAGATTACAAGGACACGGTTACCGCCGCGGATCTCTGTAAAAATACCTACATATAAACCGCTGCGCGCATGACGCAGAATATTCTGGAACAGATTATCAAGCACCCTGCGGAACCAGCTGACATCAACATTCCAGTAGAGCGGCGCTGCCTCCAGATCAATCTCAATCTGATACCCCTCCTTCTCCCAGAGCGGGTACCAGGCCGCAGCGCTCTCCCGCAGCAGTCTCAGCACATCCTTCTGCTCCAGCTTGAGCGTCATCCGCCCGCTGTTCAGCAGATTATAGGCCAGCAGATTGTCAATCAGCCCTCCGAGACTCTCGATCCGCTGATCCATCAGCTCAAGGGATTCCTGGCCGCGCGCCGATAAATCCTCCTTGCCCAGCACATGCAGATGGCTGCGGATCACGGTGAGCGGGGTTCGCAGATCATGTGACAGGTCGGCAACCAGGCGCTTGCGCAGGCCCTCTTCTTCCGTCTCTCTGGAGCGGCTGGCGGCAAGCTCTGTCACCATCGTATTGAATGCCTCCTCAAGCCGCCCAATTTCATCAGGTTTGCCCGGAATAACCGCCTTAGGAAGACCCTCCCGTCCGGTAAAAACCATAGCGGTCTGCAGACGCAGCAGCCTTCTGCGAATCATAATGAAGAAGAACCAGGAGCTGCCGATGAAGACTATGAAGAATATCATCATGACTACCATATACCACGTATTCAGACCCTGGGCGTATTTCACATTCGTGATTACTTCCGGAATCTGCATGACCATGAAGCCCTCGCCCGCTGCAGCCTGATCCCCCACAAAAGCAACAATTGCCAGCGGTTTAAGCGCTGCGCTATCCTTCATGAAGGACACCGTGTCGGCGGCTGTCCAATAAGAGGGAACCTCCCTGGCGGCATGGCCGCCCTCCAGCAGCGGGGGACCTGAGGGTACCGTGATCAGTTGCGTTCTGCCCTCGTTATCTACCCAGAATATTCGGGCCAGATGGTAGGTTTCGCTCAAAGCCCGGAGACGCTCAGTGATCCCCTCCGGAGGCTGTCCAAGCAGCTTACGCGCTTCCTCATGCCATATAATTTCCAGCTTATCGACGCTTGAATACAGCGCATATTCCTCGGGGGGATCTTCACGGGTGAATCCGCCAAAGGTGCTGTACAGAATAATAGTAAGGGGTACAACAACGGGAATAAACAACAGCGCAGCAATAATAATAAGTAGATACCGGAAGAGCAGGGAACGGCGCAGAAATTGGAAACACCCCGCCCTCTTCATCCTCTCACCCGGTAACCGATACCCCTGACCGTCTCAATAATCTCCGGCGCAGCCGGATCAAGCTCCAGCTTCTCGCGCAGATACCGGATATGTACCATAAGTGTCTTGTCGCCTTCGATATAGCTTTCGCCCCAGACGGCTTCGTAAATCTGCTCCTTGGTCAGAATCTGGCCAAGATGGCGCAGCAGATAAGAGAAGATCTGGAACTGCTTGCCGGTAAGCATGATCTCCCGTCCGCTTGCGGCTTCCGTAACCACACTGCTGCCCGGACTAACCACCAGATGCTTAAGAATCAAGGGAGCAGGGGCAGCCGTGCCGCTTCTTCTTAACAGGACTTCAATCCTGGCTGCCAGCTCATCGGGATGAAACGGCTTGGTTAAATAATCATCCGCGAATTCCAGCCCCTGGAGCTTATCGTCAATGGAGGTACGCGCCGAGAGCATCAGGATCGGCAGCTCCGGGTATACCCGCTTCAGCCGCTGGCCGACGGTGAACCCGTCCAGTCCCGGAAGCATCACATCCAGTATCACCAGCTGGCAGCCCTCAGCCGCTTCCAGCGCGCCTTCTCCGCTCTCCAGCCAGCGGACAGCATACTCCCGTTCCCGCAGATCCGCAGATACTGCGTTGCCAATCTCACGGTCATCTTCTACATATAGTACTGTAACACCCACGCAGAACCTCTCCCCTCTCTCCTTCAAATAACATAATAAATCCCCGGAAGCAGGCAGCCTTCAAGACTGCGCTCCGGGGAGAATGGATCTTGCTGATTCAGGCACTGAATCCGAAATGTGCCGGCGGCTTCTCTTCCGGCTTCCCGAAGAGATACCCCTGCCCCAGATCCATGCCGAGGTCACGGCAGAAGAGAAACTCCTCCCGGCGCTCGATTCCCTCGGCGAGCACCTTTGCACCGAAATCCCCGGCCCGGGAGATAATATCCCGCAGAACGTTCTGCTTGTCCTTATTCTGATCGCAGAAGCTGATCAAATCACGGTCGATTTTGACATAATCGGGCTGCAGGCTGGACATCACTTCTACAGTCGAATACCCCGCACCGACATCATCCAGCGCAACCAGCATACCCTGCTGGCGGTATTCGGCAAAAATGGCGCGGAGATGCGGCATATCGTTTATTTTTTCCGTTTCCACCACTTCAAATACATAATCCTCCGGATTCTGATCCAGCCGCTGAATCGTCTCGAACGTATGCGTGAGACAATACTTGGGATTATAAATAGAGGAGGGCAGAAAGTTAATGAACCGCTTGATGCCCTTCGGCAGCATTCTTGTACTTGTCTCAATGGCTGAAATCCTGGCCGCGCGGTCAAGAAAGGAATGGAATCCTGTACGCCGGGCAATCTCAAACAGCTCATACGGCTGAAAATGATTCCCTTGCGGCAGCGGCCGCAGCAGCAGTTCAAAGCCAATAATCTCTTCGGAGAAATTCACAATCGGCTGCATGTGGCTGCAGAAATCATGGCTCATAATAATCGAAACCAGATTCTCGCTGGAAAAGCGGACCTTCAGCTGATCCAGAGTCAGCCAGCGCTCCAGAGTAATGCGGGCTCCTCTGCCCTTAATGCATAAGGACAAGGAGATCTGCTGCTGCTGCTCGAATACCTCCAGCCGTCCTAACAGCTCCAGCAACTCTTCTTTACAACGGTAGGGAATGATACAGGTCCTGCTTGTCCCGAATACTTCATATCCTGCATTCCTTACCGCAGCGGCAAGCGGAACAGAATAGGGGCGCAGCTTCAGCTCCCCTTCATCTTCAATCGGGTCTATGTCAGCGCAGTCAACACAATTCATGGCAATCGCCTCCGCCTCAGGATGTCAAAATACTGAGGCAAGTATAGCATGATTTCCCATGTTCCATCTATTATTTACGGACATGCGGCACAACGCGGCAAGGCCCTTCCCGAACCCTAAGGCTCGGGAAAGGCCTGATCATAAACATTACCTCTATTATTATAAAGGACTGGGTCCCTTCAGTACCGCCGTTTGCTTACTTGGATACCGCAGCAGTCCCCTGCCATACTCCGTGTTCCTTATTTTTGCCCATATATTCAATCCGTGTCGGGGAGAGCTCCAGGATTACATAATCGGGATCATCCGGTCCCTTGAACCATTGCTCCAAGGAAGTGTTCCATACTTTCGAACGCAAACCCTCATCTTTGGTGACAGCTACGGTAGCCTCAATCTCCAGCACATCCTTGCCGCCGCCCTGCTCGTAACCCAGCAGCAGACAAGCATTCGGATTATCCTTAAGCTCCTCTACCTTATGGGTCTTGCGGTTCGTAGCCAGATAAATGTTCAATCCGTCATGAAATACCGCCATATAACGCACCTTAGGTTTGTTGCCGGCTTCTATCGTGCCGAAGGACCCGAACTTGTTGTCATCCAGCACCTGTATGATCGTTTTCTCCAGCTCTTTGTTATCCATTGACGAGAAAGCTCCTTTCGAATTCATGTGAATATAAGTTTATATATTCACATCCGCAGTTTGGATTTATTATAAAAACTGTGCTTATTATAGTGTACCCGTTCGGTTCATAATGAATCCCGGACTATGTTCATAAATTCACCCAGAAGGAGTCTCTCCCCTTGAAAAAATTAATCTGGATCGGCTGTCTCTCCTATTTCGTCATCGGCCTTGCCCATGTGGTGCTGGGCTCTATTCTGCCTGTGCTGCTCCAGCATTATGACCGCAGCTACAGTGCCGGAGGCGAGCTGATCTTCAGCCAGTTCGGCGGCTTCCTCGCCGGTGTGCTGGTCTCGCCGCTGCTGAACCGCCGCTTCGGCAAACGCGGGGGCATCCTGATCGCCACCGGGCTGCTGGTCTGCGCCGAAACGGCCTACGCCTTCCTCCCGCCCTGGGGCTGGATGTACGTGATCGCGATAGCTGCAGGCTTCGGCTTCGGCATGATCGAAGCTGTCATCGGCACGATTATTATCGCCGCGATTACCGAAGGAACGGCAATTGCCATGAGCCGGCTGGAGGTGCTATTCGGTGTAGGCGCGCTGCTCATGCCGCTGGCCGCAAGTCCGCTGATTGCCGCCGGCAGCTGGAGGCTGGCTTTCCTGATCGTTGCCGCCTTTTCTCTGGTTTCGCTGCTCTTCTGGGCGAAGAGCAGCTTCGGTCCGCTCCAGCGTGTGCTGGATGAGCGGCCGTCACGCCCTGCCGCTGCCGCGGCCTCCGCAGACGCAGCAGCAAGTGCAACAGTACCCGCCGCCGGCAAATCCGGACGCCTGCCCTACAAAGGTAAACAGTGGGTACTGCTTGGCCTGTTCATCGTCTTCTTCTTTCTCTATGTAGGTACCGAGATGAGTCTGGTCAATTTCATGCCGGCGATCTTCATCGCCAAGCTTGGCATGAGCGAAGCTGCGGCAGCGCTGACGGTTACCTTCTTCTGGCTGGCTATGTCGGCGGGCAGACTATTCGCCGGTGTGGTTGCCGAGCGGATTTCCTACCGCATCTATGTGCTCATCAGCTGCTTCGCCGCTTTGCTGCTGCTGGTTATTTTCCCGTTCGCAGAGCACCGGATTGCCGCATTCGCTGTCATTCTGCTGCTCGGGCTGTTCATGTCCGGCATCTTCTCCATCGCCCTGGTCTTCGCAAGCAAGCTGCTGCCCGGTGCGGAAGAATCCACGCCAAGCATCATGATCGCCTCGGGCGGAATCGGCGGCGCGGTGCTGCCGCTGCTGACCGGCTGGTCCATGAACCATATGCAGGTGGCCCAGACATCGGGGCTTCTGGCCGCTTTTGCCGCCGTATTATTCCTGCTTAGCGTGGCCGCCTGGAAAATCGGGTAATATAATAAGCAAGTTCAATATCCTGTGAATAAGGACGGAACCCCTATATGGCTGAGCTTCACTCCGAGAGACCCGAACCGCTGCTGCATACTGCATTGCTGCAATTCATTTTCCCCTTCTCCATCAAGGCCGGACAGGACAAAGAGCTGGCCCAGCGTCTGCAGCAGGAAGGATTTACGCGTTTTTTTCTCGATAACAAGGATCTTGAGCATGCTTATTACGGGGAGGGCTACTGCGTGTCCCATGAGAAAATGGAGCGCAGCTACCTGCCGTTCGCCGCTCATGTCCTCTTTCCGCGTGAGAAGGATGCTGATTCCTTCCGCCGCTTTTCCCGGGTGAACAATCTGCTGTGCCAGCTTGAAATGCCGTTTCAATCCGTGAATTTCCGCGTGCTGTCCACGGATGTGTTCCTCTGCCCGTTTGAGCTTGGTTTCCTGACCATAAGAGTGGCTATTGAAGAAGAGCATCTCTCCTTCAGCACTGCGCTGGAATTCGCCGACCGCTTCCGTACACTGGAGGACGTATCCTACCAGGATAAGCAGTCCTTTATCCATTGTCATAAGAAGTCTTTTGGACAGGTAGAGGATTTCGTATTCAAGAATCTGGTTGCCGGGCTGGAGCCGTTTCTCGACCCTGCGGAGATCGATGGCGCGTATTTTGAGACCTTGCCTTTTTTCGTGGATGAACGGATGCTGGTGCAGGCTTTCTATGGCTTCAACCGCGTGGAAGAAATAGATGAGATCAGTGTCGAGCTGCGCTACCGTGCCTCCCAGCTGGATGGGCTGAATATGGAGGGTAAACCCTATACCAGTGCCAGCGATCCCGAATATATCGAACAGTATACCTCTGAGCATTGCTACAGCCGCTGGGGGCCGGACACCTATTATATGACCAATGAGCAGACCTTCTGCTGCCTGAGTCGGGCGGAAACTGACATCGCCACCCAGCTGATTAATCAGATGTACGGGGAGTATTATTACGGGCTGCTGCTGAGTATTTTTCATAAAATCGTGCTGCTGAAGCTGGCCAATCTGCATTCCCGGCTGCGCATCAACCACGATTATGACGAGATCGAGAATCTGATCTTCCTGATTAATAAGTTCTCGGCCAAATTCTACTTTCTGGAGCTGATTTCGCAGTCGCAGGGACGGGAGATCTTCTTCCAGCTGCGCAAGGTTTACGGCAATGACGCCCTGTTCGATGAAGTGAAGATGACCTTGAATGACCTGTTCCAGTATCAGGATAAATTCCAGGCCAAACGCCGGGATACGCTGCTGATGGTCCTGACTGTATTTACGGTAATAAGCGGGATTTACGGAATGAATCAGGTCATTGAGGACTTGAAGGCACCGATCGATTGGAGCAAAATGCTGGAGTACTCTGCGTTTGAGTACCTGGCGCTGTTCCTCACCTTCTCCGGGATCGCAGTCAGCCTGGGCCTGACGCTGAGGGAGGCGTGGAACGGAATACGCAGCCGCCGTAAGAAGCGGTTCTATGATAAGGATTGAGGGGCCACTGGACAACAGCGGAACTGCCGTCTATAATACACCGTAAGAACATAGCAATACCCGTGAACTTCATAGAACCAGGGGTGCTGGAATTGGCCGGCTGAGATTGTATCCCACAAGATACTGACCCTTATACCTGATCTGGATAATGCCAGCGTAGGAATCTTCATTCAACCCCGAGCCCCTTCATGGGCCTGAAGTTGAACTCACCTTGCGCAAGTAACTGGCGTCCCGGTCTCCGGGGCGCTTTTTGGTATGGGTTACTCTGAATTTTGGAAGACTAGGGATTGCTGGAAGGAGAGAGAAGAGAAATGGGAGTCAAAAAAGTATTACCGCTGCTGCTCAGCTCTATGCTTGTGCTCGTGATGGCCGGATGCGGCAACGGGAACGGCAACCCGGGCGGCAATGCCGGAGGCAGCACACCTGCCGCCGGGAACAGCACCGCTGCACCTGAAGCAACTGCAGCCGGCACCACCAACGCGCCTAAAGAGCTGACCCCGGTTAAGATTGCGCTGGATTGGACGCCGAACACGAATCACACCGGCCTGTATACCGCCAAAGAGCTGGGGTATTACGCAGAGGAAGGTCTTGACGTAGAGATCGTGCAGCCGGGTTCCGCCGGTTCGGATACGATGGTCACTTCCGGTGAAGCCCAGTTTGGCATCAGTGCACAGGAGGCGCTCACCCTGGCCCGCCTGCAGGATGTGCCGCTCGTATCCATCGCCGCTATCATTCAGCATAATACCTCCGGCTTTGCCGCTCCAAAGGACCGCAACATTAAGACGCCGAAAGACTTCGAAGGCAAAACCTACGGAGGCTGGGGCTCTCCTGCGGAAGAAGCAGCCATGAAAGCCATCATGGACCCCGATGGCGGAGATGTCTCCAAAGTGAAATTGGTGAATATCGGCGAAGCTGACTTCTTCACTGCGGTGAAACGCGATATCGACTTCGCCTGGATCTTCTACGCCTGGACCGGGATTGAAGCCGAGCTGCGCGGCGAGCCGCTGGATATGCTGTACCTGAAGGATTACGCGCCGCAGCTGGATTACTACACACCGGTGCTCACAACCAGTGAGAAGGAAATCGCCGAGCATCCGGAAGTGGTGAAGGCTTTCCTCAAAGCTACGTCGAAAGGTTACCAATACGCGATCGACAACCCGGAAGAAGCGGCCACTGTCCTCTCCGACGCTGTGCCTGATCTTGATCCCGAGCTGGTGCTGGCCAGCCAGAAATGGCTCAGCCCGAAATACAAGGACGATGCCGCCCGCTGGGGTGAGCAGAAGCTAGAAATCTGGCAGAATTATGCCGACTGGATGTACGGCCTGAAGCTGCTCGATAAGCCGCTGGATGCCGCAAGTACGTTTACGAATGAATTTTTGCCGGAAGGCCAGTAAACACCGAGTGGAATAGTAATGACACTAACTCACATGAGAGGAATGAATAATAAATGGCTAATACACTGCTTAGCATTCAGGTAATTCCCAAGACTCCAAACAATGAGGATTCGATCCCTTACGTGGACACTGCGATTGAGGTAATTCAGAAGTCGGGGGTCAAGCATCAGGTGAATCCGCTTGATACCACCATGGAAGGCGAGCTCACGGAGCTGCTGGAAGTTGTACGTCAGATGCATGAGGCACTGATTGCCTCCGGCAGCCCGAGCGTGATCTCCCAGATCAAGATCGCCCATAATCCCAGCGGCATTAGCATGGACAAGCTGACGGAGAAATACCGGCCGTGAGAAGCACCTGGAGACAAATCTGGCCGCCCCTTGTGGCGGTCATCTTTTTTCTGGGCGCATGGCAAATTGCGGTATCGGTGTTCCATATCCCGGCCTGGCAGCTGCCCAGCCCGTCCGATATCGCGCGTGAATCACGCGGCAACGCCTCCGGGATCTGGGCGCATACGGCCGCAACGCTGCGGCTGACCCTGATCGGCTTCCCGGTCGGCACCGGCATCGGCCTCATTGTGGCTCTGCTGCTCCATCTGCTGCCCTGGCTTAAGCGAGCGCTCTACCCGCTGCTGATCCTCAGCCAGAATGTGCCCTCCATTGCCCTTGGACCGCTGCTGATTATCTGGTTCGGCTTCGGCCTGCTGCCCAAAATCGTCCTGATCACCCTCGTCTGCTTCTTCCCGGTTGCCGTAGCGGCCATGGGCGGGCTGGCGCAAAGCGACAGGGTAATGTTGAACTATATGAAAATGGCCGGTGCAAGCAACTGGCAGATCTTCACCAAGCTGGAGCTACCCGGCTCCCTGCCCTCCCTGTTCTCAGGGCTCAAAATCTCCGCGACCTATGCCGTCATGGGCGCAGTGGTTGCCGAGTGGATTGGCGCGGACAAAGGGATCGGCTATTATATGCTGCTGCAGAAGGCCTCTTACCGCACGGACCGGATGTTCGTGGCCATTGTCATTATTGTGCTGCTGAGTCTGGTGCTGTTTGCACTGATTGCCCTGCTGGAGAAATGGCTCGTGCGCTGGAAACCGCGCAAGGAAGCTTAACACGCACAGGGTAACAATACACGCTATACTGAGCACGTTTGAGATAAAGCCTTAAGTACAAAAATTCTATATAGAAGGAGCTGACCGAAGTGTCTCCACTCACGAATACCGTACAGCTCAAGAAGGACGTCCCCGGCAGCAGCCTTGACGAGGCCAGAAGCACACCGCCTGCGCTTGAAGTCAGCAGCGTCTCCAAATCGTTCACGCACCGCCGCCGGGAGACGCCTGTGCTGGATCAGGTGTCGCTGACGGTAGAGCCGCAGGAATTCGTCTCGATTGTCGGTCCTTCCGGCTGCGGCAAAAGCACCCTGTTCCACATTATCGGCGGCCTGACGCTGCCGGATGCCGGAACCGTCAGCATGGACGGCGTCCCGGTTACCGGGCAGCGCGGCAAGATCAGCTACATGCCGCAGCAGCCCGCGCTGTTCCCGTGGCGGAGCACCCTGGACAACGTCCTGCTCGGCGCCGAGCTGCAGGGCGCACCGCAAGCGGAGGCGCGCGAAGCGGCACGCCACTGGCTGGCCAAGGTCGGCCTGGGCGGATTCGAGCGCGCTTATCCGCATATGCTGTCCGGCGGCATGCAGCAGCGGGCCGCCTTCCTGCGGGCCATGCTCGCTCCGCAGGAGCTGATGCTGCTCGACGAGCCGTTCAGCGCGCTCGATGCGCTGACGCGCGAGCAGATGCAGCGCTGGCTGCTGGAGCTGTGGGAGGGGAACCGCCGCTCCGTGCTGTTCATCACCCACAACATCGAAGAAGCGCTGCTGCTCTCCAGCCGCATCTATGTCTTCTCCGGACGGCCCGGCTCCGTCCTGCACACCGTCGATGTACCGTTCCCGCGTCCGCGCCGCGATGAAATCACCGATGCGCCGGAGTTCCTGCAGCTCAAGCGCCAGCTCTCGCTGTGGATGCGCGAGGAGCAGGCCAAGAGCCTTTGAGGTGAGTCGGCGCTATTCGGCCCATGTATGCTGAACCTAGCTATTCACATTTCCCGATGACCTGCCGTTTGCGGTGGGGAATCACATTTTCTGGAATTCCGGAGAAATCCTGCACTAAATACAACATTCCCCTCCTTATCCCCGCCTCTAATCCAAGATTGTTGTACAAAAAGCAGCAATTCTCCCTCTCCAAGCGGCTTAGCGGGAGAATTGCTGTATTTCGTACAACAATTCTCCCAAACACCCTATTATAGGGGTACCAAAGTTGCATTACGTACAACATATTGCCTATTCAGCGTGAGCTTAAGAAGCTCAATTGTCCCAGTGATTGCATTTGGTGCAACAGAATTCCCAATATTCTGAGATAAATCCCATTCTGCTGTATTTCGTACAACCGATTTCTGAATAATCGTCCATACATACCACTTTGCAGATTTCTGCTGTACAAAGTACAACAGATTCAATTTCCCGGCAGATTTCGGGATCAGCTGTTATTCCTACATCCAGCCCTTCTCCTCAGCCAGCCGCACCGCCGGATCGCCAAGCGGCAGGAAGGACACTGACTTACTCACGATTCTGGCCTTAATCTCCTCCGGGCTGCCGTCTGCCACAAGGGCCCCGCGGCTGAACAGCAGAATCCGGTCTGCGGTGTCCTCCGCATCCCTGGCATCTTTGGGCGGAAGCCCGAACACCTGTACACTTCCTTCTGTGGGCTCAAGCAGCCCCAGAAGCATGGATAAGGTAGTTGTTTTGCCTGCTCCGTTAGGCCCGAGCACTGCTGTAATGGAACCCCGTTTAATCGTGAAGCTGACGCCGTCTACCGCTTTTTTATCATGAAAGCTTCTGCTGACATTCTTCATTTCGATCACATGATCCATTCTGTATCCCTCCGTATCCATATGCCCTCCGGCTATATTTCTATAGTACAGGAGGCCGAAAGTGAACATCAGTATGGACTGTCATTCGTTCAAGGTGACAACTGTCATCCGGATAAATAACTTTTTGAGGAAATTATTGATTTTTATGGAGTATTGAATTAAGATAATCCTGCAATAAAAGTAAGCGATTACATTTCTGCATAATCGAGAGGAGTTTAAGGTATGATCAAAAGAATTGGACTAGCAGCGCTGATCGCCGCGCTGCTTGCGGGCATCGGAGGCATTGCGCCGCAACCGGTTTCGGCTGCAGGGGAGACGGCAGAAGTATGGATATCCACCTCAGATCCGAATACGGAGCCGGCTGTCGGACTTAGCACCGGCGCCCGCTTGACCCGCATCGGAGACAAGAGCTTCAGCTCCGCCACCGGAAGCAGCGATTATACAATTACCGTTAACGAAGGCACCACCTATCAGCAAATGGACGGATTCGGCGTTTCCCTGACCGACTCCTCCGCCTGGCTGCTGAACTATAAGCTGAATGCCGCCAAGCGGGCTGAGGTGATGGAGAAGCTGTTTGGCAACACCGGTATTGGCTTGAGTGTGCTGCGGCAGCCGATGGGCAGCTCGGACTTCACCTGGTCGGCCTATACGTATGATGACACGGCCGGGGACACCTCACTCGGTCAGTTCACGATCAGCCGTGATCTGCCTTATATCGTTCCAATGGTCAAAGCGGCGATTGCCAAGAATCCCGGTATCAAGGTATTTGCTTCACCGTGGAGTGCCCCGGCCTGGATGAAGTACTCCGGCACCCTGAACGGCGGCAAGCTCAAAGCTGAGTACTATCAGACCTACGCCGACTATTTCAAAAAATACATTCAAGCCTATCAGGCCCAGGGGATTCCGATTTATGCCGTCACCGTACAGAACGAGCCCATGTATGAAACCGGGGCTTACCCCTCGATGGGCATGAACGAGCAGGATGAGACCGGCTTCATCGGAGACTACCTGGGCCCAACCTTGCAGAATGCCGGGATTAATACCAAGATCATTGCTTTTGACCATAATTATCTGAACTGGAGCTTCCCGAATACGGTCGTTCAGAATCTGAAAAACTCCGGCAAAGCAAGCTATATCGCCGGCAGCGCCTTCCATCACTACGACAGCGGTGACGGCTCGCAGATGACCTCCATGCATAATGCCCATCCCGATAAAGACATCTGGTTCACAGAGGGCGGGTTCGGCACCTGGAATGATCCGCAGAACGGCACAAGCCAGGGCTTCGACAACATGATCACTGAATTCATCAATATTACACGTAACTGGTCCAAATCGGTTATTCTCTGGAACGCCGCACTTGATCAGAAGGACGGTCCTGCCCTGCTGTCCGCCTACAACACCAACCGGGGCATGGTCACCATTCAGAACTCTGACAATTCAAACAGTAATCCGGAGAACAATGTCACTTATACCAAGCAATATTATCTGCTGGGCCACTTCAGCAAATTTGTCGTTCCGGGTGCTTACCGCATCCAGACCAACACCAGCAATGATCTGAAGAATGTGGCCTTCAAGAATCCCGACGGCTCCAAGGTAGTTGTCGCTTATAATCCGCAGACCTCGGCCAAGAACGTCAAGATACAATGGGGCAGCCAGTCGTTTATCGTAAATGTGCCTGCCAAGTCAGTGATGACATATAAGTGGTACGGCAATCCGTCATAAAGAGGGTTGAATCCTGTAAGCAGCAAAAAGCCTTCGCCCTTTCTTTAAGGGGGAAGGCTTCTTGCTGCTATCCATATAGCTTCAGTTACACACTTTAACGTGTTATCTCTGCATGAACCCTTTGCCCAGCAGGAACTCCTTCATATGCATTCTTGACGGCTGGGCCTGGCGCTTCGCCATGATCTCCGACCACGAGGCCTCACTCTGGCCGCCGGTCCGCTCGCGCATATAGTCCCGTGAGATTCCGTCATACACCCCGGCCTGCTGCAATGCGGCTTCGGCGTCATAGCTGTTATTATGCAGCACGGCCTGCAGTGGCAGACGCGGCCGCACTCCATTCACGGCGGCGGGATAACCAAGGCACATGCCGAATACCGGATAGACCAGCTCCGGCAAGCCCAACAGCTCTGACAGAGCAGCAATATTATTGCGGACGCCGCCGATATATACGATGCCAAGACCGAGCGATTCGGCGGCAACCGCAGCATTCTGCGCGGCGAGCGCAACATCGACGGTGGCAACGATCAGATTCTCGGTACTGTCCTCATAGGATGGCGCCCCCTGCAGATGGGGAGCCGCCGCCTCACGCAGCCGGTACAGGTCGGCACACCAGACCAGGAAGACCGGGCACTGCTCGATATACGCCTGATTACCGGATAAGGCGGACAGCTGCGCTTTAAGTGCAGGCTCCGTTACGGCAATTACGCTATAAGCCTGCACATTGCTGGAGGTCGAGGCCATCTGGCCCGCCCCGATAATGGCAGCGAGCAGCTCGTCACTGACCGGCTTGTCCTGAAACTGGCGGACGGAGGTATGACGGTTCAACAGCTCAAGGGTTTCATTCACAGGTTTCACAGTAGGTTCGCCTCTCTTTTCACAGTTATATAGGAATATTATGAACACAATTTAGTATCCAGACAACAGGAGGGCCTTCGCGCTACCATCCGCCCCCCCGCTTCACCTCCTGGACTATGCCCCTGATCCCCTCATCAATCTGGTCCAGCCCGGCGCGGGAAATACTGATGCGTATAAACTTGTCCCGGGTCCGGTAATCGGATAAATAGAATCCATTGCCGGATACGACGCAGATCTTCCGCTCTCCCAGCCGCTTGACCAGCCGTTCCAGATTCACGGTTACCGGCAATTTGAATTGCATATAGACGCCGGAGCTGTCCGCGGATGCTTCAATTAAACCTTCCGTATTATACCGCCGGAGCGCCTCATACACCGCCTGGATTCTTTTGGCGTACATCACTTTTATTTTGTGCCTGTGGTGCTCATACATGCCGTTCTTGATGTATACCTCAAGCGCTGCCTGGGATAACAGCGAGGTGTCCGTGTATCCTTTATAGGCGCGGAACGTCTCCAGCAGCGGCTCCGGCAGCACAACCGCCCCCAGCCTGAGGCCGGGGAAGATGATTTTGGAGAAGCTTTTCAAATAAATCACATGTGAAGTCTGGTCATACGCGTATACAGGATCAAATTGCCGTCCGGCACCCAGATCAGCCATGTAATCATCCTCAACGATATACACATCGTATTTGCCGGCCAGTCTGGCAATAGCCTGCCGCTCTGCTGTGCTGTAAGATGTCCCGAGCGGATTATGATACCTGGGCATGGTATAGAACAATTTAAACCTGCCGCTTGCGAACCGCTCCTCCAGCTCCCGCAGGTTAATGCCGGCTGCGGAGCGGCCGATTCCGCTGACAGGCAGTCCCTCCGCCTCCAAATACCGCAGATAAATATCATACCCCGGCTGTTCCACGAGGATCTCCGTCCTGCCGCTGGGGAACGGCATTCTGGCCAGAATCTCCAATGCCTGCTGGATTCCCGAAGTAATGATAATCCGCTCTGCCTTGGCAAAAACCTGATACTCCGCCAGATGAGACACCAGCGTGCGGCGCAGCGAATCCAGTCCCTGCGCATCCCCGTAAGTGAACAGGTTGTATTTGTACTGGTCAATCGCCTTGTTAAGGCAATGCTGGAAATCCAGATACGGAAATACGTTCAGATCGGGCGATGCCGAAGCGAAGTCGATTATTCCGCTGCCCCCGGCAGGTCCGGGTTCTTCCGTCTTCTCCACCATATAATAGCCGCTCTGCGGAATCGAATAGATCAGATGTGTTCGCTCCAGCTCCCCATAGGCCCGTAGAATGGTGCTGACACTGCAGCCGTAGAATGCTGCGGCACTGCGCACGGAAGGCAGCTTTTCCCCAGGACGGTACTGTCCTTGCTTCATCCGCTTCTCTATCTCCGATACAACCGAATGATACTTTTTCACGCTGCCCCGCCTCCCATCGCCTTCATTCCACGGCCTGCTGTTCATGATACCTCTATTATCCTTCAATTATTATACAGGAAACAACAAACTGTACCGGTACAGTAGCGGAAAGGCGGTATTGTTCTGCTGCGGAATTCCCTTTAATTTTAAAGTAACAGATAAGATGTTTACAGCATCCAGTCTTACTCACACAAAGGAGATGTACCTATGCAGCAGCAAGGACTCAAGCTCGCTTATAGCTTTGCCGTACTCAATGCGGTCATTATCGGATTCTCATTCCTGTTCACCAAAGTGGCTCTCGGCCATGCCGGACCGCTCGATACACTAACCTACCGTTTCGCTGCTTCGTTTGTTGTGATGTCGGTCCCGGTCGTCTTCGGCTGGGTCAAAATCTCCTACCGCGGCAAGCCGGTTGGCCGAGCACTGCTGCTGGCAGCGATGTATCCGCTGGGATTCTTTACCCTTCAGGTATTCGGACTCCAGCATGCCACCTCTGCCGAGGGCGGAATTCTCTATTCGTTCACTCCGGTCGTGACGATGATCATCGCTTCTATTTTCTTGAAGGAGAAGACCTCTCTGCTGCAAAAGCTGTGTATTTTCCTGTCGGTATTTGGCGTTGTGTTTATCTTTGTCATGAAAGGAAGCAGTATTCAGCTGTCCAACCTGACCGGGATTGTGCTGTTGTTCCTGACTTGTCTCGCGTTTGCCGGATACAGCGTGCTGGCCCGGTCACTCTCCAGGCACTTCAGCCCCGCTGAACTCAGCTACCTCATGATGGGGATCGGCTTCGCAACCTTCCTGATCATTTCGCTCACCGGACATGCAGCCAGCGGAACCTTCAGCGAATTCCTGAGCCCGCTGGGGAGCGGCACCTTTGTCCTGTCTGCTGTATATTTGGGAGTCATAGCCTCGCTGGTGACTACCCTGACTTCAACTTATATCTTGTCCAAAATCGAAGCTTCACTCATGAGCGTGTTCACCAATCTCTCAACCATCGTCTCCATTGCAGCCGGAGCATTCTTCCTGGGGGAAGAGATTACAGTGTACCACTGGATCGGATCGCTTCTGATCATAGCCGGGGTAATCGGCACCAACCGGCTCGGACGAAACAAGCCTGGCGTGCAGGTTGCCGGCCGGAGCGAGTCTGTGTAAGCAGGTAGCGCGCTGTTCCACATTGCTCTATTCAGACTACTTCTAGGGAGGCATATTGTATTCGTTTTTTCGAATACATTGGGTCCGGTTACCTTCGCGGAGGCACATTGTATTCGATTTTTCGCATACATTTGGTCCGATTACCTTCGCGGAGGCACATTGTATTCGATTTTTCACATTGCATTGGGTCCGGTTACCTTTGCGGAGGCACTTTGTACTCGGTTTTTCGCATATATTGGATCCAGCTACCTTCGCGGAGGCTCATTGTATTCGATTTTTCGCATACAATTGGTCCGATTACCCTCGCGGAGGCACATTGTATTCGGTTTTTCGCATACATTTGGCCCGATTACCCTTTGGCCCGCTTTCGGCGGAATCAAGGGCACTATTGCCCCTCATTTCTTCCTTTGCCCGCTTTCGGCGGAATCAAGGGCACTATTGCCCCTCATTTCTTCCTTTGGCCCGCCTTCAGCGGAATCAAGGGCACTAGTGCCCCTCATTTCTTCCTTTGGCCCGCTTTCGGCGGAATCAAGGGCACTAGTGCCCCTCATTTCCTCCTTTGGTCCGCCTTCGGCGGAATCAAGGGCACTAGTGCCCCTCATTTCCTCCCTTGTTCCGCTTTCGGCGGCGACACAAAGAACCGCCGGCATTAACGCTCCGGCGGTTCTTCGGTTATCGGCGCTCAGCCGGTTATCCGCACTCAAGTCCAGATCGCTCCGTCTGCAGCAGAAGCAGTGAACATTACAGCTTGACCCGCTGCAGCCGCAGCGCGTTCAGCACAACGGATACAGAGCTGAAGGCCATTGCTGCACCGGCCAGCCACGGAGCCAGGAAGCCCAGCGCGGCAACCGGTATGCCGATCGTATTGTAGGCAAGCGCCCAGAACAAATTCTGCTTGATATTGCGCATCGTCTTGCGGCTCATCAGAATGGCATCCGGAATGCTCATCAGATCGCCGCGCATGAGCGTAATATCCGCCGCCTCCATCGCCACATCCGTGCCGGTGCCGATGGCCATACCGGTGTCTGCCGTTGCCAGTGCTGGCGCATCGTTGATGCCATCGCCTACCATGGCAACCTTGACTCCGCCGCTCTGCAGCCTGCGGATCTCGGCTGCCTTGCCTTCCGGCAGCACCTCTGCCAGCACCGTGCGGATGCCCGCCTGCTCGGCAATGGCCTGAGCCGTAATCTTGTTGTCCCCGGTGATCATAACGACCTCGATGCCCATCTCGTGCAGTCTGGATACCGCAGCGCGCGAGGTTTCCTTAATCGTATCCGCCACCGCTACAACACCGGCAATCCCGCCGTCAACAGCTACCAGCATCGCTGTTTTGCCTTCATGCTCAAGCCGGGTCATGATCGCTGTCCACGGCCCGATATCAAGGCCGCTCTCCTCCATCATCCGCCGTGTGCCCACGCTTACTTTCTGGCCGGCCACTACGGCAGATACGCCGCGGCCCGGCACAGCCTCGAACTGCCCGGCAGGCGGAAGCTCAATGCTTCTGCTCTGCGCGCCCGCTACAATGGCATCAGCCAGCGGATGCTCCGATAGCTTCTCCGCCGCCGCTGTAATCGACAGCAGCCGGTTCTCGGCAAGCACCTTGCCCTGTGCAACAATGCCAGTACTGGTTACAATGTCGGTCAGCACCGGCTTGCCGTTGGTCACGGTTCCGGTCTTATCCACTACAACAACCTTAATGCCCTGTGCAGCTTCCAGATGCTCCCCGCCCTTGAACAGGATGCCGAACTCGGCTGCCCGGCCGGACCCGGCCATTATGGAAGTCGGTGTTGCCAGTCCGAGTGCACACGGGCAGGCGATCACGAGCACCGCGATGGCTTTCTCCAGCGCATCGGCGAACTGCCCGGGTGCGCCCCAGATATACCAGATTACAAAGGTTACAGCTGCAATCCCGACGACAATCGGCACAAAGATCCCGGAAATCACATCGGCGATCCGCTGAATCGGCGCCTTCGAGCCCTGCGCCTCTTCCACCACTCGAATAATCTGCGCCAGCGCCGTATCCCGGCCGACCTTGCGGGCCTTGATCCGCAGCATACCGTTTTTGTTCAGCGTGGCTCCTATAACCGCATCCCCCGGCTTCTTCTCCACCGGCATACTCTCGCCAGTCAGCATGGATTCATCGACGGAGGACAGCCCCTCGACCACTTCACCGTCTACAGGCACCTTGGTTCCCGGCTTCACCAGCACGAGATCTCCGATCACGACATCCTCCACGGGAATGCTCAGCTCAACCCCGTCACGCAGCACCAGCGCGGTCTTGGCCTGCAGCCCCATCAGGCTGCGTATCGCGTCTGAGGAACGCCCTTTGGCCAATGCCTCGAACCATTTGCCTACAAGAATCAGCGTAATCAGAATCGCGCTTGTCTCGTAATACATATCCACGGTATGGTTCATCCCGCTCATCTTCAGGGAATCAATCGTCAGGTACAGGCTGTAGAAATAGGCTGCCGAGGTGCCCAGCACCACCAGCACATCCATATTGGCACTGCCGTTCTTCAGTGCTTTGTAGGCACTGACATAGAACTGCCAGCCGATCAGGAACTGCACGGGAGTCGCCAGCACCAGCTGGAACCAGGGATTCATCAGCAGCTCCGGTGTCCAGATCCAGGAAGTGAATGAGAAATGGCCCGCCATGGCCCAGAGCAGCGGCAGCGACAATATAGCAGAAATGATCCACTTGTTCCGTTTGTGCGTGATTTCCTCCCCGCGCTGGCTGGCGATATCCTTGCGGTCCTGCTTCAGCGCCGCCTTGTAGCCGATGCTGCTCACCTTATCCATAATCTCGGCTGTACTGATATTGCCCGGCGAATATTCCACATGTGCTGTCTCCAGCGCCAGATTCACATTCACTGCGGCAATCCCGGGCATCCGTCCCAGCACCTTCTCAATTCTGGCCGAGCATGCCGCACAGGTCATGCCCGTAATATCGAAATCCGCCGATTCCTTCAGCGTATCATAGCCGAGCGAACGAATCTTCTCCTCGATCTGCGGCACGCCTGCGACCTTCGGATCAAATCCCACCGTCGCCTGCTCCAGCGCCAGATTGACATTCGCCCGGGATACCCCCTCCATGCGGGACAATCCCTTCTCGATCCGCGCCGCACAAGCGGAGCAGGTCATCCCGGTAATCTGCAGCGTAGCCTGCTGCTGGACCGGTTCTGCACTCTTTTCCATGATTCACGCACCTCCTTATACCCCCAAGGGGTATATTTATCTTTAAAAGAAAAGGCATTGGCGCCCGGCCCTATTGCTCTAGGGTTCCCGGCTCCAAGCCCTTACATTACAATCCTTCACTTAAACTACGTCGTAGCCCTGATCCTCGATAGCTGCCTTGATTGCATCCAGGCTTACAGTGTTCTCGTCAAATTCAACCGCTACCGTCTTCGCCGGAAGATCTACCTTCGCCGCAGCCCCAACGCCGCTCACAGCTTTCTCTACAGCACTTACACAGTGACCACAAGACATTCCTTCTACATTCAATGTTACGTTCGACATTTGATTACCCTCCTAATAGTTTATGGAGCATAGCTCCTTGATTCTTCACCGAACAAACCGGATTTGCAAGCTTGTGCTTAGTTTTCAATAGCAAGCACTTAGCTTTTCATTGCTTCCTTCTCCACCACAGCCTGGATAACTTGAACTATTAAATCAAACAAGGGATGAAAGTAACGGAGGGGAATTTTGAAACTGTAGGAGCGAATGCGTACGCCTTTGTCCACGGATTTCTACCGCAAATAGCGGTTTAAATCAAAGAAATCCGGGGACAACAGCGGCCGAAAGTTCAAACATTCACCGCAGTTACGCCCGCCATCCTTGCATGAATTTAAGAGTTCTGCTTATCCAGGCCCCAATCTCTATTTCATCAGCTTATTCACCGTAATCAGCAGCTCATCGATAACCTCATGCTCGCCGGCTTCGATCCGTTCGATAATGCAGCTCTTCATATGGCCTTCAAGCAGCAGCTTGCCGACACTGTTCAGTGCCGCCTGCACCGCCGCCAGCTGATTAAGCACATCATCACAGTAGGTATCCCGTTCAATCATGCCTTTGACGCCGCGGATCTGTCCCTCAATCCGGTTAAGCCGGGTGGTCAGTCCACTCTTGAATTCCGGGGAATGATGGCTCTTGCGGACACCGGATGCAGAAGAATGGCAATCCTCGCCGCAGTCATGCCCGGCATGTACCTTCTCATTTGTTGACACAGGAATCAGCCTCCTCAAGTATCAATATAATATACCCCCCATGGGTATGTCAAGGCTTCACCGCAGCTTTCCCCCTTTGTCCTGTAATCCATGCGGATTTGTCATGATTTAGCAGGAGAATCCTGGTGTAAACGCGAATCTCCTAGAATAAAACATCTACAACTACGCGAATGGAGGAGGAGCAGTGCTCAAATCAATCATCAGCCAGATGCATCGCCGCAGGAGCTATTTGTACTCCTTTATCATATGCCTCGCCGGGCTGGGCTTGTTCATTTATCAAACGGAACCGCAAATTCTTCAACTCTCCACATCCGACTGGGGCTGGGTTACCGCCATGTCAGGCGCGGCCGTCCTGCTCACCGTCTTCACCTTCCAGCTGCCTCCGCAGGGGAACGGGCTGTCACTGGATTCTTCCATCTATCTGGCCTGTATCTTTATCTTCGGCGCCCCATCCGCTCTCCTGGTTCTTCTGCTCTGCTCCATCGTACTGCTATTCATCGAATGGGGAAGCACTCCACTCTGGAAGCATCTCAATAATTTCGCCGTGTACTGTATCATGATCACTTCCGCAGCCTTTATCTTCTCGTGGTTCGGGGGCCGGCAGGGACCGCTTCTCAGCAGCCATCTGGCAGCATACCTCAGCGCTATGGCCATTTATTTCATCCTGAACCTGCTGCTTGTCGGCTTCTTCTACTACATAATTTTCCGTGAGAATCTCTACAATACACTTAAAGCAATGCTGACAGACGCCGTACTGGCCTATCTGTGCACGCTGGTGCTCGCCCTGGTGCTGACCGTTCTGCTCTTTTATAACGGAATTACAGGTCTGGCCTTATTCCTGGGCCTCAGTGTACTGATCTCCTATTCCTTCAAACGGCTGTTCAGCATGTACCGTGACATTGAAGAGCGGGCCAACCGCGATCAGCGTACCGGACTGTTTAACCACAGCTATTTCGAAGCGGCGCTCGAAGAGGAAATGCGCAGATCGCAGGCAGGCGGCAGCGCACTCTCCCTGGCCATGATTGATATTGATGATTTCAAGAAATATAATGATCACTTCGGCCATCTTAAGGGGGACGGGCTGATCGTTTTTCTGGCTGACCTGCTGAAGAAGGAAACCGGGTCCACCGATATTATTGTCTCCAGATATGGCGGTGAAGAATTCACCCTGCTGATGCCGGGCTACGATGCCGTAACGGCCAAGCAATTTATCGAAAAGCTGCGCAAAACGCTCAACAATTCTATGTTTGAAGGCAGCGAGATCTTCCCGCAGGGCTGTCTGGCCTTCTCCGCAGGCGTAGCCGGGTACCGGCCGGATGTCCACTTCAAGTCAGAGCTGGTCGACCATGCCGATCAGGCGTTGTACTATGCCAAAAAACAAGGCAAGAACATGGTCCACGTCTACGGTAACCAGTCTCTCTTGGAGCGTGACATCGATTTCAGCCAGGATGTGCGCGATATTGAGCAGCAGCTTAATCTTTTTATGTACAAGGATCTGGAGACCTTCAAGCATTCCAAACGCGTATTCCGCTATGCCATGGACATCAGCGAGCTGCTGGCGCTGGACAATCTCTCCAAACGGCAGTTCACGCTCGGCGCACTGATCCACGATATCGGCAAGCTGGAGATTCCCTGGGGCATACTTAACAAGAAGGATAAGCTCGCGCCGGAGGAATGGGAGATGGTCAAATGGCATGTCACCTGGGGCAAAGAGATGGCACTTACCAACAATAAATACAAGGATCTTGCCCCTTATATCGAGCTGCATCACGAACGGTATGACGGCAAAGGATATCCTTACGGCTTCAAGGGAGAAGAGATTCCCCGGCTATGCCGGATGCTGACCATTATCGACTCATTCGATGCCATGACGACGGAGCGTCCGTATCAGCCGACCAAATCATTCGCGGAAGCGATTGTGGAGCTGCGGGCCTGCGCGGGAAGCCAGTTTGACCCGGAGCTGACCGAGCTGTTCATCAGGTACATAGAAGCCCGTGAGCTGCGTTCAAGCGATGCTGCCATGTAGGAAGAAGCGTGCAACCGCGCTGCGAATAAGGTTCCGCCCGTCAGGGAATACCATACATAGAAGTCCTGCCGTTCTTGTTGTACAAGGGCGGCTTATTTGCGTCCACAATTTACTTTAATTTTGAAAAAAAGATTGCCACCCTATTCAAATTTGAATATAATAAGATTTCATCTTGAATAACGAACGTAAAGGAGTTTGTAAATGCATACTAAAGAAAGCAATCTTAAGCTCGTCGTTGCCGGACTGCTGCTCGGCATTCTGATGTCCGCGATGGATAATACGATTGTGGCCTCAGCTATGGGCACCATCGTCTCAGATCTAGGGGGACTCGATAAAATCGTCTGGGTAACCTCCGCTTATATGGTCATGGTTATGGCCGGAACCCCCATCTTCGGCAAATTGTCCGATATGTACGGGCGCAAGCGCTTCTTCATCTTCGGACTCATCGTGTTCCTGATCGGCTCCGCCCTGTGCGGTACGGCGGCGAGCATCACACAGCTCAGTATCTACCGGGCGATTCAAGGGGTTGGCGGCGGTGCGCTGATGCCGATTGCCTTCACGATTGTATTTGATATTTTCCCGCCGCAAAAAAGAGGCAAGCTCACCGGATTATTCGGTGCTGTCTTCGGGATCTCCAGTGTAATTGGCCCTCTGCTTGGCGCTTATATCACTGATTTCGTCGGCTGGAACTGGATTTTCTATATTAATGTGCCGATTGGTATCGTCTCCTTCTTCCTGATTATGACGTCCTACAAGGAATCCGTCTCCCATGCCAAACAGCGGATTGACTGGGGCGGCGCCTTCACGCTGGTGGCAGGAATTATCTGCCTGATGTTCGCGCTTGAGCTTGGCGGCAATCAGTATGCCTGGGATTCAGCAACGATTCTCGGACTGTTCGCCGGCTTCGCCGTATTCCTGATTGCCTTCATCTTCATTGAGCAGAATGCGGCAGAGCCGGTCATCTCGTTCAACATGTTCCGGGGGCGCCTGTTTGCCACCAGCAGTCTGCTCGGCTTGTTCTACGGCTCGGCGTTTATCGTAGCTACGGTATACATTCCGATCTATGTCCAGGGGGTATACGGCGGCTCCGCCACCAACTCCGGTCTGATCCTGATGCCGATGATGATCGGTACGGTCATCGGCAGCCAAGCCGGCGGTCTGCTCACCACCAAGACGAGCTTCCGCAACATTATGCTGCTGTCCGCAGTGTGTTTCGTTGCCGGAATCTTCTCACTCAGCACACTGACACCGGATACTTCCCGTCTGCTGCTGAATGCGTTCATGGCACTGACCGGTTTCGGGGTCGGGTTCTCCTTCTCCGTACTCAGCATGTCGTCCATTCACCATTTCGATATGCGCCAGCGCGGTTCAGCTACCTCCACCAGCACCTTCCTGCGCTCGCTCGGGATGACGCTGGGGATTACCATCTTCGGTATTATCCAGCGCAACAGCTTCACTTCAGAGCTTAGCACGGCCTTCGGAGACGGTGGCCAGGCCTCTTCCTTCGGTGATCCGCGTTCTGCTCTGACCCCTGAGGCCCGTGCACAGATTCCGGCACCGGTACTGGACAAGATTACGAATTCACTGTCTACATCGATCGCTCATACCTTCATGTGGGCTATCGTCCCTGCGGTGCTTGCCGTTGTCTTTGTTCTGCTGATGCCCAAAGACCGTCTGGCTATTCAGCCTAAGGAATCCCAGCCTGCTCCAGCTTCCGGGCAGAGGTAAGCATCATGTCCATGAAGCTGCTGATTCTGGGGCTGCTGCTGGAACGGGATATGCATCCTTATGAGATTACACTGGTCATGAAGGAACGCACGATGGACCAGTTCATTAAGCTGCAGATGGGGTCCTTGTATTATGCAGTCGACAAGCTGGCCGAGGGCAGCCATATTGAAGCTGTAGAGGTTATCCGCAGCACGGACCGGCCGGATAAAACGATCTACCGGATTACCGATAAAGGCAAGGAATTGATGGAACAGCTCATTCTGCAGCAGATCAAGAAAAGCGATCAGCTGCATCATCCGCTGTACATGGCCCTGGCCCTCTCCCGCTACATTGATCAGGAGAAGCTGGAACGGCTGCTGGAGGAACGTATCCGCGAGACAGAGCACCAGGTGAACTTCGCTTATCAGGTGTATGAGGAGCATATCTCCATAGTTCCCCGTTCGGCACTGCATCTGATGTACGGCCGGTACGAGCACTGTCTGACCGAGCTGAAATGGCTGAAGCGGCTCCATGAGGATGTTGTGGCCCGCAGGCTGAGTGACAAAGGCAGCCCGATTATTCCTTAATAAGTATAGAATTTCAGGAGGATTGTTCCGCCGCCGTTACAGGCAGCCGGGGCAGTCCTCCATTTCATGTCCAAAGCCTGTTCACACAGGAACCAGCGGTTTATCACAGGTCCCTGTGTTTAATTAGCCCGAATTGTGTTTATTAGGGAGCAAACTGCCGGCAAGGCTCAGGAGAATTCTCTAGCACATTCCCCATCCTTGTCCGGCAAATATTCCGAAAGGGAAGTGAACTTAAGATGAGCCATAGTGACGATAAGAAGCCGATAAGAGACGAACGCGACCACCCTGAGCAATACCCGACCGACAAGCCAAGCTTATTTGACCTTGATGACAGGGAACAGAATGTAGATCCGATTCCGGTCGAGGATCTGACACTCGAGAAGCAGGAGGAGAAGGATAAGGAAGGCACGAAACACCGCTCCTCCAGCGACAAAAAATACCATACCGGATTCTAAAGGTGTACACTTAATCTTAGAGCATTCAAAAGCTATAGCTTATGGAGGGATACAATTGCTGAAAGCGTTGCCACTTAACAAACGCGGAATTCCTGCCAGCCGCATTGCGCTGGGCTGTATGGGGCTTGGCGGAGGCTGGGACCATGAACCGGTTACAGCGGAGAACATTAAGCAGGGGCATGAGGCGCTGGATGCGGCGCTGTCGATCGGCATCAATTTTTTTGACCATGCGGATATCTATACCCGGGGCAAGGCGGAGAAGGTGTTCGGACAGATCTTCAGGGAGCGTCCGGGTCTGCGTGATGAGATCATCCTGCAGTCGAAATGCGGCATCAGGCTGATGGAGCCGGGGGATATCACCAATATGTTCGACTTCTCCAAGGAGCATATTCTGTCCAGTGTAGACGGAACACTCTCCCGGCTGGGCACAGAGTATATTGATATTCTGCTGCTGCACCGCCCCGACCCGCTGATGGACCCCGAGGAAGTCGCCGAAGCACTGCGCCAGCTTAAGGCAGCCGGCAAGGTGCGCCACTTCGGTGTCTCCAATATGAGTGCTGCCCAGATCAAACTGCTGGAGACCTATTGTGACGAGCCCTTCATCGTCAATCAGCTGCATATGAGCCTGGCCAAAATCAGCTGGGTCGATGCCGTACTCAGTGTGAACCGGGAACAGTGGAAAGACCTCACGTTTCCTGAGGGTACAATAGAGTATTGCCGCGCGGGGAACATCCAGCTTCAAGCCTGGGGCCCGCTGGCCCAGGGGCTGTTCAGCGGACGTCCACTTGAAGGACAGCCGGAGAACGTGGTGAATACAGCGGCCAGAGTACAGGCGCTCGCCGATGAGAAGAATACAACACCTGAGGCCATCGTCCTGGCCTGGCTGATGACGCATCCTGCAGCCATCCAGCCTGTAATCGGCACCGTCAATCCGCTGCGCATCGCAGCCTGCGGAGGAGCGGATAAGATTGAGCTCTCCCGCAAGGAATGGTACGAGCTGTACGTCAGCTCACGCGGAGAGAAGCTTCCTTAAGGAGCGGGCTTCACTACAAAAGGAAAAGGTTATGCCATCCGTATTTGTTGTGCGGATAGCATAACCTTTTTTCGTTCTCAATAAAGAACATTTGTGAAAAACAGCGATATATTAAGATAATTAAAGATAATCAGATGCATTCGTGCTTTATTGCGAACAATTCGCTGAAATTGACATTTTTCTTTTCCCGGGTGCGCAGTGTATGATTTCATTACGAAGACGTTCTTAATAAAGAACGAATATAACGAATACCAAACAGTAAGCCATGAGAGGGGGCCTACCTTTGTACCCCAGATCCGCCAAACGGCGTAAAAAGAATTACACGAAACTCGGTCTTCGGATCCTGCAATCCGGTGTGGCTGTATCTGTCCTTATAATGTATACATCCAATCAGATTGGCAGTACTTACGGAGAGTATAACACTTCCCAGGAACAGAACACCTCTATCGGGCTCTGCTCCGTATTTCCGGGTCAGATTGAACAGCTGCTGTCTGAGTTCAGCGGACATGTCCGCACAATTATCGAACTGAAATCTTCTCTTGGCAGCCACAATACGAGCGGGAACTATAACACTCCCCCAATCTCTGAAGAACTGTCAGCGGAGGAACTGGATCAGGTCTCCAGTGAGATCTCGGAACAAATCCGGCTGGCAAGCGATACAGTTAGCGCACTGGATACACAGCTGAGCTTCAATGCAGGTATCTGGCAGCAAATTCTGCAGGAAATTGGCAGTGCAGCAGCCATTCTGCATCAACTCGGAGGATATATGGTTAATCTCGAACCCAATTGCCTGGAAATCCGTGACGCCCGGTTCTTCGAACAGCTGCAGGAAGGTCTCCATCAAAGCGGGGTGCTGTCGGAATCCCTGACGGATACATTAACGGGCATTGTGCATTATCTGAATACGATTCATGATTTCGGCGGCTCGCTGCCGACCGGTAATCCTGACCGGGTGCTTCTCCGGCAAGAAAGCTTCGGCTTCCCTGCCGAGGAACCGATTTTCTCACTCATGGCCAGAGCTTACAATGACAATGCAGACCCCAATGTATCTCCCGCCTTACAGTCAAGCTATGATCAGTTAAGTGCAGAATTAACAGCCTCCAGAGACAACCTATCGTCCACAATCACCACGCTTCAGGAACAGCAGGTACACATTGCTGAGGCGAAGGCGGTGCTGGAGGAGAAGGCCAAGGCTGAGGAAGCGGAACGGCTGGCACTGGAGAAGCAGAAACAGGAGAACGATCAAACCAAGAATAATCCGCCCGCAGCGGAGATTCCTGGAGAAGATAAGACCATCGAAGAACCTGCTATAGAAGCTCCTGAGGGAGAAAAGCCGGCTCCTGCACCCTCACCAGATACAGAGGTTACCGCTCCGCCTGCCACACCGGCACCGGAAGCCAATCTTCCGGAGGCGACTCCAGCGGCAGACTCACCTGGGGAGCTCCCGGATAGCGTTACAGATACCGCGCAGCCAACAGCTACAGCTACAGCTACAGCTACACCTGATCCACAATCGGATACCAGCAAAGGCGGGGAATAATATGCGCATTAAAAAGATAGTCAGCACCACATTGTCCACACTGATATTTATGATTTTTCTGGTGCTGGTAACCGCAGTAGTCATCTCTAAAGCCTCCGGAGGCGAACCTTCCTTCTTCGGCTATCAGATCAAGACGGTGTTATCCGGTTCCATGGAGCCGGGCATCCAGACCGGATCTATAGTAGCGATTAAGCCGGGCGGGGATATGACCCGTTTTCAAAAAGGCGATGTGATTACTTTCATGAATCCCGATAACCTCCTGATTACACACCGTGTGGTCGATGCTTCAATAAACAGTGCCATAGGCGAGGCCAGCTATACCACCAAAGGGGACAATAACGATGCAGCCGATACCTCAGCGGTCAGCTCAACAAATGTGGTAGGCCAATATACCGGCGTCACCGTCCCTTATGTAGGATATGCCATGAATTTTGCGGTCTCCAAAGCCGGAAGCGTAATGCTGATGATTATCCCCGGGCTGCTCCTGCTCCTCTACGCACTGTATTCCTCCTGGAAAGCCGTAGCGGCACTGGAGAAGAAGAATGCAGGGCCAGCGGTGACCGGCGGACCGGATACCCTTCCAGACATTGTGCAATAAACCGATTGTCCTCTCCCGTTTACGAAACGCGGAGCAACAATAAATTTTCCCCGAAGACAGGTAAAGACCAAAAAGAACGATGAGAGAGGGATGAACAAATGAACGTTAAAAAAACATTAGGTCTCGGCGTTGTATCGGCAGCACTCGGATTAACCCTGGTGGGCGGAGGAACCTTCGCTTACTTCAGCAGTACCTCCACCACTTCCGCTTCTTTTAACAACGGTACTTTATTACTTAATTCAGACCCCTCCGTTATTGTCAATCTCAGCAATCTTAAGCCGGGGGATACGATTCTAAGAGATTTTAAATTGAAAAATGACGGAACGCTCAATATTCCCAAAGTTGTTCTGCGCACCTCATCTGTCATTACAGATGCCCAGGGGGATAACGGCGCCCATAATCTCAAAGACGATATTATTGTGACCTTCCTTGTTAACAAGGATAAGGTAACATCACCTGTCCTGGTCATTTCACTGGCCGACCTTGAGCAGCAAAGTCCGGATCTTGTAGCCAAGGGAATTCTCGGCGGGATCTTTGGTGTAGAGAACGGGGGCATCAAAGCAGGTACTTCAGATAACCTGAGCGTACAGTTTGCCTTCAAGGAAACCTTCCAGCCGCAAAACTACTATCAAGGCGATACGCTGGCCCTGACCCTGAACTTCGAAGCCAACCAGGAAAAAGGCGCCCTCAAATAATCTATCTGTATATGCATTCCTGATCACCGATCTTAAAAAAACATAATATACTCGAGGAGGAAATTAATTATGGGTATCAAAAAAACACTGGGTCTTGGCGTTGCATCGGCAGCACTGGGATTGTCTTTAATCGGAGGGGGCACCTTCGCTTACTTCAGCTCCACAGCAACCAGCACGGCAACCTTCGCGGCAGGCACACTGAAGCTCGGCTCTTCCTTCAATACCCCTGTTGCCCTGACCAACCTGAAACCGGGTGATTACACCGTACGCACGTTCACCTTGTCCAATGACGGCACCCTGGATATCAAACTCCTAACGCTGGCCACCAGCTACACTATAACTGATGCGAAGGGCGATAATGCCGGCCAGGATCTTGGAGATCACTTCAAAATCAAACTTCTCGACAGCTCTTACACCAGCGGTCCGCTTGCCGGCCATGTGCTGTCCGAGATCTCCCTGAAGGACCTGAAGAACACTTCCAGCTATGATCTCGTAACGGCGGGTGTACTGCCGGGAGGCATCGCCGCTACCCAAACCAAAACCTTCAAGATTGCTTTCGAATTCGTTGACAATACCCAGGATCAGAATATCTTCCAGGGTGACGGCTTGGCGCTGAACTGGACATTCAATGCTACGCAAGGTTTGGGAGAAGCCAAATAAGGCCATCAAACTATATACACAAAACGGCATATCCTCCCTCATCCGGGCTGGATATGCCGTTTTGTCTCTCCCCGCCAGCTTCTGGCAGGAACAAGGGTTTTTGTCCGTTTTGCGAATTTTTGTTATACTGATAACAAAAAGTACGGAGGGCGTTGTAATCGTGTCAGATAACATGGGAAGCCGCATCCATAGGCTCCGTCTGGAGAAGGGTTATTCTTTATCCGAGCTTGCGGATAAGGCTGACGTGGCGAAATCATACTTAAGTAATGTCGAACGGAATATCCAATCCAACCCCTCCATTCAATTTATCGAAAAAATTGCCGATGCACTTCAAGTATCGATTCACGTATTACTGTATGGCGGAATTGCAGAGACTGCAGAACCGGCTCTCGATGGAGAATGGTTCAGGCTGGTACAGGATGCGATGGCCTCTGGTATAAGCAAACGTGAATTCAAGGAATTTCTCGATTATCAGAAATGGCGGCTGGAGCAAAAGGATAACTGAAATACCCCCCACAAAGTGAGGCAGCAGCTTCGATGATTACTCAGGCACTTTGCGGGGACCCCGAAACAACATGTAAATTCCAACAGAACAAGGCACAGCGTGTACACCGCTGTGCCTTGTTCTGTATGTATCCGTACAATGCTGAATGCCCTACATCGCCTGGAGTGCTTTTTCAGTAAAAAAACGCCGAATCTCGTCTGCCTGGATGCCAGCCTGCTTAGCAGACATTAGCAAATGCACCCATTCTAAATCCAGATCAACTGCCTGCAGTTCGTCATTCCCCTGGTTGGACTTATCCAAGAAATCTCCTCCTAGAATTTTCGCGTCCCCAGGCAGTCCGGCCATCATAGTATTTCTACTTTAGATCCGAGACTTTGTGCCCCTGTCTTTCGGCAGGTTTACCCTTTACTGGACCCTTTACATGAAAGGATCTGGAAAGAATCGATGAAACCGTTCTCCGCAATAACATTATACAAGATCTTACATGAAAAGTGTGTCGTTTTCTGGAATTTTTTTATGTTAAATCGTGAGGACCCTTAGCTAAAATTGCCAATGGCTTGTATAAATAATTCCAATTCATCTTCAATCGGTCCAAATTAGTTTAAATATACTAATAGATATTTATCCCGTAACACAATATAGAAGTAATTACCCATTTCCATGATTTACAACCACCTAATTCCTTAATTTTTTATGGATTTTAACGATATTTTATCCCTCCGGCTTCACCCGGAAAATTTATGATTGTTCCGTATGAATTCCCTGCTGAATCATACCGTTTTGCGAACGGATTGCACGAAAGTATGAATTGATTACCCTGCCGGAAAGTAGCACAATAGGATGAGAATGAAACCGCAAACATCGCAGCTCCGCTAAGCGGTGTTCCTAATATACCGCATGTGGAGTTTATCCGTTAGGAGGACCTACTCATGGCCGTCAAAGAGCCCTATAACGAATCTGTCTGGAGCAAGTATTACGGTCCCAATCTGGGCTACATTCAGGAGAAATACGAGCAGTTTGTCAAGGATCCCACTTCCGTAGAGCATCATTACCGCGACCTGTTCACAGTATCCGGTCCGCCTCCCCTGGCTCCGGATGCCGTCAAGACGCCTCCCCCCGCCATCTCAGGAGATACAGAGTGGCTCAAGAAAGCCGTTAAAGCTTCCAAGCTAATGGCTAACATCCGAATATACGGCCATATGGCTGCCGATATCGATCCGCTGGAGCGGAGCACCAACCCGATGGCGAAATGGCTGGAGATCGAGACCTATGAGCTGACGCGCGAAGATCTGAATGCCCTGCCGGCTTCACTGATCTGGGAGAATGCCCCTGAGGGTGTGCATACCGCTATGGATGCCGTTCACAGAATGCGCCAGGCCTACACACAGACCATCGCCTATGAATTCGGGCATGTGCATGACGAGCGTGAGCTGCGCTGGCTCAACAGCCAGGCGGAATCCACAACGTCGCCTGCTCCACTGAATAATGCGGAACGCAAAGAGCTGCTGAAACGCCTGATCCAGGTAGAGCAGTTCGAGACCTTCCTGCACAAGACCTTCGTCGGCCAGAAGCGCTTCAGCCTGGAGGGCAATGACGCCCTCGTGCCTATGCTGGATGAAATTGTCCGCGCTGCCGCACATGACGGCGCAGAGCATATCCTGATGGGTATGGCCCACCGCGGAAGACTTAATGTGCTTGCCCACATCCTGGGCAAACCTTATGATATTATTTTCTCGGAATTCCATCATTCACCGAACAAGGAGCTCTTCCCGTCCGAAGGCTCCATGGGTGTCACCTATGGCTGGAGCGGTGATGTGAAATACCATCTAGGCGCTGACCGGGCCGTCCGTGAAGGCGAAACCGTGCGTACCCGCATCACGCTTGCGAACAACCCGAGCCATCTCGAGTTCGTGAATCCGGTCGTTGAAGGCTTTACGCGTGCAGCCCAGGAGGAACGGGGTACCCCCGGCCTGCCTAAGCTGAATACGAACAAAGCTATGGCCGTGCTTATGCATGGCGATGCCGCCTTCCCTGGTGAAGGCATTGTTGCGGAAACACTTAATATCGGCAAATTGACAGGTTATCAGAATGGCGGCACTGTGCATATTATCGTCAATAACCGGATCGGCTTCACCACCGAAAGTGAAGATTCCCGCTCCACGCATTACGCCAGTGATCTGGCGAAGGGCTATGAGATCCCGGTAGTGCATGTCAATGCCGATGACCCCGAAGCCTGTATTGCAGCCGTCCGTATGGCCAGCGCTTACCGCCATTTGTTCAAGAAGGATTTCCTGATTGATCTGATCGGGTACCGCCGCCACGGCCATAATGAGATGGATGATCCGGAAACCACCCAGCCGGTGGTTTATGGCAAGGTCCGCAACCACCCTACCGTTTACCGTGTTTATGCGGAACGCCTGCAGCGCGAGAAGGTCGTTACAGCCGATGAGGTGAAGAACATGATTGCCGAGGCCGAGAATGTGCTGCAGCAGGCCTTCGAGCAGATGAAGGAAGGGAAACAGAAGAACGCCGAGTCCAAGACTTCGGTCGTCCTGGATACCGGAACACCGGTGCACCGCCCTACAGCGGTTCCGCTGGCCAGCCTCCAGGAGATTAACCGTGAGCTGCTGAGCGTACCGGCCGGCTTCACAGTCTATCCGAAGCTGGAGCGGATTCTGCAGCGGCGCAAGGATGCGCTGAATGACGGCGAGCGGGTAGACTGGGCGCTGGCTGAGACCCTAGCCTTCGCTACCATTCTGAAGGACGGCACGCCGATCCGCCTCAGCGGACAGGATTCACAGCGCGGCACCTTCGCTCACCGTCACCTTGTCCTGCATGACAGTGAGAGCGGGGAGCTCTTCTCCCCTCTTCACCAGCTTAAGGATTCCCGCGCCTCCTTCGGCGTCTACAACAGCCCGCTGTCAGAAGCCTCTGTACTCGGCTATGAATACGGCTATAATGTGTTCGCACCGGAGACCTTCGTGCTCTGGGAAGCGCAATACGGCGATTTCGCCAATGCCGCCCAGGTCATTATCGACCAGTTCATCTCCGCCGGACGCGCCAAGTGGACACAGCGCAGCAATCTTGCGATTCTGCTGCCGCATGGATATGAAGGCCAGGGACCGGAACACTCCAGCGGCAGGCTGGAACGTTATCTGCAGCTCTCCGCCGAGGAGAACTGGACCGTAGCGAACCTGACCTGCGCGGCCCAGTATTTCCATCTGCTGCGCCGTCAGGCTGCACTCTGCGGACAGCCCGACGCCCGGCCGCTGGTAATCATGGCACCGAAGAGCCTGATCCGCAATCCGCGCAGCACCTCAGCCGGTGCTGATCTCGCCTCCGGCAGCTTCCAGCCGGTGCTTCCGGAACCGCTGCTCGGCAGCAAGCCCGAAGAGGTCAAGCGCCTGGTGGTATGCAGCGGCAAGGTCGCCATCGACCTGCAGACAGAGCTGGAGGCCGCCCGCGGACAGGACTTCTCCTGGCTGCATATTCTCCGCCTGGAGCAGCTATACCCATTCCCGGAACGCGAGCTTGGCGCACATCTCAGTTCGTTCCGTTCCCTGCAGGAAATCATCTGGGTGCAGGAGGAACCGAAGAATATGGGCGGCTGGAGCTACGCCGAACCCCGGCTGCGCGCCATTGCCCCGCAGAATGTTACCGTCCAGTATATCGGCCGTCCGGAGCGCTCCAGCCCGGCCAGCGGTTACGCGGATGTGCACAGCTTCGAGCAGCGGCGCATCGTTAGAGAAGCCCTGAAACTAAACGCTCAAGTACAAGCACCTGTACCGTCTTCCTGACAGCAGCAAGGCGGTCTCTCGATAACGTAAACTACTATATTTGGGGAGGTAACGGCCTGTGTCCGAAATTAAAGTACCCGATTTGGGCGAATCCATTTCCGAAGGAACGATCTACAAATGGCTGGTTAAAGAGGGCGACACTGTCGGCCAGGGCGATGTGCTCGCGGAGCTTGAGACCGACAAGGTCAACCTGGAGATCAGTGCGGAGGAGGATGGTGTCATCTCCTCCATCCTGCGCCAGGCGGGCGAGAACGTTGCCGTTGGCGAAGCTATCGGCATTATCGGCAGCGCCGACGGTGCGGCAGTAGCCGGAGGCGGAGGCAAGCCGGAAGCGGCGAGCGCAGCGACGGGCAGTAGCGCCTCTGACGGCGGTAAGCCGGAAGCGGCAAGTGCAGCACCGGGCGGCAGTGCCTCTGACGGCGGTAAGCCGGAAGCGGCAAGTGCTCCGGCCGCCTCCGAAGGTGCGGCGGCGGGCACTGCGGCCCTGGCTTCGCCGGGGGCGCGCAAGCTGGCCCGGGAGCGGGGCATCGACCTCGGCGAGGTCAGTGCCCGCGACCCCATCGGCCGGATCGGCCAGGCCGATGTGAACGGCCATGGCGCAGCCGTGCCGGAGGCCGCTGCGCCTGCAGCTCCGGCGGCGGCGCGGCCGGAGCCGGTGAAGCCGCCCGCGCCGGCGGGCAAGGCGCCGCACGCGGAGGACGGCAAAGCGACCGAGCGCAAGCGCATGTCGCGCAGACGGCTGACGATTGCCAGCCGACTGGTCGAAGCGCAGCAGACGGCAGCGATGCTGACCACCTTCAATGAGGTGGACATGACCGCTATTCTCGACATCCGCAAACGCCGCAAGGATGCCTTCAAAGAGAAGCATGAGGTCGGACTCGGCTTCATGTCCTTCTTCACCAAAGCCGTGATCGGTGCACTCAAGGCTTATCCGCTGCTGAATGCCGAGATCGACGGCGAGGATCTCCTGCTGAAGAAATACTATGACATCGGCATTGCCGTAGCTGCCAAAGAAGGCCTGGTCGTGCCGGTCGTCCGCGATGCCGACCGGCTCAGCTTCCCGGAAATCGAGCGCAAGATCGGCGAGCTCGCCTCCAAAGCGCGTGCCAACACGCTCAGTCTGCCGGAGCTGCAGGGCGGTACCTTCACGATCACCAACGGTGGTGTATTCGGTTCTCTGCTGTCTACGCCGATCCTCAATACGCCGCAGGTCGGCATCCTCGGCATGCATAAGATCCAGCTTCGTCCGATCGCCTTGGATGAAGAGCGGACAGCTAACCGTCCGATGATGTATGTCGCCTTATCGTACGATCACCGGATTGTGGACGGTTCAGAGGCGGTAGGCTTCCTCGTCAAGGTCAAGGAATTACTGGAAGACCCTGAAGCACTGCTGTTGGAGGGCTAAGCCCTCCTCCCGCGGCATCCTTCATTCCTCATACGTGTGAACACCAAAGGCATCCATAGAGCGTATTCGCTCTACGGATGCCTTTTTGAATACCTTTTAATACCTAAATTGAATTCAATCTATTCACTTAAGCTGCTGGCTGCTCAACGATGAATATTTGGACTTCCGGCTGCTGTTTAAGCAAGAGTTGCCCGATTCATCCTTTGCACATGGAGTGCTTATTACAATCCTGCACAGAATACAACATTTCCCTCAATAACACGGCCTAAATCTATAATTGTTGCACAAAATGCAGCAATTCCCTCGTTCCAGGCCGATTAACGAAGCTATTGTTGTATTTCATACAACAATCCTCCTGAACAGCCGGTATTTATGAACCAATGTTGCAGTACGTACAACATTTATGCCTGTATAGACTGAACTTAACAAAATCACTCCCCAGAACCGCCGCCTACAGCCCGCCCCGGATCAATTCACCCGCCAAATCCAGCAGCTGTTCCTTGGTCAGCTTCCGGTCCCCGTAGGTGGTGACAATATAATAGGCATCCTGCTGCTCGTTGTACCAGTTCAGGTAATGGTAGCTTATATCCGGCCGTACCTCTGGCTTGTCGGCGTGATTGTATACGATCTCACGGCCCTCTACCTCCAGCTTCTCTGCGGCCACCTCCGGTCTTAGCATGACCTGCACATTGCCTCCATGCAGCAGGGTAGCCCCTATTTCGATGACCGCCCCTTCTCTGGTATACTTGCCGCCAATAGAAGCCGCTTCGGTCCACGGGATCGCCTTCATGAACAGATTGCGGCCGGTATTCTGCTTCGCCTCAGCCATCAGTTCGTCAAGAGTCTGACGGTAGAGCGGATTTCCATCGCGTTCCGCGGCTAAAGGTGAACCGGGGTGTATCTTGCCATACTTAAATTCATAACCTCCGGCTTCCTTGGGCAATACAGGCGTCTTCAATTTATTCATCTCTCCAAGGAAAGCCGGGTAATCGGTCAGGCGCAGCTCCTTGCCTGCAAACTGCAGTGCTGATTCCTCCCCTTCAGGAAGCTTCTCTCCTCTGACGAAATAGGCGATCAGTTCCCCGGGTTTGGCATAATCCATCAGCTTCCATGCATATTTGTTATACGCTGCCGGCGGTCCAGGATTAGGGTTCTCTGCCTGATGCTGCACCTTCACCTCGCCTGCCTTATTCCGGATCTGAATATACTCCGAGGCAGCGTAGGCTGTTACTGTGATCAGCAGCAGCATAACCAGCATCCCTGTGAACGCAGCCGTTTTACCGGCGAATCTGATCCCGCGCGGACTCCTCTTCTGTTCAGTCCCCCGCACGCGGGCCATAACTCTATCAGTAACCTCTATCACGGATAGCTGCTCTTCACGGACTGCAGCGTCTCTTATATCTTGGTACTCATTGCCGATTCCTGCCCGTTCCATGATATCCCCTCCTCCGCTTGCATCGTTTCCCGCACTTTTCGTTTGATCCGCTCCATCCTTTTATGCAGCGCATTAGGCGTAATGTTCAGAATTGCGCTGATCTCCAGAAAGGTCTGCTCTTCAAATACCCGCAGAACAAGCAAATTCCGTTCCTCCAGCGATAGCCGTCCAAGTGCAGCCTCCAGCGCCGGACTGTATAGCCGCTCTTCCAGCGTCTGCTCCGGACCGGCCGCTGCCGCCGTATCGGGACGGAACACCCGCAGGAAGTGCCCCTGCATCCGCCGCCGGCGCAGCAGGTTCAGACAATGATTGCCGGCAATCCGGTACAGCCATGCCGTGAAGCTAACCGTAGGTTTGTACCCGCTGATAGATTGATAGGCTTTGACCAGCACGTCCTGCACCGCATCCTCGGCATCCTGCCTGTTCCCCAGCATGCGGCAGCAATACCGGTAAACCGGCTGCTGAAAAGCATCCACAATGAACGCAAAGGATTCCTGCTCCCCTTGTTGAACCCTGATAATGACCGCCTCTACCTGCCGCATATCCGGCATATTCTCCTGTGACGTTGCCCTCACCTCCTGGCTTGTATATCTCTATAACACCTGACTTCTGCAAAAAGTGCCTACCGGCACAACTTTATTCGAGTAAAAACGGTTGTACAGGCTTCATCCTATGTAGTCTTTCAATCCAATATAATATAACTTTAGCAGATTTATCGAAGGCTGATTTATGCACTTTCCACCTCTCATCCGGCCCCCTCCGGACTCTTACCCCTCTCCACAGAAAAAAAAGAGACCTCCCCCTCCGCTCACGCGGAAGTATGGACATCTCTTCTCCGAAACCAGTCTCTTGGTCTTCAGCACTCTTTTTTACAGCACACTTTCTCTACAACACTCGCTGCCCGTCATTCTCTTACTTTACAGCACTCTTGGTCTGCCATTCTCTTTCTCTACGACACTCTTTGTCTCTGTTTCTTTCAAGCCAACATCAATCTCTATATGGTTAAGCCGTATGCCGTGAAGGCTTCAGGCTCATTCCCTTTACTTTTGCCTGCCCTGCTACCGGAGGCTTCAGGGAAACCGCCAGGATGCAGGCCAGGATACACAGCAGACCAATTACGATGAACGTAGGCTTGAACCCGCCCAGGAATGCGGCGATGAACGAGCCGGACAACGCGCCGATGCCGAAGCCCTGATAGACAACGCCATAGTTCTTGCTGTGGTTCTTCAGGCCGAAGAAGTCGCTGACAATCGCCGGGAATACGGTAATATTACCGCCGAAGCAGAAGGCGATCGCCGCCACACAGGTGAAGAATATACCGTAGCTGAGGGTGGCGTAGCTGAGAGTAAACATCGCTACCGCCGTAACAGCCAGCGTTACACTAATCAGCTTCAAGCGGCTCATGCGGTCGGATAATGCACCCAGAATCAGGCGCCCGGCCGTATTGAAGATCGCGATCATCGCTACAGCATTCGCCGCTGCCGCAACATCCAGTCCGGCCAGCTGCACACCGATATCCTTCACGATGCCGATCAGATAGAGGCCGCTCATGCAGGCGGTGAAGAAGATCACGAACAGCAGGTATGCTTCCTTCGTGCGGAGCATTTCTTTAACAGTATAATCTTTCGGCACAATAACAGCTCCAGCGGCTGTCTTCATGCGATTCCCGGCAGCCATAGCCGCCGATGCGGGGGCCGCCACCGGCGCTTCCCGGACCAGCATTGAGCCGATTACGATCATAATCATCACCATGAAGCCCCAGTACAGAAAAGCATTCGACACGCCCGCCGACTCAATCAGGCTGCCGTTGATATATTTGAAGATCAGACTACCCGTACCGTAAGCACCTACGGATACTCCGGAGATCAGTCCCTTATTCTTCGGGAACCACTTAATCAGGTTGGAGAGTGAAGTAATATACGCTGTTCCGTCCGCGTACCCGACAACTACGCCGGCCAGCAGGTAGAACATCGGGAGGGAGCTGGCCTGCGAACTTAGAATCAGACCAAGCCCCAGCATAATCCCGGCAGCAGCGGTCAGTCTGCGGAGGCCGAACCGGTCCTGCAGTTTCCCCGCGAACAGAGTCGCGAAGGCCAGAGCAAAGCTGGTGATGGAAAAAGTTATCGAAACCGAGCTGAGCTCCCAGCCGAATTTGCTGACAAGATGGGCATTGAACAAGCTCCAGGTGTAGATTGTACCGAGTCCCATTTGCATAATCACTGTACCTAGCACGATGAGCCACCGCTTGCTGCCTGGCGTAGTCGTAGTCATGGGTGATTCCCTCTTTCTCTCTAATATCGCTTCCAAAGTCGCTTCAAGGCTTGCTTTGCCTCTTCATTGTAGCGAAAAGATGCTGACTTAAGAGAAATCCGGAATGAGATGACGCAAACGGGGAATGAACTGCCGCTAGAGGCGCATGATCTGCCTGAATTCCTTCACCTTGCCGCGGCTGACCGGCACCTCGAAGTCCAAATCACGCAGCCGGAGCAGATAGGTGTTGTTGAACCAGGGGATGATTTCCTTGATCTTGGACAGATTGACGAGATACGAACGGTGGCAGCGGAAGAACTGCTCCTGCGGCAGGCGGCTATGGAATTCGCTGATGCTTAAAGCCATGCTGTACTCCTCATCTTTGGTAATGACGCTCGTTGTTTTCTCCTGCGCCGAAGCATAGTAGATCTCGTCCGTATCGACGACGATGATCTTTTCATTTTTCCACAGATTGACCTTACCGCTGCTGAGCTTGACCGGCTCTTCTTCCCCCTGGCGGCTCCTGGCCGCAATGGCCCCCTCCAGCTTCTGCAGCATCGCTTTGATCCGCGTCTCACTGTAAGGCTTCAGGATATAGTCGAACGCTTCGATCTCGAACGCCTCGGCGGCATGCTCCTTATAGGCTGTGATGAACACAATATAGGGCTTGACCGCGAAACGGCTAATATTATGGGCCAGCAGCACGCCGTCAACCGAAGGAATATTAATATCCAGAAAAATCACATCCACCGTATCCGTCTGCAGATATTTCAGCGCATCCAGCCCGTCTTCGAACTCGGCGGCAATCTTGAAACTGCTGTGTGCCTGTATCAGAAAAGCAAGCTCCTGCCTCGCCAGCACTTCATCCTCGACAATTATCGCTCTCATCGCTGCTCCTTTATCACATCAAAGTAAATTTCCGTACCCTTGGCAAGCCGGTGGATCGTCAGACCCGTGCCATAGATCAGCTTCACCCGCTGGTGCACGTTGTACAGTCCGATTTTGTTACCTTCCATGCTGCCGCTGTAGACCTTGGCAATCGTCTCTTCACTAATTCCCGCTCCGGTGTCGGCAATTCTTACCCTTACGCTGTCACCGTGGTCTTTGACTGAAATATCCACAGTACCATTGCCCTTCTCCTTCAAAATCCCATGGACAATCGCGTTCTCCACCAGCGGCTGAATAATCAGACTCGGAATACGCACCGCCACCTCATCAATATCGTACAGAACGGTCAGGCGGCTGCCGAAGCGGGCCTTCTCAATCTCCACATAATGCTGGACCTGCTGCAGCTCCCGGCGGATATCAATGGACTCATCGGTCAGCTCCAGATTATATCTCATATACCCCGACAGGTTGACGATCAGCTCGCGCGCCTTGTCCGGATCGATCCGGATCGAGGAGATAATGGCATTCAGCGCATTGAACAGAAAATGGGGGTTGATGCTCGTCTGCAGCGCCTTCAGTTCAGCTTTGTTGGCCATCTCCTTGATTCCCTCCACCCGCGAAACCTCCATTAGTGTAGAGATGATCTGCGACAGCCCGACTGCCATTGCCTGCAGGGAATAGGTGATTTTATGCGCATTGGTGTAGTAAATCTTGAGCGCCCCCGTCACTTCACCCTTCTCCTTCAGCGGAATAATGATCAGCGAGCGGATGCCCCGGTTCATGTACTCGGTATCGTCATCGCGGATGGTGATCTCGCCGCTCTTCAGCGTCTGCTTGGTCTCTTCACTGATAATCTCATTGGCCTCGGCATAATACTCTTCACCGACACCGACATAGGCCAGAATGAACCGTGTATCGGTAATCGCCACCGCATCCGCTCCGATATCCTCCTGGATAATCCCGCAGATGGTACGCAGCGACTCTGGATTAATATTGCGGAAATACGGAAGCGTCTTGTTGGCAATATCCAGCGCAAGCTTGGACTGCTTAGCCGCAATCCGTTCCTTCTCCCCCTCGACACTCTGCACGAGCGTAACAATCAGCCCGACACTGATCTGACCGATAATCATCGGAAAAGCAATCTTCGACACAATATCCACACCCAGCGAATAAGGGTCGGCCATAATCAGAATCAGCGCCATCGTCAGCGCCTCACAGGCCATCCCGGCCGCGATACCGGCGATCCAGCGTCGTTCAGGTGCGGTGCGCCGGTAGATGATCCCCGATACAAGCCCTGCTGTGATGCTTGTAATTAGACAAGGAAGCGAGGTGACACCGCCGATATCAATCAGGAAACGGTGCACCCCCGAGATGATCCCGGTAATCAGCCCGACCCAGGGGCCGAAGAGAATCCCGCCGGCCATAATGGCGATAATCCGCACATTGACCAGCGACCCTTCCACATTAATCCCGCTGTAGGTTCCGAAAATGGCGAACAGGCTGAAGATTACCGTTACAATCGCCAGCTCCTGCGGCGCATATACCCCTTTGGCAAAAATCTCTTTAAAGCGCGGCAGCCGGGTCAGTACGAACAGACACATCAGCAGCAGCGCTGCCCGCTCGAACAATTGCAGCAGAATACTCAGGTTATGTTGCACATTCACGCCCCCATCGGACAATCTATCGGTCCATTATAAAGCCTTATTTTTCAGAAAAAAAGGCCCTCTGCGCAGCATACACTTTCCGCTCCATCCGGGCTATAATGGATTATTGTCTTCATTTCAGCAGAGAAAGAAGAGATTATACAATGATAATAACCAGTGAAGCAGACATTCTTCGGCGGGTGAGGGAAGATGACTGGATGATGGATATTCTGAAGGCTGCCGGAACTTTGCAATTACCGGACTGGTGGGTCTGCGCCGGATTTGTGCGGTCGAAGATCTGGGATGTGCAGCATGGTTGTACGGAGAGAACCCCCCTCGCGGATATTGATGTGATCTATTATGACCCCGGCGACCTGCGGGAGGAAGTGGAGAAATCCTGGGAAGCCCAGCTGAAGCGCCGGTATCCCGGAATCCCCTGGTCAGTCAAGAATCAGGCCAGGATGCATACCGTCAATAACCTGCCGCCCTATTACTCGTCCACAGACGGAATGTCCAAATTCCCCGAGACGGCAACGGCGCTTGGACTCTCCCTGGACGGGAATGGGGAAATAATTCTGGCCGCCCCTCATGGAATTTCGGATGTCATTCAGCTGGTATTGCGGCCCTCGCCTTACTTCGCCGCCCATCCGCATCTGCTGCCTATTTATGAGAAGCGGATTGCAGGCAAGAACTGGCAGAGCATCTGGAGCGGGCTGCGCAGCCTCCCGGCTGACGCTACCTAGTCCGGGCCGAGACCCGGTACAACCCGCAAAGAGCAGCAGGTACTCCCTGACCGGGGCAGCCTGCTGCTCTTTTTACAAGATAATGTTATCTGCTTCGTACAGTTATTCTTCCTCAGCTATCCCGCCGAAACACTCTAGTTTACACCGCCAGATCTATCCCCACCACACCTACAATCTCTCCGCGGCCATCCTTAATCGCTCTGGAGAGCGTAATGCAGGAACGTTTGGTAATCGCCGAAACATACGGCTGCGAGACGTACTGGCCTTCATTCATGGCCCCGTTCCACCAGTCACGGCGTTTGGCATTCAGGAGTCCTGCCGCAGGCTCGGAGTAGATGAACGTGCCATCCGTCCGGTTGGACCAGATCGCCTGCACATCCGGAACCTTACGGATACAGGAAGCAAGGACGCTGCTATGGCTGTCCGCATCCGGTGAATACAGCTCCTGCTTAGCTGAGAGCTCCTCCAGCAATACCTGCATTTCCTGCAGCCGTCCCTCGTACCCGCTCATCTCAATCACCCCGCGCCCCGCAATTGCATTCACAGATTGCTGCAGGGATTGCGACTCCATGAGCAGGCTGGCGCTGATATTATTCAGCTGGCCGATCTGGGACCGCTGCCGGGTGACCTGCTCCAGCGTCAGGTCCACACCTGCGATGGTCTCGTTGACAATACCCACTGCACCGCTAAGTTCGGCTGTCACCTCATCAATCAGCCTGCTCTGCCGCGCAGCCGCAGCGACCGATTCAGCTACCGCCGTCCCCACCTCTTCTATTCTGTCCGAGATATCGCCGAGACGCCGCTTCACGGTTGCTACTTCATTCACACCGTGCTCAACTGCAGACTGCTCTTTCGTAACCGACTCCAGCACCTGCCGCACTCCATTATTGATATCGAGCAGCACCTCCGTGGAGCGGTCTACCGAACTCCGGCTCTGGTCAGCTAACTGCCTGATCCGGCTTGCTACTACCGCGAAGCCCCGCCCCTGTTCACCCGCCCGCGCAGCTTCAATAGAAGCGTTGAGCGCCAGCAGCGAGGTTTCGTTGACAATACCGACAATCAGCGAGTTAATCTCCTCCACCATGGCGATATGCCCGCTGAGCGTCGTGAATTTGTTCAGCATATCTCCGCTCTGCTCCTGCAGCTCCTCCATGACCTCATCTGTATTCTTCAGTGAATCCACCATTTCAACCATTCCTGAGCGGGTCGTCTGCATGGTCGCCCCCAGCTTCCCGGTCAGCTCCTCTATATGCTGCGTCACCGCCGCTACTCCGCCCATGGTGGCAAAAGCACCCTCAATATTGGCCTTAGCCTCATTACTGCGCGTCTGCAAATCCACTTCGTATGCATGTGAATAGTCTGCAGTCTGCTGAAGCCCTTCCGTGTGGCGGCTAATTTCTTCGAGCGCCCCATGCAACCGGTCCGAGGTGACAACAATCTCATTGCCCAGCAGCTCCACCTTGCCCCGGGATTCCGCCAGCTGCCGGTCCTTGAGGACTCCGCCGTAATAGCTGTCCAGCGCAAGTCCGCCGAGCGCCGCCATTAGCAGCAGATAGATAACCTTATGTATCCAGTACATATCAACCCATAAGCTGTACACACCTACAAGCAGCAGTAAAACAACGACTAGAACGGCTTTCCCCCGGCGAATACCCATCTTCAACGTTCACTCCACTCTATCATGTTATGTATTCTAACATTATATCAGCAGAGTAAAATTAAGGAAACCATTTCTATGCCTATCCTCCACTTACGGCGTGTATAAAGAACAAAAGGGAAGCGGCGATGACGCCAGGGCGTTGAACATGCGGCGTGGACGCTAGGGCATGGAACACGTGGCGATGACGCCAGGGCGTGGAACATGCGGCGTGGACTCCAGGGCGTGGAACATGCGGCGAAGACGCTGCGAGGCATGCCGCTCAGGTATCCGTTCCACCCCACTCCGCCCCGCGCCTGCCACAACAAGTGGATAAACGCATCTTAATTTGCCCGTTTCTTACGAATGAACGGAAGCAAGTGGATTAACAGCACCTATTTATGTTAGTTTTCGCTACTTTGGCTGAATTGGGGTAATTTAAGTGTTCTTTTTCCAACTATTGGTTTGGCAGCACCTTTTCGCGCATCAGCAAGTGGAGGAAATCCATCTATTTCTGCTCCGCTAGCTTCAAGCTAACTAGCTCCAACTTTTCCCGCTCCCGCATATCCTTCAGACTCGACAAACCGGTAAAACAGTTGAAACGAGGAGTATTGGTTGGGTTGGGTTGGGTTGGGTTGGGTTGGGTTGGGTTGGGTTGGGTTGGGTTGGGCGCCCGGGGAGATTCAGACTCCAACATATAACCTCCCCAAAAAAGGACAGCCGTGTACACCGCAGCTTCTGCGTGTAAGGCTGTCCTTCCCGGCATCCACCTGGGCGGTTCTACAAAACTGCCGGTTGCATGTTGCCCTCTTGTTTAATCTTAGCCATCATTCCCCGGGCGATCCATACTCCGGCCGCTCCGGCCTGTGCAAGGCCGCGGGTAATGCCTGCACCGTCGCCGCCGCAGTAGAGCCCGGAGATCTCGGTCTCGAATTGCTCTGTCAGCTTAGGCCGGGCGGAATAGAACTTCGCCTCAACTCCATAGAACAGCGTATGCTCGGAGGCAATACCCGGTGTAACCTTCTCCAGCGCCTCGACCATTTCAATCAGGCTCTTCATCGTGATGTACGGCAGGACCAGACCCAGATCGCCAGGCACCGCTTCCTTCAGCGTGGGCTCGAGGAACCCTTCCTTAATCCGTGTCTCCGTGGAGCGGCGGCCGCGCAGGATATCGCCGTACTTCTGCACGATCACGCCGCCGCTGGACAGATCATTGGCCCGCTTACAGATTTCCCGGGCATATTCATTCGGTTTATCGAACGGCTCGGTGAAGGTATGGGAGACCAGGAGGGCAAAGTTGGTATTCTTGGAGCCAAGCGCCGGGTCCTTGTAGGAGTGTCCGTTCGCTGCCATCACTCCGCTGTGATTCTCCACGACAACATGTCCTGAAGGGTTGCTGCAGAAGGTGCGGACCCGTGTCCCCACAGATGTATTGAAGACGAATTTCCCCTCATAGAGATGCTCGTTAATCTCACGCATCACCACATCAGAGGTTTCCACACGCACCCCTACATCCACCTGGTTATTATACATTTTGAGCCGGCGTTTCTTCAGCACCGCAGTCAGCCAGGCAGATCCGTCACGTCCCGGAGCAATCATTACCTGATCCGCCTCATGGCTCTCACCATTCTTCAAGGTAATGCCCGTAATCCGATGTGCACCGTTCTCCTTGACGGTAACAATATCCTCTACCTCAGTCTTGTACAGCATATCAATGCGCGTCTTCAAATATTCGTATATGGATTTCAGGATTTCCAGGTTCTGTTCTGTTCCCAGGTGGCGGACCTGCGCACGCAGCAGCTTAAGCCCTGCCGCATACCCCCGCTGCTCAATCCCGCGGATACTTTCGGTAGTCGGATCGGTAATAACCGGCGTTGCGCCGTGCTCCAGGTTGATGCCGTCAACATATTCAATCAGCTCCATCACCCTGGAAGGAGGCAGATAATCGGTCATCCAGCCGCCGAACTCGGTCGTGATGTTGAATTTGCCGTCACTATACGCACCTGCACCGCCAAAGCCGGCAGTAATCGAACAGGCCGGCAGACATCCGGCGAATTCCTTACGGCCCGAAGCCGGAGGGCAGAGCTTGATTTTCCCCTCCAGAATCGGGCAATTCCGCCGGTAGATATCATGGCCCTTGTCCACCAGCAGGATCTTCAGCTCCGGCGCTTTAAGTGTCAATTCATAGCAGGCGAATATTCCGGCAGGACCGGCTCCAACAACAATCACATCATATTTACTCATAGGTTCTCTGTTCCTCCCAGGATGAAACGGCTGCCCCTGCAGTGGATAAGGGCTGCTCTGTTTCTGCGATAAATATAAATTCACTTACGCAAACAGCACAAAAATCCCGACCTCTTCATAGGTATGCAAAATGCACCCTATTCGTAGCCAGGAATTTACGGTCCCCTGTAGAAACCCCCAAACCTTATCATTGAGGATATACGAACAGCTTAGCTCATTATTGTGAGCCAATTGGAATTCTACAGAAATTATGCGAATGTGTCAAGGATATATCGCATTAATAATTCGTGTTTGAATTATTATATCAGCATAAATAGCTATAAATACCTAGTGTTAATCACCAAAACACGAACAATGATCACAGTATCGGATTAGGGAGGAAAATCGGGGTAATTGTCGAATATATAAGTATATTGCCACTGGAAAAGAGGAACATCTTATGCACATCCCACCGCCAACTCCTCGCCAAATGTACTGGAACCGTGTCCTCCTCAATACCTTTTGGATGGTCCTGTTTGTTTATCTGGCAAGCCAGCTATTTGTTGCCTTATCCATGTGGGGCCACCGGCCTGAGCTCTCAGGCGGGCAATATTTCATTAACCACATATTGATCCCCGACTCCATACTGCTCGTCTTGCTTCTGATTCTCGAGGTTGTACATAAATGGAAACCGCTGATGTCCGAGTTCTCAATTATTGTCGCAAGCCATCTGTACGGCATTCTGATGATCATGAATCTGAGCACGGAGTTTCATGTGAAGCCGCTGATTATGCTGCTTCCGCTGCTGGTATCCATGATCTATCTGAAGGACAATTATCTGAAGGCTTCCTCAATTATTTGCCTGATCTATATCATTATGCTGTTCCTCAACACAGCCACCTATGACTATACCCTGCGCATCCAGAACATTATTATCACCCTTATCTTCGCAGGAACTTCTCTAGCCGGGTTCGGCGTCATTGCACGGGGACGGGATCTAATGCAGTCACTGGAGAATTCGGTGAAGTCGGAGCAGGATCTGCGCATTCAGAATATTATTATGGACAGGCTGTCCAAGATTGACCCCTTGACCGACTTGTACAATCACAAGACCTTTCATGAATATCTGGGCTGGTTGATCGAGCATCAGCAGAACAATCCTTTTCCCCTGCAGCTGGCGGTTCTCGATATCGACAATTTCAAAAAAGTAAATGACCAGTATGGCCACTGGGTTGGCGATATTGTACTGAAGCAGGTAGCTGCAGTCATGCTGCAGCATATCGGATCGGATGACTTCGCCGCCCGGTACGGGGGTGAAGAGTTCGTTATCATTCTGACGGCCAAGCCGCTGGAGGATTCCGTGCGGATTATGGACAAGATCCTAACCGGAATTGCCAGCCTGCCCATTAATGAAATGGAGAATAAATCGGTTACGGTCAGCATCGGCATGCATGATTATGATGGAACGGATTCGAAGAGCTCCACTTTTCAGCAGGCAGACGATGCCCTGTATGAAGCCAAAAAAACAGGTAAGAACAAAATCGTCATCTTCTAGCTGCAAATAAACATTTTTTATAGTTCAAAAAAAGCGGGTCCGCAGGCATATTATCCATGCCCGGGACCCGCTTTTACTATGTAATCTATAAGCTCTAATTCAGATGTTCTACTTCATAACGCTTCTGCGGCACGAGCAGGTCAATTACTTTGCGCTGCGGCACCGGCCGGCTGATCAGGTAACCCTGAACCTTGTCGCAATTCGATTCCTTGAGGAAGGCCAGCTGGCTGGAGTCCTCCACGCCCTCGGCTACAACATCCAGGCCCATCTTATGGCCCAGAATAATGATCGTCTGAACGAAGGACTCGCTATAGGCTTTATCCGCAAGGGAATCAATGAAAATTTTGTCCATTTTGAGTGTCGAGATCGGCAGCTGCTGAAGATAGCTTAAGGAGGAGTACCCCGTCCCGAAATCATCCAGCGCAATCCGGATGCCGCGTGACTTCAGGAATTCCAGCTTGCTAACGGTGCTCTCGAACGATTCCATAAATATGGATTCCGTAATCTCCAGCTCCAGACTGCTCGGCTCAAGACCGCTCTCTTCCAGACTATCCAGCACAATCTCCACGAAATCATCCTGCAGCAGCTGAATAATGGAGATATTCACTGATATTTTATAAGAGATTCCGGTAAGCTGGTGGATGCTGTTCATGAATTTGCAGGCTTCCCGCAGCACCCATTCCCCGATATAAATTATCAGCCTGGAATCCTCGGCAATCTTGATGAAGGATAGCGGAGAGACAAAACCGAGTACCGGACTGTTCCAGCGGATCAAAGCCTCGAATCCCGAGATCAGTCCCGTATCGATCTGCACCTGCGGCTGATAATGCAGCTCAAATTCATTATTGTTCATGGCACTCCGCAGATGCTTCTCAATGTTCATCCGTTCATTAAATGCCGTATGCATTGATTTGTCATAAACCACATAAGTGCTTTTTCCTTCTTCTTTGGCCCGGTACATCGCTACATCAGCATTCTTCAGAATCTCCTCCGTCGTCTCCCCGTCTTCCGGGTAGAAGGAGATCCCGATGCTGCAGGATACGTACAGGTTGCTCTCGCCGATGAGGAAGGATTTGCGGAAGGAGCGCATAATGTCCTCGGCCAGATTCAGCACATCCACGCGGCTCTCTATGTCTTTGAGAAACACTACAAATTCGTCGCCGCCAAGCCGGGAGAGCATGTCCCCTTCCCGGACTACCGACTGCAGGCGCTCGCTGGCCTTGCGGATCAGAATGTCGCCGGATTTATGTCCTAGCGTATCATTAATATACTTGAAGTTGTCTGTGTCTACGAACAGCAGCGCTGCTCTCCCCCCCGGCCGGCGGAAATAATTCTCCATCGTCTCCAGCAGACAGATCCGGTTCGGCAGATTGCTGAGCGAATCCACATAAGCCAGGCGGTGCATGTTCTTCTGATTCTCCAGCAGCATCTCATATTGCCCTACAAGCTCCTGCTGCGTAGCCGTAAGCTGCTCATAGGTCGCTTCAAGCTCCTGATAGCTGTTGTTCAGATTGAACTCTGCCTGCTTCCGCTTACTGATATCAATCAGCGAGCCAAGGAACAGTACGATTTGGTCTCTCGGGTCCACAATTGCCTTCCCCCTAACCTCAAACCAGACGTAGACGCCATCCTTGGTCTTCATCCGGTACTCGGTTTCGTAGATCGGAGTCAGCCCGGTAAGATGCTCCTGTCTGGCTTTGCGTGCGGATTCCTGATCATCCGGATGAATGATGCTGAGCACGCCGCCTTCGAAGGAATTAATCTCTTCCTCGGTGTAGCCCATGACCTCATACCAGCGGTCCGAGAGCTTGTAGAAGCCGCTATCCCAGTCGAGCTCCCACATATAGGCACCTGAGCCTTCGGAGGCCAGACGGAAACGCCGTTCACTGACGCCCAGCCGGTTGAACTGGTCCTGCAGCTCAACTTCAGTTGCCGCAAGCTCCTCATAGGTAGATTCCAGTTCCTCGTAACTCAGCTGCAGCTTAAGTTCGTTCTGTTTGCGTTCATCGATATCAAGCCCGACCAGGACAAATATATCCTCCGCCTGATTATCCATCCCCTTGATCAGGGTAGTGCGGATGGAGAAATAATGCGCACCCGGAGAATGCTCCGGGAGCTTCAGCTCCACATTAGTCACATAATCAAGATAAACCGCTTTGGTAAGGAGATCCCGCAGCACTGCCGCTCCGCCCTCAAGACCAGGCAGGTCATCGATACTCACGCCGAGCACGTCCTTCTCTGAAAGCCCGGTCATTTTCTCGGCATATTGATTGAAGCGCACGCTCCGCTTGTCTCCATGAACCGCCCATACGATCATTCCGGTATTCTCGATCACATCCTCGAAGAATTCCTGTTCGGAGTGGATCGTCCGGCGCAGACGCCGGATATAGATCCGGAGCAGCACAGCGCCGAATACCAGCAGGATAACCCCTATGGCCGCTCCTGATATAATTCTGTTACGGATCATGGACTGATGATAATCCGAGTGAACGAAGAAATATTGCTGATACAGCTCTTCGAATGCCCCGGAGCGTTCCAGCCGCTCAAGTCTGGCATTCACATAAGACACCAGCTCCGGCTTGGTCTTGCTGATGCCATAAGCGACATCCTGAGGATACAGATTGTTCATTTTGCGGACAATTGTTCCGGTCAGCCCCTGTTCAACAATCAGATAATCCACAACCCCCTGATTCTCGAACAGCAGATCAATCTCGCCTTTGCGTAGGGCCTCCACTGCTTCAGGTACGGTTGCATATTCTATGTATTGTGAGGATGAGATTCCCACCTTATTCTGCAGAACAGTTTCCGAATACTGTCCCTTGCCTACACCGATTTTGTAATTTCTCAACGTGTTCAGCTTCACTTCTTCACTAAGCTCCTGGCGGGAATAGACGGAAATATAGCTCCTCAGCACAGGTCTGGAGAACAAGGTATCCTGCTTTCTCGCCTCGGTTACGGCCATGAGTCCGGTCGTGTCGATCTTGCCCTCGGTCAGCAGCCTGTATGTACTCTCCCATTCCCCGGTGCTGTATAGAATAAGATAATCCTGTTTCTCAAAAATCATACTCGTCAGATCAATATCAAAGCCTGTCAGGTATCCGTTCTGTATGTACTTGTAAGGGGGATATTCCAGTTCTGCCTGGTATTTAATATCCTGTCTTTCGGCGTGAGCGGCAGCGGGGGGTGTAATCATGAGCACGATGCCAATTAGAAGCAAGAGTTTACACCGCTTCATCGCAATTCTCCTTTGTCCCATAAAAATCGGCTAAACGCATTTATTATGAAGCTGTATTCGACAAAAAATGGTAAGGTTCCTGCTAGTTCCACTTCAATTCTGATAAAATGTGCAAATTCTGCAGAATCGTTTATTTATTGTCGAAGAAGTATGCGGAGGCGACTTTGCCGGCCTTTTAAAGGACGGTACTGTTTCGCGGGATATAGAGGAAGGATTAGTGGGTGGCACCTATAAATTCTTATATTTTAAAATAAGAAACTTTATATTTGTATTGCTTTTTGGAAGCAAAATGTGGATAATAGCAATAACGGTTGATAATGATTATCATTATTGAATATCTAGTATTCATTACTTGACTATATCTGAGTTAAAAGGAGACTGAACACCCATGAACGCAGCCACCACCCGGACCGCATTACAGGTTGACGATTACCTGGATCTGCTCAATCTTGCTGTAAAAGTCGGAGATATGAAATGGCAAAAAGAGATCAAGTCCAGATTGCAGTATATCCTCTGTCTGCAAACCCGGTAGATTATTCCGCGCACAACAGCTAAGCCTCCCTGTCTATGGCAAGGACGCCATTGCTGTTAGTTATAGAAGAATGTATACGGCCGCATTTCCTTAACGGGAATGCGGCTTTTTTTTGTGGTATACGGGGGCTAATTCCGGGACGGCTGCATCTGAGGTCTCCGGAATGTTTAATGATATAATGATTAGCATAATATAACGAATAACAGCCCATAGATCGGAGTGTGCAGACTTGAGAAAAATCCTCGCCTTGGTCTTACTATTATCCTTGCTCCAGATCCCCGGCGTCTATGCTGCGGATATTCCTGTACAGCAGGGAGTTGTTAATGATGAAGCTGGCTTACTTACTGCCCAGGAAGCGGAAGCTATCACCCGGATGGCCGCAACGGACCGCTATACTCTCCATATCCTGACAATAGACTCTCTTGACGGCGCGGACCCTGCCAGTTATGCAGAGGAGGTATACGATACCTGGAACTTGAAGACCCGGGATATCCTGCTTCTGATCGCTTACGGAGACCAGCAGACGGAGATTAACTTCGATAATCCGGAGCTGCAGAACTCGCTCAATGCCTGGTCGCAGAACCTTGGAGGGTCTTCGGGAAGCGCGGCAATCACTAAGCTGCTGGAGACTTACTTCAATCCTTATGCCAGAGACGGTGATTTCGCCTCAGGAATCAGCTCTGTCATTAAGGAGCTTCAAGCCGTAGGCAGCGGACCGGGCAGTGCTGCCGGTGGTACTGCCGGAGGTGGTACTGCGGGTAGCGGATCAGGCGGCAACGGCGGGACAGCCGGAAGCAGCGGATCGGGGGCGGCCGAGACCGGCAGCGGCGGACTCTCCTTCTTATCGCTCGCCGCTATTGCTGCGGGTGCCGCCTTACTGGTGCTCCTGCTGTACGTGCTGATTACAGGAATGCGCCGCCGCAGCGGGCTTGCCAGGCAGCAGGAACAATTGTCTGACCTGCTGGTACGTGCGAATCGCGCCCTCGAATCCCTTCAGCCCTTCCAGGGAATCGTGCAGGGCAAGACCGGAGAACTGGTCGAGGGTATATCAAAGCGCCTGACCTCGCAGCTGGTCGAGATCTCAGCGCTGCAGACCACCGGGCAAGGTGCCCTGCCGCCCTTCTACCGCCTGTCCGCCCTCAAAGCTGCAACAGAACAGCTTCAGCAGACGGAAGGCAATTTCCGCACCTCGCTTGAAGAGGAAGAGAAGAATATCGCTGTCATCAGCGAAGCCGACCGGAACGTCAAGCAGCGAATCACCGAATTGAAGCAGGATGCGCCAGAGCTTGACGGACAATTGCAGCAGGCGGCCCAAGCGACCGGCTATCCGCTGCAGGAAATCGCCGAGGACCTGCAGGAGCTGGCCGCAGAAACCGCCAAAGCTGACCAGCTGGAGCTGTTTGACCCGATTGCCGCACAGGATATTACCGAAGAGGCGCAGGAGCGCCAGGAGCAGATTGAGCGGGACCTGCAGGATGTAGATGCTTTTGACGATAAGCTGAAGGCATTCCCCGGGGTTCTGGCCGCTGCCCGCAGCCGCATTGCCGGGCTGATTGAGCAGAACTCCCTGCACAATATGAAGGTTAAGCCCTATGACAGTCTGGAGCAGGCTTCCGCTGCCGCCGGGTCCCTGGAGGCGCCGCTGCGCAGCGGCGACATGGATGAGGTGCGGCGCATCGGTGCGGCGCTGGACGCGCTGCTGGCTGAAGCCGTTGCCATGACGGAGCGCCAGGCCATGATCCGGCAGAGCAACCGTGCAGATCTGGAGACGGTGCGCAGCAAGTGGGGCAGCTTGACCCAGCGGCGCAATGAGCTGCAGGGCAAGCTCACCGAGGCGGGGAACCAGTTCGTCCGCCAGCATCTGGACAGTCTGGAGCAGACGCTTGAGGAGACCGGCGCCGCACTGCGGCAAGGCGCAGGCGAAGTGCCGCAGATTGAGACCTGGACCAGCGATGCTCGCGGTGAATATGAGAATGCGCGCAGCGGACTTGACCGGCTGCTAACGCTGCAGGACGAGACTGAGGGCAAATTCAGCAGTATCGACAGCAGTGTGAGCTCTCTGTACGAACGTCTGGACAGCCTGAGAAGGCTGTTCGCGGAAGGGCAGAGCCGGGTCGATGCGGCACAGAATCTGCTGCATAGCAGAGGTATTGCTGCACAGAGCCGCTTCCAGCTGTCCCTGCTGCCGGAGTATGCCGAGCTGGAGCAGCGCCTGTCCGCCCGTCCATACAATCTGGATGAACTGGAGAGTACAGGACGTTCTTATGCATCGCAGATTTCCAGCTTCGTGGAGGAAGCGAACCGGCTTGTCCGCCAGAAGGAAGAGGCAGAGCGGGCAGCCCGCCTGGCAATGATGCGGGAACAGCAGCGCAGAGAACAGGCCCGCAAGCGGATGTCCTCCGGGCCGCCCTCCTCGGGCGGATTCGGCGGCGGACGTTCCTCCGGCGGCTCCTCCTGGGGCGGCGGAGGCCGGTCGTCGGGCGGCTCTTCCTGGGGCGGAGGCAAGTCCGGCAGGAACTCTTCCGGCGGCTCCAAGTGGTAGACGGCGGATTGCCGGGAGCGACATAGACATATCTAATACGGCTTCAGCCAGTGTTTATGGCTGAAGCCGTATTTTTCTGAAGAACATGTATAAGTAAGTCCCGGGGTGGCTGATGCTGAGAATGTAAGATGTGTTATACAGGCTCCTGCAGCTGCATATGGGCAATGAACTCCATGAATACAGGGGATAGCCGCTGCTCCTTGCGGTAGATAAGCTGAATATAAAACGGCTCCAGCTGCCCGGCCAGGGGAATTCCGGTTAACACGCCGGTACGCAGCTCCTCTTCTACCGCATACCGCGGCAGAAAGGCCGTCCCCCAGCTGTGCTTCACCGCCTGCTTGATCCCCTCGAGATTCCCAAACTCCATATCCACACGCGCAGTTATACCGGATTCCCTGAGCACATGCAGCAGCTGCTTCCGGTAAGTGCAGGTACTCTCTGTCAGCACCAGCGGTTCCCCCTCCAGATGCTCCGGGGTAACCGCCTTTTCGGCTGCCAAGGGATGCTCCGGATGGGTGATCACATACAGCTGCTCCTCCCGCAGCGGCAGAGTGACCAGTTCCCCCGACGCATACGGAACATCGAAGATCAGACCGAAATGGGCGGTTTTATCTTTGACTGCGGCGATGATATCTTCTTCAGAGCCGGGCTGTACCCGCAACTGCATTCCGGGATGCTGCTCCCGGTACCGGTGCAGCCGGTGAGGCAGATAATATGCGGCCAGCGTCTCAATGGCTCCAATATTCAGCACTCCCTGATCACCGCCGGAGATTATCCCTTTGGCTTCCGCACTCAGCGCCAGCATCTGCCGGGCATACGGGAGCAGATTGCTGCCGGCGAAGGTTGGAATCATCCCCCTGCCCGAACGCTCCAGCAGAATAGCTCCGTACAGCTCCTCCAGCTTGGCGATCTGCGCCGTCACACTCGATTGTGCGTATCCCAGCACTTCTGCCGCCCGGGTATAACTTCCGTGGTCTGCCACTGTACAAAAGGTCCGCAAATAGGTTAATTCCATACACAACTCTCCTGAATTATCAATATATTCGATATCTAGTATCACAGACTATAGATAACTCCAATTATAGTTCCCCTATATAATAAAACCAACCCATTTAACAAAGGAGGACTCCGCAATGAAACTACAGGCAAAATCTCAAGTACTGGCTGCTCCGGCAGCGGCCTCCGCAGATGCGGTACGCTATTTCACGGCCAAAGCAGCATTCGAGACCGATGTGGCCGATGTGGCTTACGATCTGCGTGAAGGGATCACCGGCTTTCAGCTGGTCGATGTCCGCGATGCCCGTTCATATGAAGAGGCTCACCTGCCGGGAGCCCTCTCCCTGCCCTCCGGGCGGATAAACCACACTTCTCCGGAGCTGCCCACAGATGATGTACTCATTCTGTATTGCTGGGGACCCGCGTGCAATGGAGCCAGTAAAGCTGCAGCCAGACTGGCTGCCCAGGGCTACCTCGTTAAGGAGATGCTGGGCGGTATCGAGTATTGGCGCAAGGAAGGGGGCAGACTGGAGGGCAACCTGCAGGAGGAAGCGCCGCTGTACTATAGCATGCCTGCCGGATCACAATAGTGCGGAGCCTTTCCCCTAAGCGGATATTTCCGTGAGAGACGCAGCTTTTTATCATTTTATGAAATTAAGAAAATCAGCAGCAAAGAAGGCCCATAGGAGACAAGTCTCCTATGGGCCTTCTGCAGCAATCACTCCATCATTTCTTCGTGAAGATTAGTTTATCGAGGTTGCCCACATAGTTCAGACTCGAAGTAGTCGAGCCCTTCAGTGAGACATACAGATGCTGCTTGCCGGTCAGTGTCTGACTGAGCAGAGCGCCTGCAGTCTTGTAGTTCCCCCAGGCTCCGCCTGTATTGGGCAGACTGAACGTACCGATTACGGTACCGTCTTTGCCGCTCAGCCGGATCTCAGCTGTGATGTCAGCCGGGGCACGATTGGTCGGCGCATCGTACTGGATGGACACGTAGTTCTTGCCCTGTACGCCGAAATCAACATTCTCAAAGGAGAACCAGGCTCCGGTAAATGTATTAGCCACTACAGTTCCGCCGTTGTTGCCCTCAGTTTTGAGCGGATTGCTGTTGAAGGTATTTTTGGCATCAGACCACACGGTCTTGTTCTCAAATTCCACAAGAACATCCGGTTCAGCTGCGTCCAGAGAGAAGGACGCATTGTCAAAATTACCGATATACTTGAAGGTTGAATCCGTTGTGCCCCTAAACACCAGGTAGATGTCCTGCATGCCGGTAAGATTCTTGCTCAGCGCGCCGGACACAGTCTTGTACGTCCCCCAGGCATTTGCAGTCGGCGGTGCTGACAGAGTGCCTGCAAGCTCACCGTCCACTCCGCCCAGACGGACTTCAACGGATGAATCTGCGGCCGTATTCGTTGAATTGCCTGTATACTCCAGCGACCACTGATTCACGCCCGTGCTGCCGAAGTTCATTCCCTTGTATGCCAGCCAGGCTCCGCTAAAGGTATTGGCAACCTGCTTGCCGCTGGTACCGTTCTCGGTCTTCAGCGGACCGCCGTTGGCCGGATTATTATCCGTGGACCAGGCATCATAGCTCTCCAGCTCCAGCTTGGTGTAGTCGGTCCGGATCGCCTGGTAGTCCCACATGAACTTGTCCAGATTGGCGATATACGGACGATTGCTGTCTGTACTGCCCTTCAGCACGAAGAACAGGCTCTGCTTGCCGGTCAGTGTACGATTCAGGATTGCTGCCGCCGCCTTATATTGCGTCCACCCTGCACCGGTATTCTTAAGCTCCACATTGCCGAGAAGCTCGCCGTCTACAGCCCCAAGCCGCAGCTCAAGCACCGCATCCGCCGGTGTCCGGTCAGAGTTTGCATTATACTCGACCGTAATCCGGTTTGTCCCTTTGGTTCCGAAATCGATATCCGCAAAGGATAACCACGCGCCAGTGAAGGTATTGGCGACCACCGAACCGTTATTGCCGTCTTCAGTTTTCAGTTTATTGTTGTTGAACGTATTGACCGCATCCGACCAGGCCGTGCGGTTCTCAAATTCTACCGTCCCCGTATCCACTACCGGTGGCTGCGGTTCTTCCGCCGGATCAGGTATAACCGGAGGCTTCACCGGTACCGGCAGCGGTTCAGGCAACGGAACTTCCCCGCCCGGCTGCTCTCCTCCAGGTTCGCCTGGTTCACTTGGTTCACCATGGTTCTGCGGTGCCGGCTCCGGCTGCGGTTCAATAGGATCAGCCAGCCACAATGAGTCGTAGATGTTGCCGTTATAGCTGTCCACCAGGTAGACATTCACCTGATACTTGCTGGCGTTCACACTGAAGTTCTGCGTCAGCTCGAAGCCGCCGGACTGGACCGGTACGGCACTGGACAGCAGTGCCTGCTCTCCGCCGTCCATCAGCTGAATTACAGCAACCGCCGAGTCTACATAATCTCCTTTGAGAGTTCCTGATACCTCTACGGTCATATTGCCTGTGCGCTTCACGTCTGCCTTCAGATCGTACACATCCCATAGGATGTCCGAGGTGTACGGGATATTAGAAACCAAGGCATCGCCTGTCATGACATTCCGGTCTTCATTTGCTTGGATGCGTACTTGTACAGCACCCGCCGCAAAAGCCTGCGGTCCGACCGTCTGCGGATTCGCTGCAGCCGTCTTCCAGCTCACACCGCCGTTGGTACTGTATTCATAGTCGGCCGGGCTTGTGAAACCCTGTACTGCCGTCCAGCCGAAGGTATTGGCCGTATCGTCCACCAGCGGAGCTGTTGGCGCGTCAGGCTTCATCATTTGCTTGACCGTCTCCAGACTGAGATCAAATGCGATATCTGAGCTGCTGAAGTTTACCTGATGCACTTCTGCGGCAAGCACGTTGATGCCTTCCTGCAGATAATCCGGATTGATCTCATAACGGTTCCAGTCACGTTCGTCGCCGACTGTAGCATTGGCATTGGTATCATAAGCCGCAGCCCCGTCCGGCATGTTCGTCCGGATAATCTCATGTCCGTTCAGATAGACTATGGCGCCGTCATCACGGATCAGACCGGCATCCAGCTCCAGTATGTCCTGCAGCTCAGATGCATTGAATGTTGTGCGGAAGTAGGACGTCGTATATTTCTTGCTTGCATCCGGGCCGTAGCCGATCACGGTTCTGGCATATCCCTTGTTGTCGTAGCCAAGCGGTGCCTGCCCGGAGGACCAGCTGCTGTCATTGAAGCCCGCTAATGTCCAGCCACTCGCCGGGGAATTGCCCTTATCATAATATTTCCACTCTGAACCTTCGCTGATCAATGAATTCCGGGAGAGTGTGTTCTCAATGTCAGCATCATAATCTGCTGTAGGAGGTGCCGATTTGGCCGAAGCTCCCCAAGCATAATTAGGCGTATCTCCCATATCAAATTCCAGCGTGCCCCCGTTCATCAGATCATCATAGCCGATCCAGGCCTGATCAAACGATTGACCGTTCAGGGTGGCGGATTGGATGAACCGGTTGGCGGAGGAGACATTGTCCGCTTTAATAGTAAAGGTCTTGCCATTATCAAGATGGAGGGTCAGCTCCGAGAAAACAGGTGAGCCGATCAGGAAATTGGCGTCTCCCGGATTGCCGGGAAAAAGGCCCATTGCGCTGTATACATACCAGGAGGACATTCCCCCGGCATCGTCGTCCATAGAAGGCAGATAACCTTCAGGATCAGCACGGTAGACCCGCGATTGGATCGGGAAAGCATACGGCCCGTGGTTGTGGTATTTCTGAGTAACCACCTCAGTAGTATATTCTCTGGCATAATATTGGGTCAGATAAGGATAACCCAGATAGTTGAAAAGATAGGGTACATCGATGTCCGGCTCATTGATAGCCATGTACTCATTCCGGGCAAAGAAATCCTGCAGCTGCTTCGCCATTTCTGTCTTGCCGCCCATCAGCTTGGCCAGACCATTGATGTCCTGTGTAGCGGACCAGCGGTATGTCCAAAGATTGCCCTGATAGGCATACTTGTCCACTGCGGTTACATCCCCCTTGGCTACCGTTGTACCATTCGGGGTAAAGAATCCGGTCTTAACACCGTTCTCGTCGACCTGATTCTCATTCCACAGACTCTGATAGGAGAGTGCGAGCTTCTTATATTTCTCATATGTGCTCTTATCGCCCAGCAGCGCAGCAAGCTTCATCGGAAAATAGGCACTTTTCGCCTTCTCCAGCTTGCCGGAAATTTCGCCGTCCGAGATCGAGAAGTTGTCCGCATCGACTGCCATTCCTTTTAGCGCCGTGTACACGTCATAGTCCGTGAAGCCTTTCGCATAGGCATCGAGAATAACGGCACCGTTGAATTCATTGCGCACCGTCGGGCTTGGCCAATAACCGTCCCCCCATTGCGTGTAGGCCCCTCTGGTCTTGTAAAGGTCAACCAGCGACTTCACCATGTTGATATACTTCTGCGGCTCCAGCACAGAGAACAGGGAGTATTTGCGGAAATCATCCCAGGTCGTCCAGCCGTTATAGTATTCAAAATCCTCACCAAGCCCGGAAGCTTGGCGTACCGTATTCTCATCCCTGCCCGCCTTGAACGTTCCGGCTGAGCTGGTTACGTTCTTCGGATGCAGGTACGTATGGTACATTTGCGTATAAAATACTTGCTTATTCTCTTCATCTTCATCCTTGATTTCCACTTTGCCCAGAACATCGCTCCAGGTGCTGCGGATCTTGGCATGCTGGGCGTCAAAATCCCAGTCAGCAATATCCTGCTTCACCTCGGCTCTGGCCTGTTCCACACTTACCGCCGACAGACCGACCTTAGCCTGGATCACTTTGCCGCCATTCGTATCGAAATTAACCCAGACTCCGATGTTCGCCCCGGTACGGACTGCTTCCGTTCCGGTTGTATCGCCCTGCCAGGAGGTGTAGGAATCGAAATCATGGTCAAACTGGATGGAATAATACAGCTTATAATACCCGTTGCCGCATACGTTCTTGGATTGGATCATGCCCGTAATTTCATTGCTGCCTTCCACCTTCAGGTTGGCATCAAGCATTCCGGCATAGGAATTGGAGAGATCCACGAGTACAGAACCCGTCTTCGCGGATGCCGGGAATGTATAGCGCTGGAAGCCGACATTGTCCGATGCCGTCAATTCTACGCCGATTCCTGATGCCAGCGTAACACCGTAGTACCCGGCAGAAGCCTGCTCGCTGCTTTTATCGTACAGCTGCTTATATTCATTCACATTCTTCGTGAACGAACGCGTCTCAGGCATCATCAGGATGTTGCCGCCTGCCCCACTGCAGCCTACACCGCTGAAACGTACCTGCGAGAAGCCTTTCAGGTATTTATCCTGATAATAATAGCCGCTGAACGCCCCGCCGTCGCTGTCAGGTCCCAGGGAGACGAGTCCGAACGGCGTCGACGGTCCCGGATTCGTCTGACCGTTATCTCCCAGGGTGTTGATAAGCGGATCAACATAATCCACCGGGTCCAGATTTACTGCAGGATAGGCCGGATATTTCCCGGCATCTACCCCATATACCTGCAGCTCATACAGCCGGACAGTATCGCCGCTCGCTGCAGCTTTGCTTACATAGAACCGGAGATAGCGGGCTGTCACCGGCTGGGGCAGATACCGGTCAACGACCGTCTGCACATTGCCCTGCACGACATCCACATCGCTCCAGCTCTGTCCGTCCTCGCTCTTCTGCAGCCGGAAATTCTGTGTATTCCAGAACGGGCTGTTCGAGCTCTCATTGATACCGGCGTTGTAAACCGTCCATTGGTTAATCGTGTAATCCTTACCAAGGTCGAGCTTCATCCATTTGATCTTGGCGGTTGTATTATCGCACCACTTCGTGTCGTTCTTGCCGTCTACAGCAAATTGCGGCCGTTCATTCACATTGCATTGACCTGAGGCCGTAACTTGTGCATTCAGTGCAACATTCTTCGCCGGGACTACTTCTATACCGGCTTCCGCGGCGGATACTGTAACCGTAAAGGCAGTCACTGAATCCAGCAAGCCAAGCAGCATCAGAACCGACATCAGAATGGAGAACAGTTGTTTACGCATGAGATTCCAATCCCTCGCTTTCATCTTATAGTGAAGAGCCGGTCTGAACCAGACGGCCTACCATTACAGCCACCTCAGCGCGGGTGACCTGCTTCTTCGGCTGGAATGCGGTGCCGTCTCCCTGCATTAGCCCGCTCGCTCCCGCCTCGGCCACACTGGCCGCCGCCCAAGAGGCAATTTCCCGCGCATCAGTATAAGCCTTACCTGCCTGGACGTCTGCCCCAAGCTTGAAGTACTTCGAAGAGTTAACCAGTGCTACCGCCGCTTCCTCGCGGGTAATGCGTTCACTTGGCCGGAAAGCTCCTTCGTAGCCGTTCATAATGCCCATAGTCGCAGCCTCTGCTGCCTGCTTGGCATAATAAGCGCTTGAAGGTACATCGACAAACGGCGCTGAAGCAACATTGGCCGGTGCGCTTCCCGTACGCTCTACAGCCCGCATCAGCAGGGCGGCGAACTCAGCGCGGGTGATGCCGCGGGCCGGTTCATAATGCGCAGCGTCCACACCGTTCACCAGATGTTTGGCGGCAAGAGATTTCACGGCTGCCTCAGCCCAGTGTCCGGTCATATCCGCGAAATTCTTGTCATAGACAAGCAGTGCATATGCAGAGAAATGGGTCGCCTTGAAGGCTACCGTTCCAGCCGTCAACGTGCCAGGTACATATTCAGCACTGTTGCCGTCCACGTAATAAATGCCCGCTAGTTCCGTCTTCATCGAGGTAATCTGCTCCGGTGTCAGCCTGAGGCTAACCTCTGCCGGCTGAGCCAGCTGATGGATCTCAGTAACATTGCTGCCGTTTACCATCTGAATGACCAGCGACAGTAATACGCCAGTCGAAGCATAAGCGGCATCACTGCGGACAGACCCGCCAACCAGCGACTGGGCTTCCTTGTTCCAGCTGGCATTCAGGACTATCCGCAACCGGGTCTGATTATCATCCGAGGTCTTCATTGCACCTGCGGGAAAAGATATCGTTCTTACTCCATCCGTCAGTACAAGTCCTGTATTCCCTGCATTAAGCAGATTAAGCGATTGCTGCGGGAGCTCCAGTGCCACTCCAGCTTCTCCTGCCGTGGCCGGAAGCTCAATTGTGATCTGGCCAGCAGCTTGCTGCATAGCCTGCGCCAGCGTATCTGCACCAATCAGATAACTTCCGTTAATCAGCTCTGGCTTGATCCGGGCATTAGAGGCTTCTCCTGCTCCGGCTGGTATTGGGCTGGCCGCTGATGAAGCAGGGCTGCCCGTTCTAACGGGCTGTGACGTACCCGGATTACTCGGAGTTCCGGAATCCGGCGCCGGTGTCGGTGTTGGAGTTGCAGTCGGCACCGCGCTTGGGGTTGCTGTTGGAGCTGCAGTCGGTGTTCCGGGTCCCGGATTATCCTCCCCCTGAATGGTGAATTCTTGCGTCAAAGCAGCTCCGCCGGAACCGGCAACGACGTTATAGCTTCCGGATGGAGCCAATAGCTGGCTTGCCGGAATTGATACCCGCTGTGCATATGCTCCGTCTACAGCCTTCAAGACATCAATATAGAACACCGTGCCGGCCGGGCTGACGATTTTGACTACGACCTGGTCACCCGGCCCAGCTGTCGTTCCAGACAACGTGATGCTGCCGCCGCGCTCTGCCGCCTTTCCGCTCAAATGGAGCGTGAAGGAGTTTGCAGCGAAGACTGCAGCAGGAGAATACAGGAACAATAAGACCATAATGACCGCTACAACTTTTTTCACCTTCGGATTCCTCTCTTTCCTGATCACTGAAGTTCTACCGGCTTCGCAAGCTGTCCAGGCACTTCCAGGTTGTTGTTGAACTGGTCAAATACAAATACCTTGACCCGGTAGTGTTCACCTTTCACATTGTAGTACTGGGACATCGTCAGATGGCTGCTCGTAAGCGGGATAGCGTTAATCAGCAGCGGAGTATCTCCGTCCATCAGTTCGAAGACAACATAAGCGCTGCCGGTATACTCCGCGAGACGATCCAGTGAGACCTCTACCTGAAGCTGATTATCGCGCTTAAGCACACCCTTTATCTCGTACGTATCGGTATGATCATTTGGCGTGAACGGCTTATCCGAGAGCAGTGCTGTTCCTGCTGGCGTACCGGCTGCCATATCACCTTTGATGCGCACCTGCACCATGCCTGCTGCGTAGCTGCCGTCATGAATCGGCTGCGGGTTCACCGTGACCGGCTGCCAGGTTTCGCCTCCGTCCAAGCTATATTCATAGTCAGCTGCTTCAGGGTAGCCAGGTACGAGTGTCCAGCCGAAGGTGTTGCGGGCATCGTCAATGACCGGAGCGGTCGGTGCCGCCGGATGCTCACCGCCGGAGAACACGGTAGCTTCCGAGGAATTGTCCCGCTTGTCTACGGCTTTGACTACAAACTCATAATCCACAGCCGGATTAGTTCCCGTTACCTTATATTCATACTGGCTCCGCGCTTCTTCCACGGGTACATAAACACTCCAGTTCGTCCCGAGTTTACCGTTCTTCTCATAAATCCGGAAGCCTCTGACGGCATCAGCGTCACTCTTGTCGGCTGGTCTTACCCAGGTAAGTACGGCCGCCTTGTCCTCTGTCCTGCCAGCTGCCAGCTCCTTCACCGGTTCGGGCTTGCTGTCATCGCGGACAATTGTGTACGTATCGAATGGAGCTGCATCGCCCGATTTGTACGAATTGATAGTGAAGCTGTCTTCCGTCATCGTGATGCCGGAGTAGATCGGTACTTTAGGCTGCTGATATACATTGGCATAATACGGATTTACACCCTTTTGGATATCGTAATATTTCGTACCGGCGGAATTATTGATCATGTACAGCGTACCGTCAGGGTTCAGCGGATTGCCGTCGCCGTTTTTTTGAATATCCGTTACCGCTTTGTCCTCATACATCTGGTACGAGCGCATGAAGGTATGGTCATGACCCTGCAGTACCACATCGATACCCAGCTCATCGAACACCGGAACCATCTTCTCTCTCAGCGCCAGAATATCACTGTCCAGTGCATGGTTCCCGAGCGAATAGACCGCCTTGTGGAAAGCAACTACTTTCCATTTCTTGTCCGTTACAGCTACCTCACGCTTCAGCCAATCAACCTGCTGTTCGAAGGAATTACGCTGCCGCTCGTCCCAGCCCATGTCCATCGTGTTCAGCACCATGATATGGGCATCGCCGTAGTCGTAGGAATAGACACTGCCTGGAGGAAGCGGATCATCGATTGAATCATTCGGATAGTTGAAATGATAATAATAGTTATCGTTATACGGCCCTTCATGATTGCCGACAGCCGCCATCAGCGGAAGCTTCATCAGCATGTTCTGCGGCTTGCCGAAGTAGTCCAGCCACTGTGACTCCAGCGATCCGGCATCGACCTGATCCCCGGTCATTACCAGGAACTTAGCATCCGGATAATCATCCAGCCCGTTCTTCAGTGTTTTGGCCCATACCTCATAGTCGTTGGTATTTGCACCTTGGGAGTCAGTCATATAGAGGAAGTTGTATGCCTTTTCGTTCTCCCCCTCAGTCGTGAAGCTGCCTGCGGCGCTCCAGTTTCCGTCACTGCCCACACGGTATTTATAAGCAGTTCCGGGAACAAGTCCGGTAGCAATCGCTTTATGGCTGATAAAAGCACCTTTTGTCGAGCTAGTGATATTCAGATTAAGCGCCCTGGTGTCAGCAGGATCTCCAACAAAGCGCTGCTTCACTGGGGAGTCAAAGTCCTGGTCTGCCGGCACGATCTCTACAATGCTGTCCATAATCCCCGCTGGTGCGCTGTCGGGTCTTTCATAGCTTGTATACCAGGCGAAGGACCGGTTGGTCTTCGCTTCATTCTGGAAGGACATTGCAATCGCAATCGGTGAGTAATCCACGGCCTCTGACATATTATCAGGACTATAAACGAAACTGCCCGCAGATGTACCGTCTGTAAACTTCAGTCCTGCCTGCCCGTCATAGGAGATGTTCACAATCTGCCCAGGCTTCACGATGGAGCCAAGTGTCAGTGTAAGCTGATCAGGAGCACTGCCTTGAACCGCATTCAGGAGCGGAATCACAGCTGTGTCCGTCTTGACTGTGAGATGGCTGGCCAACTCGGACGAAACCGGCTGCAGATCACCCGTGAGCTGCAGTGCTACACTGGTACCGCCAGAATCTACGCTGCCGTAGACAGGGCCATTGTAATCAACCGGAAGGTAAAGGGCAGAGGCAGGTACAATCTGCTTCGTTATCCCCGGACCCGACCAGCGCAGATACAGGTTCGATCCGCCGAAATCCTCGAAATATTCTACTTTAAAGTTGTGCTTCACTCCGCCTTGCAGTGTAATCGGAGTGCTGGTCTGTTCCACATCCCAGTCGTTAGTCCAGTGGTCGATCACAAGCTGGTCATCAATCCATACCCGGAAGCCGTTGTCCCCGGTCATATAGAAGGTATAGTCGCCGGACTCCGGCGCCATGATCTGGCCTGTCCAGCGGATATTTGCATCATCCGAACGTCCGGTCCATGTCTGGAGAACGGGGTCCAGATTGCTGAAGTTAATCTGGGAATCAATTCGTGTGGACTTATAATCACCGAACTCAAAGGTCTCGGTACCGGTGTAATATTGACCAAGTAATCCGTGGTCTTTCGAGGCGGATACCCCTGCAGAAGCGTTGAGTTCGAGGGAGAAAAACGTATCGGAGCTGCCGCCCCTGTCCTGATGTACCTCGGCGGCAATTACATTTGTGCCCTTCAGTAACAGAGCCGGATCGATATTGAAGTTATTATCGAGCCGCTCGTCGCCGATGGCCGAAGAAGCATAAGTATTATAGAGAATCGTACCCGTCGGCAGGTTCGTGCGGTAGACTTCCTGACCGTTCAGATACACAACTGCGCCGTCATCCCGGACCAGCGTAGCCGCGAGCTTAAGGATAGCTGCCGGGTCGTCAATCTGAAATTCCTTGCGGTAATACGATGTTGTATATTTTTGGCTTGAATCCGTGCCGTAACCGATCCAGGTGTTCAGATCCAGCCCTTTGCCGCTGCCGGCATAGCCGAGCGGGGCTTGTCCCTGCTTCCAGCTGCTGTCATCGAAATAGACATCCTGCCAGACCGTAGCCTGATCAGAACCGTCATCCAGATACACCCATCCACTGTCCTTGGCGATCAATGTTCCCTCTGCAGCAGCAGCTGACATGGGAGCATCCTCACCGGCAACAAGAGATATTTCTCCGTCTGCACCGCTGGCGGCAGGCTCTGCAGCAGATGCTGATCCTGAGTTATCCGTTCCCTCAGCCGGATTAGCACCTGTGTCTGCAGGCTCTGCACTGGCCGGTAGTAACGGCACATAACCAGCGGTGAACAATGAAGCCGTCAGCAATGCAGCTGCAAGCATTCGGCTTAGCAGCTTAAACCTCTTCTTCACTTCTTTTCCCCCCAAATGAAAGTTATGATCATTTGGAAATGATACGTTTACCGGGCGAACTGTTCAATGCATGCTTGGTAAAGCCAGGATGAATTTTATGTAAAATTTGAAGAAAAGTATTTGGAAATTAATTCATTATAATATATAATTATTCACGTTTTTCCAAATCGCCTCTCTTACCCGCTACTGCCAAATAACCTGTGTCCCTTATAAGTAGCCGACGAAGCAGGGTTAGTTGTAATTCCGGCATTCTAAAAGGAAATGTAATCGGGAGGTTAAAACAGCTATGAAATTTACTATGAATTCCAGCAGGAACAAACAGCTTGTGTGTATATTTATCTCAACAAAAAGCAGAAAAGCGTTCCTCCAAAACCGGAGAAACGCTTTTCAGTTTATTTTGCAGCCGCTTTAATGAGACTCCTCATCCAGAAACGGCTTATTCACATAGTAATACATCACGCCCATCAGCACCCCGCCGCCAATGAGATTCCCGAGCGTAACCGGGACAAGATTATGCACAACGCCTCCCCATGATATGGTGCCGGGGTGATCCAGCACGAGGGCAATTGCGAAGGTACACATGTTGGCAATACTGTGCTCATAGCCGGAGATGAAGAAACAGAAGACGAATAGAACCATGGCGAACATTTTGGCTCCGTCGCTTTTCATCGACATCGGGACGAAGAAGGCCAGACAGACGAGCCAGTTACAGAGAATAGCCCGGAAGAACAGCTGCAGCGCCGGGGCTTCCATCTTGTGAGCCACCACATTCAGCAGAAACCCGTTCACAGAGGAATCATAGAATAATCCGGTCAGAAAAATCAGCAGGGCGAACGCCGTAGCCCCAAGAATATTACCGATGTAGCTCACTACCCACATCCGCACTACCTCAGTCCATGCCATCTTGCGTCTCAAGGCCGCGTAGGTGTAATAGAAGGTATCTCCGGTAAATAAATCTCCCCCGCCGTAAGAAATGAGGATGATGGCTGCGCCGAACGTAATCGCAGCCATCGGATAGGTCATCGGCGATTGTTCCATATAGAAGAAGTTGCCGGTCTTAAACGCTACGATAACGCCGAATCCGATAAACATGCTGGCGAGCATGGCTCTGGCAATATACCGCAATATGCTTTGCCGGAAGATCTTCTGTTTCTTCAGTGCCAGCTTCTCAACCTGCAGCAGTGCCTCGTTCTCCATTTGACCTCCGTCTTAGCTTCGTATTTTCAGTGATTGTAGAGGCTGCTGTACAGCCTCCGGGTTATTATACCCAATAAACCGCTGGAAATTGCTTGAACCACAGAGCGTCAATATTTATGGAGCCTGCACACTATCCGAACCTGCCTTACAGGCCTCTATCATCCGGGTCATTCAGCCTGGCAATAGCTTCCGCTTTCTCACTGCTGGCTACGACGATAAGCACAACTATCAAACATCCCAGAATCATCCGCTTATCCCCTCTTTCTCCACAGGTCGCCTTAGTGACAACTTATGTGGGAGAGGGAGGTATTATGAATGCTGATTATCATGACAAAAAAAGCCCGCTGATCCCCATCAGCAGGCTTATTGCATTCCTTCGTATCGATGTGCTTACAGGCCGCAGATCAAATCATCAGTTCAAAAAGCTGCTCAGCCCATTCTCCGCCTGCTTCAAAGCCTGCGGCTGCGAGCCCTCATTAAGCCCGAGCCGGTTGTTCAGCTGGGTGTTGATGGTCGTCATTTTGGACGTATAATCCTGGCAGCTCTCGATAATCCGCCGGTTGGACTGCTCCGAGGTATCCAGGGCACTGAGCAGATCGCCTATTGCCTGATTCACAGCTTCGAGTGACATGGACGGCTTGGAGAGCAGTTCCGTGGTCTTCTCGGTAGTTGTACGCAGCAACCGTGCGTTCTCCTTGAACTGATCCTCGATCGTCTTGTTGGTGGCTTCCACAGCGTTAATGACATTCTCCTGATCGGCCAGGGACATGGCAATCATCGCCGACACGGTGATCAGGTTAGAAGTCTTATCAATCGCGTTGTTTACAGAATCGATCAGCTTATCATTATTGTCATTGATGATATCCGTTGCCGCAATCGCCTGATTGTAGAGCAGAATCATTTCGGTCATGGACTGAATCCGTACCATTACCTTGCGCAGTCCCCGTTCCAGATACGCCTTGCGGAACTCGTTCTCCGGCTTGGCGATTTCTACCTCGAACAGCTCCTTCAGCTTGTTGCCGAACGCAATTTTGGTCTGCAGGTTATAAATCTCCTCCATCGAGGTGCGCTTCAGCTGGCGCATGTTGACGATGCTCTCTTCCAGCGTATCGCGGCCGTCGCGCAGACCGGTAATGATGGCATCAATATTGGTGCGGACGGACTGATATTTGTAGACATAATTTTTGAGCGGACTCTTGCGCAGCATTTTGCCGAAAAAGCTGACATTCTTGCTCTGCTGCAGCGTCTCGCACTCATTACGCAGCTTCATAATCATATTCGGCACTTCCACCCGTTTGCCGCTCATCAGGTCATTGACCGGACGATCCAGCAGCTTAAGGGTTTGTCCCGCTTTTTCCTGCGTCTTCACGCCAAGCTTGCCGATATCATCCATCAGGGAATCCAGGGCTACAGTATCGGTCTTGGACACCTTCTCAATTAACTGGGAAGCTTCCTCCACTACCTTCTGTTCATCTTCTTTTCTCAGCTCGATCAACTGCGTGGACATGGTTTTCCTCCTCCTATAGTTCGGAACTGCTGTAACGCTGATGAATCAGTTCCGCCTTGGTCTGAAGTTCCATCAGGTCTTTATGTTCGATCGTAGACGCAATATCGGATATTTTGGTATCGACATCACGCAGACCGTTCAGCAGCATTCTCCGGTTTCTCGTCTTGGCTTCGCCGCCCAGCCTCAGGAACGGATTGATCACACCGTTGAGATCCTTCAGCACCAGTCTGCGGACGGTGTGGTTGATCTCGCCGTTGCCGAGTTCCTGCAGCAGAGGAACCACACGCTGCAGTCTGGCGAACAGCGCCAGTGACTTCTCAACGATCTCATTATCCAGCGTATCCTTCTGCCCTTCAGATATAATCATATCCTCCAGAATGCTAAGATACTCCACTACCGGAGCGAATTCCGCTCCGATGGTAATCTCCCCTCTGGTCTCAGCTCCCGCTTTGACCGCAGAAGCCTGTCCCGCTGCCGGGAGTGGGCCTGCGGCCGGGGCGCTGCCAGCCGGGGACTGAAGCGCCCCTGCTGAAGCTACAGGGACCGCTGCCGGCTCTTGGCCGGCGGGAATTACCTCCACCGGGAGATTAACTCTTGTGCGCCTGAAGCCCGGCACCGCAAGGGCGGCCCCGGCAACCGGAAGCAGCAGCGAGATCAGCTCGGGCAGGAACCCGCTGGTCAATACAGCCACAACATAGCCGGCCCCGGCGTATACCAGTACTTTGAATTTAGCTTGCATTCCTTCTCACCTCTTATGAGCGTGAATGCTCCACACTCAATTCACGGAATCCGTAACCACGGATTCTCCGTTTATTTTCATGATCAGCGGCTGTTCAACATGGCTTGCCAAGACATTGTGCGCGAATTCTACAGGCTGAACTTCGCCGCCCAGAGCGCTTTTGACTGCCAGATAAGGGAAGTTAATCCCAGACAGACACGAGATATGCAGGCCCCCGGACATCCGCGGATTAATCTCAAGCAGCTTGGGTACATCGCCGCTGTATTTCATCTGGACATTGAAATTATAAGGAATCCGGTAGGTCTCGGCCACCCTGCGGGCAACCTCTTCCAGCTCCGGAATATGCTCCATCAGCCGCAGCCGTCCGCCCGCCTTACGGCGCGGGACAGCGGCAAGCAGATTGCCATGCGCATCTGCCAGACAATCAATACTATATTCATATCCCTCCAGCAGCTCCATAACCATCAGATTAGGAAAACTCTCCGCTCCGGAAAGAATGCGATAAGCATCCTCGAAGGAAATCAACGGCGTTACATGTCCAAACAGCTCTTCCAGCGGGCTGCGGTTATTATCTATAATCCGGAATCCGAGACCGCCCTCTGTTTCGGTCGGCTTGAAGCAGACCTTATGTCCCTTGGATACGAGTTCTTCATAGGCTTCCTTGAACTGCTCTGCATTACTTACGACATGATAATCTGGAATCGTCATGATTCCGTTAGACTTCACACTTTCGTAGAACTTGCCTTTATCCATAATCATTTCCAGCAGATCCTGATCGCGGCAGACCAGCACCTTCGTCCCGATGGCATCGAACAAGGACACATGCCGGGCGATATCCAGCATATGCAGCCGCGGAATGAAAATATCAATCTCATTGCGGCGGCAGAAATCAACGCAGAACTGCACGTATTCGATTCCCGTAAGCTCAGGCTCGGCCCCCGCAACATCAGCGCCCTGCAGCGACATATGGCGGATATCCGGGTGGGTGGCGAATATTTGAACCGGGATGCCGTCTTCATTGTTCCGGATGAGATTCATGTAATGAAAAGCCACGGAAAACCAGCGATTGAAATAAATATTTACCTTTTTCATTGTGGCCCAACTCCCAATGCTGTCAAATTATTATAAATCGTTTGAACATACTGCATAATCTCATCCCCGGCAAATACACCCGATTGCTTCGTGAAAGGATACTCTAAGTTTACTAGACCCGCCTGCTGCTCGGCAAATATTTCTCCGTGACAGGGGGCAATGGCATAGTCCGCAGCCGCCAGCAGGCTCTTGTCCAGCAGGGAATCGCCTGAAGCGACCATCGGCTCTGAGCGGACGGTACGGCGGACATGAAGGATCGCATCACTTTTGTTCACGGCCTCCGGCACAATGTAGAGCTTGCGCCCCTGCAGCGATACCTTCCAGCCCAGTCCATCCAGCCGCTCAGCCATACGGGTAATCTCATCCAGCGGCAGAGAATCACGGTGTACAACAAAGGTGTAGAACAGCTCGTCACAATACCGCTCGCTGGTAATCCATTCTGCCCGTACTACAGAGCGGACAATCCTGCCGGCTTCCTCAGCCGACACGGACCCGCGTTCCACCAGCCGCCCGACAGCCGCCCGCCATTCCTGATCCACTACCCCGTTCACGAGAATGTTGCCTCCATTACTGGTAACGGCATAATCCGGAATAATGGTCTCCTGGAACAGGTTAATCCGCCGGTACTGTGCGATAGTGCGCGTAGTGACCGGCATGAAGACGATCTTCGCCGCAAGCTCTTTAAGCATATCCAGAGCCTGCTTGGAAATATACGAGACCGTTCTGCCGTCAATCACTTCGGCCGGCACCAGCCCGGGGGCATCCCCGGGAACTCCGATGGCATTCAGAGAGTAGATCAGCGTACGGTCCAGATCACTAGCGTAGATCATTCACTCTCCCCTTTCAGCGGCTTAATGATCCCGCAGCAGGAATACGTAAGTCCGGGGAATACCTCTACTGGTACACCGCGGTCTTCGGCCAGCAGCAGAATATGCCGCAGGTTGGGATTGTCCAGCCGATCAACGAGGATTCTCCAGGGCACTCTGCGCAGCAGCACACGCGTGGTCTCGCCAACCCCCGGCTTCACCAGATTGATATTATCAATGCCGAAGGTCTCCTGAATACTGCGGATATCAGCCAGCCCCTGCCAGGTAATCTCCGGAGGATCCGCCTGCATCTCTTCAGCAAGCTTCAGCCCCTCCGCAGCCACCTCACGGAAATAAGGAGTCACAGCTTCCACGAATACATTAGACAGATCACTATCCAGCCATTCCTTGTAGAACTTGGCCCCGTGGAACTCCTCCGGTCCGATCAGATCGTCGCGGAGCACGGTACGGCTCATCAATCCGGATACCGTAGAATTCAGGCAAGCGCTTGGGATCAGGTAATCCTCCCTTGTGCCGAAGGTTCCCGAACAGTATCCGGGATCGGCAAGCACCGCCAGATCATCATTCAGGGTAATCCCATATTTGCTGTACATGCTCTCGCAGGCCTCGATCAGCACCTGGCGGATAGCCCCTTTGCCGGTCCAGCCGTCAATGAACTGCAGCTCTGCATCGCTTCCGTGCTGCTGCAGCATATATAGCACAGCGTTCTCATCGATACCTTTACCCCGGATAATCGAAATACTGTAATGCGGCAGATCCGCTTCATAGCGCTCCAGAATATACCTTTTGATAAGCACGCCTATCGGGGTACCTGCTCTTGCCAGTGAGACCAGCACCGTATTCGCCGTTCCCCGCTGAGCCACAATCATCTCAGATACGGCAGCTACAGCAAGCGCCACCTTCCTCGCGGTATGCTGCAATGTCTCATGGAACAATTCGATATACTGCTCCGTCGGCTGGTATTCTACAGGGAGCATCTCTGAGTAATGCACGCCCGACTGGATAGCTTCCTCCCGTTCGGCTGTTCCCCGCTCCAGGGATACATCGCTGAGGTCCTTGAGCAGAAAAGTAACATCTGAAGCAGGGTAGCTGCCCAGCGGAACCGGAGGGGATATTCTTCTGTTCATTATCTCTTCCATTTCGATTCCCTTCATATCCGCGAGCCTCCAGTTTCAGGTTCAGAGGCCAGTATAATAAGATGCACCTTATTGCCAGCCAGCCTCTGCAAAATATCCGTCATCGGTTCAATCCGCTGCCGCGGCACATCCCGCTCAAGCAGCACAAAGATATCATCATACTGGCCGGGATCCACATTATAGATAAAGTTGGTGATCTCTGTGTCGCCTGCGGACGGATACGCTGCTGCACTATGCACACCGTAATCCGCACGGCGCTGCGGATGGATCGGACTGCGGGTAGAGGATTGATAGGATACGCCCTCACCCATCTCCGCGGCAATCCGCATTGGCAGATACATGAACTCGCCTACGCCCATCACCAAAGTGCGGGAGCCTTCCCGTAAGTCACGGAGCTTCCAGGCCACCCGGCTGACGCCTTCGTCAATCCGCCGGTTATCTGCAGATTCCAGACCAAAACGGCCGCTGTATTTCAAATAGGGGGAGAGATTCACAACACCCTGCGCATCCGCAGAGGACACCTGCAGCCGCTCTAACCCGTCCTGTATATACGTGGTCACTAGCTCTGCAACTGCTGCGGATGGTTCTCCGCTTCCGGCTTGCGGCTTCAGCAGAGGGGTTCCAGTCACCTCAATGCTGCCCTGCAGCAAAGATAAGGCGGTGATTCTAATTCCCAGCTCCTGCTCCAGATCACGGTAAGCCTGAATATTCGCGGTGCTCCGCCAATCCAGAAGTGAAGCCACTACATACTCGTGGCGCGGGAATTTGGACTGGATATCACGAATGGTATTGATCGCCGTATTGCCGGTCGTAATCTCATCATCCACCAGCACAATCGGCTCTGTTCCCGATAACAGCTTAGGATTCAGGGCATAACAGAGATGATCTACAGCATGGGAATGCTCCTCTTCGAAGGTGACTACGGATTCCAGTTCAGGAATATTCTCACGGGTCGTATGAATATATGAGGCTCCGCCGGCAAACATGTTGTACATGCTGTGGCCCAGGGCGGTAGCGGTTTCGGCAAAGCCGATAAATAAGGCAGGCTGAGGCAGCACCAGACGTGCAGCAAGCAGATCATGATAGGCCTCTTCCGCGAATTCAGGATGAATCAAGCCATGAACCGCCTGGCTCATCAGCTTGTCCATAATCTCCCGTTCAGCGCTATCCGCACTCATCTCTAAGTACAGGAGGAGAGCAAGTGCCGCTCCGCTAAGCAGAGGGGTATAGGGACCTACAGGAATATGTTTGCCAAGCACTTTGCTGACGAATAGAAAAGAGCGTTTCTTGTTGATACGCGCGGCCATGGAGAACAAGGCTTCCACGGGCATATGAAAGGGGTTGGAGGTTTCCGTTACCGTAACCTGCAGATTCTCGACGATATTAAACGTGTGTATATTCGTTCTCGGGTAGTAATCCGACAAAATGCTGTTGTTCATGTAACACCCCGTATATTTGAGATCGTAGTAAAATACGTCTAGCCCAGTTCAAATGCGGCTTAATTTCATTCATCTTGTTGTAATATTCGCTCTTGAACACTCCGCGGCTGCCATCATTGCTCTCCACAATACTTAAGGCGTCCACATATTCTTCATGCATTACTGTATACATCGCCTGCACGGGTCTGAGATGGGAAGGATGAATGATCGTTTTGCCCACAATACCGTTTTCCTTGTCCAAAATCACTTCACGAATCAGGCCATCCATCGAGCTGGAAATGTACTTATTCCGCATCTCGCGGCCATGCTTGCCATAGGTATCTTCAAAAGGAGTCTCGCGAAGCTGAGGACGCAGAACCCGGTGTCCTTTGCTCGCGAAGTATTCCCATACGGGTCCTGAGATGACATACCCTTCTTCCACACGGCCAAATATATTAATAATATCCGACATGCAGTCGCGGATCGGCGTCAGATCATAGATGCTGATATCGGGACTGCGCCGCAGTCCGAACAGGCTGGAGAAATCCGTTGCTCCAATTCTGACATTGAGCACATATTCGCGGTATTGCCCCAGCAGATCACGGATGGCCAGCAGGCTGTCCAGCCGGCTCTCCCGGTAGATGATTGGAGCATTCTCCAGAATCGGCATTCCGTACAGCACAGGGGCTGAATAAGTACGCGTATTATTGTAGTCGGCAATGGCCTCAAAAAACTCCACACCGTTCAGGACAGAAAACTTGGGAAATACAAAGCCGGTCAGCATCGTTATTAATGAACCCAGCCGGAAAATCAGATCCCTCAGCTGCTCCGGATTGCGTACACGGATGAACAGCAGCGGCAGACTGCCTCTGGGCTCCGGATCATTCTCGGCGTAAGCGGACAGGAAGGCGAGATGCCGTACAACGGATTCTTCAGCATAATCCACCTCACCATCCCCTATGGCATCCTCCAGATCTATAATTACCGTAACGAGCCCCGAGGCTCTCAGCTTAATAATATCTTCGGCAACACTGGACCTTGTAGCAGGCATATAAAGGGCAGCTCCGACGGCGTAAGCCAATAAATCCTTGCTGGTTGTATGATCAAATGAAACCGGCGGAACATGAAATAATGAAGTTTCCTGTTCTTGCGTAAGGTAATCGAAATATCTCAAGGCCTTTCCCCCTTAATGTTGTGCCAAGCACAAAACGAATAGCCTCTCCATATAGAGACAAGCAGAACCGGCTATGCCGTCCTCTCGGGGACGGCATCCGGCTTTCTCAAATACAAGCAAAGGCCATGCTATAACATATAACGATTACCCGGAAGCACGCCGGAGTCCACCCTTCCCGTGAACTCCCCGGCTTCCTGTACAGCTATGAATCTAAAGCTATCCATCAGGGGAATCAGGCTTTGCGGTTCGCCTCTTTTTTGCGTTTACTGGCGCTGTACACAATGGTACCCACAAACACTGCAATCAGAACCGTGAAGAAGATCACATGCGGCATCTCATACCCGAACGCACCAGCAAGCATTTTACCGGCAATAAGTGCAATGAGCAGGAATGCTGACTGTTCCAGTTCAGGGTATTTAGCAATCAGCTTGAGGAATACCTGTGCCACGCCGCGCATCATCAGCACACCGAGGATACCCCCCAGGAATAGCACCCAGACTTGATTACTAAGACCGAATGCAGCAACTACACTGTCAATACTGAAGGCAATATCCATTAATTCAACCAGGAGCACCGTCCTCCAGAAAGAGGTGCCTTTGTTCTTCGTCTCCCCTTCTTCTCCGCCACCCTTAAACAGACCTTTATAGGCAATGTAGAAGAGGTACAGAGCACCAAGAGCCTTAACCTCCCAGAATCCAATCAGGAAGGTACCCAGACCAATCGCCAGGAATCTGAATAAATAAGCGCCGAGTATCCCGTAAAACAGTGCCTTACGCTGCTGCTCTTTCGGTAAATGCTTAACCATTACCGCCAGCACGAGCGCGTTATCTGCGGAGAGCAGGCCCTCCAGCAGAACCAGACTCCCGATAATCCCCCAGCTGACAGGATCGGAGAGCGTCGCTACAACATCACTCCAGGAGAAGAAATGCCCATAATTCTCACTGATACTCCTAAAAAAATCACTGAACCAGTCCATTCCACTTGCGCCTCCGGTAAAATAAAATTATTTGCTGCCTGCTACCCAGCGAAGCCCCCAGCCATAAGCCTCATCCATCTCCTTATGACCGCTGAAATATTGCACAAGCCGTTCAATACTGAAGGTCTCGTTGCCTACATTCCGGATCAGCGCGATGGCGCACATGCCCTTACGGTTGTTATGCTCGTCCAGATTAACGACAATATCCGGTCCTCCATCCTGCTTCAGGGTAACCACCCCATCCGCCTCAGACCAATTGGTAACTCCTTTGTAAATAAAAGAAAACACTAAAATTCTTTCGATTTGTGCAACCTTACTTCCGTTTATACGCAGATTCTCGCCGGATGTTACGGAGCCTGTCCGGTCATCCCCATCCAGCATGATGTACGGCGGCTGCTGCAGGTTGCCGAACGCATTACCCAATGCCTGCACAACTCCCTTGCTGCCGTTCTTCAGTTCATACAGGCAGGCAAGATCGAGATCCACGCCGCCCTTGTTACGGCTGAACAGTCCACCCCCCTGCTTCTGATTCCAGTTCAGGTTGATTACGAGTTCACCGAGACCGGAGGCTGATTTCTTCAGGTTGATGGAATCGCCCTTCTTCTTCAGCTCAATCTTCTTCAGATTGAGATTCAGCGGCGGTGCGGGAGCTTCCTCCTGCTTCGGCGCAGGCGCAGGCGGAGGAGGAATTACTATAGCAGGTCTGGCTTGTTCCACCTTCGGTGGTGGCACTTGAAGCGGCGTGCGTTCCGGCGGTGCCGCCGTCTTCACAGGCTGTGGTGCCGCCGCCGGAGCAGGCTCATCCTCCACTTCTATGCCATAGTTGCCGCACAGCGCTTTGAGTCCGCCGGAGAAGCCTGCAACGATCGCACTGAATTTCCATTCTTCGCCGTATCTATATAATTCTCCTACCACAACAGCTGTTTCCACAGAGAAATGATTTCCCAGGTTACACCGCAGAATTTCCGCCCCTGTCGCCTGATCCAGGATCCGGCACTGGGCCTCGCTCATCTGTCCGAACATTTGCTTGCGGTTCTCGCCATCATACAGGGTAAGGGTAAAGGCTATCTTCGCGATACCTGCAGGAATCTTGTCCAGTCCCACCTCGAACTGCTTAAGTCCTCCCGAAGCTGCACCCGGCACATCCTTATATCTGATATAAGGCGTAGACGGGTTATTATAAAAGATCAGATCATCGTCACTATTTACTTTGCCTTGCGCCCCGAGCAGGAACGCAGAGGCGTCAATATCCATGGAAGATGGAGCTTTCCACCCGATCTCTACAATGATATTGCGGATTCCCGGGTTTCCTTTGGTCAGGTCTGCTTTCTGCCCTTTAACTACTTCAGTACTCATTCTTACGCCACCTTTATAAATGGATAAGAGTGCAACTTATACACTTTTGTCTATAAAAAGGGCAGGATCGATGATGATCCCGCCTTTGAAGCTTTATTGTGCATCCAGTCCATAATTCTTGCATAGAGCGCTGAGCCCGCCGGCAAACCCGCTGCCGATCGCCTGGAACTTCCAATCCGCCCCATGGCGGTAGAATTCGCAGAAGACAACGGCTGTCTCGGTGGAGAAATCCTCACCCAGGTCAAACCGCAGAATTTCGCGGTCGCTGGAAGCATCTACAACACGAACAAATGCGTTCGATACCTGTCCGAAGTTCTGCACCCGTGTCTCATAATCATAGATCGTCACTGTAATCCCAATGCGCTGAATATTCGCCGGCACCAGGCTGAAATCTACAAGAATCTGCTCATCGTCCCCGTCGCCTTCACCTGTACGGTTATCGCCTGTATGGGTTACAGAGCCTGTCCCGCCGCTTGGGTTGTTATAGAATACAAAGTCGTCTTCACCTTTGGCTTTGCCGTCCTCATGCAGCAGAAATGCTGAAGCATCCAGGTCGAAATCCTTGCCGCCGCTATACTTGTTTGTATCCCAGCCAAGTCCTACAACTACCTTCGTCAGGCCCGGATTGGTCTTGGTAAGATCAATCCGCTGTCCTTTGGAAAGACTGATCGTCACTGGCAAAAACCTTCTTTCCTCAAAGATTTAATTCCCGGAGTCATCAGGGTCTTATTGCAGACCGTAATCACGGGTCAGTCCGGAGAGGCCGTCTTTGTAGCCGCTGCCGATGGCATTGAATTTCCACTCTGCACCATTGCGGTACAATTCGCCGACAACAACGCCGGTTTCAACGGAGAAATCTTCGCCCAGGTCAAAACGGATCAATTCTTCACTGTTCGCATCATTCACGATACGCACATAAGAACGGGAGACTTGTCCAAAGTTCTGGCTTCTGGCTTCCGCTTCGTAGATTGTAATGGTGAACGCAATTTTATCAACATCCGCAGGAACATTGAGCAAATCAACTTGAACCTGCTCATCGTCTCCGTCGCCTTCACCTGTGCGGTTGTCGCCGGTGTGAACAACGGAAGCGTTCTCGTTCTGCTTATTGTTGAAGAAGATGAAGTTTGTTTCTTTATCCACTTTGCCGTTAGCATTGGTCAGGAACACAGACACGTCGAGGTCGAAGTCCTTACCGCCATCGTATTTATTCGTATCCCATCCGAGGCCGACTGTAATTTTGGACAAGCCCGGATTAGTTTTGGTCAAATCGATTTTTTGTCCCTTGGATAAGTTAATAGCCATGAATAGAACCCTCTTTTCTCAAATTGGAATTAGATATAACGTTCAGCCAGTTGATTGATATGTGCTGCGTGCGCGCCCTCACCGATAGCTGCGAATTTCCACTCTTCGCCATGGCGGTACAGCTCGCCGCAGATCAGTGCCGTGAAGCCTGTGTAATTGTCCGTCAGATTAAACTTGATCAGCTCGCCGTTCCCGGCCGCGTTGATAATCCGGATATACGCCGATTTGATCATTCCGAAATCCTGCTTGCGGTTCACCGCATCGTAGATGTTAACCACAACCAGAACCTTATGGACATCGGCAGGAATCGACTTCAGATTCACCATGATCTGCTCGTCGTCGCCGTCTCCTTCACCCGTCAGGTTATCTCCCGAGTGAACTACAGAGTTGTTCGTATTCTGTTTGTTGTGAAAGCAGACGAGGTTCAGCTTATTGGTCAGCTTGCCATTCTCATTCAGCAGCAGAGCGGAAGCATCGCAGTCCACATTCGCCTGTTTCTTGACACCAAAGAAGCCTCTTGCCGGTTCGGCAGGGTCCCAGCCCAGTCCTACGATAACGTTAGACAGTCCGGCATTCCCTTTAGTTAAATCGATCTTCTGACCTTTTACCAGATTGATTCCAGCCAACTTTACGTACCTCCGTTTCCAGTAGTAATCACTGCCTGTAAGTCCTTCTTGCGGGTGTTATATCAGTGATACGATGGAGAAACGCCTAAGTTTCATCCAATTGCGGATGCCCTCCGGCCTGTATTACAGGCTGAATTCGCTTGGGCTCAGTCCGAGCACACTGCAGATATTCCGTACAACCGCTTTCTCATGCTCATCGAAGTCGCCGTCAGCCGCACCGATCGCGGAGCATACGCCCACAATGACACGTCCGATCTCCGGTTTGCCGCTGAATTTCGCGATCGATTTGAGCGCTTCCTGCTTGCCGATTTCCGGCGAGAACTCGAAGTTGCTCACATAGAAGTTGAACTGGTTGATGACATCTCTCATGTCAAATACCTTCAATTCATTGCTGAGGTTCATATATCCGGCCATTTTGTTCTTCTCGGATTCCTCAATCTTGCCGTCAGCCGCAGCAACCAGTGCGCAGCCTGCAACTACCGCGTTCATAAAGTCTTTATTTTTAAACTTCTTAACTTGTTCTGTCAGTCCGGTTTTTGTCGTATTTAGCCAATTTTTAAATGTGCTCATCGTATTCTCCTTCTATCATTCTGAATTATGACCAGTAGAAAGGGCTGTGCCGTACTATAAGCACCATATCCGCTTCTGCCGGAAATATAAGGATAAATTATTATGCGTAGCCCATAAATCCTTATACTTTAAAAAAAGATATCCCCGAGCCTCCTCCCCGCCATTCCGGGCAGATATTCAACCGATGGTCCCATTGCCTAATTCTTACTCTTCTAATATAACCGATTAAATAACAATATTCTACTTTGACAGATTCTCACAGTACCTTGGACAGGAATTCCCGGGTGCGCTCATGTGACGGATTTCCGAACAACTGCTCGGGTACCCCCTGCTCCACTACAATGCCCTGTTCCATGAAAAGGACACGGTCTCCCACTTCACGGGCAAAGCCCATCTCATGCGTTACCACGACCATAGTCATTCCTTCACTGGCCAAATCCTTCATGACCGCCAGCACCTCGCCCACCATTTCGGGGTCCAGTGCAGAAGTCGGTTCATCAAACAGCATGATCTTCGGCTCCATCGCCAGCGCGCGCGCAATCGCCACACGCTGGGCTTGACCGCCCGAGAGCGAGGAAGGATACATCTCCGCCTTCTCGCTCAGTCCCACCTTTTGCAGCAGCTCCAGCGCTTTTTGGCGGGCTTTGTCAGCCGGCCATTTGCGGACCTGCATCGGGGCCAGCATAATGTTCTCGATCACTTTTTTGTGCGGGAACAGATTGAACTGCTGAAAGACCATGCCTACTTCGGTACGGATATCGTTAATCCTTGTGCTTTTGGCCATCAAGGAAGTGCCTTCAATTATAATATCGCCTTCCTGCGGCTGCTCCAGCAGATTGAGGCAGCGCAGAAAGGTCGATTTGCCCGAACCCGAAGGTCCGATGACTACCACAACCTCCCGGCTGTGAATGTCGACGCTGATATCGGTCAGTACCTTATGGGCACCGAAGGATTTATGCAGATGCTTAACTGAGATAATAGGCTCCATATAGGGTTACACCTTCCGTTCGATATAATTAAGCAGCTTGCTGAGGGAGTAGGTCAGAATGAAATAGATCAGTGCAGCGGTCAGATAAGGCTCCCAGATCCGCAGATATTGGCCTTTCATGGTGTTGCTCCAGTACATAATCTCCGGTGCGGCAATAAGCGCCAGCAGCGAGGAATCCTTGACGAGGACGATGAATTCATTCCCGAACGCCGGAACCATCCGTTTGATGGCCTGAGGCAGAATAATGAAGCGCATCGCCTGGAGTTTGGTCATCCCGAGTGACAGGGCAGCTTCCCGTTGTCCGGGGTCAATTGACTGGATGCCGGCACGGAAAATTTCAGCGGAATACGCCGCGGAATTGAGCGAGAGCGCCACAAATGCGCTCATCAGCGCATAGGTTTTACCATAGAACAACGGAATGAGTCCGAAATGGACGATCAGAATCTGGACGTACAGCGGTGTTCCGCGGAAGATGTTGATATAGGCATGAAACGGCCAGCGGAAATACCATCTGGGCGCCATTTTGCCGAACCCGATAACCAGTCCCAGAATGGACCCGCACAGGATCGAAACCAGCGATACCCCTATGGTGAACAGGGTCCCCTTAAGTAAAACCGGTAAATAATGAACGATGATGTCAAATCTGAAATCCATAGAACTCTTCCCTTCTCTTCTGCTTATAGCTTTCTCTATGTTTCTCTTGTGTTTCAAAAAAAGAAGCATGCGCAATAGCAATCATTACGCATGCTTAATTGTTACTCCGCTTACTCTGCGCTCAAAAGTGTGGCCGTATCCGGCTCATCGCCGAACCATTCTTTGTAGATTTCCGCATATTTGCCGTTCTCGATGATCTTCTTGATCGCCGGGTCCAGCTTGGCTTTCCACTCACTGCCCTTAGGATAGAGGATACCGTAATATTCGGAACCGAAGTTCTCCTTGTCGATGATACCGGTCAGCTTCTCATTCGGATTGTTCTTGATGTATTCGTTCACGATGGCGATATCCGCAACCACCGCATCCGCTCCGCCGCCGTTCAGCTCCATCAGGGCGACCGCATTGCTGTCATAACGCTTCAGGTTGCCGTTGTCGATCCCCATAATGCCGCTCATGAGATCATCCGCAGTTGTTGCTGCCTGTACGGCCACTTTCTTGTCCTTCAAATCAAGAGCAGACTTGATATCGCTGCCTTCCTTAACCATGATCATGTTCGTGGATTCGAAATAAGGAATGGAGTAATCATAGGTTTCCTTGCGCTCATCTGTAATGGATACCGAAGATAGCCCCGCCTGATATTCAGTGCCTTGCTGAACACTGGTCAGCATCGTATCCCAGCCTGTGTTGGTCACGGTGTAATCAATACCCGCTTCCTCCATAACCGCCTTAATGAAATCAATGTCAAAACCCTTGATAGTGTCTGTATCCATATACTCCATAGGTGCATAACTGGCATCGCTGGCGAACTTGATGCTCTCTCCGGCTGCATTGCCGCTGCCTGCGTTATTATCCGAACCACAGCCGACCATTGCCAGGACCAGGAATGCCACCATACCTGACATTGCCCATTTTTTTCTGATTCCCATGCTCCAATCCCCCTACTTATTTATAAAATAACTTAAAGAGATTTTATCAGATTAAAGCGATGATGACAATTAACTTTTCCTCCAAATGTTATATAACATGACATAATATCGATGTATTGTAACATTTACAGTCACCTAATCTTAGAATTCAGGTCTATCTTCATATAAAAAGCAGCCAGGAGGCTGTCCGGAGAGTGATATCCCCGGCTGCGTCCTGGCTGCTTGCTATCATAACTGTTATTCAATTCATTCATTTCCAATTAGAACGTCAGGTCCCCGTCATATGAAGCAATCAGCCGGTACAGCTCCGGACGGCGGTCGCGGAAGATTCCCCATTCGATCCGGCCAACCTCAAGCGCATCAAGATCAAATTCACTGACCAATACACCCTGCTCATCGCGTCCGGCTTCGGCAATCTTGTTGCCCTGCGGGCCGGCAATGAACGAAGAGCCGTAGAAGTTAATGCTGGAATCCTCGTCAATCTCCTCACCGATCCGGTTGGAGGCGACGACAGGAATCAGGTTAGCGGCTGCATGACCCAGCATGCAGGTCTGCCAGTGATCCTTGGAATCGATCGAGCCGTCCTGCGGCTCCGAGCCGATAGCTGTAGGGTAGAACAGAATTTCCGCCCCCATCAGACTCATTACCCGCGCTGCTTCCGGATACCATTGATCCCAGCAGACGCCGACGCCGATTTTGGCATAACGGGTATTCCACACCTTGAAGCCGGTATCGCCCGGGTTGAAGTAGAACTTCTCTTCATAGCCGGGGCCGTCAGGAATATGACTCTTGCGGTATTTGCCCATCACCGTTCCATCGGCATCAATCACGGCCAGCGAGTTATAACGCGCGTAGTTCTTTTTCTCATAAAAACTGATCGGCAGCACCACTTCGAGTTCTTTGGCTATCGCCTTGAAATGGTTCACAGCCTTGTTGTGCTCAAGCTCGGTGGCATAGGCGTAATAATCGGATTTCTCCTTCTGGCAGAAATACGGTGTCTCAAACAGCTCCTGCAGCAGAATAATCTGCGCGCCCTGGGCTGCCGCTTCTCTGACCAGCGTCTCGGCCTTGCGGATATTCTCATCAATGTCGCCGGAACAGCTCATTTGTGTTGCGGCTACTTTTACTTTTCTCACGGTTGTTCCTCCCATTATGAACTTTAAATCCCCATCCGGGCGAAGTGTAACTGCGGTGAATATTTGGACTTCCGGCCGCTTTCGCTCCTTCCAGTCCCAAAATTCCCCTCCGTTACTTTTGCCCTTTATGTTGTTAGTAAGTTCAACTTCAAGTTACAGCTTAGTTCACAGCAGGCATTTGCTGCGTGGTGCAGTGCACGTTTCCGCCTTCACCAATTACGGCCATTCCGTTCACTGTGCGGATTCTGCGTTCCGGGAACAGTCCGGCAAGCGTCTCTTCAGCAAGCCTGTCTGTCTCTGCCGCCGTACCGCCGAATACCGGCAGGATAATCCCGCCGTTCACGAAATAGAAATTCAGATAGCTCAGGGTCAACCGGCTGCCTTCATAATCTACACGGGGCGGCTGCTGAATGCGGATGATCTCCAGCTTCCGTCCCTTGGCATCGGTAGCCTGCTCCAGAATACGCAGGTTCTCCTCCGAAATGGCATAGTTCTCATCCTGCGGGTCCCCGCAGACCTGGATGATGACCTTGCCCGGCGCAGCGAAGCAGGCGATGTTATCGACATGACCGTCCGTCTCGTCTCCGCTGAGGCCGCGCTTCAGCCAGATGATCGACTCAGTTCCCGTATATCGCTTCACTAAGCCGGCAATCTCTTCCCGGTCCAGCTCAGGATTGCGGTTCGTGTTCAGCAGGCATTCTTCGGTAGTCAGCAGTGTGCCTTCGCCGTCGGTATGAATTGACCCGCCCTCCATGACAAGCGGTGCATCATAGCTGCTGATCTCCAGCTGCTCCAGAATTTGCGGAGCTACCTTATCGTCAAGATCCCATGGCGAATATTTGCCGCCCCAGGCATTGAACTTCCAGTTCACACCGGCAAGCTTGCCTTCAGCATTCACCACAAAGGTCGGTCCGTTATCGCGCAGCCAGGCATCATTGTGCTTGATAGGCAGCAGCGTCACATTAGCTCCAAGTCCGAGCTGTTCTACCGTCTCCATATCATCAGGGTTCACAATCACTGTTACTGGCTCGAACTCGGCAATGGCTCTGATAATCTCGGCATAACCCGCACTTACCGCCGCATGGTTGTCCGGATATACCATAGAGTCCTGCACCGGCCAGGAGATGAAGGTCCGTTCATGCTGGGCCCATTCCGCCGGCATTGTATAGTTTAAATCTTTGGGATACGTCATTTAGTTACCTCTGCCGTTTATATTTGAAGCTGCCCTGTTAGCCGCAAGCTCCTCACCCATCATACAATAATATGCCTGTGTGCTCAATTGCCGGACCGCAATAATCCCCCTGGAAATATCCAGAGGGATTAGCGTTATGCTGCTATTTTACAGCGTAATATGCTTAATGACATTGCCCGCGAAATCCTTGATGCTGAATTCACCATTGTCCAGGATTCCGTAAGAATTGGGATTGTTCTCTTTGGGCAGGGAGATCGATCCGGGGTTAAGCACAACAATACCCTCCTTCACATCCGCCACCGGCAGATGCGTATGTCCCTGGATGAACACATCCTGCGGGGACAGCGCCGGCAAGTTATCGATGCTGAATCCATGCCCGTGCGTAGCGTAAATCTTCCGGCCCTCATGGAGAATCATTACGTAGTCGCCCATCATCGGGAACTGCAGCAGCATCTGGTCTACTTCAGCATCACAGTTACCTCTTACGGCAACCAGCGATTTACCATAAGCATTCAGCCTGTCAGCAACGCCCTGGGGATTATAACCCTCCGGCAGCGGATTTCTCGGCCCGTGATACAGGAAGTCTCCCAGAATAACCAGCGTGTGCGGCTGCTCCTCCTCCGCCTTGGCCAATGCCTGCTCCAGCCAGTGCAGCGACCCGTGAATATCGGAAATAAACATCAGTTTCATCTTTGTTCTTCCTCTCCGTTATATAGCTTTAGCTTAATGATGTCCGGGTAATTTTTTTGAAATCCCAGCCTCTGCTGCCACAGGAATTTTGGACAACCCACTGTTAGTGGTGGATTCCTACACGAAATACAACATTCTCCTCACAATATCGGGCGTAATCGGAAATTGTTGTACTAAATACAGCAACTCTCCTTCTCCAGGCGGGTTTGCGGGACAATTGCTGTATTTCATACAACAATCCACCCAAACACCCCGGTATCGCCCAATTAAAGTTGCAATACGTACAACAATTATGCCTATGCAATATGAACTTAAGAATCTCCGGTTCTGGTTCTGCCAGCAACGAATCAAACAGGAGGAATGGGGTAATTCCATGCATCCATTGTAAACGCCCCCGCCCGGTTAACGCAAAGCAAGACGCCCCGGCGGGGCGCCCTGCTGTTAACTCCGCTTACTCGTATATCTAAAAGCTCCTCATGGCAGGTTGGACGAGCCCATCAGGAAGCGGTCCACTTCACGGGCGGCCTGACGGCCCTCGTTAATGGCCCAGACCACAAGACTCTGGCCGCGCCGCATGTCGCCGGCCGTGAAGACACCCGCAACACTTGTTGCCTGTGTGCCGAATTCAGCCTTAACGTTGGAACGCTCGTCGCGCTCTACGCCGAGCTGTCCAAGTACCGTTTCCTCCGGTCCGGTGAAGCCCAGCGCCAGCAGCACCAGCTGCGCCTGGATAACCTCTTCACTGCCCGGCACTTCAACCGGCATCATACGGCCGTCCTCCGTACGCTTCCATTCAATGTGCACGGTGTGCAGCTCCTGCACATGTCCGTTCTCGTCGCCGGCGAAGCGCTTAGTGTTCACAAGATAGCGGCGCGGATCTTCTTCATATAGGGAAGCGGCCTCCTGCTGCCCGTAGTCCACCTTCAGCACCTTCGGCCACTCCGGCCAAGGATTGCCCGGCTGGCGGGTTAGCGGTGACTGCGGCATAATCTCGAGCTGGATAACGCTTCGACAACCATGGCGGATAGAGGTAGCTACACAGTCTGTACCTGTATCGCCTCCGCCGATAACAACAACATCCTTGCCCGCCGCCGACAGGTATTCGCCGTCAGCCAGCCCGGAATCCAGCAGGCTCTTAGTATTCAGGGTCAGGAACTCCATCGCCTGATGGATGCCCCGCAGCTCCCGGCCTTCCAGCGGAAGCTCCCGCGCCTTGGTAGATCCGCCGCAGAGAACTACGGCATCATACTCCTCCTGCAGCTGGGCTGCGGGGATATCCCTGCCGATCTCGGTCCGGGTTACGAAGGTAATCCCTTCCGCTGTCAGCAGATCCACCCGGCGCTGAACCTTCTTCTTATCCAGCTTCATGTTCGGAATGCCGTAGGTCAACAGACCGCCAATCCGGTCAGCCCGCTCATATACCGTCACCGTGTGTCCCGCCTTATTAAGCTGCGCTGCACACGCAAGCCCCGCTGGTCCGGAACCAATGACCGCAACCTTCTTGCCCGTACGGGTAAGCGGCGGCTCAGGTACAATCCAGCCTTCGGCAAAACCTCTATCTACAATCGACTTCTCAATGGATTTAATCGTTACCGGATCGCCGTTCTTCCCGACGGTACAAGCCCCTTCACAAGGCGAAGGGCAGACGCGTCCTGTAAATTCAGGGAAATTATTAGTCTTATGCAGCCGTTTCAGCGCAACCTGCCAATTACCGCGGTATACCATGTCATTCCATTCCGGAATCAGGTTATGCAGCGGGCAGCCGCTGGCCATTCCGCTCAGCAGACGTCCTACATGACAGAACGGTGTTCCGCAATCCATGCAGCGGGCACCTTGCTCCCGCAGCTGGTCTTCCTCCAGCGGCACCGAAAACTCATTCCAATTCTTAATCCGTTCCAAAGGCTCGCACTCCGCAGGCGTACGCCGCTGATATTCTAAAAATCCGGTTGCTTTACCCATTCCTGTCTCCTCCGAGTCTCTCTGATTGGCCGCCGAAACTATAAAAAGCGGCATTCATGCCCACATTTGGCTCCAAAAAGAAACCTACTCTTCTGTCGCCGGCCGTCATTCTGTCACTGTAAAGCAGCGAAGCAAGAGGCTGCACAGGGGTATGGAATCACCCCGGTACAGGCTCTTGCACGGTTGTAATAAGGGGAATAAATGCCTTCATATTAACATCTATCCGCTACGCGCGAACATGAGCAATGTCACCTTTTACAGCAAACGGTTCGGCACCGGAACTCAGGCTGCGTCTTTCCTCTTAAGAATATTGTAGGCAGAGCTGAATACCCCGAACAGAATCCCTGTTACAGGAAACACGATCCAGTTGATGTGCCACTGATCGTACACAAACCCGCTGACCAGAAAGACGCAGGTAACGAGTGGCCAGACGATGGAGGCTACTGCACCGATGACCCGGTCCTCTTCCTTCTTTTCTTTACTGAAATCCCCGGTCTTCAGCAGCATCTGATACGCTCCCCTGATGTTCCCGTAATAGACAAAGAGGAATACAGCTACAGCTACAATAGCCAGCAGAACCACAACTCCGTAAGAGGAGCCTGCGTCCCCAAAAGCCGAACCTACAAAAATAGCAACCGGCGACAATACGCACAAGCTGACTCCCATGATAAGCGACAGCATATAGGTTGCGGCAAAACCGGACTGCCTCTGCTGAATATCCGCTTCCAGATGGTAAGGCAGATGAAACCCGGACTCCAAATATTTATACTTTTCCATTCGCATGCCGCTGTAAATAAACATCGCAATAGCCGGAACCAGCAGAACTAACAGAAAGCCTACCCCGATCATGCTCATCGCATCCTCCGAAAAGACAGCTCTCATGAACCCGTTCTCCCCAAGACTCGCAATCAGAATGAGCAGACCGGCGCCCACCATAATCAGCCCTGTGCCAAGACCTATAAGCAGCCCTGATCTCCTTTTGGCAGCGATGAACTCCTCCGTCTCCATTTCAGTAAGCATCGGAACCAGCTCTTCCTTACGGACCTCCCCGATGCCCAGCTCGCTGATCAGCTCATCAATATTGCCGAATTCGGAAATGACGATACCTACCGCCTCATTCTCCGACTTCCCGTCATCCTTCAGCTCGTGATACTTCTCCTCCATGTTGCCAAGCAGCTCCTGCTTCAGCTTATACATCTGTTCCGTTCTGGGCAGAGAAGCGAACATATTGTTCAGATAACCTACGATTGTATCCAAGTTCATCACAGCTCCTTTATGAATTTGTTGATGACTTCTTGCGTGACTTGCCATTCCTCGCATTTGGCGCGGTAATAGGCCAGGCCCTGCGGGGTGATACGGTAATAAGTACGTCTTTTCCCAAAAGTCTCATCCAGATAAAATGAATCGATATATCCGTTCTTCTCCAGCCGGGTGAATGCGGAATAGAGCGTGGTTTCCTTCATAATGTATTTCTCTTCCGAAAGCTTCCGTATATTCTTGGAAATCTCATAGCCATAAGACTCCCCGTCCAGAAGCATGTAGAGGATCATCGTATCGTTGTATCCCCGGATAACGTCACTGCTGATCAATTGCCTGCCTCCTATACTTCATCTGTCGTAGTAATTAAGTTCATTGTAGCATAATTACTACGACAGATGAAGTAGTTTTTATCCCGGGAAAAGGTTTATTTATAACAGGCAAAAAAAACAGGCTGCAATGGCAGCCTGTTCTGTCTTTCAGGTATATTACAGCACGGCCAGTACAACCATTCCAATGCCTCTGGTCGCTAAAATTCCGTTGTCCAGCTGTCCCGCATGCTCCCCGCCGAACAGAACCGTCCATTCCCCCAGCATGGGCAGCTCAAGAACGGCTCCATCCGGATTGGCATTGTACAGGACGTAGAGATGCTGTGCGGAATCTCCCCCGGCATGATCTCTTAGCGAGAAGGCAACCGAATGCGCCGGAGACTCCTCGAAGACCAGATGGTCACGGATTTCATCGGCAGTCCGCAGCCGGAAGGCGGGACGTGCCGCACGCAGCGCAATCAGCCGCTTCATGTAATCTACAGATTCCGCATGGGCGGCGCAGCGTTCCCAGTCCAGCCAGTTATACTCCACTGGCGATTTATAGCTGTTCTCGATCCCGTCCTTGGTCCGCATGAACTCCTGCCCGGCATGGATGAAGGGAATCCCCTGGCTGGTCAGGATCATCGCTGAGGCCAAGTGGTGCATGGCGCGGCGCTGTTCATCCGTTATCCCTACGGTGGACAGCAGAAGCTTATCCCATAACGTGTGGTTGTCATGGCACTCCACATAGTTAACACTTTGCTGGGGCTCCTGGGCGTATTGCCCGAGTCCCGGCCCGTAGTAGATCCCTCCGGCAATCCCGGCCTTCACATTCCGTTCAAAGCCGCTACCGCCGCTAATGAAGCCTTTCTGGTCATGCAGAAAAATATTGCCTTTGACCGCATCGCGGTAACCGTCATTGAAATGTCCGATGCCCGGCAGCTCATTCGCATGGCGCTGGTTGGCGCGGAGATCCTCTGCCAGCTCCGTATCCATCACCCAGCCCTCCCCTATAGTCATCAGGGAAGGATCAAGCTCATCGAGCCGGCGGCGGATTTCTGTCATGGTGCCAATATCAAGCAAGCCCATCAGATCGAAGCGGAAGCCGTCGATATGATATTCCTCCGCCCAGTAGACTACCGACTCCACGATGAAACGTGACATCATCTTCCGTTCTGAAGCGGTGTCGTTACCGCAGCCGGAGCCGTTGGACAGCCGGCCGTCCTCTTTATAGCGCAGATAATAGCCGGGAACCAGCTTGGTAAAATTCACGCGGAACCCGTCATAGACATGATTGTAGACAACATCCATAATGACACGCAGGCCGCGGTCATGCAGCGCCTGTATCATAGTCTTCAGCTCCTTGATGCGCAGGCCCGGCACATAGGGGTCTGTAGCATAGGAGCCTTCAGGCACATTATAGTTCTTGGGATCATATCCCCAGTTATAATGCGGCTGATCCAGCCGGGTCTCATCCACGCTCTCCGTAGCATAATCGTAGACAGGGAGCAGCTGCACATGAGTCACCCCAAGGGCGGCAATATGGTCAAGGCCAGTCGGAATCCCTTCAGGGCCGCGAGTACCAGCTTCTGCCAGGCCTAAATATTGTCCTTTATGCGTAATCCCGCTGGCGGGATGCATTGACAGGTCGCGCAGATGAAGCTCATAGATCACCGCATCAACCGGATCATCCAGAGGCGGCTGCTCCTGCGTCCAATGCTCAGGATCTGTCTTACGCATATCAAGAATTGCACCTCTGTCACCATTCACACCGACAGCACGGGCGTAGGGATCTGCTGCTTCATTCCACAAATCGCCCAGCCGCACACGGTAGGTGTAGAATTTCCCGTTCAGATCACCGGGAACGGTGATTCTCCAGGTTCCCCGGACATCCCGGATCATAGGAATATGCTGTCCGGCTGCCTCCTGCCATGATTCATAGAGCACAAGCTCTGCCTCCTGGGCGGTAGGCGCCCATAAACAGAACGCCGAGCCGGTCACTGAATAGCTCAAGCCAAGATCGCTTCCGTCGTAGCTGAACAGTTCATCAAATTCCCGGTCAAACACGGATATACCGCTGGTAGCCGCCGGATCACCATAATAGATCGGCTCCTTCATTTCCTTTTGCACGGACAAGGCCCCCGCCTCCTTTACCCTTTATTAAAATATACGTCTGCTTATACTGGGAGTTACACTAAATCCATTCTTCATAAATGGAATTTTATCCTAGTCTTACGTTTTGTGCAAACGTTTGTATTATGCAGTACCGGAAGGCCGGACCTCTCTGCTGTCCCGTCATGCACTCCAGCCGGCAGGTTAGCCCTTCCTTATAGTGGTTAAGGTGCCTCTGAGGATTCCACTATGTTAAGTGCCACCATTGTAAGGATGGCCTGATTCGCTGGATATGAAATGCGCCGCTCCCGGCCGGGAATATACCCGCGGCCCGGATGCCGCACCCCATTATCATGGACAACCAGGGTACATGTGCCATCAGCGTTATCCTCATAACCGATTCCAAGCACCCAATGATAATCATAGACATAACTCCCCCGCCAGCGGAGGCTGAACCATTTATCAAATTTAAGCGCCACAGGCCGCGAGGCATCGATCTCGGCTTTGTATCTTGAGATATCATTAAATACGGATACCGTAAGCAGTCTGGAGCTATCCTTCCCGCGCGGAGCAGCATGGCTGATGTAGGCCCGGAGACCTTTGGCGAAGCTGCGCACACTCATTCCCCAAGGTGTTCCGCCATGATGAGTGTATATGTAATTGATATGTGCTGCCTTGGAATCAAAATGACTGGCCCCCGGAATAAACAGCCTGCCCATACGCGTGTGCCAATATTCCATAAGCGCGGCCATAGTTGCCGGACCGCAGGCTGAGGCGGGAGAGGCTACTCCCGCTTCCCACTGCGTATACGGTTCCGCCTTCAACTGCCGGCTGGACGGCTGTCCGCTCATAGGGATACCCTATTCCGGCAATGCTGCAATACGCGTTCAATATCTGTGGTCAGGTACGGCTTGCTGACAAAGTCATCCATACCGACCGAGAAGCAGCGTTCCCTGTCCTCATCCCTGGCATAGGCTGTCACTGCCGTGATATAAGGCTGATGATCCGGAGGAGCCTGCTGGCGGATTCTGGCCGTTGCCGTCAGGCCGCTCATCACCGGCATTTGCACATCCATAAATACAAGATCATACGGCTTGCGGAGCACAGCCTGCAGTGCCCCGCTGCCGTTGTCTACGAGGTCAGCAGTATATCCTCTTGTGCGGAGCATGGTCAGCAGCAGCTTCTGATTGACCGGATGATCCTCCGCGATCAGAATGCGCATAGGTCCGAATTTGGCAGCAGTTAGCCCCCCTTGCGCAGGAAGCAGTTCCCTGCCGTCAGCCTCATGCTCAAGGCCGCTTCCGGCTGATCCCCCTTGATCCGCCGGGGGAACCGGTACAGATACATGCTGATCGGAGTCAGCAGAATCGGCTGATTCCGCCCACCCTCCATCGGGATCGATATCAATATCTATAGGCAGTGTGAAGTAGAAATCCGAGCCTTCTCCTTCAACGCTCTCCACGGTGATCGCTCCGCCCATCAGCTCAACCAGCCGTTTGCAGATCGCGAGCCCCAGTCCGGTTCCCCCGTATTTGCGGTTGATGGACGGATGAAGCTGGGAGAAGGACTGGAACAACAGCGGCTGTTTCTCCGGCGGAATTCCGATTCCTGTATCCAGCACACTGAATTTCAATATCAGCTTCCTGCGGTCCCGGCAGTATTCCGTACCGAGATGGATAGAGACTTGGCCCTTCTCCGTGAATTTGACCGCATTGCTGACGAGGTTCACCAGTACCTGGCGCAGGCGGGCGGCATCGCCCATAATCAGCTCCGGCACATCAGGAGCCTTATGGCAGGAGAGTTCAATGCCCTTCTCCCGGGCTTTGGGCGCGAACAGCTCCGTTACGCTTTCAAGCAGTCCTTCCAGGCTGACCGGCTCATGAGTAAGCGTCATTTTACCGGCTTCTATTTTGCTGAAATCCAGAATTTCATTAAGAATATATAACAGGGACGCGCTGCTGTCGCTAATGATCTCAGCATAACCGCGCTGCTCCTCATCAAGCTCCGTCTCTGTGAGCAGATCTGTCATTCCCATAATTCCATTCATCGGTGTCCGCAGTTCATGGCTCATGATGGCGAGGAACTCCGATTTGGCCTGGTCTGCTTTCTCTGCCAGCTCCTTCGCTCTAATAATCTCCTTCTCATCGGTAATGTCACGGAAGACAACGACCGCTCCCTTGCGCTCGCCCTTGTCAAACAGAGGGGTAACCTGATATTCGGCCAGAAAGCTGGAGCCGTCCTTGCGCCACAGCACCGCATCCTTGCTCTGATGAGCTTCCCCTGCCCGCACCGCCCGCATCAGCGGAGATTCCTCCGGCCGGTAATGAATGCCGTCCAGCGCCGTCTGTTGAAGGTGATCCAGGTAAGGATGGCCCGTGATCTCTCCATATTCAAAGCCCAGCATCTGTGCCCCGGCGGGATTAATAAAGGTTACTTTCCCCTCGGTATCCAGACCGAATATTCCTTCGGAGACCGCATTCAGGATCAGAGTGTAGTCATTGCCCAGCTTCTCAATCTGCTCGGTGTAACGGATACGGTCCGTAATGTCGCGCGATATTCCATATACACCCACAACCTGCTTGTCCACAATAATAGGAATATTGATCGTGTTAATCTCCACCAGACGGCCATCCTTATGAATCAGCGTAAGGTCATAGCTCTGGGGAATGCCTTGAGTAGCCAGAGTGAAATGATGCATCGTCTTCCCGATGTCCTTGTCCGCCACGAGCGGTCCGAAGTAATTACCCAGCAATTCGTCCAGCGAGTATCCGCTAAGCTCCTCCAGATAGGGATTGGCCGTGAGATATTCACCCTGCAGATTCATGGAATATACCGCGGAAGGATTATATTCGAACAACGATTTATAGCGCTGCTCGCTCTCCTGCAGCTTCGAGTCGAACTCTTTGCGTTCTGTAATATTCCGTCCGACGGCAATAATCTCCACCGCTTGACCCTGATCATCAAAAATATAACGGCTGTTCGTCTCAAACCAGATGTAGCTGCCGTTCTTATGACGATAGCGGTAGGAAACCGGCCGGATAAACCCGGAGATTTCGCTTTCAGCCATAATCGCTCTCATCATCTCCAGATCATCCGGATGCAAATAATGATAAGCGCTGGTACCGATCATCTCTTCAGGCTCATAACCTAGTAATGATTGGCTGGCCGGTGAGCAGTACAGGAAGATGCTGTCCTTGATGGCGTGGCGGGAAATCAGATCGAGCGAATTCTCCGACATCAGGCGGTAATTGCGTTCGCTCTCCCGCAGCAGCCGCTCCATCTGCATCCGCTCGGTAATATCCTGCATCATGCCGATCAGCTGAACCGGCTGGCCGCCCGGTCCGAAGGTTACATCCCACTGGATGTGTACAGCCAGGATATCTCCATTCGGCAGAATCAGCCGGTAAGACGTGTCCCCGGACTCGCCCTTGATTACAGCACGCTCTACAGCAGCCTGCAGGAGAGAGAAATCCTCCGGATGAACCAGAGCCATGAAAGCTTCGTAATCCACATTGTCATTCCCGACAGCATTCTGCAGAATACGCCGCACCTCTTCCGAGAATGACAGCTTCCCCTTGGTCAAATCCCAGCCCCACGAGCCAATTCTGGCTACCCTCTGGGCGATGGCGAGCGCTTCCTCGCTCTGCTTACGCCGGGTCACATTACGCCCGATTCCCATAATTCGCGTAATTTCGCCGTTCTCGTCCCGGATTTCATGAAAAGACATCTCAAACCATAAATAATGCCCTTCCTTGTGACGCAGCCGGCGGCTGTAAGTATCATTCTTCAACAGGCCGTTGGAGCTGCTGATCCCGTCAAAATCATCCGGATGATAGAATTCTGCCCGGTTTCTTCCAACCATCTCCTCCGGCAGATATCCAATTTGCGGGAAGGAGGAGGGGGAAATAAAGCTTAACGTCCCGTCCGGAAGCGAGAAGGAAATCATGCTCTGATCATCTTTTATAAATAAGTTGTACAGATCGCGGCTGTCTACTGTCAGCTGGTCAGCAATCTTGCGGTCCGTAACATCCTGTGCATATACAATAATATTCCGGTCCATCCGGCCTGCTTCTGCCGGAACAAACGTAAGGGAGAGCCAGAACGGCCGCCCGCCGCTGCCCGGGAAACGCAGCTCTTTCACAAGGGGCTGCCCGTTGGTCTGCGACAGCTCCTTCATGATTTCGGGTAAAGAGAATCCCCGCTGCTCTTCCGGCCGGACCCGGCCTGTCCCGGATAAAGCGCCCGCGAGAAACTCCGGTTCACCGCAGCCAAGCATCGTGCAAAAAGCAGGGTTAACCATGACCCAGCGGTCTCCTTCAGAAGACAGCACAGCCATCCCCACTGGAGACATCAGGAATGCTTGATCCAGAATGGTACTATTCTCTGCCAAGTTATCCATTAAACAAGGCCTCCTTCATCTCGAGCCGGCGCTTCTGCAGACTCTCTGTTGTCTTCGCTTGTCCTTCTATATCTCACAGTATACGATAAGAGCAGCAGCGAATGAAACGTGCAGCCCCCATTGGATCAGGAAAATTTAAATTGTAAATATTGACTATTCCAGAAATGCGTCCTATATTAAAAGGTAATTATATAACCGTGACTCATTACGCTGGAAGCACCCGTAATAGAGGCCTATTGGCCTTTACTGCGGGTGCTTTTTTTGCGTGTATTACCGGGAAACGGAAACAAGAGGAGGAATATTAATGATGAATCTGTGCAGGAGCGCTGCCATAACGCTGCTCTCCCTGCTGATTGCCCTGGCCACTCTGGCCGGGTCTGCTTCTGCATCTCCGACTGTAATAACCGCATCGGTTCGGGCGTCTTTTGATCTTACTGCGGCAGCGGCAGAGAGTACTGTCCGCGTCCGGCTGAAGAGCCAGTACAGCGAACTATCCCTCCTGTCAGCCCAATATGACAGCCGGGAGGTACAGATTAGAGCGCTTCATGATCAGAATGCAGAGTCGCTGATTGTTGTCCGCGAGGCCATCAAGAATATAGACCAGGCTTCCGTAGCCCGGCTTACCGCAGCTGTCAGCAGCGCCAAGGAACGCTACCAGCCGCTGTTCGATCAATACAGTGCGCTCAACAAACGGATTTCTCTGCTCAAAGGGCTGAAGGACAAGACGCTGAATTCCGTACTGAAAGCCCAGTCCGAGGCCATGAAGCTCCTTGTACAGCTGGCCCGACAGGAGATACGCGACAAGGAAGCCCTGCTCAAGGCTGCCAAGGATACACGCACCAAGCGGGTTGCCGCTGCCCGCAAGATTCTGGCCGGAATGGACAACGCGCAAATTTCAATGAAATCCCAGAAGAGTGCAGCCTCCGCATTGAACAAACGGCTTACCGCAGACTGGAGCGATTTCAAAGCTGCGGTCCGCAAGCAGAACTCCGTCCTGGCCGGCCAATCCCTATCCTCAATGGTCTCCGGCTACCGGCAAATTGCAGCCAGCAAGCTGAAGATTATTGAGCTGGAGCAGAAGATCGCAGCCATTATTACCGCTACCCATAAGCAAATCGGCACTTGAACCTCTATCTGTCCTGTATCTTCCAACCGTAAGGGCGCATATGGTAGTTAAAGAAGACCATCATCATGCGGCGGGAGGAGGCATTCACTATGCGTATCTGCATCATTGCACCCGAACAGTTCCCGGTTCCAGGGGATGGCTCTGTAGAGATCTGCATCTGGAATATTGCCCGGCGGCTTGCCCGAAGGCACAAGGTAACTATAGTGAGCCGGAGATCGCCGGGACTCCCGGACACGGACGAAATAGAGCAGGTCAGGTTCATCCGCCTTCCATCCGGCACCCCTGCCCGGTACCGCAGCTCGGTTCTCGGATATCTGGAAGCGGCGGAACCCTTTGAACTGATTCAGATCGATAACCGGCCGCTGCTGCTGGCCGCTGTCAAACGGCGGCACCCCGGCACTACGGTGCTGCTGTTCCTGCATTCCCTGACCTTCGTGCCGCCGGAATCCAGAATCGCCCGCAGCCTCGCCCTGGCGGACGCTGTCGCGGCTAACAGCCGCTCCCTGCAGCAGCGGCTCGCGCGGCGGTTCCCCGGTATCCCGGGCAAGCTCCGCGTTGTTCCGCTGGGGGCGGACCTGTCCCGCTTCGTCCCCGTGCCGGCGCAGGAGAAGGCACGCCTGCGCGCGCTGTACGGCCTGGCTCCCGGCTTCACCGTCTTGTTCGTCGGCCGGGTAATCCCGCGCAAGGGAGTGCCTGTGCTGATCCGGGCCATGCACCGGCTGAACAGGCATATGCCCGCCCGGCTAGTAATCGCCGGAGACGGCAAGCCGGCTTATCTCCGGCAGCTTAAGGTACTCGCGCGCCGGCTGGGTGTGCGCGTGTCTTTCCTGGGGAATATCCCGCATGAGGATATTCACAGCCTGTATCAGGCCGCAGACTGCTTCATCTGCCCTTCCCAGCGGCATGAATCCTTCGGCCTCGTGAATGTGGAGGCCATGGCCACGGGACTTCCGGTGATCGCCTCGCGAAACGGCGGAATCCGGGAGATTATTGATTCCGGCCATAACGGCTATCTGGTGGGGAGATACCGGGACCCTGCTCCTTTCGCCAAGCGAATGCTGATGATCGGCCGCAATCCTGTGCTCGCGGCAAGGATCGGGATGCAGGGGCGTAGCGATGCACTGCAGATGTTCGAATGGCAGCACACTGTAGAGCTGCTGGAGAATTTCTACCTGAAGCTGGTACCGCAATAACCGGAGGAGACGGGTCCGTGCACCTCCTCCGGGATGCGATACAGCAGCCCCTTTGACGCTCCCCGGCAATGCGACATTGTGTCATACGAATTTTGTGATCCTTCTCGCAGGATACGGCTGCAGTTAATATTATACTCATATTGTAAGCGTTGCCATTAAGCAAATGCACTGCACAGTAAGCCAACAAGACATTGGCAACCCCCTACAACACAATATTCGCTGTAGAAAGGGTGCATCGTTATGTTAATGATCAAAGCTATAGTACGGCCGGAGAAAGCGGATGAGGTCATGGCTGAATTACTGCTTGCCGGCTTCCCCTCCATCAGCAAAATGGACCTGCTCGGACGCGGTAAGCAAAAGGGAATCCAGGTCGGAACCAACCATTACAATCAAATTTCTAAGAAGCTTCTGATGATCGTAATCCAGGATGATGAGAAGGATGACGTCATCAGCATTATTATGCGCACAGCAAGAACCGGTGAGCATGGCTCATTCGGCGACGGCAAAATTTTTGTCCTGCCCGTACAGGAGGTCTTCACCATCAGCAACGGTAAAAACCAGCTGTAAACTTCCCGGTCTTCCTTATGATCCGCCTTCCTGTAGCGCATATGAAAGAGGCAGCAAAACGTTCCGCCGGTCTCCGTCTTCACGGACGTCCGGGGAATGCCTTGCTGCCTCTGCCTGTTCTTGCTCATGCTACTGTCAGATCATCTGGATAACCGTAAGCACCAGCCCTACAACAAAACCGCACACAGCTCCATTGACGCGAATCCACTGCAGATCCTTGCCCACCTTCTCCTCCAGCATGTTCACGAGCGAGGCGTCATCCATTTGATCAAGGTTCTCCTTGACCAGCTGGCCGATCCGGTAATGATTAGATTCCACGAAGGCGATCAGCGTGCCGCGGATCCGCTCCTCGGAAGCCTGAATCCATTCCTGCTCCTTGCCGATCCGCCGGACCAGCATAGCATACAGCCAGAACAGCTTGCGGCCGCCGCGTACCCGGTCTTCCTCAAGCAGCGCAACCGCCTTAACGCGCAGTCCTTCCAGCTGCTGCTGCACGAAAGCCGTAGCAGCCTCCCCTTGCAGCTCATTCAGCGCCCAATCCTTCAGCGAGGAGATCCGCTCCTCATTGCTCAACAGCTGGAACAGAGCGACACGGATCTCACGGATGACTTCCTCACGGTACGGGCTGTCCTCTTCCTTGAAATCACGGATAGTGGACTGCACCATGCCCTGCAGCATTTCACCCAGCATATCGGCATCAACGAATCCGACAAAAGCCTGAAAAGCCATCCCCTTCAGCCCGCCTAGCTTCACCTCAGCCAGCTTCTCGCTGGCGATCTTACCCAGCATCGCACGGGTTTCCGGACGCCCGCTCCAGGAGGAGATCCCTTCCAGCGCATAATCAAGAGCGGCAATATCCTTGCCGTCATTCATCAGGCTTGTAGCGATTTTATCGGCGGCAACGCCAAGCTCAGCTTCACGCAGATAGCCTGCTGCTGCAGATTGAAGATACGGAACCGCCTGCTCTACCGGAAGCCGCAGTACGAATTCTTTAATCTGCTCCAGCATTTCCGTTCTTGCTTTCTTTCTGGAGAAGAACCGTGTCAGCATGCCGGCGCCCAGAGAGATGATGTTGATTTTGCGCAGCTTGTTCTCAATGCTCTCCTTGTTCAGCAGTTCATTCTCCATCGCGGAGATTAGAGACTGTATAAGCTTATCCCGGTTCTTCAGCAGCAGCGAAGTATGCGGAATTCTAAGCCCCAGAGGATGGCGGAACAACGCGGTCACTGCAAACCAGTCGGCAATCCCTCCGACAAGACCGGCCTCGAAGCCCCCTCTCAGCAGAATAACAGCCAGGTTCTCCGGCAGAAATAAGGTGAACAGGAAACCGCATGCCATGATGGCAAGAGATATGGTAGCTAAATTTCTGGATTTCATGTGTTTATTATCCCCCTTACATAACGACCCCAAGCCATCTTTTGCCCGAGAAAATTGCTTTGCAGACAACAGCAGACATTCCCGTTACAAGATTGCAGGTCTACATTCAATTGTACCACGAGAAGACTCTTTTCTGAAAATCCGGCAAGAAACGCAGCTTAAATATACGTACCCCGGACTATATATGGATGAAAATGTGATTTTTATATTTCAGAGAAATAATGATAAGATACAGAAAGATAAGTTATCGCGTGAAATTCAGAGCCTTTGAAGGGGCACTTACAACTATAGATGGAATAGGAGAACTGCAACATGCTAATTGCACTGGATATGGACGGAACACTGCTGAACGAGGATGGTGAGATTAGCAGGGAGAACAAGGAAGCCATACTGCACGCACAGCGCCTGGGGCATACCGTGATCATAGCCACCGGACGTTCTTACATGGATGCGGAGCGTCAGCTGCGGCTGGCAGATCTGGAGTGTCCTGTAGTGAGTCTGAACGGCGCTGTTGTCACATTGCCTGACGGAACGCTGGCCGCGAGTACACCGCTGAACAAGGAGGATATCATCCCCGCGCTGCGCTGGATGAACGAGATTCCTGAATTGTACTACGAGGTATACACAGAGGATAACGTATATGTAGAGCTTGATAAGCGGGTACGTCTGGAGAAGCTGTCGGCACTGAAGGAAGATGAGGTTCCCGAAGAGGTGGGCTGGCTGCTTAAGGCGATGATCGACCAGCAGTTTCAGCAGGCGGCTGTAACCTATGTGGAGAGTATGGAGGACATCTGGAGCAAAGAGGAGAATCTGATCTACAAGACACTCGCCTTCTCGCTGAACCGCGAACTGCTGAAGGAAGCCTCTACACGGTTCGCTGCGATTCCCGGGCTGATTATTACGGCATCGCATGTCAACAATATTGAAATTAATCATAAAGATGCTAATAAAGGCAACGGCGTGAAGCTGATGGCGGAGCATTACGGCATCCCGGCAGCGCAAATCGCAGTTATGGGTGACAGCTATAATGATCTGCCGATGTTCGAGATCGCCGGCTACCGGATTGCAATGGAGAATGCCGCACCCATCCTCAAAGAAACCGCCGATTTCATTACGCTAAGCAACTCGGAGCATGGTGTTGCTGCGGGTCTGCGGCATCTTTTGGATAAGCAGTAACTCCGTCTTCATAGCAAAGAAAAAACAGCCCTCACAGGAAGGCTGTTCTTCTTCAGCGGCGGCCGGCTCCAGAGCGATGAAGACAGCAGACAGATATTGCACCCAGGTTTAATGCGAGAAATATGATGACAGTTAACCGCTGGGCGGTAGTCAAAGCCAACAGAACGGGAATAAACACGACATCCCTCCAATTCTCACCTTTTATTTGTGAATCTATCCAATCAGCTAATCCTTTGCGGATAGCTATACTGATTAAGCAAATGATCCAGGGCAACCGATTGTTCAACTACTTTGGGATGTGTCAAAATACCGTATCTCTGCTGCGTCTGGTACAACTTCTGTCTGGCTTTCTCTACCTGCAGCAAAAATGTACGATCATTGGTCTGCATGACACTTCCTCCTTTGTTCAATATATTAATCTCAGCTGTCAAAAATTGGACCTTAAGATAAATGGCGTGAACTATTCTTACATAACCCGCCTCAAGCTGCACTCTGCCCGGCATGAACACCCGGCAGCTTCAGCTGCAAGGTGAATTAGGAGGAATCTCAGATGAACCTGTACCCGGGAATTGCCCGGCTATATGAGAACCGGCTGCTGCGTACCGAGCTGGAATGTGAGCAATTTGATCTTGCGCTGGAAGGCCTGGCTGGTGATACGGAGGATGCCGTGATTCATCAGATCTTCAAGGTATTCGATGATGATACGGAACAGGAGGAGGTCATGTTCAGCCTCGTCCATTTCGTGGAGAGCGTTCAAATGGAGATGTACCTGACCCAGCTGCTCGAGTCACTGCCGGACATGATGGAGCATGCACGCAACTGGGCCATTGTGCTGAATACAAGAATCCTGAATGACGATAATTACCGCAAAGATTACGCAGAGATCGCCGCTCTCATGCCGGTGAAGGTCAAGAGATGCCTGGCTTTTCTGCTGGAGGAAATTAAGGAAGACGATCCCCGGCTGTTTGAGCGCAAGGCTAATTACATTCTCGCTAAACTGAAGTAACTAATCTATCCATACTTCGCAGCCCCGCTAAGCAGAATGCCCAAAGCTATTGCCGGACCCTCCTGAAGAATATCCGGAATCACATGTCTTGGTTCCAGTCCCTTAAGCCCTTGATGGGCTCGTTCTGCCTATTATCCCGCTCCTCTTATTCACTAGACTTCCATGCAGGGGAACGGGCAAAATGGTATATTGTATACTGGTCAAAATGTTGTACATATTGCAACTTAGATTTATAGATACCAGGAAATTCGAAGAATTGTTGCATGAAATACAGCAATTGTCTGGATTATCCGCTTAAATGAGGTGGAATCCTGCATTTCCTACAACAATTTTGGGATTAGGCGAATTTTTAGGAGGGGAATGTTGTATTTCGTGCAGGACTTAGAGCTGGTGAAGTGATAATCTACGCCTGAAAGTTCCCCCACCGGTAAACCCGCAGCATAACTTGCAGATAAGCTTATATAGAACAAACGAAGGTGAATATAATGAACAAGCTTTTATTTCATAATATACCGCTGGGCGCTACCGGCGAGAAAATCCCCCAGGCGAAGGTTGCCTCCGCCCGGACGAGCAGGGAGACCGTGAAGCCCGGAGACAGCGACGCGGCTTACTTCCGCCGGCTGGAGGAAGGCGGCATTCTGCTCAATCCTCCGCAAATCTCAGCGGTGCGGCATCATCTCGGGCCGCTGCTGACGCTGGCGGGAGCAGGCTCCGGCAAAACCTCGGTGCTGATCTGCAGAACCGGGTATCTGCTGTCTGTGCGCGGCATCGCCCCGGGCCGGCTGCTGCTGCTCACGTTCTCCAGCAAGGCAGCGGCAGAGATGCGCGAGCGGATTGCACTGCTGCCGGGTGTGGATGCGGGCGATGCCGCCCGCCTCCAGGCACGCACGTTCCACTCGTTCTTCCTTTATTTCCTGCGCCGGCAGGGACTGCGGCAGGATATATTCCATGAAACCCGGCGCCAGCACATTCTGCTGAAGCAGATCATGCGTCAGCTCGGGCTGCCGAAGGATGCTTATCCCCCAGAGAATCTGCTCACCCTGCTCTCCTCCTGCAAGATGAATATGGGCTTGCCTCAGGATATGCCGGAAACGACGGAAGCGGAGAAGGAAATGAAGGCCATTCTCGCCCTGTACGAGCAGTGGAAGACCGATAATTTCAAAATCGATTTCGACGACGTGCTGCTGATCGCCTACCGGATGCTCCGGGAGCAGCCGGCGCTGCTGCTGGAGCTGCAGCAGAAATACCAATATGTAATGGTCGATGAATTCCAGGATACGAATGCGCTGCAATATGAGCTGGTCAAAATGATCGCCCATCCACAGGACAATCTGATGGTGGTCGGAGACGATGATCAGACCATCTATTCCTTCAACGGGGCGCGCAGCGAGTTCATCCTGGAGTTCGAGAAGCTGTATCCCAATGCCAAGGTGATCACCCTCGATATCAATTACCGCTCAGGCCCGGCCATTATCGGGCTGGGCAACGGGATTATCCGCCATAATTCACGCCGCCGGGCCAAGACGCTGCAAGCTGCCAAAAGCAGCGGCAATCCGCCCCGCTATCTGCGTCCGCAGACGGCGGATGAAGAAGCCGAGCAAATTGTAGAGCATATCGAGCGTGAGATCGGCAGCGGAGCAAGAGAATACCGCGATTATGCGCTGTTATACCGCGCCACCAGCAGTAACCGGGCAATCCTGGAGCTGCTGCTGATGCGCGATATCCCTTATGTAGACTACGGCGAAGGCCAGCTGCTCTACGAGCATTGGCTGATCTCCCCTGTGCTGGATCATCTGCGCCTGTCTGTTAACCGCCGGAACTTCGCCGCGATGGAGAATATTCTGCCGACCCTCTACATGAGCCGGGAAAAAGGGATGGAGCATATCCGCCGCATGGAGGCCGTGCAGGCGAAGCAGGGCCCGCTGATTCACCTCCTGTCCATGCCGGGCATGGAGGATTTCAAAGGTACCAAGCTGCGCGAGCGGCTGGATCTGATCCGCGGGCTGAGCGGGCTGACACCGGTTCAGGCCATCCGCCAGATCCGCACTGTTTTCTATGACTATTTCATCGAAGCCAATGAGCGGCATCAGGCTACCCTGCACCGGGAGACACTTAAGGAAATGCTTGATGAGCTGGAGGCATCCGCAGAGCGGTTCGGCACGATTCCGCTGTTCCTCGAATTCATAGATAATGTAACCAAGCGCAACGAGCAGAGCCGCCAGCCGGGGCTTAAAGAGCAAGGCAACCGGATTGCCCTGATGACTATCCATAAATCCAAAGGACTGGAGTTCCCCGTTGTCTTCCTTATCGGGGCTTCCGAGGGCATTCTGCCGCATAGCTCCGCATTGGAGGAGGGCCGGCTGAAGGACCGCAAGCCGGCGAAGGCAAGCGTTACTGTGGTCAGCAGTGCCGCCGCCAGAGCCGCAGCTGAGGCAGGAATAGCTGCACTCGAAGAGGAACGCAGACTCGCCTATGTAGCTGTTACCCGGGCCCGCGAGGAGCTGTTCATCAGCTCGCCCGCAAGGCACCGGGGCAAGAAGGCAGAGGTCTCGCGCTTCATGCTCTCCGCCTTCCGCACTGCTGCACCGCCTCAGGCAACTGCACCGGCCGCCGGAAACAGAAGCACTATAGTGCGCAGCAGCTATTCGTCCGGGTCCTCCGCAGCCAGAATGCATACAGTTCCCGTCTGGAGCTGTACCGGCAAGTCCTGCCCGGGCTGGACCCGGATGAAGGCGGGCGGAGCTGAGGATCACCTTGCCTCGAAGCCCTGTCCGCTCTGCAAATCCGCCATGCAAAAGAGCACCCGGGAAGTCCCTGTATAACGGACGCACGGCCTCCTGTACACAACCATCAGCCCCATTCGGCAGCTAACCGGCGCTGAATGGGGCTGATGTTGTTATTCCCGGGTTTATCTTGCCCGCACCTGGAATTGGGGCAGATAATCGGCATTCTGCTCAAGAATATCGGCCAGAACCTCCTTGGCGATCCGCTCGTCTCCTACCAGCGGGTGGATCGTCAGCGCCTGCAGCGCAGAGGCATAATCCCCTTTCACCGCCGCTTCAATCGTCAGCTCTTCATAAGCCTTCACCACCTGCAGCAGACCTCTGATCTGGGGAGGGAGCGGCTTGCTCGGGGCAAGCGCATGCGGCCCGTCGGATTTGATAACACAGTTGATCTCAATGGAGACATCGCCCGGAAGATCAGGGATGATCCCCTGATTACGCACATTGACCGTCTGAATGTCGCCGGTATCATTATAGATGGACTTCATCAATTGAACAGCCGCTTCCGAATAGTAGGCACCGCCGCGTTTCTCCAACTGAGCCGGCTTACTGTTCACTTCGGGCTGCTTATAGATCTCGAACAGCTCGGCTTCTACTTCTTTTACCTCATCGGCACGGGTCTTTCCGGTCTCTTGATAATGCCCGGAGATCTCCCGGTACATCTCTTCCTTCATATAATAATAACGGTGGTAGGGGCAAGGAAGTGCTCCCACGGACTGAATGAATTCGGAATCCCACTCCAGATCGGGTATATTGGCCATCGAAGGCCCTTTGGCTCCGGACAGCTTGTTCAGGAAATCCTCCGTCACGTCCTCTCCTTCAATCAGCACCCGGGTCGTCCAGTTGAGGTGATTGATTCCGACAATCTCAATGAACATATCCGATTGCGGAACCCCGTAGAGCTCAGCGATCTGCATCTTCGTGCTTATCGGGAGATTGCACAGCCCGACAGATTTGACACGGGAATGCTTCGAGACGGCTTCCGTAATAATACCGGCCGGGTTGGTGAAGTTGATCATGAACGCGCCCGGGGCCAGTTCCTCAATATCCCGGCAAATGTCCAGAATTACCGGAATGGTGCGAAGTGCCTTGGCGAATCCGCCCGCTCCTGTTGTCTCCTGGCCGATTAAATGATGGGCCAGCGGTATCTTCTCATCTCTTGAGCGGGCATCAAGCATGCCCACACGGATCTGCGTAGCGACAAAATCCGCACCGCGAATCGCTTCGCGCCGGTCCAGCGTCGTATGAAGCTTGATAGGTTTGCCGCTTGCATCAATCATACGCTGTGCCAGTTCGCCTATGATTCTCAGCTTGTCCGCTCCGGCCTCGATATCTGCCAGATACAGCTCAGCAACCGGGAATTCATCATAATACCGGATCAGGCCCTCTACAAGCTCCGGTGTATAGGAGGAACCTCCTCCGATTACTGCGATTTTCAAGTGGTTCTTCTTCATTTGCGATTCCCTCCGTCTCTCTTGAAATTCTCTATTATTGCTGTGGTTACGGGCAGGCCAAGCCGGTCCATGGCAAGCATCACCGCACCGAATACAGGCGGCAGCTCCGGGATTACAAGTGTGCAAAGGGGATGCTCCGCCTTCACCTCTTGAAGCAGCGCATCCAGCAGCAACGGGTTTCTGCCGGATTGAAGGATACTCCCGGTAAGGATGACCGGCACCGCTTCCTCTTCAAAGCCGCCCAGTTTGCGGATCACAGCCGATGCAGAAATCCCCAGCTCTCTGCCCATATCTGCAAGCAGCTGGCGGGAGAGCCAGTCGCCCGAGTCTGCCGATTCGTGAACAATCAGCGACAGCTCCAGCGGCGCCGCAGTGATCTCGTCATCGAGATACCGGTTCAGCATCTCCCCGAAGCTTGTAAACCCAAGCCTCAGAGGTATCCGCTCGACCAGATCACTGTAGGGTTCCCTGCCTTCCCAGCAACGCACCGCCCTGCCGAGTGCCTGTGCAGCGAGATAAAAGCCGCCGGCCCGGTCACCGAACAAAGTATCAAATCCGCCTACCTGCACCGTTTGCCCGAGCCGGTTGCGGCCCGCCGCGTTCGTATTGCTTCCACAGACAAGCACCACTCCCGTGTTATCCCGGCTCCCGACACGGAGTCCCTCCAGCGTATCGCAGACCATATTCCAGCTCCGCAAGTCCAATTGCCTGCTGATTTCCGGAGAAAGCCTGTCCATATCAATACTGCGATCAGCACCCGCAAGACCGAACTGTACAAAATCCAGCTGATCCATGGCAATTCCTGCCTGCGCAAGCGCGCCAAACAGCGCTCCGCGAATATTGAGCACAGCCGCCTGGACTCCAATGATTTGATGGTTGCCGCAGCCTGTCACTGCGGATCCCAGCACGTTGCCGTAATGATCAGCTATAATGGCAATGGTTTTGCTTCCGCCGCCGTCTACACCCGCGAAGTACATAGCTTTCACTCCTGATTGGTATATTGAGTTTATTTATAGTAACATTTTTAAATATTGTTCCTACAAATATATTTCCTTTTTCATGCGTCCTTATAGTCAGAAAACTCCCTTACAGAAAAATACAATAGATAAATCCCTTTACCAGGCATAGAGTGAACAAATTTGCGATTCCAATTTTAGGAATTACATAATCCCGGAACCCCGGATTCTTCTCTTTTCTATTAGGTTTCTCCTGCTCTTTTTCCGTGATATAATATAACAAATTGGCATCGGAGGAAACTTGTAATGACAAAGAGAACAAATAACACTTTATATTTCAATATTAAAGAACAACTGCTCAAACAGATTCAATCCGGGTTCTATGCCGTCGGAGAGAAACTTCCTACCGAAGCCGCATTATGCGAGATGTTCTCCGCCAGCCGGACTACAATCCGCCTCGCGCTCAGCGAGCTTGAGGTTCAGGATATTCTTGAGCGGCATCAGGGTAAGGGCACCTTCGTCAAACGCAAGGAGCTCCAGCTTAACCAGAAACGCAGCTTCACAGAAGATGTGCTGATGAGCGGCAAAGAGCCGACCAGTAAAATCATCGAAGCCAAAGTGATGCCTGCGGAAATACCGCTTAATGAATTCCTTAATATCTCGGTGAAAGCTCCCGTGAACCAGCTTTTGCGGATCCGCTACGCGGATAATGAACCCCTTCTATATGAAACTACTTATATTGCCTGGGATCTTGCCCCGGGGCTCATCAATGAATATAAGGACGGCTCCCTCTTCTCCTTCCTGGAATCAGAATACAGCCTGAAGGCTTACCGCTCTGTCGAGCAGCTGAAGCCTGTACTGGCGGACAAGCTGGCCAGCAGATTGCTTGGCGTCAAAGAAGGCTCCCCTTGTCTGCAAGTAAGAACTTTTACGTATCTGGCCGACGGCTCCCCGCTGGAATACAGCTTCGGCGTATTCCGGGGTGATTTCCCCAGCTACACTATCGAGAGGCAATTTGGATAACAGAAGGTTAGAACAAAATTAGAGCAGAGAGCATGCGGAGCACCCCTCATGGGGCGCTCCGGCTCCGTTGCCTTCAATTCATTAAGCCCTGCTACTCTTTGATGATTTCAAAATAACGCCCCAGCCAGTATGGCAATGTGAAAACCGACCCCGCTTCAATGCTGCCTGAACGGTAGTTATACCCGGGATTGGCGCCTGTTGTCTGGCTGTCATTCTCAAACGGATTCGAGTTATGCTTAATGATGCGCCGCTCATCCGGTGCAAGCGCGTAGTTCGTCTGCTTGTAATCGTCGCGGTCACCCGGTTCAATATAGAGCACATCCTGACGGTCCCATTGCACCGGGAATTCAATCTGGAATTCAGGGAAACGGTACAGGAACCGGACAGCAGATTGCAGATCGACATCGGTTTTATCCGGATGCGCAAGCTGGTAGAGGAAGGTGTAGAACGGATTCTCCTCCCGAACCTCATTGGAATACCACTGATCATAGGCTGCTACAATCTGTGCATGTCTGCCTGCATCCTGCTCAAGGGTGACAAGCACGAATACCGGGAACCAGCCCAGCTCTTCATCCGAGTAATTGATATACTGGGTCCAGTCATTATGAATCGTCGCATTGGTATTCGTGCCATCCCCTGCATTCTCCATGGTTACGGCCTGGTTATCGTTCTCGCTGTAAGCGTTGGTAGCCTGACGCACAAGTCTCCGCTCAATATAATCAAGTGCCATATCCATATAGCCCTGACCGTTGATATACGGTTCTTCCTTGCTGTAGCTGCCGGCAAAAGCCTGCTCATAGGCCAGCTCATATTTCGCCGAATCGGCCGGATAGCTCTCTGCGACAATATAGCTCGCCGACTTCAGCGCAGCCATGACCTGCAGTGCGTTGAGCGGACCGTCTTCGTAGCCGTAGGACAGCGCATCGTCTCCGTTCTCGTCAACCCCAATTTTGGACTGCCACTGTACCTGCTGCTCCATAACGCCAAGGCTGTCGTTGAAATATTTGGCGAACCATCTGGACCACTGTGTTGATTTGCCGGTAGCATCCTCAATGTAATAATGGTCATCCTTCAAGATCAGCTCTGTCATGCGGTGCGTTGTTTCTTCAATGAGGGATTTCAGCTCAAGAAGTTCAGGATCGGTGCTGTCACCGACCAGATATTTATAAGCTGTGTAGAACATGGCGTAGTGCCCATCCACTTCATCTGCGGAGGTATCTGCCTTATACACAATCTGATTCATGTCAATATGGCCGTCCACAATGGCGCTATCCGGGAACAAATCATTGAAGAATTCCGGAATCTGCTCATAGACGGGAGCCGTCAGCTGAAACAGCGGCTTATTATTCTCACCCGTTGTTTTGTCTTCCTTCGCATCATTGTTGTTAGTGGCGGCCGTAATGACAGGCAGCACCTGATATACCGCATCTGTTGCGGTAGTTCCTACCCGTGTCTTAATATCAATTCCCAGCTTCTGTCCTTCTGGACGTGTCAGGTTGAGCTCATCAATCGCAGCTTGACTAAGCCCAAGTCCGTTGTAGTTGAGCACATCCGTGCCTCCGCTTGGGAACAGCGTGGAGCCTTTTTTGTTCTCTGCGTCCTTGGTTACCCTAACCATGGAATAGCCAATCGGCTCTGTCCCGTCATCACGCTGCATGCTTGGAATAATCCCATTAGGGTTAATCATGTCCGGCCCGACGAAGTTCTGGAACCAGAACCCGTTCGTAGACTGGTAGCCATACACTGAATTGCCCACTGTAGCCGCAGTGGCTTCGCTGGTCAGCATATAGGAACGTGCCGGGAACCCGTTTCCGCGTCCGGATACATAATCAAGCAGCAGCACAGCCTTGGTTGCTCTAAGCGCTGCCGCTCTGGCATCGGCGATTTCTGCCTGCTCTCCAGAGGCCGGACTGGTCCCGTACTGCTCCTGCAGCGCTTTATAGCGGAATACCTCACCCATTGCATACATCGCAGTCCATAAGCCATCATTATCGCTGGTGGTAGGCGTTGATGTGAACAGTCCGGTCGCAGAGTTGTAATTGACGGCGTCCAGCGTGCCGTCTGTCTCCGTAAAGTTAAATCCTGCGCCATGAACCATGCCGCGCCGGTCAAGAATTGACTCCACGAGATCCTCATAGATAAAAGATTTGTCATGTAGCGTCTTTTCCGGCATCGCGATGTGAGTGACACCGCTAGCCGTCCGGACCCAAATGCCGTTCTCCCCGTCGCTGGCAAGACCCGTCACATGATCATCCCCGCCATACAGATACCTTGGTCCAGCCATATACTGAACGATGTCCTTGGTATCGCTTGCGCCGAAATCAACCCGCTGCAGGCCGGTCTCCGTTCCAATCCAGTAGACGCCCCCGTCCAGAACAACACTGGTTACATCGCCGATCACCGACAGCGGCAGAAATTTGAGTGCAGCAGTATCGGTAACCCATTCGATCGTACCCGGGATGGACACCGATCCGGTTTTGTAATAGGTCATTTCTTTGGTCTGCACGGCTTCCAGCTGAACAGGAGAGTAGCTCGCACCAGGCAGCTTGTCTGCGAATACAGGTGCCGCCGGCAGGACAGACAACGTCAAGGCAAGCAGGGCACCCGTAATCTTCAGGCCATTCTTCTTCATCATGTACATGGTAAACTCCCCTTTCCTTATTGGTAGATATGCGATACGCCGGTTTGTGTTATAACCAGTACGCCCGTACTTCCATCCGATAGCAGCAGAAGTACTTTATCATCGTACAATTCCTTGCCTTGTGCAGAATAACTGGTCATTTCATTCGTTTTGAGATTGATTTTTGTTACTCCGCTGTTTGTTCCGATCCACAAATAAGTACGGGTTTTGTCCAGAATGGATGTGTTAACCCCCCGCAGGGAAGCGAATAGAGATGGTTTGACATTAAATTCATAGTTAACAAAGGTTATTGCATTCACAAGGTTCGGCATGGTCACATCCGGATTGGCTATCGAAGGAGTGTATGAAGGGTCCTGGAGGAAGGTCAGGTATTGCTTGGCCAAGCCTTCTGCTCCCGTCGAGCTGAACGAGCTTAAGGCTTCGGCATAGGAATACCGCTCGGGAGTTTTGGGCGTTGGCGTTGGTGTTGGTGTTGGCGTCGGTGTTGGTGTTGGTGTCGGCGTTGGCGTTGGTGTCGGCGTTGGCGTCGGTGTTGGTGTCGGTGTCGGCTTCGGTGTTGGTGTTGGTGTCGGTGTTGGTGTTGGTGTTGGTGTCGGTGTCGGTGTCGGTGTCGGTGTCGGTGTTGAAGTCGGTGTTGGTGTCGGACTTCCCGTATCCGGGCTAGGGCTTGGAGCAGGAGTGGATGTTGAGCTTCCCGTGCCGCCGCTTGAACCCGTTCCTCCCAAGTTGCCGGCTGTCGAAGCGATCAGATTGCCTGAAGCATCATAATCTTGTCCGCCTATGCTTACCTTTGAAGCATTAACCGTCAGCTTGTCCGGCTTGACAGAGAACGACACGCCTTCTACATTGACTACCGCTTCTATGATTGCCCCTTCGCCAGTTACGGCAGCTGCACTGCCTAAAGTCATTTTCCTGACGGTTGCGCCCTGGTTCAATTTAATAGCTGAGCCGCCTGCTTTGGATGAGACATTAAAGCTGCCAACCTGGCCGCTTTCCAGCGTGAACCCTGTCTTTGCAACCACATTCAGCTCATTTACATCCCCTGCCAGGGAAACAGCATCTGAAGCTCCCGTAAACACATTAACGATATTTACTGCCTGCCCCGATTCATTAACAATCTGGGCACCGGAGGTCACATCAATCTCCGTAGCTGTTGTCTTTCCCTTCAGCAGGACTCTTACAGGAGTGGAGGGCTTGCTGACTACAATCCGGTTCACCTTACTGTCCGTTAGGGTGATGCTGTGTATACCGCCGCCGTTTATGTAAACGACGCCTCCAAAAGTCGTGTTGACCAGACTCAGATTACCTTCGCCAACACCAGGCGTAATATATAAATTCCCCGAGAAGTTCAGATCGGACAGGGTGCCTCCAGCCGTATTAACAATCAGATTGCTGCCGGATATTCCTGAATGATCCCCGCCGTCGGCAATCAGGAGGCCCATGGCGTTATTAATCATCTTCACAGCCTCGGCCCGCGTCAGTGCTTTTTTGGGCTGGAACAAGCCTTGCGGTGTGCCCTCCACATAACCGGCTTCCTTCATAGCATATACGGCTTCCTTGGACCAGCCGGCAATCACAGCATCATCTGTAAATGGGGAGATGGCATTCCCGGAAGCTGCAACATTGAATACTCTGCTGAGAATAAGGGCCGCCTGCTCACGGGTCAGAACCTCAAGCGGGTCGATCTTGCCTTCTCCGCTGCCAATAAGGGCACCAGCTGCAACTGCTTTGCTGATTTCAGTGGCATACCATGCCGTCCGGGGGACATCGGTAAAGCTCTGGGCACTTTCTTCACTGAAATTAAAGATCCGGTTAATCAGGGCTGCGAATTCTGTTTTTCTGATTCCGTCATTCGGCAGAACAAGGCCATCCTCGTTGCCTTTGAGCAACCCCATTTCCTTCCACGAGGCAATTTCCTCTGCGGCCCATACAGGAATCTTCTCTGTTGTTTCTGCAGATGCTGCGGACACGCCGGTAAACGCCACGGATGACACCACGGCGAATACTCCAAGCGTCTGCTTCCATTTGAACTTCATATGCGTTCCTCCTAAAGTTTAGATTGCGTCTGCTTCACCCGAAAACCCTCTTACACACCCCGGTTTGGATCTTACTTCTAATGGCGCTCCTGACTTTCGAACCCTCTTACCCGAAACAAATCTTCAGGGGTTACATCCTTTTTAGGTTATCTTATTGATTAATCCGTTTCTGTTATGTCACCTCCATGTCATATCATTAATGTTATTGTAGTAACATTTATCCACATTCTATTTTTAATCATAACAAATTGTCAACACATTTCTTCAACAGGCATATATTTCTCCTTCCTTTTCCACATACTCCCATAACATCGTAAAATTCCATATAAATTCAACGTTGTTTGCGCTTACATAAAATTGGTGACTGAAAATACTTATTCGTCCTTTCCGGAACAAAATGAATTTTATAAGTTTTTTTGCATGAAAAACAATTGACAGGGGCCTTGGTATAATTAATAATGAAAACTATATTGTTACTACAAATTCCCTTTAACGTATCAATTTCATTTGCCGCCCAGCATTACCTCACTCAAACACGTTATGTAAAGTTACATATCGAGACGAAAGTTCGAGGAAAAGGCAGAAACCAAGGTTAACCAGCTTCTTTTAACGTCACATTATTTACCATCCCAACTTGAAAGGGAGGAACTGCCGCTAACCACTCTGCCTGCGGGCAATCCCTACGGTCAACCAATATAACCCCATTCCATATTAAGGGAGCGATTAACTAATGAAAAAGTGGATGATTGCACTGATCTCAACGATGCTGGTTACCGCCATAACGGGCTGCTCTTCTGCAGATCCAAATAACAGCTCAGCAAATAACGGCAGCTCTGATGCCAAACCGGAAACACTCCGAATTGCCATGGGTTCACCGGGAGAAGGGCTGATTAAGGTCTGGGAAACCATCGGCAAAGAGTTCGAGGAACAGCATCAGGGCATCAAAGTTGAATTCAGCTATCAGGACGATGACACCTATCAAACGATCGGACTGCCGAATCTGCTTAACGGTAAAAACGCTCCCGATCTTTACTTCGAATGGGCCGGGCAGCGCCTGCAGACCAGAGTAACAGACGGTTATGCCGCGGATATTACAGAGCAGCTTCAAAGCTCGGGGCTGAAGGATATGTTCGCCGAAGGCACCTTCAATGGCATGGTAATTGACGGCAAGACCTATATGATTCCCACTGCGGGCGATGTGACGAACGTTATCTTTTACAATAAAGCGGTGTTCAATGATCTGGGGCTGCAGCCTCCAACCACCTGGGAGGAGTTCCTTCAGGTATGCGATACGATCAAGCAGGCGGGCATCACTCCACTCGTGATCGGCAACTCCGATCTGTGGACGGCAGGCAACTGGGTGGCCCATATCATTTCCCGTGTCGTGGGGGAGGACGCCTACAGCGAGGCTATGCAGCTGAAGCAGCCGTTCAACACCCCGGATTTTGTCAAAGCCTACGGTTATGTACAGGAGCTATGGGACAAAGGATATATTAACGAGAATGTAACTGCCTCCAGTGACAGTGAAGCGGATATGCTGTTCCTGAACGGCAGCGGTGCCATGCATCCGATCGGCAGCTGGCTGGCCCCGACCGCAGTGGAAGAAACACCGGATCTTGAGCTTGGCTACTTCAATACTCCTGCCATACCGGACGGGAAGGGCAATCAGGACAGTGTGATCGGCGTGCTGAATGGAATGGTCGTCAATAAAAATTCCAGGCTGATCGATGAGGCCATTGATTTCATGAAGCTCTACAGCTCTGCCGAATCCTCCAAGAAGCTCACTGACGCCGGCGCCGTGCCGATTACCAAGGACGGAATTGACAAGGAGACCATGCTTCCGCTCTCACTTGATTTGAATGATCTGATGGAGAATGCACCAGTGCTGGTGTCCCCGCCTGATACCGGCTATTCCATCGAGGTAGCCAATGCGCTTAACATGGCCACCTCCGAGGTCATTGGAGGCGCCAAATCACCTGAAGACGCCCTCGCCGAACTGGAGACAACCATCGCCCCTCTGAAGTAACGATGAGCACATCCGCAAGACGGCTTCCTCCAGAAATAGAAGCTCTAATGTGCACCCTGTGCTAATATTCAAATTCTGAAGTGGAGGTGGACCCATTGTCCGGCAAAAGCAATAAGCTCTCTCCCTACCTGTTCATCTCGCCAGCCCTCCTGCTGTTTGCCTTTGTTGTACTTATTCCGGTCCTCATGACATTCGTATTCAGCTTCTACGACTGGAACGGGATCGGCCAGATGAAATTCACCGGCTTTGACAATTACATCCGGGCTTTTCAAGACCGCATCTACATTAATTCCTATGGACACACACTGGTTTATATTGTAGCTACGGTCGTTGTTGAAGTCCTTGTCGGACTGGGACTCGCAGGCTTAATCACGATGGGCCGCAAGGGCAGCGGAATATTCCGGCTGGCATTCTTCGTGCCCGTCATGCTGCCGATGATTGTCGTCTCCTACTTATGGAAATTTGTTTACAATTCTGATTTCGGTCTCATCAATATCCTGCTGGAGAAGATCGGCCTGGAGAGCTGGACCCGCGTCTGGCTAGGCAACCCTGATACCGCACTTTACGCCATCTGTATCGTATCCGGCTGGGTCTACGCAGGGTTCTATATGACCATCTTTTATTCCGGAATCCAGCGCATTTCCAAAGAAATCTATGAATCCGCCTATCTGGATGGCGCCGGGGAAGGACAGATATTCTTCAAGATCAAAGTGCCGATGATCCGCAATCTGGTAGAGACCGGTGTCATGCTGTGTGTGCTTACCGGCTTCCAGTCCTTCGATCTGTTCTATGTAATGACCAACGGCGGGCCGTATAATTCGACCGAAATCGTTACGACCTATCTTGTAAAAGTAGTCTTTACCCACATGAGCATCGGCTACGGGTCTGCGCTTGCCGTCATAATGACAATCGTAATCGCCGTCATCGGGCTTATTGCCGGCAGTCTGAATAAGAAAGACTCCGGTGTGCTGGAGTATTAGAATAACCCCACAAAGCGGGGCTTTGACGTAGATAGATGACTCAGGTACTTTGCGGGGACCCGAAACATGTAAACTCTGATAGTATGAGAAAGCGAGGTGTTCTCCTTGACGACCACAGTCCTAGATATCAAGAAAGACGCTTACAGCGGAGGGGAGGCGGCAAACCGCAGACCGTTCTCACATATTCTGTATTATCTGTTCATGATCTTCATTTCCTGCTTCTATTTCTATCCGATCCTCTGGCTTATTCTCTCCTCTTTCCGTGAGAACCGTGAGATCTTCTCCGCCCCGTTCGCGCTGCCGGAACAGGTTAATCTGCAGAACTGGTCCAAAGCTTGGACTGTCGGCAATATGAGTACTTATGCCAGCAACAGCGTAATCGTCACCTCGGCTACCGTTGCAGGCATTCTGCTATTTGCCAGCCTCGCAGCCTTTGCCTTCAGTAAGCTGCTCTTCCGCGGCAGCGGCTTCCTGATGCTGATGTTCGTATTCGGACTGTTCATGCCGCTGCAATCCTTTTTCATTGCCCAGAGCTATATTTTCGAGCAGCTGAATTTGAAGGATTCCTATATGGGGTTAATTCTTCCTTATATAGGTACAGGACTTCCGCTGGCTATCTTTCTGCTCAAGGCGTACTTGGACTCTGTACCAAAAGAACTGCTGGAAGCTGCCCGCATGGACGGCTGTAATGACTGGGTGATGTACAGCAGAATTATCCTTCCGCTGCTTGTTCCAAACATGGCTACCGTGGGGATCTTCTCGGCGCTGAATGCATGGAATGAGCTGCTGCTGGCCATGCTGTACATCCAGAATGATGCACTGAAGACCATCCCGGTCGGCCTGCTGGCCTTCTCCAGCCGATATATGACCGACTATAAGCTGCTTTTCTCCGCACTGGCGATTATTACGCTCCCGATGATTGTCGTATACCTCTTCTTCCACCGCTATATCGTTGCCGGCCTGACAGAGGGAGCACTGAAGTAGCTGCTTCCCGGCAATATGCCTGTTAGAACAACAAATAGCCCCTTCCAGCAGACGTAGCCGGAATCATGACATTATCATGAGTTTCCAGGTACGCTCTGCCCGAAGGGGCTATATTCGTCAATCCTCTATTTAAGCCGGAGTAGCTGCTACTGCCGGTTCTTCAGCTTCTTCATGCACAGTCTTGATCTGAATCATTACTGTACTTGGATCAGTCAGCACTTCAATACCATCCTGGAAAATCAGATCAGATACAAGTAATTGGTCACCGATAGCAAGGCCGCTGATATCCACTTCCATGGAAGTCGGCAGATCGCCCGGCATACAACGGACTTCTACTTCATAGATTTCTACCTGCAGAACGCCGCCTTCTTTGACTCCTGCAGCTTCGCCTGCAAAATGAATCGTAACTTTACTGTCCATGCTGATGCTCATGTTCACATGCTGAAAATCAATGTGCAGCACTTTACCGGACATGGACTGCTTCTGAATGCTCTGAACTACCACCGGAACGGTTGTACCATCAGACAATTTCGCTTGCAGGATTGCACGCGGATTGGTTCTCAGCATTTCCAGCAGTTCCTTCTCACTCACTTCAAGACTAAGAGTATCTTTACCAATTCCGTACAGTACTGCCGGGATGCGGCCTTGCTTTCTTGCCACATTCAGGTTGGACTTTGTGTCAGACGTACGATTGCTTAGTTGAATAAATTTACTCATTGCTTAATTCCCGCTCTCTTCGACCATAAATTCTTGTCATCTTAAGTTTAACATGACCATAGAATCTAGTCAAACCTGCAGATATCAGACTTCATATTCAATAAAAGGGTCGGGGATCTCAATTCTGTAGGCTTCCGCATCGCTGACGCCTACAGACAGTACCGCCCGGCCGTCCTTACCGCGCACCAGCCCGCCGCTGAAGATGACATCCTGCAGCTCGGGGCGTTTGCCCGGACCGATGGGGAAATCGCTTCTGGCGGCAATGATTTTGATCGGGGTAGTTTCGAAGGTGTCCGGATTGAGCGAGAAGACCATAGCGTAATAATGCTTCTGCCCCATACGGTCGAAGCAGGCGATATGCCCTAGCACACCGACATGGCCGTTGCTCAGCAGAGTGGCCTCATTGGCTCCGCCCCACTCCTCCTGCACGAACTGGTTATGCAGAATCTCCGCTTCCAGGAAGGTCTGTTCATTCAGCTCATCCAGTGAATCAATAATGGTGAAGCCAATCTGTCCTCTGCCGCCCCGGTCTCCCTGCGGTCTGGTCAATACGCCGATTCTGCCATCCTGAAGCTCGATCAGCCGGATATCCTTCATCGTGCCCGGACCCGAGGAGAAGTGGCGCATGGAATCAATCCGGTAGCCCCGGTAGAACTGAGTGACCCACGAAACGATTCTCTGCGGGTTATCCCCGGCCGTGATCACTTCAACTCCGCCGACAATCAGCTCACCCTTAATGCGGGTCACGCAAGGGTCCTGCAGATTATAGGTATGGGTATGCTCCCGGGGAATCCAGACGCCATCCTCCCGGAATGTAAAAAAGAAGACTTGAGAGAACTCACTATCCCGTTCCTCAACTCTTCCCAAGATGACTTCCTCCCCGTCATGCAGAAATGGAGCCGTTATATTGTATACATCACGTCCGCCCACACCGGAGAAGACCAGCTTCTCCACGTGCACGGGACGGAGATTGGCATAAAAGGTATCCAGCAGTTCGTTACAGGTTGCTGTCTTTGCCGGGCTCCTTGTCATTGCCTTCCTCCTCATATTCATTTGCCTTATCTATTGCCCAATCGTTCTCATCTGATTCCATCCGGATCAATTCTCCGGGCTGAATATTGAAGTAAGTACACAGCTTCAGCAGCAGATCCCGGGGGTACTGCACCATCTCGTCTTTGTACATCCGCCGGACGGAATCGAAATGGTAATTAATGTCTTTCGCTAGCTTGCGGATCGATAATTTCGGGTCATGCTTCTCCATAACCTCACTCAATTTGCTGCGTATGACTGGCATCCATACACCTCCTACATCACTATATCTGGAGATTACAGGGGAGTCAATAAATTGACAAGATTAAATGGTCATGTTATAGTTGCAACAGGAAATAATTTGCAGATCACAAATTTTATACCACTCATCCCCGGAAAATAAAGTCCTCTTTATTTTCTTTTTTTGTCCCCAAAAGTACGATAATCAATAGGGAGGCTTTCATTATGAACCACAGCAACCGCAATAAAAACATTGTTTTCCTGTCCACCAGCCTGCCTAGAGAATGCGGAATTGCTACCTTCACCCAGGATCTGCTGGATGAGTTCACCAAGCTCCAGGGCTTCAACAAACCGCGGATCATCGCTATGAACAACAACGGAAATTACAGGTACACAGACCAGGTCATGCGGGAAATTAACCAACATCAGCTATCTGATTATATAGATGCCGCCGAAGAAATCAACCAGTCAAACACCGATCTGCTCGTCATTCAGCATGAATTCGGTATCTACGGCGGAGAAAGCGGCGAATATCTGCTGCAGTTCACTGAGCGGCTTCATGTACCTTATGTGGCGATTTTCCACACTGTATTAACCAACCCCTCGCCGAAACAGCATGAGATTATCACCCGCATAGCTGCAGGAAGCGTAAAGGTTGTCACGATGGCCCAATCCACAGTAGATGATCTCATCTCTGTCTATCATATTAACGCCGCCAAAATTGCTTTTATTCACCACGGTGTGCCTTTTGTTAGAACTTCTACCCGCGCGGAGCTAAAGACCCAGTATAAGTTCGGGGAACGCAAAATCCTCTCTACCTTCGGTTTCCTCAGTCCCGGCAAAGGCATTGAATATGCTATTGAAGCTATGAGCGGAGTAGTGAAGCAGCATCCGGATGCGCTCTACATCATCTGGGGTAAGACCCATCCGGTCGTCAAACAGGAGACAGGTGAAGTATACCGTGAAAAGCTGACCAGTCTTGTGCATGAATTAGGCCTGGTCAATAATGTGCTGTTCGTCGACAAGCTGCTGACCCAGGAAGAGGTCATTGAGTCCCTGGTGATGTCGGATATCTATATGACCCCTTATCTGGGCAAGGATCAGGCAGTCAGCGGCACACTCGCTTATGGAGTAGGCTATGGCAGAGTAATTATCTCCACCCCTTACCGCTACGCTCAAGAGATGCTGGCCGATGGCCGTGGCCTGCTGGCGGAATTCCGTGACTCGGCTTCGCTGGAAGCCTGCATCCTGGAGCTGCTGGATGATCCGGCCAAAGTTGAGGACATGGAGCAGCGGACACAGGCGCTTGGCAGTACGATGATGTGGAGTGAGGTTGCAAAAACCTATGCCGCCATCTTTCAGGACAAAATAGCCCTCTCCAAACCGGCTGGCCGGAGTGTGATTTGATGCAGACATCTGCGGTATTGCAGTTCAAAACCGGTTATATGCGCCAGATCACTGATGATACGGGGATTTTCCAGCATACGAAGTTCGGCGTGCCCGATCGTGCCAAGGGCTACACCACTGATGACAATGCGCGGGCTTTGATCGCAGCCGTGTTAATGTATAACAACAGCAGGGATACAGCTGCACTCGATCTGATCCATACGTACCTCTCGTTCGTCCACCATGCACAGAATGAAGAGGGGAACTTCCGGAATTTCATGGACTACAACCGTTCCTTCCTGGAGGAGCGCGGCTCCGAGGATTGCCAGGGACGCACACTCTGGGCGCTGGGCTTCGTGCTCTCCTACTCTTCCATTCTGCCGGATAATCTGCTGAATACCTGCCGGTATCTGATCAACCAGGCGCTGCCGCATATCGGAGGCCTGCGCTCTCCCCGGGCCTTGGGCTATGCCGTTATCGGCCTCAGCTATTTACTTGAGACTCCCGGAGCGCTCACCTACTCCTTCCCTTATCCGCATATACCAAGTACAGAAGAGGAGCTGGCCTTCCTGCCGGAAGCCTTCATTAAAGAGCTTATCGAATCCGTCACTATCCGGCTGCATGACCAGTATAACCTTACCAAAGGGGAAGACTGGAACTGGTATGAAGACAGCCTGACGTACGGGAACTCTATGCTGCCTTGGGCACTGCTTAAGGCTTTCAAGATCTCCGGCAATCCAGCGCTTCGTATAACAGCCAAAGAAAGTCTGGATTTCCTGATCTCCCGGACCTTCGCACCGGAAGGCTATTACAGACCTGTCGGCAGCCACAGCTGGCTGCTGCGCGGCGGTACGCCTGCACTCTATGACGAACAGCCGATTGAAGCCTGTGAAATGCTGCTCGCCTGCCGGGAGGCTGCCGTAGTGCTGCAGGACCCGTCTTATCTGCAGCAGGCTGAACTATGCTATGCCTGGTATACAGGGAACAACTCCCTGCAGCTCTCCCTGATCGATCCCCAGACCGGGGCTTGCTACGACGGGATTCACAGCTCGGGGCTGAACCTCAATCAGGGATCGGAGAGCATCATCTCCTTCTCGATTGCCCATCTGGTGACTCATCATGGATAAATTCGCAACCATACTCGCAGGCGGAGGCGGCACCCGCTTCTGGCCGCTGTCCAGACAGGAAATCCCTAAGCAGCTGCTGAACATCAGCGGCAACGATATTATGCTGAACGATACGATTGAACGCTTCAAGGGCATCATCCCGCAGGAGAATACCGTCATTGTAACGAACCGTACCCAGGCGGTACTGCTGGAGAGTATTATGCACAGCAGTGTGCAGAAGAGCAATATTCTGATCGAGCCTGTGGCCCGGAATACCTCAGCAAGCATCCTGTTCGCCGCCTTCTCCATCCAGCAGATGAGTGAAGGGGATTCCTTAATGGTTGTCCTGCCTTCCGATCACTATATTACCGATGAGCCGCAGTTCCGGCTTACGCTGGACGAAGCCTGCACCGTGGCGATGGAGAGTGATGCCATTGTCACGATCGGGATCAAACCTACCTTCCCTTCCACCGGCTACGGCTACATCGCTTATGACAAAGAGCCGATCGCAGTCAATCCGGTTGCCGTATACGATGTAGCTGAATTCGTGGAGAAGCCGGATTTCAAAAAGGCACAGGGATATCTGGCCTCAGGCAATTATCTCTGGAACAGCGGGATTTTCATCTGGAAGACCTCGGTCATTATCGATAACTTCAAGCGGTATCTGCCGCGGCTATATAATACGATGCTGCCGATCAGTGAAGCGCTCGGTACAGATCAGGAGCAGGAGACGATTAACCGGATCTATCCGCTGCTGCAGAATATCTCGATTGACTACGGCATCCTCGAACGTTCTGATGAGGTAGTGGTACTGTCCGGCCAGTTCGGCTGGAATGACATCGGCAGCTGGGATGCGCTTGGTGCCATCTTCCCGCCTGATGATGAAGGCAACATTATCAAGGCCAATCATGTCGGCATCGATACCCGCAACTCCATTATCTATGGCAACGGGCGGCTGATTACCACCATCGGCGTAGACGGCTTCATCATCGCTGACACCGGGGATGCGGTCATGATCTGCCCCAAGGATAAAGCCCAGTCAGTCAAAGACATTGTCGATCTGCTCAAGGAGAAAGGCATGCTGGAATATGTATAGGCTATGACGATTATGTAATAACAAAGGGAGCACTGCTATTACAGCAATGCTCCCTTTGTTAAAATATAAGAATTTCTATGTTTCACATGATAATTTATCCTTCTATTTCTCGCTGAAACGAATGCCGTCCTATCAAGGACGGCGTAGCCGTTTCTGCTTGTGTTCTTATGGTTCTCCTATGCTGAGTCAGTCCTCAGGTCCAGGCCCACAGGAACCCGTCGCGGTCCCAGGCAATCCGGCCGCCGTGCAGCTTGCGGAACGCCTTCTTCACTTCTTTGGACAGCGATGCATTTCCATTCTCATTCACAAAGACAAATTGTTCACCGAAATTCGCCTTCACATATTCAATCGCTGCGGTCTGGTGCAGGGTTCCTGTAAATTTGATTTCCTTGACCATCCATTCCGCCACTTCCTGTGCGGTTACTTCCATGGGGTAGTGCTCCTTCCTGCTTATCCTGCTTGTAGATTTCCCCATTATAGCATGAATACAACGGCTTCCAATGAATCAGTTCCTGAAACAATCCGGAGTTTATTAGAAACATAATAGATAGAGCAGCGTCTATATATGGAAACTTATTCTATTTAATTCCAACAAAACAGAAAGGAGATTAATGATGAATCTGTATAAAAGAATACTGCCCGCTTGTCTGCTGCTCCTTCTCCTGCTGCAAAGCTTCACCTCAGCCGCCTCAGCCGCTTCCCCTGTCCCGGCAGCTGCGCCAGCCCGTCCGATTACCGTCAATATCAACGGAAGCTTTATCACCACAGACAGCAGCCCCTTTATTGAGTCTGGCAGAATCAAAATATCGGTCCGGACGCTCGCCTCACTCGGACTGACTTATTCCTGGGATACAGCAACCCGCACCGCTACAATCACTAATCCGGCCAAGCATACATTCCGTTTGATCCAGGGACAGCTGACAGCCTACAAAAACGGCCAGCCTGTCCAGTTGGATAGTGAGGCAGGTAATTATAACGGCCGGATGATGGTTCCGGCCCGCTTCGTCAGTGAAGCCTTCGGATATAGTGTGTACTATGAGCGAACGCGCAGCATCCTCTTCATTACCAGCAAGGATTATGTTCCGGATACCGCTGCTCTGCTCTCCAGTGACTTGGCAGCAGCCCGTCTCGCAGCCATCTCCCTGCCCATTCAATACAACTTCACGCCTGTTTCCGTAGCGGAGAGTGGGCAATCACGGAATTATACGTACAGATTTGCCGCAAATGATGCTACTCGCTATGTCTATGAGAACGCGCTTGTCTCAACCGTCGTTGAGATTAAGGACGGAGCTGCCCATGCCGTCTGGCAATACGGCACGAATGGAATCCCCGGCTATGATCTGTACACTACAATGGGAGGACAGCAGCCCGGATATATGGCTGAGATGTCTCATGATCATTTCCGCTATTTTGGCGGAGGCTACCGGGCTTCCTACCAGACAGCAGCGGATGGCTCCTATCAGTCCTTTCCTTACTACACACGGAATTACGGAGAAATTATCCAGCCTATCCCTGAATAGCTGAGTAGAACCAGACCAAACCACTGTCCATGATTGATGGGCAGTGGTTTGTGTACAGTAAGTCGCCTTAGTGTTATTGCCAAGCCGGGTAAGTCCAGCCTCTACCTTCTCCGCGCAGCCACATTGACCACACCATAGCGGTAGAGCACCTTCTTCCCGAACCAGCCGAACAGCCTGTCGGTGAAGAAGCCCATGAAGCCGAGGCAGAACAGCCCGACGAATATCCAGTCCGTACGGAAGAACAGCCGCGAATTCCAGATCAGATAACCGACACCTTCGTTGGAAGCGATCATTTCTGCCCCGATAATAGCCATGTAGGAGGTTCCCATTGCCAGCCGTACACCGGTGAAGATATATGGAATCGTAGCCGGCACAATCACGTGCAGCAGAATCTGCCATTCATTTGCCCCCATACTGCGGGCCGAGCGGACCTTATCCTCCTCCACCGACATTACACCGGTCAAGGTGTTCAGCACAACGATGAAGAAGGTAGCGTATATAATCAGGGCAATCTTCGACTGCTCCCCGATGCCGAACCAGACCAGAAAAAGTGTGATGAAGGCAATCGGCGGGATAAAGCGGATGAAATTCAGGAACGGCTCGGCAAATATACGGATGACGTTTACTTTTCCGATGATCAGCCCTGCCGGAATAGCCAGCAGACTGCCGAGTACCCAGCCGACAAGCACGCGGTAAAAGCTGATGCCGATATACTGCATCAAGGTCCCGTCTTGGACCAGTTCCCTCCCTCCCTTAAGCGTGGCCCATGGCCCGGGGATGACATCCGGACCATACACCCATGCGCCCAGCTGCCAGATGCAGAGTGCGGCAATCCATAGCAGGGAGACCGAGACCCATTTTTTCTCCACCCATTTCAACATGTACTGCCCTCCGATCCTATTCTTCAAAATGGCTCTGAATTTGGTTATACAGCGAGTAGAACTCCGGCGAGGCTACATCCCGCGGAAACGGCAGCGCATTGTCGTATATATTGGTGATATTGGAGGAAGGCCCCACGGACATGATGCCGATGCGCTCACCCAGCAGCAGTGCTTCCTGAATATCGTGCGTTACGAAAATAACGGTCTTATGCGTTTCACGCCATATTTGCACCAGTTCCTTCTGCATCGTCCGCCGGGTCATGGCATCCAGCGCGCCAAAGGGCTCATCCATCAGCAGAATCGCCGGATCATTCGCCAGTACCCGGGCCAGCTGTACCCGCTGCTTCATCCCTCCCGACAATTCCTTCGGGAATTTATCCTCATGCCCGTTCAGCCCGACTAGCGTGATATACCGGTCTGATATCGTTCGGCGCTCTGCCTTGGCCGTCTTCTTCATCCGCAGTCCGAACTCTACATTCTCCCGCACCGTGAGCCAGGGGAACAGGGAAGAGTCTGCCTGCTGGAACACAACCGCCCGGTCCCGGCCCGGCTTATCCACCTCGACATTGTCCACCCGCAGATTGCCGCCAGATTTGGAGACAAAGCCTGCGATCATGTTGAGCAGCGTTGATTTGCCGCAGCCGCTCGGGCCTAGCAGGACGAAGAATTCGCCGCCTTTGATCACCAGGCTCACATCTTTGATAATATAATGAACGTCCCCGGCCGCAGGCTCGCTGTAGCTCTTGCGCAGCTGCTCGATATGGATGGCATGCTGTTTGGCAGGTAAAGACATGAGGCACCTCCAGAAAGTTAAGTTATTTCGTGTAAGCTAAGCTACTTGGCAAAAGTCACTTTATCCGGCAAAGCCTGCTTCAGCGGGTCCAGACTGAGCTTGCTGTCCAGATCAAAATCCTGTTCAATGATTCCTGTATCGACCATATACTTTTTCTGTCCGGCAAGACTGTCATAGGCAGCCTGGGTAAAGCCCACCTTCCACGGATTCGTCGGCAAGTCCTTCAGCGTTGCTTCCTTCGGCTGCTTCAGTTCCTTGAACATCAGATCGGCCACTTCCTCCGGATGCTCCTGGGCATAAGCCGCAGCCTCGTCCACCGCCGCCAGGAATTCGCCAATTCCCTCAGGATTCGCCTGCACAAAGGCATTCCCGGCGACAATCCCCATCCCCAGGCGTACTGGGGTCTTCGACATATCCGTCAGCTCATGTACACCCTCAAGCGCAGCCAGCTTATCCGTCAGCGCTGAACCGCTGAACCAGGCAGCATCCACATCGCCCTGCTTCAGTGCAATGAAGGCTTCGTCGAACGCACCCTGTCCTGTCAGCTTCACGTCGCTTAGCGCAATGCTCTGCTCCTTCAGGTATTCATCCCACAGATACGGCAGAAACGTACCGCGCATGAAGCTTAGGTTCTTGCCTTTCAGATCCGCAGCTGACTTGATCTCGTCCCTTACGTACAGCTTCCATACCGCCGCTGCCTGATCCGTAGCCTGGCCGGCGGAAGCAATGATCGAATACTCGCCTTTGGAGACGGCATTGAGCACCGGGAAATCAGCACCGAAGGCCACGTCTACCTGCTTGATGAAGAGCGCATTTACTCCCTCAGCCGGAGTGCCGAAGTTGATGATTTCTGCATCGATGCCGTGGTTGGCGAAGATGCCTTTATCCACTGCTACCCGGAAGGTAGGATTCGTATTGATGTCGGCAATTCTAATCTTCAGAGTCTTCTGCTGGCCGCCGGCCGTTCCTGTGGAAGCCGCCGCGTCTCCCTTGGAGCTGCAGCCGGACAGAACCAGTACCAGAGATAAGGATAAGAGCAGGAAGGCTGGGCCGTACCATGATTTTTTCAAAACTACGCACCTCTTCGTCTATAAATTTCTATAGCTTATCTAATTATCTAACTGGTTCTCCGGACGCTGCCTTCTTCCGCAGTAGCCACACAAGCGGCCCCCTCTGTAAACGGAAGTGTGGTCGCTACACTCACTACCGAATCCGATCCCTTCGGCGCAGCTCCCGGCACTCTGAAGCTGGTCACATCGATGGCCTCGATGGCAATCTCCTGCGGCTTCGCCAGCTGCGGCACCCAGGCATAGGGTACACGGTAGGAACGGTAGACCATATTCGTATTGCGGCGGTCGGTGTACGGGGAGATATACTCCCAGACCAGCTCATGCTCCGCCGTCACCTCGAACAAGCGCCCGTTCGAACCCTCGGTAATCAGCGTGTTGCCGTTCGGGAGCCGCTGCGCCGAGCTGATATACGGGCTATAGAATTTATAGGAATCAGTCGGAACGGAGAATCCGGCCTCCGCCGAGGTATACTGCCACTCGATATCCAGTGTCACCGGATTAATCTCCAGCACCCGCGAGTGGTCACGCAGCGCATTCTTCTGTCCAAAAGGTGAAGAGGGATTCGGCAGCCCGTATCCGCCCCAGCCGCCGTTATCGAATACGAGCAGATTGCCTTCGCCCGGCAGTCCCTTCGGAATGATGTGGGCATGATGCTGGCCGATAATCCAGTCGATATGCTTCACTTCAGGCAGAGAGTAGTCCGGTCCCAGCCGCCAGACGATAGCCCCGCTGCGCTTGTCGGTGATGGCAATGATATTCGCCTCGCGCGCATCCCAGATAATATTGTCCGGGTGGAAACGCTCGTCTCCGTTATCATAGAATTTGTTCGGCCCTACGTAGGAAGCGGAGTTAATATGCAGCCAGTCGCCTACACCGCCGCCCAGATCTCCGAAGGAGCGGGTGTTGGGATCGCGGAAGAGAACATTTCGTGCCGCCTGATCAAATCCAAGCTCCGCGAAATGATCGCTGGCCGCCCACTCCCAGATCACATTGCCTTCCCAGTCCACTTCGATGATCGTGTCATCCAGCAGCTGCTTATCGGAAATCTCAGGATTGTGCAGATTCTTATGCGCTAAGATCAGCGTTGTCCCGCTGTTAGCTGAAGGTTCCAGCCCGGGAGCGTAGTATCCGACCGGATTGCCCTCCCGCTGATAGTCGTGATGCTGGCGGGCGTACCACAGCGGCTCATACCCCGGGTCCTCGATATGCTCGTAGCTGTTGTATCTCCAGACCACATTACCGTCCCAGTCGACCTGAACCAGATCGACATTATCCTGAATGCCGAATTTGGGATCTCTTCTGCCCGTGCTGCCCAGGACGTAGCCGCCGGGGAGGATTTTGGCAGGAAAGCCGATCAGCCCTTGCCACAGATGCACTTCCTTGCCGCTCATATCGATCAGCACGACTCCCTCGTCGCCAGCCTGAAATACAGTGTAGCCGCTCCATGCCTTGGACGGGTTATATACCGTCGCCCCTGTCGGATAAATTGTTGAATGTCCCATGATCATCTCTCCTTAAAGTTTTGTTAGCGTAGACTTCGTTGATGCACTTCGCAAAACTCACTTCGGAAGCACACGCTTAAGTTGTGTTAGCGGAAGCTTCATTTTCAATAGCTGAGATAGTTCTTCTTCACCTCTGCACGCGGCTTCTGTTCAGGCTCTTGAGGTACGGGAATTTCAGCATTTTGCTGTGCCAGCTTCAGCAGCGTATCCGAGAACCCTTCCAGATTGCCGATGACCCGTTCATAGAAGCGGCTCTGCTGCTCAAGCTCCTCATCCGTAAAGCCCTCGAACAGAAGCGTAATACATCGGGCACCGATGTTGCCGTTGCGCTCCACCATCTCCCGGCCCTTGGCCGTAATATCAAGCAGGACGGTTCTGCGGTCATCTTCCTTGCGTCTGCGCACCGTATATCCGCCGGCCTCCAGCTTGTCACTCAGCGCCGTTATAGCGCCCGAAGTGAAATCGAGCTGCTCTGCCAGATCACCCAGCCGCTGCTCACCATCGCGGATAATCTTTTGCAGAATCAGCATGCCGGGCAAGGAGATCCCCTCCACGCTTACGCGGTCACGTTCCTTGACGAATCTGCGCACCATTTTGCGGAACAGGTGGTCTGCCTCCTCCAGCCGCTCCCACGGGTTATCTTCCATGCGATCTCTCCTCTGCTGTCCATCCAAAGGAACCCAAAAAGGCCCCCGGAAAATCCCCTGTACGGGAATATTTGCGGGAGCCTTTGGTGGTCCAATCAGCTCAAATATGATGGTCGTATTTATTATTTCACTGTTCATTTAATTAGAAGTGAAGGATTGCTGTTATCATATACCCCTTAAACCCACCTGTCAAGTATGAATATATTCGATAAATGTTAAAAGGACTGCGGGGTGCTCTTACGGCAGTGGAGAGCTCATAGTACTGTAGGCGTATTATTGTTGCATTATTTGCAACTTTGGTTCTTGGATAGCTGCCTGTTCGGGAGGATTGTTGTATGGAATACAAGAATTATCTTGATCATCTGCTTGGAAGCGAAGGAGATGTTGCATTTCCTGCAACAATTTTGGATTTTGGCCGATTTTAGGAGGGGAATGTTGTATTTGATGCAGGATTTTAAGTCACTTAGCTTACCCGGCAAAAAGCGAAAATGATCGGTGTTGTCAGCCGGAAAACCTCCGGCTGACCTTCTTGTGCGAAGATTCCAAGTGCTGGCGCCAAGCTGCTGATCCGGAGTATTAAGACAAACTCACCACATAGGTGAGGAACTGATACACGTTGTCTTTCAGCACAGTTGCTGTGGCCAGAAGCTTCTTGCCCGAGGGGCTCCAGTGCAGCTGGTCAGACACGCGGATATCATTCAGCACAGGCGTCTGTTCTCCGGTCTCCACCTCGGTAATGAACAGGTCTTCCTGGTCATCAGCAGAACCTGCTGCAGTGACCGCATAGGCCAGCTTGCTGCCGTCCGGCGACCAGCTGGTACCGAAGATCTGCTGGCCTGCAGCAAGCTGGGACTGTTCATTGCCTTCACTGTCACAGAGCTTCAGCACCATCTCACCCGGTCCCTTCCGTTCGACAATTGCGAGCGTGCTCCCGTCCGGTGACGGAACAACCCACATCACATTCTTGCTCAACACCTTGGTCTGCTTCGTGTCGGTATCGTAAGCGCTCAGCTGGCTGTCTTCACCCGTAATATACAGAATACGGCTGCCGCTCTGCAGGACCTCATGTACATAAAGGATGCCGGTCTTCAGCACTGTCTCCTGCTTGCCGTTCACATCCGCGCTCATGATATTGCCTTCCATATCTGGATAAATCACATGATCATTATCCGCCCATCTTCCTTCTTCGCTTCTGAACTCCGCATCGCTCATTTTCACCGAAACGCCTGTGGCCAGATCCATAATATAGCCAAGTCCAGTAGCTTCATACAGCTCTTTGTAGAATACATGCGTCTTGTCCGGAGACATTTGCGGTGAACCATAATTCAGCTCCCCCTCCTGCAGCGGAGTCTCATCACCCGTGGAGAGTGTATGCAGATAGAGATTCAGCGGATATCTTTCCTGGCCTTCGATCACCTGCGCAGGGAGATTACGGTTTTCTTTGGTCACAACCATGACGTCCTCGCTGACAAAATCCGTGCCCCGCACACCCTCCACCTTATCGATCCCTTCTAGCTTCAACTGCGTATAGACGGATTCGCTAATGTTATCGAGAACCGTAATTTTGTGGCCGGATTTCTCCACCACCTGCCTTGTTTCAGTATTCTCCGCAGCGCAGCCTGTCACGGACAGCAGAAGCGCACCACATAGCAGAATTGCCCGCACCTTGCCCTGTCTTCTATTGTTCTCAGCATTCATTAGGCTTCCCTCCAGCTTGTGTTACTCCCAGCATACCGGATGCTTATTTCCAAACCGCATATAGAATGTTTCCAAGTTGTAAACTAAGTCCCCTCAGGACACTAAGGGAAAAGACAGCTCAAACGCCGCCCCCTCGCCTGAGCTTTCCAGCAGTGCTATGGTTCCGTTCTGCTTCTCCACCAGGTTACGGACCAGCGAGAGTCCAAGCCCTGTGCCTCCCGAGGCTCTTGAACGGTCACGGTTAACGGTGTAGAAGGGCTCGAAGATCTTGTCCCGCGACTCTTCAGGAATACCGATACCGGAATCGCGGATTGTAATCCATACCCGCCCGTCCCTGACCTCGCTCCGCAGATGAATGCTTCCCTGCGGAACATTATATTTGATCGCATTGTCGAGCAGATTGATGAAGATATGCATGAAGCTCTCTTTATCGATCCAGATATGCGCCGGCTTGACGTCAAGCGATACCGTAAGGCCATAACGCTCGGCCTTGCCTTTCATCCGGCCGCATATATCCCGCAGCATGCCCTCGACCTCCAGCAGCTCTGCCTGGGATTCGAAATCATATTTCTCCAGCGCGGTCAGCTGCAGCACCTTCTCCACCATCTCATACAGCCGGTCTGTCTCCTTGGCAATGCTGAGCTTGGCATCATGCAGCAGCTCGGGGTCATCGTCATACATGTTCAGCAGATCAACATACGCCTTGATTGAAGTCAGCGGTGTCTTGAACTCATGGCTGATATTCCCGATGTACTGCTTCTGCTGCTGCTCCAGCGCCTGCAGCTTCTCCACCGCGAGCTGCAGCTTGCGCCGCTCCTCATCCTTCGCGGCAATGCTGCTCTCGATCTCCCGGCTCATGAAGTAGATGCCTTCGGCCAGCTCACCGAGTTCATCCTTGCGCTTCACAGGCGGAGCCGAGATGTAATCGGCACGGCGGATATCCTCCGCTGATTTCTTCAAGCGGCCGATCGCTGCCGCAGCGCGGTTGAAGTACAGGTACCCGATGATGAAGCTGAGCACCAGCACCGCGCCCCCTGTCGTCAGGAACAGATTAAGCAGCGTCTGCTGGAAGCTCCGGGCGTCCTGCAGCGAGTACTGCAGCTGCACCACACCCATCTGCTCCTCCGGCCCCTGCAGAGGAGCCAGATACAGCAGCTTGTCGCCTTCACTCTGATAGGCGACTTTATTATTCAGCGCGTAGTCCAGCGCCGCGCTGACATCCGGCCTGCCCGGCCCCGGCTCACCCTGAGCCGAGGTTCCCACCTGCTGGCCCTGGCTGTCGTACAGGGTCACCTCCAGGCCGGTGTACCCGGCCAGCTCGGCGGCCAGCGCCCGGCCCCGCTGCTGCATGAAGGCCTGCGGCGTGAGTCGCACGCCGGTATAGTAAGTCTGCTTCACGCGCAGATTAACGGTTGTGACATGCTGGGCCAGATAGATCTCCGTCTGACCCTGCTGATTCCGCTCCACCCCGCGCAGCACGAAATAACTCAGCACGCTGAGCGCAAGAATAAGCAGCAGAGCCAGGAACAGGCTGAACTTCAGCTTGATGCTGACTCTCATAGGTAGCTACCCGCAGGCACAGCCTTATAGCCGACGCCATAGACGGTCTGCAGGATGTTCTGGTAGGGCTCGCCCAGCTTTTTGCGCAGCCGCTGAATATGGATATCCACCGTACGCGTTCCCCCGGCGTAGTCCATATCCCACACCTGCTCCAGCAGCTCCTCGCGCATATACACCCGCTGCGGGTGGGAGAGCAGCAGCAGCAGCAGATCGAATTCCTTCGGAGTCAGCTCAAGGCTCTCCTCCCCAAGCTCGGCGCTGCGCCGGTCGGGATGCACCCGCAGAATGCCGTATTCGATCAGCTCGCTCTTCACCTCGGCCGTATTCTTCTCCAGCCTGCGCAGCAGTGCCTTGACCCGGGCCAGCAGCTCGCGGATCTCGAACGGCTTGGTCATATAATCGTCTGCACCAAGCTCCAGGCCGACAATTTTATCGACAATATCATTTTTGACGGTCAGCAGAATAATTCCGATATCATCACGGTTCTCAAGCTTGCGGCACACATCATACCCGCTCAGCTTCGGCATCATTACATCCAGCACCAGCACGTTCGGGTGGAAGGTGTTCGTCTTGCTCAGCGCTTCCTCCCCGTCACCGGCGGTATCGACCTCATAGCCTTCACGCCGCAGCGCATAGGCAATCGCACTCACAATGGCCGGTTCATCATCGACGACCAGTATTTTTTTCATAGGAGGTTCATCCTTCCGTTTGCACTTGCTTGGGTAAGGGTAAATATATTGCTGTGTGCCTACAAGAATAACGCAAATGGAGAAGCCGGATCAAGGAAATGCAGGCTTCGCCGGTATTTACTACTAGAATCACCGTTCGGGCCTGCTGGCAAACACAGGTTAGGCAAATGCTTTTAGTACGAACCAGGGCTTCCTAAACATTTAGGTTATCTTTAAGAAGACTTAAGCTTCATTTCAGTATTGACGGGTAAACTGTACTTAGCTGAAGTTCACTAGCCGCCGCAAACCAATAACCCTGAACGATATAACCAATCATGAAAAGAGGATAACAGACATGAACATAAAACGAATGAATATTAAGCGGGTAATGATTGTCGGAACGATGGTTGTAGCCATGTCCTTCGGAGGAACTGCCTGGGGCAAGCCAGCATTACATACCCTTCCCGTTGCCAAATGGTCTACATCTGATGTGGCCGATACCGATGAGCTGCTGGACGCCCTGAACCTGAGCCAGTCCTCCGATGAAGAGCTGTACGACGCCCTATATGACGGCAAATCCCTGCGTACCATTGCAGAAGAGAACGGCGGGAATATCAATAATGTGATCAACCTGCAGGTCAAACAGCTGACCCAGCAGCTGGAAGCAAGACTGGCGGGCGGAAGCATCAATCAGCAGCAATACACCGCACAGAAGGCTGAACTGAGAGAGATCGTGACGCAGAGTGTGCTGACTTCGTTTGGCTGAGTGAATCCGGCAGGCTGAATCACGTAAATTCAATACCGTTTATTTGAAAAAGGCTGTCTCACCTGCAGAATTACTGCGGTGGGGCAGCTTTTTTGTGTGTAGTACCCCTACGGCCTGGTAAATGTACGTTCGCCGCACTCTTATTGTTACTGCCTGGTGAAAATAGAGTACTATATAGGCTCTACGTAAGATTGGGGCGTGAATCCCGATTTCATCCGCTTTCCGGGGCGGCGATCAGGCAGCTTTTTATATAATCCTGCACATAATATAGGCGTGTTGATTTCCCAAAAAAAGGGACGAAAAAGGCCGCCATTTCGGGTAATGGTAAGTACGACCAAACCAAACCGAAATGAGGCGACCTCATGAATAAATATACCCCATTTTTAGCCGTTTTCAAACAAGTATTAACACCGGAAGAAGTCCAAATGGTGACTGGACAAACCAAGGACTACGTGGATAGAGGAACCAAAATGACCGTCGGGTTGCTACTCGATTACTTTGTCCAAGCCTGCTACCACAAATGGGACGGCTTCCGGCAAAGTGCCCGCTTAGGCCCAAACTTTGACTTGCCTGAGATTCATTACTCCACCCTTTCCGGCAAGGCCGGTGAAGTCCCTTACGAAATCTTCAAACGTATCTTTCAACTGCTCGTCAAGAAATGTAACCGACAAACCCGGCGGCATCTGAATCTTCCTAAAGATCTTCTGCTGATTGACTCGACGACGGTCACGGCGGCGAATTCCCGAATGCCTTGGGCCTCATACAAAAAATTTAGAGGGGGCATTAAGCTGCATGTCGCTCTTTCGCAAGGTCAGCGTTTACCCGTGAACGTGGAGGAATCGATTGCGAAGCGCAATGACGCTCCGTTTGGAGAAGTTTTGGCAGATACGGACTACATTTTGGTACAGGATCGGGCGTATGGAAAAATTAGCAGATTGGATCAATATGTGCTCCAGGGCCAGTCGTTTGTGATTCGACTCAAAGACAATCTCCATTTGGTGAAGCCGAGAAACCTCCAGCGACCCGCAGAGGGAGAAACGAAAATTGTTCGTGATATGACTTGCTATATCGGTCAAGGGAAGTGCCAATCCGCTCAGCGCCACCGGGTCGTAGAATTTGAAAATGACCGGGGGGAAGTCGTACGGGTCGTGACCGATTTGAGAAAAGAGTCCGCTCATGTAATCGCCGAAATCTACAAGGCACGCTGGGAAATTGAAGTCTTTTTCCGCTGGATTAAACAGCATCTGAACGTGCCATGTCTATTTGGAACCACCGAAAATGCAGTATACAGCCAATTGTTTGTGGCCCTTGCTGTCTATGTACTTCTGAGACGCGTTTATGATGAAATCCACCCCAACGTGCCTGCCTTTGCTCAACTGACCCTTTGGGAATTTATGCAGCATTGGCGTATATTTAGTCTTCCGCTGGAGTGGCAGGTTCAATTGAGTCTGCTCAGGAACAAGGTTGTTTTGGGAATTATATCCATTCCATAATATGGGGAATCAACACGCCTGCACATAATACAACATTTCCTTCATCCTATCGGCCCAAATCCAAAATTGTTGTACAAAAGGCAGGATTTCACCTTTCTCAAGCGACTTAGCAGGATTATTGTTGTAATTCTTACAACAATCCACCTGAAAACCTGGCTATCCATGGATCAAAGTTGCAAAACGTACAACATTCAAGTCTGCAGTGCTCCTAAGAAGTTATCATTCTACAAGTTCACCGTAATCCTTGTAACTCACTTCAATTTTTTCCGACTGCGCAGTTCAGAAATTCTGTCACTCGCTTTTGTTACAGCCCGTTCCGCTAATTCTCGAAGGTCGAGCTTCATTTCGTTCCCATTCCTCCTTAAAGTGCGTAATCGGAATGAGCATTTCTGCACTTGACCGCTTCAAGCAAACTTACCGACACCGCAAAGAGCACATCATCACAGCAGCGCTCCTAATATTAATGCTTTAACGCCCTTCATTCCTTTCACAGCGCCGACCATTCATAAGAGTTAAGGTTAAAATATTTACTGAACTCAGCAACTATAGACTTTGCATGTTCTTCTGAGGTTGCCTCAAATATAGTAATACCTCTTAGATTGCACCTGCTAATATCCGCGAGTCCGCTAAATTTCTGTGCATTTACGCCAATTTCACGCAGACTCAGACAATTTTGAAAGACGGATAAGTCACCAACCGGATAGTTAAACTCCTCCAGCTTGCGCAATTCTCCCAGAGCAGCCATGTCCGATTCATCTGTCGCCCGACGGTCTGTTCTAAAAATGGTAAGATTCTTCAAGTCCTTCATAAAGGTAAATCCGGATATTTCCACTTTTTTGAGTTCCAGCTTTTTTAGCTGTTTAAGGTTCGAGATATAGCTCAAATCACCAGCCTCTAATTCTTCTAAGCTTAATTCAGTCAAGTTTACTAACGCTCCTATTGTTTTGCTATTGATGGAGTCCATTCGAAACAATCTGAGGGATTTTAATTTTTTTAGATCCTTTAGTTTATGTACATCCTTTAATGAAAGTCTTGCTAGTGTCAATTCCCTTAAATCCTCCAAGTAAACTAAGTGCTCCAAATCAGACTCCGTGAACGAGGCCCCTCCTATTACAAGTTCTGTTAATCCAGGCAGCTGTTTGAGTACATCGTAATTGGCAATGTTGCCGGTATGTATAATAAGTTCTTTGAGATTAGGCATGCGGGTTAAAAGACCCAGCGGCACTACTCCGTGTTTTTCCGCAAGCTCAGGTCCGATAAAGACCCTTTTCTGTTTGATTAACATTTCTGTAGAGATACAACCTTCTTCAAGCTTATCTTCAAAATACTCTGCCCAGAATCCGCTAACCGGAGTGAGGCTGTTTTGTTTGTTCTGCATGTTGGTCAGCTTCGGCAAATCGTCAAACAAATGTCCCCGCTTCCGGTGAACATAGATCACTTCCTCCATGTCCGTAGGGTTTAAATCACCCGTTCTGAGTTCTGATACAATAGATTCTATGAACTGCCCGAAACTCTCGGCAATAACATAGGAGATATTCGTATTACGGTCTAAGGAAATAATCTGGCTATAGCTCCCTTTTGCTCCGGGTTCCAAATCCATTATTAATAATGAGTTTCCGCCATCTTCAGCAAAAGGAATCCAGCCCTTTTTATATCCTCCTTCCTTCACTGCATCAGGCTTCCCGGAAATAATGTCATACGGTAGATCCTGTCGCCATTTCCAAGTACCCGTTACCGACTGTAGGGTTATCCAGCGAAACCCAGCCATGACGCCCATGACCTGCTCTCCCTCTCCGTTATGCTTCATATAGAGTTTCCTGAACTCATAAGGAAATTGGAAGCCGATCAGGCTCTCTGCCGCGATTATTTCTGCTTCCACCACTGGCGGGTTCAGCAGCTCCTCGACATCCGGTATATACATTTTTAAAGCCTCAACCAGGCTGCACTCGTCTTTTTCATTAAATAACGGCATATAGTAGCCCCATTTCTATGTATTAGGCTCTTCAACAGAACAAAAATATTGCATCTCTAAAAAGATACTCCATTCTTTTTAGAAGGGAGGCGACAGCAGCAGCATTCGGCCCTCCAGTCGCCTGTCACGGCCGAAAATACTGCCTAACCGTCCCCCTGCCCTTTTGGCCCTCTTCCATTCCCCCAGCCTCTTCCGCCTCTACTCGGACCTCCACCTCCGCAAAAGCCCCGTTCACCAGCGTAAGCTGCGGCGGCAGATGGCCGCAGTCGATATCATACACAACCGGCAGACCCAGCTCGCTGGCCAGCTCCTGATAGACATCCTCCACGGTGTAATTCTCCATAGGACGGTTAGCTGCGCTCCGGCCGAACATCAGGCCGCTGCAATGGTCGAACCAGCCGGCCAGCTTCATCTGCAGCAGGGATCTGCGCAGATCCGTCACCGACAGCTCGCAGTTCTCCAAGTACCACAGGATGGGCTCATTCTGGATGTAATGCTGCCGGAAATACCGCACATCCCCATACGGCGTGCCGATGAGATGCCGGATTACGTCAATGCAGCCGCCGAGCAGCCGGCCCTGCATAGTTACGTTCTGATTACCTACAGTCTTCCAGTTGGTGATTTCGGTAAGATTGAACACATGGGGTGAAGGCTCCCCGCCTCCCCATTCCAGCTGGTACTGCTGCGAGGAATGCTGAAGTACCGGTTCCCCGCTTGCTGTAGACAGCACGGATTCCCACATAGCTGTCACCGGGTCTGTCTCTTTTCCACGTAAATCAATAAAATTGGTGCCGTGAGCAGTGGCGATGCCTGTCCGGAGAGTAACAGCCAGCAGCAGCACACTGATATCAGAGTAGCCGAGAATCCATTTGACCTTCATGTGATCGAAATCTACCTGCTCCAGGATCTCGATCAGCAGCTCCCCGCCCCACGGCGGAATCACGAGCCCGATGCTGTCGTCGGCCATCATGGCATTGAATTCAGCCGCACGCACGCTTGCCGGTGCAGACTTGGCCTTATCCTGCGTCCACGCCGTTGCACCGCAAACTACGCCATAACCCTGCTCCTGCAGCCGGCTGCAGGCAAGCTCAAGCAGTTCACGCAGTTCCTCCCCTACTCCCGATGAAGGAGCTGTCACACCTATAACTGCTTCTGCTTCTAATGACGGATATCTGATCATTTTTGCGTATCCTCCTTAATCCTAATAAAAAGTGATACCCAAACCATAAGCAGTTTGAATATCACCTTTTTTTGAATATCACCTATATGTTTGTGTATGTCATTTATCTATTTACCGTGATGGATCGTGTATTTATCGTTGTTCCACCTTGTATCTTTGCCACTTAGGTCCCCGGCTTATCACGGCTGATCTCCAGGATATCCAGGAAAAAGACGAAGATCGGAATGCCGAGGATCAGTCCCCATACGCCGATATAATGCTCGGAGAACAGCAGCACGATGAAGGTGTAGAACATTGGAAGGTTCATTTTGGAGGACATCAGCTTAGGGTTGAGGAAGTAGCCTTCCATGACATGCAGCACGGCAATCATAGCCAGGATGTAGATCGTCATCACCAGTCCGCCGGTATTGTAGCCGATGATGCATAGCGGAATAAGCGAAATGACAAAGCCGACCACTGGAATCAGGCTGAGCATGAAGATCATAATAGCGAGCGCAAAGAGATACGGGAAGGGTTCGAAAAAGAAACCCATGATCCATAACCCGACAACCGTGAACAAAGTATTGAACAGCGCAATCAGGATCTGGGCTTCAATGACTTTACCGAAGGAGGCTATGAATTTCCTGCCGAAATACTCAAGCTCTACATAGAACCAGGAGATCTTGCTGTCTCTCAGGCGGGAGGTGAAGTTGACAATTCTGTTCTTCTCCAGGATGAAGACAAGGCTCAGAATCGTTGACAGGACGAACGTAGTTCCCCAGTTGCTGATTTTGAACACGTATTCAATGCCCTGATTCAAATAGCTCTGGTAATTCAATTCCTTAACCATGCTGAAAAGATACTGCATAATCTCGTTCTGTGGAATGTCATCAGAGGTTAGTGTTCCGAGAAACGCGGTTAATTGCTTAATCTGCGAGAAGACCTTGGGCAGATATTTGACAAGGGCCAGTACGATCATAGTGATGAGCGCTAAGTACAAAATAATAATGATTACCTTGCTGTTCACCTTGACATATTTGCCGATCCTTTTGCTCAAAAGCACCTGAAAGCTGTTCATTACATAAGCAATCAGGAACGTCAGCAGCACCAGATTCAGCATGTCTCTAATACTGTACAGCAGCAGTCCAATCAGTGCCAGAATTAAAAAGCGCCGGACTGTTAAATTTGCAAAGTAACGCTTGAATACTTCCATTGTTTCCTTGTTCCTCTCCATTCGCAGGCGATTAGGACCTTTAGTTATAGTGTACCGTAACGAAAACAATTATAGCAACTTCGGCAGAGTCAAAAATACGCGAAAAAACAAACTTTATGTCATCTTGCCTGAACTTCGGCTGCTTTATGCTATAATGTGTGCGAAATCGTGAAAGTTAAAGCAATTTAATTCCAAATCAATGGAGGCTGCATCCTTTATGGACAAAATCATCTGTATTACCGGCGCATCATCCGGCATCGGCCTGGCATCAGCGCTGAAATTCGCAAATGAAGGCTGGACCGTCTACGCCGGAACCCGCCATCTGGAGCGCGATCAGGAGCTGTACCGTAATGTGGACAATCTGCACTTCGTAGAGCTGGAGGTCACGCAGCCGGACAGCATTCAGCGGGTTATCGACCAGATCGATCAGGAGCACGGGACACTGGATGTACTGTTCTGCAACGCCGGGTTCGGCTATCTCCGGGCACTTGGACAGGCTCCATTCACTGATATCGAGCGCATCTTCGACACTAATGTGTACGGGGTTATGCATACGATCCGGGCCGCACTGCCCCTGCTGCGCAAGACCGGTTACGGCCATATTGTCGCTACCTCCAGTGTCGGCGGGCTCATTGGACAACCGATGAACGAGATCTACTGCGCCAGCAAATTCGCGGTGGAAGGGCTGCTGGAGAGTCTGGCTACCTATTACAAGCCGCAATTCAATATCGACATTACCCTGCTTGAGCCGGGGGCTATCGCTACAGAATTTAATAAGACCGTTCTTGGGCATGTAGCGGACACCGGCGGCATCCTTGAAGATGAGTACAAGCCGATTCTCGATGCCTATACAGGGACCTTCCTGAAACGGAATGTAGAACCGCAAACTGCTGGGTCTGTAGCAGATGTTATGTGGGATCTGGTTCAGCTGGAGACCAAGCCGCTGCGCCTGCGCACCTCCGAACGGGCCGAAGAATTCGTCTCCCGCAAGGTCAGTACAGACCCTACCGGACTTGACGGTGTACTTCATATTCGCAAAATCCAGCTGGATATGTAACTACAGCGTCGTCAGTCTTCCGCTTCCCCGGCCAGCTCCTTCGTGATCAGTTCCTGATTGCTGCGGTGGAAGTTGGACATATTGCGCGGGAAAGCACAGCCTTCGATCAGAGCATCAACCGTTTCCTGGATGCCTGAAGCTACAGCCATACGCATGTTGTGGATATACTTCAGGCTCTCTTCCTTGCGCCGCTCCAGTTCGGGGCGGCTGTCCGCTGCCTCCCCGTGTCCGGGGACCAGCAGCGTGAACGGGTGCCGGGCCAATATCTGCTCCAGCTTGCCGAGCGTTGCTTCGTAAGCCGGACTGCTGTCGTAAATATAGGGGAACTCCACGTCAGACAAGTAGTCTCCGGCAATAAACAGCCCGGCAGACTCCACTATTGTAAATAGCCCGTCATCCGTATGGCCGGGAGCAGCATAGCCTGTCAGCTTCAAATCCCCGAATACCAGCGTCTGCCCTTCCTGCTCCATCACATGATCCACCTGCGGATACGTGATTTCATAGTCTCTCCTGAGATAATAACTATCGTCAAATGCCCGGATCTGTTCAAGAATATCTTCGCGTTCCCCGGCGCTTTTGTCCGCCAATGCCCTGCTTGCGATGACTTCGGCATCCCTGAAGGCCCCATACCCGATAATATGATCGAAATCGGAATGGGTGAATAACAGGAGCAGTCTCCGCCCGCCGAGAATATCCTCCGTGTACTGCCTAATTTCCTCCACCTCACGGGGCAGCCAGCAAGGATCCGCTACCAGCACACAATCCGCCGTCTCTACAACAAGTGAATTCGTCAGGTAGAGATCACTCTGGAACAGAGTGACGGGGCCACGCTTCCATTTAAACATCAAATACCTCCCAAGGGACATTACACCCGCTTTATAGTTTACGATTCTTATCATACGACTATTCTACATCTAGTGTTTCGGAAGGCAGGAACATTGAATACAGGAACATTACAAATGATTAAAGAAACCTGCTCCTATTTGGGTTTGCGAGAAGCTGGCTGCGGAAACCTCCAAATGAGAAATTTCTTCTTTGAGTTTAGTAACATTTTGGGTTTATACGTATCTAAACTATAGGGATTTAATACCTAAAAAATGGAATAAGGAGAATTCGATATAGTGAACAAATATTACAAAAAGGGCTTCATCGGATGGCTCACTGCGTCCTTGCTGTTCGCGGGAGGCGCCCTAACTACAGGAACGGCTTCAGCAGCAGCTTCCGCTATTAAAATTAGTATCAATGACCTTTACGCGGATACCGATGTGGCCCCGTACATCACCAATGGAACCACCATGGTTCCATTGCAGGTGACCCAAAAAATACCCGGAAGCTCGGTACAATGGAATAACTCATCCAAGACCGTCACCCTCACTCGAAACGGTGAAACCATCACCTTAGTGGCGGGCCAAAAAACAGCAAAGATCGGGAATAAAGAAGTGAAATTAGAAGCGTCCTCGACCCTAAAGCAGGGGCGTGTCATGGTTCCCTTACGCTTTATCGCGGAATCCACTGGGGCGTATGTCCTCTGGAATCCCAAACAACGGGTCGTATTCGTTGCCAAATCTAGTGATGCACTAAAGGAACAACTCGCATCGTCCAATCTGGCCGAAGCCCGAACTGCCGCTCTGAAATTCCCCCGGATTAGCTCGTTGGAAGCCTTCAAAATCACTAACGAAGATGGGGGAAATCATAGCGAACAAAAATGGACAGCCACCTTTAATTCGGTCAAAGCCTCAAGCGGCCTGTTCTTTTTACCTCTAAAATTCACCAATCAGGACGGCGAACTTCCGATAGTAACGAGTCGAGTCGCATTTTTTCATTTTATGGGACATGTCGGACAAGCGAATTATGGGTTTATTGAGCCTAACGGGGAAGTTACCACCTTGGGGACAAAGAGAATGGATTTAAATCAGTTTTTCGAAATTCAGGAAGAGAAACAACCTTAAAGCATATCCACACACAAAGCGGGCAGCGCCACTCTACTTAGGCGTTGCCCGCTTCTTTATGATAGGTCTTTAACTTGAGTATAGGCTAACAGTTCCGTCACTATATGGGAAACCGCATCCTCTCGCTGAATACGAATACGCTGACTGATGGTTTCAATATCTTCTTGAAACAGTTCGATGATTCGTAGCATGGCCTCGGGCTGCTGATGCTTGGCCGCATGCAGCAGTTCTAAAAATTCGCTGTCTGTGATAATTGCTGGATCATTTTTCGCTTCCATTTGTTTACCCCCTGTTGACTCATGTGTAGTTGCGCCGCGACCTCTGCTTCTGTCATTTCTTGCAGATACAGTTTTTGCAAGATCACCCTTCCTTTAGTCGGTAGCGTGTCCAACAATTGCTCAATGGATATTCGGTTAATCATATCCTCCGTTTCATCCTCTTGAGTCAGGCTGGTATCAAAAAGGACACACTCATTCCGATAGGTTTTTTTGCATCGGTATTGCAAGCGCCATCCAATCCGATACACTTCCCTACGATAACGCTGTATTATTTGCTGTTCCATCCCCGTTGTACCTCCTCTTCTTCGATTGTCCTTCTACACATAGGGAAATTTTAGGTGATGGTTAACAACCATAAAACGAACATATGTTCTGTTATTTTATCACATTTAGTGTGTATCTACGTAACATAATTTTCCCTATTTGCATATTGCATACAGAAAGGAGGGGTATCCTGATGTCTCCCACTGATCTGATTTCCTTGGTTACAAACGTCGGATTCCCGGTAACGCTATGTTTCATCTTGATTCGCTATGTTCTACAAACGATAGGCGAGCGACTAGATCACTTAGACCAGTCGCTCGCCCAGCTTGTTAAAGCGATTCAGAACCTTCCAGACAACACAAAATCCTCAAAAAAAGGAAACGATTCTTGAAATTAATAGTTTTTTGGTCAAATCGCACATTTGTGCTACTCCGCGGATTTACGTGCGGCCATTCATCGTTAACCAGCGAAACGCTTCTGTTTGGATTTGCTGGCGGCGCAATATCCTGCTGTAAATTGAGATACTGGGGCCGCCTGTTCAGGGAACAAACCCGGTTCTCCAAGTATCAAACAACATGTGAAATAAACGCTAGCTAAACTACCAGCGGATAGTACACGTTTTGTTTTCTATCAGCAACAGATAGTGGACTTGCAAATTCCATATTCAATCCTGATAATATTCTGCTACCCTATCAGGAAGCCTTTGGCTGTTACCGATCGACAAGCCGGAACCGGGACATGTATTCCGGGATCTGCATGCGTCCCATCGGTGCGCTAACAAAGGGCGATCCGATTCCCCAGCATCATGCAGGAGAGCAGGTTGCAACTTCAGGAAGCCGTGTACCGCCGTTATTCGACTCCCCATGCTAAAAGAAAAGGTTGTAGACTACCCTCTAAATTTCCCCTTATAGATGAGAAGCAATAAATTGGCCAGCTTCTTAATCTGATCAGATGAAAAAACTTTAAGGGAGAGATAGAATATGGCATACACTTATGCAAGTTATACCGCTTCAAATGGGGTCGTTTTAAATACAATCAAGACTTCTCCTAACAATATCTATATTAAATATATTGGTGCTGTTCCTGTAACAGGACAGAGCACCACTGGAGTAAATGGGGGGTACTTTGACCCGGACACAGGTAATTTGCTTCAAATTGCTGTAAATAATGATGTCGCTGTTAATGGTTCTGGATACGGCGGAGGATCTGCAAATCTCGGTTCAGTTCCTCGTGGTACTTTAGTATGGGATACTACAGAAAGCCAGTTTTCGGTACAGGTCAAGCAAACAAAGGATCAATTGGCTGTAGTGAAAAGAACAGCTTATTGGGCGCAAGGAGGCATCAGCATGTCTCTAAATAGCGATAGTACTTGGGCTGCTCAAGCTGACAGTGAGAATATGCAAAACAGAACTGGAAGTACCGAGAGAACCGGACTGGTTTATAATAATACCAATAACATCTGGCTGGTTGTAACTCTAACCAAATGTACGGCAGCTGCTTTTAGAACAGCCATTAAAGAAAAAGTTGGATCCGGGACACTTGTTAACGGAATTTTCTTAGACGGCGGTAGTTCTACTCAAATAAAGTCTGCCGAAAAGACAGATGGAGCCTCCTCTCGGCCCGTTTATCAGATGGTAGCATTGCGAAGCTAGACTATAATCCCCTGCTTTCTTCATTCTCACAAGACAAAAGAACATTCCCCTTTAGAATCTGAAGGGGGATGTTCTTTTGTCGAATTTATATAATTTAGATATAATTTTCGTAACTAATTTATCTTTAAATAAATGTAACTTTTTGGAATAATATCCGTCTAAACTAGGGGATGTTAAGATAATGGAGGAGGTATAATATGAAGAAAATCGCAAAAAGTATAGCTGGTTCCTTGATTATAGGAATTTTAGCAGGTTGTTCAGAGAATTCCAATGTTAATCTCAAACAAGATATTACAAATCACGAGGTACAAGCTTCAGCGCCTCAACCATCATCGGACCAAAGCACATTTAAGGCGGGTATATTTATTGACTTAAATGATATAAAGGACGCGAATTTTAATGAAGAAATTAAAAACAGCTTAAATATATTGATGGGCGCTTTAGTTAACAAAAACGAGGAAGAGTTTAAGAGCGCCTTTGCAACTAATCAATCTGCTGATGCACATAACTTTATGCTTGGAAAAGACTACTCTTTCGACAAGATAAATTCCATTGAACAAGATTCAGCTGGAAGAACAATTGTATCCCTTGAAGTTAAAGTTAAGGATAGTTCAGATATTCGAGAACACAATCTTTCCTTTTATTTTGTGAAGGATGATCAAGGGGAATGGGGGTTAAGAACTATAGATTAATAAATTTGCTGGGGAGGTCTGAAAACTCAACGTCCTGTTTTTTACATTCTGAAAAAGAAAAAACCCCAAATCCTTCCCGCCCGACAAGCCGCCTTACTTAGCAGTTCGTTGGGCGTTTCTTTATGAAGGAAGAATGCTCGAGCAAGGAGTTTTGAATAATTCCACACACAAAGCGGGCTGCGCCATTCCAATAAGTGCTTTGCCCGCTTCTTCATACCATATCTTCTACTTGAATGTAGTCTAAAAGCTCAGTCACAATATGGAAAAATCCATCCTCTCGGAATACGAATACGCTGACTGATGATTTCAATATCCTCCAGAAACAGTTCGATGATTCGTAGCTTGGCCGCCTCACGATAACACTTTGCTGATTGAGGAGCGTTTCCCTAGAACCATCGACATAATAGGCAATGTATATTTAATTTCCCACTCAAAGATTCAGAAATTGGTTGAGACACTATAGCTGTCATGCGCTTTTTTCCAAATTTCCGCGTTTTTCGGATCCATTTCTTCTAAGCGTTTAAATACAGTCGGATCATTTTCAAATCTGTCAAAAAGCTGGTAATACTGAAAATCGTATGAGTTTAATTGCATGTCATTCCAAAGTTTAGCTGCAGATGGATCATCTTGATTAAAAATCAGATATTCGACCCAGTTGGTTTTTCTTTGTTCGTTAGAAAACATCGACAATAAATTAATGTATACATTTTTAGCAGTCGTACCACCGACTTTTATGTATGGCTTACAAATTAAAGGAATGAGGTCCGTATATTTGTCCCCAAGGTCAAAAGCTAAACTGATAGCTTTGGATCTTACTCCCGCGTTTGGTTCAGTAGGTATAATTTTCGTGATTGAGTCAATAGCAGCTTTTCCGTATTTATCTCTAAACAAATCTATTATCGTATTTCTAACTATAAAGTTTTTATTCACTGCAATTTCTTTACCAAGTAAAGGGAGTTGATCAGCATTTGCAACAGACACAATTATCCTATACGCTGCTTCACTCTTAGGGGAAGTTGACAGAATTTGAGGTTCAGTTTCGTTTAAGAATAGAATAAAGTTTTTCATTAAGTATTTCGAAAAAAAATCTATCGCACTACTTTCGGAAGCTTTAGAGCTGGAAGCATATTCTGCTATTGCATGTAACAGCAGTTTGCGATCTAAATTTAACAGGTAATTTAAATTTTTTGCATCTGTCTTACTTAATGTATATGCATCTTTTTTATAAAGACTCGATAAACGGGTATTTACATCTTTTTGAAATACGGTAGTAATTTCAACGTTTACAGACAAAGCAGAAGCATAATTGAAGCAATTTAGGATTGAAAGCAGCATGGAAACAAATAATAACAATATTATTTTTTTGTAAAAAATCCTCATTTACATTCCCCCTTGTATTATTAAGCAATCAATACTCCAACACGGTATATGACTTTATCAATACTCGCAATGACTTCAGCTACAATTATAGTTCAGGATAGATAACTAAAATTTATTTCACTATTCTAAGATGTGTTTTTTCTTCATTTTCTTCACTCCTTATATGCATCAATAGTTCAGTATCTTCGAACTGCGCAACATCTAATGGGCAGGCTGGTTACAAATAAAGGTAAACTTCACCAAGGCATCGAATTTAAGGTAAAAAAGTTCGTGTAACATTGGGAGGCGCTTTTCATGGGATTCAAATCAACAATTTTGGTAGTTGAAGATGTAATGAGATCAAGAATGTTGTATGAAGATATACTTGGCTGCAAAGTGGAATCGGATTTTGGTATATACAATCTAGGATTTATAGGCGGTTTTGCACTTTATAAAAAATCCCTTTTTGCAGAATTAATTAATAGTAATGATATTGTATTCAAAGCACAAAATTTAGCTGTTTATTTTGAATTTGATGATATTAATTCGTTAAGAGACAAGATTATCGCTAATGGTTTCGAGCTATTACATGATATTCAAGAGCAACCTTGGGGACAGATGGTTTTTCGTTTCTTTGATTATGATAGGCATATCGTTGAGGTAGCAGAAGACATGGATACTGTTCTCGTTAACATGTACAAATCAGGCATGTCTGAATCAATGATTGCTAATAAGACTGGTTACACTGAAGATGATGTGAAAAAAATATTAAATCTTAATAAAAGATGAATCGGAGAGTCTATGACTCTACTTTTCAGTTTAAGTCAGTTGTTAGTTTTTATATTAGAGTAGAACCTTCAAAACGAGCTCTTCTGGAAATCGCTAATGAGCAGTTTGCGTCAACCATCCATCACAAACGGAGCAACCCAGAATTTTTCTCTATTCCTCATGCAAAAAGCCCTCCGGCACAAAGCCGAAGGGCTAATTCTTAACATACACATTATTATGCAGCTTCATTCTGCTGCTCAGCTCCGCTGTTATCTCTGGACCGGCTCAATCCGGTAAGTGGCGTTTCCGCCATCTGCCGCTGATCCGCCGCTGGTAATCTGCCAGCCGAAGGATAATACGCCCTCCAGCCGTTGCTTCTGTGATTCCGTTAACACCGCTTCGACTGCTTCGCGGCCTTCCTCCAGCTCCAGCTTCGGCTCGATGCGGAGCGCAACGGCAATCCAGCTGCGGATGCCGCGGATCGTGTTGTATTTGATCTGGTAGCCTTCGGTTACGGCTGACCGAAACAGCTCCGGCTGTTCACCAGCCAGCGTAGACAGCTGCCCGTAATCGAACTCATATTCACTCTCGTCGGCAGGCAGATCGCCTTCGGCAACCCGCCGCAGCAGTTCTTCATCGGACCAGCCGAGAGAGCGCAGCGATTCCACCAGCAGGGCGTCCCATTGCGATAACTTTACCTTACTCAGCGTATCAGTCATTGTATATCCTCCCTTGTTTATATAAATATAAATGCATACCTTTACCTGAATTCAGTCCGTAAAATCTCCAGCCACGTAATGCCCCGGGCTGACTTCCCGCAGCACAGCGGCTTCCTCATCCCCGCGCGTTACCGAGTAGGCATCCAGCCGGATTCGCTGGCTGGCCTTCAGCGGGTCTGTCTCCAGAATGGAAGACAGCAGCGCCTTGGTATACGGATGCTGCGGATTGTCATACAGCTCATCGCTCTCCGCAACCTCAACGAGGCGGCCGCCGTACATGACACCAATCCGGTCAGAGATATGCCGGACCATCGACAGGTCATGAGCGATGAACAGATAGGTCAGTCCGAATTCGGACTGCAGATCCTCCAGCATATTGACGACCTGGGCCTGCACAGAGACATCCAGCGCCGAGATCGGCTCGTCGCAGACGACGAACTCCGGCCGGACCGACAGCGCCCGGGCGATGGAGATCCGCTGGCGTTGCCCGCCGCTGAACTCATGCGGGAAGCGGTAGAGATGCTCTCTTTTGAGACCAACCTTCTCCAGCAGCTCCGCCACGGCTTCCTTGCGTTCTTCACCTGGGTAGAGTCCATGGATACGCATCGGCTCACTGATCAATTCCAGCACATTCAGGCTGGGGTTCAGTGAAGAGTACGGGTCCTGGAAAATCGACTGAATCCGTCTGCGGAACGGCTTCAGCCCTTTCTCGCCCAGCTTGCCCAGCGGCTGCCCGTCATAGAATACCTCGCCGTCCGTATAATCGTACAGGCGGAGCAGACAGCGGCCGACCGTTGACTTGCCGCTCCCGGATTCACCCACCAGTCCGAAGGTCTCGCCCTGGCGGATCTGGAAGCTGACGCCGTCCACGGCCTTAAGCACAGCCGTATCGCGCCCGCGTATATCCTTCCCCTTGGAGAAATGCTTCTTCAGATTGTTCACATCTACGAGCACCTTGCTCTCACTCACCGGAATCCCTCCCCACTGTAACTGCCGCCTGCTGCTCTGCACCTTCAGCCAGCCAGCACATCGAGCGGTGGCCAGGTGCAAGCTCTACTACCGGCGGACGTTCACTGCAGCGGGCAAAAGCATGCGGGCAGCGGTCCATAAACGGACAGCCGGGCGGCGGATTCAGCAGATCCGGCGGTGTGCCTTCAATCGGAATCAGCCGCTCCCTCGATCCCCCGCCGCGCTTCGGAATGGAACGCAGCAGGCCCTGGGTGTACGGGTGCTGGGGACGATAGAAGATGTCCTCCACCGTGCCCTCCTCCATAACAAGCCCGCCGTACATCACAATAACCCGTGTGCAGACCTGAGCCACGACACCAAGGTCATGGGTGATCAGCGCTACCGCTGTATCCGACCGTTCTTTCAGCTCCTTGAACAGATCCAGAATCTGCGCCTGAATTGTCGCATCCAGCGCCGTGGTCGGCTCATCGGCAATCAGCAGCTCCGGCTGGCAGGAGAGCGCCATCGCGATCATGACCCGCTGGCGCATGCCTCCGCTGAATTCATGCGGATACTGCTTCAGGCGCTGCTCCGGATCACGTATGCCAACCTGGCGGAGGATTTCCGCCGCCTCGGCATACGCCTCCGCTTTATTCAATCCGCGGTGTCTGCGGATAACTTCGGTTAATTGCTGGCCTATTCTTTTGACCGGATTCAGCGAGGTCATCGGGTCCTGAAAGACCATCGCGATCCGGTTCCCGCGCAGGGTCCGCCACTGCTTGTCCGTGAGTCCCTTCAGACTCTCGCCGCGAAACTCCAGCTTACCGGCAGTCATGCGGCCCGGCGGCGTGATCAGGGACATGACCGCCTTGGCGGTAACGCTTTTGCCGCTGCCGGATTCTCCGACAATCCCTACCGTTTCACCGGCATCTATATGGAAGCTAACGCCGCGGACGGCCTGATTCTCGCCGTCCCGGGTAGCAAATGAAACCTGCAAATTCTCAACAGTCAGCAGCCGTTCAGTCATGATGTTCCACTCTCCTATCTCCGGATCAGCTTTGGTTCAAAGCCGACCCGCAAAATATCACCCAGTACATTGAAGCTCAGAACGGTCAGCAGGATCATCAGCCCCGGGAACAGCGCCAGATAAGGCGCCTCTGCAATATACCCCTGCGCGCTGTTCAGCATGCTGCCCCAGGTGGCGTTCGGCGGCTGAACCCCGAAGCCGAGGAAGCTCAGCGACGATTCCATCATAATGGCCGACGCAATATTATTCGTCGCGCCGACGATAATCACCGGCACCAGTCCCGGAAGGATATGCCGCCAGATCATGCCGAAGGAGCTTTGGCCGGAAGCCTTGGCATACAGCACATATTCGCGTTCCTTGATCGTAAGGGTCTCCGCGCGCACAACGCGGGCCACGTTCATCCACATTAACAAGGCAATAATAATGATCAGATTGCCGATGCTCGGCTTCAAATAGACGCTGAGCAGCAGCAGGATCAGGAAGGACGGAATGGACATGATAATGTCCAGCATCCGCATCAGCAGATTATCCAGCCAGCCTCCGAAATATCCGCTGATCACTCCAACCATTACACCCACAAAGGTAGCCACGACCATGGAGGCGAAACCGACGAGCAGCGAGACACGGCCGCCATATAGCGCTCTGGACAGATAATCGCGTCCATAGTCATCGGTTCCGAACAGATGTCCGGCGCCGGGCTTGGTGAGGCGGGCCATGGCATCCATGGCATTCGGATCATATCCGGACAGGAAGGCAAAGATGGCCCCCAGCGTAAAGATAGCCAATACAGCAAGAGCAGCGACACCCAGACCGTTCGTAAACAGCTCTGACTGTAGATTTTTCCATTTACTGCGATTCATGAGGTCACCCCTTTAATTTAATTCGCGGATCGACAAAGCTGTAGAGAATATCTGCCACCATATTACCGAGGATCAGCATTAAGGAAGAAAATAAGGTGATCCCCATAATGACGGGATAATCCATCCCCTTAACCGCCGTCATCCCCAGCGACCCGATGCCCGGCCACGAGAATACCGTCTCGGTGACAATAGCCCCGGCCACCAGATCCCCCATCGACATGCCCAGCAGGGTAATGACCGGCAGCAGCACATGCTTCAGGACATGACGGAACAGGATTGTCGATTTCTTCGAGCCAAAAGCGTACTGGATCTGCACATATTCCTCTTTCAATTGTCCAATCGTGCTGGAGCGGATATAACGCACATATCCGGCCAGGAAGCCGAAGGCCAGCACCGAGCAGGGCAAGATCCCGTGCTTCAGCACATCCAGCGGCGATTCCACACCAATCGTGCGCATCCCCATACTCGGCAGCAGATGCAGCTTGATCGCGAACAGATACATCAGCAGGATCGCCAGCCAGAATAACGGAATGGAAATCCCGACATAGGAAATAAAGTTAATCAGCTTGTCTACCCAGCGGTTGCGGTTCGCACCGGCCACGAGGCCTAGCGGAATCGCCAGAATAACCGCCAGCGCAATGGCGCTGCCCATCAGACCGGCTGTAGCCGGCAGACGTTCCAGAATCTGTCCCAGCACCGGCTGGTGATTGATCAGGGAATATCCGAAGTTGCCCTGCACCATTTCCTTGATCCAGATGAAATATTGAATATAGGCGGGCTTATCCAGCCCCAGATTATGGCGGATACGCTCAATATCATCGGCATGCATATTGGGCGTAACGAAAGATAGCACCGGATCACCCGGAGCCAGCTTAATCATTGTGAAACACACTACGGATACAAAAAACAGCATCGGCAGTGTTTGCAGCAACCTTCGGACGATGAGTTGTCTCATACGCAGCTTCTCCCAGCTCTTGACAGGCAAAAAATAAGCTGGAGAACCCAGCTTATTTTTTTGCCGTGCTTATTTTTTGGGGCAGATTATTTCTGGTAGATCTTGGACAGGTCTTCGAAGATAACGACCGGCTTCAATACAGCTTCATCAATGCCGCCGTAGTTCTTCGAGACAGCTACAACTGTTTTAGTATAAGCGATCGGGTAGATCGGTGCATCTTCAGCGACAAGCTCCTGCGCTTTCTTGTAGATCTCTGCGCGTTTTGCCGGATCAGCTTCGCCTGCACCGTCATTCATCAGCTTATCAACTTCGCTGTTCGAATAATGCGAGTAGTTGGAAGAGCTGCCCGATGTGAACAGAATACGGTAAGCATCGGGATCATATCCCATGATATAACCGGTCAATGCCAGCTCGTAGTCGGTAGATTTCAGATCAATGAACTTCTGCACCCAGGCCGAGGAGTCCATGTTCTGCAGTTCCACTTCCACGCCGACAGCCTTCAGCTTCTGCTGCACATACAGCGAGATCGCTTCCTGTGCCTTGTTACCGCTCTGTACAATGTAACGAAGCTTCAGGTTGCTCTCTCCGGCAGACGCCAGCAATTCCTTAGCCTTAGCGGCATCATTGTCAAAGGTAGTTACTTCATTCGTGAAATACAGCGCGTCCGGAGTCAGGAATGACTTGGCCGGGTCAGCATATTCACTGGAAGTGTACGCTGTCTGGATCAGCTCATCGCGGCTGAGGGCCAGGGACAGGGCTTGACGGACTTCTTTTTTGGCGAGGGCGCCGGTATCACTGTTCGCATTGAACATCAGATAAGCCAGACGGCCTTCACTGTAAGGCAGAATTTCGAAATTGTTCGTTGCCTGAATCGTTGCTACATCCTTAGGATCAAGATACTGCACGTTGATCTCGCCGTTCTGCAGGGCAAGGTTCGCTGCATTGGTATCCTTGGCAATCCGGTAAGTTACCGAATCCAGATGCGGCTTGCCGCCGAAGTAGTTATCGAAGCGTTCCAGTGTCAGATACTCACCGGCTTTGTATTCTTTGAATTTGAAGGGACCGGAACCTACCGGAGCAGCGTTCTTGGTGCTCTTCTCAATGTCGGTTTCATTCTCAAAAATATGCTTTGGAATCGGGAATACCTGTACCAGTGTCGCTTCAAAAGCCGGGCTGACCTGCGGAAGCTGGAATTCAACGGTCAGATCATCCACTTTCACCGCTTTGATGGCTTGGTCGCCGATCAGGAAGTTGGCTCTCAGGAAGCTGTTCTGCTTCTCGTCGAGAATGCTGTCGATGGTGAACACGATATCATCCGCCGTCAGCTTCTCTCCATCATGCCAGGTAAGTCCATCCTTAAGCTTCAGTGTGTAAGTAAGATTATCCTCCGAAGGTGTCAGGCTCTCTGCCAGGTAGAAGGTCTTCTCCCCGTTATTCACCTGGAACAGCGGAGCATACAGTGCCTGGTCAATCGTCAAGCTTACACGGTCACCTGCATAGTTTGGATTAAGTACAACCGGATCAGATGCGACCCCTATAATCAAGCTTCCGCCATCCTTCGGTTCACTGGCAGCAGGCTGCTGCGTTTCCGCCGGTGTCTGGCTGGCACCCGTATTTGTCGATGCCGCGTTATTTCCATTAGAGCATGCACTAATCATTAGTGTTAACAAAACTAGAATGACAACCCCTGATATCCCTTTACGCATTATCTCTCTCCTCCATGTCTATGAGCAATCTCACTCGTTGTGAAAGTTATTATATATCGGAATAGTCGGGATTACAATGTATTAATTTTCCACCTGTGAAAGTTTGAACAACCGCCCGCTGTTACCCCTGAGGATTGCCGTTATCCCATACGCTGATCTCCTGCATGACATCCCCGCGCCGCAAAGCATCCACATGCTCCATTCCTTCTATTACTCTGCCGAACACTGTGTGCCAGCCGTCAAGGTAATCAAAAGTATCGTAGCAGATAAAAAACTGGCAGGAGCCGGTGCCCGGCCCGAAATGGGCCATGGATAACGCCCCGCGCACATGCTTATGCGGATTGCCTTTCGTTTCACAGGGGATTTTGTCCGTGCCGCCTCTGCCAGTGCCGTCCGGACAGCCACCCTGGGCGACAAAACCGCGGACGACACGCTGAAAAGTCAGACCATTGTAAAAGCCGCTGTTCGCGAGCTTTTCAAAATTGGCTACGGTTCCGGGGGCCTCCTGGTCAAATAATTCGAGCCGGATCTCTTGTCCTTGTTCCAGTCTTATTAGAGCCAGCTTCATAAGGTCTCCTCCGCCTCTCCGGCTGCAGTGCCTGCGGGAACGCCGATATGAGCCACGGTCTTGGCCGCTTGCTCAGGTGCATAGATCTCCTGTACATCCTCGTCCAGCAACGGCCGGAGTTCTCCATCCGCAGTATGCACAAAAACCTCGGCGCGCGGATTCATCGCCAGGAGCAGGTTGATTAATTGCTGTACTTTTAACGGTGACTTGTCCATCCTCTCACTCCTGTCCTGCAGTCTGCAGAATGTCTATTCCTGTCTATGCGGTATTGTACAACAGCTCTCAGGCAGACACCAATCCATATATTCCCTTTCGGGTCTCTATTTTTTGAAAAACCGGGATTAGTCCCGTACTTCTCTAAATATATTGAATACATATAATTCATATCATCTATTTGCGAATCCAAGGGGATGTTCTATTAATGTTGACCTTATCCTGGAGTGGCCTGCTATGAATGAGACCCGAACCCGGGTTCTGCTGGGCAGCCCGATCCATCAAAAACCGGCTATTCTCGAGCAGTTTCTGAACTCACTGCTGCGTCTGAACCTAACCAATATTGAGCTGCATTTCTATCTGATTGATGACAACCCGGACGAAGCTTCGAGTCAGCTGCTCCAGCAGTTCACCCAGAGCGGCAGAACGGTCTTCCTGCAATCCTCCGGGTTTCATGATGCTTATATCCGCGATGATACGACCCATTTCTGGAATTCCAATCTGGTCTGGAAGGTGGCCGGGTTCAAGAACCTGATGATCCGGCGGGCCGAAGCCTTCGATTATGATTATCTGTTCCTGATCGACTCCGATCTGATTCTTCATCCGGATACGCTGCTGCATTTGATTAGTACGGGCAAGGACATTATCTCCGAGGTTTTCTGGACCCAGTGGCAGCCGGGCACTCTGCTGCAGCCGCAGGTCTGGATGCATGACGAATACAACCAGTGGGAGGTGCTCCCGGGAGAGCAGCTCTCACACGAAGAGATCAACCTCCGCTTCCACGCTTTCCTGATGAAGATGCAGCAGCCGGGAATCTATGAAGTCGGCGGGCTCGGCGCCTGCACCCTGATCAGCAGCCGGGCCATCGCTTCCGGTGCCAGCTACGACCGGGTTCACAACATCTCCTACTGGGGAGAAGACCGCCATTTCTGCATCCGTGCAGCGGCGCTTGGCATTCCGCTGTATGTCGACACCCACTACCCGGCGCTGCATCTCTACAGGGACAGCGACCTGCTGAAGGTGCCGGAGTTTATCCGGCAGACATCGCCGGCGGCTGGAGCGGCGCCGGGGTGGCAGGATGCGCAAGATGCGCCGGGCGAGGCGGAGGCAGAGACGAATGCGAGGCGGAGTGACGCGGACTCGGCGCGGACTGCGCCGGAGGCGGGGCGGAGCGGGGCGCAAGATGCACCGGGCGAGGTGGAGGCAGAGACGAATGCGGGGCGGAGTGAGGCGGACTCGGCGCGGACTGCGCCGGAGGCGGGGCGGAGCGGGGCGCAAGATGCACAAGATGCGCCGGGCGAGGTGGAGGCAGAGACGAATGCGAGGCGGAGTGACGCGGACGCGGCTGGCGGCGAGGAAGCCGCTGCGCGCCAAGAGGCAGTGCAGGGCGATGCAGAGGCATCGCCCGCGGACAAAAGAGCGCTGGACGCGAGCGCGGAATGGGATGCGCTGTGGACCGAGGCGGAGGCCCGGCGGCACTTGTCCAAGGAGCCGCCGCCCGAGGGCGGCGGCGAGGTGCGGTTGCCGCACGCCGGGCCGGCGGCGGGCGCTGCTGCAGATGCGGCCGAGGGCGCAGATGCAGCAGGGCTGAGCGCCGCGCATGGAGCGGCAGCCGGTTCTTCCGCAGCATCTGCTAATTCAGCAGCGGTCCGGCGGCCCAAGCTGACCCTCACGATGGTCGTCAAGAATGAGGGCTCGCGGTTTCTGCGGCAGGTTCTGCAGGAGCACCGCAAATATATCGATGAAGCCGTCATTATCGATGACGGCAGCACGGATGACACGGCGGATATCTGCCGGGAGGTGCTTCAGGGCATTCCGCTTCATCTGATACACAACAGTGTCTCCAAGTTCAGCAATGAATCGGAGCTGCGCAAGCAGCAGTGGGAAGCAGTAATTGAGACTCAGCCGGAGTGGATTCTCAGTCTGGATGCGGATGAGATTTTTGAGGCCGGATTCCCGGAAGAAGTGGATGCCTTGCTGCGTGCGGACAATTGCGACTTATTCTGCTTCCGGCTCTACGATTTCTGGGACGACACTCATTACCGTGAGGATATGTACTGGCGGTCCCATCAGAGCTACAGGCCGTTCCTGCTCCGCTACCGGGAGGACTTCACGTATCTCTGGAACGATCTGCCGCAGCACTGCGGGCGGCTGCCGGAGAATATCTTCGAGCTGTCCCACCAGTTAAGCAACCTCCGGCTGAAGCATCTCGGCTGGTCGAGGCCGGAATACCGGCTGGAGAAGTATTTGCGCTATATGCTGCTGGACCCGGACGGCCAATATGGCTGGAAGGAACAATACCTGTCTATCCTCGACCAGCATCCCCATCTGATGCCCTGGAGCGAGTAGCGGCGGAGTGAGTAGAGCTTCTATATAAACCACACTTAGGATTTCGGCCAAACAAGTAACCAATAACCGCTTAACCGCTGCTGAGGCAGTGCTCCCGCCAAGCGTCTAATTGGGCTTTGAAGTTCATTCTGTATGGGGCAGGTATAAATGTTGTATATATTACAACTCAGATTCATAAATAACCGGGTATGCGGGAGGATTGTTGTATGAAATACAATAATCCTTTGAGTTAGCCGCTTGCAGAAGATGAAATGCTGTATTTCCTGCAACAATTCTCGATATGGGCCGATTTATTGAAGAAAATGTTGTATTTTCTGCAGGATTTAAGTCGAACGTCACAAGAAAAGCGCTCCAGCCTTAAGGCGGAACGCTTTTTCTTTGCGGATTGCAGCTGCAGCCCTACGGAGGCATCGGCCGGGTCAGTTCACATTTTAGAGCGAGCCAACCGTCTTCGCAGATTCCGGTTTCACTATAGTAACAGTCAGCTCACCGTCGGCTTCGTCAACCGTCATCACTGAGCCTTCCTCTGCTTCTCCGGCGATCAGCGCACGCGCCACCCGGGTCTCCAGGCTGCGCTGGATGAACCGCTTGAGCGGTCTTGCGCCGTACACGGAATCAAAGCCTTCCTCAGCAATGAAGCGAACGGCCTTGTCGCTCAGCGTAAGGCCGATGCCCCGCTCTGCCAGGCGCAGACGGAGACCGTCCACCAGCTTAACCACGATCTGCTGGGTTTCGCCCAGTGTCAGCGGTTTGAACATCACGATATCGTCCACCCGGTTAAGGAACTCTGGGCGGAAATGGCCGCTCAGCTCCTTCATCACCCGGTCCTTAACCGCTTCGGTCAGCTCACCGTTGTCATCGGTGCCCTGAATCAGATGCGGCGAGCCGATATTGGAGGTCATAATGATGATGGTGTTCTTGAAATCGACCATCCGGCCCTGTGAGTCGGTCAGCCGCCCGTCATCCAGCAGTTGCAGGAGAATGTTGAACACATCGGGATGGGCCTTCTCCACCTCGTCCAGCAGCACAACAGTGTACGGCTGGCGGCGCACCGCTTCGGTCAGCTGGCCGCCTTCTTCATAGCCGACATATCCCGGGGGAGCACCGACGAGGCGGGAGACACTGTGCTTCTCCATGTACTCCGACATATCGATGCGGATCATGCCGTCCTCGCGGTCAAACAGCGATACGGCCAGCGCTTTGGCCAGCTCGGTCTTGCCGACCCCGGTCGGCCCCAGGAACAGGAACGAACCGATGGGGCGGTTCGGGTCCTTGATGCCTGCTCTTGCCCGGAGCACAGCATCCGCCACCAGCCGGACGGCCTCATCCTGGCCGACTACCCGTTCATGCAGCGTATCTTCGAGCCGCAGCAGCTTATCCCGCTCGCCTTCCACGAGACGGCTGACCGGAACGCCGGTCCAGCGCGAGACAATGTCGGCGATCTCCTCTTCCGTCACAGCTTCGCGCAGCAGCCGGGTCTCCTGATCCTGCTGCGCGGCTTCCTCTGCGGCCTTCAGCTGCCGCTCCAGATCAGGAATTATGCCGTAGCTCAGCTCGGCAGACTTGTTCAGATCATAGATCTCCTGTGCATCGACCAGATCCTTGCGCGCCTGCTCTAACCGCTTCTTCAGCTCGCGGATGCCCCGGATCGCCGACTTCTCCTTCTCCCAGCGGACGGTCATGCCCAGATGCTTCTCCTTGAGGTCGGCCAGCTCCCGCTGCAGGATTTCCAGACGGCGCCCACTGGCATCGTCGGTTTCTTTTTTGAGTGCAGCTTCTTCAATCTCCATCTGCATCAGGCGGCGGGTCACCTCATCCATCTCACCGGGCATGGAATCAATCTCCGTGCGGATCATCGCGCAGGCTTCATCCACCAGGTCAATCGCCTTATCCGGCAGGAACCGGTCCGTAATATAGCGGTTCGACAGGACACCGGCCGCGACGAGCGCGCTGTCATGGATCTTGACTCCGTGATGCACCTCGAAGCGTTCCTTAAGACCGCGCAGAATGGAGATGGTATCCTCAACATCCGGCTCGCTGACCAGCACCTGCTGGAAGCGGCGTTCCAGCGCCGGGTCCTTCTCGATATATTTGCGGTACTCATCCAGCGTCGTCGCCCCGATACAATGCAGCTCACCCCGGGCCAGCATCGGCTTCAGCATGTTGCCCGCGTCCATGGCCCCTTCAGTCTTACCGGCACCGACAATCGTATGCAATTCATCAATGAACAGAATGATCCGGCCGTCACTCTCGCGGATTTCCTTCAATACGGCCTGCAGCCGCTCTTCGAATTCCCCGCGGTATTTGGCTCCGGCAATCAGTGCGCTCATATCCAATGAGAAAATCGTCTTGTCCTTCAGCCCCTCCGGCACATCCCGGCGGACAATCCGGTGGGCCAGCCCTTCCACAATCGCTGTTTTCCCTACACCGGGTTCCCCGATCAGTACGGGGTTGTTTTTGGTTTTGCGGGAGAGGATACGGATGACCCGGCGGATCTCCGCATCCCGTCCGATCACGGGATCAACCTTGCCCGCCCGCACCTCGGCCACCAGATCACGGCCGTATTTCTCCAGCACCTCATAGGTGGCCTCCGGCTCCCGGCTCGTCACCCGCTGGTGTCCGCGGATCTCGGCCAGCACCCCAAGCAGCTTCTCCCGGGTAACGCCCCGGCCCGTGAACAGCCCGCGCAGCTCGCGGTTCCCGCTGCCCGAATCCGAGACCATCGCCAGCACGGCATGCTCCACGGCCACGAACTCGTCCTGCATCTTGGCCGCTTCCTTCTCGGCCTGCTCCAGCATGGCGATCAGCGCAGGCGAGGCATACCGCCGCATCGTGCCCGCTCCGCTTCCGCTTACGCTGGGCTTCCGCTGAAGCAGCACCTCCGTACCCTGCAGCAGCTCGGCTGCAGGAATATTCATCTTCTGCAGCAGCCGCGGCAGCAGGCCCTCATGCTGCTGAAGCAGTGCCTTCAGCAGATGAAGGTTATCAATCTCCTGATGTCCGCTGGCCGCAGCCAGGGACTGGGCCTCTGCGACGGCTTCCTGCAGCTTCTGTGTAAGCTTGTTGAAATCCATAAGATCATCGCCTTTCCGTAAAATTATGCCGCTGCAGCCCCAGCCGCAGCATTCCATATGTCAGTCAGCCGGATAACCGGCGTTATATTCATCATTACCCCGTTGTCGCTCTGCGCCGCTGTGCACCGCCGGGAGTCTGCCGTTTGGCTCCGGCCTGGAAGCTGCCGGAATCGGCCAATTGGCGGTACAGCTTCTTCTCCGCTTCTGAGGTTTCCGGCGGAATGACGATCTCCATCCGGAACAGGATATCACCATTCGTACCGTTAGGACGCTTAAGCCCCTTGCCGGAGAGGCGCAGCGTTCTGCCGGACGCCATACCTGCGGGAATTTTCAATTTCACCTGGCTGCCATCCGGCAGGGCCACCTTGGCTTCCCCGCCAAGTACAGCCTGCCAGGGGGCAATCTCTACCGTGCCGAGTAAATCCCCGCCGCCGTCCGGTTCATAGATGTCATGGGGCAGGAGATGCAGCGAGACCAGCAGGTCGCCTCCCTGTCCCGCCCCGCTTCCGCCGCCGGGAACCCGGATCACCGTCCCTTCGGACGAGCGTGCCGGAATCTGCACACTCAGGTCTTTGCCTGCAGCCTGAACGCTGATATTCCCGCCTTTGTAGGCCTGCTCCAGCGTAATCTCAAGCTGGGCCTGCATCGTGCTGAACTCATCCGGCCAAGGGCTTCCCCCTTGGCGGACACCGCCGCTGCCGGAGAAGAAATCGAAGCCGGCGCGGTCTGCTGCCCCCCGGCTGCCGAAGAACATTCCGAACAGATCCTCTTCGGGAATACTGCTGCCGGAAGCAGTGCCGCTGCTCCAGCCTGCGCCAAAAGGCGATTCCCAAGACGTGGAGGAGGCTGCCCCGCCGCTCCGCGGACCCCTTGCCCCAGCGTAGCCGGCCCCGTAGCGCAGCTCCTCATCATAGATTTTCCGCTTCTCTTCATCACCCAGCACCTCGTACGCTTCGGCCGCTTCCTTGAATCTGGCTTCTGCCTCCGGGGCTTTGTTGACATCGGGATGCCACTTCTTAGCCAGCTTCTGATAAGCTTTTTTGATCTCCTGCTTCGAGGCCTGCCTGCCGACGCCCAGAGTCTCGTAATAATTTGCCGCCACTGGTACCTCCTCCTTTCGTATATTGGGAACCTTATTCTATAGGTTATAGCATTCCGCCCTGTAACAAGCCTATTCCCGGTGGCGATGATTATTCACCAAGTCCGTTTCTCCGGGAAAAGACGCATTATAGCCGGTATCCCCACTACAATGCGCCCTGTATGATCATGCTATATGAAAAGCCCGGCGAAACCACTCTGCCGCAGGGAACCGGATAGGCCGGCGGCAGAAGCCGCTTAGCCCGGGAACCCCGCTGAACCCGGCTGCTTCAGCCAGACTTGGAAGTCCTTCATTCTCAGGCTTCCTCCCAATCATCCCCAGTGTTCCCGCTCTCCGCTTCCCCCGGAGAACCGCTCACGCTGGAAGCTGCGCCTGCCGCTTACTGAAGCTGCTCATCTGAAGAATTTCCGCCATCCTGAATTTCAATCCGTTTGCCCTGCGACTTCTGCCGTTTCGGCACTTCCAGGCTCAGCATCCCGTCTTTGAGTGAAGCGCGGATACCTTCCTCCGCAATATCCTGAACATAGAAGCGGCGCACATATTCACCATACCGCCGTTCCCGGCGCACGGTCTGATGTTCCTTGTTCTCCTCGCTGTTCTCTTCTTTGCGTACTGCCTTGATCGTCAAATAAGGGCTGGTATAATCGATGTCGATTTCTTCTTTTTTGAAGCCCGGAAGCTCGGCCTCAATCAGATACGCCCCTTCACTCTCGCGGATGTCTGTCCGGAAGGACAGCGTGGAGCTTGTCAGCGGTGCAAAGAAATCATCATTAAACACTTCGTTAAGCGACTTAGCCAGCACACCAAAAGCATCATCTCTGCGTTTACCAAAAGGAACCAAATCAAACATTATCCATTCTCCTCTCATTTGACTTTGAATTTGTTGTTGGTTTGACTTTGACTTTATTTGATCTATGGCTTTATTATAGTCGCCGGCCGCCCGGATGACAAAACTCATATAAGCCGAAAATCCGGTAAAATCCGGCGTTTCGGCTTATTTTTTAGTATAAATTTTAACATTATTAATAATTTGACCTTATTTGACCTTAAAACTTTATTTCACATGATTTCTATCCGCGCCCTCACGGACATAGTAAATATAAAGAACTAACGCCTAAAATATAACAAGTAAATTAAAGTAATTAGTGGGAATTGTCGATATAAACGTCATAGTGAAAATCCCGCAGCCAATGCGGATATGATGAGGTGATGAAGTGGCAAAAGCAGGACTGGGCATTATCTTCTTCGTCATAGGTTTTATTCTACATAGAACTTATGCAGCAGATCCTAACGTTATTATTTCTATTGTGATTGGAGGGCTTGGAGGAATTATCGGGTGGGCGACCGGCGGATTAATTAGGCCATTGCACGTCAAGAAAGCTAGACCAGCTGATGATGAGGCCGCCGCTGCTTCCGAAGTGGTCCTGGAATCCTCAGACCAGCCCGCAGATGAATCAGAGCCTTCCGGCTCCGGAGGCTGGTTAGGACTTTTCGCAATAGGCATTGTTCTCTCACTCTTCGCGGGTGTGCGAATGCTTTATGGTAATTTCTCATTATTCGGCTCTGAAGGCCTTAAGCTTCTTACCGACCCAGACAGCAGCTACTACGTCGCTTCAATGCTTCCTAGTCTTGTGATAGAAACGGTATTAGTATGTATTCAGGTCGTAATGATCCTGTTCATTCTGTACCTGGGTCTCAAACATAAAAAGTTATTCAAATACATATCTATATCTTTCATCGTATATAACATCTTACTTAATACCATAGATACCTTCATGTTCAGCCAGGTACAGACTACTCTTTCCGGTCTCATACCGGATGATAACTCTTATACGGATATCTTCCGGTCCTTCATTTATGCTGTGATCTGGATCCCCTATTTCCTGCGGTCAAAGAGAGTCAAGAATACGTTTATTTATTAACATTTTTGTACATAGTCTCTACAATTCTTCCGGACCTGCGTTATTGTTGAATCAGCTTTTGCAGGTCCGGTCTACCCTCCCTTTTTCACATACCGCTCACGGTATTCGCTATCCAGCATCCCCATCATAATCACATCATGGTACTCATGGTTATAATAGAGCGTCTGGCGCCGTACACCCTCACGGACAAAACCGATTGATTCATACACATGCGCAGCGCGGGCATTATAGCTATAGACCTCCAGCTCAATCCGGTGCAGATTCAGAATGCCGAAGCCGTAGTCCAGTATCAGCAGCAGCGCTTCCCGTCCATACCCTTGTCCCTGATGCCGCTCATCCCCAATAGCAATCCGCAGATTTGCACTGCGGTTGTCAGGCTCCATATCCTGAATGGCGATATCACCGATGACCTCATCGTTCTCCCTCAAGGCAATCAGCAGCAGCACCGTACTGTCGTCCCCTGATTTGCGCGCGATATAATTCTCTATCTGCTCTTTGGTGATATGCTTCTTCGTTCCTGTAAGCCTGCGGACTTCCGTGCCGTAGAACATATGGTAATACAATTCGGCGTCTTCCCCGTTAAGCGGGCGTAGATATACCTTTTTTCCTGTTAAAAGCTCTGAATGTCTGGTCACTTCGGTCAGCCCCCAACTCTATGAGATAATCCTATCAAATGGCATAGTTGCCTTAAATTATATATGCCCCACTATCCTCCGGTAAACTATATATTAAATCAGCCAAGCCCGGAAAGCAGCTGTGCATAAAAGGATTTAACTTCAAGCGAAGGGGGAATTCCGATTTCCCGGTTCAGAATGTCGGCAAACTGCAGGTACTGCCGGTTCAGGGCATCTTTGTTATTCTGGAGAGCCGAGGTTTTCATAAGCAGCATATGGGCTTCTTCATCCAGCTCGTTGCGATTCAGCAGCTTGATCAGCAGCCGCTTTGCCGTATTCGTCTCACCCTTGTCCAGCAGAGCAGCGCACAGTCGCCGGGTGAACGCGGAGTACATGAGTGACAGCCGTTCAATCTCATTCCAGGCCCAAGGATACACGTGGTCTCCGAATAAATCACCCATATATAGCTGTTCAAGCTCTATAGCCTGTTCCAGATTCGCCTCATTTATAACAGCCAAGCTTCTGCAGCCATCCTCAAAGCTGAGAATATCCACGCTAAGCCCTTTACAGTTAAAGGCATAATGGTTGCTCTCCGAATGCAGATGCGTCTTCAGCCCATGCGTATGGAGCAGCTTGCGCAGCTGATAGACCGTTGTATTCAAATACATTTCTGCATTCTTCTGCGGCATATCGCCAAAGATATCCTCAATGAGCCGTGCGCGGGATACAAGCCTGCCTTTATGTATGAGCAGGTAGCCGAGGAGCTCGGCGCTTTTCCGCGACTTCCATTTGGTCTTGATTCCGTGAGCACCCCCGATTTCAATTCCGCCCAGGAGGCTGATCCTTGCTTCTGCGCTCAAAGCGGGCTCGCGGTTGGCTTCTGCTGCCGCACGCTCCAAATGAATTTGCATCGCGGCTCTGTGTACCGTCTCATGCAGCCTCTCCTGTACCACCGGTTTCAGAATATAATCGAAGGCATACACTTCAAAAGCGGACAGCGCATATTCCTTATGGGAAGTGATGAACACAATTTTGGTTCCCTGGCCGCTCCCCCTAAGCCTCGCTGCAAACTCCAGGCCGCTTTCTCTGGGCATGCTGATATCTACGAAGATCAGGTCCACCTCATGACTGCTCAAATAGGTAAAAGCAGCAGCAGTATCCGTGAAGCTGCCCATTATTTCAACCTCTTCCAGCTTGCCGAGCATCCGCTTTAATATGAGATGCATGGCCTTCTCATCATCGATGATGATAACTTTCATAGAATCATTCCCTTCCTATACTGTTGCCGGCAGGAATTATTGGAGCTTCAGGAGGAAGCGGGAGCGAGAAATAGAAGGTGCTTCCCTTCGAGGGGATACTGTCGAACCACAGCTCACCTCCGTTCAACTGTACAAACTCCCTGCACAGGGTTAAACCCAGGCCAACCCCCCGCTCCCCGGAGGTCCCGGTTGAAGAGTTCCGGTAATCATCCTGCAGCAGGGTACCCGCCTGCTCCGGAGAAATCCCTCCCCCCGTATCGCTCACAGCGATTACCATGTGACGCTCTCTCCTCTCTGCCTTTAAGCGGATGTTTCCTCCGCGGTATGTAAATTTAATCGCATTGGACAGGAGATTACGGATTATCAGATCCAGCATTTCTTTATCGGCATAGACATAGCTCTCTGCCGGAATTTCAGAAATGATCTGAATCTGCTTGGTATCACTCCGCAGCCGCAGGAGCCGCAGGCCCGCTTGCACCGCATGGGCCAGATCCCGTTCGGCCGGATCAAAAATCATACCTTCCCTCTGGCTACGGAACCAGTCCAGCAGCACTTCCACGAGCGCGAAGGTATTCTGGATCTGCTGCCCCATTTCGTGCAGGAGCTCTTCATCATGATCACCGCTTCCAGCCTGCATCTCCTCTTCAAGCAGCTCCATCAGATTGACCAGGACCGCCAAAGGATCGCGGATATCATGGGCAACAACACTGAACATCCGATCTTTGAACATGTTCAGCTCACTTAACTGCCGGGCATTGTCGCGCAGCTGTTCTTCTGCATACACAGCTTCCGTTACATCCCTCAGTAGAAGCATTTTCCCGACAACCTTTAGGCGCCTATTCCTGACAAGAGACAGATGGACATTATAGAAATTGCCGTCCGGACCTGCAAGCTGAATTCTTGATGCGCTGTCATCCCCCTGGGCAATCATCTCCAGAAGCAGCGGATACGCGGAGAAAACCTGTACGGCGGGCTGACCTGTACTTTTGTTATTCAATTCGCTGACTATTCCTTTGGCTGAGCGGTTAAAGCTGGTTAGACTGTTGTCGGTATCCAGTATAATGACCGCATCCTCCATGGATTCAAACACCTGCTGAAGGGCCAGCGGTGCGAGCCGCAGCATATTGAACTGATAGATTCCCCACATATAAAAAACACCCGAGAACAGGAATCCAAAAGGTGAAATGTCGATAGGCATATAAATTACACCGCTTAAATAAATCAAGGTAAAGCCAAAGGGCCCCCACGAACCAATAATCATCAGCGCAATCTGCATCTTCATCCGGGGAACCGCCCGGAAGAACATCTGCAGCAAATAAAACATTCCTACGATAAAAAAGCTATAGGAATAGAGCACATGCAGCTTATATAACGGACCTTTAATGAGGGTGACCAGCGGAAAGCCCTCCGTATTGTTCAACGTCATACTTGAATAGAATAAATGATGCCATTCATTGGTATTGTGGGCAGTGAAGGTTATTAGGGGAACAATCATTAATAGTGCAATATTCCTGGGACGAACCCATGACTGCCTGCCGGTATACTGCAGTACCATTATGAACCACAGCACCGTGCCGAACGGAATGCCGATATATTCAACCCGCAGCCAGAACCGGATATGTTCCACGGAGGTACTGATAATTTCGAAGGCATAGCCAAAAGAATAAAAGGAGCCTGTCAACATCCCCAGGCCGTAGCTTACCGCTATAGGAAGGTCTCTTCTTTTGAAGCACAGGTAAACCAGCAGCAATGAACAGCAGGTCGCAGCCATCAAAAGTGCCGATAAATACACATTATATGTCATAGATGGTTGACCTCTATTCAAGAAGGAATCTTGCATTCTGTGCCTCCTATCTTATCAGATCCTTCTCTTTGAGAGATACTTCAAATTTTTATTTTTTCAGAAAAAGCCCGCTCAGGCCTTTGAACAAGGCTGGGCGGGCTTTCATCAAGACATGCGGCCTGTAAAAGGGCTGCAAGCTTGCTTATTTCAGGGTATCGAGGAGACTCTTCAGCTCCGGATTAGTCTCTAGAACGCGCAGTACAATAGTTAATGCTTCGGCACGGGATGCCTGCTTGGCTGGAAGAAATACTCCATTTCCTTCCCCGGTGATGATACCGGCTGCCGCTGCTTGCCCGATCTGCTCCTTGTTCCATGTCTTATCCAGATCGGAGAAGCTGGAGGAGGCCGCGGCATTTATGCTGTTCAGATCAATAACCTTGGAGATCATGGCAATAATCTCGGCACGGGTGATCTCGCGGTTAGGCATGAATGTACCATTCTGGTAGCCGGAAATGATACCTTTTTGCTGCAGGGCGCGAATAGAGGCTTCAGCCCAGTGGCCGGAAGTATCACTTAAGGAGCTTCTCGATGAAGCGGTGCCTGAAAGGCCAAACACCTTGGCAAGAACTGTAGCGAACTCTGCGCGGGTGATGCTTGCATCCGGATGGAAGCCTCCATCCTTATAGCCGTTAACCACACCTAACTTCACAAAGACATTAACTGTGGAGTCTGCCCAATGAGTGGAGGTATCGGTAAATTTAACTGGAGCCGGATTTGATTTACCCTCCTCGATTTTTTGGGCGAAGCTGGTTAGCACACTGGAAATATCTACAACATTACTTATAAATTGCACTCCCGGTCCAGCAGGTGCAGGCACGGGGGTGCTGCTAGGTGCCGGCGCTGACGTTGGTGTAGGCGTTGGTGCAGCAGTCACCGTAACCAGTGTCGGTGTTGATGCTTCGGTCGGTGCCGGCGCTGACGTTGGCGTCGATGTTGGGGGCTCCTCGATCGGCGCTGGTGTTGGCGTCGGCGTCTCCTCAATCGGCGCTGGTGTTGGCGTTGGGGTCTCCTCAATCGGCGCTGGTGTTGGCGTTGGGGTCTCCTCGATCGGCGCTGGTGTTGGCGTCGGCGTCTCCTCAATCGGCGCTGGTGTTGGCGTTGGGGTCTCCTCAATCGGCGCTGGCGTTGGCGTTGGGGTCTCCTCAATCGGCACTGGCGTTGGCGTCGGGGTCTCCTCAATCGGCGCTGGTGTTGGCGTTGGGGTCTCCTCAATCGGCGCTGGTGTTGGCGTTGGGGTCTCCTCAATCGGCGCTGGTGTTGGCGTTGGGGTTGATACCGGCGCCTCCAATATAGTTAGTTCAAGGCTGCCAGTAATGCCGGTGCCGTCTGTAGCTGCGGCTTCAACAGTTACTGTGCCTGGATCAACTGCGGTGAGTTCGCCGCTTGTTGCATCGATAGTGGCGGACCCGCTACCGTACACAACAGACCACACGACAGCCCGGTTGGCTGCATGCAGTGGCAATACTTCAGCACTCATAGTGAGTGAGTCACCCGCATACAGAGAGCTTGCCCCGCCGGTGCTTGTCACAGTGATGCCGGTTACCTTATTGAAGACATTCTCTGCGATAATTTGAGCACCCGAGTACAAAGAAATCGGGGCTGAAATATCCGCAGTTTCGGATTTGATCAGGAAGGTCACGAAGCCGTTGTCTGTATACGAAGAGAAGCCTTCATAAGCATCCTTAGTACTGTTGAAATTATCCGCTGGATCCGTATTATAAAATACGGTGTCAGTGTCGGCCGAATGGGCAAATACTTCAGTACGGCCTGTTACCAGAGCGTCGTCAGTATCATAGACAGCAAAGGTAACATTCATATAGGCAGGATAATTGACATCCTGTTCCGGCTGTTTAGCCAGTTTCACATGATCTGCGGCAAAAGCAGGCTTGTATGTCTGGAATCCGGATACATTAACAGAGGGAAACGGATAAGAATAATCCGGGACCCAGCTTATACTACCGTCGCTCACATATCCGCCAACAATCGTTCTATCAATGTAAGTAGCAACCGTTACACTGCTTTCTCCGGCAACATCAGGAACTGCAGCCACAGTACCGTCCGAATACCGTAGATATAAATGCTCGGAGCTGTCCGGTTTATCAGCGGGGAAATTTAATGTGACGGAGCTTGTGCTTACAACACATCCGCTTATCAGAACTGAAGCCATAGCGGAAAATAGCCCCAATTTCCATATTGATTTTCTCTTCACTGTTTTCTCCCATCCCTTCAAATTCACATATGTTATATTTAAAATAATTATACATAGGCTCAATGACGGGAAAATGACAAAGTTCGACACTGGAGGTTATTAGTTCTAAGCAAAGAGCGCCGCCCCAGCGGGCAGCGCTCTGTTAAACTTCTTATTTAGTTAATAAACTCGGCATATTTCAGTAAACGGGTCAGCATGACGACAGCTTGAGCACGGCTGGCTTTCGCTGCGGGAACAAAGGACACCGGTGTCATACCGGTAATAATCTCTGCTTGAACGGCTTGTGCTACTGCCCCTTGAGCCCAGCTGCTAATGTCAGCCCGGTCGTGGAAGACAGACAGCAGCTGAGTCTGCACGCTTGCAATACCGCTAGTTCCCCCGGTGGCTGAGATCGCTCTTGAAACCATCACCGCCATTTGCTCGCGGGTAATCGTATCATTCGGCTTAAAGCTCTGATCTTGGAAGCCTTCCACCAGCTTGGACTGAACTGCGGCACCAATGGCTCCGGCATACCAGTCTCCCGCCCTCACATCAGTGAAGTCGGCTGCCGTTGTATCAGGGCTCAGTCCTAAAGAACGGACGAGTAATGCCGCAAATTCGGCTCTGGTTATATCACTCTCCGGAGCAAATTGGGTATCTGTAGCCCCATTTACGACCAGCTTTGAAGCGAGCAGCTCGATATCTGCCTTGGCCCAATGATTGCCAATATCATTGAATGTCCGGGTGGACGTAAGGACAGCGTACGTACTATTACCGTTACGTTTAAAAGTCACCTTGGTGGATCCATCTGCCTGCTTATCAAACAGCGCAGGTACAAAAGAAAATTGTCCTGTAGATGGATCATAAAGGACCACCGATGTATGTGTTACATCCACAGAAGACGCAAGGACAACGCTTCTGCTGACGTAAGTTGAGCCAAAATGGTTCAACTCTACAGACTTTCCGTTGCCAGCCGCCGCAACTGAAAATTCAATGGCGGTTCCTAACTGGGAAGCAGAAATGTTCTGCGCACTTTGTTGAATAGCCGCGTTCACATCTGCTGCTACCGGAGAAATCCTTATTTGAATCACTATATTGTCTGCGGCTGTGCCCAGGTTTTGCGCGACTGCAGCAAAATCAAGAACACTTAGAGGCAGCGAATATTCCCCGTCATTGGTTTGCAGCGATACGATAGTATCCGGCGCTTTCAAGGCCGCTGCTGCCAAAATGGAAGCTGACAGGTTAAAACGCACACCCGCACCTGAAATATTATTGTATGCAATAAAAATAATTGGGGCTGCTCCATGATTATCCTGCGTAGCCGCAGCCGCGAAAGCTGCAGTGAGCGCTGTGTCGTCTTGAGTAACTGTCATCGTCACCCGGCCATTCGCTGCCGTCTCCGATACAGCAGTATTCTTGCTTGTATCTACCTGAACGGGTGTAGCATTCGACACCGGCGGAGTGACTGGCTTGCCAGCTGCCGTGGTTGTTCCCGTTGGAGCACCGGTGCTGATGCTGGTGCTGGTGCCGGTACTGATGCTGCCGCCGGTTCCGTTCCCGCCGCCATTTCCGGTGCTGCCGTCTCCATTGCCGCCACCATTTCCGGTGCCGCCGTCTCCATTGCCGCCGCCATTTCCGGTGCCGCCGTCTCCGCTTCCGCCACCGCCTCCGGTCGACGGAGCTTTGACGATCAGATCAGCCGTGGCAACCTGAGCGCCCGCTCCGGCTAGTACTTTATAAGTTCCGGCTACCTCACTTTTGGACAAAGTGAACGAAGTGAAGAAGTGTCCATTGCTCACAGGAACAATATCATAGAACACAGTGCTTTTGACCGGCCGCTGCACTTGAATAATGACTTCATCCAGTGTAGAGGCACCGGTAATCGACACCATACCGCCAAGCTCCACAGCAGCCGGAGGATTTAACGTCACGGCCGTGCTGTCAGCAAAGGCTGCAGCTGGTAGTACCAGTGATAAACAAAGAGCCATAATCAGAGTCAATTTCAACTTGCGCATTTTCACTTGGACATTCCCCGCTTTCCTGTTGCTCTATCATTCCTAGTCATTATAATTATTTTGAGTGGCAGCAAGTATGGCCAAATCCAGTTCCAGCGGAGTCTTTACTGTAGCCAGATTGAGTCCGAGATTCGCCGGATCATTGCCATACCGGCTAACGACATAAGCCTTTACTGTATAATTTGGATTCACCGCAGCATCACCCACATTGAAGTTAGCAGAATACGTGCCTGTGTTTAACTTCAGGTTAGCCGCAACAATACTAACAGGTGCAGTTCCGCTGAACAGTTCGAATATAATGATCTGATTTCCATTTACTTCTTCATCATAAGCATTGTTAAATAGCCGGATGGTTGCTGTAATTCCATTGTCGGAAGTAACCACCGGCGCAGTCACGTAGAATACTTCAGAGGATTTATGAGTCCTGCCTTCAAAATACTTACTACTGTACCCTTCAGCATCTACAATAACTCTATAGTAATTTCCTTCAGCAAAAATCCCCCGGGCTAATGTAAGCTTGCCTTCGCTCAGCACATATTCCGAGGCATTCAATGTTCTGTATACTCCCATATTCGAATCATATACAGTAATTTTCCCTACGTGTTCTCTCCAGGCCACATTATCTGCAAAAACAAACTCACTCTCTGTGTTGCTGAAGAAATATCCCGTAAGCTCAGGAGTATTATAGGCAATCGTTGCCTCTACTGCGCTGTTACGCTTACTATCATATAGATCGCTAAGCACGCCCGGAGATACTTTGATTTTTACGGAACCCTGCTGCTTCGCATTGTGGAAGATGATGTTAATCTGTGAGTCATGAAGAGACACTACATCCTGCGGATCCAAGGCTGAATAAGTAACGCCGTGATCAGTGGAAATGGTGATGTACTCACTCAGATGGGACACTCCGTCAACAAGGGTCTGATCCGCCAGGGCGGTATCTGAATTAAACGCCAAGCTCAAGAAACGCCCGTCCCCTGAGAAGTAGCCGCCATTATAAGAAATACCTGCTGCCGGGTTCTGGGGGTTGATCCAGTTTGTACTTACGTAATCAGTCAGAACATTCCCGGCTGCATCCATGAAATGACCCGGATAGAACTGATAATAATACTGTCTTCCTGAGAGAGGTGCCGGGAAATGCATGACGAGCTTGGAGCCAGAGAAGGTAAACGTGACATCTGAAGGTAAGGTGTAGAACCACTGGTTTCTGGACGGATCATACCACTGCACATTCTCCAGGAATTTGCTGTCATCCCCCTTAGCATTGAATATCTCCTCATCGAATACGAAAGTGATATCCTGATAATCATCCGACACGGAATAATACAGGTATGCCGGCATGGTTGTGTCTGCCGGACTCGGATCTATACCTCCGACAGCCGTCTCCAGAAATCCGCTGACTGTATTTTGATCCCGGACGTTTCCGGCAAGATCCTTGAAGGCTCCCCCGTTAATGACGATTTGAATCTCCGTGCCGGATAGTGCTTCAGCGAAATGAATATGCAGCTTGTTGGATTCAATGGATAATGTATCCTGAGCAACGAGAGCTTTGAAGGCTTTCTCCTGTCCGGATACTAGTGTCCGAACTAAGTAAATCTTGCTTTTCAGACTATCGTCCGAGATTGTATTATTTAACACTTCTTTATTGAAGGTAATTTCTACGTCGTGATTGTCATTGCTGACAACCGCTGACTGGATCACCGGAGGACTCACGTGTAAATTCATTTCCTCATTAAGATTGCCTGCCGCATCCTTCAGAGTGCCGCTTGCGATCCGGATGACCGTATCGGTACCCGAAATGATTTTCATATCATTATCGTAATTTAGATATAGCTCACTGGAGTTATTCTGATAGGCAGAGCCCTCATGATCCGTAAAAGGAACAAAATGCTTCCCTTCACCAGCTACACTGATTTGGCTTTCCAGAAAAGCATTGGCTTGCTCTTCAGTTGCCCCATCAGGCACGTTAAGTGAGAAGTTCTCATCAAAGTATAAGTGCACCCAGCGGCCATCACCGGAAAGGGAACCTGTAAAAACAGGAGCGCTAATATCATGTGCCGCTATAGAAGTTACAGTGATGTCGCTCGCGGAGAGACGATCTTCCTTATTCATAACAGCCCCTGCTGCGATCCGAATGCTATTGTCTGTGCCGGTAAGCGCATTATTCAGCGTAATAATTAACGCACCATCCTCATTCATGCTGATAGCATTGCTGGCGTTATCTGCCGCAAGATCAACGGGTTCCTCCGAACCGGTACGTTCAATTTGGATATCGGCCATCAGATCGGCCAGGCTGCCGGCAGGCAGTGCGTAGGTATTGAAGGTAACTGTCACAGCGGTATTATTGCTGCTCACTTCTGCCGTTGCTGAGGTGATTTGCGGGAAGCCAGGTTCCGCATGGCTCGCGCCGGGAGTAACTGTCAGGACAGTTACAGCTGTAAGCACCACAGCCATTATTTTCGACACGGTCTGGATGAATTTCAACCTGTTTGTTTTGCCTCTTGCTATCATTTAGATTCTCACTCCTAAAATTTTATTGTTTAAAATTGATACTAAAGTCCAGTATATATGCACCCAATGACACCAAAATGACAAAGTCCGACACAAAAAAGAGCCTCTTTATCAGAGACTCCCGGAACTTCAATTTCATATTTTAATATGGCTTCCCGATTTCAACCCGCTGGTTGTGGCGGGGATCCAGTGCCTACTAATGCTGTAGATTGTCCTTTACGATTAGCATATGAGAATTCAAGTTTCAAAAAGCACCACATTTATGCTATACATGGTAAAAAACATTTTATCAATGAGGTGAGCTTAAAGTGACACTAACTCATTTTCTCGGAGCGGACAGACCGCTGCCGACGGGTGACTTCGGCTATGTATACTCGTACCAGAAATATTCCGAGATTCCGAATCCCGAAGACATGCATGCGATCTTCCTCATGTCTGGTTACACCCTGACAAACGACAGTCATGTTCAAGTATTTGCGCAAGGTCTGGATGCTGTAGGGCTAGAGATTGGAGAGTTCCTCTACCCGCCCTTCAGAGAGAACAAGATCATCACTAAGCCCTATATCTACGGCTTCAATGGCGAGGCTTGCAATATCACTGAGGAAATCCGCGCAGGTTATCCTGAACTTTACCAACAAAACTTAAAGTGCCTAAACCTGCTGCTCTCCCTCATGGACGAACATCTGTCCGAAGGAGAATGTATAGAGATATACTCCTGCTGGGATAGCGAGACGTGGATGGAACGCAACGCAGAGCTTGACCGGGCTCTTCATCTGCCATCCTTCAATCCGCTGACAGAGTCTATAGAATTTGTAGATAAACAGCTTATAACTATTACCAAATAAAGTGTAGACTCTATCTATTTTGTCCGCCCGGGTTCCAACCGGATACATAACTACTTAATCAACAGCCCAGCCTCCTACTTGTATTGCGCCAGCATTCCCGCCAGCGTCCGCTTCACCTCCGCCACCAGCTCCGGCGGCTCCTGTACTGTGGCCTCATTGCAGAGGCCAATCACAAAACGCGCGAAGAAGCCCAGATCGCTCTGCGGGATTCCCCCCTCCAGCCAGCCCGTCCCATCCCCGCGGATATGCAGCAGAGGCGAGGACCATACCTCGGCTTCGCAGGCCTGAACACCTCCGCTCCCCAGTTCAACGAACAGCCGGATAAGGCTTTTATCACCCTGCTCAGTTTGACTGCTGTAATCATCCTTATTGCCCAAGTGGATATGCTTCAGATCCAGAGGTGCCGGACCCGATTCTCCGTATTCTGCAGACTGAATCCGGTCGCAGCGGAATACACGGATATCCCCGCGCAGGAAGCAATAGGCGGGACAATACCATAAGCCGTTATGGGCGTAGATGCCCACTGGCTGAATCCATCTCGCCTTACGCTGCCCCTTTGATTCATAATCGATCAACAGCACCTTTTGACCGGTGGCCGCTTCCAGCAACAGGGACAGATAGGGGAACTCCGCCTGTCTCGCCGGGGTCAGGAAATCAATCCGGTTCTTCATCTCGTCAATCCGGTCACGGACATCGCCGGACATATAGTTATAGAATTTATGCAGGGCAGCTAATGATTCCTCCTTGAAGGGGAGATACTTGTAGTGGCGCAGGGCATGGCTGGCGAAAAAAATCGCCACCGCCTCCTCCTCCGTGAACGCGATCGGCGGCAGAATTCTTTCGTTCAGCACCTGATAGCCTCCATGCGGCCCCACTTCAGAATAGAGCGGAACGCCTAACTCCCCCAGCTCCTGCAAATCCCTGAGGATGGTCCGGGAGGATACATTGAATTCGTCGGCCAGCTCTTTGACGGTGAATTTCCGCTTGCGGTTGACGGTCATCATCAGGTCCAGCAGCCTTTTGGATTTAGACATCAGCTTCACTCCATTTATTATTATATTCATGACAATACCTGTCACTATTATAGATTACACTATAATCAAAGCCGGTTAGTACAGGCAAATCAAATTCTAAGGAGCGATTTAGACATGACCCTGCAAGTAAATCCTTTTATTCTGGTGGACGGTACAGCAAGTGAGGCGATTGCCTTTTATCAGGAGGCGCTGGGTGCTACGCTGCTCTTCAAGCAAACTGTGGGCGAAGGCCCGCAGAACCCTGACTCCCCGATGACCGAAGAGGAAAAAGCGCGTATAGCCCATTCCGTCCTGCTGGTGGGTGAAACCAAGTTTTTCGTCGCAGATCAGGAAATTGGCCAGCCGCTGAGTCATGGCAATGCCATCACCATCTGTATCACAGCGGATACTGCGGAGGAAGCGCAGCAGCTGTATGACTCGCTCAAGGCAGGCGGAACGGTTGATATTGAGCTGGCTCCGGCTTATTTCAGCCCCGCCTTTGGCATGGTTACCGATAAGTACGGTGTATGCTTCCAGATCTTCACGAAGAGAGCGCAATAAAGCTCAAGCGGGCTGGGGTGAACCCTTCAGGCGCAGGATACAAAAAGCACTGTCTCCCGGAATCTCCGGTGAGACAGTGCTTTTGGCCGTCACGGCTCCGCACCAGCCGCGCGCTAATATAATGCCCGCCACAAATAGAAGGTGGCGTATGCCTCCCAGCCCTGCCAGGGCTGGGCCAGGACGAGCAGCTCCGCAGGCGTCGGCTTGCGGTCCATACCGGTGAGGAACTTGATCACGTTCTGCAGGCCGACATCGCCGACGGGATATGAGGAGCTATCCCGCAGGCAGCGCATACGCACATACTGCGAGGTCCACGGCCCGATCCCGCGGATCTGCAGCAGCCGCTGCTCGGCGGCGGCCGGAGACGGAAGCGCCAGCAGCTCTTCACGGCTCAGCTCTCCGCTTGCGATCAGCGAGGCTACTGTGAGGATTGTCTGTGCTTTGCTGCGGGTCAGCTGCAGGGCGCATAGTTCTTCGATCTGCACCTCCGAGAAGACCTCCGGTCCGGGGAACCGGTAGTAGGTCCGTCCTCCCCACTCCAGAGATTCTCCATACACTTCGGTCAGCCGCTGCTTCAGCCTGTAGGCAAAAGCCAGATTCACCTGCTGGCCCAGAATCGCCCAGCATAACGCCTCAAATAGATCCGGGATGCCGATAATCCGCAGTCCCCGGTGCTGTCTGACCAGCGGCTGGAGCAGCGGATCTGCTTCCGCCAGCCGGTAGAACGGGGTAAGATCGCGGTCCAGATCGAACCACTCTACAATATAACGGGCCAGCCATTCCTGCTCCAGGACGCCGGGGGCAGCGCCGTGCAGCCGGGTTACGCTCAGCCTGTTCCCTTCAGGCACACTTAACCGGATAAGGACCGGGCCGTCCTCCAGCTTGAACATCCGGGTCACTCCCGAGTCATCCGTCTGGAACAGGCATTCCAGCGGCGAACGGTTCATGTACTCCAGACAGGCGTCCAGGTTGAAATCCTCCGGCAGCGGCAGCTCAAAAAGCAAATCGTTCATGGCCCGCCGCCTTCACATTTAGAATTCCCTCCAGCTGAAGCAGCTCCTGCTTGAGCTGCAGACCGCCCCGGTAACCCGTTAATGTGCCGTTCGCTCCGATCACCCGGTGGCAGGGCACAATGACCGGCAGCGGATTCTGTCCGTTAGCCGTGCCGACAGCACGCACTGCCAGCGGTCTGCCAATCCGCACAGCCAATTCCTTATAGGTAGCAACCTCTCCATGCGGGATCGTAAGCAGCCCCCGCCATACCTCCTGCTGAAACGGAGTGCCCCATAAATCAAGCGCAAGACTGTTGAAATCGACCGTATCTCCATCAAAATAACGGCGCAGCAGCTCTATAACCCCAAGCTGCTCAAACCTTCCGGCACCCTCCAGAAATTCATAGTCCGGAGAGTACATCTTCAGCCAGGCGGCGGGCAGCTGCCCTCCATCCTGCGGATAGGACACGCGGATAAGTCCCTTGCTGCTGGCCCATAGGGTCCACTCCCGATTCCCAAGATTCAGGGTATGGTGATATATCATGTTCCGGTTCGGGCTCTGGTTTATATTCATATTCATCCTAATTTCCTCCCTCATTATGCTTACTGCGATACTCCGTTGGGGACAGACCGGATTTCTTGACGAACCAGGCGGCGAAGTGGGACGCGCTGCGGAATCCAACTGCCTTGCCTACATCGGCAATGCCTGTATCCGTCTCCGCCAGCAGCCTGCGGGCTTCGCCCGTGCGCAGTTCATCCAGTCTGGCAGCAGGCGACTGGCCGGTTACCCGCTTGTAGGTCCGCTGCAGATGGAACGGGCTGACCTTCAGCTGCTCCGCCATCGACTGCAGTGTCAGCTTGCTCCCGAACTGCCCGTCCATAATGGCATCCGCCTGCGACGCCAGCACGGCATCCGGCCGGAGGGTGCCGCCTTCTTCGGGGCGGCATCTTTTGCAAGGCCGGAATCCCTCGCGGACAGCCTCCTGCAGGGAGCCGTAGAATACCACATTGGCTGCCTTCGGCGTTCTTGCCCGGCAGGAAGGCCGGCAGACAATACGTGTCGTCAGCACCGCTGTATAATAAACACCGTCATAGGTCGGCTCACGCCGCACCACCGAATCGTAAATACGCTCAAATAATTGCGGCTCCATCCTAAATCACCTCTTACCGCCAGTATAAACGATTCGTTTTGGCTTATGCAGCATATTGGAATAGGAGAGCAAGATTACGACAGTGTCAGGGGCAGCTGCAGATGCAAATGTACCTGTAGATGCACGTTTGCTGGCCTGCTGAAGTTACAGTGTTAAACACTTCGATTAGATAGTGATTAGCGTATCTCTCCCTGCGGACTGAGATTCCGCTAATTCTCACAATCCGGGCTTTTTCCGCGCCACGCGGACTGTAAAGACCTTATTCCCTGCTGTAAGGGGTAATTTGAGGGGAAATACGGAAAATAAAGGATCTGTAGTCCGCGACAGCTGCCAGACTGATGATTTCAGCAAAATAACGGAACTGTAGTCCGCAAGCGGAGAAATGCCCTGGCTTTTGTTCGCGGCGTGTCCAATCTGCAGCCCTCAATGTACAATTTGGTTGAAATACCCCTTATTCTATGCAATAATCACTGGCGGTAAATAGAATTAAATTCCATTGAAATGTATAAGCTACGTCTCAATTTAATAGGAGGACTCAGAGGCTAATGAACCTGTCAGATATCCGCTACGAACGCTTCAGTAACAAGGACTACTCTACCGCCAGAGAATTATTAAGCCAGGATGCGGAGGCTGGCGCAGACCTTCTCCAGGTGCTTGATGAAGAACCAGAAACGTTTATTTGCGCTTTTATTAAGGATACGCTTGTTGCACTGGCTCAAATGGAAGCGCCTACACATCAGTCGCATTTACAAGTATTCGTCGGTCCCCGGTATCGCGGACAAGGAATCGGCACGGCGATGGTGCAGGCTGCCGAGACACAGTTGCAGGCAGGCGGAACCCGCGCGGTCAGCACTTCCTTTCGTTCCGGGGCTCCAGCAACTCCCGGATTTGCCCGTAAGCTCGGTTTCGCTCCATATTACTCACTAGTTTATATGCAGCGGACCAGCGGGTTCTTTTCTCAGGAAGAGGTTCCCGTAAGGCTGTATACAGATGAGGACTTTCTCCCAGCCCACTCGCTCTATGCCACTGCATTTCATGAAATGCGCGTCCGTGTCGGCTGCTTCCCGGATTCCGTGGTTGCCCAGCCTAATGAGGGCAGACGAAACGCCTGGAAAGCGGACGCGGAAGACCGGTTTGTCTACGAATTCAATGGGGAAATCGCCGCTTACAGCCACCTTCACGGGAATGAAATCAGCAGTGTCAGCGTACGTTCTGACCTTCAGGGACGCGGGATCGGACGAGAGTTTGTGAAGTACCTATGCAATGAAATCTATCAGCGCGGCCATGCAGCCGTCATCCTGTGCTGTGTCGCAGGGAATGATGCCCGGCAGCTGTATGACAGCCTCGGGTTTCAGGAAACGCATATTATGGAATATATGAGAAAAACGCTGGGAAGCGTGTAAAAGGTCTGCACCAATTAAGAGTCTACAAAAGCATTCTGCAACGAAGTTCTAGAGACCAGCTGCGGTACTAAACCCTCCGGAGGTCTGGTCGCTTGGCTAAATAAATGACCACAAGTTGTAATCCACAATCCAACAGAGAACGGAGCGGTAAACAGTATGAGTAACCTGGGATCACGGAATATCAGTGTGGTAACGTTGTTCGTTGAGGATCTGCCGGACACCATGGCATTCTATCAGGAGGTTTTTGGTCTTGATGAGGTGTACGCGGACGAGAATTCGGCCGTCTACGATTTCGGCAATATGAGCATCAATCTGCTGCAAATCTCTGAAGCTCCCGGGCTGATTGAGCCCGCTGCCGTTGCCGGCCGCGCCTCCGGATCACGGTTTCAGTTCACAATCCGCGTGGAAGATGTAGATGCGGTATGCACAGAATTAACTGCACGCGGCGTAAGCCTGCTGAACGGACCCATGAACCGGCCTTGGGGCATCCGCACAGCCAGCTTCGCAGACCCGGCAGGACATATTTGGGAGGTTGCTCAGGAGCTGGTATAAGCTGAGGCTACGGATGGACAAATCAAAGCATTCCCGGTCAGGAACAGCTCTGCCGGTTTCTCTACAATGAAATTGAAAGGAGAGGTGAGGATTTGGAAACGATCCGATTGCTTCAGCAGGCGATTGATTATGTGGAGCAGAACTTGAGCTCCGCCATAGGAGTTGAGGATATCGCCGGAGCAGCGATGACTTCGAAATACCATTTTCAGCGCATGTTCCATGCCTTAACGGGCTTTACCGTTACTGAATATGTACGCAACAGGCGGCTTACCTTGGCGGCGGAAGAGCTGGCCGGAACGGACGGCAAGGTGATCGATATCGCGCTTAAGTATGGTTATGAGACACCGGAGTCCTTCGCCAAAGCGTTCCAGAGAATGCATGGGGTAACCCCTCAAATGGCAAGAAAAAAGAATGTGAAGCTCAAGTCGTTCCCCCGAATCTCCTTTCAAATTCAGATCAAAGGAGAAACTGAAATGAATTACCGGATGGTGGAAGAGAAGGGTTGCCGCGTCATTGGAAAAGAGGTGATCGTTCACAAGGATGCTTACACAGAAATACCTGCATTCACGGAGAAAATCTGGAAGGACGGGACGCATGACCGGATTAACGAATTAGCCGGAAGACCCGCAGGTTCGCTGCTGTTCGGCTATTATTACGACTTCAGCGAGGACGGAAGCAAACGTTATCTGATGGGAATCGAACTGCCGGAAGGACAAGAGGTCCCACAGGAGCTTGATACCCTGACTGTACCTGATCAGACCTATGCCGTATTCGATAGCCGTGATACGTTTCCGGATGACGCGGAGATAGGACTGGCAATTCTGAATGTGTGGCGGAGAATCTATTCCGAATGGTTCCCTTCGGCAGGCTTTGAGCAAGTGGAAGGACCGTGCATGGAGAAATACTACTGGACCGATGACAGCCATGAAGAATCAATCTGCGAGGTATGGATTCCTGTAACAAAGAAATCACTGAGTTGTGAGTAAGTGGAAAAACGTATCTTAATTTAGTCATTTTAGCCGGTCCGCGGCAAATAAATGGAGAAACGGCATCTAATTTTGTGCATTTCCTCGGCTTTGAGGTATATGAAGAAATTTAAGTGCTTTTTTTCCAACTGTTGTTTTGATAGGCGCTCTTCGTTACTCAGCAAGTGGAGAAAATCCAACTATTTCCGGATGAATCAATGTTCGCCCGTTCCCGTCTATACTTTAAAAATGACCCTCCGGAAACAGCCATAGCGGCGGTTTTCGGAGGGTCTTGTCAATGTGATTGCTGCGGCTTACGCATGCAGAAACTCCAATATATCTAATTATCGTTGTTATCCGATGTTATTATACCACTGCTTCCTGAATCTTAGCATCTATAGGACCCTCTGCTGCCGGCGGGTTCTTTTTCTTCATATAGTCGGAGTAGTAGGCGGTTATGATTGGAACCAGAATGGACGTTACGATAACCGAGGCGGCTACCAGCGCCGTGGCTGTCTGGGCTGCGGGCAGGAACTCCGGCTTCATGTTCGCCACCAGCATAGGGTTGGCGACAGCAGCTCCGGCAGTACTGGAGGCAGCAAGTCCGGCGGTGCCGTTACCGCGGCCGATGAATTTGTCGGCCAGGATCAGCGGAACACCTGTAATAATGATAACCACTACACCAAGCAGAATGCCGAGCAGGCCAGTGTCAACGATAACGCCGAGGTCAATCGAGCTGCCCAGTGCGAAACCGAAGAACGGAATAAGGGTCTGTGTGGCTTTGCCGAAATAAGCACGCAGGTCATGATCCAGGTTACCCAGGATGAAGCCGATCAGGAATGGAAGCACAGCGCCGATGAAGAGATGCGGTTCGAATACGGCAACACCGGTGCTGCCCAGAATAAGCATCGTTACGAGCGGGCCGGATTCAAGTGACATCAGCACGAATGCTCCGGATTCTTCTTTGGTACCATACTGCTGCATGATGGAAGCGTACAGGCCGCCGTTGGTCATATCCATGGCGGAGATGATGGCGAGGACTGATAATCCGGCGAAGAAGCCGGTTTGCACACCGCCCTCAGGCAGGAACTGGATCGCGATCATAGCTACAACCCACGCTACAGCAATCTTGGTTAATACAAGCGTACCCGATTTGCGGAGTACCGTTCCGGTTGCTCTTACATCAATCGCTGCGCCCATACAGAAGAACCATACGGCCAGAATCGGCACGGTTCCTGTCATCAGGCCTTTGGTGAAGCCTCCGAAATATTCGCCTGCATCAGGAAAAGCGGTGTGAATGATCGCTCCCAGGAACAGTGGAACCAGCATCATTCCGCCGGGAATCCGATCTAATGTCTTTTTGATTTTCATATGATTACCATACCTCTCTTACTCATAATGAGTTTATATAATATTGAATATCATGCTTATTTTTCCTTATGAAGGCGCAGCAAACCAGCCCCAGCAAATTCCCCGTTCACTGCAATCCTGCTAGTCAGCAAGCGGGTTTCCTGAGATCACTTTGCCTGATGGCGCTTTCACATTTCGTACAGGTTACCTGCGGCTTAGTCCGAGCTCCGGGATCATTTTGGCGAATAAATCATCGCTTTCCTTAAGCTGTTTCGAGAAGGCTTTGCCGTCCTTCACCAGCAGTCCAAGTCCGTTCGACTTCATATATTCGCGGAAAGCCCTGTCCTCGGTCCCTTTGATAAATGCCCCGGCCAACACTTCCGCAATGGCATCCGGCGTTTCCTTCGGCACAGCAAGTCCTCTCCATGTACTGGTGAAGTTCACATGTATTCCGGTCTGCTCTTCCAGAGTCGGCACATCCGGCAGCGCCTCTGAGCGTTTATCGGCGTTAACCGCCAGTGTCCGCAGCTTGCCTTCATCTACATACTTCTTCACCTCGGCGGGACTGACCGGCACCGCGTCCACGAATCCGTCCATCAAAGCGGAAACGGCTGGCCCTGCACCTTCAAAAGGAATATGTGCAAACTTCACACCTGTCTCCCGTTCCAAGGTTACGGCGGCCAAATGCCAAATGCTCCCCGTTCCTGCGTTTCCCATTTTGAGTTCCTCTGGATGCGCTTTCGCAAAGTCGAGAAATTCATTAACGTCTTGCCATGGCGCGTCCTGTCTTACGGTAATGGCGGAAGGATCAAAATTCGTCTGTGCGATGGGTTTGAACTTCTCATAGGTAATCGGCAATAGTCCCAGATGGGGAAGAATCGTCAGCTCGGCCGGCAAAAAAGTGACGGTATAGCCATCGCCCTTGGCGCCCGCGCCTTCCATCAGTCCTACTGAACCTCCGCCGCCCGTCCGGTTGACCACAATAATCGGCTGGCCCAGCACCTTCTCTGTCGCTTTGGCGAGTGCTCTTGCCGTGGTATCTGTTCCTCCGCCTGCCGCATAGGGCACGATCAGTGTAATCGGCCGCCCGGGAAAATCGGTGCTGGCATTCTTCTGCTCCGCATCGCCCGTCAGTTGAATGAAGGTTCTAAGGATTAGCAGAACTGCGAGTACTGATGCTGCCCAGATTCCTATTTTGGTTGTCCGCTTCAAAACCATCCCTCTTCTCTATTAACAGTAATCGGGCAGCCTGCTGGATCTTACGCTGGCCCTGCGCCCGCTGCTTCACCCCCCGAATTCTCTGAGCATCAGCCGCCCTTCCGGGAAGCTGTGAAAGTTTTCTCAAATAGAACTTTATCGCATTCGGGGGTGTTCCTTCAATCGTATAATCTTATTCTGAATCCTCAGAAACGCCGGAATGGCGCGGTTTTGGCCGATCTGCATACTCTTTGGAAGATTTGCTGTTCTCCCGGAACTTGCCCGGAGTCGTTGATTTAATCTTGCGGAATACACGGATGAAGCTGTTCTCATTCTGGTAACCGACCTGCAGCGCAATATCGGCGATCCGCAGGGTGCTGTCCTGCAGCAATTCACAGGCTTTATCAATTCTGAGGTTGGTCAGATAGTCATACACGGTTGTTCCGGTCTCTTCCTTGAAGATCGTACTCACCGAGGACACCCCCATATTCACATGGGAGGCGATATCCTGAAGTCCGATATTAAACTGCAGATTCTCTTCCATATACTTGATGAGATTCTGTACAAGCAGGAACTCCTTCGATTGCCGGTGTGCTCCGAACGCACCGGCCATATGAACAGCAATGCTGCATAGCATGTCCTCAATCTCATGAAGCTCCATCGTCGACACCTGATGCCAGGTGTAGTCAGCCAGCTCGGCAGGCAGCGGGTATCCCCCGGCCGCCGTTATATGCAGAATTTCCTCCAGCAGGTCATCGACGGTGCGGAATACTTTTTGCGGCTGAATTCCTTTCTTGCGGGTCTCAGCCGACCATCTGCGGATCCACTCCTGCGCAGCCTGGGCATCCGAAGACTTCAGGGCACTCAGCATTTCCTGCTTCCAGGCTTCATCAGCCGCCCCGCTGCTCTCTTCATATTTGTTCTCCGCATGTGAATACACACGGACATGGGCATAACCTTCATATAACCGGTAGGATAGAGCCAGCTGCGCCTCTGAATAGGAACGCGGCACCTGGGCAATCGCCCCGGCCTGCTCGCCGATACCAATGGATACCGATATATTAAGCACTTCAAGAATAAGGTCGGCCAGCTTACGCGCATCTGTATATAACGGCTTCTCTTCGCGGCTCTTCGCCTGCAGCAGGATGACCAGACTGTCCTTCTGCGGTGCCGCGATAACAGTCCGCCATGAAGCTTCGAAGTACTCGTGTACAATGTTAATCATTGCGTACTTGAGCAGCAGCTGATCTTCTTCTATGAACCCCGCCGCCCATTGGGTATGCCGGTCTATGGACAAGGCGAGCGTCTCGAACGGACCTTGCGTCCAGCCGGTAAAATAATGTTCAAATTTCGTCTGCGTCTCCTGGGTGCCGATACTTCGCGTAATCAGGTCCTGCACGAACTTGGAACGCAGCTCCGGCAGGCTCCAGTCCGCAACCAGCGATTTGCTCTGGAAGTCACCGACCAGCTTGCCGATAACCGGCTCCAGATCATACAGACCGCCTTGCCCGGCCGCCTTCTGTTCGGGAAGCAGCAGCTTGTTAATCCGCTTGAGCGGCCGGAAGGCCGCAAAATTATAATAATAAATAGCGGATAGACCTACGGCGATCGAGATCAGGGACAGCATCAGCATCATATTGCGCGCGATCTTCACATTTTTCAGCAGTTGCTCCATCGGTACCAATGAAATCAGCCGCCAGCCGGTCACATTCGAGAAGGTCTGGTTGGCCATATAGGCCTGGCCGCCGATCCGGACATGGGCAAACGGGCTGACATCAATATCCTTCAGTACATTCTGCATGTCCGCCAGCGGGAACGGAAGGTTCAGCTTGGGATAGATCAGCTCCCCTTCCAGGTTGTACACCAGCTGATAGTTCGAGAGATGGGTATACATTTTGGAGAAAAGCATATCGTAATCGAGATCGATCAGCACCGCGCCGGTCACTTCCCCATTCTCTACAACCGGCCGGGCCAAAGACAGCAGCTCTGTTTCACTGAGACGTGAGTCGGTGCCGGTGTACAGCCTTCTTTTGATCAGAAGCGGCTTCTCCTTAATCTCCCCGATCCAGGACTCCCAGGCATGCTCCGGCGCATGCTCCCAGGAGGATACGTAGCCGTAGCCGCTCGAGAGGACGGAATGATCCTTGAACTTGATCACGCTGATGGCATGCACATCCGGCTCTGTCGCCAGCGTCTTGAGATATTCCTGCGGCTCTGCGGCAATGCCGGCATTGTCCCCGGTAGCGGCTTCTATATATTTCAGTACAGCCGGGTGAAAAGATAAATCGACCGCTTTGTTATCGGATTCGCGGAAGGCCCGGTTCGTCACATCTACGTTAATCTGCAGCAATTCGACATTCGGTGTATTAAGCTCGGTATCCAGTGCGTTGCGGTACTCTCTATAGGAGAATAACCCGATCAAAGTGATCAGAAGCGAGACTCCTGCCGTCAGCATCAGAATCAGCCGGTTTTGTTTGTTGTTCAGCAGATATTTCAATTTAAATCGCAGCATTGCCTTAGCTTCATCCTTCCAGCGTTCTCTCTTGGTCCAGACCTTAGAGTAGCATGTTCACCTATACTTCAATATGGAGCATGTCATACCCTTTAAGATTTTAAGCATTTACGGATAAAATACACAGAAATGATATAATGAAAGGAATGATTCAATCCGAAACGGCGCTGCCGCCCTGTTTGCAGGGGCAGTACTGTTTCAACACCAATCTGCTACAGGAGAACGATTGCGATGCAGCCAAATTATGCCATGGATGATGCCGGATGGGACAACCTTATCTCGGATGTGGCCCGGATTTTTGATGATCTGACCCTTAAACGGGGGTTTCAATATTATAAACAAAAACGCGTGCATGCCTTCCAGATGAGGACGGACAGGAAAATCATGTCCATCGTTGAAGGCCGGGAAGATTATATGGTTACCGCCCAGCTGGAGCATCTGCTGGAGAGCCGCTGCGACTGTCCGGTATCCGGCCCGTGCAAGCATATGGCCGCTGTGCTGATGTACTACGCGGAGCTTCAGGGCAAACCTGTACATTCGATCGCCAATGCCAAGGCACTTGTGGACATTCCCAAGATCCCTTCTGCCCCTGCTCAAGGAGTTCCGGGACGGCGCGGGGAACAGCTGAAGAAGCTGGAGGCGCTTATTCCAGAGGCCACTGTGCAGCAGTGGCGTGAATATATGGCACTCCTCATAGAGCCCCTGGCCCATACCGTGCGAAATCCGCAGTATGCCGACCGGGCGCTGGCCGCCATTTCCGGGGTCCGCCCCAAGCTGTCTCCCGCTGCCGGCCAGCTGTTCAAGCTTCATACCCATCTCTGTGTGCTGGAAAGCTTAGTTAAGCCTGGAGGACAGCCGCTGGCGGCGAACCTCTCCTCACTTGGTTATTCTGTCGGCTACTATACTTCGATTGCGATTTCCGAGCTGCAAAAGCATATCACGGACATGATGAAGAAAGGCCTGCCGCTGGCGGAGTCCCCTGAAGAGTGGCCCAGAGTATACGATACAATCGCCTATCTGCGGGGTGAGATGCTGACGGAAGTCCGTGACCGTTCACGGGATCAGCCCTACTTCTCTTACTGCTATACCCTGCTGTGGACCAATTGGATTACGCCGAACCTAAGCGGGCCGGAGCTGTATGCCGAAGAGCTGGAGCACCTGCGGACGGCCGGACAACCTCTGGAGGCTGCAGCCTCACGCCATGCCCTGCTGCTGGCTGAGAGCCGGATGTATTATTCTCTGCATGATGATGCTGCCGCTATGGAACAGCTGCGCGCAGCAGCCGAGCGGCCCGGACTGCACCCGCAAGAACTGATAAGCTTCCTGCCCCCGCTGGCCGAAGCCCGGCAGTGGACACGCCTCACGGCATGGCTGGCGGAGATTGGCCCGCTGCTCAGCAGCCGGCTGTACAATCTGCAGGAGTACGCCGGGTACTGGGATGAAGCGGTCCGTCATCTGCCCGAAGCCGAGCCCCGGATGTGGGATACACTGGCCGGTATGCTGCCGCTGTCGCGCGAGATCTATGAAGAGCAGCTGCTGACCTACGGCAAATGGCAGGAATGGATGGATATGCAGTTATCGGCCGGGCGTCAGCCTGCCGACTTCCGGGTCAGCGACCTGCAGCCGGTGGAGAAGAATGCACCGGAGCTGCTCCTGCCGTTCTATCATCAGGCTGTAGAACGATTCGTGCTGGACAAAAACCGGCACAGCTACAAAGCAGCAGTAAAGCTGCTGAAACGTCTGTCCAAGCTGTACAAGAAGCTGAAACGCGAAGCACGCTGGGAGGAATTCCTCGAAGCCTTCACGGACCGGCACAGCCGGCTGCGCGCTCTTCAGGAGGAACTGCGGAAAGGAAAACTGATTCCATGAACACAATGATGCGCAATATTACGGTCCAGCTCGCCTTAAGCCAGTATGGCGACGCGCTGATCTACGGTGTAGATGACCGGGATGACTATGTACCCGGCGTCCAGTTGAAGCAGATGCTGTTCGCCTGGCATGAAGAATCCTTCTATGGAACGGAGCTTACTACTTCGAAGGCGGATGAGGTCGAGCTCGTGGTGCTTCCTGCCGAGCAGGTGATTCCGTTCTTCGCCAGCCTGCGGCTGCTCCGGCATGTCGGCTGGAGCTGGCAGGGCGATGCCCAGCTCTTGAAGCGGCTGGCCCCGCTGCTGGCAGAAATGCTGGATAACAAGCAGTATGCGCCCAGCTTCTCCGCCTTCCGGGAAGGCCAGCTCAGCTGGGCCTGGGAGGAGAAGGCGCTGGCGGAAGCCGCCGAAGGCAACTGGGACGATGCGGCGGCGCTGCATAGTCTTGAGGGACGCAGCGGGTTCGCCGAAGGTCTGCGGGCCGCCTTCTCTGCGGCGGTCTTCCAGCGCTATTACGGCACCGATGCGGAAGCCGGTGACCTGCGCAGTGAGTTCCCGCTGCTGTTCAGCGCTAGCCGGAGCAGTGCGGCCGGGATGGACGAAGACAGCTGGCTGATGTCCATCGGCTGGAAGGCAGACACCGCGCCGTTCCGGCCGGTGCTGCAGCTGCTTGAACCGGACGAAGAGCTGCCGCACTGGCGGCTCCAGCTGCTCCTGCAGGACAAGCGCGACGAGTCCGCGCTTGTGCCGCTGCGGCTCACCGGGGACGGCGAGCCGCATGGCTTGTGGCCCGCATCGTGGACAGAGCATGTCCACGAGCGCGCGGCCGGGTGGCTGTCACGGCTGCGTGACAGCCTTCCGGAGCACATCGGGCGCGGCGCCGATGTGCTGGCTGAACCGCTTAGCGATGCTATCGCGTGGCGGTTCCTCACGGCCGACAGCCGGCTCCTGCTGGAGGCCGGCTGGCAGGTGCTGCTGCCGGCGTGGTGGGAAGCCGCCAGCCGCAGGAAGCCGCGCCTGCGCGCGAAGATCAGCTCCGGCACCGCCGAGGGCCGCGGGCAGTCGCTGTTCAGCCTCGATGCGCTCGTCGACTTCGACTGGCGCATCTCCATAGGCGACGCCGATCTCTCCGAGGCGGAGTTCGCCGACCTCGTCGCGCGCGGGGAACGCCTCGTCCAGTTCCGCGGCAAGTGGATTCCGCTGGACCCTGCGCTGCTAGCGCAGATTCAGCGGGCCATGGCCGGGATGGACAAGTCGCAGGGCTTGTCCTTCCAGGATGTACTGCAGCTGCACCTGCTGAATAGCGGTGCAGACGCAGGCGCGGAGGAGGCCGAAGCGCAGCGCGCCGAGGAGGAAGCAGCCCGCGTCCGGCTGGAGGTCGAGCTGAACGAGCATCTGGTCGGAATCATCGGCCAGCTCGGACAGCGCAGCCAGTGGCCGAAGCCGGAGGTTCCGGCCGGCCTCCATGCCGAGCTTCGCAGCTACCAGCATGAAGGCTATGCCTGGCTGGTATTCCTGCGCCGCTTCGGCCTCGGCGCTTGCCTGGCCGATGACATGGGGCTCGGCAAGACGGTGCAGCTGATCTCCTACCTGCTCCACTTGAAGGAGCAGGAGGCGGAAGCGGAAGCTTCCGGCGCACCGGTAGCCCGGCGGCAGACAGAGCCGGCCGGCTGGCCCTCGCTGATCATCTGCCCGACCTCCGTGCTCGGCAACTGGCAGAAGGAGCTGCAGCGTTTCGCCCCTTCCCTGAACGTGATGCTTCATTATGGAAGCAGACGGCTGGATGCCGGATATTTCTACGGTGCTGCTTCGCAGGCCGATGTGGTCCTCACTTCCTACGCTACCGCTGCGCTGGACCAGGAGCTGCTGAAGCAGTTCACCTGGGCGGCCGTATGCCTTGATGAAGCGCAGAATATCAAGAACGCCGGAACGAAGCAATCAGCCGCAGTGCGCAGCTTCCCTGCCCTGCACCGGATCGCTCTGACGGGGACACCGATTGAGAACAGGCTGTCCGAGCTGTGGTCGATCTATGATTTCATCACACCGGGTTATCTCGGCACTCCGAAAGGATTCCAGGACCGGTTCGCTAACGCCATTGAGAAAGAACGGAATGCCGAAAAAACCGCAGACTTGCAGCGGCTGGTCAAGCCGTTCATGCTGCGCCGCAAGAAGAAGGACCCGGCCATTCAGCTCGATCTTCCGGATAAGAATGAAATGAAAACCTACATTAATCTGACAGCAGAGCAAGCGGCGCTCTACGACCAGAACGTAAACAGCCTGCTCGAACGGATGCAGAAGCTGGAGGGCATTGAACGCAAGGGTGCCATTCTGGCCGCCTTGACCAGCCTTAAGCAGCTGTGCGACCATCCAATGCTGCTGACCAAAGAGGCGCTGCCCGAGCCGGAGGCCGGAGGCGTTCTGGACACCAGCGCCTTGATTGAACGGTCTGCGAAGCTGGAACGGCTGCTGGCGATGGTCCGCGAGCTGCGCGAAGAGAATGAGCGCTGCCTGATCTTCACCCAGTACGTCGGCATGGGCAAGATGCTGCAGGCTGTGCTCCAGCAGGAGCTGCAGGAACCGGTGCTGTATCTGAACGGCAGCACCCCGAAGAGCACCCGTGACCGCATGATTGAGCGGTTCCAGACCCCTGCACTGCCTGCCGGTGAAGCCGCAGCCGATGCCGCCTCCGGGTACCAGCCGTCCGATCAGCCGAATGTATTTATCCTCTCGCTCAAAGCGGGCGGTGTCGGCCTCAATCTGACCGCCGCCAATCATGTCTTCCACTTCGACCGCTGGTGGAATCCGGCGGTGGAGAACCAGGCCACTGACCGTGCCTACCGCATGGGCCAGACCCGGGACGTGCAGGTGCATAAGTTCATCTCGCTCGGCACGCTGGAGGAGAAGATTGACGAGATGCTGGAGAGCAAGCAGCAGCTCAGCGACGATGTGATCTCCGGCTCCGAGGGCTGGATCACCGAGCTGTCTACGGACGCGCTGAAGGATCTGTTCACGCTGCGGAGGGAATGGGTCGGTTAACGGAGTTCACCACTGCTCTGACATTCTAAAGGTTGCAGCCAGATTGTCCTCCCCGGCCAGGGAGCTGACCACCAGCGTGATTGGCTCCTGCTGCATATCGTAGAGCAGCTGCTGATTTACCAGATTCACGGCAACATTCTGGTACGCACCGGATATGCCGGAGCCGATTCCTTGAGTGATGACCCTTCCGCCAGTGACTGCAGTACATGTATAGTTCACTTGCAGCGCCGTTTCAGTTACAGGAATAGCTGTAGTCGGCGTAGGATAGTTCACAAAGGCTCCGTTTACGCTTCCGCCGGCGATCACTTTATAGCGGATGGGGGTAGAGGCCAGAATCTCCAGTCCATCCGCTTTGATCTCGGCAGTCACCGCTTCAGGAATGGTCACTGCGGCACTTCTCCGGAAGCTGATGGCTGCGAAATCGCTATCAGTAACGGTGATATTGTCACGGAATTCCGAAGTGATCCGGCTTACGGCAATTGGCAGCATAGGAACGGGAATCCACACCCCGCTGCTGTCAATCAGGAACACACGGACACGGACCTGCTCCTGAGAGTACACTACATTGAATTGGAAAAACGTCTGTGTCACATTATAGGTTTTGGTTACGACTTCCCTGTAATTCAACTCGAACAGCTCCTGGGCGAACAGCGTCGCCGGACTTACATCATTATTCAGCCCGGTTAAATAGACCACTCCTCTGGAGGTTCCATTGTTCACTACCTTTACGACAGCTTGACTGATAGGCCCTGCTCCCAAGGTAGGGTTCTTTGTTAACATGTTGGTTGTCAATACAGGCACAGCTCATCACCCTCCTATTAAAGCTATTTCATATATCATATGCCGAACAGATTGGAAGTTTCTGGTTTATTGACAGCGGGGGACACTCCACAGCCCTCAGACGCTTCCGTAACTGGGCGGAGTTGCCATTTTATATCCGCTGTGCTAAAATCAACTTAACTTTTTTAGAACGGAGGGCTCAGTGTGATAGACTATATCCGGATTCGTAACTTACGCGGCTAATTACAGCTTCATAGCGCGAAAGCTCTGCCTTGTGCAGAGGACTCAGGATAGGTCTATCCATTTTTAGAGGCAGCCCATAGCTTGAACTTATACGCGGGACAACAGGATAATTTATAGCGTGAAGTCTATAATATCCCTTGTATCTGAACGGAGAACCGAGGTTGCTCCGCCCGGCCCGCGCATGCCTTTAGGAATTGCATCCCCATAGAGAATATACTGAACCGCAGCCCATGCCTGGCTGGAATAGAGAACTATTCCTCCCTGACGCTGTCGGTTCTTGGCTTCATATTATCTACGGGAGTGCCATAGCTGTAGAACTGTTATTGGTGTAACGGCTCTACAGGACCCTATTCTGTTGATCCTCACAATCCTTTTAGCACAGGCAGACTGCCTGTGCTTTTTTATGTCCAAATTTAACAATGGAGGTTGAACTATATATGGAATCCGTACAACAAAAAGCAGTCATCGTCGGTGTACAGCTGCAGAATGACAATAACTTCGATTACGCCATGGAGGAGCTGCGCAATCTGGCAGCCGCCTGCGATATTGAGGTCGTGGCTGAGCTCAGCCAGAAGTCCAGCCGGGTGAACCCCTCGCATTATATCGGAACCGGCAAAATCCAGGAGCTGGCGCTGCTGATGGAGCAGCATGATGCGCCCATCGTTATCTTTAATGATGAGCTGTCGCCGTCCCAGATCCGTAATCTGGAATCAACGCTTGACCATGAGGTCATTGACCGGACGATTCTGATTCTGAACATCTTCGCGCAGCGGGCCAAAACCAAGGAAGCCCAGCTGCAGGTGGAAGTGGCACAGCTCCAGTATATGCTTCCCCGCCTGACGGGCTTGCGCGAATCTCTGGGCAGACAAGGCGGCGGAGGCGGAACCGGCCTGAAGAACAGAGGGGCCGGGGAGACGAAGCTGGAGCTGGACCGCAGAAGAATCGAGGAGCGTATCTCCGTCCTCCAGACAGAGCTGCAAGCACAGGTCTCAAGGCGCCAGATTCAGCGTAAGCAGCGCCACAAGAATGAGGTGCCTGTCGTTTGTCTCGTGGGCTACACCAACACCGGCAAGTCGAGCTTAATGAATACGCTGGTGGAGACCTATCATCCCGGCTCGCGCAAAGGGGTCTTCGCCAAGGATATGCTGTTCGCCACTCTCGAAACATCGGTGCGCAGTATCGATCTGCCCGATCACAAAACCTTCCTGCTCACAGATACCGTCGGGTTCGTCAGCCAGCTGCCCCATCATCTGGTCAAGGCCTTCCGCTCGACACTGGAAGAGGTCACGGAAGCGGATCTGCTGATCCATGTGGTCGACATTTCCGATCCGCAGCATGAGCAGCATATGGCTGTAACGGATGAGACCCTGAAGGCGCTGGGCGCTGACGGCATTCCCACCCTGTATGCCTACAACAAAGCCGATCTGACGGACCAGCCTTATCCGCAGGTCCAGGAGAATTCTGTAACGCTCTCTGCGCTGAAGAACCGCGGAATTACCGAGCTTACGGCGCTGATCCGCAGCCGGATCTTTACCGATTATATTCAGTGTGAGATTCTGGTCCCATTCGACCGGGGCAGCATTGTTTCTTACTTCAATGAGCATGCCGATGTGCAGTCCGTCAGCTATGAAGAGCAGGGCACACGTCTTAAGCTGGAGTGCCGGGCCGCCGATTATGAGCGGTTCAGAGGTGATTTTGTAGAGCTTTCGCAATAGAATCTTCTCTATGTAACAGGAGCAGGTCCCGGTAAGAGTACCGGGACCTGCTCCTGTTGTTGTATATGGAAGCACCGGAAGCAGTGAAGGCTTCCGGCAGTAAACTCCTTAAAGACCCGCGGACAGCCGATCTGTCCGCCTTATTTTGCCGGACCGGGGTTTAATTCAAGCAAGAACCCTCCATCCCTTCCGCTGCTGTTCACCCGCAGCCCCCTGCCGTCATCCGTCATCTCCAGGACCGGTTCAGCATATACCTCATCTTCCTCCTCCGGCTGCACCTCCAGTGAGAATACCAGCGCCGCCTGCTGTAAAGAGGTGAAATCAATGCTTCTGCTCGGGCCTGTATATAGAATCATATCGATATTTATGCTGTCTTCCGCGTTATGAATTTCCCACGCCCAGCTGCGCACCGCACCTGCATGCCCGCTGAACGCCGCGAACCAGGTCGTCAGGTTAAACGAAGTCCCCCCAATGATGATGCCCGCCCCTTCTTCCGTAGGCCCGGCGATAATCCCATCCAGGCATCCGCCAATCTCCAGCCGCAGCCGCAGATCTGCGACCTCAATGATGCCGCCGTTCCGGTCGAGATTCGGATGAGTATCGCCGCCGTCCGTAATGAAATCTACACCGAACAGCAAATGTCCTGCTTCCTGCAGCGATTTGAAGCGTGCTGAGCAGTAGTCATAGCCGTCATGCAGGCAGCGGAGCCGGATATAGGCCGGCTGGCCATGATTGTCCGCATAGACCACCAGCGGCCGTCTTTGATTCCACAGATCACTATGTGTGAAGGAACCGATACTAAACTGCGGGGTCATATAGGTGACCGCCCATTTGCCGCCGTCCATTTGCCCTTCCCCCTCCCTCTCCCCTTCCAAGAGCTGTCTTACTTCCTTCGTCTCAGGAATCATGAAGTCAGCCAGATAAGCAGGTGGGCAGTGGATGCCGCTCCTATACCATTCTTCCTCGTAGGGCAGCTCCTTCCAGGGGAAGAACTTCACCGCTCCTCCCGTCGCCATTTGCAGAAAAGCCTTGCTCTGCTCATTCAGCAGCGCCCCGTAACTGCGGGAATGCGGCCCGGACCACTGGGCCGTGGCCGGGTGATAATAGCCCGCGACGGTCTTCCAGGTCAGATCAAGCAGTTCTCCGGTCAGTGCTTTGACCGTGCTGTCCGTGGTCTCGGACTGAAGCTTCGACAGCTCCAGAATGGCAATGTAGGTATAGACCGGACTGTTGTATTCCTGAAAAGCCCCATGCTCCATGGTGTGGGCATACAGCTTCCGAAGCCGCTCCAGACCGTATGCCGCATAATCCTCGCGTCCTAATTGCTCGCCGGCAATTCTCGTAACAAAAGCTCCGATAATCGCAATATTGGTATAGTCCGGACCCACATTCCGCCTGATAATCGCCTCGCAGGCATAATCAATGGAATGAATCATGTCTTCTCGCAGGCCGTCCGGTAAGCGGTAGCCGTGGCGCGCGATCGCCTGAACCAGCCGGCTGCCGCAGAAATCAGCCCAGTTCCAGTCCGGAGGCGCCATCTGGTGCAGCGGCTCCTCATAGAACCAGGACCAGATCCCGAAGGTAGCATGGCTCCGGTCGGTATCCTGCAGGGAGATCACCTGCCGGATGATATCGAATGCCCGCTGTTCATAACGGGCCAGCTCCGTATCAAGCAGTCCGAGTGCATAGGAGAGTGAATCTCTGGTGGAATGGATGAACTCCGCCTGCTTCAGGGTCGTATGATAACCCGGGCTGCTGAACGGGGAACGCAGCATGCAGATGCCCGGATCATAACGGGACTCCAGTCCGGCCATTCTTTGAATCAGCAGCTGCAGATGGTTCATCTCTTTATTTACAGGCTCTGCGGTTTCCTTCACGGTCATCTTCCTCCCTTACCTTCAGAGTTCAGCGGAACCGTCTGCTGCGGGTGTTGCAGGTGCGGGTGATTCAGCGCCTCTGTCAACAGCTGCATCACCAGTCCCTGACCGTACAGCGCCGGATACCTCTCAATGGCGTTGTAAGCTTCTATTGAAGGCATTACCGGGGTGCCTCCCGAGACTCCCTGCACCTCACCGTCTTCACGGATAAGCGGCAGGATTCCTTCAAGCGCCTTCCCGGCATTCTCCAGAAAAGAGTCATCCAGCAGGCCGCCCTTAACCGCCTTGAGGAAACCGCAGGCGATACCGGCGCTGGCTGACGTCTCCTGGTAATAATCCGGCCTGTCGAGCACAGTATGCCAAAGTCCATTCTCTCCCTGAACCTGCCGCAGGGCGGAAGCGAGCGTACGGTAGCGGCTGCTGAGCTCTTCCGGAACGGCAACTACGCGACTGGTCTCTGCCACAATCCCGGGAACGGCCAGCGTAATCCATGCGTTGGCCCGGGCCCAGCGGGCAGCCGACATATGGCTGCCGTCCCGGCAGTTCCAGCCGTGGAACAGCAGCCCCGTTGCCGGGTCCTGCAGCAGGCGCAGATGCAGCAGGGTCTGCTGCAGGGCGGCCTCTGCAAGCCCGCGGTCGCCGGTCAGCCCGGCAAGCCGTGCCAGGAACAGCACGGCCATATACACCGTATCCGCCCACACCTGCTCCGGGAAGTCTACAGCCTCCGTCACGGTATGCTCCAGCGCTCCTTCCCGGGTTCGCGGCGCAGTCTCCAGCATCCAGGCAGCAATTTCCTGAGCCTTGCTCAGAAACCAGGTGTCCCCGGTCAGCCGGTACAGTCCAGGAAACAGCGCATATGGAGCCAGGGAGTTGATGACCCGAACCCCCTCTGCCTTACGCTTATTCCGGTTCACCCAGAGCAGCAGATAATCAATTACCTTGTCTGCGCCGGTGGCAGTTCCGTATTCCATCAAAGAGATTACACCAACGCCGGGCACCCAGTCCCAGTGATGAATATCCATCCCCCAATTGCCCTGATGCCGGACGGAAATCATATATTCGAAGATAAGATCCAGCTTCTCTTCTAACTCCTGTTTTGTACTCAAAACGTCCGAAGCCTCCTTGAACCGTGATAATCCCCCTCGAAATCTGCTTTGACCGGAGAGTTGCCCTGAAACGGAATTTCGCCAAACAGCGCTTTGACCGTAAGCTCTACCGTATCCTCATGCAGCGAATAAGCATTCACCAGCGTATCGAGGAATGGAATATCCTGCAGCAGATACGGCGACGCAAACGAAATGCCGACCGGCTTGATTGTCTCCGCATGCTGCATAGCCCAGATGGCCTTGGCCGCTTCGCCCACCGGACGGGCCGTATTCATCATGCCGTGCAGCGGCAGGAAAAAAGGGGCAAAAGCAGCGTCCCAGGCCACCCCGGACAACTCCCATTGCCGTAGTGTAGTCAGCGGTTCGAATTCATCGAGGATATCAACCTGCAGCCCTCTTGCCTTAAGCTGTTCAACGAAAAGATTCATCCGCTCGTATCTGCGCCCCTCCGTCACCTTGTTCAGCATGATCACCAGCACCCGGCGGACCGTCTGCGGATTCAGGGGCAGCTGGCCGGTCCGGTTGCGGACCAGCGTAATACAGCGCCCGGCAAGCGCCCGGCTTAATTGTCTAACCTGCCGGTTCAGCTCGGGCGGCAGCTTATCCTCCAGCAGCGGTAATGCCAGCCCGTCTTCTCCCGCAGCGCCGGTAAACTGCATTCCAAGCCGGGCCTTCATCTCCAGAATCCGCCGGACGCTGGCCTTCAGCCGTTCCCGGCTTACCCGCCCGTCCGCCACCGCCTGCTCCATCACCGCGAAGTATCTCACACCCGGCCAGAGCAGCACATCCGTGCCGCAATTGAAACAATCGATTATGCGCTTCTCATAATCTCCCCAGGCCAGGAACCCGCCCATATCCAGCGCATCCGACAGCACCACCCCATCGAAGCCCATTCGTTCCCGCAGCAGCTCCGTAGTGATGCGCTCCGATACGGTTGCAGGCACCGGCTTCACGGCAGCATCCCCGTCTTCGATCCAGGGAAGGGCAATATGGCCGGTCATATAGGACATCACGCCCTGATCGATGATTCTCTGAGCCACATGCCCATAAGTGGAGAACCATTCCTCTTCAGAAAAGCTGTTAATCGTAGTAATGATATGCTGATCCCTGTAATCCACCCCGTCTCCGGGAAAATGCTTAGCGCAAGCCGCGATGCCATAATCCTGCATCCCGCGCATGACGGCCGTAGACAGGCGTGCCGCCCGCCCGGCATCATCCCCGAGACAGCGGGTAGTAATGACAGGATTCATCCAGTTCAGCAGAAGATCAACCCCCGGTGCCAGCGCCCAGGTGAATCCGGCTGCCCGGCCTTCCATCGCTGTATATTTACCGTATTCATAAGCCAGTGCTTCATCGTCGGCTGCGGCAAGAGCAAGAAGGGGCGGGAAGGCTGTGAGGCTTTTGACTGCAGAGCCGGCCCCGAATTCCAGATCACCGGAGAACAGCAGCGGGAACTTGCTGATTCTCTGCAGCATCACGGTCCAATCCCGGTAATCCTCGGCTTTACCCTTAGCCTTCTGAATGACCTCTCCGCCAATAAAGAAGCTGCCCACCGGATATTGTGCCAGATACCCGCGAAGCGCGGCCTCATCGTCCCCCTTGAACGGCAGTCTGCCAGCATGATCCTGCATCGTCTGCCCGATGAGCTCCCGCAAGCTCATAGCCTCCAGCGTGCGCTCTACCCAGTCCTGCTCTTCCTTGCTTAGCGGCCTCTGCATAGTCCCGATTCCTCCCGGTAATTTCTATTCCAAGTGTAACGAAAAGCCGGACCGCTCTAAATAAAGCCAACTATAATATAAGTTCAAAATTCTATAATCCCCCCACAAAGCAGGGTCTTAGCTTCGGTGATTACGCCGACTTTCGGCCGGGACCCTTAAATAAATTCTTATACAAAAACAAATATACAAAAACAAAATCACCCTAACGGTGAATCATGCTGGAACTTATGCAGCTTATAGGGCTTGTGCGGCTTGTGCAGCTTATAAGTCCACCTCACATAGCTTCATTCAGACTACTTCCTGGGAGCCCCCGGTGTAATCTTGGCAGAAATGCTCCTCATTCCGTCCCGCTGCCTACTTTCAGCATATTCAGGGGCACTAATGCTCCTCATTTTCTCCTACCGCCTACTTTTAGCGTATTCAGGGGCACTAATGCTCCTCATTTACTCCTGCTGCCCACTTTTAGCGTATCCAGGGGCACGAGTGCCCCTCATTTACTCCTACTACCCACTTTTGGCGGATTCAGGGGCACTAGTGCCCCTCATTTACTCCTACTGCCCACTTTTGGCGGATTCAGGGGCACTAGTGCCCCTCATTTACTCCTACTGCCCACTTTTGGCGGATTCAGAGGGATTTTTCCCTTTAATTTCCCCATGCCGCTCACTTTCGGCGGATTCAGAGGGATTTATCCCTTTAATTTCCTCGTCCAGCCCACTTTCGGCGGATTCAAAGGGATTTTTCCCTTTAATTTCCCCATGTCGCCCACTTTTGGCGGATTCAGAGGGACTTATCCCTTTAATTTCCTCATGTCGCCTACTTTCGGCGGAACCAGAATGATTTATCCCTTTGGTTTTCTCATGCCGCCCACTTTGGGCGGATTCAGGAGCACTTTTGCTCCCCATTGCCTCCTGCCGCCCACTTCAGGCGGATTCAGAGAGACCCCTTACACAGGACACATTCGTCCTTCAGACGAATCTGCTCCAATTCCAAAGAAACCTATCCTCTACAGACGGATACGGATACCATCATTCCCCAGAAATAGAAACTCCCCGCGGCTTCACACTTCAAAGCACGCGGGGAGCATAAGTCTTCATTCGTGAGCCCAAGCCTGTGTATTCCGCCGTCAGGGCAGACTGATGAGCAGGGTCTCACTTAATTTGTTATTCTCCTTGTTCATCTCGGCATACCGCCAGATATCATTCACAAAGAAGCTGATGGTGAAGCTGCCAATGGTCGGCACTGTCCAGCGGGGCGTTCCCTGGGCGCTGCTGTTTGCTGTTAATGTGATCTCTTCACCCGGCTGGATCACGCTGGTGTTCGTGTCCGTCCAGGATACTACCCCGCCATTTACCGAAAAGGCGCCGCCGGTAATCTGTCCGAGTCCGGTTGATGTGTTCAGCGGTGTAGGGCGGACGCCGATGTTCTTCACTTTGGCCCAGAATATCAGCGAATCCCCCAGCTGCGGAGTGCTGTGCGCCGAAGGGCTGCCATCGCTGTTCACGATATTCCAGCCGATATCCGTCACCGTCAGATCCGGCCCCGGAGCCGGCAATACCGATTCATAGCTCTGGAACTCCAGTCCGCTGATCATGACTTTCCCCTCGGTGTCTGCAATTTCAATCCGGTGCAGCCCGTACTCCAGGCCCGTCAGCTCGTAGACGATTTTATGATCCCCCTCAAGTCCGGCCTGCGGAATCACTATCGTCTCCATATATTCGCCGTCGATATAGACGTCAGCACTGCCCAAATCGCTTTTGATATCCGATCTCCAGCGGACGCCGGTGCCGTTAAAGCTAAACCCTGCCAAAGCATCCGGTCCATAGGTCACATGGGAGACTCCATTCGGCGCGGTCTCGAACCCGGTATAGTCGATGTAAGCATGATTATGCGCAACCGGGTACCACGCGGAGACCGGAACATACAGCCCCTCTTCCAGCCTGAAATAATCGATATTCGCCCCGTTGCCCGCCGAGGTGAAGCTGATTGTGTTATAGCCCGCCTGGAGCGTGATCCCATACTGCCGCGCGGTTATATTGGCAGTCCAGCTTCCCGTAGAGGGCAGCGTAACCGTGGACTGTTTCACTCCGTTAACGAGGATATTTTTCTTCGATTCCTGATTGGAAGCGTATGCAATAGTTAAGGTGTAGCTGCCGCCGTTCGCGGAATTGAAGCCCTGAATGGCGAGTCCCCCACCATGTGTCTGCTCGACCACCTTCCCTCCCGAAGCGCTGCTGTTATTACTCACCTTCAGCGGTAGGGCAAACGAGGTGGCCTCCGCCTCGAATTTAGCCGAATCTCCCGTCACATGCGGCGTAACCGGCATGACCGGTGTGGTTGCGGATACGGCTGCAGTCAAAGGTGATACATTGCCGGAGTCATCCACAGCCTGCACCTTGTAGCTGTAGGTAGTCTGGGGCGCTACGGTATAGTCACTCCAGAAGGTAAGGCGTCCAGGAACATTAATTACCGGAGCCGTCCCGTTGTCACGGTACACGTTGTAGCTGACGACCGCATCATTATCTGTGGAGGCATTCCAGGTCAGCCTGATGTGCTCATGGCTTACGGCCAGTGCTGCCGGACTGGCCGGAGCGGATGGCAGCATACTCTCCTGCTCATCCAGAATATACTGGACGGTCTCTCCGGCACCCAGCGAAACCGTAAGGGTAATATACGGTGTTGCTGTCAGCTGAACCCGGGAGTAGGCCGCAGCATAGGTATCTCCTGCACCGAAGCGTTCCCCGGTATACGTTCCGCTGGACGGCATCGCAACCCGTACCTGCATCGTTACCGGCGATTTCTCAAAGTTGACGAAGTTGAGCAGAATTTTGTCGGACGAAGCACCTATGGCTGTGGCGCCCAGCGCCGAGGTATCGACCGCGCGGAAATAAGCCTTGAGCCCGGTTAATGCAGCCGCATTGAGAACTTCGTAGCTGAGCGGGCTTCCATGGGTCGCATAAGCGGCGGCCAGTCTGCGGAACGTCTTCAGCCGGGTCTCCCCGGATTCGTTGATATTGGCCGGCACCGCAGCTGTATCCTCATAGCGGTGCGTATTCCAGTTAATCGCCGAATCGAACAGCCCAAACTCCGTCCCGTCATTGAAGAAGGCGGCGTGCTGCATAATATGATCTACATAGCCGATATCCCCCCGCAGCTCCCGGTCAAAAGCTGAGGCAAACCTATATGCATACGTGCCATATTTCGTATTGTCGGAATGATTGTCATTGCTGCCGGTCTCACTCATCGCCATTTCTTTGCCGAAGCCTTCATCCGCTTCGCTATAGACACGCAAATTTTCATACAGGCTTCCGCCCGGCAATGGCTGAACCCCGGTACCGCCATAGCTGTGGCCGTTGGTCACATCCGACAGCGCTTCAATCGCCTCCCGCTGGCTGGCATCCCGCTCCCAGCCGTCAGGCGTTCCGTTATACGGCCAGTATGCCCAGCCGGGGGCAACAATCTTCAGGTACGGCTGGCTATTGGTCTGCCTTTCCTCATCCATCAGCTCATGAAGCGCAAGCACCGCCTTCTGTGCCCAGCCGAATAATCCCGGCTCATTGCCCGTTTCCGCATACTGGTACAGATCACCGAATTTGCTGACGAACCCGGCATAGTAGCTCCGCAGCGCTGAGCTGATGGTTCCGGCGGCCAGCTCGGTATTGCTCTTCCAGTTGCCGCCGATGATATTGGCCATCGGCTCCAGATTAAGGTCGCGCAGCGTCTCCAGATAAGTCCGCCCCAGCGGGTCCCAGCCTGCGCTGGTATCGGACCAGAAGGAGGTGCGCATCCAGTTGCCGCTGTAAGCAATGCCCAGCCACTTGGTCATTGGCGCCAGATGACGGATTGCATTCTCGTCATACCTGAAGGTGGATGCGGCAATTGTGCTTCCCAGATGAATATACCGCCCGTGTATGGGCTCGGCGGCCTGCTCCTCCAGCGCATCCAGCCTGAAATAATCCCACTCAAACCACAGATACCTGTCCCCGTCATAACCGGGAGACTGCGGATCTGCGTATAAACCCCGGTCAACGGTGAGCTTAAGCTCATTCTGTCCTATCTTCAGCTGTTCTTTGGGAATGTAGAGCTTATAGGTCTGCTTCCATGTGCGCGTAAGCGGGGTCTCTCCATCATTCAGGCCGGTAATCTGAATAAGCCCGCTGAAGCTGCCGTTTGCGAATACGGCCAGCTGCGGAATAGCGGTGCTTGCATCTATAACTTTGAAGCTGAACTCCACGCCGTAGAGAGGGACTCCGGTTAAATTAAAGGTGAGATTCATGGTACCGTTGTGGTCTGCTTTCATGCCCTTGGAGAGGGTATTCCAGCTCATGGGATTTGCGGGGAGGGTAATATTCTCACTGTACACATCTTGAAATACCGTAAATTCTGCCGAGCTGTTATCCTGCTCCCCTACCTGCCAGAGCAGCGTAGACGGCTCATAGGTATCCTCTGTGACCGTCCTGCCATAGGAAGAATCAGCGGTAGTTAGCGGCAGCACCGCAGGTGACTTCATCATTTCTTGCACAGCAGTCAGTCCCGCTGGCGGTCCGGCGGACAGAATTCGCCCGCCAGGCACCAGAACGGACATCAGCACCAGAACAGTAATGAGCAACTTGCCTGTTATCTTCTGTTTTCGCACATTAACACCCTCTTCTTGAGAATAAGATAAGGGCTCCCCAAATGCTGGTTCAGCGATTGAGAATACCCGGTATCCGGCAAGCGGCCGCTGGGACTGCCTGCTATGAATACCGGGCGTGCTATGGCCTCAGCTGCTTATTTGGCGGCCAGGAAAGCATCCAGTTGCGTTTGAATTTCTGTAATCACAGCATCCAGGCCTGCGGCCTTCAGCTTGCTGTTCATTTCCTTCAGGACCGGCTCAGGGTCCTTTTCCCCGGAGTACAGGGTGTTCTTATATTGCTTCGTAATATTGATCAGTGCGCCGATCTGCGACTGCACCTTGGTCGAATCGAAGACAAAGCCGATGACCGGCGAAACGGCAGAGTTCTTGTTCCAGTCGGTGTACAGCTGTACGCGGTTCGGATCTTCGTCCTTGTTCAGGTAGTTCAGCAGCACATTGCCGATCATCCAGGAAGACACAGAGTTGTAGCCGCTGTCCGGGATGAACTCCACCGTGCTGTTCTCCAGCTTCTTGTAATGCTTGCCCTCAATGCCGAAGGTCAGCAGGTTGTAGAGCACCGGATCGGTATGGATCAGGTTCATGAACATCATGGCCCGTTCAGGGTTTTTGGAGGTTCTGGAGATGGCGAGCATGGAGCCCTGCAGACTCTTGGTGCTGACGCCAACCGGCAGCAGCGTCTTGATAATCATCGGCTTCTCGGCGAGCCGGGTCCAGTCATTGGTGGAGGTCGGATTCATATTGCCGTAGACGAACCAGGCCTTGCCGCTTTTGACCGCATCCTTCAGCTCGGTCTTGTCTGTGGCACCATTCTTGTTAATATAGCCCGCTTCATACCAGCTGCGGATCAGCTTCAGCCGTTCCACAATTTCCGGCGTATCATATTCGTTAAATACCTTCATCGTCTTGTAATCGAGCAGCGTCGGGATTTCATTGCTGCCGTCGAGGTCCTCACTTTCCGGATAAGCTGTGAACCAGTTCAGACTGTCGGTATGGTTCATGAACAGCGGGGAAAGGGCGGGTTCTTTCTCCTTAATCGTCTTCAGCATCGGTTCAATATCCTCCAGCTTCTTGATGCTGTTCACATCGAAGCCGTATTTATCGACAATCGCTTTGTCAAAAGCAAACCCGACAGACTGGCCCAGCTCTTTCTCTGTGGGAATCGCATACAAATGTCCGTTAACAGTAGCCGCCTGCAGATAAGCAGGATTGATCTGTGCCTTCGTTTCCTTGGCATAGGTCTCGATCAGCTCTTCCAGCGGCAGATACGCTCCCTTGGCGGCATTGGTCATGAAGTTCCAGGTATAGACCATGTCGAACACTTCGCCGGACTGGATCATCAGGTTGACCTTATCGGCCGGTTTATCCCAGCTCAGCTGGTTAATCTTGATCGTGGCATTTATTTTATCCTTCAGATACGCATTGATCTCCTGCTCTACAGAAGCCACATCCTTATCCGGCCCGCCGGGCAGATACAGCGACAGCTCCACCGGTTCCAGAGCATCCGGCGCTTCCGTCCCGGCAGCTTCAGTTGCAGTAGCTTCCTTAGTGGCTGCCGGAGCCGCGGTACTCTCCCCTGCCTTCTCCGTAGGAGCAGAGGTATTGTTGTTATTTCCGGAGCATCCGGCTAGGGTAAACCCAACCATAAGTACAAGCGACAGCAGTAGACCCGTGACTTTTTTACCTGCCATACTTTGTTTCCTCCCCTTGATTGAACAATATATGCTAATCGGTTGATTCCGAGGTTAGCCTTTAATCGAGCCAAGCGTCAAGCCTTTGATGAAATACCGCTGGAAGAACGGATAGGCGAGCACGATCGGTCCAATGCCAATCAGCGCCATCGCCATGCGGATCGTTTCCCCCGGTAATTTGGCCAGCTCGGTGGCCGAGCCCTGAATGAGCGCCCCGTTGCGGCTCAGGTAATCCGCCTGGGAGATCATTTTGTACATCAGATATTGCAGGGAATAGAGGTCTGTATCGGTGATGAAGATCATGCTGTTGAACCAGTCGTTCCAGTAATGCAGCGTATTGAACAGCCCAATCGTGGCGAATACCGGCAGGGACAGCGGAAAAACAATCTGGAAGAACGTCCGCAGCTCCCCGGCCCCGTCGATTGTAGAGGCTTCGATCAGCGCAGGCGGCACACTCATCTGGAAATACGTTTTCATGATCAGCACATTGAACGGTGACAGCAGCATCGGCACGATGAGCGCCCAGATGGAGTTCTTGAGGTCCAGCACTTGCGTATAGACCATATACCAGGGCACCAGCCCGCCGCCGAACAGCATGGTGAAGAAGATCAGGAAGGCGAAAAAGCCGCGGTATCTGAAATCGGTCCGTGAGATCGGATAAGCATACAGTGAAGAGATGAACACACTGACCAGCGTTCCGGTGAGGGTGACGAAGAAGGACACGCCGTACGCTTTTAACACAACGCTGTAATCCTTGAAGATATACGCATAGGCTTCCAGGCTGAGCTTCTCCGGGATAAATTGATAGCCGTTCAGCACGATGTAATCATAGTCGGTAATGGAAATCATGAAGACGAGTACAATCGGCAGCAGGCAGGTAATGGACAGGATGATAAAAATAACATGGAGAATGATGTTGGTAAATCTGGATATTTCGTTATTAGCCACGGATTTCCACTCCTTTTTAGAATACCGCCTGATCCTTGTCGACCTTGCGCACGATCCAGTTCGAGCCGAGGACCAGGAAGAAGCCGACCACCGATTGATACAATCCCGCTGCTGCGGACATGCCCAGGTTCCCCATATTGATCAGCGCGTTATAGACGTAGGTGTCGATGACCAGCGTTGTCGGGTACAGTGCTCCGGAATTGAGCGTGGTCTGGTAGAACAGCCCGAAGTCGGAGCGGAAAATCCCGCCGATGGCCAGAATCGTTGTGATGATAATGACCGGACGGATCAGCGGAATCGTGATATGCAGGATCTGCTTCCACTTGCTGGCACCGTCGATCAGGGCGGCTTCATAGTATTCGTTGTCAATGCCGATGATGGCCGCCAGATAGATGACACAGCCATAGCCCACCCCTTTCCAGAGGTTGATCAGCGGCAGAATGAACGGCCAATATTTCGGCTCGGAATACCAGTTCAGCTCATCCAGCCCAAACAGGGCGAAGATCCCTTTATTAATGAAACCGTATTCAACATTCAGAAAGGCGAATACCAGATAACTCACCACAACCATCGACAGGAAGTACGGGAAGAACATGATGCTCTGATAAAATTTGGCGGCCAGTTTATTCTTCAGCTCATTCAGGGCAATCGCGATGGACACGGCAATCGCCAGGTTGAGAATAATAAACACAAAGTTGTAGAGCACCGTATTGCGGGTAATGATCCAGGCATCCGAGGTTGCGAACAGGAATCTGAAGTTATCCAGCCCCACCCACGGACTGCCGAGAATGCCGTCGACATAGTTAATATTCTTGAAGGCAATAATGATCCCGAACATCGGCAGATAATTATTGACCAGCAAAAAAAGCACACCCGGCAGCAGCATCAGCAGCAGAACTTTGTGCTTCAGCAGATGTCTCAGCATGGCCCCACGCTTCGTGCTCCTGTATACCGGCAGGCTGTCTTCTGCACCGGATACACTTTTCTTCTCTTGAGTAATCATTCATTCCGCCTCCTGATTCCTTCAGCAGTCTCTCTCTTCCATGACTTAAGTGTAGCCGGAGAACGGCTGATGCTAAATAAGGCCATCTATAATAAAAGTTCAAAATCCTACGGAGTTTAGGATTGTGGATTTGTAGTCATACCAAAAAGGGCGCTCCACAATGATAGCTGTGTGCGCCCTTTTGTATTTTAGAGGAAACCTGTAACTTCGTACAAATTCATTGTATTACGTCAGTCTGTGCACAGACCACACAACGCCCGAGGAGGAACCGCCAAGATCCAGCGGAAGCGTTAATCCATCTGCTGCGTAGAACAGGCCGATTACATCGCCTGCCGTCAGTTCAAACTCACCCGTTAATGTTACCGTACCGTTCCCTAATATCGTCCGGAGTGACAACAGCAGTGCGATGTTAACATTCAGCAGAGGGAAGAGCCCGGTTACCAGATCTGTTACCGTAGGGGACGTTCTCCGCACTACAAAAGCCGGGTTCACTCCTGCACCCAACGCAACTGAAATCGCAGCCGTAGTACTGTAGTTAATAGTCGCCTCAAACGAATATCTGCCTGTGGCCGGGATGGTGTAGTTGCCCGTTGTTTCGTTAAAAGTCGCGCTGTCGTAATAAGGCGTCGTCACCGTCCACCCTGTAAGCTGTGTGCTGGCTGCCGCCGAGAACGAAGGCAGGAATGCCGAGAAGCCTTCCGTTGAGATATTGGGGCCTGTCGCACCGGTGGTTCCGGTTATGCCCGTGGTTCCGGTGACTCCGGTCACGCCGGTTGCACCCGTTATGCCTATTGCTCCCGTAAGCCCAGTTACCCCAGTCGCTCCGGTTACGCCCACTCCCGTTGCTCCTGTAACCCCGGTTGCACCTGTCACGCCTGCGTCTCCTGTTGCTCCCGTTACTCCAGTCGCTCCGGTCACGCCAGCTCCCGTCGCACCCGTAACCCCGGTTGCACCTGTCACGCCTGCGTCTCCTGTTGCTCCCGTTACTCCAGTCGCTCCGGTTACGCCCACTCCCGTAGCTCCTGTAACCCCGGTCGCACCTGTCACGCCTGCGTCTCCTGTTGCTCCCGTTACTCCAGTCGCTCCGGTCACGCCAGCTCCCGTAGCTCCCGTAGCTCCTGTAACCCCGGTTGCACCCGTCACGCCTACGTCTCCCGTTGCTCCCGTTACTCCAGTCGCTCCAACTCCCGTAGCTCCCGTAGCTCCTGTAACCCCGGTTGCACCTGTCACGCCTGCGTCTCCTGTTGCTCCCGTTACCCCAGTCGCTCCAACTCCCGTAGCTCCTGTAACCCCGGTTGCACCTGTCACGCCTGCGTCTCCTGTTGCTCCCGTTACTCCAGTCGCTCCAGTCACTCCCACTCCCGTAGCTCCTGTAACCCCGGTTGCACCTGTCACGCCTGCGTCTCCTGTTGCTCCCGTCACACCAGTGGCTCCGGTTACTCCTGCTCCCGTCGCACCGGTAACCCCAGACGCACCAGTTGCTCCAGTTGCTCCAGTCACTCCCGCTTCGCCCGTCGCTCCAGTAACTCCAGCTTCGCCTGTCGCTCCAGTCACTCCAGCTTCGCCCGTCGCTCCAGTCACGCCCGCTTCGCCCGTCGCTCCAGTCACGCCTGCTTCGCCCGTCGCCCCGGTCACGCCCGCTTCGCCCGTCGCTCCCGTAACTCCCGCTTCGCCCGTCGCACCAGTCACGCCTGCTTCGCCCGTCGCTCCAGTCACGCCTGCTTCGCCCGTTGCTCCAGTCACCCCAGCTTCGCCCGTCGCCCCAGTCACGCCCGCTTCGCCCGTCGCACCAGTAACTCCAGCTTCGCCCGTTGCTCCCGTAACTCCAGCTTCGCCCGTCGCTCCAGTCACGCCCGCTTCGCCTGTCGCTCCAGTCACGCCCGCTTCGCCCGTCGCACCAGTCACGCCTGCTTCGCCCGTCGCCCCAGTCACGCCCGCTTCGCCTGTCGCTCCAGTCACGCCTGCTTCGCCCGTCTCCCCAGTCACGCCTGCTTCGCCCGTCGCCCCAGTCACGCCTGCTTCGCCCGTTGCACCAGTCACGCCCGCTTCGCCTGTCGCCCCAGTTACGCCAGCTTCGCCCGTCGCCCCAGTCACGCCCGCTTCGCCCGTCGCTCCCGTAACTCCCGCTTCGCCCGTCGCTCCAGTCACTCCCGCTTCGCCCGTCGCTCCAGTAACTCCAGCTTCGCCCGTCGCTCCAGTAACTCCAGCTTCGCCCGTCGCACCAGTCACGCCCGCTTCGCCTGTCGCTCCAGTTACGCCCGCTTCGCCTGTCGCTCCGGTCACGCCCGCTTCGCCCGTCGCTCCAGTCACGCCCGCTTCGCCCGTTGCTCCCGTAACTCCAGCTTCGCCCGTCGCTCCAGTAACTCCAGCTTCGCCCGTCGCTCCAGTCACGCCCGCTTCGCCCGTTGCCCCAGTTACGCCCGCTTCGCCCGTCGCTCCAGTCACGCCTGCTTCGCCCGTCGCTCCAGTCACTCCAGCTTCGCCCGTCGCTCCAGTCACGCCTGCTTCGCCCGTCGCCCCGGTCACTCCCGCTTCGCCCGTCGCTCCAGTAACTCCAGCTTCGCCCGTCGCCCCCGTCACGCCCGCTTCGCCCGTCGCTCCAGTCACTCCTGCTTCGCCCGTAGCTCCAGTCACGCCCGCTTCGCCCGTCGCTCCCGTAACTCCAGCTTCGCCTGTCGCTCCAGTCACGCCCGCTTCGCCTGTCGCACCAGTTACGCCCGCTTCGCCCGTCGCCCCGGTCACCCCAGCTTCGCCAGTCGCTCCAGTCACGCCTGCTTCGCCCGTCGCTCCCGTCGCACCCGTAACACCGCTCGCTCCAGTTACCCCGGTTGCTCCCGTTACACCAGTGGCTCCCGTTACACCAATAGCTCCGGTTACTCCTGCTCCCGGCGCCCCAGTTACCCCGGTTGCACCTGTTACGCCTGTTGCGCCTGCGTCGCCTGTCGCCCCGGTCGCTCCGGTAATCCCCGTGGTTTCCCCAAGCAGCTCAGCAGATACCAGCCGGTGGGCTGTTACCAGCTGTCCGGTGCTGCTCTTGCCCCACAGTGAAATCTGGATAGGGTCATCCGTCATATCCGGGGTGACAAACAGAAATTCAAAAGCATCCAGATCCGCATAATAAGTGTTTGTTATCACTTCGTTTGCAGCCACATTCAGCGACTCGCTGACATACAGGTTCCTTATTCCCCCGAGCATGTAATAACCTTGTACTAATACCATCGAAGCTGAAGTGCTGCTGCGGTTATCGATTCTGACCGTAACCTGAGTGGTCGGTCTCACACCTCCAACCATATTATTCTCCAGCGGTCCCGTTGATAAGAAGCTCATTTCCCAGTCTCCTTTATTTGCCGATTTAATTGTCCCATACTCTACTTCCTACTCTGCTGAATCTATCTTTTCCCTTATAGAAGCTAGTACTGAAACTAGCAGTACAAAGATTGATTTATATAGTATTATTCCGGCACTCCCCATACGGTGTGGACGTTAACGCTCCAATCCGGTACACATCCAGCACAAAAGAATGAGCAGACAAAAAGGGACTTTCCCGAAGCCGCTACGGCCCGGATAAGTCCCTAATCCACACTGGCTATTCTATTCCTGTCCCTTACTCAGCCGGCTCTCCAGGCTCTCTGCCTTTAGGGGATTATGCGGATCAAAGTCAGGATAGATATACTCCTCGCGCTGAAAAGAGTACCCCGTATCCGCAATGTCGAGCATCTGATTCAGCCGCTCCGTTTCGCTGCGCAGCCCCTCGTCAAGCGGCTTCTCTCCCGAGAGAATCTGCAGATACAGCTGCATCCTCGGACGGTCCCCGGAGTCCCGCGGTTCCATAGATACCGAGCTCGGATCATATTGATCCATAATCTGCGGCGAGAGCGGATATATAGACTCAGCGGCAGCCGGAACAAATTCCTTGAAGTGCCCCAGCCCCGGTGCAAGACCCGGAACATCGAGAATACCGTCCACCACCGGCAGGGCCAGCGCCTGCTGGAACAGAATGGTCAGGAATTCCCCGGACTGCAGGAATTTCCACACTTTAACCGCCGCCTCCCGGCTTGGAGCTGAACTATTCACTACCAGCGGAGAGTGCGGAATCATCATGAGCGCTCCGCCGCCCTGCTTGGAGGAGTCCGCCACAGGAGGCATTGCAACTCCCCAATCGTCCTTCGGCATATATTCCTGCAGCTTTACATAATCTTTGCTGGTGGCGTACATCATGCCGATATTGCCGTCCGCGAACTGCCGCAGGGCGCTGTCACGCTTAAGCAGTGCCTCGCCCGGATACAGACTCCCCTCACGCTTCATGTCCAGCACCATTTGCAGCCACAATCTGTATACACTCAGCTCATAACGCCCGGTCTGGTAATTATAAAGATAGTAACCGCTGGAGGTATTGGAGATTTCAAGACCGGTCTGCAGGCTATCCTGGCTGTCTCCGGCGGGAAGCGCGAAGCCATATTTATTCACGCCCTCTCCTGCCTGGCTGATCCGGGCGGCAGCCTCTTTCACCGCTCCGAAGGTAAGCGGCGGGTGCTCCGGGTCAAGTCCGGCATCGCGGAACAGCTGCTTGTTATAGAGGAGACGCACAGTATCAACACTGGAGGGCATGAAGTAGATCCCCCCTCTGAACAAAGAGCTGTGTGCATAGTTCCTTGCCCATGCCGGGAATCTGCTTAAATCAGCAGTTTTCAACTCTGCGGACAGATTAGCCAAATACCCCTTGTTCACATAGGTAGCCAGCCAGGTATTATCAACACTGAACACATCCGGACCCTGTCCCGAGGTCATCAGCATATTTAAGGTGTCATCGTAGACATCTGCAGCGATATCCATAACGTTAATCTCGATATGATCAGGATTGGTTTTGTTATATTGACTGATGGCATTCTTCACTTCCAGGTTCTCCGTCCAGTCATACAGGGCAATCTTTACCCGGATGGGCTGCACCGGCGCCTCCGTAGGACCCGGACTGAAGTCCACCAGCAGCGGACGGTCATAAGCAATGGCATACGCTGCAGTCCCGCATAATAATAAGGCAAGGATATAGAACAGGAACCGTTTCATCTTGCACCTCCTGCGTTGACATCAAGACTTATTGCGTTTTACAATGTATACCAACTATTGATTGGTATTTTCCAACAATACCCGATAAATGGCAAGCCGCAAATATCGGATGCCGGGGAGGGCTCCAATGAGGAAGCTGTTTGATACGTTGTCGCGGACCCTCTTCTTGTATAATTTCAGCATCCGCAGCCGGCTGATTCTCTACTTCCTGTTCCTCGTCCTGCTTCCGACAACCATTATATCGGTGACGGTATATAACAAATCAGCCGATATTATCACCCGCAATGTTAATACATCCATTGAGAACAACTTCAATCTCGTTCAGGACAATCTGGCCCAGCGGTTCGAGGCCGCCAATAAATCCATGGTATCGCTCTATCTTAATTCGGAATTCGCTGACCTCATCTCCTCTAACCGGCCCACGGACAGCAGCGGAATCATTAATGAGCTGGCTGCCCTGAGCAAAATTCTCGAGAATTTCCCCGCGAACGGTACGTCTGGAAGCAGCTTTGTCCCTATGCTCTATATGCTGAACCGCCCGGAATATACCCAATATAACTTCTCCAGACGTGTATTCAATATCGATCTCATCTCCCTGAAGCCCTGGTATCTCGGCATTCCGGCCCAATCCGATTTCACTGTCGTCGGACTCAGCTCTCTGGATTCCAAGTACACCCTCAAATTCGCAAGGCGCCTGTTCGGCATCCGGCATGCACAGCTGCCCTATGTCGGACTGCTCACCATCGACATTCCTGTAGCTGAATTCGGCACACTGCTGGAGCATTACAAGCCTACGCCCGGCAGCAAGGTCTATATCGCAGACGGAACCGGCACGATCGCCATCAGTCCGGAGCCGGCCCTGATCGGGCAGAACATCAACACACAGGACTACTACAGCAAGATGAACGCTCCGGCTGACGGTTCTGCGGGTCTGCATTCTTTTCACCAGATGATCGGCGGCGAGAATATGCTTGTCTCCTACCGGACCATTGACAACACCGGCTGGACCATTCTCTCCTTCTCGCCTGTCCGTGAGCTTAACGGAGAATTAGCCGCCTTCCGCCGGGTGATGTATATCGTGATCGGCATCTGTATGCTGGTCTCGCTCATGATGGCCCTGCTGCTGTCAGAGAATATCTCAGCGCCGATCCGCAAGTTCATCCAGTCGATGTCGCATGCCGAAAGCGGAAATTTCAACATTACCATCCGCTACAGGCGCAAGGATGAATTCGCCTACTTGTTCAACCGCTATAACAAGCTGCTCCAGCAGATTAAGGCGCTGATTGACAAGCTCTATGTGACCGAGCTGCGCAAGAAAGAAGCCGAGCTCCAGACCCTGCAGGCCCAGATCAACCCGCATTTTCTTTACAACACCCTGGATTCGATCAACTGGATCGCCATCAATCACGATATTCCCGAGATCAGCAACATGGTTACCTCCCTCTCGGATTTCTTCAGGTACAGCCTGAGCAAGGGTCGGAATATCATCCCGCTCCGCGATGAGCTGCGGCAGGTGGAGAGCTATCTGGAGATTCAGCGGTTCCGTTTCCGGGATAGGCTGGAATATGAACTGGAGGAGACGGACCCCAAGCTGCTGGAGGAATGCCTGGTGGTCAAGCTCAGCCTGCAGCCGCTGGTGGAGAATGCCCTGATTCATGGCATTCAGCAGCGCCGGGGTCAAGGCAGAATCCGCATTAGAGTCGAGACTTCACAGGGGATTCTCAGCGTTTCGGTGTTTGACGACGGCGTGGGGGCAGACCCGGAACGGCTGAACCTGCTGCTAACCCATCCGCAGCCGGGCAACCAGTCCTATGGTATCCGCAATGTGCATATGAGAATCCAGCAGTTTTTTGGAGCGTCTTACGGAATCCGCTATTACGCTAATACCGAGGATGGCTGCGGCCTGCTTGCGGTGATCCGGTTTCCGGTGGTGACTACATGGGATGAGGTGAGTGAAGATGTTAACGATGATCGTAGCGGATGATGAGCCGTTTATCCGCAGCAGCCTGATCCACGTGTTCAAATGGCAGGAGGAATTCGGAATTGAGATTATAGGGGAGGCGTCTGACGGGCTGGAGGCCTATGAATTATGCCTGAAGCTTGCGCCGGATATTCTGTTCACCGATATTATGATGCCGCTGATGGGCGGTCTGCAGGTGGCGGAGAAGCTGCGGGAAGCAGGCAGTCCTACCAAAATCATTATCATCAGCGGCGCCCAGGACTTCTCCTATGCCCGGGACGCGCTGAAGGTGAATGCCGAGGGATATATTCTGAAGCCGGTGAAATTACCTGAGGTCCGGGAGGTCTTCCATCAGGTTGTCGCTAAGCTTAAGGGGGAACGTGAGCATCAGATGGATGTAGAGCAGCTGAGGAAGCAGCTGCAGGACAGCATGCCGGTGATCCGCGACAAGTTCCTGCAGAATCTGATTGCCGGCCTATACCGGAACGAGGATGAAATTTGGCAGAAAATCGATTATTTCGCCCTTCCCTTCAAGCGGGGGACAGCTTTGACAGCCTGTGTACTGCAGCTGGATGAATACCAGAGCGCCGTGGACAAATTCTCGGAGGAATACAAGCAGCTGCTCTATTTTTCCATTCAAAATATTATCAATGAGTGTCTGGTCAGCCACCCGTGCTCCATCAGCTTCGTCGCCAGCGAGAACGAGTTCATTATGCTTTTCTGCCCGGCAGACGATCCCTCGCCCTCTTCCATCTCAGAAGTATGCGGGCAGATTATCAGTAATATCCGCAAGTATCTGCGGCTGGATGCCTCGGCCGGCATTGGCAGAGCTTGTCCCCTGGCAGGCCAGCTGGAGGACTCGTACAAGGATGCGCTGGCCGCGCTGGTGTACACATTCTATACCGGGCACGGCTCTGTCCTCTACATTAAGGATATCCAGCCGGAAACGGAGACACTGGAGAGCACCTTCTTCTATAAATTCCAGGCCCGGCTCATGAATGAACTGAAGGCAGGCCATACGGGCACCGTCATGGAGCTGATGGAGCAGCTGTTCACCAGACTGGCCGGGCCCAAGCTGCAGATCGGATATGTGCAGAGTATTTGTGCCGAGATGATTTTCACGTCCGCCAGGGCCCTGTATGAGATTGATGAGGATACCCGGCTGGTACTGAGTGACCGGATTACAATTATGGATAAGCTGTACCTTCAGAAGAATATTACCGGCCTGAAGGCGTATATGCTGTCGCTTTTTCATGACTTAAGTGCGTATGTAGCAGGCAAGAACACCTCCAAGAACAGCCGGATCATCAGCAAAATCCATTCTATTATCCAGGAAGGCTACGCCTCTGAGCTCTCCATTTCCAGAATTGCCGAGGAGGTATTCCTGACGCCTAACTATATCAGTCTGATCTTCAAGAAGGAGACCGGTGAGACGATTACCGACTATATCACCCGGATCCGTATAGGCAAAGCGAAGGAGCTGCTGACAAGCACAGACCTCAAAGTAATGGAGATTTCCGAACTCGTGGGCTATGAGAATCCCCATTACTTCAGTACAGTTTTCAAAAAAACCGTTGGCCTGCACCCGCTTAAATACCGCTCTGAACAAAATCAGTGATGCTGAGCTCTATCTGATGATATAGGATCTGACGCCTATTCTGGAGTAGATGGCCGTGCTGGCTCTGCGATTCCCGGATATCGGCAGGTTAGAGCGCGTAGTTAATGTAGCTATATAGGCAAAGTCAGGGTGAAGCCCCTCATCCGCCAGGTAAGCCGAGGTCCGGCTGCCCGGTACTCTTTCCCTGTTGAGTGAAGTGATCATCTCGGAGGCGCTCTTAATACCCAGCCCGTGCCCGTAGAAGCGGTCATTCGACAGCATAATCGCGTTCTCCCCCTGCCACTCCGGCTTATCCGGATCATGATCGGGATTCTTGAAGTAGACTACATCCCCCGGCTGTAATTCCGACGGATTGAAGGTGGTGATCATCTTCAGATTGCTGTCATAGTTCCAGTCCCACAGGTACAGATCGGTGAAGTAGCGGTCGAAGGCATTCTCCCCGATCATACTGATGGTCGCTCTATATAGAATCATTACCATCGCCATTGCGCATTCGAAGGCATACAGCTGTCCATTTACAAAAATATCATTGATTGCTGCAGAAGGGCTAACCCCTGCCTTCAATTCAAAACCGCCGCCCGCCGTACGATTCCAATATCTTGGATTGCAGCGGGAGTTCTTAAATGTCGAGAAGTCCGTCCCCCCGGCGTTCATCGCTCTGGCTGCAGCGATAATCTCTCCCCGCATTTTAATCTCGAATGCCGGATTCGCAGGAGCCGTGTATCCATACCCCATCCTGCTTCCCCCCTTCATCTTCTTGTCATGAAATATAGGTTATTGTACGTGTCGGGCCTCATATTGGTGCGTGGGACTTTGCGCCCAGCACAAAATAACCCCACAGAGTGGGGTCTTATCTTCAATGATTATATTAATTCTTGCGCTTCTTGTGTAAGGTTACGCTAGGCTTCAAAGTAATTTCAAAAGCACGGCCCCAAATATAACCGGGATCATGGTAATGAAGTACCGCACTGGAATATTCCGCAAACGACCAGGCAGCTCCGCTAATCTGACGGATACTGCAGGCTGGTTCAGGACTCCCGATAAGGAATGCATTTGTCCCGGCAAGGGTGGCTGTATGTGTCTGCATCCGCTCTCTCAGCAGAGCTTGTAAATGAGAATAGTCTTCCGGACTATTAAACAAAAGCATATTTTGATCTGCAATCGCAGCGACATTCACATATAACGAATGGGCTCTTGAATATTCCCGGATTTCACCGATAGCCAGCCTTTTGTAATAGTAATCTTTCAAGAAGCGTTTGAATAAAAGCGACCCGTGAGCGTTAACAGCAGAGCTGAGCGCCGCCGCATCTGTCTCCGTAACCAACAATGCATACCGGGCCTGGCCCATGCCCAGCGCTATCCCGATTTTGTTACCCGGCGTATTCCAGCCGCTGTATCCTAATATACTTCCGGTATGCCGGCTGCCCAGCAGGCTTTCAGTTACCGCAGCATCCGCTGCACCGCTGCCGACAAAATCAATCACTACAGACAGAACACCATTGGCGTGATTAGCCGCAAGGCGGTCAACCGCAGCCGGCGTCTGATCCGCAGCGGTAACCGCGATAATCTCCAAGGCAGCTGAACCGCCCACAGACTCAGACGCTGCACCCACAATGTCCACATGACGCAGAATGTTCTGATGTACATCCATATATTCATACGGACTCGTAATGGTAGAGCCATGGGGTCCGAAGTATTGAACGGCACACCCTGTCTTCGCCCCGTTACGATAGAGCTGATTCGCCATACGTGCCAATAACGCCTGTCCCAGTCCGTCTGCATCCGGAAGAATGATTGCACGCTCCGGATTCTGACCATTCATGCCGCCGAGCCAGCCATTAATGCACTCTTCTACAAAGTGAATCTCGTTAATCTGCACTCCCTGAGTATTGGCATCATCCACACCTACCGCAAGAAAATCAATATATCCCTCCTGCGCCAGCTTCTCCAGAATGTAATGATTCGTTTTGAACTTATGCTGTCTCGTATTGTAATACTGCTCCTTATCAAAAGTGGCCGTGCTGCCATAGGAACCCGTTGGAGACAGGTTATATCCGCTGAGAATATCTTCAAACTGCGTAAAGCTTCTTCGCGGCTGAAGCATGAAATTGCGTGATTCTGTATAGGCCGCCAAGTCCAGACCATCTGCAAAAGACGTTGTAGCCAGCCTCATAATCGTATCCAGCACATACACCGGCTTGTCCGGATAAGACTGCTTCACTAGACGGATCACGTCCAGCAGGTTCGTGATCTCAGGATCATAGGCCGGATAAGCTCCCCCCGCGTCCGCCCGGAGACGGCGGCTTCCAATCAGGCCCCCGTAGGCGAGCATATCCGTAGAGATTATAAAGCCGTCTGCAGACGCTGCATGATGAAGAATAAATTTCCGGATGCGGGCGGTGTCCCCATATGCCGGTGATGATGTGGTTAGTAAGGTGGTCCCCGATGATGTCTTGTGCGAATCCAGACGATTTCTAAGATCAGCTACATGCGGGGTGATTACATGGATTCCTGCCGATTTCCCTTGAGTAATAACATCGTCCAGATTGACGGGTCTATCATCCAATGGTACGTATAGCACCTTCTTCATTTGTATCAAGCTCCCTCTGAGTAGCAGATAGGCCCGGATGCCTTCACTTATAAGGTAAATTAGGCAGCTAAAATACAACCTGAAAATAAAAAAATATTAAATTTCCCAATATTGGCATCCATCTATTCAACTATGATACAATAAAATGGAACGTATGTTCCTATTTATTCATCGATAACCATCATACACGCCCATATATACATATTATTATTTTTATTTCCAGAAAGGGGTAATCCGCTTTGGATAGAGCACAAACGGTATATGAACGCTACCGGAATGAACTCTGCCGGATAGGTTGGAGAGTACAGTATAGGGCTAAAAAGGCCGGACGGCTGGAATCTCCGCTTTTTGACAATATACAGTCTGGAACAAACTTTACTCAGGCTTCCGATAACAAAATAATGATTGAGCAGCTCACGGAAAGCCTGCCTGCTTTTGAAAAATCCATCTTATATAACCTCTATCTGGAAGGGTACAGCGAAGCGGAGGTCGCCAAGCAATTCAATATGAGCCAACAGGCGGTGAGCAAATGGAAAAAGAAGATCATCCACCAGCTATCTCAGACAACGAAATTACAAGACTGATCCAAGCGGCCAAAAATAAAGAAGCCGCAGCGATGCTGCAGCTCCTTGAATTATTCCAGCCTGATATACAGAAGTTGAGCCAGTATGCCCGGTTACCCGATGAAGAGGCCGCCTCAGAAATTATCGTGGAGTTTCTTGAATTTGTATCTGCACATGAAGAGACTACTCCTTGAACCCGGGCGCCTCTTGGAACCAGCCATTCACCTGTGCTGTCTCCTCGGTCAGAATATCCAGATAAATAGATGTACGGTAATCCGTTTCCTTCAGGCTCCTGCCTGTAATCTCGGCGATCCGGTTCAGCCGGTACATTAATGTATTGGTATGGATATGCAGAAAGGCAGCCGATTCCTTCAGATTCCCGTTCATCGTCAGGTAGACGGCTATGGTCTTGAGGAAATCGCTCTTATGCTCGCGGTCATGTTCCTTCAGCGGGTAGAGCAGAGCGCTGCGCCGTGTCCGGCTGCGCTTCTGCTCCAGAATGGCCGGAAGGTAAGCCCAGAAGCCAATCTCTTCATAGAGCAGCAGCTCACGGGCGTGATAAGGCAGCAGCTTCTTGATCTCCAGAATCTGCAGCGCTTCGCGGTAAGCGGCGGCCGCAGAAGTATATTCGCGGTAGCCCGGACTGCAGCCGGCCGTAAGCCTGCAGCCTTCGCTTGCGCCCATATCCCGGATCAGCTTCTGCACGAACGAGGACAGCCGCTCCGTCCCTTCCACAGGGAACACAAACGAGAACAGAATAATCAGCCGGTTCTGCTCGGCAGTCTGGAACAGCAGCCGCTGTCCGGCATAGGCATCCATAATCCGGCGGAAATTCTGCAGGAAATGCTCATCCACCGGCTTATCGCTCTCCAGTACCCCGATATAATAGCTCTCCGGCAGCAGAATGGACCCGGCCTCCGCCTCCTGGCGGATGCGCAGCTCACTCTCGTAATGCGAGGTCAGCAGCTTCCAGAAGAAATCCTCGAACGTCTTCTCCTGCTTCGTCTTCCAGCCCCGCTGCTTCAGCAGATAACGCCCGGCAATGCCTGCGGCTTTTTCGACAATCCGTTCGGCATGGCCTTCGGCGAGATTCCCCCGGTCCACCACCCAGATGTAGCCGAGAATCTCCTGCTGGTGTTTGATGCACATGGCCAAGCGGGGGCCCAGACCCACCTCCATGACTGCAGGAATGCGGATGGGGTGGCTGGTATTCTCCAGATCATGCATGACCCCTTTTTTGTGGAGGCCTATAATCACCGTATTCGGAACTCTTTTGCCGATAATGGTCGAGATACGCGCCGGATCGCTCTCAAACTGATGGGAGCTGTACCCGATCACATGATGGTTGCTGTCCTCAATCGTCACCTGCGACTGAAGCGATTCGCTGATGGTATCCGCCAGGGATTCCATGCTGTCAAAAAAACGGTCAAATGTCTGCTCTGATTCTGTCAATGTGCCCACCCCAACCTGAAGAATAACAGAAGCTTTAATCAATTTCGCTGTAGAATTGATTACATTATATTACACCGTTTGGCAGTTGCCTATAGGAACATCCAAGAAATACGGAGGAAACCTAACATAGACATTCAGTCTGCATAAAAATAATCCGGCGATTGCCCGCCGGACTGTAAGGTGGTACCCCTCTACTCTTGTGTAAGTCTGTAAGCTCTATATGCTAGATCAGAGTGAACTCTTGTTCTACTGCTTTCTCTACCGTGAAGTACTCTTCCCCAAGAGCTTCTGCCACGGCTTGGCAGGTGATCTTCCCGTTGGCTACGTTAACACCGCTCTTCAGGCCGGCATTGTCTTCGATCGCCTGGAACACACCTTTATTTGCAATTTGCAGCGCATATGGAACCGTAACGTTGGTTAAAGCAATGGTCGAGGTTTTGGCTACAGCACCCGGCATATTCGCTACCGAGTAGTGCAGTACGCCGTGTTTCTCGAATACAGGATGATCATGTGTGGTTACACGGTCAATCGTTTCTACGATACCGCCCTGGTCAATAGCCACGTCTACAATGACGGAGCCCGGCTTCATGGTTTTGACCATTTCTTCAGTAACCAGCTTAGGAGCTTTAGCCCCTGGAATCAGCACTGCGCCTACCAGCAGGTCTGCTTCAGCTACGGCTTTGGCAATGTTATATGGATTGGAGATCAGGGTGCTGATCTGTGAACCGAAGATGTCATCCAGCTGGCGGAGTCTGTCCGCGCTTAGGTCAACAATGGTAACCTCTGCGCCAAGGCCGATCGCCATTTTAGCTGCATTAGTACCTACCACACCGCCGCCGATAATGCTAACCTTGCCGCGGCTTACGCCGGGAACACCGGAGAGCAGAATGCCTTGTCCGCCGTAGTTCTTCTGCAGGAACTGTGCGCCGAGCTGCACGGACATGCGTCCGGCGACTTCGCTCATCGGTGTGAGCAGCGGCAGTGTACGTCCATCCACTACGGTTTCGTAGCCGATGGCGAATACGCCCTTGTCTTTCAGGGCAGCTGCAAGGGCAGGCTCTGGAGCAAGGTGCAGGTAAGTGAAGAGAATGAGACCCGGACGGAAGTAACCATATTCGCTTTCGAGCGGCTCTTTAACCTTCATAACCATTTCAGCGGCAGCCCAGACAGCAGCGGCTTCTGCAATCAGTTCTGCTCCGGCTGCAGCATATTCTTCATTCAGGAATCCGCTGCCCGCGCCGGCTCCGGCTTCAACCAGTACTTTATGTCCATCAGCTACCAGGCTTACCACTCCAGCAGGGGTAATCGCTACACGGTTTTCATTATTCTTAATTTCTTTAGGTACACCAATAATCATTATTATTCGCTCCCGTCTTGTGTGGATCTCTTATGTAAAGAATCATAACATACGATTTCCTGCCGCATTTTGGGTAAAAAGAAAAACTATATCTGCCATGATTGTGTTTTTACACAATGGGATGATATAACCGTGAGATAGAACGTTTCCTTGCACAAGAGCAGAATCCGGCCGGTGAAATGTAAAGTTATGTTCCATATTCTCAGGTTTTTTGTTACTTCTGAGGATTTTTGCGATCTGCTATTCTTGATTTGCAAGCCTATACAGTTATACAGGGAGGTTGTCGCTTTTGAAAAAAACACGCTGGATCGCCGGAATTACATCACTCGTTCTTATAATGGGCCTGGCTACAGGCTGCGGTAACAGCAGCAATTCATCTGCAGCCAATAATGAAAGCCCTGCCAAAGGCAATGGGGCAACATCTGCAAGCCCGGTAACCCTCAAAATGTGGGGCGGCGTTCCGCCGGAATCCGGACCGCAGGAGGTCATTGATAATTGGAACAAGGAGCATCCCGAAATTCAGGTGGAATATGTACGCTTTGTTAACGACGACGACGGGAATCTCAAGCTGGATACGGCCATGATCACCGGGCAGGATGTAGATTTATTCGTGAACTACACGATTTCCCATGCCTCCAAGCGGGTAGAATCGGGTCTGGCGCTGGATCTCAGTACCTTTACCGATTATAACATCGACGAGAAAATGGGCATTGACGCCGAGAGCTGGAAGATTGACGGCAAGTATTACGGCGTTCCTACTACCAAAAGTCCGTTCTTCATCGCTTTGAACAAAGAGGCCCTGGACGCGGCGAACCTGCCGGTTCCGAAGGAATGGACCTGGAATGAGCTGCGTGAATATGCGAAGAAGCTGAAGACCGGCGACCAGTACGGATTCATTCAGAATATGGAGCCGTTCGTGGACCCTATCGACTCCGTGCTCTCCCAGGAGGGCTACACTAAGGCTGACGGCACCTCCAATCTGGATCATCCGCTCGTCAAGCAATGGCTGGAAACGCTGAACGGAATGATGAAGGACGATAAGACCACACCGCCGCTTGGCGAGCAATTGACATCCAAAATGCCGGTCGAGCAGGTCTTCCTCAGTGGAGAGGTACCGATGCTCAATATCGGGGCGTGGCTGCTGCGCAGCTCGAATAACTTCACGGATTTCCCGCGTGATTTCACCATCGCCTTCGCGCCGGTCCCCCGGCTTGCCGAAGCTGCGGATGATTATGTGTCCCGCGGGGGATTAGGTGATTATATCTCCATTAATGCCAAGTCCAAGAAACAGGAAGCGGCCTGGGAATTCCTGAAATGGTATTCCGATGGCGGCATGTCACCGATGGCAGCAGGCGGAAGATTGCCGGCCTCGAAGGATGCCAATCAGGATGATGCGGTGAAAAGTCTCATTGGTGACAAAAGCGATTCCTACGATCTGGATTCCCTGATGTATGTCATGTTCGACAATCAGACGCCGACCTATGTACGTAGTCTGCCTCAGGAGGTTATGGATCTGCGCTCACAGGAATACGAGAAATACTTCCTCGACTCGCAGTCGCTGGATCAGACGGTGCAGGCCATGGTAACCCGGCATAACGAGTATTTGAAGCAGAACAAGTAGAAGTTAGAAAAAGAAATAGAAGTTAAAATTGAGAAAGCACATGTATAACCAGGGAGGATTGCCGCAGGAACAATGGCGCCTCCTTTTCTTTTTGTCAAGCACCCACAATAGAACAAAACTATGTATTTATAGCAGGCAACCAGTGCCCGCTGGAACAAAACCATGCAATTTAAGGTATTGGCTGTGCTGCTTTTTTATTATGTTATAATCTAAACCATAGAGACCCTCATCCTCCCGGACCGGGCAGGTGCAATCGTGTTTGGAGGTGCAGCCGTGTGTCAAAGCTCATGCGAATTCTGATTCCCCAGAAATTGAAATACCGCCTGTTTACCGCCTTTGTATGCCTGATTCTGCTGCCCTTCGGCGCATTGAATATGTATAACTACCAGCGCATTGAGACGCTGGTCCAGAAGAAAATCAGCCAGCAAAGCCACTACCAGCTGGAGCAGATGTACCGCACGCTGGAGGATCAGATCAGCATCGCCTTCAAGACGCTGCTGTTCCTGAAGCAGGATGACACCGTCAAGTCCGTGCTGCTCCATCCCGGACAGCGTAATGAGCTGGAGAATAAACGGCTGATGGAGAATATTTTCAAGAACCTGAACAACAGCTTCTTCCTGTACAATCCTTCGGTCTATTTCATGATTCTGGACTTATCTGAAAGCGCATACACCTCGTATCCGCCTAAGGATTCTCTAGTTTACTCAGAACTAAAGGCTAATCCCGGGTTTGACCGGGGCCAGATGAATACCGGCTCTTATCACTGGGTGCCCAATGATACCAACTACGTGCTGCGCGATGTCTCCACCAGTGCCTATCTTCTATCCTTGTACGCTTATCTGGAGGATGCCCGGAACAAGCCTTACGGAATGGCCCGGATCAGCATCGATTATACGTACTGGCTGCGCTCCATTCATAAGCAGTCGGATCTGGAGCAGCAGTATTTCCTGATTACCCGCTCGGGGGAGGATATCTCCCAGTCCGTTCCGGGCAGTCTTTTATCTGCGAAGGTGAAGGCAGGGTTCGCCGGGCAGCCCGGACAGCAGTATTTTATCGACAAGGATTCGAATTCGCTGATTAATTACATTTATGTGGAATCGCTGGACTGGTATATCGTCAACCGGATTCCGCTGTCTGTGCTGTTCGTGGAGATCGAAGGGCTGAAGCAGCAGTACTTTTTTACGTTCTTTGTCCTGACGAGCATCTTCCTGATGATGACCTTCGTGATTGCTACGACCATCACACGCCCGTTGTCCCATTTGCAGAACAAGATGAAGGCGGCCGTGCAGAAGAGCCTCAAGATCCGCCTGCCGGAGCATAAATTCAGCGGGGAGATCCTGGATCTGACCCGGACCTTCAATACCATGCTTGACGATACTCACCTGCTGATCCAGAAGCTGAAGGCCGAGGAGCGCCAGAAGGAGGCTGTCCATTTCCAGATGCTGCTGGCCCAGACGAATCCCCACTTCCTGCTGAACACGCTGAATACGATTAAATGGATTGCCATCCGTGAGCACAATGAGGATATTACGAATATGACCCTGTCGCTCGGCAAGCTGCTGGAGGCCAGTCTGAATACCGATAAGGACCTGATCCATCTGAAGGATGAGATAGAGCTTGTAGAGGCTTATGTCCATATCCAGCAGGTCCGCTACGCCCACAAATTCGAATTAACCTGCCGCTACGATGAGGATGTTCTGTATGCGCTGGTTCCCAAGCTCAGCCTCCAGCCGCTGGTCGAGAACGCCATTATTCACGGGATCAGCAGACTGCCCGGCAACGGCCTGATTGAGCTGATCGTGCACCGCGAAGAGAACCGGCTGATTGTAGAGATCAAGGACAACGGCGTAGGCATGGAGCAGGCAGGTTTGAACAAGGTCCCGCGCAAGCGTCCGGGTATCGGGCTGAGCAATATTCAGGAGCGCCTGCGGCTGCTCTATCGCGAAGAGGGGACTTTGGAGGTTCTCTCCACCGGGGAAGGTGTCACCGTCCGCTTCACTATACCGCTTCTATTGTCTGCACCTTACGGCAACGGACATCCGGCTTAAGCGCATTTATACGGGAGGGAATCACATATGTGGAAAGTACTGCTGGTCGAGGATGAGGTTTTTGTACGGGAGAGCGTCCGCGAGATTATTGCCTGGGAAGAGCTCGGGTTCACTGTCAGCGGAGAAGCGGGCAATGGTGCAGAAGCGCTGGAGATGATCCGGCAGGATGCTCCCGATTTGGTGATTTCGGATATTGTCATGCCGGAGATGGATGGTGTCGAGCTGCTGCGCAGAACCCGTGAAGAGGGCTACGATTCCCGCTTCGTCATGCTTACCTGTATGAGCGATTTCGAGAATGTACGGCAGGCGATGGAATACGGGGCCTCCAATTATATCCTGAAGCTGTCCATGAGTGTGAATTCACTGCGCGACACACTGCGCAAGATCAATAATGAACTGGTGAAGAGCCAGGAGAACCGCAAGGTAAGTGCGGGCCCGTCCGGTTCTGCTGTTCCCCTACCGCCGCTGCCCCATGAGGAGATCACCAACCATCCCGAGATCCAGAAGATCCTCCAGTATCTGCATGCCCATTATGATGAGGATATTACCGTCAAGTCGATGTCCCAGTATGTCATGATGGCCGAGAATTATGTCAGCACCCTGTTCAAAAAGAAAACCGGCCAGACCCTGATCCATTATCTGCATCAGATAAGGGTGGACCAGGCCATACAGCTCCTGATCCACTCCGATCTCCCGGTATACGAGATTGGCAACCGGGTTGGCTTCGTCAACGATAACTATTTCATCAAAATCTTCAAACGCCTCACTGCGCAGACGCCGAGCCAGTACCGGCATACTCAGCGGCACAATACAGAATCCGTAAGCATATAGCCTGGCTTCAATAAATGCTTAGCTCTCCTAAACAGCGGCCTTCCTTCCGGGAATGCCGCTGTTTGCTGTGAACCGGGATAGAACAAAACTAAGATCGCACCGCCCTCCGCCACTCAGCAAATGTATATTTCTGTAGCATGAAGTCGTTGGTTTTGTTCCTTAACCCCTCTTAGATCGCTTGTTATGCTTGTAGTGTGATCAAAGTAATCAAAAGACCTAAAGGAGTGGGGCTATGTGAAGGCATCCTGGATGAAGCGGCAGCAGTACCTGGGCTATCTGTTTATCGGGCCAAATATGATTGGCGTGATTTTATTTTTCATCATACCTGCCGTCTATTCTTTCTATCTCATGTTTACAGACTATAAGTTTATGAGTCCCCATACCAAATTCATCGGGCTGTCCAACATCCGGCGGATGCTGGGGGATGAGGTATTCTATATCGCCATCAAGAACACGCTGCTGTTCCTGGTCTCCGTCCCGGTATCGATCGGGCTGGCGTTCATTGTTGCCGTTGTGCTGAACCGGTCCGTGTATTTGAAAAAGCTGCTCCGCGCCCTGTACTTCATGCCTTATATTACAAGCGGCGTCGCTGTAGCCTTTGTCTGGATGCTGCTGTTTCATCCGAACAACGGGCCGATTAACGGCATTCTCCGCTCGGTCGGCATCGCGAATCCGCCCGGCTGGCTGTCCACCATGGAAACCTCCATGTATGCGATTGACATCATCTGGATCTGGTTCATGCTCGGCTATAACATGATCATCTACCTCGCCGCCCTGCAGGAAGTGTCCGGCGAGCTGCTGGAAGCCGCCAAAATCGACGGTGCCCGCACCTGGCAGACAGTCCGCAGTATCCTGTGGCCGCTGGTCAGCCCGACCACCTTCCTGCTGCTGATTACCGGACTGATCATGTCGATCAAGCAGTTCGGCATCATTCAGGCGATCACGCAGGGCGGACCGGGAAACAGTACCACCGTGTTATCTTTGTTCATCTATCAGAATGCCTTCCGCTATTACGAAATGGGTTATGCTTCAGCGGTCTCCTGGGCCCTGTTCCTGATCATTCTGATTTTCACCGTGATTCAATGGCTGGGCCAGAAACGCTGGGTTCACTACTAAGGAGCTGAGAACATGAATAAAGCCGTAGTTACCAAAAGCATTGCCACACTCATCATGCTGTTCTTCAGCATCGTCATGATTGTACCCTTCATCTGGATGATCAGCACTTCATTCAAGACACCTGCCGAGGTCTTTCAATATCCGGTCCAGTGGATTCCCAGCCATTTCAACTGGAGCCATCATGTTAAGGTCTGGACCGGTCAGGGCAGCTTTGTGCCTTACTATCTGAATTCCCTTAAGGTGGCTATTCTGAGCACTATAGGTGCCGTTTCCTTGTCCGCCTTGGCTGCTTATGGGTTTGCCAGAATTGAGTTCAAAGGGCGGAACACCATGTTCATGGTTTATCTGTCCATGATGATGGTTCCCCCGCAGGTGCTGTTCGTACCCAAATTCATCATGTTCGACTGGGCCGGCATCTACAACACCCATTGGGCGCTGATCCTGCCCGGAATGTTCACCATCTTCGGCGTATTCATGATGCGGCAGTTCTTCCTCTCCGTGCCTCATGAAATTTCGGAGGCCGCCTTCATCGACGGCGCAGGCCACTTCCGTATCTTCTCGCGCATTATCCTGCCGATGGCTAAGCCGTCGCTGGCCACGCTGGCCATCATCGACTTCTCCTGGCACTGGAATGATTATGAGAATGCGCTCGTCTTCCTGATTGACCATGATCTGTTCACCGTCCCGCTCGGGCTGCAGAATTTCATCCTGGAGAACAATGTCGACTACAACGGCATGATGGCCGCTGCAACAGCCGGAATCATTCCTATGATCCTCGTCTTCCTGCTCGGCCAGAAATACATTATTGAAGGTGTGGCCAGCTCAGCGGTCAAGGGCTGACCCCGCTTATAAATAAAGGAGCTATGCCACAGATTGTACGGTGGCATAGCTCCTTTTAAGTTGTTCTTCAGTTATGACAATCCGGCTTTGGTCAAGCCATATGCCGCATCAGATGAACCCGGTACGGTGGTGAAGCCCACGTTCACCCGGTTCCAGGCGTTAATCGCCATAACCGAGAAGGACAGATCGGAGATTTCCTGCTCCGACAGCTGTCCACGGACACGGTTATACAGCTCATCAGGCACGCCGTGCTCCGGCAGCTTGGTCAGTACCTCCGTCCAGGCAAGTGCAGCCCGTTCACGCGGAGAGAACAGTGTTGATTCCCGCCAGATAGAGATGTGATAGAGACGCAGTTCACTCTCGCCGTTAATCTTGGCCTGCTTCACATGCATGTCCAGGCAGAAGCCGCAGCCGTTCATCTGTGAAGCCCGGATGGACACCAGATCTTCAATTTTCTCCTCAATAGAGCTGTTCTTCAGCGCCATGCTGAAATCGAGAAATTTCTTGAAAAGCTCCGGGGACTGCTGCATATAATTCACACGTTGTACCATAACTATACTCCTCCTATTGGGCTGGTTGTAGTTAAGGTCCGGCCCGGCCCGTGTCTTCCTCCCGGTTGTTCCGGCCTTGTTCCGCCCTTCGGACATATAACGAGACAGCTATTCGTTCTGTGACAATGCAGCAGCAGATTTTTTGTCCGGTGCAGTTTTCGAACGTACCTGCCATGAATAATAGGCACCTTCACGCATCCCCGCTCTCTCCTGTCACACATCTCCTCTTTATTTTGTCTACATTATAGCGGAGTTAGATTGACTATATAAAAGGATTGGAAGTGGCGTTATGCAGGAGCTGTATGCCCAGTATAAGAACCTATTGTTTAAGCTTGCCTACCAGTTAACCGGATCAGCCGCCGATGCCGAGGATGCGGTTCAGGACGTATTCCTGAAGGTGTATGATGTGCCGCCGGAGCGGCTGGCCGAACCGAAAGCCTATCTGTGTAAAATGGTCACGAACCGCTGCCGCGATCTGCACAAATCTGCGCGCAGACAGCGGGAGGAATATTTCGGCGAATGGCTGCCCGAGCCTCTTGCCGGTACAGACGGGGATTCCATGGACTCCGTAGTTCAGGATGATCTCTTATCCTATGCCATGCTTGTCCTGCTGGAGCGGCTGTCCCCTGCCGAGCGGGCTGTGTTTGTACTTCGTGAAGCGCTGGGCTTTGAATATCAGGAGATTGCCGGATTGGTCGATAAAAGCGAACCGAACTGCCGCAAGCTCTTCAGCCGGGCCAGTGCCAAGATGGACCTCACCCCCGGGGAGCCTGTCCAGCCGGAGGCGGCTACAGAGGAATGGGTGCACGGGTTCCTGGCCGCCCTGAAGCAGGGCAACATGAACCAGCTTCTGACGATGCTTGATCCGGCAGTCGAGCTGATCTCCGACGGCGGAGGCAAAGTACGCGCTGCTGCCGAACCGGTAGTCACCCGCGAGCTTGTAGCCCGCTTCCTGATGGGGCCTTTCCGCGGGGCAGCTACAATTAATGGTGAGGTGGCTATTGAAACTGGCCGGATTAACGGACAGCCCGGCCTGATCCTCCGCTCGGACGAAGGTGTTCATACGATAGGCCTTCTGCATATCCGGGGCAATCTGATCCGGAATTTATATATTGTCCGCAATCCGGATAAGCTGCAGTGTGCCGGGAGTTAGGGCGGGTAACGGTTTCCGGAAGCCCCCGCCCCCTGTGGACTCCAACTAGTAACGAACCTCGTTCAGGTCACGCATTGTCCGGTGCCTTCACGGCCACCCAGCCGTCAATCAGATAGGAACCGAAGAACCGTGAAATTACCGTGAACCCGGCCTCCCGCAGCAGCCGTTCCATCTCTTCGGCCGGAAGCGGATGCGAGGTCACGCCGAACGATTGCTCGAAGGCCTGCCACTGTTCTTGTTCAATGCCGTTACCCAGCATATGCAGCCTCCAGCCTGCCATCTGAATCCGCCATGCGGGGGAAGCCGGCTCCCCGTTGATTGCGGAAAGACACAGCGGCGCTCCCGGCTTAAGCCGCCCGGCAATGGAACGGAGCAGCGCCAGCTTGTTCTCCCGCCCTTTCACAAAATGCAGCACCAGCATGCAGGCCGCAGCATCGTACTGTCTGCTACAATTCCAGGAACCTATCTCCGTATGATACAGTCGCACTCTGTCCATCAGACCCGCTGCACCAAGCCGTTGTTCAGCGGCCAGAAGCATTCCCTGCGAAGTATCCAGCCCGCTGAAGATCCAATCAGGATGCTTCCAGCCCAAACTCAGAATTTCCTGCCCTCCGCCAGCTCCAACAATCAGCAGCTCGGGATTCTCCCGCTTATCAAGCAAAGCTGTTATCAGCGTATCCATCAGATCATACTGCAGCTGATAGCCGGGGATTTTGCGGCTTATATTCTGAACATATTGATCCGCATCCGCCTGCTCCCAGGGACTGGCTGAGCTGACTGAGCTACCTGTACTGCTTATGCTGTCTTTCATTACATCCCCTCCGGAATCGGCTCTCTGACCGGAACAGGCCGGTCAACCCCGATAATGAATATTGGTTCATTATCAAGGCTGCACCCCGAAACCGCCATCCCACATAGCTGGGATTTGTCAGGACCGCTCATACCAGTACCCCGGAATACCCCGCTCCAGCCGCATTAGCGCCTCCAGATAATAATAATCGCCCCAGATCGTGTAATCATCCGGCGAATCGCCGGCCCTGACTGAATACGAGCCATGCTTCAGCAGGCCTTCCGCTTCCCCGCTGCCATGGGTGGAATAGTGCTCCGCCAGTGCTCTCACTGCTGCCTCCGCCGCTTCCCGGAAGAACCGGTATTCCGGATCTGCTTCACCCAGCTGAGCGGCAATCTCCAGCAGTCCGCAGGCGGCAATCGCCGAGGCGGAGCTGTCCCGCTTCGTGTCCGGTCCCACAGGGGCATCGAAATCCCAATAAGCCACCCCATCCTCCGGCAGCCCGGACACGAAATAACGGCCCAGCTGCTTCGCCGTTTCCAGCATTTCCGCGCTCTGCAGATAACGGCTGATTAAGGCGAAGCCGTAGATGCCCCACGCCTGCCCGCGTGTCCAGGTCGAGCCGTCACCATAGCCCTGATGCGTTCCGCCGCGGATCGCGTCTCCGGTGGCCGGGTCGAAATAGAAGGTGTGATAGCTCGAGCCATCGCCGCGCACCAGGAAGCGGCGGGCTTTGCGGGCATGCAGCTCAGCCACCCGCCGGTAAGAGGCCACGCCTGTATGCTCATGCGCCCAGAGCAGCAGCGGCAGATTGAGCAGACAGTCGATAATAATCCGGCCGCCATTAACGGAATCGCCCTCCGGCCCCCAGGCCTGAATTAAGCCGGCTGCTTCGCGCCAGCGCTTCATGAGCATATCCGCCGCCTCCAGCGTCAGCTGCGCCGCCCCGGCATCCTGCTCAATGATCCACTGGGCTTTGGAGGACAGAGAATAGAGGAAGCCTATATCATGATGATCAAAAATGATCTTATGGTCCATGCGGTGCCGGAAGCTACGGACGGCTCTTAGCGCCTGTTCGCGGTAGACCGGGTCCTCGCTGTATTCAGAGCACAGCCAGAGAATGCCGGACCAGAAGCCCGCCGTCCACTCCGTATTGTCATTCAGCGTGTAATGCTCACCATCGGTACTCACATGGGGAAACCGGTCCCCGAATCTCAGGATATTCCGTTTGGTTACGCCAAGTGCGTCTTCAATCGCTTTTTGCCACATATCAGACATTGCTCCTCTTCATAGATTGCCCTGCTGGATCAGCCGGCTGTTCTGCTTATACTGGCCGGGAGTGATCCCTTCGTATTTCTTGAACACACGGATGAAGGAATTGCTGTTCAGGAAGCCAACCAGCTCGGATACCTCCTGCACGGTCAATTCATCCTGCTGCAGGATTTTCTTGGCCTCTTCTATCCGGTATTGGTTGATATAGTCGATAACATTGGTGCCGGTCTGCTCCTTGAAATACTTGGAGACATACGTAGGATGGAACCGGAACCGTTCGGATATATGGGTCAGCCCCAAATTAACGTCAGCGTAATTCTCATGAATGAATTCCAGGAGCTGATCCTTCAGCTCGGTATTATGGGAACGCTTGCGTTCATGCACCATTTGGCAGACCGTCTCCAGAATATGCAGCAGTCCGGCCTCAATCTCCTCAAAGGTCTCACAGGCAAACAGCTGGCGGACCAGTTCATTGCGCCCGGCCGGTTCCTTCAGGTCATCGGTCTTGAGCTGCTCCGTTGCCTTCAGCATGGTGCCGATCAGCTCGAACATCAGGCAGCGGGCCAGCTCTACAGACAAGGGCTCCCCGGCAAAGTTGGTCATCAGAATTTCGTTCATGACCTCAGTAGAGCGGGCATAATTACCTGTAGCGATATAATTGACAAGCTGACGCTCCAGATCAAGCGGATAATAGAGCTCCTCCTTGGGCTGCCGGATCCTGTGCTGGTCAATAATCTGGCCGATGCCAAGAATCAGCCGGTACTCCAGCGCCTCCTCTGACTCCTGGAAGCAGGCCGAAATCTCAGCAATGGACTTGTGGACGCTGCTGACTCCGACCGAGAAATAGATGAGGAAGCGTGAATGGATGAAATGCTGCGCCTCCCCGGCGGCATGGATCAGCTGCGGGACGGCCTCCCCGGCATCCCCCCGGATATTGACCAGGAAGGCGATCCGCCCGTCCATTTCAGCGGAATAGACAGGACCAGCCGAGCCCATCAGTTCCTCCAGCACATTGGACAGAATCAGGTGGACGAACTGGCGCTTCTTCTCCTTGTCCTCAGGTGCCCGGGTACGGAAAAGCCCTTCATAATTCTCGATGTGCACCAGCAATACGGCAAAGGAGTCGCTGTCAAAACAGATGCCAAGGCGTTCCAGCTCCGCAGCAAACCCTGCTCCCGGCTGCACCCGCCCTTTCAGCAGCCTTGCCAGGAAGCTGCTGCGCACCGTCATTTGCTGCTCCTTCAGCCTGCTGGCGAACTGATCCTGCTCTTCCCAGGCCCGGGTCAACACCGTTTGCAGAATACCGAATTCATCATCCGGCTGCTCCAGCTTCCCTTTGACTTTATCGGAAATGATACTCATAATCCGGCCAAGCGGGCGGTAATTACGCCGGGTGAACCACCAGGCTGCCACACCGCCCAGCAGCAGGACAGCCGCCACGCCGGTGAATGTGATGTTGCGGATCACCATCAGCTTCTTGGCATAAATGCGCGTGGGAACGATGGAGACATATTGCCAGTCCTGCACGTTAGAGGAGATCTGGGAGACCGTCACCGATTCCCCGTTCCAGTCTGCCGTTCCCGTCCGTCTTCCGCTATTCTTATTCTGCAGCAAATAGCTGTGTATCGTGTAAGGGGTTTCAACTGTCCCGGTAGAGAATAACGTACGCCCGTCCCGGTCGAGTATGAACACGATGCTCTCTTGCTCCAGACGCACATTGTTGATCGCCTGCTGAAACCGTTCCGGGTCCAGGGTAACCACGAAGGTGGCCGGACTGTTACCGGACAGCTGGATCGGAAAAGGCTGCAGGTAGACCAGCGTCTCCTCAATACGGCGGTCCTCGCTGAAGACCTTCATTTTGCGGAATAGGCTCTCGTCCGAATCCTGCATTAGCCGGGTCCACTCCTGCTCGCTCACCCCGGTTCCCTCATAATAGATCTCATACAACAGGTTCTTCGAGACAAGCGATGAGGAGGACAGTGCCACATCTGCAGATTTCACATAGATGTACAATTCACGAATCAATCCATTCCCGATCCGGATCGATTTGAGGTTCTTAATCAGCTCCAGTCCCATCAGCCGCCACCTGGCATCCTGTTCGGAGGCGTGATTAATGAAGCTGCTCAGCTGGGAATCGGCCATCAGCTGGCTGCTGATGCTGCTGATATCTCCAATCTGGCTGTCGATCGTCTCCTGTACCTGGGACAGCAGGACCCTGTTGGAGCGGCTAACCTCCTCCTCCAGCAGACTGCGGGACTCCGCAAATACGGCCGCACCGATGGTGACCGGAATGAGCAGGATGACCAGATAAGAGAGGCTCCAGGACAGCAGGATGCTTTTCTTCTTCATGGCTCTCCTCCTCTTGTTCATGATGATGGTGTAATCCGCATAGGGCCCCGGGTTATTCCTTGATCGCGCCAATCATGACGCCTTTCACAAAATACTTCTGTAAAAATGGATAGATAAAGAGAATCGGCAGCGTAGCCACCATTACCGTTGCGTATTTCACACTTTCTCCGATCGCTTCCTTATCCCCCATAGCCGCTGCGGTAGTCATTGAATCCGTGCTGTTCTGGATTAGAATTTCCCGCAATATCAGCTGAAGCGGGTACAGATTACGGTCGCGGATATACAGAATGGCGCTGAACCAGGAGTTCCAGTGGGACACTCCGTAGAATAGAATCATAACCGCAATTACCGGCATGGATAAGGGTACCACAATCCGCCAGAGAATTCGTACCTCTCCCGCACCATCAATTCTCGCTGATTCCAGCAGACTCTCGGAAATCTCCTGGAAGGCCGTACGCATAATGATCAGATTATAGCTGCTGACCAGTCCCGGTACAATCAGCGCCATCAGGTTGTTCCCCATGTGCAGCGTATTGTTAATCAGCAGATAGGTGGGAATAATCCCGCCGTTGAAGAACATGGTGAACACAATGGCCAGCATGATCGGATTGCGGAGCATGAAGCTTTTGCGGGACAGGGTATATGCACCCAGAATGGTGAACAGCAGATTGAGCGCCGTACCCAGCACCACGATCACAACCGTATTCCTGTAGCCGGAGAGAATGCTCGGATTGCTCAGCACCAGCTTGTAGCTGTCCAGATTGAACCCGTCCGGAAGCAGCAGCAGCCCGCTATGGGCCATCAGCCGGTTAGAGTCGCTTAACGATGCATTCAGCACATGCCACAGCGGATACAGGGTGATGATGATGAGAAGGAGCATGATCAGCGTATTGGCACTGTCAAACAGCCGTTCTCCTATGGTTCTTTTAATTTTCATGGGAATCCCTCACTTTGTCTTCCTGGTGAAGCGGCTCTAGAACAGCTTGTTGTCAGATACCGCTTTGGACAGCCGGTTGGCGCCAATGAGCAGAATGAAGTTGACCACCGACTGGAACAGGCCGACGGCAGTAGTATAGCTGAACTCGGCACTCTCACTGATCCCTTTGCGGTAGACAAAGGTAGATATGACATCCGCTGTATCATAGATGTTCGGATTATAGAGCAGAATGACCTTCTCGAAGCCGATCTCCATCAGTCCGCCCACACGCAGAATCAGGAGAATAACAATCATCGGAATAATACCCGGCAGGGTGATATGCCATACCTGGCGCATCCGGCTGGCCCCGTCTACCTTAGAGGCGTCATAGAGTTCAGGATTAATACCGCTTAGCGCAGCCAGATAGATAATCGTCGAGAACCCCAGCTCCTGCCAGACCGAAGATGCAGTATAGATCGTACGGAAATTACCCGGATCACTCAGCAGTGCGCTGCTCTGCCCGCCAAAGAAAACAATTATAGAATTAAACAGCCCGTCGCGGGACGAGAAATCGACCACCATTCCGCAAATGACCACAATCGAGATAAAGTGGGGAATATAAGAGACGGTCTGCACCGTGCGCTTGAACATTTCATGCCTGAGCTCATTGAGCAGCAGCGCGAGCAGGATCGGAGCCGGGAATCCGAACAGCAGCTGATAGAAGCTTAAGACCAGCGTGTTTTTGAGAATCCGCCAGAAATAATAACTCTGGAAAAAATCGCGGAAATGCTGCAGCCCCACCCAATCACTGCCCCAAATTCCTTTACCGACGGTATATTCCTTAAAAGCGATCACCGCACCATACATCGGCAAATACTTAAATACCAGAAAATACAATACAACCGGGAGTGCCATCCAGTAGATCGCTTTGTTCTTTTTATAATTCATCCATACCAGAGATAACTTCTGCGGCATAGTCTCCCTCCTTTCCTCTTCTTCATTGCAGGTCCGCGGGGGTAAAATTCTCATTCACCGCACCGCGGACAGCTCCTCTGTCTTATCTGGCGTTATAGCGGTCTAAGGCGTCCTGCTGGATTTCAATCGCCCGCTTCACATTGAACTTGTCAATCTGGGCGGTGAACTTGCCGAAGTTCTCTATCGGTTCCGCACCGATGACGAATTTGATGAACATCTCATCACGGTAAGTAGTAATATCGCTCATGATTTTGCTGTACTCCGTGGATTCCTCTGTAGTCAGGCTGACCGGGGGAAGACCGACCTTGAGTGTGTTATCGCTGTATTTGGAAAAGAGCGCAACCGCGTCCTTCTGCTGCTGATACTGGTAATACTGCTCGTTGTACCGGTCATCATCCTCACCGACAAACGGATAATTGGCAATGAAATGCTTCGCCATCGCCTGAACCACCGACAACCCGTCCGGATTCTTCAGAATCTCATCCGTGTAGGTCGGATATCCGTCCTTCATCGTGTACGTTACACCCTCTACGCCGAAGTTCTTCAGCATATGGCCTTCTTCACTGAAGAAGTAGTCCAGCGCCTTCACGGTTTCCTCCGGGTTCTTGTTGCTCTTGGTAATCGTCGCGCCGGCACCGCTCCACTCCCAGGACCGGCCGGTGAACATCGGCTCATCCCCCTTGTTCACTACAGGATACTGCACAGCGGTAAGGTTGGCCTCCGGCTCCTTCTCCTGCAGTGCAGGCAGATAACGTCCAATGCCGCCGCCAATGAAGGCAAAGAAGGCGCCGGCCTGACCGCCCAGAATCTTGGCATCATAGGTTTTCTGATCATTCGTGGCGAAGTCAGGATCAATCAGGCCCTCCTGATACCAGCGGTGGAACGTAGTCAGGAATTCCTTGAATTCCGGCTCTGTCGGCCCGTAGGCTACCTTACCGTCCTTCAGGAAGATCGTATTCGTGATCCCATAGGCTTCGAGGAAGGTCGGGGCCGCCGGGCCCATCGTAGTCAGCTTAGGCGGTGCACCGAACAGGAGCGGAGCGGTGACCCCTTTCTTTTCCTTGAACGCCTTCAATACCGTCTCCCATTCAGCGAGCGTCTCCGGCTGCTGGAGATTCAATTCGTCCAGCCAGTCCTGGCGGATGAATGTGCCTCCGAACGTCTTATATTTGCCCAGCCGCAGATGGGGAATCGCGTAGATGTCTCCGTTATCCGCTTTCAATTGTTTCGCGACCTCGGGATTCTCGTCCAGAATCTTCTTCAGGTTAGGCGCGTACTGGTCAATCAGATCGTTCAGCTTAATGATCGTGCCGTCCGTGTACAGCTTGGAATAATCCCCGTAGACGAACATCACATCCGGCAGCTCATTCGAAGCCAGCATGACATTGAACTGCTCCGTCTCCGCACCGACGGCGGGATGCTGGAATTCCGTCTTAATGTTGGTCTTCTTCTCCCACTCCTGAATCGCTGTAATCTCACTCATGTTCTTCAGCGTAATTGACACATTCGTATTCAGTGACGCCCAGATCGAAATCGGGGTAGGCTCATCCGCTGCCGCTCCTCCGGCATTCCCGTTCCCGTTCCCGCCCGAGCAGCCTGCCAGTCCGCCTATAGCCAGCAGCAAGCTGGTGCCGAGCATCATCCGTTGTCTCCAAGATCTCTTCATCCCTTCACATCTCCCCCATGTGTTCTTAATAGAAAGGCTATCGCCGGAGGCACCTGTCCTGCAGTCTTAAGGTTTTGCGGTCCTGCAGTTTTGTGGTCCTGCGAAGCTGCCTTCTGCTCCTCCAACTTAACGCCGTACGCCAGCCTTGACTATCTCCCATTCTTGCTGCGATATCGATATATTGATTAACGCCTGTCCATCACAGGAATTGCATACGGATGCTAAGAAATCGAGATTGATTTCGCCTGATATTCCAATCCGGGTTATTGCGGACGGTGTTTGCGCTTTCATATTATATCAAACTGCAGCGTTGTCGCGGCATTGCACATACTCACTCCCTACACCGGAGGGGCAGACAAGAACAAAATCACCTCATAAAAGCTGAACAATAAGAATGATAGCCAGGGGATGGATGCCCTCTTGCGGAGCAGGCTTCGTCATACAACGAGTTAGGTTGTTAAGCTCACTCTACTTAATGGGCGAATCAAGCTGGAGCTTTGGAGCTTATGTTACTTTTAAGACGACCCCCTATAGTTGGCACAATGTGCTCGGTTTTTCGCATACATTCGCTCCGTCTAGCCTATCGTTGGCACAATGTACTCGGTTTTTCGTGTACATTCGGCTCACCCCGTACCGCCCACTTTCAGCGGAATTAGAGGGTTTCATCGGGTACCATAATTTCCTACATAAAGAAAAAAAGACACCGGTTAAGTGTCTTAAAGTCTTTGACATCTATCTATGCAATTCGCCCAGCCTGCAAGCCATCTGTCAGGACCCGGCCAACACCGCCAGCACCGTTTCCAGCACCACATTCACGCCCATCTCACATTCTTCATAAGAAGTGAGCTCTTCCTCGCAATGGCTTTTCCCCTTCACACTGGGTACAAAAATCATCGCCGACGGCAGGAATCCGGCCACGAATTGGGCATCATGCCCCGCTCCGCTGGCCATCTTCTTGCTGCTGTAGCCCAGCTTCTGCGCCGCTCGCTCCACCAGGGCACAGACCTCCCGATCGAACCATACGGTATCGCGTCCCCACAGCTTCGTCTTCGACACACTACACTCCAGCAGTTCCTCAGGCAGACCATTAATAATTGCCTCTACTTCACGGACAATATCCATGTCCTTATGCCGGGCTTCCACGGTGAAGATCACCTTGTTCGGAATAACGGTATGAATATTAGGCAGCACGTTCATTCTCCCCATGGTATAGACCAGCTCGGAGTCCAGTACAGCCAGCTTCCGCCGCAGCTCCGTAATAATATCTGCAGCGGCAAAAAGCGCATCCCTCCGCATATCCATCGGCGTAGTACCGGCGTGGTCCGATTCGCCTGTGACTTCAATTTCATAACAGGCCATTCCAACAACACAGTCGACCAGGCCGATCTTGAGATTCTCTCTCTCCAGCACAGGCCCCTGCTCGATATGCAGCTCCAGATAAGCCGTTGCTTCCCTGATCCGGTTCTCCGCATCGCCCGCATAGCCGCTGGCCTGCAGCGCTTCACCGAAGGTCGTACCCTCCGGGTCCTTCTTCTTCAGCATCTCCGCCTTGTCGAACTTGCCGGCCAAGACGCCTGAAGCCATCATCGACGGCTCGAAGCGGGCTCCTTCCTCGTTGGTGAAGTTCATCACTGTTATTGGTAAACGCGGCTTAATGCCGTGATCGACCAGGGTTCTTACCACTTCCAGACCGGCGATTACCCCGAGCACCCCATCGAATCTGCCGCCTTTCTTGACAGTATCCAGATGCGATCCGATCACTACGGGCGGGCCTTCTTCGCTGCCGGCAAGTGTGGCATATATATTCCCCATATCATCTACCTTCACAGCCATTCCCAACTCAACACAACAGGAAGTGAAATAGCCGCGCACCTGCACATCCTGCTCCGACAGCGATAACCGGGTGACCCCGTTATTGTCCGTCCGCCCGAAATCGGCGAATGACTCGATCGTATTCTTCAATCTCTCACCGTTCACGAATATCTGCTGCAGCTGCATGGCCTTATTCCTCCGTTTCAAACGATCTTGGAATTATTGCTTTCTATATATGTTATACCATTCCGTATTATTTTCATTTTACAGACTGTAATAATTTTTTTTGGTTTTGTTCACGTTATGTTATAACGCGATTGGGGAAGTCTGATAGAATATGAGCTGGTAGGAAGCATAATTTGAGAGGAGCTAAGCATATGAATACCCTTTTGCGCAGCGGCACAGCTGAAGCTGTGATCAGTTCACTCGGAGCCGAGCTGATCAGCTTCAGAAGAACGGATACGGAGACCGAATATATGTGGAGCGGGGATGCCGCCTTTTGGACAGGCCGTTCACCAGTGCTGTTCCCTATTATCGGCGCAGCCACTGGGGGCGAGATCAGAGCAAACGGGCAGGCGTACAAAATTGCCAATCACGGCTTCGCCAGACGCAGTGAATTCACGCTGCAGGAGGCGAGCGATACCCAGGCGGTCTTCCGGCTCTCGCATAGTGAGAGCACTTTGGCAGTCTACCCGTACAAATTCAACCTGTTCCTCACCTATATCCTGAGCGGAAGCACCCTTGAGATCAGCTACCGTGTGGAAAATACAGATGAACAGGAAATCTTCTTCCAGCTCGGCACCCATCCTGCATTCAATTGCCCGATTGACGGCAGCGGAGCATTCAGCGATTATTATCTCGAATTTGAGCAAAAGGAAACGTTAGACCGCCTGTTCCTGAATTCCACCGGCCAGCTGATTAACGGTAAAAGCGACCCTATGCTAGGAGACGGAAACATTCTGCCGCTGAACCATGAGATGTTCGAGCATGACGCACTCGTCTTCAAGAATGTAAGCTCGCAGTCTGTAGCGCTGAAGAGCAAGCTGTCTGCCAAAAGCGTAAGCGTAGCTTACCACAACTTCCCCGATCTCGGGATCTGGCAGCCGAAGAACGCACCGTTCCTGTGCATCGAGCCTTGGCATGGTGTAGCAGACAGTGAAGGCTTCACCGGAGAAATCCGGGACAAAGCGGGAGTCATCTCCCTGCCGCCGGGCGGCCAGTCTACAAGCTCGCTTACGATTACGTTCAATTAACCGATTGTTGCTCCACCGTTCCTTGAAGAACATGAAGGCCGCAGCCGCCCGCCCTAACGGGACTGCGGCTTTTTTGAAATATAAGAATTTATATGTTTCACGCTATAAATTATCCTTCTATTTCTCGCTGAAACGGTACCGTCCTTTAAAAGGACGGCAAAGCCGTTTCCACTTGTGTCAAATTATAATCCATATCCTGTGCTTACGGCGGCAGGCTGTCCAATAAGTAAACTAAAGTAGTATATACAACCTTTTACTGCCAATAGTAAGCTTAAGATAGTTAATTCACTACACATAGAATGGGAGAAATGGATAAGGGAGTGGAGTATATGCAAGGATTGTCAGTGGCTATCTGCACGAGGAACCGGGTACAGGACCTGACACGGTGCATTCATTCTATAACTAAACAAGACATAGGCAGGACATACCCCATTGAGGTCATACTTATAGATGACGGCGAAATACCAGCCCGTGTACTTACTGAATTTGAAGCTTTACTTACCGGATGCGGTTATCCTTTGACTTATTTCAGCAAGACGGACCGGGGATTATGGCTGTCCCGGATCAAGGCAGTGGAACTGTCCACCATGGACAAAATTCTCTTCCTGGATGATGACGTCGAAATCCCCGCTCACTATCTGTCTACCTTGATTCAAACCTACGATGATTATCCTAACTGCGCAGGAGTCGGCGGTATCGCCATCGGGATGCGGAACAGCTTCCTTGGAACCATCCGCTGCCTGCTGTCCTTCCAGCAATCCCTGTCGAGCGGCAAGCTCTCCTTAAGCGGTCAAGCCGGGTCCATGTACAACTGGCATAAAGCCCGGAAGATCTTCAAGACTGAATTCCAGCATGGCTGCAACATGTCCTTCAAAAAAGCGGCAATCCAGGACCTGAAGCCCGTTCCCTGGCTTACCAGCTACAGCGTCGGCGAAGATATTCTCATGTCCCGCATCGCCCGGAGCTCCGGCCCTCTGTATATCAATCCTGAGCTCAAGCTGCTGCATCATGAATCTCCGGCCTCCCGGGACAATCTCGAAGATGTCGCTTATACCCGGGTGCTGAATCATGTGCATCTGCTCAAGGATAAACGGTCGGGCCCCATCGGCTATCTCGCCCTGATGTGGACCACGCTCTACCTCATTCTCCGCGAGCAGCCCAAGAAGAATGTCGCCGCTATCAAAGGCTATAAGAAGGGGCTAAAGGAGATCTTTAACAGCCAGACCGCCGGGTAATCCGTCAAAACTCAGGAAGGGAGTGGAGTTATGAGTGTAAGCATTGTAGTTCCCATGTACAATTTAGAGCGTTATGTGGCTCCATTGCTGGATTCACTCCTGGACCAGAGCGAGAAGCGGTTCGAAGTGATTATGGTCGATGACGGTTCTACGGACCGTACGTACGAAGTGGCCGAAGCGATTCTGGCGCGGCACCCCATCCTGAGAGCCAAGCTGATCCGCACGGCCAATGCCGGAGTGAGCGCCGCCAGAAACACCGGGCTTGCAGCAGCGAGCGGCGATTATGTGCTGTTCCTGGACGGGGATGATTATATCGCCAGCGGGCTGGTGCAGAGCATTGAAGCCCATACCTGGAGCGCTGCTCCGGATATTCTCTGCTGGGGTTACAGTCTGGTCCGCGAAGACAAGTCCACCATTGTAAACTTCACTTCAGCGGCAAGCGACACTACGGGGAGCGAAGCGCTGAAGAATATTTTTGTGCATAAAAGCCTCAGAATCTGGACCGGCAGCATTGCCTACAAACGGACCTTTCTGCTGGAGAACGGCATCCGCTACACCGAGCGCTGCGTGAACGGGGAAGATCAGGAATTCATCTACAAAGCGCTGTCGCGTGCCTCGCGTGCCATATCCATCCCGGATGTGCTGTCCTTCTATCTGCAGAGAACATCCTCTATCTCCAATACGTATAACGTGAACAAATTCGACATGGTCGATGCATTCAAGCGGGTGGCTGATTATTTCAGAGCCCATCCCTTTGACGGGACACCTGAGATATCCGAATTGCTGCTGAACCGGGAGCTGACCGAGAACTACTTTTACAATCTGAAGACCTGTCTGAACGGCACTGCGGGAATGGATGTCAGGCGCCTGCTTCAGGATATGGATGCCCGTTATCCCGGACTTCCCCAGGAGATGCGGCCGATCATACGAGAGTACCAGGGGGACGACCGCCAGCTCGCGCTGCAGATCAGAGCCTTCTTAATCTCCCCGTCCTTGTACGGAGCGCTGATTGTTATCGACAGAAACTGGGTCCAATTCAAACATAAGCTCAAGACCGTGATGGGCAGAAAGGAAATCAAGATATGAAGAAGACGATGATGATCAATGCATATACAGAGTTCAATTTGGGCGATGATCTGTTCATAAAAGTGTTATGTGAGCGATACCCCGGTACCCGGTTTATGCTGATTGCCCCGCAGCAATATAAGCTCGTCTTCAAAGACCTCCACAACCTCAAGGTGTATGCCTCGGACTCCGTGCTGCTGCGGGGGATCAACTATATTTTCCGCAAATTAAAGCTTCATCCGAACTTCGTGCAGAAGCTGCTGACGGATCAGGGCGACGGAACCGTGCATATCGGCGGGTCTATTTTTATGCAAGGTGAACAGTGGGAAGAATATGTGGCTGGTGCTGAAGCCCTTCGCAATAAAAGCAAGCCCTACTACCTGATGGGTGCGAACTTCGGCCCGTACAAGGATGAGGCCTACTACCAGCAATATAGGGAAATCTTCCAGAATTATGCCGATGTCTCTTTCCGGGAGCAATATTCCTATGACCTGTTTAAGGATCTGGACAATGTGCGGCTAGCGCCGGATATTATTTTTCAGCTGAAATACAGCGGCGGTAGAGCTCCGGCTGTGGAGGGTAAGACCCTTGCCATTTCCGTGATCAAGCCCTCGTCCAAAGCTTTAGACGGTTTTGACAACCTCTATTATGAAAAAATGAAAGATGTTGCAATCTATTTCATTCAGCAGGGGTATGATGTGCATTTCATGTCCTTCTGCCAGCATGAAGGGGACCAGGAAGCGATTAGTCTGATCCTGAATCTGATTCCTGCGGAGCTTCAGGCCCACACCCACGCCCATCTCTACAAAACAGATATGGATGAGATTCTCGCCGTGCTGTCCGGTGCAAGCTGCATTGTCGCCTCCAGATTCCATGCGATGATCCTCGGCTGGGTGTTCGGCAAACCGGTGTTTCCCGTGGCTTACAGTAACAAAATGATCAACGTCATGCAGGATGCTTATTTCGGGGGAGCGTATACGGACTTCGCCCATTTGGCTGAGCTGACACCTGAGCAGGTCTATGAGAGCATGGCTTCGGGTACGCTCGATGTAACGCTGCAGGCGAACCAGGCGGAGAAGCATTTCGAGCAATTGGATGCTTATCTGGCACCCGAACCGCTGCTGGAAGGGAGAAGAAGCTATGAAAGCTAAACGGAGTATGCTGAACCTGGGCTTCGGGCTTACCAGCCAGGTGATTACCATTATCCTCGGTTTCTTCATCCCCCGCCTGATCATGGTTAACTACGGCTCGGAAGCGAACGGGCTGATTGCCTCGATTGTGCAGATTATCAGTTATTTCGCGCTGCTTGAGGCAGGAGTTGGCGCGGCATCGCTGCAGGCACTCTATAAACCGGTGGCCGGCAACGACAGGGGTCACATCAACTCCATTCTGGCCGCTACCTCCAGCTACTACAAAAAAACCGGGATCTACTATTTCATCTCGGTCGTGCTGCTGGCGGTCATCTATCCGCTGGTTATTCATTCGGAGATCAGCAGTATCAGCATCGTAGCCATTATCCTGTTCTCCGGCCTCGGCGGAGCGATTAATTATTATTTCCAGGGCAAATTCAGAGTCCTGCTGATTGCCGAGGGTAAAAGCTATATTGAGACCTCTATAGTCACGGTAGCGAACATTCTGAACAACGTGGTGCGGATCATCCTGCTGCTGCAGGGCGTGAACATCATCGCCGTCCAGGCCTCGTTCTTCGTGTTGACCCTGCTGCAGATTGTCGCGTTCTACATTTATGCGAAGCGGCATTACAAATGGATGGATCTCAGTATGACGCCGGATTTTGCCGCAATTGGACAAAAGAATTCCGTCATGGTGCATGAGATCTCCTATCTCGTCTTCCGTAACACGGATGTGCTGATCCTGACGATCTTCACCAACCTGAAGATTGTCAGTATCTACGTGATGTACAACATGATCTTCACCATCGTCGACAACATCGTCCAGACCGTCAACGGCAGCGTCAAATCAGCGCTGGGGCAGAGCTATCATGAGGGCAAAGAGGCTTTTGTCAAATTCTATGATGCGTATGAGGTCTACTTCATGGGCCTGATCTTCTCCATCCTGACCGTGGTCTACATTCTGATTCTGCCGTTCATGCGGCTGTACACCGCCGGGGTCAACGATGTGAATTATATTAACTTCTGGCTGCCGATTCTGTTCGTGGTGATCAAGCTGCTGACTAATGCCCGCACGTCGTCGAACAACCTGATTACCATTGCCGGACATTTCCGCAACACACAATTCCGTTCGATTCTGGAGTCGGCAATCAACCTCGGAGCTTCGATTGTGTTCGTAATCTTCTTCGGAATCTACGGTGTACTAATGGGAACTATTGTTGCTCTGCTCTACCGTTCGATCGATATCGTGGTCTACGCCAGCCGGGTGCTGCTGGAGCGCAGCCCGTGGATCACCTTCCGCAGATGGCTAACGAACGTTGCCGTCTTCGCGGCAATCGTGTTCATTACGACCAAGCTGAATCTGAGCATCACCTCCTACACCGGCGTAATCCTCTGGGGCGCGCTGCTGGGTGTGATTATTCTGCCGATCTATTTCCTGGTGGGTTCTCTGATGGAACGCGAGGTCTTCCTCTACACCTGGAGCTACGCCAAGAAATTCAGAACGAAGCTCAAGCTTAAACGGAAGGTTGCGGCCGGGCAGACGTTGTAATGCTGGAAATCGGGTAGCGCAGATTCCCATTCCAGCCGCATACAACCTGCCGGAACACCTCCACCAGTTTTTTAAGTGGATAAACGTAGCTTAATTTACCGTTTTTCGCACTTTGTACGTGAATAGTTGGAAAAAAGGCATTTACTTGCTGCCCTCCAGCCCGCTTCCCGCGAAATGTGCATTTTTAAGTGGAGTTTTTCCAACTAATTTTAGAATGGTCTTCACATTGAGGATAATAAGTGGAGAAAATCCAACTATTTAAATTAAGCTGTGATTTTCACAAAACTTAGCCCATGCTTCCGAAGTTATTTTGTTCGTAGGATATTCAATGGAGTATAGCTCACAAAATTTAGGAGGACTGATTATGGATCACCGCGGGGACTTACATGAAGCAGGACTGCATCTGCTGCATCAGCTGAGTGACGATATTCATCAACCGCCCGCCGGGGGTCTGACCCGTGAGGAGCTTATCCGCCAGGGCAGGAATATCAGCAGCAGCGAGAGTGATGCCGGAATCAAAGAACATCTGGAGACGCTAATCGGTGTCCTGGATGCCTTTCTGGCAGGCCGGGCTTCGGATGACGCGCTCCAGTATTATGTCAGCACTCAATTCAATATTCAGATCGATGAGATAATTGGGTTCATGCAGGGGCTTGCCGCCCTCAGCAGCAACGGGCCTGATGCGCAGGAGTCTACACTTAATCTGGACGCCGGTCCCTCAAGCCATCCGAAGGTCAGTGTAATTATTACTACTTATAATAGAAAAGATTTCCTGCAGCAGGCAGTGAACAGCATTCTGCGGCAGGATTATCCGCATACTGAAATTATCGTCATTGACGATTGCTCCAGCGACGGTACGCAGGAGATGATGAACGCCACCTTCGGAGCAGAGCCGCGCGTCATCTTCATGCAGAATGAGACCAACAGCGGACCCGGCAACAACCGCCGCAGAGCGCTGGCCGCACATGGCGACGGGGAATTCATCCTGTTCCTGGACGATGATGACTATCTCATTGACCGCAGCTATTTCACCGAAGCGGTGAAGGTACACCGGCTGAATTCGGAGCTGTCTTTTGTCGCCGCAAATGTATTCCTGGAATATTCCCAGTCGCAGAAGCTCACCATTTCCAGTCTGGAACTGAGTCCCGTCACGGACAAACACGACTATTTCATGAACTTCGAGCGGAAGAACTATCCCAAGCCGGCTTCAACTTTAACCGCCATATTCAAGCGCGAGGCACTGATGAGTATGGATATTCTGAATATGAGTATGGTCAACGATGCTTCTATATACCTGCGTGCGCTGCTGATCGGTGATGCCGGGTTCATTGATACGCTGGCGGGCGTGTACCGGATTCACGGCAACAATATCACCTTCAATCTCAGCCAGTCGTTCCTGATCGAGAATCTGGAGGAGAAGCGCAACATCCGCAATATGGCCATCGAGCGCTTCGGCTACAGCAAGGCGGAAATGAATGAGTGGTTCAACCATAACGTCTACGATACGATTTCTTACTACCTGATGAACTCCGCCAAAAGCCACAGCGACTTCAAGTTCATGTATAGCTGGGCGAGCGACCACTCTCCTCAGGCCTACAATCGATTGAAGCGCCAGTTCCGCACCAAGCTGATGAAAAAACAGCTGCTCCGCGTTTCCTTCGTACGGGCGCTGATGAACCGTTAACGGGACAGACCGGCTAGATGGAAAATGTAACTCTCCACACAAAAAGCAGCTTTCCCCTATAAGGAAGCTGCTTTTTCTTTTTGCCCGCCTTAGATTTCCTGCAGCAGCTTATCCAGCAGCCGGAAGGCTTCTTCCAGCGCAGGCTTGGACACTCCGCTGTAAAGATCCCCGATGTTCAGCTCATACGAGCATGAAGCTTCTCCTGTTTCTTTCAACCGCGGTGTCAGCCCGATTCCCGATTCCTTGTACACCTGAATCAATACCGGAGCAAGCTGCTCCCTGGATAACGCGAAATGTACATGGAACATGTTCGAGACCGGCACCTCCGGCAGCGTAGACACCTTATGGCAGCTGTTGAATAAGGCAGCCAGCTCCTTGGCCTGCTCATAATACCCGGCCATCCGGCCGATCCGCTGCCCGTAATAATACTTAGCCGTCAGGATATACGGATAGAGACTGATCAGGTCACCGCCATGGCGCCGTTTCCAGATCTTCGACTCCTCCGTGAATTCCCGGCTTCCAGCCAGGATCGCTCCGGCAATTCCTCCGATGCCTTTGTAGAAGGAAATATATACGCTGTCGAACAACCCGCAGACCTCGGCAGCTGTCTTGCCGTAGTATGGCAGCACTTCGAACAGCCGCGCCCCATCCAGATGAAGAATGATCCCCTGCTCCCGGCAATAGGCCGAAATAGCTTCCAGCTCGGCATACTCCGGCAGCTGCCCGCCGATTTCCCGCTGGGGAAGCTCAAGCAGCAGACAAGCAATACCCGCCCCCATATTCTTAACATCATCCAGTGTGATCAGGCGGTCTTTATCTGCCAGCAGCAGCGGCTCCAGATGATGCAGCTCCTTCAGCCCGTCCTGCTCATGAATCTCGAGGTGGCATAGCGGGTGATAGGCCACTCTTTTGCTGCCTTTGCGGTCACTCCAGATCCGCAGGGCGATCTGCTGGGCCATCGTGCCGCTGGGGAAGAATACACTGCTTTCCTTGCCGAGCACCCCGGCCATCTCCGCCTGGAAATCCTCTATTACTGCGCCTGACCCATACAAGTCGGCAGCGAGCTGATCCTCCACTCCGGCCAGCGCTTCCTTCAGCACGGATATCCCCCTTTTGCCATGGCCTGCCAGCTGCACTTCTGTCCCGTTAAAAGCTTCCAGTAAAGCATTCTGCTCATTCATTCCGCTAATCCGCTCCCTTTAAATATGCTCGATCTGTACGAATACTTGAAATTATATCATTTTCCGCTAAAATACCCGATTTATTTGAAAGTTCACATGATATTCCCCTGATCCAAGGTGAAATAAGTTGACCGCTGTGCTACAATATTGGAATTGCAAAGGCAATCGCTTAGGGAGGTTTATAAAAACACCATGCTTATTATTGGTATCGCCGGCGGGACCGGTTCCGGCAAAACGACGGTAGCGCGATCCGTTATTGACCGTCTTGGATCTGACAAAGTGACGTTCATATCTCAGGATAACTACTATAAAGACCATTCTTACCTCAGCATGGCTGAACGCGGGGCGATCAATTACGATCACCCGCTGGCCTTTGATACGGAACTGCTGATTGAACATTTAGATTGTCTGAAAGCCGGACAAGCCGCATTTGCCCCAGTGTATGATTTTACCGTTCATGCCCGCTCTACCGAGAAGACCGTTCGGCTTGCACCGAACAATATCGTCATTCTTGAAGGGCTTCATGTCCTCTCCGACGAGAAGCTGCGCGAGCAGCTGAACATTAAGGTATTCGTGGATACCGACCCCGATGTGCGTATCCTTCGCCGGGTACTGCGCGATATCGAGGAACGCGGCCGGACGATCCGTTCGATCCACACACAATACCTGACCACAGTTAAGCCGATGCATGAAGCTTTTATTGAGCCGTCCAAGAAATACGCTGACCTGATTATTCCGGAAGGCGGACAGAATGAAGTAGGTATTCAGCTGCTGTCCGTACTGACCGAGAAGTATCTGTCCGGCGATCATCAGTGGACTTAAGCAGAGCAGTCACCTGCTCATGCCTTAGTTGAATGAGAGCCGCCCGGCCAAGCCGGGTGGCTTTTTGCTGTGGCCGGCCGGACGCAGTTACTTTCCCGGAATCACCATCGATTCTCCCATGCGAAGAATACATCACATCACTTCCAGCAGACTTATGAAACATAGTGCTAACAGGCTCAGCTTCAATCTTAAAACCCTCCGTATATGTAATCTTACCTTACGCAACATACGTGATCGCAATGAAATTTTCTGCATTTTCAGCAACAACCCCCTTTACCTTGTTATATTTATTGACTGGTAGCGCTTTATTAAAGAAATAACTGTTGATTATTTCCGTTCCATCCACTATGATTAGGGCAACAGGGCGAACTAAAAGTTAAAGCGGTTAAACTTATTATTTGTTTATTCTATTTAAAATAGCATTAAACGACTTTTATTTATCATTAAAATTAAAGCGCTTATACTTTTAAGAAAGAAAGGCTGGTGTGTTCGTGATTAAGAGTGAGAGCCGGCGGCAGACGTTCTACATGTATCTGTTCATTTCCCCATGGCTGATTGGCTTCCTTATCTTCGCCCTCTATCCTATCTTGTCGTCGCTGTACTACAGCTTCACTGATTATGACATTATTCATCCGCCCAAGTTCATCGGTCTCGCCAATTACACGGAGATGTTCCATAACGAGCTGTTCTGGCGGTCCGTAAAAGTCACGCTAAGATATACCTTCATCAGTGTGCCGGTGCAATTACTGCTCGGTCTCGGGTTCGCCCTGCTGCTGCATCAGACCATTCCCTGGCGCGGCTTCTTCCGGACAGCGATGTATTTCCCGAGCATGGTCTCCGGCGTCGCAATGTCGCTCCTCTGGTACTGGATCTTCAACCCGCAGATCGGCCTTTTCAACTATATGCTCTCCTGGTTCGGCATCCACGGCCCGGCCTGGCTGATGAATCCCGACACGGCGCTCTACGCCCTGATTATCATGTCCTTCTGGACAGCGGGCTCCGGCATGATCCTCTTCCTCGCAGGTCTGCAGGGGGTCCCGGCCAGCCTAATCGAAGCCGCTAACCTGGACGGGGCAGGACGCTTCCGCATTTTCATGAATATTACATTGCCGATGATCTCACCAGTCCTGCTGTTCCAGCTGATTATGGGTCTGATCGACTCCTTCCAGGTGTTCACGCAAGCCTTCGTCATGACCCAAGGGGGGCCTAACTACTCCACCTGGTTCTACGTCTACAATCTGTATACCAGCGCCTTCAAGGAATACCGTGCTGGCTACTCTTCAGCCCTTGCCTGGATACTGCTGATTGTCGTCATGCTGTTCACGGCCGTCATTATGAAGCTGTCTAATCGCTATGTCCACTACGAAGGAGGCAGCCGCCGATGAGTACCGTTAAGGCCGCGAGCCCGCTTAGCCCGCCTTCCCGGTTGCGCCGGAGAGCTGATCCTGTTAAAGTCGCCAGCTTCATCACACTGATAATCACTACATTCCTCATGCTGCTGCCGCTGTTCTTCATGGTCTCCACCTCGCTGAAGTCGAAACGGGAAATGCTGAAGTTTCCGCCGACTTTTCTGCCGGAGAGCTGGGCCTGGAGCAATTATACCGATATTTTTGAGACTCTCCAGTTCGGCACACTGTACAAGAACAGCCTGATAATCGCCGGCCTCTCCGTCTTCGGCACCCTGCTCTCTTCGGCGCTGGTCGCTTACGGGTTCGCCAGATACCGGGGGCGCGGCAACAACTTCTGGTTCATCCTGCTGCTGAGCACGATGATGCTGCCTTATCCGGCCATTATGATTCCGCAGTTCGTGCTGTTCTCCAAAATGCAGTGGATCGACACCTTCCTGCCGCTGATCGTCCCCGCCTTCTTCGGCTCGGCGTATAACATCTTCCTGCTGCGGCAGTTCTTCTCTACACTGCCCGAGGAATTGTTCGACGCCGGACGGATCGACGGCTGCGGCGAGCTGCGGATGTGGCGGACCATCGCGCTTCCGCTGTCTGCACCGGCGCTGGCGACCGTTGCAATCTTTGCTTTTATCTACAGCTGGAATGATCTGCTGACCCCTGTGCTCTACTTAAGCTCATCGGACAAATTCACGCTTCCGGTAGGCATGGCCTCGCTCACCTCATCACGTTTCCGCATTCCGCCATGGCATCTGCTGATGGTTGCCTCGGTCCTGGCTATGGTTCCGATCGTCACTCTGTTCGCTATCGCCCAGAAGCAGTTTGTGGAGGGCATTGTGCTGACAGGCATTAAGTAATCCGGGTCCACAATACTTGAAATCATGGAGGGATTGGACAATGAACAAGATCATGAAGAGCAAGAGGCCGGCCGTCCTGCTTACAACAGCCCTGACAGCAATGGTAGCAATATCGGGCTGCGGCGGCGGCAAATCAGCAGGGAATGTCGCAGCAGGGGACAGCGGAGCCGGGAACTCCGGCGGGTCCGGTGAACAGGTGACAATATCCCACTATACGATTGACTCGGAGGACCGCACGTTCATTGAGAAGCTGATTCCCGACTTCGAGCAAGAGCATCCGAATATCAAGGTTAAGGTGGAGAAAGCACCTTACGAGCAGTTCGACAGCAAGCTACAGACGCTGATTGCCGGCGGCAATTCCCCGGATGTTACGAGCCACTACGGATACGGCGGTTTCGCCGAGTATTATAACAAAGACATGCTGTTCGACCTGACCGACCTCATTAAGGAAGACGGCTTCAAGGCTGAGGACTACAACATTCCGGAGAATCTGATGAAGATCTACACGGTGAACGGCCATACCTACGGCATACCGGTCAATATGTACGTCACCCTGATGCTCTACAACAAGGATATGTTCGATGCGGCAGGTGTCTCCTATCCGCCAAGCGACTATGAAGATAAGAGCTGGACTTTTGAGCGGATGGTTGAGGATGCCAAGAAGATGACCCTCGTCTCCGACGATATCGCCAAAACGCAATACGGCGTAGACTTCACCTGGGCGGAACGGGATATGCGGCCGCTGTACTTCGGGGCAGAGCCTTACTCCGCGGATACCTGGACCAACGGCGGCGTTCCTTCCGAGACACATTTCGACTCCCCTGAGGTCATTGCCGCTTACCAGAAGCTGTTCGACCTTGTCTTCAAGGATAAGGTCTCCCCCACTTCCGAGTGGAGTAAAAGCGTAGCCGGACAGAACGGCGACCCGTTCGTTGCAGGCAAGATCGGGATGTCGATCGGCGGTTCCTGGAACCTCGCAGGGGCTAACGACTTCCCGTTCAAAATCGGCGTAGCCGCAGTGCCGTGGGGCGGCAATGAGCAGGTGCGCAGCACACTTTTCGTCGATCCGCTGCTGATTCTGAAGGATTCGAAGCATCCGAAGGAAGCTTTTGAATGGATCAAATACCTGATGACCACCGAGGTCCAGGAGAAGTCCATTGAGCTGAGCGGCGGCAATCCGCCGGTCAACACCGAAGCGGCTGAAGTTTATTACAAGCATTTTGACGGAATTGATCCGGAGGATGTGAGGAAGGTCTACGAGGGTGCGGTCAAATACGGGTATGAATCCTACAACCATCTGATCACCAACTACTCGCAGATCAACGACATGTTCATTAATGAGCTGCAGCCTGTCGAGACCGGACACAAGACGCTGGAAGAGGTAATGCCGGTGATTCAGAAGAAAGTAACGGAGATTATCAAAAGATAAAGCGGCAGCGGCGGCATAGGCAATTATACGTTTAGCGGAACTCCGGCGCTCCCTGTATACTGGAGACAGATACTAGCACCGGAAAATCCGCCGCAAGGAGCGTTTGAGATGAAAGTGAGTATTTTTGATGTAGCCAAAAAATCAGGGCTGTCCGTGGTCACCGTATCGCGGGTATTAAACGGCGCCGGGTCTGTGCGGGAGAACAACCGCCAGAAGGTGCTCGATGCGATCAAAGAGCTGGATTACCGCCCTAATGCAGCTGCACGCAGTCTGGCCAGCGGCAAGACCGGCATCATCGGCCTGATTGTAACGACACTTCAGGATTCCTTCTTCGATGCGGTGGTCAAAGAGCTGAATGAGACGCTGGCCCTGCATGGTTATTTCCTGGCAATCTCCATCTCTACGGGCATCGGCTCGGACGAGAACCACTATCTGATTCAGGAAGACCGCGTAGACGGGCTCATCCTGCTCTCGCCGATGAAAGAAGACAATTATATTATGGAGCTGAAACGGCGGGGTATCCCCTATGTGCTGATTGACAATCAGCTGCCGGAGAACGACACCTACTCGATTACCATCGATAACTTTAAGGGCGGATATGCCGCGGCCAGCCACCTGCTGGAGCTGGGGCATACCTCCATCGCCCATATCTGCGGACAGGAAATGTTCCGCAGCACGCGGGAACGGCGCGCCGGCTTCCAGCAGGCACTGCAGGACCGGGGGATTACCCCGTTCGAAATCGTCTCCGGCGAATTCGAGATCGAGATGGGTTACAGCACGGCGAGACGCTGGCTGCAAGCGGGCACACTCCCCGAGGCTGTATTCGCCGGAGATGACAATATCGCTCTCGGCGTCATCAACGCCCTGATGGAAGCGGGAGTGCGGGTGCCTGAGGAAGTCGCAGTGGTCGGCTATGACGACCACTATATTGCTTCCCAGCTCCGCCCGCACCTGACCACCCTGCGCCAGCCGGCGGACAAGATCGGAGTGGCGGCAGCCGATATGCTGCTGCGCAGACTGAGCGGCGAGATGAAGCGCGGCTCGAACATCCGGATCGACCCGGAGCTGATCATACGGGAATCTACGCTGAAATCCTGATGATGTGAGGCTATCAAAACTTTAGGAGTGACGACCATTGGCTTACTACTTGGGGATCGATGGGGGAGGCAGCAAAACCTACGCCCTCCTAAGCGATGAACACGGCCATATCCTCGGCAAAGGCAGGAGCGGCAACGGTAATCACCAGACCGGAGCGCAGCAGGCGGCGGTAAGCATCCGCGAAGCAGCCTTGGCCGCTCTGGCTGAAGCCGGACTCCGGCTGGAGGATATCAGGCATACGTACCTGGGCCTTGCCGGGGCCGACCGCAAGACCGATTATGAGATCCTTCATCCGATGATCCGCGGCATCGGATTTACTGCATATACGATCAGCGGCGATCCGATGATCGGCCTGCGGGCGGGTACAGACCGCCCCTACGGGGTAGCCCTGATCTGCGGCACCGGCACTAACGCGGCCGGCCGCAACCCGCAGGGCCAGCACTTCCAGTGCGGTGGCTTCGATTATATGTACGGCGATTTCGGCGGCGGCGGCGCACTGAATATCGAGGTCTTCCGCACGGTCATCCGCGCCTGGGACGGCCGGGAGGCCGCAACCCTCATGACCGGGCCGCTCTTGAAGCTGCTCGGCTACGAACGGGTGGATGATATGTACAATGATTTCCTCGATCACGGCAAGCAGGTGCCGCTGGATGCCGCCCGCTTGCTCTTCCCGGCGGCTGCCGAAGGTGATGCTGCGGCGCTCGCCATCCTGCACCGTCAGGGCGTGGAACTGGGCAAGGCGGCAGCCGCCGTAATCCATAGATTAGGCATGGAGAACGATGATTTTGATGTAGTGCTGGCCGGAAGCCTGCTGACCCGGGGCGACCGCGGCTGGATCCGCGGCCCGATCGAACAGGCTGTGCGGGAAAACGCACCGGCCGCAGCTGTAGTTACTTTGTCTACGGAGCCAGTCGTCGGCGCCCTCTGGTCGGCGCTGGAGAGTGACGGCATCACGATAAGCGATGAACTCTATGAGAAAATGCGTCCCTTTGAAGAGTTTGAATATATCCCTATCACAACAAGACAGGAGTGATTCATCGTGGCAGTTAACCAAGGTCTTAAGATCGCCGTGATCGGCGGGGGTTCTTCCTATACCCCGGAACTCGTAGAAGGCTTCATTCTGCATTACAAGGAGCTTCCGGTGCGGGAGCTATGGCTTGTGGATATTGAAGCCGGCCTGCATAAACTGAACATCGTAGGCGCTCTGGCCAAGCGGATGGTCGAGAAATCCGGCCTTCCTATAGAGGTCCACCTCACCACCGACCGCCGCGAGGCCATTGCAGGTGCCGACTTCGTCAGCACCCAGATCCGCGTCGGGATGCTGGATGCCCGCGCCCGCGATGAGTCCATTCCGCTGAAATACGGCGTGATCGGCCAGGAAACGACCGGCCCCGGCGGAATGCTGAAAGCGCTGCGCACGATCCCCGTCATCCTCGGCATCTGCCGTGATATCGAGGAGCTGGCTCCGGACGCCTGGCTGCTCAACTTCACCAATCCGGCAGGTATGGTGACCGAAGCGGTACTGCGGTATTCGAAGGTGAAGAGCATCGGCCTCTGCAATGCCCCGATTGGTCTGATTAAGCAGGTATCCGCCAAATATAATGCGGCCCCAGACCGGATCTATGCCGAGTTCGTCGGCCTCAATCACCTGCACTGGATCACCCGCATTGATGTCGAAGGTGAAGACAAGCTGGATGACATGCTGGCCGATACCGCCGGCTACAGCGCGAAGAATGTTCCGGCGCGCGAGTGGAACCCCGAGTTCCTGCAATCGCTGCGTGCCCTCCCCTCTTATTATTTGAAATATTTCTATATGACGGATGCGATGCTTGAAGAGCAGCAGGCCTCGGCCTCAAAAGGCGAGAACCGTGCAGAAGTCGTCAAGCGCGTGGAGGAAGAGCTGTTTGAAATCTACGGAAACCTGGAGCTTAGCGAGAAGCCGAAGCAGTTGGAGCAGCGCGGCGGGGCTTTCTATTCGGAGGCTGCCGTCAACCTGATGCGCTCGCTGCATAACGGCACCAATGACATTCAGACGCTGAATGTTGCGAACCGCGGCATCCTCGACTTCCTGCCGGATGATGCCAGCATCGAGGTTAACTGCGTTGTCACCAAGACTGGCCCACTGCCGCTGCCGCTGACCAAGATTCCGCCGATGGCCAAAGGGCTAATCCATGCGGTCAAGACCTACGAGCAGCTCGCCATCGACGCTGCCGTTACCGGAGACCGCAGCCTGGCTATTCAAGCTTTGGCACACCATCCGCTTGTCCCTTCTGTAGAAGTAGCTATCGCTATGCTGGATGAGATGCTGGAAGCGAATAAGGAGTATCTGCCGGCATTCTTCGGGCAAGAGGTCCCTGCAGCTTCTGTCTTATAAAGTATTAAGTCATGTATTAAGTCATATAAAAAGCCTGTGCTGACCGCAGATGAACCATTGCGGCTGGCACAGGCTTTTGCCTTATTTCACGATGATATAGCGGTACGTTTCGCCTTCAATTTTGACATCCGCATACAGCGGCTTGCCGCCCGACTCTACTTCGTCAGGAACTTCAGCCAGATAGACCAGAGTACCATTCTTGAGCGGTTCGATTTCGGAAATACTGGTATAGGTGAAGTCTTCTCCGCCGTTTTCTTCCATGGTGGAGAAGGTGCTATATTCGTATTTGTTATCATACTTAATCTGCATATCCGCTACAGCATCTGCATCCATGGCTTCTCCGGCCAGGTTTTTCACTTTTAATGTGATTGCCAAATAGGTTGTACCCGGCTCCTTAGCTTCATAATACGTGTAGAATGATCCCGGTTTGGATGGAATAACCTTCTTGGCATAAGAGGTCTTGGTAATGGTATACTCGCCAACTCCGTCAATAACCAGCGGTGTGCCTTTTACGATGACTGGCTGCCCGCTCCCGGAATCAGCTGCCGGAGTGCCGGCCCCTTCACCTATAAGCTCCACTCCCCCCTTGTCCTCTTCTGCATTTACGGGTACTGTTAAAGCATCTGCCTTCAGCTTGTCATTCTCTTCCTTCAGCTGTTTGTTCTCTTGCTGAAGCTTGCTGATCTCCGTCTTCAGCTTCTCGGTATTTTCTCCTGCGGAGCTTGAATTCCCCGAGGAACACCCGGCTACGGATACCGCCAGCATTGCAGTAGCAAGCCAGAGACCCCCTGTTTTCACCTTCATAGTACACCCCAATATTTGTATTTTTAACTCTAGTATTATATAGCACACAGGCATGCTAAGGATAGAAAAAAATGTAATCTAATTTCCCGCATATTGCGGACGGGTTGCCGCCATTTATAACCACTCAAACTAATCAAAGAAGAGATTATACAGAAATGCAGCAGTTATATGTTATATTACCTAACGTTATAGCAGTGATAATTATATTTTTCTGTCGAATTAGTTCCAAATCTAGTAATTACCATCATTCAATGACATTTTTGTTGTCGAACAATGAAAGATAATATGCTAAAATCAAGGGACAACCACATAGTTTCATAGAATGTCTCTGCTGCTCTGTCGGACGCTCAGCTGTATTGCCGCATTGCATGTTGCCGGACCGGTCACCTGTCACTTACGAGTATGACATTATATTGGGAGGCGGTAAGCATGACATTCCTGGAGAAACTTCTTACCTATCGGGACAAAGAAAACGACCTCTTCTGGGAGGGGAATTTTCTCGATTATTTAGCGCTTGTCAGAGAGAACCCGCATATCGCCGGAACCGCCCATGAACTGGTGTTCCGGATGATCGAATCGGCTGGCGTCAACGAGCTGGGGGACGGACGGCGGGAGTACAAATTTTTCAGCGGCACCTTGTTTGGGCTTGAAGATTCTATCCAGCTGCTCGTGGAGGAATATTTCCGCCCGGCTGCCCAGCGCCTCGATGTCCGCAAACGCCTGCTTCTGCTCATGGGCCCGGTCAGCGGCGGCAAGTCTACACTTGTCACCCTGATGAAGCACGGACTGGAGTCCTTCACCCGCACGCCCGAAGGCGCCCAGTATGCAATCAAAGGGTGCCCGATGCAGGAGGAGCCGCTGCACCTCATCCCCCGCGAGCTCCGCGAGGAATTCCGCCGGGAATACGGCGTCCATATCGAAGGCGACCTCTGCCCGGTCTGCCGGATGAATCTGGAGCACGAATATAACGGCCGGATCGAAGAGATGCCGGTGGTGCGCGTGCTTTTCTCGGAAAGTGACCGGACAGGCATTGGCACCTTCGCTCCTTCTGATCCCAAATCACAGGATATCGCCGATCTTACCGGCAGCATAGATTTCTCCACAATCACACAGTACGGCTCCGAATCCGATCCGCGTGCCTACCGGTTCGACGGCGAGCTGAATAAGGCCAACCGCGGCCTGATGGAATTTCAGGAAATCCTCAAATGCGATGAGAAATTCCTCTGGAATCTGCTCTCGCTGACCCAGGAAGGTAATTTCAAAGCAGGACGCTTCGCGCTGATCTCCGCCGACGAGCTGATTATCGCCCATACGAACGAAACCGAATACCGCGCTTTTATCTCGAATAAGAAGAACGAAGCCCTCCATTCCCGCATGATCGTCATGCGCATTCCCTATAACCTCAAAGCCGGCCAGGAAGAACGGATCTACCGCAAGCTCGTGGATGCCTCGGGCCTGAATAATCAGGTGCATCTTGCGCCCAACGCCCTGTGGACCGCCTCTGTATTTACCGTATTGTCCCGTCTGAAGGAACCGAAGAAGCCCGGAATCGATCTGCTCAAAAAAATGTATCTCTACGACGGTGTAGAAGTGGACGGTGTCAAAGGCGCCGATGTGGAAGAGCTCTACCGGGAGTTTTCCGATGAAGGCATGTCCGGCGTCGATCCCCGCTACGTCATCAACCGTATCTCCAGTGCGCTGATCAAAGGCAACAAAACCTGCATCAATGCGCTGGATGTCCTCCGCTCGCTGAAGGAAGGGCTTGACCAGCATGCCTCAATCTCCAAGGAGGAGCGCGAGCGGCTGATGAACCTGATTACGCTGGCCCGCAAGGAATACGACCATAAGGCGAAGACTGAGGTGCAGCGGGCATTCGTGTACTCTTTTGAGGAATCCGCACGGACCATTCTGAACAACTATCTCGATAACGTGGAGGCTTACTGCAGCGGCTACCGGATGAAGGACCCCATCACCTCCGAGGAGAGCGACCCTGACGAGAAGCTGATGCGCTCCATTGAGGAGCAGATTGGCATAACTGAGAATCAGAAACGGGCCTTCCGCGAGGAAATTCTGATCAAAATCTCTTCTTACGCCCGCCGGGGACGGCAGTTTGAATATACCTCCCACGAGGCGCTGAAGGATGCTATCGAGAAGAAGCTGTTCGCCGACCTCAAGGATGTTATCAAGATCACCACTTCCTCCCTTAATCCGGATGAGACTCAGGTTAAACGCATGAACGAGGTCTCCCGGCGGCTGATTGAACATAACGGATACTGTGCCACTTGCGCCAATGAACTGATGAAATATGTCGGAGGTCTGCTAAACCGGTAATGCTTCTAATTCAAGCGGGAGGTGGACGACATGGACAACCGTATGTTCATGATCGCGCGCGACGACTGGTCACTGCACCGCAAGGGAGAGATTGACCAGGAGCGTCATAAGCGCAAGGTAAAAGAGGCCATCCGGCATAATCTCGCCGATCTGGTCAGCGAAGAATCCATTATTATGCCTCAGGGGGATAAGGTTATTAAGGTCCCTATCCGCAGTCTGGATGAACCGAAATTCCGCTACAACTATCAGAACGAACCACAGGTTGGACAAGGCAAAGGCGGCACGCAGGTAGGGGATGTGATCGGCCAGAGCGGGCAGGGTGATGCGGAAGGCCCCGGCAAGGGCGGGCACGAGGCCGGGGATCAGCCCGGGGAGGATTATTACGAGGCTGAGCTGACCATCGACGAGCTGGCGGAGCTGGTCTTCGAGGATCTGCAGCTGCCCCGGCTGAAACCCAAAGCCGCACCGGACATGATGATCGACGATATCCGGTTCGACGATGTGCGCAGGCAGGGCATGATGTCGAACGTCGACAAGCGGCGCACGCTGTTCGAGGCGATCAAGCGGCAATCGCTCGGCGGGGGCATAACGGCAATGCCGCATGCCGCAGCTGCGCAGTCCCATTGGGCATCCCCGGGGGAACCCGCCACTGGTGCCGCTGGTTCAGCGACCGGGCCGGTTACGATTACCGGTGACGACCTGCGCTATAAGACCTGGGAGGATATCCGCCGGCCGCAGTCTTCTGCTGTCGTACTGGCAATGATGGATACCTCCGGCTCAATGGGGGCCTTCGAGAAATATGTGGCCCGCAGCTTCTTCTTCTGGATGACCCGATTCCTGCGGACCAAATACGATAATGTGCAGATCCGCTTCCTCTCGCACAGCACAGAAGCCAAGGAAGTTGATGAAGACTCCTTCTTCACCAAGGGTGAAAGCGGCGGCACCCGCTGCTCCTCGGTCTACGAACTGGCGCTGCGTATCCTAGAGGCCGATTATCCGCCGGGCCAGCATAATGCTTATGTCTTCCATTTCTCCGACGGGGATAATCTGGACAGCGATAATCCGGTAACCGTCCGGCTGGCGAACGAGCTGCTGGAACGTGTGAACATGCTGGGCTACGGTGAAATCCGCCAGCATGTGTATGGCGGCAAACAGCTGTGGGAAGCCATGTCCAGCCTGACTTCCCCCTCCTTCAGCCGCTCCATCCTGAAGGAGAAGGAAGATGTATTCAGGACGCTGCAGGCCTTCTTCGGGGAGGAGCTGGCCAGCTGAGCGCTGAGTCTGATAAGGCCGCTTGATCCCGTATTCCCGCAGAGAGATCAGTCGAACCTCGTTCACAGGTGATAACAAGCAGATAACGGGACCGCCGAGCCCGTATATTCTATTTCTTTTGCGAAAGGAGGAACCGGGATGATGACACCTAGCGAGCCGGAACAGCTGGAGCAATCCGTGGAACGCCTTACCGGACTGGCGCTGGAGCATGGGCTGGATTTCTTCCCCATGCGCTACCAGATGTGCCCGCCGGAGGTGCTGTACTCCATTGGCGCTTACGGCATGCCTACACGCTTCTCGCACTGGAGCTTCGGCAAAGCCTATCACCGGATGAAATCGGAGTACGATCATGGCCTGAGCAAAATTTATGAGCTGGTGATCAACTCCGATCCCTGCTACGCCTTCCTGCTGGACAGCAATACGCTCCTGCAGAACAAGCTGATTGTGGCTCATGTGCTGGGACATAGTGATTTCTTCAAGAATAATGCGATGTTCGCCGGAACCGACCGTAAGATGGTCCACCGGATGGCCATCTTCGCCGACCGGATGGACCGGTTCGGCCAGGAGTACGGCATCGATGAGGTGGAAAGGTTCCTTGATGCCGGCATGGCCATCCAGGAGCATGTCGACCCTTACTTCGCCCGCTCCGGACGGCCCGGGGGTTTCCGTGAGATGGACGGCGAGGTGAAGGATGTAATCGGTTATATCGCTGCGCAGAGCCGTTATCTGGAGGAGTGGCAGCGGGAGATCCTCTACATGCTCCGCGCCGAGATGCTGTATTTCTGGCCGCAGATGGAGACTAAGATTATGAACGAGGGCTGGGCCAGCTACTGGCATCTCAAGCTGGTGCGGGAGCTGGAGCTCAGCGATTCAGAGATCATCGAATTCTCTGCAATGAACTCCGGTGTCATCCAGCCCTCTCCCGGACGGATTAATCCCTATTATCTTGGGCTGATGATGCTCCGGCATATCGAGAAGAAGGAGGGCTTAGAAGCCCTGTTTGAGATCCGTGAGACCGAATCGGACGTGTCGTTCATCCGCAATTACCTGACCCGTGAGCTGGCCGAGGAAATGGATCTGTTCGTGTATAAGAAGGACGGCCAACAGTACAAGGTTACCGATAAAAGTCTGGAGGAGATCAAGGACAACCTGATCCGTTCACGCACCAACGGCGGCTTTCCCTATCTTACCGTCAAGGACGACGATCTGCATGGACGCGGCGAGCTGCTGCTCTATAACCGTTACGAGGGGCTTGAACTGGACCGCAAATATATTGAGCGCACCCTGCCGATGGTCCATCAGCTCTGGGGCCGGACTGTCCATCTGCGGACCGTAGTAGAGGGCAAGGAGCAGACCTATATGTATGACGGCAAACAGCTGGCATAACAAAAAGATGTTCCATATCCTTATCTATTCAAGGATACGGAACATCTTTTTTGTGTCCTGGAGCAGGTTCGTTAAGAATATCAAAGAATGCTATTATTGCAAATAAGCCCTAATCTTCCCGATCATCTCCTGAACCTCATCATCCGCCAAATAGGTCTGGCCCGGATTCATCTGGAAGGTGGAGCCAAAATCCGCCTGCCCGTCATACTTCGGAACGATGTGCATATGAAGATGATGCAGCTTGTCGCCGTAAGCGCCATAGTTGATTTTATCCGGCCCAAAAGCTTTGTCTACCGCTTCCGCCACCTGCGCCACATCATTCATGAATGCGGACAATTCGTCTGCGGTAAGCTGGAACAGCTCTTTTACATGATCACGGTATACCACATTGCATCTTCCCTTATACGTCTGCTCTTTGAACAGAAAGACTGTCGAAACCCCCAGCCCGCAGATTTCAATCATCAGATTGTCCCGCCGTTCATCCTCCATACAATACATACATTCTTGTTTCTTCTCCATGCCTTCAGATCCTTTCCCCTCTGGATTACACTGCGTTATCTTAGTACACGCTCTATACTGCTCCACAAATCCGCTGCCGACTATTAAAACGGTTACACTCTACTAAATTCGAAGCTCCTGGTTACGCCCGGTGCTGCTTGCGGTACTGCAGCGGAGAGCGCCCCGTAATTCCCTTGAACATCCGCCCGAAATGAGCAATGCTGTCGAAGCCCGTCGCTTCTGCGACCCGGGTGATCGGCCAATCTGTATCCGTCAGCAGCGTCTTCGTCTCGCGGATGCGGACATAATTCAGGTACTCGATAACCGTGAACCCTGTCGTCTGCTTGAAGGTCCGGCACAGGTAAGTGGCACTGATGAAGAAATGCTCGGCAATCCCGCCAAGGGTAAGCTTCTCACCGTAGTGCGCATCCAGATATTCAATGATGCCATACACCCGGCGCTGCCCCTCGCTTTGTTCGGGAGAGACCAGGGCGGGCTTCGCCTTGCGTATCCGCTCCAGCTGGATCAGCAGCTGCAGCAGCAGCGTCCTGGTATAATCGCCGCCCCACAGCTTAGCCTCCTTCTGTTCACCCAGCATGGCGTGGAGCAAATCAGCAATCACTCCCTGTTCATGCGCAGTAGGCCTCAGCAGGAAGCTCTCCCCCTCAAAAATACTCATCCAGTTCGGCCCGGGAGCAGCCGGTTCCAGATACGAATCATCGAAGCTGACCAGGACCCGCTCATGCGGCTGGTGGTTTCCGCCCGTTGTGCGGTGCAGATGATTTTTGTTAATAAACACAAGGTCTCCGGCCTCCAGCGCGTAAATGCGGTTGCGGATATAGTAATGCCGTTCCCCGGACAGCAGATAGTAAATCTCATAGAAATCATGGAAATGGTCAATGTCCATATTGAAATATCCGCTCCGCTTAAGCTGCTCAATCTGAAAGATGGGCTCCACTCTGCACCAGGCCTCCTGTGAGGATAAGATATGCATACTTTCCGGCTAAACAGACTAAATACCGTTCACTTTCTGCATTTCCTATACTATAAAATAGAATCAAATCCAAGTAAATGGAGTGATCCCCTTGTCCAAAAAGAAATATGTAATCGTCGGCACCGGTGGCCGGGCCGAATTTTTCTACGGCGCTCTTGTTACCGTTTACAACGAAACGTCCGAGCTGGTCGCTATCTGTGATGTCAATCAGACGCGGATGAATTTCGCTAATCATATGCTGACTGACAAATACGGCTATCATGAGGTGCCTACCTACAAAGCCGAAGATTTCGACCGGATGATTGCCGAAACCAAGCCTGACTATGTACTTGTAACCACCATTGACCGCACGCATCACAAGTATATTATCCGCGCAATGGAGCTTGGCTGTGACGTCATTTCCGAGAAGCCGATGACCATTGACGAAGAGAAATGCCAGGAGATCTTCGATGCCATCGAGCGTACCGGCAAGAATCTGCGTGTCACCTTCAACTACCGCTATGCACCGCATAACACGAAGATCCGCGAGGTCATTATGGACGGCGTGCTGGGCGAGATCCTGTCCGTCAATTTCGAATGGCTGCTGAACACCCAGCATGGGGCGGACTATTTCCGCAGATGGCACCGCGACAAACGCAACAGCGGCGGCCTCCTGGTGCACAAATCGACGCATCACTTCGACCTGATGAACTTCTGGCTAGCTTCACAGCCGGATACCGTGTTCGCGATGGGCGATCTGCGCTTCTACGGCAAGGAGAATGCCGAGAAACGCGGCATCACCGAGTTCTACCAGCGTGCCTACGGCAGCAAGGCTGCCGAGAACGACCCGTTCGCGCTCCATCTGGACAGCAATGAGCACCTGAAGAGCATGTATCTGGATGCCGAGCATGAAGACGGCTACCAGCGCGACCAGAGCGTCTTCGGAGACAATATCAGCATCGAAGATACGATGAATGTTATGGTCAAATATAAGAATAAGACGGTCATGAACTATTCGCTCAACGCGTATATGCCGTGGGAAGGCTTCATCATCGTCTTCAACGGCACACAGGGACGGATGGAGGTCCGCATTACCGAGCAGTCCTACGTTAATTCCGGCGGCAAAAAAGAAAACGAAGGCGCGCTGGAAGGCGTGAATATCATGATCTATCCGCACTTCAAAGAGCCTTACCGCGTGGAGTTCGAGAGCAGCGCAGGCGGTCATGGCGGCGGCGATCCGGTGCTGCTGCGTGATATTTTTGACAAGAAGCAGGAAGACCGCTTCAACCGCGCAGCCTCGCATAAGGACGGCGCGATGTCGATCATGACCGGCATTGCCGCCAACCGCTCTATCAAGACCGGCCAGCCGGTGAAGGTTGACGATATCTGGAAGGCGTAGCCGTCTTCCCTCCCCGCTGGACTTATAGAAGAAGGCGTGCCTCCCGGCCCAAACCGGAGTGCACGCCTTTTTTTATGAGACATCACTCCGCTCCCGGCCCGACAGTTCAGCCTCATTCCAGACACAGGGCACCACAAGCTCTACCCTGGTCCCCCATCCGGGTTTGCTGCGGATACTCAGGCTATAGGCCGAACCGTACGTCAGCTTCAATCTTTTGTTCGTATTGTAGAGTCCGAGATGCTCCGTCCGCTCCTCATCCGCATCCAGCCGGTGCCGGACCTCACGCACCCGCTCTGCGGTCATGCCTATACCGTTGTCGGTCACACTGAGCGACAGCTGCTCTCCTCTGCGCACGAACTTTACCTTAATGAGACCCGGACCCGCTTTTTCCTTAATTCCGTGATAAATACTGTTCTCAAGCAAAGGCTGCAGTACAAGCTTGAAGGTATACAGACGGGCAAGCTCCTCGTCGTATTCATAGATACACTCGAATTTGTCATGGTAGCGCTTCTTCTGAATATTGACGTAGCTGATGGTGTTGCCAAGCTCGTTCTCCCAGGTCACCGTTCCTGTAGGATTGCTGAAGGAGTAGGAGAGAATATCCGAGAGATCTTCGATCATTTCGCTCGCCTTATTAGGCTTGCCGGTCAGCGCAACTGACTCCCAATAGACGGAATGCAGCGTGTTGTACAGGAAATGGGGATTAATCTGGGACTGCAGCGCCAGCAGCTCCATTACCTGCAGACGATACTTTTTCTCCAGCAGCTGGGTGCGGATATAGCGGTGTTCGATGAAATGCGTCATCATATTCTGGACAATTAGGGAGTACTCGTCCTTGACCTTGGCGGGCGGCCTCAGCAGCAAATGGCTGTCATCTGCAGCCTTGATCATCATCCTGATCATCTTAAGCTGCTTGTAGTTGCGCCGGATCAGCACGAAGGTCAGCAGAAAGCCGCAGACTACAGAGACAGCCACAAACACCAGTGTGTAATACAGAATGCGTGACGGCGTTTTGTACAGCTCTGAATGGCGAATAACCGATACGTACTTCCACTTGTAGCGCTCCGATTCCACCTTCGTTACATTTACCTTCCCTGCCGGTGTGTCCATATCGAAGAAGGACTCCGGCTGCTCTGCAATCTTCAGCAGCTCCGCATGCTGCGGAAGCTCCCCGCGCCCATTGGAGAAGATCACCTGGCTATTCTCATCAAGCACGAACATTTGCTGTGTGGGATAACGGGTAATGTCATTCAACAGACTCTCAATATATTTGGGCCGGATATTAAGAATAATCGCAATCTTGCGCGGTACCAGCACATTATAGAAGGTTACCACTGCAGTCGGCTTCGTCTCGAAGGAATAGAATTTCAGCTCGCGCCTTGCCGTCCATTTCGCGGGGGGGCCCTCATAGCGGCTGAACTGCCCGTACCAGTCGGTATCATAGAAATGATCCAGCGTCACCAGCCCGTCTACAGAGGACAGAAACCGGTTGTACGGATTATCGACATACAGATAGAAGGACTGGATATAGGGCTTGGAGCTTGTAAAAGCATTCAGGAAACTGGAGATAATCCGGTTCGTGTTTGAGCTCTCGTAGGTATACGAGGGGTTCTTAAGTACAGCGGACAATTCGTTAAAAATATCGGCGTTATCGTACAGGGCAAGATACAGCGTGTCCAGTTCATTCAGGATCATCTCCAGCTGGGTCTTCGACTGCTGCAGCAGAAAGCTGCTGTTCTGATTGATATCTGCCTTGATATCGCGCTGGGCGGAGAACATCGAGAGCGAGCCCAGAATAATGACCGGAATCAGCAAAGGAATCAGAAAGATGGCCAGCTGCTTGACGAAATACTTTTCTCTCATGGGGCGGCCGGACCGTTCCGGTATTCACTGGGTGTTTTGCCATAATAGCTCTTGAAGGTGCGGGTGAAGTTCTTGGCATTGCTGTAGCCGACCATTTCACTGACCGTATAGGTTTTGAAGCTCATGTCCTGCAGCAGTCCGGCGGCTACCTCCATTTTATGCTGAATCACATAGTCCGAGAAATTCCGGCCCGTCTTCTGCTTGAAAAAGAAGCTGAGGTAGTTGGCATTCATATGGACCAGCCGGGCCGCCTGTTCGAGTGAGGCATTCTGATAATGGCTTGTGACATAGTCTTTGATCTGGCGGATAATGAAGCTCTCATCGCTCCCCTGCAGATCCTCTGCCGCTGAACGCTCCTTCTCCACATTGCCTGCCTCCAGCTCCTCCCGGAGCTTGACGAATACATCCAGCAGCACATGGTATTTCGCCGGCTTAAGCACATAATTGCTGACCCTGTAATGCAGGGCCTGCTGGGCATACTCGAAATCGCGGTATCCGCTCAGGAAGACTACCTTGATATCCCGTTTGCTTCTATATAGATCCTCGGCCAGCTCAATCCCGGTCATTACAGGCATCTTGATATCAGTCAGCACAATGTCCACCCGCTCCTCGCCTTCAATGAAACGCAGCGCCTCGCGTCCGTTGCCGGCCTGGCCGATGATATGGAATCCGATCTCATTCCACGGAAAATAACTGGAAAGCGCCTCGCGTGTCTCCGTTTCATCATCCACAATCAATAGGTTATACATTCCGCCGCCTGCCTCCCCTGGTTGCAATGCAGTTTCAATGTAACTGCTTACATTCAGTATATCAGAACGCCAGGAGCATACTGCAGGCCATTCGCATGATGAATTAAACTGCTGAAGAAATGATTCCTTTCACAACATCAGGACACCTTCCCCTCTAATTCACGCGGAAAATGATACCCTAATCTAAGATTGGCTCCCTTATAAAAGCCCATCAGGCATCTTATAATTAAAAGCGCTTACACTAAAGCATTCAAAGGAGAATGACCATGAAAAGAAACAAATGGGGGGCCATGGGCCTGGCATCTCTGCTGCTCGCTTCACTCCTCGGCGGCTGCTCTTCAAGCAAATCCGCTTCGGACACCAGTACAAACGCCGGCAATGCCGCAAATGCAGAAGAGAAGGTGACGCTGCGCTTCAGCTGGTGGGGCGGCGAAGACCGCCATGCCGCAACGCTGGCCGCAATCGAGGCCTACAAGCAGGTTGCGCCGAATGTAACCATTGAGGCAGAATACCAGGGCTTTGACGGCTACGAGCAGAAGATCAAGACCCAGCTTGCCGGCAAAACCTCGGCCGATATCATGCAGCTTGATCTGCCATGGCTGCAGGAGCTGACTAAGAAAGGCGATTTCTTCGTCGACTTGAAAACGCAGCCGGAATTCGATGCTTCCGGTTTCGACCAGGGCTTCCTGGACAATTACGGCATGTATGACGGCAAGCTGGCCGCTGTACCTACAGGCGTTAACGCCTACTGCCTGATCATCAACAAGTCACTGGCCGATAAGCTGAATGTGGATTCCGCCGCCCAGTGGACCTGGGATTCCCTCCTTGAGGCCGGTAAGCAGCTGCATGCACAGGACAGCTCGAAATATCTCCTGCTGACCGACCATGCCGCACTGCGTCAGGATATGGTCACAATGCTAAAGCAGCGCACCGGCAAGCAGTGGGTCCAGGAGGATTACACGCTGGGCTTCACCAAAGAGGATGCGGCGGCAAGCTTCGACTGGCTCTATCAGGCAATGCAGGCTGGTGTCTATCAGCCGCTGGGTGAAAGCGATCTGTTCTTCGGCAAAATCGATCAGAATCCGAAGTGGATCAATCAGGAGATTCCCATTGCTCCATCGATGAGCAGCATCCTGCCTTCCCTCAAGACTGTACTGCCGGAAGGCACCGAGGTCATTACCGCTCTTCCCGTAATTGCCAAGGATGCCAAGGACTCCGGCGTACTGGTCAGACCTTCGCAGCTGTTCGCTGTCAGCAATGACAGCGCGCATAAGACCGAAGCTGTGAAGTTCCTGAGCTGGTTCATGAATGATCCCGGGGCAGCAGCCCTTCTCGGGGATGTCCGCTCTGTACCACCGGTTAAGGCTTCACAGGAAGCAGCCGTTACGGCCGGCAAGATTGACGCCGCCATCACCAATGCCGTTGAGCTGGGCCTTAGCCATGCAGGACTAGTCGATAATGCCGTTGCCAATAACTCTGAAGTACAGAAAATCATGGACGATATCGTCCAGAAGGTTAGCTACGGCAAATCGAATGCAGAGCAGGCGGCGGATGAGCTGATTGCCAGCCTGACCTCCAAGCTGAAAGACCTACAAGACAGAGAATAACCGCCCCATAGGAAGGGAGAGAACCTGCTGTGTCTGTACCGCAATCCATTCTAAACAAGATACCGAAGTCCGGCCGGCGTAAAATCAAGGTTAGAAGAAACTATCAGTATGCTGGTTACCTGTACATCCTGCCCTGGCTGATCGGCCTGCTGATCTTTCAGTTGTATCCGTTTATTTCGTCCCTGTATTACTCCTTCACCGATTACAACATGGTCAGCGCCCCCAAGTGGGTCGGACTGGACAATTATCATAAAATCTTTACAGAAGATCCCGATTTCTATCAATCCCTGAAGGTAACCGGCATTTATGTGCTGCTGGCTGTTCCGGTCAAGCTGGCCTTCGCCCTGTTCGTCGCCATGCTGCTCAGCGCCAAGCTGAAAGCGATCAACTTCTTCAGAACGGTCTATTACCTGCCCTCCATACTGGGAGGAAGTGTGGCAATCTCAGTCCTGTGGCGTTTCCTATTCATGAAAGAGGGCGTCGTCAACAGCCTGTTGGCCCGGCTTCATCTTGGACCTGTCGACTGGCTCGGCAGTCCGGACATTGCCCTATACACACTGGGGCTGCTCACTGTATGGCAGTTCGGCTCCTCCATGGTGCTGTTTCTGGCCGGTATCCAGCAGATTCCTAATGATCTGTATGAAGCCGGTTCGATCGACGGCGCTTCCCGGTTCAGCATGTTCTTCCGCATTACCGTACCTATGCTGACTCCGATTGTGCTGTTTAACCTGGTGATGCAGATGGTCAATGCCTTCCAGGAATTCACAGGCGCTTTCGTCATTACCCATGGCGGACCGATGAAATCCACCTATCTATATGCGCTGAAGCTCTATGAGGAGGCCTTCACTTTCTTCAAGATGGGTTACGCCTCAGCGCTTTCATGGATATTGTTCTTAATCATCATGGCCGTCACCGCAGTAATCTTCAAATCATCCGGCGGCTGGGTACACTACGAGGACGGAGGGAAATAACAATGAGAGAACTGCAGCATGATTCAAAGAACTCCTGGCTTAACTATATTTTTCTGATTGTCCTCGGCCTCGTTATGGTGTACCCGCTGATCTGGCTGTTCACTTCTTCCTTCAAGACCAATGCCGATATCTTCGGCTCTAGCCGGCTGCTGCCGACGACTTATGTCTGGGATGCCTATAAGCTGGGCTGGCAGGGGACCGGGCAATATGGGTTTGAGGATTTCTTCATCAATACGCTGAAGCTTGTCATTCCAACCGTCATCTTCACCATCGTGTCCAGCGTGCTGGTAGCCTACGGGTTCGCCCGGTTCAACTTCCCGCTGAAGACCCTGCTCTTCTCCGTCATGATCGCTACCCTGATGCTGCCGAACGCCTCCGTGATGATTCCGCGGTACATCCTGTTCAACAAGCTGGGCTGGCTGGATACGTATCTGCCGTTCATCATTCCCGCCGCCTTCGCCACCAGCGCATTCTTCATCTATCTGATGATCCAGTTCATCCGCGGGCTGCCGCGCGACCTTGATGAGGCGGCGACAATTGACGGCTGCAATTCCTTCACCGTGCTCACCCGGGTGCTGCTTCCGCTCTGCAAGCCGGCTATTTTCTCCGTCGGGATCTTTCAGTTCATGTGGACCTGGAATGACTTCTTCAACTCGATTATCTATATCAGCAGCGTGAGCAAATTCACCATATCCCTGGGACTGCGTCTCTCGCTGGATGCCTCCTCTGCCGTGTCGTGGAATCAAGTTCTGGCAATGTCGGTTGTCAGCATCGTTCCTTGCGTACTGCTCTTCTTCTTCTGCCAAAAGTATTTCGTCGAGGGCATCTCGACTACCGGACTTAAGGGATAGGCTGCAGCCGCACATTATATTACCGGTAACGCAAGGCCTGTACTTATGCATAAGAACCCATGCTCCGCCTGAACGCGGAGCATGGGTTATTGTTTTATTTTTAGCAGATGGCTCGGGACAGGTTTGGCTTAAATGACCTTGTGCTGCAGCCACTTCTCGCCGAGGAAACGCCGTATGAAGATGAAGCCGCGTATCCCCCATTCACAGTTCATTGCCAGCCATACCCCGATAATCCCCATGTTCAGCACAATCCCCAGAATATATCCGAGTACTACACGGAACAGCCACATTGAGAGCATGGACACAATCGAGGTGAACTTGGAATCACCCGCCGCTCTAAGCGCCGAAGGGGTAATGAAGCTGATCGACCATAATGGAATCTGGGCCAGCGAGTTAATCAGGAAGACGATGAAGATATCCCGGACAATCTCCTGCGGCGGATGGAACATCGATACCAGCGGATTGAATAGCGGGAAGATCAGCAGTCCCATCAGTATAAAAGAGGCCGAAGACAGCCACAGGAAGGACTTCACGAATTTGCGTGCATCTTTGACATTGCGGCTTCCTATGCATTGACCGACCACCGTAATCAGCGTCAGGGACAGGGCATTCGCCGGAATCTGCATCACTCCCGCCAGCGTAGAACTGATCGCATTGGTAGCAATCGCATAGGTGCCCAGGCTGACGATGAAGATCTGCGTGAGAATCTTCCCGCCGTTGAAGAACATCTGCTCCGCCGCAAACGGCAGGCCGATCGACATAATTCTCCGAAGCATCGTCCAGTTCAGCACCAGCAGGTCACGGATCTTCACATGCAGGCTGCTGTCCAGCCGGAAGAGATAGATCAGCGAGCAGGCGGCCGCAAGATACCGCGATATATTAATGGCAATAGTCATTCCGAACACACCCATATGCAGCCCGTTAATGAAGACAAAGTTCAGCAGCACATAGGAGAAATTCATAATCAGTGACAGTACGAGCGATGCCCTCGTCCGCCCGATGCCGCGCAGCGCGCCGCATACCGCCTCCATCACAGCAATCCCCAGATAGGATAAGCTGCTGCCGATCAGATACGTCCGGGCGTTGGACATCACCTCAGGCGAAGCCGCACCGAACAATAAATGCAGCAGCGGGCCATGGAACACAATTCCGAATAAGCCGATACAAAAAGCCATCAAAGAAACGGAAGACACCGCTCCGGCGGTTGCCTTGGAGACCATTAGCTCATTGCCGCTCCCTTTGTACTGGGCTACAACGACCGTGCCCCCTGTGGATACGGCGATGAACACACTGATCAGAAAAATATTCAGCGAATCTATCATATTCACCGCACTGATTGCTGCTACTCCTGAGGAGCTGATCATCGCTGTATTGACGAGGTTCAGCCCGACCACGAAGGCCTGGTCCACCAATACAGGGAGGAATAACGCTATGATCTGGCGATAGTCAATGGATTCTCCGGAGAAATGCTTCTCAAGGAATCGCTGGCCGGGCTTCATACTGCTGCTGGGCTCCATTACAAATTCACTTCTCTTATGTTTAGACTTGTTGCGGCAAACTTCCGCAAAAATAAAAAAAGGCTCTTCAGGAAGAAGAGCTTTCGCTTGCACTACGTATAAAGCTGTATGCGGTCAAGAGGACTCGAACCTCCACGATATTGCTATCACTGGCACCTGAAGCCAGCGCGTCTGCCAATTCCGCCATGACCGCAAAGAAAAGATTCAATGCAATGCAAGAATTAATATATCATGATTTCGCCGGAAGAACAAGAGTTTTTTATTTTTTTGTTCAAGATATTTATCATAGGAGGATATTCTGAATAAAGCGGAAATCAGGAACAGAGTACTTTAACAGTAGCATCCGGCAGGCATCCGAAAAAACCGTGTGCATCAACCTGCAGTTGATTTTTCCATCTCCGGGCCTATACTCCAATAAATGGTCATATCAGGAGTTCAGATTATAATAGAGTTACGACGTCGAAATCCATTATAGGAGTTGTACTTTGTATGGTTAGTAGCGAAAAGGTTGGACAAAGGATTGCCACGCTCCGGAGAACAAAAGGCTTGTCACAGGAACAATTAGCGCAGCAGCTGCATGTCAGCACCCAGGCGGTGTCCAAATGGGAAACCGGTAAATCCCTGCCGGAGACGGCGACCCTCCCCCTGCTATCCGCTGCATTAAGTCACTCGATCGACAGCATTCTGCTGCCTCAAGAGCTTGTGGTACTCTCAGCCATCTACACGGATGGCCGGCAGGAGCTGGATGTTACTCATTTCGTGAATCAATTTGTTACCTCGAACCACCTAAGCTTAATTGCCGGGGATCAGGTCTTTCCCCAATCTTTAGCGGGTGACCGTCTAAAGCTGCTGCTCGTTACCTATGAGACCCCAGCGGGAATCTATTCAACTTATGTGCTGAAGGACCAGCTTTTGGTGATAGATGTTCATTCTACCGGCTATGTCTCCGGCGGCAATGAGCTACAGATTCTTGAAGCCAATTACGGTAATGAACAGGCGAACCGCAGCGTCTTACAGAAAATGAAGCATTATGAGCACTTCCGGTGGAATTCTTTCACCGCCTCGCATGAGCTGTTTCCGAGTCTGATTGACAATGAAGACAATGACTACCTGCTGCTGGTTTACCTGAATGGTCATGGCATTCATGCTATTAGCTGTGCAGAAGGCGAACAGATTCATTACAGTCCGGACCGGGCCTCTCTCTGCCAAAGTGATCCTGCCGATCGGCAGTGCATTGTAGAGGGAATCAGCCGGCTGGGATTCGGCCGGGGGATGGACTGCTCCTGGGCAGGAGCAATGACGCTCTCACTTGCCGCCAGAGGGATAGAGACAACCTATGAGCGGGTTATGGGCTATTCAGGAGCATGCTGGAGGGCCGCCTTTGAACCGGTGTGGGATTACAGCTCTGCGGATGCGCTAGTCGTCTATGACTACTCCGTGCCAGCCTGCACAGCTTATGGAATACACGCCATCCAGGCCAACCGGCTTGAGCCGCAGCAGCGCGCAGCCGAGAAGCTGGCGATTCTCGAGGATATTCGTGCAGGCAGGCTGCCAATAGCCATTAATCTCAGGGTGGCACCTGAATGGGGAGTGATTACTGGATATTTGGAGGATGGACTGACCCTGCTGTGCCGGAGTTATTTTGACGATGAGACCTTTGAAGCGCTTGAAGCAGACTCCGAATTCCAGATGTATATGGAGGTAAGCAAGGGTTACCTTCATGTCGATCATTGGCCCTATAAGATTATCCGTCTTGGCGAACAGACCATGCTCCCTTCTGCATTGGATAATCTGTATGCTTCCCTTCGGATTAAGCTGGATTCTATGCATATGGAGTCCGAAGGCAATAGCTGTTATACAGCCGGCTACAAGGCTCTGGAAGTATGGAGCGAGGGACTACTGGACCATCAGTGGTATGCTGCAGCGGAGGATGAAGCGTACAGCCGCAGGCTCTCAGTCAACCACTTCTGCATGATGGCGCTGGCCGATGCCAGAAGAAGTGCCGCCGCCTATTTGCAGGAATCTCTGCCTCTGGTGCAGGATCCGCGTGAGCTGACAGCCTTGTCGGAAATGGCCGGGGTATATGCTGAAATGGCTGCTCTGCTCGAAGACTTTTATAAGAATCTTGCCGATCCTGCTGTAGTCCGGAAGACAGGAGCCTCACCCCGACTTAGCTGGACGGCCCGGCAACGGGAAAAGCAGGCAGAGCTACTGACGCTGGTAGCGTCATTGGAGCGCCGGGGAGATACACTTGCAGAGACAGTGCTTGGCATAACAGAGGATTGAACTGAAATGGCTCAAGGAGAAGCGCTGGGCGCTTCTCCTTGTTTGGGCGGCAGCCCGCGAATTAAGCCAATTTACGGACCGGCCGCAGCACCGCATACCCGTACCCTTCGGGGAAATGGCGCTGATAGTCCTGCTTGACCTCTTCGTCCCATGCATAGCCCATGGCCGCCGGATCATAATTCCAGGCCACTTCCTCTACGATGCGCATCACCTGCCCATTGTCCTGCAAATAATCAAACGGCGGGTGAAAAAAGACCAGATACTCCGATTCCGGCACATCACGGCACTCCATGCCCTCCGGTATTTCACCATCATAGTCTGCTGCAACAGGAATGCCGTACAGGTAACCCTTGCGCCCATCCTGATAGAACCAGCCTGCCGTCTGGCCCAGCTGCCCTGGAAGCGTGTGATGAGACATGCTCTCCAGCGTTCCGGAGACCTCATCGCAGTCATGCCCGTTCTCCCAGAACCCTCCGTAATTCTTCGAGTCGATATCCCGGATGCCGATGAATTTATGCGCCGGTATGAACTCAAGCTTGATCTCTGCTTCCTGCAAATGCACTTGTCTCATTCTATCCCGCTCCCTGATCAGATAATGATAAGGGGAGAACACCTCGGCCCGAATGGCGAGCGGAATCGGCCGCGGGGCTTTGCGGTAGGCATGGGGAGTGATCTTGAAGGCTCTAAGAAACGCCCGCGAGAATGCCTCCTGTGAAGAAAAGCCGAACTTCACGGCAATATCGAGTATCCGCGTATCCGTATCCCTCAGCTCCAGGGCCGCCCGGCCGATTCTGCGCTGCCAGATGTAATCCCGCAGCGTCATCCCGGTCAGAGCATGAAACTGCTTGGTGCAATAATACGGCGAATATCCCAGCTGTTCAGACATCTTCAGCAGCGTGGGCGAAGCCGCAAGGTCTTCTTCGATCCAGTCAATCATGAGCTGAACCATCTCGTTCCATTCGTACAATGATGTTCCCCTCCTTTCATCAAGAATCATAACAAAGAGCATTTCTCCATATTTGATCTGAATTGCACTGTCCTTACGCCAGCACCGCCGGCTCCATCCTCCCGTTAATAATGATATGCTTCATTACACTATCCCTGCTGAACCCGTTCTTATCATAGAAGCGGACCGCTGCTTCATTCTCCTCGCTGACATCCAGCCCGATGCGCGTATAACCCAGACCTCTATAGGTCTCCGCCAGATAGGCAATCAACTTCCTGCCCGTTCCCCGGCTTCTCTCTTCAGGGCGGATACAGATGTACTCCAGATGGAGGATACCGGTCAGAGCATTTCTTCTAACAATTATGTATCCTATGACAGAACCCTCGTTAAGAACGGCGTAGATATCATAATCACTGTTGCCGCTATCCTCTATTTCCGCTGTGATATCCTCTTGTGTCAGAGTAGCTCCCTGGAAGCCTTGATTATGCAGTTCAATAATCTGATCCAGCCACTCCGACTCAGGCTCTGTGACGGGCACAATGGACAGGTCCCCGTAACTGCTGCTATTAAGCGGTAAATCAGTATCCATCGAATAATGATAATGGGTTCTTACCTTTTCGGTACGATAGCGGGCGGCATATTTAATCAGGGGAACATTATCCTCACGGGTGAACAAGTGGATATACCGGATCGCCGCTGAGTCGGCGGCTTCGCTCAGATACCTGAATAACAGCTGGAGTTCATCCTCGTGGCGGGCGGAATAATAGGGTCCCCACACTTCTATATCCTCTTGTCCACCGCCTACGTCATAGGTGTCCAATATAATTGCGCCCGTGATTTCTTCTCCCTCATATAACACGAGGCTTGATTCTGCCATACCGTCACTCAGGTCATGAAGAATATCATCAAGTGTGCTGCCCACGTACCCGCATTGCTGGCTTTCCGAATTACGGGCACAGATAAATGCCGCCAGATTCCGGATGTTTGTCAAACGGCTCTCCTCCTTGGATTAGAATATAGAAATGGCAGATTATACCACTACATATTGATATTACGATATTTTTATGGAAAATACAGCACATGGTTGTTCAATTTATTTCCGGGAAAACTCCATACCCGCACAAGCCGCCTTCCAGGTTCTGAGTAAAATATAGTAAATAGAACAATGAGGTGAGTGACGAATGGCAAATTCAACAAAAATCCGCAAGCGGGCGCAGCAGTTGAAGGGCCGGCCGGTCTGCATTACTTTGCATGATGGACGTTCATATGTAGGATGGATAACAGACCTTAATAAAGAAGCAGTAATCCTCTCCAGAACAAGCACACATCATAAGTCTAAACGGAAATCGTCTTCAGGTGCCCGGAAAGCAGATGTCTCCGGCTTCATGCCTTTACTCGGATCGTTCATGGGCGGGGCAGGCGGAGCTGCCGGTATCGGAGGTCTGGGGAAATTCATGGGGATGTTCGGAATGGTGCAGAAGGCGATGCCTGTCATGAAGATGGGCTACAATATGATTAAGTCGATCCGGCCCTTCCTGGGCGGTCTCAAGGGCTTGATGGGCTAACGCTGTAACGGTATAAGCAGCGGCATAAGCAGAAACGGCTGTGCACTCCTATTGAGGGCGCCAGCCGTTTCTTTTTCAGCTGCTTTTCTGCCAAAAAGGGGGACGTTGCCGGTTTATTTTTTGACCACATTGAAGTTATCTTCTATTAACAGCCAATTCTGCGGAAAAGGCAGCCCAAGCTTCCAATAGCTGATGCCCAGGAGATCCAGCTCCTTGATCAAGTCGAACTTGGCCTGAATCGAGCGGGCATCTTCGAACCATACCTTATGCTGCCGTCCTGCGTCATCGGTGTAATCGAAATGCGGAGCCTGGGCTTTATAGTCGTACTGAATGGCGGCATTCCTGTTCCTCGCCAGATCAATTGCCGCCTGCGGGCTAAGTGCTTTGGCATACTCTCCGCCAGCCACATAAGGCAAAGTCCAATCGTAGCCGTACAGATTCTGGCCCATCATAATTTTGCCGGGGGGAATTTCACTGGCCGCATACGTCAGCACCTGACGCACCGGACCTATAGGTGAAACGGCCATCGCCGGACCTCCGCTGTATCCCCATTCGTAGGTCATAATAATGACAAAATCAGCAACCTGGCCATGCACTTTATAGTCATGTGCCGTATACCAGGCCCCGGTTTGGGAGGCACTGGTTTTGGGTGCAAGTGCGGTAGACAACAGGAAGCCCTCCTTGTGAATGATGTCCGCTGCTTTGCGCAAAAAGGCATTATACGCCTCGCGGTCCTCCGGCCGGAGGAATTCCAGATCAAAGTGGATATCTCTGAAATTCAGCCGCTTCGCCTCTGTCACAATGTTCTCCAGCAGCCGGTCCTGCACCGCAACATCATTCAGTATAATCCGTCCCAGCTCCGAGCTGAACTGGGCATCCTCCAGATTCGTGACAACCAGCATCAGCGTGACCCGGTTCTGCGCCGCGATTGAAGCCAGATTATCCAGCGGCGGAGCCTGCAGCGAGCCGTCCCGCTTAATCCGGAAACTAAACGGAGCCAGATACGTAAGCTCAGGGGCAGCTTCTGCGGCAGCATTCTGCAGCGCCTGGGAGACCGCTTCCCCTCTCGGCTCAATATAGGCATTCACTTCTGCCTGCCGCCTTGGCACAGGAGGTATGTACAGGCGGAACCCGGCCTGCAGCGGCTGGTTCAGCGTCAGCCCGTTCACTTCCGCCAGCTCGCTGGCCTTCAGGCCGAATCTCTTCGCGATACTATAGAAGCTATCCCCCTGTTGAACCCAATAATACTGGCCTACGATAGGAATCACCAGCGTTTGTCCAATGACCAGTCTCCCTGGCGCAGACAACTGATTCGCCTCAGTTATCGTATCCATGTTCACGCCATACGCATCAGCGATCCCATACAGCGTCTGTCCAGGCTGCACCACATGTATTTGCATCTTTCCATGCTCACCCCTTCATAGTAGCAGTTATACCCCTATTTTATTCGGCAGTGCTGCAGGTATGCGGACGCAAAAAGACACCCCGGAGGGTGTCCTGAAATTAAAAGCTGTTACACCTGTTTGAATTCAATCCACTCAATTTCCAGACCCGGTTTGACGAAGTCCAGCTTCATTTCATACAGACCGGCTTCAAGTCCGATCTTGACCAGCTTCTGTCTGATCCATTTGCCTTCTGTCCCGTTCGTCTGAATGGTGGTCACTGGCTGTCCGTTCAGGGTCACGTTGCAGGCGCTTTGGGCAAGCTCGGGTTCCGGAGACATGATGCTGACGAAGATCCGGTACTCACCAGCTTCATCCGCCTGGATATAGGTTGGTCCAGACACACTTGGTGCAATCTGTGCGTTCTGGCTCAACACCTGAACCTGCTCAGCCACCAGGGAAGAGTCTGCCTTAAAGGTCTCGACAGCTTCTACAATCTCATGCTTTCTGGAGAAGACCGGTGCCAGCATGATGAATTCGCAAATGTTGATGGCCGAGCGCTGAAGCTCGCCACGGGTAAGTGTTCCATTCTCCAATGATTCGAGCGTATTGTCATCATAGGCGTTGACTTCCGCACCATAATTGGATACTACCATGTACAGATCGTTCTGTGCCCGGACCATCCAGTTCGTGTTCTTGCGGTCCGCAGCGCCTCCATTCACGACATCATTCATGATTGCCCACCAGTCGGTCATTACAATCCCCCGGAAGCCCCATTCACCGCGCAGCAGCGTGGTATTCAGATCATAGTTAGAAGCTGCCCAGTGTCCGTTGACCGGATTATAGGAGGTCATGATCGAATTCGCACCGCCCTGCTTCACAGCAATTTCGAAGCCCTTCAGGTAAATCTCGCGCAGCGCGCGTTCGGATACGACAGCATCCACTTTGCTGCGGTGCTTCTCCTGGTTGTTGCAGGCGAAGTGCTTCAGCGTGGCATTGGAGCCGCCCTTCATAATACCGCGCGTGCATGCGGCAGCGAAGATCCCTGAGATCAGCGGGTCTTCAGAGAAATATTCGAAGTTACGCCCGTTCAGCGGACTGCGGCGGATATTAAGACCCGGTCCCAGTAATGCATCCACCTGGTTGCGCAATAATTCCTGGCCTTCCATAACATACAGCTCTTCAACCAGTTCTGCATTCCATGTAGCAGCAAGCAGGGTGCCAATCGATACCTGGGTTGCCTTCTGTCCGCTGTCCATCCGGATACCGGACGGGCCGTCTGCTGTAGCGGCAACCGGAATACCGTAACTGAACAGGCTGTCGCTGACTCCGCCGAAAGCCGAAGCCGTACCCGGCGTAACCAACGGGCTGCTCATTCCTTCGCCTCTGACAATCGCCGCCAGATCATGGTCACTGAGCTGGGCAATGAACGTATTCATGCTGACTTTGCCTTCATGAACATCTCTCAAGGTGTGGCCCTGATTGCCGGTCTGTACCAGTGTCTCCGGAAGATTGCTTTCAATCCGCGCTGCCATATCTACCTTGCGTACCGGCACCTCAGCAGAGATCAGTTCATAAGAACCGTCTTCCTTCCGGGCCCCCGGCTTCATTCTCTTGAAGCTCTCAGTCGGTGCCATCGCCTCTTGCAGCTGCTCTACAACCTTAAGCTCATCCAGAACATAACCTGCTTGTCCATCTACGTTAACTTCCGTCACGGCTTTAACACTGGTTCCCACGTAGAAGCGGTAGGTTCCAGCTTCCAGTACATAAGCGGAAGGATGCCCGGTCACTCCGGCGTCATCATACGAAGCCAGGGAATGGGGCGGGAAGCTTACTGTAAGATGCTGGGATTCTCCCGGCTCAAGCAGCTTAGTCTTCCCGAATGCCGCCAGCGCTTTGGCTGGTTTACCCAGCTGTCCCTGCGGCGCTTCATAATATACCTGCACCACTTCTTTACCGGAGTAGGTATCTCCTGTGTTGGTTACAGTTACACCGATCTGAATCTGTGGTTCACCCACCTGGTCCACCAGCTTCGCTTCCTCCGGCGCAAGCTCAAAGGTGGTGTAGGAGATGCCATAGCCGAATTCATACTGAACCTTATCCGGACAGAAGGTCTCGAAATAACGGTATCCTACATAGATATCTTCCTCATACAGGTTCTTGAACTCATTGCCGTAGTTGCTTGTGGACGGGTAATCCTCAATGGAATACGCGATCGTATCCGTCAGCTTGCCGCTTGGCGTCACCTCTCCGGCCAGTACATCGGCAATCGCATTGCCGCCTTCCATACCGCCATGCCAGGAATAGATCACAGCAGAGATGGGATGTACATATCCGGCATCGTTAACCCAGCTCATATCCATAATATTGGAGACATTAAGCACAACAACAGTCTGTTCAAAATGAGCCGTAACCTGCGTAAGCATAGCCTTCTCATCTTCCGTCAACCGGTAGCTTCCCGGTGCATCGGCATTGTCCTGATCCTCACCGGCGGTACGTCCAATCACTACGACAGCCTTGGCCGACTGGCTTCTTGCTTTCTTCACCAGCTCATCCGTAAGCGGCATTTCCTTCTGGTTCCACGGCTCAGCCGCCCATACTTTTCCGCCGTCGTCAAACGGGTTAAGTCCGATCCATTCCTCGTAAGCTGCTGCCAGTTCTTCATTAACACTGATGTTCTTCTTGCTGCGCAGACCGTCGAGCAGGTTAGTCGTATATGCAACATGAACACTTCCGCCTGATCCTGTACCGCTGCGGTAGTAATTCACTTGTATTCTGCCAAAAATGGCAACGCTCTCGCCGTTTCCAAGCGGAAGCACCTGCCCCTCATTCTTAAGCAACACCGTGCCCTCTGCGGCTACTACCCGGCTAAATTCTGCAAAACCCTCTAACGGCACTCCGATATTCTGTGTACTCAATTGGTTTCCTCCTGTTTGTTCGTTTCCCAACGTGTATTGATTCTATAGATAGCACCCTCCCTTACGGGATTCACGATATCTTGAACCTTTGTTGTTATTTATATAGCATATCCTTCTAAGAATAAAAGCTACAGCCCTAATATACAAGCTCTGCAGCTTAAAAAGCAAAACCGGGCAGCCGCATTCTCTTCGCCCGGAACCCCTCTTAAGAACAAAATCGCCCGGAGAGCGAATGAGCACCTTACTACATTAGATTAGTTCTTGATCACCGTTGCCGGCAAAATTCCCCAATGAAATTAGTAATGGCATACAATGGTGGTCATAGGGGTATCATGCATTCCGCATAATTAATTGGAAAAACGTATCCTAATTTAGGTTTTTTCGGGAGTTAGAAGTAATTAAATGGATAAACGTCATTTATTCTGTTGCATTATCTCGACTCTGATCTATTTGTAGCCTATTAAGTGCTGTTTTTCCAACTGTTGCTTGGCAAAGGCTCTTACGTTCATTAGCAAGTGGACAAAATCCATCTATTTCTAGCCGCCGCAGCCCTCCCCTCCAATGCTGTTTCCATCTAAGGTTTGGGGAATGGTGTGATTTCCCAACCCATGAAAAAAGACACCTGTGCGGGTGTCTTCAAATGTTCTCGCATACGATTTGTTTCACCCGGGGAACTTACGGACCTTCTATTTATTTGCGGCGGCGGCTCTTCATCATACGGTTATACATTACAAGAGCGGCAACAACCATACCAAGCATGGCGACGCTGCTTGCCGATTCCTGCGACATTCCAAACATCAGACAAATACTTGAAACCAAGGTTCTCGTAAGCAACGCAACCGCAATCAGCATGATTGGCCGCCAAATGTTGTATCCTCTCATTCCCAGCAACACTCCTAACCCAATTTTCAGAAACAGTACAGTTCTAAATGCTATGAACCATTAAAAACTATTATAGCATAATAAGGAATGCGCATACATTCTGCACGGGTAACCGGCACATAGAGATGTCTTTGACAAGAACATACGTTCGTTATATACTTTCCTCTATGAGGGGGATTGTGACCGTGGATGTTATGGAGAAACTTGAGATTCTGACCGCTTCAGCGAAATATGATGTAGCCTGCACTTCAAGCGGTTCGGACCGCAAAGGCCAGGCCGGGAGCTTGGGCAATACGACTGCTATGGGCATCTGCCACAGCTTCGCGGCGGACGGCCGCTGTATTTCACTGCTGAAGGTGCTTATGACCAACGCCTGTGTCTATGATTGTGCCTATTGTGTCAACCGCAAATCCAATCCCGTCCGCCGGGCGGCTTTTACACCCGAAGAGATCGCGGACCTTACCATGCAATTCTACCGCCGCAATTACATAGAAGGGCTGTTCCTCAGCTCAGGGATTATGCGCAATCCGGATTATACAACCGAGCAATTGATAGCGGCACTGGAGCTGCTGCGGAATGTGTATCACTTCAACGGCTATATTCATGTAAAAGCGATTCCCGGAGCTGACGACGCCCTGCTGTCCAGACTCGGACTGCTCGCTGACCGCATGAGCGTCAATATCGAGCTGCCTTCGCAGGAGAGTCTCGGGGTACTCGCTCCCGACAAGAGCAAGATTTCCATCCTCAAGCCGATGGGACTGATTAAAGATAGGATCAAGGAGAACCGCTCCGATATCGTCAAATATAATCACGCTCCCCGCTTCGCTCCCGCCGGCCAGAGCACACAGATGATTGTGGGCGCCTCGCCCGATACGGATTACCAGATTCTGAATCTGACGGAAGGCTTGTACCGGAAATACGCCTTGAAGCGCGTGTTTTTCTCTGCCTATACCCCGGTGATCGAGGATTCGCTGCTGCCTTCGCTGGACACCAAGCCCCCGCTGCTGCGGGAGCACCGTCTCTATCAGGCTGATTGGCTGCTGCGCTTCTACGGCTTTCAGGCAAGCGAATTATTGGACGAAGCCGTACCCAACTTCAATCCGTTGCTTGATCCGAAATGCAGCTGGGCCGTTAACCACCGGGAGCAGTTCCCGGTTGAGATCAACCGCGCACCGTATGAAATGCTGCTGCGTGTACCCGGTATCGGCGTAAGGAGCGCACAGCGGATAGTCAAGGCAAGACGGGCAGGAACCCTGGATTTCCAGGCACTCAAGAAGCTGGGTGTCGTGCTCAAGCGTGCCCAATTCTTCATCACCTGCAAGGGCAAACCGCTGGAAGGACTCAAAGTCAGTGAACATACGCTGCTTCGTTCACTAATGTCCGGCCAACAGCTGGCCCCCTTCCAGCCCCCGCAATACGAGCAGATGACGCTGTTCGACGACCATAACCTGGCTGCCTTGCCGGCAGCAGAAGGATGGGCAGGGTTCAAGAAAGGAGCGGAAGCCTGATGTTCAAGCCGTCCGCTCTGGCTTATACCTATGATGGCAGCTTTGAAGGGTTGCTGTGCTGTGTATTTGAGAGCTATACCTGGAAGGAAATTCCGCTTGCTGTTCATTCAGAAGGTGCGGAGCAAGGCCTGCTGCTGGAATCGAAGTGGATCGAAACCGACAAGGCGAAGGCGGAGAGAGTCCTTAAATCCATTCCGCTCCGCATCTCTCCGGAAGCGGAGGAACTGGTCCGTCTAGGGTTTTGGTCAAACACACCGGGGAAGGAACTGCTGCTGCTGAATTTTCTGTATCTCGGCTTCAAGCATGGCCGCAAGGTGATGAATATGCTGGCCGATGATACGGTACACGCCTTACAGAAGGCGGTTCAGCAGCTTCGGCGGGAAGGTCACCTGTATCTGGGTTTTGTCCGTTTCTCCGTATACGGTCCGGTCATGGCTGCTGTCATTGAGCCGCAGGGATATATCCTTCCGGTCATTCAGGAGCATTTCTGCGACCGGTTCCAGGGCGAGAGCTTCATGATCTACGACCAGACTCATGAAGTAGCGCTGATTCATGAACCCGGACGGGAGGCTATCATTCCGTTAAGCGGCTGGACCCCGCCTGAGCCGGATGAAGCTGAAGAGGCTTATCGCCGCCTGTGGACAGGGTTCTATCACGCGATCGGAATCAAGGAGCGCCGCAACGACCGCCTGCGCTCCTCGCTGATGCCCAAGCGTTACTGGAAGCATATGGTTGAGATGAACGGCAGCAATGGCGTCCCTGCACTCGCCGATACGCAGCGCAAGAAGGCGTTACAGCCGGAGCCGCCGAAGACCATCGGCCCGCTCCCGGCTTCACTCAGACAAACAAATACTCATACTTAAAGGATAATCCCATTTTCCACTTCATTTGATCGCCTTTACTACTGCTAACGAAGGTTTGCCGGAACTCCTTGTTCACTTGCATAACGGGGATGGACATCCGCACATTTCAGCTCCTCATCAGAGAATCTAATCCATACATAATCATCATACAGAACGCCATGCGTCTTTTTCACAATATCGGTAGGAACATATTCTTGCAGTCCGAGGGATTGCAGTATTTTATCGATGTGATGCCGGGTACGCGGTACACAGCGGGACTCGAAATAGTCCAGCACATCGCCCACAAGGACCTTTGTTTTACCTGGAAAAGGCAAGAAAACAGGTTCAACCTTATCATCTTGCCAGACATCAACCGTTTGATTTATATAATCCAGTTTCACTTTGGCAATTACGCGGTCATGCTCTAACACCTCAAACTGAAGAGGAGGAGCTATGAACCATTCATTTTCTTCATCTGCAGCCTCCTGATTATCCAAAATACTAGTAGTCTAACTTTACACTAGTATAGACTAAAAACCGCCGTAAATCCTTCATTCGTCAAAGGTTCCAATCGTTCGAGAGCCCAGCAGTTTTTTTGACAAAACGCTCATAAATAAGCTTACCCGGCATCTTCATATTATCCAGCACAAAAAGAGTGCCCCGCAGCCATCTTCATGACTACCCGGAGCACTCCCCTCTTGAGAGCTTACTATAATTAATTCAAATTACACGTCTGAACGTTAATTAGTTCAAAGCCTTCCATACCCAGTTCTCAACCTCTGGAAGATCGATGCCTTCTTCACGGATATACTGGTTATGTTTCTTCACCATAGCATCCATTTCGTCAGCGATCGCCTGATATTTGCCGGCATCCGGCAAGCTCAGCACAGCTTCCTTCGTGAGGTCGAAGCGGTCCATCTGGTTGAGTACACGCATATCGAATGGTGTAGTGATGTCGCCATTCTCGCGGTAGCCATGTACATGCAGGTTATGGTTGTGGCGGTCGAAGAACAGGTCTTTGATCAGGCCTTCATAGCCGTGGAAGGCGAAAATGACCGGTTTATCCTTTGTGAAAAATTGATCAAACTCCTCGTCAGATAAGCCGCGCGGATCGAGCTTCTGGCTTCTCAGCTTCAGCAGATCTACCACGTTGATATAGCGGATTTTCAGCTCAGGCAGCTTCTCATGGAGAATCGAAATTGCAGCCAAGCTCTCCATAGTAGGTTCTGTACCCGACGAAGCAATAACCACATCCGGCTCTCCGCCCTTGTCGGTGCTTGCCCAGTCAATGATTTTGAGGCCTTTGTCCACCAGTTCCTGAGCTTCATCTGCCGAGAACCACTGCGGACGCGGGTGCTTAGACGATACAATCAGGTTGATCTTCTGACGGTCATTCAGAATAGTGTCGAAGACAGCCAGCAGGGAATTGGCATCCGCCGGCAGATACTCACGGATAAATTCCGGCTTCTTATCAGCCAGGTGACCCAGCAGACCCGGATCCTGGTGAGTGTAACCGTTATGATCCTGCTGGAACACGGTTGATGTGGCAATAACGTTCAAGGATGGAATATCTGCGCGCCAGGTTTGATCTGTAGCCTTGCGCAGCCATTTGAAGTGCTGGGTAATCATCGAATCAACAACGCGCAGGAACGCTTCATAGCTGGCAAAGAAGCCGTGGCGTCCGGTTAATACATATCCTTCCAGGAAGCCTTCCGCCTGATGCTCGGATAATTGGGAGTCAATGACACGGCCATAAGGAGCCAGGAATTCATCCTGCGGTTCCTTGATGGAATCCATCCACTGGCGTTTGGTTACTTCAAACACAGGTCCCAGACGGTTCGACATCGTTTCATCCGGTCCGAAGATCCGGAAGTTGCGGTTCTCTTCGTTGAGCGTTACAACCTCTTTCAGATACTTGCCCAGTACCGCCATATCCTGCGCGATCACTTGACCCGGTACGGAATTATCCAGTGCATAGTTGCGGAAATTCGGCTTGTGCAGATCTTTGATCAGGTTACCGGCGTTCGTTACAGGGTTCATCCCCATACGTCTGTTGCCTACAGGCAGAATCTCAGCCAGATCCGCGTTCAAACGGCCATTCTCATCAAATAATTCTTCAGGTCTGTAGCTGCTCAGCCATTCGAGCAATGCCGGTGCATGCTTCATGTTCTTCTGATCTACCGGAATCGGCACCTGATGGGCCCGGAAGGAGCCTTCATTCGGCACGCCGTCCCATGCTTTCGGACCGGTCCAGCCTTTAGGCGTACGGAAGACGAGCATCGGCCAAGCAGGGCGTGTGGTGTCGTTATTTTCACGGGCATTCTTCTGAATCGCTTCAATCTTCTCAATAATGGTGTCCAGAACCTTAGCCATTTCCGGATGCATCAGATCAGGATTCTCGCCTTCCACGAAGAACGGTTCCCAGCCGCTTCCTGCAAAATAAGCCGTTAACTCTTCTCTCGACATCCGGGACAGAATGGTCGGGTTGCTGATCTTGAAGCCGTTCAAATGCAGAATCGGCAGCACCGCACCATCTGTAATCGGGTTAATGAACCGGTTGGAGAACCAGGAAGCCGCCAGAGGTCCGGTCTCTGCTTCGCCGTCACCTACAACAACTGCCGAGATCAGGTTCGGATTATCCAGAACTGCGCCCACACTGTGAGACAAGGAGTAACCCAGCTCGCCGCCTTCATGAATCGATCCTGGTGTTTCTGGGGCAGCATGGGAAGCCACTCCGCCCGGGAAGGAGAACTGTTTGAACAATTTCTTCAGTCCAGGGATATCCTGAGTGATCTGCGGGTAGATTTCAGTGTAACTTCCGTCCAGATAGGAGTTCGATACCATAACCTGACCGCCATGGCCCGGACCTTCAATATAGAACATATCCAAATCATATTTAGTAATTACGCGGTTCAGATGCGCATAGATAAAGTTCTGCCCAGGGATGGTGCCCCAGTGTCCGATTGGCTTCACTTTTACGTCTGCGTCCTTCAAAGGTTCTCTTAACAACGGATTATCCTTCAAATAGAGCTGACCCACGGAGATGTAGTTAGTTGCGCGCCAGTAGGCGTCAAGCTTTGCCAAATAAGTTTTAGAAGAATAATCCACCTGTGCGATTGATAATCCCATTTCTTCCACTCCCTAATTTTTATCTTTGTATTTTGAATGTATCACTTCTACAGTTACATCATACTCCTGGCTTTAATAAATTCAATCTTTTTAGCAATTGATACGGTCCAATATTGTGAAATTTTGAACATAGTATGAAGTTCGCAGCAAATTAGTTATAAAATGAGGATAATTTTTATAAATATGTATGAGATTGTAATTTATTTCACAATCCTTTTTTTCAACCTCCATCTCCCTCTAGAACTTCCTGGGACAAACTAAAAAGACCGGAACAAAATCCCGGCCTTGCGTGATTACATTATTCTGATGTTTCCTTAATGAACAGACACGAATGTGTTGAATTTCAGGTACTGGTAATGGAAGCGCATATGCGAGAATTCAAACGGCGTCCCGTTATCCAGGAAGAAGATCCCTTCCATGATTCCAACAGGCTCATTCTCCTTCAAGTGGAGCAATTCCTGATCACTAGGCAGGGAAGGCTCGGCAAAAATAGATAAAAAAGATTTAGTAACCGCCAGATTGCGCGACTCCTCCAGATAATGAAAGATCGATCCTTCGATAATCGCCATATCGAGATCCTGTACAATTTTAATCGGAATATATCCGGTCTCAATCATAAAGGGCTCCTCATCAAACAGGCGCAGGCGGACAATTTTATATACAAAATCATGGGGCTGCAAGAACAAATCACGCTGAAGCTCTTCTGTTGGCCGGATAACCTCGAAGTTCAGTACTTTGATCTCCGGCTTCTTGCCATGCATTTGAAAGTTGTCGGAGACCCCCAGATTAGAGCCCTCGTAATTAAAAATCGAATCGTTTTTTATGTACAGCGGGTTAATAAAGGTTCCCGATCCGCGTTTCTTGAAAATTATGCCGTAACTCTCCATCTTGGTCAGCGCACGCTTAATTGTACTGCGGCTAACCTGATACGTTTCACTGAGACTACGCTCATCCGGCAATCTCATATCAGCAAACCGTCCCGCAAAAATCTTCATTTTGAGGTCATCAATAATTTGCTTGTAGACAAATTGTGTCATGTAGTACTCCTTCGTCGGGTCGAGCCTAAACTTCAATATTAAATATATCATATTAGGGTGAATGATAGCGTTCAAACCCGAAATTAAAAAGACACCCCTAAGGGCGCCTTTTTGTGATCTCCATAAAGCGCGGAAGCTTAAAAATGCCGCCCTTCACCGAATTTACAAATCATTCGTAAGCTTCAATACCTTCATTAAATTGTAGAGTAATGTTGCACTTTCCTGACGCTCAGTTTTCTTACCGGCCTGGAATTGGAATGGACTGTTTACCGGCAGAATCCCACGGTCCAAGGCAATAACATAATAAGGTTTTGCCCAGTCCGGTAAATTTTCGGGAACAGATGCCGAAGCGGACTTATTTACACCTGTGCTCATTACACCATTATTCGAAGCGTTGACCAGCATAATAATCATCTCTTGATGCGTAATTTCTTGAGTTGGCCGGAAAGTACCATCCGTAAAGCCGTTAATCAGGCCAGCGTCGACAGCTGCATTTACCTGTGATGCATACCAGGCTCCACCCTTAACATCCTTAAAACTTTTAGAAGCCTGCTGTTTCGGTAAAATTCCTAAAGCACGATTAAGCATGGCTGCGAATTCAGCACGGGTTACAACCGTTTCCGCTTTGAAGCTTCCATCAGCATAGCCGTTAATTACACTCCGGTTCGCTAACGCTAAAATACTGTCTTTGTAGGGATTGCTGTTATTCAAATCTTTAAACTGAGCATGATTCTGAACAACGGTATATACAGAATTCCCCTTGCGTTTCATTGTCACCCGAAGAACTCCATCCTTCCACTCCCAGGTGGTCGGAACCGGAACGTAAGCCTGTGTAACTGGATCAAAGGTTAAACCCGAGTAAACAGCGTTTGCATCTTGAACTATGTTGAAATTCAATATATGACCTACGTAGTCAGAAAAACTGGAAACAACACGATCTGGACCGCCTCCAACCAGTTTGACCTCATACTCCACAGGGCCTCCCAATATAACACTTGTAGAGCCGCTCAATTGTGCTGTTAATTTGGTCTTGTATTCGCTTGCCGCTTGGGCAATCGTAATGATGACCTTCTGGTCTGGACCACTGTATCCGGAAACAGCCGAGAATAAAGAATTCACAGGAATCTGAAGCTTGCCGGATGACGACTCTATTATAAGCACAGCATCCTTAGAGTTATTATTAATACTTGTTAATGAACTCAAACCTATCTGGAATTGGCTGCTTTGAGTTACCGTTTTTTCATCTGCCTTAATTGTGATAGCCGGATTCTTCTTATATTCCGGATCGTTCAGTGCCTTGGAGATCAGTGCCTCTGTCACTTCTGTCATAGACGATCGTGTTCCATCGGTATTTTCTTTAACTGTGGTTACGATTTTGGCATCATCCGCAGAGACGGGAGCCGTGCTGACAACACCGCCGCCAGTTCCTCCACTACCGCCAGTTCCTCCACCGCCGCCAGTTTCTCCACCGCCGCCAGTTCCTCCACCGCCGCCAGTTTCTCCGTTGCTGTCATTAATAACAGCAGGTATAACGACTAAAGTTCCCATACTTTCAATGCGATTGAGTGTTTGCCGGGTTATAAGGAGTTTCTGCCCGGGGTTTCCAAGGTTCACAATAGAAATTGTAACAGTATTCTTATTTGGTTCAACGATCCCATGACCCAGCAAGTAGGTTTCCTTCTCATTATATACACGGATTATATCTCCAGCAGCCAGGTTATTCACAACGATATCATCCGACTTCACCTGATATTTGTGTACAGTAATAGACGATACAGGAATATCCGCTGTCACTTTATCTTCCAGTATTCCAATGCTATAAAATGGTGATTTGAAATCATCATTCTCAATGAAAATACCAAGCGCCAAAGCTTCCTCCGGAACATTGGTTGCAGGAATCGTGAGGGAGTAACTCGTCTCCCCGCCATTCACCAAGGCAAGCCCCTCTCCAATCTCACCTTCTTCACCAATAAAGTACAACGAATATCGGACACCCGGAAGTTCTGCAATTCCGGACTTCCACGAAACCGTACCCGCGAATATATTGTTATCCGGATTCGTATCTGTAACAGAAAAGTCTACCGCCAGATAATTTGGCGCATCATAGATCGGAGCCGTTGCATGAACATCAAAAGTACCGTCACTTCCGTAATTGTCACTACGGATAACAGGATATACCCCGATGCCGCCTACTCCTGCGGGTAGAGATGAATTGCTTACTTCAAAAACAAAAAGTGAGTCATTTGACAAACTTTCTTTCTTATAAATCCCTAATTGATTAAGCCTGCTTCCATTCTGATTAAGATAATAAGCAGCATAACCTGTAATACCATCCTGATTAACTGGTGGTTCAATATACAATAATCCACCAATCCTACCTGCGGTCAAATCTTCATCCACGAAAACAGCATTTGAAGGCAAACGCGTCTCATTCATGACTGTCTGCAGTTCTTCAAAGCTATGAAATTTGTACAACCGGTTATCCGTTGATACGAAAATGGTATGATCGTGTTCAACATACGCATGCTGGATAAACATTAACAAATCAGAAATTTTAGCAAAACTATCCCTCTCGTAAACAGACCTATGACTGAATACAAGATTACCACGCGCATAAATAACCCTCTCCGGATAGGTCCCGTATAGTATAGAAGGTTTGCTTGCATCGTACCTTCTACCGCCGAAATAAATATTGTTGTCATCAAGAAGGAGCTTGGATTCATAATATCCGCTTTGTATGTCATTTCTTTCACTCATATCAAAATTCCGGCTGTCATATTTATATAAAGAAAAGCTATCTGCTCCATAGAGAATCTCTTGATCCGGGTCCAATATGTAGCTGTCCGGATTCCTAATTCCTGTAGTCTTTTCATTGTAAACTGCATCCGCAACCGAGGTGTAAACAGCTGACGTCACACTGACACCACCAGCAAATACTCCGCCATCATACAGAATACGATTATTGTGATCAGGGAGGACATCCAGCGGATAGTGCTTCGTAGTAATTTTAGAAATTGCCGCTTCCGAGGGAATGCCATCCTGTAAATCTACCACAGTAATATGGTTCTCACCTTTAAAGATGATATACGCTTTGTTATTGAAGATTTTAATTCCAGTTGGATTAGAACCTATGAATATTTTCTGTTCTACGCTCATATTGCTCTTATTGATAACTACAAGTTCATTGGTGCTTGCCACAATAGCATAAATAAAAGAAGAATTATCCGTTGTGGCCCAATCTGTAATCGTTTGATCGCTTCCAACGGAGTAAGAATCTGATGTAAAGAATGCAGTAGTGCTTTGCGGTATTGTTATATCCATCCGTGTGATTTTTTTGGCATCATCAAACCAATTGGCTACCCCTGCAATATATGCATGTCCTTTTGAATCGAGCAAGGCAAACTTTTGATCTGTTGGAAAAAGAGCCAGCGGCATATACGTCTTTTTATCATATACTCCTTGTGTGGTGAGGACGTAGGCATCTGAAATACCCAATATAACCGATTCCAGATATGTATAATCATCATTTGCTCTAACATAGGTGCCTGTCGTCTCATTCAAATTCTGTTTATTAAACTGATGGCCCCCAAAATATACAGAGTGCTCATCAATAAAAATATGTTTGATGGAGTAAGCGTTCCCTCCAATCTCCATATCATCATCAATGTCTTCACTAAGCTTTGCACCCGTCTCGGCGTTAATCGCTGTTATCCCTGCATATGACGTTAACTGTCCCACATATAAGGTGCTAGACAGCTCATCAACTGCTAAAGCTAAATCATCAGAGTACATAGAAGGATCAAAAAATAGTAAGCTGTTTTCTTTTGTATTTTTATCATATTTATATATTTGCCCTAAATTAGTACTATAGAACAGATAATTGGAAGTAGCCGCTACCGAGTTAGGCATTCCGTTTGTAATAATCGTATCCGAAACTTGTTGAGTGGAGAGCTCAACTGTCTTGACCAGCGTTGCTCCGGAAAGTACAACCTGCAAAGAATGTCCATCCCTCGCAATATAAGACGGGTTAGAACCTACGTTCAGCGTTTTCTCGATCTTGAGATCACTGAGCCGGATAAAATACAGATTATTCTCTGTGCTGGAAATCGCATAGATATAACCCGCATCTTCGTCCAAAATCCAGTCTGTCAAATTAGCAGGAAGGGAGAGTTCCAGAGACGCCGTTGATGAATCCGCACTGACTGCTGGAGCCCCAACCCTCAGTGTGTTAAATAGTACAAGCAATACTAGCAGTAAAACAAAAATATTCTTCCCTTTTTTCATGAACGACGCCCCTTACACATTTTTGGTTTTTCACCAAATTTGATCATACGATAATATACCAAAATTTTCTATGCTCTAGCTTTATGAAATAGGTAAATATATTTAGCATTTCTGTCTAAAAATAAAACATTTCTTAAACTAATGTATCTATAACAAAAAAACTCCCATCCCATAATCAAATCCATTGTGATTACCCGGTTTCAATATAACAAACAGCTATAAAAATATTATATTGTTTGCTTTTTACACTAAAAATTAGGGTTTCTTAGTAGGCTGGAACTGTCTTATAATGAGATTGGGCGGGAAATTCCAACCGTTTGTGAACGCGTGTTTACACTCCTGCCTGTCATCCACTTTGTAGGAGGAATGGTTATGCAATACGGTCATTTTGACGAAAAGAACAAAGAGTATCTCATCACGAAGCCTAATACACCTGCCCCTTGGGCCAACTATCTTGGCTCGCCGGAATACGGCGCGATTATCTCAGGAAATGCCGGAGGCTACAGCTTCGTGAAGTCCGGGGCCAACGGACGGCATCTCCGCTACCACTTCAACTCTAAGGACGAGCCGGGACGCTACATTTATGTAAGAGACCTGGAGAACGGGGATTATTGGTCCGGCTCCTGGCAGCCAGTGGGTAAAGATCTGGAACAATACCAATCGGTATGCCATCATGGAACCGGATACACGAACATCGTCTCGGATTACGATAACATCCATACGGAATCGTTATACTATGTGCCGCTGAACAAAACCTATGAGGTATGGCGGATGAAGGTGCGTAATGACGGCACCAAACCCCGGAAGCTGGCTCTCTTCGGATTTGCCGAACTGACCAACAATAACAACTACGAGCAGGATACCGTCAACCTGCAGTACACCCTGTTTATCTCACGCACCTACTATAAGAATAATATGATCCTTCAGGTCATCAACGAAAATATCCCCGAAGAGCAGAGCTGGAGATTCTTCGGCGCAGCCGGCGCGGAAGTTACCGGATACGACGGCGACCGCGATACCTTCCTGGGCGATTACCGCAGCTATGGGAACCCGGCTTCCGTTGCGAACGGCGAATGTTCCAATTCACTTAACTACAATACCAATGCCTGCGGCGCCCTGCAGATCAATGTGGAGCTGCAGCCGGGAGAAGAGAAAGAAGTCGCCTTCCTGCTGGGACAGTATGATGAGCAGGGTGCGTCTGAGATTCTGAGTCACTACAAAGATTTGTCTGTGGTAGAGAAGGAGCTCGAAGAACTGAAGGCGTTCTGGCACAGCAAGCTTAACCGCTTCCAGGTTCAGACCCCGAGCGACAATCTGAACAATATGATCAACACCTGGAATGCTTACCAGTGCTTCATTACCTTCATCTGGTCGCGTGCTGCCTCCTTCCAGTACTCCGGTCTGCGTAACGGGCTCGGCTACCGGGATACCGTGCAGGATATTCAAGGCATTATCCATCTGGATCATGAGATGGCCCTTGAGCGCCTACGACTGATGATTTCGGCCCAGGTCTCCAATGGCGGCGGACTGCCACTCGTCAAATTTGATCATAATCCAGGCCATGAAGGCACACCGGACGACCCGGAATACGTGCGGGAAACCGGACATCCCCATTATCGTGCGGATGACGCCCTGTGGCTGTTCCCGACGGTTATCAAATACTTAAATGAAAGCGGTAACTGGGGCTTTACGGATGAAGTAGTTCCTTATTCGGATAAAGGCGAGGATACCGTATATGGACATCTGCGCCAGGCCCTGCAGTTCAGCCTGGACCGCATGGGTGCACACGGGATGCCGGTTGGGCTGCATGCCGACTGGAACGACTGTCTGCGGCTTGGAGCTAAAGGGGAGTCTTTGTTCGTTGCCTTCCAGCTCTACATGGGCTTCAAAGTATTCATGGAAATTGCCCAGAATAAAAACAAGCCGGAAGATGTAGAGTGGGCACAGGCGCTGCTCGAAGAGCTGGACGGTAATATTCAAAAACATGCCTGGGAAAATGACCAGTTCGTCCGCGGGTTCACCGAAGACAACTATACCATCGGCTCCTGGGAGAACGATGAAGGCAAAATCTGGCTGAATCCGCAAAGCTGGGCGGTACTCAGCGGCGCTGCCCGTCCGGAACAGGCCAAGCTCTCTATGGATAAAGTGTACGAGAATCTGCGGACCGATTACGGCTCTATGATTTTCTATCCGCCGTTCCGTAAATACGGTCTGCCTGTAGCGCTAATGGCCCTCTTCAACGCCTCCACCAAGGAGAACGGCGGGATCTTCAGCCAGCCGCAGGGTTGGCTGATTCTGGCCGAGACGATGATCGGCAACGGCGACCGCGCGTTCGAGTATTTCCTGAACTGCAGTCCGGCCAGCATGAACGATCAAGCCGAAGTCCGCAAGCTGGAGCCTTACGTACATGGCCAGTTCGTAGAGTCCAAAGACAGCCCGTACCAGGGCCGGGCACATGTCCACTGGCTCACCGGCACCGCCTCGACCGTTATGGTCTCTCTGGTAGAGGGCATTATGGGGGTTCAGCCGCAGAAGGATGGCCTCCGCCTGAATCCGTGCGTCCCTTCCGACTGGACAGAATTCTCTATGGTACGGGAATTCCGCGGCAAGAAGCTGAACATCCAGGTTGAGAACAAGAACGGCGTGCAAAAAGGAGTATCGCATATCGTCATTAACGGCGAAGAAATTCAGGGCAACCTGATTCCGGTTACCCAATTGGCGGCAGAGAATGATGTGCTGGTTGTTATGGGTTAACGTTTGTTATGGAATAACGTTTAGGGATAGACAAGGAGAGCGGACCGGTTACGGACGCTCTCTTTCTTTTTGCGGTATAGCAGACATTTCCTCTGTGGCCCCCGCAGACTCCGGTCTACTTCAATATCTTATTCAACTCCGCAGCTTGTTTCTTACTGTTCAATCTGGCATAGAAGTAGAACGCAATTGTATGCAGGACAACGGATAACAGCAGCATTGCAGGCAGCCATGGTCTGATATGGTTGAACATATCTACAGAGAACAGCCACACCATCCCCATTCCGCCTGCTATACTGAGGGTCGAAGAAATAAGAATGTTCCACAGCGGCCGTAGCGTGAAATGATTCCACAGCACATTGTACATGACTCCGAAGATCCCCGCAGCAATAACAGCGATACCCGCAAGCCGCCAGAGATACAGCATATCCAGCGATTGCTCCCGGAAGAAGACCGTAAGCAGCAGTGTGATCCATAACGAAGTTAAGGTGAACACCTGAAAAAACGACTGTTTCAATTGATTAGCCATGATAACTCCTCCTGAAATTATTCATATAGTAACGGCTGACATAATAATATGAACCATCTGTCAAATTCACTTTTATCCGGGCATTATCTGTGCTGAGAATTCTTTAATGTAACTGGTGTTGATGATGGTCTGATTATTGATTTTCATGAACCGGGGTTAATCCAGCACTTCCAATGCGAATTTCAACCGTGTATTCAGCAGAAACATTTCTCCGGTAATAACACGTACACTGCACATCCGGCCTTCCGGCTCTATAACTGCAATGGTGCTGGTCACAATCGTAACATTCCGGTCGTTCTTGGCGTTGATTACCAAGATCCGTCTCTCCGCCGCCTGAATGGCTGCTTCGATATTTCCCCATTGCCCCTGTTCAGCCGGGTGGGTGACTATTTTCGCAATTCCTTACCCCATACCTGATTCCGCTTCAAAAATAATATCCAAGCTGCGCTGCCTCCTCTCAGATTTCATATTAGTATCAAAAAGGAGCAATGACCACCATTCTACGTTTTCTTGCATATATTCGTCGGTTTGTTTCAGGAGAGATATTCCCCCTGCTCCCCAGACACAAATAAGACCGCCGGGATCTTCCCGGCAGTCTGTCTCACCTCCCGCTACAACCGCGGGTCCATCTCCTTCTCCTTCGTTACCTCAAACAACAGGTTGGCCGCAATCTGCTTGTAGACCTCGTTCTCAGCCGAAATGTCATCCAGCTTCACTTCCAGCAGTTGTCTGCCCAGACGATGCTCGGCTAAGGACGTGCGCAGCTTGGGAGTGATATTCTTCTGCTTCATTAGCTTGGCATATTTATGCGGGAACTTGTAGTCATACCCGTAGATGATCGACAGGTAGCCAGGATTACGGACCTTCAGGTAAGGGACTACCCCTTGCTGCTCCTGCTCAGGCTTAATCACAATACCCTCCATACCCTTTTCCACCGTTACTTTTGCAAAATACGCCTCTGCCTTGATGTAGGCATCCGGCTCATTCAAGTCGAGCACCAGAATTTCGTCGTCATTTAGGAAACGGTATTGTTCCGAAGTCATGCCGTCAGGTATCCGTTCATCTCCACTTTCCAGCACTTCCTTCAGGATGGCAAAAGGTTTATACTCCAGCTCCGCGTCACCCGCGTACAGCTCCAGTTGCTGCTGATATATCCGGTAAGCTTCATCCCGCTGGTCCAGGTCCACGTAGGAATCTCGTATGTCACGGATATGCTTATACGTCTGGTACACATGAGCTCCATAGCTGCTGTTAAGCGCCTCTTTGGTCAGATGATGCTGATCCTGCTCAAACCCGCTTAATTCAAAATCCTGAATTAGCTTACCCAGCGACTCTTCGAACCCGTGTTGTCTTAAGAATTCCAGCTCTGTCTCCAGCGCCTTCCCGATCGGCTTGAACTGGCGTTCAATCAGCCCGTCGCCAAGCGCCTTCCACGGCAGCAGCTCCCCGTCCAGCAGAAGCACACGAATGCCTTGCTCAGCCATATACGGTCCAAATTTCTGCAGCAGACCTTCGTAGATTGGAGCCAAGTCAACCGCCTTGACCTTATAGCCGTTACGGCTGACCGCATAACACTGCTCTATATCCCGGTAAAGGTACACACTACAGCGTGATCCCATGTACTTGGGCTGCAGGACAACTTCAAAAGCGCGCCGGTCAGCGAAATAATTCAGACCCTTGCGCAGCGACTCCAGCTCACCGGCAGCCACATCCTTATCGGCAGGCGACATCGTCCCGGAGATAAAGTTCACCCGGTTCCGCGAGGAATATTGCAGTCTGCGCACAGCTTCGTAATCCAGCTCTTGCAGCGATACAGGCTGCTCTTCATGGAACAACGTTGGCAGCTCTTCCTGCAGCACAATCTGATGGGATTTATGGATTTTGTAGAAAGGCTTGAACGACATGCGGACAGACGTCAGCCCATTTCCCTGTACGGCTCCTGTGTCGAGGTGGAGCTTGTTCTTAATGCGGAACGTCTGCTTGGCGGCAATATGACCAAAGAGATGGAACGGGTGATTACTCACCGCCTCCTGCTTCAGGAAGTCAAGCTGCTGCTCATACGCAGCCTCACGGTCCAGCCGGAAGTTACGCTGATGGCGCAGCGAATTCGTATCCAGCTTCCCGATGTACTTATTGCGGCAAGGCGCGTGCGTAACATAGAAGGAAGGACCCTGCATGCCGATATAGCGGTAAAAGGGCTTGGAATCCTCCACCAGTACCGAGAATTTACGGAAGAGCTCAGCGTCCTCTTTTAAAACCTGGGTCGAATCGAAATACGTTCTTAGCAGCTCCGGATCGGTCCCTTGAATCTCACCCCGCAGGTATTTATAGACAAAGTTCTCGTGATTGCCCGTCACCAGCAGGAAATGTCCATGGTTCTCATACAGGAATTCTATCGTCTCCCGGGTCTGCTTGCCTTTATCTATCCAGTCACCTGCAAGAATGACCTTTGTGTTACTCAGCTTATCTGTAGCGCTTAACTTACCTTCTTCTAGCTTATATCCATAGCTGCGCAGCAGCCCCTGAAGCTCTTGAACACACTCATGGACATCGCCGACCACAATATACTCTTGATCCTGCGGAAGTACCGAGGCTGCGTAAGTCTCCCAATCCTCAATATTCACCCGGTAATCCGGGTTTGGCAGCCCTTGACCTTCAGCCTCCCCTTCCAGGAGGAAATCTTTGGCGCGCACCTTATGGATCTTGTTGTAGCCTTCTCGGGACAATACGGGCAGCACTTCTTTTCTCAGCCGGTTCAGATGGCCCGAAATCAGCTTCTTCGAGCGCTCCGAGGCATAATAATCCTCCCGCTTGCGGTAATCGAACAGAATAACCTCGAGATTGTAATTATTCTCCTGGGCAATGGCGCGGACTTTACTGCGGTAATCTTCAGCCAGTCCTATCGTATCCATAATCACAAACTCCGCATTAATCGGCCAGGAGGTCACCAGCTTCAGCCGCTCAAACAGCAATTGAAACGTATGCGAGCTCGCCTCCAGCATCACCTGATCATATTTGTCGTAGTCGTAGCCTAAGATGTCCTGCCGGATGCTATCCGAGGACAGGTACTGCACATTCGTGCGCAGCCCTTTGGAGTTATTTGCAAGCTTCAGCTGCGGGATCAGGACTTCCTTGGCAAATGTCGTTTTTCCGCATTCCGTTGCCCCCACCAGCATGAATATCGTGTGTACACGTGTTTGAATGTCCACTGTCTATTCCTCCTTTCTGCGCACAATCGCGCTTTGCGTTGTCCGGATCTCATCTACCCGGTCACCGACCATCCCGTACTCCGCCTCAACGGACAGGCCTTGAATCGTATCTGTGAACCACTCGCGGAACGCATCAATACCCATTTCCCACTTATGATCCTCATGCCGGAGTCCGTCCAGCTCATAATAGCGGTTGAAGTCGGCATTCGGTGTCGTTACAATCAGCTGTTCGAAATCAACACTTCCAATAATTTGCCGGATCAGCGCAGCCGCTTCATCCAGGCTCATATGCTCTACCACTTCGGTCAGAATCACATCGACCTGCTCCCCGTTATACGACTCCAGAAAATGATCCAGCGAGCCGAAGGTGGCGATGTTATCGATTTGCTTGGCTTTTGCCTTCCGGTTCACAATCTCCAGCAGCTCTGCATTGATATCCACGGCGTAATAGGTACTCTCGATCTTCCCGGCAAATGGAATGGCATAGAAGCCCTCCCCGCAACCAATATCCAGAATTGGCTTATTGAATGGAAGCACACTTGAGATAAATGTCCGCCGCTGCATCGCCGTACCGCCATACTCCAGCCCGATGGAAGCCTGCTCCGTTTGTTCAATGGAGGACTTGTAGCGCTTGAACAGTTCCCGGGTAGTAAGAAAGCTCCGTGCAAACAGACTGCGGATATAAAAAGGAGCATCAATCACATTCAGGCTGCGGATATATTTATCCAGAATACGGTCTGAAATATCGATATACTCATCACCAAATATGGATAAGAACAGGGACAGCACCTGAGTCACATGCAGGAGGTGATACAGGCTTTTATGCGTGGTAATGGTCAGTGAATAGCTCTTATGCGCCTGATGCTGCAAGGAGAAGGTATAATCCTTCAGATGCTTGTTGAAAAATTCAATATAATGCAGCCGCTCCACCTGAACCATATTGATGAAAAAGGTATGCTCATAGCCATCAATGTCCCGCTCATCCTGCGCCTTAACAGGCGTGGAGAAGAACTCATTAACCGCATTCAGCGGAAACAGCGGGGTGTTATACCGGGAGACATTGAGATACTCAAAGCTGTCACTGTCATTCTGCTTATAGGAGAGTTCATTATCTGCATCCTTGAAAAAAACGTTATAGGTAGCATCATCCGAATACCAGCCGTAGGCTATTCCTTTGCGGACCGGGCGAAGCTGCATGCCGCTCTGCGGATTTTTTTTGATCAAAAAGGTGAACTGCGGGTTTGTTGATTTCAGTTGTACAATAGCCACTACGATCTTCCTCCTGTCAGTCGTTCTATATAAGCTAAACTAAAAACCTAACTTAAAGCTTAGTCGTCACTACGGTGAATATTTGGACTTCCGGCCGCTGTTATGGTTGGATTTCCTTATTTAGACCGCTAATTACGGTAGAAATCCAACCATAAAGGCGATCGCTAACGCTCCTACAGTTCCAAAATTCCCCTTCGATCCTTTTCACTTTTGGTTATAAATTTAAGCGCCATACTTCCTGCAGCGCCTCCCGGAAAAGGGCATCCAGCTGCTGGTCCCGGTTATCCTCTTTGATACTCAAGGCCGCCGCTGCGACCTTCTCCAGCACTTGAAGCTGCTCTTCCAAATAATCATTAATCGCGCTTAACCGCGGCTCAACATCCAGTTCCTCACCGGACTTCTTCCGTGCCAGCAATTGCTGCACTACCTGCCACAGCTCTCCATCCTGCGGGATCAGCCGCTCTACCAGCACATCGAACTCCATCGGCGGCATCTCTTCATAGCGGTTAATCCATTCACAGGCCAGAACCGGGCGCAGCACATAAAAGTACTTCTTGATCTTGACCTGCTCACCCTGCAGGTAATCGCGGTAATTGCCTTTAGCCATGTTCAAGTAATGGTACATACACGATTTCGGTGAAAAGGTATACGGCGATATCCCTCTAAGCTGTCCGGCTACACTGAATTTCTCTGCATACTGAATCGGCGATTGCAGCCACTCCAGCAGCGGCGGATTGGACTTGCGGAATAAATTAAGCGCCTTACGTAAATCCCATCCATTGATATCCAGCATATTGTTAACCGGACGCTCTATGACATCCCGTTTATCGTAGATAGATAAATACCATTCCGGCTTATGCAGGTATATGAACCGCACATCGTAATCACTGTCCTGGGAGGGGAAGCCCCACGCCCGGCTGCCTGATTCACAGGCATAGAGGATGGTAACCTGCTCTTCCTCTTCAATCTGTTCCAGTTGCTCCAGAATAAGCTTATTTATAGGGGTCATTGTTATCACTCCAGTTCAACTCGGCTTCATGAACCTATCTTCCCTCATTTTCCCATTCACGAACAGGGCGGAAGTATGGCGGCAGGCAAAAAACCTTCCATTTTATTCAACTCTGGTGCTTAATATAAATAAGTACTATCACTTCTAATGGATGCGCTACAGGCTGGAGGAATACAAATGGCCAAGGAAAGTTTCGATAAAGAAATTCAGTTTCTTCGCATGCTGTCTTTAGCCGGGGGAGCCTACAGCAGACAACAATTCGCCGACCGGCTCGGCATTTCCGTACATACCTATGACAAAACGCTGCGCAACCTGAAGGAAATGGTTACTGTCCTGCAGCAGGATCTGCCTGCTGAGCAAGGAACCGAGCTCTCCGAGTGGCTCCGCTACAACTATTATGAGTCTGCCGACCCGCTGCTGCTGTTCCTGTTCCGGGCCAAGTCGCTTAAGGAAACGGAGAGCATCCGGCTTACTCTACTCTTAACAGCACTCCAGACCCAGGAGCGGACTGCCAAGGATCTGCAGGATCTGTGCAGTGAGCAAATGCCCGCCGATTCGCCGCTGCCCGATGAGAAGACCATCCGGGGCGATCTGAAATATCTGGAGGAAGTCGGCGTCATTCTCCGTGTCAATGAGCGGCGTCCTTACCGGTACAAGGCTGCCAACGACCTGATTGACCAGCTAACAGATGACCAGCTTTTGGACCTCTATGACTACGTGGATGTCATCGCCAATACACAGATTCCGTCTGTACAGGGCTACCTGCTGCGCGACACCCTGAAGAAGGTTCTGCGGAAGCGGGGCTTTAACCCCGAAGCTACAGAAACCCATAGATATAAATACAATTACCATTCACGTATTCTTGATGAGGCTCATCTCTACACTATATTCGGTGCTATTCAGCAGCGCCGGAGAATCCGGTTTCTCTATCTGTCCCCGAAAAAAGGAATGAACTACACCTCCCAGAACACGAACCCACTCTTTGAGCGGGAGTCTGCGGGTATTACAGATAGTATCCTTCCGCTACGCGTTGTCTACGACCATCAGTATGGGCGGTGGTATTTAATCGGGCATCATGCGCGGATGGGGATCAAGAAATTCCGGATGGAGGGCCTTACGCAGATTGAAGAGGGCGAACCCGTGGAAGAAGAAGAATATGCGGAGAAGCTTAAAGCTCTGGAAGCGCAGCTGAAGAACAGCTGGGTTACAGACACCAACCGTGCGGTTAAGGTAGCTGTCAGATTCTATAACCCCAGCCGGTCTGGCGCTAATTTCATCCGGGAGCGGGTTGAGGCGCAGGGACAATGGGGCGTGATTACAGAGGAGTCCGATTCAACGTTCCTGTACGAGATTGAAGTGAACGAGATTTATGAAATCAAGCCCTGGTTACGGAGCTTCGGTTCGAGCTGTGAGATCTTAGAACCCCGCTGGCTTCGTAAGCAATTTATTGCAGAATGGAAGGAGCTCCGGAGCTACTATGAATCCATTTGAGAAAATATTCAATTTCCAGATCATCTCACGCCTTGATGAAGCAGGTTCCCTCGCGCTGACCTCCCAGGAACGTTCCTGGCTGAAGACGATGTTAAGGCACCCGGCTTCAGAGGCGGCTTTTACACCGGAGACTTTAATGAAACTGGGCTCCTTATTGGAGGCTGAAGCGTCCATAGAAGTGCAGGAGATTATTATGGAGAAGGCCCGCAGTAAAGAGCGCCAGGTCTATCATCCGCTGCTCCGCACGCTCCGCCGCATGATTATGCAGAATCAAGGCATCCTGATTGCATATCAGATTAAGCATGGAGGCGAACGAACGGACCAGGCCGGATTCCCGCACAAGCTGGAATACAACATGTATAAGCGGGAGTGGTATCTGCAATGGTACAGCACCCGGCAGCGTTCGCTCATGTCCACCAAACTGCGCAACATTGTGTCGGTCGAAGTATTCCCCATCCCTGCCAAACGGATTGACGACCTGAAGGCACGGATAGCGCGCTTATTAGACGGCCTGAAGGAATCTGCCTGCATTCAAGTGATGCCTGTCTTTAATGCGGAGCTGTCACGTATCCTGTCTGCCTTCTCCTGTTTCGATAAGTCCGTGTCTTTTGATGAAGCCTCCGGCATCTACCAGATCCATGTCAACTACATGAGAGACGACAGCGAGTTCCTGTTATCCCGAATCCGGTTCCTTGGGTTACGTGTGAAAATTACTCAGGGCGAACAGCTTAAGCGGCGTATGCTGAAAACGGCTGATATGGCGATTGAGCGGTATGGGGAGCAATAACGCTAAAAGGTAATATTGAAGATTCCGGCGAGCAGCGCTTTCAGCTCGATTGCATAATATCATCCAGCAGCTCCCGGATCTTCCGTTCCTCCGAGCTTTCATTCGTTGCGAATCTTTTTAGCTTCAAACCATACTTTTTAAAAATATCATCTTTCATCTTATCCCGCTCTAATTGCTCCGGTTTATTTTCATGGAACTCAAATCCGTCTACCTCAATGGCCAGTGCCGCGGTCATATCCAGTTTATGATAAATAACAAAATCGACAGAAGCCCTATTCTTGATATACTGCCGTTCCTGGTCTTCCAATTTGTCTACATTCTTAATCAAATTCTTTAGAAGAATCTGATTCCCAAGCGTAAATCCGCTATAAGCCGGTTCCTGCAAAAGCTCTATAAGCAATGCTTCCATTAAATTTTCTGATTTGAACCGGGATGTATTAAAACCCTTCGCTCGTTCTCTGAATACATGAAGCTTAGCCGAATATTCCTTGTACAATAAATCAAATATAGAAACAATTTCGCTCTCCACCACATTCTCATCAAGGGTGCTATATTCCATATACCTTGTGAGATCGCCAATTTCGTTGCCGTATTTTCGAAACAAGGCGTGATCTGTTACCAGAATGAACTTATTTTGTGCACGGGAGACCGCGACATTAATCATGCAGGGGTTGTTTACAAATTTCATGCCTACTTTGCCCGAACGGGTCTGGTCCAGCACTGTAGACATAATCATAATGGGTTTCTCGCGGCCTTGATATTTATGTATAGTATCGCTCTCAATATCCTCGGTGAACTGCCCCGCTGCTTTCTCCACCTGCTTCCGGTAAGGTGTCACGAAGCCAATCTCCGATTGTCCTGCCGCCACTTCCTCCAAACCCGCAAGAATCTCCCCTTCAATAACGTCCAGCTCCCGCTGATTGAACTTGCCCCTTTTCTCTCCTCGAGTAACTTCCCGCAAGTGATTGCCTGGTGCAGTCCTATAAATTAGCAGAGGCATATCCGCCTCTTCTTCAGACGTGAAAGTGACGAGATCACCGTTATAATACTTCTGATTGCAGAACTGAATGATTTGGGGATGGCAGCGGTAGTGCTCTTTAAGCATCACCTTAGGAATATTATCACCGTATAGAGCAAGCATGGACGACAACAGATTATGTTGAAAATAATTATAAGCCTCGTCTATGCAAGCGGATGCCGCATTTCCAACCACCTGCTCAATCTCCATAGTCACAATTTGCGGCAGCTGCTTCGTATCACCAACAATGATCGCATGCTTGCAGCAGGACAGAGCAAGCGCGCCTGTCACCAGATCCACTTGGGAGGATTCATCAATAATGACATAGTCGAACAGATCGTTCTCCGGAATACAGTTGCGCAAAGAATGAGTCGTGCTCAATACAATAGGATAATAATTGATGAATGACTTAAAGTTTTTGCTTTGCCGGTAATCATCTGCAGTACAATTCTCCCGAGGAAGATTACAGTATTTCTCATGTAATTTATGACGAAAAAGCTGCGCCGAACACTGCTGATGCTCTTTCAGTAAGGGCAGATATGATGCAGATTCAAGCTCTTGTTCAATCTGTTCAATACGGTCCGACAACTCTTCAATACGTAAAATATAGAACTTCCGCTGAACATTCAGAATTACGTCTACACCCTGTTCTCTCAAGTATTTATACTCGGTGAACCCATGTTTAACAAACAGCTTAAACTTGTACAGAAGGCCCGCTTCTTTACCTTTCCTCACTGCAAGGTGGCTATCCTTCATGAACTCAAGCATCCGCTCTGGTGTCTCACGATAGAACGAGAGCTTCTCTAAAGGTTCAATATCCTGCTTGGAAAAGTAATTTTCAAAATGCTTTTGCTCCAGTACATACGCGGATAACTGTTGCTTCAAACGAGCCTTCTCCACATCGAGCTTCATTAACCGGGTAATATGGCCATCCAGCTCCTGTATCTTGGACAGCAGTTCCTCTTCAGGCAGCTCGCTCTCCCAACCATTTACCACGGCAACAGGCAGGTTAGCAAAAAAGCTGTCCTTATTCTTTTTATTCCCAAGTGCCGCAACCAAAAAAGGATAGCCCTCCGCCTCCAGCTTGTCCCGCACATTTTGCACCGCCGCATTGTTGCCTGAGACCACGGCCACTTTCTTCTGCTGCATAACAGTCAGGTTAGCCAATATATTGAGAATGGTCTGAGTTTTGCCTGTACCCGGCGGCCCTTCAATGATACTAATCTTGCTGCGCAAGGCTTGATCTAACGCTACCTTCTGGCTCAGGTTATACCGGAACGGGAAAATCGGCTGTAATTCAACAGAGGTATCTATATTCACCGGGGAACCACTAACATAATGGCTCAATACACTCTCCGGACGCACAAAGCTAAGCTTACCGAACTGCTTTTTTAGAAAATCTTCCATCTCCGACTGTTCTTCTCCGCTCTTGATATGTACAGAAATAGCACGCCAATACTCCATGACCTTCAATGCATCGGAGGTCTTTACACCACTGTTCTCGATTCGGACATGCTCTGCTTCATATCCCCGTCTGGTTCCATCTTTAAAACAAACACGGACTCGAGGCCCAAAATCCAGTACTCTCATCACATTATTTAGAGGATTCTCCCGGTGTAATACCACCTGTTCTTTGGTGATTACTCTAATAGTAGGATTACTCAAGATAATTACATCACTTGCATAGTAATTATAGGGATTAGGGGTGCTAAGATAAGTCACCTGTATATTTGCACCCAGTTGTTCATATGAAGCGATTTCTGAAGTACGGTCTTTACTTTTAATTACTATAAAATACTCTTCTTCGTCCATGGCTCTTCCTTCTGTATTTGCGTATTTGAGATTGATATGTAGGAAATTCGTTGGATTGTAAGGATATCCCTTTAATGCGATTAAAAATTGCCGAATTAAAAACAAAAGACACCTTGAATGGTGTCTATATGAAAAACTTATGTAGAAAATAATCTCAGGTAGTTTCTAAATAAGAACAGAGAATTAGGTAATGCTAAGCATCGACCATAACTTCGATCATCATAGCCGCCCCGGCCTTGAACCCGCACACAAATGCAGCTGTCATCTCCATCCCCTGCACTTGCGAATACAGATCCAGTAAAGACTCCAGCTCCTCAAACTCGCCTGCGGATAGCTTCTGCCTCCAAGTGTCTAGAGACTCGGTAATTTGCCTGTTGAGCGGGCGGTAATTGGAGTTCTTAGAGATACTATCCTCGTTAGGAAATAAATTTCCATGATATAGAGATTCGAGAATATTTGGCATGTGAGCCTCCTTTTAAAATGTTACGGTTCTTACTCAGAAGGAGATAATTAATTCGCAATCAGTACGCATAAGCGTACCATCTATGGAGTTATTATACGGTACGCTTATGCGTATAGTCAAGATGAACGCTCAGAATAAGTGGGGGGGAATACAATGGGGAAGAGAATTGTAGTAAAAATAGCTGATTTGACCAAAAAGCATAAGATTTCATTACGTGAGTTGTCCAGAATATCTGATGTCCGGCATGCAGCATTGAGTGAATTAGCAAATGGAAAGAGGGAAAACATAAGCTTCAGTCATATTGTTAAAATTGCAGAAGCTTTAAATATCGAGGATATACGGGAGATTATTGATTTGGTTGATACTAAGGAAAGGAATGATAGCTAGACCAAAGAGACCCTAGGTTTCTTTTTGATGCTTAAGAACGCTCCTGGGCTAAAGACGATGCTGAAGTTAATCCTGGACCTGCATGTAAATGACCACATAAGGCGAGCTGTTGAAACAGCGTATGCTGTGAACCGGCAGAGATGACGGTTGGCGATATGGGGAGAAATTAAACTAAAAAGTGAGCTTGAGGAGGGGGACAGTGGATGCTCAAGCGTATCTTTAAAATTAAAAGAGGACTAGACGCATCTAGTCCCCTTAAGTGTGAGCCGAAGCTTCACACCGCTATTAGTTATAGTATATGTTACCATATGTTTGTTCATACGTAAAGTCCTTATATGTACCGTAACATCTGTTCAATTTTGCGTCTGAAATCAGATCCCATAATTGAGGTGTGGACAGGAATCGGAATTGAATTCCTTAAACGTTCAGACTCAATGGATAATTTCTTCACAATCCTTCTTAAATCAATTCTTGGAATTCCAAGTTTCTTTAACAAAAAAATCGTAATCGTAAAATAATCAACAATATTATCAAAGTTAATATCAGAAACTCCGGTTTCACTTTGTAAGTACTCTTTTAGCCTTGCGGGTGGACTTGCCTTCTTAAATCTGCAATCAAAAACCACAGCATTATGGGCAACTGCATTTCTTAAGTCCTTTATTAAAAAAACCATATCCTCAAGTAATCTTCCATTCTGGTTATGAGCTGTACTGTGCAATTTCAAGTCCTTTGCAATAGCAATTCGCGTATCTTCATTTAAACACTGTATAAAAAAGCCGAATACACCCAAACTAATTACTTCAAAAATAGCCCATAATGGAACTTGTTTATTATTGTGGAAGAAATGTTGTATTACAGCCTTATTATCTGAGTAATTATAACTTATAGCTTCGTTAATTTTGTTTCTAAGATCAAGTCGTTTCTTCATCTTGTCTCTGTAGTCTCTATTTCCTACACTATGTTTCTTGTAATCATTCAATAAATAGGAGAATGCATAATCAAAATCAGCAGGTCCAATACCAATTAAGGTGTCTAATGTATAATTTTTTATAGCAGTTTCAATTAACATTATATTAGGGTACAGTATAGACTTTAAATTAGCATCAAATTGATGAACCGAAACTACTTCTTCAAACTTCGTGTATGGTATCCTGTTCTGAGAATTCCCGATGAATCTATATCCTTTATAACCATGGTAGTAACCCATATTTAATAAATCTTTTTTGTTTTTACTTCCCGAAATGGATATCCCATGTATTTCCCTTAAATGACGCATTAATCCATTGGTAGTTTTCCCCTTAACCAATACAACCACACACCTTTTTAACTATCATTTAGGGTTAAACCTATTAACAATAATATTCCTTTTCTATTGTTATGTACACAAGTATATTCTATTCTTCGCAATACACGCCACTACTAGAAATTGCAGTCCTATTATAACATTGGCCCTACAGGTGAGCTATAGTTTAGTAAATACTGAATAGCTGAACTTACAGGAAAAATCAAAAAAAAGCGACATAATGTCGCTTTTTTAATTTCTCTACTCCACCTTCATATAATACAAATTCGCAGTACTATCCTTCGTAATCGTATGCGCACCCGCTGCAACAGAGACCGTAGCAATACCATTCGTGATAGTATAGCTGGTTCCATCTACTTTAACTTTGGTTCCTTCGGAGTTGAACACTAATGTTAAAGTCGAGGCTTTGGCTGCTGTGAATCCAATGCTGGTTGCGCTCTCGATTTTCAGACATTGGGTTAAGGTCAGACCGCCATATACTACAGTTCCTTTACTCGTGGAGAGATTCCCGGAAATAGAGAAGAAGCTGCTCGTTGTTCCGGATGTAGTGAAGTTATGAACAATTGCCCCAGTAGTGGGCGTTGGCGTTGCAGTCGGCACCGGAGTTGCTGTTGGTACAGGCGTTGCAGTCGGTACTGGAGTCGCTGTCGGCACCGGAGTTGCCGTTGGCGCAGGTGTTGCTGTTGGTGCAGGCGTTGCTGTTGGCGCTGGTGTTGCTGTTGGCGCTGGTGTTGCTGTTGGAGTCGGAGTAGGCCCAACCGGACTGGAATTGCCTCCTACCGATACAAGCCCAGACGTGTAACCTCTGATTGCGGACATCAGTGCGGCATTCAGCGCATACGATGCGTCATCCACAGCGTCATTAAAGGCCCATGTGAAGTCTCCACCGCCCTGACGTCCGGCTTCTGCCGTAACGACCTGTTCCACAGTGCTCACACTATCAATATCTGAGGCACTAACTCCCGTATCAACGCTCGTATCGAAGTTGTTATACGCCGTCCCACCCACTAGAGCTTTGTATGAGCTTGGGACGGTCTCATTTCTCGAAGAAGCTAAGTAGGCATCAAACGAGGTAGCATTTGCCGGAGCCGTTCCGGTACTGGAGTTGGCATAGATCAGACTTGCCGCACCAGTAATACTGTTGTTGTAGGCTTTAATTACACCCCCGTTTTCGCCGGAGAATGTTCCTTCTTCCCCTATAGCATCGGTACCTTGCAAGGAACTAAGCATTGGATCTTTAGTATTTCTGAACACATTCGATTCTACAAAAGCCGAAGCTCCGGTTGTAACGCCGACACCATATTTGGAGACTCCATCATAGAAGTTATTATAGACATGAACAGAAGCCACTCTAATCCGCGGATGACGGGAATCCGAATGATCGAACCAGTTATGGTGGAAGGTAACAAAGAACTCAGCAGATTCACTAAGTCCGACCAGAGCGGCTTTTCCGGAATCAAAATAGTGGTTGTACGAGATGGTGATATACGTTGAGCCCTTCTTGAGGTCCGTAGAACCGTCCCCCTTAGCCTGGTCCGCGTCACCTCCTGCTGATCCGTAGAAAATATCGTTATTATGCACCCATACATTCGCATTGCCTGTATCCATGGAGATACCGTCGTCAGGGAATAACATCACGCCCAGATTTCTGACTTCGACATTCCCGGTATATCTAAGCAGCATTCCCCAGCCGTAGGCATACGCATCTTTCCCGATACCCTCGATGGTAATATTCATTTCCGTATAATTGTTTTTACCTTTGACTTCAAGATAACCGCTGCTGTTGAGCTGTCCGCTTAGGTCAGCCGCTGTAACTTTTCCGATAATCCGGATGGCCAGCGGTGTTGTATCATAGCCTTTTTGTCTCAGTGTCAGAATTCCGCCCAGACCAACCCCGGTTTGTACTGTACCCGAGCTGCTGGTTTTCACACCGAGCGTTACGGTTTGCGCATTCTGGGAGGTGATATACAGCACCTGTGCCCCGCTTTTGAGCGTCCCATTATCATTATAAGCACCTGAGCCTGTACCAAATTGCGAATTGGCTGAAAAAGCAAATCCGGACCGGTCATACGGCGCTACCGCCAGCGTTCCTGAGACAGCATTTGCCGTCACTGCGCCTGATGATACGGCCTCAACCTTCATCACATAACTTCCGGCTGCAAGCCCTACGGCATCAGCTCTCCAATAGGAAGAATACTTGCGGATCAACTCGTTATTAATCTGCTGATACTGGGAGTCCGCTGCGCTTGCTGCTTTAACATATACATTATATCCCGATGCATTGCTTACTGGTGACCACTCCACATAAGCAGCTTCATTTCCGCCTCCACTGCCTGTTATCGTAAGACCCGCAGCGTGTGCTACCGTAGTTCCCCATCCGCCGGCGATCAGAGATAGTGCAAGAGAAAATAACAAAACTATACTGGTTACCTTTGCAACTGTCCTTTTCATTTCATTGCCTCCTAATTATAATTTGTTGCAGATCCTTCTGTAACCGCTTGCAATAATCTGTGATGCTCCTCTTGCACCTCCTCTTGTACCGGCTAATCCGAACCGTTGAAGCAGGATGAGATGAACCCTCTCGGACAACCCGAGCATATCAAATGTGAAAAGGGTGCTTAAACAATCATTTGCTCATATTGGCAGTAATTCTGCGGTATTATGAGTTAATGATTATTTCGCAGTGAGATGATACCCGGCATAAGCTTTGTTGAGCTTACAAGGGGCCGTTAGAGCCAGATTCGCATAAACAAAAAAGACACCCCTTAAGGTGTCTTTTTCTGAAATTTATTGAAATTTTGTATTGACGCGAATGGGGATGCTTTGTTGCTTGACTGGAGGTTTTTCGGGTTCTTGATTTAAATTTTGCCCTATTTCCGAAGCGTTTTTTTTGAATGTCTCTGTCACGGTCTGAATCACTTCACCCACATTGTGCGCAGATTCAAAAATCGGATCTATCGTTTTGATTTTACCTTTCACATCCCTGGTAACCTGATTAGCCGTATGAATGAGTTGTGTAGCCTCTCCTGTTAAGCCATGAATCGCATTTCTTACGTCAACCAGCGTCTTATTGGTCTCTGAGAGTGTAGTCATTCCTTTGCGCAGCGTAAGAATCAAGAAACCAACCAGACAGATAAAAGCAACTGCAGCCAAAGCAATACTAAGTTGGATAACCATGCAACACCTCCTGTAGTTCCACTGTATGTCCAACTTTTTGGGTTCATTCCTTCAATTGCCCTCAAGCAGGTTTTCCCGGCCAAATTTGTTCTACTTCCTATTCCTTATCCTTCGCTGCAAGCGTTCTGAGCAGAACCGTGACCGTTTCCGCCCTCGTCGCGGCATCTTTCGGGAAGAAGCAGTTATTACCCTTACCCTGCATAATCCCCAGATTCTTCATCTCGGCTGCCGCTCCAACCGCCCAGACCGGGATGTCGCGGTCATCCGCGAATCCAGCGGAATGAGCTTTGGGTACAAGGTCTAATGCTCTCACCAGCATTACGGCCATTTCCGATCTCGTCATAGGCGCATCGGGACGGAAGTTACTATTGTTATCTCCCTGGATAAGCCCCAAGCCTACAGCCCGTGCAACAGCTGCCTTGGCCCATTGCCCGATCCGGTCAGTGTCCTTGAAGGACAGGATTGCTTCTTCGTTCTGAAGCTTCAGCGAATTCGCCAGCATCACCGCGAATTCAGCGCGCGTTACCGTGCGATCGGGCCGGAACGAGCCGTCCGGATAACCTGTGATCATTCCCCTCTTCTCTGCTTCCAGGATACTGGCTTCGGCCCAATGACCGCCAACATCCGCGAAGACATGACCGGGTACCGGAACGTCCGGCGTGTCCGAACCGCCGTTTGGATCATCGCTTGGATTAACGCTCGGATTATTGGGAATTACCGGCGGACTCACGGGAGCTTCTCCTCCCGAATGGCCTCCGCTTCCGCCGTTTGAACGCTCGTTTATGGAAACGTTTATTTTCCCCGTAACGGACGGATTTGCGGTCAAGACGGCTGTAATCGTCACTTCTCCGGCTGCGGAAGGCGCCGTAAAGACCATGCTGAACCGGCCGTTCGCATCCGTGACTGTCTTTGAGCTTTGGAAGCTGCCCGACGAAGCCGCGACTTCGGCCTCCACGCCGGAGACCGGAAGATTGTCACTGTCGTAGACGATTCCCGCAACGGATACATCGTCTCCCACCGTCACGGCAGACGGCGTCGCCTGGAGTTCGATTAGAACGGGTACTTGTGCAGCCTTAATTACGGAGACGGTAATCTTATCCGTCACGGCCGGACTCGCAGTCAAGACGGCTGTAATCGTCACTTCTCCGGCTGCGGAAGGCGCCGTAAAGACCATGCTGAACCGGCCGTTCGCGTCTGTTACTGCTTTGGCACTCTCAATGCTCCCTGACGAAGCCGCAATTTCGACCTCTACGCCCGATACCGGAAGATCCCCGCCGTCGTAGACGACTCCCGTAACGGACACCTTGCCTCCAACCATCACGGAAGACGGTGCCTCCTGGAGTTCGATCCGGGAGGGCACTTGTACGACCCCTTCTACGTAAACGGTAGTCGTCCCGCTCACAGACGGATTCGCGGTCAAGGCTGCTGTAATCGTCACTTCTCCGGCAGCAGACGACGCTGTAAAGACTGTGCTGAACCGGCCGTTCGCATCCGTTACCACACTGGCGTCATTGACACTGCCCGATGCAGCCGCGATCTCGACCTCTACGCCGGATACCGGAAGATCATCACTGTCGTAGACGGCTCCCGTAACGGATACGATGCCTCCGGATGTCACGGAAGACGGCGCTGCCTGAAGTTCGATTCGGGCGGGCACTTGTACGTCCTGGTTCACGGATACGGTAACCGTATCCGTCACGGTCGGACTTGCAGGCAGGACAACCGCGATCGTCACTTCTCCGGCTGCGGAAGGCGCGGTATAGACCGTGTTGAACCGGCCGTTAACGTCCGTTACTGCTTTAGCCGTTTCGATGCTGCCCGATGCAGACGCGATTTCGACCTCCACGCCGGGGACCGGAAGATCGGCGCCATCGTAGACTACACCTGTAACGGACACTTTGCCTCCAGCCGCCACGGAAGATGGCGTTGCTTCTAGTTCAACCCGGGCCGGAACCTTTTGTACGTTCTCTGGACCATACACTTTAAATTCCCAGAGCGAGTAGCCGTACGTGGTCGCTCTTTTCGTACCATACATCCGGACGTATCTTGCATTCACCGGTTCGAAGGAGATCTCATCAGTTTCTCCGTCTCCGGTGGCGGTACTGTATACTGTCGTCCAGTCCGCCGTGTTGTCAGAAACCTGGATTTGGTACTCCTTCCCATACGCACTTTCCCAATGCAGCATGACCTTCGCGATGGGTTGGCTGGAGCCAAGATCGGCGTAAATCCACTGCGGATCAGCATAGTTAGATCCCCAGCGGGTCGTCAATGACCCGTCAACCGCATTACCGGGAGACACGTCGGCGGCTCTGGCCGAGCTTGCCGTTACCTTCATGCCTTCGGCGAGATTGGGTGCCACCGCCTCAAACACATTAAATTCAGCAAGCGAATAGCCGTCCCCGGTGCCCTGCTGAACGCCAAGCATCCGGACGAACCTGGCATTGACCTTACCAAAGGAAAGTTCGTCGATTCCGCCATCCCCCATAGAAGTTGTATAAACGTCCTTCCAGGTGACAGCATCCTCCGACACTTGAATTTTATAGCTTTTTCCATACGCCTTTTCCCAATTTAGCCTAACTTTATGGATCATATATTGATCTTGCAGATCGACATAAATCCACTCGTTGTCCGAAGCACTTGAACTCCAATAGGAACTTCTGTATAGATCGGTTGCATTCGAGGCAAATTGCTTGCCTTGGCTGGAGGAAGCGGTCGCCCCTTTACTGTAAGCGAGATCGAACCCTCTGTCGTCGAGAGAGGTTCCCTCGTTTAGCGTCATGCTCCGGCCGGTAAACGTATCCTTGCCGAGTCTGAAGGTAGTCGTGGTTTTTTCTCCGTTACGGTTCAGCGTTACGTTCACTGTAATCCCCGGCGTTTCGGGATTAGCGACCGAGATGCGTACAGGTGAAGCGGATTCGTCAATGATTACCGTGGACGGATTATCCACGGTGACCGTCAAGCCGTCTCTTAGCGTCACCGTCCCGGGTTGATAGAACAGCAATTCCGCAATGCCAAGGGAATTGTGCCGGACTGCCTGAACCGACGGTGTATTCGCAAGAATACTGACCGGGCTCGGGCTCACACTTGCGTAGCTGCTGACCTCTTCAGGGGTTTTATTAGGCAATACGATATATTCATAGGAAGCGTTAGTCGGTTTCACGCCATGATCGAGCCATATTGAAAAAACCGGCTTGGTGATCGGCTCCGTTGAGCTTCCCGTGATAACGTCGCCCCAATTTCCCGTCTTCGTCTCCCGCTTGACTTGAAAGCCGGTAGGATTCGGGAAAACATAGCCGGTCTTATCGTTATATGCCCAGCGCCCGTTAGCCTGCACCGTTCCGTCGGCTATTACTTTTCCGTCTACGAGCACATCCCCTACCGCCAGACTTTGGTTCAATGTTGTATGGACCGGTGCAGCGTTAGTTGAAGCGATACCTGTGCCTAGCGCCACCACTTCATCATCGAAAAAAAAGTAGCCTTTTTTGCCGCTTGTACTCAGCTTGTTGAAATCAAACGCCGTGGCTCCATAACGCTCGTTGGTCACGCCGCCTACAAATGTTTTGGGATTGTTGAAATTCGTATCCTTCGTGAGTACATACGGTGCCGTCGTACCTGGAACATGAGCCCAGTCCATCAGCGGATAAACCGTCCTGTATTCATCCCCGGTTCTCTGAATGGCAGTAGCTCCTTGCGGCGTCCAGTAGAGCAGGTTATATCCGCTAGGATTAATGGTTCTCCACTCGCCGCCTTTGACCGTGCTGGAAGACATCTTGACCGTAATTCCATAATCATCCCGCATATGCGAAGAGACTAGCGTCTGCCATTGCGTCATATTGCTAGCATCCAGTCCGTTGCTCGTGCTCGTACCAATACTGCGGATGTTCTCAAGAAAACCCGCAAACTCGGCTGCGCGCTTCGGATTGGCCGCCTGCATCCACTGCAGCGGATCTTCATAGAAGCTCAAAGCCGCGCTAGCATAATCCGGCCACTCCGGTCCATTCATCCCCATACCCAGATCGGCAACATCGCCTCTCACGAGGTACCTGGTGCCGTCCAGCAGGTAGGATGATAACGAATCAATCGCCGCCTTGCTGTACGAGAATGAGGTGTCCGAGGTTACATATGCCCAGAATGACATATCTCTGGCAAAGCTTCTTCCATAGCCCGTCGTATAATTCGTTTTGCCATGCATGAAGAATGACATGTCTGACTGGATTCCCGTCACAGTCGCCGTCACATTGGATAGCACATTAAACGCTTCCACAGCGTTCCGGACGATCTGGGCATCCTCCAGCAATAAGCCGCGGATCATATAATTCTGATTGTACCAGGATGAGTTGGCTCCATCGACAGTATGCGGGCTGCTGTCCAACGTGCCGATTATATTGGAAGCTTGCGCTTCTGTTAAATAGCCTTCACATAAAAGCGCGATTTTCCCCAGCCTTAATTGCTTGCCGATTCCGGTCTCCCACCAGTTGGTGGAAGTGGGCTTTACCGTAAACCAATAGTCCAGCCCCTTTTGAATGCCTCCTAACAGGGTTTCATTATGATAGTATGGACCCTTCGGATCAGCAAACGCCTGAGCCATTGACTGCAGCCGGTCTAAGGCGAGATAAGGCGACCAGGCCCTCCCATTGGCACTGGAGGCTGTACTCGCATAATCTACATCCCCCCAGCTTCCATTGGCGTTTTGATTGGATAAGTACGTACCGGCCTGAGATTTATAGGTCCATTCGACCCGGCCGTTCGTTCCATCGTTGATGATATCTTTGGAGACATAAAATTCCGCCGTCCGGTTTTTCATCAATTTTATTTCAGCGATCTCTGGAGAAACGTTGGTCGCCCCGGGCGTGCTCGCCGATACGGGCGAATATAACCCTATGGATGATATCAACAAACAAACAATACCAAGACATGTCCATCTCTTTACAAACCTTTGTCTTTTGTCAGTCATGTACATGCGCTCCTTTGTCTATCTAAATTCAATCGTTTATGATAGCGCTTTCCTTTTTATGGATTGAAGAAGGCAGCTTGCACTGCCTTCAGCCTTCTACACTAGCGTATTAAATATATCCTCCAGCGGTATGTCCGCCACTGCCATCACTTCGTCTGCGGCACCGTAATATATGCGGACCGTCTGATCCAGCAGCAGGGCTCCGCACGAAAACACGACCTTACCGAAGAATCCATTCACCTCATAGGCAGCTTCCGGCTCCAAAATCGGTACACGGGATCTCGCGATGACCTTAGCCGGGTTCTCCAGATCAAGCAGCACCGCGCCCATACAATAGCGGTGCTTGCTGTCCGCTCCGTGGTACAGCGCAAGCCAGCCGCGTTCGGTTCGAATCGGAACCGCCCCGCCGCCCATACGAGCCGAATCCCAGCCTTGTTCGCTTAGCCCCATCAGGAAGCGGTGATTCCCCCAATGGTCGAGATCGGGCGATTCGGCGATCCACATCTCGGGAGAGCCGAACGACTTGGGCACCGGACGGTGCAAAGCGTAATATTTGCCGTTAATTTTATCCGGGAAGATCATGACATCCTTATTCTCGGGAGCCAGCATAAGTCCGCGGCGTTTGAATGTCCGGAAATCCCGGGTCTCTGCCAGGCCGGCGCCAACGCCGCGGGCAGAAGCAGAGCTGTAAGTAATATAATAGATATCCCCGATTTGGGTCACACGCGGATCTTCAATTCCCCACGCTTCCAGGGCATTTTCCGGAAATAAGGCCGGATGCGGCTCCACATCGAAATGAATGCCATCCTTGCTTCGCGCCACCCGCAGATGAGATAAGGAGGTAAGCATAACCGTTCGTCCATCCTTTGCAACGAAGCGTGAGTCGGAGAAATCATAGCCCGGATCGCTCTTGTCGTAACGTTCTACAAGTACCTCCGTACCCTCTTCATTCAACCTGGGGACGAGCACTTCGTCCGCCCGGTCCGATAGCGGCGCTTCTGCAATACGCAGTAAAAGAATCGTTTCATCCTTTAACTGCGCAACACCTGCATTAAACGCACCCAGCACCCGAAAGTCGGGACGGGAGGGGGCGACATCCCGGGCCCGTATAACAGGATTTTGCGCACTGCGTTGTATGTTCATATGAAGTACCTCTTTCAGTATTTTAAGTGCTTTTATTTACCGGCAGTGACCGCATCGATTTGCGCCTGAATTTCCTCGATTACTTTTTGTCCGCCGAGGCTCGCCATTTTTTTGTTCATCATCTCCTTGCCTTCAGCAGCAGGCACCAGGCCCTGGCTAAACGGCAGGAAGGTCGAATCGTGAAGCGGGGTGATTTTGGCATATTCCGTCTTCACCTTTTCAGCGTTAAAGTTGAAGCCCGCCGTTGGACTAAGTGTGAAATTGGCCGGGTTGGTAGAGAAGTCGAACCACTTCTTGTCATCCTTCATCATCGTGTCCGGCGTGCGGTTCAGCGTTGGCCGCCAGGTTAGCACGAACCCCGGGAATGAATAGCTGGACAGCACCTTATAGCTCGAATCGCCGACCGGTTCCCAGTCCTTCCCTTGAATGCCGTATTCCATCAGATCGTGGTTTTCCTTAATGGACAACCAATTGGCTACGTCCATAGCTAAATCAGCGTGCTTGGAGGCCGCCGGGATACACAGGAAATTCCATTGCTGGAAAGCGGTGTACGGCTTGGCTTTATCCCCGTTCGGAATGAAAATCTCAAGCTTGTCGCTGCCGTCCTGCAGCATTTCTGAATACTTCAATCCCTCCACACCATCCGCCGCATAATAAGTGGCCGCATATTTTCCCTGCTTGAACAGTGTCTCTGCATTTTGCTCCTGTGCGATATTTTTGGAAATGATGCCGTCCTTGTAGTATTGGGTGACGCGATCGTAACCATCGGCAATCACCGGGCTGGTCCATTGGCCGATTACTTTCTTGTCCTTGATGGAATAGGCGAACATGTTGACACCGATTTCCAGCACTTCATCCAGCGCCTGATTAGCGGATTCGCTCAGGATAAACGGAAGTTTATCAGCTTTGATGCCGTTAATGACGAAGGGTTTGACATCCTTCTCTTGTTCCTTGACCATATACAAGAATTTCTCCAAATCACCCAAGGTTTTCAACTCGGGAAGTCCATACTTCTCGCGCAAATCTTTACGGATCAGAAGACCATATAGCTGGCCCTGGGTGGTACCGAGCGGAATCCCCATAATTTTTCCGCCGAATTTGTTATACTCCCACATTTCCTCGGGAATGGATGCTTTGAGCTCCGGACGTTCGGCCACCGCGGCATCCAGTTCCATTAAAGAATTGCCCTCGATCATCTGATTCATGGATATCCATGGGGCATCCAAATACATATCGAAATCTTCCCCGGCAGACATCTTCACGGATACAGCATTCCCATAATCGGTCCATGGCAAGAAATTGATGTTCAAGGCCGCTCCGACGTTATCCGCTTTCAATTTGTCGTTGACCGCCTGCAGCACATCGTCAAAGCCCACCGGTTTATCCCCCGGAAAATAAGCTTTCAATGTCACCGTTTCCTTAGATGCGGGTGCAGCACTTTCCGTATTCTTTGGAGAACTCCCTTCATTGCCCCCAGTCTTCGTATTGCCTCCGCAGCCTGCCAGGATCAGTGAAGATACCAATACCGTTGCCGTTGTCGTGCCAACCCATTTTTTTAATCTCATTCCGTTACCCTCCCATATCTATGAACAAAATTCTGAAATGAACTGGGTTAGTCCGGTTAATCCCGGACATCCCCATTTATCCTTTTACGGCTCCCACCGTTAGACCTTTGACGAAATACTTCTGAAGCATGGGATACAGCAGGACAATCGGGCCGATCGTCAGCACAGTTGTCGCCATCCGCACACCATAGGTCGGTGGAGTCACTGCAATGGCTGCTCCGGAGGGAATGAGATTTTTGGCGGCTTCCATATTGGATACCATCCGGCGAAGAATTAACTGCAGCGGGTATAACTTCTCATTATCCACGAACATCAATCCCATAAACCAGTCATTCCAGTAACTCAGAGCATAGAAGAGACCAACGGAAGCCAGAATCGGCTTGGAGATCGGGATCATAATTTGATAGAAAATTCTCATTTCATTCGCTCCGTCTATTCTTGCGGCTTCCTCCAGTTCCTCAGGAATGGTGCGGAAGAAGCTCACGAGTAAAAAGACGAGGAACGGCTGGCATAACATCGTTACGATGAGTACCCAAATGGTATTCTGCAAATGCAGCCACTGACTGACCACAATATAAAATGGAATGATACCCCCGGAAAAAAGCATAGGCAGGTAGCAAAAGAACAGAAAAGGTGTTTGCAGAACATTCCGTTTGTTAGCCAGCGAATAACCAAGCATTGCGGAAATGCACAACGCGCTTAATGCACCTACGACGGTGATAAAAATCGTGACCGCATATCCGTTGAATAGCACATCCGATTGCAAAACCGCCTTATACGCGTTCAGCGATAGTTTTTGCGGAATCAAAGTATAGCCGTGCGCAATCAGTTCCTGTTCATCCGTAATAGAGCCGATAATCATCAGCAGAAAAGGAAACACACAAAATAAGGTGAACAACAAAATGAACGTATGGGCAAATATTGTAAACGTTCGATCCGCAGCGCTCTGTTTCTGTCTCATAGTTATTCTCCTAGAATAAAGCAGATTCTTTAGACACCCTTCGGGTTACCCAGTTGGCAGCAATGACGAATACCAGACCCATCACCGATTGGAACAGGCCGACTGCCGAAGACATGCCGAAGTCATGCAACTGTCTCATGGAGCGGAAGACGAAGGTATCAATGACATCGGTAGTCGGATAGAGCGATGAGTTGTCTCCAATGATGGCATAGATCATAGCAAAATCGCCATTGAAAATCTTGCCTACGGCCAATAAGGTCATGATCATGATGGTAGGAACGAGCAGCGGCAGCGTAATACGCATTACAATCTGCAGCTTGGATGCCCCGTCAATCCGGGCAGCCTCGTACAAATCCTCCGATATGCCTGTAATCGCGGCCAGAAAAATAATCGAAAGATAACCGGCTCCTTGCCATACACGGATAACCGTCAGAATGTACGGCCAAAGCTTCGACTCAAACATCCAGTTGACCGGCTCCATACCGATATTTTGCAGCCAGTTATTCACCATCGGCTCTTCCCCACCGAATAAGGATTGGACAATCATTCCGATCACAATCCAAGACATAAAATAAGGAAGAAAAATGAATGACTGCGATATTCGTTTGAAATACTTATTGCGGATTTCGTTGAACATAAGTGCAATCAAAACGGCTGCGGCTGTAGTAAAGAAAATGAACAGTATGTTCAACACCAGCGTATTGCGCAGAATGGTCCAGAAATCACCTGAAGTAAAAAAGTAATCGAAATTTTTAAAACCGACCCAATCACTTCCTGTGATCCCCTTGGCGAAATTATAGTCTTTGAAGGCAATCATAATCCCGTATATGGGAAAATAACTGAACACTAGAAAAAACAACAACCCCGGCACGGCCATAACATAAAGAAAAGGATTTCGGACAATATGCTTCAGTTTTGACTTTTTACTGGCGTTAATTGGGTATTGCATCTTTTTATATCCCCCCTTTCATCAAGACCGGCAATTGCATTAGCACGCCGTTATCTATGCCGTCACCTTATCAAGCCCTCACTGCTACGGCAATTCCGAAAAGCTCTAATCCTTCCTGCAAGCGCAGATTTACAAACTTCCCAAAAACAACACTATTGCGAAAACAAACGATTCTGAAGACGAAAATAATCGGTATGCTATAATAAATCTACAATTTATGAGCTCGGCAGTTATGATTACGGAGGTTCCAGCAATGAAATTCAGACGTCCACTCCTCGCATCGCTGAAGCAGCATCCTACTTATATGAAGCTTATTTTTTATTTCGTCAGTGCAAACGTACTGGTGCTGGGTATATCATTTGCGCTGCTCTATTGGCAGTCCTCCAAGACGCTTCTGGAAGAGATCGGCGATCATTCCGAATCCTTGCTGGTAAACAGCGCCCAGAACACCGCACGGCTGATGGAATGGGCCCTGGAATTTAGCTTCTCCTCCAGTGATGACAGCGCCCTCAAGGTATATGCCCTTTCAGATCAGTACAGCGATTTTGAGACTTTTGAGGTATGGAGCCGGCTTATGGACATCAAGAACGCCAATCCGTCTATCGATTCGGTATACCTCATTAACGATTACACGAATACGGTTGTTGATTCCAGACTTGGATTAAATGATGCGGAAACTTTCTACGATCAGGATATTATTAAGCGTTTACAGGATCCGGTTACGGCGAACCATAGCGTGCTCATTCCCAGAACCTTGTCCCTGCCTCTTACCGGGAATACGCCCAAAGAGGTGATGACCATCATAAGATTTTACGAAAGAGGCAGTTCTATTTCCGCTTTCGTTATGAATGTAGATACAGATAATCTCATGACCCTGCTTCAGGACAATTCGAAGGATGGCGACAGGTCAGTTGCGGTTCTGAATGACCGGGAGGAGACGGTTTTTAGCAGCACTTCTTTGAATCAGGAACAAACTGCGGAGCTCAGAAGCCACGTGATTAAGGGCGAGAGCGGATGGAAGCTCTTTCATCCCCGGGCTCAGGGAGAACAGCTAATGGTTTACGCAGGCATCTCCATCAAAGGAATCCAGGATTGGACCTTTATCGAAACAATACCGAAGTCTGTCATTTTGGATAAAATTACGGTTCTTCGCAACACTAGCCTGAGCTTGTTCATTGCCCTGTTCGCAGCCTCCTGGACCGTTATCGTGCTGATCTCCAAACGGGTATACTCGCCCATTCAAGAACTGATTACCAGAGTAATGCGGCAGCATCAAGCGGAAAAGCCTGGTCTGGGATACAGCACATATGAACTGGACTACTTATCCAATGTGTTTATAGCCCAGCATAATCAGATTAACGAACTGACCGAGCAATGGCGGCTTAATAAATTTTTGGGCAGAGAGAGGTTTTTACGGGATTTTCTGGGGGAGACTTACCATTCAGCAGAGGAGATAGGTTCTCAATTTCTGGAGTGGGGCATTGATCTGCCGGTAGATCAGCTGTCGGTGGCCATCTTCCGGATTGACCACTTCTCGGAATTCTCGGAGACCTACCCGGAGAAGGACCGGCGTCTGCTCCGGTTCGCCATGTCCAATATTATTCAAGAGTCGCTGCAATCGTCCAAGCACAAGCTGCAAACGGTGGATATGGGTGACGATCACCTGGCAGTTGTCCTATCCGCCCCCTTGTCCGAAGAATATGCGAGGAAGCTGCAAGGCTCCCAACAGTTAATAGAGCAGTATTTGTCAGTTGGAACGACTGTCGCCTGGGGCAGGACGCTGCCCGGCCTGACCGACATGCATGAGAGATATATGGAGACGTATGAACTGACGCAGGAACGGTTCAGGTTCGGACACAGATCGCTCATCGTGAAGGAATGGCTGCCCGATGCGCCAGGAGAACTGTACCATCTGCCTGCGAACAAAGAGCGGCAGATCGCTCAGGCTCTTCCCAAGGGGAATGCAGATACGGTTCTGGAAGTCATACGCTCAGCCGTAGTCAAGCTGCGGGAAATGCCCTATTTTGAATGTAAGATGTCGTTAATTACCTTGTTTATGGATATACGCCGGCTCATGCAGGAGCATTCCGCTCAGCCTCTGCCCAGTTCATGGGGACTGACTTCTATTGAGAAACAGATTATTCAGCAGGAGACGATGGACAAGGTGGTGCCATGGATGGAAGCCTTGGTCACCAAGACACTCGAAGACATTGTAGCTGCCCGCGGGCTGTCCAAGAATGTGACTCTGATCGAGCAGGCGGACCGGTTCATTGAAGAACAATTAACCGATCCGAACTTGTCCGCAAAAATGCTTGCTGATCATTTGGGGTTATCCGTTAATTATTTCCGCAGTTTATATAAAGCGGAGACAAACCAGTCCATTACGGACAAAATCTCGGAGAAGCGCCTAAGCTTCATCTGTCAGGAGCTCATTGCCTCCGACTCGCCGATTGAGCCCATCGTCCAAAATTTCGGATTTTCGTCGCTTAACACGTTTTATTCCAGCTTCAAAAAGGTGTACGCAATGACACCGGCCCAATACCGGAAGAAGTATAGAGGTGGTAATAGCATTGAGAAATAAGAATGCAGCTGCGACAAAAAAGCGATGGGGGTAACAACCCTCATCGCTTTTATCACATTACTGAAGCAACACGTTACAGCAAATCCCCTGGCACAGAATAAGGGTTATGCACTCATTCGCCCTTATAAGCCTTATGCAATTCCGCAAGCTCAAATTTCTTCATCTTAAGAAACGCCTCTGTAACACGCGCAAGCTGCTCCGGCGTACCCTTCTCCATCATCTCGTCCATTGCAGCCGGAACAATCTGCCAGGACACGCCATACTTATCATTCAGCCAGCCGCATTGCTCAGCTTCAGAAACCGCAGAAAGCTGCTCCCAATAGGAATCAATCTCCTCTTGCGAGTCGCATTTCACCATGAAGGAGATGGCTTCGTTGAAGCTGAATTTATGATCATGCGCACTATCCATTGCGGTGAACCACTGATTCTCCAGCATGAAGTCAGCGAACATAATCGTTCCTTCCTGGGCAGGCCCCGGGCCTTCAGGGTAGCGGGCAATTGTGCCCTGCCGTGAATCCTTAAAGACGGATAAGTAGAAAGTCATCGCCTCTTCCGCCTTGCCGCAGTTATTACCGATGAACATAAATGACGGTATAATAGCAGGCCGCTCTTCACCTTCCGGATTCGTAAGAATCAGCTGCCATGACACACCATACTTATCCTGAATCCAGCCAAACCGCTCACTGAACGGATATTTATCAAGCGGCATCAAGGCCATACCGCCTTCGGATAACTTGTCCCACACCTCATCAATTTTCTTCTCTGCGTCCTTGTCGCGTGAGGGATCAAAATTAACGAAGAAGGACACAGACGGATTCAGCTTAAAATACGGCCCTGCACTGATCGCCATAAACTTCTGCCCCCAAATTTCAAAAGAAACCTGATCGCAGTCGCCTGACGGTGTGTCATGAAGTGTTGTAACACTCGTAACTTTGGAGTCCGGGAACACAGAAGCGTAAAAATGGGCAGCTTCTACCGCCTCCTTGTCATACCATATATGCGGAATGATTCTCTGATTGATGTTTGCCACAAGTTATTCCTCCCCGGGGACATTCACTTGAAAAGTAACGCCGAACTTGTCCTTCACAATCCCATACAAAGGGCTCCAATCCGTCTTCTGCAGAGGCATGACCACTTGACCGCCGTCTTCCAGTGCAGCAAAAATCCCCCGTGCGTCTGCCTCTTCTGTAGGATGAATGGCAATCTGAACCGTATCCCCGTCCGCCTGATGCGACGTGCCCGGAAAAGTATCGGAGAACATGAGATCTGCATTACCGACCTTCAGATGCGCATGCATCACAAGCGTTTTCATCTCATCGGTCAGCGGATGCTCCGGATCTTCCGGCAGGTCTCCGAACGTCGTGATTGCGACTACGCTGCCATGTAGCGCTTTTTCATAAAAGTAAACCGCTTCTCTTGTGTTTCCGTTAAAAACAAAATAGGGGTTCAAACTGATTGACATCATTCTTCATCCCCTTTGGAATAAGCTTAACAGTCAGCCTTATTATACACCAAATTCGAACAAAATAAACGACTTTTTACGAACGTATGATCTTATTTTTATTTTGCTGAAAACATGAAAAAAGAGTTCCCTAAGGAACTCTCTGAGCCGAACTGTGATCTACTCGAACTATAATTTAGATGGGCGATTCAGCTATTTGATCACTCTTTCATAGCGATATCGTTCTCGCGCCACAACCTCAGGACGGGAGGTGTGAAAGAAACAATACTCTCTGTGAGGGTCACCCTGGTGCAGTTCACTATACCGCTTCAATGCTTTGGTAGAATCCTCATAGGAGTCGATCACGGACATTTCTTCAATAAATCGCTGGCCTTCCTTAGAATAGGCCTTAGTCGCCTCAAGAACGACCCATTCATTAGGAAAACGCTCCTGAACTTCATCCCACCGCATCTTGGACACCTCCGGTTGAATAATTACTATTATTATAGCATATCAGGTGGTATCTTCTAAACCAGAGTCAGACCTCCACCCGATCTTTGGAGCTCTTTTATAAAGCGGTATCCCTCCAAAAATCCGACTACAAAAGCTTCCTCTTCTTCGAGACCCTGTTCTGCGTTCATAGCCTCTTCCATGAATCCGTACAATTCACGTTGATTCTCGTTTAAACTACTGTGCAGGCACTCGATTGCATAAGATGAATCATCGTTAGCTTTTCTGATATGAGGATTGTTAGAACGCATTCCCCATAATTCAAGATGTCTTCTAGCAGCCACCTCGCTCAGTATTTCTCTCATTCCATCAAGATAGGCGTTTTCTAGTGCTGCATATTCAGACAACGTCTCTCTTTTCTTCGGAAAATGCTTTCCCACTGTGTCCATCCTTACCATTGATATACGACAAACTCCCATTCCTTATTCCCCCTTTCAAATCTACAATACTAGTGTTTCCTATTTACTAGATTTAAAACAACAAACAGTGACAGGTAGCTGATTATTATATATAACAAGGCAACAAATAAAAAAAGAACAAATGTTCTTGTTTTATTGGCTTTAGCACAGTAAAATACATTTGAAGGGAGGTGTACTATGGCGACTTATATAGTGAATACCAATACAAAGGAAGTTCACAAAACCGCTAAAGTAGAGTCACGCTGCAGAATTAATGAAATCAAACCCCAACATAGAATCGATACAGACAATGCCCCGTTTTACTTTGCTCAAGGATATAATGGCTGTAAATGGTGCTATCCAGAAAAGAATACTGGGTAAGCTATATAAATTAAATGAACCCGTATCTTCAAACCTTATGGTTTAAGATTACGGGTTCATTTTATGAATGACTATATCTTTCTTCTATTAATCCGTGTAGAACCCCTTTCCCAAAAAGGGCCTTAACCCCTTGGTGGGAAAGGGATTTTAGAAACTGAGGTGTGGACTTGCAGAGCCACAATTCGGCGGGGGTTGCTGCTGGAATTACAAGTACAATTCCAAAGCTCCCCTGGCCCACACAGGAATCTCATCTCGGCAAAAGCTAATGTGTGAACGTTTAATTTCCGCCACAACTTCAGGTTCACTGGTGTTGTCGATAATGGTGACTTCATCTGAAATCTCCATGGCAGGCATCAGGTTACTTAAAGATTGGCCATATCTCCACCGGATATCTTCTTCCGCAATCCAGTGCCCTCCCTGCTCCACTCTTGAAGCTACCCGATCAATATGCATTTGCACATCCTGCAAACCAATATAATACATGACGACTTTATAACCTTGTTCCTTAGCTGCCTTCATATGACGTAAAACAAAACTCCCCGACAGAGTAGTTTCTATAGCAAAATTTTCCTTCCGCCTGATTAATTTCCTTATTTGCTTTACAGCTTCTCGTCCGGCAGACAGGTCGACACTTCTGGGATCCTCCGGCTTAATCCTTTTGGCGATCTGGTCAGGATCAATAATGGTTCCAACATAATCCCTCATTTGAAAACTGATTGTGCTTTTCCCGGCTCCATTAGTGCCAGCAAAAACCGTCATTACAGACTCCCAATCAGTCATGACTAACAAGCTCAGTGCGATTTCCGGCTACATCGTAAGTAATCTCGAATTTTTGCCCAGTGGCATCTTCACGTATCCGTTTGCCATCTTTTATATAATAAATGGAGGCTCCAGCCTTTTTGGCCTCTGCTACTGCATGCTGATTGGCCTTTTTCAATAACCGTTGCAATTCTTCTCTTTGGGGCAGCATTAGGATAACACCTCGCTCGGATTCCGAATTTATTTTATAATATTATAACACAATCCTTACGGTTAAATAATTCGTCCGTATACGCTATTCAAGGTCTTCTTCATCCAGGTATCCTAAATAATCGCTATACAACTCCATCATCCCATCTCCGAACCCCCAGCCAATGCTCTGACTGCTTCGCGTCAGTTCGTTGCATAGATCTACAAACTCTTCTTCTAATTGATTGTCCACAATATACTTTAAAGCCTGTTCAAATATACTTGAAATAGTACGATAGAATTTTTCATCATCTATGTCTCCATATAAAAGCGTAAAGTCTACTCCACATTCCACTGTAAAAATCATTAGCTCTGCAATTTGCCCCTTATTTGTTGAGACATTACTAAAGTCTTTTATTGCTTGCTTCATAATCTGGTATCGCAGAATCTCTCCCTTGTGGACGAATTCCTTCTCAATAATTTTCTTGTACTTGTCTAAGACTTCCTCACTATCAGGAAATAGTATTGAAAAATAGTGCTCCTGAATGATCGGATATATCTTGGTCATATTCAAGATTTCAGCCTCAAGCTCTTCCCTCGTTAGATTCTTTAAATGCTTTTTAATGGTTGAGTTACTTAATTTCAGCATTACTATGATCTCCTTAATCCGGTTATAGTCCCCAATATTATTACTCAGCAACTTACAAGGTATAATATAAATAAAACGCGAGGACCAATCAATGGACAATATCGAGGACAAATATAACGCAGCTCTGGCGCATATTGAGGAACTTAAGCTGGAAGTCACCCGGTTGAGAAGTCTACTAGATGAAAATACAACAAGTACTAATGAACAGAAAACCACTTATTCCACCGCACTGGTAAGCGAAAGCAAAGAGACTACTGTTGGAGAAACTAATGTCCACCAGTACTCCACCGTAGAGGATAAGCTCGCCCTGTATAAAAGTTGTTTTCGCGGCAGAGACGATGTTTATCCGATTCGCTGGAGCAATAAACAAGGCAAGTCCGGGTACTCGCCCGCTTGCGCCAATGAATGGACTTCCGTTTGCGAGAAACCTAGAGTGAAATGCTCCGTTTGCAAACACCAGAACTTCATGCCCCTTACAAGCGAGGTGCTGTCAGCCCATTTAGATGCAAGGCAAGACCGGACGATTGGTATCTATCCCATGCTGTGAGCCTAACCATGAACAACAGATATCAGATCGGCATGGAATCCTATGACCGCCTGTTTCCCAATCAGGATACACTGCCCAAAGGCGGTTTCGGCAACCTCATTGCCCTCCCCCTTCAAGGGGGACCGCGTAAACAAGGAAACAGTGTCTTTGTTGATGAGCACTTTGAGCCCTATGCTGATCAATGGGGTATATTATCCGAACTGGACAAGATGGGCGAAGACCAGGTGAAGCAATTTATATACAAGCACGGGGAGCGTGGACTTTTTAGCAATGACAGAATTAATACGGGATCAGACCACGACGCAGATGGATTAATCTTGTTACAAGAGAACCCGACTCAGATAGAAGAGGTTCTAATGGAACCTTTGCCTGCTGAAATACAGATTCTGCAATCGGATCGCCTTTATATCCTCAAGTCCGGACTTCCCTCAAGAGCAATTCATGCTCTGATCAAAATAGCTTCTTTCTCCAACCCTGATTTTTATAAAACCCAAGCGATGCGGCTCTCCACCTACGGTAAACCCCGGGTCATCTCATGCGCAGAGGATCTGGAGAATTATGTAGTTCTGCCAAGGGGATGCTTGCCGGATTTGTTATCTTTTTTCGAGCATAATCAGGTCAAGGTATCTCTTAAGGATCAACGTTCGCCTGGAACCTCAATAGAGGCAGAGTTCACCGGTACGCTGACCACTCTCCAAGATACAGCAGCCAGAGCGATTCTAAGCCGGGATATAGGCGTGCTCTCGGCGGCAACCGCTTTTGGCAAAACTGTCGTAGCAGCCAGCATTATCGCTTCAAGAAAGACAAATACCCTTATTCTGGTTCACCGCCGGGAGCTTATGGAGCAATGGCAGGAACGTTTGCAAACCTTTCTTGAAGTTCCTAAACAAGCAATCGGTACGATTGGCGGCGGTAAAAATAAACGAACCGGCATCATCGACATCGCTGTCATTCAGAGCCTCAACTATAAAGGGAATGTTAAGCCCTTCGTTAGTGAATACGGTCAGGTGATTGTGGATGAATGTCACCACGTATCAGCCTACAGCTTCGAACAGGTTCTGCGGGAAGTCAAAGCAAAGTATGTATTTGGCTTAACAGCCACCCCTAAACGTCAGGACGGACAGGAAGCCATTGTACGGTTCCAGCTTGGACCTGTGCTATTAAAGGTGGATGCCAAAGCATTAAGCAGCTCCAGAGGATTTTCATTAAGGGTGGTCCCCCGTTATACTCACTTTCAGATCAAGTCAGGGGAACAGGTTGCCGGAATTCAGGACATCTATCAGCAGCTTGTAGACAATGAGGAGCGTAACACGCTGATTTTTGACGATTTGTTAACCTGCTTAGATGAAGGACGCTCTCCACTGCTTCTGGTTGAACGGACCGCTCATGCTGAATATTTTGCAGAGAGATTACAGTCTTTTGCCAAAAACGTAATTGTGCTGAGAGGCGGAATGGGAAAAAAGCAAAGAGAAGCTCTACGCGCCTAAATTGCTTCTATTCCAGATGATCAAGAGCGTGTAGTTATCGCTACGGGTAAGCTAATCGGTGAAGGCTTCGATGACGCCAGACTGGACACCTTGTTCCTGGTCCATCCCATCTCCTGGACAGGCACCTTACAGCAATATGCAGGCCGCCTGCACCGGAGTCATGCGAATAAAGAAGAAGTGAAAATATATGATTATATTGACCTTCAGGTTCCAATGTTAATGGCGATGTTCAAGAAACGAGTGAAGGGGTATCGGAGGATGGAGTATCGGGGGGCGGAGTTGTAGGAAAGTGCTTCAAAATAGAGTGGGCATGCTTAACTAGTTGTTTATATCCCAACAAAGAACGTCAGTTTAAGCTCCTGTCAATAGGAAAATTAATAACCGAATCACAAGACATCTACAAAAGATCAAACGGGAGCATCCGCTCATAGGATGCTCCTGCGTTTTTTCTTTCTCAAAGCATTGATCCCCTGCTCCGTTAACCTAGTAGCCTTCTATTATCAGCATAAAACAATCATTATAAATGAAAAAAGACACCCCTTAAGGTGTCTTTCACTGATACTCCATATGGAGCCGAGGGGAGCCCGCCCCCCTGTCCGAAGATAACGGCACATAAGCTTCTACGAGTGTAGTCACAGTTTTGATGTCACCCGAGTATCGCCCCGTAACCGGCTATACGTTGGGTCAGCCTGGTTGTCTTCTTCAGCTCACCGCAAGCGGAGATGAGACAGCGTATCCCACTACTTGTTAGCCCCTATCCCTGTCACATGGGCGATGCAGGGTAGAAGCACGCACACAGTTTCTTAGGCTGCGAAAGCGTAGTTGTTTTGTTGTTTGCCGTTTAATAGGCTTTAGCGTTGATGAAACTTCTATCACTAAACAGGCAACATATTAAAGCTTGATAGACTTGATTTCATCTTCTCTAAGCCCTGTCGCCTTAGCTACAACTGCATAATCCATCCCCATTGCCAGCAAGTTGCGAGCCACTTGAAGCTTACCCTCGATAATCCCAGCAGACTTTGCCCCTTCAACCATGGACGCTTCATCATGCAAATACTTCTGTCTAGCCTCATACAACCGTCTGGCCTCGGAATCCTGACTCAAATATTGCAGGGTATCCATTGCCTTCTCCAATCCTGGCTCATTCATCTTCAGCACCTCCCATTGTGATGTATCGGCACCTTTCAGAAACAGTAACCAATTGATCAGTCCGCCTTCAGACGGAATACTACGATCATCCAGCTTCGGCAATTCCAAGAAATGAACCTCTATGTCGTCAATCAAGGATATCCCTGTCCGGTCTTCCCGCAGATGAAATACGTTATGATATTGCTCATTCTTCAAGAACGCATAGTTTAGAATGTTAATCGTTACGCACTTCTCAAGCTCTGGATACTTCTCGCCCTCACTGAGTTGACTTGCATACCGTTTGCTCCAATAAAAAAGCGTTCTTTTCTCTATGTCGTACTTATTAAACAGTTGCATCTCTATATCAATCAGTTTACCTTCAGAGGTCTTGGCGTAAACATCAAAAATGGATTGTTTGTCGAGTGGATCGTCTTTATCCGTATAAGGATTCATCAGAATGATCTCAGTCAGCGGCGGCTCACCAGCTTCGGTGAAAATGCGGTTGAGAAACGCCAGCAGCACATCCTTATTGTTTTCGCTGCCAAATATCCGTTTGAATACGAAATCCACACGCGGGTCAAGCAAATCCATCGGCATCATCTCCATTCATTGTTATTATATCATCTTTCAAGGAAACAGAGCTTTGAAGTAAATAACTAAAAACGAAAAAAGACACCCCTAAAGGTGTCTTTCACTGATACTCCATATGGAGCCGAGGGGAGTCGAACCCCTGTCCGAAGATAACGGCACATAAGCTTCTACGAGTGTAGTCACAGTTTTGATGTCACCCGAGTATCGCCCCGTAACCGGCTATACGTTGGGTCAGCCTGATTGTCTTCTTCAGCTCACCGCAGGCGGAGATGAGACAGTGTATCCCACTACTTGTTAGCCCCTATCCCTGTCACATGGGCGATGCAGGGTAGAAGCACGCGCACAGTTTCTTAGGCTGCGAAAGCGTAGTTGTTTTGTTGTTTGCCGTTTAATAGGCTTTAGCGTTGATGAAGCGGACGCGTCCCCACTACTCGCTACTCATGCTCGAACTATCCCCGTCGAATCCAAGAACGGCCCCTCATTAGAAAGGGCGCTTCGGATTAACGGATCAATGACAAGCATAAATGCTGATCCGGTTCACAGCTATCTTGATCAAGATGGCTGTTCAGAAGCAATAAGTTTACTTACACAGTATAGCACATTTATCAACACTTTAACACGTAGGTTAAAGGAATTGAAGGTCGAATCTGGAACAATTGGGCGCAAGGTGGTTACCAGTCTAGCGGGCGATCTTCTGCTTGTCGCGCAGCACACGCTGGATATCACGCTGAGCATCACGCTTCGCGGCGGAATCCCGCTTGTCGTATTCCTTCTTACCTTTACCAAGACCGATGAGCAGCTTCGCGTAACCATTGCGTACGTAAATCTTCAGCGGCACAATTGTGAAACCATCGCGCTTGGACGAGCCCAGCAGCTTGTGAATCTGTTCCTTGTGCATGAGCAGCTTACGTGTACGTGTCGGATCGGTAGGATTGGCACGGTTCCCTTGTTCGAAAGGGCTGATATGCATATTGTGAATATGAATCTCACCATTACGGATGGTAGCAAAAGCGTCCCCGATATTAGCGCGGCCGTTACGCAGCGATTTGATCTCTGTACCCGTCAGAACCAAACCCGCTTCATACGTATCCTCAATAAAATAATCATGGGAAGCTTTTTTGTTCTGGGCAAGCACTTTCCCGTCTGCTTTTTTACCCATGAAAGTCACTCCTTGAATCGAATTCCCGGCCTCTTATGAACGGACACCAGGTCTATATTGTATCAAAAGCCAAGCAGGCAGCGCAAGGAAGGATCACCCTATCCCGCAGCAATCATTTTGACATATGGGTGTCAGGAAGTGCTACGTTTCAGTTGAATAGAATTACTTATATTCTAAAAAAGCACTGTCCCCCTAAAGGAACAGTGCCCTCTATTAATTCAGCCTAGGCCTGAGGTTTCTTCTTCCGCTTTCTGCGGCCGCCGCCCTCCGGATTACCGCTCTTGTCGCCAGCGCCTGCCGGTGCCGGATTAGTGGTCTCCACGTTGCCTGGAGTCACAGAAGTGCCGATGAAGACGCCGCCTTTCTTCTTCTTGCGGCGGCTCTTGCCCTCCGGCGCCGCGCCGTTGCCTTCGCTTCCGAAGCCGCTGCCGAGGTCCTCGCGGCTGCGGAACCGTGTGCTCGCGTCCACGCCGCGCAGCTCACCGCCCGCCTGCTCGGCTCCGCCCCCGCTTGGCGCGCCGTAGCCGCCCTTGCCGGAGCCGAAGCCGAAGGCAATGCCGCGTCCCCCGGCACTGCCTCCACCGTCTCCGCCGCGGCCTCTGCCGCGCTCACGCTCGCGCGGGGCACCCGAACCGCCGGCTTCGCCCCGGCGGTCCGCCTTCGCAGCGCCGCCCGCTGCGGAGGCGGCGGCAAGTGCACGCCGCGCTGCCGCTTCCGGCCCGCGGCCGCGCTTACGGCCGCTTGCTGCGCCGCCATCTTCAGCCGGCGCTACGCCTGCGCGCGGCTCTTCACCAGCGCCAGCCTCAGCGGCGCCGCCCTTAACTGCCCCGCCAAAGACACCGGCGCCAGCGCTGCCGCTCTTGCCTTTACCTTTGGCGCCGAATCCAGCCGCACCGGCAGCTGCACCGCCGTTCTTGCCCTTCCCAGCGCCGCCTTTACCCGCACCGGTAGCTGCGCTGCCTGGCTTGCCTTTACGGCCCTTGCCCGCACCGCCGGCCTTACCTGCGAACGGCTTGCTGGCGCCGCCGGCACCAGGGCGTCCGCCCTTGCCGCCGCGTCCGCCGTAGTTCCGGTGGTCGCCAGCCGCGCGTGGCTTCATATCAACCAGTTCGAAGTCGATCGTATGATCGTCCATGTTGACCTTGGCCACACGGATCTTCACCTCGTCACCGATGCGGAACACTTTGGAGGTACGCTCACCGATAAGGGCCATGTGCGCTTCATCGAAGTGGTAATAATCATCGCTCAGCGCGCTGAGGCGGATCAGACCTTCCACGGTGTTATCCAGCTCGATGAACATTCCGAAGCTGGTCACGCTGCTGATCATTGCATCGAATTCTTCGCCTACCTTATCCTGCATGAACTCCGCTTTCTTCAGCTGCTCAGTGTCACGTTCAGCCTCTACCGCTACACGCTCGCGTTCGGAGGACTGCTGGGCGATATCCGGCATCCGCGAAGCCAGATACTCATGACGTTTCTCGGTCAGAGCTCCGCCATTCTCAAGCACCTCACGCATGACGCGGTGAATGACAAGGTCGGGATAACGGCGGATCGGTGAGGTGAAGTGGGAATAGAATTCTGCCGCCAGTCCGAAGTGGCCTGTACTCTCGGCATCATATTTCGCCTGCTTCATGGAGCGCAGCATCATCGTGCTGATCACCGTCTGCTCTTTGGTGCCTTGAATCTGCTCCAGCAGATCCTGCAGCGCACGCGGATGAACGGAATTGCCGCGACCCTTGACGTGGTAGCCGAAGTTAGCGGCGAAGGCCATGAAATTCTGCAGCTTCTCCGGGTCCGGATCTTCATGAATCCGGTACAGGAACGGCACCTTCAACCAGTGGAAGTGCTCCGCTACAGTCTCATTAGCCGCGAGCATGAATTCCTCGATAATCTGCTCCGCCACGGAACGCTCACGCTTCACAATATCGATAGCCTTACCCGCTTCATCCACGATGATTTTGCTTTCTTCAAAGTCGAAGTCAACAGCTCCGCGCCGCATACGGGCATCGCGCAGCTTCATCGCAATTTCCTTCATCAGGCGGAAATCACCGATCAGCGGAGCGTAGCGCTCCAGCAGCTCAGGATCTTCATCTTCAACAATTTTGCGTACATCGGAGTATGTCATTCTCTCCTTGGTACGGATCACACTCGTGAACACATCATGCTTCACAACCTTCATGTGCTCGTCGAATTCCATTTCACAGGACATCGTCAGCCGGTCTACCTGCGGGTTCAAGCTGCAGATCCCATTCGACAGCCGGTGCGGCAGCATGGGAATGACCCGGTCAACCAGATACACGCTGCAGCCGCGGTCATAAGCTTCTTTATCCAGCTCGGAGCCTTCGCGCACATAATAGCCTACATCGGCGATATGAACGCCCAGCTTATAATGCCCGTTCTCCAGACGCTCAACGTTCACCGCATCATCCAGGTCCTTGGCATCCGCGCCGTCAATGGTCACAATGTTCAGTCCGCGCAGATCGCGGCGGCCTTGCTGGATAATCTCCTCGTCGGTAATGGAATCGGGTGCCTGCTCCGCTTCCGTCATCACCTCAGCCGGAAAAGCCTCCGGCAGCTGATGCTTGCGGATAACCGACAGAATATCCACGCCCGGGTCATCCTTATGACCGAGGATCTCGATAATTTCACCTTCAGCCGCAGCACGGCCTTCCGGATAGTTCACAATGCGGACAACAACCTTTTCCCCGTCAACCGCTCCCTTGAAGGACTGCTTCGGAATGAAGATATCCCGGTTAATCCGCTTATCATCAGGCAGCACGAAGCCATACGTCTCCAGGCTCTGGAATACGCCAACCGTCTGCGACACGCCTCTGATCAGAATCCGCTCTACTTCGCCTTCCATACGCCCGCCAGACGGGCTCTTCGAGGTAATGCGGATCAATACGATGTCACCGTTCATTGCACCCTTCAGATCATTGGCATGGATGTATACATCGGGATGATCACGGTCATCAGGTATCAGAAAAGCAAAACCCTTCGCATGGGCTTGCAGCCGTCCGCGCAGCAGATCCATCCGTTCCGGCACGCCATAACGGCTACCCCGGGTCAGAATAATCCGGCCGTCCTTTTCCAGCTCAATCAGCAGGCTCTCAAAAGCTTTGAATGCCTCGCTATCCTCAATTGCGAAATGGCTCACCAGTTCTTCATAAGTCAGTGGTTTATAAGCGGTCTCCCGCATGAAATCAAGTAGAATTTCTTGTGTTATCATCTTCGTCACCTCGGCCCTCCGCAGCATTCATGCCGCTGGCATATATGTATGTCTTGTCCTATCCCACATCTAATAAATCCAAGTAAAATTTACCTTTATATACTTCATACCCTAGTATACACGAAATCAATCCCGGGCATCCCTGTTATGATGTGCAAACACTCAAATCTGCATACAAAAAAGCCCCCGCCTATTCCATTCAGAACAGAGCGAAGGCTTACAGTAGGCAAACTACTCAATAACAATGGCTACAACGATTGACATAATGAAGAATCCGGCTGCCAATCCAACCGTTACACGCTGCAATACAAGCTCCATACCGCGTGCTTTTGTTTTACCGAAGAGATGCTCAGCACCGCCGGAGATGGCACCGGAAAGACCCGCGCTTTTCCCTTTTTGCAGAAGAACGACCGCAATCAGACCTACGGCAAAAATCAGAAGCACCACTTTCAAAAAGATATCCATTCACTTCCACCTCCTACGTCCAAGCATCACTATCTATGCTAAATTAGACCTCACGATTTCATAAACAGTATTTTTATTGTATCATAGCCATAGATTGAATACAACCACACAAACCTCATTCTACTAATCCGGCTATTACATTATTCAGGTTTGTCTCCTATAAGAGACAAGTAGAAGCAGCAGCAGACCAGAGATTAGTAATATAGGTACAGAGAAGAAGGCATACCCGATCCCCTCCCAGCCTCCGATTACAGTGAAACTTAGAACCAGCAATATCATACTGCCCAGTAAACCAGTGATTCCCGGATAAAAAACAGCTCTGCTCCGCATGCGCCCGGTCCGCGACAGCACCCAGCTGAGAATAATTAAAAATATCCCCACACCTATACCCGCAACAATAGCGTTCATACCCACGCTCCTTCCAGTTATATACAATTATAGAATAACCCACTAGAAGCTTCCGAGGCAACCTCGCTAGATCGCATTGCACTTTCGGATCTATAATCCAAAAAAAGGACCTGCCAAAGTTCGGCAGGCCCTTTAAATATAGGGTCAAAAGATATTATCTTTTGAGGTTGTAGAAGGATTTCAGGCCGTTGTATTGAGCCAATTCGCCCAGTTCATCTTCGATGCGAAGCAACTGGTTGTATTTAGCAACGCGGTCTGTACGGGAAGGAGCACCCGTTTTGATCTGGCCAGCGTTAGTCGCAACAGCGATGTCTGCGATTGTGCTGTCTTCGGATTCACCGGAACGGTGGGAGATAACTGCTGTGTAACCAGCACGTTTAGCCATTTCGATAGCATCGAAAGTTTCTGTCAGGGTACCAATCTGGTTAACCTTAACCAGGATGGAGTTACCGATACCTTTTTCAATACCTGTAGCAAGGCGCTCAGTGTTAGTAACGAACAAGTCGTCACCAACCAATTGGACTTTGTCGCCCAATTTTTCAGTAAGCAATTTCCAGCCATCCCAGTCGTCTTCGGACATACCGTCTTCGATGGTGATGATTGGGTACTTCTCAACCCATGAAGCAAGAAGGTCAACATACTCAGCGGAAGTGTAAGATTTACCTTCGCCTGCAAGTGTGTATTTACCGTCTTTGTAGAACTCAGTGGAAGCAACGTCCATACCGAGGAATACGTCAACGCCTGGTTTGTAACCGGCTTTTTCGATCGCTTCGATGATGGTAGTGATGGCTTCTTCATTCGAACCAAGGTTCGGTGCGAATCCGCCTTCGTCACCTACAGCTGTGTTCAAGCCTTTGGATTGCAGTACGGATTTCAGGTTGTGGAAGATTTCTGCACCTGTACGAAGAGCTTCTTTGAAGCTTGTAGCGCCTACAGGAAGAACCATGAACTCTTGAACGTCGATGTTGTTGTCGGCATGCTCACCACCGTTGATGATGTTCATCATTGGTACTGGAAGAGTTTTAGCGTTGAATCCGCCCAGGTATACGTACAAAGGAATATCCAGAGCTGCTGCAGCTGCACGAGCTACGGCCATGGATACTGCCAGGATCGCGTTAGCGCCCAGCTTGCCTTTGTTATGAGTTCCGTCCAAAGTGATCATCAATTTGTCGATGCCCACTTGGTCAAGAGCGTCCATACCGATTACTTCAGGAGCGATAATTTCATTTACGTTCTCAACAGCTTTCAGAACGCCTTTGCCCATGTAACGGGATTTGTCGCCGTCACGAAGCTCTACAGCTTCATGAGCACCAGTGGAAGCGCCGGAAGGAACGATAGCGCGGCCTTTAGCACCGGATTCAAGATAAACGTCAACCTCTACAGTCGGGTTACCGCGGGAGTCAAGGACTTCGCGAGCATACACATCAGAAATAATAGTCATGTAAGTTTAATCTCCTTTTAACTTTAGGTTTAGTGTAACAATGAAACTTGAGGTCTTGCTTATTTGCGGCTGGCAATCATGGATTGTCCGGTCATTTCCGCAGGCTGCGGAAGTCCCATCAGATCTAAGATTGTCGGTGCCACATCTGCGAGGATACCCGCTTCGCGCAGCACAACATTTTCAGTTGTAACGATGAAAGGAACAGGGTTGGTAGTATGGGCTGTGAACGGACGGCCGTTCTCATCGAATACCATATCCGCATTGCCGTGATCGGCAATGATGATTGCAACGCCGCCTTTGGCAACCACTGCATCCACAACTTTACCTACGCATTCGTCCGTCACTTCAACTGCCTTGATGGTAGGCTCCAGCATGCCGGAGTGTCCAACCATATCAGGGTTAGCAAAGTTCAGGATAATGGCATCTTGTCTGTCTGCTTCGATCTCCGCTACGCAGGCCGCCGCCACTTCGTATGCGCTCATCTCAGGCTGCAGATCATAGGTTGCCACTTTCGGAGAGTTGATCAGGATGCGTGTTTCGCCGGGAAGCTCCTCATCACGTCCGCCGCTGAAGAAGAAGGTAACATGCGGATACTTCTCAGTTTCCGCGATACGCAGCTGCTTCTTGTTCTGCTGAACCAGCACTTCACCGAGCGTGTTGTCCAGGTTCTTCGGGGAGTAAGCCACGAAACCTTGAACCGTCTCGCTGAAGGTTGTCAGACATACGAAGTGCAGACCTTCAGGGAACTTAGGGCCACGGTCGAAACCGCGGAAGTCAGAGTTCGTGAATACTTGCGACAGCTGAATGGCACGGTCAGGACGGAAGTTAAGGAAAATGACAGAATCGCCGCTCTCCACTGTCGCAACCGGGTTGCCCAGGCTATCTACAATCACACTTGGCTCTACAAATTCATCATACACAGAATTCTGGTAAGATCCAGTGATTGCCTGAAGTGCATCGGTATATTTAGGGCCTTCGCCATACACCATTGCACGATAAGCTTTCTCTACACGTTCCCAGCGTTTGTCACGGTCCATGGCATAATAACGTCCGGATACCGTAGCAATCGTACCTACGCCAACCTCTTCGATCTTGGCTACCAGTTCCTGAATGAACTTCTGTCCACTGTCGGGTGGTACGTCGCGGCCATCCATGAAGGCATGAATATAAACTTCATGCAAATCTTCTTTTTTGGCCAGATCGAGCATCGCGAACAGGTGTTTAATGTGACTGTGCACGCCGCCATCGGATACAAGTGCATAGAGGTGAAGCTTTTTGCCGGTTGTTTTGGCGCTTCTCACCGCAGCAACCAGCGTTTCGTTCTCGAAGAATTCGCCATCACGGATAGACTTATCGATGCGGGTCAGATCCTGGTATACGATCCGGCCTGCGCCGATGTTAAGGTGCCCTACTTCAGAGTTACCCATTTGTCCTTCCGGCAGACCTACAGCTTCGCCGCAAGCGGTAAGTGTAGTGTTCGGATATTGTTTCAGGTAACGGTCGTAGTTCGGTTTGTTGGCTTGGGCAACTGCGTTGCCTTCATCCGTGTTACGCAAACCGAAACCGTCCATGATGATTAGAGCTACAGGTTTTGGTGCTGACATTCTTATTTCGCCCCCTCAACGAGTGAAACGAAGGAAGCAGGCTGCAGGCTGGCACCGCCGACTAGAGCGCCGTCGATGTCGCTTTGACTCATGTACTCCGTTACATTCTCAGGCTTCACGCTGCCACCGTATTGGATACGGACAGCTTCAGCAGTTGCTTCATCGTACAAGCCTTTTACAAGGGTACGGATGTAAGCAATAACTTCATTAGCATCCTGGGAAGTAGAGGATTTACCTGTACCAATAGCCCAGATAGGCTCATAAGCGATAACTACGCTTGCTGCCTGTTCCGCGCTAAGGCCGGCAAATGCCGCTTCAGTCTGCACTTTGCATACATCTTTAGTCTGGTCCGCTTCGCGCTCTTCGAGCTTTTCGCCTACACAGACAATTGGAGTAATGCCATGGCGGAATGCCGCATGCATTTTTTTGTTGACGATTTCGTCCGTTTCACCGAAGTATGCACGGCGTTCGGAGTGGCCGATAATAACGTATTCCACGCCGAGATCCTTCAGCATTACACCGCTGATCTCGCCTGTGTAAGCACCGTTATCTTCGAAGTGAAGGTTCTGAGCACCAATTTTGATGCTGGTGCCTTGTACCGCTGCAACAAGTGCAGGCAGGTTAGTGAAAGGTGCGCAGATTACAGTCTCTACGCCTTCAACTTCCGCCTGGCCTTTGATTTCAGCGATGAAGCCTTCGGCTTCCGGAACAGTTTTGAACATTTTCCAGTTGCCGGCAATGATAGGTGTTCTACTCATAGTAATGGATTGCCTCCTTCTACCTTCTACGTCTTACTTGTCGTTCAGTGCTTCTACGCCTGGAAGTGCCTTACCTTCCATGAACTCGAGTGATGCGCCGCCGCCAGTGGAGATATGATCCATTTGGTCTGCGAGGTGGAATTTCTCTGCTGCTGCTGCGGAATCACCACCGCCGATAACTGTGTAGCCTTCGGTAGTTGCGCAAGCCTGAGCTACAGCAATTGTACCTTCAGCGAAGATATCAATTTCAAATACGCCCATAGGTCCGTTCCAAACAACCAGCTTGGAGTTTTTGATGATATCGGCATAAATTTCACGGGTTTTAGGACCGATGTCCAGACCTTCCCAGCCAGCAGGAATTTCAGTCACATCTACAATTTTGGTGTTGGCATCTGCGCCGAACTTGTCCGCGATAACTACGTCAACCGGAAGCACAAAGTTTTTGCCCAGTGCTTTGGCTTTTTCGATAAATCCAAGCGCCGCTTCGATTTTGTCGTTGTCTACCAAAGAATTTCCGATTTCGTAACCTTGTGCCTTGGTGAAGGTGTAAGAAAGGCCGCCGCCAATCAATACGTTGTCAGCCAGAGTCAGCAGGTTGTCGATCACGTCAATTTTGTCTTTAACTTTGGAACCGCCGATGATCGCAGTGAAAGGACGTTCAGGATTGGACAGGGCTTTGCCCAGAACGGACAATTCCTTCTCCATCAGAAGGCCGGATACTGCAGGCAGGAAGTGAGCGATGCCTTCTGTCGAAGCATGGGCACGGTGAGCCGCACCGAATGCGTCATTGACGAACAGGTCAGCCAGTTCAGCGAACTGCTTAGCCAGTTCAGGATCGTTCTTTTCTTCACCTTTATAGAAACGGACATTCTCAAGCACAAGCACGTCGCCTTCGTTCAGTTCAGCGATTTGTGCTTTTACCGCTTCGCCAATCGCTTCATCAGCTTTGGCTACCGGTTTGCCGAGCAATTCGGACAGACGTACAGCTGCGGAAGTCAACCGCATGGAATCGACGAATTCACCTTTAGGACGGCCCATATGGCTGGCCAGAATGACCTTTGCACCGTTCTCAATCAGGTATTTAATTGTTGGAAGGGTTTCGCGGATACGGGTATCATCAGTGATCTTACCGTCTTCCACTGGCACGTTGAAATCCACACGCACGAATACGCGTTTGCCTTTTACTTCTACATCACGGACACTTTTTTTGTTCATGATTAACATTTCCTCCACACCCAAAATTGGTTCATTCACGAATCCATTTCATTTAGAAAGAGCGGAAACAGACTTTCATTGTTTCCGCTCTATTGTACTGCCTATATAAAATCGGTATTATTGAGCAAGTTTAGCGAATTTTTCTAGAGTACGAACGAGCTGTGCAGTGTAGGACATTTCATTGTCATACCAAGCAACGGTTTTAACCAGTTGTTTGTCGCCAACAGTCAGAACTTTAGTTTGTGTAGCATCGAACAGGGAACCGAAAGTCATACCCTTGATGTCGGAAGATACGATTTCATCTTCAGTGTAGCCGTAAGTTTCCGGATCGGAAGCTTCTTTCATTGCTGCGTTGATTTCTTCAACAGTTACGCTCTTATCCAGAACAGTAACCAGCTCAGTCAGGGAACCAGTAGCTACAGGCACACGTTGTGCTGCACCGTCAAGTTTGCCTTTAAGCTCTGGAATTACCAGGCCGATTGCTTTAGCAGCACCGGTAGTGTTAGGGATGATGTTCTCAGCAGCAGCGCGGGCACGTCTGAAGTCGCCTTTAGCGTGTGGAGCATCAAGTGTATTCTGGTCACCTGTGTAAGCGTGGATAGTAGTCATCAAGCCTTCGATGATACCGAATTTGTCGTTCAGAACTTTGGCCATAGGAGCCAGACAGTTCGTTGTGCAAGATGCGCCGGAGATTACTGTTTCGCTACCGTCAAGGATGTCATCGTTAACGTTGTAAACAACAGTCTTCATGTCGCCTGTAGCTGGAGCGGAAATAACTACTTTCTTAGCTCCGCCTTTAAGGTGCTTTTCAGCTGCTTCTTTAGTTGTGAAGAAACCTGTGCATTCCAGAACGATATCAACGCCAAGCTCTCCCCAAGGAAGTTCTTCAGGGTTGCGGTTCGCCAGAACCTTAACATCTTTACCGTTAACTTTGAAGAAGCCGTCGTGAACTTCAACATCGCCTTGGAATTTACCTTGAGTTGTATCATATTTAAGCAAATGAGCAAGCATCTTAGCGTCAGTCAAGTCATTGATTGCTACCACTTCGATACCTTCTACATTTTGAATACGGCGGAATGCAAGGCGTCCAATACGTCCAAAACCGTTAATACCAACTTTTACACTCATTGAATAGTTCCTCCTAGATTTCGTTTTATTTATTCAAGACAAGCCGTGAGGCTCGTCAAGACAACAAGGTTAAGTATAATGCATAATACCTTTGCGCGCGTCCCATAAAATGGAATCTATAGGACCTCTTGCAACTGTTTGTCGATTTCTTTGCCGATTTCGACAGCAGCCGCCTCGTCTGTTACGAGAATATCCTCTTGGCCGAACCGCAGCATCGCATGAATGGCCTTAGCCTTGCGTTTGCCGCCGGCAATACCGATGACGACTTCTGTACGGATAATGTCTTCCAGGCGCAGCCCCATGGTCAGCATGGTATGAACCACCTCGCCATTCTCATTGAAATAATATCCGAACGATTCGGCTACCGCACCCTCGTCCTGAATCTCTGAGATTGTACCGGGGTCCAGCTTGCGGCGGTGAGTCATTTCAATGGCATCGCCAATTCCATGCACAATAATACGCGATCTGCGGATAATCTGCACAATCTCTCCAATATTGGAGTCCAGTGCGAGCGACTGATAGGCATCGCCGCTGAGCAGATCAGGCACATGCAGCAGACGGTAATTGGCACCAATCCGTTTGGCCATGGTCGAAGCAATGGTGTTGGCTTGGATCTCCATGCTCTCTCCCAGTCCTCCACGCGCCGGAACTACCCAGGCGTTCTTATAGGAAAGGGATAGCGGCGGGGTCAACTGATCGGCCATTTCGGCCAGGGTCGATCCGCCTGTGACGGCAATCGTGTCGTCACTGCGCAGTACACTGAGCAGTGCCTTCGAACCTGCACGCCCCAGTTCACGTTTGGTGAACAGCGAGGTCTCGCAGTCGCCAGGTACAACAACTACTTTACTGAGACCGTACGTAGTACGAATTTTCTCTTCCAGATCATCCAGGCCGAAGAGGCTCTTGGCGATCGGCTCCAGCAGGTCAAGCAGTCTGCGACCGGCTTCGCTAATGCGCATGCCGACGCTCTCGATCTCAATGAGCCCTTGCGATTTCAGAAGATCCGTCTCGGCGCGCAGCACCCGCTCGGTCATATCAAGCGAGGCGGCAAGCGTTCTGCGCCCAATAATATCGGACAGCATGATCTGATGTAGAATCGTATACCGTCTCTTAAGGGTTTCCATGAGATCAGGCAGAAGCTGCTTTTGGATTTCCAATAAATTACGCATGCTTTCACTCCTGCAACTTCGTCTTTCTCTTTTCCCTTGTTCGTGGTCTCAAAATGTCCCGGGTTAACTTTTTAAGTCCCACCCATATTCTACCCAAAACTGACGCCGAGTGCAAGTGTTCCGAGACTATAATTCTCAGACCCGTTTCATCTTATACATCTGCCGGTCTGTGAGAGGTAATCGCGCCCTTAAGCACATGCCTGAAAACCTCCATCACCTGACTGTCAGGTGGGAAGCTATCATCTGCCTGGGAGCCTGAAAAACTATTTTTTTGCACGATGGGTTTTACACGTTGCTTTTATGCAATAAGTGTATTATAATAATTTCTGTTGCGCCCGTGGTCCAATGGATATGACGTAGGCCTCCGAAGCCTGAGATCCAAGTTCGATTCTTGGCGGGCGCGCCATTATTTTCACTTTTGTACATAATTTAGCAATGCTTATATTATATTTAACCAAAGAGCCGCTTGATGGCTCTTTTTTTTGAATCTAAGTTTGACTTTCTTTGACTTTTTGTTTAAATTTGTTTATCATGTGGTTAATACGGTAACAGTAAAAAATGAACACATTCGAAGCACCAATTTCAAGGAGGTTTTCCACGTGAGTTATATTCCTATGGTAGTAGAACAGAGCAACCGCGGTGAGCGCGCTTATGACATCTATTCCCGCCTGCTGAAGGACCGCATCATTTTCCTTGGAACGGAGGTTAATGACGTGGTAGCCAATTCCATCATCGCACAAATGCTCTTCCTGGCTGCCGAGGATCCGGATAAGGATATTCACCTGTATGTAAACAGCCCTGGCGGCTCCATTACAGCGGGTATGGCTATATTTGATACAATGCAGTACATTAAACCGGATGTATCCACCATCTGTGTAGGGATGGCCGCTTCCATGGGAGCCTTCCTGCTGAACGCTGGCGCCAAGGGCAAACGCTTTGCCTTGCCGAACAGCGAAATTATGATTCACCAGCCGCTCGGCGGTGCCCAGGGTCAGGCTTCGGATATTGAAATCCGCGCCCGCCGCATCATCAAGCTGCGCGAGAAGCTGAACCGTATCCTGTCCGAACGTACGGGCCAGCCGATCGAGAAGATCGAGAAGGATACCGACCGCGATTACTTCATGAGTGCTGCCGATGCAGCTGAATATGGCATTGTCGATAAAGTCATTGAGAAGACCTTGCCGACTGGCGTTTAATTTCTATACTTCACCAACAAATAAAGAGGCTGCCACGGACCTACAGGTCTGCGGCAGCCTCTTTATGTGGCATATATACTGATGACTCACCTCAAGTTTCCATATCCCAGGGCATCCAGCTTGCCGGCGATCACCCGGTAGCCCCTGCCGTTCGGATGAATATGATCCAGGAACAGCAGCCCCCGCTCATTGCCGGCAAATTCATGATAAATGGAAGCAAATCCTACGGCATAACTGCTGTAGCCGGCAGCATAGCGGTTGAACTGCCTCACCCAATCTGTGGCCTCATCCACCTGAGGATACGGATTATAGAGGCCTACTATCCGGATAATGTAAGGACTTCGCGTGCCCGCCTTCAGCTGTGACAGAGTACTCATAATATCACTGAAATTCCGTTTGCAGTCCCGGAGTGCTTTTTGCAGATACCCATTCAGCTCACCTGGCCTCCCCGCTGCGGCTTTGGCGGCCTTAATCAGATCATTGCCGCCGATAGAGACGGTAATGATCTCTGCATCCTTAACCGCAGAACGAAAGCCGCCGTCTGTCTTGAGACGCTGCTCCAGCCCCGCTGTTGTCAGACCATTCACTCCTAGATTCGCAGAAGCAACCGGAGTCTGCAGCCGCCCTTCCGCCATCCGGCGGTAGACGGGAACAAATCCGTTCCCGGGCAGCGCCCCGAATCCGGTCGTTAATGAATCTCCAATGGCCGTATACTGATAGACCATAGCCTTCCCTCCCCGCTATAAGCTGCTTGCTTTCTTTAGCTTATGACTGCCCGGGGGATGTGGTAACGGCAGGGCGGCCTTATTAGGCCCGCAAAAAAATCCTGCCCTCATGTCTCCCGGAGGAAACGCAAGGGCAGGATAGATGAAGCTACCGGAACTGGAACTGTGAAGCCTATACGTTATTTCAGTGCAGCGAACGGACTGCTTCCGTCCGGCAGCAGCTCTTTGAAGCTGAAGATTACCTCCGGGAAGCCTGTAGCGTATGCAGTATACTCATATTGCTGGAAGAAGAGCACGGCTTTGCCCTCTTTCAGATAGAAGTATTTCTCTGTATTCAGGCCTGTGAATCCTCCCAGATAACCTCCGTTTGCTTTGATTTCAGTAGATACCTTGGCATTCAGCTGTTTCTTGTAGTTAGGATTAGCCTTGAACAAATCCCCCAGCAGCAGGCGTTTGCCGTCCTTAAGTGAGAAGGTAAAGGCATTGCGGATAGTCGATCCATGTGCACCGCCGGTGTACCCGTATTGATTCGTGATCAGACTGAGCACGCCGTCCTGATTATAAGTCACCACATAACCGCCTTCGAATTCATACGGACGGTCGTCCTCGGATTTAAGGGAGATTTGATCTTCGGCGTAAGCCGCGTATTTCTGAATCGTCTGTTTGATTGTATCATTGATTGCCTTCTCAGCCTCGCTACTTGCAAGACCGCTGACCTGTGGATAATCCAGCTTGATTGGTGCATCTTTATGGTCCTTAACATAGCTCTCAGTCTTTATAGTTACCGCATTTTGCGTTCTCTTCATCACATTGAGCCGTCCCGTAGCGGCACTCCAGTCACCCTTGTAGCCTAAGTAATCGCTGAGCAGGTCAAACGAAACATAGAAGCGGTTATCCATATTCTTCACTTCATATTCGCCGATAAAATAATTGTTCACTTTAATCGTAGTATAGTATTCAGTAACCGTCAGTTTAGTTTGTGTAGTACCTGTACCGATGGTATACGTCTTCTCTGCTTTATCATAAGATAGCGGCATCCCCAGCGCATCGCGCATAAACGTTACCGGAATCCATACCTTTCCGTCCTGGAAAAGCCCCTTCTGCGCTGCAATCTTGCCGTTTACCTTCAGTACTACCGGGGAGGAGGCAGCTTTCGCCTGAGCAGCCGCTGGAGCAGCCTGGGTAATGCCTGCCGGGAGTACTCCTCCACCGATTAGCATTCCTGCTGCAATCATTCCTGCGCCCCATTTACGGGCGTATTTCTTCGAAGTATCATTCATTTTCATTGTTGTTCTTCCCCTTCCGCTGGTACGATGATAGTTACGTGATGTGTTCCCTCAGCTTCACTCTTCCTATTATAGGGAAAAGAAGGTCGGCGGATGTTACAATGCGCTTTACAGTTTCTTAAGGATTGAAGAGTCTTTCTATCAACCTTATTACATTTATTTAAACAATTTGAGAGATTTCAACGAAACTTTCTCCTAAAAAAGGCGCCCGCCCTGCCATAAACAGCAGAGCAAGCGCCTCTTCGCGGTCACTTTATTTCAATTCATAGGTTACGCTAAGCTGAGTGGTTACTTTAACTTCTCCGGGTTCAACGGAACTTCCGGCAGCTGAATCTGCTGAAGTATTAGCCATTTTAGCAGATTCCATATAGATAACCGGGTTATTCCCGTCATCACTCTGAATGACCGTCACCACCTGGCCGAGTCCGCGTTTCGCCGCTTTAGCAATCGCTGCCGCTTTTACATCTGCATTCAGCATTGCTTTTTCGATAACCTGTGCTTCAAAGGCTGATGGATCTTCGATCGCAAAGCTTGCATTGCCGATATTGTTTGCGCCAGCCGTCGATGCTGCATCCAGCAATTGTCCGACCTTAGTCAGATCACGGTAGGAAATCTTCAGCGTATGCTGGGCATTATAGCCTTTAACCTGCTGGCCATCCTTTTCGCTATAGACGTAATTAGGCTGTACATAGAACTGTGTGCTCTGAATATCCTTGTCCGCAATTCCCCAGGTTGTCTTGAATAATGCAGTCAGCTTCGCAATCTTTGCCGCGGTACCCTTCTGCGCCTCTTGTGCAGTATCAGCCGTGGTAGTTACCCCGATGGAGAGATAGACGATATCCGGTTTGATCGCAAGTTCGCCTTTACCGACTACGTTAACAATATTCTTCTGCACCTCATCGGCAGCGTAAGCCTTTTCAGGACCTTTCAGCACCCCGCTCAGCCCCATTCCTCCTATAATCAAGCTTCCTGCCAGCAGCACTGCTCCGATTGATTTGCCAAATTTCATCATGCTTGCCATCCCCTTTCGTTTCTTTAAGTGTTGGTACCCTCTAGACGGACCAGCATGGCAAAAGTTGCATATCCTATGTACGTTATTTAATAATTTATTTCGTCTCTATCCAAAAACGCCGGATGACATTTCCGTCCTCCTCAATATATTCGCTATCCTCTACTCCGCCATTCTTGCGAATCGTCCGTTCCGATGCTGTATTGACGGCGTCGCAGACCACGAGTGCCTTCTCTATACCCAGTTCAGCAGCTTTCAGGAGAGCCTGCTTCAGAAGTTCACTCGCATACCCCTGTCTGCGCTCCGAAAGGACCACGCCATAGCCGATATGCCCGCCTGTACGGAGTAACGCTTCCGTCAGCCAGTGTCTGATGTTCACGGCACCCACCACCCGCTGATCCGTTGTCACCAGCCAGAAGGTTGAACTGCTCACCCATCCGTCTTTGATATTCTCACCGCCGGCATGCTCACGCAGAGACTGAAGCATACCGGCAAAGTCAGCAGGATCGATCTCGACTACCCAGGGAACGAATGATTCTCCGCTGGCCTTCCACTCTTCATAAAATGCCAGGTAGGGCTCTCTGAGAGCTTCTGAAGGCTCCACTAATGCTACCTCACTGCCTTGGATCTGCATTTCTGTGTATCTCCCCTTATCCATAAATAATATGAAAAAAAAGCCCCTAAGGGCTTTCGGTAAGACGTGTACCATTTATTGATTCTCGAGTTCTTCCTTACTTACAAGACTTGTCAAAGCGGTTACAGCTTGTTCCGCATCTGCGCCATCTGCGCTGATATAAATCTCCGTACCGGAACTGATCGCAAGGCTCATAATGCCCATGATACTTTTGGCGTTAACTTTTTTATCGTCTTTTTCCACGAAAATCTCCGACGAAAACTTATTAGCTTCTTGCACAAACAATGCTGCCGGCCGAGCATGGAGCCCCGTCTTCAACCGAACAACTACCGGGTGCTTTGTCATGAAACGCTTACCCCCTATTTGAGATCTGCCCAAAAATTTCACATTAATTTTATAATATTATATCATTATAACCTCTACCGCACTAGAAAAAAAATAATCAACTGCCCCGCACCTTGTCAGCCAGCTCATCAATTTTGCGTAAACGGTGGTTTACGCCTGATTTACTGACGGTGCCGCCCAGCATATCGCCAACTTCCTTCAGGTTGATATCCGGGTGTGCAAGTCTGATTTCCGCAACCTCGCGCAGCTTATCCGGCAAGCTTTCCAGTCCCACCTCACGCTGCAGCAGCTTGATATTCTCAATCTGGCGTACCGCGGCGCTGATCGTTTTGTTAAGATTGGCCGTTTCGCAGTTGACGATCCGGTTAACGGAGTTGCGCATATCGCGCATGATCCGTACATCCTCGAATTTGAACAGGGCCTGATGGGCTCCGATCAAACTTAAGAATTCAATAATCTTCTCGCCTTCCTTGATGTATAGGATGAAGCCTTTCTTGCGTTCTATGCAGCGGGCATTCAGGTGGAATTCACCAGCCAGCTCAACGAGCGCCTTGCAGTGCTCCTCATACATCGAAGCAATTTCCAGGTGGTACGAGGAACCCTCCGGATTATTCACCGAGCCGCCAGCCATGAAGGCCCCGCGCAAGTAAGCACGCTTGCAGCAGTTCTTGCCGACGATTTCATCATCGATCCCATCGGTGAAGATGAAGCCTTCCGAGACAATCCGCAGATCCTTCAGGATCTCCTGAACCCGGTTTGGGATTCTTACGATATAGACGTTATTCTTCTTCAAACGCATTTTTTTACGCACGAGCAGCTCGATATGGACCTGGTAATATTTCTTAAGTAAAGAATATACCCGCCTTGCAATCGCGGCGTTCTCCGTCGAAATGTCGAGAACAACCTTTTTGCTCGAAAGCTGCACCGAACCATTCATCCGGATCAGCGCTGACATTTCCGCTTTCTCACAGCAGGGCTGGCTCTCGACCATCGTCAGCTCTTTTTTGGTAAGGGCCGCAAAAGACAAGGGGCTCACCTCTTTCATGTTAACTCTTTCTGTCAATCCAATCCTGAACCAGCTGGAAAATATGGTGGCTAAGCTTATCTGTATCATGCCGCAAATAGGTTTTGAATAATACCAGTTTGTCGGCAATCACCTTATATCCGTTGCCGTCAACGACATCGCGGTCAAGCTGCACCGGACGTGCGCCTTTCTCGGCATATTTGATCTGTACCTGCTCCGGGATCTCTCCGTCGTTCACAATTACATAATCGAACAGATGCAGTCCGATATGATCGTACACCGCCTGAAGATGATCACTGACCGTATAATTATCCGTTTCACCGGGCTGGGTCATTACATTGCATACAAATATTTTGATTGCATCCGAGGCCACAACGGCTTCAGCCAGCTTCGGCACCAGCAGGTTCGGCAGAATGCTTGTATACAGACTGCCCGGACCGAGCAGAATGGCATCCGCATTCCGGATCGCTTCCAGCGCCTCCGGCAGAGGCTCCACATCGGCAGGCTCCAGGAATACACGTTTGATTATACCGCCGGCCTCCGGTATTTTGGATTCGCCGGTTATCAGGGTACCATCCGACATCTCGGCGTGCAGTACCACCGCTTCGCCTGCAGCGGGCAGCACCCGGCCGCGGACGGCGAAAAGGCGGCTAAGCTCTCTGACTGCCGTAACGAAATCACCGGAGATGTCTGTCAGCGCTGCCAGAATCAGATTGCCCAGGCTGTGTCCGGCGAGGCCCTCTCCGGTACTGAAACGGTAGCGCATGATCTGCGCCATCAGAGGCTCCACATCGGCCATAGCCGTCAGGACGTTACGGATATCCCCCGGAGGCGGCATTTGCAGCTCACTGCGCAGAATCCCGGAGCTTCCCCCGTCATCTGCCACAGTTACGATAGCCGTAATATCCAGCGGCTTCTCCTTCAATCCCCGAAGCATAACAGACAGCCCGGTACCGCCGCCCATGACGACGATCTTCGGACGCTGCCCTTGTTCTTCAGTCACTACTCATCCCTTCTCTCGTCAATGCCGATCACGTTCGGAATCCCGATGGCTGATTGCTACCGATTCCGTCTCGCTTACCCCCAGCATTTTGCCCAGATATTCCGCAATGGCTACGGAACGGTGTTTGCCGCCTGTACAGCCGATGCCGATAATAATCTGAGATTTGCCTTCTTTGCGGTATTGCGGAATAAGAAATTGAAGCATGTCAAGCAGCTTGGTCAGGAACGTCTGCGTTTCAGGCCATTTCATTACATAGTCATACACATCGTTGTCTTGGCCTGTCTTGGGCCGCAGCTGATCCACATAATGCGGATTAGGCAGGAAGCGGACATCGAACACCAGGTCAGCATCAATCGGAATACCATACTTGAACCCAAACGAAGTAATGTTAACGGAGAGGGTGCTTTTCCCGAGATGGGAGAACCGTGACACAATTTTTTCTTTTAGCTGTGCCGGCTTCATACTGCTGGTATCCAGACACAGGGTAGCTGAATCCTTGAGCTCCTCCAGCATTTGGCGCTCCATCCGGATACCGTCAAGCGGCATGCCCTTGGGAGCAAGCGGGTGGTGACGCCGGCTCTCTTTGTAGCGTTGTACAAGCACTGAATCTGTTGCATCCAGGAAAAGAATCTCAAAGCCTATGGTCGACTCGTCCTTAATATAGGCCAGAGACTCCGACAGAGCGGTGAAGAATTCCCGTCCCCTGAGGTCGATCACGAGCGCCACTTTGGCGATTTTGCCTTTGGACTGCTCAATCAGTTCGGCGAACTTCGGGATCAGCACTGGCGGAAGATTATCGACGCAGAAGAAGCCGAGATCCTCCAGGCTCTGCACTGCAATCGTCTTGCCTGCTCCCGACATGCCGGTAATGATGATCAGGGTGGCACGACCGGGCGATATTTGCTCGAATTCGGTCATTAGAGCGTCCCCTCCCTAAGGTTAGTATATGAATAATTCCTGCTCCTTAAGAACGCAGCAAAAGACCTGCCGCACCAATAATACCGGCATCATTGCCAAGCTCCGCAGGCACGATGGTAACACCAGTCTGCAGAGGTGCAGGTGTTAGCTTGGCGAATACACGGCGGACTTCATCAAACAGGATATCGCCGGCTTTGGATACGCCGCCGCCTACGATAAACACTTCCGGATTCAGTACCGCAGCCACCGCAGCCATCGATTTGCCCAGGTAGAATGCTGCGCGGTTCACAATACGCAGAGCGACTTCATCGCCTGCCTTGGCAGCGTCAAAGACTTCCTTGGCCGCAATCTTCTCCACCGTAGACAGAGTGGTGCGGTCCCCGCGGGCCACTGCATCATTCGCCATACGGATAATACCAGTCGCAGAGGAAACGGTTTCCAAACAGCCCATGTTTCCGCAGCCGCACTGGATAGCTTCCAGATCGGGAACTACTGTAATATGGCCAAGCTCTCCGGCCAGTCCGGCAAAGCCCTGATACACCTTGCCATTGATAATAATTCCGCCGCCTACCCCTGTACCCAGCGTATAGCAGACACAATTCTCAATGCCGCGTCCTGCACCGCTCCAAGCCTCGCCCAGCGCAGCCACATTGGCGTCATTGTCTATTTTGACAGGCTTGTTCAAACGACCTTCCAGAATGGAACGGATCGGCACATCTCTAAATCCTATGTTAGGCGCAAGGATGATGATTCCTTCACGAATATTCGTAAACCCGGCAAGCCCGGCTCCCACACCGGCAAGCTGTTCCCAGGAATACGGAGAGTCCTCCACAATCAGGCGCACATACTTCTCGATATTATCGATAACGGCATCGACGCCGTCTGCGGTCCCCGTTGGACCTTCGTAAGTGTGCAGCAGGCTTCCCTCGGCATTGCAGATTCCAACCTTAATCGTGGTTCCACCTAAATCCACGCCAACGTAGATATTTTCAGACATGTTACAAGCCACCTTTTTCTATGCTAAAATAGTTAATCCTACGTACCCACTATAATAGAAGCCTCCCCTGCGGTCAAGGAAAGGCGATACACCCGGGGCAATGTTCTTCAGGAAGCGGTATGGGATGTTTTTACATGCTCCGTCTGCGGACAACCCGCCTAACAAAAAGACCTTCTCACCCGGCAGGCAAGAAAGTCTGAAAGTAATCTTCTATTGCCCTGGTCCCTGTAAATCTGCCATTATTCCGACAAAATACGCTTTTGCCCCTCTAAGGCACGGATCGGAGCAATATTCTGTGTGAACTCCAGCGTCCCCATATAGCGGCCGGTCTCATCACGTACTGCGAAGTAGCGGATATAGATGAATTTATCTTTGATGGCAATCCAGAAATCCTCAGCATCCTTAACGCCTGCCTTGAAATCTGCCAGCAGCTTCTCCACCACATGCACGCTTTGCGGAGGATGACAGTTCTGCACCGTACGGCCGATAACCGCCTTGGTCCGGGCGAAGATCCGTTCCTTGCCATGCGAGAAGTAGCGGACCACATCGTTCTCATCGATAAAGGTCAAATCCACCGGCAGATGATTCATCATCGTCTCGAGCTGATGAAGCGACAGCAGCCCGGTCTCAAAACGGATGAAGCCCTGCGGTGATGCAGCTTCTCCTTCTTGCTGGCTCTGGGCACCCTCCGGTTCAGCGGCACGCTCCGGAATCCATTCCTGCTCCGGCGCGGTCAGGCAGAAGCCGATTTCGTCACTTTCGCGGGCGATTTTGACCCATTCATCTTCAGTCAGCTTATCGAGTGCCATCGGCAGCAGAATATTCTCTTCTTTGAAGATCATCTCGTTGACTTCTTTAATGATCTCCTCCAGTGAAGCTGCAATCTGCTCAGACTCCCCGCTATACGCGCTGAGTGCTTTCTTGGCTTCCTTAATCATATTGCGGATCCCGTCATCCACGCCCCACATTACCTTGGTTGGACCATAAATGCCGTACTTCTCTAAGTAAGGAAACAGCAGATTCTCCTTGCGGCTGTAATGCTTGTCGAGGTCGAGCAGTAGGCTCAGATCCTCCAGCAGCTTGAAGATGATCTCTTCGCTGGCGTTCTTCTTGAACTTATCTGTGTGCAGCTCCAGCCGGAAGTTAACCAGCCGCTCAATCTCACGGTTCTCCAGCTTGAAGGTATGCACAGGATGCCCCGGCTGCTCTTCGGCCTTCGAGGAACGGTGAATCTGCTCGATCGAGCCTTTGAAGATGGCCGTATGGACGGAGCATAGGCGCTGCACTTCCTCTACCGGTATGCCCTCTTCGGTCATCAGGGAATGCTCCATGGCGGAAATTTCCGCTACGGTCACATCGCCTACCGCTTCGGCAAAACGCGCCTTCACTTCCTCTACACTTTTACCCGCGTGCAGCTCCTTGATGATCTCCTTCAGCATAGCCTGGCGGCGCGTCTGCTCCGGTACATCCACTTCACGGTTATTAATCAGTTCGCTCATTATATTCTCTCCTTCTATTCAATAATCTCGAAGCCGTGCTGCTCAAAGGCCAGCCGAACGGTTTCCAGCTCTATTCTCTTTAATTTCATGCCCTTGGATAATGTCATGAACCTGCCTGCCGTCTGTAGCATTCCAGGCTTCGTTATATCATGGAAACCCAGACCGGCCATAATATCTACGGCTTCCGGGTGCCTGGTTACCAGCTCCAATATAGACTCATCTAGCTTCAACACTTTGCTCAAGATCTGCACACCTCACAATTGAGAATCCTTCTCAGCAACAGCTTAGCATAGGGTACGGGGGTAAATTGTGATTGCAGTCACTAAGTATAAAATAACCCCACAACATATTAGCTTTTAAGGAAAAAGCTGCCCATACGCCTGTTACAGCATAGGGACAGCTATGTAGGTTAAGAATTCACAGAATTCAAGGCTTCAGCTATGAAAAGCGAACATATATAATTCCGCTGCAGAGTGCCGCCATTCCGGCTGATCAGCTTATGTAACCTGGCGCTTAATTCAATCTGCTCCGCTTCCTTCAGCCCGATGAACCCGTTGCAGGTCCGCAGGAAATTAATGAAGCTATCCGCGTCATCCCTGCTGTCCCAAGGATACCGGTAGACAACCGGTGCCCTGAAATCTCCGCTGCCGGTTAACTCTGCTACTGTCCGCTCCACCCTCTGTTCAATTACATCCCGCTTATTAAACCAGAATACCTCATACTCTGCACAGACCTCGGCAATCTCTTGCTCAATATCACTGTCTCCCTGCAAATAAAAATTCCAAAAGAGCGCGAGCCGCCCTCCCGGCTTCAGGAGCCGCCCGCATTTCTTATAACCTTCCGGCTGCGGCACCCAATGAAAGGCTTGAGCGGAGAAGATCAGGTCGAAATCTGTCTCAGGCCCAGACCAGTGCTCAAACCTGGAGGTTACGAAACGTACTTTCTTATCTTTATGCTTCTGTCTGCCCAGCTCAGCCAGCTGCGGGCCCGGTTCAATACATAGCAGCTCATACCCGCGATCCAGAAACAACTCGGAGGCTTTGCCGCTGCCCGCACCAATCTCAAGAATTCTGGACTCCGTAGTCAGAGAGGCTTCTCCTATTACCCGCTCAATAAGCGCGGAGGGATAGCTCGGCCGGTACATATCATAGAATGCCGCTGCCTCATTAAACCGTTCACTTTCTTTGAACCAATCCTTAGTCCCCATTTCACACACTCCCTTGTATTGGATAATGTGGTTTACGCTGGTTCATGTGCATAGTTTCACATAGCCGAATAAGGGTACGCCAAAAAGCCGGCAGTTCCATTTCTGGAGCTGCCGGCCCGTACGCAAAAACTTTAGAGGCTTACGGCAAGCGCCGTATTATTTATCGAGCGATTCGCTCCAGTCATGCACCATGGTGCCTTCCAGGAACTTCTCGGCATCCATGGCGGCCATACAGCCGGTTCCGGCTGCCGATATCGCTTGACGGTAACGCGTATCCTGCACGTCGCCGCAAGCGAATACGCCGGGAATATTCGTCTCTGTGGTGCCCGGATTAACCACGATATAACCATTGGCATCCGTGTTAATCTGACCGCCCAAGAAAGCGGTATTCGGTGTATGTCCGATAGCGACAAATACACCATCCGCTTCGACCAGCTCGGTAAGACCCGTCTCATTGTTAAGGACGGTGATGCCCTTAACTCCGGTATCGCCGACGGTTACCTCAAGCGGCGTGCGGTTCAGTGCCCATGACACCTTGCTGTTGTCGCGTGCGCGGTCCTGCATGATCTTCGAAGCACGCAGCTCCGGACGGCGGTGAACTAGCGTTACGCTGGAAGCAAAGCGGGTCAGGAAGCTGGCTTCCTCCATCGCGGAATCGCCGCCACCGACCACGACAATCTTTTTGTTACGGAAAAAGAATCCGTCACAGGTCGCACAGGTGCTGACCCCGCGTCCTACATTCTCCTGCTCACCCGGGATACCCAGGTATCTGGCGGAGGCGCCGGTCGAAATAATGACCGTCTCCGCTTCCAGTACACCCATTCCGTCTACAGTCACCTTGAACGGACGCTGCGAGAAGTCAACCGACTCCACCCAGCCATTCTTGAATTCAGCGCCGAAGCGTTCGGCCTGCTTACGCATGTTGTCCATCAGATCAGGACCCAGAATTCCTTCAGGGAAGCCTGGAAAGTTCTCCACTTCTGTCGTCGTTGTCAGCTGTCCTCCCGGCTGCAAGCCTTCAATTACGAGCGGGCTCAGGTTCGCGCGCGCCAGATAAATCGCGGCAGTCAGCCCGGCCGGGCCTGTTCCGATTACAATCGTTTTGTACATTACATTGGCCTCCTTACAAGTAGGTTTGTATTTACAAGTGGAAACGGCTTTATCGTCCTTTTATTAGGACGGTACCGTTTCAGCGAGAAATATAAGGATAAGTTATCGTGAGAAACATATAGATTCTTATATTTGAAAAAAGGGTTCAAATATTGGTGGTGGACGGCGATAAGCCGTCCGTTCCCGGCAGCATGCCCTGGGTATCGCATTCACTGTCGATCCGCCGTGCATAACGGCTTACCATGGAGACCGAGACGCCGTAACGCTGTGCCGCCTCGCGGAAGGTGACCGGACGCCCGTGCAGCCTGGCAGTCAGATACTCCAGTGCCGCACACCAGCCGCCGTCATTCCGGAATAACGGTACATCCGGATACAGGCTGCCGATGAACTGCTTCCAGATAAATTCTGCATCCTTCTTCTGCGCAGCATCATATCTCCGGTCCATCATGGCCACCGTATGATCGATAATCCGCTGCCAGTCTTCCTTCCATTCAGCCGGGCCCTTGGGGCTGGAAGCCGCTTGCACCGGCTCTTCCTCAGGAGTTGCAGCTTCTTCCAGATTCTCTCCAATCAGCCGCTGCAGGCTGAACAGCGCCGCCTCCTGCAGCCGGTCCTCCTGGAGCGGCTGATGCTCCAGAACTCCGCGCAGTACCTCGGACATCTCCTCATCCTCAATCCAGCGCAGGGCTTCGGTCACCTGCAGCTTCGTGGAGGAATCGCCGTAGCGCAGCGCCCAGAAGAACGAGGCGCGCAGCAGCGGATTGTTCCGTACTTCTTCGGTGAACTTGCCTGTATTCCCCTTCCACTGCTTAAGCTGCTCCTGGAAAGGCAATTGGTAATTATAGCTGACAGCAGGCATAGGTCTGTCTTCTCCCCGGGCTTGCTGGAGCTGGGACAGGAAGAATGCCGGCACGGCCGACTCAGGGTCCAGCTTCGCAGCCTGTCTCCAGCAGCGCAGGGCTTCAGTGTAGAGGCCGCTGTTGCTGGCCGCTGCTGCGCAGTAATGATACAGGCCGGCGTCTCCGGCGACCTCTTCATCCTTCAGCAGACGCCGGAAGTGGCTGTATGCTGCAGTATGTCTGCCCAGGATGCCCATCGTCGTGGCCATTTTGAATACATGCTCCTGATGAAAAGGCACAGTGGCTTCAAGCATGCCCAGCAAAGAATCCAACTGCTCCTTGTCACCTGCATACTGCAGGAAGATCGCCATATTGCAGAGCGCATGCAGATTACCGGGGTCCTGCTTCAGCACCTCGTTCAGGCATTCCTTCGCTTTGGCAAACCGGCCCATATAGAAATAAGCGAGGGCCAGGTTATTATGCGCAGCCAGAAAGTCCGGCGAGGTCGCAATGATCTCTTCCAGCAGCTCTACGGCCTGGGGAAACTTGCCCTCCTCCAGCAGACTGCGGGCCCGGTCATGCTCGACCACACCCTCACGGCTGCGGATCCGCACAAGCGGAGCAGGACGGTTCAGCTCATATTGCAGCAGCTCCATCAGCTCTTCGGATTCGGCCATGAACTCGCCGCTGGCATCCTCCTCCAGATACGTGACCAGCGAACGCTCCGCCTCTTCAAAGCTTTCCATATTGGCGTAATTATTAGCCATATAGAAATGACATTCGGTCATTGCGGGATCAATCTTCTCCAGTACATGGGTCAGAATCTCATTAGATGCTGTGTAATTACCCATCTCAGATAATATACCCGCCATGTTGCAATGATTCACCGGATTATCCGGCTCATATTCAACAGCTTTGCGAAAATTCTTTAATGCCTTATCATATTGAAAGCGGTCAAGCGACCGTACGGCTCTTTCAAAGAAAAAATTGGCATCCAGAGTGACCGGAATCACATTACCGCTGTCCGTATCATTCTCTGAAGTTTTCTCAATCATGGAAGCAAGGCACCTCCCTTTGTAAGCTTCCCTAGCCTAACGAAAAATAGGAGAGCGGCATCAAATATATACCCATACTCCCTGTCTTAAGTGTTCTTTTCGTTTCCATTTATGGACTTGGCTGTCTTCTTCACACAGTATACCACATGTGGTAGTGAGATTCTCAACCTGGGAGGAGAGTTAAGGGGAGGTAAACGCTTGAAAAGTTGCTGCTGCAGCATAACTGTAAAAAAGAAACGCAGGGACTATATCCCCGCGTCTCTAAATAGCTTGTCTATGGAACCGCCTTCGATGATAATACGTGTGGCTTCTGCCAGCATAGGTGCAACAGAGAGCACCGAGAATCTGCTGGAATGCTCATCCGGCAGCGCAATAGAATCCGTGACGACAATTTCGTCGATATTGGGATGATCCATCCGCTCCAGCGCATCTCCGGAGAACAGCCCGTGCGTGGCACAGACGATGCTGTTCCGGGCCCCGCGCTCCTTCAGCCCTTCTACCACATTGACGATCGTGGTCCCCGTATCAATAAGATCCTCAATAATAATCGGCGTTCTTCCCTCAACGTCTCCGATGACATGGGTAATCACCGATTCGTTATGAGCCGGACGTTTCTTGATCATGATGGCAAACGGAGAGTCCAGCCGGCTGGCCAGCTTCTCTGCCATGGAGGCGCGGCCTGCATCGGGTGATACGACTACCAGATCGGAGAGGCCTTTGATCTTCAAATAGCCGCTGATCAGATCAAGCGCAGTCAGATGATCCACCGGAATGTTGAAGAATCCCTGGATAGCCGCTGCATGCAGGTCAATAGTTATCACGCGGGTAGCTCCTGCAGTGGTCAGCACATCGGCAACCATTTTGGCCGAGATCGGCTCACGCGGCGCAGATTTGCGCTCCTGCCGGGCATACCCGTAATAAGGAACGATAATATTCACTGTTCTTGCCGATGCGCGTTTGGCCGCGTCGATCATGACCAGCAATTCTACAAACAGCTCGTTAATCGGATGAGCCAGGGATTGCACCAAAAATACGTCGCAGTTCCGGATGCTCTCTTCATAATGCACATAAATCTCGCCGCTCTTGAAACGTGTCAGCTTAATCAGGCCCAGCGGTGCGCCAAGGCGCTCCGCAATATCAGCGGCCAGCTTCGGATTCGACGAACCGGAAAAAATACGTAATTGATGATGCATAGTACCCTCCTGGGATTATAATTTAAACTTCGAACGCAAGTGGAAACGGCTTTGCCATCCTTGTATGGACGGTACCGTTTCAGCGAGAAATAGAAGGATAATATATAGCGCGAAGCCTATACATTCTTATATTTGGACGGATGTGCGGCGGCGTCCTTCGAACACAGCCAGTTCACGGAAGCCCGTGCGCCACAGCATTTCCCGCGCCTCCTGTAAGCCGTCTCCCAGCTTCAGAGGGTCATGGGCGTCTGAGCCCACGGTGAGCGGAATACCCAGGGCATACGCCTGCTGAAGCACATGCTCAGCCGGGAACATCTCGGCGCAAGGCTTAGTGAGTCCCGAAGCATTCAGCTCCATCGCGATTCCGCTGCCGGATATAACCTTGAGCGTCTCCAGCTCCAGTGCTCTGGCCTCGGCTCTTCCTTCCGGAGTCTGCGGCCCGTAACCGAACCTTTTGATGACATCCATATGTCCTATAATATCATATAATCCCGATAACGCCGACTTCTGCACTGCATCATAATATCGGCGGTAGACGCTCATCACGTCCTGGCCTTCCCAGCCATGGGTCTGCCGGTGGTCCGTAATATCCCATTCTCCGAGAAAATGCACCGACCCGATCAGATAGTCCCACGGATAGGGTGCTAAAAGCTCGCGGATCTGCTCTTCATATCCCTCGATATAATCCGCTTCAAGCCCCACCCGCAGCTCAATCGTTCCGCGGTAGCGCTCCTTCAGCGTAAGACATTCCTCCACATAACGCGGAAGCTCCGCAAGCGGCATAGCCATCTCGGGATAATAGTGCTCCGGATCTACATGGATAAGCGGCAGATGGTCGGACAGTCCAAGCTGCTGCAGCCCGAGCGCGATGCCGCGCTGCACATACTCTTCAAGCTTCCCTACGGCATGGCCGCAGCGCTCATGGTGGGTATGGTAATCAATACGCATGCTGAACCTTCCTCCTAGTCCCGGCGAGGCCGTTCATGGCGGGCACTCAGCTCTTCCAGAATCTCATCCAGCGGAAGCTTCCGCTCCTGCAGCAGGACCAGTAAATGATAGATCAGATCGCTGACTTCAAGGCGAAGCTCGGCATTATCTTTATTTTTGGCGGCGATAATGGTTTCGGAGGCTTCTTCGCCGACCTTCTTGAGAATCTTGTCGACGCCCTTATCAAACAGATAAGTAGTGTACGCCCCTTCCGGACGGTTCACTTCCCGCTCGGCAATTACGCGCTCCAGCTCACCCAGTACAGCAAAGCGGTCATGGCCTGCTGCTGCCGAGTTAACTGTACCCCCGGCTGCTTCAGCTGTTGCCGGTGAATCGAGGGGAATCTCGCGGAAGAAGCAGCTGTTCTCACCCGTATGGCAGGCCGGTCCTTCCGGCACAACTTTCACCAGTAGCGTATCGCTGTCACAATCGTAATGGATGGAGGTGATGGCCTGGGTATTGCCGGAGGTTCCGCCCTTATGCCAGAGCTCACTACGCGAACGGCTCCAGAACCAGGTCTGGCCGCTCTCGAGTGACAGCCGTAGTGACTCCGGATTCATATAGGCGAACATTAATACTTCCAGGGTACGGGCATCCTGCACCACTGCCGGCAGCAGGCCGGCTTCATTCCAGCGGATGCCTGACAATGCCTCCTGCTGGCTCTGCGCTATGTCTTTCTTGTCCTCGCTCATCGGATCTCTACCCCTCTTTGCTTCAGATCAGCCTTCAAATCATGAATGGCAATCTCTTTATAGTGAAAAATAGTTGCCGCAAGCCCGGCATCTGCCTTGCCTGCGGTAAATACATCATAGAAATGATCAATTCTTCCCGCACCGCCGGAAGCAATTACGGGAATGCTCAGCAGATCGCAGACTGCTGCCGTCAGCTTCAGATCGAAGCCGTCCTTCGTGCCGTCCGCGTCCATGCTCGTAAGCAGGATTTCGCCCGCTCCCAGCCGCTCAGCTTCCTTGGCCCAGGTAAGCGCCCGGATACCGGTAGGCGTACGTCCGCCGTGAGTGTACACTTCCCACTCGCCCCAAGCTTCATTATATTTGGCATCCATCGCCACCACAATGCACTGGGAGCCGAAGTGGCGGGCGCCTTCAAGAATCAGCTGCGGATTATTGACAGCTGCCGTATTAATGCCGATCTTGTCCGCACCGGCGCGCAGGATCCGCTTCATGTCCTCGGGTGTCGAAATCCCGCCGCCCACCGTGAATGGAATAGCAATCTCCCCGGCAGTCTGCCGCACGACCTCGACCATAGTCGCCCGCCCTTCCACTGAAGCGGAGATATCCAGAAATACCAGCTCATCTGCACCTTCGCTATCATATAAAGCCGCCAGCTCCACCGGATCTCCGGCATCGCGCAGATTTACGAAATTAACGCCTTTTACCACCCGCCCGTCCTTCACATCCAGACAGGGGATAATCCGTTTGGCTAACATCCAAGACCCCTCCTTCACAGGCTAACAAAAGTAATTACTAAGCCCGTAACCCCTACGCCTTACCCAGCGCCTGCAGGGCTTCAGCCAGATCAATATTGCCGGTGTAGAGCGCCTTGCCGACAATCGCTCCACCGATCCCGCTGCCGCTATGTACGCTCAGACGCAGCAGATCGTCCAGGCTGGTAACACCGCCGGAGGCGATTACGGTTTTGCCGCTCGCCCCGGCCATGGACAGAATACCCTCCACGTTCGGTCCCTGCATCATCCCGTCACGGGAGATATCTGTGTAGATGAAGGTCTCTGCACCCTTGGCTGCCAGCTCCTTGGCCAGATCCTCTGCGCGCACCTCGGAGGTATTCAGCCACCCATGCGTAGCCACATAGCCGTTACGGGCGTCAATACCGATCGCTACCTTATCGCCATACTTCGCGAGAACCGCCTCTGTAAAAGCATAATCATTGATCGCCGCCGTTCCAATAATGACACGGCTGATGCCAAGACCCAGCAGCTTCTCCACATCCGCAAGCGTGCGGAGACCGCCGCCGACCTGAACCGGAACATTGGCATTCTTGGCAATGGCTCCGATGATGGCATCATTAACGGGATGCCCGGCCTTAGCGCCGTCCAGATCGACCAGATGGATAAACTGTCCGCCCTGCTCTTCCCAAGACTTGGCCACCTGAACCGGACTGTCGTTATAAATGGTTTCCTGGCTGTAATCCCCCTGCTGCAACCGGACACATTTGCCGTCACGGATATCAATCGCCGGATATACGATAAAAGAAGACATGTAGCGCTCCCCGCTTTCATTACAATTTGCAAATATAGTTATTCAGGCTTCACGCCTGCTGCTCTCTTCGAAGCCGCAGGAAATTCCCCAGCAGCTTGATGCCAAGCTCACCGCTCTTCTCCGGGTGAAACTGCATGCCGTACACATGGTTCCGCCCGACTACAGCCGTTACCGGATGTCCATAATCCGTGACCGCCAGCAGGTCGCTGTCGCTACCTGCAAGCACATGATAGGAATGGACGAAGTAGACATGCCCTTCTTCAAGGCCGGTCAGAAGCGGACTCTCCGGCTGGAGGAAGCCCAGCTTGTTCCACCCCATATGCGGCACCTTGTAGCCGTCACGGGGTGCGAAGCGTACCACCGAGCCCGGCAGAAGATCCAGCCCCTTATGCTCGCCATGCTCCTCGCTGCTGCTGAACAGCAGCTGCATACCAAGGCATATACCCAGCAGCGGCTGTCCCGCTTCAGCTACAGCCTTAACTACAACATCCATTCCGCTCGCCCGCAGATGCTCCATCGCATCGCCGAATGCACCGACACCCGGCAGGATCACGCTGTCTGCCGCCAGAATCTCACCGGCATCTGCTGTGACCAGACTCGTATACCCCAGGCGTTCCACCGCCTTGCTGACACTGTGCAGGTTGCCCATGCCGTAATCGACGATTGCAACGGTCATGCTACAGCACTCCCTTCGTCGAAGGCACACCCTTCACCCGGGGGTCCACTTGTGTCGCTTCATCCAGCGCCCGTCCCAGTGCCTTGAAGACCGCTTCAATCATGTGATGGGTATTGGAGCCGTAATGTACAATGACATGCAGCGTAATTCTCGCTTCCAGCGCAAATTTCCAGAGGAATTCGTGAACCAGCTCCGTAGAGAAGCTGCCTACCTGCTGCGATGGATACGTAGCCCGGTATTCAAAATGCGGCCGGTTGCTGATATCAATCACTACCTGAGCCAGTGCCTCATCCATCGGGACGAAGACACTCGCGTAACGCTTGATGCCTTTTTTGTCGCCAAGCGCTTCCCGCAGCGCCTGTCCCAGACAGATACCGATATCCTCAACCGTGTGGTGGTCATCGATATCGATGTCGCCCCGCGCCTGTACGCTCAGATCAAACTGTCCATGCTTGGTGAATAGATCCAGCATATGATTCAGAAAAGGCACATCGGTCTCCAGCTCGGAAACTCCGCTGCCGTCCACAGCAAAGGTCAACGCGATGTCCGTTTCGTTGGTTGTACGGCTAAGTCCGGCCTTGCGCAGCGCCACTTCATTATTATTGTTCTCCATTTCCGTCTCCACCTTTCGCTTCGTTCTCCAGCCGGATTTCTATTGCGCGGGCATGGCCTTCCAGGCCCTCACGCCGGGCGAGCTCCATAATCGCCGCCCCGTCCCGCAGCAGTGCTTCCTTGCTGTAATAGATCAGGCTGGATTTCTTAATGAAATCATCCACGTCCACAGGCGAGGAGAACCTTGCTGTGCCGTTGGTCGGTATAATATGGTTCGGTCCGGCGAAGTAATCGCCGACCGGCTCCGAGCTGTACGGACCCAGGAAGATTGCCCCGGCGTTCTCAATCGCGCCGGTCAATGCCATCGGGTCCGCCACTACAATCTCCAGATGCTCCGGCGCCAGCCGGTTCACAATGGAGATGCCCTCCTCGAGCGATTCCACGACGATAATCGCGCCGTAGTTCTCTACCGAGGCCCGCGCGATAGCTTCGCGCGGCAACGTCTGCAGCTGCCGTTCTACTTCGGAAGCAACAGCCTCCGCGAGACGCTGCGACGGCGTCACAAGGATCGCTGAGGCCATCTCGTCGTGCTCGGCCTGCGAGAGCAGGTCGGCCGCGACGTAGGCGGCCTCGGCGGTATCGTCGGCGAGCACGACGATCTCGCTCGGTCCGGCGATGCTGTCGATATCGACAGCGCCGTAGACCTCGCGTTTGGCCAGGGCCACGTAGATGTTCCCTGGCCCGCAGATCTTATCGACCGGCACGATCGATTCCGTGCCGAAGGCCAGGGCGGCGATCGCCTGCGCGCCGCCTACGCGGTATATCTCGTTTACGCCCGCTTCAGCGGCGGCAACGAGAATATAGGGATCGATGCCTTCGAAGCCGCCCGTCGAAGGCGGTGTAACCATCACGATCTCCGGCACGCCGGCGATCTGTGCCGGAATAACGTTCATCAGCACCGAGGACGGATACGCTGCTTTGCCCCCGGGAACATAGACGCCCACCCGCTTCAGCGGGCGGATGATCTGTCCGAGGATCGTGCCGTCCGGCTGCAGATCCATCCAGGAATTGCGCTTCTGCCGCGCATGGAACGCACGGATATTGACAGCTGCCGCCCGGATTGCCGTCACGAAGGACTCCTCTACCCGGCCATAGGCGGCCTCTAGCTCCTCCTGCGTTACCCGCAGCTGCGCAGGCGTCAGCACTGCGCCGTCGAAGCGCTCCGTATACCGGAGCAATGCCGCATCACCTTCCTGTTTGATACCGGCCACGATTTCACGTACCGCCTTGTTCTGCTCCGGCGTGCCGTATTCCACTTCACGCTGCAGCTTAAACTCCTTACTGGACTGGACCTTCACCGCTGCTTCCCCCCTGAACTTTCTATTTACTAGCTAGGCTCAGCCGTAACTACGGATAATGTTTGGACTTCCGCTCCTACAGTTCTAAACTTCTCCTTCATCACTTCTATCCTTTTTTCATCTTTTAAAGTTCAATCTGTATAGCTTATTTAATCTGCAGCTCCGGGCCTGCAATCACGGCCTGCAGGCGGTCACACAGCTGCTGGATTTCCTCATTCTTCATCCGGTAGCTTACCCGGTTGGCCACCAGGCGGCTGGTAATTTCGAAGATACTGGTCATTTCCACCAGCCCGTTATCCTTCAGGGTCTGGCCGGTCTCCACCATATCCACGATCCGGTCAGCCAGTCCAATCAGCGGCGCCAGCTCAATCGAGCCGTTCAGCTTCACAACCTCGACCTGCTGGCCCTGCTCACGGAAGTACCGTGAGGCCACGTTCGGATATTTGGTCGCTACCCGCTGCTGGATGCCCGGCTGCCAGTTCGGGAGTCCGATAATCGACATCCGGCAGCGGGCGATTCCCAGATCAAGCAGCTCGTACACATCACGGTTTTCTTCCAGCAGTACATCTTTGCCGACAATACCGATATCCGCTACACCATACTCTACATATGTAGGCACATCTACCGGCTTGGCAAGAATAAACTCCATTCCGGCTTCCGGCAGTGAAATCACCAGCTTGCGTGATTCTTCCCCGTCCGGAGGAATCGGCAGTCCAGCCTTGCGGAACAGCTCTGCCGCTTTGTTGTAAATCCGGCCTTTCGGCATGGCTACCTTAAGAATCTGTGCCATTCATACCCGCCTCCGTTTCAATTTCCGCTACCCTATATACTTGCAGGGATTACTTGGGTTCACATATTCCTTCATTTCACTTATTGTCACCTATTGCTTCATTCCACATTTATGAGATCAGCCATGCTCGCTGATAAAAGACACAAACGTATAAATCTCTCCGTAACGTTCACCCTCTGCCTCTACGGTATCCGTATCCAGGCGCTTCACAACCTTCAGCTCTTCCGGGCCTGCCGCCAGCCGGGTTACCACAGCGTGGCCATCATTCCGCAGCCGGGCCGCCTCAGCAAGACCTTCCTGACGCCGCAGGGCATCGTACTGGACCAGTACCGGCAGTTCTTCCTCTTCGGTCACTCCGGATACACCATCCAGAATGCGGTTGGTCTTCAGTGAGAAGCCTGTCGACGGAATCGGGCGTCCAAACTGCTGAAGCAGATTGTCGTACCTTCCGCCGCTGCACACCGGGAAGCCCAGCTCCGAAGCATAACCTTCAAACGTCATGCCCGTATAATAGGAGAAATCACCGATCATCGTCAGATCAATCAGCACATGCTGAGAGACGCCGTATGCGACAAGCACCTCCCATACCTTGCATAAATGCTCAATGGAAGCGCGTGCCAGCGGATGGCTGCTGAGCTCCAGCGCCTGTCCGCAGATTTCCTTGCCTCCCCGCAGCCGCAGCAGTCCGTCCAGTTCCTTCTTCTGGGCTTCCGGCAGTTCCAGGCGGCGCAGCGTCTCCCGGAAAGCGACATAATCACGGCCCAGCAGATGACTCTTCAGCTCTTCCTGGGCCTGCGGGAGGCCGGATACCGCTTCCTGGAACAGACCGTCGAGGAAGCCTACATGCCCTATCGCAATTTTAAAAGATTTCACTCCCGCGGCCTCCAGCGAGGCAATTGCCAGTGCAACGACCTCAGCATCCGCCTCTGGTGAATCATCTCCGACAAGCTCCACTCCGGTCTGGAAGAATTCCGCTTCCCGGCCGGCCTCCTCTTCGATAGCACGGAAGACATTGGCATGATAGGACAGGCGCAGCGGCAGCGGTTCGTCCTTCAATAAGGAGGAGACTACGCGGGCAACGGGCGCTGTCATTTCTGAACGCAGCACGAGTGCCTGACCGCGGTTATTCAGTAATTTATACAACTTCTGGTCTGACGTGGAACTGGCCACACCGACCGTATCGTAATATTCAAGGGTGGGAGTAATCATCTGGCGGTAGCCCCAGCGGCTCATGCAGTGCAGCACATCGTTCTCAATCTTGCGCAGCTTCGTTACCGCACGCGGGAGATAATCCCGTACGCCGGCAGGCTTTTCGAATCCCTTTGGTTTGGACATCTTCACTTTTCACCTCATCAGATATCATAAGAAGCATCTTAAATCGCTTTAATATGGTAAAGTGGTAGTAAACTAAAGCAGTGGTAATATCGTATCACGGACTATCCTTTTGCGTCAACAATCTCCTTCTATACCCGCCAGTTTCGGAAGCTTGGACTATATGTTAAGCAGCGCCTATCCATCCTCTCTTTGCCACCGTGATTACCTGCGAATATAATAAGCTGTAGAACATGAACTTCAGAATGTTTCATACGAAATATATAATATAATTGTACTTTATTTCCTGCATTAAGTATTCCCGGTATCTATTTCAGAGCAGAAAGAAGGACTGACGGCTTGAGTACATCCTATATGATCGGCGTTGATATTGGAACCACCAGCACCAAGGCTGTCCTCTTCGAGGAGAACGGAACAATCGTCACACAGAGCAACCAGGGCTATCCGCTGCATCAGCCTTCCCCTTCTGTAGCAGAACAGGACCCTGGTCAGATTCTGCAGGCTGTCCTGCACACTATCTCTTCAGTCATGCAGGACAGCCACGTCCCTCCTGGACAGGTTCTGCTTGTCTCCTTCAGCTCGGCCATGCACAGCGTGATTGCTGTAGATTCTTCCGGCAAACCGCTTACCGCCTGCATCACCTGGGCCGATAACCGGAGCAGTGCAGCTGCCCGGCGGCTGAAGAATGAACTGAACGGGCATGAGCTGTATATGCGGACAGGAACACCTGTCCATCCGATGTCTCCAATTACCAAGCTGATGTGGCTCGGTGAGGAGCATCCGGAGCTGTTCAGCCAGACCCATAAATTCATCTCCATTAAAGAATATATCTTCTTCAAGCTGTTCGGCAAATATGTAATTGATCACTCCATTGCCTCTTCTACAGGTATGTTCAATCTGGAGAAGCTTGACTGGGACGCTGAGGCGCTCCGTATCGCCGGAATTACTCCAGAACGTCTATCAAGACCGGTGCCCACCACGCAGATCCTGCAGGGGCTGCTTCCGGGGCTTCCGGAAGAGCTTGGACTTCTGGCCGCCACACCGTTTGTCGTAGGCGCCAGTGACGGTGTCCTGTCCAATCTGGGGGTCGGTGCCATAGAGCCGGGGGTTATTGCCGCGACTATAGGAACCAGCGGTGCCATCCGCACCGTGGTCGACCGGCCGCTGACCGACCCGAAAGGGCGGACCTTCTGCTATGCACTAACGGACAAGCACTGGGTTATTGGCGGCCCCGTGAATAATGGCGGCATGCTGTTCCGCTGGGTGCGTGATGAGTTCGCCGCCTCTGAGGTAGAGACCGCGAAGCGCCTCGGTATTGATCCTTATGAGGTCCTGACCCGGATCGCCGAGCAGGTACCGCCAGGCAGCAATGGCCTGCTCTTTCATCCCTATCTGACCGGTGAGCGTGCCCCGCTGTGGAACCCCGATGCGCGCGGCTCCTTCTTCGGACTGAGCATGAATCACCGCAAAGAGCATATGATCCGCTCTGTGCTGGAGGGTGTCATCTTCAATATGTATACCGTCCTGCTCGCTATGGAGGAAATTATCGGCCAGCCGGGCAGAATCCTGGCTACCGGCGGCTTCGCCCGCTCCGCTCTATGGCGGCAGATGATGGCGGACATATTTGATCAGGAGGTGGTAGTCCCTGAGAGCTTCGAGAGTTCCTGTCTTGGCGCCGTTGTCCTCGGGCTGTACGCCATCGGCCGGATCGATTCCTTCGATTCCGTATTCGGCATGATTGGCTCGACCCACCGCCATGAACCCGTCCAGGCACATGCCAAAGTCTATAAGCAGCTGCTGCCCATCTATATCTCCGTATACCGCAGCCTCGAAGGCCAATATCGGGCGATTGCCGATTTCCAGCGCGAACAGGCCGGAGAGTAGTCTGCAATCCTGCCAATATATGAATAAAAGCGCCAACTGGCCCGCATCTGCGGCCAGTTGGCGCTTTTATCATTCTGGATTTGAAGTCCCCTTCATTACTGCATTTCAAGGCACCCAGCTACACTGTTGCTTTAGGCGCCCGCTTAACCTTCTGCGGCGCAGAACCAAACAGTACCCAGGCCGGCTTCACATAACGGAAGACGAGGGCGACGACCAGCCAGGAGCCGGCGAAGGCCACCAGCCAGCCCCCGGCAATGGCAGCCGTGTAGGCAAGCGATCCGCCGTGCAGCGGCAGCTTTCTATAGAAGAAGAGCAGCGCCGGATGCAGCAGATATATCCCGAAGGAGCAGGCGCCGGCAGAGATCAGCAATCTTGCCAGCAGGCTGCGCCCCGCTCCGTACAACAGGAAGGACAGCTGGAACAGCACAAGACAAGAGAGCAGCGCATGAAGATTGGAGAAGCCTTCATACCATAGACTGTTGATGACCGTCTTCTTCGTATAATTGTTGAACCACAGCTCCACATGAACGATTCCTGCAGCGGCCCATAAGAACCACAGCACAATCCAGCTTGCACCCTTACCGGAGCGCCACCCTTCGCGGGTAGGAATCAGCCACTTTTTCAAAGAGCTGTAATATACCGCAATCGCTGCACCGAGCAGGAAATAAGAGAAGTACGTAATTGCAAGACTGCCCTTGGACAGCTGCCAGTATCCGTGATTAGCCATATATTTGTTCAGCAGTACGAATCCCCACTGTAAGGCAAGTCCGATGAGCGGTGCCCACGCCGCCAGACGGCGGACCTTCTGCAGACACCAGAGCATGAGCGGGAACAGCACATAGAACTGAATAATGATAATAATATAGTACAGATGGGTATACGCCGTACCGGTCCACAGATATTTGCCGAATTTGGCCGCCTGCTCATTAAGAGGCATGCCCCATGTATGCCCGGCAGTCATTTTCAATATAAAGTACAGCACCGAAAAAACAAGATAAGGCACAATAATATAAATCAGCCTTCGGCTATAGAATTTCGCGAGTGTCTTCCCGCCAAGCGGACGGTCAATATAATTGTAGAACAGGACGAACCCGCTTAGGAATACAAACGAAGGTACAGCGAACTGGCTGAACTTGTTTATGAACAGAAACGGATGAAACAAAGAGGTATCCAGTGTTTCCGCCAGTGTCCGCGAAGTGGCGTGAATCGCTATGACCGCAATAATCGCTATCGCCCGGAATACATCAAGCTGCGGTATTCTTTCCTTTTGAGCCATTATCTTTCCTCCTGCCTAGACCCTCATCCCTGATGCCCTGAGTTGGGGTCTGTTGAACTCTCATGATTTACTGATATCTTTACCTTCGGGCACTCTATTGGTGCTCCCGTGCACAGGCTTGTCCTTCACCGGAGGGGCAAGTGAATGCGGTACGCTCCCGAATGCCACCCAGGACAGGCGGATGCGGCGGAACGCAAATTGCACAAGTATCCAGCTTCCTGCCAGCGCCGCAGCCAATCCTCCGTAAATATAGAATACATAGGTTAATGAATCTGTAGAAATTCCCGTTCCGAATCTTCTATACACTGCAAGCAGCAGAGGATGGATCAGATACAACGCAAATGAAACCTCACCCAGCCGGGTCAAAATAGCAACGATCACCTTCGGTGCCCTGCGGTAGATAAGAAAAGTGGCATACAGCAGCACCAGCGCTGACAGCATCGTATGTACATTCCAGAGCAGCTCGTACCAGAGCGAGTCCGTCCATATCCCGAAATGGCGGGCTCTATACCATAATTGTACATGCGTGAAGGCCGCTCCGAGCCACAATGTAACAAGCAGCAGGATAAGCATTTTATACCTGGCAGCCAGTTCACGCCAAGGCTTCATCAGCCACAGCTTGATCGCTTCAAAATTAATGGCGATATAGGCGCCCAGCATATAGTATGCCAGATACGAGATCGACAAGCTTCCTTTTTCCACAATATGCAGCTGATACTTGTTCCAGATAATGAATACCCACTGCAGCGAAAGTCCAATCGGAAAAGCCCAGCGCACCCACAGCCGTGAGCTCTGCAGCAGCTTAAGCAGCAACGGAAACAGCAGGTAGAACTGGATGCTGATGAATACGAAATACAAATGCGCATACGCCGAACCCGTAAATAAGGCACCCAGGAAGCCGGAGATGCTCTCTGCCAGAGGCTGTGCCAGCTTCCCATTCACGTACAGGGTCAATCCGTAATAGCCGATGGATACCAGCATATAGGGGAGCAGAATGTACTTCAGCCTGCGGCGGTAAAAGCTTCCGATCAGACTCCGCGTCACGGGCCGCCCGTAATAATTATAGAACAGCACAAAGCTGCTTAGAAAAATAAACGACGGTGTACCGAATTTAAAGAAGATGTTGATCCAGTTTAACCAATAATAATAGGGTGACTGGAGTGCCAATTCTCCGGCCGCAAAAGATGATGAATGGACATGCAATACGCCCAATATCGCCAGAGCACGGTATATATCCAGCTGGGGCAGACGTTCCTGTTTTGCTGCATTCACTTTAAGATTCCTCTTCTCTGCTATGATGGCTGTTCATAGACGCCAAGCGGAAGTGATACCTATCAGGAAGTCTGCCCCTGCTGATTATTTCATTCTGATATGTGCTGCGCGTCCGTATGCGGAAAGATCCGCTCCTGCACTTACAAGTATATCGCCAATATATACCCGCCGAACACTTAAAGGTTGCTTAAGATTGCTTAATTGCCCAGGCTGCGAAGTTTACACAAGAAACCCTGCAGCTCCTGCGCAGATACACGCAATATGAAACTGCAGGGTAAGAGGTTACCTGGTGACTATTCTTCTACAGCCTTCTCCGCTGATCCCGGCGGACGCAGCTCACGCAGCGGATTGCCCCCGACGAACGAGCCCGCAGCTACATCCTTGTGCACAACAGAACCCGCGGCGACAACCGCCCAATCTCCAATCGTAACGCCGGGCAATATCGTTGTGTTGGCTCCAATCAGGACGTTCTCCCCGATAATGACTTCACCCAGCCTGTACTCTTTGATGAGGTATTCATGGGCAAGAATGGTCGTGTTATAGCCGATAACCGAGTTCTCACCGACCGAAATTTTCTCCGGAAAAAACACATCCACCATCGCCATTAGCCCAAACGCAGTATGCTTGCCCACCTTCATCCCGAGTACCCTGCGGTAGATCCAGTTCTTAAGCGGCAAGACCGGACAGTAGCGGGCAATCTGGATAAAAATGAAATTGCGTACGCCCTTCCACGGGCTCACCGTACGGTAAATATACCAGAGCGAATTATGGCCCTCCACCGGATAGCGGGTTAACTTTCTCACGGCTGCTTCGTCTCCTGCTCCACTATAGTATATAAGTCCTTCATGTCGTGGATGATGTAATCCGGGTTGTACTTCCGCAGCATTTCCTCACCTTTGAGTGACCAGGCAACCGCAGCTACACGCACACCCGCTGCCTTGGCAGACTGAATATCGACCGCACTGTCACCTACCATGAGAGTTCTGGCCGGATCAACACCCAGATTAGCAACCGCGGTTAGGACAGGCTCCGGATGCGGTTTCGCCTGACTGACATCATTGACCGTCACAATCGTCTCCATATACTTCAGCAGATCGAACATTTCCAGCGCTTTGAGAGTAGTTGGACGAATCTTCGTTGTCACAATCCCGAGCTTTATTCCCCAGCTTAACAGCCCGTCCATAGTCTCATTCACATGAGGAAAAGAACGGATTAGCTCATCATGATGCGCATAATTATATGAACGGTAAGAAAGCTCCAGCACGCTTGTGTCCTGCAGACCGGAGAACGCGCTCATCTGCTGCTGGAGCGTAGTTCCCATATGGGGAATAATCTCTTCCCGGGTTAGAGCCGGGAGGTTATTCTCCTTCAGCGCATGCATGAACGAGCTGATGATCAGCTCATTAGTATTCACAATCGTTCCGTCCAAGTCAAATAACACGCATTCTATCATTAGTTCTACTACTCCTTTGTTTCCTTATCTTCAGATGAGTCCTTCACCGGCTGGATAGGCTGAGGAGCCTTCTGCGGTGTATTCACTGCACTCTCGGGAACTACAGCATCTGCCGCTGCCGGTTTAGTGCTGACAATCGGATCAGAATAATGATCCTTCGGCTGACCGCTGACACGCCGTACAATGATCAATACAACTGCAACGAGAATAATCAGTAGTGCCAGCAGCTGTGAGATACGGACATTCCCGTATGCCGGATCGAAATACCCCTGCTCAAATCCCAGCCATTTCATCGGACTCCATAGACCGTTAATGAACGATGCCAAACCGCTGCTTCCGTTAAATCCTAGGCTGTCCGTACGTAAAGCTTCAATAAAGAAGCGGCCGATCGAATACCAGATGAAATAAGACATGAAGATTTCGCCGGCACGGACAAATTTCTGGCGGCGCAGCACCATGAGGAGCAGAATGCCCAGCAGGCTCCAGAGCGATTCATACAGGAAGGTCGGATGGTGAAACGCATCCCCTATGTACATTTGATTCACAATAAAGTCCGGCAGATGCAGCTTGTCACGCAGGAAAGATTCCTCTACAACGCCGCCGTAGGCTTCCTGATTGATGAAATTACCCCAACGGCCAATCATCTGACCGGCGAGCAGTCCAGGTGCACAAATGTCCACGATACGCCAGAACGGATATCCCTTGTAACGGAAATAAATAATTCCGCAGATGATCGCCCCGATCAGCGCGCCATAAATAGCAATACCGCCATTCCAGACTTTGAATATATCCAGCAAGTTGTCCTTATAATCTTCCCATTTGAACGCTACAAAATAAATCCGCGCGCCAATGATCGCCGAAGGAACTCCGAGCAGCAGCATGTCCATGAAGAACTCCTGCGGAATGTTGTAGCGTTTGCCTTCTTGAATAGCAAGGAATAATCCGGCTAATGCACCAAGACCCAGTATCAAACCATACCAGTGAACAGGCAGTGAACCGATGGAGAAGACAATCGGATTAATCGCTAATGAAAAAAACATGCTCTCACACTCCTAGTCCAGATCATCCATGTCTTCAGAGATGGTGGCTGTAAGTTTATTCGTAAATTGTAGAGCCGCGTTAAAGCCCATTTGTTTCAACCGGTAGTTCATCGCTGCAACCTCGATAATTACCGCAAGGTTACGTCCCGGACGTACGGGGATCGTTACAAGCGGCACATCGGTGTCAATGATCCGTGTAGTCTCCTCGTCCAGTCCGAGCCGGTCATATTGTTTATCCTGCTGCCAGGCCTCGAGTCTAACGACCAGTGTGATCCGCTTATGATTACGAATGGCCCCGGCACCGAAGAGAGTCATTACATTAATAATCCCTACCCCGCGGATTTCGAGCAAATGACGAATGAGCTCCGGAGCTGTACCATGCAGCTGGTTATCCGAGGTCTGACGGATCTCTACAGCATCATCGGCGATCAGGCGGTGCCCGCGTTTAACCAGTTCGAGCGCCGTTTCACTTTTACCGATACCGCTGCTGCCTGTAATCAGCATACCTACACCATATACATCACAGAGAACACCGTGGATTGTTGCCGTAGGTGCCAGTCTGCCTTCCAGGAAGCTTGTCAGTCTGCTCGAGAAAATAGTGGTCGCCATTGAGCTGCGCAGCACAGGTAATCCCTTTTCATTACTGATCTCAATAAGCTCCTGCGGAACATCCAGTGCACGGGTAATTACAATACAAGGGGTATTATCGTTGCAAATCCCGCGAATCCGGCTTTTGCGTTCTTCCTCAGGTAGCATTGAGAAAAAGGCCAGCTCTGTTTTGCCCAGCAGCTGAACACGTTCTTCCGGATAATATTCGAAATAACCGGCCATTTCCAGTCCCGGACGATTCAAATCATCCACTGTAATCGGTCTTTTCAGACCCTCTTGTCCGGAAACAACCTCTAATTGAAAATGCTGTACCAGTTCTGATACCTTTACCTTCTTAGCCATGTATGTCCGTCCTTTCGTCACCTGCGGTTGTGCCCGTTTCCTGCACCCGGGTTCACAACTTTTCCCATTCCAGCTACAGGTAATTCTCCTGCTATCTTAATTGATAACGCCTATGAATGCAATCTTATTACCTACGGTATTGCTAAGCCAGTCCTGACGGAATCCCCTGCTTTCCGGGTCCTTGGACCAATACGTTTTATCTCCGGCTCTACATGCCCAATACAAGAAAAAGCCGCCTGTGAGGGCGGCTTTCTTCTATTATAACCTATATCCCGCTGTGCTTTGTCTTATCCCAGCAGAATGTTCAGTTCGGACTCTTTATCGAAGAGGTGAATTTTGTTCATGTCGATTGCCAATCTAGGCTTGCTGCCTTCACGGGTAGTGGAACGTCCATCTACACGGGCAATTACAGTGTTAGCGCCAAGGCCGCTCAAGTAGAGGAGCATTTCATGACCAAGGTTTTCAGTAACATCAACCAGCGAAGTGAAGATTGTGTTAGGGGAAGCTTCCAGGAACACTGGCTCTTCATGAATATCTTCTGGACGAACGCCCATGATTACATCTTTGCCGATATAACCTTTGTTGCGCAGGATTGTAGCTTTGCCGCCTGGAACTTCAACATCAAGGTTATCTGCGCGGAAGCGGACAGCGCCGCCAACATCGGAGAGTGTACCATTGATAAAGTTCATTGTTGGGGATCCGATGAATCCTGCAACGAACAGGTTTGTAGGCTCATTGTACAATTCTTCAGGGGAAGCTGCTTGTTGAATGATACCATCGTACATAACTACGATACGGTCACCCATTGTCATAGCTTCTGTCTGGTCATGCGTTACATAGATACAAGTGGTTTCAAGGCGTTTAACCAGCTTAGTGATTTCAGCACGCATTTGACCACGAAGTTTAGCATCCAAGTTGGAAAGAGGCTCATCCATCAGGAAGACTTGCGGATCACGGACAATAGCGCGGCCCAGAGCGACACGTTGGCGTTGACCACCGGACAGTGCCTTAGGTTTGCGTTCCAGCAAATGCTCGATATCGAGAATTCTTGCTGCTTCGCGCACTTTCTTGTCGATTTCTTCTTTCTTCACTTTACGCAGTTTCAGACCGAAAGCCATGTTCTGATACACGCTCATATGCGGGTACAGGGCGTAGGATTGGAATACCATCGCGATATCGCGGTCTTTAGGAGCCACGTCATTCACTACACGGTCACCAATGTACATTTTACCTTCAGAGATTTCTTCAAGACCTGCGATCATACGCAGTGTTGTGGATTTACCGCAACCGGAAGGACCAACCAGTACGAGAAATTCCTTATCTTTAATATCAAGATTGATATCGATTACTGTTGCTTTATCGGAACCCGGGTATTTTTTGAAAATATGCTCTAAACGTACGCCTGCCATTGTATTTCCCCCTCGAGTCAATTATTGGATTAGAAAATCAAACGCTTTCTTGTACACTTATCTTACCCCAGACCAGGCCTCCTGGCTATTTGTAAGGTTCACAAAAATCCTATTTTCTTTTCGTCACTTTATACAATAACATGGCTAACTTCACAATCGCCGCATCCCCGAAACTGCGGACATCCGCTCCCGTTTCCTGTTTGATCTTGTCGAGTCTGTACAGGAGCGTATTCCGGTGGATATACAGCTTCTTCGCGGTTTCGCTGACATTGCAGTCCATTTCAAAAAAAGTCTCCAGCGTCAGCAGCATTTCCTTATCCGCCAGCACAGCCGTATAATCACCGATCTGACCCAGCAGCTGTCTGCGGCGGTCATCGGGGATACTGTTCACCAGACGCTCCATATGAAGCTCCCACGGCAGATGGATATAATCGCCTACCTGGAAGATCCGGCCCAGAATAATCGTCTCGCGCAGCAGCGCCACGGAGCCTGTCAGGCCTTTAACCGGAATGATTGCCGGAGAAACCGCCAGATGGAAGACGCCAACCCATTCACTGGCGATCAGTTCATGCAGTCCCATAGAGGTCTGAGACAGCAGATCCTCAGCACTTTCTTCCTCATCTTCCTTATCATCTCCGCCGGTGAGCAGTTCCTTACGGGCTAAAATTAACCATTCCTTATCCAACAGCGGAATTAGCAGAACTTCGTTCTCGAAATAACTGCGCAGCAGCTTCATTAACGAACGGTATGTCATCTGCGGATTATGGACATTCTCACTAACCAGCAAAAAAGGAATCATATCCCCGAACAGCCGGCCTTTCAGCGTAATATCATCCGGAATCTCTGCATCATCCTTTTCTTGCTCGAGCTGCGAGTTCAACCAGCCGCTAAGCTGACGGGCCTCCATCTCTCCTTCTTCCTTAAGCCCGGTAGCCTTGAGGGCTACCGCGAAATTACGGCCCGCATAATTGACCAGCTGCAGTTCCAGAGGCGACAGCCCTTCTGTCTCCACCCACACCGCGGTTATACGCCCGTCATTCTCATATAGGGGAATCCACAAATATCCCTCATGAAAGACCGCCTGCTCTTGATCCTTCTCCGTGCCCATGCCAAAAAGAGAAGCTGAATGCTGCCTCCCGAGCTGCTTGATTCCGGTTCTCTTTCCGGTGAGTTGCTCCAATTTTTGACGCAAAACCTCACTATCCATCGTCACCATTCTCCACCACTTTTGCTCTTTTCGCCTATTTTATCATATTTTGCTGCAAATTGCGGAATAGCTCTCCTGAACCCTGAGTGACATTTGATCAGTTGTGTATCAAAAGTCTATTTTTCTGCATAATGCTTCTTGGCTGGAGGCAGAATTACCGGATTCATCTTTTTCAAAGTCTTATGCATCCAGATCCCGGCAATGGCTCCTTCACCCATAGCGACCGTCGCCTGCTCCGCATGCACTGCAACATCTCCTGCCACCCATACATGCTCGATATTAGTCATTAAAGAACGTTTATTCGCCTCCACATGCTTGTTCTTATGAAGCGTCACTCCCAGCTGTGCAGCTAGCTCAGAATGTACCGGATTCTGGCCAAAAGCAATAAACCCGCGCTCTGCCGGCAGAACCTCCCCGTTCTCCAAGGCTACCGCCTTAATTCTTCCGTTCTCTTCCTCAATGCGGGCAACGGGTTCTTCGATATACTGTATATCCTCATCCCGCAGCCGGTTACGATTTTCAGCCGAGACGGGTGTATGTTCATGATTAATGTAGGTCAAGTCACCTGTGCGTTCCCTTAAAACAAAAGCCATATTAGCACCCACATCACCAGAGCCCATCAATACGGTCTGCCGGTTCTGAATTTCAAAGCCATCACAGTCCGGGCAAACATAGATCGTCATGCCAAGGGCAGGCCGTAAGCCCGGCAGCTCAGGAAACCGGTCCATTACTCCTGTAGCAAGCAGCAGAGTCCGGCCTACATATTGCTGCCCCCCGGTTCCGTGAAGTATGAATAATTCGTCCGGCTTCTCGGCCTTAACTATTCTATCCTTCTGAAACGCTACACCTGCCCTTTCCGCCTGAAGCCTCCCCCTGGCCCGCAGTTCCTCACCAGGCACACCGTCAGGCCAGCCCAATATATTATGATAATTCCGGCATATGCTTGATCTTCCGCCTCCTGCATCAATTACAAGCACCTGATGGACCGAGTAACGTCCCAATTGAATAGCCGCCTGAAGCCCCGCAAAACCGCCGCCCACTATAATCGCATCATAGATCAATTGTCATTCCCTCATTTCTACAGCATTATAGACTTATAATTAAACGAGGGGAGTTATTTTAAACGAATCCGGGTAATTTATATACTTTTTAATATTCAGACCTCCAGAAAACATAAAAAAAGCCATCACATGAAAGTGATGACTTCTTGATTGGGATGAGCCATGAAGGACTCGAACCTTCGACACCCTGATTAAAAGTCAGGTGCTCTACCAACTGAGCTAATGGCTCATAAAAAGGGATGGAGGCTGATGGATTCGAACCACCGAACACGTACGTGAGCAGATTTACAGTCTGATGCGTTTGGCCACTTCGCTAAGCCTCCATATATGGTGGCGCGGGAGGGAATCGAACCCCCGACACAAGGATTTTCAGTCCTTTGCTCTACCGACTGAGCTACCGAGCCATAAAAAAAGCCTTAAAACAAAAAAAATGGCGGAACCGACGGGATTCGAACCCGCGATCTCCTGCGTGACAGGCAGGCATGTTAGGCCAACTACACCACGGTTCCACAATTTAATGTAAAAAATGGTGCCGGCGAGAGGACTTGAACCCCCAACCTACTGATTACAAGTCAGTTGCTCTACCAGTTGAGCTACACCGGCACGGTGTAAGGTGGATCTAAGATTTGAAAATGGTGGAGGCTGAGGGGTTCGAACCCCCGACCCTCTGCTTGTAAGGCAGATGCTCTCCCAGCTGAGCTAAGCCTCCGGGTATGTATGGTAGCGGCAGAGGGGATCGAACCCCCGACCTCACGGGTATGAACCGTACGCTCTAGCCAGCTGAGCTACGCCGCCACACTACAAGTATTGGATTTATAATGGCGGAGAGAGAGGGATTCGAACCCTCGCACCGCTTACGCAGTCTAACCCCTTAGCAGAGGGTCCCCTTATAGCCACTTGGGTATCTCTCCAAATAAATGGTAGCCATGTAAATCCGCACAGGAAATTAATTCCTGAAAACTGAATCCGAAACGAATCTGCGTTGTTCGAAAGTTGGATAAGCCCTCGACCGATTAGTATTGGTCAGCTCCATGCATTGCTGCACTTCCACCTCCAACCTATCTACCTCGTCGTCTTCAAGGGGTCTTACTAATTGGGAAATCTCATCTTGAGGGGGGCTTCACGCTTAGATGCTTTCAGCGCTTATCCCGTCCGTACGTAGCTACTCAGCCATGCTCCTGGCGGAACAACTGATGCACCAGCGGTACGTCCATCCCGGTCCTCTCGTACTAAGGACAGCTCCTCTCAAATTTCCTGCGCCCACGACAGATAGGGACCGAACTGTCTCACGACGTTCTGAACCCAGCTCGCGTACCGCTTTAATGGGCGAACAGCCCAACCCTTGGGACCTACTTCAGCCCCAGGATGCGATGAGCCGACATCGAGGTGCCAAACCTCCCCGTCGATGTGGACTCTTGGGGGAGATAAGCCTGTTATCCCCAGGGTAGCTTTTATCCGTTGAGCGATGGCCCTTCCATGCGGTACCACCGGATCACTAAGTCCGACTTTCGTCCCTGCTCGACTTGTTGGTCTCGCAGTCAAGCTCCCTTATGCCTTTGCACTCTTCGAATGATTTCCAACCATTCTGAGGGAACCTTTGAACGCCTCCGTTACTCTTTAGGAGGCGACCGCCCCAGTCAAACTGCCCGCCTGACACGGTCCCCGTACCCGGTAAGGGCACTAGGTTAGAACCTAGATACGATCAGGGTGGTATCCCAACGGCGCCTCCGCAGAAGCTTGCGCTCCTGCCTCAACGGCTCCCACCTATCCTGTACAGATCGTACCCAAATTCAATATCAAGCTGCAGTAAAGCTCCATGGGGTCTTTCCGTCTTGTCGCGGGTAACCTGCATCTTCACAGGTATTAAAATTTCACCGGATCTCTCGTTGAGACAGCGCCCAAGTCGTTACGCCATTCGTGCGGGTCAGAATTTACCTGACAAGGAATTTCGCTACCTTAGGACCGTTATAGTTACGGCCGCCGTTTACTGGGGCTTCGGTTCACAGCTTCGGATTGCTCCTAACCACTCCCCTTAACCTTCCAGCACCGGGCAGGCGTCAGCCCGTATACTTCGCCTTGCGGCTTCGCACAGACCTGTGTTTTTGCTAAACAGTCGCTTGGGCCTTTTCACTGCGGCCCCCTCGGGCTATTCACCCTACCGAGGCACCTCTTCTCCCGAAGTTACGAGGTCATTTTGCCGAGTTCCTTAACGAGAGTTCTTCCGCGCGCCTTAGAATTCTCTTCTCGCCTACCTGTGTCGGTTTGCGGTACGGGCACCTTCTCCTGGCTAGAGGCTTTTCTTGGCAGTGTGAGATCATGACCTTCGCTACTACAATTTTCGCTCCCCATCACAGCCCAGCCTTAATGATGTGCGGATTTGCCTACACATCAGCCTCACTGCTTAGACGGACACATCCATCAGTCCGCGTCACTACCCTCCTGCGTCACCCCATCGCTCATAGCGGATTACGGTGGTACAGTAATTTCAAACTGTTGTCCTTCGACTACGCCTTTCGGCCTCGCCTTAGGTCCCGACTTACCCTGAGCGGACGAGCCTTCCTCAGGAAACCTTGGGCTTTCGGCGGATCAGATTCTCACTGATCTTTTCGTTACTCATACCGGCATTCTCACTTGTATGCTGTCCAGCGCTCCTTACGGTACACCTTCAACCTACATACAACGCTCCCCTACCCCAGATGCAAAGCATCTAGCCATAGCTTCGGTGGTGTGTTTAGCCCCGTTACATTTTCGGCGCAGAGTCACTCGACCAGTGAGCTATTACGCACTCTTTCAATGGTGGCTGCTTCTAAGCCAACATCCTGGTTGTCTGTGCAACTCCACATCCTTTCCCACTTAACACACACTTGGGGACCTTAGCTGATGGTCTGGGCTGTTTCCCTTTTGACAATGGATCTTAGCACTCACTGTCTGACTCCCGGCAAGAAGTTAATGGCATTCGGAGTTTGACTGAGCTTGGTAACCCTTGCGGGCCCCGCACCCAATCAGTGCTCTACCTCCACCACTCCATTCACCGAGGCTAGCCCTAAAGCTATTTCGGGGAGAACCAGCTATCTCCGAGTTCGATTGGAATTTCTCCGCTACCCCCACCTCATCCCCGCATTTTTCAACATGCGTGGGTTCGGGCCTCCAGTGCGTGTTACCGCACCTTCACCCTGGACAGGGGTAGATCACACGGTTTCGGGTCTACGTCCACATACTCATTCGCCCTATTCAGACTCGCTTTCGCTGCGGCTCCGGCTTCTCACCTTAACCTTGCATGTTAAACGTAACTCGCCGGTTCATTCTACAAAAGGCACGCCATCACCCAGTAATAGGGCTCTGACTTTTTGTAAGCACACGGTTTCAGGTTCTATTTCACTCCCCTTCCGGGGTGCTTTTCACCTTTCCCTCACGGTACTGTTTCACTATCGGTCGCCAGGTAGTATTTAGCCTTAGCAGATGGTCCTGCTGGATTCATACGGGGTTTCACGTGCCCCGCACTACTCGGGATCCGTCTCGGAGAGAACACAGTTTAGGCTACAGGGCTTTTACCTCTATCGCGGGCCTTTCCAGACCTCTTCGCCTACCATATTCCTTTGTAACTCCATGTGAGACGTCCCACAACCCCAAGGGGCAAGCCCCTTGGTTTAGGCTGTTCCGCGTTCGCTCGCCGCTACTGACGGAATCACTATTGTTTTCTCTTCCTCAGGGTACTTAGATGTTTCAGTTCCCCTGGTCTGCCTCTGCATTTCCTATGTATTCAGAAATGAGTAACTGCGAATTACCACAGCTGGGTTTCCCCATTCGGACACCCCCGGATCAAAGCTTGCTTACAGCTCCCCGAGGCAGTTTCGTTGTTCGCCACGTCCTTCGTCGGCTCCTGGCGCCTAGGCATCCTCCGTGTGCTCTTATTAGCTTAACCGTCACTCCGGTGTTTCGCTTGCTTGCTCCTCTTGTTTTGAATGCTGCTCATGGATTGCTCCATTCACCAACACATTCAAAGCCAAAGGTCGCTGCACAATCGAAAACCTTCGTTCTGCACTAATAACTATTTCAACTTGCTTACACAAGTTTCAGCTAAAAGATGTTCTAAAACGCAAATTCGTTTCGGTATCCAGTTTTCAAGGATCAAGTTCTTGCATATAATCTTGTAAAGAAGTATTGGTGGAGCCAAGCGGGATCGAACCGCTGACCTCCTGCTTGCAAGGCAGGCGCTCTCCCAGCTGAGCTATGGCCCCATAAAGGTATTCAATTCTAAAATGTTATATGGTGGGCCTTGGTGGACTCGAACCACCGACCTCACCCTTATCAGAGGTGCGCTCTAACCAACTGAGCTAAAAGCCCATATAACAGATAACATTGTGAATCAACCAATAAATTGATTGTTCGCTCGGCGGCGTCCTACTCTCCCAGGACCCTTCGGTCCAAGTACCATCGGCGCTGGAGGGCTTAACGGTCGTGTTCGGGATGGGTACGTGTGGAACCCCTCCGCTATCGCCACCAAACGCATACGAAAGAGACTTGCTCTTTCAAAACTGAACACGAGTGAGTGTCCGAACCCTAAGGTTCGTTGTGGAAGCTTAGCTTCCGATTTGAATGTTTCCGTTGCAGGAAACGATTCTCCATAGAAAGGAGGTGATCCAGCCGCACCTTCCGATACGGCTACCTTGTTACGACTTCACCCCAATCATCTACCCCACCTTCGGCGGCTGGCTCCCTTGCGGGTTACCCCACCGACTTCGGGTGTTGTAAACTCTCGTGGTGTGACGGGCGGTGTGTACAAGACCCGGGAACGTATTCACCGCGGCATGCTGATCCGCGATTACTAGCAATTCCGACTTCATGCAGGCGAGTTGCAGCCTGCAATCCGAACTGAGACCGGCTTTGCTGGGATTGGCTCCACCTCGCGGTTTCGCTTCCCGTTGTACCGGCCATTGTAGTACGTGTGTAGCCCAGGTCATAAGGGGCATGATGATTTGACGTCATCCCCACCTTCCTCCGGTTTGTCACCGGCAGTCACTCTAGAGTGCCCAGCTTAACCTGCTGGCAACTAAAGTCAAGGGTTGCGCTCGTTGCGGGACTTAACCCAACATCTCACGACACGAGCTGACGACAACCATGCACCACCTGTCTCCGATGCTCCGAAGAGGGGCACTATCTCTAATGCTTTCATCGGGATGTCAAGACCTGGTAAGGTTCTTCGCGTTGCTTCGAATTAAACCACATACTCCACTGCTTGTGCGGGTCCCCGTCAATTCCTTTGAGTTTCAGTCTTGCGACCGTACTCCCCAGGCGGAGTGCTTACTGTGTTAACTTCGGCACCAAGGGTATCGAAACCCCTAACACCTAGCACTCATCGTTTACGGCGTGGACTACCAGGGTATCTAATCCTGTTTGCTCCCCACGCTTTCGCGCCTCAGCGTCAGTTACAGCCCAGAAAGTCGCCTTCGCCACTGGTGTTCCTCCACATATCTACGCATTTCACCGCTACACGTGGAATTCCACTTTCCTCTTCTGTACTCAAGTCACCCAGTTTCCAGTGCGACCCCAGGTTGAGCCCAAGGTTTAAACACCAGACTTAAATGACCGCCTGCGCGCGCTTTACGCCCAATAATTCCGGACAACGCTTGCCCCCTACGTATTACCGCGGCTGCTGGCACGTAGTTAGCCGGGGCTTTCTTCTCAGGTACCGTCACTCCGGTAGCAGTTACTCTACCGGACGTTCTTCCCTGGCAACAGAGCTTTACGATCCGAAAACCTTCATCACTCACGCGGCATTGCTCCGTCAGGCTTTCGCCCATTGCGGAAGATTCCCTACTGCTGCCTCCCGTAGGAGTCTGGGCCGTGTCTCAGTCCCAGTGTGGCCGTTCACCCTCTCAGGTCGGCTACGCATCGTCGCCTTGGTGAGCCGTTACCCCACCAACTAGCTAATGCGCCGCAGGCCCATCCCCAAGTGGCAGATTGCTCCGCCTTTCATTCTCTCTTCAGGAGAGGAAAGAAATTATCCGGTATTAGCTACCGTTTCCGGTAGTTATCCCAGTCTTGAGGGCAGGTTGCCTACGTGTTACTCACCCGTCCGCCGCTAAGTAAGAATAGAAGCAAGCTTCCATTCTTACTCCGCTCGACTTGCATGTATTAGGCATGCCGCCAGCGTTCGTCCTGAGCCAGGATCAAACTCTCCAAATTGGTTTTAGAAAGAGCGATTGCTCATTTTGAAACATCTGACGAGAATTTTCATTCTCTATTTTGGAAGTCACTTTCGTGATCTCCCACTCACTCGTTGTTCAGTTTTCAAAGATCAATGTCTCATCTTTTGTCGCCGTTATTTGTTTCAGCAGCGACCTTTATAATATATCACAGCACCTTTGTTTCAGTCAAGCTTTTTTTAATTTCTTTTTTCGCTTTAGCTTTCAGCAAGTTATCCGAGAACATCTTGCTCAAAGGGCCGAGACTTAATGTATCATAAATCCACAACCCTCGTCAACCATTAAAACAAAGTTAATTTTAAACCCAGCAGCAATAGTACCCCGGGCAGCCCAAGAATCGTTACTGCGCCTATGGTTGTGGGATTCAGCGGGATGTGTACATCCGTTAGAATACCGGAGAAGTTAACGATATAAATGCCGATTGCAGCCAGAATAAGATGAGTTCCGAATACACTTATCCATGCCCACCCCAGTTTTTTTCTGAATACAATTAGAATTAACAAGAGTCCTGACAGAATCAGCACACCCAATGCAACAGTTCTTAGCATTGCGATCCCCCCTTCAATAATTATTCCGGTTACATCGGCAGCTGGCTCCGGTTCAGCCCCAGTCTCTTGGCATGCTTAAGATGGATCTGGTATTTACGCTCGGCCGCCTCGAGTATATAGATGGCATAATCAATCTGATCCTGCCCCATTGCCTCATCAAACATCAGATATGCCCGTTCCCACTCCGACTGCGCTTTGCGTACCTCATGGTACACCGTACCCCACTCTTCTTCCGTATGGGCATTATTCGCTCCTTCTGCATCTCTGCCCAGCCATTTCGTGTTCCACCATCCCATTGCAATCCCCTCCTATGAATAACTACTGGCGCAGCCGGTGCCGCACACCCGTTAATCTCATACATATCGGAATAGGGACAAACTTAGAACCATGAGTCAGTGCTCGTCTGCTCTTTTGTTGAATGCTGGCCGCCCCTGGAGTCTATATCTAATAAAAAAAGAGGCCCCAAGGGCCTCTTCAAGTACAATTCAATGTCAGAACACTCAGAACAGCTCTCGACGGCCTTCCAGCGCCTTCGACAGGGTTACCTCATCCGCATACTCAAGATCGCCGCCTACAGGCAAGCCATGGGCGATTCTCGTGATCTTGATCTCGAACGGACGGACTAGACGGGAGATATACATGGCCGTGGCCTCGCCCTCAATGTTGGGATTGGTCGCCATAATCAGCTCCTTGACCCGCTCATCACTGAGTCTGGTCAGCAGCTCCTTCAGCCGTATATCATCAGGTCCGATGCCCTCCATAGGGGAGATGGCCCCCTGCAGCACATGATAGTAGCCGTCAAACTCTTTGGTTCTCTCTATGGCTACCAGATCCTTGGAGTCCTGAACCACACAGATTATCGAAGCATCGCGGGATTTGTCCTGACAGATCCGGCACGGGTCAGTATCGGTAATATTACAGCAGACCGAGCAATAATGAAGATTTCGTTTAACACTGACTAGGGCTTTGGCGAAATCAATCACCTCATCCTCCTTCATGTTAAGCACATGAAAGGCCAGCCGGGCTGCTGTCTTCGGGCCAATCCCTGGTAAACGTGTAAAAGCTTCTATCAGCTTGGCTAGCGGTTCTGGATAATACAAAGTAATGGTTCTCCTTTGGTCGGGAGTGGAGTAAGCCTAGAATAAGCCAGGGATCTTCATTCCGCCGGTGAATTTACCCATATCGTTGTTAGCCAACTCTTCAGCCTGGGTAAGAGCATCATTAACAGCAGTGATCACCAGATCCTGCAGCATTTCGATATCCTCCGGATCAACAACCTCCGGTTTAATCTGAATGGAGAGCAATTTTTTGTGGCCGTTCACCTGAACGGTAACCACGCCGCCGCCGGATGAGCCTTCAATGGTCTTACCGCCCAGTTCTTCCTGGGCTTTGAGCATCTGCTCCTGCATTTTCTTTACCTGTTTCATCATTTGGTTCATATTATTCATACATCGTCTCTCCTTTGGGATGCGCGTTATCTGCGCTAGTATGCTTGAGGCTCTATTCCTTTATGACAACAAGGTCTTCTCCAAAGAGCTGGATCGCCTCGTCAATCCATGGTTCGGGTTTCGCTTCTATAGTCTCGTGCTCATGCTCCAGATGCAGTTCTTCTGTACTGGCCTTGGAAGCTGACTTGGTCGCAGCCTCATTCCAGTCACGCAGCATCATCGTCACCAGCCGGTATGGCTTACCCAGCTTAGCAGACATCACATTCTCGATGACCTGACGGTTGGCCGGCTTCTCAGTCGTATCCCGGTGAATTGTATTCTTGAAGGCGACCAGCACTGCATCTTCCATGACTGCCACCGGCTCTCCATCTACAAACCACGCATGCACAGTTACTTTCTCTTCCTTCACGCCCTGCAGAACCTGGCTCCACTGCTTATACACATTGCCAAAGTCAGCGCTGTCTTTACCCGCAATGAACTTATCGAGCTGCGGCGGAAGCTTGCCTGCAGATGATACTCTTGGAGCGCTTGGCGGGGCGGCCGCTCTCTGCGGCGCAGCCTGCTCACGCCCGCCGGCCACACCTCCGGATTGGATCGCCTGCTCAAGCTTCTTCTCCAGCGCGGCAATCTGCCGTTTGAGTGCATCCAGTTCCCCCGAATCTACTGGGGAAGAACTTCTTCCCGCTTCCGGTGCTACAGCACCCAAGGACGGAGCGCCCGCTGAAGGAGCCGCCTCCTGCTGGGTACTGCACAGCTTCATCAGCGCTACTTCAAATAAAGTCTGCGGATGAGTGGCATATTTCATCTCACCCAGATAGCGGCTCAGCGTCTCCACAATCAGGAACAGCCGGTCACGGGTAAATTCTGCTGCCATATCACGGAATTCCGCCGGATTCAGTACACGGTCGGTTAACTGGTCTGCCCCCGGCACCATCTTGATCATAAGTAAATCACGGAAATAATACAAAAGATTCTCCAGACATTTGTCGGCACTCTTGCCCTCGTGCATCAACTGCTCGACAAGTTCCAGCAGCAGCCCCATATCACTCTCCAAAATGGCTGTAGCCAGGCGGGCGAACTGTTCGGATGGAATTCCTCCGGTCATGCCCAGCACCTGCTGATACGTCACATTCCCGTCTGTGAAAGACGAGATCTGATCAAGTATGCTCAGCGCATCCCGCATCCCTCCGTCGGACAGACGGGCAATATACTGCAGTGCGTCCGCATCTGCCGTAATGCCTTCCTTCTGGCATATCTCTCTCAGCCGGCCGGTCTGCTCCTCCAGGGAAACCCGGCGGAAGTCAAACCGCTGGCAGCGTGAAATGATCGTAGCCGGCAGTTTATGCGGCTCTGTCGTAGCCAGAATAAACATGACATGCGGCGGCGGTTCTTCCAGCGTCTTAAGCAGGGCATTAAATGCTTCTGTTGTCAGCATATGCACTTCATCAATAATATACACTTTACGGCGTACTTCGGTAGGTGCATATTTCACCTTATCCCGCAGATCGCGAATCTCTTCAACACCCCGGTTGGAGGCCGCGTCAATCTCCTGGACATCCATTACGTTGCCCGCTGTGATCCGCAGACAAGACGGACATTCATTGCACGGCTCCGGACCCGGGCCCCGCTCGCAATTGACCGCTTTGGCCAGCACCTTGGCCGCACTCGTCTTACCGGTCCCCCGCGGGCCGCTGAACAGATACGCATGCGAAACCCGCTGTTCACGGATCGCATTCTGCAGCGTCTGGATAATATGCTGCTGCCCTACCATATCCTGAAACGACTGCGGCCGCCAAGCACGGTACAGCGCGATATGTTCCACTATGCATTACCCTCTCTCAGGCTGCCGCTTTCCGGCATTTGTCGCTAATTTATTATACTATATTCCCCAGTCTTTGACCAAGCAGAAGCGCTTTCGCCTTCCTCTAACGAGGCCTGTGCTTCCGATGCAGCGATACTACGTATCGCTTTCAGGTATCCGTATCAGCGGGAAGTATTAGGATAAAGTATGATGAGCATATAGTTTCTTATCTTTCAAAAAACAAAAAGCATCTTCGCTTGTGGCAAAGACGCTATCATAATAGTATTTAAACCGTGCACCCGTTATTGATGACTGCGATCCAAGCGGCAACCCTACAAAACTGCTCGGGCTAGGCCACCCTCCGGCACAAGAGTAAACTCACTTATGGCTGCTTCCTTCCGGACCTGACCAGGTTCACAAGCACTCATTGCGGAGGACCCAACCGTCAACACAGCCCATAGGAACCAAGGCCTCACATCGACAGCACCTCTAACAGGAATTCAACCTCGCTACAGCGGATTGCGAGTTACAGGGCACCGCTACCTCCCCGTCTAGCACGGCGAAGATAAGTATAGCTTACGGCCGGACAAAAATCAACTAACAATAAAACGGCAGAACAATTAGATGCCGTATTTCTTCTTGAACTTATCAACTCGGCCGCCGGCATCCAGGAACTTCTGCTTGCCGGTGAAGAACGGGTGGCAGCTGGAGCAAATTTCGACACGCAGCTCCTCCTTGGCAGAGCCAGCTTCAAAGGAGTTGCCGCAGGCGCAGGTTACCTTAGTTACATTGTACTTGGGTTGAATTGCTGTTTGCATTTGAATATTCACCTCTCACGCCCTAAGCCTCATGCGGACTTAGAGTTATATGATTACGCAAGCTACATTTTAGCATGGAAGCCCAGGGGCCTGCAATAGGTTTGGGCAAGACTCAACTCAGCGGTTACTGGTGCACTCTGCGCTGCTTGGCACGGGCCAGTTCAGCAGGCGGAACATGGGTGAAGGAGCCAATTACAACATCCGGCAGCTCCTCGCGGAAGATCTCCAGCATCGTCTTCATTCCAAGGATTTCGCCTTGTGCAGGAGGAATCAGCTCCAGATAGCTCTCCGGGTCAATATTAAGATTCCGCATCTGAATTAGCTTAATGTCTGTACGTCTAACGAACTCAACCATCGCCTCAATCTCTTCCTCGCGGTCCGTGACACCCGGAAAAATCAGATAGTTAATGGAAGTATATACACCCTGTGAAGCTGCATATTTCAGGGACTTCTCTACATTAGCCAGCGTATAGCCGCGCGGCTTGTAGTATGCATTATAGTGATCATCCAGCGCACTGATTGTGCTGACCCGCATAAGGTCAAGACCAGCATCCACAATGCCGCGGATATGATCGCTTAATCCTGCGTTCGTATTGATATTGATATAACCCATATCTGTAATAGAGCGTACTTCACGAATGGACTCAATGATTATCTTCGCCTGGGTAGAAGGTTCGCCTTCACAGCCCTGTCCAAAGCTTACAATCGACTCTGGCGTCTTCAGGTGCTCCAGCATGACTTGTGAAACTTCGCTCACTGTGGGACGGAAGTTCATCCGCGTCTGCGGCGACACAAACCCGCTGTCATCAGGCTGTTCCGAGATACAGCCGAAGCAGCCGGCATTGCACGAGTAGGAGACCGGAACAGCACCTTCCCAGCGGCCCAAGAAGGTGTTGGACGAGGTCAGGCATTCGTATTCCAGTGCGCAGTTGGACAGATGATTATAGAGACGGTTCTCCGGGTACTTGGCGGTCAAATCACTGACGCCAATCTCTACATCCCCGCGGTCACAATTCAAAGGATTCCACTGCTCCGTATCATCTGTAGGATCCGCCGCTACGTAGAATCCGCCATCCTTCCATACTACAGCGGAATAACCGAAGAGCGGAAGCTTATACGTCTTATCTGTCTTGACATAGCCGGGAAGGCACAGACGGGTAAAGCCCTGCGGCAACAGCGCTCCAACAGCCTGTGAGCCTAAAGGCAACGGCAGCATTTCACCTGTCCCGGGATCCATCCCGATTGCCCGCGTATTAGGCAGCCCTACCAGAGTAGCGCCTTCAGGCAGCGGGATCAATTCTTCCTCCAGTATCTCAACAATCATATCCCCGCTGCGGGCCAGCCCGTACAGCTCGGGATGATCATATACGTTTCCTTGCCCGTCGGCATATACCAAATACATGTTAGTCTCCTCTTGTTATCAATTCTCAGGTTGTAGGCACAGAAGGTGTCTTGGGCCGCGTGGTACGGCGGGCCGATGAACCGCTGTTCGATGTTCCGCCTTTGCTGGCGGTACTGTTTGCTGACGAGGAATCCTTGTTGCCGGCCACATCAAAAGAGGCCAGGAACTCAGCATTCGTCTTGGTGTCACGCAGTTTCTTCAGGAATCCTTCTACAAAGTCGTAGGATTCATTCATATTTTTACGGATTGACCAGATGGTATCCAGTTCTTCCTTGCTAAGCAATACTTCCTCGCGGCGCGTACCCGAACGGCGGATATCAATGGCCGGGAAGATACGGCGTTCTGCCAGCTTGCGGTCCAGGTGAAGCTCCATGTTCCCTGTGCCTTTGAATTCTTCGTAAATAATATCGTCCATGCGTGATCCGGTATCAATCAGCGCTGTTGCAAGTATGGTCAGGCTTCCGCCTTCTTCTACGTTCCGCGCGGAACCGAAGAAACGCTTAGGACGATGGAAGGCCGCAGGATCAATCCCTCCGCTCAGTGTCCGGCCGGATGGCGGAACCACGAGATTGTAAGCACGGGCCAGCCGGGTAATGCTGTCCAGCAGAATAACGACATCTTTCTTGTGCTCGACCAGACGCAGTGCCCGTTGAAGCACAAGCTCAGCCACTTTGATATGATTCTCCGGAAGCTCGTCGAATGTTGAAGCTACTACCTCGCCCTTAACAGAACGCTGCATATCCGTTACTTCCTCGGGACGTTCATCAATCAGCAGTACAAACAATGCGATCTCAGGATTGTTAGTGGAGATACTGTTGGCAATTTCTTTTAGGAGGAGCGTCTTTCCTGCTTTGGGAGGTGCTACAATCAAACCGCGCTGTCCTAAACCTACGGGAGCAAGCAAATCCATTATACGGGTAGATAAATGGGCAGAGGAAGTTTCAAGCGGCAGCTTGTCTTGCGGATAAAGAGGTGTAAGGGCCGGGAAATGTAATCGTTCAGCTGCACTGGCCGGATTCTCACCATTGACGGCATTAACTTGAAGCAATCCGAAATAACGTTCATTCTCTTTGGGTGTACGGCATTTCCCGGATACAAGGTCGCCGCTTCTAAGATCAAACTTGCGGATCTGCGAAGCCGAGATATAAATATCCTCCGCACTCGGCAAGTAGTTAATCGGTCTAAGGAAACCGTAGCCTTCCGGCAGGATCTCAAGCACGCCTTCCATAAACATAAGACCGCTCTGCTCAGCCTGCGCCCGGAGAATCGCGAAGATCAGCTCCCGCTTCTTGAGCGTTCCGTAATAAGGGATCTGGTATTTCTTAGCCAGCTTATACAGATCGGTCAGCTTCATTTCTTCCAGATCGGAAATTTGAAGATCCATGTGTGATAACCACCTATTCAATTTTTATAATGAGTTCTTCCGGCGTTCTCTGCCGGGCAAAATATGAGTCTATGAAAATGCTTATTAGGATAGGATTACCCGAATTGGAAGGAGATATGCAGTTTAAAGGCAAATTATGCTCCTTCCAATCGTTCCGGGTACATACTTATTCGTTCTCGCGCCAGACTTCGGCACCTAAATTGCGCAGGTTGCTTACGAGGTTATCATAACCGCGGTCTATATACTCCACGCCTGTCACTTCGGTAATCCCTTCCTCAACGGTGAGTCCGGCAATGACCAGAGCCGCACCTGCCCGTAAATCGGCAGCCTTCACCTTCGCGGCATTGAGCTTGCCGCCCTCAATAATTGCAGAACGCCCTTCGACGCGAATCTTGGCGCCCATACGGACTAATTCAGGGACATGCTTGAACCGGTTGCTGTATACGAAATCGCTCAAGACGCTAACGCCTTCCGCTTGAGTTAGCATACTTGTCATCGGAGATTGCAAATCGGTGGCGAAGCCGGGGTATATCAATGCTTTGACATCAGCATGCTGGTACTTGGCTCTGCCGATGACCCGGATACTCTCATCCAGCTCTTCTATATCTACTCCCATTTCCAGCAGCTTGGCAGTCAGCGCCTCCAGATGCTTGGGAATCACGTTATCTATCAGCACATTGCCACGCGTTGCCGCAGCGGCAATCATATATGTTCCCGCTTGAATTCGGTCAGGAATGATGGAATGGCGGCAACCATGCATTTCAGTTACGCCTTCAATCCGGATCGTTTCTGTACCGGCGCCTTTAATAACAGCGCCCATAGAGTTTAATAGGGTAGCTACATCTATAATCTCAGGCTCTTTAGCCGCATTTTCAATAATTGTAGAGCCTTTGGCACGTGAGGCCGCCAGCATAATATTTATTGTGGCTCCAACGCTGGATACATCCAGATAAATCTTGGCACCACGCAGTTCTTTGGCATACAAGTGAATAGAGCCATGATCGTTGGTTACAGTCGCACCAAGCGCTTCAAAGCCTTTGATATGCTGGTCAATCGGACGCGGCTCAAAATTACAGCCGCCGGGAAGACCAATCGTCGCCTCTTTGAATCTGCCGAGAAGCGCACCCATCATATAATAAGAAGCCCGGAGTTTCTTGACCGGTCCGTTAGGCATGGGAATGGATACGATACGGGAGGGATTAATTCTCATCTGGCTGCCGGTCCACGATACACTCGCGCCAAGCTCCTCCAGAATTTCGGAGTAAACGGCCACATCACTAAGAGCAGGCAGGTTATCCAGCACAACTTCAGATTCCGCCAAAATCGCCGCTGGAATAAGCGCAATTGCGCTGTTCTTTGCTCCGCTGATGGTTACAACGCCCTCTAGCGGACGTCCGCCGCCAATCATTAATTTTTCCATAAATTTATCTGGTTCCCCCTACGTGTATTGCGGCTTGTTCTGGCAATACCAGCTGTGGCTTGTGGTGACATGGTCATTAGAAGAAGAAACGGCTGCGCCGCCCTAACTTAAGGACGGCACCCGTTTCTGAGGAAATCTGAAATGACTTTACCGGAAGGACACCGGCTATGCGGTGCACTCTTCTGATAAAGATATGCAGGCGGGACAGCAGGAAATAACCTGTCCCGTTACGCGGCAGAGTTAAAATTACGCTTTGTTGCTGGATCCGAATTCACGGATTTTGCCAATAACGGTTTGTTTGATGGCTTCGCGGCCTGGTGCGATGAATGTACGCGGATCGTAAGCATCCGGTTTAGCAGCCAGAACTTCGCGGACTACTTTGGCAAACGCGATTTGGTTCTCTGTGTTTACGTTGATCTTGGAAGTACCCAGGGAGATGGACTTCTGAATGTCATGTACAGGAATACCAGTACCGCCGTGAAGTACGAGCGGAAGGTTGACTGCATCACGAATTTCTTCCATTTCCTTGAATCCAAGGTTCGGTTCGCCCAGGTAAGGACCATGTACGGAACCCAGTGCCGGAGCCAAAGTGTCGATGCCGGTTTCTTTAACGATGCGTACGCATTCGTTAAGGTCAGCGTATTGGATGCCGCCGATAACGTCATCTTCCTGTCCGCCTACAGTACCAACTTCAGCTTCTACAGAAACACCTTTAGCATGAGCATATTCAACGACCTTCTTGGTCATTTCAATGTTCTCGTCGATTGGGTGGTGGGAGCCGTCGATCATTACGGAAGTAAATCCGGCATCGATTGCATCCTTACATTTGTCAAAGCTTGAACCGTGGTCCAAGTGGATTGCTACAGGAACGGTAATTTTCATGTCATGAATAAGACCTTCAACCATCTTAACTACAGTGTAGAAGCCGCCCATGTGACGAGCTGCACCTTCGGATACGCCAAGGATTACTGGTGATTTCTCTTCTTCTGCTGCACCAAGAATCGCTTGAGTCCACTCCAGGTTATTGATGTTGAACTGGCCAACTGCATATTTTCCTTCAAGTGCTTTGGTTAACATGTCTGTCATAGATACTAATGGCATGGTTTCAATCCTCCTAAAATGTTTGAGTTGCTTATATAAGCCGACATCACATACAGGCCTATTATAGCACATCCTGTGTCAAATACTAAATAGGATACACAAAAAAATGTCCCGGTGGGACGATATTCAGCCAGCCCATATTCCTGCGGGACTTTCCCTCTTTAGCGTATCCATAACAGGACTTACCCAAACTGTTCATTTCTAAGCTAGCTGCATTGATCAACCGACTTATTGTGCAGATGCATATTAACGGCAACCCGCATCTCATCGATATCAAACGGCTTGGTGAAATGCATCAGGGCTCCCAGCTTGGTCGCTTCTTTGATCATGTCCAGTTCTCCGTAAGCCGTCATCATAATCACTTTGATCGCCGGGTTCAGCTCCTTCAAATGCTTGAGGATCTCCAGTCCGTCCATCCCCGGGATTTTCATATCGAGCAGAACCATATCCGGCGATTCGTTCTTGACGATCTCGAGTGCCAATTTTCCGTTAGCTGCCTGAAAGGTGGCATAACCTTCACTATTAAATACTTCCATGAGGAGAATCCGGATTCCATTCTGATCATCGACAATTAATACTTTCTTTTTTTCCATACGATACCCTCCCAGAATTTAAGGCAGATTGTCTATACCGCGCCCTCTCACAGCTAACGGCCCCGCTTCAACTTAGTCTATACGAAACCTATTATTCGTGCTTTGTAGCCAAAATCCTGCTAATTGGTTAAAATGCGTAAATCTATGCCATATAAAGGTGTATTTCCAGTTAAAAAGCGGTAGTACAGTCCCCTTGTAATTTGGGAGATATCATAAATGAGACCTATAACAAGAGAAAATAGAAGAATAAAGTTTAGTGTAAAATGTATATTTCCTTCATCTCCAAAAAAGAAAGCCCCCGTAAGGAGGCTCCCGCAGGACCGGCAGGCCCTGAAGATATTTATTACAGCTGTTCGGAATGGGTAAGCGATGCTTTGACAAATTCACGGAACAGCGGCTGCGGACGGTTCGGACGTGAAGTGAATTCCGGATGGAATTGCACGGACAGGAACCAAGGGTGACCCGGCAGCTCAACAATCTCAACCAGACGGCCGTCAGGGGAGGTTCCGGAGAAGACCAGACCTGCCTTCTCCATCTCATCGCGGTAAGCGTTATTGAACTCATACCGGTGACGGTGGCGTTCATAGACCAGTTCATCATCATAGCACGACATCGCCAGTGAACCAGGGGAAAGCTTGCAAGGATACAGTCCGAGGCGCATGGTGCCGCCCATATCCTCAATATCCTTCTGTTCAGGCAAGAGGTCAATCAGCGGATACGCGGTAGCTGGATCGATCTCGGAGCTGTTCGCACCGGTCATTCCGAGCACGGAACGGCCGTACTCAATCACAGACACCTGCATACCCAGGCAGATCCCGAAGAACGGAATGGACTGCTCACGCGCATAGCGGATAGCCGAAATCTTGCCTTCGATCCCGCGGTCGCCGAAGCCGCCCGGAACCAGAATGCCGCCGATGCCGCCCAGCAGCTCGTCCACATTCTCATCCGTAACCAGCTCTGCATCCACCCACCGGAGTTTCACTTCGGCATTGGAGGCAAATCCGGCATGCGACAGTGACTCTACAACACTTAAATAAGCATCATGAAGCGCTACATATTTACCGACAATAGCGATCTCAACGGTACGTTCCAGCTTCTGAATCCGTTCCAGCATGCTCTCCCATTCACGCATATCCGGCGCAGGGGTAGTCAGCTTCAGGTGGTTGACTACAATCTCGTCCAAGCCTTCGTCGCGCAGGTTAAGCGGAACTTCATACAGGGTTGAAGCGTCGCGGCATTCCACAACGGCATTCTTATCAATATCGCAGAACAAAGCAAGCTTGGCCTTCATATCATCGGTCAAAGGATACTCCGTACGGCACACGATCACATTCGGCTGAATTCCGATGCTGCGCAGCTCTTTTACACTGTGCTGTGTTGGCTTCGTCTTCACTTCGCCTGCAGCCTTGATGTAAGGAATCAGCGTAACATGAATGTACATGACATTCTCACGGCCGATGTCACTCTTGATCTGACGGATCGCTTCCATGAACGGCAAGCTCTCGATGTCCCCTACAGTACCGCCAATCTCCGTAATGACCACATCCGAACCGGTCTCACGGCCTGCGCGGAATACCCGTTCCTTGATTTCATTCGTAATATGCGGGATAACCTGAACGGTGCCGCCCAAATATTCCCCGCGGCGCTCTTTGCTGATAACGGAGGAATAAATTTTACCTGTGGTTACGTTGCTGTTCTTCGACAAATTGATATCAATAAACCGTTCATAATGCCCAAGGTCCAGGTCAGTCTCCGCACCATCATCGGTTACAAACACTTCCCCGTGCTGATAAGGACTCATAGTTCCAGGGTCTACGTTGATGTAAGGATCGAATTTCTGGATCGTTACTTTCAGACCTCTGTTCTTGAGCAGCCTGCCCAGCGAAGCGGCGGTGATGCCTTTGCCAAGGGACGACACAACGCCACCCGTTACAAAAATATACTTTGTCACTGTAAAACCCTCCTAAATAAAGTCCAGAAATTCAGGGGACGCTTGTTGTTTATCGTAACCCTTTTTTCCATCATCAAACCGGGGAACCCAAAAGTTGCTTCAGAACCGCCAAAACTTAAGACCAGAGTCCCCAGAATTACGGAAAACCGCAGTTTTTTGGCATCCAAGTAGAAACGGCTTTGCCGTCCTTTTAAAGGACGGCACCGTTTCAGCGAGAAAGATAAGGAACATTGATTGCGCGAAGCATATTAATTCTTATCTTTTAAAAAAACAAAAAAGTGACACCCGTAGACCCGGGGCACTTTTTATTTTAGAAAACATATTAACTTTCATTATAAGCCCATGCAATAGTTTACTCTGACGGTCCTGCCCCTGTCAAGGGACGAATTACACCGCCGGAAAGACTATTCTAAAATTTCTCGTCCTCTTCCTCATCATCGGCTTCGTCTTCTTCGCCGTCTTCGGAATCTTCCTCATCCGCTTCGTCTTCGTCAATGTCATCTTCATCAATGACAACATCTTCGTCAACTTCCTCTTCGCTGTCGTCGTCAGAATAGAGGTCGTCGCGATCTTCATCAATCGCATCGAAATCCTCTTCCTCCGCAGCATAATTCTCTTCTTCTTCGGCAAAGTCGTCATCTTCCAAATCGTCGTCCTCATCGTTGATGATACGTACGCGTTTGGTGTTGCCGACAGGATCATCGGAGCGTTCCAGCGGGTACCAGCGTTTCAGGCCCCAAAGGTTGGTTCCGACACAGGCAAAACGCCCGTCAATGTTAATCTCGGTATATAACTGTGCAATAGTATCTTGGCTCTCTTGATCGGTCATCCCGCGCAGCTTGGCTACCTCGACCATCAGATCACGGTAGTAGTAAGGTGTATTGGCTGCCTTAAGCACCAGGAAAGCCAGGTCGACCATCGGTATTTCTTTAACTTTCTCAGGGTCCAGCTTTAAATTGAGTGGCGTACTCACTAAAGGACACTTCCTCTCACGCATTGTTCACATTACAAATCATGCTTAATTCATGATATCCATTAACAAACCTAAGTAAAACCTATTTGCGTGCAAATTGCAAGTCTAATACACCCGCTTCTGCGGGAAAACGCAGGAGGGCTGATTATCCGTAACCTCTATGTAACCCAAATGATTCCCCTAAATTCAAAAAGGCGGAGGGAAACCCTCCGCACATGACTGTATCCACGCCAAGGATCGGCTCCTTACGGGATGTTGCAAAGGGGCCTTGCGGTTCCCTTCTGTTCATTTTATGTAATCCTCCGCCTTTTGACACGATGGGCAGCCCATTTCGCTAAAAAAGGGCAAGTTCCCATTCGGACGTCTGCCTCTTTTCATACTATATGGCAGCACGGCACCGAGGAGGGGACGGCGTAACTTATGGATTATTACGGTTTTTGGCAGATGCTGCTTGAAGAGATTAAGGCTGCCCCCACAAATGCCCAGCGGCGTATTGTGACCTTCAACGATCCCCGCATGTATGCCGGAGCGCTATCACAGTGGAAATCACTTAAGACCAAAACGCCGGGGCTGCGGCAGGTTCAGGTATCTACGCTGATCCGGGCCTTCTTCGTGCCCGCCGCCGGAGCAGGAAAGCTGATGGACCGTTATGCTGATTCCCTATGTATAGAAGAAGATCACCGGATTCAGGTTCACTCCGTGGCACCGGATAAAAGCGGTTCTGCCATGATGCCCTGGGGGGTCAAGTCGATTCATGCCCCGCAGGCCTGGTCCAAATCTACGGGAGTCCATGTGAAGATCGGCGTCATCGATACGGGCGTGGACTTCCGCCATCCCGATCTGAAGCATTCTCTCGCTTCCGGGGTCAATCTGCTGAACCGCGGTATGATGCCGCTCGATGACAATGGCCACGGCACACATATTGCCGGTACCCTGGCTGCAGCCGGAGGGACGCGCGGCATGATGGGCGTAGCCCCCAGGGCGCTGATCTATCCGGTCAAGGCTTTTGACCACAGCGGCTCCGCCTATGTGTCTGATATTGTCCTGGGCATCGATTGGTGCGTGCAGAACAAAATCGATATCATTAATATGAGCTTCGGGATGAAAAACAGAAGCAAAGCCCTGCATGATGTGGTGATCAAGGCCTACCGGGCCGGGATTGCCATCATCGCCTCCAGCGGCAACGACGGCAAGCGCGGCGGGGATTACCCCGCGCGCTATCCGGAGACTATTGCCGTAGGGGCCCTTGACAGAAGGCAGCGCGTCGCCGCCTTCAGCAACCGCGGACCGTATATCGACGTATACGGTCCGGGTGAGAGCATCCCCTCCTGCTGGCTGCGGGAGGGGTATAAAGAAATGAGCGGCACCTCTATGGCGACATCGCATGTCACCGGTGCCGCGGCCCTTCTGCTCGCGCTGCGGCCGGGGCTGTCGCCCCGCGAGCTGAAGCTGCTCCTGCGCCGCACAGCCTCGCCGGTGCGGCTGCGCAAGGGCCAGCGCCGCGCCTCCCTGGGCGGCGGCGCGGCCGATGCGCTGCGCCTGCTGCGCGCGGGCGCCCGGGCACGGCGCAGCAGCGGCAGCAGCAGCACCGCCAAAGCCGCAGCAGCGGCGAAGGCTTAGCATGCGGCGGTGCTGCCGCCTCAGCCAGCAAGCCCATGCTAAAAAGCGCCGCCCCCGGTAACAGGGGGCGGCGCTTTGCATCATGCTATGGTTACATCCGGTCCGGTGCGGTAACGCCAACCAGACGCAGGACGTTGGCAATCGTCGTCCGCGCCGCGCCCAGCAGGGCAAGACGGGCTACGGTCTGAGCAGCGTCCTCGGTGATTACGCGCTCTGCCTTGTAGTAGCTGTGGAACAGCGAGGCAAGGTCATACACGTAACGGACCAGGCGGTGCGGTGCATAGCCTTCGGCAGCAATCGTAATTTCCGCCGGCAGCTCACCGATTTTGCGGAGCAGATCGTATTCATGGACGGCTGTAAGCTTGCTGTAATCAATGTCGGCATAATCCGGCAGCTTAATGCCCTGCTCTTCCGCCTGGCGGAAAATGCTGCAAATGCGCGCATGAGCGTACTGGACATAAAATACGGGGTTCTCATTAGATGTCGAAATCGCCAGATCCATGTCAAAGTCCAGATGAGAATCCATACTGCGCATCGTGAAGAAGTAACGGATGGCGTCCAGGCCAACCTCTTCCATCAGGTCTTCCATCGTAACGGCCTTGCCAGTACGCTTGGACATTTTGACCTTCTCGCCGTTCTGGAACAGGCTGACCATTTGCGCAATCAGCACGACCAGCTTCTCGGGATCATTGCCCAGCGCCGACATGGCGGCCTTCATCCGCGGGATGTAGCCGTGGTGGTCAGCTCCCCAGATGTTGATCATTTTGTCGTAGCCGCGGCCGTATTTGTCGCTATGGTAGGCAATATCCGGTGTGAGGTACGTGTATGTACCATCATTCTTGATCAGCACGCGGTCTTTGTCGTCGCCGTATTTGGTGGTCTGCAGCCAGGTGGCGCCTTCTTCTTCATATACTTCACCGCGTTCCCGGAGCTCGTCAAGCGAACGCAGCACTTCGCCGTTCTCGTACAGGGAGGTTTCGCTGAACCAGATATCGAAGTTGACCCGGAAACGGCTGAGATCGCGTTTGATTTTGTCCAGTTCCTTGGCCAGACCGTAGGTGCGGAAGAACGCAGCGCGGTCACCCGGGGTCATTGCGAGCAGGGAGTCGCCCTTCTCAGCGACAAGCTCTTTGGCGAAGCCTTTGATATCTTCCCCGTGATAACCGTCCTCCGGCATCTCAGCCGGCTGGCCCAGCTCCTGCAGGTAACGGGTCTCGATCGATTTGCACAGATTGGCGACCTGGTTACCGGCGTCGTTAATATAGTACTCGCGCGTTACCTTGTAACCGGCATAATCCAGTACGTTACAGAGCGCATCCCCGACAGCAGCTCCGCGGGCATGGCCCAAATGCAGGCTGCCGGTTGGATTCGCGCTGACGAATTCCACTTCCACCTTCTGCCCTTTACCGATCTCTATGCGGCCATAATCGTCACCCTGCTCGGCAACAAGGGCAATAACAGGATACAGATAGCTTTTGGATAACGTGAAGTTGATAAACCCCGGACCGGCAATTTCCGCCTTCTCAATAGAAGCGCTACCGGTATCCAGGTGCTCGATAATGGCCTCAGCGATTTGCCGCGGATTGCGTTTGGCAATTTTGGTAAGCTGCATAGCGGCATTGGTAGCCATATCTCCATGCGCCTTGTCTTTGGGTATTTCCAGCACGATAGCCGGAAGCTCTTCCCGGGACACCAGGCCGGCAGCTACGATAGCCTCGGCAATAGCCTCTTTCACCCGTTCATTGGCTAGCTGAAGCGGATTTAAACTTTGTGTCATGATTGTGGTTCCTCCTGTATATTCAAACTTATAGCGAACTGTCCTGATAACTCATCATAAACGTACAAGTCGTACTCCCATGTAACCGCAAGCTTCCTTCCGGCGCGTATGATGTCGAGCTTCCGGGTATCGGTGATGAGATTAAACTGTGTATAAGGCGAGCGGTAGAACCCCGGCAGACGCTGGCCCGGCTCAAAGGATTGCTCCGACTGGACACCGCCATGGCGGATTAGCTTGATTCCACGGTCCGAAATCTTCAGGGTGTTGCGCACAGAAACCTCACCGCCCTGCGGGCCTGGCTGCGTTTCTTCATAGCGGATATACAGGAATTGCCCTTTCATAATGGCTTCCCCTGCGCTTTGCACCACATTCCGCTCACCGCCCTGCACGCTTTCCAGCGTTACGCTAACGGCATATTTGCCTTGCTGTCCTTCAGTCATTGCACGTTCCTCACTTATTCATACTAATATTCATTAAGGTCATATTCGCTTTCCCATTGTACACTATATCCTGATCCGGAAGAGTAGTTCAATGGCTATTTCTCCGGCAAAAATAATTACAACGGCAGCAGCACCAAGTGCTCTCTGCTTCTAAGCTGCTCCACCATGGAGGTCCACGACTCCGGCTTATCTTCCAGCACTGCGTAATAACGGGTCAGAAAATCAGCAACGAGCGGCGCCCCGATCTCCTCCAGCTCTTCATTTCCGGGCATAAAACATAGATCCAAACCGGATACCGCCTCCCCGTCACCCTGCCAGGAAGGATGGACATACGGAAAATCGATCCGCTTATACCCCAGATGCGACAGCACTTCGCGGCGCACAAACGGGTCCATCGGCTTAATCCCCCCGAAGTCATGCTCTACCCGGTAAGGATCATAAATCTCGGCGAACATTCCGAACAGCTCCCGGCCATTGTCAGCCGCCAGCTTCTGCAGATCCTTCAGCCGGTGCTGTGCCAGAAAGCGGCCTACGCCCAGCCCCTCCCGGCCAATAATAGTGAAATCGGTCATCGCCACATTCCAGTCCGCATAGTAACGGTATTCCGTGGTGCCGACAACTGTACCTTCATGCACTGCGGCGAACACACGAATGCCGGGATCCTCCAAGGGTTCCTTCCATAAGCTGTATTCCAGCACTTCCTCGGGTGGAAATACTTCGGACAGCAGCTGATGTACTTGTCTGAACAAAGGATCGGCTACATTTGTAATTCTTCTATATTCCATAGTAAGGGCTCTCCTCCAATACCGGTTGTAGTTACTATTATAGAAAATTTTAGAGAAACTTATAGAAAAGGATTCCGCCATTCCATAAGCGCTGCGTAATTTCCCGATTCCTCATCTTCCAGATAATCCGCTACAACGCCGACCGGTACACGCCCGCAGCGCAGCAGAAAAGTAATGACCGGATCAGACCAGGTACCGGCCACTACTCCGGCCAGATACGCTTCCGCCGGCATCCGGGCGGCCATTAGATGATAGCCCGGCATCCGCCCGGCTCCCAGCAGCCGTTCCAGCTTTTGCTCCACTACAGCATGATACAACGCCTGTACCAGCTCCTTGCCCAGTCCAAGCTTGCGGTATTTGGGGCGGACACACAGATCGGCAATATACAGCGTGTTCCCGTCCGGCTGATGTGTAGTGAGATATCCGTCATCCGTAACTTCCGACCAGGTATGATGAAGGGCCGGTGTCTCCGGATCATAATGGATTCTAAGTCCCGTTACCGAGCCGGCCAGTTCTCCGTCCACCTCTGCACACAGTGCCCCTTCCGGGAAAAGCGTTACATGATTCAGCAGCTGTTCCCGGTTCCACCACAGCTCTGCAGGATAGGGCGGCGGAAAGGCTTCGGACTGAATCGTGACCAGTTCGGCGAAATCGGCTTCCGTATAGCTGCGGATTACCGCAGGCACCGGGGTTTTACCTTCAAAAGCGTAGAAGCTCTTATAATACATTCCCTTTCTTCCTCCTTAGGTCCAGTCCGTGTACAGATCCGTCCGGCGGTCGCGCCACGTAGTTACAGATCCGTGTTCACGGACGCGGTACAGCAGCTCCAGATCCAGATCGGCAGTGATGATCATATCGCCGCCTATTTCCCCCTCGGCCAGCAGGCCCTGCGGAGGGAAGGGAATATCATTAGGCGTAATGACTGCCGCTTGCCCAAAGTTGGCACGCATCAGATCCACGGTAGGCAGCGAGCCTACAGTGCCTGTCAATACAACGTATACCTGATTCTCAATGGCACGGGCATGGCTGGTATACCTCACCCGGTGGAAGCCATGACGGTCATCTGTACAGGAAGGGCAGAAGATCACATCCGCACCCTTGGCCCGGGCCATGCGTACAATCTCCGGAAATTCGATATCATAGCAGGTTAGCATGGCAATGGTCCCTTTGTCTGTCTGGAATACCTCCAGTCCTTCACCAGCGCCCATATTCCAGCCCTCAACTTCAGCCGGTGTGATATGAAGCTTGGCCTGCTCGGCAATTCTTCCGTCCGGGTAAAACAGGTGAGCTACATTATAGAGCTTATCGTTCCGGCGCAGCACATGGGTGCCCCCGATAATATGTACAGCATATTTCCTGGCATAGCCGGAGAACATCTCCCGGTAACGTTCTGTGAACTGCGGCAGATCCTCTATACCGAGCGCTTCTCCCTGTTCATTGCCTATGGACATCAGCTGTGTCGTCAGAAATTCGGGGAACAGGATAAATTCAGCTCCGTACTCCCCTGCAGTCCTTATATAGTGCTCGCACCGGGCGGCAAACTCCGCGAAGGAGGAAATGGTATGCAAATGATATTGTACAGCGGATACGCGAATAGCCATGGCGGCAATCCTCCTATACGTGATATGGCGTGCATTCATAAAGTAACTAAAATTTTACCATAACAGATCACAAAATCACACAGGATGGAGATGCTGCGTGCCGCCGCATGAATATCTCCTCTCTTCCTTCCCCATAATGGAGAATACCAGCAGAGACGCCTTCGCCCACTTAATTAAGTGGTAACCCGGCCGTTTCTGCATGAAATAGAAGGAGCCTGATGTTATGCCGCGCGATTCTACTGCACCCAAAGTCCCGAAACGCCGCCTCCGCCGGCTCTTCCGGCTGATGCTCTTCTCTGTCCTGCTGTTCCTGGCGGGCGCCGGAGTCCTGCTTGGGTTCCTATATCAGAAACCGCTACCTCCTCTAGGGGATGATATCCGCTCCAGACTGCTTGACTCCAGGGGCAATGTACTGACTACCTTCACTACTGACGGACGCAGCCGTGATCCTGTGGAACTTAAACAAATCTCTCCGCTGCTCATCAAGGCCACTCTGGCTGTAGAGGACCGTAAGTTCTATAGTCATGCCGGCTTTGACCTCAAAGGAATGGGCAGAGCGGTACTAGCCAACCTGCAGGCAGGAGGGCGTACGCAAGGGGCCAGTACACTAACCCAGCAGCTTGCGCGTAATTTGTACCTGACCCATGAGAAAACTTGGACCCGCAAGAGCAAGGAGGCTCTCTACACCCTCCAGCTGGAGATGAAATACAGCAAAGACGAGATTCTGAACATGTATCTAAATGAAATCTATTATGGTCACGGTGCCTATGGTATTGAAGCCGCTGCCCAAATGTACTTCGGCAAACCGGCCGCTGACCTGGATCTGGCGGAGAGTGCCCTGCTGGCCGGAGTTCCCAAAGGCCCCACCTATTACTCGCCCTACACGCACCTGGATAGTGCTGTTAAGCGGCAGGGTATCATTCTGGCAGCCATGGTCGATGTAGGGGATATCACGGAATCGCAGGCGGAGGCCGCCGCCAGGGAGAAGCTGACCTTCAAACCGCAGGGGCAGAAGGATACCACTGTAGCCGCTCCTTATTTCCGCGATTACGTGCGCAGCCTCGTTATAGACAGTCTGCATATCAGCAGTGACGAACTGGATCAGGGCGGGCTGAATGTCTACACAACACTTGATCCGGATATGCAGCGGGCTGCGGAAGAGGCCGTGGATCAGGGAATGGACCATAGCAGCGAGCTGGAAACTGCCCTGGTGTCCATTGACCCCCGTACCGGCTATGTGAAGGCCATGGTCGGAGGGACCAATTACCGTTCGAGCGCGTATAATCATGCCCTGGCCACCACACGCCAGCCCGGTTCTTCTTTTAAACCGATTATGTATTTATCCGCGCTGTCTTCCAAGGAGATGACCGGGTTGTCTGTCTTCAACAGCCAGCCGACACTGTTCCACTATGACAACAACCGCAAAACCTATCAGCCCCGCAACTTCGGCGATAAGTATCTCGGTGAGATCAACATGAAGCAGGCGATTGCCGCTTCCGACAATATTTATGCCGTAAATACAATTATGAAGATTGGCGCGGACAAGGTGGCTGCTATGGCTGCTGCTATGGGAATCAACAGTCCGCTGCAAAGTGTCCCGTCTCTGGCGCTCGGCACTTCCCCTGTCAGTCCGCTGGAGATGGCTTCCGCCTTCGCAGTTATCGGCAATGGCGGAGTTAAGCAGCCTGTTACCGCAATTCTGAAAATTACAGATGCGGGCGGACATCTTCTATATGAAGCTCCGCAGCCTCAAGGGCAGTCTGTGGTAGAACCGGCCGCCGCTTATGTGCTGACCCGGCTGATGGAAGGCGTATTTGAGAGCGGAGGAACGGGTAACCGCGTAGCCTCGATGATCAAACGCCCGGTCGCCGGCAAAACAGGCACTACCGACACAGACGGCTGGATGGTGGGCTTCACTCCTGAGCTCTCCACTGCGGTCTGGGTAGGTTACGACAAGGGCCGGGATATTGCCACCGCGGATGGAAGACGTGCAGCGCCTATCTTTGCGCAGTTTACAGAAAAAGCGCTGGAGAATGTACCACCGAAGATTTTCCCGATTCCTGATGGCGTGGTCAGCGTATATATCAATCCGCAGTCCGGCAAGCTGGCTACAGCAGCCTGTCCGGAGAAGGAGCTTACGACCTTCATCAGCGGCACTGAGCCTACTGAGTACTGCGACCAGCATGCCGCCTCCGGCTCCGATGCTCCCCCGGATGGGAGCAACCCTGAGATTGCCGAGCCTGTCAAGGAGGACCATTCGCTGTGGAATGACATCAAACGCTGGTGGATGAACTGATCCGGCATTGCTGCCGCCGGAGACTTGCGTTACGATGGGATGAGCCCGGCAAGGCGCTCTCTTAAGCGTTAGTCCGCCGCAGGAAGGTGTCAACCATTCATGAAGCTGAATTCTTCAGGCGAACCGGACCATTCAGCCCCGCAGCGGCTGCTGCCGCCTGCACTCTATGCGCTTGCGGCAGTAGACGCAGCTCCGCGCCTCCTGGGCCAGCATCTCGTCCGGCGCACCGAAGATGGTGATATCCGCTGCCGTATTGTGGAGACTGAAGGGTACGGCGGCGCTGAAGACAAAGGGAGTCATGCCTACGGAGGGCGGCGGACAACCCGTACAGAAGTAATGTTCAGCGCCGGAGGCGCTACGTATGTATACCTGATCTACGGGATGCACTATTGCTTCAATGTGGTTACCGCTGCTGAAGACGATCCGCATGCGGTCCTGATCCGTGCAGTGGAGCCGCTTACCGCCAGGGACGCGGAGCTTATGGCTGCATACCGGGGAATTGCTGTCCGGAAGCCTTCGGATCTGTCCGGCGGCCCGGGCAAGCTGTGCCGGGCACTGAGGATAGACAAAAGCCTCAACATGGCCAGGCTTGATCTCCGCGGGGGGCCAATATGGCTGGAGCAAGGTGAATCCCCGGAATCTCTGGATATTGTCCAGGCTCCGCGCATCAATATTCCCTATGCAGAAGAATACGCGCTGAAGCCTTGGCGTTTCTATCTCCGGGGCAATCCCTATGTCTCGGTCAGCAGCACGGATGCCCAGCCGGTTATCCTCAACTGAAGATAGTTTCATTCCGCTGTTTCGGCTGGGCTATTTTGGGTAAAAAATAGAGAACCCTAATAAACCTCTCCCTTGGGATTACCCGAAGGGAGAGGTTTTATATTTTTTCTGGCCCCGGACCCTCTCCTGCGCCGTAAAACGGGCTATTTCCCGTATAAGCGACAAGAAACAACATAATTTGTATGCGCTTTCCCCGTTCTCTAAACTTACAATTACTGCTATAATCAGAGATATCCACAAAAAATATAAAGATGTAAATGAGGGACATGGGATGAAAGATACAGGCATGATCCGGAGTTTAGACAGTCTTGGTAGAATTGTGGTTCCCGTAGAAATCCGCATGACACGAAATATTGACATTGGGGATCCCATCGAGTTTTTTATTCTGAATGATGAAATTATCGTCCTCAGAAAGTACACCTCCACAGAATGCACATTTTGCAGAAGCCTTGATCATGTAACCTACTATAAAGATCAATTCATTTGCAATACCTGCCTCAAAGAGCTGAGCGACCCCGGGCGCGGATCTGAAGAGATCACAATCTCTCCAGGCCCTGCAGAGGAGAACGCCGAACCTGTCCGCAGTGGACGGAGAACGAAGACGGAGGAAATGAGCCAGCGGCTGGAGAAAGCGATGGAGGACCACCCCTATGCCAACCAGAAGGAGCTTGCCGAGGTGCTCGGAATCAGCCAGGCCAGAGTAAGCCAGTTGAAGCGCAAGCTAAATACTGCCGGCAGAGTGACTCCGTAGCAGCGCATATCCCATCATCTTATACATAAGGCTTGGCCCTCTGCTAACAGAGAGCCAAGCCTTGTTTTTTGATATACATGTTCGTTCAGCTTACTACTCCGACAATGCCGCTTTCAGCTCGTCAGGCGAAGCGGCCCACCACTCTTCATTATGTGCGATCAGCAGTGATTTCAGCGCATTCCGCTCCGTAGACCCAAGTCCCTCCACAATAATCTTCCGTTTCAGGGCTGCATCCAGCTTATTGACATGATCGGCAAGAATCTTCCAGCCCCGGCGGGCTTCGGAATCAATCCACATCTCACAGGCGGTAATTCCGCCGTAGAACTGGCTCTCCGGTGTACGGTCCACAGCAACCCAGACCACCCAGACCTGTCTTCCTTCCGGTACATCCTCACGGTTCACGGAGAATTTAATCCCCTTCTCCACTTTGCTCTTGGCATGCATGGCACCGATATCGATAACGGCGATACCTTGATCAATAATAACAGGCGATACATTACCCAGATCAATGGAGCCTGCCCCGAAGCCTTTATGCTTACTCTTGGCATTCACAATATTCAAGGCAATCTGCTTTTTGCCCTCTGGTTGTACGTTATCCACAAGTGCACATCCTTTCCATTCACTAATTATTTAATTTTAGCTAATAATGCGCCGATTGCAAACATATACATCCCGTAGATGCTTGTCACGGGAGGAATCACAGTATGAAGCCACATTCATTAAGGTATACCCTCATCTTCGCAGCTCTGGCTGTTCTCACCTTGCTTGGAGGCGGAATATGGTTTCTTTCAGGGCACAGCCCTGCCGTATGGACTGCCTCTGCCCCAAAAGAGGCCAAGTCCCCCGCCGTCCTGCCGCAGCAGCAAATTGTGCAGTCCACTCTTCCGGAGATTACTCCGCCTCCGGTGTCGGAGGTTTTAAGCCAGCGTGTGGTGGAATATCACATGGATGTTCAGCTGCTGGCCGATACGGGAACCTTAACTGCTTCCGAAACGGTGACCTGGATCCATCCGGGCAAAAAACCGGTCCAAGAGCTCTATTTTCACCTTTACCCCAATGCATTCGCTTCCGGCGATACAACCTTTATGAAGGAATCCGGAGGAACGCTCCGCGGCGACTCTATGCCTGCGGGCGGATACGGCAGCTTGACGCTGACGGATCTGCGGACCTCCGAGGGGATTTCGCTAATGCAGCGCACCCAGTATGTGCAGCCTGACGACGGCAATGTGAATGACAAGACCCTGCTTAAGGTCCACCTGCCCCAGCCGGTGAACGGTGGTGAGAGCGTAACACTCAAACTCCAGTTTGAGGTCAAGCTGCCGAAAATATTCGCCCGTATGGGAACCGCCGGCAACTTCGTCATGGCCGGCCAGTGGTTCCCCAAGCTCAGCGTCTATGAGCCTGCAGGCACAAGGGGAGTACAGGAGGAAGGCTGGAATCTGCATCAGTACCATGGCACATCTGAGTTCTACAGTGATTTCGGTATTTACAATGTAACCATCTCCGTCCCGTCCGATTACAAGGTTGCCGCCACCGGATTTCCGGTGAAGAACGCGCGGCTGGTACAGGACCGCAAAATCTATCAGTTCTACGCAGATGATGTTCATGACTTCGCCTGGGCGGCATCGCCGGATTTTGTGGTTGCCGAGAAGGCCTTCTCCGCGCCGCAGGTGCCCGGAGTAAAGATCAAGCTCTATCTGGACCCGCTGCATAAGGATCTTCAGGAGCGCTACTTCCAGGCAGCAGAGGCTGCCCTGACCGCCTTCAGCAAATGGTATGGCCCGTATCCTTACTCCACCTTATCCATTGTAGTCCCGCCTGAATCTGGCAATGGGGCCGGGGGGATGGAATATCCGACGCTGATCACTGCCTTCGGTGCTGCCGAGGCATCGCCCGGCACCTCGCTTGAGCGGACCGTGATCCATGAGATCGGTCACCAGTATTTCTATGGCATGGTCGCCAGCAATGAATTCGAGGAGGCGTGGCTGGACGAGAGCTTCACCTCATATGCCGAAGACCGGCTGATGGAGCAGGAATATGGCGTTGCCTCAAGCCTCCCGCTGCAGTCCAGTCTGGTCTCCTCCTCGCAGCCGCTCAATCTGGAGACGTGGAAATACACCGGAGATGATGCCTACACACGTAATGTCTATATCCGGGGCAAGCTGGTGCTCCGTGACATCGAACGGTTAGCAGGAGCCAAGAACATGGATGCCATTCTCGCTGCTTATGCCCGTAAATACCGCTTCAAGCATCCCTCAACCGCTGACTTCCAGAAGATTGTGGAGAAAGTGACCAAGCAATCCTGGCAGACTTATTTTGACCAGTATGTCTACAGCGGCGGAGCCCCTGATTTTGCAGTAGACGACATCAGGCTCACGGCTAAACGGGACGGCGGCAACGGAGCGGGGATTCAATATGATGCTGTAGTTGAGGTAAGCAACAAGGGCAGCCATTATGGGGATGTCCCTGTAAAATTTATTTTCTCGGACGGGTATTCGGTTCAGCAATACTGGAACGGCGAAGGGAAGACAACATCGTTTGAATTATCGTATAAAGCACCTCTGGTCTCCGCCGAGATTGATCCGGGACATTCCATACTGCTGGAGAGCAAGCATCTCAATAATTTCAGAATGGCGGAGCTTGAGCACAATACTCTTTCCCGCTGGACGCTCAGTGCGACGACACTGCTTGAAACCCTGCTCGGAACTCTTGTCTGGTGAGGTGAAGGATTGTGAAAATTTCGATAACCCGCGGTTGGCACAGCATGAAAGAGCAATTTTATATCCTGATTCTGCTATTTATCTACCGGCTGTTCTGGGGCTACTTCATGTACAAATTCATTAAAAGCGCCGTCGTTCCGGTACTGCTGCGCTATCCGGATGCGGATGCCGGCGGCAGTAGCATAGGCAGGCTGCTGTATTATATTGAGGGGCAGGCTGCGCTGCACACGGACCCGGACGTCCGGCAATGGCTATGGCTGCTCCTGGCACTGACTGTGTTGCGGCTGCTGCTCTCCCCCTTTATCCGGGCGGGCCTGCTGCACGAGCTTCACCAGGAACGTGCCGGGGAGCGCGGACTGTTCTTTTTTCCCGGGATGAAGCGTTATGGTCTGCCTGTCCTGCTGTTCAGTCTCGTTGAATGGGCGCTGGCCCTTCTGCCGCTCTATTGGCTGCTGCCGAAGATGTACCGTCTGCTTCTGAACGGCATTCTCGATTATCCGCTGCTGCTGACGCTCGTGCCTTATGTGCTGGGCTGGCTCGTCTACCTCTTCCTTATCCGCAAGCTGCTGCTGTATATGCAGTTCGGTTATACCGCCGGCACGGGCATGTTCACTTCGCTGCTGATCTGTCTGAAGGTGCTTCTGCACTCCATCGGGATATCCGTCATTATAGGCGCAGGAAGTCTGCTGACGCTGATCCTCTGCAGCGCTGCAGCGCTCTTCTGCCCCGGCCTCCCGGCCCTGCTCCTGCGCCAGGCAGCTCCACTGCCGTCCACCCTATTCAGAATGTGGGGCATAGCCGCACAGTATCATCTCTGGTCCAGTAAATCATTCCCACGATAATCGGCCGCCAAAACGGCATACTAAAAGAGTCATCGCCCCTCTGGTGAGGTGCATGACTCTTTTTTGTTTACAGCTGCGACAAGTTAATTTGCAAAACTGTAAATCCTTTGGTACAATGATGCCTGTACTACTAGTAACAAATTTGTAATCTTTCAAATGGAATTAAGCAGCTATGTAACCGAAGCCTTTAACCTTATGTCGATATGTCACTATTCTGGTGCACAAAACGCCGAATTCCCTGCACCGGGGAGTGGGGGAACCATATTTTGGGTGAATTGATCTCGCTTTAGAGGGGTCATAGGGGAACCTTCTACCGAATCCTTAAGCTAACCTCGCAGGCCTTGGAAGGAGTACATCTTTTGAGAAGTCAGAACTTTAAGAAGAAATGCACCGCAGCAGCGCTGGGTCTTGTGATGGTATTCACACTTGGAGCAGGCAGCGCTTTCGCAGATTCCAAAATGGATACTGTGATCTCAAAAACCATTGGAACGTCATATAAAACCGGGGGCACCAGCACCAGCGGCTTTGATTGTTCCGGATTCACCAAATATGTATTCAAGAGTATCGGCCTTACCTTGCCGCGCACCTCTAAGGCACAGTACAGCGTTGGAACAGCCGTATCCAAGAGTAATTTGCGTTCCGGTGATTTGGTATTCTTCAATACCCTGGGCAACGGAGTTTCCCATGTCGGTATTTATGTCGGCAATGGCAAATTCGCACAATCCTCCACTTCGCGTGGTGTAACCATCAGTTCACTGAGTCAGGCATACTGGGCCAACCGCTACGTTGGCGCTAAAAGAGTGATGAGCACAACAGCCTACCAAGCTGTCGCTTACGATTGAACCCTTGAACATTTCCTCGAATATTCGTACCTCTAACAACTAAATGTAACTTATACGAGCCCGGTTTTGATTATTGCCGTAATCATTTCCGGGTTTTTCCTTTTCCTTATTCTACCTTTTACACTCATCTGCAGGCCCTGAAACACCTTTTTATCCCAAATCCAAAGAAAAATCCATCAATAGCTCACCTGCTGCGTAAATATGAGTCTTTCTATGCAGCTATAACTCTAAAAAACGCAAAAAAAATGCATTAATATGTTATAAGTGATTGCCAAGCGCCCTAGTCTTTGCTACAATTATCGCAGTGAGCTTTTAGTAACATTTTTGTAATTATTGAATCGCTTTTAACAAAGGTTTTGTCATGTATTGAATAACAGCTAATCCTAATCAACAGTCGTGCCGAGTTCCCTAAAGATTTAGGGAAACGGGGGAACCAACTTTGGGTGAATTGACCTCCTATTCTAAGAGGGGTCATAGGGGACCTTCAACCGAACCCTTAAGCTAACCTCGTAGGCATTTGGAAGGGGTATTTACTTTTGAAGAAGAAGCTAGCAGCCGCAGTACTAAGCTTTTCCATCATCTTCACCATTGGAGCAGGAAGCGCTTTCGCGGATTCCAAAATGGATAAAGTTATCGACAAAGCCATCGGGACCAAATACGTATCCGGCGGTGTATCCACGAACGGTTTTGATTGCTCCGGATTTACAATGTATGTTTTTGATAAGATCGGCATTAACCTGCCTCACCAATCCGGTTCCCAATATCAGATGGGCACTGCTGTATCCCGTGATGAGATGAGACCGGGCGATCTTGTATTCTTCAATACAAGCGGCAAAGGCATTTCCCATGTCGGTATTTATGTTGGTGACGGTGAGTTCGCACATGCTTCTTCCTCGCGTGGTGTAACCATCAGTTCGCTGAGTGACAGCTACTACGTCAACCGCTACGTTGGCGCCAAACGGATTATGAGTACAGATGCTTACAAGACTGTGGCTGCGGATTCCGAAGACAATGACGATGTGCAATAATTTGTCCTAATATAAGCGCTTTTCCAGGATTTTTGCCGAAATCTTGGAGAAGGGCTTATTTTTTTGTCTATAAAATTACTTACCCCGCTCTTTATTTGTAAAACACCAATTTCGCTCTTTCATAAAATATTTTTTGGCGTTTGTCAAGTTCCGGTCTTTCTGCAAGGTTTTTGCGTCGAATCCGGCTCGTTTTGTATATAATATTTATAGAATGAAGTAATGTTCCATTGAAAGGAGGCCTCCGCTTATGATAAGTTCTCCGGTAACTTTTTATGTTGTTCCTATGGAGTCGCGGCATGCTGCTGAGATCTGTGAGTGGAACTATAGGCCCCCGTATAATATTTACGGCTGGATGCCCTGGGAGCAGATGCAGGCGCTCGGTGTTGAATTCGGTGATCCGCAGCTGCGCAGCGAGCAATACGTTTCCGTTGTGAATGGACAGGGAATCCTGTGCGGCTTCGCCCAGCTGTTCCCTATGGAGGGTGTAGTCCGGCTTGGGATCGGCATGCGGCCCGATCTGTGCGGTCATGGCATGGGACATCTGTTCATGAAGGCCATCGTTCAGGCGGCTCTGCAGCGTTATCCGGAACGGGAGATCGATTTGGAGGTACTGACCTGGAATCAGCGGGCCATCCGTGCTTACCAGAAATGCGGATTTACCATAACGGATACTTATGAACGCAGAACCCCAACTGGCGATAAACCATTTTATTGTATGGTCTATGAGAAATAGCATTCCACTTCTGTATGTTTGCAAATTTTCCAGGAGTTTCGTTCATTTTTTTGACACAAATACTATGATAACGCTTCACCATCCGGTATAATGAAGGAAGCAGCTTACATGGAGGGACGGATGCAGATGCAGAAATGGATCATGAGCGGTTTGTTTTTTGCCGCCTGTGCCTTTGCCGTGGTCTTAATGTTTACCCTGCCCGGCAAAGCCGAGGTGGCTGAAGAGAACAAACCTACAATGCCTGAGGTTGTGCTGGACGCAGCCGGCGCCGAGGCCCTGGTGAAAGCCAACTGCATCACCTGCCACGGGGATCAGCTTCAGGGCGGTGTAGGGCCGAACCTGCAGCAGGAGGGCGCACAGCATGACGCGGCGCAGATTTACAGCATTGTGACCAAAGGCCGCGGGCAGATGCCTTCCTTCAAAGACAAACTAGCCCCTGAGGAAATTGCGAATGTCGCGTTATGGCTGGCCGAGAAGAAATAATAACATGCCCAAAGCAAAATGCCCGCTGCAAAGGATACCCTGGTATCCCTGCACGGGCTTTTTTATGGATCAGGCGGTACTGTCATTTCCATAAGGATCCTGTCCTCTAACGGTTTTTCTCAAAAGCCTCGTTAATTTCATTGGCCTGGCGTATATCCAGCTTCTCCACGTCTGCAGGCAGACGCAGGATAACGGTCTTGTAATCAATGGTGATATGCGGGTGATGGTCGAACGCTTCCGAGATCGCAGCAACATCATCCACAAAAGCAATCCCCTTCATATATTCATTGAACATATATTTGCGCACCATAATATCCTCTTCCAGTTTCCAGCCTTCCAGCTTGCCGATCTGCTCCCGCAGTTCTTCCTCTGTAAATGGCAATTTGTTTCCTCCCTTGCTTAATTAGCTGTATCACAGCAGTCCTGTCTTTCAAATAAAACATCCCTCAGCTTCTTAAAGTCCAAGGGATGTGCCGGGCCAAAGATTTTTTTCGATTTAATGTATTCTTAAATCCCGGCGAATAGTACTTCTCATCCCAATTTTAACATGGGCTGATGCCTGGGACAAACTCCGCTCCGCAGCTGCCTCCAGGCTACACCAGAACGACCGATGCCAAATCCTCGTCTCCGAGCAGAATATTGATGCGGTGCGTTTCTTTATCGTACATTACAACGCCGCTTCCGACCTTAATCACCGGCTCATTGCCCAGTGCGTAGAACAGATCCTCCGCAAGCGCCTCCCAGACCTCCAGCTTCGACTCCTCCGGCAGGTTCTCCCACTCCTCAGGCTCCATTTCGAAAAAAATATACCCGTCGGAAATCCGTCCGACTGCGCCTGTCAGTTCAACCAGAATTTCACTGTAATCTCTGCCATGCTTAACTCCCACATCAATCACTCCGTTTTCTTCGCTGATGAATAATAACTTACCTTATCCATTATAGCCGAAAAAATCACTTCACAAAAAAGGGAATGCTGTCGATAAATAAGAATATACGTGATTTGGTTACGTGCAGAGTGTCCTCCCGCGGTTCAAGGATGATAAACGCGGTATAGTCGGATCACTTCTTAATTCTCATGGACGAGGTGCATAAATGGAAATTTCAACAATACTAGGACTGGTTTTTGGTCTGATCGCAGTAGTCTGGGGGATGGTACTCAAGCATGCTCCGCTTGAAAGCTTGAACAACCCCGCAGCCTATGTAATTATCTTTCTTGGTACGGCCGCCTCAATCTTCATGGCCTTTCCCATGTCGGAAGTCAAGAATTTCCCTAAGCTGCTGAAGATCCTATTTGTGAAGAAAAAGATGGTCGGCAAGCCCGAACTGATTACAATGTTCATGGAATGGGCATCCATCACCCGCCGTGAAGGACTGCTTGCACTGGAATCCAATGTCGATGAAATCGAAGATAATTTCCTCAGAAACGGTATGCGGATGATTATCGACGGCAATGATCAGGAATTTGTCCGCGATGTATTAATGGAAGATATTCACGCTACAGAAGATAGACATAAAGCCGGCGCCTTAATCTTCTCCCAAGCCGGGATGTACGCACCTACACTGGGGGTACTCGGGGCTGTTATCGGGCTGATTGCCGCCTTGGGGGATATGAGTAACATGGACGTCCTGGCCCACGCGATTGCCGGAGCCTTCATTGCTACTCTCTTGGGGATATTCACCGGTTACGTAATGTGGCACCCAATGGCCAATAAGTTAAAACGAATTTCCAAACGCGAGATTGAAGTCCGCCTGATGATGGTAGAAGGTCTGTTGTCCATCCAGTCCGGGGTCTCCACCATTGCTATCAATCAGAAGCTTTCCGTCTTCCTTACTCCGTCCGAACGGGCCAAGCTAAGTGAGAAGGAGGGCGCCTCGAATGAGCAAAAAGACTAGGCATGAGGAGCACGAAGAGCATGCCGATGAATCCTGGCTGCTGCCCTATTCCGATCTGATGACCCTGCTGGTTGCTCTATTCCTGGTTATGTATGCCATGAGTGCTACGGACGCCCAGAAATTTGAGCAAATGGCCCAAGCGTTCAATTCAGCGCTCAGCGGCGGCGGCGGCGTACTGGAATTCCGCTCGGATTCACCCACGAGTACTCAACTTGACCAAGGCAATAAGGATAAGATGAATAGTGTTTTAGATAAAAACACAGGCACCGCCGAGATCTCCAAACTTCGTGCCAAAGAACAGGAGGATCTGGAGAAGCTTAAGGAGCAATTCGATCAGTACATCAAGAATAACGGAATGACTGATCTGCTCAGTACGAAGCTGAATCAGTCCCAGTTAATGATTACGATCAGCGACAACGCCTTATTTGCTTCGGGACAGGCTATGGTCAAGGATGACTCCCGCCAGCTGGCCAAGTCAATCTCGACGATGCTGCAGCAGTTTCCCGATTATGATATATTAGTGCAGGGACATACGGATAATATTCCTATCTCCAATAGCAGCTACTCGTCCAACTGGGATCTTAGTGTGGCCCGAGCCCTTCAATTCATGAAAATCCTGCTGCTTAACCCCAATCTGGACCCGGTCAAGTTCAGTCCGATCGGATATGGGGAATATCATCCCATCGCTGAGAATACGACTGCCGCCGGACGCGCCAAGAACCGTCGTGTAGAAGTCTCCGTTCTCCGCAAATACAAAGATGCAACAACAGAAACAACTGATGTTGCCGCTCCCGGTAAATAATACGAATATATTATAGCTTATCAAGTAGTAAGAGCTGTTCCCGGGCCATTATTCGGCCTTCAGGAACAGCTCTTTGTTTGATTGCTTATTATTTAAAGTTTATTGAAGCTCATAGTTGAGCATAGCTCCAAGCTCCTGCTTCTCCTGCTGTGACAGCTCACGCCATTCCCCGGTCTGCAGAGCGCCCAGCCGGATATTCATTACCCGGATGCGCTGCAGACGCCGCACTTCATAGCCAAACGCGCTGCACATGCGGCGGATCTGCCGGTTCTTGCCCTCGGTAAGAATAATCCGGAATACCCGCTCGCTGATCCGCGTTACCTCACAAGGTAACGTTCTGCTGCCCAGAATCTTCACCCCGGTGGCCATGCCTGTAAGGAAAGATTGCGTGACTGGCCTGTCCACGGTAACTACATACTCCTTCTCATGTTTGCCTTCAGCACGCAATATTTTGTTCACAATGTCCCCGTCATTGGTCAGCAGAATTAATCCCTCAGAATCCTTGTCGAGCCGTCCGATAGGGAAAATGCGCTCTTCATGTCCGATGAAATCAACTATATTCCCCTGAATATGGCCTTCTGTAGTAGAAGTGATGCCTACCGGCTTATTAAGTGCGATGTAAACGATCCTGCTGCCTGTTTCCAGGCGTTTGCCGTCGATCAGCACCGTATCTCCGGCTTCTGCCTGACTGCCCAGCAGAGCGGTCTCACCGTTGATGGTGACTCTTCCCCCTTCCACCAGCTTGTCTGCTTCACGGCGCGAACAGTACCCTGTCTCACTGATGAACTTATTAATTCTCATGTCTGTCATTCACTCCGTTCTATATACATGCCTGACGGAAGGTTATTCTCCCCGGCTTCAGGCAGCTTAATGGTCACCTGCGCACCCCGTCCATACTCACTGCGGATCTCGAGACTGCCCTTATGGGCTTGTATAATACGCTGGCTGACCATGAGTCCAAGCCCGGTCCCTGACTCTTTGTTCGTGAAGAACGGCTCTCCCAGCTTAGGAAGCATATCCTCCGGAACCCCTCCGCCTTCATCAGAAACAACAATAACCACAGAGTTATTCTGCTGCTGCTCCTCCAGGGTAATTGTCCCTCCGTCAGGCATAGCCTCAATCGCATTTTTGATTACATTAATGAATACCTGCTTCAGCTGGTTCTCCTCACAGTGCACCATAGCCGGCACATCCGAGAAATACGTTACAAACTCTATGCCAAAAAGATGGGCTTGGCTATCCAGCAGAGAGATCACGTCGCCGACAATATGCCGCAAATCCCTCAACTGAAAATGAACCGCCTGCGGCTTGGCCAGGATCAGGAACTCACTTACAATCAGATTAATCCGGTCCAGCTCCGAGAGCATAAGATCAATATGCAGCGGAACCAGAACCTTCTTCTCCTGCTGCAGCTGCAGGAAACCTCTCAAGGTGGTCAGGGGATTGCGGATCTCATGGGCAACTCCGGCTGCCAGCTGGCCGACCGTAGTCAGCTTCTCAGAGCGTCTGAGCAGCTCTTCAATCCGGTTGCGCTCAGTCATATCACGGGATACATGTACAAAAGACTGCGGCTGCCCTTCCTCATCCCGGATCACCGAGGTGCTCACACTGACTTCTACGATAGAGCCGTCACGTTTCAGTCGTACGGTCTCTACCGGCGGCAGAGACATTCCGTTCTTGAGCTGCCGCAAACGGACATCTTCCTGCTCCTGTACTGTAGCCGGCACCAGATAAGGCGTCTTGACCAGCGCTTCCGCTGCACTCCATCCATAGAGCTCTTCAAAGGCTCTGTTCGTACTTATAATCCTGCCATCCATATCCACAGTGTGGATCGCATCCGAGGTGCCGTTAATTACCGACTCCAGATGCTCTTTAACCGCCCGGTTCTCTTCCAGCGTCTGACCCAGCCGGTTCGTGTGCTGCAGCAGGTGGGAGGTCATTGCGTTGATCCGGTGGGCCAGCTGTCCGAGCTCATCCCGGCTCTCAACATTTAATGGAGGCTCGAATTTGCCCTTGGCCACATCATTCACCTTAGCCAGTATATCCTGAATCGGCCGCGTGACGAAGCCGGCCATAATATAACTGGCCAGGAAAAAGATAATAAGCAGCAGCACGGACGTGGTGATATTATTGAACAGCTGCTCTTTAATTACGGATGAGATCAGCGAGTAATCCATAACCACAGTAATTACATAATCGTCGGCTCCCGGCTGTTTGATTGGAATGAAGCTCTTGAGCACTCTTTTGCCCAGAACCTCTGTATCCAGCGTTACCGGCTCACCCCCGTTGATCGCTTCCCGTATTGCCGCCTTATCCTGTGCAACGTTGCCGTACGTATACGTACCGTAATGAATAGGGCGGTTGCGCAGCTTCACATTAATCGGGTCACTGCCATCGGGCAGCATGCTGGGCGATCCGAACGTTTTGGGATTAAAGCCTGTAATCTCCAGGATGCCGGGGTTCACGGCTTTGGAGTCCTGAATAATTTCGTCAGGTCCCATAATCTTGACGTAATCGCTTACCGCAGTACTGCGGATATAAGGATCTATGATATAGTTGCTGGTGCCATCATAATAGTAACCCCATTTATCAATGTACTCCGGATTTGAGGTTGAATATTCGAAAGGGCCGGACCAGAAATTATCCATCGTCTGCCCCTGGTCAACGGATACCCGCTGGCCTGCAAACAACTCCAAAAAAGCCACATACCAGTACCCCATGCCTTTGGTCGAGAGTCCGATCTCTGTGGGATCTGATGACTTGGCTACAACAATATCATTATCAGTCTTGACCAGAAGCGAGATATTAGACACGCCCAGCTTGATAGCCAAGGCCTGCAGCTCCCTATTGTCTACATTCTTGATATCCGGATCAAGCTCAAGCGAAGCCAGAATAGAGGTCATCCTCAGGTTCTGGGCAATTTTATGCTGCACATAGTTGGAACTATAACTGCTCTGCTCAACCGAAACAGCGATCTGCATGGCAGTTATCTTCATATTACTCAGACTTTCATTACGCAGATTATTCCGGACGGCATATAGGTTAAGTGTAAGATTCAGCGTCAGGATTAAGAGTACCGAGCCGAAAATAATAGCCGATAATTTCGTTTTTATAGACAAGCGTATTGTTCACCTCTTACCGCTGGTAAATCCTAGCGGAGCATTCATAATTATCATACCTTTTGCCTCTCCATTTGAAAAGACATTTCAAACAGGGATAACCTGGGGAACATATTGAATTATTCAGACACTTTCTCTACAATAAGTAGGAAACCATCCACAGGTTATGCACATATAAACATTTTGCTAAATCGCGATGTGTACAATTTTGTGCATAAGTCGGGCTTTATCCACAGAGTTGTCCACAATTTGTTAAGAACGAATATTTGTTCGTTGTACAAGGGGCTATTTTAGAAGGGAAGATGAACTTGAATACACGACTTGAAGAGTTGCCGCCAGACGAGCGGGCAATTCATGAATATTGGATGAACGAGGCAATAGGCGAAGCCCGCAAAGCAGAAGCACTGGGTGAAGTGCCGATCGGGGCAGTGGTTGTCCGTGAAGGTACAATTATCGGGCGCGGCTACAATCTGCGTGAGACCACGCTCGATTCCACTGCCCATGCGGAGATGGTTGCCATCCGTGAAGCGAGTACGGCCCTTAATTCCTGGCGTCTGCTCGACTGCCAGCTCTACGTGACCCTGGAGCCCTGTCCCATGTGTGCAGGAGCCATGGTGCAGGCCAGAGTCCCGCTCACCGTGTATGGTACTCCTGATCCCAAAGCCGGCTGTGCAGGGACTCTGATGAACCTGCTGGAGGAATCGCGTTTTAACCACCGTACAGAGGTCATCCAGGGTGTGCTGCAGGAAGAATGCGCAGAGCTGCTGACCTCGTTCTTCCGCCGGCTGCGGCAAAGACCCGCCAAGCTCTAATGAAACGAATCAGCTATACCATTCTATTGTGACCAGGAGGACGATCCATGTCTATTAAGCTGTACAATACGCCGCAGGGAATCTATATCTCTTTGCTGAAGCTCACGGATGCCGAAGCGCTGCTTAACCTCCGTCACCGCAACCGCAAGGAGCATCAGCAGTTCGAACCCCTCCGCGACAATGACTACTTCACCCTGGAGACCCAGCGGCAGCTGATTAACCAGCGCATCCTGGATGCCCGGCAGGATAGTGCTTATATGTTCGGCATCTATCTGCTCAGCGGCGAGCTGATTGGCCAGATTACCATTTCTAACGTGGTACGGGGTGTCGGACAATTTGCCGATATCGGATATTTTATTGATTATGATATGCAGGGTAAAGGGTATACCAGCGCAGCGGTGCATCTGATCCTGGGCTATGCCTTCCGCTCCCTCGGCCTTCACAGGCTGCAGGCGGCTATCCTGCCTCATAATGACGGCTCCCGCAGAGTACTGGAGAAGAACGGCTTTCAGGCTGAAGGACTTGCCCGCCGCTTCATCAAAATCAACGGAGAATGGCAGGACCACCGCACTTACGCCATTCTGGCTGAAGATTTTCTTCCACAGGAGCAATAGCCTGATCTGCCGGAGCCGCCGGCAAGCAGCACAAAAATCCCGTATGAGCGGAGGTTCGCTTATACGGGATTTCTGTGTTACTGCAGTATTTATTAATAAGTGCCTGTGGCTCCGAACTGCTGCTGCAGCTCTTCCAGTGTAATCACATCTTCGCCTTGCGGAATTCCGATCTGGAAGGTTTGTTTCTCATTGATCTTGCTGTATTGATTGCTAGCGGTCATAGACAGAGCAACATTCTCACCTTGTTCAGGATCATTCACTTTGATATCCATAAGCATATCCTGATACACCGGGAAGTTATCGTCATTGATCGCCGTGTTAAGATGGAACTGGTTAATCGTCAGATGCGTGTTCAGCTCAGCCAGATCCTTATCGAATTCAGCGCGTGCTTCACTGGACTGCAGCTCTTCCTTCGCTTTAGCCAAGTCGGCAGCATCGATCTTCAGCAATTCCTTGTATTCATCCTTACCGAGAATATCGATGATCTTAGGCAGCGCATTGTTCACCAGGATGGTGAGCGCCTCTTTGACATTATCATTCGTTACCTGGAACTGGACAACCTGTTTGGCTTCAACCCCTTCAGGCAGGCCGGCTTCCTTAGGTTTGATTTCGTTAAAATACTTCTCTTCGTCATACTCACCCAGTAATGTGTTCATCACTTCATTAGACAGCTTCTGCACCTTCTGCGTGTCCATAGCCGAAGGGTTGAATTCAGCCCCCTCCTGCTCGGCCAGTTCCTTCAGATCCACTTCAACAAATTTACCTACGATTGTCTCGGGAAGCGGCAGGAACGGAATGGACGGCACTTTGACATACAGCTTCTCTGCTGTCATTACCATCGGCACCGTGAAGGACATCGCCATATCCCCCTTCAGATTCAGAACCATTGTAAGCTCTGTCTGCATCGGCTCTGCCTGGTAGACTCCATCAACTGTAAGCTCAGCATTCTTAAGCATGCTGAGAATTTGACCCGTTGTAGCATCAGCTTCGCTTGTACCTGTGTCGATCGTCAGGTCATTAACGGTAAGCTTCGTCTTCATTTCATACGATGTCATCGCCGCAACTTTATTTGCAGCAGCGGACAGTGCCTCTTTCGGCGCCTCTTTCTTTGCACACCCCGGCAGAATTACTGCGGCGGTGAGCAGCAGTGCGGCAGCGGATAACCCCCATTTTTTATTCATTATTGTTCTCCTCTCCCATGTGAAAAATTCTTTCCCCTCCCTAATGATAAACCATTTGGCAAATATGAGAAACATTTCTCTCCATTTTCATCTCCGGCTAGGGTCAGCCCTGAGGATTATTATGGTCAACGTGGTTAGCCTGTTTTACCTTTTTTGAACCGGATAACGGCTCAGGACCTGATGAATGATGTTCCTTGCGCGGCCCCTGATTATCCTGCTGTACACCGGGTACCGGCATGCTTTTTGGTTTGCTCATCTTGTTCGCCTCCTATGGATTGGTTAAGCCCTGAAGCGCCTGCGCGCATTCATGAATCTGCCTTGTATACTGCTGCGCCAAAAGCTGTACGGCATCCCTACGCTCATCCTCAACGCGCCCGTCCTGCTCCGCGTCGAGCAGGTTCACTGCAACCTCACGGCTATCCACATAAGTGCAGCGGAAATCGAGGGAATACCCTTGACGCCCGGCTGCATTGAAATGAATAAGCAGACTGTTCTGGTCCGCCGCATCCCCCTGCACGCTGAAGCTGTCCCCATCCTCCATCAGTGCAGGCAGGCGCTCCTGCCAGGCAGACACCAGACTCTGCTGATCTACTTGTAATTGTCGGTCCATCTTTATGATCATCCTCCTTCTCTAATACATTGCCGAGAAAGAGAGCTTTTTATTCTCTTTGGAACAGGTTCCATCCAAAAGAATCCCCTGAGTACAACAAAAAACCGTCCCCCATAAGGAGAACGGCTTCTATCTGCAAATCTTTGAGTGTAAAGGAATGGCGGAGAGGATGGGATTCGAACCCATGTGGGCTTGCACCCTAACGGTTTTCAAGACCGCCCCGTTATGACCGCTTCGGTACCTCTCCAATGCATCTAAATTTCACATGCATTAGGAATTATATCACACCCACCAAATAATATGCAACTATAATTATTGAGCAGTTTGTGCGCTTATGGATTTCACATTACGCATATACGGCTGCAGGCATTCCGGAATCAGAACACTGCCGTCTTCCTGCTGGTAATTCTCCAGAATAGCCGCTACTGTACGGCCTACGGCCAGCGCAGAACCATTCAGCGTATGCACGAATTCCGGCTTGGACTTGGGCTCTTTGCGGAAGCGGATATTGGCCCGGCGGGCCTGGAAATCCTCGGTGTTGGAGCAGGAGGAAATTTCGCGGTACATTCCGCTCTCCGGCAGCCACACCTCCAGGTCATACGTCTTCGCCGATGTGAAGCCCATATCTGCCGTACACAGCAGCAGGACGCGGTAAGGCAGTCCCAGGAGCTGCAGGACGCGTTCAGCATCGGCTGTCATCTTCTCCAGCTCCTCGTAGGAGGTCTCCGGACTGGCAAGCTTCACAAGCTCCACCTTATTGAACTGATGCTGGCGGATCAGACCGCGGGTATCACGTCCCGCAGATCCGGCCTCCGAACGGAAGCAAGAGCTGTAGGCTACATGGTACTTCGGCAGATCACCAGCCGTCAGAATCTCTTCACGGTAGTAGTTCGTTACCGGCACTTCTGCTGTAGGGATCAGATAATATTCTGTATCACGCAGCTTGAACAGATCCTCTTCGAACTTCGGCAGCTGTCCTGTTCCATACAGGCTGTCCTTGTTGACAATGTAAGGCGGCAGCATCTCTTCATAGTTATGCTCTCCGCTGTGCAGATCCATCATGAAGTTGATTAGTGCACGCTCCAGTCTTGCTCCCAGCCCTTTGTAGAAGGCGAACCGGGAACCCGTAACCTTGGCTGCCGCTTCAAAATCAATGATATCCAGCTGCTGCGCCAGCTCCCAGTGTGATTTCGGAGTGAATCCGAACTCTCTGGGCTCCGACCAGCGGCGTACTTCAACATTGTCCTCCTCGGACTTGCCAACCGGCACCGATTCATGCGGAATGTTCGGAATGCTCATGGTCAATTCATCAATCTTAACTTCGAGCTCGCGTACTTCATCGTCCAGCTCTTTGATCCGGTCGGAAACCGTACGCATTTCTGCGATCAAATCATCTGCCGGCTCTCCATTTTTCTTCTTCTTCGCTACATCTCCGGATACGGTGTTCCGGCGGTTCTTAAGTCCCTCTGTTTCCTGAAGCAGCTCACGGCGGCGCAGATCAAGCTGCGGGAAGCCGGCAATCAAATCGAGCGACTTTCCTCTTTTGGTAAGGGCCTCTTCTACTCTGGCATAATCACTACGCAACACTTTAACATCTAACACAAAGTTTCCCTCCTGAAAACAGCCCAAACTCTTTCAAAATGCTGATTTGTTTACAGCTTTGAAAGAGTCAGGATGTTTTATATGCAGTTCTATTGATTGGCTGCGATACTGTCCTCTACCATGTCGGCAAAATATTGATGCAGCCTGTAATCATCAGTCAGTTCCGGGTGAAAAGAGGATACCAGCAGGTTGTCCTGACGTGCAGTTACAATCTCATCCTTATAGATGGTAAGCACATCGACATCCGGACCCACCTCGTTAATGAGCGGAGCACGGATAAATACCGCACGTACCGGCTCAGCAATCCCTTTAACCTCCAGATCACATTCAAAGCTTTCCCGCTGGCGGCCAAAGGCATTCCGGGCAACGGTAATATCCATCAGCTCCAGATGACCGGGTTCACCTCCGGCAATGTGCTTGGCCAGGACAATCATGCCGGCGCATGTACCAAAAATCGGCTTGCCTTGACCCGCAAACTCACGTATAGCTTCTATAAAGCCATATTTGCGCATCAGTTTGCCGATGGTCGTGCTCTCGCCGCCGGGAATAATCAGTCCCTCTACCTCTTCCAGCTGCTCTACACGCTTGATAGGCAGACCCTGCGCACCTGTCTTCTCAATACTGACAATATGCTCTGTTACAGCGCCCTGCAGCGCCAACACTCCTATTCTCATCCGGAAGCCTTCTCTCTATTAACGGCCGCGTTCCGACATACGTTCAGCCGGAGTCAAAGTGGCAATATCAATCCCCTTCATCGGGGCGCCAAGGTTCTTCGACACTTCAGCAATCAGCTTGTAATCTGTAAAGTGGGTGGTCGCTTCTACAATGGCACGGGCGAATTTCTCAGGGTTGTCCGACTTGAAGATACCCGAGCCGACAAACACGCCGTCAGCACCAAGATGCATCATGAGCGCGGCATCGGCAGGCGTAGCTACACCGCCGGCAGCGAAGTTAACGACAGGTAATTTGCCAAGCTGATGAACTTCCAGCAGCAGCTCATAAGAAACGCCAAGTATCTTAGCTTCATTATAGAGCTCATCAAGCGAGAGGTTCGTCACTTTGCGGATTTGACTGTTTATGTAGCGCATGTGGCGGACAGCTTCAACGATGTTGCCTGTCCCCGGCTCACCCTTGGTACGGATCATCGAAGCTCCTTCGTTAATCCGGCGCAGGGCTTCCCCAAGATCCTTGGCTCCGCATACAAAAGGAACGGTGAATTCGTGTTTATTGATATGGAACACTTCATCTGCCGGCGTGAGCACTTCGCTCTCATCCAGATAGTCAACACCGAGGGATTCAAGAACCTTGGCTTCTACATAATGGCCAATACGGGCTTTAGCCATAACAGGAATGCTCACTACCTTGATAACTTCTTCTACAATAGTAGGATCGGCCATACGTGCTACACCACCCGCTGCGCGGATATCGGAAGGTACACGTTCCAGAGCCATAACGGCTACTGCGCCCGCTGCCTCGGCAATTTTTGCCTGCTCTGCATTCATGACGTCCATAATGACGCCACCCTTTTGCATTTCTGCCATGCCTCTTTTAACTCGCGATGTTCCTGTTTCCATGTCTAAGCCTCCCGAATGATCTAACCTAATCTAACTTGTAATTTTACCGCAAGGCGGTGATATATACAACCTATTTACTGGGATTTTGTCGTAATGCTGGCATTAGACTGCCGTGCGGTTAGAACAAGTTCTTAATTCCTGTAAACAGGTCGCCAAAAAATTCTCCGATTGCTCTCATCAGCAGCTTGAACCAGCCCGCCTTCTCTGCTTCCTCAGCAGTAATCAGGTTAACCGTCTTCTCCTGAGCCTGAGACATTCCTTCGATCTGGTAGGTATAAGTGACCTTACCTACTTTGCTGGCTCCGGCAATCGGCGCAATCAAAGTTGCGGGGTCGTTCGTCACCACTGTAGTTTTGATCTGTGGAGAAACCGTACCCTTTGGTACCATGAACGTAACTCCCGCATCCGTCACAACAGGTACATCCTTATTCTTGCCTTTGAGTACAGGCACCGTTTCAGTACCGGCGATGACAGCCTTAGGCGCTACAACCTGCTTAATCTCAAAATTGTTGAAGCCGAAATCAAGCACCTTCTTCGTTTCCGTGAAACGGTGTGCTTCTGAGTTAGCCCCCATGACTACGCTGATCAGACGCATGCCATCACGAACGGCCGTACCTGTGAAACAGTTGCCGGCATTGGTGGTATGTCCAGTCTTCAATCCATCGAGACCCGGATAGGCATAGGCTTTGAAATTAGCAATATCCTTGTTGGCTTCCAGCATCCAGTTATAATTAATCATCGGTTTCGCGTCACGTTCACGGAACTTGTAGGACTGAATTGTCGTGAACTCGGTGAAATCCGGATGGTCGGTTACAATAAACTTAGCGAGCAGGGCAGCATCCATAGCGGACATTAACGTTTCGCCTTCAGCCTCCGGACGGAATTTCTCCGGCATATCAGCACGGTCAAGCCCTGTGGAGTTAATGAAATGGGCAGTCTTCATCCCCATCTTCTTAGCGGTTTCGTTCATTAGGGTTACGAATTCCTGCTCAGAACCCGACACCAGTTCAGCCAAAGCTACCGTGGCATCATTGGCTGAACCAACGGCCATGGCTATGTAGAGTTCTTTGACGGTATGTTCATCGCCCTGGGCTAAGAAAATACGTGACCCGATCTGCTTCGACGCATTCTCCTGCACAACAACTTTCTCATCCCAGGATATCTGTCCGTTCTTCACCGCATCAGACACGAGATATTCTGTCATCATCTTCGTCATACTTGCCGGCGGCAATGGCTCATCCGCATTCAAAGATAAGAGGATCTCTCCTGTGGTCGGCTCTATTAATACTGCAGATTTCAGATTAAGTCCCAGTGACTCCACGCTTGGAATCTTGGTTACTGCCGTTTTGGCAGGTGTTGCCGCTGTCGATGGAGCCGCTGTCTCTGTTGCAGCCGGTGTGCTTACCGCCTCTGCCATTGCAGACGCTGCCGGGAATGCTAGCATATTTAAAAGCAGACCTACTGTCGCTGTCTTCATCACAAGTTGCTTACTACTTAGTTTCCGCTTGTACTTCAATGATTAACTCTCCTTTAATCCTCAGATCAGTGCTTGTTCTATTCTAACACAGGGGTATCTGCAAAAAAAGACAGGCAGGACGAATTTAGTCCTGCCTGTCCGCAAAAATATGCGATTCTTCCCGGTTTACAGGGAATAGTTCGGCGCTTCTTTGGTAATCTGCACATCATGCGGGTGACTTTCACGAAGTCCCGCACCTGTGATCCGGATAAATGAGGTGTCGTTGCGCAGTTCCTCTAATGTCTTCGTACCGCAGTAACCCATACCTGAACGCAATCCGCCGATAAGTTGATGAACGGTATCGGACAACGGCCCTTTAAATGCAACCCGCCCCTCAATCCCTTCAGGAACGAGCTTCTTATCATCATCCTGGAAATAACGGTCTTTACTGCCCTGCTTCATGGCGCTCATGCTGCCCATTCCGCGGTATACCTTGTATTTACGTCCCTGATAAATTTCCGATTCCCCAGGGCTCTCTTCCGTACCGGCGAACAAGCTGCCCATCATCACTGCAGCGGCTCCGGCAGCAATTGCCTTGGTGATCTCTCCGGAGTACTTAATTCCCCCGTCAGCTATAACTGGAATCCCGTATTCGCGGGCAACCGTTGCACAATCATAGATTGCTGTAACCTGCGGAACGCCGATACCTGCAATTACGCGGGTTGTACAAATCGATCCGGGTCCAATACCGACCTTGACTACGGATGCTCCGGCTTCAATCAATTCACGGGTAGCTTCACCTGTAGCTACATTACCGGCCACAATAGTAAGATCAGGATACAATTCGCGCAGCTGGCGGACCGCGTCGATAATATTAATATGGTGTCCGTGTGCCGAATCCACTGTGATAAGGTCAACACCGGCTTTTACCAATGCCTCTGTACGTTCAAATGTATCCTTAGAAATACCGATTGCTGCTCCAACAAGCAGACGGCCCTGAGCATCCTTAGCCCCGTTAGGGAATTGAATAGCTTTCTCTATATCTTTAATAGTAATGAGACCTTTAAGAATATTGTGCTCATCCACTAGCGGCAGCTTCTCGATCTTGTGACGTTGAAGGATGCCTTTCGCTTCCTGAAGGGTTGTACCTACAGCAGCGGTAACCAGATTCTCATGAGTCATAACTTCTTTGATCTGAATATTGAAATCGTGGATAAAACGCAAATCACGGTTAGTCAGAATACCAACAAGCTTACCGCCTTCATCTACGATAGGTACACCTGAAATGCGGTATTTCCCCATCAGAACTTCAGCATCGGATACCCAGTGGTCTGGCGTAAGTGAGAATGGATTGGTAATAACTCCGCTCTCGGAGCGCTTCACACGGTCCACCTCTTCCGCCTGCTGCTCCACGGACATATTCTTATGAATGATGCCGATCCCGCCCTCACGGGCAATAGCAATCGCCATAGCGGCTTCCGTGACTGTATCCATACCTGCGCTCATCAAAGGGATGTTCAGCTTCACATTCTTGCTAAGTACCGTGGTTAAGTCCACTTCCTTAGGCAGTACCTCGGATTTACGCGGAACCAGCAGCACATCATCAAAAGTGAATCCTTCTTTACCAAACTTATCTTCCCACACCTGGGTCATTCCTCCTCGAAATATTCTTTTCTCCACCTGCCTGCCAACTTATGAATAAAAAAACTCCTGCTTCAAGTCCATACCCGATAGACAGCGGTAAAGGCTTGGGAGTTATACATAATAGTGTCTTCAGTTAAGGTTTGAGATGCTTGTCCAAAAATATATTAGAGCTATCTTAGCAAAGGGCTTTTGGCCTGTCAAGAATATTACATCTTCTGATAAGGTATTAAGAAATCTTGCTCCGGGTAAGCGAATTCTTGGACTAAAGTCCGTGTGCAGTGGACAGATTATATAATCATCCATAATTTAACACCCTAACCTCTATGCATTGTCCATGTATAAAAGTATACAAAAAAGCCATTGTCGATTGCTCAACAATGGCTTCATGTGCTTGGCGGCGTCCTACTCTCCCAGGACCCTTCGGTCCAAGTACCATCGGCGCTGGAGGGCTTAACGGTCGTGTTCGGGATGGGTACGCGTGGAACCCCTCCGCTATCGCCACCAAACGGATTTTTTCCGGTCGTCTTACTCCCTGAAATTCTTCAGGAAAATAATCAACCTTCCAAAATGTGCGCTGCGAGAAAAGATCAGTCCCCAGAAAGGACATGCAGCTTAAGGTATATCAGGCTTGATCGCCTGAAAACTGAATCCGAAACGAATCTGCGTTCTTCGAAATTTGGATAAGCCCTCGACCGATTAGTATTGGTCAGCTCCATGCATTGCTGCACTTCCACCTCCAACCTATCTACCTCGTCGTCTTCAAGGGGTCTTACTAATTGGGAAATCTCATCTTGAGGGGGGCTTCACGCTTAGATGCTTTCAGCGCTTATCCCGTCCGTACGTAGCTACTCAGCCATGCTCCTGGCGGAACAACTGATGCACCAGCGGTACGTCCATCCCGGTCCTCTCGTACTAAGGACAGCTCCTCTCAAATTTCCTGCGCCCACGACAGATAGGGACCGAACTGTCTCACGACGTTCTGAACCCAGCTCGCGTACCGCTTTAATGGGCGAACAGCCCAACCCTTGGGACCTACTTCAGCCCCAGGATGCGATGAGCCGACATCGAGGTGCCAAACCTCCCCGTCGATGTGGACTCTTGGGGGAGATAAGCCTGTTATCCCCAGGGTAGCTTTTATCCGTTGAGCGATGGCCCTTCCATGCGGTACCACCGGATCACTAAGTCCGACTTTCGTCCCTGCTCGACTTGTTGGTCTCGCAGTCAAGCTCCCTTATGCCTTTGCACTCTTCGAATGATTTCCAACCATTCTGAGGGAACCTTTGAACGCCTCCGTTACTCTTTAGGAGGCGACCGCCCCAGTCAAACTGCCCGCCTGACACGGTCCCCGTACCCGGTAAGGGCACTAGGTTAGAACCTAGATACGATCAGGGTGGTATCCCAACGGCGCCTCCGCAGAAGCTTGCGCTCCTGCCTCTACGGCTCCCACCTATCCTGTACAGATCGTACCCAAATTCAATATCAAGCTGCAGTAAAGCTCCATGGGGTCTTTCCGTCTTGTCGCGGGTAACCTGCATCTTCACAGGTATTAAAATTTCACCGGATCTCTCGTTGAGACAGCGCCCAAGTCGTTACGCCATTCGTGCGGGTCAGAATTTACCTGACAAGGAATTTCGCTACCTTAGGACCGTTATAGTTACGGCCGCCGTTTACTGGGGCTTCGGTTCACAGCTTCGGATTGCTCCTAACCACTCCCCTTAACCTTCCAGCACCGGGCAGGCGTCAGCCCGTATACTTCGCCTTGCGGCTTCGCACAGACCTGTGTTTTTGCTAAACAGTCGCTTGGGCCTTTTCACTGCGGCCCCCTCGGGCTATTCACCCTACCGAGGCACCTCTTCTCCCGAAGTTACGAGGTCATTTTGCCGAGTTCCTTAACGAGAGTTCTTCCGCGCGCCTTAGAATTCTCTTCTCGCCTACCTGTGTCGGTTTGCGGTACGGGCACCTTCTCCTGGCTAGAGGCTTTTCTTGGCAGTGTGAGATCATGACCTTCGCTACTACAATTTTCGCTCCCCATCACAGCCCAGCCTTAATGATGTGCGGATTTGCCTACACATCAGCCTCACTGCTTAGACGGACACATCCATCAGTCCGCGTCACTACCCTCCTGCGTCACCCCATCGCTCATAGCGGATTACGGTGGTACAGTAATTTCAAACTGTTGTCCTTCGACTACGCCTTTCGGCCTCGCCTTAGGTCCCGACTTACCCTGAGCGGACGAGCCTTCCTCAGGAAACCTTGGGCTTTCGGCGGATCAGATTCTCACTGATCTTTTCGTTACTCATACCGGCATTCTCACTTGTATGCTGTCCAGCGCTCCTTACGGTACACCTTCAACCTACATACAACGCTCCCCTACCCCAGATGCAAAGCATCTAGCCATAGCTTCGGTGGTGTGTTTAGCCCCGTTACATTTTCGGCGCAGAGTCACTCGACCAGTGAGCTATTACGCACTCTTTCAATGGTGGCTGCTTCTAAGCCAACATCCTGGTTGTCTGTGCAACTCCACATCCTTTCCCACTTAACACACACTTGGGGACCTTAGCTGATGGTCTGGGCTGTTTCCCTTTTGACAATGGATCTTAGCACTCACTGTCTGACTCCCGGCAAGAAGTTAATGGCATTCGGAGTTTGACTGAGCTTGGTAACCCTTGCGGGCCCCGCACCCAATCAGTGCTCTACCTCCACCACTCCATTCACCGAGGCTAGCCCTAAAGCTATTTCGGGGAGAACCAGCTATCTCCGAGTTCGATTGGAATTTCTCCGCTACCCCCACCTCATCCCCGCATTTTTCAACATGCGTGGGTTCGGGCCTCCAGTGCGTGTTACCGCACCTTCACCCTGGACAGGGGTAGATCACACGGTTTCGGGTCTACGTCCACATACTAAATCGCCCTATTCAGACTCGCTTTCGCTGCGGCTCCGGCTTCTCACCTTAACCTTGCATGTTAAACGTAACTCGCCGGTTCATTCTACAAAAGGCACGCCATCACCCATAGATCGGGCTCTGACTTTTTGTAAGCACACGGTTTCAGGTTCTATTTCACTCCCCTTCCGGGGTGCTTTTCACCTTTCCCTCACGGTACTGTTTCACTATCGGTCGCCAGGTAGTATTTAGCCTTAGCAGATGGTCCTGCTGGATTCATACGGGGTTTCACGTGCCCCGCACTACTCGGGATCCGTCTCGGAGAGAACACAGTTTAGGCTACAGGGCTTTTACCTCTATCGCGGGCCTTTCCAGACCTCTTCGCCTACCATATTCCTTTGTAACTCCATGTGAGACGTCCCACAACCCCAAGGGGCAAGCCCCTTGGTTTAGGCTGTTCCGCGTTCGCTCGCCGCTACTGACGGAATCACTATTGTTTTCTCTTCCTCAGGGTACTTAGATGTTTCAGTTCCCCTGGTCTGCCTCTGCATTTCCTATGTATTCAGAAATGAGTAACTGCGAATTACCACAGCTGGGTTTCCCCATTCGGACACCCCCGGATCAAAGCTTGCTTACAGCTCCCCGAGGCAGTTTCGTTGTTCGCCACGTCCTTCGTCGGCTCCTGGCGCCTAGGCATCCTCCGTGTGCTCTTATTAGCTTAACCGTCACTCCGGTGTTTCGCTTGCTTGCTCCTCTTGTTTTGAATGCCGCTCATGGATTGCTCCATTCACCAACACATTCAAAGCCAAAGGTCGCTGCACAATCGAAAACCTTCGTTCTGCACTAATAACTATTTCAACTTGCTTTCACAAGTTTCAGCTAAAAGATGTTCTAAAACGCAAATTCGTTTCGGTATTCAGTTTTCAAGGATCAAGGTAAAGATGAGAGCTTAAACTCTCAAAACTGACCAACGAGTGAGTAACAGGCCTAAACCTGAGTTTTGGAAGTAATACTTCCGATTTGAATGTTTCCGTTGCAGGAAACGATTCTCCATAGAAAGGAGGTGATCCAGCCGCACCTTCCGATACGGCTACCTTGTTACGACTTCACCCCAATCATCTACCCCACCTTCGGCGGCTGGCTCCCTTGCGGGTTACCCCACCGACTTCGGGTGTTGTAAACTCTCGTGGTGTGACGGGCGGTGTGTACAAGACCCGGGAACGTATTCACCGCGGCATGCTGATCCGCGATTACTAGCAATTCCGACTTCATGCAGGCGAGTTGCAGCCTGCAATCCGAACTGAGACCGGCTTTGCTGGGATTGGCTCCACCTCGCGGTTTCGCTTCCCGTTGTACCGGCCATTGTAGTACGTGTGTAGCCCAGGTCATAAGGGGCATGATGATTTGACGTCATCCCCACCTTCCTCCGGTTTGTCACCGGCAGTCACTCTAGAGTGCCCAGCTTAACCTGCTGGCAACTAAAGTCAAGGGTTGCGCTCGTTGCGGGACTTAACCCAACATCTCACGACACGAGCTGACGACAACCATGCACCACCTGTCTCCGATGCTCCGAAGAGGGGCACTATCTCTAATGCTTTCATCGGGATGTCAAGACCTGGTAAGGTTCTTCGCGTTGCTTCGAATTAAACCACATACTCCACTGCTTGTGCGGGTCCCCGTCAATTCCTTTGAGTTTCAGTCTTGCGACCGTACTCCCCAGGCGGAGTGCTTACTGTGTTAACTTCGGCACCAAGGGTATCGAAACCCCTAACACCTAGCACTCATCGTTTACGGCGTGGACTACCAGGGTATCTAATCCTGTTTGCTCCCCACGCTTTCGCGCCTCAGCGTCAGTTACAGCCCAGAAAGTCGCCTTCGCCACTGGTGTTCCTCCACATATCTACGCATTTCACCGCTACACGTGGAATTCCACTTTCCTCTTCTGTACTCAAGTCACCCAGTTTCCAGTGCGACCCCAGGTTGAGCCCAAGGTTTAAACACCAGACTTAAATGACCGCCTGCGCGCGCTTTACGCCCAATAATTCCGGACAACGCTTGCCCCCTACGTATTACCGCGGCTGCTGGCACGTAGTTAGCCGGGGCTTTCTTCTCAGGTACCGTCACTCCGGTAGCAGTTACTCTACCGGACGTTCTTCCCTGGCAACAGAGCTTTACGATCCGAAAACCTTCATCACTCACGCGGCATTGCTCCGTCAGGCTTTCGCCCATTGCGGAAGATTCCCTACTGCTGCCTCCCGTAGGAGTCTGGGCCGTGTCTCAGTCCCAGTGTGGCCGTTCACCCTCTCAGGTCGGCTACGCATCGTCGCCTTGGTGAGCCGTTACCCCACCAACTAGCTAATGCGCCGCAGGCCCATCCCCAAGTGGCAGATTGCTCCGCCTTTCATTCTCTCTTCAGGAGAGGAAAGAAATTATCCGGTATTAGCTACCGTTTCCGGTAGTTATCCCAGTCTTGAGGGCAGGTTGCCTACGTGTTACTCACCCGTCCGCCGCTAAGTAAGAATGGAAGCAAGCTTCCATTCTTACTCCGCTCGACTTGCATGTATTAGGCATGCCGCCAGCGTTCGTCCTGAGCCAGGATCAAACTCTCCAAATTGGTTTTAGAAAGAGCGATTGCTCATTTTGAAACATCTGACGAGAATTTACATTCTCTATTTTGGAAGTCACTTTCGTGATTTCCGATACTCACTCGTTGTTCAGTTTTCAAAGATCAAGCTCGTTGTCAGCGGCGCTTACCGCGTCACCAGCAACTCTTATAATATATCACATCCAGCCGATCAATGCAAGCTCTTTTTTTTCAACTTCTTTTCGAGCTCGGCGTTGATGTTTCGCGGCCAGAAATAGAATATATCATGTATGGATTCTGATTGCAAGCATTATTTTCAATTAACCCTTCAACCATTGTTCCAAGGAAACCGCTTGTGCAGCTCCCTTGGATATTATGGTTACGGATCAGATAATTATTCAGTCTTTGTTGCGCATATGAGGGAACAGCAGTACATCGCGGATAGACGCGGCATTCGTAAGCAGCATGATAAGACGGTCTACGCCGATTCCCAGTCCGCCTGTAGGCGGCATTCCGTATTCCAGTGCACGGATGAAATCATCATCCATCTCATGCGCTTCGTCATTACCCTGCTCTTTCTCGTGAATCTGCGCCTCGAAGCGCTGACGCTGGTCAATCGGGTCGTTCAGCTCACTGAACGCATTCGCATGCTCACGGGCTACAATAAACAGCTCGAAGCGGTCGGTAAAGCGCGGATCCTGATCATTCTTTTTGGCCAGCGGTGATATTTCTACTGGATGTCCCATTACGAACGTCGGCTGAATCAGCGTTTCCTCTACAAACTGCTCGAAGAATGCGTTAAGAATATGTCCGAAGGTCATATGCTTCTCAACCGGCACACGATGCTCCTTAGCCAGAGCCTGTGCTTCTTCATTCGTCATATGGACCCCGAAGTCTACGCCGGTTACTTCTTTGACAGCGTCCACCATGGTTACACGGCGCCAGCCTGGAGACAGGTCTACCTCTTGCCCCTGGTAGTTAATCACCTGGTTGCCAAGAACCTCCTGGGCGATATGAGCAATCATATTCTCTGTAAGCTGCATGATATCCTTGTAGTCCGCATATGCTTCGTACAGCTCAATCATCGTGAATTCCGGATTATGGCGTGTGGAGATCCCTTCATTACGGTATACGCGGCCGATTTCATATACTTTTTCCAAACCGCCTACGATCAGACGTTTCAGGTGAAGCTCGATTGCGATACGCATATACAGCTGCATGTCCAGCGTATTGTGGTGTGTAATAAACGGACGGGCGGCGGCTCCACCGGCAATGGTATGCAGTGTTGGAGTCTCTACTTCCAGATAGCCCAGCGAGTCCAGATAACGGCGCATCGATTGGATAATCCGTGAACGCGCAATAAATGTCTGCTGTACTTCCGGATTAATAATCAGGTCAACATAACGCTGGCGGTAACGGAGCTCTACATCCTTCAGTCCGTGATATTTCTCTGGAAGCGGAAGCAGGGATTTGGACAGCACCTCAAGGTTATGCACTTTAATAGAGGTTTCGCCGGTCTTGGTCTTGAACAGGGTACCGCGGATTCCGATAATATCGCCCAGGTCCAGAATGGTAAAAGCTGCGTACTGGGATTCAGAGATGCTGTCCTGGCGGACATAAATCTGAATTTTGCCGCTGAGATCCTGGATGTGCGAGAAGCTCGCTTTGCCCATTACCCGCTTAGCCATAATACGTCCTGCTACACTAACCTCAAGTGCCAGCTCGTCCAGTTCCTCATGGGTTAGTCCGTCATACTTGGCCAGAAGATCGCCAGCTGCTGCTGTACGCTCATATTTCTTGCCGAACGGGTCGATTCCCAGCGCGCGGAGCTCGTCCAGCTTCCCCCGGCGGATCTGCAGCAACTCACTTAGTTCACTCTCTGTAGTTTCCACGTTGTTGATTTCTTCCGACATGTTCTTCATCCTCTCTTACTCACGGTATACAAAAGAAGAAACGGCTCCGCCCTCATACCAAGGGGACAGTCCGTTCCAGTACAAAATATAAGCTGTATGTGTTCACCCATATTTTTCGGTTGTTATACGTTGCGCGAAGCCTGTAAATTCTAATCTTTTGAAAAAAGCTCCCCTAAGGAAGCTTTCGGATCCATCTTACTTCATTTTGATATCAAGAATTTTATATTGAATGACGCCTGCAGGGACACTTACATCCACAATGGTACCAATCTTCTTACCGATGATGGCTCTGCCTACCGGGCTCTCATTGGAGATTTTATTATTCAGCGGATCGGATTCGGCGGTTCCGACGATTGTATACTCCATAACGTCTCCGTACTCCATATCCTCAACGTTCACTGTTACTCCGATGCTTACCACATCTGTCACGATCTCATCACTATTAATGATACGCGCGTTGCGCAGCATCTTCTCCAAAGTCAGAACACGTCCTTCGATAAAGGCCTGCTCGTTCTTTGCGTCTTCATATTCCGAGTTTTCACTGATATCTCCGTAGCCGATGGCCACTTTAATACGTTCCGCTACCTCGCGGCGTTTTACGGATTTGAGGGTCTCCAGTTCTTCTTCCAGACGCTTAAGTCCGTCCGGTGTAAGGATGACTTCTTTATCGCTCATCTCAACCGATTCTCCTGTCGTATACATTTATTGAAAACACCATACTATATGCGAATCCGGAGGGAACAGAACCCTCCTTCTCCATTGCTCCTGCTGTAACGGCGATTTTATACTGTGAAATTATATTGGAACCGCTACAAAATGTCAATGACGCCCCATATAATGTTTAGCGATATTCAATAATGCAGGCAGGGACGGGTCTGACAACGCGGCAAATCAGGGAATTAAACGGCCGAAAGAGCGCTATCCGCGCCTTCCTGCGCTTCTTCATCCTTAAGCTGAACGACAAAATCACTCAAAATCCGCACCATCTCGTCACGTTTCGTTTCTTCCATAATAACGTCTTTCACCCGGGCGGCTGACTTAAGCCCCTTCAAATACCAGGCCAGATGCTTGCGCATTTCGCGGACCGCCACCGCTTCACCCTTAAGGGCGATCAGACGGTCCATGTGAAGAATGGCCACCTTGATCTTCTCTTCAGCGTCCGGTTCAGGCATCAGCTCTCCTGTACTCAGGTATTGAATGGTCCGGTACAGCATCCACGGGTTGCCCAGCGCCCCCCGCCCGATCATTACGCCGTCACAGCCGGTCTGATCCAGCATCGCCCGCGCATCTTCAGGTGTATTCACATCACCATTGCCGATGACCGGAATGGATACAGCTTCTTTGGCCATCCGGATATACTTCCAGTCGGCATGCCCTGTATAGAGCTGCTCGCGGGTACGGCCATGAACACTGACTGCCTTGCCTCCGGCACGCTCAACTGCACGCGCATTCTCTTCAACAAAGATATGCTCGCTGTCCCAGCCGATCCGCATTTTCACCGTCACAGGTTTATCCACGGCATCCACAACGGCAGATACCATCTCATAAATCTTGTCCGGATTCAGTAGCCAGCGCGCTCCGGCATCACATTTCGTCACCTTCGGCACCGGACAGCCCATATTAATGTCAATGATATCAGCGTTCGTTTCTTTATCCACTATTTTGGCTGCATCAACCAGCGACTCGCGGTCTCCTCCAAAAATCTGCAGACTCAGCGGTTTCTCGCGCTCATCCACAAACAGCATCTCGCGGGTACGCGCATTGCCATGCACAATAGCTTTGCCGCTCACCATTTCGGCACAGACTAGACCCGTCCCGAATTCCTTGGCAATCAGACGAAACGCAGGATTACACACGCCGGCCATAGGGGCCAATACCACCTGGTTCTTCATCTCAATATCGCCAATCTTCAACATTCGAATCACTTCCTTATATTGCGGATTGGCTTGAGGAGCTCATGTAGCCGGGTTGGCTAATTCATCGACCGTAACTCCCAGGACATCCGCAATTTTATTTAAAATTTGATCTTCTAAACGTCTATTACCCCGCTCGACCGCACCAAGCACGGCCAAGGATATTCCGACAGAATCCGCCAACTCCTGCTGAGTGTAGCCCTTCAGCTTTCGGAACGCTCTAACCCGCCGTCCCATACGTTTGTTGTCCACAAGCGAATTCCTTCCTTTCCGTCTATGTCTTGCAGCGCTGTTGTAATTAAGCCGCGGAATCCGGAAGACTCTTCATTCTGCGAAACGATATCACTAAGCGGTAAGAGCACAAACGCACGCTCCAGCATCCGGGGATGCGGCAGCGTTAAGTCCGGTGTATCCAGGCTCAACCCCTCTACCCAAAGCAAATCCAAATCCACCGTTCTCGGCCCATAGCGGATATCACGTACACGGCCTAACCGGGTTTCTGTCTCCAGCATGACATGAAGCAGAGCCTCCGGAGCAAGCGTAGTACGCAGAGCCGCAGCCATATTAAGAAACTGGGGCTGATCCAGATAACCCACCGGCTCGGTCTCGTATACCGATGAGGTGCGTAGAACTTCAATCTCTTCATGCCGGTCCAGCTGGTTCAAAGCTTCTCTCAGCGTTCCTTCACGGTCGCCCAAATTAGCCCCTAAAGCAATATAAGCCTCTGATGCCTCAGAGGTAGAATGTATATTCATGACTCTGTCTCACTTTCTCGTCCGGCGCAGTTCTACGGTTACTCCCTGAAAATGAATATCGAATGGCGGATGCGGTTTCGTCACCTTGACGGTTACTGCATTGATAACAGTATAAGTGTCCAGTACTGCGGATGCAATATATTCTGCCAAAGCCTCGATCAGCTTGAAGGACTTTGTTTCGACAATTTTTTTGACCAGGAAATGTACTTCGGCATAATTCACGGTTTGCTCCAGATCATCAGAAAGACCCGCTCCCTGCAAATCAAGCTCGAGCTCCAAATCCACATAATAGCGCTGGCCCAGCTTGCGTTCCTCTTCAAACACTCCGTGATATCCGTAGTATTCCATGCGGTGCAGCTTCATTTTATCCATTAAGGGTACCTGCCTTCTCTTGAAAATAGTCTATTCACGCACCACAGGTGCTGCAGCATACAACATGGCATCGCACATATCCACTGTACGTTTGATTAAAGAGACATCATGCACCCGCACGATCTGGCAGCCCTGGGCAATTCCGAAAGCGACTGTAGCAGCGGTCCCTTCCACAACATCATCCGCCGGCAGATCGAGTGCGGTACGGATGAATTTTTTGCGCGAAGTGGCCAGCAGCAGCGGATACCCAAGCTCCCCCAGTACATCCAGGCCCATCATCGCCTGAAGATTCTCCGTATAATCCTTGGCAAAGCCGATCCCGGGATCGAGAATGATATTCTGCGGCTCTACTCCGGCTGTCAGGGCAAGGTTAATGCTCGCGGTTAAATCCTCTGTCATATCGCTGATCAAATCCTGATAATCGCGGTTATGGCGGTTATGCATCAGGATAATCGGACAACCCGCCTGCGCGGCAACTGCTGCCATCTGCGGATCTGCTTTGGCCCCCCAGACATCGTTGATGATATGGGCACCGGCCTGAACCGCACGGCGCGCTACTTCCGCTTTGTAGGTGTCTATAGATAGCGGCAGATGAGGCGCGGCACGGTGGATGCTCTCGATAACTGGCAGCACGCGTTCCAACTCATCCTCTACTCCTACCGGCTGATGACCCGGACGCGTTGACTCTCCGCCTATATCAATAATATCGGCACCCTCGGCTGCCATTCGCAGTGCATGCTCTACCGCTCTATCCGGATCAGTCCATAATCCCCCATCGGAAAAAGAGTCCGGCGTCACATTGAGGATACCCATGATTAGGGTCCGTTCGCCTAGAATCAGCTCGCCGCCTCCGCATTGGTAGCTCCGCTTATATATTACCGGCTTCATTCCAGCCTCCCCGCCCTTTCTCTGTAAAGCTTCAGGATTGCATCTGTCCGTTCTCCGCAGCGTCCGCTGCCTATCGTTATCCGCCGGTCCCCGTTCCAGAGCGCCGTTACCGGTACAATCTCCTGCACCGAGTTGGTGAGGAAAATTTCGTCAGCAGCCTCTAGCTGCTCCCAGCGGTAAAAACCTTGTTCTGGATAGAGGCCTGCGGATGCTGCCAGCTCCAGCACCATTTCCCGGGTAATTCCCGGGAGAATGCCTGTAGCTATATCGGGGGTATAGAGCCGGTTATCTGCGACGAAAAAGATGTTGCTCACAATTCCCTCGGATAGGTCGCCCGCTGCCGTCAGCATCAACCCCTCTGCTCCTCTAGACGCAGACGGGTATCCGGCCAGCTCACGCTTGGCCAGAATGTTGTTCATATAATGCAGCGACTTCAGCCGCACAGGCCCTTCCGGGGTATTCCGCCGGTGATGCAGCAGCTGCAGTTCTTTGCCTTCGCTATACAGGCTGTCCGGCAGTGCCGGCAGCGCTTTGATGTACAGCAGCTGATTAGGCTGCTTGTAATCTCCTGCCGGCAGCCCAAGGATATCCTCACCGGCTGTGACTGTATAGCGGACATAAGCCTCGTTAAGCTCATTCTTGTCCATTACAAGCTGAATCCATTCCCGCAGCTGCTGCACATCCGGTGCAAAGGGAATACCCAGCTGCCGGCAGCCCTCTGCCATCCGGTCAAGATGCCTCTGCAGCAGAAAGGGCTCACCCCCGTAGGTGCGGAAGGTCTCAAACAGACCCATTCCGTACAAAAAGCCGTGATCCAGGGCGGAGACCACGGCGTCTTTGGCGTCGACTGCTTTGTTGTTAAGTCCTATATATTTCATGCCGGTTCTCCGGCTCTCCGTTTCAGGAAATTGCGCAGCATCGTATGTCCATGATCGGTAATGATCGACTCGGGATGGAACTGCACGCCTTCAATCGGGTATTCCTTATGGCGTAAGGCCATAATCTCGCCTTCGGCCGTCTCTGCTGTAATCTCCAGGCAATCCGGCAGACTCTCACGTTCTACGATCAAGGAATGATACCGTGTTGCCGTAAACGGGGACTCCAGTCCTTCGAAGACAGAGGTGCCATTATGGTGAATCGGCGAGGTTTTGCCGTGCATCAGGCGTTCTGCCCGGATCACATTACCGCCGAAGGCTTGTCCGATGGCCTGATGACCGAGGCATACGCCAAAGATCGGGATGACTCCTTTGAAATGCTGCAGCAGCTCAAGGCTGATGCCTGCCTCATTCGGTGTACATGGTCCCGGAGAGATCAAAATATGATCCGGTGCCAGGGCCTCAATCTCCTGAATACTGATCTCATCGTTACGGGATACCTTAACGTCCTCCCCCAGCTCACCCAGATATTGCACCAGGTTATACGTAAAGGAATCATAATTATCGATGACCAAGATCATACTGCGCTTCCTCCTTCGGTGCCGGAGGTAGTCCGCAATTCCTGCTCGCGTTCACTGCAGAGAATCGCCTTCACTACCGCTTTGGCTTTGTTGTGGCATTCCCGGTACTCCCGGTACGGATCCGAATCGATCACAATACCCGCTCCTGTCTGAATGTAGCCGATTCCGTCCTTCACGGCCAGTGTACGTATAATTATATTTAATTCCATATTGCCATTATAGTCAATCCAGCCCATAGATCCAGTATATGGACCCCGGCGGACCGGCTCCAGCTCTTCAATAATTTCCATGGTGCGCACCTTGGGCGCTCCGGTGATCGTGCCGCCGGGGAATAAGGCGGCAATGACATCGTAAGCATCCTTGCCGGGTGCGGCGATGCCCTCCACCTGCGAGACGAGATGCATCACATGCGAGTATCGCTCCACGGTCAGCAGCTCCGGCACGCTGACCGTCCCGTACGCAGCGACACGGCCGATGTCGTTGCGCTCGAGATCGACAAGCATGACATGCTCGGCGATCTCCTTCTCGCTCCCGCGCAGCTCCGCCTCCATGGCGGCATCCTCCGCGGGAGTGTGGCCCCGGCGCCGGGTACCGGCTATGGGGCGGGCGCTGACCTTGTCCCCGTGCAGCTTCACGAGCAGCTCCGGCGAAGCGCTGGAGAGGGCGAAGCCGGGCGTGCGGAGCAGCCCCATGTACGGGGACGGGTTGAGTCGGCGCAGCCACTCGTAGACATCCTCCGGCGAGGACTGCAGCTGCGCCTGCTGGCGCAGCGACAGGTTCACCTGGAAGACATCACCGGCACGGATGTATTCCTGAACATCCAGCACGGCCTGCTGGAATTGCTCCGGCGAGAAATCCGAGCTCATGCCCGGCCATTCTCCGGTGACACTAGCTTCAGTATCAATCAGGCCGGCAATGTCAGCATACTGGGCGGCAGCAGCTGCTTCAGAAGAAGCAGGTGCCATGATATGCTGCCACTCCTCCAGCATTCGCTCCGCACGGCTTACAGCATCAAGATACAAGGTGTGCAGCTCAGCCCTATTAGCGGATATCTCAGCCGGAACAGGTACATGGACTGCACAATACACAATATCCTCGTGATGGTCATAGATCCACAGCTCTTCCAGCCTCATGAACAGATAATCCGGGAAATCGGGATCCCTCTTGGCACAGGACGGCAGCTTCTCCAGAGAGCGGACTACGTCATAGCCGAGAAATCCGACACAACCTCCGGTGAAGGGCGGCTGCCCGTCAACCGGTACGCAGGGTGAGACATAACCCTTCATCCACTCCTGCAGCACTTTCAGCGGACGTCCTTGAAGCAGCTCCGTAGCTTCAGGTTCAGCTTGGGCCTGCCCCACAGCCGCATCAAATAGACTGTAGAGCTCCGCAGTATCTCCAATGCCCTTTATGACTGAAACCGGACGCAAGCCCAGATACGTATAACGTCCGCCCTTACCGCTCTCCAGGACCACGGAATATGGTGAAGCCATCTCCCAGGCTCTCTGCCAGCTGCCCGGCAGTCCCGCTTTCTCCTGCCGTGACTGAAGGACCAGCGGAAGAACGCTCCAGGCTTCGTCCGCCCATTGTTCCCACTCCTGCCAAGCCGTTAAGATCTCCACATTTATCCCCCTAAAGTTTTGTGAAGCATAGCCTCGAAAGCATACGCTGGCTTCTACGATAGTTTATTGCCTGTCAGTATACTGTACATCCGGTTACTTTGAAAAGCCCGTAAACCTGATAAATGCTTATTATTCAGAAAAAGAGCCTGCGATATCCCTATGGAAGCGGATCACAGGCTCTTCTGAATTGCTGGTTCTCAGCAATTATACTTCAAAGTTATACAGCGGTGTGCTCAGATAACGTTCGCCGTTACTTGGGATAATAACAACGATCTTTTTGCCTGCGCCCAGTTCCTTAGCTACTTTGAGGGCAGCGAATACAGCAGCGCCGGAAGAAATACCGGACAATACGCCTTCCTCTTTGGCTACGCGGCGGGCTGTTTCGAAAGCTTCGTCATTCTCTACATGAATGATTTCATCATAGATATCCTGGTTCAGGATGTCAGGAACGAAGTTGGCACCGATCCCCTGGATTTTGTGGGGACCCGGTTTGCCTCCAGCCAGAATTGGGGAAGCTGCAGGTTCTACAGCATAGATCTTCACATCAGGATACTGGCTCTTCAACACTTCACCCGCACCACTAATCGTTCCGCCTGTACCGACACCTGCGATGAACGCATCCAGGGGTCCGCCAATGGATTCGATTGCTTCAACGATCTCCGGTCCAGTGGTCTCGCGGTGAATCTTCACGTTGGCTTTGTTCTTAAACTGCTCTGCAAGGAAGTAATCCGGATTCTCACTGAGGATTTGCTCAGCTTTCTTAACTGCCCCGTTCATCCCCTCGGATCCTGGAGTCAATACCAGCTCAGCACCATAAGCACGCAGCAGGTTGCGGCGCTCAAGGCTCATCGTTTCAGGCATAACAATAATTGCCTTGTAGCCTTTGGCAGCAGCAACAAGAGCCAGGCCAATCCCTGTATTACCGCTGGTCGCTTCTACAATGGTGCCTCCAGGTTTCAGGGAACCGTCTTTCTCAGCTTCTTCCACAATGCTGATAGCAATGCGGTCTTTCACACTCGAACCCGGATTTTGATATTCCAGCTTCAAGTAAATTTCTGCGGAACCTTCCGGAACAATCCGACCCAGACGAACGAGCGGTGTACCACCGATCAAATCTGTTACACTGTTGACGACTTTAGCCATGAGCAAAAACCTCCTTGGGATGATAGATGAATTGGGTGCGGAACCTGTGACAGTTATGATCAGCATATGTTGTGCCGCTTATTATTTCCGACTAAATCAGTAGGTTTTACATTTAATCTCATATTATCAATCTTGCAGGCTGTTGTCAATATATATTGCTGTAGCGTATTTGGCACGCAAATCGCTTTCCACCTGCTGCAGGGGCGCCGCCTGTTCCAGCGCCAGCTCCTGGCGTATCAGCCCTCGGAGCTCATCCTGGTCCGGCTTCCCGGGATCAATAAGCTTCTCCAGCCGGATCACAGCATAGCCGCCTTCGACCTGCAGCGGCCCTGCGATGTCTCCCGCCTCAAGGCCCGCTGCTGTCTTCAGCAGCTCCTCCGGCCAGAACGGATCATTCTCCTCCACTGTTCCGATATTACCGCCATGCTGGCGGCTCTCCGCATCAGTGGACACCTCTCTGGCCAGGCCGGCGAAATCCTCTCCCTGCTCCAGGCGGTCCATAACCTGATTAGCCCCGTTATAGGTTGCCAGCTTAATCATAGAGAGCTGCATTTGCTTCCTGGGAGTGAATCTCTCGGCGTTTTGGGCCAAATAATCATCAATCTCAGTTTCACTGACCATGATACCGGCGGTGGCTACCGCCTGAAGCATCAGCCGGTACGCGGTTTCCTCGTGCAGCTCCTGGCGGGAAAGACCAAGCTCAGACTGCATCTGGTCATAATACTGCTCCTCTGAGCCGTAGCCGGACATGCCGCGCTTCAATTCCTGCTCAATCTCCTCATCGGTCACCGTAATACCGAGAGCTTTGGCTTCCTTGCCGACAACGATATGATTAAGCATGCCCAGCAGCACTTCATCTCCATGCTTTTTTTTGAGTTCATCTATCCATTCCCGGTCCGTGACCGGCTGGCCTCCGGCGGCAGCAATATCCGAAGCCTCCCCGTCTGCAGCCTCTCCCTTAAGCAGGGCCATTGCACGCAGGCTCCAGAATAAAAGACCTCCAAGCATTAAGGTCGCGACGGCGAGTAATATAACGGTATTGCGCAGCGCGCGCTCCTGTCTTGTCATCATCTCATAGCCCTACGATTTCGCTTGATCGAGGATTACCTGCAGTTCATCCTTGTTAAACACATAAGCTTCATTACAGTAGTGACATATGACTTCAGCCTGATCGTCTTCTTCAATCAGCTGCTCCAGTTCGTGCTGGCCCAGACTGACCAGAGTCTCTTCTATCCGCTCACGTGAGCATTGACAGACAAAAGAAATCTCGAGTTCATCAAGGACTACAGCATCCGGCAGCAGCAAACGAAGCATTTCTTCAGGCTCAAGGCCCTGGTCCAGGATCGCCGTCACTGAAGGCATCGCTCCAACGGCATGCTCAATCTCGGTGATCTCTTCATCTGTCAGTCCGGGCAGCAGTTGAATGATGAATCCTCCGGCAACTCTTACCGAATTATCTGTCTCCACCAATACACCCAGCCCTACAGCAGCAGGTGTTTGTTCCGAAACGGCAAAATAATAAGTGAAATCCTCGCCCAGTTCTCCTGAGACAATAGGCACACTGCCGCGATACGGCTCTTTCATCCCCAGATCCTTGCTAATATCAATGAACCCTTCCGTACCCACAGCACCTGCGACATCGAGCTTGCCAAGGCTATTGCTCGGCAGATGAACATGCGGATTACTCACATAACCGCGAACCTCGCCCAGGGCATTGGATTCGGCCGTAATCTGTCCGATCGGTCCATTCCCTTTGACCATAATCGCCAGCTTCTCCTGACCCTTGAGCATAGCGCCCATGATGGCTGCGGCGGTTACAGTACGGCCAAGCGCAGCTGTAGCTGTCGGATAGGTATCATGTCTGCGCCGCAATTCGTCGACAAGCTCTGTTGTCCGGACTGCGAACGCTCTGACCTTCCCGTTCATGGCAGTTCCCCGGATAAGCCGATCCTTCTTTTTTTCCATTGGGTGCTTACTCCTCCTATCTGTCTGTATAAGGTTTCATTTCATGATTATTTGTTACGGTTGTAAATAATACGTAATCCTTCCAGCGTCAGCATCGGGTTAACCTCATCAATGCAATCTGTCTCGCCGGCAATCAGCGGAGCAAGCCCCCCTGTAGCAATAACCTTGAGAACGGGCGCATTCATCTCCAGCTTAATGCGTCTTACAATTCCCTCTACCTGGCCGGCATAGCCAAAAATAATTCCTGCCTGCATCGCGTGGACAGTATTGCGCCCGATAACCTTCTTGGGCTTCTCCAGCTCAATCCGCGGCAGCTTGGATGCCCGCTGATATAAGGCCTCTGTAGAGATCCCCAGACCCGGCACGATTGCCCCGCCAAGATAGTTCGCTCCGGCATCAATACAGTCAAACGTAGTTGCCGTACCAAAGTCAACGACCACGAGCGGGCATTTATACTGCTCGATAGCCGCAACGGCATTTACAATCCGGTCTGCCCCCACTTCGCGCGGATTCTCATAACGCAGATTAAGCCCGGTTTTAATTCCGGGGCCTACGAGCAGCGGGTCTTTGCCAATATATTTCACGCACATTTCCACGATAACCTGAACCAGCGGCGGAACAACCGAGGAGATGATGACGCCCTCTACATCTTTAAACGATATATTCGACATATGGAACAGATTATGAATCAGTACACCATATTCATCCACAGTCGATTGACGCGCTGTGCTAAGCCGGAAATGATGAAGCAGCTCAGGCCCCCGGTAGACTCCAAGCACGATGTTCGTATTTCCGATATCCACGACAAGTATCATTAGAGATTTCCGCCTTTCTTGCCATTCAGATCCAGACTGATATCAAGACTGGCGAAGGAATAGGTAAGCCGGCCTACAGAAATGACATCTACACCCGATTCTGCAATCCCGCGTACCGTTTCCAGAGATACATTGCCTGAAGCCTCGATTTTGACATGCCGCGCTTTGGTTCTGATTCTTCTTACCGCTTCCGCCATCAGCTCAGGTGACATATTATCAAGCATGATAATGTCCGCCCCCGCAGCGAGGGCTTCCTCTACCTGCTCCAGGCTTTCCGTTTCCACTTCGATCGTCATGGTGTGGGGGATATTGGCCCGGGCGCGCTCTACCGCCTGACGAATGCCTCCGGCGCCCTTGATATGATTATCCTTAATCATTACCGCATCATACAAGCCGAAGCGGTGATTGGCTCCGCCGCCTATGCGGACAGCATACTTCTCCAGCATCCGGTGGCCTGGTGTTGTCTTGCGGGTATCCACCAGCCGGGTAGGCAGACCTTGAAGCTCTTGCACGAATGACGCCGTCCGCGAGGCCACGCCGGACAACCGTTGCATCAGATTAAGAGCAAGCCGTTCGCCTGTAAGAATGGCATGCGTGCTGCCCTCGACTTCAGCGATGACCGTGCCTTTGGACACCGGCTGGCCTTCTTGAACTAATGCCGTAAATACGAGTGTCGGGTCTACCACTTCAAAAACCAGTTCAGCCACGGGAATTCCGCAGATTACCCCATCCTCTTTGGCATGGATAATCCCCTTGGATTCATGTCCCTGGGGTATAGTGGTACGTGTTGTGATATCCCCTGATCCGACATCCTCCTGCAGCCATCCCTTAATAGACTGGAGCAGTTCTTCATTATAGCCATTAAACATCATCAATTAATTCCTCCACTATTCCCAGTTCGCGAATCTGGAGCAGATGCTTCTGCCACTCTGCATCATTCCGCAGCGGATAATCCTCACGATAATGAGCGCCGCGGCTCTCCTCCCGTGCCAGCGCTGATTCCGTAATCAGCAGGCAGCACGTAAGCATATTAGCGAACTCGTATTCTTCACGTTTGGTAAGTGCCGCATTAAAAATCGGCAGCTGACGCTTTAATTCATCCAGTCCTTTAATCAGCATTTCCTGGTTCCGCCGCAGTCCGGCGTAGCGTACCATAACTTTTTGCAGCTTCAGACGCCGCTCCACAATAGCCTGGGTAGGCGACTCCACCCGGCCTTGGTCACAGCCTGCCGATACTGTATCTTGCCCAAGCGGCGGGAGCTGACGGATGCGCTCTACGATCCGGCGGCCAAAGACAATCGCTTCCGACAAGGAATTACTGGCCAGCCGGTTGGCTCCCTGTACCCCTGTAGAAGAAACCTCGCCACAGGCAAACAGGCGGGAAACGGTGCTCTCCCCGTTCAGATCGGTCTTGACGCCCCCCATCATATAATGCGCAGCAGGAGCCACTGGAATCCAGTCACTTGTAATATCCAGTCCATAAATCATACAGGTCTCATAGATCGTCGGGAAGCGGTGTTTAACCATATCCGCTGATTCATGTGTAATATCAAGGTAGACAAAAGTGGATTTGGTCAGCTCCATCTCGCTCACAATCGCCCGGGCCACAATATCGCGCGGGGCCAGTTCCAGCAGCTCATGGTACCGATCCATAAAGCGGTCTCCGTTGATATTGCGCAGCACAGCGCCTTCACCGCGCACAGCTTCCGAGATCAGGAAGCGCGGGGCTCCAGGATAACTGAGCGCTGTCGGGTGGAACTGGATGAATTCCATATCCCGTACATGGGCTCCAGCCCGGTAAGCAATGGCTACACCGTCACCGGTTGCCACTTCGGGATTGGTCGTATAGCGGTATAATTGCCCTGCTCCGCCTGAGCATAGGATGGTTGCATCGGCCTGCAGGAACAAACGTCCGCCGCCCGGCCGCTGTACCAGTGCCCCCACGCATTCCCCGTCTACGGTAATCAGATCAATGACATAATGGTCATCCCATACCTCGATATTCTTATGCTGCTCTGCTTGCTCCGCCAAGGCGCGGACAATTTCATAGCCTGTAGCATCCCCATTCGCATGCAGAATACGGCGGTGGCTATGTGCTGCCTCTTGCGTTAACGCAAGCTCGCCATTCTCCTTGTCGAACTTCGTCCCGAGCCGGATGAGTTCGCGGACGCCTTCCGGGCCTTCATTCACCAGTACATCAACAGCCGCAGAGGAGTTTAGCCCCGCACCGGCCATCAGGGTATCCTGACGATGATATACCGGAGAATCATCGTCTGAGAACACAGCGGCAATCCCCCCTTGGGCATACCGTGTATTGCTCTCCATCACTGTCTTCTTCGTAATCATAATGACCTTCCGGTCTTCACTGGCTTTGATCGCTGTGAACAAACCGGCAATGCCTGAACCAATCACAATACAGTCTGTCTTAATTACAGGAAGCCCCTGAAGATCGAAATCAACCAAATATTGTGGAATCATGACCGCTTTTCACCTGTTTCAACGAAAGAGTAGCGCATGCTACCGGACTTGTAGCATGCGCTCTAGGGAAGTTCTGGCTTTGTCGGCGACAGCGGGCGGTACATAAATCTGCGGCTTCATCGTCTCCAGGCATTTTACCAGTTTCTTTAAATTGTTAACCTTCATATTGGGACAAACCAGAAATTTGGTGGCAAAATGGAATTCTTTATCCGGACTGTCCAAACGCAGCTGATATCCGGTTCCATCCTCAGTTCCCACGATAAACTGCCGGCGGTCCGATTTCCGGCAATACTCTATAATCGAGGTTGTGCTGCCCACATAATCACCCATGGCCACCACTTCAGGACGGCATTCCGGATGTACTACAAATTCCGCTTCCGGATATTTGGCTCTCATCTCCACTACATCCTTGACGGTAAGCATATCATGAGTATTACAGTAGCCTTCCCATATAATCAGCTTCTTGCCGGTCTTATCCTGAACATATTGGCCCAGGTTCTTATCGGGTACCCAGATAATTTCTTCCGCATCAAGCGATTCAATCACCTTCACCGCATTGGCAGAGGTACAGCAAATATCAGTTTCCGCTTTGATCTCAGCGGAGGAGTTGATATAGGTTACTACTTTGGCATTAGGATGCTGCGCCTTCAGCTTGCGGAGTCCGTCCACATTGACCATATCCGCCATAGGACAGCCGGCGCGTTCATCAGGAATTATAACAGTTTTGTTCGGCGCAAGAATCTTGGCGCTTTCCCCCATAAAGTGAACCCCGCAGAATACAATCACATCTGCCTCTGTCTCCGCAGCCTTCTGAGCCAGTAAAAAAGAGTCGCCACGGAAATCCGCTACTTCCTGAATTTCATCACGCTGATAATAATGAGCCAGAATTATTGCATTCCGTTCTTTCTTAAGCTGTTCGAGGCGCACACGAAGTTCACGATTCTGTTCCTGCTTGCGCTCAAGCGCCAGAGCTTCCACGGTCATTCTCCCCCTTATGTCTTCATGGCATATAGCCAGTACATTCTATTAAGTTAATTTATTTAATATTTAATCACTAATGTACACAACGTTCCACCCCCTGTCAATGCGGGCAAGCCGGGTGTAGCTCTATGTCCTGATGTACCTATAGACAGAAAAATCCGGAGAACCTCAGGTTCTCCGGATAAAATTACGATGTTTTATTCAGCGATTAAACCAGACTTCCGCCGCCTTTGTTGCCATCATCCGAACCGTTTCCTTCTTCAGGATCCGGTTTATTCGGAATATCCTTAGACAGATCGCCAAGGAATGGCGGTTCTTCGTCGGATTTGCCTTGAATGCGTACACGTACATCACCGATAGTATCAATTACTGGCTCGCCCGCTTCATGCGTTACTGCCTCTGTTTCTTCCGGTTTGCCATCCTCCGTCAGGTAGCCTTGCTCAATCAATTCTGTGATCTGATCAAGTTCCAGCGTTTCCTTCTCCAGAAGGGTGTTCGCAATCAGGTGCATTTCTTTGGAATGCTTGGTCAGCAGCTCTCTGCAGCGCTCATAGCTGCTGCGGATAAGGTTCTGCATTTCCTGGTCAATCTCGTAAGCAATGGAGTCACTGTAGTTCTGCTCATGTCCGATATCACGGCCAAGGAAGACTTGGCCTTGGGATGTGCCGAACTGCAATGGCCCAAGCTTATCGCTCATTCCATATTCCATAATCATCGCACGCACAATGCGCGTAGCCTGCTGGAAGTCACTATAAGCGCCTGTGCCGATTTCACCAATGAACAATTCTTCAGCAACACGTCCGCCAAGCAATCCGGTAACCTTATCCAAGAGTTCCTGCTTGGTAACGATCATCCGGTCTTCCTTAGGAAGCATAATGACATATCCGCCTGCGCGGCCGCGCGGGATAATGGTAACCTTATGCACCACATCGGCATGCTCGAGGAAGTAGCCGGCAATGGTATGGCCTGCTTCGTGGTAAGCTACAATCCGTTTCTCGCGGTCACTGATTACGCGGCTGCGTTTCTCTGTGCCGACAATAACACGGTCAATCGCTTCATCCACTTCACGCATGGTAATGTCCTTACGGTTGCGGCGTGCAGCAAGCAGTGCCGCTTCGTTAAGCAGGTTCTCCAGATCCGCACCGGTAAATCCGGTTGTACGCTTGGCAATTACGTCAAGCCGAACATCCTTGGTAAGCGGTTTGTTGCGGGAGTGAACCTTCAGTACAGCTTCACGGCCCTTCACATCTGGACGGTCAACCGTAATCTGACGGTCAAACCGGCCTGGACGGAGCAATGCCGGATCCAGTATGTCGGCGCGGTTGGTAGCCGCGACAATGATAATGCCTTCGTTGCCGCCAAAGCCGTCCATTTCAACGAGCAATTGGTTAAGGGTTTGTTCGCGTTCGTCATGTCCGCCGCCAAGTCCTGCGCCGCGCTGACGTCCCACAGCATCGATTTCGTCGATAAAGATGATACAAGGAGCATTCTTCTTCGCATTCTCAAACAAATCACGTACCCGGGATGCGCCGACACCGACGAACATTTCCACAAAGTCGGAACCGGAGATGCTGAAGAATGGAACGCCGGCTTCACCTGCTACCGCACGGGCCAGCAAGGTTTTACCTGTTCCCGGAGGTCCCACAAGGAGTACCCCCTTAGGAATACGTGCACCTACAGCTGCGAATTTACGCGGATCCTTGAGGAATTCCACGACCTCCACGAGCTCTTGTTTCTCTTCATCAGCTCCTGCAACATCCTCGAAGCTGATTTTCTTCTTCTCTTCATTATATAACCGGGCTTTGCTCTTACCGAAATTCATGACCTTGCCGCCGCCGCCCTGTGCATTGTTAAACAGGAAGAAGAACAGGATGAACATGATAACTAATGGAATGATGGAAGAAAGGAATGTCAGCCAGATGCTGTCGCCTTCCATTTTCTTCTGAGTCAGCTCCACGCCATTAACTTCGCTGGCAGCTATAAGTTCATCAAGGGCCCGATCTGTAGGAGGAACATAAGTGGAGAAATTCTTCGATTTAGTCTCAGGTGGCAATTCTTTGTATTCGCCTGTAACCAGAAATGCGTTACCCTCAAACTGAACCGTCAGGCTCTTCACATTGTTGTCCTTGATCTCCTGTCTTAACTCATCATATCTAGGGAAATCGGCGGATTCATTTCCATTGCTTACAAACTGGACAATGCCCACCACGACTAAAAATAAAATCAAATAAAAACCAGAATTCCGGATGAACCGATTCATCCCCTACCTCCTCTCACAACGCTCAAGTTATTGTACCATAGCCTGACCAGACTCCTCAAATTGTCAGGAAATCCAGAAAAGTGATCCTTGAATCTAAGGCTGTCGATTGGTTCATTTGGAATAAATTTCAGGCTTCAGTACACCTACGTATGGGAGGTTCCGATACAGTTCGGCATAGTCGAGTCCATAGCCTACCAGGAAAGCATCAGGAATCACAAAGCCGGTATATTCGGCTTCAAGATTAACTGCACGGCCTGAAGGTTTATCGAACAGGGTGACTACGTTGACGGAAGCAGCATTCCGGCCCTGCAGCATCTCAATCAGATAGCTGAGCGTAAGACCACTGTCGATAATGTCCTCGACAATCAGAACATCGCGGCCTTCAACCGATGTGTCCAGATCCTTGATGATTTTGACTACACCGGAGGATTTGGTCGTACCGCCGTAGCTGGATACTGCCATGAAGTCCATCTCAACGGGTACTGTAATCACTTTAACCAGATCCGCCATAAAGATAAACGCACCTTTGAGTACACAGATGACTAAAGGTGTGCGGCCTGCATATTCCTTGCTCAGCTGGGCGCCAAGCTCCCTGATTCTTTGTTGGATTTCTTCTTCGCTGATCAAGATTTCTTGAATATCATTCTGCAACTTGCGAACCTCCTAAGTTATACTATGAAAGACTTACTTCGACCATTACGTTTCTTCGCCCTGTTCCATGTCTTCCATGGACAGGAGAAGCACCGAGGCCGTGTGCCGCCCTACTGCGGCATGCATCGAGCGCCTTACGCCCGGAATCCAGACGATATTGCCCAAACCATCACAAACGAGGGGAATCGCAGAGCGTTCGGAAGAAGGTATTTTATCATCAATGTAAATATCTTTTACCTTTTTGCTTCCGTTTAATCCCATAACCCTTATGGTATCTCCAGGCAATCGGGAACGGATGGTGAGTGGTAAGACGAGCTCATCGCCGTCAAACCAAGCCGACATCTTCCCAGAGTCCTCCTCCTGTGCAAAAAAATCTTCTCTCTCCAGCACCTTCATCGCCATAACTTTTCCTATCTCCTTCAGGTTGATCCGGGGATGAGGCAAAGACAGAGGGTATGTATAGCTCACCTGCCGAAGCAAGGGCTTGGACGAGAACAAAAGGGTGTCATATTGCCGCATACAGACGAAACCCCCGCCCAAATCCAAAGTCCATACGGTGGGGTGCTCCTGCAGCGTTCCCCGGCGTACAGCTTCAATCTTGGGGAAATCCATCGCAGATGAATCCGCTGACAGATAATTTAATATTAGTTTAATCAAACGCCGTTGTAAAGCGGAGGGTAGGGCCGCAAATGAAGCTCTCTTCAAGGTGTATTTTCCATGCTCGATAAAAACAAGCTCTTCGAAGCATTTTGCCGCATTCGCCTCCATATATTCATCTTCCGCACCGGCAATTTCAGACAGCTGCAGCAGTGATTGTCTCACTCTCGGATTATGCTGTTCAAGCAGGGGCAATACTTCCAGCCTGACCGCGTTCCGCTTATACTTCATAAGCAGATTGCTGGCATCCTCCGCGTAAGCAAACCCCTCTTCCCGGCATAAGCCGACAAGAGCTGTTTTGTTAATACGCAGGAAGGGGCGGATGAGTTCCACCTTTTTTTCAGTCCGTTTCCAGCGCATGCCTGCAAGCCCCGAAGGACCACTCCCCCGCAACAACCGCATCAGCACGGTCTCGGCCTGATCATCGGCATGATGGGCCAGTGCGACAGAACGTGCATGGTAACGGTGCGCGGTTTCAATCAGAAATTGATAGCGTTTCTCCCTTGCCGCTCCTTCGGGACCCAGTCCTATATCCTTGACCATGGATGGAATATCAAACTCCGCGAGCTCAAAAGGGATTCCCAGCTCAGCCGCCAACTTCCTGACAAACTCCGCCTCTTCCGCTGATTCGGCTCTGAAGCCATGATTCACATGGGCACAGACCAGAGTTAATGGCATCCGGTTTACGGCTATCTCGTGCAAAATACGCAAAAGAGCCACAGAGTCCGGCCCTCCGGAAACTGCGACTACAATGGTGTCATGGGGCTGCCACAGTTCATGCTCAGCCGCAGCTTCCAGTACGGATTCCACCAGTTCTTTCATTTGTTCCATATGCGGCATCCTTTCTTGCAGATCACTTGCCTGTCTTGCTCCGGAATTCCAGCACCCTGGTATTATGTATAATTTCAAAAACGGAATACCCAGTAGATCGTAAAGGCCAGCAGAAATAAAGACAGCGCAAACGCATTTTTGAGCCAGCGGGGAGTTGCCATCGTATCCTTTCCCGTCTTCCGTGCTCTGTATATCTGACTTCTCCAGATCTCCGCAGCTTGTGCGGAACCGGGAAAACCGCCTTTGAGTGCCAGACACAGCCAGGAGGCCAGCTTCTTGTCAGGCAGATTTCTGGCCAGCTTCAGCAGTTCATCCACACTCCGGGTCTGCGGCAGCTGCTGGGCTGCGGACTTCAGACCTTCTTCATTAAGCAGGCGCAGGCACAGTACGGCAAAAGCAAACAGATCATAGTTCTCGTCTCCCGTCCGGCTGCCGGCGTTCCAGAATCCGCGGTCATGCCATTCGGTAAACTGCTTCACACTGCGTCCCAGGGGACTCGCGCCTCCGTAGTCAATCAGCTCGGCTTCCCCGTAACTGGATACCATGACATTCTCCGGCTTAAGGTCTCCGAACACAAAGCCGCACTCATGCAGGGTCTGCAGCTTCTCCAGAAGCTTCATGCCGACAAGCCCCAGCCAGGACGCCCCGTTCCTGGACAAAAAATGATGCAGCGGTCTGCCCTCCACATAACGCATCACGTAGAAAGGAGTATGGTCCCTATCCTTGAAATCATCCGATTCCAGCAGGTAAGAGGACAACGGTGACTCCTTGCGCGCCCGGTGCTCGCTGCGTTTACGGCAGGATTGCAGAGAGGTCAGTACATTGATCTCTGACTGCAGCTCCAGCGTATCGTATCCAATTTTGAGCGCATACCGCTCCCGCCGGCCTTCCCGCTGCACAAGATATACGGTTCCGTTTGCCCCTTTCCCCAGCATCCGCTCCACAACATAACGGTTCCCCCGCCATTTGCCGGTAATTACAGTGCCTGCCGGATAGGGTGGATTAGACGACATACCCACCAATCATCCCTTCTCTTGCCTCGTCATCCCCATTCACAAGATAGTCACGAGGTTCATCCAGTTTATCATAACGGTAATGTTCGAGCACCTTGAAAATAGCCGGTCCTGTCGGAGTAGCCCCCCGCATCTTCAGCCTGGAGAACAGTGAGCGGACTTCCGATACATTCCGCGTCCAGTCCATATCCAGCACGGCATCCTCACTGCTGGAGTGTCCGGGGAAATGGAACACGGCAAGCTCGCTCCGCCCTTCCCGCGCTTCCAGACTGAGTGCCAAATCACGGATAGCATCCTCCACAGCACCCAGCTTGGGCTTCATGCTCGCACTTGCATCAATTAAAAGGGCAATGCGCAGCGGAGAAGTCTCGGTCAGCTCATCGACAACCGTAACCACCTGTGACCGCTGCTGCGGAGGCAGTTCTTCGAGGGAACCCTCGCCGAGAATTTTTTTTACCTCTTTATTAACCGCCTGCTGGATCGTCTGAACCACGGTCTTGCGGGTCATCATCTGAATGGTCTGCGCCAGCTGCGACGTTGAGGCAATCCGGCTGAGTCCGCCTCCCGCTTTGGCAATATCAGCGATCTCCCGGCTTCCGAGTTCACCAATCGTTCCATAGTCCACGACACCTACGACATTGACCGTAATGCCTTCCTGCCGGGCATGCGCCGCCGCAAGTACCGGACTTTCCCCCACATTCGAACAACCGTCAGTAATGAGCAGAATCTGCTTCATGACCGTTCACTCCCCTTTGCCTTGTATCTAGTTCTAGCATATCCAAGGTAGAGAGATTTCAAACGCCGCTTAGCGGAGCTTCAGATAAATTAACGTAAGGCCGGGGAACTGCAAGAAATATTTGGACTTCTGATCGCTGTTGTCCCCGGATTTATTAAATTTGTTATAAGGTGCAAATCCGGGGACAAAGGCGAACGCTGCCGCTTCTACAGTTCCAAAATTCCTCTCCGTTCCTTAACCTCACGATAAGACCAACAATCTGAAGCAATCGCCGCTGAGTCAGCGGCGGTTGAAACGGGGCGGGTGGATCGATGGAGTGCACCCGCCTATTGAAACAAGATTTCTTAGCCCACAGGCCACAGCCAGAGGAATATTTGGAACCTCCAGTGGTGATCAACGACTTAGCTGTTGCTGGAAATCTGGTATTTGCTGCAGCTGAATTGATACGTTTCCTGCAGATAACTATTAAGCGCCCGCTATCGCTCCTCCAGTCTGAGGTCTAAAAATCCTGCACCAAATACAACATTTCCCTCATAAAATCATTCTAAATCGGATATTGTTGTACGAAATGCAGGATTTCTCAGCTTCCAAGCCATTTAGCGGAGCAATTGTTGTAATTCATACAACAATCCTACTAAACACCCGGGTAACGCCGAATCAAAGCTGTACTACGTACAACAATTTCATGCCTGAACCGAGACGGACCAGGGCTGCCAGTGGTTCTTGAATCCCATGGCAGCGTGCCGGAACGAAAATAGAGGAAACTTAAGAATCCCACTTACTGCATGGACGTAATCCTTACTCTGCAGGGGGAGCGTTTATCGGCTGGCCACAATTTTTAAGTTCAGCTTATACAGATAATAATGAAAGAACAGTGTCAGGTGAATGATAGGTTACCTAACTAACTGTACGTGGTCTCTCCATACGACCCACGCCCGGCATATGCAGGCTGGACCACTCCGGATGGAAATGATCAACACGACTGACGACAATCGTCATATCATCATGGATTTCATTGCCCTGGTAACGGATTACCTTATCCAGCAGGCTGTCGGCCATATCCTGAGGATCATCACCTTCCAGCTCCTGGATCAGGCGTTTCATCCATATCTCTTTATTAACGGCATATCCGGGCGCATCATAAATACCATCGGTCATCATAATGAGAATATCCCCGGGACGCAGCTGCATGGTGACCAGGTCCACTTCGATATCTTTAATAATTCCAATCGGCAGATTGCTGGCTGTCACCGGAATAACCTCGCTGCCCCGCCGGATAAAGCTTGGTGCTGACGCGATCTTCATGAAGATGGTCTGCGCCGAATATTGATCGATCAGCGCCATATCCACGGTCGCATAGAATTCATCCGGGGAACGCAGCAGCAGAATCGAATTGACGGACTTGACCGCCAGCTTCTCATCCATCCCGGATTGCAGCAGCTTCTCCAGCATGGATAGCGCAGCGCTGCTCTCCATCCGGGCCCGCTCGCCGTTGCCCATTCCATCGCTGATCGACACAGCAAAGGTGCCATTTCCGAGCTCCACCGTACTGAAGCTGTCGCCGGACATTATGTCGCCTCCTTTGGCAGCCCCGGCTACGCCGGTATTGATTTCATAAGCTTTGGCCGAACCAAAAGTCACCATGGATAAGCCTTCGCGCGGGTGCACCGCTGTTTCACTTACCACCGCAATATTCTCCTCCAGGATATCGGAGAGCAGCGGGGCAATCATTTTGCGGCATTCGTCAAAGCCCCGGGTATAAGCATGCACTACTTCAATTTCTACCCGCCCGGGATCAAGGCTTAGAATTTCTATAGTGTGAATTGACAGGCCCAGCTTCTCCAGAGCCTCGCGAATCTGTCCCTCCTGGCGGTACATCGCCTGGCCCTCCCGCTTGATCTCCTTCGCCAGATCCTCCATAACCTGAGAGACCCCGGATAATTGCTCGGCAACAAATTGGCGGCTGTCGTATATTTGCCGCTTCCAGCGCATATCATGCTGATAGAGTTCATATTGGCCCTTCATTACTTCCAGCACTTCGCCCGTCTTGCCGCAGATCCGGTTCCATTCCGGAGGCAGCTGGGCCGCTGTAATGTCGGGGCATTCCTCCACAGTAGTCATCATATCGGTCATATATCTGTATGTCTGATAGAACTTGGCATCCCAGCAGTGAGTACGCCGGATGCAGCCGGCGCAGGCTCCTTCCGTTACCGTTTTCATAAAATCCTCCATTTCACGGTCGCTTTTACCTGCTTCCGTGGCACGGGGAATTTGACCAAAGCTGCTGGAGAGCTGACGGAATACCTGAGAGAACTGGGTAACCCGGTCTGCTGTAATATCCCGCACTCTGCGGGCATATTCATGTTGAGAGCGGCTATGATCAGCAGTGCCCGGTACATATTTGGCAATGGCAGAAATAATGCCTTTAGGTGTCAGAAGAAACAACACTACGGCCGCGCAGGTCTCCCAGGTGGAATTCATCACATCGCCCGGTCCCATGAAATATACCGACAATATGGTTGAACCGAGCAGCATCCCGATAGAGACGGCCCCTTTGCGTCCGGACTGCATCATTCCCGCCAGCATACCGGAGAAGGCCAGCAGACTCATCTGATAAATGGCACTTACATCAGCCAGACTGAGGATCAGTCCGGTGACGACACCGACGGCTGCCCCGAGCGGGGCTCCACCGGCAAGGGCAAAGAGCAGAATGAGGAAGCGCGATAAAATATGCTCCAGAGAAAGGCCGTTTACCGTCCACCCGACCAGGCCTGTCATCACGGAGGCCAGCAGAATAATCAAGCAGAGGACCTCTTCGTTGCGAAGCGCCCTGCTTTTTTGCTTATAAGTGAACACCGGAAGCGCCTGCAGGAATACGAGCGTCAGCACAAACCCAAGCAAGGCATCAATCGTTGCCATCATCAGCGGATACCAGGCCAGCGTCGGCCCGATCACCACCCGGAACAGTCCCACCATAAAAGAAGCCACGAATACCATCAGCGGCGCATAGGACAGATCCACCCGCTGGAAGTTTTCCATTCCTTTATAAATTAGATAAAAGATAATCAGCTCTGCGGCAACCACTATAGCACCGGGAAACGGGGTAAAGAGACTTCCGAGCAGAATAGCCGCAGCCACAGGCAGCGTAGAGTCCCTGCGCATAAATACAATGACGGCGAAATAAGCGGCAGCAAAGGGAGTCAGCTCGTCCAAAATCATGGCACGGCCCAGTAAAAAGCCCATCAGACTCAGCAGCATTGCCCACTTCTTGACCGCGATGAACTGGAGGACCGGCTGTCTCATACTCCACGCCTTCAGACGTGTACTCCAAGCTTCCTTCTGAATCTTGTCTTTGCTTCCTGCTCTTGTCCACTCCGGCAAATTCACCACATTGCTTTTACTCATTCCCCTGCACCACCCGTATAAGAATTTATGGTTCTCATTATATAGCGGGGGTCTTATGAAAGTTTGTCAGAAACAGAGAGCAGGCTGTAAAAATATTCCGACAAAAAAGCCTCTGCCGACATTTTATGGAAAAACCTTTCTAACCCTTACGGAGCCAAAGGTTAGCCCTTGCCGGGGCTGGCCATGACGGCGGACGTTGCCGGTGCCCGCGCATACATTCGTCAGCGATTGCCCTAGAGTTATGTGAGAATGGCTTGGATGCTGTCGGCAATTTGTTTGTGGCCGACAAAAAACAGCCTGGCTGCGAATCCTACACTGAAGTTAATGCAGAGCTTACTGCCATTGCGGAAAAATTCCAGGAATTGGACTATTACCAGGACACACAAAAAAACCGCGAAGGGCATGAAGCCCCAGCGGTTATTTATGATGTGCAAGACTCAGATTATACGCGCTTGGCTCCACGGCCGCCGCGCTTTCCTTCTGTGTTCTTCTTGATCGAAGATATCCGTTCTTCGCTGTCTTTCAGGAAGCGTGACATTTTATCCTCGAATGAAGGTTTACCGGCTGCAGGCTTGAATGGACGCCCACCCCGTTCACGATTGAATCCACCACCGCCGCCTCCGCCACTGCCGCCACCACCGCCGAAACGGTCTCCACCGCTTGGACGTTCTGGTCTTGGAGCTCTGGGGGGACGTACTTCTGACGCCGGCTTATCAACGGCCTGCTTAATGGAAAGTCCGATCTTGCCGTCCTTGTCAACATTGATCACCTTGACGGTTACTACATCCGCAATCTTCAAATGATCGTTAACATCCTTGACGTAGTTATCGGCGATCTCCGAGATGTGAACGAGACCTGTGACACCTCCTGACAGATCCACAAATGCTCCGAAATGCGTGATGCCTGTCACCTTGCCCTCTAACTTGGTGCCCACTTCAATTGCCATAGAATAAAATGATCCTCCCTTAAAAATATACAGACGAATATTAAGTTCATCCTGTCTGCGGTGATTTGATTATACAGTAAAGAAGAAAGCAAGGCAACAGAGCGAAAGCCCCTTTTAGCCTGCTTTTATTACTCAGATTGCTCTGTGCGGATAGGTGATTCACCTTCTGGATACATATTATACCATTTACGCGCTAATTGTCCGATATACTCATCATCATTCAGCCGCGAGACTTCATATTTCAGTTGGTTGAGCGAAGCTGTGACACTTTCATTGCTCTGCTGCTTCTTCGCAAGCTGTTCAGTCTTGTCGGCAATAGCTGAACTCTGGGCAAAGAAAGTAAACCCGGCCCAGCCGAAGAATACCGCCACTACAAAAATCCATATAAACTTTCTTCTCTTCGCGCCTGCGGCCGAAGCCTTATGGTTATCATTCTTCTCTTCCGCAGAGAATCTGTTCATACAGCGTACCCCCAGTTCAAGATCAGCGTTTCCGCCATCCCGATATCCATTTAGTGATCCTCACCATCCTGGCACTGTGATAGAACCGGGAAAGATACGGAGAGACCCACCTTACAGGAAGTACCCAGATTGGCTTGGTTAGACGCAGCAGCAGCTTCAAAATATAGAGCAGGATCCGGCCGAGCAGCAGCAGCGTTCCCTTCACAAGGCGCCACAGCCAGAGAAGCGGCCATCCGATCACGATCTCAATACATCTCCATAGCATCCTGCACGTATACTGAACCGACTGAATTAACATTAACACAAAACGCCGCACCGTAACACTGAAGATCAAAAAATAGATCCATACACCTAGAAAGAGTCCGAGAAAGACATAAAACCTCAATTGTCCCTGATTTCCGGCATAAAGCATGCGAAAGACGAACAGGGCAGCCGCTATCCAGTACAGCAGATCCAGCAGCGCATTCAGCCATTTGGGAAAGCTCAGCTTCAGCGACAGCACCCGGTAGCTGTCATAGGCCAGTCCCATGGCTGTGCCGGCCAGCACCATATAGAGCAGGGTGATCCATTGGACCGCGGGATTCATTTGAACAGCTTACGGAGAATCCCTTTATTTTTGCCCTGCGTACCGGGGTCCAGATAAATCAGGGAATGAACATTGCCTTCAAGTGACAACAATCCATTCTCCAGACTTAAATTTTTGATATGTAAATGATTTCCCCGAATGGTGAGATGGCCGAGTTCCGTACGTAGCAGAAACTCCTCGCTGTCAAAGCTCTCTACATTCTGCACGCCCGTAAGTTCGACCTGTTTACGGCTGTGCATGTGCAGATCATGTTGTTTATTGACTTTGGCTGGCTCGATCATAGCATGTACCCCTCCTTCTTGGTTCTAATCTATGACGGAAGGACAGGGCATAGAACATGAAGGAGTGCCATGCATCGTAAAAAAGCGCAACTTCACATAGAGTAAAGTTACGCTTTCGGTTACTGCCTTTGAATATCTGCCTTACCAGTCGAGTCCGGTGCTTTTGGCCACAGGCTCTTCACGGAGCAGGGTATACATTCCGGCGGCCTCGTCCTTACGGGTGGTCTCCACCAGCTTTTCGACTTTGACCGTCACAAGCTTTTGGCCGAACTGCACGGTAATCTCGTCACCGATCTTCACAGTGCTGCTCGGTTTGGATTCCCGTCCATTGATCAGTACCCGGCCCTGTTCGGACACATCCTTGGCCACGGTGCGGCGCTTGATCAGACGGGAAACTTTCAGGAACTTGTCCAGACGCATTAGTTAACGGCTTCTTTAAGCTTGTTACCTGCCTTGAAGGCCGGTACAGTCGATTCAGGGATTTCAATAGGTGTGCCCGATTGCGGGTTACGGCCCGTACGGCCGGAACGTTTGCGGGTTTCAAAAGTACCGAATCCGATCAGCTGCACTTTATCTCCGCTTGCCAGAGCTTCTGTAATTTCGCCCAGAACCCCGTTGAGTACTGCTTCTACATCTTTTTTGGCCAATCCGCTTTTTTCGGAAATGTTGTTTACCAGATCTGTCTTGTTCATAATTTGAAGTTCCTCCTAGGATACAAAAAATAAATGAAAATCAGTTTGCTGGCAGAAATTGCCGCAAAACGTCATTTCGTCTTTATGATATTCTTGATTCTACCCTCAATTCCTGCCATGATCCGCCGTTTTTTTAAAAAATGTAACATCTGGCGGGAGAACCGGGGCTTATAGCACTATAACATTATAAACCTCTCTTTGCATTTCAAATCAGAGATTTAAGGTCCTGTTCACAGCATTACCGTTTCTCCGGCACTGTATACCCTACTGGCTCCGCTCTTCCGTCTTGGCTTCCTGCCAGAGGGCTTCCATCTCTTCCAGACTACTGTCTTGAACACTAGTACCTCTATCAAGCAGCCGCTGCTCAATGTACTGGAACCGGGAGATAAACTTGCGGTTTGTGCGGGTCAGCGCTTCCTCCGGATCGGCATCGATGAAGCGGGCTACATTGGTTGCCGCGAACAGCAGATCACCCAGCTCCAGCATTTGCTCCTCGGCAGACAGTCCCGTTTCAATGGCTTCCTGCAGTTCGTCGACCTCTTCACGGATTTTGGCCAGGACATCCCCGGTATTATCCCAATCGAATCCCACCTTGGAGGCCTTCTTCTGCAGCTTGTAAGCCTTCATCAGTGCAGGCAGGTCACGGGGAACCCCGCTGAGCGCGGATAGCGCTTCAGGCTTCACGCCTTTGCGCCGCTTCTCTTCGGCCTTCATGCCGTCCCAGTTCTGCAGCGCCTCCTCGGCATTGCCGGCAACCTGGTCCCCGAATACATGCGGATGGCGGAAGATCAGCTTATCATTCAGCCCCTCTATTACATCATAGACGCTAAATGTGCCGAGCTCCTCTTCCATCTGGGCATGAAGCATAATCTGGAGCAGCAGGTCGCCCAGCTCTTCCTTCATATGGTCCGGGTCATCCTCGTCAATCGTTTCCAGCACCTCATAAGTCTCTTCGATCAGGTTCTTACGCAAGGATTCATGGGTCTGCTCACGGTCCCAGGGACAGCCTTCCGGGCTCCGCAAAATATCGACAATCTCATGCAGCCGGGCAAACGTACGCTTTCGCGCATCCTCTGCAGGGTTGATTGGTACATACACCAGCGAGAGGTTGCCGTATCCGTCCAGCCGGTCCAGCTCATACAGCGGCACACGCAGAATCTGCTCCTCGCCCTCTACACCGAGAGCATGTCCGACAATTACTTCATACTCCGGCGGATACAGTTCCATCAGGCAGAGCTTGGTTTCTGATGCAGTGAAGCTGTCATAGACCTGTCCGATCAGCGTGTGCAGCTCCGGGTGGAGCTGGGAGCTGCGGATGCCCGAAGCATCCAGCAGCTGAAATCCTTCAATCGGATCAAAGCCCAGACGGACGAACGCCTCATCAAGGAAGCTCTCGCCGCCGAGGATATTCAGCTCAATGCCGGCCTCCGGGCAGCGCTGGCGCAGCAGGGATACAGCGGATTCAGCAACCATGGGATGTCCCGGCACGGCATAGACGATTTCTGTGCCTTGCGGAGCCGCTGCTGCCTTCTCAATCAGGGTGGCCGTAATGGCTTCGTAGACCTCAGGGAAGGAGGATAACGATTCATACAGCCCGTCGAAAGACTCCGAAGAAATCTCAAGCTCAGCCAGTGCAGCCATAGCGGGATGCTCTGCGGTCCGCACGTAAATGGCGGATGCCGCCTTGAGCTTCTTGATAATGCCCAGTGTCAGCCGGTCCGGATTGCCGGAGCCAAGACCGACTACCGTTAGTATTGCGCTCATGCCTGTCTACTCCTTTCAGGGCATCTGCCTGCTGCTCGTGCAGCCGGTGGCCCTATGTAAATTATTAGTAAGCCTTATGGGAACAGGCGCAGCTTCTTCAGCTTGTCCGCCAGCCGGGGGCCGAAGCCCGGAAGCTGGCGCAGTTCGTTCTCGCTGAGCAGCCGCAGCGCCACTGCGCCGAGTGCGAAGACGGCGCAGCCTGCGAGCACGCCGAGCAGGCTCTGCGCCAGCGCAGCGGTCCGCCCGCCGCCGAAGCCGGCCGCGTCCGCCGCTCTGCCCGCGGCGAGGCTCACGGCCGCGGCAACCAGCCCCAGGCCCGCGAGCAGCGCTGCGGGCTTCAGCAGGGCATCTGCGAAGCGCAGCCGCAGATAGCCCTGGCGGTACAGCAGCAGCACGTTCAGCGCTGCTGCGAAGAGATGTGCGGCCCCGCCGGCGCTGGCCGCACCGGTAATGCCCTGCTGCGGGACCAGCAGCAGGTTCAGGGCCGCCTTAAGCGCAGCGGCGGCCAGAAGGTGCAGCGCCGGCGCACGCACGGCGCCAAGGCCCTGCAGCAGCGCGGCGGAGATGATGCTGACCGTACCGCCGGCGGCGGTGAAGGCCAGCCAGGTCATCGCGCCGCTGCCGGCAGCGTCCCCGTACAGAGCCGTGTTAACCGGCTCTGCAAGAACGGCCAGGCCTACGGACGCGGCCAGCCCGAGGAGCCAGAACCAGCGCAGCGACAACGTGATGCGCGTGCGGATAAGGTCCTCGTTCCGCTGGAATTTCGCTTCCGCCAGAGCCGGAATGAATACTACCGACAACGAGGTGGCCAGCATGGTTACGATCTGGACGAGCGGCAGTCCGCGGTTATAGATGCCGAACTGGGCCATAGCAGCCGTCTCACTGCTGCCGCTTCCCGTCAGCAGACGGGGAACCGTGAACACATCCACCAGGCCGATCAGCGGCACTGCCAGAGCGCCCAGCATCACCGGCAGTCCGTAAGCCAGCAGCTTACGGGCATTCGCGCCGCGTTCCGGGCGGACTTCAGCTGCGGCTGGTTTCCCTCTGGCCGGAACATGAGGCATGACATCCTGCAGCCCGCGGCGGCGGTAACTGCGCCAGTAGAGGAGCATAACAGCCAGACCTGCCAATCCCCCGCCCGCAGGACCGAGCAATGCGCCGGCGGCAATACCTGCCGCATCGGCACCGGCCGCTGTCAGATAGAGCAGCAGTGCGATCATGACTGCCACACGTACCGACTGCTCTACGACCTGTGACACCGCAGTCGGCATCATATTATGCAGCCCCTGGAAGTAACCGCGCAGAGCAGCCATCAGCGGTACTACTGCCAGTCCCCAGGCGCTGCTGCGCAGAGCAGGGGTAATATGGGAGTTGCCGACCCACACAGCAATAACCGGAGCTCCGGTATAGACCAGAACCCCGAGAATCAGTCCGGAGACTGCTGTAATGCCCGCTGACAGGCGCAGCACCCGCCGTCCTTCCTGATCATCCTGCGCAGCAGATGCCTCTGCTACGAACCGGGAGATAGCTGCAGGCAACCCCAGCATGGCCACCGTGACCAGAATCGTATATAGCGGATAGACCGTATTGTAGATACCGAATGCTGCATCACCGCCCAGGTTCTGCAGCGGAATCTTCTGCAGGGTGCCAATCAGTTTCGAGAATATAGCTGCCGCGCTAAGAATAAATGCCCCTTGCAGCAGCTTCGAGCCTTGTGTGTCCGATTTCATGATATACCTGCTTCTACAGCGTGACTGCCATTTTATTGAACGTGAACTTAAGCATGTTACCATAAAGTCCGCATTCTTAAGTTCATCCTATTAGAATGAATTTCTATATTATAGCTTAAGTATGCCTGTAAGTGGAAATGGCTTCGCGGATACAACAAAACCCCGCCATTTCCTGTGGATTCATACCCAGAGGATAAGCGGGGTTCTATAGGCCAATCTCTTACTGCTCCATTTGCTTGCCCAGGAAGGCTGCGGCTGTTTCAGCCATCTTCACTTCCATCTGCGCCATTTTCACCGTGTCATCCTTATTCAGCAGTACTACACAGCCGATTGGATCTCCACCGGAGATAATGGGTGCTGCCACATAGCTGGATAGCAGCTCCGTGTGGTCTTTGCTGATGTCGTAGCTGCCTCCATTAGTCTCAAGCACCGTTTTACGGCTTTCCATTACCTTCTCCAGCAGCACGCCAACCTGCTTCTCCAAATAATCCTTCTTGGAGCCGCCGGCGAGTGCGATGAAGGTGTCCCGGTCCGTAATCATGGTAATATGCCCTGTTCCCTCATACAGTGACTCCGCGTATTCTTTAGCGAAATCACCCAGCTCGCCGATCGGAGAATACTTTTTCAGTATAACTTCACCGTCACGGTCGACGAAGATTTCCAGAGGGTCTCCTTCCCGAATCCGCAAGGTGCGTCTAATCTCTTTAGGGATAACAACTCGTCCGAGGTCATCAATACGGCGTACAATTCCAGTAGCTTTCATTTCACATGTTGCCCCGCTTTCTTAAGAAGTATGGTCCAACTACTGTCCATTATGGGAATGGTTAATCCCAGTGATTTATCGTAATATCTGACCATAGTATTCATCTCTTCCCAGTTCCTTATACATCCAAGCCGCCTGTTTAAAATAGTTCATGCAAAATCCCAGCACTCCAGGCGCATCATTCCAGTTATGTTCTTAATTTCTCCATTCTATACCTGCTCCAGACGGGTCAAAAAAAGCCGCCTGATGCTTGGCGCATTCAGGCGGCTTGTCCAACTTTAGAATTATTTGGCTGCTTCTGTAGCAGCCGGAGCGGCTGTGGCATCGGCCGGGGCTGGAGTAGCTGTAGCGGCTGTTCCCGGTTCTTCGGCTGCAGCGGTGCTCTTCGGCAGGTTGATCTCAATCTTCAGGCTGTCCAGATCCTTCTCGAGGAATGACTCCAGGCTGGCGGAAGCTGCCGAGCTCTTAACGGTCTCCAGCTGCTCTGCCGTCAGCGTGTCGAAGGTTGTCTCCTTGCGGGCTTCAACTTTAATGACGTGATAGCCGTAGCTGCTCTTCACCGGATCACTGATCGTATTAAGCGGCAGCGTCTGGGCTGCGGCTTTGAACTCTTCTACGTATTTGGACAGAAGCGTGTCCTTATATTCGCCCCCGGTATCCTTCGTACTGGTATCATCCGAGTATTCCTTGGCAACGGCTGCAAAGTCTGCGCCGCCGTCCAGCTTCGCCTTGGCTTCATTGGCACGTTTCAGCGCATCTGCATCCGTACGCTCCTTGCCGTCACCATCCGTCAAGCCAACCAGCACGTGACGCAGTGTAGCTACGGTGAAGTCAGCTTTAATCGCTTCGTACTCTGTCTTTACCTGCTCGTCCGTTACTTTGAGCAGCATGTCCTGATAAACGGTAAGCACCCGCTGCATATAAGAACGCAGATCCGATTCACTTAGATCCTGCTCCTTCAGAGAGCTTTTATAAGAGTCGCCCAGACTGCTCTTGATCGTCTCAATCTGTGTGTCGACTTCTTTCTCTGCTGCCTTCTTCGCCTCATCCGTTGCCTGGCCGGCCAGATACTCAAACGCGACCTCCTGCTTCAGGATAGACTCCTTGAACATATCAATCTCCAGATACTGCGCCTGCTGCGGAGACAGGAATTTCATTACGCGGGTATCCAGGTCGAATTCCTTCGCAGTAATCGTTCCGCCATTATAAGTTGCTACCGCTGTATCATCGCTGCTGTTGTTGCTGCAGGCAGCAAGCATGGAGAAGGAAACCGCTGCGGCCAGTGAGACCAGCAGCACTTTCCATGGTTTTTTATTTAACGACATTGTGTAATTCTCCCTTCGATTTTAAAGACTGTTTGGCTGCCGCAAGGAATTGCTCCAGCAGATCAAGCAGCTCTTTGTCGCCCAAGTCTTTGGACTTGATGCGGATCGTTGCTTTCGCATCCTTATCAAATTGTACACGTCTTTCGAAGCTATTTCCAACTTTGGCGAGCTTCGCCGTATCAAATGCGCCGATACTTCCTTCATGGAAATTGAGCGAGACCTCATCGCCCCGCCGGACCATGGATTCCATACCATACAGCTTGCCGAACACCTTCAGCCTGGCTACAGAGAGCAGATTGATGACGGCCTCCGGTAACTCGCCGAACCGGTCAAGCAGCTCATCCTCAAGCTCCGAAGCATCCTCAAAAGTAGCCACCGCAGCGACTTTTTTATAGATTTCAATTTTTTGGATACTGTCGTAAATATACTCGGATGGAAGGTACGCGTCAATCGACAAATCAATCACGGTATTGCCCTGTTTCAGCGAAGTATCCTCTTCACCAAGCACGCTGACTTTACGCTTGCGGATTTCCTCCGCCAGCATCTGCGAATACAGATCGAAACCGACAGAAGCGATGAATCCGTGCTGCTCCGCACCAAGCAGATTACCTGCTCCGCGGATGGAGAGATCGCGCATGGCAATTTTGAAGCCTGAACCAAGCTCCGTGAATTCCTTGATCGACTGCAGGCGTTTCTCAGCCACTTCTGTCAGTACTTTATCCCGCTGGTAGGTGAAGTAAGCATAGGCTATCCGGTTAGAACGGCCCACACGGCCGCGCAGCTGATAGAGCTGGGAGAGTCCCATTTTATCGGCATCATGTACAATCAGCGTATTGACGTTTGGAATATCCACGCCAGTCTCTATAATACTTGTGCTGACGAGGACATCGTATTCTCCATCGAGGAAGTCGAGAATAGTCTTCTCCAGCTCCGACTCCGACATCTGCCCATGGCCGATGCCTACTCTTGCCTCCGGCACCAGCATAGAGATTTGTGCAGCCATTTCCTGAATCCCCTGGACGCGGTTATAGAGGTAATAGACCTGGCCGCCACGGGCAAGCTCCCGCTCTACCGCTTCACGGGTCAGGGTCTGGCTATGTTCCACAACATACGTCTGTACGGGAAAGCGGTTCTCTGGTGGCGTCTCAATAACTGACAAGTCCCGCACACCAAGCATCGACATATGCAGCGTACGGGGAATCGGCGTTGCCGTCAGGGTCAGCACATCGACATTGGTCTTCAGCTTCTTCAGCTTCTCTTTGTGGGTCACGCCGAAACGCTGCTCTTCATCGACAATCAGAAGACCCAGATCTTTGAACACCAGATCCTGCGACAGCAGACGGTGTGTGCCTATAACCACATCCACGGTACCCTGTCTTACTCCCTTAATGGTGTCATTCTGCTCCTTGCGGCTGCGGAAACGGCTCAGCACCTGAATGTTCAGCGGATAGTTGGCGAAGCGCTCACGGAAGGTCTCATAGTGCTGCTGAGCCAGAATCGTTGTTGGCACGAGTACTGCCACCTGCTTGCCCTCAATCGCTGATTTAAAAGCAGCCCGGATCGCCACTTCAGTCTTGCCGTAGCCCACATCTCCGCAGAGCAGGCGGTCCATCGGACGGTTCTGCTCCATATCCTTCTTGATCTCTTCGATCGCACGAAGCTGGTCACGGGTCTCCTCATACGGGAACATCTCTTCGAATTCACGCTGTTCCTGTGTATCCTTCTCGAAGCCATATCCGAGCGCGCTCTGGCGTTCGGCGTAGAGCTTGATCAGATCATCGGCGATATCCTGAACCGAGCTCCGTACTTTGCTGGTAACCCTCGTCCACTCGTTGCCGCCAAGCTTATATACCTTCGGCTCCTTGTCTTCTGAACCGACATACTTCTGAATGAGATCGATCTGTTCAATCGGAACCGAGAGCTTATCGCCGCCGGCATAGAGAATATGCATATAGTCGCGGTGAATCCCGCTGACCTCAAGCGTGCCGATGCCCATGTACTTGCCGATCCCGTGATTCTGGTGGACCACATAATCGCCAATCTTCAGCTCCGTATAACTCTTGATGCGTTCGGCATTGTCAATTCCCTTGGAGACCTTCCGCGCCTTGCGCTGCTTCTGCGAGAACATCTCACCTTCAGTGATGACAGCCAAATGAATAGAAGGCAGCTCAAAACCGGAGCCCAGGTTGCCCTGAAGGATGGTCGGCGCTTCAATCCCGTAGTCGTCCAGCACCCGGCGGACACGCTCCATCCGCTCCTCGCCATTGGCCAGCATAATAACCTTCACGCCGGACTTGTGCCAGCGTTCCATCTCCGATTTCAGCACATTCATCTGCCCATGGAAATCCTGCATTCCCCGGCTGATGAAGCCCAGGATATTCTGCGGCTGAATATGCGGAACCTGACGCAGGAAAATCGACATGAACAAACTCTGGAACGGGCGGTGATACATAATCACATCGCTCTCGACAGAAAGATGCAGGTCAGGCAGCGTTTTGCCGTTCTGCAGCAGATGCAGGTTCCATTCCGATTCATCGCGCTCCAGCTGCTTCGCAGTTTCCAGCAATCGGGCCGGTTCATCCAGCACAAGCAACGTATCCTGTGCCATGTAATCATACAGATGAGAGCGTTCAGGATATAAGAGACTGATATATTTATAGATTTCCGGAAAATAAGTGCCTTCGCGCAGCATTTCCAGCTCCCGGCCCATTTCCTCACGCAGACGCAGCTTGGCCTGACGGTCGCTCATTTTCTCGAGCTGCCGCTCCAGCAGCGCTGACGCAGCTGTAGAGGCCGCATCCTGGCGCAGCTGATCGGCAATAATCTCCTTGGCCGGAGTAATCTTCACACTCCGGACCTTATCAATAGACCGCTGGTCTATGGGATCAAAGGTACGAATGGAGTCTACTTCATCATCAAACAGCTCCACCCGGTAAGCCAGTGGAGAAGTCATAGGATAGAAATCAATAATACCGCCGCGCACGCTGAGTTCACCGCGGTTCTCCACCCGCTCGACACGCTCATAGCCCATTTCAATCATGGACATGAGGAATTCATCCAGCGAAAGGGTACCGTCCTGCGAAACGGTCAGCTGGGCTCCGGCCATCACATGAGGGGCGGGGAGCAGACGCCGGACGCCGGAGTACGGAACAACTACAACACCACGGAAGCCCTTGGCACACTTCGTAAGCACATCAATACGCTGAGCGAGTGTCTCGGGGCTCGAGACTGCAGCTTCAGCAGCCACCAGCTCATTAGCCGGATACAGCAGCACACGGTCCGGAGAAAGCGCTTCCTGCAAATCCTCGGCCATCTTCTGGGCCGAGAACATATTATGAGTGACTACCAGCAGCGGACGCTCCGTCTCTTCATGCAGCGCAGCCAGCATAATTTGTCTGGCCGAGCCGGATAAGCCGGAGATAAGCTGCTCCTTCATACCTGCAGCGATACCGCTGGTGACGGACTGAAAATCGGGATCCTTCGAAAAAGCTTCTATAAGACCTTGTAACAACAGGTGCACCTCTCTTACTAAACAGGCTGACAGCAGCATTGCCGCTGCCACCTATTATAATTAGAATCGAAAACAAGCCTCAGCGGATAAGGCCAAGGCTTGCGGATGACGATAGAGACAGGCGCTTCCACCTACTGAAGCGGACTGGCCAGCAGGCTGAGTTCCGGATTGTTATCCAGGGCCTGCTTGCAGTAACCGCAGGTAACCTTCACCGTAATCTCACCTTCTGAATCATACGCTATTATATCTCTGCGTTCCGCAGGGGTCAAGGAATGTAGGCCCAGCTGCATCTCTGTGATATCACTTCTGCCGATGCTTCCTAAGAATGTCCGGCAGTGCCTGCATACATAGTTTATTGCCATCTATATGCCTCCTGAAGGTAGTATATACCTCCAGTATGCCCCGCCCCGGATAGCTTTAGCCTTAAATTACTGCACCCTATACCTTGTAATCAGCCATTGAACTTGGCCATGGTCTGCTCAAATGTATGCTGCAGGCCGAATTCCACTGCATCACAAGTATCCATAATCATCGTTTCCAGCTTGGGTCCGTCTTTCTTGGAGAACGTAGACAGCACATAATCGACAATTGCAAATCCCGGCTCCGGACGTGAGATCCCCATCCGCACTCGGTTGAAGCTCTGGGTGCCTGTGTGCTGGATGATCGACTTGATTCCGTTATGTCCGCCGGCACTGCCTTGATAGCGCAGCCGGATTTTGCCCAGCTCCGTATCCAGATCATCATAGACAACAATCATATCTTCCAGCTGGACCTTGTAATAATCCATATAAGCGCGGACCGCCTCACCGGACAGGTTCATGAAGGTCATCGGTTTAATCAATACGGTCTTAACTCCGCCAATGACACCTTCGCCGATCACCGATTTGCATTTATTCTGGTTAAAGGCAATTCCGTGTCTGGACGCAAGCTCATCCAGCGCCATGAAGCCAACATTATGCTTGGTCTTCGCGTATTGCGTTCCGGGATTTCCGAGTCCAACAATCCATTTCATAACTAAGGTCTATCCTTTCCGCCCGGTACTCCCAGCAGAAGAGTTCCGTTTTTGGTACAATAAGTTTATACTCCGAAGACAGGTGATGAACAATGCCACATCAGGGCGATATTTTAACATTACCGCGCCATTTCCAGTACCATATTCAATATGCTGTGCCTGTTGAAGTATTTAGGGGTAGCGCTCATGTAGACATCGGTGTGATTACAGCGGTGGATGAAGGCTTTGTGGAGCTCCAGGGGACGCTATACAACCGCAGCCTGTTCACCTTCATCTCCCGCCCGGGATACTGAAACGTACTAACCGCTCCGTTTCCCGCATCACGCCGACAAGGGTTACATCTTCCGCTTCACGGAGGTGTAACCCTTTTTCTAATATAAGCAGCTTATTCGATCTCGAACAGTTTGCTGATCGACAGCTCTTCATGCACACGAATAATAGCTTCGCCCATAAGCGGAGCTACGGACAGTACTTTGAGCTTGCTTGTCGGATTACTGCTGCGAATTGGAATGGTATCCGTCACGATAATTTCTTTGATTGGAGAGTTTTCCAGACGTTCATGCGCAGGCCCGGACAATACAGGATGTGTACAGCAGGCGTAGACTTCCTTAACGCCGCCTTCCATCAGAGCATTAGCCCCCAGCACGATCGTTCCTGCCGTATCGATGATATCATCGATCAGAATCGCTGTTTTACCTTCAATGTTACCGATAATGTTCATAACCTCACTAACGTTCGGCTCAGGACGGCGCTTGTCGATGATCGCCAGTGGAGCGTTGAGGAAATCAGCAAGCTTTCTTGCCCGCACAACACCGCCATGGTCCGGAGATACGACAACCGGGTTCTGAATTTGTTTGGAACGGAAGTATTGGGCCAGAATCGGAACACCCAGCAGATGATCCACAGGAATATCGAAGAAGCCTTGAATTTGCATCGCATGAAGGTCCATGGTAATGACGCGATGTGCACCCGCTTTTTCAATCAGGTTCGCTACCAGCTTGGCCGTAATCGGATCGCGTGAACGGGCCTTACGGTCTTGGCGCGCATAACCGTAGTAAGGAATGACGACATTGATGCTCTTCGCAGACGCACGCTTAAGCGCATCTACCATAACCAGAAGCTCCATCAGATTGTCGTTAACCGGTCCACAGGTGGACTGCACAATATATACATGACAGCCCCGGACGCTTTCCGACAGCTTAACCTGAATCTCTCCGTCGCTGAAGCTGGTAGTGTGGGACTCGCCCATCGGAATACCGATATAATCGGCAATCTGACTGGCCAGCTTAGGATTGGAGTTGCAGGTGAAAATCTTTAGTTTGGAATCGCAATAAGTCATAAAATATAAACCCTCCGTGACGGAATTTAACTTCCAAGTAGCACCGGCGCGGATTTGCAGAGTCCGTCCGGCGCTTTGGCCTTGGGCGCTTTACGATGGACTCGACTGGTCTTTCTTCGCTTTGGCACGGGAGCGGATCTTCTCCGCATAACCCGGCTTATTCTCCTGCCTTACTCTGGCAACAGCCAGATCATTCTCCGGAACAGAACGAGTGATGGTTGACCCCGCGACAACGAATGCGCCTTTGCCCACAGTTACCGGAGCTACAAGGTTCACATTGCTGCCGATAAAGGCATCGTCCCCGATTTCTGTTCTCGACTTGTTGTAGCCATCATAGTTAACGGTGATGGCACCACAGCCGATATTCACATTCTTACCGACCTCGGCATCACCGACATAGCTTAAATGGGACACTTTGGAGCCGTCACCGATTGTAGCATTCTTGATCTCCACGAAATCGCCGATCTTGACCTCTTCGCCAAGTACGGCACCTGGACGCAAATACGCAAAAGGCCCAACGGATGCCCGTGCGCCGACCTCAGCCTGACTCAGTACGGAGTGCTTCACTACAGCACCGTCCATAATCACGCAGTCTTCAATTTCGCTCGCAGGTCCGATCACACAATCTTCGCCGATTACCGTCTTGCCTTTGAGCACAGTGCCCGGATACAGCACAGTGTCTGCTCCAATGACAACATCCGCTCCAATATAGGTAGAGGCAGGATCGATTAGAGTTACGCCGTTCAGCATATGCCCGCGGTTGATACGCTCACGCATATAGCCTTCCGCTTCGGACAATGCCAGGCGGTCATTCACACCAATAGACTCTGTAGCATCTGCGGTCTGGAACGCCAGAACAAGATCGCCCTGCTCCCGCATAATGCCGATTACATCCGTCAAGTAATACTCGCCCTGCATATTGTTTGGAGTGACTTCCTCCAGTGCTGCGAATAATTTAGCGTTATCAAAGCAATAAATTCCGGTGTTGATCTCCCGGATCGCGGCTTCTTCAGCCGAACAATCCTTCTGCTCAACGATCTTCATCAAGGCACCGTCCGCATTGCGGATAATTCTGCCGAGGCCTGACGGATCATCCATGACTGCAGTAAGCACAGTTACAGAAGCACCCTGCTCTTCATGCAGCGTCATCAGTCCTTCAAGCGTCTTCGAGGTAATCAGCGGTGTATCGCCGTAAGCAACAACCGTTGTCCCTTGTTCGCCGCCGAGAAGATCCTTCGCCTGTTTGACGGCATGGCCTGTGCCGAGCTGCTGTTCCTGCAATACGTATTCGGCATCCTGGCCGACATATGCCTTAACCTTCTCAGCCCCGTGACCTACGACAACTACTGTACGCTCGCATCCGGTCGCTTTTACTGTATCAAGCACGTGCCCTACCATCGGTTTGCCGCAGACGGGGTGCAGCACTTTGTATAATTTAGATTTCATGCGCTTGCCTTGGCCTGCAGCAAGTACAACAGCCATTCTTTTCAAGAATGCCAACCTCCTACTTCTTGAACTCACTACTGAATATATCTCATTCCGGGCAAAAAGAAAAGAGAACCATGAAGGCATGGTTCCCTTTTCTTCGAACCCCAATAAAATCCCCCCACAAAGTGGGGCTTTGTCTTCGAGGCTGACCCAGGTACTTTGCGGGACCCCGAAACATAAAAAGTCTTATCTTAAAAAAACGGCATGGCCTTACGCCGCCCGGGAGGGCAGCAATCCTTGAGAGTCAGCGCTTCACAGCTTAAGCTCCCTCTTCAATGACTTCTTCTTCTTCCGTAGCGGCGCGTTCGTACTCGGCCAGAACCGCAGATTGAATCTTTTCGCGCGTTCCCGAAGAAATCGGGTGAGCGATATCGCGGAATTCACCGTCAGGTGTACGCTTGCTGGGCATTGCAACGAACATCCCGTTATTACCATCGATGACGCGTATGTCATGAACAACAAACTCGTTATCGATTGTAATGGATGCGATTGCTTTCATTCTCCCCTCAGAGTTGACGCGGCGGAGTCTGACATCCGTAATTTGCATGTGTGTGTTCACCACCTTTTTCCATCAGAGACTTGGTGTATAATTCCACACAGCAAAGCGAATTCCTTCTTTTTCATTCCATAAAATGCCTGAAAAAGAAGATTATTTTTGCAGAACCATTGATTTCGACACATTTCGTGCTGTTATCTTAAGATTCCTCACGGTTTCGACATTATGCACGGGTTTTTAATCTTGGAAATCCTGCTCCCTCAGGAGGGGAAATAGTTGCCGGGATACGCGGAAATGCGCCGCACCTTGGAATCTACCTCAGTAAGCTTTACGAGTGATACGTAATCATGCAGCAGGCGTTCTTCCTTCTCCACCGCTCCGGATTCTACAAGTACGCCTACACCGGCGACCTCAGCATTGAACTCACCGAGCAGATCAACCATCCCGCGTACGGTACCGCCCGCCTTCATGAAGTCATCCACGATCAGCACCCGGGATTTCTCACGCAGTGCCCGTCTGGACAGCGACATCGTATGTATGCTCTTGTGCGAACCCGAGACATAATTAATGCTTACCGCCGAACCCTCGGTCACCTGATGGTCGCGGCGCACCAGTACTACAGGCAGCCCAAGCTGTGCCGCCGTCGCATAAGCCAGCGGAATCCCCTTGGTCTCCACCGTCATCACGACATCAATCTCTACTCCGTAAAAAGCCGTAGCAATAATCTTACCGGCTTGCTCCATCAGGGACGGCAGTCCCAGCAGATCGGACATGTACAAATAACCACCGGGCAGAATCCGGTCACTCTGCTCCAGCTGCCCGCACAGACGGTTCACGAAAGCTAGGGCCATGTCCATCGGCATCCGCGGAATATACCTGACTCCGCCTGCAGCACCCGCCAGGGTTTGCAGTTCGCCCATGCCTTCGCCTTCAAATACCTCTTTTATAATAGCCAGATCTTCACTGACCGATGACTTCGCTGCACCGTACCGCTCTGCGAAGGTCGAGAGCGGCAGCAGATCATGCGGCTTCTCAAGTAAAAATTGGGTCATATCAACCAATCGCTGGCTTCGTTTAAGTTTTTTCACGGAATGCTCCTCGCCAAAACCGAATATTATTATGAATAATATCATTTTTGTACGGATTTACACAAGCGAAAACGGTTATACCGTCTTTCAGGAGTTGACTTGCTCTTCGCTCAAGAAGAAACGGCTAAGCTACCTGGGGCAGCGCTAACCGTTTCGGTGTGCCTTCCGGCTCAGCTCAGCGAACGCACGGCATAGACTTCCTTGCAGAATCCGCGGAGCCCGTTATAGATTCTTGCCACCTTGGACTGCTTCGATACCAGGCCGAACACTGTCGGTCCGCTGCCGGACATCAGTACCCCGTCTGCCCCCAGCTTCATCATCGCTTCCTTGAGCTGCTGTACCTCCGGGTGCAGCTTCAGGGTCACATCCTCCAGCACATTGCCCAGGCCCGCGCAGACCGCCGCGAAATCGCCGGCCTCAATCGCCTGCTGCATCCGGAGTGCGGACGGATGGACCGCGATGTTATTCGCGCGTACGCGTCCGTACACTTCAGCCGTCGATACATTAATCGGCGGCTTGGCCAGGACGACCCAGCATTGCGGCGGACTCGCTATCGGAGTCAGCCGTTCTCCCCTGCCCGTAGCGAGGGCAGTGCCTCCTGTGACGCAGAACGGGACGTCCGAGCCCAGCTCGGCGCCCAGTTCCTGCAGCTCCTGCGCCGGGATCCCGAGGCGCCAGAGCCGGTTCAGGCCGCGCAGCGTAGCCGCGGCGTCACTGCTGCCGCCGGCTAGGCCGGCAGCGACCGGAATTCTTTTGTCCAAGTGAATATGTACACCGCTTCTCACGTTATAGCGGTCTTTAATCAGTCTTGCGGCCTGGAAGGCCAGATTCTTCTCATCCAGCGGAATATACCCGGCCTGGCTAGAGATAATAATGGAATCACGCTTCAGCTCGGAGAGCTCCAGACGGTCGGCCAGATCGACCATAGTCATAATCATTTCCACTTCATGAAATCCGTCAGCGCGCTTATGCAGCACATCCAGCATCAAATTAATCTTGGCCGGCGCTTTCTCATACATTTTCAAGGCGTTCACCCACCCTCAGCTTTTCCCGTAAAAACAACTTAACATATTATATGAGAAACTGGCAGTGAAGTCCATTAACAAAAGTTGAGTAAGCTTCTCCGGACCCCGGTATCTGGAAAAAGGTACCGCCAGCAGGCGATACCCAGTTACAACTGCAGACCCCAGCCTGACGGCGTTACGATTTCCGTGCAGCCTGTTCAGCCAGCTGAATCGCTCTCTTGACCATGTTCCCGGCATCAACTGCCCGGATTCCACCCCAGCCTTCCTGCTCTACCGTTTCATAGAATCCAAGCTCCTTGGCCAGCTCTGTCTTCAATTCCTCCGACATCATGCCCCGTCTTCTGCGGCTCATTACGGATTCCTCCCTGTATGCTATTGGATGATGAGCTACTGCTTATGTAGTATGCGGCCAAGGGGCACAGGTCATGCAGCGGAAAAACAAAAAACAGCCCCCCTTAAGGGAGACTGTCCGTGACGCTAAGCTTTAATATACATAATCCGCATCTGCCCATCGTCTTCGGTAACTGTGATTTCCACAGATTCAGTAAGGATATCGGCATAGCTATAGGAGACTCGCTTGAATGTTTGCTGCTCCTGATCCAGTTTGACAATAAATACAGAAGGGTACGTTTCTTCCAGGACACCGGTACGTTCAACGGTCTTGCGACGACCACCGTTAGCCCGCAACGTGATCTTATGACCGACGTGAGCTTCGAGACTGCGTTTGATTTCCAACAGCGCGTTATTAGCCATTGCCTGACGACCACCTCTTTCCTTGTCCATTATACAACTTTTCACAATCATTGTCAAAGCAAATAAATAATTATAGATGATGCTAAAATAGTTGTCAACGGAATTTTTTTAGAAGCACGAAGTCCCGGCTTAAGCGCCTTGTTATCGGTAATGCTGAACGCAAATCTGCCCATGAAAAAAGGAAGGATAAGCCGGATCGCTTATCCTTCCTTCTCTATATCCGCCGCTACAGCACCGAAGGCGCCACCTTCAGGGTAGCAAGATTCTGCAGCCGGGGCATCCCGATGCGGAAGCTCCCGCGGGTCTCAATTCCGCCCATTCCCTGGTTGCCGCTAATGGTATGGTTCAATACATCGCTCAAATTGACCGTATCGCGGATCGATGTGAATGAAGCCTTGGCCGCAATATAGACGGGGTCCAGGGCATGAATGAGTATTCTTCCCGGTGAGCTGGCGAAATTCGCCCCTGTGCCCAGCAGCGCCTCGAAATGCGACTGGCAGGCCCCTGCAACAATCGTCAGGGCGTCGAAATTCCGCTCATACTCCCGGGCAACCTGGATAGCCGCAACAAAATTCTGTGAATTTTTGTAGCTGCTCAAGCTGTAGAGATCATACCCCTGCTGTTGCTTAAGTACTCCGTCATGACCGGTAATCACCACGATATCCGGACGCACACGGGGCAGCAGCCGGTACAAGGTCTCCGCCATTTTGGACTCATGAATATGATGCCCTTCGGCGGGTATGCGCAACTGCTCATACAGACTCAGGCTCTTCTTCAGGTACAGCGCGTCGCCATCCAAATGCAGCACCTTACCCGGCACTTCGAAAAATCCGGCTTCCTTCGGAGTTGGGGCCCATGTGCCAGTTGCTCCCGATACACTCTCTCCGCTGCGCTGGCTCTGCTCCTGACGGTCTTTGCGCAGCCAGCTCAGGGATTCTATGGCTTTGATCTGCGCCTGCTGCCCCCGCTCTGTAACCCGGGTAGGAGGCACCTGCACCAGATCATCCAGCGGAGAGTCCGCCAGCAACCGGAATTCCGTCCCCTTGATGACGGCTTTATTCTGCACTATATTCTCTACCCGGAAAGTCACATCGCCGCCATAAGATTTACGTATGACCAAGTCTCCTAAATTCATTACAACACCACCTCTACCCCATGTTATGGGCAAAGGTCCCGGTTGGTTCATCACCCGGAGTGTTTTCTGCTGATTATACGATTCCTGCGGTCAGCAGGACAGCGCTTAGCCGCGCATATTCCTCCAGGCTCAGTGTCTCTCCGCGGCGGGACGGCTCTATCCCTGCTTCAGCCAGCAGTGCCTCCAGACGCTCACGCCCCTCTTCAGCGAAGTAGCGGGCCTTCAGGTTATTGGCGATCGTCTTGCGCCGCTGGGTGAAGGATGCCTGAACAACATCGAAGAAATGCTTCTCATCGGCAACTTCAACCGGAGGGCGCTCTCTGACCTTCAGACGGATGACGGCTGACTCTACATTCGGCTGCGGAATGAACACTGTCCGGGGTACCATGCAGACCAGTTCGGGCTCGCTGTAATACTGGACGGCAATACTAAGGCTTCCGTACTCTTTGCCTCCAGGAGAAGCAGCCATACGTTCGGCAACTTCCTTCTGGATCATAACGACAATGTTATCAAGCGGCAGCTTCTCTTCCAGCAGCTTCATGAGAATCGGGGTCGTCACATAATACGGGAGGTTAGCCACTACGCTGACCCTGTCCACACCGGCAAAATCTTCGGCAAACAGCTCCTGCATGTTGACCTTCAGTACATCATCATTGCGGATCTTTACATGGGGATAGGGTGACAGGACATCCCTGAGGATCGGAATCAGTCTGCGGTCAATCTCCACCGCTGTGACCGCTCCTGCTGTCATCGCCAGCCTTTCCGTCAGGGCTCCGATACCCGGGCCAATCTCCAGTGCGCCTGCTGCAGAATCCAGGCCTGCGGCATCGACAATTTTGTCCAGAATATTCTGGTCGATCAAAAAGTTCTGGCCCAGGCTTTTTTTGAACGAAAACCCGTACCGCTGTATGATTGCTTTGGTTCTAGTTGGGGATGAGATATTCAGAGTGTCGCTCATGAAGTAATGCCTCCCTGATCAATTTGGGCGAGAGCGCGCGCGAACTCTTCGCGTGTAATACCGAACATCGCCAGACGCTTGTACAGCTGCTTGCCGTTGCAATAACCGATACCCAGCAGATTGCCAAGCTGCATTCTTCTCTCTGCTGCCTGTGCGTGTACCATCATACCTGCGGCCATAAGATCCTCCAGCCCGATTACAGCCGGTGCCCCTTCAAAAGAAGTATGGACATGCTCCAGCGCATGGCGGATGGCCTCAGGCGAGGCATTCTCCACACCTATATCCCCTTTGCGGGTAGCATCCTTCTCCGGAATGAATGCGTGCTTGCATCCGGGTACCTTGGAGGAGACAATTTTGCGAATCCGCTCTCCGGCATGATCGGGATCCGTGAGGATAATAACCCCTCTGCGTTCCATGGCTAATGTAATCTTTGCAATGACCTTACGGTCCACTGCGGAACCGCCTGTTTCAATCGTATCCGCTTCTACCGCCCGCTTAACGGCCACGGTATCGCTTTTACCTTCGACGACAATTAATTCTTTAATCATAAATAATTTACTCCCTTATTCTAAAACGCAAAAAGAAGAGGATTCGCTCCCCTTCTTTTTGGCTAAAGAATGTATAAGTGATGAGCGGCAGCTCTCTAAATTCCGTAAGTGCTACCCCCACTATATCTTATAAACCGCTAATTTGCAAAAGACTTGCCGCTTAATTAAGCTCCGGCTTCACAGGTCCAATCACATAGATGGTCCGCGACTTCCGGCCGAAATTACGGGCATGGCTAAGTGAATCGTAGTATACATCCACCTTGTTGCCTTTAATGGCACCGCCGGTATCCTCTGCTCGGCGAAACCCTAATCCCTCAATGTACACCCACCAGCCAATTGGTATTACATTCGGATCCACTGCAATAGTGCGGCCTTCCGTTACGCGTGTGCCGGAGGCGGTACGTGTTCCAATTCCCGGTTCTTCCGAGGAATAAGCCGTCATAGATACGTTTTTGATCATTTTTTTGTATTCAAAATCTACGCCTGCCTTGCTCGTGACGTTGTTGCTCTTCGCACTGACTTTGGATGATTTGGAGGTTGTTGTTGCTTTGGATGTAGTTGCAGCAGCTACAACAGGCTTCGGAACCGCTTTGGTACCGACAGCAATAACCTTATCTTTGGTTACCGTCTGAACTTCCTTGCCGACCATATTCATGGAGACTAGCTCCCCATCCTGATATACCTTCTCGATATGCTGGATGATCGCGCCCGGCTTGCCTGCCTGTGCAACTCTTACGTCTCCCTTATACAGAGAGGGGTCTGCGGTTTTGATGACCTTAAAAGGCAAGTTTACTGTCCGCTGTACGGTCTGCTTGGTAATACGGACAATCTTGACTTCCATGTCTGGTGTGACTGCGGTATCAAGCGAAGGGAAAATCTTGTCATTGCCCTCCAGGCTGTAACCCAGCTTGGTAATGGCATCTCCGAGCGAATCCTCGGTGGTGTATATGGTCTTGGTTGCACCGTCTGCAGTAAGCATAAGCTTCTGCGCACGGGTGATTACGACACGGTCGCCGTCTTGTATTTCATCACTAAGGCCAATAGATAGCTCATCATACGGCTGCAGCGAAATTTGTTCCTTTGCCAGCACATCACTGAGCAGCGCTTCCCGCGTCTCCAGTGTCTGTACCTGTCCGTCTATAACTAAAATAATTTCTTTATTACTCTGACCGTGTACGTACAGCAGAATTAACAGTGCGATAACAATCGATATCACACCTGCAAGTGAAAGTACGCGAGGATTCACTTGCTTCAACCGTAATGCGAAAGACCTGCTGGATGATTGCGAATCATGGGATACCTCTGGTTGGAATACGCCCACTCTCTCCATCCTCCTTACATAGCCCCGTCGTCCAAGTTATATCAAGGTGACTGCATCATTTCTGACGAAACTAGGTTTGAGATTGCAACAGGATACGCCCGCATTGCTCCAGCGTTTCCTGCTCATGGATCGCCTGCTCGGCATAGCTACTCCGGATATCTGTTATATAACAGTATGCCGGGAACATCCGCATTATTCAAAACAAAAAAAAGCCCAAAAAAGAGTTCACAGAGGACTCTTTCGTGGCTTCTCCGGTGTCGAATACGCGGGAATGTTTATGCACGAGGTTTCCTCTCTTACTTGCGCTTACGGGGTTAGCTGTCGGGTTCGGGCATAAGAGAGACGCCCTATCTCAGGTCACCCGCTCACGGCGGTTGCCCTCAAATTCACCCCAAAGACCACGTGAAGAAATCAAATAAATTCTGCGGCAATTCTGTGTTGTACTCTATGTACGGGCATGCGGCAGGGCATTTATTGGTTCCCCCGTTCTCCATACGGAGACTCAGCGAGACGATCCATGAAATAGTGACTGTCACAGTAACAACAGCTCACTGCACTGAAAAGATGATATCCTGTTTTGATGCATGTTGTAAAGGACGATTCAACCACGTTTACGTAAAAAAATGATTAAAATATTGTAATATTCAGCCGTTTTTAGACTATAAAAGTTTAATATATCGGCTATACTTCATTTTTCACCGCTTTTTCTCCCGTTTTCAGACAATCCCAAATCGTTCCAGTGCGTTCGCATACGTAATTTCAGCCAATTCCTGTAAATCAATCCCTTTTATTGCCGCAGCTGCCTCCGCTACCAGTCTTACATGTGCGGTCTCATTCCGCTTGCCGCGGAAGGGGTGCGGAGTCAAATATGGGGAGTCCGTTTCGATCAGCAGCCGGTCCAGCGGAGTCTGGGCGAGCACCTCTTTGGGCACCCTTGCATTCTTAAACGTAATCGGTCCGCCGAAGGACAAATGGAAGCCGAGATCCAGACACATTTTGGCGCTTTCCCAGCTGCCGGAGAACGAATGCATCACCCCTCCAACCTCACCCGCTTTTTCCTCCCGCAGAATCCGGATTACATCCTCGTGGGCATCGCGGTTATGGATACAGATTGGCATCTTCAGTTCACGTGCCAGGCCAATTTGCTTGCGGAATACCTCATGCTGCACATCCTTAGGAGAGGTGTCCCAATAATAGTCAAGTCCGATCTCACCGATGGCCACTACCTTGGGATGACTGCAAAGCGAAGCAATCCATTCGAGGTCGCCCTCCTTCATACTGAATGCATCCTGGGGATGCCAGCCCACCGCTGCATAAATATAATCATATTTCTCTGCGAGCTCCATCGTTGTCGGAATCGTCTCCCGGTTGAAGCCGATATTGATCATTTTACTGACTCCGGACTCCAGTGCCCGGGCGATTACCTCCTCGCGGTCCTCGTCGAATTGCGGAGCATCCAAATGGGTATGTGTGTCGAATAACTGCATTATATTTCATCCTTTCCGCCTTGATTTCTATGATGAATTACAAGTATTTTAGGTTATTTTGCAAAAATATCTGCGATGGAGGGCGGCAGCTGTGGAAGGGCTTTCTGCAGCCTGTCCTGCGGGAAATAGAGATGGTATCTGCCTCGGTGAATCCCGCTGATTGAGCGTACAATATCCGATACCTCAGAGATCTCCCGCAGCTTATCATGACGGTCCAGAAGCAGAATCTGTTTGCTGTCAAAAGCGTCCCCCGGACGGAATACATCATAAGGAAGATCTGTCGGAAAATCGATTTCCAGATCATAATCAGCACGCAGTCCGGCACCGGCAAAGCTGCGGCGGATTTCGTCAATTGTCTCTGTATCCAGATGCTCCATCTCCACATATTTATACAGTTTACGATGAATAAATCGGCTGCACAAGTCGCTTAAAATTTCATCACTCTCCAGCGTCCACTGCATGAAGGCTGTCTGCATCAATGCCTCATCCAGCAGCAGGTACTGCTCCACCGTTACATCCCCGCGGAACAAATCACTTAGCGGCTCAATCATGAACCGGAAAGCATAATCCTCCTGTACCAGCTCCTTGGCTCTGCGGAGAATCTGGCGCAGAATAATTTCCGAGCTGCGTGTTACCGGATGGAAATAGACCTGCCAGTACATCTGATAACGTGACATCAGGTAATCCTCAATCGCATGCATCCCGGATTCTTTAACAACTACCCGGCCGTCATAGGGACGCAGCATCCGCAGAATCCGGTCAATGTCAATGGTTCCGTAATTCACCCCTGTATAATAGGCATCACGCAAAAGATAATCCATCCGGTCCGCATCCAGCGGCCCCGACACCAAATTGACAACAATTTCATGCTCATACGTTTTGGAGATCACAGAGGCTACTTTTTTAGGAAAGTCCTCAGCTACATCACGCAGAATAGCGGTGATTTCCGTATCCTCCAGAATGATCCGGCAGGTCCAGTCCTCATGGTCCATTTCAAAAGCTTCTTCTATAGAATGGGAAAACGGGCCATGTCCCAAATCATGCAGCAGCGCCGCACACAGGGTAAGCAAACTCTCCTCAGGCATCCAATCCTTATATCCGCTCCGTTCAAACTGCGATATAATCCGCCGGGTAATTTCATAAACACCAAGCGAATGGGAAAACCGGCTGTGTTCTGCGCCATGGAAAGTCAGATAAGAGGTACCGAGCTGGCGGATGCGCCGCAGACGCTGGAACTCCTTGGTGTTAATCAGACGCCAGATAATGGTGTCCTGGACGTGAATGTAGTTATGAACCGGATCCTTAAATACCTTCTCTTCTGTCAGCGGTTGCTTCATGAGATCAACTCCTTTGAATAATATCCATAGAAATAGGGTGGAATTACAGTTATAATAATAAATATTGTCGTACTTTGTCGAATTATGACAATTTAGCAATTTACAAATCGACAAATATTTTCGAGGTTCTTTTTGGGATATATGCCTAACCAATGGCGGTATGAATGTTTCCTTCAAAGTTTCCTTAAAATTCGCCTCAAAAAAGGTTGACTGTTTTGGGAATGGTTGGTATTATAAATATCATAAAACAGTGAACAATGTCGAATATTGACGCTTTTGATAATTGAGAGGAGCAACGATTGTAATGATGAAATCAACAGGAATTGTACGTAAGGTAGATGAGCTTGGACGGGTCGTTATTCCAATTGAATTGCGCCGCACACTGGGTATTGGAGAAAAAGATGCGCTCGAAATTTACGTGGACGGTGAGCGGATCATGCTTAAGAAATATGAGCCTGCCTGCATTTTCTGCGGTAATGCTGAGAATGTAACCTATTTCAAAGGTAAAATTGTTTGTCATGAATGTATTTCTGCTATCCCTACCCCTGTGACAAACTAAACCAAATAGGTTATAATAGGAACTAATCAAATTGTTAATTCTAACCTTTTTATATCTCCTTGGCCTCCCGTTAGCGCGGGAGGTATTTTTTTGCACTTTTTTCGGGGACTTTCCCCGAATACCCCTTTACCCTATTTAAACATTAACTATTAAATTCATAACCCTTAGATCATAACCTTTACTTCTTCTTACCCTCCCAAACCCTCCCTATAGGGAGGGCCCCAAGGGCCCCGGCCCTCTGGACACCCGGAAGCTTGGCTAACTGTGCAGATGGGGCGGAAGGAAGTCATGTTCGGCGGTGGACCGGCCCTTTTCGGACTCCCTGAAGGTGCGTCCTCAGGGCCTTGCCATGCGCAGTGTTTCGCCGCACGCATCGCTCTTGCGGCGGTTGTGCGGCTTCGCTCTTAGGTGACGCTAGCAGTGGAACCGCTCTCCCTGCGGGAATTGCTTTAAGGCGGAGCCGATTAGCAACTTTGGTGCGTGCTGGTTATTTGCCTTCATGTTACCTTCGTGCTGCGGTACGCTCTCCCTGCGGGAATTGCTATGTCAGCGCGGCCAAATGACTTTCGTTCGGGCGATAGCGTAGGCGTAATATTGGATAATCAGTCTTGGAAAAACTGGATAACTGCATTCTGTGCAGTTATTTAATACCAAAGTGAGCGGCTGATTAATTTAGTTGTATTTCATACAATTATATCCATACATATCCTCTAAATTATCCTTTTTCCATAAATATAAATGTATAAACTACACTTATATCTAATATAAGGAATAATTATCTCCAAATAAGTGTACAGAATACAATTATTTCATCAAACATTCTAATCTTCTGAGCGATTTCGGAGTTTATCTAACAGATGCTTAACTCGCAATAATCGTGATCAGTTACGCTATTCCCTTATTCCCGCTCCAGCAGCGCATTATAAATATCGCGCTTGGCCAAGCCACGGTCAGAGGCCGCTTTTTTCATCGCGTCTTTGCGCGTCAAGCCTGAGGTTTCATAATGGGCAACATGAGCTTCGATGCTCAGCTCCCGCCACCAGGAAGACTCGGCGAGCTCCGCCTCTTCTTTGCTCTCTCCCTCAAGCACAATTACGTACTCACCAAGCGGAGGATGCTCCTCCAGCCAGGCACAGCATTCTTCAATCGTACCGCGAAGAAACTCCTCATACCGTTTGGTCAGCTCACGGGCCAGTGTAACCCGGCGGTTGCCGAAGGCTTCCTGCAAATGAACCAGCGTCTTAGCGACACGATGCGGTGACTCATAGAAGAGCAGTGTGCCCTGGGCGGAGCGGAGAGGTGCCAGAACGGCCCGGATATCCTTGCGCTCTCTGGGCAGAAAACCGATAAATGTGAAGCTGGCGGTAGGCAATCCTGAAGCAATCAAAGCTGACAGCGCCGCGTTAGCTCCGGGAATCGGAATGACCGGAATTTGATGCCTTACAGCCAGTGCTACCAGGTCCGCTCCAGGGTCTGAAATCGCCGGCAGGCCGGCATCGCTGACAAGGGCTAAATTTTTACCTTCTATTATATAGCGTATCAATTCAGGTCCGCTTGCCGCCTTATTATGCTCATGGTAACTGAACAGCATCGAGGGTGTAATTTCAAAATGGCTCAGTAATTTACGCGTCTGTCTCGTATCCTCTGCGGCAATAATATCGCATTCCTTCAGCGTTCGCACCGCGCGGTAAGTCATATCTTCCAGATTACCGATCGGAGTAGCCACCAGATACAGACAGCCGCATCCTTCGGGCTTTGCTCCGTCATTGTTATTTTGAAAGCTGCTTTGGCAGGTTATCGTCATTGGCTCTTATCCTCTTTGTTCCCATAATAAATATCCATTATCTCAGGGCAGTATTGATTGTCCTCATTATATACGATTAAAGGCGGTTGTAAACGCACCTCCGGCTTCCCGTCGCGCGCCGCTTCAATCAGTACCATATTCGCCTCCAGATGCGCACGGGGATGTACAAAGCGGATCAGCTTCGGTTCCAGCCGGTGTTTACGCATTAGACTGATGATATCCACCAGACGCTGCGGCTTATGTACCATACTGACTTTGCCTCCAGTGCGGACCAGCCGGACACAGGCCTGAATGACCTCCTCCAGCGTACAGCCAATTTCATGACGGGCCATGGCCTGATGTGAATTCAGCTTCAGGTCGCTCCCGTTAAGCGGCATATAAGGGGGATTAACCGTTATTGCATCATATACACCATACCCTGCGGTATTATGCAGCTCCCGCAAATCACCTTCATGGATCAGCACCTGCTCCTCCAGCCTGTTCAAAGCTACACTGCGCCGGGCCATGTCGGCAAGACGGGGCTGAATTTCTATCCCTTCAATAGAAGCTTTGGTACGCGTGGTCAGCAGCATAGGGATAACTCCGTTGCCGGTGCATAGATCAAGTACTCTTCCTCGTGGTGGTATACTGGCGAACCGGGCCAGCAGCACAGCATCCATAGAGAAGCTGAATACTTCATCACTCTGGATAATCCGCAGATCATGGGTTAGCAAGTCATCGATCCTCTCTGCACTATGCAAAGGCACCGGGGTATCGTCAAACGAATGGGTCATTGTACATTCCTCCAAATTCAAAAAAAACCGTAGGCGAAAATCTCCTACGGCTGGATATCCTCATTTATTAAGAAAAGAAAGGCAGAACAGACAATCGCCTTCCGTCCGCAAATGCCCGAAATAGACATTGCAGATGTGGAAACCTTCATGGTACAGTCTGGCCAGATTATCGTAACCTTCTCCGACAACCTCTTCTTTGCCTTCGGCAGCCAGTATAGCCTCCGCCTCAGCAGAAAGCGCGGCCTTATCCAGAGGGGCTTCCCTTTTCAATATGATACGTAGCTGCTCATTCTCCAGACTGAGCTTCTGATTTGCTTCCATCAGCTCTTTAACCGTCTGTTTCCAATCTCCTAGAGTGGCGCGCATTTCATCCATCTGCGCTTCCATCTCCTGCATGTGTGCAAATATATTTTTCTTCTCCAAGTTTCCACCCCGAAAGTAACCTTATAATGGTTTACTTGACGACAACATCATCCATTGGAAGTTCTTTAACTTTGCCCACTTCAAACAACTGCACATGAACCGTGCGGCTTCCGGCATTAATACCTACTACTTTGCCATCACCCAGTGAGGTTACGACGATTTTGCCTACCGCCGGCATTTCTTCCTTCGTGCTCTCATAATTATCATGCTCAAACTTCAGACAACACATCAGCCGTCCGCATAATCCCGAGATCTTGGTCGGGTTCAGCGAGAGATTCTGGTCCTTGGCCATCTTGATGGACACAGGCTCGAAATCACCCAGCCAGGAGGAGCAGCAGAGCACCCGTCCGCAAGGTCCAAGTCCACCAAGCATCTTGGCTTCATCACGCACACCAATTTGCCGGAGCTCGATGCGGGTTCGGAAAATACTTGCCAGGTCCTTAACCAGTTCGCGGAAATCCACGCGGCCCTCGGCAGTGAAATAAAAAATGATCTTATTACGGTCAAACGTAAATTCCACATCCACGAGCTTCATTTTGAGGCCATGATCGCGGATTTTATTTAAACAGGTGGTAAAAGCGTCCTTTGCAGCACCTTTGTTCTCTTCGACCACACGGGCGTCGGTTTCACCGGCAATACGCATGACCTTCTTGAGCGGCAGTACAACGTCTGCTTCCTGCACCTCTTTTTTGCCAACGACAACCTTACCGTATTCGACCCCTCTTGCTGTCTCAACAATAACGCATTGATCGCGTTCAATCGGGAAATCAAGTGGATCAAAATAATATATTTTACCCGCTTTTTTGAAGCGGACACCTACTACGCTGTACAAAAATTAACCCCCTTGTTTGCCGGTAAAAGGAATCCTTAAGCAAGCCTGCTTCCCAGATGATTCATGCTTGTCCTTCCTCATCCGTTAAACCTGTACTTCCAGGTGCTGAAGCGTTTATCCGGAGGATCTATCATAAATAACCCGGCCTGTTAACTTTCTAACCGGATTAAGAACTGCTCCAAACACAACTGGGTATTGGTATTGGAGCGGAGCCTGCGCTTGCTCTCCACCGCAAATTCCATGTAAGCCACCCATTGTTCCGTACTCCGCTGACGGGCAGCCTTGGAAATGAAGTCTAACTGATCTATGAAAACGATACTTTCGTGCTTTCGGTACAGGAAGTAGAGCATATCTTTGAACCATAAGTGAAACATGCTGAATAGAATATCCAAATGTTCACCAAGCCCGGTCTTGAACACCTTCTGCCCTGCAGTTGCTACTGCGGAGCTTCCTTTGCCCAAAGACTCCTTTGCTAATTGTAACACTAGATTTCTCATTTCTGCAAACCAATTCTGTGCCAAAAGTTCCCTGCAGCCGTCAAGACCTGCAGTCAGTGATACTGCGCACCGTGCCAGCGGCACCGGAACCCCTTCACTGGACAGCGCCTGAAGCATAATATCCGGATGCAGCGGGCTAAACGGAATCCGCTGGGTTCTGGACTGGATCGTCGGCAGCAGGGAACTGCTGTTATCAGAGATCAGAATTCCTACCGCAGGAGCAGGAGGCTCCTCCAGAAATTTCAGCAGACTGTTGGCGGCTTGCACCGTCATTTTGTCCGCTCCTTCTATAATATAAACCTTCGGGTTAATTCCTTCCGAGCGGTAGGAAAAAACACGCTGAAGTTCACGGATCTGGTCAATCTTAATACTCGCCCCGTCGGGCCGCAGCAACGATAAATCGGGATGGTTGCCATGCTCCACCTTACGGCACTCCAGACATTCCCCGCAGGCATCATCCTTGCACTTCGTGCAAAATATCGCTTGGGCGAACGTCATAGCCATTCTGACCTGGCCGCTTCCTGGCGGGCCGGTGAACAGATAAGCATGACTTACAGCGTCCTTGCGTAAGGCATTTTGAAGCAGCCGCTTGGCATCCTCCTGGCCTAATAGATCATGAAAAGACATATATTCCTCCAAGTTTGTCAGAACGAAAGGTTAATCAGCAGCCCGCGGATCTCTCCGACCCGTCCGAGCAGATCAATCCGGCCCTGCTCACTGTCCAGCAGATCATCTGCCATATTCAGCAGAGCGGCATCAATTTCATCCAGCAGCTTGTAGCGTTTGCCCCGGCCACGCCGGTCCCAGCCCTTGGTCTCCTTCAGGATCACTCCGCGGCGGGCGGTCTCCTCCAGGAACCGTTTGATCATGTTCCGGTAGATAGCCAGTTCACGGACGGTCATGGATTTGGAGAGCCGGTCGCCTTGCTGCTGGATATCTTTAATCTGGCGGTTCAGTTCATCTATTGTTTTTTGCTCACTTTGCTGTTGAAATACATCGGTAAAGTTCTTTTGCTGAACAGGCCGCCGGTCAGCTTCCGTGGTCGACAATTCACTTTTTAAGGGCCTGTAGCCCGGGTTGATCTTCAAAGGTATCTACCGCCCTTATGGTTTATTGCTATATTATGCGTTAGTAATGCTCGAAACGATCAACCGGAAGGACGAATACTGTAGCTCCGCCTACTTGAACTTCCACGGGAAGAGGCAAATATGAATCTGTCGTACCGCTCATCGGTGTTACAGGTGTGACCAATTGTTCACGTACTTTACAGCTGTTGCGGATTACACTCAGTACTGCATCAACCTGAATATCATCTACCCCAATCAGAAAAGTTGTGTTGCCCGCCCGCAAAAACCCGCCTGTACTGGCCAGCTTGGTTGCACGGAAATTCGCTTTGACTAGTTCACTGGATAGCCGGTTGCTGTCCTTGTCTTGGATAATTGCAATGATCAAATTCATCTTCGTTTCCCCTCCTGCATGTTGTGTAATCACAGAATTTCTCGCAGCAGCAGCCATCCCGCTGCAGGTCTGTGTGTAACCATTATACCTCTATTGTTTATTTGACAAAACCTCTTAGAAATCCTTTAATATCCGGTCTTTCAGTGTCTGTACAATGTCCTGCTCCACCATATGGATCGGGCGGTTGGCATCAAGCACAACAATCCGCTGCGGATCGGAATCCACCACGAGCTGATAACCGGCCTTAACCTTCTGGTGAAATTCAAGGCTCTCCAGATCCAGACGATTGACTTCCCGGTTCTGATTGGCTGCTATCCGAGACAACCCCACCTCAGGATCAACATCAAGATAGAAGGTAAGGTCAGGCATCCTGCCGCCGGTCGCGAACCGGTTAATTCCCCACACTTCCTCGATGCCGAGTCCTCTTGCATACCCCTGATAGACTAGGCTGCTGTCTACAAAACGGTCACATAATACAGTAATCCCCTCCTGCAGTGCAGGCTCGACTACTTCCGCCAGATGCTGGCTTCTTGCTGCCGCGTATAACAGGGCTTCTGTCCGGGCATCCATAGCCGTATGGGCCGGGTCCAGAATAATGGAGCGGATCTTCTCGGCGATTTCAATTCCGCCCGGTTCGCGGGTGATTAAGTAGGGCATGGAATGATTCTGCAGATAAGCCGCTACTCTGCCGAGTACGGTTGTTTTACCGGAGCCGTCGCCTCCCTCCAGAGTAATGAAGAAACCTTCTCGCTTCACTTATACTTCTCCGCCCTTCTGAATGTTGTATACCTTAATATGCTGTAAGGCGGGATCGGCACAGGCCTGAAATTTAGCCCCGCCATCGCGGAGGCTGCCCAGCCTGCCGCATATGGACTCTGTTATGATCTCTCCGGGATAAAGCAGCGGTATTCCGGGCGGATAGGGAATAACCATTTCGGCCGCCACTCTGCCCGCACTTGCTTCAAGCGTTATACTCTCTGTCTCCTCAGCGGCAACCGGCTTCGTGGAGAACCGGACCGGAGCTGAGATCAGCGATGCGCTGAAATTGTTCCACGTGGAATTTGGGCTGGAAAAGGCTGACATAACCTCTTCCCCAATATTGTATGATGCAGCCGCCAGTATGGTCATGGAGCTGCGATCCGATTGAGATTCTGCGATAGGGCTAGAGGCAGCGACAAGGCCAGCGCCTGCTGCCTCATCAAGAGCAGAGCCGGAACCAGCAGCATACTTGGCCCCGGAGTCACAGGCTGCTTCTGTGCCTTCCGTCTGCGGCACCCCGCAGGCTGTCTGCGCCGCGATATCCCGCAGCGCCTCCAGCAGCACCGCTGCATCCTCTGCCTTCGAGCCGAGGCTGAAGGCCAGTACCACGTGCCGGTCGTCGCTCATCTCCGGCACGATCCCTCTTTCTTCGAGCCTGCGCTGCAGCTCGAAGCCCCCCAGGACCCCGGCGGCGTCATAAATGACGGCCTTAAAGGGGTCCTGTGTCCCGTACGCCGCCCCGCGCTGCGGCGGCGTATCTGTCTCTGCGGCGTCAGCATCGCCGCAGGTGCGCTGCAGCGGCCTGGCCGGCTGCAGCAGCTGGAAGCGCGGCAGCGAAGCCAGGCCGCGCCGCAGCACGTCCACGGCGGCGAGCCCCGCCGTGAAGGCACCGGCGCGCTGGCTGTGCAGCAGCCGCCGGGCCAGATCGAGCGAAGCCATCACGGGGTATGATGGGCTGGAGCTCTGCACCATGGCGAGGCGCTGGCGAAGCAGCGCGCGGTCGAGCCATGGCCCTTGCACATGCAGCATGGCGCCCATCGTCAGCGCCGTCAGCATCTTGTGCGTGGACTGCACCACGCCGTCCGCGCCACAGGCAAGCGCCCCGGCTGGAAGCGCCGGGTGCTGTCCGTAATGCGCCCCGTGCGCCTCATCCACCAGCAGCGGAATCCCGCTGTCGTGACAGGCCTGCGCGAGGGGCGCAAGATCGCTGCCCATGCCGTAGTAATTCGGCATGGTAACCAGTACGGCGGCAGCCTCCGGATATGCCGCCAGTGCAGCCTGCACCGTTTCTGCCGCCGGTGCAACCGCAAGCCCGCTGCCCGGATCCATCTGCGGCTCCAGGAACACGGCATGTGCCCCGGCCAGCATCAGTCCGTGGATTACAGATTTGTGGACATTACGCTGCAGAATAAGCAGCATTCCCGGCTCATAGCAAACGGTCAGGATAAGTGCAAGGTTCCCCGCTGTGCTGCCGCCAACCAGAAAGAAGCTCTCCTCTGCGCCGAAACAATCCGCTGCCAGCTCCTGTGCCTCCTGAATTACCCCTTCAGGATGATGAAGATCATCCGTTCCGGTAATCTCTGTCGCATCATAGCGCATCACGTCAGCCAGATACCCTGCACCACCGGTATTCCGGTAAGCTTCACCATTCTTGTGCCCCGGCACATGATAAGATATATTACCCTTAAGTCTATATTGTTCCAGCATTTCGTATACAGGTGCCCTGCCAGGCTGTAAATTGTTCATTTGTTCTTCCTTCCCTGGGGGTTACCTTCTATTTTAACGCAAATATACCCAAACGCCTATTATTATGCGCAAAGTCTTCCCGAAACAACAAAACGGCTTCCCACACCAGACCCTGGCGGAGAAACCGTTAGAGGAACTCTTTTATTTGCAGCCAACGCGACACACATCCACCGCCCGCTCTTTATATACTTACTTGTAAATCGTTGCTGCTGTTGTTGGGTTAAGCATTCTTCTGCAGATTGATTTTCTTCATCCGGCCAATGAAAAAACGGTACTTGGCATCTTCAGCCTCTGTGCGCACCATCTCACTCTCACAATCTTCACAGATGAAATGCGAGACAATCACAATGCCTTCTTCCTTTTCTTGCCCGCAGATGATGCAAGCCTGTGCGGTTTGCTGTTCCATATTCATCCCACCTTGACTCTTTTAAGATCAGTATGGTACACCTTCTATCATTTTAAACCTTTTCATAGTTTTTTCCTAATCCTTCATAGCCTGAAATATATATATTCGCCTACTGCCCATTCGGTGTATCTGATCCCGGGTTTAATAAAACACACGGTTAGGCCGATATTAATATCAAGAGAACTTGTGAGGAGGTCTGAATTTTCTTTATGGAACCAAACACCAAAGGCGCTGCTACATTCTATCAATACAAGCTTATCAAAAAAATTAATATTTCCGCATCCCTGCTGCGGGTCTATATTGCGCTTCCTTTTGTGTTCCTTGTGTTGGAAACAGTTTTCCTATCCTGGCTAAGCATCCTGTTCATGATTATTGCCGGACCCGTAATGCTGTGGATTCAATATGTTATTTCACGTTCAGTTCTGCTGATCTCCGGTCACCCTATCGTAAAACGGTGGAAAATATCCCTGCACCTGCCCTGGCCCGGTTATATGCCTGATCAATATATTAACTATGGCATCTTCCGCAAAGTACAAATGCATAACCTATGGATCGGTCTCTGCATTACAGCGCTCTTTATCGTCTGGGCACCTCCTGCATTTACCGCATCTTTAGTGATATGCCATCTTTGGCTGCTGCTGCCCCGCCTGTATACCCTTCTGCGGCTGCGCAGCGAAGCGAAAGACGGCATGCTGAAATTTAATCCGGCGGATGCCTCCTATTACGCCCAATAACCTTAAGCGATCATACATACGGGCGCATATTCAACCTGCATCCCACACAAAAAAATCGCCATCCCTATACGGACGGCGATTTTTTTATTTGCTCTTTAATCCTTTGGTGGTGACTTTCTTTTCCTTCGGGATCATTACAATGAAGTAGCCATCATGCACGGTTAAGTGTACAATAAGTCCTTCCTTCTGAAAAACGCGGGAGCTTCCGGAATCCTCATTACTCTGCTCTTCCCATCCCCATGCCTTGATCTCCTCCAGATAAGGCTCAGGTACACCCTTCTTCTCTTTCAGCCCGGGTAAAGAGTACCTTACATAATCCATAGCCACGTTCGTAGTGGTCCTGTCGGGGGAACTGGCTTCTTTAGGAACGGGAAAGCTTTTCTCATTGAGCGCACCGTCAAAAGTCTCCCAGGCCGGCTCCTTAGTTCCGCAGCCGGCCAGCATAACTCCAACTATACAAAGAATAACTAATATCCATAAAGGTTGGGTTCGCTTCATACCTTAAATCCTCCTTACCTCTACCATGCATCTAAAGACGCAAGAAAATTCAAAGTTAGAATTTATCTGTAGTTCATTCGTATTAAGGCCTCTGCTTAATATTTGCACTTTTCTATTATACTTGGAACTATCGACACGTCGGTAACAAAAATGTCACTCGTTTGTAAGCGTTTCATTTATTGTTTCTGCTTATTTGTCCTCTTTTTCTCACTATATAAACAAAAAAGCCACTGTCGATTGCTCAACAATGGCTTCATGTGCTTGGCGGCGTCCTACTCTCCCAGGACCCTTCGGTCCAAGTACCATCGGCGCTGGAGGGCTTAACGGTCGTGTTCGGGATGGGTACGCGTGGAACCCCTCCGCTATCGCCACCAAACATGATTTTTCGAAGCTTCCGCTTCTCGAAATCGCTGCAGAAAATATCAAACCATAGGTTTAACATCCTGCCAGGCTTGATCGCCTGAAAACTGAATCCGAAACGAATCTGCGCTCTAAGAAATTTGGATAAGCCCTCGACCGATTAGTATTGGTCAGCTCCATGCATTGCTGCACTTCCACCTCCAACCTATCTACCTCGTCGTCTTCAAGGGGTCTTACTAATTGGGAAATCTCATCTTGAGGGGGGCTTCACGCTTAGATGCTTTCAGCGCTTATCCCGTCCGTACGTAGCTACTCAGCCATGCTCCTGGCGGAACAACTGATGCACCAGCGGTACGTCCATCCCGGTCCTCTCGTACTAAGGACAGCTCCTCTCAAATTTCCTGCGCCCACGACAGATAGGGACCGAACTGTCTCACGACGTTCTGAACCCAGCTCGCGTACCGCTTTAATGGGCGAACAGCCCAACCCTTGGGACCTACTTCAGCCCCAGGATGCGATGAGCCGACATCGAGGTGCCAAACCTCCCCGTCGATGTGGACTCTTGGGGGAGATAAGCCTGTTATCCCCAGGGTAGCTTTTATCCGTTGAGCGATGGCCCTTCCATGCGGTACCACCGGATCACTAAGTCCGACTTTCGTCCCTGCTCGACTTGTTGGTCTCGCAGTCAAGCTCCCTTATGCCTTTGCACTCTTCGAATGATTTCCAACCATTCTGAGGGAACCTTTGAACGCCTCCGTTACTCTTTAGGAGGCGACCGCCCCAGTCAAACTGCCCGCCTGACACGGTCCCCGTACCCGATTAGGGCACTAGGTTAGAACCTAGATACGATCAGGGTGGTATCCCAACGGCGCCTCCGCAGAAGCTTGCGCTCCTGCCTCAACGGCTCCCACCTATCCTGTACAGATCGTACCCAAATTCAATATCAAGCTGCAGTAAAGCTCCATGGGGTCTTTCCGTCTTGTCGCGGGTAACCTGCATCTTCACAGGTATTAAAATTTCACCGGATCTCTCGTTGAGACAGCGCCCAAGTCGTTACGCCATTCGTGCGGGTCAGAATTTACCTGACAAGGAATTTCGCTACCTTAGGACCGTTATAGTTACGGCCGCCGTTTACTGGGGCTTCGGTTCACAGCTTCGGATTGCTCCTAACCACTCCCCTTAACCTTCCAGCACCGGGCAGGCGTCAGCCCGTATACTTCGCCTTGCGGCTTCGCACAGACCTGTGTTTTTGCTAAACAGTCGCTTGGGCCTTTTCACTGCGGCCCCCTCGGGCTATTCACCCTACCGAGGCACCTCTTCTCCCGAAGTTACGAGGTCATTTTGCCGAGTTCCTTAACGAGAGTTCTTCCGCGCGCCTTAGAATTCTCTTCTCGCCTACCTGTGTCGGTTTGCGGTACGGGCACCTTCTCCTGGCTAGAGGCTTTTCTTGGCAGTGTGAGATCATGACCTTCGCTACTACAATTTTCGCTCCCCATCACAGCCCAGCCTTATCGATGTGCGGATTTGCCTACACATCAGCCTCACTGCTTAGACGGACACTTCCATCAGTCCGCGTCACTACCCTCCTGCGTCACCCCATCGCTCATAGCGGATTACGGTGGTACAGTAATTTCAAACTGTTGTCCTTCGACTACGCCTTTCGGCCTCGCCTTAGGTCCCGACTTACCCTGAGCGGACGAGCCTTCCTCAGGAAACCTTGGGCTTTCGGCGGATCAGATTCTCACTGATCTTTTCGTTACTCATACCGGCATTCTCACTTGTATGCTGTCCAGCGCTCCTTACGGTACACCTTCAACCTACATACAACGCTCCCCTACCCCAGATGCAAAGCATCTAGCCATAGCTTCGGTGGTGTGTTTAGCCCCGTTACATTTTCGGCGCAGAGTCACTCGACCAGTGAGCTATTACGCACTCTTTCAATGGTGGCTGCTTCTAAGCCAACATCCTGGTTGTCTGTGCAACTCCACATCCTTTCCCACTTAACACACACTTGGGGACCTTAGCTGATGGTCTGGGCTGTTTCCCTTTTGACAATGGATCTTAGCACTCACTGTCTGACTCCCGGCAAGAAGTTAATGGCATTCGGAGTTTGACTGAGCTTGGTAACCCTTGCGGGCCCCGCACCCAATCAGTGCTCTACCTCCACCACTCCATTCACCGAGGCTAGCCCTAAAGCTATTTCGGGGAGAACCAGCTATCTCCGAGTTCGATTGGAATTTCTCCGCTACCCCCACCTCATCCCCGCATTTTTCAACATGCGTGGGTTCGGGCCTCCAGTGCGTGTTACCGCACCTTCACCCTGGACAGGGGTAGATCACACGGTTTCGGGTCTACGTCCACATACTAAATCGCCCTATTCAGACTCGCTTTCGCTGCGGCTCCGGCTTCTCACCTTAACCTTGCATGTTAAACGTAACTCGCCGGTTCATTCTACAAAAGGCACGCCATCACCCATAGATCGGGCTCTGACTTTTTGTAAGCACACGGTTTCAGGTTCTATTTCACTCCCCTTCCGGGGTGCTTTTCACCTTTCCCTCACGGTACTGTTTCACTATCGGTCGCCAGGTAGTATTTAGCCTTAGCAGATGGTCCTGCTGGATTCATACGGGGTTTCACGTGCCCCGCACTACTCGGGATCCGTCTCGGAGAGAACACAGTTTAGGCTACAGGGCTTTTACCTCTATCGCGGGCCTTTCCAGACCTCTTCGCCTACCATATTCCTTTGTAACTCCATGTGAGACGTCCCACAACCCCAAGGGGCAAGCCCCTTGGTTTAGGCTGTTCCGCGTTCGCTCGCCGCTACTGACGGAATCACTATTGTTTTCTCTTCCTCAGGGTACTTAGATGTTTCAGTTCCCCTGGTCTGCCTCTACATTTCCTATGTATTCAGAAATGAGTAACTGCGAATTACCACAGCTGGGTTTCCCCATTCGGACACCCCCGGATCAAAGCTTGCTTACAGCTCCCCGAGGCAGTTTCGTTGTTCGCCACGTCCTTCGTCGGCTCCTGGCGCCTAGGCATCCTCCGTGTGCTCTTATTAGCTTAACCATGCGTTTTCCGTTAGGGAAATCGCTGTATCAACTAATAACTATTTCAACTTGCTTACACAAGTTTCAGCTAAAAGATGTTCTAAAACGCAAATTCGTTTCGGTATCCAGTTTTCAAGGATCAAGGTAAAGATGAGAGCTTAAACTCTCAAAACTGACCAACGAGTGAGTAACAGGCCTAAACCTGAGTTTTGGAAGTAATACTTCCGATTTGAATGTCACCATTGCAGGTGACGATTCTCCATAGAAAGGAGGTGATCCAGCCGCACCTTCCGATACGGCTACCTTGTTACGACTTCACCCCAATCATCTACCCCACCTTCGGCGGCTGGCTCCCTTGCGGGTTACCCCACCGACTTCGGGTGTTGTAAACTCTCGTGGTGTGACGGGCGGTGTGTACAAGACCCGGGAACGTATTCACCGCGGCATGCTGATCCGCGATTACTAGCAATTCCGACTTCATGCAGGCGAGTTGCAGCCTGCAATCCGAACTGAGACCGGCTTTGCTGGGATTGGCTCCACCTCGCGGTTTCGCTTCCCGTTGTACCGGCCATTGTAGTACGTGTGTAGCCCAGGTCATAAGGGGCATGATGATTTGACGTCATCCCCACCTTCCTCCGGTTTGTCACCGGCAGTCACTCTAGAGTGCCCAGCTTAACCTGCTGGCAACTAAAGTCAAGGGTTGCGCTCGTTGCGGGACTTAACCCAACATCTCACGACACGAGCTGACGACAACCATGCACCACCTGTCTCCGATGCTCCGAAGAGGGGCACTATCTCTAATGCTTTCATCGGGATGTCAAGACCTGGTAAGGTTCTTCGCGTTGCTTCGAATTAAACCACATACTCCACTGCTTGTGCGGGTCCCCGTCAATTCCTTTGAGTTTCAGTCTTGCGACCGTACTCCCCAGGCGGAGTGCTTACTGTGTTAACTTCGGCACCAAGGGTATCGAAACCCCTAACACCTAGCACTCATCGTTTACGGCGTGGACTACCAGGGTATCTAATCCTGTTTGCTCCCCACGCTTTCGCGCCTCAGCGTCAGTTACAGCCCAGAAAGTCGCCTTCGCCACTGGTGTTCCTCCACATATCTACGCATTTCACCGCTACACGTGGAATTCCACTTTCCTCTTCTGTACTCAAGTCACCCAGTTTCCAGTGCGACCCCAGGTTGAGCCCAAGGTTTAAACACCAGACTTAAATGACCGCCTGCGCGCGCTTTACGCCCAATAATTCCGGACAACGCTTGCCCCCTACGTATTACCGCGGCTGCTGGCACGTAGTTAGCCGGGGCTTTCTTCTCAGGTACCGTCACTCCGGTAGCAGTTACTCTACCGGACGTTCTTCCCTGGCAACAGAGCTTTACGATCCGAAAACCTTCATCACTCACGCGGCATTGCTCCGTCAGGCTTTCGCCCATTGCGGAAGATTCCCTACTGCTGCCTCCCGTAGGAGTCTGGGCCGTGTCTCAGTCCCAGTGTGGCCGTTCACCCTCTCAGGTCGGCTACGCATCGTCGCCTTGGTGAGCCGTTACCCCACCAACTAGCTAATGCGCCGCAGGCCCATCCCCAAGTGGCAGATTGCTCCGCCTTTCATTCTCTCTTCAGGAGAGGAAAGAAATTATCCGGTATTAGCTACCGTTTCCGGTAGTTATCCCAGTCTTGAGGGCAGGTTGCCTACGTGTTACTCACCCGTCCGCCGCTAAGCATGAATGGAAGCAAGCTTCCATTCAAACTCCGCTCGACTTGCATGTATTAGGCATGCCGCCAGCGTTCGTCCTGAGCCAGGATCAAACTCTCCAAATTGGTTTTAGAAAGAGCGATTGCTCATTTTGAAACATCTGACGAGAATTTTCATTCTCTTTTTTGGAAGTCACTTTCGTGATTTCCGATACTCACTCGTTGTTCAGTTTTCAAAGATCAAGCTCGTTGTCAGCGCCGCTCATCGCGTCACCATCAACTCTTATAATATATCACATCCAGCCGATCAATGCAAGCTCTTTTTTCAACTTCTTTTCGAGCTCGGCGTTGATGTTTCGCGACCAGAAATAGAATATATCACGTATGGATTCTGATTGCAAGCATTATTTTGAAATCAATTATAAAAGCTATGCCCCTAATAACCGCCCGGACATGGCCAGCCTCAGATGACATAGCTTCTGTTCATCATACCCGCTTACCCTTAAGCAATAATCTCCTGAATATGCAGCTCGCGTTCATTGACCAGATTCACAATCTTGCCCTCTACCTGAACCATTGGCCTTGTGGGATTAGTGCGATCCGTGAAGATGATTTCTCCGTGACGCCCGTCGCTGAGCCGTATCCGTGTGCCATTATACAGATCCGTTGTTTTTTGAATGAAAGTTTGTACAATAACCGGGTCAAGCTTCCCGAAGCTCTCCTTCTGGATCTGCTCCAGTACCAGATAAGGCGACTGAGCCTTTCTGTAGGCTTTTTCAAGCGTCATGGCATGAAAGATATCGGCTACTGCAACAATCTTGGCATAGAAGTGAATCTGGGTGCCTTCCAGCTTAAGCGGATAACCGGAACCGTCGATCTTCTCATGATGCTGCAGGGCGGCTAGTCTGACGCCTTCGTTGATTGCTGTAACATTGCGCAGCAGCTGGTATCCATAAGTGGTGTGCCTGCGTACTTCTTCTATCTCCGCGCCCGTCAGGGGAGTCGGTTTGTGCAGCAATGTCTCATCTACCTTAATGTTACCTATATCATGAAGCAAGCCGGCAAAGGCAGCCTGCATCCAATCCTTTTGCGGATATCCGCACCACTGGGCAATTTTATATGAAGTTAGGGCAGATAATACAGCGTTATGATAATTATAATCCTGGTCAAACAGAACACGCGGTGCAAACTTCAGGACATGATAATCCTTCAAATGGCTGATCAGCAGCTCCAGTTGGCTCCGCAATTCAAAAATCGGAAGTACCGCTGCGGTTGCTGCACGATAGCTCTGCTTGATAAGCACCAGCATTTTCTCATACTCATCATGAAGCGGAGAATTACTTTTGGCTAGTACGGACTCATTGATCAGCGCACCTGCTTTGGCGCTCTGCTGCTTAGCTGGCGGTTTGGACACTTCTGGGGCTTTGTCCTCTCCCTGAACTCCCTCAATTTCAACTTGTCCTATCAAAAAAGCTTGGAGAATCTCAATATCCCGCGGAAGTATGATCTTGCCTTTACCGAATAACACTCCTCCCAAAGGAGTGATTACATCCTTAATAATCTTTGATCCCGCCTTGATCTCTCCAACGGATATGTTTGGCATAAATTCAGCCCCTTTATTTCTGTGACACCTGTAATTCTCTAATTATAGTATGTAACCCGGCAAGCGGCTAGAGAGAGGACTTCCATTCCATAAATAAAAAAGCATGAGCTTCTATAATCAGAAACTCATGCTTTTGCTGCAAAGGATTATTCGACGCTATCGTCTTCGTTCCCGGTATCAGTTTCCGCTTCAGGCTCGCTGACTTCGCCATCGCCTTCCACTGCTGCACCTTGAATTTCTTCGCCGTCCTCTTGCTCGGACTGGTCATCTTCCTCTTTATCTACTCTGCTCAGCGTTGCAACTGCGTCATCCTCACGGATATTAATCAGCTTAACACCCTGCGCATAACGGCCCATGGTAGAAATTCCATCCATGCTGGTCCGGATCAGTGTTCCACTCGTTGTAATAATCATCAGGTCCTCGTCATTCTTGACAACCTTCAGCCCCACAACCGGTCCGTTCTTATCGGTAAGGTTAATGGTCTTGATGCCTTTACCGCCACGGGTCTGGGAACGATAATCGCCGGCAGGCGTCCGTTTACCATAACCCTTGGTTGTTACGATCAGCACTTCAAGCCCCTTGTCCACACAGTCCATACCAATGACATGGTCATTGTCGTCAAGCGTGATACCCTTAACCCCTGTAGCACTGCGGCCCATGGAACGGACATCGCTCTCCGAGAAAGTAATCGACATTCCGCGTGCCGTACCGATAATCAGATTCTGCTCTCCATCTGTCAGCTTCACTTCGATCAGTGAATCTTCCTCGCGAAGATTGATCGCTATCAGACCGCCCTTGCGGATGTTGTTGTAGTCTTCCAGAGGTGTCTTCTTCACGATTCCCTCACGGGTAGCGAAGAACAGGTATTTGTCGCTGTCCGCTTCCTCCACCTGGATTACCGCACTAATCTTCTCGCCCTGCTCAATTTGAATCAGGTTGATGATCGGCGTCCCCCGGGCGGTGCGGCCAAGCTCCGGAATCTCATAAGCCTTAATCCGGTACACCTTACCCTTGTCGGTGAAGAACATCAGATAGTTGTGGGAGTTACTCACGAAGAGATGCTCTACAAAGTCCTGGTCCTTGGTGTCCATCCCGATTACCCCGCGGCCGCCGCGCTTCTGGCTGCGGTAAGTGCTGACCGGAAGACGTTTGATGTAACCGGTATGTGTAATCGTGATTACAACCTCTTCACGCGGAATCAGATCCTCATCCAGAATGCTCTCTTCCCCAACCGTAATTTCCGTACGGCGGTCATCAGAGTACTTATCACGAATCTCCTGCAGCTCATTGCTGATAATATCCAGTACGAGATGCTCGTTAGCCAGAATCTCCTTGTATTCAGTGATTTTGGCGAGCAATTCGTTATATTCATTCTCGATCTTCTCACGTTCCAGACCAGTCAGGCGCTGCATCCGCATATCGAGGATTGCCTGAGCCTGCTCCAGGCTTAGACTGAAGGTCTCCATCAAGCCTTCACGGGCAATATCTGTTGTCCGTGAAGCACGGATAAGAGCAATAACCTCATCCAGATGATCGAGGGCAACACGCAGGCCTTCCAGAATATGCGCCCGGGCTTCCGCCTTCTTCAGGTCAAACACGGTCCGGCGGCGGATAACTTCGATCTGATGCTGCAAATAATGATACAGCACATCACGCAGGTTCAGAATCTTCGGTTCATTATTGACGATAGCCAGCATGTTAATCCCGAAGGTAGACTGCATGGAGGTATGTTTGTAGAGGTTGTTGAGCACGACGCTAGGATTCACATCACGTCTCATTTCAACGACTACACGCATTCCGTTACGGTCAGATTCATCACGCAGATCCGTAATGCCTTCGATACGTTTCTCACGCACCAATTCAGCAATCTTCTCAACCAGTCTGGCTTTGTTGACCTGGTAAGGAAGCTCGTGCACAATAATCCGCGCTTTACCGTTGTTCTCTTCAATCGTCGCTTTGGCACGCATCGTAACCGATCCGCGTCCTGTGCGGTAAGCCTGACGGATACCTTCACGGCCCAAAATATAACCGGCCGTCGGGAAATCCGGGCCCTGAATATATTCCATAAGCTCCATAGGTGTAATGTCAGGATTCTTGATCATTGCCTGCACACCATCAATGACCTCGCCCAGATTGTGCGGAGGAATATTGGTGGCCATACCGACGGCAATCCCCGAAACCCCGTTCACAAGCAGGTTAGGGTAACGCGCCGGCAATACTACAGGCTCATTCTCTTCACCGTCATAGTTGGGAGCGAAATCAACCGTTTCTTTGTTCAGATCGCGGAGCATTTCTCCGGCAATTTTGGACAGCCTCGCTTCGGTATAACGCATCGCAGCTGCCATATCTCCGTCAATAGAGCCGAAGTTTCCGTGGCCGTCTACGAGCATATAGCGCATGGAGAAATCCTGTGCCATACGTACCATTGTTTCATAAACCGCCGAGTCACCGTGAGGGTGATACTTACCGATAACCTCACCGACGATTCTCGCTGATTTCTTGTGAGGTTTATCCGAGGACATTCCAAGTTCCGACATCGCAAACAAAATGCGTCGGTGAACAGGCTTAAGTCCGTCCCGCACATCCGGCAAAGCCCGGCTTACAATGATGCTCATTGCGTAATCCATAAAGGATTCGCGCATTTCCACGCCAATGTCCCGATCCCTGATTTGCGGGTTATTTTGTTCAGCCATGAGTTGGTGGACCTCCTTCAGTTAAAAACCGCTACCCTTTATTATATTACTTTCACAAAAGCAGCACAATTAAACATGATAGCCTTTTATCTTCTATATTGATTTTCTTTTAGTACGGATAAGGATATACGCCCTTTCCGCTGGTGTCTTCAGTACATAGACTGTAAAGACAAGAAGAATGGCTTTATGACCCTGATTTCGTCCAAAAAAGCATAACCCCATATCCTTATATTATAACATTGTTTAGTTAGATTGTCCTGAAAATTCGCCACAGATGAACAAACGGATATACGTTCATCTGTGACGAAACCGGCAACCGCACCACTACCCAAGGAGGCAGAAAATGAGGATTCAGCGCGTGTCCAGTAAGTGGGCAAAAACGAAAGTCATTCTTCAGAACCGCCTGCTCTCGGTCTTCATTCCGGAAACACGTAAATACGCCCTGGAAGATTTGAAAGAGCTGCTGGGTCTGTACGGAACGGTGTATATCAAACCGGACCGGGGGACCTACGGCAGCGGAGTCATGAGAGCTGAACAGCGGATAGTTCATTTAAGCCCAAGCGAGCATCAGCCGGACTTCAGCCAACCGGAAACAGAACCTTTAACATGTGAAGCAGAAGCACCGGCAGAACCCAAGCTGATGTATATTCTGAGATACGCCAAGGATGCAGAAATCTTCAATACACCGGAAGAGCTTCATGCTGCCCTGTTGCCGCGGATTAAGGGGCGTTCTTATCTCGTTCAGCAAGGCATTGATTTGCTTCAGCATCAGGACCGGCCGTTTGACCTGCGGGTACTGACCCAGAAGAATCTTCAGGGGTCCTGGGAGACTACAGGCATGCTCGGGCGGGTGGCTGCTCCGCAAAAGGTGGTCACCAACTATCACAACGGAGGCAGCATTTTTTCGGTAGATGCCCTGTTCAAAGAACATATGACGCCCGAAGAAATGACGGCAACCATCCAGCAGCTGAAATCACTGGGAGTCAGAATCGGGTCCCAGCTGGAAACAGCTTATCCGGGCCTCAAAGAAATTGGACTGGATGTAGCGATGGATCAGCATCATGATCTATGGCTGCTTGAAGTTAATACGCTACCTTCGATCATCGTCTTCAAAATGTTTCCGAACAAAGCCATTTACCGCCGAATCCACCGCTATGCTGTTGCCTATGGACGTTTGAAGCGCACCCGCCCGTCGCCAACCTACCGCCGCAGACGAACACTCAAGCATTAAAGTTATGCCAAAAAAACTCTCTGACTGCATTAAAAAACCTCCGGTCCTCCTATAAGGGAGGAATCCGGAGGTTCAAATACAGCTTGCGCTTAAATGTCGAGATTTTTGACCGATTGGGCATGCTCCTGAATGAATTCACGGCGCGGTTCAACGTTGTCACCCATCAGTGTATCGAAAATGCTGTCAGCCAGCATCGCATCCTCAATCGTTACCTGCAGCATGGTGCGGCTCTCAGGATCCATTGTAGTATCCCAAAGCTGCGCGGCATTCATCTCACCCAGACCTTTGTAGCGCTGAACGTTGACTTTGACGTTCTCACCAAAGCCGGCAATGATCTCATCGCGTTCCTTCTCGGTCTGCGCATAGCGGATGACTTTGTTGCGTTCGATCTTGAACAGCGGCGGCTGGGCAATATAGATATATCCGGCATCGACCAGCTTCCGCATGTAGCGGTAGAAGAAGGTCAGAAGCAAGGTTCTGATGTGGGCACCGTCGACATCCGCATCAGTCATAATTACAACCTTGTGGTAACGTGCCTTGGACAGATCGAAATCATCGCTGATGCTAGTTCCGAGAGCGGTAATAATCGCCCGGATTTCTGCATTGGACAAGATCCGGTCGAGCCGGGCCTTCTCTACGTTCAGAATCTTACCGCGCAGCGGCAGGATCGCCTGGAAATGACGGTCACGGCCTTGCTTGGCCGATCCCCCCGCAGAGTCACCTTCGACGATGTACAGCTCACTGATTGACGCATCCTTGGAGGAGCAGTCAGCCAGCTTGCCCGGGAGGGCACTGACCTCAAGCGCACTCTTACGGCGGGTCAGCTCACGGGCCTTGCGGGCCGCTTCGCGGGCACGGGAAGCCTGCAGCGATTTCTCCAGCACCTTGCGGGAGACAGCCGGGTTCTCTTCCAGGAATTCCTGCAGCTTCTCACCGAACAGAGATTCCACGATCCCGCGGACTTCACTGTTCCCCAGCTTGGTCTTAGTCTGGCCTTCGAACTGCGGCTCAGGAATTTTGACGGAAATAATCGCCGTCAGGCCTTCACGGACATCATCTCCGGTCAGGTTCTGGCTGCTATCCTTGATCACGCCTGCCTTGCGGGCATAGTCATTGATAATCCGCGTTAAGGCACTCTTGAAGCCGGATTCATGCGTTCCGCCCTCATGGGTATTGATATTGTTAGCGAAGGAATAGATGTTCTCTGTATAAGAATCGTTATATTGGAGAGCCACTTCAACGGCGATCATATCCCGTGAGCCTTCCACGTAGATCGGGTCCTCATGCATGGCTTCTTTTTTCTCGTTAAGATATTTCACATACTCTACAATACCACCATCATACTTAAATGTATTACTGACTCCGGTCCGTTCATCCAGCAAAGAAAGCTCAATGCCCTTGTTCAGGAAGGCAAGCTCGCGGACCCGGGTAAGCAGAGTTGCATATTCAAAAGTAGTAGTCTCGGTAAAAATCTCGGGATCCGGATGGAAGGTTGTAGTCGTTCCTGTCTCCTCAGTATCCCCGATTACCTTGATATCATATTGCGGTGCGCCGCGTCTATACTCCTGCTGGTAGACATGGCCGTCACGTTTGACTGTTACAACTACCTTCTCAGACAGTGCGTTAACTACCGAAATCCCCACGCCGTGAAGACCGCCGGAAACCTTGTAACCCCCGCCGCCAAATTTACCGCCTGCATGCAGGACAGTCATTACGACTTCAAGCGTAGATTTCTTAAGCTTTACATTCTCGCCGACAGGTATTCCCCGGCCGTTATCAATAACAGTCACACTGTTATCTTCATGAATTTTCACTTGAATCCGGTCGCAAAAACCTGCCAGCGCCTCATCGATACTATTATCGACAACCTCCCAGACCAAATGATGCAGACCTTTGGCGCTAGTGGAGCCAATGTACATGCCGGGACGTTTCCGAACCGCTTCCAGCCCTTCCAGTACCTGAATCTGGCTCTCATCATATGTCGGTTGATTCATTGACATGCCTTCACCTACTTCTTTCAGATTATCTCCTGTAACTACCGAAACATTATATTTCTAACAAGATTTTGGCTCTTTTTTTGAGAGTGGAGGAGGAGATAGGGGAGTAGTAGACAGTATTCTTGGTGACGACAATAGACTTCGCTTCCTCTTCACCAATGCGCTCCAGCTTCTTATCCTGCTGGGAATGAGTCATAAATTGCTTCGACACCTTGGAGGACTTCTCAATCGATATATCAAATATAGCAATCAACTCTGAGGATCGAATAATTTTCTCTCCGCCCAAATGAATATACATGGTCTTCCTCCGCTCTTTATAGCTCCACTGTGCCGCCGTGCACATGATACAGGCTTGCGCCTTTTAATTTATCGGCATTCAGTCCCTCTACACCGGTGGCGGTGATGAAGGTCTGTACCTTGCTTTGAAAGGTTTCGATAAGCTGGGTCTGACGATAGGGATCAAGTTCGGACAAAACATCATCAAGAAGCAGCACAGGATACTCTCCGATCTCCTCATGGATCAGTTCAATTTCCGCCAGCTTGAGCGATAAAGCTGCCGTACGTTGCTGTCCCTGGGAACCGTAGACCTGAGCTTCTCTTCCGTTGATAAAAAAGGACAGGTCATCCCTATGGGGACCCGTCAGCGTCATGCCGCGCCTGATTTCCTGATCTCTTGTTTGTGATAACTTTAACATAAATTTGTCCAATAAGACAGCTTCATCTTCCTCTTCACGCTCACCGAAAGAGGGGACATAGAGCAGTTTGAGCTCTTCTCCGCCGTTTGTAATGCCGCGATGGATGCTTTCTGCCCATATCTGCAGCTTCTTTATGAATTGTTTCCTTTTTTTGACGATTTTAACACCATGCTCTATAAGTTGCGCATCCCATATCTCCAGAAGCTCCTTGCCGGCAGCTTCTTTTCCCCATAGCTGCTTCAGCAGATTCCCTCTTTGGAGCAGCACCTTCTGGTATTGCTGCAGGTGAAACAGGTAGCTGGGCTGGACCTGGCCAATCTCCATGTCAAGGAACCGGCGCCTGATGCCCGGGGTGCCTTTGACAATCTCGAGATCCTCCGGAGCAAACATCACCACATTCAGTGAACCTACGAATTCACTAAGCCGGCGCTGCTCCAGTCCGTTAATTCTGGCTTTTTTGCCTTGGGGTGACAGGGTAAGCTCCAGCTTAAGATCACCGTATTTGCGCTCCACTTCGGCCACAATCTGTGCGGAACCTGCAGGAGCATCGAAGGATATGAGTTCCTTGTCCTTGGAGGTACGGTGGCTTTTGGTCATCGCCAGGACGAACAAAGCCTCCATGAGATTTGTTTTGCCTTGGGCGTTCTGACCGAGAATGAGGTTCACATCACCCAGGCTCTCCAGACGCAGCAGCCCATAGTTGCGGTAATACTGCAGACCGATATTTTTGACAAACAAGACCCTGTGCCTCCTTGGGTGTACTACTCTTTGACTCCGCCGCCTTCAACCTCGAATACGCCGTTATCCTGTACCTCTATCTTATCACCCGGGTAGAGCTTTCTGCCACGCCGTTCTTCTTTCTCCCCGTTCACTTGTACGTGCCCTTCCTGCAGCAGCGCTTTGGCCATGCCACCTGTGGAAACACAATCCGCCAGCTTCAAAAACTGGTCCAGCTTGATATATCCACTGTGGATAACTATTTTTTTCATCTTTTTTGTCCTTTCCACCACTTATCCACAGGCCATGGACAGGGCATTAATTAGTTGTGCGGTAAGGCAGAATGACGTACAGGCTGCGGCTCTCGTCGAGCGGTCTGAGAATAATCGGACTCATCATGCCGGTGAAGGCAATCACGAGCTGCTCACTCTCCACAACCTTCAGCACATCGAGCATATATTTGGAGTTGAAGGAGATCCGCAAAGGCTCACCTTTGAAATCAATTACTTCAAGTTCTTCCCGGACCTTACCCAGCTCTGATGAGCTGGAAGAAATCTCTACGTCGCCATTCTCAAGAGTCTGCATCCGGACGATGTTCGTTTTTTCTTCACGGGATAGCAAATAAGCGCGGTCAATCGATTCGCTGAGTTTTTTTGTATCAAGAGTTAGTTCTGTTTTGTAGGTGGTTGGAATAATTCTAGAAGTATCCGGATAAATTCCGTCCAGGATCCGCGAATAGAACAGCACTTTGTCGATTTTGAAGAGGACCTGGTTATCCGCAACGACAATATCCACCAGCATATTCTGATCCGGGATAATTTTGCTGAGCTCGTTCAGCGTTTTGCCGGCAATAACAATATTCGCAAACTGAACATTCTCTGTACCTTCCAGATGTGCTGCTCTTGTTGCCAGACGGTGGCGGTCGGTAGCCGTGAACTTGAACTCGTTATCGGCAAGATTCCAGAGAATACCCGTCAGAATTGGTGTTGTCTCTTGGGTAGAGATGGAGAACGCGGTTTGTTTAATCATATTCTTCAGCAAATCGCCTGGCATTGAGATGGTTTCATTCTCCTCAATGCTTGGCAGAACAGGGAATTCTTCAGGGTCCAGGCCAACAATCTGAATCTCCGTAGATCCGGAAGAGATATAGGTTTGAAAGCCCTCTTTGACTTCCATGTGAATTTCTTTGGAGGGAAGCTTCTTGATGATCTCGACAAAGAACTTGGCTGGAAGCACTACGCTGCCGGGCTGTTCCACTTTTACGATCGTATGGCTGTCATTCTCGGCAGGGATGAAGGATTGAATTGAGATATCCGTGTCGCTTGCCGTCAATGTTACTCCCTGGTGGCTAACCTCAAGCTTTATTCCGGTCAAAATAGGGATGGTTGTTCTGCTCGAGATCGCCTTGGAGACATGGCCTATAGATTCGTTGAGTTCATTTTTGAGAATGCTGATTTTCATGATTTCACTCCTAGCTGAAAAATTGGGAAATGGGTGTACGTTTGACCTCTTTGAAACCTGCTCTTAGAAGATGAATTATTATAGTTATTTAATAGTATTAGTAGTAGGGGCTCCGTTTATGTGGATAAGTCGCTAAACAGCATAAAATTAAGCCTACCCACATGTGTATAGATTGTGTATAGGCTCTTTGTTCCTCTTAGGAAGGATTTTTAATTTTCTCCGCAAGATTATTTACCACTTTATAGAGCTCCTGGTCCACCTTTAATTGCTGCGTAATCTTCTCATGGGCATGGATAACTGTCGTATGATCGCGCCCTCCGAAGGCTTCACCGATCTTGGGAAGCGAATAATCCGTTAATTCACGGGAGAGATACATGGCAATCTGCCTTGGAAAAGCAACAGCCTTCGTGCGTTTCCGCGCTTTGAAATCCTCCATGCGCAAATTGTAGTATTCGCCGACTTTTTGCTGAATATCATTCATGGTGATCATCTTCGGCCGGCTGGAGGGAATGATATCCTTCAGCGCTTCAGCTGCCAGATGCGTAGTCACATCCTGATTAGTCAGTGATGAATAGGCTACAACGCGGATCAGTGCACCCTCCAGCTCGCGGATATTCGTGTCGATCTGATTGGCGATATACATCATCGCTTCGTTCGGGATATCCAGGTTCTCCGCCTTGGCCTTCTTACGGAGAATCGCAATCCGTGTCTCCAGATCCGGAGGCTGAATATCGGTGATAAGTCCCCATTCAAACCGGGAACGCAGCCGTTCTTCCAGTGTGGGAATCTCCTTGGGAGGCCGGTCGCTTGAGATGATAATTTGCTTGCGTTCTTCATGAAGAGCATTGAACGTATGGAAAAATTCCTCCTGCGTTGACTCTTTGCCGGCCAGGAATTGAATATCGTCAATCAGCAAAATGTCAACACTGCGGTATTTGTTACGGAAGCTTTCGCCGCGGTTGTCACGGATGGAGTTGATGAATTCATTCGTAAACTTCTCGGACGAGATGTAGATAACCTTATTGTTAGGGTTATGCTCCAGCACATAGTGCCCGATGGCATGCATCAAGTGAGTCTTCCCGAGACCCACGCCTCCGTACAAAAACAAAGGATTGTAAGCTTTGGCGGGCGCTTCGGCTACAGCCAGTGAGGCTGCATGCGCAAAACGGTTGCCCGAACCGATCACGAACGTATCAAAAGTGTATTTGGGATTGAGCAAATGCGTCTGTGCTTCTTCGCGTGAAACTGCGGGAGTGGTCGCCATTTGTTGAACTATTGGCTCAGAGGGTTTGTTCTCTTCAATTACAAATTTGACGTCAACCTGTTGTCCGGTGACCTCATAAACCGTTGCTCCTACCAGTTTGGTGTAGCGACTTTCCAGCCATTCTACGGCAAAAGTTGTAGGCGCCGAGATAATAAGAGCCTGGTGGCTAAACGTTAAGGCCTTGGTAGCCTTAAACCAGGTATCAAAGCTCGGCTTGCTTAGTTTGGTTTGAATAATCGATAAAATTTGCTGCCATAATTCGGAAGTATGGCTGTCCACAGACTGTCACTCCTTTAAATCTTCCAAATGTGGCATCAGCCATGAAGTGGAAATGTCGAAGAAAATGGGTTGTTGCTGAATCTTATCCCCAATATGCAATATCAAGAGACAAAAAAATATGGATAAATTTGAATTGTTCACAACTTTATCCACAGCTTGTTGATAATATAGAGAACAAACAAATCTATTCACATTCAAAAGTAATACCATCATAGCAAAACCCCCCTTGTTTTTCAATGAGCCACGCTATTTTATCCACAAATTCAATCACTTGTGTATAATTTTTAGGAACACCACTACATATTGTTGATAAATTGTTTACCGTTCGACAGTTTCCGTCATGGCTTCGATATTTTTATACACAGGTTGTGCTCAGTTGTGAGCAGTCGACTATTTTTTTTGATCACAGGTGGATAACTATAATCTCCTGTGGATTACTTTTTGAGACAAAAGGGCTGTGGATAAGACGCGGAGGCCGAATTTTGGAGGGACGGAAGCAAACTGGGGATAGATAGACAGCAGCTGCTGAAGAGACCTGTGGAGAAATAAAAAAGAGGGAGGAAGGGGACAAGGTTGACTTTTGCCTTGATTATGTGTTTAAATATATAAAGGTGTTTTCTGTGAGGATATGTCTCCAAATTTAATTGATAATACTTGTAGATACTGTCCCTACTCTAAGGACGGCTTAGTCCGTTTCTGCTTATATGACAGTAATTAAGTTCCTGTAAGGGAGGTGCAATACATGAGACCGACGTTCAGACCGAATGTGAGCAAACGCAAAAAGGTGCATGGTTTCCGCAAAAGAATGAGCACGAAAAACGGCCGCAAAGTGCTGGCAGCCCGCCGCTTGAAAGGCAGAAAAGTTTTGAGTGCGTAAGTTAGGCCACTTAAGGACCACTGCGGTGGTCCTTTTTTACAAGATGAGAATTCAATGGGGTCCCCATAAAGTACCTGAGTAATCATCGAAGCAAAGCCCCACTTTGTGGGGTTATTTTACATGGGATCCCCGCAAAGTTACGGATCACGCTTCACTACAGAGCCGCACTTTGCGGGGCTTTTTTTGATTGTTATATAAGGAAGGAAGAGGATGCCCGGCATTTTTCCCTTCTATATATAGCGCAGAATTGGATGCATCTCCTCAGAGCGGGAGGACCACTGTTATTCTGCAGCTGCAACAATAAAAGTTTGGCTCTGCAGAGGATGATAGCGCTACTGCGGGGCTTTTTTTGAAAGATGAAATTGTATACGCTTTGCATCATGAAGGAGCCTTATCTTTCCGCTGAAACAGATGCCGTTTATGGCATCCCCTGAATGACTATACTAATTAGAAGATGAAATTCCGGAGCTTACGCGAAATCCGGTATTTGAATAGGAGAGTCCCGTGCACAAAAGTCTACGATTACGAAACCGTGCCGACTTCAGCCGCGTATACCGCCATGGGAAGTCATTTGCGAATCATCAATATGTGGTGTACTGGTTTCCCAGAAAAGAGGTGGAGCGTTTCCGCGTAGGTATATCTGTCAGCAAGAAGGTTGGAAACGCCGTGGTACGCAACCGGATGAGGCGTCTGGTAAAGGAAATTGTCCGTCACCATGAGCCGGAAATTATCGGGGGTCTGGACATCGTGTTCATCGTAAGAAAAGGAGCTCTCTCCAAGGATTACGGCGAGCTCGAGAAAAGCGTGCTGCATGTGCTTCGCAAAGCCAAGCTGCTCAAGGCTTTGCACAAGTAAGAGGGGCACAGGGGGCTTGTTTATTTGTATCCATAATTATGTTATGATTTACGGTGCAATGGAATGTTTATGAGAGGGGTTTTGAAGTGTCTCTAATGAAGACTAAGCGAGGAAAAATGTTTCTTCTCCTCGGGTTAATGGTTCTAATGATTGCTGTTCTGTCGGGGTGTTCTCCGTCTGGGGCGGCATCAGTGACGCACACTACGGAAGATTTGAAAAATGGAGGCTTCTGGCAAAGTAATGTCGTCTATTATTTCGCCATTGCACTGGATACTTTCGCGAAGTGGTTTAATGGTCAGTACGGATTAGCCGTACTTGTAATGGTTATCATTGTGCGTACGTTAATTTTGCCGCTTACCATGAAACAGGTTAAGAGTTCACGTGCGATGCAGGCCATTCAACCGGAACTTGAGAAGATTAAGAAAAAATATAAAGATGAGCCCGAAAAGGTACAGCAGGAAACGATGCGCCTGTTCCAGGAGAACAAGGTAAATCCGATGGCAGGCTGTCTGCCGCTGATCGTGCAGATGCCGATCTTCATCGCCCTGTACAACTCGATCTATTACAACCCGGATCTTAGATTGCATGACTTCCTGTGGCTGCAGCTCGGCAAGCCCGATCACCTGTTCATTCTGCCGCTTCTTGCCGCTGCTACGACATTCATTCAGACCCGTATGATGACCAAAATGAACCCGGTACAACAGCAGGGTCCAATGCAGTTCATGATGATGGTATACCCGGTTCTAATTTTCATCATGTCCTACAACTTCCCGTCTGCGCTTCCGCTGTACTGGTTCTATAGCAATCTGTACACCATTATTCAGAACTACTTCTTGTACCGCAACAACGATAAACATAAAGCGGCTATTGCAGCTGCAAGTGCCACCGCTAACGCTACTGCGGGTAACGGCAAAGCCAAAGAAGTGAATTTGACGAAGAGCAAGAACAGCAACAATAACGCCCGCAAAGATGTTACTCCTGCTGCAAAAGGCAATAGCAGCAAAGGGAAGAAGGGGGTCAAAAAGTCAAAATGAGCAAAGTCGTCGCGACAGGGAAAACCATTGAAGAAGCTGTAGAACGGGGACTTAACCAGCTTGGAGTTCAGAAGGACCGGGTAACGGTCAACGTACTTGAACAGCCGTCAAAAGGATTCCTTGGATTGATCGGTGCGAAGGGAGCCAAGGTAGAATTGACCTTGATCTCTGAAGCCGCACCGGCATCAGCGGCGAGTGCTCCGCTACTGTCTCAGCAGTCAACAAGAGAGAGCAAACCAGAGGCGATCAGCGGCGTACCGCGCCAGGATTCCGGACAACCGGTGGAGGAAGCTTACCAACAGGCCGTTCATTTCATTGTGGATGTCGCCAAGAGCATGGGGCTCGAGGTGGAAGTTGAAATCGTTCATACCAAGGAATCAACTGTTCTGCAAATATCCGGTCCGGATCTCGGGCTGCTGATCGGCAGAAGAGGACAAACTCTCGATGCTCTGCAGTATTTGGCTAATATTGTTGCCAACCGCTATTCCGACAGCTTCATCCGCCTTGTGCTGGATGCGGAGAACTTCCGTGAACGCCGCAAGAAGACGCTTGAGGAATTGGCGGACCGGCTCGCGGGACGTGTAGTCCGGACCCGTAAAGAGGTTGTCCTGGAACCCATGTCCCCGCAGGAACGCAAGATTATTCATTCCAGATTACAAGATCACCGGCAGGTAAACACGCTTAGCAAGGGTGAAGAACCGAACCGCCGCGTCGTTATAACATTGAAGTAGATCTATATGCCGCAATGACTCCTTGACCTATGCGAGGAGTCATTGTTTTTTTGAAATATAACAATTTATATGGTTCGCGAAATATATTACCCTTATATTTCCCGCTGAAACGTATGCCGTCCTTTGAAGGACGGCTTAACCGTTTCCACTTGAAGAGACAAATAAGAAAAGATCAAGCCAGAGGTGAATAACAACATGCTTAGTGATACTATTGCTGCTGTATCGACGGCTCTGGGCGAGGGCGGAATTGCCATCATCCGGGTTAGCGGACCGCAGGCTATCAGCCAGGTTGCTCCATTGTTCAAAAGCCGTATCCCCCTTACGGAAGCTGAATCCCATACTGTGCATTATGGACATATTGTAAGTCCGCTGGATGGGGAGCGGATGGAAGAAGTGCTGGTTACGGTCATGAAGGGACCGCGTTCTTTTACAACGGAAGATGTAGTGGAGATCAGTGCCCATGGCGGCGTAATCTCTGTAAGAAGAGTGATGGACCTGCTGCTGCAGCAGGATATCCGGCTGGCTGAGCCGGGGGAATTCACCAAACGTGCTTTTCTGGGCGGGCGGATTGATCTTTCCCAGGCGGAAGCTGTAATCGATCTGATTCGTTCCAAGTCGGACCGTGCCTTCTCGGTTGCGCTTAAGCAGGTTAGCGGTTCTCTATCCGCACGGATTCATGAGCTTCGGCACACTCTTATTGAGATGCTGGCTCATATTGAAGTGAACATTGATTATCCGGAACATGATGTGGAATCCTTAACAGCCGATTTCATCAAGGACAAGAGTCAAGAGGTTATGGAAGGCATTAACAAGCTGCTTCGTACAGCTAATGAAGGAAAGATTCTGCGCGAAGGGATTACAACAGCAATTGTAGGCCGGCCCAATGTCGGCAAATCCTCCCTGCTTAACGCACTTGCCCGCGACAACAAGGCGATTGTAACCGATATTCCGGGAACAACGCGTGATGTAATAGAAGAGTATGTAACGATTAATAATATCCCGCTGAAGCTGCTGGACACTGCCGGTATCCGTGAAACGATGGATGTGGTAGAAAGAATCGGTGTGGAACGTTCGAAGGCGGCTTTTAGTGATGCGGATCTGATTCTTCTGGTGCTGAATGCCAATGATGAGCTGCATGAGGATGAACTGGCACTTATGGAACAAATCCACGGTAGACAAGCCTTGGTCATCATGAATAAAATGGACTTACCGTCCCGTCTGGATACGGATAAGCTGCGCTCCTTTTTTGACGAGTCGAGCATTGTACCGATGTCTGTGCTGGAAGAGGAAGGACTGGATAAACTGGAAGAGGCGATCTCGGCACTCTTTTTCGGAGGCAAGCTGGAGTCAGGTGATTTAACTTACGTAAGTAATGTAAGACATATTGCCCTGCTGAAGAAGGCGCATAAATCACTTCAGGATGCCTACGAAGCTGCGGAGATGCTTATTCCTATAGATATGATACAGATTGATGTGCGTCTGGCTTGGGAGCAGCTCGGTGAGATTGTTGGAGATACGGCTGCGGATTCTCTGTTGGATCAGATTTTCTCGCAGTTCTGCTTAGGCAAATAAAAGGAGGGAACAGTTATGAATTATGATGGAGGCAGCTATGATGTTGTCGTCATAGGCGCCGGACATGCCGGCTGTGAAGCGGCTCTGGCTGCTGCACGGATGGGCTGCCGCACACTGATGATCACGATTAACCTGGATATGGTGGCCTTCATGCCATGTAATCCATCCATTGGCGGACCCGCCAAGGGCCATGTAGTGCGTGAAATTGATGCGCTGGGCGGGGAAATGGGCCGCAATATAGATAAGACTTTCATTCAGCTGCGGATGCTTAATACCGGGAAAGGACCTGCTGTCCATGCACTTCGTGCACAGGCAGACAAGTTCCTTTATCAGCATGCGATGAAGGAAACGATGGAAAAGACACCTAACCTGACCCTGCGCCAGGGTATGGTGGAAGAACTGATTGTTGAGGACGGCCGCTGCACCGGGGTCATTACGAAGACCGGAACCGTATATCACAGCAAAACTGTTATCCTGACGACTGGAACCTATCTGCGCGGCAAAGTAATTATGGGTGAACTGACTTATGAGAGCGGGCCAAACAATCAGCAGCCGTCCGTACGGTTGTCGGAGAATTTGCGTGAGCTTGGATTCGATCTTGTCCGCTTTAAGACAGGAACTCCGCCGCGTGTGCATAGGGATACGATTGATTTCTCCAAGACAGAAATCCAGCCGGGCGACGATAAACCGAAATTCTTCTCTTTTGAAACCAAGTCATCAGATAATGAACAGCTGCCTTGCTGGCTGACTTACACATCACCCGTCACACATCAGATTATTAATGACAACCTGCACCGGGCACCGATGTTTACCGGAATTATTGAAGGAACAGGTCCTCGCTATTGTCCATCAATCGAAGATAAGGTCGTGCGTTTCAGCGATAAATCGCAGCATCAAATCTTCCTTGAACCTGAAGGCAAAAACACATCGGAATACTATGTACAAGGTCTGTCCACAAGTCTCCCTGAGGATGTACAACTGGCAGTGCTGCGTTCCATTCCCGGTTTGGAAAAGGTTGAAATGATGCGTAACGGCTATGCCATTGAATATGATGCGATGGTTCCAACACAGCTCTGGCCGTCCCTTGAAACCAAACGGTTGCCGGGACTGTTCACAGCCGGACAAATCAATGGCACCTCCGGTTATGAGGAAGCTGCAGGGCAGGGTGTAATTGCAGGCATTAACGCAGCGCGTAAAGTACAGGAGAAGGAGCCCGTGGTGCTTGACCGGTCCCAAGGTTACATCGGTGTTCTGATTGATGATCTGGTCACCAAGGGAACCAATGAACCTTATCGTCTGCTGACTTCGCGTGCGGAATACCGCCTGCTGCTCCGTCATGATAATGCGGACCTGCGCCTGACTCCAATCGGTTATGAAATCGGACTTATTCCAGAGCAACGGTATGAGGCATTCCTTGATAAAAAAGGACGGGTGGACCGTGAAATCATCCGCCTGCAGGAAACGAAGGTTAAACCTGTTCAGGTGAATGAGGCCCTTGCTGGTTATGAATCGGCACCTATTGTTGACGGAAGCAATCTGCTGACCTTAATGCGCCGTCCGGAGCTTACTTACAGCTTCGTAGATATGATATCACCTGCTCCGGAAGAGCTGGACGAAGATATGAAGGAACAGGTTGAAATTCAGATTAAGTATGCCGGATATATTGAGAAACAGCTCCAGCATGTTGAGAAGCTGCAGAAGATGGAGAAGAAGAAGATTCCTGATGATATCAACTACAATGAGATTCATGGACTTGCGATGGAAGCCCGGCAAAAGCTGACCAAAATTGCACCCATCTCCATTGGCCAGGCTTCGCGCATCGGAGGAGTAACACCGGCGGATATCTCGATTTTGCTGGTACATTTGGAGCATTATAACCGTGTGACAGCGGCGAAAGGATAATCTATGGATAATACGGCAGCCCAGTTCACCGCTCTGCTCAAAGAGCGCGGACTACAGCTCTCAACGAAGCAATTAGAACAATTCGAACTATACTTCCAGGAATTGATTTCCTGGAATGAAAAGATGAACCTTACAGGTATTACGGAAAGAAGTCAGGTGTATACGAAGCATTTCTACGACTCTCTATCTCTGGCTTTCTATCTGAATATGGATGAAACCAAGAGTCTTGCTGATATCGGATCGGGTGCAGGGTTTCCTGGAATCCCGCTGAAGATTTGTTTCCCGCATCTGAAGCTGACAATTGTAGACTCACTCAGCAAACGGATCTCCTTTTTGCAGCATGTATGTGACACCTTGGGCCTGACTGGTGTACAACTGATCCACGGACGTGCAGAGGATGTCGCCAGACAGTTTGTCCACCGTGATGCTTATGATGTGGTGACTGCACGTGCAGTTGCCCGCCTATCTCTTTTGAATGAATTTTGTCTTCCGTTCACACGTAAGGATGGAATCTTCGCCGCAATGAAGGGGAGCGACCCGGCTGAGGAATTGGCAGAAGCCAAACGCAGCTTCAAGGAACTTCGTGCTGAGCTGCAGAAGGTAGAATCCTTCAGCTTGCCTGTAGAAGAATCCGCCCGGCATATTATTCTCGTGCGTAAGACTGGGGCAACACCGGCAAAGTATCCGCGTAAGCCAGGCGTACCAGCAAAGTCGCCCCTTGTATAATTGTTTCACGTGAAACAATCAAAATCATATTTGCGAAAAAAGATCAAGCTCATGCAGAATGAGCTTGATCTTTTTTAATGAGATTTGTGATAGATGCCCAAGCATCAACGGCATTTTCACCAGTGCCGTAACATATTACCTCAAGACTGGCCCCTATGGAGTTTATTTGTGAATAAGAGGACCCGGGGGGACCTTTAGGCAGGAAAAATAGGTCTATATGGAGAATAGGATTATGAGCAGAAAAGTGATAGAATACTAGAGTAGACTTTTTATAGAGAAGACTCGTCTGCTACTCTGTTACTACCCTGGTTGCAGAGAACCGAAGGTCAGAAATATGGCCAGGCTGTTCTTGAATTAAAGAGCTGATCAGCGATCTGATTCATTCTTTAATTGTAAGGAAAGCGACTATGAATAGGATAGATGCTTTTCTCACGCTGTACGATAAGCTTTTCGTAAGAAAGGTTAGAAGGATCGTACTATAACGAAATTAGGTGGTTATGAACGGAATGAAAGAACAATTCACCAAGCTTTTTGGATTTACCGAGCGGAGCAGCGGAGAAGAGATCAAACAAATCCCGGTTCATGAGGTCATCAGCAGTCCATATCAACCACGGACGATTTTTGATGATGACAAGATAGATGAGCTATGCCAGACTATCAAAACTCATGGAGTTATCCAGCCGATCGTTGTGCGTATGCGTGATTCCCAGTATGAAATCATTGCCGGTGAAAGACGCTGGCGGGCGGTCAAAAAGCTGGGCATGGAGACTATTCCAGCTCTTGTACGCGAATTCAATGATTCACAAGCAGCTTCAATTGCATTGATAGAGAATTTGCAGCGTGAGGGTCTGACCTCTATTGAAGAGGCAATCGCCTATCAGAAGCTGATTGATCTGCATCAATTGACGCAAGAGAGTCTGGCCCAAAGGCTTGGTAAAAGCCAGTCAACGATTGCCAACAAAATTCGCTTGCTGAATTTACCGGAGGCAGTCAAAGTTGCACTGATGGAAAGAAAGATCACTGAGCGTCATGCGCGTTCGCTTTTGTCTCTGGACAGTGAAGAGATGCAGATGAAGGTGCTGGCTGAGATTATCTCCAAAGAGCTCAATGTGAAGCAAACAGAAGCACGTATTGCATTCTATAAAGCCGTTACACAGACTAAGAAATCAAAACGGGTATCCTATACAAAAGATGTTCGTCTCGCCCTTAATACAATACGCCAATCCATAGACATGGTGTCCGGTTCGGGGATGGAAATCAAGACCTCCGAGAATGACCGTGGCGATCATTATGAGATTGTTATTCAAATCCCAAAAAGATAAATGGTTTCAAAAGCTGAAGGCGGCCCTGAGGTGATTGGCCGCCTTTTCTATGACTAGCTCCAGACGTTATCACACATACACTTTATGGATAAGTTAATGTATATTTGTCTACACTTCCCGCACATGTGATGCCGTAGTATACAAATCATTATGCCAATACAACTCATGACCTTACAAGATGATTCTTTCTAACAATTCGAGGTGAAATAAGTGTCCAAGATTATTGCCATAGCAAATCAAAAAGGCGGGGTCGGTAAAACAACAACCTCTGTAAACCTGGGTGCCGGCATGGCTACTTTAGGGAAAAGAGTGCTGCTTGTTGATATTGATCCGCAAGGCAACACTACGAGCGGCGTTGGCGTCAACAAAGCGGATGTAGCAAATTGCATTTATGATATTCTTATTAATGAAGCAAACCCGCAGGAAACGATATTGGAGACCCAAATCGAAGGCCTTCATATCATACCGGCGACTATTCAATTAGCGGGTGCGGAAATTGAATTAGTCTCTACCATATCCAGAGAACTAAAGCTGAAGAAGGCTCTAAATGCGGTCAAGGCGAATTATGATTACATCATCATCGATTGCCCTCCATCATTGGGCATTCTTACCATTAACTCTCTGACAGCAGCGGATTCAGTCATTATACCGATTCAATGTGAATACTACGCGCTTGAAGGGCTAAGCCAACTGCTTAACACCGTAAGACTGGTGCAGAAGAATCTTAACCCTCACCTTAAGATAGAGGGGGTACTGCTCACTATGCTTGATGCCCGGACCAATCTGGGGATTCAGGTGATTGAAGAAGTGAAAAAGTACTTCCAGGAAAAGGTATATAGAACCATTATTCCGCGTAATGTCCGCCTGAGTGAAGCTCCTTCACACGGACAATCCATTATTACTTATGATTCCCGTTCCAAAGGAGCGGAAGTGTATTTAGAGTTGGCAAAGGAAGTGATTTCTTATGAGTAAGCGCCTAGGCAAAGGCTTGGATGCTTTAATACCTTCTTTATCCATTAACGAGGATGACAAGGTTGTAGAAATACCCTTGTCACAGTTAAGAGCCAATCCGTATCAGCCGCGTAAAGATTTCAACGAAGAAGCTATTCAGGAGCTGGCTGAATCTATCAGACAGCACGGGGTCATTCAGCCAATCATTGTCCGCAGTGTATTGAAGGGTTATGAGATCATTGCCGGTGAACGCCGGTTCCGTGCATCCCAGTATTGCGGCAAAGCAACGATCCCTGCGGTAGTCCGCAGCTTAAGCGACCAGCAGGTTATGGAGATTGCCCTGATTGAAAACCTGCAGCGTGAGAATCTAAACGCAATGGAGATTGCGGTTGCATATCAAGGGCTAATGGATCAATTTGCTCTTACCCAAGAAGAGCTATCACTGAAGGTGGGGAAGTCCAGATCCCATATTGCCAACTTCCTGCGGCTGCTTAGTCTGCCGGAGGAAGTGAAGGATTATGTTTCACGTGGAACAATTTCTATGGGTCATGCCCGGGCAATTGTAGCGCTGAAAGATCCGGAGACGATAAAGCAATTAGCCGAACAGTGTGTGGAACAGCAGTGGAGTGTGAGAGAATTGGAAGAGGTAGTGAAAAACCTCGACCGCAAACCTGCGAATGGGATCAAAGCTAAGGTGGTCAAACGCGATCCTTATATTGATAACGTTGAGGAAGTATTGCGGGAACGGTTCAAAACAACCGTTAAGATCAAGCAAGGTAAGGAAAAAGGTAAAATAGAATTAAATTATTACAGTGCCCAAGACCTGGAAAGACTGCTGGAGTTGCTCGGGAACTAATTTGGATATTTGTGCCGAAAACATATCCTGAGATATCCCTAAAACGGATATGGAGGGATATGTTTTTTAAACGGAAAATAGTGAGGTGAAGAGATGGAGAGACTGGTTTATCTGGATCATGCAGCAACCTCGTGGCCTAAGCCGCCTGCAGTGGCTGCTGCAATGGTGGATGCTCTGGAGCATTCAGGGGCAAATGCCGGACGCGGTAACCACTCGCTGGCGATAGGTACAGGACGCGTGCTGGTGCGGGCACGGGCTTTGCTGGCTCAACTGTTCGCTGTCTCCAATGCTCAGAATATTGCCTTTACCCATAACACAACCATGGGGCTAAATATGGCTATTAAGGGTACACTTCAACCAGGGGATCATGTGATTTCAACGATGGCAGAACATAACTCTGTACGCAGACCCTTAGAGTATTTGCGCCGGACAATAGGTATTGAAGTGGATTATTTACAGGTGGATGGTGAGGGGCAGGTTGATCTGCTAGAACTTCAAAATTCGTTCCGCCACAATACCAGAATGGTGGTTTGTAATCACAGCTCCAATCTGCTCGGGAGTATACTTCCTCTTGGGATTATCGGCGATATAGTCAAATCACACGGAGCTGTATTTCTGGTGGATGCTGCTCAGAGTGCGGGCTCACTAGATATAAATGTGCCGGAAATGAATATCGATCTGCTGGCTTTTCCGGGGCACAAAGGGTTGTTAGGACCTCAAGGGACCGGGGGGTTGTATATATCACCACACTTAGATCTGGAGCCTCTGATGCACGGCGGAACAGGCAGCCAGTCGGAAAATAGTGATCAGCCCATGGTGCGGCCTGACCGCTATGAAGCGGGCACTCAGAACGCTGTTGGTGTAGCCGGGCTGCTGGCGGGTGTGAAGGAAATACTGGCCATGGGAACGGAACGGATTCATATGCAGGAATGGGAGCTGACGCAGAGGCTGATTGAAGGCTTGGCCGTCATCCCGGGGATTAGGATTCTCGGCCCTGGCCTGGGCATTCAGCGCAGTGGAATTGTAGCGTTTGTAGTGGAGGGACAAGAGTCAGCGGATATTGCCCATCGCCTGGACCGTGAATATAACATTGCAGTGCGTGCAGGCATGCATTGTACGCCTCTGGCCCATAAAGCCGCAGACACTTTGGAGAGTGGAGCGGTGAGGGCGAGTGTTGGTGTAAGCTCGACAGAAGAGGATGTTAACAGATTGCTGGATGCGATGGCCGAAATGTATGGTGCTTCACGAACAAGATAACAAGTGGACATGGCTTTGGCGTCCTTGTTAAAGGACGGTACCGTTCGGCGGGAAATAGAAGGATAAGCTATCATGTGAAACCTGATGAATTTTTATATTTAGACAAAGGATGGTCCATATATGTCGGAATTAAATGAAGTAATAAGTGAACAGCTGTCGGTGTTCATTATGGGTTTTGCAGTGATAATTATTCTGCTGGCAATTGTTCTAATTATTCAAGGTGCCAAGATCCGCAAGATGCGGCGCAGATACGAAGCGATGATGACCGGGAACGGCATTGAGGATCTGGAGAGCCTGCTGGTAAACCTGAAGAACCAGGGAGATATGCTGGAGGATAGTCAGCGTGAGCATAAGGCGATGATTGAAGCCGCACAAGCCAAAATGCGGGGGATGAAGTCCAAGGTAGCCATGAAACGCTATAATGCCTTTGGAGAGCGCGGCAATGATCTGAGCTTCTCGCTTGCCATTCTGGATGACAACCATAGCGGAATTGTGCTGAGCAGTCTGCACAACCGCGAGAACTCATATATATACTCCAAACCGCTTGAAAAGGGAGAGTCGCAGTATCCCCTGTCTCCAGAGGAGAAGGAAGTTATTGCTCTCGCGCTGCAGCAGATCTAGCATGAAGGTTCCATTGCTTAAGTGCGGAGTATAGGCTGGAAGCAATGATATCGGATAATCTCATTACAAGGCTTAATCTCGTATTCTGCAGTACAAAATACTCCATGAAGCCGCCGACATTCACAATGCCTGTCAAATGGATATCGCCTACTGGCGGGAGTTGCTTGTTGACCCCTGCTCCCGGCCGGAGGGGGCCGTCTACGACCTGGATGCAGCCAACGCTTGTTGACTGGCCCAGACAGGCATCAATTCCGATGATGAACGGGTTAGGGTGCTTCTGATAAATGAGGGAGAGAGTCTCCTCCAGGTTAACAGCATGAACTGGCTCGTCCAGCGTTCCGTAGAGATGGAATAAGGGGCTATGGAAGCGGGCAAGCGCAGTGCCGACCAGCGGTCCAAGTGAATCACCGGTAGAGCGGTCTGTGCCTACACAGACAATAACAATTGGTGTATCTGTACGTGTGCGTGAAAAGTGGAAAAGAAGCCGATGAGTAATCGCAGAATAGATATCGGGATCAGCATGTGATATTTTTAAACAGGATGGTTCTTGCAGGGATGAAGCTTTAGAAGAGAAATTCATATGATCTTCCTTTCTGTTCTGATGATCCTAGTATATGGATGAAAGTGGCTTTTTATACTATGGCGGCAATAGATAGGACGAATAGCCCAGAGGAGGCGCGGAGTGTGGAGGATGAACTGCTAATAGCCTTTGATTCGACCCAGCAGGCGCTGCGCGCTGAGATGCTGCTGGAATATGCGGAGATTGAAATTGATATATTTCCTACACCCAAGGAGATTACAGCCGGTTGCGCCATGTCGATCCAATTCTACCGGAATGCATTGGAAGAGGTGCGGGTCATTGTGGCGGAGCAGAATGTAGAGATACGCGGGATCTTTGCCAAATCAAGTGATGGTATTGGATATGTGGAGGTTGTGAAGAAGGAGGAGCTAGATGAATAACTGGATGCTGGAAGTGACAACACCGAGCGAGGCAGTCGAAGAAGCGGTCCGCTTTAAGGATAGAATATGGGAATGGATAACCAATGCAGATATGTGGGCTACCGTGCTGTTTTCCGGGGTGCAGATTCTTCTGCTTTTTCTTGTGACCCGGGTGATTATTAAGGTAGTCTCGGGTGTTATCGACCGTTCCCTGGAGAGGGAGACGCGGGGAAGGCGCTTAGCGAATAACCGCCGATTCTCAACAGTAGGCGGACTTATGAAAAATGTGGTTGCCTTCATCTGTAATTTTGTCATGATTATGATGATTCTGTCTGTATTCCAATTCGATCTGAAACCGCTGCTGGCCGGGGCCGGAGTTGTGGGGCTGGCGATAGGGTTCGGCGCACAAAGTTTGGTCAAAGATGTAATTACCGGTTTCTTCATCATCTTCGAGGATCAATTTGCAGTAGGCGATGTCATCCAGAGTGGAACCTATAAAGGTACGGTAGAAATGATTGGCCTGAGAACGACCCGGCTGCTGAGTGCGACAGGGGAAGTGCATATCATACCGAATGGCACGATTGTAAACGTTACGAATTATTCGCTGGCTAATGCCCTGGCGGTGGTGGATGTGCCTGTCAAAATAGAGCGGGGTTTAGAAGCAACACTTGCACTGATTGGAGAAGCGCTTAAGGGGATAGAGGAACGGAACCCCAGTGTAATTGACTATCCCAATGTGCTGGGTATTCAGTCGATGAGTACTTCGGAGTATGTAATCCGGGTGGCGGCTAATTGCATGCCTAACGCCAGAGATTCCGCAGAGCGGCAGATTCAGAGTGATATTAAGCAGGCCCTGGAGCAGCAAAGCGCTTTGGAAGCAGCCAAGGCAGAGCAGGAGGCTCGTGTGCAGGCAGACAGGGAGGCAAGGGAGGCTGAAGCGGCTCAAGAGGAGGAACTCTCTGAAAGCGCCCGTAGAGCCCGTGAGGAGCAGCAGGCAAGTCCGAGAAGACAGATAGCTGCTGCGCAAGAGGGAGAGGAAGGGGAAGAAGAATAATGGAACGCAAAGTATTCGGGCTGGGTGATATTGTACAGATGAAGAAGCCGCATCCCTGCGGAACGAACGAGATGGAGATTATCCGTATGGGAATGGATATCCGGATTAAATGTACCGGCTGTCAGCATAGCGTCCTAATCCCCCGTGCTAAATTCGAAAAAAACATGAAGAAGGTTCTTCATTCTGCTGAGAGCGGAGCCGAAAACAATTAAGCTTGCAGCAGAGGGAAAGCGCTAGTGCAAATAGCTTGCAATTGTAACTTTGGCATGATACAATAATTCTTGCTGCGGAGAGGTACCCAAGAGGCCCAAGGGGGCTGACTCGAAATCAGTTAGGCGTGTCACAGCGTGCGTGGGTTCGAATCCCACCCTCTCCGCCACTTCAGCATTATATACATTAACAACTATCCCTTCGTTCAGGTGACGAAGGTTTTTTTATTTCTGCATGAAGACATACAAAAAGAGAGACCTGCAAAGGTCTCTCTCCAGAGGCAGTACATCAATGATGTTTGGAAATCTCTGTCTGTAGCCGCTAAAGTGAAACAGGTTGTGCCAGGCTGCTTTTTTTAGGAACGGCCTTTACTCTCCCCGGGTTACAATAGTTGCTGATTCAGAATCCCTGTGATTGTGTTCGTCTACGACGTTCAACGGAACCACACCTCTCTTTTGTACTGCCTGAGTATAGTATGTGCAGCCGGACAGGTTTTATACATGCGATTAATTAATGCACGCGTGCTTTCTCGACTTTTTTCCACTTGCGGTTCTGATTGGAGGTCTCAGGAAACGTGTCACCCTTCTCCATTTCAATCCGCTTGGGATTCTGGATCTCGGTATGGAAGCTGCGCGCTTCGCCTACTTCTGTATAAACCCCCGGATTGGGGGCTTTATCGCCCTTTTCGTACTCTGTTTTCTCGCCCATAGTATGATAAGCCTCCTTCTGTAAAGTGGTGGAGCGGTTATATTGTGGCCTTGCAGAGACATCTTCATGTAATTAATATCGGTCCATGATCTGGTGCGTATGAATAAAGCTTGCATTCATCAGTGGGATTTGGTATATTGATTTGGTGCGAGTCTATGTTTGTGCTCGTTCCTTGCTCCTGACGTGATCAGGGGCCTCAGACCATAAGGAGGTGAAAATTATGCGCAAATATGAAGTCATGTACATTATTCGTCCTGACATTGAACAAGAAGCCGTTCAAGCAGCAGTCGAAAAATTCCAAGGCATCATCTCCAACGGCGGAGAAATTACAAAGCACGATGTGCAAGGTAAACGCCGTCTTGCGTATGAGATCAAGAAATTCCGTGATGGCGTTTATGTTTTGGTTAACTTCAATGCAGAACCTGCAGTAGTTACCGAATTGGAACGTCTCATGAAGATTTCCGACGAAGTAATTCGTTATCTCATTACGAACGACGTTGCCTAAGATATTGACAAGCTTTGTAACGAATCGCGCTATAAGGAGGGGATTGAATTGTTGAACCGTATCATTCTGATCGGTCGGTTGACCCGTGACCCGGAACTTCGTTATACTCCCGCTGGTGTTGCCGTAACGCAGTTTACGCTTGCCGTAGACCGCAACTTTACGGGCCAGAACGGTGAACGCGAAGCGGACTTTATCCCGGTAGTAACCTGGAGACAGCTGGCTGAGACCTGTGCCAATTACTTGCGCAAAGGACGACTGGCAGCCGTAGAAGGACGCATCCAAGTACGGAATTACGAGAATAATGAAGGTAAACGTGTATACGTCACTGAAGTTATTGCTGATAATGTCCGATTCCTGGAATCCTCGCAGAACCGTGAAGGCGGAAATGCACCAAGTGGTGGAAGTACTCCCGAAGAGCCTGCCTTTGGTGGCGGCGGTAACGGCGGTAACAGTGCACGCGGAAATAACAACAATTTCTCGCGTAACAACAATACTCAAGATCCTTTTTCAGGCGATGGAAAACCGATCGATATATCGGACGATGATTTGCCATTTTAATAAGGAAGGACTGAACTGAACATGGCTTTTAAACCAAGAGAAGGCGCGGACAACGACAAAAGACCGGCACGTCGTGGTGGACGCAACAAGCGTAAAAAAGTGTGCTACTTCACTGTGAACAAGATTACTCACATTGACTATAAAGACACTGAGCTTCTTAAGAAGTTCATCAGCGAACGCGGAAAGATTTTGCCGCGTCGTGTAACTGGTACAAGTGCAAAATACCAACGCGCTCTGACCATTGCTGTAAAACGCTCGCGTCAAATCGCGCTGCTGCCTTACACAACGGAATAGGACGTTTTATGAAGCAGCCGGCTTAGCCGGCTGCTTTTTTGCATGCATACAAAAGAATTACCGCGGGCAAAAACTGAATAACAGGGGCAGAATACTAGCTATATAGATTGAACTTGAAAATTTACTAAAAGGGAAAAGTGGCGGAGGAGTATTTTGGAACCGTAGGAGCGCCAGCGTCCGCCTTTGTCTGCGGATCGCGAACAGCGGGTTAAATTCAAGAAATCTGCAGACGGGCAGCGGCCGGAGGGCCGAACATTCTCTGGAGTCACGGCAATCCCAAAATAGAAAAAATACAAGTTCAATCTGTATATGCCATTTAAATAAAACTTGGAGGAATGAACAATGATCAGTGCAAGTCCTTACATCATTATTGAGCACGTGCAGGAGTCTGTGGAGTACTACAAGAGCGTTTTTGACGGAGAGATCAAGGTTCTGAATGAACATAATGGCATGCTGAGCTGCATTTGGGGCAGTCACTGATTCATTTCTCCGATGATTACGGCAAAGGTGCCAAGACAGAGAATGTAAGTGCTATTCTGGGGCTGGACAACGAAGATGAGATGCGGGCGATTTATGAGAAACTGAGCTCAGAGGGCGGGCAGGTCAAGGTGGAGCTGCAAAAAACCTTCTTCGGCGCACTTCATGGACAGGTTACCGACGTTAAAAACGGAATTACATGGGTAATGAATTGCTTTGCCGGCAATTGACAACCGGATTCCAGATGTAGTAAATTACAGGTATCCTATAACTAAAGGGGAAATTTTGATGTTGGTGAGCGTTCTTAACTAAGCAACTTCATATCATTCCGGCAGTAAGCCGCAGCGTGCTCCAATCATTTCCAGGAGCATGTCTTGTTAGACTATGTCCAGGTGGCATGTCTGATTAGCCGCGGACTGTAAGAATGAATGATTTAGTTAAGAACACACGCGAAGCGTCATGATGGCCTCTTTACGGCTATTATTCTCTTTGTGATTAACCGTGCTCTTTGCAGCACGGTTTTTTCTGTTTTCAGGAGCTTTTCATCCAGCGGGTGGGGCCAGTACCTGAAGCCAAAGAGGAGAATAGCATTCAAAAGAGGGCGAAGACTGCCGCAGTGGCGGGTCTTCGCCCTTTTTGCGTTAGGGAGCAAACCTGAAATACGGGCATCTATATAAGGAGGAATCAGAGTGAATCTACAGAGTATGAACACCTTGGAATACGAGACAATCAAACAGGAGTTAATGCGCCATGCCGTATCCTATGAAGGTAGAAGATATGTGAGCGAGCTTGCGCCGATGACCTATCTGCCGGCCATACACCGTGCACTGGATGAAGCGGACGAAGCCAAAGAGCTGCTGGAGCGGGGGGCGAGTGTGCCCATTCCGTCACTGGAAGGCATTGAGTGGGTTCTGTCACTGCTTGGAACCGGTTATCTGTACAATGAGCAGGATTTCACCGCAGTATCCGTGTTCCTGCACAGCTGCGGACAGCTGCGTAAGTATATGGCATCCAAGGAGCAGAGTGCGCCGCGTATTGCTGCTTACGGAGCTTCTCTGCAGGAGCTGAGTTCTGTCAGGGATGAGATCGAACGTTGTATCCGGCTGGGTGTTATTGACGATCAGGCCAGCAAAGGACTGGAGCGGGTGCGCAAACGGCTGGCTGTGGCCAAGGATCGTCTGCACCGAAAGCTGGAGAGTATTATGGCGCGCCATAAGTCCATCCTTCAGGAGAGTCTGATCAGCATGCGCGGCGGCCGGTATGTGATTCCGGTGAAACGGGAGTATCATAAGCAAATTAAGGGTTCCGTGCTGGATCAGTCGACCAGCGGGCAGACTGTCTTCGTAGAGCCGGACGAGGTGGCCTCCCTTCAAGGGGAGATTGAGCTATTGTCAGCTGATGAAGCCCGGGAGGAAGGAATCATCCTAAGTATGCTGACAGGGCTGCTAGAGCAGGAACAGGCTGCTCTGCGGCTGAATATTGAAGTAACCGGTACTTATGATTTCATCTTCGCCAAGGGAAAGTATGCCAGGGTTCTTAATGCCCGGACGGTCTCACTGAATGAACGCGGCTTCCTGCGGATGAATGGGGGCAGGCATCCTCTGCTCAAGGATATGGTGCCGGTCAGTCTGGAGTTTGGTCAGGGCTACAAATCTCTGATCGTAACCGGCCCCAATACAGGCGGCAAAACAGTAGTACTCAAAACGCTGGGCCTGCTGTCGTTGATGGCGCAATCCGGTCTGCTGGTGCCGGTTGCGCCGGGCAGTGATTTTACTGTGTTCAGCAACGTAATTAGCGTAATTGGCGATGGTCAGAGTCTGACGCAGTCGCTCAGTACCTTCTCTGCACAAATGAAGAGCATAGAAGGAATGCTTAGTGATGCCGGCAGAGGCGTACTTCTGCTGATTGATGAGCTGGCGGCAGGTACGGACCCCGGGGAAGGGTTCGCACTTTCGATTGCTATTCTGGAGGAGCTGAACCGTAAGGGTGCTAATATTGTGGTAACCACCCACTTCAACGAACTTAAGGTATTTGCTGCAGCTACACCGGGATTTCAGAATGCACGGATGGAGTTCGATAAAGAGACTCTGCAGCCGCTGTACCGGCTGACGATTGGCGAAGCGGGCGAGAGCTATGCCTTGCAGATTGCCGAGCAGCTCGGCATAAACAAACCGGTTATTGAGCGTGCCAAACAGCTTGTAGCCGAGCAGCAGGAGCATAGAGGCAGCCAGAGGCCGTGGAATAGCCCTTACAGACAGGAACAGAGTTCAAGAGCTGCTGATGCAGAGAAGAGGAATGCTGCGTCCCAGAGCGGCAATCCGGATCAAAACCGGGATGATGCAGCTGATGCGGAGCACAGCGTTCCGGCGAAGAAGCCCGATTTTGAAGTGGGAGATGCTGTTTACGTCACTACCCTGGGGCGCACGGGAATTGTATATATGAAGAAGGACAGCCGGGGGATGGTCGGAGTGATGATCCAGAAACAGAAAATAACCGTAAACCATAAGCGCTTGAAGCCATATCTGTCCAAAGAGGAGCTATACCCGGAGGATTATGATTTTGATATTATTTTCGAGAGCAAGGATACCCGCAAGAAGCGTAAACTAATGCAGAAGAAGCATGTTGAGGGCCTTAGCATCATACATCCCGAGGAGGAAAAATAAGTGTGATTACTCCAGAAGTCTGCCCGTCAGGGCAGGCTTTTTTCACATTTCACGGGGGCCTCTGAAGACCGAATAGAAATTAAAGGCTTCACTTTAGAGCCAATATTGGTTATCCTCTATTATGTGGCGTATTCAAATGTCCATGAGCTGAACAATCAGAGTTATAGTAAAATTCAGAGTAGAAACCGCTTACATTAAAGCGTGATGGAACCCGGGAGGGAAGAAATATATGTCAAAAAATATCATCGGCCGGCTAATGCTCCCGCTTATGCTTGCGGTGGCGTTGTCTGCATGCAGCGGGCCAAGCCCGGGCGCCCAGTCTTATATGACGCGCTTAAGCAAAACAGCCGATGAACCTATAGCAGGCGGGACTGTAACATATGGATATTCATCTGCGTTTCAGGGCAATTTCGAACCGGCCTTTATTGAGGGGGAGGACGATGCGAATGTGCTGGAGTTCACTACGGAAGCCATGTTCAAAGTCAACGATGACCTGTCTACCGCTCCTAACATTGCCACTTGGCAGGAATCTGAGGATCATACGGTATTTACGTTCACCATTAAACCTGGTGTCCGCTGGCATAACGGCGATGAGCTGACCGTGGAGGACTGGAAGTTTGCCCTGGAGACCATCGCCAGCCCGGATTATCCGGGCTCCAGGTATTATAGCGTGGAAATGATTAAGGGAGCCGAAGCTTACCACCTGGGGGAGGCCAAGGAAATCACCGGACTCAAGGTGATGGACCCGTATACGCTGCGTATTACGATGAATTCAGCGCGGGCGAACATGATCGATAATCTGTGGGCCTATCCGATGAACAAGAGGTATTTCGAGGGCGTCGCAGTGAAGGATATGTTGGACAGTGATCAGGTCCGTAAGCAGCCTATTGGCACCGGTCCTTTCATGATTAAGGCTATTGTGCCGGGTGAGAGTGTCGAGATGATACGGTTCGATGACTATTATAAAGGGGAAGCTCTGCTGGACGTAGTAACCTACAAGGTCATTGACAGCAAGGACATGACGGCCCTGCTTGAAGCCGGAAGCATCGATATCGGTACCCTTCCGCGGGATGCTTACCAGGCTGCAGGGCAGCTGAACAATGTGGAGATCAAAGTGACACCGGGGCTGTCTTATGAATATATAGGGTTCAAGTTTGGACACTGGGATGATGAGAGCGGCCAGGTGGTGATGGATAATCCCAAATTCCAGGATAAGCGGCTCCGCAAAGCGATGTATTATGCGCTTGACCGGCAAGGTATTATTGATAAATATTCCTATGGCCTGGGAACACTGATCGAGACTCCTATTCCCAGCTCAAGCTGGGCTAAGATCGATGACCAGGAAATAGATACCTATGCCTATCTTCCGGAGAAGGCAGAGACCCTGCTGGATGAGGCAGGATATCTCGATACGGACGGAGACGGGCTCCGCGAGGATCCAAGCGGTAAAAAATTCACGATTCATTACGACGCGATGTCCGGCAGCAAAACAGCAGAGGCGCGTACTGCAGCGATTCTGCAGAACTGGCATGATGTCGGCCTGAATGTTCAGTTAAACGGCGGCAGCTTGAAGGAGCTGAACAGCTTTTATGAAGCGGTAGAGTCCGATGATCCGTCCGTAGAGCTGTTTAACGGTGTATGGGGGCTGGCCAGCGACCCCGATCCTTCGGGCTTATGGCGGGCAACCGATTCGTGGAATTATCCGCGGTGGACGTCCAAGCGCAGCGAGGAACTCATCCGTGACGGGGTAAGCCTGAAAGCTTACGACCAGGATTTCCGCAAAGAGGTTTATTATGAATGGCAGAAGCTGATTAATGACGAGGTTCCGATGATCTTTTTCTCCGAACGCTCTAATATTACCGCGGTTAATAAACGCCTCCAGGGTGTATCTACGAACGCGCTCAGCAATATACGTGATCCGCAGAACTGGTGGATCAAGGAAATCGAATAGATAAATAATGACGGTCCGATCTGTTGCCTAGGCAGGCAGTGCGGGCCGTCATTTTTAATTATTTTTTGGAAATGAGCATCAAAACGGACTTTCCTGCGTCATATACTTTAAGGAATACAGGCGGCTATCGCGCCGATGCTGTCGTTATTTGTTGTTTCTTTTTAGGTGTGAAGTGATTACAATAGAAATATTGTTTATGTGTCAAAGCAGTTTTCCAGGTTTATTCTACAATTAGAACGACCCGAAATCCCGGAAAGGGGGAACCATATCCTTAAGCAGGGCAGCGCATAGCAGCAAGAAGAGCCCAGTCATGACTGTCTGAAAGTCCAGGCAGGCATTATAAATAGAGCACGGCAATCACGGCAATCATATGTACAATCCACCATAAAGAAGGAATTATAATTATGAAAAAAATAAAAAAACTGAAGAAAAGATACATTGCACTCATTGTAGCCCTGGTCATTGTAGCCGGAGGATTTTTGTTCCAGAAGCCACTCGCGGTGCTGGCCTTTGACCTCTTTTTGTCGGATCAGGTGGAAACCAAGCTGGCGGAAGAATCCTACCAGCCTTTGGAGAATAACGGTACAACTACCACAACGGTTAAACCTGCCCCGGTAGTATACAAAAGCGACCCGTTCTCTTTAATGCTCCTGGGTACAGACCAGCGGGGCAATGAAGTGGCCCGGTCCGATACGATGATCTATGCCGTCATCCGTCCGGAGGATTATAAGATTCTGCTGATCTCAATCCCCCGTGACACGTACACGGAAATTATCGGGCATGGTGACAATAAGAAGGACAAAATCACGCATGCTTATGCTTTTGGCGGCCAGCAAATGGCTAAAGATACCCTGGAAGCCTTGCTGGGCCATGATATTCAATATTATGCCACAATTAATTTTCAGGGCCTGAAGGATGCGGTTGACGCTATTGGCGGTGTTCCGCTGCCGATCAAGAAGGATATTGTCAACAAAGGTGCGGATCATGAAAAATTCACCATTAAGGCCAATAAGTCGAATTACAGTGGTGAAGAGGCGCTTAACTACACCCGTTACCGCGAGGATAGCGATTTCAACCGGACCAAACGCCAGCAGGTATTTATCGATGTGGTAGCGAATAAAATGTTATCAATCAGCCAAATCGGCAACATCCCGGAGCTGCTGGATATTATGGGCGATAATTTCAAAACAGACATACAGCCTTCCACGATCATCAGTCTGGCCAAGAAATTCATGGGCGGCAAGGATATGGATATCTCCAGCTTCACGGTGATGGGCGAAGGCGAACGTATCAATGGTGTGTATTACGATATTGTTGATGAAGAGGATCTGAGTGAAGCTAAGGCCATGATCGATAACTGGATGAATGCCAGCACACCGGTGGACCAGCTAATTGAACCAGGCAAAGCAGAGAATGCCCTGGAGCCTGCGGCTACAGCTACAGCCCAGTAAGGGCGGACGCGTACCTTCTGTCCCCCATAAAAACAGCAGCCATTCGCAAGGTTAATGGCTGCTGTTTATTGTCTTCATGGTATAATAAAGTGGAACGAATTGCTGTCTCAGGCGTATAACTACGGTGGGCCTTGCAGCACGGAAGGTAGAGCATCATTCCTTCGGAACTCTTTGAGGAGGATCAAGAGATGAATATTGCGTTTTTTTTACTTCCGAAACAGGAGGTAGCTTGCGTTACACTGGATTCGACGCTGCGCCAGACCTTGGAACGGATGGAGTTTCACCGCTATACCGCAGTGCCGATTCTGAACCGGAACGGAGAATATGCAGGAACAGTCACAGAAGGTGATTTGCTCTGGTACATGAAGGAGTCGGGCGGCGCCGTTACTTTTGAGAATGCTTCCAAATATCTGCTTAAGGATGTACCGCTGCGGATGAATAATCTGCCGGTATCCATTGATGCGGATATGGAGGACTTGATTAACCTGGCCAAAGTACAGAACTTTGTACCTGTAGTTGACGACATGAAACGGTTCATTGGTATTGTGCGCCGGAGTCAAATCATTGAATATTGCGAAAAGGTTGTCTCGCGGCAATCCCAGGAATCGTTATAACCTCATCCATATGGCGACAAATGCTTAAGGAACCAAGGCCTGTATTTCCGGCGTAACGGAATGCGGGCCTTTTTTGAAAGGCAGGCTGTGGACACCTTCCGGTGTGCCTGTAAAGTCCATGAATCACACCCGGATCAAAGGCTCCGCTATGCGGATGATCCGGGAGGCTGGCGTCCGTGTGGCTCGGAAATATTTATGCTATAATGGAGAATAATGCTTTTTGCCGGAGGTAGAGAGACGTGCCCAATGTGCCGAAGGACCTGGACGTGGCCAAACGCGCCAAGGTAATTGAGTGGTTAAAGACCGAAGTAATCGATCAAGTCTCACGGTTATTCAAAGCGTTGTGGGAAGGCAGTACCGCCCGTGTAGGCGACAGCCTGGCCAGCCTGATTATGAGCTCATATATATTGGGGCGCAGACTTGGTATCCCTTATCGTGAACTGGATGACTTGCTGATGGAGAAGCTGAGAAAGCACAGGCAGGAAGGCCATCAGCTGGAAGAATGGTACCAGGATATATCTGCACTAGAAGAACATATGCGTAAGAGGTGAATACTGTTGAAATTTCGCTGGACATCTGTGGCTTGGAGCATAGCTTATCTGCTGCTGCTGTTATCCCTGTCCACCCCATTACTGCTTATCACGACGCTGTTTATGATTATCCCGGCCATTGTGCTCTTTACGACTCTTAGCACGAAGCAGTTTATTCTGCATATAGTGCCGGTCCTGCTGATTGTGGGCCTGATTACACCGTTTTACGTATTGATAGCTATTTATTTCCTGATACCGGCCCTTGTAATGGGACGCCGGTATAAGAAACGCGCATCAGCGATGTCTACGCTAATTGCCGGTATGGTCGCAGTATTAGGTGAATTCCTGCTGATTCTGTTAATCAGTACTACATTCCTGCAGTTTAACTTGTACGATTATGTATACGATGTTCTGCAGACTTATACGGACTGGCTGGCCACTATGGGGGCAAGCAATCCTCTGCTCTCCGAGATCACCATTTCATCGGATCAGATTGGCATGATGAGCTGGTTGACCATCCAGGCTATTCCGATGACGCTCATCCTTAGCGCATTCATCATAGCTGTCATTACGCATTCCATTGTCCGTCCGATTCTGAACAGCATGGAATACGCGGTGCCAAGACTGAAGCCTGCACGGGAGTGGAGACTGTCCAGAGCCTTCATCTGGTATTATCTGCTTGGCGTAGTGCTCAGCCTGCTCTTCGGCGGTTCGGACAGCGGCTTCATGCTGATGGTCTCGGCCAATCTGCTGCCGCTGCTGCAAATCGCATTCAAGATTCAAACCATCGGTTTCCTCTTCTTCCTCATACATGAACGGAAGTGGAGCAAGATAGTAGCGCTGCTGCTGGCGATACCTGTTATCGTCCTGCCGGGATTCTGGATTATCGGTGTTGTCGATCTGGCGTTTCCGCTGCGGGAGCTTGTGAAGAAATCGAAACGATAGGGTGAGAGCTCATGCCAAAATTTCTGCAAAGACGCTGGCACGGGTATCATACCGTGTGGGCGTTCTTGCTGCTGCTGGTCCTGATTATAGTGGTCAGTATCTATAACTGGGTCCTCGGTGTTGCCAGCCTCTTCCTGGCCGGCACATTGTGTTTCACCATGCTGCAGGCCGAGCTGTCGTTCCGCCGCAACCTTGTAGATTATATTAACGGCCTCTCCTTCCGCATTAAACGGGTGGAAGGAGAGGCTGTAAGTATGCTTCCCTTAGGGATTATCCTGTACAGTGAAGACCGTACAGTAGAGTGGAATAACCGCAATGCCAGCCAGATCTTCTCCCGCAAGACTCTTGTGGGTGAAGATATGCAGGAGCTGATGCCCGATGTCATTGCTTCTCTGAAGAATATACCGCAGAAGCGCGAACCCGCCAAAGACGGTGCGCTGAAGGATCACCGCCAGGAGATCACGGTCGATGACCGTTATTATCAGGTGGTGGTGATTCCAAGTGAACGTCTGCTCTATCTCTACGATATCACTGAGCTGGTGGTCCTGCGTGAGCGGTATGAGGAAGAAAAGCTGGCGATCGGTATTGTAATGATGGACAATCTGGATGAAGCGGCCCAGGGAATGGACGATCAGCAGCGCACGTCGCTGATCGCGAAGGTAGCCAGCGAGATTACGGAGTGGAGCAAGCAGTTTGAAGTCTATCTGCGCCGCCTGTCTTCAGAGCGGTATCTGATGCTGCTGAACCACCGCAGTCTCCAGGCGCTGGAGGAGAGCCGGTTCGTTGTACTCGATGAGGTCCGCGAGATGACGGCTGATCTCAAGGTGCCGATGACGCTCAGCATAGGCCTTGCCTATGGCTCGGAATCGGCCAGTGAGCTCGGTGCTCTTGCCCAGTCGAGTCTGGATATGGCACTGGGCCGGGGCGGAGACCAGGCGGCTGTGAAAGCGGGCCAGCGGCTCTCCTTCTACGGCGGCAAGAGCAATGCTGCAGAGAAACGGACGAGGGTACGGGCACGGGTGATCGCCCACGCCCTGCGCGATTTGATGCAGGAGAGCGACCGGGTGCTGATTATGGGGCACAGGGTGCCTGATATCGACGCTGTAGGTGCGGCAATCGGCCTGCTCAAGGCTGCGCAGATGTACAATGTGGAAGCCAGTATTGTAATGGAGACGCCGAATCCGTCCATTACCCGCATGATGGAGCAGATCCGTAAGGATGAAGCGCTATACAAGACCTTCATCACGACAGAGCAGGCGCTGCAGGTTATGACGGAGCATACGCTGCTGATTGTTGTAGATACACATAAGGCTTCCATGACAATGGAGCCGCGGCTGGTGCAATACGCCAGCCGGATCGTAGTAGTAGACCATCACCGCCGGGGAGAAGAGTTCATCAATGATGCAGTGCTCGTGTATCTGGAGCCTTACGCATCTTCAACCTGTGAGCTGGTGACCGAGCTGCTGCAGTATATTCACGACAAGATCAAGCTCAGTCCGCTGGAGGCTACCATGCTGCTGGCGGGTATCACGGTGGATACGAAGCATTTCGCGCTGCATACCGGGTCGCGGACCTTCGAGGCAGCCGGATTCCTGAGGCGTGTCGGGGCAGATACGATTCTGATTCAGCGCATGCTGAAGGAGGATCTGCAGGAGTACATCTCCAAGGCGGAGATTATCAAGCATGCGCGGATGGTATATGATCATATCGCGCTGGTGGTTACTGCGCCGGGAATGAAAATTCCACAGCTGCTGATTGCCCAGACGGCGGATACGCTGCTGGGAATGACGAATGTGGTTGCTTCATTCGTGATCAGTGAGCGGCCTGACGGCCTGATCGGCATCAGTGCCCGGTCACTGGGGCGGATGAACGTACAAGTGGTTATGGAGAAGCTGGGGGGCGGCGGACATCTGTCCAATGCGGCTGTACAGCTTGAAGGAACCACTAAGGAAGCAGAAGCCAGACTGCTTGCAGTACTGGCCGAAATTGAAGCGAAAGAGGGGCTATTCGAATGAAGGTCATTTTCATCAAGGATGTTAAGGGTCAAGGCAAGAAGGGGCAGGTTAAAGAGGTATCGGAAGGTTATGCAGCCAACTTCCTGCTGCCGCGCGGACTGGTTCGTCCGGCTACCGACGGCAATGTGAAGACGCTGGAGAACCAGGCGGCAGCGGAACAGCGCCGTAAGGACCAGGAGAAAGAGGAAGCTGTTCAGCTCGGCAAGAAGATTGATGAGCTGACCTTGACGCTGAAGGCCAAAGCGGGCGAAGGCGGCCGTCTGTTCGGGGCGATCACCAGCAAACAGATCGGTGAAACGCTGGCGGCTACGCAGGGAATCGTGATCGACAAGCGCAAGATTGAGCTGAGCGATCCGATCCGCCATGTAGGCACTTTCCAGGTAACAGTGAAGCTGCACACTGAAGTAAAGGCTAACCTCACGGTGCAGGTAACGGAGGAGTAGAATGGGTGGAGATCTCTTTTTCGATCGGGTTCCCCCGCAGAATCTAGAGGCAGAACAGGCCGTACTAGGTGCGGTTCTGCTGTCGGATGAAGCGCTTATTACCGCGATGGAGCGGGTGAATACCGAAGACTTCTACGACAAACCGCATCAGATGATATTTGAGGCGATGGTGCAGCTCGGAGAAGAGAGCCAGCCGATTGACCTGATTACATTGACATCCCGGCTCCAGGACAAGGGGGAGCTTGAGGATGTCGGCGGTGTCAGCTACTTGGCTAAGCTGGCGCATGCAGTACCGACTGCGGCCAACGTCGACTATTATGCACAGATTATAGAAGAGAAGGCGATGTTGCGGCGGCTGATCCGTACAGCAACGCAGATTGTCAGCGAAGGCTATACGGGCGGCGAAGATGTAGGCATCATGCTGAGTGATGCCGAGCGGCGGATCCTGGAGATCTCTAACCGCCGCAGCGGCAGCGGGTTCATTGCCATCCGTGATGTGCTGATGCAGGTATTCGACCGGGTGGAACTGCTCCATCAGAACAAGGGCGGCACTTCGGGGATTCCTTCCGGGTTTGCCGATCTTGACCATATGACGAACGGTTTCCAGCGTAACGACTTAATCATTGTGGCTGCCCGTCCATCCGTAGGGAAGACGGCATTCGCCCTGAATATCGCCCAGAATGTTGCGGTCCGTGCCAAAGAGACCGTAGCGATCTTCAGTCTGGAAATGTCGGCGCCCCAGCTGGTACAGCGTATGATCTGCGCAGAAGCCAATCTGGACGCCAATATTATGCGTACCGGTGATTTCAAAAGCGATGATGACTGGTCCAAGCTGACCATGGGTATCCAGTCGTTGTCTGAGGCTGAAATTTATATCGATGATACGCCCGGGGTTACCGTTACAGATATTCGCGCGAAATGCCGCCGGCTGAAGAAGGAAAAAGGCCTCGGCATGATCGTCATCGACTACCTGCAGCTGATCCAGGGCCGCGGCAAAGCCGGAGAGAACCGCCAGCAGGAAGTATCCGAAATCTCCCGTACCCTGAAGCAGATTGCCCGTGAGCTCGATGTTCCGGTTATTGCCCTGTCCCAGCTCAGCCGTGGTGTGGAGCAGCGTCAGGACAAACGGCCGATGATGAGTGACCTTCGTGAATCGGGTTCGATCGAGCAGGATGCCGATATCGTAGCGTTCCTGTACCGTGACGATTACTACAATCAGGACACCGAGAAGAAGAATATTATTGAAATCATCATTGCCAAACAGCGTAACGGTCCGGTAGGCACGGTAGAGCTGGTATTCCTCAAGAACTTTAACAAGTTCGTCAACTACGAGCGGGCACATGCGGAACCGTTCGCAGGTTAGGCGAATTTCGCACAATACACGAACGATCGCACATCTTCAACTGTGATCGTTCGTTTTTATTTGACTTTAAAAAGTGCCGCTGTTACACTGATTATTGTGCTTTGGCGGGCTAGCCCGCCCTGGTGTCCGGAGGGCTGCGTACATAAGAAGTCCGTACCGAGCCCATATTACAAGTGGAAACAGCTTCGCTGTCTTTATAAAGGGACGGCGGGTTTCAGCGTGGAAATAGAAGGATAATTTATAGCTTAATCATGATAATTTATAGCATAAGCATATAAATTCTTCTATTTTGAAAAATAATGGTGCTTGCTAGCACCTACGGAGGAATGAACATGTCAACGGTAGTCGTCGTGGGAACACAATGGGGAGACGAAGGCAAAGGAAAGATCACGGATTTTCTGGCAGAGAGTGCAGATGTGGTCGCTCGGTATCAAGGGGGTAACAATGCCGGTCACACGATTCTGATTGACGGGAAGAAGTTCAAGCTCAGCTTGATTCCATCAGGTGTATTTTATAAAGAAAAAACTTGTGTTATCGGCAACGGAATGGTTATCAATCCAGAGGCCCTGATTCAAGAAATTAATTATATTCATGAGAATGGCTTTGATACGAAGAACCTGGTGATCAGCGACCGCGCTCATGTCATTATGCCTTATCATATGCTGCTGGATGCGCTTGAAGAAGACCGCAAGGGTCCGAACAAAATCGGAACCACACGCAAGGGGATTGGCCCGTGCTACATGGATAAAGCAGCCCGCAACGGTATCCGGATTGCCGATCTGATGGACGCCGAGGAATTCGAACTGAGACTTCGTCCGTTGATGGAAGAGAAGAATCAGGTTATCACTCAGGTATATGGTGCAGAGCCGCTGGATGTAGAAGAAATTCTGACCAAATATCTGGAGTATGCAGAAGTGCTGCGCGGTTACGTGACGGATACTTCGGTTGTGCTGAATGATGCTATTGATGCAGATTCCAGAGTATTGTTCGAGGGTGCACAGGGTGTAATGCTTGATATTGACCAGGGTACCTATCCGTTCGTCACTTCATCCAATCCTTCCGCAGGCGGTGTCTGCATCGGTTCAGGCGTTGGCCCTTCCAAGATCAAACAGGTTATTGGTGTGGCTAAAGCCTACACTACCCGCGTTGGCGACGGTCCGTTCCCTACAGAACTGAACGATGCCACTGGTGATTATATCCGTGAAACAGGCCACGAGTACGGTACTGTAACCGGCCGCGCACGCCGTGTGGGCTGGTTCGACAGTGTAGTTGTACGTCATGCCCGCCGCGTCAGCGGAATCACGGGTCTGTCCCTGAACTCGCTGGACGTGCTGAGCGGCCTCGAAACCGTCAAGATCTGCACAGGCTACAAGTTCCGCGGAGAGATCATTACGCATTACCCGGCCAGCCTCAAGATGCTCGCGGAATGCGAAGCTGTCTATGAAGAGCTTCCAGGCTGGAGCGAAGATATTACAAGTGCGAAGACCCTGGACGATCTGCCTGCTAACACTCGCAAATATGTGGAACGTGTATCAGAGCTCACAGGTATTCCAATCTCTATCTTCTCCGTAGGCCGTAACCGGGAACAGACGAATCAGGTACTGCCAATCTATATCTAGATTGAAGCAGAATGAATATGAATTACAGGAGCAGGGGCCTCGGAGGAGGCTCCTGTTTCTGTGTTTTAGCAGCTGTTAAGCGGCTTTTCTAGGGATAACAGAGGTTTCCCGGGCCGGGTTCTAGTCAATACTGGGAGAATAGGATCACCAAGGACTGATTCTCCGGAGTTGAATAGAGCAGGGCATAAGGGAGCGATGACGATGAAACTAATGAAACGGACACTTGGCATATGTCTGATTGTTGTACTGGCCAGCGGGTTGTCCATGCTGACGACTGCGTATGTGGTCAATACGTATATCCAGTCGGTGCTGGCGGGCTTTGATATTAAGGTAGACGGGCCTGAGCCGGGTATGCTTGGCTTCGTGAAGAGTCTGACGGGGATGGGAAGCAGCAGTTCCTCGTCTACGGATCCTAAGGATACTAAGGATACAATTAAAGAGGCAGACTCAAGCAAGGTGGACGGAGAAAAAGGAACTGGCGGAGATTCCCCCGCGAGTGAAACCGGGGATACGGTGGACGAAACGGTGCCTGAGGATGCGCTGCCTGTAATGGGACAAGCGGCGGCCGGAGAAGAACAGAGTGACCGTGCACTGGATCAGGAGCTGGTAATGACGCCAGGCGCACTAAACGACTTGAAGGAGAATCTTCCCGCTGATGAGAAATCCAATATCTTCAATATTCTGATGAATAAGCTCCCGCAGGAGGAAATGCTAAAGATTTCCTCGGCTATGGAAGGCGGCTTGACAGAGAGCGAGGTAAAGGAATTGCAGGAGATCATTGCGAGGTATGTGGATGAGGAGGAATATGAGTCCTTAATGAAAATGCTTACACCTGATTCTGCACCCTCCACGCAAAATTAAAAAATGTCACTTTTTGGACACGGCATATCTGTTTAAAACGCATATTTTGGGATTAAACCCGCGATTTTCGCGGGTTTTGTTGTGTGAAGAAAGTTGAAATTTTTCTTCAGGCTATGGTACAGTAAAAAAGGACTATGAGGGGTTAATATTTTGTAACCTTTTCCGGGCCCAAAAAAGCAGCAATATTCATACTCATGCAAACAGATAAATAGATGACGTACAACATATAAAAGGGGCTCTAAAAATAAGTTTATCCGCTAAGGCGGACCGTATGGGCGGACTGAAAGGGAGAGTTTCATGAAAGGTTTTAAGTTTATGCGCCGGATGGGGAAACTGCGGAACAGCGAAGAAACATCCGCAGGGTCAGGTGCAGCAGGTCAACAGGGCAATAGCACTGCCAGCGAAACCCGGGTCTTTCAGCCGGAAACCAAACCACGCAGACTCCGGCGTTCATGGATTGTGGCTACTGCCGGTCTGGTTCTTCTGACTACCTTCCTAGTCGGAGCGGAGAAGAAACATGTTGCGGCGAATACAGTAACCTACTACAAGGTGCTGGTGAAAGGTGAAGAGATCGGAACTTTAAGTCAGGATTCGGACCTTAACAAGCTGTTTGAAGCGAAGAGACGGGAATATCAGCTTAAGTATCCGGATTCCGTCATGGTGCTGCAAACCAGCGGTATCACGACAGAGGTAGCCGAGGCGTACAAACCGGAGATCGACAGCGAAGCTACACTGGACAAGCTGGACGGCATGCTCAAAGCCTATGCGGTAGGCGTGGAATTGACGGTTGATGGCAAACCGCTCGGGATCGTGAAGGATCAGGAGACAGCAGCCGCGGTACTCGAGGCCGTGAAGGCGCATTATACTCCGCAGGCTGCAGCCACTGGCGCGAAGCTGATGAAGACGGCGGCCAAGACGACAGCAGCAGCATCAGCTAAGGCAGACCAAGTGGAATCGGCGGCCATCCGCGAGGAAGTCAGCATTGTTCCGGTCAAGGCAGACCCCAACAAAGTGCTTAGTGTAGAGGAAGCCGTGAAGGTGCTGACCGAAGGCAAGGAAGAGCCGCTGGTCTACTCGGTTCAGGAAGGAGACACGGTCTCTGCGATCGCTTCCAGATTCCAGATTACCCAGGCCGATATCTTCCGCAACAATCCCGCGGTCAAGGAGCTTAGCCTGCAGATCGGGGATCAGTTGCAACTGACGGTTCCCCAGCCTGATCTTACGGTCGTAACTGTGGAGCAGGTAACTGAACAAGTAGTTACAGAGCCTGAAGTTATTGTACGAAAAAGCGATCAGCTGGCAGCAGGCAAGAGAAAGGTGGTCCGTGCCGGTCAGACGGGACTTAAGACGATGCAATACAGGCTGACCAAAGAAAATGGACTGGTGGTCAAAGAAGAATGGCTCGGACAGACGGTTGTAAAGGCTTCGCTGCCTGAAGTGGTCTATTCGGGCACCAAGGTTGTCGGTGAAGGAACGGGAATGTTCGCCTGGCCGGTTACCGGAGCTACGATATCCAGCAGTTACGGCGAGCGTTGGGGACGTACACATAAGGGACTGGATATTGTATCCGGCAACCGTACAATCAAAGCCGCTGATGCCGGTACGGTAAGCTTTGCCGGTGTGCAGAGCGGATACGGTAATGTGGTTATCGTCAATCACAACAACGGATACGTTACTTACTACGGGCACTTAAGCAGGATTTCCGTCTCCGTCGGCCAGAAGCTTGGACAGGGCAGCCAAATAGGCATTATGGGCAACACCGGCCGCTCAACCGGAACACATCTGCACTTCGAAATCCGCAAGAATGGAACAGCGGTCAACCCTATGAAATATCTGAAATAATATATATATTTTAAGCTCCGCTTATAGAATGGCCAGCCGTCCGGATAATTTCGGGCGGTTTTTATTTAGTTAGATGTGACGCCCGTACAGGTATGTTAAAATAAAGGAATCAAGGACCTGAGTATCGTTAGAAAGGTGAAGCTGAGCATATGCAAATGGGCACGATTCTGGTAGTGGATGATGAACAACCTATTGCTGATATATTGAAATTCAATCTGGAAAAAGAGGGCTATGAGGTTATCTGTGCGTTTGACGGCAACAGTGCGGTTGAGCTGGCCCTGTCCAGGCGCCCCGACCTGATGCTGCTCGACCTGATGCTGCCCGGCAAGGACGGGATGGATGTGTGCCGTGAGGTACGCTCTGCACATCTGGATATTCCGATTATCATGCTGACCGCCAAGGACGGAGAAATTGATAAAGTGCTGGGCCTGGAGCTGGGCGCCGATGACTATGTAACCAAGCCGTTCAGTACGCGTGAGCTGCTGGCCAGAGTCAAAGCCCAGATGCGCCGCCAGCATAAGCCGGCCTTATCCGAAACGCCGAACGAAAGCGTGGAGAGCAAGCAAGGGGTATATCATTTCGGCTTATTCATCGACACGGATATGTATTTGGTCTACAAGGACGGCGAGCCGCTGGATCTGACGCATCGTGAATACGAGCTGCTGTATTATATGATTCGCCATGCCGGCAAAGTAATGACCCGGGAGCATCTGCTGCAGGCCGTTTGGGGCTTCGAATATTTCGGTGATGTGCGGACCGTGGATGTAACGATCCGCCGGCTCAGAGAAAAAATTGAGGAGAATCCCAGCAAGCCGGAATATATATTCACACGGCGCGGACTCGGTTATTTGATGCATAGCCCCAAAAGCGGAGGGCTGTGATGAAAGCACTGTCCTTTTTTCGGACGATTCAGGCCAGACTTATCGTAATTTATGTGCTGCTGATTCTGATTGCGATGCAGCTGATCGGCGTATACTTTGTCAGCTCCATGAAGAATTCCCTGACCGATAATTTCACCAAGGATCTGAAGGCGCGTGCAGAGATGCTCTCGATCCTTACCGCCGACAAGTTCGGGAGTGAGACGGGCACGGCAGATGAAGAATCTGCTGTGGAAAGCCTGCGGGGCATGGTGAACAATCTGTATATTAACGGCGCAGAAATTCAGGTGCTGGATGCGAGCGGCAAGATTATTACCACCTCTGTTCCTTCACAGAATGATTATGTGGGCCGGCGCAATACGCAGACGGTTGTCAGCCGTGCCTTGCAGGGTATCAGTGACAACGAGGAATATATCATTGCGGATGACAACGTGCGCAAGAAGGTTGTAGCCAAGCCGGTGATTTCCGGTGATAAGGTCGTAGGGGCGATCTATATCGCCGCAGATATGAAGGATCTATATGCCACCATGAGCCGGATTAACAGCGTATTCCTCTCGGGGCTGCTGCTGGCGCTGGCGCTGACAGCGGTGCTGGGGGTTATACTCGCGCATACGATTACCCATCCGATAAAAGAAATGACCAAGCATGCCACTGCGGTGGCAGAAGGCCGCTTCAACCGGAAGGTTCCCGTATTCGGCAACGATGAGATTGGCCAGCTGAGCCAGGCATTCAACTATATGACGGACAGACTGCGTGAAGCGCTGTCGCAGAATGAAGAGGAGAAGGAGAAGCTGTCCTCCATCCTCGCGAATATGAGTGATGGCGTGGTAGCGACAGATGAGAGCGGCGCAGTCATTCTGATGAACACCCGCGCCGCCCTGATGCTTGGAGCGGAAGGGCCGCTTCCGGAGGGAGCGCCGCTCGATGAGCTGCTCGGCCTTGACCATGAGCAGTCCGGCTCGCTGGCCCAGGGCAATGCGCAGTCGGCAATGCTCCATCTGTCTCCGATGGGCGGAGAGGACCCGAATATCGTGCGGGTCACCTTCACCCCGATCCACCGGCGCGATGGCGGCCGGATCGCCGGGACGATTGCGGTGCTGCAGGATGTCACCGAGCAAGAGAATCTCGAGGAGTCGCGCCGTGAGTTCGTAGCGAATGTATCGCATGAGCTGCGGACGCCGCTCACCACCATTAAGAGCTATGCGGAGGCGCTGGATGACGGTGCGCTGGATGATCCGCAGCTTGCCGTGCGGTTCGTCGGGGTTATCCGCAACGAAACGGAGCGGATGATCCGCCTGGTCACCGATCTGCTGCATCTGTCACGCTTGGATTCGAAGGAGTCCAGTCTGCGTATTCAGCAGACAGATATCTCCGAGATGCTGGAGGATGTGGCGGACCGCTTCTCCTTCCAGATCCGCCAGAAGCGGATTCATATCAGCACGAGAGTGCATAAGGAGGTAGCCGCTGCCTGGCTGGACCGTGATCAGATTGATCAGGTGCTGGGCAACCTGGTCTCCAATGCCTTGAAATATACGCCTGAAGGCGGAACGATCCGGCTTGAAGCCCATAAGACTGAGGATGGCATGCTGGCCGTTTCGGTACGCGATTCCGGGATCGGAATTCCGAAGAAAGATATTGAACGCATCTTCGAACGCTTTTACCGGGTCGATAAAGCCCGCTCCCGGAACATGGGCGGAACGGGTCTCGGGCTGTCCATTGCCCGGGAAATTGTCAAAGCGCACGGCGGCTCCATTTCCCTGCAGTCTGAGCTGAATGAAGGCTCTCTGGTAACGTTCACGCTGCCTTTGATGAAGCATAGGGGGAGTGAGGCGTGAAGGAGAAAATTAAGTCATGGATGCTGTTCCTGCTTATACTCGGAAGCCTTGTGGAGAGCTATTACTTAATTTACAGGCTGCCGGGCAGTGATTCGGCGGTATTGTCGGAGAGCCAGTATGTGAAGACCGATATTATGGGACCTAAAGAGAAGGTAGAGAACCTGCTCTACCCGGATAAAATGATCATTCATATGGGAGAGGACAAGCACACGCTTTTCTATCCCAGTTCAACCTTCTATAATCTGATTCTGAACCGGCTAAAGGGGCGCAGCTTCGAGAGCTTCCAGCGCCGCTCCGTGCAGGATTTCGACTGGAATAAGATCCGCAGCGAGAATCCGGGCATTGAGCTGTCCTTCGGGGCAGGCATTCCGGTAACGCTGCTGCAGCGGGTGATGCAGATCTCGCCGGATTCGCTGTTTGAAGGAGAGAGCATCGACCGGATATGGATTTACAATATCAAGAATGATTCCAAAGCGCATGCCATCTTCTTCAGCACACGCGGTGATATTGTGTATGAGGCGGCCAAAGCCGACCTGACGGTTCAGGATGTGCAGCAGCATGTGGATTTCGGCAAGAATCTGACGCCTTATACCGCTGTGAACGGCGAGTATTATGTCCCGGAAGCAGCAATTCCGCTGGTTGAGGTAGTGATGCCTGCGGGTATGTATACCATTGAGCAAATGCAGAGCAATCTGTTCTTCGATGCAGGCAGCACAAGATATATTCCTGAGAAGGACGGCTCCAAAATCTACACCGACAGCAAACGCAGCCTGCAGGTGGACCAGGAGCAGAACTGGATGAGCTATAGTGATCCTGCAGCACTTCCGGACGGGGACAGCACACCGGCGAAGGATGCGCTGGAGGCAGTGGAATTCGTCAATAACCATGGCGGCTGGAACGGAACCTACAGGCTGGCTGCGACAGAAGAAGGACGGCAGGACCGCAAGGTGTCCTTTCAGCAATATTACGGTGCCTATCCATCTGGCTCCTATCCGATTATGAGTAATCCTCAGCTCCAGTACGGTGTGATCCATCTGGAGCTGCAGCAGGGGACTGTATCCTCTTATGAGCGCTCCCTGATGTATATGGATGAAGAGAAGTCCGAGAAAACAATTGTTGAGCTGTCCGGGGGTGAAGCGCTGAAGCAGCGGCTGACCCAGATCGGCAGCTCCTTGCGGGTTACCGATCTGACGCCCGCCTATATGCCTACGCTGACTGAGGAGAAGCTGCAGCTTCGTCCGGTCTGGCGCGTGACACTCAGCGACGGCAGTGTGCTGACGCTGAATTAGATTAGAGGAAAGCAAAGCTAATTTAACAAAAGGCGTGGAGGATCGAAGCGGGATTTTGGAACTGCAGGAGCGGTAGCGACCGCCTTTGTCTGCGGATTTCCACCGCGAAAAGTAGTTGAATTAAAGAAATCTGTAGACGGGCAGCGGCCGGAAGTCCAAATATTCACCGTAGTGACGTCTTAGCCTTACATTGTTATCTGAGGAGGAAACGGTATGGACTGGGGAAGAGCCAAAAGTGTATTAATCTACGCCTTTCTGGTGCTGAATCTGCTGCTATGCTATCAGCTATGGATAGACGTGCGCGATCAGGTCAGCGCGGGGCTTGATTTCACTTCCCTGTCCGCAGAAACGCAGGCGGTGATGGAGGAGAAGGGCATCCGGCTGCTGTGTCCGATTCCGGCTGCCACTCCGCAGCTGCCGGATATCACGTACCGCTACTCCGGAGAAGAGCAGAATGAAGTGCCGGTGAAGCTTAATGAGCCGATTGACAGCAAGCTGATGTATTCCTCGTTCTCCGAGCTGAGCGGTCTGCTGGAGAGCCAGATAACAGATATCGCGAATTACCGCTTTGATTCACAGGAGAGCGAGGTGGGCAAGTTCGTGCTTCATCCGCTGGTGGACAATAAGTGGTCGCTGTTCAGGGTAAGGCTGGAGCTGATCAACAGCGATCAGAAGATTGTGGCGTACCGCTGGCCGCAGATTGAGATCGGTGCAAGCCGGAGTGATAATCTGCAAAAGGTGCTTCCGGCCTCACAGGCGCTAAGCAGCCTGATCGAGAAGTATTTTCCGGCCGATTCTGCGGTGAAGGAGATTGAGCTTGGCTATTACGGCGAATTGTTCAATTCCGAGAGTCAGGTGGCTTCGCCGATGTGGCGGTTTATGCTGGAGAACGGCAGTGCCTATTACGTGGATGCGATAAGTGCGGACATTATCAGTCCCAAGACAACAGAGTAGAAGGAGCAGGAGAGATATGGGGATTTCATTTACAGTACTGTCCAGCGGTTCTACCGGGAATGTGACGGTGGTGCGGAACGGTGAGACCACGCTTATGATCGATGCGGGCCTTAGCGCCAAACGGATAGATGAGCTGCTGGCGATGCGTGAGCTGACAGGAGCAGAGTTAGACGGAATTCTTGTGACCCATGAGCATTCTGATCATATTAAAGGGCTTGGGGCGATGGCGCGCAAATATGATCTTCCGATCTATGCGAATACCAATACCTGGGGAGCGATAGAGAAAGGGATCGGGAAGATTGCCGAGCATAACCGGGTCATTATGGAAACCGGCCAGCACCGGGATTTCGGCAGTATGCGGGTAGAGTCGTTTGCGATTTCCCATGATGCAGCGGAACCGGTAGCCTACAATTTCTATGACGGCAAAGAGAAGCTATGCGTAGCCACAGACCTCGGGTATGTCAGCGACAAGGTAAGGACGGCAATATCGGATGCCGATGTGCTCGTGCTGGAATCGAATCATGATATTGAGATGCTGCGGATGGGACGTTACCCGTGGAATACGAAGCGGCGGATTCTTGGCGATCTGGGGCATCTGTCCAATGAGGCGGCGGGAGCAGCGCTCAGCGAGATTCTGACGGGGCGGACCAAACGCACCTATCTGGCTCATTTGAGCAGAGACCACAACATGATGGATCTGGCAAAAATGTCTGTACGCGGGGCAATGGAGGACCGGGGCTGCTTCTTCAAAGACAGCGAGTTCAGGCTCTGTGACACCTACTATGACCGGCCTACGCCATGGGATAAGGTGAGCCAGTCATAAGGCGGTCCACTTCAGTGATTTTGTGCTCCAGCTCCTGGCGGGAGAACAGCCCTTTGTCTATCAGCAGCTCGATCATCGCACTTTGGACAAGAATCAGGTGGTAGTGTTCATCCTTGAGATCACCCAGCTTGCCGATAAACTGTACCAGATCCATACTTGTTGAGAATGACTCCATAGTCCGGCCCTCCTTTTGAAATGAATTTGTAGCGGGAATGTAAAAAATTCGCATCTTTTTTAACACAGAAAAAATGTGGGCCGCGGTGCTGCCTGTGATACAATCATATAGACCGTTCCTTTAAGTTATGAGCTGTTGCTGCTTCTAATTCTAGTGTAGTCTTTTAGGTTGCAAAATATTCCGGATACAAGCTTATAAACTTTTTAGTAGGTTGCAAGAATAGGAGAGCCCCCTTACGCTTAGAACCCACAGGTATGTGGTGAATGAATCAAGTGAAACCTTTTAGCACTTTGTGAAGTCTAAGAGATATAGCGGTTAAGCTCGGGCGTGGTTGCTTGGCGTTCAGGTCTTGAATGCGGTGGCAATAGAGGGGAGAGGATTTAACGTGGGATTGTTTGATGATGATTTCTATTCAACCAAGGTGTCGCGGCGCAGAGCCGGCAAACAGGGTACCTCCAAAGGATACGCCGAAGGGAAATGGTCTGTCCGCAGATCACGGCGTTCGCTGGCAACATGGCAGGTATCGCTGATCAGCTCCGTATGCAGTGCGGTTGTGGCTGTATTGCTGTTCAGTCTGGTGACGGGACAGTTCACCGAGGAGAAAGCACAGGCCCCGGCAGTCATTGACAAGGTGGCTGTGAGCAGTGCCGATCCGTTTGACCGGATTATTCAGGCTGCTGCGCTTGTCCGCCCGGCGGCAGTAAGCATCATTAACCATAAGGAAGACAACAAGGAACTTAATATTCTCGATGAGTCTGCATTAGGATCGGGAGTTATCTATAAAAAAGATGAAGATAAGGCATATATCATTACCAATAATCATGTGATTGAAGGCTCCAGCAAGCTGGAGGTTGTTACCGTGGATGGTGTGACCCGCAAGGCAGAGCTGGTCGGTGCCGACAAGGTGAGTGATATCGCAGTGCTTTCTATTGATTCAAAAGGTATCAACACGGTTGCGCAGATCGGGGATTCCTCCAAACTGCGTCTGGGTGAGACGGTCATTGCGATCGGTAACCCGCTGGGCCTCGGCGATACGCTGACCTCTGGCATTGTGAGCAATACAGAGCGGACGATCCCGGTATCTCTGAACCAGGATGGGGTATACGACTGGGAGCAGGAGGTTATCCAGACCGATGCTGCCATTAATGAAGGCAACAGCGGGGGCGCACTGGTTGACCTGGACGGCAAAGTGATCGGCATCAACACGATGAAGATTTCGGATACGGGTGTGGAGGGGCTGGGATTCGCGATTCCTGCCAACCATGTAATGGAGACAGCGGATGAGCTTGCGGCTAACGGGAAAATTGCCCGTTCCTACCTGGGCGTGTACTCTGTGGATTTGAATAATCCATATGTACCGCTTGCTGAAGACCAGCGCAAAGAGCTTAACCTTCCAACTACGGTAACCGACGGGGTTGTAGTATTGGATGCAGTGGGTCCGGCAAAGGATGCAGGCCTGCAATTCAATGATGTAATTACCAAGTTCGATGACAAGTCAATTACATCCACCTTGTCCCTGCGCAAATATCTGTACGACCATACCAAGATCGGCGATGATCTGCAAATTACATTTTACCGCAATGGTGAAGTGAAGCAGGTGACGGTACAACTTCTTGAGAAACCCGAGGAATAAAACCGGAAGCCGCCGTATATAATAATAAGGCAGTCAGGATAACGGAAACGGTTCAAGCCGTCCTTTTATGCAAAATTTAAGAGGACGGAGCCCGTTTCAAGTCCAAATTAATGGGGTAAACAATGATATCGGCTATAAATATTACTATTTAGACCAACTGGTAACCCTTACATTGGGAAGAAGACCTTATAAGGGAAAAAACGGAGAAATTCGGATGGGACAGCTTGCCTTTGTTAATAAGGTGTGGTAACATGAAATTATTCATACAATTGATACCTAATTCTCGCATTGAAAAGGGTTGTCAAATGAATCACAACCTTTCTCAATGTGTGAATTTTTTCTTTGTCTGAAGATAAAAAGAACATATTAATTTAAATTTGTGGAGGTAACACACATGCAAACAGGTACAGTTAAATGGTTCAACGCAGAAAAAGGATTCGGTTTCATCGAAGTTGAAGGCGGAAGCGACGTATTCGTTCACTTCAGCGCAATCACTGGCGACGGCTTCAAAACTTTGGACGAAGGCCAACGCGTTGAATTCAACGTTGTTCAAGGCAACCGCGGACCACAAGCCGAAAACGTTGTAAAACTGTAATTAATAGAAGGTGCCGTCCCCGCTTGTGAAAGTTGGGACGGTCTTTTTTTATCGTTACTCAGCTTGTAACATAAAGGAAGGGAGGAACGGCAATGAACTACCGGAAGAAGCCTTTGGAGGAAGTACCGGAAGAAAATACCGCAATATGGGCCTGTACCAACGATGGATGTAACGGATGGATGAGGGATAATTTCGCATTTGAGCATGCGCCTTCTTGCCGTCTCTGTCATTCCCCGATGGTTCGTAGCATGAAGATGCTGCCGCAATTGCTTAATTCGAATGGCGATCTCAAATCGCTTAAGAAAGGTATTTCCATTACCTAAACCAATGCCTTTATGAACCAAGACAACTATAAATGATGGACAAATCCAAGACGGTGAAACCGTCTTATTTTTTTTGCTTTCTTTATGTAATATTGTGATATTTGTCACAAATTTATTGAATTTCATGCTCAAACAGGGTGTATAATGTGATAATTATCACACTTTAGGCCCTGAAAATTTGACAGAATAGACATATCGAATGGGGAGAAGGAAGGGGAGAAATATGGATACAGTAATGCTGTCGCGTATACAATTTGCGTCGACGACGATTTTTCATTATTTCTTTGTGCCGGTATCAATCGGACTAGCGCTCTTAATTGCTATTATGGAGACCATGTACGTTAGAAAAGGCAATGAAGAGTACAAAAGAATGGCGCAATTCTGGGGGAAGCTGTTCCTCATTAACTTCGCAGTAGGCGTAGTGACAGGGATATTGCAGGAGTTCCAGTTCGGAATGAACTGGTCTGACTATTCGCGCTTCGTCGGTGATGTTTTTGGAGCCCCGCTAGCTATTGAAGCCTTATTGGCATTCTTCCTGGAGTCCACGTTCATCGGAATCTGGATCTTCGGCTGGGATAAGGTATCCAAGCGTATTCATCTATTATCGATTTGGCTGGTGGCCTTCGGAACGATGCTCTCGGCATTCTGGATTCTGGCCGCCAACTCGTTCATGCAGCATCCGGTAGGTTTCCAGATCAACAACGGACGGGCTGAAATGAATGATATCTTCGCACTGATTACAAACGGTCAGCTGCTGGTGGAGTTCCCGCATACAGTGCTTGCCGCATACGCTACAGGCGCATTCCTGGTAACGGGGATCAGTGCTTATAAATTGCTTAAGAAGCAGGACGTGGCCTTTTTCCGTAAATCGTTCGAGATCGCGGCCATTGTCGGTATTATCTCTTCATTTGGCGTAGCTGTTGCCGGACATGCCCAAGCGCAGTATCTGGTTGAAACACAGCCAATGAAGATGGCTGCTTCTGAAGGGCTATGGGGTGAGAGCGGCGACCCGGCGCCATGGACGGTCTTTGCTAATATCGATACAGAGAATCAGACCAGCAGCGGAGAGGTGCAGATTCCGTATCTCCTCAGCTTCCTGTCTTATAGTAAATTCTCCGGTGAAGTTAAGGGTATGCTGGAGCTCCAGAAGGAGTACGAATTAGCGTATGGACCTGGAGATTATATCCCGCCTGTCAAAACAACCTTCTGGAGCTTCCGGATCATGGTTGCGGCAGGCTCGCTAATGATTGCACTTGGTGTGTATGCCATCTACCTCATGTGGCGCAAGAAGATGGACAAACCGAATACCTGGTTCATGCGGTTCATGTTCTGGGGGCTGCTGCTTCCACCGATTGCCAACACGTCAGGCTGGATTATGACGGAGATCGGGCGTCAGCCATGGACAGTATTCGGACTTATGACTACGGAAGACAGTGTATCACCTAATATTACAAGCGGACAGGTGTTGTTCTCGGTGATTTCGTTTACCGCAATCTATGCCATACTGGGTGCGGTAATGATCGGCCTGTTCATCAAGGTTATCAAAAAAGGTCCTTATGCTATGGATAACGAACACGGTGAATCCCACGATCCGTATAACAAGGAGGACTAACCCATGTCACTTAATGAATTATGGTTTCTGCTGATTGCGGTGCTGTTTGTCGGGTTCTTCTTCCTTGAAGGCTTTGACTTCGGTGTAGGGATGGAGACGCAGATTCTGGCCAAGAATGATACAGAGCGCCGGGTACTGATTAATTCCATCGGGCCGTTCTGGGATGCTAATGAGGTATGGCTGATTACAGGAGCGGGCGCGATGTTTGCCGCCTTCCCGCATTGGTATGCGACGCTGTTCAGCGGATTCTATATCCCGTTCGTGTTCGCTCTGCTGGCGCTGATTGCCCGCGGTGTTGCCTTCGAATTCAGAGGTAAACGCGATTCGAAGACGTGGCAGAAAACCTGGGATGTCTGCATCTTCTTCGGCAGCTTCCTGCCGCCGTTCCTGCTGGCTGTGGTATTCGCCAGCTTCATCAAAGGCCTGCCGATTGACGGGGATATGCAGATGTATGCCGGTTTCTTCGATATCGTAAATGCCTATACAGTCGTAGCGGGAATTACAGTAGTCCTGCTGTGTCTGGTACATGGACTGATGTTCACCACGCTCCGCACCCTGGGAGACTTGCAGGAGCGGGCCCGTAAGCTGGCCCAGAAACTGCTGATTCCTCTGGCAGTGCTGCTGGTGGCCTTCGTTATAATGACGTACAACATGACAGATATCTTCGACAAACGCGGAACCCTGCTATGGATTGTAGTTGCTCTAGGCGTAGTTGCTTATCTGCTCTCCGGATATTTCATGACCAAGAAGAAGGATGGTTATGCCTTCGGAATGACCGGGGCGGTAATGGCGCTGTCGGTAGCTTCGATCTTCATCGGACTGTTCCCGCGGGTGATGATCAGCTCGCTGGATCAGGCGTTCAACCTGACGATTACGAATGCGGCTTCCGGCCACTATTCACTGAAGGTAATGACGATCGTGGCGCTGACCTTGCTGCCATTCGTGCTTGGTTATCAGATCTGGAGTTATTTCATCTTCCACAAACGGGTTCACGAGAAGGAGCATCTTGAATACTAATGGATAAAAATTTGCTTGGGTACAAAGGAGTAAAGCCTGTCTTTCTGATTGTCGGCTTCCTTACCCTGGTGCAAAGCCTGTCCATTCTTCTGCTGGCGAAATCGCTGGCCGAAGTTGTCTCTGCGCTGTTTGCGGGAGAACCGCTGAAGGAACAAGGGGCTAAATCGCTCTTGTTCCTTCTTGCGTTTCTCGTGCGCCATGCCTGTGCCATGCTGATGAGCCGCACATCTTACCGCTTCGCGGAAGCTACCGGCAGCAGCATGCGGAGACAAATGATGGACAAGCTGTTCCAGCTGGGACCGAGGCTGGCAGGTGACCGGGGAACCGGGAATGTGGTCACACTTGTGCTTGAAGGAGTAACCAAGTTCCGCACTTACCTGGAATTGATTATTCCGCGGATGGTCGGCATGGCGGTTACACCGGCCCTCCTGCTTGTCTATGTGTACACCCAGGATACGTCCAGCGGTGTCATTCTTACCTTAACGATGCCGATCATCATTGTCTTCATGATTCTGATCGGCATGACGGCCCGCAAGCAGATGGACCGTCAGCTGAAGTCCTATCGTACGCTTTCCAATCATTTCGTGGATTCGCTGCGCGGGCTGGAAACCCTGAAATTCCTGGGGCGCAGCCGCAGCCATAGCGAGAGTATCGCAGCGGTTAGCGACCGCTACCGCTCGGCCACGATGCGTACGCTGCGCGTGGCTTTCCTGTCTTCATTCGCAATGGACTTCTTCACCATGCTGTCGGTGGCATCGGTAGCGGTAAGCCTCGGACTGCGTCTGGTCAATGAGCAGATGACACTGGTTACGGGGTTAACGATCCTGATTCTGGCCCCGGAATATTTCCTGCCGGTACGGCTGGTGGGCGCGGACTTCCATGCCACACTCGACGGCAAGGAGGCCGGAGAGGCGATGAAGAGTATTATTGACCGTGAGGCCGTGCAGGCGAAGCTGCTGGAGCCGGGGGAACAGGAAGCTATACAGGGTGGCAAGGCTCCGGGAGCGTTTTTCACGTGGAACAATAACAGCTCTTTACGGCTTAACGAAGTTAGCGTCAAATATGAAGAAGAAGGCGCATCCTCGCTCGAAGAGGTGCAGCTTGAATTCAACGGATATGCGAAGATCGGCATTATCGGGGAGAGCGGGGCAGGCAAGTCTACACTCGTGGATATCCTGGGCGGCTTCCTTCATCCGACCTCCGGCAATATCACGATTAACGGAAATGGGGTCAGTGCGCTTACGGATGAGGAATGGCGCAAGCAGACCGCTTATATCCCGCAGCGTCCTTACATCTTCAGCGGCACACTGGCTGACAATGTGCGGTTCTATTATCCGGAGGCTACGCAGGAAGCTGTTGCGGCAGCACTGGAGTCTGCCGGATTATCGAAGCTGGTATCTTCGCTGCCGGGCGGCTTGGATGAAATGATCGGGGGCGGCGGACGTTCGCTAAGCGGCGGACAAGAGCAGCGTGTGGCACTGGCCCGTGCTCTCTTGAGCAGCCGTCCGGTTATGCTGCTGGATGAGCCGACGGCTCACTTGGACATTGAGACAGAATATGAGCTGAAGGAAACGATGCTGCCGCTGTTCGAAGGCAAGCTGGTATTCCTGGCTACGCACCGTCTGCACTGGATGACCGACATGGATCTGATTGTCGTCATGCAGCAGGGACGGGTAGCCGAAGTCGGCACACACAGTGAGCTGACAGCCCGTAAGGGTGCTTACTATGAGCTTATTCAAAGTCAATTGGAGGGAATCCATTGAAACGTGAAGGATGGTTTGCTCCCTATTACTCTGCCTACTTCTGGCGGTTCGTGCTGATCATTGCATTAGGCGCACTGACGATCTTCTCGGCGTCTTCCCTGATGTATACCTCAGGCTTCCTGATCTCGAAGGCATCGATTCCGCCGGAAAATATACTGATGATCTATGTACCAATTGTCGGCGTGCGCACCTTCGGGACAAGCCGGGCCGTCATCCACTATGTGGAGCGGCTCGTAGGACATGATACGATTCTTCGCATTCTCTCGAAGATGCGGATCCGGCTCTACAACATTCTGGAGCCGCAGGCCTTGTTCCTGTCCTCGCGCTTCAAGACCGGGGATATTCTCGGCATGCTGGCCGACGATATCGAATATCTGCAGAATGTGTATCTCCGCACGGTCTTCCCGAGCATCATCGCACTCCTGATCTATGCGGTAGCCGTTATTTCGCTCGGCACGTTTGATCTGGCGTTTGCCCTGCTTATGGGCCTGTACATGCTGATTCTGGTGGCCGTATTGCCGCTGATCTCCCTGCTGTTCACCCAGAAGCGCCAGCGTCAGGTGAAGCAGGAGCGCAACCGGCTGTATCAGAAGCTGACCGATGCCGTGCTGGGTCTGGGCGACTGGGTCATCAGCGGACGGCAGAGCCAGTTCGTCGACACCTATGAGGCCGACGAACAGACCGTCGCCCGCACGGACGGTGCGCTGCGGCGCTGGGCGCGGCTGCGCATGTTCATCGGCCAAGCCGTTGTCGGGCTTGGCGTGCTGTCCCTGCTCTACTGGGCAGGCGGACAGTATGCCGATGGAGCGATTTCCGGAACGCTGATTGCCGCGTTCGTGCTCGTCGTTTTCCCGGTAGCGGATGCTTTCCTGCCGGTATCGGAGGCCGTGGAGAAAATTCCGCAATACCGGAATTCACTGGAGCGTCTGAATGGGGTAGAAGCAGCGGAGGGAGCTGTGCTGCCCGCGGCCGAAGCAGCCAAGAATGCAGAAGCCAAAGCGAAGGCGGCTGCCGCTGTGCAGGCGATTCAGGCCAGCAGGCAGGCCCATATTGAACTGAAGTCGGCGGGCTACCGCTATGCGGCGGGAGACGACTGGTCGGTGCAGAATATGGCGCTGGACCTGCCGCAGGGCCGGAAGGTTGCCGTGATTGGCCGCAGCGGAGCCGGTAAATCGACGCTGCTCAAGATGGTGCAAGGCGTAATCACGCCTACCATCGGCTCAGCCACGATTAACGGAATTGACGCTGCGGCTTACGGTGAGCAGATTCCGCAGCTCATCGCCGTGCTGAACCAGAGCCCGCATCTGTTCGACACCACGGTGGCGAACAATATCCGGCTCGGGGACCCGGGGGCTTCGGAGGCAGCGGTTAAGCAGGCGGCAGCCCTGGCGAAGCTGGATCCATTGATCTCTTCGCTGCCGGAGGGCTATAACACTCCGGTACGCGAAGCAGGGCAGCGCTTCTCCGGCGGAGAGCGCCAGCGGATCGCACTGGCCCGTATTCTGCTGCAGAATACGCCGGTCGTTGTGCTCGATGAGCCAACGGTTGGCCTTGATCCGCGCACAGAGCGCGAGCTGCTGGCCACCATGTTCGAGGCGATGGCGGGCAAGACGCTGATCTGGGTTACCCATCATCTGGTGGGTGCGGAGCAGATGGACGAGGTGATTTTCATGGAGAATGGCCTGGTGGAGATGCGCGGCACCCATGCGGAGCTGATGGAGCGGGAACCGCGTTACCGCAAGCTGTATGAGCTGGACCGGCCAAGCCAATTCAATTCATAAATGTGCGGACGGCAAATAAATATGGATAGATCAAGAAGCTCTTTCCGCCCGGTTGCCGGGTAGAGAGAGCTTCTTTGATGTAGGGATAGCTGCATAATGTGCAATTAAAAACGGCGATTAGTTGCAATTGCAGACTTTAACTGTAGTTAATACAACTAAATCTGCCCGAATTCGCTAATGCGGTCTTTATAAGGCTGCTTAAGTGTACAGAATACAATTAAACGGATGCGGGGGCGGAAAACAGACCTTTTAGTTGTACGAAGTGCAGTTAAAGCGCAACAGATGTACCGAAAGCGGGATAGCTGTATCTCTGCTGTGCTTCAACAAGCGATTGTCAAAAGTAGAATTCACTGCGATTAATCTGAGGTAGTACCTGCCCGTTATATACCGTACTGCTCCGACACCCAATCCGTGAACATGGCATAGTCTTTCTCTACCTGCCCGGCATAGCCGTAAGCCCACTCTGCGATATAACGGGCAAAGGCATCAGAATCGGGACCCATGGCCTTGGCGATCTCCTGCTCACTATGATAGTCGAGAATACCCTTGTCGACATCGGCATCGGCGCGGGCATGCATTTTGGCGGTCAGGCTGCCCATCTGCTGGATAACTACGGTTAGCTCGTCTATGTCTGCGATATTCTCCAGCTTCAGACTTTTTTTGTACGGGGAACGCTCTCTGACATAGAACTCCCGGCCGTCCATCGTTAAGAAGCCGAGGTAGGGATCAGCCTTGTGGTGCATCGCCTGCTGGGTCGCGGATACACGTTTGCCCTGATGGGCAAAGGATTGCCAGAACGAATCTGAGTAGGGCAGGAAATAGGCGGGAACAGGAACACGGACTTCTTTGACCTCGAGTACAGTATCGTCGGTCCCGGCCTGCTCCATGCCGCCTTCAATGAGAATATAATAGCGGTCCAGTCCGATGGAAGCCGTTCCCGAGCCGCGCTTGACCGCGATGTCCTTGATCCGGAAATGCTCCTCGTTCAGGCTGCGTGTAACCACTGTCTGTGTATAGAAGCTCCAGGCCAGCTCCAGCTGTGCCTGCTCGGCAGCTCCGGGAATCAGCAGCTCCGAAGTCTCGAGGAAGACCCGGCTGGTCTGCATCTGGGCAGTGACCTTCTCCAGGAAATGACTCTGCCGGCGTTTCTCCAGCTTGCGGAGCAGCTTCTTGACGGGGCCTTTGGCCGTATCCTCATCCAGGACGAAATTTCCGGGATTGTCTTTACCATCACAAAAGCGGTGAATTTGACGGTAATACGCCTCCGCATAACTCCGGCTCAGCTTAAGCTGTTCTGTCTGACCCAGCCCGAGCTGTCTGCCGGCAAGCGCAATACTGACCGCCATCCGCAGCAGATCGTACAGATAAGAGCCGACATACCCCTCGTCAAAATCATTCACATCATACACAATCTCTCCGTCTTCACTGCGGAAGGCGCCGAAGTTCTCGAAATGCAGGTCCCCTTGAATCCATGTAGGGCGACCGGGTGAGCTATGGTAAGGGAAGTACTGCCGTGTCGTGTCAAAATAAAACAGATAGGCGCTGCCCCGGTAGAAGGAAAAGGCATTTTGCGCCATTTTGGTATATTTCTCCGTTCTCCGGTCAGGAGATAGGGCCATGATGCTGCCGTCGAACTCGTCAAAAATAGAAATCAGCAAATCTTTGCGCAGCTTTGAACGTGTACGTATGACTCCTTCGGTAATAGACTGGTTAACCATGCGGTGCTCCTTTCCGGAAATCGGTTATGGCTTGGTATATGGGTATAGTTGATTATATCTAATATTTCCATGGACTTCTAATTTGGCAGGCGTGATATACTGAAGTGGATTTTGCAGCAAGGATTATGGCGGGACAGGGTGGAAGCATGTGAGGATGAATTGTTCCTGCGACTTTAGATAAGGGGATGTTAGAAGATGCAATTAACATGGGATCTGGACCGGATCTATCCCTCCTTCCAGTCGGAGCAATTTCAGGAGGACCGCAGGCTGGTGGAGACACTTGCCGGGGAGCTGAATACATGGTCAGCCTCGCAGATGAATAGCGCTCAGGATGCTGCTAGTGTGATGGGAGAGTTCCTTAGACAATATAATGCTTATCAACATATATATCTTCGCTTGTTCAGCTACGCGGAATTAAGGTTCAGTGCAGACAGCAGTAATACGGAAGCCGTTAATCTGATGGATGAGCTGGAGGAGGTTACTTACGGTGCGGTTGAAGCTTTAGTCAGCTTCAGCAAATGGCTGGCGAAGGTAAGCGCAGATGAACTGGAGCAGAGTATCGGGTCGAGCGCTTATCTGGAGCAGCACGCCTTCTACTTGCGCGAGCTTAAGAGTAAATCAGAGCATTTACTCAGCGAGGAAGGCGAAGCGGTGATTGCCCGGATGCAGGCGACGGGGTCCAAGGCTTGGGAGCGGCTGTACATGCAGACGCTGTCTACCTTGCGGGTCGAGGCGGAGCTGGACGGGGTGAGCCGGAGTGTGTCGCTTGCCGAGCTGCGCAATCTCGCCTATGATCCCGATCCTGCGGTACGCCGGGCGGCGGCAGAAGCGGAGCATGAGGCCTGCCGCCGTGTAGCTGAGCAGAGTGCAGCCTGCATTAATGCCGTAACCGGGGAGGCTGCGGCCGTCTATGAGCTGAGGGGATATGCTTCACCACTGCATAAAGTGCTGGAAGCATCGCGGATGGATCAGGAGACACTGCAGGTGATGCTTCAGGCCATCGAAGAGAGCCTACCGGACTTTCAGCGCTATTATGCCAAAAAGGCGGCATTGCTGGGGCATGCGGGAGGGCTGCCGTTTTGTGATGTTTTTGCGCCTGTCGGGACGGCGGAAGCTGCTGCGGAGCGCATCACTTATGCTGAGGCCCAGGCGATGATTATGGCCGGCTTCAGCAGGTTCAGCCCGGAGCTTGGCGCGTTCGCCCGTAAGGTGTTTGAGCAGCGCTGGATCGATGCCGAGCCGCGGAGCGGTAAAGGCAACTTCGGGATGTGCGTTGATATTTTCCCGGTTGGGGAGAGCCGGATCATTACCAGCTTCAATGGCAATTATATAGATGTGAGCGTGCTGGCCCACGAGATCGGTCATGCGTACCACAGCAGCCGCCTAGCTGGGGAAACGATGGTTAACACGGAATATCCGGTTCCGATTGCCGAGACGGCGTCGATTTTTTGTGAGAGTCTGATTCATGTGGAGCTGCTTCAGTCTCTGCCTGCGGGTGAAGCGGCTGCCATACTGGAGCGGAGTCTCTCGGATGCAGGGTATTATATCGTTGATTTCTATGCCCGGTATGGCTTCGAGAGCGGGTTATATGCCCGCAGGAAATCCGGTGCTCTGTCTGTGGAGGAGCTGAACGCGCTGATGCTGGAATCCATGCATGCGGCTTACGGTGAAAGTGTGCTGCCGGACTCGATTCATCCTTACCAGTGGATCAGCAAAGCCGGGTATTATATGGCGGGTAATGAGTTCTTGAACTTCCCGTATTCCTTCGGATTATTGTTCTCCAAAGGGCTGTATGCGCAGTACAAGAAGCGGGCCGGGGCCTTCGTAGAACGCTATGAGCAGTTCCTCTCAGCGACCAGTACCATGAGCATTGCAGATGCCGCGAAGCTGATGGATATCGATGTACATTCACTGGCATTCTGGCAGGATGCGCTCGGGCTGATTGCCGGGGATATTGATAAGTTTACGGGACAGGGATAAGGACGGATTTTTGCGCTGCGGAAGGTTCCTTTTTGCGGGGAAATGTGGTAGAACAGTAGTAGAAGTATACACCGAAGCGGAACAGAAAGGGATGCTTGATTGAATGTATGTAGTGTGTAAGGAACACGTAGAGCTGGCCATCGACAAATTTGTGGACGAATACGAGGATGCACCCGATGTAGTGGATCTGAAGGAGACCGAGTTCTCGGACTGGGACCCGCCGGCGAAATGTGCGGAATGTGAGAAGAATGCGGAATATCTGGTGGTCTGAGGACTGCTGAGATTAGAAAAAACACCCTGTAGCCGTGAATGGCTGCGGGGTGTTTGGGCTTTCTGGCATAAACATTACTTAATGTTAGGCGTCTGCTGCTTCCGCCATTTCGGCCAGCGAGCTGCTCTGGCTGCTGCGCCCATATATAAAGGCTGATACAATCGCGACGATTGCCGCAATGGATAATCCCCAGTAGATGTTGGAGTAAGCCGTCTGGAGCGGTAGACCACGTTGCCATTCCAGAGCGCTTGCGGCCATCGCCACGCTGAAGGCTCCGCTGAAGAACTGCAGCAGCTGGAACAGCCCCATTCCGGAGCCAATCTGCGAAGCAGGCAGAATGCGCGAGATTTCGTTCGATACGCTGCTGGACAGTACGGTGAACGAGAGACTCATAATCATATAGACGAGCATGACAGCAACCCACGACCGCCCGGCGAACAAGGCGAACAGTACGGTCGCGGCTAGTACCAGGAACGGTGCCAGGCGCAGAATTCCGGCATTGCCGTAGCGGTCAATGATCCGCCCCACGGTGCGGGAGACGAAGATCGCCAGCAGCGAGCCGGGGAAGATTACCAGTCCGGCATGGCTGGCGCTGAAGCCGAAGCGGTGAACCAGAATCTGCGGCAGCAGGAACAAGGTGGCGAAGCTGCACAGGTAGGAGGCGACACCAACCAGGGCCAGCACGAGATAGGACCGGTTATGGAACAGCGCCGGCATCACGAATGGATCAGGAGTGGTACGGATGCGGCCGACAAACAAGATAATTGCTACTATTCCGGCGATCAGGGCAACCCACAGTCCGCTGGTCAGGAAAAGCAGCAGACCGGTGGTGCCGACACCGAGGAACACTCCGCCCAGGATGTCGAAGGAGCCCCGGGTGGGAACTTCCTTAGGCAGAAGGATCAGGAACAGCGGCACCAGGAGCAGAATAGCTGCCGTGACCGCGAACAGCCAGGTCCAGCCGAGATACTCGACAATGGAACCCCCGGCTACCGGCCCGAGTCCCAGGCCCAGCGAGACGGCGGACATGATCGTTGCCATTGCTTTGCCGCGGCGGGCCTGCGGGACATAGCGGGTGAACAGGACGAGCGATAAGGACATTACTGCGCCTGCTCCCGAAGCTTGCAGAATGCGCACAATAAGCAGGAAGATAAAGTTGGTGCTGAAGAAACCGGCCACGGCAGCAAGCCCCAGCGTAAGCAGCCCGATAACCAGCAGCCGGCGGATCGGCAGGAAGTCAGAGAGCCGGCTGTATGTGATTGAGGCAATAGAGAACATGATGGAATACCCGGTAACAATCCAGGAGGCGGATGCTGCTGTGATGCCGAAGGTCTCGGTCACATCAGGCAATGCCAGATTGAACATCGCTGTATTCATAATGACGAGAACAACAGCAATGCTGAATAGCAGAGTCAGCAGTCCTTCGCGTGGAAGAGTTGCCTGCGGAGCAGCGGTTGAATCGTTTGTACTGTCCTCAGATGTATGTAATGAGGTCATTTAAGGGCCACTCCTTTGTTATTGGACTTATTTAAAATAAAAAACTAAACATTTTTATTTTATAGTTCGATTACTTACGAACAATTGAAATATAGCATGGGCTGATGTAAAATGCAATTAGGAAATGAATTTAACAGGATGCAGATCAGAAGATATAAATTAGGAAGATATTATTTTAGAAGGAAAAATTCAAGTACAATTCTGTACTCCGAAGGAGTCTTACTAATGAAGCAGCTCCATCATCCGGACCGTAACGATATTCAGCTTGCCTCCGTGCTGTATGCACTTAGCGATCCGGTCCGTTTATATGTAGTGTCAGAAATCCGCAAGCATGGCGCACAGGCCTGCAACTGCTTCAAGGTGCCGATTGCCAAGTCCACGCTGACCCATCATTCCCGGACACTGCGCGAAGCAGGCGTGGTGTATACGCAGGTGCAGGGCACGCAGCGCATTCTGTCACTACGGACGGAGGATCTGGACGAGCGGTTCCCCGGCCTGCTGGATTCGGTACTGAAGGCTTATGAGATGTCTGAGCCGGGTGAGGGATTTGGGGAGCAGGAGCAAGTGGCGGAAGAGCAGGGGTAGAGGAGAACGAACTGTAAGATGGCTGAAGAGCTAGGATATAGGAATAGAAAGGCGGTTTCCGGTTTATTTTTACCCGGAAATGTGGTAGAACATAGAGGATAACCTTAAGCAGAAAGGACGTAGCGGATACGTCCTTTTGCTGTTTATATAATGAGATAACGGTGATTGAGCGGCGGAATTTCAGCGAATGGTACAGGTATATAGAAGCGTAACCCACAGGAGGAAGATATGTTCATTCAGATTATCGGCGTAGGCAAATTGAAGGAAAAGTATTTGGTTAGCGGCATCGCAGAATATGCCAAGCGGCTTACGCCATACCTCAAGTTTCAGATGATTGAGGTGGCGGATGAGAAGGCACCTGACAACCTCAGCGATGCAGAGGTTGTTCAGGTGAAGGTGCGCGAGGGCGAGCGTATCCTCGCGCATATCAAGAGCGAGGCGCATGTCATTGCGCTCGCAATCGACGGCAAGCTCTGGAGCTCGGAAGAGCTTGCCGCCGAGATCGACCGGCTCGGCACCTACGGGACGAGCCATGTCGTCTTCGTCATCGGAGGCAGCCACGGGCTCTCCGATGAGGTAATGCGCCGCGCCCAGCAGCGCATGAGCTTCGGCCGAATGACGCTGCCCCATCAGCTCATGCGGCTGGTGCTGGTGGAGCAGGTTTATCGGGCGGTGAAGATCAATCGGGGGGAACCGTATCATAAGTAGGGGCAAGTTTCTGTTGCACAGCATACCGTTTCGAGGGGGCAGCAATGAATAAAACAGACCGTTTATTAGCCATCGTGCTGGAGTTGCAAGGCAGGAAAGTGGTACGTGCCGAAGATTTGGCGGCCCTGTTTGAAACCAGTGTACGGACCATTTATCGTGATATTCAGGCGATCAGCGAAGCGGGTGTACCGATTATAGGCACTACAGGTACAGGGTATTCCTTAATGGAGGGATATTTTCTGCCGCCGATCAGCTTCACTATAGAGGAAGCCGTAACCTTACTCATAGGGACGGATTTTATTGAGCTCCGATTTGATGATGATTATCGTGATAGAGCTAAGGCTGCTCGGAGGAAGATCGAGGCCACATTATCAGACGGTGTTCGCAATGAGACCTCACGTATACGCAAGGCGCTGCGATTGCTTGCTCCGGGCCGGCAGGCAGCTCTGTCAAATGAAAGGGATAATCTTGATAAGATTCGCCGGGCAATATTAGGCGGGCGAAAGATCAGATTTCATTATTCGAAGAAAAGTATTGATTCTAAGGGGAACCACCATAGCGATCGCACCGTAGCTCCCTATGGCCTCGTACTCGTTGAAGGATCATGGATGCTCGTGGCTTATTGCGACATACGCCATTTCCGATTGGCCCGAATGACTGAACTTGTAGAACTGGAAGAGCGATTCGAGCTTCCTGTGCATTTTGACTTAAGAGAGTATACCCCTCCGGATGATCGCCACTTGCGCGTTCATCTTCGATTTAATCATGACCTCGCAGATAAGGTGAAGGAATCCAACTATCATTACATTGAAGAAATGAATGAGCATCAAGCTGGATTAGATGTGGTTTTACGCGTACGCCAACTGGATGAATTGATGCAATGGGTGCTCGGCTGGGGGGCGGGTGTAATCGTATTGGAGCCTGAATCATTCCGGAATAAGATTCGTGAGGAAGCCCGAAAAATCTCAGAACGCTACTGACATAACGCTGTCAGTAGCGTTGTTTTATTATCGGGTATGTAAATATAAAGGAGTATAGGAAGGATGATATTTTGTGAATTTTGCTTCTGTACGCATCATTACCGACGATGTGAATCGTCTCGCCGAGTTCTATGAAAAAGTCCTGGGGGTTTCGGCGGTGCACCCCGCGCCTGTTTTTGCCGAACTCGTTATGCCGGCATGTACCCTGGCAATCGGCCACTCCCAAACGGCGCAGCTATTCGGCGCTGGTTCCGTAGTGGCAGCGAGCAATCACACTGTCATCATCGAGTTCCACGTCGACGATGTCGAAGCCGAATACACACGCTTGAAGCCAATTGTCTATGATTGGGTAAAAGAACCGACCACGATGCCGTGGGGGAACCGTTCTATGCTGTTTCGTGATCCCGACGGAAACCTGGTAAACCTCTTCGAGCCGGTGACCGAGGAAGCGATTAAACGGTTTAGTGGCAGGCATTGATTAACTGATCTTCATGAGGGTCATGTCGAGTAACTGGCACAGGGTGTCTGATTTTCTACATCAGACACCCTGCAGTGTTCACGCAGGATTACGCCGCTATTATCTAGAATTTACTATGTCTTCTTTCGTAAGTTCTTGGTATAGGGTAAGTTTCTCTTCGGCGAGAGAAATCATGTAATCAATTTCTTGCCGCCTGGATTCCAGTCCCATAAGATGCTTCTCAAGGATTTCAATCCGCGCTTTTAAGGTAGGATTATAATTAGAGGGATTCTCCCCTTGTTGAATTTTATCCATTACACAACCCTCACGAGTAAATTCCGTAATCTCCTCAAGCGATAAGCCCAATTTTTTTAGTTTATTTAGACATTGAATGTAGGAAACCTCGCTTTCTTTGTAGACGCGTGCCCCTCCATTACTACGCTTGGGTTCATGTAGTACCCCGATTTTTTCATAATAACGAATCGTATAAGGAGTTAATCCCGTTTGTTCTGACACCTGACTTATCGTAAGCATCCGATTTCTGCCCCTCCTTTTTAATGCTGATATTGAAAAATATTATACAGCCTTTAGTTAACTTAAAGCCAATGTTTACAATCGTCCCTAACTTCACCCTAAAAAATCTCTTGACTTCCAGTTGACTCTAACTTGTAAGTTAACTTTACTAATTGATAAAGGGGTGTAACAATGAACAACGAATATTTCACGATTCAACAAGCAGCGGAAGGGATCTGGGGTGCTATTTCGGTTCCAGGCAGCGGTTCTCTGGGGAATGCAGCAATTATTGATCTTGGGGATTTAACCGTTGTAGTGGATACAACCAACCTGCCGCATTCTGGTGCTTTGTTACGTCATACTGCTGAACAATTAACCAACAAACCGGTTAAATATGTAGTGAATACACATTTTCATGGAGATCATGTCAACGGCAATCAGGAATTTATGAAAAGCGAAGTAATATCTACCGTTTGGACAAGAGATTTGCTTTCTGATATGGGGGAAGTGAATATTGATCTCATGCAGCAAAACATTCAAAAGTTAATATCTAGCCTAAATCATGTACGTTCAAAGCAAAGAGATCCCCACATGCTAACTGAAATCGACTATGATCTTTCCGTACAGCGAGCCCTTTATGATGCTATTCCTTCCCTTTGCAGGGTGATACCCACGATAACTTTTGACGATACACTCGTTATTCAAGGAACAAAACGAACAATCGAAGTTTTATCTTACGGAGGCGGTCATTCTTTAAGTGATGCTGTTGTGTACGTTCCAGAAGAGCAAACTTTGATCGCTGGTGATTTAATATCGACTAAGACCATTCCGGTCATACCATACGGTAATCCATATGCTTGGATACGCATCCTTAAACGCATTCAAAAAGACCTAAAGGTCGATACTATCGTTCCGGGACACGGAGATGTATCTAATTCAGATCGAATCACGGATGTCATACGCTTTTTGGAGAAAACGATCACTTATGTTTCTGGAGCTGTAAAAAGCGGGAAATCAGAGTCTTACTGGCTGGAACAAGGGGTATTAAAAGGCTATGAGGATTGGCATCTGCCCCAGTATTTCAGATGGAACTTTCGCTGGCTCTTTAATAGTATGCTTGTTCAAAACAACAGATGAGGCAGCAAGCAACACTGTTTGCAAAATAAATATAGAAAAGAGGAATAAGTATGAGTATGTGAAGCTCGGCCATATAGGTCTGGATATAGCGAAGAGAGATCAGGGCGTAATTATGACCGAGATATATAAAAGTTCGAAAAGACTCAACACTGACTATATGGACCTTTATCAGATTTATAGATTGGATAACACCACGTCGATTGTTTCAGGCTACTGAGGGCATACCTTATATCCTAAAACCAAATTTCACAGTCTAGACTGTAAACTTGGATTGATAGGAGAAAAAATAATGGATTATTGGAATTATAGAGCTCTAAAGAAGAAATGTAACGAAGAATGTACATCTTATTCAGTTTGTGAGGTGAGTTGGAAAAAAGACCCCAGCAGGTTTCCAGTAAACGAATGGATGCGTGACATCGTTGTAAATTATGGTGAAATCAAGGATAAGACAATTTATGGTGATACGTGGACGGTGCTGGTTAGGGTAACAAGACATATTGAGGGTACGTGGGATACTTATGCTGACGTAGCTTTTATAGTTGACGAAGCACCATGGCAATTGCTCAAAACTGGTTATAGCTTTAATCTCTGGGCAGGAAAGGATATTGCAATAGTCACTATAGTTTGATTCATTAAGGAGCTAAGATAATGGACGATAATAGGAAAGATGCTTTGGTAACACTTTGTATGTTAAAACTTCGTTTCCAGAATGAACTACAAGTAGATTTAATGAATATTCAAAAGAAAACAAAAGAGTTAGTAAATATGGGACTGGATGAGCAATCCATTATAACTTCTATTCAACGTTTAGAAGACAGGGGACATGTTAAAAAAAATAGTGAGAATTTACTGTTAGCTTCAGGAATTGTGCATCATTATATAGAGATTCTTCAGTATGACGATGAAGTTAATATCGAAGAAACCTTAGGCATATTAGAGAATCGTATTCGGAACCATACAGACCACCGGAGATACGACTTGTAAAATGTATTCGAAATTTCCTAAATTCCCATCCTCCAGCACAACTCCTCCAAAACCTCAGCCGCCCGTCTCATAACTCTCTTCATATCCTCATCTTGTATCACCTCTAACTCCTTCCCCTCCCCATTAACGATAAAATTCAACTCACCGACAAACACCACAATCTCGAGCCCAGGATTATAATCTGTATGTATTAGCAGCAATAGATCACTTAATGATATCTCAGTACCAAACGCTGCCCTATTTTCATAGATGTATAACGCACGAATCATAGAGTTAAGTGCTGAATGACAAAGAAAGAACGGCCTCCTACACCGCTTTTGGAAAAGTATTACACAATTATAATACCTATAGATATTAAAATAAATAATAATATTTATTGTTTGGTGTTTACCTTTATGAAACTTGTCTACACTTTTGACATGGAGAGGTGAACACCGTGATGGATAAGGAAATACTGAAGCTCGTCGGAACCCGGATTCGTGCTCTTCGGAAAGAGCGGGGCTTGTCTCAGGAGGCGCTGGGGGAGAAAGGCGGATTTCATTTTTCATATATAGGGCAGATTGAGCGTGGTGAGAAGAACGTTTCTTTATTGAATTTACATAAGATAGCGGAATCGCTTGAAGTTAATTTAGTTCAGCTGTTTGCGTATCAGAATGAAAAGTTTATGGTTACCTCAGCTGAGAGCGATATTCAGGATATTGTAGATATGCTTCGTGACGCTAATGATGAGAAGATACGCGTGGCGAAAAATGTACTTAAAGAATTATTATGAGATACGTCCCTCAGAGCAAATGAAGTCATTTAAAACAAGCGCACAAGCCATTGGCTTGTGCGTTTTGCTGCAGCTTAAGTATAGTTCTTATTTTATGATTAATGGTGCTGAGTTTCAGCGGTTAAAGAAGTAGGAGGTAAGGATAATTTATGACGGAATTATTAGCTCCAGCAGGTAGTATGGAGGCTTTAAAAGCTGCAATATCTAATGGTTGTGATGCAATATACTTAGGAATGCAAAAATTTGGTGCACGTGCATACTCATCTAATTTTGATTTAGAAACGTTAAAAGAGGCTGTTACGTATGCGCACCTGAGGAACGTTAAAATCTATGTTGCCATGAATACCATCGTTTTTGAAAACGAAGTTGAAGAGATGAAAGTGCAGATACAGGAATTAAATAAAATCGGTGTGGATGGCATTATTGTCCAGGACCTGATTGCTTTCGATTATATCGTTAAAAACTTTGTTGATATGGAAGCACATTGTTCAACTCAAATGGGAATAGATGATGTAGACGGAACTTTATTATTTAAAGAACTTGGTGCGAAAAGAGTTGTTCTGTCCCGTGAGGTCAAGATTGAAAAAGTAAAAGAGATCAAAAGAATAGCTGAAATCCCTTTAGAAATTTTCGTTCACGGTGCTTTATGTGTATCTTATTCGGGGAATTGTCTAATGTCAGGATTGCTCGGCAATCGATGCGCAAATCGCGGAAGATGTGTGGGTTCATGCCGTAAGGAGTATGAACTAATCGATAAGACAACAGATACATCTTTAGGGAAAAGCTATATTCTATCTACTAAGGACTTGAACACCATCGATTATATCCATGATTTAAAAGAAATCGATTCTTTAAAAATAGAAGGCCGAATGAAGGCGCCTACGTATGTTGCTAATGTTGTATCCAAATATCGCAAGGCCTTAGATCATAAAATAACCGAAGAAGACAAAGAAAATCTGAAAAAAACATTCAATAGAACATTTACTAAAGGGTATTTGTTTCACGAAGACAGGAGAAATATTACAAACATCTTAAAACCTAATAACTTTGGTTATGAAATTGGAACAATCAGCGGGATTGTTAAAGACATGTATGAAATAACACTTACACGTCCTTTAAATCAGAACGATACCATTCGAATCAGTCACAACAATGAAGATGTTAATCTAACGGTTGCCAAACTGTACGATAAAGATGGCGAATTAATCAACAAAGCAGAGGATGTATGCTATATCAAAATCAAAGAAAAGATGTCTAAGGGAGATTTAGTATATAAAACGAAGGATTATTTCTATAACAAAGAATTAGAAGCATCACTGGAAAAAGAATTTAAGCGGTTTAACCTCGATATTAGAGTATATGCATGTCCAGATTCAAAGCTTGTCATAGATGCGGAAGGCTTAGGCTTTAATTATTCCTATGAAAGCGAGGAAATACTGGGCGAAGCCATTAATAATCCAACAACAAAAGACCAGGTAATCAAGCAATTCTCAAGATTAAATGATACGATATTCGAACTTCATCATGTCGAGTATGAGGAATGCAATGCATTTATTCCAGCTAAACTGTTAAATGCAGCAAGAAGAGATATTGTACTGGGCTTGTATGACTTAAAGCTTAACAGCCAGCAGAAAAGAACCAAGGCTTTTGAAGCAAAAGAAAAAATAAGCTTTGCCCCTGTAAAGCCATACCTTACGGCCTCTGTAACGACTAAGGAACAGTACGATGCTTGCGTGAGCTGTGGAATTAAGGAAATCTATTACGAAAATGTGGTTAGAAGAAATCAGAATGATTATAAGGAACAAGAAGGACAGCTACTAATTGGAGGATATGGGGGGATTAATCACTATAGAGAAACAAACCCGTTTGTTACGGACTATTCTCTAAATGTTATTAATGCCACTAGTTGCTATGAATTATATAAATTAGGTGCAAAACGAGTCACTTTATCTTATGAATTGAATAAGAGCCAAATTGAAGATTTAATGAATGCCTATGTTAAAGAAAATGACGGCTACCCTGCACTGGAAATGGTTGTATATGGCAGGGCTCCTTTGATGTTTACGAAATATTGTCCGATGAAAAAAATGAATCAATGCAGAATTTGCAAAACGAAGAGCTATGAGTTAAAAGATGAGCATGGAACGTTCCCTATCATTTCCCATGATGATTGTACAACGACTCTCCTTAACGGGAAGACGCTTAATCTGTTGGATGAGCTACAAGATATCCAAGGAATTGAGGCGCTCAGATTAAACTTTACAGTTGAATCCAAAGAGCAGGTTGTGGAAGTCATTAATATGGCATCAGGCAAATTAAATGGCTCAATAGATAATGCTGTCTTTAATCAGGAAACAGACACAAGAGGGCATTATAATAAAGAGATTGTGTAATCGTGGAATTCATTAAATGTTCTAAAATCAATCCTAAGGATGAACTTCAGATGAAAATATTATTAGTTGAAGATGATAAGACGATCGCGTCGGGACTGGAATATTCGCTGCAGCAAGAGGGTTATTGGACCGTTCTCTGCCATGACGCCGCTTCAGCCCGAAAGGTGCTCGCCGAAGACATCGATCAGTTCACTTTGTGCCTGTTCGATTTACAGCTTCCGGACGGAACTGGCTATGAATTATGCAAGATGGTGAAGGAACGACGGGATATCCCGGTCATTTTCTTAACAGTGATTGATGATGAGGTCAATGTCGTGATGGGACTCGATATGGGAGCCGATGATTACATTACCAAACCTTTTCGGGTTCGCGAGCTTCTCTCCCGGATCAAGTCCGTCTTGCGGAGATACCAGAAGCTGTCCCATGCCGGAGCGGTCATCGACATTGACAATGTGCGCATCCATACGCTGGAAGGCAAAGTATATAAAAACGGTGCCGAAATTTCGCTAACCGCCTTGGAATACCGCTTATTGCTGATCTTTGGCAACCACGTTGGACAGGTCCTCACCAGGAATCAGCTCTTGGAGCAAATCTGGGATGTGGCCGGCGACTTCGTGAATGACAACACGTTAACGGTCTATATCAAAAGGCTAAGGGAAAAGCTGGAGGATAATCCAGAGCAGCCGGCTCTGATCAAAACGGTACGCGGTTTAGGCTATAAGGTTGGTGATTAAATGCTGCGCAATCGGGAAAATCAACTATTATTACTCGTCATGGGTTCGATCAGCTTATCGGCGATCGTCATTGCTGCTTTCATTTCGTCTGTCGCCGCAGCCCTGGTTTTTATTGTATCCGTGCTGCTTACCGGCACAGCTGTATTATTCACGAAACGGAGATATTACGAGCTAGAGAAGCTGTCCGTCTATTTGCGGGAGATTAGCAGCGGCCAGGCCTCCCTTGACCCTCGCGATAATCAAGAAGGTGAGCTTAGCATCTTAAAGAATGATATTTACAAGGTGACACGCATGCTCTCCGAGCATCGTTCGCTATTGCAGCGGGATAAGCTTCAACTGACCGATGCCATCTCCGATATTTCACATCAGCTCAAAACACCGATCACCTCTATGACAGTCATGGCAGATCTGTTAAGCGCCCCTGATCTGCCTCCACTCAAAAGAACGGAGTTCACCCATCATATTCGCATTCAGCTTGAACGGATCGATTGGCTTGTTTCATCCTTATTAAAGCTAGCGAAAATGGAAGCGGGAACTATCCCGTTCAAAAAAGATCGAATACACATGGAAACCCTAATCCAAAAGGCACTGGAGCCGGTTATGATTCCGATGGATATTAAGGGACAGACCGTTTCCATCACAGGGGATGACAACGTCTCTTTTGCCGGCGATTTCCATTGGACTGCTGAAGCGGTTATCAATATTTTGAAAAATGGAGTGGAGCATACACCTGAGGGCGGTGCGATTACCATCACATTTTCCGACAACGTGCTATTTACGGAAATCGTTATTGCTGACAACGGAGAGGGCATTCCGAAAGAGGATTTGCCTTATATTTTCAAACGTTTTTATAAAGGAAAAAATGCTAATGAAGGAAGCATCGGTATAGGGCTTGCGATGGCTCACAGCATCATTGCAAGCCAGAACGGCGTGATTGATGTAACGAGCGACAGCGGGACTGGTACAGAGTTTCGGATCAAATTTTATAAGCATGTGATTTAACAGCACTCCGTAAGTGACTGAACTGTCACCTCCAACGTCACTGTAAAGTCATTTTGGACAGATAAAATGATATTCATCAGATGAACGATGGAGGTACAACCATGCAAATGAAGCAGCAGCGCAAGATTACTTTTTTTATCACGATAGGCTACACCCTGATTATTCTTTATTTTATGTTTTTTGCTTTCGGCAGAGCGGATACTGTAGATCAAACCAGTCAGTACACCTTTATTTTTTTGCCGGACGATTTTTTTAGGGTGCCGGGTCTTTCCGATCTTCTACATCCGACACTGATGGACTTGGTGGGTATTGGAAACTTCGCAGCCTTCATACCTTTTGGCATACTGCTTCCGTTGTTATACCGCACCAGCTTTGTTCGCTTCATGACAGGGTTTATCCTGTCCATTCTTGTGGTGGAGACCATCCAGGCACTAACCTTCCTCGGCAGCTTTGACACGAACGACGTCATAAAGAACTCATTGGGCGCTGCTATTGGATTCGTGGCGTACATGATTGGCTTCCGTACAAAAAACTATTGGAGAAATATCACTGCTACGGGAATTGCCGGTGCTGTCTTAATGCTCGGCGTGTGGGGGATCTTAGGAGTAGTTGATCAAGTGTTCACCAAAGAGTTGGCTCCTTTTGTAGCGATAAACGAATGGAAAGATAGTACCGGAAATCGATTAACGGGAACTAAACAGGACAGTCTTAAGATTGGCGGTCAAGACGTGACACCCCAATATAATGTGTATGGCATCGAAGGTAAAAAGAAGGAAACATATACGTATTCGCTAGGCAATAAGGGACCGCTGTATCTTAGCTTGAATTATGGAATTCCTGACCATAAGGATTTTCAGGGCAGCCTTAAGGTTACCGTTGACGGGCATGAGCTCCTGTCTGTATCTGCAGAAGATCAGCTCCATGAGCCGGATAATAGGATCCTTTATCTCACCCGGGCTAATGAGCTTAAGATAACCATTGAGGGGAATGAAACCCTTTGGGATGTTGGATATAGAGAGATGGTATATACCTGGAATTGAGCATCTAGGGAAGGAGGGATGACAATGGAGATTTTAACAATTGAAAATTTGTCCAAAATATACGGCACAGGCGAATCGGCGGTGAAGGCGCTTGATGATGTTTCCTTTTCGGTCCAAAAAGGTGAATTCGTCGCAATTATCGGACCTTCCGGATCGGGGAAATCGACACTCCTTCATATGCTGGGCGGTGTGGATCGACCGACTGGCGGGAAAGTGTATGTTCAGGATACGGATATGTATACCTTGGACGAAACGCAGCTGGCCATCTTCAGACGCAGGCAAATCGGGCTGATCTACCAGTTTTTCAATCTGATTCCCGTCCTGACGGTGGAAGAGAATATTACGCTGCCGCTCTTGCTGGATCAACAAAAGGTAGATCAAAAGCAATTGGCTGATCTTGTGAACACGTTGAATTTGCAGCATCGATTAAACCATCTGCCGAATCAGCTATCCGGCGGACAGCAGCAGCGTGTCTCGATTGGCAGGGCGATCATCGGCAATCCTGCGATCATGCTGGCCGACGAACCCACCGGAAATCTGGACAGCAGGAATAGCAGCGAGATCGTCGATTTATTGAAAATGCTGAATAAGACCTATCATCAGACACTGATCGTAATCACGCATGACGAACGGATCGCCCTGCAAGCCGACAGAATCATTTCAATTGAAGATGGGAGGATTGCCAAAGACGAGGTGATAAGGCGATGAATATTGTCAATACATTAACCATCCGGCATCTGAAGCAGAACAAGAGACGAACGCTTGTGACTATCCTTGGCGTAATTATTTCGGTATCCATGATGACCGCTGTCATTACGCTTGTTTTTTCCTTTGCGGATTTAATGATCAGACAAACGATCACAGATACAGGGGAGTGGCATGTTCAGTATCAAGATATAACCAAGGAACAGCTTGCGGCGATACAGGGCGATGATGCAACCAAAACGGTTGCAATCACAAGAGACCTTGGGTATGCCCCATTAGAAGGGGGACAAAATTCCAATAAGCCGTACTTGTTCATTAAGGAATATGATGTGCAAGGGTTCACACAATTTCAGATTGAAATAAGCAAGGGGCGTCTTCCGCACACGGACAAGGAGGTTGTGATCTCCGAGTCTGTTGCAACAAATGGCAAAGTGAAGTACGGAATCGGCGACCGTCTAACGCTTCGCGTCGGCGACCGATTCGAACAAGGGGGCGATCATCCCCTGGATCAGACGGAACCGCTGCGCAGGGAAGACGGCACATTGACCGAGACATTACAGCATAGCATAATTAGGGATTATACGGTGGTAGGCTTCATTAAACGTCCGGTGTCGGAAACGGCTTGGGCCCCGGGTTATACGATCATTAGCTATGTCGATGATCATATCATCGGGGGGGACGATCGGGTCGATGCGTCGGTGGTCTTGCAGCAGGTCAATCCGTTCTTGTTCGCACATGCGGAGAAGCTGGCTGAGAAAAACCAAATTGACACTGTCCAATATAATAACGATTTGCTTCGTTATTATGGCTTGTCCAGCAGCGGGGCCTCATCCAGCATGATGTTCTCATTATCGGCAATCATTATGGGGGCCATTATAATTGGCTCGGTTGGGCTCATCTATAACGCTTTTGCGATATCCGTCTCGGAACGTTCCCGCCATTTAGGGATGCTAGCGAGCGTGGGGGCGACGAAAAGGCAGAAGCGAAATTCCGTATTTTTTGAAGGTATCGTCATTGGTTTGATCAGCATTCCCATTGGCATCTTATGCGGTCTTGCCGGAATCGGAATCACCTTTTCGTTCATGAACACAATGATTGAAGGGGCATTATGGACTAGTGAAAAGCTGAGGCTTATCGTCACGCCGTTATTGCTCTTGATTACTTGTCTTGTTTCGATGCTGACGATTTTCGTTTCGGCGTATCTCCCGGCGGTTAAAGCATCCAGGGTATCTCCCATGGACGCGATTCGCCAAACCACTGACGTAAAGCTTACGGCCAAAGCAATGAAGACGTCGAAGATCATTCGTAAGCTCTTCGGAATCGAAGCAGAAATCGGGCTGAAAAACTTAAAAAGGAACAAACGAAGATATCATGTTATTCTTTTTTCGCTTGTCATCAGCATCGTTTTGTTTTTGACAATATCGTTTTTCACGACTGGCCTGACACAATCTCTGGCATTGTCGCTGGAAGGCATCAATTACGATATTGAAGTGTCGTCCAGTAATGGCGAAAGACTAGATGACCGGTTGATGCAATCGCTTGTATCTCTGGATGGCGTCACGGAATACAACGTGAGTCATGAGTTAGTCAGGAACGCTTGGGTCGATGCAGCAAGCATCGCCGACGAGTTGCAGGAGAAGGTTAAGCAGGATAAGAGTATGCTGCAAGACGGGAAATACCCTTACGAAATTAAGCTCTATGCACTGAATGATTCGAGCCTGCAAGCCTATGCCAGAGCGGCTCACGCAGATTACGAACAGCTTACGGATCTGGATCATCCCGCCGCAATCGTGATGGATACGATTCATTACAAAGATATAGATACGGGAAAATATATTCAGACGAAGTCCATATATGCTAATATCGGACAACCTATCGAGCTAACGAGTTTTTTTAAAGCGAGCGAGGAAGAAACGAAGACAAATCAAGTGATAATTGCCGCATTGACGGATAAGGCACCGATGGGGATGAGCCCGGTAGGCGTAGGCGGGTTAAATATGATCGTGTCGGAACGCGTCATGAACCGGCTGGCAGACGGTGAGGAGCTGGCTAACGCTTCGATGTACCTCCATTTGAAAAGCACGGAACCGTTGAAAACGCAGCAGGAAATTGAAGCGATGAATGAGACCCATCTGAATGTCTACAATGTATATCAATCCAGAATAAGAGAAGAACAACAGATTCTGCTGATGAACGTCTTTTCTTACGGTTTTATCGTATTAATCTCTGCGATTTCCGTTGCGAACATCTTTAATACGATCTCAACAGGGCTGGCTCTTCGCACGCGGGAATTTGCGATGCTGAAATCCGTAGGCGCGACGCCAAAGGGGTTTGCAAAAATGCTGAACTATGAGAGTGTTTTTTATGGGGTCAAGTCGCTCTTGTATGGGCTTCCTGTCAGTTTCGCCGTGATGGTTCTGATCTATAAAGCATTTGCGAACAAATTCAGCTATGGGTTCACCCTGCCCTGGATGAGCATTCTGTCTGTCATTGTGTGTGTATTTGTCATTGTCAGCTCTGCGGTTGTTTATTCCGGAGCTAAAGTAAAAAAGGAGAATATTATTGATGCATTAAAGCAAGAGAATATATGATTCACTTACTTCACCCAGAGGAGGAGACGTTACTTAGGCGTCACACACAATCATGCGAGTTGACCGATTGCTCTCCATGCTGCTGATCATCTCCGGTAAAGGTACGGTAACGGGCAAGGAGCTTGCCGAGCATTTCGAGGTATCCTTGCGGACGATCTACCGGGATATTGAAAAAATAAGCGAAGCCGGCATACCGGTTGCCTCGTCCAGCGGCAAGGGCGGAGGATACTATATTATGGACAGCTATAATATAAGCGGCCTCTTTTTAAACCGGGATGAAGCTCATACGTTTGTAGCTGTAATGAAGAATTTACACGGCTTGTTTGGCAGGAACGAGGCTTTTAATGACATCATGCTAAAGGTTGAGCATACCTAT